>CAWDMH010000001.1:0-8426 GCA_963803365.1 uncultured Planctomycetaceae bacterium
GACGAATTGCTCATGGCGGCGTTGATGCGGACCGAATTGGCCATCTCAGTTTGCGCGACCACGGCAGTGCGGTCCTTGGGATCGAATTGGTAGCGGCCGATGCCTCCGGGACGATGACTCAGTCCGAAAACGATATTGCTGGATACTTCGGCTGGATCCAACACCAACGGCTTGCCCGCGACGGTATTCATGGCGGCCGTTGAGACAGCATAGTTGACCGCCGAATCGACATTTTGGAACTCGCTGAAGGCCCGACCACCGGCGCGAGCGGCCGCATCGGTTGCAATCTTCAACTCGGTCTTCACCAAATTCATGTAGGCGATGTTGACGGCCAACCCGCAGAGCAGAATGATGACGGGTGTCAGAACGGCGAACAGCGGGACGATGGCCCCGCGGCGTGTCCGAATGGCAAATCGAGTCATGGAGTCGCCCTGGGAATGTGGTTCGAGGGTCTTAGCGAGGGGTCATTCGAAAACGGACTCGTCGTAGAATCCGTCGTATGTTTCAGACGTCAGCGTCGTGGTGCAGACGATCGTTTGATTCTTGACGAATTGGGCGACCGAAAACATGTTGGCGTTGACGGGCACTTCCACTCGGACCGTAACGGCCCAGGTCCCGTCGGTGATTTCGTCTTGTTCGCCGTTGGCATCGTACGCGGTCACGATGACGTTGACGCCGTGAGCCCCGATGATGTTCAGTTTTTGAATGGCGGCGTCGATGCCTTCTTGTTTGACGGCCCCCGGCACCAGAATGGTGCGGGCTGCCTCGTACGAGGCGATTTTAGCCATGCCCTGTAGCGATTCAAATCGTAAGAACTCGAAGCAGGCGAACAAGATGAGCAAAAAGAACGGCATCACGACCGCCATTTCAACCAGGGCCGTCCCGCGCCGCTGGGAACGACGCTCAAGCTTCCGTCGACAGGTTTGCAAACGCATGGTATTACTCGCCAATCGGCTCGGATTCTTTTCGCATGACGATTTGACATTCGACCGAATTCGAATTCATGATTCGCATCAGCGAGAACGGTACAATTGTGTTCTGCGACAACGGCGCACAGATGTGAATCGTGATGGGATCGAGAACTGCCGCGGTCGCCGGGTCGGGCGTGATCGTAATTGGATTCGACTCGCCGTTCAGATTGACGCCTCGTTGACTGAGAACATCTCGGATTTTGGCGTCGGTGTTCGCCAAGGATCCCGTTCGCCGCACGGCTAACCGGCCACCTTCATATGCCGCGACGGCCAATGTCTCTTTGAGAAACGTAATCGAACAGAGTTCGATGGTCGCGCTGATGATCAGCAGAAAGAATGGAATGACAATCGCGAATTCCACCATCGCCGCGCCACAACGGGCGACTCTTTTCCTGGTTCGCTGGCATCGTGCTCGCGAGCAACGCGGCCCCGCCTGGGAGGCACGAATCGAAATCGCAAACGGACGAGGCATGACCGATCACAAAGACAAATTCAAGGGCTTAGAAACCGACGTAACTTGAAACCATAGGTCATGTCTAACAGTAAGGTTTTGATTCGGTACCAAGACCTAGGCGATGACCGCTTCTGAATCCGGAACAACCGGTTTGCTTGGAGGGAATCCGCATTCTCGTTACAAACGATCCGAGTCCAATGCCATTTGTACCGCGGGAGCTTGACACACATTGGGGTTGGCCGAAAGCCGCTGCGGTCGGCAACGCCGCAACCTACGCCACACCTTGGCAGGCACCCATGTGGAAAAACCGTGGTTCGGGGGTGAAACGAGCGACCCTTGTGGCCCATTTCAAAAATGGCTAAACTGGCACCCTTCCAAATGTTGCTGGATGTTCGCTGATTGGGAGCGTGAGTCCGGTCACCGTTTTCGTAGCCCGGTTCGCTGGGTTTGTGGAGTGACGCCGTGCCAGGTACAAAGACATTTGTCGCGCAGCCAGGTGAGATCGACCAAAAATGGTGGCTGTTTGACGCCGAAGACAAGGTCTTAGGGCGACTTTCTGCCGAGATTGCCGTGATCTTGATGGGGAAACATCGGCCGATCTACACGCCGCATCTTGACACGGGGGAATTCGTCGTCGTGGTCAACTGTGAAAAGATCAAATTGTCCGGGGCGAAATGGTCCAACAAGACTTACTCGTGGTACACAGGCTACACGGGCTTGCGGGTGGAAACCGCTGAGAACCGCTTGCAGCGCCGTCCGGAGTTGATTTTGCGTGAAGCCGTCCGGCGAATGCTACCAAAGAATAAGCTCGGGTTGCGAATGTTGGAAAAGCTCAAGATTTATCCTGGTGCCGAGCATCCGCACGCCGCACAGAACCCAAAACCTTATCCGCAAGCCGATTGAGTCGATCCTGTCTCCGTCTTAAGCGGGTCACTTTCGGCCGCACCATATTTTAAGAATTCAAACGATGGTCGCACGAGTAAAGACAGACGCTGTTACAGGTCACGCGATTGGGACTGGCCGCCGTAAAACTTCCGTCGCCCGCGTTCGCGTCGGCGTCGGCGCCGGCCACATCAAGGTTAACGGTCGCGACCTCAACGCTTATTTTTTGAATGAGCGAGACCGGCGGATGATCACTGATACATTGGATGTGGTCAATCAACAATCCGCAGTCGACGTGGATATCAAGATCGAAGGGGGCGGAACCACCGGGCAAGCCGGCGCCTGCAAGATGGGTTTGGCCCGCGCGTTGGTTAGCTACAACGCTGAGCTATTCCAGCCGCTGCGCGATGGCGGCTTCTTGACGCGCGATTCGCGCATGAAGGAACGCAAGAAATATGGTCTGCGTGGCGCCCGCCGTGGCGTCCAATTCTCCAAACGATAAGTTTGCGTCCTCGATCATCGCGTCCACGGTAGGTCGGTCAGTCTCTGACCGACGAACAATTGGCTCCAGATGTAGCCGTCCATTGTCGCAATAACCCACTACCGCACGAGGATGCATGTAGACGCCACATTGAGGACCAGCCAGAATGGGGATGGTCTCCAATTGGTTTTGGACTCGCCACATGAAAAAGCGGCGCTGTTGGATCGGTTTGGCGGCGTTGGCAATTGCCATTCTGGTCGTCGCCAACCAATTGCGATTGCAGCAGTCCCTGCGCAATCCGGCGAAACTCTCCAAGTTGTTGTCGATGAACATCGCCACCGACAAAAACGGCTATGCCGATCTCTTGGCGTCCGCCAATGAGCGGCTCAGCGCGGACGTCAAACCCGAGGACAATGCGGCGGTGGATTACGTGAGAATTCTTGGCCCGTACTATTTTGGTGGTGAGTTTTCACAACTCGAGCGGCTGCTGAAAATCGATTCATTGAAAACCGTGGCAACGTTTCGGTTGCCGATCCAGGCATTGCGCGAGCTGAATGCGATCAATATCATTCAGACTCATGAAGCTGAATTCAAAACGATCACGGCTCGGCCATGGACCGCTACTGAATTTCCGTTCTGGGCTCATTGGTTGCGACAAAACGATCGATTCCGCGCTAGCATTTTCCAAGCTTCATTGAAGCCCAAGTACTATTTCCCTCTCGGCATGAACATACACACCGACCCTTCGATTCCTGCAACGTGTTGTTCAATGGTTCTTGCACAGCCTCGCATGGACCTTGAAAACTATCTGTTGGCGCATGCGATGTACGAAATCGCCGACAATCATCCGGCCGAAGCAATCGAGGATTTCAAAGCCGTCTATCGAATCGCGGCCCAAGTCTCACAGTGTCCGGTATCCGTCGAACAGATGTCCGCGTGGTGTGTGATGCTCAGCAGTACGCGAATCGTTTCCTCGTTGCTTGCGTCCGAAGCGCTCTCGCGACAGGAAATCGAGGACTTGCGTTCGTTTATTCGCAGCACTCCGATTTCATTCGACGCCATTCGATGTCTTCGGTTCGACCCGGTCATGATGGTCGATGTTCTCAGCGACTTCGAATCGTTCGGTTGGAAATCGATGGCCGAATGCGGTGATCGTTCAAAAAAGGAAGACGTGGCCGGAATGTGGAGCGTCACCGTGGACTGCGAGCACGCTGCCGAACTGGTTCTTGGGGAATACCGAAGCCTGGAGCAATCGCTGGATGGCCGGTCGGGGCCCGAATCGATCGCAGCGTTGGAAGGCTGGACGCAACATATCCAGTTTATGAATCAAAACCCTTTTCCAGATATCTGGCAACGGCTTCCGACACCCAACCATCGTGCGGAGCGCATCGGTTACTCTATTCTCGATAAGTTTTCCAATTTACCCGTTTCCTCGATCCATGCGGAAATCAACAGCCACGTTGTCCGCGATGAGCTTGAATTGGCGTTGTCGATCGCTCATTTTCGAGCCGTGCATGGCATGCTGCCCGAACGACTTGAGGATTTGGTCCCGGACGAGATGCCGTCGCTCCCTGTAGACCAATGCACCGGCCTGCCATTGATTTACCAGGCGGACAACCATGGCTTCCGCGTTATCAGTCGAGGCTTCGACCAGATCACTTCGACGCTAGATGATATTCTGTTGGATGTGCCGCAACCCAATGGCGACGTGAAGTAATGGCAGGTTCGGATGCGCAAAAAAACAGCCAGCCGCATGTGGAGGTAGCTGACACGCGGCTGACTGGTGACCGGCCCTTGGTTGCTAGTCGGGGCCGATCAGACGCTATGAATGGAAGTGGTCATCCGACTTGTAATACGACGAACTGGGACCCAGCGGGTGTTTGTACCAGCAGCAGCACGCCGTCGTCGCTTTTCGACTGATCGATCAGCTTTTCGCATTCGGCGGCGCTGGTCACAGCTTGCCGGTTGACTTGTTTGATTACGAATCCGGCTTGCAATCCGGCCATTGCGGCGACGCTGCCGTCAGCCACGCCGGTGATCACGACGCCGTTCTCGTTGGGCAAGCCCAATCGTTTGGCGACGGCGGGGGTCAGATCTCCGAATTCCAAACCGAACTGGTCGGCTTTGGCGGATTCGGTGGACTCGGGTTGCTCGGTTTCGTTGCGCGTGACCTCTCCGTAATTGGCCGGCTGTTCAGCCGGGACGAAGTTGATCTTCATCTCGTGTCCATTGCGTAGAATCACAAGTTGATGGGGCACGCCGACTTCGGCTCGCTCGACGGCGATCTGGAGTTCCTGCGGTGACTGGACCGGAACGCCGGCACAGCTTTCGATGACGTCTCCCACCTGCAATCCGGCTTTGTCGGCCGGAGTGCCGCTTTGGACTTGAGTGACGACAACTCCGGATCGAGGCTTGACCCCTAGTTTGGTCGCGATGGCGGCGTTGACGGGTTGAATCCCAACACCCATGTATGCCCGGTGCACTTCGCCGGATTTCACGAGTTGATCGCCAACCCATTTGGCAAGGTTGATCGGGATGGTAAACCCGACGCCTGCATAGGATCCAGTTCGCGAGGAGATCGCGGTATTGATGCCGATGACTTGGCCATCCATGTTGACGAGTGGGCCGCCACTGTTACCCGGATTGATGGCCGCGTCGGTTTGCAAGAAGTTTTCTCGCTCTTCGATCCCAACGCCGCGGTGTGTGGCACTGATGATGCCCGCGGTCACGGTGCTCTCCAAACCGAACGGTTGTCCCAAGGCCAGAACCCAATCGCCGACGGCGACTTCATCGCTATTGCCCAGTTGGGCGGGCACGAGGTCGGACTGCGCCATTGATCTTGACGATCGCGATGTCGGTCTTGGGATCGGTCCATACTTTGTCGGCTTTGAATTCACGTCCGTCTTGCAAACGAATAGTGATTTGTGCATTGTCGATCGAAGCGACCACGTGGTTGTTCGTCATGATCAAGCCGCTGGCATCGATAATGAGCCCCGAGCCGCTACCTTCTTGCGGTAACGTGCGCGGCATCTCGAACTGGAAGCCTTGAGGGGCGTCGCGGAAGAAATCTTCGAACGGAGTTCCCTTAAAGGGGTTGTCGTTGCCAAACGGATTGACTTGCTGTCGGCTCCGCCCATGATTTTCGGTGTGAGTGACCTGGGCGCGGGTTTCGATCGTGACAACCGACGGCAAAACTCGCTCGGAAATCACGCGAAACGCCGTTGAAAGTTGTTTTGCGGAGGCAATGGATTGCTTGGCTTGGTCGTCGGTGACTTGGGGAGGTGCACTGACCGGATAGATGATTCCAGTGGCGTTGTGTGCGGTGGGGTTGTCGCTGTAGTTGGCGGCTGCAAATCCGACCATCGCAACGGCCAACGCGACCACTCCCAAGGCGACATTGAGTCGAAAAGATCTTGCTTTCATGGCACTTCTCCTTCTTTTTTCATTCGGTGTGTGGGGGCGATCGCATATTCGACGATTCGCGGAAGCCCAAACGAGGGAAGCTAACGAAGCAGAATGCGTGCCAAAGGCACACGATTCGCTCTACAATGTTTTTCGAAGGCAAAACGCGGACATTTTCGCGAGGCGGCTTGCGGTATGCTGTCATCGCCTTAACCCAAATCGGGGCAGACTTCCGCGTTCGAGTTAATTTGCCGCACAACGTAGATTTGCTGTCATGCGTTTGGCAACGAAAATCCTGGCTGTTTCATTGACGTTCATCGTGCTGCTAACCGCGGTCGCCGGTTACATGTCGGTCCGCGGCGTGTACGAAGAGTTCAAGACCGAACAGCGCGAACTGGCCAGGAACGTTGCGGGAACGATCAACCAGCAAATGTCGAATGCATTTCAGCGAAACGGTCCGACCGGCGTCCAGCAGTACATCGGCCAATTGACCCAGGCGGGTCGGTCCAGCGGCGGCGCGTTTACATTCCGAATTGTGTTGCTGGACAATAGCGCATCATTGTCGCAACAGCCTCGAATGCCGTTGGAGGAGTTGCTATCCGGTCCTTTTGGCGATCCGATCTCGATCGTCGCCAATGACAGCCGCGGCGAACGCCAGCTTTATACGTATGTGCCGCTAAAGCTTCCCTGGAATCAGGCAGGGGCATTGGAATTCACCGGATCGCTGGAGCCGTTGGTTCGCAAGATGTGGCAACGAGTCTGGATGACGCTAGGAGCGATTGGCGCCTTGGCTTTTGCGTCGATCATGACCGCGTACTTTACCGGAGTGCGCTGGGTCGTTCGCCCCTTGGAAAAGCTGATCGACCAGACCGAGCGAATTGGCAAAGGTGATTTCGAACGCCCGCTGCACCTGGACACCAACGACGAACTGGGGGACCTCGCGACGGCGATCAATCAAATGTGTGTCAAGCTCCAGCGGCAGCAGCAAACGATTACTGAGGAATCAAGCCAGCGGCTGGCCATGCTCGAACAATTGCGGCACGTCGATCGATTGAAGACCGTCGGTCGGCTGGCGGCGGGTGTGGGACACGAGCTGGGAACGCCGCTCAACGTGATTTCGGGACGGGCGGCGCTAATCAACAGCGGGCAACTGGCGGACGACGAGGTTCGCCAAGCGCGGATCATCAAGTCCGAAGCGGAACGGATCACCGGCATCGTGCGACAACTCTTGGATTTTGCCCGCCCCAAGCCGCCGCAGAGAACTCTCGTGAACCTGATCGACGTCATCGATCGAACCGTACAGTTGTTGGAGCCCTTGGCGGAAAAGCACGCGATCAAGATCCACGATCCGGTCTTGGAAGACCCCAACTGTCAGGCGGTCGCCAACGCCGATCCAGGACAACTGCAACAGGTGCTCACCAATATTATCGTGAACGCAATCCAAGCCGTTAACGCCCAGCCCCTGCGGTCGACGGCGGGAGAGATTCTGATAGAACTATATCCGCCGCCGGGACAGACCGATTCAGACGCTGCGCCTCGGACTCGACCAAGTATTGGTGCGTATCGATCAGCGACAATGGTCCGGGAATTCCGGCCGAGATTATTCCGAATATCTTCGAACCGTTCTTCACCACCAAGGACGTCGGCATCGGAACCGGGTTGGGGTTGTCGATCGTGCACGGCATTGTCGCTGAGCATGGGGGGCGGATCGAAGTGGCCAATCGGCCGGGTGGCGGGGCCGTATTCCACGTCTTTATTCCGCGGGAGCCATCATCATGTCGGGACGAATCTTGATTGTCGACGACGACAAGGGTATGGGCGAATTGCTCGTGACCGACCTTCGGCTTCGCGGACACGATCCGGTCGCAGTCACGACCGCCGATCAAGCATTCTTGAGAGTCCGTTCCGACGAATTCGACGTCGTGCTGACCGATGTCCGCATGCCGGGTATGACCGGCATTCAGCTTTGCCAGGAACTCGCTGACATTCGCCCCGATGTGCCCGTGATCGTGATGACCGCGTTCGGCAGCATGGAAACGGCGATCGATGCGCTGCGGGCAGCGTTATGATTTCATCACCAAGCCCGTCGAAATGGACTTGCTGGCGGCGGCGATATCGCGGGCGACGCAGCAGCGCCGTCTGCAAGAGCAGGTTCGACGGTTGGCCGAAACCGTGGATCTCGCCGCTCATTTTGGCGACGTGCTGGGCGATAGCCCCACGATGCTCAAGGTTTATT
>CAWDMH010000002.1:0-29814 GCA_963803365.1 uncultured Planctomycetaceae bacterium
AAAGCTTCTTGCTTGCTTTGGTGTTAGTGCTTGAACTTCAAATTTTTCAACTCTTGGAGGATCAACAAGGCTTGCGACATTCCGAGCAACGAGGTTCCACTTTAGAGCTTGTGTTAGAGCCATCCTCAATAGCGAGAGATGATATTTGACTGTGGTAGAAGATAGCTCAGTTTCAAGCCGATTCTTGAGATACTTCTGTATGTGTTGCGGAGTAAGCTTTGTGAGTTGAATATGGCCGATTTGCGGGACAATATGAACCCTTACCTCTGATTCATAGCTCGCATAAGTGGAATGCCGTACAGACGGTTTTATGCAGTCTTCAAGCCAGATCGTAAGGAATCCTCCTAGTGTTTGCCGCTCAATCACAACGGGAATGCCTTTTTGCAACTCATGAATTGCACCAGTAAGTTTTTTGCTTACTTCCGCTCTGGTTTTCCCATAATAGACTTTTCGCTTTAGCTTGCCGTTTTGATAGCCAAGATTGCCGCCCCAACCCATAAGCCATCCTTGCGCTTGTAGATCGAGCCTTCGCCTTGCCCTCTCTTTCTTCCCTGCTTTGTGGCTTTACCTTTCGAGCCTTGAGCGTTTCCTTGTTCTGTTTGGCCTGGATTCTTCATTGTTTCATTCCTCCTATTTGCTTTCTTTCTCTTTCAGCCTTTGCCGGTATCTGCGCTTCTGAGCAGTACGGCGACAAGTATCAGAACAATAGCGAGCTTGGTATGCATCGGTTACAAATGGCTTTTGGCAATTTTCGCAGTTAAGAACTTTTCGTTGCTGTGTCAAATCCTGTAATGCCATTATCGCCATGCAGGTGAGAAGCGAGGGAGCACGCCATTCTTGAACAAAAGAACCTCCTTTCGGAACTAGCATCATGCTGGCAGTAGATACCAGACTATTTAGCAATTTCATGCCCTCATATATCTTCTGGTATCATCATTATGGTTTAGGTAATTTGACCGCTTTTGCTAGGACAACTGCTCCCGCAAGAAAGTCTTGAACCCGTTCCGCATACAGATGCCAGAATGGGTCTGACAGTGGAAGCGGATAAAGATATGTCTCTTTTTCTGCTTCGGGTACATCAGGGAAAAAGTTGCCCCAAGTTTGACTCAATGATTCCTCATAGTAAGCGGGGGCAAATGTTGTGCTCATGTATTTCTTCATCTTGAAGCGGTCGCATATCTTGAATCAGAGCACCTGGGCGCATCTCGCCTTTACCCTTGCAAATCTCACCTATTTGATGTCCAGACTTCTAGCTTTAGGCGCATGCCCCTCAGTGGATACCATCCGCAATAGCGCACGTATGCATTATGTCTAAAATATCGAAACTGAGTGACGTGTCAGCTTGCCATCTTTGGGGCGCTCTGGTGTTATTCCAAACATCGGCTCCCAGCTATTCTCTGGATAGTATCTAGAAGCAAGCGTAACCATTAGAGTTCTTTGGGGTAGAATCCCCAATAATCCATGCTCTGCACACCATGCCAAAAGCTTCTCTACACTCTCCGGGTCAGGTTCGCCTAGAGCATCAAATCGGAATTCATGAAAAAGGGTTAAAAGCGACTGATATGGAGGGGCAGATGTGCGCTGTTCAACATACGGCGTGGCCGAATCTGGATCATAATTCCAAGATGCATGATATGCGGCCCAGGGATCATACTCTTCAAGCTCTGCCTTCGGTGCGGGCCGAATATAGCCATCGCGCAATTCATACTTGCTGAATCGCCACCAGTAACCCTGATAAACACTGAATGGAGTTGCCATTTTTTGTCTAGCTCATGTCTTGCGATTATTGCCAGGACTAGTCTACATCAATAAGATGATATGTGCAAGACTATAATGGAAATAACGGACAGGGAGAATAAGTATGGAAAAGTTGCTATTAAGACCGACAGAAGCGGCCAAGGCAATCTCACTTGGCCGGTCAAAGATGTATGACCTCATAGCCAAAGGCATCATTCCTTCGATCCGAATCGGCAAATCCGTCAGAGTGCCAGCCGATGGGCTTCGTGAATGGGTAAAGGCTCAAACGGGCATATCCGGCGATGAGTTGAACTCCGCCGGAGCGTGAGCCTTGCCCCTCGCATTTTACCAAATAGTTCCTTGTGATTGGCCAGAGTGATTACGGCAAAAGCATTCCGTTGCCGGGCAGATCGCACACCAGACTAGATGCTGTCCGTCTTGCCGAAACTCTCAGGAGTGATGGCAAGCGTATGTAGACAGCCTCATATAGGACCAGAACACACTACAGAAGGTTTCTTGATGGGTAAATGTATTCAATTGGAGGCGAGGCAAGATTTCCGATTCATTTGAAAAACGTTTTGAGAGACAGCAAAAGAATGCCGTTGCATTATTCAATCGCGGCGAAAAGCGTATCGCAAAGCGTTTAATCAAATGCGCTTTGGAAAGGAAGAGAATGACAGATTGCAAGCCAGTACAAGGCGTATATCCTCTATTCCGTTGTCAATTACGGGTCTGTGAATTTTGCTATTGGAGAGAATCCAAAAGAGTCCAGAAAAGGTACTCCAATAAACTGTATGATTGCGTTAATGCTGGGTTTCGGCTCGCTATCCTTACGCTCACAATCCCCAATGTTACACTCATCAGCGGCCGGGATTATGATCTTCTTTTTCACAAGCTCAAAAAGCTATTTCAGCATGACCATGTAAAAATATATATCATCGGTGGCCTCGCAAAAATAGAGACAACCTATAATGCTGACCGGCAGGAATTTCATCCCCATATTCACATAATAATCGTTTATAAGGCTTGCATATCTCAGAAGAAAATCAGGTCTATATGGATAGCTCTAACGGCAGATATGCAGGATTACGAACTCTCAGACATGCCGATGCCCCAAGTCCGTAATAGAAGCGTTTGGATAAAAAAGATCAAATTCAACAAGAGCAGTCCAGTAAGTATTCGCAGTGCTATCAAAAGGGCGTTGAACTACATCTGTAAGTTCAACCCGATAGCGGACCCTCAAGCATTCGCAAACATTTATCTTGCCACGAAAGGCAAGCGACTTTTCCGGGCTTATGGTGAATTGCGTAGACCGCTCAGAAGCGGTTTTGATCGTTAGGAGCCATTATCTTGATATAAGGGTGCTCAAATGCATCTGAGGGAGGAGGCTTACTCTAGCATTTAGGTAAGCCACTGGTTTGACCAGTGCGACTCGAAGAGCTTTGAGCGTTCCGGCAGTAGAGTCCTTTACAGGTATCTTGATGAAGGAGCGGCGAAGCCAATGCCAGAGACTTATCACAGTTTAGCTCATTCTAAATGGAATTGTGTTTATCATATCGTGTTCATTCCGAAATATAGGCGTAAGGTCATGTTTGGACAGATCAGAAGAGAGCTTGGGCCAATCTTTCACGAACTGGCTCAACAGAAGCAATGCCGGATTATTGAAGGGCATATCATGCCGGATCATGTTCATATGTGCATAGAGATACCCCCAAAATATGCAGTCTCTTCGATCATAGGATACTTGAAAGGCAAGAGTGCAATAGCCATAGCGCGGAAGTTTAGAGGCCGACAGCGCAATTTTGGAGGAGAACACTTTTGGGCGCGAGGGTATGCAGTATCAACGGTTGGCTTTGAGCTTGAGCATGTGCGCGCATACATCAGGGATCAAGAGACAGAGGATAAGGAAGGGCGGTTTTAATTGAAGTTGTCACACTGGATAAATTTGGCTTCTCTGCTATGATGTTGGCTCTGAAAACTTCCGCTTAGACTTTACGGCCTCTCGTTGGTTTGGGAAGATAAAGACATACTGAATCTGTTAAAGGGTTACGGGTTGCTTCAATAAATTTACCAGGAGGGTTAAACTACCTGGCTGTGTTGATGTCACTCAGAGGTGTGACTGGCGCTCCCTAGCTGTCGCGGAGGAAGAAAGAAAGTACGTGCTTCAGGGATTGAAACAGTGATGCCGGACAAGGGAGAGGGTGATAAAGCGAAGGATCAGAAAAGTGAATCTGAAAAAGAAGCAGTAGGCGATTATCTTATAAATTGGTGAGCAGTGGACCGGAGCTTATTCTGAGAGGTCCATAGTCATAACGCGGGACTACTATGCGCCGCTGAATTCGGCGTTAGCCTGCAATGACCACAAGGAAGTATCGGCTGAAATGCATCGAACTATGAACTACGTCAAGTCAAAACAACGCGTCGCCGA
Organism: uncultured Planctomycetaceae bacterium; assembly: GCA_963803365.1. GTDB lineage: Bacteria > Planctomycetota > Planctomycetia > Pirellulales > Pirellulaceae > JANMEB01. Next base: position 4,166 of record CAWDMH010000002.1, read on the forward strand.
CCACGGGGAGGTCTTCACCCCGGCGTGGATGGTCGAGGCGATGCTCGACCTCGTGAAGGACGAGACCGAGCGCATTGACTCGCGCTTCCTGGAGCCGGCGTGCGGGAGCGGCAACTTCCTCGTGCAGGTTCTGCGGCGCAAGCTCGCCGCCGTGGAACTCAAATACGGCAAGTCCGACTTCGAGCGGCGGCACTACGCGCTGCTCGCGCTGATGTGCATCTACGGCATCGAGCTGCTGGCGGACAACATCGCCGAGTGCCGCGCGAATGTGCTGGAGATCTTCGCCGAGTACCTGAACCTCGATGGGTCGGACGACCTGTATCGCGCCGCGTCCTACGTGCTTTCGCAGAACCTCGTGCATGGCGACGCGCTGACGATGCGCACCTACGACGGCACAGCCGATCACCTTCGCCGAGTGGGGCTATCTGGGCAAGGGCAAGTTCCAGCGGCGTGACTTCCGCTTCGACAGCCTCACCCAATCGTCGGCCTTCAGCGCCGAGGGCTCGCTCTTCGCCCACCTCGGCAAGCACGAGATTTTCACGCCAACCAAGACCTACCCGCCGATGACGGTGAGTGAGCTGGCCGCCAGCTTGGCGATCAGGAGGAGGCCGTATGAGCGCACAGGCCAGCTTTACCCTGCGCGGCCGCAACCCGGACGTGCTGACGTGCATCGCGAACCTCTCCAACGACGAGGTGTTCACACCGCCGGAGTTCGCGAACCGGATGCTGGACACGCTGGCCGAGGCGTGGGCGGCCAACAACGGCGGCGCGAACATCTGGGCCGACAAGACGGTGAAGTTCCTCGACCCGTTCACGAAATCCGGCGTGTTCCTGCGCGAGATCACCAGCCGCCTGACCGAAGGGCTGGAGAAGGAGATTCCGGACTTGGAGAAGCGGGTGGATCACATCCTGACGAAGCAGGTGTTCGGCATCGGCATCACGCACCTCACCAGCCTGCTGGCGCGGCGGAGCGTGTATTGCTCAAAGCACGCCAACGGCGAGCACTCCATTGCCAAAGGCTTCACCAGCGACGCCGGGAACATCTGGTTCGAGCGCACGGAGCACACATGGGACGGCGACAAGTGCAAGTATTGCGGCGCCAGCAAGATCACGTTTTCGACCGCGGCGAAGGACTGGAAACCCACGCCTATGCGTTCATTCACACCGACGACGTCAAAGCTCGGATCGCCGAGATATTTGGAGGCGACATGCAATTCGACGTAATCATCGGCAACCCGCCGTATCAGTTGGACGACGGCGGATTCGGCACGAGCGCCGCGCCGATTTACCAGTTGTTCGTGGAGCAGGCGAAGAAGCTCGAACCGCGCTATCTGTCCATGGTTATTCCTTCCCGCTGGTTCGCCGGCGGCAAGGGGCTGGACGAGTTCCGAGAGTCGATGCTCACCGACGATCGCCTGCGCTCGATTGACGACTATCTCAGCGCGTCGGATGTATTCCCCGGCGTCGGCCTCAAGGGCGGCGTGTGCTACTTCCTCTGGGACCGGGACAATCCCGGCCAATGCCGAGTCACTACTCATTTCAAGGACTGGCCCGTCTCGACAGCCATGCGCCCGCTTCTTGAAGAGGGCGCGGACGTGTTCATCCGCTTCAATGAAGGGCTGTCGATCCTCAAGAAGGTCGTTGCTGTCGAGAGCGGAGAAACCAACTTCGCTTTCGCTGCCTGAAAGCAAGCGTTTCGACCGATTGGTTAGTTCAAGAAAGCCATTCGGGCTTAGAGACGACGTTCAAGGGCAAAGCAGCAAAGCGCGCCGGTGACGTACTGGTCTATCAGAACGGCGGTAAGGGATACATCGCCAGAAGCTCAATCTCGACTGGCGCTCGATCTCATCGACAAGTGGAAGATTTATGTCGGCCGGGCTGCTCCGGGAACCGGCAACAGAGACACCTACCCGCACAGAATCATCAGCACGCCATTCATCGGCGAGCCGGGCACCATCTCTTCGGAGACTTATCTCTGCATTGGCCCGTTCGACTCGAAGCGTCAGGCTGAAAGTGTCTTGTCCTACCTCTCCTGTCGGCTGACTCGCCTCCTGATTCTCCTGCACAAGCCATCGCAAGACACAACGCGCAAGGTTTACACCTTCGTGCCGACCCAGAAGTGGACGAAGCGGTGGACGGACGAGGACCTCTACGCGAAATATGGCATCTCGGCCGAGTGAGATCGCGTTCATCGAGAAGGTCGTCCGCCCGATGGACCAATGTCAGTCGGAGCTTCTGAGACGATGACTAAGACCCATCGAGGAAATCCTTGCGCCGAAGCCGGAGGCCCGTCCGCGCATCTACGCCTATTCGATTGACGACGCGGCGCACACGGGTCTCCTCAAGGTGGGCCAGACCACGCGCGACGTGAAACAGCGCGTCGCCGAGCAGCTCAAGACCGCCGCCATCAAGAACTACCGCATCGAACTCGACGAGTCCGCCGAGCGCGACGACGGCACCATCTTCACCGACCACGAGGTGCGCGCAGCTCTCGTCAAGAAGGGCTTCGAGAACACCGAACTGGAATGGATGCGCTGCACGGTCAAGGACGTGAAGACCGTGCTCACCGAACTGCGCACCGGGCAGACAGTTCACCGGCACGCACCACGAGACTTTCCCGATGCGCGCCGAGCAACAGGCCGAGGCCGTCGAAAAGACGCACGCCTACTTCCACTCCATCTGGGCGGAGGATATGCACGCCGTCCCGCGCTTCCTGTGGAACGCGAAGATGCGCTTCGGCAAGACCTTCACCACCTATCAGCTCGCGAAGAAACTCGGCGCCAAGCGCGTGCTGGTGGTGACCTTCAAGCCCGCCGTGGAGGATGCGTGGCAGACGGACCTCGAATCCCACGTGGATTTCGACGGCTGGCAGTACCTGTCGCGCAATTCCGGCAGCGACCCGACGAAGATTTCCGCCAAGAAGCCGCTCGTCTATTTCGGTTCCTTCCAGGACTTGCTGGGCCGCGACGATGCCGGGAAACATCAAGCCCAAGAACGAATGGCTCCACAAGGTGAAGTGGGACTTGGTCGTGTTCGACGAATACCACTTCGGCGCATGGCGCGACACGGCCAAGGAACTGTTCGAGGGCGAGGAAGAGGCGGTCGCCAAGAAGGAGGCCAAGCTCGAATACGCCGCTGGCTTGGAGGACGTGAACGAAGACCTCACCGTTCTCTCGGAAAAGGAGACCGAGTTCCTGCCCATCACGACCAAGGCATATCTCTACCTCTCCGGCACGCCGTTCAGGGCGCTGGCCACAGGCGAGTTCATCGAGGAGCAGATCTTCAACTGGACCTACACCGACGAGCAGCGCGCCAAGGAAGAGTTCGCAGCGAAGAACCCCGGCAAGTGGAACCCCTACGGCGCGCTGCCGCAGATGCGGCTGCTGACGTATCAGATGCCGGATGAACTGGTGGCCGATCGCCAGCGCCGGGGAGTTCGACGAGTTCGACCTCAACGCCTTCTTCGAAGCGTCGGGCACGGGCGAGATGGCGCAGTTCAAGCACAAGAGCGACGTGCAGAAGTGGCTGGACATCATCCGCGGCTCAGTACGCGCCCAAGGCGATCGAATACCTCAAGACCGGCACGCGTCCGCCGTTTCCGTATTCGGACGTGCGCCTGTTGCCGTACCTGCAGCATTCGTTCTGGTTCCTGCCCAACGTCGCGGCCTGCCACGCGATGGCGAACCTGCTGGCCGAGAAGCACAACATCTTCTGGCACGACTACAAGGTGGTCGTCGCGGCGGGTGCGTCGGCAGGCATCGGGCTGGACGCGCTGCCGCCGGTGCGCAAGGCCATCGGCAGCGGCTTCGACACCAAGACCATCACGCTGTCGTGCGGCAAGCTCACGACCGGCGTCACCGTGCCGCAGTGGTCATCCATCCTGATGCTGCGCAACCTGAAGTCGCCGGAGACCTACTTTCAGGCCGCGTTCCGCGTGCAGTCGCCGTGGTCCATCAAGAACCCCAACGGCGACGACCCGAACGAGGAGGAAATCCTCAAGCCGGTCTGCTTCGTGTTCGACTTCGCGCCCACACGCGCGTTGCGGCAGCTCTCCGAGTACGGCATCGGGCTGTCGCCCAACGAGCCGAACCCGGAGAACGCAGTCAAGGAACTGGTGTCCTTCCTGCCCGTGCTGGCCTACGACGGCGCGAACATGACGCAGATCGACGCGGGCGGCATCCTCGACATCGCGATGGCGGGCACCTCGGCCACGCTCCTGGCGCGCAAGTGGGAAAGCGCGCTGCTGGTGAACGTGGACAACGACACGCTGCGCCGCATCATCGACAACCCCGAAGCGATGGCCGCCGTGGAGCGCATCGAGGGCTGGCGCTCGCTTGGCGACAACATCATCGAGACAATCATCAACAAGAGCGAGAAGGTCAAGGAACTCAAGAACAAGGCCAAGGACAAGGAGCTAACGGCGAAGGAGAAGAAGGAACTCACCGACGAGGAAAAGGAATACAAGTCCAAGCGCAAGCTCGTGCAGGAGAAGCTGATCAAGTTCGCGACGCGCATCCCCGCGTTCATGTACCTGACCGACTTCCGCGAGAACACGCTGCAGGACGTCATCACCAAGCTGGAACCGGACTTGTTCCTGGCCGTCACCGGCCTGACGGTCGAAGGACTTCCATCTGCTCGTGCGGCTGAAGGTGTTCAACACCGAGCAGATGAACCAGGCGGTGTTCGCCTTCCGCCGCTACGAAGACGCTTCGCTCCGCTACACCGGCATCGAAAGCCACCAGGGACTGACCCACTACGGGCTGTACGACACCGTAGTGGCGAGGGAATGAAAACGACCAAGAGCACGCGCTGACGTAATGCACCGGTAGGATGAGCATACGCACTTGCGGGCTAACGCCCGATATGCAGCGTACGCGCATTCCACCTCATCGTGATCCCTAATTTAGGGCGGGGCGCTCGCATCGCCCCAGATGAGTCTATGCTGCCCTCCTGCCTAACTGCTCTCGCTCATAATCAATCGGGCTATCCGAAATTCACGGCGCATGCGCTCAATCTCTGCCGTTAACATCGCAACTCGGCGCTCAAGTATTCGCGCTGTCTCTCTGTCCCGGCTGATATTGAGCATCGGCCTTTAGACTTGCGCGTGCGGCTCGCTCGCGTAGTTTGTCGTTTGTGTAAAGGGGCTTTCCGTCTTCGCCTCTGGCCTCGGCCGCTTCGCAAACTGCGTCAAGCTCTCGGTCTTTGATCTGCTCTCGCACAATGGCGAGGTCTTCGCTGTCGGTTATCAACTCCTGTTGTTTGCTCTCGATGTGCGCTGGTATTTGATGAATGTCATGGTCTTATCTCCTGAGTGTGGGGCAAGTCGAGCTTGCCCCGGTCTGGTGTGGTCAATATTCTGAGGGTAGTAACACGGTCGTTGCGCTTCGGTCGGCCTCTGTGATTACCCAAATCTTGGTTTCATCTTTCAGGCGATAGGCGCTGAATATTCTCAGGTCTTTATCAACCGAAAATTCGTTTTCTTGCTTATCTTCATCACACACGCAACCCCAATCTCCGGTTTCATGCCTGCGGATAAATTCAAAAGCGTCCTGGCCGGTCTTTGCGAGTGCTTCCAGTGCGCCCGGTGTGGCTACCATCCTTCCAAGTGGAAATCTTGCTGCGCTCATGCTTCCCTCCATTAGTGCGCGTAGTGCGCTCGATAAAATTGCCTGCTCAGTTCATAGGCCGGATGGTCTTTCACGTTCTTGAGATTGAAAGCCCATCGCTTTGTTGTCGCTGTGATCTGGCCACCGATGCGGCCGAATGCTCGGAAGTCGCCAGAGTTTGAATGATGAGCAACATGGCAATCTTTGTGAGCGGGGGCAACTGCCTTGCCCCCCTGAGAGCGGTAAACCGGGTGATGCAGGTTGATTGCATCACCCGGCCCGATTTCCTGAGTGCAGAAAAAGCAAATCGGATTCATATTTCTATGCCTCCGATTCTCACGGATTTTTTGCACTTGAACCCGCACTCTTTATGAGTGCATTCGCGTTTTATCAGCACTTCCGCGCCATCATCCAAAACAACCGGCTGCGCGCCATCCCATGCTTTGGCTTCCTCTTCTGCCAATCGGATGGCTTCAAGGTCTTCTGACCATTCGCTGTAGCCTTCAAAGTCTTCGGCATTCGCGGCTGCCAGTTCTTCGGCTTGAAGTTGGAGGCTGTAGGCTGCGGGGTAATAATCCTGAGTGAGTGATTGCAAGTCGGTCGGTGTCGTGGTAGATTTCATTTGAGGTTAATTCCTTTCATCGGTTTTCAATCGGTGAGAGTTTGAAGCGGCTAGATGTTGGAGCATCTAGCCGCTTCGCTGTTAGAACGGGTAGTCCTGATCGTCTTGATGTAGCCATTCGCCAAAGTCTTCGGCGCTCATTTCAAACTCAACCTGTGGTATGTCGCCTGCTAAGACCTGCTCAAGTGTGCGCTGCTCTTTCATCGTTGTAGCCTCCTGATTTGAAGTAGTGAATTGTCTTGGGTGAGTGTTGCGTGTTGTCGGATGAGTTACTATTCTTGGCTCATCTCTGCGCCCGTAGGTTCTCAGCACGGCAAACTTTCTAACCAGACCCTCGAACCGTCGCGCTTAATTTTCAAACATCCTTACTATGCTTGAGATATTACACTATCTTAGAATTCAAGTCAAGAGAAAAATGTCTTTTCTTAGAATTTTATTTCAAACTTTTTCTAGTTATTCCGGCTCAGAATGTACTGATAGTACGTATTGAATTCTACTATATTATAATTTCTAAGATTGTGCTATTATAGCAAGGTAGATTATGCTAGACTCGGAGGTATGAGCATGAAATGGGTAGTACAAGAGGTGGCGCAAAGGGCAGGCATTAAGAACGCTAAAGAATTAAGCGAGCGTGCAGGCATCCATCTAAAGTCTGCCTATGGAATCTGGAAGAACGAAAGCAGGCGGCTAGACCTTGATACACTAGACAGGTTATGCACTCTGTTGAATGTCAAGCCCGGTCAATTGTTCGATCATGTGGCAGAGCCGGAATTACTACCGGGCGGAAGTGGCGAGCCTTCATCAGTGGCAAGCTCAGAGACAAGCACAAAGTCTAAGAGCAAATCAAAACCGTCAAGGCAGGCAATAGGCATAAGGGCTGCGGCGCTGTGATGGTGATGCAATGGCTATCACAGGCATTCCAGATTATGACGGGCGAGTAGCTGTAGAGTTCTCGTTGCGTTGCTTGTGCGGCCGTCGCTTCGTTGTTTTCAACCCATCCGGCCCTGTGATCGGTGCGGCCGAAGACCGGGCAAAAGAGCGAGCCGCACAGATGCGCGCTACGTTCGTAAATGCTTGCCTTTCGCCCTGGCGCTACTGTGAAGATTGTCATCAATTACTCATTTTCTCACCTGAATTCGAGCCTTACGAATCTACGGCAATTCACTAATGTTCAACCTGATCATTGGTGTGCATTCTTAGTGATTAAAGGAGTTAGTATTGTTCTAAACTCTGCCCTAATATTCAATTATTGATTGCTTCTTTAATAACGAAGTATATGATATTCTCTTGTTGCAACAAATAATGACTATCTCATTCATAAGATTTGCGGAGCCTGCATTCAAGGGCGGTCGGTTTGAGAACCACGCACTACCAGTAGACGTGTTGCCTGAGCTTGCTACCTACCGTGATCTTATCATAGACCTAGCCAAGTATTTATTTCTTCAAAGAGAAACAAGCCGAAAGCGCGTCCCGAAAGGATTTGTAGAATCTTTCCAATTGGTTCTAAGAGCAATTGGAGATGGGAGTGCAATTCCAATACTTGAACGAGTTGTATCTGATACAATACCAATGGATATGATTGAAGGAACTGATGATTTTTTCACTCAAGCCCGCGATCAAATTCAAAATGTGATACAAGCGGCATCTTCGCGGCAACCGTTGCCAAGCAATTTTCCCGAACATTTTATTCCCCGATTCAATCAACTTGGTAAAAATCTGCGCGATGATGAATATATCGAACTTCGGGAACCGGGGCAGCAGGTTGGGCCTCGCTATGACCGCGCAACACGAAAGTTCTTAATACTTCAGCGCGAACGGGAATATGATGCTTCGGTAGATTTACTCGCCGAAGTACGAGGAGGCGTGCTTGACAGAGAGTTAATCGTCTTACGTTTAGATGATGGCTCTCTAATTGATGCAAGAGCATTGGAAGCACAGGTACAACAAGCTCTTGAATTTGTTACAGCTCAAGTTAGAGTTACGGGCTGGGGAGCATTTGATCAAAATGATAGGCTTCAACGTATAATTAAATTAGAAGAGTTAATACCTGTGGAGGATGAAATGACACCCCTAGCCTTGCTTGATGCACGTTTTGCCGAGCTTGGCGAGCTGCGTGAAGGCTGGTTTGAGCCGGGTTCCCCTCGTCTTGATCCTAGCGGCCTAGCTAGTTTTAAGAGCTTTATAAGGCAGGTAGTTACTGAGGGAATCACCACTTCACCGTTTATCTATCCTACCCCAGATGGGGGTATTCAGGCAGAGTGGTCTTTTCCCTCTTGGGAGGTGAGTGCTAAAGCATCGCTCACGAATGGAGTGCTTTACCTTCATGCCACGCATCTTGAAGGCGATGATATTTGGGATACGGAAATAAAACTTAATGCGCCCGAAGTAGTTAGTTCGTTCCATAAATTTATGAATCAGTTTGCACGGTAGACCTCAATCCAAGAGAGCCATTGATGCCAATTGCCCCTGAATATCTTATTGAAGATCAAGATGAACTTCTTCATCGGAATGCTCATCCAACATTCATTCATAATGGTAGAGTTTCAAGTCAACTCTTTCTTCTAAAATCTGACGATCATGGAGAACTTTCGACCCAACAAAATGAAAAGGCGGAGCCAGCGATTGCCTATCAGCGATATACTGCTAGAGGATTTGAATCATGTGGGATTTGGAGTGTAACGGTAGCTGAATGCCACGAGCTAGATTTTAAAAGCTTACGACGACCCGCTTGACGATGATGATTCGCATTCAGTTATTGACCTAAGAAACAAAAATACTTCACAGGCTAGGAGGATGGCTGACAGACTTGCTAATAAAGCCCGGAGTCGAGGGTGCTTATACAATCCGCAACGCCCTGCTTGATCATCTGCGCTGTAGCAAGCACTGTAGCAACCCATGTAGCAGACGGCTTAAAAAGTAGTGGTACTCAATGGAAACACCAGCACGTAAGTTATTGATTCACGGACGTTTTAACACGCTATGATACGCTTGCTTGGAAATGGCATTCAAGAGGTCGTCGGTTCGAGCCCGACTAGCTCCACTTTTAGATTCAACAATTTAAGGGCATCCTTCGGGATGCCTTTAGTCGTTTTGTGTGCCTATTGTGTGCCAGTTTTCTTAGAGAGAAGAAGCTCCAACTTATCTGAAGCTGCGCGCTGCATCGTAGGTAGGACGTGAGAGTAAACATCCATAGTCATCCTTATGCTGGCGTGTCCTAGCCGCTCTCCTACAACCTTTGGATTCTCATTGGCAGCCAGTAATAATGTGGCGCAAGAATGCCTTAGATCGTATAGTCTAAGCGATTCAGGCAATCCGGCCCGCTTTAGGATGGGCTTGAAGTGGCGGCGAACTATATTGCGCCGTAACAAAGGGGTTCCCTCTCGTGTTGCAAAAACAAGATCGTAATCCTGATAGCTTGCTCCTGCTTTTAGTCGTTCTTCTAGTTGCTTGTGTTTATGCTTGGTGAGAGCTTGTAAAAGTGATTGCGGAATTGGGATACTGCGCCTGCTCGTAGTGGTCTTCGGTTCACTGAAATACCAGCCGATTTTGTTTCGCTCAATTACTGCTCGCTGCACAGTAATGACTCCATTTTGCAGGTCAATATCTTTCCATTGTAAGCCCAGGTATTCTTCCGGTCGCATTCCGGTAATCAGTGCAAGGGTGAACAAAACACTGTACCTATCTTCCGCCGCAGCCTTTAAGAACTTTACTGCCTGCTCAGTAGATAGTGCCTGCATTTCCTTTCTTTGAATCTTGGGCAACTCTACTAATGAAGCGGGATTCCTCGCAATCACCCCCCATTTCACAGCTTGCTTCAAGGCTGAGGATAACACAGCATTGACATAACGAACTGTGCGGGAAGATAGACCTTTTTCCTGCATTGCAGAATAAAGCAATTGAATATCCATTGCCCGCAGATCAGAGATTCTTTTGCTGCCTATTACGTCCCTCAGATAAAGGTCTAGTAGATACTTGTAATCGGCAAAAACTCGTTCACTCAAACGCGCCTTTGCTGCTGTCTCAAGCCATTTGTCCAGATACTCATTCAAAGTCATTGAAGAGGGTTCAACGAAAGTGCCCAAATCCAAATCTCTCAAGACCCCATTGAGATACTTCTGAGCATCCTTTCTATTCCCTCTAACTGTCTTATTGTGATATTTCCTTTTCCCTGTCTGGGAATCACGGCCAAGAAACACTCTCACAAGCCAGGTTTTCTCACCCCTTGAAATGATTTGTCCTGCCATTATTTGCCTCTCTTTCTTGTCTTCGATTTGGCTACTCTAGTGAGCAAGTCTCCCGGTTGACAGTCGAGAGCTTCACAGATGCGGTCAAGAACGTCCATACTCAATCTGCCAACCTTGCCCCTGCTCAAATTCCAGATGGTTGCATACCGGATGCCTGTTTGTTTTGACAGCCAGTAAAGTGTATGGCCCCTGTCTTCTAACAACTCATCCATTCGTATTTTAATCATAATGGAATTATACGCTAAATGTATATATACGTCAAAGGAATATACAAGCGAGTAGTAAGCATTGGGACGTTCTATACCTTTGATCGCACTTTGCCAGAAATGATCGGCCTGTGGACGATCTGATTTCGGGCCGCTCGACCCCTAAGCCTCTACTGCGATGATTGACAAGTAGGGTTATTAGAATTAGAGTGGGCGCGTTAGTGGGATGAGACGTGGCCGGGACACACGGAAGGCGAGCAACGACAGTTCGCAAAAGGGGTGTGGCGGCACTATATTAAGCAAGTAATCAAAGAGCACGGCGACAAGTCCGAAGAGGTCTTCGGGCGCGTTTATCCCGAAACAGGAAAGGTAATCAAAGATGTCAAGCAAGGACAAAGAGCAGAGGCCCGTGATCCCGCGCAAACCCTCACCACAGCCGAACGTGCAGAAGTCCGAAGAGGTGGGCCTACGGCTGCTCAAGGCGTATAGGGAAGGCGGCGACGAGGAGTTCGACCGAATCTTCGACCAGCTTTACCCTCAGAAGCCGCTCGACCGCGAATCCCCGCAGAGTTAGTAGCGACGGTTGATCTTGGAACTAGGGTAGAGCACAATGTCTTTCACGTCACACCTCACTGCTTTCAACCTGAGCGACTAATAGGGCTACCCCATCGGCGGTATGCGTTACTCAGCTTGAATGCTGTGTTGAAGAGACAGCATTAGCAAGGAAGGCGCAATGTTACATCCGCACCCAACGGATAGGATGAACTTATGGACAATCCATTTATTGCTATTGTCCGGGCCGCATACAACAATGATTGGTGTACCAAGCCCTATTGCACAACTTGCGGGGCGCGTGAATATCGCCAAGAGCTAAGAAAGTTAGGCGGAGATTTAGGCGGGAACCTTGCCAATGCTCTTTCAGAACTTAACCCAACGGAGCTTACAGAGATACTCAATTGGCAAGATGCTTTACTCCTCGCGCTAATGAATTTATCAATATCAGGTCAGCTTGTCGGCGTTCTTGATGCTTGGCTACCAAAGATAAACGATGACATCTCATTTACTGATTTTGTCCTCTACAAAGTTGTTCGTCGTCTTCCGACCGGGCACGAAACCCGGAATAGATGGATAGACAACTGCTCATCTTTGGCAATCAGCAGCAAGTCGTTTTCCTTGATAGAGTCACTCATACTTGTACTTGGAAGAAATTCTCTTGAGCACCAAGAACTTATTGATCTTGCTAAAGGGTACGCTAAACATTCAAATCAAATGAGAAGGGTGTTGCGTAATGTCTGTGGGCTGAAAATAGAGACTACCTAACCGGGATAGGACCGGGATTTTTCGCTTGACACATAACACAAGCCATAGATAATCAAATCAGCATCAGGAGTAACTCAAATGAGTTCGGCAACCTGAGACCGGAGGCTCTCAAGGTGCCTTGAGCGGCGGTTGATAGCTGCTCAGATGTGCGAGAGATTGGCTCTCGAAGTAAAAGTCTCTGATGGGATATGACCACCGCTGCTGATGCTTCGGTGGCTTTTCTTTTTATATCCTTTCACTCCTGATGCGTGATTTTAACGAGAGGAGATCACGCATTTGACAAAAGAACTCACAATTGATTCCGGGCTGCGTAGCGCCCCCGTCTTACCTACCTTTGACGGCTTTCCATACCTGAGTACGAGGGTTGTGCGGGGTATGTATCACATCCTTCTTCTACCAAAGGATGTGGAGATCAGTACCCTAGTGGAGATGACACGCCAGCAGGTCCGCGCCAATAATCTGCAAGCCTGCCTCATACTCGGCATCCAAGAGTGCATATACTTCGAGCCTGACGGCAAAGAGTCGCAATCAAATACGATCCCACACGGCGGCATCATCATCAGTGGGAAGCTGAAACCTTGCAAACAGTTTTCTCCATCTGTTGAGTTGACCAAAAGAACTGAAAAGTTGCAGGAATTCATAGAAGGTCGAAAGTACGGCGGGTTTATGCTCGGTGATCTGTCCAAAGGGGGCCGTCCTGCAACTCCCGAAGAGACTTTTCTGTATTCGGGGCTACAGGGGAACGGCATTCCTAATGGACTCGTAAGGTGCGATTCCTGCCAAGAATGGAAAGGCCAATGCCTTGACCCAAGCCCGAATTTTCAGGGGACGATAATGCAGGTCCACTGCCTTTGCGAAAATGATAATCTCTGCGCTCGCTGTGGGCACACGCTGTATGCGCGAAAGCTCAATGCTAATTATTACAATGAGTCGGACGGTCAAATATGGCACGTACCCGGTTTTTGCGCCTTCTCACACAAGTGCCCTGACTCAGACCGGGAGGTGTGCAAATGAGTAGAGATTATTTGTTCACGTCCGAGTCTGTAACCGAAGGGCATCCTGACAAGGTGTGTGACTTCATTGCTGATTCAATTCTCGACGCTCATTTAGAGAAAGACCCGAATAGCCGCGTTGCCTGTGAAGTCCTCTGCAAAAGCAACACGGTCATTATTGCGGGTGAGATCACTTCACAAGCAACCGTTGATTACGCACGAGTGGTCCGCCAAGCTGTTCAGGAAATCGGCTACAGGGATGAATCGCAGCCTTTCTGTGCTGATTCTCTCTTTATCCAGCAGCTTATCACGGGCCAGTCTTCCAATATCGCTAGGGGCGTGAATAACGCAAGCGACAGCGAGGGAGAGCAAGGGGCAGGCGATCAGGGAATAATGTTCGGGTTCGCAACTAACGAGACGCCAGAGCTTATGCCGTTGCCGATACTGGTGGCTCACCGTCTGGCTCAGGGGCTTGCTGATGACCGTCACAGCGGCGATCAGGCGTGGCTACGGCCCGATGGAAAGACTCAGGTGACAGTCCGGTATAAAAACAATCGCCCTGTGGCTGTCAGCGATGTTCTGGTGTCCACACAGCACGACCCACAAACAAGCCAAGAAGAAATCTTTGCCTATGTTAGAGGCTCACTTGTGCCAAGAGTCTTAGGCGAATGGTTTGGCAGAGATGTACGAGTGCTGGTTAATCCAACCGGCAGTTTTATTCAAGGCGGGCCTTCGGCAGACTGCGGTGTTACAGGCCGCAAGATCATCGTTGACACCTACGGAGGTGCGGCCCGACACGGGGGAGGCGCATTCAGTGGCAAAGACCCCTCGAAGGTAGACCGCAGTGGGGCGTATTTCTGCCGGTACGTAGCCCGACAGCTAGTGAAAGCGGGGCTAGCAGAACGAGCAGAGATACAGGTTGCATACGCAATTGGTTTAGCCAAGCCGCTATCGGTGAAGGTGGACACCTTCGGCTCAGGTGATGAACAGGCCGCAGTGAGTTTCGTCAACAAGTTTGATTTCCGGCCAGGGGCAATCATTGAAACGCTCAACCTGCTTCGGCCAATCTATCGAAGGACAACCAACTATGGGCATTTCGGGAAGAGTGATTTGTCTTGGGAAGCATAGCGAAAGGAAGGAGAGACATCGTGACAAACACTAAAGAAGAACTTTTTCAGAAGATCGAAATCGTTGAGCAGAAATTATCTGGCGATAAAGAACGCCTTCAGGCATTGGCATATCTGAGGAAGAGGATTGACAAGGGTATTAAGCAGTATGGTTCCCCTCTTTCCGTTGAAATCGTGGACACTCTGCTGGCTTCAATCCAACGGGATAAGATTCCATACAAAGAGAAGGCAGACGAAGAGAAATATGAGGAAGCCAAGCAATGCCCGATATGTTTCAAGTCAACCAAAAGGGGGTTCTGCAAACATTACATTGGAAGCGGCTACAACTATTATGAGAGCCAGGAAGACTTTTCAACTAAACTTGATTTTCACGAGAAGGCCGACCAACTCTGCTGCTTGATTCAATCGTTAAAGGGGAAATTGAATGAGGCTTTTATCAACAAAGCCCCAAAGGATTTACGCGAAATAATCAAGTGGGTCCGCGACAATGGAGTTTACGGCTATTACTTTTGGACAAGACACAAGGGAGTTAAGTCTTATGAATATGAAAGGTGGGGAGGGCCAGGAAGTACATTTAGCTGTAGAGATTACTTTCACCCGGAGCCTAAGACACTCGCAAGAGAGATTAAAGAAGAGGCCGAGCGCGGAATTGTGTGGCTCCAAGAACATAGGTTAGCTCACAAGAAGTCGAAGTCTTAAATGGAATCTCAACTATCGGTTTTACGATGAGAGGGAGGCTTTCGTGTTATTGGTTTATGTTTCGGGACACTCGGCAAGTTCTCTGGAAGATCAAGCTCATCATCCAAGAGAACATCTACACATACTCCGGCTGATTGTGCGTATTTCAATAGTATCAGCGAAGGTGGTTCGCGTACTCCTCGCTCGTAGCCTGAAATACTACTCTGTTGGAGTTTTTCAGGATTGCCTAAACGCCGAAGCATCTCGTTTTGTGACAGGTTCAGCGCAGTCCGAATGTGGAGCAATTTCTCAGCGAGCCGTTTGGGGGTGTGGCGCTCGCGGCGTGACGCGGTTCCCATCAGGATTGCCCTCCTGATGGTAGGCTTGGCAAGTTTTTTTTCTTGCCTCTAAAACCAATTGGTCTTAGTATCGGATTGCGCTGATGAATCGCCGGGAGATCATATGCCCTTCTCTCCGTAGCGAAGCGCATACCCCTTATTGTGAAGTCGCTCCGCGCATTGGTTATTAGTGAAAGCTGTCAAAGAAGCGAGCGTATAGGATACCAAAGAATACGGCTCAGGCACTACATCAATTGCCTTTGGGTACAGAAACATCGCTTTGGTTTGCTGTGATAACCGAGAGAGAAATTCAAGGCGCGACTCTGCAAGAAACAAGGATCACTATTGAAATGGTGTAAGTTGGAAAACTTGCGTGTGATAGTCATTCAGGAAAAACTATGCCAAAACCAATTACAAGAGTTATCTATGGTACAGTCATATTGGGAGCCGTAGCACTGCTAGTTCTCGGCTTTCTCGCCTATTTCGTAAGTTCCTTCGATAAGGCCAGTGGTACGTGGTCTGACGGTCTCGGACGCACTCTGGTCCAAACCCCTGCCTTAATCCGATTGGTTTTTGGGGAGGAAAGGCTTTATCCAGGGTGGAAATGGTTCATCCTCGATATGATCGTTTTTTGGGGAGTCATCGCATTCGGAGCCTACCTCTTGCGACAAGCGAATCGTCGCAAAGAAGAGAGGTCATCAAGGGAAGAGGGCAAAACCCTAGAGCCTTAGCCGTATCAGTCTTTGGAGGAAATATGAGTAAGTCAAACGATGCAACAAGGTTATTTCAAATGATCGAAGCTGCCGCACGCCGGAACGCAAATGATAATAAGCGATTACAGGAGTTGAAAAAGCTGAAGCGACGAGTCGAAGAGGAGATTGAAGACTATGGCTCTCCGCCTCCTGAAGAAGTAGTTGAGAGATTATTGTCACTAATCGAGCGAGGAGCCTTACCAAGCGAGGAGCAAGTCCTGAATGTTGTAGAGAATTTCCTAAACTCACAACAAACTACTAGCGAGACAAACGAAGGGAATTTCATTCAAGATGCTGAGGATTTGATAGATCGAGGAGAAACAGACAAAGCTCTGCACCTATTAGAAGAATCCGTTTCAAGGATGCCTCGGAACTGGAAGCCTTTCGTAAGGAAGCCTCCCCAACCCCGCAGGGACGAGGCGAACGGTTCAGAGACGCCTCGGAAATGGAAGCCTATTGTAGTACAGCTTGATGGCGAGATAGCCTTTTGGGATGAAGAGGAATTCCAGAGTTATTCGGATTATGTAAGGGGGCAAGTTCGGGAAGATGCTATCAAGTCTTTTCTTTGGATTTCTCCCTCGTACTCGAAAGCCCATTATCTTATAGCGTCATTAGCTATTGACCAGGGAGACTTTAAGAAGGCTCTCAATGCGCTCGATGCAGGACTCGCGCTCGAACCCGACCATCCTGACCTGATGTGTGAAAAGGCATATCTTCTTAAAGAGTTAGGACGCCGCGAGGATGCTCTTGCTTATTATCAAAGTGCAGCAAGCGCCCGGCTCTGGATTACAGATTCGGCTAAAGCCAGAGCACTTAGAGGGCAAGGAAGAATTTTAATAGACCTCGGCAGATTAGATGAGGCTGAGGAAGCTTTTAAGCAGAGTCTTACTCTGGAACCTGAAAGCAAATTGGCGAGGGAGGGGATTGCCTTTATTGAGAAACATCAACAAATGTCTCCCGACACCTCCCGTCATAGGCAAGCAAATAGGGAAACGGTAGGGAGCATAACGCATAAACCTGTTTCAAGGCAGGTCGCTCCAAGTCCCCCCTCACTTAAACGTCCTTCAAAACAAGGACCAAATCTTCGACCAGTTGCTCCCACAGAAACCGCCCGCTCACTTAAACGACGTACAAGGCAGGTTGCTCTAATAGCACCTTCACGCACGAATACTTTTAGCAAGCACCGGAAAATCTGGTTTGTAATAGTACCGCTGTGTCTCATTGGGGTCATATTGTTATTTCAAAAGTTCCAAACCTCACCCCGATCAGCCATCACAAATGATGCTCCCTATGTGCGCTCTTTACCTCAAGAAACAACCTCAAGGGAAATTGAACCGCCTATTCCCCAAACGCTACCTTTAGGTTCGTCCCCTTTTGGAAAAGGCGTAAGGCTTGGTAGCTCTACCATCACCGTAAAAAATGGAACAGAAAGAGACGCTTTAGTTAAGGTTGTGAGGCTGCTAAGAAAAGATCAGTTAATTCGCAACTTCTACATTCCGGCTGATACGGAGTTCATAGCGAGTGAAATACCGCCCGGAGAATACGTTTTGCGAGTCGCCTTTGGAAGAGATTGGAATCGGACTGAGCGCAAATTCAATTTCCGCCGCGCTTTTAGTGAGACGGAACATTTTGATATTACGGAAGAAGACACAGGGGACGGTATAAGATTTTCAAGAATGACAATCACCTTGCATAAAGTTGTAGATGGAAATTTTCGATCATACGAAATCAGTGAGGAAGATTTTTCGCGCTAAGTAAGTGAGGCGTTGTGTGGCATTTAAGCCAAAACGAAATTGCAGCGAGAAAATTTGCCCGCGAGTTTTGTCAAAGTAGGTAAAGTTTTTTGGGGGCTATAGTCAGAAAGATGAAAAGAGGTTTAATCATTTTAGTTTGCGCGGCATTCGTCCTCGCCGCTCTCGGATACGCTCTTTATCAAGGTTGGGCTAAGAGCCAGCCGCCGAAAAGAGAGATTGTAATAACCAACGAAGACGGCTCACGGAAGCTCGTCTATAACTGCGACCAGTTCAAGCCCCAGGCAAAGTCTCTCGAAGACGCAAGGATGCTAATGCGAAAAGCAATCGAGATAATGGGAGACGCACAAAGCAATTATATACTCAGCGAGCAAATCAGTTCTGCTTTGAAAAAGCCGAACTACACTAAGATGGAAAAGCTTATCTTCCAATACGAATGTCAAAACTTGAAAACGAAATAACCGGAGGGAGAATGCCGATGCAGTTATTTAACAGGTGTTTAGTTTTGGCCTTGCTTGCGGTTTGTATCGCCTGCGGAAATCAGGCGGAGACCAATAACAGCAACTCGCCGCAGGCAGCAAGCGCCCAGGAAGAGAAGTCGGACCCTTTTGAGGATTATAGAAAAGAGCAGGAGGAGCGGGCGCGGCACATACAGACACTTGACGAGGCAATCAGGGAGTCACTTAGGGATTCTGTTCAGGTTGTACCCGTTGTCGGGGGTGGGGCTTACGTTGTGACCCAATATGGTGTTTGGTTGCTCAAAGATTCTTCTGCCTATCGTGTTACAAGCAATCCGGTGTCTTCACTCAATTCTGGTGGCCCGACTGTCAAGCCAAAGGCGAACGATTTCTGGGCGCTGTGGCAGACCGAGCGCGCAAACCTGACAAAAACAAAGACGAAAGCGCGAGAGAGCGCGAGAGGCTATGAATCTCAAATCGAAGAACTGGAAAGGGAAATCGAAGAACTAAAAAGCAAGGTAAGAGAAATGGAATAAAACACCGCCGACGCACACAGGAGTATAGTAGTTGAAGGTTGAGCCGCAGCGCACAGTTTAACTACTTATTAGGCAACCTTACGTTGAGGGTGAATTTCGGAGGTAAAAAATGTCGGGTCTCGACACGGCTGTTACTGACTTTCGGCGGTTTGTGGAGATTGCATTTGGAAATATCGTGTGGGTATCAATTCTTGTTCTCTCCTTCGGTATTATTCAGATGGCTAGACTTGGTATTCGCACCCAAGATTACGCAATCTTGTTATTTGGTGGATTAGTGACCCTTGTTGCAGGAACCTTTTTATATGTCGTGAATGTGCGTAGAATTGATAACCCCAATATAGCATCGCGTCCAGGATCAATTGTTAGAGGGTTCCTTATTGGGAGTTCTGAAACGATCATTTTCTTCTTTGGGATATACCTGCTTCTTATTCGGGGGTTTTATAGCCTTTATACTTTATCAAATCGCTTTGGGGTACTCCGCCTTATTTCGGGATTGGGTTTCATTCTCCTCGCGCTGATACTCCTCAATGGAGTGCGAAAACTTCGCAGGGTGGACGGCTTTCTGGAACGTTTGGATTCGACACTTGCAGCGAGGCAAACTCGTGAGGGACTTGATGATTGAGAGCGCCTCTGCAATACGGTTATCTAACAAATTGCGTCAACCGGAGCGGGCAAACCAAGAACTTGTCGAGCATCTGTCCGGGTCAAGCCCGTATTTAGCCGCCTCAATCCGTGCGTATGACCTGTGGCCTCGCGGGTTGCGGAGTGCCTCTGAAATTTCTCCAAACAAATCCTGTTTTATAACCTTTAATAGAGGCTAACTCTGATTTTTCAGACCGACCATCACCTTCGGGTAAATGTGCCCTCAATCTGCTCGTTTGCACCCATTTGCGAGAGTGTCCTGCAAATCATCCACAGGCCGATCATTCCGCGAGTTCATTCCAAGCGATGTTCTTTCCTGTGGGCAGGTTGCAGCATTGCCCACAGTACCACGCGAATCCCGCTGGCTGAGTCTTATTCACCAGTTTTTTGTGGTCACACTGGTCACATCGGTCACAGATGCGGCAAGCTGCTGTGTTTGCAATAGATTAACTGTGACCGATGCTGTGACCACTGAAAAATTCGCGTAGTCACGCCGGTCACAGCCAATGTAACAGCCTGCGAGTGTGACCGCAGTGACCAGACAGGAAAGATGAACGGTCATAGGAATCGCGCTCCGTAACTCACTCAAAAGCAAATGCTTATCTCTACTGTGACCACTGTGACCACTGTGACCACGTTTCTTGAGTAAAGATGCCATCACTCGGTTTCCAAGATGGTTGACTTTATAGCGTAAACTCTTGTCTGTTTCTTTCCCAATCCGGGCAATCTGGCCCTGATCGTTGGCCGGTCACTGCCAGGCTCGATCTCAAGGTAATTTCGTTTCGCCAACTCTTTTGCAACCATCTGATAGTCGAAGTCCTTGCATATCTCTTTGCGAAAGGCTTCGGGAAAAATCAGATATTCAGTAATGCCGTCTTCGTCAGCCCGCTTGAAGCCTACGCGATTCATTATCCGGCTTGCGTCTTCTGCGATAGTCTGGAACCGACTCGCTCCGTGCGACTCTATGAAGGCGCGCACCTGCCGGATAGCGGCTTCGGCATCCCCTGCACCAGTGGTGCCTCGACTCGCCAGCCAGGATTTGAATAGAATACTCGACTGTTGTGTTTTGAATTATCCAACGGGGTTATAATCCTGCTTGGGACAAGGTAACAGATTATAAGAATAGGTTGGATGATTTCCATGCAAGTACCGATTGTTGCACCATCGCCAATAGTTGAAAAGCATTCCGTGGCTTTTCGTGATTTATTTGAGAACTGTTGTCAGTACGAGCATTTTCAAAACTATCTGACAGGGTTGATTTTATTAGACAACAAAAGCTTGAGCAACATCTCTCGGTGTGTCTTATCAAGCGCAGACAAAACCAATCTATCTCGGTTTTTCTCTCAATCGCCTTGGAGCGAGAGCCTGGTCAATGACCGTCGAGTCGAGTATCTAATTGAGCAGACACAAAAGCATCTGAGAGCGGCTAAGGATTCTTGTTTGTTGTTGGATGACACTCTGTGCGAGCACTTTGGGAGTTTGTTTGAGTATGTTTCACGTCATTATGATCATTGCGACGGAACTTATCCGTTGGCGCACAATTTAGTGACTAGCCATTTCGTAAGTGGAGCAGTGCGTTTTCCTGTCTCGGCACGTCTTTATCGCCGTTATGAAGAGAAGACTAATTGGGAGGTTTTTGTCGGGAAATATTTTCCTGATCGCAAAATTCCAACCCGGAGCAAAGAGCGAAATAAGTTTCATAAAGAAGTTGATAAAAAGTTGCTTTCAGACCCTGAGTTCGCGCGTCTGCACACGGAGTTTGAGACTAAGATAATGTTGGGGGTGCAGCTAATCCAAGACGCAGTAGGACGCAAATTGCCTTTCAAAATAGTCTTGATGGACAGTTGGTATCTAGCTCCTCTGATTATTGAGTGTTTGCAAAAACATGGGTTGGATTGGGTGAGTTTGCTGAAAAAGAATCGCAAAATAGAGACAGCGAGTTTCACTTTGCGCGATGCCGAGGGGAAGAAGATAGAGATAGCCGGGCCACACGTCAAAGTTGAAGAGTTAGTGAAGTTGATACCGGCAAGGGCGTTTAAGTCGGTGAAAGTTGATGAAAAAGAGTATTGGTATTTTGCGTTGAATCTTAGCATCCCGGATTTGGGAAAAGTGCGTCTGGTCATCAGTTATTCAGATGCGAGCCTTGAGGGAACATATGCAGTGATAGTGACAAATCGAACCGATTGGTCAGCTAAGAAAATAATTGAGAGTTATCTGCAACGCTGGCCGATAGAGACGTTTTATCAGGACAGCAAAGGACATCTTGGGTTAGACGAATATCGAATGCGAGGAGCCGAAGCCGCTAAAAAACATTGGTGTCTGGTCTTCGTAGCCTACTCTCTATTACATCTGGATTGTCTGGAAGCGTCACCGAAGAAACGTCAGCCGCTGCTTCGGCCTATAAGAACTATTGGCGAAGCCTGTCGGCAACAAGGACAAGCATCGCTTGAAAACTTGATAATGAAAGCACACAACTTAATACAACAGGGGGAATCTGTGTCTGCAACTTTCGCCAGGCTTTTTGCTAAACAACATCCAATTATGGCTTGTTGATTGGTTGCTTTTCACCTAAAACACAACAGTCGAGTAGAATAGTTGCTGCCTCAGTTGCTTCACCTTCTTGCCAGCCTGTAATGCCTACTGCTGTTGCAAACTCACCCGCCGCAGCTACCAACGCGAAACGGGAAGCCACACGAGAGACTTCGCCAGATGCATCAGCCGGAGCCTGTTCCTTCAGAAAGTCCCCGCGAAAGTTGCGAATGGCTTCCGCTGCAAGGTCAAGGTTGTCCACAAGTGCCGCAAGGTAAGCCCGAATAGGTGCGCCGTAGTAACGCCGACTCATCTCGCCCAGATATTGAGCGAATTCAGACGGAGACGAGAAGCTATGAATATTTTCAAACACGCCCTTCTCGGCTCCGGCGTCAGCTTCCAGGTCGCACAGCCTTACCTCTTGCCCGGCGCGCGTGCGCTTGCCGGATGTTTGAACGTGATCTGCAAGGCTGATCTCGCCTGAAGATAGGAAGATCAACTCCCATTCGAGCTTCTTCCGTGCGCCTATAGAGCGAGTCATCCGCAGTTTACCGCTGCCGTTCGCCAGTGCATAGGCAATTTCGCCAGCTTCTCGCGGATCGCACTGCGACAACTCATCAAGACAGAGAAGGCCGTCGTTGTGAATCTCTGCGACTGCTTCCAGGCCATTCGCAGTAGTACGCCAGGGTTGCACATACCCTTTGCGCCCGCCGCCGCCCCAGGCCGAGCCTGCGACCAAAAGCGCAGTGGTCTTGCCTGTGCTTGTCAGACCCCGGAAATGAAATCCTCCGCTTCCTTCACTCACTAATTGAAGCACCGGCCCGGCAAACGCGCACGAGGTTGCAAAGACCAGCCGCGAGTTTCCAGAACACAGGCGACCAACATTTTCACGCCAATCATCAAGAGTTCCAGCGATGGTAATTTTGTGCTTTGCGCCAATTGCTGACTGGAAAATAACGTGCTCGTCCTCCTGATTGCCGATGGTTTCATCAGGCAACACAAACACGCCTTTATACCACCCAACCCGCTCGACACATCGCGCTCGTTCGTCGGGATTGGCCGTCTGGATATAGGTGGTCAGAAGTTCTCGTGCTTTCCTGCCAGGAGCGATTTGAAGCCCCATACTCAGAAGCCGCTCTCGATAGCCGCTCCCGTCACCCGCAAGCATAGCCATCGGCATAGCCCAGGAATGCTCATTGCCGTCTTTGTCGCGGAACTGTAGTAGTTGGCCCCAATCCTCATTCTTGTTGCTTCGAGTCGAAGCGATGATGTACAGCGGTGAGCAAATCCATATATCATCTTTTTCGCCGGAAGGATCAATCGAATAAACTCCTGAATCTGAAATACGAAATCCAGGAGGCGTGCTCACATCCGCTAATTTAGCCTTCTCGAAAAGATCAAGCACAAAATCAGGCCCTTGTGCTGCGAGTAGATCATCAACACCATTTATGGATACGTCTTGCACCGTTATTTTCCTCCTACTGCGGAATGTTGAAGTGATACACTTTCGCTTCCCGCCTCTGGATGTCGCGGGTCAGCGCCCTCCGCGCTCGCATAACTTCACGGTTTGTTGCGACGTTAGAATCGAAGATGATGAATACCTTTCGCCCTGCCCATTCAATGCGGTCGAGGTCAGAGATTGGCCCTTTCACATCACGGCGCTCGCCGCCCGGTCCCGAAGTCTTACCAATAACTCCGCGCCAGTTCCACACACCGGGGATACCGATGGGCAGGAAACGAGGTTGGCCGTCTTTGATTTTATGGAAGGCAAGCCGGTAGAGGGCTATAGTCTTTTTTTCGCCCTCGGTTAATGCTATGTCAAGACTGGCATCCTGAAGCCACTCGGCAGGGGTTCCTGGTACAAAATAGAGCATAGAGCCACGCCCTGGTGGTGAAAGATACTTTGCCTTCTCACGCAATGAGCCATCTGTCTGTCGTTCGAGGTCCGGTGTGTCTCGACGAAGCCGGTATTCTCGAACTGAATCCGCACCCGGCCAGATATAGGGAATGACAATCCCGGAATAATTACCACTGCCATTCCGCCCGACTATGGCCGCGCCCTCTGCCGAAAGAACACGGCGCAAAAGGGCCTGCTCCGCTAGTTCTTTAGTGATATATGAACCAGCAAGTTTCTCGAAGTCGCGCTCGGTCAGAGGTTCCCCAGGCAAAGCAATCATCTTGCCTATATCCTTTCTTTCATCTTTCAAGCTGACTTTGATTACCGTCTAGTACGCTACCGCCCGACTTAATCCATTCGCGCAGGGCGTCTTCGTCATAGCGAACTTGGCGGCCAAGTCTCACAGTCGGCAAAAGATTCTCCCGACTCATCTCATAAACGCGAGCCGGAGTGACTTGTAAGGCATCAGCAACTTGTTTAGCAGTAAGTAACTTCATAATAATTACCTCCGCTGTTGATTAGGCCATAGAACGAAGCCTAAAAAAAGAACTTCACCTCAAAAATAGTAGAGGCCGAAAGTTCATTTTTTCGGGTGAATATGAATAGCTACGATCTTGCGGGAGACCGCTTGGCTTTGCCAACTGTTTGCCTCGGAGACAAGGGGGTGTCCTTGCTACCTTTAGGTCGTCCGCGATCTGAATGAAAGGGGGGCTTCATAGGTAGGCTGATTTCTCTAAGAATCCTCTTTACGCCTTTTCTAACTGCATTTTCGTCTATTCCTTCTTCATCAGCTATTTCTTTAATTGTTTGTCGAATCTCATCTGCTTCTTTGCAGATGACGCGCAATTGCACAGTCCATCGTATATGCTTGCTTTGGGCTGTCGCACTTGCGAATCGCCTATATCCTTGCGCCTCATAGTAAGCTGCCAGATTCTTGCAGTAACCACTCCGTAGATTTCTTATGATCTTGGCGATCAAATCGTTTATGTGGCCCCCAAAAACTCCATTAGCAAGTGCCGCCCCTATTACATCTTTTGATAGATGCTGACGTAACTGTTTCTCAACCTGCGCTAAATAGTGCTCTTCTGTTTGGAGGAAAGGAAACCAGCGCGGGAATTGTTCAGACGGTAATAGCTTGATCTCGTCTTCTTTATTTATCTCAATCGAACCACCTCCGCCTACAACCCCTGACCACTCACCAATATCTATTGAATCATCAGCCCAGTCTTGTAACGTCATTAGGACTTGGCTATAACACCAATCGGCATTCAGGTTCCAATGATTAGACCAGCCCAAAATATCATTGCGAAGGGGAACATAGTCAGGGTGATATTTATCTATCTCTTTGAGCGCATACCAAGACGTAATCTCATAATCGTGATAAGAATTCCAATCATAGAAGGCGTCTAACTTTCTATTCTGAGCGAGAACTTTTGCCCTTGCTTTGTCATTGCCGCCAGCGCCTCATTTAACACTCCTAATGTTCTACCATTATCCTTTTTATCCCAGGTATCCAAAACAACACGTTCGTAATTTAGGATTTCTAAGCTAAGTGGAAGAATCTGGCGGAAAGGAGTGAATACATCATCGTACAGGGTATTGAGCACCTCTGGTACACTATGCTCGATTTCGAGGAGAAATAGTTTTCGTTTTTCTAGTCCGCTTACCTCTACTCTATCCTCTCCGTCTCTTGCAAATTCACCTCTTAACACTGCGGCTTTCCTTCTGCTACTAGCATTGGTCAGGAATACCGACCGGGGCCGAAGATGCTACGTCTTATGTTGTAGCTAATCCTGTATAAAAGTTGTGTGCCAAATGTGTGCCGACTCAGCCGAACAAGGCAAAACTCGGCTCCACGCAACAATAATAGCTGAGTCCGGTAAGTTTAACTAGGGCAATGTTTACGGCACTCTAGCAAACCCAACCAAACTCAGCTAAAAAGCCCTTTTTT
>CAWDMH010000003.1:0-1314804 GCA_963803365.1 uncultured Planctomycetaceae bacterium
GCCAATTGGCAGACGGCCAGCCGTTACTTGATGTATCATTCGATCGCCTGTTGCCTGGTCGGCCTGTGGGCCAGCCGATGTCCCTGCAAAGCGGCCACGATCAGCGGCGACATGCTTCGTGCTGGGGATGCTGTTGTTTTCCGGAGGTTTATTTGCTTTTGTGTTGACCGACGTCCGTTGGCTGGTCCACGTCGTGCCGCTGGGCGGCGCGGCGTGGCTCGGATGGCTGGTCTTGGCGATTCCCGCAGCTCGAACAAGAGAGTGACCGCTCGTGCCGACACCCGCTCAATATCCGTTGGCGTATTGCACCAACGTTCACGCCGGGGATCAACTGGACCAGGTGCTCGACAACTTGAAGCAGTACAGTTGTCGGGTTCGAGACTTAATTTCGCACGCGGATCCCATGGGCATTGGTCTTTGGTTTTCGGGACACGCCGCCCGCGAGCTTTCGGAGTCCAATCGCCTGGCCGAACTCGCCAATTGGTAGAAAAAGAGGCGCTTGATCCCGTTCACGATGAACGCTTTTCCACAATACAACTTTAGCCAGTCAGTCGTAAAGCGCCGCGTTTATTCGCCGACTTGGGCCGAAGCCGAACGGACCGAGTTCACACTGGCTTGTATCGGCGTGCTCGATGGAGTTCTGCCGCCGGGATTGGAGGGGAGCATTTCGACGCTGCCGTTGGGATGGGGGCGACGCGACGATGTCGATTTCGAACGCCGCACGGCGCAGAACTTGAAGTCCGTTTGCGAACACCTGGCGAAACTCGAAGCGGACACCGGGCGCTGCATCTATTTATGTCTCGAGCCGGAACCGGGGTGCACGCTGACCACGAGCAGCGATGTGATTTCGTTCTTCGACCGCCACGTTTTTCAACTGCTCGAACGAGAGATGGCCTGCCGCTATCTACGGATTTGCCACGACATTTGCCATGCGGCGGTCATGTTCGAAGTCCAATCGGATGTCGTCAAACGTTATCACGAGGCGGGGCTGCAAATCGGAAAGGTCCAAATCTCCTCGGCCATCGATGCACTATTGCTACCGTCCGATGCCGCCGATTCAACGGCGACTAACAAGAAATGCAGAGAGGCACTACGGCCGGTTCGTCGAGCCGCGATACCTGCACCAAACGACGATTTACGATTTGGATACCGTCGACGTGAAGTTCTTTGAGGATCTGCCGCACAGGCCTTGGAATTCGCATCCGGGGCGGACAACAGCGTAATTGCGAGTTCACTTTCACCTGCCCGTTTACCTGGAATCGCTGCCGCCGCTGAACACCACAAGAAAGGAAATCCTCGACTGCATGAATTCCACGGCACTGTTGCCGGCGGAGTCTCGGCCCAAGCATTTCGAGGTGGAAACCTACGCCTGGGACATCCTGCCCCGAGTCTTATCGCGTCGAACATCTGGTCGACGGAATCGCCAAAGAGATGACCTGGGTCGACTCAACGGTCATCCATCAAGGAAGCAAGTGAGTGGTGCGGATTCGCCGCGGGCCTCCCGTTACGTCGGCTTGATTGACTGTTGTGATGCACGCCAAGGTCCGAACGCAAAAATAACTTCTGCCGTCAATCCAATCTCCGTCGGGCTCGCCCCGGCGGGATGACGACTGGTCGGCTACCGGAGTTGGGATCGATTGAACAGGAGAGTTTGGATTGAGGGAACGGAAAAGGAACAAGACTGAAAAAGTTGAGCAATCTCTGGTGCGGCGGCTGGTATCAGGTTCTCTCCTCTGTTCCCTCGGTTGACTCCTGTTCATTGTGGTGGACCCCAAAAACTGGACAGCCTGATAAGGTATAAAAACCCGCGAGGGTAGCCTGTCAGGAGATGGAGGAGATGACGAGGAAACGTCGAGTTTTTGGGGCGGCATTCAAGGCCAAAGTTGCGTTGGCGGCCTGTCGAGGCGACAAGACGGACGGCGGGGAGGGATGCGGAGTTTGGTGTTCACGCCAGCCAGATCACAGCTTGGAAGAAGCTGCTGCTGGAGGGTGCGGCGGAGCTATTCGCCGATGGCCGGAGCAAGCGAGACGAGCCTCCCTCGAATGAACAGGAGTTGTTCGAGCAGATTGGACGGCTGAAGATGGAAGTCGAGTGGTTGAAAAAAAAAATCGGCCGAGCTCGTTAGAGAAAATGAAAGAAATGGGTCCGAACCGAACCATGCGGAGTTATCGATTGCCCGGCAGTGCGAGCTACTAGAACTTGCGCGTTCGACGTGGTACTATTGCCCGCAGCCAGAGAGCTTGGAGAACCTGGCGTTAATGCGGCGGATCGACGAGCAGTATTTGGAAACACCATTTTATGGAAGTCGGAAGTTTGCAGCGATTCTCGGAGTCAAATCAACAGAGAGAGAGCCCGCGTTCCCTCGGATTAGCCTATATGATAATTGGTTGCTTAATTGGTCTAGTAGGTGGATATTTTGTCCCCATGTTGGGCGGAGTTGGTCTAGTGGTGTTTATCGTAGGGCTGGTAATGGTGCTACTTAATACTCGAATGAGTCAACGCAACTGAGTCTACGAAGATCCAAGAAACGCGACGCGAACGTTTGCCAAATTCGGTGCCTCGGCACATTGATGAATTCCTGTTGTTGCAAACGGAAGTAATTCAATGGGAACAGTTTTCAAGAAACGAGTAACGCACCCATTGCAAGTTTGAACGCTTGCCGGACCTCAAAGCTGATGCGTTGCTTTCCTGGTTGTCCACTGAATCTGCCGGAGGACAGTCTACGGCTGTGTTGAAAGGAACAAAAAAACCCCGCAAAAAAACGTTTTGCAAGGTTTCCAGTAGTCGGGGCGAAAGGATTCGAACCTTCGACCTCTACGTCCCGAAGCATGATTAAGAATGGCCGGTTTTCGGGCTTTTCCCGCAGTATTTAAACAATTTATAGAATCGGCCCTTTCAAGCCGTCGCAACGATACGCACGAAACCCGCAGTTTTTGCGGTAGGCGAAAAGCCAAAACGGTAGTTTACGTTTTGCGCGTGATGGACAGCCGTTCACTGATAGTCCAGTAAGTGCTTTCGGAAAACACCAACTTTTGACAGCAGGCCGCCAGTCGATCGCCGGTAGGTTGCCTTGAGAATTTCGGTCTGAACTCTAGCTTTTAACAGCAGCGGCTTGACGCCGCGCCTTGTTGTGCGGAACTTCGGTTTGCAGAATGTCGGGGGGTTGCGGCCGAATTTGGTTGGCCAATCGGATCGAAGCATCGGCTACCACAATCGCGGTAAAGCATTCTCCGGCTAGTTCGATCATCTGTTGGAATGCTGCCGCCCTCGAAGCGCTCGCCCTCGCGGCGATTGTCGACACGGAGAACCGACAGCATCGATTCCCAACGGTTTTTGGCCGCCGCGTGTGCGTCGTCAACGGCCGATTCGAGCAGCTCGACTTGCCGGAGCAGTCGCAATCGCTCGGCGTCACCAACGATTGCGTTCGGGCCGTCGATGAACGCCTGGTCGGTATCGGCTTGGGATCGGTAAAAGGCGCGTTGCTCGGTTAGCGCCGCGTTCAGCCGCGAGACAAGCGACGCGAGTATTCGGCATTCCTCCGTCTTTTCGAATTCGAGGCCGACGTCGCCAAAACATTGTTTTGAGTAATAGCGGGGTCGCATGGTGGGTCGATATCGCCGTCTAGCTGAACCGATGATTTCGGCGCAATTGATTCCGCCCGATGTACGGACCGCTCCGGCTTGATTCGCCAGTTGACACGATGTTGGATCGATCGCTTTTTGCTCATGGTTGATACCTTTTTTTTGAATTGAAAGCTTCTACTCGGTCGGTCGCTTGCCGCGTCGCGGCGCCCAGTCGACCAAATCATCTTCCCGCGATCGGGGCGGTTGAAGGCTCATTAGCATGTTGTGCTCAACGACTTCTCCAAAATCGCCGGCAAATCGTCGCCGAAAACTGTGTTCAACGCGGCCTCGAATGACCGCAGCGCGCTATCGTCGTTGGTTTGTTCGCGAAATGCTGAGGCCAGCCGCTAACGGCGTCCAGAATCGTCGATTTGAGTTCCTCTGGGGTCGTTGGAACATCCTCTGAACCGCAATCGCCACTAGGTATGAAGGGCCCCGCGTTGCACGGTTGGACGATCATTTTTAGTGTCATTTCAAAAGCTCCGTTTCGCCGACTGGTTGAAAGCTCACCTGGCTGTCGGCAACGCCAGTGAACGGTTGAACGTGGACGCATCGCAGCCGGTACAGCCGGCCAAGCGCTGAGTGCGGCCCGAAGTCGCCGGATGCCCTGGGGGTCGGTCTGGTCCGGCATTGGCTGAATGGTCAGTTGATATTCGGTTCGGGAATCTGCTTTTTGCGTGTTCGGTTTCATTGACGATGCCCTAGATTGTCCCGCTGCCCGACGATGGTACGGACGCACACCCTTATAGGTGTGTGCGTACCATTACCACGGTACGGGCTAAATGGTCCGCCAATGGTTCGTACCATCTCTCGTACCATCTCTCGTACCATCACTCCCCCTAGAGAATCCAAAACACTTCGGTTCGCTTCCCGGTCGACTTCCGCTTGATGGTCCGACTTTTCACGTCGTCACCCATTGCAGCAAGTGCCCGCGATACCCTGGCATCCCCGAATCCGTCTTTGTCCGTATCTGCCGATTTGACAATTTGTTACTCCCGGAGATTAGAGTCCGAATCTTCTCTTTCGCCTCTCGGTCAAGCGAATCCTGTTTCTGCTCGCCCCTTGTTTTGGTGGATGCCAGTACGGCCGGCGCGTCGGCAGGATGCCAAAGCGGATATTCGTACTGGATGCTAAGCGGTTCGGGCGATTGGAAACTCCGCGTCACCGCTTCCAGAACGAATAGCCCGTCGGTTTCATGCTTGCGAATCGTTAGGTGAGTGTCGGCGCATCGAGATATCGAACCGGCCCCGGCCCCGACGTCGGTTTGGGCCTTAGTCTCTTGGGATCCCTTGCTGGAATGATGCACGATTGCGATTGCCGCCCCTGTTTGTCCGGCGAGCGTGTCGAGCACGTTGTAAACGTGGAGCATATCGCCGTTATCGTTTTCGCTTTTGCCTGGGGGGATGAATCGATAGAGCGCGTCGAGCACAATCAACGCATAGTCGCCGCTAGGGACGTCGCACAACATGCACGGCAAGTCGAGCACCGATAGATTCCGTCCTCGCAACGAAACGACGTCGAGCGTCGCAACTTCGGGATCGTCAAGCCACGAGGAACGAACCACGCGAGCGAATCGGTGAGCCAAAGTTTCCGGGTGCAACTCGTTATCGATGTAGAGCACCCGCCCCGCGTCGACGTCGAAGCCAAGCCACGGTTTGCCGGTTGCCACCGCAACGGCCAGTTGCATTGCGAGCCAGCTCTTGCCGATTTTCGCGGGCGCGATGATATTCAATGTTTCGCCCTGGCGAATGATGCCATCGACAACCACCGGGCGCAGGTTTTGGAATTCCGCAACCAGTCGAGCGTACTCGAGCACGTCCAACTTGATTCCGCCATATTCGGCCGGCACTTTGGTGAACATAAGTTCCGTCATTGCCCGAATCCTTCCTGCCTCAGATGCCTCGTCGCCGCATCCGGTCGCCGCCGAATCGAGTAGCCGTTAGAAAACTCGTTGCGCCGTATGTCTGCGATTCGATTCCGGCGTTTGTCGAGAACACGACTAGCACCAAGTCGCCGCCTTGCGATTGCCGCAACGTCGCCGACGTCCCGCCCGATTTGCCCGGTCGCGTCCAGTTCACGCCGTCGCGGGATTGCCAGCCCTGAGAATGCAAAAGCGCCACCCAGTCCGCGCGTCGATCGAAGTCGGCCCACGGCGTTAGCTCGCCTGGTTGCTGGGGGTACAGCTCGCGTTCACGCCGCGCAGTTCGGTTGCTCGGTACTTTTCGAGAACCGCCGCCTTATCGAAAACCCTGGCCGCTTTCCAAAGTTCGACGCGCTCCGGCTTGGCGATTGTGGGAACGTCGGGAAGCGTCGGCCCCGCAACTTGGACGTAGGGTACGTTTGCGGAATGTGCCGCCGCTGGACTACCCGCCCCGACGACGTAGCCGCCCTGCCCCCGTGTCTCGATTAGTGTTTGCTTTTCTCGTTTTGGGTCGCACGCGATTTTGTGATTGCCGCTGATCTCGGCACAACGATAGTAAACGTGATACCCGCCGCTTGGCGTCTCGACGATCGGCAATCGGCAGACGATAGATTCGACGGCTTGGCGCCACGGCTCAAACAGTTCGCCCGCGTCGAAGTCGATGATTTCAAGTCCACTGGAAACGACGCCCGCGATAACACCCAGCGCCGCCGGTCGCTCGAACCAATGCGTCAGTTCACCATCGGTAGCGAACCGCTCTTGATATGTTTTCCACGATGGTACGGCCGGCGCCTTTGAGCCATCAAGACGAACCGCGATAACCGAGATTCCCGCGTCGACGTAGGAGCGTGCTAGGTCGATCATTCGTCGTCCCCTTCGTCAAACTCAGACAAGTCTGGTTCTTCGTCGAAGTCGATGTCCTGTCAGCGCCTCCGTGACGATTTCCTTGAGCCGCCGCCAGCCGTGCGGCATCGTGTTTTTCGGCTTCCAGTTCGGCGTTGAATGCCGACAATTCAACCACCGTCTCGATTCCGCGTGACAATTCCGATTGCATCCGGTCTGGCGTGAGTGATTCCAACTCGTAGGCTTTCGAGCCATACCGCTGCCGAAACTTCTGGTAGTTCGTCGATCCGGTCTTGGCGTCCATGTTCGGCGGGAGCTTCCACCGTGTGACTTGCTCGTGCGTCAGCATGACCTTGTGTGCAATCACGTCCACGCAAAAATCATCACGGATCGACCGCGCAAACGATTCGCAGATCATCATTCCATCCGGGTCGTGGTCGGACACGATCAACACAATCAATCGATCCTTTCCGCTTTGCTCGATCCCGCACCATCTGCCGCCGCGGTTCCAATGAACAGTAGCCGCGCCCTATCGTCATTGGAACGCAATACTTATCCGCCACCGGTTGCAAGATGCGCTGCACCGTAAGTTTCTCGGCCGCGATTTCGATATGGTCGTGCTGACTCTGCAACAGGTCGCGTCGATAACCACGAAACAAGTGATAGGTTTCAATGTCGACAAAGCTTGCCGCGTCCACGTTGTAGCGCGTATTCGAAACAGGCCGCGTCGTGTCGTTCATGCAATCGAATGGGACGTCACCGAACAGCCGCGGCGTGTCAGAAGATCGCTTAAATCCTGGTACGACTTGCGATCGTTGACGTAAGTTGATCCTGGTTTGGACGCGTGCCGCAGTGGCGGATCGTTCAGAACGCGTAGTGAATCTGCCGCAGTGACAACGGCCAAAAATCTGTCAGGCTTTCGATAACGGCATTTGCCGCATCGAGCATTTGCCGCTTAGCCGTTGAAATTGCTGATCGCGATTTAGATTCGCCCATCGTGACTTGGGGCATTGCAACCAGGTCGCGTTCGGCCCGCGCCGTGATTAGTTGTTCGTGGGCAATGTCCGGGTGCGACGTCGAGTAGCTTCTCTTTAGCCGCTGTGATGCGTTCTTGTGCCGCTGGTGGTTGTAGCGCCGCAACAGTCGCTTGTATTCCAATTCGCTGCATTCATCCCGCCGCACGTCCAGTCGAATCACCGGGACGTTTTTCAGCCCTGCCATTTTCGCGGCAGCGAATCGGCGGTGGCCGCTGACAATGTAGCCGTCCGCTGTGACCACGATCGGTTCAAGAATGCCATTGGCCACGATGTCGTTGCACAGATCGATCAAGTCGTTATCGTCCGTGCTGATCGCGCCATAGATCGCGTCGTTTTCGGGCGATGGGCTCGGCCGATGAATCGGCCAACTGATTTGATTGGACGCCGCCACGCTCATATCCGCAGCTCCCGTATCAGCACGCTCAACGCCGCGTCCCAATGTGCCGAGGTGCCCAGCCGATCATCGCTCGCCCACCAGCCACAGAGCGGGCGGAGCATCGAGTTGCATCGCTCGTATGCCAGCCATCGGTGACGCCCGCGTAGCCGCCGCTGTGACCGCGCCCATATCGCCAAATCGCCTAGTCGCGGTTCGATCTGGATCATCGCGCCCCACGTCGGGGCTACGGCCTGTACAGTCTCGGTCCATCGTCGTATCATTTCCGCATACTCCGTCGCCGCCGGGTCGCCTGCAAAATGGCCCGTGCGGCCTTTTTTGTGGCTAGATGCCCTCGGCCGCCAGCTCTTTTTCCGCGTCGGCAATCTCGCGTGTCGCGACGCGCAGACGAGGGACAGCCTGCGCGCCATTGATCGCCGCAAAAAATGTCTCAGTGCCTCGCGAGACGTATACCGCAGTCCGCCCACGAGCCACGATTGCAGACGATGGCCCCGGCAGCCGCGCTCGATCCAGCGCCACACAGTAGCGATATGCGGCCGCGTAGGAACGATCTTGCGGCTTGCGTATCGGTAAGTAGGTCTCTGAAGTCTAACAGGCCGGCCATGTTGTCCCGAAAAAAAAAACTGCACCGATTAATATCAATGCAGTAATAGTAGTGGGGCAGTGCCGACCTGCTACTGGTCACACATTATTTTGTGCGACGGTTTGCGACGGTTTGCGACGGTTTGCGACGAAAAAAACAGCAGTCAACCAATTCTCCGCGCTACATCGACGGCCTTCGCCAGATCCGTCAGCGTAGACCTGTGTGATGTTGGCGTTTGTGTGACCGAGTGCGACCTGTGCCGCTTCCAGTCCGAATTCACTTCGAATCTTGGTTGCCGCTGAATGCCGCAATTGATTCGGTGACCACCTGGCGACCTTAGCCACGTCCGCACCTCGGTTGATTGCTCGGCGGTAGGAGTCCGTCGAGTAGCATTGTCCGCTTCGCGTTTGGGTGACCGCTTGCGATTGCTTCCGGGTCGATTGCCGTATTCGAACGGGTCACCCTGGCCGCTGTGGCCTCGCGTCTGCGTTTGCGTTCGGAGTCCTTCGGGGAAAAGCAGAATTCCGCATCGCCGCGGAGAAGATACGGCCGCAAAACGACTTGGGCCTGGGGTCCGATGGCGACAACCCGACAATGGCCGTGATGCTCGGTTTTGCTCGACCGGCCTGTAAAGCCAAACGTCCCCGGTCGTATCGATATCGCACTTCCGCAGGATGCATACTTCGGCCGGCCGCATTCCGGTTAGCCGTTGCAGTCGCACCATATCGGCCACGACTTGCGGGAGTTTTGGCAGGGTTGATCGACTACGGAATCGTCGACGGGTTTAATCGGCTTGGTTTCCTGCGCGCTGACGATCGCCCGCGTCGAAGCCCATCGACAGCCCGCAAACCTTGGTAGTTGACCGCTGAACCCTCCGCGCCGCGCCCCATCTTCCAGATTCGCTTGAGGATCGCCGCCGCATCGTTACAATACGAGCACGACCAATCGAGTTCGATCATCTTGGTTACCACGACCTGCAGCGCCAACGGCCCGAAGTCCGCCGCCGCTGTCCGCCCGTACAATGCCACGAGGGGCCGAATCGCGTTCTTGATGCAACCCACTTGGTCCGTCTGCTTGCCATTCTTGACATAGTAGGTCTTGGCAAACCGGACGTATTCCCTCGCCAACTCGACCACGGTTAGCGGTTTGACCGTTGCTTGAATCGTCCGCCCTTTGTTCATCCACTCGGCAACCAGCCGGTCATACTCCCGACTGCTTACCTTGGTGCCGTGCCGACCGAGATAATGGTCTTTCCCGTTGAGCGTTACGACCGCTTGGCCGCTGGCGTGATGCTTCCGATATCTTGGGGGACGATGTTCTTGAGTTTCGGCATGGTGCGAGCCCTTTCCATGTTGCCAAAACGGTATGTACCGTTTTGGTGATTCGGAAAAGCCCGCACTTGCGAACGTCGCAAGGTATCAAAATAACCGTGATTTGCCGTCTAATTCTGTCAGTCGGGGCGAAAGGATTCGAACCTTCGACCTCTACGTCCCGAACGTAGCGCTCTAATCCAGGCTGAGCTACGCCCCGAAGTGGGATTGTTGCGGTAAAACCGCGTTCTCAACGTGCGATTGGGTGATTGCCAATCGACCGTTGAATACATACGCGTTAGACTGTGCCGAAAGCGATGATCCTGCCAACTGCTTGGGACTGTAGGTTGGGCTCGCGGCGCACACAGGTTGCCCGGCGACGATTCTCGCTGCTTGACAGCAAAATACTTTTTTCTTTCGGCAAAGTCGACCTCGTCCCCTGTCACCACAATGGGCTTTGGGGCGATTGTCGTGAATCATCTTAGAAGTTGCGGCAGGGGCCGTCAATGTGAGCGGGTCCATGACATTCAATGTAGCTCAATTGATCGCCGCGAAACGGGATGGGGAACCGCTAAGCCGCGGACAAATCGAATCGCTGATTAGCCGATATGTCGCGGGAGAGTTGCCCGATTATCAAATGTCGGCGTTGGCGATGGCGATTTTCTTCCGAGGGATGTCGCTCGAAGAAACCGTCGATCTGACGCGAGCCATGCGCGACAGCGGCCAGACACTCGACTGGAGTGGTCTGCGGCCGGTCGGCGACAAGCACAGCACAGGTGGCATCGGCGACAAGGTCTCGATCGCGTTGGCCCCGGCATTGGCGGCGTGCGGGCTGCGAGTTCCCATGATCTCCGGCCGAGGACTGGGGACGACCGGCGGAACGCTGGATAAGCTCGAATCGATTCCGGGTTACCGCTGCGACCTGAGCGTCGATGAGTTTCGCGACGTGGTGACCTCGGTCGGTTGCAGTATCACGGGAACCACTGATGATATCGCTCCGGCCGACCGCAAGTTATATGCATTGCGGGACGTGACCGGCACGGTGCCGTCGATACCATTGATCACGGCGAGCATCTTGAGTAAGAAGCTGGCGGCCGGTTTGGATTCCCTGGTATTGGATGTGAAGTGGGGCTCCGGGGCGTTTATGCGTACGCTGGACCAAGCCGAGGCACTCGCGCGAAGCCTGGTGGCGGTCGCCAATGAACTCGGCGTCAAGACGACCGCGTTGCTGACCGATATGAACCAGCCGCTGGGCTGCATGATCGGCAACGCCGTCGAGGTGACAGAGTCGCTCGAGATTCTCGAAGGCAAAGGTCCGGCCGACGTGCGCCGATTGGTGATCGCATTAGGAGCACAGTTGCTGGTCGACGCGGGGCTTTGTTCGGACACCGAAAGCGCGGAGCGGCAGCTTGGCGAATGCCTGGACGACGGATCGGCTCGGCAACGATTTGAAAGAATGGTCGCCGCGCAAGGCGGGCGGTTGGGCGAGCGGACGACGATAGCGGCGGCGCACGACTTCTGTTCGCGGCAAGCGGGTTTCGTGCGGCACATCGATTGCGAAAAGATCGGCTTGGCGATCATTGAATTGGGTGGCGGACGGCGCAAGTTGGGCGACGAGATCGACAGTTCTGTGGGGCTTGCGTTTCACGCGCGGATCGGCGATTGGATGGAACCCGGCCAGTCGTTGGCGACGGTGTTTAGCCGGGGCGGCGTCACCGCGCTCGTCGAATCGCTGCTGGCCAATGCGATCGATCTGGCTGAGTCGCCGCAGGTGGCAGGAGACTTGATCGTAGAAACCATTACCGCAGCCGAGAGTGCCACGTGAACTCTACCGACGAACAACGACTCATCGCTGCTGCGACGGCGGTGCGTAGGAACGCCTATGCGCTATTCATCGTTTGCCGTGGGCACTGCGCTGTTGACGACCGATGGCGAAATCTTTTGCGGGTGCAACGTCGAGAATGCTTCGCTGGGGTTGACGATCTGTGCGGAGCGAGCGGCTGTTTGTGCGTGCGTTGCGGCGGGATATAAGGAAATCGCCGCGGTCGCTATCGCTGCCAGCCCACTGGCCTCTCCGTGCGGTGCCTGCCGCCAAGTGTTGTCCGAGTTCAATCCGCACATGCGTGTAACGGCTTTCGATGTCGAAAGCGGACAAATCCACCGCTGGACGCTGTGCGACTTGCTGCCGGATCAGTTTGAGTTGGACGCCGGTGACAAGCGGTAGTTGCCAAGCTTGGCGACGAGTTCAATACTCGACCCTGGATGTCAACTCTCAAGGCAACGATGTCATCAGGCAGTTGCCAAGATGCCTTTCACGGCTTCGAGTGCGGCGTTGTAGTTCGGTTCCTGAGTCACTTCTGGAACCAATTCCGTGTACACGATCTTGCCGCCGGCATCGAGCACAAATACGCCACGCGCGAGCAGCTTCAACTCTTCGATCAACATGCCCCAGTTGTTGCCGAAATTGCGATCTTGATAATCGCTGGCCCAACGCATGTTGGTGATGTTGCTGTCGTTGCAAAACCGATTCTGGGCAAACGGCAAATCGAGACTGACCGTCAGAGCGTTGATCTCGTTGTTAAGATCCGCCAACTGCGTGTTGAATTTCTTGGTCTGAGTCGCACAGACTCCGGTGTCGAGGGAGGGCACGACGCTGATCAAGGTGGGTTTGCCAGCGAAATCCTTGAGCGTGAGGGTTTTTAATCCATTTTCGAAATAGTGCAGCTTGAAATCGGGGGCCTGCTGGCCGGTCTTGATGCTTGGCCCGCCAAAGTCATCGGTGTCCCTTTAAAGGTAACGGCGTTCTTTCTGGACATGATCGTACTCCTTATAGTCTTTGTGGGCGTCGCAGAAACATGGCCGGATAACCAGGGTCGAAACGGCCATTAGGATCGCACGCAAAATAACTTCCGATTTTGTTGATCCGCACCTTACCTTTCCCGCGAGGGCGAGGACTTAGGGCGAAGTCATTTTGCGTGCGATCCTTCATGTGCGTGGGTCGTTTAGAATTCGTCCGCCACTCATCTAGCCATGTACAGTATTTAGTATCGGGGCAAGCGGCTGACTGTTCAATGGGTCAGTCGCCAATCTCTGTTGCTGAGCCGACAGGCGTGAACCGAGCTCAGCATCCGTATTGCGTGCCAGCTCACGGTTGTTTGCGTTTCGCCGGATTCGGCACGACGACGCCGCAACTGACGATGTACTGGATCGCTTGTTCAAGCGTGATGGACGTGTCGACCACGCGACTCTTTCGCACGGAAACGGTGAAACCCGATGCGGGCATGGGACTGGTGGGAATGAACACGCTGATGGTCGGTTCACCGGCGACGGACGCGATAGCATCCAGGCCGTCATTGGTGACAAACCCGATCGACCAAACGTCGGTGCGAGGGTATTCCACGATGACCACGCGGCTAAATCGCGACGTTTGATGGCTCAACGCAAAATCGGAAATCTGTTTGACCGACGAGTAGACATTGCTCACCAATGGGACCCGCAAGATCAATCTTTCGGTTCCGCGCCAGATCATCCGACCCACACCCGCAACGAAGAACTTGCCGACAATATACAACACTCCGGCGAATACAATCAGAAAAACTGGAATGACGACGTAGCGCGGAAGAATGCGATGCTGAACGTAGCTGCGAAGGTATTCGCGAGAGGATCTCGCAACGGATATCGGGTCGACTTTCTCGACGTATTCGTAGACCTGCCGCGGGATCCAGTTCTTGCCGGCCGCAATCCACTCACGACCGTCGGTCGCAGCTAATCGTGCGGGGAGTTCGTCGGTCGCAGCAAGTTTCCGCGCCAAACCGTTTCGAACCATTTCGTCGGCTTGATTCGGGCTAAGTGACCGGTCAATCACCCAAGCGATCGCCTGCCGCAAGCCCGCATCAAACGGCGAGAGCACAAACCGATCGATCGTTTGCCAGGCCCATAGCAACAACAAGATCGTTAGCAGCGGAGGAAGTATGAACCCCAATCCGCGCACGGCAACCTGGCGAAATCTGGTTCCGCCCGCCGGTTCGGCGTTGGTCTGCAATCCGGCTCCAACGTCGCTCGATGGTGGTGGAAGTTGTGTCATGGGATTTAAGATCATCGTTGTGGATGTCGTGCCGCGCTGCAATCGGGCTGAACTCGGGTCGAATGGATTTGTCCCCGAAGTGGCAAATTCAAAGTAAGGAGTATTGGCGGCGAAAGATGGCTGGTGATGGGGCGGGGTACGGGCGGCGACACATTAGGATCGCACGCAAAATAACTTCGCCGAACAGCCCGTTAAAAAAAGTAGCGGAACGGCGCGAGCCGTCCGGTTGCGTTGGCATCCACACGGCGAATTACGGGGCGGCTTGCGCCACTCCGCTTCAATTAGTGCTTGTGCACACATTTTTCAACAATCTGCTAAATCCTGTGCGCACACCGGAGAGGTAAGGTGAGCGTCAACAATACCGGGAAGCTATTTGCATGCGATCCTTCGTTGCGAGGGCGGGAGCAAAAGGTGATTGCTGGAGCGTGGGTGAAGCGCTGGGGCAAATGTGGGGACACATTTGGCTACTGAGGGCCGGAGTAAATGTGGGGCGCTGGAGCGTGGGTGGGGCACGGGGGGACAAGAGAGCCGGTTGTTTACAGTCGAGTCGAACCGCTTATACTTTGATTCAATATCAAGTCTCGAAACACCTCTTTTTAGGATCGGACGCAAAATAACTTCCCGGTTTTGTCGACCCTCTCCCTAAGCCTCTCCCGTGAGGGCGAGGATTTACGGCGAAGTTATTTTGCGTCCGATCTTTACCCGGGCGAACATGTTCGAAACATACAAACCTACGGGGCGTGTCGGTCCGATTTTCTTTCCCCTGCTGGCAGCGGCGGTGTTATCGGTGATTGTCTTGGCGTACGTTTATCAATTGCTTTTGG
Organism: uncultured Planctomycetaceae bacterium; assembly: GCA_963803365.1. Classification (GTDB taxonomy): domain Bacteria; phylum Planctomycetota; class Planctomycetia; order Pirellulales; family Pirellulaceae; genus JANMEB01. The sequence goes on from CAWDMH010000003.1 coordinate 14,621, forward strand.
AGTGGATTCCTTTCATCTACTTGAATGCCTTGTGCACTGTCGGAATGGGCATTGCGCTAGGTTCGATCGGTGCGTTCGCGGTGCAGCATGGCAACGTGCGCAATGTGTTGGTTGCCGGGGTGCTGGGAGTTTTGCTGGCGGCCTCTGCGATCTCGGCCAAGTTTTACTTTCAGTATCAATCTTGGGCGTATCGACTTACGACGCTTGTCATGCAGGATAACAACATCTCGGAAGATCAGCGAAGCGAAGTTCGCCGGGCCCTCGCTAAATCACTGACGTTTGCCGAGCATATTCGGGATCGCGTCGACCAAGGTTGGAACATCGGCGCGGTGCGAACGGCCTGCCGCTGAACGGCATCGCGGTGTACGTAATCTGGCTGATTGAAGCTGGGATCATCTTCTACATCTCCGTCAAGCGGACCACCAAAGCGGCGCAGCAACCGTTCAACGAAAAACTCAACCTGTGGGCCTCAGAAAAACAACAGGTCATGACACTGCCGATTAGCGACGAGGCGATGGTGGCCAAGATCAAATCGGCCGCGCGGATCGAGGACTTGTTGGAGATTCCGATTCCGAAGACAAGCCGCTCAAAGCAGTTTGCCGTTTATCAAGTCAGCAGCGTTCCAGGCGAAGAAATGGAAGACGCTTATTTGGCAGTCGATCTGGTGACCATTTCGATCAATAAAGAAGGCCACCAAGAAAAGAAGACCAAGCCGCTTGTGAGAAACGCGATTTTGCCTATCGAGCAACGAAAACACTTGATGGAAAATGCTACCTTGCTGCAGGAAGCGATGGCTGAATATGAGGCGGCCTTGATCGCCGAAGCGCAACAGGAACAAGCACCGACAGCAACTCAGGCCGCAGGCGACGACGACTCAGCGCAAGCGGCGGGGATTGACGGCCGACCAAAACCATCCGATGTTTGACAGCCTTGGAAAATATTGACCAAGCACGAATCCTTTCAATCGGGACCTTGAAATGAACTCACAATGGACGATCTTACGTCGCATGGCGCCGATGTTTGTGTTGATTGTCATCGCCTGGCATTCGGAACCGGCGCTGGCCCAGGATGGAGAAACGAAAGTGGACAGTTCGAGCATCTTGCTGAAACCTTGGGAGGGGCCTTACGGAGGCGTACCGCCGTGGAGTTCGATCAATACGGACGAGTTCCTAGGCGCATTCGACGCGGCGATCGAGATGTCGACCAACGACATTCAACAGATCGCGAACGATCCGGAGCCGGCAACTTTTGAGAATACGATTGTGTCTTTGGAAGACGCGGGGCGGGCGTTAGAGCGCGTGTCGACGATGTTTGACGTTTACGCGTCGAACTTAAACCTCGGCCCGATCCCGAAAATCGAATTGGCGGTGATGCCCAAACTTGCCAAGCACAACGACTCGATCATGCAAAACGAAAAACTGTTTGCGCGAGTTGCGGCGGTTTATCAGGGCGCGGAGATGAAGCAGTTGAATGCGGTACAGCAACGCTTGGTCGACCACCGTTACAAGGAGTTTGTCCGGCAAGGCGCCAAATTGAACGCTGCCGACAAAGCGCGGCTTTCGCAGATCAACACCACGCTGGCGGGTCTGTTCACGCAATTTAGTCAGAACGTGCTCGCCGACGAAGAGAAGCTCACGCCGATCGCGGACAAATCGGAGCTGGACGGATTGCCAGAAAGTCTCGTCGACGCCTTGGCGGCTGCGGCTCAAGAACAAGCCAAGAGCGGCGCCGAAACCGCGCCGTGGGTCGTTGCCAACACGCGCTCGTCGATGGAGCCGGTCCTGACCTACGCCAGCAACCGGGCTCTCCGCGAAAAAGTCTGGCAGACTTACTACAGCCGCGGCGACAACGGCGACGAGCATGACAACAACCAAATCATCTCGCAAATACTCAAACTGCGTGCCGAGCGAGCCAAGTTGCTGGGCTACCCTACACATGCTCATTGGCGGCTGGAGCCTCAGATGGCGAAAACGCCGGAGAACGCGATGCGGCTGATGAGGAGGTATGGCCCAAGGCAGTGGCGCGCGTCCATCAGGAAGTCGCGGACATGCAGGCGCTGGCGGACCGCGAAGGCGCGGCATCACGATCGAGCCGTGGGACTATCGCTACTACATGGAGAAGGTCCGCAAGGACAAATACGATTTGGACTTCAATCAAGTCAAGCCGTACCTGCAACTGGAGAAGCTGCGCGAGGGCGATGATCTGGGCCGCCGGCGAGTTGTATGGTTTCGAGTTTCATCAAATCGACAATGTGCCCGTCTCTCATCCGGACATCCGCGTGTGGGAAGTCACGACGAGAACGGCCAACACATCGGGCTGTGGTATTTCGACCCGTACGCTCGACGCGGCAAGCGGTCAGGCGCGTGGATGAACGCCTATCGAAGACAAGAAGACATGGGGAGAGGTGACGCCGATCGTCTCCAACAACGCAAACTTCATCAAAGGAAAACCGGGCGAGCCGATTTTGATTTCCTGGGACGATGCCACTACGTTGTTTCACGAATTCGGTCACGCATTGCATGGACTCTGCAGCCAACTGTAACTACCCGTCCCTGTCGGGAACGTCGGTGCCGCGCGATTACGTCGAGTTCCCGTCGCAGTTGAACGAGCACTGGCTGTCGACGCCTGAGGTGTTGAAGCGATTTGCGGTTCATTACCAAACAGGTAAGCCGATGCCGCCAGAGCTGTTGGCAAGATCGAATAAAGGCTCTGCGACGTTCAACCAGGGTTTCGCGACGGTCGAGTATCTCTCAGCCGCACTCGTCGACATGAAACTGCATCTGGCGGGCGACGTACGATCGACCCCGACAAGTTCGAGAAAGAAACACTGGCGGAGATTGGGGATGCCGCGAGAGATCGTAATGCGACATCGCACGCCGCAGTTCATGCACATCTTCGCCAGCGACGGGTATTCGGCGGGTTACTACAGCTACCTTTGGTCTGACGCGCTGACGGCGGATGCGGCCGAGGCGTTTGAGCAAGCGGGTTCGTTCTACGACAAGAAGCTCGCCAAGAGCTTGTACGACAACATCATGTCGGTCGGGGACACGATCGATCCCGCGGACGGTTTCCGCAAGTTCCGCGGCCGCGACGTCGATACGCGGGCGTTGCTGAGAAAGCGGGGCTTGCCCGTCGACTGAAGCTTGAGTCATTGGATCACGACAACCGAAAGCGTCGACATCTCGGCGATGGTCTGCGCCGACACGGGGTCGGGAACAAACACGAACGCTTTGTCGCGCGGCAAAACGCCGAGGTCGAGATCGCCCAACACCCGCCATTCGGCTTCAATCGTCCAGTCTCGATTTGCTTTGGACGAGTCGGTCCGTTGAAAGAAAGGCCGTTGATCGTCGGACAGGGATTCCCAAGTTTCTTCGTTGCCGTAGATCACGGACCGGCCGCCGATGTGTTTGAAGTACGCTCGGTCGACGGCAATCCCGAACGGCTCAAAGTCCCATCGGCCCAGGTGGCTTCGAAATCGACGTAATTCGCTGAACCGAGTGAGCGGTTGGTTTGTAAAGCAGACGACGCGAGCGGCGGCGCGGGTCAGTCGATTGTTGGCCACGATCCGCTGTTGGTGCAGAATGCGAATGATGCCGGCCAAGCCGTCTCGCGGCTGTGGAGCCGACGCGAACAGCAGCCGATCGAGATACCGTTGTTCGCTTTCGTCAATCCAAGGGCCGGTCGAGGCTGCGCGTGAAATGCGATACGTACTTCGCACAGTCAATATCGGGCAGTGAAAGGATCCGGGTTTGCGATGGAGTTGGATTCGTTGTACGCGGTGCGACAATATTGTCGGGCATGCTCTCCGCCTGTCCGACAACCAACCACGACAACGCCCCGGCATCGATCAGTCGTTCATGGGTCGGATCTGGGTTGGTGGAATCCTTTAAAATGCAAATTCGCCGCGGGACGCGATGTTCGATGGGCTTTGAAATCAGCCGCTTGAGTAGCGAATCGATGTTGCCGCCAGGGCGGACATACAATGCCCGGATCTCGTCGCTCAGACTGGCCACGATTTCGTCCTCGCCAGGCGTCGGCAGCGTTGGATCGGAAATGCGTAAGAGTTTCGCCTGCACCCCTCCGCTCGCGCTCGAATCCAATGTCTTGGCAACGGCGTCGGCGACATCTTCAACGGTGCATCGAATCAGTTTGCAAACATCAAATGGATACCATTCGCTCAATCGCAGTAGGAATCGATACGCCGTTTGCGATTGGCCGACAATTACGGCACTGTGCCGATGGAGTTTCGCCACCGCGGTGCGAATTGCTGCGAACCAGCGAGGGTAGCTCTCCAGCGACCTGCCTAAGGGCGAACTGAGGAAGCATACGAGCGAATCAGGACGGAGCGGACCGATGCAAACATAGATGGCACAGTCGTCAAGTCGCCCAAACGCGGAACCGGCAAAAACCTGAACTTGGTTTGAACGCAACTCGGGGGGGCGGATCGCGAGTCATCTGGCGGCAGACATCTCTCGATCCACGACACCAAATCGGTAGCGGGATCCGCCCGACGCACCTCTCCCGGCGCCAGTTCAATCCCTAGTTCGGCCAGGACGCGCCCAGCCGGACTGTCGATCGCGACAGGCGTTTCGGAAATATCGAATTCGTTTTGTGCCGGTCGAGCCAAACAATCTGCCTATGGTAGAATCGACGGGCCATCGCGACGCGAACCGTTCTCACCGTGCTGAAAACTATGAAACGATTTTATCAAATTGCTGCCGTTCAGATGCCCGTCGTTTTTGCCAACGTGGCGGTCAATACTCGAATGCTCCTCGAACACCTTGGTGCGTTGGCCCGAGAAGACGTCGACCTGGCGATCTTTCCCGAGTGCGTTTTGACCGGATACTGTTTTGACGATCGCCAAGCCGCTTTGGAGACGGCACTGGAAATGAATTCCACGGCGATAACGGAGTTGGTCGCGAGCTGCCGCGATCTGAGAATCGCTGCGGTGTTTGGATTCCTGGAGGGCGCGTAGGTTCGCAATTGTTCAATTCCGCCATGCTGATTGGCGCCGCTGGAGTGACCGGACTGTATCACAAAGTTCACCTGCCATGCTTGGGAGTGGACCGGTTCACGACGGCGGGCAACACCTTTCAAGTTTTCGAAGTCTCCGGCTTGCGCGTTGGGCTGCTGATTTGCTACGACGGTTCGTTTCCCGAGGCATCCCGTGCGCTGGCACTGGATGGAGCCGACTTGATTGCGCTGCCGACGAATTGGCCGGCCAGTTCCGGATGCACTCCGGATGTGGTACCGAACTGCCGCGCGATGGAAAATCACGTCTACTTCGCTGCCGTCAATCGCGTCGGAACGGAAAACGGGTTTCCGTTTGTGGGCAAGAGCCGAATCTGTGCACCCAGCGGACGAAACTTGACGCTTGCCGACGACGATCGTTCGGCCGTATTGCGCGCGGAGATCGAGCCGGCGGTCGTGCGCAACAAGCATCTGGTGCAAGTTCCTGGGCGACACGAAATCCATCGCTTCAACGATCGACGCCCCGAATGCTACCGAGCGCTTTGCGAACAACGCGCCGAACGCAATCCTTCGCAATGACGTTCAATCCGCACGAACCCGGGTTCTGTCACAGTTAAGATTCGGGTTGCGATTACTAGTGCTTTGTCAGGTCTTAGAATTGGGGTTGTGTGCCACTGGCGTCGCCAGTGCGGGTCGGCAATACACGACGCTCATGTACACTGGCACAGCCAGTGGCACCCCAAAATCAAGTACTGAAAGTGCACTAGCCGATAGGCGCTCGCCTCGGTCATTCGCAGTTGGACCGGGGCGAGCGGCCCTGCGGCGGATCCGATAATGATGCTGTAACAGCGCACGAACGAACTAAGGATCGCACGCAAAACAACTTCCCGGTTTTGTCGACCCTCTCCTTAACCGCTCCCGTGAGGGCGAGGATTTATGGCGAAGTTATTTTGGGTCCGATCCTAACCGCGGCATTGTTCACGTGTCCGTTGCCCATCCCGACGATCGCCGATCCAGTTCAACGGTCAACGGGCGGTGGCCCGATCGATTCGCTCCTGGTGAGGAGGGACAGGAGCGAACTCCGATCTGGCCAGGTTTTTCTGTACGACTTGGTATCTCAATACCGATCGTTTTGTGCGAACCGCGGCGTGAACGTGGTCCCGGACGGCGTCGTCATGGACTGGCCCGGCACGGGGCGCTGCGGGATCGAATTCGGCGAATCAACCGAAGGCGATGGAGCGGCCATCCGCGTTTGGATGGGTGACGGCTGCGAGTTGCTGGCACGGTCGATACGCTCGGCCGTTTCGTTCTCGACCAGGACTTGTAACAGCTTGGAGATACACAGCTTGTTCATGCTAGTGTTGTGATCCGTCGCTTCCCGCTTGAGTGCTTCGTGCAAGCTTTCCGGCAGACGGACAGTGATGACGCGAGTCGGTTCGTGCTGGGAGACGCCACCCCCTTTTGCGCGTCCGCAATCCATTGACCATTTGTTGAATGGCGGTGTACTCGTCTGTCTTTTCGAAGTTGACGTACTCATCCTGGTTGGCAAACACCTTGCGTGCCGCCCCACTGACGCCCAGCACTTCGCGGAAAAAGGTGACCCAGTCCGGGCCGCGTTGATAAAGATTAAAGGCGAACTGGCGGACTTTGTGACATCGCGTTGCGAAATCTTCCTGTGTCAACATTTCGGTCATCGTGGACTCCTTTCAGGGAAACCAGTTGGGGGTAAAGCAAAACACCCTTCAACGGGGTGTTCGAACGCCAAATGGTCCAGATGCAGTCAATTCATGAGCGCATGTCATGCAATCACTTGCACTTACGGCAATTTCATGGAAATGCCAATAAAGCCCGCATCGCTGCCGAAGTTTTAGGCTGCACACAATTTAGGCATGCAACAGAGTCGCAAACCGAAAATGTCCAGTTTCCCGGGAGAACAATTTTGGAAAGATCCAAAGAATGCCCTAAAGAAAGGACTTGGCGTTCGCCGGGACCAGCACCATGGTCAGTCCGACGCTGTCTAAGGATCGCACGCAAAATAACTTCTCGATTTTGTAAGCCCTCTCCTAACCTCTCCCGTAAGGGCGAGGATTCAAGGCGAAGTTATTTTGCGTGCGATCCTAAAGATTCCGAAGGAGACTTGAAGTGCCGTTGCTATGGGGGACCGGATTCGGACGACGGGGCCGATAAATAGGCGTGGCGTTGCCGCGTCCGACGAAAGGTCCGAAACAACCAGAATCCGAGAACGCTAAAAACCGCAACGACGAACGCCATTGCTCCGGCACCCAGTCGCGCCAACTGCCCGGCCAGACGCCTGACCGGCTGCATCACCGACTCGTAATCTTCAACGGCGATAACAGTCAGGCCGGTGGGTTGCTGACGTTGAGCTTGCAAGCTCCGAGTCCGTGAAGTCCGATAGACGGGCGAGACTCCCGCGACCAGCGGTCGCTGCTCGGTCGTATCACCGCTGCGGTAGGGGCTGAGCGGATCGATGAATATCGACTGGCGTTTAAGAAGGTCCAGGTCGACGCGAACTTCGGCCAGTGGGGAATCGGCCGAGAGATTTTCTGGGTTTTGGTTTGAGGTTGCTTTCCGCTCCGAGTCCGAGTGATCGACGCTTGTCTGGCCCACCGATATTTGTTCTTTGTCCTGCTGATGCAATTGGGGATGTTCGAGCACGACGCCATAGAACTTGCTGGGACGCGAATCCACGAGCATGGCGTACTGTTGCCGGCCGTTTTCGAATTGCACGAAGTCGCCCATTTCGGTGGTCAGGGCGGCGAGCCCTTCGAAGACGCCGTCGATGTAGACCGGTGTTGAAAACGCGATTTTCCAAGTCGCGGTCGCTTTGCTTTTGAAGACGCCCGACAGATGGGAGGCGGTGATGTGTCGCCGTTTGTCGGGATCGGCGGCGACGTTAAACTTTCGCCCGCCTTGACCGTCGTCGGAGTCGTTGACGTCTGCGTTGAAGTACGACCGGTAGGCGAAGTTCTGGCCGATCGTTTGGGAGGGAGACGTCTCGTTGACGTTGAAGACCGATGCGATCTGGTTTCCCCAGCGATCGCATACAAACCAGCTTGCCGCATCCGGATAGGCTGAAGCCTTGACTTTCGCCTCCAACAAATGCTGCAATTCCAAGCGGGCAGGATTCTCCAGAAACTGTTGGCGGGTAGCGGCCAAGGCAGGGTCGTTGTTCTGATTGGGATCGACGATCGCTTTTCTCAATCGCTCGAACGATTCGTCCGAAATCGCCGTTTGCAGTGCCTCGACGAAACTCGGATCGGCGGAGAGTTCTTCGACGGCGTGAAAGTAACTATCGACTTGTTCGCCAGCCGACCGCGCGGCCAGTTGAGCTGCCCAGCGGTTGCTTTCGGCCGCCTTGCTGAGGACCGCCAAATCCGATTGCGCCAGGGCGTTGCGGTACAGCGTCCAACCGAACAGCGAAAAGACGATTAGGAGTAAGACTGGGCCCAAAACTCCGACAACCATCAGCGGTCGGTGCGTTTGGGCTTGTTCGCGCTGACGAAGAGCTCGCAAGAGGTCTTGGACGTTGGCGAATCGTTTGTTCGGTGCCACGGCGATGCAGCGATCGATGATTTCGGCGAGCATGCCGTCGACGCCGGCGATGCGACGATGCGCGTTCGGCTTCGGGCGCCAAAGCCAGTTGCTGTCTGTAGGCCGCCAGCCGTTCTTCGATTCCTTCGATGGTCTCCAGTTTTTCGATTACGCGCTGGGTCGCGATAGGGAGGCAACCCAGTGAGCATCCGATAGAGCAGCGCGCCGAGCGCATACACGTCCCAGCGGGCATCCGGTATGGCTTGCGTGTCGGCTTGTTCGGGCGCCATGAAAAACAGCGTTCCCAATGATGGAGATTGCTCGTGTGACAATCGGGCCTGACCAAAGTCGGCCAATCGGGGCTTGTGGTCTTGATCCAGCAACACGTTTCCCGGTTTCAAGTCGCAGTGCAGAATTCCTTTGCCGTGCAAGTGGGCCATTCCCTGGGCACACTCCTTAAATATGTCGACCGCTTTGTCGATCGAAATTTTGGTCTGAGTGGCCAGCAAGTCTTCCAGCGAACCGCTCTCGATGAAATCCATGACATAGTAAGGCGGTTCGGCATTCCAACCGACATCGAGCAATTGGACGACGTAGCGGTCCGCTGCCAACGCCGCCAGCTTCTCGACTTCTCGGGCCAACAACGTCAGGTCGATACTGCTGCGACGCGTGTAGAATTTGATCGCGACCTTTCGGCCGGTTTTTCGGTCGATTCCAGACCAAACTTCCCCAAACGCTCCGGAGCCGAGGAACGAGTCGATCGTGTAGCCGTGCACTTCAGTCGGAGGCGCGGTCGGCCGCATGCTCATCCGCTGGGCGGGCGCAATTGTTCGGTGGATTGGTTTTCGGTCGGCTCGGTACTCATGTATTTCGCAAAGCGTTTCAAGTGGTTAGACTTTTCATTTTACCACAGCCGATCGGCGCGACGGAAAGCGGTCGGGTGTAAGGGAGTAGGCCACTTCGAGGTAGGACCGCCATCCCTGGCCGTCAATTGGTTGAGCAGGGTTGGGTGCCATTTGTCGGGCAGGGACTGACCGACCTACAGTAAGCGACGCCGCTCTGTCGGTCAGGGACTGACCGACCTACGGTAAACGACGTTACTCTGTCGGGCAGGGACTGCTCGACCTACAGTAAGCGACGCCGCTACGACAATGCGACATCAGAACGCGGCCAAGATATAGGCCCCAGCGGCGAATGACTGACTTGGGCGTGGACATGGGACGAATTGGTGGCGGACAACCGGCGGCGAGCCGTTGACGGCGTGTTAAAAATGTGTGCACAAGTGTTTGTTGAAGCGGTGCGGCGCGAGCCGCCCGGAAATTTGCCAAGTGAATGCCGACGCAACCGGACGGTCGCGCCGATTTGCTTGATTTCTTAAAGGGCTGTTAAGCGACACAATTGCGGATGAATGAAGTTCCATCGAAGTCGCAACCGCTGATTCAAATCAGTGACATCGTCAAATATTTTGGCTTGACGTGTGCACTGGATCACGTCGTGTTGGATATCGGATCTGGAATCACTGGGTTGCTGGGCCCGAACGGCGCTGGCAAGTCGACGCTGATCAAGATCCTACTTGGCCTGGTCAAATTCAACTCGGGAACGGGAACGGTGCTTGGTTATCGACTGGGCAAGCAAGGCCGACGCATTCGCGAGATCACTGGATACATGCCCGAAGACGATTGTTACATTCCCGGTATGACCGGGATTCAGGTCGTCCAGTTCGCGGCGATTTTATCTGGCTTGCCGGAGGTCGAAGGACTTCGCCGGGCACACGAGATTCTCGACTTCTGCGGAGTCCAACAAGAGCGGTACCGCGACATCGAAACGTACTCGGCGGGGATGCGTCAAAAAGTCAAATTCGCTTCATCGATCGTCCACGATCCGAAGCTGTTGATCTTCGATGAGCCAACTTCGTTTCTCGATCCGGAGGAGCGTGAGGACCTGCTGAACCGGATTCAACTTTTGCGCGGGAATTCGGCAAGTCTGTCATTCTCTGCACTCACATTCTGCGCGATGTGCAATTGATCTGCGACCATGTCGTGATCCTGCTCAAAGGAAAAGTGCGCATGAGCGAGTCGATGAGCATGCTCAACCGGCCTGCGGCGCCGGTCACCGAGTTGCAATTCGAGGGCGACGGAAATGCTCTGGTCCAACATCTCTCACGACAGGGGCTGAAGTGCGAGGAGATGGCGCGGAACCAAGTCCGTTTGTTGTCCGACCGCGAGCAGGATCTACAAGTTGTATGGCAAGTCGCCAACCAATTGGGAATCACCATTCAGTCGATGAATCCCACTAAAAACTCGTTGGAACAAATCTTCATGTCGGCGGTCCGCGGAGAATCCGATGCCCCTCAATAACCTCGGCTACCGCAACTGGCTCGGGCGATTTAGCAGTCACACTGGTCGCTGGATGATCATCACGAAATCTGGCGTTGCAATTGCGCCTCAAGAGCCAATGGATTCGGCGGATGCTGTTTGTTTCATTCGTACCGGTGTTGTACATTGGAATTGCATTCGGCGTGTTTGAGAAAGTGATGGAACAGCGCAGCAATGTGCCAGCGATCGTTCAAACGCTTGAGAAGTTCGCTCACGCCAAGAACTTCCAAGAAATTCAAGACGAGATTGTTCGACGACTGAACGAAACTGATTACCTGAGCGAACAAGAAGTAAATGAAGCTAGACAGCAACTTAGAACACTCGGCCAAGTGGGCGGTTTGGCCAAAGAAGAATTCAAACAGAAGCTGAAGGACTACGAGGACCGGTACCACATCGCGCCTGAATTGTTCGCGCGCAGCCAAATCCCGGGGTTCTTTCGCATCCTGCCTGACGCAGAGATGAAGAGTCTCGCCAGCGACGAGCCTCGCCTGGCGCGACGCAGGATTTGGTGCTGGTTGCTGATGATCTTCTTCTCCTATCCGCAAGGCGCGTTGATGCTGATTCTGATCGGCCTGATTGCGCCGCCGTTGATCTCGCGCGACCTGCGATCGCGGGCGATCTTGTTGTATTTCTCGCGGCCGATTAGTCGGTTGGAGTACTTGATCGGCAAGGTCGCGATTCCCGCAACGTTTTTGGTTTTGATCACCGCGCTGCCGGGAATAGTGCTGTACGCCGTCGGTGTGCTGCTGTCGCCGGGGGTGTATGTCATCGCCGACACGTGGGATATGCCTTTTCGGATTTTGGCCGCCTCGGCGGTATTGATCATCCCTACGTCCTTGTTGGCCATGATGTACTCGTCGTTGACGCACGAAAGTCGGTTCGCCACGTTCGCCTGGTTTGCGACGTGGGGTCTGGGCGGAGGGGCTTACCTGGTCGCGTACCTCACGAACGTAGCGCAGAATGGTCCCGACGATATCAAGGCGCTAACCGAAGGGCTCGACTCGAGATGGTCAATGCTGTCGATTTACAACACGGTGGGACGAGTTCAAGAGTGGATTTTTGGCATGTTCCCGGAGAACCAATCGGTGTTCCCTTTAATCATGTTGCTGGTGGGTATTTCCGTCGTCTCATTCGTGGTATTGATGCGTCGAATCCAATCACCCATCAACGCTTGATGGCAAATGATGATCGAGTTTCATAACGTCACGAAGCTGTACAAAACCGTCTTGGGAGTCAACGACATCACCGTTGTCCTCGAGCCCGGTGCGTATGGTCTGTTGGGACCCAATGGCTCGGGTAAGACGACGCTGATCAATTTGCTGATCGGACAATTGCGGCCAACGTTGGGAACGGTGCGGTTGTTTGGTGACGATCCGATCGCCAACGACCGCTTGCTGCGACGCGTCGGACTGTGCCCGACGATGCATCCGGAGATGCCACGTATCACCGGTTGGGAGTGGGTTCGATTTTTAGTGGGCCAATACGGTTTTGGTCGAGCCGAGGCGGATAAGCGAACCGCGGCGGCGATCGAAAAGGTGGGCATGACGGCGGCGATGCACCGGCCCATCAATACGTACTCGTTGGGCATGCGGCAGAGGACGAAGTTGGCGCAAGCGATCGCGCACGATCCGGAACTACTGATCCTGGACGAACCGTTTAACGGGCTCGATCCGGTGGCGCGTCACGAGATGCTGGATACCTTGAACCAATGGGTCCGCGAAGGCCGGAGTTTGATCATCGCCAGCCACGTTCTGCACGAAGTCGAGGCGGTGAATCCAGCTTTCCTGCTACTCTCCAACGGGCGGCTGCTGACCTCCGGGTCAGCTCGCGAAGTCCGTTCGATGCTGACCAACGTGCCCAATACGATCCGTCTGCGGAGCAGCGACTCAAGGCGTTTGGCGGCGGCCTTGTCGAGGCGGACCGATGTCGATTCGATCGAGTTTGGTACCAACGGCGACTTGCAGGTCTCGACGCGTTCGCCGCAGTCGTTGTACGAGGCCTTGCCAGGGATTAGCGCCAATCAGGAGATCGGTATTTACGAAGTCAGCTCGGCCGACAGCTCGCTGCAACAGTTATTCACAACATTGATGCAAATCCACCGCGGACAAAACCGTCCGCGCCGCGAACCTCAGCCATAACGTCGAATGCGACTCGCCCAACAATCTGTTTCGATGATGCTCTTCGAGTTCCGCCGCTCGTTGTCATTCGGTCGGCTCACGGCGTTTTGGGTGCTTTCGCTGTTCCCGCCGGCAATGGTGCTGTTGGTTTCTTTTATGACGCATCACTTGGGATCGTACTCGGCGATCATCATGTTCTTGACGTTTATCGTTTGCATCTTGTCGCTATTGTTGTGGGCGACGCCCAACGTCTACTCGGAACTCGAAAACAAGAATTGGATATTCGTTGCCAGCCGGCCGTACGGACGTGTTTCACTACTGATTGGCAAGTGGTTGTCGTCATTGATTTCGGCGCTCGTGGTCTGTAGTGCGGCAGTCATTTTGTGTTGGACCGTTGTCGGGCTGCGCAATCCTGAATTCCACAGCGAAGGATGGATGTGGATATTCAACACGTGTTTACAGTCGATCGGTTTTTGGGCGATTGCTTGTATCAACTACGCCGCCTTGTTCTCGCTGATCGGAGTGATCTTCCAGCGCCGCGCCATGGTCATCGCGGCGATCTACACCTTATTGAACGAGTGCGTATTGGGATCTCGTTCGCCCTCTTGGGATTCTCGTTCGCGTTGATCAGTAAATTCTCCGTTCGTTACCAGCTGGTGGCGATCGGATACCACATGTTCGGTTGGATTTTTCCGTTTCGCAGACCGGACGGGGACTTGTCCATGTCCATTCTCGGCTTGCCGTTGTGGTTGAACTACGCTTTGCTGGCGGTGATTCCAGCCGCCTGTCTGTTGGTCGCCAGTTACATCATTCGCTGGCGCCAATACATCACCATTGATGAAGCCTAGTGCTTTGTCCAGACGAAGACTTTGGGTTCAAATTAACCGGAGGGCTTGCGCCTGCCGCCTTAGGCCTATACGTGTTAGCGGTACGGCGCCAGCCGTCCGGTCATTCGTCGCGTGGATGCCAATCCAACCGGACGGCTCGCGCCGTTCCGCTACTTTTGCAACGGGCGGCTACGGCACAAACTCGGCGGGCCAGTAAACCGACGTCGGCGCCGTGACGTCGACGATTTCGTCGGTCATCGGATGTTGAAATTTCAACCGGCGCGACATGAGTCCTATCCAACGAAGCCGATGGTCCGACGTTTGCGGCCCGTACGGAATTGGGGCGCCGTATTGTTCATCGCCGACAATCGGCAATTGGCGATGCGCACATTGCAGCCGGATTTGGTGCGTCCGTCCGGTTTCCAGTTGTATCTCCAGCAAGCTCGTGTCCGCCTGCGCTTCCAGCATTCGGTACTGGAGTGCCGCGAACTGCGCGGCGGGATGGTCGGCTGGAACAATTTCCGAGCGAGCTTGGTTGTCGATTTTGCGCATGAAGTCAATCCAGCGACCGGCGGAATCCGCGGGGCGGCCACAGACGATCGCCCAATAGGTCTTGGTGACGGAGCGGTTTTCAAATTGCTCGGACAAACGCCGTGCGGCCCGGACGTTTCGAGCCAAGACGATTGCTCCGGCGACGCCGCGGTCGAGTCGATGGAGAACCGCCAGATAAAAGTTCCCTTCGCGGTTCTCCTTCACCCGAATCCACTGCCTGAGGCGCCATTCCAGGCTGTCGATTCCCGGCGGGGCTTGGGTGAGCAGTCCACCGGGCTTGTTAACCACGAGTATCGGGCCCGACTGGTATAAGATGTCGGGTTCGGCAAAGGGTTCTGCAGAGTTCGTGGGAGTCGTCGTCATTCGTTCGTCACGCTTTGATACGCCTCGTCAATTTCGTGGATCGACGATAGAATCTCACGGAGCAGAAGTATAACGCAAATGGGAGACTCTCAGAGTGGATGCGGAATTCTATAACCGGGCCGAAAAGATCCATCAGCGAATTGTCTTGATGCGAGACAGTCTTTGACTATGCGGGAAAGCAGTCCGCGGTTGTACATATACAAAATCAAATGTCGGCGCCCGGTTTCTGGGACAAGCCCAAAAACGCTCAAGAAACCGTCGGCAAGCTGAAGTCGTTGAACACGGTCGTCGAGCCGTTGGAGGATTTGATCGCGGCCGGCAGTGATCTGGATGGCTTGCTGGCGATGGGTGAAGAGGATCCGTCTTTGGAGCCCGACGTCGCGCGGGAACTCGACCGGCTCGAGTCGATCCTGGACGAGTTGGAACTCAAGTCCTTGTTGAGCGGCCGCCACGATCATCGTGGAGCGATCCTCAGCATCTATGCGCACGACGGCGGAACCGACGCCAACGACTGGGCGGAGATGCTGTTGCGGATGTACACGCAATGGGCCCAGAAATCCGGCTACACCGTGGAACTGTTGGACCGCAACGACGACATCGTGGCTGGCATTCAGAGCGCGTCGATTGCGATCCGCGGTCCGATGGCGTACGGATTTCTCAAGGGTGAGGCGGGCGCGCATCGTTTGGTTCGGATCAGCCCGTTCAACGCCGACGGGAAGAGGCAAACCAGCTTTGCTGCCGTCGATGTGACGCCCGAAATCGACGACGAAATCGACATCCAACTCGACGAGAGCGACGTTCGGATAGATACCTACCGGGCGGGCGGGGCCGGCGGCCAACACGTCAACAAGACCGACAGCGCAGTTCGCTTGACCCACCTGCCGACCGGCGTCGTCGTCCAATGTCAAAACGAGCGCAGCCAACATCAGAATCGAGCCAACGCCTGGAAGATGTTGCGTGCCAAGATGGCTCGAATCGAAGAAGAACGCCGTGAGGCCGAAGAAGCCGCGAAATACCAGAACAAATCTCGTGTCGGGTTCGGTTCGCAGATTCGAAATTACTTTTTGCACCCGGACCAGCGCGTCAAGGACGCTCGGACTGGGCACTCGATGGGAAGCTTTCACCAGGTGCTCGACGGCGACATCCAAGGCTTCCTGGACGCTTATTTGAGATGGAAAGTTCAGCAGAGTGATTGAGCGACAAGCCCCTTGTCCCGGCGATTGCCTTGTCAGCCGCATCGATGACACATGCAACTTGATCTGTCGATTCGTCTTTGGCAACGACCGATATGGGTGGGAAATCACATTCGAAGATCGTAATGCAGGAAAGCGTACAATCGTTTTTAAATCGGTCGAGGGAGACGCCTCCGAATTCTGGCCCCCCAGCCCGCCCATGCAGAGCCTGACGTTCCAGTCGGTCGCCGGTCGCCCCGCGGCGCTGTTAATCGGCAGCGCGGGCACAAGCCATTGGTCGAGTAGTTGGACGATTGATGGGGAGTCGCCGGCTTTGATGGTCGATGTCGCCTCCCGGCTGGTTGGTTGGCCAGAGTTTATCGGATCGACCGTGGCCGCGGCCGTGACCAGCGAAATCCAGTATGAGTCGCCCACGCGGCTGAACTTGACATTCGGCGACCGGCGGTTTCGATTAGAATTGAGTTCCCCGGATGCGCAAACGGCTGATGAGGACGAGAGTTTGCATTTTGCGGCTCAACGAGAAATCATCGTCGCCAGGGTAAAGGTCGCGTCGATTCCAAGAACAGTTCAATGGCGATTGGCTGTCAGCGTTCAGCCCAATCTGGCCAGTCAATAAGGATCGTGGGGGGACAACGGCCCAATTCTATTTAGGATCGCACTCAAAATGACTTCGCCGTCAATCCTCGCCCTCACGGGGGAGGTCGGGTGAGGGTCAACCAAATCGGGAAGTTATATTGCGTGCAATCCTTGGCCTCACCGGAGTCGCTCCGGCAGCGGGAAGCACTCCAGGCGACGTTGTTTTTTCGAAATGCTAGTACGCGGGAAACGAGCATGGTGACGATCGAACAAAAAAGCAAGCCGATCGACGATGCCGAAGAGGCAACCAAGCCGTCGGATCGGCCGGTCCATTGGGCCTTGCCCGCAGTCATGTTGTTTTTGTCGGGTGGGTGCGCACTGGTTTTCCAAACGGCGTGGCTGGCGAGTTTCGCTTGGTCTTTGGCGGGTCGACGCCGGCCACTGCCGCTGTGTTGTCCATCTTCATGGCCGGTTTGGGGATCGGCAACGCTTGGTTGGGCGGGTACGTCCAGCGGCACCGCAATCCATTTCGACTGTACGGAATCTTTGAAGGTATCATCGCGATCACTGCCGCGCTCAGCCCACTGTTGATTTACGGGGAGCGGCACATCTATATCTGGCTTGGCGGTCAGGAGATGCTGGGATTTGTGGGTGCGACCGTAGTTCGACTGTTGCTTTCGACGGCGGTCCTGTTGATTCCGACGATTTGCATGGGCGGCACGCTGCCCGGCAATCGCCAAGGCGGTCACTTCGGCGGACGACCGATGGCGGCGCGCGCGGCGATCTTCTACGGAATCAACACGTTGGGGGCGGTCTTTGGAACGATGATCAGCACGTTTTTCTTGACCGAGCGGCTCGGCATTCGCGGCACGTTGTGGGTGGCTGCCTCGGTGAATGCCACATTGTCGATCGTGGCCATTCGAACGAATTGGTCGGCGATCTCGGCTCGCAAGTCTTCTCATGCCATTCAAGAAAACAAAATGGCGGCCGCTGTCGAGGAACCGAGGAGTCAAGTTCCAGCGGCGTTCATTTATTTTTCCGCGGCGGTCGTCGGTACGGCGTTTTTCTTGATGGAGATGGTGTGGTACCGGATGCTCGGTCCACTGCTGGGCGGGACGACGTTTACGTTTGGATTGATTCTGGCCGCGGCGTTGTTTGGCATTGGTTTGGGCGGCGCATCGTATGCCTGGCTGTCTCAAAAATTCCGCGTGTCGCTGACGTGGTTTGTCGTGACGTGCGCCCTGGAGGCGGTTTGCATTGCATTCCCGTTTGCCTGGGGAGACGATTTGGCCTTTTTTGCGTCTCCGACTGAAGGTTGCGTTCGGCGAAAACGGATTTCGCGGCGTGGCCTCTAGCTGGGCGGCGGTCGCAGCCATCGTCGTCGGGCCTGCGGCTTGGGTTAGCGGCGTACAGTTTCCATTGTTGATCGCTTTGTTAGGACAAGCGCGCCAGGACATTGGACGCCACGTTGGAAGAACGTGCGCTTGGAACACGGTCGGAGCGATTATTGGCTCGCTGGCGGGCGGATTTGGCATCATGCCGTGGCTCTCCGTGCCGGGAACCTGGCGTTTGGTTGTTTGGCTATTGATCGGACTGGGTCTGCTGGCTTGGATCTTGGATCTCAAAGCCGGCTGGCGCAGTTGGTTCGCACGATTGGTACTGCCCGCCCTCTGCGTGACGACGGCAGGATGGCTGATTTCGACGACCGGTCCCACATCGGTTTGGCGGCATAGCGGCATCGGCGCGGGACGAAGCGATCCGCCGTTATACGACCTGCCCACGCTGCACGAGTGGTGCAACCAGTTCAACCGCAGCATTGTCTGGCAGCGCGACGGGCGTGAATCGGCGATCGCGCTGCACGCCGAACAATCGTTGAGCTTGATGGTGAACGGCAAGTCCGACGGCAACGCCATGTATGACGCGGGAACACAGATCATGCTGGGAATTCTGGGGCCGCTGTTGCATCCGAATCCGCAGACCGGGATTGTGGTCGGGTTGGGAACCGGAGAGACCGCCGGCTGGATGGCCGAAGTGCCGACGATTCAGCGCGTTGACGTCGTCGAACTCGAACCGTCGGTGGATGAAATGGCGCGTCGATGGCCGAGATGAATTTCGACGTACTCCATCACCCGAAAGTTCACCGGATCTACAACGACGCACGCGAAGTCCTGCTGACGACGCCCAATCATTACGACATCATCGTCTCGGAGCCGTCGAATCCATACCGCGCCGGCGTGGCGACGTTGTTCACTCGCGAGTTCTATGAGTCGGCGGCCGACCGACTGAATTCCGGCGGCATTTTCGTTCAATGGCTGCAAGGATATGAGATCTCACGAGAGACCGTCGAAACGGTCTTCGCGACGGTCACTCAGACCTTTGAACACGTTCAAGTCTGGCAAGGGGGCATGGCGGACATGCTGTTGGTCTGCACGCACGATCGGTTGCCGATTGACGTCGCTGCGTTGCGTGCCAAGTTGGCGACTCAACCTTTCCGCGACGCCCTGTTGGACGCTTGGGCCGCCGTGGACATCGAAGGCGTTTTGAGCCGGCATATCGCGACCGATTCGTTTGCTAATCGACTGGTCAAATCGGCGCCGACCGTAAACACCGACGACCACAATTCAATCGAGTATGGTTTTGCTCGCAGCTTAGGCAGCCAATCCGTTCCGTTTTGGATTCAACTCCGTGAAGAGGCGGTAGCGCATCACGAAAATCATCCGGAGGTGGCCGAAGCGATCGATTGGAAACGAGTTGACGAGTTGGCCAACGATGTATTCTTCTGGCCGAAAAACACGTTCCTCGACGGCCAGACGCCGACCGACCCCAAAGCGACTGACCGGGCTTCGGGGCTGATCGCTTACTCCAGCGGGAATATGGCTGGATTGATGCAGGCCGATTTTGCCATCAACCCGCGAGGACCGCTTGAAACTATCGCCGTGGCCCACGCGATGATCCACTTCAATCACGATTTGTTTGAAGCGCGGCTGAAAACAATTAAGACTTGGAATTTGCCCAGCACGGTACACCTGCTGCAGTTTTTGTGGTATTTTCAGCGGAATGAGACCGATGCGGCGAAAGCCGAATTGCTAACGTCCTTCGAGTCGTTGCGACACGACCCCTACGTCTTTCCGATGATCATCAATGAGGCGCTGGAAGCCGCGATCGACCTCTCGTATGCGGACCACGATTTCGCCCAACAGGTTTATGTGGCGTTGAAGACTCCGTTCTGCGCGAGCGTTCGACTCGATTCGGCTAATCACCCAACTGGTGCTGTTGCGGGATCCGGCCAAGCCCCCAGCTGAGGAACACAATACGTTGACGCTCGCCCAACGGGTCGAAATCCTGGAACAGTTCGAGCCCTACCCGTTTTGGCTTCGCGAACCACTCATCGAACGAAGCGAAGTATACGCCGAAGCCCACCATCGGCTGGCCGCCAAAGCCAAAGCCGATGTGGAAGCGTTCCGTGCGGGCAAATAAGTTTGAGTTACGGTGCATCTCCCCCCATCGGCGACTACTAAGTTGAGTCCTCCGTAGTGGGATAGTTTGAAAACAGAATGGCTACATCTTTAGCCATTGTTCGTCGGTCAGAGACTGTGCGACCTACAGCAAATGACCTCACTGTTGAGCCCACGCCGATGACGGCTCGATTGCGTCTCATGGACGAAGCTAACGTCTAAAAACAAAAAAACCGCATGCGGTCGACGCATGCGGCTTTAATCAATGATCTAATCGAAGCAGTTAACTAGGCTGAACGCCGACGGCGTCGCACACTGACGATCATGATCGATCCCAAAGCCAAAAGGCCAAGGCTCGCCGGTTCTGGAACCGTTACGACCGTGCCCGAAAGCTGAAAATTCAAGTCGGCTGGGCCACCGAAAATCAGCGTGCCCGGTCCAAAGCCCAAATCCGAATAATCCGTCCACGATTCCGATCCAGTGACCGCTTGATGGATCATCCAGAAGTTGTTTTCCGGACCGACGACCGATGCATGGATCCAATAATGACCCGGACCCAAAACGATCGGATCAAAGTTGGCCGTAGATCCGGCCTCGTTACGACCGAAGAAGACGTTTCCAGTCGCCACTTCCGAATAACTTGTCACGTTGGCGGTGGCGATCGGAGATCCCGGAGAGCCGGCGTTGTCGGACCAAATCTGGAAATCCAAACCGGTTCCACTTCCCACCGGAAACGTGTTCCAAATGTGGGTCCAATGGAGGTCCGTGATCGACCAAGTCTGACCACCCGTGTCGAAATCATCCATAACCCAACGATCAGCACCCAACCCGGTCGACGAGTTGAGGAAATTACTGTACCCGTTGGAGCCATCGGTGACTCCGTTATCCCAAAGAGTTTGGGCGTTTGCTGCCGTGACTGACAGCATTGCCGCAGCCATGACGGCTGCCAAGAATCTTTTCATAGCGCTACTCCAGTTCAAGAAAAGTGGATCACTTTTGGCAGCCGAACTTGACGGCGACAAAAGGCGGAAGACGTACGATAATTTAGGGAAAGTTAGGATTCAAGGAGCCAAATTCAAATTTTGGCGATTTCGTCGACTTTAACGTCTATGACGCTTCTTTAGTCGTGGCCGGAACGCACACGAGCACCCCGTTGTAGCCGACTCCATTTGTGAATTTCAACACAAACATGGCACCACGGAGAGTTGGCTGATTTGCCGTAGGTCTGGCAGTCCCGGCCGGACAAACATCGCAAACACAGTAGGTCTGGCAGTCCCGGCCGGACAAATATGGGCAAACACAGTAGGTCTGGCAGTCCCTGCCGGACAAAATATGGGCAAACACAGTAGGTC
Organism: uncultured Planctomycetaceae bacterium; assembly: GCA_963803365.1. Classification (GTDB taxonomy): domain Bacteria; phylum Planctomycetota; class Planctomycetia; order Pirellulales; family Pirellulaceae; genus JANMEB01. Next base: position 35,954 of record CAWDMH010000003.1, read on the forward strand.
TGGCAGTCCCTGCCGGACAAATATGGGCAAACGCTGTAGCCATCCCTTTTCCAATTAGCCGACTACAGCGCCACAGACCAATAAACGAGAAGTTGACTGCTCACCCATTCGTCGATCAACCGAATGGAATTCACCGAATCGCAATCTTCGTGGCGACGAGTTTCCCATCTAACGACAACACCAGCGTTGCCTCAGACTCGCTTGAGGGCGCCGGAACCACTGCAACCCTCGAATCAATGATGGCGCTATCAGCCGGTAAAACAGACGCCCGTTCCCCGCAATCACCGCGACCGAATCGTCCGCTCCAGCAACGGCCCACACGACGTCGGAACCGGTCTCAAGCACCGTAGCGGGCTCGATCTGTGAATTGAACTCTTGGGGTCCGATTGCTTGAACCCAGACGACCTCAAATCGATTGTCCAAACCGACCGCTTCCCATTGTCCCGATTGGTTCAGCGTGATCGCCAACGCCGATCGACTCGCCGAGTTGCATGAATAGAGTTGCGTTATGCGGCGGTTCCCGAGATCCAAGATCCGGCCGGGGTGTAATTCTCGGTCCAGCGGCACGCAGCTTCCGTCGCCGCGCACTACAATCGATTGTGCGATAATCCCTCCGAGCGGGCGTTCAGTCGATAAGCAAATGACGCTCTTGGCTCCATCAACTGCTTGACCACGACGCTCGGTCATCGTGGCGACATCGATCGAATGCACGTCGCTGCCGTCGTCGACTATCAGCAACTCATTGGTTTGGCCGTTGGTTCCCGGCACGCCTTGAACATCGCAAATGCTGCGCTGTTTTGGCTGGAATTCGCCTATCAATTGCCAGCTCGCGTCGAAAAAGAAGACAGATTTTCCCAATTCTGAAAAGACGGCAAACCCCGATTTGCCACTGTGGTTTAGGACGCGAATGCGAGTCACCCCTGACGACTGTCCAATCGGCAACGGAAAAGTATGTTCCTGCCAGGTCGACGCATCGAGTTCGACGACGGTCTGCCAACCGTCCAACACGACAAGCGACTGTTTTTCAGCGTTGATCGCGATGTTGCTGGGTAGCTTCACAATATTGGATTCGCGAATCAGGCTCATCGGTTCTGCGGCGGCCTGCTGTTCGGAAATGGGATGAAGCAGCGATTGTTGCGGTACAAATGGGTTCGCCGACAGAAGCTTCTCTTCGTAACGGTCGACGAACGCCTGATATTCGCTCCGCATTTCAGCAGCCAGGTTGTCGCCCCGAACGATTCGCTCGATCGCAGTTGACAGCTTTCTTTCCCAATCTGGACCGATCAATCGCTGAAAGTACTGCACGATTCCGTGCTGGTCGACGACAATCGCCGTGGCGTGGTCTTTACTCCCAACAGCTTTCCAGCTTTAAGTCCCAAGTCAAATAGCACCGCCGACTGTCGTTCTCGATCAGCCGCCGGCATCAGTGCTTCCCGACGTTGTGCGGCCGCGGGAATCTGAGTTGCCTCCGTCGATTCGTAATCGACATAGAACCATTGAACGGAACATTCCTTGCCCAAGTCGCTGCGTTGAACGGCTTCTTGACTGGTCTCCAAAAGATCGAACCAGATCAACACGGTCGGTTTGGCTTGCGGAGACCAGCGGTGAGGCTGACCGTTCAAATCGAACACGTTCAGTGGCGGCAGCGGTTTCCCGATATTCTCGGACGGAAACGGTTCGGGCAGCGGAACGAAGGCACGCACCGGTTTGGCACTGGGGTCGATGACCGTCGAAAAGCGGTCCTTTGTCTCGGCGGCTGCAAACGAGGCGTTTTTGAACACGGCCCAGAGTTTGAGTCCGGTGATTTCTGGCGTTGCCGCAGCATCGGATCGAGCAAGTCATCTGGCAAGCAAGCCTGAAGGATCAACCCGCTGTCGACCCCGATCCATACGTCCATCGTGCGGTCGTGCTTCACCAGTCGAATCCGCATCGCGTCCACCCCGTCAACTTGCTCGTTGCCTAGATCCTGAATCGAATCGGGCCGCATCAGCCAGTCGCTTGCAGGCGACCCGCTCAGCAAACTCGCCGTCAGCGGCACGAGCTCCAAGGGATCCGTACTGGGGGCAAACGGCATTTCACCCGTGCCCGTCACGAAATGTCGGCAAATGGGATCGTCCACGAGCGCCGCCAAAGGTCTTGATCCAACGGCGGCAGGACAACAATCTGGTTGTCCATATTCTCGGAATCGAAGTCAAAAACGCGAACCGTGGCACGCTCGCCATCCGCTTGGATCCGAGCGTTGAACAACCGCGCAGCCAGTTGGCCCGACCGATCGAAGTCAATCGCCCACAGTTGGTGTTCTTCCCTGGGCTCGCCGTTCAGGCGATAGCGCATGATGAGACGCCCGTCATCGTGGTAATGCTGGGCGGCTGCGTAACCCGAACAAACTTGTTGCCATTGTGGCGCAGCGTCCACCGATGCCGTCGGCCGCCACTGGCTGGTTGCGCTGCCATCGTTCTGCTTCGCCGCTGGTGAACAACCGGCAAGCCAAAGGACAGGCAACACAGCAATTAAGATCCCGGCCCATCGTCTGAGAGACTTCGATAATAGTTGGGCGGGGAAGATCATGAACTAGCACGCGATAGGACACGTGGGGCAATTTGACTCGCCGAGTAAGGATCGCACGCAAAATAACTTCCCGGTTTTGTCGACCCTCTCCCTTGAGGGCGAGGATTTACTCCGAAGGTATTTTGCGTCCGATCCTAGGGTACCCCATTTCATTGACGCGAGTAAACATGAACTTGGAACCGTTTGCCGCGAGATTTGTCTGGCAGTCGCAGGATTCGTCTGGTGAAGGCAACTTGTCGATATCCGGCGACCCTGGAACTCGAAGTTCAGGTTTCTGCGAAACTCGGTGTGCGATATAATGCTGCGGTCGGGGGTGAACGTGAACGACCTGCCCTAAGCATCGCACGCAAAACAACTTCCCGGTTTTGTCGACCCTCTCCCAAAGCCTCTCCCGTGAGAGCGAGGATTTGCGGCGAAGTTATTTTGCGTCCTATCCTAACTGAATAGTCGAGATGAGCTTTTTTCAGCAATTCGCCGTTCGCGAGACGATCGAGTCGATTGTCGTCGCGGTCATACTTGCCTTTGTGTTCAAGTCCTTTGAGGCGGAGGCGTACATCATTCCAACGGGGTCCATGGCGCCACATTGCCGCGGAGAACACTACGACGTGGTATGCGAGCAGTGCGGGTATCGCTTTCAGTCCGGCTACCAAGACGGAAGGGAGATTTCTCGTGTTTATTGCCCGATGTGCGACAACGTGCTGGTCTTGAAACCCTTCCGGAACGTCGACGACAAGACGTTTGACGGGGATCGAATTCTGGTCAACAAGTTCATTTACGACTTCTCCGATCCGCATCGCTGGGACGTGATCGTCTTCAAGAACCCGAAGAATGCCAAGCAGAACTACATCAAGCGACTTTGCGGTCTGCCGAACGAAGGGGTGCAAATAGAGTTCGGCGACTTGTACACGTATCGAGCCGACAAGGAGACGTACGCGGATCGTCGGATCGCCAGAAAGTCGCCCGATAAAATCAAAGCGATGATGCAGTTGGTCTACGACTCGAAATACTTTGGCAAACAGTTGCATGAAATCGGCTGGCCAAGCCGCTTCCAACAATGGGAGTCCGCCGGGGACGCTCAATGGGAAATTGTTCCTGAAGGCGACCACGATACGTATCGGATATCCGGCGACAAGGCCGATTCAATCGCCTGGCTGCGGTATCGCCACGTGATTCCCACTGACGCCGATTGGGATGATATTCACCACGGCGAATTGCCGGAGCGGATCAAGGCGATGGAACAAGGCACAGGGTTTGGGGCAGGCCCGATTACCAACCAGTACGCTTACAACGAAGCTTATGACAAGGCCTACGCCAGGGCGGAATGGCGGTGCCGCGATTATTGGGTCGGCGACGTCGGTTTGGAATGTCTGGTCGACGTGGATTCGGAATCGGGAGAGGTCGCGTTGGAAACCATCGAAGGAGGCGCTCGTTTCGTGGTGTCCATCGACGTGTCCAGCGGGAAAGCTCAACTCAGTTGCGATGACGCCGCCGTTCAATTCGTCGACGGAAAAGGCGCTCCGGCGACCGGTGAAATCGAGACGCAGACCCGTGTTCGCGGTCGCGGCTCGTATCGAATCCAACTGATGAATGCCGATGATCGATTGTTCGTGTGGGTCAATGGCCGCCCGCTTCAGTTCGGCGGGTTGCCGTACCAGGATTATCGCAGAAGCGACAAGGTGCGGCTGAAATACTCGGCAACCGATCCCGCCGACTTGGAGCCGGTGGGTTTGGGCAGTCGAGGCCTTAAGATGTCTGTGGACCGCATCAAAGTTTGGCGAGACGTCTATTATGTTTCGGCTACCGCCGAGGTCCCCGTGGAATACCGCATTAATATTCTTCCCAATGGCCAACCCAACACGGCTTCGAGCGTTCGCGCAATACTAGATTCTCCGGAGAACTGGGAATCGCCGCTGGCCGAATCGTTGTTCGATTCTCAGATGCGGAGCGAAAAAGACGTCCGCATCTTCGGACCTGACGAATTTTTCCCGATGGGTGACAACAGTCCGTCCAGCTTTGATGCTCGCTTGTGGCCCGAACCCGCCTACGTCCAGCGCGAGCAACTATTGGGTCTGCGCACTGTTTGTCTTTTTCCCACATAGTTGGAACAGGCCCATCCCGTTCATGCCCGATTTCAGCCGAATGCGGTTCATCCGATAGCGCCGAAAGACAGCTCAAGGAGGAGAAGTGCAATGGCGATTCTGAAAGCTGTGGGTCTGGTGAAAACGTTCGGACGCCGACGAGTTGTGGATGGTGTCACACTCGAAGTCGAACGCGGCGAAATCGTCGGCTTGCTCGGTCCCAACGGCGCCGGGAAAACGACGACCTTTCATATGATGTGCGGCATCCTGTCCCCCGACAAAGGGACCGTGTTGCTGAAAGACCAGGATGTCACCGAATGGCCGATGTACGTTCGGGCGCACGATGCCGGCATGGGCTACTTGCCACAACAGTCAAGCGTCTTTACCAAGCTCACCGCCGAACAGAATCTGATCGCGATGATGGAATTGTTGAACTTTCCCCGCAAAATTCGACGGGAACGCTGTCAACAGCTATTGGCTCAGTTCAACATCACGCACATGCGCAAAACCCGCGCGTGGCAGATTGTCCGGCGGCGAACGGCGGCGGTTGGAGATCGCCCGCTGCTTGGTCTCCAACCCGGAAATCATCATGCTCGACGAACCGTTCGCGGGAATCGATCCGGTGACGGTTCAAAGCATCCAGTCGATCATTCGTGAACTGTCCGGACAAGGCATCTCGATTCTGATCACCGATCACGCTGCCCGCGAGATATTACAAATTACACATCGGACGTATGTTGTCATCGAGGGACGCATAATATGTAGCGGCACCATCGATCAGATTCTTCGACATCAGGAGGTCAAAGATAAATACCTTGGCGAAATTGATATGGAATCTAGTCGTTGGCCACGACCCCGCTTCGTAGCGGCTCGCAGTTTGACGCCCGGCGGTATCCGCGATAGTGACTTATGAACGCATGAACGCAGACTCGTCCAATCCCGAAATCGCTCCCTGGAATCTGGCAGAAGCGAACTACAACCAGATTCGACAGGCTCAGTTGGAGGTGGCCGTTCTGCCGTTCGGAGCGACGGAACCTCATAATTTTCACTTGCCGTACGCGACCGACACGTTTGAAGCGACGACGATTGGCCAGCATTGCTGTCGCGCGGCGGCCGAGCGCGGCGCGAAAGTGGTCTTGCTGCCGACGATCCCTTACGGCACGGAGACGAATATGCGGCGATTGCCGCTGGCGATCAATGTCAACCCATCCACGCTGCATCGCGTGGTAGCCGATATCGTTCAGTCGATCGCCGACGCCGGCATCCGCAAGATGCTGCTGCTCAACAGCCACGGCGGAAACGACTTCAAGCCGCTGTTGCGGGAATTGGCTGGAACCACCCCGGTCCATTTGTTCTTGTGCAACTGGTACCAAATAGTCTCTGATCGCTATTCGACAATCTTTTCCAAGCCCGATGATCACGCCGGCGAAATGGAGACCTCGCTGGCTCTGGCCTATTTTCCTGATTGCGTAGCGCGAGAAGCCGACGGGCGGCTGTCCGCCAACGACGGTCGGACACGCAAGTTCCGCTTTGACGCTATGAACCAAGGTTGGATCGGAATCTCCCGGCCTTGGCACCTGCTGACCGAAAGTACCGGCTCCGGCGATCCTCACGCCGCCACCGCCGACAAAGGTCGACGGCTCATGAGTCTGTTGGTGGAACGAATCGGAAGCTTCCTGTGCGACCTATCCGCCGCCACCATCGACGCGACCTTCCCATTCGCCGACTAATCGACCGCTCGCCTAAAAGCGCTCGCCCAAAAAAGTAAAAGCGCCAGCGCCTAAAAGGACAGGCGTATTATTGCTTTATTGCTGCCCTAGCTCACACGTAGCTCACACAATGTGGAATTAAGGCCTAAAAGGACAGGCGTATAAACTCCTTCTTTGCTGAGCAAATCGACGGCAAGATTTCAGGTGGCTTCGTGGGGGGACGAGCTCACACGGAGGGAACGGGGCATCGGGCCGGTGGGTTGCAGGGCAGAATGAGGTCGCCAGGGGGGCCTAGCGGCAAATCGGCGCAGCGGGGACACGGTCCTTGGCAAGGCTAGTAGGAAAACCGGACTGGAGTCGGTCGACCCGTGTGTTAGGTCGGCGTCGGAGCCAGTTGGGGAGTGAGGTTGGGGGTGCGTTTGCCGCGTTGTTGTGACAGCTCGGCTAGGGTGCTGGGCTCGGTGGCGAAGAAACTACCACGCAGATCGCGACTGCGGAGCATCTGTCCGATGCGATGCGACCAGAACTCGTTGGTCGTGCCCAGCCGATCGAAGACCTCCTTGACCGCGGCGCTGATCCGCGCTTTGCCTTGCCGGAACAAACGCCCGGTGTAGTCGACCAGCAACAGATAACTCCCCAGCGAAAACGATTCCAGCATCCCCTCGCGAGCCGCAGGAGCTTGTCCGCCGACGGCCACGCGGCGATCTTCCAGCGGGACCAGCCAGTGATCTTGCTCCAGATTTCCGGCAGCGCGGCTGCCGGGCACGCTCCCGGCTCCAGCGGCTGGCAGCGCCGGCAGCTTGCCCTTCCGGCGAGCGTGCTGCACTCGCTGGCGGATCGAGGTGTGCACGCTCCCCTCGGGCGTGACGGCGATTCCCGCGGCAACCGGGTTCAGATCGATATACGCGCAGGTCGCCAACAGAGCCTCGGTATCGAGAATCGCGATCGATTTGTAGCGGGCTTGCCAGAACGCCCCTTGGCAGCCGTCGGCCTTATTGGCCATCCGCGACAGCGGCTCCTTCAAGGCTTTCATGAACCAACCCAGATCGGCCAACCGCCCACGAAGTTGCTCCACCCGCCCTGTGTCCTTAGCGGCTTGATCGATCCACTTCTGCACCGCCTTCTCGTCGTCGATGGCCAACTTCCGGGGCGGATAGACCGCCATCCAGCGTCGCAGCACCTCGCGGCCGCTCCAGCTCTGGGCCTGGTCCGGGTCCAGCCGACACAGCACGTGCAGGTGGTTATCCAAGATGGCAAACCCTCCGACCGCAATGCTGAAGCTGTCGGCCAGCTGTTGCAATCGATCTTCGATCCATTGTTTGCGGTCTTGGGCGCCCTCACCCAAGAGGTAACCTCCTCTGACACAACGACTTAGACAATGATACCAGCGCGCTAAGCGCAACGTCCACCAGTTCTTTTCGTGCAAGTGTCATCGTGGGCTCCTTGGGCTCAATGTGATACTCGATGAATTCGACGACCAACGCAGTTTACGCAACTGCCAACCTCCTGTCAACCTTAAATGCCTGTCCTTTTAAATTTCCTTTTAAATTTTAAAAAAGGACTATCGAACTCGGCGAACCAGGAATAGGAGAGCCCACAGGTCAAACAATCCATGAGCGGCCGCGGCGGGCAGAACCGAACCGGACCCGTACATCTGCAGACCAAGAATGAGTCCTGCGATGATCGCAAACGCCACATACATCAGAGAGACGCAGTGCAGTAGACCGAACAACACCGATGCGCCGGTGATCGCGACGACGCTCGGCAGCCAATTCTCCAAACCGCCTTGGATTGACCACCGGAACAGATACTCTTCCCCAATCCCCGCAGCAATCGCGACTAATGCAATTTGCCCCGTCGACATATGCCGAAACCAAGGTGCGATGGTCGAGAACATCATCTCCCGGTAGCGAACAAACGGCCCAAAGGGTAACAGTAGCATTGCTGAGGCCAAAACACCTAACCCAAGCAACCCGGCGGCCGTCCAGGCCATCAACTCGAACGGCCGAGCTTGCAGGTCTGCCAGCTGTTGGCCGAGCGTCTGTCGCCGATCGAACAATCCGAACTCACTCAACAGGAGCGCTAACAACAAAAGAGAGAATTCGAGTCCCAAACCCAAGCGCGTCATCGCTTTGGGGGTCAATTGGGCCTCGTCTTGAAAATCGGAATTCGAACTGAGTGGTCGCGTAGGGTCAACTGTATCGGCAGAGGATCCTTGGATATCGGTTGCGCGTTCAGCCATCGTTCGGACAAGTACTTAGCAGCAGGATCGAACGTTCAGCGCCGAACTAGCGGTCGGAGATCCCTAGCGCGTCGATGATGCTGTCGGCACCTGGAGTCAGCATCCGCAGTTTGTCGCGATTTCAGCCTTTTCAGAAGCCGAAGCCGTTTTGACCCGCCGCTTGAGAACCGCGATTTTTTGTTTGCGTTTTCGCCGACGCCGAACTTCTCGATGCCGTTCAATACCCATAGGTGAATTCGCGCAGTTAGGAGAATTGACTGTAGACTGACAGAAGCCGGACGAATGCCAATTTAGCGAAAACCTAGACTTCCCACAACATGCGTGCACTCCGGGCAGTCGCCCAATTCGAGAAAAGCGAATTGGCTGCCATGATAATCGATCACAAAGTTTACCGTCCCCCGGGCAAGCGAGAGTGTCGTCAACGACCAAACCCGGGAACTAAGGATCGCACGCAAAATAACTTTCCGATTTTGTCGACCCTCTCCCTAAACCTCTCCCGTGAGGGCGAGGATTTACGGCGAAGTTATTTTCCGTCCGATCCAAATGACGATACGACAGCGTTGGATGGCCGCAGTGTCGTTCGACATTCGGCGGGCTCAGGAGCAAGTCACACCTGATTTAGGCATCGATAGAGCACGACCGCACACCATTACTTCGTTTGACGTGCTGCCCCGGCATTGTTAGCCGGTTGGATCAAGGCGGCGGGGTCGACGAGATTGAAGTAATGACCGTGATCAGCGGTCACAATCAGCGCCGTCTCGTCCCACGCATTGTGTTGTTCTACCCAATCGGTGATTGCTTTCACCGCCGCATCGCCGCTGTAGATGGCACCGATCGAGTTGTCGATATTGTCGTCGTGATTGGCCCAATCCACATCACCGGCCTCGACCATCAACCAAAAGCCGTTCTTGTTCTCTTGCAAGACCGAAAGCGTGGCGGTGGTCATATCGGCCAAAGTCGGATTCTCGCTCAAATCGGCAGGCGTGTACCGTTCGGCGGTCTTGTATCCTCGGGTGGGATCGAACCGTCCGTCCGCCGTTTGATACGGGAGGTGGTCGGAGGGACACCCAAAGAACGCAAGCAATCGAGTCTTGTTTGCGACTGCTTTCTTGGCGGCTTGATCCAACACATCCTTGCCGGACTTGCCTGCGGTTCGCATGGCAATCTCATATCTTCCGCCGTTGTTGGCATCGATCGCCGCCAAATCGGCGTGCGTCAGATAACGGTTTCCAGCAACATAGTTTTGCCCTTGGCGGTCCTCTTGTTCCTTTTCTTCGCCCCAACCCGTCCCCATGAGAACGTCGACGCCAGGCAACGCCTTTTCGCGATGTGATACCGAAGTCCGCCCCACCAGATCGCGCGCAAGTCTTGGTAGTCGTTGCGCGTAACGTTGTTCGCATAGGCACAAGCCGGGGTTGCGTGACTGATGGGAACGCTGGTGATAACGCCGACCGCGAAAGCACGGTTGGCCTGAAGCGTTCGGGCGAGCGTTTCGACCTGGTGGCCATCGACGTCGACATTGATCGCCGCGTTGTAGGTCTTGATGCCGCTGCACATCGACGTGGCCGACGCGGCCGAGTCGGTGACGACATCCGGCTGCTGCCGGTAGGTCCCCATCAAGTAATTAGAAACGGACGGTTTTGCCCAGGGCGTTGCCCCGCCAAATTTCGCGGCATAGCCACCGCAGCGTTCGTCGTCGCGACTGCAGGTTTGCGAGTCGACGTCCAGATTGCAGCGATCGGTCAACGGGCTTGTCACCATGAAACCGTAGTCCATCACGTCGGTCTTGTAATCCAAAAAATGCAACCCGGTGCCGCGCCCTTCGCTATAAGCCACCCGATTCAGTCGAACGGTGGCCGCCGCCATCGTATTGACCCAATCCAATCCGTCAAAGATGAAAAGAATGACGTACTTTTTGCCGTTCGCGACAGCCTGTGCCTGCAGCTGGTAGAGTTGCGTCTGGTCAAAGTAGTCAGCCGACTCATTGAGAGTTCCGTTCGGCACTTTGCGGAATAGCTTTTCGATCTTCGCAGAATCGCGGTAGATGCTCGCTTGATCTTTGAATCCATCCAGCGTCACCCCAAACGTGTAAACCGGGATGAGCCGGTTTGAGTGCTGCTGAAAGCCCGCGTAGGTTTGAGGGTTGGCACCCCAATAACCCCAACTGGCCGAGCCCGTCTCCATCGCTTGAAATTGCAAGTCGTGAACGCGATCGACGACGGATTCTTGACCCAGACAGGAGCACCATGCGAAAAGTATCAAACACAACGAAATCGAACGACAAGTTACGCTCATGGACTCAACTCAAGCTAAAACCAGGACCTAGGCGGTAGCCCTGATTCTATAGATTGCCGACCGGTTCCTCCAGCACGCGGCGACGACAATAAAAGCGTCGGAACGCCGTGGCAGTGCCATGCGAGATGTTTGTTAACAAAAATTCATCACCGATTCGAGTCTCGATAAGTTGTTAGAATGTAGTGTCATGGCATCCCGAGAAAAAGGTTGTGGAAGCAAATGAACCACTTGTATTCACGCATTGCGCGTGCTTGTCGTTTTCAGCACCTTGTTATTCGCGGAACAGTTGTTGGCCCAAGATCAAGCCGCTACGAAAAACCCTGCGCCCGACCAAACTGCACCGCCGATCGGTGAACTCAAACTGAAAGACTTCCGCCCTGAGCCTGAGTTGCGAGTTGCGGCGACAAAACTCGAGTACTGCAAGTTCCCCGCTTTCGACGTGCATACGCACATGGGATTTCGCCTGCAAGGATCCACCGAGAAGTTGCAAGAGTATGTTGAAACGATGGACCGGAACCACGTTGCATTGTCGGTCAGTCTAGACGCGACTCTGGGCAAGACGCTGGACGAGCACAGGAAATATCTTTGGACGGAATACGCGGATCGATTCGTGTTGTTTGTGAATCTCGATTTTCAGGGGCACGGGAAAGACGGAGACCCCGCGAGTTGGGCCTGCAATCAACCTGGGTTTGTCGACGGTTGCGTGGAGCAACTCGCGCGGCCAAGGAGACCGGGGTCAGCGGTGTCAAGTTTTTCAAACAATTCGGTCTGGGCTACCGTGACCGCGATGGCAAGCTTCTCAAGATCGACGACCCGCAATGGGATCCGATTTGGAATGTTTGCGGCGAACTGCACTTGCCCGTGCTGATCCACACGGCCGATCCCTCGGCGTTTTTCAAGCCGATCGATGCCACGAACGAGCGATACGAAGAGTTGTCGCGGCATCCGGATTGGAGTTTTTATGGAAGCGACTATCCCAGCCGCGACAAACTGCACGCCGCGCACAACCGTGTGATTGCACGGCATCCCCAAACGATCTTCATCGCGGCGCACATGGCCAACGACGGCGAATCGCTGACCGAGTTGGCTCAATGGCTCGACGCGTATCCCAACATGGTGGTCGATACGGCTTCACGGATTTCCGAGTTGGGCCGTCAGCCGTACACGGCGCACGATTTCTTCCTCAAATATCAAGACCGAATCTTGTTCGGTACCGATGGTCCCTGGCCGGCGTTACGATTGAGTTATTACTGGCGATTCTTTGAGACGCGCGACGAGTATTTCCCGTATTCCGAGAAGGAGTTTCCGCCGCAGGGATTCTGGCGGATTTACGGGATCGGCTTGCCGGACGACGTGTTGAAGAAAATCTATTTCGAAAATGCGTTGCGGATCATGCCGAGTTTGTTAGAAAAGTATCAACGGGCTGCTGCCGCGTTTGGCAACGGCGCCAGCGAAATGAACTTTTTTGCCGGTTTCTTGTCCTCAGGGTTGAGCGCTGCGTTCGACATCCCGATGGGCTAAAGTACAATGTTGTTGCCATTCTCGACTGTTTGCGCGGACCAAACCTTCACGCTTTCGCCTGTTGTTTTAGAAACTGTTCACGAGCCGGGATCTGGCTCATTTTCGGCCCCATGATTGGTACTTGAATCTCGCATGAGCCGCCGAAAACGTGCCTGACCCCCTAAAAACGTGGGCGACGCATTAGCAACCCTTGAACACTTACGTTGTTTTACCGTTGCCCCGAACCGGAACAACGCCATAAACTTTTCCTACGGCGATGGTCAACAATCCACTCTTTTCAAGCTTGTACTATCGAATGAAATTCAGCACGTTTATGGCAACGATTTGCGGCTTCGCGACTTTGTGGGCCGGTCAACATTTGGGCTCAGGGGATGCCGCCCGCATCCGTTGTGGTGGCGAAGGTAGCCCAAGTCAAACTGGCCGGCTCGGAGAGCTTCATTGGCACCGTGACTCCGATTCGGACTTCAATCGTCGGCAGTGCCGTCGGCGGTCGCGTCACGCAGTTATTCGCGACCGAGGGCCAATTCGTAACGATGACCGACGACAAGAGCGAATTTGAACCGGGACCGCTCGGTCAACCGCTAGCGCAGTTGAGGACTGTGACGCTGGACACGGAGATTGCCGCGGCAGAGTCCGAACTGCGCGAACAAGAACAGGCTGTCGCGGAACTCAAGGCTTCGCTGCCGCTGGAGATTGAAACTGCCCAAGCGAATGTGGACGAGATCCAGGCGCGGCTGACGTATTCGCAAGACAACTGGCAAAGACTACGGGACTTGAATAAGGGCGGCGGCGGGTTATCCGAGCGTGAAGTTCAGGAGGCGTTCTCTCAGTATCAATCGCAAACCCAGTTGCTCATCGCCCAGAAGGCGACGCTCAATCGTCTGAATGCAACTCGCGAAACGCGGCTGGCGCGTGCCCAGGCGATATTGGACAATCGCCGCGCCGAGGTCCGTCGGTTGGCCGAAATGCGAGAAAACTACACGATCCGCACTCCATTCGAAGGATTCGTGATTCGAAAAATGACGGAGGTTGGCCAGTGGGTCGCGGCCGGCGATCCCGTGTTTGAGATCATCCAGTTGGACCCCATCGAACTCGTGATCAACGTCCCGCAAGACTACATTCATCCTATTCAAGGTTCGTTGGACGCAGCGCGGGAATCTGGCGCACCGATGTCCGCGCAAGTGGCTATCGAAGCCGTCTCCGGCGTCCTCGTCGGCGAGGTGACGCAAATCGTTCCCCAAGCGGATTTACGATCGCGGTCGTTCCCGGTTAAGATCCGCTTGCAGAATCCCAAGTCCGCGGCGGGATACCTGTTAAAGTCCGGCATGTTGGGCCGAGCGAGCTTTTTCGTCGGTGCTGAGAAGGAGATGCTGATGGTCCCGAAAGATGCTTTGGTCTTGGGGCAACAAATCAAGGTGATGGCCGCCGACGAACAACCGGTGCCCGGCGACCCCAAAGCCACCACGCTAGTGGTTCGGTCGGTCCCCGTTGATGTGGGTGCGGCGCTGGGAAATTGGATCCAGGTTACGGGAATGTTACAGCCGGACGAGCGGGTCGTGATTCGTGGGAACGAACGATTGATGCCGGGACAGACGCTGACGATTCTGGAGGAGTCGGACGAGAAACCGCCGACCCCAGCGGCAATCGCCGAAGCCGCCCCGGCGACTCGACCTGCGAACTAATCCGGAGCGTTTATGAATATTATTGCCGCTTGCATCGCCAATCCGGTCAAGGTCTCCGTCGGCGTCATCTTGGTCGTCTTGTTCGGCGTGATCGCGATTTTCACCATGCCCGTGCAACTCTCGCCGGACGTCGTGCTGCCCAAGATATCGATCAACACGACGTGGCCGGGGGCCAGTCCTCAAGAAATCGAGAGGGAGATTGTCCGCGAGCAGGAGGAGCAACTGAAGAGCGTCGAGGGTGTCACGAAAATGTCGAGCACCTGCAGCGATTCGTCCGGCTCGATCACGCTCGAATTCCAAGTTGGGACGAATCTGGAAGAGGCTCTGCTCAAAGTCAACAGCCGCTTGCAACAAGTCAAGGACTACCCGATCGACGCCGACGAACCGGTGATCCAGACGTCGGATCCAGATGACAATGCGATCGCCTGGTTTATCCTGAGTGCCCGGCCGGCCGACGACGACGCGATCCGCGCTTTTGGAACCAGTTACCCGGAATTTGAGGCCGACGTCGCGCGAATTTTGCGAGCACACAACGACGGCTTGAAAGTTCATCGCCTGTACAAGTTGGCGGAAAAAACCGCCGAGGCCAAGTCACTGCTACCGGCTGAATTGGACATCACCAAATATCGAAAGTTCGCTGAAAACGTCATCGAGCCGGCCTTTGAGCGGGTGCCGGGCGTATCGGACTGCGGCATTTTTGGCGGACAGGAGCCCGAACTGCAAGTTATCGTCGAGCCGGACAAGCTGGCGGCGCGTGGATTGACGATTCAGGATGTGCGCCGCGCGTTGATCGACGACAACCAAGACGTCTCGGCCGGCGATATCTGGGACTCCAAACGACGCTACGTGGTCCGCACACTGGGTGAATATCGATCGCCCGAACAAGTGCGGCAACAAATTATCGCCAATCCCAACGGCACTCCGGTGTTCATCAGCGATGTTGCCGAAGTCCAACTGGGATTCAAGAAGCCAACCGGCTTCGTGCGCCGTTACGGCATTTCCAACATCGCCGTGAACTGCAAGCGAGAAACCGGCGCAAATGTGATTTCGGTGATGGACGATTTGCGCGTAGCGTTGGCCGAATTGAACGATGGTCCACTCAAACGCGAAGGCTTGATGTTGAACCAGGTTTACGACGAAACCGAATACATCCATTCGGCGATCGGGCTGGTCAATCAGAACATTGTTCTGGGCAGGCGCTGACGGTGATCGTGCTGATGTTGTTTTTGCACTTGAATGCCCGCTCGCTGGTTTTTGTTCCGCTGCTGGCCGGTTCGGCGCTATTGGCGCTGCTGGTGTCGCCTTGGTTTTTCCTGCTGACGCTGGGCCTGATCCTGGGAGCCGGGTTTTGGTTCGCACGCGGCGCCTTGGTCGTAGCACTTGCAATTCCGATCAGCATTGTCGGTACATTTCTGGTGCTGAGGCTCTTGGGACGTTCGCTGAACGTCATCAGCCTGGCGGGTTTGGCGTTTGCGGTGGGTATGCTGGTCGATAATTCGATCGTGGTGCTGGAGAACATTTTCAGCTTTTACCAGCGAGGTCATCGGCCGCGGGATGCAGCTCGGTTGGCGGCGTCGGAAGTATGGGCGCGGTTTTCGCCTCGACGATGACCACATTGGCGGTATTTATGCCGGTGGTGTTTTTAGCCGGTGAAGTGGGCCAATTGTTCGTCGACATTGCCCTGGCGATCAGCGCAGCGGTCGGGCTATCGCTATTCGTCAGTATTTTCGTGATCCCGACCGCCGCTTCTCGATTGTTGAGCCACGAGCATGTGGGCGGCGAACCGGGACCCGTGCAGAGATTTTTTAGCTCATTGGGCCGGGGATTCGTATCGTTTTTCATCGGGATTAACCGCTGGACGCATCGCTCGATCTTACGCCGCATTTGCACGGTGGTTGTGTTGGTGGGTCTGGCCTCGGTAGGCACTTGGCTGCTGGTTCCGGGCGTCGAGTACTTGCCGCAAGGGAATCGAAATCTGGTGATTAGCCTGGTTATGCCCCCGCCGGGCTTGAACGTGAACGAGCTAACCGCGATGGGTGAGAAGCTCGAGAAAAAGCTCGAGCCGTATTGGGATTACGATTTGGGCTTTGACAAGGAAAAGTTGGATTATCCGCCTATCCAAGACTTCTTCTGCGTGGCGTTCGGTCGGATGATCTTTTTCGGCATCAGCAGCCAAGAGCCGCTGAAGGCCGGCAAATTGATCGAGCTGATCAACTCCGAGCTGAACGGATCGCTTCCTGGCTCGTTTGTGATGGCGTTTCAGACGAGCTTGTTCAGCAATGCCCTGGCAGGGGGCCGGTCGATCGACCTGGAAATCACCGGTCCAGATTTGCCGAAGCTGGTCGAGCTAGGCGGCCATATCATGATGCAGTCCGGCAAGGTCATCCCCCACTCCAATGCTCGCCCTATTCCGGGTCTGGATTTGTCCAACCCCGAACTGCACGTGACGGCGAAGCCCCGACAGGCGAACGACCTAGGGATTACCGCCAGCGAACTGGGCTATGCGATCAACGCTCTGGTGGATGGCGCCTATGTGACCGATTATTACGACCAGGGCGACAAGATCGACCTGGTGATTTTGGGGAGCGACAAATACGAAGGAAAAATCCAAGATCTGTCGTCCCAGTATATCGCGACTAGGAATATGACCGAACCGGTGCGCCTAGATGCCGTCGCTGACGTCCGCCCCGGCTACGGCCCGGAACAAATTGCCCGTCGCGAACGGCAACGAGCGATCACCATTCAAGTCACTCCGCCCGAATCAATTCCGTTGGAGACTGCGATCAAGGCATTGAACGATCAGATCATCAAGCCCATGGAAGCCTCGGGACAACTGGGCAATCTATACCAACTTCACCTCAGCGGTACGGCAGACAAGCTGCGGGAAACTTGGAAAGCGTTGCGTGGAAATCTGCTGCTGGCGCTGTTGATTACCTATTTGCTGTTGGCGCGCTGTTCGAGTCCTGGGCGCATCCGCTGGTGATCATTTTCAGCGTGCCGCTGAGGCGCCGTCGGCGGATATTGGGGCTGAAGTTGTTGGGGTACTATCTCATGGCTCAGGGTGGTTTTCCACAGGCGCTTGACGTGCTGACGATGCTCGGGTTTGTGATCCTTATCGGCACCGTGGTCAACAATCCGATTCTACTGGTTCACCAGTCGTTGACGTTGATTCGCAGCGGCCAGTATGAGTTAGTGCCCGGCGGTCCTGGAAAGTGTCCGCAGCCGAATTCGCCCGATCTTTATGACCACGATCACCACGGTCTTTGGGTTGGCGCCGTTGGTTTTGTTCCCGGGCGCCGGGAGCGAACTCTACCGAGGCCTGGGCAGCGTGCTGTTGGGTGGATTGCTCGTTTCGACGATCTTTACGCTGGTTCTAGTTCCGGCGATGTTTAGCTTGGCGTATCAATTGTTCCACTGGATCCGACCGGATCGCGTGGACGACGACCAACAGGCTTATGGGGACTTTGACCAGTCGAATGGTCGTTTGCGACGAGCGGAGGAAGAATCGGAAGAACTTTCTGCCGCCAGCGTTTCCTGATAGGGACAAGCGTCCAGCTCGCCGACCGCAACCCTATCGAACGCATCCAGCAGCTTTTTTCCACGCGGCATGCGCAGACTCGCACGCGACATTCGACAAATCAATCCATTGAGCTTTATGACCTCTTTTGTGCGTAAACGAGCAGCATCCCGATCTGATGATAACCGACTTGGGGGTAGAGATGTGCACGGAATGCGATGACAGCAGCACAGATGACTTCACTCCGCACTTTCGATCGTCCCGCAGCATCTTGGTGATCAACGCCTTTCCGATCCCGCGTCGTCGGTGCGAGGCCGTGACGTAGAGATCCGCGCACCAATTTCCGGGCGGTGTCGTGACACTTCGGACCATCCCACGAGGTGTTCGTGGTCCATCGCCAAGTACTGCCGGAAGGCCGAGTGATCGTGGACTTGATCCATCGACATTATCCGCGTTCGGGTCGCCGCGGCGAACAATCTGGCCTGCCATTCGGTTTGAGCAATTCGATCCGCACCGAGTCAGACAACCTGGGAATTCGACGAAGCGAATGTCACAAAAAAGGGTTCGGTGCCAATCAGCCGATAACCGATCCGTTTGTACTCTTCTCGAAACGACTCAATCGATTCTCCGTTGGAAACGACGGCACCGATGAAATAGCGTCCGCGGGTCTCGACGCGGGCGATCTGGTCGACGGCCGTGGGCGGAACGTCGATAGCGATCCACTCTTCTTTGCGATAGTCTCGGGGATTTCGCCGCGGGGCATCTCGCAATCGCCAAAGCGGTCCGATGCGAGTCATTTCGTACGGATGCGTCCGGCTCCGCCCCGTGCAAACGCCGCGGACAAACACGTCGACCGCCGCTTCCATATCGAGATGGGTCGATGGTCTCGGCACTCGATTTTCCGCCCGCTTAACAGGTTTCCCTTGAGTCCGTTCGCGTGAGACGATTTCAAGGATCGGACCGATGTCTGATTGTAGCGTTCGAACGTCGCCAGCGAACAACGCTCGTCGATTGGTTTGTCCCTTTCCGTAACGCCCCTTCCCGTAACGCTAGAGACGGCGACGGGCGACACAGCCGCGGCTTTTTTACAATCCCAACTCGATATAGGTATTTACCGTGATTGATCCGACGGTACAATCACCTGCCAAGCACCCTCAGTTGACGAGTACCGGGTATCTTGCACGAACGCGGAACAACTGCCCAATAAGCGAACGGGGCCAATTATGGCGGTGCCGACACGAACCCAAACCAGTGCGGATGCCTCAATGCGGACGGAAAACCCATTCAAGCACAAACAACAGCGGCTGCCTGAGCCGTGGGCCGGTCCGTAATGTCACTGCCGAAAGCAATTCGAACCGAACCAGCCTGCGGAAGTGCCCGCGGGCTTTTTTGTTGAGATCACCTTATGGAGGGCGAAGCATTGAATGAGAAGGATGGCTTGATCTGCGACACGGAACGTTGGACGTCGCCGTCACAATTGTCGCGATTCGGGATCATCGATTCGACTTTGCGAAGGCGAGCAGTTTGCCAATGCATTCTTCTCGACGGGCGACAAACTGTCGATCGCTCAGATGCTCGATGCCTTTGGAGTCGAGTACATCGAACTGACCTCGCCGTGTGCTTCGCCGCAAAGTTTGGCGGACTGCCGGGCGGTTGCCGGGCTCGGTCTGCGGTCGAAGATCCTGACCCATGTTCGCTGTAACATGAAAGATGCCCGCTTGGCGGTGGACAGCGGCGTCGATGGCGTCGATGTCGTGATTGGGACTTCCAGCTATCTCCGTGAGTTTGGTCATGGAAAGTCGCTCGATCAAATCATCGACTTGCGCCGACGTGATTCGCTGGCTGTGCGAACAAGACGTCGAGGTCCGGTTCAGCACGGAAGACTCACTGCGCAGCAATCTGAACGACTTGATTCGCGTTTACCAGGCGGTCGATGCGCTAGGTGTCGATCGGGTGGGGATTGCGGACACGGTGGGCATCGGCTCTCCGGAGCAGATTCGAAGCCTGGTAGAAGCCGTTTCGCGACACGTGCGCACGGATATCGAGTTCCACGGGCACAATGATACCGGTTGCGCCATCGCCAATTCGTATGCGGCGCTTTGCGGTGGGCGCGGTATATCGATACAACGGTGTTGGGAATTGGCGAACGCAACGGCATCACGCCGCTGGGCGGGCTGGTAGCACGTTTGTATTCGCTCGATCGCAACCTCGTCTCGAAATACAAATTGGAGCTGTTGTACGAACTGGATCATTTGGTGGCAGACCTCGTCGGGATCGATGTTCCCTTCAACAATTACATCACGGGCTTCACGGCGTTCACTCACAAGGCGGGGATTCACGCCAAGGCGGTCCTGAACAATCCCTCGACGTACGAGGTGCTTGATCCGGCCGATTTCGGCTTGACGCGATATATTCACGTTTCGAGTCGGCTGACGGGCTGGAACGCGATCAAGGCCCGGGCACGCCAGTTGGCGATCGACTTAAGTGACGACGAAATCAAAGAAATCACGAGTCGCATCAAACAACTCGCTGATGTGCGGCCTTTGACGCTTGAAGATGTCGACGCGATTTTGCATTCGCATCACGTGTCGGCCGAGTCAACGGCGCATGCAGAGATTCGCGAACCGACCATAAGCGCCGAAGGAGGTGGATGATGTCGAGCCCCAAAGACCGCAAACGCTCTCGGAAAAAATCTTGTCGTTCAAGGCGGGCAAACCCGTTCGCGCCGGCGACTTGGTCGTCATCCGCCCGGATGTTGCGATGGGACATGATTCACTCACACCGGGGATTATCAAGATCATGCGTGAACAGCTCGGAATCGAGAATGTTCACGACCCCGCGCAAATCGTGTTGGTGATGGATCATGTCGCCGCTTCCACGGTGGGAACGGCCAATGCCCAAGCACAAATTCGCAAGTTTGCACGAGAACAGGGGATTCGGTTGTTCGACGTGGGGCGAGGGATTTGCCATCAGGTGTTGGTGGAAGAAGGCATTGCTGCGCCCGGTCGAGTCATTATCGGCTCCGATTCGCATTCGACTAGCTACGGAGCCGTTTCGGCGTTTGGAACCGGAATGGGTTCAACGGATATTGCGCTGTGTTGGGGAACTGGCCAGGCCTGGTTTCGAGTCCCGGAGACGATTCGCGTCGCCGTAGCGGGCCGTTTTCAATTCGGCTCCGACGCAAAGGACTTGGCCCTGTGGCTGTGCCGCAAGATGACGATCGCCGGGGCGACGTATGAAGCGATCGAATACCACGGACTTGATTGGTTGCCGCTGAACGAAAAGCAGACGATTTCCAGCATGGCAATCGAGTTGGGCGCCAAAGCCGGCATCTTCCCCGTGGCAGCCAGCTCATGCAGCGGAAACGGCGCGAGCCACCCCTCGCTCGTCGCCCCGGATTGGCTGTCGGTCGATCGGGATGCCGACTACGTGCAAACGATCGACGTCGACCTTGGAAAGTTGCAACCGCAGGTCGCCATTCCTCATTCTGTCGACGCGGTAGTTGATATTGGCGAAGTGGCCGGCGAGCCGATCGACGTGGTGTTCTTGGGCACGTGCACCAACGGTCGAGCTGAGGACATTCAGCGGGTGGCCGAAATTGTTCAAGACCGCAAGCTTCGGATTCGCATGGTGGTGACTCCCGCCTCGAGTCGCGAATTGCAGCGATCGATTGAAAACGGCTCGCTGCAAACTCTGCTTTCTGCCGGAGCGACTTTGACGACGCCGGGGTGTGGTCCTTGCATGGGTCGGCACCAGGGAACATTGGCCGAAGGCGAACGCTGTCTTTCGACGGGCAATCGCAATTTCAAGGGGCGTATGGGATCGCCCGATTCAGCGATCTTTCTCGCCTCTCCGGCGGTCGCCGCCGCGACGGCTTTAACCGGAGTGATCACCGATCCGAATCAGTTGGCTGGCGTGATGGAGGCGTTGCGTGTCTAGGATTTGGAAATTTGGGCGGGACGTGGACACCGATCAGATTGTCCCTGGTCGATACTCGCCGTACATGCGACCGGATGTCGACGTCGGCACCGCCGCCTTTATCGAGGCGCATCCCGAGTTCAACGAAAAGGCGAAGCCAGGTGACTTGATTGTGGCGGATGCCAACTTCGGATGCGGATCGTCGCGGGAGTACGCCCCGCAAGCTCTGTACAATCGACGGATTGCCGCCATCATCGCCAAGAGTTTTGCACGGATCTTTTATCGGAACGCGATCAACCTGGGGCTTCCCGTCTTTGTTTCGAGTGATCTATGCGAGCAAGTCGACGATGGGCAGGAGGCTGAAGTCGACATTCGCTCGGCGACGATCCACACGTTGGGCAAGTCGTTTCGATTGCAGCCGCTTCCCCCATTTGCTGGAGATCATCGAAGCTGGCGGGATTGCGGCGGCGGTCCGCGCAACGGGCAAATTCCCTGAAGGAATCGCGTAGCATGATCCCTCACCGACTTTGCGTCATTCCCGGTGATGGCGTTGGTCCCGAAGTGGTGGACGCCGCAGTACGCGTGTTGAAAGCGGCCACGCAGCAAGTCCAGGTATCCTATGCAGACGCGGGCTGGAAGGTCTTTGGCGATTCCGGTGAGTCCGTACCGTGCGCGACTTTGGATACTCTACGCGATTGCGGTGCGGGCTTGTTCGGAGCGGTTTCTTCACCCAGCCGCCGGGTCGAGGGATACCGCAGCGCGATTATCACGATGCGCCGTGAGTTAAATCTGTTTGCCAATTTGCGGCCAATCAAAGGGATCTGGGCGAACCCTGGAAATCCAAACATCGATTTGTTGATCGTCCGCGAAAACTCCGAAGGTCTTTACAGCGGGATCGAGCGTTCCGACGGGCGCCGAGCCGTCGCGGAAAAAGTGGTCACCCGAGACGCCTCCCAACGCCTCGCCCGATTGGCTTTGTCGGTCGCCCATGCCAACGACATCAGCCGGGCAACCATCGTTCACAAAGCCAACGTTTTGCCGGTAACCGATGGTCTGTTCCGTGATTCGGTGCGTGAGATTCTGGAAAGCCGTCCCTCGATGGTGATCGACGAATCTTTGGTTGACGTCGCGGCCTATCGCCTGGTCGCACAGCCCGAATCATTTCGCATGCTCATAACGATGAACTTATATGGCGACATTTTGTCCGACGTCGCGGCCCATTGGTGCGGCGGCATGGGCCGCGCCGAGCCTCAACCTCGGTTCCGAAATCGCATTGGCTGAACCGGTTCACGGCGCGGCGTTGGACATCGCCGGACAGGGTATTGCCGACCCGTCGGCGACGATCCTGAGCCTGGCGATGTTGTGTCAGTATCACTGGAATGAGCCGGAATTGGCCAGCCGGCTGGAACAAGCCACCGTCGGCGCGATTCGGGGACGGTCTGACGAGGAATCGTTCAGCACGCTGGCCTTTACCGATCGGGTGATCCAGCACTTGAATCGATCGTCCGGTGATCGCCCACCAAGCTCACATTCGGCTCCGACAACAACATCTCGATGAGCATTGACAAAATCTCGGGGTCTATCGCGGACAACATGGAAGGTGGGACGAATCGAGCATTGCGCTTTCAGCCTCGATTCCGATCGCCCCTTCGCAGGCAGACTAGCCAAGCTATCGAGGCGAGCGCCACCAACGAATTCGGTTCGGGCACGACCAATGGCATAAAAATGAACTTCTCCAATTGGCCGGGAAGGGTAGCGTAGACACCCAAGAATTGCCCCGTCATCGGATCATACTTGTCCAAATGGCGGCCAAAAAAGTTGTCGACGATCAACGACCCATCCGGGGCAAATCGGTTGGCCTGGTTGGTGCCAATGCCCGTCAACAAGATTTTTACAAGGGCCCCGGATTGCGGATCGATGATCCGGAAGTTGCCCGTCCAGTCATTGACATAAAGATTGTCGTCGTCGCCGAAGCTCATCCCCATCGGCCGCCCAAATGTGCCGAGATTCCCCATCGATCGCAGCATCGTACCGCTGATCGGATCGAATACGCGAATGTCCGATGCGTCATAGCTGCTGGCGTAAAGTTCTCCGTTGGCGTCAAATTCGATCGACGAAACGCGATGATTGTTTTCCACACCAAACGTTGCATCTAATGCGCCCGTGGTGCCATTCAACCGGGCCACGCCGCCGGCCAGACCCGATGCGTTGCTCCACATCGCGACGTACAGATTACCCTGGTAGAACTCAAGGTCAGAGGGCCCGAACAGGGCCGCGTCGTGAGCGAACAGGTCGATGAACGCACCCGTTCTGCCGTTATACCTCAAGACTTTGCCATTGGGCCCATCGGAAACGTACAGATTCCCATCGGGTCCGTACGCCAGTCCGGATGGCAACTGAAGACCACCACTGGACGGAGCAACGAAGTCTCCAATGATCGTACCGGTGTCGCGATCGATTCGTATGACCGAATGCGTGTCGGGACTACATATCAGCAAATCTCCCTGGGCGATCACCCGCTGCAGCGACCCAATCTCGACGATCATGCTGACAACGGCCAGGAGGACCCAAAAGCGGTTCCAGTTCATATTTCACCTTTGACTTTCGATGGAATGCCCCTATTCGCCGAAACCTGTTGGCCGGACAGGACAACGACGACCGAATTCTTCGATCTGCCGCGCTGAAATAACTCGATTTACGTACACAAACCGCGAGACAACAGCGCAACGTTCTACAGACTGTAGAATCAGTGTTTTGAAAGTCCTAGATAAAGTCAACTGCGGAAATTGACTTTTTCTACATTTTGTAAAAAATAGAAGAATCCAGGGCGCCAATTGAAATGCGGTATTCGGTAGTACCGCGATCGGCGTTCCATGGTTCGGATCCTCCTCGCTACGAAGGTCGCTGGGCGCCGAACCTTCGACGTGTATCCCTGAGTTGCGCAAGCGCGGTCGTTCGTCCATCACCGATCTCTATGGCAAAAGCAAAACACAAACCAGGCGGCGCGGAAACCGAGGTCCTCAAGGTCCTGTGGTCGATCCAACGCGGCACTGTGCGGGACATCGACGCGGCATTACGGCGGAAGGGGCACAAATGGGCGACGACAACCATCCACACCTTATTGTCGCGATTGCGGGCCAAGGAGTTGGTCAAGGCCCTGAAATCCGATGGCGTGTTTGTTTTCGAAGCGACCGTCGATAAGGCGGAGTTGGCTCGACGCGAATTCCGAAAAATGGCCACGGACTTGGGTGGCGGAATTTCCGTGCCAATCGTTCGCGCCTTGGTCGAGCGCACGAAACTCACTCCGGAAGAGATCGCCGAACTTCGCAAGATCATCGACAATCTAGACGAAAGTTAACCATTCCATGTTCATCACAGTATTTGAACATCTCCTGGTGGTCACCTCAGCGGCGCTGATATCGACGGTGGTGATTGGAGTTTTCCGCCTGCGGCCCGCGCTTCAAAGCTTGATTTGGCTTGTTGTTTTGATCAAGTTGATGACGCCCTCGCTTCCGCTGCCCCGATCGTGGTTGCCCAGTCCATTCACAACGACCAGCGCCGCATGGAATTTCGAATTCAATTCTGCGGACGGTGTCCCCCACGGCATCGCGGCGAGCCCGGAGGCGCGTTTCGTTCGATGCTGCGCGTCTATCGACAACGAGCGCGGACTCGGTCAACGAATTCAGCTGGTTTCGGGTGTTCATATTGCCTTCATTCATTCGGACGCTCCTCAACAGGATATCGGCGGTTTGCTATTGGCCGGTGCTTATCGGCTGGGTCGTCGGCAGCGTTTGTTTTTTGGCTCGCATGTTGTTCAGACTCAATCAACTGCGATTGTTGATCGAGCGCAGTCGACCGCCCAGTTTGGCGTTTGGCAGTGAATTCGAAAGATTGGCTCGACGGATTGGAGTTCGGCAGGGATTGGATATCCGAGTTTCGGCGGATATCGCGACGCCGTTAGCTTTTTGGTTTGGCCGTCGGATTATCCTCTGGCCTCAGGAACTGTGTCACGTCGATCGGACGTTGCGCGAGGCGATTGCGCTGCACGAGTTACGCACTTGCGGAGACGGGACCATTGGGTGGGCTGGCTGGAAGCGATCGGAGTTATTGTCTGGTGGTGGTTTCCACCGACCTTTTGGATTGTTGGACGATCGCGACAATTGTCAGAAATCTGTTGTGATGAAGAGGTGATCCGCGCCTTCCCGGGTCGACGACGGCGCTACGCCCAAGGTCTGCTTGAGTTGGCCGCACAGACGGCAGGAATGCAACCCGCGACGAGTTTTGCCGCCAGCATACTCGGCCGCAACAAGATCATGCTGAAGAATCGGATCGAGAGAATCGGCGGGCCCATCGGCAAAGGACCGATCACTCGACTGCAGCTTGTGCTCGTCGGGCTGACGTTTCTACTGCTGTTGCCCCATTGGCCGCTGCTTGGTTCAACTCGGTCAAACGCCGACGTTCAGGAACGAGATCGGCAGCCCGATTCGATGGCCGGCGTCGAGATGACTTCGACCGCGCCCGGCTCTTTGGAACAACATATGGCTTATCTCGCCGCAGACGGCGGGCATTGGATTGCCGACAATCCAAGTTATCGTCTGGGCAGCGACGCTCCTCGACGATACATCTACGACGTGTCCTGGGGGCTCAATCGACAGTTCGCAAAGATCACTATTGAAGGGGAATACAATGATGGCACAAGGCAAGCCTACTCGGAGGTAGTAATTTTCCGAGAACCGAAGGAACAGCGGTTTCTGTTTCATCAATACGATGCCTGCGGCGACATCGGACAAGGTGAAACTCGAATTCTCGCCGATGGAGACGAACAACTGGATTTTTCCAAGACCTCGGTTGATGGAAAAGTCACCACGTTGCGCTATTTGAACGTGCGCCACAACGCGCATTCGTTCACAACCTATTGTTTCGTGCTTCAAGAGGACAACACGTGGTTGGAAACGGAAAAACTGGACTGGTCCAAAATCGTCGAACGAGCCAATTCGCTCTAAGACTCTTGACGGATGCTGGAGAGCGGCGCGCTAATAGCCGATCGGCCCAATGATCGTCGACAATTTGGAGGCCGCCTAACACCCCCGTTGAAAAAGTAGCGGAACGGCGCGAGCCGTCCGGTTGCGTTGGCATCCAGCGGGCGAATGACCGGGCGGCTTGCGCCGCTCCGCTTCAATAATTGCTTGTAGACACATTATTGAATTACCGGGCGGCTAGCGCCGCTTCAATCATCGCTTGAAGACACATTTTTCAACGGGCTGCTAACCCATCACGCCGTCGATTTCTTTGGCGATCGAGTGGGGCAGACGCGGGCCGACTTTCGCGACGACGCGGGACGCGAAGTAGTTCCCCCAGCGTGCTGCCTTCTTGGGCTCCCATCCGCGAGCCAAGCCGTATAGTGTTCCGCCCGCAAACGCGTCTCCGGCGCCAACGGTGTCGATGGCCTTGACCGGAAAGCCCGGAACGTGAGTTAACCCGCCGCGATCGATGACGTAACAGCCTTGCTCGCTGTTGGTCAAAAAAACCAGATCGACCAGCCGGCCAAGCGCCTCCGCACTGATCCAAGGAATCAGTCTTGCAAAACTGTCGAGCCTCATCGGCGTTACAGAACAAGATATCGCAGAACTCGTCGGTAATCGATTTGAACTCATCGGCAAATCGGTCGATCAAAAACGAATCGGAGAAGGTAAACGCGACAGGAATGCTCATCCGTCGAGCCTGTCGCATCGTCTCCAGACACGCCG
Source organism: uncultured Planctomycetaceae bacterium (assembly GCA_963803365.1). Classification (GTDB taxonomy): domain Bacteria; phylum Planctomycetota; class Planctomycetia; order Pirellulales; family Pirellulaceae; genus JANMEB01. Next base: position 63,231 of record CAWDMH010000003.1, read on the forward strand.
CCCGAGGTTGCTGTACGTCCCACAGGTAGCCTTCGATATACGCGAACTTGCACAGTTGCAAATGGTCGGGGTGAATGTCGTCGGGGGAGAGCGAGGTCGAGACACCTAGATGCGTACACATCGTGCGTTCGGCGTCGGGCGTCGTCAAAACGACGCAACTGCCGGTCGGTTCGCTGGCGCTGGGAGCCAAGGGGACGTCGAATCGAATGCCGGCACCCACCATGTCGCGTTGATAGAACTCCCCGTGCGGATCGTGTGTCACCTTGCCCGTGTAATAGCCGGACCCGCCGCTTTGCGCGATGGCGATCATGGTGTTGGCAGCCGAGCCTCCGGACGAGAGCGTCAGCGGCTTGCCTTCGAGCTTGACCAGGATCTCCGCCTGTTGCTCGGAATCCATCAACATCATCGAGCCGCGATTCAATTGACAGTCGGCGATGAAGGAATCGTTGACGAAGGCCAGAATATCGACCATCGCGTTACCGACGCCGAAGACATCATACGGTCGTTTGCTGGTCACTACGTTACGGCAGGATAAATGCAGTTCCAACCGTCGCCAGCGATTGGTGGATGACCGCGCGGGCGGTAATCGGGTAGTCCGACAGCAACGCGGGATCGCACGAACCAGGCCGGTAGTAGCCCAGCGAGTAAATGTGTTCGCAAGGCGGATACGCGCCGGTTTGGAACGGAATGCTGACACTCGAGAACAAAAGAAGTGCGCGGCGGATGCAAATGGCTGCAACCGGCCATAGCTGAAGCCATACCGCTCGAGGTTGGCTTCTTCGAAGTACAGCGGCCGATGGTAGAAGTTCGGTGCCGCCCACCAACCGATTTGAGGCCGCCATTGCACGTAGTTTAGAGTTCTTGGCCCGTATTCGATTTGGGCCGATTCCGGATAGCTGCCGTAGTACTTGTCGGTGAAGCGTTGCGGTTCATTCAGTTGTTTGCTTTGATCGATCTGAACTTTGACGTGGCTCAGGGGGTTGTTTGGCAACGGTTGGCCGAGGCGTGCCAACAACTCCGATTCGCGGTCCGCTTCCTTTTGCTGAGCCTCGGCTTGCTGTTTCTTCGCCAATTCCGGATCGGCCGCTGGCTCTTGGGCTGCGGGGTCTTGTGGACTGCGCCAACGGTTTGACGTTCCAGAAGGATTGTCGCCAAAACTCATTGCCACTGGATTCGGTGTCTTGGCCGAATTGATCCGAAACTTCGACAAGCTTTCGAACCGAGCGTGCGTATTGTCATCAATCTTGGCAGTCACTTGCGACGGCCCAGCTTCGTCGTCCAACTGTACATCAATCGCCGATGTTGCAGGTTTTGTCGCGCTGCTGGCGACCGAATTGGCCGGGACGATGGGCACGGTGTGAACGACCTTGTACTGAAGGGGATCGTCAAATCGCGGAGTACTGCTTGGACGGTTAAGAATTGACTGGACCGAAGTTGGTTCTTCGCGTGCGATTGGCGACGCTGGATTGGACTCACCTTTTGTGGGCGGGTTCGGTTCGGCAGCCAGACAGACGTCGCCCGGAACCTTCAATTGCGGGCATGCTAACTCGGTATGTGCGGTGGCGGCCGGCTCTGAAATCAGCCATGTCCGAGGGCGTATGTCGTGGAGCACGAAGCATAGGTTCGACCGACGACAGACTTTCATCCTGCGGGCCGGCGGAATCGGTAAGTTCCAAGTCGTCACAGTGGTCCGGTTTGCTTTCGTTGTGCCCCGATGCTCTGCGCCGGGAACTCTCCCTATCGGATAAAGTTCCGTTGGCAGCGGGAGTCGCTGATTGGTCCGCGGCATTTGCCTGCGGCAGCCAGTAACCAGCAGGTTGGTTTGCCGCCGGCGGGGTCGATTGGGAGGCGCCTGTCGCCTGGGGCTTGGCAGTGTCCTGACGCCGCGACTGGGCTAGGCCGGCGGTGCTTACGAGCCAGAGCGCCAGCGTCGAAATGACCAGCACCAGTCGATTTGGTTTCATGTGGAGGCTAAGCGGTCGAGGTTTAGACATCGTGAGGCTTCCGGCAACAAACGTAGGCGCTTAGTGTGTCGTTTCGACATCTGACCGTTACAATCCTTAATTCAATTCTTGCGGTTCTTCCGAAATTGCCGTCGCTGTCCATTTTCACACCCCTTTAAGGTGGTATTGCGACTGGGCGGAAACCATCAGATCTCGGGGCTCATAGGTGCGGTTTGCGCAAGAATAATTCAATTCTGCCAGAATATTGATTGTTTCATTGACCGATTGTTTAGAATGGGGAAACGAGGCACTCTTGATCAAGGTGCCGTCCGTCATCCGCCCTTGCGATTCCCGTACCCGATTGGCAGGCAATCGGTCCGTACGCGGTCTATGAACAGGGCGTTTCGGATTCTGGTCAATCGTTGAATTCACTTGCCAAGTGGGTGGTGGATTCGGCGATGATTGGATCGATTCTTGCTAGGACGTCCTAAGTATCTGAGGCTATCCATGTTTTCCATCCTACGCCGGCTTTTTAGCCGCAAGTCGAAGCCCACACAGGCCCGCACCTCGGCGAATCGACTCGAAGCCCAACTCAACTATGCTCGGCTCGAGCCGCGACTTGTGCTCAATGCGAGTTTCACTTTGGCTGGTGGATTGCTCACTTTGAACGACTTTACGGCAGGCGATTCGTTGGGGATTTCTGATGATGGGTTGGGAAACTATTTGTTTTCGTTGTCGGCGGGAAACGTTTGGACGGGAACCGATTCCGCATCGGTTACCGGAAACGGGCTCCAAGTCTTGACGGCAGTCCAGACCGACATTCATGGATTGGACGTCCTCGATAACAACAACGTCGATTTCGACGTGACATTTAGCAATGCCGTCAGCTTCAACCAATTTGACTTGGACATCAATGGCGACACGATCACCGGTGACTTGGTGATCGACGGTGTGGGCAACATCACGCAGGCGGCGGGTGCGAACGTCGCGATTATCTCGTTTGATGCGAACGCCGCGTCGACGACACTGACCGAGTCGGGCAACGACTTCGACGTGCTAACGTTGTCCGGGGGAGATGCAACGATTGTTGACGCCGACAACGTGACGTTGTCCGACATTTCGCTCACGGGCGACTTCTCGCTGACGGGCGGGGCGGTGGGCGCGATAACCAACGTCGACGGAGGCGCAGATTAGCATCGGCCACGATCTGACGATCACGGGTGATACGATCACGTTAGCCGATCACGCCAGCGACTTGTTGGATGTGAACCATTTTTGCGAGTTAACAGCCAACAGCATCACGCTTGACGCCCCCGGCACGGTTGATCTGTTTCGAACGCAGGTTCATTCACCCGGCGACGTCATCATTCACGAAGACATGGACGCGATATTCCGCGGCGCAAACACCGCCGACAATTTTGAAGTCCACTCGTCTGGCTTTATTCACGATGACGCTTCGACGCAGTTTGACATTTCCGGGACGGGGACGTTTGACGCCGCGACTGATGTGACGCTTAACGACAACGCCGGCGACACGCTGAATGTCTTGTCGGCGACCGTTTCATTTTCCGGAAGCTCGATCGCGATTGGCGGCGCCGGGACCGCCGATTTTCTTCGCTTGAACTTTAGCTCCACCGGCCATGTGTCGGTCCAGGAAGATTCCGCGACCGCCTTGGCCGGAGTCAGCTCGGCGGATTCGCTGGAGCTTCACTCGACGGCTGGGATATCCGACACGCTGAATGCCACGCTGACGACCAATCATGACGCGACGTTTGACGCCGTCAACAATATCTTGTTTGGGGATTCGGTCACGAACGTCATGACGATTGGGGGCTTGGCACTGTTTACCGGTGCCAATGTTACGGTCGATGCTCCGGGAACGATGACCTTCGGCAGCTTGAACTTCAATGCCTCCGCCGCGGTGGCCATCACCGAGGACAACTCGATGCTGATCAGCGGGACGAACACGGCCGCGACGGCATCGTTGACGACGACCACGGGGGCCATCACCGACGACGCGACGGCGGACATCACGGTTACCGGCAACGCCAGCTTTACGGCCAGTGGTGCGGGCGGGGCGGTTACGATCGGCGACAATGCGGCCAACAACGATCTGTTCGGCACGCTTACGTTCAACTCGGTCGGCGCGGTGAACATCAGCGAAGACGACGCGATGGTTATCAGCGGAGCCAACACTGCCGGAAGCGCGTCGCTAACTGCGGAAACTGGAACGATCACCGACGACGCCACCGCGGATATGACCGTGACCGGTAACACCAGTTTCACAGCCAATGGTGCGGGCGGGGCGATCACGATTGGCGATAACGCCGCCAACGACGACGCATTTGGTTCGCTCACGTTCAATTCCGTGGGTGCGGTTTCGATCACAGAGGACAATGACACGATGCTGGCGGGAGCCAACACCGCCAATTCCTTGAACTTGACTTCGGCAGGTTCCATTACCGACGCCGTGGCGACGACCGTGTCGGTGACGACGACTGCGGATGTCTCGGCGCAGGCGGCGATTCAACTTGCTGACAACGCAACCGACAGTTTCGTCGTCGGTACGGCGGCAACTTTCTTGGCCAATGGTGCCAACATTTCAATTGGCGTCGACCCGGCATTTGTTCCGTTCGACTGCGATTTGAATCACGGCGAGCCGGACAGCGGTGCGACCGTCAATTTTGGCACGCTCGCATTTGACGCCGCCAACGCTGGTGATACCGACCGAGGCGAAGTCCAAATTAAGGAAGACAGCTCGACAACCATCGGCGCCGTGGCTAGGGCACGTTCGCTGTACATTGGCACCGGTGGCGCGTTTGACGAATCGCAATGGTCGTTGATCGACCTCGCCAATCCGGCCGGCGGCGGCGTCAACCTGTTTGTCGATGCCGTGGGCGCAGTGACTCTGGCAGATGTCGCCGGGACCAATGTGATTGTCGATGGGCTGGCCATCTTTCGCTCCCGGACTTCGACGATCGACGTAGGCGTCAATAGTGGAACCGGCGCGGATTCCGGAGTCACGGTAGACATCGGCAATTTGACGTTCCGCAGCCTCGACCGCGTACGCATCACTCTGGACTCGGATGTTGTCCTCGACTGCATGAGCACCGCCGATTCATTGATTCTCAACGTCACGGGTTCGATCACCGACACAGACGACGCTACCGTCGACGTGACGAACGACGCTACCGTAAATGCATCGACCCAGATTTCGCTTGCCGACGCAGCCACCAACGTCTTTTCGGTGGGCGGCAATGAGATCGTCACCGGTTCGCAGATTACCTACGCAGCAGCCGGCGCGGTGACATTTGGGACTTTGAATTTCAATTCAGCAGGCGCGGTCAGCATCAGCGAAGACGATTCCATGGTGATCACCGGGGCGAACACCGCCGCCAGCGCGTCGCTGGCGGCCGAAAGCGGCACCATTACCGACGATGCGACGGCCGATATCACGGTCACGGGCAACGCCAGCTTTGCGGCCAATGGAGCTGGCGGCGCGATCACGATCGGGGACAACGCGGCCAATAACGACCTGTTTGGCTCGCTGACCTTCAACTCGTCCGGCGCGGTTAACGTCAGCGAAGACGATGACTTGGTCATCTCCGGCGCCAATACCGGCGCTAGCGCGTCGCTGACGGCTGAAACCGGGACGATCACCGACGACGCCACGGCCGACGTGAACGTGGCGGGCAACATCAACCTTTCAGCGATTGGAGCCGGCGGCGCGATCACGATCGGGGACAACGCAGCCAATAACGACCTGTTCGGCTCGGTCACCTTCAATTCCGTCGGTGCGGTCGGTCATCAGCGAAGACAACTCAATGATCATCAGTGGATCCAACATCGCGCCAGAGCATAGTTTTGACCGCGGAAAGCGGCACGATCACCGACGACGCGACGGCGGATATCACGGTCACGGGCAACGCCAGTTTTGCGGCCAATGGGGCCGGCGGCGCGATCACGATCGGGGACAACGCGGCTAACAACGACCTGTTTGGCTCGATCACCTTCAACTCATCCGGCGCGGTTAACGTCAGCGAAGACGACGACATGGTGATCACCGGCGCCAATACCGGCGCTAGCGCGTCGCTGACGGCTGAAACCGGGACGATCACCGACGACGCCACGGCGGATATCACGGTCACGGGTAACGCCAGCTTCACGGCCAACGGAGCCGGCGGCGTGATCACGATCGGGGACTTGGCTGCCAACAACGACTTGTTCGGTTCGATCACTTTCAACTCTGTCGGCGCGGTCAATATCAGCGAAGACGACGCGATGGTCCTCAGCGGATCGAGCGTTGCTCCGAGTGCTGTCCTGGTAGCCGAAGCCGGGTCGATCACCGATGACGCAACTGCCGACGTCAGTGTCACCGGCAATATCAACTTGACGGCCAACGGAGCCGGCGGTGCGATCACGATCGGGGACAACGCGGCCAATAACGACACGTTTGGCTCGGTCACATTCAATACCGTTGGGGCGGCGGCGATCAGCGAAGACGATGACATGGTGATCACCGGGGCCAATACCGGCGCCAGCGCGTCGCTGACGGCCGAGACAGGCACCATCACCGACGACGCGACGGCCGATATCACGGTGACGAGTAACGCCAGCTTTGCGGCCAATGGAGCTGGCGGCGCGATCACGATCGGTGACAACGCTGCCAACAACGACCTGTTCGGCTCGCTCACTTTCAACTCAACCGGTGCGGTTAACGTCAGCGAGGACGACGATATCGTGCTCAGCGGATCCAGCACGGCTGCCAGCGCAATATTGAATGCCGAAATCGGGACGATCACCGATGACGCGACGGCCGACGTGAACGTAACGGGCAACATCAACCTTTCAGCGATTGAGCCGGCGGTGCGATCACGATCGGGGACAACGCGGCCAATAACGACCGTTCGGCTCGGTTACGTTCAATACCGTTGGGGCGGCGGCGATCAGCGAAGACGATTCCATGGTGCTAACCGGCGCCAATACCAGCGTCAGCGCCTCGTTGACGGCGGAAAGCGGCACGATCACCGACGACGCGACGGCGGATATCACGGTCACGGGCAACGCCAGTTTTGCGGCCAATGGGGCCGGCGGTGCGATCACGATCGGGGACAACGCGGCTAACAACGACCTGTTTGGCTCGATCACCTTCAACTCATCCGGCGCGGTTAACGTCAGCGAAGACGACGACATGGTGATCACCGGCGCCAATACCGGCGCTACGCGCGTCGCTGACGGCTGAAACCGGGACGATCACCGACGACGCCACGGCGGATATCACGGTCACGGGTAACGCCAGCTTCACGGCCAACGGAGCCGGCGGCGTGATCACGATCGGGGACTTGGCTGCCAACAACGACTTGTTCGGTTCGATCACTTTCAACTCTGTCGGCGCGGTCAATATCAGCGAAGACGACGCGATGGTCCTCAGCGGATCGAGCGTTGCTCCGAGTGCTGTCCTGGTAGCCGAAGCCGGGTCGATCACCGATGACGCAACTGCCGACGTCAGTGTCACCGGCAATATCAACTTGACGGCCAACGGAGCCGGCGGTGCGATCACGATCGGGGACAACGCGGCCAATAACGACACGTTTGGCTCGGTCACCTTCAATACCGTTGGGGCGGCGGCGATCAGCGAAGACGATGACATGGTGATCACCGGGGCCAATACCGGCGCCAGCGCGTCGCTGACGGCCGAGACAGGCACCATCACCGACGACGCGACGGCCGATATCACGGTGACGGGCAACGCCAGTTTTGCGGCCAATGGCGCTGGCGGCGTGATCACGATCGGGGACACGGCGGCCAACAATGACTTGTTCGGTTCGATCACTTTCAACTCTGTCGGCGCGGTCATTATCAGCGAAGACGATGCGATGGTCCTCAGCGGATCGAGCGTTGCTCCTAGTGCTGTCCTGGTAGCCGAAGCCGGGTCGATCACCGATGACGCAACTGCCGACGTTACTGTCACTGGCAATATTAACTTGACTGCTATTGGAGCCGGCGGCGCGATCACTATCGGGGACAACGCGGCCAATAACGACACGTTTGGCTCGGTTACATTCAATACCGTTGGGGCGGCGGCAATCAGCGAAGACGATTCCATGGTGCTAACCGGCGCCAATACCAGCGTCAGCGCCTCGTTAACTGCGGAAAGCGGCACGATCACCGACGACGCGACTGCTGATATCACGGTCACGGGTAACGCCAGTTTTGCAGCCAATGGGGCAGGCGGTGCGATCACGATCGGAGATAATGCGGCCAACAACGACCTGTTTGGCTCGCTGACATTCAACTCATCCGGCGCGGTTAACGTCAGCGAAGACGATGACTTGGTCATCTCCGGCGCCAATACCGGCGCGTACGCGCGTCGCTGACGGCTGAAACCGGGACGATCACCGACGACGCCACGGCGGATATCACGGTCACGGGTAACGCCAGCTTCACGGCCAACGGAGCCGGCGGCGTGATCACGATCGGGGACTTGGCTGCCAACAACGACGCGTTCGGCTCGATTACCTTCAACTCTGTCGGCGCGGTCAATATCAGCGAAGACGACGCGATGGTCCTCAGCGGATCGAGCGTTGCTCCGAGTGCTGTCCTGGTAGCCGAAGTCGGATCGATCACCGATGACGCAACTGCCGACGTCACTGTCACTGGCAATATTAACTTGACGGCCAACGGAGCCGGCGGTGCGATCACGATCGGGGACAACGCGGCCAATAACGACACGTTTGGCTCGGTCACCTTCAATACCGTTGGGGCGGCGGCGATCAGCGAAGACGATGACATGGTGATCACCGGGGCCAATACCGGCGCCAGCGCGTCGCTGACGGCCGAGACAGGCACCATCACCGACGACGCGACGGCCGATATCACGGTGACGGGCAACGCCAGTTTTGCGGCCAATGGCGCTGGCGGCGTGATCACGATCGGGGACACGGTGGCCAACAATGACTTGTTCGGTTCGATTACTTTTAACTCCGTCGGTGCGGTTAGTATCAGCGAAGACGACGCGATGGTGCTAAGCGGCGTCAGCAGCGGGGCAAGCTCAGCGCTTGTTGCTGAGAGCGGGACGATCACTGACGACGCGACGGCGGATGTCACGGTGACAGGCAATGCCAGTTTCACCGCGAACGGGGCCGGCGGCGCGATCACGATCGGCGACAACGCGGCCAACAACGACGCGTTCGGCTCGCTGACGTTCAACTCTGTCGGCGCGGTCAGCATCAGTGAAGACGACGCGATGGATATTAGCGGTGCCAACACGGCCGCCAGTGCCATACTAGTTGCTGAATCAGGGTCGATTACCGATGACGCGGCGGCGGACGTTAACGTCACGGGCAACGCCAGCTTCACGGCCAACGGAGCCGGCGGCGCGATCACGATCGGTGACAACGCTGCCAACAATGACGCGTTTGGCTCGGTTACCTTCAACTCCGTGGGTGCGGTCAATATCAGCGAAGACGACGCGATGGTGTTGAGCGGCGTCAGCAGCGGGGCAAGCTCAGCGCTTGTTGCCGAGAGCGGGACGATCACTGACGACGCGACGGCGGATATTACGGTGACTGGCAACGCCAGCTTCACCGCGAACGGAGCTGGCGGGTCGATCACGATCGGCGATGTGGCTGCCAACAACGATGCGTTCGGCTCATTGACATTTAATTCAGTCGGTGCGGTCATTTTCCGCGAAGACGACGCCATGGTTCTCAGCGGAACGAGCACGGCGGCCAGTGCTGTGCTGGTTGCCGAAGTGGGTTCGATCACGGACGACGCCACGGCGGACATGGCGGTCACGGGACATATCAACTTCAACGCCATGGGCGCTGGCGGGTCGATCACGATCGGTGACGCGGCCACCAACAATGATGCCTTTGGGTCCTTGACGTTTAATTCCGCCGCCGGCGTCAGCATCAGCGAAGACGATTCGATGCTGCTCTCCGGTGCGAATACTTCAGTCGCCGCGACATTGATTGCGGAGAGTGGATCGATCACCGACTCAGCGGCGGCCGGGATCAACGTCACCGGCAACGCCAGCTTCACCGCGAACGGGGCCGGCGGCGCGATCACGATCGGCGACAGTGCGGGCAACAACGATCGGTTCGGCTCACTTACATTCAATTCGGTCGGCGCCGTCAGCATCAGCGAAGATGACGCCATGTTGATCAGCGGGACGAACACGGCGGGTAGTGCCGCGCTGACGGCAGAGACAGCGACCCTTAGTGATAACGCCACGGCGGACATTTCGGTGATTGGTAACGCCAGCTTCGCGGCCAATGGCGCGGGTGGATCGATTACGATCGGTCAAAACCTCGCGAACAACGACGCGTTCGGCTCGCTTACTTTCAACTCGGTCGGCGCTGTGAACATTAGCGAAGACAATGCGATGGCGATCAGCTCGGCCAACACGGCGTCCACGGCCGTACTGGTTGCAGAGACGGGTGCCATCACCGACGACGCGACGGCGGACATCACCGTCGGTGGCGCGGCCAATTTGACCGCCAACGGTGCTGGTGGTGCAATCACGATTGGCGATGCAGGTGGCAACGACGACTTCTTTGGGACGCTAACGTACAATTCGGTCGGCGCCGTCAACATCAGCGAAGATGACGCGATGCTGCTGACCGGTGCAAACACTTCTTCCAATCTGAGTTTGACGTCGGCCGGATCGATTCGCGATCAAGCTGGGACGTCGGTTGTCGCAGCCGGGAGTGCAACCTTGGATGCCGGCGGCTTGATCCAGTTGGCGGATGCGGCGGGCAAGTCGCTGACGGTGAACGGTCAAGCAACGTTTTTGACTCACGGTCTTGGCCAAGTCGTTCTGGGGACAAATCCTGCTTTTTTGCCGTTTGATGCGTCGTTTGCCACCACCAATCCCGACAGCGGAGGCACGGTGAACTTCGGTTCGTTGCGGTTCGACACGTCCAACGCCGGGGACACGATCCGGCAGGAAGTTCGAATTGTGGAAGACTCGGCCACGGTCCTGGTCGCCACGAGTCGAGCGTCCTCGCTGTACCTTCGGACCCAAGGTGCAATCGATGATACCCATTTGGCGGCGATCGATCTCGCCGATCCGGCGGGCGGAACGAGCAACCTGTTTTTCGACGCCGTAAACCAAATCGACATCGGCGAAACGGCAGGAATATCGATCAATGGCGTGGGCATTTTCCGTTCGGCGACTTCGTTTATCGACGTCGGCGTCAACTCGGGTACGGGACTCGATTCCGGACAGACACTTCAATTCGGTGCGTTGGTGGTTCAAGCGCCGATGGGTGACGTGCGAGTTGCGCTGGACAACACCGTCGCCCTGCGCTTCGACAATTTCGGCAATAACGTCAGCCTGGCCGGAACCAACATCGTGGACGAGGCGACGGCAACGCTGTTAGTCCAACGTGATTTGAACTTGAACGCGGTGGGCAATGTGCGGCTCGGCGACTTGTCCTCGACCGTAACGCTGAATCACATGGTCGGCGTTGCATCGTCCGGCGAACTGCGCACCGTAGCGACCAACGCGACCATTGAGTTGGACACATCCGCGAACCTCGGTGCATCCAATGTCAGCGGCGTTTACCATTTGATTGCAACCAACACTGCTAACATGCATTTGGTGCAAACGAGCGGATTGTTTGCTGCCAATCGGGCCCAGTTGGCGGCGTCCGGCAGCATCCAGCTTTTCGATGCGAATATCAACGAAGTCGCAGCCACAGCGGGCGGTGATTCTGTCCTCGTCAGTGGATTTGTCACCAATAGCAACCTCGATTCGAATTTGATTCCGACGAACGTCGCGGTCTTGGTTCAGAACCATGGAACGCTGACAGTGACGACCGTCACGGACCCACAAACCGGGGTGATGATGTCGGGCATCACGACGGTGAACGGCAACGTCTACGTTGAGACGCTCGGTGTGGCTGACAATCTCAACATCCAGCAACCCATCGCGGTTGGGAATGCGAACAACAATATCTTGGTCATTGCTGGCGGCCAGTTGCATTTGACATCGTCGTTGTCGCGCGGCAACCCGGCAACCGATGGATTGGTGACCAAGGTGGCTCCGGACGTGCTCGTGGAAAACCTTCCCGACCAAGAACAGGTTACGTTCGACGAACTCACCCAATTCGTCCGCTTCAGTTATGGTTCGACGGGTGAATTGCAATTCACGGTCACCGTGTTGTGGGCCGATGAGGCGTTCGCAGGGGATGCACCGGATGCCTACAGCGTCAACACGGACCCCGGAATTCAGTTGGCGCACCCGACCGGAGTGTCGACGTTTACCGTTGAAAAGCAAATGCAGTACGATCTGGACTTTTTGTTGATGCATCCGGATCTTACCAGCACGATCACCATTTTCAACGATGCGCAGATTCAGACATTTTCGAACCAAGGTCATACGGACCTGAATTCTGCGACCGCGACCTTTGAAGCGTTTGTCAATCAGAACCTAGCGGTCCTGGTCAGCGGATTGCCAGACCAGACGCCGTTGGGATTCGTACCTCCGGAGACCCAGCACTTCACCGAGATCACCAGTCCGGATGTGCGCATCCAGGAGTTTGATGACGTTCAAGCGGCCTTGGGACAGCAACAAGAAGTCGAAAAGTTGTATTCGGTTTGGTTGGATGATCCCACTGGGTCTCGCAAGGAATGGGCGGGGGAGCTCGACGAGCATCAAGTCGAAAACATTATCCGCTCGAAGCCCAACACGGAATATCGGCCGGGTACGTATCAGATTTTCCGCGAAAAGGACTCGCAACCAGAGGTTCTCGACACCTTTGAGAAGCAACCGGGCGATCCGGATAAACCGTGGGACATCAATCCAACCTCCCACGGCAAGCAGCCACAGGAACAGCCTGACAATTCACATAAAAACGAACCAGAGCCCGGTCAGGATTCGGACCGAGACGTTTCGGTTTGGACTCAGGAATGGGAGCGGTGGATGGCCACCGGCAACTTCCCAACCCAGACGGTTCCGGGCACTGACCAGCCGGACCACGATCAGTCACCTGACTTGTTGCCGCCGGACAGCAATGATTTGCCGATGATCACCGTAGCCGTTGCCCCATTGCCAGTGGAGCACGATCATCCGAACGAGGCGCATCATTCGGATCAAGCCGCATCGCTGCCAACGTCGGGTGTTCGAGTGACCTCGGCCAACGGCTTGCTGATTGGCGGCGCTTTGGCGATCCGCGAGATCCACCGACGGTTTTCGGGCAAGCGATCCGCGCCGATAACGGAGTCTGCGAAATCGAATCCCGACCCGGTGGGCACAAATCAGAACCAAAGTCTGTTCGACAAGAAAGCCCGACGTCGGCGCAGATTGTTCGGTTGATGCATCGCTTGAGCTTGGAGGTCAACGGATATGAAATGCAGTTCATGTGGGAAACAGCTATCGGCCGGAGCGAAAAAATGTCCGCGCTGCGGTAAAACGATCGAGTCGAGTCCGGGCCCCATTGACGACCTGCCGACGAGCACGATGCAACTGCCCGAGGAAGAAGAGGCCGCGCCGGGCCGGATGGATCAGACGATGTCGCCGTCGGCTCACGTCGCCGCATCGGGCAAAGCAATGGACGAACCCACATCGCAAACCATCCAGTTGGCCAGCCCTGCTTCAAAGTCTCCGGATCAGACCTTCTCGATGCCGGGGGCGGACGCGCACCCGCCCCCCAGCGGCGATACGGGGCGTCGCATGGCGACGGTGATCAATCAGGACTCGCAATCGATCAAACGAGCTTGGCGCGATTTGGCCGGCAGCAACCCCTCGCCGTTGCGCACCTACAAAGCCGATCAGGTGCGTCCGGAAGCCGTCGAAAGCATGGTGATTCAACGCCGAACGTTGAAGACTCGTGACCAGCCCGGCAGCGACCATGCCGACTACCAGTTGTTGTGGCTCGTTGGCGAAGGGGGCATGGGAACGGTTTACGAAGCGATTCAATCGGCTGTTCAGCGCAAGGTTGCGGTTAAGACGCTCAAGCCGGACTTTGCCAAGCGTCAGTCCGACCGCACTAAGTTTCTGAACGAAGCCAAGATCACTGGGGACCTCGACCACCCCAATATCGTTCCGATTCACGACTTGGGGATCAGCGACGACGGCACGGTCTTCTATTCGATGAAGATGGTCGGCGGCGTCTCGTGGGAGGAAGTGCTGTGCGCGAAATCTCGCCAGGAAAATCTAACCATCTTGTTAAAGGTCTGCGACGCCGTCGCGTTTGCGCATTCACGTAACGTCATCCACCGCGACCTCAAACCCGAAAACATCATGTTGGGTGAATTCGGCGAGGTGCTGGTGATGGACTGGGGACTGGCCGTGAACATGGAACGTAGCGGCGACATTGTCTTGGGGGGCACGCCCGCGTACATGGCCCCGGAAATGGCGACCCACGACGTCGATCGAATCGGATTTACCAGCGACATCTATCTTTTGGCGGCGATGTTGTACGAAGTCGTCGCCGGCTTTCCACCGCATCCGGGGCAAACCGTGACCGAGTGCGTCGCCGCCGCCGCCCGGAACGAATTGATACCCGTGGAAATCGACGACGAACTGTTGAACGTAGCTTTGGTTGGCATGGCGACCAATCCGCGCGACCGCTTTCAGAACGTCGGCGCGGTTTCACCAGGCGCTGAACGACTATCAGTCACACTTGGACAGTATTTCCGCGTCCGATCGGGGATTCGAAGAGTTGGAGGCGGCTCAAAACGCCGACGGCTACGAGGGATTCTCACGCTCAGTTTTTTCCTTCCAGGATGCCTTGGAGTTGTGGCCGGAAAACCGCCGCGCCAAATCGGGCCTGGAAGCTGCCCGATTGGCCTACGCCCAGCGAGCGCTCAATCAAGAGGACTTCGATCTGGGTTTGTCCCTGGTCTCCGGCGCGACGGCGGAAGAGCGCCTCTGTATCAAGAACTCCGCCAGAAATCTGCTGAGCGTGCAACGCGTCTTCGCCGGCTGAAAATCGCCCGCGCCGTCGCCATGGTCTCCGGCGGCATTGCTTTGCTGGCCATTGGTGTGGCCGTGTTCATGAATCGGGGCCTGATCGCGCAGGTATTCACGTTGCGCCGGCAAATCGGATCTCTGGCCGTGGACAAGCAGAAGTTGGAAAGCGACATCAGCAACGTCAAAGCTTCCAAAACAGATTTGGAATCGCAAAAACTGGCGTTGGATCAGCAAATTGGCACATTGAAAGACGAACGCGCAAATCGACGAGGAAAAGCAAAAACTGCTCGGCGAAAAAACTCAACTCGACCAGCAAGTTGGCACGCTCAATGCTTCGATCGAAACGAAGCAGAAAGAACTCAATGAGAAAATCAAACAGAACGCCGAACAAAAGCAGACGATCGCAAAACAAGACGTGGACCTCCAAAAGGCTTACGACAACCTCAAAGTCCAATTTCAACTGGCTCGCGACCGCAAGAACGCTGCCACGTTGGGCCAATACCAGTCCGATATCCTGTTGGCCAAAGCATTGATCGACGACGGCAAGATCAGCCGCGCCCTGGATCGGCTCGACCGAACGCTGGCCAACGATCGAATCCCACCGGAAACCAAAGGTTGGGAACTATATCGCTTGTTGCAGACGTGTCACCAGGCCGGTCCGCAATGGCGGCCCGATGTGCTCGTGGTCAAGCTGTTGACCGATCCGCAGTCCAACGCGGTGGTCGCCGTGACCGCCGACGGAAAAGTCTTTCGCAGTCGCAACGTGGAGTCGAACCAACTTGGATTCGAGCCGTTATCAAACATGACAATCGGCGGGGCTATCTCCGATGCAGCATTATCTCCCGATCAGCGGCTGTTGGCCGTGACGTTGCGACAAGCCGGCCCGGAAAATCTGCAGGTCTGGGATTTGAATTCCCAACAGCGCCTCGTCGCTGTCGAAGCGCATCAAACCGATGCCCGTTTTGTGACCTTTCTTGCCGACGGTCAACTGCTGACGGGCGGCAATCGCAACAAGACGCTCCAATTCGCGCGGTGGCAGCTCAATGGAAACCAGCTACGGCTCAACGGCTCGTTTATCGGCGATTTCCCCATGCAGACCGCCGCGATCTCGTCGGACCAACAGCGCGTCGCCGTCGGCTGCGACATCCAGCGAGTTTGCACGTTCGACATCTCCAACTGGGAGCAATCGCCCCGAGCGGAGTACTTTGGCGACCCCTTGAAGAGCAATGCGTCCGAAAACGCACAGCTCGAATTCCGGAGCGTTTGCTTCGATCCGGCCAACGCGCAAAACACCGCGGTGATATGCGGGATGTCGAATGGTGAAGTCGTTCGGGTTAAAACCGACGCGCCGGGAAAAGCCGAAGTCCTTTGCCAACATCGAGATCCAATCACGGCGATCGCGGCGCTGAACGGTGCGCGGCCGTTGATCTTCTCAGCTTCTGAAGACGAAACGATCAAGGTTTTCGATACGCTCAACGTCCGTACCGAGGGAATCATCACCGGCCAGCTTGGCAAAATCCGGGCGGTCGCGGTGTTGCCAGGCAAGAACGAGATCGTGGCCGCTGACGATTCCCCGATGGTCAAGGTTTGGCAGTTTGACCAACAAGGCGATGAGATTGCTATCGAAACCGGCGCCAATAACGACGTCTTCGCCGCGGCCGTGGCGGCCAACCAACCCGGTGCCTCGGAATACTGGTTGGCGTTCGGCGATACTGCCAACCGCCTGCATTTGCAAAGCTCAACGTTGAAGACCACCGGCGACACATGGCAAGCACCCGGCCACTTGGATCAAGATCGATTCAATGCCTCCTGCGACGCGGCTGGCAAACTGCTGGTCACCGCATCCAACGACGGCCATTTGTATTGCTACCAGACTTCGACCGGACAAATGATCTGGCAGCAGGATTGCAATCGTAACGCGCAGTTTGCCGTTTCGCCGGACGGCTCACGTGTTCTCTACGTCGATCCAGCCAATCCCACGATTCTGCTCGTTGGCGATCCGCGGCAACAGCAAGTCGTGGCATCGATCCCGCTTCCCCGCGAGATTCAGAGTCTGCTCATTTCCGCAGACGGCTTGTTCGCCGCAGTCAGCGGCAAAGACGGCGTGGCCACCCGGATCCAGGTCGTTGACTTGCAAGCCAACAGCACGTTGGGAACCGAGATTTTTATCGACGACTTCCACAGTTGGGCACCGGATGTCAGCGACGGGTTCTTGATCTGTGATACCAAACGCGTCGGCGCCGGGATCAACGAGCGACGGCTGGCATTGTTCCGCCAGGGCAAGCGAGTCAGTTTCCGCGTCGCGTTTGAGGAAAACATCGTCCAAGTCATTCGTCCGCAAGGTCAACCGATCTATCTGACCCAGTTATTCGACGGTGAAAAAAATGCGACTCGAATCGCTATTTGGAATGAAGACATCTGGCAAAACCAAGGGACACCGCAGAAATCGATTTCACTTAACGGACAAATCAACAGCGTCCAATTCGATCCGCGAGACGGCTCGGTCCTGATCACCAACTTGGAAGGCGGTATTAAGAAATGGAATCCCGCCGACGGATCTTTGTCCGATCAAAATCAAATTGTCCAGGCCGTGGTGGACGACTGGTTCAACCATCAGCGGCTCTTCGACGATCGCAGTCGCCGCTATTTGGATGACCCGCGATCAACCGTCCGCATGTTGGTTCGAAGTGCGCTGCCGACGCGTGACGGCGTGTTGGTCACTGGCGATGGCAATGCACTGTTGCTCGACAGCAACGCATCGCCAGTTTGCCGGATTTTGCCAACCCCGGTCGTGGATAAGATCCAGGTGTCCGGAACATCGGCCGGGGTGGCGCGATTTGCGGATGGTCGGATGTGGGTGGTGCCCATCGCCCAGGATGGCTCGGCCCCTCGATTCGCATCCGGCCAGGCCCAACAACTACCAGGGTTCTATGAAGATTTTGCACTGGACGGAACCGGCCGCTGTTTATTGATCAACGAAGCTGGACAGCTCCAGGCCTTGGCGATGGAATCCGGCAAGGTAAGTCCGGTGGAGGGACTGAGTTTGGACTCCTCCACGGTGCCGACCTGCGTCGCGGCGACATCGATTCCCGGCGCCGACGGATCCGCGTCCCCGCAATTCTGGGCGGTCGGCACGCATTCTGGTAAAGTGTTGGTCTACGACGCTTCGACCAAACAACTAATTCAGCAGCTTCAGAGTCCCAGCGGTGTCGTCGAATCCTTTTCTCGAATCAACTTTTCCGGCAACGGGCGATTTCTTGCGGGAGTAGGCCTCGATGGTTCGCTGGTGTTGTGGGCGACTAAAGATTGGTCCGGGCTGGTTCTGGCGGACTCAGCCAAGGACGTTCCGGTCACCGAATTCAGTTTCAACAATGACAGCTCGCGACTGGCATCGGGCCGCGCTGACGGAACCGTTGTCGTTTTCCTAGTGGGTGTCGGCGTTGAAGGATTCGCAACCAACAAGGATAAACTCGGCTCTGGCGCACCGCAAGTCTTCACGTTTTCGGCGTCTGATATCCGCACGCGTAACGCCGTGCACGTCGTCCAATTTTCGCCTGACGGGAAGGAACTCGTCACGTCAACGCAGAATGACTTCAAGCTGATTCGTTGGTTGACCACCGGGTGGGATATTCCAAAGCCTTATGTCCCAGACGAGAATCCCATCGACACCAGCAACGAAAAAACAGACGGCAAAAGCGGATAGCGCTGCAGTGGCAATGGGTTAGAATCGCACGACAAATAACTTCGGTCTTTGTCATGGCTTGAGTGATGTGTCGCTGTCCAGTCGTGATCCCGTCGGGACAGGCCCGACGGAGATCGGGTGAATGCCGAAGTTATTTCCATGCAATTCTTAACGGGCTGCTCAGCCGCCTTAGTCGCCGTCGCAACCGTCTAATGATCGTTGGTAATTGGGATGTTCGGTCTTTCCCGTCATTTCGTACAAGAAGCGGCTGGGAATTGTCTCTCGAAGCTTCCCCCATTTCATTCGCGAAAGCGCCAAACTTAATACGAGCTGATCTTGGGCCCGCGTCAACCCGACGTAACACAAGCGTCGTTCTTCGTCGATCGCCGCATCGTCCAGCGCGATGCTTCGTCGGTGCGGCAACAGTCCCTCTTCCAGGCCGACCATGAACACGTAACGAAACTCCAAACCCTTGGCGCTGTGCAGAGTCATCAGGGCGACGGCGTTTCGATTGAGCTGGTCCTCCTTATCATTTTCGAAATCGCGGTCGGCTAACGCGATGTGATCGATGAATTCACCCAAGTCGGCTTGGCCGCGCCGCTCGTCCACGTATTGCGCCAGCGCGGTTGACAAGTTGTTCGATCGACGCCCAACGAGACTCGCGATCATCGGTATCGGAATAAGCCCGCTCGATTTCGGCGCGATAGCGTACGTCGGCTAACAGCTGTGTGGCCAAGTCGACGAGGTTGCCGCCAGACCGCATCGCTGTTTGCGCTCGGTTGATCGCGCCGGTTAACTGTTCGACGCCGCGTTGGGCGGCGGGGCTGAAGTCGCCCGCACCCTGCTGGACCCCTTGCTGCATCAGCTCCCAAATCGGGCGCCCCTGTTGAAGTGATCGTTCCGATAGCTGCGTGAACGTCGATTTTCCAATCCCGCGCGGAGGGATATTGATAATCCGCCGCAACGCCAGATCGTCTTCGGGGCGAACCACTAGCCGCAGGAAAGACAGAACGTCCTTGATCTCCTTCCTGTCAAAGAAAGACTGACTGCCGATTAACACGTACGGCACACGGTGCCGCCGCAACTCGGTTTCGAACGCTCGCGGTTGCTCGTTCGTCCGAAACAAAATGGCGATCTCGTTCGCTAACACGCCAGGCGTCTGCAAAAGGTTTCGAATTTGCCGCACGACTTCAGCCGCCTCTTTTTGTTCGTCCTCCAATTGAAGTAACCCGGGAATCCGCCCGGCACCTTGAGTCGCTGTCAACTGTTTTGGATGGCGGAACCGATTGAAAGCGATCAGTCGATTGGCCAATCCGAGAATCTCCCCAGTCGAGCGGTAGTTCTGCTCCAGACGCACCACGACGGCCTCCGGCCAGTCTTTCTTGAAATTCAAGATGTGCCGCACCTCCGCGCCGCGCCAGCCATAAATCGACTGGTCATCGTCGCCAACGACGCACAAGTTCCGATGCTGTCGGGCGAGTTCTCGTACGATCTCGTATTGCAAACCGTTGGTGTCTTGATATTCATCGATCAACAGGTGATTCCAACAGCCAGCCTCTTGTTTACGGCATTCGGGGAACTCGCGAAACAGTTGTTCGGTGAGGCAAAGTAGATCGTCAAAATCCACGCCGCCGGCCTGCTTCAAAGACTCCTGGTAGCGACGAAAGGCAACCGACGCAAGATGTTCCTTGTCAGTTTGCGCGATCCGAACGGCACGCTTGGGGGTGATCGACTGTGATTTCCAGCGGCCAATTTGATGGAGCAACTCGCTCGGCGACAACAGGTGGTCCGCGACTCGCACTTCGCGCAGTGCCGTCCGAGCAAAGCCTTCTTGATCGTCGCGCCGCAATGAAAAAGCGTTGAGGATAATCGAGTTGCGCGATGTGCCGCCGCAGTACTTGGACGCAAAACGAATGAAACGTCGAAACAAACGGCCGCTTGACGTGCCGCTTTCCCAACAAAGCTCCGACCCGCTGTTGCATCTCGCGAGCAGCCTTGTTGGTAAACGTCACCGCCAGAATTCGCGACGGGTCGATTCCACGGCGAATCAGATGTGCGATGCGAAAGGTAACGACGCGTGTCTTCCCGGTCCCGGCACCGGCTAACACCAACAACGGACCCGAAAGCGTTTGCACTGCCTCGCGTTGGGCGGAGTTCAACGAAGGCGTTTCGGTCGTCGATTTGCGTTTGAGCATTCGCAACCTATTGAACCGTTGAAGGCGATCGCCGGACGATGGCAGCAGCGGATTCCGTGGCAATGTCTTTCATGCGCAACTGACGATCGACTTCGTAACCTGCGACCGCGACGCTGCACGAAAGATTCAAGCTTCGAACCGGCCCGATCATGGGAATTCGCAGGGTGTGTTCGGCATCCGCAGCGATCATCGACGGCGGCAGCCCGGCTGTTTCGCTGCCAAAGACCAATGCGTCGCCGGCCCTGAATTGCGGCTCAGTGTAAAGGCGAGAGGCCGTTTTTGAAAAGTACCAAAACCGCGCCGGAGAAAGCCGCCCAGTTAACTCCTTCCAGTGATCCACGGTTTCCCATTCAAGATGTTGCCAATAGTCCAGCCCGGCTCGCCGCAACGTGGCGTCATCCACGCGAAATCCCAGGGGGCGGACCAACCAAAGCTTGGCCGCCAAGCCCACACACGTTCGTCCCACGGCACCCGTATTGGGCGGGATTTCCGGTTGATAGAGTACAATATGAAAACGGGGCTCGTAGCGCTCGGCGGGATCGGTCATCGGCGGCCATCGGCTGAGTTGTGCGGATTGAAAACGAGACAAGGCAAGATTGCCATTGTCCCGAATCGTTGCGGTACCGACAATAAGCTAAATAGAGCACGGCGTTGACCAAGCCACGCCAGACTCTAACAGACTGTTGAAAAATGTGTGCACAAGTGTTAATTGAAGCGGAGCAGCGCAAGCCGCCCGGTAATTCGCCGTGTGGACGCCAACCGAACCGGACGGCTCGCGACGTTTCGCTACTTTTTCAACGGGCCGCTCGACGGTGGGATTTATGAGGCGACATTGATCGAAATCAAACGAAATCCGACGCGCGCGGTTCGAATCGGGTCGATCTCGATTGGCAATCATGCTCCCATCGCCGTGCAATCCATGACCGCGACGGCAACCCAGAACGTCGACGCCACGATTGCATTGGTGAATCGATTGGCAGCGGCGGGCGCCGACCTGGTGCGAATCGCCGTCGATAGCAAAAAAGACGTCGCAGCGCTGGCTGAAATCCGTCGACAAACCTCGGCCAATCTCGCCGTGGATTTGCAAGAAAGCTACCTTTTGGCCGAAAGCGTGGCGCCACACGTCGACAAAATCCGCTACAACCCGGGCCATCTTTACCATCACGAGCGCGACAAGCATTGGCAAGAAAAAGTCCGTTTTGTGGTCGCCGCGGCTCGCGAACACGACTGCGCAATCCGGGTCGGCGTCAACTGCGGCAGCGTCGACCCCGATAAAAAGAACGAGTACCGCGACGACGACTCCATCTCTCCGATGATCGACAGCGCCGTCGACCACTGCCAGTTTTTGGACGACTTGGATTTCACGCGATATTGCGTTTCGCTCAAGGACTCCGATCCGACCAAAGTGATCGAACTGAATCGGCGGTTTGCCGCTCAGCGGCCAGACGTCCCTCTGCATTTGGGAGTCACCGAAGCGGGACTGCCGCCGGACGGAATCATCAAGACGCGAATCGCCTTCGAACAACTGATTTCGCAAGGGATCGGTGACACGGTTCGCGTCAGCTTGACCGTACCCAACGATCAGAAGGGACAGGAGATCGCCGCGGCCCGAGAGATCATCGACGACATCTACCATGGCCGAGTCCGTTCGGTCGTCGACTTCGGTACCAATCGCCTGAATATCATTTCGTGCCCGAGTTGCTCGCGAGTCGAAAACGAAGCCTTCGTCGAACTCGCCCAGCGCGTGCGCGACATTTCGCAGTATGCTCAGGATCACGCCATCACCATCGCTGTCATGGGCTGCCGCGTCAACGGACCTGGGGAAACCGACGACGCCGATCTTGGATTGTGGTGTGGACCGAACTACGTGAATTTGAAGCGAGGCCGAGAACAGGTCGGTGCGTTTCCGTACGACCAGGTTCTCGACCGTCTAAAACTCGAACTCGATCAACTAATCGAGAAAAGATCCAATGCTTGCCCGACCCGCTAAATCGATCGCACTCTGGTTCTGTTGGAGCGTGCTTCTTGCGGCTGGAGTCTGTGCCGCCGCCTCGGCTGTCCAGTCCAACCAGCAACCGCGTGACGACGACCGAATCGTCGAAATGGAGGTGGCGGTTGTCAACATGCTATCCGGCGACCAATTGACTTGGGCCGAACTCCTGGACCAGGCGGGGGCCGACAGCGTTCGACTCAAAAGCGGATCGGCCGACGCTAAACCGGACGTCAGCGAGGAAGTCTTTGGCGGCCGCATTCACGTGCTGATCAAAGGCGTCTTGCAACGGTCCGGCCAACTCGATTTGCCCGGCGGGTCGTTTTCGCGACGCGACATCGCCGACCTCAAGCGCTTGATCGCAAGATATCGAGCCGACGGAGTCAAAATCACATTGTCGGAGAAAGCCGCCTTCGGTTTGACGCCCGAACAATTGGTAAGTGTCAGCGACGCGTTGGCGGTCCCAGTTGATTTCTCAACCAAGGGGCAACCGATCCCCGACGTGGTCAAAAAAATCGCGGACAAAATTAGCTTGCCGATCGCTGTGAATTCTAGCACGCAGGCTCGGCTCGCAAGCACCGACACCGTGTTCGAAGAGTTGCAAGGGATTTCGGCGGGAACTTCATTGGCTGCTATCATCCGTCCATTGGGATTAGTAGCCGTTCCGGTCCGCGAGATCGGACAAACGCCGCAACTCACTCTCGTGGACAGCCAATCCGCGAAAGAGTTTTGGCCTGTTGGCTGGCCTCCTCAAACATCGTCGTTGGAGGCCGCTCCGGCGATGTACGAGCAATTGGCGGTGAAGATCAACAACACGCCGCTGCTCGAGGCGCTCGACGCGATCCAACAACGAACCGGTGTGCCGATGCTGTTCGATCACAACGGGCTGGCGGCCAAGGGAATTGAACTTCAGCAAATCAACGTCACGCTTAATCTGGACAAGCATTCCTATTTCGCGATCGTGCGCCAACTGCTATCGAAAAACAAGCCGCGCATGCGGTTGGAAATCCGAATGGACGAGGCCCAAAAGCCGTTCGTCTGGATTTCGGCTCAGTAATGGACTCGATGAATCGTCGCTGACCGTGGCGATTCGGTCCCGGCATCCCAATCTGCGGCAACGGGTCCCACCGATAAGTAGTCGGGTCATTGGCTGTCGGTCGGGCTTTCCATGTTCGACAATGGAGGGCCAAAAATGACCGTCCTGCTTGAAATGAGCCGACTACCACCACTGGAATCCAACGTTCGTTGATGTAGATTCACGGTTTCTGAGTTGCATCCAACCAACGTGAACGGAGTGAACGATGTTAAAACGATTATTCGCGGTAGTGCTGTGTTTGGCGGCGTCGACATTGGCACGGGGGCAGGACACGCCTGCAGCGCCCAGCAAGAATGCGTCCGATGCTGAAGTAACGAACAAGGTTTACTTCGACGTCGAAATCGGCGGACAAAACGCGGGGCGAATCGTCTTGGGGTTGTTCGGCAAGGACGCTCCCAAGACCGTCGAAAACTTTCGGGCGTTGTGTACGGGTGAAAAAGGAGAAGGCAAGTCGGGCAAGCCGCTGCACTATAAAGGGTCGATCTTTCACCGCGTCATCCCCGGATTCATGTTGCAGGGCGGCGATTTCACTCAAGGCAATGGCGAGGGCGGCGAAAGCATCTACGGCGAGACATTTGACGACGAGACGTTCGCCGTGCGACACGATGGTCCGGGCGTATTGAGCATGGCCAACGCCGGCCCCAATACCAATGGCTCGCAGTTCTTTATCACGACCGTCAAGACCGATTGGCTCGATGGCCACCACGTTGTCTTCGGTAGAGTTTTGGAGGGAATGGACGTCGTTAAGGCGATCGAAGCCAAAGGATCGCGGAGTGGCAAGACATCTGCCAAGATTGTGATTGTCGACTGCGGCGAGATCAAGGACGACGCCGGGCAACGCAACAAAGATCAAAATTAAACGGTCGAATTCGTTGGCGGCCTGCGAATCTCCTCGGCGATGGAATAGTCGGTCGTCTCCTTGCTGCGATGCGCGACGATCAGCGTGGCCAAAAATGCGATCGCCACCAACTGCGCGCCGATGAGGAGCATGGCCACCGAGTACAGCAGCAAGGGCCGATCGTGGACCGGCGCCCAATCGCGATGCCAGTTGATCCTTAGCCACCAGTAGATCGACAGATATGCCAGTCCGGCAAACCCGAATGAACCGATCACAATTCCCAGCGAGCCCAGAATATGTTGCGGTTTGTGATGATGACTCGTGAGAAAGCGAATCGTGATCAGGTCCATGATTCCGGTGAGGTACCGCGACAATCCGTATTTTGACTTGCCGTGTTTTCTCCGCCGGTGGTCGACCACCACTTCGCTGACAGTCCACCCTTTTGACGCGGCCAGGGAAGGAATGAATCGGTGCCAATCGCCGTAAAGCGGGATGTCGCCAAGTACGCTTCGCCGAAAGAGTTTGAACCCGCAGTTGTGGTCGTGCAGTTTGAGGTGGGTGACGCGATTTACAAGGCTGTTGAAGATCTTGGACGCCAATCGTTTTGTGAAAGGATCGCGGCGGACTCGCTTCCAGCCGCTGACCAGATCAAATCCTTTTTCCGATTCCGCGATCAGTTTGGGAAGTTCCCCAAAGTTGTCTTGCAAGTCAGCGTCAATCGTCACCACCCAGTCGCAATGTGCCCGAGTCGCCGGCCGCCAACGCTGCTGATTTGCCAAAGTTTCGGCGAAACCGAACCGCTTCCACTTGAGCGTTGGCACGAGTGATTCGTTCGATGGTGGACCAGGTGGAGTCGGTCGAACCGTCGTCGACGTAAATAATTTGCAAATCGTAGCCGTTCGCCGCGGCGGTTTTTTCGATTTCGCCCTGCAATTGTGGCAGCGATTCCCCTTCGTTGTAGACCGGAATGATGACCGAGATTTGCATGCTGGAAAACGGATCCGCTGTTGAACTCGAACTCATCGGCTGGAAATGGGCTCGGGGCGCACGGTGACGCTGCGGCGGGCGTAACATCCTTGCATTATACCTGCCAGGATCAACTCTGCGGTCAGCCAGACCAATCGCAGAATGACCGCGGCGGTCAAGGCGATCGGCGCACCGAACTCGGTCGCCAATAGCGGCGCAATGACCAACTCGCGGACGCCCAACCCACCGGGTATCAACGAAACAAACCCCAGGACCACGGACAACGTCGCGCACGCCAAAGCCAACCAGAAATGCCGAAGGTGAACATCGGCATCGGGCATCGCCTGCAACACGGCCCACAGACTGAATCCCACCAGCGACCAACCGATCACCATCTCGACCCATCCCAAACCCAAGACGGCGAACGAGATTCGCGTTTCCACCAGACCGGCGCGTTCGATCTCCTTGCGGCGCAACTTCAACAGCACCCACCGCAATACCGGCGGCGAGACGACGGAAAATGCCACAATCGACATCGTTGCCCCCGCCCACAACAGCCACTGTTGCTGCGGTGCGATCGCGATTAACGTCGCGCTGCCCATCGCCGCCGCAATGGCCATCCACGTGAGCGTCTCCACGAAAACCGCTACCACGGCGACTTGAGTATTGACATAGGGCGCTCGGATCAAAGCGGCACGCAACACGATCACCATCGCCTTGCCCGGCAAGTATTTTCCCAGCTGGCTAACAAAAAACGCAGCCAGCGAACGGGGCAACGAGACGCGTTGCCCCAACGTCGACAACACCTGGTGCCAAAATAGCCCGGCCATCATCATTCCCAACGAGTACGCTCCGCCGGAAACGAACAGCCAGGGCCAGCGAATGGACGTCAGCTGTAACGGGCTGTGCGCCAAATCACCGACACAGTTGCGCACCATCGACGCCAGGCCGACAAGGACTAGGATCGCGATGGCAATTTTCAGGCCCCGAATCCAGACTCGCTGTCGGCGTCGCATGTAATTGATTCCAACTGTCGGCTGGGATGAAGTGGCGTAAAATACCAGACATAGGAAGGATCGGGAAGGTCGACCATTCGCTATTTACCCGACGCGGAGATTTTAGCTAGTATACAACAGAGAGCCGCTTAAACTCCCCATCGACGGAGTCCACATCGTGAGATTCGTTTGCGCCCTATTCGCCGTTGCGCTCATTATCGGAACCTGTTTTCGTGCCGTTGGTCAACAACAGGACACCGGCACTGATGACGGGGGTGTGTTTGTCGTCCGGCTGGACGAAAGTCATATCGAGGCACTTTTCCGCGGTCAGTCTTTGGAAAGCATGATTAAGCCGGAAGACAGGGGAAAGATTGGCAAGGTGAGAATCGAACTCACCCCAAGCGCTTTGAATGCCCTGGGATCGCTTCATTCAATTCTCAACGATCCCAACGCAAATGCTTCAAATGATTCCAACCGACGGGATTCAACGATTGGCGCGACGGCAGGTCAAAACGGCTTAGATAACCAGGCCGACTTGAACTCAATGCCCTCCAACTTGAACTCGCAGGGGACGAACCCGCGTTTGACACCGCAAACGAATGGAGGCCAACGCGCGCGGAGTCTTGACCAATTTGATATTGGTCGGGCAAATCCCGCCATCGACAACACCACTTCCCCGCCAGCATCCAGTCCGATTCGCAACCGGATGCAAGCGCCTAACATCGATCCATCCAACAAGCGGCCAGCCGAAGGCTTCCGCTCACAAAACTCAAATGACGCGAATGCAAATTCCAACGCCAGTGTCGGCGAGACTTCTTCGGGCGAGCAACTTGACATCTCGCAATCACCCGGACTGCGTTCGAGCACGCAATTAACGACCGTGCCGCAAGTCAGCGTTCCTGGCAATCCGGACACGAACACGTCGCCGCCGAACCTGTGGCAGCCGCTGGCGGCGGAACTTGAGCGCCGCGACGATGCGATGGGCTGGCCGAACAGCCGGGCCGCGACATCGACAGGCGGCTATTCAGGTGCTTCGGCGCCGCCGTCCACGCTATCGGCCGAACGGACGGTGCCAGTTTTCAATCCCTCCACCGCTCCATTGACGGAAGCGCCTACCGCGGCCGAGCGTTCGCCGAGCGAGTCTCTGGGCAAGCTGCCGATTCCCACGACTGACAACGAACGTTCGCTGTTGGCCAAGGTCGACGAACTCGAATCGTCCAAAAAGGCGCTGGAAAAAGACTTGACCCGGAAGATGCTGTTCATGTTTCTGTTCTTGATGTGCTCGCTCGGGGCCAATGTCTACTTGGGCTGGATCGCCCGAGGTTTTTACGCTCGCTTTCACGATATGGCCAACGAATTGCGAGACACGTTTACGACGACGAATGTTTGAACTTGGCGGCGACAGTGCGCTCCGGCCGGTGGACAGGCGCCGCCTCTGGTCGGTCTGGACACCGAGTGGAAGGGGCCGGAACACACCGTGCGGAGTGGAGTTATTGGCTGTGGGTCGGTCCAGTCTCTGCCCGGCATTCGGCGCACAAGGATGGCCATCCCCACGAAGATTCCCCGCACTATCGCACAGTGGTTGGCAATCAGGGGGTATCGTGCGTACGATAGGGGTCGACTACCGAATGGAAGAACTGCGAATTGATGTCTGCCACGAAAACATCCAGAAACGGTCAGCGAAAAACACGTAAACATGACTGGGCCGATTTGCCCGATGCGGAGTTGCTGGACCTTCGGTTGAGCGACCTGGGATTGCGGATCGAAGGAACGTGGCTGGAATCTCAGGTCGAGCAATTACATTCCGAGCTGGAGCAACGGGAGATCGTCGTTCGACCGCATGTGTGGTTGGCCGAAGAATGGTTTTCGCCCGACGGGATTCCGGGAATCGCGATTCCGTTTTTTCTGGCTCATCCCCGCCTGACACGAATCGAACGCAAGATGATGTTGGAGGTGGAAGGAGGCAACCCCAGTTGGTGCATGAAGATTCTGCGGCATGAGACGGGACACTGTCTGGATTCAGCCTATCGGCTGCATCGGCGACGACGTTGGCAGAAAGTTTTTGGCAAGGCGTCGCAACCCTACCCGGACTTCTATCAACCGCGTCCGTACAGCAAGAGTTTTGTGCTGCACCTGGATTTGTGGTACGCTCAGAGCCATCCGACCGAGGACTTCGCCGAGACGTTCGCGGTGTGGCTTCGACCGCGATCGCGTTGGCGAAGCGAATACGAAGGCTGGCCGGCGCGAAAAAAGCTAGAGTACGTCGACGAGTTGTTCGACGAATTGCGCGGGGCCAGGCCGCTGGTCGTTTCCAAACAACATGCTTATTCGATCAAGAACGAGTCCAAGACGCTGCGTCAGCACTACGACGAGAAATGTCAGCGTTACCTGATCGACATCCCGGACTTTTACGACCGTGACTTGTCGAGATTGTTTTCCGATTCGCCCGATGTCGCTCATCATCCGACGGCCGCCGGTTTCCTTCGCCGCCATCGAACGGCGCTTCGGCAAACCATCGCCCATTGGACCGGGCAGTACCAATACGTGATTGATCAAATAATCAACGAGATGATTTCGCGCTGCCGTCAACTGAAGTTGCGAATGCGGCACAGCGAGCGGCAGTCTCGGCGCGACGCGTTAGTGATGATCACCGTGCAGACCATGAACTACCTGCACGCCGGACATCACCGCGTCGCCCTTTGAACGTTCGGCGTGGGCTCCATCCTCGAACAAGGAACACGGCATGGCTTCCAGGCGATTCAAGCCGCTACGAGTCATCGCATTGATGCACGCCGATCTGGTCCCTCCCGATTCGCTGGAAGGCTGCTCCGAAAAGCAAATCCAGGAATGGAAATGCGAGTTCGACGTGACCCAGACATTGAAGGAAATGGGCCACCGCGTCGAAAAAGTCGGCGTGATCGATGATCTCGGCGCCATCCGCAACGCGATCTCGCAAGTCGATCCCGACATCACTTTCAATCTGCTGGAAGAATTCCACCAGGTCTCGGTTTACGACTACCACGTCGCCAGCTATCTGGAGTTGATCAAGCAACCGTACACCGGATGCAACCCGCGCGGATTGTTGCTGGCCCGCGACAAAGCGCTGTCCAAACAAATCATGTTGTATCACCGCATCGCCACGCCCCGGTTCCTGGTGATTCCGCGCGGCAAGAAGTTCCACATTCCCAAGCGATTGGACTATCCGCTGCTGGTCAAATCGACGACCGAAGACGCCTCCTTCGGCCTGAGTCGCAGCTCGGTGGTCCACGACGAATCGTCACTTCGCGAGCAAGTCACCCACTGTCACGGCAAGATCGGCACCGACGCATTGGTCGAAGAATACATCGAAGGCCGCGAATTCTACGTCGGCGTGCTGGGCAACGATCGTTTGCGGGTTTTGCCGGTTTGGGAGTTGTCGTTCAAGAAACTGCCCCAAGGCGTCCCCAATATCGCCACCGCTCAGGTCAAATGGGATTACAAGTATCAGGAGAAGGTGGGTGTTGAAACCGGTCGGCCCTCGGATTTGTCATCGACCACGGATTCGGCGATTCAACGAATTTGCAAGCGAGTCTTCCGCGCATTGTGCCTCAGCGGCTACGCCCGGATTGACTTGCGGATGAAAGAAAACGGTGAGATATTCGTGCTCGAGGCCAACCCCAATCCCAACCTTTCGTTTGGCGAGGACTTTGCCGAGTCGGCGGCCGCAATCGGCATGAAATACGAGCAGGTGTTGAATCAAATCGTCAAACTCGGATTGTCCTACTCACCGCCCTGGCGCTCCTAGTTTCGATTCAAATCTCATTTTGCAGTAGCTGCGTGCGCAAGAATTCAAGTAAACAACTGAATCCATGCACGTTCCGCTACCGTTTTGCATCACCGGAAAGGCAGCTCATGTCACGTTTTTTGCGAGTTTTGGGCGCGGCGGCGCGGCGATGACGGTTTGTGTAATCGCGGCCGATCGTGTCTCCGCGCAACAACCACCGGTCTCGGCGGATCACCCGCCGGCGCCGTCATCGTTGACCGAAAAAGCCAGCTACGTCATTGGTCGAAATATCATCGACGATTTCAAAAACCAAGAGATTGAGATTGACCTGGAGCAACTCATTCAAGGTCTCCGCTCGGCCGCGGCGGGCAAAGACTCCGCCTTGTCCGCAGAGGATACCGAGGCCACGATGTCGGCGTTTTACAAAAAGATCGATCAACTACAACAAGCCAAGCTCAAAGCCACCGCCGACAAGAACATGAGAGCCAGCGAGGTGTTCTTGCGGAAGAACGCACTGGCCGAAGGGGTCGTCCAACTCGACTGCGGTGTACAATACCGAGTGCTAACCGAGGGCAGCGGCGACAAGCCGACTTTGACCGATCAAGTGAACCTGCGTTATACCGGCAAGAAATTGGACGGTACGGTTTTCGAGTCCACACTCGATCGCCAAGAGCCGGTTCGTCTTGCCGTCGGCGCGATCGAGGTCCGCGGCTTGGTCGAAGCTGTGTTGCGAATGCCCGCCGGCAGTAAATGGGAAGTGGTCGTGCCACCCGAGATGGCCTACGGTGTGGCGGGCCTGCCACCCGGAATCGGACCTAACGAAACACTCATTTTCGAAGTCGAACTCATTTCGCTGGAAAAGAAAGTTCCGTAGCTGTCATGTCCGATGAGCCGGCGAGCGACGCGCGACTCGAAATCCGATTGGCGACTTTGGCCGACCAACCCAAAGTCATCTGCCTCATCGACTCGGTCTTCCGAGAATACGACGACCAAATCTGGCTCGAGGGTTCGGATGCGGATCTAACGGACATCGCCGCAAACTACTTTGACAAGTCAGGCGCGTTTTGGGTGCTCGCCGATGGCGATCATGTATTTGGATGCCACGCGGCATTGCCGACATTGACGCCGCAAACGTGTACCTTTCGCCGCCTATACTTGGCCACCAACCTGCGCGGCAAATCCTGGGGTAAACGCCTGATGGAAAACAATCTCCACTGGGCACGCTGCCACGGCTTTCGAAGAGTCGAATTCTGGTCGGACACGCGTTTTGCGCACGCCCACCGGTTCTTTGAACGAATTGGGTTCGTACGCGGATCGGAGATTCGCAAAGTGAGCGACGGTTGGAAGCCATTCGAAGAGTATTTCTATTCGCTCGACCTCTCCAGTCGCTAGTCGGGGCGTTTTTTGTCCGACGGCCTTCCCTGGTTGCCACCATGCTACCTTAACATGTTCTTCACTTTATCTTTACAATTACACGCTACGTTGTGGCCTCGTCTCCAGAAAAAACTTGGGGGAACCGGATGAAGTTATTCCACGCTTTGGCGGCCTTTTTGACGTGTCGTCTACTCGTCGCGGCTTGCGAGGGACCGCAGTCGGAATGGGTCGATGGCAGTCGTGGCGCCCCGAACAATGTTAACAATTCTTCATCCAACGACAAATCGTTTGTCTCCGGCTTGCGTGGCAAGATCGAGATTCAGGGTTCCAGCTCGGTTGAGCCCATTTCAAACCAAGCCCAGGAGAAATTCAATTTGTCGACCCAACCACATCCAAAGCTGTGATCCCCAGCCGCCAGACAATTGAATCGGCAGAGTATTCTCCATTCAGCCGGCCATTGTTCATTTACGGAAACCTTTAGTCATTGGACCGGGTTGAGGTACAAGAGTTTGTTGAATGTTGCTTACCGTGGCCACAACGATCGGGATTATTGTCATGCTGTCGATGGAGTCGGCGGGCTTTTTTTGGAATTCCGACCTGGGATTGGGGACCACGCGTTGGCAAATGGTCCGTACGGTTGTCTTGCCATCGGCGACACCGGGGATCATGACCGGTACAATACTGGCAATGGGCCGCGCGATCGGTGAAGCCGCACCGTTGTTAGCGGTGATGTGCGGCGTGATTAGCAACACCACCGGACCGCAGAATCGCATGGAGAACTCGACCTGCTTGCCCATATTGATTTGCGATTGGGCCCAGGACGAAAACAAAAGTTTTCACGATTTGTCGGCGGCAGCCATTATCGTGTTGCTCGGATTGTTGCTGATCATGAACGCCGCCGCGATTGTTATTCGGAATCGAGCCGAGCTCCGGCGGAGCTTAAGATTTTGGACGCCAGGCGCTATGGGCGGCTCCGGGGAAAATCGAATTGTACCTATGACAAAATCTGGCGAGATTGAACGAGCTAATCGGCCTCGGTTGGTCACGGCTTCACGTGTCACCGCCCTCAAACGCGAGCACACGATCGGGGTGCCGGGCTTTGAAGCGACGGTGGCTGTCGAATTCAACGACTTCAACGCCTGGTATGGTGACTTTCAGGCAATCAAGCATGTTCGTCTCAAGATTCCCGCCAACGAAATCACAGCGTTTATTGGCCCCAGCGGCTGCGGCAAAAGCACCTTGCTCAAATGGGTCAATCGGATGAATGATGTGGTCCCGGAAGCTCGAGCGGATGGCACGTTGCGTTTGGGCGAGACCGACGTTTTGGCCCGATCAACCGACGTCGTGGATCTTCGACGACGCGTGGGAATGGTGTTTCAAAAGCCGAATCCGTTTCCCAAGTCAGTATTCGACAACGTCGCCTACGGCCCTCGGCTACACTTTCGAATTCCCCGAAGCGAGCTCGACGAGTTGGTCGAATGGTCGTTGCGGAAGGCGGCGCTGTGGGACGAAGTCAAGGATCGTTTGCATAAATCCGCTTTGGGTTTGAGCGGCGGCCAGCAACAGCGACTGTGCATTGCCCGGGCCATTGCCATTGGTCCGGACGTGGTATTGATGGACGAACCGTGCTCGGCGCTGGATCCCGCCTCCACGGCTCGGATTGAAGATTTGATCTTCGAGTTGACGGCCCAATACACCATCGTGATGGTCACGCACAACATGCAGCAAGCCGCTCGTGTCAGCGATCGAACCGCGTTTTTTTTTGAAGGTCGAGTCGTCGAAGACGGACATACCGACCAGGTTTTTACTCGACCGAAAGAAAAACAAACCGAGGACTACGTGACCGGCAAATTCGGTTGACGCGAGGCTGTTCCCTCCCAGTGTGTGGCGGGCAGCGTCTGAACCGAACAGGATACGCTAATGGAAACGTTTTGGACGAACAGAGCGAAAAATGTCAAAGCAATTTGAACGCGAAATGCAAACGTTGGAACGGAAGTTAATGTCGTTGTTTGGGCTCGTCGAAAAGATGATCGATGATGCCGTCCGCTCGTTGTGCGAACATGAGGTCGAACTGGCGCAGAGCGTCATTTCGGGGGATCGACAAGTCGATGAGATCGAAGTTGAAATCGAAGAGGAATGTCTTAAAATCCTGGCGCTGCACCAACCTGTCGCCATCAACTTGCGGCGCATCGCTACGGTGTTGAAAATCAATACCGACTTGGAGCGGATCGCCGATTTGGCTTGCAACATCGCCGAGCGCGCCGAAGCGCTGCATCAATTTCCTTACTTCTCGATTCCAGACTTATTGCCGGAGATGGTCAAGCGAGCCACCGAGATGGTGCGGATGGCCCTGGATTCCTTCGTCGAGTTGGACACCCGCCGGGCTCTGGATGTTATCCAACACGACATCGAAGTCGATGAGTACAACCGCAAGGTGATCGATGAGTTGAGCGATCTGATGAAGTCGGATTCCGACATGGTCACACCGTCTTTGCATTGCTTTTCGGTCGCCAGGCACGTCGAACGAATCGCCGACCACGCGGAAAACATCGCCGAAGACGTCATCTATCTCGTCGATGGTACGATCATTCGTCATAAGCACGGTAAACAGATTCACCAACCCAAGTAGAAATCGATGGCTCGAAGCAAAATCCTGCTCGTCGAGGACGATCGCTCGTTGGTCGAAGTCCTCAAGTACAATTTGTCCCAAGCCGGATACTCGGTGATCGCGGCTCTGGATGGCCAAGACGGTCTGAACCAGGCCCGTCTGCAACTGCCGGACATCATTTTGCTCGACGTGATGATTCCGGTGCTCGATGGAATCGAAGTTTGCAAGCGGCTCCGCGCCAACCCCGACACGCGCGACATTCCATTGATTATCCTGACCGCCAAAAGCGAGGAGTCCGATCAACTCGTCGGATTTTCGGTCGGGGCAGATGACTACGTCGTCAAGCCGTTCAGCGTCAAAATCTTGATGCAACGGATCAAGGCACTCATGCGCCGCAAGGCGGTCGCGTCCGATATCTCGTTCGAACAACTTGCCGTCGGAAACGTGAGAATCGACCGAATCAAACACCGGGTCTTCGTCGAAGACGCTCCGGTCGACCTAACCCCCAGCGAATTTCGGTTGTTGGAGACCTTGGTCCGCCAGCCCGGTCGAGCCTATGACCGCAATGAGTTGATCGACTTGGCGCGTAGGTGAAGACACGCTCGTGTTGGAGCGGACCATCGACGTCCATATTCGCTCGCTCCGCAAGAAGTTAGGTGAGGCCAGTCGCTACATTCAAACCGTTCGCGGCGTAGGCTATCGCTTCCTGGAACCCGAATCGACGGCGGTGATGTAATCCGATTCGGCGCCTACTTGTAAGTTTTCCGGAACGTTCGCCGAGAAAATCACGACCTACGTCAACAGCCAACATCCTCTCGTTGGCTATTCCTGAATGACGTTGTCTTCGAAATCAAGTGTCGTTGGATCGGTGGCATTAAAGCGAAACGCGTCCGCGCCGGACGATGTCGACAGCCGATTTTTTCGGATCGTGTCGGCCTGAGCCTTGTGAAATCGAATCGGGCTTCGGGCCACGTCGAATATCTCGTTTTCGGCGACCAGGATGTCACAGCTTCCTTCATCCATGAAGATCCCATTGCTCTCAGCCCGTCCAGCGTTGAGGGGAATGTCGTGAATTCGATTTCCGGACAAGATCGTGCCGGGCTGGCGACCCAGCGTGTAAATGCCTCCCCCGTCCGACAACTGCAACATCACCCGCTGGATGTGATTGCCCCTAATCTGGTTACTCGCGCATCCGGTCGGAACAGCGTCCCATTGCCAGCCGACGGAGATTCCGGTGTACGGCAAATCGCTAATCGAGTTGTCCGCGATAAGGGTGTCGCGGGCAATTCCGATCCACACTCCGACGCTTCCCAAGAGGATGGTGCCGCATTCAGAAACGCTGCAATCGCGGACGACGTTGCCGCGACACGCCAGGCTTGTGCCGTCGGCGGCCGATCGCGACCATGTCTCGCCGATCATGATGCCACACCCGCCGATATCGTTGAACTTGCAATGGGCGATCTCTATCTTGTTGGCAAACTCATTCAAGTAAATGCCGCCGCCGCCGAGTTGCCGAAATTCGCATGACTCGACACGACAATCTTCCGCCATCGCAAAATCAACGGCAGCCGGCAATCGCTCGTTGCCACTCTCGCTTGCGGCGTCAGAACCAGTTGCCTCGAGCGATGCCGAACCACGTCGCTCAAAAAAACTCGCCTGGATTCCCGCGTAGCCCCCATCTGGGATGGGACATGACGTGTGGCGAAATTGAAGTCCCACGAAGCGGATTCCCCGAACTGGGTGCCCAGCCGTTCCACGAATCCGAATCAACTCCGGCAACGTTGGAGCAACAACGCGGCTCGTGACGGGACTGACGCCATCCCCTAAGTTCAGCGAAACGGTCCATGAGTCGGCGGCAACCACGAATTCGTTTGCGGCGTCCAAAAACTTGGGCGAATTCTCCAAGAAGTAACGAGGATGCGGCTCGAATCCGTCCATCCGAAAAAAATCGTGCGGCGCCCCAACCGGATTGGCCAAGGTCACTGTGTGCGTCGCCCGATCGATGCTTTGGATCGCCACGCGCGACATCGACCAATCATGCAAAAACGCAAACTCGATCCCCTGAGCGTCCTCGGGCGGCTGCCATTGCTCCGGATCATAGCGAAACGACGTCCGCTTGTCCTCGCCTGCTTCAACGATACGAAAATAGCCCTGGTTGGGTTCCCGCGCGGACGATGCGTTGATCGTCGATAAAAAGTTGACGTAGCCCAAGAGAAATGGGTCTGATTTGTCCGTCGTCGGACTGGCGGTGAACCCAAACAGCGCCCTCGTCGAAGTGCCAATCAGACAACGCGCGACCGCCGCTCAACACAACCGTTTCGTTAGGAGCAGATTTGTAAGTGATCACCAGCCCGTTGGGCGGCGAGTCATCGACGCCAAACACAAGCGGTTGATCCAGTTCATAAACGCCCTTCCGCAATATGACTTGAACATCTTCGTCCAAGCCCGCCGCAATCCAATCTCGCACACGCCGCTGGGCTTCGGTGATCGTCCGCAACGGCTCGGAATTCGAACCGGATTGGCCGTCCTCGCCAGTCGGGTCCACAAACAGCATCCGATCCTCCGCCGTGGACTGTCGGGCCAAGCTTCTATCCGCAT
The DNA here is from genome assembly GCA_963803365.1 of uncultured Planctomycetaceae bacterium. Classification (GTDB taxonomy): domain Bacteria; phylum Planctomycetota; class Planctomycetia; order Pirellulales; family Pirellulaceae; genus JANMEB01. Next base: position 100,201 of record CAWDMH010000003.1, read on the forward strand.
GGACGACAAAAAAGACCGCGAGAACAACGCTGGCCGCACGACTCCATTGTCTCATCGAATTCACTCGAGCTAGTGCCGTGTCAAGTTTTAATTTTGGGGTGCCGCTGGCTGTGCCAGTGTACATGAGCGTCGTGTATTGCCGACCCGCACTGGCGAAGCCAGTGGCACACAACCCCAATGCTAAGACCTGACAAGGCACTAGTTTACTTGTCCATCCAAGCGGTTGGCACATGTCAGTTCAAAGTTACCCCAAGTTAGAGACTCTTGATTATTTCGGCCATTTCTAGACTTGCCAACACCGTGCTGGCATGCCAATTGCCGCAAAATGGAAACTAGCGCTCTAACTTGGGTTACGTCACGCCGAATGTCATCAATTGTTTCCGGATGACCCCTGCAACTGAACCGAGGATCGCAAACAACAACTTGCGCACTGAACCCGATCTCCGTCGGGCTTGGAGATCGTCTATCTTTTAAGTCGTTGTTGCTCAAGGGTTTAATAATTACCCTCCCAATTGGGAGGGTCGGCCGCAGGAGGCGGCCGGGGAGGGTCAATGCGCGCGAAAATGTGCATGCGAACTGTTCGCCCCTCTCCGCCCGCATCGTGCGTGCGACTCTCCCCACCGGGGAGAATGAAGTTGATTCATGAATGCCCAGGCTAAATAGGTAGGCGATCTCCTTGCCCCACGCGAAACGAATTCCAATCTCCGCCGAACTTGCCCCACGCGAAACGAACTTCCGATCTCCGTCGAGCTTGCCCCGCCGCGAAACGACTTCCAATCTCCGTCGGGCTTGCCCCGCCGCGAAACAACTTCCGATCTCCGTCGAGCTTGCCCCGGCGGGATCACGACTGACCTGCTACCAAAGGCTGTCCTCAATGCAAAAGCCTGTGCCAATCTCCGTCGGGCCTGCCCCGGCGGGATCACGACTGAGCAGCTACTCGTCCGAGCGATCCAACAGATGGAGGAGCTGGGTCGCTGCATCTCGGAAACCCAAGCTTCGAATGATGCGGTTCGCACGTTGCCTCATTTGATTCATCTGTCTGTATTGTTCGAGACCGGTCGCGTTCACAGTTAATGTCGTCGGCGGCTGACTCATGGGCCGCTCCTCGAAGCTTTGAGTTTCCGGTTGCCCCCAATCGAGGCCAACCTGCGAAAGGTTCTGGCGGAGTTTGCCTAGATCCCACAACTCGATTCTCTTCCCGGCTGCCACGGCGAGCGTACGGCCAGTAGGATCGAACGCGATGCAATTGACTTGTCGAGGATCAGGCGATTCGAGAATGGCCAGCGGTTCCAACGAACGACGATCCAACAGGTTGATCAAACCAGGCCATTGGAACAAAGCAATCAAGGAACCATCGGCAGAAAACGCCGCCGCACCTGTCCGTGGTCGCTGAATCGGAATCCTGCGCCGACGTTTCCCACGAGGGGACATCGACAACCAGGTATTGATCGAGCAATACTGCGACGAGCTGCTTGCCGTCAGCACTGAAGACTGGGGCATTAAACGTCTCGCCAGGGATCTTGTGCACTAGCTCACCTGTCTGGGCATTCCAAATGTCGACATCCAAACCTAGCCAACTCGACGTGGCGATCCAGCGGTCGTCGGGGCTGCAAACGATAAAGCCCGACCCCGAATTCTGCAATGGCGGGCGGCGCTGGGAGTCGTGGTGCAAGGGAATGGCTTGTATCGAGTTTGCATTCAGCACGGCATACAAATTGTTGCCATTGGGGGAAATGGATGCATATACATAGCGACTATCGGCCTTTGTGGAACTAAGCGCTCCGGGGGACCGATTTGCAAACTATGTTTCGCGTCGTCGCCGATTAATGGCCAGCGAAAAACACCCAGTTGCCCCGCGGTGAACAAGTCGCTGCCGCGAGGATCGAAGGCAACGCCTCGGTTTTCACCCAGAGGCAATCGAGCTACTTGCGCCGGGTCCGATACGCTGGTCAGCTGGACACCGTCAAATTCTGCGGTGGCCAACCAACGTCCGTCGGGGCTGAACCGGATGCAGGGACCGGGCGCCGTGTCGTGATCGGTCAGAGTACGCAAAATGCTGTCGTTGCCAACGTGCCAGACGCCGACCCCCGATCGGTTTTGAAACGCCAACTGGTCTCCTTTGGAACTAAATCGAATAAAATGTCCTGGCGCCGTGACCAGTAACCGGCCTTCATCGGAATCCCAAAGTCTTGTGAGTCCGTCGTGGCCTGTGGATGCAAGTAGATTGCCACGCGGATTGAATTGCAAACGAACGACTTCGCGTTGGTGATTCATCATTGCCAGAATGGAACCGCTGATCGCATCCCATACATAGATTCTGCCATCGAGACAGCCGACGGCCAATCGTCGTCCGTCGGCACTCCAGGCAACGTCGCCGACCATGGCTTGGTGATCGCTGAAGGCTCGTAGAACGCTCCCGTCGTGGATGTTTCGGACTTCGACTTTCTGAGCCCCGTAGGGACAAATGGCAATCGCGTCCGACTTAGGCTGAAATCGAATGGTTTGAAGCACGCCAGAGGTTGATATTTGATGACTTACCTGTTTGGCGTCGAGGTCAAACAATTCGACAGTTCCCTTCGGATCTCCTAACGCCAACCAACGATTGTCGGCGCTGAAATCCAGACAGCCGCGGCCGACCGGCGCTTCCCAAATCATGTTGGATGTTTTCAAATCCCACAAGCGGCAGATCAGTTGGTCGTCAATGACGGCCAAGTATCGGTCGCTGGGGCTAAACCTGGACGTCCAAACGCGGAGGCTCTGCTTGGGCAGCGATAAATGACACGGGTTCCGGTTGGACTGTTGAGTGTTGTGGATCACCAGTTCGCCGTTTTGATTTCCATAGGCAAACCGCGAAAACGACGAATCGAACGCACACAGGCGCAGCCAACCTTGGGGAGGAGTCTCCCAAAAGTCGGTTTGTCGCAAATCGAATGTGGTGGAAATGTCGATGATCTCGTCGCGAAGATCCAGCATTTGCCGCTGAGTGGGAGTTGATGACTCAGCCAGTGTCACCGCTCGACGGACCGAGGCCATCGCTTGCTCGCTACGCCCGGCGAATCGCGTTCGTCGCATTGCACTGCTTTGCCGCAACAGCGAATCCAATAGTTGACTCCCTTTTTCTTTGTCCGCCTGGATGGCCCTCTCCCGTTCTTGACGAATCCAGTAATTGCTATAGATCAGCGCTGCCATCACGATTAATGTCAGTACCACGGTGAACAAGGCTGTCGCGGTGACTAGCGATCGATGTCGGCGACTCCATTTGAACAGGCGTGTGGCCCAATCTGGGCGCTTGGCCACGATCGGCTTGTCATTCAAGAAATTCCGCAGGTCCTCACCGAATTGCTTGGCCGTTGGGTAACGTTCGCTGGGATGCTTGGCCAATGCCGTCAAAGTAATCGTTTCCAAATCGGCGGGAATGTTCTCATCCAGCCGCCTGGGCGGACGGACTTCACTGTTGGCAATGGATTGAATGATTTCGCTTCGGTCGTCGCCGGTCGCAGCATGGCTTAAGGTCAACAGTTCGTAAAGGGTCGCCCCCAAGGAATAAATATCCGTGCGATGATCGATCAACGGCCATTTCCCCATCGCCTGCTCCGGACTCATATAACGTAATGTCCCCAGGATGTCCCCGGTCATGGTCATCGCCGCATCGCTTTCGATTCGCGCCAGGCCGAAATCGGTCACCCACAACCGGCCGTTTGTTTCGAGCAGCAAGTTTCCCGGTTTGATATCGCGGTGAATGACCCCTTGCTCATGGGCGTGATCCAAGGCATCGCAGGCTTGAACGACGACTTCGGCAACTTGTCGAAAATAGTGAGACGGTCGACCGGGCTTTTGAGTTGACAGATGGGTCCTGTTGACCGTATCGCGTATGGGTCGGGCGGCCGTCGGAGCTTCGGCATCCAGTGGTTGGTGCGCGCGATGACCTGATCCATCGGCCTTCAATTCAGGGGGACGGCCAACCACCGCGTTTGACGACGGCGGCTGTTGCTCAGTGGAGTCCTCGCGCTGGCGCCTTCGCTGCGCGATCACTTCGGCCAGCGATGGACCGTCGATGTACTGCATGGCAAAAAAATGAACGCCGCGCTCGCAGCCCACTCCATACACCGGAACGATATTCTGGTGGGTGAGCAACGCTGCCGCTTGCGCTTCGTTCTTAAACCGAGCGAGTTGCCTGGAATCGAGGACCGATACAAACGGCAGGATCTTGAGGGCCACCCGCCGTCCAAGCGATATCTGCCGGGCTTCGTACACAACCGCCATGCCGCCGCGGCCAATCTCGCGCTTGAGTTCGAAATCGCCGAGCGTTTGCTGCGAGTAATCGTCGACCGAACGGGCGGACTTTGCCTCGGTGGCCTCGTGGATACCGCCCGAGGCGACTTGTGCAACAAATTCAAGACTCACCAGTGCGTTCCGGAGGCTCGCCGAAAGCTGGGGATACCGAGCAATGAACTGCTCCCGGTCCAGATGCTCGCCGTGCTCCAGCGCCGCCAAGTATTCTTCCAAGGCCTCCGCCAATAGAGAATCGGACTCATCCACGTCGCGCGACATCGGATTCGGGTTCCAATCACTCCCAAGTCAATAGGTGCCCTTTTACGATCTGATTTTAATCGTTTTTGCCCTCCCGTGTTCCACTCAATGTAACCGTCAATTCAACTTGGGATCCAAGCCCCGAGTCATCGCCGTCAAAGGTGCTTACGGCGCGGTAAGTAGAATTATCCCTTTTGTTTCGCCGCCGGTTGCGGTACGAGATGAATTCGCCGCATTGATCCCCGAAGCAGCTGGCGGTGAGGGTGAGAAGCTACTCTTCCCGAGAATCGCCGGCTTACTCAAGGCACAACGAAGGAGCCGTCGGGGAATGGAGAAGTCAACGCAAGAATAACGACCTCCATCCCCGCACCATTCGGTCCAAATTCCGATGAATCCTTATTCCTTAGCCAAGCAAGAAAATCACCTGACCCGCTAAAAAAATTCGCAAGCCCTTCTCAGGAAAAGCCTGCGCAAATGGAGGCGGCGGGGATCGAACCCGCGTCCCGCGATGTTTCCGCGAAAACTTCTACGTGCGTAGCCGGTGATTTGATTGTCGGCCCAATGAGCGCCCTCGGCAGGCTACCATTCGGCTTAGTTCGGAACGAGTTTTAGTTCGCCATGTACCGAACATGATTGCGAACGATCCGGAATTGACGACCGGCCTTTGGGGCTCTCCGGAGAAACCCCGCGACCGGGACTACCCGTTTAATTAGGCAGCCAGAGCCAAGTTGTTATTGGCAATTAAGTTTTTAGTCAGCTTTTTACGTGGCCAACTGACCAACCACGGCACGCCATCGGCGCTTCCAGCATCCGGTCGATTCCAATTCGCCCCCCAAACTTTCAACCAATCATTATCGGCGTTCTACGACCGACACACAATTCGTTGTCCCAAATGGAGTCCGACTTGTTGCAGAATTGTCGCGAGTGGAACCGAAAAAGTCAACTTGACGATGCGCTAGCCCAAGTCTCGTTTGCAAAAGTACCAGTCGACGCATTCGAGCCCTTCCCGACTCCGCGCATCGACCAATTCGACCGTTGACGGCGGCGGAACGATAACTTTGTCGCCCGGTTGCCAGCCTTCCGGTGTGGCCACGCGGTGTGCGTCAGTGGTTTGCATGGCTTGCAGCAAACGCAATAACTCGGCGATCGAACGGCCATTGGTCATCGGGTAACAAACCAGAGCCCGCAATATACCCTCCGGATCGATAAAAAACGTCGTGCGGACCGCCGATGTATCGCTCGCGCCCAGCATGATCATCCCGTACGCCATCGCGACCTTCATCGACAAGTCCTCGATGATGGGAAAAGGAATATCAACCCCGAATTTCTCCTTGATATTGCGAATCCACGCCAAGTGAGAAAAGTTGCTGTCGATCGACAACCCCAAGAGTTCGCACTTCAATTCGCGGAATTTGGCGTAAGCTTTGGCGAAGGCAATGAACTCGGTTGTACAGACCGGCGTAAAGTCAGCCGGATGCGAGAACAACAACAGCCAACGTCCTCGATAGTCCACCAGCTTCTTCTCGCCGTGCGTCGTCTTCACCTGGAAATCGGGCGCCGGTTCATTCAAGCGCGGCAACGAAATGTGGGATAAATCGCTCATCGTGTCGTCTCGCAGGCCAATGTTAGTTCCCCTCGAAGCTTCGCGTTTCGGCTTCAGCATCCTGGACGATTCTACTGCGAACCGATGCCGGCGATAACCCGCAGACGTCGCGGACACACTGGCTTGTTATGCGGTCATGCACGACGGTTAGCGTCGGCCGACAAATAGCTTCGGTCTTTGTAATTGCTCTGGTATTGTGTAGCTGACCAGTCGTGATCCCGCCGGGGCAAGCCCGACGGAGATCGGCAAAGGCGTGTTTATGGCGGACAGCCTCCGGTAACTGACCAGTCGTCATCCCGTCGGGGCAAGCCCGGCGGAGATCGTGTTGAATGCGAAAGGTATTTTGCGTGCGATCCGTATTTGCTTGGCCGGACGCTCAACCGGCTTCAAGAATATCACGCTCCGGAGTAACTGCTACATTTTGCCAAACCGTTCGCCGACCGTGCTGGACAACGAACGATCAGCGACGTCGAATTGAAAGACATGACCCCCGCAGGCCTTTTCCAAGCAGTCAAGTCGATCTGATTGCTAAAGTTTTCTTTCGCCATGCCAGCTTCAGATGCGCCATATTGCGATGTGTCTTGTGACGATTTGCGGTGCGGATCGATCGTTTCAACGAACGACCGAGCTTTGCGCGATAGACTTGAATGACCAAAGCCAAGAAACGGGCGCCACGTTCAAAAACTGCATTTTGAACTGTTCAGGAGCTGGGGCCTGGCTCATTTTCGGCCCAATTATTGATGCTTGGATGTCGCATAAATCGCCGAAAATGTGCCTGACCCCTTTGAAAAAGTGGCCAAGCATCGGCAACCCGTGAATGCTTACACGGCATTGTGGCGCACAACGGCGCCAATCCAAATGACTTTTCAACGCGAGAGTTCGATGAATGCACGGGACTTGGTGGAACGTGTCCAGATGGCCATTCCGAATGCATCGACCCGCGATGTGCTGCACTTGGCGTTCTTGTTGGCCAATCATTCCGACCCCGACGAATTGGACGACGAGAATCGTTTTGCCGAACAGCTTGCCAATACACGATTGCAGTTTCAAGCAGCACTTGATCAGTATTCGGCAGTGGCGCACGAGTTGAACAGCTTGGCACGAATCGATCCCCGGCGGTTCGAACCGAAACAGATTTGGTCGCTCGTCCGATCGATAAAAGTGCACCGTCAATTGCTGACCCTGTACACGCCGGATCCAAAATCCGACCGCGCTGTTTCTTCATAACGCTCCGACGCTCCATTTCGTGCGACGGTACTCGGCTACTGAGTAACCTGGACCGCTTTGGAATCCCGTGCGGTAGCGCCGGAAGCCGCTCGCGCCACCACCTCCAGTACCGGTTGGCCGATCAAATTGCCAACGACGTTTGCCGTGAACCGAATGGATTCGCCGGCTCGGAGAGTCGCTTGTGTTTCCAAGGCCACCTGAGTCCCGTCGGGCGTGCGACTGCGGATCGGAATGGCGCCTTCCGCGGCGTTGATGCTGGTCAGCCGCAGATCGGGCGGGACCAGAAGACTGATATCGACGTTTTGAAGGTCGGCATTCGATTTGTTTGATACCCGTATCTCAAAAGCTGTGCTTTCCTGGCCCCGGCGGATCGGGTTGGCAATGGTTGCAACTTCCACGGCCAGCGCGCCCGAGTTCGTGGCAGCCTGTGGAATCCCGATGCGTTCTCCGCCAGCCGGAGCGGCTTCGATACGAAACCGAGCCGTTTGTGTGGAATTGGCGCCGATCGCCGTCGTGACCACGGCCTGGTCAAACGCATCACCATCGGGTTGTTGCCCAATAAATTCGATTTCCAAGACTTGTTGAGCATTGGGTTCCAGTCGAACGATCAAGAAGGCAAAGTCCTTTCCGATAAACCTGAATTCCAAATTATCGTTGGCGCTGGTCGCTCGAGAGACTTTTAGGGACGGCGAGAACTTGTTCAATACCGAGATGTTTGAAATCGGCACGTTGCCGGTGTTGGAAACGGTGATGCGGGCCAGGACCGGTTGGCCGACCGTCGCCACCGCCGGTTCCGCTTCCGCGCTGACCTTCAACCCCGGCTCGATCACTTGACTGGCATCGAAGCAGCGTCGACCTGCCGCCGTGTGCCCACCATCGGCGACGACATCCAGACTAAAACATCGCTTGCCCGGCGAAAGAACGTCGAACTGCACCGTCGATGTGATGCGCTGACTTGCAGCCAACGTTCCCAATTCGCGAACGACCTGGCTTCCGAGGGTGGATATTCGCAACCCTTCGTCTGCTTGGATTCGCAATTGTACATTCGTCAATGGCTCACTGCATTGATTGCTGACGGTGACGTTGAATGTAGCAACACCACCCACTTGGGCCGTCGTTGGACCTTCCAGCTCGACGCCGATGCAGGGGAGCGAAATCGTTGTGGTTGCACAAGCTTCGGTCCGCAATTGATCGGTGTCACTGGAAACTTCGAAGCAAACTTCGTGCGCGCCGAGTTCCGAGGACTTGAGTTGTACCTCGATGATTTGCGTCGGCGCAGACGGCTGAACGTCGCCCAAGTTCCACTGGTATTGATCGCCGTACTGAGCCGGTTTGGGATCGCTGGAGATGTACTGGACTTTGGCGTCAAGCGACTTCGTGCGGACGATCACGTTTCTCGCGATTTGATCCCCAGGGTTGGTGATTTCAAGCCGGTAGTTAAAGGGTTGATTCAGCCCTGCCGTTCTGGGTCCAATGGCGCGGATGGTCAGAGCCGGTGCGCTCCAAGCAATGCTGGTCAAACCGCTTTCCAGGACGATGTCCTGAGCGTTATTGGTTCCCGGTCGAATGATATCGACCTGAATCTGCGTCGTCCCCGCTGTCGCTTGTGTGTCATGCTGGCGAATTTGAACGGGAGCAGTTCCTTGATCCGTGGTAGTGATGACTGCGGACTGGGCCCCGGTAGGCAAGAATTCGGCCGGTGCTCCGCCGACGATCGAATATTTGACTTTGTAGCCCTTGACCCCCAGGCCGTCAGTAGCTCGGGTGATCAACGTGTTGAGCGTAAACGGCTCGCCGGCGGTCGCTCGCGTCGGTGCCGGAATCGACCAAACCGCGTCGACCCAATAGATTTTGGTGGTGGCCCGCCGACGGTCCCAAGCCTTGGCTTTGGGAGCGACACAAGTAACATAGCTCGTTCCCTCGGATGGGGAGGAGAGGGTGATGTAGTGTTGACCTTTCTCGACCGGGACATCGTCCACCGGCGTGGGTGTCCCCCGAGTGAGCAGCTTTTCCTTCAACGCAGTTCGACCCCAGGCGTACTGGCCGTCGAACTTCTTCGATGAAGGCGGGACCAATTTGTTGAACTCAGGGTGCTCCGTCCCGCCAACTTCGATGATGTCGCCGACACTGTCGGGCGTCACCATCCACTCCAGCGGTTGATTGATTACATAGTAGCCGTCGCCGCCGCAAATGCCCGCCATTACGATCACTTCGCTATTGACCGGCGCGATGATCTTCGAGGGCGTCAAGATGATCTCCCCTTCTTGTCCCGGCTTCTTGCGAAGGCTCGATAGATGGCCGGCGATTCCGGTTGGGGGACCGCTGACCGGCGAAGCCGCTTTGGTCGCACAGGACTTGGCAACCGGATGCGTGAATGCCGGTCGAACTGGGGGTGCCTGCATTGCATGTCCCGGTAGCAACGGCCCGGGCAAGAGCGGGGTCGTCGCGTAGGGATGCGGCAAAAAGATCCGCGAACCGGTCGGGTCAATCGCCGGCAGTTGCACCGTTCGACAACCCGGCGCGATGACGATCAAAGTGCTCAGCGCTACCAGGGCGAAGAGCCTCGTTTGTCCACAGTTTTGTCGGTTCATCATCGATCCACCTTGGTCGCCAATGCAGTCACCACGACGACTTGGGACTGGTAGTAAGGCATTCCGGGCTAAATTCTTTTCTCACTGACCTCTCCCATGCGTTCTTTGGGCCCGGTAGACAGTGCAACGTGTTGCGGAAATCTACCACGCGAATTGGCAACATGTGGCGTTTCGGCAACCGGAAACGATTAGAAAAGACAACCTCGTGGATCAGGTTGTAACGCTGGCGCGGAAGATCGCGGGAAGTCAGCCTGGGGTCAGCCGCTATGAGCGCCGTTTCTATCGACGGGACAACAGATCAATTCGATCTGCTAGGGATCGCACGCATCATAACTTCGCCCTAAATCCTCTCCCTCACGGGAGAGGTAAAGGTGAGGGTCAACAAAACCGGGAAGTTATTTTGCGTGCAGTGCTAAGAAGAGAATGGGTGCGACCGCTAAGGAGTCCGGGGCTCAGAATTCGCCGTGAACGTACCATTTGCGGACCGCCAAGTCGTAAAAAATCCACAACCAGCGTCCGTCGGCCAACTCGACTCGCCAATAGTCGCGGCGAACCGTCGGCCCGCGCCACCAACCGGTCTCGATGCGTTCCGCGCCCCAAGCCCGCGTGATGCGAAAGGTCTCGCGCTCCCAAGTCAGTTGGATCGGGGGGCTTTGGGGACAAGTCGCTGGGAGGTCCGCTGAAGAGGCTTGTCGTGAACAAGTTTGTCGGACTGCAATCTCGACCGGCGAAAACAATCGAAGCGGACGTTGCAGCGGACTGGCGATCATCGCCGAAGGCCTTGGCGGGTTCCCGTTCGACAAGCCGTTTCGATCGACCGGCGGCTCACTTGGTTTGCGCTGTCTGGTGGGCGTCTTGGCTTCCTTCTCTGTTGGGCGGCAGGCTCCAGCGCCGACGAGTGGCTCGAAACGGAACGCCAACTCGGCTTGGGCTTCGGGTTGCAATCTGGCCACGACAACCTTGTCGGCGCCCAGACGTGTGCTCAAACCATTGATCAAACAGGCCAACGCCCGCGTATCCAAACGAGGAGAGTCGTCGAACAACAGCCGCTGGCGGTCGATCAGGACCATGCTTTGCGGAATGCGGATGCTAATATGGTGAACGGAAAACGCCTCGGCGGAGAACTCTTGTCGGACTTTTGGGCGGTTGCGGCGGCCGCGGCAAGCTTCGGCAATCCCCTGCTGCTCCAGTTGCATCTGGATCAGCGGCAACACCTCGCGAGGCGTCGATGTGGGCTGAAACAACTGGATGTCCATTTGCAACGGCGCTGACTCGGGTGAATACAACCGCACGTTCCACGTTGCGGCGCCGCGGCGGTGCGTCTGCATCTGGCGGCAAATCTCACCAACCAATCGCGACAAAATGACGTCGATCGTCGCGCGATCGGTGGTCGGAAAGTCGAGAAACTGCTGGGCGTAGAAGTCGACGGGCTGGCTGAGCCAAGGAATGACTTCGGCCAACGTACCGGCCAGTTGATCGAGCCGATGAATCATCTCGTCCCCAAACCGCGTCCGTAAATCGCCCCGAGGAATCTGCCGCAATTGCTCAATCCGTTCAATCCCCAGTTGTTGCAGCAAGTCAAGCGTCCCGGCGATCAAGCGGAGAGCGGCGACCGGTAACAGCGATAAGCTCGACGGAATGATCCCCGGCGCATGCGGCATGAGCACCGCGTCGGTTGCCGGGCAAAACGACTTTCCTAACGGCAATTTGCGAGCTATCCAGTGTGCCGCTGCCCACGCCGCGCCGATCGTGTCGGCAATCGCCGCCTGCACGCAGTAGCCTCGCTGACCGAAATGCCGCTGGACGATCGCCCACAACCCACTTTCGCCACCGCACAAATGCGCCACACTGCTGACTTCCAACAACAGACTCTCCGGCTCCGGCGGTTGCGCCGAGGGCGTCACTCGTGCATTCCACTCCGTGGATGAGTTGAGAGGAGCCGCGACTTCGAGGCCGAGGTAAGGGCTGAGCGACTCACAAGAAAACGCCAGTTGCTCCAAGGCGGCGCGGTCGGCAGCAACGTCGTGAGGAAAAAAATAGACTCGCGGCGTGTCGCTTACAGCTTCACGCTGCAGTGACTCTCGTTGCGAGCAGACCTTGGGGGGCGCGCGTCCCGGTTTGATTGAAAAAAGACCCGCAGTTTGGTTCAACAGCGAACGGGCTTCAGATAGCGGCATGCCCATTCGCACTCCGGCGCAGCGGGCAAGTGGAGAGGCCGCGGTGACTCGCTGCCCACGTTGCGCGGTCAACGTATACAGCACAACCGCTTGTCGCCTAAGCTCGGGCCGCTCGACGACGAGCCGCTGGATGGGCCAATTGTCGAGCCAAATGCAGAGATAGCGCTTGCTCATTTCGTTGCTCGCCGGAAACCGTTCCCGTTTCAAAATCGATTCGCACCGCCACTGTCATCCCCGCTCGCCCCCCACGAGCCCGCAACAAGTTGACTTCGATCCGACGGTCGCGGGATGAGGCCGACTCGTATGGAACGGACTCGACGAACCGCACTTCTCCAGCCTGTGAAAGGAACCGTCGCGGTCGGTCGATCGGTAAACATGCGGGCGAACTCGAAACGGCCGGTAGCCCTCGACCTCGACACAACCAACGGGCGGCACACCAACTCGGTTGCTGTCGCACAGCCGCCGGCCGGATGAACAAGCCAACCGAGCCACTTTGCTCGGCGGATAGTTGAAATCGCCTCAGCCAACGTGGGTGAATGGCTCCGAGATAGCCCCAAACTGCTGCAACCGACGAAGACCGCAACGCTTGGTCGATCGCCCATGCCATATCGCGCGGCGGGCATCCACGCAAAACAATCGTGTTGTCCAAGTCAATTCCCCAACGAAACGCCGCCGGAGGATAAAAACAACACCCCGGATCGATTACCACCAGAGCACCACCGTGGCAACAAATGTACCGGGTGGCAACCAACGAAAGGATTTCCGCGCCGCTGCCCGGTCGCAATGCCAACCATTCATGAATCGTTCCCGCCGCCAATCCTCCATCCGGTGCAATCGCATCCAACGCCGGACACCCCAGCGACGTACAACTCAAATCGAACCGCGAACCCGATTCAATGCTTCGTATCCGCTCGCGCAGTGACGCGATGATTTCGGTGTCGATCACCTGACTTCTCCTTTTGACAAATCACAGTTGGCTGCCGTGACACGTCTGGTCACACCATGCTCAGCATACTGTACAAGCGCCCACTACACAAAAAAACAAGGAAAAACAAGGACAGGCATAGTTGACAGGTCTTCGTGGGTTGGGTAGGCTGGACGGGGCGTGGTTTTGGGGGTAGAAAATATGGAAGCAATCAGGAGAAAAGTGATGACGATGGCCAGATCGCAATTGGTGAATGTTGACGTAACTCCTTGGTATCATGTGATTTCCAAGACGGTCAGAGGAGCAATCCTGTTGGCCCAGGGGGACACCGACCGCAAGCAGTGGATCGAGCAGCGGCTGCAGTTTCTGAGCGAGGTGTTCGGCATCGCCGTGGCCGGGTTCTCGATCCTGGACAACCACTTCCATGCGCTGGTGCGTTTGGAGCCCGAGCGGGTGCAGAACTGGAGCGACGAGGAGGTCGTTCGCCGCTGGGCACAGCTGTTTCCTCCACGCGGCAAGGACCGCAAACCGCTGAAGCTCACCGCCGCTTGGATCGCCCAGAAACAGGCCGACCCCAAGTATGTCGCTCGCACACGGCAGCGTCTGGGGAGCTTGAGCTGGTTCATGAAGTGCTTGAAGGAGCCCCTGGCGCAGGATCGCCAACCGCAGCGACTCGCAGACCGGGGCCTTTTGGCAATCGCGGTTCAAGTCGATTGCGATCCTGGACACCGAAGCGTTGTTGGCGACCTGCGCGTACATCGACCTCAACCCGCTGGCCGCCGGGCTGGCTCGGCTTCCAGAAGACTCGCCGCACACTTCGGTCAAGACGCGTGTCGATCACTGCCGCAGCAAAGGACGGCTGGACGACCTGCAAGCCGCCCGCGCCGGCTCGCTGCCGGGCCTGCAAGCCAGCCGCTCGATGGAGTCCGGCTTGTGGCTCTGTCCGATCGAAGACCGCCGTCGCCTGGGTGCCGACCGCGCCGGTCTGCTGGAAGGCCTGTCGCTGGGCAGCTACCTGCTGCTGGTCGACTCCACCAGCCGCCTGGTCCGTCAGGGCAAGGCCCGCGTCAGTTCGGCGGTGGCCTCGATCCTGGACCGGCTGGGGACCGACTGGTCGCAATGGTCGCAAAACCTGCGTCAACTCTTCTCGCGGACCAAGACCGTGGGGGTCGCCTTCTCCTTCCACCGCGATCGCCTGACAGCCGCCGCCGCCCGCCGAGGCCAGACCCGACTGGCCAACCTCAACGCCTGCGCCGCCTAACGCAAGAGCCGTTCCACGCAAACAGCTCGCCATTGAGTTAGGATCGCACGCAAAATAACTTCCCGGTTTTGTCGACCCTCTCCGTAACCTCTCCCGTGAGGGCGAGGATTTACGGCGAAGTTATTTTGCGTCCGATCCATACCGACCGGTCTCCGGCCGCACTCTTCTTGCCAACTGCTCGCGCTGCTCCGCGTTCCAATCGCACGGTTTGACCCGGCAACCGCTCATCTCGGCGATCTGAAGGCCTTCGACTGCATCTTCCACTCTCTTCGCTCCCAGTGCTCAACACATGCGAGCTGCCTATACAATGCCAAACATTGCCTGTCCTTGTTAAAGCTTCTTCGATGGCTGGTCCAACTTCTTGATGCCGGTTTCGAACGGCGCCGCGTTTAAGCGCGACCGACCGGTGACGTTGAAACAGCTCTCCAATCTGGATGGAACGAGCAAGACGGTCATGCTCTTCGAATCCGACGACGACCATGCCGCAGATTTGGACCCAACCTGATCCGTTCCTTTTCGATCCAACTCATCCGCTTCAGGGGCTGAGGCCACTGGAGGTCGCTACCTGTTATTGCGACGGGACTCCACGGGTGATGGAGCAACTGAGCGGCAGCGCGCTGCGGAGATATTCTTAAAGGACGACGGACATTAGTTGACGCGAAAGTTCCACTTCTAGTGATCGCATGCGTTAACCGCGCATTGAAAAGCATTCTGTCATCCCCGCGTAGACTGTCCCCAGCAAAGGCGCCCATGGAGCAAAGGCGGGGACCGGGGATCCAGCATTGCGGGAGTTTATTTCCGCTAGATTCCCGCCTTCGCGGGAATGACGTTCGGTTCGGTTGTTGAGATCTGGCATTAACGAAAAGGGCATCACGGGCGAACTTACTTCGCGGGAATGACGTTCACGGTTGTTGAGATGAGTAAAAATTTGGAGCAAAGCCGCCAGCAGCGAAGCTACGCGGGGATGACGTTCTCGGTTGTTGAGATAAGTCGCTTTTCGATGAGCTGTTAACCGCGCCCGGCGATTCGATCGGTGATCAGTTGGCCGATGTTGAGCGACGCGGTGGCGGCCGGAGATGGTGCGTTGATGATATTGATCATTCGCTTTGTCTCCACAATTTCGAAGTCATCGACAAAACCACCGCTGGGCAAGACGGCTTGAGCTCGAACTCCTGCTGGTGCCGGAGTGAGGTCGGCGGCTTGGATCTCGGGAATCAAACGTTGGAGGGCTCGGACAAAGGCCCTTTTGGAAACCGACCGCCACATTTCAGCCAGACCCATTCGCCAATGCTTGATGGCAAGCCGACGGAAGCCGCGATAAGCCAAGCTCTCCCATAAATCGCGGAGGTTGATCGTGGACATCGTATAGCCTTCGCGGGCAAAGGCCAGCACGGCGTTCGGTCCACATTCCAAGCCACCGTCAATCATCCGCGTAAAATGAACCCCTAGAAAAACGAAGCGGGGGTCGGGTACGGGATAGATCAGGTTCCGGCACAAATGCCGTTTTTCCGGTTTGACTTCGTAGTATTCTCCTCGAAATGGGACGATTTTCGACTCCGGCGTTGTCCCGCCCAATTTCGCAATTCGGTCGCAGTGCAAACCGCCGCAGTTAACGACGAGTCGCGAAACGAAATCGCCCAAGCTCGTTTTTACAACCGACTCTTGATCGCGATGTTCGATCGCGAAAACTCTGGCACCGAGACGGACTTCGGCGAAACGATCCTGTATCTCTTGGCCCAAGCATTCAGAGACTTGACGATAGTTGACAATCCCGGCTTCAGCGACGTGAATGGCTTGGATGCCGGCGGCATGGGGTTCAAGTTCAGTGAGTCGGTTTCGATCGATGAGCTCGCATTGGACACCGTTGGCCTGACCTCGTTGAAAGATGTTTTGCAACCAGGGCAATTCGAATTCTTCGGTGGCCACGATCACTTTGCCGCAGATCTCGAAGTCGACTTCATGCTGGGCACAAAACTGTTCCATTGCTATTTTTCCAGCACGGCAATTCAAAGCCTTCAACGAACCGGGTTTGTAGTAGATCCCGCTGTGTAAGACGCCCGAATTGTGTCCCGTCTGATGTGCGGCCAGCGATGATTCTTTTTCCAGCAGCAGCAGCGAGCGGTTGGGGAATCGTTGCTTTAGCCGATATGCGGCGGCCAGTCCAACGATACCGCCACCGACGACAACGACGTCAAAAACGCTGGAATTAGGCTGCGTTTTCATACTTTTTTGAAAGGAATGCGGGGTTTGAATTGAGGCAAAACGCCACTTGAAAAGGATTCGCCGCATAGTTTTTTGCTACGATCCGGCAATGCTGTCGCAAAATATTGGGTTCTCACGCATTTGCCTATCAATATATGGAAGTCACGCAAGTCGGTCGAAACCGTCAGCCTATGCTGTGCGAATTCCGTTGGTCAGTCTTGTTCCGACCAACAAACTCCGCTTCCCTCCTCGCGTGTAAAAGGATGCTGAATCAACGCTCGCTTAGGATGAGCGAACCACATGTTGCTGCGCCAAACTCCGATGGCGGACGGCAGCAGTTGTGAACCTTCATCTGAATCGCCGGCCCGTCTGCCGATGCGCCCATCGGCGCGTTGCCGCAGAGTTGCTTCAGCTTTGCCCTCGGGGATGGAACTCAAGATGAGATTCCAGAATAAGGAGATGTTGAAATGTTGTGCAAGCCGTTGATTGGACTGAATCTGGATTACCGTCGTGCTTCCGGGAATCAGCCTGCCCATGGGGCGATCACGGCCGGCTATTTTAACTGTATTCAGGCGGCTGGTGGGGTGCCGGTGATCGTCCCTCCGTTACAGGACGAAAACGACATTGCTTGCGTGCTGGATCGCCTGGATGGTTTTGTGCTCATTGGAGGTAGTGACCTGGATCCACGCCGGGATGGCTACATGGTGCATCCGACGTGCAAGTTATTGGACCCGCGCCGCGAGACGTTCGACCGGAATTTGGTGCGTTACATCGCGGCTCGCCAGATGCCGGTGTTCGGAATTGGCGTGGGTATGCAATTGTTAAACGTCGTGATGGGGGGCAATTTGTACCTGCATTTGCCGGAGGATTTGCCCAACGCGTTGCCGCACAAAGATGTGCACGACGCGGCACACCGTCATGGATTGGAGATTCGTACCGGATCGCTGTTAGACCGCGTCTACGGGGACGGCGAGATTCGAGTCAACAGCCGTCATCACATGGCGGTCGACGAACTGGCGGCCGGCTTTGTCGTCACCGCCCGATGTCCAGACGGAGTGATTGAGGGGATCGAATACGACGGTGATTGGTTGGCGATTGGAACGCAATTCCATCCCGAAGGCGACGCCGCCAGCGGCGCTGGACTTGAGGATCTTTGAAGAGTTTGTGGACGGGATTCGTCACGGCCGATTTGTCGACGTCGCCGCGCACGCCTGCATGACGCTGTTTGTCTTTGTTTGTCCGCTGCGCCGCACCCACGCGCCATCGACTTGTGCGAGTTGACATCGACGATTCGCGATGGCGGCGTGGTTGGGCGAAGTCCATCTTGTTATTGACGGACAGATGTGATGCGCTTATTTCGATTTCGCCGAGAGCCAACGGATCCGGCTGAACGAGCCGATCGCTTTTGGAATTCCCAACGGTACCGGGTGGTTGCGGGGGTTTCCGTCGGCAAGGATTTCGCCACGATGTCGATCGCCGTGCTCCGCGGCCGGGGGCAAGGCAAGTATCTGGCGTTCGAGCAAATTGCGGTCGAAAGCGTCGAGATTCCAGGCGATCTGAGCCGACAACTTGACGCCTTCCAGTCCGCATCGATGCACGACGTCGGACAGTTGGAACACTTGGCGGGTGAACTTGCGTTAGTGCAATCGGAATGGATGAATCGCGTCCGAATCGGCTGCGGTAAACTTGGTCAGCAAATCTCGGTGGTCACCATCGATGAACCGGGTATTTGGCGGCGCAGACTTCGATGGAAGGCCGCTGTTTATTCCTTTCTGTCATCCCGAGGCGATTAGTGAACATACCGGAGTCAGCGTCATTGACGCCCTGCCTGCCAAGGATTTGGTGGCTGGAGGCCACGGACGGCCGTTGACTCCTCTCGCGGCATGGATCGCGTTCGCCGATCGCCGCACACCGGTCGCCATCGAGTCGCGAGTCCTGATCGAAGTCGGCGAAGGAGTCGCGCAACTTGGTTGCCGCCATCCGACGGACTGGACGATCTGTATCCAAACATCGACTTTCGCCGGTGGAGCGAATCGGTGCCCGAGTCGGATTTAGCGGAAAGCATTCAAAACTGGATAGTCTCTCACCGTGAGAGCGGGCCGATGGTCGCGATCATTGCTTCTTCGTTGTCGACCGACCAGACGACGCGGTTGGGCGAGTTCCTGACATGCATTCACGGACTTCAGATTCGATCGGCCACCGACTTTGGATTCGATGCCGGCACATTGCAAGCTGCGTTTGCCGCGATCCTAGGGACGATGCACATCGATCAGATGCCGGCCAACTTGACCTGGTTGACGGGCGCTGATGTGCCGCGAATCCTGGGGCGTCTGACCCCGGGTTCTTCAACGGCGTGGCGAAGGCTGTTGCGAGAAATGGCTGACTATCATCCGGCAGCCATGCGATTGCGCGACGTTGTGTAACGGCGCAACGCCCATCGGAATAATCTAGGCGGAATTTGTTGCCGAACGACGGCGAGATTGCGGGCATCGTCGACGAAAACTCGTTGATTCTCGGTTTTTTTGCCCAAATCTGAGCCGCGGCCCCGGGGACCAGTTGATCGAGGCCGCGCTGTTTGCGCATACTGTTTGCGAGTGGTTAAGGATCACACGCAAAATAACTTCGCCTTAATTCCTCGCCCTCACGGGAGAGGTCGGGAGAGGGTTAGCAAAATCGAGAAATTATTCTGCGTGCAATCCTAATTCTCTGATTTTGGTCGAGGTGACCTTTGAAAAGGACGATTTTGGGTGTGGCCGTCGTGGTTCTGTTGGCCGCAGGGACTGGCCGCGGAGATTTGATCTACACGCTTGGGAATTCGTTGACCCAAGATACGCTGCCCCACTATTTGGACGGTGAGGTGTATAAGGGAATCTATTGCGGTCAAAACCTGCAACAGATTTTCAACGATCCGAACAATTTCTGCACGATGGATTCCACGGCCTGGGATGTCGCCTTTGCCAATCATCAATTCGACTGGGTCACCGTACAGCCCTACGTGGGAACTTCGATGTTGCAAGATGCGTCGTTGATCGAGGGTTGGATGAACATGCAGCCGGGCGCCCAGTTTGTGATCCATACGGGTTGGTATTATGCGGCATCGTTTGAGACCACGTACCATGGCGTTTTTGGCGATGGCATGATGCACCACAACCCAGCCTATTTCAATGCGCTGATTGCCGAGGTGGAAGCCCAAACTGGCCGGACCGTTAACAGCGATCATGCAATCGACGTTTTGGAAACGATTTACCACGACATCGAAGACGGAAATGCACGTATACGTCGTTTGACCAACTCTATCGCGACGGCTTACACATGTCGCATTCGGATGGTTGGTTTTTGATGCATAATCTGTTACGGCGCACCTTGGGTCAGCCGTATTCGGCGAGTCATTGGCCCAACCTTCCGATCGAACGTCGCCAATATCTTTTGGGAGCCATTGAACGAACCCTGGCCGTCCCGAGCCGAGCATGGCGGGTTGGCTTGCCCTGTTCGGTCTCTGGGGATGGATGCAGACGCGGACGCGCTGTCGCAGACAAGCCACGGCCAAATGATCGTCCAGCGCTCGGCTGTGCGGAAAGCTTAGGCCGCCGCGGCACAACTCGGCGGCAAGCAAAAGTCATGAGCCAGCCTGTCATCCGCGGCGATTTCCACCATTCGCGATCGCCTTACGCGCCAGTGGCTACCTCCGTCAGCCCGGCGATGGTGTGCACCACGTCGTACTTGGTAAGGATTTCGTAGCTCGTTTCTCCCATGCGGACGAACACCGCGGGCGATTCACCGCGCAGCAAATCGGTGATCTGGTCGATCGTGGTATCGGGGTCGACAACGGGAAAAGATGGCTCCATCACATCCGCAACCGGCATGGACTTCAGGTCATGACCTTGCAGCACCAGCCCCACCAGACGATCTTCGGTGATCGAACCGGTCGGCGAGCCGTTTTCGAACACCGGAAGTTGGGAGATATCCATTTCTTCCATTTTGCTCATAGCCGCCAACGCGGAATCGGTGGGAGCAACAAACTGCAATTCGCGGACCTGGCGCTTGGTACGCACGCATTCCTTGGCGCTCAAGCGAACCGCCGGTCCCATGTAGCGATTGTCCCGCATCCACTCATCGTTGAAGACTTTGCTTAGATACTGTCGGCCGGTGTCGGGAATCAGCACGACCAGAAAATCGTTCTCGGAAAGTCTGCGAGCGACTTGCAAAGCGCCCAAACGGCGGCGCCGGCCGAACCACCTGAAAAGATGCCTTCCAGCCGTGCCAATTGTCGCGCCACCAAGAAGCAATCGCGGTCGCCCACCTGTACGCAATCATCGAGAACGTCGAAATGCATCGTGGACGGAAAGATATCCTCGCCGATCCCCTCGACGACATACGGCCTGGCTTTGCCGACCGTCCCTTGATGGAAATACTCGTGGTACAACGAGCCGATCGGATCGACACCGATGATTTTCACGTTCGGATTTCGTTCCTTCAAATACTTGCCGATGCCCGAAATCGTGCCTCCCGTTCCCAAGCCAGCGACGAAATGAGTGATCTTGCCCTCGGAATCTTCCCAGATTTCCGGTCCAGTGGTTTCGTAATGCGCCCGCGGGTTGTCTTGATTGTCATATTGATTGGGGTAATACGAATTGGGGATTTCCTCAGAAAGTCGCTTGGCCACGGAGTAGTAGGAACGGGGATCTTCTGGTTCAACCGCCGTCGGACAGACGATGACTTCAGCGCCGAGCGCCTTGAGCAGATTGATTTTCTCCTGCGACTGCTTGTCGGTAATTGTAAAGATGACCTTGTAGCCGCGGACAGCGGCGACCAAGGCCAACCCCATGCCGGTATTGCCGCTAGTTCCTTCGATGATTGTGCCGCCACGCTTCAAATCGCCTCGTTGTTCGGCGGCGTCGATCATCGATGTCGCAATGCGATCCTTGACGCTGCCGCCGGGATTCAAATAGTCGGCCTTGACGTACATCGCCGGCTTCAGGCCCTGATTGATGCGATTCAATCGGATTAAAGGCGTGCGACCAATGGCCTGCAGTATGTTGTCGTATTTCATTGTACCGGACTCATTGCAACAAAGTCTGTGCGGAGTAAGCGTTCACGGGTTGCCCATGCGTTGCCCATGTTTTTAGGGGTCAGGCACATTTTCGGCGGCTCATGCGACATACTAGTACCAATCATTGGGCCGAAAATGAGGCAGACCCCGGCTCGTGAACTGTTACCTGTGCGGACAAGCCGTCTCGAGACGAAAAGGGTCGCACGCAAAATAACTTCCCGGTTTTGTCGACCCTCTCCCTAAGCCTCTCCCGTGAGGGTGAGGATGTACGGCGAAGTTATTTTGCGTCCGATCCTAACCGCCTGTTGAAGACATGTGCGCAAGCGTCAATTCAAGCGGAACGGCGCAGAGCCACCAGGTAATTCGCCGTGTGGATGCCAATGCAACCGGACGGCTCGCGCCGTTCCGCTACTTTTTCAATGGACTGTTAACGGTTTTTGGGGGCAAACGCATGTTGCAACATCGACGCATCGAACAATTGCGGCGTCTGGCCTTCGGCAGCATAAATATAAAGTGCCGCCCGAATGATCGAATGCAGAGCCGACGAGACCAACAACACAACCAATAAAAGCAAACAGCCAAAGGCGATGGCAACAACACCCACGACCGGCAATTGATTCGCCAACGCCACGCCGCCCAACCCAATTGGCACGCTCGCCAAGAAGATGGCGATGGTTACGAAAAGCCCGATGCCGAAACTCGCGGATAGCGATTCACCCCAGGTCTTTGCAAAGATCTCCGTAGATCGCTTGAAAGCCGTGACCGGTCCGGCTTTTTCGATCACCAAAACAGGCACGACAAAATACGTCACCAGCGACCAGGCCATACCAATTAGGTCGGCAACAAACTGCCCGAATCGATTCGAGCGCGATTCAATGACTTTGAGGATCAAGCCCACCGTGGCACTGACCAACGCCCAACCAGCGATTTGCGGCAATCGCGCCATCGCGGCGCCGATCCCATCGCGTACCGTCGGATCACCGCCTTTCAATCGGATCACCGCACACCCGATCAACGCCGAATTGAAAAAGATCATGACGAAGTAATTGACGAAATAAAACGCGAATCCGATGACCGCCCAGATGATGGTTTGCGCGGTGGTCTGGTGCTGCCTAACGTGGTCCAGCATGCCGCTCATCAACAATGGAATTCCGAAACTCAACGTCACGAGTGTGCAGGCGATTCCACTGAGCAATGGAAACAACAGCAATTCCTTGTCCAGCCTCAAAACCTGAACCGATTGCTTGGCCATTTCCCACCCGTTTGCAATTCTTTCCCACATGATCCACTCCTTCACCAATTTTGATCGTTCTCAATTGCCACGTTGTTTCCAGAGACATCGACCGCGTCCAGACCGGCCGAGTCGCCTCAAGTATTACTCGGTCACGCCATCGCGCAGTTCGAGCCGCGCTGGGATAGGGCGTGATATTCTGCCATTCAGTTGGATCGGAACGAGCCACGACGGCAACCACAGGCTCAGTATCGCTGAGATTATACACTTCGTGGGGTATTCCCGGTTCGATGAAAATAAAATCTCCCGCCTCATTGTCGACGGTTTTTTCCAGTTTCTCACCGTAAATGTGGCGGACGCTTCCTTGCACGATGTACAGCATCAATTCGAAACCGTTGTGGACGTGGGCATAGGCGATTGCGCCAGGAGCCACGGTTGCAACGTTCATCGACAGTTTCTTGGCCGACACGTTCTTTTCGCTGAGGCCCGCTTTGTATCGAATGCCATTCCAGCCGCGAAAACTCTTGCCGCCGAATACATTTCGAGTTCTAACCACCGAGATGCCATCGCCGCCTTCGACGAAATCGCTTAATTCTTCTTCGTGTTCCATCAAAGTGGCTCGCGCGTTGAGGGATCGCAAAATCGAAGATCACACAGGTCGCGCTACGCCCGTACGACGGTCCGCGCTACCTTCAGTTATAGCGGAATTCTCAGACATCGGATAGTTTTGACCCGCGCCGGTCGTGCGCAAGGTCGCTGTCTCTCAGCCAGTCCCTGGTTTGCTGTAGGTCGGTCAGTCGCTGACCGACAGGCAAGCGCAATCGATGTAGCCGCCCTAGTCGAATTAGCCCACGATGTCCGCGCCGGTTGCACACTGGTTTGCTGTAGGTCGGTCAGTCCCTGACCGACAGGCAAGCGCGATAGATGTAGCCGCCCTAGTGCTTTGTCAGGACTTAGAATTGGGGTTGTGTGCCACTGGCTTCGCCAGTGCGGGTCGGCAATACACGACGCTCCTGTACACTGGCACAGCCAGTGGCACCCCAAAATTAAGTACTGAAAGCGCACTAGTCATTGTTCGTCGGTCAGAGACTGACCGACCTACAGGAATAGACCTCAAGCGGCCCGCAGTTGCTCCGACTTCGCACTTGGAGAGCCAACAACGGTCGCCTGTGCAAGCTCAGACAATTCAGCCAGGATGGGTCCTCTCAACTCCCGACCCAGCTCATCTAGAAGATCAACCGCCGGCTTGCCGTCCAGAATCCGATGATCAAACGTCAACAGCGTTCGACTGATTCCGCCGCGGCTTATGACGTCGACTCCCAACGTCGTGGTATTAGGGCCCAAATGTCCCGTACCGAACGTATTCTTGAACGACGACAGCGACATGCCAAACGTACCCATATGGCTAGCCGCCTTGCGCACCCAAACGTTGCGCAGGAGCCACCAACCGATGCGCCGCACAAACCAAGGAGACTTTGCGAAGCGGATTTGGTGGCGAAACTGTTTGATGGATTCGACCGGCACTTCGCGAAATCGTTCGTACTCTTGCTGCAAGTACTGAAGCGATTTGACCTCGGGCGACTCGAATCGAGCAAAAAACAGACGCTGCTCACCGGCGTATTCCCGATTGACTGCCATCATGCAAACGTTGCGGTCGTGCTGATAGATGTGTGGCCAAGGAAACGAAACGAAGATTTGTCGCAGTTCAGGGTGCCGAGCTGCAAGGCAGCCGTAGGCCTTCAACACAATCACACTCCAAGCCAACCTCGGACGAATCTGTTTGCGAACCTCGGCCAAGGAACGAACGTCGATATCGGACAGAATTCCGGCCAAGGGCGCCTGTGCAGCGAACCGCACCACATCGCAAACCAGTCGTCGGCCATTGGATAGCCTCAGCCGCCTTCGCTTAGCCATTGATTCCCCTCCGGTGTTTGAACGACAAAAGGGGCGGATCAACACATCCGCCGACTTCTATTTCATGAATTGATTCGGGGGTTGGTACAAAGGTAGTGAGTCAACGGAATTCAGAGCCCAAGCAGTCCGCAATTGATTCAAGTCTATTACCAAGCCAACCGTCGCGTGCTGTACCGGACGTCGCCAACGATGCGGGGGCGATTCTGACAAGTCCCGCGGATCAAATCAACGCGAGACCTGCTCAGCGGCGCTGGAAGTCGCTTTTGCCGCCGGTTTTGGACTGAAGACAGATATCGTGAACCGACATTTCGCGATCCACCGATTTGCACATGTCGTAGATCGTTAAGGCGGCAATCGCCGTGGCAGTCAGGGCTTCCATTTCAACTCCAGTTTTGTGTTCGGCGGCTACGGTTGCCTGAATTCGAATCTGGCTCGGAACTTCATCCAGTTCAAATTCGATGCCCACGGACGTCGTCGCAATCGGGTGACAAAGCGGAATCAACTGAGCGGTTTGCTTGGCAGCCATGATGCCCGCAACTCTCGCGACTTGCAACACGTCCCCTTTGGCCACATGGCCCTGGGCAATCAACCGCAGCGTCGAAGGCTGCATTCGCACAATGGCCGACGCGACCGCTCGACGCACGGTCGCTGGTTTCTGCGTCACGTCCACCATTCGTGCCGCACCCGTCTCGTCAAAATGCGTCAAAGGTTGACCGGCGGGTTCGTCCGAGTCGCGATTCATGTTCGTCGGTTTCCAGTCACTGCGAAAACCCCCTCCGGCTTGGGATCGGACGCAAAACAACTTCGCCGTAAATCCTCGCCCGTGCGGGAGAGGTAAGGTGAGGGTCAAAAAACGCGGGAAGTTATGTTGCGTGCGATCCTAAAGGGCTCTATTGGTTGGCCAACGTCGCGGATTCAAACTCGTCGCCGTTAAGTTCGTGCATGAACCCGCTGATTTCCATCGACCAGCCCCCGACACCACTGTCCGAATTCGGCATCAGCACCAGGTTCTTCGATTGCATTTCCTTGTCCCTCATTTGCTCGCTCGTCAGACCAAATGCGATTTTGGCCTGCCGCTTCATTGCATCCTGGACCAGAATCTGGCTGTTGTCGTATTGCATCAATTGATTCCAATCTGCGGGTCCGACGTCTTTCGCTTGCAGGCATGCTTTGTATGCCGTCAGCACAGCATTGAATTGCTGCTGGACTTCCAAATCGATGAGTCCGTGTTGCTGTATCTTTTTTAGGTTTGTGAGCGTGTTCCGGTGGGTTGTCTTGATCTGTTGCTCGCGGTGTCCAGATCGCGAGCCATCTGACCGCATCCCACAAGAAGCGCCGTAACGACGAATCCGATTACCATTCTCCAAATTGTTGTGTTCATATTCCCCTCACTCTGTGGATCGCGGGAAAGACAACTTCGCAACGCTTCTGATCCACGCCCCAGCCCGCCGCACGAAAACCCGTGTTTGGCTAAGTTCGTCTTGCCGCGATCGTATAGTAAAATCGGTGAGCGACGGTCCGCTCACATTGTAAGCGTTCACGCGTCGTCAATGCGATGTCCACATTTCAATGGGTCAGGTACATTTTCGGCGGCGCAAGCGAATTTCAAGTACCAATAATTGGGCCGAACATGAGCCAGACCCCGGCTCGTGAACACAGTCCGCTCACATCTCTTCACAACTCCCTTGAGCCTTATGCATTCGACCATCCGGATGGACTCCCGGCAAGTCGGCGTGGTACCAACGGTCCAACACGGCCTGCCACTGCTCGGCGGACTTGGCGCGGGCGAACTCGTCGCGGACTTGCCCGAAGTTTGGGTGCAAAATCGAGTACTTGATGCCAAATTTGCGCATCTGGATAGCTGTTCGCTCGGCGCCGTACAACTGTTCAGCCAAGCGGTAGTGTCGCAAGATGATCTCTCGCTGCTGGTGTAAACGGGGAGGGTCGGGAATGGGTTGGCCAGCCGCCAGCGCACGGGCTTGAGCAAAAATCCACGGATTACCGATCGCCCCACGCGCCACGGTGACGCCGTCGACGCCGGTTTGACAGAGCATGTTCAAGCATGCTTGCGGCGTGAAAAGATCTCCGCTACCCAAGATGGTTTGCGCCGGCGTGCCGTTTGACCTGCGCAGGAACTCCCAATCGCTGGGACCGACGTAACGTTGTTCAACCGAACGGCCATGAACGGTAATCGCCGCAACGCCCGCGGCAAAGGCTCCGTCGAGGATTTCAAAAAAATGATCGCGGCTTTGGTTCGAGTCGTCGATCCCGCGACGCATCTTGACCGTGACCGGGATATGTGCTGGAACCTGGGCTCGGGTCCGACGGACAATGTCCAACGCCACTTCCGGTTGCCCGAGATGAAAACCGCCGCGGCAGCGGCCAAGGACCTTTTTCACGGGGCAGCCGAAATTGATGTCGATCACATCGAATCCCGCCGCTGCTAGCTTTGCCGCACCGGCCGCGAACTGATCCGGCTCGGCACCCATCAGTTGGCCGCCGACTGGATGCTCGTCGTCGCTAATATGTAGAAAGTGGCTCGTCCGACGACGATCCTTCAACTGCGTCAAGAATTGGTCCAACATCACCTCGCACAATGTGTATGGCGCGCCCAATGACCGAGCCACTACCCGCATTGGCCAGTCGCTGTATCCCGACAAAGCCGCCTGGACAATCGGAAATCCGATATGCACCGGACCGATGGACAGATCGCGCAACGATAAATGGGGATTCAGCGAAATCGGCTTTTGCGATATGTTTTGCACGGTCGAAGGAATTCTGGTTGGCCCTGGGAATTCTGGTTGGCCCTGGGAATTCTGGTTGGCCCTGGGAATTCTGGTTGGCCCTGGGAATTCTGGTTGGCATTGTGCGATGTCGCCCGGCTGCCTTGCCACGACGTTCAAGCGACGCGACGTAACGGGTTCACGTCGGAGTACGAAATCATGGATTCGGAGTTTTGGACGATCGCCATCCTCGGCATGATGCTGATCGCGGCGCTAGTCCTGCTAAGAGCCGTTTTCTTACCCGCAAACTTTGCCGTCACTAGCCGCCAGTCGCTGCTTAACGATGACGAACGACGTCTGTACCTGGCGTTACAAGTGTGGTCGGGGGACCGCTGGACTATCTTCTGCAAAGTTGCATTGGTGGACATTATATCGGCAAAAGCCTCCGCCAAGTACCGTCGTTCGTGGTATCAGTCGTGAGCCGGTCACCGCGTTGACTTTTTGTTATGCGATCCGATCTCAACCGAAATCGGAATTGCGATCAACTTGACGCCAACGGCCGCCAAAGTCGACGACCAATACGCTACCCGGGAAATGTTCATTGGCAATTTGCTGAAACAAGCCGGAATTGAGCTGGTAAGGATTCCCGTCAAGCCGCGGTACTCGGCCGACGAAATTCAGCAGGCCATCAATGCGTGACGTTTCGACGGACTGGAAGATAAGTGTTGTTCGAAGCGCCAGTTTTCACGCGTTGAATCACTCAGACGCCGGCGCTCAAGATTGGAGACACAAGACAAGTCGCTCAGGATGCAGTATTCGGCACGCAGCATCCAGCAGCCAGGACTCAGTACCCAGGACTAGTACCCAACAGTACCCAGTACCCAGTACCCAATCCTCACTAACCAGCCCTCTGTGCTTGCGGAACTGATGGACGCGATTGCCGGGGATTCTCCAGAGAATGACCGTGTTGAGCATTTAGACTCGGACCTCAAGCTACAATGTACAGCCATTCAGGTGTCGATGAAGAACGTTCAATCTTGATGTCAGTTCTCATATTGCGTCGGCCGTCACGACGTCGATGTCGCTCAACTCGGAAAGCTGAGCGGTGATTAGCTTTCCGGCTCGCGGACGATTCAGTTGCGAAGCACTTTCGATGTTTGACACGAGTTCATCCAGAATCCTTTCCTGGATCGCACCGCGTTGGTACGCGAGGCGATAAGGTATGCGGTGAAACATCACCATGGAATAGCGCGGAATAAATCGCCGCGGAAACATCCTTTCCAATTCGAATCCGACGGCCTTTTTCAAAGCAAACTTGGGGTCCAGTACGCTGTCGCGCATGACGACGTAGTTTTCCAGCGCCATGTCGGCAATCGCGTCGGCGTTGGGTTTGCGAATCTGCTGGAACTCTGACATTGCGGCCGGCCAATCTTGGTTCGAGCCGTCCAGCAAGCGGGCAAACTCCGCGCAATCTTCAAATCCAGCGTTCATGCCTTGGCCATGAAATGGCACGACCGCGTGCGCTGCATCACCGATCAACATCGCGCGGTTGTTGACGATCCACGGCCAACAACGGACCGTTCCAAGTTCGCCGGTGGGATGGGCAAAAAAATCTTCAGCCAAGTTGGGAATCAATGCCAACGCATCTGGAAAATACTCGCGAAAAAATCCGACGACATCCGCCGGGCATTTCAACTGCTGAAAGCTAGTTGGGCCGCGCTTGGGCAAGAACAGGGTCACGGTGAAGCTGGCGTCGAGGTTCGGCAGCGCAATTAACATGAACCCGCCTCGCGGCCAAATGTGCAATGCCTCCCGGAATAACTGAAAGTCCCCGTTTTCATCGGGACCGATGTGCAATTCCTTATAGTCGTGATCCAACAACTCGGACTTGTCCGAACCACCGGTCTGTTGCAACAGTAACCGCCGCGCCACCGAACCACCGCCATCGGCCGCCAAAAAGTAATCGAAGCCGACGCTTTCTTCGTCACCGGAGGGCTTGTGTTGGATGGTCAATTGACGCTGCGCGAAATCGACCGAGACCAATTCGCAGTTGAAGTGCAGCGTCGACTCAGGGTCCTGGTCCATCGCGTTCATCATCAGCTTGTTTAATTCGCCGCGCGAAACCGAATAAATGACCTCATTCGGCCGCTGACCGTAGGGCAGGAACTCGGTTCGTCCATCGACCTCATGGATCAGCCGCCCGCGCATGGGAATCAACAATGGAGAGACCTGATCCATTAGTTGAGCGATCCGCAGCGCATACATTCCGCGTTCGGCGAGCGCTAGATTTATCGAGCGTCCGGCGGGAATCGCCGTCGTTCGTAAATCCGGCCGCTTTTCGTAAACGCTGACGCGGTAACCCCGTTGCGTCAGCATCGTCGCCATCAGCGTCCCGACCAGACCTGCTCCGGCAATGACAATGTGTTCAGGCTTCTTCATGGGCGCTGAGAGGCTTTGTTTTAGGGCGGCGACACAGTCGAACACGTCGACGAACGAGTTGTATAGCGGCACGGGCGCGGCGCGAATCACATTGGGTTCGCGAAAATCCACTTCGATGCCGGACTGTATCAATTGAGCATGAACTTGTTTGCCCAAACCGCCCCGAACTTTGAGTGACAACTGACAGCCACGTTGATCGGGGTCGTGCGGCGTCAGAATTTCAATGTGTTCGCCCACTTCGTATTCAATCAGTTGCTGCAAGTAGCCGGTCAACCTCTGCGACTTGGCCCTCAGTGGCTTCATCCATCCAGCCGCTTCAAAGACTTCCATCGAGCCGCGCAACGTAGCGAGCGAAAAAATCGGCGGGTTACTCAACTGCCAACCTTCTGCGGTCGCGATGGGCTGAAACTCGTTCTTCATCTGAAACCGCGTCTGCTTGTCGTGTCCCCACCATCCCGACAATCGCTTCAAGTCTCTGTTGGCGACGTGCCGTTGATGGATGAAACACCCGCCGATCGCTCCCGGTCCAGCGTTCAAGTACTTGTAACAACACCAAACCGCAAAATCGACGTTCCAGTCGTGCAGCTCCAGTTCGACGTTGCCGGCGAGCATGCGCCAGGTCGAAACCGATGGTCAAACCGAATGTTTGGGCCAAAGCTGTCAGTTCCATGATCGGCAACAACTGGCCGGTGTAAAAGTGAATCCCCGGCAAGATCACCAGCGCCAGTTCGTGTTGGTGCCGTTCGATCAATTCGGCGAAGTCCTCCAGCCGCAGCAATTCTTCACCGGGCCGTGGCCGCCAGACCACCATCGACGACTCGGGAATGAAATCGTGCCAGCGTATTTGCGATTCGACCGCGAAATGGTCGGATGGGAATGCCCGCTCCTCCAAGAGGATCTTGTGGCGGTCCTGCGTTGGGCGATAAAAGGTCGCCAACATCAAATGCAAGTTGGTCGTCAGCGAATTCATCGCGACCACTTCGTTGACCGTTCCGCCGACAATATTCGCCATCGGTTCGGCGAGGAATTCATGATAGGGCAGCCAAGGAAAAGGGCCTTCCACATGCGCTCGGACGGCCAGCGAGCGCCATTTCTTGAGTTCGTCGTGAATCAACGTGGCCGTTCGTTTGGGCTGAAGACCCAAAGAGTTTCCCGCCAGGTAGACTTGCGGTTCGCCGCTGCTGCGAAGGGGAATGTGAAACTCGTGTCGAAACCGCTTCAAGGGATCTGCCTGGTCCAAATCTTCGGCATACCGTCGAGAATTTAGCGCGGGGTCCGTTACGTTTGATTTCATTGGGCAATCGCAGGAAAAATCACCGGCCTGGATGGTACTGCATCGGTTGCCATTACAGGGATCTGTAAATTCAGTAGGTAATGACCGTCGGGGATCGAATCCTCGACGAAGATCATTTCTGTCACGCTCTTGATTTGGGAAGCCGCGTCGGCGACATAATGACTTCCGGGTGGAATCCCCCAAAAACGATGGTGGTTTACCAACCGACCTTCATCATACATCCGATCGATGGAAGGTATGTCCACCAATAAGTGTTCGAACCGATTGGCGATCCAATCGATGGCTTCGACACTCAAGAATGGGGGCGGCGAATCGACCGAGTAGCGCGAGTGCCGTTTGGCCGTCGAATTGGGAAGCGTGCGGATGATGAGTGCCGCAGCGCCAACTGTGCCGGCCAAGGCCATGTTCAGCGATTGCGCGGTAATGATCCGGTCGCCAGGCTGCAGTTCCGGTTCGTAGCTTTCGCCGCTCTCCTCGGCCAACTCGATCGGAAGACTGACGAGTTGTGCCAACATCAGTGGGGCGATTTTTATCGGCGGAATCTCTTCGGGCGGGTCGACCACGTGAAAGCACGACTCGGTATGTGTGCCGTTGCAATGCGGTATTACATAGAGTTCATCGACATTGCAACTGCCACCTTGCACCGTCGATCCAATGAACTGACCGGCTCGGACGGGTCGTCGACGAGCATCGGGGACGCCGAAATGATTCGGCTGATCCACGCCAAACGTCTGACAGATCGCCAGAGACTTCGCGAGGCTGAGGTCGGCCCTCCATGGTCGTCCATCTAGTTCAAACTGAATGTCCATGCGCAAGCTCTTTGATTCCGAGAACGCCGGACGCGATCACGTTTTCAATCGGTAATGACCGTGGGTGCAGGCTGCACTAAGGTTCGGCGATCTGATCCCTATCGTTGTGATCTAGTCAGGCTATTCTAGATTATGGTTTTTTAGCCGGAATCGTAAGCCGTGTCGCGGCTCCGTAGCGGGCTAATTTGGCAAGACACGGCTACATTTATTGTCAATGTTTGTCAGGCGGAGACTGCCGGACGTACAACAATTAGCCCCAACCGGCGGCTCAACGGGCTTGAAACTGCTTAACGGTAGCGTCGATTACGTCTTCCTCAACCAGGCAGACGGCAATCGAATGCGGTTTCAGCGTGTCGTCCGCCCCGGGGACTCGCACAAAATCTTGTTGAATTGAGGCGACGACGAGACAACGATCGGGAAGCGGCAATTCAGCCAACGTAAATTGGGACGCGGGCGAGTTCTCTCCTACCTCGACCTCGACGATGTTAATGAGTCCACCAGGCAGCTTCATCCGTGAAATGATCACGCCGGTATTAAGATACGCCATCATTTGCTTGGCCATCACGGCGCGTTCGCTAACCGACAAGTCGATCCCCAACTTGCCTACGATATTCGCATAGTCCGGTCGTCCGACGACTGCCATCGTTTGGCGAGCGCCGATGTCGCGGGCCTCGACGCAAGCGACGATGTTGTTCTCGTCGTCGCCGGTACAAGCCACAAAAACATCGGCCGTCCCCACTCGTTCCTCTTCCAATACGCCGCGTTCGGTTGCGTTGCAATGCACCACGACCGTCTTGCGAAGCAGATGGGACAATTGGGCGCATCGCTTTTCGTCGCTCTCCATCAATTTGACCGAATAGTCTTCGCGCTCAAGCATCTGTGCCAGATGCAGCCCGGTTTCACCGCCTCCGGCGATAATCACGCGCCGCGTCGTCGATTTCTGGTAGTGGAACATGTGGCTGATCGTGTCCAAGTTTTCGGGCCGGCAGAAGATCGTGACCTGGTCGTCAATCTCCAAACGGTCGTTGGCTGCGGCAATCCACATGCGGCCACCTCGTTTGATCGTGCCGATTCGCACGTTGGACATCATTCCCAAATCCCGGATCGCTTTTCCGGCGGCCGAGCCTCGCTCCATCACGTTGAATTCGTGTGCCTCAAGAGCACCGCGGGCGAATTGTTCCAGCACGACCGAGTTGGGATCGCGGATCCCTCGCGCCAATTCCAGCGCGGTCAAGTGCTCCAGGCTGAGCATTCGGTCAATGCTAAAATGTCGCTGGTAATCGAACGTGCTCAAGTCACGGAACACTGGCGCATAGACACGGGCGATGCTGCGCCGCGCGCCCATCGCCTTGGACAAGCTGGCGGCCACCAGGTTGATCTCGTCGACGCCGGTCACCGCCAAACAGACGTCCGCCCCCGCCATGCCTGCCTGAAATAAAACGCTAGACTGCGATGCCGAGCCGGTAATAGCGCGGACATCGAGTTCTTCGTTGATCCGCTTGGTTTGCCTGGGGTCAGAATCGACAACCGTCACGCTGTGATTGTCGCGGCACAATAAATCGGCGATCGAGGTTCCGACCGTACCGGCGCCCAAGACCACAATATTCATCAAGCACTTCCTTGGGGGGATCGTAAGCGTTCACGGGTTGCCAATGCATTGTCCACGTTTTTAGGGGGTCAGGCACATTTTCGGCGGCTCATGCGACATTCTAGTACCAATAATGGTCCGAAAATGAGCCAGACCCCGGCTCGTGAACTGTTACGGGGGATCCAATGCCGATCCGTCGACATTTGAGTTCGAGTTCGCCGCATTTTACAGCAATTGCAGATTCCGCTGTTCCGAAATGAAAAAAAGGCCAACCGAAGTTGGCCTTGTAAATGCGCGATGAACTTGATTCAAGTTGAGGTGATGGGCTAATTCGAGCAAAGACGGCTATTCCTGGCCGACATGGGTCTGGCGAGGAAGCCCGACCTTCAGCAAACTACTCCACGACGCAAGGATTAAAACAGGCCGCCACCGGCACCGCCAATGCCGCCGCCGGCGCCGCCACCGGCACCACCGATGCCGCCGCCCGCCCCGCCAGCGCCGCCGCCACCGCCTGTAAATCCACCGTTAAACGTGAACGTATCGACCTTTGAAATAGCGGAAAAAGTCGGCGTCGGACTAATAATCACGTGCAACCGGTCAGCCGTCACTGCACGAGCACTCATGCTGGTCCCTTGTGGCAGCGTGGTGATTACGGGTTGATACCCCTTGGGTCCAAATCGGCGACCATCGCGCGAGACCACGATCGGCTCTTGATCTCCCTGTGGAGCATCCGGTCGAGAACCGTAGTAGCTCTGAGCCGCCCGCGACGACTGATCTCGGTTCAGGTCGGAGGCAATGACGCCTTCGTTGACTTCTTCCTGAGTCTCGATCAAACTCGCCAGCTTTTGCGCATCGAGGCTCTCGGTTCGCCGTCCTTTGTCCAAGTCAAAAACGACAATCGCGCCCTCGGACGACAAACTAACTTGCTTGGTCTGCCCCGACTGTTCGGGAGAACGGAAATTCCGCAGGATGGTCACGGTAGCTTTTCCAGAAGGGACTTCGCCCCATACTCGGTGCAAATACAAGCGATACGTTCCGGAAAAGCCTTTGGGTAAAACGTAGTGCTCGACGGTTTGCTGGTCGGACTTTTCATTGGACGCCGCATCCCCCATTAAAATGCCACCGCCAGTCGTTCGTGGGACTTGTCGGCTGCAAACGGATCCGCCTGGTTCTTCGACGTAGAGATCGATGTCGGCGTTGCCCGTCCAGGCAACTTCGATGACACAATCTCGGTACAACGCTTCATCGCGTCGTTTCAGGAAGCTCTCTAACTTGGCGGTTTTTCCCTCACGCCGATAATCGATTTCAAGCGTTTTCGCCGCTTTCAACGCCTCCGCCACGACGTCGACGTGATTCGGCCAGGCCTGACTGAGAACGCCCAGCGTGGCCCACTCGATGCCGTCAGTATCCTTGATCCGTTGAGCTGCATTGAGGGCAATCACATACGGTTCAGGCCGCAGGGGATCCGATTCCGCGATGTCCTTTAGTAAGGCGATCGCGCGGGTTTGCATCGCGTTGTCCGCCATGTACTTGGCGGCCATCAAGGCATCGGAGGTCGAATCGCTATAGTCAACCGCCGACATCACCGCACGCTCGACGTCCGCCTGCGGAGCGCCACTGATCTGCAAGGCCAACACCAGGGCTTCATACATCCAAGACTGAGACTGGCCGCTGGCCATTGCTCCATAAATCACATCGGCAACTTGAGTCGTGTCACCGCGTTTCATCAATTCACGGACGGTCTCACGCACATCAGCCGGATCCGCCTGGTGGCTGGCCATGTATTCTCGCCAAGCATCTCGTGAAGTCTGGTTGCCGTTAGGGGTCACCGAAATCGCCTGCGGCTGGGTCGGTTCATCTTTGCGAACGGAGGTCGGACGAGTCTCGACGGCCGACTTTTTGGTCCCCAATTGGATTTCGTCCTGGACGGAGAACGCACCGCCACCACCACCGAAACCACCGCCGCCGATGCCACCACCGCCGCCGCCGCCGAAACCACCACCGCCGACGCCGCCACCACCACCGCCGCCGAAGCCACCACCGCCGGATTGACCCAGCGCTCCCGGCAACGGAGTTCGCGGGGCCACTAAATCGCCCACGTTGTAGACGTAAGTCACCAACTGGTCGGCCGCCTGATCTTTGGAAATGATCTTCATGACTTCGTCTTTGACCACGTATGTCGCATCGTGCTGGTCAAGTAACAATTTGAGAGCCGACTTCAATCGGATTCCGGTCACTTTGAACGTTACCGGCGTCTCAGCTGTCAAAGTGCTTTCCGGATCAAGGACGACGGTGATTCCGTGGTCCTCAAAAATCTTGTTAATCACTTCGCTGAGCGGCTCTTCGTCAAAGTCCCACTCGCCAATGATGTCATTGAGTTTCGATAGTATCGCTTCGTCTCGCGGATTGAACGACCAACGGATCGTCAAATATTGTCGACGAGCTGCCACTTTGGTGGCCCACTCTT
Organism: uncultured Planctomycetaceae bacterium; assembly: GCA_963803365.1. GTDB lineage: Bacteria > Planctomycetota > Planctomycetia > Pirellulales > Pirellulaceae > JANMEB01. The sequence goes on from CAWDMH010000003.1 coordinate 136,232, forward strand.
CCGGATCGGGGAACACCAACGGCGGATTCGCCGAGAACGGCACATACGATCTTTCGACCTCCATCAGCGTATCGAGCACCCCGACTTGTCGCTCCCGCCTCAAGGCCCACATGCGCTCGTGGTTGTATTGGATCGGGCCACGCTCTTCGATCGAATTCGCCACAATCGACTTGCGATCCATGTCGAGGATTTGTTGAGGAATCTCAGACGCAGCGACGAAATTGCGTTCGGCCAATAGCGAATTGAACCGGTTAATCAATCCTGCAATCTGTTCTTCGCGACGGACCATATCCCGGTAGATTCGGTCCGTCTCCGCACGTGTCGCTTCGCTGCGCCGCTGCTGAGCAAGCTGTTCTTCAACTTCGAATTTTTGTCGTTGTGCAGAGATCAGCGCCGACTGCAATTGACTGCGAAGGATATTCCGAGTTGAAGCGTCGAGAATCGGATCCCGCTCGACGACATCCAACATGTCCTTCAATCGTGAAACGGCGTGATCCGGGCCGGTCTTCGCTTCTTCAGCGGCTTTCTCCAGCGTGTTTCTAACTTCTGCCTTGATATGTCCGATAGCGGCCGAAATCTGCTCGCCTTGTGTCTGCATAAAATCGGCGTCCGCCTTGTTCTCTTGTTGCTCCACGCCGCCGGACTGAGTCGGTTCTTGGGTCTGAGAGCCCAAAACCAGCGTGTCGTCGGCTTGGGCCGGAGCTGATGCCTGCGGCGTCTGCTGAACGGGCGCTGCGGGACTCTTGCTGGCGGGCGCCGCGGCTTTTGCCGGTGGTGCCGTCTCGTCTTGAGGCATCGACGGACCATGTCCAATCGAATCCTGCAACGCTTCGGCTTGCGAATTCGCCGGATCATTCTTGAGCGCTGCGTCGAGCAACTGCGAGGCGCCGTTGGCGTCGCCGTTGGCCAACGCTTGGGCCGACAACGCCGTCAACACTTGGGACGATTCCTCGATCACACGGGCCATTTCACGCAGACCGCCGGAGCCGATCGCCGCCATCGGCATCCCTTGATTCGCACGAACGTCGTCCAACATCTTCGCCAGAAACGCGAAGTCCGGGTTCGACGCTTCCGGCGTCATACTCCACTGCGTCTCCACTGATTTGCCATTGATGTATCCCGTGATCTGCAAGCTGACATCGCTCGTGTTCGACAACGTGCCCACGACGACCGTATCGCGATCGGTTCGAATGGGTGGGAATTTGACCGGGAAGATCTCACGAACGCTCGACGAAATCTGCACGTCGCTCGGCCAAAAGACCGAACCGTGTACGGTATTGGCCAATCCCAAAGCCGCTTGATCAACCGAACCAGCTTTGTCGGTATCGACAAAAATATTTCCCCCTGTATGGTTGGCCAATGCCGCCAGGAACTCAATGTTTCGTTCCGGACCAATCGCGAAACTGGAAACGCTGATTTGATCCTCAGCCAACTTGTCCACAAGTACTTTGAACTTGGAGTTGGAGACCATGCCGCCGCGGCTAATGCCGTCGCCGATGTAGACCAAACTGCGTTCAGCACTCTTCTGCCAATCAAACAACTCCGGCGCATCGGTCAACATCTTGGCCATGTCGGTTGAACCCAACGGAGCTCGCGAAGCCAACTTCGCGCACGCTTGCGTCATGGCTTCGTCGCCCGCCGAGACAAAAGAGTCGTTCAACGGGACGAGATCCAAATCGACGGCAAACACTCGAACACGATCGTTCGAATTGAGGTGCCCCAAAAATTCTTTCAGCACTTTTGCGAATCGTCTCGGAACAAGCCGGTCTGGCTGCACGGATGTATCCACCAGAACGATCACGTCGCGCGGCAACGCCGGTCCAGTCTCGCAATTGAGATCGACGCTCATCGCGAACGCCGTCGACGAGTCGTCTTGGTACGTTGCCAAACGACCCGCTCCGTCGTCTTTGGCCAAAGCGAAAGCGGGTGTGCAACCCAGGAAAAGCACGAAAACAGACAGTAGACGAAAACGAGACGACATTGCTAGAAAGCTCCGAAAGCTAGAGATTCCGCCAACAGCACACCCCGCTCCTGGCGGGATTGCCCCAAATCGACGTATACGACTTTTTTCCAAATAACCGTACACCCATTTTATTTTGACCATTCCGTCTTTGCTACAGAAAAAGCCAACTTTACCCAAATTGACAAAGTTTGCATTGGCCAACCAAAAGAACAGTCGCACAGACCGTGCCGAAACTCACCGTGATCACACTAATGGTCGCACGAAATTGCCTTCGATCCGCACCCCGCTGCGGTGAACGGCATCAGAATCATCAAAATTCGGCGTTAAAACCAGCATTTTTCGTAGAAAGCGAGTTTCTCAAACCCAAGTTCCACGAAGCTTTGTCAAAAAATCTCAGTGTTTTCCCAATTCGTCCCTTCAGCTCGGCTACCGCTGCCTGCTGCAAAACAGAACAAATGTTTCAATTCGTCATGAAACCTATCACGCGCCAACGCAGGCTGAGCAGCACCACAATCCCCGCCAGTATTGTATCGTCATCCTGGCCGGAACCCCACCGTCATTCCCGCCCGCACCGTCATTCCCGCCGGCGCGCTACCGTCACGCCCGCCAGCGCGCTACCGTCACGCCCGCCAGCGCGCTACCGTCACGCCCGCACAGCGCGCTACCGTCACGCCCGCCGGCGCGCTACCGTCATTCCGGCCGGCGCGCTGCCACCGTTCATTCCGGCACGGCGGCAGCGTCATCCGTCACACCCGCACACCGTGCGCCGCCTACCGTCATTCCGGCCGGCGCGCTGCCGTCATTCCGGGCTGAGTCCCGGAATCCAGTGCCACGGACGGTAGACACGCGCAATCGCAAGCGCCGCTCCCTAGGTTCCCGCCTGCGCGGGAATGACGGTTCGCAAATGCTAGACTCCCGCCGGCACGCTACTGTCATACCCCCGGCACGCTACTGTCATACCCGCCGGCACGCTACCGTCATTCCGGGCTGAGCCCCGGAATCCAGTGCCAAGGACGTTCTAAGCCTTCAGTCGCCGATTGAAAATCCACCACTCCATTCCGACGACCACGAAAATCCCAAACACGACCCACGGCCAAAAGTCCCGCCTCACGTTTGTCGACTTGGGCGTTGCGGCGATCTCGCGATAACTCACGTCGATCGATTCCCGCGTCCGGATATCGGATTCGCTGCTGCTGGACAAATTGACAGTAAAAATCGGCTGCTTCTCGGTCTCTGTCACACGTTGATAGGTCCCCAATTGGTCGGTTTCATCGAACAAAATCATTCCGTTTTGGTCCGCCGTCATCGAGAACGCTTGGCCATCGGGAGCAGCAATGTGAATCGTCGAATTGGGTTCCGCGTTCAAATCGATCGCTCGTCCGGGTTGCAACGGCACCGCGCCGATTTGAAACGTTTGGCTGCGTGAGAAATACTCGAACACGTTGTGAAAGAACGTGGGAAAGCTAGGCCGGATGTGCCAATTCGAAACCATTGCAGTCGCCGACGAATCCCCCAGCTTGTACAAGGGAAATCCGATCACGATATCTTCAAACTCGCGGCGTGGTCCGACCGCCATCATCGTTCCGAACGTCGACTCGATCAACGAGGACGACCCGACCGGCCCCTCCAGCTTGCGGGCCTCCAGAATCAAGACGTCTTGTAGCGAAAGATTGGCTGTCAGCGGATGCGTCTTGGACGTCACCAAAATGGGCGCTGGAAATTGCGGTTCCGACTGCGTCCAGCCCGCCTCAGTCGGTATCTGGTCGATGAACAAAGTATTGGCCAGCGGCATTGTCGGCGGACTGCAACGATCGAAGATGTAGAATGAAATATTCCGGCGTTGGGCGGCGTCGGCGAATTCCTTGGACTTCAACCACTCCGGCGACTCGAAGCGGATGTCGCTCATCTGACGGATTTCTTCGGTCGCCAGAACTTTCTCCAGAATCGGATTCAATTCGGTAACCACGAGGGTGTTTAGCCGCTGAGGCGGAATGAGCAGGACCTGGGCTCGATTGTCGCCGGCAAGATCGTCGTCCTGATCAATGGCGACTTCCGCCACGGCCGGCAACTTAAACTGCGTCAGAAACGGACTCAGATTCACCGACAGCGATTCGCTATCTGCGGCGGGAACCGTCACGGCCTTTCGTGCGTCGCACAGTTGGTGGTTGATCGAAATCGACAAGTCGACCGCGCGGTTTTGGCTCGATGCGTTCTCCAAACGAACGAACAATTGCGCATGGATCGGTCACCGACTTGCGCGGATTCATTTGGCAAGCGGTGATGCCGACGTTGGCCCCGGGCCCGAACTCGCCAATCGGCCGATAGTCGACTTTCAAGTTTCCCAAAATCGTGTCCGGCAGCGACGCAAATCCGCCGTCGCTCAGTACGATCGCCGTCGCCGGCAGCGATTCCGCCACTTGAATGTCAATTTGATTCTGCCGGTCGCTGGTTTGGCCCACGTTGGACAGCCCCGAGGCCAGCTTCAACGCATCCGCCAAATTGGTCTGCCGATGTGACTGCGCAATCGAGTCGACTCGTTCCTGCAGCCGAATCTTGTCCATCGTGTAGGATTGCACGACCGACGCCGTATCGGAAAAGGCAATCAGCATCGCCACATCGTTGGGCTTCATGCTCTCGATCATGTTCTTTGCCTCGCGCTTGGCAACCTCCAAGCGACTCGGCTTCACGTCTGTCGCAGACATACTGGCTGAATTGTCTAGCACCAATACAAATCGTTCTCCGCTCAAGACGGTCCCCGGACAACCAGGCCGCAACACCGACAGCGCGACCAACAACAGCGCCAGCAATTGGATGAACAGCAACAAATTGGTCCGCAGGCATGCCAAAGCGAATTGACGTGCATGTCCTCGATCGTCTGAATCCAGAGCATCGTGCTTGGGACTTCGACAACCTGACGGCGGATTTTCAAAAAGTACAACAGCAACAGCAGCGGCGGGGTTGCCGCCAATACGATCCAGCCCAAACCGCCGATCGAATTGAGCCACGTCATCGCAGCAGCCCTCGTTGCCGCAAGTAACCGCCAATCACGTTCTCTAGCGGCCGGTCCGTGGTTGTCATCAAATAAACGATGCTCCGCCGCGTGCAATACTCCTTGGCCCGCTGTAGAAAATTGGCGAGCACATTCTTGTATCGATCCAGCATCCAATTCGTCACGGTGACCTCGGTGAACCGGCCATCTTCGCAATCGACCAACCGCAGGTCGCCGCTGACGTCCGGATCGATTTCGGCAGGCGACAACAAGTGAATCAGATAAATGTCAAACTGCCGGGCGATCAGGTACTTGAGCGCTTGCTCGTAGCCACTGCGGTTCATCAAGTCGGTCACGACGACAACGATGCCCTTGTTGGTATTTCGCAACACAAAGCGTTTGATGCTCTCTTCCAATGGAAGCCCCGGGCCCGGCTCCCATGATTGGAGTTGTTGCATCAACCGCCACAACGACGAACGGCCTCGGAGCGGCGGCGCGACGTTGGCAAAGTCGGAGCAGATCGGTTCGATCTTGACCCGATCAGACCTGACAAGGCCGACATAGCCCAAAGCCGCCGCCAGTTGCTTCGCATAAAATTGCTTGGACGGCTCCCCAAACTGCATTGAGGGGCTGCAGTCGACCAGGCAGTAGAAATGCAAGTCCTCTTCTTCCTGGAACAGTTTCAAGAACAATCGGTCGAGTCGCGACATACGAGTTCCAATCGATGAACCGAGGATCGTCGCCCGGCACATAGCTGCGGAAGTCGGCCAATTCGACGCTCTGTCCTTTGCGTCGACTTCGCCGCTCACCCTTGATCGCACCCCGGAAGATTTTGCGCGTCACCAGCTCCATCCGCTCGAGTTGTTCGATCAACTGGCGGCTGAGAAGTTCCTGGGGAGCCGTCGCTTGCGACATGCATCAGTCTCCCTTTTGAGGCACTTGTTCCAGAACGCGAAGAATGACGTCGTCGGTCGAGATTCCCTCCGCCTGAGCCTCGAAGTTCAAAATAATCCGATGCCGCAGCGACGGCAGAGCGACACGTCGCACGTCCTCAAAGCTGACGTTGTATTGGCCGTTGATCAACGCCCGCACTTTGGCCGCCAGCACCATGGCCTGAGCGCCGCGCGGGCTGCAACCCCAGCGGACGTACCGGTTGACGTCCTCGGTGGCGAACGGTCCCTCCGGATGCGTCGCCAAGTTCAAGCGGACGACGTAGTCCTCGACGTGATCGGCGATAATCACATCGCGGATCAGCCGCTGCCAGCGCAAGATCTCCTCGCCATCCATCACTTTTTCAATTACCTCGGTCGTGGATTGAGTCGTTCGGCGCAAGATCGTGGTCAACTCGTCGCGATTCGAATATCCCACGATCAACTTGAACAAGAACCGGTCTAGCTGAGCCTCCGGTAGCGGGTAGGTCCCTTCTTGTTCAATCGGATTCTGCGTCGCCAACACAAAGTACGGCCGCTTCAGTTCGTGGCGGATGCCCGCGACCGTGACCGTCCCTTCTTGCATCGTCTCCAACATCGCGGATTGCGTTTTTGGCGTGGCCCGATTGATCTCGTCCGCCAGACAGATCTGCGTAAAGATCGGTCCGCGCTGAAATTGGAATTCGCGATGGCCATCCGGGGCCTCGACGATGATATTCGTTCCCAAGATGTCCGCGGGCATCAAGTCGGGCGTAAACTGAATTCGGTTAAAGTCCAGTTCGAGGACTTGGGCCAAGGTACGTACCAACAGCGTCTTGCCCAGCCCCGGAGCCCTCTAACAAACAATGGCCGCCGATCATTAGCGCCGAAACGACGCCATACACAATTTCATCGTGCCCCACGATGACTTTGGCAACCTCGGACCGGATCGACTCGAATCTCGTGCGGAACTCAGCCGCCTGGACCGCAAAATCAGGCGTCGATGTAACAGCTTCGCTCATGAAATCACAAGGTTAAATTCAATAGGGTAAATTCACTCGGATCGGAAGACGACTCTTATGGTTTCGGCGGCGCATTATCATCTCGCGGCTTCTGTTGCGCCCGCCGTTTGACATCCAGCAACCGAGAGGTGTAGTCGGGCGCATCCGGCTCAATGGACTCGACGGTTTTGGGCTTCTTGGGCTCGGCCAGGGTCGGCGACGACTCCTTTAATATAGTCTCCAATCGCTGGGCCCCGGTACCCGCCCCCAAGTCGCGGCGCCAGCTCGTCCGGAGCCTCGGCCTGCATTTGCAGTTGCCGTTGCACTTCGCGTTTGCGAGCTTGCAGTCGGGCCACGTTTTGTTCGGTGGCCTCCGCCGCTTCGTCGCGGCGCCGCAACCGGCGCACGATCGCTGCAAACACGGCGCGAGGCCACTCGAATCGAAGCGCTAGGCGCCGCACGCCCACGTCCGCCACGAACAATGCTGCGAAAGCCACCAATAACCAAGGCCAAATGTCCTTGGCGGCAAATGCCGTCGTCAACGAACTGCGGAACGGATCGTAGGCCAACAACTGGTCCAGCGAGTCCGGCGCCAAGTCCGGTTGGACGACTTCGCCGGCCGGTGCTCCCACTGGCCGAGTCGACGCCAAATCCGCCAACAGCGCTTTGTTCGTTTGCCGGTCGTTGTACTCCGAGGAAAACGGCACGTTGACACCACCCAGCAAGCGTTGAAAGTTCTGACCGGGAAACATCGAAAACAGATAACTGCCCGGCTGCTTGGCGTCGAACTCGGCGATGTACCGCCCCGGCGCAAATTGCTCGAAATTGAGATCAAAGCCCTCCGTGTCCGGATCGACTCCCCTCCCGGCAATCCGCAAAAAGTCCAACAGTTGGCCTTGATCGTTCATCGCCGTGACGACGACCTTGCCGCGGCCATTGACCACTTCGGTCGCCACCAGAAAGTCGCCCTCGTTCTTCGCCGGCCGCATCGAATAGCGGACGATCTGCGAGTACAGCTTGTCGTAGTAGTCCGCCTGGAACCAGCCGCTGGCCCAACGCAAACCGAAATCGGTCGTTAACGCCGTCACACGACCCGCTCCATATTGCCAGGTCGCCAAGACCGTCGAGTTGTCCCGGTCAAAGTTTTCCAGCGAGACTTCCAACAGCGTTTCCACCAACGAGTTTTCTTTCTTGCTCGTCATTACAAATCCGGTGATCGGCGCCAGGTGTTGCACGTCAATCCCGGTCAGCGAAAGATGGCTGAGCGCGGCTTGGGTCGGCGCCACGGGCATGCCGTCGGGCGATTCCTTGATCAACTGTTTGGCCACGCGGCGAGCTTCTCGCTGAAAGATTTTCGGCAGCGCAGATCCTTTGTTTAGCACGATGTAATAATGTCCACCCGTCTTCTTGGCGATGTCCTGCAAAGTCTGGGGAGTCGTGTGGAATCCGATGGCGACTGTGGAGATTTTGATCCCCTGTTGAACAAACTTGTTGATCAGTGAATTCGAAGGCGGGGAAGGATCGCCGTCGCTGATGATGATCAAATGCCGCATCGACGGATTGATCGTCCGACTCATCAAGCCGTCCAACGCCAACCGCATCGACGTGTCAAAATCCGGCATGTCACCGGGCGTCATCTGACGGATTCGAGCCAGCATCGCCTCTTTGTTCGGTCCGACACGATCGACGCCCATCGGTATCTTCCACAGCCAGCGGCAATTCCCCCGCGTGCCGTCAAAGTCGACTACCCCACAATAGTCCATCGGTCCTAACACCTTCAGCGATTCGATCGCCACGACCTGCTGCCAATAGTTCGCCCGATCCATTTCGGAGGCGTGCATGATGATCGCCAGCGCAGCCCGTGGCCAACACCTTGTCGTTCTTAATCTGAAAGTTAACCGGCATTGCTTTTTCAATCTCGGTGTCGTTCCAACCGCCGGCGCCAAACGACACGTCGCCGCCGATCATCATCAGACCGCAGCCAAGTTCCTCTGTGTTTTTGACCAGCATCCGAATCTGTTCATCAGAGAATCCGTATTCGGTCCCGCTGTCTGCGATATTCGAACGAGGCACGTTCACCAACACGATGCAATCGTATTGCATCAACATCGCGGGCGACGTAAACAATTGATCCAACTGGATCAGGTCGACTTCCAATTCATTCTTTCGCAACGTATCGGCAAACGGCATCAATATGGTTGCGCTGTCGACGTCGCCGATGAGTAGCACGCGCCCCTTGCCACGGATTTGGGCGAATGCGGTCGCTTCGTTGTTCTTGGAACTAAAATCAGCGGCCGGATCGTCGGGAACAAACGTCGCCCGCAACGTGTGTAAGCCCGGCACCTCAAGCTTCTGCTTGAAGCCGATCACGTTTTTGCCGGGTTTGAGCGTGATCTGCTGCTCCTGGTCCGTGATCGATTGAGCGAATCCGATCCCGGTCCTCTGCACGAGCCGCAACTTGCCGCTGACTTCGCCGGCGTTGGGGTCTTGCGTGTCGTAGTCCAGCACGACGCGGGCATCAAATTCCTGGCCTTGCCGGACGTTGCTGGGAAGGTCGACCTGGGAAACCGAGATTTCGCTCCGAGCCAACAAATCGACCGGAATCACGTCGATTCCCACGCCGTCTTTGGCCAAGGCCCGAGCCATGCGCCGGGCGTTGCCGATGTTCTCGTTTCCGTCGGATATGATGACGACTCGGCGGCGCCGTTCCCTCGACAAACGACGCCTTCGCGGTCTTCAACGCCGATTCCAAATTCGTAGCGTCAAATTTCAGGTCACCGATCGACTCCAAGTTGCCGATCAAGGGCAGATCGCCATCGTACGGCGCAACTTCAATGTAAGCGTCCCTGCCAAAGACGATCGCCCCTGCGTAATCGTTGCGGTCCTCCCGGCGGTGTGCCGCGACGGCCCGCGAGACGTAGTCCATCATGAATCGCTTGCGGTCGGCCGGGATGCTGTCCGATTGATCGAGCAAAAAAAACACAGTCAGCCGATCGGTCGTCTGCTGCAGCCGCAGTTGGGACAAGGCCGCCACCAGCAACACAACCACCACCGTCCGCAGCAATAATGCCAGCCAACGACGCACGCGACCCAGCCGTTTGAGGGTCTCGAAGCCCAGCAGCCAAAACACCGGGAGCGACAACAACAGATACAACCACTGGGGCTGCGCAAAATCGAGCTTCAACCCTGTGTTCATCGACGACTCGCCGCCCAAACCAATTTGCCACTCTCCTGTCGCACGCTATTCTTGGCCTCTGAGTAGCAACTTGCAATATCGTGGACCCGAATCCCGCAAGATATTTGCACGTCGAGAAGTAGAGGTATTAGGAACGCACACAGTATAACTCCGCCTGCGTCCTCGCCCTCAGCGGACAATGTAGGTGAAGGCAAATAAGAGCGGGAAGCATTTGTCGAGCCATCCTAACTTGGTCTTTGGTTTGGATAAGCGAAATGCCAACTAGGTCGGCAACGATCCGATTCAGCCTGTTACGGCTGTTCGTCGGCACTTTGTTGGCATCTGTTCCGTTTGCAATGTTCGCCGGTCATCGCGAGGTCCCTACGGCGCTCTCGCCGGTCATCGCGATCGGAATCATGGGCGTCGTTTTGCTCGTTCGTCGAAGCGACCTTGGCGATGTTCTACGGATCCTTGGCTCCATATTTCGTTGCGGGATCGTCATTGGACTTGCCATTTTCGTGTTTTTCGGACCGCCGGTGTTGACGGCCGTGTTCGAGCATTTCTTTCCATTTGCAATAGCCTTTGCCACGCTAGTCGGAATTTTAGGCAGCGTTGTTGGTCTTTGCCGGAACCATCTCCGAACGCGTCGAAACTGCCAGCGTTCAATTTCGTTTGCGGATGAAATCTAAAAGGACCAGGTCCAGTGAGCCTTGGCAAAAACAATATTCACAAGCGGCAAGACCGCGGACCCAACGCCGAAGCTATTTTGCGCTGGACCCTAACAGCCCGCCGAAAAAGTAGCGGAACGGCGCAAGCCGTCCGGTTGCGTTGACATCCACACGGCGAATTACCGGGCGGCTTGCGCCGCTTCAACGTAACAGTTCACGAGCCGGGGTCTGGCTCATTTTCGGCCCAATGATTGGTACTAGAATGTCGCATGAGCCGCCGAAAATGTGCCTGACCCCCTTAAAATGTGGGCAACGCATTGGTAATGCGTGAACGCTTACCTCTGCTCCGCTCCAATAGGCGGTATCAATAGCGCAGCTCATGTCAATTTAGCCAATTGATGCGATTCGCGACGTTAGCGAAAGCAACAGTGCTCAAGCTGAATTGAGATTTTCATTGCAGATTCGGTGGAGATCAAATGCCGAAGCGCGCTCAGTTTTTGCCTTCAGGCCATCCCGTAAGCAGGACATCCGGGCCGAACATGTGTGTTCCGACGTCCTCTAGTCCTTTCGGCATTTGCGATTTTTGCGGATTTTCTCTGTAGACCACCTCCCAAGCTGCAGCCTGCCAGCCCTCGCCTTTCGCCTTCGTGCTGACAAGCCCATTATACCTTCCGGCGCGAAAACCGCCTTGCCCTCCTTGAACGGCGCACCAATCACCACGACGAGCTTGATGCGGCGCAGCGATTGCGGCTCTTGGGCGGCTAGGTATTCAAGAATATGCCTCAAATTGTAGCCACCACCCGAAAAACCATAGAACGCCGCCACCGATTCATCGTCATGAAACGCTTTCAACGCCGCCTGCGCTTGCGGGCTATGTTGGCTCTGCGGTTTGCCTGCCACATCAAGCACGACTGGATCATAGCCTCGCTGCCTTGCATAACCGCTCGCGGCCCTGACATGCAGGGCGCCGATCGGCCACGCTATGGTTTTCCCTTGCTCGTCCGGATAGTTCCCCGCCTTGGCAGCATTGCCCCGTAAGATCACCATTTTCGAATTCGCCATCGAGTTCTCTCCTAAATCAGTTTGTTCGACAAAGGATCGCACGCAAAATAACTTCCCGGTTTTGTTGACCCCTCACCTAACATCTCCCGGAAGGGCGAGGATTCAGGGCGAAGTTATTTTGCGTGCGATCCTAACCTGCGTTCCTGCCACCAGTCCCGTGAACATGCATTGACCAAAAGCATTACGAGCAACGTATCCGTTGCTCGTCTTACGTTTTCCTAACATTGCGGAATCACACTAACTTGGCCACGACGGCACACAAGATCGTGCGTCGCGCTGGGTTCACGGTTTGGCCAAAACTCTGGAATTCGTTGCGGGCCTCGTGTGGGACCGATCTCATGGACCAATACGGTCTTCGACGCGCGTGTTCATGGATCGGCAACGGCATCGTGGTTGCGATGCAGCACGACGCACTGATGCGAAAAACGGACTACGTCGACGCGGCCGAATCCACCAACAAACAAAGCGATGCCAAAAGCGATGCTGCACCAGCGAAAACAGCGGAGAATGGAAGGGAAGCAAATTCAGGATCTCCCGCATTTCCCCCTATTCCCGTTGATCCAATGGGCGTTACTGGATTCGAACCAGTGACCTCCACGGTGTGAGCATGGCGCATCTAACCAACTGAGCTAAACGCCCGGAACTCGATCGCAACGCAGCCAGGGCGGCATGGCTTGTAACGATCGCGATGTCGCCTCGATCGGCCAAGAAGCTTGCATAGTCTACCGCGGAATGACGCGATACTCAATTCGCCCGGACGCTGAGTCGTGTGGTCCTTTCACTGGAACATGCTTAGCGAAATTCTTGTCGCAGATCACGTGCAAAAGCGAGTCAACAAGGACGGAACCCTGTCGTGAGGGCTGATCTCACCCGGTCAATAAACTGTTCGGCAGTATTGAACGCGATCTGATTTTGCCGCGAATCAACATCGGCAATGGTCGGCAGCTGCTGAATTCCATTTTCGGAGGCTTAGATGATTACTTCGACCAGACTTCAATTCCAAAACTACGACTCCAGATTGCAGATCATTAGCGCGGCCGACTGTGCCTTGACCGTATCGGTTCGAGTGTTACTGCGGCAGTTCAACACCAACTCGGTCGAACGACACGGCAAAACGTTCGCCTGCCGATCTTGGACGATGCGCGAGTGGTCAGCGTTTTTGCAAAAGTACAAGCGTGTTGTTGAACGCGTCTGGAACGGCCACTATTGGCTCAAGCCACCGGCAGCATTTAGCGATCTCGATTTTCCGCCTAGCAAGCCGCTACGCCGGCCCAACATCACCTGTCGATTTGAGGTCGACGTCGTGAGGAACAGTTCTTTCAGCGCCCATCATGTCGTCAACGTCGTGCGTTTGTTATCAACCGAATCCGACATGCGCAGCCGCTCTCGCCTATTGGATAACCGAGATGTCGAGATCGAACATATCAAGGATGAGGCAGGCCGCGATCGAATTGCGCTTTCCGCCGTCCATGAAATGGGACACCTGTTGGGGCTACATCATTCTGGAGTCGGCAAGATATTCTATTGTGAAATTGATCCCAATGATAGTGATTGCTACGACGACTATTCCGTGATGGGTCAGGGGATGAGTTTTGACGAGCGTTACGCGACGCCCTGGCTTGATAGTATGTCAGCTCATACCCACACCCAACCGGATGATTGGACCGTCCTGACGCGCCCCGAGCCCGCAGCGTCGCTGATCGCGGGTTGGTATTGAGCGCAAGCATTCACCGGTTGCCAATGCGTTGCCCGCGTTTCTAGGGAGTCAGGCACATCCGCCTTAGGCGGATTGAGCCAGACCCCGGCTCGTGAACTGTTACGTGTTGAGCCGACGCACAACTACGCACCGTCGCAAGGTGATTTGATGTGTCGTCGACGCGTCATCGCCTTTAGCTGGCGCCTGCGGCTTGGCGTTAACAATTCATGCATGTTGTGCAAGGTGACTAAATCAACAGCCGGATGGCGCCGTTACGCTACGGAGCGGGCTGACTGCAGCCGGTACCATTAATCCAAAACTCAAGTTGTCAAAAAGCACGAACGTCCGGTTTAGCTCGCCTCTCGCGAGCATTTCTTTTGGCGGCGATTACAATGAAGCTGCTAGACGCGACAAGTGGTGCTGGGTAACGGGCTGTGATCGATCGGCGAAACATGTTGTTGGGCTTGACTTCGGTGGCAGCCGCCTCGCCAGTGTTTCAGCGCGCGCTGGCCGCCTTAGCACAGCAAGACGAAACCATCGATGCGGCCAAGGTCCGTGCCGCGGCTTGGGTAGCCGACATCGAACTCGACCCAAGCCAGTGCGAGGAAATCGCCAAGTCGGTGCAATCGAGTCAAGCGTCGCTAAAGGCCTTGCGCGAGTTCTCGATCCCATTTGACGTCGTCCCCGCGTGCACGACGCAGACGCTTGGCTATTGGCCCAATCTTGCCTTAAACGAAAAAAACAACTCGACGCCGGACCGCTCAGCCAGGCCGCAGGCAAGTGTTACGCTCGACCGCGCCCGACTGACCGACGAGGACGTTGCGTTCTTGCCGATCAGCCAATTGTCTCAATTGATTCGAAGTCGGCAGCTTTCCAGCGTCGCGCTGACGCAACTTTATCTGGAGCGGCTCAAGCGCTTCAATCCGATTCTGAATTGCGTCGTGAACTTGACCGAAGAACTGGCGATGAAACAGGCTCGCCAGGCGGATGCCGAAATTGCAACTGGCCGATATCGCGGACCCCTTCACGGAATCCCTTGGGGTGCCAAGGATTTGATCGCGGTCGCAGGCTACCCGACCACTTGGGGCATTCCCCAATTCCGCGACCGAGTGTTGGATTCGTCGGCAACGGTTTACCGATTGCTGGAATCGGCCGGAGCGGTTTTGATCGCCAAGCTTTCGTTGGGTGCGATTGCGATGGGGGATCGTTGGTTTGGCGGGATGACTCGAAGCCCGTGGAACCCGCGACGAGGTTCTAGCGGTTCGTCGGCCGGATCAGCGTCGGCGACCGCGGCCGGACTGGTCGGATTCGCGCTAGGCAGCGAAACGTTGGGAAGCATCATCTCGCCGTCTCGCGTTTGTGGTACCAGCAGTTTGCGCCCTACGTTTGGGCGGGTGGGTCGCGGCGGTTGCATGTCCTTGTCCTGGTCGATGGACAAGCTGGGGGCGATCGCGCGTTCGATCGAAGACTGTGCATTGGTGTTCGACGCGATGCACGGCCACGACCCCCTCGATCCGGCGTCCTACACCGCCGACTTTCGCTGGCCGCATCCCGTTGACTTTGGCGCCATTCGAATCGGGTATTCGCCCACGAGAGAACCCGTCGAGCAACGTGCCGACTTGCAACCGCTGCGCGACCTTGGCGCGAGTTTTGTAGAAGTCAAATTGCCGGATGAATTCCCGCTAAGGTATCTGACCAAGCTAATTGACGTTGAAGGCGCCGCGGAATTCGAAACAATGTTGCGCGGGACAAACGGAAGGATGGAATAGCTGGCCAGATACTTTTCGCGCGGCGCTGATGGTTCCCGCCGTTGATTACATTCGCATCCAACGCGTCCGCCGCATGTTGATGTCGGCGATGGAAGACTTGATGCGCACCGTCGACGTTCTCGTCAACGTCCCGGAATTGCTGCACACGAATCTCACCGGCCATCCGTCCGTCATCATGCCGATTGGCTTCCGGTCGCGGCAGGGCGTCGACAGCCCCTACTCGGTAATTCTGACCGGCCGACTCAACGAGGATGACCGCTTGCTGGCGATCGCGGCCGCGTACCAACAGCGAATTTCCGCGCACTTACGCCGCCCTCCACTGGAACGCTGGCTGGCCGATCCGCCAAAGATGGATGAGTAGATCGCGTTCTCGTCAACATATCCACCCCAACTCGCCCGCGCTGTTCTCACACGCAAGGGTGCTTCTACGGCACTCGGTTTTGACGCGTCTGCGCTGGATATTGGATACTGAGTACCGAGTACTGCGTACTGAGTACTGAGTACTGGGTACTGCGTACTGGGTACTGCGTACTGAGTACTGGGTACTGGGTACTGGGTACTAGGCACTGGGTACTGAGCGTTGTTTCCTTTCACCAGCGAACGGACTGCCGTGCAACGGTCATGACCAACACCCCTGTTTCAATCTAACCGAAATGTTCCATAATCGATTCACCGACTGGTAAGGATCGGACGCAAAATAACTTCGCCGTAAATCCTCGCCCTCACGGGAGAGGCTTAGGGAGAGGGTTGACAAAACCGGGAAGTTATTTTGCGTGCGATCCTAACCGTTCACAAGCCGGGGCCTGGCTCATTTTCGGCCGAATTGTTGGTCCTTGAATTTCGCATGCGCCGCCAAAAAATGTGCCTGGCCCCTTGAAACATGGGCGACGCGTTGGCAACTCGTGAACGCTAACCACCGACTGAGTTCTTATTCATTGTCCGTTACGAAACGCACGACTCTTCGCCATGACCGGCGTTCGCAGTTTCAGCGATCTCAGATTCTGGCCTGCCGCACGCGATTGGTCAAAACGGATTTTCAACCTGACTCGTCGGCCTCCGTTCGCCAACGATCGGCGGCTCGTTACTCAGATCAACGATTCGTCCGAATCGGTCTTTGCGAACATTGCCGAAGGTTTCGGCGCGGCACACAAGCTGACTTCGTCACGTTTCTTGGATATTCCATCGGCAGCCTCAATGAAACCCAATCGCATCTCTGCGCAGCATACGATCGACAGTACATTTCGAAAGAGGATTATGCGCAGGCTTTCGGTGAAGGAACCGAAATCCGCAAGATGATCGTTGCTTTCATCCAGTCGATGACGCGCCGTGGGAGTGGCGTTAAACACATGCGACGCTACAAGTCATGGAGCGATGAAGGATGGGAGCGATTTGAGCGAATCCCGGGCCAGTCGCGACCTGACTGGGCAAAGAAAATACCCGCGAACGAAGACGACGAATAGACATTCACCGCAAGCGCCAGCAACCAAGACCAACACACATGGCAAGAGGCGTTGCGATTTCGGTTCCTGTTTGCTGCGGACTGCGCTGCGACTTGTGGGCTCGAAGCGGGGTCATTTACTGTAGGTCGGTCTGTCCCAGACCGACAAATGGCGACTTGTAGGTCGGTCTGTCCCAGACCGACAAATCGCGACCAAAGATAGTTGCCCCAAGTGGACGACCTCTACGAATTCGGGCCGCTATCACTGGAGTCCGACCAGCATTTCCTGAACGTATTGCGGAGTCATCGTGCGCCACGTATTCCAGTCGTGGGGCCATGATTCGTCCCACAAATCGACTCGGTTGGGGATGCCGCGACTGCCTAATACTTGGGCGACCTTCCACGATTCTCCCGGCGCCTCGTAGCGTCCCTTTCCCGTGGCCAAAATCACCATCCGCGTGCGCAGCCGATCGAGTTGGTCACCTTCTGGGAGTCCCGGAACGAAGTGCAGCGGCGCGAGGTGATGGAATTCATCGTACCACTCGCCTTTGAGCCACTTGTCGATGTCGTACGTGCCACTCATGCAGATTGCCCGACTGAACACTTCCGGATGTCGACACAACGTCAGCAGCTGCGCGTTGAATGCGCCGATCGATGCTCCGGCGGTCATGATTTCAACTTGATCCGACCGGCAGTCCTTGAAAATGGTCGGGACGACTTCGTGACGGAGGTAATTGTCATACTGAAGCTGAACCCATACACAATGTGCGATGCGCTTGTCGGTCAGCCAAGTTCGTCCGGCGATGCTGTCGACCGAGTAGACTTTGAGCCGGCCATCATGAATGAACGGTTCCAGTGCTTTAATTAGGAAAAACCGCTCCACTTCTTCACAGTCGCCGCCGGTGGTTGGAAACAGCAGCAGTGGCACACCAAAATGGCCGTACCGCACCAGCGAGGTCTGCATATCCAGCCGCGGCGAGTACCACTGAGTCAACTCCTTCATGCCCAGTGTTTTGGAGTCCAAGTATTGGAGTTGATTCATGGACGGTTGGAAAAGATCATGCGTTGGCCTGAGGCGAACTCTCGCTTCGCCATTGCTGAATTCGTTGCCAGAAAAGTTCCGTAAACGATTCTACTTCGTGGGTTGGAAAAAGCGAATTGACTTTTTGGCGAACCGCGTCCTTGGCGGTGTCGGAGTCAAAAAAGGCATCTGCCACCGCATCGAGATGGCTGAGATGACGATCGCAGAACTCGTAAAACTCGTCGGTTTGAAACCGCTTATGTCCGATCGCTGCATATCGCGAGAGTTTCTCCCGGAAGGGAATCTCCTGACGTTGAATCTCATAGAATGGCTCCCAATCCAATGTCTTCCGCATCGGCCGACGGGTCACCGCGCAATACACCGCCCAGCGAATGTTCGCCTTGACCAGCCAAGGAAAGTGGTAATGCAACGATGTGACTTGGGAATCCGGGCAAGCATTGGCGAAATCGATCGGGTACCAGACTCCGTCCCGATGCAGCGCTTCGCAGGAATTGAAGTCCCAACCAAAGAATGCGTTGATCGTGATCGTCATGTCCTCCAGCAAGGACCGCTCGTCACCACTGACAAAGTTCCGCGCAATTTGATACCGATCGTGCAGCGGAGCAGTCGGATCGTAACTGACCAGGTGGAACTGTGGACCCAAGCCGATGCACCGGACAAAACGATCGAAGCCGTTCACCGCGGCTTGCAAATGCATCAACAGCGTGCCGCTTTGCTCGTAGGCCGCGCGCAAAGCCGCTTCGTCGGCAATCCGGCTGACGCCTTTCCAAGCGCCCCCGTCGTACGGCTTCATGAACAGCGGGTATCCCACCTGTCGGCCAATCTCCCCCAAGTCGAACAAGCGAGCGTAGCGCTGCAGCGTGGTGTCCAGATCGGCATGCACTGCATACGACTTCGGCGGTACCATCCACGTCTCCGGAATGGGGAAGCCCAAATGCGCCATCGCACAATACGTCGATTGCTTCTCCATCGACTGGATCGACCACGGATTGTTGAAGACGTAAATGCCGTCCATCAAGATCGCCTTCTTGATCCATTCGCGGCTAGTGTTGTACCAGTGCGTCAGGCGATCGATCACCAGGTCGTATTTGCACGGCTGACGGATGTTGAACGGCTCGATCGTCACCCGCTCAATGTCAATTCCGACCGTCTCGCCGTCGAACGGAATGGACAGGTCGAGGCGTTTGATGATTTGCTCAAAACAAATCGGCCAGCACACGTCGGCGCCCAACGACAAGCCAATGCGACGCACACTCCTCGGCATCGAGTCCCCCAAGTTTCCGCCCCGTGAATTTTCAGTCGATTGTGCGGTGAATTAGATCACCATTGGCGTCTGTCACAAGTGCTTTGTCAGGTCTTAGAATTGGGGTTGTGTGCCACTGGCTTCGCCAGTGCGGGTCGGCAATACACGACGCTCATGTACACTGGCACAGCCAGTGGCACCCCAAAATTAATACTTGACACGGCACTAGCGTTCTCCACCAGTCATCCATTTTAACTGGCCGAACGACATTCGCCGAGACAAGCAGCTTTCTGGTCGTGGGGCAGTTTGCTGTCGGTCGGGCAGTCACTGCCCGACAGGTGACGGCCAAAAAATGGCCGCCCAAAGCGAAATGCCTCCGCGACTAGCTTTCTTGCAAATTCAATTCAAAACCGAACAATGGTAAACAACCAAGACGATCGCACTTTTTTGGAGTAATACGATGTCACATTATCTATGGACACCGGCGGCGGTGTTGGTCGCGGTGGCCGCGGTTCAGCTGGGCGTGCCAAAAGCGACTCGCCAGAACGACGATCGGATCGACAAGCTAACGGCGCGCGTTCGAGCGGTTAGAGAACGTAATGTTTGCCACCACCAAATTGGCGGTTTACGACGCGGAACGGAGCTTGACCAATGCGCAAAACCGGTTGCAGGACAGCCAAAAGCTTTTTCTGCGCGGCTTGATCACCGATGCCCAGTTGGCATCAGATCGTTTTGCCGTCGATCGAGCAAAGCACGAAGTCGAGTTGGCTCAGTCGGAAAAGGATGGTTACCGAATTGCTTCCGAAATCGATCTGATGCAAGCCGAATACACACTGAAAACCGCAGAGGACCAATTGGAATACATCCGGCGATTGGCTAATCATGGCTACAGCTCGATCAGCGAAATCAATGATCGAAAAGCCCTGGTCGACATCGCCAAGAAAAAGCTCGAAGCCGCCCAGCAAAAGCTTGCCGAGATCCAGAAACAATAATCGCGCCAGCGTCACCGACGGCCCAATCGAACGAAATGCACCGTCCGCATTCTTGTCCACGAGCCCCGCCACCGGCCAAGCAGCGTCCTTTACCACCCTCCCCCCGGGAGGGTCCAGCGCAGCGAGGGGAGGACAAGAGATGTAGTCGTCTTTTGTCACCCGCCCTCTGGGAGGGTCGAGCGCAGCGAGGGGAGGGGCAAACGAAACCAAACATGTCGAACTTGACCTGGGCGAACCCCGTCGGGATAATCTGTGTCTGCCGTTTCAATGCCCCCTTCGTCTAGTGGCCTAGGACTCCGGGTTCTCAGTCCGGCAACAGGGGTTCGACTCCCCTAGGGGGTATTTTTCAGCCGCCCGTGCACAGGCACCACTGGCGTTTGTGTGCAAGATCCTGATTTCTGTCGTAGGAGCGACTTGCGCGCCACAATCTTTTCGATAGGCACCTTCCTTTTCGATAGGCACCTTCTGGTTGTTTTGGATTCTTGCACCGACATTGCACCTGAACTATTGCAGCCAAACAAAATCAGACACACGACAAATACTGGCATCAATTTCGAGTTCATTCTCAGACTACTTTGTCGGAAGCTCGCCAACACCTGAACGCGCGGTCATGGAATCAGGCGTTTTGAACAAGTCAAGCCGTTGTTAGGTCCGCCTGTGTTTCTTTGGTACAATCAAATCCTCTCATTTGATCGGGGATTCGACATTGCGATTTCAGCACATTTAAGTTGCGGTTGTCCTCGCCGTTTTTGGTCGGATTTGTCTTGCTCAAACGGATCCGCGCGTCACCGAAGTTGTGGACAGAGCGCTAAAGGCCACTCAAGAAATCGATGACGACTGTTATCAAGTTGAGGCGCTGTCCCTGTTAGCTGTTGATTGCGCAAAACGATGAAAAGGACAAGAGTCTAAGACTGTTTCTAGAAGCCGAGAATAAAGTCCCGCAAACCGATTCGTCTGATTTGCTTCAAGACATTGCCGTTGCCGAAGCACAGGCTGGTCTTCTCGACAAAGCGCTACGCCTAGTCGATAAGATTGTCAGTCGCGAAAAGGATTCTCACGACACGTCGAATTCGACCTTGTGCGAGATTTCAAAAGGGACCATTGAGCGTGGCGATGTAGAAACCGCCAAACGGATCGCGATGCGGATCGACGATGATACGATTCATTGTGAAGTCCTAGCACAGATCGCGGTAGTTTGCAATAAACACGGCGATACGGACACCGCAAACTCCATTTTGAAAGAAGCTTGGGCGTTAGCTGTGAGCGATGACAACAAGAACACGCAAATTCGCTCGTTCCATGCAATTGTTCGGACCATTACTCCTGGTATGCGAGCCTCGGCCCAAGAAATCGCGAACGAATTGGATGTTTTGGTAGAGACGCCGCCACAATGTTGGTTAGGCATTTCGGCATGGACATATGTGGGCGACGTACAAGCATTCCAACGATCAGTTGATGAGTATGAAGATGAGAGGCATATGCGTTTATTCGCGGAAGACTTTAATTGCGCTCTTGCTGCGGCGCAAGCCAACGCGGGACTGCTTGACAAGGCGAAACAGACCGCCAATGGCGCTGTCGCAAGCAGCGGTTATAAGATTATGGCGGCAATAATCGCTAGAGAATTCGAACGTGCAGGTCGCCTTGATGAGGCGTTGCAAATGGCAGAAACAATTCCCGACAAAGACAATGATGGCGGTTACTATTATATCCATGTGGTGTTAGACGTGGCGCGCGACTATTACGATCAAGGCGATAAAGCCAGAGCCCAGGAGCTGTTGGACAAAGTTGTAAGCGTTCACGGATTGCCAATGCGTTGCCCACGTTTTTCGGGGGTCAGGCACATTTTCGGCGGCTCATGCGACGTTCACGAACCAATAATTGGGCCGAAAATGAGCCAGACCCCGGCTCGTGAACAGTTACGACAAAGTTTACCAAATGGGGCGTGAGATTAAGGATTTGGACGCGCGGCTGGAAGATATATTTCTTATCGGACAGGCACAAGGACAAATGCCATTCGACACCGATGAAGCGTCGTGGGCAAATTCATTAGGTCTTCCGCGGGACGAGCATTGGCTCTCAGTGGCCTTGCGCGGAATGCTTTCCCGCCATAAGAGTCAAAAGTGAATTGACGGTGTCGCGAACAGCTTCAAGCGGAAAACATTACGGAGACTCTCAGAGAATCCAGCAGTTGGTATTCGGATTGGTTGGAGACAGCGAAAAATGCGATTTTGGCTCATTTCAATAGCGGTTGTCCTCGCCGTTTTTGGTCAGAATTGTGCTGGTCAGACGGACACGCGGGTCACTCGACTCGCCGAAAAGGCTTGGGACATAGCCAAGCCCCTCGCCGACGATCAGCGACTCTCCCTGATGTCCGATGTTGCCGTCATCCAACGAATTTAAGTGTGAATTGAGCCGGGGTTGCCGTCCACCCAAATCATTCTCGGGCGCAACGTGTGCGACGCGGAATCGACGCGCAGTCAGTCGGACAAGTCGTAGGGATCGTCGAGGCGTTTCATTTCGGCTTTGAGCAGGGCTTCGAGTTCTTTCCGTTTGCCGGCGAATTCGGGAGCGTCGGCGAGGTTCACTTGGTTGGCGGCGGGTTTGTGATGGAGTAGGGCGACAACTTCGGGCGATTGATGTTCCACCAGGAACTCGTGTGGGTTTTCGTTTAGGTTAAACATCTGAGTCTGTCGCACGGTGCCGTCGAGTACGTCGTACTTGATGAGCTTCCAGCCGTCAGCGGTTTTGATCGAGCGCATGCCTGGCTTCGTGCCTCCGCAATAAACCCCGTACAACACGTCACGGATGCGATCCGTCTTACCTTCCAGCACGGGGCGAAAGCTTTTCCCCTCGACCGTGTCGGGAATGTCGATGCCAGCCAAATCGCACAACGTCGGCAACACGTCCAACAGATAAATGAAGCCGGACGCTTGGCTGCCCGGTTTGATGCCTGGGCCGCGGACGATGAACGGCACTCGCCAGGTGTGTTCGTACAGATTTTGCTTGCCCATCAAGCCGTGCCGTCCAACGGCGATGCCGTGATCGGCGGTGAAGATGACGTAGGTGTTATCGAGTTCACCCATAGCGCCGAGCTTATCGAGCACGCGGCCGATCTGCCTGTCGATGTTTTCGATGCAAGCGTATTCGCGGCCCAGTTCGTTGCGGACGGTCGCTTCGTCGCGGCGTTTCAAGACACCCTGCACGTTTTCTTCGTCGCGCAGCCCGGGATGTCCGTGTGGGAACGGATGCGCCGGCAAGTAATTGATCGGCAGCGGCGGCGCTTTCGGATTGGGTTTGTCGCCCGGTCCGTTGTTATCGGCGCCGTATTTGGCGGCGAGCTCCGCAGTGGCGTTGCGCGGATCGTGTGGATGCGAGAAGCCGAAGTAGATCAGAAACGGCTTGCGGTCTTTCGTCGCCCCGCGTTGCTCCAGATACTCGATCACTTGATCGCCGTGCCACGCGCTGCCGTCTTCCTGCGTTCCCTTGCGTTTGGTCGCGGTTTTGCTGACCGCGAACAGCTCGTTGGCTTCGTTG
Source organism: uncultured Planctomycetaceae bacterium (assembly GCA_963803365.1). Classification (GTDB taxonomy): domain Bacteria; phylum Planctomycetota; class Planctomycetia; order Pirellulales; family Pirellulaceae; genus JANMEB01. The sequence goes on from CAWDMH010000003.1 coordinate 159,712, forward strand.
AAGCTGTTGCCGTTCTTGCAGGTGCGGAATGTGTCGTAGCCGGCGCGGTTAAAAATCGCCGGAAGGCTTTGCTGAGCCGCCTCCTGCCGGAACGATTTCGGCTGATCAATTCCAGGTCCGTTCGCACCGGGAATGTGCCACACGGTGCGTCCGGTCATGATCATCGTGCGTGAGGGAGTGCAGACCGCCCCGGACCAGGAACCCATGTGATGGGCGTCTCGAAACACCATGCCTTCGCGCGCTAACCGGTCGATGTTCGGCGTTTGGCACACGGTGTTGCCATAGCAGCTCAATGTTTCGGGCGATTGATCATCGGTCAGAATAAAAAGGAAGTTGGGCGGCCCGTCGGTGGCTGCCACAACTTGGCACAAAACAAAGAAGCCCAGACACACGCTGATCGCCAGTTTGATTCGTGTCGCTGCGGTACCGATGCGTTGGATGTACATGATTCACATTCTCCATCGGTTACATGTGGTGGACGAAATTGTCGATTTTAGGCTTAGCATTCATTGGCTACAACTCTTGTAGTCGCATTGGGCGGAGGCGGGAGGTGGGAGTACCCAGGACCCAGGACCCAGGACCCAGTTTTCGTTACTCAAGGATCGGTGGCGTTATCGGGGGAGCAAACAAAAAACCCGTTGGGTGGCTTGGCTATGCCGGTCCAACGGGTTTTTGTTATCAATGATGTAGTTGTCGGCGCGAGGCCGACTGAACTCTAAACCTGCACAAGGATGTCCCACGGATTTTGTCCCCTGAGAGCGAGTCCCAGGGCGACTGTTAAAAATCCTTAGAAAGGAGGTGATCCAGCCGCAGGTTCCCCTACGGCTACCTTGTTACGACTTAGTCCCAATCATCGAGTTGACCTTCGGCACTAGCCTCCTTACGGTTGGCATCGCGACTTCGGGCCCCCCCAACTTTCGTGGCTTGACGGGCGGTGTGTACAAGGCTCAGGAACACATTCACCGCGGTATGCTGACCCGCGATTACTAGCGATTCCAGCTTCATGTAGGCGAATTGCAGCCTACAATCCGAACTGAGCAATGTTTTTTGCGGTTTGCTTGACCTCACGATTTCGCATCGCTTTGTACATTGCATTGTAGGACGTGTGCGGCCCCAGACATAAAGGCCATGAGGACTTGACGTCATCCCCACCTTCCTCCGGTTTAACACCGGCAGTCTCTCCAGAGTCCCCGGCATGACCCGCTGGCAACTGGAGACAAGGGTTTCGCTCGTTAAGCGACTTAACGCGACATCTCACGACACGAGCTGACGACAGCCATGCAGCACCTGCGCAAAAGCTCCCCGAAGGGCACTCCCTGCTTTCACAGGGATTCTTAAGCACGTCAAGTCTGGGTAAGGTTTTTCGCGTAGCCTCGAATTAAGCCACATCCTCCACCGCTTGTGTGAGCCCCCGTCAATTCCTTTGAGTTTCAGCCTTGCGACCATACTCCCCAGGCGGAGCACTTAACACTTTCGCTACGTCCGAAGGGATGTGGGGGTCCCTACAGACTAGTGCTCATCGTTTACGGCTAGGACTACCGGGGTATCTAATCCCGTTTGCTCCCCTAGCTTTCGTGCCTCAGCGTCAGAAAAGACCCAGTGAGCCGCTTTCGCCACCGGTGTTCCTGATGATATCAACGCATTTCACCGCTCCACCATCAGTTCCGCTCACCTCTGTCTCCCTCCAGCCACGCAGTTTCAAGCGCAGTTCCTCGGTTGAGCCGAGGGATTTCACACCTGACTTTTGCAGCCGCCTACGCACCCTTTAAGCCCAGTGATTCCGAATAACGTTTGCACCACTCGTATTACCGCGGCTGCTGGCACGAGTTTAGCCCGGTGCTTCCTCCAAGGATCGTCAAAATTTGCTCCCCTTCGACAGCGGTTTACAACCCGAAGGCCTTCATCCCGCACGCGGCGTCGCTCCGTCAGACTTTCGTCCATTGCGGAAGATTCTCGACTGCAGCCACCCGTAGGTGTCTGGGCAGTGTCTCAGTCCCAGTGGTGCGGGTCATGCTCTCACACCCCCTACCCATTTTGGTCTTGGTGGGCCATTACCCCACCAACAAACTAATAGGACGCAGGCCGATCCCCAGGCGATAAATCTTTGGTCCGAAGACGTTATCAGGTATTACCCCGCCTTTCGGCGGACTATCCCTAACCCGAGGGTACGTTCCTACGTGTTACTATCCCTTTCGCCGCTGTCCACCCGCCGAAGCGGGCTTCTCGCTCGACTTGCATGCCTAATCCACGCCGCCAACGTTCATTCTGAGCCAGGATCAAACCCTTCAATTTGTATGCTTGCCACGGCGAGACCTTAGCCCGAAAACTGTGCGCTGCGGTCAGAAACCACAGACACCCTCCGGAACCAAAACCCCACCCTGGACGTCTAGCCAAATGAAGTTGTTTGAACACTGTCGTCTGCTGGAATAATGCAGACCCAAGCCAATGTTCGCATCGCTTGTGCTGGCTCGTCACTCAATTGAGTTGACTTTTTAGAGTTCACTACAAAATTGTCAAAGATCAGACCTTTAGATAAACGTCACATGGACGCCACCCAAGGTTCGGTCCGTCGCGTAGACAGACCGGCCCAACCAAAGTTTATCGGCTGAGAGGGACAAATTCTACCGCCCCAATCCCTAGCGTCAACGGCGAGCGGCGAGAATTCCGCCAATTTTTGCAAATCAACAGAAAACCAACGAGTTTGCCCCGCAATGACGAGGTTGTCCACCGGAGATCTTTTTTGAAATCGATTCGGATTCGCACCCAAATGAAGATCCGCGAACGCCATCGGCCGGATGAACTGCTCAACTGGCCTACGATTTGCCAACTCCGATTCCGCATGCCGCGTGGGCTCGGCTCAATACCTGTCCCGCCTTCTGTCGAGCGACTTGAGCACCGGCGGCCAAGATTTCGCGGACACGTCCAAGATCGGCCGCTAATTCCGCGCGACGCTGTCGCGGCCCCGCAAAAAAAGCATCGGCGGCATCTGCCAACGCCTGCTTGACCTGGCCGTAGCCAAAGCCTCCCCGGCGATACAAATCGGCCATCTCACGCTTCGCCGTCTCGTCGACAAACAAACTAAACAGTTGAAACAGATGGTCCCCCTCCGGCTCCTTGGGTTGCTCCATCGGACGCGAGTCGGTGGCAATGCGCATCACTTTTTTTCGCATCGATTTCGGATCTTCAAATATCTCGATGAAGTTGTTGTAGCTTTTGGACATCTTCTCGCCATCTGTGCCGGGCACTTTGGCCGAATCATCCAAGATTTTCGCATCCGGCAACACGAAGACATCGCCGTAACGGTGATTGAAGCTCCGAGCCAGGTCACGGCAGACTTCGATGTGCTGCACCTGGTCCTGACCCACCGGGACGATATTCGCGTCGTAGGCGAGGATGTCCGCCGCCATTAACACCGGATAAGTAAACAACCCGGCGTCGGCCGTAAGTCCCTTGTCGATCTTGTCTTTGTACGCGACGCAGCGCTCGAGCAAGCCCATCGGCGCCTGCGTCATCAAGATCCAACAAAGTTCCGACACTTCGGGCACATCTGATTGCACGAACAGAGTCGCTCGATTCGGGTCCAAACCCAACGCCATCATGTCCAACACAGCGTCGATCGTGTACTCCTCGAGCAGCTTCGGATCGTCGATCGTCGTCAGCGCGTGCAGGTTGGCCACGAAGAAATACGCTTCGTCTTCGTCTTGTAACTGAATGTACTGACGGATGGCCCCGAAGTAGTTTCCCCAGTGAGGGCGGCCCGTCGGTTGAATTCCAGAGAGAACTCGCATGGCTCAAGTCTAAGCGTCGCAACAAAAAACGGATAGCCGCTGGGCTATCCGTTCAAAGGAGTTGGAGTTGTCCGAGCAAAAAAACGGACCACAATGACTAAATGATTCCACCGTGAGTGCGGAAGGGTGTCTGGTGATCCGGCTGATCCAAGAACCAGAATCTTCGCCATTCCATCCGCAAATTGCGTAGGTCCTCGGAGGTGTAAATCAGTTGACGTGCTCGCACCGCTGGATCGGCGTCGTAAATCGGTAGAATGCAGCCGACATTGCTGCCCAAAGCCATTGCCAGCAGCGTCGCAGATGAAAAGCCGACGCATGTGATTTCCTCCATGGGTTGATTTACGTGCCGACACTGGCACCTGTCCGATGTCCTAATTCAAATCGTCACTCCTCCTACCAGAAGTTTAATCGACACAACCGTTTTATCTGATAAAACTTGACAAGCGGTCCATTCGCGCCGCGAAACGGCATCCGCGTTTCGCGCCAAATCGAACGGTTCAGAGGGGATTTCGGTAGCCGGTAGACTCGCAGCCCGTTGAAAAAAGACTTATCTCATCAATCGGACCGAACGTCATTCCCGCGAAGGCGGGAATCCAGCGGAAACCAACTCCGTAATGCAGAATTCCCGCCGTCAGCCGGACCGAACGTCATTCCCGCGAAGGCGGGAATCCAGCGGAAACGAACTCCGTAATGCTGGATCCCTGCCTTCGCGGAGATGACAGAACCTTTTTCAACGGGCGGCTATGCCTTAACCAGATACCGCACGTCGCCCTCCCGACGAGTGACACCCAAACTGTCCAAGTATTCTGCTAGCGGGACTGCGTATTTTCGAGTCGTACAGAGGATCTCCCGAAACTGGCTGACGGTAAAACCTTGCTTCCCAAACGCCGACGCCAGCTTCCGGCACGTTTCATCGAAAGTGTCGCGATGCAGGTAGTATCCGCTCCCAACTTGATGCAAGTCCCCGTTATCGACCGCTAGTTGCAACAATTCGGCGACGTTTTCTCGATGCGTGGCCACGCCTGCCAAGAGGCTCTTGGGGTCGGGGGTTTCGAGTCCAGCCGCCCGGATCCTCGCCAACAAATCCTGCAGCGTTTTTTGCTGGTTCTTACTTAGTTGCGGTCCGTGGCCGGCCCTCGCGATCACGTCGCCCCGTCGCTCGATGTGGCCCGATTTAATCCTGCGCCGCAAAGCCATCTCAAACACCACGCGGTCCGGCAGGTAAGCGAACCGCTGTTCGATCAACGATTGGGGAAAGCCGATTCTCAGCGGATGTTCACGATGCATCCGCTCCAGCGACCTGGCGATCTCTGCACCCAAGCGATCTAACGCGTCTGCATGAATCATGGCCGATTGCGATTGGGTTAATGCCACCACTTCGACGATCCCCGCCGCAGTCAGCTGCTCGATCGTTTGCGGCGCGTCGAAGTCAGCCGCCAATCTCGGTGCTGCCGACGTCTGCCAGTGCGCAATTGGATGCAAGTTTATCGATGCGGCCGTCCGCTTGGCGACGTCGTCACCGGCCAAGTCCGCGATCGCCTGCACTTGTTTGCCGGACGGTCTGGAGATTCGTTGTGCATTTGGATCCAACACGCTGCCGCCGCCGATGGTATGCACCGGTGATTCCGAGCGAATGACAAAGGGCTGGCCGTTGGTGCACGCCGCCGCTTCGCGCAAAAACAGCTGAGCCCAATCCTCATCGCCCGGAATGAGTTCACTGCGGGACAAGAGCCGGACGTTGGCCATGATTTCCGCCGTTCCCGCGTGAAACCGAACTCGTGCGCGATCTTTCAGCGGACGCTGCGCTGTGCAACAATCGCAGCCGCACCGTCAGCAATTTGCTCGGCAGCAGGTACCCGAGGGCAGCGATCTCGTGCCCGCGGACGATTTGACGGTGATCGACACCGGAAACATTGATCGCGGCGCGTTGACCGGCGATCACCAGTTCGCCGGGTTGATCGTGATTCTGCAAGTTGCGAACGCGCACCGCGATGCCGCCCGGCTCGATGACCAAAGTCCCGCCGATTCGCGCCGTCCCGGTGGCCACGCTCCCGGTGACGACAGCGCCGTGGCCAACCGCCGAAAACGATCGATCGATCGCCATGCGAAAGGGCGCCCGCAGGCGATCTTTCCAAGTCGAATCCTGGATCGACTTGGCGAGCTCGGTCAGGGTCTGCCGCAATACTTCGATCCCCTCACCCGTGGTCGAGGAAGTTCGCACAATCGGTGCGTCGGCCAGAAACGTGTCCGATACATGTTGCCGAATTTCATCTTCGACGAGTTCTAGCCAATCAGCAGACACCAAATCGGTCTTGGTCACCACGATCAATCCGTGACGCAGATTCAACAGCCGCAGAATGTCTAGATGTTCCACGGTCTGTTGTTTTACCGAATCGTCGGCGGCGATCACGAGCATGACCATGTCCATTCCGGTGGCTCCCGAAAGCATCTGCCGGATAAACCGTTCGTGTCCCGGGACGTCGACGATTCCAATATTGAAATGATCCAGCTTGAGCTGGGCAAACCCGGGCTCGATCGTGATCCCGCGCTGCTTCTCCTCCGGCAAGCGATCGGTGTCTTTGCCAGTTAGAGCGCGGATCAACGACGTTTTGCCATGGTCGATATGTCCCGCCGTTCCGAGAATAAAATCAGACTGCATGGAATCCAGCCATTGGCTCGAATCAGTGACGACTCGTGGAATGCTATCACGGCATATTTTTTTGTGAATTGGGAGGCGAGCGTAAGCGTTCACGGGTTGCTAATGCGTCGCCCACGTTTTTAGGAGGTCAGGCACATTTTCGGCGGCTTATGCGACATTCAAGTACCAATGATTGGGCCGAAAATGAGCCAGACCCCGGCTAGTGAACAGTTACGAGGCGAGCGAATCATCCTCAGAATTTCACCGCAAACTCGGCTTGCCGCTAGTGCGACGATTCTGTAATTATCCGCTCCGCGTGGCCACCCGCAGCGACTGCGCTAATATTTCGGCGAATCCATTCAATGCGACAGTTGGACTGCATGCAAGCAACTATCCGGCACGCTCAACCGTTGGCTGCGGCAAAACACATGCTCCTGGTCGGGGCCGGCCTGCTGGTCGTCCTCAGTGGTTGTCAATCGGTCCCCGCACCCAGTCAGATGTTCCGCCCCGTCGAGGCGAGATTCCAGGACAGCGCGATCGGTGACCCCGTCGGCTCGGCCCAAAACCCCTTGCAACAGGCTCTGCTCAAGCCAACCGTTCAAGACGACGAGTCGCCGGCCCGCAATTCCAGCGACCTGGTGGCCGACGTGCGGATTGTCGGCAACAAGACGGTCCCCACGCACCATATTCTGCGCAACATCCGGACCCGCAAAGGCCGCTACTTCGATCCCGATCTGCTGCAGCAGGACATCGACTCGCTGTGGAAAATCAAAGAATTCCGCCGCATCAATGGACCGTTCATCGATCGGACGTCCGAGGGCATTGTCGTGACGATCGAGGTCACCGAACGAAAGATCATCAAGAGCCTGCGTTTCGTCGGCAACCGCGCTTTCACCGACCGGCAACTAAAAAAACAAGTCGACTTGGCCGAAGGCCAGCCGCTAGACGTGCAACAGATCCGCATGGCTCGCCAGCAACTGGAGGATTACTATCACCAGCAAGGCTACCCGTTAACTCAAGTCGAATTGGTCGCAGGAGACGCGACCGACGATGAGGCGGTCGCATTCCTAATCAATGAAGATAGCAAAGAGCGCGTGTTCGCGGTGGAGTTCGAAGGAAACCATTTCGTCTCCGCCGCACGGCTCAGGTCATTTGTCAAAGCCAAACCGAGCTTGGGCAACACGCTGAAGGGCTTCGCCGTCGACCGGAATCAAATCGAACAAGACGTTTTACAGTTAACGCTGTACTATCGGAGCTTTGGGTTTTTTAACGCCCGCATTGGCCGGGAGATTATCGACGATCCGGATAGCAATTGGATCCGCATTCGATATGTGATCGACGAAGGTCCCCGGTACCGGGTTCGCAACGTTTCCTTTATCGGCAACCGCCAATACTCCGCCGAGCAACTGCTGAGCGCGCTGAAGCTCAAAACCGATCAAGGCGACTCACCAGAGTTCAACGCCGCATCGATGAACACCGATCTTAATTCGCTGCGCGACTTATACGGCTCGGAAGGCTTCGTTTTCGCCAATGTTGAACTCGAAACTCGTTTTCTCGACGAGCCGGGGATGCTCGACCTGGTTTACAAAATTGACGAAGGCAAACAATATCGCGTCGGCCAGATTCACGTCCGCATCGATGGCGAACCGGGAATTACCAAGCGGGCGGTTGCTTTGAATCCACTCACGCTTCAGCCAGGCGACGTCATCGACATTCGCAAGATCCGGAATTCCGAACGGCACTTGAATGCGTTGCAAGTATTTGCCGACGGATCGCCCGGCACGGGACAGCGGCCGCGGATTGTGGTCAAACCCGCCGAGTTCAAAGACCTGGAACGCTACGCAGAATCACAAGCCAGTTACCAATCTCCGTAAGCCGGCCAGATATTAGGAAGACGTTGAGGAGTGAGGAGTGAGGAGTGAGGAGTGAGGGTGAGGGTGAGGAGTGAGGAATGAGGAATGAGGAATCAGAAGTGAAAATGAGAAATGCAAAATGAGAAATGCAAAGTGGGAAATGAGAAATGGAATATGAAGGATTTGATTTGAGAGTTCAGATACTGCTTTTATATTTTGAGAATTGAGAATTGAAAGCTACGATTTGAAATTTGAGGTTTGAGATTCTAGATTTGAGATCTGAAATTAGACGCTTGACATCTTGAACCGCGTCTGATTTGCAAAAGGCAGTTGGCTCACACGCCAATTGAATTCGTTACTGGCTCTCAACGGTCGCTGTGGCGCCACTCATACTGATTCGCGATCAAACATCGATGAAATCACCGCCAACGAAAAACGAACGTTCGTCAACCAGGATGGACCGCGCGACGCGCGCAATCCGTCAGGGTGGCGTATTGCTCTTGGGGGTGTTCGCATTGTCGATTCTTGGCGGGTGCGTAGCCGGACGAAACGCGAACGAGCCGACGTTTCCGCAATCGCCAAAATGGTGGCAATCATCGACCACGCAACCTGCCACGTCGAAAAAAGTGAATGTGGCGCCAGGCGCACCCAAGAGCCGGGGCCCGTCGACAAGCCGACTGCTCCCAAGAAACCGGATCCGTCCGAGTTCTTGATCCGCGCAAGACCCAGGCTACGGGGGCCCGCCGCAAGTGCCTGGGAATCCACAAAATGGCGGCATCGATCCGTACGCGACAAATCTGCCGCCGACTTCGCCTCCGGTTTTTTCAAGTCCGCAAACCAGCGGTTATCAGGAACCGGCCGGTCCGACGTCGAGCAATCCAAACCCGCTTCCGCAAATCGGCGATCCCAACGCAGCCAACCCGTTGGTCGGGCCGACCGCTCCGATGGGAATCGGACAGAGCTATTTCGACAACACCGCCGACCTGGATATTATCGTGACGGAGACCCAAACCGGCCGAATTATGTTGGGTGGTGCGTACAACTCCGAAGCCGGGCTGACCGGCCAAATCACGATCGACGAACGGAACTTCGACATCATGCGGTATCCTCGAAGCTGGGAGGATATCGTCGACGGGCGTGCTTTTCGCGGTGCCGGAGAAGGATTTCGAATGGAACTGCTTCCCGGCAGCCAGGTCCAACGTTACCTGGTCAGCTTCACCGAACCCTACCTGTTCAACTCGATGGTTAGTTTTAGTAGCAGTGCCTACTTCTACAACCGAAGTTTCTTTGATTGGAATGAACAGCGGTTAGGCGGGCAATTATCACTGGGCTATCGATTGACTCCGGAGTTGTCGGTCAGCGGCGGCACGCGGATGGAGAATGTCAAGGTTTTTGACCCGCGCGTCAATACCTCGACACAACTCAACGATGCTTTGGGAAGTCACGGCTTGTATCTCGGATTCGTGAGATTGGTTCACGATACGCGCGACCATCCGTTCCTGGCCACCGAGGGAGCGTATCTGGAAATGACGTATACGCAGGCGTTCGGCGATTTCAGTTACCCGCGTGGCGACGTTGAATATCGGCGTTACTTCCTGATCTACCAGCGACCGGACGGATCGGGCCGCCACACGCTGAGTGTGGGCAGCCGCCTGGGCGTTTCGGGAACCGACACGCCGGTGTTCGAGAATTATTTTGCGGGAGGATTCTCCACGATGCGTGGCTTTAGCTTCCGGGGTGCCTCGCCCGTCGAAGGAGATGTGCGTGTGGGCGGCCAATTTCAATGGCTGAATTCGGTCGAGTACATGTTTCCGTTGACGGCGGACGACATGGTGCGTGGAGTCGTCTTCTGCGATTTTGGGACGGTCGAAGACAACATCGGCTTGTCGGCGGATAATTTCCGCGTCGCACCCGGCTTCGGCTTTCGGGTTCACATGCCGGCCGCGGGCGCTGGCGGGGCGCCGCTGGCCTTCGATTTCGCCTTCCCAGTCGCCCGAGCCTCGACTGACGAAACTCAAACGTTCAGTTTCTACATGAGCGTCAATCGCTAACAGCCCGTTGAAAGCGGTTCTGTCATCCCCGCGAAGGCGGGGATCCAGCATTGAACGAGTCAATTTCCGCTAGATTCCCGCTCCACCACTTCGCTGCACACGACTTCGCTGGGGACAGACTTCGCGGGAATGACGTTTGGTCCCGATGTTGAGATGATTCGTTTTTCAACGGGCTGGTTAGCATTGCGGCAACGCCAACGTTACAATGTCTCGGCCCATCATGCGGATTTTCGCTTGGCGGAGAACGTCTCAATCCGTGGCGATTACCGTAACCGTGAGCACGGGCCGTTTCTCATTGCTCAGCGGCCACAGCCTCGCGCCACAGCGGATTTGGTCAGCCGAATGCACGTCGAGCACAAAATCGTCAATGATCTGCTGGCGGACTTGCTTGGCCTGCCGAGCCGCACGACGAATAGTGGAGGGACTTGGCATCGGCGCCCAAACGGCGATTTCCAGCCGATGATTGCCGCGCAGTACCATCGGGAGCGACTGGGCAATGACTTGTTTGACGTCGAACGACAGAATATTTGGCGGCGGACCGAGAGCTTTGAATAAATCGAAGGAGACTTGTTGCGTGTGCTCGGCCGTTTGCTGCGTCGGCAACGCCTGCTCCAATTCGTTCAACAGCCGTTGCAGTTGTTCCTGGTCGCGGTCGATCACCCGTAGTTGGTTGTCGACGGCGTCGGGACCGTTTCCACGTCCCGGATCCGGAGAGTCTTGGCCATCGTCGACCATGTAAATCGGCGATTCCGCATCTCGCTGAAATACGTTCTTTGAGGAATCTGAATCGAAGTACCCATCGGTTCCGACATCGTTCAACGCGGCCACAAACGAACCGGTTCCGCGGTACAAATTAATACCGGTTTGGTCCTGCGCCAACGCGTTCAGGACGATAAAAAACGCCAACAACGCCGTCATCGTGTCGCCAAAGGAGACTAGATAACCGTTATTTGGCTTACTGGGTGGCGGTCGCCGTATTCTGCTCATTCGTGGGGTGCCCGATGCGATTCGAGGACGATCTGAATTGTGTTCGCGTCGACTGCCGACGGTGGAACCAGCTCGACCGCCAGAGAACCTTGATCGACGTGCAAGCCTTCGCGCATGAAGGTAATCGCTGACAGCACACGGTCGAATTGCGCCTCGTTGGATATTTCAAATGTCACTTGCACAACCTCGTGATGCAAGACACGCGCGATCATGTTGAGTTGAACTTTGGCATAGTTGTAAAGCTTCCCATCGGGAGTGCCGACGTGTGCGGCGGGAAACTTCACTCGAAAGGAGCGAGTCAGATCTCGCTCCTCATCTCGCTCCAGGCCGGCCAAACCATCGTCCAGAGCATTCTCCGGAGCATCCATTTCAATCGGAGGCGTTTCCGAACCGCGCAGCGTCATCCGCCCGGAACGGGGCCGGACGCGCACCACCCAAGAATCTTTCTCGTCGCCGTCAGACGTTGTGCCGGCGACCCCATCGCTACGATTCCCACCAAACACCGATGTCTTGATCCGCTCAAAACTTTCCGGTTCGTTCGTCGCAAACGTGAGTAGCAAGATGAAAAACGTCATCAGCAACGTAATCACGTCACTGTACGTCATGAACCACATCGGGACTTCCCCGATCTTGCTGGGCGGCGGAGTTCGTTTGATCACGAAACCTTCCTCGTTTGCGCTGACACAAGGGACAGATTAATATTGCGTGTGACTGGGTACTGGGTACCGAGTACTGGGTACTGGGTACTGAGTACTGAGTACTCAATGCTGGATCCCCGCCGGCGCGGGAATGACGAGACCCTTATCTACACTGTTCTTGCAATGCTGGATCCCCGCCTGCGCGGGGATGACGAGACGTTTATCTACGGTCTGCTAGTGTTTTGTCAGGTCCTAGAATTGGGGTTGTGTGCCACTGGCTTCGCCAGTGCGGGTCGGCAATACACGACGCTCATGTACACTGGCAACAGCCAGTGGCACCTCAAAAATTAAAACTTGACACGGCACTAGGCCGCTTTGGACTGCATTTCGCGGCGAACCGACGGTGGTGTGTACGCCATCAGCCGCTCTTCCAATGCCCGTGGTGTTTGCCCGTCCACAAGGCCGACCATGCCGGCAATCATCAATTCGCGCACTGAGACTTCTTCCGCCGACCGCGCTTCCAGTTTTCCGGCCAGCGGCAGGCACAACAGGTTGGCGATCAACGCGCCGTATAGCGTCGTCAATAATGCGACCGCCATGCCGCCGCCGATCTTGCCGGGATCGTCCAACGTCCGCAGCATCTGCACCAAACCGATCAAGGTTCCGATCATTCCGAATCCCGGCGCGGCGGCCGCGAGCGAATCGAGGATCTTTTTCCCGCTGGCGTGCCGCTGCACGATATACCCGACTTCGGTTTCCAAGGCACTCTGCAGGTCATCGCGCGATGTTCCCGCGACGACCATTTCCAAACCCCGTTTCAAGAACGAGTCGGTCAGTTCATCCAGCTTCGCTTCCAGGGCCAGAATCCCGTCCTTGCGGACAATCAGCGCGAATTCCTTGAATCGCTCAATCGTTTGCTTTGGATCGGGAAGTTGGACGAAGAAGCAATTCTTGACGACCTTGACGACGCCGAACACCGAACTCAACGGGAAGTTGATCAGCAGCGCGGCCAACGCTCCGCCCACCACGATCATGATCGACGCCAAATCCACGAACGGACCCAGCCCACCACCTCCCATCATGATCGAGCCGACGACCAGCGCGATTCCCATGACAAGTCCGATAACGGTTGCGATATCCATTCGTTGTGGGTGTGGTTTGACGCACAGGCAATCATGGCCGAGTCGAACAGCACGATTCAGACACAATGGACGCTCGTAGTATCGAAGCGCGATCGCGAAACTTGTCGTGCTAGCATTTGTGGGCTACTGCGGCTTCGCTGAGTGGCAGCATGGCGGGCCGTAGTGAGGTCGTTTGTAATGAGACGGCCATACGATGGGTGAAGTTCGACGAGCAGGGTGTGTGCGTCGTCGGCGCATGCGTTTTTCGGTCAGAGACTGTCCGTCAGGGACTGACAGACCTACAGGTGTGGCAGTGATGGCATAGTTCACGGGTGTCCGTCAGGGACTGACAGACCTACAGGTGTGGCAGTGATCGCATGGTCTGCGGGTGTCCGTCAGGGACTGACAGACCTACAGGTGTGGCAGTGATGGCATAGTTCACGGGTGTCCGTCAGGGACTGACAGACGTACGGGTGCAGTTCGGCTTGCTGCAATGGGGCTTCTTTCGATAAAGTCCCGCGACCGCCAGAACTTTATTGCTTCGCTCTGGCTCTAGCAGCCGGTTATTAAAGTAGCCCAACGGCGCGAGCCGTCCGGATGCGGTAGTGAAAAAGTAGCGGAACGGCGCAAGCCGTCCGGCTGTTTTGGCGTCCACACGGCGAATTACCGGGCGGCTTGCGCCGCTTCAATAAACACTTGTGCACACACTTTGCAACAGTCTGCTAGGAATTCCATGCAGCGACCCGAATCCAGCCAGGCGTCGACTTCCAGTCGTCCGCTGACGCTGCGCATTCGCCCCGATTTGCAGTGCAACCGACAGTGGTTTCAGGGCCGAGAGTATTGGGTGATCAAGGACCCGCTGTCGCTCAAGTATTACCGGTTCGAATTGGAAGAGTTTGCGCTGTTGAACATGCTGGATGGACGCCGTAGCGCGGACGAAATCCAGACGGCGTTCAATCACCAGTTTGCACCGCAAAACATAGCGATCGGCGAGTTGTTTCAGTTCGTAGGGATGCTGTATAGGAATGCGTTACTGGTATCCGACAACCCGGATCAAGGCGTGGAGCTTCTGGCTCGCGCCCGGCAAAACGCCTGGCGTCAACGCGGCGCGAATCTGCTGAATGTCTTGGCGATTCAGTTTCGTGGATTCGATCCGGACCGAGTACTGAGTTGGGCCAACGCGAGATTTGGCTGGCTGTTTAGCCGCGCGGCGCTGGTGGCCGTCATGCTGTTCGGCTTGTCGGCATTGATGCTGATCGTGACACATTGGGAGGAATTCCGCAATCGACTGCCGCATTTTCGCGAATTCTTTGCCGCCCAGAATTGGTTGTGGCTGGCGGCAACCCTGGCGGCGACCAAAGTGATTCACGAATTTGGTCACGGCGTTGCATGCAAACGATTCGGGGGACATGCGCACGAAATGGGTGTGATGTTCCTGGTACTCACCCCCTGCTTGTATTGCAATGTCAGCGATGCTTGGATGTTGCCGAACAAGTGGCATCGGATGGCGATCGGCGCCGCGGGCATGTACGTGGAATGGATCATGGCCAGCGCATGCGCGTTCTTGTGGTGGTATTCGAACGATGGCTTGATTAATCAATTGGCGCTCAACGTCGTGTTTGTTTGTTCGGTCAGCACGCTCTTGTTCAACGCCAACCCGCTGATGAAATACGACGGCTATTACATCCTGTGTGACGCGTTGGAGATTCCGAATCTGCGACAGAAGTCCGGCACGCTGTTGCGACAGGCCTTTAACGGCTGGTTGTTGGGAATCCCGAGGCAGCCAGACCCGTTTTTGCCGATTCGCCATCGCGGTCTGTTTGCGGGGTACAGCGTGGCGGCCGCGGTTTATCGCTGGGTTATTACGTTTTCGATTCTGTTGTTCTTGTACCGCGTTCTTGAACCGTACGGGTTCAAGGTTATCGGGCAAATCATTGCGATCGTAGCCGTGGCCGGGCTGTTCGTCAGTCCGGCGGTCGGCGTTTACAAGTTCTTTTCAGTCCCTGGGAGGTCTGCCATGATCAAGCGATCTCGAGCGATGCTGACGGCGATCGTGGTGGTCGCAATATTGATCGGAGCCCTGACGATTCCGCTGCCGCATTATGTTCGTTGTCCGTTGTATGTCGAAGCACATGGTGGGCAAAAGGTATATATCGAACGTTCCGGCCGCATCGTCGAGGTCTTCGTCGAGTTCAATCAGCCGGTCAATGCCGGGCAGCCGATCGCGCGGTTGGCCGATGCAGCGGTTGCTGGCGACTTGGCTGAACTTCAGGGCGAATGGCAGGTCGCGGGTGCTCGATTGGCCAGCGTGCGGCGGTTGGCGAGCGAGGATCAGCATCGATTCGCGGGGGACGCGGCGGCGGCGGAATCACGCCTGGTGGCATACTCGCGGTTGATCGAGCAGAAGAAACTTGATGCCGATCAGCTCGTGGTGCGTGCTCCGGCCGATGGAATACTGTTGGCGCCCGATTGGGTCGATGCTCCGGCTGACGACGACGGGACGCTGTCAACGTGGCATGGGCATGTGCTCGATCGCGCGAACCTGGGAGCCTTGGCGATTGCGGGAACGTTGGTTGGTCAAGTCGTGCCGATCGACGCCACGACCGAAGCCGTTCTGGCGATCGATCAACGGGACATCGAGTTTATTAGTCCGGGACAACCCGTCGAGATTTGGCTGGCACTACACCCCGCTCAAACTCTGCACGCTGTGGTCGACCAGGTTTCTCAGGTTCAAATGAAGGACGTGCCGAAAGGTCTGTCATCTAGGCACGGCGGCGGCTTACAGACGGTGCCCGGCCCCAACGGCATCGACTTGCCCCGTTCGACCACTTACCGCTTGGCCGTTCCGTTGCCGCGATCGGTCAACCAAATCGATCCCGGTGCAAGCGGCGTCGCGCGCATCCGTGTTGGCTCGCAAACGATTGGAGCTCGGATCTGGCGGTTTGTGTGCCAGACATTTCGTTTTGAGCTGTGACGCATTGGGTCAGTGGCTTGTATTCGTTGAGTTCAACGGTCATTCGCAAGGATTGCATCGGTCGTGACGAATGTTGCGTGGTGGTAGTATCGCTGCGTTGTTAGGGCATTTCTTTGATCGAATCCAGGTCAAACCGCGAACTACGCTTATGTGTTCATCGGCAACTTCCCGGACTCGGCAGCTCGTGCAATGACGTCTACCGCCCGCTATGACAAGTATCTTTCGCTCTTGGCGCAGGTCCGCCAGAACCGACGGATGGCGACCTGGTTGTTGACTGCCGTGCTCTGTTATTTCCTGGCGTACGTTGCTCGATTGCATGAAGTCACGCACGACGTTTTTCACGAAATGGCGTTGGCTCGTGAAGCCTTCGTGGCCGGCTTTCCGACCGTCGATGTGTTCTCGTTCACTTCGACCGTGAATCCAACGGTCCATCACGAGTGGGGGACCGGAGCGATCTTGTATTGGGCGACCGCGGGTAGTGGGTTGGGGCTGTGGGGATTGTCGGCGTTGAGAATGCTATTGATGGCGCTGATGTGGTTGGCGTTGTATCGGACGGCGAGGCTGCGTGGCGCAAAGCCAATCGTGTTCGCGCTGTTCTCGGCGATTGTCTTTCCGATGTTTTGGGTTGGATTCTCCACGGTTCGGGCCCAGATGTTTACGTTGGTGTTCATTGCCATCCAGTTGTGGCTGCAAGAACGCGATTGGCGCGGCAGCCGGGCTTGGCTCGTGGGCTGGGCGTTGATGATGATCGTCTGGTTGAATATCCACGCGGGTTTCGTTGTCGGCGTTGGCTTGATGGGCATCCACCTTGTCGAGCGAACGGTCGCGGCCTGGGCATCGACGCGCCGCTGGAAACCGACGGCGTCAAGAGTTTGGCATCTGGGGCTGGTTCCAGCCATCGTGTTATTGATTTTGCCGCTTAACCCCTATTCGTGGGAGTACGTTCCGTATCTGTTCAAGGCGCTCACCATGCCTCGTCCGACGATCATGGAATGGCAGCCGCTATGGCGCACGTATGCGGCGGGACCGACGCTGCTGGCGTTTGCCGTCAGTGTTGCGTTGATCGCCACGTCACTTTCGTCGCAACGGCGGCGGACTTGGGTTGGCATCGGGGCGTTGGGTTTGTGCGCGTGGATGACGTTGCTTCATATCCGGCACGGTTCTATTTACGGCGTGCTCTGGATCGCTTACGTACCGGCCTGGATTTCTCGCGCACCGTGGGGACACCGATTGCTGGGCGAGGTTCGACCCCACGCCGAAAAAATGACCGCGATCGCGCAGGGCGTCGCGGCGGCGAGCCTGGCCTTTGCCATCGTCAATCATTTTTGGCTGCCGACGTTGCCGGGACGTCCCGTCTATTCCTCATTTTGTTATCCGACCGATGCTGTCGAATACTTGAAGCAATGTGATTTCCGCGGAAACCTGCTGACGCCGTTTAATGCCGGGGCATACGTGTCATGGGAAATGTATCCACGGGTCCGGGTCAGCCTGGACGGACGATATGAAGTCGCCTATTCGGAGAATGTGATGCGGGCGCACGACCGCTTCTACGACGGCGATGACGGCTGGTACAGAATGCTTGACCAGTATCCAGCAGACGCCGTGCTGATTCCTCAAACGGCCGCCGTTCGCGGCAAACTGGAGGAGTTTCGCCAGGGGGCAACAAATGAGCTTGAGCTGCCGACAGAGGCGACTTGGCACATTGCGTACGAAGACGACTCGTATGCGGTGCTCGACTCGGGACACTGTTGGATTGCCGTACGTTTGCCGGTTAGGCGTCCCGCTTTCCGACGGGGCGGCGGAAGCCTTCTCGACCGTCCATGCGGATGATTCCCGCGAACCCAACATGGGATTCTACTTGGCTTCGCGTCGCAGCCGATGATGGTCACCGGTTCGTGTGCTCGCAGACTGTTGAAATGTTTGCACAAGTGTTTATTGAAGCGGAGCTGTGCAGGCCGCCCGGTCATTCGCCGTGTGGATGCCAAAACCACCGGACGGCTCGCGCCGTGCCGCTACTTTTTCAACGCGCGGCGAGCGCTTTGTCAACTCTAGGAATTTGGGTTGATTACCAATGTGGCAAACCAACATTGTCGCCTTTTGCGGAGCGAAAGCCTACATTGCCAACTCCAAGAATAAGGATCGCACGCAAAATAACTTCCCGGTTTTTTTGACCCTCTCCATACCTCTCCCGTGAGGGCGAGGATGTAGGGCGAAGTTATTTTGCATGCGATCCTAAGAGCTGACAAAGCACTAGGCGGTAACCGATTCGCTGATTCTCGATTGCAGAGTCAATTGCGATACCATCTCTTTGTGGCTACCACATTCCTTGAGCATCAGAACCTGGCGTTCGGACCAGGAGGGCGCACGGCTCATGGCGCGGACGTGTTCGAGGTAATCGACGCAGTCCAAATCCTGAGCGGTATCCATCAGCCGCCGCACCATTTCTTCGACGATTTGAGCGACCGTCTGCGTCTCGTACGAATATGAATTGACCAGTTTCGCCTTGTTGCCGTATCGGCAGGCTCGCCATTTGTTCTGTCGGACCAGCATCGGATGGCAATCGAGCTGATACGTCCCGTTATCGATCAAGTCCGAGAGGGCCTTCACCAGGCATTGAATCAATGCGGCCAAGGCGAGCGAGTCCTTGAGATTACCGGGCATATCGCAGACGCGAACTTCGACCGTCCCGAAATTATGATGCGGGCGAACGTCCCACCAGATTTCGCGGATGGTATTGATAAAGTTGGTATCGATCATGTGCCGCACGAGCCAGGCGTACTCACTCCAGTTTCTCATGTGTGGAGGCAATCCTGCGGTGGGCAAGCCTTCGACAATCTTCGTTCGGTTCGAGTGCAAGCCCGTGTCGCGACCGCCCCAGAACGGGCTGCTGCAACTGAGGGCGAGCAACGTTGGCAGATGTTGCATGATGCGGTCGCAGATCATGATCGCCTTGTCGCCCGAATCGACTCCGACGTGAACGTGCAAGCCGAACGTGACCATCCGCCGCGCCATTTCCTCCAGCAAACTCACCAGATTGTAGTAGCGTTCGTTCTCGGTGACTTTCTGATCCCGCCAACTGGAAAAGGGGTGCGTACCACCCCACCAGAGACGCAATCCAAGTTCGTCGGCGCACTGTTCGACACGTGCGAACTTGGTACGCAAGTCCCGATCGGCTTGACCGATGGTCTCACAAATGCACGTGTTGACTTCGATAAAGCTCTGCATGAACTCCGGCTTGTAGCTGGAATCTCCGTCGGCGTTGATGCGGTTCAATAAAGCGACAACGCTATTGGAGAGTTGCATCGTCTCGGCGTCGACCAATCCGACTTCGATCTCAATTCCGACCGTCGGTTGGGGATTGGATGTGAATTCAAGCTTGCTCATGTTGGCTCTGGCATCAGGCGATAGGACGTGATGGCTGGACTTGTCGTTTGGCGATTATCGCTCCCACACGCAAGCGTCGCTGTTCATGACGATTTGCACCACCACGGACCAAGGAGCCAGGGTGGTTGGCGAAAGCTGTTCAGGAATCTTCGTACCGCTACCGGCATTGAACAGTGTCGCGGCGTCGGTCGGTGATTTTGCGAAGAGGTCACGTTGGAATTCGAGTTCGCGCAGGATGATTTTCGACTCTTTCGCAGTGGATCGTCGTCCGGCCAGCCGCAAAAAGATCTCGTCAAGCCGTTCCTGGTCGGACTGCTCAGCATTGCCCCAAACGCGAACCGCGAGTGCGTTGGCGGCTTCGACGAACTGGGGATCGTTCAAACCAACCAGCGCCGAAATCGGCGTGTTCGTGATGGATCGGCGGGCGATACAGGTTTCGCGATCGGGGGCGTCCCATGCCAACATATTCGGCGGCGGAGACGTCCGCTTCCAAACGCTATACAAGCTGCGTCGGTAGAGGTCGCGACCGCTACTCTGTTTGTACGGGGGCGAAAACGAATTGCTTTCAGTCCAAAGTCCCGGCGGTTGATACGGCGAAACCGGCGGCCCGCCGAGTCGATCGTCCATCAGGCCGGAGGACCATAACGCGGCGTCCCGATATTCCTCGGCGGACAAGCGATGCGCCGGCCCACGGGCCAACAAGTGGTTTGCCGGATCGCGTTCGCGCAGATCGCCGTCGGCCGCAGACAACTGGCGATAAGTCGCACTGAGCACGATCTTGCGGCACAATCGCTTCACGTCCCAACCGTTGTCGACGAAGTCGCGGGCCAGCCAATCGAGCAACTCCGGATGACTGGGACCCGTTCCTTGTACGCCAAAATTCTCCGACGTCTCGACCAGTCCCTTGCCAAAGAAATTCTGCCAGATCCGATTCACCGCAACCCGCCCCGTCAATGGCTGATCTGGATCGGTTAGCCAGCGAGCCAGATCCAACCGATTGGCAACCCCGTCGACTTGCATCCGTGGAAGCGAGCCCGGCGTATCTCGCTTTACCAGCAGATCCGGAGTTTGAGGTGCGTCGTAGCGACCTCGTGGCCGCACGTAGGTCCGTCGCGCCTGGGGAAGGTCTTCCATCACCATCAATTCCAAAACCCCGTCCCGCGCCGAAAATAGCTTCTCGACGGCCGCGCACCGTTGTTGGCGAATCTCGGCCGCGACCTTATCGGCACGCAGAATGAAAAACTGGAGTTGGGTTTGCTCGTCGAGTGAGTCCCACAGATCGATCAGCGGTACCGACCGGTCAAATTCCATGACCTCGGCCTTGCTAAGCTGAGCGTCGTAGATGGCGATCTCGTCGAGTGTGATTCCGGCGGCGCCTCGCGTGCGAAATCGCTCGCCGAATGTGACGTTCTCGCCGCTAGACGGTGATTTGTAGAGATGATCGCGAACCCCCTCAGTCCGCCGCCGACCATCGACGAACAATCGCAAGCCGGATGCATTCCCGGAGCCATCGTACGTGGCGACCACAGATAGCCAAACGTCGGTCGGCAGCGTGTTTTGCGTCTCAATCGCGATCGAGTTACCTGGCCAAAAACGATTCATCGCCAGCCGAAGCCTTCCGTCGACAAGCGTCAATTCGGTCCCAGAAAAGCCGGTATCCGTGCCGGTGGTTTGATGCCACAGCAAGGCGTCGGCCATCGATTCACCCGCAGGGAGCTTCATCCAAAAGGCGACGCTGAACGGCTGCGCGACGGTCAGCGGAAACGCGGGCACGACCAGTGAATCGTCTCCAGAGAATTGCAATGCTTGACCGAACTTTCCCTCGACCGACTTGTTGGCGGGCGAAGTCTTCGCGGGCGACCCCCGACGGCTGGCGCGATTGTCGAATTGCTGCTGATCGTCTCGCTGGTCGAGGTTGATCAAGGCGATGGGCTCCAGCGGCGTCGGCTGGGCTCCAGATAGCTTCCAGTCGTTAAATCGCTTCGGCGCCGTTTCCTCGTTAATCGTCCACATGAAAATAGCCAGATCCACCGCCTCTTGAGCTTTATCCAATTCGGTCTTTTGTGGATCGGTCGGCAACATGATCGTTGGCGTGGGAATGTGCGTTGCATCGTTGTAAGTGCCGAATTCGTCGATGCTGTTAAAGAACGCCAACAGGCTGTAATAATCGCGCGTTGAAATCGGATCGAACTTGTGGTCGTGGCAACGAGCACACTCGAGCGTCAATCCCAACATTGCCGTACCAAAGGTCTTAACGCGATCGGCCGCATACTCCAATCGCCATTCGGCGTCTAAGCTGCCGCCCTCGTTCGTCTGGCGGTGTAAACGATTGAACGCTGTCGCGATTCTGGTCTCGGTCGTTGCTCTCGGCAGCAGGTCGCCGGCAAGTTGCTCGGTCAAAAACTGATCGTAGGGGAGATTGCGATTGATCGCATCGACCACCCAATCGCGGTACGGATACGTGTTGCACAGCAAATCGGCTTGATAGCCGTACGAATCCGCATACCGTGCCAGGTCGAGCCAAGAAACGGCCAGATGCTGTCCAAAGTGGAACGAGTCCAACAGCCTGGCGACCACTCGATCATACGCTTCGGGCGAGGTGTCGTTCTCAAAGTCCCGAATCTCTTCGGGGGTCGGCGGCAGGCCGCTCAGATCAAAGCTGACGCGGCGAAGCCAGCCGCCAGCGTTCCGATTCAGACGATGGCGCAAACCCTTGCTCGCGCATCATTCGCAGCACAAAGTGATCGATTTCGTTTCTGGACCAATTGTCGTTTGCAACTAGTGGAACGACAACATCGTGCGGAAGCCGTTGAAACGACCAGAGCGAGTCGTAATTGGCGCCCGCCGCAATCCAGTTCCGCAGCATTGCGATTTCGGACTCGTTCAGTGGCACCTTGTTGGAACCCTCGGGCGGCATCCTTGACTCGTCGGCAGCCGAGACGCGAGCGATCAATTCGCTGTCATTCGGCTTGCCGGGCACGATGGCCGAGCCATCACCGATCGGCAAGGGACCCACCGCGGACTCGCGCACGTCAAGGCGCAACCCCGAATCATTGGCGGTCGAATCCGGACCGTGACATTTGAAACATCGATCGGCAAGTAGTGGCAACACGTGACGCTGAAAGTCGACTTTTGCGTCGTCGCCAGAGCCGTCTTGTGCCGCTGCGAGTTGCAGGGCAAACAGACACACAGCCCAGCCCAGCATGAACCGGGTCCAAAATCCTTCGAAAACCAAGAATTGCGATCCCATCAGATGCCTTGTTTCGTAAGGGTTCACGGCTCTTGCATCATAACTCGAATCGGCCCATCGAAAAACCCAGTCGTCGCGAGCACTCGTTTTTCAACTCACGATTCGTCAACGCGTCGCCAACAACTCTCGGGCGAAGCCTGTGCCACCCGATCCGAGCAACCAGCGCCACACGTAGATCTGCGAGCCGGCTGCTTGCACGGTTAGCAGTCAGTTGAAAATGTGTGCACAAGTGTCTATTGAAGCGCAGCGGCGCAAGCCGCCCGGTAATTCGCCGTGTGGAGGCCAACGCAACTGGACGGCGCACGCCGTTCCGCTACTTTTTCAACGCGCGGTTCGGCTCAGGCACGCACGGGCGAAACGCCTTGATCACCGATTCGTCGGTTGACAAATACGGCCCACCCACCAAATCGACGCAATAAGGAATCGCTGGAAAGACGACCTCAAGACACTCAGCGATGGCTTTGGGCTGGCCGGGCAAATTGACAATTAACGTCTTGCCGCGAATTCCGGCAGTCTGACGAGAGAGTATCGCCGTTGGGACTTTCGTCAACGAAACCGCCCGCATGAGTTCACCAAATCCGGGAAGCTCTTTTTCGCAAATTGCCAACGTCGCTTCGGGAGTCACATCGCAAGGCGCAGGTCCCGTCCCCCCGGTCGTTACGATGAGCGTGCAGCCGATCTCGTCGGCCAAATGGATCAGCATCATCTCGATAGCCGTGCGGTCGTCGGCGACGACGTTTGTGTACGGCTGCCACGGGCTGGTGAGGACACGTTCGAGATAGGCTTTGATGGCGGGTCCGCCACGATCCTCGTATTGGCCGGCGCTGGCGCGGTCCGAAACGGTCAAGATCCCGATTTTGGCGGTCGCCGCATCAACCATCGGTCCCACTGGCCTTGGTGGCCATCAAGTCGGCTGGCAACAAATGACCCATCTTGTCGCGTTTGGTGCTGAGATAGTGGACGTTGTGAGCGTTGATGGGAGGCAGAATGGGAATCTGATCGACGACGTGCAAATTGAAGCCCCGTAAATTGAAGGCTTCGGTTTTTTTGGGATTGTTCGTCAACAACCGGATGTCGCGCAGTCCGATCGCCTTGAGGACTTGGATGCCGATTCCATAGTCTCGCAGATCCGCTTTGAAGCCGAGTTCCTGATTGGCTTCGACAGTGTCCAAGCCGGTATCTTGCAACTGATATGCTTTGATTTTCTCGCGCAAGCCGATTCCGCGCCCTTCTTGCGGCAAGTACACCAGGGCGCCACAGCCTTCGCGGCTGATCATTTCCAGCGCCAAACGCAACTGGTCTCCGCAATCACAACGCAGCGAATCGAGCAGGTCGCCGGTGACACAACTGGAATGCATCCGGACCAGCGGCGGGGTCTTGGCATTGGCGACGTCGCCCATTACCAACGCGATCGGTTGTTGGTTTTCATACTTGACGTCAAACGCGTGGACGCGAAACGTGCCGAATCGAGTCGGCAATTCGGCGGTGGCGCTGATGGCCACGAGTTGTTCGTTGGCTTGACGAAATGCGATCAAATCTTCAATGGTAATGATGTGCAGATCGTGCTTGCTGGCGATCTTGACGAGATAGTCGCGAGTCGCTCGGTTGCCGGTGTCGTCGAGGATTTCGCAAAGGATGCCCGCCGGATGAAGTCCTGCCATTCGCGCCAGGTCCACGGCAGCTTCGGTGTGCCCGGCTCGACGTAACACGCCGCCTTCCTTGGCCATGAGCAAGTGCACGTGTCCGGGCCGGACAAAGTCTTCGGGACGACTGTTCGGGTCCGCGACGGCTCGCACACAAACCGCTCGTTCTTCGGCCGTGATACCGGTCCGCGCCGACTTATGATCCAGCGGAGTCAAGAACGCGGTGCGCAGCGGCGCCGTGTTGTTCTCCACGAGCGGAGCCACCTGCAAGCGTTGTGCCGTTTCCGGCAGGATGGGCATGCAAAAATCGCCGCGACCGCTGAGAATCAAGTTGATCTTCTCCGCCGTCGCCAATTCCGCGGCACAGATGTAGTCCCCTTCATTCTCGCGGTCCTCGTCGTCGACCACGATGATGACTTCGCCATGCTTGATCGCCTCGATGGCGTCGGGAATTTTGGAAAACGGCGCACTCACGGTAAAATTCACTCCCAATGGCTAATTCCTGTAAGGATCGGATTCATTATGACATTATTGTATCCACACCAAGCGATGTTGCCATGAGCTTCACAATGGAATTCGACGAATGGACTGGGCAAACGGCCAGCGGCAAAGACATCGCGACAAGTTCGATCGCCGATCTGACGGCACCTATTAGCGATTCGATCGCGTGTCGCGTCGGATATCTTCTGTTTCGATTCATTTTGGCCGGCGTTGTCATCGGCGTGCTGGCAAGCGGTGCTTGGGCCCAAGAGCGCTCAAAACAAATGGAGTTGCATGTCCCGCATCTTGGTGTCCCAGGACACAACGTTCCGGCGTGGATGTCCGTGTCGAAGCCAAGATTCGTCAAGCACACCGACGTCGTCTTCCGATCGGAAAAGGAATTTGAACTCAAGTGCGATGTGTTTGTCCCCGACGGTGACGGGCCGTTTCCGACGGTCTTGGCGCTGCACGGTGGCGCGTGGCGATTCGGTACGAAGTGGCAAGTGATTCGCCCAGCGCGGCGGTTGGCTCAAGCGGGTTTTGTGGTGGTTGCCATCGATTATCGGTTGGCACCTCGTTGGAAGTTTCCGGCGCAAATCTACGACAGTTTTGCGGCGCTGGCCTGGATTCGCGATCATGCCGACGAGTATTCGATCGACACCGAGAACGTGTTCGGATTCGGATACTCGGCCGGCGCACAGTTGATATCACTGCTGGCGGTGACCTCTATCGCGGACTGGCCCGACTTGGATTTTGCCTTGAACGACAAACAGATTCCGCGATTCAAAGCGGTCGCTGCCCGGCGGCACGCCAGGCGACTTTGACTGGATCCAGCCCAACTCGAACGAACTAGACTATTGGCTGGGCGGTTCGCCCACGGAAAAGCCAGACAGGTACGCGGCGGCGTCACCGGACAAGCGAGTCACCGCGTCGACCCCGCCTTTCCTATTGTTTCACGCCGATCAAGACCACGTTGTCCCGATCGGATCTGCTCGGCGCCTGCAATCGGCGCTCGTCGAACACCAGGTCGAATGCGTGTTCCACGTCGTGCCCGACAGCAGCCATCTGAGCGCGTTCAACGATACCGAATCCATTGAAATGATGGTCGACTTTTTCCCCGGCATTGTTCGAAATGACGTGCGCATCTATACCGGGTCGACGAACCATTCGGCATTCATTCCGGTAATCAACAGTTCCGCGGTACTGACGACTTCAAAGTTCCCGTCGACCGAGAGTTGTTTGGCAAAGGTCGATTGTCGAAAGCAGCGGGCGATGATTTTGGTCCGAGGATACTTGCGCGACAGCCACAACGCCGTGCGGATGTTGACGCTGTCTTCGCCGGATCCCAGGATGAATACGGGCTGATGATCTGTGCCGAATTCTTTGACGGATTCGTCGACGTGTTGCCAGGTCCGGGGATGTTCCAGGTCTTCGGCCAGCAGTTGCCATTGGTATTCGTTGCGAAATCCGACTTGTTCGGCGAAGACCATCGTGGGCTGATCGCCGTCTTGATCGATGATGATGACCTTGGTGAATTTCCCGGCGGCTCGACGCTGCAATTCGTCCAGGACGCTTTGGCCAAATCGTCCGAAGCCTGCGAGAACGACGATGTCCTCGGTCGCGGTCTGGTGAAAATGCGGCAGCAGCTTTTCGGCAACCAGGTACTGAGCAGCACGGCGATACGAATTGAATTTGGCAACCGGCTGCAAGAGTTCGATGCCCTCGACGACTCGCAGCAGGCGAATATCAGAAATGTGGACCAGCGTTCGGCTCGCCAGATGCGGTGCTAGGCGAATGGCGCCGGCCGCCATGTCGAGATTGACATAATCATCGCCGGTGACGACGACCAGACGCTTGGCCGTCTCCAGGCGCAGCGAGTGCAACGTGGTCTCGCTAGAGATATCCGCGACCAGGACGTTGGTATGAAATCGTTCGATGACCGTCGGTGCGTAGGGATTATCCGCCCGGTTGTCGACGATCAAGACCGGCGCGTGCGGGTCGACTTCGCGCAACCGCTCGAGATAGATCAACGCCAGTCGTCCGCACCCGGCGATCACGATGTGCTGACGGAGGTGGCGGAGTCGATATCGAGCGGGGCGAATGGCCCGCAATGCCGCTTCGACTAATGCCGACGTGGTGATCGCGGGCGCAGCAAAATACGCGAACCACAATATCGTACGTCCCCACCAAGGCCCGCTGATAGGAACTCCTAAATCCATTCCCCCCAAGACGAACAGCCCCAAGGTGTAGTAGACCTTGGTCATTAAGTCCGAACCGACAATCCTTCGGTCGCTCACTTCGACGCCGCTGCAAAACGCAAACAGGCCGAGAAAAAAAACGATCACCAGGATCAAGCCGCGCCAACGGAACCAGCGAATTCCGCCGTGAGGGGAATTGAGATTGAGATAGATTTGCGAAGTCATCCAGCGTCATGCCTAACGGTTGCAGCCATCGCCTTACGTCAATGCGGGCCGCATTATCGCACACATGATTCAGCGCGCTAACATCCCGTTGAAAAACGACGCATCTCAACAACCGGACCGAACGTCATTCCCGCGAAGACGGGGGAACGGGAATCCCGCAGAAATCAACTCGCGCAATCCTGGATCCCCGCCTTCTCGGGAATGACGGAACCATATTCAATGGCCGGCTACGGATCGATAAGCCATTACTTCGCGATTATCTTCACCACTCAGCCGATGATTTCTCGCTTTCGCTTGATGTAATCCCAAATGACAAATCGGTCGAGATCGTTGCCAGCCGTGAAGATCACTCGACCCTTGGTGGTCTCGGCCAGGCGATATGCAAAGCGAATGTCCTCTTCGGACTGTGACCAACTGGGAACGAGAAACATGTTGATGATGATCCCATCTCGCTGGCACATCAGCGCTTCGCGCATCGTCGCCGCTTCGGTGGCCGGGTGCGGTGGGTACAACATGTACAACACGTTACCGTCGAAATGCGCCGTTGGCAGACCATCGGTGATGCAGATGATCTGTTTGTTCGGCGTGGCTTGTCCGGCCAGCAGTTGTCTCGCCAGACGCATCGAATGTTGAATATTCGTAAAGTGCTGATGGATCATGTGTTCGGTGATCTCGGGCCGGCTCATGTCGACCTTGAGCTGCACGACCGAGCGGTTGATTGTCACCGGCTTGGGAAGTAGCTCCAGGATTTCGCCGCTGCGGCAGATCTTGGCGAAGGTGTACATTTCGATCAGGCCAAGAAAATCGCCGGGATACTCGCTGCGAATCAAGCCGTCCAGGGCCAGCGCCATCCGCTTCACGTGAGCGTATTGCCCGTCGTACCGCATCGACCCGCTCATGTCCATGATCACGACCGTCGCCGATTTGGGATTGTTGCGCGTCTTGTGAATCACGATGTCTTCGGACCGCAACGCGAGCGGCAATTGCGTACCGCCGCGGATCATGGCGTTGACCAAGCTCTGCACGGCATCCATGTTGCCGATCGAATCGCCGAACTCGTAAGGCTTGGTCTCGGTCAGCTCGACAACGCCGTCGCCGACGATGCGTCCCTGGTGGCGGCCAGAGCGACCTGCTTGAAGTTCGCTGAAAATCCGTTCGAGCAATCGCGACTGAAAAATCCGTAGTGCTTTGGGAGTCAGCGAAAAGCGGCCGTTCTTGTTCTCCAATCCCTGTCGCTCGGCCTGGTCACGGACGTAGTCTTCAATCATGCGTTGCATCTGCTCCAGGGCTGCCATGTCGGCTTCGTCGACGAACTCGGCCAATTCGTCCAAGTCGATGACCCCGATCTGAGCGGTCTTCTCCGCTTCGTCGAGCTGCGCCAATAGCTCATCGATCTTTTCCAACAGCTCTTTGATTTCCAGCGCTTCTGGGATCGTCAGCGACTGTCGACCGGTGAAGGTGTATTTCGCGGCGAGTTCGTCGATCTGATATTTGTTTCCCAAGTGATCCATCAGCGTCACCAGGTGGCGAGCAAAATGGCTGGCGTCGTCACGCAGTGAATACCAAAGCCGCTCCAGATCGTAGAGCTGCTCTTCTTTCGCCGCGGCCAGGTATTGCCGCATCAGTTTCGCTGGCGGTAGCGACGGATCGACTCGGTCGTGAAACACGCGGCCGGCCGTCTGCTGTACCGTGTCCGTTTCATAAGTGGCGAGGATCTTCCGCTTCCGCTCTTCTAGAATGGCGCGAATAAAGTCGATACTCGGACCCAAACCTTGAATCTGGCTGGGATCCAGCCGCACGGCACGCGCGAACTCTTCTTCCGTTAACTCGCGACGGCTGCCGTAATAGAGCATCTGCTCCATAAAGCCGGAGACCACGTCGGGGGGCTCGGCCGTGGGGCTGGGAAACTTGACCGGATCGTACTTCTGGTAGGTGTGAAGCACACCGCCGAGATTCTTCTTTCGCATGTCCAATCTCAAAAAATCGCAGTCCCTCCGGTAACGGTGGAGGGACTTTGCGGAATTCTACACATGTCGGCGGTCAGAATCGAATTCGATGCGCCCTCACCAGTCGATGTCCACCGCCTCGCCGTCGTCCGGATCCAGCAGTCGGCGCAGCGTTTCCGGGTCGATCGACTTGGGTAGACGATGGACGCTACCGTCGTAGAACCCGACCAGCAACTTGCCGTTCTCCGGCAGTTGCTTGACCAATTCCATCACTTGGTCGGCGCTCAAATCCTGAGGCTTCATCCACTCCACACCTTTTGAGTATTGCACGAGCATGATCGTATTGCTCATGCCGTCGCGAATCTCCTTGAGTTTTGTCGCTGGTTTGGGAGGAATCACATAGCAGATGTCGCTGAGCGTCTTCGATTCCTTTCCTAAAAACGACGGCATTTGATCGGCGAAGGCCCGGTTCGCTGCACTGTTCCAGTCCGATGCTTTGTCGACCTTTTCCCAAATCTCATTCGCTTCAGCAAATGGTGTGATCGCGACTCGCCAACTGAGTTTAGCATCGGCGTCGAAGGGAAGTCTGTTATTCTGCGATTCGTAGTTGAGCACCGACAAGATCGTCTGCCGGACTCGATTTGCGTCCATCGTCTCGGCGGCTGCCGCGCGCGCCTTTTCAATCGCCTCTTTGACAGCATCCTCAAAACCCGGGGGCTTGAGAATGGTCACGCGGACGATGCTCCCATCGCGCGTCGTTTTTAGAGAGGTTATGATCTTGGAAGCCACCTCCGCCATCTTCGGGGAATCTTTCTTCATCTCCTGAATCCCGCCCGCCGCACTCAATTTGGCTACCGTTAATAAGGCTTCGAGTGCCTCCTGGACATCCCCCGGTGCCGGCTTCGTCGATTCCCGAGATGGACAACGAAACCAAGGTCTTGTCGTTGTCGCCAATGCTCAAAGCAATCGAAGCGATTTTGGAAATAGGAGTCAAGAATCCTTGAGCTTCCGGCGGCGCCTGCTGCTTAACCATCGCCAGAACGTCGTTAACAAACGCCCGGCGCGATCGAAATCCGCAGCCAGGCGAATCGCACAGTCCGGCGTTTTCTTCCAAAGGTCGGCCAGCGCCGTCGTGTGGACGTTTCGGTCGGGCTGACTCATGAACCCGATCGTCCCGAATTCAAACGTTGTGTCGTCGACCATTCTCATCCGCATGTTGGGCGGTCCACCCGAACCCTCCCGCGGCTTGTACCATGTGATCCCATTTTCGGTAACCTGGTCAACATCCTCCATTTTGTCGACCAACTTTTTCAGAGAGTCTTTGTTGTCAAGTTGGACGCGAGCGAAAAAATCGAGCGGAATCGAATCATCTGGCCCCAACGATTGCATGTCCGACAAGCTCAAGGGCGCACTGACCGCTCCCTGAATCCGCACGGCACTTCGCAGCATCTCGCCATCGCCGCCGCGAAACGGCGGCTGGTCCTGCATGGCCTTCCTGAATTGACCAAGGCCCATCGCGTCCAGCCTTTGAAAATCAATGTCAAATGCCACCACCGCTCGCTTGTCTTGTGGCAATGACTGAGCGGAAATGGGCGCAACACTCAACAGAATTGCCGTGCAAACCCCTACGCAACAACACCGTGTCGTTTTCATAAAGTCCCCGTATTTCTATGGAACAAGACCCATCGCCCACAACACTCGACAAATAACTAGTGCTTTGTCAGGTCTTAGAATTGGGGTTGTGTGCCACTGGCTTCGCCAGTGCGGGTCGGCAATACACGACGCTCATGTACACTGGCACAGCCAGTGGCACCCCAAAATTAAAACTTGACACGGCACTACAGATCGCACGCAAAATAACTTCCCTGTTTTGTTGACCCTCTCCTTCACCTCTCCCGTGAGGGCGAGGATTTAGGGCGAAGTTATTTTGCGTGCGATCCTAACTTGGGATCCTAACGATTTTTCAGCAAGTTCCTGGTGACCGTTTGCAGAATCCCTCCGTTTCGATAGTAAACCAGTTCCACCGGAGTATCGATTCGGACATTCACATCGAACTCGATCGCCTTTTCGTCGCGGCGGGCCACCACCCGCAACTGGCTGCGGGGTTGCAAGCCGTCGTTCAAATCCGCAATTTCGAAAATTTCTTCGCCGGTCAATCCGAGCGACTGCCAGGTTTGGCCGGGTAGAAACTCCAGCGGCAAAACACCCATGCCGACCAGATTGCTGCGGTGGATGCGCTCGTAGCCGGCAGCGATTACGGCCCGCACTCCCAACAAGTAAGTTCCTTTGGCAGCCCAATCGCGGCTGCTGCCCGTACCGTATTCTTGGCCGGCCAGCACGATCAGCGGCACGTGTTCATCCCGATATTTCATCGCCGCTTCGTAGATCGTCATCAACTGACCATCGGGCAAATGTCGAGTCCATCCGCCTTCTTTGCCTTGGCACAACTGGTTCCGGATGCGGATGTTGGCAAAGGTCCCTCGGACCATCACTCGGTCGTTTCCGCGGCGTGAACCGTAACTGTTGAAGTCGCGCGGACCGACATGGTTCGCTTGCAAAAACTGGCCGGCCGGACTGTCTGCGGCAATCGCGCCGGCGGGTGAAATATGATCGGTGGTCACCGAATCGCCCAAAGCAGCCAGGCACCGCGCCCCGGTGATCGACTGAATGGGCTCTGGCTCACTGGACAAGTCGTCCAGGAAAGGCGGTTCCTGAATGTACGTACTTGTGGCATCCCATTGGAACAAGTCGCCTTGCGAAACGGAGAT
Organism: uncultured Planctomycetaceae bacterium; assembly: GCA_963803365.1. Lineage (GTDB taxonomy): Bacteria > Planctomycetota > Planctomycetia > Pirellulales > Pirellulaceae > JANMEB01. Next base: position 191,656 of record CAWDMH010000003.1, read on the forward strand.
CTCGTTCCAGGTTTCGTTATTGCTGTATGTATTGGAGTATTGGCGGCGGAAGAGTTCGGCAGAGATCGACGCCTTAACCACCGCGGCCACCTCGTCGCGAGTCGGCCAAATGTCTTTCAAAAAAACGGCCTTTCCGGATTTGTCTTGGCCAAGCGGCTCGGTGAGAAGATCGATGTTGGTGGTGCCCGCGATCGCATACGCGACAACCAAGGGCGGACTGGCTAGGTAGTTCGCTTTGACCAGCGGATTGATGCGGCCTTCGAAATTCCGGTTTCCGCTGAGCACCGCCGAGACCACCAGGTCCCCTTCGGCAACCGCCGCCGCAACCGGCTCCGGCAGCGGGCCGCTGTTGCCGATGCAGGTCGTGCAACCGTAGCCGACCGTTTGAAATCCGAGCTGTTCCAGAAAGCCGCTCAAGCCGGATTGATTCAAGTAGTCGGTGACCACTCGCGAACCGGGCGCCAAACTGGTCTTCACGTATGCCGGAACGGTCAAGCCGCATTCGATCGCTTTCTTCGCCAACAAGCCGGCGGCCACCATCACATCCGGGTTGCTCGTGTTGGTGCAACTGGTAATCGCTGCGATGACAACCGATCCGTGGCCAATCGGAACCGTGTGGCCGTTGTCGGCGACATCAGCGGTGTTCTGCAAATCGTTCGTCGAGAGCGCAAAGCCACGCTCGACAACGGGCGCCGTCAGTGACTTGTTGAAGGCTCGCTTCATATCCGCCAGGCGAACTCGGTCTTGCGGGCGTTTGGGACCCGCCAAAGAAGGCTCGACCGTTCCGACATCCAATTGCAGCGTCTTGCTGAATTCCGGCTTGGCTGAATCGGACGAGTGAAACAGCCCCTGTTCCTTGAAGTAGCGTTCGACCAAATCCACTTCCGCCTCGGTTCGACCGGTGCGTCGCAAATACGCCAGCGTCTCGACGTCGACCGGAAAGTAACCCATCGTCGCACCGTATTCCGGAGCCATATTGGCGATCGTGGCGCGGTCGGCCAACGGCATGTCGGCGATCCCGCTGCCGAAGAATTCGACGAACTTGTTGACGACGCCCTCCTTGCGCAATATCTCGGTGACGGTCAACACGAGGTCGGTCGCGGTTGCGCCCGGAGGTAGTTTGCCGACGATTTCGAAACCGACGACTTCAGGCATCAGCATGTAAATCGGTTGTCCCAGCATCGCTGCTTCGGCTTCGATTCCACCTACGCCCCAGCCGAGCACTCCCAGGCCGTTGATCATCGTCGTGTGGCTATCAGTTCCGACCAAAGAATCGGGCAGGGCGACGCCGTCTCGCACAAATACGCACTTGGCGAGGAACTCCAAGTTGACTTGATGCACGATTCCGACGTTGGGTGGCACGACGCGAAAGTTTTGAAAGGCTTGCTGGCCCCACCGCAGAAACTCGTACCGCTCTCGATTCCGCTGGAATTCCAACTGGACATTTTTCTGTAATGCGTCCGCCGAGCGAAAAAAGTCGACCTGCACGCTGTGATCGATGACCAGGTCGACCGGGATCAAGGGATTGATCTTTCTCGGATCGCCGCCCAGACGCTTCATCGCACTGCGCATCATCGCCAAATCGACGACGCAGGGGACTCCGGTAAAGTCCTGCAAGACGACTCGGGCGGGCATGAACGGGATTTCCTCCTTGGCCACATTGGCCGCGTCCCAATTCGACAGATTCCATACGTCTTGCGAAGTTACGATGAATTCGTCGCAGTTGCGCAGCAAAGCTTCCAAAAGGACGCGAATCGAGATCGGCAGCGTCTCCGGATGGCCGAATCCTTCATCCGCCAAAGCAGCGAGCGAAAAGTAATCGACCGCTCCATCACGAGTCTTAAGCTTTCGCCGCGTTTGTTGGACGTCAAGTGTTTTCGGCGATGGCATTCTCCCAAACCTCCCGACCGTGGATTGGCCTCAAACCCGATGCACAACATTGTGACTAAGGATCGCACGCAAAATAATTTCGCCTTAATTCGTCGCCCCCACGGCAGAGGTCAGGTGAGGGTCGACCAAATCGGGAAGTTATATTGCGTGCCAACCTTAGTTTCGGATTCCCACGCGATACTGTCAACGGCGTCGGCATCTTGGCAAGCCATCGGCGCCGGGTGATGATAAGGGTGGCCGGCGCGAGTTACTGGATTCCCGCCTTCGCGGGAATGACGATAGGCGCGGGGATTGTCGGATCTGAGATTTCAGATTTCAAATCCGTGCCAAGTACGAGATTACAAATCAACTTCATTTTTCCGCACGCGGTGTGGATTGTCTTTTAAGGCCGTATGGGAGGTTTCGATGTCAACACAATCCCGTTTATCCCGACGCAAGTTCTTGGCGACGATGAGCGGCTCCGCGACAGTCGCCGCGGCCGCGCCGTATTTTGTGCGAGCTTCGGCACTAGGACTTGGCGGATCTACCCCGCCGAGCGATCGAATCGTGATGGGGGCGATCGGCACCGGCGGGCAAGGGAAACACGATACCGGCGAGTTCCTGAAGCTTGACGACGTTCAGTTTGTCGCCGTTTGCGACGTCGACTCGAACCACGCCGCCGAAGGAAAGAAACAAGTTGACGAACGATACTCCAACCAGGATTGCCGCACCTACGGCGACTTTCGGGATTTCCTGAGCAAGGAACAACTCGACGCTGTCCTCGTGGCAACTCCCGACCATTGGCATGCATTGGCGGCCATTGCCGCCCTCAAAGCGGCGCGAGACATCTACTGCGAGAAACCGCTGGCCAACTCGGTTCGTGAGGCGATGGCCGTCCGCGACGCCGCCCACGCCCATCAACGAATTCTGCAAACCGGCAGTCAAGAACGTTCCAATCCGAGCGTCCGCTTTGCTGCAGAGTTAGTCCGAAGCGGTGCGCTGGGAAAGATCTCGACGGTTGAAGTCAACATGCCGTTCGGCGACGAACCGCACCAAAAAGAGGTGCTCGCCTTTAAAGGAATTCCCGAACCGATGCCCGTTCCCGACAACCTGGATTGGGACTTTTGGCTGGGGCACACGCCCGTAAAGCCCTATCATGAACGGCGTTGTCATTTCTGGTGGCGATTTATTCTGTCGTACGGCGGCGGAGAAATGACCGACCGCGGCGCCGACATCATTGACCTCGCCCAGTTTGTCTTGGACATGGACCATTCGGGTCCCGTCAAGTTTGCGGCGACGGGTAAACGAAATCCAGAGAACCTGTACGACGCATTCGTGGACTATCACTTCGAATGCACGTACGCCAACGGCGTCCAATTGATCGGCGCCAATCGCGAGCCGCGCGGACTGAAGATCACCGGCGATGCCGGCTGGATCTTCATTCACATCCACGGCGGACGACTCGAAGCAGAGCCAGCCGAATTATTGGAACGGAAAAACCTATCGGTCGATCTTGGCCGCACTCCAGGTCACCATCGAAACTTCATCGATTCAGTCAAATCGCGGCAGCAACCGTTTGCTCACGCCGAAATCGGCTGCCGCACCGCTACTATCTGCCATCTCAACAACATCGCGATGCTAGTCGGACGCCCCCTCCAATGGGACCCGGCAAAGGAGCAACTGATCGGCGATGACGAGGCGAGCAAACTGCTGCTCCCCTCAATGCGTCAACCGTGGACACTATAGTTCGATAGCACCGCGCGCAAGTCCGGCGGAAGTTTAACCACGACCCAACGGGGAGGCGCTGCCGAATGCGCTGCTACTGAACGCGCTCGCCGATGGCTCGCGGATAAACGAGCCAACATCGACGCGCTGTCCAGCGAGCGAACATTGTCGCCTGTCGCTCGGCAAAAGGACGTGCTTTCGCGGAGCGAAAGCCTACATTGGCAACGCTAAGATCGTGCGTTTGAAAATGCACTAGCGGTTGTCGAGTGCGGCCACCAAGTCGCGCGTGCCGATCGGACGCACTGCGGCAAACGACTCGCCGGCTTCGAACCCCGCCGCGAGCCCGACGCCGATTGCGGCGGACTCGATGCGCCGAAACACGTGCGCTTTCTCCTTGGGAAACTGGGTGTGGTAACAGCGGATCGCGTTCAGCTTGATCGCCAATGTGTGGCCGATATCGACCGTGATCTGATTCGCTACCGACCGCAACTGGCTCGGCTCAAACGCCAGTTGAAAATAAAGCTGGTGAGAAATCCGGTGAACGGGTAATCCGTCGAAGTGCTCGTCCCATTTCGTCAGCCGGCTGTAGAATACCGCCGCATCCGTGATCAGCATCGCTTGCCAATGATCCGGCGACGCCAGAGGAGTCTTGTCGCCGAATCCGATCACCACCGACGGCCGATAACGTCGAAACTCCTTGGCCAATGCCACGCGCACTTCAAATCCGTCAAACAGTCGGCGATTCGGCAACGTCAGCGTCACGCGGCGGTGGACACCGAGCACCTGCCGAGCTGCCTCCGCCTCGGCCAAACGCGTTTCGACGTTCGGGCTCAACGGAGTCGGCTCGCCATCGGTTAAATCGATGATGCCGACCTTGTATCCTTGTAAAGCCAATGCCGCCAACGTCCCGCCGCACGTAATCTCGGCGTCGTCCGGATGAGCTCCAACAACAATGACATCAAGTTTTGTTTCGTCGCTCAAAATGGACACTCCAAAATCCAACGGGCTGGTTAAGGGGTCAGGAGTCAATTGCCGGAACGGCCCTCCGGGTGCTTCGCACAATTGACTCCTGACCCCTTAACCATTTGACCCACTACTGCCGCGGAAAACGTATTAGCGTAACGTCTGAAAATGGAATGTCCAACGACTGGTCACCGCGTTGAATCGTGACGTTCGAAGGCGATGCCGCAGTCATCTCGAAACCCGCCGAACCGCCCAGGACAAAGATCCGGCCATCGGTCGTTTCCACCCTACCGTCCGAAGCGGTCACACGAGGGCAATCGGTCAACCAGATCGAGGGTGCGTCCGCCAAGGCGTACTCGCTGGTCGCATCCGCATGGTGTTCGGAGTCGGTCAGCGTAATCGGCTCGCGCAGTTCCGCTTCCTCGGCGGTCCAGGACACGCGGGAATCGCTCAAGGTGAATTCCTCGATTAACCAGCTTTCGGTCGGTTTGACGATCACGATTTTGTCATGGCCGACGTCGGAGGCCAGCGGCATGCGCAACGGATGGTCGCTGCCAAAAATCGCAGCCAAATCACTCCGACGAAACGGTGTCTTGTCGAAACCGGAGTATTGAACGGTGTCGTTCGACTTGACGGAAACAGGCAGCATCGAGCCGTCCCGCAACGCTGCCCATAGCCCGCGAGCCCGGTCTGTTTTCATCGCTTGGGCGGTCGCGATCGAGCGAACTCGCTTCCGTGGGAATTCCAAGTCCTGCCCGATCGAGTCGGCATGTTGCAATCGCACCGTGTCGCTCGACAGCTCGACGCCGTCGCCGATGAATCGGCTGCCGTCGTTCAGATACACGGTGGCTTTGCCTCGAATGGAGCGTTCGCTGTCCGTCTGCGGCGGTTCAAACACCAGGTCGTCGATTGCGAACGTATTGTCGATGTTTTCAACCTTGAGGTCGGTATTCGAATGCACGATCGCGTACGCAATTGGAAAAGGGCTTTCGAGACCGACGAATGCCTGGCCTTGCATCGCTTCCGACACCGCAAGGATATCGCCGTTTCGGTCGAACGCGGTAAGAACAATTTCCCGCGGCCGCGCCACCAAACCAACATAACAGCCGAGTCGATGCACCGTTGCCGGAACCCGCTCGGAGCCCGGTTCGCAGAACTCGATTTTCAGCGGCCACTTGTATTGTTCCGGTTGAAACTTCGTGGCAATCGTTCCGGCGCAGCCGCCGCGACTCTTTCCGTTGATGGGAAAGGTCGATTTGATAACGGTCGCGGGATTGTCCGAAACCGCCGACAACACCACACCGGCAAATAGATAGGTATGGGAAATGTCCGACGAGTTGGCCAATATCTCGCCAGGCCGCCCCGTGTCAAAATCGGCGACCGAATCGTCGGGCAAGAAAAACTCATTGTCCGGTTTGCTAAACGTCGCCGTCCGGTAGTCGGTTTTGGCCGCGGTCGTCGGCGCGGACTCGGATTCGACCGCCGAACACTTGCAGATCGAACGTAGCGTTTTTCGGCTAAGTCGGATCGAACGGCCGAAAATATCGACGGTCGGCGACCAGTCGGCCGCATCGCCTCGAATCGGTTGCGGGTTGCCAACCAACAGCATCTGGTCGTATTCGGCCACCGATTGGCCTTTGCTCTTGTCGTGGAATTTGCTGAGCACGCGATTGACGCGATAGCGGACTTCCGGATTGGTGTTGCTCTTCGCCAGTTGAATCAGGTCGACAAAGTCGGCGCCCTTTTCTTGAAGGTCCTGTTCCGCCTGATTACGCACGTGATAGTCCGGCGAATTCAGCTTGAGGAGCGCTTGCGTGACCGGGATCACCAGATCCCCCACCGAGGTTGTGGCAAAGTCGACCCGTTGAACGTCAGACAACGGGACGTCTTGTGGAGCCGCGTCCTTGTCGCTTGCGATCGTCATCCAGCCAATCGTCGCGTCGGACAAGTTCGCTCGAAACACCGTTCCGTCCCGCAAGTAAAACTCAAACTCCGCTTGCCCCAATGAAGACTCGGTGTTCGTCAGGGCAACCGCCAAGCAGCTCACCAGCGAAGCTGCCCAAAGCATCCATCGATTCGGCGCTCGTTTCGATGTGGTGGTCATTTTGACAGTTTCCTTGGAGTGCGCAACGGACGTTAATTCCAATCGTTAACGTCGATGTACTGATAACTGCCGCCGTTCTGCGCGGCCAGCTTTTTCATGAACGGATCTTCGGTTTGCAGCGGCCCAACTCCAAACTGGATGCAGTGGATGTGGGTTTTGGACCCGGCGATGCGGCGAATCGTGTCCAATTGCGAATCGGTCAGCACCGGCAACCCGCCGTCACTCATCATGACAATGACATCCGGTTTGAACGCGAGCGCCGTGATCAAGGCACTCTCGTGTTCGGTTGCGCCGAAGGCGGCCAGTCCGGAGACGAATTCCGCCACCTTGTTCTTGTTTTCCGGCGTCGCCTTCAGCAGCGAGGCGCTGATCGATCATCACCGTCTCGTGGTGATACGCGACGACTTGGAACTGATGAACGTCGGTCAAGTTCTTGACGGCGTTTTGCAACTCGGTGGCAGCGCGGTCCAACACGCCCAATCCGCCGCTGCCCATGCTATTGGACCGGTCGAGCAAGAAAACGAACTTGCGGCCCGTCATGCCGCCCGATCCAAAGACGCTGATCGAGGCCGGTTCGCCGCGCGGTTGACTGGCAGCCAGCAGCCGCTGCTCTTCCGCGATGTCGGCCAGGTCTTTTTCGGACAAGACGCCTTCGGCCTTTTTTGACGCCGCCGCTCCACTTGAGACCTGCGTCATGGCTCCGGCGTCCATCACGACCGCGGGGACTTCAACCGCAGGCGATGAACTGCTCGCGGGTGAGGCCGACACGGGCGGCTGGTCCGTCGGTAACAGGTCCGCCAGCGACGCACTCGGCTGCGCGTTGGGCAACGCTTTCGAATCGTCGAAGTATTCAGTTTTTTCGTCCGCGGAAACTTGAGCCAGCACCAAATCGACGTTGCGTATCGTGTCGCCGCCGGTGGAACTGGGAGTCGATCGCCACAACACGATCAACGCCACCAGGATCAGCAGGTGAATCGCCGCGGACGTCGCCGCCGATTTCCACCCCGCACCTCGCTCGGCACCGATCAAATGTGGTTCGATGTTCTGTGGTTCGATGTTCATTGGATTTATGGTTGACAAACCTCTGCCGATCTCCGTCGCGCTCGACCCGGCGGGATCACGACTGGCCAGCTACCACAGGCTACCCTCAATCAGCAAACCTCTGCCGATCTCCGTCGGGCATGGAGATCATCTACCTTTGTAGCGTGGGCATTCATGAATCAACTTCACTCTCCCCGGTGGGGAGAGTCGCACGCACGATGCGGGCGGAGAGGGGCGAACAGTTCGCTTGCACGTTTTCGCGCGCATCGCACCCTCCCCGGCCGCCTCCTGCGTCCGACCCTCCCAATTTAGGAGGGTAAATACTAATCCCTTGAGCAACAACGACTTAAAAACTAGACGATCTCCATGCCCCGGCGGGATCACGACTGGCCAGCTACCACAGGCCGCCCTCAATCAGCAAACCTCTGCCGATCTCCGTCGGGCATGGAGATCATCTACCTTTGTAGCGTGGGCATTCATGAATCAACTTCACTCTCCCCGGTGGGGAGAGTCGCACGCACGATGCGGGCGGAGAGGGGCGAACAGTTCGCTTGCACGTTTTCGCGCGCATTGACCCTCCCCGGCCGCCTCCTGCGTCCGACCCTCCCAATTTAGGAGGGTAATTACTAATCCCTTGAGCAACAACGACTTAAAAACTAGACGATCTCCATGCCCCGGCGGGATCACGACTGGCCAGCTACACATATTGCAATGGCCGCGGGATATTCTATTTTGGGCGTTGTCCATCGATTGGTAAATACTCAAGTCGACGCCGATGCCGACAAAATCCGCCCGCCATCCGCACAATGCCCAGTTCATCGATCAAATCGTCTGCGGCGACGCCCTCGACACTCTCAAAACGTTGCCGGACGCGACCATCGACGTCGTCGTCACAAGCCCGCCGTATTTTCAGCAGCGAGATTACGGCGATGCTCGACAATTGGGCAACGAACAATCCGTCGACATCTATGTTGCCAAGCTACAGGAAGTCTTTGCAGAAGTTCGTCGAGTCGTGACGCAATCCGGCTCATTGTGGCTGGTGTTGGGTGACAAATATGCCGCCGGTCAGATATTGGGAGTCCCCTGGCGAGTCGCTTTGGCATTGCAAGACGAGGGCTGGCTGCTGCGTAGCGATATCGTTTGGCACAAGCCCAATGCGATGCCGTCCGCTGTCCGGAATCGTCCAACCACCGACCACGAGTACATCTTCTTTTTGCGCGTTCGAAAGACTATTGGTACGACGCGGATGCGATTCGCGAACCGCACGTGACGTTTTCCGAGCACAGCCGGATGCGCGGCGGCCGAAAGCACTTTGGCGTTCGCGGCGGAACTCCAGAAAAAGGAAAAAACGCCGGCAATCAAAACCTTCACGACGGCCGATGGGACCAAGCATTTCATCCGCAGGGACGCAACAAGCGTTCGGTGTGGAGCATTCCGCTATCAAAGTCGCGCGTCCCGCACTTTGCCGTCTTCCCGGAATCGCTTGTCGAGACCTGCATCCGCGCGGCCAGCCCATTCGGCGGCCTGGTGCTCGACCCATTCTGCGGAACCGGTACCGTACCGGCAGTTGCCAAGAGACTGCAAAGGCATTTTCTCGGCATCGATTGCGTCGCCGCCTACTGCGAGATTGCCCGCCACGCGCGTGAAAGGAACAGGGGATAAGTCCAATCAATGTCCGCCCGAATTTGGTTGTCGTTGAGGACTTCGCAACCCTGACGTTTTGCGCCGTGTATTTGCCATGATTGGACTTATCCCCTCGCATCGACCGACAGCAACCTGCCCCGCTTAGGATCGCACGCAAAATAACTTCGCCTTGAATCCTCGCATCGACCGACAGCAACCTGCCCCGCTTAGGATCGCACGCAAAATAACTTCGCCTTGAATCCTCGCATCGACCGACAGCAACCTGCCCCGCTTAGGATCGCACGCAAAATAACTTCGCCTTGAATCCTCGCCCTCACGGGAGAGGTTAGGAGAGGGCTAACAAAATCGGGAAGTTATTTTGCGTGCGATCCTAAGTGGATATGAAAAACGTCGACAGCGCAATCGACCGCCGCTAGAATTCACTCTGTCGTCAGATAACTTGCTTGGATAGCCAAAATGAGCCTCGATTCGAACCAATCGATCACGACCGCGGATCAACTTTTGTCCATGCCGAATGATGGCAATCGATACGAATTAGTTAACGGATACTTAAGAATGATGTCACCAGCCGGAAGCGAGCATGGTTGGATCGCCGGTCGCATTCTGGCCCGATTGGCAGCGCACGTTGAAAAACACAATCTTGGCAAAGCCTACGCGGCGGAAACGGGCTTTCGAATTGGAAGCTCACCCGATACGGTTCTCACGCCAGATGCAAGTTTTGTGAGCCAATCTCGCTTGGCCTCCGTGAAGCCGACACGCGGCTATTTGCCCGTAGCGCCTGACTTGGTCGTCGAAGTCGTCTCTCCCAGCGACGCCTCCTCCGAAATCGAATCGAAAGTGGACCAATGGCTGAAGGCGGGAACCATTGCCGTTTTGATTGCGGATCCCGCCAAACAAACCATTCGCGTCTATCGCCACGAATCGCGGATGGAGGTTCTGCGCCGCGGCGACACATTCGCAGCCGGCGACGCCTGCAGCGACTGGACGCTGGCCGTCAACGACGCATTTCAAATCGAAACGGAAAGGGGATAAGTCCAATGAATGTCCGCCAGAATTGGGTTGTCGTTGAGCACAGGTAAACCTCACGACTCGCACCGCGTATTTGCCATAATTGGACTTATCCCCTGGCTTTCCTCGGACCCGCTCTGTTTTGTTGTTGCGGATTGGTCGCGGGCTGAGATTGGTTACACTAGCGACTGTCGGTCAATGGCTGATCGATGATCGTTGCGGATTGGTCGCGGGCTGAGATTGGTTACACTCGCACGTCCACGGCTCGGACTGTTCGATCGAGTTGCGGATTGGTCGCGGGCTGAGATTGGTTACACTGGCGTCCCCACGCTGACGCAAGCCGTGCTGGTTGCGGATTGGTGGAGGTGGCGCCGAAATGCCGGACAGTCCAAGTGCTAAGTTTTGAGGGTAAACTTAGCAGCCAAGGAGGGTGGTCATGGCACGGAAAAAGTCGACGAATCAGAGGAGCGATGCGGCCTCGGGCGGTCAGGGGACGACGGGGCGCCGGGTGTACAGCCAGGAGTTCAAGGCCGAAGCGGTGCGGATGATGCTCGACGGTCATTCGGCTCAGTCGGTGGCCGACAATTTGGGGATCCGCGGCACTAATTTGCTGTACCGCTGGAAAGCTCGCCTGGTCGATCAGAGCGGTCCGGCGGCGAGCGTCTTGGACAAGCGAGTCCAGCAGCTTCAAGACCAGTTGCGGCACGTGGAGCGCGAGCGGGACATCTTGAAAAAAAGCGTTGGCTATTTTCAGCCAGACGTAACCCAGATTTATCGAGCGATCCAGAATCTTCAAGAGGATTTCCCGGTGACAGAACTTTGTCAAGTGTTGAACGTCAGTCGCTCAGCCTACTACGACTGGGGTAACCCCTGGGCGCGACTTCGCCAACGCCAAGACGAACAGTTGAGCCCGTCGATTGAACAGATTTTCAACGATCACCGGCGGCGCTACGGCGGCGCGTCGGATTGCAGCCGAATTGAAATCGTGCTCACCACCGAGCGAACTGCCGCGATGCAGTCGGCGACGCGTCGCGCGACTGATGGCTCAGATGGGGCTGAAGGCGATTGGCCCGAAGAGTTTCAAGCCCCGTACCACCGACAGTCGCCATCAGCTGGGCTACAGTCCCAATTTGATTCTCGAACTGCCGCCGCTGGCTGCCATCCATCAACTGTGGGTTGCCGACGTGGTCGTTCGCCTCGCGACGGGCGTGATGCAAAGCAGCGGTCTTGTCGTTTAGGAATTGGCCGAGCGTCCGCTGCCCAATCTCGTTGGCCAAAATGCTGATTTCTTCCAGCATTCCCTTGACTTCGCTGTCGCTGCGGTCTCTCTTGCGATTGGAGAGAAAGCCACGGCGTTGGTTCAGGTTTAACAACACACGGCCGATTTCGTGTGGCGTAAGATTTTCGTCGAGTGCGCGAGTGCGCAGATCGTAAGGATCAAGGCTGTAGAGTTGTTCTTGTTCAGCAGGGTCGGACGGGAACAGCCCAACGGCAATCAGCGCGTTGCGGAGCTTTCGTTTGCGAGTTGCGCGGCGTTTGGTTTGCCGCCGCATACCACGGGCGATGCGCCGAGCTTCGTTTCGGGATTTTTCCTTCTTTGTGTCGAAGTTATCCACTCCTTCAGGAAAAATACGCACGCCCAAATCGACGATTCTATTTTGCGCTTCGTGGATCAAGGCCCAACCGATCGAATTCGGCCCAAGGTCTAACCCCAACGTCAAACCTAACATTTGTCTTCTTTCTCAAGGAATTGTTGCAACGCTCATACCGCACGAGACACAATGAGTTGACAGGCAAAGCATCATACTCCAGAATAGGAGGGGTGCAACCAATCTCAGCTTGCGAATCCTTTTCGTAACAAGACGAGAAATTCGCAGGCACCGTACAACGTTGACTCTTGAGCCCAACGCTCTGTACGACCGCCGCAGCTCGCACAAACGACCTGCGGTTTTTTTGTGACCGTTCTTGCTGTTCTATCGAATAGTCATATAGAAACGTGGCATGAGATTTGGGTGAGATTTAGGATTGGACTGTCGGCGCGCAGAATTTGCGGATGCGAACAGGGCCACGGATCAACATTTGAAAAAACAGATCATATTTGACTCCGAGCTGATCAGAGTCAAAGCGAAGTTTAGCGCGAGGCGGCGACGCAGGGCCGGGCTGGCATGGAAGTGTTCGGGGTGAACCATGTTATTTCGGAACCTTTTCGCCTGATCGTGTCCGAATCCGTCAATACGTTGGCGGCGTCCTTCTCATCGTCTACCATTGAAAGCGCCATTAACTTCACCGTTCCATTTATCCTGGACGTTTGGCGAACACCAGCTGCAGGCAGGAGTGGTCATGCATTTCTACTCTTCACCCTTCTTCTGGGCACTTGTCTCGATGTTCGGGCTCCACGGTGCTACGTTTTTCGTTAGCGCTCACCGAGTCGGCCGCAGTCTATTGTTTGTTTCGCTGGTGCTCGCGCTCGTCACGGCAGGAAGATTCGTGCTCGTATTGCCATTGTGTCCGCAACCGCGCCTGGAGCTTGGACAATGGCGCTGGGCCGTTGGCATCATGATCCTTGTCCTTGCCTTTGGTATTGCCGCACCGGCATTGTCGGTCAAGTGGTGGCAACCGCCAGCGGCCGGGATGAAACTGCACACGACTGGGATCTACTCGATCGTTCGCCATCCGATCTACCTGAGCGAAATTCTGTGGCCAGTCGGCTGGAGCCTGATGTGGGGTTCGATATACGGACTTGCTCTCACGCCGCTTTGGTGGATTGCGTTTACCTGGCACGCCCTCGCAGAGGAGAATCAACTGGAACGCGTGCTTGGATCGGAGTACGCGGCATACAAGAAGAAGGTTCGCGGTCGAATCATCCCGGGTTTGCCGATTTGATGATGCCGCCGAAAGAGCCATTGCATCAAAATAACGGCAAGGAAGAGTGAATAAAGGTGTCAGCGCTGGACCGATCGTACGGTGCGTCGGTTGGGTCTGCACAGTATGCTTCGCCCTCGCGGCCGTCCCGAGGAAAATATAACACCTTTGACACCCGCTGTAGGAATCACAGTTCTGGGACACAGTCTGGGGACAGACTGTGCTACTGTGGTGACTGCGCTACTTTGACTGCGCTATTGTGATTGTGCTACAGGTTTTCAGGTGACTGGTTTTTGCAGTCATCACCAGGGGCTGCCGTTTTTTTTGCGGCCGCAGAGGGAAACTTCCATCCCGAGCGCGGCGGCCGTGCTGGCTTTGGTGAGCATTGCCAAGTCGGCCGCATCGGGGTCCTTGGCATAGGCGACTTGGATGTGGTTGCTCTTGTGGCGGGCCATCATTTGGTCGCGGTCGACGCCGTAGATGACCGCGTGCATGATCGGCCATTGAAAGGTCGAGGACTTCCAGCGCCGCATCGTCTCGTCTTCCGGAAGTTTGACGACGCCGCCGCGACCCAAATCCATTTTCAACTTGCCGCCTTCCACAAAAATCCGTGACCAAACGATCTCGCCGGGCTTGGAGATTCCCCGCAACGTACCGCCGCCGCTGGGAAAATACATGGCGGGCTGCCGATGGCTCGACGCCCCTTTCCAACCGCCGATAAAATGGCCGGCGGCGCTGCGCCGCTGATCAAAAACACCCACACGTAATCGTCCGTCGAGTGGGACCGGTCGATATCTCCCCACCGCAAATCATGCAGCGTATTCTCGACCGGCTGTTTCAACGCCCGATGCACGCGATAGGTCATTAACCCATCCAGCCCGGCGCATTCGTCGACTTCGTTGAAGTGAACGCAGCGGCCGCCCCCGCTGCAGAACCCGCTTGCCGCGGACGGTCGGACACCGGCGGCCGATCGCTGTTGTTCAACATACCTTCGACCAGATCGCTGGCTGGTAACAAATCCTTGAGGCCTTGTTGATATTGGATCCCGATGGCGTGGCAGCCAAAGTCGTCGGCGATTCGCAGCGCGGCGATGTACATCTTGCATTGCAGGAGGACTTGCGCTTCGGTCAGATTCGGTCGCGTGGTTTGTGCCGAATTCGAATTGCAATCCCTTCTGGAGTAGCCAGTCGAAGACCTCTGCGGCTTCGGCATCGGGCACTTGAGTCGTTTCGTAGTAGAGCGCCGATTGGCTGAGCCGCTCTTTGTAGACGCCGGTAGGATTCAGCAAGTGATCGGGAATGATCGCGTTGAACATCCCCATGCAACCTTCGTCAAAGACGCCCATGATTGCCTTTTCCGACTGGAGTTCTGTCGCCAGTCGATCGCCCAGTTCGCGAGCTTGTTTTGGCGACCTTGACGTCCGACCAGGATCGGACGTGTCGCGTCGCATGCTTGACCGAGCCAGCCGCCAGCCATTTGGCAAGCTGCGTTCGAAAATCGTTCGAGGAAAAATCTTCGCTCCACAAAGAACTGTATTTCACGCCGGCCTTGGTCAGGAAGCGTTAAGATTCAACAAGCCCACGAGCCCCGGCCAGGTGGGCGACCAATTGGCAACGGTCAGAATCGGCCCCTGGTGCGTGATCAGGCCGTGAAGGATGTGGTGCGAGTATTGCCAGACGGCTTCGGCGACCACCAGCGGGGCATGTCGATCGATCTTGGAAAACACCTGCATGCCATGCTTCTGCGAGCTAATGAAGCCGTGTTGTTCGGCCGCGTTGTATGGATGAGCGCGTCGGACCGCATAGCCCAAATCCCGGATCGCATCGCCCAGTTCGCGTTCCATCTGTTGTTGCGCCGGCCAGCAAACCTGATTGGCCGATAGCCTGAGGTCGCCGTTGGCGATCAACTGGACCTGGCGGTCGGTTTTGGAACTAGACGATGATTTTTTTGCCATCGCGATTCAATCCTTGTCGTTGTGTGTGCCTGCATAGGGTCGCACGCGAAATAGCTTCTCGATGTTGTTGACCCTCTCCTGACCTCTCCCGTGAGGGCGAGGATTTAGGGCGAAGCTATTTTGCGTGCGATCTTCGATCGGTGGCCGTGTCTTTGGTACAAAATTCGGTATTGCCCGAATTGCCTTGATTCGTGACATTGCAGACCGCCTAGGGCAATAACCATGCCTGTGTTCGTTCAAGCGTCGCGCCGGCCATCGAACCGGTAGAATCGGCGTTTGACGACTGAGCCGAATCGGTAGACATTTTAATTGGTTTGCAACGATCCGAATACAGAGCGGATGATCGGCGCGGCGGCAAACGTCGTGCAAAACCTGAACGGTCGACTTATGATAGGAGATCGCAATCTTCGTTGGAGCAAAACATGTGTGGAATCGTTGGTTACATCGGACCTCGTCGGGCGCAGGACTTTCTGATCGAAGGTCTTCGGCGGCTCGAATACCGAGGATACGACAGCGCCGGAACCGCGATTCTGGAAGCCGATGGGCGTTTTCAAGTGACCAAAACGACCGGCCGGATTTCGGATCTTGCGAACCGTGTGGCGAAACATCCTTCGTCTTCGGGAATGGGCATTGGACATACTCGCTGGGCGACCCATGGCGTGGCCAACGAAATCAACGCTCATCCGCATTATGGCGGCGAACAGTCACTGGCGCTGGTCCATAATGGGGTCATTGAGAACTTTGCGGAGTTGAAGACCTGGTTGGAGGGAATGGGATATCGGTTCGACACCGAAACCGACACCGAGGTCATTTCTCACTTGATCGCCCACACGTTGAAGCAGCGGTTGGCCAAATCGCACAACGGTTCCGCCGACAGCTTGACGAATGCGACAGTGGACGCAATTAAGGCCGCGATGGGGCGGTTGCGCGGCACGTACGGGATTGCCGTTATCTTCCGCGATCAGCCAAACGTCATCTATGCGGCGCGGCTGGGAAGTCCGTTGGTGATTGGTGTCGGAGACGGTGAGTATTTCCTGGCCAGCGACCAATCACCGTTGGCCGGCTACACAGACAAGATTGTGTACATGGCCGACAACCAAGTGGCGGCAATTTCCAGGGACGAACTGGAGATTTCACATCGCGACTTTGGGATCGTCGAGCACGACGTGAAGCAACTCGAGATCAACGGCGAGAGCGTCGATCTGTGCGGACACGAGCACTACATGCTGAAGGAGATATTCGAGCAGCCGCAGTCGCTGCGCAACATGATGCGCGGCCGCCTGAATCTGGATGACGCCACGCCGGTTTTTGGCGGATTGAACATGACGAGCCAGCAGTTGCGGCAAGTCAAACGGATCGTCCTGACTGCTTGTGGCACGAGTTGGCACTCGGCGCTGGTGGGTGAGTATTTGTTGGAAGAGGTCGCACAACTGCCGGTGGAAGTCGAATACGCGAGCGAACTTCGGTATCGCAATCCGCCGATGGACGATCACACGTTGGTGTTCGCGATCACCCAGAGTGGCGAGACGGCTGATACGTTGGCGGCCTTGCGGGAAATGAAACGCAAGGGGCATGTGGCGTGCGCGATCTGTAATGTCGTGGGCAGCTCGATCGCCCAGGAAGCCGACGGCGGCATCTACTTGCACGCTGGCCCCGAAATCGGTGTCGCTTCGACGAAGGCTTACACCTCGCAGTGTCTGGCGTTGACCATGCTGGCGATCTTTTTCGGTCGCTTGCACCATCTGAGCTACAACATGGGCCGCAAACTTCTGGACCGGTTAGAGCATCTGCCGGACGCCGTCGAGCGGGCCTTGAACACCAGCCATGAAATCACCCGCGACCTGGCCAAGAAATATTGCGAAGTCACCAACGTTTTGTACCTAGGTCGACACTTGAATTTTCCGACGGCGTTGGAAGGGGCCCTGAAGCTGAAAGAAATCAGCTACATTCATGCCGAAGGCTATCCCGCCGCCGAGATGAAGCATGGCCCGATCGCCTTGGTCGATGAAACGACTCCTAGCGTATTCGTCATGCCGCAAGGCTTCATCTACGATAAGGTGATGTCGAATTTGCAAGAAATCAAAGCCCGCGGCGGACCGGTTATCGCCGTGGCTGCTGAAGGCGACAGGAACATCGAAAAGGTCGCCGACGACGTCATTTTCGTACCGCATGTCGAAGACATCCTGCAACCGATCGTGACCGTGTTGCCGCTGCAACTCTTGGCCTACCATATGGCCGTATTGCGAGGTTGTGACGTCGACAAACCTCGGAATTTGGCCAAGAGCGTCACGGTCGAGTAGTCTCGTGATTCAAACTCAAGCCGCCCCATCAATAACTCGCACGTCCGCTGCTAAGCCCACGACCCGGAGGCGTCGTCCATTGACGATTCGACAAAGCTGTGGCACCGTACTGTGCGTGATGTCCTCGTTCGCGCTGGCGGCGTATGCACTGAGCTATTTGTTGAGTTGGTTTTGGATTGCCGAGTTATTCACACACTTCCGAATCCACTTGATTGCCGTTCTTGCCACTCTGAGTGGCCTGCTGTTGATTTGTCGCTATTGGCGATGGGCCACAGTCATGCTGGGTGCAACCGCGCTGGCCGCCTGGCCGGTTGTCGCCTTGCTGATGCCGGCTTCTCAGCCGCCGGCCGGGAAGACCCAACTAAAACTCATTTCAGCCAACGTGCTTTATGCCAATCACGACTACGAGGCCTTTCGCCGCCTGGTGGCCGACGAAGATCCGGATTTGCTGTTGGTCGTAGAATACACCGCCGCGTGGGAAGAGCATCTGCAAGACCTGCGTGAGGAATATCCGTATGCTTTATTGGACCCGCGCGAGCAAGGCTGTGGAATCGCCCTTTTCAGCAAGCTGCCGTTGAATCACGCCGAGACCCGCGGGCTCCTCGACCCAGGGTTGCCGATGGCGTTTGCCGACGTGCAAGTTGACGGACAGATACTCAACATCATCGGCGTGCATTTGCTATCCCCGCTGGACCCGACGCGGTATTCGCTTCGCAACGAGCAACTGCAGGAGTTGGCCAGGACTGTTTCCGCGACGCCTTCGCCGAAGATCGTCGTGGGTGACTTTAATTCGACCACCTGGTCCCCGTTTTTGCAGGAGTTTTTGGAAACCACCGGACTGCGCGACAGTCGCCAAGGGTTCGGGTTCCAGCCGTCGTGGCCCCAACAAATGGCCCTGCTGCGCATTCCGATCGATCAACTATTCGTTAGCTCTGAGATTCACGTCCATCGCCGAGTCGTCGGCCCTGACATTGGCTCGGACCATTTTCCGATTATCAGCCTCATTTCGATTACGCCGAAGTAACGGTCACACGCACAAAAACTTCGCCGTTTTGTTGACTGTTACGTAAACGTTCACGGGTGATAAATGCGTTGCCCACGTTTTTAGGGGGTCAGGCACATTTTCGGTGGCTCATGCGACGTTCGCGTACCAATTATTGGGCCGAAAATGAGCCAGACCCCGGCTCGTCAACAGGTACACTGTTACCGATAGGCTTCGTGGCAGTTGCTGCAGGCCTTGCTGATCGTGTCGACTTCACCCGCGACGTTGGTGTAATCCTGTGAACTGGCCGAGCGTGTGAGCTGGATCGCGGCGTTGAACATCTGCGAAGCGTGTTTGGTGTACTCGGTGTCGTCCGCGTTCTCCATGTTTTTCTGGGTCAGCACGTTTCCCAACGCCGCAATGATACTTGACTCGTGAAGGATCTCGTCCAAGTGGTCTTTGAACTCCGCTTCGTTTGAGGTCCACGGTTTGAGGTGTTCGGTGAAGGCCAGGTCGATCCGGTCCATCATTTCACTGCGGTCGGCCCAATCGGACCAAGTGGCCTGGTCGTCGGATTCGCCGCCGGGGAACTTGCCGCCGCGCACAAGTTCCTCAAGGTTGTCTTTTTGTTGTTTCGCCGCGTTGTAAGCCTGATCCGTTGTCGTGCGCGCACCCGCTGCGGCGCGGGCAAACGCATATCGAGCTTGAGCGGAATATTCTTTCCAACGCACCCTTTGGTCGTATTGGGAGATGATCCCAAACCAGGTTGCCAGTTGGTTGAGGTTGTGTCGGACCTGAGCGTTCTCGGTTTTGAATCGAGTCGGCGTCGTCACCAAGCCGTCCAGCTCCACCTGCAGCGACTTGATCTCGTCCTCGATCACCGCCGCGGAAATGAAGTGTGACCAGCCCCCGGCGGCGTCAGCTCCGGCAGTTTCACTCGTTGCGCCGACCCCGGAAGGTTGGTTTGAGGCTGGAGCCTCCAGCGATTCCGGCCGGTTCCCCACTAGTCCTTCGCTAAACAAGTCGTCGAAGTAAATGCCATCCCAATCCCGTTCGGTGAACACGGGTCGACGAGCGCGCTTGATCATCCGCGGTTGTTGCAAGGATTGTTGAGCGACCGCTTGGCCAGCAATCATGCAGGTCAACAACGACGTGACCAGCGCCACTCGAAAAAACCTCTCGTACATGCGCCGTCCTGATAAAATAGTAAACAGGTGGGAAACGAACTTGAACAAGTGAAGTCGATTGCCGTTGAAAGTAGTCGAAGGAATCACTGGATCCACCAAACCGACCCTAAGGATCGGACGCAAAATAACTTCGCCGCAAGTCCTCGCCCTCACGGGAGAGGCTTAGGGAGAGGGTCGACAAAACCGGGAAGTTACTTTGCGTGCGATCCTAACAGCGCGTTGAATAATGATTCATTTCAACAACCAAACCGTACGTCATTCCCGCGAAGCTTGTCCCAGCGAAGGCGGGGGGCTCGAATCCAACGGAAATCAACACTTGCAATACTGGATCCCCGCCTTCGCGGGGATGACGAATGCTTTCAACAACCGGACCGAACGTCATTCCCGCGAAGGCGGGAATCCAGCCGAAATCAACACTTGCAATGCCAGATCCTCGCCTTCGCGGGGATGACGAATCGCTTTTTGCCAACCGCTAATTCATTGTAGCATCCGAGATTGAAAAAGATGAGCAAGCCCAGTCGCACTCGGCGAGAGTTTCTTTCGCTTTCCGGCGGGACACCGCAAGCCGGGCAGGAATCGAATTCGATCGGCGGCGATCAAGCGGAGGCGACTATCCCTGAATCCGGCTTCCCGTCCTCAATCGGTGCAGGTCGTCTGTTGAATCAGCTCTCGACGACGGCGATGGGCTGCCGATTTGAAGTTTTCGTGGATGCCGAGCGACATCCGCGAGGGCCGGACGTGGCGTTGGAAGCGTTCAATCGAATTCATGAACTCGACCGGATGCTGTCGACGTATCAGGACCAAAGCGCGATTTGCAAAGTCAACCGGCTCGCCGCATTCGTTCCAGTATTGGTCCCGCCGGAAGTCCTCGACATCGTGCGGCTGGCCATTCAGATCCATGGCGACACCGGCGGGGCCTTCGATATAACTTCAGGACCATTGTCCAAAGCTTGGGGATTCTATTATCGGAAACCGAGAGTCCCGGAGACCCGACAGATCGATGAGGCCTTGGCCCGGATCGGCTGCCAAAACGTCATCGTCGGCGAGGATGGAACGATTCGGCTGGCCAAGCCCGGAGTTGAATTGAATTTGGCAAGTATCGGCAAAGGCTATGCACTGGAACAATGCGAGAAGGTGTTCCGCTCGGCTGAGATCGACGATTTCGTTATTCACGGCGGCCAAAGCAGCGTCGTCGCTCGCGGCGAAAGCCACGCCGGTTGCGGAGCATGGCCCATTGGTGTGGTGCATCCCATCTTGCAAACACAACGGCTGGGCGTCGTTCAACTGCGGGATCGATCGCTCGCCACGTCCGGCAACCAGCGTCAGAGTCTGATCCATCAAGGGCGCCGACTCGGACACGTGATCGATCCGCGAACCGGTTGGCCGGCGACCGAGGTCCTCTCGGCAACAGTGATCGCCCAGTCCGCTTCGATAACCGACGCGTTGGCAACGTCGTTTTGCGTGATGAACCTGGACGAAGTCGGTGACTATTGCGGCCGGCATCCTGAGATCACCGCGATCATCGTGCGAGCCGATCCAACTCGAGAGGCTGCGATCGACATTCATACCTTTAACTTGGAACCGTCGAATTGGTCCAGCGGCCAAACGCCGACCACTCCACCGCCGGCCTGATAGCCCGTTGAAATCGTAGCGGAACGGCGCGAGCCGTCCGGTTACGTTGGCATCCGCACGGTAAACCACCGGGCGGCTTGCGCCCCTCCGTTTCAATAAACACGTGTGCACAAATGTTTCAACGGTCTACTAATTGGACAAAAGACGGCCACCACTGCGGGTCGGGTAGAGACTGCCCGACCTACAGTGAATTAGCTCGCTACCGGCGGCTACTGTTGAAATGGAAACCGAGTTCTTGCTGTAACGCTTCGGGCAACGTCGGCAGCGACGAGCGCGGAATGAGATACGTTGCCAGGTGATAGAGATCGGTAAAGACTCGATTCTGTTGCGTCGTTTGGCTCAAGTAATCATGGCCAGAAGATCCACCTGTGCCGATCTTGGTGCCCAGCATCCGCTGCACCATTAGGGCGTGCCGCGACCGCCAGCGAGTGAACATCTCGTCGACCTCCAGCAGCAAAGTCAAATACCGGAACGGCATGTACAAGATGGGTTCATCGCGGTATTGAAAAATAAAAATCGCGGCTAGAAACGCCTTTTGCGAAAGCCGGATTTGTTGGGAATGTCGTAGCGATTCATATTTGGCCGCATCGAATAAGTTTTCGAAGTTGGCCCGCGTCATGGCCAGCGCTGACAACTGGAAGTCCCGCTCGCGCTGGTTGATCGATGGGTTTTCGCGAATGATCGCGTCGTCGGCACGGAGCATCTGTTCGACGGCCGTTCGGTATTTTTCCCAAAAATCAAACTGCTCGAATTCCAGAAACGGCATCCGCTCCAGCCACCGCGTGGTCAACTCCAACAGCCCCGGCCGCGTTTCGGCTTCGTCGAGCAGTTGCAGATCGTGAGCGTTGAGTCGCGTCGCAAAAAAGTCGCGGTCGGCTCGAATGCGGTTTTCGCGCCGCAACCCGAGCGCGATCTCGATCAACTTGAACTGAACGCTTTGGAAACCAGACGCGGGCACCAGCCGGTCGCGAAACTCCAAGAAATCCATCGGTGTCATCGTCTCGATCACGTCGATTTGAGCCAACAGGATATCCTGGATCTTGTGAACTCGCTCTAACCGCGCAATCACCCCGGCCAGTTGCTTTTCGTCGATGTGGGCGCCGGAAAAGACTTGGATCACCGATTCAAGCTCGAACAGGATCAGCTTGAACCATAGTTCGTATGCCTGATGGACGATGATAAACAGCAATTCGTCGTGGGCGGGAGGGCCGAAATCGCCGCTCAACGGCCGCTGAGCACTCAGCAACTTGTCCAGTTGGAGATATTCGCTGTAATAGACGTCGCCCGGTCCCCGGCTCATTGAATTGGCTGCAAGTGAAACGACGTCTACGAACTCAAGTGATACTTGCCGGGATTCCTAACGACGACCTCGGGCGGATTGTTCCAATCCAAGGTATCGCTGCCGAGCTTGAGATTTGACGCGATGAACTTTTCCCAAGTCAACTTGGCGCCGGTATAGCAAGCTTCTCGGCCCATGATCGCCATCAGCGTGCTGTTGACCATGTAATGGCCATTATTGATTGGACTGCCCTCGCGGATGGATTTAAAGAATGCGATGTGTTCGGCGTCGTACATGCCTGGCTGGCTGTCGTCCTTGTCGATCGACCAACGGGAGCCGTCGTTCAACACAATCGCCGGTTGGTTGAAGTTCAAGACTTGCGCACGGCCTTTGGTTCCGACGAAGAAATCGTTCGTCTCGTTCATGCAATCCTGCATTTGACGGGCATATGTAAAAGCCCTCACGCCGTTCTCCCATTCAAAGCAACAGGCAAAATGATCGTAGATATTGCCCCACATCTCGTCCGTGCGAACTTGCCGCCCGCCGGTTCCGTAACAACTGACGGGTGGTACGTCATCCATCAGCCACATCGCTTTGTCCAGGCTGTGGATGTGCTGCTCGGTAATCAAATCGCCGGAGAGCCAGGTAAAATAAAGCCAATTCCGAATTTGGTATTCCAGCGGGCTCCATTTCGGATCGTGTCCGCGATGCCATAACGTGCCGGTCAAGTAGTTGTTCTGAATCGACATGATGTCGCCAATCGCGCCGTTCCTGACTCGATCCATCACCTGCCT
Organism: uncultured Planctomycetaceae bacterium; assembly: GCA_963803365.1. Lineage (GTDB taxonomy): Bacteria > Planctomycetota > Planctomycetia > Pirellulales > Pirellulaceae > JANMEB01. Next base: position 215,000 of record CAWDMH010000003.1, read on the forward strand.
GACGCGGTAGTCGTATCGCCAACAGAGACCGGAGACAATGCTTTGTTGGTTCGTGCCAACAGACTCGCAGACCTTTTTGACACGCAGCGCACCGGCGACGTCGGTCGCAATCGGCTTTTCGCAAAAGATGTGTTTGTTCGTGCGAACCGCCTCTTCCATATGATCGGGGCGGAAGTAGGGGGTGGTGCACAACAACACGACGTCGACGTCGGTGGCCATGAGATGCTTGTAGCCGTCGAGACCGTCGAAGCAACGGTCCTTGGTCACGTCCAATTTGGCCTTCATCTGTGGAACGGACTCCAAGCCCGACAAGGCTTCGTCGATGCGGTCGGGAAAAACGTCACACAGTGCGGTGACTTTAACGTTCGGATCCGCAAAAGCTGCGTTTTGTACCGCGTCGCGACCTCGTCCACCGCAGCCGATCAAGCCTACCTTGAGGGTGTCGTCGACGCTGTGGTGGTAGCCGGCACGGGCACTTGCCGTGACCGACGAGGAAGCTGCCGCGACGGCGCCAGCAGCCAAAGTTGATTTCAAGAATCCGCGTCGATCGTGATGGTTTTTGTGCTGTGGCATTTTGGGGACCCGCTGAATGGGAAGTTGAAACTGACGCTACGGTCGTCCGCTTGCAAACTACATGGTACCCCCTGGTTCGCAACCTGCAAGCGACCCAACGACGGCGTCGTAAGCTAATTTGCTGTAGGTCGGGCAGTCTCTGCCCGACAATAATTGGCAATGGATGTAGCGGACTATTTTCAAACTTGCCCACTACGAACGCTGGCGTAGTGAGTTAGGTAGAACGAAGATGGTGATCGATGGGTTGGTTTTTGTCGGTCTGGGACAGACCGATCTAAAGTAGAGGACGCCGGGTGTCGGTCTGGGACAGACCGACCTACAGCAGACCGACCTAGGGGAATGAGACCAGAGCCATTCGCCAGACACACTGGTCGCCAGACACACTGGCCAAAACCGCTTCGACGGTTAAGAATGATAGCGGTCGGCGCAACGACTCTTGTCAAATACGACACGAGGCGAGAAGTAACGGAGCACTCGGCGTAATTGGAGTGCCCGGACCATAGCGCCGGACGGACTAAGGATCGCACGCAAAATAACTTCCGGGTTTTGTCGACCCTCTCCCTAAGCCTCTCCCGTGAGGGCGAGGATTTACGGCGAAGTTATTTTGCGTCCGATCCTAACGATTTCGCCTTTTGCACTTTGAGCGTTTATGAACCTTGGATTCTTCAATTGGAATACGAAAAGGGGCCGGCACGAGTTTCGGTGGTGGCCGGCCGGTCTCGGCGTTTGGCTGATCGGGGTCGGGCTTTGTGGATGTAATCAAAACGCGAGTCAAGTGATTGTCGACCATCGCACTCGCGTTTCCCGTTCCGATCAATTGCGCGTGACGACTGATTACATTTTTGCCAACGACCAGTTTGACAACGCCGAATTCGAGCAAAAGGTCTCAGCGGGCTTGAACCGATGGTTATCAAACCCGGACATCGCGGCCACCAACGTCGCGTGGACCAAAGATCCTCTGGTCGATTCACTGCCGAAGGAGGTGGAGCCCGAAAAGACTGAGTTGGACTCCCTCAGCTTTACCGTGCTGGACCCGCACTTCGTCCAGGGCGAGTTGTGGATCAAGGAACTGGTGGCGGAGATTGCCGATCGGCCGTTACCGGTGAGCTTTTGGCCGCCACTTTACCCAAAGGTGAACAGCGCAGGGGGAAGCACGGCGTGGCATGCTGTGCTCGCGGGGACCTATCCCGAACTTAACGGCGATCAAGTGGATCAGTTGATAACCGCCTGCAAGCTATTCGACTGGACCATTTTGAACGTGCAACTTGACGCGCGATTGCCGTGGCCCAACGAAGCGGCGGTGCAGGCTCAGACTGTTGTGGACAACGATTCGCGCTGGCCGCCGTCGGCTGGGGTGCGCGGTCCAGGGTACAACCGCTTTGTTTGGCAGACGATGTTGTTTGGTCGCGGCGATGCATTGGAGCGGGGACGCGTGTTCGCTCAGTTGGCGCGGCACGCCGATATCGACGTCGTGTTGTTGGCCGTTCAGCAGGACCCCAACGAAGCCGCGGATGAGCCATTCGGCTATTCGATTTGGTTGCCGGCGGCCTTGATCGGCGGTCAGTTGTTCTTGTTTGACACTGAACTCGGTCTGCCTTTGCCGTCGAGTAATCCGCAGCGTTTCGCGACGTTGGCGGACGTGGTCCATTCGCCGGATTTGCTCAAAACGCTTGACCTGGCGGTCGACGAGTCGACCAGCGACCAAAGCAATTACCGCGTCAGACCGTCCGACATCGCTCACGGAATCATCGCGTTGGTCGACGTGCCGATGGAATCATTGACTCACCGAATGGCGATTCTCGAGCGGCATTTGACGGGTGAGAATCGTCTCTCGTTGACCACACACCCCAGCCAGATCGCTGAAAAACTGAAGGACAATTCCTTAATTAAGGCCGTCAAGCTGTCGCCGCTGGCCAGCTTGACCATTCAATTCCGCAATGCGATCGATGATGGCGAGAAGCTCGCGGAGTTCAACGCAGACATCCGCGATAAACTTTCGTGGAGAGTGTACGAAGAAGAATACGTCGACAGCTATGTCCGATTGCGAACCGCCAAAACAAAATACTTTCGGAACAAGCTTGTTTCACCGCGCGGCATCCGCGACCGCGGAGCGATCGAACTGTTTCAGTTTATGCGTTATCCAGACGATTTCATCGACGGACTGCAGGATAACACCAACGTGTTGGAGGCGCTGGGGATCAGCAAGTACGGCATGTCGGTCGTGGAGTTTCGCAATCGCTTGGAAACCACAAAGCAGCATATGCGGTTGGTACGCGCTGATGCGACGTATTACTTGGCGCTGTGCCACCTGATGACCGGCAATCCGTCGGTCGCAGCGATCTGGCTAGCTCGGGTTGCTGAGTATGACACGCGGGATTTCTGGGACGCCGGCGTGCGCTATCTACGCGGCCGTTGTTCGGAAATGCTCGACGAGTTCGACAAGGCGATTGGGCGTTACCAACAGGGGAAAGACGCTGAAAACCTGGCTCCCCAAACGCACGGCAACTTAATTCGAGCCCGTCTGCTAAAAGAATTCGCCATGTCGACGAGTGCCGAGACTAAGTCGACTCAGTAAGGACTGCGGGTTCGTTAAGGGGGGTGGTTAAGGGGTCAGGAGTCAATTGCCGGCACGGCCCTTCGGGTGCTTCGCACAATTGACTCCTGACCCCTTAACCCCCATACGCGAAGTTATTTTGCGTCCGATCCCTTAGCTGGCACAAACCATTAGCGAATCGCCGCGACATAATCGAGTCGGTCGACCACATTGGTGCAAAAATCCCGCCAGCTAAACACGTCGTCAGAACTGGAATCCGTCCCGGCAGCGGTTCGCTGAGGGTCGACGATGCTCAATCCCGTATCATCGCCGCCGTCTCCCCACATGCCTCCCATGACGACGGCGTGATTCATCGGTGAAGAGCGATCGGCGTAGTTAAAGCCACCCATCAAAATGATTGGGGCGATCGTTAGGCGCGGCACGAGATCAGCAATCCGAACGGTGCCTCGATTGCTGAGTACTCGAATTCCAAACGCTGTTTGAAGGTGATCCATATTCGCCCGCGAGGTCTCCAACGATCCATTGGGGTTCAACGTCACGCCGTTGGTCCGCGCGTGCAAAATCACGCCTTGAACCGAATAACACTTTTGTCCGCCCGATTCGATCATCATGGCCAGACAGGCCGCCCAACAGGAAAACTCGCTCGGCTGTTGAATGCGGTTGATCCGATGATTGATGTTGATTTCGCTCATGCTGTCTCCTTTGAAGGAGTTGTCGAACGAAACCGTGACGTGTCGTCGATAATCCTTTGGCCAACCAGCTTTTTTGAGACAAAAATCCCGTCTCGATCCAAATTCTTAAGATTGACGAAACACTAGCCGTCGTTTTCGTCGGTCACGGCTCTCGTTTCATCCGGCGCGTGCGTGGTGGAAATGGCCGAAGTTGACTGCGGATCGGACAACCGGTCGCCGTCCCCATACGTCTTGAGTTGGCCATCGACTTCCAGGCTGATTGTTTTTTGGTGCATGTCGATGCGGACGACGGTCCAATTGAGGTCGTCGACCTTAAAGCTGTCACCCACGCCGACTTCGAACATCTCACCCAGCGTGCGGACGTAAATCCAAGCTCTGTCGACGCCGTCCTTGCCGCGGACGAATCCGGAGATGAGCGTTTCCGTGGCATGCTTGAACGGTGGAGCTTTTTCTGCGACGGGTGGAGGCTCCGCCTTCTTTTTGACCACCAGTGAAATCTCTTTTTCGGCGCTCTTCTGCGGCAAGCCGTCGTCGGTCACTCGAACGAGGAACTTGTAAGTCCCGACCGGCAGCTTGCCCACCTGCAATTGCGCGGACTTCGAGGACGCGTCGCGTTGGGTCAGCGTCGCGCTGGGAACGTCGCTGGAAACCAACTCAAACCGAAGTTGGTCCCGCGCGTCGTCATCTTTGGCACTCACACTGAATGCGATATCGCGATCTTCATATTCCGATTCATTCGCTGTCGTGATGCTGGGCGGGTTGTTCGGGAATCCGAATATGTTGCGGTGTTCGATCTTCTGGCGGTACCAGTCCAAATCATGAGCCGACTGAACGAACGCACGTTCGTCAATGGACTTGTCGACCGGTGCGTCTCCCAGCCCAAGTGCTTCAATATCCATGATCAACTTGACCTTGCCCGTGGGGACATTGGCGTTGACATCTCCCGGCCTTCCAAACCAGGGCAACAAATCGATCCTGGCAATGCGATGGAGAACCGGGGCTTGATAAAACGCAAATAGAAACTTATCCACCGTCGCCAGATCCGTCGAATCAATGGTGATGTGAAACGCGTACTGGGTGTACACGGGCTTGACGTGCGACGATCTGTTAATCGAATGAGCGGAATTGGCGTTTTTGGAGACTTGGGCTGATTCGGGCTTGGGATCGGTCTGGTATTCACCAAAGATGTCGGTCAGAGTTCGAGCCAGCCACTCGCGATAATCTGCACTCGCCGCTTGCGGATTGGATGACAAACTTTGGGCCATGTAACGATCGAGCCGGCGATTCGTTTTCGCCTGTTTGACCTTGAGCACATTTGCATCGTCGATCTGGTGCTGCAAGGCAACGATTTGCGTGTCATAACCATTGAGACTTTTGATAAACCACACAATCCCAAACATCGCGATGAGGACGGGCAGCAAGCAGGCGACGGCAATCGCTAAACGCCGCTCGCGTTGTGACATGTTTTCGAACATGGATATCTGTTGTTTGAAGTTGTGAGGCGTCTCGGTTCCCGACTTATTAGCTACTGAGACGATTTGGAATCGGATGGGTCGCTGGATGCAGGCGCATTATCTTTGTCCGTCGGAGCCTTTTCCGCTGTCGATAAATTGGGCACCAACTTGTCGATGTCACGGGATTGCAGGTCAACCTTAAGCGTCAGCGAGTAACTGTTGGCGTAGTCCCTTACGTCGGACGGTAATGGCCCGACCGTTCCTGGACGGACCATATACGGCCGGCCGCGAAGCGACTCCTCCATCTTTCCTTCGTCGATTTGATTAGTGACCAAACCTTCGATGGTGATCTGACCCGTCGGCTCGTTGAGCACAGGCACCATCGAACCATGAAACGTCTTGGCCAATGAGATATCCGGCAACGGGTAGCGGCTGCTGATCTCGCTCAGTTCATCGAGCCAGTTGATGTCGCCTCGTTTCCATTGATCGATCAAATCGACGTCCGCGATCAGTGCTTTGGCATCTTTGGTTGCTTGATTGAGTTCATCCAATTGTTTTTGCAGTCCAGCGATTTGGCTGCGCCGTTGGGCGAACATGACCAACGCGATCAGCAGACAAATCGCCAGCGCCGCGGCCAGTCCTCCACCGATGTAATAGAGCTTTCGCGGGTCGTGTTTTGAGACCGGCCTACGGCGCGGGGCCATGAAGTCGATCAAGTCGGCCGCCGGCTCACCACCCACACCCAACGCGCCTAACAGCGGCGCCAACGAGCCATCGTCGTCGGTCAGCGGCTCTAGAGCGGTCTGCGCGATCGAGACAAACCCCGCAGTTCGAAGTGTCTCACATCCCAAATCCACTTCGCGCACGATGTCGTCGGCCAGTTTCTGGTGCTGCGAACGTTCGCCGAGGATCAATATCTTGCTGATCGATCCGCCCTTTTGTTGATTTTGCAAAGCCGCGATGGTGCGGCGGATTTCGCGGATCAACTGAGTCGCTCGCTCGCTGTCGCCGTGCGAAAGCCGAACCGTCCGGGTCAACACAATCCGGTTGCGGTAAGTCACGCTCAAATCGACATCGTCACCGAAGTCATTAACCAGGAGCTGGTATTTGCCGTCGGCCAACACCGACTGCACCAGATTGACTGAGGCGAATTGTCTGGGAAGAACGTGCTTGAGTTTGAGCCGTGACGGTTCGACCACCGCTTGGATCTTCTTCAACTCCGCCGCCGAAAGCGTGGCGGCCAACAATTGCAACGGGACATTCTCGGCGCCATTGGCCAAGCGAATGAAATCCACGACGTCGGCGTCGCCAAACGACGAGAAGCTGCTCCTGGCTTGAAACCGGACCATGTCCGGCAGTTCATCGTCCGGAGCTGGCGGGACATCGATTTGCCGCAACTCGAATTGCTCGCGGTCGATCACGACCACGACGTCCAGCCCCTTGAGATGATGCTCGGACGCGATCGCCTCAAGGTGCTGGCGGACCTCGGCATCTGCGGATGCCCCGGACAGGTCCCGCGTCAGAATCTGCTCAACACGCACACTACCGTTGGCGATGCTCGCCAAGGCAACTCGCAAACGACGGTCGTTCCAATGGAGTGCAGCGAAGGTTGACATAAGGATTTACTCGTGGGCAGCGTTCGAAAGCGACTTCATGTCAGTCTGATTGTCGCACGGAAAAAAGTATACGTTGTTGCAGTGAATTGGCGAATTTTACGTAATGGGCGGGCCGGAGAATTGATGCAATTGAGGATTTGGCCAATTTAGGATCGCACGCAAAATAACTTCCCGGTTTTGTCGACCCTCTCCCTAAGCCTCTCCCGTGAGGGCGAGGATTTACGGCGACGTTATTTGGGTCCGATCCTGATCGCGTCCGCCATCCTCATTGTTGCAAATCGGTACCCAGGACATCGGCCGAGTAACCCCTTTGCAGGTGACTCTTGTCTCGCCAAAACAGCAGTCGCGGCAGGGGCGTCGTCGTATCAATAATCGCTTCGGCGCGAGAATTCCCGACCTGATCGTCGAAATAGCCAATCACCTCGGCGCGGTAGACGTCACCTCCACAACAGACAAACGGCAACATGGTTTGCATCGTCGGCAGATCGACTAGGCCCTCAACCAACAGCCACGTTTCAAATTGGCGATTGCGGTCGGCGCCGTCCGGATCATCCAATTCGAATTCGCGGTACTTCAAAATGTTCGTCAGCAATTCGTCGGTCATGCCCGGGATGCCCAATAGAATCTGTTTCGGCGCCTGCATGATATTGATTCGTCCCGGAATCACCGTCCCCTGCTGCGTCGTGAGTTCGTCCATGATGACCGGCATATAAATCCCCAACGTCGCGGTGTTGACCGGAGAATCGAGAATGTAGGTGTCGTCGGTCCCTTGGTATTTGATCGTGGTCCGGGCATTGATCAAATCCAAGACCTGAACGAAATTGGTCGTCGCGGTCTGTTCAAAATCAATCTGCCCGCCCGCGTTGGGCGTTGACTCGTCGGAACCTGTGTAAGGGCCGTTTTGGCGGTAACCAATAATAAAATCGGTCAATCGCTGGTCAAAATGGCTGCGCAGGTCTCGTTCGAGCTGTTCCAAATCCTCGCTGTTGATATTGATTCGCTTGAGGCCCTCGGCGTTGACGTTGGCCTCCTTGCTGTACAGCGTCAGATAGTTCGCCCAGCCAAGCAATAGACTTGGATCGACGCTGCCCGGCGTCAGGACCGGTTTCCTCCTCCGGATCGAGGATGCCGTTGTGATTGGCATCCAATCCAAACAACAACTGCGGCGTGACCCCGCGCACCAGTAACAATTCTTCAATCGAATCCAGCAGCGCAGTTTTTGGCCGAGTACGGCGGGTTCAATCCCGAGTAGTAGTTGGATTCGCAACCCATCGGGCGGATGTCTTCATCGGGGTCGATCCAATCCAGGATCGCGTCCGCAATATCTTCGGTCATCATCGGCAACGTCATCAGGAGTTGCTTGCCGCCCCCGGAATACGCCGAGTCGACAAACGCCAGAATATTCAAATTCAATCGAGTTGATTCGTCGACCAGGCCGTAGCGGAAGCCGCCCGGATTGCCGTCTTCGTCCAGACTCGACGCGACCACGGTGAATCGGCCAATGTTCTTGGGATCGGTGCTCTCGATGCCGACCGGAATCGCTTGAAAGTAATTGGGATTGTCGTAGATGCCGCCCAACTCATGAATCGATGCACGATCTTGAGTCAAGAATAAGCGGACATAATCCACGCCGCTGTCCACCAAATACCGCGACTGAACCTGGCGTCCGGAAAGCTTCGCGACATACGATTCCGCAACCATCAGCTTCGAAAACGAATAGGCTCCCAAGGCCAAGAACACGATCGTCACCAGCACAATGATCAAAATGAGGCCGGTTCGCTGCGACCCATCCAAGGGAACCGGCTGATTTTCTGCCAAGGGCGCTTTCGCGCCGCCGATGCTCAATTCGACATGGGCCGACGCATATTGCGGCGATCCGTGAGCTTTAGTGGGTCGTTTCATGGGGACCCTCCGCGATTGGAATTCCCACCTCCGCCAGTGCCTCGACCGCCACCTCCGCCAGTGTCCGAGCCTCGATTGCCAGAGCCACCTCCTCCTGAGCGACGAGTTCCGGCGCCATTCCCCGAACCGTTGTTGCCGAATCGACTGTTGTTCGATCCGCCAGTTCCACGGGTTCCGCCACCGAATCGTCCCCCTTGACCCGGTTGAGTCCGACCTGCGCCGCGAGGCGGTCCACTGTTTCCGTCGCCTTGTCCAGCTCCGCCAGAACCTTGACCCCTTGGATTGCCGCCGCGGTCCCTTCCGGTTCCGGCACCGCCCCCTGCTCCAAAGTTGCCTCCAGCGCCGAAGCCGCCACTGGTCCCGCTGTTCGACGAATTGGGGTCGTTGTTTTGCGAGTTGTTTGCGCCATTGCTGCTTGAATTCTGGTTTGAGCCCGAATTCGAACTGGCCGCACCTTGCGATGCCGCATTCATCGCGGTATCCAGTCCACCGCTGCGGTCGTTCGCCAGATCCTGCTCTTGCTGCGACAAGAGTTCGGCCATTGGTAGATGTGTGACACAGCGGTATGCTTTCATCGTTGCCGGATCGTAACCGGAGTATTTATACGTATTGTCCGGTTCAGCTCGCAGGCGGCTGGGGTCGATAATCATGATGACTTCGACGGCGGAGGGAAAGCCGCCGAGTTCATCGGAGTCCCAACTGCCTTGCCAACTTTCACCATCGAAATACCGAAACGAAATGTCGACGACTTCGGGCGCTAGTTCGCGCACCGCTGCGTCAGTTGTAAAGGCATCGACTCCGCCGGTTTGCCGCATTTGCGTTCGGTCGACTTCGCGGCGATAAAGCCCTCCGCTCGATTCGCTGCCACGGCCGGGCTCAAACGAAACAAAGTAGCTCACGGATTTGATGTCGGTCGGCAACGTGAGATAGCTGCCCGCCGAATTCACGTGCAGAATTGGGTGATATTGATCGATTCGCGGCAAGCGGCTGACATCCATCAAGATTTCTTGACTAGTGCCCAGAAAACGGGGGCGATCCACTGGTTGTTCATCGCCCGTTTCGGAGCTATTGCTCGCGGCCCCCGAAGTGCCGCCGGTGGACGAATTCGTGGATCCGCCGGTGGTCGATCCACCGGTCGAACCGCTACCTGAGTTGTCGCCACCGGTCGATTCATTCGAGGAATTGGAAGCGCTGCCAGAGCCGGAATTCGCAGCGTTTTCGCTGCCAGTCGAATTGTTGCCAGTCGAATTGTTGCCGCTGCCGGAGCCACCACTGGGGCCCAACATCGACGCTGCGTTGGATTTGATCAAATCCGCAAGACCCGACACATCCAACGGTTTGTACTGAACCAACGCGCGGATGTCATTGGCAACCAGGTTCATCGTATTGCGAGCCAATTCGGTCAATTCGAGCGTCTTTTGCGATTGGGTCACATTGACGTAGTACAGCCTAATCGCACCGGAGACCGCGGCCACGATGAGCACCGTCAGCGCCAAGGCCAGCATCAATTCCAGCAGCGTAAACGCCTGTCGCGCAAACCAATTCGTCGAAGGAATTTGCAACCGACACCGCATCGCGCCGACCCTTGAGTTTGATTCAGGGGCTACCGTCCAACGGAAGCCCGCAACCGATCCTTTCACGCTCAAGGTTTCCCGCGGGCGATGCATGCTTCGAACTGTCTGCGCCTTGCACATCATTCCGTCGACTCGTTGAAATCAAAATTTGGATCGGGCATGAAGCGGACAAGGGAGAACGTAAGGGGATCCTGGCCTTGTTGTTGGACAGTCACTTGAACCACCAGCAAACCAATCTGCTCGGCCGGTTCGACTTCCACCGAATATTCCCAATTGGGAGCGTCGTCGATGGTTGCTCCATTGGCGGCTTCTGCAGGGAGCGCCCCGCTGGCGATTTCGGCCATCTTGGCATCGCACAGAATCTGTGCCTGGCTCTGAACGCGGGCGATCTGTGCTGCGCGGAACCCCAGTTGAACCAAATGTCCGATCGCGGCCAGCGAAACCCCCAAAATGGCAATGGCAAAAATCGTCTCTAACAGAGAAAACCCGCCGCGCATTAAGGCGTGCCGCTTGGAGCCGCGCTCTCGGTAATTATGCCGCCGGTTCATCGCTGTGCGAACTTGGATCAAAATGATTGTAAAAGCACTGTAAACGGCTTAGCTGCCCGTTGAATAAACGGCTTAGCTGCCCGTTGAAAAAGTAGCGGAACGGCGCAAGCCGTCCGATGGCGTTGGCCTCCACACGGCGAATTACCTGGCTGCTTGCGCCGCTCCGCATTAATAGTCACGTGTGCACACATTTTTTAACAGGCTGTTAGTCTTCGGTAGACATCCGATTGGTACTCGACAAGCCGGTCAATCCGCGCAAATCAACCCGGATCAATTCGCCATTTTCATTGATGATAACCAACGACGCATCCTGGGAGGTGCCGTCGGGGTAAAACAGGATGGGTGTCATTCCGCCGGGCGGCAATGGCGCGTCTTCGGATTCAAATTGGGCTCGAGCGTCCTGGGAAACTGCTGCACCGACAAATTGTATGCCTCGGGGTAACTGCTGCATCGGCGGTGGGTTCTGGACGGTCGAGATGATCTCTGGATTGATGATCGAATAGCTGTTGATGAACGGCGCAATCGTGTAGATGTCCGTTTTGGGAGAGTACAGAAACGCATACACGTTTCCCGTCTTGATCGACTTAGCGCGGGCGTCGGTAAACGCTGCGCGGACTTGATCCGCGCCGCTTTTGAGCGTTTGATAGGAAAAGCTGCGATGCAACATCGGCGCGGCCATCGCCAGGACGGCGACGATCACGCCCAGGACCAACATCAGTTCCAGCAGTGTGAATCCACGTCGACGCATTTCGACCCTTCAATTTCACCGCACAGCCGAAGTCGGCAAATTCGAAATGTCGTCAGCCGTATCCATGCTGCCGTCCGGACCGGCAGACGTGATCACAACGGTGTCATTGCTTTCGTCGGGCTGATAACGATATTCGTGGTGCCACGGGTCCAACAGGTCGCCCGTATCTGTGGCCAGGTAAGGGCCGCCCCAATCCGATTTTTGCATTCCTTGCGGAACCGTTTTCAGATCCTGCAATGTTTGCGGATAGGCATTGACGCTCGTGTGGTACATGTTGCAAGCGGAAACGAACGTGCTGATTTCCGTGTGCGCCGTCTTCTGCAATGCGTTCTTCTGAATCGCGCTGTAGGCAAAAACGGCCATTCCCGCCAACGCGACAAGGATGGCGGTCACCAACATCAGTTCCAAAAGCGTAAAGCCTTGTGCCGGAGAAGTTTACGAGTTCTCATAGATCACTCCTATCAAGACAAGTTATGTTAGTTGTTTGGGTAAGCGTTCACGGGTTGTCAATGCGTTGCCCACGATTTTAGGGGGTCAGGCACATTTTCGGCGGTTCATGCGACATTCTAGTACCAATCATTGGGCCGAAAATGAGCCAGACCCCGGCTCGTGAACCGTTACGTTGTTTGGTTCCGAATAACAATTATATGAAACCCCTTGTTGACTGCCATTGTTTCGGTGGCCAAACCCCAGCCCGCGCCCTCATCAGGAGAAGGCTTCTCCCATCCTCAAGATCGGTAGCAACAAAGCCACGACAATCACCATGATGATGGACGCCATGATGACTAACATCATGGGCTCCAACATTCGAACGAGCAAATCCAGTCGCCGCATCGTTTGTTTTTCCAAGCCGTCCGCGACATTGACCAAAACCGAATCCAACGTGTTGGACTCTTCGGCAACCGAGATCATTTCGGTCACGGCTACCGGGAATTGCTGGGACTTCCGCAATGGAGCCGCCAGCGATTCACCTGAAGTCACGTTTTCGGCGGCTTGTTCAACCGCTTCGGAAAGCAAACAGTTGCCGGTCGCATCCCGGCTTATCTCCAACGACTTGAGCAACGGGACGCCGTTCTTCAGTAGCGTCCCCAACACGCGACAAAAACGAGCGACGGCCAAATTGCGGAAAATCGTGCCGAACATTGGCAACCGCAACTTGAACCAATCCAAGCCGCGACGTCCCTGCGGCGTTCTTAATTGAACCCACAAGATTGCAAAAAGTACCGCAAGAACTAATAACGCGATGATCCCATACCGATGCAAAAAGTCGCTGAATCCCAGCAACCAATCGGTAGCGACGGGCAATTTGCCTCGCCGTCTCAATTCCTGGAACAGCTCGCCGAATTTGGGAATATAGAAAACCAGCAATACAAATAAGACCGACGAGCCAATGCTTGCCAGAATCGCCGGATAGATCATCGCACCCACCGTCCGGCTTTTTAAGTCAGAACGGTTTTCGATGAACTGGGAAACGCGTTCGAAGGCATCTTCCAAAAAGCCACCCTCGGCACCTGCGCGAGCGAGGTTGATCGTAATTTCGTTAAAAATCTTTGGATGGCGCGAAAGCATCTCCGATCGTCTGTCCGTCTTCGACGCGGGCGACCACGTCTTCCAGAACCGCCTTGAGACGGCCATTGGACGACTGGGCCTGAAGGATCTTCAGCGACCTCAATAACGGAACACCGCCGCGTAGCAACGCCGCCAACGAGGCAAAGAAATTCGCCAAGGTCTGGTCGGTGACCCGGAATCCACCCAGCGTAACCGCTTTCCTTTCTTTGACTTGAGCGACCGTGATCGGAAACAAGGATTTGCCCGACAAGACATTGATCACCTCGCGCTCGGAGATCGCCGAAAGCGTTCCGGAAACTCGCTGGCCATCAATCGCTCGGGCGGTATACGTGAATTCAGGCATAGCTCTTAGCGGCGGTCCGATTTGGTCACACGAACTACTTCGTCGAGCGACGTCGTGCCGGCGATCGCCTTGGTCCAAGCATCGTCTCGAAGCGTGTGCATGCCCTCGGCCAGCGCGGTCCGCTTAATCTCCCACGTGCTGGCACGGTCGTGCGCCAACTGCCGAATCTGGTCGGTTGTCAGCAACAGCTCATAAATTCCGACGCGGCCGCGGTAACCAACGCCGCGGCATTCGCGGCAGCCCGGACCCCGATACAACGGCTTCCCATCAAGCTTGTCCCAGGGAAAATCATCGGGCAAGTCAGCCCGTTGCGGCTGGAACGCTTCTTTGCAATGGCTGCACAGCCGCCGCACCAGACGCTGGGCCATCACGGCCTCGATCGTACTGGCGACCAGAAACGGTTCCACACCCATGTCGATAATCCGCGTAAAGGCTCCGGCCGCGTCGTTGGTGTGCAACGTGCTAAACACCAAGTGGCCGGTCAACGAAGCTTGAATCGCGTTTTCGGCGGTTTCCAAGTCGCGAACCTCGCCGACCAGCACGATGTCCGGGTCGTGCCGCAAGATGCTGCGCAGCGAAGCGGCGAATGTGAGTCCGATTTTAGGATGGACTTGAATTTGATTGATCCCCGCCAACTGGTATTCGACGGGGTCTTCGGTCGTGATGATCTTGTTGTCGGGCGTATTGATTTCAACCAGAGCGCTGTACAGCGTCGTCGTTTTTCCGGAACCCGTGGGGCCAGTGACCAGCAGAATGCCGTGCGGCAGATGAATCAGCTGGTGAAATTGCTCGTAGGTCGTTGGGTCCATCCCCAACCCGCGCAGGTCAAAGACCATCGCTCCCTTGTCCAGAATGCGCAAAACCAGACTCTCACCGTGTATCATCGGAATGACCGAGACGCGGACGTCGATCTCTCGCCCCTTGACTTTCAGCTTGATGCGACCGTCCTGCGGAAGACGTTTTTCGGCAATGTTGAGCCGAGCCATGATCTTGAGGCGGCTGATAATCGCGGCTTGAAAGTGATTGATCTCGGGCGGAACCGGTTGCGTGTGCAAGATGCCGTCAATGCGGTAGCGGACCACTACGCCACTGGCTTGCGATTCGATGTGCACGTCGCTGGATCTAGAGTCGATCGCTTCCAACAAGATCTCGTTCACTAGCCGCACGACCGATGCTTCCTGCGCCATCTCGGACAGTTCAGAGCCGTCGGCTTCGATTTCTTCGAGCAACTCGATGCCATCCTGCTCCATCTTTTGTTCGATCAAGCCCTCGATCGTCTCGCCGCCGACGCCCAAATGCTCTTTGATCAAGCGGGCGATCTCGCTGCGCTCGGCCAAAACCGGATGGACCGCCAACCCGGTCAACGCACCGACTTCGTCCAGGGCGTACAAGTCAAACGGATTGGAGGTGGCGACGGTCAGCGAGCCATTTTGGCGACTGATGGGAAACAAGATCTGCCGATAGATCACCTTCTGCGGAAACGTCTTGAGCAACTCCAGGTCCACGGGAGTATTCCGCAGATCGACGTAGTCGATGCCGACATCGTTTGAGATCGCCTGCAGCGCTTTGTCTTCGCGAACAAATCCCAAATCGATCAGATTCCGCAAGACGTTGCCGCCGC
Source organism: uncultured Planctomycetaceae bacterium (assembly GCA_963803365.1). Taxonomy (GTDB): domain Bacteria; phylum Planctomycetota; class Planctomycetia; order Pirellulales; family Pirellulaceae; genus JANMEB01. The sequence continues at coordinate 230,194 of CAWDMH010000003.1, forward strand.
GATCAACCGCTTGCGCCAACTGCACCCGATCGATCAAGCCTTTTTCTAGGAGAATATCGCCGATATCCATCTAAATGATCCCGTGCACAAAAGGTTATCCGCGGCCGCCCGTGGATGGTTCCAGTTCCAATCGCGTTTCCGGCGGAAGCCCAGGGCGAAGGGATGAGTTTGGAGGGCTTGGATCAACCGACAATCCAACACGCCGCCATCATTAAAGAAACCCAAAATGAGTCGTTTGGTCAATTGAAAAAACCGCTTTTCAGGCTGTTTGGTTTCGTAGTTTTTTGCCAAATAGCGCTGGATTGCCGTTTTATGGCCAAATCCGCAAGGCGCATACTGAAAAACTGGTATGTGCTGGGTCAGATCGCCTCGCCGACGAACAAAAAATGGGTGTCGCGCAAACGACACCCATTCTTGAAAGTTCTGGTTCGTTTTGACTAGACCGCGCGAATCGGACTAGAAGTCGTTGCCGCCACCGCCACGATTGCCGCCAGCGCCACCGCCGCCGCCGCCACGATTGCCGCCAGCGCCACCGCCGCCACGACCGCCACGTCCACCGAAACCGCCGCGACCACCGTTGTTGCCGCCGTTACCGCCATTTCCACGTTGGAACATCTGCGTTCGATCTAATTCAAACGGTTCGCCAACCATTTTCTTGTATTTTTCTCTTTGATCGTCAGTCAACACGCTGAGAACCTGGTCTTCCATGTCCTTGCGAAGTTGAGCGACCTTTTCTTCCATTTCCTTCTGAGCTTTTTCAGCGGCGTCCTTCAGTTTTTCTTTTTGATCCGCCGTGATCCCCAACTCTTTTGCAATCGAATCGTCGGAGAAGGCGTCGGCCACGCCGTTGCGGCCACGAGTCCGCTGCTGAAGCATGATTTGCTTCAATCGATCTTGCTGATTGGGTAACAGCACCTGGTCAGTTTTTGCCTGATAGCTGTCGTTAAGTTCCTGCATTTTTTGTTGCCGCTCTTCAGCCGACATGTCGCCGAAATTCTGAAACATGTCCCGCATTTCTTGGCGCATGTCGTTGCCCAGGTCGTCCAACTCCTTGGCCTGATCATCGACAATGCCGAGTGCCTCACGCACCTGATCCATTCCCAACAGCATCAACGGATTGGCGCCAAAGCCACCGCCGAAACCGCCGCGTCCACCGCCTGGCCCTCCCGGACCGCCCCGTCCGCCCTGGCCATTAGCGGTCAAACATAAGGTAAATGCAAAAACCACTCCACAAAACAGACCGATCGAGCGAAACAAAATGGCGTTCATCAAAAACCTCCTAAAACCGGAAATCGTACAACAGCGTTCGACTTGCGACATTCATCTTGGAAAAGCCCCAATTGACCGCCAATTCGAATCGCCACACGGAATCAAAAAACACGCTGCTATGTGTTCAACCCTGTTCAATAGCAGAACAATGCCCCGTCGAAGTAGATCCCTCATCCGATTCGCATTTCGCATCGATAATACGAAACACAAGCTTCAGGTGATACGGACAGACTCTCAGCGTCAGCGTGACTATCTGGGGGGATTAAACGCCGCCGACTGCCAAAAGTTCCGAAGTTCGATAGTTTTTGCAAAAAATCTGAGGAATTGGCAAGAAATCTTGAAAAGTCGAGTTTTTACCGCCAGGATTGGCCGCGCACTGTCGGCGTGTCCCCAGTTGGAACGGTTGGCGTGGGGAAATTCCGCCGATTGTCCGCAACCCGAGACTGAACATCTGCCGTATGGGACATCGCTTCGATTTCCGAGACCAATTCCGGACTCGGATCGGCAACCGAAAGAGTACGCGCTTGCTCGGGGTGACTTCTGGAACGAACGATGACGATCAATTCCACATCCGAATTCACGGTACTCGGTGATACTGGACCCGACGAGGGCAAGGCTTCGTCGGAGGCCACTTGAGTTTGGGAGACACCGGCGGATGGCGTCTCAGATTGAATCTGCGATGCCGCCAACGCGGTGGGGCTGCCCGATTCCCGTTGGAACAAATGAGCCAAATGGGACTTTTCAAATTCCCAAAAGATGTTGTCTAACGACGAAAAGACACCCTCGTCCACTTCGACGGCTGCCGCATTGCAAATTCCAATCAACTGGCCGCCAGCGGAAAAGAGCCCGCCACCGCTTCGGCCATCCACGGGTCGCCCCACCGTGTCATATTTCTTTGCGCCATCATAAATGGCGGTGCGGATGACTTGAGTCTCTCGCAATGTCGGGGCCTTTCCATGGTTGCAGCCGATTGAAAAAACTTCGTCGTGTGCTTGAATCGGTAAAATCCTGGGGGCTACATCGACCGGAGCAATCTCGCGTGAGGTCTTAAAGACGACCAGGCCCACATCTCGTGCCTGGGCATTGAAATCCAAGAGTTCTCCGCGAACCGTTTGCGGTCGACCGGACTCAAAGCCTAGATCGACCGAAACTGTTCCTGTGCCCTGTGACTCTCTGAAAAGGTGCCCACAGGTGATTGCCAGATATTCGTCTCCATGCCGGTGGATGACCGTTCCCGTGCCGAAAGAAGTACCCGTTGGATCGTCCACGCGCAGCCGAACGGTGGCCGCGAGCACTCGTTGCTGGGCCGCCGTCAATGTCGGTTGGTCGGCACGACGGTCGTTCACGACATTGGCGGGGGAATCACGTTCGGCGCTTTCAGACGCGATCGACGACAGTCCTGCCCCGGAGTCGTCAGCCGCCTTGTTTTTTGCCGGACTATACCCCACCGAGTTGAACAGATTGATCAATTCGGCATAGTTCATGGGGCCCAAATTCCGGGCTACGATACGCTGGCCAGCGACCAAAATGGTGGTCGGAGTTTGGGTGATTTGAAATTGGTTGGCCCATTGGGGTTGGGCGGTACAGTCGATCTTTACCACCGGATAGCCGTCTCGAATCAAGCGGTCGACATTGGGCTCCATTTCCCGGCATGGACCGCAATTCGGCATTGAAAAGACGTACAATTGGGGTTGGCTGGTTTGCGAATAGCCAAATTCTGCCAAGATGAGGATCGATGCGATGCCCAGGGCGCTGCGGTAGCAACGATGGCTGCAAAACATGGGTGAGTCTCTATTGACGAATCGGGACGAACGAGAGTTGGCGCTGAAGTCGGGTTTTTTCCAGCACCGCTTTGGATTTGACGGGTCAGACATTTAGAATAGGCGTGCCGTTTCGTCGATATGATTTTGTCCCGTGTGACAGCACTTGGAGAAACCGCTTTGGTGGAAGCTTTCCAATTGGAGCATTCAAAAGAACCGGGACGGTGCGCATTTTCTTTGCCGCTGATCGTATCTTTTTTTTGCTGTATCGCGGCTCATTCGGCGTTCGGATTCGCCGTCCACATTCCAGATGCGTCCGGCGTCGTCGACAAGAGCAAGCCCAAGCCGGCTAGTTTTTCCCACCCTGTTTGGATCAAGTTCGAGGGGCCGATCAACTATCGGACCACACAGTATTTGCATGCCAAGTTGCGTCGCGCCGAACAGCTCGGCGCCGACCTGATCGTCGTGGAAATCAATAGTCCAGGCGGGTTGGCCAATGAGAGCCTTGAATTGGCAGAACAACTTAGCAATATCAATAGCGCGTACACGATTGCGTATGTGCCCAACGAAGCCATCAGCGGTGCGGCATTGTTGTCGCTGGGCGCCGACGAGATCGTCACAGCGTCCGATGCCCGGATCGGAGACATCGGCGTGATCGAATTCGATCCGAGCTTGTTTGCGTTTCGGTTCGCCACTGCCAAGATCTACTCGGTGCTGGTTCGCCAAGGCCGCGATATCGCGTCTAGCAAAAAGCACCCACCGGAGCTGGTCGAATCGATGATCGACAAGGACGTCCTGGTTTACTCCAAGAACGGCCCAAACGGTGAAATCGAATTCACCAATCGTCGCATCCAAGAAGGCAAGCCGGCTGAGACGACGCTCAACGGCGGCTGGACGTTGATTGACGAATCGGGTCCGGAGCGGTTTCTGACGCTCAGCGGTGTCCGAGCCAAGACGTTCGGATTGGTGGGCCACAACGTCGGTTCGGCCGACGAACTGAACAGGTATCTGAATGTGAACGGGCCCTATCGTCGGTTCGAGTATTCCGTCACCGACACAATCGTCTATTTGCTGAATTCGCCGATCATCACGGGGCTGTTGATCGTTATCGGGCTGGTCGCTCTGTACATCGAGTTCAGCGCCCGGGCATCGGCGTGGGAGGATTGATCGCTGGATTGTGCGCACTGTTGTTTTTCTGGAGTCGATTTCTGGGCGGAACGTCGGGCTTGTTGGAAGTCCTTTTATTTCTCTCGGGCATCGGCTTCCTGTTGGTGGAATTATTCATCCTGCCGGGCTGGGGGCTTGCCGGCTTCTTGGGGATCGGACTGCTGTTCGTCAGTGTCGTGATGGCGAGTAACGACTTTATCGTTCCGCAAACGGAGAACGAGTTTAGCCAACTGCTGGGATCTTTGTCGGTGATTTTGATCGCCACGATTGCGTTCTTGATTGTCGCGGGCCAACTGACGCGGCGCCTGGGCTACCTCCCGGTTTTTAATCGAATGGTGTTGTCGCCGCCGGGTGGAGACGTGTTCAATAGCAAGCTAGATCGCGACACGGGAAAACCGATTCTGCCGCCACACCCGGTGGTTGCATTAGGTGACTGGGGCGTGGCGGAGTCCTTGCTGCGACCTGCCGGTCGCGTCCGATTTGGACATAAAACGGTCGACGTGGTCAGCGAAGGGAGCTTCATCGAACGTGGTCGGCCGGTGCGTGTGATTGAAATCGAAGGTAACAGGGTGGTCGTCGAGGAAGCGAACGCTAAGGAACGGACCGCCTAACAACGAACTTCTGCCGCGCCCGATGCTTATGAATTCCCCGCGAACGATTGTTCTCGGCGTCACCGGATCGATTGCTGCCGTTAAATCATTGAGCATTGCCAAAGCATTGCGAGCCGAAGGCTTTTCTGTGCGTGCGGCGATGACCAAGAGCGCTACGAAAGTGATCACGCCCGAAGCGATGCGAGCGGTTAGCGAGACCGTCCCCTATGTCGACATGTGGCGTCCGGATGATGAACTCGGGGGCGAGCGACACGTAGAGCTGGCACGGTGGGCCGACGCGATCTTGATCGCACCCGCGACGGCGAGTTGTCTGGCCGGGCTGCAGCAAACGGGCTCTACGACAATTGCGTGACTCTGATCGCCGCTAACCTGCTGCCGGCCAGCTGGTTTCTGGCGCCGGCCATGGCTCAGGCGATGTGGGATCAAGCGGCAGTGCAAGCAAATGTCCAGCGGCTACAATCGTGGGCGCCAACTTTTTGGGGCCAGTTTTCGGTTCGGTCGCTTCGGGGGATTCGGGCCAGCGGATGCTCGAACCGGACCAGATTTGCCGTGAGCTATCGCGCCGATTGCCAGCCCGGACCGCCAAATAAGTGATGGTGCGTTGATTGCACCTACACTAACTGCGTCCAAGGTGAATTGTCTTCACGTAAACCGGATGCGGTTGGTTGAACGGTTCTTAATATTTCAATCGCCGCCTGAATCGAACCCATTTGCGTTGCCGGCAAACTCGATATTCCGGCAGCAAAATGCGTCCCCGATTCCGACAATTGGACTTTTCCCAACAACGATTTTGATTAACATTAAGCCAATCGCGTGCATCTTCATCGCAACTATGCTGGTTGCGACTCATTTTGATGATTTTCGGCGCGCATGATATCGGCCAGGGGAGCCCGTCGATCGCGTGGTTCCTCTATGAAATCGCCGCCCGAACGTTTGGTAACGGCCGTCGGTGCAGAGGATTTGAGTTAGCGCAAGATAATGACTATGGATCTCGCGAAACTAAGAAACATCGGAATTTCAGCGCACATCGACTCGGGTAAAACGACCTTGAGCGAGCGAATTCTGTTTTACACCGGCCGCATCCACAAGATCGAGGAAGTCCACGGCGGCGGCGACGGCGCCACGATGGACCATATGGAACTGGAAAAGGAGCGCGGGATCACCATCACCAGCGCCGCCACGAGCGTCCGTTGGCACGACACCGCCATTAACTTGATCGACACACCTGGGCACGTCGACTTTACGGTGGAAGTCGAGCGGAGTCTTCGCGTTCTCGACGGAGCCGTGCTCGTGTTGTGCGCCGTCGGCGGCGTTCAAGCCCAGTCACTGACCGTCGATCGCCAGATGAAGCGTTACCACATTCCACGTCTGGCGTTTGTGAACAAGATGGACCGAACCGGCGCCGACCCATTCAAAGTCGTCAAACAAATCAAAGAGAAGCTCGGTTCGTCTGCTTTTCTGATGCAACTGCCCATCGGAATCGGCGAGCGATTCGAAGGCGTCATCGATCTGGTATCGATGAAGGAGCTGTATTTCGATGGGAGCAAGGGAGAGATTCTTCGCTTCGAAGAAATCGCACCCGGTCGCTTGAGCGATGCCGTCAAATATCGGCAGGAAATGCTCGAAGCGCTCGCGATGTACAACGACGAACTGATGGAACTGCTGCTTTCTGAAGAGCCGGTTCCCGAAGATCTCGTGCACCGCGTCGCCGCTCAAGCCGTACAAGGACTGGACGCCACGCCGGTGCTTATTGGCAGTGCCTTTAAGAACAAGGGTGTGCAGCCCCTGTTGGACGCCGTTTGTCGATACCTGCCCAGCCCGTTGGATCGAGAGATCCGCGCCAGGAGCTTCGACGACCCAAATCAGTTGTTTCCGTTGGAGCCCGACGCCGATAAGCCTTTCGTCGGCATGGCGTTCAAGATCGTCGAAGATCCGTACGGCCAGCTAACCTACACGCGGATCTATCAAGGAACGATTAAAAAAGGAGAACAGTACGTCAATCAGCGAACCGGCCGCAAGGAGCGCATCAGTCGACTTGTGCGGATGCATGCGGATAAGCGAGAGGAAATCGATTCGGCCACCGCTGGAGATATCGTCGCGGTGATGGGTGTTGATTGTGCCAGTGGCGATACCTACGCCGCCCAACCCAAGTTGTGTACGTTGGAAAACATGTTCGTGCCTGAACCGGTAATCAAAGTTGCGGTTGTGGCGCGAGCGAGCCAATTCGGACAAGCTGGGCAAGGCACTGCAGCGATTCCGCAAGGAAGACCCCACGTTTCACGTCTTTACCGACGCCGAAACCAACGAGATCATCATGGCCGGCATGGGCGAATTGCATTTGGAAATTTACATCGAACGAATCCGACGCGAATACAAAATCGACGTCGAGGTCGGCGCCCCTAAGGTCAGCTATCGCGAACAACCGACGATCAAAGTCGACTTTGATTACAAGCACAAGAAGCAGTCTGGCGGCTCTGGCCAGTACGCTCATATCGTCGGCGCACTCGAACCTTTGCCGGGCGATGCGGCCGAGCCGTTTGAGTTTGAAGAAAGCATCGTCAGCGGCCGAATTCCCAAACAGTATGTTCCTGCCGTCGAAAAGGGATTTCGCTCGATGCTCGACCAAGGAACGTTGGCTCAATACCCGGTGACTGGGCTCAAGGTCCACCTGACCGACGGTTCATACCACGACGTCGACAGTTCGGAATTGGCGTTCCAAATCTGCGCCAAAGATTGCTTCCGGCAATTCATGCCCAAGACCAAACCGGTCTTGTTGGAACCCATCATGCACGTGGAGATCGAAGCACCTGAGCAGTTCCAAGGCGGGATCGTGGGCGACGTAACTTCGCGGCGCGGCATCATCCTCTCCACCGATATGCAGAACTCCGGTGTGGTGATGATTTGTTGCGAGGTCCCCCTGAGCGAAACGTTTGGCTACGCGACAGACCTTCGTAGTTTGACGCAAGGGCAAGGCACATTCACGATGGAGCTCAAAGGCTACCGCCGCGCTCCGGCCAGCGTGCAGGAAGAAGTGATCGCCGATCGCAAATCGCAAAAGGAAGGCCATCTGGTCGGCGCTCGATAACGCAGTGCTTGATGCGACCCATCTCCTAGCCGGCTTCCAGACACAGTTCTCATTCTGTCTCGTTCGACGGGGTTCGAGCGTCGTTAGACGGCGACATTATCGATTCAATGGCTTCTTCGGAAAAGCCTGCAAGGAGTCTCTCAATCGCCAATTCGCACCGAGTGCGTTGCTCGAAATCTGTCAGCACGGCGGTCAATTCGTTCGGGAGGTTCAAGCCTGGAATCTTTCTTGTCGTGCTTTGGTCGAGCGGACCCGATGGACGAACTGCCGACGGGTCAGCAAACAATGCGGATCCAATTGCATTCAGGATCGGTTCAATCGATTCGTCTTGCGTCAGGCTCATCAAAATCCCGTTAGGACGGACGTCCGCAGTCGAGCTCAAATCCCGCTTGTTGTGCACCAGCACCTTCCGCCGATGTGCTTCCCAATGGGCTTGGTCTTCGGCGGTCCAAGGACAAGACAAATCGCTGACGATAACGACCAAGTCGGCCGAATGGGCCGCCTTAGAAGCTCGTTCAATACCCAAATGTTCCAGCCCGCCCGCTGACTCGCGAAGTCCAGCCGTATCGGCCAACACGACCGGCCAACCATCGATGGCAATGGTTTCGGTTACGACATCGAGCGTGGAACCCGGTTGGTCGAATACGATGGCTCGTTCAAATCCGGCGAGCCGATTCATCAATGTGCTCTTGCCGACGTTGCTTCTGCCAGCGATCACGATCGTCCAACCATCGCGTAATCGCTGCCCGAGCGGAAAGGTTTGGATTAGCCGCTCCAATTGTTCGATCGCCGAACGGCTGTTTCCTTGCCGAATGTTCGCCACGATTTGCCCAATTGCCTCGGGCAGTTCCTGAAGGTTGGCCAGCAGATAATTGGCAACCTTCAAGGTCTTGGCGTCGACTAACGCAGACTCCGCCGATGCTTTCCAGAATTTGTTAGGCGAACCTGAACCGACATGTTGCCAGTCGACGCGACGAAAGCCGACGTTGGCCAACGATTTGCATATCGACTCTGCTGCAACATCTCCACCATGAGTGCAAATCTCGAACTCGTTCGCTGAGATTCGTACAGCGACGACGTCCTCAATACCGGCGTCGTGCGTCCAGCCGCCGTACATGAACTGGTTGTCCTTCGAAGCGGCTCGCGAACGAGCTGGTTTAAAGTAGCCCGCGACTGCCGCCGGGGCGTCAGGTCCGCCAACGCGCACGACGGCGATCGCTCCGCGTCCCGGCGCAGTGAGTCGCCCGACCAAATTTCTTTCTTTCGTCATCGACTTATTGCGAGCCTCAGCCCAAACCCTTACCGAAAGGTCGTCACGGCGGTTAAGGATCGCACGCAAAATAACTTCCCGATTTTGTTAGCCTCCTCTAACCTCTCCCGTGAGGGCGAGGATTCAAGGCGAAGCTATTTTGCGTGCGATCCTAAGAGTTTGAATACTCAATTTCCATTGTCACGAGCCGCCTTAATTCATGCCAACATCAGTTCTCAAAAGTGCGAAACTGGAACTAAGCCATGCGACGTCGCGGCGGCCCGCATCACTCCCATCAGCACCAGCTCGTCGATCCGATTGCATTCGAATCGCAACAGCGGCTGCAGCAGTGGACCGTCGCCGCCAGTTAGAAACACGCTGGGTGGATCGGCGAAAGAGTCTGCGATGCGCTCCACCAATTCGCTGATGCCGCCGGCTTTTGAAAGGATCACCCCGGATTCCATAGCTTGGCGAGTTTCTCTAGAAAGCGGACTTAGCATGCCGTGCAATTCCTGCACTGCGAGCCTGGGTAGGGCGTGGGCAACTTTCGCAAGTTGGTCGAATTCGCCTTGAATTCCCAAAAAAATTGTCCCACCCAGAAACTCGCCATCACCGGTCACGGCGTCTACGGTCACGGCGGTGCCGGCATCGACGACGATTGCCGCATTGGGGCTTGCAAGTCCGGAAGCAGCCGTGGCGGCGCAGAGCCGGTCCAGTCCGATACCCGACGATGGCTCAGAAGTGATTCGCAACGGAATGTCTGCCAGGCTCAATTGAACTAGTCGATCCTCTGGCCGCGTTTGCTCGATCCAAAGTCGAAATTCGTCGAATCGATGATCGTTGACCGAACACGCCACCCATGTGCACGCCGACCGCGGTAATCCGACTTCGACTTCGCCCACCGGCCAACGTAACATCTGCTTCCACAAGACTGTACAAGTCGTCGAATCGAACGAATCTACGATCCCGAATTTGGTACTGTGGTTACCGACGTCAACGGCGATCAGCTGGGGAGTCTGTCCAGTCATATGGCGCTGATTCCATCCCGCCGAGGAATCGCGTCCAGTTCCCGAACGATAGCCGCTAACAATTGAGGCAAACCGCGCCCGGTGACTGCGGATACCATGATGGGATCGATCCCCAACTCCTGTTGAAACCGGCGAGCAACCACGTCCGACTCCGGCAATTCCGACTTGGAGAGAACGACAATTTCTGACCGGTCCGTCAAGCCAGGGTCATATTGGCGAAGTTCATTGCGAATCGATGAATAATTGACAATTGGGTCCGTCTGATCAGACGGGTACGGCTCGAGCAAATGGACGAGAATTCCAGCGCGCTGAACGTGTTTGAGGAATTCGAGTCCTAGACCGATGCCGGCGCTGGCGCCTTCAATAAGCCCCGGAATGTCCGCCAACACGAACGTTCGATCGCGGTTGATTTCGACGATTCCCAAATTCGGATGCTTGGTGGTGAAAGGATAATCGGCGATTTCCGGCCGGGCCTTGGAGAGTCGGCTCAAGAGAGTGCTCTTACCCGCGTTGGGTCGGCCGATCAAACCGACGTCCGCAATGACCTTCAGCTCCAAGACCAGTCGGCGGTGTTCACCCATACCGCCGGCGGTGAATTGCCGCGGCGCTCGATTCGTCGAACTCTTGAACGATGCATTTCCTCGGCCGCCTCGTCCCCCGTTGGCGGCAGTTACTTGCTGACCGATCTGTGCCAAGTCCTTGACCACAAACTGGTTCTCTCGGTCGATGACAATGGTTCCGGGTGGCACGGCGAGCGTGCGGCTTTGTCCATTGCGTCCATGTTTCATGTCTCCCTGACCGTTCCCGCCCGCTCCAGCTCGCCATTGCTTTCGGTGTGCCAGGGCCACGAGGCTATCGACGCCCGCTTCGGCTCGAATGATAACATCGCCGCCATCACCGCCATCGCCGCCATCCGGCCCGCCGCGCGGGACGTACTTTTCCCGGCGAAAGCTCAGACAGCCATCGCCACCCTTTCCCGCCAGGACTTCGATTTCAACGCGGTCGACAAACATGGTGTATCAGCTCAGTAAGAAAAGGATGCCCGAAAAGGAACACCCCAAAGCGAGCCTCGAAGTCGAGCGGGACGCCGCTTGCGGCAAACAAAACGGGCAACGAGATCGTTAAGGACGGACCAGTCAACAACAGGTGAAGCGGTCAACGATTGTCAGCGACAACGTTAACGCGGCGGCCTTTTTGATCGAACTGAACGACGCCGTCGGTCAAGGCAAACAAGGTATAGTCTCTCCCTTTCCCGACCCCGCGGCCCGGGCGAAACTTCGTGCCACATTGTCGGACCAGAATGCTGCCGACCTGGGCCTTTTGGCCACCGAACAGTTTAACCCCTCGCCGCTGTGCGTTCGAATCGCGACCGTTGCGGCTGGAACCCTGCCCTTTTTTGTGTGCCATGACAAAACCTACTGTGACTCAGATGGAAGCCGCGTCGCGAATGACAATCCATCAATCGGAAACCCGGTCATTCAAAGTGTTGCCCGGGATGAAGGTGTTGCCCGGGATGATGGCGGCGGAATCAAGACCGCAGATTCTATCGATAAACCCAAGCGTGATCAAGCGGTTTAATCAAGCGAATGCCTTCGCCAAATCGTTCCCAATACTCGGGGACAAGCGAGATCACGAAGTTTCGGCTGCCCACCGAAATCGTCCATTTGCTTCCCGGTACCAGCGTTTGGACCGCCGCGTCATCCGGAATCGAAACATCCATCTCGGCGAACGCCTTGGCCAACGAATCGGGCATTTTCCCGTCGTTTAGGGTAATTGAAAGGGGTGATATAAACGTGTCGAGGTTCATCTCGGCGTCTGCCTCAAACCGCGACTCGTATTCCGTGTCGTTGACCTGTTCGGCGACCTTGAAAAGCGGTCCAGGCAACTCGTACCGCCGAGCGATCACGGCTTGTTCTTTGGGAGAATCGACCACGGGAATGCCGGGGTACACGGGGTCCTTTACCGGTTCGACTCGGCTACCCGGTCGATAGAAGTAAAGTTGCAGTTCCCGCGAGCGCATGCTCTTTGACCCGTCCGCGTTCACGATCAATCGATACGCATTGGAAACTCCTCGGATTCGAACCGAAAGGTAGTTCGCGCGGGGGTCAACGTTGGTCCACAAAGCGACGCCCCAAACGCCACCGTCGTCGGCACCCTTCGCCAACGGAATGCTTGTCTGCGAGATTTGCACGCAATCAAGCAAATCGCGATTGGGATCCTCTTCGAGTTGGATTTGGGTGGCAACTGTCGGCAGCACATCATCCACTTGTTCATCCCGATCGTAATCGCCGGTTTGAGGATTCTGAACCCAGGACACGAAGGTAAATACTGGAATGAATCGTCCGGGTAACGTCGAGTCATCGCTCTCCGGACGATCGTAAACGATTTGCTGCTCGTCGATGCCGACCACTGCATCGGTTACCTTGTCGTAACTGACTGTCTTGCCAACGTTTCTTATTCGATACACCAGGTACCAAACATTTTTTCGTTCGAGTTGGCCGCTCGGACCGGGAACGTCGAGCATCGCTTGACGCAAACCCAAATGACTAAACTCGTATTGCCAAATATCGCGGAAGAGCACGATCTGCCGAGTCCGATCGTACAATGTCTCCGATTGGGAAAACGAATTTGGCTTGTACTGGCTGGCATTCAAGTCGGGCAACGGCATTCGAATCGAAGCCGAATCCAACGTCTCCACCGTGGGCGAAATTACCTTAAGCACACCGGGTGCGAAATCTTGAGGCGAGGAAAACTGCTGAGCCCAGGTACTGGCCATCGGACTCAGCACGCACGAAATAATGATCAACGCAATTCGGCGCATAATCTTTCCACCGCTGAAATGAAAACGCAACAACCCCGTCCCGTCAGTCATTTGACTCGTTTCAGTATAGTTACCACTTTTCCTAACGGTCAAGTTTTGCCAAAGGCCGTGGTGAGGTCATTTGTTGTGGGTCGGGCAGTCTCTGCCCGACCTATGAGGGCCAAGGATGGCCGTCCCACGTGAAATTCCTCCGCTACCAGTAGGGCCAGTGGACTTGAAGTTGCCCGTTCGGCGGTTGTGGCCGCAACAGGACTTTGTCCGGGCTGATTGGGGACTCCCAACCGACGTCAACAAGCCTCCGATTTTCGCCAAACCTAACAAAACCGCCATGCTCGGACCAACGTGCGGGAAACGCGGAGGCGGGAACCTAAATTAGAATCGACCGTGGCTGAGGCGGAGTGTGAACAAAAAATGTTCGGTCAATCCACCGAGTCAACTTGCAACGGTTTTATCGATTGAACGAGCGACTTGAGTCAGATCCGGTCTCATTTGCGCCGTGCCGTATCATTGTGCCTTTACGGCCAATAGCTTTGCCGCCTCATCGAGGAAGACCGCAAACGTCGACTCGGCAAACAGAACGAAGCGAACTAGTTTTGGAGTCTCGTGCGAGTCGATCCAATCCCGCACCGTCGAGATCGCGATCTCGGCGCCCTGCTCCAAAGGATACGCATAGGCGCCGCAACTGATGGCTGGAAACGCGACGCTTTCGCATCGATTTTCTTGAGCGACCTCCAAGCTCGATTCGTACGCCCGGTGCAGCAGATCCGCTTCGTGCGCCCCCCCTCGTGCCAAACGGGGCCGACCGCATGAATGACAATTCGGCACAGTAGATCACCCGCCACCGAGGCGACCGCCGCACCCGTTTGACATCCCATCGGATATCTTCGCCGGGTGTCGTTCATCACGGCGGGTCCACCGCGTTTGTGGATCGCACGATCTACGCCGCCGCCGCCGGTTAACGCGGTATTGGCTGCGTTGACAATCGCATCCACGCGTTGTTCCGTAATATCCCCCAAAACGAATTCGATTGCAGAATTCTTGACTTTGTAGTTCAAAGCACCCCTCCGGCCGGATGATCGTGCTTGAAAACTCCGCCACGTTGGCTACGATGTCGACATGACCCTCAGGCAGCTAGCGGGAAACTTCGATTATAACGGATTTTCGACGCGGACGTCTATTTAATTTCGGAAATGGCGTCCGCAATCCAGATAAATGACTTAAGGTCTCACGTCGCATTCATGCATCTTAGGAACACAATGCCGACCCGATTTGTGGCAGCAGTTCTTTTGTCGTTTTTGATGGCCGGCGCGGTTGTTGCGGATGACTGGCTGGTTGACAATGTCGCCGGCGCCGACAGTCTTAGCAACCAGCGGACCGGGCGGGCCTTCAAGACTATCCAGTTCGCTCTCCAGGTTGCCGATCCGGGAGACCGAATCGTGCTAAAAAAGAACGATTTGCCCTATCGAGAGGAGGTTTCGTTCACTGGCGCGGCCGCTTCGGGATTCCACAATAGACCGATTACCCTCGTCGGCAATGGCGCTACGCTAGAGGGTTCGGACGCGATTCCGTCCGAAAAGTGGGAAACGCTGGGCGGTGATTTGTTCCGTTATCTACCGCACCTTGTCAGCCACCAAATGCTGTTCATTGCAGGCCGTCCGGCCAAGAAAATCAATTCCGAACCCGGTTTTCGCGCCGACTTGCAGCCGACTGAATGGACCCAGTTTGAGGGATGGATCTATTTCCGGACCGAACCCCATAAGGCACCGTTTCAGTACGACTTGTCGTGTTGTGCGCGAACGGTCGGGATTACGCTGTATCAGGTGCGCGACATCGTCATTTCCGATCTAACCATCCAAGGCTTTCAGCTGGACGGAATTAACGCCCACGATCTCGTCGAAAACGTTCAAGTTCACGCATGCACGTTACGCGGTAACGGACGGTGCGGAGCCTGCGTGGGGGGCTCCTCGGAACTCTCCGTCGTGGGCAGTCTTATCGGCGACAACGGCCACAGCCAAGTCCGAGTGGAAGGACGAGCTACATTGCGTATTGAAAACTGTGACATCATCGAGCAAGTAGGCGTGCTGCCGATCGACCACCAAAGCGGCTCGGTCGTCAAGGACGGCAAATCAATCCGCGAATAGCGATGGATCGGACCGCGTCCATTCTTCTTCCGGCCAATGCATTGAGTCTGGGTCCGATTGCTCCGCAACGGATTGTCCTTACGGCACGCCGCCAACGAGTCGCATCTGCGCAAAAAGACGGCGGCGCCAGCCAGATATCCAACGACGGCCCAAAATGAAATCCTTCGGAGGTACGCAAAAAAATTGATATGCTCCAGGCCCATCGCGGCGACCCCCGCGGCCGAGCCGATGATCAAACAACTGCCGCCGGTCCCGGCACAATACGCCAACAACATCCAAAACGGCGAGTCGACTGGATCGGAGTACATCTCGATGCCTGCAGCCACCAACGGCACGTTGTCAACGACAGCCGAAACAAAACCGATCAAGACTGCGACGATTTCTTTGCCGTTTACCAGCCCGCCGAAATCAAATGTCCCGAGACTTTTGTCCAGCGAAAACGCCAAATTGCGCAACGTCCCCGTCGCGCCCAAACAGCCAACCGCCAACAGGATTCCCAAGAAGAACAACACGCTGGACATATCTATTTTTTTGAGCACGTAGACCAAGCCGGTTGAGGATCGCGTGTGTTCGTCGCTGTTTTTGTGGATCACTTCCGACAAGATCCAAAGCATGGAGAGTGAAAACATCATTCCCAAAAACGGCGGCAAATGAGTGACCGCCTTAAAGACCGGCACAAACAACAAGCCACCCAGGCCGGCGAATAAAAACAATGTCCGAACGCCTTGATTGATCTGTTTCAGTTGCGCGTCCGGCTTTGTCTTCGGCCGCTTCAACGGCCCACGAACCGCAAGCGACATTCCCGCCAGTGGAATAATCAAACATGTCAGCGACGCCAGGAATAACTCCCTCATTACCGGCAGCGTGCTGATCTTCCCTTTGATCCAAAGCATCGTGGTGGTTACATCGCCAATCACCGTCCAAGCGCCGCCGGCGTTGGCAGCAATCACCACCAACCCGGCAAAGAGCATTCGCTCCTTTTGATCGGCGACCAACTTGCGGAGCAACGCCACCATCACGATCGTCGTCGTCAAGTTGTCGAGCACAGCGGAAAGGAAAAACGTTAGGAAGCCGACAATCCACAATAGCGTGACCTTGCTCGTCGCTTTGATCCTGTCCGTGATAATCCCGAACCCTTCATTGGCGTCGACCAGTTCGACAATCGTCATCGCCCCCATCAGGAAGAACAGGATGCTGGCGACTTCGCCTGTCATATGTAGAAATTGGCCGTCCACCAGGTATTCCTTGACCAACTCCGGACCTTCTTGGGCTGTGGCCTGCTCAACAAATGAGTTTGGCACCTTCGATTCCGGAAGCAGTGTCGTCGAATTCAAGGAGTAAAGCGCCCAACAGATGGCGCCGGTCAATAGCGCCGTCGCTGTCTTATTGATCTTAAGCAGATGCTCCAGCGCGATTCCCAGATAACCAATAACAAAGACGCCGATGATGATCATCAACATGGAATTGCTTTCACTCGTTTGCTTTGTGAAAAACGAATTCGGTATTCTCCGGATTCCGGGAATTTTGTGAAAGGGCGGATTCCCGGCCAACTCGGGCGAGAGATTCGAGTATTGGGCCATTCGACAAAGGGCGGTCACCTTCGACCATCGTTTGTCGGGTAGCAACTGCCCGACTCACCGCGGAGATTCGGCTAAGATTGCAACACGTCGGGAAATGCGTAGGATTGTCTTGATTCCAAAATGGTCATGGCATCTTCGAATAGAACTTTCCGGGGAACCGCGACGTGTCAAATGCACCGATAGCCCAAGATCGGAACATCGGTTCGCGAGCCGAACAACGAAACCACCGTTGGACAATCTGGCTGATCATCGTCTGTTCGGTCGCCACCGTGGCAGCGCGCATATTAGTCGTTCATTCGACGGATCCAAAACACGACTCACCGTTCTTGAGCGCCAACGACCGCAGCCGCTGGTGCACGGTTCGAGCGTTGGGTGACAACCAGACGTACGTCATCGACGCGGTGGTGAATTCGAAGGGCGGAGAAGATTGGGACACGATTGACAAGGTCTATCTCGCCGGCCCCGATGGCCAGATGCATTTCTATTCAAGCAAACCGCCGCTATGGCCGACGCTCCTGGCGGGTCAGTATTGGCTGATCAAAAATTTCGCGAACAAGGATTTTTCGAATGATTTGTTTACGGTCGTTCGCACGCTATTGATCGTGAACAATGCGCTCGGCCTCGGGCTATTGATTTGGCTCGTCTCGCGAATTGCGGGATCGTTGACGGATCGGCGACTGACGCAGACCTTTATCGTGGCGACGGCTGCGTTCGGTACTAGTCTGACGACGTTTGCGATCACCTTGAACAATCATTTACAGGGGGCAATCTTTGCCGCTGCGTCGCTGTGGATTCTGATCCATTTGTGGCGGACCCAAGCCGGGTGGCTGGCCTTTACCATGCTGGGGTTCACCGCGGCATTGGCGGCGACGTTTGAGCTGCCGGCCACAGGCTGGCTGGCGATTTGTGTTGCGCTGGCGCTGGTGCGCTCGTTGGGCAAAACGCTGTTGCTGACCGTTCCAGCGGCCGCGATTGTGGCCGCGGCATTTGTTGGAACCGACCGGGTGGCGTATGGAACCTGGAAAGCGCCGTATATGTGCCGGTCCGATGGCCCGGTCGCGGGGGAATCGTTTCAGGGCGATTACGAAAAGGAACTCAACAGCGGGCTGCTTCCAGCGGGCATTTTTGACGTCATCGAAAAGAACTCAAAGACGATTGGATTTAAAATCCCGCCGACGTCTCCCGTGGTCGTTGCACCGGGATTCGACGAAAAGTCAGTCGGCTTGAAGAGGTGGATCGTCAATCGAGACCGTCCCAATCAGCTGGTGATCACTTTGGATCCAAAAACAAACGAGTATGCCGTGCGCCGATGGGGAAATTGGTATGACTTCGAAGGAAGCTATTGGTTGGCGAAAAACGAACGAAAATCGCAGGTGGATCTCGGCGAGATGGACCCACAAACGTATTTGCTGAACATGACGGTCGGCCACCATGGCGTCTTGTCACTCACCCCTGTATTCCTGTTTAGCCTGTTAGGCGTCGTTCCTTTGATACTTACTTCCCGGTATCGAATACGGCTGATCGCGTTCGCAACGTTGGCTTTGACAATCATCGTGTTTGCGTTTTATGTGCGGCAGCCCGTCTATGACCGCAATTACGGCGGCATGACCAGCGGTCTTCGCTGGGTGTTTTGGTTATATCCGTATTGGCTTGTGTGGATGATCCCCGCCTTAGACGCTCTGTTCCGCAGTCGAATCGTCCGCGGATTGGCGCTCTTGTTGTTGGCGGCATCGGTCGTGTCTGCTTCGATGGCGGCCGCCAACCCATGGAGCCATCCTTGGCTGTACCAATGGTTTCACTGATCGGGGAAAAGAACTCAGAGCTGCGAATAGTCAAGGTCGAACAACGCCCTGCAGCCCTCGAAATCGCCTGATTCGAAGCCCAAACGGAACCAGCGCGACCGTTGTTCAGCGGTACCGTGCGTGAACAGGTCCGGTTTGATTCGTCCCATGGCTTCCTTTTGAAGGACGTCGTCACCGATCTGATTTGCGGCGTTGATAGCTTCTTCAATATCTCCGGGCTCAAGAATCCTGAATTCCTTCTGCGCATGATTGGCCCAAACGCCAGCCAAATAGTCCGCTTGCAGTTCCAGCCGAACGGACGCGTGGTTGCTCTCGAGTGGGTCACCTTGAGCTCTGATCCGATTGACTTTGTCCGAAAATCCCGTGAGCACTTGCACGTGGTGTCCGACTTCATGCGCAATCACAAAGGCGTCTGCGAAATCTCCTGGGGCGTGATGGCGTACTTCAAGTTCGCGGAAAAAAGTCGGATCGATGTAGACCTTGTGATCGGCAGGACAATAAAACGGGCCGACATCGGACGTCGCGACACCGCAGCCGGTTTGCACGCTACCGGTAAACATCACTAATTTTGGCGGGACGTAATTACTCTTGCGAACGTGCAGGCGGAACTGTTCAGCCCAAACGGTTTCCGTATCATGCAGAACGACTCTGACAAATTCGCCAAGTTGTTGATCCTCGGCCGATAATCCGTTGCCAGCTGGCGGTTGAACCTGCTGCTGCGGCGGCTGTTGTAGAACCTGCAGCAGGTTGGGGTTATTGGTCAGAACGGCGATGGCCAGGATAATCAACACGCCCACTCCACCTCCACCGATCGCTACGCCGGGAGACATGCCCCGACGGTCTTCCACGTTTTGGCTCTGTTCACGACCTTTCCAGCGCATGGCATGCTCCTATCCGATTGCATTTGTTTGCTTGTTTTTCAAAATTATCTTCCGTCGTGCTTCACTTAAATGCAAGCGTCGTACCTGCGGCATCACCCCGGTTTCCGCCGGCACATGGCTGTGTTCAAATAGGCGACAAAATCGAATATTGCCAGGCAAACAAAGGAACAACACATGCCGCGGTTATTGATGGCCTTGGTTGCCGTCGGCGGGCTCTTGGCCGCGATCATCTACAGTCAAATGCGACATCCGCCGGACTTTGTCTCCGGCGTAATCGAGGCCGATGACATCCGACTCGGCTCGCGTATCGGTGGTCGCGTCGACACGGTGTTGGTCAAAGAGGGTTCTGAAGTCACTGCCGGGCAGCCGTTGTTGACCCTCCAGCCATACGATTTGCTAGAACGCGAGCAGGTTGCCGCCGCGGACCTGGCCATGCGGCAAGCCGAGTTGGACAAATTGACGGCGGGATTTCGGCCCGAAGAAGTCGCCCAGGCCAAAGCCCATTACGAACAACTGTTGGCACAGTATCAACTGATCGAAGCGGGTCCGCGTCCAGAGGAAATCGCAGCCGCGGAGAATCGCTTGGAGGCCGCGTTGGCTCAGCAACAGCTTACCAAGCAGGACTACGATCGCGTGGCCAACCTCTACCAGTCGAACTCGATCTCAAAGTCTGAATTCGATGCAGCCGACGAGCGATGGAAGGCTGCCAACGCCGAGGTGTCAGTGCGGCAAAACGAACTCGCCATTCTCAAGGCTGGTTCCCGCGAGCAGGAACTTGCGAAAGCCAAAGCCAGCGCCGACGAGGCCCATTTTGCCTGGCAACTCGCGGACAATGGCTATCGCAGAGAAGAGATCGCCGCCGCCGCCGCCGCCGTGGATGCCGCCAAAGCCTCCTTGGAAGTCATCCGTCGACAGAAACAAGAACTGCAGATCGTGGCCCCTAGTCCCGGCATCATCGATGCGCTCGATTTGCAACCGGGAGATCTTGTTGGGCCGAATGCTCCGGTCTTGACCCTGTTGTCCACCGACCATTTGTGGGTTCGGGCTTACGTGCCTCAGCGGTTTCTGCAAATCGAAGTCGGCCAGGAATTACGCGTAACGGTGGATGCATTGCCGGGCAAGGACCTGTGCGGAAAAGTTACGTTCGTTTCCAATCAGTCCGAGTTTACACCCAGCAACGTACAAACCTCCGACGATCGCGCCAAACAAGTCTATCGCGTTCGCGTCTCCCTTCCGGCTGATGAACCGCATCTCAAACCGGGAATGACAGCCAATGTCTGGCTCGGCCAGCCAGCTGAAAAGCACAACTAGGCTACAACCGATTGCCGGGGTCCACGCCATGTCTCGAAAGGAACGCACGACGCCGCTCCAAGGATCGTCCGATATTACCGGCGTGGCATCTCCACCGACGGCGCCAGATTGGGTGATCCACGTCGAAAGCTTGTGTCGCAACTTCGGCCAACGAGTCGCGGTCAAAGATGTCTCGTTCCGGGTTCGCCGAGGCGCCATCTTTGGATTGCTCGGCCCCAATGGCAGCGGCAAGTCAACGATCATTCGGATGTTGCTGGGCATCCTGCCGGCCACCCAAGGAGCCGCCTCGGTACTCGATTTTGACACGCAGACCGAACCCGAGTTGATCAAACCGCGCGTTGGCTACATGTCACAACAATTCAGTCTGTATGGTGACTTGACCGTCGCGGAGAATATTGACTTTTACGGACGCATTTACGGGCTGGGAAGCCAGCGACTCGCACAGCGTCGTCAAGCCGTCTGCGAACTCACAGGCATTGGCGACCGGTTGCCTCAACTCGCGCGAACATTGTCCGGTGGCTGGAAACAGCGATTGGCGTTGGCCTGCGCGCTGATCCACGAACCCGACGTGATTTTTCTCGACGAGCCGACTGCCGGTATCGATCCAGTCGCGCACCGTGATTTGTGGGACTTGTTATTTGAGCTTTCCAGCCGAGGCGTCACGCTGCTGGTCACCACCCATTACATGGACGAAGCGGAGCGCTGTACCGACGTGGGCTATCTGTACCTGTCGCGATTGTTGGTTGTAGGCAAGCCGGATTCGCTTAAGCAGTTGCCCGCGGTGACGCCAACCGGAACCGTTCGGTATGACCTGCGCACGCCAGATCCGACCCACCAATTGACACCGCTGCGAGGTGTTCCTGGCGTCAGGGATGTGACCTTGTTCGGCGAACGGATTCATTTGCTGGCAGACCAAACGCTCAACGCCGAGTCGATTCTAGACGTCCTTCACGGAGACCGGTCGGAGATAGAACTGACGCAAGTGCCTCCCACTTTGGAAGATGTTTTCGTGACGTTGACGCGTTCCGCGGAGCAGTTTGGCATCGACCAACTGATCGCATCCAATCATGCGAACGTGGCACCCGCCGATCTCGTCCGGACGCACGCTCCACCCACCTTAGGGCGCGGCGAAGGTGGCTCCGACGCCACTCAAGGAACCGCGGAACCAACGCCAACGGCGTCAACTCCGCCGGCTGTCGAATCGGACTCGATACCGTCGACGCTGAAGGATACCCCAATCCAACGACGAACACACCGCCAGAAACCGCATTCGGAACTCGCTGGATTGTGGGCGATATTGGTCAAAGAGTTTTACCACATCCGCCGGCAGCCCACGACCTTGTTTTTCATGCTGGTGGTTCCGGTCATGCAGACCATCATTTTTGGCTACGCAATCAACACACGCATCGAGCACATCCCGACCGTGGTGCTCAATCTGGATGACCGGTTGCAAAGCGAATTGCTCATTGAAACATTGGTCAACTCGCACAAGTTCGACGTCCAGCAGCGCGTCGCCGACCAACCATCGTTTGAAGCGGCCTTGAAGTCGGGGGTCGCGCAGGTCGGGTTGATCATTCCCCCCGACTTTTCCGACCAGTTGCTACATGGCGAGCAAACGACGATCCAAGTTTTGATCGACGGCAGCGATTCACAAGTGGCGACGACCGCTCAAAACTCCGCCATGCTGATTGGCCAGAATCTTTCGATCCAAATGGCCCGCGCCAAGGGAGAAGCTTTGCAGCTCGCCGGCGCGAAACGTATCCGGCCAGGCGGTCCTGCCGATCGAAGTCAGAACGCGATTGCTGTACAACCCCGATCTGGATAGTTCGCACTTTTTTGTACCTGGATTGGTCGGCGTCGTGTTGCAACTCGTGACGCTTTTTCTGACATCGTTCGCGATTGTCCGGGAACGCGAAATTGGGACGCTGGAACAGCTTTTCGTCACGCCCGTCGGACGCAGCGGTCTCATGCTCGGCAAGCTCATTCCCTATGCTGCCGTCGGATTTGTGGAGGTCTCCATGATGTTGACCGTGATGATTTACATCTTCGGAGTGCCGATCGCCGGCAACGTTGGCTGGCTGCTGGCGCTGTCGATGTTGTTCACCGTTTGCTCGCTGGGCCTGGGTCTATTTGTGTCGACGATCGCTCGAACGCAGTTGGAGGGTTTTCAAGTGGCCTTCATCTTCATGCTGCCGTCGATTCTATTGTCGGGATTCGTCTTTCCACGAGCAGAAATGCCCTTGCCGATATATTGGATATCGTTCCTGTTGCCAGCCACGTATTTCATCGCCATCTTGCGTGGGATTATCCTTCGCGGTGCGGGAGTCGCCGATTTGATTCCATCGATCATTGGCCTGTCCATTTGTTGCGTCGTCGTTCTGGCCGCCAGCATCGCTCGCTTCCAAAAGCGATTGACTTAGCCGATAATGGCTACCAAGCTGGCCGCAACAGCTTCATTATCCCGTAAGCGTTCACGGGTTACCAACGCGTTGCCCATATTTTTAGGGGTCAGGCACATTTTCGGCGGTTCATGCGAAATTCTAGTACCAATAATTGGGCCGAAAGTGAGCCAGACCCCAGCTCGTGAGCTGTTTCATTATCCCGGGGCAACGCGGTTTCGCGGCTTGGCGACGAGGGCGGTTTTTGTTAGATTCTTTCGAAAATCATTCAACCTGGCACGCGGTATCAGTCATGAAAGACGACATTCATCCCAACTATCGCCCCGTAGTATTCAAAGACAAGACCGCGGATTTTGCCGTCTTGACCCGTTCGACGATGTCCTCCAAAGAGACGATCAAGTGGGCTGACGGGAACGAATATCCGGTGGTTTATGTCGACATCTCGTCCGCCTCTCATCCTTTTTACACCGGCCGTCAACAATTTGTCGACACGATGGGCCGCGTGGAGAAATTCCGAAAGAAATTTGGGGAGTCGTACAAGAAGCAAGGCAAGAAATGAAATCTGGCCATTGGCGATCCTGCTTATCGCAGGCATAACGACGACGTCGTCCATCGTGTAATTTCTCGGTGATCGCCGGATGAAGCCGTAATCCTGTAATGCGATTGCACGTTTCTTTGTCAGGCCGCGAAATGTAATGAATTGGGTCCGAGTTGCTCGACCTTACGTGCTGTGGCTCATCGGGGCGAGCTTCTTCTGCTGGCTGGTTTGGTCGTATCCCTATTTCACCGAACGCACCGGCGCTGCCAAGCAACGATCGATGGAACGATTGCAAGGTGTCGCGAACGATCTGTTGACCGTTTTCCGCTCTGAGGTGGCGGAGCCGGCGGGGTCAAATGGCGGTTCGAATTTTTCACCCGACGATTTGGCTCGTGCATGCAACGATCTCACGAACTCCGCCGACCGCCTAAGTATCGGCGTCGACGTGCTGACCGCCGATGGTACGGAGCTGGCATCGACCGGCGCACACAAGCTGACCAACGCCAGTCTTCGACCGGAGTTCAAGCAGCGCTCGCCCAGGGACGCGGTGCGAGTGCGACAAGCCACGCTCTCGGCGGACAGTCGCTGACTGTGGTGGCGACACGAGTCGAGCAAAATTCAGAATCCGGCCATTCCAATCTGGGGTCTTCATCGATCGTCGTTTTGCTATGGGCGCACGGCTGGCTGGAACAAGAGCTGGATGGGCTGCCGCGCAGTCGCATCGGTTGGCTCGTTTTTCCCATCGTCGGCCTGGGATGTTGGATGCTGTTCCATTCGGCGCGACGGTTTCAAACGCAGGTGGAGCCGTTCGCCGACGCGGCGCGTCGAATCGCAAAAGGCGATTTGGAGCGCGGCGTCGACGTGGAAACACGTATGGGCGCTTGGCACGAGGTCAGCAGGGCTTTCGACGAAATGCAATCACAGCTTCAATCGCGACAAAAAGCAGGATGAAGACCGACTGCGTATCGAAGCGGTTCTGGGGTCGATGGTGGAAGGAGTCTTGGCGTTGGACAGAGATCTCAGAATCACCGTCGCCAACAAGGCCGCCATCCAGATGCTGTCGCTGCCCAGCGATATCTTTGGCCGATACGTCGATCAGGTCGTCCGCATACCGAGCTTTGAGGAGGCGACGCAACGGGCGCGCTCCGAACAACGAGCGATGCAGGTCGAGTTCGAAACCGTTGGGGCCAAACGCAGAACGTTAAGTGTTCGCGTGACCCCGCTGCGCGGCCACCCGGCTGCCGAATTGGCGATCGTGCTCCACGATGTCAGCGAGTTGCGTAGGTTGGAGACGATGCGCCGCGACTTCGTGGCCAATGTATCCCACGAGTTGAAAACGCCGTTGGCATCCATTAAAGCGTTTGCCGAGACGCTGCGTCTGGGGGCGATCGACGATCAAGGCGTCAACCGCCAGTTTCTCGCGCAGATCGAACAACACGCTGACCTGCTGGATGAACAAATCCGCGACCTGCTGCACTTGGCGCGAGTGGAATCCGGGCACACCGTTTTTGAGCTCTCGATCGTGGATCTCGTGCTGATCGCCGCCCAATGCGTCAATCGATTTGCAACGGAAGCCGAACAACGTGAAGTTTTGCTGCACCTGGAACCAAGCCCTGAACCGGTGCTGGCCAAAGCGGACCGGGAGGCGGTCTCCACCGTCTTGGACAATCTGATCAGCAATGCCATTCGTTATACGCGGCCCCACGGCCATGTCCGCATTTCCACCGGTCGAACCCAAGACTGGGCCTATATTTCGGTGGCGGACACCGGGATCGGAATCGCCGAAGAACATCACCAGCGCGTCTTCGAGCGGTTTTATCGCGTCGACAAAGCCCGCTCGCGCGACGTGGGCGGCACGGGGTTGGGCCTGGCCATCGTCAAGCACACGGTGCAAGCTCTCGGCGGAAAGATCGAACTCACCAGTCGCCTGGGAAAAGGCAGCACGTTTCGGATCCATTTCCCCATTGCTCCCAGCCACGTCAACGCCTAGGGCTTGGTTACATGTCAGCTTTCGGATGAGCCGCAGTGCGTTCGACCTCAGCTCCATTCTCCGTGATCTTTGTGTCTCCGTGTTGCTCTGTCTGCGTGTTGTCAAATCCCGAAATCGAAAGAAAACACAGAGTCACAAAGTCCACAGAGGGACTGGCTCCACCTAGCCGCGCGACAATGACAGTAAAGTGAGACAGTAAGACAGTAAGACAGTAAAGTGCGACAGAAAGGACAGTAAAGGACAGGACAGTAAAGCAGAGACAGTAAAGTGGACAGTAAAGTGCCATCCATCTTTTGACATATTGGCAGATACGAGGGAGGGACCTTCACGCGATGTTTCAACCGGCTTGAGCCGAGAGGAGATGTGATCGGACAATCGGGAGCATTTGACCGACGAGATAGGCGGAACCGCTGACGGCGATCAGGTCGGTGTCGGCCGTCTGCGCCGTCGCCTGCTGCCAGGCCATAACCGGGTCCGGATAAGCATCGATGATGGGCGTGCCCGGGGTGTCGGCCTCAGCCGCGACGTCGACAGCCATTCTTTGAAGTTCACCCAGATTGCAGCCGCGCGGATTGTTAACGATCGACGTGAGGATCACGCGGCGGAAGTGAGGAAACAGCAGACGCATCATCTTGGGAATCTTTTTGTCTTTGCTCGCTGAAAACAACAACGTTCGCCGCTTCGTGTCACCGAACCGATCGAGCATCGCAGCCAGGAAGGCCCGCGTTGAAATTTCGTTGTGAGCGATATCTAACACAATGGGTGGATTTCCGGCGAAGATCTGAAAGCGGCCGTCAATGGCGCAGGTCGCCAACCCGACGCGAATTGCCTCCTCATCGACGTTCCAACCGTGGGCGCCAAGCCATTGAATGGCCGCGACGGCGACGGATCCATTGATCGCTTGATGCCGCCCGAACATTTTGAGCCGAAGCTGCGTCCAGTCGTACGCTCCCCCAACTTCGCCGGCGGTCGAAAATTGCATCTGTCGGCCCCTGCCGTTGGTGAGCACTCGGCAATTGAAGTCCCGCCCCAACCAAAACGAACGAATCCCCAGCGAGTCCGCAACGTGTTGAATGACGGTGGCCGGCCCAGCTTCACGGACGCCGCAGACCAGCGGCACGTTCGCTTTGATGATCCCCGCCTTTTCCGCGGCAATCTTTGCTTTGGTACGCCCAAGCTGCTTTTGGTGATCGACGCCGATGTTGGTGATCACGGTCAGAGTCGGCCGGCAGACGTTCGTCGAGTCCAGTCGCCCGCCCATTCCAACCTCCACGACCGCGACATCGACACTTTGCCGAGCAAAATATTCGAACGCCGCGCACGTCGTGATTTCAAAAAATGTGGGTGGGTGCAGTTGAGCACTCGACCGACTCTGCACGTCGACGGCCTCCACGTCGGCGCCAATGAATCAATCAGCGTTGCAAACGAGTTCTCGTCGATGATCTGTCCGTCGATGGCAAATCGCTCCCGCACCGTTTCCAAGTGCGGAGTGCGGTACAGTCCCGTCCGATAGCCGGAGGCTTGAAGCATCGCCGCGATCAGCGAGACCACCGATCCTTTCCCCTTGGTACCCCCGACGTGAATCACCGGACAGGCCAAATGCGGCTGGCCACAACGCTGTAGGAGGTTGCCAATCGTCTCTAACCGAAAGAGTGATTTGCGGATTTGCGAGCCGTCGTGGCGTTCGAGATTGAATCGCCCGAAAAGGAATTGTTCGGCTTCTGCGAACCGGGATAACAAGGCGCTAGGCATGCAGACATCATCATGGTGGCGGGCGAGAAACTGTCCAATGTAGAGCACGAGGAACGAATTCAAAAGGCCAGCCGTTGGGCAAAATGCCCCAGTCGTCGACGGCCGATAACGGCGATCGTTTTGCAGTGATCGACAGACCAGCTCGTGGGACTGTTATTGCGCAGGCCGTCATTGATTCGACGATACGACGAACTTGAACCACCGCGCGGATAGCTTTATAGTTATCGCAGAATCACGTGGAAGCGCTAGCTCGAGCGGCGATGTTTCGCACACGGAGCCGGGAAGGGCCCTCGTATACGAATTTGGCCATGTCTAGAATTGTTTCTGCGCGGTTGTCCTAGCCTTGAGGTTGCGGCCGTATTCGTTCCTTTCGCGATGGCATTAATACTTGTGAGTCGGCATGAACAAGCCAACGAGTCCGGTCACAGACCGTGATCCTGCGTCCAAAACCGTCACCTCCCGCGAATTCAAAAAGTCGCTGGAAACCAATCCCGATTACGATCCCAACGTCGTCATTGAAACGCAAAGTCTGTCCAAGGTCTACCGCGACTTTTGGGGACGGCAAAAAGTCCGGGCACTCAAGGCTTTGGACTTGGAGGTGCGCAAGGGTGAAGTTTTTGGATTGCTGGGTCCCAATGGTTCGGGCAAGTCGACGACGATCAAGCTGCTGTTGGGCTTGTTGTTTCCCACCAATGGTCGGGCCTTGGTATTTGGCAAAGATGCCATCGAGGTGACCAAGAACGAACGCATCGGCTATCTGCCTGAAGAATCGTATCTTTATCGTTTTTTGACCGCCGAAGAGACATTGGATTTCTACGGTCGCTTGTTCGATATGCCGGCCCGCGTGCGCCGCGAGCGTTCGGCTGCGTTGATCGAAAAAGTTGGATTGACATGGGCCAAACGCCGTCAGTTGAAGGAGTATTCGAAGGGGATGACGCGGCGAATTGGTTTGGCGCAGGCGCTCATCAACGAGCCCGATTTGGTATTGCTCGATGAACCCACGACGGGCCTCGATCCGCTGGGAACTCGGGAAATGAAAGACATGATCATCGAGCTTCGCGACCAAGGCAAAACCGTGTTGATGTCCAGCCACTTGTTGGCCGACGTGCAGGACGTCTGTGACCGCGTCGCCATCCTGTACAAAGGCGAACTCAAGGAACTGGGGCGCGTCGACGCTTTGCTGCGCGTCAAGAATGAAACGCAGATTCGAGCCAAAAATCTTTCGCCGGAGGCCGAGCAAGAAATCCGCGAAGTATTGGCGAAACACAACGCCCAATCGGTATCGATCGAGAATCCCAAAACGACGCTTGAAGAATTATTCCTGAATATTGTCCGGGAAAGCGAGTTGCGGCCCGGCCACCGCAGCGTTCATATCGAGCGAGAGACGAAGCCTGACAAACCGTCGTAAACGAATATGATTCGGTTCGCAAGTCAATCCGACTCGATGCCCGAGGCGACCAATGTGGGCGATTTATGGTAATCACTGAATTCAACGGCAAATTCATCGACTGGTTGACGGGCAACAACCCAGCGACTGGCGTCCACGATTTGTTCACCGGCGCCGCGATGACGTTTTTCTTTATCGCCTGCGGATGTCTCGTGTTTGGCGTCATGGTGGGTTATGTCGTGGCCGCATTCCGGCACGGCCCAGTCGAAGCGTTTTATGTAACGGCCTCGACGATGTTCCAGGCCGTCCCCGACTTTCTAAAGATCTCGCCGCGCCGCGTATTTGCCATTGCCAAACTCGCCGTCAAGGAAGCATTTCGCCGCAAAATCGTATTGGCCGCTGCCGCCATATTTGCAGTCGCCTTGCTGTTTGGCGGCTGGTTTCTTGATACCGGCACCGATCATCCCGAACGAACTTACATCGGCATCATCAGTTGGGGAACGCAGCTACTGCTGTTGATGATGGGCATGCTCGTCAGTTCGTTCAGTTTGCCGGAGGATATTCGCAACAAGACGATCCATACGGTCGTTACCAAGCCGGTGCGTCCGACCGAAATCCTGCTGGGAAGGATTCTTGGTTTCACCTGTCTGCTGACGGTGATGCTGTTGTTGATGGCGTCGGTCTGTTTGGCCTTTGTGTGGCGCGGACTTTCGCATACCCATCGCATCGACGGGCCAACGCAAACCATCGCATCGTTCGTCGATATCGACCCAGTCACCCGGCTCAGCGCTGACGGTCGGCGCGTTAGCGATAATGCCATCAAAACTGCGTGGACCACCAAAGAACACGGTCATCGACACCGGCTGCAGTTGCTGCGGCAAGTCGTCAAGGCAGATGAGCCCGACCTGACCGATAAGAGCGACGTGATCAAAACGGAAACCAGCGGTGACGACAAGGTCTATTATCGGGTGATCGTCGACACAGAAGGCGGCCATTCGCATCGCGTCACCGTGCGCAATCCGGACACCGACGACGCCGAAATACAAATCGGGCCGTCTGTCGGGTTCTTTCGGGCACGCGTCCCCATCTACGCTTCGGGTTTGGTGTTTACCGACCGAGAAGGAAAAATCGACAAGGCGGGGGGGGTCAACGTCGGCGATATTTGGACCTATCGCGGGTACGTTGCCGGCGGTGCATCGCTGGCCAAAGCTATGTTTGACTTCGACGACTTCCAGCCGTCGCAGTTCCAGAATCCCGACCGCGTCGATCTGGAGATGACGCTCGGCGTTTATCGTTCGTTCAAAGGTGAAATTGGCAAACGGATTTTGGCCTCAGTCTCCTTCGAGAGCTTGCCGGGAAATAATGACGAGGGGCCTGTCCGCCGATTGCAAACCGATCCGTTTATCTTCGAGTCGGTCGAATACGAAGTCATGAATATTTCGATTCCGCGAACCCAAATTTGCCAGGCCTTGGATGACAAGGGGAATGTCGTTGCCCGAGAACAATCCTGCGATCTGTTCAATGATTTGGCCAAGAATGGCAGGATCCGCGTCGTCATCCGTTGCGAGGACCGCGGCCAATACATCGGCGTCGGCCGCGCGGATGTCTATTTCAGGGCCAGCGAAAAGCCCTATTGGCTCAACTTCTTTCGTGGATTTTGGGGAATCTGGCTTCAGTTGTTGGTGATCGTCACCGCCGGCGTCTGTTTCAGCACGTTGCTGGCGACGCCCGTGACAATGTTTGCCGCCATTGTCGTGATAGTCGTCGGTTTCAATGCCGAGTTCTTGCGTAACCTGCTGTTGCCCAATGCCGATGGCGGCGGCCCTATCGAATCGTTCGTGCGCGTCGTAACGCAAATGAACATGCAGACGCCGTTCACCGCGACTCCGCTCATCGAGGCGATGAAATTCACGGACAAGATTCTGCTGTACACACTCGACAGCTTGACGTATATCGTGCCCAATTTTTCTCGACTCGATTTTTCTGAATTCGTCCGCTACGGATATTGGATCGATGGCAACCGGTTATTGGTCGCCACGAGTCTTGCGCTGTCGTTTTGTTTGGGATTGTACGTGCTCGGCTACTTCAATTTGAAAACGAGGGAGTTGGCAGCATGAACCGGAATGCTTCATTTGTCCGCAAGGCCGTGTTTATCAGCATCATCGTGGTGCTGCTGATTCCACTAGCGATGATTGCCCGTCCGGCCACGCGCCGGCCAAGCGGGAACCGAATCGACACCGGAGGCATCCTGGCGACCGACCGCATCAACTACGATTTGTCGCAAGCCAAGTTGGGCGAGGTGGATCCGGCCAGCGAAACCATGAAACTCGTGTCGCTCGGTTTTCGCAGCATTGCGGCCACAAGCCTGTGGCTGAATTCGATCGACGCCAATGAAAAGAAAGATTGGGACCGATTCGCCGCGTCGCTTAACACGTTGATTAAGATTCAACCCAACTTCGCCAAAGTCTGGGAGTATCAAGCCCACAACATGTCGTACAACACGTCGGTGGAATTCGACGACTTTGAGCAGCGTTATCACTGGGTGAAAAAAGGGTTAGAGTTGCTGACCGAGGGGTTGGGCTACAACCGGCTCAACCACCGCTTCACCGATAACCTTGGCTGGTTTACTGGCCACAAGATCGGGATGGCCGACGAAAAACTCGAATACCGCCGTTTATTTCGAAAGGATGAAGCATACCATGCCAGCTTGGATCGCTATTTCGACCAAGCCTCGTATAAAGATCCCGATTACGGCATGGACAACTGGCTGTTGGCGTACCAGTGGTACAACCGTTCCAAGGACATGGTCGAGCGGGGAATCGACGGCCAAAAAGCCAAATTGCAAATCAGCGAATTGATGTTTTATATGCACTGTCCGACGCAGTTACGGCTGCACGTGACTTCGTTGGAAGAGGAGTTTCCGCCGGAGGAAAGCTTTAAGTTCAAATGGAGGCGAGCTGGCGACGAATGGGAAAAGTTTGGAAAGCGGACGATCCACACGACGTTCAATCTACCACTCACCTTGGAAGGTATGCTGGACACGGAGATCCAATTGGCGACGGCCCGCGCCAAATTGGACAAATTGGCGCCAGGTTTTCGCGAGAGCGAACTCAAAGACATCTACGAAACAATCGGTTTGTCGGACGACAAGCAAAAGCTGTTGTTGACCTCACCCGACGTGTTATCCGACGAAGATCAACTCCAAGCCAGAGAAATCCGTTTCCAAGTCGAAGAGCTTTCGCGGAATATTGACAAACGAGTGCTGGAGCACGTCCCGCCGGAACACAAGGACGAAGCGATCAATCTGTTGAGGACGATCGCCGACGCCCTGCTTCGACTGCAATCAACCGACAAGTACCGCAGCACCGCCAACTACCAGTTTTGGAAGCTCCGCAACGAGATCGAGGCGACGGACGAAGCGCTCGCCGCGCATCAAAAAACATTTCAAGCCGAAGAAAAAGGACGGCGATCGATTTACGCGGACTATGCTCCGCTCGATTCCAAGACGCTGCAACCCCAACGCGATGACCAAGGCACGTTGCAGACCGAGACTGGCGCGATCAACGATTACCTGGCATCGTTCAGATTCTGGGATGGCGAGGCCAAAAAAACTCCGACGCTGGTCGACGCCGCTTTTTTCGACACGATCTTTGAAGACGCTGGGGAGGTCTCCAAAATGTACAAAGAGCTCGGACGTCCTTGGCCCCACGACTTTCCCATGCAAGAGATTATCGACCAACATGCTGGCCAAGCCGAGCGCTGGAATCTGGTTCTTTCTAGGGACATCGACAAAGACAAAAACGCGATTCCCGAACTTCCCAGCATCGAGTTTTAGGGTTGGCGACAACATCCGCCGATTCTAGGTTCGTTCGATTCTCTTGCTGCGATCCAGCACGGCTGTGATTCAGCCCGCAAAACGCGGCGTCTAATTCACCTTGGGGCGAAACGCCGTTTCCGCTAGACTCGATGCGCGAACGGAAATCTTGTGTTCCACCCTCGACGCAAGACTCCCACCGTGTCCTCTTCGAAGTCGAATCATGTCAAAAAAAACCATCCCCAGGATCTTAGTGACGAGGCTGAGTCATATTGGGGACTGTGTTTTGACGTTGCCGTTGGTGGTGGAACTGCGCAAGGCATTTCCCAACGCCGTCATCACGTGGGCGATCGAACGCCCAGGTTTCAACTTGCTTCGCGGCCATCCGGATGTCGATCGATGGGTCATCGTTCCCAGAAACTGGCTGAGGAAATGGACCGGGATTGGGCGGCTTCGAAAAACTCTTCGCGGTTTAGATGTCGATCTCGCCGTCGATCCTCAGAGTCTCACGAAAAGCGCGGCGCTGGCCTGGATGAGCGGCGCGCGACGTCGCATCGGAATGGGTGGCCACCACGGCCGAGAGCTCTCGCCCTGGTTAAATAACATCCGCATTGTGCCCGAAAGCAGCCACTTGGTGGATCGGTCAATTGAGTTGCTGCGCGGCCTAAACATTGCGACGGTACCCTCGGTGCCCGTGCTTCCAATTGCGCCGCCGGCGGTCAAACCGATCACTCGCTGGCTGAATGCTTCACTCGGTGTACGAACGTTTGTCGCCATCAACCCGGGTGCCAGTTGGCCATCCAAACGATGGGAGCCGGCCAGGTTCGCTGCGGTGGCGCGTTTCTGCAAGGATCGTTACGAATTTCGATCCGTCGTCACTTGGGCCGGTGAAGAAGAATTTGAAATCGCCCAACACATCGTCGGCGAAAGTCGCGGGGCGGCGGTTGTCGCACCCCGGACAAATCTGCAGGAGCTCGCCGCGCTGCTCGAGCGTGCAGTGCTGTTCGTCGGTTGCGATAGTGGCCCGATGCACATTGCCGCGGCCGTCGGCACACCTTGCATCGCCCTGTTTGGCCCCACGCGGCCTCAAGAATCTGGACCCTACGGACCCGGTCACTACGCCATCCAGGCCTGGTATCAAGGCGGAGGGCATCGGCAACGCCGAACGGCCGCTAACGACGCAATGCGAGATATTTCGACGGAACAGGTCACCCAGACCATCGACAGCGCCCTGAACAACGCTCGGACGTATCGACGTGCGAGCTAATCCCGGCACGCGACTTCGCCGCTCATAGCCTTCTTAAAAAAAAAGTGGCTCGATCCATAAAGAATCGAGCCACTCTCGGATATTCAGACCAGACCGCAAGTCCTGGTTAGCTAGTCAGGAGGACTAGTGGCAACCACAACCCGCATCGCATCCCGAATCACAACCGGTGTCGCAGCCGCAGTCACTCCCGCACCCACAACTGTTGTGGTAGGAGCACAAGCGGCCAAACAACCCGCGAATTCGACCGAACAGATTGCGCACCATAGCCGGACGGCAGCAATCGCCGCCACATCCGTTGCCGCAAGCGTTGTCGCATCCGCAACCGTTACCGCAACCGTTACCGCAACCGTTATCGCACCCACAACCGCATCCGCAACGGGGTGCAACATTGATCGTAACGGGAACTTGTTCGCAAACCGTACGCGGTACGCAAACCGTGCAAGTATACGGAACCTGCTCGCAAACTCGGCGCAGTGCAGCAAATCGTTTTCATTTCCGTCACTTGATGGCAAACACAGCGTGGCACTTGGCGAGTTCGCTGTTCACAAACCCATTTCACGGTGCAAACCGGAATCTGCTTGGTGCAAGTCTGGCATTCCCAGCGCAGTGGTGCAAACCGGGATTTGCCGCGTTTCGCATTCCCATCGGGTCGTGCAGACCGGGACTTGCTTGCTGCAAGTTTGGCATTCCCAGCGCATGGTGCAGACTGGGATCTGCTTCGTGCAAGTTTGGCATTCCCAGCGGGTCACACAAACTTGAACTTGTTTCGTGCAAGGCTCGCAGACCATTCGGCACACCGTGTACGGAACTTGCTCACAAACTCGTTCGCACCGCATCCGCGTGCACGTGATCTCTTTGTTTTCACAGGTCGGAACCCAAACACGACGGCAAACCGTTCGTGGAGGCAATTGAACGCATACGGTTTGGGGGCCGCAGCCGCAATCGCCACCATAGCCACAATCACCGCCACCACAGCCGCAATCACCACAACCACAATCGCCACTGCCGCAGCCATTATCGCAACCGCAACCACAAGCATCGCCGCCACCACAACGATGGTGACTCGAGCACAACCGGGCCAGAAGACCGTTTAAACGGCCACCGAATCGGCCAAACATTCCTCCGCCGTAACCTCCGCAACCGCAATCGTCGCAGCCACCGCCGCAACTGTCACCGCAACCACCAACGACTTGCCGAACGGTTCGGCCAGGAATCGTCTCGGAAACGGTTTCCCAATGACCGCCTCGGACTTGGACTGTCCGAGTGTACGTCTCAGGAACGCGTACCGTGCGGGAAACCGTGCGATAGCAGGTTTCACTGACACGATGATAGTTGTTGCAGGTAATTGTCCGAGTCTGCATTTCACGGACGGGTCGTCGGACCGTGTAGCACACAGTTCGGCAACTCATTTCGCGAACGGGACGTCGGACGGTGTAATTTACCGTCTTGTAGCAAACCTCGTGAACGGGGCGACGGCAAGTCACTGTCTTGTACGTCATTTCGTGAACGGGGCGTC
This sequence comes from uncultured Planctomycetaceae bacterium, assembly GCA_963803365.1. Classification (GTDB taxonomy): domain Bacteria; phylum Planctomycetota; class Planctomycetia; order Pirellulales; family Pirellulaceae; genus JANMEB01. The sequence goes on from CAWDMH010000003.1 coordinate 265,562, forward strand.
GGACGGTGTAGTTCACCGTCTTGTAGCACGTTTCACGGACCGGACAGCGAACCGTGTACGTTTGCGTGTCGCAAACGGTTTCGCGCACCGTGCGGGTCACGGGGACCTGACGCTGCTCTTGAACGGTTCGGTAGACGTTTCGGCATCGAGTGACTTCTTGTCGATCATAGACGACGCGAGTACGTGTTCGCATGACTGTGTAACAGCCACATCCGGCACCGGCGTTTGCATCGCCCATGGCGACGCCCTGGTTGTCGTAGCTTGCGCCACCACAACATTGGGCCCAGCCGGTGCTGACCGACAAGGCAATCACTGCCGTTGTCAGCACATTCAGAACCACTTTCATTTTTATTCTCCCAAACAAAATCTGACGTTTCTAACCTTTGGAGGCGGAATCTGGTCTGGCGAACCGCTCGCCATGCCTTCACCATGTCAATGGCCTATGCCGAGTTGATCCTGACCCGCAGGTCTTGGGACTCAATAACTCCAGCAATAGAGGAACGGCAAACCGTCCTTGTCTGCTTCTGCCCTCCTGCATGTCGTGAAAATCGGATAAATAGCGAGCCTTGTTTAATTGCGTAGACTGTGCTATTTGATTTTTTTCCAAAAGATAGAGGATCCGTTCACGTGACAGCGACTTTGACGGCCGAGCCGCCTTTGTCGAAACCGAAAGCCCCTCTTGTGCTGGACTTGGAAATATAGAATCAGCCCATTTCTGCTCAGTCAATTTGGGCAATCCGCTTTGATTTTTCACCCCCCAGCGACGGTGTGGATAGTTTGTATCGGCTAAGCCAGCCATTCGGGCGTGTTTGGGAGGGTGGAACGCGATCAATCGATCGCGTATTGTTTAATGCTCAACATCAGATTCCCGAATTGTCCCATTAGATTTTGAAGGCGACGCTGGTCGGTTAACGCCCTTGGACACAGAAAAAGCAGCGGAAACGCCCAATCGGATCCCCAAAATGGTGATCCGTCGCTTAAGTCTTTACCTCCGCGAACTTCAACGTTTGGGGAAGTCCGGAAACGAGACCGTTAGCTCCAGTCAACTTGGCCGGCGCCTGGGACTGACCGACGCCCAGGTGCGAAAGGATTTTGCTTATTTTGGTCAGTTTGGACATCCAGGTGTTGGCTACCGTTGCGAACAACTGGTTTCGAGAATCCAACAAATCTTGGGAACCGATCGAAAATGGCCGGTGGTGTTGATCGGCTGTGGAAATTTGGGCCAAGCGTTGCTGGGATACCGCGGTTTCGCGCATCAAGGATTCACCATGGCGCAGCGTTCGACATCAATCCAGCCGTCATTGGAACGTCCATCGGTGGACTCACGGTGGACCGACTTGAAAACCTTGAATTTGAAGTCCGCAAACAGCAAATCAAGGTGGGCATGATTGCGGTTCCCGCCAGCGCTGCTCAATCGGTGGCAGAGCGGCTGGCAGCGTATGGCGTCTCTGGAATTCTGAACTTTGCCCCGATCACACTGGACTTGCCGCCGACAGCCAACGTCATCGAAGTTGACTTGGCGATTGAATTGGAACAACTCTCGTATGCCGTTGTGACAGAAATGCGAAAAGGCTAAAATTCGAACGATTGCCCGGTGGTGTAATGGCAACACTACGGATTTTGGTTCCGTCATTCTAGGTTCGAATCCTAGCCGGGTAATTTGGGAAATCTAGGCACTTTGTCACCGGTGTTTGCGACCGTCAATTCGCGATCCTGTTACGCCAAATCTCGTTGTGGTAACCAATGACGGTTTTAACAAACGTATCGGCCAGCATTGACTTCGTCGTTGAGTTAGGATCGCACGCAAAATAACTTCCCGGTTTTGTTGACCCTCACCTTACCTCTCCCGTGAGGGCGAGGAATTAGGGCGAAGTTATTTTGCCGTCGATCCTTTAGCGCCGCGAACTGTTGGCCCAAATCCTTTGCACCCCAGCCATGCTACGAACCTGATGTTCCGTCGTCGCCGAATCCCAAGTGTCGACAAAGCATTGCTCGGCGAAACATGTCGAAAACAGATTCGTCGGCGTCGCTACGACGAGGACATTCGATCAGGTTTCGCTGGAAATCATTTTCGTTACACCAGGATTTGTCCAACGCCAATGCGTACAATTCTACGGTGTTTGCGACATTGATTGCTCTACAACTGAAATGAGCGATTATTTTTTGAAGGCTCGCATGGCTATCGAACAAAACCCGATTTTTTTCATCAACAAAAATCGGGCGGGTTCGTAGAATAGGGAAAGGACCTGCGACAACATCCCAGAGCCAAGGCTCGCCGTCCATACCGTGAAGCGTCACGAAATTGAACTGACCTGAACGTGTTGGGATTCCAAGTCTGGGACGACCAACTGACTATCTGCAGCGAAACGGAACGGCTGGAAGCGTTCCGTTCAAGTCGATTCAATCCATGTCTACGTTTTGAGGGGGGAAGGTTGTGAGATTACTTCGAATTGCTAGTTTATCGGCGGCCATCGTATTCGGAATTTCGGCATGCGGTTGGTCGCAATACTACGGACAGTCCTACGGGAACAATGTCCAAGCGTATCAGCCACAATGGGCCGCGAGTTTGTTCGCGCAGCCCCGCCACGATTTCGGCGATGTGGCCAGGGGATCCGAACAATCCCACGTGTTTGAATTCGTCAATCCATTGAAGAAGGACATCGTGATTGGCGGATACCGCGTCAGTTGCAAATGTGCCGAGCCGACAATTCTGACGCCGCGCGTCAAGCCCGGCGAGAAGGGTCAAGTCAAAGTCCGTTTGAACACGTTGGCATTCATCGGCAAGCGCCATTCTCGGATCACGCTCACGGTTCAATCGCCCGACTACACCGAATTGTATTTGGATATTGACGGTCATGTTCGGCAGGACGTTGTGGTGAATCCAGGCCAGGTCGACTTTTCGAATCAGGCCGCCGGCCAAGACGGTCAGCGTACCGTCGATATTCAGTATCGCCGGCAATCCCAATTGGAAGATTGAGAAGGCCGAATGCGCCAACCCCAACGTCAGCATCGCTTTGAAGGAAACCAACCGGAGTGGCAATCGCGTTGGCTATCAGATGACCGTTCAGCTCAGTCGAAATCAGAGCGCAGGCAACCTGAGCAGCCAGATCATCCTCCACACCAACGACGTAGCGCGGCGGGAGCTTCCGATTGTCTTGACGGGCTATATCAAGCCATTGATCGAATCACAATCGGTCGTCGATGTCGGTGAATTGCAACAGGGACGATCGGTCACCAAGCGACTGTTGCTGAAGGCCAGTCAGGATTTTGTGATCACCGATGCCAAGAGCAACTCCGACCAAGTCAAAATCAATGCGAGCAACGAGAAGAAGCGACTGCACGTCGTGGACGTCACGGTGACTCCGGATGCACAGGGCGAAATCGCCGATCAGATTTCGATCACCACCGATTTGCAAGCCGACCCGATCCGTGTCCGAATCGTCGGCGTTGTGCTTCCCGCCATCCAGACTCAAGCCCAAGACGCCTCTGGCAAGAATCGGTAGATACGCGTGCCGGGAGCAACGAGCACCTGCGTCTGAAGCAACCAACTTGACCCGCCGGATGATGGTCCGGCGGGTTTTTTGTTGGCATTGTCGTAACCGCTACGTTTCGACGTTTCGATATAATGAAAAGTTGTTGGCTATGAAATGCAGGCGGAAGACGGCAGATGACAATCCGGTTTTATTGTTCTACGATCATGTCCTACGACGCGGTCACCGACCAATACGTGCGATGCGGCTGTGTCCTGGAGGCGTCCGAATCCTCGATCGGTGCGTTGATCGAGTGTGGAAATTGCCGCAAACGCGTTCAGGTGCCACTTGTTTCGGATTCCAGTCTCGCGACGCCAGGCGAACGGTCGAAGGTCGCTCAAACGATGCCGCGCTCAAAGACGATCGCCTCGTCACTGCCTTCCGAGTCGGTATCGACACTGTCTTATTCCACGTTTGCACATCGTCTCCACTGCAAACAGTGCGGAGGTCCTATCGACTCAAACAACAAATGCTTGAACTGTGGATTTCCGGCCGTGATGCAGGTGAACGCCACGCCGCTGGAGCGATTTGACGTCAAACCTGCAGGTTTTCAAAAATGGTTCGGCAACATTTTTACCTACGGCGAATCGCCGGCGGCCGCCGTCAACGGCCTGCACGCCCTAGTCGGGATCGTCTTGCTGATTCTGGTTGTGATGAGCTTGGTGAGCCAGGGGCTGGGTCAGGTCATCATTTTTGCATTGGTGTTGTGCGCTCTGGGAGTTTACTTGTATTTGGTGTTTGACACCCGGAGGATCGCACGCAAGCCGGCGGCAAAGTTAAGCCTTTGGCAAAGAGCCGGTTGGAACGCCATGTTGTTTCTCGCGAGGTCGACGAATTGGAGACTGTTCCACGGAAAGGACCAGTACAAGATTCTTGACTTGCATCCACAGGAATTGGATCCCACCAACTGCTGGCCGTACCCAACCTGTCCGACTATCACGTTATTGACTTGGACGGAGTATCGCTTAGCGACGACACTTTGAGCCGTTTGCAGGGATTGCGGCGACTGCGACGATTGGTGTTGCGGAACACGGGCGTTTCGCAAGACGCCGTGTTTCGTCTGCAACAGGCATTGCCGGAAGCCTGGATCTGGAATTGACCTGTCATGAAACCAATCACTAGTGTGCGGAACCTCCATTATCGCGAGGCCGTGCAATTGCTTCGGACTCGTGGGCGGCGTCGACAGAGCCGTTTCGCGATTCACGGCACTCGCGAAATTCAGAGAGCGCTTAGGTCAAACATCGAGATCGACGAGGTGTTTTGTTGCTCGGCGAATCTCAACTGCATTGAACGGCAATGCATCGACGAACTCGCCGGTCGACCCATTCCGATCTGGGACGTCACTCCGACCATGATGCGCCAATTACAGTATGGCGACCGAGAGGGACGAGTGATGGTCGTTGCACGACCTCCCGCCACTGACCTGAGCCAGATTCAGCTCGGTTCGAATCCGTTGGTCGTCGTGGTCGAATCGCTTGAAAAACCCGGGAATATCGGTGCCGTACTGCGTTCGGCAGATGCCGTCGGTGTCGACGCTGTGATTTTGGCGAACCCCGTCTGCGAGCATTTCCATCCCAATGTCATTCGCACCTCAACCGGTTGCGTTTTTACGCAGTCCATTGCTGCCACGACAAGTTCAGACGCCAAACAATGGTTGCATGCGAATGGTCTGTACTTGGTCGGCACAGCCCGGCGGCCGAGCAAGTCTATACATCGGCCAATCTGCGCCAGCCGACCGCGTTAGTTTTCGGATGTGAAGCTCGCGGACTCAGCGAAGTCTGGCTGACCGATGACGTGCAACAGGTTCGGATACCGATGGGTGGAACCGCGGATAGCTTGAACGTATCGGTCACCGCTGCCCTGATATTATTCGAAGCGAAGCGCCAGCGAGACGCCTCGATTTCGACTCATAAAAGCTGACGCCGCAAATCGATTCAGGAATTGCCGCTCGAAGGTTGACGACGTCGACGACGCAGTCGGTCGCTGACCCGTTGAAGCACCGATTTCTCGTCTTCGGTCAGACTGTCTTTGCCGGATTGGTGAAGTTTCTCCAATATCGCATCGACGCGGCGATTCTCTTCCAGCTCAATCTCGTGCTCAACGAGCTGTCGCTCTTCCTGCTTTTGACGCAGCCATTGTGAAACCGAATCGCTATGATCCTCGCCAAACTCGAAGGACTCGTACTCATCGTCATAAAACAGACCGAAGTCATTGAGTTCCTCGAGTGATTGATTTTCGACAACTTGAGCGCGATGGTAATCCGCCATCCTTCGGAAGAACTCGTGTCGCGAGGTAAAAATCAAGATGATCCCGCCAGCCGCCAGCACGGCCCACGTCGGCTGTAATGGACCCTCGTTGTATCGTTGGCTGAAAAACGCCAACACAATCAATGCAATGCCAACCATGTTGCCCACCGCCATCACCGCCGTTTCCAAGCGATGAACCGGAATCGATCGATTCCGGGCCAAGAATACGAGCCGCAACCAGTGACTTCCGTCAAATGGATAGGCCGGAATACAGTTGATGATGAACAACTGAAAATTCACCCAGCAGAAGATCTTGACACACCCGACTTGAAAAGGAGGGCTGAGCGAATTGGGGTGGAAGGGATCAATCAGTCTTGCCAGCGTCGTATGGTCCAGCGTCACGAGCATCGCCGCGGTCATCGCAAAAACCATTGCATTGACAAATGGGCCTGCCAAGTAAACAATCGCCTTGGCGCCAAGTCGCGGCGGCAGATTGAATTCAGAGGGCCCCGACCAAGGCGACAATACGATTTTCCGCACCGAGCCGCCCAGATTCAATACGGCAAAAACATGTCCGAGTTCGTGGATCACGATCGCCAACAACACGGCAAATGCCGTCGCAATCCAAGTCCCGGTATTGATCCCGCCCAATTCCGGACTGAGCTTGACAAAATGCCATTCGATCGACCATATCCACAGGATAAACAACAGCAATGCAACGTGAAGACGAACCGGGACGCCAACGCAGCGACCGATGGTGACGCTCCAACTATCTTGAGGTTGCATTTTTTTCTCGCCTCAATCTTCCGAACCCGGAATTTGCGCCGATGGATGGTGGGGGTTCAACGCCTTGCGACGGCGCCAATCGCCTTGTAGCAACTGTACACGCTCCGTTCAATTTGCACTACATGGATTGGCTTGTTGAATTCGCCCAAACGATCTCTTTGGCCGCAACGGTTCGGGGATGATCCCACGATACAGACCCTCCTGATTTTACTCTCCCCCAATTTCAGGTTCAATCGACTTCTCAGGACCAGCCGGCCGGTCAAGACGTCGATTGCCACGAGTTTCCTCGCTTTTGCGCCGATACAGAGTTGCCGTTAACAACTTGGGACCGAACTTGACGCCAGCCGGCCGATCAAAATGCCAGCGACGGTCGTCCGGGACAAAGTGTTCATGAAGCGGCCATTGGACGAACGGATTGAATCCCAATGCCGCCGTCAGTTTCTGGCTGTCCATTGTGACATTTCCGGCTCGCGGAGGGATCGGTCCGGCTTCGGCCCGCGGACAACCGTTTAGCAATCGAGGGTCATAGCCACCGATGCGATTGACGATTTGCGCAATTTCGTACAGCGTAAGCTTACGCGGCCCTCCCGCATGATAGAGGCCACTGAGGTCGTTCGCCAACATTCGCGAATACAATTCATTCATGCAATCGACGTACGTAGGAGTGCGAATCTCATCAAAGTACAGGGTCGCCGGAAGTCCTTTCCGAAAGCGAGACTGAATCCAGTCAATCGCCCCGGCGTGTCCGTTAAAGCTGATCCCCATCGGCAACGAGATCCGTAATACGCAACTTGAAGGCCGACGCGACCGCACCAATTCTTCTGCCGTCACCATCGTTCTTCCGTATACCGTGACGGGGTCCGTTGGATCGGATTCTACGTAGTCACCGTTTCGACTGCCGGAAAAAACCAGATCGATCGACAAATGCACGAGTCGCACGTCGGACTTCTCGATTGTCCGAAGCAGCGAATCAACGCCCTGAACGTTGACTCGATGTGCCATGGACGGATCCAGCTCACACGGCTTTAGGGCACAGCTTCCACCGCAATTCAATACCGATCGGAACTTGAATCCGGCAAACAGCTGGCGAATTTCGTTGCGGTTCTCCAGATCGCACGCGACAATTCCCGGGCCGAATAACCGTCCATTCGCCTTTGGACGTTGGCCCACGACAAGCTCTCCATAGCGTCGGCGGAAATAATAAAACGCATTGTAACCCGGCACACCCGTAATACCGGTAATCAACAACGGCAAGGGCGGCGGTTCAATGGCTGACGGCAAATGGTTGTAGCGGATCATTGTTGCAAAAGTATTGTGTCGTATAATCCAACTAAGACGCAACCGGAGTCGATTTGGAGTTGCCGATGCCAAAGCCCTTGCTTCTTTCGATCACAAGCTTGTTGGGAATGATATCGTTGCCGGGAATGTTTGGAATGCAGGAGAGCGGTAAACCAACGATCAGCCGGGATCAATTGCACATTATGGTGCAACGGGCGGAGCAAGACATTTTATCCGGCTTGATCCGCACCGACGCTTCCCAAATGGCGGGAAACGCTGGATTCCTTCGCGACTTGGAATTGGACGCGGAGCAACGCGACGCGCTTGCGCGGATCATCGTCGAGCAGCGGGAACGAGTCAAAGATTTAATCCAAGAACTTCGGGAAGTCGCGGCGGACCCTGAGCGAACCAAGGAGGACAAAGAAAGCGTGTCACGCCGCGTCAACGAGCAACTTTCGTCTTGTGTCGAGGACGCAATGGTTCAGCTCAAACGCTCACTTTTGCCGCATCAAGTTGAAAAACTGGATCAGCTCCTGAGCCAGGTTCGTTTTCAATCGGTTTATCGAGTATGCCAACTCTCCGACGCGCCGTGGACCGATGTCTGTGCAGCGTATCTGGATTTATCGTCGGGTGAGACCTTGAAGTTCAAACAAGAAGCCGACGCCGCGGTCCATCGCTTTCAGCAACGCTTGGAAGATGCCAAGCGAGACTTTGCCCGGGAACTTGGTTCCGCGGCGCCCGAATCCAAGAAGGACGAGTGGAAAAAGACTCTGGGCGACGATCCGTCCGGGCTGATCGAGGCGTTGATTCAGACTTCGCGTCAATGAAGGATTGATGCGCCGGCGTGGCTCCGACCAATCGAGACGGTTTGAGAATACATGTTTGAGTCAACCATCCGATTCACGCATGCTCGTTGGCAGACGCATCTACGCAAGGCAAATATGCTGGTCGCTGGAGTCAACTCCATGCCCCCTTCTTAAGCAAGTCAAATGCCGAACTTTCTGTAGAGGGGTAGTTTGCTGCAGGTCGCGATTCCTTACCCGACCCATGACGGCCGGGATGGCCGTCCCGCCTCGAAATGGCCCCCTGCGGAACGCGGTTAGGTATTGAACGGAATCTGAAGTTTATTAGAATACTTACTGCGTAGCGGCTCCCCACATCGCCGCTTGCGTTTCTTCATGGGTCCCGAGTCCGGGAATTCTGACGTTTTGGGGCGTTTCGGGTTTGATACCTGAACGAATCGTGATGGAACCATTGGCCCGCGGCCAGGCGGTTTCCCAGTTGGAAATTATCTTTTGCCAAATAAGGAGACGGACATGTCGAATGCGCAAGCTACGAAAGTTAGTTACAAGGTTAAGGACCTTTCACTCGCCGAATGGGGCCGGCGCGAGATTCGATTGGCGGAAAACGAAATGCCGGGTTTGATGGCGCTTCGAAAGAAATATGGAAAGACCAAGCCGTTGACGGGAGCCCGGATTGCGGGTTGCCTGCACATGACGATTCAAACGGCGGTGTTAATCGAGACGCTGATGGAGTTGGGTGCTCAAGTCACTTGGAGCAGTTGCAACATCTTCTCGACCCAGGATCATGCGGCGGCGGCCATCGCATCGGTGGGCATCCCGGTGTACGCCTGGAAGGGGATGACGTCAGCAGAGTTTGATTGGTGCATCGAACAGACATTGCACTTTACCGACGGCGAACCGCTCAACATGATTCTGGATGACGGCGGCGACTTGACGGCCATGGTCCACCAGAAGTATCCGGAGCTGTTGAGCAACATTCGCGGCCTGTCCGAGGAAACGACAACCGGGGTGCACCGACTTTACCAGATGCATTCGCGGGGCGAACTCAAAGTAGCTGCGATCAATGTTAACGACTCAGTTACGAAGAGCAAGTTTGACAACCTTTACGGCTGTCGAGAATCATTGGCTGATGGAATCAAGCGTGCTACCGACGTCATGGTCGCCGGCAAGGTGGTTGTGGTTTGTGGATATGGCGATGTCGGCAAGGGTTGCGCCCAGTCGATGCAACGTTACGGTGCGCGCGTCATCGTAACCGAAATCGATCCGATCAACGCCCTGCAGGCGAGCATGGAGGGCTTTCAGGTAACGACGATGGATGAAGCTTGCGTGATGGGCAACATTTTTGTCACCGCCACAGGCAATCGTGATATTGTCATGTTTGAACACATGAAGAAGATGAAAAACGATGCCATCGTTTGCAACATCGGCCACTTTGACCTGGAGGTAGATGTCGCGGGGTTAATGCGCGGTGTCAAAATTGGTGAATTGTCTCGTGAAGAAGTCAAGCCTCAAGTCGACAAGTTTACGTTTCGCGACGGACATTCCATCGTCTTGTTAGCCGAAGGTCGCTTGGTCAATCTTGGCTGCGCGACGGGGCATCCGTCATTTGTCATGAGCACCTCGTTCACCAATCAAGTTCTAGCGCAAATCGCTTTGTGGACAGAAATCGAAAAATTCGATATCGGTGTTCACGTGTTGCCTAAGGCACTCGACGAAGAAGTTGGCGACTCCATTTGGACCACCTAGGTGTCAAGTTGACACGACTAACCCCCGTCCAATCCGAGTATATTGGCGTGTCCATTGAAGGACCATTCAAGCCGGACTATTATCGCTACTAATCGGTGCTCTGATTCCCCATCCCCCATTGGGCTTCGGTAACGCTCGCTCTGAGCGTTGCGAATCAGAAGGATCCGGCAGTCATCGAATCGGCAGAATTGCTAGAACTGCTAGGAGGCGTACCCGCTCACGAATCGGCGGGTTTTTTGGATTGGCCACCGGATTCCGTTTGTGCCGTACAGATTAGCGAGATCTAGATTTGTGGGACGTGTCCGTCCACGCGACAAACCCATTTCCATTTCTAGACGCCATGTTAGTTGTTGGCTCCAGCGAAGTTCAATCGCGCCACATTCCGGTCTTTTGCATGCTGCTGATCATCGCGTGCCTGATCGTCGCTGGAAAGACGTTCGTCATGGATATCGAGGAAAGTCTCGCTGACGGCGCCGACGCTCATTCGGCGATTCAATCTTCACAATCTTTGGGTAGTTTGTCCGACGGTGAAGATGCCTCAGAGCTAGAACGATTCTATCAAACTTGGGGGTTTTCCTTTCCAGACTTGGGGCGTGGTGATTTCTTTTCGCTCATCGGGCACATGTTTGTCCACGGCGGCATTCTGCATTTGCTGAGTAACCTCTTGTTGCTTTGGGCGCTGGGAACCGCCGTTGAGGAAGCACTTGGCTCGATTCAATTCGCGATGTTTTACATCGCTTGCGGAATTATCGCCGCGCTCGGTCAAGGCGCCTGAATCCCGCCAGCGAAGTCCCTTGCATCGGCGCCAGCGGCGCGATTTCAGGAATCCTGGGCGCGTACTTGGTCCTATTTGGATTCAGGGCAAGGCTCAAAGTGCTGATTTGGTTTTACGTCTTCCGCGTCATATCGATCCCTGCGACTGTAGGCGCGGCGTGCTGGATTGGGCTACAGGTTTGGTCCATGTCTAACGATGGAGTTGCGGCCGGTGGCGTAGCAGTTGCCGGTCACTTGTTTGGTTTTGGCTGTGGCGCCATCCTTGGCCTACTTGTCCGCAACGAGGTTTGCGGCCGCATTCGGCATCAAGCCGATGGAAGCATCGTTGTCGATTCAAAACAGTCAAAGCCAAATGATCGCGAACTTCTGGAACAGGCATTGGCGTGTCAACCTTTGGATGTCGTCGTGGCGACATGGATGGACGGCCGACCGCTTTTATGCACGGCGTGCCAGCGACCACTGGATCTGAAGGCTTCACTCGGTGGCAATTTTGTGCGTTGCCAGGACACAAACTGCGGCAAGATCGTCTGCGTCGACGCCGATCTGCTGCTTTCGTCGATCAACGCGCCGCCCCCCGAATCCTTGAGCGATTCGACGAACCATCTGTTCGATTCGATCGTATGTAATTGAAGCATCCGAAGTCGAAGGCCCTGGACAACGGAATCTTGGGATCGCGGCGACAACAACTCCCGGTTTCGCGCAGCGGACTCAAGCCGCACCGACGAGAACATGGAAACGAGAAGGTTTTGTTGTTCCTAAACCGCTGGGCGCCGATCGTCCCCCTTTGACAACAGAATTCAAAGTCATGATAAAACACGGCATCTGCTGTTTGCGTTACAAGCCGATAACGAGTCGCATAGATGGTCCAGATTCAGGCGTTCCGTGCATTGCGATACGACCTTTCGAAGGTAGGGGATTTGTCAAATCTCGTCGCGCCTCCCTACGACGTCATCGATCCCCAACTTCAAAATTCCTTGTACGATCGACATCCGTACAACGTCGTTCGCTTGATCCTTAACCGAGCCGAGCCGAATGACGTCGACGGCGCCACGTACATTCGAGCTGCTCGCCTGCTACGTCAGTGGACACGGGATGGAGTGCTAGCGGTTGACAAGACACCCGCTATATATGTGTACCATCAGCAATTTGAACGCGATGGAGTCAGTTACGTTCGCCGAGGATTCACCAGCCGCGTTCGGCTCGAACCGCTCGGTGCCGGCCAAATTCATCCGCACGAAGAAACTCACGCAACGGTCAGAGAGGACCGATTGAAGTTGACCCGCGCACTCGGATGAATCTAAGTCAGATTTTCAGCTTCTACGTTGATGAACAGAACTCGGTCCAACAACAATTGGAGCGTGCCATCGACGATCCGACGCCTCTGACGGCAGTCGATCACCTGGGTGTCGTTCACCAACTTTGGAGAGTTACCGACGAGGTTGCGATATCGCAGGCAGCTGCCTTGATGGGTGATCGTGACTTATACCTCGCGGATGGACATCATCGATACGAAACGGCATGCAATTATCGGGCGGAACTCGCCGAACGACGAATCCTCGATGACGGCCACCCAGCCAACTACGTTTTGATGACGTGCGTGGCCAGTGCCGATCCCGGGATGATCGTGCTACCGACACATCGCTTGTTCCGTGGGACGAGGGTCTTGCATTCAGCGGATTTGGCGAAACGGTTGGCCGGGTATTTTGACTTGGCCATTGTGGGGGTGGGTGTCGAATTGGCGCGCAAGGTTTGGCGTCAGATCGAATCGGTGGGCAGCCAATCGACTCTGGGCCTGTTCACTCATGCCGACCAGACATGGCATCGCGCAACGTTGACGGCCGAGGGTGTGCAAGAAATGAAGCTGGCCGCGGCCCAACGGAGCCTTGATTGGCAGTCCCTCGGCGTGGCAATTCTGCACGAACTGCTAGTTAAGCGGTTGTTCGTGGCTGAATCGTTGCCAACACCTCGTTACGTTCATACGATCAAGGAGGTAGTCGACGAGTTGACTAGCGGAGATGTTGCCGGCCGAGATGCAACCGGGCAGATGGGCAGCAATCATCCCTTTCATCTGGCCGCCTTGGTTTTGCCGGCCACGCTGAATGACATTCGCCGAGTCAGTGATCGTGGCGAGCGTATGCCCGCCAAGAGCACCTATTTCTATCCCAAACTTCTGTCCGGGCTCGTATTCAATCCGCTCGAATAGGACGGCACCGCTCGGCAAAGTTGGCGATGTCCGCGGGAATTCTCGGTGTCGTATGGGCTCAAGGAAAAAACGGTTGACCATCCACCCAAAGCCCGCATAGTTCCCCCATTTGACTTGTTTTCACGTGAAACGATTTCGGCGGCCTGATCGTCAATACCGGTTTCACGTGGAACCCATGCCCAAACGATCGCGCATTTTGCCATTCTCAATGCGACGGCTCTTTGCTATGTACATCGCCACCAGGCGTAGGTGCAAAAAGGAACGGATGTGCCGCGGACGATATGTATTGCCAACCAGAAGGGCGGCGTCGGAAAGACCACCACCGTCATCAATCTGGCCGACGGGTTGGCCCGAGCCGGAAATCGTTCGCTGGTTGTCGACCTGGATCCCCAATGCAATGCGACGACCGGGCTAGGGCATCGACCGTTGGATCATCATCCGCTCATTGGAGAAGCACCGATTCGGAACTGGGTTTTATCCACGGCCAACTCCCGGCTTGATCTCTTGCCTGGAAGCCGGCGCTTCTGCGATGTCGATTTGCTGACACAAACGGGCGGTTCGGATAGCCGCCGTTTGGTCGAACACTTACATCGGGGCACCACCGCCTACGATTACGTATTGATCGATTGCCCTCCATCGCTGGGCCAACTAACACGCACCGCGCTAACGGCCGCCAGTGAGGTCGTTATGCCGATTCAATGCGAGTATTTTGCGATGGAGGGTCTAGTTCACATGATTGAAGTCATTCGCGACGTAATGTATACGCATCCCAGTCGACTTGAGTTCGGTGGAATTTTGCTCACGATGCATGACAGCAGTCTGGAGTTGACCGCCGAAGTCGATGATGAAGTCCGCGATTTCTTTGGCGAAATTGTCTTCGACACCGTTATCCCACGGGATTCGCAGATTTGCGAAGCCCCGAGCCACGGAATGAGCATTTTACGTTACGCACCGCGCTCACGGGGAGCGCGGGCATACATCGAATTGTGCATGGAGGTACTGGATCGTGACTAGAAAAAAACGCTTGGGGCGTGGCTTGGAGGCGTTGTTGAATGCGACTCGCGAGTCCTTTGTCGGCGCCAATTCAGAGCTCGAGCGGTCCACTGAGACGCCGCTATCGCTGGTTCCACGAGAACCCACTGTTGACGGGCCGGAATCTGCCGGCGGCGCCAAGACGAGCGACATGGTTTTTCTGGATGTCTACGAGATCGATGACAATCCGTTTCAGCCGAGAAGAGAATTTAGCGAGTCCGAGATTGCTTCGCTTGCGGAAAGCCTAAAGACGCACGACATGCTGCAACCCGTTCTTGTGCGAGAAGTCAACGGCAGGTACCAATTGATTTCCGGCGAGCGTCGGTTGCGGGCAGCGATCGCCGCCGGCTGGAGTCAGATTCCTGCGCGGATACGCCACGCCGACGACCGCTTGGTTGCCGAGTTGGCAATTGTAGAAAACTTACAACGCAAGGACTTGAACGCGATTGAGAAGGCGCTTTCGTTCCGTCGCTATCTGACCGAACACCAAGCCACTCAGGAAGATCTGGCGGATCGGCTCAAGCTCGACCGTTCGACGATCGCCAATCTGATGCGATTGTTGGAATTACCGACGCCGTGCAGGACGCCTTGCGGGATGGACAGATCTCGGCAGGACATGCCAGGGCCTTGCTGCCTCTGGGCGACGAGGTGCTCCAAATCGACTTTAGCCGTCAAATTCAGCGCGAAGGACTTAGCGTACGGCAAACCGAGAACCTAGTCGGAGTGACCATCGAGAAGTTGGATCGACGCGACACGAATCCGAAACGCAGTCGCAGGCGAACCAAGAGTCAACATATAGAGTCGTTAGAACAACAACTCAAACTGCTGATCGGCAGCAAGGTGGAGATTCGGCAGACGGCTGAAGGAGGTGGGAGAATCGCGATTTTCTTTTCGAGCCATGACGAATTTGAACGGATTTGCGAGCATTTCAAGCATGCGCCGCAAAATCGAAACGCGGCATGAGGTTTCATTGGGCGCGATGAATTTGGCGCGCAAATCCGGCCCAATTGCGTCGATTCACGCTTCCCAGTAGCATGGTTCCTTCGCGTTGTTCGTTGGGTCCATAGGTCGTTTCCGGCGACTAAGCGCCGGGCCGATGTAGGTGAAACAATTGAGCGGAGTGTAGCTCAGCCTGGATTAGAGCGCCTGCTTTGGGAGCAGGAGGTCGTAGGTTCGAATCCTATCACTCCGATTTCGATGGTGGTGCGGGAATAGGCATTGGCAATAAAGTTTCAAACAGCGGCGGTGACACGGATGGCCGACACGATGTCCAGCGCACTGTATTATGAGGACATCAATGAGGGACAAGTGTGGACGAGCCCCGCGCGAACGGTGACTGAAACGGACGTCATCGCGTTTGCGCAAATGACGGGTGACTTCAATCCGCTGCACGTCGATCAACACTTCGCCGCCGAAAGCATCTACGGCCGCCCCATAGCCCACGGTTTATTGGGATTGAGTTGGGCAGCAGGCCTCAGCAGTCAATCGCCGAACATGCGCACGGTGGCGTTTGTCAAAGTGAGAGATTGGACGTTTCTGCAGCCCATTTTCTTTGGCGACACGGTTCATGTAAGAACGTCAGTCGTCTCGAAGTCTCGCGGTGGACGCCGAAGTGGCCGCGTCATCTGGCGGCGAGAACTCATGAATCAGCGAGGAGAGGTCACTCAGGAAGGAATTTTTGAAACCTTGGTCGAAACGCATTCGGTGATTCCGCGGCCACATTCGCGAAAATCCTTGCGATCGACACAGGACGCGTCCGACCACTCGTCTGAGCAATTCGAGTAGCCGATGATCGGGTCAGGACCGATCCCCGAGATACATCGGCGGCAGTTGTGCATCCTGCTATCGAAAGCAATTACTCCAAGACCGCGGCTTGCCCGCTTTGCCACTGTCGGGCATCAATTTCGCTGCAAACCTCACGATCGTCATTTTTGACTAAAGCGTCAATTTTCGCGACGACGATCACGAGAAAACGAGTCCGTGTCACGTTCATCAATGCACCCCACGTCGGACAGTCGCTGAACAAGCCGCTTCGCCGCAAATGCACAATCTAACGCTAACGAGTCGGGAAGCGACGTGGCGAAGCCTCTACGCCTTTGCCGTTTCCTGGCTTGCCATGTTTGCCGTATTGGCCGTCTTTCGCTGGAAGCTCGACGGAGATTTTGTGAGCACCTCGTCGCTCACGTTTGATACAAAAGGCTTCGGACAACGCGGCGATTTTGAACCGGTGGTCCGCACTGCGGTCCAGTCGGTGACCTCGGAAGAATCCGTCGCAAAGATTCTTGCGCAACTGGGCGATCAACCCGGTGCGACAGCGCTTCGAGTGGATGCGGTGCGACTGGCGAGCCGATTGCGCATATCTTTAACCGATCAACCCAGTCCCGTGCTTTCAATTTCTCTTACGGGTTCAGGAACCGCGGCTGAACGAGAGTTTGTTAACCGGCTCGCCCAGCATTTGGCGGTCGAGTCGACTCGCCAACATGACCGGTCGAAGGTGGCTCTGTGGCTCGAAGATTTCAACTCGACGTTGGACGTTTCAAAACAAGTCCATCTGGCAAAGCAGATTCGCGACGAGTTACAACAGGCCGGAATGCAGATCGCGCAATGTCGCATCGCTATGGATTCGCCGGACGATGCGGTTTCAGTCCAAGACCGAATTCGCCGTCTCGAAGGGACACTCGCTGAGCTAAAATCGAAATTCGGGTATCCAGATACAGCGCCAGACATCATGCAATTGCGGAATCAAATCGAACAGTTGCGTGCCCTAGATGCCGCGATGGATGTGCCGAAACCTTCCGCCAGAGGCGACGTGTTTCTTGCTCCAACGACCGCCGTGAACTCGCAAACCAACCCGTATTACCAAGCATCCGAAAAGCGACTGGCAACTGAGCATGATGCCGCGGCCGCGATTGCAAAGCGATCCGAATTGCTGGATACAATCGATTTGCAAGTTGCCCAAATGGCATCGGACCAACTACTCGCCAATGCCGAATCGTCATTGGACTCTCGACGGGATTTGGTCGACAACCTGTCGGGTTATTTTGCCAACCCCTCAATCGTATCCAATAGTATGGTAAGCGTGCAAACCGCAAGTCGCTCAACACTTTGTGGTGGCCGCGCTGCGTTTCCAATGACGACGGCCATTTTTTCATGTTTGATCGCGGCGTTGACTGCGTATTACTATGATCCGTTGCGCCACCGCATGCAGCTGAGGTCGTTGTCGGACGTCGTTAAGGCGGTGCGTGCTGACGTCATTGGACAGCTGCCAACAGGTCCGACTGTTTCTCGGCCGAAGCGCCCGGCACAACTTGCGTCTTACGTAGTACGGATTTCGGAAATTGTTGCCTGCGTCGTTTTGGGTATTGTCCTGCTTGTTTGTTTGGTCAAGCCCTGGGTGGCGTCGACGTTGTTGCAAGACCCGTGGTATGGCTTGTCGCATTGGTGTTCGCTGATTCTGAGAACTTAGATGACGAAGGTCCGGGTCACCGGATGTTTGCTGCAATGTACGAGAAACAATTTGGCTTTCAGCGACGGCCGTTCATAGCGGCTCCGGCAGCCGAAGCTTATTTTCCAGCCAGTTCGGTGGACGCAGTGCTCGACTCCGTGCGAATGAGCATCGAGCGCCTCATCTGGCCCCGTGATCGTTATTGGTGCCAGCGGATTGGGAAAATCCCAATTGCTGGCCGTATTGGAACATGAATATCGGTCGGTCTTTCGGATCGCGAATGTGCTTGCGTGCAGCCGAATGAGTCGCCGGCACGATCTCCTGCAAAACATCTTGTTCGAACTGGGGCAACCCTACCGCGAGCTTTCCGAGGGTGAACTGCGGCTGGCGCTTATTGACTTTTTGCGCCCGTCGGTACAATGCCCGCACGGCATGCTGTTGTTGGTCGATGACGGACAGTTCTTGCCAGGCCGACTGTTGGATGAACTTCGCATGATCACCAACTTCGTACGCGATGGTCGATCGTGCGTTCAACTCGTGATCGCTGGTACACAAGGATTGGAAGAAAGACTCACCCATCCGCATTTGGACTCGCTCAATCAACGAATTTCTGCGCGTTGTTACTTACAACCGCTGCGCCGCGACGAGCTGGCGGCTTACGTTCAACACCAAGTGGTCCGGGCAGGAGCGACGACGCACGAGATTTTCCAGCCGACTGCCATCGAAGCCCTCGGTCAGTTGTGCGACGGCAACTTTCGTTCGATCAATCAGGTTTGTGATCACGCTCTTATTCTGGCCGCCAGTTGCGGTATGTCCTGCGTATCCGGAGAAACCATTGCGGAAGCCTACGCAGACGTTCAACAACTACCGACTACGATCTGGCAAGTGGGATCGACAAAGGCGAATACCATGATGCCGACGTCGGATATCGCTGAGTCAGCAGCAGCCAACGAGATGGACGCCGGCGGGACTGTTCGGTTATTGAATTCGGAGAACTCTCTGCAGACACTCGGTCCGATTCGGCACCGAACGCTGATTTGGTGGAAGATTTGGATCGGCCGTCCGAAAATCGCTCGACGCCGGCCGACGACGTCCACGAACACGTTTCGGCGATATCAGACATGGTTGATTCGTTGGCCGAAGCCTATGCCAGTGATTGGTCAACGGCAGTCGATCTCCCGGAGAGCGAACCGTTACCGATTCCAGAACAACCGACATATTCGAGTTCGCAAGTCCACGCAGCCGATCCATTCAACGAGGATTTCATCGACGAGCAAGTGATACCCAACGATGTTTCACGCCGAATCACCGACGAAACTCTAAGCCCCCCAAGTTTGTCTGGAGGCGACATCAATATTGAAAGCATCGGTAGCCGGTGAGCGACAGACGCCTCCTCGTATCGCTCACTCAGTCAAAAGCTCGACGACATCGGCCAATCCGTTGAACCGGCCGAGGACGACCGCGACATGATCGTTGTTTCCCAACCCAATCAGGAAGTAGGCAATTCCAGCGGCATGGTTCGACGCGGAATCAGAAGAAACTGACGTCTCGAAAGTGTCTCGCGGGCGTGCAATCCGGTTGGACTATCAACAATTATTTCAACGGCTGCGAGACGATCAAGGTTGACTCTCCCCAACGGGTGGTAAAGCGTGAAACGAAATTCGGAATCCGATGAGAGTGGCCCGATTCAAACTGCCGGAACTCGGCCGGCCGTGCTTGAATCAGTGCGCGATGCGAACCGCGCTTCGGCAGAAACGCAATCTGGGATGCTCAATCAGCTCCGCAGTTTGCTTGCCTGTGACTCGTCCGCTGTCCCCGAGATCGCATTGGTCTCCATTCCCGATGTCAGTTCTGTTTCGGCGAGAGCCAATGGGTCAAGCGATACGTCGAGTGGGCACGCGTCCAATATGCCGCGATCCAAGGTGGAACCCCAACACGACACGCCCCGCGTGGACGGACGCCTCGTGCCTCAGTCGCTTCGGGACGACCCTCAAAAATCTGAACAGACGATTTTTGAGACGACTTGGTTTCACAGCGTCCCCGATCTGCTTGACGACCGACCGATTCAGGACGTTGCACGACGGATTGTCAACCAATTCCCCAGCCATGCGCACGCCCAACTATTGTTTGTCAGCGCTGACTCATCTGTCTCGACCAATCGCGCCGTCGCCAAATTAGCGCAGAATTTGAGTGCATTTGCTAACGATCGAGTGTTATTGGTTGACGCCAATTGGGAAGGCAATCTTGATCTTGCTCGACAATTGGAGCCGCCGCCGATCGGGCTGGCTGAAGTGCTCTGTGAACGTTGCGACTGGCGGTCTTTGGTTGCGCCACCGAAAACCCGCTGCTGAGCGTGTTGCCCTGCGGAACCGCTGAAGTACCCAGCCGCCGACTCGAACATTCAAATCTCATGAAACTATCGTCGGAATGGCAACAGGAATACGTCTACGTCTGCGTGAATGGTGGGTACGTTAAGCAACTCGTAGCGCGGCGAATGGGACTCGTTTGTCACGGCGCATACATCTTGGTCGCCCTCAATCAGACCACGAAGCATGACGCTCGTTCCGCGGCAAACATGCTCACGGATAGTCACGCGAGAATCATGGGCTCAATTGTCTTTGACTCTGCCTCCGTCTCGTGACCCAATCAGACGTCGTTCGGTCTCGACGAACTTCGTTATTTGTGTTCAAGCGTCACAGCGCCGTCCCAGTTCGGCGCCGGCGCGGATCGAGCTCCCATGTAGCGCAATAAGAACGCTGCGGCTCCATCGTAATCCGATAGCCGGCGCCATTCGGCTTGAGCGGTGCGCCAATCTCCGTCCGTAAACGCTGACAGACCACGAGCATACCCCGCAAGTCCGCGAGTAAACTGGAGGCCCGCATCGCGTCCATCGTATACCTGCCATATCTTGATGGCTGTCTCGAGTCCGTACGGGCGGACGACGCAGATTTCTCGAATTGCGAACTCTATGAATTCCGCGATTGGGTACAGGCCCTGTGCCGTTGCATCATCTACTAGAATCGATAATTGGAAATCTCGCGTCATCGATTCAAGGCGGGCAGCGAGATTCACCACTGGACCAAAGGCCGTGACTTTGACTTGATCGTCTGTGCCAATCCGACCGGCGACCGCAGTTCCAGACGCAATCCCCACTCCGATATTCAAGGTTCCTAGCTGATGTCCTTGCTGGGTCAGTTGCCGGAATTGCCGTTGAATTTCCACTGCCGATCGACAGGCCTTTTCCGCAGACTGTGGATCGTCGATTGGCCAGCCCCAAAACCCCATCGAAGCGTCGCCGTGAAAGTCTCCCACGACACCTCCCGCTCCCAGGATTTGTTGTGTGGTGATTTGCAATGCGCGGCTGACTTGTCCAAGCAGGCCAAGCAAGTCGGTGGCCATCCGCTCCGACGCTTTGGAAAACCCTCGCAGGTCACAAAACATCACGCTGAGATGACACTGGCGTGGGGCAAGGACTGTTTGGGGTTCCTGTCCCGAAATCGCGTCCAAGACGACAGGAGAAAAAAACGGTCGCAAAGTGGCCTGTTGCCGCTCTAGTCGTTGCAGCTGTCGAATGTTGGCCAACATCGACCCGACGAGTTCTGCGAATTTCAAATCTCCCTTAAGATCGATTCTCGATGGCTGATCGATACCGTCGCGATTCGAGTACGGCGCCAAACCAGTTACATAGATCGCCCAACCCCGACTTGCATCGCCACGAATCGGAACCGCAAACGCCCATTGGTGATGCGGGTCAAAAGTCACCTGAGTATCGTCTGGGAGTGAGCCCCAAATATGTAGTACCGACTGATCCGTATTCACTGCGGTCCAAATCAATCGCTCGCTCGGTTCAAATGGCAGATTCGAAACTCTTCTTCGATCCCAATGCAGCACCGAGACACCAAGATCATCGGTGGCCTGTACGATGGACACAACACTGGCCGAGTCAATGCCCGCTAACAGGACGTCGGCCATTCGGCCAAAGAGATCCGTTTCATTGCGAGCGCTCGAAATGATTTCGGGTAACTGACTCAGGACGGCAATCCGTTTTTCGGCATCCTGGTAGCGGAGGTGACGCAGCGTCCCGCTGGGAAATAGCTGTTCTGATAACGGCTCAGGCGTTCTCAATGTCGCTCGGGCACTATCCCCTCGCAAAAAAAACGTGGTTTGTCCGATTACAAAATGATCCCCCACCGAGGCCCGGAAATCGTCCAACGCGCGGCCTCGATAGAAGATTGGATTCGCCGACAGCGGCAATCGGACAACGCGCAGTCCACTTTGTTCGGCAGTCAATTGTGCGTGCCGGCGGGAAATCGCATCGTCCCAGGGAATACTAAAGGCAGCGGCTCGCCCCAATTCAATCGTTTGCCCCGGTGGAATCGCATGTTGCGTTCGTTGCGTGAGTTGCGATCCGTGGGCAATGATTTCGAACATCCGCGGGTCAAGCAATTGCGTTACGGAGAGAGCAATAGGCGGCTCGGTGCTTGTAAGAAGCCAATCACGTCATTTAGGAATCGAGCGGCCATCGAGCCGTCAACTAATCGATGATCATACGAAATGCTCAGCGGCATGATCAATCGAATCGCAACTCGGTCTTCGACGACGACCGGCATCTTTCGCGACCGGCCGATCAACAAGATGGCGGTTTCCGGGACGTTGACAATCGGAGTCGAATAGCTCCCGCCGATGGCCCCGAGGTTGCTGATCGTGAAAGTTCCTCCCTTCAAGTCCTCCATCGTGAAGTCTCCACTCCGAGCATTCTCGGCTAGAGTTTGAAGCTGTCGGGCAATTTGCGGAATCGAAAGTTGATCCGCGTGGCGTAATGCTGGGACTAATAAACCGCGATCGGTGTCCACGGCGATTCCAATATTGACGTATTGCTTGTAAAGTATTTGGCCCCCCTCCATGTCGATCGACGCATTGATTTCAGGATGCGACTTTAGCGCGGTCGCTACTGCTTTCACAACGAATGGGAGACTCGTGAGTTTGACCCCTTCCTTCACGTAGTCGGCCTTGCTTTCGGTTCGAAATTCCTCGAGATCGGTCACGTCCGCGTCGTCAAAATTGGTAACGCGCGGTACCGTCGACCAGGAAACGTGCATTTTTTCGGCAATCGTGCGGCGGATGCGCGGCAGTTTGACGACACGGATGGGACCAAATTCATCGTGGACTCCAGAATCGGTCGCCGGCGCCGATTTGCCGGCGCCGCTGTTCCGCACCACCTGCAAAATATCTTCGCGCGTGATTCGCCCGTTGGGGCCAGTTCCCACGACTTGAAGCAGGTCCACTCCTACTTCCCTCGCGAATCGGCGCACCGCCGGACCTGCGGGAACCGAACCTAATGAGCGCATCGTCGGTCCAACCGCATCCGTCTGTGATTTCGTCTCTGCGAACGACTCGCCCGATGTGATCTGGCTTGGGCGTTTCGCCTTGGACGCATCGGGCGTTGAGGAAGGGGGCGATACAACCGCTGCCGCCGAATCGTCGCCAGTCGTGATATCGACCGATTGCTGCTGTGACTTGGCTTCAACGTCGCTGACGGGTGGCGACGTCAGCGAGGCCTTCGGCGCCGTTTTGTTAGACTGTTTCGGCACTTCCGACCCAGCAGCATCGAGTTCGATTAACGCCTGTCCGACGCTGACGGTTTCGCCTGCGGAAACCAAGATCTTGGTCACTTTGCCGGCGTGGCTGCTGGGAACAGAAATCGTTGCCTTTTCCGTCTCAAGCTCGACGATGCCCTGGTCCTTTTTGACCGTTTCGCCTACGCCCACCAAGACTTCCAGGACATCGCCTGAATCGACCCCTTCGCCAAGTTCTGGGAGCTTTATCGATATTGCCATTATTGGAATCGTTGCTATGCGTATAACGGGTTGAGTTTTTCTGGATCGACGTCGAGTTGTTTGATGGCCTTTGCCAGGTTGGCTGGCGTGAAACTGCCTTGCTGCTGCAAGCCGTAGAGTGCGGCCAGCGCGACACACTGGGCGTCCACTTCAAAGTGTCGACGCAACCCTAGGCGCGTATCACTGCGTCCCATGCCGTCGGTTCCCAAAACATAGTAGTTTCCAGGGACGCACGGACGGATTTGTTCGCTAACGGCACGGACATAATCACTGGCGGCGACAAAGGGCCCGGAAACGCCTGACAGCTTCGCTTCTATAAAACTCGTTCGCGGCTTTTCCGTCGGGTGGAACATGTTCCAGCGATGAACCGCATTGGCGTCACGCTGCAATTCGGTGTAACTGGTCACGCTCCAAACGTCGCTCGCCACACCAAACTGTTCCGCGAGAATTGTCTGCGCCCCAAGCACACTGTTCATGATCGCACCGCTGCCAAATAATTGAACTCGCCCGCGCGGCTTGTCGACCTCCCGCGAGCCAAAACGGTACATCCCATGCACGGCATCGTCCAATGCGCCGTCGGGCGGCGCCGGCTGATGATAGTTTTCGTTACCAACCATCAAATAATAAATCGCGGTTTCACCAACTTCATAGAGCCGTTTCAAACCGTCGAAAACAATGGCGGCCATCTCATAATTAAACGCCGGATCGTACGAACGGACTGTTGGGAACGCAATGGCGTTAAGTAAGCTGTGTCCGTCCTGATGTTGCAGGCCTTCGCCGTTGAGCGTCGTACGACCTGCCGTACCGCCAATTAAGAAGCCTTTTGCGCGCATGTCGGCCGCCGCCCAAATCGAATCGCCGATCCTTTGAAACCCGAACATCGAGTAGAAAATGAAAAACGGAATCATGTTCACCCCGTGGGCCGAATACGATGTACCCGCGGCACAAAATGACGACATCGACCCGGCCTCGGAGATTCCTTCTTCCAACAGTTGGCCGTCCGTAGCCTCCTTGTAGTAGGCCAACTGATCGGAATCGATGGGCTCGTACAACTGGCCGGAATGAGCATAAATGCCGACCTCTCGAAACATGCCCTCCATGCCAAACGTTCGCGATTCGTCCGGCACAATGGGAACAATGTGACGGCCGATTTTCTTGTCCTGACACAATCGGCTCAGCAGTCGCACAAATCCCATTGTCGTCGACAAGTCCTTGTCATAATCTCGTTCAATGACCTTGCGATAATCGTTGAATCGAGGAACCTCCATGGTCGGCACGACGGTTGGCCGCGACGGCAGCACCCCACCCAATGCCTGACGCCGTTCGCGCAAGTACTTTAGTTCGATACTATCGTCTGGAGGCACGTAAAAGGGTGCTTGCCCCACCTCGTCGTCGGAAATCGGAATTCCAAAGCGCAGTGCGAAATTCGAGCAGCTCCTTCTCCTCGGCCTTCTTCTTGTTATGCGCAATGTTCCGCCCTTCGCCACCTTCGCCCAGGCCATAGCCTTTAATCGTTTTGGCGAGAATTACCGTAGGACTCCCCACGACGCCCATCGCCGTCTTGTACGCGGCGTATACCTTTTCAGGATCGTGGCCGCCACGCCGCAATCTGAACAGCTTTTCATCGGAGTAATTGCGCACGAGATCCAGCAACTCCGGATACTTGCCAAAGAAGTGTTCGCGAATGTAGGCTCCATTCATTCCCACATATTTTTGGTATTGCCCGTCGACAACCTCGCCCATTCGTTTGACGAGCAGTCCCGATTCATCCTTTTCCAACAATGGATCCCAGTCGTCGCCCCACACGACTTTGATCACATTCCATCCTGCGCCAATAAACAGCGCTTCGAGTTCCTGAATGATCTTGCCGTTTCCGCGCACCGGACCATCGAGGCGTTGCAGATTGCAATTGACGACGAACCGCAAATTGTCCAGCTTTTCCCTGGCTGCAAGCGTGATGGCACCCAGCGTTTCCGGTTCATCGCATTCGCCGTCCCCCAAGAAACACCACACTCGTTTATGCGATGCATCGAGAATTCCCCGATCGGTCAAGTAGTGGTTAAATCGAGCTTGATAGATCGCCATTAACGGCGCCAGTCCCATCGACACGGTTGGGTATTCCCAGAATTCGGGCATCAACCAAGCATGCGGATACGACGACAGGCCACCCGGAAGTAAATCGCGGCGAAAATTCTTCAAGTTGTCCTCGGTCAAGCGGCCTTCCAGAAATGCCCGGGCGTAGATGCCCGGAGAGGCATGACCTTGGAAATAGACTTGGTCACCGTCAAATCCACTTTCGCCGCGGCCGCGCAAGAAGTGGTTGAACGCAACCTCGAACAACGTCGCTACCGATGCGAACGTCGAAATGTGACCGCCGATCCCGTCGTGCTCCTTATTCGCACGATGGACCATCGCCATGGCATTCCAACGAATGATGCTCTTGATGCGCCGCTCGATCTCTCGATTGCCAGGGTAGGCCGGCTGTTGATCGACGGGAATCGTGTTTATATACGGAGTGTTCGAGCGGATCGGGAGGTCAACGCCTTCCACCTTGGCGCTGAGCCTCCAACGCGGATAACAGAAATTTTGCCCGTTCACCGCCCCGGCTCTGAATCACGTACTCCAACGAATCCAACCATTCGGTCGTTTCAATTGGATCGACGTCCGATTGCGAAACCAGAGGGTTTCCCCCCGGCGTTGTTTCATCCGTAGGTTTTAACACGTCAGCCATTCATTCCTCGGTTGCCAAATACACACGCGGCGATTCCGTTGACAAATACTTGCCAATTACCAGGTGGCCCATCATTTTGTTTGATCTTCCTTCAAGTTCGATCAATTCAAAAGCAATCGTCAAAATCAGCCCAGCGGCCGCCGCCTGCTCGTCGTATTCTCTTCAATCCACTTTTCCGCGTAAAGGTCGCGATGACAATTCCGGAAACCTGGTTGGGGCCGCAAGTTCAACTCGCAGGCCAGACCCTCCGTGTGAGCGACATCTGCCAAGGCAAAGCCGCGGTGAGGTGGGCCCAGCGCAGTGGACCCAGTGCAATTGTATCAACATGCACTTTGTTTGACGATGCAATTGCTTTACTGGAACCGAAAGCTGAATTTTTCGTCGCGCCCATGGGATCGAGCCCTTGCAGTCAAAAGGCCACCGTCCGTTGAATCCGCCAAGCCAATCACTCCAGATTCGAGAACCCACGACAGCACGAGTCGCCACGCAGCCATCCGAAATCTTGGCCGTCGAACAGCCTGAATATCTTTGTCAGGTGTGAATCTCGACAATGTCTAAGTCGTTCAAAACATAGTCCTCTCTAACAATCGTTGCATCGTGCACGTTGGAGCCCCAAACCCTAGCGGTTCTAAATCGTTGTGCCAAATCATTGTGGATGAGTTGCGCCAAATCCGCCACCGTACCGCCGCGTGTCAAGGTGTAGGGCCGTTGCATGTCGGCCTCCTTGCGATTTGGCAATTTCGTGTACACTCGGACAACGTCGAGTTTTTCGTAAATCTTTCGTTTGAATTCGTCGAGCCCCATGCCGGTCTTGGCGGATACGAGAAACCGCGGCCAATCCACGTCAATGTACTCCTCAAAGAATTGGCGTCGATCAGGCGCTTCGGGCAGGTCGATCTTATTAAAAATGATCATTGCTGCGGTGTAGCTGATCCCCACATCGTTTTCGTCAAGCCAACTGGTGAGTGAAAGTCGAGTTCTCGATGCCTGAATGCGGGTAATGGACGCGGCAAGGTCTTTACCCCCTTCGTCGACACCCAGATCCGCCACGAACAAAACGACGTCGGCGCTCCTCACTAACGCCTGGACCTCCGAAGCGTAGATTTCAGCAGTGACTGGGGGCGTGTCGATGAGTTGTACAAAAACGTCTTCCCACGGCATCATGCCGGGTTTGGGCTCGCGAGTCGTAAATGGGTAATCCGCGATCTCCGGTTGAGCCCGCGTGAGGCTGGCCAGTAAATGGCTTTTGCCGGAATTGGGTGGACCGATGATTACGGCGCGGCCGGCGCCCTGTTTGGGTAGTCGAAAACCAGCACGCCTGCCAGTCGAAATTGTTTGGCTCGCCTCCTTCTTGAGGCGACTTATCTTTTGTTTGAGCTCCGCTTGCAGTTTGTCCGTGCCTTTGTGCTTCGGCACCTCTTTCAACATTAGCTGAAGACACTCAATCTCTTCTTGAGTGGTCGTCGCGGCGCGATAAGCCTGCTCGGCTTTGTGGTACTGTGGAGTTAGATTGGCGGGCATATAACGTACTTACGAATGGATTATTCCGGGGCGGTTTGTTCACTTATCCTTTGGTTTTTTGGCCTATCTTTGTTACAATCCGCCGACGAGGGACGATCCAACGAGCCCAAGAATTGCCAAGACCCGGCGTACCGCGGTAGGCGTGAATTCGTTATGTGGCGCAGTTCGAACCAAATCCAGGCGACTTGGGCTTAAGATGCAGGCCACGGCACCCTCATTCTACGCTTGTCGGACACCGGCAAAAATAAACCTTCATCTGGAAGTCTTTGGCCGGCGGGCGGACGGATTCCACGAAATTGAGTCAATCCTTACCGCCGTCTCTCTTTTCGATCAATTGTCGTTTTCGCCTACAGAGGACGCGCAACTCTCTGTTGTTTGCTTGCACAACAGGCCTGGACAACGCGATCGGATACCGACGATTCCCGATGGCCCGCACAACCTCGCGTGGCGGGCGCTCGATCGATTGCGGCAAGCCGTTGGAAAGCCGCGGTTGGGCGGACACCTGCAAATCGTGAAGCAAATTCCTCCGGAAGCCGGTTTGGGTGGTGGTTCGAGTGACGCGGCGGCCGCTATGATGTTGGCCATCAAAGCCTGGCGATTGACGCCCGACCGAACTCAATTCGAACACGTTTCCGCAACGATCGGTAGCGACGTCCCATTCTTTTTTACCGGCCGAACCGCATTGTGCCGAGGGCGAGGCGAAATCGTTCAGCCACTCCCGCACCGGCGCCCACTTTGGTTCGTTGTCGTTCGACCAGATTTTGGACTATCCACGCAACAAGTATTCACCGAGTTGGAACTCGATCGACCAGCACGCAAATACGCTCGGCTCGCCTCGGCACTTTCCAGCACCTCTCTGAAAAATATCGGTCAACTCATTTTCAATCGCTTGCGCGATACGGCTTGTCAAATCCAACCAGAACTTCGAGGATTACTCACAGAAATCAAACGTACCAACTGCTGGGCGGCTGAAATGACCGGAAGTGGCTCTGCATGTTTCGGACTCTATCCCGCGCGTTGTCTCGCCTGGCGCAAAGAACGTCTTGCGGATTCGATTTCCCAGCTACTCGGTATTTTGCTGCCATTCTCTCCGCTGGATTTTGCCGCAGGTACTGGGTTTCGACACGGGTCGTCTGGACGAGCACCACTGAGTTTGCACTTGAAAAGCGACCATTCCGCATGGATATTGCCGAGGAAGCTGCCAAAGAGTGGACCGGTTCGCTGGCTGATGAATTGACCCGACGTATGCGTTCAAGAATTGCAACTATTCGGAACGCCTCGCACAATTCCCGTCCGAGTCTATTGCAGAGCACTCTGAACGCGATTGACAATCTCTTTTTCGATCAACCCGCGAATGGGGATCGCAGCGAAAGGCAATTGCAATCGGACGTGCACGTCGCTTTCTCGGGTGGCAGTTGTTCCGGAAATACGGAATCCGAAAATGTTGAATGAAAAGGTGGCGACTCCGTCGGCAGACCATGTCTCTTCGACATGAGATACATGTGCTGCAAAATCGTCCTGCACCTGTAGCGAATACATTTTTAACTTTGCCACAGCCGTCTGTTTCTCCAGTTCGTGTGGTACAACGACGCTTAAAGTGGGCATGCCAGCCTCAGCCGTTCTTGGGATAGGCGCGATTCGTTTCTTGATGTCACCACACCATGGAAGGCACTTGATGATGCGGGGATTGCAAACGTCAAGCACTCGTGCGACTCGCCACAAACGTGGCCCGCTCTAAAAGCCGTCGTCGTCGTTGTAGTATTGACGGTCACTCGGATGCCATAAAGGTAGCCCTTGTTTAATCCGTTCGGCAAGAATATCGACTTTCTCGACTGTGCCCGGTAGCGCACTCGTTTCAACAAAATCACTTTCACCTGGCGGTAACGGCTCAAACTCGTAATTGCCTTCTTGAATCGCTTCCAAGATTGTTTTCGACATCGATTATCCCCCGCAATCTGGGCTACCAAAGTGCTAGCGCTTCGTTAACGTATCTTAACCGAAATCTAGGGTAGTGTGGCCCGCCTGAGAGAAAACTCGCCCGTAAGTCTCGTACGAGCTTTAATTGGCGCTGCTAAATCGAGCCCCACCTTCGGTACCGAGCCGTGTAGAAATGAGACCCATGTCGTCGCGCTTGAAGTGCCAATCCGTTGATTCGGCAAGCGTTATCGGTTCTCTATTCGACGCCCGCTATTTGGCGTTTCGAAACTCTTCCGGCGTAATGACGCCGTCTCGGTTGGTGTCAATCGCGTAAAAACGCTTGATCTTTTCTTCCGACCATGGAGTGTCCGGCTCAAAGTCACGCATCAACAGAGAACTGGTGCCGTCGTATGAACTGGCAAACGACGAACGCGAGCCACGGTTGTCTCTGCGTCGAAATTCCGGTGGCCCCTGTCGCTGATCTCGAGACCTGTCGGGGTCGGATTCGGCCGAGGTCCTAACGGTCGACGATTCTGAACTATCGGCGTGGCGATATCCGCCATTGTAATAATCTTCAAGCTCCTGACGTGAAAGTCGACTGTCGTTATCCTTATCGGCACCTTTGGGTGGATTGCTCATTTCCTTTAATTCGTCTTCATCCAGGTAGCCGTTGTAATTCTTGTCGTATTTCTTTAGTTGTCCGGAGACGTAACTCGCAATACGATCGCTGGGTGAAGACGTGACCGAAACGCTGCTCGCCAATGAACTTGGCCGGACGGACGAATTGCGGGTAGGCGTTTCACCAGAATTCGAAAATGAACGAAAGCTTGCTGAACGATTCGAGAATGGTCGGCTTTCCGACTCCGTGCCGTTCCGTCGCGCGTCTCCGCGATTGTCATCTCCGCCGTTTGAGTCTCCCCTTTGGCCGTCACGCGTGCTGGCAAGTCCGGCGTTGACATTTAGCAGATTTGCCTTGGAGTCGATGTCGGTTCCAAAACCTGGAACCGGCGGCAAATGGACGTCTTCACCAAATTCGCGCACCAAGTGGACCGTCGAATCCTTCTTTGCGTTCGACGTCCTCCCGGTTTGTTCTTTTTCTTGTTCGCTTCGGTCACGATTGATTTTTTCGATTATCTTATCGATGGCAACGGGCGAGGATGTGTCAATTCCCATGTTTTGAATGAACCCTTGCGCTCGCCCTGACATCTCATCCGGTTCTAGGATCTTGTTGCCATTGCGGTCGAGCCGTTGCAAGAAACCGGAGGGATCCCACCTCGAGCGCCGTTGCTGCTGGCGGTCCGGTCCACGTCCATTCTGGTTGTTTTGTTGTGCCGACAATCCGCTCGACGAAATTAAGCCGGCCAATCCACACAGCAGCAGAAACTCCAAAAGTCGCATGGCGTCAACGTTTTAGCAGAAAAGTCACATTGCGTATCCGGTGCTCTAGACGCTCCAACAAGACACGTGTCGGACTCACCGGGAACCATCCACATTATTAACCATTAACCGCAATGGCTCGAAAAGTTTCGCGAAAAAGCGATGATTTGTCCTTCAATCCAACAATTTGAGCGACACCCAGCTAGTTTGACTGTCAACGCCGGATCGCTGATAATTGCGCGTTGCAGGCAACGGTCGGAAGCAGTCTGTTTCTGTCGTTTCATTGAGTTTTGTCTCGTTTTGGCAATTTCCAGGCAAAACGCGACAGTCGCAATGTTAGATCTCTCACCATTCTTCTTTTCGGCACCCGCCTTTTTGAACAAAAGAGCTTACTTTTGACCGGATTGACGCATGTTCTTTCGATGCCCTAAATGCCAAAGAAGAATTGGCAAATCGTCCCTGCAATGCTCCAGTTGTGGATGGAATCTTGATCAGGAGCTAGGTGATGAAGATCCTGATGAAACGAAACGGCCAGGCGAAAAGAGGTCCCAGGCGCATTTATCGGCCTCCGAAGCTCAGTTAGATGGAGCGGTCGATTCGATTTCCCGGGAGGATTATCCGAGCGCATTGTCCGCCCTGAACTCAGCGATCATCGATGCGGACGAATGCCGATTGCCCGAATGTTACGCATTGCGCGGTTACGCATTGTTGAAGCTACGTCAATTCGACCGTGCCGAACAAGACTGCAATACTGCGCTCCAGTTGGGTTACACCGATGTCGAAACGTTGGCCTGGCGGGCCGCGGCGCGAGGTCAGTTGGGACGATGGCGTGAAGCGTACGAGGATTTGGCCAAAGCGAGATTGACTGCGGACGAACCGACAGAGTACGCCGACCTGATGGCCAAGTACTACGAACCTGCGATGAACTGGTTTCGTCAACGAATTCAAGGCGCCGGGGACTCCACGATTCAGGCGTTCAGTGACCGCGGGTGGATCAACCTATACATGCACGACTTTGCCAAAGCCAAGAGGGACTTTGAGCTTGCTCTACAAAACGATCCGCATTTCGGACCTGCCATGTTGGGAATTGCTGAGTCCAGTTTGGTGCTGGGACAGTTGGAGCACGCGGTGGATTTTTGTGACCTGGTGATCGAGTCCGACTCAAAACTTACGACTCAAGCACTCATTGTTCAAATTCGGGCCGCACAATCGGCTGGGCGGACTCGGACCGCGATTATCGCCCTGCAAAAACTGCGACTACTGGCGCAACGCAATCTTCCATTGTTGGAAGAATGTGCTCGACTTCGTTTCCAAATTGGGGACTACGTCGGCTGCATCGAAGATCTCAACGTTTTGATTGGACACCCGACGTGCTCGCCTCAATGGCTTAAGTTACGTGGCGACACGTATGCCGCGATTAACAATCCGGCCTTGGCACTCGCTGACTTTAATCAGGCGCTAAAGCTTGAACCTAACCGTGCGGTTCTTTGGGTCCGCCGCGGCGAAATGAACGTCTTGTTGCGCGGACCGATAAAGCGCTAAGAGATTTCGATCACGCCGCCGAGTTGGGCTTCGTAAAAGAGGACTTGTTTTTGGGCCGTGCTCGGGCTCACGACGCCCAAGGTCAGTACGATCAAGCCATTCAACAATGCAAAAAAGCTCAACGGCTAGTCCCAGATTCTGCCGAAGTATTCGCGTTGGAAGGCCAAATCTATTTCAAGCAAAAGCTCTATGCCAAAGTGCTGGACCAGTTGACGAGGGCCATCGAATTGGCGACCGATCCGAGGGACCGTGCCGAGTACTTGTATATGCGGCATACTTCACTATGAGACCGACCAGCAGCAACAAACGGTTGACGACTTGAATGAGGCCCACAGGATTCGCCCCAATCACGCTGGGACATTGATTTGGCGGGCAGCTGCATTGGCTCGAATGGAGGATTGGGCTTCGGTGATTGAATCCTTGCAGACGGCCATTGCCATTCGCCCCTCCGCGGCCGAACAATATAAGACGTTAGGAGTCCCCATTGCGGGAAAAGCGGTGGAGTATTTCACGCGTCAACTCCACCGAAATCCGCTCAACGGCGATGCGCTGCGCAACCGAGGATTGGCGTATTACTTTTTGGGCAGCATGGACGCGGCCATCGATGACTTTTCTGCGTCGCTGAAACTCGAAGAGGACTCGTTGGCCAAGACTCGTCGTGGACAAGCGTTTTTCGCGCAAGGCAAATACCCAGAATCCATCACGGATTTTGGCAACGTCATCCACGAAACCGATACGGATTCGCCATTGCATGATTGCGCGATGTTTTGGCGCGGAAAGGCATTGGCAGCCGCCGGCCAGGCACAGGCCGCTCTGAATGATATTCGAACGGCGATCGACCTGTCGCCTAACCGACCGGCGTATCATGTTCTGCTGGGTTCATTGTTGCGAAGACTAGGAGACACAGAGCTCGCGATCGATGCGCTTACCCAAGCGATTGCCATTGACTTCAATGACCATGTGCCCTTTTCCCTCCGAGGACGACTGTATTTCAAACAGCAGCAATACCTCAAAGCAATCGTGGATTTTTGTCGATCCCTCGATCTTTATCCCAATCAGCCCGAAGTCATTGCGTGGAGAGGCGAAGCCTATCTCAAGAATGGGCAGTCTCAGCCTGCCTTAGAGGATTTTGAACTTGCCCTCACCCACGATCCGAGCTTGGTCCGATCGTATTGCGGTCGCGCCCACGTTTTGGCAGAGCGAGATCAACATGAACAGGCAACGATTTGGCTTACAAAAGCGATCCATCGGTTTAAGTACCCGAAACAATGGGCTCCGTTACTGCTGGCGCGTGGAAAGGTATTCTACCAGATGAGCCGTTTCCTACCCGCGATAGCCGATTTCACGGCGGTGATCGACATTAAACGGCAAGAGCCTCGCGCCCGACATGCAGCCCAATACGCGCGAGCTCTAGCATTGGTCCAACAAGGCCAATTGACTGCTGCCCAACGTGAGCTTGAATTGGTCGTCCAAGAAGATGATCAGTTTCCGGGGGCCAAAGCCGCCCTCACTTGGCTGGCCAACGGGCAGGGGCCCCGGCCTCCACAACTTCATCCGCCTCAAAAGATGATCCGACCCAAGCGACCTCCGGTAGTCCTAGCTCCAATACCGATCCCCGTGGAAGACGCTCGTTGGCACTGCGTGCCTCCACACGACGGATGGATCGTCCGGTTGCGCGATAAGAAACGAACAGAATATGGCCCGGTTTACAAGAAGTTGCTCGACCTGTGGGTATCCGAAGGACGCATCGCGCCAGAAACAAAAATCTTGCGTGCCGATTGGGAAAAATGGAAACGTGCGGTGGAGATCTATCCACAATTGACCGGCGGGCCACGACTATCCGAGACTTCCGGCGTGATTTCATCACCCCACATTGTGATCTAACCCATCGGCTCGACCGCGCAATGGGTGAGCCCGTCGTTTCCCGCGAAACGACGGGCTCAGGCGGCGAACACGCTAGCTCGTAAGATTTAGGATTATTGTGTCAAAATCGTAGGGAGGTTGTTGGCGATTTCTTGAAAGATTTGAATCAACTCGTCGCCGTTGTCCGAGTGATAGTGGCGACCGCCCCCCACTTGGGCAACTTGTTGCATTGCCGACTGATCCGCCCCAGGTGAGAATGTTACTGTATGGATCGTGACGTTGTACTGCTGAACCAAGTTCTGTACAACGCTGACTGGATCCGGATTCTGGTTGTTCATGCCGTCGGTCAGAATCACGATAGTTTTGGACGCAAAGGGTCGTGCCAGCGCGCCGTTCATGATCTCCGGAACCGCTTCCTGAATGCCTTGGCCGATCGCGGTACTACCGTTCGGAATGACACCGTTAACATAATTCCGAATTGGCCCGTAATCGAGTGACAAATTGTAGTTTAGTGTCGCTGTGGTGGCAAATGTCGCCAGGGTTACATATTCGTCTTGGTCCGTCCCATCGAGCACATCCAAGAACGCATCGACCCCGTCAATCAAATACGCCCAGCGGCAGTATCGTGGCAAGCCATTGGGATGGTTATGAAGGTCGCTCGCATAGGATTTCATTTCGCCGGTTAGTCGATTGACGACGTTGGTTGAAAAAGTGTCATAGCTGACGGCGTTTGTGTACTCGGTACGACTGATTCGGCCTTGCCGATACAAGCTGTATAGTTGATTGTTGAGCGCTGCCTCGTCGCGGTAATCCAACATGGACCCGGAACGGTCGAGCACCAACGCAATGTCCCTGTCGACTTGTGTCGCAATGGAGCGATCTGTTAGGTTCAGTGATTGAAAGTTTCCGATCGCCTGAACCAACAACGGAAATGTATTGGAGGCATCGATGGCGACAGAATTGGGTCGCGAATGCAGGGTGCGCACCTCAGAGGTGGGAATTTCAGTGAATTGATATCGACCAAAACCACCCGCGCCGCGAACGGAGCTTCCAAACACGACTTGCTCAGGCGTAATCGAAAAGGTCGTCGACCCGACGGTATTCAGCCCGGCGGCATACCTGGCAAAGTTAATCGTTTGATCCACGTCCTGATAGATACTCATGGCCCGCCCCGCGGCATGTGCGGTCGCATCGTTGGCGACTTTCATTTCGCTCTTAAGTAGGCGAAAGTAAGAAATGTTGATCGCCACGGCGCACAACAACAGCAGCACTGGCAATAACAGGGCAAACAGCGGCATAATAACGCCCCGGCGGCGCCGGCACGTCGGGCTGTTGTCAGTTTCTCGTTGAATCGTAGAAGCCATTGTACCGCTCCGTTCTCAATTCAGTTGTCGACGTAATCGTCTTGCCGGAAAACAACCAAGGCAGCACCAGACTGTTGGAACCCAGGTCGACCGCAATGTCGACCTTGACTTTGGTTGAATCTTCGTCCAATCCCAACCCGTCGTTAATTGTCGTCGTCACACCACGTGTACCCACCAAATCCATAATCTGTTGGGCATTGGCCACCGCCTCCGCTTCGGTCGCGCCGTCAACCATACAGTAGCGGGCGGTATCATATGTCGCGTCGTGAGCCAAGTTTCGTATCAGCACGATTCGCGATATTTCAATGGCTGCAAAAATTGCATAAAAGAATACGGGGGCCGCGATACAGAACTCGACGGCGCTCGCGGCCCGGCAAGCTCGTCGGCGAAGGTGGCGATGAGGCGAATTTCTATGTGAAGTATTCATATTTCGATTCAACCTACTCGTCGAATTCACGCACCATTTTCACGGTAGCCGATAGATTCGAGGCACCTAGGAACTGATACAAAAACCAACTGTTTCCGGATAAAGGCGCGGCTAATTTGTACCGTAATTGGATCTAACGCGTGTAGAGTCGAAAAGTCAGAGGGAGAGACGGCACAACTCCCGTTAACGATTCCTCGATTCGCCAGCAATGTATTACAAGCGCTCTCGACATCCGTACGCGTAGCCCGTCGCCGAACACCGACCCGACAGCCCTCGAAGGCAATGGTCTTGAGGGTTTGTCGCACGAACAAAGCCGAACATATTTCCAACGTGGAAAACGTCAATAGCAGTATCAGCGGAAGGGCAAACGCGCACTCAGCCGCGACAGCGCCTCGTTTTATCGAACGTGCCGTGTGCTGGGGATCCAGGCCGGTTCGGGTTCGTCTTGTGGATCGCGGCATCATCGAACGCCTACTGGATCAATTGAATTCGGACTCAACTCAACCGTACGTCATGATTATCCTTGCGGCAACTTCGTGGCGGTAAGTTTTTTCCAGCGACTACAATTGTTCGAATCGACAATCCTTCGACTCGAAAATCCGGACTAGTCGGAATCAGGTGTCGCATCGATCCCACAATTAGCGTTCGAGTTTATTTTCGCTACCAAAGTCGTGGAAAATGCCATTTGCGCAAGATTTATTCCTTTTGGCCGCCCAAAAAACGAACCATACGCCACACCTTGCGCTCGTGTGATTTGGGTTCGTCTTCTTTTGACTCCATTAGTTTTTGTTGATGCTCAAATTCCGTTACCTTTTGGTCCAAGGTCGACCGTTGCCTCGCCAACTGGGCGCATTCCAAAGACAAGTCAACTTCGATCTTGCGCAGGCGGGCGACGAGTTGTCGACGAACTTCTTCGTCATGCAACGCCGGATCGTTGGCATCCAAATGCTCAAACCGCTCGAGCAAATCAAGGCTTTGAATGCTTTTCACAGTCTCTTGCAGATCGGGTCCGGCAGATTGGGTTGGCAGTTCGATGACGTTTGTCGCGGGAACATTACCCTGTCCGCATTCACTTTTGCCAAGTTCGTCGTCGCTGAATTCTTGCAACAATTGTTGTTTTTGTTCCTCCCAATCGGCCCAAGCAGCTGAATGGTGCTTTCCTCCTTCCTGCGACTTAGATACAGCATTTTCCTGCCGCGTGGTTGTCGTTGGAGGCGTCGATGAAGGGTTGGATGAAGCAGTCGAAGGCGCGACCGACGATGTTGAGGCCTCTGTGAGGGCAATCAACTTGGACAAAATGCGTTCCAGCAACTCAACCTGTTCACGCTCGGCCGATTCTCGACGGGTTTCGGAGGCTGCCTGCTGTTCCAACAACAGTTCCACGAGTTCCACAAACTTCTCGCTAGACATGCGCCAAAGTATCGGAACCGTTCATGTAAACTACCCTTACCTGCGTTGCATGGCGCCGTCGCCCTCCAAGTCGGACCGTTAATCCCGAATGCGGTTAGAACGAACTGGGACATCGCGCCCACCAGCATCCGTGCTACTTTGCGTCGAAATTCGGGCATCAAGACTGCAAACGCTCGTCTTCTCAAGTCAACTTGCGACGGATTGCGCTACAACACTCTATGCTTTTTTCAAAACGATGACCGCAAAAAACGATCGGGTGAGCCCACCAACTGATGGCGACAGCCAGATTTTCGATAAGATCGTGCTAAACGATACGCTCTACCGGCGGTCAGCGGGAGTTTCAATGGTCGTGCCCCAGATGTAGAATCTCCAAATTCCGCGGCAACAGGCATTGTGTCGCGAGAAATCCACGGGACACGGTTGCCAATTTCCATCAACCGCCGATGGCGACGTTTCCCAATGCGTTCGTTCGGATTAGGAACAAGCGATGTCTGCACGCCCTTTTGCCCATCTTCATTGCCACAGTCACTACAGTTTGCTGGACGGTGCAGGTTCGATCCCGCGACTTGTCGATCGTGCAGTTCAACATGGGATGAATGCTCTGGCGATTACCGATCACGGCAACCTTCACGGCGCGATTGAGTTCTACAAGACGTGCAAAGCCAAAGGGGTCAATCCGATCATTGGATATGAAGCGTACGTGGCCTCCGGACACCGATCGGACAAAACCGGGGCCGGGGAGCAAAGCTTTCACTTAACGCTGTTATGTCAGGACCGATCCGGCTTTCACAATCTGGTGAAGATGGCCTCAGCCGCTGCGCTGGAGGGATTCTATTTCAAGCCTCGCGTTGACAGGGAATTAATTAAGCAATACAGCCGCGGAATCATCTGTCTTAGCGGGTGTATTTCCAGTGAGTTTAGCCGGTGTCTGCTCAAGGGCGGATCCGTGACCGCGGAGCATTTGAACGGCGCCGCCGACGTTGCGCTGGTTTCAAAGCGTATTCGGCGATCGGTACTACATTGAGATCATGAATAATGGCGTCAAACTTCAAGAGATCGCGCTTAAGGGCAGTGTTGAAATTGCAAACCGGTTAGGAATTCCGTTGGTTGCAACCAGCGATTGCCACTATGTCGATCCGACCGATGCCGACGCCCAAGACGTTATGTTGTGTATCAATACTGGCCGCTTCCGCACGGACACAAATCGCATGCGGATGGATGGAAACCAATACTATTTGCGAAGCCCAGCCGAAATGTACGAGTGCTTTCCGGGACTTGAAGACGCGGTCGCCCGAAGCCAGGAGATTGCCGATTCCGTCGACGTCCAACTCGACCTCGGCAAACGCCACTTCCCGGTTTATCGTTTACCGGAAGGGATGACAGTCGAGCAACGGCTCCGGGATCTTTGTTTGAAAGGTCTGACCGAGCGTTATGCCGGTGATTCCGAGTACATGCCTGATGGACACTTGAGTCGGACCATCCTCGAACGACTCGAACGAGAACTCTCGGTGATTTGCAAACTGGGATTTGCAAACTACTTTCTCATCTGTTGGGATTTCGTCAACATGGCGCGGCAGAAGGGCATTCCGGCGACCGCGAGGAAGTGGCGTCGGCGCGCTGGTTTGCTTCGCCTTGTACCTGAGCCATGTCTGTCCGATCAAATACGGCCTGTTATTCGAACGGTTTCTTGACGAGAGTCGATTGGAGGCGCCAGACATTGATATTGACTTTTGTAAGGATCGGCGTGGCGAGGTTATCCGCTATGTCAAGGACACGTTCGGTGAAGCCAATGTTGCACAAATATGCACGTTCGGCACGCTGAAAGCTCGCGCTGCCATTAAGGATGTCGGCCGGGCCCTGGGAATTCCTCTTGCCCGCGTCAATCAAGTTTCCAACCTAGTCCCGCAAAAGCTCGGTGTCACAATCGCTCAGGCGCTCGACGAATCGGATGAGTTGCGGCGGCTGTACGAAGAGGATCCAGAAGTATCTGAACTCATTAACTTTGCCCAAAGGCTCGAAGGCCTCGCCCGCAGTGTTGGCACTCACGCCGCCGCCGTGGTTATCGCCGACCGGCCTTTGCAAGAATATCTGCCGTTGTGTCGCGTGACCGGTAACGACGACGTGATCACCCAATGGTCAATGAATGACGTTGAAGCGGTGGGACTGATGAAGATGGACTTTCTCGGATTGAAGAATCTGACCAACCTAAAAGCCGCCGTGGACATCATCGCCACGACCACCGGAAACCATATCGACTTGCAAAGCATCCCGCTCGATGATTTGGAGACCTTTGCCCTGCTGCAACGCGGTGAAACGAAAGGTGTTTTTCAATTGGAGAGCGGAGGCATTCGAGATTTGTTAATCAAGATGAAGCCCGACCGGTTTCAAGACATTATTGCGACCAATGCGCTTTACCGCCCCGGACCTTTGGAAGGAGGAATGGTTGAGCAATACATCCAAGTCAAGAACGGACGCCGCGAAGCGACCTACAAACATCCAGTGCTCAAAGACATTCTCGAAGAAACGCATGGCGTCATGGTGTATCAAGAGCAAGTCATGCAAATCCTCAACCGATTGGGACGCATTGATTTGGCTTCCGCTTACACCTGCATTAAGGCCATCAGCAAGAAACGCGAAAAAATCATCGCTAACAATTACGAGCAATTCGTTCAAGGCGCCACCGAGCTCGGTTTGAAGAAACGTGATGCCGATGAACTTTGGGAGATGATCCTCAAGTTTGCCGGTTATGGATTCAACAAGAGCCACTCGACAGCCTATGCGCTGATCGCTTACCAGACGGCCTATCTCAAGGCCCATTATCCGCGGGAGTTCATGGCGGCGCTATTGACAGGTGACATGGATGGGCGCAATTTCACTAAGAAAGATCTTTTGGCCGAGCACCTGGATGATTGCCCGGCGGATGAATATTCCCGTCACGATGCCGGATCTCAATCGCTCGTACCGAGATTTTCGAGTTGACGGAGAAGCAATCCTATTTGCATTGGCCGCCATCAAGGGTTGTGGGGCTGCCGCGGCGGACG
The DNA here is from genome assembly GCA_963803365.1 of uncultured Planctomycetaceae bacterium. Taxonomy (GTDB): domain Bacteria; phylum Planctomycetota; class Planctomycetia; order Pirellulales; family Pirellulaceae; genus JANMEB01. The sequence continues at coordinate 306,435 of CAWDMH010000003.1, forward strand.
CGATCGTCTCCGAGCGTGCGGCCAGTGGTCCATTTGATTCAATCTTTGAACTTTGCGAACGGATTCCTTCCACTCAGTGCAGTCGCTCGACCATCGAGTCGTTGATCAAGGCGGGGGCACTCGACAGCCTTGGTGGTAGCCGAGCACAACACCTTGCCGTCCTTGACCGTGCACTTCAGTCCGGCGCCGCAGCCCAAGCCGATAAGCGCCGCGGCCAGATGTCGTTGTTTGGCGAATCCAAGCACGATCCCCAAGTGGGTTCGGTGTTTGCAATGCTCCCCGATCTGCCGGAAATCGAAAGCCGAAAAATGCTGGCGGCCGAACGCGAAGTGCTCGGCTTTTACCTCTCCAGCCATCCGCTGGAACAACATCGAGCAGCCATAGCCCGATTTGTGACGCACACGACCGCGCAGGCTAATCATTCTAAAGATCGTGAATCTGTGACGATGGGTGGGATGATATCAGCGATCAAGTTCTCCAACACTCGGCCGCGTGAACCCAATTCGCCAATCAAGTATGCCATGTTCGATCTTGAGGACCTCGATGGTTCCATCCGTTGCATCCAATGGCCGGGAGAGTTTGCCGAACAAGGAACACTGATCCAAACGGACGCCGTCGTCGTCATACAAGGAATCATCGACCGCCGTGGCGGCGACGAGGCCAATCTGATCGCTAAACGCGTGATTCCGCTAAACCAAACCGAGCAATTCTTGACCGCTGGAATACGTCTCCGCTTGACGCAGCCGGAGCATAGCGAATCAACCGTTAGGTCCGTTTACGAAATTGTGCGCGGATACCCCGGCGCGAAATGTATTGAATTGGACTTCGTGTTGGACAACGGATTGCGCGTTCGATCCGAATGCGGCAAGCAGGTTGAGCTCAGCGAAGAACTGCTTCAACGACTACAAAGCCTTCTCGGCGGGGGCTGCGTCGAATCCATTCTTGCGGGTCCCTCGCTAACCAAGGCCAAACCGAGCCGCGCAAAACCATTCGTCGTCGTCTGAAATAGATCGGCTCGAGAGTCTCATCGAACTCGATATGGACTGCGAATACGGAATTCGCCGTCGGCAAAGCTAACCGACGATATCCAAGATTTGGACCTTAAGATACGATTGTCGGTGGCCCGTGCGGCGACGATACGTCTTTCGACGACGGAATTTCTGAACGTACAATTTCTCTCCTTGGACTTCGCCGAGTACTCGTGCCGTGACAACCGTCTCGCCAACAGTCGGCTTTCCCAATCGAAATCCGCTGTCGTCCGACACCGCCAAAACGCGATCGAATTTGTACTCTGAACCCGGATCCGCGTCGACCAAGTCAATTTCTAGAACTTGACCTTTTTCCACACGGTATTGCTGGTTTCCGTGAGCAACGATTGCGTACATTACCTCGCCTTTCAATCCTAATTCATGAAGTCGCACAGTTTAGCCAATTCCTTCCGTCACGTCGAGAGCCGACATCACAAACCGTCAATTCGTCAATAGTTTGAATGCTCCCAACCAACCGTCAATCCAGCTGTGTGTCGTCACGGAGCCATCGGTCATCGGACGCTTGAAACGCGATCGGTTGATGTGGAAGTGCCGTCAATTCAAAATAGTCGATAAACTCCTTAGCCGAGAGCTCGTCCGCGGGCACCCCGCTCCATCGGGCGAGTAATCCCACGACTCGTTCCGGTCGTACGCCGACCTCCCGATAATAGGCCAGCCTTGTATCCCCGTGGCGCTTAGCCAGCCGTTTCCCGTCCATACCAACAACCAGGGGCAAATGTGTGTAGCGCGGCGGATCCCCCAAACCCAGCGCCTGGTACAAAAGAGTCTGTCTCGCAGCGCTGCTCAACAGATCATCGCCGCGGACGACTTGGTCGATCTCCTGCCGCGCATCGTCCACAACGACCGCTAGTTGGTAGCTGGGCAGCCCCTGCTTGGTCCACACCAGAAAATCGCCGCAGAGCTGTTGAACATTAAACTCACACAAGCCGACAAAATCGTCCATCACGGATATTGTCGAGTCCGGCACGATGAGCCGGAAAGCTATGCGTTTTTCGAGCGGCGCTTTGTACGCAGTCTCGGCGCGAAGGCCTAAGCGTTCCGGTCGACAAATCCCCGGATAACGCAATTCGTGTTCGCCGCCATGCGGCGCCGACAATGTCGCGGCTTGCAGTTGCGCCCGAGTACAACGGCAACGATAGACGGAACAATTATCGAGTAAGTGGGCCAAAGCTTGTTCGTACGGCTGCAAGTCGCTGCTTTGTGTCACCGGCCCAACATCCCAATCGAGTCCAAGCCACCGCAAGTCCTCGATCGCCTCCCGGATGAACTCGGTCTTGACCCGCGGCCCGTCAATGTCTTCGATGCGAAGCAGAATCTCCCAATTGTTTTGACGAGCCAGTGCCCAGTTGACCAGAAACGTGCGGCATTGCCCAAATGCAAGGCACCGGTCGGCGACGGCGCTAATCGAGTTCGCGGCAAGAGACATGGCCTCCCAACTCAAGACTTGTCAGCTTCGTCGGTGCTCATTCCGAGCTGGCGCATTTTTCTGTACAAGTTGGATCGATGAATTCCCAACTGAACGGCCGCGTCGGTCATGTTGCCTTGGGCTCGCTGAATTCGATGTTGAATGAATTGCCGTTGGAATTCGGCAGTTGCGTCGCTGAGAGTCGCGTTGCCGGCCAACGCGTCGGACTCGCTGGTCTGGTGCGACACGATGAAGCCCAAGTCGGCGGCATCGACGAGATCGCCCTCCAACAAGTACGCGATTCGCTCCATCATATTCCTCAGTTCGCGAACGTTGCCGGGCCAATTATGTTGTAGCAGGGCGCGGTTGGCCGCGACGGACAATGTCGGCGGTTGTCGTCTCGAACGCGTTGAAAACTCTTGGAGAAAGTGGCGGGCCAACAACAAGACATCGTCCCCCCGCTCGCGAAGAGGTGGCAAATTGACGGTAACGACATTTAGGCGAAAGAACAGATCTTCTCGGAATCGCTTGGTGCGAACTAATGCGGCGAGGTCCTGATTGGTGGCTGCCAATACGCGAACGTCAGTCCGGATCGGCTTGGACCCGCCGACGCGCACAACGACCTTTTCCTCCAAGACTCGCAGTAGTTTCGCTTGACCGCCGAGGGACATATCGCCAATTTCATCGAGGAAAAGGGTGCCTCCGTCCGCTAGTTCAAATTTGCCTGTACGTGTCTCATGGGCGTCGGTGAACGCCCCTCTTTCGTGGCCAAACAGCTCACTTTCCAACAATGTTTCCGTGATCGCCGCGCAATTCACCGTCACCAACACGTTGTCGCGACGCGGACTTAGATAATGAATCATTTGCGCTGCCACTTCTTTGCCGGTTCCATTTTCTCCAAGCAACAGCACCGCCAGTTCGGTCTTAGCGATCCGCAATCCTCGATTTCAACTCGGCAATCTTGGGGCTTTCGCCGATCCATCGAATACGGTCAGCCGCCTGATTGGCGACCGCGGCGCGAATGTACCAATTGCTGAACGTATTGTGTGTTGGAGATGGCGACCGCGGCGCTGGCCGCAAGTTCCATCAAGGCAGCGAGATCGTTATCGGTAAAGCTGCCGGTCGACTTGTTGATCAACTCAAACGCACCGACAACCTCATCGTGCGCATTGATGAGCGGCACACACAACAGTGACCGCGTTTGAAAGCCCAATTGCTGATCCACAGAACGATCGATTTGAGCCTGTTCAATCGCAACGTCCGCGTCAACGCGAATCGGTTGGCCGCTCGAAACGACCTGGCCAACCACACCGGCGTGCTCGGCGATGCGAATCTCGCCACCCTCAACCCCAATCGCAGGACGGCCGATCAATTGCCGATTGGAGTGGTCCCACAAGAAGATCGTCGCACGTTGTGCCTCCAACAATTGGGTCGACGTTTCAGCCATTTCCTCCAGCAATTTGCCCGTGTGAAGCGTCTGATTCCAACGCGTCGTCATTTCCAACATGGACCGAAGCCGACTCGATCGACTTGCGGACTCAATCCGCTGCTTCGTCAGTGACCCCACCGCCCCGATCAACTCTGTTAATAATTCCAGCTGCATTAGGTTTTGATTTTCGCGCCAGCGTACGACAATCAAATGTCGATTGTCAGCACTCTGTTGAAGCGGGGTCACGGTCCATTGGCCGGCAGTTACGGTCGTTTGTCGATCGAGCGACTCTGCCAACATCTCGACGGGCACCAACCCAGTCGCGAAATCCTCGGAAGCCGGTGCCATTGCCCCTTTACTCCTTCAACGATGTTCGCGTCGGCCGCACCGACGGTCGTTTTGAGCAGAGAGGCCGCCGTTGCGAAGTACCCGTGCATCGTCGCCGTAGAACTGGCCAGCTGAATCAGCTCGATCACGAAATGGCTGCTAAGGCTGTGGGTCGGCGAATTCATTGTTGTGCGTTGTAATATCGTTAGTACGGGATGTCCGCCGCCGACAATCGAAGGCCGAAAGCTCAGCAATGCCGTGCCGTTTACGAGCCAACCCTACGTCCGGTTATTGCCCGATCGAGATAAAGCTGCTATCTATTGCGTTGTGTCGTCCATCGGATCGAATTCCGAGACGGCATACGACGAACCATATTAACGCCGCGCGGTTTTCGAGAAAACGACCGTGCGGCGATCATTTCCCTGGAGAGACGAATTGTGCCGCTGTTTAACGGAAAAAAGGGGTTGATTCTGGGAGTGGCAAACGATCGCTCGATTGCCTGGGCGATCGCGCAACAGATCATGAACGAAGGGGGGCAATGCGGCTTCACCCACATTCCGGATCGAGCTGACGATGACAAACACAAAAACCGTCGACGCGTCGAGAAATGCATTGAGGGTTGGTCGAATGCCCAATTTTTGATCCCTTTGGACGTGCAAAGCGACAGTCAAGTACGTGACGTATTTTCTCGAGTCCAGTCAGACTTTGGCCAGATCGATTTCATGCTGCACTCGATTGCTTTTGCAGACCGAGCGGACCTGCAACGGGATACGATCGAAACCAGCCGAGCCGGGTTCGCGTTGGCCATGGACGTCAGCGTTTACAGCTTAATCGCATTGTGCAACGAAGCGAGGCCATTGTTTTCCGACGGTGCGGCGGTTCTTTGCATGTCGTATTATGGAGGCCAGAAATGCGTGCCCGGCTACAATGTTATGGGTATTTGCAAAGCGGCACTTGAAGCCACGACACGGTATTTAGCGTATGACTTGGGCGTACAAAATGTCCGCGTCAATGCACTGAGCGCTGGACCCTTAAAGACGTTAGCCGGCAGTGCCGCTGGCGTCGACGGGATGTTGCGGCTGTATCAACATGTCGCTCCTCTGGGTCGCAACATCACGCACGAAGAGGTCGGGCGAAGCGGTGCGTTTCTTTTGTCGGATCAGGCGAATGGAATTACCGGTGAGGTGCTTCACGTTGACTGCGGCTACCACGCGATGGGCTCACCTGGAAGGCTGATTGACCAACTCGCTACAAAGCTATGACTCCATCGGGTGCGAACGAAACCAGGGTTTAAGAAATAGACGTTTCGGGTAGATCGGCGCCCCATAGATTGGCGTCCTTGACTCGGTTTGCACCCTCACAAGAACGCCGGTTCGTTGATTTCTCTGGCTTCTGACGATATGCTGAATAGTCGCTTGTGCGAACAGGCTGAATAGTCGCCCGTACCAACAGGTGACTTGAATTTTGATTTCGTCGACGTCTTCATCAATCCATTCTCGAAGTCACCGCCGAAGCGCATTGAGCAAGCGTGGTTTCAACAACATATCAACGCATAAGAGCCAAGACATGAATACAACCGTCCGAACCACCATTCTCTGCATCATTTTGGTGATCATTGCAAGTCTATTCGGTTATGACCAATTCGTCGCCAAAGCACGACAGCGACATATGCTTGCCGAGTTGGACAAGATGCGCGACGAAACGAAGGACTATACCGAAGACTACATCAACACATTGTTCAACAAGACAGGCACCGTTTTTCAACAAGGCCAATACGCCAAATGGATCAAGTATTCGTTCATGCGAGGAAACTTCATTCACAGTTATGATTTGTACGTCAAGTACACCAAGAAAAAAGACGCCTTCGTCATGTCTGGAGTTAGTGACGTCATCCCCGACGAGTCAACGATCGAGAACAAAGACGCAAGTAAGCCCAGCGAACTCGCGCGGAGGAATGAGCCTGGATGCCGTGGGACCAGGTCAGCCTCAGTCTACCCCTACCCCTCCACGCAACGGAAAATCGGCTCAAGGCGGCGACAAGGACAATTCGGCAAAGAGTCCGTCGGATGAAAACAAGGACAACGCAAAGAGTCCCCCAGATGTCGAGCCTTCGAAGTCGGTCGACGACAAAACCAAATCCGCGGCCGACACCCAAACCGAGGATACGAACACCGCTGGTCAGTCGCCAGACAAGAAAGGCGCAGAAGACAAGGCCAGTGAAAATAAGAAAGACGACGATGGAAAACAGTAGTCGTCTTTATCCTCCGTGGACATCCCATTCCGCAATGCGCCAAAATCGCTTGTCGGGCCGACTGCCTTCGACTTGATCGATTCGGATCAAAACAAAAAAGGGCTTGACCTCGGTTGTCGCATCGGGTCGAAACTGATAGAGCAGCCAGAAATATCGCTCTCCTGCCACCGTTTGCATCCGGTCGACTCGACGAAACTCAAAATGTCCTTGATACTTGGCCGCCGCCAACTTTTTCATCATATCCGAGTCTTCAAACGTTTCGACGGATGTGGTATTTAAGCTCGCTTGTTTCGGCCCAGCAGCCTGGGTGACAAGCTTTGAGTCCTTTAGAAAAGGACGCGAAAACATTGTTTGGGTCAGCAGGTAGGCCTCGTTCATCTGTTGGTCCAACGCAAGCCCCAACCAGTAGTTGACGTTTTCAATCGCGCGATGGCGCCAGAATTGCCTCGTCCAATAAAACGAACTGACGCCAGCACTTAAGAACAACAATGCCCACGCCAATGCGAATCGAGTCACAGCCACCGCGCTCAGGCGATGTCCGCGGCTTGAACGCATGAGGACAACGCTTGCCGCCGCTACGGATACGAACGGAAAGACAACGAAACCTGGCTGCACCAGAACAAGCGGCGAAAGGAATGCCGCGGCAATGGCCAAGATACTCCAACCACTGAGTTGCCGATAGCCTTCAACCGGCTCTCCACGCTCATCGTATTCAGAAAGTGAATTATCCATTGAACGCCGGCGACATCATGGACGCTACGGCAACCTTTCCTCCGCAATGTACCGTTCCCACCGAAATGGAGCATCCAAGGCTTCGGGGAGCTTATCCGGCCTCTCATTGGTGTAACCCTCCAAGTCTTCACGAAGCTTGGCGAAGTGGTCGGCGTACACGTCGTAGGGAATGGCTTGGGGGATAAACACTCCGCCGCTGGCAACGATATTGCCCACAATCTGACTATTTCGAGTTTTCAGGATCTCGTAATACCGACGCCCGCTACTGTCCTGGACCACCGGATATCCCTTAGAAACCAAACGGCCCATCGTGGCGTTTTCACTAAGCGATGTCCAAGACGCGTGGGAAACGATTCCACTCCAAAACTGATCCAATCCAATGCCAAACGGTGACCGTGATCGCGCGCCTGCCGCGTCGAGCCACAGATTTTCGTTAGGCAGCGGCGCCGTGTGAAACGTATACAGGGTGAAACCCATGAAGCACACGGCAATGGCTAGGGAGACAACCGTCCGCCCAATCAACTCTGTAACCAAATCGAATTTCACACGGTGACGCGAAGCTATTTCGACTGACAGACGCAACGCCAGAAACACCACCAGAAACACGATCCAGGAAGCAGCAAATCCGACGGCAAACCGCATGTCGTTTTCTTTGTCCGCCGTTTGCTCCGCAACATCCGCGATGACCAAGCCCATAGAACTGCCCGCCAACGCAGCCACGAGCAGCACGATCAACGTCAGCACGCAACTCCACAAACCAGACAACCACTTGGTCACGGCGATCATCAAAAAGAAGAGTGCAAACCAAGCGATACCTGCCGCGTTTCCAATTAACATGGCCCGCCTCGAATTGACACTACCAATAGTCCAGGTTGCGGCACGTTCATTTATTCAGCACTCTCTGTAATTCATCTACCGCGACGATCCCCCGTGCGGCCAACAAAACGCCTTCTTCCCGCATGGTCACGTAACCACCACGCCGCGCCGCTGCCAAGAGTTTGTTCGGCTTCGGATCGGTCTTCATGATTTCACGGAATTCATCGCTCACCATGAGCAATTCAAATATCCCCGTTCGCTCCAAGAAGCCGACACCGCCGCAGACGGTACAAGGCTGGTACGGGATGGGACGTCCTTGGGAGTCGACCAGGTCTTCCGGTCTCGGTTCATACCGCTCGTAAAGTCGCGCCACTCGACCGGGCGGCAGTCCGAGTTGCTGCATCAATTGCGGACTCGGCTCGTACCCTCGCTTGCAGCGATCGCAAAGTTTGCGGATCAAGCGATGACAAATCACACCCGTCAAAGCCGTCGCAAATTTCTCAAACGTCGGCTTCAACGCCATCACGCGCAACACGGCGTCAATGCAATGCTTCGCATGAATTCGTGTGATGATCTGCTTGCCATCGCGATTGGCCAAATCGCAGTAGGCGTCGAGGATGCGCCCGCTCTTGATTTCCGGCAGCGCAATGGCGTCCGGTTGTTTGAGCAATAGCCGTGGCAAAATCGAGATTGGATCTTCATTCGCTTTACTATCGAAGGGGCGCTCGTCACGTTAATGACTTCGGGCTCTTTATGGTCCGTGTCTTCGACAACAAAAAAGTCGCGCATGAACCGATCGGCAGCGTTGAGCGTGGCGCGCCAAGCGGTCGTAAATCCGTCGCCGGGCAATCCGCTAACCAACAACAATCCGTGAGTTTGGCCGAGTAGCATTTTGACCTTTTCGATCAATGCCGGTCTCATGCCACATTCTTCCAGCGTTTCGGTCGGGGGACGCCGACGCTCGATGTAAATGGCAACTCGCTCGCCCGTCTTAACCCCTTGAGAAACAAAGCGGCACGGAAATCGCTTGCGCAGGAACTCCGCGGCGAATTTTCCCTCTTGTCGAGCGCGACGCTCGTTGATATCGAGATCGGCCAGACGCTTCATGGATGCGAGCATGAAGTCGCCTGTCTCTCGATCGAGCGTTGGCAGCGTATGCCAGAAGCCGTCGATGTTGTACCGGACGCCGACATCTTTTACGGTAAAGTCGAACACAAGCACGTCGCACCGCTTGACCATCGCATCCGCCAAGATCAGCGCCATCGTGGGAAATCCGGGAGACGGCAATACGGCGTCTAAATTTGCCGTCTGAATCTCCTCAGTCCGGCCACCCGCAAAGAATTTGATCGGCGGGATCACAATGTCAGACGTCTTGGGCGGTACACTGGTCATGCGACGATCTAGCTATTTAGACTGCTTAAAGACTCGTTGAATTTCAGCCAACGACGTCGTGCCTGCCAATATGTGTCGAAATCCTTGCTGCATCGCCGATCTCCCACGCTGGATCAACGCTAAGTTAGTGATGGTAACTTCGTCCGGCTGTTGGTCTAGCCCCCGGCGAACGACGTCATCCATGAGAATCACCTCCATTAAAGCTACGCGACCATAGTAACCCACTCCCGCACATTTTTCACACGGCGGAATCTCAATCGGGTTCCCCTTTTTGTCCACCGGCGGCGGGTCGGGGGGCGAATATTGACGGTACACGGTGGGAGGATGCTTGGGATCGCCTCCCAGCTTTTGGATCATGTCGGGCGTCGTGGGCATCGGCTGCTTGCAACGGTCGCAAAGACGACGTACAAGCCGTTGACAAGTCACCGCGGTCACCGAATCGATCAAGGCGCGACGATCGGGGGCAGCCTTCATGAATTTCAACAAGGCCGCCGGAGCGGATCCAGCCACGGTGCGAGTGATCACGGATCGATGTTCCCTTTGAACCTGATCCAGCAGTGCCGACATGGATTCCGAGTTTTCGAATTTCGGAACGACAAACACCTCCGGCTGCTTCAGCAAAATGCTCGGTAGGATTTCGACGGGCGATTGGTGCTTTCGTAGGTCGTAGCGGTATTGCTCGATGTTTTCTACTTGAGTCTCCACCTCGTTTTCATCCACCAAAGCCACCCAGTCCTTGGTTACCCGGTCGCCGGCATTTAGGACTGCGTTCCAAGTCGTCGAGAGCCCTTCGCCGGGTCGCGATGAGATGATCACCAATCCTGAAGCGTTGATCGCGGCGGTCAGTTTTGCGAGCACTTCCGGAAACAATCCCAAGTCAGCCAACGGGAGTCTCGCTACTTTGGGCTCGAAGAATCTGATTTGAACCGTCTCCGAAGTGGCGTCTCGCACCAAGTTCATGTCGCAACGGATAGGCCTGCCGACCTGCGCTGTAAAGCCGCCCGCCAATTGCGCCTGCTTGTCGCCGTGCGGAATGCCGGCCAGGTACTTGAGCGCCGTATACGAACCCTCAGCCATCGCTGGCTCCATCGGCACCAACGAGTGCCACACGCCGTCGATCCGTTTCCGCCATTGGCCACCTTGCGCATTTCGCTTTCCGACAAGCATGTCGGTGCGCGTCGAAATCGCGTTGTAGAGCAGGCTTCTCAAAATCGTCCAGTCGCTTGCTTGACGGGCCCGAATTTGGTTGATCTGGGCCTCGTTCGGCGAGCCTGCAGCCTCAAGTCTAATTGGCGGCCATTCCTCATCGATATTTGCGTCGTCAACTAATGGCCTCTCGCCACCCACCTTGCTCCCCAAGTGCCGGGTCGTAAACGCCGACATGTGATCGGGCATGCGACTGTTGCGGACCGCCACGTAGATAATGAACGGCGCAATGCAGCCCAGCAAGAAAAAGGGAAATCCCGCCAGGAAAAAGGGAACGAACAACACCGCCCCAAAGCCCAACAAAAAGCAACCGACCACGATCGGATTGATATAGATCGGCTTGATCCCGGTTCGCTCCTGGCAGGCGTGCGCATCGAGATTGATCCAATCCGCCAGCTTGACCCATACCACAAACAAAACGGCAATCAGACCCAGCTTCCACCAGGCCATCGTCCCGCCTAGATAGCGGTAGTAAGTTTCACCTGTCTCTTGAAACTGGCCTTGTGCATACCCAAATGAAGCGCACGATGCCACAAACATAAGAGACGTCAGGATTAGGCGCGTGAATCGCGGCATCGTTACAAGATCCCCGGTTGCGACACTTGGATCCCTTTGAGAGCCATTTTCAAGGCATCCTTATTGGGCGCGACCTGGAATGCCGTCGGCCGATCGATGAGTTCGCGATTGACAAGATCCTTGAGGCTCATCGTAAAGTCTTGCATACCCTCCTCCTGCGCCGATTCGAATCGCGTCTCCCAACTTGTGGTCTTGTTCCTCCAAAACGAGTTTGCGGATGATGGGATTGAAAATCATAATCTCGCAAGTTGGCACGCGTCCCACTCCGGGTTTGATGGACGGCAACAGCTTTTGTGCGATGATGGCTTGCATATTCATCGCAATGGCACTGCGAATCGCCGAGTGCATCTCGTCGGGGAACAAATCCAGGATGCGGCCTATCGTCGACGGCGCGGTCGAGGCGTGAATGGTTCCAAACACCAAATGGCCAGTTTCGGCCGCATGAATCGCCGTCATGAAAGTCTCTTCGTCGCGCATTTCACCCACCAAAATAATATCCGGGTCCTCGCGCACCGCGTGCTTCATGCCAATTCCAAAGTCGCAAACGTCGATCCCGATTTCGCGCTGGTTGATCAGACACTTGTCTTCGGTAAACACAAACTCGATTGGGTCCTCAAGCGTCAAGATATGATTGACCTCGCGTTTATTGATGTAGTCCAACATCGACGCAATCGTCGTGCTCTTGCCCGAACCGGTAACCCCTGAAAGCAAGATCATTCCCTGATCAAGATGACAGAGCTTTTCGATAGACGGCGGCAAGTGCAGCCCCTCAAAATCGGGAATGTAATTGTTCACACGCCGCGCCACCAAGCCAATTCTGCCCAACTGTTGCATCATATTGACGCGGAACCGCCATTCCACACCGTCGATATCGATCGTGTACGCAAAGTCGACGCCGCCGGTTTCGTCAAAGATTCGCCGTAGCCGGTCGTTCATCATCGGAAACAACAATCGACACATTTCCTCTAGATCGACCGGACCTCGGTTCAGCGGCTTCAACATTCCGTGAATTCGAACCGTCGGCGGGCGGCCCACCTTCATATGTAAATCGCTCCCCTCCAGTTTCACCAAAGCCCGAAAGTATTTGTCAACCTCGCGTTCAGCCCGCTTGCCAATAAACCGCTGAGCCAGAGCGTCGTTCGACAAGGAATCGGCGGATCGCGCCGGCGCATGTCGCTCGGTTGAAACTTTGGGTTCAGATTGAATGTCATTCATTAAAGTTCTCCGTGTCCGTCAATGGGTTTTCGTCGGAGTGGGCCCCCGACTACGTGTCTATTGTATACATCTACCCAGCTTGCCGGAGTGGTCAGAAACGATGATCGTGCGTTCGGAATCCGACACCCGCAGACGCAAGACTTCACTCCCAGAGCGAACCTCTTCGAACTAAATGGGCGGCGACTCCGCGTCGCCGATGGTTGGCCGAAAGACCCCGTTTGGGTCGCGTCTCGCACTCGATCGCGTGGCATCCCCCGTCTGAATAAATGAACGTAGCCGACCCACGGTTCGGCCCCGGGCGGTTGGCCGCAGCGGAACCAGCACAGTCTCACTTTATGTACCGGATTTGATTCGGTCAACCAAATTGACTCCAAGATAGTGGGCCAATTCATCGAAAAAACTCCAACTCAACGGCGACCATCCGTCGAGCGAGCGGGAATCGGTGCGGACTTGCCGTGCTCGACGAATGCCCGCTTGACCGCTTCGGATTGCATTTGGCTCATGACAATCGCGTCGCGAGCCAAATCCGCGTGCAAAATGGGAGAGTCGCGATCTGCCGAAACGCAGTCCATAACTTCGCGAATCTCGGCGACGAATGGAGCGATCTCATCACTTGCGGGCATTGGCGGTCGAATTACATGGCCGCGATCGTCCAACAGCTTCAGCGGCATCGATTCCGCGTGGTCTGCCAGTGCGGCGAATTCGAACTGCAGCGTCGCCCGCTCAAAATGAATCTCAAATGCATGATTGAACGGGCGGCCTTGCTGATCGATCACTCCCGCGATGCAACTCACCGTCAGCGACGGATCGGCAAACTCAAAAACGGAAGTGCAATACGAAACGACCTCGCCGCGCAGACGGCCGCGGCTGAAGACCCCGGTCGGCATCCCGAATAGCAATCGAATAAAGTGAGCATCGTGGACGTGCAAGTCGATCATTGGACCGCCAATCCGGGCCGGGTCGTAGAATCCCTTCAGCCACTGCGGATCGGAAATAACCCGTTTGAACACGCCCCCCAGCAAGCGACCGTACTCTGCGGAATTCGCCACGTCTCGGGCAACCGAATATTCTGGGAAAAAAGGCAAAACGTGGCCGATGAACAACCGCCGACCGGCCGCCTTCGCCCCTGCCACCATTCGATCGCAATCGTCGGCAGTCAAGGCCATCGGCTTTTCACAAAAGACATGTTTGTGTCGGGCAAGTCCCTGTAACACCGCATCGCGATGCAGGCTCGGCGGCAAACAAACATCAAGCAAATCGAACTCCGACTCTGCCAACATTTGATCGAGGTTGTCGTACGTCGCCACGCCAGACAAATCGACGAGTTCCCCCCGTGGCCCAAAGTTTCCCTGGATGTCGGTCCAGTCCCCCGTTCTTTTTTTTTCGTCGGTTTCACAAATCGCCACGACCTGGCTGGCGTCAACCCGCCGATAAGCGAGCCAATGAATCCAACCCATAAAGCCCAGCCCAACCAACCCTACCCGCAGCATGCTCGCTCCGTCTTTTGTCGGTAACGATTTCAAAACCTAGATTCTTGGCCGCAATGCTAGTGCACACAATCCCCGTTTGAGGACGAATCGAAATAACGGGACGTTCTGCAATGACGCCAAGTCAGTCGTGATACGGTGCGACGATCGCAAACGCCCGCCTGCTAGTGTTTTGCCGGATTGCCATCAGAGCTTATAATTGCCTCGTTCCATCAGAAAAATGTCCGCACAGGCGTTAAAGCCAAATCAAGAAGCCTTCAGGATGAATGAAATGCCCGTTGAAATGCGACTCTCTCGAATCATCATCAGCGAAATCAACGAGCACCAAGTCGTGTATCTCCGGGAAGTCGAGGGGAATCGAGAGTTCATGATTCTCATCGGACTGTTTGAAGCTTCGTCGATCGACAAGCGAGTCCGACGCGAGAAGCGGATTCGACCGCTGACTCACGATTTGATCGTCAATGTCGTGGAAAAACTGGGCGGCGAATTGGATAGCGTGATCATCACTGAACTCAAGGAACATACCTATTACGCATCGTTGCGCATCCGCCTCGACGGCGAAATCACTGAAATCGACGCTCGGCCGTCCGACGCCATCGCTGTGGCGGTGACGTGCGACCCTCATCTTCCGATCTACGTCGAAGAAGAGGTTCTGGAAGAAGCCGCCAGCCAATGAGTTCGAGGGCCGACACGGGCGAGAGATACGTCCACACCGAGTCACATCGCTGTCGGCGTGCGTGCATTGGATGGCGGCTCGACCGGTTGGCGCCTCTAGGATTCTGGCGGTGCGTCTGTCGCACCTGCCGTCGGCCTGGACGAACTGGAATCGGATCGTTTCTGATCGAACAACAGGCGGATGGGGACTTCGCCAAAACTGAGCGACTCGTGCAAAATGCGAAGCAGAAAGCGGCGATACGTTTCGGGAAAGGCATCCGGGTCGTTACATTTCAGAACGATGGTGGGCGGTTGTACGGAAATCTGGGTAGCGTAAAAGACCTTGCCCCGGCGGCGACCTGTCAGCGGCGGGGGCGAGGTCGCGATCGTCTCTCGAAGCCAACGGTTCAGGTCCGGCGTTAAAACCCGCATCCGCGACTGTTTGAACAACATCTGTGCGTGGTTCAGCAACCGCTTGACGTTTTTGCCATCGATCGCCGAAATGAATGCAATCGGAGCGTGCGACAACGATGGAAACTGTTCCCGCAAATATTCGGCCCATTGTTGCGTCGGCATGTGGGGCGCCATCAAATCCCATTTGTTGACAACCAGGATGCAGGGCTTGAAGTGCGCCAAGATGTAACTGCACAATTGACGGTCGACCGAACTGATTCGGGAGCCCGCATCAAAAAACAAGAGTACGACGTCGGCACGGCGAATACTACGCTGGGCGCGGTGCAGACTGTAGAACTCGACGTCGGTACGGACGCTCTTGCGTTTTCGCAAGCCCGGCGTGTCGATCGCAATAAACGATTTGCCGTCCAATTCAAATCGGACGTCGACGCTGTCGCGGGTGGTCCCAGCCACGTCGGAGACAATCATTCGATCCGAGTCCGATAGCGAGTTGATTAAAGTACTCTTGCCGACGTTTCGACGACCGACAATGGCAATGCGCATGGTCGTTTCCGTCGGTGATTCGAACTCTCCGGTTGTCGGCGGCAGCTCTGCGGTGATTCGATTGAGAAGGAGATCTTGGTTGCGTCGATTTTGAGCGCTGACGCAAACGGCGGCTCCCATACCCAGCGGATAGAACTCGTTCGCCTCGAATTCAAGCGTTGCGTGATCGGCCTTGTTGGCAACAAGCAACACCGGTTTCTTGATTTGTAAGAGCCTCCGAGCGATGGATCGGTCCGTGGGTGTTATTCCCTGACGAATATCGACAACCATCATTAACAAATCGGCTTGGTCGATCGCCCGCTGGATTTGTTGTTCGATTTCATCGTTCAGATGGTCGACATCGTTGACGCCGATCCCACCGGTGTCGATCAGTTCAAAAAACTGATCTTCATGCTTGACGACCTCGATCATGCGGTCGCGAGTGATTCCGGCGACCGAATCCACAATGGCACTACGGCGGCCAACCAGCCAATTGTAGAGGCTGGACTTTCCGACGTTGGGTCGTCCGATGATAGCGACTTGAGGTATGGCCATGGACGTTGCACCAAGCGGATCGACGGCTTGCCTTGCGAAACTGTGGGACGGTTGGGTCGTGTCGACGGGCATTCATCACCGCCCCTCGGCTGACTCGATTATGCAACGCTGAATTGAATCCACATGCAACTCAAGGGTGTTGCTGGAAAAGCATGCAGGTGGTGATGCAGAACCGGCCCGGACCCGACGGAATTCCGTCGACTGGCCTGTCGTTTGCCAGACGAATGGCTCATTTCTTCACCGAACATTTATCCGGAATCGTACGTACTGTAGTTGAATTCTAGCTGGAATCTGTTATCCATGTTAGTGGAAACTGAGCGACGGTTCGCGCCTGCTGATGAGCCATAAGTCCCATCTCCTTTATAAGCCTGTCGTTCCAGGATTTCGCGCGAAGCTAATCCGGGTGCCTCTTACTTCCGCGTGCGGAACAACGTTTCCCACATGTCGTAACAAACAGTTTGGCTAGACCGTACAAACAGTTTGGCTAAGTCGCCGGTCCTCAACGCACGGGATGTTTCACTTTAATCCAGCGCGTTTGGACCTTCGACAAAGGAGAAAACGAGGATGAATGTTGATCCAAAAGGGGCATCGGATGGAACGTTGCGAACGTCGACCAGGCAACTAGGGGAATCGGAACAATGGAACGATCCGGTCATTCAGCGAGCCGTGTTCAGATTGTATCGAGCGTTTCTCTTGGCCCGTGATTGCGGTCGGCCCATTGCCGAGTTCAGCCTTCACCTGGACGAACTTCGGCGCTGGGGGTCACGACCGCAGAATTGCGATGGCTGATGGAGAAAAACATGATTGGCCACTGGCTGCAGGTCAAGTCAAGAGGGGAACCGCATCTATTCTACGAATTGACGTCCGAAGTCATCTTTGGCGAGCATTCGTGTTTTTGCTTGACGGAAACTGGCGTTCAAATTGCCGAATCGAATTCGCCCGCAGTGGCCGACAACGATGGCAACGGTGCAGCTCAGTTTTTCGCTCCACAAATGGCGGGGTGGTCGACGGCACCAGCCGCGTCGAATCCCGTGCCTGTCCTCCAACCTTTTTGGGATGGTCAGCGGCATGAGCTGCGTTTCGGCGATACGCTGGTTAAGAAATTCAAGTGGCGGGCCAGTAACCAAGAGAAGGTATTAGCGGCTTTTGAGGAAGAGGGGTGGCCTGCGCGAATCGACGACCCGCTTCCGCCCCATCCCGATATCGATTCAAAACGCCGGCTTGGCGATACGATCAAGTGTTTGAACCGCAATCAATTGGCTGCGGTCATCCGATTCGTCGGCGACGGCTCCGGTGAAGGAGTCATCTGGGAGTTTCAACTGAGAACTGAAGGCGTCCGAAAGCCACGTTAAGCGGCAGGCGAATCGCCGCGTAAGTCCGCGCCTCATAAACGAAGCAAGGCGACGGGTTGCCGTCCCGTCGCCTCGCTCGATTATTGAATTTCGACGGACAGATCGCCGTCGGAATATGTGTCATTGGTCCCAAGAACTTCAAGCGGCAGCTTTCTTAGGCTCCAATGTGATGCGTTTCTCCAATTCCTGTCGAACGATCACGACGTCCTCAGGGGCTTCGATTCCCAATCTGACTCGATCTCCAGTCAGCCGAATAATCGTCAACACGATCGAGTCACCAAGTTTAATTTGCTGACTTTCCTTGCGGGAAAGAACGAGCATAACATTTTTCCTCCATGACTATCTGGAGTTGTCACACGGCCGCGGCCTCAAGGGCGGGGGCTGAGGACAACGTGGTTTTTTGAACGCGTTCTCCAGTTGAGCCATAAAACAAAATCGAATTGTTGTCCATTTCCCAAACGGCCGTTAGCTTGACGCTGCGCGGACCGTGTAGACAGAAGAAGATGCCACACGGCCGTTGTCGTCGCACTAGAACCCGTTCGGTGATCTTGAAAACTCCAAACTCGAAATCGTTTTGTTGACACAACGTATTGGAAACAAACTCTCTGAGCGAACTCAGATCACAAAATTCAACACGATTCTGCTGCATTGTTGGGCAACTCTCAACTCTCCAAGCTGCAGCGGCGTTTGCGCTTTGATGTTAAAAAAGCACTGAAACCTTGAACTGAGTTGGTCCGCGTCAAGCGCGCCACCATGTACCGAATTAGTCCAGCGATCGTGCCGGATCAAGGCTGGTTGTCGATTCGTCGAGTCGGCATGAAACGTCAAGACAGTCGGCAGCGACAGCAGCGAATAGAGTCGCTTAATCAATCGGCGAATGAAGGGCCGGCTGGGATCGTTTCTCTCGACAACTCGTCACCTAAACCAGACCCGCGCGTCGCTCGCTTCGTGAGACATCACTCTAGGTGGCGTCTAGCTTCTGCAAACCGCAGTGGGTCACAGAAGATGCTATCGGCAGCCGCCGCAAATGCAGCGAAGTTAATTTGGACTGCTTTGGTAAAATAGGTTGATGCAGATTCATCGTGAAATAGTGCAACTTGCACGATTGGTAAAACGCTAACGGCCACTGGCAAAGGAATTGAACACGCCGAGTTTGTCAGTGTTTTTGCCGGATCCACCAACATCGATTGAACTGGTAATTCTTTCGACGGCAAATCCTTTCTGAACTGGCAGTACATTTTGTTTTGTTCCGCACTGACTCGGGTTCTGTTCGCAACGGCCGCTCGGTCATCGGGTGCGGCAAATTGACTCGCAAAAAAGGCGTCGGAAATCGATGAAAAAATTTGACATTTCCTTCGTCGTCTGGATAATACTTTATCCGGTTTTGAAAGCCCAAGCAGCGTGGGACTCGGACAAACGGATTTCCAACAAGAGTTTTTCTCGTCAGCGACCTGACCGAAGATATGTGGTTGATGATCGAGGTCGCATCTGGAATCGGCAGCATGAATTCTTGGATATCGTTCCGTTCGGTGGACTGAATGATTCGATTGAAATGCGGTTTGGCATCCCGGACTTACGCTCTCGTTCAAACACAACCTTTTTCGCGGTGAACTAAAGTGACGAACAAAAAGAAAGTTTACAATGTGTTCGAGGCCATTCTCAAATATGGCCATGACGAGGATTTCATTCCTGAAGAGCGCGACGAATTTGAGGCAACGAATGCCCCCGCGGGTTCCGTGGAGAAGATTGAAATGCTTCGTCGTCGCGTCGAACTTGGGCTTCCACTGTGGCACATGGAAGATCGCAAAGACTATTCCGGCTTGACCGGTGCGGTTCGCCCTCGAGAATGAACTTGCCAGTTTGTCGTTTAGTCCCTTGCGGTGCTTAGGCGCCGCTTTTTTTGTCAACAACTCAATGCTTCGAATCGGAAGCAGCCGATGACGGGCGAGTTTCTCAGTCCGCGAACCTGCAGCGAATCCTCCACGTCAAATCGCTTCGAGCGCAATGAAGTCCAATTTGTGACCGGCCTCGTAAGTCTTGTTTCCAACCGGAAAAATCGCCAAACAATTGGTTTCGGCAAGACAACGTTGGTCTGCTGATCCCAACCATACAAGTGGGCGGACATGGACCACGCCGTCGGCCATTGAGAAACGCGCGGGCCAATAGGTCGGTCGATCTCCTCGGACGCGATGATCCTGGAGCAGAGTCCCTGTATACTTCGGAAGCGAATTCTCCCCTGCCAACAGCCGAACAGCGTGCAGCACGAACAACACGCAACAAACGAACGAACTAACCGGATTGCCGGGCAGTCCGAAGACAAGACATCGATGCGAATCACTTTGATGCGTTCCGAACCAGACCGGCTTTCCCGGCTTTAGTGCGATTCTGTGAAACGCTTGCTTGACGCCGAGTTGCGTAAACGTCGCAGGAAGCAGATCGAGTTCCCCGGTCGATACGCCACCCGTGACGATCAGGATATCGGAACTCAGGCCTCGGCGGATGGAATTTTCCAAGTCGTCGACGCGGTCGCCCGCAATCCCCAGCATCAGCACGTCGGCATAGGGAACTAACAAACTGGCAAGCAAGGGTCCGTTGGAGTTGCGTATCTGTCCCGGGGCAGGAAAAGCATCGGCCGAACAGAGTTCATTTCCTGTGTTGAGGATGGCAGCCGCTGCTGGTCGTCGGACACGCACCTTAGCCGCGCCGGCTTCGACCAGCAAGCCGACGTGTTGAGGTCGAAGCCGCTGTCCCTGGTGCAGTACGACTTGGCCTTTGGAAAAGACTGCCGCGCACCGCAGAATGTTCTGCCCCTTTTCAACAGTTTCAGCGTCGATGGAAACTCGTTGCTGGTCGCGCGACATCGACGTTTGTTCGAGCATCACCACGGCATCGGCGCCACGGGGAATCGGGGCGCCGGTCATGATCGCCACTGTTTCGCCTGGGGCGAGGGTCGCCTCTGGAACTTCGCCGGCAGTTACTTGGCCGGCAACTTTCAGATGGCGCTCGCCACCGCGAAGGCGGGCACTGTCGACGGCAAACCCGTCCATCATCGATTTGTCAAACGGAGGTGCGTCGATATCGGCAACGACATCTTCGGCCAACCAGCGATCAATCGCGGAGGCCACCGGAACGACGGTCGTCTCGACAACCGACGCCCTGTCTTGAATCAACTGCCACGCGGTTGCCACGTCGATCACGCCCGTGTCCCTCCGGAAACCCGATAAACATCTCGAGCAAAGACGGTCAGCAACAGGGGCAGTAGAAACAGGTTTCCCAATAAGCCACCGATCATCGTCAAACTCGCCAAGACGCCAAAATAAACGGTAGGGATGAACTGGCTCACGTACAGGCTGGCAAAGCCTGTGACCAATGCAAACGTGGAGAATACCATCGCCCGGCCGGCCCGTTGCTGTGCGGCTTGAATTGCATGGCGAGTGTCTTGCCCTGCCAGTCGCGCCCGTCGAAACGTCCAAAGGTAATGAATCGAACTGTCGATCGACAAACCAATCGACACGGCGGCGATCATGGCCGAACCCATGTTGATTCGAATTCCCAACCAGCCCAGCGTCCCCAGCACTGCGAAAATCGGCAACAGATTTGGAATCATGGCGATCAACGCCACGCGCCAGTTTCGAAACGCGACCAGCATCATGGCGAAAATGGCAATTGATGCGACCACGACGGCGACATTTTGGTCCCGTAAAACGCTACTCACCAGCTGCGAGAGTAGGACAAAGAAGCCGGTTGTCTGCGGCCCCGCACTGCCAGGTTCCGACGGAAAGTGCTTCTCCGAAAGCAGGTGAATGCGATTCAATAGCCATTGCTTTTCCGATTCATTTTGTTGCTGCGAAGTTCGCAGCATAACGCGGAACAAGCCCCAACCTGGTCTGTCCGAATTCGTGGAGTACATCGCGTCCACGAACGATGGCATGACAGCTTTCATGGCTGCGAATCGGATCGGGAAGGGGACCAGTTGGACCGCCGTTACTTGACACGCGGCCCGATCGGCATCGGCCAGCGAAATGACTTTCGTCAACGCCGGCTGGTTGCGCGTTGGCCCTGCGGGAATTTTAGGTTGGACAGGTCGGCTTCCAGCGATTCAACCCGCTGAAGAAACGGTTTGTCGACGTCCCCCTTAACGGGCAACAGGATGTCCATGATACCCGCCCCGGAGAAGCGCGATTCAACGAATTCCGCATCGTGTACGATATCGCTATCGCTGCGGAAATTCTTGGTGAAGTCGGTTTCGATCCGGAGCATCAACATTCCAATTGCAGAAAACGCTGCCAGGGCGGCCAGCCCGATCAACCAGAAAATGGGCCGTTTTTCCAGCCACACGGTTGGCCGATGCAGCGCCGCCCGCAGTCGATTTTCACCCCACGTCTTTCTGGGGTCCGTATCGAATTCGCCAAACAAAGTCAGGCCGGGGACGATCAAATACACACCTAGCGGAACCGTCAAGGACGCGATTGCCATCATCATCCCGAAGTCGCGGACTGGGGCCACCCGCGAAACGAGCAACGAACCGAACCCCGCGGCGTCGGTCAGACATGACCACACGATCGGGCCCAGCAGCGCGGTCAACGTCGACTGCAAAGCCAGGCTTACGGATTGCTTATCGGATCTCAGTTCGCGGAATCGAACGATGACGTGAACGAGCGTGGCAATCGCAATCACGACTACGACCGAGGTGAACATCGAACTAACCATGGTCAACCTCAAACCCAGTGCCGCAACGACCCCTTTGGTCGCGTATAGCGAAAAGCCAACGACGGCCAACGGAATCACGACCCAGCGGATACTGCGAAAACAGATGAGAATCACCAGTCCCACGAGTGCAACGGCATTGATCGCCAATCTCTGACCGTCGGCTTGCAGAAACTGAAAGCCGTCGACGACCATTACGGGCTCGCCAGTGACCTTGCCCCCAGGCGTATCTTTCATAATCCCGCGCAAGCCGGCGATGGTCTTTCGGCGCGAGACGTTCGCCCGTTCGTTGGGTTTGAGCATACAGGCAATCGCCGCAAGTTTTCCATCCGCGCTATGCGTATAACCTTGAAAAATTTGCAGAAACTCGCGCCCAGTTTGTCCTTGGGATTCGTTAGCGGAAAATCAATTTGGAGGTCAGGCGGCGCCGACGTGCCTTTCGCATTGGATTCATCCGGCTTGATCGAGAGGGAATTGGCGAGGGAATTGGCGACCCGGCTGGCCTCATACAAATGAAACAGCGCGGCGTTGACCTGGGCCAGGCTCAAAACATCTTGAACCCCATCCACTTCGCGCAATCGTTGGGCGATTTCCTCGAGTCGCCGAATGCCTGAACCGTCGTCGGCCAGCAGCGAGTCATCTTCATAAACGGCGAGCACGATTTCATTTCCGCCGAGATACTCTTTGAGCGATGCATATGCCTTCAGGACCGGATCGTTTCGCACAAACATTCGTTCGATTGAATGATCGTAGGTCAGATGCTTATTCAGCATGTAGCCGGCCGCAGCCAGCGAAACCGCGATTAATAACAACGGCCAGCGGCCAAGGATGACGCCGCGGGATAAGTCGCTGAGCAAAATCGCTTTCCAGGAATCGAATCGGGCGGCGACTTTTCGCCATGAGACATTCGTAGCGCGCGGGACGTCCGCCGTCTGGACTGTCGTTCGGAACTGCGTCGCCGCGATGGGCTCATGATTCGGTGCACCGAATGTAGGTAATCAGCAAAGACGCTAGCGGCGAAGCTTCCTAAGTGAGTCCGCCTGGGAACTCACCAGCCGCGAGGCAGCGAGGATGCCTATCATCTTAACGGAATCGCTTTCGTTACAAAACACGAACCGATCGAGAAGGTTGACTTGACGAGGATCCTAGTCCCGGTTAACGTCTCCGCCTCAATTCAAACGGTGTCGCACCATTGACGTGCCGACCCGCCGCGTTCAATCACCGCAAGGAGGCTAATTTCGATGGGGACGAGTTCGCAAGCTTCGACGACGCATTCCGTACCGATGCTCGATATCTGCGCCGGGAATATTCCGCTGATTGACGAGTTTCTGCCCGCGATCGAGGAAATCTGCCGTTCGGGGCGGTTCGTGGGAGGACCCTCCTGCGCCGAGTTTGAACGGGAGATGGCGGATTTCTGTCGCGCCGAGTTCGCGATCGGTTGCGCTTCGGGATCCGATGCCCTTTTGTTGGCCTTGATGGCGATCGATGTGCAACCGGGCGATGAGGTCATCGTACCGAGCTTTACGTTTTTCGCCACGGCCAGCGCCGTTTGGCGGCTGGGGGCGACCCCGGTATTTGCCGACATCGATCCCAAAACATTCAACCTCGCTCCGGCCGGTTTGGAAGATCAAATCAGCGAGTACACCAAAGCGATCATTCCGGTGCACTTATTCGGGCAGTGCGCTGACATGGAACCCATTCTCGAACTTGGCGACAAGTACGACCTGTACGTGATCGAAGACGCCGCTCAATCGATCGGTGCGAAGTACCGCGGTCGCCCCGCCGGCGGTCTGGGTGACGTCGGCTGCTTTAGCTTTTACCCAACCAAGAACCTAGGTGGATTTGGCGACGGAGGGATGATTACAACATCCAACGGCGACCTGGCAAACAGGATACGGCGATTGGCAAACCACGGCATGTCCCCCCGTTACTACCATATCGACGTTGGCATCAACAGCCGTTTGGATTCCATTCAAGCCGCGGTGTTACGCATCAAGTTGCAGCATTTGTCGGACTGGACGACCGCCCGTCAAACAAATGCCGCCAATTATCGTAGGCTATTCGAACAAGCTGACTTGGGCGATTTGATCCAACTGCCACAGCAAGTCGACGCTTGTGAACACGTTTGGAATCAGTACACGATCCGCGTCCGTGGCGGACTCCGTGATGCCGTGCGGCAACAACTCACCGACGCCAATATCGGCAGCGAGATCTATTATCCGGTTCCGCTTCATCGACAAGCATGCTTTTCGTCACTCGACTTCGAACCAGACAGCTTGCCGGAAACCGAAGCGGCATCGGCGGAAGTGCTCAGCCTTCCCATCTTCCCCGAATTGGGCGCGGCGAACCAAGAATGGGTCGTGCACACGCTCGGTCAAATCCTTGCGGTTCAGCGCGGCCGCCGAAAAGCGGGTTGAAACACGCGGCTAACCCATATCAAACAACGGCATGATCGGGCGTCCTTTGCCGTTGGACGTGATGAAAAACGGTCGCCGCTCGATGTCGAAGGATACGTCGGGTTGGATCCCCATGGCGTGGTAGATGGTGGCGTGTAGATCTTCAATCGTGACCGGGTTTTCCACAGCGATCAACGGACGTTGTTCCGCTGTCCGCCCATATACCTGGCCCCGCTTGATGCCGCCCCCAACCATGAATACGCTACTGCCGCCAGTAAAATGGCGATGAAGTCCGTACTGTTTCATCTCTTGCATTTTGTCCGCCGGGGCTCGCGATTGATCCCGGGCGGTACTGCCGGGGACGCCCTCGATCATCATGTCGCGGCTGAATTCGCTCGCCACAATGACCAAGGTTCGTTCGAGCAATCCTCGCTGTTCCAAGTCCAAAATGAGCTGCGCAACCGGCACGTCGATCTGCCGTTTCATGGCGGCGGCCGTTGTGTGACCGTTTTCGTGAGTATCCCAGCTTTCAAACGGAACGTACTCAGTGGTCACTTCGATGAACCGCGCCCGGCTTCCACCAAACGGCGCGCCAACAAGCATCCCAAGCCAAATCGGCCGGTGTTGTACCGGTCGTACGACTTGCGCGGTTCTTGAGACAGATCAAACGCGCTTCGCGACGGCGAGTTAAGTAACCGGTAAGCTCCCTCCATCGCGTCGACTACCGATGATTGATGATAATCAGAGGCCGACTGCATGACTGGATCTTGTTCGACGAGCCTGCGGTAAAGTTGCCGGCGATTTTCAAAACGGCCCGGCGTCATTCCTTCGGGCGGACGAAGCGACTGAAGCGCTTGGTCCGGAAACGGAATGAGAAACGGTCCGAATTGGCCACCGAGAAACCCGGCCGTGTGAAACGCCTTCAACTCTTCCTTTTCGCCGATCCCTTCGAGCCGCTGACCGATATCGATAAAGGCTGGAATCGCGTCGTTGCGAGGCCCGAGCAGCTTTGCCATCCAAGCACCCATGTGTGGGGCAGCAACCGTTTGTGGCGGTACGTAACCGGTATGCCAATGATATTGATGGCGCGAATGAAGGATGTGTCCCAAATCGGGCTGGACGTGTGATCGGATCAATGTTCCCCGATCCACGATTTGAGCGATATTCTCCAGCCCTTGGGACAACCGGACGCCATCGAGCGCGGTCTCGATTGAATCAAATGTACTGATGATGGACTCGGCCGCCAGACCGATCTCAAACGGTGCGTATAGCTTGGGATCGAACGTCTCGGGGCTCGCCATGCCGCCGGCCATCCACAACAAAATGCAGGCATCCGCGGTGGCGTTGGAATGGTCTTGATCGGCACCCAGAAGTTGAGGTTCACCCTGGATGATCGCCGCCGCGGAGGCTGCCGACAATGCCGCCAAAAAGTCGCGGCGATGGAACGACTTCCCACGGGCTTTTCTGCCGAGGCTTTCAGTCTGACACTGCATGGATTTCATTCGGGCAACAACCTCCTCGCCGTCCCCGAGCGGAGTTGCGTTGGTAACGAATTCTGACCCGGGACCACCTGAAAGGTTCGAATTCATGGCGTTGACTACACGGACTCAGTTGCGACGCCGGCGTTAGCCAGTATTTCGTCGAAGACATCACTCAGTTTGGCCGCAACGTCGTAGGGTTTGTTGGGGTCAAAGTCGGCTGGGCTGCCGTTCACCGCAACGGTGCCGTCATAGCCAATATCGTTGAGATATCGGACGATCTCCACACAGAAAGAACCTTCTTCCGAATTGGGCAAACAGCGAATTCCATCGGAGTTGGCGTCCGCCAGCTGAACATCGACTATCTGCGGCCTTTTTAGCTTCTTTAAGTCCGCCAATCCACTACCGCAGACTTGCCACATGTAGCCGTCAAGCACCAGCCCGACGTTCTGTTTGGCAGTCATTTTCACAAGCGTCATCAATTCGTCGACGCCTTTTACAAACTGAAAAGAGCCGCTTTGGGCTTGGCCGCCGCGCGTGAGCATCAGGCCGATGGACAAATCAAACTCGCCGAGCTTGTCCGCCAGTTGGGCTATGCGTTTTCGATGCAATTCGAAATTCTCGTGAAAGGCTTGATTCCCAGCGGTTCGAAGCCGAAGGCGGCAACGATGTGAACCGAGTTCTTTGGCTAACTGGCCAATGGATTCGGATTTTTCCAGTGTCTTGGCAAACGATTCGTCATCGCCTTCGATTTCGATCGGAAGCTGAAAGCTGCCAACGCCAATGGATGCACTTTTGAAGAACTGGCAGGCGAATTTCTTTCCCATCATCTCCGCCCGGTCGAAGATATCCGCCATATCGACGTCGATCGAGTCAAAGTGGTGCGTCAACGCTAGTTCGATAAGTTCGTTTTGCCGAATGGCTCCTGTAAAGCAGTCGCGGGTCAGGTTCTTTTGCACGGAGGCCACCTTCCTGGTCAGATGGTTGACCGACCGGCACGAATGGCCGTCGGCGGGTTTTAGATGAAACCCTAAATATAACCCAATCGGCGCGGTTTTTCGAAGGGTACGCAAGTTTTTTGGCATGCGCCATCACTTTTCGAGTCCGAAGTTCGGTCGATTCGACTGCACCGAATTGCCCAGGAGATCACATGGCCAACTGACGGGTGCTGGCAATCACCGACGATTTCCGCAGGACTTCCGTAGGCGCACTATCGTCAACGGTTATCCTGCAATCTGCGACGATCGGTTCGACCGAGTTTCCCGCCGTTATTCAATCGCCGGACCGACGCCGATTCAAATAAACGTATCGACTGCGATCCTTCCCACCCCGCCGCCTCCCGGCAACTTCGTTTGCCGGGAGGTGTTTTTTTGGAGCGCTAACCTGCAGTCGATTTCGTCACACTCGTGCGTAATGGGCGGATCTGACGATAGTCGGCTACATGCATTGCCAATGGTTGTCGGGCAGAGACTGCCCGACCTACAGCAAATGAATTCACTAACAAGCAGTGGATTCGGTTGTGCCATTCGGGGTGAATCGTATAGAATAATTGTGCGGTCTAGATGGAATCGGTCGTGGAGGCCGAACGATTGTCGATTGGGGCAGGGCAGGCTTGCCCGTTGCAAATCAGGCCGAATATCTGTAGTTTCTAGGCGTTGCAAGCTCGATTTTTGTGCGCTTATCTGTGGTTTCGTCGTCGGATTTGCGAATCAGGATTGCAACCGAGCTGCCGGTCTTCCAAGTGCAGGAATCATGATTAAGTCCGCCGCCAAACGTCGTGTCGATCCACAGCGAATTGTCGTTACCGGAATTGGGCTGACGGCACCTAACGGGAACGACTATCTTGGCTTTCGCGAGAGTCTTTTGGCTGGGCGCAGCGGCGTCCGGCCTTACGAGATTCGCTATTTCGGAAAGACATTGGCGGGCATCTGCGATTTCGAAATTACACGACATCAAACACGTAAGGACGCGCGACGCGGTACACGAGCCGGCAGCATTGGCATTTATTGTGCCAACGAGGCGTTGCTGAGCAGCGGACTCGATTGGACCAACGTTGATCCGTCGACAGTGGGTGTTTACATCGGCGTGACCGAACACGGCAACGTCGAAACGGAAAATGAAATCTACGAGCTTCGCAACTACGACTATGACACACAGTATTGGTCTCATCACCACAACCCGCGAACGGTAGCCAACAACCCCGCAGGTGAAATTGCACTGAATCTGCACATCACCGGGCCGCATTACACGATCGGCGCGGCCTGTGCGGCCGGAAATGCAGGGATCGTTCAGGGAGTGCAGATGCTTCGGTTGGGCGAGTGCGACATCGCGCTGGCCGGTGGTGTCTCGGAGAGCATTCACACGTTTGGAATCTTCGCAGGATTTGCCAGCCAAGGGGCGCTGGCTTGGCACGAGGATCCGACCAAAGCCTCTCGGCCGTTTGACCGTCAACGAACCGGAATCGTCGTCGCCGAAGGAGGTTGCATTTACGTGTTGGAGCGGTTGTCCGACGCCAAGGCGCGCGGCGCGGATTTTCGCCGAAGTCGCCGGATATGCCATGAACACCGACGCCACGGATTTTGTCCTGCCCAACAGCCAGCGTCAGGCCGAATGCATCCAAATCGCCCTGCGCGAGCCCACTTGAATCCCGAAGACATCGACATCGTCAGCACTCATGCAACGGGAACAGCCAGCGGCGACAACTTGGAATGCGATGCCCTCCGCCGCGTGTTTGGCACGAAAGGAAAGACGTTATTCAACAACGCGAAAAGCTTTTTTGGGCACAGCATGGGAGCCGCCGGTGCTCTGGAACTGGCTGGCAACCTCCCTTCGTTTGACGATGGGATTTGTCATCCTACGATAAACGTCGACGAATTGGATCCGGAATGCGCGTTGAACGGGCTGGTGTTGAACCAGCCGCGCGAAATAGAATCACCGACCTTCATCTTGAACAACTCGTTTGGGATGCTCGGGATTAACTCCGTTTTGATTGTCGAGCGATTTACAGGGTAGCACGGTGGCGTCTTTGGGCGGAGAAAGTCCGCGGGGACGAGCAACCACACAGACAGCGGGAGAATTTTGGAATGAAACCAGCCGAAATCCGAAACGTTATCCTTGACATCTTGTCGGACATCACGCCGGACAGCGATTTATCCAATTTGAAAGACGACGTCGCGTTTCGCGAGCAGTTGGAGCTGGACAGCATGGACTTTCTCGATATCGTGATGGAGTTGAAGAAGCGTTATCGTGTGGCGATTCCCGAAGAAGACTACGGGCAACTGGCGTCCATGGACTCGACGGTCGCTTACTTGACCCACAAGATGGATAACGTTTCGGTGTGAGACGTCTCGGCGAACGCTGGCAGACTTCGGGTGATGGATTCGATGTCGTGGTCGCCCCCGAGCGATATTAGACTTGGCGGATCGGCCGGAATCCACCCGTTCCTTCTTCGTCGCCGGGTTTATGAGATCGCATGTACGATACGATCATTATTGGCGCGGGAATGTCTGGATTGGCGGCCGGCATCCGGCTGGCTCATTTCGACCAGCGCGTTTGCATTCTCGAACGCCATTACACGATCGGTGGCTTGAACTCGTTTTATCGGCTAAACGGCCGAGACTACGATGTGGGCCTGCACGCGGTTACGAATTATTCTGAGAAAGGGGCCAAGAAGGGACCGTTGGCAAAAATCCTTCGGCAACTCCGGTTCAAATGGGAGGAGTTTGCTCTGGCGCCGCAGCGTGGTTCGCGAATCGCATTTCCCGGCGTGAATTTGCGCTTCAACAACGACCTCGAGTTGCTCCGCAGTGAAGTCCGCCGCGAGTTTCCAAAGCAAATCGATCGCTTCGCGCGGTTGTTGCAGCAACTGGTCGATTACGATGACCTGGACCAGACTCTGTTCGTGCAATCCGCCCGCCAACGATTGGCCGAGATCTTCACCGACCCGCTACTGATCGAGATGTTGCTTTGTCCCATGATGTGGTACGGCAATGCCCGCGAAAACGACATGGACTGGGGAATGTTTGGAATCATGTTTCGCAGCGTTTTTCTGGAAGGATTTGCTCGGCCGTTCAAGGGCGTACGGCTGATCCTCAAGAATCTCGTCAAACGATATCGGCAACTTGGCGGGGAGTTGCTGTTGCGGCATGGCGTACGGCGGATCATCTCCGACCGTGAGCGAGCAACCGGCGTCGAACTGGAAGACGGCAAAGTTATCAGCGGCAGTCGCGTACTGTCGTCGGCCGGGCGCATCGAGACGCTGCGAATGTGCGGAGATCCTCAGCCCAGGCTGGACCCGGCGTCAGGACAAATGAGCTTCATCGAATCCGTGTCCATTCTCGATTGCCAACCGGATCGCATCGGGTACGACGAGACCGTCGTGTTTTTCAACGACCACAATCGGTTCGTCTGGCGTCGACCCGAAATCGGCTTGTGCGATACGCGGACCGGCGTTATTTGTTCCCCCAACAACTATCTTTATGGAGAAGGCACGGGCCCCTTGCCCGACGGGGTGATCCGCTTGACCAACATCGCTGACTTCGGTCGTTGGAACTCGCTGCCGCCCTCACAATACCCGTTGGACAAGCTAAAGTGGTACGACGACGCAATCGAATCGGCGGTGCGATTTGTTCCGGACTTTCGTGGACGCGTCGTCGATATCGACATATTTACACCGACCACGATTCGCAAGTACACCGCGCACATTAATGGCGCGGTTTATGGGGCTCCGGATAAGGTTTTGGACGGACGCACTCATCTGAATAATCTGTTTCTCTGCGGTTCAGACCAAGGTCTGGTCGGCATCATCGGTGCCATCATGAGTGGCATAGCAATCGCCAATCGGCACTGCTTAAGATAGAAAGCGTTGAACCTTTTCGACTCCGTAGCCGGTGCAGACAAAGACACCCTCAGAAACCGTCAGAGAGCCAGCAGTGAAATTCGGCGCGATCGGACCCATTGCGATTTATCTACCGGACCGGATAGAAACCAACGAGGACTTGCAGCGAGAGTATCCGCAATGGGACATGGAGACGATCGCGGAAAAGACGGGGGTTTACCAACGGCACATCGCGGGCCCCGACGAATGTTCCTCAGATTTGGGTGTCGCGGCTGCTGAAAAGTTGTTCCGACGATACGATATCGACCGGCGAACCATTGACTACGTCCTGCTTTGTACGCAGACTCCGGATTACCCCTTGCCGACAACGGCTTGTCTTATGCAAGATCGATTGGGATTGCGAAATGACGTCGGCGCCATCGATTTCAATTTAGGTTGCAGTGGGTTTGTTTATGGTCTTTCATTGGCCGATGGCTTGATACGAACCGGCGCCGTCCGTCGCTGTTTGCTGATTACCGCAGAAACGTATTCCAAGTTCATCCACCCCTCCGACCGAAGTTTGAGAACGATTTTTGGCGATGCGGCCGCCGCCACGTTGATCGATGCCGCCGACGTCCCTTCGGTAGAAAGCTACGAATTTGGTACCGATGGGCGCGGGGCCGATACGTTGCTCGTGACCGTTGGCGGCCACCGCAAAGAGCCCTATGCACATCGCCCGCGCGGCCGCAAACGTTGGCCAAGCGATTTGTACATGGACGGCCAGAGTTTGTTGAGCTTTACAGTCGATGCCATTCCGACCGTGGTGAACCGAATATTAGCCAAAGCCGGCTGGTGTCGAAATCAAGTCGACTTGTTCTTGATGCACCAGGCGACCGACAAGATGTTGCGACAACTGCAACTCGTGCTCGAAGTGGATGAGCAACGGCTACCGATTTGTTTGCGGAACGTGGGAAATACGGTTTCGTCGACGCTGCCCATACTGATCGATCAATTGCGATGTGAACGACGTCTGTCGGCCGAGACCAAGACGTTGATGATCGGGTTTGGCGTCGGTTGGTCGTGGGCCGGTTGCACGTGGCACGACATCATAGGCAGCGAACCGGAACGATCATAGTCCGATGACTTCATCGTGGGAGATTGGGCTTTTGTTCGGCATCGGCCCCAGAGTTGATTTGATGGCGCAATTCCTCACGCACCACTGACATTTCCGTAGGAGCTTCGATGCCAATTCTGACTCCTCCAGATGAAATCCGAACAACCGTGATAGAAATCTGATCGCCAATCCAGATTCGCTCACCGACCTTGCGACTGAGTACCAACATGACAAGATTCCCTTTTAAGCTGTCTTCCCTGTCGGCCGCGCAATTGACGGTCGCAGTCGCACGGCTCGGCCCTGTTTGGTTAGCTTATCGTACGCGGCCGGGATTGCAAGCAATAGTAGCCAGCAGGAGTTTTTGAAAAGGCCAACGTGGATGTGTCGTCCGGAGTAATAGACAACAACGAACGTAAAGGATCGGACGCAAAATAACTTCGTCTTAATTCCTCGCCCTCACGGGAGAGGTCAGGAGAGGGTCTGCAAAACCGGGAAGTTATTTTGCGTGCGATCCTTAAGAAGGGCGATAATCCCTGAGGAGTACGAATCGTCACCGTATTGGCGGGCGCGAACACCTCAATTCGCCGATTCCGCGTCGATCATCTTTTGCAAGTATTCAATGGCGCGTTGCAGGACTGGATCTTCGGCGATCGTCGTTTTTGGAATTCCCTCCCCCGACTTGGCCGATTTTGAATCGCCTTCATGAGGCTCTTCGTCATCCACCGTTTCCTCGGAGGACGGAAGCGGCTTTGATCCGTCGATACCGTTGGCGGCATTGCCGAAGATATCGAGTGCCTTGTATTGGCGCCGGCTGCGAAGCAACTTGATTTGAAATACCATCGAGTCGTCAAACTGGAAGCCAAATCCCTCGTCCGGATGGACGCCGTGTTCTCCCGGAGAACCGGAGATTTCACTGTTTTGGTCGACATTTCGCCCATTTGGGCTCCACCAAGTCGCTGTAGTAATCTTCATGCTGCTGCGATTACGCTCCAGGGGAATGACCGTCTGAACCGTCCCTTTGCCGAAGCTGGGCTCGCCGATGATCACGGCTCGCTTGAGGTCTTGCAGGCAGGCCGCGACAATCTCGCTGGCACTGGCCGTTTCTCGGTCGATGAGGACGGCGATCGGCTTGGGAGGCGCAAACAGGCATTCTGGGGTGGATTGGTACGGAGCTTCGACGAGGCTCTTGTCGCGACCTCGGATCTCGACAATCTTTTGCCGGCGATCCAGAAACATGTCGCAAATTTTCACGGCGTCCGGCAATAAACCTCCACCATTAGAACGCAAATCCAAGATGAGCGCCATCGCCTGTGGCTGAATGTTTTGCAACACCGGGCGTATCTCACTCGCCGTCTGTTCCGAAAAGTCGGTCACATTGACATATGCGATACGCGGATCCTCGGGCAAAAAGTAATCCCACGACCCATCGGAACGCATTGACTCGCCAAGTACCGTCTGTATTTGGATCGCAGCCCGTCGAATGGTCTTTCTTATTTCTTGGGTCTCGCGGCGCAGCGTTACATCGACCCTTTTCCCAATCGGACCGCGCATCGCACGAATCGCATCCTCATCAGTCATTCCACTGGTGTCTTTCGAATCGATTTGGACAATTACGTCGCCCGGATGTATACCAGCTCGAAACGCGGGCGTATTCGGCATCGTGCCCGTGACGGTCAACTCTCTGGTCCGAGGGTTAACTCCGACGAAAACGCCGACGCCACCGAATTCTTGCCGCATGTGCTCTTCAAAGTCCTTGTAGCGTTCTCCGGAGATAAAGTCCGAATACTTGTCGATCGAATGCAGCATTCCGTGCATCGCATTCTCGTACAGCCCGCGCTCGTCGGTTCTTCGGAGGGAATAGTCGTCAATCTTCGTCACCGCCTCGGCGAACAGACTCGCATAATGTGACTTCGAGATCACCGAGCGGCACGCAGCGGCAACCAAAACCGCCCATGCAATCACGACTAGATTTCGAAACGTCACGCTGGAATCCCAAATGAACGAACCAACCAACCCCCAACCCTTCATCGGGAAAGTATATCGATCAAACTCAGTCGGGGGGATGGCTGCCAAAGCGCCGTAATGGGGACAAGATGCCGCATTTGCTCCCGTTGGACAGCATGGATGTCTGGGCAACTTGCCGGGCCCACAGCGCCGAAGGAATTTGCGACGTTGACACAATTCGGAGGAAATGCGAAGCTCGGGACCAAGCTCAAACGATGGGTTTCGCGAAGCTTGTGGGACATGCGAAGTGGGTTAGATTCTGTATTTTCCAGGACCAATACGACAACCAAGTTGATTTTCAAACGATTGTTTTATACACTTGTTTTATTAGTTTCGTCTGGTCGTTGAGGCCCTCGCGGGAGCTTTCGGCAGCAGCAGAATGAGCAACGTGCAACAGAAGCCATTTGCGGACGATGCCCCAACCAAACAGCGGATCATTGATTTCGCAGGTGAGATATTTGCGGACCGAGGTTACCGTGACGCAACTGTTCGCGAGATCGCCTCGGCTGCCAACGTAAATCTCGCAGCGGTCAGTTACCACTTTGGCGGCAAGCAGCAGCTCTATTTGGCGGCAATTGGCGCTGCCAGGGCCGGACGTTCGGCGTCCATTCCAGCACCGATCGCTGAATCGTCGGCTTCACCCGAAGACCGGCTCCGGACATTCGTTGAGTCGCTGTTGAACCGCTTGAGCATCAGCTCCCAGCATGCTTGGCAAAACCGGCTGTTAGCGCGGGAGCTGATGTCCCCGAGCGATTTCTGTTTTGAGCAGGTGGCGCGTTGGTATCAGCCAATATTTGAAAGCTTATTACGAATCATTGATGAAATTGTTGGCCGTCCCATTGCCGAACCGACGCGGACTCAGATTGGCTTTAGTCTGATCGGCCAGTGCTTGTTTTATCGGGTTTCGGCGATGACGGTAAAGATGTTTGTGGATCCCCGGTGGCAGTCGCAGTTCGACGTGCCGGCATTGGCAGAACACATTTGCCGATTCAGCTTGGGTGGGATCTTGCGTTCGGCCGAAGCCGAAGTGCAACGCGATTGACCTGCGGAACTGTGCGAGATTTAGTAAATGAGCAACCAAGCTTCGAAGCCCGGGTTCTTCGTTCTTCAGTCGATCGCTTCGTTGGCGATCCTGGCAGTCAGTTTGGGCGGGGCCTATTGGCTTTATTCGATGCGAAAACCGCCCGCAGACCGGAAGAACACGAACCTTATTCCGGAGGTCGCCACGTACGAAGTCAGCGAGTATCGCGGCCAATTGGATTTGGTCGTTAACGGCATGGTTGTTCCTTACCGCGAAATCAAGGTCGCTGCCGAGGTTGCTGGCCGAATTGCGGAGAAGTCAAAAGACTTTCAGGCTGGCAATTACGTTCGCCAAGGGACGTTGTTGATAAACATTGACCCGAGCGATTACGAAATTGACGTGCGGCGTTTACAGGCGGAGGTGAAACAGGCCGAGCAGATGTTGGCCGAAACCGAGCAGGATCTTTCGGCGCGAACGATCGATTGGAGGTTTCTAAGCGAGAATTCACCGTAAACGAAGCCGAATGGACGCGACGAAAAAGCATCGCCACCGTCCTTTCTGAGTCCGAGATGACCCAGGCCGAGCAGAGTTTCTTGACGGCGAAGGCCGCTCTGCAAACTCAGGAAAACCTGGTGAACACATTGGAAAAGAAAAAATCGCGAATGGCCACCGCTATCGACTTGGCCAAGGTTCAAGCCGAAAAGGCTGTGTTGGACATGCAACGCACCGCGATCAAGGCGCCGGCCGACGGTGTGGTGGTCACCGAAATGGTTGAGGAGGGCGACTTCGTGCAGCGTGGCCAGCAACTGTTGACGTTTGACGACACCGCCAAGGCGGAGATTCGATGCAACTTGACCCAGTCGCAGTTGAACTGGATTTTGAACAACTCTCCCGGCGCCGCAAAAATCGAAACCGGCGTCGATTCGGCGGCCTATCAATTTCCACGAACCGCAGTCACCGTTTTTGAAAGCGGCAATCCCTCGGTGACTTGGAAGGGGACGTTGGAACGTTTCGACGGTAATGGATTGGACGAGCGAACCAAAACGATTCCTTGTCGAGTCGTGGTGGATCAACCCGTCGTGGAAGTCGGTCCGTTGCGCAAACCATTGCTGCGCGGCACATATGTCAAATGTCGCATCGAAATATCGGCTGATCAGATGGTCGATCAAGGCAAGCGATTTGTACATTTTCCAGAGATTGCCGTGCAACCCGGCGGGTACGTTTGGCAGGCCAAGGACGGCAAACTCACCCGGCGATCGGTCCGCGTCGTCGACTACGCCGAGCCCGTCACCGAAGCCGACGGGCAGCAGCACGCCGTGATTCAACTGACCGCCGAAAGTTTGCAAGTGGGAGAACGGGTGATCATTTCGCCCCTTACGTTGCCCGTTGAGGGGACTGAAATCAACGACGTGTCGGCCGCCGCGAAGCCCACAACAGCGGAGGCGTCCCTTAAACAAACGCCGCCGTCAAACCAGGGCCCGCAATCGCCCAGCCCCGCCCCACCTCAGGGATAATCGCGTGAAAAACCTTATTCGCTGGGCTATCCAGAATTCTCCGGCTATGAATACGCTGTTGGTCACTCTGCTGGTCGGAGGCGCCATCAGTCTGGTCGTGATGCGGAGGGAGGTGTTTCCCAATTTTGAGCTAGACATAATTCTGGTCGCGGTTCCGTTTCCGGGCGCGTTGCCCGAGGAAGCCGAAGAAGGCATCTGCGAAAAGATTGAATCGGCGCTCAACGGAGTAGATGGAATCCGCAAGATCACTTCGGTGGCAGCAGAAAATATGGCGTACGTCATGTTGGAATTGAAATCCAACGTGCGAAACGTACAACGAGTCCTGAACGACGTCCGCTCTCAAATCGATCAAATCGCAAGCAACTTGCCGCCTCGTGCAGAGGACCCCCAAGTCCAGCAAATCATATTCAAGGCAACCGCCATCCAGATAGGCCTGTTAGCCCCCGAACGGGAGGGCGAGTTTACGTTGGAGGATCGGCAGCAATTGCGGGACTTGGCTGAGAAAATCCGCGAAGAGCTTCTGCAGTTGCCGCCGGTGAAACCCTCCAGCCCAATTCGGTCTCTGTTTGCGCCGATGTTCCAACCCGCAACGCAAGCCATCTCCAACGCCGAGATCGCAGCGGCCCGGCCATACGAAATTGCCGTCGAGATTCCCGAAGACAACCTAAAGCGCTACGGTTTAAGCCTTTCTCAGGTTGCCCAGATGTTAAGGCAGCAGAACATCGAAATGCCCGGGGGCAAGATGGAGGCCGCTGGACAAGAGATCTTGATGCGCGGAAAAAACAAACGCGAGTCTGGAACGGAAATCGCCAAGATTCCTTTGATCTCCACCGCGGATGGAGGCACGGTAACGGTCGGCGATCTGGGAGCCGTGGTTGACGGTTTCGAAGAGACCGCATCGGAACAACTTATCGACGGCCGTCGCGGTTTGGTCCTGGCGGTCGCTTGCACCAGCGACGAAGATTTGCTGACGGTTACGGACACCGTGCGAGACTACGTTCGCAACAAACATCTTCCTCCTGGCTACGAACTCAAGACCTGGTCGGACATTTCGGTCGAAGTCAAGGACCGGATCGATATGTTAACGCGGAATGGGTTGCAAGGATTGATTTGCGTCTTCATCGTGTTGGCGATCTTTTTGGAGCTTCGATTGGCGTTTTGGGTCGCCATGGGAATTCCAGTAGCGATATTGGTGCAGGAGTCGTCCTGATCATGACCGGCCAAACGCTGAACATGTTGACCATGTTTGCGTTTCTCATGACGTTGGGAATTGTCGTCGATGACGCAATCGTGATCGGCGAGAATATCTACTCGCACCGGCAAATGGGGAAGGACTTTCTGACGGCGGCGATCGATGGAACGTACGAGGTCTTTCCGAGTGTTACGGCTTCGGTGCTGACAACCGTCATCGCGTTCCTGCCACTGTTATTCATCAGCGGGATCATGGGCAAGTTTATCGCGGTGATGCCCGTTGTTGTGATTGCAATGTTATTGGTTTCTCTGCTGGAAGCCATTTTCGTATTGCCGGTGCATCTGGCCCATCATCGCAACTTGTTCATTCGAGTCTTGGGAGTCATTCTGTACGTATTCAAGCCGTTGTATGTGTTGTCGACGTGGGTCAACGTTCACGCGGATCGCTTGTTGGCATTGTTTGTCGATCGCCTGTACACGCCTTATATTCGCTGGTCATTGCGGAATAAGGCCGTCGTTGTTTCATCCGCGATTGGCCTTCTGCTGATTGCCGGCGGGTTCGTCGCATCGGGAATCACTCCGTTTGAGGCATTTCCCAAACTTGACAGCCGAAGCATTACGGCGACGGTGGCCTTTCCCGACGGAACGTCAGCCGATGTGACTCGCAAAGCGGCGGAATCAATCGAACATTCCATCGCCGAAGTCGACCGCGAAATTAAAGCGGAGACGGGTCATGGCGTTGTCGACACCGTTTACCGCCGACTGGGAGAAGTGGGAGATATGTTTTCCGGTCCAACCGGTGTGACCGATGGCAGCCACGTGGCCTCGATTTCCGTACAGCTTGTGCCGACAAACCAACGGCGCGTCAGGAGCGACGAAATTATCAATCGCTGGCGCAAGAAAACACCCAAGATTGTCGGAACCGAATTGTTGACGTTTGGTTCCCGCTCCATGGGACCCGGTGGCAAGAGTATCGAATTCAAGTTGCTGGCCACCGAATCGGGCGCCTTGTCTCTGACTGCGGCCACCGAAGAATGCAAAGCATACTTGGCGAAAAAAGCTGGTGTGTACGACATCGAGGATGACGATCGCGCGGGCAAGTCCGAAGTCAACTTGAAATTGAATGAACAAGGCCGATCGCTCGGCCTCGACGAGCAGACCTTGGCTTCGGCCATTCGTAGCGGTTACTTCGGTGAAGAAGTCATGCGCCTCCAACGAGGCCGCAACGAAGTCAAATTGATGGTGCGGTATCCCAAATCCGAACGGCAAAGTCTCGCGGCCTTAGAAGACGTTCGCGTGCGCGACAGCCAAAACATCGAGCGGCCGCTCCGGGATGTGGCAGAAATCGTCTACACCAAGGCGCCATCCGTAATCAACCGGCTCAACGGCAAACGCTCGGTGACGATCTCCGCCGACGTCGACCGAAACCAAAACGTTACCGCGGATGCGATCGTCTCCGAAATGAAACAGGATTTCCTTCCTCAACTTTTGAAGAAGTACGAGAAGCAAGGCGCGTTGCTTTTTGTCGATTGGCAGGGAGATCAGCAGGAAACGAACGATTCAATCAAGAGCATGATGACTGGCCTGATGGTGGCATTGCTCGCGATGTTTATTCTTTTGACGTTGGAATTTCGCTCGTATCTGCAGCCTGCGATCATCATGTCCGTGATTCCGTTCAGCGTGTTCGGCGCCGTCATGGGTCACTACTTGATGGGCTTGGATTTGACGATGTTCAGCCTATTCGGCCTGATTGCTCTCGTCGGAGTCGTCGTCAACGATTCGATCGTGCTCGTCGACTTTATCAATTCTGAAGTGGACCGAGGCGTCCCGCTCAACGAAGCGTTGGTTTCAGCCGGTCAACGACGATTCCGCCCAATCTTGTTGACTTCGGTCACCACCGTGGCAGGACTATCGCCCATCTTGTTTGAAAGATCGTTTCAAGCTCAGGTCATCATCCCGATGGCAACGAGCTTGATTTTCGGCCTGATCGCGTCAACCGCGCTCGTGCTAACATTGGTTCCTGTGTTTTACGCCATCCACGCCCAACTAATGACATCGCTGTTTGCGGTGCGAGAGGAAGAAGCCATGTACGGACTTCGCCGCTATTCAACTTCGTCGAACGGATCGAAAGACATGGACGATTTCTCGCTCGACGAACCCGAACCGATCAGCGCATCCGCCGCGTCAGGACAGAGGTAGCGCTCGCCCACTGATGTGCTTGAAGGGGGCTAAGAACCCGGCTGCGTTTCGCATGCGTCACTCAATCTGCGGGGCCACACGGGTCGCGGTCTCGTTGCCGCTTCCGCGGAGTGGGGTAGTTTGCTGTAGGTCGGGCTTCCTTGCCCGGCCAATTTTAGCCAGGGATGACCGTCCTACCTCAAATTTGCCCACTAAATATCCGGCGTGACCTTCGTGCGCAAAATGCGTAAAATAGACAAATGCACTTTTGGACCTGAGCTTAGGTTTTGGTGTTCAGTCGTTACGTGGGTGTCTGGCTGTGATCCCCGGAGCGTGCCAAAGCACTCTAGGCAACCGTGAGAATGGACTTTGAAGATGTTCGCAATGCAATCAGTGCGGTCGTGAAGCGAGGCGGGTAGACATTCCTTGACCAACTATCGAAGCACGGATATCGTCGTTTTTGACGAAACCGAACAATGTCCGTATTTGCCGGATCGCTTGGCGAGAATGCCGCTCATGATGCCGCGCGGTCCGTTGACACCGACTCAAGTGGACGATCAGCTTGCGCTGGGACAGCGTCGATCTGGTGAGTTCATTTACTCCACGCAATGTCCCAACTGCAGCGCTTGCCAACCTGTTCGCCTGGATGTAATGCGGTTTCGCCCGAATGCGACGCAACGGCGTACGTGGAATCGAGGACAGCGAGTTTTCCGCACCGAATTCGGGCCATTGCGCATCGATCAAACCAGAATCGACCTGTTTAATCGCCATCGCTTATTGAGAGGGCTCGACCGAGGGCGAACGATCGACACGGACGACTATTCATGGGGCTTCGCTCGTAGCTGTTTTGACTCTTTTGAAATCTGCTTTTACGTCGGTGATCAGTTATCCGGTCTTGCGATTTGCGATCGAGGCAAAACGGCGCTGTCGGCAGTGTACACGTTTTTCGATCCGAACTTTGGGCGATTCAGTCCTGGTGTGTACTCGATTTTGACGCAAGTCGACTTTTGCCTTCGAAACACGATGCGCTACGTGTATCTTGGATTCTTCATCGCCGACTGCGTGCACATGACTTACAAACAGAATTTCATGCCACATGAACGTTTGATCGGTGGCCGGTGGATCGAGATGACCGGGTCGCGCGCCGATTTCGCGAATCAACGTACCTCGTTCTCCGATTGAAGAAACTTCCGCGAACCGCTCAAATACAATCATTCGCATCGAGTCGTCCGGACCGCAACAACCGTTTTCCACTTTTCAATGCAATCAGCGATTAAGACGCACGACCAGGTTTGTCGCGACATCATCGATCTGATCGACTCGCAAAAAGACTCATTGATTCAACTCCGCCGCGAGCTCCATCAACATCCAGAGTTGGCCGGGACCGAATTTCAAACGACGGCTCGATTAGTCCAATACTTGCGCCAGCATAATGTCCATGTGGCTGCGGGCGAACGGCAACGCGGGTTTGTTGTGGAGATTGAAGACGCGGACTCAAAGGCGACTTCGCCGCGCGTCGCCATTCGAGGCGACATGGATGCGGTTGGCGTCCAGGATTGTAAATCGGTTGATTATCGCAGCCGCAATGCCGGGGCGACGCATGCCTGTGGCCACGACGTGCATTCGTCGGCCTTGTGCGGCGCGGTGATTGCTCTGCATGAACTTGCCGGACGGGGACGGCTACCGCCAGGATTTCGACTGCGAGCAATTTTTCAACCCGCCGAAGAAAACGCCACCGGCGCTTTGGAGATGATCGAACGCGGCGTTTTGGACGAAGTCGCTGCGATTTTCGCCGTTCACGTCGATCCGTCAAGGCGGGTTGGCGAAGTCGGCTTGCGCAGCGGGATCAACTCAGCGATATGCGATGAAATACACGTTCGGGTCGAGGGCCGTGGCGGTCACGCGGCCCGCCCCTTCGAAACCCACGATCCGCTCGCAGCCGCCGCCCAGTTTATCACCACCGTGTACAGCCTCGTTCCGCGCGGTCGACAACCGAGAGGCGCTCGTCCTGACGTTTGCTGCGATTCATGGTGGCGTGGTGCCCAACGTCATTCCCGACGATGTCACGATTCTCGGCACAATGCGCAGCCTGGACCGAACGGCGCCGACCGTGCGATGGCCAAACTTCAAGCGATCGCGGCAGCGATCGGCGCTGCCACCGAAACCGACATCCAACTCTCGATTCCAATGCACGTTCCCGGAGTCGTATGCGATCAGTCACTGGTGGAAATCGCTTGGATGGCGTGCGAACAAATCGTGGGACCGGACTCGGTACAAACCATTCCCAAGCCGAGTATGGGCGGCGAGGATTTTGCCAACTACTCACAGCGCGTTCCGGGTGCGATGGCTCGCGTCGGTTGCACCATCTCACCAGATACCGCGATGCCGCTGCACAGCTCACATTTCGACGTCGATGAAACCGTCATCGGCGTCGCCGCCAAGGTCCTCGCGCTGTGTCCGATTGAATGGCATACCAGCCAACGCGGCCGATACGCAACGCACGGACTTCCGCAATGAAAACGGCTCCATGATCGTAACACTTGGCCCAGCGACTCCTCCAACGAACTCCAATCTGCGATGGTGTGTTTCTTGAGCTGGTTACAAACCTGTTTCGAAAACCTCTCATTCCACGATCGGCGATACCATGATGAATCGGCGACTGTTTGAGTTCCTGATCCTGCTCACTGCGTTCGCGACGCAGTTGATTGCCCAAGACAAAGCTCCCATGGCAACCATCAGACCCACGCGATTGGAACAGCACGGAATCACTCGCATCGATGACTATTTTTGGTTGCGCGAACGCGAGAATCCCGCCGTCCTTGCGTATCTGAACGCCGAAAACGAATACTTCAACGCCCAAATGGCCGACACCCAATCCTTGCAGTCAAAACTATTCGAAGAGATTGTCGCCAGAATCCCCGATACGGAAACATCGGCCCCGGTGCCCGACCGCGGTTTTGTGTACTGGAACCGGATCGATCGCCAGCAACAATACCCAGTCTTTTACCGGAAGCCTGTAGGCGGAGGAGCCGATCAAGTTTTGCTCGATGTGAACCAACTGGCCAACGGCCAATCGTTTTGCTCGGTTCCCAATTTGGCGGTCAGCTCCGGCAACAATGTACTGGCGTACGCCGTCGACTTGGTCGGCCGTCGAAAGTACACCATTCACTTCAAGAACTTGGACGACGGCAAGCTTTTTCCCGAGTCAATTGTCGATGTGACTGCCGACTTCGTTTGGGCGGAAGACAATCGAACGCTTTTTTATACGCGTCAAGATCCCGATACGCTTCGCGCAGTTTCAGGTCTTTCGCCATCGGCTGGGTAATGATCCGAGCAACGATCCGCTAGTTTTTCAGGAGGACGACGAGGAATTCAGCTGTGGTGTTGGCATTTCTCGTTCTCGTCAATTCATTCTGGTCCAGAGCGCACAGACGCTCAGCAGCGAGTGGCGGTATTGCAGCGCGACGCAACCGACAGAGCCATTGCAAGTTTTTCAGCCTCGCCGCCGGGATCACGAGTACGACGTCGACCATCTGGGCGGCCGCTTCTACATTCGCACGAATTCCGACGCCAAGAATTTCCGACTGATGTCCACGGCAGAGAATCAAACAACCGAAGATCATTGGCAGGAAGTCATTCCGACGAATCCAAACGAGTTATTGGAAAGCTTCGAGTTGTTCGATGATTTTCTCGCCCTCGACAAGCGTTCGGGCGGCTCGACGTCGATTCAAATCCATCACCTCGACGGCCGACCGTGGACAAAGGTACCCTTTTCGGAACCGGTTTACCTGGCCAGCACGAACGCCACGCCGCAGACGAACACGCATTGGCTGCGATACAGCTTCATGTCACTCAATACTCCGGGCAGCACTCGCGAGTTCAACGTCGAGTCGGGTGCGACTCGAGTGGTTCACGAACGCTCGGTGCTGGGCGGATTCAAGTCCGAGAATTACGTGACTCGCCGCGAATGGGCCACGGCAAAAGACGGAACGAAGATTCCCCTTTCGATTGTGTACCGGCGTGATACGCCATTAGACGGCACGGCCCCTTGTCTGTTGTACGGCTACGGTTCGTACGGCATTAGTATGGATCCGTAT
Organism: uncultured Planctomycetaceae bacterium; assembly: GCA_963803365.1. Taxonomy (GTDB): domain Bacteria; phylum Planctomycetota; class Planctomycetia; order Pirellulales; family Pirellulaceae; genus JANMEB01. Next base: position 350,333 of record CAWDMH010000003.1, read on the forward strand.
TTCGACCCTGCCTTGCTGAATCTATTGGATCGCGGATTTGTGTATGCGATCGCCCACATTCGAGGCGGCCAGGAAATGGGTCGCCAGTGGTACGATTCGGGAAAGCTGCTGAACAAGCGAAACACGTTTACTGACTTCATCGACTGCGGCCAATGGTTGATCGATCACGGCTTCGCGCATCGCCAAGAACTATACGCCCAAGGCGGCAGCGCCGGTGGGCTGCTGATTGGCGCTGCAATCAATTTGCGGCCCGATCTGTTCCAAGGAGTCATCGCGGACGTTCCGTTCGTCGATGTCGTGACGACCATGCTCGACGATTCCATACCCTTGACCACGGGTGAATATGACGAATGGGGCAACCCCAACGACAAAACCTTCTTCGAATACATGTTGTCGTATTCACCGTATGACAACGTTCGGGCCGTCGACTATCCAAACATCCTGGTCACGACCAGCTTGCATGATTCGCAGGTTCAGTATTGGGAACCGGCCAAATGGGTCGCCAAGCTTCGTCGGCTCAAGACCGACCACAACCTGCTGTTGTTTAAGGTCAACATGGATGCCGGCCACGGCGGTGCATCGGGCCGATACGATGGATACAAGGAAGACGTCTTTCGGCAGGCCTTTTTGTTGAAACTGGCCGGCGCATCCGAATGAGCTCCGCACGATTGGCAGAGAGTTGCAAATAGGGTCTTCTCGTCGACCCACATCCACCAAAATCCGAGATGCGAACAGCTACATCTTGGAATTGTCCTTGTCCCGGCGACGCGGTCGCGGCTTCGACGTCGACGAAAACAGACCGGAGCGGCGGCGTTCGGGATCCCGTAGATCGAATCGCCAAAGCCGCTTGTGCCCACAACAGCGGCAGCGAAAACTTCCGATGAGATCGATCAGCCCCAACGTGAAATAGCGCCAGGTGCGGTAGGCGTGCCTCCCATAAGATTTGACCGATAGAAAATGCGATTCCTTTCGCCAACAGCGCACACAAAACAATTCCAAATCCTCGCTTGCACGAGGTGAGATGTGCATCGCTTCGTCGTTGATTTCGTTTACAGACATTGACGAGAAGTTGTCGCCAAACAAATGTGTGTCGACTTTACAGCCGGATCGGTCTCCGTGGCGTAGCGAAATCCACCAACAATCGTTTGTGGACTACCGGTCGAACTCGAAACTGGCATGCTTTAATTTTGGATTCCGCCAACGGAATTTCAATAGCACGGCGGCTGATTATTGGTATCCCAAGTCGCGTTCGATTTCCCGGGCTTTGGGGTCAAACCCCGTGGCCTTTCCAACGGGCTGCCGTTTTGAAATGGAATCGAAATTTAACGATTTCTCCCAAACGTCCGAATCTGAAGGTTTCGATGGCTTGCGAAACCAATTCGGCGGGGAAAAGCCGCCCGTGGCGCATCCTATAACCCCTACGGTCAATCCAAAGACACACACGAGTAAAAAAAACCTCATAATGGAATCCCTTCCCAAAACCAGGCGTGACTGGGCAATCGCTCACAACTCGAGGCCTGACGAATTTTCGGCCCATTCCTGAACCAAAATCAGGCACGAGCCGCCGAAAAGCGGTCTGACCGTTGAATATGGACAAACGAGTTGGCTCAGCCGTGAACGCTTACCGAAACGTGTGATCAACCAGCGCCGAATTCTGTCAAATGTTGTCCAACTGAACCAGATCAAATTGTCACGGGTCGTCGGCTAGTGCACTTTCAGTACTTAATTCTGGGGTGCCAAGTGACTTTCAGTACTTAATTTTGGGGTGCCACTGGCTGTGCCAGTGTACATGAACGTCGTGTATTGCAGACTCGCACTGGCGAAGCCAGTGGCAGACAACCCCAATTCTAAGACCTGACAAAGCACTAGGAGGCCGGTGAAAAAAGGCTCGTCATCCCCGCGACGCCTGTCCCCAGCGAATCCAGCGAATGCGGAGAGCGGGGATCTAGCATTGCAAGAGCTGATGTCCGCTGGATTCCGGTGGATTCCCGCCTTCGCGGCAATGACATCCGGCAGGGTGGTGAAATGAGTCCCTTTAAAGGGGTGCTAGCTGACGATGGGCCGGGAGTCTGAGCCGATTCACCGTCATTTCAGTCTTGGCCGCTCATCGAACGTAGGTTTCCAGACGTTCAGTGCCGCTACTAAAATGAAGCGTCCGACGTTGGCCACCGGAGGACCCACGAATTCGTCGCGATCCGCCTTTGGTGAATTGAGAAAGTTGCTTATGGCGAGTGTTGATTATTCCCTGAGGCATGAATTTGTCGGCTCATTATTTCATTGGCCAACGTCCGCTGAGGACTGGCATAAGATGCGACTGAGCGACGAACAAGTTGCCCGGTTCCACGAAAACGGATTCCTGGCCAACATCCCGATGCTCGATGATCCGCAGATCGAGGCACTTCGCCAAGAACTTGCCGAATTGACCCAGCCTGCGCATTCGGGGAGCGAGTTTTGGTACGAGTACCATTCAAACGAATCGGGAGATGCGGATCGCGTCTTGTTTCACGCGCTGGGAGCTTGGCGAATCCGCCCAGCTCTGCACGACGCGCTTTGGAATCCGCGATTCCTGATGGCCGCCTCGCAGCTATTGGGGGGTCCAGTTCGCTTTTGGCATGACCAGGTATTTTGCAAGCCCGCCGGACACGGAGGCGTGGTCGCGTGGCATCAAGATTACTCGTATTGGACGCGAACCAAACCGATGAACCACTTGAGTTGCTGGATCGGATTGGATGACGGCACAGCCGAAAATGGTTGCGTGATGTACGTCCCGCGCAGTCACCGATGGGAACTGTTGCCAATCACAGGGCTGGCGGGCGATATGGCGGGCATTCGCAAGGTCTTGAGCGACGAGCAATGGAACCAATTGAACCAACCCGTCGCCGCCGAGATGCCCGCCGGGCACGCCGTCTTCCATCATCCATTGACGGTGCATGGCTCCGAAGCCAACCGATCGCAGCGCCACGTCGCGCCATCGTGCTGAACGTCTTTCGCGACGGCACGCGTTCGGATTCAGACGAACCGCTGTTGCAAGGCGTCCCGCCGATCGGTCGTGGTCAACCCATTGCGGGACGATTCTTTCCATTGCTCTTCGACCCGGCACACGACTGTTGATTCTCGATACCTGGCGGCGCCGTCATGCATGTGGCCACCGTGAATAGCCCGGCGCGATCGATTGCGAATGGAGACGATCGGGCTCGAACCGACAACCCCCGGCTTGCAAAGCCGGTGCTCTCCCAATTGAGCTACGTCCCCGTAACAAAACACGCACCGTGAACTAATGGCGCGCTAACAAAAAGGCAGCGTGAACCGAGGGCAAGCTGAAAACTCAAGGAATGATCCTAATCGTTCACGTTCCGTCTCCCGCCTTGGTCGTAACCAAAATGGGCGCACCAAGATTCGAACTTGGGACCTCAGCCTTATCAGGGCTGCGCTCTAACCAACTGAGCTACGCGCCCGAGCACCCAACCGTGGAAGTTGGCGTTGGGAAACGAACATGCCCGGCCGGACTTCCACGATGATGGACATCACACAAAGTGTTCGGGAAAAGTCCATATTCTAGGACTGTCGCGTCTGGTGTCAAACGGACGACGGCGGAGGGTAGCGAGGTCATTCCACGCGGGACGTTCATGTTTGGCCGCAGTTTGTCGGACAGGGACTGCCCGACCTACAGCGAATGCCCCCACTACGACTGCGGGGGGCGGTGGATCCTTTGGTCTGTAAGAACGACCACCGCACCGTTCATTTATCGGACACGATGCCAAGTCCACATCCATGATCTCGGGATGCCCGTGTTCGAAATGATGATGCCGTGCATAAAATGGCCTTGCGGGCGAAGCTAATCCGGTGGCGAAAACCGGATGTCTCGGCAGGTGGATCGAGTTGAAACCAAGCCGATTGCACTTTCTCAAAACCGGAAAACCCGGTACCGTGTTATTGGTCCGAACGCGTCGGAACGATCTCGTTTATTGTTGTCTCAATGGTTTAAACGATCCTTCAGTTGATGACGGTGTGGTGATGCGATTGATTTTGGGGCTCATTCTCGCTTGGCCGGTGGTCTGTTCGAGCGTTGTCGCTCAATCCAAAGACAACTCCGATGGCGAGCGGGTTCGCACGGCGTTGAGCTTTCAGCCAAAGCAGGCGGACGTCGACTACGATCAGCCCGATGATTCGACCATTAGCAAGTGCACGTTTGAATCGGCCAAGTCGATCGGCAAGGTTGGCTTCATTGTGCGCGATCCCGCCAATCGAACGCTGCGGTTGTACCTGGACACCAACGGCGATCAGAAGCTGGATCGCTGGTCCTATTTCAAGGACGGCCAGGAAGTGTACTGCGACATCGACTCGAATTTTGACGGCAAGGCGGACCAGTACCGTTGGTTTGGTGCGGCCGGCACCCGATGGGGGAACGACGCCAATGCCGATCGCGAAATCGATTCCTGGCTGGCGATTTCGCCGGAGGAAGTATCCGCAGAATTGGTGGCGGCCATCGCCAACAAGGACGTTGCCCGTTTCAAACGGTTGCTAATCAACGATCAGGAAATCGACGACTTGAAGGTGAACGAGGATTTGGCCGCGGACTTGAAGAAAAGCGTCGCGGACGCTGCCGCGGGTTTCGCCGAGTTTGCCAATACCCAACAAGTCGTCTCCAAAGACTCGCATTGGCTCCAGTTTGGCGGAATGCGGCCCTCTGTTTTGGCCGACTCGACTCCTGGCGTGACGCAACCGATCACGATCTACGACAACGTGGCGGCTATCGTTTCCGGGAAATCCGAACCGGGTCAAGTGGCATTGGGGACGCTGATTCAGGTGGTCCACGGCTGGCGTTTGATCGAGCTGCCGCAAGCAGTTGTCCCCGGACAGGCGATTGTCGTCGGCGGATTTTTCCTAAGGTCGATACCCAACGCTTCGAGCCCCAATGAGATGGTCGCCAGCGCGGGAAACCAGAAACTCGTGGAAGGTTATCTGAAAGTGCTCAAGGACATCGAGACCGCGGATGAGAAAACGCTGCCGGACCTTTATGGTCAGTTGGCGACGAAAATCGGTGAGATCATCGAATCGGAATCGGACGCCGATGAAAAGGGGATTTGGATCAAACAATTTGCGGACGTCGTCTCGACGGCTTTCCTGGACGGCAAGTTTCCCACGGGGTTGGATCGCCTCTCGGATTTCGCGTCAAAACTCTCGAACTCGAACGCCGATCAAGATGTCGAAAGCTACGTCGTGTATCGCTTGATTTCGGCGCGGGCTTCCAGCGAGTTGGAAGCCGCATCGAAAGATGACGTCGCGGCCGTCCAAGAAAAGAACTTGCGCAGCTTGGAACGGTTCGTCCAACAATATCCACACAGTGAATTCGCTGCGGAAGCCATGTACCAATTGGCAACCAGCGCCGAAGTTTCAGACCCGGTTGCCGCGGGTACATGGTACATGCGGATCGTCAAAGAGTTTGCGAACTCTCCGTTTACACCTCGTGCCAACGGCGCCTTGTTGCGACTCAATTCAAAAGGCAAGCCCCTGCCCGTTTCCGGCAAGACAATGGACGGCAAACCATTCCAGCTCTCGGACTTGAAAGGCAAAGTGACGATCGTCCACTATTGGGCATCGTGGGCCGGGCGCACGACATCGATGAATTGCGGCGGCTGCAACGAAAATATGAAAACGAATTGGTTGTCGTTGGAGTTTGCGTTGACGACGCCGACATCTCTGCCAAGACTCAGGAATTCCTCAAAGAAAATGCGATGCCATGGATCAACTTGTACGATGGAAAAGGACTCCAAGGCGGCTTGTCGGAGCAACTCGGAATTACGATGGTGCCGACGACCATCCTGTACGACACCGACGGACTGGTGGTCGACAATCGCGTTCAGGTGGACAAGCTGGACGAAGCATTGCGGAAGCAACTCAATCATGCGGACGACTCCGTGCCCAAAGAAGCCCGCCGGCAGTAATCCGAGGTTGAACGGGCCGGTTCAACTATTCGTGCTGTGCTGTGGCATTGGCGGAACCGGTTGGCTGGCAACGACGGACACGGCGGCGCAGCTACCTAAAGCGGGCAGTAGAGCCTCATCGAAACTCACGACCGACTCCGGGGATGACGCGGACGAGGATCGGCTCGCGCATTGATCTCGCGAATCGTCTTGGACAATGTTCCGCATTCTTACACGGATGACAAGAATTGGGGAAGCACGCGGCGCGTCATTGATGGAATTGGCTTGCGGCGCGAGGGACTGCGAATCGAGACATATCGAAAGTGGAAGAACGTTAACCACGGAACATGGGACAAGGCCACCGCAAGCTTGGTCGACCCCGTACACCAGTTCACCATCGAGTTGAAGAATGTTCACCCAGGAACCGCCGATCGAACGGCACTGGAATTGTACTGCCACACGCCGTTGGCGGTCACGGCGCGGCGTGCGAAATGGATCAACGGCATCCAACTCTACAGCATCGGCGTCGACGCAGAAGCCGAAGTGACGCTCAAAGTCGAGTGCGAGTTTTCGGTCCGACCCGATTATCGTCACTTTCCACCCGACGTACTCATCGAACCGACAGTCACTGGCGCTCGATTTGACCATTGACGACTTTCGCATTCGTCGAGTCAGTAAATTAGGCGGCGAGGTCGCTCAACAGGCGACGCAATTGGCGCGGGAACCACTGGAGCGGAAAGTCGCAGAAAAAAACGAGAAACTGGCGGACAAACTCAATTCCCAACTCGATCGGCACAAGGACAAATTCCGAATTTCCGTTGCCGATGCCGTTGAATCCAAGTGGCAACAGCTTCTCGCGCCGCGATCGAGCGACGCTTTGCCCGCGACCGACGCTCAAGATCGCTCTGGCCATTGACTAAGCCTCTCCCGTGAGGGTGAGGATTTACGGCGAAGTTATTTTTGCGTCCGATCCTAAGACTGCAATTCGACGTGCCCAGCCGTCATGAATCGACGAGTTGGCATTCCGCGGAAGAATGCGATAATGGACTTCGCTGATTCAAAACAGAATTCGAGGAGACCTCAACATGCGACGCAGTTATTTTTTGGCAAGTGTATTGGCGACGGCATTGACGGCCGCGGGTTTCGGGGCATTGAGAACCGCGGACGAATACGAGAGCGGCATCGATTGGCCCGAACCTCCCGTGATCGATCCTGGAAACTCGCAGAAAGCTCCGTCGGACGCCGTCGTGCTGTTTGATGGACAGAACATGGACGCATTCGATGGAGGCGAGAATTGGAAAGTCGAGAATGGTTACGTCGTATCGCAGAAGGCCGACGTTCGAACCAAACAAGGATTTGGCGATTGCCAGTTGCACCTCGAGTTTGCCACGCCGTCCGAGGTATCGGGCGAAGGACAGGGTCGCGGCAACAGCGGAATCTACCTGATGAGCAAATATGAGGTTCAGATTCTCGACTCTTACGACAACAAAACGTATTACGATGGCCAGTGCGCCGCCATCTACAAGCAGCAGCCGCCCATCGTCAACGCGTGTCGCGGTCCCGGTCAATGGCAATCGTACGATATCATGTTCGAGGCGCCCAAATTCGCTGAAGACGGTTCAGTGTCCAAACCCGCATTTGTGACTGTGTTGCAAAACGGCGTCTTGGTTCAGAATCACTTCCAAATCATGGGCAGCACGTTTTTTGATCATGCGCCGGCGTACGAAAAACACGACGCGAAAATGCCGCTATTAATCCAGTTTCACGGGAACTCGATTCGATTCCGCAATATCTGGGTTCGCGAAAACGTGCAGCCGCTAGTTGGCAAAAAACCTGAGAAAAAGAGCTGAATCGACGCACTTTTAACTATCTCACCGGGCAACGGTCTCACCGCGCAAGCACCACGATGAACGGCGATCTCGGGCCGACGTTTGACCATCGAACTGCCGAGTCGGCGCGGTGGCTGATTCAACGGGCGTTGAACGAAGATTTGGACGACCGCTTCGACATCACCAGCGAAGGCTTGGTGCCGCTGGAGGCGAACGCCGCAGCCCAATTTGTTTCTCGAGCATCAGGCGTAGTATGCGGTCTGCCGGTTTGCGGAATCATCGTCAACGAGTTTTCTCAAGGACTTGAATTGAACGTCGAACAAGACGATGGTTCGCGAGTCGAACCTGGCAGCCGATTCGCAACCCTGATTGGGAATGCACGCGAATTGCTGAAAATCGAGCGGACCTGTTTGAATTTCCTGGGACGGTTGTCCGGTGTCGCGACGCTGACGGCAGATTTCGTGGCGGCGGTTGCGGGAACCGGCGCGAAGATTCTTGATACCCGCAAGACGACTCCTGGCTGGCGGCTGCTGGAAAAATACGCCGTGCGCTGCGGCGGTGGACACAATCACCGGCTCGGCTTGTACGACGGCGTGCTTATTAAAGACAATCACTTGGCAATCTGCGAGCATTTGGCGAATGACCGCGTGAGCGCATCTCAAGCAGTTTCGAGAATTCGGGCTTGGATGCTTCGCCACCCAGAGCTAAAGGTATCCGGAAATTCCATTCCGATCGAAGTCGAAGTCGACTGTTTAAGACAATTGGAAGCCGTCGCGCTGGATCGTCCCAACGTCGTGTTGTTGGACAACATGACAACGGAACAAATCAGCGAGTGTGTACGCTTTCGCGACGCAAATGCGCGCGAAATCCAATTGGAGGCATCCGGAGGTGTGCGGTCGGACAACGTCGCCGAGATCGCTCGAACCGGCGTCGACCGAATCAGCGTTGGCGCCTTAACTCATTCAGCGGTCAACTTTGACATTGGACTTGATTGGATTCCGAATCCGTGACGGATGGCGGCTGACTGCTAAACATGGATAATCGTTCCAGCGTTTCCTTCTACATTTCCGGCTTGCAAACCAATACGGTCATACGATGACGCCCGAAGAAAATCTCTCCGCCCTAAGTCTACAGCTACCTCCCGCCGCCAAGGCCGTCGGCATGTATAAACCATGTCTAGTGGTCGGCAACCTTTGTATCACATCGGGACACATTCCGCTCAAGTCGGACGGGACGATGTTCTTGGGTTGCGTGGGCCGAGACGTCGATCAAGCGACGGCGATGTTGGCGGCGAGACAGGCGGGGTTGGCGATTTTGGCTACCGTCCGCCAGCAACTTGGCTCGCTGGATCGCATTCAGCGCGTGGTCAAGACGCTTGGCTTTGTCAACTGCACGCCGGACTTTACGGCTCAGCCGGCGGTGATGAACGGTTGCAGCGAACTGTTCGCTCAAGTGTTCGGCGCCGAGCGCGGCATTGGCGCAAAGCGCCGTCGGAACAAACGCTTTGCCGTTGGGGATTAGCGTAGAAATCGAAGCGATTTTTGAGCTTCACCCGGGATGAGTCGAGGAAGCTGTTGTTTCGCGGTGTTGCATGGCAGAAGAGAACTTCACCCAGGCCCTCAATCACGAGTCGCAGCGTCGACGGCCAACTGGCAAGCACATGCTCATAGGTTGGTTTCACTTGCTGCGCCGTCCAGCAGATCAGTTCATTTGGAACTGAGTGAAAATGGAGGGACGGAAGTTGAACCCATTCCAGCTGGTTTTCGCAGCATGGGGCACCTGAAAGTTCTTCGGGTCGCGTCCGCCGAATCGCTTGCCAAGACGGGTGACAACTTCTGCCGCGACGTAATCGGCGAAGGCGGCGGGACTGGCTCAGCATGGCAGCCTGCTCATGATCTTCAGTCCTGGTGCGACAAACGAATTGCTCAAAATGTTGGGCGGTCAACGAATTCTCCTGTGACCAGAAGCCATCGATCGTCGCCAGCAACTGAGCATCATACGTTTCGACGATGTGTAATGTCACTCCCAGAGACATGGGTGTATACGCATGGAGTTCGTTGACGCTCAGGAACATGACGGCGTCGGCGTTAAACTCCTGATACGCTCGCACCAATAAAGATTCGACAAATTCTCCGCAAGCGACTTCGTCGGCAGTGCATGGCGTCTGGAGCCAAGTCGAACCGTCTACAATTTCGAACATGCCCGACGACCGCAATCGACCCAGAATCTTTTGGTGAATATCCGCCGTGGCCTGAGGGCTGGCAGTATGGTTCTCGATGGGCAGCAAGACAACTCGCTTGACCATGCCGGGTTTCAACCCGACGGCGAATGCCGCCGAAAATGGCGCGCCGTTCAGCTGTTTGCCATCGACGTCCGAAGGGGCGCACGATTGGCATCCGCTTAGCGCAACCGCAACCGCCGGCAACAGCAGGAGCAACCGTCGACGCATTGAACGCTTCACTAATCTACTCGGTCTTGTCATTCGTTTCATTGAACTTCGCCGCCGTCAGGCGACTCGTCGCCGACAGAGGCAGCCGCGGGTGCGGAAGTTTCGATTTGTGGTTGTGGGCGTGACGGTGACGGGGGAGTTGGCTCGATCAACCGTTGCAGTTGGTCGATCGTTTCGGTTAGTTGGTGAATCCTCTCCGCCTGTTCGGCCTGAGATTTTTGGATGTACTGGGTGAGCTGGTTGAATTTGGTTTTCCAGACTTGATTGTCTCGTTCCACGGACACCTTCTGTTGCTCCAGGTCGCGGATTTGTTGTCGGGCCTGGTCCAGGTCACTTTGGCTGTTTTGCAAGTCCCGCTGAAGCCGTTCGACCGTGACGGTCAGATTGTGTTTGTCGGTTTGCAGCGATTGGTTTTCGTCAATCAGTTCCACTGCGCAGTTGAGTTGCCGTTTTTGGTTTCGGCTGATTCAGCGCCGCACCGTGGAACTGATAGCCGAAGCTGCGGAACGATGGCTGATCGTCCTGCGATTCTGAATTCTGCGGGAAATTCGCCGAACCGCCGACCGGGAAACGATATTCGGCCGGATTGTCATCGGGCCGCATGAGCCCCATCGGTTCATCGGTGACCTGCGCTGGCTTGGGGATTTCCTCCTGAAAAGCAGCTTGCTGGATCGTGCCAAACGCTGTTTGGAATGGGGGTATCAAGTTGGTATCGGACGGAGTTGGTGGGGCATGCTTCAAGTCATCTCGGGGCGAATCGCCTAAGGATTCTGACGCCGTCAATTGCGTGTTGGCGTCACCGGCATCCGGGCGGGTTTTTTCGGTGCTGGTGGTTGGCTGAGAATTGCGGACGATGATGGGTGGTGCGGCCGAATTGCGAAATCCCAACTGGCAGCCAGCCGACAGCGCAGATGAACAGTGCGATCAATCGGCAAGCGATTGTATCGAATCGACGGTCGATGCGATGCGTGTGTTGGTTCATACGGTTGGACCCGTAGGTTCGTATTCGCAAACGATGTGAGCAATATTGCCGCAGGCGCAATGAACCTCGATGGCGCACACGACCCCATTCTCGCGGATGAGCCGAATGGAACTCGCTGGGGAAGACGATTGACCGCCAACGGGAATCGTTTGAGCTTGGACGACCTCGGGCAATCGAGCCTTAATGACTGCACCGCGTTGACCGGCGTTTGACGAAACGGCGCTGGTTATCGTGGAGTGTTGCGTTGTCATGGGATATTCCGTTGGTAAGTGCTGTGATTCCGGATCAACTCTGTTCAATGCGCTTTCGGCAAAACTCGCGCAAACGCAGTTCGGCGGCGGCGAGAACTCGCGAAGTCCGGGATTCGCCGATATTGAGCACCTCGCCAATCTCGCGAAGTCGAAGGCCTTCCAGGTAATACAACGTAATCACGAGTCGTTCGCGTTCATTCAAATGTTCCATTCCGTCGATCATGGCTTGCCGCCGCTCTTCATCTTCCAACCTACCGTCGACGCGGTAGTCGGGCCGAGTGTCTAGATTCGGGTCGCCGAGGCTGTCGTCCCAACGTTGTGGAAACGCTAGTCGCATGGCTTCCAAGGCCTCTTCGACGCGTTCGACGGGGATACCAAGTTTGTCAGCGACGACCTCCGGAGTGACCGGCGGAGGGTTTCCATCGATCACCTGTCGGACTTGCTTGACCAGGAACATCATTTTCTGCGAGAGCGGCGAGTTGCGCCGCAGTTCGTCGATAATCGCCCCCCGGACTCGTGGAAATGCAAATGTCTTGAACGAGACGCCCCGTTCCGGATCAAAGCTCTGAGCCGCTTCGATCAATCCGACGACCCCGGCCGATTGAAGGTTCTCCAAATCCACGTGCTCCGGCAATCGAATCCGGATCGCATCCAGAATCTGATTTACATAATCGAGATGACCGATGACCAGGTCGTCTCGCCGTTGCAAATCACTGACTTGTTGGTAGTAGTTCGCCGTGGATTCCATGAATCATCCTTGCCGAAATCCGGAAGTCTCGGTCAGGTGCTGGACTGAAATACTTGGCCGATCGAATGAGCGACGTACGTGGCGACGGCCGCCACGCCGATCGAGACCGCCGTTCGGTACAAGATCACTTCTGGGCTCAAATTGATGGCCACGCCGATCAACGTAACCAGACACCCGGTCAACACGCACATCACGCGGACGATTGGGAATCGCGGTTTCGATGTCTTCACCATGCCGTGGATCATTAGGTGTTTGAGTCAAGGGTTGTTCGCCACGTTTATGCAGCTTGTTTTTGTCGAATGTCGGTGGGGCCGCCGACGTCTTGTTTCCGCGCAAACTCGGTGTCTTCGCTTTCGGGCGGCATGCCGTCGACTTGAACGATCGCCAACGGGTTGATGATCATATCGACGGGGATCTCGCTGAAGGCAACGACCGAGAGGTCCGGGATCGATCGCTCGATCAATTCACGTAACGGCCGCCGCATACTGAAGTCGGTCAACAAGGCGACCGCCCGCTCTTGCAAAAACGCCGACTCCCAACTCTGTTTGAGGGCCTGCAATAGTCGCTCAAGTGGATGGGGGGCCAAAATGAGTTTGCGATCGGCCATTTTGCTGCGCAGGTACTGATCGAGTTTGGGATCCAACACCAACACTTGGACCTGATGGTTGGCGTCGAGAAACCGCTCACAGACGAGGTGCCCCAAGTCCTCGCGGATCCGATCGGTCAGCATCTCAGGATCTTTGCATTGGACGCCATGGTGAACGACAGATTCGAGAATCAGTTCCAGAGGCATGATCGGTACGCGCTCGCTCAACAGGTTACAAAGCACGCGGCGCAGGGTTGCCATGCGGATCGTATCTGGCTTGAGTTCGTTGACGATGGTCGGCGACGTCTCAGCGAGCTTGTCGAGCATGCGTTGCAAATCCTCGCGACTGAGTAGCTCGGCGGCGTGTTTCCGTAACACCTCGCCCAAATGAGTGACCATGACCGTAGCCGGGTCTACAACGGTATAGCCGCCGAGTTCCGCGCGGCGCCGGTTTAAGGCGCCGATCCATTTTGCCCCCAAGCCAAAGGCTGGTTCGATTGTCTCTTCGCCCTCGATTTCCAGCGACACACGGACCCGAGTTGATCGCCAGGAATTGTCCCGGGTAGATGTCGTGTGACGCGGCGACACGGCCATTGATCAAGATGCGATAGTTGTTGGATGGTAGCCGCAAATTGTCGCGGACCAGCACGGTTGGGACCCAAAAGCCATGTTTGCGCATGAGTTCTCGGCGCAGGTTCGTGATTCGTTCGCTTACCGAATTGGTCTCGCCGTTGTTGACCAGCGAAAACAACCCCGACCCGACTTCCAGGCAAACGCGTTCGTTCTTGGCCAATTCGTTGAGCCCCACTTCTTCGGGTTTTTCCGCCGGCGGTTTGGGCTTGGTCGTTTCGGGGGATGGCGCCAGGGTTCGTGGCTTCTCGACCTGGCGAGAAAAAAAATAGGCGGTGGCGGCCAGAATGATGAAGGGCAATTTGGGAAGTCCAGGTGTCAGTGAAACGATCAGCATGATGCATGCACCAAGCTTCAAAGGACGCTTGTTGAACAGCATCTGGGAACCGAGTTCGTGTCCCAAGCTTGCTTCGGAGGCCGCCTTCGTGATCAACAAACCAGATGTGGTGGCGATGATTAAAGCCGGAATCTGACTGACCAAGCCGTCGCCAATGGTCAGCGTCGTATAGCGGCGGATGACCTCTGCAATCGAGCTCCCCTTGCTGAGCCCAATAGCGATTCCGCCAACAATGTTAATCGCCGTGATGATGACGCCGGCGATCGCGTCACCGCGAACGTACTTGGCAGCTCCATCCATAGCCCCGTAGAACTCGGCTTCGCGGGCCAGCAAGTGTCGGCGCCGGCGGGCTTCTTTGTCGTCGATCGACCCGGATGTGAGTTCAGCGTCGATCGCCATCTGTTTGCCGGGCATGGCATCGAGCACGAATCGGGCGTTGACCTCGGAGATGCGGCTGGCCCCTTTGGTGATCACCACGAATTGAACGATGATGAGTATCAAAAAAATGACCATCCCCACGATCATGCTGCCGCCGACGACAAAGCCGCCGAATGTCATGACAATCTTGCCGGCGTCTCCATCCAACAAAATCAAGCGCATCGTGGCAATGTTCAACGCCAAGCGATACAATGTCAGCAATAGCAGCAACGAAGGAAAGACTGACAGGTCGAGCGGTTTCTTGGCTCCCAACGTCACCAACAACAGCAGCAGCGTGAGTCCCAGGTTCAGCGCCAACAGCATATCCAGAATCATCGTGGGCAGCGGGACCAATAGCATGACGATCACCGCCAGGATGGCGATCGACATCAAGATTTCGCTACGGCGAGCGAAATCGCTGTTGGAATCGAAATCGGCCGCGATATCGACGCTCATGATCGGCACGAAACCCACGGAATACTAAACGAAAAAACTCTGGCTCAGCGAGCGGGTGATCAGGCTCCAGCCGTCGACCAGAACAAACAACATCAACTTGCAAGGGGTCGAGACCAGCATGGGAGGCATCATCATCATGCCCAATGACATCAAAATGGTGGACACGACCAGATCGATCAGCAAGAACGGCACGTAGATGCAGAACCCCATGATGAAGGCCGTTTTCAATTCACTGATCACAAAGGCCGGAATCAGGATCCGCATGGGCGTCTCTTGGGGTGTTTCAATTTGTTGGACGTTGGCGATACCCATAAAGACGCGCAGCGAATCTTTGCGAGTGTGCCGCAACATAAAGACACGCAGTTCGGCCGCGGCCCGATCGATCGCCTCCCGGATCTGAATCTTTTGTTCCATCAGGGGTTGAATCGCGTTCGAGTTAACGGCGTCGATAGTGGGACCCATGATGAACATCGTCAGGAACAGCGAAAGCCCGATGATCACCGGGTTGGGTGGAATTTCCTGGGTGGACAACGCTCGGCGCACGAACGACAGCACGATCACGATCCGAGTGAAGGACGTCAGCGACACGAGTGCTCCGGCCAACAGCGCCATCGCGCCCATCATCAGCGCAAGCTGCAGCGGCGCCGCCAATTGAGCGAACGCCGCGGGTTGCGACGCTTGTTCGAGTACCTGTGCTGACGTTTCTGGCATGATGGCTCGGGGGTGGACGGTTATCGTTTCCAAAACCAGAAATGCTTTGACCCGGTCCGCGTTGCCTTGGCAAGACGATCGTCTGTCAGTTCAGGTCCCTCACTCTCCATCCGCACAGCAGTTTCCGATATCGCCTCGGCCGACAGAGTTCCACTGACAATGTTTTCCGACCGACGACCGGCTTCCTGCAGCGAGTCGATTGCATCGGAGAAACTGTGAAGTGAAATCATGGACTTAATTCCGTTCGGGTCGATGCCAATCACATACCGCTGACCGTCGACGTCGACAAGTTTGAGGCTGTTGCGCGCATCCAACGGAAGCGATGCGACTAAGCGAATGGACGTACCGATTTGTTGTTTCGCGGCGCGGCCAATCTTCCCCAGTCGATGCCAGCCGAATCGCTTGACGAAAAACAACGCTACCAAACAAGTTGCCGCGACGACTACGACCGATCCCACCAGACGCGGCACGAGATCCATCGCTTCGACGTCATCGTTGGCTGACGACGCTTCTGTCAGCCAGGCCGCCGCCGGCGACGAATCATTCATTGGGGACGAGTCGAACAACGTTGACGCTGGCGCGACAGCTTGAGCATCTTCGACAAGCGGCTGCAGCGCCGATACGTACACCGGAGCGAGTTCTTGACCTCGCGCCAGGCGGCAAGCAATAGGGGCGGACGTCGCGCAACAAACCGCGCCGACGATCGCCACGAACTGAATGATGACTTTGCAATTTGCCATTGTTTGTTCAGATATTGTTTGGCCTCTTCCTAATGCTTGGGCGACCGCGTTCAATTTCCATTGACGGTCGAATCTAGACTTTGTTGGCTGCATCGATTTCCCTGATTCGAATCGCGAAGCAATCGTCAATCACAACGACTTCGCCGGTGGCGATCCGAACGCCTTGGGCCATCAGTTCAATCGGACTTGAGATGGCTCGGTTCAATTCCAGCACGGATCCCTCGGCTAGTTCCACAAGTTGTCCAAGCGACATATTGACCCGCCCCAATTCGGCCGATACGGTCACCTGGATGTCAAAAAAACGGTCCATCGACGAGGGCTTGGCGGCTTTCGCGTCGGTAGTTAACTGGCTGAATTCCGGACTGCGAACGTCGGCCGCGGGTTCCATGACATCCGCACCGATGGCCGCATTGGACGGCGCCTCGCTAGTCGGCTGGGTGGTCGGCGACGAGTCGGTCATCGATTTCGCTCCATGTGGACTCAAACAATCTGGCAAATTTTGACGGCGCTGCGGTTTCCTCGTCGGCCAGGCCAAGCCTGAAACTTCAAGTGCCCGGCAACCAATACCGGCAGCGGTTCCGTGATCTTCTGTCTTAGCAGGATCAGATCGCCGACATCGAGCGCTGCCAAGTCGCTCATCGCCAGGTTGATGTCGCCCAAGTTGACAGAAACGGCGACAGGAATGTCTCGAGCACGCCGTTCAATCTTGCGTTGATCGGCCGGCGAAGTGACCGTCGACTCACCTTGCGACAACAGCGTTTCCAATTCTGTGTGTGGAATGATCCATGAGATCGCGTCCGTGTTCTCCGCGATGGTAACGTTCAACTTGACCAACAACACGACTTTGTTCGGGGCCAGCATGCGGCAGCGATGAGCCTGGGGTTCGGCCGCGCCCAACGCGCCGGGCAACGGATCTTTACCAGGCCAAGCGTCACCCAAACCCCGTGCAATGTGCGACAAGATGAGTTCTAACACCGACATTTCCAACATCGAAAGTTCGCGGTCGGCTGGACGCTCGGCCAATGCTTCCCCCAACGACAGCAGAACCAGGCCAAGCGCCGTTGGACGCTCCAGAACCATGAGCGTTTCCAAGGGGGGTTTACCAACGCTAAGATAGTATGCCGCGGAAGCCGTGGGCAAACGAGATCTGGCCGTGCCGAACGACAAGACAATGTTGTTCGCCGCGTGTAAATGGATCTCCTGATTGGCCACCGAACTCCAGCGTTCTTTGAACAAGTTCCGTAGCGAATCCATCCACGACGTCCAACGGTCGGCCAAATCGTTTGCTAAACCGGTTGGCCGCGTGAAATCATACTTTTCCAACGCGGGGAGATCGCTCATTGGATGTTGAACTCCTCGTACAGGATGTTCCGGATCCGCTGAACGCCGTCTTTGAACAACACGGCGTTAAAATGGTTTTGAATTTCCCGCCGCATCCGATTCTGACCGGACGCCCCACGGATGTCGTCCAGAGCCTTGTCGGCCAGATAACTTAACAGCCAACTCTTTAATACTTGTTCCTTCTTGTCTAATTCCTCTTTGGTCCGCTTTTCGTCGATGGGATCGGTCATCAACGTGATCTTCATGCGCAAATAGCGGTTCAAGCGCGACTCGTTCAAGTTGACGATGACCTCTTCGAAAGGAATCAGCGATGGCGGATGCTCGTCGAGTGATTCCGAAACTTCGGTCGTCTCCGCCTTTTTGACCGGCGACTTGAAAACAAACATCGGAGTCGCTAGTCCACCGCCGATCGAACACACCGCCAGCAGAATCCAAAACACCAGCGACATCATGCCTCCGGTCTTTTTGGTTTCTTGAGGTTGTTCGGCGCTGTCAGACATCACACATCCCAATCATCATTAGTTGTGTCGCCGACCCAATGGGCAGCTAGCAATCCGCGCGAGCCGTTAAACTGTAACGGTTATGTGATCTCTATCGGATAAAAATGCTGGGAGGTATGAACCTTTTTTGATTTACGGCATTCCTCTCTCGAAACCGACCGCCGAGGGGTGCATTCTGGTGGTTGTTGTGGGACAGGCTTCTTGAATCCCTTTTGAAGCAACAGGACTCGAGGAGAATTCCGTGAGCCGTGTGCTCGGCCGTAGCGGAAAAAAATTCCAGTCTCACGGCAACTATTTCTCGTGTTCGGTGTTAGACGGCTCCGATTGATCCGCTAAGCAACCTGGGTCGACTGTAACGATTTGTTGAGCTTTTCCGGTTGGCGTCAGATTTCCGATTGGGCCGACTTTTTTGGCGCGCCAATTGCTTCGGTGCCTGACCGGGAATATTTGCGCCCCAACCATTTTGACATTGAACCCAAGGACGGTTGCGATTCATGTTTTCGGGAATCTACAGCGCCGCATCCGCGATGGAGACTCTGGTGCGACAGCAGGAGACCATTTCACATAATCTGGCGAATGCCAACACCAACGGTTTTCGCCGCATGTTGCTGGTCGTCGGGCAACAGCCCCAATCGGCGGGTTATGGCAGGAATCAGATCGTTCAGGGAACTGAGGTCGTGGACTTTAGTCCCGGAAGCATCCGGAGCACGGACCGTCCGCTCGATTTGGCCATTGATGGCGATGGTTTTTTTGTCGTGCAGCCTCCGTCACAGGACAACGCGGCCCCGCTTACTTTGTATACGCGCGATGGCAATTTCAATATCAACGAAAATCGCCAGTTAACGACGGCGGAGGGTGCCATCGTCCTGGGTGACGGCCAACCCATCGAGATTCCACAGGGATCCGACCTGCAACAACTGGTGGTGAATCGCGATGGGACGATGTGGCTGGGCTCGAATCAGATGGGTCGAATCGACGTGGTCAAGTTTGACGACAACAGTTCATTGCGTCCGGTGGGCGCATCGATGTTCGCCGCAGGTCCCCAGCTCCAGTCGACGCCGGCGGAGGCCGGCGTGATCCAGGGCTCCCTGGAATCTGCCAACACTTCGGCGATTGGCGAGATGATTCAGATGATTGCAGGCATGAGAAGTTTTGAGGCCGCCCAGCGGAGCATTCGAGCGATCGACGAAGCATTACAACAATACACGACATTCGACCGCTAACGGCTCGGTCGGATAATCCAAACAGGCATTGCCAGGAGGGAACCCATCGATGCTGCGAGCCTTCTTTTCCAGCGCCACGGGAATGCGAGCACAGGAAGTGCTTATCGACAACACCGCCAATAACCTGGCCAACGTGAATACGAATGGTTTCAAGCGGCAAGAGGTGAACTTTGCGGATTTGCACTATGACACGTCTCAGGCCGCCGGTTCGTCGGTTGCCAGCGGCCAACTCACGCCAGTCGGCCTGCAAATCGGCAGCGGCGTTCGCGTGCTGAACACGACCAAGGCTTTCACGCAAGGCGTGTTGCGCGAAACGGGGATCGAGACCGACGTCGCGATCGAAGGCAATGGCTTCTTTCAAGTCACGTTGCCAAGCGGTGATTTGCGGTTGACCCGCGATGGCAGCTTTCGAATCAACAACACCGGGCAATTAGTCAACAGCGACGGTTTCGTCGTTACTGGTGGTGTGACAATTCCCGATGGCGCAAAGAATATTCGCGTGGGCGTCGACGGGACGGTGGAAGCCGACGTCAACGGCACGCGCCAGGAATTGGGAACGATCCAGGTCTTTCGCGTGCTGAACCCAATGGGGCTCAGCAACGAAGGAGGCAACCTATATTCGGTGACGCCAGCGTCTGGCGAAGCTCAACAGGGAACTCCCGGCACCGATGTCGGATCGGTCCGCCAAAGTTTTGTCGAAAGTTCCAACGTGGAGGTCGTACGAGAGTTGGTCTCGCTGATCACCGCGCAGCGGGCCTACGAGGTCAACTCGCGAGCGATCCGGGCTGGTGATGAAATGCTGTCCAATACGGCTCAAATTATCCGATAACCATAATAAAAAGAATAAAGGATAAGGTTTTCGGTGCCTGACGTGGCGATCATGAAGCGAATTGTAACTCGCTAAATGATTGGGTGTTGTTTCGGAAGTCTGTTTCGCAATCATATGAGCTCGCACTACAATCGTTGATGACATGATGTCGTTCAAAAATCCATTTACCAACCGATTTTGGTCGCGGCTAGCGCTGCTCGTGCCCTTGAGTTGGTGTCTGTTCAGTTCAAATTGGGCCGCCGCGCAGAGCATCCACGTCACGCTGAAGCCGGTGGCCTTGGCCGCCAACTCCATCATCACCGTCGGGGACGTCGCAACTGTCAGCGTCGCGGGTATCTTGGATGGGCAGGACGCTCGCGGGTCCAAGCCCGCAACAAGCACGACGCTGCTCAAGCGGCTGGAATCACTCGACCTGAAAACATTCACCGGCCGAACTCGAGAGATCGACATCAGCACTCAACAACTGACGGCTCGTATTCTGCTCTCCGGAGTCAAGTCGTCCGAACTGACGGTCGACGGGGCCGAGTCGGCGACCGTCTACCGGGCAGACGTTTTGGTCTTTCGTCGTCTACTGCACCAAGCGATCGTCGGCTTTTTGGCGGCCGAGTTTCAGGTCGCCGAAGACGACGTTCTCGCCAACATCGACCTCGATGGAAGCCTGTTTCGCGACATCGTGCGTCAGTGGACGGCGGACAGCGAGTTTCGACCGCTCTCCGATGCCAGCGAATTGCTGGGGCGCGGGGAAATCCAAATCGGAATCTACGTCGCTGGGACATACACGCGGACGATCGCAACACACGCGGATATCTCGTTGTATCGCATGGCGCCGGTTGCCACACGGCCGATAAGCGTGGGCGAGCAACTGGACGCATCGAACACGGGCACGGCGCGAGTTCGCTTTGATTCCGCGACCGCGATCGCTTCGTACATCCGAGACGTCGATGGTTTGGTTGCCAGTCGGCCCCTTCACGCCCAACAAACGATTACCGCCAACGACGTGCGTCACGAAATCGAATCCGAGCAGACTCCGTCGTCCATCGTCGTCAAGGCTCGTGACAATGTGACCGTGGTGGCTCGAAGCGGGAGTCTGCAAGTCACACTCTCTGGCGCCGAAGCCCTACAGTCCGGTCGTGTCGGTGATGTGATCCAAGTCCGCAACACCGCATCCGGCAAAACGCTATTTGCCCGCATCAAGGGCAACGGTCTCTTGGAAGCCAGTTTTTGACACAGGGGGAGTCGTTTCATGCCATCTGCCGTTCAATCGCCGCGAATCATCATTGCTGTGACAGCGATGATCACCTGCTTATCCTGGGTCGCGCATGCCAACGCGCAATGGGGACGACCGTCGAAGCTCTGGGAAACTCGCGACTATCGAATGGCAAATCCGCTCAACGATCTGAAAGCCCGACAGGTCGGCGACATTCTGACGGTCTTGATCAATGAAAACACCGACGTGGCCAACACCGACAGCCGATCCCTTTCGAAGGAGGCCAATTCCAAGGCAGCGGGCAACTTCTCCTACGATTCGGGGGGTTCGACGGGCAGCGGCACCGGGAGCTTTGACACTCAGGCCGGACGTTCGTTTTCGGGCGATTCGAATTTCAGCAGCGCCCGCGAATTCAGCGACCGTTTCTCGGTGGTGGTCGTCGACGTGCTGCCCAACGGCAACCTCGTCGTCTCCGGCAAACGGACCATGATCGTCGAAGGGGACACGCGTGAACTCTCGATCAGCGGAATCGTCCGCGATTTGGATATTCGGACGGACAACTCCGTGTTGTCAAATTCCATCGCCAACTTGCAAATGCAGTTCATGGGCGATGGGGCCGAATCCAAATTCGCACATCAAGGTTGGCTGGGAAAACAGATCAACAAGCTGTGGCCGTTTTGACGCACCGGCGACACGGAACCGACGGAAACGGGACAAGAAATATGCAAGGATTGCGATTCATGTTGCTCAGCGGACTCTTGTTCGTGGCGCTTGCTGCGAATGGGCTCGTGGCGCAGCAGCCGTTTCCCTCGACGCAACCTACGCTGCCGCCCACGGCGTTGCTGGAACCGACCAACTCCAACCAACAGGCTTATACGTCCTCCCCGATCGATGTGCGGATCAAGGACATTTCGTACCTCGAAGGGCGTCGCCGAATCACGTTGTCCGGATATGGGCTCGTGGCGGGTTTGAACGGAACGGGGGGCAAGTCGCCGGCCACGCGCCAAGCTGCTTTGTCCGTCGCCGAATCGCGAGGCATTCGCGCCGACCCAACGCTTCGAGCGGTCATCCGCAACAGCACGCAGGACAAAACGAATAATCTCTCAGTCGTTTTTGTTTCGGCGGACGTCGATAACTTGAAACACCGGATCGGAAATACCGTCGACGTCACCGTTGCGGCGGTGGACGATGCATCGAGCTTGCAAGGGGGCTACTTGATCCCCATGACGCTGACCGCGATCGACGGAGAAGCCTATGCATCGGCCAACGGCATGATCTCTCTGGGCGGTTTCAATTTCACGGGTGATGCCGCATCGGTTCAAAAAAACCACCCGACCGTCGGCCGGATCGCCAATGGAGCCACGATCGAGCAAGACATCTGCAAGTCCCCGTTCGTGGTCGACGGCCGATTCCGTTTGAACCTGCTCAATCCCGATCTGGAAACCGCCGTGCGAGTGGCCAAGGCGGTCGATCAATTCTGGACACACCACGCGCAGGTTATCGATCCGGCCACCATCGAAGTCATCATCCCCAAAGAATATAGCGGCGCGCCAGAAAAGTTTATTGCGCTCGTTGACTCGATGCGCGTGACTCCCGATCAAGAGGCGATCGTCGTGATCAACGAGAGGACTGGGACGATCGTCGTTGGTGAGAATGTGCGGATTTCACGCGTCGCTGTGACGCACGCCAACTTGGCCGTGATTACGGTGGAGAGGCCTCGCGTCTCGCAACCGGCGGCGCTTTCACGGGGCGTCACCGCCGTTGTGCCGGACACCTCCATCGACGTCGTGGAAGAAAAGAGCCCGGTTAACTTGATCGATCAACCACCGACCGTTGGCGAATTGGCGCGTGCCTTGAACGCGCTGGGTGTGGCCCCTCGCGATTTGGGTTCGATCTTTCAAATGCTCAAGCAATCCGGCGCGCTTCAAGCCCGCCTGGAGTTGCAGTAATCAAGAAAGGAAACATCAATGGATGATATCAGCCTATTGTCAGCCGGAGCACTGCAGCGCTTGCCGCTGCCGAGCAACACAACCAGTCCCGTCCCGCCCGACAATCCCAACAACTCGTCGGACGTTGCCGTTGATTTTGAAAGCGTTTTCATGTCGCTAATGTTGAAGTCGATGCGAGAGACTTCCGGCCAGGACGGACTGTTTCCAGGCGACTCGTCGGATACGTTTGGCGGCCTGTTCGATTTGTACATGGGCCGCCATTTAAGCCAGGCACAGCCGCTGGGAATCGGCGATTTGATTCAATCACAAGTCATCGACCCGGCCACGGCCACAAATAAGAACGCAGCCACCGCGGATTCAGCATCCGCAGTCTAATCGAGGAGTACATACGATGACCACGACGCTCGGGCCTAATAAAGGAACAGAACAACTCGTTGGCGACGCGGCCAGCCATCTGGACGCCGAATTGGCCACGCTGCGTAAGTTCGTCGATTTAGTGAAGGACATCAAGGAATCGCTCGGGACCGCACCACGATCCGATCTTATGCAGTTCGAACACGTTCGACAGCAATTGGCGGGCGATGCGGCGACTCTGGCAACGCAACGACAGCGACTGCAAGCGCGCATCGCCGACTCGCTCGGACTCCCCTTCGAACACGCGACGGTGCGCCGATTGATCGAGTCGCTTCCAGAATCGCTGGCAGCGGGGCTGATCGAACGCCGCCAAAAACTGCTCGATACGCACGACGTCATCGGCCAGTTGACTCGGTCGAACGTGTTGCTCTTACGTCAATCGATGGATTTGTATCAGGCGATTCTGGTGAATCTAACCGGTGGCAACGCCACGCCCACGACATACACGGCGACCGGACAGATGCACGCAAAGCCGTTGGGCAATCTCGTCCAAAGGGACTGCTGATAGGCCATTCCACGGAGTATTCCACACGCATGTTCAATTTCGACACCAGCATATCGGCGCTCCGCAAGCCAACTGGCACTCGATACGATTGCGCACAACATCGCCAACGCCAATACGCCTGGGTATTCGCGCCAACAAGTCAACTTGAGCACGAGGCAATCGTTCCCCGCCGACAATTTTTGGATCGGATGGGGCGTCCAAGTCAGCTCGATCCGCCGCGTGACCGACCTCACGATCGACGCGGCGATCACTCGCAATTTGACTCGGCAAAACACCGTGGGCCAATCCATCAACGTTCTTCAGCAAATCGAGCAACGGCTTTCGCCTGGAGATTTGTCGTTGCAAACACGAATCGGTAGTTTTTTTGCCCAGTTGACGACGTTGCAAAACGAACCCGATGATGCCGTGCGACGGGTCAGCTTCGTGAATAATGCGAAGGCCTTGACTCAGGAATTCAATCAATTGTCGGCGTTCTTGACGAAGCAAAAAAGTGACATCCTGACCCAAACTCAAGTTGGCGTGCAAACGGTTAACGCGAAACTCGCCAATTTGTTCGACCTCAACCGCCAAATCAAGGACGCAGTCTTTCAGGGTTATCAGCCGAACGATTTGCTCGACCAGCACCAGCAGGTACTCAACGATTTGGCAGGGTGGCTGGACATCGAAGCGACTCCCAGCGGCGCCGGATTTTCGTACCGCATCGCAAACGTGCATGTGACGACGGGCGACACGCCGTTTGAACTGCAGTCGAATGTGGATAAAGATGGAAAGCTCGTGATTTCAACCAAGCGTAACGACGTCCCATTGGACTTCGTCGGCGGCTCGTTTGAAGCCTGGACCACGGCGTACAACGAACAGATCCCGCAAACGGCGAAACAGTTAGACACGTTAGCAATGGGGCTCATCACGGCATTTGATTCGGTCCACGCGACCGGGCTCGGCTTGAACGGACCATTCTCCGTACTGAACGGCCAGCGACCCGTGAGCAACGTGAACAGTCCTCTGGCGGAGTCGGCAGCGCCGTTTCCCTTGACCGCCGGCGATCTGTTCGTGTCGATCACCGATAGCAACGGCGCTCGGACGTTGGAAAAGATCTCGTTCGATCCCAAAACCGAGTCATTGACGGACTTCGCCGCCAAGCTCTCGTCGTTAAACCACATCCAAGCCGTTGTCGACGCGCCGACCGGACAAATCAGCATCCTGGCTGAAAACGGTTACACGTTTGATTTTGCCGGCCGATTGCCCAGCGTGCCGTTACGGACCAACATTACGGGTGACGCCAAGATTAACTTTGGCGGCCTGTATGACGGCGCAGAACGACCGGTACGATTTCACCGTCGTGGGTAGCGGCACCGTTGGCGTGGCGAATGATCTGAAGCTGCGAGTCACCGATTCCGCGGGGCGATTGGTCGGCGAGTTCAATGTCGGGAGAGGCTACGAACCCGGTTCCTCGATCGACCTGCCGGGCGGAGTCAACGTGCAGATTCAATCGGGAACGTTGAACGACGGCGACCACTTCTCGGCCGACCTGGTGGCCAAGTCCGATACGACGGGGGCTCTTGTCGCACTGGGACTCAACACATTTTTCCTAGGTAATGGAGCGGGTTCTATCCGCGTTGACTCGCGGGTCGCGTCGGATGTCAGCCTATTGGCCCTGTCGCGCGACGGCCAGTCGGGTGACGGGACCAACGCGGCTCGGATGGCGGCATTGCGCGACGCCGCGCTGATGCCCGGCAAACAAACGTTGGCCGACTATACATCGTCGCTGGTAACGCACAACTCGGTTGAAATCGACGCTCTCAACCAGGAACAACAGGACTTGCAAACACTTGCCGCCCAACTCGATTATCAACGTAGCGGCGTTTCAGGCGTCGATCCCAACGAAGAGGTCGTTCATATGATGCAATACCAACGTGCATTCGACGCGTCCGTACGCGTGCTGACCACGATCGATCAAATGCTGGCCGAGCTGATGTCGATCGTGCAATAAGAAAGAACTCCATGTATCGAGTGACACCGTTTTCGATCGCCAATAACACGATTTTTTACAACCGCACGCATTTGGCGGCATTGGCGACGCTGCAGCGACAACTCGCCTCGGGGCTCAAGTACCAACGGCCGTCGGACAATCCATTGGCCACCGCCCAGATTCGCTCGCAGTACGCCGTGGTCTCCGGGTTGGACTTGCAGAAAACACAAATCGACGAAGCCAATCTGCAACTCAATCAAAGCGTCTCCAATCTGCTGGATGCGGAAAACCTGCTGAATCGCGCGCATGAAATCGCGCTGGATGCCCCCCAGGAAACCGAACCCGCCGCCCGCCAGGCGCTGGTCACCGAAGTCGATTCCATCATCGATCGGCTCAAGTCGATCATCAACAGTCGCAGCGGAAGCCTCTACTTATATTCGGGGACCGCCACGACGACCAAGCCGCTTGGGGAAACGTCGCGCCCGGAGTTGTCGGTGCCATTGTTCAACTACCAAGCCTCGCGCGTTCGCCAGTCGATTTCGCTGAGCGATTCTGTTTCGGTCGATATTCGTTACACCGCGCAAGAGGTATTCTTCGGAAAAACGGACCGCCAAGCCACCTTGTACTTCGGTGATACCGGTGCTGCGGCCGGCGCCGGTACCGACAGTGGAATCGGCCGCGCGGTGTTGTCGGTCTACCATACGTCGACCACATTCGCCCCAGGGTCCGGCATCACCGCAGGAGACGACTCGCCCAGCGGCGATACGATCATTGGCCCCGCCGGAGCCAACGTGCTGACGATCAACGACACGAGTGGCACCGGCGCATTTGGCACGGTCTCGCTCAATGGTGGTACCGCGGTCAATTTCACCAATGGTGACACAAACCTTCAAGTCACAGGCCCGCGAGGCGAAGTCGTCTTTCTGAACACGACGTCGATCACAGCTGGGTTCACGGGCGACGTCGACGTCACTGCCAATGGTGAACTGTCGACCGATGATGGCTTGACGCGAACGGCCATCGATTTTTCCAACAACCAAATCCTTACCAACTCAATCAGCGGACAGGTCACCCATGTCGATTCCTCCGGAATCTGGCAAACCGGGGTCAACCACCTCGAGTATGTTGGCACGGCGGACGATTTAACCGCGCTCTACGAACTTCGGGATGACTTGCTCAACTCGCGCGGTCTGGACACTCAGACGCTGGCGGATTCGTATCAGCGGCGGGCCGTCGATCTGCAACGCGGCGTCGACCGGCTGTTGAAAATCGTCGGCGAACAATCAAGCGCTTTGGAAAACCTCGATCAGCTAGGGAATCGGAATTCGGAGTTAAAGCTTCAGGTCCAGGAGTCCATTGTGAATTTGGAATCCGTCGACTTGACCCAAGTGGTCAGCGATTTGGAAAGTCGTCAGTCGCTTTTGCAATTCAGCTTTGCTGCGTACAACATCGTGCAAAACACAAACATATTGAAATTTCTTGGCTAACTCGTTTGCTCGGATACGGCCATGACGGCTCCGCTGGCGGACCACGAAAAACTCAAAGACTTGTTATCCCGTTCCGACGTCTCCCTACAGACCATTGCGGAAGAGATCAAGCGAAACGTCTCTTTGTCGCAATTGGTGTTGCGGCATGCCAATTCGGCCGCCGTGGGCTTAAAGCATCAGGTCGAACGTTTAGACCACGCCGTCGCCGTTCTCGGTGCCCGCCGATTGCATTTCTTGATCGAACAAGCGCCGACGCTGGTCGCCGAACCACTCGTTCGACGACCGCATTTTGCCCTCGACCACACCACGAAATCGCCAAATCAGTAGCCAAGGACTTATCGATGGGTCGCATTTGGTTGGTTTTTGTTACATTGCTGGCAATCGTCTGTACGCCAGTCGGCTTTTCATCGTATGCCCGTCTGTGGAAGCAGCCCATGCAAGAAAAGGAACCCAAAGCCGTCCAATCCATCCAGACATTGATTCAGCGCCGTCAAGAATCCGGCAAGGCCTACCTGCCGTTTCTAGAGGTGGCGACGATGCACTGTGGGATTTACTCACTGGCTGCAGCGCCAGCGATCCGCAACAACCTCACGACGAAGACGAAGTCTATTATGTGCAGAATGGAAGTGCGAAAATCCGGATTGGCGAACAGGACTATGACGCGCGAGCCGGCGACATCATTTTCGTCGCGGCACACGAGAAACATTTCTTTCACGACATCACCGCCGATCTCGATTTGTTGGTCTTTTTCAGTAAAGCCTCGCCGAAGCCCATCACCGACAACTAGTCGCCATGAATCCTGACCGAGGTGGTTCGCCTGACGTAATCACTCGTTTCCCGGCGCGTGGTTCGGATGCTAAGCAATGTCAGCAAGACGCTTGGATTTCAGTGACCGACCAACAAGGATGCAAGAAAAGGAATCCGAGTACTAGCTTGGCCGCAAGCACCGAATTCTTTGTTTCCCGCAATTCACTTGCATACACAACGGCGGCGGCGTAGAATTCTCGCCGCGAGGACATTACGGAATCGCGGACCCAATCTGAATGCGCGGCAGGGATCGCCCCGAATCTGGCCATTCAACAGGCCAACGAGTTGCCGTTTGATTTCTCGTATAAGAATGGAGTTGAAGATGTTGGTGCTGTCCCGCAAATCCAATGAGGAGATCACGTTTCCATCATTGGGTGTTACCATTCGTGTTCTCCGAACCAAGGCGAATTGCGTCAAGATTGGGGTCATTGCACCCCAGAATGTGCGAGTGCTTCGTGGCGAACTGGCGGGCCTCGACGATTTAATCAAAGTCTTTTGCGACCTGAAATCGCACATTCAATCCCACGATATTCGAAATCGGTTGAACCATCTGGTGTTGCAACTCGAGTTGCTCAATCGACTCCAGCAAACGGGGTTGTCCGAGAGCGACCTTGGATTGATCGAGCAGACGGCGCGCTCGCTGGACGAATTGGAGTCGACCTTTAGCCAATTAGTCGTGGCCGGCTCGTGTGCCGACGCCGTATCCGATCCAACTCGCCTGTTGGTGGTCGATGACGACGCCAATGAACGACAATTGCTGTGTTCGGTATTGAGCTTGCAGGGCTTCGATGTGACGTCGGCCGGTGACGGCATCGAGGCGGTCCAATTACTCAATTGCGATTCGCGGCTGCCGCACGCCATTCTTTTGGATATGCACATGCCGCGACAGGGTGGCGAAACAACGCTACGTTGCATCCGGTCGGA
Organism: uncultured Planctomycetaceae bacterium; assembly: GCA_963803365.1. Lineage (GTDB taxonomy): Bacteria > Planctomycetota > Planctomycetia > Pirellulales > Pirellulaceae > JANMEB01. The sequence goes on from CAWDMH010000003.1 coordinate 379,548, forward strand.
CAATCGGTTGTCCCATCTCAAGGTCGTTGGCGTCAGTGGCAACGAACCGAGAATGCATTTGCTGCCTGACGACGTTCCGGGGTTTGACGCCTGGTTCACGAAGCCACTCGAAGTCGACAGATTGGTTTCATTGATCCATCAACCTGAATTCGTTCAGGGCTGATCCGCCTGTTGTTGGTAACGGCATCGGAATATTTCGATATTTCCACCATCGAAGGACACTTCGCGGCCAAACTCGAAATCGGAGCTTCGGTTTCGCGCCGCGACTCACATCAGGCAAACCTGTGACGCAATGATTCTGTCGGCCAAGAAACAAGTTTTTTTACGATATGCGTTTGCCGTGTTTGCCGTCCTGTTGGCGACTCAGCTTCGCGTGTTATTGACGCCATTGATTCAGGATCGTCTTCCATTTGCAACGTATACGATTGCCGTCATGTCGGTCGCGTGGGTCGGCGGTGCCCTTCCCGCCGTATTGGCCTTAGCCTTGTCCACGATTTGCGCCGCGCAGTACATCATCCCACCCGAAGGAAGTCTGCGCATCGAGCACATGGCCGATCAAATCGCTTTGTTAATCTTTTTTGTCATCGGCGTGGCGTCGATTGTTTTGTTCCATCGACTGGACTTTCAACGGAGTCGTGCCCTCGTTCAGGCGATTCAAAACGAACAGCTCAACAATAAGTTGCGGGAACAGGATTTGCGCAAGGACGAGTTTCTTTCGCTGTTGGCGCATGAATTGCGAAGTCCTTTGGCGCCGATGGGAAATGCGTTGACGCTGGCGGAAAAATGTGCCGACAACGCCGGGGAAATCCGAAACTTGTTCAAAATCGTGGCCCGCCATTTTAGCCATTTGACACGATTAGTGGATGACCTACTGGACGTGTCACGATACTTGCGCGGCAGCATTGTCATTCGACCGGAGATCATTGACCTCAAACAATGCATCCACAGTGCCATTGAGATCTGCCATTCCGAATTGACGTCTCAACGACATGAGTTGTTGATCGATTTGCCAGAGCAACCCACCTTTGTCCGTGCCGATCGAGTTCGTTGCTGTCAAATCATCGCGAATTTAGTCTCTAATGCAATCAAATACACGCCCGAAGGTGGTCGGATTTGCATCAGCATTCAACTTGGCGACGAAGGCATCGAGATCGCGATCCAGGACAATGGACTGGGTGTCCCCCGAGCCATTCGCGAACAAATCTTCGAGCCTTTCTTTCAGGCGAATTCCAAACAGTCGCGGTTCGCGTCCGGGCTCGGTCTGGGCCTGTCAATCGTCAAAAAACTCGTCGAACTGCACGGGGGAACCGTTTTGGTGCAAAGCGACGGCATGAATGCCGGGAGTCGATTTGTTGTCGTCTTTCCCTCTTCGATTCTGGTGGCTGGCCCACATAGTCCGAAGACTCCAGATGAATCGATGCAAAATCCAGTGGCCACTTCGCCGTTGGACCATTGGGGCCGAAATCATCGTTGGGCACACGATCGCGCAGTGGTTGGCCATCCGCTTGGGGAAACGGGGGATCCGACCAGTACTTGCTCTTCGATCGTCCTGGAACCGCCCGCGAATTCGTCGGACAAGCCACGTGTCCTTATCGTCGACGACGATCTCGATACCGCAGTAACGCTTGGCCGAATCATTCAACTGGAGGGATTTCCCACCGAAACGGCGACGAGCGGACTTCTCGCGCTGAAGACCATTCACTCGTTTCGACCGGACATTCTGTTGCTCGACATCGGACTTCCTGAGCTAAATGGATTCCAGATTGCTCGGCGCCTGAAGGCCTGCTCGTCGACTCGACATATCAAGATCATTGCGATTTCGGGGTGGGGATCGGAACATGACGTCCGCGTCGGAACCGAAGCGGGATTCAGCGTTCATTTAGTGAAGCCCGTGGATTTGCACGAACTACTTCCGCATTTGGCATTGGGAGAGCCGACTCGGCAACCACAAAACTCCGAGCCGCTCACGATTCATTAGGGTCGCCCGTCAAATAGCTTCCCGATTTTGGTGACCCTCACCTGACCTCTCCCGCGAGCGCGAGGATTTAGGGCCAAGTTATTTCGCGTGCGATCCTTAGCCGATGCGTCACACCTTCGGCCATCACTCATTCGCTGAAGTCGACTTGCTTCTCACCCAGACGACATAATCCACCGGATCGGTCTTGCGGCCCAGATGGCGGAGCATGTTGACGGCTTGGGCGCGGTGGTGAGTTCCGTGGCCGCACAACTGAAACAGCGACTCGCCCGTCCGAAAACGCAAGCTGATATCGGCCACCATCGCCGTCACTTCGTTTTGCAAAGACCTAGCCGATTGAGATGCCAGCCACCGGTCGCGTCGCTCGGTAGTCGCCAACCATTTCTGCTGGACTTCACTCAACGGCGTCCCGTCGGCAATCCGACTGAAGGCGCTGGGTCCCTCGGTCCAATTTCTCAGCCACCATTGCTCAGCATCCACCACATGTGACAGCGTGAGCCGCAACGAACCCATCCCCATCTCAAAGGGTTTGTCCAGCGCCGCGTCATCCAATCCACTCGCCGCTTCGAGGACGCGATTCATCGCCCAGCTTCCATAGTGAAAATACCTACGGATCAATCCGACGTCGAAAACGGCTTCGGCGCATGTGGTCTCACCGCACTCAATCTTCCAATTCCGGACCATCGCCGCCGATTCCAGACTTTGCGACAAAGTTGGCTGGGCGAGCCGGAAAAACAAGTAGTCTAGACCTCCCGGAACCGTTTTGCCGAACGGACGCAACATGTTCAAGGCTTGAGCGCGATGATGGATCGCATGGTTGTACACATGCAACAACAAATCCTCCAGTCGATGTCGATACGCTTCTCGCCGCGTATTCTGGTAGTCAATCACACGGGAATAATTCGAGTCGGCTTCGGCAGCCATCACCACGCGGCGCCGCTGAGCAATCTGGTCAAGCCGAACGGCCATGTCCGCCAGTGAGATGTTATTGGGGGTCTCCGCTGAGCGGCGCCCAAGGCCGGCCCTCAAACCGGTCTTGCCATAGATCACCGGCCGCCAACATATGAAATATCGTCGACCGCAGCGATCCGCATCCCATCTCGCGCGGCTGGTCGAGTTGGGAGTCGGTGAGTTCGCTCGCCAAACCCATCACGCGTCGGTTGGCCCATTCGTCGTGTTGAAAGAGATCTTCAAGCGTTGAACGATTCATGGTTAACGTGTTGTCGGGGGCGATTTCGAGTTCGAGTTTGGATTGGCTTCTCCCGGAAGGATATCGCCGAACAAGTGACCGCACACCTCGCCGTGGGACCACGTTCCGGCATACTTCTTGTGCTCAAGATCGATCACGACATGGGCGTCAAAGGTGCCCAGCAATGGGATACTGAAATCGTTCAACGAGATGACTGGCGTCGTATCCGCCCATTCGATCGGCAGCGGCATGGGTACTGTCACATCGTGGTCGCCGTACTTGATGCGCGCCTTGATCATCCACAAGTTTCCCTCATCCAGCTTCTTGCACTCCAGGATGTGATACTCGTCGCGTGTAAGGTGCTCGAAATCTTGACCTGACCGAGTAAAGCTGCCGGAAAATTTGGCGCCGGTCAGCGTCTTGGCAAACAAGTCGAACTGCGACTTCAGCGGATTGTTTTCTTGAGCGGCCACCACCGCGGCGAACGAGCAAAGAATGCTCGCGGCGATAGCCATTGACTTATGTAGAGCAAATCGGTGTGACATGGTCCCCTCCCTCATTAGCGACCCGGCTCATTGCTATCCCGGCTCATTGCTATCATCGTGTGACGATTGCTGACGTTTCGCAAGGTGCCAACGTTTGCTGTTGTCAAGATCGAGTTCGAATCCTAAGCTACGCGCTTAGCGTAAACTGTGCAATTGTGGCGGTTGCGCCAACGACAACCTGACTCGGTTGGATCGAGCGCCGACTGTCCGTCGTTGCAATTTCGAATTCCTGGAGCTGTTTCGTGATTGTTGCCGCATCGACTGAGTGCTTTCCCGATTTGCCGTTGACCGAGGCGATTGAAAGGCTGGCGGACACCGAGTTCCACAGCATTGAAATTGCCGTTCACGAGGGTCTCGACCAGCTAAAACCCACGGAGGTGGCGGCCAACGTCACCGCAGCCGCGCTGAAGTGCAACGCCAAGCGCCGCTTGAACCTTGTCGCGTTCAGCATCGATATCCATGCCGAGGGCGAAGCCTACTTCGAACAATTCAACGCCTGTTGCCAGTTGGCCAAAGCCACCAAAACGGTGACACTCACCGTCCCGTCGTCACCGCACGGGACGCCATTCAACGAAGAGGTTGAACGATTCAAGCGGCTGGCCAAGATCGCCGAAATGCACGGCGTTCGCGTCGGCATGCGCAGCATGCATGGGTGCCTTTCGGAAGACCCCGACACCGTCACGGTCATTTGCGAACACGCCAAAGGAGTCGCTCTTTCGTTCGACCCAAGCCAATACGTCTATCAAATTGAGAATCCGCGCGATACCGAACGACTGATGAAGTACGTTCACCACGTCTACCTGCGCGATTCGAACAAGTCCTGTTTGCAAACACGAGTCGGGCAAGGCGTGATTGAGTACGGCCGACTCATCAACCAATTGCAGAAAGCCGGCTATCACCGGGCATTATGCGTTCACATCTTGCCCATGCCCGACGTCGACCACTTGGCGGAACTGCGCAAAATTCGGCTGCTCTTGGAGAGCTTGATCGAATAGCCCATCGAATCCTATTGTCCGCCGCCGTTATCGTCGTCGTCCGCGTCTTTTGGCTTGGCCTCTCCTTTTTTATCGCCGGATTCATCGTCCGACTTCGGAGCTCGCCAGATGTTGTTCAAGCGGTTGGAGTCGGGCATCACGCGATCAGGGTCGACGGTGACCTTCACAATCTTTTTCCCGTGGGTCCCAATCTCAGTGGTCCAAAGATTCGTGTAGTACCAGACGTAGACGGGCAACTCGTCGTCGATCGATGTGTTGTCGTCAAACTCGATGCGCAACGACACCGGCATCACCATTTCGCCCTTGTTGGCGATTTGGATGCGGGCGCGCGGCGAGCGAGTCGATTCGGTGACGTCGACAACCGCTTGGTCGAAATCGTCGTTTTCCATAAACCAACCGCGCCAGAACCAAGCCAAATCCATCCCCGTGCCATTTTCCATGCAGCGGAAGAAGTCGGCGGGCTGCGGCGATTTGAACGCCCAACCACTGATGTACGCTCGAAACGCGGGATCGAATCGGTCCGGCCCCATAATGACTTTGCGCAGCAACCTCAGCGCGGTGGAAGTTTTGCTGTATTCAAGTCCTCCCAACAATTCGGGGCGGACCTGATCCGCCGGCAAGTTAATCGGCTGCATTCCTTCCCGGCCGAGCATCCGGCTAAACGATCGGGCCGACACTCGGCTCTCGCGATTGCGCGGCTCTTCGCCGTTGACGTTCGCTTGATAGTCTTCGTAACGATCGTACGTGTTGATGAATGTGTTAAATCCTTCATCCATCCACGCAAAACGGCGCTCGTCCGAATTCACCGTCATGGGAAACCAATTGTGGCCGATTTCATGTGACATCACGCTGTGCAAGCCACGTTTGTTCGAATCGCCGCCGCAGAAGATGATCATCGGGTATTCCATGCCGCCCACGTTACCGTTGACCGTGGTTGCCGCCGGATACGGATACCGGAACCATTTATCGCTGTAGTGCATGATGGAATTGCGGAGCATCTGCGTGCTCTCGGTCCAAGCGGCGCGAGCTTCTCGCGGATAAACCGACTGGACCAATACTGAAGTGCCGTCACCCCAATCAATCCCAGCAGCATCCCAAATAGTCGCGGCGGAACTCGTCCAGGCGTACGAGCGGACTTTTTCCGCCTTGAAGTGCCAGGTCTTGGGCGCAACCGGTTCCTTCGAGTCAGCCTTGTCATCGTCGTCGTCCTTGCCCAAGTCCTCGTCACTGCGGATCACGACGGTCGTCTTGCTGGTGTGCGCATTTTTCCACAACTGCAATTCGCTTTCCGACAGCACTTCCTCCGGATTGAGCAATTCACCGGTCGCACAAACGACGTGATCGCCCGGCGAAGTAATCTTGACGTCGTAGTTGCCGAATTCGCTGTAGAATTCACCCTGTCCCAAATACGGAAGTGTGTTCCAGCCATGCACGTCGTCGTACTTGCATAGCGCTGGAAACCATTGGGCTATTTCGTAAATCTTGCCGCGCTTGACGCGCCGGATGCCCATCCGATCGACGCCGTAATCCGGAACGTTGAAGCTCCAGGCAATATCAAATTCGACTTTGCCGCCCTTGCCCGCTACCGGCTTGTCCAGGTCCAGCCGGGCCACCGTGTCGTACACGCTTAACTTCAAATCTTTATCACCCGTGCGGACGTACCCGATCTCGACGCCGCCAACAAATTCGCCCCTGTTGTTGAATCGCGATCCAGGAGGTGTGAACTTGGAGCCTTCGCTGCCGTCGCGGAACAGATTCTGCTCCAGGTAAAGCCACAAATAGGGCAGGTCGTACGGGCTATTGTTGGTATACGTCACGTGTTCGGTCGCCGCAATGGAATCGTGCTCCGCATCCAGCGTCACGTCTATCTTGTAATCGGCCTGCTGCTGCCAATAGTCTTCGCCCGGCAATCCCGCCGCAGTCCGCATCCGGTTCGGTGTCGGCAAATCGAGCGGTGAAAAAATAGTCTTGTCGGGACGCGGCGCCAGCGTCCGGTAGCGCAAAGCAGCGTCGCTCTCTTCGTTCGCTGCTTGATCCGATTCGTCGTTCTCCTGAGCCCACGTGAGCGCTCCTTTAACCGGTGACCATGCCAGAACCGCCACGACACCTAACACAAAAATATTGAACTGTCGCTTGAACACCTTGTTGTTCTCCCGGATTGTTGTTGTACGGAGATTCACGCGGTAACGCGGAACGACGTCAAATCGACCGTGACGCCATTATTGTGCCGGTATTGTTGCCGTCAACTACGCGAGCTTGTCGGAGATTCAAAATATCAAATTGTCGCGTGGAAAACGAGGAGACAATGCGAGTTAGCTTACGAATCGCCGTAGAATAACAACCTTCGGCTTGATTCCGAAAACTGACGACCAGTAATTCGAAGACCAATGACCTCTCTATTGGTTTCGTGCCAGCCAACCTTTAGGGTTAATGGGTCAGGAGTCAATTGTGTGAAGCACCCGAAGGGCCGTTCCGGTTAGGGTTAAGGGTTCAGGAGTCAATTGTGCGAAGCACCCGAAGGGCCGTTCCGGCAATTGACTCCTGACCCCTTAACCAGCCTGTAAGCCAAGCAGAAACAAAGCACTACGCACCGCCCTACATTCTTTCAAGTGAGTGCCCCTAAAGTTACAATCCTGTTAGGGCGCGCAGTTGAATGGTGCATTAATTTGCCTTGCGTTGGCGATCCTTACTGGAGGGAATCATGGGAAACACAAATCGTGAGCGTCGTGCCTTTCTTCGCGGTGCCGCTTTGATCGGCGGCGGTATAGTTGTTGCTGGGAGCGTGAAAGCCATCCATGCCGACGAAGGGATTGGTGGTTTGCCGGGCTTGACCGCGTCCGAGGTGTCCCAGGAAGAAGAGGTTTCGCCTGCCGAAGATCTGATGCGCGAACACGGCGTGCTCAAACGGATATTGATGATCTACCGCGAGTGCATTCGCCGTCTGGATTCCAATCAAGATTTGCCCCCGGAACCGCTGGCCGATTCTGCCGCCATGATTCGTAGCTTTATTGAGGATTACCACGAAAAACTTGAGGAAGACTTTCTGTTTCCACGATTCCGCAAGGCCAACCAATGCGTGGATTTGGTCGACGTCCTCGCCAAACAACATCAGGCTGGTCGCAAACTGACCGATACCACCTCGCGCCTGGCCAACCTGTCGTCCCTGAAAAACTCGGAGGACAAGAAAGTCCTGGTCGATTCATTGAAAACTTTTATCCGAATGTACGAGCCGCACGAAGCCCGCGAGGACACCGTGTTGTTCCCCGCACTGCGAAAGATAGTAACCGCCAATGAGTACGATGCATTGGGCGAGGATTTTGAGGATAAGGAACACGACCTTTTCGGCGAGGACGGTTTCGAATCGATGGTCGATCGTGTGGCCAAGATCGAAATGAAACTTGGCATCTACGATTTAGCCCAGTTTACGCCCCAATAACTTCACCGCCTTGTGTCGCGAGAACGCGTGCACCGTCGACGGCGCAACTGACGAAGGCATCCAGTTTCATCCCGGTCCGACGCTGGTACGCATCCGCCAGTTGTCTCTTCACCGACTGGGCTTGTGGCGCATTCAGCAAACTAATGGTACAGCCGCCAAAACCGCCGCCGCTCATTCGGCTCCCCCAGATTCCGCCTTCAGGACCGATTTGACTGCGCCACGTCCACCAAGACATCTAGCTCCGAACAACTTACGTCGAAGTCGTCTCGCAACGATTGGTGACTGTCGAACATCAGTTCGCCGGCGCGTTGATAGTCCAAGTCCAGAATCGCTGTGGTTGTTTGCCGCACGCGTTCATTTTCAGAAACAACGTGGTGCGCCCGGCGAGTCAAAAGCGGCCCCAATTCATCCGCAGACAGCCTCAGTCCGTCCAGCGTGAGATCTCGCAAGGAGGGCAGATCCAATCGACGAGTGGCTTCCAGACACTGGGATCGTCGATTCGCATATTCGCTTGCGGCAAGGTTATGCTTCACTCCGCTGTCGGCGATCAAGAACGCAACTTTATCCATCCCGAAAGCAACGGGTTCGACTTGAAGAGTGCGAAAATCTGTTAGCAGTCCCGCATCGCGGCGGCCATGAATGCAACACAGCTGATCCATCAAGCCGCAAGGCACACCCGCATAGCGGTGTTCGGCCAGTTGACACAACTTCGCCAATTCCAGGCGATCGATCTTCGTCTGCAGAATGTGTTCTGCAAGTATGGCGACGGACACTTCCAAGGCGGTGCTGCTGGCGAGTCCGGCACCCAATGGAATGCTTGAATTGACAACCGCTTGAATCGCGGGCAATTGAAAACCCCGTTCGGCAAACCCCGCAAAAACTCCGCAAACGTATCGGACCCAACCATCAACCCCGATTCTCGAATCCTCCGGCGTCGAAAAGCGTTCGGCCGTCCGCAAGTTACACGAGTAGAACACATGTTCGGAGCGTGAAGTTATCTTCTCCCAATCGGCCGCCACAACTGTCCAACGTTCGATCGCCAAAGGCAGTGCCAGTCCGGCGTTGTAGTCGGTGTGGTCGCCAATCAGATTGACTCGGCCGGGCGACATGGCAATCGTTCGGGGTGCCCGTCCAAACCGCCTTCGAAACTCAACGGTCGTCTGTTCGAGAAGCTGGTCTGGTCCTAGCATGGCGACTTTCGCGTCGGCTAATCGACAATGCCGTAGCGACCGATGCAATAGAGTGCATTCAACAAGTCTTTTAGGCCGATCTTCTTACCCTCAGCGTAGCTCCTCGCGTTGTACTCGATCGGGACTTCTGCAAAGCGATAGCCGCGCCGAGCCAGTTTTGCTGTGAGTTCGGGCTCGATCCCAAACCGGTTTTGGGCAATGTCCACACACCTTAAGACGTCGCGACGGAATGCCTTGTAGCACGTTTCCATATCGGTCAGACGGAGGCCACTAAACAGATTCGAGGCTTCGGTCAGTACGCGGTTGCCCAGGCGGTGCACCAACGACTTGTCCCGATGCTCCTCACCCAGAAATCGCGAACCGTAAACGATGTCGGCTTCGTCGCGCAGGAGCGGACCGAGCAGCGCGGGGATGTCGCGTGGATCGTATTCCAAATCGGCGTCCTGAATCACTACGACGTCACCCCTGGCATTCTCAAAACCAGTTCGCAAGGCGGCACCCTTGCCTTGATTGACGTCGTGCCGGATCAATCGGACATCCGAAACGCCGTCCAGTCGTGACAAGATGTTCCAGGTGTTGTCAGTGCTGCAATCGTCGACGATCACGATCTCTTTGGCCAACGGCAAACTGGCGACGTGCGAAACGACATCCGCAATCGTCCTTTCCTCGTTATAGACAGGGATCACGATCGACAGCACAAACCCCTGGGGGAGCGGCTCTGCGTCGTCTGCCCCACCGAAGTACGCGTCCAGCTCGGCATCACACGCCCGTTGCACGCGCTCAAGCCGGCGGAAAATCTCGTCGCTCTGCCGACGCCAAGCCAGCGGGCCATTAGACAAAGGCGCCGCGACCACGGGTGGTCCAACCGACGGCAACAAAGGTTGCAGACTTGCGTCGTTCATCATGATTTGTATCCTACTGCAAGGCCAAGTATTGATTATTAGTTCGCTGACCGTCCGTTGGCAATGCAGGCCAGGAACAAGTGCCAACGACCCTTTGATCGGAAATCGAACGCGCCTCCCGAGGCACGTAATCCAGGCTTCGCGGATCGTCGAACCGCCATTTGATTCCCCAAACCTGCGAGATGCCGTCCTGGTACAATAGCGTCCAACGGTTCCCAAGTCCCTGCATCACGCTGGACGTTTGCTCTCCTTGCCGGGCAATCAAGACGAGTTCCGGGTCTCGGAATTCCAGGATTCTCGTTGGATCGCTGTCAGACAGACCTCCAAACCGGTTTCGCCGAACGTTGGGATTGCCGTCGTAGGTAAAGTCAAAAAACGCATCGATGATCGCCTGCGGATAACACGTTCGAAATCGACCGTCGAAAGCGACTCGAGTTCGCCGATCCAAAGGAACGGATTTGTCGGTGCCGAGTGCCATCACGACGTACTGCGCCCAGTCAAACGAAACCACCATCCGCCCGCCGATCCGATGTTCCTTCAAATAGTGCACTGCTGCCACCGGAAACTTGTTCAATTCCACTCGCAGCTCCGTCAATCTTGGAAACAACGCTCCGGCCAATAGGACGACCGAACTGGCAGCGGCCACACAGTGCTTCCAGGTGACTCGCGTTTGCGTCTGTGGATGACTAGCAAGAAGCCGCCCAAGGGCGGCATCCAAATGCGGTGCCAGCCAATAGCCCGCGAGAATGGCAATGAATGAAACGTTGCGAAAGTGGATGCACGATTCCCACGCAGCCAAGACCAACACGATGCCGTGCGTCAAGTCCATCTTCCGACGTGAGAAGCAAATCGATACAGCGCCGACCAACAAGAACAACCAGAATTTGGCGCCGACCAGTGTGAACAGCTGGCCCGAACTCCATTCTGAGATTTCCGGCCGAGCATGGCCGATCGAAAAGATCAACCATTTGGGCAACGCCAGTCCATAAGGATTCAGCAAGCAAGCGATCGACGCGGCCAATCCCATGAGGGCCATTCGCCGCACCAGTCCCAAACCAGCTTGCCCTCGCTGACAAATCGCTTCGAAAGCCCGGCCGCTCAAATACACGAGGTAGATCAACAAGCCCGCGACAAACCCGCCATGCGTATTGGCCCAAACAGCAAACAAGGGCACCGCCAGCCACAACGCCCTGAACTTCGCCGAACTGTACTTCAATTGGCAATCGCCCGGGACCCAATCTCGCCGCCACCACTGACGCGGATGGGTCCACAACCATTGATCGCGCCAGCCGTTGAAACTGAATTGGAGCAATGCGATTAACAGTGTGAAAAACACCATCGTCGCCAGTTGCGGCCGAAAACTCCATTGGTAACCAAGATTGGCTGCGACCAGCAAAATGCAAACCGATGACGCGATCCAACTCACGCCGTCACGCCGACTGACCCAATAAATTAACCCGACAACCACCAGGCTCAACGCAAACTTGCCCCAAACCAAACCCAACGGACCTAATGTTAGCACGACGCCGGCCATAAGTACTTCCGCCAGGTTTTCGTGGTTGATCCACGGATAACCTTCGGCTGTGTACGTATAGGTCGCTGTGCGAGGAAGTTCGCCAGTTCTCAGCACGTCGATCCCGTATTGGATATGACCCCACAAATCGGCGTCAGCGATGTTGGGCGCCATCGTCAGCCCGCACGCCAATAACACAGCGGCCAGGCATAATGCATTGAACCAGCGCATCGAGTGATTGGTGGCAACTAAGGCGACTGAACCCCTGGGGAAAGGCGTCCTTCCGGCGGCTGCAATAGAGACGTCGTGGTCGCGCCTAGATGGTTCCCGTGGCTCGACGATTGCGTTGTCAACTGAGTCGTTCATAAGATGTTGGCGGTGCCGTCCGCGGTTCGGATCGCGTCGGCAACAGATACGGCACAAAAAAGCCCAAACCCGCCAAATTCCAAGGTCTGGATGCGATCTTGCCGTAGAATTTGACGAGCGTTCTGAAAGTGCTGGCGATGACGGTTCAACGGCTAGAGGCCCAGTTGTGATGTGAATTGAGCGAGGCCTGTCGACGCTTGCAACCATTGTCCGGTGGGAACGCCACCGCGACGAGAAATGAACCCATGTCTAAAGGAAGTGCACACTACACGTCGGAGTCCACTGAGAGTTAGAATGACTGACTTCCGGGTATCCTCGCAACCGCGGGAAGCGCCCATTTTGCTGATAGTTGATTACGCGCCGTGTTCGCAGCAAAGGCAAGTCACTTACCTGCCGTGGCACACGGTCGATTGAATCTTGAGTTTTCCAGCCGAGTTATGACAGTTCAATGAACAGAGTTAACGACAATCAACGGTCCATCGATGGCGTGCTCTTGCAGCTGTGCCAGCCCCACGACTCAGCCGGGCGGTGGATCGGCCAGGCGGAAATACTGAAGCAGATTTTGGCATGTTGGCTCGTCGTCGACGATCTGGATTTGCCATTGACGCCTCGGATTGTGGGCGTTCCTGGCATTGGCAAAACGGCACTGGCGATGGCCGCGGCCGCGGCCCGTCAACAGCCACTGTTTATCTACCAGTGCACGGCGGACACGCGGCCAGAAGACTTGCTGGTCACGCCTGTTTTGTCCGAGCAAGGAAAGATTGCCTATCACGCTTCTCCGTTGGTTAGTGCGATGATCGCCGGCGGCGTATGCATACTGGACGAAGGAAATCGGATGAATGAGAAGTCTTGGGCATCGCTCGCCCCGTTGCTGGATCAGCGGCGATACGCCGAGTCGATCGTGGCGGGGATCACGATTTCGGCACACCCCAACTTTCGTTGCGCTGTGACAATGAACCAAGACGAGTCGACGTTTGAGATTCCGGACTATATCCTCAGCCGCTTGCAGCCGACCTTGTCGTTGGAGTTTCCAAACCGCGACGATGAGATGGCGATTTTGGAGTACCACTTGCCGTTTTGTCGAACGGAAATGCTGTCGATGACAGTTGATTTTTTGCAGAAGTCCCATGAGCTTCGTCTTGATTTCTCGGTCCGCGATGGGATTAACTTGCTGCGTTTCGCGTTGAAACGGTTACGACAACAACAGGACCATCCGCTGGGGCAGGACGTGGCGTGGGGAGAGGCCCTGCAAAAGTGTTTGGGTCCCGAGGCGTTGGACCTGGATCGCTTGGCAATGCGGCGACAAACCACCCTGGGCGGCGATGCCTTGCCGATGGGATTGGGTGACTTCTTTTTCGACGCCGACAATCCGTTGCATCCCGACGCCGATCCGGCCGACCTAGACGAGTTTGAAGCGGATTCCTGGGACGACGACGAGGAAGGAGACGATGACTCGGAACCGTTCTGAAAACGACGAGGTCTTACAAATCGGCAACCAGGTTACGGCGCTCCCCGTGGTCCACGGTAGTGGCGATTTTGCGTGGGAAGTCCGTCGTCGGATGTTGTCCCGACCGGTCGATTGCTTGGCCATTCCATTGCCCGCCAGCTTTCAAGGCTCTGTGATCGCAGCCATTTTGGAATTGCCGCATCCAAGCGTCGTCTACCAGCGGGATTGGACGGCGTTTGGCGGCGAACCAGAAATCGACGACCAAACGCCAACCGCGAACTACGATCCGGGAATCAATTATGTGCCGATCGATCCATGTCAACCGGTGATCGCAGCGATTCGACTGGCGCTTGAGGAGCATTGGCCGATCCGCTTCATCGACATCGAGACGTCGCGATTCGTAACCTACTCAAGATTATTCCCGGATCCGTATGCGCTGAAGAAAGTCTCGCTTTCACAGTACGCCGCTTCGGTATTGCCGGTCGTCCGCCCCCCCCGAAACCGGCAGCGACGACGGCGCATCGAACATCTGGCGTTTCAACTGAAAAACCTGTGTGTCGATTTTCAGAACATCGTATTTGTGTGCGATCTGCTCGATTGGATTTGGATTCGTCAGGCGTTTTTCACACCCTCGATTCCAGCCGGCAACCACGAACCGACGGGCGAAACGCAACGGGCCAGTGTTCGGGTTGAAACTCTGTACTTCATGTTGGGAGAACTGCCATTTGTGACAGGTCTTTACGAGCGGGCTCGTCGGACACTCGAACCAGATCACAATCTTTCGATCGACGGCGTGAAGGAGTTGCTGTTGGCGGCTCGAGCCGCCTACGATGAGGATTTCGGCAAACGGGCAAGAAAGATTACACCGAAGCTGTTGGGTAGCTGCCTCAAATACATTCGAAACTTGTCGCTGATCGAACATGCCTTTTCGCCCCAGTTAACGACCATCGTAACCGCAGCCCAACAAACGGCTGGCGACCAGTTTGCCATGCATGTGTTAGAAACTGCGAAGACGTATCCCTACACCGAGTCGCCGCAATTGCCTCCGGTGGATTTCGGCATTGGCCGTGTGAATCTTCCCAACGGCGAAACGGTGCCCGCCGTCAGCCGTTTGCCCGGTCCGCCCGTGGTCTGGAAGACACTCAAACTTTGTCCCCGCCCGGAACGCGAAAAAATCGAAAGGTGGAAGCTCTCTTGGAACCCCTATTCCCAATGCAGCTGGCCTCCCGAAGACAAGTTGATTGAGAACTTTCGATCCGCCGTCTTTGATCGAGCACAACAACTCTTGGGGCAGGATCTTGCTAAAACCGAAAAGTTCACCACGTCGGTTAAGGATGGCATTGACATCCGCGATACGCTTCGCCATTGGTACGAAGGGGATATCTACGTGAAGGTCATGCCGCCCAACCGAGGCAAGTTGGACGCGGTCGTTATGCTGTTCGACTCGCCAGCCGATCCCAGAGAATATCGTTGGCGGGCAACCTGGTACGCCGAACACGATGAAGAATCGACTCTAGCTTTTTTTGCGACGGACTTTCGACAACAGCAAATCGGGCCCGGGATTTGCCTCTCGACCTATGGTGGGGCGATTTTCCTGTTTCCGCCGATCGCGATCCCCGAGATCTGGCACGACGAGCGTTTCAATTTTTCATCGACGCTGGAAGAGCGCCTGCTCGCGGCGGCCTGTTGCCATAGCCGCAGTCAGCATGTAGCTTTGTTATCGTCCGCGCCACCCGGCAGGGCGTGGCGGCGGATCGCAAAACATTTCCGGCGGCAACTCGTCCACGTGCCGTTGGGTCAGTTCAGCGATCAAACCGTTCAGCAACTGCGAATGGTCCACGTGCTAAATGGCAAACAGGTTCGTAGTTACGCGGCCGATTTCATTCGTCGAGCCTAATAGGAGCTGACATGGAACGCCTTACACTGTTTCATAATCTCGTGAACTTGGCCGCAGCCGATAACAAGTTCACGGAAGAAGAACTCGAGTTTTTGGCGGTGCGCGCCGAGAACTGGGGGATTTCCGACGACGAATTCGAAACCGCCATCGCCGGCCTTACGACGGGCATAGCTCAGATCCATTTGCCAACCGCCAAACGCGACCGCGTCGAGTTGTTGCGTGAGATGATCCGACTCATGGCAGCCGACGGAGAACTGGCCGAAGTCGAGCGTCGCCTGTGTGCGACCGCCTCGGCAAAGATGGACTTCACGACCCACGAATTCGAGGAGATCCTCGACTCGATTCTCGATCTTTAAACGCAAAGGCAAGAGACAGCTCGAACCGGAAGCGATCGAGCTCAGGCCGATTCTTAACAGCCCGTTGAAAAAAGGCTCTGTCATCCCCGCGAAGCCTGCCCCCAGCGAAGGCGGGGAGCGGGGATCCAGCATTGCGGGCGTCAAACTCCGCTGGATTCCCGCCTTCGCGGGAATGACGTTCGGTCCGGTTGTTGAGATGAGTCGCTTTACAACGGGCTGTTTGGGTCAGTATTCTTTACGAACACCCCTGCCAAACCGCCTGTGGATTGGTTTGTAGAATTCCCGTCTCGGTTGCATAAGCCCCGTGCGATTCATCCGGATGAAAACTCGTTTTCGGCAGCGGTTATAGCGATTGTAACAAACGTCTTAAACGGCAAGTGGCGGAATGGACGAAGTCGATCGATCACCCATACGTTCTTGACATAGGGTTGATTTGGTCTCCACTGCGACCGCCTCTGACTGCCTGGTCGGCTGATAAACTTCGCTCCGAATACGAGGATTGAATCTTGAGCCAACGTCGTCAACATTGCCGCTATCGCTACTTCGCGGATGTGAAAATTCAAGGGGGACTATGCGTTCGTGTTGCCGCCTACTGGTTTATTTGCCAATTGTCGTTTGCTGCCACAATCGCAGGTCTTTATGTGCTCAATGGTTTTCAAGTCAACTACGGCGGTCCCTCACCATGGGGAATGATCGTCTCGGCTACTTTGGTCAGTAGTTTGCTACTGCCGATTGCGCTCTTCGATTTGATTGTTTTCAGCAACCGATTTGCCGGCCCCCTATTGAGGCTCCGTCGGCAAGCCAGAGCCATGGCGCGATCGGAACCCACGGGTGACTTTGCATTGCGTCGCGGCGATTACCTAGAGGAAATGTGTCAGGACATGAGTGCCATCGCTGGGCGCCTGAACCAATTTCACCCCGTCGTTGACGAGGAAGACGACGCCGACGCGACATTTCATCGAAGGATGTTGGCCGACGAAGCCACCCTGGTCCTGTGAGTTTTCCAATGGTTTATCAACCGCAATCGAACGTGTTCGGTCCCCGCACTGGTGGCATTTTCCAGGCGAACAACGGTCGGTTCAAAAGGCGTCGGCGACGAGGTGGCGCAGCGTGCGTGGAAATGGCCTTTGTCGCGCCATTTGTTTTCATGTTGGTATTTGGCTCGATCGAATTCGCTCGCATGGTCATGATCCAACAATCCTTAACCAGTGCGGCTCGACTGGGATGCCGCAAAGCGGCTCTCATTACTACTCAATCGTATCAAGCTGCCGAGACGGTCGCTCGAGACAGTTTGGCAGGTACCATTGCACAATATCAGAACAGTAGCATCGTACGCATGACAACCACTCCCGCCTTTTCAGCCTCTCCGGTTGACGGCACAGACATCACGCTCAACCTTGAGGTCGATTGTGCAGATGTATCTTGGTTGCCGCCCATGTTTTTTGCCGGTGCAAAATTTCGCGGGTCCGCCACCATGAAGCGAGAGTAGACCTCGTCCACGTGAGTATTGACATGTACAAGCGACGACTGACTAATCGCGGCGATAGTCGACGGTTTTTCCAGGGAAAAAGACGCGGAACGGTGGCCTTGGAAGCTGCCTTAATCGCACCGCTGTTGGTCACCATCACGCTCGGCGCGTATCGACGTTGGTCAATATCTAAACACCGCCCACATTATCAGTAATGCATCCCGCGAAGGTGCTCGCTATGCTTGCAAGGACGACACGTCAACCGTCGCCCAAGTGCAAACTCTGGTGATGGGCTATCTGACGAATGCATTTCCCAGCGTCTCTTCGTCAACTCTTGCGAGTGCGACCCAAGTCTCCGTTCAATATGCCAACGGGACCGCGGTTCCGAACGGCGACTTAACGTCTGTCAATCCTGGTGAACAGATTTCGGTCTCCGTGACGTTCAACTTCCAATCCATCCGTTGGCTCCCGTTCTCGAACGTATGGGGGGGAAGTAACAAGGTAACCGTGACCTACGGAAGGCGAGAGTAAGATTGTTTCCAAAGCGATTTTCTTTGGGGTAAGCTATGGCTATTCGAAGTTGCTCGAACCACAATCGTCGAGGCGCTGTCGGCGCGCTTTTTGCGTTCCTCCTGATCCCCATGCTGGGTTTGGTAGCGCTTGCCGTCGACTACGGATATGTGCTGACGCGGCGAACGGAACTGCAACGAGCCGCCGATCAATCCAGCCTTGCGGGCGTTCAAGATCTGCTGCCCGACGCCAATGGTTTCCAAGACCTAAACAAGGTGCGTGCGACAGTCAAGCAGTATGTCCAGTGGAACTTGGGCAGCAGCTTTACGGTTCGCGACCAAGACATCGAGATTGGCAGATATGATCCCGCGACGATCTATTCGGGAGTTAACCTGTTGAACAACGGAATCCTGGATACCGTTCGCGTCACATTGCGGCGCGACGACTTGGCCAATACTTCGATTTCGCTCTTTTTTGCACGTTTGATGGGAATTACTCACTGCGACGTTACGGCGATTTCAACTGCCGTCCTGCAAAAGGCCCGATACCTGGAACCAGGTGCCGCCATTCTGCCAATGGCGATCCCCAGAACCGTTTGGGAAGGTAAGCTAGACGGTGAAACGTGGTCGGTTTACGGCGACGGAAAAATGCAAAATGCAAATGGATCCAGCATCCCGGGCAACTGGGGAACGGTCGACATTGGAGCCACAAGCAATAGCACCTCGACGTTGAACGATCAAATCCTCAATGGACTTCGACAATCGGATCTAGATGCCCTGTACAATGACGGTCGGATTCCGACGAATGAATACATCGATTCCCAATGGACGGTTTGGATGCAAGGCGATACCGGGTTCTCAGCTGGATTGAAGAACTCTATTGATCAAGTTTACGGCCAGACGAAGCTAATGCCGTTGTACGAAGTCCTCAATAATGGAAACGGAAATAACCTGGAGTACCAGATTGTAGGATGGGGTGTGGTTGAAGTAGTCAGGCGCAAACTTTCACGGTTCGAAGAATACCTACGTCACCGTCCAGAAATCTTACATGTTTCAGGGAAAGCTAAAGCCTCATCCGGACCTGAGCGTCACGAACGACATCATCGCCCATGCGTATACCTCGCCCGTGCTAGTGCAATAGCCGGTCCGGATCTTGGGCCACGTCCTGAACAGGGGCGTATTGCAGTCGAATGGCGTTCAATCTCGAGCGGATTTTTTGCGAGAAGTCTGGGGCGTCGTAATACTTTTCGGCCAAATCATTCACGTGCGCCGCGGCTTTTAGCTTGTCGAAGGGAATCTGTTTGTCGAGCAGACCGAGTTTGTAGGCATATTCGTCGGAATGCCCCGACAGGATCACTTGCCAGGCGAATGGCACGCGGCCGGGAAAGACGCGATTGATGTGCCGCACCAGGTTCGTCGTGCAATTGTTGGTGAGTGTGTCATAGAACTCCGGCTTGCGGTTGAGTTCGTTGACGCGGCGCATCATGTCCAGGAACAATTCCTGGGCGGCTTCTGGCGTTGCGGACGACGGATAGATGTAGACTTCGGCATCGCGGTGGCGCGTTCGCAAGCGGATCACGTCGCGCTCATCGGCGACGACGTAAGTGATCTCGAATTGATGGCTCATTCCCATCGACGTTGAATACGTCTCGCCCTTCTCCATCCGCACTTCCACCGAAACGGCGACGTACGTGCCATCCTTCAGGCCAAAGCTGAGCATGGTGTGGGCGATCGTTTCTAGCCCTTGAAACGGCACCATAATGAAATCGACGCTTCGAATGTCGTCCACGGTGAACTTTCGGTCGTAATAGTCGACGATGTAATCGTTCTCCGTCAGGTATTGGATGTTGCGAATGTTGTGTAAAAAGATTTCACGACCGTTGATGTCAGCTTTGGGCAGCCGGCGAAACATCGGTGACCAGTCGCGCTGATTGGAGGGGATGATTCTATCTTTGAGCGTCGTCTTGGGGACGGTACTGCGGCAGCCGGCCAGGATAACCAAGACGCAAATCCATACTCCGAGCAACGGCCAACAAGCTTGGCCTCGTGGACGTTCAGTTTGAATGTGCGGCCGACCGGTCACGTAGGTTTTCCGATGCGTGGAACTCCGTTTTGACACGGCTTTTAGCTAAATCCCCGCGATTGAACAAGATCGGCCAAACCGCCCGTTTTACCGAGGAATGCATGCTGCGACGATTTGGACCGGAAACCGCTCTTGATTTATCGCGGTAGGTAGTCACACTAATGGCTTTTCCGGGCGGCAAAAGCCAGTTCCATTGCCAGCCCATAGAAGAACTTGCGCTCGCGAAGACCGTGCGACCACACCAGGTTTTTCGCCGTGAGTTTAGTTTCTCGCTTCGGTCGCATCTCGATTCGCGGCATCAACAATGTAGTACTTGATCGTGGCCGACGGATCGGCGGTTACAGGGGCGGGGAATCTGCAGGTTGCGAGCGACGCCGTAAGAATACAGGAAATCCAGGATTACTGAATCAACGAACGAAGATCAACGGGCCAACTATGCAATCCACATCGACTCATCGACGCCCCCATTCATTGGCTTCGTGGCTGGTTTCGGCCATTGGATTCGGCATGACGGCTGTTGTAGCCATGCCGACTTTTTTAGTGTGCACGTTATTGCCGTCGGAAGCTTTCTGTTCCCAAGGCAACGTCGCCATGGTTCCAAGGACTCAAGATGCCGCAAATCAGGATCTGGGCCCAACCGGACAGCCTCCCCAGTCCGCTGGCGAAAAGGCCAAGCCGCTTCACGGAGGCGAAGCGAGCCTAATCTTGCCAAAGCTCAATATCGCCAAGTTCATGGGGATACCCGGTCCGATTCTGCTGTACGTCGGGCTGCTTGTGAGCGCGCTCGGATTGGGCTTCGGTATGCGGATCTATTCACAGCTCAAGAACCTACCAGTGCACAAATCGATGTTGGAAATCTCGGACATGATTTACGAGACGTGCAAGACGTATTTGATCACTCAGGGCAGATTTATCATTTTCCTGTGGGTCTTTATCGCGATTGTCGTGGGTTTTTATTTCGGAAAGCTATCGCGCGTATACCGACCCCACGACCCTCGTTGAACAGCACGGTTTTCCAGTGCCGCTGGTAATTACGATCTTGGTGTTTTCGTTGATCGGGATCGCCGGGCAGTTATTCCGTCGCTTGGTTCGGCATTCGAGTGAACACCTTTGCCAACTCACGCACGGCATTTGCGAGTCTGGAGGGAAAGCCCTTTCCTTGCTATTCGATTCCGCTGAAAGCGGGCATGAGTATCGGCATGATGCTCATCAGCGTTGAATTGTTCATCATGTTGTGCATTTTGTTGTTTGTGCCGGGAAGTTATGCCGGGCCTTGTTTCATCGGATTTGCAATTGGCGAGAGCTTCGGCGCCGCGGCACTGCGGATCGCCGGCGGTATTTTCACCAAGATCGCCGACATTGGCTCCGACCTGATGAAAATCGTCTTCAAAATCAAGGAGGACGATGCTCGCAATCCAGGTGTGATCGCCGATTGCACGGGGGATAACGCCGGGGATTCCGTGGGGCCGAGCGCGGACGGTTTCGAGACCTACGGTGTGACGGGCGTCGCGCTGATTAGCTTTATTCTACTAGCCATCAATCCGGCCAAATCGGGCGTCCACTATGACGTGATCCAAGTGCAACTACTCGTCTGGATTTTTGTGATGCGCGTGATGATGATCTTCGCGTCCGCCGGCTCGTATTTTATCAACGAGGCCTGGACCAAAAGCAAATACGAACGGGCCGACGAGATGAGTTTTGAAATGCCGCTGACGCGGCTCGTTTGGTTGACATCGTTTGTGTCGATCGGTTTGACCTACCTGGTCTCGTACCTCACGATCCCCAACCTGGCCGGCAACACGAACTTGTGGTGGATTCTATCATCGATCATTTCCTGCGGAACATTGGCAGGGGCGATCATTCCGGAATTGGTTAAGGTGTTCACGTCGACAAAATCGGCCCATGTCGCCGAAGTCGTTTCTTCATCGAAGGAGGGGGCGCCTCGCTAAATATTCTCTCTGGTCTGGTCGCTGGCAATTTCTCCGGATTCTGGATTGGTATTAGCATCGTGGGTTTGATGTCGATTTCGTATTTATTTTCCCTGCAGGGCTTGGGTGAGTTCATGTTGGCCCCTGCAGTTTTTGCATTCGGTTTGGTTGCCTTCGGGTTCTTGGGCATGGGTCCGGTGACGATCGCCGTCGACTCGTACGGCCCCGTTACGGATAACGCCCAGTCGGTGTACGAACTTTCGTTGATCGAACAAATTCCCAACGTCCAAGAGGAGATTCAGCGTGATTTCAACATGGCAGTCCGCTTCGATCGGGCCAAACATCTTCTGGAAGAGAACGACGGCGCGGGGAATACTTTCAAGGCGACGGCTAAGCCGGTATTGATTGGGACGGCTGTGGTTGGCGCCACGACCATGATCTTTGCGATCATCATGAATCTGACAGCGGGTTTGCAAGAGGACACGGAAAAGCTGTCGTTGATGTACGCCCCGTTTGTGCTGGGCCTGATCACCGGGGGCTCCGTGATTTTCTGGTTTACCGGGGCGTCGACGCAGGCGGTCACTACGGGCGCGTACCGCGCGGTGGAATTTATCAAACGCCACATCCGTTTGGACGGCGTGCAAAAAGCCTCGGTGGCTGACAGCAAAAAAGTTGTTGAGATTTGTACTAGGTACGCCCAGCGAGGTATGTTCAATATCTTTCTGTCAGTGTTTTTCATTTCGCTGGCGTTTGCCTTTGTCGAGCCGTTCTTCTTTATCGGCTATCTGTTTTCAATCGCCATCTTTGGTCTTTACCAGGCGATCTTCATGGCCAACGCCGGCGGTGCCTGGGACAACGCCAAGAAAGTTGTCGAAGTCGATTTAAAACAAAAAGGAACTGATTTGCACGACGCGACCATCGTGGGAGATACCGTCGGCGATCCATTCAAGGACACGTCCTCGGTGGCGATGAATCCCGTAATTAAGTTCACGACGCTGTTTGGTTTGTTGGCGGTGGAACTGGCGGTCAGCATGAGCCACCAGGAATACGCTGAAAAGTTCTACCAAGACTACAAAATACCGCTGAATATTGTGATCGCCGGCGTCTTAGGCCTGATCGCCCTATTCTTTGTGTGGAGGTCGTTTTACGGAATGCGTATCGGTCGCCAGAAGGAAGCGACGGCAAGTTGAACTGAACGGCGCCCGGTCATTTATGCCGAGTTGTCTTTCAACGGGCTGTTCGGCCGCGCTCATTTCGGTTCTTCGTTCGCGTCGGAATTGGACGGTGTGTTCGGTTCGATTTGCACGTCCACGGGGACCTCGTTCACTAATGGCGCGTAGTCGGGAAACTGTTTCGGGGCTCCGGCATCATCGCAGATTTGATCGAGCGCCAACGGCCGATCGGCGATCGAGCGGTCAATCTTGCCCGGATCGAGCCAGAACCCGTCGGCAGTCACTTGCATGGTACCCAAGTCGAAATCGAGGTTTCGGCGAAGGACCTCGAATGTCACGAAGATATTCAAGAATTGGCTTTGGGCACTCTGCAAGCTGTCGATGGCCCCGGTCAAGTCGCGGGCCACGGTAGAGCCGAGTTGGCTTCGGCCGCCGGTAACTCCTTGCGGCGGCTCTTCGAGCTTGAGTCGAGAATATTCGACGCCTTGAACCGCAACCTTGATACTCCGACGGAGCAACTCAAATAGGATTTTGTTGAGTTCAATTTCGCGCAAGTTCTGCCGCAGCATCCGGCTCACCTCGTCCTCGAATTCGTAGTAGGCTCGGCGATCGCGTTGGTATTGAATCAACTGGGTGCGATATTGATTTCGCTGCGAGAGTCTCACCAGCGGTGAATCGAAGCGCAAACCGGCTCGCAACTGACCGGTTTCGTAGCGGATGCGGAACGGGTTATCGCCGACATTTCCCATGTCCCCGTCGAAGACCAAGTCCAATTGGCTTTCAAGTTGGTCCGCAACCACTTCGATTTGTCGCCAACTATCGACCAAACTCGCCCGGGCATTCATCCAGTCTCGGCGATTGCATCGGGCAATCTCGACCGCCGTCTGGGGATCGAGGTCGACAGGCGGCAATTCGATCGAGTCGGCTCGGGCCAATGCCTGGTTCAGCGACATTTCCAGTGAGATCGAGCTGAGGTCCGTCAATTCCTTGGGAATTTCCCTCAACAATTCATTGTCGATTCGTCCGTACAAATCCTTGGGATCCAAGTGTTTACCGTTTTCGATCAAATCATTCAAACTGACTTTGACCTGAGCAAATGACATCTCCAAATTGGCAACTTTGACTTCCAGGTCGTTCATGTCTTGCGTCAGGCTTGCGGGGTCCTCCAGTGACGCGTCTTGAAGAATGCCGACTTCAATGTCGTATTGGACCTCGCCACCTCGCCGCACAATCTCCCGAAGCGATTCGAGCGCTTTTGCGCGCTTCGGACGAATCTGACGAAAGTGTTCGATATCTTGACGAATGCGAAGGATGTCGTCTTGCTTGACTCCCGTGATTTGGGGTTCGATTTTCTTGAGCAACGGGACTAGCGCTTCCAAAAGCTTTTGCAATTCATCACTCCAGACAACGCCATACTCTTGTTCGGCGTCGGCAGGTGGATTCGCCTGATTAGCCGCCTGAGCTTGAGCGGCATTCGGGACGACGGCGCGGTGGGATGCGATCCAATCGGAAATCAATACTAAAGAATCACCCACTTCGACCTTCAAATCGTTCAAGTCGTTTTGGTGCCGTTGTTTTGATCGTCGAGCAGTTCGAAGCGATCCAAAAAGTCATCGCGAACCTCGACGGAAAGGTCTGGTGGCAAGCCCAGCGTTCGTTTGAACTGGTCGAGCTGTGATTGGTAGTTGGTCCGCGAGGACAACAGTCGGCTCTGGGTGCTGTACAGCGACGTTTCAGCCTGCGTCAGCTGTAGCGCATCCAACCGTTGGTCCTTGCGCAGCTCGACGAATTGGTCGAGCACGTTGTGCAACGAGGAGACGTTGTATTCCTGAATGCGGATGTTTTGTTGGGCGGTCAACAATCCCAGAAAGCCACCCGCGTTACTGCTGCCGGATGAGGGTTGGCTCAGAAAGCTTCCACCGCGCTGCGGTCCAGAGCCGGGATTTCGCCCCGTTGTGATTTGCAAATAGAAACCGCGGCGATAGCGCTCCATTTGTCGGACGTTAGCCAGCAAGGTCCGTTCTGCTTGCGTTAACGATTCCAAAATCCTCTCGCGGCCCCCGCCCGACAGTAGTGGTTGAACCAGTGAAAAATTGATCAAGGTGCTCGCCGACTGCGTGCTGGGACCGGCGAACTGCCACATGATTGAATTGGCGAGTCCCACGATCAGCGAACTGCCCGTCGCCCCGAGTTTTTGTAGTTGTATCCCCGAGCCGGACGTCCCAGCGCTCAAGGTCGTGGTGGATCGGGTTCCACGAAATCGTCCGGCCGTCCCGAAAAACGAATTGAAGCCGGCGAACAACTGTGTGTCGAAGCCAAACCGCTGCAACGAAACGTCCAGCGCTGACAGATAGAGTTCTTCACGTTGCCGCTGATAGGTCGTCGAATGGGTCAGTGCCAATGTCACGGCCCGTTCGTTGTCCAATACCACGACACCTTGATCATTCACCGGAAGAAACGATCGCCAATCCGGGCTGTCGACGTAACGGGTATCCCCATTGGCATGCCAGTGTGGGTAGCCCTTTTTCCCGTCGACGGTTTCCATAAATACGTGGGCGGCAGGGTCATCCGGCGGCATGGGGGGATGGTCGGCCGAGAAAGGATTCTCCATCCGCGAATCGCGGCGGACGTCGATCGTCGCGTCCGGCAGACACCAGCGGGGATCGTTGGCTTTTTGGCGGATGAGTGCCTGCACTTCCGCGTCGGCCTGACGACGATAATATCCGCGATGGCAACCGGGTGCGCAGCAGACAACGAGGCACCCGAGGATGAGACCAAACTTATTGGTCAAAAGCGTTTTCTTCACGATACTTCCCTGGGTCGCTGGAGTTGGAAGACGGTGAGGACGATTAGTCCGGTGACCTGGCGTTCAGTCCGCTGTTAAAGTCCACGGTTTGCGAGCGTCGAGCGAGAAGTTCCGGTTTTCTTGATTTTCGGGGAAGCAACGGTAACACTTGAGCGAACCTTGTCGCGCGTGGTGTTGCGAACCCAAATTACCGCCGAAAGTCGAAGCCAGCCAAGGACTTGAGGCAGTAAACTCGCTGCCGAATTTCTTGACAGCCCAGCTTGCCCATTTTATGATCCAATAAACCTGGCCTTTTTGCGATTGTCCGACAGCACGGTTGTCGAAAAGTCTGTAGATCGCCCAAATTTTTACACAAGTGAGATTTATGGGAACGTACGTGTCGATTGCCATTGTTGCTGTGGCTTCAATCGCCTTTTTGGTCTTTTTGTTCTTGTCACGAAAGCGCTGGCATTGGCTTCACTTGACGTTGTTGTTTCTCGTGTATGCAACGGCGATATTCGGCGGAGTATTCCTGTCTGACGTATTCAAAATCCGCTCCGCCTGGTTGGCGCCACCACCAAGCTCGAGACGCAACGTGACACGCTAAAAAAAGAGACGGACCAAATCCTGTATGGAGCACCGGACAGCATTTCGGTTGGACTAGATTCGTTGCCGGGGATTACCGCGGCCTTGAACTACGAGTTGAACGGGCGCGGTCGAGTTTGGGAACATGCGACACCGGCGGTTAAGGACGATGCGTTCGTAGTCACTCTGCCGCCAACCACGGGCGGCGCCGCCGCAGAGGCCGGTGCCGCGGCGGAACAACTGCACAACGGAATGTTTGTATTTGTCTTTCAGGAAGCGCCGATTCCCGACGTCAATCAAGCTGATGCCGCTCAGAAACCTGTTGCCGCCACGGAATATCTAGGAGCGATGGCCGTCACATCGACCAACGGAAATCAAGTCACGCTGCGGAGAGTACAAACATTGGACCTTGAGGCTCAATCGGTAACGCTAGACCCGTCGACCCATAAGCCGATCGTCGACGCCGCCGGACAACCGCAGGTCGTTTCGGTTCCGGTCTTCCCGGAAATTGCCCAAGCATTGTCGCAGCCAACGGGCACATGGTCCTTGTTCGAAAAGATGCCCATCGATATGCGTGATGCCTTCAAGCGCGTCGGCGGGATTGATATCGATCCGCAACAAGAAAACATCGACTTCAATGATTACCAAACCCGATACCGAGCGGTTTTGACAAAGTACATGCCCCCCGAACGTTTTGGACTTTCGTTGGACAACGCGGACCAGGCCGGCGTCTACGAACGGTTAATCGATCGCCACGCGTTCGACTGGATGCGTTTGTCGGACATCAGACGCTGGATTCAAGAACATCAAGCAGAACGCATCAACAAAACGTTTGACCCGCCGAACGAAGAGAAGTACTCGCGTCTGCGGTTCAATGCGAAATCAAACGAATTCGAAATCGACACCGATGCGGGAAACGTAACCGACGGAATTTTTGATATCCGGGGACGAGCCATTCTGCAGGATCTAAAATACGGCGGCAAGATTCGCTTAGACAAGGACACCGTGATCATCGTCGATCCGACGACGGCGACCGCGCTCAAAGCCCGTGAAAACGTGACCGAAGAGGCGGAAGTGTACGTCCGGCAATTAGACGATTTCGCCATCTTGATCTCGGAGTTTAGCCGCAACCGCGAACTCTTGTTTGAAAAGATGTTGCAATTGATCAAGGAAACGGCCGTGCTGCGGGCAACCGATGCCGACCTGCGTACCCAAGAGAGTCAGAGAACGACGCTCGTCTCACAATTGACCGAAGACTCGGAGAACCTGAGTCGAGACCTGGAAGCGATCAATCAACTCTTGACGACTCGAACGGGCGAGGTCGCCGACTTGAAGGAACAGATTAACAAACTCTACAAGGTCATCATCGTTCGCTATAAGCAAATTAAGGAGCGAAGCGAACTGATAATGCAAACCGCGCTGACGGTCACCGTAAGACCCGTTCCTGGATTGCCGTTTTGCTCACCCGCACCAAATGGGCCGGTCGAGGGTTTAACGCAACCTCGACTTTCCAGTAACATACGGAGCCGTAACAAGGCACTAGGGCCCATGACTCGCGCTGGCGATCAACCAGAATCGACGTTGGATTGGGAGCATCCCGAATACGTTTGGACTGTCGAAGCGGCCCGCCAGGGGCAACGGCTCGATCAATACCTGAATGTGCAGTTCCCTTTACTGAGCCGTTCGCAAATCCAAAAGCAAATAATTGCTGGAGCCGTCCGCGTCGACAATGTTCCCGTCAGGCCGTCGTTCAAACTAAAGTCTAACAACGTGATAACCGCCCACCTAGTCGCCGAACCCGACGACGACTTGGTCGCGGAAGACATTCCGTTGAGCGTCTTGTTCGAGGACGAGGATCTAGTCGCCATCGACAAGCCATCGGGGATGGTCGTACATCCAGCCAAGGGACATTGGAAGGGAACCTTAGCGGCTGCCCTGGCGTTTCGTTTCAAACAACTCAGTACGACTGGCGGCAGGCACCGTCCGGGGATCGTTCACCGTCTGGACCGGGATACGAGCGGCGTCATTCTCGTCGCCAAAAATGACATAGCGCATCTGAATCTGACGCAGCAATTCGAAGTGCGATCGGTGAAAAAACGCTACTGGGCCGTCGTGAGCCCGGCACCCGATCGCGACCGCGATCTTATTGAGCTCCCTATCGGAGTCCATCCATATCAGCGCGAAAAGATGGCGATTCGATCGGACCATCCGACGAGTCGCTCGGCGACGACATTTTTTGAAGTCACCGAGCGTTTCCGCGGTCTGGCGGTTCTGGCGGTACAGCCCAAAACCGGGCGGACTCACCAAATCCGCGTTCATCTAGCGCACATCGGCACCCCCATTCTATGCGACCGACTATACAGTGGGCGGTCCACGATCAAGTTCGCGGAGGCCGACCACAGCGGCCCTCAGTTCGAGTTGTCACGTCAGGCGCTGCACGCTCAATCGATCGAATTCAATCGACCCAGCACCAATGCACGCATGAAAATCGAAGCCCCGGTGCCACAGGACCTGGCCGAGTTGCTTCAGTGGTTGCGACGGACCAGACGACTTTAGCGAGTTTATGGTTGGTTCGGAATGGCCGGGTTCTTTTTGGCCAAATGTCGAGTGCCGATAGGGTTGATCGCCCGGCCCGCGGTTTGGCTGATTAGTCTAACGAAAACGGCTCGAATTTGCGGGATTGCCGCATGGACGGCTGGTTTGCCGCCGTTCAAACCGCGCGGTCGAATCCATACCCTTTGCGTTCGGTCGGAGTGTGGCGCATTGACGCACGCTCGATTGCGCAAACCGTTAGACAACCCGGCTTCATTTCCTAAAATACAGGACACAGACCAGACACTTCTTCAATCGGAACTTGGAACATGGATTCAGAAAATCGGCGCAGCGGCGATGGCAAGCAGCATTCCAATATGATGTGGTTCACATTGTTGCTGATTGCCACGATGGTTTTGTGCCTGGTCGTAGTGCTTCTCAAACCATCTAGTCATACGTTGAGCTATTCCGATTTTTGGAACCTGGTTGAGAATACGGATTACGATTCCGTCAATAACCCGACGCCGGTGAATGGCAAATCCGGCGAAATTCTAGTCAACGAGTCCGAACACATCCAGGGCCGTTATAGCGCCCTCAACGATTTGGTCGTCGACCAATTGCGCGTCGAAGGCCATGCGATGTACGAACAGTTGAATGATGGTAAGGTCATCAAGGACAAGCAACGGGTTCAGTTTACCACCAACAAAAGCAATTCCGATGCCATCAGCCAACAGCTCGAGCAGGAGTTGAAGTCCCGAAACATACGGTTCGACAACAAGGGCGAGAAGAGTTTTTTGGAGAAGTGGTGGGTGCTGATTGTGACATTGTCGCTGCTCGGCTTTTTGTTTTTTATTATGCTGCGGCGGTTGGGCGGATCGGCGGGTCCCATGCAATTCGGCCGTAGCCGAGGCCGCTTGTACGCCGAAGAAGACTTGTCGGTGTCGTTCAACGATGTCGCCGGGATCGACGAGGCGGTGGAAGAGGTCAAGGAGGTTGTTGATTTTCTGAAGTCGCCAGAAAAGTATCAGAAGCTGGGCGGCAGGATTCCCAAGGGGGTGTTGTTGGTCGGGCCGCCGGGAACCGGGAAGACACTTTTGGCCAAGGCGATTGCCGGCGAGGCTGGCGTGCCGTTCTTCAGTCTCTCGGGTAGCGATTTCGTCGAGATGTTTGTCGGCGTTGGCGCAGCCCGCGTGCGAGACTTATTCCAGCAGGCGCAAGCCAAAGCACCCTGCATTATCTTCATCGACGAGTTGGATGCGTTGGGCAAGACTCGCGGCGGCAATATCATCGGTGCGCACGACGAGCGCGAGCAGACATTGAACGCTCTGTTGGTAGAAATGGACGGCTTCGACAGCAATAGTGGCGTGATCGTGATGGCGGCAACCAACCGCCCGGAAACGCTGGACTCGGCGTTGATGCGGCCGGGACGTTTCGACCGCCACGTGCTGGTTGACCGGCCCGATATTAGCGGTCGCGAAGAAATCCTCAAGGTCCACGTCAAGAACGTCAAATTGGATCCGTCGGTCGACTTGAAATACGTGGCCAGCATCAGTTCCGGATTTGTCGGAGCCGATTTGGCGAATCTGGTCAATGAAGCAGCCCTATTGGCAGCCCGCAAGGAAAAAGGGGTGGTCGGCATGGAAGAATTCAACGAAGGGGTCGAGCGCGTAACTGCCGGATTGGAAAAAAAGAAGCGCGTGATGTCCGCCGAAGAAAAGCAACGCGTCGCTTACCACGAAAGCGGCCATGCCTTGGTTGCTTATTCGCTGCCCAACACCGACCCGGTCCACAAGGTCTCCATCATTCCACGCGGGTATGCCGCGCTCGGTTATACCATGCAACGTCCGGACAGCGACCGCTACCTGATGACGCAAAGTGAGCTGGAGAGCCAGTTGCAGATTTTGTTGGCGGGGACGTTGGCAGAAGAACTGATTTATACCGACATTTCGACCGGTGCGCAGAATGACTTGGAACGCGTAACGGACATTGCCCGCGGCATGGTCATGCAGTTTGGAATGAGCCGCTTGGGAAAAGTCAATTATCGCGAGTCACGGACCAGCCCGTTTCTCGCGGCGGCGCCTTACGAAGACGTTGGCCGATTGTACAGCGAAAAAACCGCTAGAGAAATCGACGAAGAAGTCAAGCGGATCATCGATGAAGCGATCGAGCGCGTGCGACATATTCTGGCGGTCCGCCGCAAGGCACTGGAGGCGTTGAGCAAACGATTGATCGAAATTGAATCGGTCGACGCCTCGGAACTCAAGCGAATCATTGAAGACAATTCGTCCGGGCCGCTCTTGGTCCCTGGAACGTCCACGCACCCGCGAAGAGAATTGCCGGCGCCCGCGAAACCCAGCGATGAAGCGTCTTCCGGACTCGGTTAGCATCAGGGTCCGAGCGAAATCATGCAGTCGTGGAGCTTACAACCGGTCGTTCACCCCGCCTGGTTGCTATTGATTGCCGCGATGTTGATCGCGATGTTATTCATCCGACCGTCGTTTGGCAGCTTGAACGCGCGGCGACGAATTGTCTTGTGTGGACTGCGGTCGGCCGCGATTCTGTTGATGTTACTAATGCTGGTTCGACCCGGTTGCATCACAACGGTGTCGCGCCCGCAAACCGCCGTGCTGTTGGTTGATATCGACCTGACTCGTTCGATGGAATTGCCGAACGGATCGACACCCATCACGCGCTGGGAGGCGATGGGAAACATGTTCTTGGCGAACCGCGAGAAGTTGCAGCGCCTCGAACAAAACTCCATTGAAATAAAGTGGTTTGGTTTCGACAACCGACTGATGGCGTTGACGGCTGAGTCGCTTGCGTGGAACGGTGGAAATCTGTTGCCCAACGGCAGCGAGACCGATTTGGGAACGCCGCTGGCCCAGGCCATTCGTAGCTTGCGTGAACAGCGATTGATCGGCGTGGTGCTGGCTGAGCGATGGCGTTCAAAACGCGCTCGATCCAAAAGTCGATCCGAGCGCCGCCGCAGACCAGTTAGCGGCGCTGCAAGCCCCGCTGTACACGGTCGCCCTGGGTCCCACCGCAGACGCCGGCCAATCCGCAGATATCGCCGTGGTGAGCATGCCCGATCACTTTCGTGGAGTGGTCAAGAATCGACAGACGATTCAGGCGACGGTCCGCGCCCGCGGCTTTACCAATCGAGATATCTTGGCCCACTTGATCGTTACCGATCCGGCGGGAAACGAAGAGACGGTCGCGACACGATCGATTGCGGTGTCCCAAGACGACCAACAGTTCCAACTGAACTTGACGTTGACCCCGCAGAAGGCGGGTAGTTATCGAATCACAGTCCGAATCGATCCACAACCGGAAGAGATCACCTCGATCAATAACGAACTTTCGGCGTTTATGACGATTTTTGACGGTGGATTGCGAGTCTTGTTTATCCACGCCGACGTCAGCGCCGAAAGCCGATATCTGAATTGGGCGTTGAATTCTTCGGAGGAAATCCAACTTGACACCGTGCAGGTCTTATCGCGAAATCAGGACCTCTGGCCGTTGGATTTGTCACCGGCGATTCAAAACGGCAACTATGATGCGTTTATTATCGAGGATGTGGATTCACGAGCACTGACGCCCTCGACACTGGCGGCCTTGGCTGAGCGCGTTGAGCAAGGAAAGGGTCTGATCATGCTGGGCGGATTGCATAGTTTCGGTCCGGGCATGTATGCTCAGACTCCGTTGGCGGACTTGTTGCCGGTGAAGATGAATCTGTTGAAGCAAGATTTCAATGCACCGATTTTGGACCAAATGCATATCAACCGCGAATTGAAGGTCCGCCCGACGGCAAACCACTTTGTTACGAATTTGGACGAGTCCGATCAACACGATATCTGGAACCGCTTGCCACCGCTGGTCGGCGCGAATGTATTGGATCCCAAAGACAATGCGCAAATCCTGCTCGAATCGGACGATGGTCACCCGATTCTGATTTCGCAAACCGTGGGTGGCCGAGTATTGGCGATGGCGTGTGATTCGACTTGGCGATGGTACGCGGGCGGTTTTCAATCCGCCTACAAACGATTTTGGCGACAAATCGTGTTGTGGCTTGTCTTCCGCGACAATCTGACCGACAGCAATGTGCTGATCGAGTTGGCCCAACGCCGTTTCGAGCCATTTTCGCCGGTTCAATTCGGGCTCGATGCGCGCAACGCATCGGGAGGCAGGATTGCCGGTTGCCGATACACGGCGCTCCTCCGGACTCCAACTGGAAAGACCGAGGCCGTTCCGATCACATCGAATGATGCCGCAACGCATGGTCTGATCGGCAGCCAAACACTGGCCGATCCTGGTTTGTATACAATCGATGCCCAAGCATTCGATGCAGCCAATGGACAGCAGATCGGCACAGCCCAAGCTCAGTTCATGGTCTATGATCGTGACAAGGAGAAATCGAATCCGGCGGGAGATCCCGATCAGTTGGCACGAATGTCAAGTCGCACCAAGGCGTGGGGCGGGCACTGCTCCGCCCCGAAGAATTTGGTTCGCTGCTCGACGAAATCTTGGCCAATCCTCCGGAGATGAAGATCGAAGTCCCTCAAAAATGGCAACTGGGCGATACCACGGCAGACGGAATCACGTTCCTGTTAGCCTTCGTCGGGTTATTGTCGTCCGAGTGGCTGTTGCGGAAGCGTTGGGGACTGATTTAGATTAGCAATTGTTGCGCCGAATTCGCGCTCAATTGAACCTAGAAAGATGAAAAGCGATGAACGATCAAAAGACGTCGAATTCCCGCCGCCGAACGTGGTCCCGCCGATTTCTGAAGCTCTTGGTGTTCGTGGATGGCCTCGGCCTCATTGGGATCGGTGTGTTGCGTTACTTGGATAAACCGATGGGAGAGGCGGGTCTGACCATCACCGGAATCGAATGGTCACACGTCGTGTCTTATTTGCTGGTAGCGCTGACGGCGTTGGCGCTGATGTTTTGGGTGCTGGTTTTTGGCCGCCGCCGATTCTTCGTTCGCGTGATTCAGACCTTGTTGGCGGGGTTGTTATTTGCGTCGCCACTTATCTTGTTCGAGCCGGTGTTTGGCGGCAGCTTGTGGCCCCGCGGATGGCGACCGCGGTTTTGGTCGGACGTGATCGAGATCACGCCGACGGGTGGCACCGTCGACATGGCCACGACGACCCCATTCGATTTTCCCCAATTTTTCGGACAACGCCGCGACGGTATCGTGCGCCAGGTTCGCTTGAATCCCAAGTGGGATGTCAACCCGCCAAAATTGCTGTGGAAGAAGCCTGTCGGCGAAGGCTGGTCCGGAATCTCGGCCGTGAACGGATATGCCGTCACCATGCAACAAGCTGGCAGCGACGAATGCATCACATGCTTCGACTTGGATACGGGGGATGTCGTATGGAACTATTCCTACAAGCGGCGTCACGAGGACGTCCTGGGAGGCGTCGGCCCACGCAGCACGCCGACGATTGACGACGGCCTGGTGTACGCGCTAGGGGCGAACGGCGACTTGAATTGTCTGGATGGAGCCAATGGCCAACCCGTGTGGTCCGTGAATCTTCTCAACTTGGCGGGGGTAAAGATGCAAGACGAGATCAACGGACGTGGTGAGTCGTACCAAGTGGAAAAGTCAACTGTGTGGTGGGGGCGAGCAGCATCGCCGTTGATTTATAAGAAATTGGTCATTGTTCCGCTCGGCGGCGGCCATTCGCTGATCGCATTTGACAAAAAAACCGGCGCAGAGGTCTGGTGCGGCGGACACGAGCAAGTCAGCTATAGTTCCCCCAGCATCGGTAAGATTCACGGGAAAGACCAGATTCTAATCGTCAACGAAAGTTCGGTCAGCGGTCACGACCCGGCAACCGGGACGGAACTCTGGAAACAAGCTCGCGAGGGCGAATCGAACCAACGGGCCAATACCTCGCAAGCCACCGACGTCGGACAGGACCGAGTTCTGCTCACCAAGGGCTACGGGGCCGGAGCCGAATTACTTTTGATCGACAAGAACAAAGATGAATTTGTGCCGACGATCCTATGGGAAAGCAAACAGATCCTGAAAACCAAACTCACCAACCCCGTGGTCAGCTTGGGCTACATTTACGGACTGTCCGACGGAATCTTGGAATGTGCCAATCTCACCGGTGGGGAACGGCTATGGAAAGCGCCGAAGCGTTACGGTCACGGTCAGGTATTGATGGTCGGCGATTACCTGGTGGTCCACGCTGAAAATGGAAGACTTGTATTGGTTGCGGCCAATCACGATACATTCAATGAATTGGCATCGATCAAGACGATCCGCGGCGTTTGCTGGAATACATTCTGCATTTACGGCGATCGCATCGTCGTTCGCAGCGACCGAGAGATAGCGTGTTTTCGCTTGCCGACTATCGACTGAGGTTCAACGAGAGCAAGTCTTCGAGGAAAGCTTGTCGTCAGTATTGGAATCGAACACGACGGCAGTGGTCACCGGTTCATCGTCCGGAATCGGGCGGGCGATCGCATTGGAATTGGCTCGAGTGGGCTACGATCTCGTGGTCCATGCGTCTCGTTCTGTCGACTCGGCGTCCGAAGTCTCCCAAGACGTGAAGCGGCTTGGCCGACGCTGCGTCGTGCTCGCCGCGGACTTCAATGAGACCGAATCGTTGGTACCATTTGCGGTGCCGCAATTTGACGCCCTCGGTCCAGTGACGGTTTGGGTCAACAACGCTGGCGCCGACGTGCTCACCGGAGACGCCGCCGATTGGAGCTTCGCTAAAAAGGCAATGCAGTTGTGGCGAACGGACGTTTTGTCAACACTCATCCTGTCGCGCGAAGCGGGTCGGCTGATGCGAAAACGCGGCACCGATCATCGGCCCGGACCTTTCTCGATCATCAACATCGGCTGGGACCAAGCGTTTCAGGGGATGGCCGGCGACAGCGGCGAGTTGTTCTCCACGGTCAAAGGTGCCGTGATGTGGCGCAACGAAAAGTCTGGCGCAATCGTTTGCCCCCGACATCCGAGTCAATTGCGTGGCGCCTGGATGGATTCGAACGACCTGGGGCGAATCGGCCTCGGAAACCTGGCAGCGCCGCGCCCAATCGGATTCGTTGATGGAGCGTTGGGGGACTCCTGAAGATGTGGCCGCAGCGGTCGCCTACCTCTGCTCGCCGTCGGCGAGCTTTATTTCCGGACAGATCATCAACGTCAACGGCGGCTTTCGATATGGTCGCACGTAGCCAGTCGTTGCAGCTTGATTACAAGATTCGTTGACGGGTGACCGCGATTGATGGCGAAACCGGATGACCGGAAGTTTCGAGTGATCCACGAAATCAATCGCGTGCGAATTCGAGGCGGCGACTGGCAATCAAGTCGATGAGAGCCTTTTGCGGTTCGACGAACTTGTCAACCCCTTCACGCATCAGTGTCAATTCGAGATGATTGAAGTCGATGACACGGTCGATTTCCTCCAGCACTTCGCTGTCCGGAAGGCGATCCACTGTGCGGTGAAACTGTTTTCCGCTGTCCAGCGCCGCTCGATTGGTTGCAGGCGGGTTCGTCTCGATGTCCGACCGGCAAACGCCTCGACGTATTTCCAGGCGGGTCCTCGGCTTTTTCGTCCCGGTGCTGGCAAATACCATTTCCTGCTTTAGCGGCGTGCTTATCGGCCCAAAATGTTGATTTTCGCCAGATGTGCTTGGCGTTAACAATGCCCACCATTACCCTGTGCCGCGGGCGAGAGATTCGGGGCATGCGTCTCCGTGTACACGTCGAACCGCGAGACAAAGATGCTGTAGACCGATTTGAACCTGTCGCGTGACTTCCGCTGTTGAGCGCCACGCCAGATCGCGTCGCGGGCGATATGTACTGCCGCTCCGAAAAGATGAGCGTGACATTGAGTGTCACTCCAACCGCCGCCAATTCCTCCAGATGCCGCTAGTCCGGCCTGGGTCGCCGGCACCTTAATCATTCGATTTTCGTGTGATTCGGACCAGCGGAGTCCCTCGTTGATGTACTTCTTGGTCCGCTCAGCTGCGCAAATTTTCGGGCGGCGTCCTCCAGGAACGAATCTAATTCGAAGCTGACGTAGCCAGTGTCGCCTTTGGACCGCTCCCAGGCGGGGATGAATTTCTCTTGGGCCTTTCGCACAAGCAGGTCGGTAATCTTCCATGCAGGCGTCGTTGTCTTCGGATTCCTGGATGAAACCTTGCATGTCGGAATCAAACCGACCAGTGGCGATCAGGTCGGAGATAATTATCGGGTTTGACGTGGCCCCCGTCGCCCCCCAGGTGCGATTATCGGCAATCAAATCCGGATCGATCGAGTCGATCCACAGTTTGGTTCCACAAGCAATGAGCGACTGCAGCGGGTTCACACGTTTCTCCCCTTCTTATCGATGCGGCGTCTATCGTCCGATCGCAAAGTGCGAGCCGACTAAGTGATTTTCGTCTCGTCGGGAATAGGCAAGTTGAAAATTCGCCCCCGATTTTTGCGTCAAGTAGCAATAGTCGTTGATGAACCGTTCGAAGAATTCCTCAATTTCCACTCGCTGCTCGCCCGCGATCTTGCGGGCGTCGCAAGCCATTTCGACGTGTTGCGTGATCGACTCGCGAACCAATTCCGGCATATGATCGGCCGTCTTGAGCACCTCGCATACGTCGGTGCCCAACCGGACTTCGCTCAATACCGGGCGGCCGTGCTCATTATCGATCGTCACCACGTGCACTTCGCCCAAAAGGTTGTGGCAATCTCCCAACATCTCTTGATACGCTCCCACCAGGAAGATCGCCAACCAGTACGGATGGTGTTCGTCGAATTCGTGCAGCGGCAGCGCGCGCCGCTGGCCTTCCTCTCCAATGAAACAGCCAATGGCCCCGTCCGAATCGCAGGTAATGTCTCCCATGACCGCCAGCCGGGTTGGCTTTTGTTCCAGCCGATGGATGGGCATGATGGGAAACTGTTGATCGATAGCCCACTGATCCGGGATACTTTGGAAGAGCGAGAAATTGAGAAAGTATGTGTCGGGAAAACGTTCGCGAAGCTCGGCCAATTCCTTGGGAACAAACTCCAGGTCGTCTAGCAAATCGCAGATGCGCCGACAGACCGTCCAAAAAGCTTCTCGGCCAGCGCCCGACCGGACAACGTCAACATACCGTTGTTGAATAACTGTTGCACCATTTCCACGGCTTGTTGCGCGTCGTGAAAGCTCTCCATCAAGTTTTCTTCGTTCAACTCGTCCAACACGCCTGCCAACTCCATCAGGGGCGGGATCGATTTGCACTTGTCCCACTCGTGTTCGTCCAACACGTGAATCGCCGGTCGTTGGTTGATCCCGATCGCGGGAATCAGCAACATGGCATGGTGTGCCACCAAGGCCCGACCGCTTTCACTATAGATGTTGGGGTGGTCGACGCCCGACTGGTCACAAACCATTTGAATGTAGTAGACCACGTCGTTGGCATATTCTTGAAGCGTGTAGTTCATACTGGACGCCTCGGTGTTTTGATTGCCGGTGTAGTCGACCGCCAGGCCGCCGCCGACGTCAATGGTGTCCAGCGGGACGCCTTGTTTGACCAAGTCGACGTAGACACGCGTGGCTTCGATCAACGAAGACTTGATTTTTCGCACGTCGTTGATCTGGCTGCCGGGGTGAAAATGCAGCAGTCCCAGCGAATCGAGATGGCCGTGTTGGCGAAGCTTCTCGATCGCTTCCAACAATTCGTTGACGGTCAAACCGAACTTGGATTTGTAGCCGCCTGATGAGGCCCAGCGGCCATTGGCTTGGGCCGCCAGCTTAACGCGAATACCCAACTTGGGGCAGGTCCCCAAACGATTCACGCATTCGGCAAGCAATTCGACCTCGTTGAGTTTTTCAATGATCACGGTCACGTTTCGTCCAAGCTGCACGCCGCGGATCGCCAACTCGATCATCATCCGGTCTTTAAAACCGTTACACAGAATCGGCGTTCCATCCTCGGCCATGATCATCACCGCCATCAACTCGGCTTTGGTACCAGCCTCTAAGCCGATGCCGTATTCGCGGCCGTACTTCAAAACGCCGGATATGACCTGTCGGTGAGGGTTGACTTTGACCGGATAGATCGATCGGTACTTTCCGCGATAATCGTATTCGTCGATCGCCGCACGAAACGCTTCGTTGAGTTCTTGAATCCGGCACTCGATGATCGATGGCAGCCTCAGCAACATCGGCGGTTGAACGTCGTCGTCCAAACTCTCAGCCAGAAACTTTTCCAGGTTCCAAGAGACGTCGGGTTCGCCCGTCGGGTGGATGAGCATGTCGCCCGACGATTCGATTGAGAAGAAACCGTTACTCCAACGTTCAATTCCGTACAAAGCAGCGCTGTCTGTGCTCGACCACTTTGAGTTCTGTTCCATCGATCCTCGCCCGCAGAAAAACTAAGATATAACGCGAAGAACGCCACGGGGTCGCCTGCACCCAGTTCAGCTTCCTCCAATCGCCACGGCACCAGCGCCGAGCGTTGCTCAGGACGAAAAACTGAATGGAGTATCATATCCAATTTGGCCCGATTCGTGTACAACCAAAATTCGCAATTCCCGTACTACGCGAAAAAAATCAGGGCCGCTCGGTGGACCAAAAGTAGCGCATCGCCGCCCGGATGGGCTTGGATTGTTGCCCGCGGCCTGTTCGTGCCGACGCTGACATGGAACGTCTTGCTGGGCCGCGTACTACGTGTCCGACATTGGTGGGACGAAATTGATCCCCACGTGTTGCTGGGCGCCCTTCCGTTTGCTCGCGACGTGCCGCGATTGGCAAGAATAGGAGTCACAGCGGTCGTCAATACCTGCCACGAGTGCGCCGGTCCCGTTCGTGAATACGAACAATTTCGAATCGAACAACTCCGCATTCCGACGATCGACTTTACACATCCTCGTTTGGCGGACGTCGAAGCTGCCGTGGAGTTCATGCAGCAGCAAATCGCCGGCGGCGGTAAAGTTTACGTGCATTGCAAGGCTGGCCGTGCACGGAGCGCTACCATCGTCACCTGCTGGCTGATCGCCGCCAAAGGGCTCAACCGCCACCAGGCACAACAATTGCTCTTGCGGAGGCGACCGCACGTCAACCGGAACATCGATCAGCGTCAAGTAGTCATCGATTTTGAGAAGCGATGGCGAGTCCGCCATGACGAGTAATGCATTTGGATAGTGGGGTCGTCCACGTGGGA
The DNA here is from genome assembly GCA_963803365.1 of uncultured Planctomycetaceae bacterium. Lineage (GTDB taxonomy): Bacteria > Planctomycetota > Planctomycetia > Pirellulales > Pirellulaceae > JANMEB01. The sequence goes on from CAWDMH010000003.1 coordinate 419,578, forward strand.
CGTGCATTGTTGGCGCCTGCCGGGACTGTCCCACCTAAAGCCGTCGACCCCGCGACGAGTATTTGCAAATTCTGGCGCGTGAAGTCGGATTTGTTGTAAAATGTAGATTGGTTGACGCGGCCGGGACCAATGAACAAGCGGCAAAAGCGAGATTTGTCGCGATTTACTGTGTTCCGAGGCGGGATCGGGGAACTTTCGACCCTACTTTTCGTCCAATTCATGAATCGACCGGAGCAGCGCAAGATCGATCAACGTGTTATCCAGGAATGTCTGGCGGGGAACGTCGAATCGTTCGCTAGGCTCGTCGAGGCCTACCAGGACCGATTGTTCAATAGCGTCGCTAGAATGACTGGCAACTTGGACGATGCCGAAGACATCGTTCAGGACGCGTTTGTTCTCGCGTTTCGAAAGCTGGATTCGTTTCGGGGAAAGAGTTCTTTCTATACGTGGATTTACCGGATCGCGATGAATACCGCGATCAACTTCCGTAGACGAAAGACGCGTTCGACACCGTTGATGGAAAACCCTCAGGAGGGGATGGAAATAATGGCTTCGCTGGACGACTCCCCCAGCCGACCGCTGGAGGCGAGTGAAGAAGCGGAGCTTGTGCAAAGGAGTTTGTTGCGGTTGTCGGATGAACACAGGCAGATTCTAGTTTTGCGCGAGATTGACGACCTTAGCTACGAAGACATCGCGGAAGTTCTCGATTTGCCTGTCGGGACCGTCCGCAGCCGCTTGCATCGAGCGCGGCTGCAAATGAAAGACTACATCATCGAATTGGAACAGGCGAAGAGTTCCCCGACATAACATGATGCAAACAAAACACAACGCAAAACCGATGCAGGATTTGCTTCGTTGTCATCAAGGCCGCGCTAAAAACTCGGAGTTTGCTGGCGGGCGTCCTCGTTTTCCAAGTTGTCGTGAATGAACGAATCTTTTGATTTCGAGTTGCTGACGGAAATGCTCGATGGGCGACTAAGCGAGACGCAGCGCCGTGCCGTCGAAGAGCATCTAGCATCCCACGCCGATGACGCCGAAGTCTATCGGGAAATGGTGTTGGCCCGACGGAAACTGCACGGGTTGCCACCGGTGAAACCTCGACGCGATATTGCCTGCGCTGTGCTGGATGAGCTTTCTCGCGATCTCGTCGAGCCGCAACTGCGCCGGATGGCAGTCAACGGATGGATCAAGACGATTGCCGCACAACCTGTGCTATCGGACACGACGTTGCGAGTAATTATCGGCGTCTTATCCATGGCCGCCATGATCTTGATTGCATGCTTCGTCTGGACGCCACGCCAAACTGGCCGGACTGGCCGGACATTATTGGCGGACCAGAGTCAGGGTCCTACGACGGCTAAGTCCAGAAATGATGTCGCTGGCAATGCTCAGTTGTCACCGGCTGAATCCGCGGGCGGCTCCGCTGCGCCGAACGGCGATTCGATGAAGTCGACAGCGGGCGATGACGCTCCACAGGGTCTGCGCGACGAACAGCCACCGCTTCCTTCGTTGGTAGATTCGCCGCTTCCTTCGGTGCCTTCCAATGCGGGATCGAATCAACGCTCGGCGACGGGTCGATCGGAAATAACGGCTCTCGATTTCGATTCAGATAAAGAGGCTTTTCAGTCTAAATCTGCAGAGGGACAGCACGGCCAGGTCCATCAAGAGTCGCACCCTCAAATGGATCCGTCGGTTGGCACAGGTACGTCCGCGTCCATTGCGAAATCGTCCAAGCCGTCGACAGCCGGCGGCGAGTTGGCGACCGAACCTGGATCGGCGCAACCCGGGGATCCCGGTAAAACCGCAAACGCCATCTTGAGCGACGACGAAACGCAGCACGCCGCGTCCGGTGCGATGGATGTTGATACCTCGGGTTACGACTACGTCATTCTCGTTCAGATGCCCGGCACCGATTCGCCGGATAGATGGATTGCCACCGTGTTTGATAGCGTCAATATCGACGTCGACTCCGCGACGGAATCGTTGGAAGATCGCATCAAACAGCGCGAGCAGAACTGGCACGAGGGGATCGAGAAAGGTGCGAGCCAATCGCCGGAGGCCAAGACGCGTTCAATTGGCAGACTGAATTCCGACGGATATTGTGTGGATGCGGATGCCGATGTGTTGCTCAAGATTATTGGCCGAATGCGCGGCGCGCTGCTGCAGGGCTATCCTCATTCGCCGGTGACGTCCAAGAACAAGGATCTGGCCAAAAACAAACCCGTTTCGCCGCAGGGTGTTCCTGAAGCCTTTACGGCAGGTCCAACGGCTCGGCGCGTTGCGCCGCCCAGCGCGTCCTCGTCCATCGAAATCCCCAACGACGATGTCGACTCCGAGTCCGATCCGGCTCACACCGGGTCGCCGCCGACTCAAGCCAAAAAGATTGCTGAATTCTTGAACACGGTCGCTGAACCGCATCGCCCCATGCACGTGCTATTTATCTTTCAATTTGACTCGCCGCAATCCACTCCAAACCTCGCGTCGCCCGCGCCCAGCGACCGTTAGAATTCAATCTCATTGTGACTCGAGCGACAGCCAAAGCAAATTGACGACGTCGCCACGGACGCGTACTTTGTTCCGTTCGCCATGGAGTTCACGATCGGCGTTCAACTCGAACTTCAACGGACGCACTCCTCCGTCGCGTCTGCGCCACTGGATTTCGCCGTGATGGGCATCCCCCAGCCATGTCCAATTGCGCCAGGGGAATCCGGCCATATGGGCTAGTAGATGCAATCCCTCGTGCCGGTCGGACAGCCACGGGTTGCCGGCCGCTCTGAGCCCCAATTCAATTCGGCGAAGGGAGCTGGATTTGGGGACTGCCAGTTCGACGTTCGGCTGTGGAAACAGACTCAGTCCGTGTGTGATCCAGCAGTCACCGGCGTTGGTTTGGTGTCGCGCGATTGCGATCTGCAACTTGCCGCTCAAGGTGATCGCCGTTGTTTCCACGGGCTTGCCAAACTGAGTTTGAAGGCGAATCGTCAATCCCTCCAAACACTGTTGGCGAAAATCAACGTGGGGCAACCGAAGCCAAAAGTCTTTTGCTTGTTCGATGCGCCGTCCCAGGCTTGGCCGATCGGGCAGCGGCCAGCAGATTTGATTCTCGTGAATGCAATCTCGTGCGAAGCCGTGAAAGGCGTCTTGACCGCTCCACGGCGGAATCACCGCCAAGACGCTGTCGCGTTCAAATAGTGCGATTCCGTTTCCCTCTTCGAACCAAACGATTTGCAGGTCGTCCGTCAAAGGCATCGACGCCCCCGTCGGATGATTGCAAAAAAAGCTGGGCAAAACGGGCGGAATGTCGTTTTCCAAATCCGCTTTGACAATTGTGGTCGGCCCGGCGACAAGATTGCGAACCCAGCACGCACGGATTCCAAACGAGCGATCGTTGTCGCTTAGGAACAGGTAAACCACGCGACTGTCGTGTTGCACGATTGCATCGGGCGCACCATACGGCGACCGCTCGAAGAGGATCGTTTGGATTGCCTCAAATGACTGGCTCATGTTGTCCGGTTCATGACGTCTTATCCGCCCACAATGCTCAGCGAAAGCTTGGTCGATTCTCACGAAATGCGCTCAATTTGTGTGACAGCTTGGCGATCATCTCTTTTTCGCTCACGCCGTTATGACTATAGATCGCAGGTTCAACGCCTCGAATGCCAGAGCACCATGTCCGACTTTCGCCGACAGCACGGTTTGCCGATCACTGCTGCGCTTTCGGTATTGATATGCCTGGCTCGTCTCAATGCTCAATCGAATACTCCCAGCGCCGTGGACCAATGGACCGATCAACTCGGGTCCAACGATTTCTTTTCGCGGCGGACTGCCTACCAACAATTGTTGCAAAACGGCGACGCCACCGCGGATACGCTTTTTGCGGCCCGTCGCCAGCAAACCGGCGACCGGCGAATGGTGATCGAGCGGCTATTGGGCAAGCTCGACTGTGCATTGTGCAGCGATTCCGATTCTCCACAAGTCGTCCAGTGGCTAGGAGGTTACGGCGAACGGACGTTTCACGATCGTCGGCTAATGATCGACTACCTGGCGACGCAGTCCAGCGAGGAGTCGGGAATGGCGTTGGCACGGATTGCGCGGCTGGAGAAAAACGACGCGTTGGCGACGCGCACCGCGATTTCGTTGATCGAACGGCTCGGCGCTACGGGAATCGATTCGGGAAATGGCGCAAGTGATGAGCCGGACGATAAAGCTCGTCAATCGATCCGGTGGTTGCGCATTTGCCTCTTCAACGCCGAGCCGAGTATCGATCCCCGATTGGCCAACTTTGAATTGTTGGCTCGGAATGAACTGGATGCAATCGGGACCGGAGATGTCGACGAGACACAGCAGGAAAACTGTCGGCGGCTAGTTGAATGGCTCATCGATCGGGAGCTGGCCGTCAACCGTCAAGCTAGCGCGAAGAATTGGGCGACGATGCTGATGGACTTGATCGACGACACCCCGGATGAAGTTAGCCGAATGCTCTTGTGGTTGCGGTCTCGAGAACTTTCGGCGGCGGCCGCAGATTTCTATCGTCGCTACTCGGCAACGATCGAGTCCACTCCGCTGACGTGCTACCAAATGGCCGATCTGTTTGAATTCGCGCAACAGCCCAGGTACGCAACGCGGCTGGTTGATCTAGCTGACGTTTTGGCGGCCGAGGCCAAGACGCCTCGCTACGCGTTTGGACTTCAGTTACAGAGATTAGGATTGTACCGCTACGCGGAAATCGAGTTTCGTCGGCAATTGACGACTTCCCCTGTCGACTCGATGGAGTCGCTGCGAGCTCGAATGTTGTTATTGGATTTGCTTGTCGATCAGATGCGGTACTTGGACGCGGCCACGTTGATCGATCAAATCGGCCCGTTGCTCGAAGCCGACGGGTGGCGCGACAAAGTGTTGTCCGTTGCTCGACGCTCGGCGCCCTCGCTGCTCGCATACGCCGAATACTGCCGAGCGCTCGACGCGCAGCAGCGAAACGATAAGCTGCGGCAGAGAATTCATTTGTTGCGATCGGTTGAACTCGACCCGTACAACTCGGACATCCTCATCGGCTTGTATTCGACGTCCGACAAGGACCCACACAAAGTGGAGTTGGCTGAGGTATTGATCGTACGGGCGCTGGCGCGAATCGATGATCAAATCAAAGCGGCAGTCCAGCGTATGTCGCCCGAGCTAGAACCCGCGGTGCGGCATAGCTTTGAATTCGAACTGGCAGTGCTTCTAAACCGTTGGGCCTGGCTTGCCGCCAACACCGATCGATATCTCGGCCCCGCATTGGTACGTGCCAAGGAAGCGGTCGAGTTGCGACCCGGATACGCACCCTTCGCCGACACCCTCGCTCGCTGCCTTTATGCCAACGGTCAGCTCGACGAGTCCGTTGCCGCCGCCCAGCAAGCCGTCGCGGCCGCGCCCCACACCCTCGAATTCCGACGAAACCTCGAGCATTATCGCCACCAACAAAAGTCGCAGTCGGTTGCTGGACTTCTAAATTCGCCGAACAACTAAACGTACACATCGATAACTGTAGCTATTGTTCGTCGGTCAGAGACTGAACAACCTACAGCAAATGCCCCCACTATCATTCCCCGGCGCCAGTTTGGCGGGATTAGGTATCTGCAGTATAATCCGACTCGTTTGTGCGCGGTCGACGGTTCCAGTTTCGCCATGCGGTTGACGTTTTCACGCGCAAAGGGCGAACGATGGCCAAGAAAAAGAGATCGAAAAAATCAGTTGGCATCGAACGCAAAATAACTTCCCGGTTTTGTCGACCCTCTCCCTAAGCCTCTCCCGTGAGGGAGAGGATTTACGGCGAAGTTATTTCGCGTCCGATCCTTACTTCGTCGGCGAACTCGAAGAAGCCATTGAAAAGACGGCATCTTGAATTTCAAATTGTCGGTGGGTTTATGGCGATATTGGACAGCACCTCTCCTGGTATGAGCGAGCAGGGGGAGGATGGCTTTCGCCGGGATTTAGGGCTATTTAGCGCGAGTTGCGTCGTTATCGGCGCGATCATCGGGATCGGGATTTTCTTTACTCCCCAAAAGGTCGCCGAAGTCGCGGGCAGTTCCGGAGGCGCCATGACTGCCTGGATGCTCGGCGGTGTCATCGCCGTGCTCGGTGCGTTGACGTTCGCGGAACTGGGTGGGGTGTACGCCAAAACGGGGGGGCAGTTTGATATTCTGCGGGATGCGTACGGATCGCTGGTTGGTTTTGTTTACGTCTTTTGCAACGCCACGGCCGTTCAAGCCGGTGCGATTGCGATTATCGCAATTGTATCCGCGGACAACCTGTTTGTCGCGTTGGACATTGCCGGCGACGTTCCTCGGCTGAACCTGCAAGGTGATGTCGTGTCGCTGAGCCTTACGCCGAGGACGATCGTCGCCAGCTTCATGATCGTGGTTCTCATGGCCACCAACTACGTGGGAGTACGATGGGGATCGCTTACCCAGAACATCACGGTGGTGGCAAAAGTCGCCACGTTGTTGTTGATAATTGGCTTGGCCATATTTGTCACAATGCACGCGACTTCGGCCGGCACGCCATCGACAGTCGAGGTGGTCGCTAGTACGTCTGGCAAAACCGGCACGACGGTCCTGTCGATTTTCTCGGCTTTGGTTCCCGTTTTGTTCAGCTTTGGGGGCTGGCAGCACGCGCTTTGGATCGGCGGCGAAGTCCGCAAGCCAAAAGTCAGTGTTCCTGCGTCCATCCTGATCGGAGTCGCCGTGGTCACCCTCGTTTATGTCAGCGTCAACTGGGCATATCTGCGGTTGCTGGGCTACGAGGGCGTTGTTAACGGCAAAACGATCGCAGCCGACTCGGTGACCGCCGTCTGGCCCCAAATTGGACGACGAATGATTGCTGGTGCCATCGCGTTTTCTGGCTTTGGAGTGCTCAACGCGCAATTGTTGAGCGGACCGCGGCTGTTGTGCGGAATGGCTCGACAGGGGAGATTCTTTTCGCCTTTCGCGCGGCTACATGTACGCTTTCGGACTCCGTACGCCGCCATCTTGCTGCTGGGCGGACTAGGACTGTTCCTGTTGTGGATCGTCGGTTCAGACCGGACCGGTCAACTCGTTAACGGCGTCGTCATGGTGGATGCCGTGTTTTTCGTGTTGACCGGATTTGCATTAGTGGTCTTGCGGTTACGGAGCCCGGCGCAGCAATGGCCGATCCGAATGCCGTTATTCCCCTTGATTCCGATCGCATTTGGCTTGGCCGAATCGTGTGTCGTGTTGGGTGCGTTTGCCGTAGAAGGCTCGTCGAGTGCATATGTGGGTTTGTCATGGATTGCCGCGGCCATCATCTGCTTCTTGATTTGGTTCCGCCGAGACACACGGTTGAAATAGTTCCGTCCGAACCGGTCTGAAGTGCGACAGAATACCGCGGTGAATTGATCCAGGTAATTGCGGTTTGAGTTAAGGAAGCCGACGAGTCAGTAGCCGACGAGTCAGTATAGGAACGCCGATGGACAAGTCACTCGAAACCACCAACTTGCCCGGGGGACCGAGCGGTCGATGGGGTGCTACGCTGAAGTTGATCCGAAACCCTCGGCGAGCGTTTACCGAATGGATTCAGAATTATGGCGATCCGTTTCTGATCCATGCGTTGAACGGTCCGGTCATCGTGACTGGGCGTTCGGACTTGGTACGCCAGATTTTTGGCCACGATCCCGACGACTTCGGCTTGTTCGCGATGGCGACGGTTCGCCCGATACTCGGCGCCGGCTCCGTATTGTTGATGGACGGCAAGCCACATCGTCGCGAGCGAAAGTTGTTGACGCCGATGTTTCACGGCGACCGAATGAAGGCCTATGGCCAAGCGATGCAGGAGGTCGTGATGGAACATGCCGGACGGCTTCAACCAGGCCGACCGCTGTTGGGATTGCAATTCACGACGCGGATTTCATTAGAGATCATTGCGCGGGCGATCTTCGGCGCACGCGATCGACCCACCATTGACGGCATGATCGCTGCCGCGCGCAATCTGGCCCGCAAAAGCACGGCGCTGATTTTCTTTTCAAAAAAGATGCAATTCCGCTGCCTTGGCCTCAGTCCCTGGGACCGGTTTCTGCGCCCAACGACGCTTGAACGCGGCGTTTGATCGAGAGATCGCCAACGTTCGAAACCAAACGGTACAGCGAACCGACATTTTGTCGCTGCTGTTGCAATCCCGATACGAGGATGGTTCAGGGATCTCTGTCGAGCATGTAAAGCATGAGCTTTCGACGCTTCTGTTTGCCGGTCACGAAACGTCGGCAATCGCGTTGGCCTGGGCGCTGTATCATCTGCACCGAAATCCAAGCACACTGAAAGCCCTGCGGAAATCGCTGGATGCAAGTGGCGATTCATTCGAGCAACTGGCCAAAAATCCGTACCTGAAAGCTATCGTTCAAGAGACATTGCGCTTGAATCCGATCGTCACCGAAGTCTTGCGCCTGCTAAAGTCACCCTTGCAACTCGATCAATTCGAGATTCCACCGGGATTCGCGGTCGCACCCGCCGCCGTGATTGCGCACTACAACCCCACCACCTACCCCGAACCGGATCGCTTTTTGCCTGAGCGATTTCTGGAGCGTAGCTATTCACCGTTCGAGTACTTCCCTTTCGGTGGCGGACATCGACGCTGCATCGGCGCCGCCTTTGCCACGTATGAAATGGCGATCGTCTTGGGAACGCTGCTCAATCGTTTTGAATTTGAATTGCTCGAACGCAACGACGTGGTTCCTCGCCGCCGAAACGTGACCATGGGCCCGTCGACTGCGATCCATCTTCGCTTGATCGGCCGCCGACAAAACTGAACGGGCAAACGGCGCGGATCCGGCCCATGAAATGAGTCCTCGTATTCATACTCAACGTCGCGGTGCTGCGTACGAGCCGTGGCGGTGAATGGCGTCCAATCGGCAGCTTGGGATCGCACGCAAAATAACTTCGCTCTGAATCCTCGCCCTTACGGGAGAGGTTGAGGAAAGGGTCAACAAAACAGGGAAGTTATTTTGCGTACGATCCTTGGATCACGATGCGCCAACTGGGGGCGGTTGCGCAACAGCAAACGTCAGACCTAGTGCTTTGTCAGGTCTTAGAATTGGGGTTGTATGCCACTGGCTTCGCCAGTGCGGGTCGGCAATACACGACGCTCATGTACACTGGCACAGCCAGTGGCACCCCGAAACTAAAACTTGACACGGCACTAGCCGGAAAGGCCGTACTCATCGGGCACAAAGGCGGCTTTAAGACAGTCGTTCTTGCGGTTGGCGAAAATATCGTACGCCTTCTGGCAATCTCGGAGTGGAAAAATGTGATTGATCAACCAGTCGACTTGGAGGTCGCCTCGGGCCAATAGCTTTGCCAAACCGTTCATGTAAGGCGCGCGGGGCATCGACCGGTTCGATAGGTCAAATTCTTGTCATAGGCAGCGACTGGGCTGAACGCGAATTGTTCGCTGCAATGGCAGCCGACCGTCGCCAATACGCCACCGGGCCGCAATACGTCAAACGCCAACTTTTGTGCCGCTGGCAGCCCCACCAACTCCATGACTGCATCGGCGCCGCGCCCCTCGGTGGCGTCGGCGACCATCGCCAGTGCCTCGTCGGGGACCACCGCGATCGCGCCCATCTCTCTGGCGAAATTCAACCGGTGGGCAATCGTATCGACGGCGAAAACGTGGGTGGCACCTTTTTTATGTGCGGCCAAAATGGACAACAATCCGACGGTACCGCAACCGACAACCACGTAAACACCGCGGGACTCGACACCGGCCAGATCCGCGCAAAAAACGCGGTACTCAAATTGTCCCCTAGCAAGATCGCGGCGCGGTCGGCGATGGAATCCTCCACGCGAATCATCGTTGTCTCGGCCCAAGGGACTCGCACCAGTGTTGCTTGACAGCCGTGAAGTCCCACGCCGAGCCGCCGCCAACCGAACAGCTCACCGCTGGAACAGCGGCTTGTTAGACCTCGCCGACAGTAAAAGCAGCCGCCGCAACTCGTTGAAAATGCGCCGCAAACGCGATGGCCGATTTCGAAACGGCGGACGTCTGAGCCGACGTCGACAATTCGTCCGACAAATTCGTGGCCCATGACTGTTTGTGGATCCAACCCGCGTTCCCGGCCGTGATACACGTGCAAGTCCGAGCCACACAGTCCTGCCATCTCAACCGCAACCAACGCGTCAGTCGGTTGTTCGATTCGTGGATCGGCGACTTCGAGGTGCTGGACCTGTTCGACATCTAGAAAGCAAATCGCGTGCATGGCTCGTGGGTGGGTGAACGAACGATCGTCCACTCGACCGTGTTCGAATTCCGTTTGTGTTTTTGCACCAGTTCTGTCAGGATAGTCGAATCTAGATCGCCGCTGACTGTTTCCATGCGACTCGGCCGGAAGGGTGCAGATTTTGAACGATCGCGCCCGACCTCTGTTCGAGCCTCTACGATAAGACTTTTAGACCCTTGGGTGCGGGTCACCGAACGAGAGACACCTATGATCGAGACTTTGGCAGTAATCCTAGCGGGCGGCAAGGGGGCCAGGCTGGAGCCGCTGACACGCGACCGCGCCAAACCCGCCGTTCCTTTTGGTGGCAACTATCGGATCATCGACTTCACCCTGTCCAATTGCTTGAACAGCCAAATCTCCAAAGTCCTCGTTTTGACTCAGTACAAGGCGATGAGTTTGTGGCGGCACATTGATCGGGGTTGGCAGCATTTTTTCCGACGCGACTTGGGAGAATTCATCGACGTCGTGCCACCGCAACAGCGAATCGACGAACATTGGTACCAGGGAACAGCGGACGCGGTTTACCAAAACATTTATATTCTGGAAAAGGTCCGGCCGCGATATGTCGTCATTTTGGCGGGCGATCACATCTACAAGATGAATTACCAGTCGATGGTGGAATTTCATGCCTTCGAACAAGCTGACTTGACGATCGGAGCGTTGGTCGTCGACCGTGCGGCAGCCAAATCGTTTGGCGTGATGCAAGTTGATCCACAGAATCGCGTGATCGGCTTTTCGGAAAAATCCGCCGAACCGCCGACGATTCCGGGGAGCAGCGACCGCTGCCTGGCGAGCATGGGAATCTATGTATTCGATACTCGATTCTTGTTCGAGTGTCTTTGCCGCGACGCCAACGACCCTCGCAGTGCCAAAGATTTTGGCCGGGACGTGATTCCGTCGATCATCGACAGTCAAAAAGTCTTAGCATTTCGCTTCCGCGACGAAAACCGTAAGAACGACGAAGCGTATTGGCGGGACGTGGGTACGATCGACGCCTATTTCCAGGCCCATATGGATTTGATCAGTGTCGACCCTCAACTGAACTTATATGACGAAGTCTGGCCGATCCGGACTCATCAGGTGAACCGGCCGCCATCCAAATTCGTCTTCGGCAGTGGCGGCGAGTCCGACCGCGCGGGACGGGCGATGGACAGCATGGCTTGTAACGGTTGCATCGTCTCGGGCGGCCTGGTTGAACGAAGCCTTCTCGGTCCGAACGTGCGAATCAATAGTTACTCACAAGTCTCCGAATCGATCTTGTTCGATGGCGTTCAAGTCGGCCGCTATGCCAAAATCCGTCGAGCGATCATCGACAAAGGCGTGGTGGTCCCCAGTGGAATGGAAATTGGTTACGACCTCGAACTCGATCGCCAACGAGGTTTCACGGTGAGCGAAAACGGCATCGTCGTGATTGCCAAAGGCGAGCGGCTGGAAACGGCTCATGACCTGCGGCCCCACAGGGTAGGTAAAAAGCTCAATCACACGCCGCCGGCCTGATTGACGAGTGTCCCGCGACGCGTCACCGCCAATTTTTGGCTGAGGGGCTTGCGATGCGTCAAAGGCTCTGCTGAAATGCCTGGACTCGCTGGTTTCACGTTTCCCTGGAAGGGTATTGCGCATGATCGTTGGGGTGCCAAAAGAAATAAAGCGTGACGAATATCGTGTGGCAATGTTGCCGGTCGGTGTCACCGAGATGCGCGCCAACGGACACGAAGTCGTGTTTGAAACCGGTGCGGGGACCGGTTCCGGCTTGTCGGACGACGATTACTCCCGCGAAGGTGCGACCATTGTCAAAAACGCTCAGGAAGTCTTCGCCCGATCGGAGATGATTATCAAAGTCAAGGAGCCGCAGGCGCCGGAATACGCGATGATCCGCCCCGGCCAAATCGTCTTCACCTATTTTCATTTTGCAGCAGACCGTGAACTGACCGAAGCGATGATCAAGTCTGGCGCTTTGTGCGTCGCCTACGAGACGTTAACCGACAGCAAAGGCGGCTTGCCCCTGTTGACCCCGATGAGTGAAGTGGCGGGGCGGATGAGCGTCCAGGAAGGCGCCCGCTTTTTGGAGCGGCCGCAACTCGGGGCGGGATCCTGCTGGGGGGCGTACCCGGAGTTGCCCCGGCACACATTACCATTATTGGCGGCGGTGTCGTCGGTACAAACGCCGCCAAAATCGCCGCAGGCTTCAAAGCCGATGTTTCGATTCTCGATATCAATATGGACCGACTACGCTATCTCGATGACGTGATGCCACCCAACGTCAACGTCTTGTTTAGCGACCGGCACGTCATTCGGCAGGAACTGGAAAAAGCCGACTTGGTGATCGGCGCGGTGTTGATTCCGGGCGCCAAAGCCCCGCGACTCGTCACACGAAACGACTTGAAATCGATGAAGCCGGGGAGTGTCATCGTCGACGTCGCCGTGGATCAAGGAGGCTGCGTCGAAACAACCCGGCCCACCTCACATTCGGATCCCGTCTTTGTGGAGGAAGAAGTGGTGCACTACTGCGTCACAAATATGCCGGGTGCGGTGGGACGTACCAGTACCTTCGCCTTGTGCAACGTGACCTTGCCCTGGGCTTTGCTGATTGCCAACAAGGGGGTTGAAAACGCGGCGAACAATCGTCAGAGTATATGCGCGGCAGTCAATATTCACGCGGGAAAAGTCACTAATCAACCGGTCGCCGAAACGTTTGGCTTGACGTACGAGCCCATGTTTTCGTGATCCGGGAATAGCTGCAAACGATGTCGAAGGCCCCTGACAGACTGTTAAAAAATGTGTGCACAGGTGTTCATTGAAGCGAAGTGGCGCAAGCCACCCGGTGATTATCCGTGTGGATGCCAATGCAACCGGACGGCTCGCGCCGTTCCGCTACCTTTCAACGGGCTGCTGACGGTGAGATTTACTTAGCCGACTTTGAATACGAAGAACGCTTCACACCGCCCGGTTCATTACATTTCTCATTCCCAGCCCCCGATGTCAAACGCAGTCCGAGTAGCGATTCTGATGGGGAGCGACAGCGATTGGCCAAAAATTCAAGGGGTGGCCAACGCGCTGGATGAATTTGACATTGCTTACGAAGCCCGCGTGATGAGCGCCCATCGGACGCCAGAACGGGTTGCACAATACGCGCAGGGTGCCGTCGACCGCGGCCTTCGGGTCATCATCGCAGCGGCCGGTGGCGCGGCGCATCTGGCGGGGGTCGTCGCTGCACATACAACGCTGCCGGTCATCGGATTGCCCGTTCCAACCAATGAACTCGGCGGTCTCGATTCCCTTCTTTCAACCGTTCAAATGCCCGGTGACGTGCCGGTCGCGTCCATGGCGGTTGGAATGGGCGGCCCTCGCAATGCCGGGCTGTTTGCGGTACAGATTTTGGCGATCGCGGAACCCGCGCTTTGTCAAAGACTGGTAGAATTCAAACAAAACCTGATCGAAAAAGTAGCCGCCAAAGACGCGGCCCTTCAGCGTACGATTGCCACCTCCACCAAGAAATCCGGATAATCCGGCCGCATCCCGATGCCCAGCACGTCCACTGACATTCCGACACTCCGATGGATTGGCGAGACAACTGGAACGCTTCGGATCATCGATCAAACGCGTCTACCGAATGAGCTGATTGAGGTCGAACTTCGCACGGTCGAGCAAGTCTGGGAAGCCATCAAATCGCTGCGTGTACGCGGCGCCCCTGCGATCGGGATCGCTGCCGCGTACGGAACGGCATTGGGTCTACAAACCTGTCTCGGCGAGTCAAAGCACGACTTCCTGCAGCGGCTGGACGAAGTCTCCTCGTATTTGGCGACCAGTCGGCCAACGGCCGTCAATCTGTTCTGGTGCTGGATCGGATCAAACAAGTGGCGAGGTCGATGCCGATCGAAGCAACCGTTTCGGAAATGCACGAATGCGTCTTGGCCGCCGCTTGTGAAATCCACGCGGAAGACCGCCAAATGTGTCATGCCATTGGCGCGCAGGGCGCAGGCTTGTTTATCGAACGAGGACATTCAAGTCTGCTCACTCATTGCAACGCTGGGGGGCTGGCCACGTCGGAATATGGGACGGCGCTGAGTGTTGTTTTTACCATGCAGGACATGGGGCATCGCGTTCAAGTCTTCGCCGGTGAAACGCGGCCGTTACTGCAAGGCGCCCGATTGACGGCCTGGGAATTGGCCCGTCGCGCCATTCCAACGACATTGATTTGCGATTCCATGGCGGCCCAACTCATGCACGCTGGTTCGATCGATGCCGTCATCACGGGCGCCGACCGGATCGCCCGTAACGGAGACACCGCCAACAAAATAGGAACATACTCGTTGGCGGTGCTGGCGCGTGCGCACGGCGTCCCATTTTATGTGGCGGCGCCCGCTTCGACCTTTGACATGGCGATCGACTCTGGTGAGTCCATTCCCATCGAACAGCGGAACGCTGTCGAGATCACAGAATTTGGCGGCCGCGTCATCGCGCCCAAAAACATCGGCGTCTACAACCCCGCGTTCGACGTAACTCCAGCCGACTTTATCGAAGCGCTGATCACGGACCGAGGAATCATCCGACCTGTTCACGAAGCGAATATCGTGCGAGTGCTAGGCGAGGCGTAACAACCCGTTGAAATAAGACTATTCTCAACAACCGCACGTAAGGTTATTCCCGCGAAGGCGGGAATCAAGCGAGAGTAAATACTCGCGATATTGGATCCCCGCCTTCGCGGGGATGACAGATTCTTTTTCAGCGGGCTGCCCCAAGTTAGAGAGCTAGCTACGATTTTGCGGCAATTTGCGGTCCTAGCACGGTGTTTGCAACCTCTAGAAATGGCCGAAAACTCACAACTCTCTAACTTGGGCTAAAGTTTCCGGGCGGCCTTTATAGGGCATCACGCCAACAAAAAAGCGCCGGGTCGACGATCGACCCGGCGCTTCGAAAACCGGATGGTTACAACAAAAGCTATTGGTTTTGCTCTTGTTGTGCTTAGCGTATTTTGCAGCCTTGCCACCGCCGACCGCCGCAGCCCGTTTTGCACTTCAACGGATGGATCGGTGGATTGTTGCATCTTTTCGCTGTTTTGGACCGCGTTTTGATCTACAAAGTCTGCGTTGTTCTGACGATTCTTCGGTGGGGCTGCAGGATTGCACCCCAAAACCGCGAACCCCACAACTGCGATCAAACAAACTAAGGTCTTTTTGATCAAAGTAATTCTCCAATCTCAAGTGTCTATTGGATACCGCGGTCGGTATTGCCGTCGGCCAACCCGCCGTCTCCATAGTACAATTCCCAGTTGATCGTACGTGGAATGGTGGCTACCGTGCCGTCGGCGAACGCAAAGTTCACACCGGCCGGGTGATTCGCCGACAACGATTCGTTGTCCGCCAACCGTCCGTCACCCAACAGCCTCAAGTATTGACCGTTGTTGTCTGGGCTCTTGATCGTCGGATGCACCATCGTCCCTCGCGGGAAGTTGTACGAGCGCAGACGAGTCAAGCCACCCCAAATCCACGAGTGAGCCACAACGCGACGACCCGGTTGGATACCGCCGGAGACGGTCCCCCAGATGTTCCCCACGTCGCCCACGTTTTCACCGTACATGAACGTTTTCGAGGTGCCGTCCAGGTTGGACGCTTGTTCCAAGCTAATCGGCATACGGGCGCTCATGCAGCCGCCCCACTTGGCGCTGGCTGAATTGCCAAACGGACACGATTCGGTGCCGCCGATCGCCAGGTAGTTGGTCTTCTTCCAGTCGGTCTGAGCCGGGTAATAGACGAACAGAATATCGTCCATCTGTTCCCCGTACGCGTCGGTGAAGAGGGTAGCACCCGTTTCATTCGCACTGCACAGCGGGAACGATTGAGCCACCGTCGCCACGCCAGCACCGCTGTTGATCCCGTCCGAGGGGCATTCAAATTGTGGAACGCGCATCGTCGATACACCTTTGGTCGGAGTGACCGAGGTGTCGTAGATGTAGCGAATCCAGCCGGTGACGCCCACACCCGCGCCCGGACCGTAGGCGAACTGGGTATTGAAGACGCGAGCGCCGTTCTTATCCACGATTCCCCACAGGTCTTTCTTCAGGTCCGGAAGCCGCGTGTCGATCTGATCGTAGACGTTCGTCAATTCGTTGAACGGCATGGTCAAGAACAGTGACGACAGATTCTGCGCCTTGTCGTGAGTGTACGGCGAGTCGGGGAACACGACCCAATAGCGATCCACGTCGGGAATCGTGGTCGAGGGCGTTCCCGGTGGCAACCCGGTGCGAGCACCGCCGGTGCTCAACGACCCCGGTGGCAGACGCATGTTTGCGTCATGGAAGTTGTGGGCCGCAAGCGCAATTTGTTTCATGCGATTCTTGCAGTCCGTACGCCGTGCCGCTTCGCGAACCTGCTGGACCGCAGGTAGCAGCAAGGCGATCAAAATGCCGATGATCGCAATGACCACCAACAATTCGACCAGGGTGAAACCCTTTTTCAGATTTCGATTCATAGCAACCCTTTCAAAAAAGAAACAATCAGACAAACGTCCAACACTTCCGGGCCGAAATGGTACGAAAGATGTGCCCGAAAATGCCTTCTGCAACATATCTATCGTAATCGATTGCCTGTTCAATAATCAAGGCTCTGACACCAGAATGCTTAAAAAATTGAAAAAACCTTAATCATTTGAGTACCTCACCTTGATCGCATTCGGAATTCATGTCGTCAAATCGGTCGCTTTCATGATTTCCAACGGCCTGCCGACAGCCACCTTGCGGTTTGCTAGGCCAGCTTATTCAGACGACGCGACAGCCATTCGAGTGTCAGGGTAAGTGTGAAGACCCCAAGTAACCACTGCATGAGCGTCGATGCAAATCGCCGATCCGCATTACTGAGGATCACGATCTCTTGATCCTGGGGCGGAATGAGTTGGGTCAACGACGCTCGGTTTTCATTTGGGGCACGAATTGCTGCGAATCCTCGGAAATAATGACCGCCCGTGCGTTCGGCAATGCTCTGCAACAGTTCATCGTTTCGCTGCGGATTCTGTCGCTCCAGATCGGGAACATCGGCTCGAAACAATGCCTTGAGCACCTCAGCCTCGGGACTATCGGGAACCGGCAATGCCACTCGGTACTCGCCGCTTGAGCGAGGAGTGAATTGCGCGCTAAAGCTGCCCGCTTGAGATGGATCGTCGATGCCTGTCAGCCGCAGCGGCTGAGCGTCGCCGTTGGGGCCAATCAGCGTCGCGTCGATGGCAGTCGCTTGATACGGTTCATCGCGCAGATCGCGCAGCGTGGCACGCACCGTAACCGGCTCTCCGATCCATCCCCGCGGGCGGTCGACCAGCAGCACCCCGCGCGACGAATCTCGCAGTAGCCGTCCCTGCGACACGTATTGAATCAGTCGGATGTAATACTGCTCAAAGTAGTCGACCGACAATTCACGCAACCGCCACATTTCGCCGCTGGCCTGAAAAAAGACGCGGCCGGAACCATAGAACTGAGTCGCCAGGTAAATCGGCAATTCACCACTTATCGCTGTATTTGCATCGGCGAATCTAGCCAGCACCTCGGCGCCGGCCTTGGGCTCGTTGACCGCGTAATAGCCAAAGACGCCCGGGAAGTCGCTCCACGCATCCTCCTCAGGATGCCCCTCCCGGCTGAGCCGGAGATAATCGGCGGCAAGGCCGGCCTTTGTGAACTGCAACGGAAACGGTTGCGAGCCGCCAAATCTTCCGACCTTTAACACGGCGGCATCGACTCGGTAAAACGCCACCGGATACAGTCGTTTGATCCGCTCGATCGCGCCCTGCTCGTCGGTGGAAGCGGTCCACCGCGGCGTCATCACCGGCCCGGCCACCAGAATCAATCCTCCGGCTTTTTCCGAGACCCATCGCTCCAAAAGTTCCGCTTGTTCATTGCTAAGTTGACGCCAGTCCGGATCGAAGGCGACAACGCAATCGTATGAATCCATCTGTGCGCGGGTTGACGGGAAGTCGAACAATACATTTTGAGCCTCTTGATCGGCACCCGGTTTCGCCGTTTGCAACCACACGTCCGATATGACGTTTTGATCTCGATACAGTTGGCTGCGCAACAATTGAAACTCTCGCATCGGCCCGCCAGCCATCGTTAAGACATGAGTCTTTCGCTCAACCGCTTCCACACGGACCGACCGATCGCCGCCAAACACCTCAATTTGCGCGTTGCCGGCGTGCAGCCGCACCCGGTATATGCGTTTGCCGTAGCCGCTTGTTTCAACTGAAAGTCGATTGCCGCTGGTTTGGTGTCAGTGCCAAACGCAACGCGCTTTCTTCCTTCGAGTACTTCCAGTTGCGATTGATTCTCGTCAGTGGAATAGAGTTCCACATCAGCCTGAGAAACTCCGGTTCCGGTGGCCAGAACGCGCAAAGTGAATCGATCGCCGGGGAACACTCGTGGCGGGCATTCCACGTCCAGTATCTGAATCGATCGTCGCGTTGCTCGATCGCCGAGTCCTATTGGAAAAATCGAAATCCCGGCGTCCGCCGCGGCGACGGTGGCGATTTCCGGGTCGAGGCCAGCATTGGAACGGCCGTCGGTGAGGATCAGGATTCCGGCAACCGGTCCGCCGCGGTTCGCTCGAATCAAAGCGTTGATCGCCGAGCCGACACGCGTACTCGCGCCCGTCGGTTGCAAGACCTCGGCCCAGGTGACCCGGTCGAGCCGCGGCAATGCTGACGGCTCTTCGCTCATCGCATCGCCCGCGTCCGACGGAAGGCCCAACGGAACGTCTGGAACGAAGGCCGCATCGTCCGGCTGTACGGTAGAAAGAATGGTCCCCAAGTCAAAATCGCACGAAAGTACCGCAGCCAGCCCGATCACCACGACTCCCGTCAGCAGACTGGCATTCGCCATCGACCAGCGCCAAGTTTGAACTGGTGTCGACGATTCGTTCGGCAGCGTCAATGTCGACAACCCCAAGATCACCGCCGCCGCCAATAACACCAAACCGATCCGAGCCAACTGTCGCGACACGTGCAATACCGATCGCGCTGACTCCGCGTACGTGCGACCGGTCTGGACAGTTCCAGGCACAACGAACTTTTTGAGCAAGGCGATCGGCTGAGGCTGGTCGTCGGCACCAAATTGATAGACCGCGAGCTCGTGTCGCCGTCGGAGTTCATTGATTTCCCCCGAATCGTTGAGCCAATCGATGGCTTCGTCGATGCGAGTCTTGGGTTCCCCACCGGTCGAAACGGGTGCGCTTAGTCCCATACTTAAGCTTGTGTCCACCAACATCAACAGCCGAGAGGGTTTGACGAATCGCGACTCGGCTCGTCGTTGCGGATTCAATACAAAGACCAACAGCCACAGGCAGGCGGCGATCCGCAACGCCGACAGCAGCCAACGTAGACTTCTCGGAGCGTCCCCGGTGTCGCGCCGCGAAAGCCAAACAGACGCACCTATGACGCCGGCGACGACTGCGCCGATGGCCAACAAACGCCATCCGACCGAGATCCCAAACAATGGCGATAACTGGTAAACGGCTTGAATTTCGGATTGCGCCACGATTAGCGACATGGGCATCTCTGCACGTCGATGCGTTCTTGACAAACCATGCGGTTCAGCCGCCACAACGTCAAACCGCCAAGTGATACGTATTCCAATAAGCCAATGCACGCTCGGCCAACAACACCACGACCAATACGACCAGCAGCAATCCGCTCAAGTCGCCGGCGCCCGACGTTCCGGGTTGGGGAGAAACCTGGTCCCAGCGAAGAATCTCGATTGCGGCTTGCGGCGCCAGCGCCGCCAATTGGGGTTTGGACATGAAATGCAAATCGCTATCGGATGTGTCAACGTTCATCGCCCAGCGGCGGACCTCGTACTGTCCGGACGAGGAGGTGAGAATCCATTCGTAGACCCCGGCGCTTCCAACCGCGCCCGGTTCGTCTGGCGGTCCAACGGGGAACGTCACTTGCGACGTCCCAGGCGACTGCGACGATGGATCGAGCAAAACGCGCAATGCGCGTCGCGGCGAATCGCCACTTTCAAATTTGGCAAACGAAGTCTCCACTTGGTACGCGCCCGTCGATACGGTCTGGCTGACCGATTCCCCGACTAGAAAGTTTGAATTCTGCGTGAGTCCCGCCGACAGATAATCCTCTATCATCAGCATCAGCAATGGAAACGAACCATCCAAAGCCCAATTGCTCCAACTCGGCTGCGCCGTGGTGGTGCAGACAATCACCCGCCCTCGGCCGTGGGGCTTGGCGGCCAGGATCGGGTACCCGTTTTTGCCTCGAAGCGTCGCGATGATTTCTGTGGAAACGGTTCCCGAATCATTCCAACCCGGAGGCGGGATCAACATCTTTTGCACGTACACCTGATGCAAGACAGCCTCCGCCGTGCCGCGAAACGGCTGGTTCACTGGGTGATCGTGCAAGTAGACATCGCCGGCATCCGCGTTCACTTGCGGAACCTCCCACACCGAGTTCAGGGGGATGGGCAGCAGCCCAGCCCCCTCCCGCCAAAGCTGTTTTTGGTAGAACGAACGATCGACGTTGGGTCCACAGAAAATCGCTAGTCCGCCCCCCTCAGCCACATACCGTTCTAGTTTCTCGACGGCGCCCGCGTCCAACGAATCAATATCCAACAAGCAGATCATCCGATATCGGTCTCGTTGGGGATCGAAGCTCCGAAAGCAATCCTTGGTGCGAACATCGCATTGGATGCCTGTCATGCCATGGGGGCCGAGTGCGTTTTGCACGTACAACGCCGCCGCCTGATCCGGTTGATCCACGACCAACACTTTAGCCCGATCGACTAGATCGATGACGCACGAACGTCGGTTGTCTGGATCCAAGGCGTCGTGCGCGATGCGGGCCGTGACGAAATGACTACCGATGCTTTTGAACTGAATCAGGAATTCTCGAGTTTCGGTCTTGCCGGGCTCGATCCGGTCGACGAGCAAACTCGGCAGATTCGTCTGTTGACTGGTCGTCCGGCTGCCATCGGCGGTCAGACACTCGGTCGACGACAGGTCGACGATCACCTTTTCAACAGTCGTGTCGCCCAAATTCTTGAGTTGCACCTGCATCATTAGCGGATAGCCAGCGACACGCAAATTGCTGGCTGGCTTCAACTCTGTGATCGCCACATTGGGTAACGACGTTTCGGCGCAGCGAATCATTCGAATCGAGATCCCGCGTTCGGTCAAACTCGCCAAGGCTTGAGCGATTTCATCGCTGCCCAACCAGGCACCGGATTGAAAGTCCGAGACTACATGAACGACCATTTTGTGGCCTTGAGAGCTTTGCGAAAGGCGGACTACCCAGGCCAATGCGTTTTGAGCGGACTGGGGTAAGTCCGATGCAACTCGAAGTCCCAAGAACCCATCGAGTCTTTGTACGAACTGACGATCGATCGGTTCGGACGAAATCGGTGCCGGCAGCAGTTCGCTGGCTTCCGTTCCCTCGGAATGGCCCGCTGTCGCCGAGAAGGGGATTAGTGTAAACCGTTGATCGGCGGTCGAATCCAGCGATCCGGCCAACGCTCGAATGCTTTCCAATGCCCTTTGGAAATGAGTGGTACTCTGGTTAGAATCGTGAGCGGACATCGAAAAGCTGTCGTCCAACAAGACAATGTGTTCGGTGGACTGGTTCTTGAAGATCGATAACAGTGCCGAATCGCCGCATCCAACGTGCGACATCAAGAGCAACGCCAGTAGCAAAGTCGCCACCCGAGACGCCAATAACGCCCATTGCTTTAGCCGCACCCAATTCTTTCTTTTCTTGTGGCTGGCCAGTAGGAACTCCATTGCCGCCCAGCGCACCCGCCGATGACGCCACAGGTTGATAAGATGGATAAGGATCGGGACCGCGATCAACGTCGCCACAAGCGCCGTCCAACTCTGGCCAGAAAGATTGAGTACATTTTCCATCGAGCGACTTTTCATTCTCCTGGAAAACCGTCAGGCGGCGTCAGCCAAAATCGCATTTCGAATGGACGGACGTCCGAAGTGGAAACGTTGATTTGGCACTCCGCTGATTGGCACTTCGCTAATTTTGAAATGCGCGATGCGACGCCTGCTTTTGGTCGTCTGGGAAACTAGTTATACTTCGCAAATGCGTGTTCTGAAAACGACGAATTGTGAATCACAGATTGATGCATGGTGAATTCTCGCCGAGTCGGTCTCGGCATGACTAGATTTGCTCGTCCAGTTTCAAGTTTTTAAGGAGTAACGACATGAAGAAGCTAGTTCTTGCTTGCTGCATTCTGGTTGGCCTAACGGTTTCAGTTTGGGCTCAACAACCGACTCAAGCGCCGGCTGCGGGGCAACCTATCGCGGGTCAGCCGGTCGCCGGTCAACCCACCAACACGTACGTCACCGAAACCCCCATTTTACAGAATTCGACTCAACAGCCATCGCCTTCGGATGTTCCGTCCGTAATTCAGCTCGCTCCAATGCAAGACTCGGTGATGGAAGC
This sequence comes from uncultured Planctomycetaceae bacterium, assembly GCA_963803365.1. GTDB lineage: Bacteria > Planctomycetota > Planctomycetia > Pirellulales > Pirellulaceae > JANMEB01. The sequence goes on from CAWDMH010000003.1 coordinate 442,274, forward strand.
GCCCAATGGTGCGCTGGGGATGAGTAACCAAGCCGTGAGCCCAGTACCCGCCGGAACGATGGCCGCGTCAGCAGATTGCGGATGTCATGGCGGCAGCAATTACGGCTCGGGATATGGCTCTTGCGATTGTTGCTATGGATCTCGCCGAGGATTCGTTTTCCGACGATTCTTCGGAAGGCGGCGATAACGGTTATTCGGTCGTGTAGCCAGACGGGATTCAATTGAGAGCAAATTGAATCCCGCAGGCGGTGGCAACGGTGGCAAGAATCACCTTGACGCGACCTAGATTTGAACGATCATAGGTCGATCGATTGATCGTCATGCGCGTCGCGTACGTTGGATTGATAACAAAATTGGCGGCTTGCTTGGACGTCGCCCGGATGGACGTCAAATCGCCTACTTGACACTAGTTAGCGGGACGCTAATTTCAATAGCTTGTTTTGAGGCGCCGTGTCGGGCAACATACCCGTCGTTGGAAGTTTGTGTTGCTCGATTGGAAGATTAGGTTGCTCGTCATCGGCGCATTTGATCGGCGGAAACCTCACACGTTTCTAGCGTGATTTTTTTTGGGGCTACAGAGTGTTGTCAGTTCGTCGCCGTCGCGAATTGTCAGTTACAAATGGCGGTTATGTTTGAGGCACTGCCTCAACGAGTTCTGGAAGGAGATTTCCTATGAGTCGATTTGTCAAGTTCAGTTTGGCGGCGGCGCTGGCCATCGTCGTGACGTTATCCGCGTCCGACCTGTTTGGACAATGCTGCAATAGTGGCGGTCGAGTTGGTATTCGCGGCCGCTTTGGCGGTGGTGGAATCGTAATGCGTGTCCGCGCCGGTCGTGGCGGTTATACCAGCGACTGCGGCTATGCAACGCAATCGTGCGGTTGCTCCGATTGTGGACAGACGTATGCCGCTCCGGCGTGTGGCTGTGGATGCACATCCTACGCCGCTCCCAGTTGCGGTAATTGCGGCGTTGCCTATACCAACTCCTGCGGCTGCAACACCTGCAACACCGGTCGCACCAGATTGTTTGCGCACAATCGCTCGTGTGGTTGCGGTTACGTCTCGACCTGCAACAGTTGTGGTTATGGCAATTACCCGTCGACCGGTTGCGGTTGTGGTTCGTATTCGGGCGGTTGCCCCGGATGTGCCGGCCAAGTCTACCAAGGGACGACCGAAGGCGGCGTGATCATGCCTCAGCCGAGCGGCGAACAAGTCGCCCCACCGACCGAGAACGCCCCCTCGACAACGACTCCGCCAAACGATACCTGAGATCAGGCACAGTGCGGGCCGACGCAACGGCACTGCACCCCTGTTGTGGCGACTAATTGGTCGACTTTGATAAGCTGCTTCCGGTTTGATGGAAGCGGCTTTTTTTGTGGATGTGGCGCGACCGGAACGGGCAATGGCAAAGTGTGAGGAAGGCTATTTGTGCGATGTCTGCCACGGTGATGTGGCCGAAATCAGCGACAGCAGCTTGTATCTGCGGTACGTGATCGGAGAAATCCACGCAGAAGTTTTACATGTTCAAGCCGAACGACACATCTGCTGCGATCCGGTCTTGGCGCAGTTTATCGAACATCCCGATTTCGAACCCGTCATTGTAGAAGGCAAGTTCGATCGCCGTTTGCTCGATCCTCAGTTCGTCCAATCGCGAACTGACCTGGTGACTCGCGGTTGGCTGCGGCTTCGCCAAATAGCTCATTCGGGCCTTGCCATCTTGGACTACCCGTTAAACCGCACGAACACGGACTCGGAAACTTGAGACTGATTCTCGCAACCATTCAGCCTACCAAACTGAACGCGTTGAAAGTCGCGTTGGCGGAAATCGGCGTCGAACGACTGACGATTTGCGACTCCCAGGAATTCAGCGAACAGCACCGAATTCCCATATTGCGCGGCAATCAACAGCGTGCCGAGGTCGTCCGCAAAGTGACGCTGGAAATTGCCGTCAACGAGGACTTTCTCGAGCCGACGATCGCCACCATCCTGCGTGTGGCTAAGACCGGGCGGATCGGAAACGACGGCGACGGTCATATCGAGGTTCTGCCGCTGTTTCACGTCGCTGAAATCGCAGATGGCACCGTCGGTCCGGGAGCGATTTAGGATCGCACGCAAAATAACTTCCCGGTTTTGTCGACCCTCTCCCTAAAGCCTCTCCCGTGAGGGCGAGGATTTACGGCGAAGTTATTTGCATCCGAATCCTTAGTGAACTGCGGTTTGCCAAAGAACAACATCTCGTTTAAATTGTCCGTATTGGGTAATGTGCTGTAGTTGCGGATCCCTTGCCCGACCAATGACGGCCAGGCATAGCCGTCCTACCTCGAATTGACTCACGACCCAACCGTCGGCAGTTGCCGCGATCAGCCAACAGATTCACAGGGAGAAACTCGTTCTGGCACATTTATTGCAACAAGTTAGATTTGGAAGTGGTACGTCCCACTGTTTGCGTGAGCAGACTTAGGGGCGGAACAGAGACGAGGCAGTGCCTGGGCTTCGCGTGTAAACGGGAGGCCCCGGCCAGCTATTATTGGTCGCAATTCTATGGCGACCGCGAATTTGAGAAGCCGGCACTGGTTCCGGCTTTTTTTTTGATTCTCCCGGTTGGGCGAAATAAAACGTTTCAAAACGATGCAATGCATCGAAATGGGCCACCAATTTGAGGGATAGGCAGTCTGACTTTCGAATTCAATGATTGAACAAATCTCGGATTCATGAAAAAATAGATGGTGGAGAAAAATGCGGTTTTGTCGACCCCTTGACACGACAAAGCGAGTACCAAACCAAGTTTTCTTCGATTAAGTTGGACGGGTGGTGAATTCTCTGTCGACGGAATCACGTACAAGATCGCAAAACATGAAGCGTCGTTTGAAGTCGTTTGCATTTTTCTCGTAGCATTTTTTATGTTCGGTCCGATAGCGGCTGCACAAAACGGCCGACCGGATTCAGCAGTCCAGATTCCCCAAGTCCTTAGAATCAACGAATTCATCGAGCAGTCTGGACGGAGTTTCAGATCAAGCCGTCGACACCGGCGGATGATTCCGAATGGTGTCGCCGCGTCTTTTTAGACATCCTCGGACGGATCCCGACGGTTGAGGAACTACGAAGCTTCGCGTCGGACAAGTCGGTGGGCAAGCGAGAGATTCTGGTCGATCGATTGCTGAATGTCGACGAGTACGTGGATGATTTTGCACGCAACTGGACGACGATTTGGACGAACCTATTGATTGGCCGCACCGGTGGCAACGACCGCAATTCGATGATTAGCCGGGATGGGATGCAGAAGTATCTGCGTGATGCGTTTGCTAGAAACAAGCCGTACGATCAAATGGTCTTCGAGTTGGTTACGGCGACGGGGACGACGGCGCCAGGAACCGCAAAGTTCAACGGCGCGACGAATTTCTTGATCGATAAGGTCAACACCGACAACGCGGCCCAAGCGACGGCGGCCACGTCTCGAATCTTCCTCGGCCTGCAGGTCCAATGCACGCAATGTCACAACCATCCGTTCAATGATTGGAAACAACAGAAGTACTGGGAGCTCAATGCGTTTTTTCGCCAGGCGCGAGCACTACGGAACTCCGCGGCAACCGGGGGCGCGTTGGGACCGGAGCTGATCGACCAGGATTTTCCCGGCGAAAGCGGCAATCCGGATGAAGCCGACGTGTTTTACGAATTGCGCAACGGGCTGGTGAAAGTGGCCTTTCCCGTGTTTGTGGACGGTCAAAAAATCGCCAAGACGGGATACCTCAATCAAGTCGATCGGCGCAAGGAACTCGGCAAGTTCATGGTTGATTCGCCCTATCTATCAAAGGCGATGGTGAATCGGATGTGGGCACATTTTCTAGGCTATGGATTCACCAAACCGGTTGACGACTTGGGACCTCACAACACGCCGTCGCACCCCGAGTTGTTGGACTATCTTTCGGACGAGTTCCGCGACAGTGGTTACGATGTCCGCCGGTTGATCAAATGGATTGTGTTGAGTCGACCGTACGGCTTATCGAGCAAAGGGAACAAGAGCAATGCCAAGGACGATCCTCAGTTGGGGGATCCACCGAAGTTTTCTCGGTTCTATCTTCGCCAGTTGTCGGCCGAACAACTTTACGAATCGTTGATGGTCGCCACCGAGGCCGACAAGCAGCGCAGGATCGTACGAGGAACGCGAACGGGTAAAAAACGATTGGCTCCAACAATTCTCGCGGACGTTTGGGACGGACGAAGGTGACGAATCGATGTCGTTCAACGGAACGATTCCTGAAGTATTAATGATGTTTAATGGCGAATTGATTCGGGCCGCCACGGGGGGTGGCCGGGATACCCTGGTCGACTCGGTTGCCATCAGCAATCAACCGTTTAAGGACAAAGTGAACTACCTGTTCCAGGCGGGTCTGGGGCGCAATTCCGATTCGCAAGACACGCGGTTGGCAAACCAGTTTTTGGAAGCCAGAAATGGGAATCTGCCGGCGGCACTTCGGGACATGTGGTGGGTGATCTTGAATACGAACGAGTTTATTTTGAATCACTGATTCGCGCCATTGAAAGGATCAAATCTGGAGTGCTTGGATGGACCGGCGCATCGGAGCGAGTGAGGACAGGAAGGCGACTTTCCCGATAAAGACACAAACTTACGCAATTCAGCATAAAGGAACAACGATGTTTCGCACTCCCGCAGGAATGAGCCGACGGCACTTCATGAAACATCTTGCCGGGGCGTCGGCTTTCACTGGCAGTGCGTTGGCATTGGGACACTCGATCCAGATCCAAGCGGCCGACATGATCCGCAATCGCAAGAGTGCAATCCTGTTATGGATGGGCGGAGGTCCCTCGACCATCGACCTTTGGGATTTGAAGCCGGGTGCCAATACCGGTGGGCCGTTCAAGCCCATTCGAACCGCCGGCGGCGTTGAAATCAGCGAGCATCTCCCGAAAATCGCCACGGTCATGGATCGATTATCCGTCATCCGCTCGATGAGCACGCGCGAGGCCGACCACCAGCGGGGCCGCTACTACATGCACACCGGCTATGTCCCCAATCCGAGCGTTGATTATCCAAGTTACGGGGCTGTGATATCCCACGAGTTGATTTCACAACGGTCGGAGTTGGAGATTCCGCCATTCGTCGTTGTGGGGGGCGAGAGTGAGGGTCCGGGGTTTTTGGGTATGGCCTGGGCACCTTTTTCGGTTGACAGTAACGGGCAGGTCCGAAATCTGGACATGGGGATTCCGACGGCTCAAGTCAGTCAGCGAATGCAGGCGTTGTCCATGTTGGAGAAGGGATTCATCGACGACAATCGAGGTTCGGCGGCCGCCGAACATGCCAAGGTGTTGCAAAAGACCTTGAATCTGATGACCAGCAAACAAATGGAGGCGTTCAAGGTCAATCGGGAACCGAGCGACGTACAGCAGCGGTATGGCCAGAATAACTTTGGTCGCGGTTGTTTGATGGCTCGGCGTTTGGTTGAAGTCGGCGTTCCCTTTATCGAAGTCGACTTTGGAGGCTGGGATAACCACCAGAATATTTTCCCCACGTTGAAGGACCAGCGACTGCCGATGATGGATCAAGGAATGAGCGCGCTGGTGGAAGATTTGGACCAGCGCGGGCTGCTGCAGGATACGGCCATCATTTGGATGGGCGAGTTCGGGCGCACGCCGCGGATCAACGGGAACGCCGGCCGCGACCATTGGGCTCGTAGTTGGAGCGTGGTGGTTGGTGGCGGCGGGTTTGAAGGGAGGTATCGCGGTCGGACAGACCAATGAGGATGGCACGCGCGTCGAAGGTCCCAGCTTATTCATCGCGAGGATTTGATGGCGACCATCTGCAGACGCTGGGAATTTCCTTGGAAACGACCTTTACTAGCCGCAATGGTCGGCCGATGAAAATCGCCAACAGTGGCAAAGTCATCCACGAAGTCTTATCATAGACGGTTGCAGCGCTGTTGATACGCGCGGTTCAATTCTCGTCATGTGCGGGCAGTCGACCGGTCTCGACTTAGGTCGTCGAACGATTCGATGATCGCGAACGTGCTCATTCAACAGGCAATCGTTTTATTAGGCACGTGGCGCCACGCGCCAATTCGAAGTTGGCTCGGTAGATGTTATGCAACCGATCGGAGCGACCCCAACGACTCCCTTTGATCCGGAAACACTGATCAAACAGTTTCAAGCGGGTGTTTGGCGGTATTTGAGGGCGATCGGCTGTCCGACGTCACTCGCCGAAGATCTCACACAAGAGACCTTTTTGCGAGTACTTCAAAAGCCATTTGTCGTTTATGACGATACGGCGACGGCGGCATATTTGAGGCGCGTCGCGTTTACGCTGTTTGTATCGCATTATCGGCGCCAGCCAAAGACGGTGGAGGCGATCGATTTCGAGTTGTTCGAGCAGGCGTGGGTGCGCTGGGTTCAGGACGACAACGGCGAGGAAATGTTGCAATCGCTGCGGGATTGTTTGCAGAAACTCTCGCCGCGCATCCGAAAAGCGTTGAAGCTGAAGTTTGCCGATCAATTGTCGCGCGCCGAAATCGGCGCCCACTTTAATATGACCGAACACGGCGCAAAGAACATGATTCAACGTGCCAAAAAGCGGCTCCGTGAATGCGTCGAGCGAAAAATCCTAAGCGAGTTTCAATGAGCCTACCGGACGAAAAACTATTCGACGCCTTTTTAGAAGAAGCGGTCAACGGCGGGCGCCGCCCGATGTTTTGGACGCCGTCGTTCGTCGATTGGAATCCCCATGGGACCATCGCTCAACACCCGCTGAGACGGATCTAAACGGTGCTGTCAAGGACATGCCCGCGGCCGCTCGCTTTGGTTTTCCGCGGCGGCAGTCGTGCTCGTCGGCGTGACCTTGGGCTTGACCCTGCTGGTCATCGAAGCCGTCCAACGGCGTTCGTTCGTGGCACAACGGGCCACGACTCAACCGGTGGTGGACTCGTCGATCTCCGACGAGCAAGGTGACGCGAATCGATCGCCGTTATTCACTGAAGCGTCACCTGGCCAGACGCCTCGGGATTCGACGCATCGACCCGACGCAAGATTTCCCAAGCGATCATTGCCTGACGTGGTGAAGGATGCGTCGCCGCCGCAAGCGCACCCCGCTCTATTGAGCCCGTTAGAATTTTCGCAAACCATTGACACGTCGTTGCGTCAATTGTGGCGCGACAACCAGTTGCAGCCGGCCGAACGGATTTCGCGAGAAGACTGGGCCGGGAGAGTGATTGATCTTCTGCAACCTGATGTTCCCAATCGAGAGGCGTTGACGCAGATTCTGTCGGACGGTGACCGTGCTTCGGCGATCGATCGGTTTTTCAACCTTCGCTGGATAAGCATTTCTGATGAAATGGGACGGCGGCTGACAATCCGATTGTTACAGGGCCGCCAGTTTGCTCAACCCGATCTCGCGCTGGAACTTCGCAAGTTCCTGAGTCAAGAAATCGGCCGCCGTACGCCATGGAATCAAATCGTCGATCAGCTGCTCGATCCGCCCCCACCGCAACGGGAGGGGGACGGACTGCGCCGATTCGTTCTTGGCTACCCTGATGAAATCGTACGGCGCCGATTCGAGTTTGCTGGCCGATCACGTTGCACGCACTGTGTTGCAGTCATCGATGGGGTGCGCTGCATGCCACAAGTATACCGACCCCAATGGTCGGCAATTTGATCGACTGGCGTTTTGGGAATTCGATGCCTATTTCAAGCAGATCGCAGTTGACCCAAACTCCGGAAATGTTGTCAAACGAGACTATTTGCCCAACGGTCGACCCAACGACCAGGATTCGCCCGTCTTTTTTGAGGAGCCCGATGGCCGTATCGTGGCGACGTATCCCGCATTTGAGTGCTCTTGAAGATTCTACAAGTGGCAAGATTGACGAATTTGACCGACTAAAGACACTCGCCGGACACGTCGCTGACGGCCGGTTCGCCGCTGACTTAGGTGTCGACTTCGTTTGGGAATTCATGCTGGGCGAACCGATGACCGCGGGCAATGCGGCGCTGCCTGTTCAAAGCGAATCCGAATTGGTCGAATTGCGTCGTCAACTGGGTGATCTATGGGCCGCGAATGATTTCGATCTTTCGACGATCGCCAGGGCGATCGTGTTGAGCGATGCGTTTTCGCTCGGCGACCAGAGCCCGACCGCCGCATTGGATCGGCCCGATTACGGATCAAGTGCATATTTTTCGCGTCATTATAAACCCTTGACCGGCGAGGCGACCCCAACCGCACTGCTGACGTCGCTGGAAGGAGAATACAAATCTGATCGCCGAATCGAGGTATTTTGCGGCGGATTGAGAACCTGTCGCAATCGCCAGGCGGCGTATTGCCGAAGCAGATTACACCAAGTGCGCCTTCAACGGATTCTCCAAACCAGCCCACCGATCTCAGTGAACTGCCGCCTTCCGCATCTCAATGGGCGACGACCTCGGACATTGGCAACATATTGGACCAAATCGTCGCGTCCACCGATGGCGAGGACGAAAAGATCCGCCATCTGTTCTTAGTCGCGTTGGGCCGGTTGCCTACGAACGGGGAACTCGAGATCAGCCGGAATATCGTCGCTTGTGCGGTCGACAAGCCGGTAGCGTTTCGCGATTTATGGGCCGCATTGATTTGCAGCCGGGAACATCGCAACCGGTAATTCAGTCCGGGTGATGTGGTCGCCTTTTGTTAAATTAGCCCACTACGTTTTTGGGGCTGTGGGCCAATTCTAGGTAGGACGACCATCCCCGCCCGTCATGCGTCGCGCCAGGAAGCCCAATCTACGGCTTTTGGCGAAACCGTGTGCACTCTGCGATCCTGTCCGTATAATGGATGTTGCCTAAGGAATAGGGGCTTTGTGTGTACCCGCCCGGCTACTTGGGTCGCACCGCGGGACACGTCTTCGAAACAAGAACGGGCAGACTGCTATGGATCTCGATCACCGGTACGAATTGACGAAGCGTCGGGCCGATTTGATGACTGATTCCGATATCGAACCGCAATCTGATTTCGACGTCAAACAGCAGGAACTTCCCAACGTGCCTTCGACAAAGCGAAAACGCCTTTCGTATCCGGTCGGCCGTGCTTTGTTTGTTTTTGTCGGCGTTATTCTAGCTTTGACGCCGTGGACCGCTGAGTATTTCATCGAGCGATTCTCGCGTGCGATTACGCGCGGCCGGATCCAAGCCGAGTATGAATTTGCCGTGCAAACCATCGCCCAACAGTCAAACCGATTGCGAGAAGTCTCTCTCGGGTCGCAGTTGGTGTTTCAAAAAATCCATCCCAGTGTCGTCAGCATTCAAACCATTCAGACCTCCGGTTCGCTGCGTGCCAACAGCCAAGGATCTGGATTCGTTTTCTCCAAAGACGGTTACATTATCACCAATCACCACGTCGTCGAGGATGCCGGAACCGTTTGGGTTGAAATGGAAGGACACCGCGAAATCCAAGCTTCAGTGGTTGGTACGGACGAACTTACCGATCTGGCGGTAATCAAGATCGATGCGAACAACCTGATCCCCGTGGAATGGGGGGATAGCGATCAGTTGCAGATTGGCTCGATGGTTTGGGCCGTCGGTTCACCCTATGGCTTGCAGAATTCGATGACCCAAGGAATCATTAGCGGCACCGAACGGCGCGGCGAGAAGGGCCCTTATCAGGAATTCCTTCAAACCGATGCCGCCGTCAATCCCGGGAATAGTGGTGGCCCATTGGTCGACGAGTTGGGTCGGGTCGTGGGGGTGAACACGCTTATTTTTGGGAATCGTTTTCAGGGAATTAGCTTTGCCGTTCCCTCCAATTTGTGCCAGCAAATCTGCGAACAAATCAAAAAGAACGGAAAAGTGACCCGAGGGTTTTTGGGGGTGGTGCCGGTTCCTATCTTTCAAGATGATCTCGGACGCCTCAAGCTAGACAGCACGCAGGGTGCATTGCTGCAAAGGGTCGAATCCGGTACACCGGCCTATGCCGCCGGTCTGCAGGAAGATGACGTCATTCGCCAATGGAATGGACACGACATCCATGACGTAACGGCACTGTTCCACCATATTGGGTTGACCGCCCCCTGGACGCGAGCCAAGGTCCGTATCGTCCGGGACGGCGAGGAAAAGACCATCGAAGTCACGGTCGCTGAGAATCGAATCGCCAACGCGCATTGAACGTGGCACGTGGAAGGACCCATGAAGCCCGAGTGATAGCTGATGCAAAAATCGAGGATTGTTGTTTTGCGTCAGGGGCGGTAAATCTGGCGGCGCGCTAACACGTCGAAAATCGAATCCGTTAAGATCGGGCAAGAAGGGACGCAAGGTGCCAGGTTTCAGACGCAAATCGGACAGTCGATTGAAAACCAAAGCCAGGCCGTCGTTGTTGCGCACATTGGGTCGTAGCGAGCCTCCCCAGACGATACGAATTGGCACACGCTCATATCTCCAAACGCGCACGTACAAGCACGATAGTTGGGCCGCGACCGCTGTCTATCGGTGTCAAGACCATCAGGTTGTATGCAAGTTCAACCGCACCGCGCCTGTTTTCGGACTGCCGTGCCAGTGGGTGGGACGTTGGTTGGCGCGTCGCGAATCCTGGTTCTTGAAAAAACTGACTGCTGTTCGAGGAATCCCGCAAGGCTACGATCGCGTTTACTGCGAAGAGCAGCTATTGCCGAACGCCGTCGCCCATGATTTCATCGAGGGGACTCCGCTGTCCCTGGTGCAAACGAGCAACGAATTCTTCTTTAGCGAGCTTGAAACGCTGTTGGGCGAGTTGCATGGTCGTCGTATCGCTTATGTCGACTTGCACAAGCCAGAAAACGTGTTGGTCGGCGTCAATGGCCGGCCCTATTTGATCGACTTCCAGATCAGCGTGTGCTTGCCCGACTTCGTCGGATTCAACGGGTTGCTAAGAATGCTACAGGCCAGCGATTTGTACCACATGAACAAGCACCGTGCGTGGCGTCTGCAGAACAAACAGTTTTTTCAGATCATGGAAGCGCAGCCGCCCTTGGTGGATCAGACTTCATCGCGCCATCGGAATCCCATTTCGGACGCTTCGTCGCCGGCTTCTGGTGCTGCTAAGAATTCGCCGCGGCAGCGGAATGGCCCAGACCGAACAAACCGTCGAACCAGGGTTATTCCGAGCGGATGGTCGCGAAGCAAAAACGCGGGCTGCTTAGTTCTTAGCAGCACGCTGAAAAACGTTCTTTCCCAACGCCGAAACGATCATCGCGACCGTCAGTCCAGTCGAATCTTTTTGCCGAACAGGAGGGTGATCGCGAACAAGACAATGAACACGAAGAAGATCACTTTGGCGACGTTCGCGGCGGCGGCGGCAATGTTGCCGAATCCAAACACCGCGGCGATCAAGGCAATGATCAGAAATGTGAGGGCCCACTTCAACATAAGAACTCCTCAGAACCCGCCGCAGCTCGTGGTCGAAATTATCGTGCCGGAACGCGCTCTCGGACTAGATCGCTGATTTTCTTGAACTCCGGTATTCCAGACGTTTCGCACCATTCAAATAGCACCGACTCGGTAGTCGTCAATGTCCCGCCCGATTGCTCAATCCTTCGTAAGCCCACCTGTTCATCGAGTTCAAACCGCGAGCCAACGGCGTCGACGACCACGTACACATCGAAACCCATCGCGATGAGATCGAGCGACGTTTGCTGCACACAGACGTGGGCTTCGATCCCCACAACGACAATCTGTTCGACCGCAGCCTCGTCCCATTGATCGAAGAGGTGTCCGCATTCACGACAGCTGAACATGCGTTTGTCGGGAATTGGCCCCAGCCGCTCGCGTAATTCGGAGGAAGTCGAGCCCAAACCGACAGGGTATTGCTCGGTCGCAACCACCGGTATCTCGAGAATCTTCGCGCCATCCATCAGTCGCCGGATATTCCATGCGATCTCGGCCGAATGTCGGATCAGCGGCAACAGCTTTTCCTGCACATCGATGACGAGGAGGCTGCTTCGGGAGCGGTCCAATAATAAGGGGCTGCGAGACCTAACCCGTTGATCGCGCGACGGTCCCACCGGATTGGATTCGCTCATGCCTCTGGCCTACAATGGTAACTTCCCATCAACTCGGTTCACATGGCGGCAACTCTTGCGGGAAGCGGCGACGACCGTTGGCTTTTTTAGCAGCGGAATCGCTAGGCTCGTCCACCACTTTCAATGTGAATGCGAGGCCCCAAAACGATAGCGCAATGGCTCTGGCGCCCTTGCCCCCTTCTGCAACCGGCATTGATGGCTAATAAATATAGCAGAAACCCGTGTGAGTCCAATGGAACGACGATCCAACAACTTGACTTTTCACGCCACGACGATTTTGACCGTCCGCCACAAGGGTAAAGTCGCGATGGGGGGCGACGGCCAAGTCACTCTCGGCACTTGTATAATGAAGGCCGACGCGGTCAAGATTCGTCGGTTGCTTGACGGCAAGGTCTTGTGCGGATTCGCCGGCAGCAGTGCCGATGCGTTTGCGTTACTGGAGAGGTTTGAGGAAAAACTGCGGGACTTCCCGTCGAACGTGCCGCGGGCCGCCACCGAGTTGGCCAAGCAATGGCGAACCGACAAGGCCCTGCGGCAACTGGAAGCGTTGCTGACCGTCGCCGATCCTCAAAACATCTTGCTCGTCAGCGGCAACGGCGACGTGATTCAGCCGACCGACGGAATTGTCGGCATTGGATCTGGCGGGAACTACGCCGTCGCCGCCGCACGGGCCCTGATCGCTCACAGCGATCTGGATGCCGGCGGACTGGTCAAAGCCGCACTCGAAATCGCCGCTGGGATCGATATCTACACCAACCACAACATCTATTTGGAGGAGCTTGTGTGCCCGAGTTGATTGAACCCAGGACCGATTCCCATACCGCGTTGACTCCCCGGCAAATCGTGGAACAACTCGACCGGCACATCGTGGGACAAAACGAAGCCAAACGATCGGTGGCGATCGCAATCCGTAACCGATGGCGCCGTCAACAACTGTCTGACGAGCTGCGTCAAGAAGTCTCGCCCAAAAACATCATGATGATCGGCAGCACCGGCGTCGGCAAAACTGAAATCGCACGCCGGCTCGCCAAACTGACCGGCGCCCCGTTCATCAAAGTCGAAGCGTCGAAGTACACCGAAGTTGGCTATTACGGCCGGGATGTCGAGAGTATGGTTCGCGAATTGCTCGACAACGCAATCTCGCTCGTCCGCGAGCGCGAGCGGGCAAGTGTCGAGTCCGAGGCCAAGCGGCGGACCAACGAACGCCTGCTCGACTTGATCTGCCCCAAACCTGTGCGCCTATCAATTCGAACGCGAGCGCACCGGAGAAAATGAAAACGACGAAGCCGAATCCTACGAGCGTACCCGCGCCAAGATGTTGCAAATGCTCACCGCCGGCGAACTCGATCATCGGCAGGTCGAAATCACGATCGAACAAAAGGCCAACCCGGTGATGGTGGGCGGGATCGGCGTCGAACACATGGACATCGACTTTCAAGGCATGCTCGAAAAGATCATGCCCAAGTCCTCGGTCACGCGTGAAATGCCGGTCCAACAGGCCCGCAAGGTAATCTTCGAACAAGTGTGCGAATCGCTGCTGGAACCGGAGAAAATCAATCCCCAGGCGATCGAGCTGGCGGAGACGCTGGGCATCATCTTTCTCGACGAGATCGACAAGATCGTCGCCTCCGACGGCAAAGGGGCCGACGTCTCGCGCCAAGGCGTGCAGCGAGACCTGTTGCCCATCGTCGAGGGAACCACTGTGCAAACGAAGTACGGCTACGTCCGCACCGATCACATCTTGTTCATCGCCGCGGGCGCGTTTCACAAGAACAAACCCAGCGAATTGATGCCCGAACTACAAGGCCGATTTCCAATTCGCGTCGAACTGCACGACCTCACTAAGGACGACTTTGTCCGCATTCTAACGGAGCCCAAGACGTCGCTGACCCGCCAGTATGAGGAACTGCTGCGGGTCGAAGGGGTCGAACTGGAATTCACACCCGACGCCATCGAGGAACTGGCGCACTTCGCATTTCGCGTCAACCAAACCAGTCAGAATATCGGCGCTCGGCGGTTATATACGATCTTGGAAACGCTGCTCGACGAGGTCAGCTTCGAAGCCCCGGACATGAAGCTGGGTCGCGTCTCGATCAACGCGGCTTACGTCAAAGACCGCCTGGCCGCAATCGCCGACGATGAAGACCTCAGCAAGTTTATTCTTTGACGGTCGTCATGCAGCCGGTGGCCATTCCACACGGAGTTCGACCAGGAGTAAACGCGAGCCATCGCCCGTCCCGCCGTCACCTTGTCGATGCGCGCCGCATCGTCCATACTTGTCAATCCCGCCGCGGCTCCCGGTAACCGTTCACAAGCCGGGGTCTGGCTCATTTTCGGCCGAATTGTTGGCACTTGAATTTCGCATGCGCCGCCGAAAATGTGCCTGACCCCGTAAAACATGGGCGACGCATGGACAACCCGTGAACGCTGCCGGCTCCCGTCACCATTGGGTGTGTAGCTCAGTTGGTAGAGCAACGGACTTTTAATCCGTAGGTCTCGGGTTCGAGCCCCGACACACTCACTGATCAAAAAACACGCCGAAAGCCGTCTATTAAGATGAAACCCAAGGGAGCGCGGTGGCGTATTGAAACGACGTCCTGCCTGAGGATTGGATTCTTGGTCGCGTGCGTATTTTGGGGGTGCATTTGCGGTTTGCCGTTTGCGACAGATGGGTCGTCGAACACTTGGCATCATGGGTTTGCGGACGCAGATCTGAAATGCCTCGCCTACATATTGGGGTTCTCAACTCTGGGTATCGGAGTTGTTCTTTTGGTAGACCTGACAAACAGAAATGCCGACAACAGGCGTTTCGCCTATGAAGCCCTTAACACTGCAATCTGGGCCTGTTTGATTCTGTACATCATCCTTCCGGACGGTAGACCTGATGTTCGAGAATAGTGATTCTTTTCGCTTTACAACCACCAAGAATTCTTGCGCCAAGACATGCACGCTTATTGGAGTGCGGAGCACAATGAACCGCGATTGGTCACTCGAGTACGTGTACCTCGATGCTGAGTACGAGTACGAAGAATTGCCAAAATCAACACGATGTACCAAAGCACGCCAACGGCTTCCGCTCCGCCCAGAACGATTCCGCGTGGATTACAACAAGCGAAAAGACCGTTCCGAAGTTTTCTCCATTCAAGATTGCCTCGCGCCATAATTGCAGTATTTCAAGCCGGAGGCCATCACCGAGTTGCTGCGTTCCCTTCTGGATGAGCCGCCGGAGGCCAATGAAGCGAAGCCCGTGTGTGTCAGGGCCTACGAAATCCTTTTGCAGTGGGGCGTCGAGACGCCGTCGCCGAAATCAGCACAAGAGATCCGCTCGCTTGACCTCCGCGGCACGGACGTGGGCGACCAAGCGATCGAGCAGGTCGCCGAGTTAACAAACTTGACACGACTTGACTTGCGGACGACCGCGATCACCGACAAGGGCTTGAACAATGTGGCCCAGTTGAAAAACCTGGGCACGCTTTTGTTGCAAGGCACGCAGGTTACGGAAGTCGGGGTCGCGGAACTGCAAAAGGCAGCTGCCGAAATGTAGCATCAAGTGGGGACCAGAGTAGGGTCCCAGGCTGTACCATGCGATGAACCGGGCGGCGATTGGTCACGTTGTTGAATTCGAGAGTCCCTGATCGCCGTGGGGTGACGACAGTCGATGCCGTCACACTCCAACCGTCCATCCTTCGTGCGTTTCGTGCTTTTCGTGGTTCAAAACGTTGTTACGCGGCTGAGGCGCTGGGGCAGTAAGGCAGTAAGTGCCATCCAGAAGCTGTTGCCCAATCGCTGGCCACTGAGGGCGAAACCAGTCGGGAAACGCGGCCAGCGTGATCCCGTCGGGCCCAGGGGCACCACGGTTCGTGCATCGCTTCAGATCACACCGTACATGCGGGTCCGCATACGGCGGTTCAACGACGGATCTAGATTCTCGCACTTGAGACCGGGCGCAGGAAAGTCCCGGTGTTGTCAACACCGGCGATGGTGACTGTGTTGCAATTGCGTGCGGGCTGCTCAGAATGTCTGCTTCCTTGATCATCGCGTTGATTCGATCCTACGCTAACCGAATTGGGGCGCTGGAGCAAAGGCTTGACGACCGCCGAATGATTCAAGGAAACGAATGAAGCCTTTAGCCGAAGCCGATGTCAAGTTCGCCGGAATCTGACTTTGGCAATCGCTCAGGCGTCACGGTGCCCGCCAACGCAGGCGCATATGGGCCGTTTCGCCAGATTCAAAAGCGACGCACAAAACAATTTAATCTAATAGATGGTTGCGGCGAAGCGGCAAATCGAAGTGGGCCATGAATGGAGCTTCCTGCAGCCACGGTCGGTGTTTCTGGAGATTTGCGGTAGCGAAACAAATGCGACTTTGGACTATTCATCCTCAGTATCTTGATCCGCAGGGACTTGTAGCGCTGTGGCGTGAATCGCTGCTCGCTCAGAAAGTGCTCATGGGCGGCACGAAAGGCTATGCCTGTCACCCGCAACTGAATCGTTTTCGCGAATCTCCGGACCCACAAGCCGCAATTGCCACATATTTGAGCGGCGTTTTCGAAGAAGCGAAACGCCGAGGATATAAGTTTGATGGCACCAAGATTGGAACGGAACGTCTTTCAAAAAAGCTCGACGAAACGGTCGGACAATTGCTTTACGAATGGCGGCACTTGAAATCAAAACTGCGGGGGCGATCTCCTCGGTACTTCCGCACCTATCAATCATTGTCTTTCCCGGCCGTTCATCCGCTGTTTCGGATTGTCTCCGGCGAAACTAGAGAATGGGAACGCCTCAAGCGATAGAAGCTGTGCCGAACGTCTACATCGGCCTTGTGGTCAAACGGAATGACAAGCGTTCACAAGTTGCCAAGGCGTTGTCCACGTTTTTAGGGGGGCAGGCACATTTTCGGCGGCTCATGCGACATCCTAGTACCAATAATTGGGCCGAAAATGAGCCAGACCCCGACTCGTGAACTGTTACCGGAATGACTGGGAAAAGCGGAAAAGATCTTGGCTTTCTTGTCGCGGTGAGTTCGAGGTAGCTCCCTCTCGTCGGGCGTCTAGGCTGAAACGTCGTTGTGAGCCGCGATCGATTTGGCACAAGTGCGGCTCTCTAGTACGGTTCCCTTATGCGCGAGACAACAAATCCCTCGTGTCATTCGTGTTCTGCGTCGGTCAAAACGGCTTCCGCACCGAGATGGGCCAATCGCTGGTGCTTGAGATTGTCGAGTCCACGGGAGTGGCGGATGCATCGACAAGCCCCGTCTCGTTAGTCGAATAGTAGCGCCAAATCGAGTCGCCACTTCTGTTTTTGTGTGTGACCAGCCGCGTCAGCTTGTCGGGGAAGGCAGAAAAGAATGGACTCACATTGGTGAGCGTCTCGGATTGGTTGGGCACAGCTAAAGCCGTTTGCACCGAAAACAGATCGTTGGCGCCCCGACTCGTTCCTAGCGAAGCAGTGATCGGCACCGGCTGTTGTGGGACGGGCACGAATCGGAAGGCAAAATACCCGACGACTTCATCGGCGTGTGACATTTCAAAGTCCAGCGAGCGTTCCTCTTCGATAATGGTCGTGTAGGATCGGGCGGTCAACGCTCGCAGGCGAACGTTGCCAGGATCGGCCTCGTTGTACGTTTGCATCGTTGCCAGAAACCGAGGCGGGGTAAGAAAGTTCTGCGTGAATCGTTGCGCGAACGCCCGATGATTGACGTTCGGATTGATGTTGATCTCATACAGTAATCCATTGGAATTACCGACGCCGGGCAGGGTTGCTATGTAATTGACGGTTTCCGCACCGTGTATACCATCCAAATAATCCCATTCGTTGATTTGGATTTCAAACGTGGTGGCGGTGACATTCCGAATGCGGACTGTGCCCGGATCGGGATCGTTGTTTCCCATCGGTCCGACGATGACGATGGGGTTCACGAACGACTGTGACAAGGTCACGGTTTGCCAAACGTCAGTGACGTTGTTGACAATGCCTGCCGCAATCTTCGCCGAAACGGTGGATTTGGCGCTCAGGAAGTACTCCCCGCGAGTGCCGTTCTCGGCAACGACGTGAATTCGGTAAGTCGTCCCCGCGGTCAGCCCGGTGGCCATGATCGATTCGTTCCTACCATCGGGCAGCAACGTGCCGACGGCCACAAGTGTCGTGCCGTCGTTTTGGTACAACTCGATCCTCGGGTTTAGAATGTTTACAAACTCACCCGCGCCGTCGCCCGGGGTCGACGTGGAAATACTGAGCGTCGTTTGCGAACCGCCGAGCGTCATCGCATACCAATCGTCGTCGGTCACATCGGTCCCGTCGACGGCAATGCTATTAAATAAGTTGACGGCGTCGACCTGCTTGTTGGCAAAGACCATGACCGCAATGCCGAACATCTGGCTGCCTACCGTGAGCGTTCCAAAATCAAATGCTTGATTGATGGCGATGTCTGCGGTCGCTCCGTTGGGATCAACCGGCGAACCAATAATGGCAAATGGTCGGTGTTACTGAAGCCTTCGGCCGAGACCACACTGTTCGCGTATTTAGAGCCCAAACCGATCGTCAAGTCGGACATCGGTCCCACGGCGGTCACCAATCGACCCGTTGCATCGACGTCGTTGTTTGTGGTGTAAATATTATTGACCCAGATATCCTGATCCGGATCGAGACTCTCCAGTGTTGCGACATTCAACAAATCGACTGTGCTAATATTGGTCAGCCGCGTAGCAATGGTAACGTAGTCGTCGTTTTTATCCAGCAGCACGACTCGCTCGACGAGGACGCTGGCGCCGGCAAGGCCGACAATCCGCACCCCCACCTTGGTGCCGAAGCTAATATCGTACATTGCCAAGATGGCTATTTGGCTGAAGCCACTGGCAATATTGTTGGTATAGGTGTTCCCGTCGTAGGCCACCGTGAACGACGCCACCGGCGAGCCTGGCGTCACGAATTCAGTGCCGTTGAACTGAATCCCCACTAGCGCGTCGTTGATGATGAAGCTGCCGTCACTGGCGATTCCCAGAGTGATCGTGTTACCGGAAATGATCAACGGACCCCTGATGACAGGACCGGTCAACGAGAAGATCGCATCGGCACCGTTCCCAGTTACATGTCCCAAAACTCCCGACGATCCGATCAAGTGCTGAGCGTTCGAAGCGACGTTATGGTCTTCCACGCTGAACGCCGCCTTGCGAGTCGCCACCAGGCTGTACTCAGTGATTCCGTACCCGGTGAGCCGCGCGTAATAGGTTCCCGTGGTAGGCACGATGAACTGGTCGACGACGCTGGTCAAGTTTTCCGCTTCCAGTCCACCGACCAACACATTCCCGGCGCTGTCCAACAATTGGACTTGGACGGCCCGCGCTGAATTCAACGCCACCGTGACCGAATTGCTGGAATAGTTGGCGGTGGCAAAGTCGGGCGACACCATCGCCGTTGAAGTCGCCGACGGTAACGCTGAACGGATTCAGCCCTGTCGGAATCGTTCCTTGGACGAAGAACACTCCGTTGCCGTCGTTCAACATAATGCTGGCTTCGCTGCTGCCGAAATTGACGGTCACGATATCCATCGTTCCGTTGTCATCGAAATCTCCGATGTCCATCCAAATCGGATTGCTGCCGCCGGTGGAATAATCGGCGCAAGTAAAGCCGCCGAGACCGTCACCTAAATGCACCGAGATATTGGTCGCCGCAGAATTAGCGGTCGCGACATCCATGAATCCATCGTCGTTGAAGTCGTACGCGACCAAACCAAACGGATCGAATCCCGTTGGGATAAAGGCGGGGTAGTTTAACGTACCGTCCCCGTTGCCCACCAGCAATGCGAAATTGTCGTTGAGGTTCCCGGTGATGACGTCTAGATTTCCATCGTCACTGGTGGTATTGGGATCGTCGACGATGTCGGCGATTTCGACCGACACGACGCCGACGAAACTAAATGTCAGGATATAGGTGATCGAATTATGCAGGCCGCCAGCGTAGCCGTACCAAATGGTCAACGAGTTGCTATCGTAGTCCGCCGTAATGATGTCATCGAAGCCGTCCTTGTTCAGATCGCCCGCCGCCAGACCGTTGGGGAATGAACCGGTCGCATACGAGGTAGCCGCTCCGAATCCGCCCATGCCGTCACCCTGCAACAGGTAGGCGCGATTGTTGATCACGTCGGTCGTCACGATATCCAGGTGGGTTGACATCCGCCAGCTTCACCGCCCGCGCCGAGTTGCCAACGCTGTAGCTGACCGGCATGCCGACAACACCGTCGTCAATTGGTATTAGGGCGACGAGCAGGATTCCAACGGTAAGGATCGCACGCAAAATAACTTCCTGGTTTTGTCGACCCTCTCCTTAAGCCTCTCCCGTAAGGGCGAGGATTTACGGAGAGTTATTTTGCGTCCGATCCTAAGCAAGCGAACCTTCGCGCGGGCGATGTTTGGGGCAACGCTTTGCGACTGTACCGGTTGCAGGAACGAAAACAGACGAGAAAGCTATCAAACCCGATTGTATTAGGGCAAACGAAGGTCTGCAACGATTTCCACCTCTTTTGCGTCGAATTCCATGGATTCGATTTAGCTCGGTCAATCCGTTGCGTGACACGAACGAAATGAACGAAAGCATCGACCTGATCCGTCGATTGCCACGTTCTCGAACAGTGATTCGGCTTGAGGGGCTGTCCGATGGGCTCTAGAATATTGCGGCAAAACGTAGGACTAAGGATCGCACGCAAAATAACTTCCCGGTTTTGTCGACCCTCTCTCGAAGCGTCTCCCGTGAGGGCGAGGATTTAAGGCTACGGATCCGTTTGAACACATGCTACGTCCGGCCACTGCAGGCGCGTCTTGCATTAGACGATCTTCAACCATGCCCGACTCTCCGAAACGAATCGCAATACTTGGCTCAACGGGCAGTATTGGGGACACGCACTGGAGGTGGTGAAATCGCTTGGGTCATCGGTCCAAATCGTTGGCTTATCCGCGAATTCGCCCTTGCCCAAACTGGTTGAACAAGTGCAGGAATTTCGACCGAATTGGGTGGTGGCCACCGATGAAGCGGCGGCCAAAGGGTTTGACTGGCCCAATCTTGCGTCCACCAAGCGATTCGTGGGCCGTGACTATTTGAACGAATTGGTTGCCTTACCGGACGTTGACCTGATTGTATGTGCGATCGTCGGTGTCGCGGGCCTTCAAAGTACGCTGGCCGCCGTCGGGGCGGGCAAGACAGTGGCTTTGGCAAACAAGGAGACCCTGGTGGCTGCTGGCCCGCTAGTGATGCGATCGGCCGAGACGAATCGAGCGACGATTTTGCCAGTCGATAGCGAACACAGTGCTGTTTTCCAGGCAGCTCATTGCGGGCGAAGAAACGAGATCCGGCGGATTATCCTGACGGCCAGCGGAGGTCCGTTTCGGGATTTTTCGCCCAAGGAATTACAGCACGTTACACTGCAGCAAGCGCTCGATCACCCCACTTGGGACATGGGAAAGAAAGTCACGATCGACTCGGCCACGATGATGAACAAGGCATTGGAGGTCATTGAGGCGCGTTGGTTGTTTGATTTGGACGCCTCGGCGATCTCGGTGATGATCCATCCGCAATCGATCGTCCATTCGATGATCGAATTCGTGGACGGCTCGGTGATCGCCCAAATGAGTCCGCCTGATATGCGATTGCCGATTCAATATGCGTTGACGTACCCCCACCGACGCGAGGGTCCCAGCACCCGATTGAATTGGCAAGAAACCATGAGTTTAGAATTCTATCCTCCGGATCCGGAGCGGTTCCCCGCCATCGAATTGGGGCTGCAGGTTGCCCGCGATGGGGGCACTTGCGGGGCGGTGGTCAATGCGGCCAACGAGGCTGCTGTGGCTGCGTACCTAGCCAATGAGATCGCATTCGTCGATATTGTTCCGGCGTGTGCTCGAGTCTTGAGCCAACACAACTACGAGTCCGATCCGACGCTCGACGAGATTCTTCGTCTGGATCGTTCGGCGCACGAAGAGGTAAACAAATGGATCTGTGCTTGATCGCCGCAGGCGAGTTTTCCTGGCTGAGTCCCGCATCCTGGCTGGCGATACTGCAAGTTGCGCTGGGATTCGGCGCGGTGATTTTCGTGCACGAACTGGGACATTTTCTGGTCGCGAAGGCTTGCGGCGTCGCCTGTGAGAAATTCTATCTGGGCTTCGACGCCTTCGATATCAAGATCGCGGGGCGCACAATCATTCCTCGCTCGTTGCTGAAATGGCGATGGGGCGAAACGCAATACGGAATCGGAATTCTTCCGTTGGGAGGCTACGTGAAGATGTTAGGGCAGGACGATAATCCGGCCAACACCGCCAAGGAACGTGAACGATCCCGCGTGAAAAATCCAGACGCTACCGAGGAAGACGACTCCGACGCGGCGGTCGCGGTTCAAGATGGACCGATCGACCGCTCCGAACTTGATCCACGCAGTTACCAGGCAAAGACCGTCTTGCAGCGGATGGCGATCATCTCGGCGGGAGTGATCATGAACCTGATCTTCGCGGTCGTGTTCGCCACAATTGCGTTCAGGACCGGCGTCCCGTACCAACCGCCAGTGATCGGCCCCACGAGCCCCGGAGGACCAGCGTACGAAGAAGACATTGGCAACTCGGAAGTCCTAAAGGTCGACGGGGTCGACACCCGCCTCGATTATTTTCCCTACGAATTCCTGGTCGAAACGATATTCTTGAACGGCGGCAAACAGCCAATCGACTTTGAGTTGAAGCGGCTTCGCGACGGCAAGGTCTACGAAAAGCAGCTCACACCCGTTGTGGGCTTGATTCCCGAACGGAAGAATTCTGCCGCGATTGGGATACTGGCACTCGGTTCGACAAAGCTAGGTGAGGAACCCGTGCTGCCCGGTTCGGCCGCGAGCCAAGCGACTCCACCGGTCACTGGCGGAGATGTTTTGGTTGAGGTCGACGGAACGAAAATCGAATCACTGGCAGACGCCAATCGAATGTTCGCCCAATATCCGGACCAATCGCTGACGATGGTCTTCGAACGCAGGGCCCAACGTGGCCAAGAGACGACGCTGGAAAGGGTGACCACCGTTGTTCCTCCAAGCCCCGCTGTCAACTTTGGAATCGTGTTGGAAACCGGCCCCATCACCGACCTCCAGCACGATTCACCCGCCGCAGCGGCCGGACTGAAGGTCGGCGATCAGATCGTCAAGATCGATGGCAGGCCGCTAGGCGATCCGCTGACGATTCAATCGCGGTTGCTTGCAGCGGCCAAGGCCAGTCGATCCGTCGACGTAACGATTAAGCGCGCATCAATCCGAGCGGTGAAACGGAAGAGCTGACACTTTCCTGTGGTACGCGAACTCCCGAGGAATCGGTCATTCCATTCAATTCGCAAAAGACCCCGATCGAGAGTCTCGGACTCGCCATCGAGGTTTTGAACAAGATCGCCGAAGTCCTACCCAATTCACCGGCGGCCAAAGCAGGTTTTCAGCCTGGCGATGAACCAACCAACGCACAATTCTCGCTTAGCGAGCACATGGCGAAAGAGGGCTTCCTCACGCCACTTACCAAGGCGATTGATTTTGAAAAGGAACACGCTTCTTGGCTTAGCATTGTCGCGGACGCCCAAATCATTCGTCCTCCACAACCCGTGGAAGTCACGGTGATGCGAGGCGGCAAACCGATAAAACTAACCGTTACTCCCGATATTTCCGAAGAACAATTCTTGGATGATGACCGAGGCTTTAGGTTCGCACCGATCCAACGCGAGTATGGAGCACCCACCCTCTGGAATGCATTCAAGCTAGGGATCGATCGGACTCGGCGCGACATGAGTCGGGTCTTGGTGGTTCTTTCAAAACTGGTACGGGGCGAGATCGGCGTCACGAACCTTGGCGGCCCAGGAACCATCGCCGTGGTGGCGACGTCCGAAGCATCGTATGGCGCATCGCGCTTGCTGTTATTCTTGACACTTCTCAGCGCAAACCTGGCAATCGTCAACTTCCTTCCCGTCCCCGTTCTCGATGGCGGGCACATGATGTTCCTGGCCTACGAAGGAATCTTTCGCAAGCCGGTCAACGAGCGTGTGCAATTGGTCCTGATGTACGCCGGGTTGCTTTTCATTGTCTCTCTGATGCTGCTTGTCATCACGCTGGACATCGGCCGGTTCGCATTTTGAGCTTTGGCGCGATTTCATCTTTGCCATGAAGTTTCACATGTTGCGATCACGCAACCCATGTGGTGATCGGGTCCGGGTGGTATTGGAGGCATCACATTCGTTACAAGTGTCGCTTTCATAAATATGGCACGCCATACATAATGCGAACTCTGCATGCAGTTAGGGTATAAGATTGTCCATCAAATTGATTTAGCGGGTATATTTGTCTCGTTGCAAAAAGAGCCTTTGGCCGTTGATCTTAGCTTAGTCGGGGCTAGAGTTGTACAATAGCGGGGGGGTCGTAGCCGAGCGACAACCGACTCTGGTTTCAAGACTTACTCGCATTCTGTCGCGACACATCTCATTTAATACACCGGGCTCTGGTTGGCATGGTCACGTTGAATCAAAGTCACCATCAGCATCGGTTTGGAAACGGCCTGACGTTGTTAGCCGAACCGATGCCTTGGCTGCGGTCGGCATCCTTTTCCATCTTGTTGCCGGCGGGCAGCCAACATGACCCACTTGAGCGGATGGGTTTGGCCAGTCTTAGTTGCGACATGATTCAACGGGGTTGTGGAAACCGTGACAGCCGTCAATTCATTGAAGATCTGGAAATCCTCGGTGTGGATTACGGGCTATCGGTTTCGGTCTATCACACATCGATGGGGGGAACGGTTCCCTCTGCCAATCTCGAACCGGCGTTGGCGATTTTTGCGGATATGGTCAAGCGTCCGTGGCTGCCAGAGGCCCAGTTGGAGGACTCGCGGATGGTCTGTTACCAGGAAATCCGCGGGCTCGAAGACGACTTGGCTCAAAAAGCACTTTTGGCGTTGCGGCTAAAGCATTATGGGGATCCCTTGGGCCGCAATAGTTCGGGGACGGAATCGGGCGTGACGGCGATCGGCATTGACGACGTGCGGCGATTCTGTTTGCGGCATTATCGCCCCGACGAGACGATCGTCGCAGTTGCGGGGAATATCCACTGGCCTGCGCTTCGCGACCGGATTGGAGAACTCTTTGCGGACCTACCCTGCAGCCCCGTGGATCCCACGATGACGTCGCCGGGCGAGCATGGTGCGTTGCACATTCCGTTCGACAGCAATCAAACGCACATTTGCTTGGCTTACCCCAGCGTGACTTACGGCGATCCAGAGTATTTTCGCGCCGCGGCGCCATAGGTGTGATGAGCGATGGCATGAGTTCACGCTTGTTCAATGAAGTTCGAGAAAAGCGGGGCTTGTGTTACACGGTTTTTGCCACGTTGCACAGCTTGCGGGATCGCGGGTCGGTGATGTGTTACGCGGGGACTGGCGCCGAACGCGCTCAAGAGACGTTGAACGTGATTTTGGACGAGTTTCACCGGTTGACAGAAGGGGTCACCGAGTCGGAGTTGTCGCGGCTGAAAGTGCAAATCCGCAGCCATTTGATTATGCAACAAGAATCCAGTCGATCGCGCGCGGCGTCGATCGCTGGCGACTGGTTTTACTTGGGCCGCGTCCGCCCGTTGGAGGAGTTGAATTCACTGATTCAGAATCTGACGGTTGGTGAAGTCAACACGTTTTTGCGTCAACACCCTGCGGCCGAATTCGATCTGGTGACGCTCGGTCCCCGGCCACTGGAGGTTCACAATGGAGTTTCTTAGCCATCAGACGGCCAACGGCATCACGATTCTGGGTGAATGTAATCCGCAGAACCAAGTGGCGGCGTTTGGGATCTTTGTTCGCGCCGTGCGCGGGACGAATCGCCGACGATTGGCGGCGTGAGCCATTTTTTGGAGCACATGGTTTTCAAGGGAACGTCGAATCGCACCGCCGAGCAGGTCAACTTGCAACTCGACGAAATGGGAGCCCACAGCAACGCCCGAACCAGCGAAGACAGTACGATCTATCATGCGGCGGTCCTGCCGGAATTCCAGACACCGATCGTCGAACTGTTGTGCGACTTGATGAGGCCGTCGCTCCGTGAGGACGATTTTCAAACGGAAAAGAGCGTCATCATCGAGGAGATCTTGATGTACGAGGACCAGCCTCCGTACGGCGGTTACGAACGGCTGATGGCAGAATATTTCGGCAATCACCCGCTGGGTCAGTGCGTTTTGGGAACACCCGATTCGGTGGGCGGGTTATCTCCCGACAACATGCGAAGCTATTTCGAGGCTCATTACAATCCAAGTAACATCGCGATTGTGGCGGCTGGCAACGTCGATTTTGAGCAGCTGGTTCGAGACGTGGACTCCGCGTGCGGCGACTGGCAACCCCGGGACGTCAGGCGACTGATCGGACCGGCCATTGCCAAGACGGGATTCCACACGCTCGTCAAGCCGCAATCGACGCAACAATACCTTTTGCAGTTGGCGGCCGGCCCTTCGGCGGAAGATCCCTATCGATTTGCGGCCGCTTTGGCGGCGACGATATTGGGCGACGACAGCGGCAGCCGCATGTATTGGTCGTTCATCGACAGCGGTCGCGCCGAATCGGCGGGCATGGCCAACTACGAATACGAGGGGGCTGGCCTGATCATGACTTATATTTGTTGCGCTCCGGAGCAGGCCCAAGCCAACCTCGACGACTTGATCTCGATTCAGCGCCGAGCGATCGAACTGGGCGTTACCGAACGAGAGTTGCAATTGGCCAAGAGTAAAATCGTCTCCGAGATCCTCATCGCCAGTGAACGCTCCGAGAATCGTATGTTTGCCGTCGGCGGGAACTGGCTCAAACACCGCGAGTATTTGCCCGCAGACGAAGTCGCCAAGTTGTACGAGCGAGTGACGCTGGACGACGTAAACCACGTTCTGAGCCATTATTCTTATTCGAGTCGACGACCCTGTGCGTGGGCCCGGTTGACAAGCTAGTCCTGCCAAGTTGAAATCAATCGTTGACGGTAAGCGTTCACGGGTTGTCAATGCGTCGCCCACTTTTTTAGGGGGTCAGGCACATTTTCGGCGGCTCATGCGACATTCTCGTACCAATCATTGGGCCGAAAATGAGCCAGACCCCGGCTCGTGAACTGTTACTCGTTGACGTCGAATACGGCGCGCGATTGAACCTTGAGAGGGTGACATGCGACCGCGGTCCACAATTCTTTTGACGGCACTTTTTGTTCTGGTCGCTAATGCGTATACAACGGCTCAGGCATTGCCAGATTCCGGCGATGTTGCTCGGCTGCCGAATTTCGTAGTTTTCTTCGTTGACGATTTGGGTTATGCCGATGTCGGTTGCTTCCATGATCCGAAGCTGGGGGACCTTGGCTACGAGACTCCGAACCTGGATCGGCTGGCTGCGGGTGGACGGCGGTTTACGGACTTTTTGGTCTCGTCGGCCGTTTGTTCGGCTTCGCGCGGCGTTAATGACCGGTTGCTTTCACACGCGAGTGGGAATCCACGGAGCGTACGGTCCTCATTCCAAAGTCGGCATTGACGCAGGCGAAGTTACGCTCGGAGAGCTTTGCCGGGAGCGCGGCTACGCGACGGCTTGTTTCGGTAAATGGCATTTGGGTGACCAGTATCAGTTTCTGCCGCTGCAAAACGGTTTTGACGAGTATTATGGTCTGCCTTATTCGAATGACATGTGGCCGCTGCATCCGGACTACGTGAAGCTTCCGGAAGGGATCGCCAAACGCAAACGCGGCTATCCGGACTTGCCGATGTACGAAGGAAACGAAATTGTTGACCCGGAAATCACGGGAGACGACCAGAAGCAGCTGACCACTCAATATACCGAGCATGCAATCGATTTTATCCATCGTCATCGCGACCGACCCTTCTTCTTATACGTGCCGCATTCGATGGTCCACGTTCCGCTGTTTGTTTCGGATAAGTTTGCCGGAAAATCCAAGCGTGGATTATTCGGCGACGTGATGATGGAGGTCGACTGGTCGATGGGTCAAATCATCGCAGCGTTGGAATCCGATGGCCTCTTGGAGAACACGCTAGTCGTTTTTACTTCCGACAATGGCCCGTGGCTCAGCTATGGCGATCATGCCGGTTCAGCTGGATGGCTTCGCGAGGGGAAGGGAACGGAGTTCGAAGGAGGAGCGCGAGTGCCAACGATCATGAGCTGGCCGGGCAAGATACGGGCAGGAACGACGTGCGACGAGCTGGCGTCCACGATCGATATTCTCCCCACGATTGCACGGTTGATCGACGCTCCGCTGCCATCCCATCCGATTGATGGCGTTGATATCTGGCCACTGATGACCCGTGACGAAACGATTCAATCGCCGCATCGGGCATTTCCTATGTATTACGCTGGCGGCGAACTGCAGGCGATTCGGGATCGTCGGTGGAAGTTGCATTTTCCACACACCTACCGAACGTTGGACGGCAAACCCGGCGGCACTGGAGGGCAACCAGCACCCTATTCCAATAAACAGATCGGTCTGGAGTTGTTTGACCTCAAAAACGACCGAGGCGAGACGGTCGACGTTGCGGCCGATCATCCCGACGTCGTAGCACGTTTGGAAAAAGCGGCGGACGCCTTCCGACACGAATTGGGAGACAAGCTTCAAAAGATCAAAGGTGTCGGAGTTCGTGGGCCAGGTCGTGTGGCAGAAGACGAATCACCCACCGACGGGAAACACGACTGATTGTCGGCGGCGGCAAGCGATGGATGACAAGGTTGCTCCGTCGGATCAGATACAGGTCGTTCGACCGCCATCGATTGGCAGGCTGACTCCTGAAATGTAGCTGGCTGCTGGCGATGCCAAAAACGCGACGGCGGCTGCGACTTCCGAAGGATCTGCGAATCGGCCTAGGGGTACTTCGCGGGTCATTTCTTTGGCCACGGCATCGGTGGATATCCCGGCTCGATCGGCTTTGGTTTGGATCAACGAGGCGAGTCGACCAGTCGACGTAAAGCCGGGCAGGATATTATTGACGGTGATGTTAAACGGTCCGAGTTCGAAAGAAAGGGTCTTGGCCCAACTGGCGACGGTGCCGCGAATCGTGTTGGAAACTCCCAGTCCGGGAATCGGCTGCTTCACGGACGTTGAGATGATATTGATGATTCGCCCGTAACGCTGCCGTTTCATCTTGGGCGAGATCGCCTGGACAAACATTTGATTCGCCAACAAGTGGCTGCCGAACGCTGCTTGAAAGTCGGCGGTCGAGGCATCCAAGGCTGTTCCGGCCGGCGGCCCACCGGTGTTGTTCACCAATATGTGGACCTCGGGAAACTCGTTGCCAATTCTCTGCGCAACTCCTCGTACCGCCTCGATTTCGACAAAGTCGGCGAGGAAGTATCGATGACGTTGGTTCGCCGAAGTCGCCAATGTATCGATCGCTGATTTTAGCCGCGATTCATCGCGAGCGACCATCACGATCGACGCCCCAAGCTCTGCTATCGCTTGCGCCGAGGCCAACCCGATACCTTGCGAACTGCCGCAAACAATGGCGATTTGATTGTTTAGATGTATGTTCATCGCATTCCTAAACGCGTCTACCTTCTGAATTCATTGAAATCGCTTGTTTTCGATTCAGATTGCACCCGAGTGTTCTCGGACTGAATTTTGCGTCAGTTCGACTTTGAACTTGATCAAATTTGCCGGAATACCGGGTACCGAGTACTGAGTACCGAGTGCGAGTACACGACGTACGGGCAACTCCGTTGGCCCGATGGACGCCTCAGTTTATCGGATCGCCAGCTTTCTGGGTATCGACGGGGATTCGGCGGCTTGTTGCGCGAGCGTTACAAGCTTGTATTGAACGTATCGATGTGGGCCAGATAAAATGGGGATGGGACGCATCAAGCGGGGCTTGACCGCAAGCGAGTTTTTTTCGCGAGTGAACGACGATGTGTAGACGACAGATCGGTTGTGCGATTTTGGTTGCTGCGGCGTTCGTCGCGATCGATATCCATGTCAGCGCCCAAGCTCAAGTTTCAGATGAGGAGTTGTTAGCCTTTGCCAAAGATCGGCACAACCAGCCGCGAATTACTTCGGCACCGTTTTGGATGGATTACGCCGCGTTGGTGGCGTTGCGCCGCTCCAATTAACGTTCAAGGTGCGTCGTCGCCGCATTGGCAGCGGGCAATTCACGTTTACACCAACTCGGCAGCCGTGCCCGCCATGTGGGACCCGTATGAACCTTTCCCGGTTGGTTCCATTGTGCTCAAGGAGAAATTCGATCCGTCCAAGCAGGATGCTGTCGAAGTATTTACGGGCATGCTGAAGCTGCGCAGCCGGATACGCGCCCGAAGTGGGCGACTGGGAGTTTTTTACGATTGACGGCGCGGCGAAATCGATCACAGCGCGTGGACAGCTAACGTCGTGCATCGAATGTCATCGAAAACACCTCGATTCCGATTTTGTCACGAAATCGTATGCGGCGCGAGCCTCTCAGGATTTTGGCGAAGGACCTTTTCGCAATGCGATTTGGCGAGATGGCGATTGGCAGCCGGTGAAGGAAATGAAGTGTGTGCAATGTGGCGACACACTTTATCTACCAGCCTCCTTGGCCAAGACTCGCGGGACGCAGCTTGACCGAACCGACGCGATCAATAAATGGTTCGAAACCCAGCGTGACAATCCGAAGAGCGACGCGAGTGCCGCATCCGCCGACCCGCCACACGACCTTGCTTCCTGGGGTGGGCCGACAGTACGGTATGAAGCCTGCGCACGAGAAAAACACGCTAGGCTACTGGACCAGTGTACATGATTCTGCTTCGTGGCAAGTTGGCTTCCGCAAGCCTGGGCTTTACCGGGTCAGCGTGCTGCAAGGTTGCGGTGCCGGCAG
Source organism: uncultured Planctomycetaceae bacterium (assembly GCA_963803365.1). Taxonomy (GTDB): domain Bacteria; phylum Planctomycetota; class Planctomycetia; order Pirellulales; family Pirellulaceae; genus JANMEB01. The sequence continues at coordinate 473,137 of CAWDMH010000003.1, forward strand.
CGGTGGATCAGTCGTTTCGATTGAGCTTGCTGGCCAGTCGCTCGAATTCACCGTTGAGGAGACGGGCGGTTTTCAGAACTTTGTGTGGCGGCGAAATTGGTGTTTTTCAAAATCCCAAGGCCCAACAGGGTGGGGACAAAACGACCCAGGACAAACTCGACGAACTCGTTGTCCGGCCCAAAACCAAGCCTGGAATGGCTGTCATGGACCTTCGCCAGATACGCTTGACGCGGATCGCCGATTGATGTCGTGGGCTAATTCGACAATAGACGGCGACAGCTATTGCCAATGTTTGTCGGGCAGAGACTGCCCGACCTACAGCGTTTTAGCTCACGATCCCGATTGAACGCGGATTGAAAGCGCGGGGATTTGCGGCGAAAATGACTTGCCGTAATTCAATTTCAACGCGAGGAGATCTCCATGGCGATACAACGGCGAGAGTTTATGGTCGGTGCGACTTCGGCGGTCCTTGGCGGCTTGGCGGTGAGCAGCGGTGGTTTGGCCGCGGCGACGAGCATGCCAGTTCAAGAGACGCCCAAGACCCATTTCGTTCCCAACCCGATAGCGGTGTCGACGTATTCGTTTTGGCGGTTCAACGACGATTCAAAACTCTCGATGGAGGATTGCATCGACAAAGCCGCTCGTTATGGATTCGACGCGGTCGAATTGTTGCGAATCCAGATGCCCGATGAGTGTGAGCACGGTTATCTTCAAAAGCTCAAACACATGGCGTTTGCCAATGGGATGTGCTTGTGCGGCATGTCGACGCATCAGGACTTTGTGACTCCGGACGCCGCGGACCGGGAAGCGAATGTCAAACTGACGGCGGACTTGTTGGAGATGGCCTATTCGTTGGGCATTCCGACGATTCGGGTCAACACCGGACGTTGGGGAACGAGCAAGGACTTTGACGACCTGATGGCCCACAAGGGGATCGAGCCTAATCTCGAAGGGTATAGCGATGACGATGGGTTTAAGTGGGTCATCGATTGCTTTGAAAAGCTGGTGCCGGTCGCCGAAAAGTGCGGTGTCGTAATGGGCCTGGAAAACCATTGGGGATTAGGGCGAACGGCGGAAGGCGTTTTGCGGATCGTCAATGCGATCAATTCTCCGTGGCTGCAAGTGACTCTGGACACCGGCAACTTTTTGGAACGCCGATACGAACAGCTTGAAATGATTGCGCCCAAAACCGCTTTCGTTCAGGCCAAGACCTACTATGGCGGCGGCAAGTGGTACACGCTGGAAACCGACTGGGACCGAATCGTGGGGATGTTGCAAAAGGTCGGCTATCACGGCTATATCTCGCTCGAATTTGAAGGGAAAGAGGACTACGAAACCGCGATTCCCAAGAGCTTGGAACTATTGCGAACGGTGTTTGGCAAGCAGCATGGATAGGATTTCGAATTCCAGATTGGGTCGTGGCCAATTCGAGGTAGTACGGTCATCCTGGCCGTTACATGTCGGGCAGAGACTGCCCGACCTACAGCTTATGACCCCACGACACCAGATTGCGAGTCCTTGATCGAATCGGCTTTGGAGTCCATTCTGCATTTCATGCCGTCCGTCACCACAGCATCCAGAACACCGTCCGCTGCTGAAACTGAAGATGGTAGCATTCGCGTCCGAGGCGCGCGAATCGCACAATCTCAAAAGCGTCGACGTCGACATCCCGCACAACCGCTTCGTCGTCATGACCGGTTTGAGCGGATCGGGAAAAAGCAGCCTGGCGATCGACACGATCTTCGCCGAGGGCCAGCGGCAATTCATCGAGAGCTTTCCATCTACGCCCGTCAATTATTTCACCAATGGCCACGCCCCGAATTCACATCGATCGACGATTTGCCGCCTACGGTTTGCATCGATCAGCGGAGCGTTTCGGTCAATCCACGCAGCACCGTCGGGAACATTGAGCGAAGTCCACGACTATCTTGAGATTGTTGTATGCCCGAGTGGGCGTTCCGCATTGTGCCCCAATTGTGGCGAACGGATTCAGCCACAAACGATTGAAGAAATCGCTAGCCGGCTGGAAGCGATGCCGCAGCGGACGAAACTGATTCTGTTGGCGCCGTTGGTTCGCGGTCGGCAGGGCAAGCATGTGGAGGTGTTCGATCGAGTGCGGAAGGCGAGGTTGATTCGCGTCCGAGTCGATGGACATCTTACGACATCGAGTCCATGCCGCCGCTCAAGACTCGACAGCCTCACAACGATCGAAGCGATCGTCGATCGGATTGTAATCCGGCCGGACATGTCGACTCGCCTGATCGAATCGTTGCGTACGGCGGTGGAACTGGGAGAGGACGTGGTGATGGCAAGTTGTCTTGAACCGGACGTAGACGAAGGCGATGGCTGGCGCGATCGGAATTCAACACCCGATATGCTTGTCTGGCATGCGGCGCTGATCTCATCGAGATCGAGCCTCGCTCGTTCAGTTTCAACAGTCCATACGGTGCCTGTCCCGGTTGTGACGGATTAGGTAGCCGCGAGCAATTTGACGTCGAAAGGGTGATTCCCGACCGCAGCGTCGATTGCCGACGGCGCGGTCGTCCCTTGGCGGAAATTGTCGAAATCGGCTTTGAGGAGTCGAGTTGCCGAACTTTCGCCGATCATGAAGGCGATTCGGTTGACTCCAGATCAACCGTCTGGAATTGCTGGACGATATACGGTGGCAGAGGCTTTTATATCAAACGGGTAAGGCAACCGGGGCTGTTGCAACTGTTGCAGCGAGAATTGGCGACGGCGACTGTGACGAGCGTTTGAACGAGCTGGAATCGTTGCGTGATTTTGTGACGTGCCCGCAGTGTAAGGGGCGCGGCTGCGGCCCGAATCGTTGGCGGTGCGCGATTGACGGGAAAAACATCGCGGAAATCTGTGACTTACCGGTATCGATGAGCGAATTCTGGTTTCGGCAATTGAATTGGAAGGGCGTCCGGGCGAAGTAGCAGATCGCCTGATCGGGGAGATTCGGCGGCGGCTGGGTTTCTCCAGCGGGTGGGTTTGAGTTACTTGTCAGTCTCGGCCGCCCGGTGGACACGCTCAGCGGTGGCGAATTGCAGCGCACGCGACTGGCGTCGGCCATCGGCAGCGGATTGACGGGGTTTGTTTATGTCCTGGACGAGCCGTCGATCGGATTACATGCTCGCGACAACGATCGGCTGCTGGAATGCGCTGCATCAGTTGCGCGATCGTGGCAATACGTTGCTTGTGGTGGAGCACGACGAGCAGGCCATGCGATGCGGCGGATTGGATCGTTGATTTAGGTCTCGGCGCCGGTCGCTTCGGCGGCAAGCTGGTTGCCGCGGGTCGGCCAGAATAGTCGTCGCCGACAGCGGCGGTTACACCGGTCGATACTTCGCGGTGAGTTGGAAATTCGCCATCCCGGCGCGTCGAGAACCGAAGAAATCCCACCGTATCCGACTCAGCGGGGCGAGCGGATTTAATCTGAAGAAAATCGATATCGATTTTCCGTTAGATGTACTTTAGCGTGTGACTGGGGTAAGCGGATCGGGAAAGAGTACGCTCGTGCAGCGAACCTTGGTTCCGGCGATGAAGCAGCATATGGGCTTGGTGACCCACAAACCTTGCCCGTTTGAAAGGCTTACCGGCGTCGAAAAAATCAACAAGCTGGTGGCGGTCGATCAGCGACCGCTTGGCCGAACGTCGCGCGGCGTGCGCAGCAACTTATACAGGCGTCATGGACGAGATTCGGCGGCTATTTGCCGCGACCAATACGGCCCGACAGATGGGTTTGACGGCCGCACATTTCAGTTTTAACTCCTCCCGCGGTTGGTGTGAAACGTGCAAAGGATGGGGTGGCAAAAGATCACGATGAACTTTCTGCCCGAATATCCAGATTGCCTGTCCGCAATGTCAAGGTCGCCGCTTCAACAGTCAGACCCTGCAAGTTCGTTACCGCGACCGAACGATAGCCGATGTTTTGCAGATGCCCGTCCAAGAAGCCATAGCGTTTTTCGATGGCTTTGAGAGAATAAGCGCGATCCTTCAATGACTCCGCGACGTCGGCTTGGATCACCTCAGTTCTGGGACAATCCTCGGCGACGTTGTCCGGCGGCGAGGCTCAGCGGATTCGCCTGGCGACCGAATTGGCACGACGGTCCCCACGCCGACGTCTATATCCTCGACGAGCCGACAACCGGATTGCATTTCGAAGATGTGCGGCGACTGTTGTCGGTTTTGCAGCAACTGGTGGACCAGGGCAACACGGTGATCGTCATCGAGCACCATATGGACGTCGATCAAGACGGCGGATTGGGTGATCGATCTCGGGCCCGAGGGGGCGAGGCGGGCGGGGACATGGTGGCGGATCGCCGGAAGCAATCCGGAGCAGAAATCGCTGACGGGCTGCGAAGCCGCTGGTCAGACCGGTTAAAATCGCGATCGCATTTGAACGGAGTACTACCGCATGAAACAAATATATCTCGACTACAACGCCACCACGCCGATCGCTCCCAGCGTGTTGGAAGCGATGATGCCGTTTTTGAACGAGCACTTCGGCAATCCGTCGAGCAACTACACTCGCGGGGTCGGGCCGCGGCCGAGGCGATCGAAGACGCGCGGATGCGCGTGGCGTCGTTGTTGGCGGTCAATCAAGAAGAGATCGTGTTCACCGGCGGCGGCAGCGAAGCCAACAACCTGGCGATCAAAGGCGCGATGCTGCGCGGGCGGCAATACGCAAGGAGGTCACATCGTGATTTCCGCTTTCGAGCATCCTTCGATCTCTCAGCCAGCGCGGTTTCTCGAGCGGATGGGGTTAGACGTTTCCGTGGTCGATCCCGATCTGAACGGCGTCGTCCAGCCGGCGCGCCGTCGAGGCAGCCTTGACGAGCGAGACGCGGCTGGTAAGCGTCATGCACGCCAACAACGAAATCGGCACGATGCAGCCGATCGGAGAGATCGCCGAAGTCTGCCTGCCGGCGGACGTGCTGATACATACCGACGCCGCCCAGAGTTTTGGCAAGATCTCGCACGATGATCGACGAACTGGACGTCGACTTGCTGACAATCGCCGGTCACAAGTCGTATGCGCCAAAGGGGTCGGCGCGCTTGTTCGTTCGTGAAGGTTTGGAATTGGAACCGGTGATTCACGGCGGCGGACAGGAGTTCGGACTGCGGCCGGGACTGAGAATACGGCTTATATCGTCGGCTTGGGCAAGGCTTGTTCGATCGCGTCCAAATGCCAACCGGACGCCGCCGATCGCATGTCCATGCTTCGCGATCGCCTGACGAATGCGCTCGCCAGCCACATCTCCGGCATGCGAATTAATGGTCAGCGAGCGCCGCGGTTGCCCAACACGCTGAGTGTCTCGCTGCCTGGAATCAACGGCCACGAAATGCTTCAACGGATCCCCGAACTGTGCGCCTCGACCGGGGCGGCATGTCACAGCGGCGTGGATGAAGTGTCCCCGACGCTGCACGCGCTTGGACTCAATCCCGCTGAGGCACGTAGTACACTCCGCCTCAGCGTCGGCTGGTACACGTCGGAAGAAGAAATCGACCGCGCCGCCAACCTGCTGATTGGTGCTTGGGAAGCGATGGCGTAGCGTGTCAATCCTGGTTTGAATGCGAGCCCACGATTAGTTGTCTTGCTTCGGCGGCGGCCGTCGCGCTGAGTTCCAATTGCGCCGTGAGATCATCTCGGAAACTGTCGTTGCAAAGGCGATCGAGAATCGCCGAAGCACTCTCAGGATCTACGTGGATCAATGCCCGCAGCGGTTGGCATTCCGTTCGGGCACATCCCGTGGCGTCCCAGTGGATCCACGACACGTCATCGAACAGCGGTTCCGCCAAGGCTTGAGTGATTTCCGGGTAGTCTTGGGCGAACGCCCGAGCGATTTTGCCGAGAACGTAATATCCTGGGTCGACCGCGTCGCCGTCATATAACCACAAGCATTGGAACAACATGCGGTCAACCATCGCGGGACCGACCGACCGTGCAGGTTGGACGAGTTGCGCTACGGAATTGCTTGCGGCGTAAAAATAATTCGCTGGTGTCGTATTTTCAAGATCATCGAGCGATCTTTGCAGCCACATCGGCAAAAATTGGCGGACAGCCGGGTCATCCGCCAGTTCGCTTCGATCCGCGTCCCACTCAAACTCGACAACCAAGTCGATAGTGTCAAACTGATTGTTGCCGGCGGCAAATTCCGCCGGCAATTTCGTCCGCCATTTTCTCGGCCGAACCGACTCGACGCGTTCGTCGTCGCTGAATGCCCGGTCCCGATTTCGATCGATCCGCAATTCATTGGCGTCCGGCAAGTACGCGATTGAAATGACCCGTCCGTCCTTTTGGCCGAATGTAGTAAATCGAAACTCCGCGTTGGTCGGCAAGCCGTCGCGTAGTTTGGATTGCAAAAAGAAATCGGGGGTATCGGCGGAAACAGCCACATATCGCGTCCGCGCCGGCGGCATTTGCTCGTCGCTGTACTCCAGATTCGTTTGCCACTCTGGCTCATCCTGAACCGCCAATCCCGTCAAGATGAGATGACTAAGTGTTAACGACAGAAACACCGCGCACCCGACAACATAGTTGAACGTGCGGATCATCAACGAGTTTCTCATTCAATTAGCCCATAGTTCGACGCTGCATTCTATCGTATCAAGAATGCTTTGCGAGTTATCGTTCAGAAATATGTGGCGTTACGAATAACGGACCCGCTGACGTCACCCCTCAATTCATTGTAAATCAATTCGCGCAAGATTTAGCCGAACAGCCGATCGCGAATCGATCGCGGCTGCGCCCATTTGCCGACGAATTCCCTTTATGAATGTTGTCGGGCGGACGCCCAGACTTGGCAGACTGTCGAAAAATGTGTGCACAAGTGTTCATTGAAGCGGAGCGGCGAAAGCCGACCGGTCATTCGCCGTGTGAATGCTGATGCGACCGGACGGCTCGCGCCGTTCCGCTATCTTTTTTTCAACGGGCTGTTAGCTATTCCGGACGACCGCTTGGCCGTTACAATTTGAAAGCCGTTTGGTTGGCCGCGAATTCCTTGGTTTACATTTATGATCGACATCGGCTTCCCTGTGATTCAATATGGGTGCGCGACAGAGCCCTTTGGAGCGAGGGCGTGCTCACGGCGAGCGGTTCCGCGCGGCGATCGCCGAGTTGGTAGCGATTCGTCGCGACTTGATGCGCAAAAAAATCCTGGGCTCGACGACGAGTCGATCAAGGAATTGTCCAAACCGCAATGGCAAGCGACCGTCGACTTCGATACCGACCTGGCCGAGGAACTGATGGGAATCAGCCAAGGGGCCAATTTGCCTCCAGTCGATCTGATCGTGCTCAACAACTACACGGATTTCCGCGATATCCACGTCGCGGATCAAGGCTGCTCGACGATCTATGTCAATCGGCAGGACCCCATCGCCGGACAGACCTGGGACATGCACGGCACGGCTAAGAATTATGTCTGTTGCCTCGAGATCGCGGCGGAAGAGACAAGCGACAGGCAAGTGTTATTCTCGCTGGTCGGCTGCCTTGGGTTAATGGGATACAATGGCTGCGGACTGATGGTAGGCGTGAACAACGTCAACACCGATGGCGCCCGGCCAGGAGTGATTTGGCCAGCGTTGGTGCGCGGACTTGTGCATCAAACGAGTCTGGATGCGATGGTCAAAATGTTGACGGCGGCCGACGTGACTTCAGGCCACTCTTACCTTTTGGGTTCGACCGACCGAGGCGAGTTCTGGGAAGTCATGCCAGATTTGGCGGAGCGAGTATCGACGATCACCCGTTCTGAAGCAGGCCATGTGTTTCACACCAATCATTGTTTGGCGCATCGTCGTCGAAGCGTGAAACGACCGGTGCCATGTCGTCGACGACAAAGATCCGGTACGAATTGCTGGAGCGAAAAGTCGGAGCTGTCGAATCTTTTGACGATGCCTACCGATTATTAAACGATCACGACAACTATCCTCAGTCGATCTGTTCGAATTATCAGTCGGGTTCGCAAGATCCGTCGGTGACTTGTGGGGGCGCGTTAGGTGACCTCGCCGAGGGCCGAATCGTCATGTGGCGCGGTGACGAGTTGCACGACGGAAACTTTGTGCGGCGAGAGTTTTCCTTGGGAGCCGATTGAGTTGGAACGCGATTACTTTGTGACGTGGTCGCGGCAATCGAACGCCGCGACGTTGCCGGTCGAGCGTGCGGAGGCCGACGAATTCATCTTGCGGGATGGTCGACGGGTTTTCGACTTCCTCTCGACGAGTTTCCAAACCAGCTTCGGTCATTCCCAAGCCGCGATCATCGATCGGATCAAGGGACAGTTGGGCGCGATGCCGATCGCCTCGCCCAAGGCTGCCTTTGCCTTGAAAGATCGCGTCACGACCGCGCTAGTGCGATACTTGGACCTCGACGACGGCAAGATCTTCTACACCGTGAGCGGCGCGGAATCGGTGGAAAACGCTTTGAAGATCGCTCGCCAATACACCGGCCGCCAGATCGTGCTGGCCCGGCACCGCAGTTATCACGGCAACGCATTAGGTGCGATGAGCGTTTCCGGTGACTGGCAGAGCCAGGGACATCTCACGTTTTCTGCCGGAACGGTGCGAATCCCGGAGCCAGACCAAGATCCCACGGGTGAAAGGATGCGGGCGTTGGTGCGAAACACCGGACCGGAAAACATTGCGGCATTCATCGTCGAGCCGATCAGCGGCGTCAACGGAGTGATCATTCCCCCACTTTCTTGGTGGCGGGCTATCGAATCGATCTGTCGCGAATCGCAGATCCTGTTGATCTGCGACGAAGTCTTGAATGGGTTTGGACGGACGGGTGCCGAGTTTGGATTCCATCACTTTAACGTCCGACCCGACTTGGTCACACTTTCGAAAGCGATCAGCGGTGGCTACATTCCGTTTGGCGCCGTCTGGGTTAGCGAACCCATCGCCAAGTACTACGACGAGACCATTTTGGCGTGCGGCCTGACCAACTATGCGCATCCGCTGGGGCTTGCGGCGTTGGATGGCGTGCTCGAATTGACCGCCGACGACTCATTCAAGAATCATCGAACCAAGGTTGAATCTCAGTTTGGAGGCTGGCTGAAGCAGCTAAAGGATGCCACCGATGTTGTCGCCGTTCGCTACTCGGGTTGCCTGGGAGCGATTGAATTCTCGCATCCGGCCCCACCTGGCAAGACATGATCGACGTCGGCGTCTATGCGTTTAGCAAAGACAACATGCTCGTGCTGGCTCCGCCTTTGACCAGTGATTTGACTCGGTTGTCGGCCGCGTCTGAACGGCTGGAACGCTTGATTGGGCGCGCTGAAAAAAGTTCGCCGTCCGTGCTGCGCAGGTCGTAAGAATCGCACGTGTAGCTGACCAGTCGTCATCCCGTCGGGATGAACCCAACGGAGATCGGCCAAGGCGTGTTCAATGAGGTAAGTCGCTGGTAGCTGACCAATCGTGATCCCTTCGGGGTGAACCCGACGGAGATCGGGTTGAATGCGGACGTTATTTTTTGTGGGGTCGTAATGGAGCTCGCGGAGTTATTGAGTTATGCTTCGTCGTCAGCCACCCAATTGACGATGAACGCTTGTGCAAGCAGGCCGATCGTGCGGCCAACAAGCACCACACACACTGCGTCGATGAACGCCTCGATCGGAATTCCGACCACCGGAATAAGCCCAAAAATAAGCGACATGAAATCGACGACCAGCCAAATGGCCATCCATGCATAGAAACGAAGCCAACCGTCGCGATGCGTGACAAACGTGGCCAAGACATCCGATGAAATCACTTTGAAGGGCGAACCGTTGTAATAGGCGCTCAAAATGCCGACCGGCGCAAATAAGAAGACCGAAGTCAACGTGAATATGAAAATCGGCCACAACATTCCGATGACATTGGCAGTCAACGTTCCCAAAATGCCGCCGGGAACGGATGAGGCCCATAGGCTGACACCCACGACCAAAAAGCTACTAAACCAAGCATGAACGCCCACCTCGGGTGGATCAAAAACACTCCGCTCATACGCCGCCGCCTGGACCAACTGGTTGATGACGACGCAGGCCAACACCGTCCAGGCCAACCCCAGCACGGCGGAGAAAATGCCAACGATGATTCCAAATACATGCGTCAGCGAACCCAGACTCTCTTCCGTAATTAGCAAGGATCTGGCGTACGAAAAGGTGTACCAACCTCCTGCCGTCATCAACGTCAACATCAAAAGGTAGGCCAGCAAGTTGGTATCGCGGAACGGTGCGATAAACTGGTGGGGAAAGCGAAATAGAGTGGCTTCGTCGATCGGTTCGTTCGATTCGAACTTGGCCCGCAATTCTCGTTCGTGTGCTTCAATGGAATCGGACCAGCGGTGATCGTAGGGGCTTCGTTTGGCTGCGGGTTGGGCCGGTTGAGCGGACGAAGCCACGGGCGCCGCACTCGCGTCGGCTATTGAACGATCGCCCGGCTTCGGGGCCGCATTCGCCGGCCTCGCGGCGGCGTGGGCGGCAGTCGTGGCAGCCGCGATATCGGGCAGGTCGAGCGTCAGTTCTACCTGACGAGGTCGCAGCAAGTCTTCGGTGACTGGCTCCAGAATATACTCGTCATCGCCAAGCGGCTCGGTGCGGCTTCGTCGGTTTCAAATTCCGGAAAAGCAGACAACGGTTCTTCGGGTGAGGAGGCTGACTTCGCCGGCTCAAGCGATTTGGACGCGTCTTGGCGGATATCCGTCGGGCGAACTTCGATCTCGGAATAACAATCGGAGCATTTGATCTTCTTGCCGATCTGTCGCTTCGAAGTAACCATCACACTGTCGCAGACCGGACAACGAATGTGGATGCTATCGGGAGAGCCTAAATCGTCACCCATTCCCTCGAGGCGAATAGACGCAGTTGGGTCCTCAGCAAAGGGATCGGTTCCTTTTCCAGATGCGGTGGTCGCCGGCTCGGGCTTTACTGGACTTAGCAAGTCAATGTCGCGATCGTCGTTGGACATACCGCGTTCCGGCCCGGTCAACGCATCGGACAGTTCTTTCGAGAGAGGCGTTGCAGCCGGAGATTCCACCAACTCGATTGCTTCGAGTTCCAACTGGTTGGCAAGCGAATCGTCGACGGCGACACGGGGCGAGCTTTCCACGGCAGAAACGTCGTTCGACTCCGGCGAGCTGTCTTCGACTTCGAACAAGTCATCAAATTCGTCACGGACCGGCTTTTTGAGAACCGGCGTCACCAGCGTCGACTGACAGTTCGAGCACTTGACGGGCTCCGCCGGCTCGGTTTGGTGGAACCGATATCACCGCGTTGCAGCGCGGACATCTGAACGATAGCAAATCAGTTGATTTCGTCACGAGCAACTCAATCGGACTGGGACGGATCCATCCTTCCACTAATAAAACAAGCGGTTACAACGGGGCTGGTAAATCTCGACGAGAAAAATACCGGAAGCCAATTGCGTAACAACAAAACCCCAGACCCAACAACATTAGATTATCCGTCATCGGCCCCAACGTGGCAAATTCATAGTGTTTGCTGGGCACTTGCCACCACCACAGCGACGCCGGGTTCTTTTGATACAGTTCGATCGCCTGCTCCGGCTCATAAAACGTAAAAAACGTAAACCAAAGGAATGTTCCCGCATGTTTCAGCGACATGCCGGCGAATTTGAACATCGCCATCACGGTGTAAACGCCGGTCACGACGCCAATCGTCCGCCAGCGGTGCCGGTCAAATGCGGAAAACATCGCGGTCATGCCGCACAGAAAAAATCCGAAGCAAAACAGATTCAACAGACCTGGCCAGAACAGCCAACTGTTGACTTGATCTCGCAGGGAAATCGAGCGAGTCGCTTCGCTGTGATGCGTCCACGCCAGCCAGTCAAACAGCGACCCGAACACACCGTGCAATTGTTCCCAAATTGGTTCGGTCACCATTTGAAATGGCGTCTTGACTGGCGTTTCGGTGACCGTGCTGAATTCGACGCCGATCCACATCCCCAACCAGGTCGCCAGCACAATCAACACTAGCCCACCCAGGGTCACGAGAGACTGAGTGGCAAACACCGATCGACGGCTGACCGGCTGGGCCAATAGCATCTCCATCGTTCCTCGCGAGAGTTCCCCGCTGACCACGTCTGAACCGCGCACGATCGCCCACAGCGCAAAGCAGCCGACCAGCATCGGTTCATCCAGATTGAAGGCGATGCGGCCCGAATACGAGATCAACCACTCGAAATCGACGGGTGTAAACGACTTGAGTGCGTCGGGAATCAAGTCCAGCAACGCCTTGAATCGATTCGTGTCGAATTCCGCCACGACAAAGACCCGGAGCAAAGAGAATCCGAAGGCATAAATCGCGCACGCGGCGGCCAGCCACAGTGACTCTTGAACGCTCTTCTTCCACAGGGCCCGATTCATCAAACTTCCACTTCGCCGGCGGGATGGTATTGATCGTAGACCGCACGGAGCCCGATCCGTTGCACGTAGACATCGCTGATGGACGGTTGCGCAAGCCAACTCAGGATTTCGTCGAGCCGATCTCGAGTTTCAATCGTTAGTTGATCGCCTTCGCGGCGAACGCTCACTCCTGGAATGTGTGTCGGGATTTCGACGACGCCTTTGACCTTTGCGTTCAAGCGATGCCGCCGGTTCAACTCGTGAACCGATTGGTGGTGCACCAGCCGACCTCGGCGCAGAATGGCCACGTCATCGCAAACTTCTTCGATTTCCGACAAGACGTGAGAACAAAAGATTACCGTCTTGCCGGCGGACTGTGCTTCATTGATCAGCTTCATGACTTCGCCTCGTACCGTCGGATCCAGGTTGGCTGTCGGTTCGTCCAAGATCAGCACCGGTGCGTCAATCGAGAAACACGCGGCCAGCGCCAGCTTCTGCCGCATTCCGGTCGACATGAATCCGACCCAACGAGACAAGTCCAAATCGAGCCGCCGGGCAATCCGCTGAGCTCGATGATAGTCGCCATCGGGGCGAACGTCGGCAAAAAACCGAAGCACGTGCCTCCCGCGCATCGTGCGGAACAATCGCGGTTCACCAGGAACGTAACTGACCTGACGGTGCACCTGTTGACGCTGGTCATAACAATCAAGTCGACCAATCTGCGCCACGCCTGACGTCGGCCGCAAAAAACCCATCAACAGCCGCAGCAACGTCGTCTTGCCGGCGCCATTAGGCCCCAACAAGCCGAATACCTGGCCGCGCTGGACTTGCATCGAACAAGAATCGAGTGCCAAGAATTCGCCGTACCGCTTCGTTAGCGAATCTACAAAGACGATTGTCTGGCTCAATCGCGCAACCTCAAGTTCGGTGTCGGACGTCGCATGGGAAGGGAATTAGCGGATCGGCGACAATCCCATCAAGCGCCGCAACAGGCCGATCTGACCGGCGTGCAACATCTCATGGGCGGATGCAAACAATAGCGACCCAAGCCGGTTGGGAAACGCCGCGTGCGGCGGTTCCGTCGGTTGGCTTAAGTCGTCCGGATCAAACCGCGCGGCTTCATCAAGTGCCTGACGATGGACAGCGTCCAACACCGTGCGGATCTCTTGCGGCGACGGGTAATTCGACCGCTCGGCCGAAGCATTGGTACCCTTCATGAATAACTTTCTGAAATCACTCGACATCAGGTCGGCATCCGTCGGTAACCGTCCGCGCTGACGAAACAACATCAGACCATATTGGGCAACGGCAATATGCCCGAGTTGCCAGGCAATGTGCGTGATGGGGGCCGTTGGCGTCCAAAACCATCCGTCCTCAGGCACGCCTTCTAATAGTGTCAGCGTGTACTGGCGAGCCGCTCGGACTTGAGCGATGGCCAATTCCAGTTGGTTTGCATCGATCGACACAGTTGCGGTCATTTTCCCATTTCTCCCAGCCAAAACCGCGGACCTGAAAAAGTCCGTCCAGTGAAAAGCCTTACCGGCTGCCCTATTTTGTCCATAAGTTTCAAATGCGTCTAGTGCGTTGTTACAGCTTAGTTTACGGGTTGGTTAAGGGGTCAGGAGTCAATTGCCGGAACGGCCATCCGGGTGCTTCGCACAATTGACTCCTGACGCCTTCACCCTAAGGATCGCACGCAAAATAACTTCCCGGTTTTTTTGACCCTCTCCTTACCTCTCCCGATGAGGGCGAGGATTTAGGGTGAAGTTATTTTGCGTGCGATCCTAAACGTTTGCTGACACAAACCACTAGTGCTTTGTCAGGTCTTAGAATTGGGGTTGTGTGCCACTGGCTTCGCCAGTGCGGGTCGGCAATACACGACGCTCATGTACACTGGCACAGCCAGTGGCACCCCAAAATTAAACTTGACACGGCACTAGGGCGTTGTGTTTGTCGTTGTCGGGTTGATTGAGGCGACCCACCTCAGGGGCTAGAATGTTTCCGGCGGATTTCAATGGCCGGATGCTTTCTCTATTGCCGGAGTCGATCATGTTAAGACATCTCTTGTTGGTGGTCGTTTGGATGGTCTCCACGACAGCGTGGTGCCAAACTGTAAGCCACGAAAAAGTCGCGAGCGTCGAAGGAGTCACCGAGTACCTGTGGCCCAACGGAGCACGTGTACTGCTCTTTCCAGAAGCGTCCAAGCCGATCATCACGCTCAACATGACCGTGCTGGTCGGTTCGCGACACGAGGGCTACGGGGAAACGGGGATGGCCCACCTGCTGGAGCATATGAACTTCAAGGGAACGCCGACGTTTCCCGACGTTCCGACCGCGATCCGCGATCACGGAGCGAGTTTTAACGCCACGACCAGCCAGGACCGCACCAACTACTTTGAGACGCTGCCGGCAAACGATGAGAATCTCGATTTTGGAATCCACCTCGAATCCGATCGTCTGGTCAATAGTTTCATTCGTCACGAGGACTTGATGTCCGAATTCACGGTGGTCCGAAACGAATTCGAACGGGGTGAGAATAGTCCGCAAGGTGTTTTGTCCGAACGGGTCACCGCCGCGGCCTACGAATGGCACAACTACGGTAAGCCGACGATCGGTAATCGCTCCGATATCGAACGCGTGCCGATCGACAATCTGCAGGCCTTCTACCACAAGTACTACCAGCCCGACAACGCGGTGTTGATTATCACGGGACGATTCCAGCCAGACGCTGCGCTGAAACTCGTTGACAAGTATCTTGGATCGATTCCCAAGCCACAACGTGAACTGAAGCCAACGTACACGACCGAGCCGCCGCAGGATGGTGAACGGTTGGTCGAGTTGCGCCGCGTTGGACAAATCGGCTCGCTGCTGGCCGCCTATCACATTCCCGCGGCGGCGCACGAAGATTGGGCTCCGTTGTCGATCTTGGCAAGCGTGATCTCCGAAGACAAAGTCGGCTTGCTGGAGGACAAACTGGTCGAAACGCATTTGGCAACCAGTGCCTCTGCCAGAGCCGACGACGAGCACGATCCAGGATTGTTCACGTTTTCGGTGCAGCCGACCGAAGGCAAGCTGGACGCGGCGCGCGACATCTTATTGAAGACGATCGACGACATCGGCAATGTGACATTTGACGACAAGGCGGTCTTGCGGGCCAAAATGAGGGCGAAGCGCGCGTCGGAATTGCTGCTGGATGATGCCGGCCGAATGGCTTCGGCGCTCGAGCAGCGCGGCCGCCTTGGGCGACTGGAGATTGCTGTTTATTCAACGCGACCGCGTTCAAGAGGTGGCGCTCGAGGATGTGCAACGCGTGGCCAGAACGTACTTCCCACCGCACAACCGAACCCTTGGCATTTTCATTCCGACGACGGAACCGATGCGGGCCGAGATTCCACAGGTCGACTCGATCGCGGATTTGGTGAATAACTATCACGGCGGTGCCGCGATGGAATCGGGTGAAGTGTTCGATCCGTCCCCGGAAAATCTCGACTCGCGCGTCCGAACGCTTGACGTCAATGGCCTCAAGATCGCTCTGCTGGAGAAGAAAAACCGTGGCGAGACCGTCACCGTCGATGTGACATTGCGATACGGAAACGAAAATTCTCTCAAGGACAAGATTGTTGCCGCCGGGGTGTTGCCCAGCATGTTGATGGCGGGTACCGAATCGATGAACCGTCAGGCACTGCAGGCAAGAATGACCGAACTCGGCGTCCGCATCTCCGCCGGCGGTGGTCGAGGGGGAGGCCGCGGGCGACGCGGCGGTGGAGGGGGAGGCGGCTCGGCGGGCTCGCTGAGCTTTTCGATCGAAGCCAAGCGAAGCTCGCTAGTGCCGGCAATCAATCTGCTCGGCGAGATCATTCGTCATCCAGCCTTCCCGGAAGATGAATTCGAACAAATGAAGGACCGGATGGCCAACATGATGAAGCGATTCGTGGACGAGCCGCAAATGTTAGCGGGCAACGAAATCTCGCGGACACTCTCGCAATATCCCAAGGGCGATGCTCGCTATGTGCCGACCACAGAAGAGTCGATCGACCAAATCGAAAACTTGACCTTGGACGAGGTGAAAAAGATCTATGCGACGCAGTTGTCCTCCGCCGTGGGCGAGGTCGCGATTGTGGGCGAGTTTGAGCCAGAGGAATTCCTCAACGCCTTAGGCAGCGTTCTCAAGGATTGGCATTCCGACGTTGAATACAGGTCGATCGATCGCGACGCCAATCCCGACTTGGCCGGCAAGAAAATGAACATCAACACACCCGACAAAGCGAACGCGGTCTTTTCGGCGGCGTTATCGTTTGCGTTGAACGACTCGGACGATGATGCCGAGCCGCTGATCATAGGCAATTTCATTTTCGGGGGCAGCACGCTTTCGTCGCGGATCGGCAATCGAATTCGCCAAAAAGAAGGCCTTTCGTATGGCGCCACGTCGTCCATCTCGCTCCCCAGCCAAGGCACCGATGCTCGCTTTTCGATCAATGCGATCACCAATCCAGTGAACATCGACGCGGTGGAAACCGCCGCGATGGAGGAACTTAACCGGTTTCTCGCTGATGGACCAACCGATCAGGAAGTCGCCGATGCGAAGAACGCCTGGTTGGAACAACAAAAGGTCTCTCGTTCCAGCGACGGTTCGATCGCCGGTCAAATGGGGTCCAATTTGCACTTGGACCGCACGTTTCAGTTCCTGAGCGATCGAGAAAAACGCGTTGCCCAACTGACCGCAAACGATATTCACGCGGCATTCAAAAAGTACATTGACCCGGCGAAACTTGTCATCATCCGGGCCGGCGATTTCAAAAAGTAGCCGCCGCGTCACGACTGGGATGGTGTTGGGTTGCGCTGATCGACGAAGCGTCGGGATTTGAATTCAGGACGCGGCAGACTGCCCGCCGTCACAAGCTGCACGTCGACCCGCAAGCCCAATCGCACCTGCAGGGCCGTGGCGATCCGTCGCGGATCGTTCCGCGATCTTCCACTTCCAACCGCAACTGTTCCATCGCGTCTGTCTCCCGAAACGCGATGATGCGATACTCGTCGATTTCCGGAAAACCACGCAGGATTTCGTCGATCGAACTGGGAAAGATGTTGACGCCGCGAATAATTACCATGTCATCCCGTCGTCCCAGCACGCCTCCTGGCACAAGCACAAACCGGCAAGCGCGGTCGTGTCCCCAGCTCGGCCGCACCAAGTCTCCCGTGCGGTAGCGAATCACCGGAGAGCCGCGGCGGCCCAGATTAGTCAACACCAGTTCGGCCAGCTCCGCTTCGCCGGCCATCCGGTCGCTCTCCATCGAAAGGAACTCGGCGATGAACTCGCTCTCGACGACGTGTAGCCCCAGCCGCCGATCGTCGGCAACGCCCCACGGTCCGACTTCGCTGGCGCCGGCATGATCGATCACCTCGGCGTTCCATATGGACTGGATGCGTTCTCGAACGGTGGGAATCGAACCACCCGGCTCGCCCGCGACGATGATCGCTCGGACGCCAAGTTGCTCTGCTGCGATCGAGTGGTCTGGTGCGGCTTGACCCAAATGCAAAGCATAGCTGGGAGTGCACAGCAAAACGGTGGCGCGCAATGTGCGGATCATTTCCAATCGTGTTGCCGTAGACATCCCACCGGTCGGAATCGCCATCACGCCCCGATCGATCAATGATTCAAAAGCGGACCAGAAGCCGACGAAAGGCCCGAAACTGAATGCCAACAGGCAGCGGTCGGCCGAGGTGATCTGTCCGGAGTCCAAGACATATTGCCACGTGTCGATCCACCAGCGCCAATCTTCGGCGGTGTCGAGTATTTTGATCGGTCGACCGCTGGTTCCCGACGTCTGGTGATAGCGCACGTATCGATCCAGCGAAAACGTCAGATTGACTGGCCAGCCATCCGGTTCGGATTGTTGCGAAAGTTCTTCCTTCGTAGTAAACGGCAGATCGCGCAGTTCGTCCAATGAATTCAATCGGAGCGATGTGCCGATCTTCGCCGAGTAGAACTTGTTGCGTGGGAGAACGTCCAACAACAGTCGGTTAAAGCGTTCAAGCTGTAAGCGATCGAGCTCGGTTCGATCCAAATGCCGCAACCGGCTCCGTTCGTCCAGCGCGTTCAGCGTGGCAGGACGCCCTAACGACGACTCATTCATTTTTCGTCAGTCGAGTCAAACTTGGCGAAGATCATTCGGCCGGCGCTAGTTTGCAGCATGCTCGTCACCACCGCCGTGATCGTCTTGCCCACGTGTTGGCGGCCGTCTTCGATGACAATCATCGTCCCGTCTTCCAAGTAGCCGACTCCCTGATTTTGTTCTTCGCCTTGCTTCACGATACGGACCGTCAGACGTTCGCCGGGCAAGAATACCGGCTTCAGCGAATTGGCGATGTCATTGAGATTAACGACCGGAATGTTCTGTAACCGGGCGATCTTGTTCAAGTTAAAGTCGCCCGTGACGATTTTGCCTTGGAGATGCCTCGCCAACAGCAGCAGCTTGTTGTCGACCGATTGCCCCTGCATCTCGGCAGTCTCTCTCTCGTAGATCATCAAGTCGACGTTGTTGTTGGTCCGGAGCCTGTTCAATACGTCCAAGCCGCGACGGCCGCGCGAACGACGCATCTTGTCGCTGCTGTCGGCGATCGCCTGCAACTCGGCCAACACGAACCGGGCCATAACGAGTTGATTGTCGATGACCCCGGTTTCGACGATGTCGGCTATCCGGCCGTCGATCACAACGCTCGTGTCTAAGACGTACGGCTTGCCTCCTTTCAATTCGCGGGCAAATTCGACGTACGGAATCACAAACCGGAAGTCGTCGCGCGTCTGCCACAGTAGGCTTATGCACAAATAGCAGCTGGCGATGCCAACCAGCGTTAACACGGTAGGCTGTATTTGGGCCAGACGTGCATCACTAATCGAACCCCAAACCGGTGTCAGTGCAAGATTGATCACGTACGTCAAGAACAAGCCGACCGCCAACCCAAAGTAAATACTGGAGATCAGCTCGATCCGCTTGCGAGGGAATAGCACGTCGACCACAATCAATACAACGGCGACCACAGCCACCAACGGCACCACCCACCAAGGCATGGTACTGTCATTGAGCACCAGATTCAGCCCGAAGCCGACAGCGGTCAAGAAAAATGCCGACCGCAGAATGATTAATTCCATAGTCTCCTCGCCGAATAAAAATGATGGGCGACCGCGCTCGGCTGCCAACGGAGCCGCTGAAATATGAAGATTTGGCCGCCTTCAGTCCATATACTATAGGCGCTCTGGCCGTCGATAAAGTCCCACCACCACAATGTTTCTGTTTCCAAAACAACCGTCTAAACCTGAGAAAGTTGCGGCTGGAATCGCAAATTGTTCCGAAATCTCTCGGTCACAACGTGTCAACTTTGCAAACCAAATGGAATCCATTGGGGTAATCGATCGCGAATCAGGACTTGAACGAGGTCGCGGCCATAAATCGAACTTTCCACGGCGAATATCGATAACCCGCCGCTGTGCGTATTTCGTCTCGTTGCTACTTGCAATGTCGACGATGGCGATGGCGCAGGACGTAATTCCTCACGGGCAATCTAAGATGCCGGGACGACCCGTCTCCCCCGAAGAGGCGGTTCGTCGCATGACCGTTCCCGATGGCTTTCACGTGGAGATCGTGGCTGCCGAACCGGATATCGTCAATCCCGTAGCCATGGCCTTTGACGAACGAGGACGCATTTGGATTGCCGAAAGCGTGGAGTATCCGCGTTCATCGGCGGGGCCGGGCCGCGACCGAATCAAGATCCTCGAAGACTCTGATGGTGACGGTCGCGCTGATAAGTTCACCGTTTTTGCAGATGGGCTCAACATTCCCTCCGGATTGGCCATCGGTTACGGGGGAGTCTGGGTAGCCAACTCGCCGGATATCTTGTTCCTTCAAGACACCGACGGCGACGACCACGTGGATAAGACGGAAGTGGTCGTGACCGGGTTTGGTCGAGACGACACGCACGAACTTCCAAATTCATTGACTTGGGGGCCCGATGGCTATTTGTACGGACTCAACGGCGTCTTCAACCCGGCCCACGTGAAGCAAGGCGATCGCGAATTTGACTTTACGTGTGCGATGTTTCGCATCGATCCGCGATCGCGTCGGTTTGAGCTTTTTGCCGAAGGGACCAGCAATCCCTGGGGCATTGCCTTCGACCCGTTGGGTAACGCCTTCGTCAGCGCCTGCGTGATTGATCATTTATGGCACTTGGCAGAGACCGGTTACTACATTCGGCAAGGAGGTCCCTATCCGCCCTTCACCTGGCCCATCGGTTCCATCGTCAATCATCAGCATCAGCAGGCGGCGTACTGCGGTTTAAATTATTTTGACAGCGATGCCTATCCTGAAGCCTACCGCGATCGAATGTACATGGGAAACATTCACGGCAACTGTTTGAATGTCGATCGATTAACGCGACGTGGTTCGACTTATCTCGCCGAGGGCGAAGCCGATTTCTTGACCGCCAACGATTCCTGGTTTATGCCGGTTGCTCAAAAAACCGGTCCGGACGGATGCCTCTATGTCCTCGATTGGTACGATCGGTACCACTGTTATCAAGATGCACGGCGAGACCCGGAGGGAATCGATCGGCTCAAGGGGAGGCTGTACCGAATCCGGTACGGTGCGAGTCCTCGTGCGGCGCCGATGAACCTCCGCAGCGAATCGGACGATCAACTGTTAGCGCGACTGCAAAGCCCGAACTTGTTTATCCGCCAAACCGCGCAGCGTTTGCTCGCCGAGCGCAGCCATCAGGCAACCGCCAAGAAATTGGAAGCGATCGTGTTGAACGACGGCATGTCGCAGAAAACGCGACTCCATGCGATGTGCGGCACATGCGTCGATGGAACATCCTCGATGGGACTTTTACCGCAGTTTGCTCCGCCGTCAGAATTCAACCATTGTCGCTTGGGCGGTTCGAATTCTGGCCGACCATCACATCGCCGATGGCGCGTTTTTGTCTGAGTTGGACCGGCTCGCCGCGATCGACCAGCCGGACGTGTTGTTGCAGGTCGCGGTGGCGGCTGCCAAAATTCGACCGGATGATCCGTTGCCGTTGTTATTGAAGGTCCTATCCAATTGCGGCGAAGATCCGTTGATTCCACAGATCGTTTGGCAAAACGTGCATCCGCGATTGGATCAGCAAGCGCAGGAGTTCGTCGAGCTGATTCATCGCAATGAACCGATGCTTTCAATCAACGTCAAACGCCTATTGCCTCGGATCATCGATCGGTTGCTGGCTGGGAAACCGGCCGACTTTGCTTCTATCGCTTCGTTGCTGGAGTCGCTCGATGTCACCGATCCCTCGCAACAGTCGATCGTCGGTGACTCATGGGAGGCGCTGGCCATTCGCGTGATCAACCACGAAATCACGGGCGGTGAGATTGGGCAGTTGAGTCGGGCGTTTGCTCCGCAGCTTGAGTCGATTCGACGCCGGTCACCCAGCGAAGATCTGCTGCGCCGGGCTTGTGTATTGGCGGCTGTTGTCGGGGATGAAACCGCCGCTACGGAGCTGATTGCTTGGTTGCGTCGCGATTCGAACGAGAGTCCTCTTGAGTTGTTGGCGCGTGCGCGCTGGTTTATTTGGACCAAGACGGCGTGCTCGATCTCGCTCGGGGTCTGCTCGAACACCGAACTCCCGAAAACCAGGACTTTCGTCGCCAATCAATCTCGGTCCTGGCCAGCCTGAATCGCGAAGAAACGGCCGATTTCTTGCTCGATCAATTTCCGCAAACCGAAGTCGAACTGAGGCCGCAGCTTTTGGAGGTGTTGACGAGCCGCGTCAACGGGAGCAAGAAACTGATGGCGGCCATTGGCCGGAATGAGTTCGCCGGCGGATTCACTGAACGTCAATCAGATTCGCCGCCTGGCAAGTTTCCCCGACGAGGAACTTCAGGCAAGCGTTCGAAAACAATGGGGCAAAATCCGCATGGATCGCGATCCAACTCGGGAAAAAGTGATCGAGGATGTGCGCCGCCTGCTGTCGACGCGCCCAGGCGACCCGGTGCGGGGAGAGATCGTATTCGGAAAGACCTGCGGCCAATGCCATAAGATCTACGGCAAGGGTTACGACATCGGCCCCGACTTGACCAATAGCGGTCGAGGCTCACTGGAGCAACTCTTGTCCAACGTGTTCGATCCGAGTCTGGTTATTGGCGAAGCGTATCAAGCAAAAATCGTAGAGACGGTCGATGGATTGGTGGTCACGGGGCTATTGGTCGAAGATAGTCCACAGAGGATCGTTCTTAAGGGGCAAGGTGGAAAAGTCACGACAATTCCCCGAGCGGATGTCGACGAGTTTTCGTCAACGAAGCTTTCGTTGATGCCCGAAGATTTGGAAAAGCAATATAAAGAAGACGAACTCATCGACTTGTTCGCCTTTCTCACCCTCGACAAGCCCCCCACCGATCCTAACGCCAAGCGAATTCCGGACGTGCCCGACCCAAATGCTTTGTCCCACTAGTGCTTTGTCAGGTCTTAGAATTGGGGTTGTGTGCCATTGGCTTCGCCAGTGCGGGTCGGCAATACACGACGCTCATGTACACTGGCACAGCCAGTGGCACCCCAAAATTAAAACTTGACACGGCACTAGCGGTCAACGGTTAGGATCGGACGCAAAATAACTTCGCCGTAAATCCTCGCCCTCACGGGAGAGGCTTTGGGAGAGGGTCGACGAAACCGGGAAGTTATTTTGCATGCAATCCCTAGTGATTAGGCAAAGTGAATCATGAACGTGTCCTCAAAGAACTTATCCGTCATCCCGGCAATATAGTCTGCAGCCGTCCTGTGAATGCCGACGCGCACGATGCGTTTTTGATACTGGAACGGAATGAGTTCTGGGCGGCTCACGTACCCGTCAAACATCCGACGGATCCGCGTCTGCGCTTGTTCACGGATGCGAATCAAATTGGGATGGCGGTAGACATGACGATAAAGAAACGCTTCTAATCCGCGTTTTTGCTCCGCAACTTCCGGACTCGGCCGAACGCGAAAGTCGCTGTGCATGGCCTCCTGCTGTGAGGAAAACTGGCGCCGGTGCAATTCGGCACTGCAATGATACAGCAAGTCGGTCACCTGAAAATCAATCAACCGATGCACCACCGCTTTGCGCATCAGATCTTCGTCCAGCGAAGTGTAGTTCTTCCGCACGAACTCTAACGCGTGCTGAATCAAATCGAGTTTCGCCAAATCATCCAGCGTCACCAGGCCGAGCTTGACGGCGTCGTCGGTATCGTGCGCGTCGTAGGTCGCGCTGTCCGTCGCGTCGACCAATTGGACTTCCAGCGGCAACGGGCACGCATCCTTCGATTTATCGATTCGCGAGGTTTGTCCAGCGAGAACTTCCCGCGTCAGGTTCAAGCCTGGATACGACGTAAATCGCATTTCCAACTCGCGGACGACCGTCAGCGCATATTGATTGTGTGAAAATCCTCCTTCAGTTCGCAAGCACTCATCCAAAGCATCTTCGCCGGCGTGGCCGTAGGGTGGGTGTCCAATGTCGTGCATCAACGCCAAGGCTTCGATCAAGTCCTCGTTGAGGCGGATGGCGCGTCCGATCGTGCGGGCGATCGTTGCCACCTCTTGCGTGTGGGTCAACCGCGTGCGGTGATAGTCCCCCATCTCACCGGTAAACACTTGCATTTTCCCGCTTACCGGCGATATGCGGAACTGTGAAGGATGCGGTCGCGATCGCGTTGAAATGGACCTCGATAAGGGTGGTCCGGCTCGGGATGCTCGCGTCCGGACGAAAGGTGGCTGAAGGTGGCGTAGGGCGCCAATAGAAGCGTCTCACGCTCCTGAACGGTCATGATGAAGTGCGGATCCAATTCGGCCGTAGCCATAAGTACAAGGCGATTCAGGATGCCAGCCGCTTGCGCAATGCCCCAGCCCACCCAGCCTGTCCGAATGCGACCATCCGGTCATGACAAACTTGCTTCATGGCCTCCCGCGCCGGCTTCAAGTAATCACGGGGGTCAAATTTTTCCGGAGACTCGACAAACACTTTTCGAATCGCCGCGGTGATTGCGATTCGGTTGTCCGTGTCGACGTTGATCTTGCGGACGCCATGCTTGATCCCGCGTTGAATTTCCTCGACCGGAACGCCCCAGGTTTGCCGCATTCGCCCCCCGTATTTATTCAGTAAGTCTTGCAGATGTTGCGGAACGCTACTACTGCCGTGCATCACCATATGACAGTTGGGGAGTCGCTTGTGAATCTCGACGATCCGGTCCATCGCCAGGATTTCGCCGTCGGGCTTGCGCGTGAATTTGTAGGCTCCGTGGCTGGTTCCGATCGCAACCGCCAACGCATCGACGCCGGTCGCCGCCACAAACCGCTGGGCTTCGTCGGGGTCGGTCAACATCTGATCGCGAGTGAGTTCGCTTTCTGCCCCGTGACCGTCTTCTTTGTCGCCGTGGCCACTCTCCAAAGAGCCGAGACAGCCCAATTCTCCTTCGACCGACACTCCCTTTGCATGAGCCAAGTCGACGACTTTTTTCGTCACGCTGACATTGTATTGATAGTCCGCAGGCGTTTTGCCGTCCGCCTGGAGCGAACCGTCCATCATCACGGACGTAAACCCGTTCTCAATCGCACTCATGCATGTCTCGACGCTGTTGCCGTGATCCTGGTGCATGACGATGGGCAGGTGCGGGTACAACTCGGCCGCGGCCAGCATCAAATGCCGCAGGTAGTTGTCTTGCGAGTAGGAGCGGGCGCCGCGAGAAGCTTGTACGATGACCGGGGAGTCGGTCTCATTAGCCGCCTCCATGATCGACTGGATTTGTTCCATGTTGTTAACGTTTAATGCCGCAACACCGTAGTCATTTTCGGCGGCGTGATCCAATACGACTCGCAGGGGAACCAACGGCATTTCAACAGACTCCTAAAAAAGATAGTGGCGGCAGAAACTCCGATGCAGCTCAACCGAACCAAGACGTCATTATCGATGATGCTTTTTCTTCGAACAAGTCCGGTGTGACTGGCCCGTGAGACTCCGTGGACTACGCCTCCGCACGACATAAGCCAAACTGTTGGGCGCGAACGTCCAACTCGGCCGATCTGCGCCGATGGTCGGCCCGGATCCATCACACGTGGCTCAACCAAGACCCAACACGGTGTCCATTTGCTTGGAAATCAAACTGAGGCGTTCGAAGTCACCGCCTTTGACTTCCGCGGCGGCCCATCCGCTGAAGTTGATTTCGAGCAGAGCTTGGCGGATGTCGGCCCAATCGATATCGCCTTCGCCAATGTCCGCCCAATCTTGTTTGGCCCGCGAGTAACCCTTGACGTCAAGCTTCACAACTCGACGGCCTAACGCCCGGATCCAGTTTCCCATGTTGGCGTACTTCCAATGGTTGCCAATGTCCAAATGCATACCCACCCAGGGCGAGTTGAGTTCGTCGATAAACCGTACGTACCGATCGGGCGATTGGTCCTGGCCGCCGTCATGATCGTACATGAAATGATTCCAGACGTTTTCAATGGCGATGTAGACACCCAATTGCGCCGCCAATGGAATCGCTTGGGAAATGTTTTCGATGGCTCGTGGCCAGATTTGCGCTCCGGTCCGTCCTTCCCGTGCCCCACGACCAGTAACGTCGAGTTGCCTCCGACCGCATGCGTATCTCGGATCGCTGTCTCTAGGTCAGCCAACGCCTGTTCCCGCACCGCCGCATCTGGACTGGTATGGGTCTTCTGCCAATGCGTCGAGCATACGGTTCCGTCGACTGGCAGCTCCGATGCGGCGATTGCCCGCTTGGTCTCGTCCACGTCCATGCCGGGTGAGTCCATTTCGATTCCGTCAAATCCAGCCGCCTTGACCGCTTTGAGTTTGTCGAGCAGCGATCCATCGACTCCCACCATGCCGATCTTGAGTGTTTTCCGAACTCGTCCCTTGAGGTCAGAATCTTTGGCTACGAAGCGGTCGAGCGCATCGGCAAACAGCCCCGATCGATGCGCGAGCGCTGGAATCGCCAGCCCCGCAGCAGTGCCGATGATAAACCCACGACGATTGAGCGGAGACATGTGTTGGCCCTCGTTGGAGTGAATTTGGGGATCGGCGCTTTTGGATCCAGGATTCCCCACCCCCAATACAGTAGAATATCCGAGAATCCAGGGTATCGATAGCCACTTCCTCGTTTCCAGCGGGCTTTGTTCCGCAAGCGTCGGTACGTTTATGAACCACTCGACTGACACCGGCGCGCCGACGCCAGTCAAACCTGGCTTGTCCAGCGCGACGTTTCAAGGCCTTCTTTGGTCGCACTTCTTTTCCGTCGCCGCGCAATGTCTTTTTTTCTGGTCAGCCTATCAGCTCCTTTCGCACGTCCTGCCCCCGACAGATTTGTTGTTGTCTGGATGGATAGGTTGGGCTTGCTTCGCGTTCGGCGGTTGTCTCGCGGCGATCTTGGGTGCGGACGCGGCATTCCGTTATCCCATTTCGATGTCGCTTTTTGTGGTGCGCACTTTTGAACTCATGACTGCGTTCCTGGCGATTGGAGCTTTGTCGACGCACCATGCAGGTCTGATCTACACCGCTTGCGGTCTGTTTGGATTTGCGGCCGTATTGGCGATGGAAATTCGCAATGCCGTTCTACCTTGCCTTGTGGAACCGTCTCGAATCATGAGCGCCAACGCCATACTGAATTGCGCAGGTGCGGCGGGGTTTCTCATTTCAGTGATCTCGTTCGAGCGGCTTCCGTTTCTCCGTCCGGATCAATGGAGAAGTTCGATTTGGCCGTTCGGTTTGACATTGATCGGACTGTCCGTCGGAGCGGTGATTGGCACGTT
The DNA here is from genome assembly GCA_963803365.1 of uncultured Planctomycetaceae bacterium. Lineage (GTDB taxonomy): Bacteria > Planctomycetota > Planctomycetia > Pirellulales > Pirellulaceae > JANMEB01. Next base: position 500,281 of record CAWDMH010000003.1, read on the forward strand.
TTCGCTCAATGTAGCCCACCACGAACAAGAAGTGCCGAACATCCCCTGGCGACTCGTAATTCGGCTGCGAATTCTGATTAACCAATGGAAAAACGCGAAGTCTTTAGTGCCGCTCTCCGTTGGAATTGCCTTCGGTGTTCTTTTTGCAACGCTGGCCCTACTCAGCCTATCGGACTTTGTCTTGGAGACTTGCCGCTTTGATTTCGCCATCTGGGAATGGCTGTTGACGGCAACGGTGGTCGGTTGGGGACTCGGTGGGTTGATCGTCGGCATCATAAGCCGTCGCATCGAACTGGGATTCGTTCCTTGGGGAGCGCTAGGAATCGTTGTCGTAGCCCTGTTGATCAACCTGATTCCAGCGCCCAACCTGCGGTTGCCACGCGGCCCAATTGGACACTATTATTTTCGCTGTTGCTCCTCGGTGGACTGGGGCTTTCCTTTGCGGCGTATCAACTTCCAATGACAGCGAGCATTCAACTGAACAGTGATCCGACGAGTCGGTGCGGGCTGTTGGCGGCAACCGCGGTCGTGTCACTTGGCGCCGGTTGGCTAGGCATGGGACTCCTGCTGAGCGGCTCATTCGTCGATGGCACCTCGTGGCTTTGCGGAATTGCCGGAGGCGTATCAAATGGCGTCGATTGATTCGGGCGTACTGAATCGGGTCGACGCGGCTATTGCCTCAATTGTGCCGTACCGACCAGGAGACACCGCCGACAACCCGTTTTCGACGGAGTCCTTGCGCCGACGAATGTACCCGGCATTGGCCGAATTGGCGGGAAAGCCGAGTGCCGCGGTACCGCATGCGAATTCTCAAGCCGATCTGTCATTCGACGATGTACTTGACTGGTTGGATGGTGCGTCCAGCGAGATACGCGTTGCGGGATTGGCAGCGGTGTTGAAGAGAGAGATTGAGTTGCGGTCCGCCGCCGGTGGATCGATCCTGCTGCAACCCTATCTGGATTTATTTGCCGGACACGAGTTGTTGCAACTCGTCGCCAAAAACGCCTATGCGCACGCGGCGCCGTCGCCCATTCTGAGTGCCCGCCAACGCTACGTCTTGTTGGCGCTGTTCGGACTCCCCGTTTTCGCGTACGCCGCCTGGCGATTACCCCAGGCCATGATGCGCATTCTTCTGTGGACGATATTCCGAATGCTTTATCGCGTTCGAGTGAACGGGTATCCCAATATTCCCGCCAAGGGTGGGGCCGTATTGGTATCCAATCATACGAGTTGGATTGATGGATTAATCGTCATTTTGATGACCCCACGGAAGATCCGCACCATTGCTTGGGCGGGCAATTTCAATAATCCGTTCATGAAGTTTTGGGCGTGGTTTGCCGGAGTCATTTTGATTACCGGAGGACCGAAATCCATTCAGCACGGATTGGCCGAGGCCCGCAAGGCTTTGGCGCGCGGCGAACTCGTAGGCATTTTTCCCGAAGGGGGACTGACTCGCTCCGGTCAGATTCAGGGCTTTCGACCGGGCCTGATGAGAATACTGGAGCAACTACCCGTGCCGATCGTGCCGGTGTACATCGACCAATTGTGGGGGAGCATATTTACTTTCGCCGAGGGAACCACGATTTGGCGAATTCCCAATTCGATTCGCCACCGATTGACGGTTAACATCGGGGAACCGGTGGAACGGCCCGAATCCATTTTCGAAGTTCGACAGGCGGTTTCCAAACTCAGTGCCGAATGCGTGGCGCACCGCCAAGGGCCGTTTGAGTCACCCGTGCAAAAGCTCGTTCGTCGATGCAAACGGCGCAGGTTTTCGATGAAGGTAAGCGACTCCACACACCAAAAGCTTACTGGCGGGATGTTATTGGCTCGCTCGCTGATCCTGCGGCGTCTGCTCCGTCGCCACGTGCTTGGCTCTGACGAACAACACGTTGGGGTGCTGGTTCCCCCGTCGACCGGGGCCGTGATTTGCAATGCTGCATTGGCGCTCGACCGCCGAATCGCGATCAACCTCAACTACTCATTGTCACCGCGGTTGATCAATGAGTGTCTCCGTCAGGCCGGCGTCAAGCACGTGCTGACGAGCCGCAAGGTGATGGAAAAGTTCGAGTTTGAGTTCGACTGCGAGGTTTACTACCTCGACGATCTGCAAGGACATTTGCGCGTGTCCGACAAGATTTGGGGGATCGCCGATGCCTATGTGACTCCCGGCTGGTGGCTGGAATGGAAGCTCGGTCTGACGCGTCTAAAGCCGGACGATGTCTTGACCATCATTTTTACATCCGGCTCTACGGGAACTCCTAAGGGAGTCATGTTGTCTCAGCGGAATATTGCCAGCAACGTGGAGGGAGTTTGGCAGGCGATCAATTTGAACGCGGCCGATACGCTCATTGGGACACTGCCGTTTTTTCATTCGTTCGGTTACACGGTCACGTTTTGGGGAGTGATGGGACTGGACGTTCGCGGCATCTATCATTTCAATCCACTCGAGGCAACTCAGATTGGCAAATTGACTCGAAACAACCGGGGTACGGTACTGTTGGGAACACCGACGTTTTTGCGAGGTTATCTGCGACGCTGCAACCGAGAGGACTTCGAATCACTCGATATCGTGATTGCCGGAGCGGAAAAGCTGCCGCCAGAACTTGCAATCGCCTTCGAAAACAAATTCGGCAAACGGCCTATCGAAGGCTATGGCGCGACGGAAACCTCGCCCATCGTCTCGGTGAACATCCCGCCGTCGCGATCACTGCATAACTTTCAACTTGATTGCAAGGAAGGGACGGTCGGCAGGCCGATTGCCAATGTCGCGGCGAAGGTGACTGACTTGTCCGACGAGACTCGTGAACTGGGACCGAATCAATCGGGAATGCTTTGGGTAAAGGGTCCGAACATCATGCTTGGCTATCTAGGTCGTTCTGATTTGACAAAGGATACCATCGTGGAGGGCTGGTACAAAACTGGCGACGTGGGAGAGATCGACGAGGATGGATTCATCAAGTTGACCGGACGGATGAGCCGCTTCTCAAAGATCGGTGGGGAGATGGTCCCCCATATCCAAATCGAAGATGCCTTGATTTCCACGTTCAGCGAACGCGACTTTGAACTTCCCCCGTTGGTAGTGACGGCGGTCCCAGATCAAAGAAAGGGGGAACGGATTGTCGTCCTCTACACGCGTCTCGAAAAGCCACCCAATCGAATGTGCCAATTGCTGCGGGAACACGGTCTCCCGAATCTCTACATTCCCGATCCCGAGAGCTTTTACCCGGTTGACCAGATTCCGGTGTTAGGAACGGGAAAAATCGACCTGAAGTCGATCCGCGAACTTGCGGAAAAAACGGCGGTCGACGCAAAGGTTCAATGACCTCTTTCGTGTGATCGCTACAGGAAACTCAACGACATCCAAACCGCCGCGATCACCGTCGACAGTCCACCTAACCAAGCTACGATCTTTAGCAGAACTCGTGGACGACTAAATCGGCAATCGCAGACGCGGCAATGATAAAACGCGATGAAGTGTTTCGCGATTGGTTCGATGAGTTGGCGCCGGCTCGGGACAATTTCGTATGAAGTCCCGCAACTAGGGCACGAGAGCCCATCGATCTTCTTCGAGAATTTTGCGTGCCTTTTGGCCAGCCTGCGAAGCGCTTGGCTAAGCACTGCGTACGACAGCTTGACTCATAATCTCACTTCCGTTCCGGGTTTACTTTCTTTTCTTCTTTTGATCGCTTCTGGTGGTCTTCTTTGGAAACGTGCTGAATTCTAGAAACGATGTGGAAGTGACTTGAAACGTGCAGTATTCAGCCAATTGCGCAACGTCACAACGGACACAATTGGAAAGCCAAGCGGAAACCTATTGGAAGACTGGGGACAAATTCATTCGCGTTTGATGTTCCATTTTGTAAGGCGTTCCATGTCTTCTGATCTCCCGTTTTTTCCTGAAAATCTACGAATCTACAAACTCAGACTGAGATTCTTTTCACTTTCATTTCACATAGTTGTCCGATAGCTTTCCATTGCTGTGGATTTCTCGCAGCTTCTAATGGACGTTGCAACTTTGCCGAGTTGGATTGCATGCTGGCAGTTTATTGCTGGGCATGCGTACTATCTCGTCGCAACGCAGCCAAGGAGGCTGAAGTCTCTGCCAATTCCGCGTTTGACCCACGTCATCAACTGACTTCATCGACTTTACCGGAACATAGATTCCAAAAGGCCGCATAATGAAGAACTCATTTCGATTTCCCGCTTTGATTCTGTCGCTGATCCTGTGCCTTGTTTGTTCCATAGGGCTCCGAGCCGACATCATTTACTACGGCGACTTTATGGGGGCCAATGTTAGCTTCCTTAACGTACAAGAATCGTCGTCTTCGATTGGCAACGGAACTGGCCAAGTGTCCGAGTTGTACGGTCCGCCGACGGTGTTGAACAACAGCTTGGTATTCTTTCCGCGGTTGTTCGAAGCGTATGCCAGCAGTATGCAGAACGTCATCGTTGACGGGCAACTTTCATTTGGCTTTGCTGCCAAACCAGGTTACAAGATCACCGGCATTGGGATTAGCGAATTCGGCGACTTCACGCTGAGCACGCCATTTCCAGGTGGCGCAGCGTTTGTTGCGGATTCCATTTCAGCATTCGCCTCGACGATCAATGGAACGGTGTCCAACAACAGCGCCTTTTCTCAGTTGCACGACCATTCAATTTCGAACGGCATTTTTCGGGCGCCTTGGACCAACGCAACATCAGTCGCCTTTATTCCAGTTGACGCCGGTCACTTTACATTCGACAACACGTTGAACGCCGCGGCGATGCAGGTGTCTGCTGCCTTTATCAAGAAAAAGGGTGTGATGGTGACCGTGTACTATTCAGCGGTCCCGGAACCCGCATCGTTTGGATCGATGTCGCTGCTCGGCCTGTTTGCGATGTTCGGATTGAGACGCCGCAAGTAATTCATTGTGAAGGATTTGATCGGAGAGCAGTTTGAGCGATCGGACCCCTTCTAATTTCTAGATACGTTTGAGTTTCGGATACACCGTGAATTTCGGATACCACGGCTCATAGGCGACCTGAGTGGATTCATGGCCCTCAGGTCGAATTTGAGCCGATTTTTGTTGTTCTGGTTTGCACGTGCCGGTCGACGTTGCGGCGAGTCGGTGTTTCATTATTGACGTTTGTAGCGACGACTCGTTTGGCAAATAGCCGACGTCGCAACCCTCTTATCAGCGTGTACCCGCCGACCCAAATACGGCCTAGAATCCGGTCACACGAGATCATCACCCTACCAATGGGTTCGATCGCCGTGCACCAATTGCGCGTCGCCTCAGACAGGACGCCCATGGTGTCAACCGTCGTGCAATCCATCAATTCATGGAATCGTTCGATTTGGAATTGCATCAACACATGGCCCGGACTCATTTTGGCAAAGTCCGGATCGTAGGAAACCTTCAGCGAGTGATAAGTCTGTTTGGCGAGGTAACCAAAATCAAACGCGGCAAGCCGGTCACCCACCAATAGCCCATGCAGTTCGAAGTGGTGGTCTTGATCGAGTTGATGGGCCAACTTTTGAAAGAACCTAGTCATTCCAGGCGTTTTCAGAACCGACGTTCCCCCGGACGATTTCCACCCGCGGTTTTCGATCTCGAAGGCCCGCCCCACCCAATCCGACAACGTACCAGTTCCATCATATCGCCATGTCCAGTAACGCAAATCGCCACGTTCGCGCAGTTTTTTGACGCCTCGGTCCAAATTCCGCCGCAAGTTTTTGGATAGCCCGATTCGAAAATCTGTCCAGTCCGTTGCGTTGTGAATCATGCCAAGTTCGTATTGTGGCAGGCAAGTCAGGGTGGAATGGCACGTCTGCGAGCAAGCCTGCAGCAATCGTTGCCAGTGACGCCGGTTGTAGCGCACTAGATCGAAACTCAGATACGCCACGCGCAGGCGGCGCAGGGCTTCGATTGTTGGGCCGACGACGTCCGCCGCGTTCGCCCCGTGACGAACGATCCAATCGTGGCAGTGATTCCATTCGTTCGACGGGGAGACGCCGACGCGAAATCCGTTTATTCGGCGAATGATCAGCGGCAACGCGGCGATCGGTTCGCCATCGGAATCGTTGACGACAATCGCCTTGAAATCGCCTCCCCGAAAGAAGTGTTCGGCGTGAAGCGCCAGCGGCCGCGCCCGGACGGTCGGCAGCGTTGAGGCACTGCGATCCCATAGACGATTCCAGCTTGCCGCTTGGGCCTTCAGTTGATCGACCGTTTCAATGACATGGGCTCGATAGTTCATGCTGGGTCACTCGCTTCCTGGTTTTTCGTATCCGGGTTGAATATGCCGCCGCCAAATCGTCGTAAGTCGAGTGCTCAATGCCGCATGGACTCGGCTTGCTCGACGTTGTTTGACGAATTCCCATTTCGCCTTCAGGAACCTGGCCGCTGGCAGTTCGAAAAAACGAGTACTGCAATACGCAATCGTTACGACCGCCCCGGCGGCCACAATCAATGCTGGCCAGGACCCGATCACGGGGTCCAAATGATACAGAATTGTGCAGCCGAGGTTGTTATGCAGGAGATACAGCGAATACGAAATCCCACTGAGGAATACCAAGGGACGCAATCGCAAGACCGGCAGCCGACCAAACGCGGACAAGGCCAACACGGCGACCAGCAGCGCCGTGGCCGCGGGATTGTGGCCATAACCATCGACGGCGTGGAACACCCCAGCGCAGACGACGACGCCGATCCAAAGGGTTAGGGACCCAACGCCACGGCGTCGGCGGATTTCATTGAGCAGAATGCCAACAAAAAACAGAGGGAGATTCTCCAAGAAAAGCACTGTACTCATGGCGCTCAGGCCGGTGCCCAACGCGGTCGCGGATCCAACCCATTGATGGCGCAACGGCAATTCAATGACCAACACAATAGCCATCATCCATGCGGCAGTCCGCAATGGACGCTCCAGCCAACCGGACAAAAACAGCAGCAACAGCAGGCCATAAAACAGCAACTCGATTTGCAGGGTCCATGTCACTGGCTCGATACACGCCTGGCCGAATAAACCGGGGGCAATCGTTACGTTGGCAAGCCATTGCTGGGCCGTCGGGGGCGACATGGACAACGGCAGCGTAAACACGAGCAGTGCGTTGACCAGCATGACTGCCCAGAAGGGTGGTCCAATTCGAATCAATCGTGCAACCAAGAAATCACCCGATTTGCGTTTGCTCAATAGCGTCATCGAATTGACCAAGCCGCTGAGCATGAAGAAAAGCTCCACTCCGTATTTGCCAAATGGGTACGACCAGCCGATCGGTTGGCTGAATCCGTATTTGTCGGCAAACACAAACGTGAAGTGAAACAGCATCAAGTTGATCGCCGCCATTGCCCAAAGCACGTCCAATTCCACGATGCGACGCCGTTTGGTCGGTTGCAACTCATCACTCATAGGTTATTCCAGGGGTTGGACGACCGACACTGCGATTGGACGAGCCGATCTGTCGCGTGGACTCGATGGAAGTCCGCACGATTCCGATGGCAAGAATACCGTTTGTTCGTGGTTCTCTTCGATAATTCGAGAGCGATGAGTGAATTCCCAACAGGTTGCGAGTTCGGCGAAATGGCGACGTTGTCTTTTGGCAGCACTCGTCGGTGATGTGCTGTCAAACCTCAACCGATTTGCGTTCGAGGCTGCAAACAAGGGTCGCGTATCTCAATCATGCACGTTAAGTGCCGTGTCGGCCTGTGCCAGGACATTGATTCGGGCTTTGACTATCGAATCCGGCGATTGGAGGCGATTGGGCCGGAAATCGCGCTGGTAGCTGTTGTCTGATGGCTTGTGGCCGACGGCCGCTTGCCTTTCAAGATCTTGTGGCAAAATCCCTGTTTTTGTTTGCTAGATTTGGGCCATCGCTTTTTTGTTTTTTGCAAACGACGGAAATCCACAAGTTCGGTATTGACCGATTCGAGACCTTTTTTTAACTTTCCTCCACGCTCAATCTGCGCGGCAGTTTGAGACGCAAATCCCCAGCGATTGAACCCGGTCGCTGATACTCAACTCAGGATTGAAACGAGTTGGCAATTCGTCGACCTGACTGGTGCTCTGAAACAAAGGATGCTGACGAGCAATCGGTTTGAAGGGTTCAACTACGTAGAAGGAACCGGTGCACGGAAGCACGGTGCAACTTCGTCCAATCGCTCTCGGAGAGAGAAGGAATCCTGCCCCCCCTGGGATTCTGGTCTTGCCGAGAGCTTTTTTTTGCGCCATCAGAAACACGGCGGGCTGGGTACCGCTCACCCCAGTGGTCCCGCTAATCCCAATCCAGCGACGCTGCGGATTGGTATTCGGTGACGCGAGTTTCGAAGAAGTTTTTCTCTTTGGTCAAGTCCATGGTTTCCGACATCCAGGGGAATGGATTCGGACTGTGGTATTCGGTGGCCAGGCCGATGCGTTCCAAGCGGCGGTCGGCGATATGCTGCACATAGTCGCGAAACAGGCTTGCGTTCAGCCCCAACACGCCGTTGGGTAAACAGTCTTTGGCGTAGGCGATTTCCAGTTCGACCGATTCGCGCACGCGGTCGAGCATCAGTTGTTTGAATTCCGGCGTCCACAATTCCGGATTCTCAGCTTTGATTCCATTGATCAAGTCGATTCCGAAATTCAAGTGGATCGACTCGTCGCGGAGAATGTACTGGAATTGTTCCCCGATCCCCTTCATCAGGTTGCGGCGGTGGAACGAAAGAATCATGACAAAGCCGGTGTAGAAGAAAATGCCTTCCATGATCAGGTAGTAGCCGATCAGGTTCTTCAGAAACGCCTGGGCTCCGGCGAACGACTCCGTGGTGAAGTCCGGTTCGAGCACTTCGCGCGTGAGTTCCATTTCGAAATGGTCCTTGCGGGCGATCGCTGGAATCTCGCGATACATGTTGAAGACTTCGCCATCGTTTAATCCGAGACTTTCCACCACGTATAAAAAGGTGTGCGTGTGGACCGCTTCCTCGAATGCTTGACGCAACAAATATTGGCGGCATTCAGCGTTGGTCACGTGTTTGAAAATCGCCAGCACTAGATTATTGCCGACGAGGCTTTCGGCGGTGGAGAAAAAGCCGAGATTGCGCATGATCACGGTTCGCTCGTCAGGTGAAAGTGTATCGGAACGCCAAATCTCGATGTCCTTGTTCATCGGCACTTCGGTCGGCATCCAGTGGTTGCTGCAGCCGTTGATGTAGTGCTCCCAGGCCCATTGGTACCTCAAGGGCATGAGTTGATTCACGTCGACTTGATGACAGTTAATCAACCGCTTGTCGTCGGCCGAAATCCGTGAACTTTGGCCAGTCAGTTTCAAAGCGGAACGCGTATCAATCGCCATGACGAATCCTCCTGTCGATGGAATTTAGGAAAGCAATAATGCGGTCGATGAGTCAATGCCGCATGGGGTTGTCACCGTCGGTGACTCGTTTGAAAACGTAGGGGCTCAAGTCGCCGGTGCGCGCTACTGACAAGCCTCACAATCCGGGTCGGTAAGGCTGCACGACTTGGGGGATGGTGAACTTGCACCCGACGGCTTGATTTTGGCTTCGTCGCGGACAACCGCGATGTCGGCCGACGCGCTCTTGTTCTTCATCCAGCGAGGTTGCATGCCAAACTTGTTGATGTCGACTGTCGATTTTTCAACCTGAGTCGCGCCCAGCGATCGCAGGTAATACGTTGTCTTGAGACCTTTGCGCCAGGCGAGCTTGAACATCTCGTCCAAGGCACGGCCGCTGGGCTTGTCGATGTACAGGTTGAGGGATTGTCCCATATCGATCCACTTTTGTCGCCGACTAGCGCACTCGATCAGCCAGCGCGGGTCGATTTCAAACGACGTTGCAAACCGTCCTTTGATATCGTCCGGCAAATCGTCGATTTCGCCGAGCGAACCGTCGTAGTATTTGATCTTCTCGCACATTTCCGCGTTCCAAAGACCGCGCTGCTTGAGCTCGTTGACCAGGTGAACGTTGATTTGAACGAAGTCGCCTGACAAGTTGCTTTTGACGAACAAATGTTTGTACATGGGTTCGATCGACTGCGTGACGCCAATGATGGTGGAGATCGTGGCAGTGGGTGCAATCGCCATGACGTTGCTGTTTCGCATGCCGACCGCGGCAATGCTCTGCCGGACCTTCGACCAATCCATCGAGCTGCTGCGATCCATTTCCACTCGGCAACCGCGCTCGCGCTCCAGCAGGTCGATCGTGTCGATCGGCAACAAGCCGCGATCCCACTTTGAGCCAGAGTACGTCGGGTAGCTGCCCCGCTCGCACGCCAATTCGCTGCTGGCCAGGATGGCGAAATACGAGATCGCTTCCATGCTGCGGTCGGCAAAGTCGACCGCCTCCTGGCTGGCATAACCAATACCGCAAGCGGCCAACGCGTCCTGGAATCCCATCAGGCCCAAACCAATCGGCCGATGTTGCTTGTTGGCGTTCTCCGATTCGGGTGTTGGGTAATAGTTGATGTCAACCACGTTGTCCAACATTCGCACCGCGATCCGCACGGTCTCCTGTAACATCGGCAAGTCGAGTTGACCGTTGTTGATGTGCGCCAACAAGTTGATCGAGCCCAAATTGCAAACGGCCGTTTCATCACGCGAAGTGTTTAACAGAATCTCGGTGCACAAGTTACTACTGTGGACGACGCCCACGTGGTCTTGCGGCGAACGGATGTTCGACGGGTCCTTAAACGTGATCCAGGGATGTCCGGCTTCAAACAATCGCGACAGCATCTTGCGCCACAATGCCTTGGCGGACACTGTGCGGGCCAGGGAGATCTTTCCGTTGGCGGCAAGTTGTTCGTAGTGCAGATAGCGTTGTTCAAAGCGCTGGCCGTATGCATCGTGCAAATCCGGCACCTGATCCGGCGAGAACAACGTCCACGATTCGTCCGCGATGACTCGTTTGAGGAACAAGTCGGGAATCCAGTTCGCCGTGTGCATATCGTGAGTCCGTCGCCGATCGTCGCCGGTATTGCGGCGAAGGTCCAGAAACTCCTCGATGTCGGCGTGCCATGTTTCCAGATACGAGCAGACGGCCCCTTTGCGTTTTCCGCCTTGATTGACAGCCACCGCCGTGTCGCTGACGACTTTGAGAAATGGGATCACGCCTTGGCTTTTGCCGTTGGTGCCGTTGATGTGGGCGTTCGTGGTGCGCACGTTGGTCCAATCATTTCCCAATCCGCCCGCCCACTTCGAGAGCCGGGCGTTGTCCGAGATCACCTTGAAAATGTGCTCCAGATCGTCGATTACCGTGCTCAAATAGCAAGAGCTTAATTGTGGATGGCAAGTTCCTGAATTGAACAGCGTCGGCGTGGCGGACGTAAACCGCAACGTCGACAGCAAGTTGTAGAACTCAATCGCCCGTTCGGTACGCTCCGACGTTTCGCCCAGAGCAAGTCCCATCGCCACGCGCATCCAAAAATACTGTGGGGCCTCGATGCGTCGATCGTCGACGTGCAGAAGATAACGGTCGTAAATCGTCTGCAAGCCAAGGTACGGCAACAATGAGTCGCGCTCGGGCACAATCGCGTCGGCCAATTGAGCCAAGTCGAATATCCGTAATTGAGGTGTCAGCCGGCCAGCCTCGATGCCGACCTGGACAAACCGCGCGAAGACGCTGTGGTATAGTTCTGCCAGCCGTTGACCGGTTGCGGCCTCACCTAACGACTCGCGGTAAATGATATTCAACACCAACCGACCGGCGACCGTATCATACGATGGGTCGGTTTCGATGCGCATCCGCGCCGCCAGAACCATGGCTTTGGCGATTTCTTTCGGGGTGATCCGGTCGAAGAACTGGCGTTCGACATCTTCGATCAACTCTTCACTCGAACAGACATCGTCCAATCCGGAGCAAGCCGAATGCAGTTGATCGCGCAATCGTCCAGAATCCAAGTTTTCCAGCAACTCGCCTCGCTGTACCATAATCGGCGGGAATGGCTCGGTCGAATCCAAGGTTTCTTCGGCCCGCAATTGGCGCATCCGCGCGTGTTCTTCGCGGTACAAGATATAGCGCCTGGCAACCGAGTAGTGCTGCTGCCGCATCAACTCGCGTTCAACCATGTCTTGAATCTGTTCCACGCCGATTTGCTGAACGTCGCTCGTCTGATTGGAAAAATCAGCGATGACCTTGTCCACGATTTCTTCGATCTCGGCGAGCGTCGTGGCGTCCAGTGAGCGTTGCGGATCGCCGTAACGATCGGCCGAAAACGCCTTTTGAATCGCACGGGCGATGAGTTCGCGTTCGAACGAGACAACTCGGCCATCTCGCTTGGTCACACATGAATTGGCGATTGTTGCTTCGAGCATTAGATCCGTCTCCTACAAAAAATCTCAGAAACCAGGGTCCAATTCGCTGGCCGAAATAGTCCGCGACCGCTGACCCTGCCGGGCCGGTGGATAGAATCCCCGGCCCGCAAACTCCCGTAAAACGACCCAGAGCGATTCGGGATTCGAATCATCAATGACGAACCCGACGGCGGTCCGTGCCTTGATGAATTAGAATTCTCCGATTGACCACGTTTGGTCATGGCTACTGAATCACCCCCTCGAACAAGTGGTATTTGGCTTCCGGAAAGTCGTTTTGCCACTAACCAATTATTCGGTCAAATCCGAGGGTGGGCACCAATATATCGTGGTTTCCAATCGTGTCAACACAAAATATTGTGCTTGCACACGAAGTTGTAAAATGAATCACGAAGCCGTTTTGGCAACCAATTTCCGTGCCATTTGGAATAGCGCTGGACACTTGGCAAAGGCCGAAAATCTTGGGTGTGATGGTTCGCGTTCTGGCAGCACTGGATTAGAACATTACTCAAATAGACTGCGTCTAAATCGACCCCGTCGCAGGAGACGGGTGATTTCGAGGAATGGGAGCGGCTTGGGTGCTAGTTCGACGGCATCCAAAGCTTTGGGACGCGGGATTGAGTTGTTGCCGAAAGATTAGGTCTGATGAACAAGGAATCGTTCCGTGGCGAAAAGGCATTGGCCCTGCTGGCGGCGTTTCTTGGCTGGATGTTTGATGGCTTCGAGATGGGATTATTTCCCGTCATTTCTCGGCCGGCCTTACAAGATTTGATCCAACAAAGCGGACAGGGCGGCGGCGCCGAGTTGGAACATTTGATTGGTCAATGGAACGGCATTGCCATTGCGGCCTTTTTGCTGGGTGCGGCGACCGGCGGTGTTTTGTTTGGTTGGCTTGGGGATCGCCTCGGTCGGATTCGCGCCCTGTCGTTAAGCATATTGACATATGCGCTAGTCAGCGGCTTGGGCGCTTTTGCGACGTCGACGTGGCAGATTGTGGCAGTCCGATTTGTCGCCGCGTTGGGGATGGGCGGAGAATGGGTGCTGGGCGTTGCATTAGTTATGGAGATTTGGCGAGGTCAGTCGCGTGTCTTATTGGCCGGGATTATCGGTACGGCGGCCAATGCTGGGTTCGCGCTGGTTGCACTTCTGAGTTTGGAACTGGGTTCGTTCCAGGCGAGGCTTTCGAGTTGGGGACTGTCGTCGGAATGGGCCGAATGGCGGTTATTAATGCTTTGTGGCGTGCTGCCGGCGTTGTTAACATTCTTGATTCGCCTTGCCGTGCCCGAGTCGGCCGCCTGGCAAGCGGTCCGATCCCGCGGCGGAACTTCGTCGTGGGCCACTAAGGACTTGATTGGCGTATTGGTTGGCAGCGTCGGTGGTTGGGGCCTGCTGGTGATCTGGAGCCTGAAGCTGGGTTGGTTCATCCAATTGGCACTGTCACTGCCCATCGTTGCAATGATTGGTTGCGGTTTCATGTTTCCGGTGGTTCGTTATCTTGGGAGATCGAAAACTGTCGCTCATGAATCCCGTCAAGTTCTTTGGAGAATGGTGTTTGGTGCGGCCGTCAGTGGAATTCCTTTGCTTGGAACTTGGGCTGCCGTGCAGTGGGCTCCGGTTTGGGGCGATCAGATATCCAACGGAGTGACCGCGGTCAAAGCCTACACGCAGACTTGTTCGGCGATCGGAGCTATCGGCGGATCGGTGATGGGTGCACTGTTGGGGGGATGGCTTGGGCGTCGCGTTTCCTATGCGGTTTTGTGCATTGGTTCGCTGCTTTCCTTATTACTTTTTTACCAGACCAACAGCCACTTTGGCATGTGGTTTTTGGTGACGGTGTTTGCGATGGGGGGGATCAGCGCGGCGTTTTACGGTTGGCTGCCGCTTTATCTTTCCGAATTGTTTCCGGCAAGCGTTCGAGCGACAAGCCAAGGGTTTTGCTACAACTTTGGTCGCATATTCGCGGCGGTTGGTGCCCTGCAAACTGGCGCGATCATGGGCCTTTTCAAAGGCGGGTATCCACAAGCTTGTTCGGTAATGGGTACTGTGTATTTGCTGGGATTGATCGTCATTTGGTGGGGACCGGAGACCCGGCGAACCCGTTGGCAGGAATAGCTGACGTTTGGCCATGCCCTGCGTCTTAAAGTTTTCCCAACTGCCAAACTGACATATGCGATGGGGCAACCAAAAGGCATGGTTGGTCGCGAAATGTCGGCTTGAATCACGAGATCCGATAAAAAACAGGACTGAAATTCGCGAATCGGATGGTTGGCCCGGTTTTCGACAACTGCTGGTTTTGGCACAATGATTGCTCAAACGTGCCCTGTCCTGATGGCAATCTGCCATTCGGGTTCTGACGTGGCATGTCATCCGCCCGGGCGAGGGCGAATCTTTATTGTAGGTCAAACGGAGCGATATCGTGGCAAAGCAAATTGTGTTTGACGAAGATGCGCGTAAGCCGCTGTTGGCGGGAATCACGAAACTGGCAAAGGCGGTCCGCAGCACGCTGGGACCTCGTGGGGCGCAACGCGATTCTGGATAAGGGCTGGGGCTCACCCAAAATCACTAAGGACGGCGTGACGGTTGCGGAGGATATTGAATTGGACGACCCGTTTGAGAATCTTGGCGTGCAACTCGTCAAGGAAGCCGCCAGCAAGACCAACGAAGTGGCCGGCGACGGAACAACTACGGCGACGATCCTGGCGGAGGCCATCTTCCGGGAGGGACTAAAAATGATCGCCGCTGGATTCGACCCGATGGCGCTCACCCGTGGAATCGCCAAGGCAACCACGCATCGTCTGCGACGAAATTCAGAAAATGGCCAAACCGATCAACGATAAAAGCAAGAAAGAGATTCAACAAGTTGCCGCGCTCGCGGCCAACAACGACGCATTTATCGGAGGTGTACTGGCGGATGCCTTTTTGAAGGTGGGCAAGGACGGCGTGATCACGATTGAGGAGGGCCGTTCCAACGAGACGACGGTCGAGGTGGTGGAAGGGATGCAGTTCGATCGCGGCTTTCTGTCACCGCACTTTGTCACTAATCAAGATGACGTGACGGTCGAATTCGAAAACTGTCATGTATTGCTTATTTGAGGAGAAGATCACCTCGAACAGAACCGTTGATCCCGCTCCTGGAGGCTGTCAGTAAGGCAAAAAGACCGTTGCTGATCATCGCCGAAGATATCGAGGGTGAAGCGCTGGCGACATTGGTGGTCAACAAATTGAGGGGCATTTTGCAAGTCGCGGCGGTCAAGGCACCCGGCTACGGCGACCGCCGCAAGGCGATTCTCGGTGACATCGCCGTTCTGACCGGCGGCCAGGCGATCTTCAAGGACCTGGGAATCGAACTGGAAAACGTGCAGATCAAAGACTTGGGCCGGCCAAGAAAATCCGCATCTCGTCCGATGAAACGGTGATCATTGGCGGTGGCGGCTCGAAAGATCAAATCGTCGCTCGTTCCGAACAGATTCGCCGCGAGATTGACAACACCGATAGCGATTACGATCGTGAAAAACTGCAGGAACGATTGGCGAAACTCGCTGGCGGAGTAGCACAGATCAGCGTCGGTGGCGCGACCGAGACCGAAATGAAGGAACGCAAGGATCTCATGCAAGACGCCAAGGCGGCGACGGCGGCCGCGCTGGAGGACGGCATCGTTCCCGGCGGTGGAATTGCTCTGCTGCGTGCCGAGAAAGCACTGGACAAAGCCGACGCTGAGGGGGATGAGGCTCAAGGCGTCAAGATCGTCCGCAACGTGCTCGATTACCCGCTGCGATACATCGCCAGTAACGCTGGTCACGATGGAGCGGTGGTCGTCAATCGCGTTCGCCAACTTAAGAGCAAGACCGAAGGCTTTAACGCCGACAACGCCAAGTATTGTGACTTGGTCGAGGCCGGTGTGATCGATCCAGCCAAAGTGGTCAAGACTGCATTGCAAAATGCCTCCAGCGTCGCTTGTCTATTGCTTTCGACCGAATCGTTGGTCACCGAAATCCCCAAAGAGGAAAAAGAAGGAGATCACGATCATCATCACCACGACCACGACATGGGTGGCATGGGTGGGATGGGAGGCATGGGCGGCATGGGCGGCATGGGTGGCATGCCCGGAATGATGTAGGGCTCGATCCAACGTTGACTTCTAGGCTTTTAGCTCCAAATCGTATTCATTCAGTTCTCAATTCTTATAAGGAAGTGACCTATGCCAAAAATGAAGATTCGTCCGCTTGATGATCGCGTTGTCGTCGAACCAACCGAAGCCGAAGAAACGACATCGGGGGGCATCGTGTTGCCGGACAACGCCAAGGAAAAGCCGCAGCGCGGGACCGTCGTGGCTGTCGGTCCAGGAAAATTGCTGGACAACGGCAATCGCGGTGTCTTGTCGGTCGCCGTGGGTGACGAAGTCATTTTCGGGAAATACGGCGGAACCGAAATCGAAATCGATGGCGAAGAGATCAAGATCCTGCGCGAGAGCGATATTCTGGCCAAAGTTGTTTGAATCCGGGCCTCTCTGGCGAACCACTGAATTACCAACTGATTTGAGGACTCTACTGTGGCGAAACAATTGCTTTTCGAGGATCACGCTCGGCAGCGCATGCTGAACGGGATCGATAAACTGGCCAACGCCGTCGCGATTACGATGGGGCCAACAGGTCGCAACGTGATCATTAACAAGTCGTTCGGCGGCCCAACGGTTACCAAGGACGGGGTGACGGTCGCGAAAGAGATTGAACTGGAAGACCGCTTTGAAAACATGGGCGCCAAGTTGGTTGTCGAAGTCGCTCAAAAGACATCGGACTTGGCCGGCGACGGTACCACCACTGCGACTGTATTGGCCCGTGCGATTTTCAAGGAGGGCATTCGTAGCATTGTCGCCGGCTGCAACCCAATGGCGGTTCGCCGCGGGATTGACAAGGCGGTGGACGCTGCGGTTGAAAAGCTACAGTCGATGTCCAAGCCGGTTTCAAAGAAAGAGGAGGTCTCGAGCGTTGGTGCGATCAGTGCCAACAATGACCGCTTTATTGGCGATCTCTTGGCCGAAGCCCTTCATAAGGTCGGTCAAGACGGTGTGATCACTGTCGAGGAAGGGCGAAGTACGGATACGACGGTTGACTACGTGGATGGGATGCAATTCGACAAGGGTTACATCTCGCCGTATTTTATCAATCGTGCGGCTGAGATGGATTGCGAGATGGCGGACGCTTACGTTCTGATCTTCGAGAAGAAAATCAGCAATATCCGCGACCTGGTGCCGATACTGGAACAAGTGGGGCAGGGCGGAAAGCCGTTGTTGATCATCGCCGAAGACGTGGAGGCCGAGGCGCTGACGCTATTGGTTGTGAATAAGTTACGCGGGACGCTGAACGTGTGTGCCGTCAAGGCGCCGGGCTTTGGTGATCGTCGCAAAGCGATGCTGGGTGACATTGCCACTTTGACGGGCGGCACACTCATCAGCGAGGATTTGGGATTGCAGTTGGAGAAGCTGAACTTGTCCCATTTGGGTCGCGCCAAAAAAATCACCGTTGACAAAAACAATACGACGATTGTCGAAGGTGCCGGCAACCGAAAGGATGTTGAAGCTCGGATCGACCAGATTCGCCGTCAGATCGAACAAACCGACAGTGATTACGACAAGGAGAAGCTACAAGAACGCTTGGCGAAATTGTCAGGCGGCGTAGCGGTCGTAAGCGTCGGCGCGGAAACCGAAGCTGACATGAAACAAAAAAAGGCGCGTGTCGAAGACGCTTTGCATGCGACGCGTGCCGCGATCGAGGAAGGCATCCTTCCGGGAGGAGGCGTGGCTTTACTCAGATGCCGTGAAGCGATCGACGGAATCCGCTCGTCAGCCAAAGGTGACGAGCGAACCGGTGTCGACATCGTGTACAACGCCTTGACCGCGCCGATTCGGCAGATCGCCGACAACGGTGGAATTGACGGTTCGGTGGTTGCCGATACGGTCTCCCAAAAAGCAGCGAATATCGGTTTTGACGCAAACACGAACGAATATGTTGACATGTACAAGGCTGGAATTATCGATCCGGTGAAGGTCGTTCGGACGGCTTTGGCGAATGCGGCGAGCATTGCTGGGTTGATGCTGACCACCGACGCAATGGTCTCGACGTTTGACGAATCCGACAAGAAAAAAGCTCGGGTAGAGGGTGCGATTGCTTAAGTATTCGTGCGTAAAATTAGATTGAGTGCCGACCGGGCTATCCAATTGGATGGCCCGTTTTCGCCTTGAGTCATCCCGGTCCTCCGTTGGCAAGCGTGGAACTGGGTTGGCGAAAACCAACTCGGAGATTCCGAGACTGAAGTTTGGTGCTCGGGTGCTTTAGTTCGATGTCCAGGAATAGATCTGGAATTTGATGCGTTGCCGTTTGGGTTCAGCCCGCGAATGAGATGGTCACGAAGCGATGTTATTACGATGTTTTGAGCGTCGCACGAGACGCTCCGGAACGCGAAATCGCTCGCGCCTATCGCAAGTTGGCGGTGATGTACCATCCGGACAGCAATCCCGGCGACCAGGACGTGGCGGCAAAGTTCAAGGAGTGTGCTGAAGCGTACGAAGTGCTTGGTGATGCAGGAAAGCGCGCACGCTACGATCGGTACGGACATGCTGGCGTCGAAAACGGTCATGCTTCGGCGGAAGATATCTTTGCCGCATTCGGGGACTTCTTCGGCGGATCGGTCTTTGAGGGATTTTTCGGAGGTCGCGGCAATCAGCGACGGTCACGTCGCGGTGCCGATATCCGCGTTGACGTTAATTTGACTTTGGAAGAGGCCTTCACCGGCGTCCGCAAGAAGATCAAGTTCCCTCGGCACAAGACCTGCGAAGATTGTCACGGATCAGGAAGCAAGCCCGACAGCAGTCCGCAAACTTGTCCCCAATGTGGCGGCCGCGGTCAACTGCTTCAATCCGCCGGTATGCTGCGCGTTCAGACAACCTGTCCTCGGTGCCGAGGCGCTGGACAAGTTATCACCGACCCTTGTAACAAATGTCGGGGCGCAGGCGTCGTCGCCAGCCATGTCGAACTGGAAGTGGCAATTCCGGCAGGCATTGATGATGGGATGCGGGTCCGCCTGAATGGTGAAGGCGAACCGAGTCCGGACGGCGGCCCCAGCGGTGACTGTTATTGCTTCATTTCGATCCGAAGTCACGCGTTGTTCCATCGCGACGGATCGAATCTGATCTTGCAAATCCCGATTACCTACACGCAGGCGGCCTTGGGCGCCGAGATCGACGTTCCCACCTTGGTCGGCCGCAAGTCACTTGCGATTCCTCGCGGCTCCCAGTCGGGCGAAGTGTTTAAGCTTCGCGGAATGGGAATGCCCAGCCCTCAAGGAGGCCGCCCGGGTGACCTTTTGGTGCAAACGTTCATTGAAACGCCGAAAAAGCTGAGTCTGCAACAAGAGAAACTGTTGCGTGAATTGGCTGAATGTGAAAAATCCGACGTATCTCCTCAACGAAAATCGTTTTTTGACAAGATCAAGGAATACTTTTCCGGAGAAAATGAGTAAGTGACCAAGCCGCAACGTAAGCACCATGAGAAGCAATCACCCGACGGTCAGCTTTGGGATGCCGGAGCCGGTGAGGCCCTTGCGCCGTCGCCGGATGCTTCGACCGTTCCACTGGACGTTGAGAACCTTGCCGAAAGTGCGGATGTGACGCGTCTTCGGCAGACCTACGAGCAAAAGCTGCACGACGCAGAGGGGCGTGTGTTGCGCGCGCAAGCCGAATTGGAGAACTTTCGCCGACGCGCACGCCGTGAATCGGAGGATCAGCTAAAGTATTCAGCAATGCCGTTAATGAACGATTTAGTTGAAGTCGTCGATAACCTTGCCCGAGCCATCACAGCCGCCGACGAAACCACTGCGCCGGGAATGGTCGACGGGATCCGGATGGTGCAGACTCAGTTGGAGACGGTGCTGGAAAAACACGGCTGCCATCGAATCGACGCCACCGCCAATACCGAGTTTGACCCGCACCTGCACTCGGCATCCATATGCAGCCCAGTGACTCGGTCGCCGCAAACCGTATCGTCCAAGAGACCCGTAGCGGTTTTGTGTTGCACGACCGGGTTGTTCGGCCGGCCCAAGTCATCGTGTCGACTGGGCCGGCGCAGTAGCCGATACTCGGCGTCCTTGGGTCGCTTTGATCGTCCACCGAACTGAACGATGAGTTTTTATGCCAACCTACGACTACCAATGCGATGCTTGCGGGCACACCGCAGAGATCTTTCAAAGAATCACGGAAGACCCCATTGTGAAGTGCCCGCAGTGCAAAAAAAGGAAATTCAGACGTCTATTTGGCACTGGTGCAGCAATTGTCTTCAAAGGCTCTGGCTTTTATCAGACCGATTACCGAAGTGAAGCTTACAAAAAAGCCGCTGAAAAAGAATCGAAGTCAAACGGCGATGCCAGCCCCCCCTCCTCATCCACCGATGGGGGTCCTCAATCCGAAAAGTCGAAGACTCATGATTCAGCTTCGAAGTCGGATTCAACACCCGAGAGCAAACCCGCATCTGGGCCAACCAAGAAAAAGAAACCCGACGGTCCATAAGGTTGTGTACGCGGTGGACGGCGGTCGGAACGGTGCAAAGCCCCAGTTATCTGGTCCGCCCGCAATTCTTGTCATGACCGTCGTTTGGACATGGCGTAAGCGTTCATGGGTTACCAATGCGTTGCCCACGTCTTTAGGGAGTCAGGCACATCCGCCTTGCGCGGATTGAGCCGGACCCCGGCTCGTGAACTGTTACGGACATGGCGAATAGGCCGCCACAGCGACTCAGTGATTGTCCGGAACGTGCCGTACGATTCGGCAGTTTGCCTGAGCGAATGCATCGCGGCCAGGTGCAAAACCCAATTCGGCTCAGCGCGTGCCGATTCGAATGCGATGCCGGAAGCTTCCCACTCGTACGAGTTGCCGCCGATCATCGCAGAATGAAACCGACAATTCATCACCACGAACGTAATAGACCGCGCACTGGAGGAATTTGAGCCCAATGTCGCAGGACCGTTCAAATGGCAGATCAACGGCCCAACTCGGTTCGCGGTGAGAATCGCCCGGGTCGCGGATCACAACGCGCTGCACCCAGAGTTTCGGGAGTATTGAGGCGCAACGTCGTTTCAAGTCGAGCATCCGAAAGTCGATTTCGATGCTTAGTCCACACTTCTCCGGTGGTTGCATATCCGGAGATGATGGCAAACTCGTCGGGCCATTGGACGTGCGCTTCATCAATCCAGATTTCGACAGAAAAATACTCGGTCGGAAAGTCGTTTGCAGAGACTTGCATGCGGCGGATTCTCATGTGTCGAATCTGCTTCATCAGTTCATTCCAACAGCCTTTTGCGCGCTAGGCGAATGATTTGTGCGTTAACGAACGTAGGTAAAACAACGTGATGCCTTGCAAGAAACTCCCGCGTTCGGTTACAGGTATCTCAGCTGGGTCGTAAGTACGCCCATCGGATTTGTTTGAATGCCATGTGTTCGGTTAGAGGCATTTGTACGACCTTTCACTGTTGGCATTGCTCGACATGAAACCCAAGGACGTCACGAATCGGCAATGAAACAGTCCTCGTGTTGGGGTACGCGTTTCTGCCCTAACGTACCAGGTCAACGTCCATTTTCCGGCGTATCTTCACCGAGCACGCCGTGTGTGGCGTGCATTCCCTCGAGGCGTTTGCTAGAATCCTGCAGGATCAAGTGACTGACACAATCAAGCATTCTACAAGAAGGGGCCTGCAAATGAACAAGCGGCAACGTTGGTTGGTTGTCATGGCGACGATGTTGAGCATCACAATCGGTGCACGGGAGGTTAAAAGCCAGGAGGACACTCCCGATTCCGACGTTGCGAAGTTGACGATTGGTTCACAGGCGCCGGCGCTCGACGTTGAGTTTTGGGTACAGGACGGTCATGGAAAATTCAAGCCGGTTGAGAAGTTCGAACCGAGCAAGGTCTACGTCGTAGAGTTTTGGGCCACGTGGTGTGGGCCCTGTCGGGCGAGCATGCCGCATTTGGCTGCGACGCAAAAGAAGTATGCGGACAAGGGTGTGCAAGTCGTGAGTATTAGTGATGAGGATCTTGACACGGTCCAGTCCTTCTTGAAAGAAAAAGTGGCTGGTGATGATGACGAATCCGCTGACGAAAAAAGCAAAGACGATAACGCACCAAAAACCTATGGCGATTTGACCGAAGGCTATTGTTTGACCACCGATCCGGATCGATCATCGCACGACGCATACATGAGTGCCGCAGGACAAAATGGGATTCCCTGCGCGTTCATCGTCGGCAAAAGCGGATTAGTCGAGTGGATTGGCCATCCGATGGAAATGGACGGGCCACTTGCGCAGGTTGTCGAGGGCAAATGGGACCGCGAAAAGTTTAAAGTGTCCTTCGAAGAAGAACAGGCGATGCAAGCCAAGTTCATGCAGCTTTCAAGCCTCATGCAACGAGGAAAGACCGACGATGCGATCCAGATGATCGATGCTATGATCGGGGACGCCAAGAGTGATGAATCGAAAACTCAATTGAAAATGGCCCGCGTACAAATCCTAATGTCGACGGGGTCGGATAAGGCACCGGAAGCCGTGGAGCAATTTGCGAAGGACAGCGACAACGCGCTCGCGCTCAATCAGATCGCCTGGACCATTTACGAACAAATCGAAGGCGGTAGTGACGTCTCAGAGGAATTGCAAAAAGCAGCGGCGGTCGCGGCGGAAAAGGCCGTAAAGCTAACACCCGATGACGGCATGATTCTCGACACGTTGGCGCATTGGGTTTACAAGCAAGGCGATTTGGACCGTGCGATTGAACTGCAAACCAAGGCGGTGGAGCAAATCAATTCCCAAGATGTTCCGCAGGAATCTATGAATCAAATCAAAGACTTTCTGAGCCAATTGAAGAAGGAAAAGTCTGCCAAGTAGGCGCGTCACCAAACCTCCGAGACATACAAACGACCGCAAAATGTGCGGTAGCGCGGTGGTCTCGCACTTTGTTTGGCAAAAAAGCCCACTTCCACGAAGGCGGGCGAGTCGCCGGTGACATCACGTACCAATCGAAATTCGTTACCGTTCAACCAACGGCACGTCACGGAATTCTTTATGGCATGCGTTGCAATTAGCATCGACGCGCTCGAGGGCTTTTGTCGCGGTCTGAAAATCGGATGGTTTGCGTGTCAAGGCCGTCTCCAACTCCATGGCATGCGACTCAGCTTGGGTCAATAGGTCAACGAAGCGTTGGCGGTTTGATTCCGCGTCGTTCCCATTTCGCAATAGTTCGGCAAACATCTCGCGCAGCATCAGTGCTTCATGCGCCGGATCGAGGTCGGGATGGGCTTCGGACGGCGTCCACGAGTTTGCTGCTAGTTGCTTGAGGTGTTCGAAGATGCGATCGGTTTCGACCATGGTCTCAGCAAGCTTTGGCAATTCCGCGATTTCGGGGTACTCGACTGGAAGATCATCCAACAACGTCGAGTCGACTGGGTGAGCGCGCTCAGCGGCTTGGTACAAACCTTGGTAACGTTCACTAGTTCCCGCGGTTTGCAAAATGATCGTTGCATCCTGTTCGGGCAGCCATCCCAGCGTGACGCACGCTACCGCGGCCGCTGTCGGACTGCGGTGTTTGCCGTGGTGGCAGTGAACGTAGATGGGTCTAGGCAGATCCCGGACGGCTTTGGCCAATTCCAAGGGCGCTGCGACGAGATCCCCGAATACCCGTGAGGCATGTGAACATATCTCATGGAATACTTCCTTGCTAGTTCGACGTTTGGCCTCACGCCGTCAACGCTAATGATCGTGGCGATCCCCATTGACTTTAGTTCGTCGAATGCTTCTTTGCTGTCGGGTTCGCTGCCGGAATACACTTTGTCCGTAATGTGAAAGACGTTGGACAGAAACCGGGTTTCGACCGATTGCGGATTGTAGGATGAGCTTTACTGTTGAATTGGATCTTGCCGAGGTTCCTCAAAACTGGAAACGGCGTGAAAACAAATCGACGCCGCTGCCCAACTGATCATGCTGACGAAACACGTCACAACGAATTGTGCAAACTTCATCGTCGTCCTCCGGTGTTGCTCACGCATGTTTTGGCGTTCATTTGACGGAATTGATTCTCGGTCACAGAACAACTGCATGCAACTCGGTCCTGGGCACTATTGACCGCGGAAACCTGCACCCGTTCGACAAATTCGCATGACTCTTGGATAATGCGATCAGTGGAAATCGGTCAATTAAGGCACCGCATTGGGAGATTACGATGCGAACGACAGACTACTGTGTGGCTTTGTTGAGTGTTTTTTTGTCGACATCATTGTTTGCCATTCAGGAACAACTTG
This sequence comes from uncultured Planctomycetaceae bacterium, assembly GCA_963803365.1. GTDB lineage: Bacteria > Planctomycetota > Planctomycetia > Pirellulales > Pirellulaceae > JANMEB01. The sequence continues at coordinate 524,897 of CAWDMH010000003.1, forward strand.
ACTATCCGCAAACACGCCGCGTCGATGTGGTCGACGAGATATTTGGCATCAAGGTGCCGGATCCGTATCGATGGTTGGAAACGGACGTCCGCGAATCCGAAGAGGTTGCCAAATGGGTCGAGCAGGAAAACCTGGTCACGTTTGCATACTTGAAGAAGTTGCCGTACCGCGACCAAATCGAAAAGCGGTTGACGAAGCTGTGGAATTTCGAGAAGTACTCCCCGCCGATGAAGGCTGGCGACCGTTATTACTTCTCCAAGAATGACGGATTGCAGAATCAATCGGTCGTCTACCGGCAGGCGAACTTGGATGCCGAACCCCAGGCACTGATCGATCCGAACGAATGGTCCACCGAAGGTGTCGCGGCATTGACGGGACTGGAGTTCACAGAAAATGACAAGTATGTCGCGTTTGGCCGTGCCGACAAAGGATCCGACTGGCAAGTTTGGCGAGTCCTGGAAATCGAGACCGGGAAAATCCTCGACGACGAAATTCATTGGATCAAATTCGGTTCTGTGCAATGGTCACACGACGAAACAGGGTTCTATTACAGCCGATTTCCGCAAGTCCAAGAGGGAGAAGAATTCCAAAGCCTGAACTTCAACCAAAAGGTTTATTACCACAAACTGGGTGACCCCCAGGACGCCGACACGCTCGTTTTAGAAACTCCTGACGAACCCAAGTGGGGATTCACGTGCAACGTTACGGAAGACGGCAAGTTTTTGGTCGTAACCATCCACATCGGCACGGCAGAAAAGTACCGCATCAAGTACAAGCGCCTCGACCAACCTCACAGCGAATTCGTCGACCTGATTGACAATTTTGACCACGAGTATTCGTTTGTGGGGAACGAAGGGGACGCGTTGTACTTCCTGACGGATTGGAAAGCACCACGAAAGTCGGTGATCGCGATCAATGTCAATCACCCGGACCCGGCCAATTGGAAAACGATCATTCCGGAAGCGGCTGAGACGCTACAAAACGCCACCATGGTGGGCGATTCATTGTTGGCCAATTATCTTCAAGACGCGAAAACGCTGGTCAAACAATTCGGATTGGACGGCAGTTTCACTCGCGAAATCAAGCTTCCTGGAATCGGTTCGGCCGGCGGATTTTCGGGACGCCGAAATCATGACGAAACGTTTTATTCGTTTTCCAGTTTCAACACCCCTCCTCGCACCTATCGCTACGATCTAGAGACCGGTGTCAGCACGCTGTTGCGTGCGGCCAAAGTTGACTTTAATCCGGACGATTTTCAAGTCGAGCAGGTTTTCTACAAAAGCAAAGACGACACGCAGGTCCCGATGTTTATTTGTCACAAGACGGGGATCAAACTCGATGGAACAAACCCGACATTGTTGTATGGTTACGGAGGTTTTGCGATTCCGTTGACGCCGGTATTTTCCATCTCACGATTGCAGTGGATGGAAATGGGAGGCGTGTTTGCCATGCCGAACCTTCGCGGTGGGGGCGAGTATGGAGAGGAATGGCACCTGGCTGGGACGAAGACACACAAACAAAATGTGTTTGACGATTTCATCGCCGCCGCCCAGTGGTTGATCGACCATCACTACACATCGACGCCTCATTTGGCGATTCAAGGAGCAAGCAACGGTGGCTTACTTGTCGGTGCCTGCATGACACAGCGACCCGACCTGTTCGGCGCCTGTCTGCCCGCGGTCGGCGTCATGGACATGTTGCGATTTCAAAAGTTTACCGCCGGGCGGTATTGGACGGACGATTATGGTTCGGCCGATGAAAGCGAGGAAGAGTTCAAGGCATTACTCGCCTATTCACCCTACCACAACTTGCGCAACGGCACCGCCTATCCGCCGACTCTAGTCACCACCGCCGATACGGATGATCGCGTCGTTCCCGGCCACAGCTTCAAATTTGCTGCGCGATTGCAAGCGTCTCAGGCTGGCGACGCACCCGTGTTGATCCGGATTGAGACAAAGGCGGGACATGGTGCGGGAAAGCCGACATCAAAGCAGATCGAGGAAATCGCGGACCAATGGGCGTTTCTAGCCAAACATCTTGGCCTGCAACCTTACTTTCCAAACTAGATTGGTATCGGAGACGCTTTTCGACGCTGGTACCCAACGGACCCGCGAGTGCTTCGTCAAGTTGCAGGCACGGTTATCGGCTCTGGGAGGCAGCCATCGACAATTCCCCGCTACTGAGGACTTCGCGCCACGACCGGTTGTCTTGGCCGGCCTGTGTAAGGAATTTGGCGCCTAGTTCGGATTTTGCCGACAGCGAGATTTCGCAAAAAAGTTTCAGCATGCATTGCAATGTCGCAATCAGATCCGTGGTTGTGATAATGCCGATCGCCTGCTCGCCTGCCACTACCGGAAGCGAGTTGATGCGATGCCGGAGCATCATGGAAATGGCCACCGAGATGTCGACTTCGGACGCCACAGAAACAGGGTTGGAAGTCATGACTTCTTCCACCGGCGCGTCCACATTGTCGATTAGATCGCGATCGCTTACGATCCCGAGCAACTTGCGCCTTTTGTCAATGACCAGCATATGGTGGACGGACTGTTCCTTCATTCGGCGGCGCACCTTGCCGATCGACTGTGTTGGTTCCGTCCAGATCAGGTCGTGCGACATGAGATCGCCAACTTTGATGTCGGCTCGCAGAATGGTCGACCACTCGTTCGAAAGGATCGATTGGATCGCTTGCCGCTTCTGTAACATCCGCTCTACGATTTCGGCATCCAGGTTTGCCAACATTGGATTCAGGGCCTGAACTTTGGATCGAAGGATTCTTCGTTCCCTTTGTTGCAGGTATACGAACACACAGACCGCCACCAATGCCAAGAGCCTCAGAATATCGATCAGGCTAAAGGCGAGAGGCCCACTTGTAGCGGTGACCGGACCGGGTTGGGGCGGTTGGACGTTAACCGTACCGCCCACGGCGTTTCCTTGAACCGCCGAAACGACCCGGGACGCAATCCGGTTCTGCGAACTTCCCCAAATCGGGACCAAACTCACCACCACGCCGATAATTAGCACGAGAACGACGATATACTCGATGCTTGCCGCGGCCCGCCGTGAACATGCCGACGCGGTCGTTCGGATTTGCCGCTCCGGCCACCTCGGTCGATTGGAGGCCAAGGGATTCGATTGAAATACGTCGGCCTGGGGATCGTGATGTTTCATTCTTAGCAGAGGGGTGATCAACAGAGTGATGCGATTCGACACCGGCTGATCGAACGCATCTCGCCAAACATGTTGCGAGCAGACGAAATCAAGCCGACAATACTGCCGTCAGGTTCAGATGGCTACGGAAGTCACGATTTTGGCGCGTTCGCGGAATTCCTTGAAGGCTTGACGTCATCCGCGTTGCACCGATTTAGATCGGCTATGAGCGTCGCTGAGCAAATCCAGTGGTAGACCTACGACGTTTGATTCGCTTCCGGCAACTATTCGAACCCAATCGTTACCATCCTGATATCCGAACGCGCCGGCTTTGCCAGACCACAAGTCGGTTTCCAGATACGCCTCGATTACAGCGTCACTGAGCGGCTGCATTCGCAACCAAGTTACGTCGTATGCGATGCGTACTGAAGCATCGCGAATTCGCCAAAGGCAAAGACCGGTGATAACTCGATGTTCGCGGCCGCGCAGCAACCACAGCATGCGACGCGCGTCGTCCAAGTCCGAGGGTTTACCGAGGATTTGGCCATCGCACTCTGCCACGGTATCGGCCGCCAGAATCAGTCCCGATTCGACGTGGCTGGCGACATTTGCGGCCTTTTGCCGTGCCAGCCACTGCACGAGTTCGATGGCCGGGAAATCCCGTCTTGCCTGAGATTCATCCCGTCTTGCCTGAGATTCATCCCGTCTTGCCTGAGATTCGATGTGCGGCGATGGAACCATCACGTCAAAGCGGTATCCGGCAGTCTGCAGCAACTGACGCCGCCTGGGCGATCCGCTCGCAAGAATAAGCCTGGATTTTGAGCAACTGTCCCTTGTTTGGCGATCGATCATTTTCGAAGTTCCATAGGAGATTGAGAACACAGGGCGACCGGATGATCGTAACAACCGGATGGTCCTGAGGATCGGATTATGTGGAGGATCCGGTCACAATCGGTTTTTGGGAAATCCCAGGAGATTTTACCGCTTTGAAAATCTTTGCAAGCTAATGTTGATTGGCCGAAACTGCGGCCAAATTCTGCGACCTCGGTCGCAGAACTAGTCTCTGAACGACACGGGCACGTGAAAACACATGATTGATTCCATCGTACACAATATTGCCGGCAATTGGCCTTACTGGATCGTGAGCCTGACGCTCATCGTCGCGGCCGTAATCGACGGAATCAAATTGAAGGTTCCAAACTGGATTACGTTCCCGATGATCCTCAGCGGCTGGATTTACAGTTCGATGGCCTATGCCTTTGCCGGCGACGCCTGGTATGTCGGTCTAGGCTGGAGCATGGCAGGCACTGCTTTGGGGCTCGGCCTATTATTGCCGGCCTACGCCATTGGCGGAATGGTGCTGGCGATGTCAAGCTGTTGGCGGGTGTTGGCGCATGGGTTTATTGCGGAGACACATTTTTTGCATTTTGTGTTTCGGTCATTATCGGTGGATTGATCGCCGTCGCACAGATTGCATACACCAAGAGTTTCAAAAAGCACTTTTCGCAACTGATGTTTATAACGCACGAGATTCTGACGGTAAAAAACCCGGAAACTCTGGCCCAGATCGCCGCAGACCGGAAGAGTTCGATGCGGTTGTTGCCGTATGGCATTCCGATTTGCATCGGTACGATCGGTTATTTTGCCTGGATGGGAATGCTGCTTTGATCGTCAAGGTCGAACGCGATTGTCGACGGAAATACCAATGTCGCAAATCGGCAAAAGTGGATGGTTCACAATACAACTAACTTGGACAAGGTGATTTGTCGACGTAACGCGTGTGACGAAGGTCTTTGGCGTCGGATGATTATCAAGCCGAATTCGCCAGACGAGCGCGCCCGCCGAACCGCCGAAGCCGGCCCAGTTAGCCTACCAATTCTTTCGCTCCTGATTTAAGAACGTCACAAGTTTAGGGTAATCCAATGAAATCCAAATCACTGATCCTGATGGCCGTCTCGCTCGGCTTTGGCCTCGTTGCCGCCATTGGCATTAGCCAGGTCATGGGCAGCAAGGGCCAAAACAAATCTCCCGAGATCACCACCAAACCCGTGATGGTAGCGCTGGATCACTTGGACGCCAAAAGCGCTTTGACGGAAGAAAACTGTGTTATCGAGCAGTGGCCGGCCAACATGGTCCCACCGGATGCCGTTAGTTCGTTTGACGAAGTCAAAGATCGATTATTGAGAGCGCGTGTCGCCAAGCGAATGCCGATCCTCAAGCCCATGGCAGTAACCAAGGCCGAACTGATGGAACTGCCGATTCCGGCCGGGATGAAGGTTGTCGGCATTCGTGTCCCGCCGGACGATATGATCGGTGGATTGTTGGCACCAGGCGACTTGGTCGATTTGGTGGGTGTATTCTCCGGATCGAACAATTCGAAGGTTTCGCGGACGTTCCTCACCAACATCCAGGTATTCTCGATTGACAACCGAATCGAAGCGGAAACGGATCGCGCAAAAGGGAACCAACAGCGCGATCGTAGGTGTGCTTGTGACCAAATCGCAAGCCGAGCAGTTGATCCTTGCACAGAACGTTGCCCAAATAAAGTTAATAATGAGCAGTCCGGAAAAAGCAGCTGAGCAACGGCCTGGCGGATGATGGCTTTACGCCGGATGATTGGGAAAAATCATCGCCGTCCGAAAGCAAGGGGCCGGATTTTGGCAGCATGCTAAAGGGCCTCGTGAAGGGAACGTTTAATCCTGAGGATTCACACACGGTCGTGATGATCACTCCCGATGGCCCTACATCCTACGTATTCATCAAGGACATGCCGCTGCCCCAGAAAATTGATGGCTATTTCACGCCGAAAGGCGCCGAACCGAAAAAGAACGGACTTCCGACCATGACCAATTCAAACCTGCCAATTTCGGATGACTTTAACGATTCTAACGATAAGCTAGAGTCTCCGATAAATGCAAATTCTGATCTTCGATAACAAGATCATCAATTTAGCGACCGATTGTCCCGAATATTCAGAAATAAGGTTAGCCGGCGTATAAACGGACTTATCCCGCTAATCCTGTAAACAGGTCGTTAAATTAAGTCGGTCATCTTCACTCCAACAGAAATGGCTCGCGTCCGACGGAACCGGCGCGAGTCAACTGGGTTGACCGAGTACCATGCTGAAAGGGACTTCACGGATGGCCATCAAGTACCAATTGTTCGCCAGATCGTCCGCGCTGTTGATTTGCCTGGCCATGTCCCCAGCGGCATGGGGTCAAAGTCCGGTCGGAAACGATGCTCATTACGAAGTCACGCAGACTCACGAGCAAATCGAGATCATTCAAAACACCAGCCGTCGCCTGCGATTCAAGTACAACATTCCGGAATTCGTACTTGAGAACCCTCAGGTCGTTCAAGCTCAACCGGTCGCCCCTAACGAACTGGTTTTGCGTGGTTTGAAGCCGGGTTTCACGTCGATCACGGTCAGCGACCCCGACCGCAATTTGACGACCATCGACATCCACGTTCTCGGCGACGTCCGCAAATTGGAAGCGGCCTTGAATCATGCTTTTCCGGAATCGACGATCAAGCCGTTGGCCACGCAAACCGGAGTTCTCTTGCAAGGTACGGTCGCGCGGGCCACTGACATTTCGCCCATTATGGAGATGACGCGCAACTATTTTCCGGACGGAGTTGTCAATCAACTCCAAGTCGGCGGATCGCAAATGATCGCGATGCAGGTTAAGGTTTATCAAGTGTCGCGGACCAAGCTTCGACGGCTAGGTATCGATTGGTCGGTGGCCGGCAAGAACTTCAACTTTGTTTCCAGTGTTTCGGAAATCATACAAGGAGGCGCGTCATCGGGCACCGTCTCCGCGAACGGTCAAAACTTGACGTTTGGCGTTTTTTCCAGCGACTCGAGCCTGAACACTTTTCTGCAAGCTTTGGAAAGGAATGACATTGCGAAATTGCTGGACGAGCCGACGCTCGTCGCCATGAATGGCCGCGCCGCGGAGTTTCTCAATGGCGGCGAGATTCCGATCCAAGTCTCGGCGGGGCTCGGAACGACATCGGTTGAATTTCGACCTTTCGGTACGAAACTGGACCTGGTTCCGATCGTGCTAGGTCAAGGCCGATTGAGGTTGGAAATTCGAGCCGAGGTCTCAGAGGTTGCGCCAGATCTCAGTAGCGGTACGAACGTTCCCGGTTTCCGAGTTCGACGCGTCAATACCGGCGCTGAAATGAACGCAGGTTACACACTGGCCTTGGCCGGTGATTATCGTGAGGTCATCGATTCTACCAAACAAGGCTTGCCATGGCTGGTCAATCGGCCGTATATCGGCCAATTATTCCGCAAGCACCAAGAAACGAAGAACGAAATCGAACTGGTTTTCCTAATCACGCCAACGTTTATCAGTGAAGTGGAACAGTCGCAAATGCCCGTCAACTTGCCCGGCCGTAACACGCAAAGTCCAAGCGACACCGAATTCTACCTACGAGGTTACGATGAAGTACCGCAGTGCAAAACCGAGTGCCCACTCCCAGTGCCCATGGGCGCCCTGAACGCTCCCGGAAACGTGCTACCCATGCAGCCGTACGTTCCGGGATCGATCCCGGACAACGGTCCCCCGCAGGGTCCGATGGTGACACCTCGACCCAATCCTCCGGACGCGAGCGTGGAAGAAAAGTCTTCCTCGTCAAACTTCTTCAAACCAAAATGGCTGTGGTCGACTAACAGCGGCGACACGGACGAATCCGCGGCGAAGTTCGGCTTTCCGAGGCGTTAGCCTGGCGTCGGTCATCCTAAATCACGGAAGGACTTCGCTCGCGTGCGAAGTCCTTTCGTTCTAGTCGCTTGTCGACGCAGATCCGATGCGGTCGTGCCAATCACCTTCTTCCTCAAATCCGTTGAATCGGGCACGTTCCGTGTTTCCAAGTGGCCCGTGAGACTTGACGCGATCAATTTGTCGATGAGTTAGACTGGCGCATAATCTGTGTCCTAAACTATCACGGTGTGAAAACTGAGCGCCGTGCCGTGAAGCGATCGCTGACTGAGGGATTAACTCCCGCGGGTCCTATTAAGGGTCCCCACACGCGTCGGTTTCCGTGGCTTACAGATTAGCTCAAAGCAAATGGGAGGTCTGGGCTTGGTGCGATCGCGGTTCGCGTCTGAGACCGCCGTCGGCTGAGCCCGATTGATTTTGACTAGATTGGTATAGGAATGAGCAATCCCATTCGCATTGTCATTTGTGACCCCAAAGAGACGTCGCGAGAAGTACTCAAGAAGTACCTGCTCGGGATCGACGAAGTTTGGTTGGAGGCTGATTGTTCACGCTACGACTCATTTCAGGACGTGGTCGAACAAACGTCGCCCGACGTGGCCGTCATCGACCTGGATTCCAACGTTGACAAGGCAATTGGGGTCGTGCAGGCGGTCAAAACGGCGCAGCCCAACTGTGGCATCATCGTGATTAGTAATAGCACGGACGGGCAGATCATCTTGCGCATGATCCGCGCCGGGGCTCGCGAGTTCCTCAACGGACCAGTCCGGATCGAAGAACTCGTTTCGGCGTTAGAGCGCGTTTCCGAGTCGGATAGCAGTCGCCGTCGTTCCAAGTCTGGTTCGATCATCGCCGTGGCCGGTGCCTCCGGCGGCGTGGGGACAACTTCCTTCGCCGTCAATTTTTCGGTCGCACTGGCGAACAAACCGGGCCGCACCGTTGCGTTGGTCGATCTCGACTTGTCTTTGGGTGATGCCGACGTGTTGATGGATACAATTCCAGAATACACGCTAATCGATGTCGCGCACAATATCTCCCGATTGGACTTATCGCTTCTGCGTAAATCATTGACCAAACACGAGTCAGGAGTCTACCTGTTACCTCGTCCCGTTCAACTGCAGGATATCGATTCGATCTCAACAACCGATTTTGGCCGCGTCCTAAGTTTGCTAAAGGCGTCATTCTCGCACTTGGTGATCGATTTGTCCAAGTCGTACAACGCCCTCGATCTCCAGTCGATCAAGGCTGCCGATCACGTGCTGTTGCTCACCCAACTTGACCTCCCGTGTCTGCGAAACATCGTTCGTTTGCTGATGTCAATCGACGCCCTGGAAGGGATTTCCGAAAAAGTTAAGATCATCGTCAATCGTAGCGGCCTGGACAAAACCCAAATTAGCATCAAGAAAGCCGAAGAGACGATCGGTCGAGAAATCTTCTGGCAGATCCCCAATAACTACAACGTCGTTTCAGAGTGCCGAAACAACGGCGTCCCCTTTGTACAGTCGATGCCCAAATCCAACATTTCCGATCGCATCAGTTCGCTGGCCGACAAGCTGTACGAAGAAAAATCCGAAGCCAATGGTGACGACGCCAAGAAAGAAAAGAAGAACTGGCTCGGTTTCTTATCGCGGTAACAACGCGCTTCTGGCCTATTCCGTCGGCCGCCAGCTGACGGTCACTCCGCCGCGACGCTGTCGGTGTCGTCGGCTTTCTGGTTGTCGCCAATTTCGTAAAATGCGTTGATGGACCGCCATTTGGATCAAGAGATACATTTTCCGTTTATGCAGCGTGCCGCTGTTGGAAGCCGCCGCTGCGATCTCGGAAAATGAAGTTCCCGTGGGGGCCGTCATCGTTTATCGGGATCGCATGATCGCTGCGGCACACAATCAACGCGAACAACTCAAGGATCCGACTGCCCACGCTGAGATGTTGGCGATCACCCAAGCCGCCTCGGCCTTGAACGATTGGCGGTTAGAGGATTGCACGTTGTACGTAACGCTAGAGCCTTGTTCAATGTGTGCCGGTGCAATCATACAAGCCCGTTTGCCCCGCGTTGTTTTTGGCGCCGAGGACCCTAAGGCCGGAGCCGTTCGTTCCCTCTTTACGATGCTCGACGATTCCCGCCTCAATCATCGCTGCCAAGTCACAGGTGGCATCCTGCAGCCCGAATGCGGACAATTACTTACCGAGTTTTTTCGACGCCAGCGCCAAGTCGGAAAGAAATAGGTACGATCGTCATCGGCCTTTCACCGGAGCCACCATGAACACAGGATTCAAACGATGAACTCAGTCACGAATCGAATAGCTCGTTCTGTCGATCGTCAGCAGGCGGTTGTGGGTTGCATCTCACCGCACGAGCCGCGCGGTGTCACGCTGCGGGAATTCGCCGTCAGCTTCGGTTCCATAGTACCGAGGGGTTTGCTGCTGCTACTTCTGATGGCAACGGTGGCCAAAGCTCAAGGCCAAAAGCAGGACGTTCATTTCGCCTCAGCCCACAATAACATGGTGGCAACCGTTCATCCGTTGGCAACCCAAGCGGGACTTACGGCTTTGGATGTCGGCGGGAATGCGATTGATGCCGCCATTGCGGCCGCGCTGACGCTCGGCGTTGTCGATGGATACAACTCGGGTATCGGAGGCGGATGCTTCATTTTGATTCGGACAGCGGACGGTGCATTGCATGCTATCGACGGCCGCGAAATGGCTCCTCTTTCCGCAACCCACACGATGTTTCTGCGTGATGGAAAACCGGATGTCGACTTGTCTCAGAACGGCCCGTTGGCGGTGGGAACACCTGGGGCGTTGGCGGCTTACGACCAGGCGGTCCGCCGCTTTGGCCGATTGAGCCTGGCACAATTAATAACTCCCGCCGCCGACATCGCGGATCAAGGATTCGAAGTGGATCCCATCATGGCCGAGATATTGCGCGCGACGCAAGAACGCCTGAAAGCGTATGGGGGCGCTGTTGGCGGACTTCTCAAGATGGACGGAACGCTGTATTCCGTCGGTGAACGCATGTTGCAACCCGATTTAGCAAAGACGTATCGGGCCATTGCGCGAGACGGAATCAATTGGTTTTACCGAGGCGAATTTGCCCTGAAGACCGATGCTTGGTTTGCAGCTCATGGCGGAATCCTTTCGGCGAAAGACCTGGCCGCCTACCGCACGGTCGAACGCGAGCCATTGGTTACAGATTACCGAGGTTATACGATCGTCGGGTTTCCGCCTCCCAGTTCTGGAGGTGTCCATGTCGCGCAAATACTCAACATCTTGGAAAACTTTGACTTGTCGGAGTTGAATTCTCGTGATCCGGCGCTGATGCACCACGTCGTCGCGGAAGCGATGAAACTAGCCTTTGCTGATCGAGCATTCTGGTTGGGTGATCCTGATTTTGTCGACGTTCCCCGTGGCCTGATCGATAAGAACTACGCTCAAAGCCTAGCTGCCAAAATCAGCTTGGATTCAACGATTCATGAGGCAACTCACGGCGACCCACGGGTGTTTGACGACCGCGTCTTTCAAAAGCACACAACACACATTGCGACCGCTGACGCTGAGGGAAACTGGGTTGCGATCACCACGACGGTCAATACATCGTTCGGCTCCAAAGTCATCGTCCCGGGTACGGGTGTTGTGCTGAACAATCAAATGGATGACTTTGCCATTAGCCCGGGGACACCTAATGCTTTTGGCCTGGTTGGTGCAGAAGCCAATTCCGTTGCGCCCGGCAAACGCCCCCTTTCTAGCATGAGTCCAACCATCATCTTGAAGGATGGACGACCGGTCATGACGGTCGGCGCCGCAGGTGGACCCAAAATCATCACGCAAGTAGTTTTGGCAATTATTCGTCGTCTCGATCTACATTTGTCGTTGGAGCATGCGGTCAGCAACCCACGCATTCACCATCAGTGGTTGCCAGACGCCTTGTACTGCGAACCGAATCTGGACCAAGCTCAACGCAATCGATTGCAAGCCTTGGGACACACGATCAAGCTCAGCCGCAGCGCCGGCGTCTGCCAGGCAATCTGGTTTGATTCGTCGACAAGAACATTCGTGGGAGTCGCCGATCCGCGAGCCAATGGCTGCGCCAACGGACGCTAAGACAAATTCACGACGAATTTGCATGGCGAGATTGGGGATTCCGATCCAACTCCTCACCGTATCTTCGAAGAAGCTTGGAAATCATTTCGCAAAGCTGCTCTGCCACGGTGCGATGGACTTAATCAATTCGTCGGCATTCACAAAAAAACGGCAGTTGGCAACATCCGCCAATTTGGCACGGCGTTTGTCGGTGAGGGGCACATTTTCCAAATCCCGAATCAAAATCGCGGCAATTTGCTGGGGAAATCGACGGGCGAGTTGTGCGTAAATCTCTGGATCTCGCTCACCCGAATCGCCGATCAACACAAATCTCCGATTGGGGTAGGCTTGCATCAGGAGACGAATGGAACGGCATTTGCGTTTTCGCGTTTTGCTTCGGCGGCGGACGAATTCATCCCGAAATCGAAAAACGCGTAAATCAATCGTGCCCTCTGGGAATCCTCCCAGCGACTTGAAGTCGAATAGCGATTCGTACAACTGCCACGGGCTGGACGACACGTAGTGAAACGACGCCCCTTGTTCCGCCCATCCACGATAGACTTTGGCCATTCCTGGAACGGCGCGATACTCTCGCAGAAACGTATTCGCTAACAATTCGCGTCGGTTGCCAATTTGAGTCTCTTTGATTGTATCGTCGATGTCGGAAACGACAGAGACGCCCTGGTCCGCCAACATTAGTATTGGCATTTGCACGCGGTGACTTGCGTTGTGATCAAGCCACAAGGTTGCCGGTATGTAGCTGCCATCCGCTGCTTGCGGTTTGATCAAATGATCGACCATGGCTGCCTCGAGAACGATCTTGCCGCGAAACAATCCGCTGCGCCTTGATTTCCTCCGCAATGCGTAGGTTCGGTCCCCCACGCGCATCATGATGCGGTGTCCGCGCCCGGATTTGGCGACAAACGGTGCAATCCGCCGGCGGAAGCATTCCGAATTCAGATCGTTTTGCGTCGCCTTCATCGCTTTGGCCAACATCTTGACCAATAGTCTCTTTCGCACCGGAATCTCGGCACTATAGTCATAAACGCACCCCGAAATGCGTAGACACCAGCTGCCTCTTCGCGTGCGATGTCCAAAGCCGGGGTATGCGACCAGCTTCAGATCGTTGGCGATTGTTGTCATCGTTTGCCTTAATAACGTCTCGGCTGGGAGATTCGGTCGCAGATGTGCCCAACGAACACGATTTTCGCTCAAACAAGTCGCAAATTGGTTTCCGTCTAACTTGCTATTCGATTTCAGAGGCGGGAAATTACGATCGCGACGAGAGTATTGTCGATTTTTGTCGAGGGGATTGCTAGGTCGACATCGGGGATCGCCCAGAATTTTGTGGCGAAAACAAGGCTGAACTTGGTTTGAATCACGTCACAACGAGTCCGATTGAACGCTGCATTTGTCCCTGGATCAACCCCACTGACTTCTGCTGCAAAACGCCCCTTTCTCTAGTGAACAGATTGTCGTAGAATTGTCACCCCACGTGATGGCGGCTCCACGTTCCATCGGGTTGGACGGTCAATCTAGATAAGATACTCAGTCTCACCGCGCTTGAAAGAAGTGCTTGTATGACCAAAATGAAGACGCACAAGGCGACGAAAAAGCGGTTTCGGATCACGGGAACCGGAAAAGTGAAACATCGCAGCGCCGGAACGAGCCATCGCCAGGTCCGGATGAGTCAAAAGCGAAAGCGCAGGTTGCGAGGGACGACGGTTTTGGCAGAGTGTATGGAGGAATCAATCCACCGGAGTCTTGGAAAATACAGTTCTTAAGCCAGCATTCGTCAAAAGAGATCACGCGCAACAGAGAAGAATCCGGGCGTTCCAGGCCACTCGGAAAGTTTGGCGGTTAACGAGTTTGGCGGTTAACGAGTTTGGCGGGCAATTCAACGCTTGGACTTCCAAGGGCCTTGCCAAAACTATTCAATAGGCAATGTTATGCGAAAAACCAAAGGTGCGGCCCGAACGCAGGCCAAAAAGCGATTGTTCAAGCGAGCCAAAGGCTATGTGGGCGGTCGACATCGTTTGTTTCGGACGGCTAAAGAGAATCTGATTAGAGCCGGAGTCTACGCGTATCGCGATCGTCGAGTCCGCAAGCGAGACTTCCGCCGCTTGTGGATTATTCGAATCAATGCGGCGTGTCGCCAACGGGGAATTCGGTACAGCCAATTTATCGCTGGGCTTTTGAAAGCCAATATCGAACTCAACCGAAAATCGCTCGCTGAAATCGCTGTCAATGACCCGAAGGGCTTTGACGCAATCGTCGAAGTCGTCAGCGAGGCGCTGGCGTTAAGTCCCACTTTGGCGAGTTAGATTTCGCGACTTCAACTCGGACTCCATCCCCTGTTTTCAATATTGGGTATCCTTAGTCACGAGTTACGGCGACGGCGATACGTCGCCCATGTCCAAGATTTCCTTGAGTACACGCGGCCAATAGCATGTCGTAAAGCGGCATTTCCTGCGTTGACGATTAGCTGGTTTTATTCGAGTTGATGTCACGTCATGATGCCTATTGACTCTGACAATCCGGCGGCTATCGATGTACATCGGTTCATATCGGAGCTCGATCAGTTGGCCGCCGATGCGCGCGAGGCTTTCACGCAGGCAACGACTGCCGAATTGTTGGAATCGGCGCGAGTGGAATTCCTGGGTACAAAGTCCGGAAGACTGAGATCCGTCCAAAAATCACTGAGCGGAATCTGTAAGTCGGACAAGCCGACAGCCGGTCAAAAACTGAATCAAATCAAAACCGAGATTGAGGCCTGTTTCGACCAAGCCAAACAACGGCTCTCGCGGGTTGGCCCTGTACGTGTTCGCGACCCTCGAGTCGATCCAACGCTTCCAGGAATTCCTGTTCGAATCGGGAGGTTACATCCGATCACGCAAACGATCGAAGAACTCAAGGATATTATGGGACGACTGGGATTTACGCCGGCCGATGGTCCCGAAGTCGAGGACGAATGGCATAACTTTGAGGCCTTGAACATTCCAGACGATCACCCGGCACGCGATCCAATCGATAATTTCTACGTGTCGGTGGCCGGCAAACAAGCGGACGAGCCTCTGTTGCTACGAAGTCAAACAAGCACGGTTCAAATCCGCATTATGGAAGAGACGCCACCTCCCGTGCGCATCATTTCGCTCGGCCGCGTTTACCGACCCGATACCGCCGACGCGACGCACTATCCGATGTTCCATCAAATGGAAGGGTTACTTGTCGATCGAAGCGTGACGCTGGCCGATCTGAAAACCGTATTGCGGCTTTTTGCAACCAACTACCTGGGCGAGCGTGTTCCAGTTCGAATCCGGCCTTCGTTCTTTCCATTTACGGAACCGAGTGTTGAAGCGGATTATTATTGGAATGGCAAGTGGACTGAATTCGGGGGCGCGGGAATGGTCGATCCCAATGTACTTTCGGCCGTCGGATACGACCCGGAAGACGTCTCCGGTTTCGCATTTGGGCTAGGCGTCGAGCGCCTATGCATGGTTCGCCACAAGATCACCGATCTTCGCTACCTGTTCACCAACGACGTCCGTTTTCTGCAACAGTTTTAATCACGATGATTGTCTCTTATCGGTGGCTGGGTGAGTATGTCACGCTGGCGTTGCCCCTAGAGGAAATCACGTCACGACTGACGATGACTGGGCTAAACCATGAAGGAACCGAGCCCAGGGGTTCGGATTTCGCGATTCAAATAGAGGTCACGAGTAATCGGCCGGATTGTTTGGGACATATCGGCGTGGCGAGGGAGATTTCCGCAGCCTTTAGCTGGCCGTTGAAAATTCCGGAGCCTCTACCACGCACCGCAGGCGAGTCTATCGAGAAGTGCTTTTCCGTGTCGATCAACGCGCCCCATTTGTGTCCACGGTTCACTGCCCGCTTGATTCGAGGAGTCGAAGTCGCCCCAAGTCCTGCGTGGCTGGTCCAAAGACTGGCGACTGCCGGCATGAACGCCGTAAACAACATCGTCGACGTGTCAAACTATGTGATGTTGGAATGTGGACAGCCGTTGCACACGTTTGACTATGGGAAACTGCGCGACCGAAGGATCATTGTTCGCGAGCCACGACGTGATGAAAAACTAGAAGCCATCGATCACCACGATTACCAGCTGGAACCCGGGATGTGCATCATTGCCGATTCTCAGCGAGCTGTCGGCCTAGGAGGTGTCATGGGTGGCGCCGACACTGAGGTGTCATCGGCAACGATAGACGTCCTAGTTGAAGTGGCCCAATTCGATCCGGTCGCGATCCGCAATACCGCCCGCGAGCTTAATCTTCATAGCGCCGCGTCGTTCCGTTTTGAGCGGACGATCGATTCACAACGAATGGATTGGGCTCAGCCGCCGCTGTTGCCAGTTGATTTTGGAGATTGCCGGAGGACAACTCGCACCGGGCGTTATCGACGTGGGTCGGCAGCCGGATTTGCCCCAGTCGATCGGACTGCGCGAAAAGCGAATTGCTTCCGTGTTGGGGATTCCCATTTCGATCATCGATGCGCAGAGCATACTCAATCGGCTGGGCTTCAAGACGGAGCCCGCCACCGAAGGGGGTCTAAGGGTACAGTCGCCCTCGTGGCGTCGCGACGTAACCCGTGAAATTGACCTGATTGAGGAAGTCGGTCGCATTTACGGATATGAAAACGTGCCGGATACCACTGTGGTACCGATGGCTGCCTCACACCGTAGGACATCTGACCGAATAGTCGATCGCGTCCGTAATGTTTTGACGGCAGCAGGAATGGATGAAGCCATGACGGCTAGCCTTGTACCGGCCGTCTGGTCGGATAGCTTTTCGCCATGGTCAAATAGTTCTCCTCTGGTCAGCCACCAACCGATGCTGGGAGTATTGGAGAAATCATCGCTCAACATCGGTCCGGTCAATCGGTTGCGCCGAAGCATTGTCCCCAGTCTTCTAGAAGCGTACCGAATCAATGAATTCCGGTCCAACGACGAAGTCCATTTGTTTGAAATCGCAAGTGTATATCTACCTCGAGATCAAAGGTTGCCGTTGGAGCCGACCAAGATAGCAATGGTCTCGCGAAAGTCGTTTTACGAGATCAAGGGGATCGTGGAATCGCTGGCAATGCACTTAAACTGCGATGCACGAATCGACTTCTGCAGACTTGAACATGAAATGTGTGATCCCAATCTTGCAGGGCTGCTGAAGATTGCCGACGACACGTTGGGGTATGTCGCGACGATATCCGAAGCCGGCAAGCGGACTTTCGGCTTCCGACAAACGGTGAGCTTTGCCGAGGTCGACCTACAGGTCTTGAAGAAAACGGCGATCACGATAGCACAGCATCGCGACGTGAGTCCGTTCCCGTCGATCTACCGCGATCTCAACTTCGTCGTCGACGAGTCTACGTGTTGGACCGATTTGGAGACTACGGTCCGAGCGGCAGGCGGTCCACTACTGACCGACGTACGATTTCGAGAGTTGTTCCGCGACCAGAATAAGGATGGTCCCAACAAAAAGCGACTTCTTCTTTCGATCGTACTACAATCGTCCGACCACACGCTCGCCGGTGCCGAAGCCGATGCCGTCTGCCGCCGCATTGTTCAACAATGCGAATCGGACTTGAAAGCAAGTCTGTTGGCGTGATTTAGGAACGAAAATAGGATGTGCATGAAGAGCGACGATGATGTGACTTCAACTGGACCCGTAGGCAGGTCTCCCTGGGACCGGCAGGGTCTGTTGACTGCAGCCACTCTGGCATCCTGGAGCCTCGATCGATCAGTGGCAATGGGTTGAAGTTGTGTCTATGATGCTGTCGACGAACTGAGCGATCCCTTGTTGGTTCCATCGGGTTGCCGTTTCAAAGCTGATCGAGCACTACCTTGGAGCAATTGCTGATGACACACGCCTTGCCAAAACTTCACAACGCCATGTGGCCCGGTCTCGTTGGCAAAGGACCGGATGCCGACGAGCCGGCGATTGACTTGGAGACCATGCTCAACCTAACGGCAGGAGCCACCGTTCATGGCGTGCAATTCGACGGCGTCGATCTTTTCTTATACCAGCCGCATGTCGACATCGACTTGACTCATAGCGAATTGCAGCGGCTTTCGGACCAGATTGGTGCGCGAGATCTTGTCGTTGGCTCCGTTGTGGCCCCGGTTTGGTTTGATGGAAATGCGATGGGTGACGAGCCACAACGGAAAAACTTTTTGGTGGCTGTTGAGAAGGCCTGCCGGATCGCCGCCCAACTGCGGGAAATTGGCATTCGCAGGTACGGAGTCGTTCGCATTGACTCGGCTTGCAGCGTCGCCGAATGGTCGTCGGCTCCAGCGATCAACCAGCAGACAATCGCTGCAACATTTCGCGCCGCAGCGGATATTGCCGAGTCATTCGGGGAGCGGCTTCAGCGGCGGAAGGAGAAATCTGTTGGGGCGGAATGCATTCCTGGCGACACATGATCGAACTTTTGGAGTTGGTCGATCGGCCACAAACTGTGGGATTTCAAGCGGATCTGGCACACACGTACTTGTACCTGCTTGGACATAATGCTCCGCAACACCGACTACTTTCTCCCGACTATGACGACGACGCGTTTTGGAGTGCATACCAACAAATGACTGATGTCCTGCGGCCCTGGACGATCGATTTTCACGTTGCCCAGAACGATGGCACGGTAAAAGGAAGCGGGAATCATGACAAGACCGGTCGCCATTGTCCCGCAGACGATACCGCCGGCAAGCTGGACATCGTTCGCTGTAGTGGCTACTGGCTGAAAGGTGCTGAGACGCGAGGCATTCACCACATTTGCTGGGATGGCTGCATGTTCCCCAATGAGAAACTGTTGAAGCCAGCAACGTGGAACACAGTCCTTGAGGTCATGTTAGATGTCCGCAGTGCCCATGGATGGCATTAGACGGGCTTGCGGGAATTCCGTTCGCCGCAGGATCAACGATGCTCGAAATTCAAGATCGAGATGACGTCGCCACCGTTCAAATGTTGCACGGCAAGGTCAATGCATTGGATGGAGAATTGTGTCAGGCGTTGATACGCGCGCTATCGGACCTTGTCGAAAACCAGTCGCGCGCCCTCATCCTGCGCGGGAATGGCCGTGTTTTTTCGGCCGGGATTGATTTGAAGCGATGGCTGGCGGAGGGTCCTGAGTACGTCTTGTCGTATTTGGAATTGCTGGAACGGTTGTTTCGCGATCTCTTAGTGTTCCCTAAACCGGTTGTCGTGGTGGTCGACGGAGCTGCGATTGCCGGTGGCTGCATCTTGGCCTCGACGGCGGATTTCCGGCTGATTTCACCCACGGCCAGAATTGGCATGCCGGAAATGCGAATCGGTGTACCGCTTCCAATGACGGCCGTTGAGATTATCCGCATGGTCACGCCCATGCCGACTCTCGCGCGGATGTTGAATTGGGGTGCGACATTTGTGGGGCAAACGGCCGTTGATCATGGGTTGGCGGATCGAGTCTTTCCCGATGATCGACTTGTCCCTGAAGCGGAGCGCGCGGCCCTTGAATTGGCGGTCATTCCGGCCGCTACGTTTCGTTTGACGAAAGCACAGATTCGAGGCGCGGTGCTGCGTCGAATCAACGAGAACATCCGCGAGCACTACGACGAGTTCGCACGCATCTGGACCTCGTCGGAGACTCGAGACGTGATTGAATCGTATGTTTCGGAGCGCCTGCACTAGACGAGTTGTGGTCAAGCGACGACGCCTTCATAATGATCTTTATGTGGCCCCCGAGCGAGCAGACCAAGAAACTATTGTGCCTCGCCAAAGCAGGAAACGCAGCCGCTATTGATGCGTTGATGCAGCGACATCGCCACGCATTGCGGCGACTCATACAGCTGCGAATGGACCGTCGGCTGCAGCAGCGTCTCGACGTTAGCGACATTGTGCAAGAGACGTTGATAGAGGCCAATCGCCGTTTGCGCGAGTACCTAGACGATCCACCAATGGAATTCCATTTGTGGTTGCGACAAATTGCCCGCGACCGGATCATTGACGCCCATCGGCGACATCGAGGGACCGCCAAACGCAGTTTGGACCGAGAGCAGGTGGTCGTGACAAGGTCAAACGAGCGGTCGTCCATCGACATCGCACAGGAGCTTCGGGACTGGGAACTGACGCCATGCGCGACCGCCGTCCATCGCGAGATTATTGAATTGATCGATGCGCACATTGACCCACTTGGACGAACAAGACAGCGAGATCATTATCATGCGGCATTATGAAAATCTATCCAATCAAGAGGTAGCACAATTGCTTGGACTAACTGAGCCGGCCGCCAGCATGCGTTATTTACGGGCAATTCGCCGACTTCGCGAGGCACTTATCTAAATGACGCCAAACGACCGCGAAGTGGAGTTGGCCGCTCTGGTGGAACAATTGGTCAATGCGGCGCAATGTGGCCAGTCGGTTGATATTGACCGATTTTGTCGGGAACATCCGCGTCATGATACGGACTTGCGCAACTCTGGGCCGCGATTGCATTGACACAGGCCATCGGCATTCAGTCGCGCGTTAGCACTGAGCCGGATCCGATATACGATCTGAGGCGATTGTCGTTGCCGGCTCGCTTTGGCGATTATGTTTTGGAGGAGGAAATCGGCCGCGGCGGCATGGGAGTTGTCTATCGAGCTCATCAAGTGAGTCTGCGTCGGGAAGTGGCCGTAAAGCTAATTCTCAAAGGCGATTTGGCGAGCGACGCCGAACGGCAGCGTTTTCGTCGCGAGGCTGAAGCCGCCGCTCGCCTCAATCATCCTAACATCGTTTCTGTGATTGAAGTGGGTGAGACTGGCGGCCAGATGTTCATCTCGATGCGATTGGTGACTGGTAAAACTCTGGCGCAGTTGTTGGCCGAAGGACCTTTGGAGCCAAGACGATCCGCAGAGATCATGGTGGCCGTTGCGCGCGCCATTGGGTTTGCACATGTCAACGGATTCTTACACCGCGATTTGAAGCCATCCAACATACTCCTGGGCAAATCGGGAACAGCTTACGTTGCGGACTTTGGCTTGGCCAAAGAACAAACGTCCTCCGGTTCGCTTTCCAGTACGGACGCCGTCATCGGCACGCCTAGTTATATGTCCCCCGAACAAGCGGCGGGGGCGCGGGGCCAAGTCGGGTCGGCAAGCGATGTGTACAGCCTCGGAGCCATCTTGTACCACATGATCACCGGTCGCCCGCCATTCCAAGCTCCCACGGCTGTGGACACGGTGATGATGGTATTGGAGCAGGACCCGGTTCCGGCGCGCGCATTGAACCCAGCGGTCGACCGCAGCCTGGAAATGATTACGATGCGATGTTTGCAAAAGCCGCAGGACTTGCGCTATCAGTCCTCTGATGCGCTGGCCGACGATTTGCAAGCGTTTTTGAACGACGAATCCATCTCGGCGAGCGATGGCCGATTCTCTCAAGTCGTTGCCAGTTGGTTTCGAGAAACGCACCATGCTCGAATACTCGAGAACTGGGGGTTGCTTTGGATGTGGCACAGCTTGGTGCTGTTGACCGCGTGCGTGGCGACGAATGTTTTGTTATGGCTGCACGATTGGCATCGTTGGCATTACTTCTTGTGGTGGACCTTCGGATTCGGCCTGGGCCATAGTCTTCTGGTGGCTGAGAAGGCGAATGGGACCCGTCACCTTTGTAGAACGTCAGATCGCTCACGTTTGGGCCGCGAGCTTGGCTTGTACGATTCTACTCTTTCCGATCGAAGCGATCATGGGACTGCCGGTATTGACACTTTCTCCGGTACTGCCGTTATTTGCGGCCACGACGTTTATGGTCAAAGCCGGCATTCTGTCAGGGAGATTCTACTTTCCCGCGGCCGTATTGTTCGCGACCTCCGTTTTGATGGCTGCTGTTCCCAAGATGGCAACTGCACTGTTTGGGTTAGTGGTCGCCAGCTGCTTTTTTATCTACGGCTGGAAGCTTCACACGGGACGAAGAAGAGCGTAAGCCTTGTCGTGGTCGCTGATGACGCTGGCGCAGTTGAAACCATTTTGTCGGTTGTGTGCAAGGCGCGATAATGGGCGTTCAGGGAAGAAAGAGCCGGTCCGCCACTAAATGGGAATTGGATAAAGTTTTCAGTTTGGATAATTTGACATGGGCCAAACCTGACATACGTTTTCTATGTTCACACATCGTCTTGTGTGAAAACCGAAGCTTCATAGCGTGTGTTGCTCTCTGTGAGGCGAGGCCTGCAAAGTCTGCCGGTTTAGCGACCGGGGCGATGAGTTGCCTACCGGAGCTGTGTCGGAGAAATCCAATCTGCTCTCTCAACGCCGCAAGACGACTTGGTTTGAGATGGGAAATATCGAACAGCAGGTCAGGTCCAAACAGCCGTTTGGCTTTGTTCGATACCCAATCCATGTCCGCCCGCTTTGGGCACATTCCTGTCGGAGGAAGTAATGAAGAATTTTCTGTCGAAAGTCCAACGTTTTATCAAGTCGGAAGATGGCCCAACGGCGGTTGAATACGCCATTATGTTGGCGTTGATCGTGATCGTCTGCTTGACTGCCATTCAAGCGGTCGGCACCAACACGAAGAGCGCTTTCAATGACATCGCCACGCAAGTCAATAACGCTCGCACTGGCTCGAACTAACGCTTGCAGCTCCGGTGGAGCAAATTCATTCGGCATTTGAGGCCCGCGCCGAGGTCCATCCTTGGCCGCGGGTTTTTTGTATCATCGGCTCCGTCGAAACTGTGCCGGACCTCACGCTGAATCCCTTGCGGCGTGTCCCTACCAGCGGACCCATTGAGTCTCATCGCGAAGCTCTGGAATGACAAATTCCATTTCCTCATCGGTTGGTGCATCGGTCAGACGACGTACGCCTTCGGCCGTAATCGCCACGGTATGTTCGAAATGAGCGCTGGGTTTTTTGTCGGACGTTATCACCGTCCAATGATCTGACAGTAACCGAGTTGATTTTTTGCCGGCGTTCACCATCGGTTCAATCGCAATCACCAGTCCCGGCCGAAGATCAAAGTTCTCAAGACGTTGGTCGTCGAAAAAATTGGGGACCTGCGGCGGTTCGTGCAGCTGCCGACCAATGCCATGCCCCACCAAGGTCTCCACCACTGTAAAACCATTGCTTCGCACTAGACGCGCCATTTTTTCCGCCACGGAACGCCATGTTTCGTCCTGGGCCAAAGCATTTATGGCGAGATCCAACGCCGACTTTGTCACCTGTAACAGCTTGGACGCCGCTGGGTCGATAACGCCAACGGCGTGCGTGATCGCGGCGTCGCCACACCAACCTGCGACGCTGCAGCCTGTGTCGATACTGACGATGTCGCCCTCCTGCAACTCGCGATCACTCGGAATGCCATGGACGATTTCTTCGTTGATCGAGATGCAAGTTGCCGCTGGAAAAGGACCGTGAGGTCCAGGATAGTTGAGGAACAAGGGGATGGCATCGAATTGGCTGAAGACGTGCGCAACCGCCGCATCGATCTGGGCCGTGCGAATTCCGGGCCTGACGAGTTGCGCCGCTTTCTGGTGAGCTTGCCAAACGACTAAACCCGCTCGTCGCATCAAGCCGATTTCCCGGCCCGATCGCAATTGACGTGGCACAGTGAAGGTGAGGGACCGATCCATACGCTGCGTTGCGTCTCCATTGGCGTTCGACCAGTCCTTCCGAAAGCCAAGCTTGCTGCAGAATGCTGGCTGATTCTATACCGGTTCCGGCGATCCCTGTTTGCTGGTACGTTTCGGTTTATAGATCTCCGTTGCCGTCCCAAAGAAGACTTCACCCGCGTTCATCAACGTTTCACTGAGCGTCGGATGGGGATGGATGGACTCTGTCACATCAGCGACCTCGCATCCCATTTCAATTGCCAACACCGCTTCGGCAATGAGTTCACCAGCGCCGGTTCCAACGATTCCGCAACCTACGACCCGTTGTGATTGAGGATCGATTAGCCATTTGGTCAAGCCCTCGGTTCGACCGATTGCAATCGCCCGACCGCTGGCGGCCCATGGATATACGGTCGCTTGATACGGGATATTGTCACGACGGGCTTGGTCTTCGGTCAATCCGGCCCACGCGATTTCGGGATCGGTAAAGACAACCGCTGGAATCGCCCGCTTGTCAAAGATGGCCGACCGACCCAGAATGACTTCAACGGCTAGTCGCCCCTCATGCGTCGCCTTGTGAGCCAACATGGGTTCTCCCGCGGCGTCCCCAATTGCAAATATCTGTGGATCGTCCGTCCGCATTTGGCGATCACATCGAATGAATCCACGTCGGTCGACCTGACACTGCGTGTTTTCCAAGCCAATGTCTGTTGTGTTGGGCCGACGACCGACCGAAACCAGAACTCGATCAAATTGTTCAGTACCGAATCGTCCTGGCCCTTGAAAAGCGACTTCAAGCTTGCCGCTTTTTGCTTTACCGACCGAGCCGACCGTCGTTTTCAAATAGATTCGTTGTTCGAACAGGCTTTCGATCCTCTTTTGCAAGGGGCGCACCAGGTCGCGGTCGGCTCCCATCAGCAATCCGTCCAACATCTCAACCACACTGACCTTAGTCCCTAGATGCGCATAGACCGTTCCCATTTCCAAGCCGATATAGCCCCCCCCAATCACGAGCATCGTTTGGGGAATCTCGTCCAACTGCAACGCTCCGGTCGAATCCATCACTTTGGGTGAGCCAATATCGAACGCCTTGGGCATGGACGGCACACTACCGGTAGCAATGATACAGTGCTCGAATGTTAATTCACCCCCTTCGGGGATTGAATCATGATCCCCCTCCAATGCCATTTTTCTGGAACTCCTAAATGCGCCTCGCGCCGAGACGATTTTCACGTTTCGCCGTTGGGCTAGTTGAGCTAATCCGCTGGCTAACGTATTGATCACTTTTTCCTTGCGCGTCCGCATTGTCTCCAACGAGAGCTTCGGAGTTGAAAAGTCGATTCCCCAGTCCTTGTGCAACTCGTGCGTTTCCGATATGACCCGTGCCACATGCAAAAGTGCTTTCGAAGGAATGCATCCACGCAATAGACACGTTCCGCCCAGTCGTGCATCGGCCTCAACCAGCGTCACCTGCATTCCTTCGTCGGCGGCGAGAAACGCAGCCGCGTACCCGCCGGGCCCACCACCCAATACCACCAACTGCGAGTGCATCCGGGTTCCCTTCTGTCAAGATTGCCTGCAAAGAACGCTCGGGCCACTGCCTGGACGCGTTCGAGGAAACAAAGGCGGTCGTCCGAGAGGTCGCACGACGGACATACCCATGGAAGATCATTTAAGGATCGCACGCAAAATAACTTCCCGGTTTTGTCGACCCTCTCCCTAAGCCTCTCCCGTGAGGGCGAGGATTTACGGCGAAGATATTTTGCGTCCGATCCTAAGAGACGGGAAATGGGATTTACCGCGACAAGAATTCGACCACGATGTTGACGTCTACTGGCAAGCTAATATCGCTCGTCGCTGGTTTTCCCTGAACCGTTGCGGTCATTGTATCTGCGTCGAAAGCAACCCATTCCAATCCCGTGGTGTCCGGTCCGTTGGCCATTACCCCGCGGTATAAGTTCTTGATATGTTCGCGGTCTCGCACGGTGATCACATCGCCAGGGCGAAGTTGAAACGACGGCCGATCTACCTTAACGCCATTGACGTGAAAATGCCCGTGACATACACCTTGACGCGCCTGAGGGCGGGTTTTGGCCAATCCTACGCGGCGAATTACGTTGTCCAATCGCGTCTCGCACATGAGCAAGAGGCTCTCACCTGAGTTCCCCGCTGCGTGCCGGACCGTGTCAAAATAACGTCGCAACTGTCGTTCACCGAGGCCGTAGTAATGCTTAATTTTCTGCTTCTCCGACAAGGCAGTGCCATAGTTCGAACTGCGACGACCGCGCGGATGCATCCCTGGCGGCTGATTGCGTCGTTCTAAGGCCCTTGCCGCACCGCCACTCTCGTAAATCAAAGTGCCCAATCGTCGATTGACACGAGATTTGGGGCCAGTATACCGTGACATAAACTCTTCGACTTCCGTAAAGCCATGTTTCCCTAAGAGGCCTCGCCGATCGGTCCGGTCGAGGTGCAGACTGCGTCCGACAAACCTAAAATCATGATGAAGATTCGTGATTTTCTCAAGGGGGTGGGATGAGTGTAGTGAGTCATTCCACGTGCGACGTTCATCTATGGCCTTCATTTTTCGGGTAGTGACTGCCCAACCTTCAGTAGATCACCCACTTCCCACGACCGGATGAGTGGGCGTGAATCGCATCTACGTTGGCCCTTTCCCCGACCGCGTCTTTGCTGCGAGTCGCAACTCCCAACTAGATAATTGCTCGTCAAAATTCGGATTCGATCGGCCGCGGTTGAACTCGGTCGGTGCGCTCATGGCACCGGTTTTCCCGCGAGTCCATATTCTGGAGTTCTCGGATCGGGCTCAAAAAAAAACGACGTCGATAAGGACGCCGTTAGGGACCGGTAACAGGCACTGATTCACATTAATCCCACCACCATTGGTCGCTGTCCAATTGGTCAACGCGGATGGTGTCGCGCGTTTGCTGGATTTCGCCGGAGTCATCAACTTTGAGATTCCCCTCGGCTAGCGCCAACCGAGGATAAATCGCAATCCCGCCGCCAATCGGCGTCATAAAGAACCCGTCCTTCCAAACTGCATTGATCGCAGGTTCGACCTGGCTTACTCCAACGGAAGTCTCTACAGGGACGCTCGATTCATTGGCGAAGTATTTCATCTGCCAATTCGCTTTGGCGTACATGTCGACATGTTGAATGAACGCGGCGACAATCGTCATGTCGATTAGATTGCGCATGTCCCCAAATACGGGAACTTCTTCGGCAAGCTCGTTAAACTTCTTGGTCATCGAATCGCAGAATGCACGGCTCGCCCGGTTGACACTACCAGTGCGCGTGCGTTGTCCGTTGGAGTTGACCAGTTCTTCCTCGCTGACCAACTTGACTCCTGAACCGACCATTCTCATTGAGTCTTGATCGGGACTCATTTCAATGCAATCGTAATTCGGTTCGAAGAACCAGCGTTGCAGCGACCTAGCCTCGGCTCGATGCGGATCGGCCTTCGAGATGAACGACGTGATCTTCGTTTTTGGCACGTCCAATCCAATACCGATAAGTTTCATTCGATAATCGGCTTCGGTCAGAATCTGAGCAAAATGTGTCTTGTTCGAGACACCCTTGATGGAAACGGTCTGCATGCCGAGCGCATTGCGGTACGACCGAGCGACTTCGAGTTCCATTCCCCGACGGAAGTTCGCTTGAGCCTCGCGTTTGGCCTGCTCCAACCGCTGCAAGCCTTCCTGAGTTGGATCGATCGACACGCCAATCAAACTTGTTGCGTTAACGCCGGGCTGAAAGGCACGGAGAGCGACAATCAAGTCTTGCAGTTCCAACGTGCTCCGACCGGTTTCCAATCCACGAACTTTGCCAGTGACGTCCGAATAGAAACCTTCCGCGGGTCCAGCAATGACGACGTCATTGGACTCGGGTAAGTAAAACACATGCGTGATTCGAGTCAAACCGGCGACGTAGAGCATCTCGTTGGGAACCGGCTTACCGGCCTGGATCGTCCTCGCCAACTCTCGCTCCAATCGATTCAAGCTGACCTTCCTGAGTTCGGACGACTTCATCACATCCTGTGACAACACCGCCCGAGCAGCTGCCATTCGTTGTCGAGTCAACTGTCCGTTCGGATCCTGAAATAGTCGCGCCCGAAGAACACCTTCCGCGTCGATTTCGATACCGCCGCCAATGCTTTGACCGCCGTTTTGTCCGGAAGTCGTGTTGGTCCCCGTCGTCCCGCCAACGGTGGTTCCGGTGCCAACTTGTTGCGCCGCCGCACTTGCAATCAAGCTGCCGACGACGCACACGGCCAACAGCGCCGCGCACCGCCGTGAAAACAAAGGACAAAACATATCGGATTTCTCCATGTAAGATCAAACAAATTGAAACGGATTGAAAATCGAAGGCCGTCGATCTAACGCAAAGGCCAATTGCCCCTGGCCAATAAACCGGTTGGACTGCGCGGATTGGGCAAGCACAAACCGAAGTTTTTGCGAAAGTATGAGTTTCATAGTAGTCAAAGGGGCAAAAATCGGCAAGAAAGAACTGCTTTCGCCAGCAAAATCCCGATTGAAAAGCGTCCAACGACAGATTTTTCGAATAATCTGATTTTCGCGCCCGACGTGATCACCGCCGTTTTTCTTCATGAGTTCCCTCGTTTACACGCCAGAATTTGACGTTCGATGCGGCATTTTCACTTGGAAACCAGCTTCGACTTCTCCGCCAAATAGCCAATAGAGTTCCGGACGCCGTCTCGCGCCGTTTGGGCCGGGCCTTAATGTTTCGCGACTGTTTCAATACTAGATCTCGTAGTCGGCTAAATCCCGGAGATACTGCAGCGCTTGATCGACATCTGGCGTTGTGACGCCGCAGCGACGGCCCAACCTGTCACATTCACCCAACATTAACAGTTCGTCGTAGCTTTCTGAGGCCTGTAATCGACGCAGTGCCCGAAGGCCGATCTTTCCGCGTCGGATCAGATGGACATCCATATGGTGGCGAATGAACCAATTGGTTCGGTCGGAGACAAATCCATCGAGGGCCGCCAAGCCTGCATCGACGTGATTCTCAGGGTCGATAGCCTTGCCGACATCATGCAGCAGTGCCGCCAGCAAGAATTCTTCATCGAACGGCAATCGGTTTGTGGCCAAGTCGAAAACTTGCAAACTGTGGTAAAGCGCATCGTCTTCAGGATGAAAATCACGCCGCTGGCGAACGGTTTCCAGCGGCCATAGCAAGGATTCGTAGACTTGAAAGCGATCGATCTGTTGCGCCAATCCGTCGATGGCTGAATCGACGTCCAGTTGCGTGTATTGCCCGGCTAAAAACTGTTCCAGTTCGGCAATGCTCAGCCTTTTCAATCGGTTTGCCAGTAATCGAGCTTTTGAACGAATGGCCGATCATTTTCTCCGGATAAACTGTTAGTTCAAATGCGAAGCGGTCGCGGAGATGGATGTGGCGATAGAGTCGAGTCTCGCCCTGCTTAACAATCGTTTTGGTCTGAGTTTGATATTGAAGACCGTGATACTCAAGTTGGGCAGTGACCGCTTCAATATGGTTCGCAAACACGTGGATGTCGATGTCGGAACCCTTGCGGATGTGTCCCGTCAGGACGCTTCCGATCAACCGAGGGCGGAATCGATCCAGCAGGCGCATTACGCGGAGTGCTTCCAATCGCATCTCCTGGAGCCGCATCGCATGGTTCGAACCTTCCAACATGCGGGCCAGGTTTTGGATTTCGTCGCGGATTTCTGCATTGCTCGGTAAGTCTTTGGGCTTGACCCATCCATGGCACATGCGTCGAGCGGCTTTCAACTTGGCGCGATAATACTCCGTTTCCTGGCGATCATACATCAACCGCGCTGCTTGCCAAGCGATTTGTCGTCGGAGCTTGGACGAGGTCATGGATCAGCGTGGCAATGAGAATGCCAAAACGTGGATGGCGCACATGAATCGGCCCGAATGGTCGCCGTCACCCGATGACACGGCCCGGTGAACTGCCAACCGACCTGCATCGGTTGTCTTGGAAATCGTAATCCTTGTAGAATTAGAATCGGCCCCAATAGTGGACGAACTTCCGATTGTTGAGATTATACCATGTTCGGCCGTCTCTCGGCAATTTTGCTGTTTCTTTACGTCGGTCCGGCGTTTGGCCAGTTGCCGATCGCTCAAAACGAGTCCGCCGCCAACGATGTTGGTGAGCAACGCCTCGCGTCGCAAGGCATCGATGCGAGTGTCGATGGAATACGCAACTTCTTGCGAGAGATGTCTACGTCCGAATTCGACGATCGGATGATTGGCCAATTGATCGACAAGCTCGATAGTCCGGTTTACACGGAGCGAATCCAGTCACAGCGCCGTTTGATCTGCCAACCGCGTTTACCCTTGGAACGACTCGAAAAAGCTTCGCGGTCCGAAAGTCGCGAAAAAGCCTACCGAGTGCACGTCATTCTCCAAACTTGGATGCCGGCACAGCAGGCACTGGTGCAAGCCGCGTTATCGTTGATATCGCGCAAGAAGTATGTGGGGTTGGCGAAGGAAGTATTCGCGGTCGTACACGTCTTTAAGGATGCCCCGTCGATCCTCCGTGGCGCCGAAACGGCCATCCACGAGACGGTTCTTCCATTGGATGCAGACTTTCTCAAGTCCCAACTAGACGACCAGGACCCTAGGTTTGTGCGCTTGGCCATGATCGGGCTGGTGCAACTTGCCGCTACCTTTTCGGGCGACGAGTTATTGCAATGGGCCCGGAATCGGAAACTCGACGAACAAGCGAGGCTGATTGCCGCGCAGTCCGTAGTGGATTCTGGTGATCGCCGCGCCCTGCCGGTCTTTGTTGAGTTACTAGGGGCTCAAGATGTGCGCACGGCGGCCAGATCCAATCTGGTGTTGCGCAAACTCACCGGACAGAAAACAGAGTTTTCCCTCGCCGATGACGCCAGCCGCAGCAAGGGAATCGAACAATGGCGACAATGGATTGAGGAACACGGCAACACGTTCAAAATGCAAATACCGTTAGCGAATGTCACCCTCGGCCGCTCATCGCTGAATGGCCACACATTGATCGCCAGCGGCTATCGCAACGAAGTGATTGAGTTGGATGGCAACGGCAACGTCGTTTGGAATTACACTGCGCCAGGTGCTTGGAGCGCCGAAAAAATGTCGAACGGCGATGTCTTGATCGCAAGCTACCAACTCAACAAGGTCATCGAAGTCTCGCCGGAAAAAGCGATTGTTTGGGATTTCGATCTGCCGGGAGTGCTCAACGCCCGGCCGCTGGACAACGGCAATATCCTGGCGTCCTCCCATTCGGAAAATCGCGTCGTCGAAGTCGATCGGAATAAGCGAATCGTGTGGACCTACACCGCCAAGACTCAGTGCCACGATGCAATCCGCCTAGACAACGGCAATACGCTGATTTGTACCAATGACGACGTTCTCGAAGTCGATCCCACGGGCAACGTTGTATGGTCATTTCCGGCGGAACAAGCTTATGGCATTGATTCGCTGCCGTCCGGCAATGTATTGATCGCCAAACTAAACGGCTCCGTGATCGAAGTGGATCGTCAGTCGAATGCAATTCTCTGGACTTACCATTTCCCCTCGCCGGTGGATGTGTATCGGACAGAGGAAGGCAACACGTTGATCACGGGTTCGCAATCCGCCGTGGAAATTGACAGTGACAAAAAGACGGTTTGGACACGAGACAATATGCAATTTGGCTCTGTTCGCAAATAGCCACGCAACGAGGACCGCCAAGTTTTCGCCCTGCCTAGGCCCAGCGGGAATCGTTCACATCGGCGGCACAAATTGCGTGGCGTCCACCCATGCCTGACGCGCACGTTCGATTTGCAAAAGAGCTCGTTCGTCTAGGCGCCAGCCCGCGGCTCGACTGGTTTCACGAATTTGGTCGGCGCACTTGCGCCGACCAATACGCAAGTGATGCCGTCGCGGTAAATGCTCCAGTTCACAACGACTTGGGCAATCGTGTGGTGCATTTGGGCAGCGACCGATTCCAAGACGTCGATAAAATCCTGGGTCGCCAACCATTTTCGCCCCCGATAGACATCGTATTTCAGTCGCGGATCAACCGGATCAAACTGGAAGTCCCGGCGAATTTTTCCTGCTAACAACCCTTTCATTAAAGGCCAATACGCTACAACCGAAATTCGGTTTGTACGACACCAAGGGACGATGTCCAACTCAATATCACGTTGTAGGACGTTGTGCCGCAGCTGAACTGCAGCCAAAGGACAGACAGAATGGAACCGTTTGATTTCGTCGAGGCACACATTGCTCAAACCAACCCACCGCGCTTTTCCAGCTGACACCAGCGAAGTAAGTTCACCCGCCGACTCCTCGATCGACGTGCGGCCATCCGGGGAATGAAGATACAACAAATCGACTTGTTGGACACCCAAACGGTTGAGGCTCGTCTCCACTTGGCGTCGAAGCACCTCGGGGCGCACATCATTGACCCGCTGGCCATTGGCGTCCCAAGCGACGCCGCATTTGGTGGCCACCGTGATACCGTTCCGATTTGCAGGCAATGCTCGCGCCAACAATCGCTCACTCTCCCCATTTCGCCCATAACAATAAGCAGTGTCAAAATGAGTGATCCCCGATTCGATCGCCGCCCGAATCGTTGCCATGCTATCCGAATCGTTGACGTCTAACGAAGTCATGCCGGCAATCGGCCAGCAACCCATTGCGACTGATGAAACCGTCAAATCAGTATCGCCCAATCGGCGCAAATTAAGAACAGACATGAAACGGTCGCGGGCGGCGCAGCGAAGAACGCGAATTGACGATCAGCAAAAAGTGACCCCGACGGGACTCGAACCCGTGTTACCGGCGTGAAAGGCCGGTGTCCTAGACCGCTAGACGACGGGGCCTGACACATCGCAGTGGTTCACGGTTCGCCTAACTGCACCACACCCGCGATTCCGCGACAACAGCGCGACAGATTTGCCATCAACTACGTCCGCCAATTGATGTCAACGATTCACTTTCGAGCAGTCTTTGACCGATCCGCGCACGTATTCTGCGTGTGTGGTCCTAGACTACCTATTCAACCGGGAAGACGTCAATACGCCTGACTATCGCGATGACAGAATCTGATGCGGAAAGGGATTCCGGTGCCAATAAACCGGATCGAACTTCTCAGCCAGCTCCAACAAGGCCCGCAGGACAACCGTTGCTGGATGCCGACGATCAATCGTGTCTTTGGGGCAAACGAAATGATGTGTTTCGCGGTGATTGGCCCGTTTCGTCAGAAAGTGAACGAGCCAAAGTCGACAACGATGTAATTCAACTTCTACTGGTGCAACTCGATCCTAGGAATCGGTCTGAAGGCGATCGCAGAGGCGATGAAGTAATCGGCTACAATTCAGAGACAGCGTTGGCCACGTCGCGTTCAATGACCATCACGTTCAATGACCATCACGTTCAATGAGCATCACGTTCAATGATCGTCATTGGAATCCATGCCGACCGGATCTGACGGCGCCGCCGCCTGACTGCATTGATCGCATCGTAGACCTCACGGCGATGAACGGGCACCTCTTTCGGAGCTTCCACACCCAACCGAACTTTGTCACCTCGAATTTCGACAACTACAATCGTGATGTCGTCATTGATGATGATGCTTTCGTTTTTCTTGCGAGAAAGAACTAACATTTTCCATTCCTTTGTAATCAGACCGGCACGGATACCGGATTAATCACTCGTTTCCAATCGAGTTCACGAAATCGATGGAAGTCTTGTTGGTTGGGGGTTGACAACTCCCTAAAGTAGGTGTTTTCCCCATTAACTCTACGACCGAGTTGCAAATTGTCAACGAAAGGCACCGGATTTCCTGGAAATCAGCTGCCAAATGGTGAGGTTGTGCCATTTTTTGGGTTTTTCTTCATGTCGCCAGCATCCTGTGTAATCGAGTAGACATTTTCAGGGTTCGCTTCTTCCGAATCCACAGCTTCTGCGGGATGCGAACGCCGCACCTGGATGTAGGACACGCAAATCAATACGCCCATGTTCACCGAAATGTTCAGTCTGGGAGCTCAGATGTTTGAAAGAATGTGCAGAATGTCACCATCGTGGATTTCATAGCCTTTCGGCTCCTTTCGCATCAAGTTTTGAGCTTTTACGGCCCGTTCGCTGCCGAGGCGAAACAGATCTTCGCAACTCATCGTTTCCGCTCGGACAAAACCGCGAGCCAAATCGGTATGAATACCGGCGGCAGCATCCTCTGCCGTGGCGCTCCTTGCGAATCATCCACGATCGCACTTCTTTTTCACCTGCCGTGAAAAACAGCATTTGGCCTGAGATATCCATGATCCGTCTCAATACTTCGTCGCGATCCATTGGGACAAGCTCAAGTTCGCGGCAAAAATCGGATCGCTGGTCATCCGGAAGTTGCATCAAATCCAAATTCAAAGAAACCGAAAATGCGATCGCCGGTGATTCGATTCCCAGCGATTGCAGGTACGGAACTGGATCGGCGATTTCATCGGCCAGATTGACGACGGTGAATCGCGGCTTTTCGGTTAACAACTGAAAAGACTTGATGGCGCGAGCTTGCTCACTGGACAGATTTAGTTCCCGCAATGGCTTGCCCGCATCCAACTGAGACAATAGTGGCTGAAGCATTTCGATTTCCGCCAATTCCGCTTCACGGTTGGGCCGAGGCTTCTTGATCGATTCGCGCAGTTTGTCCATCCGCCCGGATACAATATCCAAGTCGGCGATCAAAAGATCGTCTTCAAATGTTTTCAAGTCGGAGGCGGCGGCGGCGTTTGCATGGGCGCCGATCACGACCACTAGACAATCGGCTTCGCGGATCAAGGCCAATTTCGCGGCACTCCCTTCGTGTGACCGCGACAACCCTGGCGTGTCGACAATTGTCAGTGAAGCCTGCGTGACCTTTTTGGGGTGGTAGATTTCAGTTAATAGTCCGATTCGCAGGTCGGGAACAACCGCATTGGCGGTCTGTGTGGCGTGTGCCAGGGAAGGATCAGGCGGCACGTTTGTCAAATAGTGAAACAGCGTGCTTTTTCCCGCGCCTTGGTAGCCGACAATTCCAATTTTCATTAGGGCGTGGTTTGTTGACAGTCTCGTTCGATTGCAACGTGGTATGCCGCACGGCGAAAGCTAACATCCCCGAACTGCTTTGGCGAGTGGAACGTTCAAGTGAGAGATAAGCTGTCGCGTTGTGTTGCTTTCAGTTTTGCTTCCAAAAACCCTAGCGACGATTCGATCGAGTTCAGTTCTCTCTCTGTCAACGAATCGGCGCGATACCGGACACGATAATAGCCGTTGACGATGCTCTCAATGTGGGAGGCAAAGTCAGAATGGGGCTGGACCGAGGCGAAATTCGCGACCGCGAGTTGGCCTAATTCCCGCGCCGTTTGATGTGGCTGGCGTGCCAAGCCGTATCGTTGTAGCAAGCGTTGAAACCGCTGATAAAACGGAACCTCTTTCCCGCTCGGCGATTGTCCCGCGACCCAGCGTCCCCAACGAGGCGCGACGAAACCGATTGCTTTGCCGAGCCATTTTTGCAAGTGCGGCTTGATCGACCGCGTGTCCTTCCCTTGGGCGAGGCGACGGCGATCCCACCATTGGTGCAGAAAGGCCAACAGAAGAATCGCGGCGAAAACCGTCAATAGCTTGAAGATCATCGACTGGTACCACGTTTTTGGATCGGTGAACAACTGCCATTGAGCATCCCAATAGGCCAACGTAAAGTATTCCCCCCAGCCGCGAAAGGGATTGGCGATGAGCGATACGATCAGCGACTCACGCTGTTTCTGTGAGTCCAACCCCATGACGTAATTCGACCAGAAATCTTTAGCCGCCGAGAGCGCCGATCCGCGGTCTGGCATCGATGCGTCCTCACCCGACCCCGGCGTCGGATCGAGTCGGAGCCAGCTTCCCAGCCTTCGTTCTTCACCGGTTCGTGTCCACTCACGAGGACAATCTTGGGGTCGGATGTAAGCTTCCACCCATGCGTGGGCGTGCCGTTGAAGGACAGCATACGAGTTCGTCGTGCCGTCAAAGTCTCCCCCGTGGTACCCGGCGATCAACCGCGCGGGAATTCCTGCGTCGAGCATGAGCACCAACGCCGACGCAAAAAACTCGCAATGGCCATGCTTCGTGTTCACGACAAAATCTTCGATGTGATCCAGCGATGGATCCCAGCGAATCTGGCTAAAGTTCAAGGTATAGGTGAAGCCTCCTTCGATCGCCAAATAATTTCGCAGCGCCAGAGCAAGTTCGTAGTGGTTGTCCGGATGCGGCACAAGCTTGGATACATCTTGGGCCGTTCTGATCAGACCCGGATATCGCTCGACCGGCAAATAGGTCAACCACTTGAACTCGCCCGGATTGTGATCCAGCGAAACGGACGTCGACGCATTAATACCGACGTAGGGGTAAGCCTCAAACGGCTCGTACGGAAATCCGCTGCGCACCGCAATGCGCATTTCGTACTCATACTTGTCGGCCCCCATCGCGTTCAATTCGTTCGTTCGGGTGAAAAGGCAAAGCTGATTGGACCATTCGATTTCTGATGAGGTTCGCGACGTCAACGTCGCCGGTTGTAACGAATACAATAGAGGATCGTTGGATGGTTCAAGTTCAATGATCTGACGCATTGACAACGGGAATCGATAATTGCGTGCGGAAGGATGATGTCCGTAGTCGCGGTCGTATGGAGCTTCCCAAGTCGTCTGGCCATTCTTGATCACCAAATTCGGCAGCGGCATTCCGTAGAAATACGGTTCGGATGCCAGTTGGACGCTCGTGACTCCCGTGTTCGAGAAAAAGCTGCGCTTTGAAAACAGGTTGATCGGAGAGGTAAATGTCGTTCTGCTCATTGAGGTTGACTGTACGACTCATCCCGGCAACTTGATATTTGATTAACGGTGCGCCCATCCAAGCCTGCTGGTCGCGTGGCATAAGCAGAAACGCGACGGCCGCGAATCCGATGGCAACGATTCCCAAACCGAAGACCTGGCGAATCATTTGCCGAAGCGGCTGCCTACCGGGAACGATCTGATCATGCATTGCCAAGATGACCGGCCGCGAAATCGTGGTCGGAGCTGCAACCCATTGCGCCGCGTCCAAGGAAGCCTTGCGGTTGGCATTCTTAATCGTGGTCGTCTGTGCATGAACTTGCAGGATCATCATCATGATCGAACTCAGCAACAAATACACGAAAAAAACGATCCCGCCCTCGAAACTAATATTGAACGCGGCTGCAACAACGACTTGTAGTAGGCTCAGAACCAGAATCTGCCAATACACGCGAGGGGTTTTGCCTGAAATAACAGGACGACTTGCAAGTAGATCAGCAAGTTGGCGATCATCAACAATTGGGCGGTGCTGTCCGCGCCAAAGAAATTCCTGAGCGTAAAGCCGGTCACCCCGATCGCTGCCGCGTTGGCAATCCAGCGGTTGAATTGCACAAGACCCAACCAATCGTTGAAGACAAACGCAACCACCGCCGCGGTGCCCGCCATCATTCCCAATTGTGAATCATGCTGTGCTATCGCCAGCAACGTTGCGCTGCCGACAACCAGCACCAAAGTGATCCATTGCTGAATTCGATCGACGACAAGCATCCGCGAAACGGCTCCTCGGCATGGACTAAACAGGCATTGAATATGGCTCGAACGCACCGCAACGACGACCTACCGAACCGAATGACAACCCGATTCGCTCCGCATCGGATCCGCGGCTCACGCTAGACGCTGATCGGCTCGGGCTAGTCGTCCACATATCTGGACATCAATTGAGGCTGGTCCGTAGGCAATTCGGTCATGTCGAATTCGGTCGCCAGCCTGAACAGTTCGTTGAATTCCGGCGATGCGAGTTCAATCCACAGGAGGTTTAGATCACCCACGCCCCCGGTCATTTCCGATTTCCACAAGAGTCTCAACGTTTCGATTTCCTGCCGCGGCCGCGTCGTGACGACAATCAAGGGTGTCCCCCGCGAAACTTTGGCGGCAAGTTGGGGCAACTGGTAAGCCAAATCCGTGCGCCTTGCGGCTGAGCCACGGCCATGTGTTGCATGATCGATCGCACAAAATCGCCGGCAATTTCATTTACGTACAGGAACGATTCGAGTCCACACACGGCAATCGCCACGCGACCATGAACTGCGAAATTGAGCTTGGAAATGATCGTCGTCACAAAACTCAGCGCGGTTTCGATCACGGAATGCTGGTCCGCCTCCGCGGCGTCATCCGCATAAAGGTCCAGGGCCAAGGCGAAGTCTCGGTCGGTCGGCTGGTCGAATTGTTTAACCATCAACTCGTTCCGCTTGGCGGTGCTACGCCAATGAATCGACCGCCGCGAGTCACCCGTGGACCAACTGCGAATTCCGTAATATTCGTCCGGCAACACCCCTTTCTTCCGTTCCGTCGACGAGGTGCCAATGGCGATGGACGCCATCCGCTTGTGCCAGCTTGGGTTGAGTATTCCCAGCCGAGGCGCCACGTACAGGTTCGCCGTGTCATAAAACCGTACATCGGCTTTCACCAGTCCGAAGGGGAATTTGCAAGCGATCACCGCTGGCCCGACTTCGTACAACCCCCGCTCGCTGAAAAAACAACGGTACGATAGGTTACTCGATTTTTGTGGAGATACGCCCGCCGCCACCAGGGGCACCCTCTTGTAAACTCGTGGTCGACGTGGCGTCGCCGCAGACTCGACTTGGTCGACGACCGATATGTTCCAGGCCGTCATGGCGGCCGAGGCATTGGCAATTTCAAGTTCGATCATCGTTGTCTGTCCGGCGAAAATCCAATCCGCGCAACGATGTTGGACGGACAGCTTGCGGATCATTCCTACAGCCATCCGCCAGTTGAACAACAGCGCGGGAATCATCATGCCGGCCAGCACGACCAGCAGATTGATCTGCCGCAGAATCGAACCGAAGACGATGAACCCAAATATGAAAATGAAATACCAACCCTCGCGGGTGAACCCAATCCGACGTCGACTTCGACTTCTCAGTGGAGGCATGACGTGAGCTCAATTCGGTGCCGCGATTTCAGCCAAAATCCGCCGGATGATTGCCTCGGAAATCTGGCGTTGGTTTTCGTAGGAGTAGCTTTTGGTCAAAACGCGGTGGGACAACACTTGAACCGCCAATTGTTTGGCGTCGTCGGGGACGACGTAATCGCGCCCCTCGACAAATGCAAACGCCTGGATCGCTCGGAACCAGAGCAGCGCTCCGCGCGTACTGACGCCCACACTAAGTTCCTTCGATTCTCGGGTCGCGTGAACGATATCGAGCAAGTATCGCGAAATGGACTCGTCGACCCGCTGTTGTCGAACGAGTTGTTGTATCTCGACGATTTCGGCGGTTGTCGCCACGGACTCGAGTCGGTCGACCGGCTCCCCGCCGCGATGTGATTGAAGGATGTCACGTTCCGACTCGCGATCGGGATAGCCGACCGAAATCCTGAAGAGGAACCGATCTAGCTGGCTCTCGGGCAAGACATAGGTCCCCTCAAACTCAAACGGGTTTTGCGTGGCAATCACCATGAACGGATTGGGCAACGTATGGGTTTCCCCGTCCATACTCACCTGCCGCTCGCTCATGGCTTCCAACAACGCGCTTTGTGTCCGTGGGGGGTGCGATTGATCTCGTCCGCCAGAATGAAATTGCCAAAGATGGGACCTTTGTTGAACGTAAAATTGCCGGTGTTGGAATTGTAGACGGAGCTACCAACGATATCGCTGGGGAGCAAGTCCGGCGTGAATTGCAGGCGGCTAAACTTGCCGTGCACACTGTTCGAAAGAGCTTTGCCCAGCAGTGTCTTTCCGACGCCGGGAACGTCCTCCAACAAAATGTGTTCCCCTGCCAATAGCGCGGTCAAGCACATTCGGGCGATGGGACGTTTTCCCAAAACGACCTGGCAAATGTTGTCCTCCAGTTTGCGGACGGTTTGGTGCATCTGTCCAACAGCGGACTTGCCATCGATGGCCGCGCGATTCATTTGAATTTAGATTCCTTGAAGCAGTATCGACGAGGTTGACTGCGCGGCCCGTGGGACTGCCCACCTGACCGTCGTATGAACGATATCGTATCCGCAAATCCATCGCGTGTCTGCGCGACGTCGTCCTTGGACATGAAGCGGCCCTGGCCTGTGAGCGGCATGAGGGAGACGACAGGGCGTACCCGGCGGACTAAACGATACACTACATTTGCGAATTCGGTCGCGAATGATAATCTTACCCATTGGGAATGCACGCCGCTCTGTGCGATACTCTTGCATTCAAATACCTATTGGTGATCCACCGTGGCGAACCCACCCGATTTGATCGTGACTCCCACCATGCTCGAACGCGACATCCTTAGCGGCTACCTGTCCGGGGAAGTGGTCGCCTGCGTGTCGGTCTGCGGTTTCGGTCCGATCGCCGCCGCGTGCCACACCGCGTGGTCGATTGCCCAACAGTCGCCGCGACGAGCATTCTTGCTGGGAGCCGCAGGCGCCTATGGTGAAGCGCTCCCGTTGGGTTCCGCCACTCAGTTTCGCCGCGTTGGACTCTACGGAATTGGGATCGGCAGCGGCGCAGGTTATCGAACGGTGGAGCAGATCGGGTTTAGAGCAGACGGCAGCCGTGCCGGAGACGGCTTCGTCAAGTCCACGATGTTGATGCTCGATTATGCGCCGGCGTCCCCCAACGAAGACTGCCTGTTGACGGTCTGTTCAGCCGCCACCGATCAGGTGGAAGTCGAATATCGATTGGAGCACTTCCCGTGGGCAGCCGCCGAAGATATGGAAGGATTCGGCGTCGCCCTGGCATGCGGACGATTTAACGTTCCGCTTTGCATCATCCGCGGAATCTCCAATGTCGCCGGCGATCGGGAACGGCAACATTGGCAAATCGAGCAGGCGCTGCGCTCGGCCTGCGCAACTGTTCATGGAACTCCGGAGCGGCTTGATCGAACCGAGTCAAGTCTGATATTCAATCGCGAGAACCTTGAATACAAGTCGGCCTTTGGGAACGGCGATCTCGACAACGTCGCCGACCTTCTTGCCCAATAGACCTTGACCGATCGGACTGGTAATCAAGTATCGGCCGGCATCGTAGTCCTCGTCACCGGCCCCCACCAAAGTAATCTCTTCCTCGTCGTCCAGTTCCAAATCGACAACGCGAACGGTCGCGCCAAAGCTTATTTCGTCCTTGGGCATCTTGGTTGGATCGACGATTGAGGCCAGCGCCAACTTATTGCGGAGCCCATTGATTTTGGCTTGCAACAAGCCCTGCGCTTCGCGCTGGCTGTGGTACTCGGCGTTTTCCTTAAGATCGCCTTCGGAGCGGGCAACGCCAATCTTGTCGGCGATCTTGGGCATTTCGACCGTTTCCAAGAACTCGACCTCTTGCTTGATCTTGTTGTAACCCTCTTGGGTCATCGGAATCCGATTGTTCATGATCAGCTCCCATGTGCAACGGCAAAAAAAAATTCGACCCGCGTGGGCAGGTCGAGTCGAATGGAACAGATGACACTCGTATCTTAATCAAATACGGGTATCGGTAAAGACCGATCGTCTGGACCCAGCTAATTCAGAACTCTGGGTTGAAGCTGGGTGTACGAAGACGCGTGGAGAGATTCGCTTCGCAGCCAAAGTCTCGATGGGCAAAGTCTCGATGGGCAAAGTCTCGATGGGCAAAGTCTCGATGGGCAAAGTCTCGATGGGCAAAGTCTCGTTGGGCAAAGTCTCATTGGGCCCGGCAGTTATGCTTGCACGGTCCAACAAGGCAAGTCGCCGCTGCCCTACGATTGCGCTTCTTTCGGAAGCGTCGCGCCTTGCAACAGAACGACGGCCCCGGCAAAAAGCGCTGCCCATTTGAGCCAACTCGGAGGACGAAGCTCGCGGGCGAAACCGTCGTTTGACCCGATCGTGTTCTGCGGATTGTAACCAAACGTATTGTCGTACGCGGTGGAAAAGTAGTTTGCCGGCCGCATCTTTCGTGCATCCGCGTCCGCATCCACTTCACTGAGTCGGTCTTGAATGAACTTCGATACCTTGGGCGTCACATGATAGGTTTGAACGCAGTAGAACTGGATGCCGATCAGCATCAACAGGAACCCAATGGTCATGAGGCGAATGCGTCCCATATCTAACTCCCCGTTTATCAAGCCAAATTCGTGGCGCGGTCGTGCCTACCCGTTGTTATCGAATATGACGGCAAGGTACTTTAGAGGGCCTCAGAGATGTCAATTTGTTCTAATCTTCAGGCTTACGACGATGCGATTTGCCACGAAAACCATCCATGCCGGGCAACAGCCCGATCCGGGAACCGGTGCGATCATGACACCGGTTTTTCTGACGTCGACATATGTGCAATCCGCTCCGGCGCAGCACAAAGGTTTTGAGTATTCAAGGTCGGGAAATCCGACGCGATCGGCCCTGGAGGCCAACATCGCGGCTTTGGAGGGAGTTCGTTTCGGACTTTGTTTCGCCAGCGGATTGGCGGCCGAAAACACCGTGTTGCACCTGTTGAGTAGCGGCGATCACGTCGTATGTGCACGCGACGTTTACGGGGGAACGTTTCGTCTGTTGAACAACGTCTGGAAGCAACTTGGTGTGAGCACAACGTTTGTCAACGCATACCGCCTCGATGAAATCCGTGGCTCGATCCAACCGCAAACCAAATGGTTGTGGCTGGAATCGCCGACCAATCCGCTGCTGACCGTCACGGATCTGCCCGAAGCCGTAGGGTTTGCCCACGCCAAAGACGTTCGAGTCATCGTCGACAATACGTTCGCGACTCCCTATCTGCAGCGTCCTTGCTCGCTAGGCGCGGACTTGGTGCTGCATTCGATGACGAAATATTTAGGCGGGCATTCCGATGTCGTCGGCGGCGCTTTGGCGACGGATGACGAACAACTGTACCAACAACTAAAGTTCTTGCAAAATGCTGCGGGCGCAGTTCCCGGACCTATGGATTGTTTCTTGGTGTTGCGGGATCAAAACGCTCGCGGTGCGCATGAAACAACACTGTGAAAATGCCCAGCGCATCGCCG
The DNA here is from genome assembly GCA_963803365.1 of uncultured Planctomycetaceae bacterium. GTDB lineage: Bacteria > Planctomycetota > Planctomycetia > Pirellulales > Pirellulaceae > JANMEB01. The sequence continues at coordinate 567,435 of CAWDMH010000003.1, forward strand.
AATTCTTGGAAGCGCACTCCGACGTCCAGCGGGTCTACTATCCGGGACTGCGCGACAACCCTTTCCACGAGATCGCAAAAAAACAAATGGACGGTTTCGGGGGAATGGTGTCCGTTGAGCTCAAAGGGGATCTGAATCGCAACCGACGTTTTGCCTCTACAACGAAGCTGTTCTCGCTCGCCGAAAGTCTGGGTGGGGTTGAGTCGTTGATCAACCATCCGGCCTCGATGACGCATGCTTCGATTCCCCGAGCGGAACGGCTCAAAGGAGGCCTAAACGATAATCTCATGCGGCTCTCGGTCGGGATCGAAGACGTCGAGGATTTGATCGACGATCTGCAGCAGGCCATTCAGGAAAGTCGTTAGGAACGCCATCAGGCACGATTGCCCCCGACGCAACGCGATTCAAAGATTGTTCTGACGCAAGTACTCGTGGCAGTCAATGCATTTGAGCGTGGTATCAAAGTATCGCAATGTTGAAGCCTCGAGGTTCTTGTCTTCCGCAGCGCGAATCAACAACTCAACCGATCGCTTCAGTTCGTCGCTGTACTTCTTGTATTCGGGAGTATCGTGCGCCAGCCACATCTCGCTTTCGGTGACGTTGCGAATATTGGTAGCGGCCTCTCGGATCGTATCGAAGTTTTTCAAGCTCAGCCCTTCGACAATCGCCTTGGCAAAGTTCAATTTCGTTCGCATCAAATCGCGCCGCGATTGTTGGTTCGGGTCTTGAATCGGCGGCGCTTGGTGTCGCGCGGTGCTGGCCGCGATCCAAGAAACAAAAAAATGCCGACCATAAACGATGCAATCAAGTACTTTTTGGACATGATCTATCCGTTTTGAAAGTGAGAATGTTGCTGTCTTTGCCGCTTCGTGCTGGCGGCCTATCTCGCGATCCCGGCCTCAGGACGTGATCCACCCAACCGAATTTCCGTGCATTCGCTGCTGGACATGCTTCCGCCGAAAAAGCCGACGTCAGTGTCCGTTGATGCAGGCCCTGCTTATCAATCTCGCCATCTTCCATGGAAGCGACCAAGTACGAAAAGCGGCCAACAATTCTCGAACTGTCACATGGGCGAGATCCATGCCAAACCGGTTGAACGGGCGTATCCGTTTGCTGGACAAACCGAGACGTTGCCGACCGCGTCATTTTTGGCAACACATGTTTCGAGCGGCGATGATTGCTGCCCAAATGCAACCGATTACTATGAGCAACGCTCATGCCAACCGAGCCGCTTGAGAAATCGAGCCACAAACCCGTCAGAAGACGGTATTGCCAACATTCTCGACTCGAAATTGGCGCACCGAGCCGAGCGAATTCGCTCACTTCTCGGGCTCAAAAAGGGATAATCAGCACGCTTGCACAAGACGCCGGAAGATTGTCGTTTGCGGATTCGACGACGATTCTCTTTGTCTCCCCTGTTGATTGATAAACGCAGTACAATGCATCAATGTTGTGGAATCTGCAGATTCTAAGGAGTCGATGTCGGTGATCACAAGGAACACAATCACAGCAGCCGCCGGATTGAAGCATGCAGCCACAGTGATCTTATTTTGGCTGATCGCATCGTGTTCTGGGGGTGTGGCGATCCTCGGCGAAGACCATTTACCGAACATTATTCTGATATTGACCGACGATCAAGGATATCCACCCGTGGGTGCCTTGGGGCATCCCTGGATTCACACTCCGAACCTCGATCGCTTGTATAGGGAATCGGCGCGGATCACTCGATTCCTCGTCAGTCCGACTTGCTCTCCCACCCGATCGGCGTTGATGACGGGACGGCACCCGATGCGAAACGGGGTGACTCACACAATTTTCGAGCGCGAGCGTCTGACCCAGGATGCCGTCACACTGCCGCAGGTGCTCAAAGAGCGAGGCTACACGACCGGTATTTTTGGCAAGTGGCATTTGGGGGATGAACCAGCCTATCAGCCGGGGCAGCGAGGATTCGACAAGACGTTCATTCACGGCGCCGGTGGAATTGGCCAGAAGTACGATTGTTCTTGTGCCGACGTCCCGGACAATGGCTATTTTGATCCCGTACTTCGGGAAGACGGTGTGTTTGTGAAAACAACCGGGTATTGCACCGATGTTTTCTTTCAAGCCGCGATCGCTTGGATCGAACAGACTCGCGACGAAGCAAAGCCATTTTTTGCGTACATTTCGACCAACGCGCCACATGCCCCGTTTCACGCGCCGAATGCGTTCAAAGCTCGTTTTTTAGACGCGGGCTTTGCCGACGTGCCGGCCGGCTTTTTTGGGATGATCGAGAACATCGATAGCAATGTCGGCAAGCTGTTGGCACGGCTGGAGGAATTGGGAATGGACAAGGACACGCTGGTCATCTTCATGTCAGACAATGGCATGAGCGCAACGGGAGTTGACGTTGGCGACGAATTCGTAGCGGGTTTTCCCAACGTCAACGCCGGGATGAAAGGCCTGAAGGGTTCGACCGACGAAGGAGGAGTCCGCGTTCCGTTTTTTGCTCGCTGGCCCGGACACATTCCTGCGGGACGCGATTGTGATATCGTGGCCGCGCATATCGACCTTTTCCCGACTCTTGTCGAAATCGCCGGAGCGAAACTGCCCGAAAATCAGGTCGAAGGGCGATCGCTGTGGAAGCTGCTCCAAGGTAAAAGTGGCGAGTGGCCTGATCGATATCTAGTCACGCACACTGGTCGATGGCCCGTCGGCGCGGAACCTAATGACTACCAATGGCGCCACTTTGCGATTCGCAGTCAGCGTTTTCGTTATGTGGGTCCGTCCGCGAGTAAAGCGGGCGAATCGAAGCGAGGCGCGGGCGCGTTATTCGACATGCTTGACGATCCTGGGCAGACCACCGATGTCTCGCACGAGCATCCCGATGTCGTCCGCGACATGGAGTCGTTTTACGATGACTGGTGGAAAAAGACGCGCCCGATGCTCGTGAATGAAAATGTCCCGATGTCACCAACCCGCCCCTATTGGGTCGAATTTGAGGAGCAGAAGCAGCGAATGGGCATTCCAGTTTGGCCCCGCGAGGCGACTCACTGATTGTTTCGCATGGCCATCATGCGCCATCGAGTGGTTATGGCAGAAATGCGTGCTGGAGCTGCCGCGAGGGCAAGCCACCGCGCAAAACGTAAACGCAAGTCGAGGTCGATGGTGTCGATCGCACCGGCGCCGGACTTTTATCGCGTCGCGAAAAGCCGTGCGACACCGAGTTGACCCTCGATTTCATGCTACTACAATACGCCAAAGATGGGGCATTTGGCTAGTCAAAGATTCGCGCCCAGTTCGTCTCGTCAAAAACCGGCTAGCCCCGCGTCGACGTTTCTGTTTTCACGGTTTTTTGCAGTGAGACATTTTCATGAAAAGGCCATATCGACTGGTTTGGTTGGCGACTCTCTGCGCGGCTTTGGTCACGCCGCAGATTCAAGCTCAATTTGACGGCCGAGTTGCCAAGGATTTTCAACAAGCCGTGCCGCACGCCCAGTTTTACAAGCAGCACGGGATTGTCGATGCCATCTATGGGACCCAACTTTCCTCGGGCGTGTCGCCGCTGGAAAGCGCCAATAGCTTTGTGACTCAGTGGGATGGTCTTTTCGGCACCGACATCGGCACTTTGGTGCCGCGGACCAACGACGATGGCAGCCCGGCGCTCCAGGGCGTGATGTACGATCGCCAGACCAACACCCACAAATTGACCGTTTTTCGCTTTGACCAAGTCTACAAGGATCTGCCCGTGTTCCGCTCGGGGATAGGTTTCCTCGTTCGTAACGAAAACAATTTTCCGTTGGTGATGACCGGCTTTAACATCAAGAGTATGGCGGGTTTTGACGGGGGTCAGACGATTCCAGCGCAAGCCGAGGTCACGCCGCAAATCTTGGAAAACGTCCGCCAATTCATCGAAGACTCCCGGATCATTCGAGCCGGAAAGATACGGGTTCGCGACATTCAGGTCACCAATCCGCGATTGATGATTTGGGCCGGAGTCGATGGCGTCATCGTCGACAATCCAAAAGTGGCAGTGGCGTTTATTGCCACACATGGTTCGGTCCAAACGTATCCCGACTACCAAAAGGAACTCATCTTGGCGTCGGTGGCAACGGGCGAAATTCTTTGGTCTGAATCCCAGATCCACTTTACCGACATACAGGGAACGGTGAGCGGTCAGGCGACTGACGGTATTCGCGCCGCCGAGTGCGATCCGGAAGCTGGGTTTCGCTTGCCGTATGCGCGTGTGTCGGTGGTCGGCGGAAATTCGGCGTTTGCTGATGCCAACGGCGACTTCACGATCCCACATTCCGGCACTAGTCCTGTGACCGTTCAATCACAGCTATCGGGCCAATGGTTCGAAGTCCGCGATCAGTCGGCCGGCAACTCGGTCCCCACAATCAGTTTGACGGTGACGCCCCCGGGCCCTGCGAACTTCATGCATAATCCCTCGATGCAGCCGACGTCGACCGCCAATGTCAATGGCTATATCGAAGCCAACGTCGTCCGCGATTTTGTGTTGTACTACGAGCCGAATTACCCGGTAATCGGCACCCAGGCCCAGTTCCAGGTGAACACCAACATCAATTCAACGTGTAACGCCTTTTACGACGGCAGTTCGATCAATTTTTATATCGCCGGCGGGGGTTGCAGCAACACGTCTTTCTCGGATGTTATCCATCACGAATACGGCCACCATTTGATCGCCGTGACCGGCAACGGTCAGGGTCAGATGGGTGAAGGATCGGGTGACACGATGGGAGTCCTGATTCAAGACGAACCAATCCTGGCTTATGGGTTTACGGGCAATTGCAATGCGGGCATTCGCACCGCAGACAACACCAAGCAGTATCCTCAGACCGGCGAAATTCACGATGCCGGTCAGTTGATTTCGGGTTGCGTGTGGAGCACGCGCAACGAGTTGATTGTGACCGAACCAACGGCCTACCGCGATATCTCGGCGTCGTTGTTTCTGGGAATGCTGATCGTCCGCGGCCAAATGCAGCCGGGCAACTCGACGATCGATCCGTCGATCACGGTGATGTACTTGGAATTGGATGACGACGACAACGACATCGGCAACGGGACGCCGCACTACAACGAGATCGCCGCCGGATTCGGAGTTCATAACATGGATGCGCCGCCGTTGGACCTCGTCAACTTTCAGTATCCCCAAGGCCGACCGGAGTTGATCAGTCCGAGCGGCGGGAATGCGTTCACGGTCAACGTCCTGCCCGGAGCGTCGACTCCGGTATCGGGAACGGGCCTTTTGCACGTCGATCGTGGAAATGGGTTCGAGACCATTCCAATGACGGAGGTTTCGTCCAACGTTTACCAAGCAGACTTTCCGACCAGTTCGCTGGGTACGGTCCTCCAATATTATGTCTCCGTACAAACCTCAAGCGGTCCAATCCAAAACAATCCGCCAACGGCGCCGACCGACAGCTATTCGGCCATCAGCGCAGACAGCCAAGTTTTCGTGTTCCATGATGACTTTGAACAGGATTTGGGTTGGACCGTGGCTACCACCGCCACGACCGGGCAATGGGAACGCGGCGTCCCCGTGGGCGGAGGCGATCGTGGCGATCCGCCCACAGATGGCGACGGTTCTGGCAAATGTTATGTCACGGGCAATACGGATGGCGACTTCGATGTCGACAACGGTAGCACGACGTTGACCTCGCCCGTTTTTGACGGTTCCAAGGGTTCCAATGAAGAAACGATGATTTCGTATTTCCGTTGGTACAACAACGTCGCCGGAAGCAACCCGGAACAGGACACGTTTAACATCGAGGTTTCCAACAACAACGGTGCAACTTGGTCCACCCTGGAGATCGTCGGACCCAGTGGCGCGGAAGTTCAAGGAGGCTGGTACTACAAGACCTTCCGGCTGAGCGACTACATCATGCCGACCAGTCAAATGAAGGTCCGGTACATTGCCTCCGATCTCGATCCGCAGTCCATCGTGGAAGCCGGCGTCGACGGAGTTCTGATCCGACGGGTGAGTCAAAACTCCACGGTGGTCGTACATGCCGACAGCTATCAGTCGGTCTTTGGTATCAAGGTGGAAGGGCAATTGGCCAGCACATTCGCCTCCGACGACCAATATCTGTGTTACGCAGCCGCACCCATTACAGTCCCGCAGTCCACGAAGTTAACTTTCGATGGCACCTTGCCGTACGATAATCCAATAGATTTCAAGTTCCGACTAGAAGCCAAAGGGACTCGAACCGGCGTGAAGCAGAAAATCGAACTGTTCAACTACGTGACGGGCCAATACGAATTGCTCGATTCGCGGGATTCGACGTTCACGGCTGATTCGGTCGTGGAAGTCGTCCCGACGGGAGATATTCTGCGATTCGTCGAGCCTGGCACGGCCGCCGTGAATGCTCGCATCACGTTTTCTGGTCCAAAAGCCAAATGGTTTGGCTGTATCGACGAGTTGGCGTGGGAGGTGCAGTAGGCGCTCAACCGCAACAACATCGGTTTGTTCGAGTTACGGCACGGGGGGCGATGATTCCCCCCCTCCGTGTCGTTTTTGATCGAGTTCATCGAGCCGCGACTGCATTTGCGCAAGTCCCAGATTGGCGCAGCCACCCAGCGACACGCGAGCAGCGACGCTGGATTCGGCGGTGCGACCGACGAGTTCCGCCTGCGTGACAGGTTGGCGGTAGGCGTCGCGAAACGCCATGCCTCCGCGCACCCTTTCGATCGCAATATCGGTGGAATACATCTCGGGAGAAATCGACTGCCGCATTCGGTTCGTATCAAACTCCAACTGCCTCAACAGATCGGGCACGAGTTGAAGTGCCGCCAATGAGGATTCGACACCGCGCATCGTGGCGCTTTTCGTCATCTGCAAATCGCGATGGTAACCGCTTGGCAGTGCGATGGTGCTTTGTATTTCGCTCATCGCACCTTGGACGACGGCGTGTTGGGCGCGTAACAATTCGACCAAATCCGGATTTCGTTTGTTCGGCATGATCGATGATCCGGTCGTGTATCGGTCTGGTAGCCGAACGAAACCGAATTCCGGGGAACCAAACAGGCTCAGATCCCAGGCAAGCCGCCGCAACTCCAGTGTTGCTTGTGCCGCGCACACCAACCCTTGCAACTCGAATCGGCCGCGGCTGTTTTGAACATATTGTGGGTTGAGTTGAACGCGGTCAAAGCCCAATTCGCGGGCGACCCCCTCGCGGTCCAAAGGCAGGTTAACTCCAAACCCAGCGGCCGTTCCCAGCGGCGAGACGTTGATCCAATCCGAGGTAGTCTGAGCCAGCGCCGCAATGTCGATAAACGCTTCGGCAAACCCGGCAAACCACAACTCTAACGTTGACGGGACGGCGCGCTGAACGTGCGTATATCCCGGCATCGGCGTCAATACGGTCTCGGCGGCCCGTTGTAGACAAACTCGTGCGATCTCGCGGCATACCGAGCCTAAGTTGGCAAGGCACTCGCGGAGATACAGGCGCATGGCTACCTGCACCTGATCGTTGCGGCTACGACCTGCGTGGACCTTTCGGCCGGTCTCACCAAGCCGTTCGGAAAGCCAGAACTCGATCGCCGAATGCCCGTCTTCCAAAGGAGGCTGAAGGCGGAATACCCCGCTTTCGACGGCATTCAACAGCTCGTTGAGCGAATCGCAAATGTGCTGGCATTCGGTTTCCTCCAGGACACCGATCCGTCGCAATCCACGGACGTGGGCCTGCGAGGCGCGGATGTCGTACGGCAACAGCCGGCGGTCTAATTCCAAATCGTCGGCACAGGCAAATTGCTGTAAAGCTGTGTCAGGCTTTTGCTCGTTCTGGCCTTTGGTCCACAAATAATCAGTCATTGACCAGTCCCAATTCGCAGTCAAAACCATGCATCAAATTCAGATTCTGGATTGCCTGGGTAGCGGCGCCTTTGGCGAGGTTGTCGAGCACGGAGACCAAGGTCCATCGCGTGTTGCTGATGGGATCGGGTGCCAATCCGCCAATTCGACATTGAGGTGTTTGACGGACGGAGGCAATCTCTGGAACCTCGTCGTCGAATCCAACGGTGCGGCTGGCGGCGTAGAACTGGCGGTAAGCCTGTTGAAGTTCCGGCAGCGAAATGTGCGGATCCAACTCAACCCAAATCGTCAGAGAAATCCCTCGCAAAAACTCAGCCACGTGAGGCAACAACCGGACGGGTCGGTCCAGATGATAGGCGATTTCTCGTTCGTGTGGGTGTCCGCGGAGATGGTAGGGCATCAAATTGCCGGCCAATCGTTGTGGATCGTTTCTGGCTGATGGCGTCCGCCCCGCCCCGCTGTACCCGGAAACGCCAAACGCCACGGGCGTACCGCGTAGCCATTGCCGAATGGGCCACAGAGCCAACTGGACGCCCGTGGCATAACATCCTGGGTTGGTGACGTGCGCGGCATGGCGGATGGATGCGCCCAGCACATCTGCCAGCCCATATTGCCAGCCTGCGTCGCAGCGAAAGTCCGCGCTGATGTCGATGATTTTCGGCGCGTGGATTGACGATTCGAGCTGGGACACCACGGCCGCTGCTTCGCCATTGCCTTGCGCCAGGATCCAGCAATCGATGGAGGTTCGCCGAAATTCGTCGACCGTCGGCGCGACAAACAGCGGCGGAAGATTGGTTGCGTCCGCGATCGTCTCGCCGACAGGCTGACCGGCAAGGCTTTGGGAGGCCACACAAGCGACCGTAAATTGTGGGTGGCGGGACAGATGTTGCAACAGTTCTTCGCCGACGTATCCTCGTCCACCGACGATACCGACGCTAGGCATTTTGCAACTCCGTGGTCAAGAACTGCGGTCGCGACTCGGCATCCTGCGTACAGCATTCGATCGTGTCGAAGTCGGTCAAACCGTATTGAAATACCAGCCACGGTGGTCGGCGGGTACATCCGTCGGACATGCGCAGATACCACGAGTTGATCAGATTCGATTCTCGCGATCGCCAGTAGAGCCGATGGTAATGGCCGCGCAGCACGTTCCACAAGGCGGCGCCCACGCCTTCTCCTTGAGCCTCCGGCGTGACGACAAACTTGTCGAGATAGGCGATGCCCTGAATTCCTTTGACGATCACGGCGGCGGCTCGTTTCGACTCGGACCAAATCAATCGTTCGAGTTGTAGTTGATCGAAGTACCGCTCCTCAAGGTTCTTTCCAAAACAGATTTCAATCAAAGAATGCAGTTCACCGCGCCGTCCGACGTCGAGGTCGGTGATCTCTTGGAAAGATTCGCCTTGGCGGATCAGCGTCCCAGCACCGCCATAAGTAAACAGCTCGCGTGTCAGATGATCGGCGGAGGTAATCGAAACCGACGACGACAGCGAAAGTTGGTCGAGCAATTCCTTGACTTGTTGCAACTTTAGTCGCATGCCAGAATGGACCCAATCGGATGCCATCAATTGATCGAATTCCGTGGCTAGATTGATCGCTGGAATCAGTTGGCCGTTTCGATCCAGTAATCCACCAGTCGATGTAAGAAAAACAACTTTTTGCGGACGAATCGACAGGACCAGCGCCTTGGCCGCAATATCAGCGTTGACGTTTAACACCTGACCGCCAGCGGTTTCACCCAAACAGGACACGACCGGAAGTGCTTGGCCGGCAATGGCCGAACGGATCGATTCGGCATGGACTTGACTCACGCGACCCACTAGCCCGAGTCGGACTTGATCTTCGTAATCACATTCAAAAACGCCATGCTGAATGCTGCGGGCGCGAATGCCGAGCGCATCCAAGCTTTCGACAATTCGCAGGTTCTCTCGATAGATCACGGGCCGGGCGATCGACATCACTTCCGGAGTCGTGATGCGTTGACCGTCGATGGTCTGGCTTCCGATCCCAGCCGCCGCCAACGCATCGTTCAATTGGGGCCCAGCGCCGTGTAGCACGATCGGGAACAAGCCGACTTGTTGTAGAAATGCCAACGCCCCTGCCAATTGATTTAGCTGGCTACGTATGATTTCTCCGCCGACTTTGATCACCGCGAACTGTGAGTGATCGCCGCTGCTGAAGCGGCGCAAATACTCTCGTGCCTCGCGGCTGCTACCCAACTGACTGAGTAACTGGATGATAATGCTGCGTGTGTTGGTGGCCATCGAACCCTGTTAGAGCGCCGCTTTGGATCGAAGTAATGATGACACCCCGCTGATCGTTGCCCCTACCCGATCCACTTCGTTAAGGGGAGTGAATCTACGCGAAGCGTTCACGGGTTGCCAATGCGTTACCCACGTTTTTAGGGGGTCAGGCACATGTTCGGCGGCTCATGCGACATTCTAGTACTAATAACTAGGCCGAAAATGAGCCAGACCCCAGCTCGTGAACTGTTACGAATCTACATGAGGCGTTTCATTCCATAATCCCTAGTGCACTTTCAGTACTTAATTTTGGGGTGTCACTGGCTGTGCCAGTGTACATGAGCGTCGTGTATTGCCGACCCGCACCGGCGAAGCCAGTGGCACACAACCCCAATTCTAAGACCTGACAAAGCATTAGATCTTAACTGGAAAACCCATTTTTGGTTGCACACTGCGACTTGACTAGTGGCCGTCTTCGACACGCGACTGAACCTGGGTGAGCCGACACACGCAGCGGCGATTCATCGAATTGACCCGAACGCTTTCGGTTGAACCGAATGTTTTGCGCAAATGGGGTCGTGAGTTTGCAGCCCGTTGAAAAAGTTTCTGGCATCCTCGCGAAGGCGGGGATCCAGCACTGCGGGACTCAATTCCCCGCTGGATTCCCGACCGCCGCTTTTGCTGGATTCCCGCCTTCGCGGGAATGACGTTCGGTCCGGTTGTTCAGACGCATCGTTTGTCAGCGGGTTGTTCATTGGCTAATGCATGGGAAAGTCGTCAGCGGCAATTCATGTGTGAAAATCCGGCAGTTTACAGCTCAAATCCTTGACGAGACACATCGAGATTGAGTTTTTCGTCAAAAATCTGCTATAACGCTGGCTGTCCAATGCTCTCCAACGACGATGCGGCGCACTTATGGGGTGAATTCGATTGAGAAGTCGGTGCGGTTTTTTTCAGGAGGTCGAACATGCCGACCAAGCAACCGGTGAACGAGGCATTTGCGCGACTATTGGAAGCAGCACCGCCGTCCAGTAGACGGGTATTTGACACAGGCATCCTGGACGGGAGGACAACGGAACAGCTTGCGGCAATCGCCGAAGTGCTCGATGCGGAACGGACATTAGATTTTTTTCAACGCGAGCACTTTCAGCGCACCCTGCCGCTCAAGCGGTTATTCAACTATGACACCGCCCGAGCGGTTTGCCAGATACTCGACGCCGCCATTCCGGTGAGGCCGATCGACTCGAACGAGGGCGTACTGGGGGTCCGAAATCCGGCGCTGATCGACGCCGCAACTCGGCAGTTGAAACTTGATGGGTATTGCATCCTGCCCCAGACGCTCAATGATCGGGCTTGCGATTCGATCACGCGGGCGCTTGGACAGATTCCATTCCGGGTGAAGGCGACAGGCCAATTATTGGACGGCTTTTCCAGCCGGAATATGTACCGCCCCAGCGGCAATACATGTTGGGTGGTGGACCAGCAAGACATCCTGCGCATTCCCGATGTTCAAGAGTTGGTTTGCGATCCGACGCTGCTGAACATCGTACAAAACTATCTAGAGTGCACGCCGATTCACGTCCAAACCAATTGCTGGTGGACCATCAACCGAGCGGTCACCGATGCGTCCATGGCTGCGGACGCACAAATGTTTCATCAAGACAAAGAGTTTGTACGCTTTGTCAAGGTATTCGTCTATCTCAACGACGTCGCCGACATGAACGGGCCGCATGCGTACATCGCTGGTTCAGCGCGTGACTATGAAGACCACGTTCCGCCCGACTATGCGATCTCACAACGGCTGTCCGACGAACACATCGCCGCGGAGTATCCGCCGGAGCGACATATTTCGATCAAAGGCACGCGAGGCACGATCGTGATCGAGGACACCAGCGGATTCCACAAGGGTATGCCGGTCGTTCGCGGCTACCGCCTGTTGCTGCAACTGGAGTATTGTTGCAGCTTGTTCTTCAACCCGGTTCCGAGCTTCACGTGGGAGGGGACGACGGAATCGTTTGCGGAGTTCGCTGTCAGCCATCCGCGCACCTTCATGAATTACGACCATCAACGGTATCTCGACGGCTGCGCGATCCGCCAAGCGCGTCTGGACGCCGCCGCTGAATCGATCGTGCCGCGACCCAAGATGCGTTTTCGGGACCGACTGCGGTCGATTTGGACGCGGCGATGACCCGCAGACGGAATCATTTATTAACCGAGTTGCCGTCGAAACTTCCTAAGACAATCCCGTGATGTTGCCCTCGTCGTCGATGTCGATTTTCTCGGCGGCGGGTTCGGCCGGCAGCCCCGGCATACGCATGATTTCGCCGGTGATAGGAATAATAAAGCCGGCACCCGAGGCGATCTCGATCTCGCGCACGGTAACCACGAAATCCTTGGGCCGGCCGAGAAGCTCGGGGTTGTCCGACAGCGACTTCTGTGTTTTGGCAATGCAAACCGGAACTTTTTCCAATCCCAATGTCTTGATCGTCCGCAGGTCGCTGATCGCCCGCGCACTATAGTCGACGGCCTCGGCTCCGTAGATGCGTTTGCAAATCGTCTCGATCTTCTGCTTCACAGGCCAATCCCACTCGTACAACGGCTGGAACCGGCCGCTGAATCCCTGGACCATGTCGGCCACGGCCCGAGCCAGGTTCTCGGCACCCTTGCCGCCATTGGACCACACGTCTGAGACGATCGCTGGGATGTCGTGCGCCTCACAGGCCTGTTGGACGATCTCAATTTCGGGTGCCGTATCCGAGGCGAAGCGGTTGATCGCGACCACTGCTGGCACACCAAACAGCCGGATGTTGTCCAGGTGCTTTTCCAGATTGGGCAAGCCCGCTCGCAGCGCTCCCGCATTCGGCTCACCCACCTTGGCCAGTTCGGCGCGGCCATGATATTTCAGCGCTCGGAGCGTTGCGACCAGAACCACACCCGAGGGACTAAGATTCGCCGAACGACACTTGATGTCGAAGAACTTTTCGGCCCCCAGGTCAAACCCAAAACCCGCCTCGGTCACGGTAAAGTCCGACAGCGACATGGCCATCTGGGTAGCGATCACCGAGTTGGTGCCTTGCGCAATATTCGCAAACGGGCCGCCGTGAATGATCGCCGGAGTGCCTTCGATGGTTTGAACGAGGTTGGGTTTGATGGCATCCTTCAACAGCGCCGCCATCGCACCTTGTGCCTTTAAGTCCCGCGCGTAAATCGGCTGGCGCCCAAACGTGAATCCGACGAAAATGTTGGCCAATCGCTGTTTGAGATCCGACATGCTTTGGCTGAGACAGAGAATGGCCATGATTTCTGACGCCGCGGTGATGTCGAATCCCGATTCGCGCGGAACACCTGAGCCGGTCCCGCCCAAGCCCACAACGATATTCCGCAATGCCCGGTCGTTCATATCAAACACTCGCCGCCATCGGATCGTGCGGGGATCCAGGCCAAGTGAGTGTTTCTTGTTTTGCAGGTTGTTGTCGATAAGTGCGGCCAACAGGTTGTGGGCCTTTTCGATCGCGGCGAAATCGCCGGTAAAGTGCAGGTTGATATCGTCCATCGGCAAGACTTGGGACCAGCCACCCCCGGTTGCGCCCCCTTTCATCCCGAACACCGGTCCCAACGATGGTTCCCGCAACGCGACGGTCGTGTGGTGTCCGATGCGATTCAGGCCCTGGGCCAGCCCAATCGATGTCGTCGTTTTTCCTTCGCCGGGAGGCGTGGGCGAAATGGCGGAAACTAAGATCAACTTGCCGCGTTCGATTTTCGCCGGGTCGATGAGCCGCAACGGCAATTTGGCTTTGTACTTTCCAAAAACCTGTAAGTCGTCAGGGGAGACGCGGAGGAATTCGGCAATTTCAGAAATCGGTTTCAACTTGACGGAACGAGCGATTTCAATGTCGGTCGGCATTGGAGCGTTGCGGAAAACGAACGGAATCGTGGAAACGAACTATCTTATCGAAGTAGGCGAGATTGACGAGCCGGCGCGTCGTGGCGTAGTTAGGATCGCACGCAAAATAACTTCGCCCGAAATCCTCGCCCTCACGGAAGAGGTAAGGAGCGGGTCAAAAAAATCGGGAAGTTATTTTGCGTGCGATCCTTAGCTAAAGGTGGGCTGCCTTGCCCGACTAGTGACGGTCAGGGATGGCCGTCCTACCTCGAATTGGCCCACTAGTGCTTTGTCAGGTCTTAGAATTGGGGTTGTGCGCCATTGGCTTCGCCAGTGCGGGTCGGCAATACACGACGCTCACGTACACTGGCACAGCCAGTGGCACCCCAAAATTAGGTACTGAAAGTGCACTACCCGCCGGCGAAGTCATTTGCAACCGCACGAGTGTTGGGGCAAAATAAAGCGCCGCGAAAAACGTAGCCACCTTGATTTGGTCATCGACAATGAAAATCGGTTTTGCTGCGCTGACGGTGTTGGTTACCGGCTGTGCATTTTTCGTCGCTCCGGCGATCGCCCAAGACCCGGTGGACTTTGCCCACCAGGTGGCGCCGATTCTACAAAATCATTGTGGGAAGTGTCATTTGAACGGGAATCACAAGGGTTCCTTTTCGTTCAACACCCGGGCCGAATTGGTGCGGGCCGACGTCGTCAAGCTGACCGATGTCGACGCCAGCGAGCTGCTGCAACGAGTCGGCAGCGACGATCCTGATTTGCAGATGCCTCCCGATGGCGAGCGATTGACGGCCGACGAAATCGCGATTTTGCGGCGTTGGATTTCCGAGGGACTCCATTGGGATGACGGTTTCACGTTCGACCGTTCGGTCTCGTCGCGGCCGATGGCTTTGCGGTCTGTGGACGTCGACGAATCGAGTGACCTGCCGTCGGCGATCGACCAAATCGTTTCACGCTACTGGACCTCGCGAGCCATTGATCGACCGGGATTGATCGGAGATTCGGCGTTTTATCGCCGCGTCTCACTCGATTTGATCGGCCTATTGCCTGAGACCGATGCGCTCGAAGCCTTCGTGGCCGACCGAAATCCGGACAAACGGATGAAACTGATCGATGATTTGCTCGGCGATCGCCATGGCTACGCGGAACACTGGCTGACATTTTGGAATGACTTATTGCGAAACGACTATAGCGGCACAGGGTACATCGATGGTGGCCGCAAGGCGATCACCGTTTGGTTGTACAACTCGTTGTTGGACAATAAGCCGTACGACCAAATGGCGCGCGAATTGATCGCGCCCACGGAGGCCTCGGAGGGTTTTTCGTTGGGAATCCGTTGGCGCGGCAAAGTCAACGCCAGCCAGATTCCCGAACTTCAATATTCCCAGAACGTGGGTCAAGTGTTTTTGGGGGTCAACCTCAAGTGTGCTTCGTGCCACGACAGTTTCATCGATGATTGGAAGCTGACGGATTCTTACGGTTTGGCGGCCGTGATCGCCGAGCGTCCACTGGAGCTTCACCGGTGTGACGTACCGCAGAACCGATTTGCCACGGCATCATTTCTGTTTCCGGAATTGGGCCAAATCGACGCGAGTTCCGATCGAGGAACCCGCTTGAACGAACTCGCCGACTTGGTCACAACTCCCAAGAACGGTCGCTTTGCGCGAACTATTGTGAATCGGCTGTGGCAGCGGCTATTGGGCTATGCACTCGTCGAACCGGTCGATGCGATGAGCGCGCCGGCCTGGAGCGAAGATTTATTGGACTTGCTGGCGTCCGATCTCGTGCATCACCAGTTTGACTTGAAGCGCACGCTGCGGTTGATTGCATCGTCGGCGGCATATCAATCCGAAGCCGCTAGTCCGCCGGCTCCGGGAGAGTCCTTCGAGTTCCACGGTCCGCTCGCCAAGCGCCTGACGGCGGAACAATGGATGGACGGCGTCTGGCAACTGACCGGTCGGTATCCAACCAAAGCGGCTGCCGATTTCGGCGATCGCGGTGATCTACCCATTCGGGCGTCGATGATCGATGCAACCGAATTGATGCGGGCTTTGGGGAGGCCCAATCGGGAGCAAGTCGTCTCGACAAGACCAAGCGACTTGACCACGTTGGAGTGCTCGACTTGAGCAACGGAGCGGAGCTGTCGTCGATTCTCAAAGCCGGAGGGGCAACGTTTGCCCAGCGTTTTGCCGGCCGTTCACCCGCGGAGTTCGTCCAATGGCTTTATCTGTCCGCGTTGTCCCGCCAGCCTACCGCCGCCGAACAGGAGATCGCGGAGTCCGCGATCGGACAGGACTTGAATCCCGAATCTATCGCCGATTTGGTGTGGGCGATCATTGTCCAGCCCGAATTCTGTTTTGTTCGCTAAAGGCAAGGAAAGCAAGGTTGGGGGTTACAAGGTCAGGAGTCAATTGTGCGAAGCACCCGGAGGGCCGTTCCGGCAATTGACTCGTCGGTTTAGGGTTAAGGGGTCTGAAGTCAATTGTGCGAAGCACCCGGAGGGCGTTCCGGCAATTGACTCCCTTAACCAACCCGTAAACTAAGCCATCACAACGCACTAGAGTTTTTTCAATCACGATGCACGACGAAGAAAAGCTTTTCGAGGATCTCGGTTCCCAGTTTCTGCCATTGAACGAATCGCAACTCTTTGTTGGCAGATGGAATCGCCTGGTGAGTAGTACCAATTGGGAGAAAGGGAAGATCATCGTCGCCTGGCGGGAAAAAATCTCAGAGTCTTCGGTCGATCCAGCCCTCTACTCGGACGAGACGTGGAGTCGCCTTGTGGGTGATGTGACAGCACAACATGTCGGTCGGTTGAGGCGTACGTATCTCCGATTCGGCAAGATGCATCGCGAGTACGCCGGACTCTATTGGAGTCATTTCTATGCCGCCTTGGATTGGAATGACGCCGAAATGTGGCTCGAAGGGGCGGTTCAAAACAAGTGGTCGGTGTCACAGATGCGTCGCATGCGATGGGGCGCGACACATGGATCGGAGCGGGCAGGCCCTGGTCCGGAGGACATCGTCTCGGCGGAATTCGCCGATGGACTGGGCTTATTGGACCTGTCCCGCGGCGAGATTCGCAGCAATAGCCATGAGGTCATCGACGGCCCGATTTACGAAGCGGTCGCTGGACAGGGAATCAGCCATGCTGCTCCGACAGCACCCGAGCCGCGCAGGGACTCTTCAACTCGTGCCGAACGGGATCCAGATGGCCCGTTTGCGGTTTGGGAAGATTTGCCCGATGATCTGGCGAAAGTTGTCGAAGACTTCAAGGTGATTGCGTTGCGATATAAACTCGGAAATTGGTCTGAGTTTGCGCAAGAAAAGCTCGTTCGCGTATTGGAGAGCTTAATCTATCTGGTCAATGCACCGAAATGACTGTTGGGTTGAAAACGCGAATGAAAAGCGGGCCGGATATGGAGGCGAAATCATTTCAGATAATCGGCCTCGATCGAATAGACGACTGCGCGGCACATCTTTATCCGTCATGCTCACCCTCGGCCTCTTGTTCAGATGAAACACGCCGCCAATATGCCGTAGACCCCAGCCGTAGTCCACCCGCAGTTTCCCTTCGAGTGTGACCGCGATCACGTTGGTCATTTTAGGGCTGCCGCCAAAACAGCATTGGCCAAAATCGCCGACCAAAATGAAGTTCTTTAAGTTTCTCCTCAGTTGACTGGGTCGCACGTAGCCTTTAATAAAGACCTTTTTGCCATCGAGCTCTTCGGTTGCTGTGGCGAAGGGCGTTGGTCCCTGGGGTTTTAGGATCGAGAAGGAAATCCGCTGATAATCCGGCGGTACTTCGGTGTTGTAGCTATAGACGTGATAGGCGATCCCACCGACCAGGCTCAACGCACAGAAGCCGAAACTGTATTTGGCGACGGGACGACCGATCAGTTCGTCTGGAAACCGGCGAAAACCGAGCAGCGCGAACACGCCGAGAATAAATCCAATAGCGGGAAAAATGAGAAATACCGAACTCAGCCAGACGCTCATGGAGAGGATGGCAAACACCAGTGTCATCACCGCTGTTTTGGAAACCGAGCGGTAACTTGCCGGCGTCGAATCGTCCAAGGTGTCCAGATCGGCAATCGGGCGCCGATCCTCGACTTCATCGGCCTGTTTGACATGTTCCACGATCATGAGTTTCCTCTTGCGAATTGACTTGGCGGGGAACGTGAATCGATCCACGGTCCGCCCATAGTATCGCACGCAAAATAACGTCGCCGTAAATCCTCGCCCTCACGGAATTGGCGGGGGACGGAAGAGGTAATGTGAGGGTCAACAAAACCGGGAAGTTATTTTGCGTGCGATCCTTAGTCTCGATTATAGGAAAGCGGTTTCGATGATTCAAATTCTCGAAGCCTACATCGATCGATGGTAGCCGCGGCCGCAAACAACACGTGGCAAAATGACCCATTGAAGCGATACAATCATTCATTGATCATCGGAAAAGTGATTGATTCCACGGTAACAGTTCACCAGTCGGGGTCTGGCTCATTTTCGACCCAATTGTTGGCACTAGAATGTCGCATGAGCCGCCGAAAATGTGCCTGACCCCCTAAAGACGTGGGCAACGCATTGGCAACCCGTGAACGCTTACGATTCCACGTAGCAAGACGTCGATCTGTATGGGCTTGCCATCGAGAAACATCGGCGGAATGGAACGGGAAAATCGACCGTCCGGGTTGTTTGCCGGTTACGCCGCGTTTTGGTCGTGTGATTGAGGCCGTATAATCGGAGGCGATTCGCTGGGTAACGCATGACTTTTCTTGCTGAATTCGCTGCCAACTAGCATCGTATCACGATACTTGATGACCGTCGACGAATAGAACTCGGAGGCTGTTGACGCCCTGACCCTTATTCGAAATTGGAAGCTTGAATGAAACCCCCGGTTCAATATGTGGAAGTGTCTCCGGCGCGACGAGGATTGGGTTGCTCGCTTGGTTGTTTTGGCATCGGCTGTTTGATCATTGTCGTCGGACTGATCGGTCTGGTCGGCCTGGGTTATTACGCAATGATGTACACCTCGCTGCCACTTCGTTTGATGGAGCAGGCATTAGAAAAAGAAGGCAATGTGGAGATCGAAGGGCTTGAGGGGAGTCTCGCCAGCGGCATCAAGTTCGATTCGCTGAAAATCAAGGCGATGGATGACAAGTGGTCCGAATTTCACGGGGTGAAGGTCGACTATTCGGGATTTTCGGGAATCAACATCCGTGGAAACCGTTCGATCGATCAATTCACGGTCGACTCGGCGACGATTTACGCAGAGATCGAAAAGCCGGAGAGCTTCATTGTGAATTTCTCCGGCTTGAGGAAGAAGGATCTCTTCGATGAGAACAACAAAGACTTTCGAGCGTTTCGCCGCGCCGGCGACTTGATGATCAATAACGTTGCCATTGGAACGATCAAGTTAATCAATCCCAAGACGGGATACGCGGTGACGATCGATCGTGTGACTTATTCCGGGTTTCATTTCAAACACGGAAAACTGATCGATCCGGGAGATTTGCGAATCGAGTCCGACATCGTCAACGTGAAAACGGTGAACTCGCCACGTTGGGCTGAGAGCCCGAATTCGAAACGCTTCTGGGCGCTTTTAGCAAAGGGTTTTTTAGCAACCTCAATTCGGACATCGACTTTACGGTGGACATCGAGGCGGGCGGCGACAAGATTCGAGCACACGTCGAACTGGTTGGCGGTGAGATTCTGTATGACTACGATGGTCAGCGCCGACTGATTCATTTTGGCGACTATACGCCCGACCAACATTTCGATATGCCGGACACATTTCCGCTACGGCACGTCGCCTTCGATGCGATTCGACAAAACGGCGACTCGGATGACACGTTTCGCGTTCAACCCGGAGGCCAGTTTCAGCTAGGTAACACCACATTCGAAATGACGAGTCCGACCGTCGATTTGTCGGTGAGCCATTTCAACGGCCAGGCGAAAACTGCAGGTCAGACCGTCGATGTCGAGATCGGGTGCGATTCATTCTTTCTCAACAAGCTGTACATCAAGATGAACGTCGACGATCAACCCGCCGGACCCGATACCTGGTCGCAAGTCATGTTTGGAAAAGCGTTTGGAGAACTGAAAACTCAACAGCGGAAATTGATTACCGAAGCCCGTCAGTATCGGGAATCGGAGAAATCGAACGGGAAGGCCGAGGAAGCGACCGGAGACGATTCAGCGCCGCCCAAACCTGAGGCGGACGAGCCTTCAACTGGTTTGCCGGCGGAAAAATCCGACGATTCAGGGGGAACTCGCCCCGATCATCCTCCGCCGCTCAATGTTCCCGTTGGCAGCAAATCGCTCACCCATGTCGATTGAAAAATCCGACGCCGTCATCCTTCGCGTAGTCGAATTCAGTAACACAAGCTGCGTGGTGACAGCATATACGCGCAATTTTGGCAAGATAAGCGGCTTGGCAAAGGGGGCTCGGCGGCCGAAGAGCCCGTTTGAGGCTGCTCTTGACGTGTTGGCGATTTGTCACCTAGTGTTCATCCACAAGGCGTCCGATTCGCTCGATGTGTTGACCGAAGCCAAGCTCGAACGGCGATTTCGTGCCGCGGCGCGAGACTTGAACCGTTTGTACGCAGCGTACTACCTGGTCGAGTTGTTGTCAGCAATGACCGATCCGGCAGATCCGCAGCCCGAATTGTACGACTTGATCGAGGCCGCGTTAGTCGGATTGGACTCCGACGAAGGGGTCGACGAATGGGTGTTGCGGTTTGAATTGCGGTTGTTGTCGCTGGTCGGTCAAGCACGGGATTGGACGGCTGTACGATCTGCGGTTCGACGATTGGAAAAGCTCCGCAATACTTTTTTGGTGTATCCACAGGAGGTTTGATTTGCTCGCGTTGCCGCCCTGGAAAGACTCAAGTGGTCGCCTTGCCCCATTCGGTGATCGAAGCGCTTCGGCTGTTTTCGAGTGCCGGGGACGAGTGGCAAGAGTTCAAACAAATGACTGAGGTTTTGGGTCCTGTGCGGGGCTTGATGGGCCAATTGATCTCGTATGTCATGGGACGTCGGCCTAGGCTTGCTCGGTTCATGGATGGGACGCGATCCTGAGCGGCGGTTTGACACGGAAGTCGAGAACATGCGATACCTTAAAACGCGAGGTTGGCGGCCGGTGGTTGCCGGATTGTTGCTGCTGTTTGGGCTGGGCGGCTGCGCCACCTTCCGCGATATCAAAAAAGACCTGGCCAACTCGGGTCTGCGGCACAATGGCAAGCAACCTTGGGATCGTCGTTCGCCGGACCAGTTTGATGCTTTGGCAGACCGTCGCCCGGGCCGCATCATCAGCCGCGACTTCAATCCGCGCAACTTGCCGACGACGTTTCGAGTGATCACGGCGTTGGGCGAGAATCAAAAGGCGGCTCAGGCGGCGTTTGATCGAGGAATGTCGCTGTACAACCGCGCCGTCGAGCAGCGCGAAGCCAACCACCCGTTGCTCGCGGCGTCGACGTTTCAGGACGCTGCGAACAAGTTCCGCGAGGCCGGGGCTTACTGGCCCGATTCATCGTTGGAAGAGGATGCGCTATTCATGCAGGGCGAGGCGTTCTTCTTTGCCGACCAATACGTCCTGGCGAACCGGGCCTACGAAGCCTTGGCCGCTCAGTATTCGGGCACCAGTTATATGGACCACATCAACGCCCGACGGTTTTCGATCGCGCAATTCTGGTTGGAAAACGCCGAGGCTGGCGGCGTCAAGGCGTGGGTTAATGTCACGGACAAGATGTTGCCAACGGCCAATATATCGGGCGAGGCGAGACGGATCTTCCACCGCATCCGACTGGACGATCCCACCGGCAAGCTGGCCGATGACGCGACCATCGCACTGGGCAAGGCTTTGTTCAAAGCCAAGCGCTGGTCCGAGGCAGCCGATGCGTTCGAGGACTTGCGCAAATCGTATCCCGGCAGCAAATTCCAATTCGAAGCCCACCTGCTGGAACTCAACGCCCGTCTGGAATCCTATGCCGGTCCCGACTATGACGGAGAGCCTTTGGAGCGTGCCGACAAGCTGCTCAAGGCCATCGTGCGACAATTCCCTGACGAGGTGCAAAAGAACAAGGACTATCTCGACACCGAAGCCGGCCAAATTCAGAACATGTTGGCCGCTCGCGATTTCAGTGTCGGACAATACTACGAAGGACGCGGGGAAAATCGGGCCGCCGCCATGTACTACGATATGGTGGCCAAGCGATTTAGCACAACGTCGGTTGCCGACGAAGCTCAACAGCGAGTCGCCGCGCTGGCTGACAAGCCGCCCGAACCAGTTCAACCGGCTGGTTGGTTTATCGATCTCTTCCCCGAACCGCAAGCGACCAAGCCGCTCATTGCGAGTGGGACTCCAGGAACGACCATTAAGTAACGGGATGGCCTGAGTGCCAATGGATTTCGCAATTCACTGGGTAGGTCGTGGCATGCGGCGCAGGGGCCGGCTGCGAAACCGCATGTGCGCTGTCGGCATGATCACGTTCATCGTGGCCGTCGCCGGTTGCCGTGGCTACCAATTCGGCGATCAGGTCCTGTATCGGCCGGATATTCACACGGTGCACGTCGACATGTTTACTTCGGAGTCGTTTCGCAAGTTTCTGGGTCAAAGACTGACCGAAGCGGTCGTGAAGGCCATCGAGAGCGATACTCCGATGCGAATTGCCAACCGCGCAACGGCAGACTCGTTTTTGCATGGCCGTTTGTTGCGCGAACGCAAGCGGGTGTTGTCCGAGACTCGCAATGACGACCCACGCGACCTTCAACTGGACTACCGAATCGAAGTGACTTGGACGGATCGTTCCGGCGTCCCGCTGATGCCGCGGCAAATCTTGCAGCTCGACCAAAGTGTCAACTTTATACCCGAGTCCGGTCAATCACTTACCACGGCCGAACAAGAGATCATCAATCGGTTGGCTCATCAAGTCGTTCAACAAATGGAAATGCCTTGGTGAGCTGGCTGCAGAGTCCGCAGCCGACCGGGCCACCGAAAAAAACTTCCCGATATTTCTTGGTTTTGAGCGAACGTCTTCCCAAACGAAAGCGCTTCAGCCAACTCCGCCATCACCAATAGGTAAGCCACTGGCTGGCAATGCATGCTGATTCAAACTAGGATATTTCAGCGGAATGCCTTGCGTCGGCCAAGCGATCGACGCGTGCGAAACCTTGGCTTGTATTGACTGGGACAAGGTGTTGGGCCGAACCGCCCGTTGAAAAAGGATTCGTCATCCTCGCGAAGGCGGGAATCCAGTGAAGTGAGAATTGATTTCCGCTGGATTCCCGCCTTCGCGGGAATGACCTTTTGCGCGTTGGTTGCGATGAGTCTTTTTTCAACGGGCTGCTAGGCGGTTGGCGGGGAATTGAGGTGCGAGGCAACGGCGGGTCGCACCGATCGCACTTGCAGTGCCGGCTCGCCAATAGAATGACGGCGACTTTCGCGTATTCTGGAAATCCGAATGAACGCGCCACGCATCCTTGGTTTAAGAGTTTTCTCGACTCTGTTGGCATCGAGCGCGCTCTTCGTCGCGTGGTCGTCTACCAGCGGCGACATCAAATTGCCGAAAGTCTTTTCGGACAACATGGTTCTTCAGCGGGGCGAACGAATCAACGTCTGGGGGACCGCCGACCCGAACGAAACGTTAACGATACGCTTGGGGGATCAATCGGTTGAAATCGCAGCGGATGCGTCCGGGGCCTGGTCGGCAAGAATCCAACCGCCGGTCGGCGTTGGTCCATTTGAGCTGGAGATCAAAGGGGCGAATACGCGCATCGTTTTTCAGAATGTACTGATCGGCGAGGTTTGGTTGTGTGCGGGCCAAATCAATATGCACTCGACCATTGGACAGTTTCCCGGTGCCGCCAATTTGGAAATTGGAAAAACCAATTTGCGCTACTTTCAGGTCAAGGAGACGTCGGTCGACCATCCGCAATCAGACTACGGCGACGTGTCGGGCTGGCAGGAACCCGGCCCCGAGGCGGTAAGAGATTTCTCTGCCATCGCGGTACTCTTTGGGCGTGAGGTTTCCGAGACGCTGAATGTGCCGGTGGGATTGATTTCTGCGTCGACGATCGACGGCAACTGCGAATCCTGGGTTCCGTGGTCGGCCTTGGCGGCGTCGCATAGAGTCGACTCGCTTTTGGCGGATTGGAATGGCAATGATTTGGATCGATTGAACAAGAACCGGCCGGGAAACCTATTCAACGGAATGATCAATCCTTTGTCGCCGTTGTCGATTCGAGGTGTGGTATGGTACCAGGGAGAATCCGATGTCGGCCGCGAGAAGCTGTTTCAAGACTGCTTTCCAACGTTGATTTCGTCATGGAGAGAGGTCTTTCAATTGCCCAAAATGCCATTTTATTTCGTCCAGCTCGCGCCGTTTCGTTACACCGAACGAGCGCCGGACGACTTGCCCAAACTTTGGGAGATTCAAAGTCGGTGTGGGAAATTGGCGGATGCCGGCTTGGCCGTCACCGCCGACTTGGGAGCAACGCCTGAGTTAGACGGCGTCGACAAACAGGTGGTGGCGGATCGGCTGGCGAAAATCGCGCTCGTCAAATGTTACGGCCGCAGCGCGGACGTCGTCTCCGGACCGGTTTTTGCCTCACAGAAGACCGAAGGAAACAAGATTCGTTTGACGTTTGAAAACGCCAATGGATTGCACGCTTTGGAACAGAGCGCGAGCCTGTTTCAGATCGCCGACAAAGACCGAAAGTTTGTATCGGCGCACGCCGAATTGTCCGGATCCGATATCGTCATTTGGTCCGACGAAATAGAGAACCCCGTTGCCGTACGATATGCTTGGAGCGACACGGCCCAATCGAACTGGCTGAACGCCGCCGACCTTCCCATGTTTCCTTTTCGAACAAGCGGAATCGATGAGGAATCGGTGTCCGACGCCGGTGACTTGGAGCGGTAGCTCTTTGTCAGTAAACTGAGCTTGGTTCCCCAAGCGATTTACCCCGCACAATTTGATGTCGAACGATCCAACCACCGCGCAAGAACAACCGCTGGAAGCGGCACCTTCAGAAAGCACCACAGAACCGGCCGCAGCATCGGGCGGCGCCGAATACTGGGAAACCGCCCTCCGGACAACGGAGTCGCATTCTGATTGGTTCGCAGCGTGATGCCGCCAGCCGCATCCTTAGCCCCAACCGCCCGAAGCCAAATCGCGAATCCACCGCGGCCGCCAGGCGAACGCCAGGCGACGAGATGCAACCCGCGTTGGAATCGCCGATGCCGAGCAGCCAATCCACGAACGAAGAGGATTCAACCGAAGAGGTTGGGGCCGAACAGGTTGCCCGCGATCAAGCACCGGGCGAACAAGTCGTGAACGAGCCATTCATCGTTGAGGCCGTGCAAACCCCCAACCCGGAGTTCGCATCGGCGTCGTCAGCGGTCCCGATAGAGTCAGTCAGCGCGGACCAAACGGTGACTGCCCTCGACGCTCCGACGGCGAGCGCCAACTCTTCCGAGTTAGTCGGCGAGGCGGCCCCCGGATCGGACGAGATCGGGGACATTGCGATTCCCGCGGCGGCGTCTTTGGATGACGAAGTCGAGGCGGCGTTCGGCGGGCTTTCGCTCGATCAGTTGCTGGCAGTTGACGCCGAGCAGGCCGTATCGGAGCTTGAGCCTGATTCGCGCGTCAAGGCAACAATTGTGCGGATTCACGGCGACAACGTTTTCCTTTCGCTCAAGGGTCGTTATGAAGGCATCACGTCGCTGCGCCAATTCGCGAACCCACCGCAATTGGGCGCGGTACTGGATGTGATCGTCAAGCGATTCAACGATGAAGACGGATTACACGAAGTCTCGGTCCCCGGTTCGTCGATCGACGTGGCCGATTGGACTGATTTGGTTTCCGGGGCTGTCGTCGAGGCTCGCGTGACGGGAGTGAATACGGGCGGCCTGGAGTGCACGGTTAATAGCATTCGGGGCTTTATTCCGGCCAGCCAAATCGACCTTTATCGTGTCGAGCAATTCACCGATTACATTAACCAAAAACTGCAGTGCGTGGTCACCGAGGCGAACGAGTCGCGCCAAAAGTTGGTGCTTAGCCGTCGGGCGATCCTGGAGCGAGAAAAAGAGGCCAAGCGCCGCGAGCTTCTGCAATCGATCGAACCGGGTCAGACGTACGATGGCGTGGTCACAAAGCTGATGGACTTCGGCGCGTTCGTCGATATCGGCGGCATCGACGGCCTGGTGCACATCAGCAAGATGAGTTGGGATCGCATTTCCCATCCCAGCGAAGTGTTCAGCGTCGGCGAAAAGATTAAGGTCAAGATTGAGAAAGTCATCGAGGGTTCGGGCAAAATCTCTCTGTCGTATCGCGATACGCTCGAGGATCCTTGGGAGGATATCGAACAGAAGTATCCCGTCAATTCGATTGTTCGCGGGACGGTCACGCGGATCGCCCAGTTCGGAGCGTTCGTCAAACTCGAACCGGGCGTCGAAGGCCTCGTGCACATTTCCGAACTGGCGCATCATCGAGTGTTTGCCGTAAGAAACGTCGTGAATGAAGGCGACGAAGTCGAGGTAAAAATCCTATCGGTCGATCGTGAGGGCCAGAAAATGTCGCTCTCGATCAAGGCCACCCAGGCTATGCCGGAACCCAGGCTGGAGCCCAACCGCAAAGACGAAGAACCGACTGAACCGCCGCGACCGTTGGCCGTTGAACCGCGAAAAGAACCCCTCAAAGGGGGCCGCGATCGAAAGTCCGGCGGTGAATCGGTCGGCTTAAACTGGTAGCGCGGCATCGTATCCAGCCAATCACCGACGGATGGATTTTTCGGGTGGCGCTATTCTCGGCCGCCGTTGTTGGGTGCTGGAGGCTCGCCCAAATACAGAGCGTCCCGCGATTCGACTAGCGGTTGTGCGGACCAAGCAGGAGGCTATCGGCAGAGCATGTTGTGGCGATTGCTGTTGAAACCAGTTCTCTTTCGGTTGCCGGCCGAATGGGTTCATTATCGCGCCATGGATGCGTTGGTCGGCGTGTTGCGAGTTCCGCTGTTAAAAGATTGGTTTGAACGATCTTGTCGATTGGACGATCAGCGGCTGGCGGTGCGGGCAATGGGGATCGACTTTCCAAACTGTTTTGGGTTGGCCGCCGGTTTCGACAAGGGAGGTCGATGGTACAACGACCTGGGGAAACTGGGATTTGGCCACGTGGAGATTGGGACGATTACGGGTCAACCGCAGCCGGGAAACCCGCGACCGCGACTGTTTCGATTGCCCGCGGATCAGGCTCTATTGAACCGAATGGGTTTCAACAATCCCGGTGCCGAGGCGATCGCAACGCGATTGGCACATCAGCCCAAACGAGTCATCTTGGGCATCAACATCGGCAAATCGAAATGCGTGGACAACTCTCGAGCGGTCGCCGATTACAGCGATAGCTTTCGCGCCCTGTTTGACTTTGCGGATTACTTCTGTGTCAATGTGAGTTCTCCGAATACCGAGGGGTTGCGGGAACTGCAGCGGCCGGAGCCGCTGTCCGCGTTGCTCAGGGAACTACAAAGCTTAAACGGCGACCTCGCCGCGGCCCGGTCGCAGAAACGACGACCGATCGTGTTGAAGATCGCACCGGACTTGAGTTTCTCTCAGCTCGATGAGATCGCGGCGATTATCGACGAAGTCAAGCTTGACGGCGTCACGGCCGTCAACACGACCACCCGCCGCGATGGTCTCAAAACGCCGACTTGGAAAACTGATCGGCTCGGCAACGGCGGAATTAGTGGCGGACCGCTTTCGGCACGAGGCCGAGAATTCGTCGCTTGGCTGCGAAAGCGTCTAAACGACTCCATGACGATCATTGGTTCCGGAGGTGTGATGACCGCAGACGATGCCTGGCGGATGATTGATGCCGGGGCGGACTTGGTCCAACTTTATACAGGATTTGTTTACGGGGGTCCTCGAACGGTTAAAGAATTCGGCGACCATTTTGCCCAGAAGCTGAAACAGTTCGGCTGCGCCAGCCTCCCACGAATGGCGAACAGCCCGGTGAAAAAGTAGCGGAACGGCGCAAGCCGTCCGGTTGCGTTGGCCGTCACACGGCGAATTACCGGGCAGCTTGCGCCGCTTCGCTTCGCTAAGCACTTGTCGACACATTTTTCAACAATTTGCTAACCGCGTTGAAAAACGACTCATCTCAAAAACCGGATTGAAACTCATTCCCGCGAAGCCTGCCCCAGCGAAAGCATGGGGCGGGAGTCCAACGGAATTGATTCCCGCAATGCTGGATCCCCGCCTTCGCGAGGATGACGGAGCTTTTTGGACCGGGCGGCTAACAATCCGCGTATTTGTCGGCGGAAACTGGCCACTTGCGTTGTGCGGAATCCCACCTGGGACGGCCATCCCTGGCCGTCCAGTGTCGGGTAAAGACTGCCCGACCCGTAGCAAATGACCCCACAACAGAGACTTACGGGTATCCCCGTTGATTTCGGGTCAAATTGTTGGCACAAAAGACTGGTAATGCTATTTGACAAGCCCTAAAATCTAAGGATCGCACGCAAAACAACTTCCCGGTTTTGTCGACCCTCTCCCTAAGCCTCTCCCGTGAGGGCGAAGATTTACGGCGAAGTTATTTTGCGTCCGATCCTAAGCAGATGGTGTGGGCCCACTGGGTATAAACTGCCCTCTTATTTCACGGTACGGTTCATGCCGATCGTGTGCTGGTGGATCCACCCTATCTGGAAGTAGTATGACCAGTTGGAATTCCTCGGCTCAAAAGTCTGTGAGGTTGCAATGCGTACAGCGACGTTGATATTCCTGTTCATTGCGTCGGCTTGCATCATTGGATGCAGTGGTGGAGGCCTTGGCGGGAACTCCATTACGGAAAAACCAGTCGACCCAAGCGAATATAAAGGTGGCGGCAATGCTCTCTCGTTGGACGCACCTGCCCCTCCGCCCGCGAAGAAGTCGGATACGAGTCCCGGTTCCGCCAAGCCGACGCCGCCGGCAAACAGCGGAGGATCGGCATTGGGGATTAACGACTTGGGACCATCCGCTCAGCCTCCCGCGCGGCGCAGTCCGGGTCGGAAAAAAAGGATGACGCCGGTAGCAAGAGCGATAAGTCCGGTGCCCGGAAGGATCCTTCATCCAACGCCGGTGGCACTTCATTGGGGATTAACGACTTGGGGCCATCGGTCAATAGCCCCAATCCCAACGCTCCACAACAGCCGAAGCAAGATGCTCCTCAGAATCCGCCGCCTCCATCCGGTGGTGCGGGCATCGCGGGCGGCAAAGGTCAGGGACGCCCGCGGGTTGATGACGGCAATACTACAGGAGGCACAGGAGGCGGTATCGGGTTGGACTTAGGCGCCGGACCGGGAACAACTCTCGGAGGCAAAGGGGGCGGGTCGAGTTCGGACACGCCGGCAACGCCGAAAACGTTGCTCGATAAAGCGATCGCCAGCTTCGACGCGTTTGACGAAGGCGCCGGAACAAGATTTCTTTACGCCCATTGGCTGGCCGACTCCGCTGTGATGGATAAATATCCGATTGAATGGGTCCCAGGTTTGCACGAGCCGAGGCTGTTCGTGCGGTGGGGTATCGCCATTGATTACGACGCTCCCAGCGATTTTACGACCGAACCACCAGTGATTGGTGACGCACCCAGCAGTTCGGGTGTTTCGAGTGGCGGGATTCGAGGCGGCGGCGTCCGTGGTGCCGGAGGTCTGGGTCTCGGAGCTGGTTCAGGCGGCGGACAAGGAAAGTTTGGCGGAAATACATCCGATCCCAATGGCGTGCTGCTTTACTTTACAGGCGATTTCGGCGATCGCTTGATTCAGCGCTTTTTAATGCGGCGCGAACAAGATCCGCCGTACTTCGGTAAACTGATCGCTTCTATTCGAACGAGAGATGCGGCTGGCGACGGCAACTCCTCGCTGCGCGGTCCTACGGCACCGTCCGGAGGCAAATTGGGTGCAATGGGTCTCGGCGGAGCCTCAAAGACTCAAAACATCGGATCGTTACAAGGCGGCGGCGGGCAACCCGGTATTGGAAGAACGCGCACAACGTCAGACTCCAGCGACTATGCCACGGGAACGATCATTCCCGGCGTCATGTTGATCGGTGTCGAAAAAGCCAAATCATCCAACAAGAAACAGTTCATCGAGCAGGCCCAGAAGCTTGGACTCGACGGGCTGATTATCATTTCAATTGACGTGAAAACCCGCCGATCCGGCGGCGCATATAGCACAACGGGTGCCGAGGCGATCAATTTGAAGACTGACGAGTCACAGCGAACGAGTTCGCTGAACAATGAATCGGTGTATAAGACTCGCGAGAAAATAAAAGAGAGTGACGACGATCCCGTCGAAAAGGAATTCGACAAGATCTTCGGGAATTTCGCCGATCTCAATCTAAAGGTCGATGCGATGCCCGAGTTGACTCCGACAATCGCAAAAAATCGCGTCGACAACCTCCCGGCCGACATGGATCCGCTGGAAAAGCTAATAGAGGTGCTGTCGTATTATCGCAAGAGCCTGGTGGATGAGCCGACAGCAATGGCTGTCGTTAGTTCGGTCGTGGGTGAGGCCGATGCCAAGACACTTCTTGGCGGCACCAATGACCAGAAAAAGACGGCTCTGGAGAAGTGGATCGAGGATAATCCAGCGGAATCCGTTGCGACCGAAAAGGATTTTCGCTGACGCCGATTGACTGCCGAATTCGTTGGTGCCGACCCATTCTCCGTAGCATCCCCAGCGCGGCAATCGTTTCGTCATTTGTGAAATTGACGGAAATTGTCGTCGCCGGCACAGCGAAAGGTCTTACGCGATTCTGACACGGCGATTTTGGCCAATCCTTGAGAATTCGGGCTGTTTCACGGTAACAATTCACGAGCTGGGGTCTGGCTCATTTTCGGCCCAATTAATTGGTACTAGAATGTCGCATGAGCCGCCGAAAATGTGCCTGACCCTCTAAAAACGTGGGCAACGCATTGGCAACCCGTGAACGCTTACTATTTCAGGTGATGGCCGATATTCGTCGGGCGGGGACTGTCCGACCTACAGCGATGATTGCATTACGAAACTTGGGCCGAAATTGACATTCAGTCAGCTTTCGGATTATTCTGGTAGTTGGCTCTGGAATTGCTGGGCCAAATCGACGACCGACGGCGGGGAAACGCCTTCATGCGATCGTTGAGGAGAGGCTCCTCGTACGCATGAGGGAACTTTTCGGTCGTTTCATTGTCTCAAAAGCAGGATTTTGGGGCTGTCTTATTACTTCAATCGGAGATCTCAAGGTGAAACCGAGTCTCAATCGTCGCGCACTTTTATTGGCCGGATGTGTGGTGGTATACCTGGTCCATCCAGGTACGTATGCGGACGACAACTACAAAGTCGACCCGGTGGATGCCTCGTTTGTGTACCCCAATGACGCAGATTTTGACAAATCATCCCGCGACGGACGACAGGAACTTTACCGTAAGACCAAGGAAGTCCGCGACGCCCGAACTGAAGCCGAGCGAGTCACGAAGGACGTGATTCGTGGCACGGGTGATCTGAATTCTGGCCGAGCTGAGTTCACCAAGTACTTCACTGGGTTGGTGCTTCCTGAGATGACGATGGCGGACGATAAATCGTTGTACTCGCTAGGAGACCGCCGCAAGGACTTGATGAAGCTGGTCAGTGAAGCGGTCAACGGTTCGCCTGCTCGCGAGTATTTGCTTACGCAAGTCCTGCTGCCGAATCTGATTCGCGTCGCGGACGATACAGGATATCATCCGGCGGTTCGACTCAATGCAATCATTTTGATTGGCAGTCTGGATCGACGCGAAGGCGAGCGCAACACGGTTTTTCCGAATCCGTTGGATGCGGCTTCAAAGTATTTGGCGTCGGTCGCCGACGACCCGAAAAGGGAGAACTTCTTGCGGATCGGTGCACTATCCGGATTATTGCGGCAAGCCGGCATCGACGGTCAAGCCATCGCGGCTCAAAACGGTTCTGGCGTTCTTGACGATTCGGTCCGCCAATCGCTGATTACGTTGGCGGAAAACACCCTCGATGCTGCGGCGGCGGATTTCTCGGCTCTGAGCGACGAACAGTACTGGATGTGCCGCCAACTGACACAGATCCTAGGCGGCT
Source organism: uncultured Planctomycetaceae bacterium (assembly GCA_963803365.1). Taxonomy (GTDB): domain Bacteria; phylum Planctomycetota; class Planctomycetia; order Pirellulales; family Pirellulaceae; genus JANMEB01. The sequence goes on from CAWDMH010000003.1 coordinate 599,473, forward strand.
TGCGCTCTCCCGGCGCCGACGGAAAAGTCGTTAATAGCTTACGGCAGTTGATTGAAAACGATCAGACCCCACCGCTGTTGATGTTGGACGCGATTTCTGCTTACAGCACGCTGCGATTTGCCGATCAGGCTCAAGCGGACTCAAAGAAAATGGCGTTGCTGATCGGGCAGAGGGCCAAGGAATGGCTGCTCGGCGACGCTGGGGAGGTTGATCAATACATTACTGGCATCAAGGAAAACCGTCTCTTGGCAGAAAAGACGAAGCCGGTCGGAGCCAGCAATCGAAATACCAATGATAACCAAAGTACAGATTTGCAGTTTGGAACGAGCGGGGGAGGCGGAACGACGAAGGGAGGAGCACGGAACGGCAGAGGCAACGCTGCTGCGGGTCCGGCCAGCAAGTCTTCCGAAGTCACATTTCCCAATTACCGCATCAATGACATCCGCGAACACATCAAAGCGCTCACCTATGCATGTCGATTGGCGCTAGATGGTACCCCACCGCGGCGGCGGGAGGCGAAGAACCCGGAGAATCTGAAGCGATTTGCCGACGATACCACAAAATCCACCATCGACCGATTGGTGGCCGTTCTGGACAAGGTCATGGATGAAACAGATTTGACCTCGTCAGCTTCACAAGGATTGCTGGGGGACAACCCGGATCCGCCGGAAAAACGACTAAAGGAAATCCTCGAACGAAACGCTTCGAATCTCGATCGCGTCTTGGGTACGGTGGAAGCCAAGACCAGTGCCGACGTTATCCCCTCGTCCGCCACCGGGAACTGAAGATCGCCGCACAATAACTTCGCGCTAAATCCTCGCCCTTACGTGAGAGGTAAGGTCAGGGTCAAGGATCCGGGAAGTTATTTCGCGTACGATCCTGACGCTCTTTCACCTCGACTCTCGCAACTTGGCTAAGATAGAATCTGTTTTGACGCCCGCGCACGGACAGGTTGTACGAAGGCAAGGGATGATTGGAGAGTTGGATCGATATCTGTTCCGCGAAGGAACTCATTGGCGCTTGTACGACTTGCTGGGCGCTCATCCTGTCGATAACGGGACGCATTCCGGTGTCCGGTTTGCCGTTTGGGCGCCCAATGCTCGCGCCGTCAATCTGGCCGGGGAATTCAATCGTTGGGATGGCGGCCAGAATCCGATGGAGCTGGATCGGGCGACCGGCATTTGGCATGGATTCCTGGAAGGGATTTCACGGGGTGCGTTGTACAAGTACGAAATCGTCGACTGTCACGGCGGGGTCTCGCAGAAATCGGATCCAGTCGGATTCTGGGCAGAAGTGCCGCCGCGCAGCGCTTCGATCGTCGTCGACGTCGATGCGTTTGCTTGGACCGACCAGGCGTGGATGCAACAACGAGGCTTCGATCGCAATGCTGAGAAGCCATGGTCGATCTACGAGGTCCATTTGGGGAGTTGGCGAACCGATTCAACCCGGGAAAACGGCTGGCGCAACTATCGAGAAATCGCTGACGAATTGACCGAATACTGTCGTCAATTGGGGTTCACCCACGTCCAGTTGATGCCCATCACCGAGCATCCGTATACCGGCAGTTGGGGTTACCAGACGGTTGGTTATTACTCGCTGACTAGCCGCTACGGCCGCCCCGAAGATTTCATGTACTTTGTCAATCGCTGCCACGAAAGCGGGATCGGCGTGCTGTTGGATTGGGTGCCGGGACATTTCCCGCGCGATGCCCACGGATTACGTCGTTTTGATGGTACGGCGTTGTACGAGCATCTGGATCCTCGTCGGGGCGAGCATCCGGACTGGGGCACGATGATTTTTAACTATGGCCGCAATGAAGTGGCCAACTTCCTGATTGCCGGCGCGCTGTTCTGGCTCGACAAATATCACGTCGACGGACTGCGCGTCGACGCGGTCGCCTCGATGCTCTATCTGGACTACAGTCGCGGCGAGGGCCAATGGATTCCCAACGAATACGGCGGCCGTGAAAACCTTCAAGCGATTGATTTCTTGCGCCGGTTCAACGATCAGGCTCATCAGCTGTTTCCAGGCACCGTGACGATCGCCGAGGAATCAACGGCCTGGCCTGGCGTTAGTCGGCCGACCTCGACCGGCGGACTGGGTTTTGACATGAAATGGAACATGGGTTGGATGAATGATACGCTCCGCTACATGCGCCACGATCCGATTCATCGCCGATTTCACCACCACGAGATCACGTTCAGCATCTGGTACGCTTTCGCCGAGAGTTTTGTGCTGCCGCTGTCGCATGACGAAGTCGTTCACGGCAAGCGCTCGCTGATCGAACAAATGCCGGGAGACCCGTGGCGCAAATTCGCCAATCTCCGGTTGCTGTACGCGTACATGTGGACCCACCCTGGCAAGAAGCTCCTCTTCATGGGAAGCGAGTTCGCCCAATGGCGCGAGTGGAGTTTCGAACACGAGTTGTCGTGGCCCTTGCTGGAGCACGAAAATCATCGCGGCGTTCAAATCTTGGTCGCCGACTTGAATCATTTGTACACCAACGAGCCAGGATTGTACGAATTGGACTTCCAAAGCGGCGGATTTCAATGGCTGGACTATCAGGACTCCCGTCACAGTATCCTGGCCTACCTCCGCCGCGGGAGGAGCGGTGCGGAACCGCTACTGGTTGTGTGCAACTTTACCCCGGAAGTTCGGGGTGACTATCGAATTGGATTGCCGCGACCCGGTCGCTACCGAATCGCGTTGAATTCCGACGATTCCAGGTATAACGGCAGCGGTGTGGCGCCGAACGAACAAGTTGAATCGGAAGAAGTCCCTTGGCACGGGTTTCCGCAATCGGCACTCGTCAAAGTCCCGCCTCTGGCAGTCATTGTGTTGAAGCCTGGGTAAAGATGCGAAAGTTCCTAGCAGCCTATTGAAAAACGACTCGTTTCAACAACCATACGGAATGTCATTCCCACGGCACTTCCCCAGCGAAGGCAGTGGGCGGGAATCCAACGGAAATCAACTCTAGCAATGCTGGATCCCCGCCTTCGCGGGGATGACGGCAACAGTTCACGAGCCGGGGTCTGGCTCATTTTCCGCCCAATTAATGGCATTAGAATGCCGCATGAGCTGCCGAAAATGTGCCTGACCCCCTAAAAACGTGGTCAACGCATTGGCAACCCGTGAACGCTTACGGGATGACGAGACGTTTTTCCACGGTCGGCTAGGCCGCCGCGATAGCAGGGACGCGTGTCTCACGCCAGCAATCGACTGGGGTCGGGATTTTCCACAACAAAGCCGTCCAAAAACTCGCTGATGGACTGGCGGTCGAGTTGATCGGGGTTCGCGAATTGGGAGACAAGCTCATTCGATCGCGCCGAATTGAATTGTGTGGCGACGTTGTCCGCAAATTTGGCCCGCAGCAGACCGATCCCTTCGTCGCGGCGACGGCGATGCCCGACGGGGTATTCGACTTCGACCTTGTCGGTGTGACTGCCGTCTTGGAAGAAGACTTGGATGCTGTTCGGAATCGCTCGTTTGTCGGGGTCGTAATAATCGCGAGTGTAACGCGGATTCTCTTTGACCGTCATTTTGTCGCGCAGGCGATCGATTCTTGGATCGTTAGCGACGGCGTCTTCGTAGTGATCGGCGGTCAGCTTGCCAAAGATCAGCCCGATGGCTGCCATGTATTGCAAACAGTGATCGCGATCGGCTGGATTCTTCAGCGGGCCGCGTTTGTCAATGATTCGAACGCCGGGTTCCTGAGTTTGGATTTCAACTCGCTCGATCTCGTCCAGCCGTGGGGCGACTTGCGGATGTAAAGCGAACGCGGCCTCGACGGCCGTCTGAGCGTGGAATTCGGCTGGGAATGAAATCTTGAACAGCACGTTCTCCATCACGTAGGACCCCAGCGGTCGCGCGAGTTTGATGGGCTTTCCACCGAACAGCACGTCCTGGAAACCCCATTTCGGCGCTGTCAAAGCGGTTTGATAACCCATTTCTCCAGTCATCGCGATCAACGCCAAACGGACCCCGCGACTGGTGGCGTCCCCGGCAGCCCAGCTTTTTCTGGACCCGGTATTCGGCGCATGCCTGTAAGTCCGCAGGGAACCACCGTCGATCCAGGCGTTGGTCAATGCCGCTTGGGTTTGTTTCTGGGTCCCGCCGAGGATCACCGTGGCCACCGCCGTACTGGCCACGCGGACCAGCAGCACATGATCCAGACCAACTCGATTGAACGAGTTCTCCAACGCCAAGACGCCTTGTATTTCGTGAGCCTTTATCATCCAGTGGAGGACATCCCGGACCGCGATCGCTGTTCCCTTGATTCGGCTTTGGTAATCTGCTGCGGCCAGGATGGCACCGAGGTTATCCGAGGGATGCCCCCATTCGGCTGCCAGCCACGTGTCGTTGAAGTCAAGCCAGCGGATGATCGTCCCAATATCGAACGCGGCCTTGATCGGATCGAGCTCCAAGGCCGTACCTGGCACGCGGCAGCCGTTGGGTGTCGGCGCACCAGGCACCCACGGCCCCAACATCTTGCGGCACGCGGGGTAGTTCAGCGCCAGCAACCCGCACCCTAGGCTGTCCATCAAGCACCAGCGTGCCGTATCGAATGCCAGCGGACTGTCAACGTGAAACTCGTGTGCGTAAGCCGCTATTTCCGTAATCAATGCGTCCATCTTTTTCAGCAACTACAACAACGGCGTCAGCAATCGAACGGCGGCGACGATCGCACCGACTGCAACTAACGTGAAGATCGTCATCAGTCGCCGCGTGTAGTTTCCGCGTGTTAGATGATTGATTCGCAAGAATGCATGTGCGCTGGCCAGCACGCAGAACCCGGCCGCGCCAGGATCGTGCTGCAAAACAGGGTCGCCTGACGAGCTTGGCGCCGCAATTCAACTCGCTGAATATCCCACTGGCCGGCGACGTATTGCGCGAGATCGTCATCCAGTCGCAGTTGGGCAATCGAAACGAACATCGTTTGTTTAGCCGATCCAAACTCCACCCGGCAGGGGACGCTTTCGTGTTTCTCAAGCCATTTTTTTCGGACGAAATTGCAATCGACCTCGACGGATTGGCCAGCTTCTGGCGAGATCCGGTCGCCGGCAAACTGCCGAATTTCAGTTTTGAGTCGCTCGTCAAGTTCATTTTCGGCATCGGCCGCGGTGACATTGACTTCGGTTCGCACGACGCGAAATTCAACGGAGCCGACCGCATAGTTGGCGAGATTTGCCCATTCGGGAAGCTCGATGTTGAGCCAATCTGATTTCACCGGCGATTCTTTTTCTGCTTTTGGCAGCTGGTCATCAGCGGCCGTCGGACAACCGAGTCCGATGGCAAGAGCGACAAGAATCGAGATTTTCTTCGCGAAGGCTATCATTTCAAGCGGCTACCGATGGATGAACGTCAATGCGCCGAGACGATCGCACGATTGCGAATTCTGGTACGCTCCAAGCGGTTTACCCAAGGCGACGAAACTTGGACGGCGACCGCGGTGGCGATCGCAACCAAAGACGCCGCCACTTGCGGAAATTCGGCGAACTCCGACAGGGCCAGCGCCACAAGCCAACAGAAGCCGACGCGGAAAATGCTCAATCGTGTTTTTCTCGCCGGATCCGCCTGCCGCCACCAGCGTACAATCGCCATCAGAGGCGCAAACAAAATCATGAATTGCGTTATGGTTGGAAGCCCTTCGGAAACGACGGAGTGTTGGGCGAACGATTTGAAGCGAATATCGAAAACTCGCTTGACCCACATCGGTTTGAAGTCGACCAAGAACATTTGGGCAATGCCAAAGGCTGCGGCGCCCACACCCAAGCCGATTACCAGCATCCAAAATCGCCGGGATAAATTGTCGCCCGTCGAACGCTCCCAAAACTTCCCGCATATGATAATCGGCCAGCTACACAGCAAGCTGGTGAGAGTAACCCACGCCGCCAGTCCCGTGAGTTCACTCTTGTCCATCGTGGGAGACATCAGAGCAAACGTTGCCAGGCCGAACGCCGCACAAGCGATCACGGCGGCAAGCATCGAGCCGGTCAACTCAGTTAACCGCTCGCCCATCGATTTGGTATTTAGCGTTTGTCGCAGCAACAGGTCCATTTCACAGCGCAACGCGCCTGCGCGGGGGACCGTGGGCTCCAACGGCAAAAACCAAACGCGGATAAACAAATACGCCAGGTACAAGAATCCCAATAACAAACCGAGCGGGATGAGCCAGCCGGAATTGACGAGCAAGATGATCGCTGCACCAACCAGCAATATCATCTTTAGCGGTGTTCCCAATTGCGAGTTGTTCCACCAATTCCAAATGCCCGTCCAACTGCTGCGCACAGCGGCCGCAATCGGCTCCTCGGGTTTAGCGGGCGCGGTGTGATCCAGGAACATCAATGGCGCCTGGTTGACGACTCGGACGTCCTCGACGACTTCCACCAAAGGTCCGAAAACAATTCCAGGGCTCGCGCCATCGGCGGCTGTCGCATAGGTGGTTTCCCGGTGGCCGTTCGCTATTTGTTCGGGCTGCACGACTGGATTAAACTCCGGACGGTAGCTCGGACGAATGGCCGGCGCCGCCTGAGGTTGATACGAATCCCACTTGGGCTGCGATTCGGGGATGGACGCCGGAAAGTCCAACATCATCTCGTCGACCGAATGGTATCGGTCTTCGGGATCCTTGGCTAACGCCTTGAAAATGACCGAACGAAACTCGGCGGGAATCGGATCGAGATCGGCATCGGAAGTCAAATGCTTCATGATGATCTCGTGAGCGCTTTCGCCGTCAAACGGCAAGCGCCCCGTCAGCATTTCGTACAGAATTACGCCGAGGGCATAAATGTCGATCTCCTTCCCATAGACCCCTTTGCCAATCTCCGGCGCCATGTAATGAAATGTTCCGACGCTTTCGGTTTGCCCGCTGCGGCGGCTGCAGGACATGAACTTCGAAAGTCCATAGTCGCCGATCTTGATTACCTGCTCGTCGGCGTCAAAGAAGATATTGCCCGGTTTCAGATCGCGGTGGATGATGCCGTTGTTGTGTAAATACTGGACGCCGGCCGCGGTGCTGCGAAACCAACGTTGAATTTCGGGATCCGGCATTCCGGCCGGATAGCGTTCCACCACGTCGCGCAGGCTCTCGCCCGGAACGTACTCCATCACGACCCAGCTCTCGCCCCGGTCATTGGTGCAGATATCCCACAAACTAATCAGGTTGACGTGCTTCAGGTTCAGACATTGCCGCACGCCGCGAAGCTCGATATCGAGGTTCCGCTGGATTTTCTTCAACGCAACTTCTTTGCCAGCGTCGCTGATTGCAAAGTAGACCTCGCCGAATCCGCCGACGCCGATCCCCCGCTTGATGGTGTACCCATCCAGCGGTCGATCACCGTTAGAATAGGTAAACGCGATTTTTCGACCGCGAATCACTTCCACGGGTTGGCTCATGTGTCGTTCGTTTCCGAGCAAGGACATTTCTTCCAAGTTAGCCAGATGACACCCTGTTTGTCTAGCTTTGACCGCAAATGGTAGTGAAGGAATTCCACATGGGACACGGCCAACCTTTGCCGTCACAGGCCATCATTGCATTGTTCATGACGACTCCAGGGTCATGGACAAGCCGTCGGCGACAAACCGGCATCCAATCGGCACTTCGTCACCGCTGCGCAATACCCGGCCGGCCGAGTCGATGTTTCCATCATATCGAAAATGCCATCTTCCGTCACGAAATGCCAGTATTAACTGCCGCGTGGCGTCGGGATCAACGATATGACAGACCGGTCGACTGCCCAGAATCAATGACTCGGCAACTAGCAGAATCGCATCGGACCAAGGCTGCGTGCGGTGACGGCTGATGATGTCCAACCGAGCCGTTCCGCTGTACCGATGCGGGCGGGTAAACCGAATTTGGACGTGATTTCCCAACGTTATCAACTGGCCATGTTTCAATAAAGTCGGTGCGGAGACAGTCTGGCCGTCGATCTGTGTTTTGGCGAAGGGGGTCAAGACATAATCGTTGCGGCTTCGCGTGATTTTGGCATGTCGACGGCTCAAATCGCCGATGATTGGAACGTCGACACCTGATTCTGCGACGGCGCGCCCCAACATGATCTCGGGGGACATGCACAGCAAAAAGCCGCCCACGCTATCGACCCACAGGATTCGCCGCTGACCGGCTTCGAGGGGTGCCTGGGCAACCGCCGTGTTTCGAACCGGTTCCACCGAGCATTGCGAGGACAACTCGACAGGCCGCTGCACCTTCGGAACGTGAACGGCGCAACATCGCCGCAAGGCGTCCACCGCGATCGGATGATTCGGGGCGATGCCCAACAGTTCGTTGGAAACACGTTTTGCCTCGCTCCAATTCGATTCCAGCAGCGCGTCTTTGAGCATCTCGGACAGCCCATCGGCTCGTTGGATTCGCTTTTGCAGTTGCGCCGACCGGGCCGCCAACCAAGGGAGATCCGATCGCCGCTGGAGCGCCTGTCCCAGGGCCGTTTCGGCTTGGGCCCAGCGCCCGGATTCGGCATCGGCGTCCGCAGCGTCCACCTGCTGAATCATCCAGCGAATTTGATCGGCACGTCGATCCAAAATATGTTGTCGTTCCAATTGAACAATTGCCTGATCCGCGGCCAGCAAGTTGCCGGCCGCTAAGTGTTGTTCGGCTGTCTGAATCGTTTGTTCGACCAGGGTCTGTCGCTGTTGTACGACCGCTCGTTGATCAAACGTGTTGCCGATCCGGCTGGCATCGTTGAGGTCGCGCCAAGCCGATTCGAAGTCGCCCTGTCCTGCGTAAGATTTCGAGCGTTCGTTGAGTTGTTGCACCAACGACCTTGAAAACTCACGACCGCTGTTCGAGTCGGCCAAGCCGAATTTGAGGACCAGCGCAGCCGCCTGGTTGAATTGTCCGGCCGCCGCCAGTTGCTTCGCGCGTCGAATGTTCGCTTGGCGAAATAGCATGGTCATCAACGTCCGTTTCGCCGGTTCGTTGTCACGGGCTAAAAAAAAGGTCCCGGCCACAACGGCACGGGACCCGGACGGCAATTCGTCGGACTACTTCGCTGCAACACCGGTTGAAGGTTGCGTTTGAAAGTAGTCGTTGACTTGCTGGACGATGTCGGTTTGGCCGGCGTCTTCATCGTCTTCGCACGGAATCGAGCCGACGTACTGAGGAGTCATCTCCATCATTTGAGCTTCGACGTCGAGGCGCGTGCCGATTTCCTGGACCATCTGGCGGGCTTCGGAAAGTTCGCTGTTGTCCAAGTTCAATTTGCTGGCGGTCTTGGCCACATCGACCATTTGCTTCCGCGCGGACAGGTTCTCGATCTCCACAGCCAGCTCGTGGCGTTGGTTGATCGCTTCCTCAAGCTGCTTCTTGGCGGCGTCGAGTCCTTGTTCGCGGATGGTCAGGGTCTGTTGCATTTCGGAGACCGTTCGGTCGGAAGTCTTATAGACCTTGAACGCCGATTTCAAATCGTCGCGGACTCGATCATTGGAGTAGGTTCGGCCACGCGAAGTGTAAACTTCTTCGCCGGAATCCAAGTGCGTTTTCAGCTTCATGACGTGGCTGTATTGCCGGTCGAGTTGTTGCTGGCACTGGTCCAGGTTGGACCGCAGGTTGCGTATTCCGACTTCTTCCTGTGCGACTTTCAACATCATGTCCTTGATTTCCCGGTCGACTGCCGACATTTGACTGCGAGCGGCGCCGATTTGCGTGTCGATCGACACCGAGTCTTTGACACGCTCGCGAATCTGGTTGATCGTCGATTTGGCGTACGGCACGAGCCGTGTGCCGAAGATGAGCGCAAACACAAGGCCCCACCGGCGACTAAATAGATAGTTTTCTTGATCATTCTGACTCCTCCTAACACGGGTATGTTCTGCGATTGGCTCGAAAACGGTTTTGCCGAACCTGAGGAGTACTTCGCGAGTCGCGGAGCCATATTGCGGATCCGAGCAAAAAAATGCAAGAATTTCTTCAGTTTCCAGAGTTTCTCAACCCGTGGCCGGGCGCACACGATTAGGTTCCCCGTTTGGCTCACTCCCAACGCGGAAAATTTATGTCAAAAAGCAGCCCAAAACGGATCGTTTTCGTGAAACGTCGTTTCTCTCACCCGTCGTAGGCCGTCATGCCCGTCTTGCCGGTCGAAGAATACATCGAACAGACGTATTTGTTTAGGTCGTTGACCGAACGGATCAACGAAAACGATCCGATCCAAGTATTGTTGAAAAACTTGAAGTCTGAAGTGTTGGCGACGACCAACCTGCCCAAGGCAATATCGTTCGTTTTGGACGAGTTAAACCACGCCGGGACCATGTCAACCGCGATGCGTCGGTTGCCGCATTACTTTGCCGCGTTTCAAGCCTACATCGTCGAAGAAGCCGAAAACGAGCGAGGACGCTTTGACGCGCGGACCGCGTTCTTGATTTTGCAGCACGAAGCTACGTTGCGAGGCACGGGCGTTTCTCCCCAAGCACTCTTCTTCTTTCAGTTTGAAACGCTTTGCCGCAACCGGCTTAACTATGATCGCGGACTAACGGCAGTTTCCGCCGATCCACTTTTCGATTCGGAATGGACCAGGTGGATCCTCGGTATTCGACACCAAATCGGCATTGTCGACATCGCCGACCTGGTCTACGTCCACAGCGAATACTACGCCCGGACGCGACCGCCAGAGGGCGATGTTGAACCGCCCAGTCGATCATCCCGATCGTCGGCGATTTTGTTCGGCGAGAAAGAGGGCCGAATTGCCTTGGCCAACCGCAAGTCAGAACCGCTTTATTTCTTCTCGGCGCTACAGCGGCAATTGAAATACCCGCCCGTACCACGGCCTAAACAAAAGGACGATTCCGCGGAACTCGTCCGGTCAATGCAGCGAACACTCGAACGATTAGAACTGCGAATCAAGCTGCTGGAAGAGGAACAGCGGGAAAAGGGAATTGATTTGTCAAAATTCTATCATCGGCCCGGCGTCCCCTTGCAACTGCCCGAAGACGACTTGAATGAATAGTCGCCTGTCAATACCACCAATCGGGGTGATGTCAGCGCCGTTTCTTGGCTAAACAGAAAAATTATTTTGGCAGGATTGGCCGGACAATTGCCGCGAAAACCCATACATTATGCAGGCTGATTCTGGTAGCCGGTCGCATCGCAGTTACAATTAGCGGCGATGGGTAGTGGGCCAAATTGCTGTTTGTCCGGCAGTCTCTGCCCCGACGAATATGGGCAATAGATGTAGCCGTCGTTTGTCAAATTGGCTCACTACGCGGCGATGAACATTCAAGTAACTGTTCACGAGCCGGGGTCTGGCTCACTTTCGGCCCAATTATGGGTACTAGAATTTCGCATGCGCCGCCGAAAATGTGCCTGACCCCCTAAAAACGTGGACAACGCATTGGCAACCCGTGAACGCTTACAACATTCAACGTCGTTCGGCTTCGAATACCCTGCCAGCCAGACATTGGGTTGACCTTTGTCCGACGCGCAGCGTTGCCTGTGAATTCAGCTCTTTACCCACCAACGCTATTGCGATTTGATTGAATAATCTCATCCCGGCTTTTGGTTTGTCCGCCGTTCTGGACAAACGGAATTCAGTCCACCTGAATTCGAATGCCTGTGCTTCCTATGCAGTCCCCGTTTGAAATTCGACAGATCTACGCGCATGGCCCGGTCATTGTGCCGTCGATGTTGTTGTGCGACTTTGGCGACTTGGAACGGGAGATTCGGCGGTTGGAGGACGCGGGGTTTGCGACAATCCACCTGGATGTAATGGACGGCGTTTTTGTCCCAAATTTCTCGTACGGATTGACGATCGTCGAAGCGGTTCGGCGGATTACCGAGTTGCCATTGGATGTGCACTTGATGATGGTCCAGCCGCAGAAATACGTGGCTCGATTCCGCGAAGCGGGCGCTGACATGATGACATTTCACGCCGAAGCCGTCGACGATGTCTCCCAGGTCGTCGCGGCGATTCGTCAATGCGGAGCGGCGGTCGGTATCGCCATCAATCCGGCGACTACCGTCGATGTGATTCTGCCGGTGACCCAGGAAATCGACGTGGCCCTGATCATGACGGTGCAAGCCGGCTTCGGCGGCCAGTCATTTCAGCCGTCGCCCTTGGACAAGATCGCGCGTTTGCGCAGTCGCCGACCGGACTTGTTGATCGAAGTCGACGGGGGGATCAACGAGACGACGATCGGAACATGTGCCGTTCACGGTGCCGATATTTTTGTGGTCGGCTCGGCCATTTTTTCGACAAATGATTACCGTTCGGCGAAGAATCGACTGCGCTCGGCTATCGATGCATCGTCGACAACGAAACCGCCTGAGACGAACACCGCGTCGCGACTTCATTCGGAGTCGGCGCAGACGAAACAACGATAGGAGTTTCACGAACGATATGAATGCGATCGGATTTGTCGTGCCAGATTTGCAGGGGGTTCCAACGAGCCCACCCGCTTCCGGGATCGACTTTATTCTGGTGCGGCCCGGCCCGACGATTCTCGACGAAATGGGATGCATCAAAGGAGATTTAGACGTTCCTCTTTCGGCCACCGGGCGCGGACAAGTGAAGGAGTTGGCGCGGCAATTACGGCCTGCCGCGCTAACGGCCGTCTTTTCTTCCCCTTGCACATCGGCCGTCCAAACCGCCGAAGCGATCGCCGAAGCCGCTCGGCTGCGAGTCAAAATCGAGGAAGAATTACGCAACCTCGATCATGGGTTGTGGCAAGGCAAGCGGATCGATGAATTGCGGCAAACACAGCCCCGCATCTATCGTTTGTGGGACGATCGCCCCGAAACGGTCTCGCCACCCGGAGGCGAAACGATCGCGCATGCCGAACGCCGGGCGAGTCAATTCGCGCGACGCATGCTGCAACGATACCGTGCGGCCGTGATCGCCATCGTCGTGTCCGAGCCGTTTACCACCATCCTGAAATCTCAGCTTTCGACGGTCCCCGCCAGTTTTTGTGGCCTGCAGGATTTTTGGGACGCCGAGCGCCGCACCTCCGGCTGGGACATCATCCACGTCGACTCGGTCAGCCGGCCCCGTTGAAAAAGTAGCCCAGCGGCGCGAGTCGTCCGGTTGAGTTGGCATCCACTTTTGCACGCACTTTTAACCGGCTTGTTTATAAAGTAGCCCAGCGGCGCGAGCCGTCCCGTTGAGTTGGACACTACCGCCTCACGCCAACAGTCGCCGTCAAACGACCAGATCGCCTGATGCATGCTGCAAAGCTGGCTATTTGGAACCGCCCAGACAAAATAGAATACAGCGGTCGATTGAGTTGAGACCGCCGAATACGGACGACAAGTTCCAGATCCAAATTGTTGCGACGCATGTCCACCGACGAAAAAACTTCGGAGCGCGGCCGGCGGCGAGAGTTCCCCCGGGACAAGTGGTTACGCTGCCCGGACTGCAAGAATGCGATCTTTCGCAAAGAGGCCGACAAACGGCTTGGCGTTTGCCCAGAGTGCAACTACCATTTCTACGTTTCCGCCCATCAGCGAATCGAGCAGGTATTGGACGAGGGCACCTTCGAGCCCTGGGACGACAACCTGCTGCCGACCGATCCGCTTGAATTCGTCGACTTCAAACCCTACAAGCAGCGGCTTGTCGAAGAGCAACAGAAGTCCGGTTTGATTGACGCGGCGGTCACAGGCAGCGGCATGATCCGCGCTCGCCGAGTCGCGTTCGGCGTCACCGACTCTCAGTTCATTATGGGGAGTATGGGCTCGGTCGTCGGCGAGCGTTTGGCACGGTTGATTGAGCGGGCGACCGAACAAAAGCTGCCGTTAATCATTATTAGCGGATCCGGCGGCGGCGCGAGAATGCACGAGGGAATCCTGTCGTTGATGCAAATGGCCAAAGTCTCAGCGGCCTTCGCGCGGTTTGACCAGGCAGGAGGGCTGTTCATTTCCGTGTTGACCAACCCAACGATGGGCGGCGTTGCGGCCAGTTTTGCGTCTCTAGGCGATTTTGTGTTCGCCGAACCCAAAGCCCTTATCGGATTTGCCGGACCTCGAACCATCAAAGCGACGATCCGCATCGAACTGCCGGAGGGGTTTCAGACGAGCGAGTTCTTGTTGCAACACGGTTTCATCGACCGCATCGTCCCCCGCGACCGACTAAAAGCCGAAATCGCTCGCACGATCGATTACTGCGGCAAATAGAAAAGCAGCAGCCACCTCGGCCCGAATTGTCTGTCCTGGACAACCCCATCGACCTCACCCGTCCGACGCGGAAATCTTGCTGTCCCTGGAGTAACAGTTCACGAGTCGGGGTCTGGCTCATTTTCGGCCCAATAATTGGTACGTGAACGTCGCATGAGCCGCCGAAAATGTGCCTGACCCCCTAAAAACGTGGGCAACGCATTGATAACCCGTGAACGCTTACTCCCTGGACGGGAACCGGAGCCCCTGGCAAGTGAAGTTGGTCGATGGTTTGTCCGCATCTCAAACTCGCTCACGGATTTCTGCCGCTCGGTAGTTGACAGCCTCAGGTGCAACTAGTCGCGGAAAGTCGGCAACGCTAATCATCGCCTTGTGGGAACCGAATGTTGCCCGGTCTAGCATCGAAATAATGAATTCCGTATGTACGAAGCCAGCCCAAGATCGACTGCACGATCGGCCACGTCTTGCCAAAATCTTCAGCGGTCTGCGCTTCCCATTGCAATAAAGCTTCCGCTGGATAGTCCGGTGGACGATCGACGTAGGACTTGGCGAAATCCAACACGCACGGCGGGAACACGATTGTCATTTCGACGACTTGTAAAGTATCATGATGCTCAATCAACGTGGGCACGGAGAAGCCTTCGATTTCCGTTACTTCGTGATCGCGAAGCCGCAAATAAGCGTCGCGTTCGCGCTGATAAGAATCGGGCCGTTCGAGTACTTTGATCGCCGTGTTGCGACTCGATTCCCACACGGCTCCGTCATTGCCGTCCCCGAGAAAACGCAGCAACAGAATTCCTTTCTCGCTGGCGTAGGCTTCGGCTTGCGTCTTGAGTTGATTGCGAAGTGCCGACATCAACGTTTTACCTTGAAAAACTGGCAATTCATGAACGATAGCAACGGACACTCATCAACCATTTGCGGTTGGCTAGAGGCGAACGGCCACTGTTTCATTTTGGCGCAAGTCGGTCCTGACTATTGTGTCGTTCGCGACGGCGTAACGACACCGCCCACCGAAGCAGAGCTAATTATCGAAATCGATGGCAGCCAGCGCCGCAAACGAGTATTTCTGCCAGCCGGGCATATCGGATTCCTCTCCGCTGGTCAAATTCAACAATCGGTAGGTTGACAAGGTGCTCGTTACGTTCGTCGCGCGACACCTGCGACATGCTGTGCGATCCGCAACCCGATCAACAACCGGCCCACATCCGCGGGCTGAACGAGTCTAGCCGCTCGCGCTGCTCGGCCAGCCGCGGTGTCGATTCTATGGATTCGGATTCGTTAGCGATCATCGAATCAGAAATCGATCTTCAATGGCGACGGCAACTGGCTTGCCAATTGCCTCGCAATATCGCTGCAACGTTGCCAGCGCCGAATTGGACGATTTACTGTTTTCCAATCACCAGAGGACGGACTTGCGGATGCCAGTTCGCTGTTGCAACGCGTGCAGTAAGGTTCGACATTGCTCGTCGGTCATCCCATACGCAGGTTTGTCTGGCATCGCAGGATATGCAACACTAACCTCTTTCCAACAAGGCCAAAGTGTAAGGAGTTGCCAACATGAAATGGCAAGACCACATTACCGTCGATCCACAAGTGTGTCATGGAAAAGCTTGCATTCGTGGCACGCGTATTATGGTCTCTGTAGTTCTGGATAACCTCGCGCAGGGTGTGACCCGCGAAGAGATCCTGACCAGCTACCCGTCGCTGGCCGACCAGGACATTGACGCCGCAATCGCCTACGCAGCGGAGTTGGCCCGGGAACGGGTGGTTCCCATTCCTTCAGGAGCCGCATAGTGCAATTCAAGATCGACGAGAATCTGCCTGTTGAAGCGGCCCAGGTCCTCAATGTAGCGGGACACGATGCACTGACGATTCATGATCAGCGACTGGTCGGTGAACCCGATCCGCGCGTCGCGGCGGTCTGTATCGCGGAACATCGATCCCTGGTTACTCTCGATTTGGACTTCGCGGACATTCGAACGTATCCGCCTGGTGAGTTTCCGGGGATCATCGTGATCCGGCCACGCACTCAGGCCAAGCCCGCCGTTCTGGCCCTGATCGCGCGCCTGGTTCCCATGCTGGCCGCAGAACCGCTCGCTGGCAACTTGTGGATTCTCGACGAACACAACCTGCGTATCCGCGAAGGAGAAAAATTGGACTGAACGCGAATCGCTGTCTTCCGATTTCCGGCACGCGACCTAGTCGACCACGGTTTCATCCAATTCGACATGCGAAGTCAGCCGCGCACCGAGGACATCCAAAATCCTGCGCGGCCCGCTGGACGGTCAGTCCATGATACTCATTGCGTTCATCGCGCGACACCTGCGACTCATGCACGCCCAGCTTCTCCGCCAAGTCGCGCTGCGACATGTACTTGGCAATCCGTAGCTCGATCAACAACCGGCCCAGCCCATGCAGATTCTGAAGCTCCGAGACCTGTCCACGACACAATCGTTCGTAGCTTTCCACTTCCTCGGCGAGCTGCAGGTGGAACGACCACATGGGATCCGTAACACGCTTCGCCTCCGCCTCCGTCTTCCCTTCGTCGTGCAACCGCTGGGCCAGCGCATCAATCCGCGCCCGCTCATCGGTCAGGCGTTTGGTTGCTTCTTGGTATTCGGATTCGTTGGCAATCATTAGCTTACCGTTACATCTTCGATCGAAACTCAACTCGCATGCCAAGCGGCAGTCTTCAGAGCGGTCAAATGTCGATCATCAAGCGATAACGCGTCAAACTACTTCGCTTTCCAATTCCGTAACGACACGCATGCCGATTGCCGACGCATATCGCTGCAGCGTCAGCAAGGTCGGATTGGCGGTCGGATCGTTTTCCAGCCGCGACAGGGCCGAGCGCTTCAGTCCACTTCGCGACTCAACATCGGCCAGCGACAACCCCAACCGCTCCCGCTCGGTCCGCAGCGCATCGACGGTATGACGGACCTGAGCGCGAGATTTCCAACGCCCGTTTTCGGATCCGGCCTTCGGCCAAAATCTCGTCGCAAACCGCTTCCGTTTCCGTTCGCGCCCGATTCAAACGTTCTTGTTCTTCAGGAGAAAGTTCGCGATAAATCCGCTCGCTGGGTGGCTGCTGCTCGTTCATAGCACAGGGCCGCGACTTCAAAGTCGCGGAAAGCTTTCTGGAGCCGACGGTGGTCAGCCGCGGGTTCCGGTAGAAATCGGTTTTTCAGTCTATCGCCCGAGGCTAGGGCCCGCAGCTCACTTTTTCTCCAGACGCAATCTAGTCGACCTCGTATGCCGACACGGCAACGACTTCGTCGTGTCCGATGTATTCGAACACGCAGGCAAGAAACTTGCCGGTCGAAGTTTCCCCAAACACGATCGGGCGACCGGACGATCGACTTGTGCGGACTTTCTTGGACGCCAACACCACTTCCTCGAACTCCTCCGGCGTTACTCCGTGCTGCGCGATGTACTCGACGATTTCGTCGTTCCAATGGAACAATACGTGGGGCATGTCATTCACTTTAATGTTAACATGCTGGGACGAGACAAACCAGTTCAACCTGATCAGTCGCGGCCTCATTGAAGCGAAACGCATGTTCGCCTGGGGACAGGCGAACCTACTTTCCGTGACTCAGGAGTCGCGGTGTCGCTGAAGGTCTTTTCTTCCTCCAGCCTCCGGTCTCCCGCCTCCAGCCTCCACCTACTGCGCCTGATGACTTGCGGCTCGTCTAAACTGATGGTTGGCGGGCACGCTGCTCAGCGATGCGATTGAACTTTTAGACTGATACTTATTCTCCAGTGGCATGCGAAAAAAATGCACTGGAGCGATTTCGCAAGCTTCGCTAGACTTGCTGGACCCTCAGGATCGCACGCAAACTAACTTCCCGTTTTTGTCGACCCTCTCCCTAAGTCTCTCCCGTACGGGCGAGGATTTACGGCGAAGCTATTTTGCGTCCGATCCTAACAAATCCCGTAAACCATCGAGGGTCCGGCGGCCCATGCAGCGACGCCATCCGGCGAATGCATCGGCTGTTCGCCTTCGCCGTTTTTTCGAACGAAGCGATACCTACCAATTTTCCTTCGTTCATGTTAGGGCCGTTTTGACCGCGCAGGGAGGTGCAGACCATGACCCAAGCCATCAAGTTCGTACACGCTTCGGATCTTCATCTGGATCGGGCGTTGACGGGGATCTCCGAGTTGCCGGCTCATCTCAAGGGTACGTTGGCCAACGCGCCGTATCAG
The DNA here is from genome assembly GCA_963803365.1 of uncultured Planctomycetaceae bacterium. GTDB lineage: Bacteria > Planctomycetota > Planctomycetia > Pirellulales > Pirellulaceae > JANMEB01. Next base: position 617,798 of record CAWDMH010000003.1, read on the forward strand.
GCCGCCGAAAACATCATCAATCTCGCGATTGGCGAACGAGTTGATTTCGTGCTATTGGCCGGTGATCTCGTCGATTTGGACCAGGGAGGCCCTCGCGCGACGGCGTTTTTGCAAAACCAGTTCGAGCGATTGGCGGAAAAGAACATCCCCGTTTATTGGTGTGGGGGTTTGGTGGACCCTCCCGATCGATGGCCCGGAGCGGCGTCGCTGCCGGCCAACGTCGTCACGTTTGGGTCGACCGCATTTGAACGCGTGGTTTGCCAGCGCGACAAGAAACCGATGGCCACGATCCACGGAACGGGCCACGTTGCCAGCCGCGACGGTTTCCGCGACCTTCATATCGACAGCGACGAAGCCTTTCCCATCGTGTTGGCGTACGGCGAATTCGACAAGACTTCGTTTGAACCGCAGGCCGTGCGCTATTGGGCGATGGGAGGGAGCCATGCGGCCCGTGTGAGTGAACGGGCGACGTCTTCGGTGGTTTATCCAGGTACGCCGCAAGCACGATCGGAGGACGAGACCGGGCGCACTGCTGTGCCCTGGTTAAGGTCGACTCCGCCGGCAAGACTCGCATCGAGTCGATCGCCGTTGACGCGGTTCGCTGGTTGCCTCAAAGCGTTTCGTTTGCCGAGTCGGCCAGCGACGACGAGATCAAGAATCTCCTTGCCGACCGCGGCTTGCAACTGGTGGCTGACCTGCCGGAGCAACTCGGTCTGGTGACGTGGATGATTTCGACGACGGGCGAGGCGCAACCGAGGTTTCGGACTGGCGACTGGCGGGAGGGCATTTTGAACTGGCTACGCACGGAATTTGGCACTGCCCGGCAAGGGACTGTGGTCGCTCGGCTTGGACCTCGATCCGTCGCGTGGACTCCCCCAGGACTGGTACGAAGAAGACACGATGCTGGGCGACTATCTACGCACGATCAGCCGTTGGCAAGCGGATCCGGAATTGGCGCTCAACGTCTATGCTTATTTGCCGGCGAGCCTGCAAGATGAGCGGTTGGAAAGTCTCGCGCGCGTCGACGCGAAGTCGCGAAACCAAGTATTGCGGGAGGCGGCGTTCATCGGCGTTGAGCGACTCGGCGTGTGGACGGAGGAGGATTAGCATCCTGTTGAAAACGACTCATCCCAATAACCGGACCGAACGTCATTCCCGCAAAGGAAACACAGGTATAACGTTCTGATATGGAGTTCCATAGCTTAACAACCGGACCGAACGTCATTCCCGCGAAGGCGGGAATCCAGCGGAGATTAGCGCCCGCAATGCTGGATCCCCGCCTTCGCGGGGATGACAAAACCGGTTTCAACGGGCTGTTAGGCTCGAGGCGCCAAGGGCCTGTTGGATGTAAACGATTGTCACACCCGCGCCTGAGTCGGATCATATTTTGGACAGCCAAGAGCCAAGTGCGCGCTGAATGTAATCGATTGTCACAGGAGACGGCTCGTGAAGATTTCCGACCTGCAAGTTGACGGCTTCGGCATTTGGAAAGGCCTGACGGTCGATTCACTGTCCGACGAGATGACCATCTTTTACGGCCACAACGAAGCCGGCAAGACGACGCTGATGCACTTCATCCGCTCGCTGTTGTTTGGGTTCTCACCCGATCGACTAGCCCGCTACGTTCCACCCATGTACGGAGGACTGGCGGGGGGCTCGATGAGCGTCATGGGGACGCAAGGTGCGTTTGAACTTCAGCGGCACGTCGATCCGAATCATCCCGGCGACGCAGTGGGTGATCTGTCCGTGACGCATACGAAAGACGGATCGACGCACGGCCGGGGTCATCTGGGAATCCTCACGTCCGGAATCGATGAGACGATCTTCAACAACGTATTTGCCATTGGATTGCGGGAAATCCAGGAGCTCGGCACGCTCAATAGCACCGCCGCGGCGGAACACCTCTATAAGTTGACCAGCGGATTGGACCGCGTCTCGTTGGTCGACGTGATGCACGACGTGAGCGAGGCGCGGAACGCGATTTGGTCGCGAGACGGAGTTGGCAAGCCGTCGACGATGACGTCTCAATTGGCCAAGCGCCGCGACTTGGAGCGTGAAATCGACGAGCTCAAGCACCGTTCGAGGCGCTGGTCCAAACTCTCAATTCAGACGGGTGAGATCAACGACCGCCTGGGAAAAATTGGCCAACTACTGAACGAACGCGACCTGGAGGGACGCACGATCGAAGTCGCGATGCAAATCGCCGATCGGTGGCAGGCCCGCAAGCTGCTGGATCAACAAATCGCCGAACTCACCGGTCTGCCCGACGAGCGGGACATCTCGCTGGCCGGATTGGAGGAGTTGAATCAACGGATTGCCAAGCAAAGAGAGCGCATCGAACAAATCAAACGGCAACGGAAACAAGTCCGGCACGACGCCGCCGAGGTGAAGGTCAATCGAGCGCTGTGGGGGGCAGGACCCAAAGTCGACGCCCTTTACGAACATCTGCCTTGGATCGGGGCGTTGCAGAATCAGGTCGACCGTCTGAAAGGGGAGATCAACGCGATCCAAGTCGACTTGGGCGGTGAGTTTGACGGGCTCGGCCAACAGCTCAAGCTGCACAAGAAACAGCTGCGCGATCTCAGCGAATCGACGATGGTCCAACTGCGTGGGGCGGCCAAAGAGGTTTTGGAGCAGCGAGACCAGATGCATCGCGCTCAGGAAGAGGTCGAACGCGCCGAATACGAGCAGGAAGAGCACACCGAACGCCTGACCGCCAAATCGTCGGTCCGCGGCGAAGGAATCGTGTCGCTCGACGACCACGGCCAACTGGTGAATCGGTTGCGGCGGAGGATCGAGATCGAACAAAAGGTTGAAAAACTCAACCGGGCCAAACAAGACTTGGAACTCGAAGTCGACGATGTGGTGGCTGAACAAGTGCTGCCGGTGGGCAAGCTCACGATCATTGGCGTGGTCTTCGTGATCGGCGTTGTGCTATTGGGTTGTGGGGTTTGGCTGGGAATCGCGGCGACCCAACAAATCGGATCGCTGCTGGTGGTATTGAGCGCCATTTTCGGGTTGCTTTCGTTTGGACTGAAATACCATTGGGAAAACGTGGCCCGCGAAGAACTCGATGATTTTCGCAGCCAGTTCGAAATGGTCCGGCAACAACTCAAGGCGCCAAAGCGGAGCGTGACGAATTGGACAAGCTGCTGCCGGCCGGGGTCTCGAATTGGGAGACGCAACTCAAGGAAGCGGAACTGCAACTCCAACGTATCGAGGACTTGGTGCCTCTGGAGAATCGCGTCCGGTTGGCTAAGCAGAATGTCGAGGAGGCACGACGGCTGTTGAACAAGCAAAAGATGGACGTCGAGGCGGCTGAGGTCCGATGGAAAACGGCGCTGCGATCGATCGGCCTTCCCGATTCGCTGGAGCCGACGCAATTAAAGGAAGTCTCGCAACGTTCCGAACGAATCGCCGGGATCAATCTGCGTCTGGAGCAATATCAGGCGGAACTCGCCGAACGCAACAAGGAACTTTCCAGCGTGACCAGCCGGATCGATCAGTTGTTGGAGGAAATCGGAATCGTCTATCAATCGACGGATCCCAGCCAGCGTCTGCAGCAACTCAAGACGGCGATCACCGAGCAGAGGCGGTTAGTCAAGCAGCGGAAGGAGCTGCACACCAAGCACCGCGCGTTGCGAAGGGCGTTGGCCCGAGCGACCCGCGACCTCGACAGCTTTCTCGGCCGCAAACAGCGTGCGCTGGCCATCGTCGGCGCCCAAGACGATGACCATTATCGCCGGTTCGCCTTGCAGCACGACCAGTTGAAACAGTTGGCCGACAAACGACGACAGCTAAATGAACAAATTGCGGCTGGATTGGGAACGAAAGTCAATCAGGTGCAGATCGAGCAATTGTTGGAGACCTATGGGGCCAACGGCTTGGAACGCCGCTGGGATCTGATCGTTTCGGAGACCGAACAACTCAAGAATGAGCAGACGCAACTGCACCAGCAACGGGGCAAAATCTCTCAGGAAATCAAGACGCTCAGCGAAGACCGCCGCCTGGACGAAGCCCGCTTGGAACTCAACTGCGTGGCGGCGCAACTGGGCAAAGCTCAGCGCCGTTGGCAAGTTCTAGCGGTTGCCTCCCAGATGCTCGAATCGATTCGGGCGACGTACGAAGCACAACGGCAACCCGAGACGCTACGCGAAGCCTCGTACTTCCTGGAAAAACTCACCGGCGGTCAGTACATTCGAATTTGGACGAAAATGGTCGGCGAAGAATTGTTGGTCGACAATGCAAAAAAGGAGACGCTGCGGGTCGAGCTGTTGAGTCGCGGAACTCGCGAAGCTGTCTACCTCGGTCTCCGGTTGGCCTTGGTCGGCGCTTACGCTCGGCGTGGCGCAAACTTGCCGATGGTGTTGGACGACGTGCTGGTCAATTTCGACACCGACCGGGCTCGCTCGGCCGCCAAAGTCCTGCGTGATTTCGCCGCCAGCGGTTACCAATTGCTGATGTTTACGTGTCACGACCACATCCGCGATCTGTTTTACGATCTGGGGGCGGACGTGCGCGTTTTGCCGCACCATAAAGACGTCGCTCAATCCAGCGCAGTCCCCACGGCGTTTCACCGTGAGGCGTCCACTATCCAGTTTGCGGCCGAGCCCCCTCAACCGGAAATCCTGGAGGTCGAAGACGAAGCATGGCATGACGATTCCGAGTCGAAGCTTCAGTTGACGACGGAACCCTTCGATGCCGATCTTCAGTTCGAACTGTCCGCGGTGGAGTCCGACGAGAAGCGGCAACTGCGTCTGGGAGATCATTTGGTCTACGTCAGTGACGACGCGCACAGCGAAGTTCACTTATCGGACGACGACGCCATTTGGTCGTTTCGGCCGCAGCCTGCGTAATGTGATGCGCAGAACAAGACGTGGCGACATTGGAGAGACCAACAAGTCGTCCCGTTGTGGCGTTTGAGTTGAGTGCTGCCGGGTTCGCAGGTTGACATAAAGTCTTAGTTTTTTCGGCGATTGCCTTGCCGCGCTTTCAAATTGCGAGCTGTCATCTAAAATAACTAAGCATCTTGCCGGCGGTAAGTGTTCACGCGTTATTAATGCGTTGCCCAAGTTTTTAGGGGGTCAGGCACATTTTCGGCGGCTTATGCGACGTTCACGTACCAATTATTGGGCCGAAACTGAGCCAGACCGCGGCTCGTGAACGGTTACTTGTCGGCGTCCCAAGTTTCTGCTGGGAGTTCGCCGGTCGTTTAACGTGACGAGGATTCAATGTCGACATCTGAAACCTTGGCCGGTAAGTTCTTGATCGCTGTCCCCGATTTGCTGGATCCCAATTTCAATCAGAGCGTGGTGTTGATGATCCATCACGATGAAACCGGAGCGTCTGGGCTGATTCTCAATCGGGCCAGCAACACCAAAATCGGCGACGTGTTCATCAGTAAGAAGAAGCTTCCAACCGAGGACCACCCCATTTATGTCGGCGGGCCCGTTGATGGTCCGGTCATGGCCATTCACCAGTGCGTTTCGCTGGGGGAGCGTGATGTGTTGGAGGACCTCTATTTTTCGATGGGTCGTGAAAACCTGTTGGGTGTCATCTCGCAAACGACTCGACGATTTCGGCTGTTCTGTGGATATAGCGGTTGGGGCCCGGCTCAACTGGAGCGAGAGATCGCCGCCGGAGGTTGGCTGACTGCGACGGCGAACTCGGAACAGGTGTTTGCCAATGAAGACGTTTTGTGGCGGTCGATTTGCGATCAAGTCGGACTCGACATTATGTTCGCGAACCGCTCGGATCCCGGGCAAGCGACCGACCCGCTATTGAATTGAACCACGACGCGTTGTATTTCTACTCACTTTAGTCGTCGTCATTCCCGCCACTGGATCATGCTAAGGATCGGACGCAAAATAACTTCGTCGTAAATCCTCGCCCCTCATGGGAGAGGTTAAGGAGAGGGTCGACAAAACCGGGAAGTTATGTTTCGTGCGATCCTAGCAGGCGAATTTGCGGTCTCGAATCTCGTCCTGGCCAATGCCAACCGTATAATGCCCGTTTGACATTTTCGACCTGCGCCGTTGATCGTAACATGGTATCTCCTTTTGTTGGTTTTTGCCCACAGGTTTAATGCCACCCCGCCTGATCGTTATCGGAGATATCCATGGTTGTCACGTTTCGTTGACGACGCTGCTGCCAGCACTGGAATTGCGGTCCGACGACACAGTCGTCACGCTGGGCGATTACGTGGATCGGGGACCGAACAGTGCCGCGGTGATCGAAACGCTATCCGATCTGGTTTCCCGTTGCCACTTCGTTCCTCTGATCGGCAATCATGAAGTCATGATGGTTAAAGCGGTCGAAAGCCGTCGCAGCCAAGAGTTTTGGTTGCAAAACGGCGGCGATCTGACGCTGTCCAGCTACGGCGGTCGTCTAAGCAACGTTCCACAACATCACATTGTCTTTTTGAATCATTGCGTTCGATATTTCGAAACGGCGCATCATTTCTTCGTTCATGCTTGTTACGATCCGGTGCTTCCGTTGGATGAGCAGCCGGATGAGTTACTTTTTTGGACACACATTTTCGATTATCCACCCGACCCGCACGCCAGCGGCAAGAAAGCCTATGTCGGACATACACCTCAATTTGATTTTGAAATCAACGATTTTGGTCATGTGGCGATCATCGACACGTGCTGTGTCGGGGGCGGCTGGCTGACAGCGATCGACGTGAATTCGCAAAAAACGTGGCAAGCCAACGAATTGGGAGAGCTTCGCGTTTCGGGCGATTAAGGATTGCACGCCCAATATCTTCCCCAAACCCCCGTTTACATTCCCAGCTTCGCAATTAAACTCGTCCTAAGTTTCCCATTTTTTCAACTGGAAGGAGGACTTGGATGAAGAGTTTTGTGTTTTGTGTTCTTGCCGCAGCCGTTCTATTCGTCACCAGTAATGTGGCGACCGCGTGTGATTCGTGCTGCTGCAATCCATGCGCCGACTTGCTGCCAACCGCAACCGTGTTGCAGAACTTGTTACCGGACGACGTATGTGACGGTCACTCGATGCGTTCCAGTTACGACTTGTCGACGAGTTTGCTATCGCGATTGTTGCGGATGTTGTCGCACCAAGTTGGTGCCATGCACGACGTATGTTCGTCGGTGCGTTCGCGTTCCCGTGACGACGTGCTACACGGTTTGCTCGCAACCGACGTGCTGTGATCCCTGCTGTGCAACCGACTGTTGCCCGTCGCGGCCTCGGTTGTGTGACCGACTGAGAAGTTTGTGTCAACGTTAGACGGAAACTCCTCGTCAAAACTAATTCGTGCATTGTGGGCGGAACTGTATGGCTCCGCCCATTTTTGTTGCGCGACGTTTTGTTATGCTTGAGTTGTTGAACCGCGGTTTGCGTGGTCTGGACATCCGATTCGCCGCCCTTATGGATCGGCGCAAAATAACTTCGCCCTACATCCTCGCCCTCACGGGAGAGGTATGGAGAGGGCCAAAAAAAGCCGGGAAGTTATTTTGCGTGCGATCCTAACCAATGACGCACTTGTCGGCGTGGACAGACTTGATTGCGGTTTCAGTGTTATCGGGTCTTGGGGTTTTACTTTCTGTTTCGAATGAGTGCCCCTGAAGCCGATCGCCAGTTTCTGTTCTGTACTTGCCAATTTGGCGCCGAGCAAGCATGCAAGGCGGAAGTTGCGCAGCGGTACCCGTTTGTCACGTTCGCGTTTTCGCGGCCGGGCTTCTTGACGTTCAAGATCGTGCGCACGACGAACTTGACAAAGTCGTTTTGTCTAATCGGGACGTTTGTTCGCAGCAGCGGCTGGTCGCTGGGTTCCATTCCAGACGACGTTGACGAATGCGCCAACGAAGTCATCAAGCTTGCCGATCGGGAGCAAGCGGCGCGAGTCCATGTCTGGCACCGGGATTGGGCGTTACCTGGCGACGGCGGTTTTGAGCCTGGCAAGTCCGATGCTGTTGAGCGACTGGCTGTCGCAGTCGCCGGAAAGCTGGATGCTGTAGAATCGTCTCGCTCTCGACAAGTCAATTCAGAAGCAGCCTACGGCGACATCGTGCTGGACGCTATCCTGATCGACCCGAAATCGGTCTGGGCGGGATATCATGTGGCCTCTAACGTTCCGGGTCGATGGGTGGGAGGAATTCCGAGTCTTCCCCATCCGTGCACATGTTGAGCCGCGCTTATTTGAAGATGCAGGAAGCCATCCTGTGGTCTCGCTTCCCGTTGTTGCCGGGACAAGTTTGCGTCGAAATCGGCGCGGCTCCGGGGGGCGCCTGTCAAGCGCCGTTGGAGCATGGTCTGAAGGTCATCGCGGTTGACCCGGCGGAGCTTGACCCTTCGCTGTTGAGTCATCCGGATTTGATGTACATCCGGGCCCGCAGCCGCGAAGTCCGCCGTCGTCGACTACAGTCCGCCGACTGGTTGATGGCCGACCTGAATGTGGCGCCGAACTACACGTTGGACGCCGTCGCCGACATCGTGTCGCATTCGGAGATGAGCATCACCGGCATGATCTTGACGTTCAAGCTAATGACGTGGGACCTTGCCGCACACGTTCCCGACTATATTGCCCGAATCAAAGAATTGGGATTTCATTACGTGCGGACGCGGCAATTGGCCCACAACCGGCGCGAATTCTGTCTGGCGGCATTGCGCGACAAGACACTTCGCATTGAGTGAACGCGATAGCATAATTCGACGCGTCGATCCGCGACGTTGGGCTGCGCGGGACTCGCGGCGACAACGCTTTCAACGCGGCGCCAGTTCGATGTGGTAGAGCTTGAGCGTCGTTGCCGATCCGAGCGGCTTGGCGGTCAATTCGTAGCGGCCGGGTTTGGCAAGACGCACAAACTTTTCCTCAACCGAGATATCGTCGGACTTTGCCAAAGTCCAGACCGCGAGTTGTTGGTCGCCGTTGGTCAGTTCAAACCGGACGGTTTGGCCGCAGCGATAGCGGACGCGAGCGCGAAAATATCCATCGCCGGACCGCATCAATTCAACGTTCCAACTGCATGTGTCTCGAGGAGTATCCCAACCGACGATGGCGGATTCGTCCGCTTTCGTTTCGAGCCGAAGCGAGGGTGAATGCAGCGTTGCGGTGCTGGCACTCAGTTGGAAGCGACCGTCGCGTTCCTGTTGCACCACCGTGGCTTTCTCGCTGCGGTCCTCGGTTGAAGGCTTCGCGCGATGGTCGTCGAATGAGGCCGGCGGAATTCCCTGACCGCTACGATCGTTAAACAGCCACATCGAACCGACTCGCCAAACCGCCACCGCGATGAACACAGTCGCGGCAAACGCAACGAGCTTCGAAATGAGTGGCATCGTCTTCACGGGCGATCGGATAATCGTTGCAATGGGCCACTCGATTCGCAAGACGCTACCAAACTCTATCGAGTGAATGCAATTTAATGACCGCATGTCAATATCATTTGCGCCGATCACCCTTGCAATGTCAAACTCTAGTAACGCAGCCAATGGATTTCATCCGATAAAAAATGTCGTTGCCTGGCCGACGCGGCAACGTCTGACGACAGCCCGTTGCTGGCAAAAAAATCATCCGGCCTTCCGGCCCTCGCCGTTCATCGGTTGCCCCGGACCTGGCGACCACCGTGACAGAGGAAATTCAGCGTGTCCAAAGACATCAACGTTTTGGCGTTTGCCAAAGGGGAAGAACGGTATCTCTTCTTGTTCGACGACGACTCACGGGCGGAAACACTCAGGACACTTGGGCGATTTGCCTCAAACCCGGAACTCAGCTTTAGTTGGTACGATGCGGCCGTTCTCAGCCAGCGCGTCTGCGCCGAATCGGCTGGAAAAGGCGAACCGCTGGCGATCCCGAGGCTCAATTCGGTGCTCGATATTCTGCTCGACGACGAACCGCTGGCGTGACACCCGATAGCACGCGAAACGTTGGTTGGCTATCGAAGCCGACCCAACTCACCCGCCAGCAAATTCATAGAGCGTGAATTCCACGTGGGACGGCCAAGTAAGCGTTCCGGGTTACCCATGCGTTGCCCACATTTTTAGGGGGTCAGGCACATTTTCGGCGGCTCATGCGACATTCTAGTACCAATAATTGGGCCGAAAGTGAGCCAGACCCCAGCTCGTGAACTGTAACGTCGGCCATCCTTGACCGTCATGTGTCGGGCCGGGACTGCCCGACCTACGGCAAATGACCCCCACTGCGAGCAATTCGATGAACGAGACGATCGAACGGTTTCTACGGTATCTCAAGGTCGAGCGGAACGCATCCGAACTGACCGTCAAATCCTACCGCGAAGACCTGCTGGTGTGGCTGCAGTACCTCCAGGAACTCTTCAACGCCGAACCGCAAATCGAAGTCCTGACCGCCAACGAACTGAGAAGCTATGTCGCGGCGCTGCACGAGGCCGGCTGATGCAAGTTCGTCGGTCGCTCGCAAACTGGCATCGATGCGGAGCTTCTTTAAGTTCGCTCAACGCGAAGGTCTGGTCTCTGGGAATCCCGCCAAGCCGCTGAGGAATCCGAGGCGCGAGCAAAAGCTGCCGCATTTTCTCACCACCGCGAAATCGCCAAGCTGCTCTCGGCGCCAAACACCGCAACGGCACTCGGATTACGTGACCGGGCGATTCTCGAAACGACTTATTCTGCCGGGCTCCGCGTCAGCGAATTGGTCGGTATCAACGACGAGGACCTCGACCTCGAATCCGGATTGGTTCGCGTTCGTGGCAAAGGAAAGCGTGAGCGTCTTGGTCCGCTCGGCCGATACGCGGTCGAAGCGATCGAGAACTGGTTTGCCAAACGCATTCTCTCGAAGAAAACATTGCCAGGCGGAAAGACCCCCGTTTTCACGAATAAGTTCGGCCGACGTTTGACCACTCGTAGCGTGGCGCGGATGTTGGAGAAGTACTTGTTGCAAACCGACTTGGACACGAAAACTTCACCGCATACGTTGCGACACAGCTTTGCGACTCATCTATTGGATGGCGGCGCCGACATTCGCAGCGTGCAAGAGTTGCTGGGGCACAAGAGCTTGGTCACGACGCAGATTTACACGCATGTCAGCACCGCGAACCTCAAACGTGCCTACGAAAAAGCGCATCCGCGAGCCCATTGACGATTGCGGTCGACCATTCCAACGCATTTGCTGTCGGGTAGTCCAGGAATTTGCTGCGGGTCAGGCTTCCTTGCCCGACCAATGTGGCCAGAGATGGCTGTCCCACGCCGAGTTGACGCAGAGCCTGTTGTCGAGTCGCGTCAACGGATGTCAGTGACCCGCGGAAAAAAGAATCATTTTTACAACCGCACAGAACGTCATTCCCGCGGAGCCTGCCCCAGCGAAGACAGGGGGGCGGGAATCCAGCGACAATTTCCTCCCGCAATGCTGGATCCCCGCCGTCGCGGGGATGACTTGGTGGCGACTGCCGTATTCGTACAGGATCGGCCACCCGCAATGCTGGATCCCCGCCGTCGCGAGGATGACTTGGTGACGACTGCCTTATTCGTACGGAATCGGCCGCCCGAAACGCTGGATCCCCGCCTTCGCGGGGATGACAGAACCTTTTTTACAACGGGCTGTTAGCCTGACGACTTGTCTCCGGTTTGATCCTTGTTGTCTCCAGTTTGTTCCTTGTTGTCTCCAGTTTGTTCCTTGTTGTCTCCGGTTTGTTCGTTGTTATCCGGCAACTTTCCGTCGAGTGCCTCGCGGACAACGTCGGTGATGTCCCGCTGCTTTTCGAACTGCTCAAAGAAGTCCTGATTGGACACCAGGATCTTGCCATCTGGTCCAACGAGGAAATAAGCCGGGATCGAGGCAAGCCGTAGTCCTTGAATACCGGATGGGTCCAGCCGCCACAAGCGGTTTGCGGCCAGGGAATCTCGTTTTGCGATACGAACTCCTTGGCACTGATCAACTCCTCATCGGTGCAAATCGCTAATAATTCCAAGCCGCGATCCTCGTGAAGCGCCTGGTACATTTTCTTCAGGACCGGAGCGTCGCTGGCGGCTGTCGGCGACCGCGCAGTCCAGAAATAGACCAATACCGGCTTGCCTGCGTAGTCGGCCAGCTTCGTCTTCTTGTCGCCGTTCAACTCGTCGACTTCAAAATCGGGCACTACTTCGCCGGTTTGCAGGATTCGGGTCAATTCGACGGGAACCGGGGTCATCTTGACTTCATCGACGTCACCCACTTCGAATTGCCCGTAAACTTCGACGGCGTAACGGCGCGTACCGCTGTGCAAGTCCTGCCGCCCGAACAAGTTGTAAGTCCCTGGTGGAACGTCATACACGACAAACGAAGCGTCTGGATCGAGTTTTACTGGAAAACGATGACGCTTTTTTTCGATCGCCTCGCGCTCGGCAAGGTAGGTCTTTCCTTCCTCGGTGTCCGGAAAAGCCGTCACCCATTGTTGCCGCTGCTGCGCGTTAAGGTCCGTCCAATTCTGTGGCAACGGCATCGGCTTGACTCGGATGATTTCGTTGATCGACACGGGAAACTTCGCAATGTCGAACTCCGGCGGTAGCGAGAAGCCCGTTTGCAGTTGGCCGTAGATCGTCGCCAGTTTTTGATCCGGTCCCGATTCTTGCTGTTCGGCGTTGTTCGCAGCCGACGCGTTATCTTGACCGGATGCGACGGCGGCGCTGCACGCCAACACAAGGCCCGTAACCATCAACCGAAGGCAATCATTCCAAGTCCACATATGTGCCGAATCGCAAAAGGGATTTCCGGGACATTCGACCGGCGTCAAGTTGCAACGGCGGCGGCCACGCCTTAGATTATTCGCTGCGGCGATTCCGGTCAACGTGCGGCACCCCTGCCGGCAATTTGTATCAATTTGGGAGGTGATGATCGATGAATACTTGTTCCATCGTTTCTTGCGTGAATCGCGTCGGTGGCACGATCTGCTGTGCGTCCGGCGTGAATCGGGATGCCCTCCCTCGGCGACGTCTCGTTCAGTGGTTGGCCGCTACAGCGGTTGTTCTTGCAACGCTTGCGGCGCAAGTGCCATACGCTTGGGGGCAAACGAAACCCAATGTCTATTCGATCGTGCCGGGAGATTTGGAAAAGCACGAGATTCAGGTCACGGCTCAATTTAATATCGAACCATCCGACACCCTGGAATTGATGATGCCGGTTTGGTCGCCAGGGTTTTATCAAGTACAGGACTACGCTGCGAACGTGCACGACGTCGAAGCGTACGACAAGGACGGCTCGAAGTTAAACGTGACACATCCGCAAGAAAATCATTGGAACGTCGAAGCGCACGGGCAGAATTTCGTCGCGTTCAACTACAAGCTCACTTGCCAAAATAATTTCGTCACGACCGATTGGGTGAGCCCTGAGTACGCCGTCATCAATGGCTGCGCAACGTTTGTCGTCCCGATCGACGCGTTGGCCAAGCCGTGCAAGCTTTCGATCTCGCTTCCGACAACCTGGACCGCCTGTGTGTCGGGGATGCCATCCAAATCTGCCAAAGCCGATGATGGCACGCGGTATGTCCAATTCAAGGCCCCCAACTACGACATCTTGGTGGACAGCCCGATTATCGCCGGCGACGTCAAAACGCATGCGTTCACCGTCAATGGCGTCGAACACGTTTGGGCCGATCTAGGAGCCAACGATGATTGGAACGTCGACGCAGCAGTGGCCAACGCCCAAAAGATCGTCGCGGCGACCGATCACTTCTGGGGAAAGCTGCCTTACGACCGATATGTCTTTCTCAACGTCTTTCGCCGAGGCGGTGGCGGGCTGGAACATCTCAACTCGACGCTGCTGACCGCGACCAATCGGCGCGGAGCCGCGTCGTGGGGCTGGGCTTCGTTCGTCGCTCACGAGTATTTTCATGCAATCAACGTCAAGCGGCTTCGGCCCGTTGAACTGGGGCCGTTCGATTACGAAAAGGCGCCTCACACCGAAAGCTTGTGGATCGCCGAGGGACTCACCACGTACTTCGGCAACCTGATGGTGGTTCGCGGCGGCATTGGCGAGGCGAAGGATTATTTGGCGGCCATGTCGGACTTTATCGGACAATTGCAAAACAACCCGGGGCGGCTGAAGCAATCGCTCAAAGAATCCTCGCTGCAGGTCTTGGAGTCTGGCCAATCCGGAGTAGGCCGAAATGACGGGACGACGATCTCGTACTATGTCAAAGGCCCCGTGGTCGGCTTTTTGTTGGATGCCAAAATCCGCAAAGCGACTGGCGGCCAAAAGAGCTTGGACGATGTCATGCGAGCCGCCTACAAACAGTATGCGGGCGATCACGGCTACACCGAACAGCAATGGCGCGATGTTGCCTCGTCGGTCGCCGGGATCGACTTGAACGATTGGTTCAAACAAGCCGTCGATTCGGTCGGCGAACTCGATTACTCCGAGATGTTAGATTGGTACGGCCTCCAATTCGGCGGCGGCGACGACCCCAAGACCGCTTGGTCCATGATCCCCGTCGACCAACCTAGCCCCTCCCAAGTCGAACACTTGGACTGCGCTGACGCATCCCTACGATTTAACGGCCAGCGCAAAGTGATTGGACGGGACAAGTTTTTCGTCAAATCCGTGTTGCTTTGAGTTCACGACGCGCCAAGAATCCGCTTTGCCGAAGAATCTGGGTAGTTGCCGAATTTGCTGTAGGTCGGGCAGTCTCTCCAAGAAACCACGTCCCAGCAGGGAAACGAGGGGAAGGCAGTTCAACTGAAACGCGGGACGGCGATAGTTTCCGCGGCTGCTATGAATTCTGAATACGCCCGAGAGGACTCGAACCTCCGACCTGCGGTTTAGGAAACCGCTGCTCTATCCGCTGAGCTACGGGCGCTTTTGACGTTTTTTCCTAGTTCGTAACCCGTTCGTAACCTTTTTGGCCTCCAGATCTCGAAAGAGAGGGGCCAAATGAAGCAACCTTTGGCAACCTGAGGTACAACCGTTGACAATTCTATCATTCGGCATCGACTCATCAAACTATTCCAAGAATTCGCCAAGTCAGCGGCTTACTTGAACCAAGCGGTGAATCGAAGTCGCCGGTTGTCCGTGATTTTGAATCAGAGTCTTTTGTCGGCGACTGGATGATCGCTGTCGTTCGTTCATCGAGATTGAATGTACTTTCCCGACGCTGAACAACTGCTTACCCTGGATGACGTCGGTGCAATCGTTCATGTACACGGCCAAGGCAAGGCGTATGAAGTCGAGTTTGTGGACGGGGATGGGACGACTATCGCTTAGATGACACTGGACGCCGATGAGATTCGTCCGATCGGTCCAGGCGAACGGCTGCACACCCGGCGGCGTGATTTGGCCGATCAAAGCGATGAACGAGCGGTAACAAGCGTGTCGCAAATGGTGAGTCAACTCACCGCCCCGTTATCGCCAGCATTTGGCATCAGTCTCGGAGCCGACACACATGCTGATCGGATTGCTCTTTCTCGCCGCCTGCTTCCTCGCGTACTCGAATGGCGCCAACGACAACTTCAAAGGAGTTGCGACGCTCTTCGGCAGCAACACCACGGACTACAAGACCGCAATTTGTTGGGGAACGCTATGCACTTTCCTCGGCTCGATCTGCTCACTCTTTCTCGCCCAGTCACTCCAAAAATCGTTCTCCGGCAAAGGCCTCGTTCCAAATGAACTCGTTGGGTCCGATGCGTTTCTATTTGCCATTGCCATTGGTGCCGGAACTACGGTCTTGATCGCGACGTTGATCGGCTTCCCGATTTCGACCACACACGGCTTGGTGGGGGCGTTGGTGGGCTCTGGTCTTGTCGCTGCTTCCGGGTCGGTCAACTATCAAGCGCTGCTTTCAACCTTCATCATGCCACTGCTCATGAGCCCCTTGGTAGCGTTATGTTTGGGTGCGTTAATCTATTCTGTGTGTCGTTTCGCTCGTGTCCGATCGGGCGTTACCAAACAATGGTGCATCTGCGTTGGAAACCAAGAAAAAACGATTCCAATTCCCCAGCCAGACTCTGTGCTTGAAGTTGATGCGACGCGTCAGGAACTTGCAATTTGTATTGATGAACAATCGCGGTGTGAACAACAATATGTCGGCCGATTTCTGGGCTTCAATTTACAAAAGGTCGTTGATGGGGTTCATTTCCTCAGTGCGGGCATCGTAAGCTTTGCCCGCGGCTTGAATGATACTCCAAAAATTGCGGCATTGCTGTTGGTTGTTCACGTCTTCGACATCCATTGGGGATTGGCGGCCGTAGCGATCACGATGGCAGTCGGTGGGTTGCTGAACGTGCGCAAGGTTGCCGAAACCATGGGCCATCGAGTCACCGAAATGAATCATGGGCAGGCCGTTTCCGCCAACATCGCAACAGGGCTTCTCGTCATTGTCGCCAGTCGATTTGGTTTGCCCGTATCAACCACGCATGTTTCCGTGGGTTCGCTGTTCGGCATTGGTATCGTCGGTCGGTCCGCGCATTACCGGTCCATTGCCATAATCCTTCTTGCGTGGGTCGTCACTTTACCCTGTGCAGGCGCGATTGCCGCAATCACGTATTTCATTATCTGATGAACGTCGAGGGTTGCGCACAAAGATGCCTCTTCCGCTCGGACTGAGCGACCACGACTGTTATGCTGTGACTTCGATTGCGGTTATTGTCTCAGGCAATATTGCTAGTGCACTGTCGGGAGGCTTGAGGCATGAAAATCGTAATCCCAGGAGGAAGCGGGCAGGTGGGGTCGATGTTGGCGCGTGCCTTTGTCGCTGACGGCCATGAAGTCGTGGTTCTTAGCCGCAACCCCGGTAATCCGTTGCCGTCGCTGGCGAGAATTAAGTCGACATGAAACAAAGACCGCGGCATAACGAGCGGTTGCAGTGGAACAGCGTTCCGGGCGTTTTTGGATGGCGAATCAATTCGTGCGGCCCGGTGAAGGGTGACGTTCGGCCTAGGAAGATTCGGAAGCGGCAGAGGCATTAGGGCATGAGCATCTACGTAGAGATCGGTATCCACGGGACGATGGACGAGCTATGGCGTTTGACCCAGACGCCGGGTCTTCATGCCCTGTGGGACCTTCGTTCACAGACATCGAATACCTGCCACGCCCGGACGAAACCGAGCCACAGCGGTTCCTGTATGCCACTCGGATTGGGTTTGGCCAGGCAATTCAGGGCCAGGGAGAAACGATCGGCCAGCGGGACGGGGCCAATGGCGAACGCACATCGGCTTTGAAATTTTGGTCAGACGATCCCAAGTCACTCATTCGCGAGGGCGCGGGTTACTGGCGCTACGTTCCCACCCAGGACGGTTTGCGTTTCTTAACGTCCTATGACTACCGCGTTCGCTTCGGCGCCTTGGGGCGATTTTTCGATGCGCTCGTGTTTCGTCCGCTCATCGGTTGGGCAACCGCTTGGAGTTTCGACCGCTTGCGGCTGTGGATCGAGAACGGCATCCATCCAGTGTCGTCCCTACAACGTAGTCTGATCCACTTGGTGGCTCGCATTTCCCTGAGCTTCGTGTGGTTGTATCAAGCGCGATCCCCAAGCTGCTGTACCGGCATGCCGACGAGTTGGCAATGATCCGGCAGGGGGGTGTCTCGGAGACGATGGCCCCTCTGGTTCTACAGGTGGTCGGTTGGGCTGAAGTCATCGTCGGTCTGGCTATGCTGTATTGGTTCCATCAACGATGGCCCTTGATTCTGACCATTGTGCTGATGATCGTGGCAACGGCAGGTGTGGCGATTAATTCGGCCCAGTTCCTGGTGGCTGCCTTCAACCCGGTTAGCCTAAACGTCCTGGTGGTTGCGCTGGCGGTGGCCGGCCTGCTGGCATGTCGCGATTTGCCCTCGGCACGCCGCTGCCTGCGCCAGGTGCCAAAGGCGGGAACATGACGTCTATCTACCAGGAAGTGCTCGGCGCGGCATTTGAGCGGCTACATCCGCAAGTCCAGAAACGCTTCGGGTTCTGCAGCACGGATGGGGTGGCCTCCATCGGCACAGGCGTCATGGAGGAACTGTGGCACGGGCGGTTCTACACTCTACCGTTCCTCTACGTTGGCACCTGGCGGCGGATTATGTTCCCCGAACGCGGTGTCAACGTCCCGTTTACGATCCAGAATTACGCTTATCGCGACCGCTTCGATCGGGAAACCGTAACGTGGATTCGCAACTTCAAAACCCGTCGCCCCCGCCGTTTCGATGCCTATATGATTCACAGTGGGCAGCGGGGTAAGATCGTAGACTACCTGGGCACCCACCAACACCTGGCAGTGGACATTGACCTGAGCGTCGATGAAAGGGGTGGTCTGCGGTTGCGTTCGGGAGAACAACGGTTTTACGAGGGGCCGGTCGCGTTCCGGTTTCCTCTGTTGTTTTCCGGGATCGCTGACGTGTGCGAGTGGTACGACGAGGCAATCGGCAAGTTTCGCATTGAAGTCCGAGTGACCAATCGCTACTGGGGGCCGCTGTTCGGCTACCGCGGTACGTTCAACGTGGAATGGAAGCCAATGAAGCTAGTGGACATTCCTGCCAACATAAAACCACGGCGTGAGGAACGCAGGGAGTGAAACGGGACGCTCTTGGTTCATTATCGTTCCGAAGGGCGGAGCTGTCGGGACGCGCCAAAAAACGGTGAACCGGGATTCCCTCAGGCGTTACTTTGCTAAGACCCCACGTGATTTGTGTCACATCCATCACGATCTAGTCGTGTTGCTGGTTCCCCGTGGCCCTATTGCATGGGTGGGATGGAGATGATCATCCGGCCGGTGTTGTCCACTGGAATGCGTCGTGGCGCGTCGATGTTGGCAGCGGTTCCTGTTGGACGATCTGGGGCCGGATTGTTGGCCGGCGGTTCGATGGCCGGCTTGACGGGCGAATTGCCGTCGGGTGTCGGCGTCGGAACAGGAGTGCCGGGACTTGATGCCGTCGAAATATTCACGGCGTCGCGGCCTTCGCACAAGTCGACGTTGAATTGCTGCAAAAGATTGCCTTCGGCGTAAGCGAAATTCAACAGCGACAGGTTGTAGTCGACAACCGCACGATGCATTGCAGACTCGATGTTGGCCGCTCGTTGTTGAGCTTCCAGCAAGAAGAACACATCGTCTTCGCCGGCGATCACTCGTTTTCGTTTGGGTTCCAGTTCCTCTTTGACGGCAACGCGATTGTTATATACCGTCTTGATTGCGGCGAACGACCGATCGACTTCGGCGTAGGCGGACCCGAGGTCGTGAAGAATCTGCCGTTGTTGTTCACGCAACAGGGCTTTTTCGCGGCACAAGTTCAGCTGAGCGGAACGTACTCCGAGGTGTCCCAATCGGTTGCCAACAGGCCCCTGGATTTCAAATCCGAACTGCCAATTGTCGAGTTCCCCGCCGAAGAGTTCCTGAATCGCACCGTCCAGCGGAATGCTGCTTTTGCCCCACAGCCGGTCGCCGAAACCGCGATTGCCATACTGGCCCACCAGGTCGACTCGCCATAGGGCGAGGTTCTTGGCGGCGCAGAGTTCCAATTCCCGCTCGCGCACCAGCCATTTTTGTCGCCGCAACTCGACTCGTTGGTCCAAGGCTTGACCCTGTGCGTTCGACCAGTCAAATAGGACTTCAGCGACGGTCGGTTCGGTGATGGGCCGAATCAAGCGGCCGTCGGCGGTTGGCAGCCCCATAAGCCGACGCAACTGGCGTTCTGCGCCGTAAACGCCGGGCTGTGTGGCCGAACCCATCAGTGCGTTTTCGACTTGGTTTTGGAAGGAGAAATACTGCTGGCGGGCCTGCGCCTCATCGTCTGGACGTCCGATTCCGCTGTCCAAGCGGGCCTTACGATTTTTCCAAACTTCAACGGCTGCGTCACGGGCTTCCTTCTTCGTGGCCAAATCCTGATAGGCAAAGTACAACTCCCAATAGTTGCGGACCGTATCGCGCACGAGATCCCGAACTCGACCTTCGAAGTCGGTCAGCGAAATGTCTTCGCGAATCCTCGCGATCACGACGCCGTTGTACACGCCCGGAACGGCATTCGGACCGGCAATCCGGTTGACCGCGGTGCCGGGATTCCGCAGCAATGGTTGGCGGACCTGAGCCAGGGTGTCGATCGTGTAGGCGCTGGGGAATAGGTTAAACGTTGAATTGTTGCGGCTGTAATTGATCGAGGTGCTGGCGGTGAACTGGGCGCCGGTGGCGGCGGTCTTGGACAAACTGGACAAGTACGAACCGGAATATGAGTTGGATGTCGTTACGCCGCCCCCAAAAAATACGTTGTTAAATCTCTGTTCGTCGTGCCCATGCAAAATCGACGACTGGTATTGGCCATCGAAGTCGGCCAACGCGGCCTCGGAGGATGTTCGCGGGTCGGTGGCTTGGATCGCTGGATCGTAAATCGTCCCGACGGCTTGCGGGGAAGAAACGGCGACGCCGCCGATCCGATTGAGGACTTGGGCGTTGTTGAGCGTCATGTGCACGGCTTCTTCCAACGTTAAGTCCCACGGCTGAAGCTGCTCAAAATCTCGCAACGTCGGCGGAGGTCCGGCCAGCAATCCAGACGCATCATCACACGTCTTGTCACAAATCTTGGGGGATTCGATTCGCAGGTGGCTTGGCGAACAAATCGGTGCATTGCATGACCCAGCCGGGCAGTACGAGCGGTTCACGGCACACCCCAGACAAATCAGCAGTGCCACCGACAGGCATGGGATCGCGACAGCCGACCGGCTGACTAACCGTCCAGTCCTTCGTTCGATTCGACGTGGTTTTCTCGTAACGCTCATGACAATCGCTTCCACCGAAAGTAACGATTCGACTTGCAGAATGCGCACCGCGTTCACACTTGGAACCAGTGGCATAACGTACTCAACGCTCGGTATCGTCGTAATCGCGACAACCGGTTGATCAAACCAGGCATTGGAAGATTTTGCGGCATAACGCATTGAATGCGGATATTGAGTGCGACCCGGAGAATCGGAACAGCTTGACGACAAACACGTTGCGATCGCTACCGTTTGACATGCCTGTCCCGATGGAGTGCGAGCCGCCGTTATCGGCCAGGCGGATTTGCCTGTCCGGGACAGCCAGCGTCAGGGGCTGACTCAACATTTTGCTGAAGACGGGCACTGCTACGTCGATCGCAACGTCCTGGCTTCGGCCACCGTACGCAATCGCCACGCGGCGCGTCGTTGTTTATGCGTTTACAAGAGAACCGCCGATGGTTCGTTGATTAGGATCGCGCCCAAAGTAACTTCCCGGTTTTGTTGACACTTAGGGTCGCACGAAAAATAACTTCCCGGTTTTGTCGACTCTCTCCTTAACCTCTCTCGTGAGGGCGAGCGTTACGGCGAAGGTATTTTGCGTCCGATCCTTACCTTACCTCTCTCAAGTAGGCGAGGAATTAGGGCGAAGCTATTTTGCGTGCGATCCTTATCGCCAGCGTTGGGCGACGTTGCGTTGGATGAACGCCAAGGCATCGCGAGCCAATTGTTCCTCGCTGGCGTACATCCTTCGCCAAATCTTTGTGGCGGCTGCCAATTCTGGGAGTGCCAGGCCAAACGCTTCGACGACCATCCAGCCTTGATAACCGGCCGAGCGCAGCGCGTCGAAGTTGATTTCCCAACGGACGTTTCCGGCGCCCGGAGTGCTGCGGTCGTTTTCCGAAATGTGGACGTGAACCAACATGTCTTTGCAAGCGTCAATGGCGTGCCGAGTGTTTTTTTCCTCAATGTGGGAATGAAACGTGTCGTACATGACCCGACAATTCGGATGATTCACTTCGCGGGCAAATCGAGCCGCGTCGGCGTGAGTATTCAGCAAGTAGGTCTCGAATCGATTGAGCGGCTCCAGCGCCAACATAACTCCGGCGTCGCCGGCGTGCTGGGCGTTAGCGCGGAGCGTTTCGACGCCCCATTTCCATTCATCCGCTGTTGGGCCGGCGCCGCTGAATTCTCCTAGTGCGGAATGAAACGGGCCAACCAAGTGTGACGCCCCCACGGCGCGGCAGCAATCGATCGCGCGATTCGTCGCTTCGATCCCGGCCTGACGGATCTTTGCGTCCGGGCTGATAGGATTGTCGGCTGCGGTGCGGACGGTGACGGCGGTACACTTCAATCCGAGATCCTTGATCCGCTTGCCCCAGGCGGCGTAGTCCAGGTCGAGATTGAAAAGCGGCACCTCGACGCCGTCGTAACCCATCGCCTTGAGTTGTTCGAGTACCGGCAGCAGACGATCCTCAAGCTGGCCGCTCCACAACAACAAATTCATTCCGATATGCATTTCAAAGCCTCTTGAAACGTAAATGGATCAACCATGCGTGCCGTGAGCAAACTGTTGAAAAATGTGCGCACAGGTGTTTATTGAAGCGGAGCGGCGCGAGCCGCCCGGTAAAGCGCCGTGTGGATGCCAACGCAACCGGACGGCTCGCGCCGTTCCGCTACTTTTTCAACGGTTAAGAGGTCAGGAGTCAATTGTGCGAAGCACCCGGAGGGCCGTTCCGGCAATTGACTCCTGACCCCTTACCAACCAGTACCCTAAGCAGTAACACAGCACTAGACATTTTTCCACGTCCGATCGGCGGCGCTGTTGAGCACGGCGTCACAGACTTTCTGAGTTTCCAGAGCATCGCGAAACGTCGGGGCGGTTGGTTGTCCCGATGCCAGCCCGCTCAGGAAATCCGCGACTTGATGGATAAACGAGTGTTCGTATCCGATTTGCAAGCCGGGAACCCACCAATGGTCCATGTACGGATGATCGCCGCCGTGGTCGGTAACGTGAATGCTGCGCCATCCGCGCAGGGCTGATTCGTCACGATGATCGAAATAGCTAAGTCGGTGCAAATCGTGCAAATCCCATTGGATGGAGGCGTCCGCTCCATTGATTTCAAACGTGTACAACGCCTTGTGGCCGCGAGCGTATCGCGTCGACTCGAACAGCCCCAACGACCCGTTTTCGAAATGACAAAGAAACGCGCAGGCATCGTCGATGCCGACAGGTTCAACTTTACCGGTCAGCGTGTGCGGCCGTTGCTTAATAAAGGTCTCGGTCATCGCCGAGACATCCGAGATGGAACCGTTGAGCCAAATCGCGGTGTCGATGCAATGGGCCAACAAGTCACCTGTAACGCCGCTACCGGCGGCTTGGACGTCTAAGCGCCAGAGTGCGTTTCCGCCTTGGGGTACGTCTGCAGAAATCGTCCAATCCTGCAAGAAATTCGCCCGGTAGTGGTAGATTTTGCCGAGCTTTCCCTGCTCGACAAGCCGCTTGGCCAGCGTCACTGCCGGGACCCGTCGGTAGTTATACCAGACCATGTTGGCGACCTTGTGCTGCTCGACGGCGCGGCACATCGTTTCTCCTTCGGCAGCATTCATGGCCAACGGTTTCTCGCACAAGACCATTTTCCCAGCACTGGCCGCGGCGAGGGCGATTTCCTGGTGCAAGTTGTTTGGAACGCAGATATCGATGGCGTCGATATCCTTTCGCTCGACCAGCGCGCGATAATCCGTTTCCGTCGTTTCGTAACCCCAGCGATCGGCAAAATCGCGAATCGCGTCCTTATTCCTGGCGCACGCGGCACGCAGCACCGGCTCATACTCCAAGTCAAAAAATCTGTTGACTTGGTGATACGCATTCGAGTGCGCCCGCCCCATGAATCCGTATCCAATCATTCCGATATT
The DNA here is from genome assembly GCA_963803365.1 of uncultured Planctomycetaceae bacterium. GTDB lineage: Bacteria > Planctomycetota > Planctomycetia > Pirellulales > Pirellulaceae > JANMEB01. The sequence continues at coordinate 641,332 of CAWDMH010000003.1, forward strand.
GAGTTTCTTTTTACTCATGCGATTGTCATCCGATAAGCGGTCATTGCCACAATAGGCCATGGGAAAAGTAGCGGAACGGCGCGAGCCGTCCGGTTGCGTTGGCATCCACACGGCGAATTACTGGGCGGCTTGCATCGCTTCAATAAACGAATCATCTCAACAACTGGACCGAACACCATTGCCGCGACAGCGGGAATCCAGCGGAAGATTACTCCTGCAATGTTGGATCCCCGCCTTCGCGGGGATGACAGAACCTATTCAACCGGCTGCTAGGCACTGCAACCGCAAGCCCAAAGTATCCAATGGTTCGCAGATCAACGCAAGGCAACAGTTCACGAGCCGGGGTCTGGCTCATTTTCGGCCCAATAATTGGTACGTGAACGTCGCATGAGCCGCCGAAAATGTGCCTGACCTTCTAAAAACGTGGGCAACGCATTGACAACCCGTGAACGCTTACCAACGCATGCGGCGTCCCGTAAAAAGCCAATTTGATATTAGACTGCTTCATCTGTTGCCATTGTTTGTCGAACAGCGACTGCCCAACCAACAACCGATTAGCCCACTACCCATCGTCCACTCCCCGCACCTTCGGCACGCTCGGCATAAACCGACATGACAAGTCGGTTCCGATTTGGCGACTGGTCAATTCAAACCACGATTTGAGTCGCCGCTTACGCGTGGCCTAGGCTTTCCTGACTTTGAATTTGAAATCGGGCTTGATCTCGCGAGCCCTACTTGAAGTTGATGGCCAAAGGACCTGAACCCATGAACGTGCGACTCTACGACAGCTTCGATGACGCAGACGTCCTGCGCGACGTTTGGGACCGCTGGGCCGGAGACAATTTCGCATTGAGTTGGGCATGGCTTTCGAACTGGTGGCGAACGATGTCGGACGAGCCTCGACAGAAGCTTATCCTGATTGCCGTGGAGACAAACTCCGGCCAACCCGTCGCGATCGCTCCGTTTTACCGGAACAACAGCTTCCGTGGCCGCTCGTTGCGGTTTCTCGGTGACGGCATGACTTGCAGTGATTACATTCGTATCCTTTGCGAGCCCGGACAAGAGAGTTCAGCAGGGCGCGGCGTCGCGGACTGGATCGCTTCAGAAGACTTTCTCGCTCAATGCGGCGGCGTCGATTGGATTGAACTCGAAGGGCACACCGATAACGACCTGGGCTGGCAAGGATTCCGAAACCGGTTGAACGAGCTGCGCTGGTCCTGGCAGTCGACCGAAATCGAGGGAACGTGGGCGGCGTCTCTTCCGGAAGATTGGGCGACGTTCTACAAGCCACTCTCCAAATTGCGCAAACGGAAGACCAAGAAAGCTCGCAAGCTGCTCGAGGCCGGCGAGATCGATTTTCGGGCTCTCGCCTCAACGCAGGAAGTGGACGGCGACTGGGATTCATTCGTTGCGTTACATCAGCGCCGCCGCAATCAAATCGGACAACCCGGCTGCTTCGCCGAACCGCGTTTTTTTCAATTCCTCCGATCCACGACGCAGCAGTTGGCTGCTGACGATCGCGTTCGACTGTTTCGCCTGGGCGCTTCGGCTCAAGCGATTGGATACCTGCTCACTTTCGTAGCCGGTAACAAACTGGCGATCTACCAGTCCGGGTTCGAACCGGAATTCGATGAAATGGAACCGGGCCATTTGATCAATACGTTTTCAATTCAGTTCGCGATCCAAAACAAGTTTTCCAGCTATGACTTTTTGCGCGGCGACGAACTTTACAAGTCCGGCTGGAATGGAGTGCGTACTGCTTTGTTTCGCAGTCGCTGCGTCTGCGCCACAAATTGCGTCACGTTTCAAGCACAGGATGTGGCAGTTCGGCCGAAGCTTGAAGGCTCTGGGGACACGGCGGCAGGTGCGATCGATCGATCAATCGTTGCCCGACAACGAGTGATCGCCGGGCGGATGCGTTGTTGAAAACCTGGAAGAAGCGACTGGAGACTGCGGCCAGCCTGGACTGTCAGCCTGGACTGTCAGCCTGGACTGTCAGCCTGGATCGTACCTGTCAGCCTGGATCGTCAGCCTGGATCATCAGCCGGGATCATCAGCCGGGATCGTCAGCCGACCGGTGAAAAGCATCTCGTCATCCCCGCGAAGGCGGGGATCCAACATTGCCAGAGTTGATTTCCGCTGGATTCCCGCTCCTCGCCTTCGCTGTGGACAGGCTTCGAGGGAATGACATTCGGTATGCTTGTTCCGAAGATTCGTTTTTCAACGGGCTGTTAGTGGACGTATTCCTGGATAGCGTTGCGAAGGTATTCGATTGTCTTGCGCGAGGTCTTGTCGACCGATCGATGTTCCAAGACAAATTGTTGGGCGCGATGCCGGCCGCCCTCATCGCATCGCGATCGTTCAATATCCGCGCCAGTTGTTGGGCCAAGTTACTCGGGCTTCGCGGTTCGACCAACCAGCCGCCGCCGCTGGACTGAATCAATTCAGGAAACGCGCCGTGGTTGGGAAGGACAACCGGCGTGCCGGTGGCCATCGCTTCCAAAGCGTACAGGCCTTTGGGCTCGAGAAAGTCCGTGGGAACGCATAGCAAATCAATCTCCGACAGCAAGCGGATCTTTTGGTCGCGATCGATTATTCCATGGTGGCGATAATGACTGTCCAAACCAGCGGCGCTCAGCTTTTGAAATTGTGCGTCGGCGAATGTGCGATGGTCTTCGCCCAGCCAACCGGCGATTTCCAAACGCACGTCGTCCATCGCTGGATCTTGTTTCAACAAAATGAAAGCGTCGACCAAATGCTGCAGCCCTTTTTCGGGCGCGAACCTGGCCAGATAGCCAATGGACCGATGCGGCCGTTCGTCGGGCCGCGCGACTGCGGCAAATTCCGTTGCGTTGATCCCCAGCGGCGCGATGGCCATTTTTTGCGGGTCGATTCCCAAGCGACTTGACATCGCTTCGCCGTAAAATCGACTGTGGACGATAAATCGGTCGACGTATTGCGCGATTTGTGAAATCGAGTCCGTCGCGGCCCGCGCCGAATCGGGCGGCAGGTAATCCAAAAAGACGTCGTCTCCCTGAAGAATCACCACCACGGGCACGCCCAATTGTTGCTTCCAATGTGGAATGCCTCCACCGACTAGTACGTTAGTGAGCAGCAACACATCGGGCTGAACAGAGTCTTTTAGGAATTGGCCCAATCGTAGCACTTCTTTCCGTTGGTTTCCCTTGTCTCCTCGCAACATCGACACCGTTAAGTCACCCAGTAGCCTCGCGTCGGTCTCGATCGCCCGAGAGGTTACTCGACGGATCAGCCAAGGACTATCGAGAAAGCGATCGAGGAATCTCGGTAGATGACGAAACAGCGGAATTTTTTGTTGCAAGTAAACGTTGATGCCGCCAAAGAAGACTCGATCGATCGTGACTGCTTTTTCGTCGGTTCGGATCGGCGTGTAAATCGGAATCAGATCGACCGCCAAGCCGTGCTGTTTCATGGCTGCGGTCAGCGTGTTGTCGTGCATGCAACTGCCGCAATACATACCGCCGGCGCCGGCCGTCAAAAACGCGACCTTATGCGGAATCATTTCGGCTTGTCGATTGAACTCTGGCATGTTGGTCATGTTGGTATGCGCCGCAGAGGACAATTAACAGGATTTGATCGTGATCTCACGCATCGATTCGAGTTTGGGCGTGACGACCGGTACCGTGAGCATCGTGCTGCCGACCGCCATCAATAGAAGGGCCGTAAACGTCTCGCGGGTGATGATCTCTTTATCGAGCAGGATATTGGCAAAGATGATCATGATCAAGGCTTTAGTTTGCAGGAGCCAACCGATGAGCGATGCCTCGCCCGGCGGCCAATGCAAGATTCGACCGGCCCAATGCGTTCCAACAAGCTTGCCAACAACGGCGGCGATCAAGAGCACGCCCGCAACGAGAAAAACGACAGACCCGCCAACAGTCCAATTGGTGCGCAGACCGGTGTTCAGAAAAAACACGGGCATGACCACTAGCAATACGTGACTCCGAAGTTGATCCATTTGCCTTTGATCGAACCAGGCACCATCCATCACGGCGCCAGCCAGAAAAGCTCCCACCATAAAATGTAGGCCGGACCAATCGGCGCTGAAGCTGCAGATCACGAGCCATATCAGTCCCACGTACCATCGATCGCGCTCCGGCAGGCGAACCATCAGTTTGCGGAAGCCCCACGTGGCAACGACAAAGGCTGCAATGAACGCGAGTTGCTTTCCGACACGCGTCCAATCCATCAAGATCAGCGCCAGAACTCCCCAAATGGCGATGTCGTCGGCGCTGGCGTATCGCAAGATTCGTTGGCCGATCGGCTGGCGCAGAATGTCCAGCTTTTCCATGAACAAAATGAGAATCGGCAGTGCTGTTACAGCACACGCCATGCCGACACCTAATACGAATTGCCAGACCATCGCCTTGGGACCGATCCAAGCCTTGAACTGCACGATGCCTATGGCGGCGATACAACCAAAGATCAACGGCATTCCCAGTGCAAGGCCGGCCGTAATTCCACTCTCGCGGCGATGATGCCAGGTTTGTCCCAAATCGAGTTCGATGCCCGCAATCCATACAAACAGAATAACAGCCCACCAGGCAATTCCATTCAACGAATGAACGACCGGCTCGCTGAACACGAACGCGTAGTAGTCTGGAAACAATGCTCCTAGGATCCCCGGCCCGAACAAAATCCCGGTGACGATTTGGACGACAACTAACGGAGCGTAATACTCGGTTTTGCCCAATCGCCAAATAAGGTAGGGTGCCGCAACAATGATTGTCATGGCGACTAGAAACGACTCAACAACCGTCATCAAACACCATATGGATGTGCCAATTTGTCCCGCGAATAGTCCGGCGAAAGAAAGATTCTGATTCGCAGCTTGGCTTGCAGCAAGCCTTAAAGCGTTGACGTACACCGCACTGGCACAGCCAGTGGCACACACGGGCTGCACTCGTTGGCACACTCGAGCTGCGTGCTTTGCCACACTCGTTCTGCATGCTTTGGCACAAGTGTGCTGCATGATTTCCCGTCCATGGAACTAGGTTCCGGGACTCAGCCCGGAATGACGGTGAGCTGTACAGGCAACTTACCATCCGTCCTTCCCACGCACGCGGCAAAACACCCAACCGTCATTCCCGCGTCGGCGATTATCTGACATCGAGAAGGCACATCCAATTGGCGAGTTCGGATTGCCGTTGATTCATTTTGTCGTCGGCAATCGCGCTGGTCCAAAGCGGCAAACCAGACTTTTCGAGTTCGTCTAGCGCGGGCGGTCGAGCCGAGTCTTCGGTTGGTGTATCGAGGATCGCCAGCACGACGATTCGATGAACGGGATTCGATTGCAGCATGTTGCTTGCCGTTTTTTCCGGCAGATTGACCACGGCCAGGCCGTCGCACAAATCGCCGTTTTGAGCTGCGGCCAACAACGCCATCGCGGCACCAGCACCGTCGCCGCCAAACGCCACTCGGTTTGAGTCGATCTTATGTTTTCGCTGTACGATTCGGATGAGGTCGGCGAACATGCCGGCGTCGTCGGGAAACCAGCGTTGAGGATCGGGAGACTCGATGACGATGACCAGCGATTCGCTTCCCACAACGAACGACTCCCATTGGGCTTCAAGTTGTGTCTGATCGAGTGGCCCTGGAGCGCCGCCCACAACAACAATCCACGATTCCCGGAATTGGCTTTCTTGGGGACGACGGCGTAAACGTGATTGGTGTGCCCGGCGAGTCGGACCGCTTCCAATTCGCAATTTGAATTCGCATCGACCGCTGGCTTCGGGCCAACTGAGGGCATCGACGCTGGAAATCCTTCAATTCGAAGGCTCTCCTGGTGCGGCTGGCCGTTGCGTTCCACATCAATCTGGCAAGTAGCTCCAATCGAAACGCTTGATACGCCCTGGCGAAATCTTGGCGACTGCCGATCGCGACGTCCCCTATCGCCGTGATCTTGTCTCCTGGCTGCAACGCGGCGCGGGACGCCGGCGAGTCGGGAACGACTTGTGCAATCGTCAACGACTCGCTCTGTGACTCGGGAATGATCCCGATCCATCGGTGGATGTATGGTTCGATCGTCGCCTGCAACGGAACGTGGATCGTGCGCTCGGCATCGCTTCGGCGTTTGACAACGATATCGGCCACGTCGCCCGCATACAACGGCCCAAGCGCACGCCGCAATTGTGAAAGCCGTTCAATCCGAGCACCGTTGACTTGCACGATCTGATCGCCAGGGTGCAAACCCGCCTCGACGGCGGAATTCGAGACGCATGCCGAAACCTCGACCGGGCCGTGGTTGAAATCCTGACTCCCGAAAAACACACCGAGCTTCCCCGAACGAAGTTCCTCCGTGGCTTTCATCCGATCGAGATTGTTCAAAACGTCTTCCAATGGAACGGCGAACCCAATGCCCGAGTCGTACCATTGGACACCCGACGACGGCGAGTCTTGCGTCAAGTCCAACGGTGTTAGAATCCCAAACGCGCGTCCGTCCAAATCAAGCAGCGGACCACCGTAATTGAGTGGTGAGATTTTGGCGTCCGTCTGCATGGCCTTGCCCCAAATCCGGTCGGTCGCGCTGACGACGCCAATCGACACGCTTGCACGATCGGGCAACAGCGTCTTTCCCAGGGCAATCGTTCGTTGGCCGACGTGAAAATCGGCCTTTGGTTTCACCGCAACGCAATCGAACTGTCGATCGACGTTGAGCTTAAGCAAGGCGAGATTGCGATTGAAGTCGCGGCAGAGAATCGTCGTCGTGACTCGCTCCCCTGAGTTGAGCGTGGCGAGGGGCGACACCGTCGTGTTGTCCATGCCGCACAAGCTCGTGACGACTAGGCCATCCGTCGAAATGATCGTGCCGGAGGTGGTCGGAGGCGATGTCGCATTTGTCACGCCGCCAACCAAATCTAGGCGGACGACGGAAGACGAAGCTTGCTCGACCACCTTTCGAATCGCCGCCGATTCAGAGTCCAAATCCGATTGCCCGGCCTTGTCCTGTGCGTGGCAGATAGCCGTCATTCCGATCAGGACGATGCAAACGACGGTTCGGTTACAACTGGGCGTCAAAAATCTTGGTAACATTTCGATAGGGCCAGCCGTCTCACTGTGGGGTGATAGGAACAACCACAGAATAAGACGGGCCATAGTAACGCGACAGGGGACAGCTTGACGCTCAACGGTCGGTGCGAGAATTCCCGCCTTTTGGAACGAGGTATGCTGGCGGCGCAATCGGCAGATGTGAGCTCGTTTGCGATCGCCACCGTGAGCTGGATCGTACGCCAACGAGAGTTGATGCGCGTGGTTTTTGGCGTGCCAGCCCAAGCGCGTTATTTTCTGAATTATTGGAACACGTATCGGTTGACCTTTGTCCAACCGGTTAGCAGGAACGGCCACAAAATGAAGCGCGGCTGCCTGAGCCTGACCATTTTGTGGGCGTCGCGACGACATGTCATCGAGGACGCGTTCACGTAAGCTACACTTATCCGACTTCCCGGCGGCCAATGCCAAAGTCATTTTCACAACAAGGGAAAGAAATGAACAAGTCAACGATACCCGTGGGCGTTTTATCGTTCCTTAGTTTTCTGGTGCTTGGTGCAAGCAGCCTGGCCCAAGAGATCGGCTTTGTCGAGGATTACGACTTGGCGGAAGATCGCGCCCAGGCGATTGAGACCCTCGTCCCAGGAACCGAAGAGTATTTTTACTTTCATTGCTTGCAGTATCAGAACACCGAGCAATTCGATTTGGCCCAAAAGACGCTCGACGATTGGCACAAGAAGTTTGGTTGGACCGGCCAGGCGAGTCAGATGCGCAACCGACAGATGTTGCTGACGTATTCGAGCGACCCGAAAGCGACGCTGGCCTATCTGAAACAGCAACTCGGCCTTAACTTTTCCCACGAGCGCGAGTTACCCGAAGCCGAGCGGAACCTGCCGAATCGACTTTCCAGCGACCAAATCAGTTACGAAGCGTTTCGCAATCGCGCTTTGAAAAATCATTTGACCGACGGATTCGAAGATGCCGCGCTGGAGCGGTTGGCCGCCAGCGACATCGACGACGCTCATTTGCGGCATTTGCTGCAGCGTCTACAGCGGCCCGACATTCCCGATCTCCCCAAGCTCGTTGCCCGCGAGTTGGCGATGCGCGACGCCGGCGGCTTTGGATCGATGGCGGTCCATCGAGCGATGACGCGTCAGCAGCTCGACGAGTTGGTCAAGTTGGTACCGCGTTTGGCCGCGGACAGCAACTACGTACAGATTTACTTGACCAAGCTGCAGCCGAATGAAGACGTCAGTCTCGCCGCCGACGAAGACGCTCAGTTCGAGTATCTCGATCGGTTGTGGGCGTTTGCCGCGCCGCTCAATCCCGCCTTCAATTCGCTGAAGGCTTCGATTCTTTTCCGACGGCTCGACCTCGACCGACGCCGCGGCGAATACAACAAGGAGCGTTTCCTGGAGTACCTGAAAGTGCCCCGGCGCGTCTTCTACATTCGCGACGACTTCCTCCGCAAGGTTACAGATAACGCGCACTTTGCCTCGCTGGACGCAGATTACTCGCAGTTCACTGGAATCCCGGTGATCGGCAACGACGAGCCGCTGGTGCGGGATTATTTGCAACACTTTTTTGTCGACGCGGACGACATCAAAGAATTCGAGACGTTTGTCGATACGAATTACCTTCGTCGGCAGTTCGCCGAGACCAAGATCACTCACGGCCTCGGAGATCGGCAACGATTTGCCAGTTGGCTGACGGCCGAGGAGTACAAGGCGTTAATCGATCGCGTCGACCTGGACTTCGCCTGGACCAACAAGCGGCAGTTCGGCGTCGATGAGCCGGTCGAATTGAAGCTGGCGGTCAAGAATGTCGACACGCTATTGATCAAGGTCTTCGAGATCAATACGCGGAATTTCTACGAACAAAACTTGCGCGAAATCGATTCGGACGTCAATCTCGACGGGCTGGTCCCGCATCACGAAGAGACGATCAAGTACAACGAGCCGCCGCACCTCCGCGTGGAGCGGACTTTCAAGTTCGACTCGATCGATCATCGCGGCGTTTACGTCATCGACTTCATCGGCAACGGCCACAGCAGTCGAGCATTGATCCGCAAAGGCCAACTCTATCACATCGTGGACACCACCGTTGCGGGGCAGGCGTTCACGATCCTCGACGAAAATCGGCAGCCGATCAAAGACGCCGAGTTGTGGGTGGGCGGTCAATACTTCAAGCCGATCGAAAACGGCCAGATCGTCGTACCGTTCTCAACGCAACCCGGGCCGCAACCGGTGATCCTCAGTCGCGGCAGTTTTAGTGTTCTCTCCTCGTTCAACCACGAAGCCGAAACGTATAGCTTGTCGGCGGGAATGTTTGTCGACCGCGAAGCCCTGTTGCGGAATCGGACCGCCAGCGTCACCATCCGAGCCGGCTTGCGTCTAAACGGCGTCCCCGTCCCATTTGAGAAGATGTTGAAGGAGCCTCGTTTGATCGTCACCGCCGTCGACTTGGACGGCATCACGTCAACTCGCGAGTATCCGGCAATCGAGCTTCACGACGATCGTGAGACAATCCAGACGTTTCAAGTCCCGTCACGATTGCGGCAAATCAACTTTGCGCTGACTGGAAAAGTCGATGTGATCAGCCGGGCCGAGCCTCAAACGGTCATCGCTACCGCCTCGTTCGTGGTGAACGAAATCGACGCCACCGAATCGATACGCGACGTCTTCTTGGTTGGCAGCCCCGGCGGCTATTCGTTAGAGGTTCGCGGTAAAACCGGTGAGACTCGCGTCAAGCAGGCCGTGCAACTCTCGATCAAACACGAACAATTCCGGGAACCGTATCAGACCACGCTTCAAACCGACGAAAGCGGCCGAATCGATCTTGGCCCGCTGACCGGAATCGACAACTTTTCTGCGACGCTGGCCGGCACGCCGACGCGGTCCTGGTCGCTGCCGCGCCCCCATCAAACGCAATTCCGCTCGCTGCACGCCGCGGCGGGACAGGCGATCCGCGTCGCTCAAGCGCTCGCCGACCGCGACCTGGCCGAACAGCTTTCGTTGCTGGAAATTCGCGGCGGAACTTATGTGACCGATCGGACGCCCAGCGTTACGCCGATCGACGGCGGCGTTGAAATCGCCGGGCTCGATCCTGGCGATTACGAATTGAGGTTTAAAGAAACCGGCGAGGTCGTCACGCTGCGAGTCGCTCAACCGAATCAAACGAAGGATCAATCGGCCGAAGGAACAACGTCGGTGGGCCACGTCGTACTTGGCAAGAGCCGGCTACTCGAAATGCGAACACCCGATCCGCTGCGCGTCGCCGAAACGAATGTCAACGACCAGAAAATCACGATCCATTTGGAGGGGACCTCGCCGGCAACACGAGTTCACCTGTTTGCCGATCGCTATGTCACCAACGGATTCGATTCCTGGACCGCACTGCAACAGGTTCGCAATGCCGAGCCGATTTGGGTGCGGTTGGGATTCCGCGAATCGAGCTACGTTACGGGACGTGATATCGGGGATGAGTATCGCTATATTCTCGACCGAAAATATGCACCCAAATATCCGGGAGTGATGCTGCAGAGACCTTCATTGCTGCTGAACCCGTGGGCGATACGCAATACCGAAAACCAGGTTCAAGTAGCCGCCGAAGGCGACGAGTTTGGCGGTGTCGGCGGCGGCGCAGAGGCCAATCAATCGCGGGAACCGGGGCAATCCGCCGGCGGTGGCGGGTTTCAAGATCCGGCGACGGTCGATTTTTTGAAGTCGTCTTCGATCGTGATGTCGAACCTGCAGCCCGACGAAAATGGAATGGTGACGATCGACCGCAAGGCGTTGGGAGAGAAACATTTCTTGCAAATCGTCGCCGTCGACAACTCGGTGACTTGTTCGCAGCCTTTATATTTGCCATCCCCACAGCCGGAATTGCATGATTTGCGGCTGGCCGTCGGACTCGATCCGGAAAAGAATTTTGCCCAACAGAAACAGACTGTCGTTCTGCCGGCGGACAAGCCGTTTACGCTGGACGACGTCGGTTCGGCCAAGTTCCAACAGTACGACGACCTCGGCGACGTTTATCGATTGTTTATGTCGCTGTCGAACAACTCGACGTTGGCTGAGTTCAACTTTATTCTCGACTGGCCGAAGAAGACCGACGCGGAAAAACGTGAACTCTACTCCAAGTACGCATGTCACGAGTTGAACTTTTTCTTGCTCAAAAAGGATCCGAAGTTCTTTGAATCAGTGATCGCACCGTACCTGGCCAACAAACGCGATCAGACGTTCTTGGATCGGTGGCTGCTGAAGTCATCGCTGGATGGCTTTGTCGATCCGTGGCAATTCCAACGACTCAACGTCGCTGAAAAAATCCTGCTTTCGCAATCGTCCGAAGCTAATCGCAATCACATCGCCCGCTGGATTCGAGAGTCGTACGACGTCAACCCGACCAAACGACAAGTTTTTGACCAGTTGTTCGACACCGCGATCAAAGGCGCCGCGCTTGATGAAGAGAGCCTCGGCGTCAAGTTGGGAGATGTTGCAAACTATCCAGCTACGCTTTCAGAAATTCAGAACTCGACAAATGATGTACAACGCAGCGTAGCAGCACCCAGCAGTCCTTCCGGTCGTGCAGGCGGCGGAGGCGCCGTCGGCGGAGCGTTGGAAGCCGAATCAAAGAGTCTGGCCTTTGGCGCTGACAAGGCCGCCGGCAAGAAGATCGCCGAGCACGCTCGTCGAGAATTGGCAAAGGAAAAGGAAGTTGCCGAAGCCGATCGCAAGGACAGCGGTAAGCAAAAAGCCGATGCGAATGTGCTTCGTGATGAACTCGCACGGGGTAAAGGCGAACAGCTCGCTTGGGATGGGAAAAGCCCTTCGACTGAAGATTTCCTGAAACTCCGTGCGCAACAAGAACGGCTGCTCTACCGCCGCATTCCTCCCACACAGGAATGGGTTGAGAATAATTACTACAAGCTTCCGATTCAGCAGCAAGTCGCGGACTTGATCACCATCAATCGGTTTTGGCGAGACTACGCGGCGCATGCACCGAACGAATCGTTCCTCTCGCCCTACTTCCCGGAGGCGACACGCAATTTTAGCGAGATGATGCTGGCGCTGGCGGTGCTCGATCTGCCTCTAGAGTCGACCGAACAAAAAGCGGATATCGCCGAAAACCAACTGAAGCTGACGCCCACCAATGACATGATCGCGTTTTATCAGCAAGTGACTCCGGCGGCGTTTGACGATCGGGGCTCCAACGTGCTGGTCGCCGAGAATTTCTTCCGCGACGATGACCGCTACCGTCAGGAAGGTTCGCAGCGATTCGACAAATTCGTCACGGACGAATTCCTGGTACACGTCTTGTACGGCGCCCAAGTCGTCTTGACCAACCCGACCTCGACGCCGCAAGCGATTGATTTGTTGGTACAAATTCCGCAGGGTTCGCTGCCCGCCAAAGGCTCGCAGATCACGCGAACGCTGCAACTCGATTTGCAACCGTTCAGCACGCAGACCTTCGAGTACTCGTTCTACTTCCCGTATTCCGGCCAGTTCACGCACTATCCGGCTCACGTTGCGTTGGAAAATCGCGTGATCGCCGCCGCCCAGAAAATGCCGTTCAACGTCGTGGATCAAGCGACGCGAATCGACCGCTCGTCATGGGCGTACGTGTCGCAGAACGGGACAAACGACGACGTGCTGGAGTTCCTCGGCCGGGAAAACTTGTTCCCCATCGACCTCAGCAAGATCGCCTTCCGGATGCGCGACAAGGAGTTTTTCCAAAATGTCATTTCGCTCCTGCACGACCGAATGGCGTACGACCAGGTCCTTTGGGCATACAGCGTCTATCACAACGACGTATCCGTGATCAACGAGTTCCTGGCTCATGCGGATGACTTTTTGCATAATTGCGGACCGGCGCTGGTAAGTCCGCTGGCGACGATCGACCCGATCGACCGCCGCTGGTACGAGCATAAGGAATATTGGCCGTTGGCCAACGCTCGGGCACATCAACTGGGCCGCCGCCGACAAATCACCAATCCGACGATCAATGAGCAGTACCATGAACTGTTGGGCGTGTTGAGCTGCCGCCGTGAGTACTCGCCATCGGAACGGATGCAACTGACGTATTACTTGTTGTTGCAAGATCGGTTCGCCGAGGCGTTGACCCAATTCGAGCGAGTCCCTCGTGAGTCGATCGCGGCGCAACTGCAATACGATTACATGGCCAGCTATGTTTCTTTGCTAAAGGAAGAACTGGACGGCGCCGAGCAAATCGCTAAGCGGCGCGTCGACTACCCGGTCGATCGCTGGAGCAAGCTGTTCAAGACCGTGTTGGCGCACGTCACCGAAGCGCGTGGCGGCGAACCGGATCCCAGCGATCCAGCCAACCGCGAACAGAAACAAGCCGAATTGGCGGCCAAACTGCCCGGGTTCGACTTCGACGTCGAATCACGCAAAATCGATTTGCACTATCAGAATCTTGACGCCGTGACGGTGAACTACTACACGATGGATATCGAGCTGCTGTTTAGCACGAATCCATTTGTGCAGCAACGCACCGATGGTTTCTCGATCATCCGGCCGAACTTTTCGCAGACCGTTCCGCTCGCCGGCGACGCCAAAGAAAAGACACTCGATCTGCCCGAACAGTTCCACAACGCGAACGTGTTGGTCGAGATCGTCGGCGCCGGACAAGTCAAATCCAAGCCGTATTTCGCCAATTCACTCACACTGAACATGAACGAGAACTACGGCCAGTTGCAAGTCGTACATCAGGGCGATAACAAACCGTTGAGCAAAGTCTACGTGAAGGTCTACGCGCAGAAAGCCGACGGTTCGACGTCGTTCTACAAAGACGGCTACACCGATGTGCGCGGACGGTTTGACTACGCTTCGCTCAGCAATCAATCGCTGGACGACGTGCGACGCTACTCGCTGCTGGTCTTTAGCGATCAGTACGGCGCCATCGTCCGCGAAGCCAGCGTTCCGGTGGAATAGAATCGAGTTGGGGGCTGGCCGTAAACGTAGTGCGATCATCTCTGTACGTCGGTTAGTCCCCGACCAACAAACATTAGCTAACGACGTACCCTGTAGGCCGCGCAGTCCCTGACCGACAAGTATTAACAAAAAATGTAGCCTGAACGTCGCGCAGTCCCTGACCGACAAGTATTAACAAAAAATGTAGCCTGAACGTCGCGCAGTCCCTTAGTTCCAGTTTTGCACTTTTGAACTTAGGATCGCACGCAAAATAACTTCGCCTTAATTCCTCGCCCGCACGGGAGAGGTCAGGAGAGGGTTAACAAAATCGGGAAGTTATTTTGCGTGCGATCCTGACCGACCTATATTCGCTAAGAACGAGCATTTGGCCCTCGCCATTACTTAGCTGCGTTGAGCGCCTGGCGGAAGCGGTCAAGTTGTCGGCGGTAGCTGTCGTTGTCCCCGTCGATCTTCACACACTTTTGGCTTAGTTCCACAGCGTGGGCAACGTGACCGAGCCGGAATTCAATTTCGGCCAGGGTGTCTAGATAACTGGGATTGATGGGATCGGCATCCACGGTTTTCTGGGAGAACTCGCGGGCGACACCCAAGTGATAGTCGTTCAATGCGCACAGCCAACCATAGTTGTTCAAGTACAACGAAGCGTCTGGGTATTGTCGCAAGATCGCGAAAATCGCATCTTCGAATTGCTTCATCAGGGCGTCCGCTTCGGCGGTGGCGCCGGCCGCGCGGAGTTTCGGCAGAATCCTCTCCAAAGCCGCGGTGTTGACTGGCGAGAAGGCCATGATTTGTCGCGCGATCTCTACCGCTTGAGGAATCTCTCCCGATTCGATTTTCGCGACGACTCGGTCCGCATCGATTTCGCACGCGGAATCGGCGATGTACAGGCTGTACCGAGACGGCTCGCCCTCACCGACGAACGAAAGCAACCGGTCTTGCAGTTGGCGAGTCTGTTGGTCTCGAAGGTCGACGGCCGAGACGTGCGTCAGCACCTTAAGCAATTCCGGCGGCGGCTGGGAATCAAGCCGACAGGCCTGCAGTAGATGCGTCAGTTTTTGTGTGGAAGCCGGGTCGAATTGGCCAAACAACTCCAGCGGCACGTCGTACCAATCCACGTCGCGGACGCCACAATAAATCGCCCGCTGCCAATATTTATCCGCGGTCTCCGTCTGTCCGAGTTTCAAATAGCAGGCAAAACAACGAAACGCGGTATTGGAATCCAGACGGTTCTTCCAGGCCAACTCGTACAGTTGAGCTGCTCGTTGAACGTCGTCGTGCTCAAACGCGGCTTGGGCAGCAGTGCCGATCGCATCGGAATCAAACTGCGCAATGGCGTCCTGTAACAGGGCTTCCGCCAAATCATCGCGGTCGTTCAGACGACATGTCTCCGCGACCCGTTTCAAATTTCCCGCCTGTTCCGGTTGTTTGAACGCGTAAGACAAGAGCGACTCGACATCGAATTTGGGTCGCTGGGCGATGTTCGATGGATTGGAGAACGGAAGCATGTCGTCGATCCGCGCAATCCGCTCGGCGAGATCGGGAAACTCAGCGGTCAATTGTTCGTTCCAGAATGCGACCAGGCTGTTCTCGGTATGCGGGTAGAGCGTTTCGATCAAATCCGTGACGTCATCGGAATCTGAACTCACAACCAATTCGCGAGCTTCTCGGTAACAACCGATTCCGACCAAGGCTTGGACAATGCGCTGGCGCGACTGGTGACCGCGATAGTCGGCGGTGGCAAACGCCGCTGCAATCTTCTGCAACCAATAGCTCGCTTCCCGCGTCAAACCGAGCGAGCCGAGTTGCGTGGCGATCGACTGCAAGAGATCGAATTGATCTTGAAAGTGCAAGTCGGTCTCGTCGTCGCCAGTTCGCTCGAACTTCAAGTACAGCGACTTCATGTTGCGGATTTGCCGATCGAACCATTTGTTGCGCTGTTCGATTTCTGCCGGCAATCCGATGAAACGAAACGCATCGTCGATCCGTCCCTGCCAACACATCAAGGCAAACGTGTTGGCCTTGCTGAGTTCGGCCAAATACGGCTCCCCGATCGGTTGTGAAAGACTTGCGATCAAAGCATTCGTTTTCGTGAGCTTGGTCAGGGCGGCGTCATCGAGCAACGTGGTCAGGCGTTCGTGGCAAAGTTCCGGTTGGTCAGCCCAGCGGTACACGAGCATCTCGCCGATCGGACCTAACTCCGTTTTCAGTGAATTGGACTCGGCGGCGTTCGCCGAACGCAGCCGATCGGCCAATTGTTGCCATGTCGACTGCCGCCGCTGCAACGCTCGGTAGGAGACAGTCACGTCGCTGCCTTCCGCTTCGTTGGCCAATAACGGTTCGATTTCACTTTCTCGGCCGACCGCGGCCAGCAGATGGAGCAGGATGAGCTTTCTCCGACCGACCGATTCGCGATCCGACGAACTCGCGTCCTTTTCGGCCAGCGACGATTGCAATTCGACGATCTTCTGATCGATCAAACCGCGATCAAGAAAAAAGCAAACCGTCCGGTGCGGCATCAGAATTTGGACCGAGTCCAAAGAAAACAGCCGGTCCAGACGATCCCAGTTCGATTGTTGGACCGCGATTTCCGTTAGCGTGCCCATCCAGTTTTCGTCGCTGATCGTCGCCAATTGCTCGTCAAACGGCAAAGATTCCACCAGGTGAATTAGCAAGTCGTCATAGCCCTGCAACATCAACTGGGCCGCCAACTCGTATCGTTCGTAGTATTTGACGTTGGAAAACCGCGCCGCGACTACAGCGATTTCGTCCGGTATGTCGGGTGAGAGCTTCGAGTTGATCAGTGCCAGGACGTTGTTGATTCGCAGCGATTCGTCTCGGTCCGCGAATTTCAGCCGGTTGGTCAGCGGTTTGACCGCAGCCGAACCCGCACTCCATAACTCCCGCGCCGCCCGCAACCGTTGAGAGTATTGATCGGAACTGAGTTCCGCGATCCAGTCCGCGAACGGATCGCTTTTGGCCGCCGACGTGGGCAATGGCGCCTTGCCGTCCTGTGGGCTGGCCTCGACTGCGGATCGAGCACACATCGTCGCGACAACACTGCATAGCAGAGCGGCAGCCGATCGGACCCACAAGCGTGCGTTGGAAAAAAAGGACACTTGAATTCCATATACCAGGAAAAGATCATCTCGATTGACGTCGTCGAGGCTCGGGCGTCGTTGGTCATTAGCCCTTGGTCATTATAGTTGTTGTCGACCGATCGATGTGATCTAGCGCGAAGGCATCGAGAATCTGCCAGCGTTCTAACGAAGATCTAACAGGCCGCCGGGCAGTTCGAACGCGAACGAGCTGATCCCGGCCACACCAGGCTCGTTTTTCGATTGTGCCGGCTGCCAACATTCACGTTTGCCACCGGGCAAGCCTCGCTCGATGCTCATGCCCCACAGGCCGTCGTTGACGTTGGGCTCGCTGCTTGACCGGAGTTCACTCCAGGGAATAGCCGCTTCGATCGTCCACGTATTCAACGACCGTGAATTAGCAAAGTACCAATCGGGATTCCAGTTTAAGTCGTCGTTGATGCGATCGACAAAGTTTCCTTGGTTGTCGAAGCCGAAGACGAATTTGGACCCGCCATCGCGATCGCAGTCCAAATGAATCTCGACGTAATCTGACGGTGACAGGTTGCCATCGCGGGTTCGCGTTGGGGTGTCGCTTGGCGTTGCCAGAGCGGCATCGCGGCATTGGATCGCGATATACAGAAAGTCGGCGTCCTGCGCCAGTAACACTTGAGTGTTGCCCAGGGCCGAATCGTCTGTTGGCCGAGTCGGCATGCTTCCGTCGTTCTGCGAAACCGCGGTTTGATACGGTTGAAGCCGCACGATCATGTCTTGTTGAGCCAACGAGCGCCAGGCTTCGTCGTCCAAGACCCCGTCGAGATACGGCCGCTGTTCGATTTGCGGGCAATGGGCGAGTCCGATTGATGGAGGAGGTGAGGTGGTCGACATAATGTCGTTTTCACGCGCCACGAAGGCCTTCTGCTGCGCGTCGAGCAAATCCAGAGACATCCGCTGAATCTTTGCTTGTGCCGACGACGGTCCTTCGAGCCGGCGCAACAGGCTAATCTGCGTGAGATTCATCGCCGGGTCGTCTCCATACTCCGGATCGATCCGTGTCAACTCGTCGACGAGTTGCTTGGCGAGCTTCAATCTCTTGCTGTAAAACTGGGCGAAGGATGGCTCTTCGGTGCCGAGTTCGGCGCTGGACCGTTTGGTTCGGGGGTCTGCGGACTCACCTTTCTTGTCCGGGGTTTCCGGTGTCCAAACGAGTTGCTTGACCCCGCCGAAGTCGACTTCGGTTGGAATGGCGTGAACGCCGACTTGAGCTACCGGATGATTCGGTTGTTTGGATTCGGACGTTGGCTTTTGTTGGCGGACGAAGTCGAGGTGGGCAAACTCTTCGCTGGCATAGTAATCGATCAGCCACGTCCGAGCGGCCAACGCCAAGGCGTGGTCTGGGCACACGGCGATGAGCTTGGCCCGGGCTCGTGCCGCCAACTCAGTCTTGTTCACCCGCCAATAAGCGTTGGAGAGTTGCCACAGCCAAACGCCGGCGACGTCGAGCGGCAATTCGGAGACCAGCGCGTTAGTCTTGGCGCTCCACACCTCGAAGGAGGCTGCGTCTCCGTCGAAGGAGTCCAGCAAAGATTGCAACGACAATGCCTTCTGGCCGATGGTTTTGATCTGGCCGAGATATCCCTGCGGTTTGAGTTCCCGGCGGCGTGGCGGGGCCAGTCCACCGACTTGCGAGGCGTCGAACACCTCGGAATTGCGGGTCAAGTTCATGCCGCTCAAGTAACTGATGTTGTAGCGGACACCGGCTGGAAATTCGCACGAAGTCAGTGCACGGCTGGTCAGCACAAAATCGCTGACGTTGCGGCCGAGCTTGGGCAAAAGTTCGGCGGAACCCCAGCGGGATTCTGGATCGGACTGGGCCACGGCCAGTAAGACTTTTGGAGTCTGCCAGGGTTGCAGGCTCGCATCGTCAATCATTTCGCGGTACTCGTTGGCGTTGGCCGCTAATGTCGCGGCCGAGGACGTCGCCGAGCCCACGTCGATTCCTCCCGGCGTTCGCAAATCGGGACTCTGCCCAATCAAGATGGTCGAAGGCTGCCACTGACGAATGGTGCGGACCAGTTCGGACACGGCGGCGGCCTGATTGGTGGCGGACGAATGTTGGACGATCGATCCGCCGACTCGTCCCACCGCCTGCTGTGTGCGCAGCTGTTGATCAGGATACTTCAACGACTGGTCCGCGTCGAACAGCAACACCGCGCCTAGATAACCTTGATCGCCACAATACCTCGCCAACAATTCAAACGGGATTTCGGCGGCGGTTCGCGCGACGACCAACATGCCGACTCGGTTGGACGCCGACCGTTGCCGTTGCCACGTCTTGCCGCCATCGACGGTGGCAAGAATGACTCCCAGATCCCCAACCGCCCAACCGCGTTGATCGTCCGCAAAAAAAAGTTTGCAGATCGACGTAGGAATCGGCGTCGCCGCTTTGAGAATCGCATTGGTCGCGAGGTCCCAGCGAACGATGTAGCTGCCAGGATTGCCGGCCAACCAGACCACGCCGTCTCGAGCCGCCACGGTTGTCCACTGCATACAGTCCGCGCAGATACCGTCCGGCAGTTCGACCATGTTCCACGATTGGCCACCGTCGGCCGTGAATTGCAAAGACTGATCGCTCAGAGCGACCCCGTCATTGGGATCGAACATGGCGATGGCGTGCACCGCCGGACGTTGTTCGGAAGTTTGGCGGCTGGGGTGGAATTCGTCCTGCCGAACGATTCCCATCTGACCGCCGTTGGCCACCAAGAGTCCGCCGCCGCCGCGCACCACCGCACTCGGCGACATCGCAGTCTGGTACGCCATGTCGGACCACGATTGACCCGAATCATTTGAAGTCGCTAGACCCGAAATCTGAAACGGAGACGGATAACATCGCACCATTCCGAGCTGCGTACTAACAAATTCAATCTGTCGAAGCGCCGGAAGAAACATGCTCGGAAGTTCCGACCAGGTCTGGCCGCCGTTCGACGTCTGCAAGATCACTCCCCGACTTCGATTCACGAGCGGAAGCGAATAGCCGCCAGCGATCCAACCGTGATCCTTGTCGCTAAAGCAAACAGACTGCAGCGAACAATCATTGCTGATGAATACTAATTGCCACGATCGTCCGCCGTCGTTGGTGCGCAGGACCGTTCCTTGATCGCCCACGGCAATACCAGTGTTGGCGTCGACAAAGTTGATATCGCGTAACGTCGCATCACCGCTCCATTGGGGAGGAATGTACTCTCCGCTCGTGGGATTCTGTGCGACGGAGGAATTGGCGTTCAAAATGCACGCGAGCGTGAAGGGTCAGCAATGCAGCCGTGGTCGATAACCGATGGATCATGTCGAGGTCCCGAATAGTGAGGCAATAAGCGGGACGAGTTATAGCAGCTAGTTTAGCTGACCCAAATAGCAGCCTGTTGAAAAGCGTGTGGACGGGTGTTTTTTTGAAGCGGAGCGGCGCAAGCCGCCCGGTAATCGCCGTATGGATGCCAACCCAACCGGACGGCTCGCGCCATTCCGCTATTTTTGTAACACATCACGAGCCGGGGTCTGGCTCAATCCGCCGAAGGCGGATGTGCCTGACCCCCCTCAGGATCGCACGCAAAATAACTTCGCCGTAAATCCTCGCCCTCACGGGAGAGGCTTAGGGAGAGGGTCGACAAAACCGGGAAGTTATTTTGCGTGCGATCCTAAGAACGTGGGCAACGCATAGGCAACCCGTGAACGTTTACGATCGGACAAGTTCCCGCTGGCAGGAAGTGGAAATTCGCTTACAATTCCACGGCATGGAAGTGATCGCGCATACAATCGGGCAGCAATGGAAACTGTTTTTACGTTGAGATCGGCAGCATCCGATTGATGTTCGATGCTGGCATCTCGGGCCGCACAGCGCGGCAAAGGTTGGCGGCCGCCGGACGCGAAATCCACGGCATCGACGCCCTGTTTGTCTCGCACGACCACAACGACCACACACGCAGTCTGGGCGCCTTCCACCGGATGTTCAGAATTCCGGTATACATCACGCGGAAAACCTTGGCGGCCACTCGCCGAGCCGTCTCGCTGGGAACGCTCCACGACGTCCGGCACTTCGACGCCGGCTGCAGCATGCGAATTGGCGACGTTCAAGTACATACGATCCCTACGCCTCACGACGGAGCCGATGGGGTGGCGTTTGTCGTTGAACACTCCGGACAGCGACTCGGAATCCTGACCGATCTTGGGCATGTCTTTGCTGGGCTGCGAGACGTTTTGTTGTCGCTGGACGCCGTCGTGATCGAAAGCAACTACGACCCGCAAATGTTGGCCAGTGGATCGTATCCAGAAAGCCTGAAGCGTCGCATCCGCGGACCGGGCGGCCACCTTTCCAACGACGAAGCCGCTGATCTTGTGTCCCGGTCGACTTGCTTCAAACGCCTGCAGTGGGCCTGCCTGTGTCATCTTTCGGCGGAGAATAACTGCCCCGAAGTCGCACTGCGGACTCACCGACGTCAAGTCGGAAATGCTTTTCCGCTGCACATCGCCAGCCGATATGCCGCCACCGAAGTGCTGCAGGTCGTCCGTAGCGCAACAGTCACCGGCTGTTAACACCCCCCAGAAAGCTAACAATCTGGTTGCGTTCGGACCCCGGACGGGTCTCGGAAAGATCGCGATAGATTTGGCCACCAATCCAAATCAATGTTGGTCGCCGGCTTTAAGCGGCAGCTTTTTGATTTCGATCACCGGGAGAACTTCTGCCGGGTGATCGACCGCATAATAGTCGGGTATGTCGGCATCCACGGTGAAAGTTCGGCAGAAATGACGAATCCAATCGTCTTGATCCGATTCATGCAGATTGAACCTCGCGAAACCGTTTGCCTTGCTCATAGTTGTAGACCAACTAAACGTGGCATGGCTATTTGAGTAAACAAGCGTCCCGTCCAAATCATCTCGCCATTCATATTCCAGAGGAGTGTCGTCGTCACTGGATACAAATGATGATCGTAAACTGATGAGAAATGCGTGCTGGGCGAGGTCGCGGTGTGACATGAACCAGGAAAAATTCCTCGAGGATTCGTCGTACATTGCCTTTTGAATCCTTTGCAACGACCAATTCGCTGCTACTGGACACCCAGTCTGATCCCAAGGTCGGTATCCTTCGCCTTTTTCGGGGAATTGGATAGCCCCACGAAACTTACCATCATTGTCGCGAAGGATGATTAGAAAGACTTTTTTTTCCCAATCGCGTTGAATGGCTAGATTTCTGGTAAACGCGATTGGCACTTCACAGTGAATTGGCCCGAATCTGCAAACGGCCAGTTGCTCGCTTGGTTGGCGATCTACGAGCGGACGAGTTGGAATCCGCTCAACCCTTGGAAGACTTCGCGATCGAATCTTCCACGCAATGTGCGGGCCGAAACGAACCGCAACAGCAAGCAATAGGCAAAGGACAGCAACCGCGAGCAAAAGCGTTCGCAGTGAGAATCTGACTCTCATTCAACAATTCGCCTAGAACGACAAGCGCTGTTCGGCCAGCCACGATTTCGAATGCCAAAATGCGCCGCAATCACCCATCAACGAAATCGCTTGGTCGCAATGTTGGGCATGTATCCGTGATGGCCATTCTCTAATCGGTTGGCCTGAAATCATTGTAAACGCACTCCGGATTCAAAGCGAATCCTCGTGTAGTCAGGCGAGTTGCGGGAGATTTCGCAAGCGGGAGCGAAGTGAAACGCTGTAGGGAATTACGGCAACGATTGACATTGGCCAAATACGTGTGCTCTTCAATCAGTCGGACCATGTGGTTGGCCATCCGACGTATAATTGAAATCGTTACTCCGATTCTTGGAATGGCTCATGCTCGTTCGATATTTGGTTTCAGTAGCGTTTTGCCTTTGCTTAGTTGGCAACAGCTTGGCAAGTCACGACGACCACGTTTCTGAAATTGCCCATCGCGCGCTTGTTCTGGCGCGGCGGACCGATGAGGTTCACAGGGCGAGATGTTTGTCGGATGTCGCATTGTTATTCGCGCGAAATGGCGAAGAAGAGTATGCCCACGACATCTTCAATGAAGCGTTACGGAACTTGCCCTCAACGTACAAAGGGTCCGCGTTTGACGTCATCGCTTCCTGTCAAGCCGCCGCTGGACTGTTTGATGACGCACTGTCTACGATCGAGAAAAAGCGAACCGACGGCAACGCCGAGAACGATGTAAATTCGTGTTTCTATTCGGTGGCTATTGGGCTTGCCAATCGAGGGGAGTTCAGTCGGGCGAAGGCGCTCGTAGATGAACGCATGAACGATGACTTGTGGCGATCGATCACTTTGGCCCAGATGAGCGCGATCGCATACAAAGAAAAGGATTTGGACTTGGCCCAGTCGATGGTTGACGAGGCGATGGTTGCTCAGAATGCGGTATCGCAGGAGGTTGCGATGAAATTAGGAGACGTGGATTGGTCAGAAGGGCCGTTCGATATTGTCGGTGACGTCGGCGTTCTGGGATTTGAGGACGAGTTTGAGACATAGGTGGCCTCACGGGATTCACCGCTAGCGAAGACATTGGCCCTCGTCGGATTTGGGAAGGGCATCCTCAAACGATCGAAAGACAAGAAGTAGCGATGCGAGACGGCGACGATCCC
Organism: uncultured Planctomycetaceae bacterium; assembly: GCA_963803365.1. Classification (GTDB taxonomy): domain Bacteria; phylum Planctomycetota; class Planctomycetia; order Pirellulales; family Pirellulaceae; genus JANMEB01. The sequence continues at coordinate 665,002 of CAWDMH010000003.1, forward strand.
GGCGAGTGGACCGAGGAGTTTGGGAATCACTAGTTCACTACTTCGCACGCGTTGACGCCTCCAGCCGCTGCAGCGCCGAATCGATCCGGTTCAAGCAGCGTTCGCGTCCGAGAATGTTCATCGTCTCAAACATTCCAAATCCGATGCTTTTGCCGGTGAGCGCTACCCGCAGAGCATGAATCACTTGGTTGATCTTGATCTGCCGTTGCTCGACGAACCTGGCCAACAGATTCTCCAAAGCTTCGACGGTAAAATCCAGTGTGTCGGCCAGCACAACTCGTAGCTCACCGAGCAGCCGAGCGGCTTCGGATGGCCGTCGAATTCGTTTGTCAAACGCTTCTTCGTCCATCGGTAGTTCGGCGTCGGCGACAAAAAAGTCGCGATAGTTCAAAATATTGCCAGCCACGACAAGCCGCTGGTCGGCGGCCGCGACGACTTGCCGCAGCATTTCTCTCGCCATTGTATCGGATTCGTCGAGCCATCCTGCACGCACTGCAAACGGTATCACCATTTCCAGGCGTTGATCGAGCGACTGGCGACTCATCGCACGTCCCTCGAACGCCGTCAGCTTCTGCGGATCGAAACTCGCCGGACTTTTGACAACTCGCTCCAGCGAAAAGCACTTTATCATCTCATCGATCGTAAAATTCTCGGTCTTGTCGTCTAACGACCATCCCAGCAACAACAAGGCGTTCAAGATCGCCTCCGGCCGATAGCCGACTGCTTGGTAGAACTCGACAAGCACCGGGTTGAACGATTCTGGCGTCGGTTCAACTCCGATTTGGCTCGCGATGGCAACGCCTTCGTCGTACAACAATTTGAAATCTCGATTCTTGAGGTAGCTGGCTATCTTGCGCTTGCTCAGTTTTTTCTGCCCCCCGGGCTCAGCCACATACGGCAGGTGTGCAAAATTCGGGAGATCGGCACCAAGGGCGCGATAGATGAAGACCTGCCGGGGCGTATTCGGCAAGTGTTCGATCGAACGCACCACGTGGGTGATTTCCAATTCGATGTCGTCAGCGACGGTCGCAAGGTTGTACAGGCATGAACCGTCGTGCGCTGGATGACATGATCGGGTTCATTGGCCCAATCGACCGATTGGTGGCCGCGGACGAGGTCATAGAATTCGCATTTGCCTTCGCGTGGCATTTTCAATCGAACAACAGCCGCCCGGCCTTCGCAAGCGAACCTGGATGCCTGTTCTTTCGTAGCGGCCAGCCACCGCCGGCTGTAGACAAAGGGCTGGTTGCCACGTTCCGCGGCAGTCCGTTCGGCCAGATATTCTTCACTCGTTGAAAAGTCTTGGTAGGCCGCACCCGCATCGATCAACCGCTGCACATAGTCGCGGTAGATTTCTCCGCGCTTCGATTGAAAGTAGGGTTCGTGTGGCCCACCGACCTCCGGGCCCTCATCCCACTCGAGTCCCAGCCAGCGAAACCCATTCAGGATCGGCGCCAACGCTTCGGCGACGTTTCGCTGCTGATCCGTATCGTCGATGCGTAGAATGAACTGACCGCCGGCTTGCCGCGCCAACAACCAATTGTACAGGGCTGTGCGTACTCCGCCGATGTGCAAATACCCGGTTGGGCTGGGCGCAAATCTGGTTCTGACCGACATGAGGCTTCCGCAAGTAAATGGCTTCGATAGTGGTATGTAGGATAACTTAGGCCGACAACCCGTTTAAGCATCGCACGCAAAATAACTTCCCGGTTTTGTCGACCCTCTCCATAACCTCTCCCGTGAGGGCGAGGAATTAGGGGCGAAGTCATTTTGCGTGCGATTCTAAAGGGTGCATGGGCGACATTGTCCTAAGGGTGGTTGATAATTCTGACGCTGGGCGAGTTCGCGAGCGGCGAACGAATTTCGGTTGGCGTTCACGGGTTGCCTATGCGTTGCCCACGTTCTTAGGATCGCACGCAAAATAACTTCCCGGTTTTGTCGACCCTTTCCCTTAGCCTGTCCCGTGAGGGCGAGGATTTACGGCGAAGTTATTTTGCGTCCGATCCGTAGGGGGTCAGGCACATCCGCCTTGGGCGGATTGAGCCAGACCCCGGCTTGTGAACGGTTACCGAATTTCGTCAGGCGGCGCGGCGGTCTTGACGTTGTTGCCTCTTGAGACGTTTTCGCTCGGCTTTCGAAAGCCGATGGTCGGATGCTAGTGCGTTGTCGCCCGCGTTCCCTCCGCCCGCATTGGCTTGGGTCGTCGTTACCGATCCGGCGCCGGATGCCGTGACCGTCACCGTTTCTGTAGAAATCGAGCGGCCGCCCAGATTGAGCCGAGAAGAAAGAGGCCCGCTAGGCTTTGACGGGACCGATGGCTTGTCCGTCAGACCGGACGCTGCCGGAGTTGCCCTTGTCGGTGAGGATGAGAGTGGCGGCGCCGAAGGTGTGGCGGCGCCAGTCGTTCGAGTCGATTTTTGTCGAGCTTGTTTTTCGCTCCGCGTTTTCTTTCCGACTGGTCCTTCCGCATCCGATTTCCGACGCATTCCAAAGATGTCGCGATATACGTACCGCGAAAAGCTGAGGACCGTTAGTAATCCGCTCGCCGCGGCGATCGCGGTCAAGTTTGCCGAGTCGTTGGGCCATTGGGCAATCCACAACCGTTGGGCCGACGGGAGTTTCAAGCCAACGGCCAATCCGGCAGCGATCACAGCCAGACCACAGAAGAATACGCTCAACTTGCTATGTCGTACTTCGATCAGCAGCCGGACCGCCACTACAGTGATCGCCAGCCAGCGGATCGACGCAAGCACCATCGAATCGGGCGCCAACCAAGCTTGGTGCATCCACAAATTCACCGTTTCAAAGAAGGCTCGATCGAGATCGACGACGCTGTGAATGCTGGCCAACAGCGCCAGCAGCGCCATCGATCCCCAAACACGATACGTTCCTCGATAGTCGTCCCGCCGGTATTGGCGCAGACCGTAGATCAACAGGCCATATACGGCGATGCCGCAAAAGCACACTGCATTAAACCAACGCGCCAATCCGGTGGGTGATGTAAGAGACAAGATGCTCGCGGCATGACTTTGCCTGGGAAATTGCGGCAGGGTGGTTACCCAATCGAGCGCGTTAAGAAAGGACAGGCACAGCAGTAGTATCGCAGTGCAGGCTGTCAACGGTAGCCAGCGTTTGGGGATGAAGTCCGTCAGATCGCGATTGCGGCGCGCCTGGTTGGAATACTTGCGCTTTGGCGTCGGGCGTTTGATTGGGCTGGCAGAGGCGGCTGAGCTGGCGGTTTTCGCAGCTTTTTGGATCGCTTCGTCGAATACAACGCGGCGACGTCGGCTTTGATTGCGACTGCTGGCCATGACGATGGTTTAACTGTTTGTTGGAGCCGTCGGCAGGTAAACGCCGCTCGGGCCGACTCCTCCACGAGTCGGCAGGCAGATAATGTGTCGGCCTGGGACCGCGAACGGCCACGCCATTCTCGCTTCAAGTTCCGGCGTAGGATGCATTTAACGATTAGGCCAATTATTAGGGTCGGCAAAACTAACCGACTAACTTCACGCTAGCATCGCGTTTTTTCAGACTAGCGTCCTGCTTCACAATGGCGAAAAGAATCAATTCACTTCTTTTCGTGCGCTGCATCGAATTCTCAAACTTCAGCGCGACGATTGCAGACAAGGTTAATTTACTTACGAGCCTTACCCGGCAATCACAGGATTTCGGATTTCTCCCAAAGTGGCAATGCAAACCTCGACGCAGTCTCCTGGGGAAAGAAAAACCGGCGGATTGCGAGCGACACCCACTCCGGATGGCGTTCCGGTGAAGATCAGATCGCCCGGATTGAGCGTGCAGAATTTTGAGAGGTGAGCCACCAGGTATTCGATCGAAAAGATCAGATTTCGAGTATTCGATGCTTGCATCTCCTCGCCATTGAGTTTCAGTCGAATGTCCAACTCCAGTGGCCACGCAAGCGAGTCCAGCGTCGTTATCCACGGTCCGATGGGCGCGAACGTGTCAAAGCTCTTTCCCAACAGCCATTGACCACCCGGTTTTCCCTTTTGCCAATCGCGCGCCGAAACGTCGTTGCCGCAACAAACGCCAAAAATATGTCTTCGCGCGTCGGCTGTATGGATATGGCGTCCCGTGCGGCCGATGACGACGACCAATTCCGCTTCGAAATCGACTTGCTGACTGACGGGAGGCAGGACGATCGGGCGACCGGATGCGGAAATCGAGGTCGAAAGCTTGTTGAAGACGACAGGGATTTCACCGACGGACGCGCCAGTCTCCGCCGCATGATCTGAGTAGTTCAAGCCAATTCCGAAGATCTTTTCGGGAGATGCGACGGGCGGCAGAACTTCAACGACTTCGAATGAATATCGTGGACCCTCATGAACAAGGTCCGAGCCGTTCGTAGCCCGAACCAACTCGGCGAATGTCCTTAGCGGTTTGTCATCGGAGCCTAGAAGGGCGGCAAACGAATGTCCGTTCGTCGAGGCCATTAGAACGCCGAGGTCCTGGGTTCGAATGCAACAAACGTTCAAGGAACTGGCTCCTGGCGATGACCCTACACGCGGTTTGCGTTGGACGCGGATGTGACGATTATAGCGAGATTCTTCGGCGCATTCATCGCCGGCATCAAAGTGGCGGCTCGACGAATTGACAAATCCCGCGACTGACCTAGTTTTGCGTACGACAAATCAGGACTTTGTCGATCTTTTGGACCCGCAGCGTTCGGCAAAGGCTCTTATGAACAGCAATCTCGGTACGTCGGCCCTGTCGTCTGTGGAATCTTCGACGAAAGCGGCTGCCAAGGCTGCGGCCAACATCGACCGCCTGTTGCTGAAGTATTTGTTGCAAAACATACGCGAGGCCGTCCTATTCATCGGCAAGAACCAACAAATTCTGGCTTGGAATCGGGCTGCCGAAAACCTGATTGGCATCGGCCGGAACGTCCAACGCGATTTGGACTGGTTGTTTGGATACATCAATCTTGTTCCCCGCCAAAGTCAAATTGTGGCCACCAGCGAATGCTCGGTCCGCGACGCGATTTTCGACCAAAAGGAACTGATGCTGTTCGCGACTCTGATAATTGCCGACAAGCCGCCGGCGCCGGTCGACTTGCAAGTAATTCCGATGTATGCCGAGGCGGGCAGTTACCTTGGCAGCATGCTGATCCTGCACGACGCGACGTACAAAGTCAACTTGCAGCAGCAAGTCCAAGAACTGATGGAGAAAACGACCAGCGATCCGCTGACAGGCGTTTGCAACCGTGCCGAGTTTGAGCGCGTCCTGGCCGCCTGTTGCCAGTCTTTCAAATCCAAGAAAACAGCGTTTAGCCTAATCATCTGCGACATCGATTTCTTCAAACGAATCAACGACGACTATGGGCATGACATCGGCGACCAGGCGCTGATCATGTTTGCTCAAACGCTGCGCCGGGAATTGCGACAAGGTGATTTCCTGGCGCGTTACGGGGGCGAAGAATTCGTCATCCTGTGCCAGGGCTGCGACGCTCGGGCGGCGATCGATTGCGCCGAAAAGATCCGACGGCAATTGGAGTTAACCGCGCAGCCTGTGCTCCAACAAAAATGTTTGACCGCCAGTTTTGGTGTCGCCCATTTCAATAGGGAAGACACGGCCAAGTCAGTCTTTGTGCGGGCCGACCAATCTTTATTGCGAGCCAAGGAATCCGGACGCAACTGCGTCGTCTTTGGGGAATATCATTCGTCCGCCGTCACGCGTTACATTGGAGCCGCCGAAGAAGTCGCCGCCGAATTGAACGTCACCGCCGACGTGATCGTCAGTCGCGAAATCGCCTCCAGCAGTCCCATCGCAGTCCTGGCGGCCAAACTCGACGGATTCGTCCAAGAACAACAGGCCCAAATCCTGGCCATCGAGCCCCAAAGGATCATTCTGCAAACTCCCGACGAAGCCAGCTTTTTTCGCCGCAGTTCGGATCGCCGGATCGCATTTCAAGTGGAGATTCGCTTCGACAACCTTTCCGCCGGCAGCGTCGCTCACCGAGGATTCGTGCCTCATACCGGTTTGAAAATCAAAATCTCTGTCGTTCGCCAAAGAGATCGCCGCTCCAACTCGGTTCGCCAACAGGCTGAGTTCCTGTTGCGCATGCTCTACGGCTATCTCATGCTCAACCCGGAAACGCTGGAACGCGCCGCCAAGTCTTCCGGTCGTCGTTAGCCGTGAAATACGCAGACGTTTTTGGTCTCGGTAAAGAACCGCATGGCCTCGACACCTCCCTCGCGACCGACGCCCGATTGTCGGACGCCACCAAAGGGAGTACGCAAATCGCGCAGCAGCCAACAATTGATCCAAACGACGCCTGCCGCGATTTGTTGCGCCACTCGATGGGCAACCGTCAGGTTCTCAGTCCAAACGCTGGCGGACAATCCGTAGTTGGTCGAGTTGGCAAGGGCGATGGCTTCCTCCGCATCGACAAATGGTTGCACCGTTACCGCGGGCCCGAAAATCTCTTCCTGGTTCGTTTGGCACTCTGACGGCAGACCGACGATGACAGTCGGCTCCACAAAAAAACCGTCCTCGCATCGACCTGGTGGCCGAAGACGATGGCCGCCGCACAAAACCTCGCCTCCCTCCTGACGCGCACGCTGCAGGCAGCCAAGAATCTTGTGCATGTGTCCCCCTGAAACGACGGCGCCAAGATCATTCTGAGGATCCCGGGGGTCACCCACTCGCAACTTCTTGGCACGCGTCACGAGATCGTCGACCAATCGTTGGAAGATCGGCTGCTGGACGTAAACACGCGAACCGCACAGACAGATTTGACCTTGGTTGGCAAACGATGACCGAATCGTGGTCGCCAACATGCGCTCATAGTCGGCGTCGGCGAAGACGATATTTGGGTTCTTGCCGCCGAGTTCCAGCGAAAGCTTTTTGAACGACGATGCCGTCTGTTGCGCGATGTGCAATCCAGTCTGCGTACCGCCGGTAAAACTGATCGCTCGAATTCCAGGGTGCTCCACCAATGCTTGGCCCGCGCGGCTGCCCTGGCCTTGGACAATGTTTAATACGCCGGGCGGAAAACCACAATCGATGCTGCCTTGCCCCAGCATGGCCGCGGTCATCGGCGTCAATTCTGACGGTTTTCCAACGACACAATTCCCCGCCGCCAAAGCCGGAGCGACTTTCCAAGTAAACAAGTACAACGGCAGGTTCCAAGGCGAAATACAACCCACGACTCCTAACGGTTGCCGCAACGTATAGTTGACCGCTTCGGAGGTCGCGTGCGACTCGCTGGCAAACGTTTTTGCCATCGCCGCGAAGAACCGCAGGTTTGCCACGGCACGAGGAATCTCGACTTCGGCCGCTTGACGAATCGTTTTTCCGGCGTCCTGAGATTCGGCCGCCGCCAGTTCGCTAGAGTGGCTCTCGACCCAATCTGCCAATTTGCTTAGGGCAAGGGCCCGGTCGTCTCCGCTGGCGCTCGACCAACGTGGAAAGGCTTTGGCGGCTGCGTTCACGGCTGTTTCGATATCGTCGGCATCCGAGTCGGGAAGCCGACAATACACTTTGCCCGTCGCCGGTTCGATATTGTCCAGCCATCGGTTTGAAGTCGCATCGACTCCGACGCCGCCGATGTAATTCCGAATGGGACTCATTTTCGAATGGTCAATCGTGTCAGGTTCGAAGGGTGAAATCGATCAGCGATCGTGATGTTACCGAACCGACGACCGCCCAAATTGTTGGCTTTGGTTATAATGTCCATGAAACGGCACCGAGGGTAAGCCCACTGGCTACGGAACATTATGAAAGCATTGGACCAACTCAGGAAGTTGTTGAGCGGACTTACGACGTCGGTGAAGCTGGACGTTACCAAGCGATTTCAACTGCAACAACAGGCGGCTTCAGGCACGATGTCGCGATTTCGCGTTGCCCGAGAAATTGGTACCGGTCGGTTGTTGGGTTTGAAATTCCTCGATCCGGAAAAAAGCGCGATGTTCAAATCCCGCTTCAAGGGACTCAACAAACCCCCGGAAGGAGAGATCGGCGTCAGAATTGTGCACCCCAACGTGGTCCATACTTACGAATATGGCGTCACCACCTCCGATCAAGAGTACATCTTGATGGAATACATCCCCGGCCCGAACTTGGCCTACTTGATCAAGAACCAGGACTCACGGTTCATCCGAAATCGGCTGAATTTGATACGACAAATGGCCGACGCGGCTCAGGCCGTTCATGACGCTGGATTCATTCACCGCGACATTTGTCCTCGGAACTTTATTTGCGACGAGTCGGTCGAGACGCTCAAGCTGATCGATTTTGGTTTGTCGGTTCCCAACCTGACCGAATTCCGCCAGCCCGGCAATCGGACCGGTACGCCTCAATATATGGCGCCGGAAATAGTACGCCGACGGGCGACCGACCTTCGCGTGGATATCTTTGCATTCGGCGTAACGGTATATCGCATGCTGGCCAACGAACATCCCTGGGGCTCGGTCGATACCACAGGAATCGGCGAGTTGCTGCACGACTCCCGGGACGCCACGAGCATCTTTACGTTTCGGCCGGACTTGAACGAAAAGTTGGGTCGGGCCGTCGAGCGATGCCTGAGAATTCAACCCGATGATCGGCCCAATTCGATCAAGCAATTCCAGATCATGATCGCCGACATCAAATCCGAATTCACCCAGTGAGCCGAAGTGCGTCAGCCCAACGTAACTCACTCAATCCAAATCCACGGTTCCCACATCACATCAAGTACCGTTTCTCATTCCACAGCGGCCGCGACTCTCTCGAAAACTTGGTCGACACTCCCGTTGCCATCGATCGAGCACAGGATATTTTTTGCGAGATAATAGTCCAACACTGGCCGCGTTTGCTGCAAAAACGTCTTGATGCGATGCGGAATCGCTTCGGGCCGATCATCGGCGCAGGGTTGGCGATCTGGTGGTAGCGTTCGGTCAAACGCCGAATCAATTCGCGCTCCGGGACGCTCAAAGACAAAACCGCCTGCAATGACTTGCCCTGCTTCTGCAACAAGCGGTCCAGAGCCTCGGCCTGAGCTACCGTGCGCGGGAACCCGTCGAGCAGGAATCCTCGATCACAATCAGCTTGACTGATTCGTTCGCCGACGATTCCGATCATCAAGTCATCGCTGACCAAGGCGCCGCGCCGATCACAGGGCCGGCCGTCTTTCCAAGTTCCGTTCCTCGCGCCACCGCGTCCCGCAGCATCTCTCCGGTGGACAAATGCGGAATGCTCAGACGCTGGGTCAGCCGTTCGGCCTGCGTCCCCTTGCCTGCACCCGGTGGGCCAATGAAGACGATGCACATGGATTCCGGCAACTCGCTATTCTAGGAGCCCCTTGTAATTCCTCATCACGAGATGGCTGTCAATCTTCTGAACCAGATCGAACGCGACGCTGACGGCGATCAAAAGGCCGGTCCCGCCGTAAAAACGGGTGATGGTAAAATCAATATTCAAAAAGTGGGACACGATTGTGGGTAGGATCGCTACCACCGCCAGGAAGCCGGCACCCACATAGGTAATTCGCTCAATGACCAATTCCAGGTAATCCGCAGTTCGCCGGCCCGGTCGATACCCCGGAATAAACGTGCCGCTGTCCTTCAGGTTTTCCGAAATCTCCTTCGGATTGAAGGTGATCGCAGTCCAAAAATAGCAGAAAAAATAGATCATGCCGATGTAGCAAATGTTATACAACACGGACGTGCCGCGGTTAAACGTCGAGCCGAAATTCTGAAAAAACTCCGACACGCTGCCGTGCGGCAATTGACCACCGATCCAATTGCACAACAACGGCGGAAGCATGAGCAGACTACTGGCAAAAATAATGGGCATCACGCCGGCTTGATTGATGCGCAACGGCATATACTGCCGCGTCCCGCCGTATACTCTCCGTCCGCGAACGTGTTTGGCGCTTTGCGTCGGAATACGCCGCTGGGCGAGTGTAATAAACACGACGCCTGCCACAATGCCAATGAACAAGATGATCAGGGCGATAACCGTCTCGATGCCGATCGTGCCCGTACGGTTGAAACCAGTCAACTCGAAACGGAAATTGCTGAGATTGCCCCAAAAGGCCCCGGGAATATCGGCCACGATGCCGGCCATGATCAACAAGCTAATTCCGTTGCCGATTCCAAATTCATCGATCTGTTCCCCCAACCACATCAAGAATAATGAACCACAGGTCATGATCATGATCGCGGCAACCTGCCAATCGAACGTGAGGTTGCCCGATGCGTTGTGAAACCGCGATGCGGTTAACCCGAGGGGCATGATGTACCACCACAAATAGGCGGTGCTCTGAAGCAGGCACAAACCCAGCGTCAAGTATCGAGTGTACTTGTTGATCTTCTTGCGGCCCGCTTCGCCTTCCTTCCGCAACTCCTCCAGCGGTTTGTACACGGTACTGAGCAACTGCAGCATGATGCTTGCAGAAATATAAGGCATGATGCCCAAGCCAAACACGGTCGCTTGATTGATGCGGCTGGCGCTAAACACAGAAACACGCTTAAAAAACTCGCCCAGCGCGCACCCGTTTGCGATAAGATGCCAATCTTAGACTGGTCGATGACCGGCAACGGGATTTGACTCCCCACACGGAAAATCGCCAACAACAGCAGCGTCAGTAGGACCTTGCGACGCAACTCCGGAATCGTAAATATTAGGCGGAGCTTTTCAAACATTCTCTCACTCTCCAGCGATTCCGGGATCGGCAACCGTTCCGGTTCGTTCACGCTGCCTAACTCGGCAGTTTTGGGTGCCGGCTTTCGGCCCATCTCCTTCACGAGCGCGGAGCGATTCACGGCAGACTGCCGAAGCCCCCCCAAACTCGCTCGTTATTCTATCCAAACCAAGCCCGTCTCCGAAACACCAGATCGCCGACCCGACGGCCTGACGTTGCTCTCAGCACTACCGCCCCTTCACTTCCAAAACACCGCCACCGAACCCAGCAATCTAGATGCAACACGACATTCGGGGAGGGAAGCGTCTGGTCCCTATTTTTTTTCCACCTTCTTGCGCTGTTTGTTTCGCACAACCGGTCGCCGCCCTGGCAGGATCTCGATCGTTCCGCCGGCTTTCTCGATCTTGGCCTTGGCCGAAGTGCTCAACCGATGAGCGGCAATCGTCAACGGTTTGGTCAAGTCGCCGGATCCCAGGATTTTAAGAACATCGTATCGGAACTTAATCAGGCCTTTTTGTTTGAGCGTTTCGGGGGTGACCGCTTCGCCGGCCTCAAAATTCGCTTCCAAATCGCCGACGTTGATGGCCGCGACCTCAAGGGCGAACTTGTTATGAAATCCGCGCTTGGGGATCTTGCGAACCATCGGCATCTGGCCGCCTTGAAACGCCGCGTGATGCGAACTGCCGCTCACCGAAAATTGTCCCTTGTGCCCCCGGCCGGAGGTTTTCCCCTGTCCCGAACCTGCCCCCGACCCAACCGTTTTGTCGCGCGATATCCGTGAACCCCCTCGTTCACCTCGTTGATGTTCATGACAAATCCACTCCTCGCAAGCGTTGCACGTCTTCGACCGACGTTAGTTTCTTAAGCGCTTCAATCGTGGCCTTAACCAAGGTCACAGCGTTGTTGGTTCCAAAGCTCTTGGTCAAGATGTTCTTGATTCCCGCCGCTTCGCAGACCGCGCGGGTCGCGGCGCCGGCGATGACCCCGGTCCCGGCCCCGGCGGGCAGCAAGATGACACGGGCCTGCGCCGAACCGGCCGATGACCATGTGCGGAATCGTCTCATGAACCAAAGCAACGCGGACCATCGTTCGAGCCGCTTGTTTGTTGGCCTTCTCGACGCTCGGCGGAACTTCATTCGCTTTGCCGTAACCCCATCCGACCCGACCGTTTCCGTCGCCGACGACCACCATGGCGGCAAAACTGAATCGCCGTCCACCTTTGACGACCGCCGCACAGCGTTTGATCTTGACCGTTCGTTCGATGAGTGAAGATTGTGATTCCGATGCCACGTTACCGTCGACCTCTCAAAAAGTGATTAGTTGCACTCGGCGCCATTCAAAACTCCAGTCCACCGGCACGCGCCGCATTGGCCAACTCGGCCACCCGCCCATGATACTTGTACCGTCCCCGGTCGAAAGTGACCTGTTTGATACCCGCGGCCAACGCCCGCTGCGCGATCGCGTCACCAATGACTTTGGCCGCAGCGCGGTTTCCGCCGCTGTTTACCTGACCGCGAAGTGATTGATCCAGGCTGCTGGCGGCGACAAGGGTTCGCCCGGCGTGGTCGTCAATGATCTGGCACGAGAGGTGCTTGTTGCTCCGACAGACGCTCAATCGTGGCCGCTCGGGCGACCCACGCAACTTCTTCCGCACGCGATGAGTCCGCCGCATTCGTCGAAACGTTGTTCATTTTTTGACGTCGCATGACAATGATCCCCGAAATCGACCGTGCTGCAAACCAAGGAACGATCTAGCCAGCGGCCTTGCCCGGCTTGATTTTGACGAATTCACCCACATAGCGCACGCCTTTGCCCTTATAGGGCTCCGGCTTGCGGACCGAGCGTACCACGGCCGCAAATTGACCGACGAGTTGTTTGTCGCAGCCTTTGACATGGACATGCGTCTGATCGGGACACGTCACCTCCAAATCGTCAGGGATCGGAAGCAGAACCTCGTTGGCGTAACCGACACGCAGCGCCAAGTTTTTGTCCTTGAGGCTGCAAACATAACCGACGCCGACGACTTCGAGTTGCTTCTCAAAGCCCGCTGTGACCCCCAGAATCATGTTTTGGATCAGCGCCCGCGTTGTTCCGTGCACGGCTGCGCAATTCGCGATCATCGGAATTCCGCGTGACGACGACGTTCTTTCCATCCTCCGCGAGATTGACGCCGACTCCCGGCTTGATCCGAATCGATAGCTTTCCCCGAGGTCCTTCGACATCAATCCGCTGACCGGATACTGAGACCTTGGCGCCGCTGGCGATGGGAATCGGTGTTTTTCCTACTCTGGACATGACTGGACTCTACGCTCGTTCTGGAAGCATGTAATGGCCGCGTCCATCTACCAAACTTGACAAATGACTTCGCCGCCGAGTTTTCGTTGCCGCGCCTCGCGATCGCTAACGACCCCTTTGCTGGTACTGAGGATCGAAATGCCCAATCCGTTGAGAACGGGCCGCAAATCCTTGGCGCGGGAGTAGATTCGACAACCGGGTTTACTGACGCGTTTGATGTTGCGGATGATTTGCTCGCCACTGGGACCGTACTTCAGTTCGATTCGCAACTGGGTCACCGGTTCGGCTGTCGACTTCGCTCCAGTCCCAGATGAATCCTTCGCGTTTGAGCACGTCGGCGACCCCTTTCTTGAGATTGGAGATCGGCATTTCGACGTTGGGCCGCTCGACGCCGACGGCATTGCGAATGCGCGTCAACATATCGGCGATTGGATCGGTCATCATACTTAAGAATCCCCCTACCAACTGGCTTTCCGGACACCGGGAATCAGACCTTGATTCGCCATCTGACGGAAACAGATCCGGCAAACACCAAACTTGCGGTAGACCGCCCGCGGACGCCCGCATATTTTGCAGCGGCGTTCCCGACGGACGGTGAATTTTGGAGTTCGATTTGCTTTGGCGATTTTTGATTTTCGAGCCACGTGTACTACCTGATTAAATATCGAAAACGGGAGGCCTAAGCCGCTCCGGCGGACTTGGCCGAATCGCGGAACGGCATGCCAAACAACCGCAACAACTCGCGGCCTTCATCGTCGTTGTGCCCGGTGGTGACAAACACGATGTTCATGCCCTGACTGCGCGTGAATTTGTCCGGATTCAATTCGGGAAAAACGAGGTACTCGCCGATTCCCAGGCTGTAGTTTCCGCGACCGTCAAACGCATCCGGATTGACCCCGCGAAAGTCGCGGACACGCGGCAACACGAACGATAACAGGCGGTCCATGAACTCGTACATCCGCGTGCTGCGCAACGTGACTTTGCAGCCGATGGGCAATCCCTCACGCAGCCGAAATCCCGCGATCGCCTGGCGGGCCAGCGTGATCACTGGCTTTTGGCCAGCAATCAACGTCAAGGCGTCGACCGCGTCGTCCAGAAACTTCTTGTCCTGCGTGGCGCGGCCCACCCCCATGTTGACGACGATCTTCTCCAGCTTGGGAATCGCCATCACATTGTCGCGTTTGAGCCGCTTCGCCAGTTCCGCGCGAATCGCCGTCTCGTATTTGACCCGTAGCCGCGGCTTGCCGATGTTAATCGGCGCCGCGTCTTCTTTCTTCTTGGTTGCTTTTTTCGCGTTCACGACAAACTCTTTATCGAACTAGATCACTTCACTGGCCAAACTGACAATCTTCAAAAAGTTCCGGTCGCGCAATTCGCGGGCCACGGCGCCGAAAATCCGCGTGCCCCGCGGCGCATTCTCGTTGTCGATAATCACCGCCGCATTGGCGTCAAATCGAATGTAGCTGCCATCGGTCCGACGCGTCGGCTGCTTGCATCGGACAACGACCGCCTTCACCACGGCTTTCTTCTTGATCTCGCTGCCCGGGATTACACTTTTGACACTGCACACAATGACGTCCCCCAAGCCGGCAAAACGCCTGCGAGAACCGCCCAACACTTTGATACACATCAATTCCTTAGCGCCGGTGTTGTCCGCGACTTCCAATCGAGTTTCTTGTTGGATCATTTTGACTTACCGTGTGTCTCGTTCGTGTTGGCGGTCGGCACAACGTTTCAGGCCAGTTTCAACGCTTGCGGACAAAACTCCTGGACAAAAACGTCAAGGTTTACGCTTCTCGGTGTTGATTAGTGCGCGGTATCTTCCTCGACGGCATCTCGGGTCGGCTGCGTTCCTTTGCGTCGCGAAGCACGCAGGGTCGCGATATCGATCTCCGACTTCTTCACCACCCGCAACAGACTCCAACGCTTTGACTTGGAAATCGGCCTCGACTCCTCGATCTCGACCGTATCGCCCTGCGCCGATTGGTTATCTTCGTCGTGCACGTAGCAGATCGTTCTGCGGCGCAGCATCTTTCCGTATATCGGATGGCGCACCGAGCGGGGGACTTCCACCACCCGCGTCTTGGTCATCTTGTCGCTACGAACCACTCCGGTCAAAATACGCTTTGGCATCGGTTGTCTCTCAGCTTCTTTCGTTTACCAAATTCTCAATCCTTCTCTCGGCGTCCACCACGCCATTTCACCCCATCGTCCAACCATTGCATAATCCGCCGGCTGTTACCCGCCGCCTGTGCGCTCGGTTTGAAGTGTCTTTATCCTGGCGACAAGTCGGCGGTTTCGCGTCAATTCCGACGGAACGTCCAGCCGTTCGGTTTGTGCCTGGATCCGCAATTTGAACAGTGTCTGTAACGCCTCTCGCATCGTCGCCTGCAACTGCTCGTCGCTCATTTCCCTAAGTTCACTCGTTTTCATCGCTGTCATACCGTATTAACTGGTTTCAACGCGGCGGATGTTCTACCGCCGCGCTCGGCGTTCCGCACCGATGGCCTGGGTCAACCGAGTGGCCGCCGATAGACCATCCGCACTTTGAACGGCATCTTGTGCGCCAACCGGGCGAAGCAAATCTTGGCTTGCTGCTCGGTCACCCCCGACAACTCGTACAAAACCGTGCCCGGCTTAATCACCGCTACCCAAAACTCCGGTTCGCCTTTTCCTTTGCCCATCCGCGTCTCCAACGGCCGCGAAGTGATCGAACGATGCGGAAAGACGCGAATGTATAGGCGCCCTTCGCCGCGGACATATTGCTGTCGCCGCGATCGCCCGGCCTCGATCGTCTGCGCCTTCAGCCACGCCGGCTCCAACGACTGCAAACCGTAGTCGCCGAAAACGACCGTGTTGCCCCGGGTCGCATTACCTTTTATACGACCTCTTTGGACCTTTCGATGTTTGACCCGTTTGGGCATCAGCGCCATCGGTGATTTCTCCGTCGTACGTACCTTGATTGATCCAGACTTGAACTCCAATGTGCCCCTGCGGCGTCTTCGCTTCGGTGAACCCGTAGTCGATCTTGGCCCGCAAGGTACTCAAGGGAATCGAGCCCATTCCCTGTTTCTCACGGCGTGCCATTTCGGCGCCGCCCAGCCGCCCCGCCAACTGGATCTTGATCCCCTTGGCGCCTGCGTCCATCGACTCTTCCATGGCCCGCTTCATCGTCTTGCGAAAGTTCGCACGCTTGGCCAACTGTTCTGCCACCTTTTCCGCGACTAACTGAGCTTGCAGGTCCGGACGTGGGACCTCCTCGATCTTCAAATTGACACGGCGACCGATCAAGTTTTGCAGTTCCTCCTGCAACAACTCAACGTCCTGTCCTTTCTTGCCGATGATCAAGCCCGGCCGCGCCACAAACAACACGACCTTGACTTCGTCGCGCGTTCGCTCAATCTCGATCCGATCGATGCCAGCCGCCTTGTAATTCTTGGTCGGATGCGCCTTGACGAATTTGCGGATCTTCCGGTCCTCCAACAACAACGCCGAAAACTCTTCCTTCGGCGCGTACCAGCGGCTCTTCCAACCCACCATTACGCCGGTCCGAAAACCGATTGGATTCACTTTTTGTCCCATTTTTATCTCTCACCCAATATGCCTTTTGCCCCATTCGAACAGTCTCGTCTGTTCGATTCAACGCATCGTCGTCTCATCTCGATCGTCTCATCTTGATCGGCTTGAGGCTGCATTCGCCCATTACCGAGGGGCGCCGTTGCGAATTGAAGCCGTGCTATATCTGCGACACCTTCACCGAAATGTGTGACATTCGCCGCTTAATCAACATCGCCACGCCGTGCGCTCGCGGCTGAATCCGCTTGAACATCGGCGCCCCGTCAATCCGGATCTCCGCCAACAACAAGTTGCGGATGTCCACCAACCTTCCCGGATTCTGTTCACTGTCCTGCGCATTGGCAACCGCCGATCGAATCACTTTTTCAATCAAGCGAGCGCCGCGTTGAGGCTGGTACCGCAAAATATCCAATGCGTCGTCGATGAACTTGCCGCGGACGAGATCCGCCACGGGTCGAATTTTCCGAGCGCTCATCCGGGCGAATCGATGTGATGCTTTGAATTCCACCTTTGGTTCCTTGTTTTCGCGTCCACCGAGCCATCGATGCGGCTTCCAGACGCTCAAGTCAATTATTTGGACGCCGCGGATTTTGAACCGCTGTGGCCACGAAACGTCCGCGTCGGCGCAAACTCCCCTAGCTTATGGCCGACCATATCCTCGGTCACAAAGACCTTGGTGTGCTGTCTCCCGTTGTGCACCATGAACGTCATTCCGACAAACTCCGGGATGATCGTGCACGATCGCGACCAGGTCTTGATTGGATCCTTGACGCCCAATCCGGTCATCCGCTCGACCTTGCGATACAAGCTTGCCTGGACGAAAGGACCTTTCTTCTGTGAACGACTCATGTTGCTTTCCGTTTATTGATTGAATCCCCTCGGTGTGCGACCTGATATCTCGTTTGCATTCAACGGCTGACGTTCATCGTGAATCGAATTCAAACCAAGGTTCGCACGCAATATAACTTCCCGGTTTTTTTGACCCGCTCCGTTACGTCTCCCGTGAGGGCGAGGATTTCGGGCCAAGTTATTTTGCATGCGATCCCAAGCTGCAATTGGAAAACCCCCTGGCTACCAATGCACCCTAGTGCGCTTTCAGTACTTAATTTTGGGGTGCCACTGGCTGTGCCAGTGTAAGTGAACGTCGTGTATTGCCGACCCGCACTGGCGAAGCCCGTGACACACAACCCCAATTCTGAGACTTGACAAAGCACTAGCCTCCAATGCGCAATTGACCGTATCGCCTGGATCGACGGCGGCGGATGATCGCTTTGTTGGATGGCTTGCGTAGTTTGCGTGTGAACCCCCCCTTGGCTGGTTTTCCCGTTGGACTGACCGGATGGCGTCCCCCTTTGGTTCGTCCCTCTCCCCCACCGTGCGGATGATCGATCGGGTTCATGGCAGTGCCGCGAACGTGCGGACGTCGCCCCAGCCAACGCTTCCGTCCCGCCTTTCCCAACTGGATGTTCATGTGATCGGCGTTTCCAACTTTGCCGATGGTGGCGCGGCACGCCGCTGGAATGCGGCGGATTTCACCGCTGGGCAGCGATATTTGCGCCCAGCCGGAATCGCGTGCCATCAATGTGGCGGACACACCCGCACTGCGGCACAGCGCGGCGCCCTGCCCTTGACGCATTTCAATATTGTGAATCTCGGTTCCCAACGGAATGTTGTTCAACGGCAAGCAATTGCCGATCACCGGCGGTGCATCCGGGCCGCTTTCCAAATCCCCACCCACCGTCAGTCCGTCCGGCGCGAGAATGTACCGTTTCTGGCCATCGGCATAATACAACAAGGCGATTCGAGCACTGCGATTCGGATCATACTGGATCGAATGCACCTTGGCACTGACGCCGTCCTTCTCGCGGCGGAAGTCGATTTCGCGGAACATCCGCTTGTGTCCGCCGCCGCGATGGCGGCTGGTAATAAACCCCTGGTTGTTGCGGCCGGCTTTCTTCTTCTGCCGCGACATCAACTGTTTGAGCGGTCGGACCCCAGGTGTCAACTCGGCAAAGTCGCTGACCGTCGCATTCGCCGCCCAGCGGTTGTCGGATTGTATTTGCGTATCCCCATTTGCCGTACCTTCCCAACTAAAAGAATTCAATGCGATTGTCCGGCTTCAGTTTGACGATCGCTTTTTTCCAATCCTTAGTGCGGCCCACCTTGAACCGATACCGCCGAGCTTTGCCGTTCCGGTTTTGAATCGCGACACTTGCCACCTCGACGTGAAACAACTCGGAAATCGCTTGGCGGACCTGTGTTTTCGTGGCCAAAGGATTCACCTCAAACGTGTACTGATTGTGCGCCTGCGACTGAAACACGCCTTTTTCGGTGACGCGCGGCCGCAGGATGATTTGGTGATTCTCCAGCTCGATCGACGACACCGGGAGTCTGACCCTCTGTCCCATGCCTGCACCTCACTCAGTTTGAATCGCCGGGCGTGTGCGCGGCGCTTGCAGCGCGCACGCGAAACGACTCCAGCGCGGACTTGGTTATCAAAATTCGCTGCGGTCGAAGAATCAGCCAAGCATTCAAGTCGGCGACCGGGGTGATGCTAACACGCTTGATATTTCGGGCGCTCTTATACACGACTGGGTCATAACCGTCGGTGGCGATCACCGTGTTCTTGTCTCCCAGGTTGAGCGCTTGGAGGATCGACGCAACCTCCCGCGTACGAGGTGTCGGCAAAACCAATTCGTCAATCACCAGAACTTGTTGATCGCGGATTTTTCCCGCCATCGCCATCCGCGTCGCCAATTGGATAGCCTTCTTGGGCAACCGATACGAGAAATCGCGCCGCGCCAGCGCAAACGCATGGCCTCCACCTCGCCGAATATTTGAGCGGCGGGAGCCAGCCCGAGCTCGTCCAGTCCCCTTCTGCCGATACATCTTCTTGGTCGTTCCGGCTACCAGCCCGCGCGATCGCGTGCCCCGGCTTCCCTGACGCAGGTTCGCTTGGTACATCACCACAACGTCATGCAATAATTGCTTGTTGATCTTGGGCGCGATGGCGTCGATGTCGATTTCGACTGAACCGACCGTGCCGCCTGTTTTGTCGTAAACCGGCAAACTCACCATGCTACACCCCAGCCATTCAGTTCGTCTTCGGACTCAGTTCGACCCATTCTGTTGCTTGGGCCGCCAAGCGTTCTATCCACTCTAGTGCGAAACGGGTTTGCGTCCCGGGTCCTGTGGCTGCGAAGCGGTGCATTGTTTGACATCGCTAGAGGCGACCAGCAATCGCTCAAACCTTCGCGGTGCTTAGATAACTGCGTAACTCGCAAAGTCGGCCTGACGGAAACCACCTCCGACGCTGGCAATGAGTCGCAGCATCCGGAACCGTTCCCGGTTTGTTCCACATTCATGACCACACCTGGTTTGAGTCTTTACTTACAGGAGCGTCTGTCGGGTCGACAGGCCTTACCTGCACAGCTTCCAACTTATCTTGTCTTACCCAGTTACTTGTCTGGTTCAGGCACTCTACTTCGAAGTCGCTTTTCTACTTCGAAGTCGCCTTGATCTTGATTTCCACACCCGCCGGCAAACTCAGCTTGTTCAATGCTTCAATCGTTTTAGCCGTGGCTTGAACGATATCGATTAGTCGCTTGTGGGTTCGGATTTCGAACTGCGATCGCGCCTTCTTATCGATCGTCGGTCCTGCCAAAACCGTGTACCTCTCAATGCGAGTAGGCAGGGGAATCGGTCCGTGCACCTCCGAATGAGTCCGCTTGGCCGTCTCCACGATTTCTGCCGCACTCTGGTCAAGCACCGAGTGGTCGTAAGCTTCCATGCGAATTCGAATGACTTCGTGAATATTGCCGGCCACAAACGACTCCTACCTGCCAACGCGACACGAACGTATCGACCTTAAAATACCTACGCAAATCTGAATCACTTGGAAGAAGCGCCTCCCAAGTTCGCCGGATCACACCCAAGCCAATCGCAAGCGGCTGAGCAAGCAACGAAACGTCACCACCGGATCGCCAACGGCTGCAAACCGAAAAATCTAAGGTCGCGACCGACGACGGTCAATCGCAAATCGGTGCCAAATCGCAAATATTTCCAGCCGCATTCAAAAACTGGCGGATTTCCTCATTTCTTCCCAAACCGAGGTGCAACCCAGTCCACCAGACGATACAATAAGGAAACTGCGATTCCCTTCGATTGGGGCTGCCGGAATCGCCAACAAAGCTGGAGCAAATCATGATGCGAACACCGGTCTGGGTGGCCGTCGTTGGGATCACGGTCCTTGTTTGGGCTCGCGATGTCTCAGCCCAAGTCGTCCAATTGCCGACGTTTCAAGTTTTTAGCGTCAATACCACCGTCATGGTGCCCGATGGCGGCACTATGCTTTTAGGCTCGAATTACGGTTATTCGGCGGGCCAAGTGTCACGCAGCGTTCCGCTGTTGGGCTCGATCCCCGGTGTCGACCGCGGATTTCGAAATCAGGGCGTCGGCACGGAAGTCTCTGCCGGCAATGTTAGCGTCACCCCGCAGATCATTATCATGAGTGAATTAGAAGGGCCAGTTCTGGCCGAAGGCAATCGCCGTCTGAGTGCCCGCCAAAACGCCGCCAGCCCGGATGTCCGTAATCGAGCTAGTTTCATTTCAAGAAACGTCGGAACGACACGGCGTTAGCCTGTGTTCGACGCCGCTGTTCCACCGACGCAAGCGCTTGATTCGAAGGTCTACCGAGACCTCAATCGGCAGCAGCGTCGTAGGTCACTGTCGAATCTACGTCATACAAATCGATGAATATGTCGACCGACATCTACCAACAATCGACGACTCACCTTACCAAAAACCTTCCCAAACTCACTCGCGAGCAGGCGCTAAAGAAAGTTGCCGGTCCGGCGCTATCGCTCATTATCGTCTCGAGTGTTTTTCTCGCCGTCATATTGACGGGAGGAATCCTGTACGCGTCCAGGGTAACGATTCAAATGTTTACCGCCGAAGAGGACTACGAGACGCCGAGTCAACACATAGAGGGCGAGTCGGTCGAAGCAAGGAAAATCAGAATCGACGACGAGGAACAACGTGCCAAGGAGAAACGCTTTTTGTACTTTTCATTGCTTTCTGTCGGCGCAGTTGACGCTCATCTTGTGTGCCGTCGTCGTTTTGGCGGGTGCGGTCCGCATGAAGCAACTGAAGAGTTTTCGCTTCTCGACCACCGCAGCCGCGTTCGCCGTCATCCCGGTGTTGTCTCCAGGTTTGGTTTTGGGAATTCCGTTCGGCATTTGGGCCCTGATCGTGATCAACGATAAAGAGGTCAATCGATATTTTGTGACCTAGTGCTTTGTCCGGTCTTAGAATTGGGGTTGTGTGCCATTGGCTTCGCCAGTGCGGGTCGGCAATACACGACGCTCATGTACACTGGCACAGCCAGTGGCACCCCAAAATTAAGTACTGAAAGTGCAATAGCCGCTGGCCATTAGTCTGCTGCTGGCGTTTATCTGAACCCGCAATCGCCCGACTCGAACCCAGGATACAATCAGTTGGCCGTCGCCGGTGCGCCGACTTATCCTGAGATCTCGTGCCGGTGCCGTCGTCAAGCGTGCGATTTACAGGTTGGCGGTGGACATTCCGAATCGCCCCAGTTATTCTCCAAGCCATGTCCAGTGCAATTCTCTGTCGTGGCTTGATGAAGACATACCCTGGGCGGCCACCGGTTGAAGCCGTTCGCGGAATCGATTTGGATGTCCGTTGCGGGGAATGCTTCGGCTTCTTGGGACCTAACGGCGCGGGAAAGACAACGACGATCGAAATTCTGGAAGGACTTCTAAAACCGACCAGTGGCCAAGTCGAGATTTTTGGTCGCAGTTGGACCAGTCACGCCGACGACATACGCCAACAGATCGGCGTTTCGCTGCAAGAGACCCAATTGAGTGAACGCATCTCGGCGATCGAGACATTGCGGCTATTTCGCAGCTTTTATCGGCGGGGAATCGAGCCAGAAGAGGCGCTGGCGAAAGTCTCTCTGGAGGAAAAGTCCAAGAGCTGGATCAAGAAACTCTCCGGTGGACAAAAGCAACGACTTGCCGTGGCATGCCGCCTTGGTCGGCGATCCGCAGTTGCTTTTCCTGGATGAGCCCACCACGGGCTTGGATCCCTCCAGTCGACGCGACCTTTGGGAAATCATTCGGCGCTTTCGAGCCGAAGGCCGCACGATTTTGCTGACCACGCATTACATGGACGAAGCCGAAAGGTTGTGCGACCGGGTCGCCATTGTCGATCACGGGCGCGTTATCGCTCAGGGGACTCCCTCCGAACTAATAGCCGGATTGGGTAGTGAACACGTCGTGGAATTCACCACGGATCTGCCGGTGCAGGCGACGTTGACCGACCGACTGCGCCAAATCGAGGGAGTTGTCGAGGTCGAGCAGCAAGGCAGCCGGTTTCGCTTGCAAGTCGATACGTTGCATCGGGCGGTACCGCGAGTCCTAACAGCCTTGCAAGCGAGCAGCACAGAAATTCGCGATCTGAGCACGCGGCACGCAAGCCTGGAAGACGTCTTTGTGCAAATCACGGGTCGAAAGTTCGAGGAATCCGAGGCGGCTGCGTGAACTCGAATCCGGAAAAAACCCTGAGCGGACTGCGTTATCATCCGCTGCTGCAACTTGTGCTCAGTCGATTGCGCGAATTTGTCCGACAGCCGGAGGCAGTTTTTTGGGTGTACATTTTTCCGATCCTGATGGTCGTGGCGCTGGGAATCGCGTTTCAAAACAAGCCCGTCGACGTGTTTTCTGTAGATGCGGTTGCGGGCACCAGCGAGTCTGTCTTGTCGACGTTGCGTTCGGACAAGCGAGTTAAGCTCAAAACGCTAAGCCTGGACGAATGCAAACAACGCTTGCGGGTCGGAAAGTCGGACCTTTATGTTCGACCCGCTGATGAAGGTTTGGAGTATGTCCTCGATCCAACTCGTCCCAACAGCCTTGTCGCCAAAGCGGCGATTGACGATTTGATTCAACGAGGTTCCGGCCGCGAGGATGTGATCGCGGCGACAACGGTCGAAGTTACCGAACCCGGCGGGCGGTATGTCGATTTTCTTGTCCCGGGCTTGTTGGGCATGGGCTTGATGGGAGGCGGGCTGTTCGGCGTTGGTTTCGCCATTGTCGACCTTCGGCTGAAAAAACTGCTGAAACGGTTCCTCGCCACGCCCATGAAGAAGACAGATTTCTTGGCCAGCTTGATGATCAGTCGATTGGTGTTCATGGTGCCAGAGATTTTCCTGTTGCTGATCTTCGCCCGTGTCGCCTTTGGTGTGAGAATCTACGGCAATCTGTTCGCCCTAGCGTTTCTGGTTCTGTTGGGGGCGATCCAGTTCGGCGGCGTCGGACTCTTGGTCGCCTCGCGTGCCCGAACGCTCGAAGCCGCCTCGGGATTAATGAACCTGGTGATGCTCCCAATGTGGACGCTTTCTGGAGTCTTTTTCTCATACGAGCGGTTTCCGCAGGCGATACAACCCTGGATCAAAGTGCTGCCGCTAACGGCGCTCAACGACGCGCTGCGGGCAACCATGCTCGAAGGCCGACCGCCCTGGGGACTTGGATTCGAAATTGCCATCATGATCGTCTGGACCGCGGTCACGTTTGTCGTTGCTCTGGCCATCTTCCGCTGGAGCGACTGACCGCCCCCTCCCCTCATTAAAGGACAGGCATTTTAACTGGGCTTGCTGAGCGAATCGACGACAAGATTTCAGGTGTCGGCGTGGGGGGGGGGGAGCTCACACGGAGGGAACGGGGCATCGGGCCGGTGGGTTGCAGGGCAGAATGAGGTCGCCAGGGGGGCCTAGCGGCAAATCGGCGCGCAGCGGGGACACGGTCCTTGGCAAGGCTAGTAGGAAAACCGGACTGGAGTCGGTCGACCCGTGTGTTAGGTCGGCGTCGGAGCCAGTTGGGGAGTGAGGTTGGGGGTGCGTTTGCCGCGTTGTTGTGACAGCTCGGCTAGGGTGCTGGGCTCGGTGGCGAAGAAACTACCACGCAGATCGCGACTGCGGAGCATCTGTCCGATGCGATGCGACCAGAACTCGTTGGTCGTGCCCAGCCGATCGAAGACCTCCTTGACCGCGGCGCTGATCCGCGCTTTGCCTTGCCGGAACAAACGCCCGGTGTAGTCGACCAGCAACAGATAACTCCCCAGCGAAAACGATTCCAGCATCCCCTCGCGAGCCGCAGGAGCTTGTCCGCCGACGGCCACGCGGCGATCTTCCAGCGGGACCAGCCAGTGATCTTGCTCCAGATTTCCGGCAGCGCGGCTGCCGGGCACGCTCCCGGCTCCAGCGGCTGGCAGCGCCGGCAGCTTGCCCTTCCGGCGAGCGTGCTGCACTCGCTGGCGGATCGAGGTGTGCACGCTCCCCTCGGGCGTGACGGCGATTCCCGCGGCAACCGGGTTCAGATCGATATACGCGCAGGTCGCCAACAGAGCCTCGGTATCGAGAATCGCGATCGATTTGTAGCGGGCTTGCCAGAACGCCCCTTGGCAGCCGTCGGCCTTATTGGCCATCCGCGACAGCGGCTCCTTCAAGGCTTTCATGAACCAACCCAGATCGGCCAACCGCCCACGAAGTTGCTCCACCCGCCCTGTGTCCTTAGCGGCTTGATCGATCCACTTCTGCACCGCCTTCTCGTCGTCGATGGCCAACTTCCGGGGCGGATAGACCGCCATCCAGCGTCGCAGCACCTCGCGGCCGCTCCAGCTCTGGGCCTGGTCCGGGTCCAGCCGACACAGCACGTGCAGGTGGTTATCCAAGATGGCAAACCCTCCGACCGCAATGCTGAAGCTGTCGGCCAGCTGTTGCAATCGATCTTCGATCCATTGTTTGCGGTCTTCGGCGCCCTCACCCAATAGGTAACCTCCTCTGACACAACGACTTAGACAATGATACCAGCGCGCATAAGCGCAACGTCCACCAGTTCTTTTCGTGCAAGTGTCATCGTGGGCTCCTTGGGCTCAATGTGATACTCGATGAATTCGACGACCAACGCAGTTTACGCAACTGCCAACCTCCTGTCAACCTTAAATGCCTGTCCTTTTTATACTTTCTGCTTTTATATACTTTTAGACTGACTCGCAGTTGCGGTTTGATTCGCTACAATGGTTCGGTGTGGCTTTGGGCGGGATTTCAAGCAGGTGTGATCGTGAAGTCGGTGTCGATCGCAGGCTACGTTTTCGCGTGCTTCCTATTGTTCAGTGGTGTCGCTCATTCGGCGGCGGGCTGGCCTGCCGTAAGAAAGGACCTCATCGCAGCGGGATTGCAGTCGGATTCGGCGGCGCTGGGAGCGGCGGCGGCCGGTTGGTTGTTTGGTTCACTTTGCATGTTTGTGTTTGCGGCGGTCTTTTGGCAGGTCACACGGCAAATCGCCAAACAACGCGCGTTTCCGGGCATCGCGGCGATACCTCTGGCTATTGGCGTAGCCTATTTCATCTTTGGAGTCGGCGGCTGCGTCCTGCGGCATATCAGTTTGCACTTTGTTGTTTTCGCAATCACCGGCATTTTGTTTGTCATTTGGTCCGGCCTCGTTTTTCGATTGATATCGAAGACGAAAAATCGCTTTGAAAGTTGACAATGCGGGTCGACGCAAAAGTCATTTTTGGCGTCATCGCGATTGCCGTTGCGCTGATCGTTTATTCAAACAAGAACCGAAGCTCGTCCGATTGGAGCGATCGTGAGGATCCAGTTGTATCGGTCGATCCCGACGACTCAGAAATGAACGCGGCCATCGCCGAAGCACGTCGGACGGTAGACCAATTCATCTTGGCGTTGGAGTGTCCGAAGTCTTCGCAGTCTGGGTTTGCCGTGAAGTACGGCTTTTCCGACGATGGCTCCGATCAGCTAGAATTCATGTGGGTGCATGACGTTACGTTCCACAACGGAGAATTCCACGGAATAATCGCCAATGAGCCGCGGGATGTAAAATCGGTGCGAATTGCAGATCGCGTCACGGTGCCGAAGGACAAGATTGTCGATTGGTGTTTCTTTCAGAATGGCGACTGCGTTGGCGGCTATACGCAAGTCGTCCTGAATCAGCGGGGTTCCAGATAACCAACGGCCGAATCGTGCGCTACGTGGCAGGAATCGTCAAATGCCCGCAAGCCGCGGCTCATTAGAATGCGGACCCTAGTGCCCCTTGCCGTTGAAGAACTTAGTCATCTTGACCTCGTTGCCTTTGGGATCGAATTCGACTTGATCCATAAAAGTCTTCATAAGTACCAGGCCACGCCGATTTCCTTCGCGAAACGCGGCCGGATCGCCCGATACTGGGACCTTCGAAACGTCGAACCCGGGTCCTTGATCGCGAACGCGAAATTCCACGTGATCGCGGTTCATCACAGTTGATACAAACACATGTCGCTGATTGTACGGTGCTTCGGAGGACCGTTGCACGACCAGGTCGCGGTCGATTACTTGATTATCGCTGGGTGCGATTTCCAGATTGCCGCGGATCATGGCATTGGTTAGAGCGTTCTCCAGGGCGACACCCAGTCGAACGCGTTGATTTGGATCGCAGACATTCATGCTGGAGACGACTTGTTGCACCAAGTCGACCAGCGGCTCGATCAACTGCGGATCGTTGTTCATTTGAAATTCAAATTCGGTCCGCGTCGAGCATTGGATCAAGCGGCGATAACGCTGGTCTGTCTCATTCATCGCCAAGATTTGCATCACGGTTGCCACCAGCGAATCCGCCAAATCCGACTTGGCGACGTACGACGCAGCACCATTGGCCAAGGCCTGGGCGGCGATCGCCTCGCTGCCGTGTGCCGTCATCAAAACCACCGGGATATCCGGATACTCCGAAGAAATCTTGGTAACCAACTGCAGGCCATCAATTTCTGGCATCTGCAGGTCGGTCAGCACTATATCAGGAGGTTCACGGTCGATTTCCCTAAGTGCGGCCGCGCCATTTTCGGCGTACCGAACCTCTAAGTTCGTCGCCTTTTCGAGCAAACCTCCGGCCAGTCGGCGATCGACTGCCGTATCATCCACGACCAAAATCGACGACATCGTAATCTCCTACGTAATCCCACATGGCGAAGTACCACGATGGGCCGCTTCCGCAAAAAGGTTCTGGGTTGCCGAGTCGAACACACAAACGCAAAGTGTGGTTCACCCCAACCGATTTGCTTCAACTCACACGTCCATCACACGGCGAATCCGGTGAGCGAGTTTCGACCTATCACGAACATTGCGGTAAACGTAACCGCCCCCGAATGTATGGACGAATTCGTGGCCATCATTCTTCCCGGCAGTTAGAATAACAAATTCACCGGGAAAGAAAACTATTTCGACAGAGTTTCGTCCTGGGATTGCAGATTTTTGCTGACGATACGAGGTAGCAACTCCAAGCCGTCCCTACGGTTGAATTGTCAAATCGGTCACGATTGTCGGTGGTTCCCCGAATTACTCGGTGTGCGACGCGTCTCATCAAAAAATGCATCGAACGGGGATTTGTATGGCTGTGCCGTCGGGCCCGTTTCGCTTGGCGATGGCGAAGCGATCCCTCTTAGGTTCGCGTCGCGGCAATCCTCGCCGCCAACAAAAGCGCCTGTTCACGAGTCTCTACAAGTCCATCGAGTTGTTGACTGCGTACTTCGTTAAGGATTTGACCGAAGATTGGCCCGGCCGGTATCTCAAGCGATTTCAAGTCGTTGCCATCGATCAGCGGCGCAGGATCCAGCTTCTCCTTCGGCCAAGCCAAACGCTGTCGACAGAAGTCCAAATGCCGGCTTGACGATTCTGCCGATGCAATCGCCGCGGCCAGTTCGATCGCCTCGGGTGCATAAGCGTGGATCAATAATTGCTGCACTTCGTGCCAAGGGAGATCTTGAGCGCCAGCCAATTCGTCGACGTGTGTCAGCAGCCAGGCGATTTCGTCAACTTCGCGGTTGGTCAGTTTCCATCGCGCCGACAGCGACGCCAAACTGGACTGGCCGAGCCGCATCGATTTTAAGATCGCGGCCAAGGACAGCGGAAACCTCGCACGACCCAAGCGAGTCAGGACACGAAGCGTTTCCAGTTCAGATTCCTCGCTGGCGGTTTCGGGCGTCCGATCACCAGCTAGGATGTACCACAGCCGCGCCCGCAACAACCATTGGAAGGCGTAGGGAGCATTCGATTGACCGAGCATCAGCCGCAGTTCGTTTCCGATCCTTTCGCCGCTGACCATCAATATCTTCTCGGCGTTGTGGCGAATGGCATTTAACGTTCCCGGTTCGATCTGGAAACCGAACCGCGCGGCAAACCGCGCGGCGCAGCATCCGCAGGTGGTCTTCGGAAAAGCGTTGCTGGGGACTTCCAATGGCACGGATCAGGCCCGCGCGAATGTCGTTCACACCGTCGACGAAATCCAAGATGTGGTCTTGCAGGGGATCGTAGAACAGGCCGTTGATCGTGAAGTCACGGCGACGTGCGTCGTGTTCAGCATCGCTGAATCGAACTTGATCGGGATGCCGACCGTCGGAATAGTCGCCATCCTGGCGGAACGTTGCAACTTCGATTTGGCCGACCGAGCGTCCACCGAGAACCGATATCACTCCGAACGCTTGTCCGATCGCCAACGTGCGATTCTGACCAAACAGCTCGCGAACCTGTTCGGGGCGAGCACTGGTTGCGACGTCGTAGTCGTGCGGTGGGTTTCCCATGACCTGGTCGCGAACACATCCCCCTGCGAACAGTGCCTGATAGCCCGCGGCCTGCAATTTGCGGACGATTTGGACCGCGAATTCACGGGCTGTTGGTTTTGGCATGAGCCGCAAGCCTACCGCAACATTACAAGTTTATCCCAACATCAAACGACGCCGCCGAGCGGCTTCGGCAAAACAAAGACGAATCTGTCGGTCCAGCAATTCGACGAGTTGGTCGTCTTCGAGGTTCGCGTAGCGGCCGGGTTGGATCGGTTCGCCGATTTGGACGACGACACATCCGGGTTTGGGAAACGATTTTGTTCGCGGCCACGATTGGAAAGCGCCGTCGATTCCAACGGGAACAAGCGGCACGTTGCTGCGTTTGGCGACCGCGGCAACGCCCGGCTTAAGGAGGGCGACTCTCCCGTCAAAACACCTCGATCCCTCCGGGAACAAGACCACTAGTTCGCCGCCCCGGCTGCGCCGAATTGTCTCTTTCACCCCGGCGATACCCATTCCTTCCCGATCCAGGGGTATGGCATCCAAGAAATCGATCAACGCCGCAAACGGCTTGAAATTGAACAATGATTTGCGTGCCAGGAAGTTCATTCGTCGTTGACACGTGACTCCGATCAGCACCGGATCCAAATGACTTTGGTGGTTGGAGCAGACCAAGGCCCCCCCTCTGGAAGGATAGTTGTGCTTCCCAAAATACCGAAATCGCAAACCCAGCATCGTGGCCAGTCGGCAAGCGTTTTGGCAAAACCGATAGCCATATCGATCGAAAGCTGACCGTGGGTGGGTGGACAAATCGCTCATGGGCTCAAGCCAGTTTTTTCGCGGACAATCTTCTCCAGTTCGTCGACAACCCGATCGATCGACTTGTTGTCGGTTTGCACTTCAACCGCGTCAACCGCACGGCGGAGCCCTCCGACGGGCCGTTCCACGTCGCGACGGTCGCGCTCGGTTTGTTGTTGCAGGACTTCATCAAACGAACGCTGCACATGTTGGTCGAGTAATTCCTGCCAGCGTCGGCGGGCGCGTCGCGTGGCAGATGCCGTCAAGAATATCTTTACGTCGGCACTTGGAAAGGCTTCGGTGCCTTGATCGCGACCCTCGCAAATGTAGTTATTCTGGCTGGCAATTTGCCGTTGTTGAGCCACTAGAATCTTACGCACCGCTGGCTGATCGGCGATCGCCGAGACATTTTCGGTAACCAGCGGCGACCGGATTTCAACGGAGACGTCCCTGGAATCGACCCGGACGCGCGAACCGTGAACTTCGATCTGCAATCGTTGCGTGAGGGCTTGCACCGCGTCGGAGTCGGTCGGATCTAAATCCGCCTGCAAAACGGCCCACGTAACCGCCCGGTACATCGCGCCTGTGTCAAGAATTTCAAACCCAAGACGCTGCGCCAGGCGTCGAGCCACCGTGCTTTTCCCCGCGCCGGCCGGTCCGTCAATGGTGATGATCATAGCGTTTCGTGTTGCGGCGCCTGCCAATACAGATGAACTTGAAGATATTCGTGACCGACGAATCCGACGAGGATGGCGCCGCCATCGACCTTCAACTGCGATACCTCATTTCCTGCCAAGTTCACTCTCGAAGCGCTGCTCAACGAATACACGCAGTGAATTCTGGCTTGTCCGCCACGTCCCTCGGTCTCTTTCAACCGCAACCGAATTCCCGTGCGAAATTCGTCGTGGTCGTTCAGCGGTTCCCACGCCGTGACGAGCAAATTCTTGCAGTCGATCCGCAACAACCACGCCGACTCCTGAGTCAGCCGTAGCGGACGTTCGGCCCGAAACACCATCGGCAGGTTCTCGAAATCGGCAGCGGCCCGCAATGGATAATCGACGTTGAGCCCGACGCCCAAACGGAATCGCCGGCGGGTTTCTCCGCTGACAATCAATAGCGTGTCCAGCTTCCGAAATTCATACTTTCGGTGAAACGGCAGCCCACATGGAAAGACGGTCACCCGCGATTGGCCGTCGTCGACTTCGACGTAATTGCACGACTCGAAGTGAGATTGCGAAACGGTCTGGCGAGTTTCGTTGATCGCAGCCGAAAGCTTAGCCCCTTCATTGGGCCACGCAAACCGCGTGCAGTAGTACTGCCGCCAGGGATCGATCGCCAACTCGCGGACCGGTTCCAGTTCCACGTCGATCGCCGCAATCCGCTTCCCACGCCAAACCGTGACTGTTTGAACGAATCGGGCAGCGACTTCGTCGCCGACCATCAACCTTCCGCGGGATTGAATCGATCCGACCACGGAGCTGTCCAGTACCGTATTGATTTGATCGGCGACCGCTTGCGCGTACAGCGAATCCGGTTCGCCTGGTTGCACCTTTCGCGGAACCGCCAGCCGCAAATTCAGATGTTGCGACAACAGGTTGCCGCGACGCTGAAACAGGCTAAGACTGCGAATTCCTCCGGTGCGATCATCCACCAGCAACTCGAAGAACTCGTTCTGAAGCTGGCGTCCATGGACGACCGAAACATTCTGTCGGCGGCGACCGTGCGGCGCTGTCTTGCTGGGACCGACGACGGCAAAACCAACTGGCGGAACGTCGACCAGCACGTGGCCAAGTCGCTCGGGGGACGTATCGCTGGCAAAAATCGTTTTGGATTCCGCAACGAAACCAAAACCCGGCGGAATCTCGCAGTAGACCCGGCGGGCTTGCGACAGCGGATTGACGATAACCAACCGTGTCCCTGTTTCCGGTGCGTTCTGATCCTGGATCGCGGACGACAGAACTTGCTCGAGGCGGTTCAGCTCGGATTCGAAGGTTCCATTCACATGGGATTCAATTTCATTCGGCCTCGCAGTGCGCGAGTCGACATCCACGTCGACCTCCGTCTCTAGCAAACGGTCGCTCGTTGCGGCTTGTGTCGCTACAGCAACCTTTCCGCCCAAGATAAATGCCATAAGCTGAAGGGCCGACACCTGCCGAGCGGATTGGATGGCCCGCCAGTAATCAACCCACCTTGAAAGGGGATCGGCCCGGCGCTGGATTTGCCATTGCTTCAGATATTCCGAGCGATATTCGTCTTGTTCAAAGCTCACCCGGTGTCCGGAAAACGACGCCCGATTACGGAAGTCAGCCAAGCTGACAAACTCGCCCAAAACACTGCCGAACTTGCGCATTCTCAGCAAGTCGCCAAACCACTCGCACGTGCGGTGCGGCCAATGAGTCAATAGCGTTGCCGATGAATGCGCCGAATCGAGTGCTTCTCCGATCGAGATCCCAAGCTTGAGGAATGCATCTGGCTGTTCGGCATCGAGCGGCTTGGACATCAGTGCGAAAATGCTCGTGCCATCGGGGGCCTCCCAATCGACTGGGCTACTAACGCTCGTGGGGAGTCGCCCGCTGTCAAAAGAAACGTGCAGCGCCAATTGGTATTCGAGGCCCGCCAGAATCTGCGGCGCGATGGCAGTGGGTCCAAAAGTCCTCCGCCCGAATACACGCGGCACCTTGTCCAGCAACGAGCGATATGCAGCCTCTCCTTGACGAAATTGATTCAACATCGACTCGATGGACATACACGACCAGGGAAGCTCGTCCCAAAATCCGCCCGCCAGCTCGACGCTTTCCGCAGAAACCTTGTCCCTCAACGACTCGAACGCGGCGGAATTCGAGACACGAAGTTGCGTTAGCAGCTTCCCAGTCAACATCAGGTTGACGGGGTGCGAATGCATGAGTTCAAGGTTCAACGAATTTCCCAAGGTCGTTTCCGCTGTCAGTACGAGGTCCAGGAAGATCGCTTCGACCGGAAAGTAGCGACTTCGCTCTTGGATCAACAGGTCGAACGCTTGTTGCAACGCCGATCGGGTAGCCGTCGCGTCACAGCGACAAAAGGCATCGGCAGCGGCCACCGCCAGCGAGCTGAAGTGAACTTCATCCAAATGCGACGAGTAGCGAAGCTGTCGCGTCATCAACTGGATTTGCCAATACGCGTAGCCCAGCGCAAAAAAATCGTCGACCGTGAGGTCTTCAAGGCCGTTCGTTTGCAACTCCAGTCCGCACCACTGCAACAGGTGGTGCGCAGCCAATTGGCGGTCGGTCACTTGTCGCAACAGCAAGCCTCCCTGTTGAGCCACTCGCTCGTTCAATCCAGTGGCTAGTTGCGACTCGGCGGTTGACGGAACAATCAACGCCATCTCGTGGCAGTCTTCTGGCGGTTGATCTACCCGCAACCAACCTGGTATCCGGTGAGAGAGGCTCAACAAACCTGGATGCCACGCGCAAACCAGCGCCGATAATAGGCTCTGTGCGGTCGCGCCGTGTGGTGAACTGGAAAATCCTCCAGGCTGTGACCGGGAATGAGAGTAAGGAATTGCGGATCGGGCATGAGACGACGAGAATCGGCACTTGGCCGAGATGAATAATCCGGCGTTGCAAACTACTTTTGTCCAACAAGCAATCGTTGCAGATTAGACTTCAACTGCGCGACCTGACCATCGGGGATTAGGCGCGTAATAGGCCAAGCGGGCCGTCATGCATCGTAGAACATGCCACTTGACCCTCATTCAGCGATTTAGCCGATTTGCAGACGATTCGGTACATCGCCTCGGCAGTGTGTTTTCCCCGGGGCCAGCACGTTGAGCAGCCACGGAGGGTATTTGGGAAGCAGAATTTCGGCTCAAAATCCCTGGTGCTTGGAACTACAGACGGACGCCAAACGTCAAATTCACGGCGGAAAGTCGTGAGCAGCTAGTAATTCAACTCGCTCGAAACTGGCGGGCCGCGCCGACAAATTTCATGATTCGGCAGTGATGGTCAAGGGGCCGAAACAGGTCATTTTGGCCTAAAAAGTTGACAGTTTAGGGGACTTGTCAGTACATTAAAACAGGGGGGAGCGTTCGGGGTTTCGCCGGGTTTGGCTGATTCAGAACTGGTGCTTGGGTTTTGAATGCAGTACAGGGCATCCGCTAGGGGCATATTCGGTGGGAGGACTCCGTGCACATAGATCGCGTATTACGAACGTTTTTTGAAAGTACCTGAATCAAATGGCTTCAAAACGAAAAGTCTGGGGGATTGACGTCGGCCAAGTTGCCTTGAAGGCGCTGCGATGCTCGATCGGCGACGACGGAACCACGATCATCGCCGACGCTTACGATTACATCGAATACCCCAAAATCCTGAGTCAACCCGAGGCCGATTCGGAGGAACTAATCCGGGAGGCATTGGAGCAGTTTTTGTCGCGAAACGAAGTCAAAGGGGACATCGTTGCGATTGCAGTCCCCGGTCAGGCCGGACTTTCCCGCTTCTTTAAGCCGCCTCCTGTAGATGAAAAGACGTTGCCCGATATCGTCAAGTACGAGGTCCGGCAACAGATTCCATTTCCGATCGAAGACGTGATTTGGGATTGGCAGCGACTAGGCGGGACGTTGCAGGAGGGGATACGCGCCGATGCCGAAATCGGACTGTTCGCAATGAAACGCGACGCTGTGTTCCGCGCCTCAAGCCATTTACGGACGCCAAAATGGAGGTGGACATTGTACAGTTGGCGCCGCTAGCGACGTTTAACGTTGTCTGTCACGACATCTTGGAGACGACGCCGGATGAGGAGACATCAGACCCCGACGCGATCAAGGACTCGACGGTGGTTGTTGCGATCGGAACGGACACAACCGACTTGATTGTGACCAATGGAACGAAGCTTTGGATTCGCAATATTCCCATTGGCGGCAATCACTTTACCAAGCAGCTTTCGCGTGAGTTGAAACTGACGTTGGCCAAGGCCGAGCATTTGAAGAGAAATGCTCGAAAAGCCGAAGATCCTAAGACGGTTTTTCAGGCCATGCGGCCGGTGTTTACCGATTTGGTGACCGAGATTCAGCGGTCGCTGTCGTTTTACCAAAGCATGGAAAAGACGTCGAACGTGCAGCGGATTGTGCTTTTGGGCAATGCTGCTCAGCTGCCCGGTTTACGTCAGTTCATGACCAGTCAGTTGCAGCTAGACATTGCCAAAGTTACCGAGTTTCGCCACTTGAGCGGTCCTGGAGTGATCGATCAGAAATCGTTTGCCGACAATGTTTTGTCCTTGGCGCCGTGCTATGGCTTGTGTTTGCAGGGACTGAAGCGGTCGCGTTTGACGACCAACTTGCTGCCCTACGAATTTGTGCTTTCGCGGATGATCGAGGCCAAAAAACCTTGGGTGCTGGCATCGGTCGGTGCGTTAATGTTGGGTTCGGTGATCATGCTGCTGATCCAAGCGTCGGCGTGGTATCGAGTCAATCCGGACTATTCCGATGGTTCGCAGACGTGGCGGTCGGCGATGGCCAACGCCAGGCCAGTCTCACAACGTAGCTCGCAATTCAAGAGCGAAGACGAAGAGTTGAAAACGAAACTTCGGCGGATCAACGCGATTAGCGATGAGTTGTCCAGCGCGTCTGAGACGCAGACCGATTGGCTGGAGCTATTCTACGCGATTTCGCAAGTGCTCCCCAAAGATCCGCGCATGACTGAAGACAAAACGGATATTCCGTTTAAGGACCGCGAGGAAGTCTATTTGGACTACATCGAGACCAAGTACGTCCGTGAATTGTTCACTTGGTACGCGGGCATCGGGAACAAGCAGGGGATTCAGCCGATTCACGATTTTCAGTTCATTTTTGTGGCACAACGAGATTTACAGGAGGCGGCCAAAGAAGCCGCCTCGACGATCAAGCGGATCGACGATCCCAACGCCAAAGCGGAAGACGCCGGCGTCACCGGCCCAGGTTGGGTAATCGAGATACACGGGCATCATTTCCACAACTCGCAAGAAGCATTCGACAGGCAGGATTCGTCGTACGCCTACGTGATCAAGCACCTGCTGAAAGAGTTCGTCACCGGGTCGGTGAAATTCGAAGGTGCGGAGAATGAGATCGATGGGGGGGGCGAATACAAGTTTTCCGACTTCGGGGTCTTTTATCCGACCTTGGTTTCGTATACACCGAATCGGCAAGTCACGATGGAACTGCCCAAAGCGATCGATGCGACCGGGGCGGATGAAAACGCAACCGGCAATAATGTCGTCACGCGAAAATCCGCCGGAGGTGGGAAGTCGGGTGAAACCGGACCCGACGATTCCAGCAAAGCCCAAACGAATTCGGAGACCGTCGATCGATGCGATTTCGTCATTCAGTTTGCCTGGCTCCCCCGTTCGCACAGCGAGCGTTTTAAAGCCAAGCAGCTGAGATTGAAGCATGAAGCTGCAGAAAGAAAGCAGCAAAGCACACAGGCGGCGAACAATAACTCGACCCAATAATCTCGGTTTCGAGTGCGCCGGTAAACGAGGACAGATTAACACCCCAATCCTTGAGGATCGAAAACGTGGATCAAGTCAAATTGGTGTTGGATTTTCTGAAAAAGCACTACTTTTGGTTTGTGTGCGGCATTCTCGCCGTGCTCGTGACGGTGTTCTCCATCCGGACAGCACAGCAACTGACGCAACAGCGAAACAATGATATTGCGAAAATCAAGGCGGCCGTAACCGAAGTTCAAAACGTACTCAATAGTCGAGCCGACGTACCCGATGAATCGGTGAAAGCCCACCCCAACGACTCGACCGTCAAGGGAATGAAGGCGGAAATCGTAAAGGCCGAAAAGATCGCGGAGGAGGCCTGGGTCAAACGACGACAATCGCAAGAACCGCTGTACAAATGGCCCGACGTACTGGGCGATCAACGGAAGAAATTCGAGGAATTGCCGCCGCCGGAGGCAATCCCTCTACCGGCGTTTGTCACGCAAGGCGAAAAAGGTGCAAAGAAGTCCAGCGATAAGTCCGATCCAGCTCTCGAAATGGACGCACAGGTTCTGGAGAAATATGGTCGCGAGATTCATAAAGTGCTTCCCAAGTTGGCGGCAATCATCGGAGCCGATTGGAAGGCGGGTGAAGAAGCACAAGATACCAGCCAGCCGCCCGACAAGCTCCAGGGCGGACGAAACATGGAATTGGGTGCTAGTGGCGGCATTTCAGGACGCGGAAATGCTCAGCAATCGTCGGCGCCTCAAGGCGTGGTGGTAAAGAATGACGTCGTCAACTGGGATAGGCGCGATCAAGCCAGATGGAACGATATGGCGACGAACTTCCATTCAGAAGCCAAGGAAAACCGGCCCAATATGGTGCAGTGCGCCTATATTCAGGAAGACCTGTGGTTGCTCGAAGCACTGTTTCGGATGATCAAGGAGGTCAACGGCGAAGCGGATTCCAACGACAACGCCGCGATCAAACAGATCGATCACATTTACTTTGGCCAGGACGCACAAGGGTTGAGCGGCGAGTTGACTCCGGTCGATACCCGTTTTGCGGTCCAAGCGCTCGAGTACAAACGACGCAATCTTAAAGGGCCGGATAAGCCCAACCTGGATACGCCCGCGCCCCCCACGACGACCAAACAGCGAATGATGTTCGATCCGGCGGATCGTCGATTTGTGGATTCCGACTACAATCCGATCGCCGCTGACACGGTTCGGGCCGCGGTGCAAGCAAAGGCACTTAGCGATAATGCGGCGTTAACCGTCGCCAAGCGCATTCCATTCCGAATCGCGTTCAAGATGGACGAGCGTCGCATCCCGGCGTTTTTGGCAGCGTGCGGAAACTCAGCATTTCGCTTCGAGACCCGCCAAGTCCGCATCAATCGTCAGACCACAGGGCAACCCAGCGGAGCCAAAGATTCCGCCAACGATGGTTCGTATATGATGGATAATCCCAGCGATATGATGAGTTTCGGGGTTTCCGGACAAAACGCTGTTAGCGGCGGCGATGCGGAGGCCTTGTTGCCGAGCACGGCGATTCGGACGACGCACGATGTCACTGTCGAGTTTTACGGGTTTATCAAGATTTACAATCCAGTGAATTACAATTTGTTCGAATCCGATGCCAAACCGGGGGATACCTCCGCCGATTCGGCAACGGACACGGCGACTTTTTGACGGGCGAGAATGTTCGATCAGCGCGATGACTCCCAGCCAGGGCAAAGTGAACCTCATTCGGTAAGGATAGTACGATGAAGAATATTGGCAGCCAGACGTTTGGGCAACGAATCCAGACGTTCTTTTTTAATCACTGGGAGAAACTCGTTTTGGCGTTGGGAGTGCTCAGCGTCGTGTCGTTTTTCTACTTCGGCCGCGCCAAGCCCTTTGATGCCACCACGCCCAAGGAATTGGATGCCAGCGTGAAGTGCGCCGACAGCTTTATCGCTGACTCGACAAGTTGGCAGAAGATCGCTCCCTTTCGCCAGGGCAACGTCGAGGCAGTCCAGGAGATCAACAACGAGCGGGTCGTTAAGGCGGACTGGTTTCCCGTTCCTGAACTGATCGGTCATCCTGCCAAGACCCGGGGACTCCGAGGCGACCCGGAAATCAAGACGGCTCTCGACCTCAAAGCCGATGTGATTGTCGGTCCCATCATGGTGACTCGACCGATTGGCCGCGATGGCCGTCCCATACCAGATCCGTGGGACAGTTTTTACACATCCACGACTAAGCCAAAAAATGATAATGTGGGGAGCAAGACGGGCAGGTTCACTTTGGACTTGGGTGTTGGAAAAGGAGGCAACGTCAAAACTAATGCGCCGAAGGACGATTCGGAAGAGACAAAGACGTACGCTTTGAACGAGATTCAGGCCCAGGAAATCGTGGGAGTGGTCCCGGCGCGATTGGGCCTGGAACGAGCTAAACATACCACCAAGGTATTTACCGTCGTCGGCGTCACCGCGCTGTTTCCTCACGAATTGGAAGTCCAGGAGTTCGCTAATAAATTCTCCGACAGCGTTGCTTATAATTCCGTCCGGGATCGTCCGTACTACGCTTACTTGGAAGTGCAGCGGCGGAAAATGGTGGATGGAACCGAAGGACCTTGGGAAGACATCTCCGATTTTGTCTCCAGGACGCTGCCGGACAAGGTCTATGCCGGAGCCGCACCGGAGGTCGTCGAGGAAGACTACGTCGATCCCGTTCTGACGAAACCGATTCCGCCTTTCGTGTTGACCGACTTCAAGAAAATCGCGGGTCACGAAAAGGTTCCTTCGATCTCCGTCGAGGAAACCAATACGGTCGAAGTCGCCATGGCCCCAAGGACGGTCACGATCCAGGATTACTTGAAAAAGAACGACGACGCCAACCAGCCCAGCGCCGAAAAGCCGGAGGGCGATACGGCTACCAGCGGAGCGACGCCAAAATACAAGCTGATTCGCTTCTTTGACATGGGGCTGGAGCCCAACACGAAGGTGCAATATCGCGTTCGCGTTTGGACGGCCGATCCCAATAACTTCAGTGCGGCAGGTTGTCGAAGAATTGGGTGCCAAAAAGACCGAGGAAACCGAGGCTCGACAGGAGCAGGGGCTCGATATGGTTATGCAAAGCACTGGCGGCAAAGGCGGAAAGATGTCGGCTATGGGAAAGAACAACGCCATCTCCGCGCTCAAGGCGAACGAGCAAGACTTCTTTTACAACTTGGCACCGGAAGTCCGGCGTGACTTAAGGAACTTGGTTCCGAGACGTTTGCGGCCGGCGAAGAGTGGAAGAAGCACTGCCGTGCGTCGGCATGGAGTGCGGAAACAAACTGGGTCACGGTAACCCGTGCGTCGGCTGAACTGGTGGCTGGTCGAGTCGATGCGCCCAGCTCTATGTCCGCTAACGGCGTCGAATTCGCTACGGACGAACCCACGGTGGCCTTGGTCGCTAAGGAATTTGACCCCGAATTACAAGTCCCCGTTTCGGCTGAGAAAACCGTCGCTCGTGCCAGTGTGCTCAATTTCCGCAGCCCCGGCATGTTGATCGATCCAATCAATCATGAAGTCTTCGAAATCAAACGGGAAGTGACTGACCCCCCCGATGTGGATACGGGAGTGGACTTCGATTCTCAATCGTTCGTGGTCGATATGATGGGCGGTCAGAGAATGCCGTATTCCTCTGCCGACAAGACCTATTACGCCCCGTCCGAGATGATCGTGATGGACATCGATGGCAACATTCAAGTGCGGGACGCGCTGGATGACCACACGGAATACCGTCACGCACTTTTCAAAGAGGACGAATCGCTGTCCGATGCCCAGCCCAAAAAGCCTTCACAGCCAGCTAACGAATCGGGCCAAAATCGATTCTCGCCCGGCGCTGCTCGGAAATAAGGCTTGAGCTAGATTCCATTTGGCCGTCGATTTCGAACTAACTGTTTATGAGCCGGGGTCAGGCTCATTTTCGGCGCAATCATTGGTACGTGAATTGCGCCTGTGCCGCCGACAACGTGCCTGCCCCCCGAAAACGTGGTCGGCGCATTGACAACCTGTAAACGCTTACCATTTCGAGCTAGGATCGGACGCAAAATAACTTCGCCATAAATCCTCGCCCTCACGGGAGAGGCTTAGGGAGAGGGTCGACAAAACCGGAAAGTTATTTTGCGTCGGATCCTAACATCACAAAGTCGGCGGCCTTTTTCTTGAGATGAGTCGTCTTTCAACGGATTGATCGACTCCACCGTCGACCGGACCTGCGAAGGCGAATATAATCGGTGAACTTTCGTTTTCCGGTTTCTCGTTGACGACATCCATGACTCATCGAATCTTGATTGTCGACGACAATCAGCAAAACTGCGAACTGTTGGAAGCCTTTTTGGCAGACATCGATTGCATTGTGGAAATGGCTGGCGATGGTCGCCGGGCTGGAAAAAGTCGCTTCGTTCAGGCCCGACCTCATCTTGCTCGACGTGATGATGCCCAAGATGAGTGGATTTGAAGTGTGCCGACAGGTCAAGGATTCGGCGGATACGAGAAAGATCATGATCCTGATGGTGACGGCCCTCAACGAACTAGGAGATATTGAGCGAGCCGTCGAAGCTGGCACGAACGATTTCTTGTCCAAGCCGGTGAACAAGATCGAATTGTGCAAGCGAGTCGAAAACATGCTGCAATTGAAGGACGTCGCCGACGAAAACGAACGATTGCGCGAATACATCCAACAAATGGAAGACGATCGGTCCGCCAAGGCTAGCAGTCGTGGTTAGCAGGGCTGAAGTATTGTTGGGCTGTGAATCGTTTTCCTTAAGATCAAGCAAGCGGTGGCGTCGGGTGGTCTCCCTAGTGCACTTTCAGTACTTAATTTTGAGGTGCCACTGGCTGTGCCAGTGTACATGAGCGTCGCCTATTGCCGACCCGCACTGGCGAAGCCAGTGGCACACAACCCCAATTCTAAGCGGACCAAAGCACTAGGCTATTTTCCGGTGATCGCCAACGACGCCAGTGTGTCGCGGTAATGCGTCGCATGCCAGTGAACTTTTCGCGTTTACCGTACGTAGAAAGTGTAACGATTAAGGGGAAGCGGTTGATCGACAAGGGCCTGCAATTGATCGCGGCGGGGGACAAGACCGAATAGTGCCATCACGAGTGGCAAGAAGTTTGGAAAAAAGTGGCCGCGTTTTTAGGATTGGCTGAACGCGGTCCTAACGAGTCCGGCGTGCGGCGATAATTCTTGCATCAAAGGTTCAACTGAAAGACTTACGGAGTCAATGCAAATGTCGAAGTATTACGTGCAATGTGGAACCAGCCAACGCATCGTGCAAGCCGAAGACGCCCGAGTGCGGTGCCGTGGGCGGTTCACGAAATCGTCGAGCGCGCCATCGATCTGGATTCGATCGATTGGCTTGACGAAAGCGAGATCGAAAATCTGGATTTGATCCGCGTCATGCTTGCGCTGGCCGAAACGATTCTGGTCAGCGAAATTGGTTTTGGCCGTAGCGAAGCCGGCTTTTTTGAAACCCCCGATATTATGACCGAATGGAATCAGCTCATCGTCGCCGTAAGCCGCTTGCAGTTGAACGTGTCGGCGTTGCCGCAAATCTGATTCGGCATGCATTCAAGGACCGCGCGGGGGCCATTGACTTGGTCTACATCGCCCACAAGCCGGGCTTGGCCAAGGCCGAATGGCAAGCTTCTTAGGATCGCACGCAAAATAACTTCGCCCCTAATTCCTCGCCCTTACGGGAGAGGTAGAGGTAAGGCGAGGGTCAAAAAAATCGGGAAGTTGTTTTGCGTGCGATCCTTAGTCACCCACCCCGATATCTAACAGCGGTTGGCGCGAGATCACGTCCAGCTCCAGTCCCTCGTGTCGTCGCAGCGCGTCGCAAAACGATCGAAAACCGTCGACGATCTCGCGCATCGTTTCTTCGGGGGCCTCGTGGTAGAGCACTTGCTCCGCACGTTCGACGAGACCATCCAACTGCACATAAATTTCATGATGTTGGCGCCTGAGATTGTCGACTAATCGGGCGACGCTGGAATCACCTTGGGCGGCAAGGTCGAAGCAACCGTAAAACTCTTCCAGGGTAAAGTAGGTTTCCAACTCGTCCCGCAATCTCGCCAACTTTTCCGCCAATTCACGCGGCGCGATCGGCGCCGCGTCGAATACAAATGCTTGGACCAGACGCAGGAGATCCCGAAACTCCACGTGGTCCTGCTTGATATCCAAGAGGAAGGCCGAGTTAATCCCCTTGGTGATTGAACCAATTCCCGATTCCCGCAGTTCAGCTTCGGTGAGATATCGAGCCATATTCGTCTCCTACGCGTCTTGCCACTCAGCGATCCTCAAAATAAATCGGATGTGCAGTCTCCGCATGATATCGCTCGTTGGAGTCAAAGTCCACAAAATCCCTGACGACATCGTGGGTTAAAAGGAATTCTAGGACGCTCACAACTGTCGTCAATTCGAATTTTTCTGCGCTCAGTTTGATCGTTGTACCGGATGTTTGCCCGAATCAGTGAATTGGACAATCGTAGAAATACGGCGGAGATTTCACTTGATGTGACCGACTCCCTCCGAGCGACGAGAGTTGGCACGGCGATTGCTTCAAAAGATCCAAGCCCCACAGAAGGACTTATCGCCATGCTCAAATCCGTGTTCACAGCTGTTTCGATCGTCGTCGTAGTCGCCGCCGGACTGATCGTTTTCGATCCGCCGAAGAAAGATAAGTTTGACGACAACGTTCGAATCGCCTTGGTCGGCATTTCCCAAGAGCTTGTGGCAACCACCGCGACGAATTCAAATCAGGACAGCGTGCGATCGAGCGAGGGCTGGCTGGCGCAAGAACGCTGAGCCGTGAGCGTGCTCACTGCAGCTGGGCCACCGAACCGCTCATCAAGCGCTCAATCTCAATCCGATCGGATTCGTCGATCGATCCCCAGCCGCGACCGACATCCAGGCCAAAGATATCCGCAACGCTCTTACTTCCAAAACGATCGTCCAACATCTCACAATAATCGGCTGGCACCAGGGCTGGGTGTAGATATCCACAGGCGTGCGTCAAATCGAGGATTTCCTTCCGCAGATGAACGACGTAGTTAGCGAGCCGCGCCATTTTGTGCGTCGGGTCCAGGCCTGCCATCAGCCATTTGTTGTTGGTCGCCACGCCAGTCGGGCAATGCCCGGAATGGCATTTTTGTGCTTGTATGCAGCCAATCGACATCATCGCCTCCCGGGCGACGTTGAGCATATCGCAGCCGAGACAGAACGCCAGCAACGCGGTGTCCGGAAAGCCCAACCGCCCGGAACCAATGAACGTAACTTGGCGATGAATCCCTTGTTCGAGAAACTCGCGGTATACTCGGACAAAGCCGACTTTGAAGGGCAATGCTACATGGTCTGAAAAGGCCAATGGCGCCGCTCCCGTCCCGCCTTCCCCACCATCGACGGTGATAAAGTCGAGCCCTCGGTCTCCGGCAGACATTTTCGCAGCCAATTCTTTCCAAAACCCCAATTCCCCTACGGCGGACTTGATTCCCACGGGCAATCCCGTTTCGGCCGCCAGTGACTCGGCAAAGTCCAACATCGAATCGACGTCGCGAAAGGCCGAGTGCGCCGGCGGGCTGAGGCAATCAACGCCCATTGGAATTCCACGGATCTGAGAGATCTCCGGGGTGATCTTGGCCGCCGGCAGCACTCCACCATGTCCCGGTTTTGCTCCTTGGCTCAACTTGATTTCGATGGCACGAACGGGATGCTTCGCCACGTTTTCCTTGAAGCGAGGCAGGCTGAAGCGACCGTCGGCATCGCGACAGCCAAAGTAGCCGGTTCCAATCTGCCAGATCAGTTCGCCACCGAAATTGTGATACCGGCTGATGCCCCCTTCGCCGGTGTTGTGCATAGCGCCGCACAACTGGCAGCCCCGGTTGATCGCTTCTACCGCGTTGGCACTCAGCGAACCAAAGCTCATCGCCGAAACGTTAATGGCCGACTGGGGCCGGAACGCTTTGCTGCGTTTCCGATGGCCGCCGAGGACCTTTGGCCCAGGCAGCGGATGCAGCGGATCATATCCCGACATCCCCGGACGCGCCTCGGACAACGGGAACTGGCGCAATGCTTGATGACCAGGTAATTGGGCGAGAGTTCCAGATCGTTGTCGGTGCCAAAGCCAAAATAGTTGTTCTGATTCTTCGACGATGCATAGACCCAGCGACGTTGGTCCCGACTGAAAGGCCGCTCTTCGTCGTTGCTGGTGACGATGTATTGGCGCAGTTCTGGA
The DNA here is from genome assembly GCA_963803365.1 of uncultured Planctomycetaceae bacterium. GTDB lineage: Bacteria > Planctomycetota > Planctomycetia > Pirellulales > Pirellulaceae > JANMEB01. The sequence continues at coordinate 709,640 of CAWDMH010000003.1, forward strand.
CCAATCAACTCTAACAAATACCGGAGGTTGCCAATGATCGGGAAATTCCGTTTGATGGCATGTTTTCGTTGGATTAGATCAAAAACCGCAACTACCACCAGAAAGATGACAAATGACAAAACGAGGCCCAACACGACTTCGCCAAACGTCATTTCAATCACTCCCTTCTTTCAAACTCGCCGCCCACTCCAGAAACGCTCACTCCAGGAACGTCGTGTCGGCGCCTCGCGACATTGGACCAACGGGGTCAACCTGAGGTTTCGCCTTCGATGGACCTGCGGGCCAACGCGCTGCGATTGGGCTCAGCCAATTCGGTCACCAGGCCAAGCTTCTGGAACAGTTTCAGCGACCAGTAGGTCACGTCCCACTCCCACCATCGATGTCCGTGTGCCGCCGACCTCGGATCGGCGTGGTGATTATTGTGCCAGCCTTCGCCGTTGGTCAGCAACGCAAACAGCCAGTTATTCCGGCTGTCTTCCCGAGTTTGATAATTGCGATAACCCCACATGTGAGCGAACGAGTTGATCCCCCACGTCACATGCCAAGTGTAAATCGTGCGGTAGACGACTCCCCACAACAGCCACTGGGCGCCGATTTGGATCGCTCCCGCCAAGCCGCCCGTCATCAGCCAGCCAACTCCCAAGCCGATGGCACCGATCACGACCGCGTGCAGCAAATACACCAGCGCCCAGTTGATACCCCGCTGCAACCAAAGGTAATACGGATCGCGCATCAAGTCTCGCACGTAGCGGTCGTAGGCGTCTGCCGTGCTCAATTCGCGATTGTCAATGAACAGCCAACCCATATGCGCCCAATACGCACTGACTCGGGGCGTGTGCGGGTCGGGTCTTTGATCGGAGTACTGGTGATGCACCCGGTGAACCAAGGCCCATCTTGCCGGAGAGTCCTGGAAGCTGCAAACTCCCAGCGTCGACAACACGTACTCAAACCACTTCGGACAAACAAATCCGCGATGAGTTAACAAGCGATGGTAGCCCGCGCCAATCCCCAACGAACAAAACAAATAGTTTCCCAAGGGCAAGAAAAGCAGCCCCCACCAACTAAAGAAGTATGGAATAAATGCCAGCGGAATCAGCAAATGAAAAACGATGACCGGGATGATATACTCCCACAATAAGCGGCTCTGCGCATCGACCATTTTGGGTCGCGGAATCCGCTCGTTGTGCGCGGCATCTAAGCGATACGATTCTCCGGGAGGCGGATCGTCTTCCGCATGACGCACCAGTTCCGGACTGCTGCGATGATCGTCGGTTTTGGTAATCACGGACATCAGTCTGAGATGCGAGCCCCGCTGAAAGGGAGTTTGGCCGGCCCATCGAGATCGATCAGGACACAAATCGTCCCGTCATCGATTCAATTCGTTCAAGCGAGCGTTCAAGTTTAACCTCTTTTGGGTTCCTGCGATACACTATCGGATTTGTCGTAGTCGGGTCATTTGCTGTAGCTCGGGCAGTCTCTGACCGACGAACAATGGCAAAAAATGTAGCCGTCGTTCGTCAAATTATCCCACAACCGCCATTCTCAATTCCAGGAAAATCATTCGCCGCATGAACGCTTTGACGCCAGTATTGAGAAGATATTCGGGATTGGAAAAGTTTGCCGCACAGGGATTCGATGCCGAGGCGTTTCAGGGATTCAGCGGCGGATGCGTTTGGCGAGTTCAGACCGAGCAAGGCCTGCTCGCCATTCGGCAATGGCCCCCCAACTTTGACCGCCGTCGACTCCAGTACATCCACGAGATGCTTAAGCAACTTGCGCCGGAACAGTTGCCCATCCCGATTCCGCTGGTCGCTCGCGATGCCTCAACGTGGGTTCTCCACGACGGCGTCCCATGGGAAGCTGAGCCGTGGATGCCCGGCCAGGCAAACTACTGGTCGGACCCCAGCGACGACAAATTGCGGAATGCTTTTGCGATGTTGGCTCGGCTTCACTTGGCAACAGAGCGAATTGCAACGTCGACCGACAACGGGTGTCCGGCGATTGCCCGGCGAATCAACTCGTTGAGTCGGCACTTGAGTTTGCTTCCGCAGTACGTCGACGTCGTCCAGCGACAGGGATCGAACAACAACGCCCGTGCGGGGATCTCGATTTGCGACTATGCCCGGCGGTTTGCAAGCGCGTGGCAAGAGCGGTTGGCACGCTCCGAATCGCTGCGATTTCGCCTGCTGCCATGCCTCCGCGATATCTGGCACGACCATATGCTGTTCACGGACCAGGACGTTAGCGGAATCATCGATTTTGGCTCTCTGGATATCGACAATCCTGCGACCGATCTGGCGCGGCTCGTCGGTAGCCTCGTTGCCGACGATGACTCCGCCCGTCAACGTGGCATCACAAGCTATCAAGCGACGCGGCGGATGGACGCAGCAGAAGTCGAGTTGATCGACGTGCTCGATCGCAGCGGCGTCTTAGTCGCCGGTTTGAATTGGATTCAATGGTTGTGGATCGAGCGTCGCGAGTTTCCAAGCTTGCCAGCCGCATTCGAGCGTCTGCAGCAGATTGCCCGCCGCTTGACTCACCCAGCATTCGCGGATGTAACGTGATTGACGGCGGCTTGCGATCCATCGCTTCTTGCCTGTCGGACGGTAATCCAGCGGAAATCAACACGCGCTATACTGGATCCCGGCCTTCGCGGGGATGACGAATTCTTTTTCAACGAGCTGATACGTCGGGCAGAGAAGCCCGACCTACCGCAAACGACACCACTACCGTCGGGGCATTGTGCGGCCGCTCAGTCGCTCGTTCAACTTGCTGGGGGCTTGGCCATGAACGTGCGAAACTCGTGGACGACGTCGTTCAATTGATCCCTGAGTTGATCGCAAAGTTGGGGCACGTCTCCGAATTCCTCGGACTCGCCGCACTGTTCCAAGGCATAGGCCGTTTCGGCGGCTAACGTCGCGCCCAAATGATTCAGTGCGCCCTTGATTGAATGGGCGCTGCGCCGCAAGTCCTTGGCGGATCGGTGGCTGCCGGCATTGAGTACGTCGTCGAGCATCGAAGCCGCTTCGTCCACAAAAACTTGAGCCAGTTCTCGCAGCAAGACCTGGTCGCCGCCGACCGTATCCAATGCATGCTTCCAGTCGACGCAGGGAGAATCCTGCCGCGAGCTGGGATGATCCCTGACGAGCGAGGGCACCGCGGCGAGCGTCCCAGTAGCGTCGCCGATGACCTGCAAGACTTGGGCGATTCGAATCGGTTTGGAAATAAAATCATCCATGCCGGCGGCCAGGCAGCGGTCGCGGTCGCCCACCAGGGCATGCGCCGTCATGGCGATGATCGGCACATGCAGCGGCGTGCCTTGTTCGAGTTGTCGGATCCGACGGGTTGCCTCCAAGCCGTCGCAAATCGGCATCTGCACGTCCATCAAGATTAAGTCGTACTCGCCGTCGCGGTAAAAATCGACCGCCTGTTGGCCGTCTTCGGCGACGATCACTTGATGCCCGTGTTTTTCCAGCATGCCCAAAGCAAGCCGCTGATTCACGTGATTGTCTTCGGCCAGCAGAATTCGGAGAGGACGGACACTGGCCTCGGTCGTCGGCCCGTTGGCCTCCTCGGACGAATCCAACTCGCTCACCAAGCTCAATCCCATCGCTTGCGAGATCGCTTCCAATAGATCCGATTGCTTGACCGGTTTGAGCAACTGGCCTTCAATCTTTAGCTCCCTTCGCAGTTGTAACTCGCCTTGCCGGTTGCTGCTGGTCAACAACACGATCCGCGTTTCCGCAATCACCGGTTGAGAACGGATCCATTCCGCCAACTCGTAGCCGTCGTGGTCAGGCATGTTGACGTCGGACAGCACCAGTTGCACCGGTTCACCCGCCGCGGCCAATCCGTTGAGGATGGCCAGCGCCTGTTTTGCCGAATGTGCCGAGACCGGTTTCATTCCCCACGCCGAAAGCGTCTTTTCCATGATCCGACGATTGGTGGCGTTGTCGTCGACGATCATGACGGATAATTCACCGAGGCCCGCGAGTGTTGGCGCGGCAAGCGCGCTCTCGATCAATCGGCAACGTCAGGTCAAAGTAAAACCGGCTCCCCCGCCCCAACACGCTCTCCACCTTCAGCTCGCCCCCCATCAGCGCCACCAACCGCGAGCCGATCGCCAATCCCAATCCGCTGCCGCCGTATTTTCGCGTCGTCGAACTGTCCGCTTGTTCAAACTCCTGGAATACCCTGTTCAACTTTTCTGGCGGGATTCCAATGCCTGTGTCTTCGACCGAAAACCGAATGCGCACGGCGTCTGACAACTGCTCCAGTTGACTCAAATCCAACAGCACTTCACCCGCCTCGGTGAACTTGATCGCGTTGCTTACCAGATTGACGATCACCTGACGGATGCGGCTGATATCGCCGACCAGCCGCCCCGGGATTCGATGGTCGATGCTGATTGCCAGCTCCAATCCTTTGGCGTGTGCCCGCACCGCCAGCGAACGCATCGTGTCTCCAAGTCGGTCGCGTAAATTGAACGAATGGTTCTCCAGTTCCAACTTGCCCGCTTCGATTTTGGAAAAGTCGAGTATGTCGTTGATCAACGTCAACAACGACTCGCTCGACTGGTGAACCATCTCCAAATACTCGCGCTGATCGTTGCCCATGACCGTTTCCAACAGCAGCTCGGTCATGCCCAAAATCGCGTTCAATGGCGTGCGGATCTCGTGGCTCATGTTGGCCAGAAAATCGCTCTTGGCACGGCTGGCCGATTCGGCAAGTTCCTTCGCCTGCCGCAGTGCCTCCTCGGCGCGCTTGCGCTCGAGACATCCCAGAACATCCCTTGAATTCCCACCCGGCGTCCACTGGCGTCGGTCACCGGCGCCTTGAGCACTTCCACAAAGATCAAATTGCCATCGGCCGCGACGTGTTCCTCGATGTCATGAAACGGCAACCCGGTCTGCAACACCCAGCGGTCGTCCTGACAGTACTTTTCGGCCAGCTTTTGCGAAAACAAGTCGCGGTCGGTCTTGCCCAGCAATTCATCAAGCGACTTTCCCAGGGATCGGCAGTAACGCGCGTTCCCGTAAACAATGCGGCCCTCGCGATCTTTTCGAAACACATTGATCGGCAAGCTCTCCACCAACGAATGGTAGATCGCTTTGGCCTCTTCCAGCTTTTGTTCGGTGCTGATCCGTTTGGTGACGTCTTTGGCGATGCAACCAATACGCCGCGGCGCCAAATCCTGACCGCGGATCAGGCAAAACGTACCTTGCATCCACTGCGATTCGCCGTTGGGCCGCTGAATCCGAAACTCCCGCTCCATTCGTTCGACCGAAGAATTGCCGACTTGCCGAATCACTTGTCGCACGCCCGGTTGATCGTCGGGATGGATCGAGTTGAACCACACCAAATCGTTGTCGACCAACTCTGAAAGCGGACGGCCGTAAATTGCGGGCGCCGTGTTGTTGACGTACAGCAGATCCTGGCCGTCGAGCGAAATCGCCAAGACCAGGTCGTTGACAATTTCCAACAGACTGGCGAAGAAATCCGACTCTGTCATAGATGGCGCAAAAGAAACCGTGTGCCCGAAAGCCATCGCCTTGTTCCTTTTTCTACGGCGGATGTCCGATTCACAACTTCAGAGGGGCAAGGCAGGTTGCGACGCGAATCTATTTGAGTTTACGGGGAAATTGCAGCAAGGGCAACAAGCCCGCACCGCAAGTCATGCGATGACCGCAACCGAACCGCCAGAATGTCCGCCCACAATGACTGCTAAACGTCCGACATCAGCAGACCGTTGAAAAAGGGTTTCATCATCTGAAATACGGTTTCATCATCCCCACCAAGCCTGTCCCCGCGAAAGCAGGGGGCGGGAATTCAGCGGAAATCAACTCTCGCAATGTTGCATCCCCGCCCCCCGCTTTTGCAGGGACCGACTCCGCTCCCATTTCATGCTGGGATTTCAACGTCGAACCGAATCAGAACCCGGAGCAAACTGCTGTGTCCCTCTATTACGATACCCTCTATTACGATACCTCCATTTCGATACAGGTTGAATCGTGCGAGAATGTGTTGGACACGTTAAATCATTGGACGTATCTTAGCACATAGTCGACGATGTTTCTGGTTAATCTGCAAGCGTTCACGGGTTATCAATGCGTTGCCCACGTTTTTAGGGGGTCAGGCACATTTTCGGCGGCTCATGCGACGTTCACGAACCAATAATTGGGCCGAAAATGAGCCAGACCCCGGCTCGTGAACAGTTACGGCGAGATGTAACTCTGGCCTACAACGATCGTTGATTTGTACGATGGAAATCTGTCGCGACAGTAGTCGCACCGTGTTGCAGATTCTTACACTCTTTTGCTTGTTGAGTGGCTGTCAGCAAGTCCAACACGAAAAAATGCTGCATAAAGACCAACGCGTGTGGTGCGAGAACGCCCGAGGTGTTATCAGGAGAATGGGTAAAAGACTATGGGAATATCATGGCTGGAGCGCGGACCAAGGGACATTCGTATTAATTGACGAGACAACGCGCAACCTGGAAACGGTCGATGGAGGCTCACACACGGTAATAGGTTTGCAGCTCCAGCGCAGGTGTTCGAGGGTGCCTCGTTTAGGCTAAAACCCTCATTGCCTGATGAATCGTCTATCCGAGTGGATAACGGTGTACAAGTTTCAGACATGGCTGACGGTCAATTCACGGTAGAGTATTTTTCGCACCCTTTGCTGTACATTGTATCTGCATTTGACAAGAATGCGGAGGCGCGTGTGAACGTACTCGAGGTGAAAAAGCGCACGGTTGTAATTCACCGAGGGATTCATGGGATTAGCCCAAAGGCAGAGATCCCGGTTGAAATAGACAGCGACTTTGTTCTTGTCCGGAAATAGCCGCCTTCGGTTGCCAGGATCGTCTTACGCAGCCAGTAGCTCGCGGACTGCTCGTTTGGCTTTGTACCGACGCCGGCCGTCGCGGCTGCGGCGGGCGTCGATCTCGTGCGGCTTGCCGGCCACGGCGTAGAAGTACGGCATGCGAGGCGCCGTTCGATCCCGAAACTACTCAGCAAACATCTCCGCCAGCGCGTTGAGGATCGTGGCCGCCGTCTTACCAGAGACTTTCGATAGTCGTTTGATCAGGCGTTGTTTATCGACGGTTCGAATTTGGTCGATGGCCGCGACGCCCTTTTTCCCTTGCACTTGTGTCGAGATTCGAAATGCATACGACCGACCTTGTGTCAAAGGCACGACAATCACGGTACGCAGGTGCGCATTCAACTCGTCCGGCGAAACGATGATCGCAGGTCTCGTTTTCTTGATTTCGCTGCCGATGGTTGGGGCAAGATTAACAAGCCAGACTTCAAATCGCTTCATTTCCACTTGCCCTCGAAATCAGCGATGGTTGAATCCCAATCATCCAGGCGATCTTCTTCTCCCGCGTGGCAAGCCATCGCATCCTGTTCCCAGTTATGCCTTGGCTTGCCGATACGGCTGAGAATGACTTTGCCGTCGCCAACTTCAAGTTCAAGCTCTGGCGTCAGGCTCGCTTGGTCGATCACTGATTTGGGTAAACGAACCCCCTGCGAGTTGCCGATTCGTATCAAACTGATTTTCATTTCACCTTCTCCAATTTGCCAAACCTGATGTAATTACATTGTATCAACCGACGGCGGCGAAACAACGGGTCAGATAACCCTCCGAACTTGTGGTCGAAGGAGCCACGGCGGTGAAAAGAAGGAAAAACACTGGGGAAACAAAGGTGCTAGGAACCGTTGTTCTCCATCGCGATGCGAAGATCAGCCGCCGCAGGGCTGGCGGCGCATTTTTTTCGACTCGCTGTGGGATGCGATCACCCAGGTGAAGGCTCTATGGGGGTTTCAACGCCGACTCCGACGCAAAGGCCGAACAAAGAAAACACATCAATAGTGGATCATCAATAGTGGATGGCACTGTTTTAGTAGTTTTATTCTGGCGTTAAGCGACAAAGGCTAATTCTCATTCACACACGTTCGGTCAGCAGACGCCGCAGTCGAAGTCGATTCTCATTGGCTCCGTATGCCAGAACTGCCATGCCGACAAACATCAGTAGCATCCCACACGTGAGCTGCACGTTCCACGGCTCCCAGAAAAACAACACACCGAACAGCGCAGAGAACATCAAGTTCGCGGCGTTGATTCCGTTCACATACACCACTGGCAGCAACTTGAATGCCTTGGTCAAGCATAAGAAGGCCATCCCATTGAACACGCCCGCCGCAATCATGGCAAACCAACCCATTTGATCGATGACGGCAATCGCCAGCGGGCCTTCCCAAGCGACGCTCAAGTTCATCAGGCCAACCGTTCCCACGACGCTGACAAACACGATCGGCGTCGCCAGCGGAATGCCATGTTGCATGCTCTTGCGAATGGCAATCCCCAGCACGGCGTAGGAAAACCCGCTGACCGCGGCGGCCATTGTCCCGGCCAACCACGTTTGTTGCAAAGCAGATAATGAATCACCGGACGGATTGGTTGCCTGATGACCCGCTGCGCTCAGGATCGCGATCGAGACGATGATCACGGCCAGCCCCGCCGTGATCTTAGGCGTCAGCGGTTCGCGCATCAGGATTCGGCCCAAAACGGCACCGCTGAGGATCATCACTCCCAAGTTGACTGGCACCGCCAGAACCAAGCCGATTTTTTGGATCGCATACTGGTAAAAGACGTTGCCAAAGTACTGAACGAAAAAGCTCACCGCCAACAACATGCCGCAAATCCGCAGCGGCGGCAGAACTCGCTTGCCGATCACCGCCAGCAAGATCAGCCACGGGCAAAAAATCGCTGCCGTGCATGCGGCTTTGATCGCCGCCACCCAGATGGCCGGTTCGCGGCTTGCCTCGCGCAAGAATGCGTTGGCCAGCGCATAACCGAGTGCCGATCCGGCACCGAAAACAATTCCCCAAGCCGCGCGGTGATCCTTCGGCGATTCGTTCGAACGCATCGCGGCTGAATTCACCGGTGGCGAATGCGATTGGTCGCCGTTCGATATCACGGCGGTTGCGGCGTTCTCCTGCCGTGATGTAATCTCGGTTGCGTCCATCAATCGCGGCGCCTGATTTGTGCGATGATCTATGGGCTGAAATGATACGGGCGCAACGTCCAGCCGTCCGCGCCAAATCTCGTTAGATTCTAGTTAAAAGTCGCCGCGACCACAGCGACAGTTTGCCGCGCGACAACAGATCCGAACGACAGTGCAATCGGGCACACCGTTGTACGCGATTTCGGGGGTGCAATGACGTCGTAACGATCACAAGTAAAACGACTCTTTTGCTCTCAATTCAACCACTGGACTCTTTTGGATGTAAGCGTTCACGGATTGCCAATGCGTTGCCCACGTTTTTAGGGGTCAGGCACAACCGCCTGGGGCGGATTGAGCCAGACCCCGGCTCGTGAACTGTTACCTTTTGGATAGCGGTTTGGGCGACAGCCCAGTGGATGCTAGTTGTTGGGCTATCGAGTTTTTGTGCTACCGAGTCCGAGAATTCACGCGCCGTTCAAGTTCGACGAGGCGTTCGGAGTCTAATATTCGATTCAGACGAAGAAATGGACGATAACCGATCCTTTTGCGGCGGATGACTGGGTGTGGATGCCCGACTCGGCCGCAACAAGTACAGCGAGCGTCCTCGTCGCCCATGCCAGCTTTGCACTGCGGGCAGTACGGTCCGAGGTTCCAGATCGTTCCTTCGGTCCGGCCGCCGGGAACCAGTTCGACTGCCAGACTTTGACTGTTCGAAGCACAAGACGAGACGGCGCGAATTAGATCCGACATTTCGGCAGTCGCGTTGCGCGCGGCTGTGCCGACCGAGATGGCAACCGACTTCAAGAGTTCCAACAACGGCGGCAGCAACCCGTCCGGAATGATCGACCGCCGCCACAATCCGTTCCATTTTGGAGCGGTATCGCTTAACTGACGGACGATCTCCGGCGGCACGACGGTTTGACGATCAAACCAATGGTCGATCGCCGAGACGATCGCAACGTCGCGGCGAAACCAACCGTAACATCCGGCAAGCCCCGGCGTCGGGTCGTTCGCCTGGGCCGGGAAATCCTCGAAGCTGGAGCTCCGACAGTTCGCCGGGCAGGCGGTGCAAAGCTCTCGACACTTCGACAAGCCTCCGTAATAAGCCGCGACTTCCTGGGCGACGAATCCACGCAACTCGACGCTGCCGATCGATCGAACGTCGATGCAGACCCCGTCAAGCTCCAGATCGTTTCGCTGACAATAATCCAGCGCCGCCAACGGCTTGAGCAGACGGCTGACGGTCCGGGGAGTTTGGTCCGGCAACAGACGCCGCAGGACGCACGCACAGTCAATGCTCCAGAGAACGAATTCCGGCGTCAGGCCGTCATCAATGCGAAATCCACTGTTCAATTCGGCAGCCGCCTATTGAGTTAACTCCAGCGTGTGCCACAAGCTGGGGTCTTCGGCGATGGGAAACTTGAAATCGGTGGCCAGCGTTTGCCAGCCGAATTCGCCGTCGACGACGGCATAGTTAAAGCCGATCTGCCGATGTTCTGCTGGGTTCCAGCCGGTGAGCGCCGCGGCGGGAATGCACCACGACAGGTGATAGCCGTCATGAGTTATTCGGCTGGCGGCCAACGGCTTGAACAATTGAAAGGTCTTGGCGTCTTCCTTGGCGCGATTGATCTTCAACATCGTGCCCAAAGGCTTAGGCGAATGCACGTTGCCGCTGAGGGGAATGTAGGCGAACCAATGGCAAAAGCGGCTCGCGCGATGGACGTTTCGAATGTTGCGTGTGTCGATCCACATCTGCACGCCGTCGCTTTGTAAAATCTTGGCGGGGTTGCAGCGGACTTTTTGTTTTTTTCCCGACACGTCGACCGCGACCAGAATGCCTTGACCGTGCCACGCGGCACGGACGTCGGCAAACGCCGCTTGTTGCTCGAAACAGCCGAAATGCGGCAGCCGATACTTGGCTGGCAACTCCACGCCGTCACGGGCCCACGCCATATCCGTCTTCCACAACGGCAGCGAGTACCGGAAGAGCAGGTTCTTCGAAACCGCCGACAGAAGTTGTTCGTTCATGATTTATAACCGGTTTCGGCTCTTTCCCAGCCAACCCCAACGGCGAAACACAACCAGCATGAACAGCATGACCGCCAGCATCAGCGACAATGCAAAGGGGTAGCCATACCGCCAGTTGAGTTCGGGCATGTTCAACGGCGATGCGGCCGGATTGAAATTCATTCCGTACAGGCCCGCTAGAAAACTAAGTGGCATGAAGATCGTGGCGATGATCGTCAATACCCGCATCACTTCGTTGGTCCGCTGACTGATTTGGGCGAATTGCAGTTCTCGCAAATCGGAACAGACTTCACGATAGGTCTCTGCCAAGTCGACCAGTTGAACCGTGTGATCAAGGCAATCCCGCAAGTGAACTTGGGTCTCGGCGCGAAACAACTGATGGCCAGTCCGCAACAACCCGCTCACCGAGTCCCGCAACGGCCAGACGGCTCGCCGCAAGATCAAAAGATTTCGTCGCAGACTGTGCAATTCGGAGACGACACCGTCACTCGTGGTCTGCTCGACGGACTCTTCCAACTCATCCAAGCGATCGCCAAACCCCTTCAGCGGCGCATAAAAGCTATCGATCGCGGCGTCGATCAAGGCATACGCCAGATAATCCATTCCGCAGGTACGGAGATGACTTTGAGTGTGGTCGAGCCGTTGCCGGACTGTGTCGAGACTGTCGCCCGGGCGTCCCTCCTGAAACGTCAAGATCATGTCCTTAAACAAGAAAATCGAAAGCTGCTCGGTCACCAGTTCGTCCTGGTCCATTGAGGCCATCCGCACGACGATGAACAAATAGCCGTCATACTCCTCGACTTTGGCTCGCTGGTGTACGTGGACGACGTCCTCCAACGCCAGCGGATGAATGTTCAACTGCTCGCCCAGACTGTTGACCAGCGCTGTGTCGGCAACGGAATCGACGTTGATCCAGTGCAACCAACCCGCCTGGCTCGCAACGACTCGATAAGCATTGCCGAATCGGCCAACCGACGATGGATGCACTGATGCGGATCAAAACTGAGCACTTCGATCGTGTTGACGTCCGACGTGCAGGCACTCGACGGCGTTCGGTCAGTCGGATATGAATAGCTCACGATAGGAGAAACAAGTGACAATGTGTAAGTCGATTCGTCGTGGCAACATCGCGGCGACGAACCCAACCATTCTATCGCGCTGCATGCTTTTTGACCGCGCCCCGCAGTACCGGCAGCCGAGACTTCAACTCGGCGGATTGGCTCTCGGTACGCCCTTGGGTTGCATCCGGTCGTCCCTCTGCGCCGGGTCGCGTTTCTCAGTCGATTCGGAAGTGCTAAGATGTATTTTGGATCAGCCGTTAACTACCGCCAAGTCAACGCAACGTTCATGGGAATTCAAGATCGCGGCTACTACCGAGACGAATCGGAAGGCTCGGGTTATCGACGTCTGGGTGCTCGCATCGCCCAAAGCGCCGTCGCGATGCTCATTATTGCCAACGTCGCCGTTTTCGTGGTCGACCTGTTCGTCGGTCAACACAGCGGATACGTCATGTCGCTGTTGCAACTTGATGGCGATGCCCTGCTGAAGCCCTGGAAGTGGTGGCAATTGATTACTTATGGGTTCGCCCATTCGCCGATTGGTTCCAAGTTGGGGATTTGGCACATCCTGTTTAACATGTTCGGCTTGTTCGTGTTTGGCCGCCAGGTCGAACAACGTTACGGCAAGGCAGAATTCCTTCGTTTTTACTTGCTCGCGATCGTCTTTGCAGGTCTCTGTTGGGCAGCCACGGCGCTGTTATCCCACAAACCGGAGAGCGTGCTGGGAGCGTCCGGCGCCGTTGTCGCGGTTGTCATGCTGTTCGTTTTTAATTTCCCACGACAGACGGTGCTGCTGTTGGGTGTGTTTCCGATGCAGGCGTGGGTGTTGGGTGTCGTGTTCGTCGTGCTCGAGTTCCTCAATTCACTCGATCCGCAATCGCAAACCGCTTGGCAGGCCCATTTGGGCGGGGCGCTGTTCGCGGCAATGTACTTTAAGCTCAACTGGAACTTTGCGTTCCTGGGTCGGTTAAAGCCGCGACGAAGCCGCTTGCGAGTTCATCGCTCGCCGGAAGATCAACTCAAGCTCGAGGCCGATCGGCTGCTCGAAAAAATTCACAGCCAAGGAGAAGCCAGCTTGACGCGCCGCGAACGAAAAACGCTAGAACGTTACAGCCGCCTGATGCGACAACGCCGAGACATCTAGTGCCGTGTCAAGTTTCAATTTTGGGGTGCCACTGGCTGTGCCAGTGTACATGAGCGGCGTGTATTGCCGACCCGCACTGGCGAAGCCAGTGGCACACAGAGTTCGCACATACGGCGCTGCCCAGCATGAAATCACGGCGAGAAGACCGGAACCAAATTCAGCGGAATTTGTAAGACGATACAAGCCATAGCGGTGCCAAGTTCGTCGCAAGATTCGGGAGCACTCCAAGATCCGTTGCTACCCTGCTTCGAGACCAACTCGTCGCGGATCATCGGATACCAGTCGTTCCAGAGTTTGCCGCCGGCGTGCCACATCGCTTGAATTGCATAGTAATGTGCGTAGTAATAATGGCCGTAGCCACTTCCCTCTGAGCGGTTGTCGACCAAGTACTTGAGGGCCTTCGTCACCGCCTCTCCTTCGTAGATATTTGCGCTGTACAACGACGTAACACCGGCGGCCGTCATGGCAAACGTCGTGTGCCCGCCCTGCATCGTGTAACGAAAGCTGCCGTTCGCATTCTGACTTTTCTTGACATACTCGATGCACTTCGAGCGAACTTCGTCGGGGACTTCGATGCCAGCGTCCCGAGCCGCTCGAAGCGCCATGATCTGGCAAACGGTGACCGACAAGTCCGCGTCGCTCTTGACCGGTTGATAACGCCATCCACCGAGTGAATTCTGACAACTGCACGTCAAGCGAACTGCCTTGCGCAGTTTTTCGCCGATTTCCGCTTTCTGCGACATCCCATAGGCTTGTGCCAGAAACAACATCGCAAAGCCGTGCCCATACATGTTTTCATTGATACGGTTGTCCAGTCGAGCGATGTAGCCGGTGTCGGCGACATTGCGCAAGATAAAATCGACGCAGTGATTGACCTGTTTGCCGTATTTCCCCATTCCGGGTGTGTTTCCACCGCACATAAACGCCAAACCACCCATGCCCGTGGTCGCAACGCCCGCAGAATAGCCGTCTTGACCGAACGATCCGGCATTGGGACCCGATTTGACTTGTCGTCGCGCCAGAAACTCCAGTCCGCGTTCGATGGCACGCTGGGCTTTGGCGTCGATCAACTCGGCCGGACTTTTTTCGTCTTTGACCTCTCGTTGGTCGTCCGCCAACAACATCGAGGTCATCGCGGCACCGGCCGCCAACGAAAGTCCACTGGCCACAAACTTGCGTCGATTAATCGTTGTCACGCTCATATCAACTGGCCTCGCATTGAGTCACTTGTGCTATTCTAACCCATCGGGCGCCGAAAGACGAATCGACTCGTTTTGCAGTAGCGGGTTAGTTTGCTGTAGGTCGGGCTTCGTTGCCCAACCAATGACGGCCAAGGATGGCCGTTCTGCCCCGAATTGGTCCACGACCCATATTGCCGTAAGGGGTTAGCTGTATAACGGACAGCACCGTTTTTAGCAATCGTTGTCGGTCCTGTGGCGCGGTCGCCCATACGGCAGGCGTGGATATAACGGACAGCTACATTTTTAGCAATCGTTGTCGGTCTGGGACAGACCGACCTACTGTCAGCACTAAACTCGCTGTTGGTCTGGGACAGACCGACCTACTGTGGGAACCGAAATCGTTGTCGGTCAGGGACTGACCGACCTACAGTTCGGACTTAGGGATGGTGGTTGCCGATTTGCTCGAATCGTACGTTCTGAATGGGGTACTCCCGCCAGCGATGAAAATCGAAATGCCACCATTCGAATTCGTAAACCTCGAAACCGGCTGTTTCCATCGCGGTCCGCAATAGCCGGCGATGCCACCGCTGCCGCGAAGTGCCGCCCGCATAATTCGGGTACGCTCGTTCGCTGAATTCGTCATAGCCCGAAACCATCGGCACAACTGCGCCGGTCGACAATTCGTAAAGCGTTAAATCGACGGCGCATCCTCGATTGTGCCGCGAACCACTTGCCGGGTCAGCCACAAACCGCTTTAACGCTTCGGGCGTCGCCTCCCAAAACATTTTCGTTACGTACCACGGCCGGTACGCGTCGTGAATCAACAGCCCGTAACCTTTCGGTCGCAGCCAGGCGTTGGCCTGGACCACGGCTTCGGCGGCGGGGCACTGCATGAATGCTCGCGGCTGATCGTAGAAGACCGTCCCCATGAAGTTATTCTCGGTTGCATAGCGGATGTCCAACTTGATGGTTGGATCCAATGTAACGAGTTCCACCAAGTCACTAGGCAACAAATCCTTCGGCTGCGAGGGTGGTTGGGCGGCGAGAGCGATTTCACGAAGACGCTCCGCTGGCAGCACGGGTTTTATCTTAAACGTCTTGGCGTTGTCGAGATCGGCGTTGCGCCGTTTGAAGCTGATTCCGGCCGCAATGACTTCCGTCGCCTTCCCGCTGGGGTCGCGCGTGAAATGCAGCTTCTCTTGTTGATACAAGCCGTAATCGGGAAAGGCAAAATCGTTGTCGGACTCTTCGGTCAACGGATAGTGAAATACCCATTCGATCAGAGCCCACAGTTGGCCGCGCTTTTCATAGACGAAGAGCGTGTTGTGGTCCCAACCGTATTCGCCGATCAAGCCGTTCCAACGCGCCGGCGATTCTGGCGGAAGCGCATCCTCGATCCGGTTCCAAACGACCTTGTTCAATTCAAAGCGATCGTCGCCAAATTTAACTTCCGGACCGTACGTTTGAACGTCATCCAAAACGTAGCGATCGTCGAGCCGCCGAATCTCGTTGTCAAACGTCGCACCTTGAATCCGCAATTGCCCAGCGCATTCGACCAGCCGCCGAGTCGATTTACCGTCGGAGTAGAGCCCCGCAACACGACGTGCAAATTCGCGGTCGACGGGTTTTGTCGAAACTAGAGGGGTCAGCGGTCGATCTTCCCGGGCCGCCAAAAACGTCCGCAGCGTGTTCTCCGAAACGCGCATCACGAAGCCATTCGCGACATCGCGAGAAGCGACGACGATCACGCCGAGCTTTTGTTGGGGTAGGCCACGAAAATCGGTGGCGAATCCGTATATCGCACCCCCATGTTCAAACGTCTGCATGCCGTCCAAATTTCCGATGGCGAAGCCGATGCCAAACGTGCGCCGACGCATTTCCCTTCGTTTCCGGAGTCAACATTTCGGCTCAGCAACTTCGACGACAAAATCCGCCGTCCCTCCAGTTCGCCGTCGCCAAAGATCGCGCACATGAACTGTCCGAGATCGATCACCGTAGAGTACAAGTTGCCGGCCAGCTGGGCGCCCATTTGTAGGTTGGGAGCAGGAAACCGCCGTCCATCGTAGGACCACATTTCGGCCGCCGCCAACCTCTGACCGATCGCGTCGTTTAACTGATAACTGCTAGACGTCATCCCCAACGGCCCCAGCAACGTGGTTTGCATGTAATCGGCAAACGGTTGCCCGGTTACCTTCTGCACGCAATAGCCGGCAACGGCGACTGCAGCGTTGGAGTATTTGGTTCGGCTACCTGGTGCGTGGACCAGCGACGTGGCGTTCAAGCTGTCCACGGTTTGTTGCAGCGATGGACCGGTGGGGTCGAAGTAATGTCCCACAGGCGGCTCGCGCACCAAGCCGCTTTGGTGACTCATCAATCGCCGCAACGTAATCGGTTGGTCAAACGGATTGTGCGGCTGAAAGTCGGGCAAAATCGTACGCACGTCGTCATCGAGTTTTAGCTTTCCTTGTTCGATGAGTTGCACCACGGCGACGTCGCTGAGTAACTTGCTGACCGAACCAACTCGGTAAACCGTCTGCGCGGTGGCCGGCTGAGTTCGCGCGGCATCGGCAAAACCGAATCCTTGAGCCCATACAATCCGATCGCCGTCGACGACCGCGATCGAAAGCGCACGGATGTCCTTCTGCTCAATTTCGCGCTGGATGAATTGCGAAAGTTCACTGGCGGCCGCCGCGTACTTTTCGTTCGGAGGGATGTTCTCCGTCTGACCCCAAACGGGAATCGCGGAACCCCAAGCGATCAGCCATGCAACCAAAACGGCAAGGGTAGTTCGCAGAACATTCATTGAACTCTCGGCGTGTTCAAAAGGTATCGTCGTATGGTGCGCGCTGGCTGCGTGCATCGTCTGTTGTGACAGTAAGCGTTCACGGGTTGTCGATGCGTCGCCCACGTTTTCAGGGGGTCAGGCACATTTTCGGCGGCTCATGCGACATTCAAGTACCAAATTATTGGGCCGAAAATGAGCCAGACCCCGGCTCGTGTGTTGATGAATGCCGGCGATTATACCGGCATCGACAGCCGGGAACCAGCAAGCCATTAGTTGCTCCCATAATGCGCTAATCTGAAATAAAACGGCTACATCTTTCACCCATGTTTGTCGGGCGGGGACTGCCCGACCTACGGCAAATAGCACACGACGATTGCGCGTTCGACGTCAAGTCAAGTTCACTCCCATTTCTTTCATCAACAGTTGCATGTCCTCCCACACCAAGCGTTTGGCGCTGGGTTCGCGGAGCAAGTATGACGGATGGTACGTGACCAGAACGCGGCTGCCGCGAAAGCGAAAGAACTGTTGCCGCATGCGACTGATTGGTTGCCGTTGTTGGAGCAACGAGCGCACCGCGACCGCCCCCAGGCAACAAATAAACTCGGGCTGCAAGACTTCGAGTTGACGTTCCATATAACCGCGGCAGTTTTCGATCTCGCTGTCGGTGGGAGTCCGATTCCCGTGGGGACGACACTTGATGGCGTTGAGAATGTAAACTTCTTCACGCGTCAACTTGCAGGCCGCGATAATCTTATTGAGCAGCTGACCCGCCGCCCCGACAAACGGCTCGCCCACCCGATCTTCATCGGCTCCGGGGGCTTCACCGAAAAAGCAGAGTCGCGGCTGAAGAGTGCCTACGCCAAAGACGGTCCGCGAGCGTGATGCCACCAAGTCGGGGCAGCGTTTACACTCGGCAACTTCGGCGTTGAGAATTCTAAACACTTCAGTGCGGTCCGGCAGCGACAGCACAGGACCGTAAGCATCGCCAGGTGCATCTCCCAATAATGTCGGCTGACGCCCGTCGCGTGCGGGCGGCGTCTTGGTACGCATCGGAACTGCGGTGTCGGCCCGCTGAGTCTCATTCAGTTCATTCTCAGTCGCGGCGCGGACCGCTTCGGCCAACGCTGAATTGGGTTTTGGTCGAGGGATATCGGTCATCCCCGATCGGACAAAACTCCGAAGCTGATCCGTGATTGCCTGCCGCAAGTCGATCGAATCGGCCATGTCGCCATCCTTCATTCCTGTGGTTTCCTGATTCAAACCGTGTCCGATGATTGTAACAGGCAGGCGAACTCAGCAAGGCCGGGCACCTGCGATCCATTATCGAATCAAGGGCCCGCATACTTGCAGACTGTTGAAAAATGTGTGCACAAGCTTTAATTGAAGCGGAGCGGCGCAAGCCGCCCGGTAATTCGACGTGTGGATGCCAACGCAACCGGACAGCTCGTGCCGTTTCGCTACTCGTTCGCCGGGCCGCGAAGGCCCAAATATGCCGGTTATAGGAGTGTCGCAGAGTCGGTTACGCCGCTCTGACGCCGTCGAGTGGGAATTCTAGCGAGCTTGCGCGAGATCCACTGCCATGACTGCGACCTATATTTGGGCTGCAAACGAGGTTAGTCATGCGACTTTTTCATTTCATTCGACTGGTGCGACAGACCCGCGACACATCGGTGTTGTGGATTCTTGTTCCGCTCATTTTGATCTTCGTTTGGATCGTCCAATTGCCGTTCAATTCGGCCGTGCAGCACGCGACGCTTTGCCGGTTTCAAATGCAGACGCCAAGTTTCTGGGCGTGGGCGGTCCAGCAACCGATACCGGCCATGTACAACTGTGAGAATAGTGGATGCGTAACTGACGGGCTGGCCGACGAGAAATGGTCCGCGCGGCGAATGGTCAATCACTTTCCATTTCGCTTGCTGACGTTTGGCGACGGGCGATTGGCGTATCTGCTGGATCATCGACCCAAACAGTTTTGGCTCGAATCCGCCTATCAAGGGCATTCGATCGCGACCAGATGGCGAGCGAATCCCATTGACGATCGAGGCTACGAAGTCCACTTGGTTGAGGTTGTGGAACGATGAGTACGATGTCGGCTGCTTCCACGACCTGGCGGACTCAATCGACGATCGCTGCTTGTGTCGACGAGCGATGGATGCCCTATCGGGTCGTCTCGTTGGGCATTTTTCTTTCGCTGGTCTGGAAGCTGACCTACTTCCGGCTGCTTTTCGAAGTTTACAAGAATATCCCCGTCAACGACGACTTCTTTCCAGCGGTGTTCCGTTCGGAATTTGTATTGGCCTCGGCGTACGTGATGGCCGCTGTGATGAGTCTTTGGGGAATCGTCAGCAGTAGCACTGCCGTGAACCGGTTTCAATCGGTCGCGTTATTGGTGGCCAACGCGGTGTTGTGCTGGCACCAAGGGAGTTACAACGACGTGACGTTTTGCACGGCGTTCTGGGCAAGTGCCTGGTGCGTTTGGTATTCATTGCGGATCGAGGTGGACGACCGTGCAACGCTGTTGGAGAAATCGGCGATGTTGGCCCATCTGATCGTGGCTGTCATTTTTTTGGGAGGCGACATGGGAAAGATGACTCCAGGTTATTGGAATGGGAGCGTGTTGTACGACATCTATTTCGTCGATCGCGACTTTTGGCTGTTCAATGCACTGCGGCAGTTTCTGAGCGAAGATCAACTTCACTGGCTGGCGATGTGGTACTCGCGATTCGTCACAGCGAGTGAATTAACGGGCGCGGTTGTTTTGGTGTTGTTGCCGCGCCGCTGGGCGTCGGTTGCCGGAATGGTGATTCTGTGTGGCGTCGGGATGTTGAGCAACTTTATGCTATTCTCCGTCCTCTTCAGCTTGATCGGATTGACGGCGGTTGGGCTACTAACAAGCGGTTCGACCCAATCGCGGTCCAAGTCATTGCATTTCGGCAAAGGCATCAACTCGGCTGCATGTGAGGAAGGAATCGAGGCATTCTGCGCGGCTTCGTTGCCGTAACCGTTTTTTGAAATTAGTCTTCCGAACGTCGGATTATGACCTGGACGCGTTTGTAACTATACTCGAAGCCTGATCCATCGATCCGCATTCTGGAAGCGCTCGCCGAACCGACGATCTCGGCGAAAACGGTCGACAAATCACGCAAGCTGAGCGACTCTTGCGCAAACCTTCTTTCAATGTCCAAACGCAAAATCAATGACCCATGATGAGCAAGAACATGAACTGGATTTTTCGTACCGCCACACGTCTGGCCGTTACCACGACGACCCTTTTGACGTTTCTGCCGGGGCTGTCGGCTCAAGTGCAACCGAGCCGGCATGATGCGGTTTCCCGATGTCAGCGCCGAATCGATCGTGTTTGTTTACGGCGACGATCTGTGGCTGGCCCCGCGGACGGGCGGCGTCGCGTCGCCTTTGGCTTCACCCAAAGGCGAGGAGTCGTTGCCTCGGTTCAGCCCCGACGGCAAGACGATCGCCTTTGTCGGGAACTACGACGGCAATGAAGACATCTATACGATTTCGGTAACCGGCGGACCCGCCAAACGGATTACGTATCATCCGGCCGGCGAAGCGCTGTGCGACTGGACGCCGGACGGAAAGCTGATCTATGCATCGAACGCCTTCACCGGGTTGTCGCGACAAACTCAATTGTTCGTTCAAGCGCTGGATGCACCTTTGCCACAGACCTTGCCTGTCCCCTACGGCAGCAACGGCGCGATCAACGACGACGGAACCTGGCTCGCGTACACGCCACACAGTCGCGATTACCGAACCTGGAAGCGGTATCGCGGCGGGATGGCATCGGACGTCTGGTTGTTCAACTTGAAGACCAACGAGTCGCGGCAGATCACGGACTTTGAGGGAACCGACTCGTTTCCCATGTGGCACGGATCGGTCGTGTATTACTTGTCGGACGGTGGCGACGAGCATCGGCTGAATATCTGGTCGTTCGACACGAACAGCGGCGAGCGAAAGCAAATCACCTCGTTTGCGGAATACGATTGCAAGTGGCCGGCGATCGGACCCGGACCCGGCGGTCAAGGCGAAATCGTCTTGCAAAACGGCAACCACCTTTACCTCGTCGACTTGCCCAGTGGTGCGGCCAAGCCCGTATTGATCACCGTGCCGGGCGATCGGCCGAAGTTGCGCGAGCAGCGAGTCGACGCCTCGAAGTTCATTGAGTCGGCGGACATCTCGCCATCGGCCAAACGCGTCGTCGTCGAAGCCCGAGGCGATATCTGGACGCTCCCGGCCAAGAATGGTTCACCACGAAACCTCACTCGCACCAGCGGCGTCGCCGAGCGCGATCCGGCATGGAGCCCGGATGGCCAATGGATCGTCTATCTGTCCGACGCCAGCGGGGAGTACGAATTGTATTTGACGCAGTCGGACGGCCGGGGCGAAACGAAACAACTAACCAAAAACGGTTCCTGCTACCGCTACGGTCCGAACTGGTCGCCCAATTCGAAATACTTGACGTTCAGCGACAAGACCGGCGCCGTCTGGCTGTACTCCATCGATTCCTCCGAGATGAAACAAGTTGACATCGAGCCGTCGGCAGGGCGTGTCCGCGTCAATTGGTCTCCCGACTCACGCTGGATTACCTATGCACGCAGCAAGAATGAACCAGCGGGCTTCTCGGCGGTCTGGGTCTACAACATCGAAAACGGTACGAAGCGAAAACTGACCGAAGGGTACTTCAACGACTCGAATCCGGTTTTCGACCGCAAAGGTGATTTTGTATTCTTGGCCAGTAGCCGCGCATTCGAGTCGCCCGACTACGAAGACCTGGGGAACTCTTTCATCTATTCAGGCACCCAAGTTCTGATGGCGATTCCGTTGCGAGCCGATGTTCGAAACCCACAGTTGCCCGAAAGCGATGAGGAAACGTGGAAGGGCCAAGAGGGAGAGAAGAAGGACACGGAAAAGCCGGACGAGGCCAACAAAGAGAGCGAGCCGACCGACGACAAGGAGCCGGCCGGCACAGAACTCGCCCAGCGACGTGAAGGCCGACGATAAGAAACCCGAAGGCAAAAACGACCAAGACAAACAAGACAAGAAAGAGAAGGAAAAGGAACCGAAACCCGTCAAGATCGACTTCGAGAACATCGAGGCCCGCTCGTTTCAAATCCCGGTTACAAACGGCAACTTCGGCAACATCGCGGTCAACAACAAAAATCAGTTGATCTACATTCGTCGTTCGGCTCGTGGCGAGGAGGGCAAATCGTCGATCAAACTGTTTGATCTCAACGACAAGAAAGACCCCAAGGAGAAGACCGTCGTCGACGACGTCGGGCAATTCGCCATCACCAGCGACGGAAAGAAACTGCTGGTGTTCAAGGGAGGCAATAAGGCTTGGATCGTCGATGCCGCCGAGAATCAAAAGCTCGACAATCCCGTTCCCACCGACGACATGACGGTGATGATTGACCCGCGGGCCGAATGGCGGCAAGTGTTTCACGAAGCCTGGCGCATCGAACGGGACTTCTTCTATGATCCCAATATGCATGGCGTCGATTGGCAGGCCGTCCACGACCACTACGCAGCGATGCTGCCCGACTGCGTCACGCGCCGGGACGTAAGCTTTCTGATCCGCGAGATGATTTCCGAGTTGAACGTGGGGCATGCGTATTATCGAGAAGGAGATGTGGAAGACGCAGACCATGTCAGCGTCGGGTTGCTTGGCTGCCGTTTTGAGTTGGCTGACGGCGCGTTTCGGATCGCCGAGTTGTTTCAAGGGGGGCCGTGGGACGTCGACGCTCGCAATCCACTGGTTTCCGCGGGGATCAAGGTGGGTCAATACGTGTTGGCGGTTAACGCTATCCCGCTCGATCCCAAAGTCGATCCGTACGCGGCGTTCCAGGGAGCCGCTGGCAAGATCATCACATTGACGGTCAGCGACGACCCCAAACTGGACGACGCGGACAAGCGGATCGCAGTCAAGTTGCTCGCCAGCGACGGTGAACTCAAATTCCGCAACTGGATCGAACGGAATCGTCGATACGTCGATGAGAAATCAGATGGTCAAATCGGCTATATCTACGTAACGAACACCGGAATTCCCGGCCAAAACGACCTGGTGCGACAGTTTTATTCGCAGCGCGGCAAGGCTGCCTTGATTATCGACGAACGCTGGAACGGCGGCGGACAGATTCCCACACGGTTTATCGAGCTACTCGATCGACCCGTAACCAACTTCTGGGCGGTCCGCGACGGGATCGATTGGGTTTGGCCCACCGATTCCCACCAAGGCCCGCAGTGTATGCTGACGAACGGCATGGCGGGTTCGGGCGGCGACATGTTTCCGGCGTTGTTCAAACAAAAGAAACTCGGACCGGTGATCGGTATGCGAACTTGGGGTGGCCTCGTGGGCATCTCCGGCAATCCGTCGATGATCGATGGTTCCAGCGTGACATCCCCCACCTTCGCCTATTACGAGCTGGATGGGACTTGGGGCATCGAAGGAAACGGCGTCGAGCCCGACATCAAGGTCGTCGACGATCCCGCAAAAATGGTTGGCGGAGCAGACCCTCAACTGGACGTCGCGGTCGACGAGATGAAGAAGGCCATCGCGGATCACGGATTTCACAAACCGCCGCGTCCCGCGTATCCGAACCGTAGCAAGTTCGGCATTCGCCCCGAAGACAAGTAAAGTCGACCATTACCATCCCTGCATGACAAGTGACGGCCAGGGATGGCCGTCCTACGGCGAACGGACTCACGCAGCGCAACTCTAGCAGTCTGTTGAAAAATGTAGGCACAAGTGCTTATTGAAGCGGTGCGGCGCAAGCCGCCCTGTCATTCACCGTGTGAATGCCAAGGCAACCGGACGGCTCGCGCCGTTGCGCTACTTTTTCAACGGGCCACTGGGCGTTCGCGGACCGAGCGATAACTTGCTAAACTGAATGCCTTCATTATGTCCACCAAGAACCACGGGAATTGCTTGTTATGAACGCACACAAAGCTATCGAAGACTTGCTGGGTACCTCGGAAATGGTTTGCATGGGATACGTTCAAGACCTGACGGATGCAGACTTGATGCGACGCCCTCATCCTCAATGCAATCATCTGAACTGGCAATTGGGCCATTTGATTGCAGCCGAGCATCAGATGGTGGAAACCGTCTCCCCGGGCAGCATGCCGGCACTGCCTGCCGGATTCGCCGAGCGGTATGCCAAGGAGACACATACGATCGACGACAAGAATCAGTTCAGCAACAAGGAAGAGTTGTTGAAAGCCTACCGCGATCAGCGGGCTGCGACCAAGGCCGTGTTGGCGAAGACCAGCGAAGCCGACTTGGACAAAGAGACCGGCATCGACTACGCGCCCACCGTCGGTGCGATGTTTTCCCTGCAAGGCTCACACTGGCTGATGCACGCCGGGCAATGGGTCATCGTCCGCCGTGAACTTGGCAAGCCGCCGTTGTTCTAATGCCGGGCAACGACAGCGCTGCTTGACTCAGGAATCTTCCGTACCCAACCAAAGACGGCCAGGGATGGCCGTCCTACTTCGAATTGGCTTTGTACCATCAGCCAAGGCAGATTGATGACGCGAATCAATATTATTGCCTTGATTGCCTTGGCGGCCGTGGCATCATCCGGATGCTCGAAACATGAAACGAATCCAGCGTCCGTGACGTTTGAAAAGGAGATCTCGGCCGAGGCGGCGACCAAAGTCGAAGTGCGTCTGGTCGGCACGTTTCACGATGACCTGGCGTACCAGAAACAGCGGGGCGTCTATCGAATCATCGACCGCGAAACTGGAAAGGAATACCTCGGCATCAGCGGCATCGGGATCACCGAAGTGGGCCAACACAAAGAAGGCTCCGGCGATTCCAAACACACCGTCGAGGACGAACGTTAGTGCGTTGTTACTGCTTCGTTCACGGGTTGGTTAAGGGATCAGGAGTCAATTGCCGGAACGGCCCTCCGGGTGCTTCGCACAATTGACTCCTGACCCCTTAATCCTAACTCTGTGTTTAACAGCCTGTCGAAAAAGTAGCGGAACGGCGCGAGCCGTCCGGTTGCATTGGCATCCACACGGCAAAATACCGGGCGGCTTGCGCCGCGTCGCTTCAATTAACACCTGGGCACATAATTTCGACAAGCTATTACACCCGACCGCTTTTTCAAACACAGAGGACACAAAGAACACAGAGTTTCAAGCTTCAGATGGTCGGCCACACGTGTCGTTATTCGGCAAAGGCGACCGCATCAGCGCAGGATTCCAGGGCCGAAGACCTTTTTTAGAGCTGCGGCAATGTAGCGAACGAAGACTTCGTTGCCGCGCTCGTTGGGATGCAGTCCGTCTTCGCTGAGGTGATGCGCTTCAGAAAGCCAACTGCCCGGTGGAACGATCGGGCTGAAGAAAACAAATTGGCGGATTGGACTATCGGGGACCAATTGCAAATCGAAGCGGCGCGACAATTGGCGTTCGATTCCGCAAAATGAATCGCGACAGAACCCGCGCGGGATTTCGACCAGAATTACTTCGGCCCCATGCCGGCGGCATCGAACAATGATCTTCTCGAGATTGGCCACCAACTTTTCACGTGCCCATGGGAGTCCTTGATTGTAATCATGACCCCCAATCTCTAGCACCACCGCCTGAGGTCGAGACAGCCAAAAGTCATGATTCTCGATAATTCGAACCGCATCGTCACTCGTAATCCCGTCGTGCCCTTCGTCGATCACAGGAACGGTAATGCGCTGCGCCAATACTTTCGGGTATCTTGTCGCCGTCAGGCTATCCCCTACACAAACGATCGGGCGGTCGGGCATGAGAGGAACCGGTTGACTCTTCGTCGCACCGCAATGCCAATCAACGGCAACCCAGTCCCACGTTGCCCAGAGTAGAGGCAGGGTGACGGCACTCACTCCCATGTTTGAGCGGATCGGCAACGAGACGTTGTGCTTGGTTTGTCGAAAGTCACCTTTCCCCAAGCGATGTCGCCAAAGGTTCCAGAAAATGACCAACGCACACACGACCAACAACGCAATCAGCGAAGTCGGTCGGTTGACATTCTTGATCAACGATATCGTCACCAGCGCTGCCAATGGCATCCAGGATGCTTGGCCGGCCAACACGAATAGGGTGTGGAGCAGCAGCCAGCACATCAACATCCAGGGAATGACGCTCGGAAACGCCAGCAGGGAACTCATTCCCAACGCGATTAACGCGAGAATACCTCCCCATCGTTTAACTGCCCGTTGAAAAAGGTTCTGTCGTCCCCGCAAAGGCCGGGATTCAGCATTACGGGCGTTGATTTCCGCTGGATTCACGCCTTCGCGGGAATGACGTTCGGCCCGGTCGTTGAGATGAGTCTTTGTCAACTGGCTGTCAAGGCGAGCGGGCATCAGGAATCTAATTACTCTGTCGCAGAAAACTTGATTTTCCCGGCGACGATCGTGTACAGCGGTTTGGTATCGCGAATTTGATCGTCGGGACAGGTCAGCAGGTTCTTAGACCAAACGGTAATGTCCGCTAATTTGCCCACAGTGAGTGAGCCTTTGAGGTCTTCTTCAAACGCGGCATAGGCGCCGCTGACGGTATACGAACGCAACGCTTGTTCGCGGGTCATGCATTGTTCCGGAAAAAACGCAACGCCCTCCTTCGATTTGCGGGTAACCGATGCGTAATAGCAGGAAATCGGGTCGATCGGTTCGACAGGAACGTCGGTGCCGTTGCAGATCACCGCGCCGCTTTTCAGAAGACTTTGCCAGGCATACGCTCCTTCCTTGGCCCGCCGCGTACCCAATCGATGAACGACGAAAATCGCATCGGACGTGCAGTGAATCCCTTGCATCGAGGCGATCACACCGAGCTGAGAGAACCGCGAAATGTCCGCTGGATCCAGATGCTGTGCGTGCTCGACCCGCCAACGTCTCGACGAGTCGCTGGGATGAGCCTTGAACGCCTTCTCGTAGATGTCGAGTACGGTCCGATTCGCCCGGTCTCCAATGGCGTGAACGCACAACTGATAATTGTTTTCGATTGCCAACTGAGCTGCCTGCTCGATCTCCTCAATCGGCGTCGTATTCAAACCGGTGCTGGTCGGCATGTCGTCATAGGGGGCCAGCAGCCAGGCTCCATGTGAACCCAGCGCGCCATCGCAGAACATCTTGATCGCCCGGACGGTAAGGAAGTTGTGGCCGTAGCCCACCATCCGCGTCGACGCCAGACGTCGCGTCATGCGCTGGATGCTATCGTGAACCATCACGTACAGATGCACGTCCAGTCTGCCTTCGTCTGCCCGTTGTTTGAAAAAGTCAATCGTATCGAAATCGCTACTAGCGTCGTCAAAACTGGTAATCCCATTCCGTAGACATTCCTCAGTCGCCAAATCAACGACTCGATTCAGCCGGGCTAATCGTTGTTGGGGTGTCAGCGAATTTGCATCGGCGCTCTTGACGGGCGCCAACAACCCTTGCGCCGTTTCTCGAAAGGCGCCGCTGGGGCGGTTGTCACTGAGCCGCACGATTTCACCGCCGCTGGGGTTTTGAGTGGTGGCGTCGATGCTCGCCAGACGCATGGCGTATGCGTTGGCAAAACACATGTGGCCGCTGGCGTGCGTCAGTATTACTGGGTTGTTCGGCGAAACGGCGCTGAGCGACTCGTCCGTCGGAAGACCGTCGATATTTGGTTCCGGCGGCGAGTCCCACTTCTCCTGGTGCCAACCGCGGCCACGAATCAGTTGGCCCGGGTGCGATTTCTTGACTTCGGCGGCGACCTTCGCCACGATTTCATCCCATGAGTGCACGTGAGTCAAATCCAGAATCAGCTTGGATTCGCCCAAGCTGGTAAAGTGCCCGTGACTGTCGATCCAACCGGGTGTGACAAATGCCGAATCGAGTTTGATCAAGCGCGTATTTTCACCCACCCAGGCGGTGTAGCTGGTACCGTCTCCGATCGCCGAAATCCGGTCACCCGTTACGGCCAACCATTGTGCGGTTGGCTTGTCGGGGTCCATCGTTTTGATGTGGCCGCCGGCAATGACCAGGTCGGCGGGTTCATGGGCTCCGGCGTCTTGAGCTTCAATGGTTGCCAAGTTTGCCATCGTTGTGAGCCAGACCAATACCAAGAAATCGAGAAGATATCGTTTCATGAGTCATCCGCTTTTTCTCGGGTGGAATTATCCTTTAGCTTCGTCAACGATCACTAGAATTCGCCCTGGTCAGTTTTGCAAGGCGGGTTTAGCAGCCCGTTGAAAAATGACTCATCTCAACAACCGGACCTAACGTCATTCCGGGCTGAGTCCCAGAACCCAATTCCACGGACGGTGAGAATCGACGACGGTTGGGCACCGCGCATTGGGTTCCCGCCTGCGCGGGAATGACGGTTGGCTTACGCTGGGTTCCCGCCAGCGCCCTAACGATTGAGGTAGGGAAGCCGCATTGGGTTGCGGCTTCCCCCCCACCGAACCGGACTGGCGGATCTCCCGCATCCGGCTCTCCAGTTGATTGTTACTGACGAGCAGATTGACTTTCACCAGCATGGGCTACTGCTAGACTAAATAACCCAAGTTGGCGAAGTAGGCATTGGGATAGCGTTGATGTTCGTGCCCGCGTCCGGGGCCGTGACGGCCCGCACGCTTGCGAAGAGTGCTCCGCAGACGCATGCGTATCCAGCCGTCCAGGATGTCGAACGTCCTGGGCCAGCTGTGTTTGAAATACTCATACCAGCCGCGTAAGGTCCGGTTCACGTCCGCGATGATCGCCTGCAAGCTGTGGCCGTTGGTCCGTTTGGTCTTGCCGCGAATCGTTTCCTTGAACTTCGCCAAACTCTTCTGCCGGGGATACCGGCGATGTTTGATGAAGCGGTAACCAAGGAATTCAAAGCCCTCTTCGTCCACGTGGACGATCTTGGTCTTGGTCGGGTGTAGCGTTAGGCCACGCTCGGTGGTCCACGTTCGCACCAACTCCAAGGCCGCTGCGGCTTCTTCGGCGGTTCGACTCTGAATCACCAGGTCATCCGCGTAGCGAGTCATCTCGTATCCGGCGGCGGCCATCAGGTGGTCCAACTCGTTCAGATACAGATTGCTGAGCAAGGGGCTGATGATCGCTCCTTGCGTGCGCCCGCTGTCGGCGTCCAGCGCTTCAGTCCGTCCAACACTTCGGCTTGCAGAAACTTTTCCACCAAACCGATCACCGAGTTGTCCGCAACGTACTTCCGCAGTTCCTGGACGAGTCGATCCTGCGGGATGGTGTCGAAGTAAGATTTCAAATCGACGTCGACCATGTACTTGTAGCCCGCTTTCACGAAACGGTCCACGCGGCGCAGCGCGTTTTTGCAACCCCGGTCGGGGCGAAAGCCGTAGCTGTGCTCGGCGAATTGCCGTTCCAAAATCGGTTCCAAGACATGACGAAGTGCGTTTTGCACGACGCGGTCCCGCACCGTCGGAATGCCCAACGGCCGAGTTTCCTTCGTGCCCGGCTTGGGAATGTGGACTCGCTTGATCGACTGCGGACGATAAGAACCATCGCGCAGTTGCTGTTCAAGTTTGTTCACGTTCCGCCATAAACCGGCAGTGAAGTCTTCGATCGTGATATTGTCCACGCCCGGTGCGCCCTTGTTCGCGGCCACCTCGCGGTAAGCCGAGTAGAGGTTGTCCGGTTTGTAAACTTTATCCATCAAGCTGTGCCATTTACCTCCTCGAACGCTGGATTGCTCCAGCGTAGCCAACATCGGATTGGTCCAAACACTTGTGTTCCGTCCAGGCCCAATGGGTCAAGTCGTCTCCTGAGAACCTAAGTGCCGCCCGATTGCTCGGCGGCACTATTAAGTCAGGTTGTGTTTCCAAGGGTTCGTCCTTTCTCGATCAATCTCCCTGCGCCCCTTTGCTCCACGGACGTTACCCCGTTTCAAAGCTCTTACGGGCGCTCTGACCTCCAACGCGGTGTCGCCGAAAACGTGCCTGGCCCTGTGGGTGAGGCTGCTCCCGTGATCGCTCGACAAGTTGCCCCGCGATGGGGTTCCCTGCTTATTGCGTTTGACCTTCCAATCGTTCTGCCTCCAACCACCCCCCGTTGCCTCCGGATCGATCTGTCTTATTTCCGGAGCTGACCATCTGCGACCTTGGTAATCCGGTGTGCCGGCTTCGATGGCATCTTGGGCTTCGCCTTGAATGAGCAGGCTCACCACAACGATAGGCCGAATCGAGTTTGTTATCCTGCGGACCGATTGTTCACTTCCAGTTGCTCTCCACCTCCTCTTGCGAGAACGCAGTTACTTTCAGCTAATGGGCTCAGATCGGGCCCATGAAGGGACTTCCACCCTTCTGATCAAACGCCCTCACAGGCGCACTCATTCCGGGCTGAGTCCCGGAACCCATTTCCACGGTCGGTGAGGATGGACGACCTGTTGGGCACCTCGCAATGGGTTCCCGCCTGCGCGGGAATGACGGCTGGCTTTCACTGGGTTCCCGCCTGCGCGGGAATGACGGTTGGTTCACGCTGGGTTCCTGCCTTAGCGTAGCTATCTGCCGACAGCCTACGTGTGCGTGCTGCTTGGCCGAAATCTGTCGGTCTGGGACAGACCGACCTACAGGACTGGCGTTGCGCGGTAGCCATGGTGCGTTTCGGCTGCAAGTGGCTCAAAGAAAGCGGTCACTGTTGGCTGGCGGACTTTTCGGTGCTCACGTTGGCCGCTTCCGGAGCAGCTTGGGCCGCGGGCGTTGCTGCGGGCGGCTGTTGTGCAGCGGCGATTTGCTGGCGGAGAGCCTCGGCGGAGTCATTAGCTTCGTGCGCTTCAGTTTGGGCCTGTTGCAAAGCGGCCTGGGCTTCATTCAATTTGGTCTGTGCGTCCGCGACCGCGGTTTGTCGCTGAGCTGCGGAGTCCTCGGCGGTTAGCCAATTGCGTCTGCAACGAGCGGATCTTTGCGACGAAATCGATTTCGGATTGCCAATGCACGGCTTGAGCCTGGGCAGCGGCGAGTTGGGTTTGAATCCCAGTGACTTTCTGGGTAAGCTCGTCGACTTGTCGCTTTAACGGCGGCAGTTGGGATTCGAGCTTCTGAACGTCGGCGGTCGTCACCGTGACTTCGGCTTGCTTTTGCGTGATGATTTCGGATTGCTTGGCAATGGACTCATTCGCGACACGAAGTTTTTCGGTGCGGTCGTTGATTTGACCTTCGAGCCCAGCGATACGGGCGTCGAGTTGTTTGACTTGTTCGCCGACCGATTCGGCAGTCTTCTGCAATTCCGGGGCGTCGGGAAGCTTTTTCGCCGCTTCCATAGCGCGATTGAACGATGAGGTCAGCAGCGGCTGAGCCTCTTTGTTTTTCGCCAGTTCGCCTTCGAAGCCTGTCTTTTCGCCGGTCCAGGTTGCAACCGATTGATTAAGCGCGTCGGTAGCGGTCTGAGCCGCCGAAAGCTCGGTCTGCGAGGCGTTTAGCTTCTGTCGGCTCGCGTCGAGGTTCTGTTGAAGCGAGGCGAGCTGTTCCTGAGTCGTTTTCATCGTTTCCGAAAGCGGGGCCAGTTCCGCTTGGTGGGCGGAGGCCTCGTTGTTGGTCGCCACCAGACGTTCGTTCAACGTCGGAGGATTGGCCGCCAAAGTACCCAAGACCGCGGCATCCGCAGCGTTCCACACAGAAATGTTGCCTTGCCAATCGGAAGTAATGATCCGCTTGGATTCATCGCAGCAAGTGGTCGAAACGGCGATATCGGGCATGTTAGGAAACGCCCGGATCTGTGAGCCATTCTGGTCCCAGAGCTTAGTCGACATGTCGCGGCCGCAGGAGACAAGGTTGCCGTCCCGGTTGAACTTGACGTCTAACACCCCGCCCCCGTAGCGCCCCAATTCTTGATCTGGCCGCCGTTTTCCATCTCCCACAAGCGAATCGTGGTGTCCTCGCTGGCCGAGGCCAAGATGTTGGAGTCGAGCCGCCAGCTCAGTGCGGTAATGGCCGCCGAATGTCCGCGCAATGTGAGATAATCCCGGCCAGTCGCCGCTTCCCACACAAACAGTCCCCCGGCGCGATCGCCCGAGGCCAAGAGTACACCGTCCGGACTGAAAGCCAATGAGAGAACCCAGTCGGTGTGTTTCTTGATCTCGTACATCAATTCGCCAGTTTTTGTCGAATAGACTTTGACCAGTTTTCCGGGGCCACCCAACGCGACTTGCGAATGATCGTTGCTGATGTCCGCCGCGAGCACCGTTTCCAGTTCGTCGCCAATCGTCGCGATGCGCTCGCCGCTGCGGACGTCCCAGACAGCGACGATCCCCTTGGAGCCGCCGCGGCCGCCGCCGGCAATCAGCAGGTCACCGTTGCGCGCAAAACTTGACAATGTGGGTCGACCCTTCGGGAAAGGGCAAGATGCCGGCGAACTCGAAGGGTGTCCGTCCGATAGAGCAAAACCTGTTCGAATCCGCTCACGGCGATCAGAGGCGACCAAGGTGACGTTGCCAGCGAGGTGACGGTCGTGGCTCGCTCACCGTGTTCAAATGGTTCGAGTATCAGATGCCAAGGGCTCGCCGGGCTTTCCGGTCGTGTCATCGCGTTTACATTGCCCACCGAGGCCAGGTTGTTGGTTTTGGGTGCGCAGCGAACTGCTCCCCTTGTTCTCCAACAGCCCGCCGTCGATCCATTTGGCAATCATCGCGATTTCGTTGTCGGGGATCTGGGAAGCGTTCGGCGGCATGTTTGGTTCTTCTTGGTGCGTGATCAGCTTGTACAAGTAGCTGCCGGACCAGTTGCCGGCTTCCAACACCGTGCCGCTACCGCCCCCCTGCAGCGCGGCGTTGAAGTTCGTCAAGTCGAGGTTGCCACTGCGTTTGTTGCTGTTGTGGCAACTGGCGAGTGCAGCGCGCAGAATTGGCTGTACCTGATCGTCGTAAGTGACCTTGTCCGGCCATCGTTGCCCAACACCCTAGCGCCGCCAGCGGCAAACAACGTCAACGACGACGCGAGCACGCCCCCAAGGCAGAGCCATCGCCAGGCAAATTTATTTCGGTTGATCATGGGAACATCGTGGTTGTCGCGTGAGCCACTGGGCCGCAGCCTGAAGACACCCAAGCGGGTGGCTCATCCAGTAAGTGTTTAATGGCAAAAGACGAATTCGCGTGAGTTGAGCAGCGCCCAAAAGACGTCGTTAAGCCCCCGCGTCTTGTCTTGATCTTCGTCCGCCAGTTGTGCGAGCTGTTGTTGTTCCTGGTCGTTGGCATGACGCCCCAAGGTTCGCAAGTAAAGCTCGTCCAGAACTTCGGCCGGCGTTTTTCCCGCCGCCAACAAGTGGGCCACGACCTGGCCTTGATTGATTTTGCTTTGAATCGTATCACCGTTGATCAAGTGCAAAGCCTGGCCCAGGTTGGGCTCGGTTTTGACTTCGCAGGAACAGACGGTTTCCCGCCGAGCGCGGCCGAACGTCGTCAGAAAGTAGTTTGACGTGTTGCCGTCTGCGATTTGGACGGCGTGCGCCCTGAGCGGCAACCCGCGAAACTTGTCTTTTGTCTCGGTGACCTGGCTGATCACATCCAAGAGAACTTCGGCACGCAAGCGGCGGATCGACGCGTGCGAGAAATTCCGCTCGTCGGAAGCGTTCGATTCGTTGGTCTCCGTAGTCAATTGGTATGTCCGCGAATTGCAAATATCGCGAATCAACTGCTTGAAGTCGTAGCCGCCCGCGGCAAACCGATGAGACAATTCGTCGAGCAATTCCTGATTCGACGGGGGGTTGCTCACGCGAACGTCATCGACCGGATCGACGATTCCCCGCCCCGTGAAATGCTCCCAGACCATATTCACAATGTTCTTGGAGAAGTACGGATTGTCGGGGCTGACCAGCCATTCGGCGAGCACCACGCGGCGATCCTTGCCGTTGCAATCGGGCTGTTCGCCGCCGAGGAATTTCGGTGCTGCACGTTTTGCTTGGTCACCAGGTGCTGGACCTCGCCACCGCCGCTATTGAAAACGATGGTCTCGCGCGGGTCTTCGCCCCGTTTGCGACCGATCTGCGCAAAAAACGCCGCGAAACCGTAGTAGTCGTTCATGGTCCAACGGTCGAACGGATGATTGTGGCATTGAGCGCATTGAATGCGCATTCCCAAGAAGACCTGCGCGACGTTTTCAGCAATCTTCAACGAGTCCTGTTCGTTTTGATAGTAGTTGGTCGTCGGATTGGCAAACGTCCCGCCCGTCGAACCCAGTAGAGCCTTGATCATTTCGTCGAGCCGCACATTTCCAGCAATCTGCTGTTGCAGCCAGTTGTAATACAACAGTGCGGCCTTGTAGCTGACGAGTTGACTGGAGCGAATCGTCAGCAGCTCCGACCATTTCATGACCCACATTGCCACGAATTCCGGCCGCTCCATCAGTTGATCGATCAGCTTGGCCCGTTTGTCGGCGTCGGTGTCGGCGCAGAATGCCAGGACCTCTTCGGGGGTGGGCACCGTACCGCACATATCCAGATAGATCCGGCGAACGAAGACTTCGTCGGAGCAAATCTCCGACGGTTGCACGCGGAGTTTTTTCAACTTCTGGTCGACCAGCGTATCGACATAGTTCTTCTCGGCGACGTCCTTCCATTGAAATTGCAGGTCCTTGGGAAGGACGATGAAAGGAACGCCGACGGTGTGCGTAGAAAAGCGAGCCATGACGAATGCTTCACCGCGATTCTTGGCGGTAACGATGCCGGTTTGGTCGACGACTGCCGAGTTGTCATTGCTGCACAAGAAATATGCCAAGGAGGTGACGTCGCGGTCGGAGCCGTCAGAATAGATCGCGCGAACCGTGAGCTTCTGCGTTGAGTCGGTGCCGTTCAAAACGCCGCCAGGCGGCAGCACTTCGAGCTTCTCGACGGTGGCAACGGGGCCGGGATCGGCCACGGCTCCCGATCGAATCCACTTGACGAGCGTCTGATAATACTGGTCGCCATCTTTGATCCGGTCGCCCCCGGTATGGGCGACCTTTCCGATGGATTTCTCGATTAAGAGCGACGATTCTGGGATCGCCAGGTTGATTCGCCGTCCCGCCATTTCCCGGGTCAAGCGAAAGTAATCACCGTCGGGATCGAAGCCGAACAGCGACAAGCGAAATCCGTCTTTGCCGCTAGCCGCACCATGACAATTACCCGAATTGCAGCCGGCCTTCATGAAGATCGGCATCACATCCAACTTGAAACTGGTCGGCGGAGTCACGCCGGCTTGTTCGACGGTCACGGGAACCGAGACCTGTTGGCCCTCGAATCCGAAATGAACTTCGGTGGAGCCGTCGGACATCGGGATCAAGTTGTTCCCATCGACGCGGACCATTTGAGGATCGCGGACCTCGACCGAAACATTGTCCGTCACGTCACGCGTGGTTCCGTCCTCCAACGTCAGTTGCGCGACGAAGGTCTGCGAGTCGGTGGCGCACGTCAATCGGATCGAATCAGGATAGACCGCCAATGTGCCGGCCGTGTGATCGGAAGTCCCGTGATCGTTGGTCCAACCGACGGCTGAAAGTCCAGCCAGAGCGGCGAGCGACACTAGAAATCGTATGTGGTTCATCATTCCTTCTCACTTGCGTGGTGGCCTACGGGTCTTGGCGATCATCCGCCGTTATTGGTGGCGGCTTCTTTTTGGCGCGAAGTTGTTCCAGCCGTGACAACGGCTTGGGCGGTGCCGCCGCTGCGGCTTGTGCCTCAGCGGGCTTAGGAGTGCCGCCGGCGCGGTTGTCACAACCGGTTGATTGATTTGAAATTCCAAGCGGCCGGCGCTGGCGACCGCATCTTGTCCGCCGATGTTGACGGTCAGTTGACAGAACATCGTCTTGTGGTTGCCGACTGGGCTCTTGTCGGTCGTCTTTACGTCGAAGACAAGTTCGGTGGTGTCCTTGGTAATCGTCTTGGGCTCGGTCGTGACCTCCGGTGGCAATCCCAACAGCTCGGCTTGCGCCTCGCCCTCGAAAGGGGTCACTTGTTTGACTTTGCAATACACTTGAGCCGTCTGGCCTTGCTCGCACGCGACGCGATTGATTTCAAGCGTTGCAAATGGTGGGGCCACGGTCATATCGACTAACGACGATGATACCCAGGCGGCTCCATTGACATTGGCCGAGCCAATCACGTACACGGGCCATGTGCCTGTCTGCGCGTTTCCCGCGGCGTTGATGGGATAATACCCTTCGGTTTCGTTCTTGCCGATGTTGATGCTACCCCGGGTGCCAATGCCGGGAGGCCGAAACGGGAATTGGACGTTGATCGGCTCCTCGAAGCCTGGATCGCGGTGCGCGATGATTTTCAAGTTCAGCGTGCCGTTGTGAACCAGCGGCGCCGTCGGCGGCACAAGTTCCAGCGTGAACGGGAGTTTATCGATCACGGCGATCGGCAGCTTGTCAACTCGGCAGCCGATGTACAGCGAATTGTTCGGCTCGCCGAGCACAAAATCGGCCAGGTTGGAAAAGTGCCCTTGGAAGTTCAAGTTGGCATCGCTGGGGTGAGCGACGAAATCATACAGTCCACCGGCGATCTCCGCATTCTCGTCGGCTTCGAAAACGACGGGCATGACATTCATATTCGGCGGCATCGGCCGTGCATCGACTTTGACTCCGGCCGGCAGTGGATTGTCGCCCAAGACGATTTCGCCTCCAAAATTGTCTCGATTGGCTTGCAACAATGTCGCGAATTTATTGCCACGCGCCACGAAGATCGTCTGCCGATATTGTAAATATTGAACGGTTCGCGGGATTTCAATCGCGAGCGACGGCGCCGGGTGGTCGACTTCGACTCGATACACAAAATCGCTTTGGCCGCGTAGCAAGTGGTCGTACACGGCCAGGAAATAGTCCCCGTCGGCCGGAACCTGAAACCGCAAGTAGGCGTCGGTGCCTCGCGAATCGTCATTACTGGCAATGGCCCCGCGGTCGGCGTTATAGATGACCAACACCGGATCGAGCCCCGAGCCCAACCGCCGCGCGAAGACTTCAAAATCCCATACCTCTCCTTTTTTGGCGGCAAACTTGAACGCGTCGTGATCGCCGCTTTTTTCAATGATGCCGTTGAAAGCCGCCGGCAGCGAACTCACTTCGCTCAAGGCAGCCATGTCGTCGTTGGGTTCCGCCTCCATCACATTGGGATACGGGAAACTGCGAAACACCAGCGGTGACGGCGTGATGCCTTGCTCATCCTCGACAAACAAGCCGGGACGGAATTTTCCCGTCTCGTCAAAGGTCACTTTGCGAGTCATTTCGCCGGCGACGTCTCCCAACAATCGGACCTCGGTCTCCTGTCCCGCCGGCGCACCGGCAGGATATGCCACGGTGGGCCGGGGAAACGTCCCCACGTGCAACCGATAGCGGCACGAATCGTTGCCGCCGTATGACGATTCCCGCACGTAGATGTAGTAGTCCCCGTCTTCCGGAGCGACGAAGCCGGCCAGGCTGTCCTGATGCAACAGCGGTGCGTCATCGCACGCCACAATCTCAAACCGCTTGGAGTCGACGATGCCGACAAACGGGTCGAACATCGTCGCCAGACGGATCGCTTCGATCTCGACGTTTAGCCGTTGACCCTTCTTAAGGGAAACGACGTACCAATCGATGTCTTCGTTTTGCACCACGCCGGAGACCGTTCGATTCAACTCGATCCGCTGCGCTTGCTCGAATTCGCTGTTCGGCTCCACTTCATCGACCGACGGCAAAGCGCCGACGAAAAACGAGCGGTAGTCTGAAATGCCCGATTTGGTGCGGACCTGAGCGATGTGCTCACCCAAACGGCAGTCGGCGGCGACGTCGACTGTCACCTTGATGTTGTTAGCATCCACTGGCTCGATTTTAGTGACAGTGACCCCAGTGTCGTACAACATGACTTCGACGGCGTCGTCCAAACGAGCCCCCGAAAACGTCAGTTCGTACTGCCCTCCGCGCTGCACTCCACGCGGCAAGATAATGTTGAGTTGGGGGCTTGATGAAGGGCTCCAAGACGGCTCGGCGCAGAATGAGGCCGGTAAACAAATCCAAAAGCCTCCCAGCCAGATGCCCAGGCAAATCGGCGAATACGAGGCATCAGCAGGAACACTCCCAGTGATCAGTTGCGAGGCCGAGTTGGGCCTAGACCAATAATTCCTTCATGACGCTGCCGCCGTTGACGATTTCGATCGGACGGTTTCCGGGCGCCATGAGTTCCTTGTCCGCGACAATTCCCAAGCACTGATAAATCGTCGTGGCCCAGTCCTGCACCGTCAGCGGGTTTGTATCCGGTTCGGAGGCCGTAGCGTCCGATTCACCGAACACCAATCCGCGTTTGATGCCACCGCCTGCCATTACGACGCTAAAAACTTTAGGCCAGTGATCGCGGCCGGCGTTTTGATTGATCTTCGGCGTCCTCCCAAATTCCGAACAGACGCACACCAACGTCGACTTTAATAAACCGCGTTGATCCAAATCGTTGATCAGCGTGGCAAAGCCCTGATCGAACGCCGGCAATTGCGACTGCATGCCTTGCTGAATGTTGTTATGCATGTCCCAACCGCCATAGGTCATCGTGACGAAGCGGACGCCGGCTTCGACCAACCGTCGAGCCAACAACATTCGTGCGCCAGCGGTGTTGCGACCGTATTGATCGCGCAGCTTGGGGTCTTCCTTGTCGATATCGAAGGCTTCCCGCGCGGCGTCGGAACTGATCAAGTTGTAGGCCCGTTGATAAAACGTGTCGACGGCATCGATCGCGTCGGACTTCTCGATTTGACGGAAATGATCGTTGACCACGTCGAGCAACTTGCGGCGGCGCGCAAAGCGATCAGCGTCGACGTCTTGCGGCAGCTTCAGATCGAGAACTCGAAAACCATCGCGGGCCGGGTCATCGCCTAAACTGAATCCCGCAAAGGAAGAACTGAGATAACCGGTACCGGCCTCGGGATTAGGCTGATTCGGAATCATCACATACGGCGGCAAGTTATTTCGTGGGCCGAACTCGTGCGAAACAACGCTTCCCATGCTCGGGAACTTCAACGCCGGACTGGGCCGATAGCCGGTAAACATGTTGTGGGTTCCGCGCTCGTGCGCCGCCTCGCCGTGTGTAAAAGCACGACAAATCGTTATCTTGTCCACCACCTGAGCCGTCTGCGGCAAGCACTCGCCAATACGGATCCCCGGCAACTTGGTGTCAATGCTGCCAAGTGGTCCACGATATTCCAGCGGCGCATACGGCTTGGGATCGAATGTCTCCTGGTGCGCCATGCCGCCCGGCAGGAATATGAAGATCACGCTCTTGGCGACTCCCTCTTTGCTTTCGTAATACTTTTGATCTGCTTGGTGCTCTGCATTCGAAAGAAATCGGATAGCGTTAGACCCAAACCCCCCAGCGCTCCGACAGTCAAAATGTTCCGACGCGACAATCGATTTCCCAAACAGCTCATGGAACCATCCCTCTGAGAATGAACACCCAACGACTCACTTGCCCCGGTGAGGCGACGAAACGTCGGGCTTGCGTACACGGCACTTGGGCCGTCACCGGTACATTTTGAAACACGCCCCATTATTTGCAAGTCGCATCCGTCCCCGATGGACTCATTGCGGCGACCATTTATCGACAAATTTGAGCGTCGAGAACTGGGTGTCAGCAAGCTGCCTACATCGAGAACGAGCGCTTTGCAGCCTTTTTTGCGGTTCAACTATGGTGGCTCCGGGCTTTCATTTACACAAGAGCAATCAGTTCAAATCTCCCAAATCAATGCCTCATCTTTCCACAACGGTGAAAGCCGTCACATGAGCCGGTCAGCACAGCAGGTGGGCGGTAAGGGGGAATTTCACGCGGGACGGCCATCCTAGGCCGTCATTTGTCGGTCAGGGACTGATGTCGGTCAGGAAACTGACCGACCTACAGGAAACTGACCGACCTACAGGAAATCGCACCATTGCTTTTCCCGCTTGGCGTTTGAAATCACGAGCTTCGTTCGGATATAATCCGATGGGGCCGTGGTTACAATTAAGGACTTGGGAACATGTCATCTCCAACGAGAATGGCTAGGCTGGTGGCCGTTTTTGCGGTTGCCTTTCTGTGGACTGGATGGGACTCACCCGTCGTCAAGGGCCAGAACATCGGCGTCACCACCCCACTGACAGGCGTCAACGATTCGTTTTACGAAAACGTAGGAGTTGGATTCGCGTTTCAAATGGGGAACCCGAATACGGGCTCCGGCTTCTTCGGCTCATTCAATCAAGGCTCGATCAACAGCGCGGTGCCACCATTTGGCGGTTACGATCCCGCGGCAGATTTGACGTTTGGTTTTGGGTCGTTTGGGCGCAATGGAAACTTCTCCTTGGGTTTGCGAATGGGGCAAGGAGACACGCGGACGATGACCGGGACAGCTCCCAGCGTTGTCGTGCCCAACGGGGGGATCGGTTCCATTTTCGATGGATCGCTCATTCCGTTTGTAACTGGAGTTGTCCCCGTTGTCGGCAATCCGTTTTCGGCAAACAACGGCTATGGAAACTCGATGGGTGACTATTCGTCGCCGGGCATTCAGCCCTTCGAGTACGAACCGCCGCCGCGCGATGACAATGCCGAATACGTCCCAGATCATCCGTTGGATGTGGAGCGCGGAAATCCAAACAGTACGGCGCAACAGGCGGCTGTCAGCGTGGCCCAGATTAAGCGGCAGCGCGAGGAGGCAACGAAGCAAGTTGCGGATGAAATCGAGCGGCTAGTGTCCGAGAGCGACGCCTTTGCCCAATCCGGTGACTACGTGCGCGCCCGGTCGCGGTTGAGACAAGCCGTCAAGAAGGCCAACGGACGCCAACGTTACGAGCTTCAAATAAAATA
This sequence comes from uncultured Planctomycetaceae bacterium, assembly GCA_963803365.1. Lineage (GTDB taxonomy): Bacteria > Planctomycetota > Planctomycetia > Pirellulales > Pirellulaceae > JANMEB01. Next base: position 750,581 of record CAWDMH010000003.1, read on the forward strand.
CGAGGCCCTGGCGGACAAAGGCCAATAACCTTTCGCCGTCAGCCGCACTGCATTGGCCCCAAGCCGCCATTACTCAAAACGGTCGCCAGAGCGGACCAGATGGCCGCGCAGGAATTCGGAGATTTCCATTACTCGCTTGCCCGCCGGTTGGACCCGAACGATTCGCAGTGCTGCCTCACCGCACGCGATAATCAGCGAATGTGGCGTGCTTTCCAGAACCGTGCCGGGCGATATCGCGGCGTTGCGAAGAGGAACATCATCGACGTCGGCAGCGTGAACGATGATCCTCAACGGCTCGTGCCCTGCGACTTGCCGGTACGTGAAGCTTCCGGGCCAAGGCTGAAAAGCGCGAATTTGATTGCGGATGCTCGTCGCTGGCCGGTGCCAGTCGATCTGTCCTTGTTGCTTACGAATCCGTGGTGGCGCGACGCCAGGCGTTGATCTTGGGGCGTACCGATCGGCGACTCGCCATCCCAGATAGCCAACAGACTCAGTGCGTCCAATATGGCGCCGACGCCCAACTGGGACAGTCTGAGTTCGAGTTCTTCGGCGGTTTCGTTATCAGAAATCTCTGTCGTTCGCGAAGTAAGAATTGGGCCGGCATCCAGTCGCGGTGTCATGTGGATGACCGATACTCCAGTGACTTTTTCGCCGGATAGAATGGCCCACTGAACCGGTGCAGCACCTCGGTACTTGGGCAACAGAGAACCGTGCAGATTGACGCCTCCGCAGCGCATCGCGGCCAAACAGCATGGAGACAGAATCTGGCCGAAATCACAAACGACAGCCACGTCAGCGCGAAACGCTCTCAGTCGTTCGATGAATGCGTCGGCGTTGACATCCGCCGACTCCACAATCGGGACGCTCAGTGCCATTGCCGCTCGCCGCATGGGGCTCGTGACGGGCCGTCCTTTTCGATCGGTGGCAACCACCGGTTTGGCGATCAACGCCAATAGTTCATGAGTCGATTCGACCAGCGCTTCCAATGTCGGCACCGCGAAACGTCCCGTGCCCATTGCCAACAAACGCATTCTCTTACCCTGAAAAGCGATTAACAATAGGACTGTTCGTATTTGGCCAAGCGCCTCAAGATCTCCTTGTCCGAGGCGATCGACCCGGCGTTTCGTTTTTGCGCGGAATTCCATCTCGAACTCTTCTAAATTCGACTTAAGGGAGGCCAGATTCAGATCAGGAATCCGGTCAATGAACAGAGTCCCATGCAGATGGTCGACTTCGTGTTGGATGATTCGCGCCAAGTAATCATCCAAAATCGTGTCGACCTGGTTGCCGGCCAAATCGTAAGCGACGACTCGAATTCGTTCCGGCCGTGAGACGGTAGCGTACAAGGATGGCAGGCTCAAACATCCTTCTTCGGCGTTGGCTCGTCCTTTGGGCTGGCTCAACACCGGGTTGATGAACACCAATTCCTCGCCTTCGCCCCGTTTTCCCGCCGGATTGATGACAAACAGCTGAAACGGAAGATCGACCTGAGTCGCCGCCAAGCCCACGCCTTCCCGCTCGTACATCAAGTCGAACATGTTTCCGATGATGTGTTTGATCTGTTGATTGACCCGTCGCAGCGGTTTCGACTGATATCGCAACGTGGGATGAGGATATTGGACGATTTCCACGGCTGAGCTTTCGGATACCCAATGATTCGCGGCGGCCAAAACGGGCGCCCGATTCAAACGGGACCCGCCAATTGGAACACGAATTATATCGCCCTAACGCGTCGAAACTATTGACCTTTTCGCTGTCAACGAGCCTGGGCGACCAACGGATGTCCGGGATTCGTGGGATGACGGATTGAAGTCTGAGCTCATTTTCCGCACGAACATCAAGAGACGTTGAATCATAAGCAGTTCGAGAATTGTCACTCACCCCACTCAATGTTTCCCTGTTGTGTTTTTTCTGCATTCAGCGGCGCCCCAGTCGGAGGCGGCAACACATCGTAGGCGGCGCGGTCTGCGCGGAACGTCGTTCGCAAAGTCGTCAAGTGCTGATAGCGTCGTGAACAAAATAAAAAACTTTTTTTGACACCTAGTCGGGGGATTGACAAGCGTTTTGCAAATTCCGGAATCGTTGATTTTTGCCATCGGTGAAATCTGCTCACAGAAATCAAGAGCCAAAGAAAAAAAATCTCGAAAATTCAAATCGCAATTTCTTTGTTAATCTTTCTTGACAAGATTCTGTCGCGCTCCAAAATGTGCTGCGTTCAAATCGCGTGTCACAAAATCGTTCGTCTCGAAAACGCAAGATTGACTCGCTCGAAACGGGACAGACAGAAAACGAGATAGACAGGGACAGACTTCAAACGATTCGTCCTTTGGCGGCATGCGATCATTCAAGGTCGTCAAGCATTCATCTGGGCTTCAAGGTCCAGAACGATGTTTGGGACCCGATGGCGGTCAGGACTTCTAAAACAAGCGGCGGGCACGGCTGCGGATACTCGGAAACGACCTTGCTAAACTTGAAAACGAATTCAAGAGTGACTTGGGCTGCGAGACCGAAGGACGCGACTTCGGCGGACACTGTGCTGCGGCATCGGATGCCCACCCAGATTTTTGTATCGACTTTGCGGCAAGAAGAAGGAGTCTTCGTTAAACAAGGTGAATTGTTGCAAAGATCGTCTTTCATTTTCCGGCTTTGACGGACTATTCGATCAAGGTAGGATACCCAGGCGGCGTCGAGAGGATTCGACAGCCGCCTTTCTTGTTGTGTTGGCTTACTTCTGGGCTCCATCGGCCGTGTACGATTGCCTGGTATCGTTCGGTTCCAACTTGGGCGATGGACGCCAGGCATTCGCCGCAGTCGTGCAGGAACTGGCCCGCCAATTTCAGAAAGTCCATACCAGCCGCTTGTTTCGTACGGCAGCCATCGGGGACTCGATCGATGCGCCAGACTTTCTGAACGGTGCGATCACGTTTTCCACGCCGCTGGAACCGGTCGCGGTTCACCGACTGCTGAGTGAACTCGAATGTCAAATGGGACGGGCACGCGTCCGGAGGTGGGGACCCAGAACTGTCGATTTGGATCTGCTGCTTTGCGATGATCTGATTCAGCACGGACTGGGCTCGGCAGATACGCAAACGGCTCAGAATGATTTGTGCATTCCGCACCCGCGGATGAGCTTTCGGCGATTTGTCTTGCAACCGGCGTGTCAAATCGCCGCCGAATGGCGACACCCGGTCTGTCGAGCGACGTTGGGTGAGTTGCTGGAGTTTCTCGATTCACGACCCAATCGCGTGGGAGTCCTTGGAAAAGCACTGGGCCGCGGTCTGGAACGGGCGCATGCCTCCAGACCTAAATCGGCTTCGGACGAGCCAATAGCATTCCGTTTTACCGAATCGACCGGCGAACGATTGGCGAACCCTCCTCCCGACCAATTCGAAATCACCGTTTTCGACGATGGCTCTCAGCGGCCGTTTCACCTGGATCAACTGAAGTTGCTTGTGTTCCAAGGTCCAATCGCCGGGAATGTTGACGCCGTGCCTCGCATTCTTGCCATGTGGCGTGGTCCTCAACTCGCGATTAGCGACAACGCCGATGGTGACGAGGCTTGGTTGGAGTTATCGGCAGCAGTTCGCTCGACCCGGCCCGACAGCATCCTGGGCTTCGAACGGCAATAATCAACCGAGCTGAAACTGCCGTGCGCGCTGGTTATGCTGGGCAAACCGGTGCTGCGGTTGCCCAAACCGCTTCACGGCTTGCCGCAACGACCGCCAACATGACCTATAATTGGTTTTCAATTTCCGACGCGGTTCCTTGACGCATGAAGATCCTATTGGCTGAGCAGCGAAGCCGTGCCGTTCGCCAAGACCGGAGGATTGGCCGACGTTTGCGGATCGCTGCCACGGGAACTGCACAACTTGGGCCATGAGGTGGTATTGTTCCTGCCGGCCTATCGGTCGATTTGGCAGGCCGGGCAGACCATCGATCTGACCGCCACGAAGTTCTCGATCGCCATCGGCAAAAAACAAGTCGAAGGCTGCCTGCTGAAGTCTCAACTTCCGGGCTCGGCCGTGCCCGTTTACTTCGTTCATCAGCCGGGCTACTTTGACCGGCCCAATCTATATGGCCACGACGGTGAAGATTTCAACGACAATTGCGAGCGGTTTGTGTTCTTCTGCCGGGCCCTGATGGAGTCGATTCACTTATTGGATTGGCGACCCGACGTGATCCACTGTAACGACTGGCAGACCGGGTTGATTCCGGTCTTGCAAAGGACCGAGTACAGCCATCGCGCCGGTTACGAGTCGATCCGGACCTTGATGACGATTCACAACCTGGCGTACCAAGGCTGTTTTTGGCATTGGGATATGTTGTTGACCGGAGTCGATTGGCAGTACTTCAATTGGCAGCAGATGGAATTCTACGGTCAGCTCAATCTGCTGAAGACGGGGATCGTGTTTGCCGATGCGATTTCGACGGTCAGCCCGCGGTATGCGCAAGAAATACAAACGCACGAATTCGGTCACGGCTTGGAGGGGGCGTTGCGCTCCCGCGGCGGAGACTTAATCGGCATCTTGAATGGGATTGATACGAATGAGTGGAACCCGGCAACCGATGAGTCCTTGCCATTCAAATATGGTGTCGACAACTGGCAAGCCGGCAAAGCGGCCTGCAAGTTCGTTCTGCAGCAGGAACTGGGCTTGGTTCAGTCGGCGTCGACACCGTTGATCGGATGCATCGGGCGATTGGCTTCTCAAAAGGGATGGGCGCTGATTCTCTCGGCGTTACAGCGGTGGTTATCGACCAGCGACGTTCAATGGGCGGTCTTGGGAACAGGCGACTGGGAGTATCAGCAGGCGCTGCTCGAATTGCAAAAGCGCTTTCCGCAAAAGTTGGGGCTGCGACTGGAGTTTTCTGAGCCTTTGGCGCATCGAATCGAAGCCGCGGCGGATTTGTTCTTGATGCCCAGCCGCTACGAGCCTTGCGGCTTGAATCAAATGTACAGTTTGCGTTACGGCGCCGTCCCGGTTGTCTTTAATACAGGCGGACTGGCAGACACCGTGGTCGACGCCAACAACAACAATCTCCGATTGGGGACCGCCAACGGCTTTGTGTTTTACGACCACAGCGTCGAGTCCATGATTCACGCGTTGAAGCGGGCGGTCGAAATGCAGCAAGACCAACCCGGTGCGTGGGAGCGGATTGTGACGACCGGAATGCGGCAGGATTGGTCGTGGGCTCGCAGCGCCAAACAATATGAGTTACTCTACCGGCGTATCGTTTCGGATGCAAACCATCCTGGTTGCTGACAAACATCATGTCCGAATACCGGTTTGACCCATTTCACGGTCAATGGGTCACCATCGCGCAAATCCGGGGCGACCGCCCGCATGAATACCGTCAGATCGAGTCGAGGGAACCCGGCGCTGTTTGCCCTTTTTGTCAGGGAAATGAGTCTCAAACTCCGGCGCCCGTTCTAGAGCTGACCGCGAAGGATCTCCCCCGAACCCGCCCCCGTGATGTCGACGACCGGTGGTTGGTGCGGGTGGTTCCGAACAAGTTCCCGGCGCTGGTTCCGGTGGAGTCGGAATCGCGACAAGAACTAGAACCCTATTCCCAGAAGTCGGTGGGCGGTTTTCAGGAAATCGTTATCGAATCGCCGCGGCATGTGGCGAGCCTCAGCGAACTTACGCCGGACGAGACTTTTTTGACGTTGCGGGCTGTTCAGCAACGGATCTTGGCGGCCAAAGCCGATCCGTTAATCCGACACGTGAGCGTTTTCAAGAACTGCCGCCCTGAGGCCGGCGCGTTGCTGGAGCACGCGCACTCGCAACTGATTTTCAGCCGCTTCGCCAACGACCAGATTCGCCACCGCTGGCAACGTTGCGAAGATTACTATCAAGTCCGGCGCGTACCGTTGTTACCGCGGATGGTAGAATTTGAACTGGACGACGCGCGTCGAGTGGTGAGCAGTGGTTCGTCGTTCGCCGCGATTTGTCCGTTTGCCAGCCGCTTCGCCTTTCAAGTCTGGCTGATGCCGCTGCGCCCAATGGACGAATTCGATGCCATCGGCGAAGAACTATTGACGGAGCTGGCATCGTTGGTGCAAGAATCGGTGCGACGACTGGAACGCTGGTTGAACGATCCACCGTACAACCTTTTGTTTCACCTGCCGCCGCTGCATCTGACCGATTGTCGTTGCAGGGAGGCCCATACCTGGTTCATCGAGATCGTGCCTCGACTGGTGCGGCTGGCGGGGTTCGAGATCATGGGGAGTGGTTGGATCAACGAGACGCCGCCGGAATTGGCGGCGGGTCATTTGCGCGACGTGGAGCTGGGATGAGCGACGACTTGCGATTCGACGACGGAGTGTTCGTGCTCGTGCTGGGAACTCGAAACCGAAAAAAGAAAAACGAGATGTGGCACCTACTGGATGGCTGCCGATTACGTGTGGAGACTTTGGACGAACTGGATGTCCCCTGGGAGGTCGAGGAAACCGGCCAATCGTTTGCCCAAAATGCTTGCCTGAAGGCCACACAGTATGCAAGTCATTTGCGGCAATGGGTCTTGGGAGAGGACAGCGGACTGTCTGTCGATGCGCTCGACGGCGCACCCGGTGTCCGATCGTCTCGATTTGCCGGACCCCACGCCACCGATCAAGAAAATAACGATTTGTTGCTCGACAAACTTAAGGGGATTCCACTGGATCGGCGAACCGCGCACTACACATGCCACGTCGCCGTTGCCGACCCAACGGGATCCGTTCGTTTCGAAGTGGAAGACTATTGCCATGGCCGAATCCTGCTTGAATCCCAAGGGGACAAGGGATTTGGCTATGATCCATTGTTTGAAATCCCCGAATACCACCAATCGTTCGGCCAATTGGGAGATTCGGTCAAAGCCGTCTTGAGCCATCGGGCGCGAGCGTTGAAACGAACGCTTCCACAACTGATCAAATGGGCTGGCCACCATTTGGCCGGCCGTCAGAATGACAATGTCAAAGCCGTTTGACTTGATCTCGAAGGCAATTTGTGCGGCGTTGATTGCCGTCTCGGCTGGCTCGGCGTTGGCGGATGGACCCGAAAACGTGTTTCTGGTCGTCAACGCGCAGGACGACGGCTCGAAATTGCTGGCGAATTACTACATCGCCTTGCGGAGCATTCCATCGCGCAACGTGGTTTACTTGTCGGACATTCCCGTGACCCCCTTCACTACGTTGTCGGTGGCGCGAGATCGGATATTGGCTCCTGTGTTGACGGAGATTCATAATCGAAATCTCGACGATCAAATCGATTACATCGTGTACTCGTCGGGCTTTCCCACAATTGTCACCGTCGAGGACCATCGCGCCAGGTACTTGCAGCAATTGCGCAATGCCGGTGTGCAGTTGGAGGAATCCGTCAACCGGAATTTCCAGCCGTATGCGTCGTTGACCGGGCTGACGTATTTTGCCGAATCGGTGATGGCGGATGACGTCACCTACATGGCGCTGGACGCCAACAACTACTATCGCCGCTCCGCCGAGTCGGTTTTGACCGCCGTCTTCAATGGGGCAGAGCAGGACGCGCTCGATCAAGCTTTGTCGTACTTATATACTGAAGACTACACGAGCGCCGACATCTATCTGGACAACCTGGTGCGTCGACAACCCGCACAATGTGCGGTCCATTATTTGCGAGCGTGTGCGCTTGCTGGACTGGGCCAGGCGAGTCGCGCGGCGAAGTCGTTGCAGGCCGCGATCGACGCCGGGTGGGCGTTTCGCAACTACGCCTTGACCGACCGGCATCTGGCCAAGTGCCTCGACGACCCGGCGGTCAAAGCAGTGCTGGACAAAATGCCCGACGAATCGTTCACGACGCTGCCTACAGCCCCCTTCAAACACAAGTCCTTCTGGGCCCCCAACGGATTTCGCAACAGCACACCTGATCAAGGCAAACGCTACTACTTGTCTGCGGTTCTGGGCGAAACGTGGTATCAAGGAAATTCGGAAAAAGAAGTCCTGGAGCAACTTCAGCGTAGTGCTCAGGCTGATGGCACCCGGCCCGATGGAACGTTCTTCTTTTCGAGTACCGACGATCCGCGGACACAGGTTCGGCGGCCCAACATTTCGATTGCCGCGAATCAGCTCCGTCAACACGGTTTCAAGGCCGAAGTGATCGCCGCACCACTGCCGGTCGACAGTCAAGTCGTTGGAGCGATGCTGGGCGTCGCTAACTTTGATTGGACGAATTGCGGCAGCACGATTCTGCCGGGGGCTTATTGCGACGATCTAACTGGCTTCAGTGCGTCGTTCACGATGACAGGCCAAGTCAAACTAACGGAGTTGATTCGGCGTGGTGCTGCCGCCTCGGCGGGAACGGTGAGCGAATCGTATTCGGCGGCCGAGCGCTCAGCCGATCCGATGCTGTTCTTGCATTACGCCAAGGGGTGCACGCTGGCGGAGGCATTTTACCAGTCCGTATGGGGGCCCTATCAGACTTTGTTGGTGGGGGATCCGTTGTGCCGGCCTTGGGCGGACCTGACGCCGATTTCGGCGACGGGCTTGGATGTCGATCGGCCGGTTCACGGCCCGATTTCGATGAACCTCCAATTCGACGAGGCAAACACCACGCAGACAGCCTTGTTCATCGATGACCGGTTCTTCGGCTTCAAACCGCCTGGCGAAAGGATTGCCATCGACTCCAAGAAGCTCAGTGACGGTTATCACGAGTTGCGGATCGTCGCCGATCGTCCTCAGCTTGGCCGCGCCTCTTCCCAAGTCTTGATCCCGATGTCGGTTGACAATGATGGAGGTCGCGTGGAAGCGACGGTCGCCAGCGCTGAAGTGTCGCTTGATGGAACGGTGGAGATCTCTGTTCGATCCTCCTTGCCGGGCTTGATTGTGTTGCGTCAAAATGTCCGCGATCTAGATAAAAAGCCCGGGCCGGAAACGCAATTCGCCGTTCCTGCTAGAATCTTGGGGCGCGGCCCAGTTCGCCTGCAATGCGTGGTGCGCGACGACAAGAATCGAATCGTCGCCAGCCGACCCATTCAATTGCAGGTGGACGGACCCATCGGTGAAGCACCCATCGATCCTGTCGCGGCCGAGGCTGAGAATCAACGCCGTCGCGACGAAGAGGAACTCAAGCGGCTTCAAGACGCAGGTCGCGACAAGCGTCCAGGCTAGTGCTTTGTCAGGTCTTAGAATTGGGGTTGTGTGCCACTGGCTTCGCCAATGCGGGTCGGCAATACACGACGCTCATGTACACTGGCACAGCCAGTGGCACCCAAAAATGAATACTTGACACGGCACTAGTGCCCATCGGCTAGTGATCGCAACCCGAACTTTTAGCTGTGACAAAGCACTCGGCGGGCCGCTGATCCGGACCCGTCCTTTCAATCGAATTGCACGCATGAATAATGCCGTCATTGTCATTCCCGCGAGATTGGCTTCGACCCGTCTGCCCGGCAAGCTATTGCTGGCAGATACCGGCAAACCGTTGATCCAACACACGGTCGAAGCCGCCGTCAAATCCAAACGGGCACGGGAAGTCATCGTCGCGACCGAGGATGAGGAGATCGCGCAAGCCGTCCGGGACTTTGGCAGCCGAGTTTGCATCACCGCTCGGTTCGACACCGGCACTGACCGCGTGGCGGCGGCGGTCGAGGAACTCGAAGGCGTGGAAATCGTGGTTAATGTACAGGGTGACGAGCCGGAAATCGAAGCCGACTCGATCGATCGGGCGATCGAACTGCTGGAGCGGGATTCCACCGCTGTCATGTCGACGTTAGCGACGCCGATACGTCAACAGTCGCGACTCGACGACCCGTCGTGCGTGAAGGTTGTGATCGACTCGTTGGGGCGTGCGTTGTTGTTCAGCCGGAGTCCCATCCCCTATTGCCGCGACGCGACGCGAAACTGGCTGGAGTCGGTGCCGCCGGTCTTTTATCAGCATGTTGGCCTATACGCTTATCGCTACGATTTTCTGGGGCAGTTGACGCGGATGCCAAGATCCAACTTGGAACGGATCGAGTCACTGGAACAGATGCGCGTTTTGGAGGGCGGGTTTACGATTCGCGTCGGCGTGGTTGCGGCCGCCCCCAAAGGAATTGATACGGCAGAGGATTATCGAGCGTTTGTCAGTCGCTGCTCAAACTGCTAAAATGTCCAGTGAGGCCCCGCGACCGGCGTCCGCGGCTCGGATGGAGATACGGCCTTTTTATGGATGAGCAACTTTCCAAGTGAGGACTTTGTGTCGAAGCATATTTTTGTAACGGGAGGGGTGGTTAGTTCCCTGGGCAAGGGCCTGACAAGTGCCTCGATCGGCATGTTGTTGGAGCGTCGCGGTATGCGGATCGCCATTCAAAAGCTCGATCCGTACATCAACGTCGATCCCGGCACGATGAGTCCGTATCAGCATGGCGAGGTCTATGTACTGGATGACGGCAGCGAAACCGATTTGGACTTGGGGCATTACGAGCGGTTCACGCACGCACGCTTGTCGCGCGACGCTAACTACACCACCGGCCAGATTTATCAATCGGTGATCGATAAGGAACGGCGCGGCGAGTTCTTGGGGAAGACGGTCCAGGTCATTCCCCACATCACCAATGAAATCAAGAATTGTATTCGCAAGCTGGCCAGTGACGACATCGACGTCGTGATCACGGAAATCGGAGGGACTGTCGGCGACATCGAGAGCCAACCGTTCCTGGAAGCGATCCGCCAATTCGGGCAGGACGTCGGCCGCGAGAATTGTTTGTTTATCCACCTGACGCTCGTTCCCTATCTGAAGGCGGCGGCCGAGTTGAAAACCAAGCCCACGCAGCATTCGGTCGGTTTGTTGCGGCAGATCGGCATCCAGCCCGACATCTTGATCTGCCGGTGTGAGCGATCGATCAGCGACGAGGACCGCGAAAAGATCTCCTTATTTTGCAACGTCCCGGTCGAGGCGGTGATCGAGGAACGCGACAAGGACTTTTCGATTTACGAAGTGCCCTTGAGTTTGGTCGACCACGGCTTGGATCAATTGATCGTCCGCCGCTTGCGACTGCCGGCGAAGAGAACTGGAGATGGATGATTGGCGCGAGTTGTTACACCGCTTGCGCAATCCAAAAGCTGAAATCAGTATCGCGGTGGTCGGCAAGTATGCAGAGCACAAAGACGCTTACAAATCGATTTACGAAGCGATCGATCACGCTGCCATGGCCCACGGCGTCCAGGTTCGTGTGGGGCGCATTCAGAGCGAGACGATTGAGATGGAAGGCCCCGAACGCACGCTGGCCGGATACGATGGCATCCTGGTTCCCGGTGGATTTGGGGAACGCGGAATCGAAGGCAAGATCGAATCGATTCGGTTTGCCCGCGAGCGTCTGGTACCGTTCTTTGGAATTTGTCTGGGGATGCAATGCGCCGCGATCGAATTCGCGCGACACGTCGTCCAACTTGAAGGCGCCAATTCGACAGAGTTTGACAAAGACACGCCGCATCCGGTGATTTGTTTGCTGGACGAGCAGAAAAACATCGTCGACAAGGGCGGAACAATGCGGCTGGGCGCGCAGTCGGCTCGGTTGTTGCCCGAGACGTTGGCTTTTCAAGCTTACGACGAAGAGACGATTTTGGAACGGCACCGTCATCGCTATGAACTTAACAACGTATATCGGCAACAATTCGCCGCCCACGGGATGTTGTTTTCCGCGACCAGTCAGAACGACGCCTTGGTCGAAATCATCGAACTCGATGGCCATCCTTGGTTTGTCGCGGTGCAATATCACCCTGAATTCAAGTCCAAGCCAACGGCGGCGCATCCTTTGTTCCGCGAGTTCGTCGCGGCTGCCATTCGCCGACGAGGCGAAAGGGATAAGCAGTCCGCCAACCGCGACTCCGCGTCTCGGCGGCCGGTCGAAGCCGTCTCGCCCCATATTTCCTCAACCAACCCGTATTCGAGTAGCCAACCATGACCGACGAAAAGTCGAAAATCATCGTCGATGACGATTGGAAATCAAAAGTCGAGGCCGAAAAGGAGACGCTTCAGAAGGAATTCGAGACCGAAGCGGAACATCGCCACGAGCATCGGTTTCCCCCAGCTTCGTTTCCCATTCTCGTTTCGACGTTGACCACGCAAACGCTCGTCTCCCTCGGGCAATTGCAGGAACCGACCGATGGAAAAGTCGCCATCGATTTACAGGCCGCCAAACATTTCATCGACATCTTGGCCGTGCTGGAGGAGAAAACCAAAGGCAATTTGACTGCCGAGGAATCCAACATGTTGACCGACGTGCTCCATCAATTGCGGTTAGCTTTTGTGACCACCCAGAATGCACTTGGTAAGCGAACCGAGAAACCGAGTGAAATCGAATTGCCATAGTGACCTGCCGCTCCCCAATGACGTCGCCGGTCGACGTCGCACATGACGCCGAAGCAATCATTGTTTTTTGTTCAAAGGGATACCCAATCATGAAACACCCAGTTCGACTCCACGGTGCGTTCCGGATCGCTGCGGCCTGCTTGTTGGCGTCCGCCGTTGGTCTGACCACTGGCTGCGACTCTTCATTCGCCAAGCGAAAGGCTGAATTGTGGCTGCAGCAGGTTCGCGACACGAATCGTGAAATTGCGCAGGCGCCGAACGCGATGTCCCGGTTCACTCTTTATAAAGAGATCATCGGTAAGGCCAACGAATTGTTGTCGATGAACATTTTGCAGGGCCCGGATCGTGTTGAGGTCATCGAGAGTTATATCGATTCGGCATTGGCGTTGAATCGGCTGGGCGACTCGGCCCAAGGAGAGGAACTCCTGGAGTTTTGTTCCCACCATAGCAGCGACGCCGACCCCGCGGTCCACCCATTGTGTGCGTTCGCGGTTTGCGACCTGGAAGTCCAGAGTCAGTTGGAGGCACATCGGATACGGAATCACATTGACGAATTGGTGGAACTCAGCAAGCGGAGCGACTTAAGCGCCTCAGGCGAGAATTTTGTCACCCTGGTCGGCGACTTCGACTCGTTGTGGAAAGAACAGGAGGCGGGAACCGATCATTCCAAGGAGTTGGACAAGATTTTGGGAAAGCTCACCAAAGTCATTACGTCACTCCCCGCGTGGATTGGCGATGACCATGAAATTGAAATCCGGGTCAACCAGTTGTTCGCGGCATTTCGGGATAATTCGCTGGCTCGAAGTAATGATTTCGCTCCATTAGTGAAGCAGATCGAAGATCTGGCGACCCAATTCCCGGCTGACGACAAGATCGCCGGCTTCCTGGTCGACTGCTCAGACCGCTTTGTGGCGTTCAACTTGATCGACCAAGCGATTGAACTGGGCGACTTTTTTGCCGGTCAATACACCAGCAAAGAAAATGATCCCAAGTTGACAAGGCTGATCGAGGACATGGCGCGAAAGACCGCCGTCCGCAAAGCGGGCATCGATCGCTTCGCACATGATTGGTCACGAAATCCCGACGTGATCACCGATGAGACGTTGGCGGATTTCGAAGCCGCATTGCAATCCCTCAAATCGCAAAACCAGGTTACCGAATTTGCCTTTAACAGAATTCGGCACTTAATCGAAGTCATCGAGGACGGCAAACGCTATGAAATGGCAGATAAGGCAGTCCACATGCTTTCTGAGGAGTGGGGCGAAGATCCCGTGGTCGGAAAACAGGTTCAGCATTTTTGTGCCTTGGGCAAAAGCCGAATCCAGCTAGCCGGTCGGCGGTTTGAATTCCCGAAGGCCGAGACGTCGCCTGATCCGATCAACCCGTCGGACTACAAAGGTGAATGGTTCATCGTCGTCTTTTGGAAGTGCGACAACGAAGACTCGCTTGTCGCTCTCGATCATGTCAACTTGAACGCCCGGCGCCTCAAGGTGGATGATCACCAGTTTAAACTCGTTGGCATCAACGTCGACACCGATCTGGAAGCAGCGCAAAAAAAGGCCAGTTCGATGGATTTCTCCTGGCCGATTATTCTGGCCAAGTCGCTCGATCAAGACGGCGCCAATCCGTTTGCCGAACAATACGGAGTCGATTACCTGCCCAATTGCATGTTGATTGACCCACAAGGCACCGTGGAGTTCGTCGGCCTGGACCCCAAGGAAGCCGTGGCGAGGATCTTTGCCAAAGCCGTTACGAAATCTCTGACAGTGGAATGATCAGTTTGAGTTGCCGATGACCGACGTGCCGTTGAACAGCACGTCGTAGCCTTGAAACTTGAACACACTGTACGCCGTGCGCGTGAAGTACAAATCAATCAATTCCGACAACCTTTGAACCGGCATCTTGGGAACCAGGACGATGTCGGAATCTCGCAGCCAGATATCGTCCGGCGGCATGGGACGCGCACCGGCCAACGCCCCGCTCAGGTTCAGCCGAGTCGCCATCATCCGCCAATCCTGATCGCGTCGGAAGACGACCACTTGACGCAGGTTGCCGCCTTGGTTCCAGCCGCCAGCCTGGCTGATGGCTTGAATCACCGTCGTGGGGCTGGTGACTTGAACCTTGCCCGGCTGCTTGACCTCTCCCAGGACATAAACGAACCGAGGCGCTGGTTGCACCAGTCGAGCGGTCACGTCCAAGCCGCGCACGAATTGTCGATACCGTGCGTTGACTTCGCGTCCTAATTCATCGAGCGACAAACCGATGGCGGGCACCGAATTCACCAGGGGCAGCTGCACGGTTCCATCGGGACTGACGCTGGCCACTTTGGTTTGACCGCCGCTCCCTTGTCGCGCGTCGACCGCATCCCGGATGTCACGTAAGGGCGTGTCCGCTTGAGTCACGCGCACGACGATCTGCGGCTCTTTGATCCCGTTTTCTTCGTAACGACCGTTCAGGTCTCCGGCTAATTGGTCGACGGTTCGGCCGGCCGCGCGGACTCGCCCAATCTGTCTGAGACTGACCGTCCCGTCCGGCAAGATGATCAAGTTCGGTTGATTGAGTTCCGTGTATTCAGTGGACGTGATTTCGATGATGTCGCCCACGTATAGCCGATAGGGCGTTCCCGTCGGTTCGCGGACTTGGAAAAACGTGAACTCCAACTGGTCGTTGACTCGCAATTGGTACGTTGCCACGTGGGGAGTCCGATACGGGCCGATGTATTCGCCATAGGCAAACGATTCCCAAGGGATGAGCTGCTGTTGCTTCCACAACGGTTCACGGCCGCGGGGGCCGCATTGTGCGTTAACACCCATGATCGGCTTGACTTCGTTCTCCGAATTGCAGCCTGGTCCGCAGGCACCAAGGGGTTGGTCGGCGCCGCACAAGCGGACGTTGTGGAATTCCTCCGCCGATCGGGCTTCGAAAATCGCAGGACGCACAAAACCGTCGTCCGGCTCCATCGCCGGGTCGCCTTTCCCAGTTGGTTCGGCGGTCAGTACCGGGGGCGGGCTGGGAGTCTCGACGCCGACGGAAAGTGCGGCCCGAGAATTGTTTGGAATCGAGTGCAATGCCAATGCGGATGTCAAGACGACGCCGGTGATGACCACCAACGTTAGCGATAGTCGTCTGCGGCTAGGAGCGTCAGTCATGGTTGGGTTACAGAAAACGATAACAAAACTAAATCAATGGAACCACTTCTTGAGACTCGGCCAAAACGAGCTTTTGGACTGTTCCTGGCCGGATTCTCGTGGATAGGAAAAGGCCGGATTCGACGTCGTTGAGTTGGCATCCTGGGCCGGCGGCTCGTTGAACTCGAAGCCGCTCGTTTGATGGGCGGCAAACTCTTGCGGCGAAACCCAGCGAATTTGACTGGCGATTAACGACTCTGAGGTCTCGCCCGGTGCCGTGACCAACGCCGCTTCGTTGTTGGCCAGTTGGGCCAGCTTGTCTTCGCCCAGTCGCATGTGAACCGCAGCTAAGTTGCGCCATGCTTGAGGCGTCGGGTTCGTCGAGACGCTTTGCAACAGCGCGGCCTTGGCGGCGTCCAAATATCCCAGGTCGGCCAACGCCACGCCCAATTCGTTCGCACTCATGAAGTTCCGGGGATTGACACTCAATGCCGCTTGATGCATCACCAACGCGACGGCTCGATTGGCCGGTTGTTGGCCGACGTTTTCTGCCGCCATAACCGAATGGAGTTTCCCCAGAGCAAACAGCAAATCCGAAGCCTGATCGACGTGCTCAAACGCTTGCATGAGTTGTTGCGCTGCAAATGAGTAGTAAGCCTGCATGGCAATCATGGGAGTCGTTTGGCGGGCTTGCTCAACCGACAGAATCTTGCTTTGGTGCGTAGATACAATCTGGTCGAGCGGCAACATCATCTGTTCCTCGGCGTCCGGCGCGACAAAATCAGCCGCCTCCGCAATCGCCGTTAAAGCCGCCGAAAATCGTTCCGCGTGAGTTCGCTGTCCCAGATTGGCGTCCAGCGATTCGACAATCAGGTTTAGGCCTTCAAAGAATTCCGCCGCGCCCGATAAACCGAGCCCCGCCGAGCTAGTGAATTGCCATATTGCAAGTGGGCTTCAACACGTTTCGCAATCGATGGCGAAATCGTCGTCGCTTGAGGGACCGGAGAACTGGCTACGGGAGCTGTCGTTGAAGCGGTTGATTCCGGGGGTGCATCGCTGGTTGTCCGCTGATCAACGGAAGTCGAATTTGCGTTGGGAATTTGGTTGACGTCGGGACCGGTGGTTTCAGCCTCTTTCGGTTGCGGCGGCGTTGCAGTCGTCATTGGAACTGTCGCGGCCGAAATGGGGATCGAAGCCGGGCCTTCTGAGGATTGCCTGAGCGTCGTAGACTCGTCCGATGTTGTTGACGGCTGACTCAGGTCGAGATTCACGTCCTGGTCATTGCGATCGAGTGGCATGGAAGCGGGTTCAAACGTTGCTTCAGTGTGCATCGGAACCGGCAATTTACTTGTCGGGAGCGTCCGTGTCTCGTTGACGTTTGACGACTTCGGCGGTTCCCGCATCGACGGGGTTGGCTGATTCTCCGAGCTGGGATCCATGGTTTCTAGCGGCTCATCGATTTCAATCGCGGCGTCCTTCGGCTGATTGGGCGGCGACCCATCGGGCGGCGACCCATCGGGCGGCGACCCATCGGGCGGCGACGGAGCGGGCAGCGACCCATCGGGCGGCGACGGAGCGGGCAGCACCGCCGGACGAACTTGCGACGCATTCCAGTCGCGCGGTGCCGGGAAAACGATTTTCTCCCGTCCTCCCTCGTCACTCGAAAGAGGCTTGTCGTCGTTCGTCTTGGCCGGAGCCATTAGGTCCACTCCATCCGGGTTCGTGTTTTCTTGTTCCCGAATCGAGTTTTGCATGAGCCACGTCAACGAGATAATCGCCAACGTGATGAGACAGATTACAACGGTTTTCAATTCCATGACGGTATGTCCCAATGCATCGCCGAGATCGATTGAATCGATTCTCACGGTAACTATCGACCTCGATTCGTCAGACCGTTATGGGTTTAAGCGAGCCGAAGCTTGAAACGTTCGACCAAAACCGCACAACCGTAAAAGTCTCCCGCACGTCATTGCGAGCGATAGAACTTCGCCAGGCCGCACGATCGACCTCGCTTGACTGTTCACCGTCATGTTGCTTCGTTTGCTTCGGCGTCCGACAATCGCTGAATGAGAACTTGAACCTGTGCGGGCGTCTTTCAATTGCATACAAGAAGCGGTCCCGGGTGACGTAAGCGTTCACGGGTTGTCAATGCGTCGCCCACGTTTTTAGGGGGTCAGGCACATTTTCGCCGGCTCCTGCGACATTCTCGTACCAATAATTGGGCCGAAAATGAGCCGGACCCCGGCTCGTGAACGGTTACTCGGATGACAGGCCACCGACGGCTCAGCGCGGGATCACGGCTCAACGCACGATCGGTGATGTACCTGCAGTGGGACGGACCAGTTCAGCGTGCCAGCACGGCGATGATAGCTATTTCTGCTCGGACCGTGGAACCTCGCACGGATCACGGACAAAAAGACTTGACGTGGACAATTGTTACACGTAATTACACCGCTGATGTCGGTAAGCAATGGCTCGAGCAGTCGGCGAATCGCTCTGCGAATCAGTTGGGCGTTTTTAGTGATCGTCCCGGTTCTACACTTGGGGTGTGCGCGGAGTTGGTTTCGGATGCAGGCCGACCACGACGCATATTGCTTGACGAATTCGCGACAGATCGATCCGCGCTGGAAGATTCCCGTGCGGCCGGTCGAGCCTGACCCGCAGTCGCGGATGTTCGACCCGGACAACCCAGACTGTCCGGCTCGGCCCCCGGACGATCCGGCCGCAGCCACATGGATGCGCGACCCGCGTTGTCGGACTATTGCATACTACGACCGAATACCCGAGAGCGTCGCCATTGAAGATTCCCGCTGGATGGACTCGTTGCCGCGAAATGACCAAGGGCAAATCGAGATGGACCGACAAATGGCGGTCACGCTGGGCTTGATTCATAGCCGCGACTATCAAACGCGCGTCGAGCAGGTATACCTGGGGGCGCTCAGCTTGTCGGCCAATCGTTTTGATTTTCTCGTTCAATGGCTTGGCGGGACGTCGACCGACTTTAACGCCAGCGGCAGCGACTTCGGTGGCAGCTCGACGTTGAGCCATACCCAACGGTTGGGCGTCAGTCGCAGTTTGAGTGCGGGGGGGCAAATCGCCGCCAACTTGTTGAATTCGCTCGTTTGGCGATCGGGACCCGGCGGACACTCGATATCGTCCGACCTGGTGTTAAGCCTCACGCAGCCGTTACTTCGCGGCGCATGCCGTCACGTTCGACTGGAAAATCTGACGCAAGCCGAGCGGAGCTTGTTGTATCAAGTCCGCGACTTTGCTCACTTCCGACGCGAATTCTACCTCTCGATCACGCAGTCGTATTTGAGATTGTTGACGCAGATTCAGGCACTGCGCAATCAGCAGGCAAATCTGCAGAGTTTGGAACTCAATCTTCGCGAGCATCAGGAACTGTTTTCGCGAAAGATGGTTTCGCAAATCCAAGTCGACCAGGTCTTCCAACAATATCAAAGCGGCCGCATCGACGTGTACGGCGCCGAACAGAATCTGGCCAATGCCTTCGACGCCTTCAAGATTCAGCTTGGATTGCCGCCCCAAGTCGAACTCAAGCTCGATGAACAATTGTTAAAACGATTCGAGTTGGCGTCGCCTGAAGTCGAGCAACTGGGCAGCGATATCGAGGCGTTGTACCAGGAACTTGTTCAATTCCTCCCGCCCGAAGTTCCCAGCCACGAAGACGTCGCTCGATGGACTGAAAAGGTCGTTCAATTCAGTCAACGCATTGCGGAACTGCGGCCTCAGATCGAGGATGAGTTTGACCAATGGGAAGCCAAGTTGGACAAGGGACCGCCGCCGACCGCTTCACAGGAGACGCGCATCGATCTCGAACAGCAGCAATCGATTGTCAGACAGCTCAAACTGGCGCTAACCGACCTGGACAAGGAATTGAGTGCCGACGAAACCGACCGGCCGCATTGGGTCGAGGACGTCGGGCAAATGCCGTTGGATGAAGCCTGGAATTGGCTCAGTCGACACATCGGCGCCCAGTTGCGGGACCAGGCCGATACGTTGTTCACTGTGCAAAATCAAGTCAGGCTGTTCCAGATCGATGTGGTTCCGCTTGACTTGGACTTCGACGCCGGTGTGCAACTCGCCTATGACCAGCGTCTCGATTTAATGAATGAAAAAGCGCAGGTGTTCGATGCGTTTCGCAAAGTCGAAGTGGCAGCCAACGCGCTACAAAGTAACTTGAATCTTCAGTCGTCGATCACGCTGGGGACCGAGCCCGGCAAGGACAACCCGTTGCGGTTCGACGCATCCGCGAATCAATATCAAGTCGGATTGGAATTCGACGGTCCACTCAACCGGTTCAACGAGCGAAACGCTTATCGTGCAACGCAAATCGCGTACCAGCAATCGCGCCGCGAATTCATGTCGGCTCACGATCGGGCGGCCAACCAAATTCGTTCGGACTTGAGAGAACTGCGTGTCAATGCATTGAATTTTCAGATTTCCCGGCAACAGTTGATCGCCGCGATTCGCCAGGTAGAAGAGGCTCAGTTCAATCTGCGAACCGCAACCGAGCCGAATTCAAACTTAACTCGCGATTTGTTGCAAGCATTACAAGGATTGCTTGGTGCGAAGAACAATTTAATATCAAATTGGATACAATATGAAATTGGTCGCATCCAATTATTTGTCGATCTCGACGCATTGAAGCTCGACGACCGCGGCGTCTGGCTGAACGAAACCGAAAACCTGGGGGCAGGCGATGGCAACTCAGATTCCTCCGTCGAACCCGTCGACCGCCCCAAGCTTTCCCCCTCACGCGTCGCGCCCGACACATCCAGCCCAGACACTCAACTCACCCCATCCGCCTCGGCACCCTAGTGGCCGCCGACTACCCGGCCCCGCCGCGCAAATCATCGGCCGAACGATTCGGTGGGTCATGTTCGCGGCTTTCATCTTAGCGATCGGATTGACGGTCTACCATTTTTGGCCGAGTTCGTCGCACGTCGGTCCGGATGTACAAACACACACGGTCAATTACCGCACCCTGCGAGACACCGTCGTCGAAATGGGCACTCTGGAGAGTCAAAAAACAGTGTACGGACATTGCGACTTGCCAGGCTGGGAAAACAAGGTGATCTACATCATTCCGGAAGGAACTCACGTCGAAAAAGACGATGTCGTTGTCCGCTTTGACGATTCGACAGTCCGCAAGATGGTCGACGACCAGAAAATCAAAGTCAATGATGCCGAGGGCTTACTGGCCCAGGCCGAACAGGAGCTTCAAGTCCAACTCAACAAGAACGAAAGCGATATTGCCGCCGCCGACTTGGCGCTGACGCTCGCCAAGCTCGACCTGGACAAATACCGCGAGGGTGAACTCAAGGCGACCGATGCCGAATACGAAATGGATGTCAAGGAAGCCGAGGCGGAATTGGAAAAGATCAAAGACGAAGTGGAGAACATGCGCGCACTAATCAAACGCGGCTTTCGCTCGCCCGAACAATTGCGCGAGTTGACGTTGCGACAGTCGAGCCTTGAATTCCGCGTAGAACGCAACCAACAGCGTCTGAGCGTGTTACGGAAGTTCGAAGCCCCCCGCAAAATCACCGAACTGGAGGCCAACGCCAAAGAGGCCGAACGAAAACTGGAACGCGCCAAGACGACGGCCGATGCCGAAACCAAGAAGGCCGAAAACAAGATCGCCAGCGCCAAGACGAAGCTTGAACTGGAAAAACAACAACTTCAACAAGCCGAAAAAACGCTCACCCAATGCGAAGTCAAAGCCCCGCAAAGCGGAACCGTGGCCTATGCCAATAACGCTTGGATGTACGGCGAAGATCGCATCCGCGAAGGGGCCACCGTGCGCAGCAACCAAAATATTTTTTACTTGCCCGACATGTCCCTGATGCAGGTCAAGGTCAACGTGCATGAATCGGTCATCAACAAAGTCAAGGCCGGCCAATCGGCAATCATTCGCGTCGATTCCTATCCCGACCAAGTCTTTTCCGGAATCGTCAAGACGGTCTCCCAACTCGCCTCCACCTCGTACAACACCGAAGCCAAAGCGTACGAGGTGCTCGTCTTGATCGACAAGATTCCCGACGGCATTCTGCTCAAACCTGGCATGACCGCCGAAGTCGAAGTGCAGTGTGGCACGTACGAAAACATCATCGCCGTACCGGTCAACGCAATCACCGAACACGGAAAGAAATCATTCGCCTACGTCCTCGACAACAATGAATTCGTGAAGTCCGAAGTTAGTGTCGGACGCGTCACACAGTCGTTCGTCGAAGTCACCTCGGGTTTGAACAAGGGGCAGGTCGTTGCTGCTCGATGCCTATCAACGCGGAATCGCCGAATTCGGCAGCGCGGAGCCGTCGCTGGACGATCTCAACATCAAGCCGACCGAACAAATCGCGGCCAAGCCCAACGGCAATCCGATGACGGTCGCCAACGCAACTCCGTCAAGTCCTCAGCCGGCCGCGACAGAATCCTTGACCGTTCCCACCGACACGTCGATTATCTCCGCTGCGCCGACGGCCTCCGAAGCCAACACCGTGGGCGAGGCGGAGACCGTTACGCCGACTCCTTCGACCGACGACAACTCCACACCCCCAAAATCCGAAACCGATCCGATGCCGGCTCCGTCCCCCGGCTTAGCAGACCGTTGAATAATAGCGGTACGGCGCGAGCCGTCCGCTGAAAGAGTAGCGGAACGGCGCAAGCCGTCCGGTTGAAAAGGTAGCGGAACGGCGCGAGCCGTCCGGTTGCGTTGGCATCCACTCGGCGAATTACCGGGCGGCTTGCGCCACTCCGCTTCATCGTCACTTGTGCACACATTTTCAACAGTTTGCTAGGCGTTGCGTGATCGTGCTGTACCGAAACAAGCCTTTAGCAGACAGTTGAAAAAATGTCGTCATCCCAAATGCGTCGTCATCCCCAATGCGTCGTCATCCCCAAAGTGTCGTCATCCCCAAAGTGTCGTCATCCCCGAAGTGTCGTCATCCCCAATGCGTCGTCATCCCAAAAATGTCGTCATCCCCGCGAAGGCGGGGATCCAACATTGTGAGAGTTGAATTCACCGACCTTTCACCAACTATCTTGCAATGATGTCCGACGCCCCATCGACAAACAACGACGACTTTGGCCGGTTGCCTGGCCACCGGATGAATCTGCTTTGGGCGATGTTTGCGCCGCGATCCGCAGCTTGTTAATGCACAAACTCAGATCGTTGCTGACCGTTTCCGGACTGGTTTTCGGCGTCGCGTCGGTCATCGTGATGCTGGCCGTGGCTCAGGGCGCCAGTGAAAAAGTGCAATCGCAGATTCTTTCGCTTGGGGTACGCAATGTCATTGTCCGCTCGGTCCGACCACCGTCGATCGAGAAGGTGAGCAACGACGACAACTTCATCATCGATTTTGGCCTCAACCGGCAAGACTGTCGACGAATTATCGAGACGTTGCCTTCGGTGGTTTCAGCGACCCCCCAACGCGAATACATGTACGAAGGCCGAGTCGGTGAGAATGTGATCAACGTGCGGCTGGTGGGGATCGAACCGAGTTATTTCCAGACGAATTCGTTGTCGATCGCTCGCGGAAGATTGCTTGACGTCGAAGACGGAAAGCGACGGAACAACGTCTGCGTGATCGGCGCCGAAGTCGCCGCGTCGCTGTTCAAGCACCGAGATCCCATCGGCCATTCGATTCAAATCGCCAATCGGCAGTTCTTCCGAGTCGTCGGTGTCACTCGATCTCGCAATCCGTCCGCGGGAGTCGGATCGAGCCTCGCCGCGCAAGATTACAACTTGGACGTCTATGTACCGCTGGCGTCGGACCATGCACGTTTGGGGCTGGTGTTGGTGAAATACGAGAAAGGTTCGGTGAGCCGGCAGCGGCTTGAACTGAGCCAGGTAACATTGGCCATCGACGAATTGGACAACGTGAAATCAACTGCGGCGGCGGTGGAAGGACTACTGGCCAAATTCCATCCCAACAACGACTATCGAATCACCATTCCGCTGGATTTGCTGGAACAGGCCAAAGCCACACAACGGATTTTTGGTATCGTCCTCGGCTGCACCGCCGCGATTTCGCTGCTGGTGGGCGGCATCGGGATCATGAACATCATGTTGGCGTCCGTGAGCGAACGGACGCTGGAAATTGGAATCCGCCGAGCATCGGTGCGCGGCGACGCGACATCGTCGTCCAGTTTCTGTTTGAGACGTCGCTGCTGTCAATGGTCGGCGCCCTGATCGGTTTGGGAATCGGTCTGTTTGCTCCCCGCTTGGTGTCGTCGTTTTCCGGGCTGCCGACGCATGTGCTGCCCTTGTTTCCGGCCGTCGCGCTGATGGTCGCGATCTCCGTCGGTGTCACATTTGGAATCTACCCCGCCTGCGCACCGCACAGCTCGATCCGATCGAAGCACTGAGGCACGCCTAATCCTCGCAGTACGGTTGAGCAGTCGTCGCTTCTCCTCTACGATCTTGTAGCCGTTGGACTGCCGAAATCCGCCACTCAAGGAACACTAATCGAGTATGTCGCACCCCAGGATCCTGGCATTTGCCGGCAGCAATCGCCGCCAATCATTCAACGCCCGCATCCTAAAACTCGCAGTCGCCGCAGCACGAGCGGCCGGCGGCGAAGTTACGGAACTGGATTTGCGCGAGTATCCGCTTCCGCTGTTCGATCAGGATTTGGAACAAGCCGAGGGACCGCCGCCGAACGCAACCAAGCTGAAGAAACTGTTCGTCGAGCACACCGGGCTCATGATCGCCTGCCCTGAATACAACAGTTCGATCACGCCGCTGTTAAAGAATACAATCGATTGGGTTTCGCGCCCGGAACCCGACTTTCCGGGTCTGATTGGGTTCAAGGGAAAATTCGCGGTGCTGATGAGCGCGTCGCCAGGCGCGTTGGGGGGACTTCGCGGTTTGGTTCACGTTCGCGCCATCTTGTCCAACATCGGCGTCAACGTCTTGGCCGATCAACTGGCGGTACCTCGGGCCCATGAAGCCTTTGACGAGTCCGGCAAGCTCAAGGACCCGACGCAACAGGCCATGCTGTCCGCAATTGGCACCTCGTTGGCGGCCCTTCTGGCCAAACTAGCTTAAGTGCAACGGTAAGCGTTCACGGGTTATCAATGCGTTGCCCACGTTTTTAGGGGGTCAGGCACATTTTCGGCGGCTCATGCGACGTTCACGTACCAATTTCTTGGGCCGAAAATGAGCCAGACCCCGGCTCGTGAACAGTTACAGTGCAACGGAATGCCATCCTAGCAGCCCGTTGAAAAACGAGTCATCTCAACAACCGGACCGAACGTCATTCTCGCGAAGGCGGGAATCCAGCGGAAGCTAACTCGCGCCATGCTGGATCCCCGTCTTCGCGGGGATGACAAAACCTTTTTCAACGGGCTGCTAGGAAATCGCCAACGCCAACAAGGTTCTCTATTCCGCATAGTGAACTAATTTGCGGTAGGTCGACCGCTTCTTTGGCTTCGATTGTCGGTCAGGGACTGACCGACCTACAGCGAACTGGCCCACGATGGCAACTCGTCCACAATCAACTTCGCTCGACTTTTCTGGTAAAATAGTACGATTGGACATTTGTGTCATGTGACGGGAAGCTCGATGAACCCAATTTCTTCGCAAACAACTCGGATTGGCTGGATCGGCGCAGGCGTGATGGGCCGCAGTACGTGTGCTCATTTGATCAACGGGGGTTATCGGACGACCGTCTACTCCCGAACGCGTGAAAAAGCCGAGTCGTTGCTCGCGGCAGGTGCGACGTGGGTCAACTCTGCGATGGCCGTTGCGGCGAGCAGCGACGTCGTGTTCTCGATCGTTGGTTTCCCCACCGATGTGCGAGAGATCATGCTCGGATCCAAAGGAGGCGCTCTCCGGCAGCAAGCCGGGTCAAGTTTATGTCGATATGACCACGAGCCGGCCTACGCTGGCGGCGGAAATTTATGAGGCGGCTCTCAGTCGCGGAGTGCATACGCTCGATGCGCCGGTTTCCGGCGGTGACGTCGGCGCAAAGAACGCCACGCTTTCGATTATGGTTGGCGGTGACCGAGAGGTCTTCGAACAGGTGCTGCCCCTACTGGAATTGATGGGCACGACGATTGTCCACCAAGGCCCCGCGGGTTGCGGACAACACGCCAAGATGGTCAATCAAACGTTGATCGCCACCAACATGATCGGGGTTTGCGAGGCCCTGTTGTATGCGTATCGAGCTGGGCTGGATCTCGATACGGTGTTGAAATCGGTCAGCAGTGGAGCCGCCGGAAGCTGGTCGCTGGCGAACCTCGCACCGCGAATCATGAACAACGACTTCGAGCCGGGCTTCTTCGTTCAACACTTCGTCAAAGACATGGCGATCGCGTTGGAAGAGGCCAACCGGATGGGATTGGCCCTACCGGGTCTCGCCCTGGCGCACCAACTGTACGTGGCGCTCGAGGCGCAGGGCAAAGGCCACATGGGAACACAAGCCCTGCAGTTGGCGCTTCGCCTCGTTGTCCGGCATGGATTGGTATCAACGTTCCACTTCGTCCATCGATCAACTCGTTTCGGCGGCGCTCGACTCGTAAGAGAGGACAAGGATCTTGTTCGACAGTCCATGAAGACGCGCGAAACCACTACGACGTCGTCAGTCGCGTTCGACCCGGAATCGATCCGCGGCGATTTTCCGATTCTACACCAAGAAGTCCACAAGGGCCGACCGCTTATCTATTTGGATAACGCTGCATCGACCCAGCGCCCGCAATGTGTGATCGATGCCATCGTCGACTGCTACCAACATTCGTACGCCAACGTCCATCGCGGGCTGCATGCCCTGAGTGAACGGAGCACTTCGCAATACGAACTCGCGCGCAACAGATCGCTCGGCTGATCGGCGCTGCGAGTGAGCGGGAGATCATTTTCACTTCGGGCACGACTTTCGGCGTGAACCTCGTCGCCCGCGCTTGGGGCGACGCCAACGTCCACTCCGGAGATGAGATTCTGCTAACGATCATGGAACATCACTCGAACCTTGTTCCGTGGCATCAACTGGCGGAACGCGTCGGCGCGACGGTTCGGTTCGTCGATATCACGGATGACGGACGATTGGACGTGGACGACTTTCGCCGCAAGTTGACCGACCGCACGAAAGTCGTCGCGCTGGCTGCGGTCTCCAACGTATTGGGCACAATCAACCCGGTCGCCGAACTCGTGCATAGGGCGCACGCCGCCGGTGCCGTAACGGTCATCGACGCCGCTCAACACGTTCCGCATGCGGCAACCGATGTTGGAGAATGGGACGCCGATTTCGTTTGCTTCAGCGGCCACAAAATGCTTGGGCCTTCCGGATTCGGCGTGTTATACGGCAAGGCCACGTTGTTGGAATCGATGCCACCGTTTTTGGGCGGCGGCAGTATGATCAGCGAAGTCACCACGTCCGGCTACACGGTCGGGGAGCTGCCGGCAAAGTTCGAAGCCGGAACTCCGCCCATCGTCTCCGCGATCGCGACCGGGGCGGCCATCCGCTATCTGCAAGCGATCGGTATGCGCAGATCGAGCAACATGAGCGCCACTTAACCGAGTTGTGCCTGAATCTGTTGGCAGACATCGACGGCGTTAGAACCTACGGCCCCGCGGCCGAACACCGGGCCGGCATCGTTTCATTTGCTGTCGAAGGACTGAGCCCACAGGACATTTCGATCTTCATCGATCGCCAGGGAATTGCGATTCGCGCCGGGCACCATTGTGCGATGCCGCTGCACCTGCGACTCGGCATTGCCAACAGTTGCCGCGCCAGCTTTTACATCTACAACACGGCCGACGAGGTCCATCAATTGGCAGCCAGCCTGCGCGAGGTTATCGCCAAGTTGAGATAACGTGCGCACTCGCTCGTTGTTAGGATCGCACGCAGAATAACTTCGCCCTAAATCCTCGCCCTCACGGGAGAGGTTGAGGAGAGGGTCAACAAAACACAGAAGTTATTTTGCGTGCGATCCTTAGTCCTTATCGATCGCGGCATTCGGGGGCGTCACGGGCTTTCGGCCGACAAAAATATAGTAGGGCGTGCGCAGGAGGGGTACGTAGGGCAGTTTGCTGCGGTTTTCCGACAGGAAGACTCGTTCAAAATGATGGTTCAGAAACGGCAAATGATCTGAGGAGGGGAAGACGTTGTCAATGGCGAACGACGTGGGCCACAACGTTCGTGTGAACCAGCGGTGACGCCGTAGGCCTTCATGCGGAAACTTGCGCGAGACGTAAAAGTCGACGACGCCGATCAACCCGCCCGGCCGCAAGATTCGCTTGGCGTTCTCGATGGCCGCGAACCAATCCGGGATCATCGTCAGTGAATAAGAAAATGTGACGACGTCGGCATGGCCCTCGGCGGGAGTGAATGTGGTAGCGTCGGCAACGATCGCCTCGACGTTGGTCCACCTTCGCTCGGCTACTCGGCTGCGAGCGATCTGCAACAGCGAACTGGACAGATCAACAACGTAGATTCTGGCAAGTTTTGCGATGTCGCTGCCAAAATCGCTCGAGATTGGCCCCCGTCCCGCCGCCCATATCGACCCAGACGCCGCCTTGCGGCCGGGGAAGATTGTGCCACAGCTCCTCGCGTCCCTTCAGCAATCGTTTGCGATAGTCGTCGTACGATTTGGCCTGGCCGCCATAGAAATTCTCCAACCGTTCGGCATGGCTCTTGCCGCGAAGTGGACGCAGCAACATGTGGTACAGGATTTTGGCGTCGCCGAATAGGCTCATCGATCACTCACGCGTAGGCAGGTCGGCGATGTAGAAACTGGCGTACGTATGAACGCGGTCCGTGGCGTGAAGTTCCGATGCCAGTTCTCGCTTGTACGACAGAACGTCGCCGAGCCGGCTTAGTCGGCCGTCCTGCCGGATCTGAACCTGGTCCACAAAATCCGTCCGCATTCCACCACTCCTCCATAGTACGCGGGTTTGGGCAGATCGCCGGCGAAAGATCGCCTCCCATTCCGATTCCAACAACGGGAAAAAGTGGTCGCTCAACCAGTCCATGTGGTCCAACAATATGAACCGAGAGATCGATCCGTCATGCTTTTCCAAAAAGCCCTGAACCGAATCGGTGTGTGTTGAAATCCGGTCCACCAAGCCCGCTTTCAATCGCTCGAAACCGGGCTCGGTCAAATACTCCGGACAGCATTCTCGGGTGTACTGCCCGTTGATATAGACCCGCCAGAAATAGTTGTCTTTCAGCGGCAAGTCTGCAAACACAGCCCGCACGCAATCTTGGCAGTATTTGAAGATGCCTCCCTCGTACGAAATCTCGATTTGTCGCCGCTGGGCTTTGGGAACACCCAGCATCGACAACGTCGTGTCCCGATTGATCGCGAACTTGACCAAGCCGGTCCAGAACTTGTCTTCCAATCGCTCGGAATAAATCTCTCGCTGCTCTTCAACGGAGTCCGCATTCAGCAATTGTTCGAGCTGCGGTCGGACCTTGATCAATTTATCGGTGTACAGCTTCAACAGCCGCGCGAATGCCCCGGAGGTACCGCGAAAGTAAAACGTGTGCCGCTGATTGTCAAACCATTTGACCTTTCGGTCCCAAAACGCCCGAGACCATTCGGAAAGGTCCGCCCGCAACACCGATTCGTAGACGCCGCGAACTCCCGGCAAACGCCCATCGCCGAACATTCGAAAAAAGTCACCGAAGTCGAGTCGACGGATCGCCGACTGCTTGAGTTCCAAGAGGGCGTTCTGCCGCGGGTTCATGTCCACGGCGTATACGTCCTCGGGCTCACAAAGGGCATAATCAAGTGCATTGCATCCCGCACTCGTTATCACCAGGACGTTATCCTGACCGGTCAACTTCAAAGCGACGCGATCAAGCCGCGGATCCTCCCAGCACGTATTGTAAACCAGGTTGTTGCGGTGAACGGTATTGAATATCCGTCTGCTGAACCAATCGAACAAAGGCATTTTGACCAAACCGGCTACGATCTTCACCACGAAATCAACTGTCCAACTGGCCAGATTCTAGCAACTGCCCCGCAGGGGAGATAGAACCTCAAACCGGTTCAAGTTGAACACCGTCCCAAATCGAACGCATATGATTGATCATCGATTTGAGATTGGATGAGGACCTAGAAACTCAGTAAGCTGATGCGATGGACACCTACTCGCCCTGGCCGTCAATCCCGCGCAAGCGGGAATCCAGCGGAAACAGAGTAAACTGATACGATGGACCCTTACTCGCCCTGGCCGTCATTCCCGCGCAGGCGGGAATCCAGCAAAAGCACAGTAAACTAATACGATGGATACTTACTCAGCCCCCCATATTGACGAACTATCCGAAGAATTCGAAGAACTCGAGGATTGGGACGAGCGTTACCAGTACCTGATCGACTTGGGACGGCAACTTCCGACCATCGACCCCAAGCTTCAGATTCCAGAGAACCGGGTGCATGGCTGCATGAGTACGGTTTGGATGTGCGCCCGCTTTTCGAACGATTCCCAACGGCGAATGCACTTGATCGCCTACAGCGATTCACTGATCGTCAATGGGCTGATCGTGCTTCTGTTGTCGCTTTATTCAAATCGGCCGGCGGCCGAAGTCGCCGAGGTCGACGCGGAATCGGTCTTTCGAGGTCTCGGTCTGGAACAACACCTCAGCCCAAATCGGCGGAATGGACTCTTCTCAATGGTCAAACGCATTCGGGAACTGGCCAGCGCCGCGTGATATCGATCATGCCGTTCGTCCGCTTAAGATCGCCCGAAAAACAACTTCCCGATTTTGTTGACCCTCACCCGGCCTCCCTCGTAAGGGCGAGGACTGAAGGCGAAGTTATTTTGCGTTGCGATCCCTGGCTGACACGCTTCGTTGCCCGGCGATTGGCCGGAGGAGGCGTCACGTCATCGGCCACGGATTATTGGCCACCGGCTTTTGGCGGTTGACCCGAATTGGTCGTCGGTCCCGTTTTCTGCAGGCGATTTTGGACATCCGCCAGGAAATCTTGAGCCCGCACTCGATTCAGGAAAAGACCTTTGGCGGTCAACGCTTGATTCAGCAGGGTTACCGCGTTCTCGTAGCGGCCTTCGTCTGCAAACAGGTGTGCGACGTAAAAAGCTGAGTCCGTTGGCACATTGGGTTGCCGCAGCACTTGGGTCAAGTATTGAGTCGCCAATGGAACGTTCCCCAGTCGATATAGAACCCAGCCAAATGTGGACGCCGCATAAACGTTATTCTGATTGGCATTCATGTTGTAGGCCGCCAATTCGTAGGCACGCTGCCGCTTGGCCGGATCGCTACTTTCGATCAAACACAGCGCGAACATATTCTTGGTTCCAAAATCGTTGGGTCGCTGATCGTTCAATTCCTTGAAATCCGCTTCGGCAACCGCAAACGCGCCGCGATAATACGAAATTTGGCCGCGGATAAATCGGGTGAGCAGAGGGTTGGCGCCATTCTTGTCGGCCTTGTCGATCCAAATGGCCGCTTCGTCGGATTTGCCGTTTTCCAGCAAGTATTTGCCGTATTCAAACTGGACTCCGCGATCCTCCGGATAGGTCTGAGCCGATTTTTCCATCCACGAGGTCGCGTCATCGATCTTTCCATCCCTCTGATACCATTGGTACAAGACGAGTTCAGGAACATAGATATTGGAGTCCTTCTGATGGGCTTCGGTCAGATACTTGATCGCCGATTCGATCTTCTCTTGTCGAAAGTCCAAGTCGGCGAGTCGAAT
The DNA here is from genome assembly GCA_963803365.1 of uncultured Planctomycetaceae bacterium. Taxonomy (GTDB): domain Bacteria; phylum Planctomycetota; class Planctomycetia; order Pirellulales; family Pirellulaceae; genus JANMEB01. The sequence goes on from CAWDMH010000003.1 coordinate 781,692, forward strand.
TAGCACCGATGCGTTATCCGGCAAGAGTTTCTGCAACTCAAGCAAGTGCGTGCGGGCTTCGTCATATTTCTCGCGGCCGGTCAGCGCATCGGCGCTGGCGTCTAAAAACTCGGATTCGAACTGTTTCTTTTGATCTTCATTCCAGGTGCCCGCGTCGATCGCCCGACGCAATTCTCCGACTTCAGCCAGGGCATCGGCCCAACGGCCTTGCGTAATCGCCAGCCGCGAAAACGCCGTAAAGATGCCGGGATATTGTGGGTTATCGGTCGCGGCCTTTTCCAGTTCGCGGTGTCCAGCGTCGTTCATGTTGACGGCAAAAAGCATTCCCGAAATCAGCAATCCGGGTGGCGGCAGCGTCGGGTTGGCAGCGGCCAGATCGGCCAGTTGTTTGCGCGTCTCGTCAGCCTTTCCGCGAGCCATCAATTCGCATACCGCCTGTAGCGACTTCTTCAATTCCGAATTCTCCGGAAAGTCGCCCGGCGTCAGTTGGTCAACCGCCACAAAGACTCGGTCTGCCACCGCCTTGACATTCTGGTCGTTCCGCTGATCTTGCGCCGTCGGTGCCGTGCCCGTCGAAGGCTCGACCCCAGGTTCTTGCGTTCCAGGAACGGGGTTGGGGGTTACCGGATTTTGCGGGGCGGTCGGCGGATTCTGTGCCCAAGTGAAACCGAGGCAACAGGCAACGATCGCGGTTGCCAACATGATGATTCGAGTAAACATGGATCTCTCACAGTACGAGGTTCGGCAGTTCAAGAAACGATCGATGAGCACCACGTCCCCAGCAGTGCACGAACGGCGATTGACGATCGCACGCAAAATAACTTCGCCTTAATTCCTCGCCCTCACCTGAGAGGTAAGGAGAGGGTCAACAAAAGCGGTAAGGATCGCACGCAAAATAACTTCGCCTTAATTCCTCGCCCTCACGGGAGAGGCTTAGGGAGAGGGTCGACAAAACCGGGAAGTTACTTTGCGTGCGATCCTAAGTTATTTTGCGTGCGATGCTAACTACCATTCTAGTCGTCTCGGAACGATCGTGGGATAGGCAACCGCCTCGCTGAGCGGCAATTCGTTGCGATATCAATGCAATTCTTCTACGTCGCCGTGATCAGGATTTCGCAGCCGTGACCGAGCGAATTGTTTCAAAAATCCGCAGCATCGCCTGAGACTGGTTCAAGACGTAGAAGTGGAGACCTGGCACCCCGCCTTCGATCAGCCCGGCCACTTGTCGACAAGCATGCTCGACGCCCACCACGAACTGCCAGTCCGGGTCATCTTTTTGAGCGAGTTTTTCCACCAAAACCTTCGGGATTTTCGAGCCGCAAAGCGAGGCAATTCGCTGGATCTGGCTGAGATTAGTGATCGGCAGGATGCCAGGAACCACCGGGACGCCGATCCCCAATTGTGCGCATCGATCTCGAAATCGAAAGAAATCGACATTGTCATAAAACAGTTGCGTGATCACGACGTCCGCCCCGGCGTCAACCTTGTCTTTCAAATGAAGCGTGTCGATTTCAAAGTTCGGCGCCTCCTGATGCTTTTCCGGATACCCTGCGACCGCAATTCCGAACTGCGGAAACTCCCGCGGATCATCCGAACCAATTCGTGCGCAGTAGCATAGTCCGCCGGCGGTCCCAGCGAATGCTTTCTGCCCCTGAGGTGGATCGCCGCGAAGCGCCACGACATTGTCCACCTGCCGATGCCGAGCGTCGGTGAGATACGATCTCAGTTGGTCGACTGTCGAGCCCACGACGGTCAAATGTGTCGCCACGGGGACGGCAAACCGCTGTTTGATTTGGTCGACGACGGCCAGCGTCTTTTCGCGTGTTGATCCGCCAGCGCCGTAAGTGCATGTGACAAAATCAGGCGCGCACGAAATCAGTCTTTCCACGTGGCCAAACAGCGCAGTCTCTCCCGCGGGTGTCTTGGGAGGGAAGAATTCGAGCGAAACAGCTAGATGCCCGGTGCGATAGATTTCAGAAAGTCGCAAGGTTTGTTGTGCCTGAATTGGATTGTGCGGCGCCCGTTCGCCCCAAATCGACTTGCTCGTGCTGAAACAACATCGCGCGAGTCTAGTGATCATCGCGGCCGCTGGAGCTACGGTCGTCTTGTCCTCCGAAATTCGTGCCGGGGGCCGTCGGTTGATCCATCTCGCCTTTTTCTGAAGTCAGCTTGAATGTGAAATCGTTCTTTTCGCCTTTGACCACGTTTGCCGTCAGGGTCGTTTTCAGATTGTATCGTGCCGGAACAACTTCGCGGGTCGTACCTTCGTCGACGGACGTCACCTGTTTGGAAATGGAGACCGTATAATTCGCCGCCGGAGCGCCTAGTTTGTTCATGTAGGCCACCGCAAACTTGCCTTGGGCGTCGGTCGTACCCAACGCAGCTTGAGCGATCGTCGGACTCGTAAAAATGACCGAGGCGCCCGACAGTGGCGCGTTATCCATCGTCACCGTCCCGGTCACGGAATTCGTGCTGGGACCTCGTGAGCATCCGCCAAGCAAAACCAAGCCGAGAATCAAAGCACACGCGTTCAGTTGTTTGGAATTCACGTCTAGTCCAATAGGTTCGTCCACGTTTTGGGCTGAATGTTCACGGCGACCGGAATCCGTTATGCACAGTCCCACCGATACGTCAGGCCACAAGGGTCCCTGGGTCACAAATCGTTGCCGCCAAGACAGCTCATTGTATAAATAGAAACAGCAGTGGCAAATACGCCACTGCCGTGAGGAAGTCGAATCCAAATTTGGCTCAGAAATCGTCGCCCACAACGAATCGGTCATCAATGCAAGTCAGCTTCTCGTAGACGTCGGCATCGTTCGGTATGTTGTCATTCAGTCCGGGGTGTGCCAGCGACTGGTTGACAAACCTTGTCGACCCGTCACATAGAGCAAAAACCAAGCCCGACGGATGGAAACTCGACACGCCGGTGTAACGGGACTCGGCGTCGGTAAAGTTATTGGGTGGACCGTATCCGCAAAACATCACATCGGAAATGCCGTGTGATGGATTTGAAGTACTGGTAACGCCGACAGTAACGCCTTGTTGGCCAAATACTAGAGCGGCAAATGGACGATCAGGATCGGGGGGGACCGGAGGCGAGTTCTTCTGTTGGCCTTTGTAGGAATAAGCTCGTTCGCCGAACATGATCGTGTTCGATTGACCATCGACGATTTCAGAAAGCCGAGTCGATTTTGTTGGAAGATTCGGCGCCCCAATCGTGGCCGAGTTCTGGCCAAGTTTCTTGTCGTCGACCAAATTGAACGGCCCACGATTGTCGCCAAACCCCTTGGGACGCTGGGCCAGGTTTGTAAGATTGGTCATTCTGCCAAAACCTTGATTGGCAACGTAATTTGAAAGCGCAACCGAATAGCCTCCACCCATTGTGCGCTTATCGGCCTTGGTCGGGCCGACATCTGACGGACAACGAAACAGTTGAACGGTATTCTGCATCAGTGATAACTTGTATGAATCTTTGACCGCTGATTGCAAGCTCGTCGAAATCGGATCAATCGAGTCCTGCAGATTTGTGCCTTCCATGTACGGCGCAATGACAATTCCCCATCCATAGTGGGGAATATCGTCTACGTCGGCCAGGGTGTACGGCGGGGCACCCGTATCGGGCACCGCTAGGTACGCCCCCGGCGGCAACCTCTGGAAAGTGGCCTCGTAATTCAATGCAGCCAAGGCATGCTGGCGCATGTTGTTTGTGCACGTAATACGCCTTGCTGCTTCGCGTACGGCTTGAACCGCTGGCAGCAACATTCCAATCAAAATGCCAATAATGGCAATTACCACCAATAGCTCGATCAGCGTAAAAGCACGCCGCTGAGGCGCGGCAGATATTCGCAAAGCCATTTCGATTTCTCCAAAAAATGCGCAAAATAGGATTCGACGTCTAGGCGGGAAAGCAGACCATCCCCATAAGTCTGTCGTTCGGATCACGAGGCAAGAAACCCGTAAACGTATTGTATACCGGTAAAATTTGAAGAACAAGCTAAAAAAAGCTGAGGAATTGGCAAAGGCTAGGGCGGTTGTTGTCGTGATCGCTTCATCCGGCTACGGCGGCCGGTAAGACTCTCTAGATAGTCGCTCGTAACACAAAATATCCATCGCACGCGGCCCCCTTTACGCCTGGTCGACGTGGTGCGGTTATTCACCGTAACTCGGTCCTTCCCAGCCACACAACTCTGCCGTATCTCGGTCTGTCCCAGACCGACAGATTTGCCGTAGGTCGGTATGTCCCAGACCGACAGATTTGCTGTAAGTCGGTCTGTCCCAGACCGACAAAAGATCACCAAAATGTCCATCCCACGTTAAACGATCCTTTACCGCTGCTTGACGTAGCGGTTCACTTCCTCCAGCCTCCAGCCTCCAGCCTATCACCTCAATTGCCCGCTACTCTGGTTAACGAACACTTGGGAAAAAACGGCGAGCGGCGTAGAATGTGGGGTTTCCCGCGAAAACGGATTTTCCTTGACCCATGCTGACTTCCCAAATCGTTATACGCGGGGCCCGCGAGCACAACCTTCAAAGCGTCGACGTCGACTTGCCGCGACATCAACTGATATGCTTGACGGGTGTTAGCGGCTCCGGCAAAAGTTCGTTGGCGTTCGACACGCTCTACGCAGAGGGGCAACGTCGATACGTCGAAAGCCTTTCCAGCTTTGCCCGCCAGTTCCTGGGGCAGATGCCAAAACCGGACGTCGACCTGGTCGATGGACTCAGTCCGTCGATTTCCATTTCGCAAAAGTCGTCCGGCAACAATCCCCGCAGTACCGTCGGCACGATCACTGAGATCAATGACTACTTGCGCGTGCTGTTGCGCGAGTTGGATACGGTTATTGTCCTGATCTGTGACGTCCCGATTGCTGCCCAGACACTGGACCAGGTCGTCGGCAGCTTGCTGCAAGCGCCACGGCGGAACTGCGGTCTGTCATCCTGGCGCCGCTTATTCGCGGCCAAAAGGGGCAGCATCGGGACTTGTTCGAAGATTTGCTGAAACAAGGCTTTGTCCGGGCTCGCGTCAACGGCGAAGTCATCTCGCTAAACTCGATTCCGGAACTCGACCGCCAAATGCGCCATGACATCGAAGTCGTGGTGGATCGAATTGAGATCCAACCGGCCAATCGATCCCGGATCACCGAAGCCGTCGAGTTAGCGATCAAACTGGGTAAGGGGACGCTGATTGTTGCCGATGAGCCAGCCGGGCTCGGCGGACCAAGCGAAGGTCCCGACGAGGAACAAATCCGCAAGAGACGGAAGCGGTCCAGGCCAACCTCAGGTGAGCAGATTTTTTCCACGCAATACTCTTGTCCGCAATGCGGTTCAAGCTTTGACCCGCCCAGTCCCCAACTCTTCAGTTTCAATAGTCCGCGCGGAATGTGTGCCGAGTGCGACGGACTCGGCGAAATCTTCACGTTCGACCCCAAGCTGCTGATTCCCGACCCGTCGTTATCGCTGCACGACGGTTGCGTCGAATTGTTAGGTAAATGGAAGGACCTTGGCCGTTGGCGTCGGCACATCTTCCAAGGCGTCGCCGACACCATCGAGCGAGTTCGGGAATTGCCGACCGAAACGATGTTGAAGTCTGCGTGGAGCAACTTGCCCGAATCGCTGCAGCGGCTTTGGTTGTGGGGCACCGGTTCGCAACATATTACGTTACCTGCGCGGCGGGGCAGCGCCGATGAAATACGGAGGTCAGTTTGAAGGGATCATCCCCGAGTTGCTGAGCCGGTATCGCGCAATGAAAAGCGGGCAAAACGCCGGCAGCTCGAACAGTACATGGCGACGATTCATTGTGGAGCGTGCCAGGGTGAGCGTTTGAATCGGCAAGCCCGATGTGTTCGTCTGCCATCGGCCCATCCACGGTACGCCGAGGCCGGCGGACGGAGCTTGCCGCAACTGAGCGAGTTGTCGATTAGCGACTGTCAGGATTTCTTCTCGTCGTTGGAATTGGATTCGACGCGTGCCAGTGATCGCGGCTGATGCGCTCAAGGAGGTCCGATGCGCGGCTCGGATTTTTGATCAACGTCGGCTTGGAATACCTGACCCTTGGGCGAACAGCTCCGACGTTGTCCGGCGGCGAGAGTCAGCGAATTCGACTGGCCAGCCAAATCGGTTCGGGTCTGGTCGGTGTGTTGTACGTATTGGACGAGCCTTCGATTGGACTTCACGCTCGCGACAACCAGCGTTTGATCAGTACCTTGCAGCGGCTGCGCGACTTGGGCAACACCGTGGTGGTCGTCGAACACGATGAAGAAACGATCTGGTCGTCGGATCAAATCGTCGATTTTGGTCCGGGGCCGGGAACGCCGCGGTGGTCGGATCGTGGCTCAAGGCCCTCCGGAGGCGATCGCCCAAAACGCCGAGAGTTTGACCGGCAGGTTTCTTTCCGGAAAAGATTCGATTGCCGTCCCTGCCACCCGCCGCCAACTCGATCCGCAACGGGCGCTTCGCGTGATCGGCGCTCGACAGAACAATTTGAAGAACATCGACGTGGCGATTCCGTTGGGCGGATTGATTTGCATCACCGGCGTCAGCGGATCCGGCAAGAGTTCGCTGGTCAACGACATCCTGATGGAGTCCCTGCGTGAAGAACTCAATCGCGGAATCAGCTCGGCGGGCTCGCACGACAGGATCGAAGGACTCGACCGGCTCGACAAACTGATCGCGATCGATCAATCGCCGATCGGCCGCACACCTCGATCCAACCCGGGAACCTATATCAAACTGTTCGACGAGATCCGCAGTCTGTACGCACAGATGCCCGAAGCCCGTCGTCGCGGATTCAAATCGGGCCGGTTCAGCTTCAATGTCGAGACCGGCCGCTGCCAGGCGTGCGAAGGAAACGGCTCGAACCGGTTGGAGATGGATTTTCTGGCCGATATTTGGGTGACGTGTCCCGTTTGCGCGGGACAACGCTTCAACCGCGAGACCTTGCAAATCAAATTAAGGGCAAATCGATTTCGGACGTGCTGGAAATGGAAGTCGCCACAGGCGATGGAGTTCTTCGAAAACGTCCCTAAGATTTTCCAAAAGCTCAAGACGCTTCACGACGTCGGGCTCGACTACCTCAAGATTGGTCAACCGTCGCCGACACTCTCCGGCGGAGAGGCTCAGCGGATCAAGCTCGCCCGGGAATTCGTCAAACGGAGCACCGGCCGCACGCTGTATGTGCTCGATGAACCGACAACCGGTTTGCACTTTGCCGACATCAAACTCCTGCTCGATGTGCTGCACCAATTTGTCGATGGCGGAAACACAGTTCTGGTGGTCGAACACAATATGGATGTCATCAAGACAGCCGACTGGATTATCGACCTGGGACCCGAAGGGGGCGACGCCGGTGGCCGGATCGTTTGCGAGGGCCCTCCCGAAGTCGTCCTGGCCTGCCCCCAGTCGTATACCGGCCAGGCGTTGCAGAGAGTCTTGAATCCGCAGTCCGCATCGCTGTCGACGGCGAAGTCGAATCGCCGATCCGAATCCGTCTCGGCCCGCCCGCCCGACAATCACACGATCACCGTTCGCGGCGCTCGACAGCATAACTTGCGATCCGTCGACGTCGACTTGTTGCGGGAAAAGATGACCGTCTTTTGCGGTCCCAGCGGATCGGGGAAAAGTTCGCTGGCGATGGATACGATCTACGCCGAAGGTCAGCGGCGTTACGTCGAGAGCCTCAGCTCGTACGCTCGACAATTCGTCAACCAGATGCAAAAGCCGAAGGTCGAACATGTGGACGGGCTTTCGCCGGCGATCGCGATCGAGCAAAAAAACCTCGGCAATACGCCGCGGTCGACCGTGGGCACCGTGACCGAAGTCTACGATTTCCTGCGGGTGCTGTTTGCTCGACTGGGCACGCCGTATTGTCCGCATTGCGATATTCCTGTGGGAACGCAAACGTCCGACCAAATCGTTGACAAGGTCATGGCGTACCCGACCGGTTCGCGGTTGTATCTGCTGGCGCCGATCGAACTGGCCAACCAGACTTCTCCCGATGAATTGTGGAACGATCTGCGAGCTCAGGGTTACCTACGTGTCCGAGTCAATCGGCAGACTTACAACGTGGACGATGCACCGCTGTTGGACCGCCGCCAACGCGTCTCCTTGGAAGTCGTCATTGATCGGATCGTCGTCGACTCCCAATCGACAGAGCGTATCGCCGAAGCAGTCGAAGCGGCACTGTCGATCGGCAAGGGTCAGCTTTATACAACCCTCGTTGACGAGGCTCGTCCCGAATCCGAATGGCAGGTCGACCGCCACAGTCAACATCTGGCGTGCGACAAGTGCGGTGCGAGTTTCGAACGACTTTCGCCAAACCACTTTTCGTTCAACAGCCCGCTGGGCTGGTGCCGCGAGTGCGAAGGGCTGGGCGTACAAATGGGCGCCGATCCGAACGTCATGCTCCGCTCGCCGGAACTGACGTTGCGCGGCGGTGCGTTGTTGCTGTGGCCCGATCTGACGAATCCCCTGTCGGCGGCGATGCTGAAAGCCTTATCGGAGACGGTCGGGATTCCGCTCGACGTCCCCTTCAATCAACTCGACGCTGCGCCATCGGCGGATGCTGTTCTACGGAACCGGCGACCGCTGGATCTCGGTGGCTGAATCCCGCAGTGTTCCCGCGTTCGCCTTTCAGTTCGCGGGGCTGTTCGTTGCGCTGGAAGAGGCGGCTCGCTTATCACCCGTCTTGCAGCTCGCGCATGTCGATGGTGGTGACCGAAGTCGATTGCGGCGCATGTTTCGGCAGTCGCTTGCGCGACGATTCGGCCGCCGTCCGTTTTCGCGAGCGGACGATGGACGCAATCTGTCGCCTGCCGTTGCTTCAATTGGCCGATGAAGTTCGCGGCTGGCAACTCGATCCACGCGAACAAAAGATCGCCGGCGAAATCTTTCGCGAAGTTCAAAACCGGATCCAGTTTCTGGTCGACGTCGGATTGGAATATCTGACATTGGGCCGGGCCGCCAACACGCTGTCGAACGGTGAGGCCCAGCGGATTCGCTTGGCCAGTCAATTGGGCAGCGGCCTTTGCGGAGTGTTGTACGTACTCGACGAACCAACCGTCGGCCTTCATCCGCGGGACAATCAGCGATTGTTGGGTGCCCTGCGGCGACTGCGAGATCTGGGAAATACTCTGCTGGTGGTCGAACACGACCGGGAAGTGATCGCCTCCGCAGACGACGTTTGTGATTTTGGGCCTCAGGCCGGTGCGGACGGCGGCCAAATCGTGGCCCACGCGGCTCCGAAACAACTTGCCAAGAAACGCGGATCGGTCACCGGGCCGTATTTGAGCGGCCGCAAGGCGATTCCGATTCCGAACAACCGCCGTCCCGTTCTTTCCGAGATCGCTCGGTCGGCCAAGAAACCAAGAAAGAAGAAGCAGTCCACGCGGGACTCGTCATCACCAACGTCGAAGTGGCGGCCGCGCAACATGGCTTACGACGACACGCAGGCAACCGACGGCTTCGCCGTGGACTGCCTGCAAATCATCGGTGTGCGCCATCACAACTTGAAAGACATTGATGTGACGATTCCACTCGGGACTTTGACCGTGGTGACCGGCCCCAGTGGTTGTGGCAAGAGTTCGCTGATCAACGACATCCTGTATAACTCGCTGGCGCGGAGGCTCCATCGATCGACGGTGATCCCAGGCGCCCATCAGAAGCTGCTTGGACTGATGCACATCAACAAGGTGATCCGGGTCGATCAAAGTCCGTTAGGAAACTCACCCACCTCGAATCCCGCAACCTACACGGGAGTGTTTGACTTGATCCGCGACCTGTTCGCCAACTTGCCTGATTCGCGGGTGCGAGGTTTCTCAAATCGCCGCTTCAGCTTCAACGTCGCGGGCGGCCGTTGCGAAGAGTGTGCCGGCAACGGCCAGAAGTGCATCGAAATGCATTTCCTGCCCAATGTCTGGGTCGAATGCCAAGCGTGCCAAGGCCGTCGCTACAACGAAGAGACGCTCGCGGTTAAGTTCAACGGCAGGTCGATCAACGATGTGCTGGAAATGACCGCCGGTCAGGCGGCAGATTTGTTCCGCAACATTCCCAAGATCCACCACATCATCAAGACGCTGTGCGACGTTGGACTCGATTACTTGCAACTCGGACAAAGTGCGCCGACGCTTTCCGGTGGGGAAGCTCAGCGCGTCAAGCTGGCAGCGGAATTGTCTCGACCTGATACCGGCCGCACGTTGTACCTGCTCGACGAACCGACGACCGGATTGCACTTCGAAGACCTCGCCAAACTGCTCGATGTACTGCATCGGCTGGTTGACCTCGGAAACTCCGTCGTTCTGATCGAGCATAACCTCGACATCATCAAGAGCGCGCTGATTGGGTGATCGACTTGGGCCCCGACGCCGGCGCGGCCGGCGGAGCAAGTTGTGGCCGCCGGGACTCCCGAAGCCATCGCCGATTACGCCCGACGGTGCTCAAGTCCAAGGGAAAACTCTCCCGCAGTTACACCGGCGAATTCCTAGCCGACGTATTGGCCCGCGATCCGCACGGCTCACGACGAATCCAATCCGCCGACGAGCGAGCTCTGGACGAAATCAACAACTTTGCCGACTTGGGCGCCATGCCCGCTATGCCTTGGGAAGTCGACGGCCGACTGTGGCACACACAAACGCGAGTCGGTCGCGACGGTAAGGCGGTTCATTGGGATGGGCAGATTCTGGCTCGCCTTGTCGATTTCATCCAACAACACGGCGACTTTGCCGAAACCAATTGGCGACAACGATCGATCGTCGAAGTCGCCAGCGAGACTAAATCCCACGGCTGGTTTTTGCACGCCATCACCGGCGAGACCTGGCTGTTGAAGCTCAAATTCCGAGTCCGCCGAAACACCTTCGATCGTGAAAAACTACTGCAGCTGCTGCCGCTGAAGACGCTCAACGAATTGGACGAGATTCCTCGCTATAGCAATGAGTCTCGCATTCGCGTCAACAACCTTGCCGCGGGTTGGCAGGAGATCGAAATCCTCGCGTACGCTCTGGATGAAATCGACGTTCCAGCGTTCTGGCAGTTTGTGCAAGACGCCGTCGCAGGGTACCAACAGCGAGTCGAGCGAGTGGAATTAAAGCTCGAAGATCACACGCCCTGGGCGCGGCTGGGCAAAAAGTGGCACTTTCTGAACAAAGGCTTCACGCCCGGTCGTCGCATCGCGTGGGACATGTCGGTGTTGGAGAAATTACATGACAAACTCACTGAACTTGCGCCTGCCGGTCAATTCAGTTGGAACCACAAGCAAATCGTGCATCTTTTCGTGCAAGAGCAAAGGGAACCGTGGGTTAGCATCCAAACCAAAAAGCCGGATGCGATTTGGCTGCATTTGACCGGTCCCAAGAATGCGGTGGCGATTGGTGAAATCGCCGAACATTTCCCAGGCAGCACTCTGAATCGTGCCAGCGACAAGCTGGATGTGATTCACATCCCGCTAAAAACCGAAAGACAACTCCGCAACCAGCACTTCGTTGCATTCTTGCAGAAACACTTGGGATACGTAACACAAGTTTAACGCGACTCAATCCATCGATTGCAGTTTGCCGGGATCAAGGTCCCATTGTCAAAGCGGGTAAACCAGTAAGAATTCTCACGGGTCTTTTTTCGTCGGCGATCGTTGGTTGTGCACACTGAGTCGTAAGCTTATGGCGCGAGTTTGTTCATCGAGTGTATGGTCGACTGATTGGCTTCGAGGCGGCGTGATTCTAGTCGCCATGCTGCTGCTGGGCGGATGCGTTCGCCCAAACGCGGCGCCGAACCGCACGCCGGGGGAAACGCCGCCGGTCGACGTCGACATGATCGAGGCGCCGGTTCGCACGACGCGCGACTATCGTGAATTCACCGGACGGACGGCGTCGTCGAGTTCCGTGGAAGTCCGCGCACGCGTCAGTGGCTATCTTCGACAAAGTCCGCAATCGATGACCCGGTCCGCCAAGTCGCCGCCGCCAGGTGACGCCGCTCAGCCGCAACAATCTACGGAATCGCCTTTGGTCACTGTCCATGAAGGAAGCTTCGTCCATCAGGGACAACTTCTATTCCAAATCGACCCGGCGCCGTATCAATTGGCTCTGGAACAAGCGCAAGGAAACCTCGACGCCGCCGAGGCGCAACTGAAGCGTTACAACCTCGATTTGGCTCGCAACAAGGATCTATTGAACAACAAGGCGGTCAGCCAGTCCGACTACGATTTGGCGGTGGCAAATCAAGCGGAACACGTCGGCCAGATCGAAAACCTGCGAGCGACCGTAGGGCAGGCGAAACTTGACTTGAAGTACACGCGGATCGAATCCCCGATCAATGGTTTGCTGGGACGCACGCTCATCACTGACGGGAATTTGATCATCACCGACTCAACCGTCCTAACGACGATCGTCGCCACCGACCCGATCTACGTCTATTTCAATGTGGACGAGCATTCGCTGTTGGATTATCGCCAACGGATTCGCCAGGGTTCCGTAAAAAGTGCACGCGATAGTCGGATCGAAATCCGCTTGGGTCTGGCTAACGAAACGGGCTATCCGCACGAAGGTGTGATCGATTTTGTTGACAATACCACCGATCCCAATACTGGAAACACCAAGCTGCGAGGGGTTTTTGAGAACACGGACAATGCCTTGTCGCCCGGCTTGTTTGCCCGCGTCCAAAGTCCATTTACGAACGAGTACGAAGCCGTGATGGTTCCCACCAAAGCCTTGGGCATGGACCAGCAAGGCCGCTACGTGATGGTTGTCGAAAACGATCAGGCAACACGGCGCGGCGTCGAACTGGGGGAGAGTCAAGGCGACTGGACAGTGATCCGACAAGGGATTCGCGGCGGTGAAACGATTGTGGTCAACGGACTTCAAAAGATCCGAAGCGGCAGCAAGGTTCGTCGAATGCCGGAATCGTCGTCTTCGACAACTTCACTCGAGCCGACGGGAGAGAAAGGCGAGTCGAGCGCGAGCCAGCCGATGAGCGCGGAGAAGGGCTCCCGAAAGTGATCTCGACGTTCTTTATCAATCGCCCCGTCGCCGCCAACGTGATCGCTTTCGTCACGATCATTCTCGGCGTAGTTGGCTTGGTATCGTTGCCGGTGGAACGATACCCCAACATTACTCCCCCCACGATCCAGGTCACCGCGTTTTATCCCGGTGCGAACGCTCAGGTCACAGCGGATACGGTCGCCGCCCCGCTGGAACAACAGATCAACGGGGTCGAGAACATGCTCTACATGTCCTCGTCGTCGTCGGCCAACGGCAGCTACTCACTGACGGTAACCTTCAAAGTCGGGACCGACCTGAATCAGGCCCAAGTCTTGGTGCAAAACCGAGTCGCCTTGGCGGAACCACTGCTGCCGACTGAAGTCCGTCAACAAGGAATCACGGTCAAAAAGCGGTCGACGAATATCCTGGTCGTCGTTTCACTGACATCGCCCGACAAGACGTTTGACAGCCTTTTTCTGTCAAACTACGCCAACCTTCGCTTGCGCGATGAACTCAGCCGAGTGGAAGGGGTTGGCGAAGTGACCGTCAGCGGCAGCGGAGCCTACAGCATGCGAATCTGGGTCGACCCGCGTAAGCTTGACGCGCGGCAACTGACGTTTCAAGATCTGCTCGCGCAGTTGCGTCAACAAAACGTCCAAGTGGCGGCCGGCCAGATTGCGCAGCCACCGTTGACCCACCCCCAAGCCTTCCAATACACCGTCACGGCCCTGGGCAGACTCTCCGACCCGGAAGAGTTTGGCAAAATTGTGATCAAGGTTGCCGAGGATGGCAGCCAGACATTTCTGCGGGACGTGGCCCGGATCGAATTGGGTGCCGAGTCGTACGATACCTACGCACAACGGGGAGGAATCGAATCGGCCAGCATCCTGGTTTACCAGTTGCCCGGCGCCAACGCTTTGAGTGTCGTTCGCCGAGTACGAGCGGCGGTCGATCGCTTGTCCGAATCGTTCCCGCAAGGAATGCGTTACGACATACCCTTCGACACCACCGTCTTTGTTTCCAGCGCGATCCGCGAGGTCTACAAGACTCTGTTGGAAGCTGGATTGCTGGTCCTGGTCGTCATTCTCGTCTTCCTGCAAGACTGGCGTGCGATGCTCATCCCGGCCACCACGGTCCCGGTGACGATTATCGGCGCCTTTGCCTTGATGGCGTTGCTTGGATTTTCGATTAACCTGCTGACGCTGTTCGGGCTGGTCTTGGCGATCGGAATCGTGGTCGACGACGCGATCGTCATTGTCGAGAACGCGGCGCATCACGTCGAGCAGGGCGAAGCACCCAAGGCAGCGACCATTCACGCCATGCGGGAAGTCACGGGCCCGATCATTGGCATCACGACGGTGCTGATGGCTGTGTTCATTCCCACCACATTCGTGAGCGGTATTACTGGCCAGTTGTATCGGCAATTTGCCCTGACGATCGCGGCGACGGCGTTGCTCAGTGCTTTGAATGCATTGACCCTCAAGCCGGCACAAAGTGCTTTGTGGCTTCGTCGGGCGCGGGGCCGCAAGTTTTTTTTGGCGCGGTGGTTCAATCGTGCTTTCGATGGAGTCCGCAGCGGATTTGTATTTGGCGTTCGTCAACTGCTGCGCGTCAGAGCGCTGGTGCTGCTGGTGTTTGCCGCCGTATTGGTCCTTACGTTCATCTGGTATCGACAACTGCCCACGGGGTTCTTGCCGACCGAAGACCAGGGATACTTGATTGTCTCCATGCAGTTGCCCGACGCCGCCTCACAAGATCGGACCAAAACAGCCATCGAAAAAGTGAACCAGATCCTGACCAAGGCACCGGGTGTGGATACTTGGTTTACGCTGGGAGGACTGTCGATTCTCGAGGGGAGTCAATCCCCCAACGCGGCGACCATTTTCATTCGCTTGACCGATTGGGATCTGCGGACTACTCCCGAACTGCAGCAAGAGGCGCTGGTTGGACAATTGATGAAAAAGCTGGCGACCATTCGAGAGGCATTTATTTTGGTGATCACTCCGCCCGCCATCCAAGGCCTGGGAACAAGCGGCGGATTTGAAATGCAAGTCGAAGACCGAGGCGGTGCCGGGCTGGTCGAACTGCAAGGGGCAGTCAATCGGTTGCTGGCGGTTGCTACGCAAAGGTCCGAACTGACGCGGGTCAATTCGACGTTTCGTGCCGGCGTGCCTCAGCTCTATGCCGATGTCGATCGCGTTCAAGCGATGAGCCGGCAGGTTGCCTTGGGTGACGTCTTTACCACGTTGCAGGCCGCGCTGGGTTCGGCCTATGTCAACGACTTCAATAAGTTTGGGCGGACTTATAAGGTCAGCATTCAAGCCGACGCTCCGTTTCGCGACGACGCCGACGATGTTCGCCGACTTAACGTGCGAAATGCCGATGGAGAAATGGTGTCGCTGGGTAGCTTGATGACGCTCAAAGATTCGTTTGGCCCTCAGATCATTCGCCGCTTCAACTTGTACCCCTGTGCCACCGTTACAGGAAGTGCCGGGCCCGGTCAGAGTTCCGGTCAGGCGTTGCAGTTAATGGAACAACTTGCAAAGTCTCAACTGCCTGACACGATCGGATTTGACTGGAGCGGCGTTTCGTTGCAGGAGCGTCAAATTTCTGGGCAGGACGTTTACCTGTTCGGTTTGGCCGTCTTGCTGGTTTATCTCGTCTTGGCGTTCTTGTACGAGAGTTGGTGGTTGCCACTGGCAGTAATCCTGGTGGTACCGCTGGGACTGTTGGGTACGGTCGTGTCAATTTGGCTAATGGGCCTGGACAACAATACCTACGTCCAGATCGGCGTCGTGCTGATCATTGCCTTGGCCAGCAAGAACGCGATCCTGGTCGTTGAGTTCGCGCGAGAATTGCGGTTGCGGGGCGAATCTATTGCGGATGCTGCCGTGGAAGCCGCCAGGATGAGATTTCGGCCGATTCTAATGACCTCCTTTGCATTCATTCTGGGAGTGCTGCCGCTGGTGTTTGCTCACGGTGCCGCCGCGGCCAGCCGCCGTTCGTTGGGCACCGCGGTTTGCGGGGGCATGATTTCCGCGACGATTCTGGCTGTCTTCTTTACCCCCGTCTTCTTTGCGGTTTTTCAGTGGCTCAGCGAATGCTTCCGTCGACCACCCGCGTCGCTCAGCGCCGCCGCTCCGCCGGCGCCGTCAAACACCGATTCGATTTGTGCCGCCGAATAAACGTCGCCGACAAGCAAAAACCCCAAAGAAAAACATAAAAGGACAGGCGTTTAGTATTGACGGGCTGGGGAGGGTTGGTAGGATGTGGGTCTTGAGAGTGGCCGGGAACAGGGCGGTCGGGGTCGGAGTTGTTTTTAGGGGAGCGAGTGAATTGGGTGGTTTTGTGATGAAAGGGCCAAATCATGACGGCAGCGCGGAGAGAATTGGTGGATGTAAATCTGACTCGCTGGTACCACTGTCTAAGCCGTTGCGTTCGAGGAGGATCGCTGATGGGCGAGGGCTTCGAGGATCGCAAACGATGGATCGAAGAACGCTTGGAGACGCTGGCCGGCAGTTTCGCCATTGCCGTGGGTGGGTTTGCCGTTATGGATAACCACTTGCACGTGCTGTGTCGGCTGGATCCGCAGCGGGCCCAGGCGTGGACGGCCCAAGAGGTCGTGCGACGTTGGACCGCTATTTATCCCCCGCGAACGGTCCCCCACGACGACCCGAAAGCCCTGCAGGTGTGGATCGTCGAACAGGCCAAGGATCGCAAACGTGTGGAATTATGGCGTCAGCGTCTGTCGAACCTTGGCTGGTTCATGAAGGCGTTGAAGGAGCCGCTCTCACGGATGGCCAACCGAGAGGACGGCTGCCGCGGGGCGTTCTGGCAAGCGCGATACAAAAGCATCGCGATTCTCGATACCGAAGCCTTATTGGCCACGTGCGCGTACATCGACCTCAATCCGGTCGCCGCAGGCATCGCATCGACGCCGGAAGTGAGCGATCATACGTCGATTCGACAACGCGTGCAGCACGTCCACCGACAAGGCAAACTGGCGGTGTTGCAAGCCGCTCGGGATGGAAGCGTCCCCGGCAGCCGCGCTGCGGGTCGCCTCGAGCAGGATCACTGGCTGGTTCCGCTGGATGATCGACGAACCGACTCAGACGCCAAAGCCCAGTCGGCTCGTGTCTCACCGACTCGCGAAGGGATGCTGGAATCGTTTTCGTTGGGGAGCTACCTGCTGTTGGTCGACTACACGGGTCGGCTTTTCCGCCAAGGCAAGGCGCGGATCAACGCCGCAGTGAAAGAAGTCTTCGATCGCTTGGGGACTAGCGGCGAACTCTGGACCTCACGCATCGGACAGATGCTTCGCTCGCGGGATCTTCGTGGCTGTTACTTCGCCGCCCAGCCCGCCCGCCTGCAATCCTTGGCCGAACAGCGTGGCAAACGGATCGTCAACCTCGCCCCCCAACTCGCCTCGAGCACCCCGTAACGGCTGATCCAGCTCACTTGGCATCGGTCAATGAAGCAATCGACAATCCCTTGGCGCTGATGGACCAAGCCGCCGCTTGACTCCAACGCTAGAAAGCGCCGCGCAACTCCCACGTCCGTTAACAATCGCGACGACGATTGTCAAACCCCAATCACACTGACCAC
The DNA here is from genome assembly GCA_963803365.1 of uncultured Planctomycetaceae bacterium. Lineage (GTDB taxonomy): Bacteria > Planctomycetota > Planctomycetia > Pirellulales > Pirellulaceae > JANMEB01. Next base: position 799,259 of record CAWDMH010000003.1, read on the forward strand.
CACCCTCCACTTTCGTACTTTAAAAGTTAAAACGCCTGTCCTTTTGTGGCTTTTCAAAATGCCTGTCCTTTTTGTTTTTGGCGAGTGGAAGGTTAGCCGAGGAATCTTGCGAGTTCGGCGGCGAAGCGATCCGCTGTGAATGGTTTGGTAATGAAGAACTCGGCGCCATATGTTTTAGCCTCGCGCACGACGATGGGGCTGGTTTCGGACGTAATGAAGCCGAAACAGGTCTGGTCACCTCTGGCGCAGCGTTTTGAGCAATTCGATCCCTTGCATTTCGGGCATGTTCCAGTCGGAAAGGATGACATCCGGCGGTTGGGATTCGATACGCACCAAGGCATCCTTTCCATTTTCCGCTTCGATGTATTCGTGATCGACAAAGCCCGCTTGCTTCAGAAACCGAGTAACGACCATCCGCATGGCCTTGCTGTCATCGACAATTAGGACTCGCATGATGTGGACTTCGCATTTTATGGAGGAGTACTTACTAGACGACGTTCTAACGGCGTCAAGTTATTGAGGTAAGCGTTCACGGGTTGCCAATGCGTTGCCCACGTTTTTAGGGGGTCAGGCACATTTTCGGCGGCTCATGCGACGTTTACGAACCAATAATTGGGCCGAAAATGAGCCAGACCCCGGCTCGTGAACAGTTACGTTATTGAGTATCCCATTCATTGATCGGGCGTCGGCGTTCGCCCAGTTTCGTCGTACCTAAACGATTATCGTCGCGAGCGTTTGGCAACTGAGTTCGGCACCTGGAAAAGCTTGCCAATTCAGCAAGCGCGAAAAGGAGCTTTTCAGTGATACGGATTGTGCGGGCCGAGATGGCTGAGCTATGCGCGTGCCGAAAGTTTCGGCGGAGCAGTTCATAACGGTCCTTTTGGGCATTTGCGTTTTTTTCGATTGTCACGGTCGGTCGCGACGAGAACGAAGCTATCGGTCAAAGGTCATATGAGGAAAGGCATTCGATGCCGAGCATAAAATGACACTGCGGCAGCATGCAGTTCCGGCGATCATGTCGTTGACAATCGCAATCCAGATTTTGGGGTTCTCGACCGATACTGCGTGGTCCCAATCGACGGCTGTGAATGCTGAAGCCTCACAAGCGTCTTTACCGGAAAGTCAGACGACTGGCAGTAGCCCAACCGAAGGCGCTGAACCCGAATCCACCGGTGACACGAGCACACCGAGTTGGAGCCTGTTCCATACCCAATGCATCCAACTCGGGGGCTGGTCGCAAACGGGATTCCACACTCGTAGCGATGGGATGTTCAACAATTCACCCGACGCGGTTCGACAACACCAGACATGGTTGTATGCGGAAAAGGCTGCCGATGGGGGAGATGGCCTCGGGCTCGGTTTTCGAATCGACTACGTCTACGGCACGGATGGACCGGACACTCAAGCATTCGGGAATTCGCCTGGTACCTGGGACATTGATTGGGACAACGGAGGGTAAGCGTTCACGGGTTGCCAATGCGTTGCCCACGTTTTAGGGGGTCAGGCACATTTTCGGCGGTTCACGCGACATTCTGGTACCATTAATTGGGCCGAAAATGAGCCAGACCCCGGCTCGTGAACTGTTACCAACGGAGGAATCTATGGGCATGCGATTCCGCAATTATATGGAGAGTTGGCGTCGGGCGACGTCTCCGTCAAGTTGGGCCACTTTTTTACCATTGCCGGATACGAAGTCGTTCAAGCGACCGGCAACTTTTTCTATTCGCACGCTTTCACGATGTACAACGCAGAGCCTTTCACGCACACGGGCGTCCTGGCAACGATCGGCATGGGCGATTTAACCACGTACGCGGGCTGGACGGCGGGATGGGACACGGGATTTGACGGATTTGGGGGGAGCACGTTTCTGGGTGGCGGATCGTTGGATCTCAACAAACACTGGAACATAACGTACGTGACTTCGATCGGACGGATTGGAAATGGAACGGACCAAAGCGGTTATTCGCACAGCATCGTGTCGAAAGTCGGAATCACCGATCGCTTAAGTTGGATATCCCAATCCGACTACGTGGATTTCGACGGCGCCATCTCCGGACGTCGGCATTCGTATGGCGTTAACAACTATTTGATCCGTGATCTCAATGACTGTTGGTCCGTTGGGACGCGCTTTGAATGGTGGCGAACGGAGCTTTCGCCGGGTGACATTGCCGACCTCTACGGCTGGACGGTTGGTTTGAACTACAAGCCATCGAAGAACATAACGGTTCGGCCGGAGTTACGCTGGAACCGCGACACCGACGGCTTTGACATTCCCACGGCCGACAACAACCGACTGGGAGTGGGTTGCGACGTCGTCGTCACGTTCTAAATGAAATAGACACGGCATCGCCGCCGCGAAGTGCGGCCGAGTTTGGCGAAAGCGGGTAGCGGGTAACCGAACTTCTTTGTCCGACTCGTCGATCATCGTGCCTCGTTGACAGCGTCGACGCTGCGCGAATGCACTCTCCGGCTCACAATCGAGCGCGGGCTTCCTCCGCCCAGGGGCTTTCAGGGGCCAGTTCCACGAACCGCCGCCAGTGCTGAGTCGCTTCATCGTATTGCTGTAGGCTATCCAGAGCGCCGCGCCATGTGAAAATGGACATCCGCGTAGTCCGTATGGATTTCCAAAGCCCCTTCGAACACCGACAAAGCGAGTTCGGTCTCGTTCATTTCGATCAGCAAACAACCGAGACTTGCCCTGGCCTCGACGAAGGACTCATCCAGTTCAATGGCCATCAGGTAGCGCTCGCGAGCGGCGGCGGGTTCGCCCATCAGGTAAAGGACCTCGGCGATTGAGAAGTTTACGTCCGCTTTGGGGCCGAACGCCAACAGCATGCCGCGATAGACCTGCAGCGCCTCGACCAACCGGCCCTCGTCCTCCAGTTCGTTCGCCAGTCGCTGGTGGTCTTCCGGAGTGACGAGCGGCGGCCGCATCGGGAAGCGGTCAGGCGAAACAACACGGAGCGTCTGATCGCTTTCGGCACCGGTCGATTCCAGCGAATCGAAATCGATGCGACGTTGTCCGTTCGGTTCAATCAGTCCTTGACCTTGTCGCAACAGTACATCTTGACCTTCGACGATAATCGACAACTGCGTGAGCGGACGCTGAACGTCCGGAAACCAATCGGCGAGTTGGGAGAGTTGCGACTCGATCTTGGCGGGTGAGGCGCCCGATTGGATCAACTGACCCAACCGTCGAGCGGTGGCGACCTCTTGAAAGTCGTAGTAAGCCAGGCGATGAACTTGACGGGCCGGCGTGATCAATCCGCGACGGTGCCATCGACGGATTGTGGCCAGTGGGACGTTCAGCAGCCGGGCTAACATGGCCGCCGTGTACAATCGCTTCACGTGTGAGTCCGGTTCGATCATCCCGGCCATTTGCCAGAATTTCGATTCCGAAACGATTTCCAGATTTCCGCTGGCCGCAGCCGCCAACAAACCCTGATTGATGAAGCTGTCCAGATCCTCTAACGGAAGCTCATCGGTGCCGACCACGAGAACGTCGGCTTCCTGTGCATCATCGACGGGCAGAGCGCCTCGCCGGCGAACGAATTCACAAACGTCACGACGATTGAGAGCTTCCAGTTTTCCATAAAACGCGATCCGTCGGCCGATCAGATCGTGTCCGCTGGAATCGGCTTCGAGCTCAATCGCATCTTCCACGTCCAACGCATTTCTCCCCACGGATTCGAAGCTTGCAGCCCGTATTTGCGCTCAAGGACGACACAAAGTCAAGCGATACGAAATTGGCGAATTGGGCTAATTTGGCCAAAGACGACTACATGTATTGCCAAAGTTTGTCCGGCAGAGACTGCTGGACCTACAGAAAATCTATTGTCCATGTCTGTCCGGCAGAGACTGCCGGACCTACAGAAAATCTATTGCCAACGTTTGTCCGGCAGAGACTGTCGGACCTACAGAAAATCTATTGCCAACGTTTGTCCGGCAGAGACTGTTGGACCTACGGCAAATCAGGCCACGACGGAAGCGACGCGTTGTGGGGTGAATAACGTGGGGTGAATAACGTGGGGTGAATAACGATTTAGCTCGAACGTAGCAAAACTTGGGTGCGAGCGCTTAGTGTGACTTGTCGAGGTTGGGCACCTTGTCGGCCTCCTTGCTTTCCGATTCTTGGGAATTGGTGGAATCGGGGGCTTTCTTGACCGACCCGACAGCATCATTGCCGGAACGATCGTCAGTCGGCGGCGGCGGTTTGGGGGCTTCGACCTCTGTTAAATCGGTCGTGGGCATAGCGGCTTCGGTTCGTTCCGGAGAGAGCACAGACGTCGCGGGCCGTTGTGTGATGACTGTCGTTCCCTCGATAATCCGTTCGCTGGGCATGCTATCCAAGGCGGTTGAAGATGGGCTGATGGTTGGGGTCGACTGGATCACGTTCGGGAAGTACGCCGAAGAGGGCATATAGTAGTCGGACTGTGGTGTGGTCACTTGCGGAACAAATTGCGTTTCCGGAACAAGACGTGTCGTGGTGATCGGCACTCGACGGACTACAGTCCGAGGCACTTCCACTTCAGTAGTTTCAGCGACGTATTCCAGGACATCAACGTTGTAGGGTTCCTTCGTCTCGATGTCTTGATAGGTGATTTTGGTAATCGGAGTTTTTTTGGTCACGATGTAGGGGACGTAGGAAACTTTTTGGATGGGCACCTTCTTCGTGACGGTTCGCGTTACCGGCCGACGCACGGTGACCGGTACTTTTTCTGTGACCAGTTCGCGACGCGTCGACTGAGTGGTCACGGGCACTCGTTCGGTGACGGTTTGTTCAACATAGTGGGTCACTTGGACGGGCTTCTGTACCGAAATGGTATCTGGCAGGTAGGCCGTCCGCTGGATGGTGTAGGGGACGACCGCGGTTGTTGCGACCGATTGCGGTTGGTAGACATCCGGGCGGATCGTTGGGGTCCAGCGCAAGCCACCGCGCTGGTAGACAAAACCTCCCGTGGCGGGATCCACATAATACCCGCCGACTTGATATTGCAGCCGAGGCCATCCGTAGCCGCCGCTTTGCCGCACCCATTGGTTTGATTGCACCACGGTCGAGGCATATGCCTGTTCATTGTACGTTTGCGGCCGCAATACAGTTACGTTTTCCGTTTGATTCACGGTCTCGGTGACTGGTTTCAGAACGACGTGGTTGGTTTCGCGATACGACGTCTCCTCGACAGGCCGGTCGATGTAGTACTGTCGGTCTTGCATTTCGGTGGTTTCTTCCATGACCGTTTCATCGACGGATTGTTCTTGGTATTCCGTTTCGATAACGGGTTTCATCACAGTTTCTTCTTCGACGCGTTCGCTTGTTTCGTACACCGGCTTGCGGACAACCGTGGTTCGTTCGCGTTGTTCGGTTCGCCACACTGGTTTGTAACTCGTTTGTTGTTGTTTCTCGTAAACCGTATCTTGAACGAGTTTGTATTCGGTGACTTGTTGTGGTTTATAGGTGACTTGCGGAACGACGCGATAACAGGTACACGGGTCCTGTGCGCAAATCGTTGAATGCAGGCCATCATCAACAACAGGGAGAGCGAAATGGATTTCATGGTTTGATCAGCCAATCTGGGATTTCTGTCAATTAGCACAAAAGGCACTCGGCGATTCGATCGAGCGTCGAGATCGGACCGGTGCCGCAACTACTTTGAGTTTGTCGAAAACCTCGTCGGTTTGCAAATGGATTTTTGGCAATCCGCTTTTATCGCCGGCTACATCATCTTACACTTGTCCAATTGCGCCGGACAAACAAGCTTTGCGGAGTCGGGTTGGCCTTGAAAGTCGCATTCGGCAGTTCCGTAATCGTTTGGCAGCAAGCATTTGCGGGCGAACTTTATCCAATCGTCAATTTCGGGCGATAGTCGCCCAGCTTTCGCAATTGGCATATTCACCCAAACGGACAGTTTTGTATCGAAGAACGCTTGTCCCACCGACCGTATGAGACAACTCGATTTGACGCTCGATTCGGCGGCGGCCGACGTGGCGCTGGACGAAGCGCTTTTGGAGAGCTGTGATGCCGGCGAATTAAGCATTGAGGTATTGCGATTGTGGGAGCCTCGTCAAATTGCCGTCGTCGTCGGCCGCAGTTCCATCGTCGAGCAAGAAGTCAACACCGCGTATTGTGATGCGCATAGCATTCCGATTATCCGGCGATGCAGCGGTGGTGCCGCGGTGGTTTGCGGACCAGGCTGCTTGATGTATTCCGTGGTGTTGGACACGTATACCCATCCGCAGTTGGCGATGATCGACGCTGCCCATAAATTCGTCTTGTCGAAGATGATTGCGGCACTCACGCGGGCAGGACAAACCGCCGTGCGATGTGGGATCAGCGATATCGCGATTGATGATCGCAAGGTCTCGGGAAACAGTCTGCGACGCCATAAGCGGTGGCTGTTGTATCACGGCACGCTTTTGTATCAAATGTCGCCGGACTTGCTTCAGCGATGCCTGAACTCCGCGCCGCGCCAACCCGAATATCGCCGACGTCGCAACCATCGCGACTTTGTGGGTAATATTCACGCTACGGCGACACAATTGAGACGAGCGATTCTGACGGAGTGGGATGCTCAAGAAAGGCAGTTGGTTTGGCCACAAGGCCGCATGGAACGTCTGCTCAAGTCGCGTTATGGAGTTGACGCATGGAACTTTCAACGCTAATCGCCGCCGATGTGGGCGCGTGATTTCTCGTTCGACGCGCCCCAGTTCGCTGGGTGTTTCGGCGGTGCCCGGACAATCGCGCATCATCGTATTGTTGCGATTTGCGGCTGGCGTTAGTATGTACCTGAAATACGCGACCAGTTGGCTTGACCATTCAATCCGCGAAGGGGTGGGGCAGGCCGGTAAGCGTTCACGGGTTGCCAATGCGTTGCCCACGTTTTAGGGGGTCAGGCACATTTTCGGCGGTTCACGCGACATTCTGGTACCATTAATTGGGCCGAAAATGAGCCAGACCCCGGCTCGTGAACTGTTACGGCAGGCCGTTGAACAAGGTCTTGTCAACGGGCTGTTTAACGCCCTAAAAGTGCCAACGTCTCGGTAGCTCCTCACCACGACCTAAAGCAAATGCCCAGTGTTCATAAGTATATCGAAACGCCTGCGGAGTTAAACAAACTTTGTGAAGCGCTCGAGAAGTGCCAGGTCTTATGTTTGGATACCGAATTTGTATCCGAGGATTGTTATCGCCCCGATTTATGTTTGATTCAAATATGTGCCGACGGCGAATTGTCGTTGATCGATGCGTTGCGGGTGAAAGACACTGCGGCGTTTTGGCAACTGGTGGGGGACCGAGAGTCGATTCTGGTGATGCACGCCGGTCGCGCCGAGTTGCTGTTTTGTTACCACGCCATTGGGATCATGCCGGCCCGAGTCTTCGACGTCCAGGTTGCCTCCGGGTTGGTCGGCCAGGAGTATCCCGCCTCGTATGCCAACCTAGTTGACCGGTTGCTCAAGACCCGGTTGCGCAAGAGTGAGACGCGCAGCAACTGGCGCAAACGACCGTTGTCGGCGGATCAACTGCGGTATGCGCTTCAGGACGTGCAGTTTCTCCCTCGCCTGTACGATGTTCTGAGCGAACGGCTGGAGTTTTTGGAGCGGAAAGAGTACTTGCAGCAGGAAATGTTAGAGTCGCAGCGATTGTTGATTCAACAGGAAATCGAAGAGCCCTGGAAGCGATTGAGTGGGCCGACGGCGCTGTCTCCGCGCAAACATGCGATCTTAAAGGAATTGTGGAAATGGCGAGATCAGGTGGCGAGCCGGAAGAATCTCCCGCCGCGCCGAGTTCTGCGCGATGACTTGTTGGTGGAGTTGGCGCAGCGAGAAAATGCCCGGCCGCAGCACATCAGTTCGCTGCGCGGAATGCAACGTCGGGATCTTAACATTCAGGACATTGCCGATGCCATCAAGATCGGGATGGAAGCGCCGTTGAACGACGGCGAATTCGCTGCTTCATCACCGTTGATGAGTCAAGATTTTAGCTTGCTGGGTCAACATTTGTTCACCGCGTTCAGCTTGGCCTGCCGCAATCAACAAATTGCTCCCGCGTTGGCCGGAAGCGTGCAAGACGTCCGACGGCTGGCCGCCTGGTATTTGGGTGATCGCTCCGAGCAGGAACCGCTGCCAAAACTGTTGGCCGGTTGGCGAAAGGGTGTCGTTGGAGATTTCATCGAAGAAGTCGTGCAAGGTAAGTGGGCGATTTCTGTGGACAAACCGTTAGCGGATCAGCCGTTGAAGCTCCACAATCTTGATGCGTAAGCCTTGTATAATGGTGTTGCTCGCGATGGTGCGATGGCCGATTCAACACCCATGACTAATGGCGACATAACGCAGATTCTTGACGCACTGCAGCGTGGCGAACCGCTGGCGACCGAGCAACTGATGCCACTGGTGTATGAGGAATTGCGCCGCCTGGCGGGCCGGAAAATGGCCCAGGAGGCAGTCGACCACTCGTTGCAGCCAACGGCATTGGTAGACGAAGCCTATTTGCGGCTAGTAGGCGATGGCGCGCATCGCGCTTGGGACAGCCGCGGGCATTTCTATGCCGCCGCGGCGGAAGCAATGCGGAGAATCCTCATCGAATCGGCCCGACGACGCGGCAGCCTTAAACGAGGCGGGGAGCACCCGCGGATTGACTTGCCCGAAGACGTCTCGGTCGACAATCACACCGACGTCTTTTCGCTGCTGGCGCTGGACGAAGCGTTGAGCAAACTTGAAACGGTGGATCCCGATTCATTTCGACTGGTCATGTTGCGATATTTCGGGGGTCTGACGGTCGATGAATCTGCCGCCGCGCTGGGAATTTCTCCCCGAACCGCCAAGCGGCATTGGAGTTACGCTCGCGCCTGGTTGCAACGCGAAATCGACGGACTCACATGAAAACGGGATGTCGAGTTGTTCCTTTACCGTGGCACTTCATTCGACCGGATTTCGCATTCAGATGGTAAGAGAGCGAAGAGTTTCTTTTTGAAGTGCGTTGCGGATTTCCATCATTTAGAGCCGTGAGGCGTAGTCTCTCGACCACCAAGCCTTCGCAATCTCGACAGCACTGAACACAAAAAATGGCATTGGACCGGGAAAAGTCGATATTTCTTTCCGCGCTGGAGTGCGACGCTGCCGACCAGGCGCCGCATACTTGGCGAAGGCCTGTGGTGCCGACCGGCAGTTGCGGGCCGCCGTAGACGCATTGCTGGCGGCTCACGATCGTCCGCACAACGTATTGGACAGCCCGTCACCACCGCGCGCCGAATTGCAACAGCGGATCCGCGCGGCTGCGGCATTGGAACTTGACATTACCCATAACCTCGATCGCGATTCTTCGGCGTCTACCGGGCGAATCGGAGAGATCATCGGGAATTTCAGGTTGATGGAAAAAATTGGCGAAGGGGGATTTGGGCAAGTGTACGTCGCAGAACAGCGCAGCCCCGGTGCGTCGACGAGTGGCGTTGAAACTGCTCAAGCCCGGAATGGACTCGCGTGAGGTCATTGCCCGCTTTGAGGCCGAGCGGCAGGCGTTGGCGGTGATGGACCATCCGAACATTGCGTGCGTTTTCGATGCGGGGACGACGGACCAACATCAACCTTATTTTGTGATGGAACTCGTTCGCGGAGTGACGATCACCGATTTTTGCCGCCAACGAGAGTTGACGATTCACCAGCGGCTTAGGTTGTTCATTGACGTCTGTCGCGCTGTCCAGCATGCCCATCAAAAAGGGATCATTCACCGCGACCTCAAACCTTCCAACGTGCTCGTCACGCTGCACGATACGGTGGCGCTGGTAAAAGTGATTGACTTTGGAGTGGCCAAAGCCCTCCACGAGCCGCTGACCGAGCGGACGATCTACACGCGATTTGCCCAGATGATCGGGACGCCGATGTACATGAGTCCCGAGCAAGCGGAAATGAATGCGTTGGACGTGGATACGCGGAGCGACATTTATTCGCTGGGTGTGCTGTTGTACGAACTACTCGCCGAAACAACTCCGTTCGATCTGCAACGTTTGCGAACCGCATCGTTCGATGAAATGCGGCGGATGATCCGCGAAGAAGAACCACCGCGTCCCAGCGTTCGTGTCTCCACGATTTCTCGTCCGTCGGAGACGAAAGTTCTTGGGCGACAGATTCATCGGCCCGTACTGGCCAGTGAACTTCGCGGCGATTTGGACTGGATTGTGATGAAGGCGTTGGAAAAGGATCGCAAACGGCGCTACGAAACCGCGGCGGACCTGGCTCGCGACGTCGAGCGATACTTGCAACAGCAGCCCGTGGTGGCCCGCCCGCCATCGACGACGTATCGCCTGGCGAAATATGCTCGGCGCAACAAAGTCGTTTTCACGGCAGCGTCGTTGATCCTGTTGACGCTGCTGGCCGCAACCATCGTGAGCACTTGGCAGGCCATCCGCATGACGCGATTGTCGGCAGAGACCGAATCGTTACGCCGACAAGCCGTCGAATTCGCCGACCGATTGAAACAAGCCAACGTGCTGCTGGACAGCGCCCGGGCTAACGTCGACGAACAAAGATGGCCTCAGGCTTACGCCCAATTTACAATCGAGCAGCATGCTCTGGACCTGCTCAACGCCAGATAGTTGAAATTCCCATCAAGTCGACGATTCTCAAAAAATATCGGCCCCAACTGCTCTTAGACTTCGCATGGATAAGAAGGACCGAACGGGGCCGACGCGACGCTGGGTATTGAGCCTGAATCGGACTGCCAAATCCTGAGATTGTTGCGAACCGCTAGTTGGAAATCGATGTAACAGTTCACGAGCCGGGGTCCGGCTCGTGAACAGTTACGGGGGGCAGGCACATTTTCGGCGGCTCATGCGATGTTCTACTACCAATAATTGGGCCGAAAAGGCCAACGGCGCGGCATCTGTCCCGGGCGTGTGGACGTCGGCGACGATCGTTATGCGGCGGTCTTGCGTCTAACAGCCCGGTGAATAAGGACTGGTATTCCGCGCATCGGCGTGGATCGCGAATTGCGAGAGTTGATTTCCGCTGGATTCCCGCCTTCGCGGGAATGACGTTCGGTCTGATTGTTGAGAACAATCGACGCAGGGGGTAACAGATTCAACTGATGCTGCGCGGGAATGACGTTCGGTCTGATTGTTGAGAACAATCGAGCGCAGGGGGGCAACAGATTCAACTGATGCTGCGCGGGAATGACGTTCGGTCTGATTGTTGAGATGAGTCGTTTTTTGGACGGACTGTTAGCGGATCGGTTGAACTTGATCGGGAAGGTCACCGTACGCCGATCCCGGTAGCCGGACATTCTCAGTCACGTCATCGAGCGGGCTGATCGAACTGACTGTTGCCGGCTTCGGCGCCAGTTCCCGGATGACGAATGCATTGCCGCCCCGCCGTTTGCATTCGTACATGGCCTTGTCGGCCTCGGCGAAGAGGGTTCCGTCCAGGCCGGCCACGATGCGATCGATGTAGCCGAAAACGCCGCCCACGCTGGCCGAGAGTTGACGCCCGATGTTTGGCATCTTGATCGATTGGTTGACGACCTCACAGCAAATCGTGCGTGCCATGTCGTTGACATCGTTCCAGGTCGCCTCCTCAAACAAGACGATGAATTCGTCGCCGCCGAATCGAGCGATGGTCGCTTTCTCCTTGACGACGTCGCGGATAATGCTGGCGGCCAGGCAAATTGCTTTATCGCCGATCAAATGTCCCTGTTCGTCGTTGATCTGTTTGAAGTTATCGATATCGATCATCAGCATCCCCATCGGCTCGCCGGAGCAATAGCAATTCGACACGCGTTGTTCGAAACGGCCGGACAAGTATTCGCGATTGTAAACGTGCGTCAGGGGATCCAGACAGACTTTGATTTCGAGTTCCTTGACCGCGGTACGCAGTCGTTGATTTTCCTTTTGCAACCGCGCGATTTCGGTACCGTCATGGCCCCGTTGGTTGGCGCTCCGCTCAAGGCCACAACGGATGACCGCCAGATACTCGGCGGCACGACCGACCAACGTGCTGTTGGAGGGGACGTCGGCGAGATTGATTTGGAACAGGTTGGCTTTTTGTTCGATGTTCTTGCGGATTCGCTCCAGGAACCATTGCAGATCGGCGTTGCCGAAGCCAAAGTGTTCCACAGTCAACGATTCGATGCGTGACAGCGCCCAACCTTGATTGCGTCCGCAATAGAAATCACCGACTGCTGAACTCACGATGCCGGCGATGACCAATTTTGCATTGTCTACGGATTCCAATTCCATGCCGCGCACATTGGCCAGCGTGTGAAACTGCGACACCTCGGCAAACCGCTTGGGCAGCCCCATGGCGTTGAGGATCTGGCTGCCAATGGTGCCGTGGTCCGCGCCAAATTGTTCGATCTCCGCAGCGACCAATTCGGCAGTCGTTTCATTGGCGGCGTCGAGCAATTGGACGTACGTGTCGGTGTGGCAATTCAACAGCATCAAGCGTCCGATGTCCATCAAGATGCCGGCGATGTAGGCTTCACTTCGGCCAAAATCGGAACAAATCACTCCCAACGCATCCATCGCGACGGCCTGGATGAATGACTGGCACCAGTACGAGGCGAAGTACTGTTTGGTGCGCTCGTCCTTGTTCGTGAAATCCGCCAGGCTAAAGCTGAGGGCAAGCCCGGCAATTTCTTTTTTCCCCAACCAGGAGACCGCATGCTCCAGCGTCGCAATCTCACTGCGTGTCCGATACAGAGGTGAATTGGCGACCTTGAGGATATTTGCGGTTAGCGAAGGGTCCGTCTTGATCGTGTTGACCAATTGGACCATGGTGAACTCATCATTGGAGAAAATATCCAAAACCTGGGCCGCGATTTGCGGGAACGCGGGGAGCCAGGTCTTGATCGTTGTCGGATTGATCTTCTGAGTCGCGGTCATTCTCGATGTCGGTTTGGCAAAGTCACGGGTGTCAAAATTCAGCATTCGATCGCGCAATACGACGCGGGAACATTATCGAATTGCCCGCCCTCAACTTGTTGGTTTGTACGGGCGTTTCGCACGCCAAATCATGGTTCGGCGCCGGACTTTCACGTTGTAATGGATGTCGCAACTGGCGCGGATGAATGGCAGACAAACCGCTGCAGCATGGCGCGATAACAGTAGTGAAGCTTACCCCACCTCCGCGTCACTACCGCGGCGTGAGATCCGTTCGGCTAGGCACCGACATCGTAGAACGTGCGGGAAAGGTCAAACACCTGCATGCGACGTTAGCGTTCACGGGTTGCCAATGCGTCGCCCATGTTTAAGGGGTCAGGCACATTTTCGGCGGCGCATGCGAAATTCGAGTGCCAACAATTCGGCCAAAAATGAGCCAGACCTCGGCTTGTGAACGGTTACGCATGCGACTGATGCTTTGTTTGAGTCTCGACGGCGTCGCGGCGACAATGGCGTCCGCTGACTTATCGGCTTATTGGTTAATCGAAAACGTCTGACTCGACCGAAGATACGCCATTAGGTCGTAAATCTCGTCCTTCGAAAGCGTGTCCAACAGCCCTTCGGGCATCAGCGAGACTTTTGAGGGGCTTTGCTCGTCGATTTGGCCAATATTGACGGTGGTCAAGCTCGCCGGATTCAGCATGTCGGTCTCAACCAGGAAGTTATCGCCCGAAAGATTGACGATCCGGCCGACTACCGTTTTGCCATTGGTCAAGAGAAAACGTGTGGAACGATACTGATCGGAGACGGTCTTGTTCGGATCCACCAGCGAATCGAGTAAGTCCGATCGGCTGTAGCGGCGTCCGACACCCGTCAAATCCGGACCGACAAACCCACCTTGACCTTCGAACCGATGGCACTTGTAGCATTGGGCCAAAACAAACATCTTGCGTCCATCGTTCAAGTCTCTTCCCTCGAGTGCGGACTCCAGATTCGCCGAGAGGTCGGCTGCTGTCCAGTGTTTGACGACGGCTCGAGCTTTGAGTTCGGCGTACGGATCGGTCACCGACGGTTGCTGCGCCAACAGCGACGCCAACTTCGTCCGCTCGTCTTGTCCCAAGTTGGCGATCGCCTCGTTGCGGATGGCCTGAATGTAGCCGTTGAACGAATTCCCGCCATAGAGACGCGCCGCTTGCAGGAACCAACTGAAGTATTGCTTTCGCAAGTCGTCGCTCCAATCGCGATGGCAGACCCGCAACACAAGCGCGTAGTGAATCTGATCCTCTTGCGTCGCCGATTCGGACATCAGTTGGATCGCCCTCGGAACCAGGCTGGGAGCGTCCACGGCCGCCAAGATCCGCGCCAATTCCCGGTCAACCATCGCTTGTCCGCTAGGAAAATGCGAGTCGAGTTGGTGAACAATGGCTTGGGCGATCGAGGGCTGAGGCCCAAATCGCAAGTACAACAGCGCATAGTCTCGAATCAGGTCGAGCCGCTGTTGTTCGTCCAGCGCGTCCCAGGTCAGTCGCTGAAGTGCCGCCACCGCAGGATCCAAAAAATCGCGCGATTCGGTGCGGGCGATGGCCATGACCGTTTGAAGGATCCTCCAGTTGTCTTTTTCGGCGGCAAGCCGCGGTCCCCAAACCGCTACGGGTTGCTTTTCCAACGCCGTTCTGGCCGCAAATCGAATCCAGCGGTCGGAGCTGCTCAGTTGCGGCCAAATCTCCTTCACAGCCGCGACCGACGCATCGCCAGAATTCTCGCCGATCGATTCCAGTTTTCGTCGCTGATTGCAGGCATCGTTAATCGGCTCGGGTGTTACGGGAGCAGTCGATTCGTTGCCGACGTACTTGATGCGATAGATGAAAGACTGCGTGTTTCGACCCCCGGTCACGAAGTAAATCGCGCCGTCCCGGCCGACCACGATGTCGGCAGCTTGTAAAGCCGGTGCGGAACAGAACAGTTCGGGAGTCCCACGGTATGTCGCACCGTCGGGTTGCAATTGGACGGCATAGATGTTGCCATAACTCCAATCACAGATAAAAAGGGCACGCTGGTATTTTTCCGGATAAGCAGTTCCCTTGCCAAACACGATTCCCGTCGGCGAGCCCGGACCGATATCCAGAGCGCTGGGCAAGCTGTCACCGTAATACGGAGGCCATTTGTAATTGCCGTTCCGCCAACCGAATTCACTGCCCGGCGTCACATGACACACCCGTGTGGGCCGATACCAAGGCGTGCCGATATCCCATTCCATGTCGGCATCGTACGTAAACAGCTCGCCATTGGGATCGAGCGCGATATCGTAGGTGTTGCGGAAGCCGTCCGCGATCAACTCGAACGACTTTCCGTCGGGATCGGTTCGGCAAATCCAGCCGCCCGGCGCCATGCGGCCCACCGCGTGTCCTCCCGGATCGGAAATTCGCGGCAGCAGTTGATCTTCTTTCCAGAGCCTGGGCACCAGTGACGTTTCAGGATGCGGCAAGTTCGTGTGGTTGCCGGCGCAGACCAACAAGGACTTTTTATCGGGTCCGAGAATGACCGCGTGCGGACCGTGCTCGCCGCTCCCCTCGAACGCCCGCAGCAAGACCATCGAATCGAAAACGTCGTCGCCATTGAGATCGCGGACGCGAAACAACCCCGACGGCCGACCTTGATTTCCGTGAGCCACGACGTACAAGCTGTCAAACGCGTACAGCAATCCTTGGGCGAAGCCGATATCGAGGGGAATTTGTTCAACCTTAGTTTGTGCCGCCTGGGCACCCGGCGTAATACGATACAGGCTGCCTTCTTGTGCCGACGAGATCAACCGGCCGCGGTCGTCGGTCGTCAGCGACACCCACGAGCCTTGTTGCCGAGGAACCTGGTAGACGCGTTCGATGGCAAACCCGTCGGCGACGTGAATCTGATCTTCGTTTTGTGCGACGGCGACGGCACTCCAAGCGATGAATTCGGCCGCGATTAGCAAACAACACGTAATTCTCATATCAATTTCCGTTGGCAAATTCTGTCAAAGATGAAGTTGATTCCGGCGGTCGGCGAACCGTGCCTGCATTGTCGACGACATCGCGGCTTTTGCCAAGCATTGAATGAACCCGTAGGTTCCCTTTAAAATCGGCGGATTGGTTTGGGAGTGCATGGACACGTTCGCCGCGGAAACCGCCTAGCGCAGCGATGCGGCAGGATCGGGCTTGGGATTGAAAAGGGCCTATCCACGGCCCTGCACCCCACAATTGGCGGCTTCGTTTTTTTTACTCAATATGTCTGACTCGCAGATTCGCGCGTTGCAGTCGTACGTAGAGCTCTTGAGCAACAATGCGCTCTCGCACATTGTGCGGACGGCGAATCTTTCCGGCATCCTGCTGGCATTGGCAGACGGCCAAAAACAGCTCGAGGAAATCGCCCATCGCTGCGATCTGGATAAATCCGCGCTTGAGGCATTCATGCAGGCCTTGGTGCAAACGCCACTGGTGGAGCAATACGGAGAACACTACGCGCTTTCTCAAGTTGCCCGGATGATTCCGCCGGCCATGGCGGATCTGGGAGACAGCCATTGGCAGCATTTGGGCAAGTTTTTGCGGACCGGCCGCGCTTTGCCCGAAATCCCCAACCTCGCTGAAACCGAGGAAGACTATGCGGCGGCGGCGATGGCACAGGAGTGGCTGCAAACACCCACGGCGATGAGTGCCGCGGCGGCGTTGGACATCGGTCGGCACCGGCAGAGTTTGCGAGTCCTGGAACTCGGGTGCGCTCGAGCCGTCTTTAGTTTGACGTTCGCCCACAAGGATTCAACCAGTCGGTTTGTACTGGTCGACACCGAGTCGCGCATGGCGCTGGCTCGCCGCGGCGCCGAAAGCCTGGCTGTCGACGATCGAATCGAGTTTGTCGAAGCTGATTACCTAAGTTTTGAGGCTGAGGCTGAGACGTTTGACTTGGTGCTGTTGGCCAGCGTCGTCCATCGCCACAGCGAGCGCGACGTGCAGACACTCATCCAGCATTCCGCTCGCGCTCTGCGGCGCAACGGCGAACTCTGTATCGTCGATATCTTTCCTGGTCAGGAACGCGGAAATCGCTTTCGCTCAATCTTCGAGTTGGAGTTGGCGATGCGCACGATGGAAGGCCAATTGCACTCGGTCTTTCTGATTCAAGATTGGCTACGCGCTTGTGGGTTCGGTGACATCCAGTTCACCCATCTGCCCGCACCGCCATATCTGTGGGGCTTGCTCATCTCGCCGAAGGATTATTCCGCCGCCTAAACCGAATTCGGCGCACGACAACTCGCGTTCAGATTCGCGGAGATCCTTGGACCGTGTGCCGTCCGAATAAGCGATCACGGGTAGCTAATGCTTCACCCACGTTTTCAAGGGGTCAGGCACATCCGCTTTGGGCGAATTGAGCCAGACCCCAGCTCGTGGACAGTTACGCGGTCAGTTGATCATCCAATCGGTACAAGCGTTTCAGTCCACCAATCCGTTTCGTTCCACCGCCGGCGACCGCTACGATCTCGAACTGGTCATTGGTTGGGCCTATCAGCCCGTTGAAAAGGGTTCTGTCATCCCCGCGAAGCCTGTCCCCAGCGAAGGCGGGGAGCGGGGATCCAGCATTGCGGGAGTTAATTTCCGCTGGATTCCCGCCTTCGCGGGAATGACGTTCGGTCCGGTTGTTGAGATGAGT
This sequence comes from uncultured Planctomycetaceae bacterium, assembly GCA_963803365.1. Lineage (GTDB taxonomy): Bacteria > Planctomycetota > Planctomycetia > Pirellulales > Pirellulaceae > JANMEB01. The sequence goes on from CAWDMH010000003.1 coordinate 816,796, forward strand.
CGTTTTTCAACAGGCTGCTTTTCGCAAGATATGTTATTGCACCCGGATTTAACTTGCGACAGAGTTCGAAATGGCCACGTTCGTGTTTGGCCTGACTTCACTGGTCAGCGCCTTCCTGTTGTTTCTCGTTCAGCCAATGGTCGGCAGAATGCTGTTGCCATCGTTGGGTGGTACGCCGGCCGTTTGGAATACGTGCGTCGTCTTCTTTCAATTCACATTGTTGTTGGGATACGCATACGCACATTTTGGATCGAAACGGATTCGGGGTGCGCAACAGGTTGCTGTTCATTTTGCCTTGTTGGCTTGTGTCTGTTGTATTTTGCCGATTCGATTCCAGCCCGGGTCGACGGCTCCCACGGTAGCGGACCCCACGATCTGGCTGCTGGGGCAACTTGTATGCATGGTCGGTCTGCCATTTTTTGTCGTTTCAAGCAGTTCGCCGATTCTTCAAAAATGGTTTTCCACAGTCTCCCGCCAACACGGCCAAGACCCGTATTTCCTGTATGCGCTCAGCAACGTGGGAAGTCTGGCGGCGCTGGTTTGCTATCCGTTTGTCATCGAGCCGCTTGCCGGGCTGGGCCGACAGACCCAAGTATGGATGATTGGCTTCGTGGTGCTGGTGTTGTTGTTTTTGATGTGCGGTGTGTTGCGGTTGCGGTGCGGCGCCGATAGGGCGCTGTCGGCTACGTCTCCGGGCGAGCGAATCGACACGGACGGCAAGCAAACGATTCCCTGGCTTCGAAAGGGGCACTTCATCCTGTTGGCCGCCGTCCCGTCGAGCCTGATGCTGGGCGTGACCACGTTTATCACGACCGACGTGGGCAGCGCACCGCTGATTTGGGTGTTTCCATTGGCGCTGTACTTGACGTCGTTCATCGTGGCATTTGCCAAGTCCTCGTCGGTGACCCATCCGGTTCTGGTACGGATCCTGCCGTTTTTGTTGTTGATGACACCGGTGTTGTTGTTGGTCGATCTCGGTCGCTGGCCGTGGTTGGTCGGCGGTCTTCACCTGGCTACGTTTTTCGTCATCGCCGCGGTTTGCCACGGTGAGATGGCGCGGCTTCGGCCGCGAGTCGAAGGTTTGACGGAGTTCTACTTTCTGATGAGCATCGGCGGAGTCGTTGGGGGTGCGCTGAATGCGCTGGTGGCGCCTCACGTGTTTTCGGATGTGTATGAATATCCTTTGATGTTGATATTGGCCAGCTTGTTATGCCCGACGCTTACGCCGCGGCGAGCGGTCTTGAAACAGGCGGTATGGGTGGACGTCGCGCTGCCAACCGGTTTAGCCGCCGTCGTCCTGGCCAGCTGGCAACTCAGCAGTATGATTGTTGGCCCGTCCTTGGTGCTGGCTGCCCTTTTGGTTTATGCCTTGCCCTCACTGGTGTGTTTCGTGACCAGTTGGCAGCGCCCGTTACGATTCGCGCTTTGCTTCGCGCTGATCCAGTTTGGGTGTAACTGGGCGCTGCGAACGAATGATTTGTCGCTGAGCGAACGCGGGTTTTTCGGCGTCGACAAGATCGTCGTCGACCGGCAGCATAAGTTTCGGATGATGATCAATGGACGAACCATACATGGGATACAACGGTTGAACGGCGACCGAGAGACGCCACTGTCCTATTATCACCGCCAGGGACCTATCGGCGACATCTTTGAGTGCGCCCGAAAGAACCGGTTTGAGCGGTTTGCCGTGATCGGTTTGGGCGCCGGGACCATCGCCGCGTACGGGCGGCCGCATCAACATTTCGACTTCTACGAGATCGATCCGATCGTCACACAGTTGGCGCAGGACGCTCGCTTTTTTACCTTTCTCGGCAACTGTGCGGCGGATTGGCGAATCGTATCGGGAGATGCGCGCGTTCAACTTCGCAGCCGCGCCGTCTCGGAAGTTGTCCAACCCGTTTCGCTCCGTCCCCAAACTCCCGCCTCTGACCTCTATCAGTTGATCGTGTTGGACGCGTTCAGTTCGGACTCAATTCCCAGCCATCTCATCACGCGTGAAGCCTTTGAGTTGTACCTCTCGCTGCTCGATCCCGACGGAGCCATCGCCGTCCACATTACCAACAAGCATCTCGATCTACGACCGCTACTGGCGACCGCGGCAGTTGACTTAAACCTACAGGGATTGATCCGCGATGATCGAGTCGCCGGTAAGCTCGACGACAACGGCGGGCGGCTTTCTTCGGTCTATGTCGTGTTGACGCGGAGTTCCGTGTTTGCCGATCGACTGCGAACGCAGGATGGCTGGCAAGATTTGCATGGCGACGGCACGTTTCGGATGTGGACGGACGACTATGTGAACATCCTGGAAGTCTTGAGTTGGTAGACGGCAACGGAACAATCTTATTGGAATTTCGTCCTGCCACGAAGGTGATTTCCGGTTTTGGCTCGGTTCGCGGGACGGTGAAAACCCCGCTCAAGGCGGTCGTGTTCGGCTACTCGCCGACGATTTTCCCGTCACGGATCTCGACGATCTTTGCCGTCAGTTGATCCAACACGTCTCGGCTATGCGTGACGATAATCGCCGGCATTTGATATTGGCGGATCACCGATTCGGTGAACGCCACGACTTGATCGCGGAGCCGAGATTCGACGGCGGTCAGGGGTTCGTCCAGCAACAACAGTTGCGGGGACGAAAGCAGAGCCCGGGCCAAGGCGACGCGTTGTTGCTGTCCGCCGCTCAGCGAACGTGGATAACGATGCAGTGTGTCGCCAAGCTCCAGCGCATCGAGCGTCTGTTCGAGCGAAACCCGAATCCGGCCGTTCTTACCGTGAGATCCGTAGTTGAGATTGCGTCGCACGGTCAAATGGGGAAAGAGATTCAAGTCTTGAAACAGGAATCCGACGTTTCGCTTTTCCGGCGGAAGAAAAGCCTCGGATCGCGTATCGTTGAAGACGCGGTCGCCGAATCGAATCGTGCCATGCTGCGGTTGCAAGAGACCGGCGATCATGGACAGCACCGTCGATTTCCCGCTTCCCGACGGGCCGACCAAAGCCGTCACCAACGTGTTCGATTCGAATTCGGCATTCAATTCAAAACCCGAAGCGTAGCGGTGTCGACAATGGAACTCGATCGTGGCCATGATGAGGACAACTTAGGTCGTGGCAATTGGCTTTGCGCTACGCCGATCAAACCACTCGGCCAGCAATAGCGCCGCCGCGGCGATGGCCACGGAAAACAGAATCAGCGCGAATGAATGCTCAATCCCGTTGGGAGTCTGCAATTGGTCGTAGACGTAGAGTGGAATCGTCCGAGTTTGTCCCGGAATGTTTCCTGCAATCATAATCGTTGCGCCGAACTCGCCCAAGCTTCGTGCGAACGCCAGGACGCAGCCGGCGACGACTCCATGCCGCGCCAGCGGCAGTGAAACCGTAAGAAAAACCCGCCGCCGGCCGGCCCCGAGCGATCGGGCCGTTTGCTCCAGCCGCCGGTCAACGGACATGAAAGCGACGCGGACTGCTCGGACCATCAACGGAAACGAGACGACGGCCGCGGCCAACGCCGCTCCTTTCCAATCAAACACCAACCGCAAACCAAACCAATCGTTCAACGCGCGGCCCAGCCACCCGCGTTGGCCAAACGCGGTCAGCAGCAAGTAGCCGGTGACCACCGGCGGCAACACCAACGGAAGATTGACGGCCGTCTCGATTATCGCCTTGCCGAGAAAGCGCTTTCGGGCCAGCACCCAGCCAACAGCGATCGCCGGCAAAAGACTTACCGCGACGCTGGCGCTGGCAACTTGCAGGCTCAAGCGGACTGCTTCCCATTCGGCCGAGGTCACTGCTGCTCCTTCAACGTTGAAGCCGCCTCGATCCAGCGAAAACCGTGCCGCAGGAAGACGTCGCGTGCCGTGGCGGATTGGAAAAACTCGAAACACTGCCGGGCACCTGGATTGTCCGCCCCGGGCGTCAACAGCGCCAACGGGTAATATACCGCGTCGTATGTTGTGGGGTCGAATTCTGTTATGACTTTGACGCGGTGCGAGTCGACCGCGTCCGTGGCGTAAACGATTCCGGCATCGGCCTCAGCCCGCTCGACGTACACCAGCGCGGCGCGAACATCGGAACCGCGCACCAGTTTGTCGGTCTTCTGCAGCGACTCCAATAGTCCAAGCGCGGCGAGTGCCTGTTCCGCGTAGATTCCTGCTGGAACCTTCTCTCCGGCCAACGCGACATGCCGCACTTGACTCGACAACAAGTCGGCCGGTGACAATACGCCGGCCGGGTTCTCCGAGGGGACAATCAGCACCATGTGATTACTCAATAAATCAATCGTTCGCGATACGAGCCCTCGATCGGCAATTGCTTGCATCCACTGCTCGTTGGCGGACAAAAACAAGTCGGCCAGTGCGCCGGCAATGATCTGCTGAGCCAACCCGTTCGACGGTCCGCTGCTAATGCGAAGGTCATATTCCGGATGGGTGCTACTGAATTGTTCGGCGATTGCCTCCACCGCTTCGGTGGTGCTGGCAGCCGCTAGGATAGTGACCGATTCCGGTAGTTTGCGACCGGGTCGGCATCCGACTTGAGCCGTCATGCACGTCGCCCAAACCAACAGAAACCGTCCAACGCGGCAGAGGGCGAGTAGCCACACGCCTGTTGTTCGCTGACTCGAACGGCGCACTTCAGTCGATTGTTTTTCACACGCCAGCCTCATGATAACGCTTGAGTCCCGTTGCTAGTCGGCGAGAATTTGTTCCGCGGTGACTGGGGCAGGTCGCAATCGGCCGGCGATCCGGTCGGATTCTTCCTCGACGCGTGCCGGCGTGGCAACCGGTGGCAACGTCAGCTCTTTGCTGGCCCAGACTGTCGCCCAGGCCGAGACGATCAGCGTGCTCAAGCACAGCAAATCGACCATTAGGCCGTGGTCTGAATACAGAACATAGCTGCTGCTTCCGTTGTAGCCCACTTGCATGAAGCTGCCGATCATGGCTATCCAGTTGCCGGTCATCCACAATGAAAAATCTTGCGACAGCGACGGCTCGCTGGCAATATGCAACGCAGCCGTGCCCAGGTGAACAATCACGAATATCAACGCACCGGCCATCAACCCGCCCACCGGTCCCATCGGCGTCAATCGCCGTAGGAACCGCACGGCCAAATACGTCAGCGACAGAAACAACATGGCGTGGACAGCGTTGAGGAGAATAAACTCGATCCAACTCGGTGTCATTATTCCCAAGCCGCTTTGACTCGTAAACTCGGTCGCACCGAATCGCAGGGTCCGGCACAGCCACGTAAAGCACGGTTGACCTGCGACAAACAGGCCCGTCCAAACAATAATGTTGGCGCTGGCAAACAGATAACCTCGTCCCGGTCCGGGGAGCAGCAGCGAGCGAAAACTACGTCCACTAATTGTTCGCGGAAGGTCGCGGCGAACACGGTACGACATCGTCACACCTTCGGCCACCATCATCGAGCCCATGATCAACCAAAAGAAGGTCGTCAATACGGACAACGCGGCGTATTGCGGCGAGGGGGGCATGCCGTATTGAAGCACTAGCCAAAAGACTCCGAACACGATCATCGTTTGCACGAACAACATCGCCACGCGAATTCGAGTGCTACGGTTCTCGGCGGGAAACGAAATCGCCGAAACCGCGCAAACGTAACAAAGAACGCCGACGGAAGCGATCCACAAAAAAACCACGCCCATCGGCTGTCGTTCCATCTCGAATACATCTTCCAAGAAACTAAAACTTAGGAATTGCTGCCAACCCATAAAACTAAACCAGCAAAGCAAAATGAATCCAATGCCAATGACTGCTCGGAACAATGGTGACTTGCACATCCCGCCCATCAGCAGGCCCAGCGAACACAACGAAACACACGTGATCATCAAGTACACCAGAACTTGGAATACCCTTGCCAAGTCGACTGCATGCAGAAGATACGTGAATCCTATACAAGGGGTCAGCACACTGAGATACAGGACCATTTGCAACAAGGCACTGACCAGCTTGCCATTGACAATCCGAAAGGCCGACATCGTCGTAATCGAAACCAGTTGAATCGTTTCGTCGGCAAACTCTTTCGACAACGAAGAGAAACAAGAAATCGGCAGCCCCAACATCAACGCAAACGACAGAATGGTCAGGTAACCCATCAGCATCATCGGCCCGGGCTGTTCGTTGTCGTTTTCCCGAGCCCATTGCAGGCCCCAGAAGGTCCACAACACGACCGCCGCCAGCAGCAAGCTGTAGAAGATAACGAACTGGCGGCTTTTGAGCGCCTGCCGAAACTCCTTCAGCAGGATAGGACTCGTGCGGTCCGCCACCCACGACGCCAGCCGATCGTACCAATGCCGAGGCTCTGCTGCCAGCAGCATGGACGGTTTCGCCGTCTCTGTGCTCATTGAACCTCACCGCGTGTGACGTGAAGAAAAACTTCCTCTAACGATCGCTTTTTCGGCTGAAATCGCGAGATCCGAAAGCCATTCGAAATCAGATCGTGCAACAAGTCGGCTTGCGCCTCCGCATCCGCCAAGAACACGAAACGGACGGCGGACGAATTCACTCGTTCGGCGGAGATCTGCCGTTGATCGAGCAACCACTGGATCAGGAGCCGCGAATCACCCACCAATTCGATGTCTAACTCGGCCATCGCCGCGCCAGCGTTGTCCGTGGACGCAAGCGCCGAGTGCATGATTTCGTCCACCGAACCTCGCCCCAGCAATTTGCCCCGCTCGATAATCACCACGCGGTGGCACATTTCGGCCAGTTCGCTGAGGATGTGGCTGCTGATCAACACCGATTTGCCCTGAGCCGCCAGACGCCCGATCATCTCTTTCAATTCAATGCGCGCCCGCGGGTCCAGCCCCGCGGCTGGTTCGTCCAGGATCAAGACGCTGGGATCGTGAATCAAGGCTCGTCCCAGGCAAAGGCGTTGCTTCATCCCCTTGCTCAGGCCACTGACCGGCTTGTCGACCATGTGCGCCATGTGCGTAAAGTCGATCACGCGTTTGATCGCATCGATCCGCACGCCGCTTCGCAGGCCGTAAGTCCGTGCAAAGAAATCCAAATACTCGATGCAGGAAACATTTTGATACGAACCGTACGAGTCGGGCATGTAACCCAGCCGGCGACGAACCAGGTCCGGATCGTTGATGACCGAAAATCCTTCCACAAACGCATCACCGGTATTGGGCTCGTCAAGCGTTGCCAGAATCCGCATCGTCGTCGTTTTCCCCGCCCCGTTCGGACCGATAAACCCGACGACCTCGCCCGGGAAGATGTCAAAGCTCAAGTCGCTGACGGCCAATGTATTGCCGAAGCTACGCGTCAAATCGCGGATTTCAACCGATGGTCCGCTGCCATTTTCTCGAGGATTACCATTGACCATGAACGATATGCCAATCGGCTTGATAGACGGTGTCGGGACGTAGCGTTTGGGCCAGCGGGAAATGGTTCACCAGGCAAAGATACTCCCCGGGTCTCATCGATTTCAAGAATGACTCGATGTTGGCAAAAAACGATTGCACGCAGCCGTATTCGAGGTCCATCGAACGAAACAGAGCGTCGCTTTGGTCGACCGGCGTCGTTTGATTGGCAATAAGTTCGTTCAACTTGGTCAGTCGTGATCGCACCTGGTTCAAATTCATGGACTCTGCGGTTCCCGTTTCGTCGGGGGCAAGGGCATCGAAGACATAGAATCCGGTCGTGGTCCTCAGTAACCCGATGGCAATCGGCGACTGCAAATGATTCGTCACGTCAAAGTTCCCCGCGTCCGGTGTCGGACGAACTTCCATCCCCAAGTTCGTGCGATCGACCCGGGCCGTCGTGACCTGATGCGGAGTCCGCGTCCGCGTCTCGTCCGACGACAAACGGTAATCGGATCCTTGATGAAACCAAACCGTGGATCCCGTTCGAGACGTATGAGCGACCAGGGCCATGGTCTGCTCATCGAATGAATACGATGAAACCGGAACGTTGGAAAACACAGACTGGATCGTTTGCGTAAACGCGACACCTGCCGACTTATCGATTCGCGTATATCCCAATCTCTGAGCCTGAAAAACCACGCCGTCAACCAGCACGGCATAACCAATCAAACCGATGGTGGCGAACCCCGCAACCGACGGAACGATCACCAGGATAAACGTCAGTCGCTGAACGCGTCGCAGCGCGGTGTAGCACAGCGGTCCGACGAAGATCGCGAAGAGGCTGATCAACCCCATGAACAGATTGGTCGGCGGCTGGCCGACTCCGGGGAGCCAAAATCCATCGATCGCTCGCAAACCAATATTTGCCGAACCGATGGCTTCCGCCGGAGTTGTGCCCTGGGAATTACAAAAGGCCGCCGCGATTAAGCGACGCCAATACGTCGGATCGTATTGGCTGCAGTTCCCATCCAGGGCGATGATCCGGCCCAGCGCGTAGTCGGAAACAACGACATTCGATTGCAGGTCAACATCGCTCGAATCATCGATCCGCGATGCGTCAACTTCCACATTAGTCCATTCGTCCAAATTCACCGATGGCAGCTCTTCATTGCCCTGTACAATTGATAGGTAATAAGGATTGTTCGGTTTCGGATTGGCCTTGGGCTTGAATTGTTTTTGCAACGAATCAACCTTTGTGGGCAAATCATTGAGCTTTGGATTCTGCTCGATTTCGCTTTCGACTTCATCCGGCGAAAGGCTTTGCCACGACAATCGTTTCGGACCGCGATCGGTCGAACCCGGTGGAGCGATCATCGAGCCAATGTTGCGGAGCGGTGACGACGCCTTTCCGCAATCGGTCAACACCAACCGACCGCCGGCGGCCAACCAATGCTCGATGGCGGAGACCCGACTACGTCCCGGTTCCATCGACAGTTGATACAGGTCGTCGTAGGACAAAAAGATAAAATGGAGTCCCGTATACGATTGCCACGCGCCGGGCAATTCGTCGCGATTCATCGCATTCAGCCATTCGCATTGATTGAGAATCGTCATATTCTCCTGTGGCGTCGGCTGGGACATGTTTTGAACGGTAATCGGCACCTGCGTTGATTCACTCAAATCGTAATCCAACAAAAACATGAGATGTAAGACATTGGGAAAAGTGTCTGCGACGGCTGTGGTGGGTTGTGTCGCATTGATCGGTTGCTGATACAAACTATCGTTCCGGTATCTCGTGCGATCCAAGCGATAGGCAACCGACGTCGGCGTCGTTGCGGTCGACGTCGAATTGACGAATAGGAATCGCAAGTTATCGACATGTACCGGCATCCTGTTGATGCCGTATCCAGACCATTGGAAATAAGGAATCGGTAACGCCGCGATATCCCCTCGGGCTCCGTCGTCGGACAAGTTGCCGTCTTTTTCGATGATGACATCGGGATTTGTGTAGTAGCGATTGCTCTCCGCGGTGACGTAATCCAGATCCACGCTCGTCGACGTTTCGCCTTTGACCAGGGCCACGCGTGCTGCCGTCTTTGTCCCACGACCTCCCATAAAGCGATAGCTGTCGACCACTGCGATGATCAGCTCTTCGTCGGTCGAAAACCGGCCGCCGTTGGCGGCGGCGGATAGAGTGACGCGAATCGTTACGATGCCGCTCTTCAACTGAGAATCCGCAAACAACGGCTGAACCTTGACGTCCAGGAGCGCGTTTCCCTTGTTGCGCCAATCCAGCAGACGAAACGCACCACAAAACCGTCCAGGGCATCCACCAGCACCAGTGCGATCGAATCCAACCGGCGTTCATTTCTTGTCTCCGGAGCGAGACTTAGCTTGCACCGCCACCGAGCCGATTCCTCGATAGATCCAGTACACCATCGCGATCCCCAGCAGCGACCCGACAGCAAAAACTGCGGCCAGAATGATCGCTTGAGCCCAGATTGCGCCGCGCATCGCCAACGGTATGACGCTGCTGCCCGCCGCGATCAACAGCGCCCACAAAAACATCCGCTTGAGTGTAAAGCTCTGTTTGCTCACGTGATGTTTGCTATCGAAACTATGTTTGTGAGAATACCGTGTTCAAATCGGGGCGTGATCGGCAACACAAGAGCAAATGCAAAATAACCGCCGCATCACACCCGATCTCCGTCCGGCCTGTCCCGGCGGGATCACGACTGGTCCGCTACCATTGCTTTGCGTGCGATGATCTGCCTGTCAGCCGTGGCCGGTTGTGTTATCATAACCTTTGGCTGATCGTCGCGGCAAACAGCTTGGCGCCCCGACAGAAGAATGTTTTGCCTTGGCTTACACGTTCAGGTCTGAGAAATCCCACGAAGCGGTTTTTGCGATTTGACGGCCTGAAATCAGTTTTTTTCACACGACGAGGAAATCATGGTACGAGCGTTGAACCGATACACAAGCATTGCGTTATTGACTCTGACGACAATTTGTTTGAGCCTTGCGATCGTTCGCGGGCAAGAAGAGACCAAAGCTCCAGCCCAGGACAAGGAAGCCGGCTATCAGTTCACCGACGTCAAACGCATCGACTGCACGCCGGTGACTTCACAGGACCGGACCGGAACCTGCTGGTGCTTTGCCACCGGTTCGTTTCTCGAAGCCGAAGCGATCCGCATGGGAAAGGGCGCGCACAACTTGTCGGAAATGTTTGTTGTCCGGAATACGTATGTCAACAAGGTTCGCAACTACATTCTGCGGCAGGGCAAAACCAATTTCGGCGAAGGCGCCATGGCGCATGATTTGATGTCGGCCGTCAGCGAACACGGCATCGTTCCCGAGGAAGTCTATTCGGGATTGATCGGCGGCGAGAAAAAGCACGATCACGGTGAATTGGAATCGGTCTTGCAGGCGATCGCGGAAACCTACGCCAAGTGCCGGGCCCCCAGCGCGAATTGGCACCCGGTTGTCGACGCGGTGCTCGATATCTATTTGGGCAAGGCGCCAAGCGAATTCAGCTATCGGGGCGTCACCTACACGCCGGCCTCGTTCGCCGAATACCTCGGATTCAAGAAGGAGAACTACATCGATATCACGTCGTACACGCATCATCCGTTCGGCGAGTCATTTACGTTGGAAGTCCCCGACGATTTTTCCGGCGGCCCATTTCTCAACGTGCCAATCGACGACCTGATTGCAACCATCGACCGCGCGATCGAAAACGGCTACTCGGTCGCTTGGGATGGTGATGTCAGCGAAAAGGGCTTCATCATGGGCAACGGCATCGCCGTATTACCCGCCGACGACAATCACGATTTTGCCAACAAACCCGGTGCAGAAATGACCGTGACGCAAGAAATGCGGCAGAAGACTTTTGAAGATTTCTCAACCGGCGAAGAGCACTTGATGCACCTGGTCGGGATCGCCAAAGATCAAAACGGCGCCAAGTACTACATCATCAAGAACTCTTGGGGCGAAATCGGCAGCCAAAAAGGATACTTGTACATGTCCGAGGCCTACGCGCGTCTGAAGACCGTCGCCATCACCGTTCATCGCGACGTCTGGAAAATGGGCGCCGGCAAGACGGCAACCAAAACCGAAACCAAGCCGACCGCAACTCAAATCGGCGGCTGATCGTTTTTGTCGACCGGAAACGGCACTGAGCATCGGACGCAATATAACTTCGCCGTAAATCCTCGCCCTCACGGGAGAAGTTTGAGGAGAGAGTAGACAAAACCGAGAAGTTATTTTGCGTGCGATCCTGAGCCCTCAACACTCGGCCTGAGAATTCGCGCGACGACCGGGTTCACTCGCGCGCTGATCAACGTGATCGAGCCGATTGCGAACGCCGACGGTTATTCACCGGAGGTTTGCGTCTGCGCCGACGAAGTGCCTCGAGGCCGCCCGGCGCCGGACATGAATTCGTTGGTGCTGAAGAAACTTCGTGTTGCGGACCCGGCGCGGGCGATTGCCGTTGATGACACGGTGGTTGGCATTCAGGCTGGAATCGCTGCCGGCATGAAGACGATCGCGGTTAGTCTCACGGGAAATGCCTTGGGTCTGTCCGAAGCCGAAGTGAACCAGATCGATGGAAACGAACTGAGCCAGCGTCTAAACCGAATTCAGGCAGACTTTCTCGAAGCCGCGGCGCATATGACGGTCAATTCCGTAGCGGAGATACCAGATCGATTGCGCGAACTCTGAACAACGTCGGCAACTGCCTGTCAAACTTGAGCTTCCGTCCGCAGATAGGACGGAGGCAGTTCGACATTGGACGTGCTCGATGTCCCGACCGAACTCGTGTCCCAAGGGGATTCCGAGGGGAAATTCCCCCAGCGCCGCAGTTCCCCGATCAGCACAATCGTGCCCGCCAAAACGCAAATAAACGAAATCAGCAACATCACCGTGTAGATGTTCAGCGGCTGCATGACGACGTTAGTCGACCCGGACGGGGCGCGGTTCGGATCGCTCGAAGCGGATTCAAAAGTTGGTTGTGACATGATCTCCCTGCTGAACTGGTTTTTGCATCATTTCGCGGATCAAGCGGGCGGAAGCGCGGTTATTGTCGCTCGTCACGATAGTGGCTTCGCCGACATACTTGCCGTCTCGAAAAATATTGATGTTGTGTCCGGGGCGCAGGCCGCTATCGAGCCCCAGGTTCACCGTGATCAGATCCAGATTCTTATTGACTTCGGCGACTTGGCCGTCCAAACGAGGTTCGATGTCGGCCGTCGAGGCGCTGGGGTCGATGCCATGCTTGCGAAGCGTCTTGGTCATGCTGGCGTTTTGATCCGCCAGACCTTTTTCGCGGTCCGTGACCTTTTGCAACTCGTTTTCGAGGTTGTATTTCTGATTGGTTAAGCTGACGACCTGGCTCTTGGTTTCGGCGATCTTATTGAGATAGTCGGCGTTGGTCTTGTTCAAGCGTTCGATGTCCTGATCCAACTTGGCGATTCGATTCTCGGATTCGCGCAGACGGTTTTGGTAGTTTTCTTTATCTTCGACCGCTGTCTGCTTATCTGCGGTCAGCGTAGCATTGGCCTCTTTCAGCGTTGTGACCTCGGATTCCAGATTGGAGATTTTCATGGCACGGGCGACCTGCTCGGTCCGGAATTGCTTTTCCTTGTCCAATCTCGCCTGCTCCAATTCCTGTTTCAATCGCGTCAACGTGGCATTTTCCTTGTACAACGTTTGTGCCCGATCTTTCCAATTCGTATGGGCGGCGGCAATCATCACAGCCACGACAAAAAAGACGACGCTGCATAACAGGATCAAAATGGTCAGCGATCTACCGAGTATCTGGTTCATGGACTTTCCTCAAGTGTGCTGGTCAGACCGACCAAAGAGTAGCTGCCTCGCGGTCTATAGTTTCATCGCCGTAAACCGTATCGAAAAACGGCCGCATTTCAGTATAGTCACTCCCGAAAAAAAGTGTCAACGAATTTTGTCAGATTACGGGTCTTCAGGGACTTGTTCCGAGGGCGTTGAATTTGCCGGTCGCAGGGACCCGTCACCCGTCGAGGATCAGGGGTGAGGTTTAGCGATTATAGCGGCCACGTCCGTCCGGCAATTCCGGGTTGATTTTCCCGGGTTCGATGCGAATTGTCTGCCCTGGACCCGAACTACCGTTCTGAGACTCGAGGCCGGTCGATCCGGCTTCGGTCCCGATAAAAATCATTGTACGCAAGGTACAGATCGTCGGCGACGTCGAACATGTGAACCAACAATGCAGCCCGAGCCCACATGCCATTTCGGGCTTGGCGGAAGTACATCGCCCGCGGGTCAGAATCGATCTCCGTTGGGATTTCTCCCACCACGCTGTCCCGTGGAAAGGGGTGCAAGATCGGGCAATAGTCACGCAGCTTGGCGGCTCGGACCTTGGTCAGCCGGAACCCCTCCAGATCGAGTCCGGACAGCTCTTGTTCGTCCTGGGCCGAATTGTATTCTCGCTGTATTCGGGTTACGTACAGACAGTCGATCTGCTCGAGCAACGGTCGCCCGTTCCACAAGGCATCCAAAGAATGGAACGTATGGACGTCCACGCCGCGATCCGTAAGTAATTGCCGTAGGTCATCGTCCAAGGCCAGCGACGGATGATCTGGAAACACAAAGCACATTCGCATGCCGGGCAACTGCGACAACACCGTTGCCAGAGACCGGACGGTGCGTCCCCGATAGATATCACCGCAGAAGGCATACGTTTTATGGGCCGGACCAAGGGTCAAGTCAGGATATTTGGCTTGGAATTCCGCTAGTCTCGACGGCCGAGTCTCGCTTTGGTGATCGAACTGAAACGAGCGCTCTATCGTGTACATGTCCAGCAGAGCCTGGGTCGGATGTTCATCGGAGCCTGAACCGCCGTTGATGATCGGCACCGAGCGTTTTCCGGCGCCCGACAGTCGATTCATCAAATACGCGCAACACTCGGCGAAACGCTTTTCCGGACTGCGCATGATGATCACGTCGAAGTAACTGCTGAACATGCGGATGGAGTCCATCGGGGACTCGCGTTTGACTTCCGATGATGTCTTGGGATCGCGGACCTCGTTGCAGGTTACACCCAGAATCTGACAAGCCGCCATGAACGACAAAAACGTTCGGGTTGAGGGTTGCGTGAAGTACAACATCGCTCGCTTGTGCGACAGCAATTGTCGCAACCGGTCGTTTCCGTCCTTTTGTCGCGAGAGTTGCCGAATCATGTCGGCCGATCGAAAGAGCTTTTCCAACAAGGAAGGCGTGAGTTGGGCGGCGAAAATCAAGTGCTTCAAGCGCCCTTCGCGTTGAAAATCTTCGATTTTCTTGCGACCGGGCCGCTCCAGCATCGATTCGTATTCCAGCAGGTCCATAAATCAAGAATAGCGTAGAAGCCAGTCTTCTCAAATGGGCAATAGAAAAGGGGATAAGTCCAATTATTGACGCGCGAATCGACGCTGCGCTTTCGCGGAGGTCCGAAAACGAACACACACAATAATTGGACTCATCCCCTTTTCATGCGAATCACCAACAGACGAGGTTCGGTCATGGATTCGATCGCATAGCGGACGCCTTCGCGGCCGTCACCGCTATCCTTGACCCCTCCGTACGGCATGTTATCGACTCGCCACGACGGAACATCGCCAACGATAACACCGCCGACTTCGAGCTCGTTCCAGGCTTGTTGGGCGCGATATAGATCACGGGTGAAGACGCCGGCTTGGAGCCCGTAATCGCTGTCGTTGGCTTCGCGAATTGCTTGATCGAACGCGGCGAAGCGGCTGAGAATCGCCACCGGTCCAAACGCTTCCTTGCGGCAGATATCGAGATCGGCGGGGACGTTTTCCAGCAACGTCGCATCGACGATCGAACCGTTGCGCCGGCCGCCACACAATAGCCGTCCCCCGGCGGATATGGCTGCCTCGATCCAACTCTCCAAACGCTTGGCCTGATCTTCGGAAATCATCGGTCCAATGAATGTCGACTCGTCCTTGGGATCGCCGGCGACCAGTTGTTGGGTAGCGGCAACCAATTCCGATTTCAGCGTGTCGTAGATCGATTCGTGAACCAGGATCCGTTGGACGCTGATGCAGCTTTGGCCGGACTGGTAGAACGCGCCGGTGACCAGCCGGGTAACCGCGTCTTGGATGTCGGCGGTTTCGTCGACAATGCAAGCGGCATTGCCGCCGAGTTCCAACACGACTTTCTTTTTCCCGGCCCGCGCTTTCATCGGCCAGCCCACGCCCGGCGAACCCGTGAAACTAAGGAGTTTCAGCCGTGGATCCGTCACAATCATCTCGGCGGCTTCGCGTGAACTGGGCAGCACGGAAAACGCCGCCGGCGGCCAATCGGTCTCGGCCAATATCTCGCCGATGATCAATGCGCCCACCGGGGTGCGGCTGGCTGGTTTGAGCACGAAGGGGCAGCCGGCGGCGATCGCCGGGGCGACCTTGTGGGCAACGAGATTGAGCGGAAAATTGAACGGCGAGATAAACCCGCAGGCTCCGATCGGAACCCGCCGCGTCATACCCGTATAACCACGGACTCGCTCCGAAATCTCCAAGTTTAGGACTTCACCGCCGATGCGGACCGATTCGTCGGCGGCAATCTGAAATGTGTCGATCAAGCGGGACACTTCGCCGCGAGAGTCCTTGATTGGCTTGCCCGCTTCGATACACAGCGACATCGCCAATTCGTCAAACCGTTGGCGAAAACGCGCAACGCAGTGGTCGAGTATCGATCGTCGTTGAAATGGAGGTATCCGCCGCGTGGTCTGGATGGCCGAAGCGGCTGCCGCGATAGCTTGATCCAGGATCGCTTCGTCGGCCAAGGCAACACGGGTGGCGACGTCGCCGGTGAACTTGTCGCGCACCGCGAGATCTTGATTGGGCGTCTGGGGACGGCCTGCCAGGAATAATGGGTATTGGGGTTTCAATGCGGACATGATCGCCTAGGGGTCGGAAGTTTTGGTAACAGTCCACGAGCTGGGGTCTGGCTCATTTTCGGCCCAATCATTGGTACTAGAATGTCGCATGAGCCGCCGAAAAGAGCTGCCGAAAAGAAAGAAAATGTGCCTGACCTCTAATAACGTGGGCAACGCATTGGCAACCCGTGAACGCTTACGAAGTTTTGTTCAACGCCTCTCGCAGGATGACAACCATCGCCATCATTATTTGAACGGAGACGCCCAAGTCTCGTCAAACAGGTCAGCTACCAAAGACTACCCTCAAGGAACAAACCTTTGCCGATCTCCGTCGGGCTTGCCCCGGCGGGATCACGATTGGTCAGCTACACACTACCGGAACAATTACAATGACCGAGGTTATTTTGCGTGCGATCCTCACTGTCGCTAATACGAGCGAGTATGATGTGTGAATTCTCGTTTGATTGGACGGAGCGCCATGTCACAAGAGCCCGAAGATTGCCGCCAGGTCAACTCGATGGACCTGGTGATCGACCTGTATAAGAAGGATGTTGACCGGAGTTTGCTGGTGGAGTCTCTGCGCTTGACGCTGCGCCAGCGATTCGAGCGATTTGAACGGTTTATGGCCGGTGTATTCGAATTGCAGAAGGCGGGACAGAAAGCTCGGGGCGAATACAAATGAATGTCGGCATGTTTCGCGACTTATTGGGGGCGCTTCTCGATGCTAAAGTCGAATTCGTGTTGATTGGCGGGTTGGCAGGCACGGTTCATGGTGCCACGCGGGCCACGTACGATGTCGACGTCGTATACCGTCGAACGCCGGAAAGCATCCAGCGTTTGGTTAATGCTCTGGCCAATCATGCGCCCTACCTGCGAGTGGCGCTGCCCGGGCTGCCATTCAGGTTGGACATCGACACGATTCGCTGTGGATTGAATTTCACGTTGACAACCGACTTGGGTCCCATCGACTTGTTGGGTGAAGTCGCCGGTGGTGGAACGTACGAAGAGCTTCTCCCATACACAGAATCGGTCGAGTTCATTGAATCGTCGATACGTTGCGTGACGCTTCCCATGCTGATCCAACTCAAACGGGCGGCAGGAAGACCGAAGGATCTGGAAGTCATTGCCGAACTCGAAGCATTGCTGGAAGCTCGCAACAAGCTGCGATAATCGGTCCTGCATTGATCCATTCGCCGCCGCCGATCAGAACGATCAACCTCGGCGGCAACACCAATTTTCTTGTATGAGGAGTCGTGAAATTGAAGCGAGATGTATTGACCCGGTCCATGCGTGGTTTCCAATTAGTCCGTCTCCAATTAGTCCGCTGGCTGACGTGCGCGATTGTTCTCGTACACGCCGTTTCGTCGAACGCGGTTCGGGCCGACGACTTGGCTGCTATTCAACAACGGGGAACGCTGATCTGGGGAGGGGACCAGGAAGGAGGCGGGCCGTACATCTATCCGGATGCAAGCGATCCGACCAAGGTTGTCGGGTTTGAAGTCGACTTGGCGGAATTGATCGCTCAACATATCGGTGTCAAAGCGCAGTTTGCCCAAGGTCAATGGGACAAGCTACCGAGCCAACTCGACCGCGGCGACCTGGATCTGGTGATCAACGGGTACGAATGGTCGCCCCAGTGCGCCGAACGATACGGAACGTCAATTCCGTATTACATCTACGAGCTTCAACTTTTGGGCCGACGAGGCGACGTCACCTTGCAGTCGTGGGCCGACGTGGCGAAACCGCCGGATGGGAGGCGCAAACGAATTGGCGTGCTGGGGGGTTCGGCGGCGTATGACTATTTGCAGGAAAACTACGGCGACAAAGTCGACATTGTGTTGTTTGACGGAGTCGTCGAAGCGATTCGCGGGACGGAACTCGGAACCGATGGACTCGACGCAAATCTGCAAGACCTGCCGGCGTGGACATTTCTCGCGAAGGACTACCCGGGAATCGCCACGATCGATCAGCCGGTGGGGCGAGGCTATTACGTCGTGCTGACGAAGAAGGCGGATACTCAGTTGCTGGCGGCCGTCAACAACGCGATTCTGACGGCACTGGAAGACGGTCGAATGCGACGGCTACTTGCAAAATATGGGGTCTGGAACGCAACGCAAGCGCGTTGGGGCCTCGAGGTCGACTCGAATCATTCATTTGTTGGCGACGCGTTCAGCAATAGTACCGGTGGTGTTCCCGAACCAATCGCCTTCGAGAGCTTGCATGGCTGGTCGGTTATCCGGCAGCGTGGCTGGTTGCTGGTCCAGGCGGCCGGGATGACGGTTTTGCTGTCGGTCTGCTCGATGCCGTTGGCCATCTTGATCGGCCTGATCGCGGCGATCGCCAAGATGTACGGCCCAAGAATTGGCACGTTCCTGGCCAGTACGTACATCGAAATCGTCCGCGGCACGCCCTTGGTTCTGCAGTTGTACGTAATCTTCTTTTTGTTGCCGGAGGTTGGCGTTTCGATCCCGGCCTTTTGGGCGGCGGTGCTGGGTCTAGCCATCAACTACTCGGCGTACGAAGCGGAAATCTATCGTGCCGGACTGCAATCGATCCCGCGCGGTCAGTTGGAAGCGGCGGCGGCACTCGGCATGTCGCAACGCATGACGCTATGGCGAGTCGTAATTCCTCAAGCGACTCGACTGGTGATCCCGCCGATGACCAATGACTTCATCGCACTCTTCAAAGATACCGCCGTGTGTTCGGTGATCACCGTGGTCGAACTGAGCAAACAGTATTACATCCATGCGCAGCACGGGCGCGATCATCGAACTCGGGTTGTTAACGGCGGTCCTGTATATGGCGATGAGTTATCCGTTGTCGATTCTGGCGCGACGCTTGGAGCGCCGTCTGGCTGGAGGACACAAATGATCGAAATCCGCGAGTTGTCCAAAGCGTTCGGCGAAACCGCCGTGTTGCGGTCGGTGTCCATGTCGGTTGCCAAAGGCGAAGTGTGCGTTTTGCTGGGACCGTCGGGGGGCGGCAAGAGCACGTTACTGAGGGCGATCAACGGCTTGGAGACTTTCGATTCGGGTACGATCCAAGTCGACAAGATCGAATTGCACTCCCAGCCGGGCCGACAACGCGATCAGGCAATCGCCGCCATCCGAAAACGAGTCGGCATGGTCTTCCAGCAATTCAATCTGTTTCCCCATCGCACCGCTTTGCAAAACGTCATCGAAGGCCCCGTGTACGTACTCAAGCAGAATCGGGACAAGGCCGTTGCCATTGCCCGACAGTTGCTTGATCGAGTCGGCTTGGCGGACAAGGAAAATGCTCGGCCAGCCGCGCTCTCCGGAGGCCAACAACAGCGCGTTGCGATTGCGCGGGCCTTGGCCATGAATCCTGAAGCGATCTTGTTCGACGAACCGACTAGTGCTTTGGACCCCAAAACCACAGGCGAAGTCATCGCGGTCATGCGAGATTTGGCCGCCGACCACCAGACGATGATCGTCGTCACCCACGCTATGGGATTTGCGCAGCGTGGCGCATCGGATCCATGTCTTGCATGCCGGGAGAATTGTCGAGTCGGGGACGCCGCAACAGATTTTCGACAACCCCCAACAGGCGGTTACGCAAGATTTCTTGGCCCAGACACGAGACGCCGGCTGAATGCATTCATTCGACGTGGGACAGCCATCCTTGGCCGTCACATGCCGGGCCGGGACTGCCCGCCCTACAGCGAATGACTCCATTAAGGCTCGCTGCGCTGACTTAATCCCGTGGCATGTTTGGGGTATAATCGATGAATGGTTGAAGATCCAGCGCGAGAGATTTTTGACGGGGAGATGACCTTGCAAGCTTGGTCGCATCACGCAGATGGCTCCCGTCAAAAACGCCGAAGGTGCAAACTGCCCTGAACCGCTCAGGCAAAAGGACCGCTGGTTTGATACACCGTCTCTGGAGAGCGATGCGCTGAATCGTCGGTGCATCCACCGAAGGGGCAAAGCGTCCGCCGATGGCGCGATGACGGCGGCGCTGCATCTCTCAGGTTCATGAACAGAGGGGCAAACGCCAAGCGGCTTAAAGGCTGACTGGGCGAAGGCTGAACGGGAAAGAGTTCCCGCGCGGGCGATTCAAGAGCTTCGGCTAAACGAACCATCCGCCGTGGAAGTCGACCCTCGAAGCCGTTTGTCTCCCATCTTTTGTTGCTAACAAGGAATCGTTCATGTCGACACCCTGTTCCCCATTTGTCGCTCGCCATATCGGTCCCCGCGATCACGAAATCGAACAAATGCTGGCCACGCTTGGTTATCGTTCGCTGGACGAACTGACGGCCGCGGTGGTTCCCGGCGGAATCGCCCACGACGCGGAATTGAACCTGGCGTTGGGCGCCAGTGAAGAACAGTGCTGGCCGAACTTCGCAAACTCGCGGGTCAAAACACCGTGCTCAAATCGTTCATTGGCCAAGGCTACTACGGAACGGAAACGCCGAAAGTCCTTCAGCGCAACGTGTTGGAGAACCCCGCGTGGTACACGGCCTACACGCCCTATCAGCCGGAGATCTCGCAAGGCCGTTTGGAACTGCTGTTCTATTTCCAGACGCTCGTGTCCGAGTTGACCGGGTTGGAAATCGCCAACGCCTCGCTGTTGGACGAAGCGACCGCGGCCGCCGAAGCCATGACCCTCTGTCACCGCACCGAAAAAGGGGTCAGGGCTCTTTTTTTGGTTTCCCGGCATTGTCACCCGCAAACGATCGACGTGATTCGAACTCGGGCGCAGCCATTCGGCATTGAAATCTCGCTGTTTGATGAAGCGAATCCACATATCGATTGGAACGGAGTATTCGGCCTGATCGTTCAGTATCCCGCGACTGATGGAACGATCCACGACTACGCGAAGCTGTTCGCCGACGCGCATGCCAACCAGGCGCTGGTCGTTGTCGCGACCGATTTGTTGGCGTTAACGCTGTTGCGATCGCCTGGCGAAATTGGAGCCGATGTCGCCGTGGGCAACTCGCAACGGTTTGGCGTCCCGTTGGGCTTGGGAGGTCCGCATGCGGCGTTTATGGCGACGCGAGACGCCTACAAGCGGACGATGCCGGGACGACTCGTTGGGCAAACGGTCGACGCCCGCGGTCGACCAGCATATCGGCTTGCCTTGCAAACCCGGGAACAGCATATCCGTCGGGAGAAAGCAACCTCGAATATCTGCACCGCGCAAGCGTTACTCGCGATCATGGCAACGCTGTATGCCGTGTATCACGGACCTGACGGGCTGCGGGAGATTGCCCGGCGAGTGCATTCGCTGACCAGTTGTCTGCACGACGCGCTCAGCAAAGGCCTGGGACTTGTTTGTCGCAGCGATCAGTTCTTTGACACGATTGCGATCGAAGTCGGGGACCGAGCGGGCGCTTTAATTCGCGCTGCGGTGGCGGCGGGTTTCAACCTGCGGCAGCTCGACGAAACGACAATCGGTATTTCGCTGGACGAAACCGCGACGCTCGACGATGTCGACGCAATCGTAAGGCTGTTCGGTGATACCACGCTGATCGACGCCGGGATCTCTTTGCTCGACGAACGGCACTTGCGTCGCGATTCAATTTTGACTCAGGAGGTGTTTCACCGATACGGAAGCGAAACCGAGATGATGCGGTATTTGCGGCGACTTGCCGAAATGGATATTGCATTGGATCGGGCAATGATTCCGCTAGGCTCGTGCACGATGAAGCTCAACGCGGCGAGCGAGTTGACTCCCATCACGTGGCCGGAGTTCAACGGTCTCCATCCGTATGCTCCGCAAGATCAGTGGCAGGGATATCGCACGGTGATCCAACAACTCGAACGGATGTTGTGCGTCATCACTGGCTACGACGCGGTTTCGCTGCAACCGAACGCCGGTTCACAAGGCGAGTATGCCGGGCTGTTGGCGATCAAACTGTATCATGAATCGCGCGGTGATCGCGGACGCGACATTTGTTTGATCCCGAGCAGCGCCCATCGGCGACGAACCCGGCCAGCGCACACATGGCGAATCTGAAAGTCGTCGTCGTCAAGTGCGATGCCCAGGGCAACGTCGACCTGGCCGATCTGGATGCGAAGATCCAAGAGCATCGCGAGAAAATCGCCGCGATCATGATCACGTATCCTTCGACGCACGGCGTTTTCGAGGAAACGATTACGGAGGTCTGTGAAAAAGTCCACTCCGCTGGCGGGCAAGTCTACATCGACGGCGCCAATCTGAACGCCTTGGTCGGCTTGGCCAAGCCCGGCGCGTTTGGCGGCGATGTTTCGCATCTTAACTTGCACAAGACATTCTGCATTCCGCACGGTGGCGGCGGCCCGGGGGTCGGTCCGATCGCCGTTCGCAGTCATTTGATCCCATTTCTGCCGCGTGACGGGGTGCACGACGAGCGCACCGGCCCGCTGGTCAGTGCAGCGCCGTTTGGCAGCGCTAGTATCTTGCCGATCTCTTGGATGTACATCCGTATGATGGGTCCACGCGGTTTACGAAAGGCAACGCAAGTGGCGATTCTCAACGCGAATTACATCGCCCACCAACTTCAAGATCGCTATCCGATCCTGTACACAGGCAACCAAGGCCTGGTGGCTCACGAATGCATCATCGACACCCGCGGCATGAATAGCGACGGCCACGTTTCGGTGGATGACATCGCCAAACGCTTGATCGATTTTGGTTTTCATGCACCGACGATGTCGTTCCCCGTCGCAGGGACATTGATGGTCGAGCCAACCGAAAGTGAATCCCTGTACGAACTCGATCGGTTCTGTCGAGCGATGAAGCTAATCTATGCAGAGTTTGAGCGCGTGAAATCCGGGGAATGGCCGGCCGACGACAACCCGTTGCACAACGCTCCGCACACGCTCGATTCAATTCTCGACGATTCCAGCCAGCGGAAATACAGTCGCCGCATCGCCGTTTGTCCCGATCCTGAGTCGGACTACTCGGTCAAGTATTGGCCGCCCGTGGCGCGAATCGACAACGTCTACGGTGATCGCCACCTGGTCTGCGCGTGTCCACCCGTGGAAAGCTACGAAGGTTCCGAACAACCGCAAGCGGCAGGCGCCTGACAGGCCGTTGAAAAAGAGTTTTGTCATCCACCCGAAGCCAGGGATCCAACATTGCAAGAGTTGACTTCCCCGGGATTCCCGCCCCTCCGCCTTTGGCGTCGTGCAGCTTTGAGGTCGTGCAGCTTTGAGGTCGTGCAGCTTTGACGTTGTGCAGCTTTGAGGTCGTGCAGCTTTGAGGTCGTGCAGCTTTGAGGTCATTGTTATGCAGGGGTTTAGGAATCACCCTCCCGAATCGGGAGGGTCGGCCGCAGGATGCGGCCGGGGAGGGCCAATGCGCGTTGTAACGTGCAAGCGAACAGCTCGCCCCCTTCTCCGCCCGCCTCCTGCGTGCGACTCTCCCCGAAGACGTGGGAGAGTAGAATTGGTTCGCGAATTGCAACGCAAACCCGCTGCGCGACCTCCTTCGCTGGCGGCAAGCCTTGCAAGAATGACGTTCGGTAAGGTTGTTGAGACGAGTTTTTCAACGGGCTTCAAACCGCGAAATTGGCTTCAATCGTTTAACACAAACGTTACTTTCAACAGCACGCGGTATTCAACGATTTCTCCGTCGTCGACGACGCATTCTTGTTCGGCGATCCAAGCGCCTTTGATATTCTCCAGCGTCTTCGCAGCACGCTTGATGCCCTGCTTGAGGGCGTCATCGAAACTCTTCTTGGACGAAGACTTTATTTCAGTAATCCGGGCGACAGTCATGATGGGCTCCTGGGATTTGCGTTCGAACGGACCAAACTTTCTTTGCCGGATTATCCCATCATTTTCTGATAAAAAAACCCGCAGCCAATATTGGTTGCGGGTTGATGTGATGAAACAACTCTTCCCGTGCGAGATGGGACCGGGGATCTTGCTCGCTGTTGACGTTAAAACGCAATGTCGATGCCTGTCGGGATGCTAAATTCGAGGCGATTAGCGATCCTAGCTGGCCATATCCTTGAGGGCCTTGAGCGGCCGCACCTTGACGGTCGTGCGAGCTGGTTTTGCTGGCAAGTCTCTCATTTGGCCGAGGACCATTCTTCGTTCGGCGGGTCGCGCCGGAATGACTTTGCGAACGACTTTGCACAGGTTGGGAATGACGAAGCTTCCAGGACCCTTCTTGCCGATGGATCGTTCGATTTCGGTGGAAAGGGCTTGGAAAAAGGATTGAACGTCTTTCTTGCTGAAACCGGTTCGCTCGGCGATGTTGTTGATGACTTGCGTTTTCGACGGCGCCTTTTGTGATTCTTTGGTCTTTGCCATCCGGACTCTCCACATAGTGAGCTTTTTTGATTTGGAATTGCATCCGCAGCGCGGTACGGCTCAAAATTAAACTTCGTGCAGGCCAAAAAACAAGCGGACGAAGCTTCAAATGGCCCAAATTTCGCCTACTTTCCGGGTTTTTTTGCGAAAAAGAGCGAGCAAAGGCGACAAAATTCAATGTTTTCGCGAAGGCGACGGCGCAAATCCGCATTTTTCTGGCGTTTTTTTGCAGTCGATCAACGCTCTGCTTTCCACTGAATCGTGAACGCAGATTCGTTTCAGTTGTTACAAATTCGTTGGATCGCAACCCCGTCAACCCGCTAGTTGATGTCGGTCCAAATTTGTCTTGTGAAGATTGGTTGCCGGCGGGATTGCTCGATAAAATGAAACTTGGCAGTCTGTCCGTCGATTCTGCCAAGCGTTCAACCCAAAGTTGTTGTGAGGAATCGTCGATTTCGAATTCAGTTGATCTCGATCGCGCGGCGTCATCGGCTTCCTTGGTGAAGTCCCGTCTTTTCGCGGTGCGTCCATTGGGTTCACCGTTCGATGAACCACCCGCTTCCTATCACACGGCGTTATCCCGACGAGCGGCCCGCCTGTGGCTGCCCAGCCTGTTGTTCTTATTCTTGGCGGCCAGTCTCGGTGGGTCCTCAGCGCGGGCAACTCGGCGCGACGACGAATTGGCGAAGGCCAATCAGCAATTCATCAAAGATTTCCGTCCGCTGATCGAGACGTCTTGCAGCGACTGCCACTTTGCGCTCACCCGGAAGCAGGCGTGAATCTCGAAGCCGATGTCAGCGTGGAAGGGATCTTGAATCACCGGGATACGTGGAGCACGGTGGCTCGGGCTTTGGCCCGCCACGACATGCCGCCGCCGGACGCCGCGCCGTTGGACGACGGCAAACGCAAAGAGTTCGTCGACTTTCTAAACCGGTTGCTCAACGAACTGAGTTGCTCTAGCGAGATTCATCCGGGTGCGGTGACAATTAGACGCTTGAACCATACGGAGTATCGTAACACGGTCCGCGATTTGTTCGGCGTCGACTACGCGGCCGCCGATGCCTTTCCCGGCGACGACGTCGGTTACGGTTTTGACAACATTGGCGACGTATTGGCGTTGCCGCCGATTTTGTTGGAACGGTATTTCAAAGCGGCTGAAGAAATCTCCAGCCAGGCGATCACGAATTTGCAGTCGATTCACATGGACAAAATGTTGTCCGGGTTGGACTTGCCGGAGGTTAAGGGATTGCGGCAGGCGATCGACTCGATGATCTTCTATCAAAATGCCTCGTCGTCGCTGTCGCTGGATTTTCCGGCTGCCGGACAGTACACGATCGGCATTTGGGCCGCGGGCCAACAAGCGGGCGACGAACCCGTGAAGATGAAAGTCTTGATCGACGATCACGCGGTCCAGCAGTTCGACATCGAGAAGCCCAAACAAGTCAGCGTCGACGTGGACTTCGAACCGGGAACTCACAAAATCGGCTGCGAGTTTATCAACGACTATTTTGACAAGGCACATCCGGCGGCCCTCAACAACGACCGCAATCTCATCGTGCAATTGATTCACGTTTCAGGCCCCAATTCGATTTCCGCGCAAGACTTGTCGGCGTCCGAACAACGGTTGATGTTCGTCAAACCGGGCGATGGATTGTCGAACGAACAGGCCGCCCGCAAATTGATCGAACGGTGGGCCCTGTGGGCCTTTCGCCGCCCGCCCCGCGAGGAAGAAATCGATCAACTGTTGAAGCTCTTCGGTGAAGCGGCCCAAAACGATGAGTCGTTCGAGGGCTGCATGCAAATCGTTTTGCAAGCGATCCTGGTTTCGCCAAACTTTCTGTACAAAGTCGAACTGCCATTGCCGGCCGACGGTTCGCGGCGTGCGCTCAACGATTGGGAGTTGGCATCGGCGTTATCCTACTTTCTATGGAGCAGTGCGCCCGACGACGCGTTGTTGGAGGCGGCCAGGTCCGGCGCTCTGTCCACGGCCGACGGCTATCGCCAACAGATCGAACGGATGCTGGACGATCCCAAAGCACAGAATCTGGTCGATAACTTTGCAATCCAGTGGCTGCAACTTCGGCGGCTGGACCGGGCGGCTCCAAACCCGGAAAAGTTTCCCAATTTCGACGACCCGTTGCGGCACGACATGCTAACCGAGACGCAACTGACGGTTCAACATGTGATCGAGACGAACGCGCCCATCACACAACTGCTGGATTCGAAAGTCTCCTTCGTCAACGGACGGTTGGCGAAACTTTACGGAATCCCAGGGGTGGATGGCGACGACTTTCGTCAGGTCGATGTCGCTTCGGAACATCGCGGAGGCCTATTGACTCAGGCCAGCGTGCTGACCGCCACGTCGAATCCGAGTCGGACGTCTCCGGTGAAACGAGGCAAGTGGATCATGGAGAATCTGCTGGGGCAAACGCCGCCCCCGCCCGATCCGGCCGCAATGCCGCTGGACCAACAACATGAATTGACCGGAACCCTGCGCGAACGAATGGAGCAGCATCGGCGCAACCCGAGCTGCGCGTCGTGCCATGCTCGGATGGACCCGCTGGGATTTGCCTTAGAGCATTACGATGCGATCGGCCGTTGGCGCGACAAAGACGACGGTCAGCCAGTGGATTCATCGGCCAAGCTCCCCAACGGCACGGAATTTGACGGCGCGGCCGAGTTGCAGCAACTGTTGAGCGGGGCCATGTCGCGCCAATTCGTTCGCTGCTTTATCGAGCGGTTGATGACGTTCGCCTTAGGTCGAGGCCTTGACTATCGCGACCATTGCGTGGTTGACCAGATACTCGCCGACGTCGCTCAAGACGATAACCGATTCCGTTCGATCGTATTGGCGATTTGCAACAGCGAACCGTTTCGATTCAGGCAAAAGACGGGAGAGTAAAATGACATCATCCAGCAAAAAACCTTCATTGACGCGCCGGGCGATGCTGCGCGGAACCGGCACGGCACTGGCCCTTCCCTGGTTTGAGTCTTTAGCCGGCAAATGTTGGGGATCGACCGTCCCGCTTCCGGCGAACGCACCATTGCGGGTGGCGTTCTTGTACGTCCCCAATGGAATGCACATGCCCGATTGGACTCCGTCGAAAGTCGGCGCCGATTTCGAGTTGTCCAAGAATCTTGAGCCGTTTGCCAATGTGCGCAGCGAAATGACCGTGCTCAGCGGCTTGACGCTGGATGGCGCTCGGGCGCATGGGGATGGCGGCGGCGATCACGCTCGGGCGGTTGCGGCCTTCCTGACCGGCGCTCACCCGCTAAAAACCAACGGTGCGAATCTGAAGAACGGCAAATCGGTCGACCAGATGATCGCCGATACAATCGGCGACCATACGCGATTTCCGTCGCTGGAACTCGGCATCGAGGGGAGCAGCCAATCCGGCGATTGCGACAGCGGCTACAGTTGCAGCTACACCTCAAACTTGTCATGGCGAACCGAACGCATTCCGGTCCCCAAGGAAACGAATCCACAAGCCGTTTTCGACCGTCTCGTCGGTGGCGACGATTCCAATATCAGCTTGGCGGCACGCCGCCGAAAACTATATCGCAAAAGCGTCCTGGACATGGTTCGTTCGGATGCCCAGTCGCTGCACAATCAGTTGGGAACGCGCGACCAACAAAAGCTGGACGAATACCTGTACTCCGTCCGCGAAATCGAGCGGCGAATGGAGCGATCCGATAAACTAGAGTTGCCCGAAGCGCAGTTGGCGGAATTCTCGCGCCCGTGGGCACGCCGGAAGCCTATGAAGATCACCTGAAAACGATGTTCGACATGCTGCGACTGGCATTCATGTCCGACTCGACGCGCGTCGCGACGTTGATGTTCGCCAACGCCGCCAGCAACCGCAGCTACCACGAACTGGGATTGAGCGGTGGTCATCATGAACTGTCGCACCACGGCGGCAACGCGGAAAAGCAGGCTGCGATCAGCAAGATCAACCATTTCCACACAACTTTGTTGAGCCAGTTTCTCGAGCGATTGCAAAAAACGCCCGACGGCGAGGGGAGCTTGCTGGACAATTGCTTGATCGTTTACGGTAGCGGGATCGCCGACGGCAACAGTCACAACCACGACAACTTGCCGATCGCGCTGTTTGGCAAAGCCCAAGGAATGATTACGCCCGGCCGACACATTCGATATCACAAGGAAACGCCGCTCACCAACTTGTACGTCTCGATGCTACGTTGGCTCAACGTCGGCGTGGACTCCTTCGGCGACAGCACCGGGCCGCTCGATCAGTTGAGTGTGTGACGCCAAGGTTCGCAGGCAAAATAACTTCGCCCTAAATCCTCGCCCTCACGGGAGAGACAAGATGAGGATCCTGAAAACCGGGAAGTTATTTTGCGTGCGATCCAAAGCTGCTCCGGCGCGACGAAACCCCATCTCAAATGCCACAGCTTTGCCCCGTAGTGATTGATGCCCGCAGCCACAGCGTCTTTTATTCTTTTCCGCCGAAGCAAAAGAGTTTGCTCGCGGTGCGCACCAGGAGGTGACCGTCGCTGATCGCCGGAGTGGCTTGAGTCGGTTCGCCGAAATCGAAGCTGCCAACGAGTTGGAATGTATCGGATGCGGCGACCACGAACAGCTTCCCGTTCTTGTCGAGACAAAAAACATGTCGTCCGTCAGAGACCGGGGATGACCAGAAGCCATCGCTCAGCCGTTTTCGCCAAACCAATTCACCGTCGTTGAGTGAATAGCAAGACGCCACGCCGTTATCGGCGACGATGTACAAACGGTCACGCACCGCCAACAACGTCGGAACGTACGAGATCGATTGTTCCAGCTTGTAGCGAACCGAACGTTTGGCAAGATCGAACGCCACTAGAAACTTGCCGCCACCGCCGCTGCCGTTGTTGTCCAGAACGAGATCTCCCGCGAGGATGGGAGAACCGACTATACGCTGCTCGAAACAAGGCTGCTTCCACAACAGGCGGCCGGTCTTCAAGTCGACCGCGAATACGCCTTCGCCCAAGGTACTGCCAATCAGGTTATGGCCGCCGTCGGGATTCTCCACGACGATCGGAACGCCGTAACAGGCGAGTTCGCCGGCCAGAGGAGTTTCCCACACGTCGCTGCCGTCGTTGGCGGAGACGGCGATCATCCGGCTCGCACCCGGTTGCGGCATGTTGGGTGCCGGCTCTTGAGAGTCGACAAACACGACTGTGCCGTCAACCACGATCGGCGACGTTCCAAACCCGTGCTGGGCGACCCACGGTCCAAAATCCCGCCGCCATTTTTCTTGGCCCTCGTGACTGATCGCGATCAGATACAAATGGCCAGGCTCGGTTGCCAAAAGATAAATGTTCTGTGCGTCGACCGCCGGCGTGCTGGCCGCAGGATTGTTCAGTCGGTGCATCGGATGGATCGCCAACGGCATCGTCCACTGCCAGCTTCGTTGACCGGCGGTCAAATCAATGGACTCCAACGACAGCTGCTTCCGGTCTGCGAGATAGCTCGTGATGAACACGTTGTTTTTCCAGACGACCGGGCTGCTGTGCCCGCTGCCGGCAAGTTGCGTTTGCCACTGCGCCGATTGGGGATCGAGAGCAATGGGCAACTCGACCGACGCATCGACTCCGCTGCCGTTCGGCCCGCGAAACCGCGTCCAATCGTCAGCGGACAGCGGCGCACCCGCTAGAAGTTGCCAACAAAGGCATAAACAAAACGCGATTTCGATGGCACTTTTCATCATCGGTACGGCTTTAGAGTTCGGGGTTTTCTTGTGCACCAGGAAGATGCTTACCGGACGATTCTTGCTAACCAATCTACCGCGGGCCGCCCCGCGTCCAAAGTGGGGCGCATCCACCGAGAAGCGAATTGCGGGCATTTATTCAAGTGGTCATGCAACTTCTCGTGGCAAATCTCGACGATTGTCGCCCGGGAACAAGGTGACGCGCACCCGATCGGAATGACGATTTGAATTTCTTCTATCTTTTTAGAAATGACGTGCTTGACATCCGGACGACGCTCGACTAACCTTCTAGACGTTTAGAAGAAAGGTGCGCGTCGAGACTCTGCAAATGTCCAAGCGACTCAAACCCACGGAACTGGAACTGTTGATGCTTAAGGTGTTGTGGGACGCGGATTCGGCGGGGGAGTTGCCGCTGGCGGTTCGCGATGTGAGGGCTCGCCTGGAACGCATCGGGCGGCCGCTGGCTCATACCTCGGTCATCACGACACTCAATATCATGGTTGACAAGCGATTGTTGCGGCGCCGCAAACGAAAAAACGCCATGTACTATTGGCCGCTGGTGGCGGCGGACGATGTACGCAAGTCCGAGTTGAGCGACATGCTTGCGCGACTCTTCGACGGCTCGCCGCAGCAATTAATGTCAGCTTTGTTGGATTCGCGAAGTCGACGCGACCACCATTGCCGAAATACGACGATTGATCAATGCAAAAGCAAAAGAATTGGACGACAGCTGAGCGGCCCGTTGAAAAAAGTAGCGGAACGGCGCGAGCCGTCCGGTTGTGTTGGCATACAGACGGCGCGAGCTGTCCGGTTGCGTTGGCATCCACACGGCGAAGTACCGGGCGGCTTGTGCCGCTCCGCTTCCATAAGCACTTGTGCACACATTTTTCAACACTCAGCTTGGATCGCATGAAAGTTTAGGGGGCATGGAAATGAATCATGCACTTGGATACGCGGCCATTGTGATCTTTCTCAGCGTTCTTCACTTAACTTGGATGCTGACTGCCGTTTGGCTGTTAGTACCGGTGATGCGGCGGACTATTTCTGGGATCGATCAGACATCGTCGTATCGGTTGGACGTCGCGGGATTGGCGCTGTTGACATTGGCAATTCCGCCCGCAATCGGCATGAGTTTTCATCAGGCCAAATTGTTTGACCTGCGGATGAACGCGAATGTACAGGTGTCGGCAGGTATCGAGAGCAGAGCCGGAGCCGGCGAGTTGAGGGCAATTCCTCGCGCGACCAATCGTGCTGTGCCGGTGGCGACGGCTGCGCGCGGCCAGACGCCCGGAATGATGGCCGCGGAACCGGGCAGCGATCGTTATTGGAATGGCTCGCAAGTGATTGGCGGCGCCGTCGTGGATTCGGCGTCGGACCGCTTTTCCGCAGCCGTTCCCGCCACAGCGCAGCGTCCGCAGCCGTCTGTGTTGGTGTGGCTGAATCGGTTGGCTCCTGGTTTCGCCGTGATGTATTTGCTCGGTTTCGCCATCATGCTTTCTCGTTTTGGCAAATCGGTTGTCGCTGTGTGGACGGTGCTGGGCGACGCCGTTCCAATCGACGACGTGGCGGTCGCCGAAGTCTTGCGTCGTGCAGCTCAGCGGCTGGGTTTGAGGATGATTCCCGCGATCGTTGAATCGGCAAAAATCGCCGTGCCCGTCGTGGTCGGGATTTGGCGACCGACAATCTTGATCCCCGCTTCGTTGCTGACTGGGATGACGCCAGTTCAATGGGAGACGATTTTGTTGCACGAACTGACTCATTTGCGACGGCACGACCAACTGGTTGTGTTGTGGCAGCGGGTATTGGAAGTCGTTTTGTTTTTTCACGCAGCGATGTGGAGCATCAGCCGGCGATTGGAGATGGATCGCGAGTTGTGCTGCGACGACAGCGTGTTGGCCGCGGGAGCGATGCCGTTGCAATACGCCGAAGCACTCTGTCGCGTCGCCGAGTTGACTCAAGCCCAAAAGCGAAACGTGTTGGAGTTGGCGGCCACCGGAAGCGTCTCCAATCAATTGTTGATTCGCGTCCGCCCAAGACCCCACACCACGTCCTGTGAACGAATGGCTGATCAAGGACGGTGACCAAGTCAAGCTGCGAATACACTGCAAGGTTTTCATGCCCGATAGTTCTCCGGCAACAGACTTTGTAATTCAGAAGGCCAATGCAGATGTCGAGCCAATTGACATCCATGTGACAAAAAATGACATCGAGTTTGTGTGCGCAGGAACTGGGGCTAAGTCTTCGATCACACTTTGGATCCGTTCGCGTGATGCCAAGTTTCAGAATATGATCGGCTTGAGCCCTCATCAGTTAAGAGACGCGGCGGTTAACGGCATCGTGTTGAGGCTTGAGCCCGCTCGGGATGTTCAGATCTGCATTTCGGACAACGGACGTGCGGTTCCAAATGCTCACGTGTTTGTCGACACATTTGTATGGTCGATCGAAACAACGGCGACGACAGATGCGGACGGGCAGGCGACGCTTCAGCTACCTGCCGGGTCGGAAATCGGCAGTGTTGCAGCATGGACCGATGATCATCGAATTGGGGCCAAACGTCTTTACCAGAAATCGCCATTGGTCCGATCGGTGAACAGGTTCGAGATTCAGATTGTATCTTGCAAGCCGCATCGCCTTCGTGTCGTCGATCGCCAAAATCGACCGGTAGCGAGTCAGACACTCAATTTCGGAATTGGCGGGAAAGACTTTTGGGTTAGTCCCCGTTGTTTGCCGCCGGTAGCGACCGATGATAGCGGCGAAGCGACCATCGAATGGTTTCCCGATTTGCCAAATTACAAATGCTGGGCCGAGCCCACAGATGACAACAATGTCGTGGTAGCCAGGAAGGACATCGATGATGATTTGTCCGTAGTTACGGTTGCGCCAGAGTCGCAAGGCAGACCATCTCAGGAAAGATCGGCGACTTCGACGCCAAAGCTGTCGGGTCGCTCGTCGAGCTTTGGTCTTTCCAGAGCGAAACTGAGGGCACGAGCGACGTTTGCTATGCTCGCGTCAGCGAAAATGGCGAGTTTCATGTATCGGTATTGCCCGATTCGCATTATTCTGCGTTCGTAAACGACGTGCGCTTCGTTAGCAATACCTGGGACGGCGTTGCATTTGATCCGAAAACGGGGACCGCTAAGCCCCCCGAACTGCGACTCATTGAACCGGTACTCGTTGAGGTTCGAGCGACCGCAGACCAGCAGCATCGGCCGTTGGCAAACACACTTGTCCAATTCGAGTCCGAATACAGCTACGAGTATGAATCGCCCATTGATGGTGCTACGGGGGGACCGGCGGTCGACGTTGGTCGGTTAAAACAGATGACGATGGTTACGCGAGAACTTGGGCAGCACAGGAAAACTCGAGGCCTATATTTATCAGGGTGATTGGGTGGGGCGACAAACCGTAGAGCTCAAGAGCGGTGAGTCGGCAACAATCGAAATTCACCGTGAATCATCCACGCCGCGCCGCGTTCAAGGACGGGTTGTCACAGAGCAAGGCGGCGAGCCGGTCCCCGCAGCGGACATTTCGATCTACTCAGTGGACGGCGAAACACGCGACGAAACTCACATCAAGGGAGATGAGAACGGTGAGTTTTCGCAGCAAGTTGCGGCCAATCGAATTGGTGTGTTTGCCAGAAGTCCCGATGGTCGCTTTGCTGGTGTGAAGTTCGCCGATGTTAGTGACGAGCCACTATCGGTGACCCTAACGCCGACGACGACTTACCAAGGCCGTTGGATCGACGGAGACGGCCATCCGATGAAAAACAAAATGCTTCAATGCTGTGTCGTCTTGGAGAAGAATGCGGCCAAAAAGAAACCGTCCGGCGAACAAACTCTGTATTTTCCGTTAACCCTCGAGAGCACGACGGATGAAGCTGGTCACTTCGAGTTTCAACACATGCCAGTTGGCATGAGGATTAACGTGCGCAAGGCGCCGGGGGGAACGAACGACTTGGGTCGTTTATCGATCGCAAGTTCTTCCAGCCGAACGAGCCCCGACCACCTGATGTATTGTCAAATGGACAAAAAAGCACGTCGACAAAATCGCTCCCGACGCGATTGGCGGATTGCCTGCGGGATTGTCGGCTCAGCGATATGCGGGCATTGATCGTCGTTAGTGATGTCGACGATGCAACGAGGGAATTTGTCGAGCATGATATTCTGGACTTTGGATCGATGGTTCCAAGGCCTTACAACAATCCGATCGGCGTGCCTTCTTGGTACAGAAACATTGGCCGGTGCCGCCAGCGGGTGAGGTCTTCCTGGCGATCGTCGATGTCGATGGAAAGGAAGTGGCTCGGTTGTTCGTGAATTCGGCAGAGGACTTGGCGGGCGAGCAAGTTGCAGCGTTCGTCCGACAATATGTTCCAGCACAAAAGGACGCGCAGGCCAAATGGGATGCGGCGTTTGCCGAGGCCAAGAAATCCGACCGCAAAGTTTGGCGCGACGAATTTCGCAAACTCGATGTGCTCCGTGCTTTGCATTGGCTCGCTGGTTCGATGACCACCGTGAAATCCTGGAGAAGGATTATGTCTTTCTCAAGATCGACGATGTCCGCGACCTCAACGGGATTAGGTTGGCAGGGAAATTGCTGGGCGACTTTCATCTGCGCATTCCGTTCCATTTCATTCTTGACGCGGACGGCAATCAACTCATCAACAGCGTCGGGCCCATCGGCAATATAGGCGACCCGCAGGGATCGTTTGAAGGGACGCAGCACATGCTGCACATGATCCGGTCGACTCGAAAGCGGATTACAGACGAGGACCTGCAGGTGCTGAGGGACTCGCTGATGCCGCCAACCGCCAACCAAGAGTAACGGGCACATCGGATTGTTGATGGCGTCCGGTTTTGCCTCCATTCGCCCGTTTGAGCTCGGTGACGGATTCCAAAGCCACGCAGTTACGCTGCTCCAAAGCGTCGGTAAAGTTTCGCCAGTCCGCATAGATAGACTCGAGCTTGACGCATTGCGAAGGATTAACGGTTCATCCGATAATGTCGACAGCGATCAACGGTTGCATTGCGATAAGAAGCTAAGGATCGCCCGCAAAATAATTCCCGGTTTTGTTGAGATGAGTCTTTTTTCAACGGACTGCTAACGCCTTGTGGCTGATCCGAAAATGCAGTTGTGACAAAGCATTAGCGTCGAAATCGGGCAGGTGTCATGGAATCAGGTCATTGGGACGACGCGCGAACATCCGCCAACGATGCCGGAACGACTGTTCCGCCAAGCGGTCGGCAGCGAATGGCTGTTTCTGAGCACTCGGTGGGCGTTGACAGGCTTTCCGCACGTCGGCTTAACCGTCGCCAGGCGTTGAAAACCGGAGCGGCGGCGACAATGCTGCCCATCATTGCACCGTCCGATCTGCCCGCGCTCAATTCAGACTCCGACGACGAGGCCGGGACGATTCGCGACTTTATTCACTCGGCGAGCTGCATCCAGCGAAGTTACCAGACGCCGATCAAACGCCGAGCGATCGAAGATTATCGCCAAAGCCTTTCCGAGTACGGCGGACGGCTCTCGAACGACATCGGCCAGCTCTTTGCGACTGCCGCGCTGCCGTCACAACAGCAGTTTTCGGTGTTGATCATTGGATCGGGCTACGGAGCGGCGATTTGTGCGGCACGACTGTCCGCGCACGCTCGCCCCGGTCATCGCATCGCCATTTTAGAACGCGGCAAGGAATGGACGCCGGGGACGTTTCCCGACACATTCCGCGACGTCTCCAGCCACGCTCGACAGCAACTGTTTGGTCCCAGGAAGGGGACGGTGGTCAACCCGCTGGGACTGTACCAGGTGAAGGTGAGCGATCAGGTCAACACGTTATCGGCCAGCGGTTTGGGTGGGACTTCGTTGATCAACGCCAACGTTGCACTCAAGCCGGACCCGGACGTCTTCGCTCAGTCGTGTTGGCCCGTCGTTTTGCAAGATCGAGCGACCTTGGATCCCTATTTCGAAGTCGCCGCCCGGATGTTAAACCTGGCGCACACGCAGTACGACTTGACAGGAAAGGTCCGCGTCCGGCGTTTGGCAGCTGACAAGCTGAATCCGCGCAGTGGGTTTTTCGACCGTTCGCCATTGACGGTAACGTACGACGGCCGATTTCTCGATTCGGATTGCCGCAACCAGTTCAACGTAATTCAGCGTCCCTGCACCTTGTGCGGCGATTGTATCACCGGCTGCAATATTGGCGCGAAGAATACGCTGACAACCAACTATTTGCCGCTGGCCAAGCAGTCCGGAACGGAGATGTACACGCAAGTCGAAGTGACCGGTATCGAGCCCGCAGCGGAGGGCTACCGAGTTCACTGCGTCTATCGCGACGATCGGTCCGGCCAGGCCGATGCATGTCCTTTGGTCGTGTCGGCGGAGAGGGTGCATCGTCACGCCGGCAGTCCGGGAGCGCCGAGATTCTGCTGCAATCGCGCGAGTACGGCCTGGAATATCTCGCCGGCGTTGGGCCAGCGATGGTCATTCAACGGCGACACGATCGGCTTTGTGATTAAACCCAACCCGCCGGCGCCAATTGGCGGTCACGGCGCCGTATCCGGATGCTGGCCCGCCGATCGGTCCGACCGTGCAATCTTCCTTGTTCTACAACCGGCGTGAGACGCTGGAGCATCGGCTGTTGATACAAGACGCCGCCATTCCTCGGGCGATGACGAAGCTGTTTGCGTTGTTGTTGAACGACCGGGACTTGGATCATTCGATGGTGATGTTGGGGATGGGGCACGACGGCGCCAAGGGGGCGTTGGTTTGGCTGAACGATCGTTGGCAGATCAATTGGCCGGGCTTGCGGGACAGTCGCTATCGGAACATGGTCTTTCACGATTTCAACGAATTGGCGCACGCCCACGGCGGTTGGTACAAGCGGTTGCGGGCGTTTGGGGACACGCTCGTTTCGGTACATCCGCTGGGTGCCTGTGGCATGTCCGACTCGCCGATCGATGGAGTCGTCAATGATCGAGGTCAAGTCTTCGACCCGCGGATCGGATGTCGGGAACTAACGGCGAGGTATACCGCGGTTTGTATGTTGCCGACGGCTCGGTGATGCCGACGTCGTTGGGGGTCAATCCGCTAATGACGATTTGCGCACTATCCGAACGCATCGCCGAAAAGATCGTGAGTGATCCAGCGTGGCATAGTGTTTTCGGCATTGGTTGACCAAGTTCGTTTACCGCGTTCACAGGATCGGAAGGGCAACCTCGTCGCCAGGGCAGTAGTGCTCGTAGGATATGCCGATGGCGCCAACTACAGCGGGTTCCTCTAAACTTCCCCTCGTTCAATGTCTTTTTTAATGAACATATCGGTTGGATCATCGTTTGGCAGATCCTTTGCCGTCATGGCAAGACCGGCCAGTGCTCTACATCTCTTGTCGTGGCTGTAGAAAACAGTCGCTCCCGCCGCCTTTGCACATGCAACGATGTAGACATCTGATCGAAGAACATGTCGGTTTGTGTATTGTAAATCCTTCGGCAAGCTTTTATATGCCGACCATAGGTCTGCGGCGATGGCTGACGCGGGCAAATCGAACGGCGGGCATACGAATCTCTCCGACAGGCGTGCAATCAAACGCCCCTGTTGTGAAGCAGGGACAGGAACAAGCCGCTCAGAGATTGCAATTGTTGGGAGCACGATCGTTGCACCCCGTAACTGGTGGAGTAGCAGCTTTGCACGCAAGATCAGATCAGCGCTTATTGTCGTTCCTTTTTTTGAAGGAACGACTCCGGCATAGATCAAGACCATTGAATCTATGCCCGCAATCACTATCACTACCGCAGCTCCCGAATATAAGCCTCTGGATCAGCAATAGCGTCCCAGTGCTCAGTCCGGCTTGACGTAGATCCCGTATTGTGTCCACAACGTTGCCGAAACGGGGTTGCGCAAAATCTCGGATCGTAAATTTATGAATCCGCCATGAGCGATTAAGCCACACTGCAGTTCCGACGGCTGCTATTTCTTCGTACAAGTGCTGGCCAAGACGTCGTACAAGGTCCTTGCTGTCAACGTCGCAGTAAAGAATGCGGCGACGCCCTGGAATGGAGTAAGCATTCCGCATTTCCGTCGTGCCGCCAGCCCGTTCAACCGTTCCAATTACAGTCGTTTCGCCTGTCAAGAAAAGCCGTCCAGCGATTTTTTCGTACGCGTCCCGTTCGACGGTGAATAGAGTGTCTCGACGGCGACCGCAGGCAATCACCACTACACTACACGAAAGTGATTTGGCGACATCGCTGAGAGACTCAATTGGTCGCAATGCCCCGGACAGGCCATCATCGTCGGTTTCATCGCCACCGGATAAATACTTGTGAACGAGAGTCAAGTTTCTGAGCGCCTCTTTAGGCTCTCGTGCAACACAACTGTAAACAGCAGACCCCCGGCTGACTCTCAGAAGTCCGATGGCTTTTTCCAGCGGAACCTGCTGAGTCTCAAATGAGTCTCGCCCGCTTGCCAGGTCCTGAACCGCGGACAGAGCGTCGCTCACTGCGCGAAGAGGAATCTTCTCGGGTGCTAAATCTGACCCGATGAATCGCACTTCAAATGTTGCGCTTGGAACTTTTGCCATTGCGGCCTTGGCTACGAATACTGACGGCGCGTTTATTATAGACGCTAACCATAAGTGAAAAAATGCGTCTTTTCTTGCATCGTCCTGACGTCTTTCTGTGGTGTCCAACAAGCGCCTCGCGACCGGAGCGTGAGGTAGCGGCTCCATTTGACCAAACCCACACGGTACAATACAACTATAGTCTCCGTCCGGTGTCGCCTTGTGTGGGATGCTGCCGGAAAGGGGTTCCGCGAGGGGGAGCCGTGAATCGGGTCAGGTCTGAAATATGAAGCAGCCCTAAGCGGGGTACTCTTGTGCGGGACCTCTTTCCTGCAGTCCCCACGGCGATCCAACCGCCCCAGTCCTCCATGGTCCGCGACCGCATCGAGTTGGTTCCGGACCCTCGCACCCGATGGCCAAAAAAAAGTCAGTGGCGAAAACGGCGAGTCCACCGGTCACGGGCGTGCCTGGCTATGTAGTCGTCGCTCGCAAATACCGACCGCAGCGGTTTGATGAATTGCTAGGGCAAGCGGTGGTTTGCAGCGGCCTGATCAACGCCATTGAGCAGAATCGGGTCGGCCATGCGTACTTGTTCACCGGCTCGCGCGGCACCGGCAAGACGTCCACGGCGCGGATCCTTGCGAAATGCCTGAACTGCGTCCAGGGTCCCACGACCACCCCGTGCCAAGAGTGTGACATCTGCCAAGGGATCACCGCCGGCGAGGACGTCGACGTGTTGGAAATCGACGGCGCCAGCAACCGACGCATCGAAGAAATCCGGCAGTTGCGATCCAACGTGGCGATTCGACCCAGCCGAGCCCGCTACAAGATCTACATTATCGACGAAGTGCACATGTTGACGCGGGAGGCGTTCAACGCATTGCTCAAGACGCTGGAAGAGCCTCCGGAGCACGTCAAATTCATTTTTTGCACGACCGAGCCGGAAAAGATCCCGATCACGATTCGCTCTCGCTGCCAGCAGTTTGACTTCGTACCGGTGGACGAATCCGCGATTAGCGAGCGGCTGAAGGCGGTGGCGGCTGCCGAAAGCGTGTCCATCGACGACGCGGCGGTTAGACTGTTGGCGCGTCGAGCGGCTGGTTCAATGCGTGACAGCCAATCGTTGCTGGAGCAAGTATTGTCGTGCGGCAAACGCCAGATCGAGATCGACGACGTGCTGTCGGTGTTGGGGATCGCCGACACCGGTTTGATTGCCGAAGCGGCGGCGCACTTGGTCAAGTCAGACACGGCGGCTGCGGTTGTTGCGGCTCAAAACGCCTTTCGCAGCGGCGTCGACGCCGGCCAATTCGCCGGTCAGTTACTCGGGTTCTTCCGCGATTGCATGATGGTCGCCGCCGGTTGCGACGAATCGCTGTTGACGACCGCCATTCCGAGTCAGATGGATCAAGTTCGCGACATTGCGAAAGAGTTCGGCGTCGAACGACTGTTGGCGGTGATTCAGATTCTCGACGAAGCGTTGATCAAAATGCGTCTTTCGGCGCACCCGCAAGTCTTAGTCGAAATTGCCTTGGTCCGCATTTGCAGTCTGGAAAACCTTCAAGCGATCGGCGACTTAATCGAGTTGGTCAGTCGAGGCGAAGCCCATTCGCTTCGGACAACGACACCAACATCGTCCGCTTCGTCGTCGCCTGCCACCATTGCCGCGGCGACCCGCTCCATTTCCAAGCCTCGTTCCAAGGAGTCCACCTCCGCCGCAAGTGTTTCGTCGTCGGGCTCGGTTGCCAACCCGGCGTCGCGCACAAAAAAAAACGAACAAAGTGAGCCGCTAGCGGCGTATCAGGGTCAAGATGCCGGCGCAAGTTCCCTGCCGACACCGTTAAACGAAGGGAACGTGAATACGATATGGGAACAGGTCCTTGCACAGCTTAACGACACGACCGCCGAAATGGCTCGGCACTACCAACAGATCGACATTGGTGCGAACCGACGCCTCGTCGTATCGATGGCCAGTCGATTTCAAAAATTTTGCAATCAGCCATCCCGACGGTCTCGTATCGAACAGAGCATTGCCGAATTGACCGGGCAACCCTGGGGCGTCGAATTCGTTCCCGTGGCAGACCCGTCGCCGCGCGCCGTGCCGCAACCTGCGATGTCGAAAATCAAACTGATGCGAGACGCCGAACGGCATCCGCTGATCAAGCTCGCCGCCGAGTTGTTGGACGCACGCGTCATCGACGTCGCGCCGGGAAAGCCGATCTCGCCATCGGATTCGGGAAGCCAATCATAAGGAGTTAAACAGATGTTCAAAGGTCTAGGCAACCTCGCCGCACTGATGCGAAACGCGTCGGACATCTCCGGCAAGATGGAGGGGATCAGCGACGCACTTCGCGACAAGACCGTCGTCGGCTCGGCAGGCGGTGATATGGTTCAAGTCGAAATGAACGGGCTGTCACAAGTCACCAAAGTCAGCATCGATTCGGTATTGATCGAGAAGCAGGACCGCGAAATGCTGGAAACCTTGCTGCCGGCCGTGATCAATCAGGCGATTACCAAAGCCAAGCAGTTGCATGTGGAAGCGATGAGAGATCTCACGGGAGGTATCGATTTGCCTGGGCTGGAGAAGATGATGCAACGGTTCACAGGCAATGAGAATCCGGAAGCACCGGACGAGACGTAACGCAGAGGCCGACTCAGCCTTTCCTAAGGTCTAGTTTGCTGATTTTTCCGCAAAACGCGTGGGGATCCGACGGGAGTGAAGCATGGCGCAACTGACCGAGGCCGTGACCCAGGTGATCGATGCGCTTTCCAAACTGCCTGGGATCGGACGAAAATCGGCCGAACGGTTGACCTATCACTTGTTGCGCATCCCGGAGGCGGATGCGTTGGCCTTGGCTGATGCGATCCGCAACGTCCGAACCAAAGTCCAGTACTGCAAGACTTGTTATAATCTGGCGGAGTCCGATGAGTGTTTGATTTGCCGCGACCCAAAACGCGACCGCACCCAGTTATGTGTGGTCGAGCAACCGCGCGATCTGATGGCACTCGAACAATCCGGCAGCTATCGCGGGCTGTACCACGTGCTGCTGGGTCGGATCGCGCCGC
This sequence comes from uncultured Planctomycetaceae bacterium, assembly GCA_963803365.1. GTDB lineage: Bacteria > Planctomycetota > Planctomycetia > Pirellulales > Pirellulaceae > JANMEB01. The sequence continues at coordinate 858,605 of CAWDMH010000003.1, forward strand.
TGGAGATGATCGGCCCCGAACAACTGACGATCGACAAACTGGTGGATCGCATTCACCACGCTGGTTTTGCCGAGGTGATCTTGGCGACCAATCCGACGGTCGAAGGAGACGGGACGTCGCTGCACATCTCCAATCTATTGGCCGCCTATCCGGTCAAGCTCACGCGGCTTGCACGCGGCATCACTTCGGGCAGCATTTTGGAATACACCAACAAGGAAATATTGGCGGACGCCTTGGCCGGTCGCCAGCCCTTGTAGCGAAAGTCAAGTGGGCGGGCCTTGTTTTTATTCGAATTCGGTCAGATTTCGCCCGCGGCTTGTAGTTCGATTCTTTTCGGTTCGACGGAGGAATCGGTATCGATTTCGGTACAACGGAAGTCGTATTTGCTTAAAATGAATGACGCGCATCGAAACCCAATGCAGACATCATTTCGACCGGATGTCGCCATCAAATAGATCGACCACATGAAATTATCTTTTGGCCAACATCTGCAACAGAAGCAAGTCCAAACGCTTGCGCCGCGGATGATTCAATCGATGGAGATCTTGCAAATGCCGATGATGGCGTTGCAGGAGCGCATCGAGCAGGAATTGAGCGAGAATCCGGTGTTGGAGATGCGGGCCGATGATCCACTGGCCCCGGCCGAAACGCCGCCTGAACCCGAACCGGCCCGGGACCTCGACCAGAAAGAATTGGTCGTCGACGACGCTCATAACAACGCCGAAGACTTCGAGCGGCTGAACAACTTGGATCAGGACCTGCCCGATCACTGGGACGATCGGCCGCGCGTTTCGGCCAATCGCATCCAAGAGGCCGGCGATCGCATGCACGACCTGATGGCCAACCTGGCCGATCGCAGCGAAACACTTCAAGAGCATCTGCTGATTCAATTGGCCGAAATGGATATCGACGGGCCGCTTTACAAAATGTGTGAGCGGATTGTGTCATCGCTGTCGGCGGATAATGGCGGCTACTTGCAAACGAATCTCGCCGATTTATTGCCCGCCAATGCAGGTCCGGACCAAGTCGACCTGGCGCACAAAGCCCTCTCGATCGTGCAAAGCCTGGACCCGCCCGGCATTGCCGCGCGCGACTTGAAAGAGTGTCTGATGCTGCAACTGACGCCGGACTTGCCGCATTACGACAAGCTCAAGATGTTGATTCTCAATCACCTGGAGGACTTGCGCGACAACCGACTTCCGCAAATCAGCAAGACCACGGGCTATTCGTTTGACGAAATCAACGAGGCCTGGGATCAGCTCAAAAAGCTCAACCCTAAGCCCGCGTCTCAGTTTCTCGACCAGTTCGTGCCGACGGTCACTCCGGACTTGTTCCTGGACACCGACGAACATGGGAAGTACACGGTCCGCATGGAGGAAGGCCCGGCCCGTAACTTGTACATCAATCATTATTATTTGAAGCGGTTGGCCAACGACAAAGCGACGCCGGAAGAGAAAGAATTCATCCGCCGCAAGATCAACGCCGCCCAATGGTTGATCGAATCGATTCAACAACGCCGCACGACACTGATGCGGGTGGCCCAGGCCATCATCGAGCACCAAAAGGCGTTCTTGGAGCAAGGCCCCGAGGCCATCGAACCGCTTAAGATGCAGCAGATCGCCGAACGTGTCGGCGTACACGTGACGACCGTCAGTCGGGCCGTGGACGACAAGTGGATCGAGACGTCGCGCGGTATCTTCCCGTTGCGAGGGTTCTTTGTCGGCGGCACGCACACCGACGACGGAGACGACGTCGCGTGGGACACGATTCGAATCAAACTGCAAGAGGTCGTCGATAAAGAAGACAAATCGCGACCATTGAGCGACGATGAAATCGTCAAACGGCTCAAGAGTCAAGGACTTAATGTCGCCCGTCGCACCGTCACTAAATATCGGATAAAAATGGGAATTCCAAGTTCCCGACAACGCCGCGATTGGTCCAAACAAGCTTGAGCCAGAAAAAGGGGTGGAGGGGCCGGCAGTCTTTTTCAAGTCATTCATCCATTCGCCGAATCATGGTTGAAAGAGAATTTCGTCCCCGTTTCGAGCATGTCACAAGATTACTACCAGGTTTTGGGAGTCTCTCGCAACGCATCGGAGGGCGAGATTCAAAAGGCCTATCGCCGCCTGGCTCGAAAACATCATCCCGACTTGGCAGAGGACAAAAAGAAGGCCAAGGAACAGTTTCAAAAAATCCAACAGGCCTATGACGTCTTGAGCGATTCCGAAAAACGGAAGCTCTACGATCAGCTCGGACCCAATTTTGAATCCTACGCCAACGCCAGCCGCGGGGCGCAACAAGCGCGGGCCCTCAATTCGATTATCGCGAGATGTTTGGCGAGGGGGCAGGAGGCATGCCGCTGGAAGAACTGCTCAAACAGTTTGGCGGTTTCGGCGGCCAACGCGGTCACACGCATTCGCCATTTGGTCGCGGTGGACCGCGGCCGACACCGCCTGAGTCTGAACCAGCCGAACTGCGGGAAGAAATCACCGTCCCCTTTCGGACTGCAGTCGTCGGCGGACAACATCAAATTCAGTTGCTGCGCCGCGGCGGCAAGTCCGAGTCGATCACGATGCGGATTCCCGCCGGCATCGCAGACGGCAAGACGTTGAGGCTTCGTGGCCAAGGCGACCAATTGCCGGATGGCCGCCAAGGCGACTTGTTAGTCAAGATCCGGGTCGCGCCGCACCCGAACTACACGCGGCGCGGCGCGAACTTGCACGTTGTCGTCCCAATTTCGTTGCAAGAGGCGGTCGCTGGAGCGAAAATCGACTTGCCGACCCCGCACGGTACGCTGGCTGTGAGCGTTCCCCCAAATAGCTCCAGCGGACGACTGTTGCGCCTTAAGGGGATGGGGATTCGCGGCAAGGACCATTCGGCCGGCGACCTGATTGCCGAGTTACAAATCGTGCTCCCGGAGTCTCTCTCCTCCGAGCAAGCCGAGTCGTTGCGCCGGCTGGCCGACCAGTTGGGTGATTACAACCCGCGAAAGAAGCTTCAGTGGTGAATCACCGCATTTGTTAGAGTTTGCCGGTCGCGCAACTCTGTGGGTAATTCCCCTGCGGATACCCAATTCGGAGTCGAGCTGTCTCAAAATCTTTAATATTTCTTCGTTTCGCTTAAATGGCTTGCTTGGAATCATCCGAACTATCGTTGTGAACGCGCGCTCGAATTGCGGGCTGGTAGCGTTACATCGAAAGAAGGGGATTCAACATGGCTGTCGGCGGAAACTTTGTCAGGTTGCGGGCGATTTGGTTCGGAGTCTTAGCCGGCGGGTTGCTGTTGTGCTGCCCGGCGATGTCGTGGGGCCAATCGATTTTCGGTCGATCCAACGGACCCTTGCGTTCGCGGGGATGGTGCGACCGATGTCAGCACGACCCCTGCTGCTGCCAATCGGGCGTTCAAATCGTGAACCCAGATCAATTTCGCGTTTATCCGCAGCAGCCGTGTCCTCCGGGGATGGTACAGGGCGGGCCGGTGAATCCGTCGGCGAATGTGCCGGGGGCTTCGCTGGGCGACCAGAACGCGCCGGGCGCACAGCCTTCGGAACAACCTCCATCGACGCAGCCGAACGCGGGCATGCAACCCGAAGCTTCGCCCGATTCGTTTGCCTTGTCCTCGGGTTTGGGTAGCGGAATGGAATCCGGCGCTGCAGACGTCTCGACCATTGGTGACTTCTTCGGCGGCGGTGCGATTCTGTCCGGTCCGTCTTGGAATAACGTTCCCATCGTCCTTCCCTTGGCAGGTGGCGACCGACGTTACAAATTGACCGAGCACACCAGCCCGATGCCGACGAACCGCGTCTTCTTCGACTACCACGTATTCAACAACGCGGTCGTCGATGCCAACAACAATCAAATCGACTTAAACCGCTATGTGTTCGGCTTGGAAAAGACGTTTGGCTGCGAGAACTTCTCGTTGGAAGTCCGCATTCCGATCGCCAACGGTGCCGATTCACAACAGATACAGGATTTCTCTGAGACCCTTCGCGCAAACGAATTCGGCAATATCAGCTTGACCCCTAAGTTTTTGTTGTATCGGACAAGCGACTTTGCGGTGTCCTCCGGTTTGGGAGTCATCTTCCCCACCGCCGATGATTCGCTCATGATCAACAGCACCGGGCAGACTCAAGTCTCAATCGCCAACGAAGCTTATCACTTGCAACCGTTTTTTGCCATTCAACGAACTCCCGATCGTTGCCGCTGGATGACGTTCTACACCGAATGCGATTTTTCGACCGGCGGAAATACGGTGACCTCAACCAACGTCGGCGGGCCATCGTCGTCCGAACTCTACAACGACCAGAATCTACTGTTCCTTGACCTGGCCTTCGGCCGCTGGTTGTACCAGAGCGATTGCGCTTGCAATGCTCTACAGGGAATCGCGGGGATTTTCGAACTGCACTATACCACGACGCTCAACAACACCGACTCGGTGATCGCCGGTTTGCCGCCAGGATTCAATGGCGTCAGCGGAACGAACGATGTCATCAGCAACCCGTTTAACCGCATGGACGTGCTCAATACGACGGCCGGTTTGCGGTTCAAGTGCGGTGAGAACACGATGATCACAATCGCCGGCGTCGCTCCGCTGCGAGGCAACGAAGAATCGCTGTTCAACGGCGAATTCGTCTTCCAAATCAGCCGCCAGCGATAGTAGTCCGTCCAAGGAACGTAACCGACAGCTAAAAAAGCCCTGTCATCCCCGCGAAGGCGGGGATCTATCATTGCGTGAGTTAATTTCCGCTGGATTCCCGCCTTCGCGGGAATGACGTTCGGTCCGATTGTTGAGTTGAGTCATTTTTAAACAGGCCATTTTGCACATCGAGGGGGTAAGCGTTCACGGGTTGGCCATGCGTTGCCCACGTTTTTAGGGGGTCAGGCACATTTTCGGCGGCTCATGCGACATTCTAGTACCAATCATTGGGCCGAAAATGAGCCAGACCCCGGCTCATGAACTGTTACCTCGAGGGGAAATAGTACTCCGCATTAGGTGCTGAGTACCGAGTGCCGAGCACTGAGTACCGAGTATTGAGTACCGAGTGCTGAGTGCTGCGTATTGAGTGCTGCGTATTGAGTACTGAGTATTGAGTGCCAAGTACTGAGTACTGATTCCGCGTGCTGATCATCTAACGCAGGCGACGGGCGACAGCAACGGCTCTAGTCACCAATTGCTCTTTCAAGTTCAGAACCCTCGGTCCGTGGGTTCTCCGCCGTGGGCGGTGGTCATGGCGCGGAGGACATCAGGGGCCATGGTTTTGGGAATCGTGGATACTGTTCCATCGGCAAAGGCCATATTGACCCCGGCCGGATGATACGCCGAGGCAAACCCCGGCGAATCGAAGACGGTATCGCCTGGCACGTTCAATCCCATCGGCTGTTGCCCTGTATCCGCGTCGCGCGGCTCGGTCCAGACGATATTGCGCCCGACGGCCTCGACCAAGAACAGCGTTTTTGATGTACCGTCTGCGTTTGATAAGTCTTCAAGGCTCATCCCTTTGCCATTGGCAAATACGGTGTCCGGACCGGTTACGGCCAGGAAATGGGTGAAGCACCGTTGCTGCACGTCGCGTAGGTTTTGCACCCGACTAACCGATGGGCACGTGTAAACGTCAAGTCGAGTTTTGGCGATGTCCAGGTTGGCAGAATCGTTCCACGATCGATCATCGCGATACCGACGTCGCACTTCAGCTTCGTCGCCGTAATCCAGAATATCGACCCGCCACGATCTGGCCGGATTCCCGTTCTCACTGATTCGCAAATCAGGAAGTCGATCGTGTGCGTCCTGCCAATTGTGCATGGCAAGCGCCAACTGTTTCATTCGGTTTTTGCACTCACCTCGTCGGGCCGCCTCCTGAAAACTGGGACCAGCGGGAAGTAGGAGAAATATCAGAGAGCCCAACATTAGCAGACTCCCTACGACGAGTCATGGACATCCGCCGCGTTGTCTCCTGGCAGGCTGTCGAGTCATTCCGGAAACAAAACAAACCAAAGAAACCGTGAACGCGAAGAACGCATAGCTGTTAACAAAACTTCTTGTTGACATGGAACCGAAATAACTCAAAGCCATAATCACGGCAACAAGGCTTATCACAGGCCAGATCAGCAATTGATGCGGTTTGATCGGCCGCGTGCTTGTTATCAACGCACAGACGACGGTGGCAACTACCAGCACCAGCAGAGGAACGTGAATTGGAATTCCCCAGGCTGTAATCACTGGCTCCGGCGGGAAATGATCTTGCGCGATGAGGTTCATGCAATCACTTGGACGTGATGGGGATGTCTGCAATGTCCAGCAAGTCTTTCGGCGCGGCGGACGGATATTGCCGTTGGCCGATGGACGCGATTTCGGCGGGGACCTGGTTGGAGACGAACCGGGCAAGTTCGTTCAAGTCGACTCGTCCGTCGCCGTTGCCCCCGTTCCTGGTTTCGTCGGCGGCGCCTTGCATCCCGCTGACCAATCCGGCGGTGAAAAAGCTGAGTTGGTCTTTCTTGGATTCGTAAGCGTCGGTCGAGCCTTCGGTCGAAGTGATCGTGAAGAACAAGTCGCTTTCCAACGCGCGCACCAATGCCTTGACGTCCTGCTGTCCCGTCCGCTGAAACGCGCCGCTTTGACAAGTGTCCAGCACCACCAGCTTTCTGCAACCGATCTCGCCAAATCGCGCAAAGTCCTCCAGCGCGATGCAGTCGCCGTATTGTCGGCCAACGAGATCAACGTATTTGGCGTTCGACGTCACGAAGTAGTATTGATCGGACACCGGATCGCTGATTCCGTGCCCCGAAAGAAAGATCACCAACAGGTCATCCGGCCGCGCGGTCGCCCTTAGACGCTCGACAGCATCCTTGGTGGCGACGGTCCACAGCGCCCGATTTGCACTTGATTCCAGCAACATGGTCGAATCCGATTGATACAGCCGGGCTCGGTCGTCCGGCCGCGACGTTTTCGAAGCGAAAAGCGGACCGAGCTCTTCAGTGGCGCACGGTCCAAAGAGTCGCCTGACGCCTTGGTCGGCATTGGCGCCGTCGCTTGCATTGGCTGGCTTTCCTTCCATCGCCTGAAGAAATGCGTTGACGTTGTTCACGGCAAATTCCAGCCGAGGAATCTGGCTGTCGGAGTACTGATTGACGCCGGCGGCGATCAGAAACAGACGTCGGCGAGGGTTTTCGGCCGCGACCGAATGCTCGATGTCGACCGCCGCCGCGTCGGCCGAACCGTATTGGCTGCCGGCGATGACTTGGACGCGGATTCGCGGGTCGCTGGGAAGCGGCAAATGCCAGGAGTAGTGATACTGAACCGACTGCCCGGCGGAGATTGTTTGCTCGAGTTTTGCGGGTTCGGCAGGTACTCCGTTGGCGAACGCCTTGGGCAGCACAGGTTGGACTCCGCTGGGTAATTCGATCGTTGCGGCGACGATCGTTTCACCGCCACTGACGGTTTGTCCGCGAGTAGGACTGTCGATTTTGATATGCGGCCGCAGACGATTTTCCGCCGCCAGGCGGTCTTGCAGATTGGGCGGGACCGATTGACGAAGCGCAAGGAACGCCCCTTCCAAACTGCCGAGCGACAGCAACCGGTGCATCAGCTCTGGCTTTTCCAGTTCTTCTTTCATCTCCGCGGCACGGAAAAACTCTGGAGCGGTATCGACCCCGCGATTGATCTGCCAGCCAAAATGTTTGTGGCCGTTGAACGAAGCGTCGTAGTAGCCGTAGGGGCTCCAATACGCCCATTCGCGGTCCGCGGTCACCACCAGCGAGGCAATCGGCTGCCACGCTGGATACAAATAAAAGTACGGCTGTCCCGCGCCGCCGCGGCTGTAATCGAACCGGATCATCTGTCGCCAGTCGGACTCGTCGAGCGTCTTCAGCATCTTTGTCGGATCGTTGGCCGTCTGCTCTTCGGTTTGGTTTGGAGGCCGCCAGCGAATCGCGTCTATCACATCTCCCGCCCGCACGCCGCGATAATACAGCGGGCCGTCGGCGATGACATCTTTGGCGAGCAGTTTTCCATTTTCGACTGCAAAGCTGGCTCCCCACCGATCGATCGTGGCCGGGTTGCCGGCGGACGCAGCATCGTCCAGCTTCCAAAAGCGGATCGTTGAATCGTCGGACGACGAGACCAGGTATCGCCGGTCGAACGAAACGCTAACCGACGTGACCTGGGACTCGTGACCACGATACTGTCGGATCAGCGGTGCGCCGCCATCGGCGACAATTCTGAAGAGGTATACGTGATTTCGCTTATTGGTGCCGACGGCGATCGCAGCGGGCTGGTTCGGCTTGGCGGGGTCCGGAATCCAACAACTGGAGGTGATGATGCCGTCGGTGTTGCTGTCGAGTGGGATTTGACACTGAGGCTGTCCATCCACGACGACGTGAAACATGGTGGCGCCGGTTTGCGAATCTACGGTCGGCTTCAGAGCCCAGTGCTGTGATTGCGGATTGGGTTCTCGCCATTGTTGGGGAGCGTTCCCCTCGGCGTCGACCAGTGACGGGTTTTGCGGGTCGAACACTTGTTGTTTGGAAGTTGCGACGTGCTGGATCGCGATGCGATATCCGTCATCGGCGGCAGCGGCAAACCGAACCTGGTTCAGTTGAATCCCTGTCGAGGCCAGCGGAGGCGTCTCCCGCGCGAGTTGCTCGAGGGACTTGACGACCACAGAATTACCCAGCGAATACGCGAGCCACTTCTCGTCCGGGCTGATCGAACTCGCGAAGACGTGGTTGGACTGTTTCCAGGATGCCAGGGTGCTGAATTGACCGTTTTCGTCCCATCGCCACAGGAAAGTCAGACTCTCACCTTGGGCGTTTCTAGCGGTTCCAACCAGCAGCAATCGGCCAGACCGTGAAACCGAGATCGTGCGGACCGGAGCGTTCATCGGCACCGCAGTTGCCGTTTCGCCGCGAGCCAGATTCCACAGAAAGACGCGCCCGGCGTCAGTCAGGTCGGCGGATACGATTCGATTTCCGTCGGCCGACATGCCCATCGCGGGAACACCGCCATTTTGCGGAGACGGAGTCCGCAGCGTCGTCTCACTTCCATCTGCAATCGATCGTCGAACCAGCTCCCAGCCAGGCGCGGCGGATTGCGGGTTCGCGGCAACGGGCTGGGCAAAGACGATAAATCGATCCGATCCCGCTATCGCACTTCCAAATCGGCGAAAACTCGCGAGCTTGGCGGTGGTCGCGGCGTCGTAACGTTTTGAATCGCTGTCGCGAATCAATGACGCTTCCCAGAGTCCGGTCTGGAGATTGCGTCGCCAGAACGTTATTCGTCCTGACAAGTCAAGAGCCGCGAGCTGTCCTCCGCCCGCCGTCGCCAAACTGCTGACCTCGGCACGAGAGCCGATTTTCAGATCGTACACACAGCGATTCAGACGCAGTGTCTTCGCATCAACCAAGCCCAACTCGCCCGCCAGCGGAGTGGCTCCGAAGCCGCCGAAAAAAATCCAATCCGGCATAGCCGCGATGGCATGAATCGCCCCGCGGCCCCCGTTGTACCTGCCAATTCACCGGTTGTTGATAGATCCATCTCGCTCCCGAACCGTCCGGCCGTTCAACCCTCGTCCAAACGTGTAATGATTTATCGTCGCCGCCGGGAAAAGACTCTTCGAATCGCTCGAGAACTGAATCGCTCGAATCGGCCCGGTTGGGCCGCCCAATTCGAGACGCAGCCACGGGCGATCGTTGTTGAACTCCAAGTCGTCATCGGGTGCCAGGTCGGTCAGGTCGTTGCCCGTGGCGCGAGGGTTGCCTTCGTCGATGCCGCCTTGTTGAGGCTGGCCGTCCTCTGCAATTTGCGGCGATTGGGTTGGTGGGAGAGCCGACTCGTTGGGAAGCTGCGGGAGTTCGATGATCGGGAGCGGCCGTGTCGGCAACGTTGATTCGTCCGGCAACTGCGCGACATCCAGAGGACGACCGGGCAACTCGCTCTCGTTCGGCAGTTCTTGCAGCGCCACGGCCGTCGCTGGCAAGTTCGCCGCCACTAAGCCCACGATGAACGTAAAAATGACTCGACATAACGACGAACGCATCAAGTTGCGACGAATGACAAACATGTGATCGGGAATTCGAAAGGGATGGATAACTTGCCACCGGCGTCTTGTATTGTATGCGGCCCGTGACGGGCGTGCACCTGTTCGCACCATTTGGTTTGGTCGTTGAACAGACTAATTTGACGCAGCCAGCTAGTGCCGTGTCAAGCTTCGATTTTGGGGTGCCACTGGCTGTGCCAGTGTACATGAGCGTCGTGTATTGCCGACCCGCACTGGCGAAGCCAGTGGCACACAACCCCAATTCTTAAAGTTGACAAAGCACTAGACGTCAATCGGTTGAAGCCGACGAACCCCGACCGTACGCCTACTGCAGCCACGGTAGCAAACGAGGGATTCGCACAACCGCCGTCCGACCATTCCGAGTGAACTTGCGGTATAATTCAAACCGCGTCCCTAGCAGACTGTTGAAGAATGTGTGCACAAGTGTTGATTCAAGCGGAGCGGCGCCAACCGCTCGGTAATTCACCGTGTGGATGCCAACGCCACCGGACGGCTCGCGCCGCTCATAGCGCAACCGGACGGCTCGCGCCGTTCCGCTTGTTTTTCAACGGGCTACTAGTCGGCGTGCCAATAATGAAAAAACGGTGTTCAGATTCGTTTATTCGAAGGGGAATGTGATGCGGTCTTTGCTGTTGTGCGTCGCGTTTTCGATCCTGCTCATCTCGCAGGACCTGTTGGCACAAGATGCTAGTGCAACCGGAGCGGCTTTGCGCGCCATGTTCAATGTCGAGCGGGCGCCGCAGGCGAAGGCGATGGGATTATTCCAAGCGAACTTTCTCGATTCCATTCCCACCATCGATCGGCCGTTACAACTGGCGGTCGTCGTGGACTCCACCGAGAGCATGACCGGCGAGATGTCGGAGATTCAAAAGAACTTGCCGCTGATGTTTTCCGACTTGTACCGCATCCACGACGGCGCCGTGACCACGACCCTGGTGACGTACGCCGACGTCGGTGCGTCCGACAGGCCGGCACGCGTCATCAGCCCAACGTTTTTGGATCAAGCGTCGGCGCAAAAGCTTGTCGAGCAGTTGAAAGTCGAGTCGGGACGTCCGTTCTTTCCGGAGTCGGTCGATTTGGGAGTATTCACCGCGCTGGACCAGTTGGATTGGGCCGCCGATGGCAAAGTCGACAAGTGGATGCTGGTGATCGGCGACGCACCGCCGTACGACGTCGCGTTTTTCGATGAAAAGACCAAAGCCCGCCGCTGGTACGACACCGATTTTCTCGTGGACCTGGCGAACAAAAAAAATCTGAAGATTCACTGCTTGCTGTGTCCCAGTCGCAGCAATGAGCAAGCGGCGTATGAAGCGTCACTCGATAAGACGCGGCAGTTCATGAGTCGGCTATCCGAAGGAACCGGCGGCCAAATGCTCGATCTGTCGTTTCCGGCGATCCGTCAACGATTGGTCCAAACCGGCAATCAACCCGAACCCCGATATGTCCGGCTGGGAGCGATCACGCAACAAGACATCGACGCGGTGCGCCAATCGGCGCCGGCCGCGTCTAACGGTGCGGGAAACCTTCGCGTTGCCGTGCTGCCGCTGTTGCCGATGGACTCGATGACCTTTTTTTACGACAAGCCGGCCGTGCAATTGGCGACCGAAATCCGCCAGGCCCTCCAGTCGCTTCCCAACGTTCGCACGGTTGTTGTGCGCCAGATCGAAGATGAACTCGATCACTTGCGGGATGAGGGAATTCCTCAAGCCGACTGGCCGCAGGCGGCTCTGTTTGCGGTTGCGAGCCGATTATCTGGTGACCGGCGACTTGCGGATTCGCGACGAACAAGCGTTTGCGACGACGCTGATCTACGGCCGCGAATCCTCCACTCCAATCATTCGACTGGTGTAGCAATGCGCCGATCGGAAAACTCGCCGCGGCGATTCTGACCGATTTGTCGAAAACCGCGCAAGTCCCCGCGTCGCTGAGTCCCCTGTTGAAAAACTTCGACCAACTCGCCGAACACATCGGCACCTCGACCGATGCCACTGGCATGCTGGCGACACTGGCGCCCGAACAGCGGTCCGAGTTGTTGGCAGCGTTCGAGCGCTCGAACAATCTTTGGCATTCTCGTTGGGTGAGGACGCCGGCGAACAGCTTTTGAAAGCGGCCGAGGCGAATCTGCAGAAGTTTCTGCAACAAAAGCCGGAACATGCATTCGCCCAAGTCCTCGCCGCAAGCTGTGCGTTTAATCTTGCCAATCTAAAGGAACGTCGTGGCGACCTCACCGCCGCCCAAGAGTCGTACCAGCACGCCATCGACGCTCTTAACGAAGCCTATCGCCTGCGCGTCCAGTTGGTCGATCGCCTAACGCGGTTGGAAGTTGAAGCGGACCATGCATTGCTCGTCGAACACGACTTTCCGGCGGCGATCAAGCTGTACGAAGAAATCGTTCAGTTCAGCGAGGCGTCTCCCGTCCGGCCAGCGCTGCGAGCGCATTGGATGCTGACGGGGATTTACTCTGGGGCATGGCAACGTCCTCAAGCGGACGACTCCAATGTCAACATCGAATTGGCCCGCCAACACTTGTTGGACATCCTGGCCTTTTGGCCCGATAGCAGCGAGGCAACGGCCGTCAGACGCTACATCCTGTGGGATCCGAAGGCCGGCCGCTCGCGAACGCCTTATCTGCCCATCGATTCCCAGGAGGTTGGGATTTCGAACTGAATGGCACGAGCTGCTCGCTTGCACGTTTCAATGCGCATTGGCCCTCCCCGACCGCATCCTGCGGCCGACCCTCCCGATTCGGGAGGGTAATTACTGTAACAGTTCACGAGCGGGGGTCTGGCTCATTTTCGGCTCAATGATTGGTACTAGCGTGTCGCATGAGCCGCCGAAAATGTGCCTGACCCCCCAAAAAATGTGGGAAGCGTGCCCGATTCTTGGTGACAAGTTTCTAGGTAACTGCTCAATAACCCATCGGAGGCTTTCGTTTGTTTTGACGTGCTCAGCTGCAAGAGACTGGGAAATTCGACGTTCGGCGCCTTATAGGGCTGGCGTACACCGATGGGTTATTGAGCAGTTACGTTTCTAGTGCTTTGTCAGGTCTTAGAATTGGGGTTGTGTGCCACTGGCTTCGCCAGCGCGGGTCGGCAATACACGACGCTCATGTACACTGGCACAGCCAGTGGCACCCCAAGATTAAAACTTGACACGGCACTAGCTTGTCGCTCGGTTTTTACCTGCCGGTTAATGTAAATGCCGCCCAGAAATAGGGATGGGCAACGGCGGATTCGGCATGGCGGTGATTCGAGATAACCGCCAACTGAGCTTCGCGCATCGACTGGGACTTGGTTTTGCCGGCGGCCATGTTTTTCCAGAACAGGCTCATCAGTGTGGCCGTGTCGTCGTCCGGGACCTGCCACAGGGAGGCGATCACCGCGTCGGCGCCGGCGAGCTGGAACGCTTGACGCAACCCTGCGACTCCTTCGCCGTTGTTGGTCTGGCCAACACCCGTCTCGCATGCGCTCAACACGACGATTTCCGTTCCGCGCAAGTCGGTTCCGACGATTTCCAAACCGGTCAGAATCCCGTCGTCGCTGGCCGAGACTGTCGAACTGTTGCGATGATTGCAACCGGCCAACGCAAGTCCGCAACGCAACAGGGGATTCTCAAAGAGCTTGCCATCGGCCGTCAAAACCGATGAACGAGTTTGATCGTACGCCGTTTCGTTGTTCGACTCCGCCGCGCACTGATCTTTCAGAAAAAAGCCGTGCGTGCTGACCACCAAAACGCGGGGTCGATGAAGCTGTTTCAACGTCGACTCGAGCGCCGCCTTCTGCGTGAGCAGCGTTGCCTTTTCCCCGGTGTACTCTTCCAATGAGGGGAGTACCTGTTGCGCTTCTTTGGCGGTTCCAAACAATCGGCCAAAGGTTCCCAGGGTGCCGCGACCATCGGCGCCGCCAGATCGCTGGTTGTTTGACGCGTCATTGTGTGCGTCAGAAGCCGGAGCTGCATCCGATCCCAAATCGTAGTCCGGATCGGCGAAAATCACCGGCGGTCCAATCAACGCTCGTTCGCTGGATTGTTCGACCAATTCGCGTCCGCTCAACACGTAACGAAGTTCGAAGCGCTCGGTCAAAAACTTGCCGTCGTTGTCCAACAATGCGTTCCACGGAACCAGCCACAAATTGCTGTCCGGGCTCATGATTAGTTGCGTCGAGTCGGCCAAATGTTCAAGCAAGGGGGCCGCGATCTGCCGGGACAGTTCGGCGATCGCCGGTTTGAATTCATTCCAGGCATCTTTTTCGCCAACTTCGAAGATTCGCTTCGGTGCGTCACCTATACCCTGGCGGACTTTGCTGACCGACTCGTCGATCTCTTTGGCCAGTCCCAAATCGACGATTTGAATTTCCCGTTCTCCGACTGGTGGGATGATCCACGCGACGTAATGCTCGGCGTCGGCGGCTTTCGCCTCAGCATCTGAAGCATTGTCGCCGCCGAAAGTCCGATTGACGTCGAGCCGAGCGATATTGACCAGCGTGGAGCCGAGCGGCAGAGCCTCCCTCAGTTCTCCCGCCGAAACCCACGGATTCCCCTGCCGATGCCCGCTGGAAAAAGCCGCGATCTTTCGAGCCAAGTCTTGCTGACGGCTTTCCAGGTCGGCAACTTGTTCGATCTGCTGCCGCCGCTTGTTGGGGTCCGACTCCAATCGCAGAGTGATCTTGGCCAATTCGTTGCGGACCGATCGCAACTCGGTGACCAGCGGCGCCGCTTCGCTGGATGTCAGCAGCGCGCCTTCGGCCATCACCTCTTGTCCCACGCCTTTGCCGTTGATCAGCCAGCCCGCAGAAAGGATTCGAGCCCGCGCGTTGTCGCGACGCTGAAATCCCAGCGCCAGGCTATCGATGAATCCCGGTCGAAACTCGTTCTGCAGATACTCGATTTGCAAGTCCGATCCCAAGCCCGGCAAGACCTGCGCGGTGTGTTGCCGCACGCTGACGCGATAATCCTGAAACCATTGTGTGGCTTTGTCGAACTGCCCCATCCGCTGATACAGCGTACCGATCCCAAGCATTGTCTTGGCGGTGGAAACGTTCTCCTTGCCGAGCATCTTTTCGAAGATCCGTTCGCTTTTGAGATAGAACTCCTCGGCCTTGTCGAACTGCCCCTTTCTCGCATACAGCTCACCGAGATTCGATGCGCATTCCGCATACCAGTGCTGCATGCCATTTTCGAAGATCGGCAGCGCAATCAGAAACAACGACTCAGCTTCGTCGAGTTTTCCGATGTGGGTGTAGAGTTCGGCCAGGTTCTGTGTCGACGCCGCGAAGTTCAGGCTTTCCGGACCGAAGACTCGTTGGACGATGGTCCGCGACTGAATGAATGCGGGTTCCGCCTTGGCAAAGTCCTTAGTGCGAAAGTAGAACTCGGCCAACAGATTGAGGCTTTCGGCGTACTGCGGGCTCTCTTTGCCGAAGATGGCCTCCTGAATCTTGAGGGCCTGATGGAACAGCGGTTCGGCGCGGTCCACCGCCCCCATTTTGGTATACAGGGTCGCCAGCGCCATAAGCGACTGTGCGTACGCCGGATGATTTTTCCCAACGGCGGTCGCTTGGATGTTCATGGCGTCCAGGTAATTCTGCTCGGCGTCGGCGAGGCGCCTTTTTCCGAATTCAACTCACCCAGCAGGAACAGGCAATTCGCGTAGTCCGCACTCTGTTTGCCAAACATTGCCGCGTTGAGGTCTTTCACGCGGGCAAAAACCGACGCGGCTTTCGCGTATTCCGTCATCCGCTGATGAATCGAGCCAAGCATGGTCAGGCACCGCAAGTAAAACGGAGTTTTCGGCCCGGTCAGCCGCTCTTGAATCGACATACTTTGCTCCAACAGCGGCAGCGCCTCCTTGAACCGCGCCGCCACCGAGTAGTATTGAACGAGGTAGATCAGCGCTTGGGCATACGCGGCTTCGCCGAGGTTTTGCTTGGCCACCTCGGCCACTTGTTTCAATGTCGCTTCGGCTTTTGCCGGGCTGCCGGTCGCCATGTGAAAGTTCGCCAGGCGGACCAAGGCATCGAGATACTCGCCGCTGTTTTTCCCGAGCTTCGCTTCAATCGTTTTCATGCCCTGCTCGATTATCGGCAGCGACTTGGCCGGATCGCCGTGGTAGAAAGCCAGGAACGAAGCTTGTCCAATCAGCGACGTTGCGTAACTGGGATTGTCCTTGCCGAGCGTTCGAGCCTTAGTGTCAACCACTTCACGGAAGAGCTGATCGGCGGTTTTGAAGTCGAGCAGTGCGACGTTGGCCTGAGCCAAATACTCAGTCGCGATCAAATACTCAGGACTTTCCTTCCCTTTCAGGCGGGAATTGACCGTGCGGGCTTCTTCCAGAGCGGCTTTGGCTTTACGGAAGTCGCCGATTTGACTGTA
This sequence comes from uncultured Planctomycetaceae bacterium, assembly GCA_963803365.1. Classification (GTDB taxonomy): domain Bacteria; phylum Planctomycetota; class Planctomycetia; order Pirellulales; family Pirellulaceae; genus JANMEB01. The sequence continues at coordinate 875,025 of CAWDMH010000003.1, forward strand.
CGCCTGCGCCAACATGGTCAGCACGGGCCCGAACGACGGATCGTTCTGCATCAAGCTGCGGCTGTTGTCGATGAAGGTACGCGTAAGCTGCATTGCTTCCACGTTTTTGCCGTCCTTGGTCAACTGGAGAACCGTGGGGACGAGCTGCTTCAAAATCGCCAGCGCTTGGTCGAGCGACGTTGGCCGGGTCGCCGCCAGCCGCGCTGCGTCATTCGATTCAGCACCTCCTGTGTCGGGCATCGTTTTTTTGCTGGCGTCGTCCGCCGAGTTGTCGGTGGTTGACGCGGTGTCCGCGTTGGCCTGAACGCGGGCCAACATTTGATCGAAACGATCGCCGCGAATGTTGTTGAAGTCGGTATCGCCGCGCATCGTGGTGATGTCCGCGAACCCGGCGTCGATCGCCCGCTGAAGATAGGCAAACGCCTGGTCCGGATCGGACTTCAAGGAATAGGCGCACGCCAGGTTGTACAGCCCATACAGCGAACGATCGTTGATTTTGAGCGCGGCCTGATAACAGTCCATGGCCATGTCGATCTGGCCGCTCATGTGAAGCGCGTAACCGCAATTCACCCAGGCGTTTTCGTCATCGCTTTCGATCTTCAGGTGCGGGTAAAGACGTCTGCAGCTTGGGCGTAGCGTTTCAAGTCGTTGAGTGCCTCGCCGGCCTCGCGCAACAGTTGAGCGTGAACCGCGTCGACATCGTCTTGCTGATAATCGCCCGGCTTCATCGCTTCGTCGAGATACTCTTGAAAACGTTGATCGCCGCGAATGTTGCCCAGGTCGGCGTCGGACTGACAAAGCTGGAAATCTCGGAACCCGGCGATGAACGCTCGATTCAAATAGGTCAACGACGTGTCGACATCACCTTGCAATGAAAACACGCAAGCCAGGTTGTACAGTGCGCTGGCGGTGAAGTCGTCGAAGGACGCGGCGACGCGCAAACAGCGAATCGCCTCTTCGCGGCGATTGGCATAGACCAAGGCGTAGCCAAGATTGTGCCACGCGCTCCCGTTCTGAGGATTCAGCTTGACCGCCTGATCGAACAGCGATGCGGCTTGGACGTACTGTCCCTGATTGACCAAGTTGAGCCCGTTTTGGTTTGATTGCTCTGACCGCTCGTTGTCGGTTTGAGCCCAACTGGGGAGACAACACGACAAACCGATCAAGCTGATCAGCAACAGCGTTTTGACATGACAAACGGTCATCAGACATTTCCTCACGATTTCTTCGGGGCGCCGATGGGGACCGTTGGGCTCAATGCGTGCATCGATTGCCACAGTCGGAGCACTGGCCCGACGCCGTCCCTCGATCTCCGGACACCGCGATTCACCGAGTATTGTATCACCAATTCGCGCGGGCACTCGGCCACGTGACCACTGCGTTACGCCGTCGGCCTGCGATAGCGCAACAGCCAGAAGCTTACCGGAATGACAAATAGCGTGAAGATTGTCGAGGCAATCAGCCCGAAGATCAACGACCAGCCAAGACCGGAAAAGATTGGGTCGAGTGTGATCGGCGCCGCCGAGAACATCGCAGCGCCGGCGGTCAACAATATGGGTCGCAAACGAACCACGCGACTCTCCAAAATAGCGTCAAACAACGGACGCCCACGATCGACCGCTTGCTGCATAAAGTCCACGAGAATGATTGCGTCGCGCGTCACAATGCCGGCCAGCGCGATCATTCCGATCATCGCCGTTGCCGTAAAGAAAACCGGGTCGGCATAGCCGCTGACCGGCGCACCGCCCCAAGCACCCAACAACCAAAATCCCGGCATCACACCCAGCGTCGTCAGCGGAATTGCCAGCATGACAATCAACGGCAACATGAACGACCCGGTTTGGGCGACAAGGATGATGTAGATCATGACCATCGCTCCGGCAAACGCCAGGCCGAGGTCGCGAAAGACTTCGAGCGTGATCTTCCACTCACCCTCGCCGGCAAATCGAACTTGGATTCCCGGTTCGACGCGCCAGCCGATGCCGCCGCCGTTGTTGAAGTAAGTGCGTTGAGCCAGCGGCCTGGGGACGGCGACCTCAACCATTCCCCTTCCCTCCGGTTGTCGATCCGCTTGAATGTCAACGATGCACTCCGCGGGGGGGCGACCCGCGGCTTCCGCGGTGACATACGCCACGCGCTGAAGATTCTTATGATAAATCGACTGCGACACACTCGCTTGCCGCCACCGCCCCAACTCCGACAACGGAATCAGCTGGCCGTCGACTCCCTTGACCGCCAGCAGCGACAAATCTTCCGGGCGGGAACGAACAGATCGCGGCAAGCGAAATTCAATCGCCAGTGGGTTGCGTTCGCCCACGACGCGTATCAAATCTTGTGAGACTGACGTCAATGCGATTTTCAACGTTTCGGCAATTTCGGCGACGCTGATTCCGGAGAGCGCCGCCTTTTCTTGATCGACGTCAAACCGCCATTTGGTGCGAGGGACTTCGCGAACGTCGTCGACTTCAACGACCCCCGGCTCCGCCCGCATTCGATCTGCGATGACACCAGCGGCATCCAACAACTGAGAATAGGATTGGTCGGCGCGTCCGTAGACTTCTGCAACCAACGAAGCCAACACGGGCGGGCCCGGCGGCAATTCCACGATCCGCAGCCGACCACCCGCCTGACGCGCGGCCTCGGTCAAGCGGTCTCGCAAACGCAATCCGATGGCGTGGCTTTGTTGCCGTCGAAGGTTTTTGCCGACCAAGTTCACGCGCAACTCCGCATAATACGGCGCCGTCCGCAAATAGTAATGCCGGACCATTCCATTAAAGTCGATGGGACTGTTCAGTCCCACGTAGGTTGTGTAGTCCGTGACCTCCGGCACCCTCGACACAACGTCCTCCAAGGCAGTTGCCGCCGCGTCGGTCCGTTCGAGCGTGGCGTCTTCGTCCATGTCCAGCACCAACAGCAATTCGTTTTTGTTGTCGAATGGCAACATCTTCAGCGGCACGTGCCTCGTCGCCGCCAGCGTGATGGCGGCCAACGTCGCAGCGCCCACCAACATGAGAAATCCAACGGCCCGCACTCGCGTTTTCAACAAAGGCAGCATCAATGGACGAAACACCCGGTACAAAAACGTCGTCTTCAGCCGTTCCGGATCGTAGGCCTCGTGCAGGTGCTCCGTGTCGCTGTCGACAGACGATGGCGACGCTTTGACTGGTCCGGTCTCGGGGTACAACCGCCGCAAGACCTGATAACTGAGCCAAGGCGTAATTGTGAACGCGACCAACATCGACATCAGCATGGCCACTGGCACATTCAACGCCATCGGCGACATGTACGGGCCCATCATGCCGGTTATGAAGAACATCGGCAGAAAACTGACGATGACCGCGAACGTGGCGCTGATCAATGGAGGGCGAATTTCCGACACGGCTTGCAGCACAATGTTGCGCGTCGCGGCACCCTCGCTCTGCGAAATGGCGGGCAATGTTCTCCACGTCAACAATCGGGTCGTCGACCAGCAGCCCCAATGCCAGAATCAAGGCGAAGAGCGTGACCCGGTTAATCGTATAACCGCAAAGCAAGTTGACGCCCAACGTCAATCCGAAAACGACCGGCACCGCCACCGCCACAATCAAAGCTTCGCGCCCGCCCAGCCCCAACGTCAGCAACAAAATCACGATCGCGATGGCAACGCCGAGCGCCTCGATCAACTCGTTAACCTTTTCGTCTGCCGTCAATCCGCTGTTGCGGGTCACAACCAGTTCGACGTCATCGGGCAACACTGTTTGCTTGAGTTGTTCAGCTGTTTTCAACACCGATTTGGAGACCACAACGGCGTTGGCCCCTTTCTGTTTGGCGATGGCGATCGTGACCGCAGGACTCGACAAACGGTCGGCAGCGTCTTGGACGACGGGACGTGAAGCGGAAGATTGCGCGTGGGAAACCCGGCGGAGAATTCGTCCAATTTCGGTTCCCGGCGCCCCTTCGTGTTGCACTCGGTCTTTGGCCGGGCCCCATCCGTGCCGGACGTAGTTGCTGACTTCGGCGGGACCGTCGATCACATCCGCAACGTCTTTGAGCCTGACCGGGCGACCGTCGAATACGCCCACCACGACTTCGTTCAGACGGGCTGGCCGGTCGATTTGCCAACCGGCGTCGACGTCGATGCGATAATCGTCCCGAGAATACTGACCGGCGGGGGCAATCTGATCGGAAAGGCCGACCGCCCGTACGACTTCCGCCAACGACAAATCGTGTGATCGCAAGCGATCGCGATCGAACTCGACGGCAACGGTCCGCGGCGGCCCGCCCACGACATAGGCTCGCGAAACGTGAGGAACAACCGCCAATCGTTCAACCAGTTCTTCGGCCGTCCGCCGCAACGCGAAATAATCGCCATGGGCTCCTGTCAGGGTCAGCGTCACGACCGGGACGTCGTCGATCTCGACCGGCTTCATCACCCAGCCGGTAACGCCGGGAGGAATCGCGTCGTTATGTTCATCAAGTTTCTTGAAGAGCTTGACGAGGCTCCGCTCGCGGTCTTGGCCGACGTAAAATCGAACCGTAATCAACGCTTGATCGTCCTGCGACGTGCTGTAAACATATTCGACGCCGTCGATCTGATACAGAATTCGTTCCAGCGGCGCAGCCACAAGTTGTTCGACTTCGGCCGCCGCGTGGCCTGGAAACTGAACGTGGACGTCGGCCAGCGGGACGACGATTTGCGGGTCCTCTTCGCGGGGCGTGATCCACACCGCCGCCAAGCCGATCAAAACCGCGAACAAGATCAAAATGACCGACAGATTAGACTCGGAAACCAGCGAACCAATCGAGTGATCAAGTCGTGGGGCTCGTCGGCCGAGTGATGCCGTCGCCTCATTCGCGCGATTCCTTCGCTTGATCGATCGGCGACAAGACGACTTCGCCTGCCCGCAACCCGGACAGAACTTCAACGTCATGGTCCAGCGATCGGCCCAACAGCACGTTGCGCCGCTGAAGAAGGCCGTCTGCGGCGACCTCGACTAACGTGAGTTGCCCGACGCGATCGACGGCCGCTAGCGGAACGATCAGAATGGATTCGTCCTCAAGCGGGATCAGCAGTCGACCAAACATTCCGCTGTAGACGCCTTCGGGACAGGGCCCCGTGACCTTGACGTCGAACGAACGACTGCCAGTTTCGGCCCTTGGGACGATTTCACTGACGGTGGCCAGGCAATCATGGCCGAGCGATTCCAGTTGGGCGGGAAGTTGCTGGCCGACTCGCAATTCCAGCGCCAATGACTCGCGAACACTTGCCACCATTTGCATCTTGTCTGGATCGTAAAGTGTCAGCAGCGGTTGGCCGGGTGCCACCGTATCGCCGACCTCGACTTTCTTTTCGATGACAGTTGCGGCGAAAGGCGCTTTGATGATCGCGTAATCCGAGAGGATCGACGCTTCGGTAAGGGCCTCCCCGGCCCGTTGGCGATCCGCACGAGCGGTCTTGAGCTTGGCATCAGCGTGATCAAAGTCAGCGCGGGCAATCGCATTGCTCTGCAACAACCCGCTGGCGCGTCCAAAGTCGGCTTCGGCTTGTGTCAACATAGCCTCCGCGGCGTCAGCGGCCGCCATCGCCTGCTTCAACCGACTTTGTAAATCCTGATCGTCGAGCCGGACGAGAACGGCGCCGGCCTCGACCGATTGCCCCGAAACGACGTTGACCTCGGTGACACGAGCCAGAATCTTGGCGGCGATCACCGCCTCGTGCACAGGTTTGATCGTACCCACCGCGGATTCGAAGCGAGGCTGCCGAATCACTCGCGCCGGTACGGTAACTGCCCCAACCGGAATAGCACGTGCGGCCCCGTCGGAAGCAACCGACGAAACCTTCTCTTGAAAAACACCGGCCAACATCGCCAACAATAAACCCGCGCCGGCGATCCCAACGATCGCCAATATCACCTTGGAAAATCGCGGCCACCAGACCGCCCAGCGAATCCATCGGCGATTGTTCCTCGGTCTGTTTTCGCGGCGAGGTTCCATGCTTCATCCGCTTACGCGCCGGACTGGTCGACTTGATTCGGACGGTCAATCGATTTGGATTCGATCGGGTCCTTTTCTGGAAACTGCGACTTCGCCGAACTCGGCGAACAGGCTCCGCTCATTCATGTTTGTACGCCAAATCGAGGCAGAATCCATGCTTGCAGCACGATCCAACCCGCCAAAATCAACACGAATACAAACCACTCAGGCATCTTGATTCTCCGTGACACAAATGGTTGGTTCATGATCAATACCTCTCGTTCCGGCCCACATAACGCTTCGCGGCAATCGTAAGCGTTCACGTGTTGCCAATGCGTTACCCACGATTTTAGGGGGTCAGGCACATTTTCGGCGGCTCATGCGATATTCTAGTACCAATAATTGGGCCGAAAATGAGCCAGACCCCGGCTCGTGAACTGTTACGCGGCAATCTAAGCGAGGAAATTAACAACCGTCTCGCGACATCGAGTGCGTATGAACGAAGCGCTGCGAATTGCATTTTGTATTTTTCTCCCACAGGTCAACCGGACAAGACCGTCTGCTTCTCATCGGCGGTCGTTTCGACGGGCAATCCCGCTTTCATCCAAGCGAGAATGCCGCCAGTTAAGTTAATAACATTCTTGGCACCGCGCGACTGAAAAACGCTGGCGCCGATGGCTGACCGGACTCCGCTCCGGCATTGAACCACGATCGGTTTGTCGAAATCGACGGTTCCGACATTCCTGGGCAATCGCCCTAGAAACATATGTCGGGCTTGGTGAATGTGCCCTTCATTCCATTCGGTTTGACCGCGAACATCGACCAACGTGACCTCGCCGCTGCGGATTCGATCAACCACTTGTTCGGGAGTCGCGGTTTGAAGCGTCTCCGTATTCAGTTCGCAATCCGCAACCTCTTGAGCATCGAACCAGGCGGGGATGTCATCGACGCCGATCTTGTGCAGCATGCGCACCGTCTCGTGCACGTCGTGAGCTGAAGCGATCAAGTAAATCGGTTGGCCGAGATCGATCAGCCAGCCTCCCCAATGAGCCGTCAAAAGCGGGGGGATGTTCAGCGAACCGGGAACATGTCCGGCGGCGAACTTCGACTGCGGCGAAGTATCAACCAGTTGATCGTCGCCGACCAGGTGCTTCAGATCTTTCGCCGCGAGTCGCTTGGGCATCGCATCCGCACCAAGAATCGTCGGCCCAACCTTGTTGACTCGCTTCATTTCGGCAAAATACGTCGGCGCTCGGGTTGCTCGGACAGGATATAGTCCACAAACGCTTGTTCGTCGGAGAATTGCAGCGCCGGGTTGAACATTTTCTCGTAGCCCACGGTGCTGGAGGGGATCGCTCCCAAGCCTTTGCCGCAAGCGCTGCCGGCGCCGTGCGCGGGCCAGACTTGCAAATAGTCCGGCAGCGTCTTGAACCTCGCGATCGAGCGAAATAAATCGCGTGCACCCTTCTCGGCACTGCCGACCGCGCCCACCGCCTCTTCCAGCAGATCCGGCCGTCCGCTGGATCCAACAAAAACGAAATCGCCGGTGAAAATCCCCATGGGCTTGTCGGCGCCGCCTCCGCGATCGGTCAACAACAACGAAATGCTCTCGGGAGTATGGCCCGGCGTGTGCCACGTCGTAAACTCGATCTGGCCGATCGCAAACGTGTCGCCGTCTTTCAGCAACTGATGTTTGTACTCCGTAACGTACTCATAATTCCAGTCAGCCGGCCCGCAATCCGAGACAAAGAGTTTGGCGTCGACGCGATCGGCAAGTTCCCGCGCCCCCGAGACATAATCGGCATGAATGTGCGTCTCGGCAACGCCAACGACCTTCATCGATTCTTGTTTGGCCGCCGCCAAGTACCGCTCGACGTCGCGTCCCGGATCGACGATGATCGCCCCGCCCGTCCGCTGGCAACCAACCATGTACGACGCATGCGCTAACGCCTGATCATAGAAGTACTTGAGTAACATGATGGATTCATCTCCTTAGTAATATCTACTAGCCTGCACTTATTGGCCAACCGGATTCAATAGCTCGCGCCATGTCTATCTTACGGCAAATGCCTGAACACCCGCCCTCATCGCACCCGAATTACGATCACCCGACAAACAATTTCCCGATTTTGTTGACCCTCACCGTAAGCGTTCACGAGCCGGGGTCTGGCTCATTTTCGGCCCAATAATTGGTACTTAAATTTCGCATGAGCCGCCGAAATGTGCCTAACCCCCTGAAAACGTGGGCGACGCATTGGCAACCTGTAAACGCCTTCACCCCTCACCTGACCTCTCCCGTGAGGGCGAGCAATAAGGGCGAAGTTATTTTGCGTGCGATCCTTAGCCGCGTCGGTCAGCCAAACCGTTCCTCGATGCAGCCGATAATACTCGCTAGGTGCGGTTCGGCGATTTCGTAATAGACGGACCGCCCTTCGCGGACTGCCTTCAAGAAACCGCAACGCTGCATCAGCCGCAGATGGTCCGACGCTTGCGGCTGCGGAATCCCGCAGGCCTCAGCCAATTCGGTCACGCTATACGATGTCTCCGACAGCAGGAGTTGCACGATCAACAATCGCTGCGGATGGGCGAGCGTTCTGAGGCACTCGGCCGCCGCGTTCAACGCCATCGGCGTCAGGGGCCTCGCTGGGTTGCTTCGCCGCATCTGTTTTCCTTTCTCAACACTCAAATATATCGGAATATTTCGATGTGTCAATGAGTGCGTGGAAAAAAAGGATCGGACACAGAAAAACTTCGGTCTTTGCAATTGCTCAGGTAGTGTAGCTGACCAGTCAGGATCCCGCCGGGACAAGCCCGACGGAGATCGGTAACGTCGGCGCAGCTCGCCGGAGATCGGCAAAGTCGGAGAAAGGCCGCCGGAGATCGGGTTGAATGCGGAAGTTATTCTTTGTTGGGTCCTATGCGGGCCAGAAGTCAATCGGGCGAACCACTTGGTAGTGAGGTCCGTTTGCTATAGGTCGGGCAATCTCGGCCCAACCTATGACGGCCAAGGATGGCCGTCCCACGTGGAATTTTCCCACGACCAACGACCTTAAGGGTCGTGGATACCAATTGACTCCTGCCCGCCTTGATGCAATCCCAACGTGCGAACGAACGATTTATCAGCCGGCGCGGACGCCGTCTTTGTCTGATTTTGCATTGTTGGATTTGTCGCCGGTGCCGTCGCCGCCTCCCTGCTTATTCTCCCCGTTCTGGTTGGCATTGCCTGGAGAGGCGTTGCCGCCAGCCGATCGGTTGCCGCGGCGGAATCCGGACTGGCCGCCACTTTCGCGCGTTGTTCGAACGCTCGCCCGCGAAAGCATGTGGTCGAGGTTGGCGATTCCGTAAGCGCCCAACGCAATCACGATGGATGAATGCTGTTGGTATTCCGGGATGGCCCTGTCGTAGGTATCGAACTGCGTGTGGTGGGTGTCGCGATAATTCGCACGACCGGCTTGTCGCCAGAAAAAGCCTGGAGCGCCTGCGGAGATGAACGAGACGTGATCGCTGCCGCCTGCAGGAACGATGTTCGCGATTTCGCCGACCTTGAATGGCAAGTCGGAATCCAGCCGCGTCGCGGCGCAAAAACCGACTCCATGTCTTCCTCCATCTCCTTAGGAACGCCGATCCCTGAGACGTAGTTGGTGCCGCCATCGTGCACCAAGACACACGACACTTTTGCGACAAAGTCCGGGTTGGCCTCGACAAAGGCGCCGACCCCAGCAGCCCTTGTTCTTCGCCCGACCAAAGCATGAAGCGGATCGTCCGCTTCGGCTTGACGCCGGAGGCCATCAGAATTCGCGCGGCCTCGATCGTCGTCGCACAGCCGGTTCCATTATCTGTAGCGCCTGTCGCACCATCCCACGAGTCGATGTGACCGCCGACGACCACATATTCGTCCGGCGTTTCGCTTCCGGGGATTTCCGCAATCACGTTATATAGTGGAATCGGTCCCTTGCGGAAGTAATTCCGGATGTCGAATGCCAGTTTGACCTCTTTCCCGTCGCTTACCAATTGAGCGATCTCGTCGTACTGCGACTTGACGATATTGATTTCGGGGATCGTCGGCAAGTTATCCCAGTCGACTTGGTAACGCCCGCTGGTCACGATCAATTCGTCGCGGGTGGAGCGGATAATGCCGAGCGGTTTGCAATCCATCACCGCATCGCGCAACGTCCGAATTGCTTCCAATTCTTCGGGGGGCATGCCGCGGCGAAATGGAATCGAGGGCATCAGCACCCACGAACCGGACAACTTGTCCTTAATACTGTCGAATTCTTCCTGGTTGGTCGGTCCTGCGACGACGATGCCAACCGTGCGGCCTTTGGTACCTGGCGTCCATGAGTTGGTGCCGAACTCGATGTCCATTTCTTTGGGCTCCAACATTTGCCCGATGGACGGACCGCGCTGGAAACCAACCGGGAATTCTCCCCATTGTTCCAATCGACAGTTCTGCAATCCCAACGACTGAAACTTCTCCAACGCCCACTCGCAAGCGGTCTGAAGTCCTTCGGACGACGTGAGTCGCGGTCCGATGCGGTTGCAGAGAACGTCGAGATGATTTTGAACCTGGCAGTCGTTGCGGCCGGCGTCGATGATCGCTTGCACGTCGGGCGCCTCGACAACGGGCTCGGCCGCCGATGCTTTTGCCTCCGTCGCTTCGCCGTTTTCGTCCTCTTGTGTTTTTGATGCGGCCGCTTTCGCCTTCTGCGGATTGGTGGCGTCGTCCTGACGGGCGAACGACGATGAATGGGTTGTCAACAGCGCCGTCGCTACTACGAGCGACATCCATCTCAAGATCGACAGGCCACCGGTTGGAAATCTGAGTTTCATGAGCAACTCCCCCTTAAAATACGTGGATGCGTTCGTTTATCTTTCGACCGCGACCCCGGTCGCAATCTCGCGGCAATATTTCGGAGATTGAGTATATCACGCTCGACTCAAAATGCTTCACCCTGCAGCCCGATTCGCCAGGAAATCCAGTTTTGTTGTGGATTTCGCGTTTCAACGACGCGTCGTGGGCGAATTTGACAAAAGGCGGCTACATCGATTGCCAATGTCTGTCGGACAGAGACTGCCCGACCTACCGCAAATTCGCACACTATCCGACTACGGGCCTGAGAAATCGAGGAACTGAATCTGGCCAACCAAGTCCGCTCAGATGCCAAAACCGACCGCAACATCTCTGGGCGCCGGCGCATATTCCAGCGGCTCCATTGAGCTGCCGGCTCTCCCTTGGCTGAGGCTGCGCATCGAGTTGGCATAGCCGAATAGTTCGGCCAGCGGCGCGTGAGCTTCGATGATCGTGATATCGCCCAGGTTGTCGGTGTGAACGATCTTGGCGCGTCGCTGCGCCAGATCGCCGACGAACTCGCCGTAAAACTCGTCGGGGGTCGTAATGGTCAGCTTCATGATCGGTTCCAGCAGCACCGGTCCGGACTCGCGGAGTCCTTTTTCGAAAGCGTCGGCGGCCGCGATTCGAACCGCGACGTCGTTGGTCGTTTCGTTGAATTCACCGGAAAGCAAACTCACTTTCATCTTGGTCAAGGGAAAGCTGCCGATCGGCCCGCCACCTTGTCCGCGTCCGCGAAGTTCTTCCATCGCGACTTGTCCCAATTCGGCTTGAATCGAGCCCGCCGCCAGATTGGAAACGCGGACGTCACCGGTCGCGGTCTCGGCAGGCTCCATGCGAATGGTGATCTTCGCGAACAAATGCTGGCCGGCGATCACGCGGTGGCATTCTCCAGTCACCGTCACTGTGTCACTGATCGTTTCGCGATAGCTGACGCGCGGCTTGTGGACTTTGACGTTTAAATTAAAATCGCGCAGCAGCCGATTCTTGATAATCTCCAGGTGCAATTCACCCATCCCCGAGATCAGCATCTGCCCTGTGTCCTCGTTGTCTTTGGCGTGAAACGTGGGGTCCTGCCGCTTGAGCATCTCCAATGTATCGTTGAGTTTTTTGCGTTCGGCGGTCGAGTCCGGTTCGATCGCCATTTCGATCACGGTTTGTGGGAACTCGATCGATTCCAGCTGGATCGGAGCCTTGGCGTCGCACAAGGTGTCGCCGGTGACGGCGTCGCGCGGGCCGATGACTCCGACAATATCGCCGGCGGAGACCTTGGGCACCTGACCGTCGCGAGTCTTCTTGGTTGCAAAAATCTGCCAAAGTTGTGCGATGTTTTCTTTTTTGTTTTTGCTCGGGCACAACGCTCGCGAGTTTTCCTTTAACTCCCCCGCATAGACGCGCACCCAGTAGAAGTCGCCGGTCTTTGCCGGCAGGATCTTGAACACCAGTCCGCAAAACGGCTCGCGCGGATCGGGACGCCGAGAGAGTTTTCTCGATTCGTTGGCCGGATCGAAGCCGACCACTGGCGGGCGGTCTTCGGGCGAGGGCAAATAATATTCGACGGCGTTTAGCACGCTGGAGACGTTGATGCCGTGCAGTGCCGAGCCACAAAGAACCGGCTGAATTTGCTCCGCCAACGTGGCTTGGCGAATCACGTCGCGGATCAATTCGGCCGGGATTTCCTCTCCGGCCATCGCCAGTTCCATCATGCGATCGTTGTACGTGTACAGATGCTCCAGCATTTCGTCGCGGGCGATTTGAACGACATCGGCTCAGCGATTCGGGAATTGGCGATACATTGACCGTTTTCCCTTCATCGGCAAACGTCAGGAACGTCATCTCCACCAGGTCGATGACGCCGCGAAACGGATCGGCAAAGTGCGCCGGGCCCTTGCCGACGGGAATTTGAATCGCCACCGGATTCGCTTTGAGCCGGGTGCCGATGTCGCGTAAGACCCGCTCGAAGTCGGCGCCTTCGCGGTCCAATTTGTTGATGAAAGCGATGCGCGGAACGTGGTACTTGTTGGCTTGACGCCAGACGGTCTCGCTCTGAGCCTCGACTCCTTCGACGGCGCTGAACACCACCACGGCCCCGTCGAGCACACGCAGGCTGCGTTCGACTTCGGCGGTAAAATCGACGTGGCCGGGGGTATCGAGCAAGTTGATATGCACGCTGCGCCAATCGAACGTGACGCAGGCGGCGTAAATCGTGATGCCACGGTTTTGCTCTTCGACGTCATCGTCGGTCGTGGTGGTCCCGCTGTCGACTTTGCCCACCCGATGCTTGGACCCACTCAAAAACAGCATCCCTTCGGTGACCGTTGTTTTTCCCGCGTCAATGTGGGCGATGATGCCGATGTTTCTAATCTGGGTGAGCGTGCGGGTCATGAATCGCTGGCGGGGGCAAATATGTGATTTTAATCAATGCCGCCCGACTGCCAACCGCTGCTGGGAATCGGTAACCGATCGTGCTTTCTAAAGTGACGCCCATCGCGTATCTTGAAAGGTCCTCGGCGCCATTGAAACGTCACGGCGAATCGAATGAGTCCTGATGCGTCGGGCAGGTTCACGCGAAAGTTCACATGTTCAAACGCGGCGACAATCCGGTTTCCGGCTACACACTGATCGACCGTCTCGGTAGCGGCCAATACGGCGAAGTCTGGGAGGCGAGCGGTCCGGGCGGCACGCGCCTAGCCATCAAGTTCATCTCGTTGCAAGAAAACAAGGGACAGATTGAACTCAAGTCGATTCAAGCAGTCAAGCTGATCCGACACGCCAACTTGATTCCGATCTACGCCATTTGGCTGTTGGACGTCGAGGGAAAGCCACTCAGCGATGCCGCGGTCGCCAACGCCTTGGCAGTTTCCCGCGAAGTCCGCCGCAACCATACGTTGGCCCCCACCGAAATGCAGGCCGCACAGTCGCTGGCGTACCTGGTGATTTGTATGGCAATGGCCGACGGCAATTTGGAAGACCGCTTGAAACGGTCGCTCGCCGAAGGTCACTCGGGCATTCCCGCGACGAGCTAGTGCGTTATATCAGCGAAGCGGCCAATGGACTCGACTTTCTGAACGCGCCGCGGCACTTGGTCGACGGCGTACGAGTCGGTATCCAACACCGCGACATCAAGCCGGCGAATCTTCTGCTGATGGGCGATACCGTCGTGGTGGGCGACTTTGGCGTGGCTACGACGCTTCAGGAGTTTGATGCGACAACGACGGCTGTTTTGGGAAGCCTGGCGTTCATGTCGCCGGAATCGTTCTCGCAGAAGCCGTCGCAGACTTCCGACCAATACGCATTAGCCATCACCTACTATCAGTTGCGCTGCAACCGGCTCCCCTACAACGCCAACGTTCCGCTGGATGAGCTGATTGCGATTCACAAGGAGGGGCGGCTCAACTTTAGCGAGGTTTCCGGAACCGAGCGAGACATCCTGCGGCGGGCGACGGCGCTCGATCCTCGCAAGCGATTCGATTCGTGTCGCGAGCTCGCCGATACTCTGGCGGACATCGTCCGGCCAACCGCGATCGTCCGTCGTTCCGCGGTTCCGCTGTGGATCACCGCTGCCGCGGCGATCTGTCTTCTGGCCGCGTTCACGTTCTGGCTTGTCGATCCAATGAACTGGTTCGGTCAATCGACGCCGCGCATCGTGCCGATTCAAGGGTCTGGGCCCGAACGCAAGACGATCGTATTGACCGTGGCGCCCAACAACATCCGCGGACAATATCAAATCAAGCACGGCGACTCGGGACAGCAAGAAGAGCCCGTTGCACTGGACACCGTGAACAAACTGCAACTTACCGAAGGCGACACCGTAAACATTCAGGCGGAATCCGACAGCCCATTTCTGAAGCCAATCGACATAACGTACACCTGCTCTGAATTGGAAGACTTGCAAGGGTCGCTCAAGCTGCCGGAGATCCCGCAAACAGATATCCAAACACAGATCGAATCACTGCTGGACCAGAATCAAAACGATGAAGCGACTCAGTTGTACGCACGCGCTGCTCGATTCGGCGGTGATTGGTACCGCGAGCCGAAATCGATCACCACGACGCTAGAACAGGTCGTCGAGTTCGTCGCTGATCCATCGTCCAACCGAATGGCTGTTTCCGTTCGTGACAACCAAGGTCTGCATCCAGTCGTCGTCACCGTGGACAACAATCAATTCACTCAGCAACAGGCGCCGGCGTGCGACATGGAAAAGGCGGATATCAAGGATTTGTTTTTCAACCGGGACGGTGACGCATTGATCGTCGTTCGATCGGGGGCTCTCCAACGCTGGTCGCTCGGCTCCGATTCGGTCGAGACGTTGTGGCATTCCTCCGGACCGGAGCCTACCAACTTTTCCAAGAGTCGCGTATCCGGCGATCATCGCTGGTTTGCCGCAACGGATTATCAGCAAAACGTTTATCTATGGAACCTCGAGCAGATCTCCGAACACGCCGATCCGCTGTTGGTTCAATCGTTTGATCGCACACTTGTCGATTTGGTCTTTGGTCCAGAGGACAAATCATTACTCGTGATTACCGAGTCGGTCCCGCTGGTGGAAATCGATCTGACCGCCGGATCGGGCGAAAAACTAAAAGTCGCCGATGCCGTGACACAGCCTCCGCTGGACGGGTCCGCGATCGTAGCCGCCTGTCGAGTCGGCGCCGATTCCCTGGCGCTGGCGACTTCCCAGGCGCTGGCAACCGAATCGCAATGGACGACCAGCGTTCACTTTTTTGGCGATTCGGCGGAGCCGTTTTGCAAGCCAGCCTCGTTGGACAACGGCATGCTATCCGAGTTGGTAGGGACGTCGAACTCAGAATACTTCGTGACCACAGCCGACGGTGATACATCGGTCATCGTATGGAAAGTCGGCAGCTCAGAACCCGTACTGAAAATCGGGTCGGAAAAACTTAAGTCGACTCGCGACGTCGTCTTCAGCGAGAACGGCCAATGGGTCGCGATCGCCTCCCGAAACGGTGAACTCAACGTACTGGACTTGAGAAAGGAGCCGGTCGAGCTGCATTTGATCGATCAGATTCCCGATAGCTTCTACAAACACATCGGTTTCGCGGGCAAGTCTCGTTGGCTCTTCGCCGTCCCGGAAAATAACGCCTCGGCGTCAGAAGTTCGTGGCGAAAGCCAAATCCACGCATGGGACTTCCGCCACTGTTGGCTCCAATGGGATGCCGCAGCGAAAAATCAGGATTGAGGCGGAAGGCTGGAGGCTGGAGGCTAGAGAATAAGAATTTCAGATTTCAAATTTCAAATTTCAAATTTCAATTCTCAATTCTCATTTTTCAATTCTCATTTTTCATTTATCAATTCGCATTGTCCAATATCCGGGTTTTGCGTCTCAAACTCAACGGCAATCTGATCGGTATCGACGATGGCAAACAAACGCAAGAAAAAACTGACTTGGCTTTGGCTCACGCTGACCTTACTCGTAATCGCGTTCTTCATTTATCGCGCAGTTCATCATCGGGTTTCAGCCCAAGATCCTGGGCGCCGGCGCCGAGCTGATGGTGGACGATTTCGGCTTTACGATGACCGGCCAACAATGGGTCAGCGAAATCAAGGACGCCGAGGGAATGGTCGAGCCCAATGGGAAATTCCTGATCCTGACGGTCCACGTTGCCAATCACGCCAAGCGTGTCGATTTCACGTTTGATCCCAATCAGATTGTCGTCGAGAGTGACGACGGGCGTCGGTTCTTGTTGTCACATCTTGGCCAGGCCGCCCAGGACCCGCATGGCGAACAAAAGACCACGTTGGCCGCCGGCGATTCTTGCGACCGAGACATCGTTTTCGATATCCCGACCAACGCCAACAACCTACGGATGCGAGTCATCTTTGGCGGGCGTTTTGGCGAAGTCCTCGAATGGCTTTTCTTTGGCGACCGCGCCACCGCGGTCAAGCGTGACGCTCCGTAGCTTCGCCTACAGTAATTGGCCTCAAACAAGTGAACATGGCACCACGATCGGAGCGCCGGAACTATGTCGGATACCCAGTTTGATCTCATCGTTTTGGGTGGCGGCCCGGGCGGTTACGTAGCTGCCATCCGCGCCGCGCAACTCGGTTTGCGCGTCGCTGTCGTCGACGAATATGAAAAGTTCGGCGGGACTTGCCTGCGAATTGGCTGCATCCCCAGCAAAGCGCTGCTGGAATCGAGCCATTTGTACGACGAAGCCACCCGGCACCTGGCCGATCACGGAATCAGTGCGAGCCAAGTCCAACTCGACTTGGCCAAGATGATGAGCCGCAAGACCAAAATCGTCGACGCACTGACCAGCGGCGTTAATATGTTGCTCAAGCGGAACAAGATCGCGATGTTCGTCGGACGTGGAAAACTGGCATCCGGGTTGAAAATCGAAGTCGCGGGTCAGCCACAAGAAACGCTCATCGCCCGCCACATCTTGCTGGCCGTGGGCAGCATCCCGGCGTCACTTCCCAACATCCCAGTCGACGGCAAGATGATCGGCGACAGCACCGCGGCGCTTTCCTACGAAACCGTTCCGCAACGGCTCGTGGTCATTGGCGGTGGTTACATCGGCTTGGAACTGGGCTCGGTCTGGAACCGGCTGGGCAGCCAGGTCACCGTGTTGGAAGCACTCGATCGGATTTTGCCGGGGCTCGACAGCGAAATCGCCAAGCAAGCTCATCGGATCTTTGCGAAGCAGGGACTCGAATTGAGGACCGGCACGTGGGTGGAGAGCGCGATTGTCGAAGGCGACCAGTGCATCGTTCAATGCAAGGGGAGCGAACCCATTCGCGCCGATCGGGTGTTGATGTGCACCGGTCGCTGGCCCAATACCAAATCGATCGGATTGGAAGCCGTTGGCGTGGCGGTCGACCGGCGAGGATTCGTCGTCGTCGATGACGACTTCAAGACAAACGTCGACGGAGTCTATGCCATCGGAGATTGCATCGGGGGCGCGATGCTCGCACACAAGGCTTCGGAGGAAGGGGTCGCTTGCGTTGAAAAGATCGTCACCGGCTACGGGCACGTCAACTACGATGCCATTCCGTCAATCGTCTACACCAACCCCGAAATCGCTTCGGTCGGCAAAACGGAAGAGCAGTTGAACGAGCAGGGAATCAAGTTCAACAAAGGGGTTTGTCCGTACGGCGCCAACGGCCGCGCCCGAACGCTGGGCGATATCGAAGGGCGGGTGAAAATACTTGCCCATGCTGAGACTGACCGCATTCTGGGCGTGCACGCGATTGGAATCCGCGGGTGATCTGATCGCCGAAGCCGCCGTGGCAATCAACTTCGCGGCTCACCAGCGAGGACCTCGCCCGCACTTGCCACGCCCACCCCACGCTGTCGGAAATCATGAAGGAAGCCGCCCTCGCGGTCGCCGGCATCGCCATTCACACCTAGCAGCCCGTTGTAAAAGGTTGTTGTCATCCCCGCGAAGGCGGGGATCCAACATGGCGATAGTTGATGTCCGCTGGATTCCCGCCTTCGCGGGAATGACGTTTGGTCCGGTCGTTGAGATCAGTCGTTTTTCGACGGGCCGCTAGAGCTGGACCATCGACAATGCGCCCGCTTGTCGATCGCTAGAGCGGCTTGCATCATTCGATTCCTTTCGCAGCCAGCCAGCGTTCGGCGTCGAGCGAGGCCATGCAACCGGTCCCGGCTGAAGTAATCGCTTGACGGTAGTAGTCGTCGGCGACGTCCCCGGCGGCGAAGACACCTTCGACGCTGGTGGTCGTTCGAAAAGGAGCCGTCCAGCGGATGTAACCTTTTTCGTTGAGCGCCAACTGGCCCTTCAGCAAATCGGTATTGGGGGTGTGGCCGATCGCCAAAAACACGCCACTGGCGCCAAGTTCTCGGGAAGCGCCGTCGGTGGTCGCCTTCAATCGCGTGCCGGTGACCCCTTCCTTGTCGTTGCCCAACACCTCGTCGAGAGTCGAGTTCCATTCCATCTGGATCTTGGAATTGGCCAACGCGCGTTCCTGCATGATCATGCTGGCCCGCAACTTGTCCCGGCGATGCACCATGTGGACCTTTGACGCATATTTCGTGAGGTAGGTTGCTTCTTCCACTGCGGAATCGCCGCCGCCAACCACCACCAGGGGCTTGTTGCGAAACCGAGGAAGCGCTCCGTCGCACACGGCGCACGCACTGACGCCGCGATTCTTGTAGGCCTCTTCCGATGGGAGGCCGAGATAGTTCGCACGGCGCCGGTCGCGATAATCAATGCGTGGGATCGGTACTGCTCACCGGCCAGGCTGTGGATCACAAACGGGCGCCGCTCAAGATCGACTTCCACGACGTCATCGGTGATCACGCGCGTTCCAAAATTGATTGCCTGCTGACGCATCAACTCCATCAGCTCAGGGCCTGTCACCGCGTGCTTCTCCGTTAACACGTTCAGGTATTGAATTCGCGATGAGTCAACCGCGGTTTCCACAAACCTATTCAGTTCGCCCACGGGGAATCCGGCGTAATTCTCCACTTCAGTCGTCAGGGCCAATTGACCGAGTGGCAGCGTGCCGGCCAGTCGATTCTCCTCCGTGATGGCACCTTCGAATACCACCGGTTTCAATTCGGCTCGGGCGGCATAAATCGCTGCCGACCAACCCGCCGGCCCACTGCCAATAATGACGACTCTTTCTGCTTCGCTCAATTCAAGTTCTCCACGAATTGGTGGACCGCGTGTTCACTTCACTCCAGACTTTGGCCGCGGGACGAGTTCAATCTCAAACATCTTCGGCCAGTTTTTTCCGGTCACGATGAAGTGCCCCGTGTCATTATTGAAGGCGATGCCGTTCAGGACGGACTCCTCGTCTTGCCTCTGATTGTACGGCATTAAGCCGTTGAGGAAGATCCGCGAGATGACGGCGCCACTGTTGGGGTCGATTTCGACGATGTAGTCTTGATGCCAGACATTTGCGTAAATCTTACCGTCGACGTATTCCAATTCATTCAAGCCAGTCACCGGATGGCCGCCGTCGTAAACGTGAAGCTTGCGAACGATTTCAAACGATTCGGGATCTCGAAAAAAGAGAATCGATGAACCGTTGCTCATAATCAGGGTCCTGCCGTCGCTGGTCAGCCCCCAGCCTTCCTCCACGTAATTCCACGTTTTTCCCGTCGGATTGAGATCGAGATCGTAGGCAATCGCGATTTCGTTTCGATACGTCAACTGAATGAGTTGCTTGTTCCAAACGGTCAAGCCTTCGCCGAATAACTTGTCATCGAGCTTGTGAATGATGGGTTTGTCGGTTTTGAGATCCATCTTGCGAAGGGTGCTGTGTCCGGCTCGGCCGGTGCTTTCGTAAACCGCTCCGTTCAAGTACAGCAAGCCTTCGGTGTAGGCGTCCGGATCGTGCCAATACTCCTTGACCACCTTGTAATCGTACTCTGGCACGCTCGACGGAATCATGAATGCCAAATACACATAACTCAATCCGATTGTCAGGACGAAGAATGCGATGATGAGGCCGATGCGACTGCGCCAAGCGGGCAACTGATCCGTGCGCTTGGCACCGGGAAGTTTCTGACGTTCGGCGAGGTTCGCCGGTCGACGTTTTGGTTTCTTGGACATGGGGTAACTTCGATCAAAATCAGCCCGCAAACTCCAGCAACCTAGCGGACATCGACGGCTCGATCAATGGCCGTGGTTTGTCGTATTGGCTCGCTACCGGTTGTCCGTCTGGGACAGACGGACCTACTGCAGAATTAGCCCACTATCGATTGTCGGTCTGGGACAGACGGACCTACAGAAGAATTGGCTCAATATCGTTTGTCCGTCTGGGACAGACGGACCTACTGCAGAATTAGCCCACTATCGATTGTCGGTCTGGGACAGACCGACCTACTGCAAACTACCCCACTATCGAAATCGCTTGCACTTGGACGAGTCTTACGCTATTCTGCTTCAGTGGTCCAATCTCGTTCTTTGGTCAAGTGGGCTGACGGAGCCGTTTTATTAGTGGGTCAATTGCTGTGGGCGGGGCCGTCACTGTCCGACAAATGACGGACATGGAAAATCATCCCACGTGAACGACACCACTACTGCGCTTTCAACGCCGTTGAGACCCACAAGATTTTTCATTTCAAGAAGATGGAAAAGATGTCCGGCTCCCAGCCCGTTTTGTTTCCTTGCCCAGTTTGCGGCAGTTCGCGGCGAAGTTTCGGCGGAGTGCCCTCAATGCCACTGGTCGCCCGAAGTTCGATCGGCGGCTCCGATGAAACCCAAACCGGTGCCGATGAACAAAACTCGAGCATTGCTGCTCGGTGTCCTGACCGTTGTTCCAATGGCCTACATGGTGTTCTTTTTTGCCATCGCAATTTCGTTGATGCTGGGCCCAGGTCGCAATCGGATTGCGTCCTTTTTCCCCTTGTTGATGATTATGCATTTTTCGGTGATCGTTTTTGTCTGGAGTTTGATCGCGTTTTACGTCTGGTACGTATTCAAAACGGATGAAGTCCCCGCGGACAAAAAGGCGCTGTGGGCCGCAGTGCTTTTTTTGGGTAATATGATCTCGATGCCGATCTTTTGGTACCTTTACATTTGGAAGCCGTGTCAGCGCGGTTAATATTCACCATAGCTCAAGGGTTTGGTATGCAACGAATTGCAATTGCAGCGATCGCGATCGTTGGCATGTTGTGGGCGGCAGGAACGGTTCGAGGCCAGGACGAATCCGCGAGCCCAACCGAACAGTTCAAGGCGCTGCTCAAGAAACATCAGCAAGCGTCGTCGAGCGGTCGGGTTTTGACCGACGACGAGCGAAAGCAGTTCATGATTGAAACATATGAACATCGCAATCGGATTGCAGAAAAACTGGTGGCCTCGCTGAGAAATATCCCGACGATCCGGTCGCCGTAGACGCCTTGATTCAAGCGGTCTGGCAAGTCAACACGATACCTTGGCCGATTGAGATTGCCGGGGACGACCATGCTCGGCCGCGAGCTTTCGAAATGCTGCAACGGAACTACATTCAAAGCGACAAGCTCGGACCGCTTTGCCAACGCATATCGTACGGCCTGTGCGAGGAGTACGAGTCCTTTTTGCGCAGCGTATTGAAGTCGAATCCGCACCGCGACGTTCGAGGTTCCGCTTGCTTGGCGATGGCGCACTTCCTGAACAGTCGAGATCAGCGGCTCGACCTGGTGAGCGCTAACGCCGGGCTCGTTAAGGAATTCTGTGGCCTGTTTGGCCAGGATTATTTTGACCGGTTGCAGCAGCAAAACCGCGATACGACCGACGCCGAGATCGAATCGTTGCTCCAGACGGCGATCGAACAGTATGCCGAAGTGCGGATTTCTTCAGAACACACGGTCGGTGATCGGGCACAGGCGGAACTATTCGAGATTCGCCACCTGGTCGTGGGCAAGACGGCGCCGGACATCGAAGGCGTCGACGAGGACGGCCAGCCATTCAAGCTGAGCGACTACCACGGCAAAGTAATCTTGCTCGACTTTTGGAGTCAGGTTTGACCGTCGTGACGGGCCCAATGGCCTCACGAGCGGTCGCTCGTCAACAAACTAAACGGTAAACCATTCGCTCTGTTAGGCGTCAATGTCGGCGGCTTGTCGGTGGAAGGATTGAAGGCCGTCGTCGCCAAAGAGAATCTGACGTGGCGATCGTTCGCCGACGGCGGCAGCGCCGGGGCGGGTCCCATTGCGACTCGATGGAACTTGTCCGCCACACCGACGCTGTACATGATCGATCATCGCGGCGTGATCCGTTTCAAGTGGCCGGGTATCCCCGGCGAGGGCGTCATCGACGCTGCGTTGGACAAGTTGATTCGCGAAGCCGAGTCCGATGCGAACAACTCTCCGTAATGCACTGCCCGTAATGCACTGCCCCGTAATGCACTGCGCGTAATGCACTGCGCGATCTGCCTGCTCCTCATGCGCCGTCGGGGAGCCGCTTCAGCAGCAATTTCAATTCGAATTGCACCGCGCCAAATTCATGGGCGTTGGCGTATCTGTCGGCATTACGGATTCTCTTTTTGAAGTCGTCGTATTCGTCGGTGCCGATGGGGAGCGATTCGAGAAAGCTCAAAGCCAACTTCGTCATGTCCGGAATCGGCGGCCGGCATGCCCGACAACGTCGAGCATGCGATGGATCGCCGCCCGAACGGAGTTGATCGGAGTAAACCGATTGCACTCGACCGAATTGCCCGCGTCGTTGAATTCCAGGGTGGAAATGTCGTTCATGATCGTTGTCCTTTCCTTCACCAGTTCGATACAGCAAGTTCATCGCTGCAACCTTACACAAAAAGGGGTCGGGACTCTTTTC
Organism: uncultured Planctomycetaceae bacterium; assembly: GCA_963803365.1. Taxonomy (GTDB): domain Bacteria; phylum Planctomycetota; class Planctomycetia; order Pirellulales; family Pirellulaceae; genus JANMEB01. The sequence goes on from CAWDMH010000003.1 coordinate 898,074, forward strand.
GCGGCGGAGACGTGGGATCACAGCGAAGAATTGAGCGCGCTGGATGGTTGTCCAGCACGACGGGTAGCTGACCAGTCGTCATGCTGTCGGGGCCAGCCCGATGCAGATCGGATTGAATTCGCAAGTTATTTTGCGTGCGATCCTTATTTGGCCGCGGTTCGATCGAAATCTTGAACGACGGCTTGGAACATGGGATTCGCGCAGGCTCTTGAAATCCGAATGCAGTTCCAGAAGACATCGGGCATTTAGCCGATCGTCGAAGTAGCCGAGTTGTTTTGCCTGGCGTATGAGTTCACAAGCGTGTCGGATTGAGTCGTCTGAGGATTGGTCGGGCTCGCCGTTTTCACGCTTCGAATCGGCTGCCTCGGAATCCGCAGCAAGCGTATAGATGCGCGATAGCTCGTAAGCCGCCGCGCCGTCGAGATTTCCATCCTGTTCTCGTTGATGGGCAACCTCCAAAGCCGTTGAATAGTCGCCCTTTCTCGCCAACGCGGTCGCTCGGACCAAGTCCATGTAAGCTCGTTGATCTGGTTTTGTGAGTTCCAAAGATCTGGAATACGCCGCCACCGCTTCGTCGTGGCGTTGCAGCATGCTCAACGCAAATCCTCGTGCGCTCATCGCGTTTGCCTCGCAGTCGTCCCAACCCGATCCGAACAACGTAAAGCTTGGAAATTGTTGGCGAACCAGACCCAAAGTGCCGAGGACTTGTGTCGTCCGAGTCAAAGCCGATTCGAAGCGACCCAACAGATTGTCGTTGGTGATGATTTCCAGATCGAGGCTAATCGCCTTGAACTTGGTGACCGGGAGATTTGGATTTGAGTTGGCAACCTGATCGTACAACTCGCGCACCGATTCAAAAACCGGTTGGCTTTCCTCGATTTGCCCATTGGCGCGGATTAAGTCGGCCTTGGCACCCAAGGCGTCACCGAGCGCCTGGCGATAATCTGCGGATTCCGATTCGACGTCGACTAGACGATGCCATTGCTGAATCGCCAAGTCGATCGTTTGGATGGCCTGCTCGGTTCGCCCAGTTTGGCCCAGGAGCTGAGCCAGGTTATTGGACAATGTCGCAAACATACGGCGATATTCGAGAACATTTGGATTCTCTTCGTAGAGCGACTTGGCTATTTCAATTCCTTTCAGGTAACTCGATTCCGCGGCGGCGAGATCCTGCAAAACGAATTGTTGAAAACCCGCGTATTCGCCGTAGGTGAACACCAGGTCCCGCTGGTAGTCCATGACGTCGGGATATTGTTTTACCAAGGCTTCGCGCAGGGTCCGCGACTGTTTGAAGAGCTCGTTCGCGCGCTCCATTTGGTTTTGGTCGCGGTGAATCAACGCCAGATTGAATTCAAACGATGCCAGGTGTCGCCGGATGGCTGCGGTCTCGCGTGAGTCCGCGTCCAGGGTTTGGAGCACGTCGATCGCTTCCAGCAAGCTCTGTTTGGCCCCGTTCAAATTGCCCGAACGACTCTGCGCAATCGAGCGTGCATTCAATGTTGACGACAGCTTTCGGCGATACTCCACATTCGCCGGTTCACGCTTGACGAGTTGGCGGCGGATCTCCAACGATTTGTCGAGAAGGGCCTCCGACTCTTCATATTTTCCCGCGCGACACGAATAATCTCCATGCATGAAATAGGCCGATCCAAGTCCCTCCTGGATTTCAACGTTGTCGGGATCGTGGGTGTTTAGCTGTTCAAAAATGGACTGTGCTTGTTCGATGGAACTCGCGGCCTTCTGCGGCGCATCGATCATCAGTTGAATTTCAGCCAGGTAGCCGTACGCATTGGCAACGTCGATTCGCGAACGAGTATCGTGCCCCGCGTTGGCGGCGATTTGCTCATAGTTTTTAGCGGCCAGATCCAGCAGGTGACGCCGTAAATCTTGAAGTCCCGGTTGATTGAGCAATTCGCTGTTCGACACCTGCTCGAAATACTGTTTGACGGTATCACGCGCAACAGCCAGGTTTTTTTCGGCAAGTTGCCGCGATTCCTTCTCCCGTTGTGCGAGTTGTGCATTGGCAGCGGCAAGCTCGCGCGCGGCGGTGCGTTGCCTTTGGAACACCATGCTCGCCACGGATGCCCCAATCGACACGGCAATCAATATCAACGTCAGCGCCGTGGCAAGTCCCGCCACGACCGGACGCCTTTTGTACCAGCGAACCATGCGGACAAGCTTACCGATCGGCCGGGCGACGACGGGTTCATCCGCTAGGAAGCGGCGGAGGTCGGCAGCCAGTTCGGCGGCGGTCTGAAATCGTTGCTCCGGCTCCTTTTGAAGACATTTTAGGCAGAGGGTCTCTAGATCTCGCGAAACCCGCGCGTTGAACTGGCGTGGACTCGGCGCTTCATCTTTGAGAATCTGGAAGATCAACATTTGCGGCGAACCGCGAAATGGAAGTTCGTGCGTCAACAATTGGAAAAGAATCGCCCCCAGCGAGTACACGTCGCTGCGGCGATCCGCGCAAGCGCTATCGCCGCGAGCCTGTTCCGGCGGCATATACGCCAACGTGCCGATGATCTCGCCATCGCACGTCACCGTCGGATCGCCGGTCGATCGCTTGGCCATGCCGAAATCGGTGATAAACGGCTGTCCGGATACATCCATCAAGATGTTGGCTGGTTTGAGATCGCGGTGGACCACTCCGCATTCATGCGCCGCGTGGACCGCGTCCGCCAATTGCACCAGTAGGGCCGCCGCCTGTCTTTCGGACGTCGGATACAACTTCATCCATTCATGGAGGCCGACCCCGCGCACAAAATCACTGACGATGTAAATGCGGTCTTCATCCCGGCCAACTTCGTAGACTTGTACGACGTGAGGATGCTTGATGCGGGCCGCCGCGCGGGCCTCATGCAGAAATGACTCGGCCTCCGACGGGTCCAACTGCTCCTTGCGAGGCATCTTGATGGCGACCGTTCTCTCGAGTTCGGTGTCGCGCGCCTTCCAAACGCTGCCGAACGTCCCTGCACCCAACAACTCGATAATCTCGAAGTGGCCGATTTGACGAAGCGGTCGGGCTTGTTGTGTGCTCTCGCCGCGTGACAACAAGTTGAATCCACTGCCGCAACTCTGACAAACCAGCGTTTGCAAATCGTCTTCGACGCGAGTCTCGACCGCCGCATGGCAATGCGGACAACGGACTTTCAATCCCAAGACGGCGCGGTCGCGGGAGTCTCCGGGACTTCCTGCGGAGACCTCGCGACCGATATCTAGATTTTGCGGGTCAACCGACTGATTCGCTTGGCGAAAGCGTTCGACGGCACGTTGTATCTCGACCTCGTCGTAGTCCGCCGAGCGACCCGAATGGTCAAGTGGAATCAGTTCGTCAACCGAATCCGCAAGGCACCGCTGGCATTCGGAACAGGCTTCGACATGCTCTCCCAGTTCGTCGGTCCGGGAGGCCGACAATTGGCCGTGAGACCATCGTCGTAGCGTGCGTCGATCAGGGCAACGATTCACAACAGAAGCACTCGCCCACAGGCAACAGAAGCTCCAGATCCTCTTCAAGCACGATTATACAAACAGCGACAACCGCCGTGTAAGGTCAGCCCGTGCACTGGCGATATTTGTTTCGCTAGGGATGGTGCTGATGCACATGATCTGTAATCTGATCTGGCCCGAACCTCAGCCAGAAACGTCGCATTTGCGCGGCCGTCGGTTTTGGCGACTGTAGCGATTTAATGCCGACGCAAGACCATTGCCCGTCGGCTTCGCAAGAAATCGAAATGTATTTTTGATTGACGGGAAACTAACCCGATTTACTATGGAGTCTTGGGCGGTTCGAATTGGGTTCCGCCTGACAGGCCCTATCGTGGAGACGTATTCCCAAAATGATCACTCGAGCCGCTGACGAAAATGAACCCGAACCCGTTGGACGAAGATATTGCCGCTCGTGTTGGCGGGAAGATGTTCACGAAAGCGCGGTGAACTTTCCATTTTGGATCGTGCTTCCGCTGAGGATCGTAACGCTAGGTCAATACGACAGGATTCGTCCGGCGCGTTGCAAATGTTGCGGCACGATCCGCATCTTCTGACAAAAGGACAAAAGGGGTCAGGACTCTTTTTCGGCGAGCAAGCGCTCGAAGTCGTCTTCGGAGATGACGGTCACGCCCAGCGATTGGGCTTTGGCGAGCTTGCTGCCGGCGTCGGCGCCCGCGATCAAGTAGTCGGTGTTTTTGGAAACACTGGATGATGTCTTGCCGCCAAACCGCTTGATCAAATCATGAATCTCGTCTCGCGTATGTCGAGCCAAGGTGCCGGTAACGACGAACGTCTTTCCCGATAATTCTTGGCCCAGCGGCTCGGACGTTGAGCCGGTGGACATGTCGACACCCGCGTCCCGCAATTCGCGGATGATTTCACGGCCGTAGTCCGAGTGCAAGAAGTCGAACACGCTGCGGGCGATGATCTCACCGACTTCTTCCGTCTCACAGAGTTGCTCGACGCTCGCTGCCATCAGTTGATCGATGTCGCCGAATGCCTTGGCCAACACTTCCGCGACCGTTTCACCCACGTGGCGGATCGAAATCGCATTGAGCAATCTTGCCAGGCCGCGATCCTTGCTGGCCGCGATCCCGGCGATCAATTTCTCCGCCGACCGCGGGCCCATTCGTTCCAGCTTGACAACGTCCTCGCGGGTCAAGCGATAGAGGTCACCGTAGGTCTTGACCAATTCGCTGCCCACCAATTGATTGACCAGTTTGTCGCCCAGCCCTTCGATGTCCATCGCATTGCGGCTGGCGAAGTACCGGATTCGCTCGCGGATTTGAGCCGGGCATGACGGGTTCGGGCAGCGGATGTAAACGCCTCCTTCATCCTTGACGAGCATTGTTCGGCATTCCGGACAGTGGCTAGGAAACGTGTAAGCTGCCAGACCATCCGGCCGTAAGTGCATCTCGACGCGAACGATATGCGGAATGACCTTGCCAGCTTTCTCCACGACGACGGTATCTCCAACGCGGATGTCCTTTCGCTGAATCTCGTCGGCGTTGTGCAGGCTTGCCCGACTGACCGTCGTTTCAGCCAACTGGACGGGTTCCAGGTTGGCGACCGGCGTGATCGCCCCGGTCTTGCCAATTTGGACCTCGATTGAATTGAGGCGAGTGACCGCTTCGTATTTCTCGACTTTGTAGGCGATCAGCCAGCGGGGGCTCTTCGATCGTTGGCCGAGCCGCTCGCGGAGGGCAAACTGATTGATCTTGATCACCAGCCCGTCGACTTCGAAATCCAGATCGTGCATCTGCTCCGGGAGCAAGCGGCAGTGTTCGATCACGTCGTCGAAATCGGTAAAGCACTCGACCAACGGCGTAGCACGCAAACCAAACTGGCCAATGGTTTTCAGGAATTCCATGTGGGTCTGGATCTGCAAACCCTCGCACAAGCCAGTACCGTGAAAGAACATCTTCAAATGGCGTGAGGCGCACAGCCGCGGGTCGAGCAACCGGATGCTACCGGCCGTGACGTTGCGCGTGTTGGCGTAGGTCTTTTCGCCGGCAGCTTGTTGTTGCTGATTCAGCCGGACCAATTCGCTGTTGGTCATGTAGACCTCGCCTCGAACTTCCAGCAACTGGGGAGGGTCGTCGCCGATCAGTGTCAGCGGCACGTCGCCGATCGTGCGAATGTTGTGCGTGATATCGTCACCGACGCGACCATCGCCACGGGTCACGGCGCGAACCAATTCTCCATGTTCGTAGACAACGGCGGCCGCCACCCCGTCCACCTTGAGTTCCACGACCCATTCGATTTTTTCGCCTGGCAACTCCTTGGCCGTCCGTTGAGCGAACTGGCGCAAGGACGCTTCGTCGTACGTGTTTTCGATCGAAAGCATCGGTATGGCGTGTTCGACCTGCGTCAATTGCGGTACCGGGGCATCGCCGACACGCTGCGTCGGACTATCGGGCGTCACCAAGCCGGGGTGAGCTTGTTCCAGATCGACCAGCTGCTTCATCAGCCGGTCGTATTCCAAGTCGGAGATTTCCGGAGCCGCTTCGACGTAGTATTTCTGGTCGTGATGGCGGATTACATCCCGCAGTCGTTGGATTTCGCTGGCGACGTCGCTGTTCATTGGTCTCCAACGAATCGTCGAGTTAATAAGTGTTCACGGGTTGCAAATGCGTCGCCCACGTTTTCAGGGGGTCAGGCACGTTTTCCGCGGTTCGTGCAACATTCAAGTATCAATAATTAGGCCGAAAATGAGCCAGACCCCGGCTCGTGAACAGTTACGTCGAGTTAGCAAGCGTGCGGATCGGCGGCCGGTGCAGGTTCCAGTCCGCATTCGGGAACGACGTTGATCTGCTTGCCGGTTGCCGAGTTGGGAATCAAGCACAGAAACTGAAGCGGTTGTCCGCCGGTATTGCGAAACTGATGAACGTCGTTCGGGGCGACGTAGATCACGTCTCCGGCGCGAATCGGATGGAGACGGTCGGCGTCGATGATTTCACCTTGGCCCGACAACACGAAGACTTCATGCTCGTAGTCGTGAAAGTGAAGCGGCGTGTGGCCACCGGGTGCAACTTCAAATTGTCGCATCGCAAAATTCGGGGCAGAGTCCCTTTCGCCAACCAACCATCGAACCCTGCATCCGGAAGATCCAGGCATTTGAACAGGTTGAGCTTCCGTTGCCTCGTAGTGTTGAATTTTCATGGGTAGCCTGTTTGGGAGGTCGCGAAGTCGGATCGCACGCAAAATAACTTCCCGATTTTGTTGACCCTCATCTGACGCCTCTGCCGTGGGGCGAGGATTTAAGGCGAAGTTATGTTACGTGCGATCTTTACGTCAGATTCTGTGCGTTCAAATCGTACACGGTTCGAGCCCACAAGCTACCGGCATTTGATCTAGCAGCCCGTTGAAAAAGTAGCGGAACGGCGCGAGCCGTCCGGTTGCGTTGGCATCCACTTCGAATTGGCCCCCACCCATCATACGAGAATCTTTGACAGATGTCACATGGCTTGTTAGATTTCAGGCCTTACAGGATTCGCTACACCAGTTTGAGTCGTTCATCGGAATGACCCAACAACATCCCGGACTGGAAAATTGAAGCGCGCTTCACCGTGTCGTGCAAAGCATTTCTGCTGATCGTGGCGTGCGTCTGTGCTTGGATCGACGCCCCGGTTTCTTGCCTCAGGAATCTACCGCCGGTGGCTACCGCGCGGCCGAACAACAGCGGGTAGCGGCCAGCCAGGCGGCGAGTCGAGCTGCGGTATGTGTATTTGCACCCAACGGAGAGGGCGGTGGTTCGGGCGTGGTCATCACTCGTGAGGGACTCGCGCTAACCAACTACCATGTCGTGCAGCCGTGCGGCTACTACATGCGTTGCGGTATGTCGGATGGAATGTTGTACGACGCCGTCCTGGTCGGTTTGGATCCGACCGGTGACGTGGCGCTGATCAAGCTGTTCGGCCGCAATGACTTCCCCACCGCGACGTTGGGAGATAGCGACCAGGTCCGGCCCGGTCAAGCGTGTTTTGCGGTGGGCAATCCATTTCTACTGGCAACAGATTTGCAACCGACGGTGACATGGGGTGTCATCTCGGCGGCACATCGATATCAATATCCGGACAATTCGATTTTGGAATATTCCGATTGCATTCAAACCGATGCCGCAATCAATCCTGGGAATTCAGGCGGGCCGCTATTTAATTTGGCCGGCGAATTGATCGGAATCAACGGCCGATGTTCTTTTGAGAAGCGTGGTCGAGTCAATGTCGGCGTCGGCTATGCGATCTCGATCAACCAGATCAAGCGGTTTTTCGATCCGTTGTCCGCCGGTTTGCTGGTCGATCATGCTTCGCTGGGAGCGACCGTCTCGACGTCCGAAGGGGGCGAAGTGTCGGTGGACAATATCCTGGAGACCGCGCCGGCGTCTCGCCGTGGTTTACAGGTCGGAGATCAAATCCTGTCGTTTGCTGGCCGCGATATTCTAACCACCAACCAGTTCAAAAACGTGTTAGGTACTTTTCCCGCCGGCTGGCCGGTGCGCTTGAGTTATCGGCACCAATCCGACGTTCGCGAAGTCGAAGTGCGATTGCAAAATCTGCATTCCGCCGCCGAACTTGCCGAATGGACGAATTTCGAGAATGAACCGATCGAGCCCTCGCCGCACGAAGGCAAACCCGTCGAAAAAACAGGTGACGATGTCGATATCCCGCCGACGATCCGCGAGCATTTTGAGTCCCGAGACGGTTTCGCGAACTATTACTTCAATCGCAAACGCGTCGAGGAGGTTTGGCCGCACGGTTATTTCAGCGAGTCGACGTCGGCCGAAGCCGCTTGGGTGATGACTGCTTCGACTGGCGACGGCGTTCCCGTGCAACTAGTGATTGGCAACGATCGATCAGGGTTGGCTTGGGGGGATGACCAGGTCGCGGTCGATTTTGCCGGCGAAGAGGTTTTCGATCCGCGCGAGTTGGCTCAGCGCAAGGGGATTGTGTTAGCGCTGCACCTGGTGCGGCGGCTGATAGAATTGGGGCCGGAGCATTTTGGCGACTTGTTCTACGCGGGCGCGATCCCCTGGCCCGGAGCCGGCGACGCAATTCACCCGATGTTGCGCGGCCGATACAACATTGCCGAAGCGGACTTTTTCCTGGGGCCCGATGATCGACGGTTGATCGGCGTCGAACTGCGGTTTGACGCGGAGTTTGATCCTTGGCACGTCGAATTCGACGGCGGGTTTCCGCGCACATTTGCCAACCTGCGCCCGTTTGATATGCGGTTGTGGCGGAATTCGGGATCGATCCAAACAATCAAGGTGACTCGCATCGAGGCGAAATGAACGCGTCGTAGTAAGGGGCATTTACGGTGGGTTGGCAACTTTTGAAAAGTGACGCCTTTACGGATATCGTTGGGCCGGTGGTCAAGTTAGTCACTGCGGCCGTCGTGCTCATCAGTTCGACTTGGCCGGTCGCCGCGCAAATCGACCTTTCCGAAGTTAATCAATCGATCCAGCCCAAAATTGTAAAACTGTATGGGGCGGGGGGGCTTCGCCGATTGGAGGCGTATCAGACCGGCCTTCTGATCTCGGACGACGGCTACATATTGACGGCCTGGAGCCACTTGATCGATGGCGATACGGTGACGGCGGTCCTGGCGGACGGCCAGCGGTTGCAAGCTCGGTTTGCCGGCTACGATCCGTTGCTGGAGATTGCGGTGCTGAAAGTGGGAATCAGCGGGCTCGCCTTTTTTGATCTCTCGGCAACACGCAAATCGTTTCCGGGCGAGCGAGTTCTGGCGTTTTGCAACATGTACGGAATTGCGGCGGGTCGTGAGCCCGTCAGTCTGCAACTCGGCGTCGTTTCCAATGTCGCGCCGCTGAATGCACGACGCGGCTCGGCCCGAGTTCGCTTCGATGACGACGTGCTGTGGCTCGATGCGATCACAAGCAATCCGGGGGCTGCAGGCGGCGCGGTGACGGACCTTGATGGAAACCTGTTGGCCATGATCGGCGGCGAAGTACGCAATCAAGGGACGCAGTGCTGGCTCAATTTTGGTTTGCCAATCTCGCTGCTGAAGGATTCGATCGAGCGGATCAAGTCGGGCAAGATCAATCTCACGGCCAGCAGTGACAAATCCAACACCGTCGAACCGTGGACGTTGGACATCGCTGGCTTTTCGCTCGTGCCCAGCGTCGTTCGCCGAACACCTCCCTATATTGAAAGCATTGTGGCCGATTCGCCGGCGCAGACAGCCGGATTGCAACCTGACGATTTGGTCGTCGACGTCAATTCCGTCTTGACGCCCGCCTGCCAAGACGTGGAGTCCGTGTTGGCAACCGTTGACCGAGTGGAGCCACTGTCGATGACCGTTCGACGCGGCAACGAGTTGCTGCCATTAACCTTGCGGCGCTAACAGCCCGTTAAAAAAGTAGCGGAACGGCGCGAGCCGTCCGGTTGCGTTGGCATCCAGGTGTCGAATTACCGGGCGGCTTGCGCCGCTTCAATAAACACTTGGGCGTAACCGTTCACGAGTCGGGGTCTGGCTCATTTTCGGCCCAATGATTGGTACGAGAATGTCGCAGGAGCCGCCGAAAATGTGCCTGACCCCCTAAAAACGTGGGCGACGCATTGACAACCCGCGAAGGCTTACCACTTGGGCACCCATTTTCAACGGTCTGCTAACGTCGAATCGTCCCGTTGGCAAGTTGCAGCGAAGTATGCGGCCTTGGACGCGAGCTACCGGATTTGCGGATCATTTCACAAACTTGACAACATCGTTTCAAATTGTCGGCGGGATCGCGCCGCGACATCTCCAAGCGAAATGCCGCGTGTGTTCTCGGGTGGCCAGCCAGTCAGGTCATTTGGCTGGCTCGGTTCGATCCTGGACACAAAACGGGGTAGCGTTAGAATCGTCTGCTTGAGCGACGGGTCGATAGGAGCCGGGGTCAATTGCCGACGACGGACCGTTGGGTGCAACGCAGCTTTGGCTCCCGACGACGAATTGCGGTTCGGTGTCGTGACGTGACTCTCGCTTGCGAACCGCGACACATTATTTAGGATCGGACGCAAATATGCAAACCAACGCCATTTTGGATATCCTTTTGAAGTCGGGAAGAGAGGTCGTCGACCAGGCAAAGGACTTGGGTGGTCGAGCCATCAACCTGTCGAGTCAAGGCGTCGCACAAGGTTCAACAGCGTCCACGTTGGGCAAGGGCGCGCTGATCGGCGGCGTGATGGGCTTGATGCTGGGAACCCGTGCCGGGCGGCGCATTGGGATGAGCGCGCTGAAGCTGGGAACGGTCGCCGCGGTCGGCGCCATTGGCTACAGAGTCTACCAAAACTGGCAGGCACACCAGTCGGGAACCGAGACGAACGTGGGAACCGTTGGCGCGACGACGGCCGAAGCCAGCGATCCAGGCGAGTTTCTGCATCAATTGAAAGGCGCCGACGCAGATGCTCGCGGCTTGCGGTTGGTACGGGCGATGATCGGCGCTGCCAATGCCGATGGGCACATTGACGACACCGAACGCCGACGTATCGACGAAGAATTGACGAAATTGAATCTGCCCGAGGGCGCGGGTGAAATCCTCAGGAGAGAGCTGAACAATCCGGTACCACCCCGAGATCTCGCCGTAGGAGTTACATCGCTGCCGGAAAAGATCGAGACGTACGTCGCGTCAGCCTACGTCATCGACATCGACGATCCCCGCGAACGAGCTTACCTGGACGATCTAGGCGACGCACTCGGACTCGACCGCCAGTTAATGACGTCGATCGAACACGAAACTAACGTGTAGGCGGGAGACTGGAGACTGGACGCGGGAGACTGGAGGCGGGAGGCAGGAGATGGGGAACCTGAATTGCAAACGTTGAACTTTTTGGAATTGAGAGTTCAAGTTTTAGATTTCAAATTTTAGATTTTAGATTTTAGATTTGAGATTTGAGATTTGAGATTTCGGATTTCACATTTCAAATTTGAGATTTGAGATTTGTGAGTGATCAGTTTTTGGCTTTGTTGCGCAAGTACGTATTGGCTTCCGCACAATTACAGACGGTTCTTCTCGCAACCACCGGTTTTTGAAGTATGTCGAGACTGTTGTATTCCTGGGTAATGCGCTTCGTCGGTGTTCACAAGCTTTACCGCGACGTCGTGGTGAGCGACCGATTTTACGGAATCCGTCGGCAGATTCGCGCGGACTTGACGTCGTTGCTAACTTCGGTCAACCGCCGAAATCCGTTTTTTGCCGGCAAATTTGACGAGTTTCTCCAGCGCTGCGCCAGCGTCGACGACGAGGCTTTTTTTGCAGCCTACGCACAGCTTCCATCGTTCACCAAGGCCGATTACGCTCAAGCTGGTCAAGCGGTGATGGCAGGAGAACTTGCGACCGCAAATCTTCGTCCAATGGAATTACAAGTCGAAGGACGCCCGTTGCAATCGGTACTGCGATTGCGGAGAGGCGACTACTTGATGCCGATGGCGACGGGCGGTTCTAGTGCGTTGCCGCTCGTCGTGCGCATGACGAAGCATCATATGTTTTCCATGTTGTTTACGTTCTTTAAGTGTTGGTATCGGATGGGCTGGCGGCCCGGACAGCGGATGATGATCTTTTATCCGCGCAATACATATAACATCGACGACATGGTTAAATTCAATCGGTTCAGTTGGCTGACCGGGTTTCGCTATCATCTTTTTGACAAGATCGACGAGCACGTGGTCCGCCGGCTGGTCGACGACATCAACCGATTTCGACCGAAGCTACTGTTGGTGTTTCCGTCTCCGATGAACATGATTGCGCACACCATCCGCCGGTTTGACTTGCCGCTGCATCATCATCCGGCGTTGATCAACGTGAGCGGGGAGACGTTTTTTGATTGCCAGCGGCGCAACATTGAATCGGTCTTCACGCGCAGCAAGATCGAAGACAGCTATGGCTCGGTCGAACTCGGCGAGATCGCGCACCAAACCGACGGCGGCTTGGAGGTGTTTGCGGATGTAGCGTACGTGGAGACCGAACTCAACGCCGCGGGTCAGCCGGAAATGGTGGTCACGCGGTTGCACCTCGACGAATTTCCGTTCATCCGCTACAAGATGAAAGACATTGCCAACGTCGAGTTTCGAGTCGACGCTTCGGGTCGTGAGCGCTTCGTGATGACGCGGATCGAAGGCAAGGATTCTAACTTCATCATGAACGACGCGGGACGACGGTTCTATCCGTCCTTTTTCAACGATCTGGTCAACCAACTGAACGATCAATTTGGCGATCCGATCGTTGAGGTCAAAGTCTACGAGCGACAGCGGCGCGAGCTGGACATTCATTATATTCTGCGCGACACGGCGCACGCCGATGCCATCGCAACGGCGACGATTGAACGCTTGAAAGATTCGATGAGCGACTGGATGTGTTATCAAGTTCGCTTTGTCGATTTCATCGATCACGACTATCGACGCAAATATCGCGTGATTGAACGCATTGGCGAGATTGAGTTTGCAGGCGGGATTGTCGGCGATTCGCGAAAGCGTCAAACCATTGCCGAAGTCGAATCGGCGGGCATCTGATCGACTTTGGGTGCACGCACCCGTGGCGTTCCGTACGGGCTCATGGCGTTTTGTTGTGACTCGCCATAAAATGGTCGTTTGCCGGTGCGACGTTTCGCTGTGCCGGCGAAAAAGCGCCCGCGGTGGCCAGAGTTCGACCGTCGCAGTACGGCGTTCTTGGACGAATTCAATGTATTGGAGAACGCGATGAGGCAGAACATTTTGTTTACTGGAGTCGGTGTTTTGGCGGCGCTCGCGTGGTTATCGAGCGGAATCGCCCTCGCGCAAAACAACGCGCCCGCAACCAATTCATCGGTCACCGATGTGTCACCTGCCAAGGCGTCGACTCCACTTCAAGACCTGCCGGCTCCAGCGAACGCCGCAGCCAAGCCGGCGGTGGCGACTTACACGATCGATAATGCGCACACCTCGCTCATTTTCGGCATTAGCCACATGGGATTCAGTTACACGTACGGCCGATTTAACATGGTTTCCGGACAGCTTGCACTCGATGGAGAAAATCCAGCGAATTCTCAAATCAAGATGAGCGTCGACGCCGCCTCCGTTGACACCAACAACAAGAAGCGTGACGAGCACCTGCGCAGTCCCGATTTCTTCAGTGTCAACGAGTTTCCGACCATCGAGTTCGTGAGCACTTCAATCGAACCGGCCGATAAGACGATGAACGTCAAGGGAAATCTGACGATCCACGGCGTGACCAAGGAACTAGATATCGAACTCACAAAACTTGGCGAGGGCAAGACGCAAATGGGCGACGAGCGCGTTGGCTTTCTCGCGCAATTTGAGATCAAGCGATCCGACTTTGATATGAAAGAGATGATCGGCCCCCAAGGCATCGGTGATGAAGTCTCGATCACGATGAGCTTTGAAGCGGTCAAGCAATAGGCCTGCGTTGTGATCGATGCACGTATCTGGACAACGGCCTTGTTGGTGCCGGCGGCGGTCACCTTGGCGGTATATTGGTTTGCGCCAAAACGGTGGCCATTGGTGGCTGCGGAGGGCGGCGCGTTTCTGGCGTACGTTCTGGGGCTACTGGCGACGCGGGTCTGGACCGCGGTCGACCTGAGCCGCAACGCCGCAACACCGCTGACCGACTGCCTACAACGCTTGCTCGATGAATGCCAAAAAAGAATTGTTCCACACAGCGCGGTGGATTGGCTGCCGCTAGGGATGTTGGTTCTGCTGGTGATTGTCGCGGCGAGTGGACTGCGCTGCGAACTAGATCTCTTTGGCAATGGCTGTTCCAAGCGATTGCGTTCGGCGGCCTGTTTGTTTTTCAGTTTCGCGGCAGTCGCTATCTGCCAACGATCACGCTTGCGACTCTGCAGAGTTTTGCCGGCGGCGTGTTCGTTTATCTTGTGGGGTTTGTCATCGCGACTTGGCCTCGCGGCCGTTCTTGGCCAAATCCGAACGCGGATGGACGTCAAACCGGAACGCAAGACGGCGAGGTTAACCGGTTGCGGCCTGAAAACGAGCTGCGGTTTGATAAAGTCGCGCGAGATCCCGCAGCAATCGATTCCCCTTTGGGCGTCAAGTTCCTAATCGCCGGTTGTTGCCTGGTGCAAGCAGCAGTGATAACGATGTCGGGAAGTCTCAGCCTGGGCGTGCATGCATTGCTGCTTTTTTCAATAGCCGTCGCGGGGTTGATTGCTCATCTGGCGACTTGGCAAGCCGGACCTCATCGGGAACGGAGGCGGCCCATTCCCACCGTTCAACTTTCCGCGGCATTGATCGACTTGGTCGTCTTGAGTCGATTGCTGGCGGCACTCACGACCGTCAACGCCATCTTGCTCGTCTCAGCGATTGCCGTTTCGATGTCATGCCAAGCGGCGAGATCCAAGGTCGGTGGACGAATCCGCGTTGCAGCGGCGATCGTCGTAGTGCTGCTGTTGGCCATCGCGTTTGGGCTGGCGGCGACGAAATTCTGGACAGACGTGGGAGCCGACTCAGGTTATTGAAAGAACTACCAGCCCATAACCATGTTCGACTCGATGACTTTGCGAGCCTGTTCGAGGTCCGTCCCGGTTTCGTGCATGTACAGGCGGATGGCGTGGACTTTGTCGCCAGAGGCTTTCGAAAGACAATCGCGGGCGACGTTGCAGGGGTCGGTCTTTTTCTCTTTGAGCCCCAGGACGCCTTTGGAAATGACCCAACTATCGCGCGGTCGCTTGGTCAGTCGGACGATTTCTTCGCTCGGGTACGATTCGTTGGCGACCGCTCTGGCCAGTTTCTCGGTGTCAGCCCAAGTAATGATGATATGTGCTTCGGTTTCGATCTCAAACAGCGGCATGGGCATTCTCCTGAACAGCCACCAGGAAATCCGGGCTCGCGTGCAGTGAACGAGCTGGGAGGACAAGAAACGCGGGAAAAACAACTGACCGATTTTCCTTACCCTCAGCCGAACCTCTCCTATTTGGGCGAGGACCTAAGGCGACGTTATTTATCCCGTAGTGCCACAAACGAGCAGGCACTTCCAGCGTCCATTGTGACAAGCTGCCCTGCTTTTTACCAGGGCCATTGGGTTCACCAAAAACGCCTTGTTGCGTGCGTCAATTTTCCGTGCGGCCGTGCCACGTTTCGACGTGCCCGGAAGCCAAAGGCGTGAGCATCTCATCAGTCACTTGATGAGCCAACAACAACCGGCCGGACTCGTCAATGCCGCGACAAACGCCCTGCTGCGAACTCATGCCGCTGACGACTCGCACGAACCGGCCGGACAGCCGCATCGGCATCGAAACTGCGCAATCAGTTCGGAGTCAGGAAGCGCTCCTGCAACAACCGTATGCAAGGAGTCCAACAAGTCGGCGAGATAATCCGATTTGTCGATTTGTCGACCTAACATCACAGACGCGACGGAAGTCTGGTCTCGGATGTGCAACGGGATGTCTTCGAGGTTGGCGTTTAAGTTCACGCCGATCCCGATCGCTGCGAGCGGTTGCGGTGAGGAAGTCGCTTCCAACAGTATTCCGGCCACCTTGCGTTCACCGAGCAAGATGTCGTTGGGCCATTTTATCTGGACCGAGCCGATTCCGGGCAGCCTTTCCAGCGATTGAGCCACGGCGAGAGCTGCCGCCAGAGGCAAGAGTTCCCGACGAAACAACAATTCAGTTGCTGAAATCACCAGCGTCATCGACACGCAACCGGGTCCCGACCACCAAGCTCGATTTTCCCGCCCGCGACCAGCAGTCTGCCTTTCCGCAAAGACAATCAGTGGCAACGACAGTTCTCGATCGGCGGACGAACTTTTCAAAAACTCCAACGCAGTGGTGCTGGTGGATTCCAGCTCGTCTCGATAGATAACGGTGCGGATCCACGCTTGGTTCAGAATAGCCGGATTGATCGAATGGGGCAGCACGGCTCGAGCGATGAGTGGTGCATCAATACTCGAATTCTTTCGTTGTATCTATTGGATTTTGAAACTGCCGCCGCCGCCAATCGTGGGCGGGGCCGCTGCGGTATTCTCGGCCGTTGGGTCGCTACCCAGCAAGTCGGTCAGCGACTGTGAACCTTGCGTGCTGCCGGGCGCATATCGTGCCGACGCGTTGGCGTGCAGCAACATCGACGAATCGGTCTTCCCCGAAGCAAACGTCGAATTCGCACCATTACTTTGCGAAGTGGACGCGTTCGGCGTTGCCATGGGTCTTAGCATCTGAGAATTGAGATCGGGCAAATTGCCGGACGCGCTCACTGTCGCCACTGGAGCTTTGGGGGAAAAACTACCGTAGGGCGTCGACGTGTAAGTGGGAGTCGTTTCGATGTTGGACGCGGTTGCGGTCCGTCCGTCTTCAGCGGCAGCATTCGTCGCGGCGTAATCCGCGTACGGGTTGACAATTCGCCGTGCCGACGAATCCGAAGATTTCGCAGTCGGGTCCGACGTAGCCCGTGATTCCATTGCAGTCGACGTTGTCGGCGCATCGTGCGAGCCAGTGGTCGACCCCGGCGGCTCGTCCATCGGCATTGCCGGCGACAACTCGAAGGCCTTTCGCGGAGAATCACCCATTTTGCCAAGCGTATTCTGGCTGGTGCCAGGCATATTTGATTTTGCGACGGAGTCTGGCGACGAGTTGTTGCTGTTCGGGCGGATGATCGGGCCGAGGATTGGCAATTGCTTGCGGTCGGGTGTGAGATCGCCAGATCGATCGGCTGCCCCGGATTTGGCGGAGTCGCTGGCGGCAAACGAACGCGATTCCGGCGGTTCTCCCGGAACGGTATAAGGCTTTCGCAGCGGTCGTTCGGCCGTAGGTTTGGATTCGGACTTGACTAGCGAATTCAGCGGCGACATGGTTTGCGACGGCGCGGCGATGGCGTCGTCGCGTCGGGTCGACGATGTATCGTGCTTTTTCCACCAGGCCAAATTCCATTTCGGCATCGAGCCCATTCGCGTTGTAGCGCAACCCGTCACAACCGCGAGCACTAGAGTCAAGCTGACAATCTTTCTGAGCGACAAAGCAGTCATCGAGCGACCTTCCATGGCGAAGCATGACGAAGCACACGCATCAACTCGCGGCGACGTCAATTCCTTTCGTTTACGTTACCTAGTTTTTAATCGGTCAAGCAATCCGGCGGCAATCAACAATCTCCGCCAACATTCGAGCCAAATCGGCGGGATATTAGGAGTTGACGTTCTGCGAGTCAACGTCGACTGGAAGACGTCAAATTAGGCAACGGCCAATGCGAGCACTCATTTGCAAGCACTCAAACGTTTGGCCACCTCCGACCAATGAATCACGTTGAAAAACGCCGCGATATAGTCGGGCCGTCGATTCTGGTAGTTCAGATAGTACGCATGTTCCCAAACATCCAGTCCCAGAATCGGCGTGCGGCCATCCATCAGCGGACTGTCTTGATTGGGCGTGCTTTCGACTACCAGATTTCCTTTGTCGAAACTCAGCCAGGCCCAGCCACTGCCGAATCGGGTTGCTGCGGCGTCACTGAATTTCTGTTTGAAGTCCGCGAAGCTTCCGAACGTGGCATTGACCTTTGTCGCCAGATCACCCGATGGTTCGCCGCCTCCCTTGGGGCTCATGATCGTCCAAAACAACGAATGGTTCGCGTGGCCGCCGCCGTTGTTCCGGACGGTCGCGCGCTTGGCGTCGGGAACCGCGCCGAGATTCGAAATGAGATCCTCAACCGATTTCTTTTCGAGTTCCGTACCGGCGATCGCGTCGTTGACCTTCGTGATGTAGCCGTTGTGATGCTTGGTGTGATGAATCTCCATTGTGCGGGCGTCGATATGCGGTTCCAATGCGTTGTATGCATACGGAAGATCGGGGAGCTTATAAGCCATGGTTTGTCTCCTTCATGTGACCAGAGCAGTCGAATTGGATCCGAGATTGGATCAAGTCAACATAAGCGATCCGACGCTGAGTGACAATGACGCGACCGACTGGGTCTTCAACCTCAGGACGGCGATCATCGTGAGGCGTTCGCCAGGCGTGGACATTCACTTCTGTCCGCTCAGTTTCTGTAGAAGCGATCGATATCCTTCGAGCTTGAATCTGGTGATAAGATCGCTGCATGTCTGGGCAAGATCGGTGCTTCCCGCAACGCCGCTGTGGCGAAGTTGAAACAGAATCGTTCGGACAATCGACCGGGCATCGACGTCGGTGAGCCGCGTTGCGCCACCGAGTTGAACGGATGCTGCCAACAGACTGCCGGACCGCGCGGATTCTTCGGCCAAAGCATCAACCACGGCCAAGCCAAGCGCAACGTCGCCGTTTTCCAGCGCACGTTGTTTGGCGTACCTAAAACAAGCGATTTGTCGAACGGCATCTGTCTGAGAAAAGCCCGCTTCGATCGCTACAATAGCCCTGTCGGCCTCTGCGACGGAATCGAAATCCTTGGCCGCCGACGCCAGGGCGCGATCCACCTCGGCGCTATTTGGGTCAGCGGGAATCGGTTGCCGATTCGCCAGTGGGATGAGGCTCGTCTGGATAAAACGGATCAGCGATTCAAACTTGGCCGGGTTGGCGTCGGCGTGCGGAAGATTCTTAACTCTCAACTCGAGTGATTGCAGGCTCGCCGGGTCTCGGAGATTGCCGGGCTGGCCGAACGCTTCGAGCACAATCTCGACCGCAGCAAACAGGCCGACATCTGCGTCCGTCGCTCCGGCGCGCTTGGCCAGTGCAAGTCCGACCGTGGCCGGTAATAACTCATACGGTAATCGGATGTTTTCACCTTCGACGCGATAAACCACGAGATCGGGATTGGCTTCTACAATTCCAATCGTCTGGTCCGAACCTATTTGGATATTCTCGCCGCCGATAACTTGTTCGGCAGCCATTCGAACAAGTTGCGAATAGCGAAAGTGGATGTCCGCGATCTGAGCAACTTGCTCGAAACGATCGCGGACCGCTTCATCGATGCCGGTCGGTTCCAGCCGGCTGAAAAGCTCAATAGCGTTTTCGTTGTTTCCTTTTACGAGCGATGAAAGAGTTGACGACAAATAGAAGTCGACGGCGGCATCGGACATCGTCCCGATCGGCTGTGGCTGCAACGGTGGGTCTGGTGACGGGTTTGTTGGGTCCGGCGATGCCGAAGCTGCGTTCTCGTTGGGCTTGCTAGCCGAGGATGCGTTCGCCGAATCGACGTCGGGAGTTGCTTGGGAATTGCCGAGTTCGGGCTGGGCACGATTCGACGGCGACATCGCCGCGTCGTCCTTCGTCGGCACGACGAGATGATCCGACGCGTGATTATTCGACGGTGAGGAATTGCCTGCCGCGACAATATCCAGTGGAGATTTCTCTGCCGGTCCATCGTCATTCGATTCGTCCGAAGGTTGGTGTGTAGCGTCTGCCGCCGAGGCGATCTTTGGGCCGTACCGCAAGCGTTGCAAGATGTCAGGTCGGGCCACCAAAATCCCCGCGCCGACCAGCAAAAGGATGGCCAGGACTGTTCCGATATAGGCGGTCAACGGGATCGAACTGCGCCGACGACGTCTGAACAAATCGGCTTGCCCGACTACGATCTTCGGCTCGCTTTGGACCGCACCGAACGTATCTCGGCTGACGCGCGGCGGAGCGTCGGGAGAAGTCGGTTCTGGGGGCTGCAACGTTGGCGAGTCCACTGGTGGTTCGACAGGAATCGCCATCGGTGTTTGATCATCGACGACGGGCGTCGCGACCGGTATCGCCGCGGCCTCGAATTTGACGGGGATCGCAGCGTCTACCTTTACGGATTTGACCTCGCCGGCGGTCGGTGAGGCAATCGCGCTCAAGAGCTGCTGGTTGTATTGCTCTCGTGCGGATTTACTGGCCAGACATTGAGCCGCGGCTTCGACCTCTTTTGCCAATTCGGCAAGGCGACTGCGGTATTCTGGATTCGCGACCAACGGCTTTAGTCGTTTGAGCGCTGACTTGGCGGCGGCAATCACCGCCTCCCGAGAACAGTCCGCAGGTGCGAGTTGCAGAAGCTGATAGAAGTTCGGTCGATCGATTTCGGCTGGCAAACCCAGCCAGGCGTGATAGGGATTCAGCCCGGTCATTATTCCGACTCTCTCCAACTCGCGACGACTGATCGTTCATGCCATTGTAACACGAACCGGTGGAATCGTCCGGTCGATGTGTGCCTGCGGAATTAGGGTCATTTTCAGTCGGTCGGGCAGTCCTTGCCGGACAAGTTACTGTCATCGATGGATCGTCGAATAGCTGCGTTGACCAACGCCATCGCCCTGTGAACGAGCCACGTCTGCATGCCGGGCGATTCACTTGTGCAACGGCACCTTATTGCCCGACTCGTCGACGCGTACCAAAGTGACGTTGGTGGAGAAGATGCTTTGCCCGATTTGGCTTCCCGCGCCGGACGAGACGTCCACCTGATAAGTTGCCGACGTGCGTCCAGTTTGAGTTTGTTCGGTGCGAAATCTCAAAATCGTTCCCTGGCGGACGCTTCGCCTGAATTCGACTTTATCCATCCCAATAGTCACAAACGTAAAACTCGGATATTCGAGCGTGGCAGCCATCCAGGCGATCTCGTCGACCCACATGAGCATGTAGCCGCCGAACAGATAGCCAAAATGGTTCAAGTTTTCCGGCATCACCAATTTATACGTTTCCACGTCAGTCCAATTCAAAAGAATTGCATTTTGAGAGTTTTTGGCAAACCGCCGCGTAATCGGCAACCAACCATTCGTTGACAATCTCGTTGGACGCGGACCATGATAATCTACCCACCGGGACCAACAACTCCCGATACACGTTATCAGCGGGTATACTTGAGGTCCGATCCAATAATCGAATCCGAAGTGTCAACCCTGCGGCTGACGGGAACACACTCGATAGTCAAGTCGTAATGGAAAAGCTCGATCTGTCGCACCCGATTGCACCCTATTGCCCTCCGGATACCAATCTCGTTGATCGGTTGCGGTATTGGGTGTTAGCCAAACCGGAGATGGTAGCCTTCCGATTCCTGATCGATGGCGACGAACGATTTGTCGAAATCACGTACGCGGAGCTGGATCAGCGGGCGCGGGCCGTTGCCACCAAGCTATTGACGGCCGGATTTTCGGGGCAACGAGCATTGCTGCTGTTTCCACCGGGGATCGAGTTCATCACAGCCTTTTTTGGCTGCTGGTACGCCAAGACGATTCCGGTGCCGGCCTATCCGCCGCGCCGCAACCGAAACATGGGGCGGATCAACGCGATTTCGGATGACGCCGACGCTGCCGTCGCCCTTTCCACGCGGGCGGTCATGGACCGGGTCGATGGTTCCTTCGACGACTCGCCTAACCTGACAAAGATCACTTGGATCGCCACCGATGAGATCCCGTTGGAGTTGGCCGGCGACTGGGTGACACTCGACGTTCAAGACGAAGACATCGCGTTGCTGCAATACACCTCCGGCTCGACCGGATCGCCGAAAGGCGTCGTCCTGACCCACAAGAACGTCATCTCCAATTGCCGAATGATTACCTACGCATTTCAGTTGTCGATGACCGACAACGGTGGACTGGTCAGTTGGCTGCCGCTGTATCACGACATGGGACTCGTCGGCGGGGTCCTCAATCCGGTTTATGTCGGCGATACTGTCACGCTGATGTCGCCCATGGCGTTCTTGACCCGCCCGATTCGTTGGCTGAAGGCCATCAGCCGTTTTCAAGTGGCGATTTCCGGCGGTCCCAACTTCGCGTATGCACTTTGTAATGAGCGGGTACCATTGGACGAATGCAAGGATCTGGATCTCTCGTCGTGGAAACTTGCGTTCAACGGGGCCGAACCGGTGCGCAGCGACGTCCTGCGGCGGTTTACCGATAAGTTTGCGCCGTTCGGCTTTCGGCACGCGACTCATTATCCTTGTTACGGAATGGCCGAAACGACGCTGCTGGTCACCGGCGCCGACCGCGTCACCGAGCCGCTTGTGCGACCGTTTAACCGAATCGACCTGACACAGCGGCGAGTGGTTCCCTGTGCGTCTGACGATCCGCAAGCCCGTCATCTGTCCACTTGCGGTCGGCCCGTTCCTTCGGAAACCGTCTTAATCGTCGACCCCGAAACACACGTCGCTTTGCCGGAAAATCGGATCGGCGAGATTTGGGTCCATTCCCAGAGCGTGGGCCGTGGCTACTGGCACAAGCCAGACATCTCGCACACGACTTTCGAAGCACAAGTGGCGGGGATCAGCGATCGGAAGTTTCTCCGGACAGGCGACCTTGGATTTCTCGATCAAGGCGAGTTGTTCGTCACAGGCCGTCTCAAAGACATGATCATCGTCCGCGGCGTCAACCGTTACCCACAGGACATCGAAGCAACCGTGGAGAACTGCAGCGGACGGTTGCGCGCGGCGGAGCAGCCGCCTTCGCCATCGATAGCGAGGATCGCGAACAACTGATCGTGGTTTGCGAAGTCGAGCGGGACCGCACCGACACGCACTGGACCGACGTGTTCGATTCGATTCGATCGGCGGTGACGGCCGAACATGAACTGCCCCCCGACGCCATCGTTTTGGTGCGAGCCAATTCGGTACCCAAAACCTCCAGCGGAAAAGTCCAACGACACGCTTGTCGGGACAAATATCTTGCCGGACGGCTGCTGGTCGTCGCTCAATGGGATCAAGGAGCCCGCTCGACGTGGACCGAAATGGATGGCGCCCATGCCATGTCCAACGGCAAACCCTTGAGCGAAGTCGAACGCCGTGTCGTGGCGATCGTGATGAAGCAAATCCGTAGCGTCGCTCGCGAGCGCGCGACCAAGCTACATCTGGACACCAACATCGTCGTTGACCTAGGCCTGGATTCACTGGAACGGCTGAATATTGCCGCCGGGTTGGAACGCATTTTTGGCGGCCGATTCCCGGACGATGTTTTGCAGGAAGTTGAGACAGTTCGCGAGGTTGCCAACGCGATCCTGACGCATATCGGCAGCCAACCCGTGCAGACAACCGTGTTGGAATCCGAGGAAGTGCGCGTCAAATCCCCCACGTCGGCTATTCCAAGTTCGTACTACGAGATCGAAAAAATGCCGGAATTCGCTCGCGTCCAACAACTCAAACGCTTGCTGCAATCCTCTGGAATCCGCAATCCGTTTTTTAGCGTGCACCAAGGCTTAATCGCCGACACAACTCGGATCGACAACCGGGACCTGATCTCGTTCAGCAGCTACAACTACCTCGGTCTCAGCGGACATCCAGAGGTCGTCGCCAGTGCAAAACAAGCGATCGACGATTACGGCACCAGCGTCTCCGCGAGCCGCATGGTTTCAGGCGAGAAGCACATCCACCGGGTCTTCGAACAAGAACTGTCCGAGTGGCTGGGGGTCGAAGACGTGATCACATTCGCCGGAGGTCACGCCACCAACCAATCCGTCATCGGCCACCTCGTCGGGCCCGGCGACATGATCATTCATGACGCGTTGGCCCACAACAGCATTATTCAGGGAGCGGAGCTGTCCGGGGCTCGGCGTCGTCCGTTCGAACACAACGATTGGAATTCCTTGGATGCGATCCTGAGCGAGATTCGCCACGAGTACCGGCGCGTGCTGATTGCGATCGAAGGCCTGTACAGCATGGATGGCGATTACCCCGACTTGCCTAGATTCGTTGAGATCAAGCAGAAACACAAGTGCTGGTTGTACGTCGACGAAGCCCACTCGATCGGGACCATGGGGAACACCGGCCGCGGCCTCGGCGAGCTGTTCGAGGTCGATCGGCGCGACGTCGAGTTCTGGATGGGGACCCTCAGCAAGTCGTTTGGCAGTTGCGGCGGCTTTATCGCCGGCGAGTTCAACGCTCGTGGAATACCTCCGATATACGACGCCGGGCTTCGTCTACGCCGCGGGACTTCCGCCGCCGAGTGTGGGAGCGGCGCTCGGTTCGTTGCGGATCATGCGGCGCGAACCCGAACGCGTCACGCGGCTCCGCTCCAACGCGGCATTGTTCTTGGATTTGGCTCGTGCCCGCGGATTAGAAACTGGGCTAAGTATGGACTCGCCGATCATTCCTGTGATCACGGGCGACTCAGTCAGGGCCTTAAGGTTGTCGGAAGCACTGTTTCACGCCGGGATCAACGCCCAACCCATCCTGCACCCGGCCGTGGAAGAGCGGAAAGCCCGCCTACGCTTTTTCATTACCTCCAATCACACTGACGATCAAATTCGTTCGACCGTCGATACCGTGTGCCAGCAGTTAAGCCGAATTAGCCAAATGGACGACGCCGCCGACGTGGCCACGATCCGCAAGACGCTGAGCTTTCGCTCCTAATTCAAAAGTGCCATCCTTTGCTAGTGCACTTTCAGTGCTTAATTTTGGGGTGCCACTGGCTGTGCCAGTGTACATGAGCGTCGTGTATTGCCGACCCGCACTGGCGAAGCCAGTGGCACACAACCCCAATTTCTAAGTCCTGGCAAAGCACTAGGCTAGGAGGCGGGCTTCCTTCCCCGACCAATGACGACCAGGGGTGGCCGTCCAACGTTCAATGGGCCACTTTCCGCAATTCGGTCATACGGGAATTGCGCGTTATGTGCTGGCCAGCCAGCAAACTCCCCCGTCCGCCGATAAATCTCACCAAGTCCTAGAGCTTGGTCAGTCGATACACTTTCCGACAAGCATGGCCCGCAACACAGACCCCGCCATCGAAACGGCGAGCACATCTGACTAGAAATGCGGACCAAACAAAAAACTGCGCCAAACTCCGCATCGTCGACGGTAACATCTTAGGGAAACCCACATGTTCAGTCTGCCAAGTCTGATTGGCCGCGCTCTGGTAACCTGTTTCGCTCTCAGCGTGCCGCTATCGACCGTTGTTTTCGCCAGGACCGACGTCCGGCCAATCGCCGCCGAACTCGAGGCCGTTGTGCGAGCCGACATCAACCAGTCCTTGATGCCGACCGTTTGTTCGTTATGTCAAACAGGGTCGCTGACACAAACGCCGCTCCCCGCCGTCAGCCGACACGCTTACTCGCTTGAAGAAATCGCCAACGACATGTCGCGCGGCGCGGCCGATGAAATCGAGGCGGTGTTGCGGTTTCCAAAGCAGAATTGCCCCCGTGATTGGACTGGCTGGCAAGTGAACTCGACCGACTTCTGGTTATCTCTTCGCTCGTCCAAGTCCGATTCCCTGAGACCCATGCGGCCTGTCGCTTGCGATTTCAAGATTCTGCGATGGCTGCAATCCATCGACGTACCAGCCATATTCCGTTCAACCTCGCAAGCCATGAAAACCGGGCGCAATCGAAGGCGTTTTCCCTAATTCGCGCCTATCTCAAGTCCGAGACGGACGCTCCAATTCGATCGGTAGCCGTCGCTTCTTCTCCGTTGGTGCAAGAGGTCCAGCGTCAGATTGTCAAGTTAGCCGAATCCGTTACAAACCAGTCCGCTCGCTGGATCAACACGGCCGTCCGACTGCCGGCCCGGCTGCGTTGGGCCTACGAGGGAAAGGTTGTTTACTGGACGCATTGGCTGTTCGCGTCGATCCCCATGCACCGGCCCAACGGCAATCTTGGCAATTTGATTGGCGCGGAAATCACTCAGCTGACTACGCAAACACTCGATTCCGGAACTCGGATCGTGTCGCTGGCCACTCGAGAATTCAATCGCCTCTGCGAGTTTGTGCGCGTCAACTACCTGATCGGGTTGAACCTGATCACCGTCGATGGCCACCCGATTCTGACCGTTCCCTTGGTGATCCCGTCGATCGCCGAGACGAACTCGGCGAACGATCGATTTTGACGCCATTCGGCCCATCTAGTGCTTTGTCAACACTAAGAATTTGGGTTGATTATTAATGTGGCGAACCGAAATTGTCGCCTTTCGCTCCGCGAAAGGACGTGCTTTCGCGGAGCGAAAGCCGACACTGTCGACCTCAACATTAAGCGTTGACAAATCACTAGCTCGCGACCGCGCAGCCGCGATGTTTGCCGATCATGGCCAAAAACTGACCGAACAGATACTCGCTGTCGTGCGGGCCGGCCGACGCTTCGGGGTGATACTGAACGCTGAATGCCGGATACATGTTGTGCCGCAAGCCCGCGATCGTTCCATCGTTCAAGTTGATGTGCGTGACGGTCAGGTCGTCGGGCAGCGAATCCGCTTCGACGGCAAACCCATGATTTTGCGATGTGATTTCGACTTTTCGAGTCTCTAAGTTCTGCACCGGTTGATTGGCTCCCCGATGACCAAATTTCAGTTTGAACGTCTTGGCGCCGCATGCCAACGCCATTAGCTGATGTCCCAAGCAAATCCCAAAAATTGGCACCACGCCCAAGAGACGCGAAATTGTCTCGATCGCATAGCCCAGCGGCTCAGGGTCGCCGGGCCCGTTGGACAAAAAGACTCCATCGGGATCGTGCTGCATCACGTCTTCGAAGGTCGCCGTGCCGGGCAGGATGACAACATCGCATCCGAGGTCGCGAAGATGACGGGCGATGTTCCATTTCATGCCGAAATCCAAGGCCACCAGCCGAATCGACGGCGCTCCGTTTCCGACTGACTTGGGCCCCAGCCGCCACCACCCGCTGAGTGACTGTTGCCAGTGAATCGGCTGTTCCGGCAAGACTTCCCGAACTAAATCTCGCCCCACCAAGCCCGGAGCATTTCGAGCCTTATCGATCAAACTGGCCTCGTCCAAATCGAGCGAAGAAATAATTCCCTTCATCGCTCCCCGGTCGCGGATGTGCCGCACCAAGGCCCGCGTGTCGATTTCCGCAATTCCGACAACGCCATTCTGTCGCAGGTAATCCGACAGTGAGCCGGTCGACCGAAAGTTGCTGGCGATCCGACTGTTCTCGCGCACGACAAAACCCGCCATCTGAGGTTTGCCGCTCTCCACGTCCTCTTCGTTGACGCCATAGTTTCCAATCTGGGTGTAGGTCATCGTGACAATCTGGCCACGGTAACTCGGGTCGGTGAGAATCTCCTGGTAACCGGTCATCGCGGTATTAAACACGACTTCGCCAGTCGTCTCGCCTTCGGCGCCGAATGAAACGCCAACGAACAGCGTCCCGTCTTCCAACGCGAGTTTGGCAATCTTCTCCTCGAACATCCGTTTTCCTTTAAGCAGTTTGGGGGGACTTTTTCGTTGCGGCCTATTGTGCCTTTGATAACGACAACACAGCCGTTTTCGTTGTCTTAAAGTCGAATTACTGGCAATCCGATACCCACTATTGGCTGTGGGTCTCCGATTCAGGGACTTGTCCCAGTATCGGACAGCCAATCCAGAAGGGTTTCCGAAGCGGCGATCGGGAACCCTTCGCTTTTTTACGGCCAAGGATGGCCGTCCCACGTGGAACTCACCACTTCCCGTCCCGGCACTGATCTGCCGATTGACCCAAGCACGATTATACTCAGACGGACTCCGATTCGATATCATCGGGTGGAATCCACGAGTCCCCTGCCCGTTCGCGCTCATGCCGAAGATCGTCAATGCCGCAGCGTACAAGTTCGCCAGACTCTCTGCCTTAAGCGACTTGCGCCAAACACTCCGCAGTCTCTCCGAGTGTTTGCGATTGAAAGGAACGATCCTGCTGAGCCCCGAAGGCATCAATCTGTTTGTAGCCGGCGTCCCAGAAAACATAAAATCGCTGCTGGAGTTTCTTCGCCAAGTTCCCGGACTAGCTGATTTGACCGCCAAGTTGAGTCCATCTGCTGACCAGCCGTTTACGCGAATGCTGGTCCGGATCAAGTCTGAGATTATCGCGTTGGGTGATCCCACAATCGACCCAAGCGTCCATCCGACGCCTCGAATTCAGCCGCGAGAGCTAAAAGACTGGCTGGACCAGAATCCAGCGGTGACGCTGCTGGACGTCCGCAATGATTACGAGGTCGAATTGGGGACGTTTGACCGTGCCGTCCCAATTGGCGTCGATCATTTCCGCGACTTTCCCGCCGCAGTTCAACGTTTATCACCCGACCTTCGCCATCAGCCGATCGTTATGTTTTGCACCGGCGGGATCCGCTGCGAAAAGGCAGGTCCGTATCTTCAACAACATGGCTTCCGCCACGTTTATCAACTCGATGGTGGCATTCTGAAATATTTTGAAGAGGTGGGCGGCGAGCACTTTCGCGGCAAATGCTTCGTGTTCGACAAGCGAGTCGCCGTTGAACCGGACTTGACCGAATCGGATTTCGCGCTCTGTTATGCCTGCCAGGCGTCGTTGAGTCGCGACGACCAAAGCTCATCGAAATACGTCGCCGGAGTCTCCTGTCCGCACTGTTATGTTGAGCCAGCGGATCAACTGGCCGGGTTGATCTCGATGCGGCGCCGAAAGCTGAAAGATGTAACGTGTCCGCTCCCCGGAAGCATTCCGTATGACAATTTCCGACCGCTAAACGTCAGCCGAAAATTCGACCGTGCGCCGCTCATTGATTTTCTCTGCGCGGTTCATCCTCACATTCCGCGCTCGCAGTGGCTTGAAACGATTTCGAAAGGGCGCATCCTATGCGGCGATCGAATCATCCAGGCCGATGAACCCGTCCGAGATGGCCAGCGTCTGCTGCATCAGATTCCGCAAATGGTCGAGCCGCCAGTCAATACCGATATCGAAGTTCTGTTCGAGGACCGCGCGATTGTCGTCGTCAATAAACCCGCGCCGCTGCCAGTTCATCCTTGCGGCCGCTTCAACCGCAACTCACTCACGTACATTCTCGACCAGGTGTACGCGCCGTTGTTTCCGCGCGCTCAGCATCGGCTGGACGCCAACACATCCGGAATTCTCGTGCTGGCAAAGACTCGGCGCTTCGCCAACTCGATCCGACAGCAATTCGAAAACCGTTCTGTTCAGAAGACATATCTGGCGTTGGTTTCGGGAAAGCCAGTCGAATCATTGTTTTCGATTGAGTTGCCGATCTCCACGGTGCCGCACACTGGCGGACGCCGATTCGTCGAGAAAAACGGTCAGGCTTCACGCACCGATTGCCGGACGATTAAGAGTTTCTCCGACGGAACAGCCCTGCTCTCGATTGAGCCTCGCACCGGCCGCACCAATCAGATCCGGCTTCACTTGTGGAAGTCTGGTTTGCCGATTGTCGGCGATCGCAGTTACGGGGATGTCGGCGACGATAGCGGACCGCATACACTCGCCCCGGGCGAGCCGCCGCTTTGTTTGGTCCATTGGCACATCGCATTTGCTCATCCGATCACGCATTCGATCGTCGAATTCACAGCCCAGCCACCCGGATGGCTGCTCGATTTGGCGGAATGGGATCACCCACTGTAGCTCCGTCAGTCCCTGACGGACAGTTCATCGTGTCACCCACTCTAGCTCCGTCAGTCCCTGACGGACAGTTCATCGTGTCACCCACTGTAAGCCCGTCAGTCTCTGCCCGACAGATTACCGGCACGGATGAACGTCCCACATGGAACGACCCCACTATCCGCTTTGGACGTGGATTTGTCGGAGGTTGCTGCGCGAATTTGAAGATTGCATTGTCGTCCAAGATGTCCCGCAACGCAGCAACATCGGCTCGTCGAATTGCCACAGTTTCAACGCTGTTTGCCACCTTATTTCGAGCTTTTTGTTTGCCCAGCCGAACCGCTCTGGATTTTTTGGCGATTTCCGATACAATCTTCACACTCAACACCGCGGGATGGAGCAGTCCGGTAGCTCGCGAGGCTCATAACCTCGAGGTCGTCGGTTCAAATCCGGCTCCCGCAACTCAAATCGGCGTAGCGAAAAAACGCTACCCCAGGGTTAAGAAACTAGGCCGACGCCAACCACGTCGGCCTTTTTCGTTCTATCGCAAGTAGTTGTAAAGACTTACGTCGCGACCGCTAAGAGCGACAACAAACTCGCTGCGCTAACCGCCGCCAGATGACCCGCCCGCTCCACGTCCCAGCACCCACGCGGCCGGTGAACACGTACATTTTGCAGGTGGAAGAATGGCCGCCGAGTGCTTAAGATAGCTAACCAGCGGTTTTGGAGTTTTTTTGCCACGATGAGTGTTAAGTCGAATCGACGTGCGGAGATGCTTCGACTTCAATGCGCTTCCAACGCCGTGCTCTAGCCCAATTATTGACGGCGCAATAAATGGCTCGCGTGCCGCCGATTCTGGATTCGAGCGTTCATGACTTCTGAATTCGAGGAGATCCGTGTGTGGTACGAACGAGCGCTATTGTTGACGTTAATTCTATTGTTGGTCGCCGGTTGTAATCCCGCCGATGTAAATGCGCCCGTGGTGGAGTCCAATGCTTCGCCGGAGGTTGGATCGCAGTCTCCTGACGATGCGGCTACGGCCCCAAAGACGGGCACGGAGTCGGAGCCAAAATACACGTCCCCGGCCGAATTTGAGTCTGCAGAACTGAAGGCCGCGATGCGGGGCATAAGATACGAATCGGGAATGGCCGTCGTCGACAAGAAAGTGCAAAAGGAAATGCGCGGCCTGAATGCTGCGAGTGCGCAAAAACTGTTTGCAGCTGGGTCTGCCTGCCTGGAACAAAATCTTCGTATCGAAGCGATCGAGAGTTTCACCAAGGCGGTTTTGGGGAATCCGGACGATGCGGATTACTACGCTGGTCTTGGCCGCGCCCTGATGACCGAGGGTCTGGTCGACGAAGCCGAAGCGGCATTCCATTCAGCCCTCAAACGAGCTCCGGATTACTTTTATGCGCAGTTCCAATTGGCCATGACAAAACAGATGCAAGGACAACAGGAGGAGGCCAACCAGGCGTGGCGCGACACACTGAAGATTGACGCCAACGACGCGGAAGCCCACAGTCGCTTGGCGATTGGATTGTATTACACAGGACAATTTGCGGAAGCTTGGAAACACGTTCACGTTGCCGAAGGCCTCGGTTACAACGTACCGCCTCAATTTCGAGAGCTACTCGCCGCAAACATGGTTGAACCCGCCAAATAGCTAAACGACTAAGACCCAAAAGAGTAACAGTTCAGAAGCCGGGGTCTGGCTCATTTTCGGGCCAATTATTGGTACTAGAATGCCACATGAGCCGCCGAAAATGTGCCTGACCCCCTAAAAACGTGGGCTATGCATTGGCAACCCGTGAACGTTTACCAGAAGGAAGATACTCAATGACTCGCACATTGAATAATCCGTCGACCCTTATTTGTATCATGACATTGCTGACGCTTGGGGTTGTCCGAACCGGAATAGCTCAAGACCCGGATCCGTTCGTGGAATCGCAAACTCGGATCGATACCGGGGGCGGGACGGCAGCCGCCAACGAGTTCAGTATTGCTGCCTCGCACGTGCGGCCCAATGAAATTGTTGGAACTTGGAACGACTGGCGCCACAGCGGCAGCAGCGAGCTCATCAACATGGGCGTTGGGGTGAGTAACGATGGGGGAGTGACTTGGAACGATTTCCTCGTCCGACCGCCGGTCGCAAACCAGTCCGGTGTCGAGGGGGACCCGATGACCGCCTACGACAATCGCACGGGCACGTTGTGGGTGGGTGCGATTTCGTTTGCAAGTAACGGCGGGATCTATGTTGCACGAAAAGACCCTGGTGTTAATACCTTTCAGCCATCGGTGATGGCTCGTACGGGAAGTGGAATTGACAAGGGCTGGCTGGCGGCGGGCCCCGCGCTGAATGATCCCAATTCGACTCGACTGTATATGGCTTACAATCTTGGCATTCAACGCTCGTCGGACCTGGGAAATACGTGGTCCTCGCTGCAATCGTTGGCGTCCGGGATCGGATTCTTGCCGCGGGTCGGTCCGCAAGGGGAAGTCTACGTATCGTATTGGGATTATGGATCTGGCGTCATGCTGAAACGGAGTTTAAATGGCGGCGCTTCTTATACGACTCATCAAATTGCAACGCGAATGGATGTTTGGGGCACACAGGATGGTTCGCGATTTCCCGGAACATTTCGAGTTCCGCCCATGGCCTGCATCGCTGTGGATCCGCTCACCGGAACGTTGTACTGCGTTTACTTTGACACGACAAATATTGTCAATGGCCAACATAACGTCGACTTGTATTTTTGCAAATCGACCAACCAAGGCACGACGTGGACGACCCCCACGGTCATCAACTTCGACAACAATCCGCCAGGCGATCAATTTTTTCCTTGGATGGAAGTGGATCGACGCGGCCGCATCCATCTATCGTTTCTCGATAGCCGAAATGTCGTGCAAAACGACAATGTTACAAACGGCATGTTCGACGCTTACTACACTTGGAGCGACGATGGCGGCAGCATTTGGGCCGAACAACGCCTGACACCCGCATCGTGGAATAGCAACAACGACGGATTGAACCGCACCAGCCAGTTTATCGGCGACTATTGTGGTTTGGCCGTTGGCGGCAATCTGATTTGGCCGTGCTATATCGACACGCATAACGGCGATGCCGACACGTACACAAATCGCATCATTAATTCAACCGCCGTCGCCGATAGCTTCGCGCTGAATATGGGGACACTTGTCAATGGCGAAGTTTCGGACAGCTGGCGGAACGACAACCGTCGAATGGAAGCGGACGAAGCCCCCGCAGCTTCCTTGCTTAGCCCGTCGATTGAATTCGAGTTTGACGGAAATGTCGGAGTCGACAGCGTGAGCCAGTTGAAATTCACCCTGCGTGCATCGTGCAACGGCACGCCGGAACATGTCGAACAGCGCGTTTCGATGTTCAATTACATTTCGAACCAATGGGAAGTCGTCGATCAACGGACCGCAACGCAAACCGAAGGCGCATCGGTGGTCACAATCAACACTAATCCGAATCGATTCATTGAACTTGTCACCCATTTCGTGCAAGTTCGCGTCGGCTACTATGATCCCGGAAATCTGTCCAGCCCAGCCTGGGGAGCGAAGGTAAACGAGGCGTACTGGACAATCGATGGTCCAACATCGCCAGGATTCTAGTGCCGTGTCAAGTTTTAATTTTGGCGTGCCACTGGCTGTGCCAGTGTACATGAGCGTCGTGTATTGCCGACCCGCACTGGCGAAGCCAGTGGCACACAACCCCAATTCTAAGACCTGCAAAATGAATAAGGGGATAAGTCCAATTGTTGATGGTCGGTTGGAGCCTGGCCAACCGTGTGGCGTTGCCAAAAACCGCATGTGTTGCGCCAAGCGGGATAATTTTCCATGTCCTGAACCAGGCCAATAATCGGGACGATAACGGCGTTACCAATAGCCGTCGCCGAAGCCGCCCTTCGGATGAGAACCATTGTAGCGGCGGACCGCGCCACAACGTGGACTCAAATCGACATTCCGCTCTGGCGGTCGGCCGAGAACAACCAACGCTCGGGACAAAATGGGCTTCCGCCCTTCTGCAAAAGGCGCCCACGCTTCCGACTGGACGCCGAGTTCGCGCATGAACGCCATGCTTTCTTCTTGCTGCTGGAAGGGGTTGACTTCCACCTGGTTGACGGCGGGCTTGATCTCGTTGAACGCGGTGATGTCCATCAACCTGTCCGTCTGAAAGTTGCTGACCCCGATGGCACGCAACGTTCCGGCACGGTGCGCCTCCTGCATGGCCCGCCATGAGCCGTGCACGTCGCCATATGGCTGGTGAATCAGGTATGGACGGTCGTCACATCCGAGCGTGTTTGCCGATGCGTTGGACTGTCGTTACTGGAATCCGACGCACGCTTCTGTTAAAATGCCGCACCACAAAACCTGCGCCCCTGTAGCTCAACTGGCAGAGCAACTGACTCTTAATCAGTAGGTTCTTGGTTCGAGTCCAAGTGGGGGCATTTTCGTATTCTGCACGGCGTTGCTCCGTATAGCAGAGATAAGAAAAAGACCACATTTTCACGGCGTTTATTGCCTTCTTCGTCCGAACTGTGCGATACCTAGCAAGACGATGCAGCTCCACATTTTGCCCCGTTTTGCATTTCCGTACTCCGGATTTTGCTCCGCCTCGACAGTCGATGTTGGTCGGAACGTTCAACTGAAAATCGCCGATCAGTGAGTCTGGGTTGAGCCACTAGCGGGATTTGGGTGCCGCCAAGTTTCACCCATGGGCCAAACTGATTGTCACATTGAATCTTGAGTCGAAGTCGGTGCTTCCGGCCAGCAGACGATCGAGCGTGTCTTTCACGTATTGCCAGACGTCCAGGCTGTTGCGCAGCGCCCTTGGTCGCCGAATCCGAGGAGGCCACACGTCCAAGATGAACATTCCTCTCGGCGTCGAGCTCCTTTCCATGGCCGATTTCATCATCGGCCGCATCAAGTCGTTCAGATTCTATTCTCAGTCGTCTTGGCATGGCCGGCAATCTCGTTGGCCAACAGTTCCGCGCGTGTCCTCAGCGATGCATCCATGCGTCAGTCTCCTGCTTAAAAAAGGTACGTAAGACTACCCGTTTCATCTAGTTGACACAATGTTTCTTACAGGCCGGTAGTGGGTGAATCTCAAATTCACCCACTACCTACAGGCCCACTCCAGGTTCTTACCAGCCGACATTCTGTACCAAGCCGTCCTTCGTGGCGATGTAAGCGTTCACGGATTGCCAATGCATTGCCCACGTTTTTAGGGCGTCAGGCACATTTTCGGCGGCTCATGCGACATTCTAGTACCAATCATTGGCCCGAAAATGAGCCAGACCCCAGCTCGTGAACTGTTACCTATGTGGTCTCCAATTTAGTCTTCGTTTAGCCCGAAAATGGATTGCACCCCCCGATTCGGCTAATTATCTCGAAAATGAAACTTTTGGGCCATTTTGGGGCAGCAATAGGATTGCATGCAAAATAACTTCCCGGTTTTGTCGACCCGCTCCTTAACCTCTCCCGTGAGGGCGAGGAATTAGGGGCGAAGTTATTTTGCGTGCGATCCATAGTGCGTGTGCGCAATGGCCGATTCGCTGGGGAACAAACTCAACAAAATGTGTCGAAACGGTTGTTGGGGCCGATTGGCTCAATTAAGATTGATCCTACGTAAGACGCCTTTGACGTTGAAGAGTGCCCGTCTATGGTGACTTGTCCTTTTCGTTACGTCATCACATCTTGTACATACGAGGAATGACTATGACCCGTTCTTCATTTGCGAACGCCCGCCTTCGTTTTTGGTCCGGCCCGGTGTGTCTGTTGGCTGCGATGTTAATGTGTTGCGCCGTTCCGACCAGGGCGTCTGCGTTGGACCTTTTCGGAATCTTGTCGGGACCATCCTCAAGCGGCGCGATGGCAGGCCATTTGGTGAAAATAAACCCGGTCACTGGCGTCGGGACCGATGTCGGAGTCCCCCTTCCGGGAATTGGCTTGACCGGTTTGTGTGTTGATTCATTAGGCCGATTGCTCGCCACAACGGATGCATCCGGTGGTAACTCATTGATTCAAATCAATCCGATGACGGGTGCTTACATGGGTACCTTGGCCTCGCTCACGTATTTGGGAGGCGTGCAGTCAGTGACCGATTTGGCATTTGATCCAACGACCGGCAAGATGTACGCGAGCAGCGCCTTTGGGGCATTCGGCAACAACGAATTGTTGGAAGTGAACATGTCGACCGGAGCCCTGACAGACGTTGGAGCAATGTTCTCTGAAGGCGGATTCCACGCGGTTGCCTCGAGTAGCAGCGGAAAACTTTACTCGATTTCTACATTTGGCCTTTCTGTTTTTGACGTCGATCCTGGCACCGCTGGGACATTGGGCTCCTACGGGCTGGGGGCGGCAACTGAAATCGGTGCTTTGGGAATGACGGTAGCTTCCGATGGCCGCATTTTCTTTACCAACGGCAACGACGCCGGCATGGGAGTCGCAGGATACGGCCGCGATCTATGGGTGACCGATCCGAGTACCGGGGTCACGACGTTAATTGGAAGTATCGGAGTGGGTGGCAACGTGCATGACTTGGCATTTTTGACCGTGCCCGAGCCCGCGACTATGGGCATTTGCTCCGTTTTAGCCCTTGCTTGCTTCAGCGGTTTGGTTCGCAAACGAACCCGAAAATAGGCGCAGGTTACCGACGGCGATTGAATAGGTCTTGACGAGTTGGCGTTAATTCTCGTCGAGTAGTTTTTGGATTTCGTCTTCGAGTCGACCTTTATCTCTTGTCGTGAGCCGAAGGTCTTCGAGTCGACCTTTATCTTTTGTCGTGAGCCGAAGGTCTCCGCGTCTGTCGTAAACCTTGTAATGCGGAATTCCGTCGGTGATTTCAAACGCTTCCGCACCAACCCCGTAGGTGATAAGCAAATTATCGAATCTTGCCTCGTTCGACCGCAAGAACTGCAAAACCGATTCTTTATCGCTCGGTTCGTTCATGCTGACCGCCACGACGGCAACGTCGACTGGAGAGAATCGCTTCGCCAATTCCACCGTATGCGGGAACTGTTGGCGGCAGGGGGGACACCAAGTCGCCCAAAAGTCGACGAGCACAATCTTCCCTCGATGCTTGGTGATCAACGCATCATAGGCTTACTTCGTCCAGATGCCGCAGCCAAATGCTTTGGTCGTGGCCGTTTCCGGTTTCTTGCCTGCCAATAAGGAATCCACCGCCGTAGCGAGGTATGGCTGTGTAGGATCGGTCAGCTTGTTGTCGAACGCTCCGTGGTAGGCGATCTTTCCTTCCTTAACGACAAACAGTTCTGGAGTCACTTTGGCTCCGTAGTCCTTGGCCGACTTGCCGGTTTCGTCGAAGGCATAAAGAAAATTGAAGCCTTTTTCTTCGGCTCGCTTTTTCACCGCCTCCATGTTTTCGGATTGGTTGTTGCAATTGATGGCAATGAACGCGACTTTTTTGCCATCATATTTCTTGTTGAATTCGATGAAACGATCTTCGTAAGCCGTGGCAACGGGGCATTGGGTGCAGGTAAAGCAGACGACGACCAAGTCCGCGTCGGCGCTAACGCTCTTTAGCGTATGTTCGTTGCCGTTGACGTCGACCACTTTGAATTCTGGGGCGTCGTCGCCGATTTCAATTGTCGACGCCAGAGACGCGGGTGAATGTCAATGAAGTCGCCATCGCGAACATCGCTGAACAAACTAACAAACGCAACATTTTTTCTCCTCTTGCTGTACGGTGGAATTGACGGAAATCACTTTCCTGGCAAAGCGTGCAGGCTAAAAGCCTAAGGATCGCACGCAAGATAACTTCCTGATTTTGTTGACCCTCACCGTACCTCTTCCGTGTGGGCGAGGACTTAGGGCGAAGTTATTTTGCGTGCGATCCTGAATTGAGCCAAGCCTTGACGTCCTATTCTAGCAGCTTATTCTTTCCATCAAGGCCAAACGGAATTCGCTCGCCACATTTGTTACGGCGGAGTGATTTACCTCACAGAGTGTTTTGCGTCGCTGGTTGTCTGACGTTTGCTGTCAACGAATCGGGAGAAGAACCATTATGAATTCGCAAACGACTATACGGCTGACAGAGCTAGCGAAGCGGGCGGGTTGCGCCGCGAAGCATCCCCCGGGATTTTTGCTCCCCCTGCTCGGTTTGCTTCCCCGCATCGAGGATCCTCGCGTCCTAGTGGGAAGCGCTACGGCTGACGATGCGGCAGTCGTGAAGCTTTCGGACGATCTAGCATTGGTATTAACGACTGATTTCTTTACACCCATCGTAGACGCTCCAGAGGATTTCGGTCGAGTTGCTGCCGTCAATGCGTTATCGGATGTCTACGCTATGGGAGGCACGCCGTTGGCCGCGCTGAGCTTGGTTGGATTCCCGGAGTCGTTGGCGACGTCGATTCTCGCCGAGATTCTTACCGGTGCAGCGAACGTCGCAGCCCAAGCCGAGATCAGCCTTGTCGGCGGTCACACGATTAAGAGCGAAGAACCCATTTTCGGCCTGGCAGTGGTGGGGACGATCCATCCGAAACGCATCATCACCAATGCAACCGTGCGCGTTGGCGACGCCCTGGTGCTGACCAAGCCGATTGGGCTGGGGATCATTACTACGGCGGCCAAGAATCAACAAGACGCGCGAAATTCGATCGGTGAGGCAATCGAGGTCATGACCCAGTTGAACCGTGCGGCTGCCGAATGGTTGCTCACCCATGATGTGCATGCGATGACCGATGTGACTGGCTTTGGACTGCTGGGGCATCTCCGCAATCTGACGGCAGCGAGCGGCGTCGAGGCGGAGGTGTGGTGGGATTCGGTCCCCGTGTTGGACGCGGCGCGGGAATACGTCGAGCTTGGGATCGCCCCTGGAGGGACTCGTGCGAATCGCAAGTTCCTCATCGACTGGGTGGAGTATTCGTCGGACTTGACGGAGGCTGACGAATTGCTGTTATGTGACGCCCAAACCTCGGGGGGCCTACTCGCCGCCTTGCCGGTCGAGCGTGTTGCGTCCATTCGCGAACAGCGAATCCAAGGCCTTCACATCGCTGAAATCGGCAGAATCACTGGCTCCGGCGCGGGCCGCATCCGTGTGCTGCCGGCTCGACCGTAGCGATCGGGACTTTATTGACGAGAGGGCGTTGTGAGGTTTCGAGACTATCGGCCACGGCGCGACTTCATCACCCACAACTCATCCGTCGGGGAATGACAAAGCATTGTCGCCACGGGATCCGAGGGGACGTGGAAGCCTACGGCTTTGGCGGTTCGTCAGCAAACGAATGAAACACGTCCAAAATGTCAACTCGACGACGTTCAAACGCGGCGACGAGTTCCGGGTCAAAATGCGCCCCGGAGCTCTCATGAATTTGCCGAAAGCATTCTTCCAGTTTGAACGCCTCCTTGTAGCACCGCTTGGTGCTCAAGGCATCGAAGACATCCGCGATCGCTGTAATTCGTCCTTCGATGGGGATGTCATTCTGCTTCAACCCGTTCGGATAGCCGGTGCCATCCCAACGTTCATGGTGGCTGGCCGCAACGTTGGCAGCCATCTTCATGATCGGCGACATGCTATCGGCGAGCCATTGGCTGTCAGGGTCGGCGTGATCCGTGTTCCATTCTCTTTTTTCATTGGCGTACGCGGATTCGCGAATCACTTGGGCGCCGAGCACACAGTGCTGCTTCATTTTTTCGTATTCGTCCGCATCTAGCTTTCCAGGTTTCTTCAAAATCGAGTCGGGGATTCCGATTTTTCCCACGTCGTGAAGTTGAGCCGC
Organism: uncultured Planctomycetaceae bacterium; assembly: GCA_963803365.1. Lineage (GTDB taxonomy): Bacteria > Planctomycetota > Planctomycetia > Pirellulales > Pirellulaceae > JANMEB01. The sequence continues at coordinate 937,450 of CAWDMH010000003.1, forward strand.
GTGTTCGATCGCGGTGACTTGTTCCTGGTTCAAGCCGATTTCCGCAGCAATGATCGCGGCGTAACGGCCGACGCGGAAGATGTGCCGTCCGGTGGTATCATCTCGCATTTCCGTGGCCCGCGCCAGGCAATGGATGGCCTCCCGCCGCGATGCCAACAGTTCAGAGGTGCGCAGGCGAACGGCCCGTTCCATCCGGTGAGAATACGTCGCCAGGTGATCGACATGGACCTTCGCCAGCAGCGTGTTCATGACGCGCGCCAACAACTCCGGTTCGTTGATCGGTTTGTGCAGAACGTCGTTTGCGCCTGCCGACAACGCTTCCACCTTGACCTCGGTTTCCGTATCCGACGTGAGGATGATCACGGGAATATGCACGGTTTCCCGATCCTCTCGAATCTTGTGCAGGATGTCCAATCCACTCACGGCTGGCATGCGAATATCAAGCAGGACGAGGTCGGGCAATTGCGCTTTGATCAATTCAAATGCTTTGTCGGCATGAGTCTCACAGAGGACGTGTCGAAACCCTCGCTTGACCAACAATTTGCGGACCATCATGGAAATGACCGGTTCATCATCGACGGCCAGAATCTTCATTTGCTTGAGATTCGAGATTAGGTCGGCGCGTGAAAAAAGAGGGCTGACTGGACTCCGAGTCGGGCATCCAGGAGGAAGCCGCGTCGGTCAGGTCCTGGGACTCGAGTCGCGAAACGCGATGTCCGTCGTGATAGCACGTGAGGTTTCGTCCCAAGCGCTTGGATTCACAGAGTGCTTCATCCGCGCGTTCCACAATCATTTGTGGCTGGTCGCCCGGTAGAGCCGTGGCGACGCCCACGCTAACGGTGATGTGCAATTCATGGCCGTCGCCATTCCAGACTCGTTCGGCGATTGATGTGCGGATGCGTTCGCCGGCCAATTTGGCGTCATCGAAATCCGTGTTGGGCAAAATGACCGCGAGTTCTTCTCCGCCGAACTGCGCTACCAGGTCGACAGCGCGCATGAAAAACTGGACGTGTTGAGCAACTCGTTGCAAGACGTGATCGCCGACCAAACGTCCTACTTGATCGTTGATGCGTTTGAAGTGATCGACATCGACCAAGAGCAAAGAGAGCGGCGTTCGCTGGCGGCTCCATTCAATGATTCGACGATTGAGTTCGTATTCAAAGGCGCGGCGGTTGGCAATCTGCGTCAAGTCATCTCGAAGGACATCGCTTTGCAAGGCCTTGGAATACATCAACAATTGGTCCTGCAGAATTTTTCGGGCCAATGTGTTGCGGACTCGGACGACCAGTTCACTGGGATCGACGGGCTTGGAAATAAAATCGTCAGCACCCAATTCGAGAGCACGAATTCGAACGGCTTGAGCGGTCTCGCTGGTCAGAATGATCACCGGCAGGTGCTGGAACGATTCATCTCGCCGAAGCGAGGCCAACACGTCGAGCCCGTGGACCGGCATGTGGAGGTCTAACAAGATCAGATCGGGAGCTAGTTGGCGCATTTCGGTGAGTGCTCGAGTGGCATCGGTCACCTTGAGCAGATGTTGAAAGCCCGAGTGGCGCAAATGAGCTTGGATCGCCAGCACCACCGACTCCTCGTCGTCAACAATCATGATGGTGCTTTGCTTAATTCGCACGTCCTTGGGACGCTGAAAGACCAGCGGTGGATTTGCGGGTTCCGACGGTGCGATTTCTGCCGGCGCCAACGTCGCCGCAAACGCAGCCGTGTCGAAGACCGTTGTCTCAGCGGTCACTGGCAGATTCTGCGATGTTTGCATGAGGAATACCTTCGATTGAACTCCAGTGGTCATTCTTTCGATCCGGACAGATCAACCGGACACACGGATTCAGGGTCAGAGATCTCCGGAGCCCCCTTGCCATGCGATCGAATCCGTTGGATCAACTCCAGGATTTGCTTTACGAATTGACGACTGCCTTGTGGATCCGCGGCGTCGGCGGACTGTTTGAGGTGATGCGCGGGTTCTGTAAACAAATCGAATCCGGCCGTTCCACCGGATCCCTTGAGCCAATGCGCCAGTTCCGCAAGTTCTTTGTAATCCCTCACTTGCAACGCTTTTTGCATCGAGGCCGCTTTGTTCATCAAACTCGCCACAAATACGTCGACAATTTGCCGAAAGTCCTCGTCGTCTACCGGTAGCGTCGAAACAAGTGGGCTTACGTCGATCGCGGCCTGGACCGCTGCCGTTTCGGCTGAAAGTGTATGGACAATTTCGTGCTCTACGGCATCGGTATCGTCGACGAGAACGTCAAGACTTGGTCGACCGCAGCCATCTTCGGAGAGCGACCGATCCTGACCGTTAACGTGGGTATTGGTTTGTGGATTCGATGACGGCAAATCGCGGAGCAAGTGGATTGTTTCCGCGGACATCACTTCGGCCAGTTTTGAATACAACCGTTCAGAATTAATCGGCTTAGCTAAGAATCCGGTAAATCCCGCTTGAAGACACTTCTTTTCATCGTCGCGCATGGCATCGGCGGTGAGCGCGATGATGGGCGTTCGGCAACCGCTCTGACGCAACGCTTGCGTGGCCGTGACGCCGTCCATGACAGGCATGTGCAAGTCCATCAAGATGGCGTCGTAATCCGATTGGCCGCACCGGTCGACTCCGTCCCGTCCATTCTCAGCAAATTCCACTATGGCCCCTATCTTCCGCAAGAGCAATCCGACCAGCTCGCGATTGGACTGTCCGTCCTCGACAACCAGAATCCGCTTGCCACCGAAATCGTATGCGGCACTCACTGCCTTTTTCTGTTGTAGATCGCTTTTCAAGTCTCCTTCAATGCGAATCATGGCGACCTTGTCCAAGCAGCCCGGATCGATTTCGACAGAGAATCTACTGCCTTGACTCGGAATGCTGTCGACGTGGATGGAACCCTGAAGACGTTCCACGAGTTGTTTGCAAATGGCCAGCCCCAGTCCCGTGCCTCCGTACTTGCGAGTGATCGACGTATCGGCCTGAGAAAACGGATCGAAGATCTTTGTCAGTTGGCTGGGTGTCATGCCAATGCCCGTATCCACTACGTCGAGTCGCAACACGGGGCTCCGACCCGAGTCGCTCATTTCGACGTGAAGTGTAACGCCACCCTGCTCCGTGAACTTGATGGCGTTGCCGATGAGATTGATCAGGATCTGCTTCAAACGCACTTCGTCGGTATACACGACTTCGGGGACCGGTCCGTGGAAAAAGCACTTCAAGTGGATTCCTTTCTCGCTGGCTTTGATGTCGAGTACGGAAACTACGTTGGCCAGGACGTCTTTCAGCGGACACCATCGCATTTCCAGTTTCATTTGCCCCGATTCGACCTTGGACAAATCGAGAATATCGTTGATCACGTCCAGCAGGTGTTGCCCACTATGTTGAATTGTTGCGAGATGTTTGTCGCGGTTTCGATCATCGTCCAAGCCGTTAAGCATGATTTCGGTATAGCCCAGGATGGCGTTCATGGGGGTGCGAATCTCGTGGCTCATTCGGGCCAGGAACTCGCTTTTTGCCCGATTCGCCTGATCCGCCGCCAGTTTGGCTTTGGACAGTTCGCTCTTATGTTCTTCCAGTTCCGTGACGTCATCGAACGACGTCAAGACGCCTCGATATTGACCGTCCGGACCCAGGATAGGCGAGGAGTTGGCGACCAACGTTAAGCATTTGCCATCGACGTTTCTCAGTTGTATGAGTTCGCCGGCTCGCGGACACTGAGATTCAAAAGCGAGCACCCAAGGCAGTCGGAGGGGAGTTCGACTGTGGATCGTCGGGCGAGTTGAATTGGCCGCGTCCAACATCCACGGAAACGACGCGGCATCCATCCCGAACAACTTTTCGGGATCCTGGCCGATCCAGTTGGAGAAAGTATCGTTGGCCAATAAGACTCGCCCCTTTTTGTCGGTGAGTATGAGTCCTTCGGTCAACGCGTTGAGTGCGACCCGCACTCGTTTGGGTACCGCTTGCGCAGGATCAAGCTGTTTGAGTACGTAACCCAAATAGATATAAATGACAAAGAAGCCCAGGCCGCCAGCCATCAACATGTATTTTGCCCAGGGGTTTTCAATCCATCCCCAGAACCCGGCCTGAGACGTGGGCGAAAACAAGATCTCAACTTGACCCCACCGTTTGCCACTCATTTGCACGGGAATAGCCACGTGCGTTTCGGACGCATTCACGTTCGCCGTCCAACGCTTATCGTGATCGTTGACGTCGATCACCAACCGCCCCGAGCTTTCGCGTACACCGGCTGAAAGGATGTCGCTGTTCCGCTTCACGAGCCCGTTTAAGAGGGTTTTGATATCCTCGAACTGCCGATGGTTCAAATGCATCGAACATCCAATGGCGACGGTTTCCGCCAACGACGCGCGACCGGACATCACAGAATGCCGCTCGTTGGGACCAATTCCCGTCGATGCGATCGCCGCCAGCAGCGACAACAGCAGGCAAATCATGCCGATGGAGATCCGAGTTTTTGCGGTTAGGTGCTTCATTGCGGATTTTGAAGCGGTTGGTCGTGGATCGGCTGGTCGTTCGCAGTCGCTTCCAACGCGCCAGTACCTTCTTGAATAATGGAATCGAGCGAATCATCGACTTCTTCGTCATCGTCGATGATGCTATTGAGAATGGGCAGTGGATCGATCAATCGCCACGCCGGCAAGTTGGCCATGACCGCCGCCACAATTTGACCCCCTTTGATCAACCAAATCAGATATCCCGCCGTGATCGTCGTCGCCAGGACGGCCGAGCCACCTAGCAGGACTTCCGGTAGTCTGGCTTCGTCCAACATTTGTTGTCGATTGTCTTCGAGCGATCGCCAGAACCATCCCATGGTGTTGAGCAATTGTCGGTTCAGCGACGGTGCTGGCATTTCACTTGAGTGATGTGTGGCGCCGGCCGATCGACGGTGTTGGCAAACCAATTCAGTTTCAAGTGCTCCGATGCGTTCTCGGAAAGATTTAATTGTCCCCGCTGCTCGATCATCGCTTCACCATGGTTGAACGTCACGACCGCTACGGGGATACTTCGGCGGTTGATGTCATCGGCCGTCGTCTCTCGTTTGGTTGGATCGTACATTCCGATCAGATTCTCGGCAGGCGCATCGAGATGATCGGCTTGCGTCACTGTCGCTGGAGGCGCATCGTTGGGATTTCTGGCTTCCGACTTCGTTGGCAATGGTGCCAATACTTCAATCACCACTTGCACGGGGCTGCTGTTGGCGCTTCCATCGCTGACTACATAGCTAAAGATGTCAATGCCCGAAAAGTTCGCCTGGGGGACATACAGGAACGAACCGTCCGGGTTCAGTGTGATCGAGCCGTGCAAGGGATTTTGGTTCAAGATCGCCGACAAGGTCGTGCTATCCACGTCCACGTCGTTGTCGAGCAGTCCCTCACCGAGGAGCTGATTGCCGCCCGCTAGGACGAACCGATCGGGGTGACCCACTGGGGCCTCGTTAACATTCAACACGTTGATCGTCAAAACTTCGTCGTAGTACGCTCCGGCCGAGTCGGTCGCGCGGACGGTGACGCTGTAGCTGTTTTTTGTTTCAAAGTCCAGAATCCCGTCGGTCAAAATCAGTTCGTTGTTACTAGCTCCGCCAATGGCGAACTTGGATCCATCCAGACCAGGGCGTACGGAGTATGCAAACGGCGCCGGCGAATCCGGATCTGTCGCCGCCAAGTTGCCCAGCGAATACCCCCCCGTCGTGTTGATGTTCTCCGCAACCCAGTACAAGTGCGGCGAGATATCGGTCGGAGATTCGTTTACATTCAATAGGTCAATCGTCATCGTCGCGGAGGCATTTAGGCCGGGCGTTCCGCCGTCGGTGACTTGTACCACCAATGTTAACGAAGAGGCGTTTTCAAAATCCAGTTGGCGGGAATCGGCGACTGTCACATGTCCCGTGGCGGAGTCAATGGCAAAAGCCGCCGCGCCGCTGCCACCGGTGATCGCATAACTCAGCATGCCGTTGGCGCCGACATCGACGTCGGTCGCGGTTACGCTCCCCAACAAAGTTCCGTTGGCGCTGTTTTCCAAAACGCTAAACGACTGATTGGCGATCGTGGGAATTTCGTTGACGTCGGTCACGGTTACCGCGATGGCTTGCTGGTCCGATCCGCCCTGGCCATCGCTGACTTGAACGATGACGTCGTAGACGTTGTCGGTACCGAAATCCGTGGGCGACTCGAAATTGACCGGTGTTATGAACCTCAACGCTCCGGTAACGGAATTGATCGTGAATTTGGCTGCATCGTTCCCGCCGATGATGCTATAGCTCAGGGTCTGAACGGGCAGATTATTGTCCGTGGCGGTGAGTGCGGTTACGGAAGTGGAGTTTTCGGCGACCGTCAGCGACGCGACATCGCCACCGCCGCCGGACGTAATGATGGGTGCCGCATTGATCGCGGTGCCGTTGTGTTCGATTTGAACGTCGTCCAGGTTGAATTGGGCCGCGGTGGTTCCGGCTCCGAGGAAGCGAATCTGCGTGTCCGATGCCGCGTAGGCGCTGATATCAAACGTTGCGCGTTGGAAGCTCCCGTCAAACGCCGACAGATTGTAAACCTGGAGCGTGTTCCAAGAGATGCCTCCATCGGCGGAGACCTGAAGCGTGATGCTTCCACCGCCGCCGCCGAGATCCTCGCGCCGATACAAAAAGCTGAGCGTCGCCTGTGTGGCCGCAGTGAGATCGGCTTGTCGGGTGATGCTTTTTCCAGCCAGCGAAACGGTGTCTCCGCCGAAGCTGAAATAACCGGATGAATGAACCTGCAGGATGCCAGACGCGGAACCTCCGACGTCACCCGATTCCATCCAGTTGTTGCTCCAGTCCTGATTCCCGTCATTGTTCCCATAGGAAATGGAGTTGAATTGATCGAGAATCGTCGCGTTGATGTCGAGCACGGAAACGGAAATGGCCTGCGTAACATCGCGCCCGCCCCCGTCGCTGGCTTCGACAACCACGTCGTAAACATTGTCTGCGCCGACGTCCGTGGGGGATTCGTAATCCGGGGCAACGATGAAGCTGAGAACTCCGGTGACACTGTCGATGACAAACTTGGACGCATCCGCTCCGCCGATGATCGTGAAGGAAAGTGTCTGAGCCGGAAGGTCGGCATCGGTGGCCGTGACCGTCGTCACCGCCGTGTTGTTCTCATGAATGCTAACGGCGGCGGTCGCTCCACCGCCATCGGACGTGATCACCGGATCGTTGTCATTGATGGGCAACACGGCGATCGTGAATACATGCGTCGCAAAGCTCGCGTCGGCGCTGGTTGCCCGCACCGTAATACTGTGGCTGGTGATCGTTTCATAGTCGAGCAGAGCGCCGTTCGCGACCGAAACAACGCCACTGGAACCGTCGATAGTAAAGCGTCCGCCGGCATCGTCGTCCAATGAGTACGTGATCGTGTTCTGACTGCCGTCGGGATCGGTCGCGTGGGCCGTGACGCCGACCAGGGTTCCCGACGACGCGTTCTCGGCGACCGAATTGGTTAGCGCGTTACTGTCGGAGATCGAGCCCACACTGAATTCATCAATGTCGCTTACGGCGACACTGATCGCTTGCGTCGTCGCGCCGCCGTGGGCGTCGTCGACCTGCACGATGACGTCATACACATTGTCACCACCGACGTCATTGGGGGATTCGTAGTCAGGCGCCGCAATGAAGTTTAATGCTCCCGAGTTCGCGTCGATCGTGAACTTTGCGGCGTCGTTACCGCCAACAATCGAGAAGGTCAAGATTTGGGCAGGCACATCGACATCCGTGGCCGTGACGGTGGTCACGTAGCTGGCGTTTTCGGCGACGTTGATGTTGGCCGTGCTGCCCCCGCCGTTGCTGGTAATGGTCGGCGCCGAATTGGGTGCGATGAACGAGACTACCAGTACCGGCGGCGTCGAGCCTTCGCGGCTGTCATACGACACCGCGCTGCTGCCCCCATCTGGGCTGCCGATGATGATGCCGTTGTTTATTTTGCTCCCTGTGAACCAAGCTTCGACTAGGGACGTAATGTCCCAAGTGTGCTGGCCCGTCGCCGCCGTGTTCAGCGTCGCGACAATCGTCGGATCGTAGGATCCCCCATTGCTCGCCCAGTTGGTTCCGGTCAAGCGTTCATTCCAGTTGGCGGCATCGGGCGTGGAATTGCCATAGCCTTCGTTCCACGATTCGATCAACTCGTAGATGTTGATGTTCATCGCGCCGCCGTTGGCGGTTGCTTGGAGCTTTAACACAGCGCCAGTAATGACTGCCCCCAGCGGAATCTCGCTGAGGTCGAACTTCAGCATTGCGCAGATCGCCAATCGCGCCTCCCGTTTCATCGATCACGAGGCTGGAAGATACGCCAAAGTTGTTTCCCGCCGAGTTCGTGTCAATGTAAGTGTCCCCGGAGGCAAACAGGGTCAACATCGGAAGGCCTTCGTACTCAAAGGCGCCGACATCGGTTCCTCCGTTTCGGCCGTAGCCACGTTGATCGAACGCAGGAGTCCCCACGTTGGTGCCGTGATCAATCGCCGGGCTGCCGGCAAGAATGGCCTGGGTTTGTAGAAAGCCGCCGTTGCTGTCCAATGGAGCGAGCAGAGGGTCGACGTCGATTTGATCCCCGATCGCCGGCGATGAAATAGCGGTCGAATCTGAAATGTTGTAGCCGACCGAGATCAACGCGCGATTGGCGTTAGGGCCCAAGTCGGCAGTATTGTCGTACAAGATACTATTGAACAATGTGACATTGCCCGAGGCGCCGTTGGCCATGACGCCGCCGCCGTTTCCCGTGGCGACCAGCGTGACATGGTTGGCGCTGATCGTGACGTTCGTGGCGTTGATGTTTTGATCCGTCCAAATCCCGCCCCCAGCGACCGTCGCTTGATTTACACTGATCGTAACGTTGACCAATGACAGGGTCGATGAAGCACCCGTATGATAGATGCCGCCGCCAAGATTGGCTTGATTCGCATTCAGTGTGACGGAATCCAATACCGCGGATCCATTGTTATGCAGTCCGCCACCGGCGTTCGATGCGACATTTTCCTTCACGACCGCATCGGTCAATTGCATGTTGCCCGCGTTTTCAATGGCACCGCCATTGCTCGCGTTGTTGTTGTTGAATATCGAATGGTATGCCAAGAAGGTGCCGTCATTCTCAATGGCGCCTCCTCGGTTGCCGTGATTGGCGCTGAACACACTGTAATTGGCAATCAATTCGGCGCCCGCGTGAATGAGCGCGCCCCCGCCACCGCTGGACCCTGAGTCACCGCCGCGAACGGTCAATCCTTCAATCGTCACGATGGCACCGGTCTGAATATCGAAGACGCGATCCTTGGCCAGCACCATTCCGCTGGCGTCGATAATGGTTGTACCCGAACCGGCGCCGTGGATCGTGACGTCTTTCAAGATGTCCAAGTCTCCGGAGGCCGACACGTTTTCGCCGCTGCCCGTCATCGTCAGAGTGTATGTTCCTGCGGGCAGCACGATCGTGTCGCCGCCTGTTCCGGCATTGGATTGAATCATCGCTTCGCGAAGTGAGGTGACGCCGTCGCTTCCATTGACGACGTCGGACGTGGTCGTGACGTTGATCGCCGCCAACTTACCCAGCCAACTCGCTTGTGCCTCGTGAGCGAAGGCGACTTGCGTTTCGATCGAACCGGTTGCGTACTCCAACGTCCAGTTGCCGCCGAGAAGAGAATGGCCCGTGTCGTCAACGCTGGCTGCCACATCGGCGTGAGTCAAATGACCCAGCGAATCCACAAGTTGCAGGCCCACATCGTTGCCAGCTAAGCGACAACCGTAAAACAGCAAGTCGGCATCCGCCTGTAGTGATTGGGACCAACTGGCGAAGGCCGCGGCAAATTGATCTACGTTGGACAGACTGACCAACGTATTGCCAAGCCAAACCTGGCCTTCCGAGCCATGCGAGAGAAAATGAATCGCCGAAAGATCGTGGTAGCCCGCCAATGCTGCCGTGATGTCGTTGATTCCGTCGTGGGTCGTATCCAAGACAACGACGTCGATCGATCGAGACGCATTGCCACTCAACGACTGGATCAATTGTCCGTAGTCGGCCACGTCCGAATTGACAAAGACGAGTTCGTTCGTCGGTAGGGTGGTGGCAGCAGCGAGGTTCAACCCCGCATGCAGCGCGTCGGACGGAGTCGCACCGATGGAGAAGGCGTCCGAATGGGGACCCGCAGACACGGCTGTTGCCAACAATCCGAGAACCGGGTCGATTGATGGATTGGCCAGATCGTGTGGAGCTTCTAAAGGCGCAGCGCTGTACAGGATGCGAGATTCCAATGCCAGGCAATTCACGTGTGATGGCCTGTTCGCAGCCCCCGCGTTTCTCCAACGGTCTCGTCGCGCACGCCAAGCACTTCGGCCGCGCCGAATCCAGTCATACCACACGTTTGGGAGTTGTCTTGCGCACGGATACCCCAGAATTTCGACAAATCGTACTATTCGATTAGAATTGCATCCGTCGAGAAGCCCGCGTGAATCCGATGATTTTTGACACTGATGCACAAGAAATCGAATCTGCTGATTTCGCGGGACGTGCGCAGCGATGTAACAGTTCACGAGCCGGGACCTGGCTCCTTTTCGGCCCAATGATTGGTACTAGTGCTTTGTCAGGTCTTAGAATTGGGGTTGCGTGCCACTGGCTTCGCCAGTGCGGGTCGGCAATACACGACGCTCATGTACACTGGCACAGCCAGTGGCACCCCAAAATAAAAACTTGACACGGCACTAGAATGTCGCATGAGCCGCCGAAAATGTGCCTGACCCCCTAGCAACGTGGGCAACGCGTTGGCGACCCGTGAACGCTTGCCACAGCGATTTCCCGAAGATATCAAGAAAGCATTGAAATGAGCGGCGTGCCCGATCGTGCCACATTCGAGAATCTTTACGCCCGAATAGCTCCTTGGGACATCGGCAGGCCCCAAGCGCCATTTGTCGCCGTCGCCGACCAAGTGACCGGTCCGGCACTCGATGCCGGCTGCGGCACCGGAGATATGGCCTTGTTTTTTGCCGGCCGTGGGCTCTCGATCACCGGCATCGACTTTCTCGATGAACCGATCCGTCGGGCCAGAAAGAAGGCGGCCAAGCAGAATCTATCGGCTGAGTTCCTGGTCAAAGATGCGCTGACTTTGGTCGAGTGGGATCGGCGATTCGCCACGGTGCTCGACTCCGGCCTCTTTCACATTTTTTCCGATGAAGACCGGCGGCATTACGTCAACGGTCTCGCGCATGTCATCGAGCCGGGCGGACGATTGTTTCTGATGTGCTTCAGCGACGAGGAACCTGGATCCAACGGACCGCGCCGCGTGTCGCGACAAGATCTGCGGGATGCGTTCGCCGACGGTTGGACGATCGAATCACTGCAACCCGTTCGCGTCGAGATTAGTCCGGATTTTACCGACGCTAACTTCTCAGACGGCGGACCTCGATCCTGGTTTGTCGTAGTCCGAAAAGCTTAAAGATTCGATCGCTCGCAAGGATGGTCAAGGAGTCAGGAGTCCATTGTGCGAAGCAACCGGAAGGCCGCGCCGGCAATTGACTGCTGACCCTTTAACCAACCCGTAAACTAAGCAGGAAGGATCGCAGGCAAAATAGCTTCCCGGTTTTGTCGACCCTCTCTCTAAGCCTCTCCCGTGAGGGCGAGGATTTACGGCGAAGTTATTTTGCGTCCGATCCTCACAAAGCACTAGTGAATCTCCATGATTCGGACGGCTCCAGCCGGGACCATGAGTGTGACGCTATGTTTGTCGTCGGATATCGTAAATGTTTCATCGGCAGCAAGCCAATCAGAAACCATGTCCATTGCACGCCTCGCTCGAATGATGACGGTCTTATTTTGGCGGTAATCCGTAGGAGTAATCCCTTGTTGCGGCTTGGCTTGGCCGGTCGGATTGAACAGGGCGACATACCAGGCATTTTGACCTCGATTCACCAACCACTCGACCTCACCCGTGACTGCGATCGGCATTTGTCGATTGGCCAAGTGGGCCAACAGCAAAACGCAAACCGGATGCAGCCCATTAGCGATCGTCAATCCCCGTCGGACGGATAAAAAGATCACCCGTCCCAAACCGCGATCCTCGAACGCGCAAAAACAATCGCCGGAATCCGTTGTCGCCAGCGAATGCCATTGGCCCGGGGAATCAGCGTTTTGGCTGTTCGCATCGGATTCGACGGGGATGGGATGGAATTCGAATTGGCTGCACGGTTCGAAAGCCGGCGGTGTATCCGACCAAGACCAACGAAAACGGCTGGCTCGTCGTAACGTCTGTGCCGACGGCAATCCCAGAATCGTCGATGCTTCTTCAGATAATTGCCCAGCGGATACCAGCAGAGTGCCGCCGCGTTCGACATACAGGTTAAGGCGTTTGGCTTCGGCCGACGTCAGTTCCAAATCTCCCAAGGCGATGACGACGGGGTAGGAATCAAGGGTTTGCCAGCGATCGATGTCCGGGTGAGCAAATATGCAGTCGAAAGATATCGCCGAAGACGCCGGGCACGAAGACTTCGTTCACTGCCGGTAATCGGCTGTTCACTCTCGGGTCCGATGGGGTAATACGCCGCCCACAACCACTGCTGCAGCATTTGTTCGTGGTGCGAATGCAGAAACCGATCCTGATGCTGGTGCCAATTGTCAAAGGAGTTCGGCCAAAAAGGTGCGGGTTCCCAACCGTGAGCATAATCCATCAGAAAGGCGATCGGTGTGATCGGCGAACCGCGGTCGGGATGTTGACGTGTCGTCCGCAGGAAACGATCGACGAGTTTGCCTTTCGGCGACAGTTGCACGGGCTTTCTTGACCGGCGGCGGTCGTTCCACCCGGCTTCCAATACTCGTCGAAGCCCTGCTCGTGATAGAACATCGACGAACCTGCCATGTACTGGTACCAGATATCGAACTTGTACCAGGTCATCCCGGCGCCGGAGAAGACCGAGTAGTAGTTGTCGAGGATGTTCTCGGGGCCCGAGAAGCTTGAGCTTTGCTGAAGATCGTCGACGAATCGCCGAAATTGCAACTTCGATAGGTCGCCGTCAGGCCGCCATATTGCCTGGCCGCACCACGCATCGCCGCCCATCGCATACTCAATAACAGTCGACGTGGCCGCCGAGGACTCGTAGCCAACGGTTCGTGCACCCCAGCGAAAGCAAATGGGGGCGAAGGCCAGGCTCCCGATCGACCGGCATGAGATCACATCGGCGTACGGATTGGCATCCAAATCGCGACCATAGACGGCTCGGTATTTCGCGGCATTAGCCGCCAAAGAGAGCGGTTCAAATGCCGCGACCAGCTCTCGCCGCGTTCGCGCCGTTTCAGTCGCCGCGGCCATATCCGCCGGCTCAGGGTCGAAATAGCCCAGACTTTCGCCCGCAATCGAACCGACATACCGGTCCCGATACTTCTTGAACAACGCGACGCCGCTGCTCCCCAATCAAGGCTCCGGGATGATAATTCATCATCATTGCCCAACAGCGATCCGGGTTTTGGTCGAGCCAATCTGCGAATCGCTTTCCCAGCGGAAGAACGTTGCCGGTCTCTTTGTCGGTGGCAAAGACGCCTGCGCCGACACCATGAAACGTCGGCATGATTGCGGCTGTCGGAGAAAATCGGCACGTCTTTCTGTCCGCCATATTTGTCTTCAAACTCACTGCGGGTATCGGCGTCGATGATGTTGTAAGGGAACAGGACTCTCGTCGGCGCGTCGCTCAGCCAGGTTTGTAGCGGGTCCGTGTGCGAGACATTCCACAAATACAGAAAGCCGTGGTGATTGAAACTTCGCGGTTGCCAACATGCGGGTGCTGTCCAGTCGCTTAATGCTTCGCGTTCGTGACTGTTGCGTTGGCGGAGAAGTCCTGCCACAGATTTCGCCTGGCCAGTGGTCGAAGGCGGTCGATTCCATTTTCTTGTATTGATCCCAACGACTTGGTCGATCGGTCAAATGGCCGCTCTTTGATCAACGGATGATAATTCGGGTCGGTGGTCAGCACGATGACATCGACTTGTCGCGGGACCGATTGCGCCACGGTCGCGGTCAATTCCAGTTTGGCCGGACCTTCGCTCAACCTGACTGACGCCACGTCCCAGGCGAAGGCCCACCCCCAATAGAGCTTCATTTCGTTGTCTTCTTCCACGCGAGAATTGCGCCGAATTGCAGCCGCTGTGGGAGCGAGCCCGATTGCGAGAGTGCGATTTCGAACTTCTCGGTTTGTTCCCGCCAATCGGCATAGCGAACCCAGACCTGATACTGTGCGGATCGCGGGACTCGGAACTCATGCGTCGCGACCGCGGCGGTTTCGTCGGGACCGGCAGCAATCGACAGGAAGCCGCTCTCGCCTCCCTGGTTCCATTCCGCGGCCCAGCCTGGTCCCGAAAGCCCCCAGTGCCCGTGGGTGTTTGTCATTTGTCTCGTTTCGTCGCCCAACGGCCAACAATGACCCTCGATCCCCTCAAGATGTTCCGCTTCAAGCCAAATCGACTCCGGTTCATCGGCCGCAGGCATTCCAACGCAGCCGTTGAATAGCAACCCGATTGTCGCGAAGACGAGATTTTCGAACATATTCCATTCCTCGTCGTGGTGATTGATCCGGTCTACATGATAACGGTTTTTATGATGATCAACGCTTTTGTGGCGCAGAAAGCCACTCGTTGACTCCAAAGGCAAACTCGGTTATCAACCGTGCTCGGAACGAATCCGATTCGACATCTGGGCATCTCAAATCTTGTACCGCGGACGGCTTCCGCCACGCCCGCCAATCGCCAACGATCGCCATGCTGGAAAACGCACCCATCCTACAACTCAAGCACGGCAACCTGACGATCGAGGGGTATTCGCGGGCGGCGGTGCAGACCTATTGGCGGATCGGCGAGTACCGGATGGGATTTGATCTCGGCGCCCAGCCGTGGGATTTCATGGGGACGCCGAACTGGTTTGTTTCTCACGGGCATCTCGATCACGTCGCTGCGCTGCCGGTCTATTTGGCTCGCCGACGAATGATGAAGATGGAACCGCCGACGATCTATCTGCCGACGTATTTGATCCAAACGGTACATAAGCTGCTAATGTGCTTTGGCAAGATGGATCGCGGTCGGCTGCCCGGCGAATTTTGTGGGTGTCGAGCCGGGAGATGAGATCGATTACTCTCGTGAACTCGTGGTCACCGTCCACCAGACGGCGCACACGATACCCAGCGTCGGCTATTTGGTGTGGGAGCGGCGCAACAAGCTAAAACCGGAGTTTGCGAACCTCAGCGGCGAACAGATTCGCGATTTGAGGTTGTCTGGGACCGACGTCACTAACGAAATTCGCATGCCGATGCTAGGCTATTTGGGGGACACCGCGCCGCAAGCGTTGGACGACCACCCCGACTTCTATCGGGCAAAGATTTTGATCGCCGAGATGACATTCATCGCCAGGCGGCATCGCAAGGAACTCATCCATAAACACGGCCACATGCATTTGGACGATTTTGTGTCGCGTCGAGATCGATTCGAAAACGAACTGATTATCGCCGGTCATTTCAGCACGCGATACACGTTGCGGCAAGCCGACAAGATCGTGCGCCGCGCTTTGCCCGATCTGTTGGGCGGCCGGCTGAAACTGTGGTTGTGAACGTGGCTCACGTGCCCCACGCTATGAGACATGCGATAATTCAAGGATCGCCTTAGAGATCACTTCGGTCTTCGTAATTGCTCTGGTAGTGTGTAGCTGACCCGTCGTGATCCCATCGGGACAAGCCCGACGGAGATGGGGTTGAATGCGGAAACGATGTTACGAGTGACCCTATGAGACGGCGCGGCTGCAATATCGGGGCGGCGTCTAACAATCTGTTGAAAAATGACTCGTCTCAACAACATACCGAATGTCATTCCCGCGAAGGCAGGAATCCAGCCGAAATCAATTTTCGCAATGTTGGATCCCCACCTTCGCGGGGATGAAAAGACCTTTTTCAACCGTCTGCTAGTGCACTTTCAGCACTTAATTTTGGGGTGCCACTGGCTGTGCCAGTGTACATGAGCGTCGTGTATTGCCGACCCGCACTGGCGAAGCCAGTGGCACACAACCCCAATTCTTAAAGTTGACAAAGCACTAGACCAGGATCACAAGTCGTTCGAAATGTAAAATGGGACCGGACATTGCCGGGAGCTGTCGGTTGAGGATGTATCAGATTCCGCGAGAGATTTCGGCCGAGTCGTTATACGTGCACGTACCGTTTTGTCGGCGGCGATGTGGTTACTGTGATTTTGCGCTGATGGTCGGGCGCGACCGATTGATGGACGACTACGTGCGGGCGATAAGTGAAGAACTCTCTCGATTTCAGTTTCAGCGTGCGTTTCGCACATTGTATTTTGGCGGCGGGACGCCGACCCACCTGAGTTGCGAGGCGATGGAGCGGCTATTTCGAGCCGTTCGATCCGCCGTCGACCTCAGCCCTGACTGCGAAATCACTGTCGAGGCGAACCCGGATGACTTGACGCCAGAGAAAACCGACCAGCTTCGGACGCTCGGCGTGAACCGGATCAGCATCGGCATCCAGTCGTTTGAGTCCGCCAAGTTGCAGCGTCTGGAGCGGACTCATCGTGGCTCGCAGGCGACCGATTGCCTGAAGCGACTGGTGGCAGAAGGTTGGAGCGTGAGCGTCGATTTGATGTTTGGCGTCGTCGGGGACACAGTAAAGACCTGGGAAAATGAACTGCGGCACGCTGTCGACCTGGGGATTGAGCACTTGTCGACTTATAACCTCACGATTGAAAAGGGGACGGCGTTTTGGAGTCGATGGAATCGAGGTGAAGAGATTGGCGTCGACGAAGAGCGCCGCGGACTTGTACGAAGCAACGATCGACTGGCTCACGGCTCGCGGTTGGGAGCACTACGAAATCTCAAATTTCTGTCGCGCCGGCCGTCACTGCCGCCACAACTTAGTGTACTGGCGGGGCGAACCCTGGCTGGGAGTCGGTCCGAGTGCTGCCAGCTTTCACGATTCGGTGCGTTGGCGAAACCACAGCAGCCCGTCGACGTACCTTCGACGTTGCTTGGCCGGTGGCGACGTCGTGTCGATGTGCGATCGGTTGACGCCGGAACAAGTCGCTCGCGAAAGGCTGATATTTGGACTGCGGCAGATCGCCGGAGTGCGGCTTGACGAATTCCAAACATCTACCGGCCGTTCGGCGTGGGATTTGGGAGGCGTCCCGCTGCGGCAATGGCTGGATCAAGGCCTGTTCAACTTTGACGGACAACGGCTGCAACTGACGAGGCGCGGGCTGATGATCAGCGATTCGTTGTGGCCAGAATTGATCTGAACTCGTCCGTCGCGTGGCTCACCTTGCTCGATTGAATTCGGCGATAAATCGAGTAGACTTGGCGGCACATTCTTGAACCCTTGAGTGAAGAGCATTGGCACTACATGCGATCGCCGGTTGGCTATTGGCCCAAGCAGAGCAAAAACAAGCGGCTTCGGATCAACGGCCGCTGGTCCTGCTGGGGTCGTTTCTGTTTGTGCTGGTAAGTCTCTGGCTGCTGGGGACGCTCGCCAAGCGGCGTGCGGCCTCGATCATCGATCCGGCCATCGTGCGAAGTTTTCGCCGTCGCGTTTCTGGGAACTTGACGATGTGCCTGGTGCTGGCATTGGCGTTGCTGGTCGACAAGGCGTACACGGTCGTGTTTTTTGGATTGGTATCGTTTTGGGCACTCCGCGAATTCATCACGATGACGCCCACACGCCGCGCCGATCACCGGACGCTGTTCGCCGTGCTATGCATCATGACGCCGCTGCAATACGTGTTGGTTGGATTCAACCTGTATGAACTTTACACAGTCGTCATTCCGGTTTACGCATCGTTGTTTGTCGCCGCGCACGTTGCGTTTACCGACGACCCCAAGCGGTTTCTGGAACGAATCGCCAAAATACAGTTTGGCCTGTTCATCTGCGTCTATGCATTGAGTCATGCGCCGGCGCTGTTGTACTTGCGACTGCAGCATTGGGATGCCGCCCAGAATCGTTACGTACCGTGGAACGGCAGTCCGGCAGGGTTGTTGATTTTCTTTGTCGTGCTGGTGCAATTGAGCGACCTACTGCACTTTGTTTGGGACCGGGTCGTCGGCAAACATGTGATCGCCCCGAACATTAACGCGACCAAGACCTGGGAGGGCCTCATCGGCAGCGCGTGCTGTACCGCCATCATTGCGATGCTGATGCATCTCGCTTTGCCGGTGGCGCCCTACACTTGGATGGGGGCGGGTTGCATGGGTTTGATCGTTGCGGTGATGGGCTCGTCGGGAAGCATGGCCATGTCGGCGATCAAACGAGATCGAGGAATTCAGGATTACGGTACGCTGATTCAAGGTCACGCGGGCGTGTTGGACCGCATCGACTCGATCTGCTTTGCGGCGCCGATTTTCTTTCACGTGACGCGGGCCTTCTTGATCCTTCCCCCCGACTCAATACGGCCTCAATAGTCGGGGTATCTTCCATGGAGAAATCGTCGCTGTCGGCCGAAGCCCAGAATTTGAAGGAGTCGCTGGATCGATACGGTGTTGTCTTGGACGATGCGGCGCAATCGACTCGACTTGAAAAATACTGTCGATTGTTGTGGGCTGAAAACGAGCGGCTGAATCTAACTCGGCACGTGGACTTTGATACGTTCGTCGCCCGCGACTTGAACGATGTGCTGCAGGTCAGCACGCTGTTGCGGCCGGAAGAAGAGGTCTTGGACATCGGTAGCGGCGGGGGAGTGCCGGGCATCGTCCTGGCGATCTTGCGGCCGGATCTCGATGTCTGTCTGTGCGAGTCGGTCGGAAAGAAGGCTCAGGCCCTTTCGCGAATGACCGCCGCGCTCGAATTGCCGGTGAAGTTACAACATTGCCGGGCCGAAGAACTGCTCCAGGAACAGCGGTTTGATGCTGCTGTGGCGAGGGCGATCGGACCGCTTTGGAAAATCTGCCATTGGTTTCACGATCACCTGTTGTCGATGGGTCGATTGCTGGCGTTCAAAGGGGCGCAGTTGGACCCACGAACTAGCCGACGCTCGACGCCATCCGCAGTTTCACAAGATTCAGCATCGATTGGCTTTGGAATATCCGATGCTGGGTACCGATGCCACAGGATACATTCTTAAGCTGTGGGCAAAAGGCGCGCCAGAACGTTAGAACTCGTGTTCAACGAGAAAAAATGTGTCGAAATAAAATGAGTTCAGATAGTCGAGGCGGTTCGGTCGCAGCTATTCTGTCAAAAGTCTTGAATCGGAATTATTTCGTGAAACAACTCGTCCATGTCGGTCGAAAATACAATCGCATGGGTTCACCGTGAATGCTACAATTAACCAAGATAACAAATCCTCTGGCTATAACGGCTGAGGGACCATCAAAAACGGGTTGGCTTGGGTCGCTAAAGGCTTGTGCTTAGCACGCTTGACCCCGCCTTTCTCCCAGCAGCTCCCATTGCTGCGCATACTAGAGGATTGATTACGAAGCCGCTGTGTGCTTAGGTGCACAGCGGTTTTTGTTTGCGCTGAGTGCCGAATCCTGTAGGATATGACGGATCGCAACCAGACGTTCGGATGTATGGTCCGGATTCATGGTCGCAGTCAGCGGCCTTCTTTCTAACCATGCCAAGATAAGAGTTGAGCATTATTGCGGGGGACTGTTCCGCTCCCACAGAATCTTCGGCTCAAACTTGTCCGTCATTACGTCTTTCACGATTTCTTGATATCGCGGGTCGGCCTGCAATGACTTGAAGTCTTGGTCTTTGGCGATTTCGATGGGTCCGGTTCCCAATTCGATCGCCTTGTTTAGATCCCGAAATGCCCGGTCGGCGTCGCCCAGGCGCGCGTAAATGCAGGCCATGTTGTAATAAGCCAGTTCGGCTTTTTCCGGATAATCGAGCGTCGATTGGTAAGAGTCCAAGGCGGCTTGGGCCAGCTTGCGGCCCTCCGGCGAGAGTTGCTCGGGGGTCGGGCTCGCATCCAACTCACGGTAGAAACTCTCTTGCAGGGCATAAGAAAGCCGGAACCTCGCCATTGGATTGAACGGATCGACGGATAACATTTTCTCGTAATAGTTTGCAGCCTTGGTCCAATTGTTCGCCTCCCAAGCTTGATCCGCGATGATTCGGGTTGGCGTGCCGTCGCGGGTCACGGCATCGTTGTGGTTGGCGAGCCAGCGAGAGAGGCCAAAGGTACCAGCCAGTAGCGCGCAGACGCCGAGGAAGATCGCCACATTCAACGCGATGCGCCAGATTCGCCTTGGGCGTGCAGTCGTCATGAGTGCGTTAGTTGCCCCGCAACAACTGGAAGTATTCGCTGGCGTGTTCGCGTTCGGATTTGGTCATGACTTGGTCGGCCAGCGGATCGTTCTCTTTAATGGTGGAAGCCTGGATCTGTTGCTTGATGGATTCTCGGGAAATGCCCGGAGCGTTCGGTCCGTCGGCGGTCGAAATTTTGATCGATTCACCTTTTTTCACTTGTCGCGGACCTGCGACAAGTACGTGTTCGTTTCATCTTCCTCGATGCCCCGTCGGCCGGAGCCATGTCCCTGGCCTTTGGCAAAATCATTGGGCGGCCCCCGCATGTCGGATTGACCCGCACAGGCATGTTTGCATTCGCCAATACTTTGGCAAAGATCTCCCAAGCAATCGCACTGGCCCATTTCGTCGCAGACCTGTTTGATTACGTCGGCCGCCTGCGCCAGGTCGTCAGCGGATTGTTGCATGGCGGCTTGTTGGTCGGGGGAATTGCCGTCACTGGCGTCTTGTTTGTCAGATTTCTGCGGCTGGCTACCGGTCCCAGCCTGAGCGTCTTTCTTCGGGTTCTTGCCAACCTGAGGTTTGCCGTCGCCGGCGTCCTGTTTACCCGAGTCATTTTTTTGCGCCGCATGTGACTTGGAACCGATCCGGTTCAGTCCGTCGGAGGTCTTTTGAAGCGACTTGCAAATCATGTCAATTTGCTGCATCTGTCGCGATCGGCTTTGCATTTCATCGAGCTTTTTCTGGAGCTCGTCGGCCCGGGTTTGATCGCCGTCTGCTTTGGCCTTTTCGAGCTTGGTCTGCACGTCTTTCATTTCGGCTTCGAAGGCCTTCTTGGCGTCCCGCAATGATTTGGCGAGATTGGCCAGATCGACGCTCAATTGTTTCAGTTGTTTCGCGTCAAAATCGCCGCGGTTGAGTTTGTCGATGATTTCTCGAACCGCTTTTTCGGCGCGATTCATGTCGCCGTCCTTGAGCGATTTGGAGAGGTCTTTAACCGGACCTTCGCTGAATTCCGCAGCCTGATTCAGTTGATTCTTGATTCCCTCGACGTCCCCCAGTTTGCGCGCTGTTGTTCGATTTCGTTCTCGATGTTGCTCAGCTTGAACAGTGCGTCCTTTTGTGTGTTGATGTTCTCCGACTTCAGGTCCTCCAGGTTTCGATTGACCATGTCGAGAGCGTCGGTCAACGGGTTGAGCACCTCCTTGTTTTCCTCGACCTTCTTTTGAAGTTTGATTTGGGTCTTTTCGACCGCCTCGACGACTTGTTGCTTGACCTCCGGAGCGAATTCATCGGTGGCCGTGGCCGGTGCCAGCGTTCGGTCGTTCAAGCACGCCAACAGCATTACCGCCGCCAAGGGGACGAGCGAAAGCCAACTCCATCGCCAACCGCGGACGGGGAACTCGTCAGCAACTTCCAGCACTTCGGCGCGTCGGGTCGCGTCGGCCACCAATGCAACGCCCGCCGCGGAGTCACGTTCCTGCGGTGTAATCGCCATGGCGCTGGAAATCCGCTCCCGTAGTTTAAAGCGACGATCGAGTTCGACGGCGCTATCGAACTGCGGACCGGATCGGAACCAGGCATAAACCACCGCGATGATGAGCGAGGCTGCCAATGCGCCGGCCAGCCAAGACCAGAACCAGGCCTGTCCCGCTTGGGGTGACTGCAAAAATGCCAAGGGGAAGACTTTCGGGATCGCGATGCCAATCGCCGAGATGAGCGAGGTCGACAACAGCACGATGCCAAAGCATTTGAGAAAACTTGAAGCCATTCGTCGCCGTGCCGCTTGTCGAATCCGCTTTTGAATGACTTCCATAGCACACCTTGGTGGGTTTGAGCAAAAGGGTCCGAGTCCGAAATACAATTCGGTCGACCGACGACCGTCTTGATTATATCAAACATCAGCTTTTAAAGAAAAGGAATAAATCCATCGTTTCTTTCTAATGAAAGTCCCGTCTGTTACACTGACTTGAGGCCGTCCGGGATCGGGGGATTGGTTCCTTTCAAAACGATTGCCAGGGTCGATTGTGGCTATTGCTTCGATTTGCCTATTGGTCCCCACACCGCGTCCCTGCCCGAACGCCACTGATAAGGATCGCACGCAAAATAACTTCCCGATTTTGTTAGCCCTCTCCTAACCTCTCCCGTGAGGGCGAGGATTCAAAGCGAAGTTATTTTGCGTGCGAGCCTAAGCTTGAATTGTTTCTCACGACCGCTGCGCCGGGAAAGACCCGCGCTGTGAAGACTGCACAAGAGGTAATCGAATGTTCCGTTATGTGTCGCCCGCTGTCTTGGTGGTTTTAGCATCGGCTTCGCTGTTCGCCCAGGACAAGGGGGCGCCACCCGCCGAACCGGACGGCATGACGAGCTTGTTCAACGGAAAGGATTTGAGTGGTTGGGACGGCGACCCGCGGTTGTGGTCTGTTAAGGACGGTGCGATTCATGGCGAGACCACCGCCGAGAATCCCGCTCACGGAAATACGTTTTTGATTTGGAACGGAGGAACCACCAAGGACTTCGACCTGCGACTATCATTTCGATGCAACGCCAGTAACAATTCCGGCATCCAATATCGCTCGCGGCACATCACTGAGGGCAACGTGCCGAACCAATGGGTCGTGCGCGGCTATCAACATGAAATCCGCAACGAGTTGGAGTTGCCGAGTGTCGCCGGCTTTATCTATGACGAGGGAGGCGGCCGAGGACGTATGTGTCTGGTGGGAGAAAAGGCGATTTGGAAAGCGGACGGTCAAAAGGAGGTGCACCAAACGCTGATCGACCAGGATGGCTTCAAGAAGTTGTTCAAGTTGAACGATTGGAACGACGTGGTGATCATCGCTCGCGGCAACCACATTCAACATTATCTCAACGGGCGTCAAATCGTCGACTTCACGGACGACGATCCCAAGCATGCGTTGCTTGACGGCATCCTTGCGATTCAACTGCACGCCGGAAACCCGATGTGGGCCGAGTTCAAAGATATTCGCCTCAAGAACTTGGACTAGCGGCACGTGATGATGACGCTCACGCTCTTTATGCGTCCGGCGACGAGCACTATGTCGTCGGTTGTTTCACTGTCCGCAGGTACGGAAGTTTCGCTTGAAAATCGCCATGCTGGGCTTTGGCTTCTTCATCGCTGACCGAGGGGACGACGATAACGTCTTGGCCTTGCTGCCAGCCCGCAGGGGTGGCAACTTTATGTTTGGCGGTCAACTGAACGGAATCGAGTACGCGCAACAATTCGTCGAAATTGCGGCCGGTCGTCATTGGGTAGGCCATTTGCATTTTGATCCGCTTGTCGGGTCCGATGATGAAGACCGTACGTACCGTGGCATTGTCCGCGGCGGTTCGCCCTTGACAGTCTTCACCCGCATCGGCCGGCAACATATCAAACAACTTGGCGACCTTGAGTTCGGGGTCTCCGATCATTGGGTAGTTGACGGAGTGCCCTGTCGCCTGGGCGATATCGGCCTTCCATTTTTGGTGGCTTTCGACCGGATCGACGCTGATGCCAATAATTTTGCAATGCCGCTTCTCGAATTCTCCCCGAATGCCGGCCATGTATCCGAGTTCCGTCGTGCAGACGGGCGTGAAGTCTTTGGGATGCGAGAACAGAATCGCCCAGCCGTCGCCGATCCAATCGTGAAAATGAATTGGTCCCTCCGTGGATTGGGCCTCGAAATCCGGCGCGACGTCGTTAATACGCAAGCTCATAGATGTCCCCTTGTTTCCCGCTGATTTGTCGGTCTCCACTCGTCCGGCTGGGCTGCATCGGGCCGAATCGGCGGCGGTGATGACAACCGCGATCTTATCCGACGTCAGGGGGGCTCGTATAGCGGGGCAATTGTCGACTACGTTCGACGCAGGTGGTCCATCGTTTCCAATTGAATCTGTTGGATTTCCAACAGCCGTTGCCACTGATGGGTCAACAGCAAATCGATCTTGGCATGAAGGTGCCGGATTTCCAGTTCGGCCTTGAGGTTTACGCGGTAATCGTTTTCGGCGCGCAGCCGATCTTTGGACTCTTGTCGATTTTGACTCATCATGATCACCGGCGCTTGAATCGCGGCCAAGCACGACAAAACAAGATTCAATAGGATGTACGGAAATGGATCGAAGGGGTGAGCCAACAGATGCACAGAATTGATCGCGAGCCAAACGATCAGGATTAGGGAAAACGACAACAGGAATGTCCAACTGCCGCCAAAGCTGGCCAGGCGATCAGCCAATCGTTGGCCCAGTGTCGTCTGGCGTTGGAACATGGCTTCAACATTTTGCGATAAGAGTTCCTGAGCCTGCAAGTTCTGGATCACTTCGTTGTCCAGGCGGCCCAACTCGCCGCGTTCGGCTTCCAGCATTTGTTGCACGTACTGGCTGCGATAACGGTTGAAGTCGTTGAAGCAAATGAAGCCGTCCGATGTCCAATCAGGGTGTTCCTTTTTAATCAATTCGGCAATCGTGGGCCGTACCAGGTTGGCGGGAAGAATCTCGGACGCTGTCTTGTTTTGCCCACAAATCTGGCAAGTAAATGTTTGATGTTTTCGGTTCATGGCTTCCCAGATTGGTTCATTGGCGATCGTCGTTTAATGA
The DNA here is from genome assembly GCA_963803365.1 of uncultured Planctomycetaceae bacterium. Classification (GTDB taxonomy): domain Bacteria; phylum Planctomycetota; class Planctomycetia; order Pirellulales; family Pirellulaceae; genus JANMEB01. The sequence continues at coordinate 962,265 of CAWDMH010000003.1, forward strand.
ACTCCGTTCCGCGCGGCCGGGTCCTGCCGGTAGTATTGTTGCAGCAGTTGGTACAAATCGGGATGCCGCAGCTTCAAAACGGCGGGGCGCTGAAAGAATGACTCCGTCGATACCGCGAAAAACTCTGCACGATTAGTCGTCCCGTAACAGTCCAAGACCGTTTGTTGTCCCGAGCCGCAGTCTCGAATCAGTCGCTGAAACTCGCGCTCAGTAACGTCCAACCATTGTTGCAATTGGGCGGACGAATCTAGCGGAGGAACGCCGTCGGCGATCTGGCCATTCTGCATGTCGAGTTGGTGAGCGAACTCGTGCAATACGAGATTATGGTTTGCGCGGATGTTTTTGGCCCCCGTCAAAACGTCGGCCCAGGAAAGTATGACTGGACCTCGATACCACGCTTCGCCTTCGCGATCGGATTGACCCACCAAGACGACGCCGCCGGAAGCCGGCTTCTGGTCGGGTGCGGAGTAGGCGTTGGGGTAAATCAATACCGATAGGACCTGCTCAAAATACTCGGATGGAAATCCCAATACCAGCAAGCCCATCTGAGCGGCAATGGTGACGCGGATTTCATCGGTAAGTTGCAAACCGCCGCAGCCTTCCCAATTCTTTTCCGCGGTGAAAATCCGCACATCGTTGCGCAACTTGGCTTGCTCTAGCCGCGTGAGGCGCGGATAAACGGCCACGTTTCTGTGCAAGATGTCGAGCCAAGCCGGTGGAAATGGCCGAGAAGCCAGTTTCTTGCGCCTTCGATTTCGTATCCAGCGCAGAATCATCGTCGAACGCCTCGCTCAACATGAAATCGACGTCGAAAGAACGTGTGCATTGGCAACTCCGCCAGACGGCACAAAGAAAAGTTCTCTCGCCGAGATTTCCAGATCGGCCGAGAGTCGGGTTGGAGCAGGGAACAACTGTAGTTTAGAATGATACGAACGCCGGCCGTGGTGACTTTCTACGATGAGTTGAGAAATGACTAGAGAACAATTTGAATGGGTTCTATTCTACCTGCTCGCTTTCGCCGGTTTCTTCGTGGCAGTGGCAGCGTTGATCCTCACGCAGTTTTTGTGGCACGTCTAGTTCAGTCGGTTTTTTCAAAACCGGTCCTTATTGAATCATTATTCGACGGGTGCGGCCATGTGACGTGCGCCGGCCCCAATGAGAGCCGGACCGAGCTTACAAGGCCGTCGCTGGATGACCTGTGCACGCGTGCGTTGTGGGAGTTTAATGTCCGTTACGTCAGTTGTTGCGCATGTTTCGAGGGGCTCGGTGTTGGGATCATTCCGCGTGGAACGTGCATCTTAGGATCGCACGCAAAATAGCTTCCCGGTTTTGTCGACCCTCTCCTTAACTTCTCCCGTGAGGGCGAGGAATTAGGGGCGAAGCTATTTTGCGTGCGATCCTTAGGCTACGGTTTGTCTGGCAGGGACTGCCCGACCTACAGCCGAGAACCTAATTACGTGGTGCTTGGGGAAGGGTTGGGGCCAACTGCCTTTTCCGTGGAAAAATGTCCCGTCGTTGCGAATTGACATCGAATTTCGCGGCGGATAATACGAATGAACTCTATTGCGGACGATTTGTGCGCGAAAAATGCGTAAATCATAGGCGACGAGTTCGAAGCCTGCCGCGGCTAACTTGGTCATTATTGGCGTTCGAACGAGTAGTTTAACGCGCGAAAGGTTGTTGATCGATGAATGGTTCGTGGAAACTTGGGAGGGTCGCCGGAATCGACCTCCGAATACACTGGACGTTTTTGTTGCTGCCGTTGTACGTTTATTTTTCCACCGTGCAGCAGGGCGCCAGTAGCCTCTTGGCGGTGTACTACGTCCTGTTTGTCCTGGCGGTCTTTGCCTGTGTGGTGCTGCACGAACTGGGGCACGCGTTGGCGGCGCGAAGCTACGGGATTGGCACTCGCGACATCACGTTGTTGCCCATCGGCGGGGTCGCCGCGTTGGAACGGATGCCGCGAGCCCCGTTTCAAGAGCTTGTGATCGCGGTGGCCGGTCCGCTGGTCAACGTGGTGATTGCAGTCGTCATCTACTACTTAATGCCGGTTTTGGCCGGCGTGGATGTAATGACGAAGTCGTTTTTGGGCAAGTTCTTAATGAACCTGGCAACGGTCAACGTCGCGTTGTTCTTGTTTAATCTGGTCCCGGCATTTCCGATGGACGGTGGACGCGTGTTGCGCGCGCTGTTGGCTTTCGGATTGCCTTATCGTTCCGCGACGAACGCAGCAGTCTTCGTCGGTCAATTTGTCGCGTTGGGATTGGGTGTGATTGGGATCGTGAATCTAAACTGGATGTTGGTCTTTATCGCAGGATTCGTGTTTCTTGCCGGATCGAGTGAGCGCAAGATGGTGGAGATGGCAGAGCAGCCAACAAACGCCCACACGTCCGGGACCTCTGCACCGGTTGCCGAAGGCATCTTCTACACCGAGCCATTAACGATGGACTCGATGGAAGTCATCGATGACAACTCGCATCCTTCGGTGCCAGCAGAAATGAGTGCCGAGTTAGCCATGCGCTGGATGTCGCGGCAACAAGACGATGTCTGCGAAGTCGTCTCGCACGGATCGATTATCGGCCACATTAGCCGATTGGACCTAATCCGTGCCGTGGCGGACGGTTTTGGCAATTGGCCGTTGCGTCGGCTCTTGCAAGCCGGTTAGGACGCCCGACAAAGAACTTCCCGATTCTGTTGACCCAAACCTCGCCCCTGAGGGCAAGGATTTTAGGGCGAAGTTAGTTTGCGGACGATCTTTACTGACGCTGACGATGCACTAGCGACCTCGTTCGATCAATTCGTTTAGCTTTTGATCGATATCCGTCAGGCGGCGCTCGAGCTGATTGACTCGCTCCATCATTTCCGCGATAGGTGGATTTCCTCCGGGACCGCGTACCGCACCACCGGGGCCACCGGCGGGTCCGCGCCCGGCAGCAGGACCTGGTTCACGTCCGGGCCCTTCTCGTCCCGAACCGGAACGAGCTTGGTCGGGTCCACGGTTTGGGCCACGTTCTGCTCGATCTGGCGCCGGTCAGGTCCGCGATCCGGCCCGCCTTCGGCACGCTCCGGTCCGCGATCCGGGCCTCGTTCTGCTTGATCGGGCCCACGATCGGGCCCGCGGTCTGCACGGTCGGGCCCGCGATCGGGCGCCGATCCGAACGCGGGGTCTCGAAGCTGAATTCGAACGAGCGTTCTTGATCGCCCGGTCGACGGTCCGCGTTTCCTTCCGGGCGGCGGTCGTTGGGTTGCCGGGCACGATCGGATTCCGGGCGAGGCGGTTGCGGCTGGTCGCGACGCCCCCGAACGACTCGCTCTTCAATGACTTCTCGGCGGCCTGCACCGCTGGGAGGTTCGCTTGGTCTGTCGGAATTGGCCGCAGGTCGTCGTGGCCGAGCCGGTTCTGGCCTCTGATCCCGAGGGTGATTGTTCGAGCCATCACCTTGGATCACAAATCGTCCAGACTCTTCGCTGCCGTCGCGTTTGATAATGACCTCGATCGTTCCATTAAAATCTCCTAGTCGCGAACGGACCAATCGGGCAATGGCTTGCGGCGACTGCAGATTGGGCACGTCGCGTCGAGGCGGCTGGGGCGGTCGCGGCCGTCGAGGTTCTTGCGGCGGTTGACCCGCAACGCGTGCCCGAGCCGGCGGAGCATTTGGACGATCTGGTTGTTGGGCGTTCACCGGCGCATTTTGTTTTGCCAGCTCTTTGCGGCGGTTGGCGAAGCGTTGTTTTAATGCGGCGAGTTGATCGTCGATTCGTTTCACGTCGGCATTCTCCGCTCCCAATTGCTCGCGCAGTTTGTCTCGTTGTGCTGTCAAGCGATCGAATCGCTGACGGAATCGGGCCATTTCGTCTTGCACTGGAGCAGTCTGACCACCATTTGATTGCTTTCGTGCCTGCGCTGGACCCTTTGGGACCTGTGTTTGGGGGCGCATTCGGGGTTTAGCTTTGGCGGCAGCTTTGGCGTTGGGTTCTTGTTGGCCGGCTTCGATTTGAGCGGCGTTGCGTTTGGCTTGTGCTGCGCGTTGAATTTCGGCAGCGGCCCGTTGTTTCTCGGCGTTCAAACGTTGAAGTTCGGCTTTGACCTTCTGGTTTTCGACGTCGGTCTGACGTACGGCTTCGGCAACTTTCTTCTCGGCGGCCTTTTGCAATGCCTTTTCTACGTCGGCGCGTTGGCGTCGAGCCAGATCGCGCATCTGGATGGCTTGTTGTTTGATTTGGGCGATTCGTTCTTCGGCCGCTTTTTGTTCAGCCGCGAGCTGTTCCTCGTTTTGTGGTTGTTGAGTCTTACTTTGCTGCCCAGCGGTTTTTGCTTGAGCTGTTTGTTTTTCGGCGGCCTGTTGGCGGCGCCGTTGAGCGTTTGGCCGCTTGTTCCTATCTGGTTGGGCCTGCTGGGAATCCGCCTCTTGAACTTTTTTTTCGGTCGACGGCTTGGATTTTTCGGACTTTGCTTTACGTTTTTGCTTTTGCTGGGCGGGTGTTTGATCGGTTGGGTCTTGTTTTGATTTCGCCGGCGTGGGATTGACCTTCGATTGAACGTCGGTCGCCTGTTCTTGGTCGGCCAGGATCTCGTCGACTTTGGCCGCAATCCGGTCGGAAGATTTGTCGGTTTTGGTTGCCTTCAGCGATTTCGTCGAGCTTGTCGAGGCGTCGGACGTTGCCGTCGAAGATTGTGCGTTAACCGTCAAACCGCACGCGAGCACCGCCATCAACGATGCGGCGAGAACCACGTGGGCGTTTCGAATGATCGTGAGTTTCATCACTATGACCCCGGATTGAAAGTGGCGAATTGCATTGCTCTCAGTATATCATCAATGCGCGACGAGTTGAAAAGTTTCGAACAATCGCCCGCTCACCGTCAATTCGCTTGCAAACATTGAATCCATGAAGACGCTAATTCGAAATGCGACTGTGGTGACCAGAGACGGACGGCTGGACGCTGCCGTTTTGATTGACGGCGGCGTCATCGCGGACATCGATCCCGGAATTGGCCTGGCAGTCGATGAGACTGTGGACGGTTCCGGGCTGATTCTGATGCCGGGAGTGATCGACGACCAAGTCCACTTCCGCGAACCGGGTTTGACGCACAAAGAGGATCTGACGCATGCAACGCGGGCTTGCGCCAAGGGTGGCGTCACGAGTTTCCTCGAAATGCCCAACACGATCCCAGCCGCGACTTGCCGAGGTCGGTTGCACGAGAAACTCGCGTTGGCGGCTGCGCCAAGAGCCTGGTGAACTACGGTTTCTACATCGGTGCGACGCTCGATAACCTCGAGGAACTGAAGACGGCACAACGAACGCCGGGCATCAAAATCTTCCTCGGCAGCAGTACCGGCGATTTGTTGGTCGACGATCAATCTACGCTGGAGCGCATTTTTGCGGAGACAACCCTGCCCATCTGCGCCTCATTGCGAAGATGAGACGACGATTCGCGCCAACGCAAAGCGGTTTTCACAATCGCATGACGTCGCCGATCACAGCAAGATTCGAGATCATCGCGCGGCACTATTGGCAACTCGCCGCGCCGTCGATTTGGCGAAGCGACATCGACATCCGTTTCACGTGCTGCACGTCTCGACAGCCGAGGAGGTTGACGTGGTTGCCGATCACGATGGATTGATTACCGCTGAAGCGTGTCCGCACCATTTGCTGTTCAGCATTGACGATTACTCTCGGCTCGGATCTTTGATCAAGATGAACCCCTCGGTTAAGTCCCGATCTGATGTCGATGCGCTGTGGCAAGGCCTCCGTTCGGGAAAGATTCAAGTGATCGCCACCGACCATGCCCCCCATACGCTTGAAGAAAAACAACAACCGTTTCCGCACTGTCCTTCGGGCCTGCCGGCCGTTGAGAATTCACTGTCACTCCTGTTGTCCGAAGTCAATCGTGGCCGAATATCTTTGGAGCACATCGTCCAATGGATGTGCGAAGCGCCAGCCCGGGTTTGGAACATGGTCCAGAAGGGACGCATCGAAAGGGGTTACGACGCGGACCTGGTTCTGGTCGATCTCGAGCAATCGCGCACGATTCGCAATCGCCACCAACAAACCAAATGTGGCTGGTCGCCCTGGGATGGTTATCGAGTCACGGGCATTCCCGTCCGCACGTGGGTCCGAGGGCAAACTGTCTACCGCTGGAGCCCGGAACAGGAGTGGTTCGGCGATTCTGGGCACGGTCGAGAAATTGAGTTCGAACTGGAGCGTGTCGGCTATTGGGGATCGCGCGGAGCGGTTCGGATGGCTCCGCCGTGTTAGCGCAGTGGGGTCAGACAAATCCTTCGAGAGCCTCGGTCGGAAATTTGGCCGTTCATCGGTAGGTGGAATGTCGTTTCCCCGTGTCGATGTTTCCGTCGCGGGATGTCATACGTAGCCGCACGAAAGCATCAAGATCGTCTGTTCCACTTCTTTTTCGGCTCGTCCATTGACAATTTTGCGAAGATTGATAATCATCGTCGCTTTGATATATGGGGAGAAATTGCGATGAAAATCCGTATTGGCGACATGGTCAAGGTCATTTCAGGTGGCGATCGCAACGTCACCGGGAAAGTGGTTGCCGTGAACCACAAGAAGAACAGGATTCTCGTTGAGGGGGTCAATATCGTCTTCAAACATGTCAAGCCGAGCCGCCGCAACCCACAGGGTGGGCGTCTGGAAAAGGAAATGCCGATTCCCGCGTCCAACGTGATGATTGTGTGTCCCAAGACCAACAAGCCAACGCGAATCGGCTTCCGGTATTTGGAGGACGGATCCAAAGAACGATACGCCAAGGTCAGCGGGGCCGGGATGGGAATCCTCTCTGGGGCGAAGTCCAAGTACGCCAAGTCGTCGGGCCGGAAATGACTTCGTTGGCGTTCAAATTACGCATCGGTCGCGCGTGAAAAAACCACGAGGCTCGCTGTGTAACCGTGTAGGAAATTCTGGCCGCCGACGGGTCCAATTTCACCAGCCGCAAAAAACCCTGCAACGGGTAACTCTCCCAACATCTTCCGAACGACAGACGCGTCGTGATCGGGCTCAGGAAACAAGTTGGTTCCTCGACCGTTGCATGTGAATAGCAGCGCACCGCACGGTCCGCGATTGGGCAACGTTTCAGCCAACGGTTGCAGCCGTTGCCGTAGGTCCAGATCGGCCGATGCATGATCGCGGACGTGGAACTGCACTGTCTGGCCGGTGCGAAAGAAATCGCCGACACACAATGAACGATTATCTGGGTTATGGCCCAGAACTCCGCGGATCAAATAATCTCCAAATTGACGGTGATCTTGATACTCGCTGATCACTCGGCCAATCTGCAGCCCTTCGTTGACCAGTCGCTGGTCGCGCGTCGGCAACTCGCGGTAAAGCGATTGCAAGCATTCCATGACGGGTTGGCCTCGCAACTGGAAGATTTCGTTGGCCTCTGCCCGAGTGACCACCATTGGCTCACCGATGGGGCGGCAACCTTGCGATACGACGGTTGAGGCGCGGATATCCCCGGAAACGCGCACCGCCGCTACGCCGCTTTCGCAGATCTTTCGTCCGATCAACAAGCGGTTACTTCCCAGTCCTGCGCTGGCCATTCCGCCGACTGCTGGAATGCCTGGCCGATCCTCATTCAGGCGGGCCAACAAGACGTCCGCGGGACAACTCAACGGCTCGCCGAGAACGACCAACAAACTGCCGCGCGGCCATTCTCCCAACATCGCATCCGGCCAACCCGTAAACGCGCCTCCGTCAGGCATTCGATCATATTGCAAATGCATGACGTCAACCGAGCACTCGGGCAGTCGAGCCACCCAAGCACTGATCGCGGGTTCGCCTTCGTATTCGCGCCCGCCGGCGATCACCGACTCAGTCGTGCAACCGATAATGTTTTCAGTTCCCAATCGGTTGGCGAACAAATCCGGCCGTCGTTCGAGATAACCCATGTGGGATGTCGCGGCAAACACGACTGCGAAATCGATTTGAGTCATTCCTCGCGTCAACTGCTCGATGACACTACCGACGGCTTGGACCGAGTCGGTATTGACGCTAACGGCCGTCTGGAAGGCGAATGAATCGGGCATGCAACGCGGGATTTCGTGGCCATGGTTTGTCAATGTCCGATCCTGAGTATCTCGTTTCCTTGGTCAATTGCAATGTCTGGCACCGCGTGCTACCTGGACAACGGCGTTCGTCGTTCCCGCATTCCGCACTGGACGTTAGAATTCAACGGACTTTGTACTTGTTGGGTTTGTCGACTAGGAATACGCCCATAGAAGTCAGCTTGGGAGAAGGTCATGCCAAGGGAAACCGCCAACTCGATCCTATTTGTATTGCTGTTTGTCGGCGGTTGTAGTGGACAAGAACCGCAACCCTTGGACGCTGATGGCATCGCTGGCGGCGGCCTGAATGCGGCGGCCGAAAGGCCGCGCGATGAGCGATCCGGGTTTAACGATCAGGATTTTGCCGCGCACGTAAATGCGCTAAAATCCAAGATTCCCGATGATGAGCCGTTTCATCTCTTCATCTCCAAGCCGTTCGTCGTCATCGGCAATGGAACCGAAGATCAGGTTCGTCGCTGCTCGGAAGACACCGTCCAATGGGCGGTCGAGCACTTGAAAAAGGATTACTTTGACCGCGATCCAAAAAACATCATCGACATCTGGCTGTTCAAAGACAAGTCCAGCTACGAACGCTATAACGAGCAGCTCTTTGGTTCGAAGCCGACGACTCCATTCGGTTACTACTCTTCGGAACATCGAGCGTTGGTGATGAACATCGCCACCGGTGGCGGGACCTTGGTGCACGAAATCGTGCATCCGTTCATCGAATCGAATTTTCCTGGATGCCCTTCCTGGTTCAACGAAGGCCTGGCGTCGTTATACGAACAAAGTAGCCAGCGCGACGGACACATCATTGGACTAACGAACTGGCGATTGGCGGGATTGAAAGCCGCGATCCAGAAGGACGCTTTGCCGACATTTCACGAGTTGTGCCACACGACCCCATCCGAGTTCTATTCAGGCTCGGGCGTCAACTACGCCCAGGCACGCTACCTCTGTTATTATCTGCAGGAGCAGGGCAAACTATTGGAATTCTACAAGACGTTTCGAGCCAACCACACCGATGACGCCAGCGGCTACCAGTCGCTCGTCGAGGTCCTGGGCAAGCCGGAAATGTCCGAGTTTGAACGCACTTGGAAACAGTTTGTCTTGAAGCTGAGGTTTCCATAGGATCGCACGCAAAATAACTTCCCGGTTTTGTCGACCCTCTCCCTAAGCCTCTCCCGTGAGGGCGAGGATTTACGGCGAAGTTATTTTGCGTCTGATCCTTAGTCGATGCGGGTCGCTATCGGCTTCTGGATTTTTTCCGGCGCAAAGACGTCATCCATTTGCGATTGCACGAGCCGGATAAGAAGAATTCGCGTCCTGCCCGTGACCGGGTCCTCGAAAAACGATTGGCCCAATCCGCTCGGCCTTTCCGCCGCTCCCAAGATCAAAGTCTGACCCACGCGAAGCCGCGTGCGGAACGCGATTTCGCCAAAGGTTTGTTCATCGAGGATCGGACGCAGCGAGAATTGTTCCTGGGTCACCGTATACTTGTTTCTTGGTGAGCCGTAGCGGATCAGCGGAGTGATGTCGACTCGGACCGATTGGTCGCCAAAGGGAATCGTTTTGACACCGAACGCGCAGGTCGCGTTTTGACAACGACCGCTGCGTCGAGCGCCGTCGGGACCTTGGACTTGCCAATTGAGCGTTTCGACTGGAGGCGTCACATCCAGATCGTGCGTTTGACCTCGCCGGTTTTGGATTTGGGTATACGGCTTGGCCGTCAGGGGGTCGGCGTCGGAGGTGCGAATCAGCCGATAGATCGACGCCGGAAGTTGACTGGCTGCGGTCCCCGCGCGGAAGCCGTTGACGTCCATGACGCGGCGTTCGTCGACGGAAATGGCTTGGGTGTCGACTTCGGACCAGAACTTGGTCAATTCATCCTGACGACTTAAGTTGATTTCCAGTGTCAGGATTTCCAACACCGAGCAATCGGAGGATAGTCGGGGCTTGGCCAACGGTGAAGCATCGCGAGATTGCTGTTGCAAGCCTCGGCACCCCGCCATCCAACCACCCACTGCACCGATCACGAGCGTGGCGATCCACCGAAGCCGCCGGGAATGTTGCTCGATCGTCATGGGATTGTGTGGCTTGGCGTGTGGCGAAACGGTCCCGGAGTTCTTCGTTGGTCGATTAGCTCTAAAAGAGACCTGTCCGTCGTCGCCCGTTGTCGATCTTGTATGCCTAGCGAAGGATGGTCGGCGAATCGGCATATCGCATCGCCGATTGGACTTCGTCGATGTACCGTTGCGGATTCGCCGCAAAGGCGGCCTGGTTCTCGGCCGAACGAAACATAAACAGAAGCCGTTGGTTGTCGACAGAGCGAACGGCGCAGTGGTTCAGCGTGCCGTCGACTAAATCCCCAGTCTCGGTGTACGTTACGGGGTCAAATCCTGCGAGAACGGGACTGTAGACGTCTGGCGTTCGCTTGAATTCTTCCAACGCCTCGCCAGAAGCAAAGAAATACAACCTTCCTCGGTGCACACAGCCCCAACGTCGGTCGCCGCGGATCCATCGGCCAGTTCGGTAGAACGTAACTGGGCAGTTGCCGTCGATTTCGATCGGCGCCGGCAGCTCCGATTCGCCAACGACCTCGCCCTGTCTTGCCTGGGACTGGTCAATGGTTGTGGACGGCAGGGATTCCATTCGTGGCGCCAGTCCATGAATTCTGACGGGTGTCGCATTGTTTGAGTTTGTTGCCAAGTCGACGGCGGAATCCCGGTCGTTGTCCGGAGACGACTGTCCCGCTTGAAATGGCAAATTATTCGTGGCCTGGAATCCCGCGCTGCCAGGCTGGCCAAGTGTCCATTCATCGGGATTGACGGATTTGAACTTGCGCTCCGAGGCCATTTGACTGGCCACGGTTGTGATGGGTGAAGCAAGGCTTGGCGGCGAAGCATTGATCATGGTCACCGGCTCGCGGTTGACGCTCGATTGATCTGAGGGGATAAAATCTTTTTCGGTATCCGGACTGGGTGTTTCGGCGGCAATTTGATTGGCGACTTTGATCGTGGTCGGGTTGGTTTGTTGGTAGGCCTGTGCGATACCGGAAATCATTTGCATGTAGCCATCGCTATTATTGGGCGAGGCCCGATTGCCCACCAAGTCTCCGGCGGGAGTGATCATCACGTCGTGTGGAATCGTGCGAATGCCGAATTGTCGCGTGAGTTTCCGTTGTTTTTCGACATCGATTTTGACCGGCACGAAACTGGCGTCGATCAGTTGCCCCACGGCGGGGTTGGAGAACACAAAGTTGTCGAGATTGGCGCAGGGTCGACAGTAGGTTCCCCAAAAGTGGAGCAAAACCAACTTGTTCTCCGCGGCCGCTTGACGTTTGGCGGCTTCGAGATCGGTGGTCCAGGGGACTGCGCTAGTCTGTGCGAACGAGAAATGAGCGGTGCAGGCCAGTATGGCCGCAGCGGCGACGAAAACTTTGGTCATTGGACAACCTTCCATGGGAGCGCAGACCATAGACTTTAATCGTCGCGTGATCTAGAGAAGCTGAACAAGATTTGGCGCGAACGAGGATTTTTTCAAGTTTTCTGCTGTTTTCCTGACGAACATTTGATAAAATAGTGAAAACTTATGGATTTGCTTTGATTTCGCGTTGACACGTGCGATACTTTTGGTAACACTTCCAGAAATCTTCGCGTATTCTCGCAGGTTTTTGTTCTCCGTGGGATCATAACATCCCATTTTTCTGGTTGGAGCCAGTTTCTGTTTGTCGGGCGTACCAAAGCAGGAGTCGTCGACATCGAGTAGGAACTCGATTGATTGGCTCGGTTCATTGAGACGCGTCAAATTCGATCCGGCGCAGCCATTGAGCGATACTGTCCAGCAACACATCGGAAGCCTGTCCGCAGAGCTGCATTTTTCGCGAAAGAAAACACACAAGCGCGAAGTTCACCCAAGCGTGAACTCTACGCGACGAGATTGTTGACAAGTGCGAGCGATCCCGCCGTTTGCTCAGCAAATATGCGATCGCTCGCCAATTAGGAACGCTGATCTACGTTGGGCGATGTCTGCCTTGACGGAGCGTTCAGACGAACGTCGCCAGGCTGTTCCGCAGCCGGACCGTTCTTCAACCGAGGTTCTATCCTCTTCAATTCGAGAGAATCATGGCGAAAAAACGATACCGCTCTCGCGGTGACTCGGAACGCAATACAGGCCGCCCCTCTTCCAACGGCCGGCCCCGACGGAGACGGACGTACCGCAGCGATTTCTCTGACCGCCGGCGCTCCTATGGGCCATCCAGTTCCAACGAAACCGACGGAGCAACCGAACAGGATGAGGTTCGTGAAGATCAAACCGAGATCGAGTTGACCGAAGGCATTGGCCTGCTGGAAATGCATCCCAGCGGCTACGGATTCCTCCGCAGCCCGTCGAACAATTACTCGCGCGAACGCACCGATCCTTTTGTCCCTACGACAATGATCGAGAAGTTTCGACTGCGCCTGGAGTGATGGTTCGCGGCATGGTGCAGCCGGCCGCCGCCAACAAGGACCTCGGTTGCGAGAGATCCTGGATGTCGACGGACTGCCGCCGGAAGAGTATCCCAACGTCAGTCAATTCGATACGCTGACGCCGGTCAATCCGTCGTATTGGTACAAGCTGGAAACCGGGCCGACGCCACTGACGACCCGAGTGATGGACTTGTTGACGCCTTTGGGAAAAGGTCAAAGAGCGCTGATCGTCGCGCCGCCCAGAACGGGCAAAACGATTCTGCTGCAACATATCAGCCACGGTATTTCCACCAATCACGGCGATGTTAAGTTGATCGTGCTCTTGATCGACGAGCGGCCCGAAGAGGTCACGGATATGCGCCGCAACGTCAATGGCGAAGTTGTCGCCAGCAGCCTCGATGAAGACGTCGAGAGCCACGTTCGTCTCTCGCAACTCATTGTCGAGCGTTGCCGTCGGTTGGCTGAAATGGGCAAGGATGTGTTCTTGCTACTCGATTCGATCACGCGATTGGCGCGGGCGTTCAATAAGTGGGTCGGCAATACCGGCCGAACCATGACCGGCGGTGTTGACATCAAGGCGATGGACATCCCCAAGAAGTTGTTCGCCACGGCGCGGGCCTTCGAGGAAGGTGGTTCGCTGACCATCGTCGGGACCGCCTTGATCGACACCGGCAGCCGCATGGATGATCTCATCTTTCAAGAGTTTAAGGGGACCGGCAACATGGAACTCGTGCTGGACCGCAAGCTGTCCGAACGCCGCGTCTGGCCCGCGATCGACATCAGTCAATCCGGCACTCGACGAGAGGAACTGCTGTTGGCGCCCGATACGCTACACGCGGTGACAATGCTTCGGCGGACGTTGACGAGCATGCATCATGTCGAGGCGATGGAGCAACTGACCAAGCAACTGGGACGGTTCAAATCGAACAACGAGTTCATCGCGCTGATCAGCGGAAAGATGGCCGTCGACTAATCTCGCCAAGTGTCTCCAGCCATTTTCGATGCCGACCGACTGCCGTGATGCGTAACGGCGCATGAGGCATTCTCGAATAGAGCGGCGAGCGCCGCACACTTGATTTTGCCGCCAAGACGGGCGAAGTCGGTGATTGTGAAGTCTGCCGTCATTCCGGGCTGAGCCCCGCAACCTAGGTCCAAGGACGGGAAGCATGGTCGACCGAATCCGACTTGACTGGATTCCCGCCTGCGCGGGAATGACAGTTGTCGCCCTGGGCCGGTAGAGGAGGATTTCCAGGTGGGACGGCGGTCCTTGGCCGTCATTTGTCCGGCAGAGACTGCCTGACCTACAGCATATTACTTCCTCTACCCTCGGGCCTATTGAATTGGGCGGCGCGGCAGTCTAGCATCTATCCAATGGGGGCTCGGCACCACTTCCATCCCGCCCCAATTCTTTATTTTTGTGGTTTGGGTGCAACGCTGAATTGGCTGCGTTTTGCGTTTGGCTCGCGCCGATTGCTAGGGCGCTGCGAAATGCACGTCGATTCAGTCAAGCGCGGCCAGCACTGGCAAGGCTAGCCGCCATAGGTCTATGCCCGGGAGGTAAATTTCATGTCTAGAACTCGTTCGCTGATGGTTTCGGTCGTTGTTGCCATTGTGGTCATGGCGCCGGCCGTCGTTTGGCGCAGTGCTGCACAACTTGTGCAGAACATTGCTCGTCGTCGTGCGGTTGCGGATGCAATGCTCCAGGTCAAACCGAACCTCCGGGTACAGGCAAAGGGCCATTCACTTCTCTGAATGTTGACCTTCTGTCGAACTTGACGTTGGCGCAAATGGGAGCCAACGATCCGAACACGCGGGGCAACGATTGTTGGGGTTGGACCGATCCGGTTTCGGGCCGAGAGTTTGCGCTGTTCGGGCTGACCGACGCCACGGCGTTTGTTGAAATCACCGATCCGGAGAATCCGGTTTACGTCGGCCGATTACCAGGAGCCGGTTCGGGAAACGAAGCATGGCGCGATATGAAAGTCTACAACAACCGCGCTTACATTGTCGCCGACGGCAGTGGGAACAGTTCGCACGGAGTTCAAGTTTTCGAACTGAACCGACTGTTGAACGTTACCTCACCTCCAGTGATTTTTACCGATGATGTGCGCTACACCGCTTTGGGCCGAGCCCATAACATCATCATCAACGAAGACAGCGGCTATGCCTACGTCGTGGGCTCACCCAGCCAGGCCTCGTCGGGTGGACCGATCATCCTGGACTTGAAGGTAGGCGTCATGCCGGGTTGGCGTGGAACGCTGTCGGCCGATGGTTACACGCACGACGGTCAAGTCGTGATTTACCACGGTCCGGACCGTTTCGCCGTCGCCAATTGGATTGGTATCGTCCGCAGTTATATCGGTCGCGAAATCGCCTTTTGTTGCAACGAAGATACGCTGACCATCGCCGACGTCACGCAGAAAGGCAAACCTCGAATCATCAGCCGTACCACGTATCCGCAATCGCGGTACAGTCATCAGGGCTGGTTGACGGACGATCACAAGTTCTTCTTCATGGATGACGAGTTGGACGAACAGCAGCTCGGTCCGTTTCCCACTCGAACGCACGTGTGGGACGTCCGGGATCTAGACAATCCGGTCTACCTGGGGTTTGTGGAAGGAACGGCGGAAACGATCGACCACAACTTGTATGTCAAAGGAAACTACATCTACGAAACCAACTACACCAGCGGCTTGCGCGTTTTGAGAATTGACGACCCACTGCATCTGAACATGCCCGTCGTCGGTTTCTTCGATACGTATTATCAAAACGACGGTGTTACCTTTAACGGGTCCTGGTCGTCGTATCCGTTTTACCCGTCCGGGAACATCGTCGTTAGCGACCGGCAAAATGGTTTGTTCGTGTTGCGGTTCACTCCTCCGTCAGGACGCAGTCAGCAGGCCCAACGGTGAGCGTGCGCCTTTGCGGTGCAAGGATTGGCCGGGTGTTGTAGGGTTTTGCGGGTGAGGATGCCGCCGGTTGGGTGACACACGGAGTTCCCAGTATTCGATGACAAATCGATCTCACGGGAAACGGCGCCGCCGGTCGCCGAAGGTATCGGCCGAGGATCACTTGTTTGCCGCCATTCAGCATCAAACTGCTGGACGGCTGGATGCGTCGGAAGCATCGGTTCATGCGGCACTCAAAGCCAGAGCAGACTTTCCCCAGGCGTTGCATGTATTGGGCATTGTCCGCTTTCAACAAGGCCGATTGCCAGAGGCAGTCGATTGCCTGCGACGTGCCATCGAGTTGGACCCGGATTACTTACCGGCATACACGGATCTGGGAAACCTGCTGGCCGAACAAGGCGAGCACGAAGTCGTCGTCCAGATTTTGCAGGATGTGCTCACACGAAATCCGGAGCAATCACTGGCCCTCAACAATTTGGGGGTGGCGTGAAAAAACTTGGCCGGTTCACCGAGTCCGTCGAGGTGCTGCGGCGGGCGGTTGAACTCTCGCCCGATTATCTTCCGTCGCTACTGAACTTAAGTTACGCATTGATCAACGTCGACGACTATCAGGCAGCCACATCGACCTTGGAGCGTGTCCGACAGCTCGCACCGAATTCGGTCGAGGCGATTCGCTTTCTGGCTCAACTGTACCGCATGCAGTCTCGCCACGCGGACGCCCAGGCCGCCTACACTCATTGGTCCGCGGCCGATCCCCACGATCCCGTTCCGCGATTCATGTTGCAGGCGTACGCCGAAGACGCGAGCGTCGCGCGGTGCCGGACGACTTTGTGCGCGTTCACTTCGACGATTTCGCCGAATCGTTTGATGCTAAGTTGAACAAGTTGGAATACCGCGCTCCGGAACTTGTCCATCGCGCTGTGGCCGTTCAATTAGGGGAACCGATGCCTCGTTTGGTCGTTGCGGATCTGGGATGCGGCACCGGTTTGGCCGGCCCATATCTGCGTCGTTACGCTGCGGAATTGGTTGGTGTCGATTTGTCTCCCAAGATGCTGGCCAAAGCGGCAGAACGAAGACTTTACGACGAACTGACCGAAGCGGAACTGGGCGAGTTTCTCCGGCAACATCTCGCACGCTTTGATTTGGTCGCTGCCGTGGATACGCTGCTCTATTTCGGCGATCTCGAGCCGACCTTTCACGAAATCGCGAGCGCCCTTCGGCCCGGCGGTCATTTGGTATTCACCACCGAACAGTCGCCGCCCGGCGTCGGGACCTACCAGCTGATGCGTACCGGGCGATATTGCCACAACATCGAACATCTGTTGCAACTATTGTCGTGCGCCGGTTTTCGCCGCGTCGAGTACACCACTGATGTCATTCGCACCGAAGCCAATGAACCGGTGGTCGGCTACGTTGTCTGGGCTGACGGTGGGTCCGCCGAGCCCTCCTGATCGTCGGCGCTGCCCAACCGCTCTTGCAGTTGGCCAATTTCATATTCGTAACCACCGTTGAGGATCGGAAAGCGGCACCAACTGCGCGGGTCCAGGTTTTCGTCATCCAAATGAAACGAGGGGGCATACCGCTCGCGCTTCCACTGATTGCGGCACCATAGGCGGAAGAAGCGAATGATCCAACAGCCAAGCTGTCGTGCGCCATGCTGTGGGAAATAGATCTTCAAATGCTCGAAGACTTCCAACGGAACGCGTTTGTCGCGGATCGCTGAGCCGCTCGATCGCATCGAGTACGTCGTACGGCATCAAATCTCCTTCATCCGTTTGATGGCTCGCCGACGGCCGCAATTCAGCCGTCGGCTGTTGGGAATTGATCGCCGTTAACGCGGGAATCGGTCCCAACATGTGGGGTCCGGCAGATTCCATCCAGCGGAGCCATTGGCGCAGATAGGCTTTGTCAATGCCCGCGATCGGTGAAAGTCCACCGCTAGTGTCGCCGTCCATCGTCGCGTATCCCACCGCCGCTTCGCTGCGATTGCTGGTTGATAGTAACAGCGAACCGAGTATATTCGCCACCATCCAAGCACCCGGTGAACGGACGCGGGCCTGGATATTCTGCAGAGCGACGTCATCCGTGCTCCAGTCCAATTGTCGTCCAAGCCCCTGCTCGACGATCGTCGTGTACGACGTCACCAACGAATCGACGTCAAATAACAGGTGTCGCGAACCTATGGCTTCGGCGACCTTGCGGGCAGCATTTTCCGTCACGGATCCACTGTTCCGCGTTTTTTGGTAAATCGTTGTGATGATCTGTCGGACCCATTGACCACGCGGGCGAAGGTCATCCGTCTGGCCGTCACGAAGCAATCGGCGGACGACTCGATCGAAACCGATCTCCTGCTCGGCCAATCGCAACATCAAACTCGCCAGAATCGCCACGGCCGCGCTGTCGGCTCCGCCACTTAGCGAGATCACGACGCCGCGCGAGCGACTTTTCCGCACGTAGTCGAATAGTCCCAACGATACCGCACGCGTGAATTCCTCGTCTTTGACCTGGGATCCAGACTCCCATTCAGCTTCGTCATTCGAATCCGATTGCAGTTCGGCCTTGGGGTAGCGAAACGGCACAAGCACCACATCCGATTCGTCCCCGTCGACGTCGGGATCAAAACTTCCAGACTGCGAACGGCTCATGCGAGTCGAATCGACATCCACCGTTGCGGTGGTCAATTGCATATCTTCGAACGTAAAACGGGATCCGGTGGCCACCAGTCTGCCGCCGTGAGCGATCATCGCATCGCCGTCGTAGATCGCCCTTCCTGCTTCGTTGCCGACCAGGTTGGCATAACAATAGGTGACAAAAAATGCCCGCGAGCCCTCAATGACGAATCGCCGCCGCACCTGGTGTTTGCCAAACGCAAAATGGCTTGCGCTTGGATTCAAAATCAAATCCGCGCCCCGGGCAGCCAGTCCTGAGCCAGGTCGCGAACCGACCCAAGCATCTTCACAAATCTCGAATCCGATTCGTACCGTGCCAACGTCAAACAGCAGGTCGCCGATCGGATAGAAGTTGTCGAAGACTTCAACGCTGGCGTGGACCCCCTCCGGCCAACGCTTGAACCATCGCGGCTCATAGTGAATTCCGTCGCCGGCCAGGTGCTGTTTGGCCACGAATCCAGCCACCTTGCCGTCGACGATTAAACTGGCAACGTTAAACAGCCCACCTGCATACCGCAGCGGCAAGCCGACGGAGACGACGATCCCTCGTGCTTCTTTGGCGATTTCCCAAAGCATCTCGAGCGACGTCTCTTGAACGCCGCGCGAGTGAAATGCGTCTTCACAGCCATAGCCGCTGACACAAAGTTCGGGAAGTACCAGAATGGAAACGGATTGTTTGCGGGAACCACGGATCGCCGCCACGATGTTCGCCTTGTTTCCCTGCCAATCCAATGGCGTCTGATTTAAGACTCCCGCAGCAACTTTGATCAGCTTCATTGACGTCCCAGGATGATGAACCGCCCCACGCGCCCAGTGACTCAATCATTGCCAGTCAGCCCATCGAGGTACGCGTCACGATAAACCTGAATGTCCCTTGATTCGAGCGCAAACTCGGACAGCGGTTATCCTATCACAACCCAACCCCGCTGATCAGGCTGTCGTCGTCGCAGCAACAAGGGCTATTCGATCGTGGGTTTGCAATTGCCAGCAGATCAACTGCCGTAGCGACGATCCGGCGATCGTGCTATGACTCCGACATGAGATGCCACTTTGACTCGTTTTTGCCTTACGACGATTCATATGACACGTTGGAATGACTGTAGCAGACAACGAATTCACGCGGTTGCAATCCCATTGGACGACGCGATGCATGGCGACCGCGAATCCTCTCAAGCAACGGGGTTTGCGTTATCGAGGCCCTGCGTTTATGCGTTATGTTCCCTATTGGCTCTTGCTGCATTGACTGGATGTCAAAAAGGTGCGCCGACTGAAACCGCGGCCAAATCAGACAAAGTTGCCGAGCACACGCGAGCTCCGATCGCGGTGATCGACTTGAATCGGCTGGTGAGCGGCATCGGAGCCACCGACAAAATACGCGAAGCGATCAGTCAAACCGAACACAAACTCGTCAGCGACTTGATTCAGAGCAATCAAGAAATCTTTCCCGACATCGCGGCGGACACGTGGGCAGAATTCAACACTGTCGCCAGCAAAAAAATCGACTCGCTCGCACCGGATCAAAAAAAGAGCCTCTTGCGAGACGCTCAGTCGGTCCAATCACAACTGGTACGCCGCCAAATCGAATTGCGGGACAAGTTTTACAGAGAGGTCAGCGAAATCGCGTTTCAAGTCGCCCAGGAACAAGGCTACGATGCGTTGTTCACCACGGGGCAAATCATGGCGACGACCAATGAACACGACATTACCGACAAGGTCATCTCGAGGATCAATCAAAACAACCAATCGGCCGCCGTCCCACCCAAGACCGACAAGACCGCAACGCTTCCGGGCGGCGGAGATTTCCCCATCCGCTGATCCTCCAACAAGCGTGTCTGCATCGGTCGTCGAATCAAACCCGCGCCCGCTTCCGTATGGCCGGATCCCATCGAGTCCGTTCGGCAGGTTCAACCGTTTTCCAGCAACCAGAGACGCAATTCGCCGGTTGAATGTACGATTCGACAAGGCTGGTACCCGTCGAACTCGCTTGTGGCATGCGCCCCATAGGTCACCGCGACGGCGTCGGTCCCAGCGTTTGCGGCAAGTTGCAAATCATGCGTTGTATCGCCAACCATCAGCGTTGATTGCGGCGTCACATCGAACTCCGACATCAACTCCGTCAACATCAGTGGATCGGGTTTGGCCGCGGTTTCATCGGCCGTCCGCGTGCCGTCGAACTTGTCTCGTACGTTCGCGAGTTCCAGGGCGGCTTCAAGTCCTCGACGACTCTTGCCCGTCGCGATTGCGATGCGATGTTGGCAGGCCCGCAAGTCGTCCAGCATGTCAACCGTGCCGGGAAATAACTTGACCTGATCGTGCAAGTCAAAGTAGTGGTGGCGATAAAGACTTCCCAGGCGTGGGAACTCGCGTTCGGACAACGCGGGTGCGACATGGGCGATAGCCTCGGCCAGCCCCATTCCAATGACGTAACCCGCGGTACGGTCATCGGGAACGGCCAATCCCATGTCTCGACAAGCGGCTTGGATGCTGCTGACGATCACCGCCGTAGAGTCCGCCAGAGTCCCATCCCAATCGAAGACGATCAACTCGTAGCGGCGAAACCGTGCAGTCATGAGTTCTCGTTGGGTATTGTCGCCGAATCTGACAGTCTGTTGAAAAATGTGTGCGCAAGTGTCTATCGAAGCGGAGCGGCACAAGCTGCCCGGTAATTCGCCTCGTGGAAACCAAGGATCGCACGCAAAATAACTTCCCGGTTTTGTCGACCCTCTCCGTAAGCCTCTCCCGAAAGGGCGAGGATTTAAGGCGAAGTTATTTTGCGTCCGATCCTAACGCAACCGGACGGCTCGCGCCGTTTCGCTACTTTTTCAACGGATTCCTAGTGCTTTGCCAGGTCCTAGAATTGGGGTGTGTGCCACTGGCTTCGCCAGTGCGGGTCGGCAATACACGACGCTCATGTACACTGGCACAGCCAGTGGCACCCCAAAATTAAAACTTGACACGGCACTAGCCGTGCGCACGTCGACTGAGCAGGTACTCGGTGAGTGCGCGGTCGAACGGCATGCTCGTATCCAAGTCGACGTAATCAATCCCGGATTGTTGGCAAATCTGTCGGTAGTCTTCGCGGAATTCGGCGATCGCTTTGACGTAATCCGATCGTACGGAGTTCGCATCCACTTGAAGTTTGTGCCCCGACTCCGGCTCCTCCAAATCACAAGTGCCCTGAAACGGGAAGTGCACTTCGGCCTCGTCCAGAATGTGGAAGAGAATCAGATCGTGACCGCCATGGCGCAACCGATACAACGCACGTTTTACAGGTTCAGCATCGACCAGCAAGTCCGAAAAGATCATCACCAGCGTTTTGTGTTTGAGCATCGCGGCAAATCTGATTTAGACTGCCGGCCAAGTTGGTTTCGCCCACGGGTTTCTG
This sequence comes from uncultured Planctomycetaceae bacterium, assembly GCA_963803365.1. GTDB lineage: Bacteria > Planctomycetota > Planctomycetia > Pirellulales > Pirellulaceae > JANMEB01. The sequence goes on from CAWDMH010000003.1 coordinate 983,763, forward strand.
TCGCGCCAGCAACGACAACAGATTGCCGAGTTGCGTCCGCTTGGAGTGCGGCTGCAAACTTTCTCGGATGCGGTCGCTGAACGTGATCAAGCCGACGGGATCGTGCTGCGAGATCATCAGGTAGGCCAGCGAGGCCGCCAAACAAATCGCATAATCGAACTTGGTCAATTCCTGCCGATACGTGTAGCCCATCGAGCGGCTGAGGTCCATCACCAACAACCCGGTGATATTGGTTTCCGCCTCAAACTTCTTGATGTAGTACTTGTCCGTCTTGGCATACGCCTGCCAGTCGATGTGCTGCCGGGTCGTCTCCAGGCGTATACTCGCGATGTTCGCTGAACTCGACGCTGAAGCCATGAAACGGACTGGCGTGGAGTCCCTGCAAGAAGCCTTTAACGACGAACTGCGTGCGCAGGTCCAACCGCTTGATTTGATTGATGACTTCGGGTCGTAAGTATCGTTCGACGGACATAGTTGCAGTGTAATGCCGTTTTCGCTTTGGCGTGTACTTGCTTGTCGAGGCAGAATTGCCGTTCGTCGCTCGTTGGCGTGGGATGCCAATTTGTTTATGGCGGGCCGCAAGGTCTTGCTAGGATCTCCCGAAAAACAACTTCCCGATTTAGTTGACGCTCACCGTAACTGTTCACGAGCCGGGGTCTGGCTCATTTTCGGCCCAATTATTGGTGCCAGAATGTCGCATGAGCCGCCGAAAATGTGCCTGACCCCCTTAAAACTTGGGCCACGCATTGGCAACCCGTGAACGCTTACACGCTCACCTGACCTCTCTCGTGAGGGCGAAGATTTAGGGCGAAGTTATTTTGCAGGCGTTCCTTATGGAGTTCTGCTTCGTTCGAACTTGGAAATCTCTGGATCTGGAGTCTCTTTCAACAATCGCTGGATGACATCGTCGGTCCGCATCCCTTCGGCCTGCGCTTGAAAGTTCGTGCTGACGCGATGGCGGAGCACCGGGATGGCAATCTTCTTGACATCGTCGAGCGAAATCGAGAAGCGGCCTTCCATGGCGGCGATCGCCTTGCCGCCAGAGATCAAGAATTGTCCGGCTCGAGGACCGGCGCCCCAGTCGACCAGTTCTTGAATGAACTTCGGAGCCGACGGATCACGCGGCCGAGTGGACCGCACCAGGCGCGATACGTATTTCACGACGTAGGGACTGACAGCGACGCTGGCCACAAGCTTCTGCAAGTTAACAATCGCTTTGGCCGAGAGGATTTTTTTTATCTCTTGCGGTTCGGATCGGCTGCCCGCCATCAGGATTTGTTCTTCCTCCTCGGCGCTGGGATAGTTGACAATGATATTGAACATGAACCGATCCAGTTGCGCTTCGGGCAGCGGATAGGTCCCCTCCTGCTCGATCGGGTTTTGGGTGGCGATCACGAAAAACGGGTTCGGCAAGGGATACGTCGTACGGCCGATGGTCACGTCACGCTCCTGCATCGCTTGCAGCAGCGCGGCTTGAGTTTTTGGCGGGGTGCGGTTGATTTCGTCGGCCAGCAGGATGTTGGTGAAGACCGGGCCTTGGACGAAACGAAATTGTCGCCGCCGCGCCTCGTCTTCATCCAATACGTTTGTGCCCGTGATATCCGACGGCATTAAGTCGGGCGTAAATTGGATACGCTTGAATTCGACGTCGAGAATCAGGGACATCGTGCTGACCAACAGCGTTTTGGCCAGTCCGGGGACCCCTTCCAGCAAGCAATGGCCGCGCGTGAAAATCGCCGCGAAGACCTGATCGATAACTTCGTCCTGCCCGACAATCACCTTGTGCAGTTCCTGCCGCATCAGTTGTTGATTGCGGCTGAATTCCTGCAGAACCTCGCCCAAACTTCGTTGTGTGCTGGCCACGATCGTCCTCGAAAGACTGTCTTCTACGGGATCGATGCCGACGCCGATCATTCCTGCGATCGTCATCTGCTCGTCCCGACGGGGGGTGAGCGAAATTCTAAGGGTTCTCGGAGGCTCTCACAACTTGTCGGCGTGATAATCCGCCACAAACGGATTCTCAATTGTCGCAGCGCTCGAAAAACCGCTAAGATTCAGGAACCGAGCAGCGACAATGAATGAACGAGAAGGAATCACAATGCGCATTGGACTAATTCTAATCTTCGCCGCTGTCGCGCTGGCGTCTGCAAATCCAGTTGCGGCACAGGATGTCAGCGCGCCAGAAGTTCGCCAGGCGATCAAGCGGGGGAAGCAGTTTTTATTGAACGAGCAGCAACCAGATGGTTCGTGGCGGAAGTTTTCGACGTATGAACAGGGGACGACCGCCCTTAGTTTGTTGGCACTATTGAATTGCGGCGTCGACCCCAACGATCCGAAAATCAAGAAGGCAATCGACAAGGTCAACTCGGTCGCGGACGACAACTTGACGACCTATGTGGCGTCGTTGCGCGTCATGAGTTTGTGCGCCGCGGACCCCAAAGCCTATCGGACACAAATCGAACACGACGTCCATTGGCTGATCGAAGCTCAATCAGGCGCCGGAACCTTTGGTGGTACGGGCGGTTGGGGATACGTCTGGCATGACAAGCCGGATGCGTCCAACAGCCAGTTTGCATTGCTGGCATTACACGAAGCCAGGCAGATTGGCGTCGAAGTCCCGCAGGCCGTTTGGGTCGCTGCGAAAAGCTATTGGGATGACCGGTTCGATGATACCAGCGGCGGGTTTTCGTACAAGTCGGACGCTCGGAATAACCCCTATGGCAGCATGACGTGTGCTGGGATTTCGTCGATGATCATCATCGACGAAAACCTGAAGGACATGAGCCACGCCGTCGGCGATGACGGTGCGGTTCGCTGTTGTCGACCGCAAATCCGAATTGAAAAGCTATCGCGGGCGATCGCTTGGATGGAGAAGTATTTCGGAATCCGCAACAACCCCGGGACCGAGATTTCGGCCTACACGACGTACTACTACCTGTACGGCTTGGAGCGAGCGGGACGGCTGGCGGGGCGTCGTTTCTTTGGAGAGTACGACTGGTATCGCTTGGGTGCTGCGGAATTGATCAAGCGGCAGTCGACAGCGGTCGGATCTTGGGAAGGAACCGGCGTCTTAGGAGAATCGGAACCGGTCATCGCCACGTCATTCGCCTTGTTGTTCTTGTCGAAAGGGAAGCGGCCTATTGTGCTCGGCAAGTACAAATACACAGACAATGAGGATCAATGGGACCCGCACCCGCTGGGCGTGCATCACCTGACGCAACAACTGGAGAAGGTGTGGAACCTAAAGCTCAATTGGCAGGCGATTGATGCCCGACGAGCCACGGCCAACGATTTGAACGAAGCCGAGGTGCTGGTGATCACAGGCAAGAACCAACTCGACTTAAACAACGCGCAAAAGCAGGCGTTGAAACTGTATTTGGAAAACGGCAAATTCATTCTGGCCGAGGCCGCACAGGGAGACGGTTGCGGCGACGCTTCGGAGTTCGACGGCAAATTCCGGGCATTGGTCAAGGAGCTGTTTCCCGGCAACGAATTGCCCCGCTTGAACCGTCACACCCGATTTGGCGTTCGCAATTCCCGCTCAACCCCGTCGTCATGGATCCCAACAACGAACGTCCGTTGTGGGGACTGGAATCGAGCTGCCGGACGAGCATCGTCTATTGTCCGCAGAACCTTTCGTGTCTGTGGGAGTTGAATCAGCCGGCGTGGGTTCGCAGTTTCCTCAGCGAGCCCGCGATCAAATCGACTATGCCACCAAGCTGGGGATCAACATCATTGCCTACGCAACCGGGCGCGAAGTCAATTTGAAGGACAAATTAGAAGAGGTCCCGATCTTAGTGCAGAACGCCAAGAACCCGCTTGACCGTTTCTTGGAGATCCCCAAGCTCGCGCATGCCGGCGGCGCCGATGACGCTCCGAATGCGTGGCGCAACGTCCTCAATCAGTTTCGCTTCGAAATGAAAATGGAGGTCAACCCGCGTACCGTTTTGATCGAGCCCCAGATCGACTTGATGTCCAAGTATCCAATGCTGTTTACCCACGGCCGTCAGAAATTTGAATGGACGGTGCAGCAACGTGCGGACATTCGCGAATACTTGGAGCAGCGTGGCGGCTTCCTGTTTGTCGACTGCATCTGCGCCGCTCAGCCTTTTGCGGAATCGTTTAAGCATGAGATGAAAGAGATTTTTCCGACGCTGAAATTGGAGCCGGTGCCCCCCAATCATCCGATGCTCACCAAACAGTACTCGGGCTTCGACCTGCACGAAGTGACGATCCGCTTACCCAACGTCAATGCCCAAGGCGTCGCGACATTCGTCGAGCAAAAGTCAGCGCCGCTGCTGGAGATGTTGAAACTCGAGAATGGACGTGTGGCGGTCGTCTTCTCGCCGTACGACTTGAGCTGCGCAATGGAAAGCGCCGCCGGCTCCCAGTGCCGCGGCTACACCAAAGAAGACGCTTCGAGAATTGGCGTCAACGTGATTCTGTTTGCACTGAGCCAACCCGAATCGGGCGCGGCACCTACCGATAGATAGGATCGCGGAACAACAACATCTCCTACGTCCTCGCCCTACACTACGTCCTCACGGCCACGGAATTCGTGTCGCGTTGTGGATCTCGACTCATACGTCGCCGTGATTCGTTTGTTATTGCTTCAATCGCGAAATGAGAACGTCGGATTTGACGTCGATCTTGCGGAACCGGCTTCGCAACTGTTCGACACTGGGGGCGAAGCGTTCAGCGGTCTTGATGTCGACGAATTGTTCGTTGATCAAGCGGCACAAACCGTCGGTGAACGAATGCATTCCTTCGTGCGAGGAACCAGCGATGATCGACGGCAGGTCTTCATCGTGGCCTTCGCGGATTCGAGTGCTGACGATCGGTGTATTCAGCAGAACCTCGGTGCCCGGAACCACTTTGATTTCCGACTTGGCGCTGGGCAACAGCCGCTGCGCCATGACCGCCTTGAGTCCGTTGGCCAAGCAAGATCGAATGAAGACGTGTTCTTCGTGTGGGAAAAACTCCAGGATGCGGGCAAAGCTTTGCATCGTGTCCGCCGTATGCAGCGTCACGAACACGAGGTGTCCGGTCTCTGCCGCCATCAAACCTGCCAACAAGGTCTCCTTGTTGCGCATTTCGCCGATCACAATCACGTCGGGGTCTTGACGAACGGCGCCGCGAAGTGCCGTGGGGAAGTCGAGGACGTCCAGCCCGACTTCGCGCTGGCTGATGAAGCTCTTGTTGGGAAGAAATAAGTACTCCACCGGGTCTTCGATCGTAATGATATTGAGTGCATGATGCCGATTCATATTGTCGATCATCGCGGCCAACGTCGTGCTCTTGCCGCTGCCGGTGACGCCACAAATGATGACCAGCCCTTCGTGCACGGTTTCTGCGACGTGACGGTAAATTGGCGGTAGATGCAACTGCTCAAAGCTGGGAATCTTGGCGTTGACGCGACGAATCGCGGAGTGCAAACCTCCGCCGGCGCGAAACACGCTACAGCGGAATCGGCTCCCCGCCTCGGTGTGCGCAAAATCGACTCCGCCGCGCTGTTCGATAATCGGGAGTTGCGCCTTGGGGATGATGGGCATCAACAACTTCTTCGTATCTTCGGCGGTCATCGGCGGCAAGGCAGTCGGATGCAATTCCGACGCGACACGCAATACCGGCGGCGAGCCGACTTTGATGTGCAGGTCCGAGGCCTCGACCTCGCTCATCTTCTGTAACAACCGATGAATTGTCAGTTCACCCTGCATCGAACGTCTCCTTATTTGGAAGTGGTCGGTCTCGCGGAGTGTCGCGAGCCGCTCGATTCGACTGAACAACCAGCCGAATCTGCGGAAACGGGTCCGCCTCTATTATCTTCTATGTAACCGTTCGCGAGTTGGGGACTGCCCAATTTTTCGGAAAAACGTGACGTCAGGCGAGTTTGCGACCAGCGAAAAATGCAAGTGACCACATGAACATGAACGATCCCAGTAACAAACCGTGTACGCTCAGACCTTCAACCAAGATGAGGCAGGCTAATAGATACCACTTTCCCGAAGCGGAACAGCTTGAACACCGGATTTCGAATTTGGCCGTCGGCTGTTAGCGTGAATCCGCCTAACGGCAAAGCATCAGGGGCGTCGATGATGCCAACCAACTAGCGTTGCAAGATAAGCGTCTTCGCATATTCGAACGGCCTCTCTCACGGGAAACGACGCATTTCTAGAATTCATTTGCGCCCAACTGTGCCATAGGGGGACTGTAGAACGACAAACAAGTCCAAGAAATGCGGATGAGAGGACTTGAACCTCCACGCCCTTAACGGGCACTAGAACCTGAATCTAGCGCGTCTGCCAATTCCGCCACATCCGCTTTCGTCGGCAAAAGAAAAGATACACAACATACGACTTTAACAAATCCGACGGCCATTTGGAAGCAAGTGGCAACTCGCGAGCTGGATCCGGTTTGGGGAACCTTAAGGCAAGCCAGCGTATGAAGAATCAGCAAATATTCTCCGCGGTATCGTCAGTCGACTCTCTCAGACGGGGCGGGGCAAATCGTGCCACGTTCCGCAACAATCCGCAAGTCCCGATGGGTGTCGTCACTGAGGCCGACGCTTGGGGGTCACTCTTGTATTGTCCCATCTCAAACATCCGTGATACTCGAATTCAAGTCAGCTTGAATCGCGAACCCTTGTCGGGTCGAGCGGACGTTATGCACGCGAACGACGTGCACGCGTTGGCGAGCCAATTCGAGCGAGACCACCAACGTTCCAACGTCGCGGGCGGCTACGTCGTCTGTGCCAAGCGATTTGCCGATGAATCCCTTTCTTGAATGGCCGACCAGAATGGGCTGCCCGAGCGCGTGAAACCGCCAGCAATTTCGCACCAACGTCCAATTGTGTTGGTGGGTTTTGCCGAACCCGATGCCGGGATCCAGGCAAATCCGGCTGCGTGCCACGCCTCGGTCGCTCAAAAGCTCAAGCCGCCTCGCCAGAAATCGCAAGATCTCATCGACCACGTTCCCGTACTGCGGATCGTCTTGCATGGTCTGCGGCGTGCCTTGCATGTGCATAACGCAAACTCCAGCCCCGGTTGCCGCTGCAACCTCGATCATCGCCAGATCACCCGCAAACGCCGTCACGTCGTTGATGATCTCTGCGCCGGCCGCGACTGCCGCCTCGGCGACTTTGGCCTTTGACGTGTCGATCGAAATGGGGATGTCGATCGCGTCTGCCAGTCGTTCGATCACGGGGATCACACGTGTCAACTCGGTTTGCACGTCAACGGGCTGCGAGTAAGGTCGCGTACTTTCTCCACCGATGTCCAAGATATCCGCCCCGTCGGCAACCAGTTGCAGAGCATGCTCGATCGCGGCGTCCGTGGACAAGTATCGCCCCCCGTCGGAAAAACTATCGGGAGTGACGTTGACAATCCCCATCACCAATGGCGTGACGCCAAAGGTAAGCGTTCGCGTGCCCAGCGTCCAACGACGGGCAACGTTTTCAAAGGCGATCGGGTCAACCATTATCGGTCCAAAAAACCGTATCGATCGCCACCGAACCCAATCCCGGAACCGAGCAATCTTGAAGTTTTGGCGATCTACACTGAATCCAATTGGTCATTCAGCCGGGTCGTCATGTTATAGTTGAAGCTTCGATTGATTTCACGCCAGGAGTCTATTGCGCAATGAAATACGCTCGTGTTTTCGTTCTCCTCGCCCTTTTGATTTCGACATCCTCTTTGTATGGCCAGGTCATCACCGAACCGACCACTGGGCTGCATTCGGCGACTCCGCAATGGTACGTATTGCATGGCGGAACGATTCATCAAACCAGCGATCGACAAATCGAAAACGGCTCGATCGTCGTGCATGGACAAAAGATTGTTGCCGTGGGCGTTGACGTGTCAGCTCCCAGCGGCGCGAAGGAAATTGATGTCACGGGCAAGCACATCTATCCCGGCTTCATCGACGCTTATCTCCCGACGGCGCTCTCGGACGAACAAGTTTCGACGGCGTATTGGAACGATAACATTCGACCCGATCGCAGCGCGGCTCGGCAATTCGATTTGCGCAAGCTCGGCGCAGAGGATCGACGCCGGACCGGTTTCACGGCTGCGTTGGTCGCTCCCAGCGAAGGGATTATTCGCGGCACCAGTTGTCTGGTTCAACTGTTGGACGATGAGCCGCAATCGGCGGTGATTCGGCCGGACGTCGCGATGCACATGCAACTGACCGCACGCTTTCGTTTCGGCGGCGGACCGCGCGATCCAAACGCACCGCCGCCTTATCCCACATCGCCCATGGGCGCCTACGCGTTGGCCCGACAGACCTTGTACGATGCGATTTGGTATCGTGAGGCCTGGCGAGCGGCCAGGAACGACCCCAGTTTGCCGCGACCCGAAAAAAGTGAAACCTTGGAAGCTTTGGCGTCGACTCTAGACGGCGAGATCCCTGTCGTTGTCAACGTCAGCAACGAATTGTTTGCATTGCGGGCGGACCGATTTGCACGGGAGTTTGGTCTCCGTTTGTTGCTCATGGGCAGTGGCAATGAATACCGTCGGCTGGCCGAAGTTGCTGCGTTAAAGGCGCTGATCATCGTGCCGGTCGACTTCCCCAAACCGCCCGACGTGGCGAATCCCGCAGACGCCTTGAACGTGTCGCTGGAGACGCTCATGCATTGGGATATGGCTCCGGAGAATCCTAGTCGGTTGGTTGCGGAAAACGTGCCGATCGCGTTCACTACAGACGGCTTGGAAAAGCCGACGGAGTTTCTCAAACAACTGCGGATTGCGGTCAAACGCGGCTTGAGCGAAGCGGCGGCGATCGACGCGCTCACTTCGACGCCAGCGAAATTGTTCAAAGTCGATTCGCAACTGGGATCGATCGAGCCCGGCAAATTCGCCAGCCTGGTCATCGCCGACAAGCCATTGTTCGACGACAAGGCCAAGATCGTTGAAACTTGGGTTGCCGGCCAACGCAGCGAATGGGAGCCAACGCCGGCCGTCAAGATGGACGGACTCTGGCAAATCGCGTGCCCCGGTAATTCGAGCTTGAATTCCTTCATCGCCATCCGCACCAAGCCCCGTCCGACGGCTTCGATCGCGCAAAAACAAGAGGATGCCGACGGCGAAAAGGGGATTGAAATCAAAAGCCCGACGATCCTCGACGCCCAGTTTTCCGGTTCCTTCGACTCAAAAAGCTTTGGGCAAGAAGGTCAATCGAGATTCGAGTGGATCGTCGATCAGGCCGGATCCGCGACCGGCTCGATGATGCTTCCCGATGGCACCCGGTTAGAGATCTCCGTCAGCAGAATCGCCGACCTTCCCGAAAAGTCTCCGCGTTCGCGCCGACGTGGCGGTAGCCGAGCCAAACCAGATGACGCAGACGCCGACAAGAGCCCCGACGCCGAGCGACCGTCCACCGACGAAGCAAAGAAGATCGAGGCCGAACCGAAACCGAGCGACTCGCCACAACCGCAAGAAGAACCCGCCGCTGCCCAAAATCAGGAGCCGGGCGAGGACGAACAAACTAAGGACAAAGAGGAAAAGAACTGCGCAAGAAACGAAATCCGAGCCGGCGTCCTATCCCGTGAACTATCCACTGGGGGATTTTGGCCGCACGAAAATGCCCGACCAGCCAAAAACCGTCTTGATCAAGAATGCCGTCGTCTGGACGTGCGGTCCGGCGGGAAAGATCGAGGGCGGCAGCGTCTTGTTTGGCGAGGGCAAAATCATTCGTGTCTATGAAGCCAACGCCGAGTTGCCGGCGGCCGATGTGGTGATCGACGCCTCGGGACGACATTTGACGCCGGGGATCATCGACTGCCATTCGCACATCGCAACCGACGGAGGCGTGAACGAGGTCGGACAGGCGGTTACCGCCGAGGTCCGGATCGGCGACTTCATCGACTGCAACGACATCAATATCTATCGCCAACTCGCCGGCGGCGTGACCAGTTCCAACATCTTGCACGGTTCGGCGAATCCAATCGGCGGACAAAATCAAGTCATCAAGATGCGGTGGGGATTGAACGACCAGCAGTTGAAGTTTGCCGAAGCACCGCCGGGCATCAAATTTGCGCTCGGCGAAAACGTCAAACAAAGCAATCGCCAGTCGCCGTCCAGCCGATATCCGCAAACCCGGATGGGTGTCGAACAGCTCATCAATGACTCATTCCGCGCGGCGGGAGAATATCTGGAGCGATGGAAGAAGTGGAACAGCGATCATCAGGGCTTGCCGCCGCGCCGCGATTTGGAGCTGGATGCCCTCGGCGAAGTCTTGCAGGGAAAACGCTGGATTCATTGCCATAGCTACCGACAGGATGAAATCCTCGCTTTGATCCGAGTTCTCGATCAGTACGGGATCACGATCGGCTCGTTCCAACACATCCTGGAAGGTTACAAAGTCGCCGACGCGATGGTAAAGCACGGAGCAACCGCCAGCGCGTTTTCCGACTGGTGGGCCTACAAGATCGAGGTCTACGATGCGATTCCCTACGCGGGGGCCTTGATGCACCGCGCCGGGATCGTCGTCTCGTTCAACTCGGATGACGCCGAATTGGCGCGGCACTTGAATCACGAAGCCGCCAAAGCCGTGCGATATGGTGGCGTCGACGAACAAGAGGCGCTCAAATTCGTGACGTTGAATCCAGCCATTCAGTTGCGGATCGATCCGTACGTAGGCAGCATCGAACCGGGCAAGCAGGCCGATTTGGTGTTGTGGAGCGGCCACCCACTGGCGCTGACATCGGTGTGCCAACAGACTTGGATCGACGGCCGCAAGTACTTCGATCGCGACGAAGAAGCCAAAGTCGCCGCTGACCAAGCGGCGATGAAAGCGGCGTTGATTCAAAAAGTCCTGCGTTCCGGACAAGAGCCCGGTAATCCCGATCGCCAACGGTTCGATCCCGCTGGACTCTGGCCGCGCTACGACGAGTACTGCCTTCACAGTCGCCAAGAGCAACACGAATAGCCGTCTGCGATGGGCCTTTGATTACTGACTTTGAGTTAATCTGGAATCACCAATCATGAACCGATCTTTGTGTATAGCCGCTGCTGGCGTACTCTTTTTTGGCTGGACGAGTGTGATCGTCGCGCAGGTTCCAGCGCCCCCTCAATCGCAACCGATTGCTCTGGCGGGCGGAACGATACACACCGTCAGCGGGGAGACGATCAGTTCGGGAACGATCCTGTTCGAGAAAGGAAAAATCACAGCGATCGGCGCCTCGATCGATCTGCCCGCAAATACGCAATCGATCGACGTGTCGGGCAAGCATGTCTATCCAGGCTTGTTTGAGTCGCATTCACAGATCGGTTTGACCGAAATCAGTTCCATATCCGCGACGATCGACCACACGGAGACCGGCCGAGTGAATTCTAACGTCGTGGCCAACGTCGCCGTCAATCCCGACAGCGAAATCATACCGGTCACGCGCGCCGGCGGTGTGTTGATCGCCTTGACGGCTCCCAGTGGCGGCTTGATTTCCGGGCAATCATCGATTCTTCAACTGGATGGTTGGACGTTTGAGGACATGACGCTGTTGGACCGGGCGGCCATGCAAATGAACTGGCCGTCTCAGGGACGAGGAAGGCGGCGGCGCGGTTTCCGTCCGGGTGGGGAGGGCGAGGAACCAAGCCCCACCAAACAAATCGACGAATTGAGAAACCTCTTTGACCAGGCCCGCCAGTACGAGAAACTGCGGCAAATGCCGGCAGCCGATCAACCCTTCGACCTGCGACTCGAAGGACTCGGTCGCGTCGTGTCCGGCAAACTGCCGCTGATGATTCGCGCCGATCAGCTTGCGGATATTCAAGCCGCTGTGGCGTTCGGCGTCGAACAACACGTCAATACGATTATTCTGGGTGGCTACGACGCACCGCTGTGCGCCGACCTGCTGAAGAAATATGACGTTCCGGTGATCGTCTCGGCGGTGTACCGGATGCCGCTGCGCCCCAGCGATCCCTACGATCAAGCTTACACATTGCCTGGGCGATTGCACGAAGCGGGAGTCCGATTCTGCATTTCATCCACCGATCGTTCCGAAACGTGGAATACTCGAAATTTGCCATTTCACGCCGGCGTCGCGGCGGGCTTTGGTTTGCCGGAAGGTGAAGCGCTCAAAGCCATCACGCTGTATCCCGCTCAAATCCTCGGAGTTGCCGATCGAGTTGGCTCGCTGGACGTTGGCAAAGACGCCACGCTGATCGTCACCGATGGCGATCCGCTCGATACTAGAACGCAAATTCTGTCTGCGTTCATCCAAGGAGGCCCGGTCGACCTGAGCAACAGACAACTTCGGCTGTACCAGAAATACCAGCAGAAATACCAGCAACCGGGACACATTCCCGGCAAATGACTGCGCTCGGGCGAAGTGCGGTAATTTGCTGTAGAACCGGCTTCCTTGCCCGGCCCATGATGGCCAGGGATGGCCGTCCTACCTCGAATTGGCCCACGACTCGTTGGGATTCTCGACCTGAAACCGATCAATCAACTGGACGATGGCCGCGTGGAGTCATCCAACTCTTGTGTTGTGGCAAACAAGGACCGAGTGCGTTTTGGCTTTCGCGCATCGCTGGTACCGACGATCCGCTGGCAAAAATCTTGGATTGGGGCTGTGAAAATTTTCACAAGCCTCATAGAATAGGCCGGCGTGCGCGATGCCCGTCTGAAAACTCTCGTTCGGCAGTTTGCAGATCCAAGGTCGCTGAGCGCAAGGGTCAGCATGTTTTGGCGTGTTGGCTTGTGCCAGAATAGCGCGATCGACTCGATTTAGCACACGATGCACGAAGCGGAAGCGCCGCGTTCGCTGTCGGTGACCAACGTCGCCGTAGCTTTCTTTAGCGTTGAAAATCTAACGATGATCATTCCAATCAAACGCGGTTTGAACATCCCGATCGTCGGTGCGCCGGTCCAAAAAATCGAGGCCGGTCCGAAATGTTCCTCGGTGGCGCTGCTGGGCGCCGACTATCTGGCCATGCGCCCCACGATGTTGGTTCAACCCGGCGATGTCGTTCGACTGGGCCAGCCGATTTTTGAAGACAAGAAGAATCGCGGAGTCGTTTACACGGCGCCGGCCACGGGCAAAGTAGCCGATGTGGTGCGCGGCGAAAAGCGCGTCTTCAACTCTTTGATAATCGACGTTAGTGGCGACGGCAATGGCGAGCCGGTGGAATTCGATGTCTCCTCGGCGATCGGCGACATGAGCCGCGACGAGGTCCGTCAACTGTTGTTGCAGTCGGGCATGTGGACTGCCCTGCGGACTCGCCCTTTCAGCAAAATTCCGAGGGTTCAAGCAACGCCGCATTCGATTTTTGTGGCGGCGATGGACACGCAACCATTGGCGGCCGAACCCGAATTGATCATCGATCCGCACCGCGAGTTGTTCGTCACGGGCTTGCACGCGCTGAAAGCGCTGACCGATGGCCCGGTTTACGTGTGCACGCGGACCGACTCACGCGTTCCGGGACAGGGAATCGCCGGAGTCCAAATGACTCAGTTTACCGGTCCTCATCCTGCGGGATTGGCGGGGACGCACATTCACTTTCTCGATTCGGTCGGCGCCCACAAGTCGGTTTGGTACCTCAACTACCAGGATGCGATTGCCATCGGACATTTGTTTCGCCACGGAACGGTGATGGCCGAGCGCGTGATTTCGTTGTGCGGTCCGTCGGTTTTGAAGCCGCGGTTGTTGACCACGCGAATTGGCGCGAACATTGAGGAACTCGTCCGTGGCGATTTGGGCGCTGGCGAAGTCCGCGTGATCTCCGGTTCCGTGATCAGTGGCCGTCGGGCGGAATCGCCGAATCACTTTTTGGGCCGGTATCATCTACAAGTTTCGGCTCTTCAAGAAGGGCGCGAACGTGAGTTTCTTGGTTGGCAGCGTCCCGGCACGGAGAAGTTCTCGATCACCAAGACTTATGTCGGCTCTTGGCTGCGAAACAAACTGTTCAAAATGACGACGACGCTCAACGGCAGCCGGCGGGCAATGGTTCCGGTCGGCACCTACGAACGCGTGATGCCGCTAGACGTTTTGCCAACACAGTTGCTGCGGGCCTTGATCGTCGGCGACACCGATCAAGCGCAGTCGTTGGGTGCGTTGGAATTGGACGAAGAGGATCTGGCGCTGTGTACTTTTGTCTGTCCGGGCAAATACGACTATGGCAAGATACTGCGGGAGAACTTGGAACGCATTGAAAAAGAAGGATAGTCGGCATCGCTGCTTTTGAAACCGGCGGACGATGTGGCACGACTTCGGTGGCCAGACTGAATTCCTGATGAACGCCACGATGGGAACGGATTGTTTCGACCGTTTTAACTATTGGATGCGACATCCCCAAACGGGTGAATTGATGTTGAAACGTTTGCTCCACAAATTCGAACCGTTGTTCAAGCCGGGAGGGCGATTTGCAAAGCTCTACCCGCTATACGAGGCCAACGAGACGTTTCTGTTCACGCCGGCCGATGTGACCGACGGTCAGACGCACGTCCGCGACGCGCTGGACACCAAGCGGATGATGTCGATCGTGATCGTCGCGTTGCTGCCTTGCATCATCATGGCGATGTACAACACCGGTTATCAGGCGGCCCACATCATCGAGCAAACGTACGGTTCGGCCTCGGCCTCGTATCAGATTCCCGTACCCGGTTGGCGCTATCGGGTTCTCGATTTGTTGCATGTTGATTATCGGACGGCGGGAGAGTTCTACGCGAACTTTAGCCATCTGGGTCGATTCTTGTTATGCCTGATTCACGGAGCGATGTTTTTCTTGCCGGCCTATATCGTGACGATCATTGCGGGCGGCTTGTGCGAAGCCGCCTTCGCTGTGATCCGTCGCCACGAAATCAACGAAGGATTCTTGGTGACGAGCATGTTATTCCCGTTGACGCTGCCGCCGACGGTGCCGTTGTGGCAGGTCGCGTTGGGGATCATGTTCGGCGTCGTGATTGGCAAGGAGGTATTTGGCGGCACGGGGCGCAATTTCTTGAATCCGGCGCTGACGTCGCGCGCGTTCTTGTATTTCGCGTTTGCTCCGCGGATGAGTGGCAACGCCGTTTGGACGTCGGTGGACGGGTTCAGCGGGGCGACCGCGCTGGGTGCGATCAAAATTGCCAAAGACACGTCGGTCGACCAAGTAATCGCGGGCATGACCGGAGTCGCGAACAAAGTACCGATGGATTTGCATTTCAGTTGGTGGGATGCATTCTGGGGGAATATGCACGGTTCGATGGGTGAAACCAGCGTGTTTTGCTGTCTGTTGGGTGCGGCTGTGCTCATTGCGACGCGAATCGGTTCGTGGCGGATCATGGCAGGAATCGTGTTGGGGATGACGGCGTTGTCGAGCCTGTTTTGCTTGGGTGGCGCCACTTGACGTCCTATCACATCACGCCGATGTGGCACCTGGTATTGGGAGGTTTTGCGTTCGGAACGGTTTTCATGGCGACCGATCCGGTCTCCGCATCGATGACGAACGCGGGCAAATGGATTTACGGCGGCTTGATCGGCTTTGTCACCGTGCTGGTGAGGGCGATGAACATCGGGTTCGCCGACGGTGTAATGCTGGCGATTCTATTTGGGAATGTGTTCGCGCCGATCATCGACTATTTTGTGATGCAGGCCAACATCAAGCGAAGGATAGCGCGAAATGAAACGTGATAGTATCGCCAATACGTTTATCGTTGCGCTCAGCTTGTGCCTGGTCTGTTCGTTCCTGGTTGCCTTGGCGGCGGTGGGATTGAAGCCCTTTCAGGACCGCAACGTTTTGCTGGACAAGAAGAAGAACATCTTGTCGGCAGCCGGGTTATTGAAGGATTTCACCGGCTCAGTGAGTCAACTGTACGATCAGCGCGTCATCGATCGGATCGTCGATTTGCAATCGGGCGAGGACGTGACCGAACGGCTCGTCGCCGAACACCATTGGAGCGGGGCGATCGAATTTAACCAGGCCGATGCGGCCAAGAACGACAAAGTAGCCAAAGCGCTGCCGTCTGACCAGGACATCGCCAACATCAAGAGACGAGAGCCGTATTCGCACGTGTACATCGTCAAAAAAAGCCAGGACGATCCTTCACGGCAATGTACGTGTTTCCCATTCGCGGTTACGGCCTGTGGTCGATGCTCAAGGGCTTTATCGCGATCGATGCGGACTTGAAAACGATTCGCGGTTTGGCTTACTACGAGCAGGGTGAGACGCCGGGATTGGGCGGTGAGGTCGACAATCCGGACTGGAAGGCAAAATGGAACGGGAAGTTGTTATTTGACGAAAGCGGTCATCCCGACATCCACCTTATTAAGAACGCAGATCCTTCCAACAAGCATGCGGTCGACGCTTTGTCCGGCGCCACCATAACCAGTCGTGGCGTGGAGCATATGTTGCAGTATTGGATGGGAGATCAGGCGTTTGGACCGTACTTAACAAAGCTTAGGCAAAAGTCGTCATCGACCCAGACGGCGGAAACCGCCACGCCTGTCGCGCCGCAGACCAACCAGCCCGCCGCACAATAGCCGTGGCGACTTGATGGACAAACTAATGTTGATGCAGTCGCAATTTGACGTTTAAGGAGTTCGCAATGGCGAAGAAATCCGCCAAAGAAATCCTGTTCGATCCCGTTTTCAAGAACAATCCAATTGCGCTGCAAGTCTTGGGGATCTGTTCCGCGCTGGCGGTGACGACGCAATTGGACAAGTCGATCATCATGGCCGTCTCAGTGACGCTGGTGACCGCGTTTTCCAGCGCCGCCGTGGCGCTGATCCGCAACCGCATTCCCAGCAGCATTCGCATCATCGTGCAAATGACCGTGATCGCTTCGATGGTGATCATCGTCGACCAACTACTGCGAGCGTTCTTCTTCACGTTGTCGAAAGAGCTGTCCGTCTTTGTCGGCTTGATCATTACCAATTGCATCGTGATGGGGCGGGCCGAGGGATTTGCCATGCAAAACTCGGTCAAGGACAGTTTCTTGGACGGGATCGGCAACGGACTTGGCTACAGCCTGATTTTGGTGGTGGTCGGATTCATTCGTGAACTGTTCGGGTCGGGGAAGATTCTGGGCATGGTGGTGCTCCCTTCCAGCATCTATGAACCGAATGGCTTGATGCTCTTGCCGCCGAGCGCGTTTTTCCTCATCGGCGTCTTCATCTGGATCCTGCGGACCTGTCGGCCCGAGCAAATCGAGAAGGAGTAGGACAACATGTTTTACGATACGATCACGTTGTTCTTAAGGTCCGCCTTCGTAGAGAATTTGGCGTTGGTCTATTTTTTGGGGATGTGCACATTCTTGGCAGTCTCCAAGAATGTCAAGACGGCGATGGGCTTGGCGATTGCTGTGGTGGTTGTGCAGACGATTACGGTGCCGGCCAATTTCGCGATTTATCAGCTGTTGCTCAAACCAGGAGCGATGGCCTGGATTCATCCGAGCCTGGCCTCGGTCGACTTGAGCTTTCTGGGGCTGATCAGCTACATCGGCGTGATTGCGGCGATCGTGCAGATTCTCGAGTTGACGCTCGATCGCTATTTTCCGGCGTTGTACAACACGCTGGGGATTTTCTTGCCGTTGATCACCGTCAACTGCGCGATTTTGGCGGGTTCTTTGTTCGTCGTTCAAAAGGAATACGACGTCGGCGGAAATGTTTACTTGGGTAGCATCGTCTATGGACTTGGTTCGGGCTTTGGATGGGCGTTGGCGATTGTCGTCTTGGCGGGGGTTCGCGAAAAACTGAAATACGCCAACGTGCCGCCGGGACTTCGGGGACTGGGAATCACGTTTATTACGGTGGGGCTGATGGCCTTGGCGTTCATGGCGTTTAACGGAATCTAGTGGATAGGGTCGCACGAAATGCAAACGATCTTGCTAGGCGTGTTCATGTTCACGGCGGTGGTGATTTCACTGGTCTTGGTCATCTTGTTGGCCAAGTCGTTTTTGGTCGCCAGCGGCAAGGTGAAGATCGTGGTCAACGACCAAAAGACGCTGGAGGTCAACACCGGGCAGAAGCTCATGGGAGCATTGGCGAACGAGGGGATTTTTGTTTCGTCGGCGTGCGGCGGCGGCGGCACATGCGCCCAGTGCCGCGTCAAAGTCTTTGAAGGGGGCGGTGATATTCTGCCCACCGAACGCACGCACATCAACAAACGCGAAGCGCGCGAAGGCCAGCGTCTTTCTTGTCAGGTCGCGGTCAAGCAGGACATGCGCATCGAAGTCCCGCACGAAGCCTTCGAAACCAAGAAATGGGTCTGCAAGGTCCGCTCCAACCGCAACGTCGCCACGTTTATCAAGGAACTCGTGCTGGAGCTTCCCGAAGGCGAACACGTCAACTTTAGGCCGGGCGGATACATTCAAATCGAAGTCCCGCCGCACGTCGTTGAGTACAAGGATTTCAATATCGAGCAGCGATTCCGCGAAGACTGGGACAAATACAATCTGTGGCGGTACAAGTCGGTCGTCGACGAGCCGGTTTTTCGCGCCTATTCGATGGCCAATTACCCCGGCGAAAAAGGAATCATCATGTTGAACGTCCGAGTCGCCTCGCCACCCCCCCGACAACCGGATGTTCCACCGGGCAAGGTCTCTTCATACATTTTTGATCTCAAGCCGGGGGACGAGGTCACCATCTCCGGACCGTATGGCGAGTTCTTTATCAAAGATACCGACGCCGAAATGGTTTACATCGGCGGCGGCGCCGGCATGGCCCCGCTTCGCAGCCACATCTTCGAGCTGTTTAAAGATGTCAAGACCAAGCGCAAAGTCACCTATTGGTATGGCGGCAGAAGTTTACGCGAACTGTTTTACGTCGATCAGTTTCGCGAAATCGAAAAGAACTTTCCGAATTTCACGTTTCACATTGCACTGTCCGAACCGCTGCCGGAGGATCACTGGACGGGCTATGTTGGGTTCATACACCAAGTCGTGTACGACAACTACCTCAAGGACCATCCCGCTCCTGAGGATATCGAATATTATTTGTGCGGACCGCCGATGATGAACGCCGCCGTGTTTAAGATGCTGGACGATCTTGGCGTCCAACCCGAAAATATTGCGTTCGACGACTTCGGCGGTTAACAGACTGTTGAAAAAGGTCTTGTCATCCCCGCGAAGGCGGGGATCCAACATTGCGAAAGTTGATTTCCGCTGGATTCCCGGCCCCCGCCGTCGCTGGGGACAGGTTTCGCGGGAATGATGTTCCGTATCGTTGTTGAATTGAGTCGTTTTTCGACGGGCGGTTGAGCGTCGAGGTCGTTCGTTAGTTCCGCCAGACCTCTCGTTTTCGACCGGCTCACTTCGCGTTGTGCCCGGGCCATCCGACGCGGCCACGCAGCGCGGCTGCCGTCGTTGGCTCGTATAATTCACACATATGTCTTGG
This sequence comes from uncultured Planctomycetaceae bacterium, assembly GCA_963803365.1. Taxonomy (GTDB): domain Bacteria; phylum Planctomycetota; class Planctomycetia; order Pirellulales; family Pirellulaceae; genus JANMEB01. Next base: position 1,003,069 of record CAWDMH010000003.1, read on the forward strand.
ATCAATAAATCGTTTCCATTGTTGCTCGCGGCGTTTGGCGCCTTGCTGGCAGCCGACGCTTGTCTGGCCCAGTCTGAATTGGCCGGCCAAACCGATGGGGACGATTTCCTGGTCGGTGAAAATCGACCAACTGCCGGAAGGAATGCAGTTAAAGTCCGCCGAGACGATTATCACCAAGCAGCTCGAAGACGTGAACCGGCTGATGTCGACGTACCGAGCGGATTCGGAAGTCAGCCGCTTTAACTCCAGTCAGTCTACCGAGTGGTTCGAGGTTGCGAGCGAAACGGCGGATGTCGTAACGTGTGCACTTGAATTCAGCAAAGCCTCCGATGGAGCGTTTGACGTTACCGTTGCGCCATTGGTCAATTTGTGGCATTTCGGACCGGACAAATCCAATGCCGATCAATTGCCAACCCAAGAGCAGATTGCGTCCGCGTTGCAACACGTGGGTTACGGCAAGTTGCACGTGGAGCACGATCCGCCGGCGCTCCGCAAAGACGACCCACAACTGCAGATCGATCTGTCGGCCATCGCCAAGGGTTATGCGGTCGATCAGGTCGCCAGGGCTTTGTCGGCAACAGGAATTTCAAGTTTTCTCGTCGAGGTAGGCGGCGAAGTGGTTGTTCGTGGAAAGAAGTCCAACGGCGAACCGTGGCACGTCGGCATTGTGCGGCCAACACCCGATGAAATGGCTTACGACGAGGTGGCAGCCATCAGCGATATTGCGATGGCGACGTCCGGAGACTACCGCAACTTTTTTGTCGTCGGCGGAAAGCGATACAGCCACACGATCGATCCTCAGACGGGCTGCCCGGTTGAAAACCCCATGGCTAGTGCATCGGTGATCGCGCCGGATTGCACAACCGCGGATGCCTTGGCGACAGCCGTGATGGTACTCGGCGCGGATCGAGGCCATGCGCTTTGCAAGAAATTGAGGTTGCCGCTGTTGACATTTGAGCATGCCGCCAACGGTTTTCGCGAGCGGCGCTCCGACGACTTTCCGCTGGCCCAGTCCACGGCAAAGTCCAATGCGCTATTGCCCACGATTGTCTCAGCCATTTTGATATTTGCCTTGGCGATTGCAGCGATGGCGGTCGGCGTGATCTTCGGCAAACGACGGATTCAAGGTTCCTGTGGTGGTTTGGCGGGGACGACCGATGAAGAAGGCAACCCCGTTTGCTCGCTCTGTTCGAATCCATCCACCGAGTGCCGCCAGCGGACGGACTCAGCTTCCAATTCGAGCGACACCGCCCAAACTGGATGAATGGCCGTGATTAAACTGTCCGGTAGCTTGCCGTGAATCCAGAATCCTTGCCGGTCTTTCCGCATCTAACGGAAATCGTCGCGGCCTCGCGCTCCGGATCGTTGGTGGTTACATCGCCACCGGGTTCTGGCAAGACGACCCTCATCCCTCCGGCCATTCTCGATGACTTGAAGGGCGACCAGCAACTGATTCTGGTTCAGCCGCGGCGCGTGGCCACACGGGCCGTTGTGCGCCGCATCGCCGCGTTGCGCCATGCAAGACTGGGTGATGAGGTGGGGTACCAGGTTCGCTTTGAAAACGCCACGTCTCCAGGCACGCGTTTGATTGTCTCGACGACGGGAATCTTGCTGCGCCGTCTCATCGACGATCTGACGTTGCCGGGCATCGCCACGGTGGTGCTGGACGAATTTCACGAACGAACGATTGAACTTGACACGTCGTTCGGCATGTTATGCCAATTGCAACAGACGATTCGTCCCGATTTGCGAATTGTGGTGATGAGCGCGACTCTGGAATCGCAGCCGATTTCAAGGTTGCTAAACGATTGTCCGGTGATCGATATTCCAGGCCGATTGTTTCCCGTCGAAATCAAATACCTGCATCGTCGTTCGCTCGATCGACTGGAGCAGCAAATCGGAGGGGCCGTGGACGAGGCATTACGGAAAACAGCCGGCGATGTCCTGGTGTTTCTTCCGGGTGTCGGCGAGATTGCGCGGGCCGCGAAGCAGCTGAGCGGTCGGGTCGATCCGTCGATTGACGTTTGTCAACTTTTCGGCGAGATGGCGGCGGAGGATCAAGATCGAGTCCTGACGCCCTCGACCCACCGCAAGGTCATTCTCGCGACCAACATCGCCGAGACTTCGTTGACGATCGACGGAGTCACCGCGGTTGTTGATTCCGGCCTGGCGCGACAACGACGAACCGATGCAAGCGTTGGGATTCCACGGCTGGAATTGGTTCCGATTTCCAAAGCTTCGGCGGAGCAGCGATCGGGCCGCGCGGGGCGACTCGAACCCGGAATCTGCTGGAGGTTGTGGGAAGCGGCGGCTCACGCCGCCCGCCCCGACCGCGATCCGCCGGAAATCATTCGAGACGAACCGAGTTCGACGATTCTGCAACTGCTGTACTGGGGCGAACGGGAGGTTGAACGGTTTCCTTGGATCGATCCGCCATCATCCGTCGCCATCGAGTCTTCGCTGACGTTGCTTAAGCGGTTGGGCGCGATTGACGAATCCCATGATGTCACCGAGATAGGAAAGCGAATGGTGCAGATGCCGCTTCATCCCCGTCTGGCTCGGTTGTTGATCTCGGGCGCGGACTACGGAGCGTCGATCGAGTCCGCCCTGGCCGCTGCGATGCTCGCAGAACGCGATCCGTTTCGAGTTGGCCATGGTGACCGCACCGCAATCGATCGCCGGATTACTGCGAGTGCTTCGGATATCGTCGACCGAGTCCGTTGGTTGTCGACGATGGCGATGGACCATGATTCCGGTGTCAAAGCAGATTGCCCGCGCGAAACGCCTCCGTACATCCATCGACCGACGGCGCACAATGTTTTGCGCGTCGCCCGCCAACTTTTGCAGTGGATTCCGCGTGAGAAACCGCCGCACCTGATTCAATCGGCCGACGATCACGAGACCGCGTTGATGAGGGCCATTCTCGACGCCTTTCCCGACCGACTGGCGAGATTGCGCTCAAATTCACGGGATCGAGGACTGATGGTCGGCGGACGCGGCGTGCGAATAGACCCGCAATCTGCAGTGCGTCCAGATGAGTTGTTTGTGGGCGTGGACATCGCCGACTCGACAGGCGACGCCACGGCCAGGCTGATTTCGATCGCTCATCGCGAATGGCTTGATCCATCGCTGCTGCACGTCGCCGACGAGCTATTCTTCAATCCAAGTCGAGCGCAAGTCGAAGCTGCGCCGCCGAACGTACTACATCGATCTATTGTTGGATGAAACGCCTACGCCGATCTCCGATATGGCGGCTGCTTCAGCGATACTCGCGGATCACGCGGCGCGTCAGTTAGATCGGATTCTCCCGCCCCCAGACGACGCCGCTCAACAGCTTCGCCGCCGCGTCCAATGGCTGGCCAGCGTCATGCCGGAACTCGATCTGCCTAGGCTAGACGACGATTCGATCCGCGCGAAACTCCCTACGCTGGCTTTGGGGAAACGCTCGATGGACGAATTGCGGAAGGCCCAGTGGATCGAATTCTTTCAGCAATGCGTCGGGTTTGACCGGCTGCGAGAAATTGACCGGCTCGCTCCATCGCATTGGACCGTTCCCAGTGGCAGCCAGCTGACGATCCGTTACGAACCGGAAAAGCCGCCGACGCTTACGGTGCGAATCCAGGAAGTGTTTGGGTTAACTGAAACGCCGCGAGTCGGCGATCACCGCATCCCGCTGAATCTTGAACTGCTGGGGCCGAATTATCGACCGCAGCAAATCACCAACGACCTCGCGAGTTTTTGGCGCAACACGTATCCGGAGATCAAAAAGGAACTTCGACGCCGCTATCCCAAACACGCTTGGCCGGATGACCCGTTGTCCGCCGAGGCGACGCGATCCGGGCTGTCACCGCGGCAAAAAAAGAAGTGACCGGGACCAGAAATTGCTCTGCTTGACCGGAATCGCTTCGTGCTTTGTCAACTCTTATCTTGAGGTTGGCAATGTAGGCTTTCGCTCCGCGAAAGCACGTCCCTTCGCGGAGCGAAAGGCGATTATGTGTGTTTGCCACATTGGTCATCAACCCAAATTCTTAAAGTTGACAAAGCACTAGTGCCCATCGACTTGTAATCGCACCCCAAACTTTTGACTGTGACAGCGCACTAGCCGAAGCTGCGTTTACCGCTCGTCGATTGGGATCATGGGGCGGGGCGGCGGACCGATGTAGTCCGCATCGGGTCGAATCAGCTTATTGTCGGCGCGCTGCTCGAAAACATGGGCGCACCAGCCGGTGACTCGCGACAGAACAAAAATCGGCGTGAACATGGACGTCGGGATACCGATGTGGTGATAGGCGGTCGCGCTGTAGAAATCCAGATTCGGGAACAGCTTTTTCTCGCGCCACATGACTTCTTCGACTCGCTCGGAAATTGGATACAGCACGCGGTCTCCGGCGGCCTCAGCCAGTTTGCGTGCCCAGGCCTTGATCACTTCATTTCGCGGATCCGACGTGCGATAAACGCGATGGCCGAATCCCATGATCAGGGTCTTGTTTTCCAACAATTCCATGACACCCGTTTCCGCGGCGTCTGGAGAATCAAATTGCTCAATCAGGCACATGGCGGCTTCGTTGCGCCGCCGTGCAAACGCCCACGGAGCGTGCCAATGGCGCCCGTAATCGCCGAATAGATATCGGACAACGTGGCGGCACAAACTCGTGCGGTAAACGTTGACGCGTTGAATTCATGTTCCGCATACAAGATCAGCGATGTGTCCATGGCCTTGACGTGCACTGGGTCAGGGGGCTTTCCGCCATGCAGCTTCTCCAGGAAATAGCCTGCCAAACTAGTTTGCGACGACGAGGCGTCAATCTGCTGTCCGTAATGCGCTGCTCGATACCAATACGTCAAAATCGTTGGAAAACTGGCCAACAATCGCTCGGCGACCTCGTGTTGATGGTCAAAAGAGGATTCCGGTTCCAGACAGCCAAGGAGCGAGCAACCGGTTCGCAACACGTCCATGGGGTGAGCGTCTCGCGGAATCGATCGCAACGTCGACTTTAGCGATTCAGGAAGACTTCGCCGTTTGGCCAACCGTTGCTTGAATTCCGCCAGTTCCTCTCGGTTGGGCAACTCGCCCCACAACAACAAGTGAGCAACTTCTTCAAACGAAGCCTGGCTGCACAAGTCCTTGATATTGTAGCCGCGATACGTCAAACCGACGCCTTCCTTGCCGACGGTGGCAATTGCGGTACGCCCCGCCGTTACGCCAGCCAATCCGCCGGTTTTCTTGGGTGCGGTGGTCGTCGTCATATTCGCCCTTTTTCCAAAATCTGATCCATAACTTGTTCGTATCGATGGTAATCCAGCACTTTGTATAGTTCGTCGCGAGTCTGCATATTGTTCAAGACGGCTTGCTGATTGCCGTCGCGTCGAATGGCGGCATACGTCAACTCGGCCGCTCGGCTCATCGCCCGGAACGCCGAGAGTGGGTACAAGACCATCGCCACCCCCAACTCTCGAAGTTGCGACAATCCCATCAGCGGCGTACTGCCGAACTCCGTCATGTTAGCCAAAACTGGGACGGGAATCGATGCGGTGAACTGTCGATACTCGTCTGGATCGGTGATGGCCTCGGCAAAAACCATGTCCGCACCCGCTTCGACATAACGCTGACTCCGTTCAATTGCCGCAGTCAACCCTTCGCTGGCCAAGGCGTCAGTGCGGGCCATGATTGCTGCAGCGACTGGGAATCGCGAGCATCGACAGCGGCATGAATCCGGTCAGTCATTTCGGACGGTTCTACCAACGCTTTGCCCGGACGATGGCCGCAGCGTTTGGCCGCCAGTTGATCTTCGATGTGAATCGCGGCCGCTCCCGCTTTGCTCATCATCCGAACAGTCCGCGCGATATTCAGTGCGGCGCCCCATCCGGTGTCGACATCGACCAACAACGGCAACTCGCACACATCAGTAATCCGCCGAACGTCGTCCGCAACGTCGTTCATGGTCGTCATTCCCAAGTCGGGGAGGCCAAACGATGCATTCGCGACCCCGGCGCCAGACAAATAGATTGCACGAAAGCCGGCCGCCTTGGCCAGCAAAGCACAATAGGCGTTAATCGTGCCGACAATCTGTAACGGCGATTCGTCGTTCAAAGCCTCCATGAACCGGTTGGTGTCGGGCACGGGCATGAAACTCGCAACAGGACTTTGGTATGGTCTGGATCTATTATTGCGATATTCACTGCTCTTGGTAGATCCCAAGCTGCACGCGAGCCAGTCCGCGCCGAAGAATTCGGAACCCCATGGACGAATCCGCGTTTCGACAACGGATAATCGTCGTCGCGCGGTATGCCTGCAAGACGCCTGGCAGCAATGCTCATCCGCTGGAGATCAGTTGCGTGGCACACCGGCGCCGGCGTCCTCCGTGCCGTGCTGGGACGGATTGGCTATAGCCTGTCCACGCGATTTGCGATAACGCCGACAGACATCGAGCGCCGTCTGACAGAAAAGCTTGCGCTGCTCGGACGACTCGCCAAAATCCTCCGTGGTCGGAACCTCGTCGAACAACCAGCAATAAAACGCCAACGCCGTGACGGTGGCACCCAAATCATTGGAGTGGTTGCCGTCTCCGGCGTGTAACGGCCATTCGGGATGCTCATCAAGAATCGGATCCCACACCAGTCCCACTGGAACGACTTCAACACCGGCCGCATCCGCGATTCGCTCGTAGACGTGTAGGATTCGTTGCGTCCCGACAACCTTGTCTTGGGTCCGCCACTCAGGCATCAGCAACACGCGACTTCCGGACGCCTTGAACCCCTTGGCCAAATCAATCGCCGTATCAATTGGATAGTCTCTCGTGCCCGACGTGCTGTATTCTTGTCCCTGAAGCACAACCCATTTTGGCGGTTGGTTCGATGGTTCAATCGTCATATGGGCAAACATTCTGAGAAACGGCGCTTCGAGGAACTTGCAAGCCACTGTCGGTTTGTCGGGGCGGTGTTCAATCATCGCCTGCAACTGGCCGAATGGATTGCCGACGCCCACATGGCTATTTCCCAGGATCAAAAAACTGAAATCGGCGTCGGTTGTCGTGGGAGGCGTGATCGCTGCCACGTTGGGGCTGTGCGGCGCTAGCAATCCGCCTTGAGGCTCGGAGGTCGCGTTCTTCGCAGACAACGGTGGTGACCAATCCACAATCGAATGGGCCTCGTCAGGATCCTTGGCGGAACGGCTGCAGCCAAAAAACAAAACTGCCACCAGCATGAAAGTCATGTGGCGATTCATTAGCTACTCTACCAATTCGCCGGACGGCCAGCGCTCGACCTGGAGTCCCAGCCGATTTGTTTTCACCCAACGGATCTGCGCCACGTGATGCTCGCCATGCCAAACGTATTGTGCTAACATCTCGTCCAGCCGCACGTTTGAGTTCGTTTCGGGGTGATAATAGGTACGCGTTCGCTCCTCGCTAGAAAGAGAACCGGCCATGGCCGCCCAGCGATGGTGCAAGCCGTCCAAAATCTTCAACGACGATTCGATCGGCAGTTGAGTGGCATCAATGGTCTCCGACCACCTGCCTTCTAGATAAGGTTTGATCGTCGGCATCTCCTCGGTCAACGCCAACTTGAAGCGGATGAACGCATTCATGTGGCTGTCGGCCAGGTGATGCACGATTCGCCGAATCGTCCAATTTCGATACGGCGCGCCAAGCATCTCCGCGTTCAACTCCTCGGTCTCACAACGCAGCTTTTCCGGAAACGACTGCAACAGTTCGACCCAGCCCGAAACCACTTCAGCATCAAGTGATCGCGGCGACTGATAAGGACCGGCGGGAAATCTCGGTGGATCAAGCGACTGCGGCATTCGTCGTTGCTTTTGGTTTGGCGCCCTGAAATAGAATAGCGAGTTTTGGTCGCCGCGTCGACATGCCCCCATTTGTCAGCCGCGCCAGTTTGCGGTAACTTCTTACCAGTCCTACGCCGTTTCGGAGCCAAAGCCATGCCAACTTGCCAATGTTGTGAGTGTAACGCTGACATCGAATTGAAGGACGACGTCGTCATCGGCGAGATCACTCAATGTCCGGATTGCGGTGTCGATCTGGAAGTAACCGCAACCAGCCCAGCCGCCGTCGAACTCGCTCCGGAAATCGAAGAAGACTGGGGCGAGTAGTTCCTTTTCCACCGCCAAATACATGCGCTGGGCCATTCTCTGTTCGCGGATCCGCGTCGAAGAAAAAATGTTGTTCGCCGAGCTCCAGGCGCGAGGCGTCAATTTTGAAATTGTCGATGTCCGAGGCGTTGTGCTCGATTCGCATGACGTGGGCAAATGGCGTGAATTCGATCTGGTCGTTGACCGCTGCATCAGCGAAAGCCAGGCGGAGACGATTCTACACGTGATCGAATCGTACGGTGTTCGCTGCGCCAATTCGTATCAGGTCCGCATGGTCTGCGGCAACAAGTTGAGTACGACGCTGCGGCTGCGAGAAAATGGAGTTCCAACGCCGGCCATCAAGATCGCTGTCGAACCCGAATCCGCCCTGGACGCCATCGAACAATGCGGTTATCCAGCAGTGATCAAACCGATTTTGGGTTCCTGGGGACGTTTGTTGGCCCGCATCAACGACCGCGACGCCGCAGAAGCACTTGTCGAACACAAATCCATGCTTGGATTGCAGCATGGCATCTTCTACGTCCAGCCGTTTATCGATAAGCCCAATTACGATTTGCGGACCTTTGTCGTGGGCAATGAAACGATTTGCGGAATTCGTCGACGCTCCGCTCACTGGATCACTAACACCGCTCGAGGGGCGACGGCGGAAGCTTGTGAAATAACCGAGGAACTGGACCGACTAAGCGTCGCGGCAGCCCACGCAGTCGGTGGCGGGGCGGTTGCTGTCGACTTTTTCGAAACCCGAGACGGCCGATTACTGGTTAACGAAGTCAATGCGACGATGGAATTTCGCAATAGCGTCGGTCCAACCGGCGTTAACATCCCGGCCAAACTGGTCGACTATTTCTTGACCATTTCTGCAATATAAACGAGCACCAATACATGACTGTCACGGCGGCCATCATCGGTGGTTCTGGTTACAGCGGCGGCGAGTTGCTGCGGTTGTTGCTCGGACACCCGCAGGTGCAGGTTAGTCAAGTGACGTCGCGACGATGGTTTGGCAAATATGTTTACTCCGTCCATCCCAACCTGCGCGGGGCCACTCGCCTCCAGTTTTGTAGTCCCGACGAAGTGCATTCGTGCGACTTGCTGTTTCTGGCTTTGCCCCACGGCGAGGCGGCCGGTCAAATCGATCGGTGGTCCGCGTTGGCGCCCCGGATGATTGATTTGTCCGCCGATTTTCGTTTGCGATCGCCAGAACACTACGCAACTTGGTACGAACGCGATCACCCCTGTCCGCAATGGCTTGAGCGATTCGTATACGGCCTGCCCGAATTTCATCGACTCGAACTGACCTCGGCTCCATACGTAAGCGGCGTCGGTTGCAATGCAACTGCCATGAATCTAGCGCTCTACCCGCTGGCCAAGTCCGAGTGCATTGAATCTGCAGTCGTCGATATCAAAGTTGGCTCGAGCGAAGGCGGAATTGACTTCAGCCAGGCCACCCATCACCCCGAACGTAGCGGTGCTGTCCGTACATTCGCCGCGGCTGGCCACCGCCATCAGGCTGAAGTTCGACAGGAACTAGGCGAGTTTCCCTTGCACGTTTCCGCCACCGCTATTGAACTCGTTCGCGGCGTCCATGCGACATGTCACGTTTTTCTTAAACGTCCATTGAGCGAGCGCGATGTCTGGAAACTTTTCCGTGAGTCGTATGCCCGAGAACCCTTTATTCGCCTCGTCAACGAACGCCACGGGATACACCGTTTACCGGAGCCGAAATGGATATGTGGCACAAACTTCTGCGACATCGGATTTCAAAAGGACCCCAACTCAAACCGCTTGGTGGTCATAAGTGCCCTCGACAACCTGATGAAAGGGGCCGCAGGCACGGCTGTGCAATGCATGAATCTCATGCACGGCTGGCCCGAATCCACCGGCCTGGAATTCCCCGGCCTACATCCGTACTAGCCCCGCCGTCCCCTCGAAAAGGACAGGCATTTTATGGCGAGCGCTTTGTGGCGCGGAGATGTAGGTGGATTAAGGTCTGGGTTCTGTCACCGCTTTTCAGAAAAGAGCGGCAAGTTCGAGGCTATCGTACGGGCGGTACGGCTCACAACTACCGGTAACAGTTCACGAGCCGGGGTCTGGCTCATTTTCGGCCCAATTATGGGTGCCAGAATGTCGCGTGAGCCGCCGAAAATGTGCCTGACCCCCTAAAAACGTGGGCGACGCATCAACAACCCGTGAACGCTTACCAACTACCGCCTTGATCGGAGTCGCATTAATCCGACCAGCCCCAAGCCGAGAATCGCCAGCCACGAAGGTTCCGGAACAGCGTGGACGGTGTAATAAATCGATCCGTTCCAAACTCGAGGGACAAACGTGGTCCCCGTGAACGGGACGTTTTGTGCCGAACCCAATGACAGCGACAGGTCGGAGTTGGAATAGAACTGGTTCGACCCATTCCCGTTTGTGTACCTGTGCCCCAACGCGGGGTCCATAACCAATCCCACTCCGTATAGCGTGTTGGCTGTCAGCATAATCGAATTGGAAAGCGTCACTGCGGTTGGCTGATCGAGCCCCGCGCCGACGCCGCTGCCGGTGGCCACCTGAACCCAGGGTGACCCATTGGACTCGTTCCCCTGCGACGTCTGACCCGGCAACAACCAAATTTGAAAGTTGTTAAACGACGCGGTCTCAAAGGTGTTGGTGTCCAGGCTTGTGATCTCGATTGGATTGCTGCCTACCGTTAAATCAAAGAATACGGCGCCGCCCAACGCGCCGCCACCATTGGAGGCAAACAAGGTTGTGATGACGTCGGCGTGGATCGTCGGCGACAACAGCGCCAGCACAACGCTGATGGTCAGGAATCGAAGGGTAAGTTTCACGGGTCTCCTCCCATCTCGGTAGCAACTCACATCCGGTATCGACGACGTAATACGCGTTTGCGCTTTCGGCGCCACGTCAAATACTAGTCGGCGACAGCGACCGACGCTACCCATTTCCCCAGGCGTGGTCGCCACATCTCCAGGGGAAGCCACAAAAAATGCCACGAAAAGGACAGGCGTTTTTCAGTGCACTCGCGGGGAGAGAGGGATGGTGTAATTTGCGATTGGCGGACGTCATCGCGGTGGTTGATGGACGGGGCGCGGCGCCATGCGGGCGCTTTCTAGCGTTGGAGTCAAGCGGCGGCTTGGTCCATCAGCGCCAAGGGATTGTCGATTGCTTCATTGACCGATGCCAAGTGAGCTGGATCAGCCGTTACGGGGTGCTCGAGGCGAGTTGGGGGGCGAGGTTGACGATCCGTTTGCCACGCTGTTCGGCCAAGGATTGCAGGCGGGCGGGCTGGGCGGCGAAGTAGCAGCCACGAAGATCCCGCGAGCGAAGCATCTGTCCGATGCGTGAGGTCCAGAGTTCGCCGCTAGTCCCCAAGCGATCGAAGACTTCTTTCACTGCGGCGTTGATCCGCGCCTTGCCTTGGCGGAAAAGCCGACCCGTGTAGTCGACCAACAGCAGGTAGCTCCCCAACGAAAACGATTCCAGCATCCCTTCGCGAGTCGGTGAGACACGAGCCGACTGGGCTTTGGCGTCTGAGTCGGTTCGTCGATCATCCAGCGGAACCAGCCAGTGATCCTGCTCGAGGCGACCCGCAGCGCGGCTGCCGGGGACGCTTCCATCCCGAGCGGCTTGCAACACCGCCAGTTTGCCTTGTCGGTGGACGTGCTGCACGCGTTGTCGAATCGACGTATGATCGCTCACTTCCGGCGTCGATGCGATGCCTGCGGCGACCGGATTGAGGTCGATGTACGCGCACGTGGCCAATAAGGCTTCGGTATCGAGAATCGCGATGCTTTTGTATCGCGCTTGCCAGAACGCCCCGCGGCAGCCGTCCTCTCGGTTGGCCATCCGTGAGAGCGGCTCCTTCAACGCCTTCATGAACCAGCCAAGGTTCGACAGACGCTGACGCCATAATTCCACACGTTTGCGATCCTTGGCCTGTTCGACGATCCACACCTGCAGGGCTTTCGGGTCGTCGTGGGGGACCGTTCGCGGGGGATAAATAGCGGTCCAACGTCGCACGACCTCTTGGGCCGTCCACGCCTGGGCCCGCTGCGGATCCAGCCGACACAGCACGTGCAAGTGGTTATCCATAACGGCAAACCCACCCACGGCAATGGCGAAACTGCCGGCCAGCGTCTCCAAGCGTTCTTCGATCCATCGTTTGCGATCCTCGAAGCCCTCGCCCATCAGCGATCCTCCTCGAACGCAACGGCTTAGACAGTGGTACCAGCGAGTCAGATTTACATCCACCAATTCTCTCCGCGCTGCCGTCATGATTTGGCCCTTTCATCACAAAACCACCCAATTCACTCGCTCCCCTAAAAACAACTCCGACCCCGACCGCCCTGTTCCCGGCCACTCTCAAGACCCACATCCTACCAACCCTCCCCAGCCCGTCAATACTAAACGCCTGTCCTTTTATGTTTTTCTTTTATGTTTTTCTTTGGGGTTTAGTTGACGCAAGGCGTGGACTACTGGCTGGCGGCCACTGGGCTTACGTCGCTCGACGTAAGCGATTGGGAATCGGACGGCAGGGCGAGTTTGATTTTGGACAGCATTTGTCCCGGTGTGAAGAAAACGCCATCGAAGTGAATGGGTTCGCTTCGGTTCGGCAAAAACACGGCGTAGTACGGAATTGCTTTGGCAGTATTGCCCAGCTCAACCAGCATCGGTTCCGCTTCCGGATTTTCATCGGTGGCTGCCCGGAGGGCCACAATCTGATGGGCTTCGAAGAAATCTTTCGTCGTTTTGGTGTTCAGAGCGAACCGCTCCGTCGTTTTGCAGGTCGCTCACCAATCCGCGGTGAAGTCGACAAACACAATATTGCCATCAGACAAACACTTGTCCAGCGCGACTCTTGAAAATCGATTCCATTCCAATTCGTGTTGCGGGATGAGCCCGTAAAAGGTGATCAAACATCCCACGACACACAGTACAATTCCTTGAATCCAGGCGATCGCCCGCTCCCGTATTTCGGCCGCCAGCGAGACTCGTCCGACCCACCAACAGGCGGCCGCGAGTACCAAGGTCATGGTCAACGCTGGGATCACGTACTTTTCATTCAACCCGCTGACCAGGAAAATCGTCGCTCCCAGCATGGCAAAGCCCATCACGTGCTTGAACGTCACCATCCATTCACCGGGTCGCGGAAGCACTCCGACCAACTTGGGGAAGATCCCGACAACAAGATACGGCGAGGCCATGCCGATCCCCATCGCGACGAAAATCATATAGGTCAGCCAGGGGGGCTGAGCAAATGCGAATGCCACTGTCGGCGCCAAGAGAGGGCCGGAGCAAGGGGTTGCCAAGAGCGTCGTCAAGATACCTTTGAGAAAAGCCCCCAACAATCCTTCCTGTTCGACATACTTTCCGGCGGCCGCACTCCCCACCAAACCCGGTATCGGAATCTCCCAAACACCGAGAAAGCTGAGACCAAAAACGAACACGACGCCGATCATAATCAGTTGGAATCGGGCGTTATTGAACTGCGCGCCCAACCGACATGTGAGAAGACCGCCAACGTTGCTAACAGCACAAACACCGATAACATGCCGGCGGCGAACAGGTAGTTCAGCAGGAACACTCGGAAATGATGTTCGCCCGCCTGCTGTACGAACGACATGACTTTCAAACCAATGACCGGCAAGACACAAGGCATCACATTGAGAATCAGCCCCGCCAAGAATGCCAACGCCATTACGACCGTTGGGTTGTAACCGGAAAACTGCAACGCTTTGGCTCCCGGCACCGCGGGGCTCGACAAGAACTGTCGGCGGATATTCACGATTTGCTCGTACGTTGGACCGGGCAGAAAAACCAACGGCGCCGTCCCGGAGTTTTCATGTGCGATGTGAATCTCGGCGGAGTATTTGAATGTTGCCGGTTTATCGATCACGTTTGATCCGGGCAAATCCTGATAAGTCTGAACGGCAACCATCCCATTGAGCTTAAACGCATCGTCGTTGGCATCTTTGGGAACGGTCACCTCGATTTCCCAACGGAATTGGTTGGGATGTCCCTCGACCGGGATGGACTTTGCGGGGTCAGATTCCCAACCGTTCGTCTTGCTCAAGAAAAAGAGCGCCGGCAGCGGCGTGGCGGTTAGATCAACATCACGGGTCGCCGCAAACGGTCGCAGAACCCAGCCCGCATCTAACTCGACGAGCAAGCTCAACTTGACTCGATCACCCGGCCGGACCGCCGCCGGCGATACGTTCCCGGAGAATACCGCGTGTGAAAACTCCGGCCGGAAGACGTCGGCCAACACCGGCTTTCCAATCAACGTAGCGGTCAGTTGAGCACCAAACCTCGCACAACTCCCATTGTTTTCACAAACCTGTCCATCGATCTTGACTTTTACAGGAGACTGACGTGGATTGAAGCCGGCGTCAAACGTCAGCGGCACCGACCAGGTAACCTGGTGTTCAAACACGGTCAAGTTTTCGTTCGCCGCAACATCAAAGTAGGTGTGCGGTTCGGTGTCGGGGACGAATTCGCCACTGAGTTGGACACCCGGCGTGAGTATCTTGATCGTGGTGGGCAAGCTGAAACCGTCGACGTGGGTGGGAAAGATATGGTAGCCTTCCTCAATCGTCGCGGTGACATCCAGCCGACCGGTCGCGCCGCTTTCATCCACGGTGTACATCGCCGTGCAGTCGACACGATCTTGCGCGTGACCCAGCGAACAAACGGCGAGTAGCAACACCCCTGCTAACAGCGAACGCACGACTGCGAATCGTCCTTGAACTATTGGATGTGATTGCATGCTGAAGACGTGCGCTAGGTTATTTCCCATCTCCGGGCTCAGACTTCTGCGTCTTATCGGCGGGTTTCGGTTCGTAGTAACCATCGAACTTGACCGCCAGCTTTCGGTCCTTGACGAAATCACAAGTGCTTTCGGAGCAAACTTGACAAGTCACCGTCAATTCTATCGTCAATTTTTCCGGATCGACTCCGTCGACAATTTCGATGGGAGCGGCAAACACCACACCGTCATAAAACTCCTCAAGACGCACGTCAAAAACCGGGTCGCGTTCGGTGATCTTTGGCTCGTGATCCGCCTTAAAAACTCCGTCATTATGAAACGCTGTGGATTTTTTCAAGTGAATCTTGGTTGCAATAGGAGGGCTCTCTTGGTGTAGGGAATACGTATGCCAACCCTCCGGCAACTCGAACCGTACTAGAATCCGGCCGGCTTGCGAGTCTTTTTGCACCTGGTATTGCGCGGACAGCCTAAATTGCTCGTCCTCGGCCCCGCTCTGAACGGCTCTGGCCGCTGGCCCGAAAAACGCAATGAGGAAAGGAATTAGCCAAAATACTCGTGCATTCATTGGTGTATTCATCGGAGCGATTAAGGCGTCGCCGTGAATCAGTTTCCCGCGAGCGGTCGCAGCGAAATTCCTGACTTCGCCATTTTACCAAGAACCGCCGAGGCCGGCGACCGAGTATCGCCAACGATAGCGAACCTGGTCGGGCTCGTTCGGCAAACCGTTGTTATGCTTGATCGAGCGCCCAGCGGAATTGGCTGCGTATCGGTTCGATCACGATGAATCGGACGGCGTCCGCATCAGTGTCTGCGAACTGTTGCGGCACGGCATCATGATCGCCGGTGATGAGGGTGGAGAGATGAACGATGACAAACGAGTTGACTACGACAACACGGATGCGATGGCGGCGACGTCGACGATGTCGCTGGATTTGCAGCCGCGGGAGAGATCCATGCAGGGACGGGCCAGGCCTTGAATCAACGGTCCAAGTGCGATCGCCTGGCCCAGGCGTTCGGTGATCTTGTAGGCGATATTACCGGAGTTGAGATCGGGAAAGATGAACACGTTGGCTTGGCCGGCGACCTCTGATGCGGGGGCCTTGCGTGCGGCGACTTGAGGCACAAAAGCCGAGTCGAACTGAAGCTCGCCGTCGATGAGCAACTCCGGCTGTTTTTCGCGAGCGATTTGCGTCCCTCGAATCACTTTGTCGACACTGTCATGCGACGCACTTCCGTGGGTCGAGTACGAGAGCATCGCGACGCGCGGCATCTGGCCAGTCAAACGCTGATGGCTCTCGGCCGAAGAGATCGCAATTTCGGCGAGTTGTTCGGCGTCGGGGTCGGGGACGACTGCACAATCGGCGTAGGTCATCATCCGGTCCCCCCACTGCATCAAGAAAAAACTGGAGACGAGCGAGCAGCCCGGTTTCGTGCCGACGCCGTAAATCCCCGCCCGCAAAACACTCGCCGTTGTGGCGATGCTTCCGGCCACGCATGCATCGACGAACCCGATACTGGTCAGCAGCGCTGCGAACATCAGCCGGTCGCTGAGTGCTTCGACGGCGCGTTCGGGCGTCATCCCTTTGTGTCGGCGGTTTTCGACGAGTCGGTCGATACAACGTTGTCGCAACTCGGCTTTGCCCAACAACACGGTTTCGATCGCCGAATCGAGTCGTGCGCCGCTGGGAGGCTCAAACAAGACGGCTTGTCCCAATCCGCTCCGTTGAAACTCATTGGCAGCGTCGATCACGCGTTGATCGTTGGATTCAGGAAAGACAACCCGCCGACGACGTTGTTGAGCTCGCCGCCGAAGTTGACTGAGTACGCTTTCCATGCAAATCAAATCACCGATTGGCTCGCAGTTGCTGCATCAAGTCCGCGGCCTGGTCCTGCACGTCCGAGCCGGCTCGGATGACCAGCAGCATTTGCGGTGAATAATAGTGGATGTGTCCCGGCCCTCCATTAACATCCCAATGCATCGGGGCGATGGTTGCCTGAATCAACTGGATCAGTTCCTGAGCCTCCCTGCCACCGCCGAAATTGCCCGCGTAGCCGATCAGTTGGGAAGGGCCGCCGGTGAACTGCAGCAGCATCGACATGTTCTGCGACATTGCGATGTCCACGTCAGGGCCCGAACCATTGTTTTTCTGTTCGCCGGGCGAGATCGACTTGTCTGTCCCTTGAATTCGTCCAGCCCCGTGTTCGGCAGCGTCCGCGTCTCCACCTTTTTTCAATCCGCGTTCCAAATCCTTGGAAATCTGCCGCAATTGATAGACAACCCGGCTGCGCATACCTTGCAGACTCTCGGCACGAGCGTATCGGGGATCGGTGACGATGTAATTGTGAATCCGAAGGATATTGTTGATCGCATTCCGTTTTTGATCTTCGCTTGTCGCTTGACGGTATTGATCGTAAAAGAACTTGATGTCGCGCTCCGTATCGCCGATCGAAAACGGTCGCGGCCTGTCGTCTGCGAACGATCGGACCATCCACCCGCTACAGGGGAGCAAACCAAAGAAACATAACAATGTGAAACAAAGAGAGCGCATTCGATTTTCCTTTCCTGTGAATCGAACGCCTTGCCACCGATAAGTTTATCAGACTCTCACTTGGATTCAAAGCGATTCTACCGCGCGTAGCGGGTCACATACCGGCGGTCGGACAGTCCCCGACCGACCGACAATGGCTCAAGATGTAGCCGTCCCTCTACAATCCAAGGATCGCACGCAAAATAACTCCCCGGTTTTGCTAACTCACGACGACGTTTGGCCATCATGTCGCCAACTGCAATAGGTTCGCGGGGCCGTCGTGATGTTGGATCGGCGTGCCGATGAGCGTGAAAGCGGTACAATCGTAGATGCCGATCGGCAAAGTCTGTCCGACCAGTCGCAGGTTGGCGTCGAATACCACGATTCGATCGCAATGCGTTCTCCCGGTCAGTTGCAAGACATCCCCGCCAAGCGTATCAGCTTTCTTGCTGGGGCCTTCGACGAGTACGTGCACGGTTTGCCCGATGAATCGCTGGTTGTCTTCTTCACTGATCTGATTCTGAATCGCCAACAGTTCGTTGTTGCGCCGTTTTTTGATTTCCTCTGGGACATCGTCGGCCAGGTTGGACGCGGCCTTGGTACCAGGTCGCTGGCTGTACTTGAAAATAAAGCTGTTCTTGAAGCGACAGCGGCGAATCAATTCGACGGTCATTTGGAATTCGTCTTCGGTTTCGCCGCAAAAGCCGACGATGAAGTCGCTGGAGACTGCCGCCCGATTGCCTAGCACACAATCGATTCGCGACATCATCTCAAAGTAGTCTTCAACGGTGTAGCCGCGTTTCATGCGCCGCAATACGTCGTTGGAGCCGCTTTGAGCCGGTACGTGCAAGTACGGCGAGATTTTCGGCAGATCGCGAATGGTCTCCAACAGCTCGACCGAAACGTCCTTGGGGTAATTCGTGACGAACTTGATTCGTTCGATTCCATCGATCGGATGCAGCATCCGCAACAAGTCGCTCAGTCGAGTCACTTTGTGGCCGTCTGCGAATCGATAGCTATTGACGGTCTGGCCCAGCAACGTGATTTCCTTGCAACCTTGGTCGGCGAGAAGCTTGGCTTCGGCGACGATATCGTTGGGCGGACGGCCTTGTTCCGGACCGCGAGTCATCGGCACTATGCAATACGTGCAGAACTTGTCGCAGCCGATCTGGATGCGCAAATAAGCCTGGAACGGCGTGGGCCGCATCGTCGGATCGCGTAGCGGGTCAAACGACTCGTGGCTACGTTTGATTTCGCCAAGACTTCCCGCCGTTCTGCCGAGACTCAACGCCGTGTGTTGGCCGCCGCTGCGCTCGGCCTTCTCGATCAAGTCTGGAACCTGCTGGAGCTGGCCGGGCCCGACGATCAAATCAACGTAGGGGGCCCGTTGAAAGATCATTCGCTGATCCTTCTGCGCCATGCACCCCAGCACGCCGATAATTTTTTTGGGGTCGCGTTGCTTCGCCATTCTGACGCGGCCCAAGGCGCTATAAATCTTGTCTTCAGCATGTTGGCGAACGCTGCAAGTGTTAAACAGAATCGTGTCGGCGTCGCGAACGTTGTCTGTGAGTTCATAGCCGCGCTTTCGCAACGCCGCCACCACCATTTCGCTGTCGAGTACGTTCATCTGACAGCCGACCGTTTCGATGTAGAGCTTCTTCGCCATGCCTTTAATCTAGCCCTCCCGCGTCGATTTTTCCAGCTCAATCGTCGTGCAGTTTTGGCTCATTCCTCCGGGGACATCCATCAATGGCCGTCATTTGTCGGGCGGGAACCAGCGGACCTAGCAGACTGTTGAAAAATGTGTGCACAAGTGCCTATTGAAGCGGCGCGGCGCAAGTCACCCGGTAATTTGCCGTGCGGATGCCGGTGCAACCGGACGGCTCGCGCCGTTCCGCTACCAACGCTACCGGACGGCTCGCGCTGTGCCGCGACGTTGTTAACGGGCTGCTACGGCAGATGACACCACGATGCGTCGTGCTCTTGGATGACCTGCGCGACCACGGTCCCTCAAGTCAAGACGACTTCGCCATTCCCATCCACGACTCGCCCGATGGGCCAGCAACGCAGTCCGTTCTGTTGAACGGTTCGGCGAACGGCTTCGGCGTAGAACGGACTGATTAGCAGTGCCATGCCAATTCCCATGTTAAAGACGCGGAACATTTCGTCCGTGTCCACCTCACCCAATTGTTGCAACCAGTCGAACACGGCGGGCCGCTCCCAGGAACCGGTGTCGATTTCCACTCCGCACGCCGCCGGCAAAAGACGTCCAATGTTATCGGCCAAGCCGCCCCCGGTAATATGAGCGATTCCGTGAACGACCGTCTTGACCTTGTAGCGTGTTAGAACCGAGCGCACGACCGACGCGTAGATCTGCGTCGGCTGCAGCAGCACATCCGCCACGGTCGCGTTCAACTCGGAAATCTTGTCATCGATCTGTTTGGCCGCGACGTCGAAGACGATTTTGCGGACCAGGCTATATCCATTGGAATGGCAGCCGCTGGACGCGATTCCCAGCACCACGTCTCCAGAGGCGATCGCTTTTCCGTCGATCAGGCTTTTTCTCTCGACGACTCCCACGCAGAATCCGGCCAGATCGTAATCGCCGTCGCGGTACAAGTCAGGCAGGATCGCCGTTTCACCTCCCAACAACGAGCAGTCCGCCTGGACACATCCGTCGCTGATTCCGCGAACGAGTTGTTCCAACAGATCCGGGTCGTCTTTCGACATCGCCACGTAATCGAGGAAGAACAGCGGTTCGGCGCCGCAACAGATAACATCGTTGACGCACATCGCCACGAGATCCACGCCGACGGTGCCGTGCCGGCCGGCCCGTTTGGCGACATGGAGTTTGGTACCGACACCGTCTGTCCCGGAGACGAGCACGGGATTCTTGTAACGGCGAACAAATAAACGAGCGGGAAAGTCCAGTTGGAAGAGTCCGGCAAAGCCCCCGTCCAACGGGAGAACGCGCGGCGAAAACGTCCGCTGCATGAGCCGCGGCAACCGTGACATCGCGTCGTCGTACAATTGCAAGTCGACGCCGGCATCTTTGTAGGTCAGTTTTGCCAATGTTTCGCTTCCGTCGAAGGTACGAAGAGCGTCGAGTTCACCGACCCTTGGACGCATTGGACCGGGGGCTTAGAATGCGAACTCGATGGGCCGAGCCGACATGAAATGTCCCAGCTTTTTTTTGCCGGGACTAGGGGGGAACAACCTTGCTGAATCGGAATTTCGGGGATTGAATGAACATCACGAAAATCAAGCGGGCGATCATTAGCGTCAGTGACAAGATCGGTTTGATCGGTTTCGCCCAAGGTCTGTCCGATTGTGACGTCGAACTTTTCAGCACCGGAGGAACGCGAAGGTTTTTGGAGGCAGCCGGGATCGCGACCCACGACATCGCTACCTATACCGAATTCCCGGAAATGATGGACGGCCGCGTCAAGACGCTTCACCCCAAAGTATTCGGTGGGATTCTCTGCCGACGAGACGTACCGGAGGACGTCAGCGCGGCTCGACGGCACGGAATCGAACTTTTCGACCTGGTCGTGGTGAATCTTTATCCGTTCGAAGCAACGGTGCGGCGCGGCGCAGAGGAATCCGAAGCAACCGAACAGATCGACGTTGGCGGACCAAGCCTCGTGCGGGCCGCGGCCAAAAACTACCGTTTCGTCAGCGTCGCCACTTCGGCTCAACAGTACGCCGAAATTCTGGAAGCCGTCCGGCAACAGGGAGGAACCACGGACGACTTGCGGCGGCGATTGATGGTGGCCGCGTTTGAACACACCGCTCTGTACGACCAGACGATCTGGCAACATTTTGCTTCGGCCGGCGAGACAGGTCGGTTTCCGCCGGCCCAACAGCTTTCATTGCGGCGAAAGCTTCAACTGCGATATGGAGAGAACGAACATCAGGCCGCGGCTCTTTATGCGATCGATTCGCTGCCGAAGGCCTGCGTCGCCTGGGCGCGAAAGCTTCACGGCAAGGAGCTTTCGTATAACAACATTCTGGATTTCGACGCCGGTCTTGGGGCTTGTGCGGAACTTCGACGAACCGGCATGCGCCGTGATCAAGCACAACAATCCTTGCGGTGCGGCCGTCGACGTTGAATTGGCAGAGGCTTGCCAGCGCCTTGGCCGGCGACCTGCTCAGCGCCTTCGGCTCGATCGTGGCCCTCAACCGGGCGGTCGACGAAGCGACCGCGGAGACTCTTTGCAACGAAGGAATTTTTGTCGAGGGGATCATTGCCCCCGAATTCAGTGCCGCCGCGATCGAACACTTAACCACGCGACCGAAGTGGAAAAAGAACGTCCGCTTGTTAGAAGTTGGCAAACCGTTGGGCGATTTGGATGGTCTCGAATTTCGCTCGGTCAGCGGCGGAATGCTGGTGCAGGACCGCGATCACGGCTTCGAGCAATTGGATTCATGCCCTGTGGTCACCAACACACAACCGAGCCCGGAACTGCGACGAGAATTGGAGTTTGGCTGGAACGTTGTGCGGCACGTCAAGTCCAATGCAATTACACTGTCGCGGCAGCGTGCACTTGTCGGCGTCGGTGCCGGACAGATGAGCCGCGTCGACTCGGTCAAGTTGGCGATCGACAAGGCGGGTCCGCGGGCAACCGGCTCGGTATTGTCCTCCGACGCATTCTTTCCATTCGCCGATTCGATTGAACTTGCGGCTTGCGCAGGCATCGCTGCAATCGTTCAACCTGGAGGCTCGGTCCGCGACGACGAGGTCATCGCCGCTTGCAACCAAGCAAACTTACCGATGATCTTCACGGGGCGGCGACACTTTCGACACTAACAATCAGCCCATACTACGTCGTGCCGAACCGCGTCGCCGCGAGGATTCTGTGCCAAGCCGCGCTGGCGTACTGAGCCAATTCTACCTTTTCCTCTTTGGCAAAGACCCATTCGTATCGAACGACGCCAACCATCAGCAGTATCCAACAGCTGGTGGCGGCCGTGGGTCCCAGCAGCAGAACGATTGGCATGGCGCAAACGGAAGCCAGACCGCGGTCCACCGGCCAACCCTGTCGATGCGTAATCGATAACATAGCAATCAAGCAAGCCGCGTTGGCGCCGGTGGTCGCCAGCACGGCGCCGTGTAGCCCCCACAGCGGAATACAAATCCAATTCAGGATCACGTTAGCGATCAAGCCGACCAACATCGCGACGGCGGCCAGACGGACTTTTTCGCTGCACCAAAGCGAATCCTGTGCCACGATGACCATGCTGTACCAAAAGCAATAGACCATGGTCATCGGCAGAATTGATAACCCGGCGGCATATTTGCCTTGCAGTACCCAATCAAACAGCAGGGGGCGCCGATAAGAATTCCCAAATTGACTCCCAGAAATCCTAACCCCATCGCCTTCAGCGTCCATCGCAGGATTCGTTTGGCTTCGTCGGGATGACCTTGTTCCCAGCAAGCCGACAGATAAGGCAAGACGGTTCCCGAAATAATCACCGCCAGGCTGGTCAGCAATTGAGGCACGACCAGGCTGCTGTGGTACTGGCCCAGGGTTCCTTGCGCCATCGTCGGACTGTCGGTTGACAAATGCAGCAGCATGAATCGGTCGATCGACTCGTACGAATTAGTAAGAATATTTGATAACCAGGTCCAAGCAGCGAACGGCGCAATCTTGGACCACATCGTGCTGTGAGGTAACGCCGTGTTGGACTCGCGGATAAACTCTGACCGTCGCCAAAAGAAAATCGCGGCAGGGATCAAACCCAGCAGGCAACTGATCCCGAATCCGACGACAATGGCCAGCGCGCTGTTGTTCCAAACGGCCAACAAACCGACGGCAATGAAAGCAAACGAGACGCCCGAAATAAAGCGCATCAAAGTCACGCTGCGGATCTGTCGCAGCGATTCCATCAGCGATTGCACCGCGTTGAACAGGGTGACGGCGACGAATGAGCAAGCGATGAGCCGGACCAGCGCCACTTGATCACGCTGGCGGAAGATCCACTGCGAAAACGTCTCCGGCAGCCAGCACATCGCCATGGCCAAGAGAAGCGTCGCGATGCCGCTGACGCACGCCACGCGGCGCAAATACGCTTGCAGTTGCCCGCGCTGCACATAGTGCTCGCTGTACCGGCAAAACGAACCGGGCAAGCCCAGCGATGCCAGCGGCGCCAACAAGAGCAACAGGCTCCAAACGATCGACCACTGTCCGAGTTGATCCTCGGGTAATAGACGGCAAAACAGCATTCCCCGCACAAACCCAACGCCGCGCTGAACGACCGTCAACAACAATGCAAACGCGACTCCCATCGCCAGCGGATCGCAGGCCAACTCGCGTGTTGGGTGGGTTTCTGCGCGGCGATGGCCGATGGTTCCATAGGGTGACGGGGTTGATTCGATTGAGCCGGAAGATCGCGGGCAGCACGACGGTCCGATGGTCGTTGCCCTGGCCCAACACTCCCCGTGACGGATAAAGGATTATGTGGACGTCAGTTTTCGCAAAGTGCTAAGTTCCAGTTTTGCACTTTTGAGAACTGATGTTGGCATGAATACGGCGGCTAAGGATCGCACGCAAAATAGCTTCGCCTTAATTCCTCGCCCGCACGGGAGAGGTCAGGAGAGGGTTAACAAAATCGGGAAGTTATTTTGCGTGCGATCCTAAGTAAAAATGAGACCGAACTCACCGCACGCCGTGTGCGTCTTGGCCGGAATCGACAAGTCGGTCGGCAATGGATTCGACAAGTCCGATTGTGACGACGACGGCGGGTTCTTTGGAGGTTGACGGCCGCTAGAATGGACGGGAAAACGTGGCCGCATCGTATTCAGTTCCGTTGACATTCGCTGGCCGCACGCCTACATTTCAATCCGCAGCGTCGACGATCCGCAGGACTAGGTCGGTTGATGGAATCATGTTGAGGTGGGCCGGTTGGCGAGATCGGGCATCGGGGCGAGCCGATTAGGGACCCCGCGCGATCCGGATATCTTTAGTGTAGAATCAGTGAATGGGATGAACGATCGTGGCGCGGTCCATCGGTGGAGCAGGTATTCGCCACAGCTCCCAGTGAGGCCCAGCGAAAATACGTCATGCTGACTATAGCGAAATCAATTCCATTTCATCCCGAGTATTGTTAGCTGGACCCATCGGCGTCTAACATGCTTTTCCATCAGTATCAACCGCCCGTTTCATCCGCACTTCGCAACATGCACAATGACTTGGGAGTCGTTATCGTCTAACAGCAGACGAACCGGCCGCGGCGCAATCGACGTCCCGGCTCGATAAACATTGAAGTGGACAAAAGCATCCATCGGACATTTGCCCACACGCTTCTACTTGATGATGCATCATGGCCGAAAGCCTCCATTCTCTCCCTGATTTTGACATCGTGGCTCGAGATCTTGCGTTGTCGGCCACCCAAGTTGCCGCAGTCGTGCAACTGTTGGACGAGGGCAACACGCCCGCTTTCATTACGCGGTTTCGCCGCAATGAGACCAGCGGATTAACCGAGTCCAAGATTTTGGAAGTCAAGCGTCGAGTGGCACTGCTGCGATCGCTGTCGGAGCGAAAAGCCATCATCCTCAAGTCGATCGAGTCGCAAGGGGCGTTGACCGAAGAGTTGGCCCAGGCGATTCAAACCTCGTCGACGTCCAAACAATTGGAAGACTTGTACTTGCCGTGGAAGCCGCGGAAACAATCGCTCGGCCAGGTCGCGCGGCAACGTGGACTCGAACCTCTGGCAAACGATATCTTTCAAGGGATGACGCCGGAAACCGACCTCGCCGTTCAAGCGACCAACTATGTTCGCATCGACAAGGGACTGATGTCGCTCGACGACGTGTTCAAAGGGGTAGGGCATATTATTGCTGAGAAATTCGCCGACGACATCGAATTGCGCAAGAAGTTCCGCGACGCCATCTGGAAGACCGGACAGATCGCTACCAAAGCGATCGCGGCCGACGCGGGGAGTGCTAGTACGAATGATTCGGAAGAGACCGACAATATCTCGGTCAATAATTCGGAAGCGGCGGTCGCCTCATCGTCGGCGGACAGCTCATCACAAATCGTGCCAAAAACCATGGATGACGAGCCATCGGGCTCCACAGACCACGCTCCCAACGATGGTGCGATTCAGACGCCGGGGGCACCTGAAGGGCATAGCCCGGACCCAGCCACCTGTCGGAATACACAGACAGTTTCGGAATCGATTCCACCCGTGGTACCTCTGGCCGACGATCCAGTGGTAGCGTGCGCGAGCGAGACAACAAAACAACAGCAACCAACCGAAATCGTCGCGGTTGAACTGGAAGGCCCCAACCTTGCCGAACGCAAGGCCCCCTCTGGCCAGACAACCGCGCCGGCCAACAAGGATTCCGCCGCTCGGAAGAACAAAAAGAGGAAGAAGCCGACACGGCAGCACGACCCATTCAAAGACTATGCCGACTTTACCGAATCGCTGAAGAAGCTACCCTCGCATCGGACCTTGGCGATCAACCGCGCCGAACGTGCCAAGCGGATTCGCGTCAGAATCAAGATGGACGAACAGGCGTTTGATCACCTCGTTCAATCTCTGGTCGATTCACAACATCCGTTCAAGGAGTTCCTGAACAAGTGCGCCAGCGACTCGGTGCAACGGCTTATCATACCCAGTTTGGAACGTGAAATTCGGCGAGAACTGACGGACAACGCCGAACAGCACGCGCTCAAGGTTTTCGGTCGGAACCTTCGCCACCTGCTGCTGAAGCCGCCAGTGCGGTCACGCCGTGTGCTGGCGATCGATCCTGGGTTTCGCTATGGCTGTCACGCGGCAACCCTCGATGAATTCGGCAACCCACTGGGGCATGCCGTCTTTCACGTGGTCGGCAATGAAAGGCGACGCGCCGGTGGGCGGTGCAAACTAGTCGATTTGATCACGGCGCACGGTTGCCGGATGATCGCGATCGGCAACGGCAGTGCTTGCCGCGAAGCAGAACAGTTGATCTCCGACATCATTAACAACGAGTTGGGCGGGCAAAACCTGGAGTACGTCATCGTCAACGAAGCCGGCACCAACGCCTACGCCTCCAGCGAGACGGGACGCGAGGAATTGTCGAACTTCGAGCCGGCGATTCGCAGTGCGATATCGATTGGCCGCCGGTTGCTGGATCCCCTCTCCGAACTCGTCAAAATCGATCCGGCTCATTTGGGGATCGGCTTGTACCAACACGACATTAAGGCCAAGCATTTGGCCCATGAACTCGACGAGGTGGTCGCGTCCTGCGTGAACTACGTCGGAGTCGATGTGAATCGGGCCAGTCCGGCGTTGCTGTCGTACGTTTCCGGTCTGGGAAAGTTGGCGGCACGGCGGCTGTTTGAATATCGACAACTGCAAGGTCCGTTTCGCAATCGCCAACAGTTTCGTGACGTCCCCGGTTTTGGCGAGCAGACGTTCACCCAAGCCGCTGGGTTTCTAAGAATCGTCGACGGCGACAACCCGCTCGACTCGACCGGAATTCATCCGGAAAGCTACAAGATTGCCGAGGCGATCTTGACGAAAGTCGAATTCGCGCCGCAGGACCTGATTCCACCGACGAAGACGATTGAAGTTCCGCCGGTCGTAGCGCCCCGTTCGGCTGCGGAACCGGTGGAACCTGCCAGTTCGGTGCCCGCGGCAGAGGCTCCCAGCACCGCCGACCATGCTTCGGGAGATTCCACCGAATCCGCGACGGCCACAGCTTTGCCGATCAAACCAGAGCCAGAAACGGCTGTCGTTGACGAACAAGCGGACTCATCCGCGGCCACCATTACGTCGCAGGACGTTGGCGCCGCGGCCGATGCGACTACACCCACGACGCACTCCCCGATGTCCGATGAATCTACCTCGCCAGGCGCCACGGTGGCACCCTCCGGTCCGGAACCGAGAACGGTCGAAGTGATTGACAATCAACAATGGCAACGCACTCGCAAGCGGTTGCGCGACGCCTTGCATGGGCTTGATTCGAATCAGCTGGCGTCGGAGTTTGGCGTTTCATCGTTTGTGCTTGCCGATTTGATTCAGTCGCTGTCGAACATTGGCGTCGATCCGCGTGAACGCTTGCCGTCCGTCGTCTTCCGGCGCGGCATTTTGAAGATCGAGGACATTGCACCGGAGATGCACTTTCGCGGTCAGGTCGTGAACGTCGTGGATTTTGGCGTATTCGTTGACATCGGTTTGGGGGACAGCAGTCTGATTCACATTAGCCGCTTGTCCGATGGTTATGTGAGCGACCCGCATTTAATGTTCGCCGTCGGCGATACCCTGGATGTTTGGGTGGCTCAAGTTGACAAGGAGCGGCGGCGCGTAACGTTGACGGCGATCCGCCCCGGCGCGAAGCGGGGTGGCCAGCGTGGCCGCTCGCCTCGTCGCGCTCCGTTTCGATCCGAGAAACATTTGGCGGATTCGGCAAAGGTACCGTCACAATCCGCCTCTGGAACCGGGGCTCGATTCCAAAAGACGCGCCCGCGCAACATACCGCCCGCTTCTCGAACAAGAGAATTCGCAAACCTCCCAAACCGGCGCCGCCCATCACACAAGAAATGATTGAAGGCAAAGCGCCGATGCGTTCCTTCTCCGACCTCGCGCAGTTTTTTAATAAGCGGGATTCGGACGAAGCCAAAAAAGCTTGAGCGATCATGCCCGCAGCGTGGACGTCAGATGTCAAATCGGTCAGGCGTCGCGTTGTGATCGGGACAACGGACCATGGAATTCGACGACAAACTCAAAGCAGCCATCCAACGCGGCAAGCAACGGCGAGCCGACCAGCAGAGTGAAACCGCGCAGCGGCGGATGACCGAATCGGAAATCCGTTCGCGACATTCGGAAATACGACTGCGGCTATCGGAACACATCGAGGTCGCGCTCAAGAAACTCATCGAGCACTTTCCCGGTTTCGAGTCCGAAGTACTGTATGGCGAGCGGGGTTGGGGAGCGGCGGTCTACCGTGACGACATGTTGGGACACGGGCGAAAACTTTACAGCCGCTTGGAAATGTGCGTGCGTCCCCTTTCGTCGGTCAATCTGGTGGATTTGGTTGCCAAGGGGACGGTCAGGAACCGGGAATTGTTGAACCGGAATTACTACGAAGAAATCGAAGCCGCCGACCCGCAACAGTTTGAACAACGCATCGACACCTGGGTGTTGGAATACGCCGAATTGTTCGCCTCCCAGTAAGCTCGATGGACGAATCGCCGCCAACGACCGAACGGACGCCACCCGGACGGAAAAACCGTCGCGGCAAATGGTTGCGCTGGCTGCTCGTGGGAGGGGTTGTGGCCGCCGCGCTGCTGGTGGTGCTGGACCGCGCGCTGCGGCCCGCCACAGGACCGGCCGCCGAAGTCTCTATCCAATCGATCCACGTTGCCGACGCAACTCGCCCGCACGCCATCACCGACGATCTGAACAAGGTTCGTTCGCCCAGTGAACATCCTCTGGATCCAGCGATCGAGGTTGCCCGAGCCGGTTTGGACTACTTTCAAAATAACGTCCGGGACTACGAGGCGGTCTTCATCAAACAAGAACGGATCGGTGGCCACATGGCCGCAGAAGAGCAATCGTTCGTCAAAATCCGCCAAGCCGGTCGATCCGAAAATGGAAAGATCCCATTTAGCGTTTACATGCGATTCACACAGCCGCCGCGCATCGCCGGCCGGGAAGTCATCTATGTCGATGGAAGAAATGACGGCAAGCTGATCGCCCATGAAGGTGGCTTACTGGGTATTGCCACCGTGTATCTGTTGCCCACCAGCCAATGGGCGATGCAGGGCAACCGCTATCCAATTACCGAGATCGGATTGGAGAACCTGATTCGGCGCATGATCGAAAAAGGAGAACGCGACCGCCAACACGACGAATGCGAACTGAAGGTCAATCGCTCGATCAAGGTCAACGGCCATGCGGCCACTGAAATCCAGATCATTCATCCTCAGCCTCGTGATTATTTCGAGTTTCACATCGCCAAAATCTTGATCGACGACGAACTCAACGTTCCCGTTTCATATGAAGGCTATCTCTGGCCAGAGCAGCCCGGTGGCGAACCCGTATTGCTGGAACGCTACCAATATGCCGACTTGCGTTTGAATGTCGGACTCACCGATGAGGACTTTGACCCGGCCAACGACGATTACCACTTTCACTGGGTCAACAAACAATGAGGTCCTGGTTGCAGAGCTGTTGGATCGCCGTACACGCCCTGGATCCCCGCCTGCGCGGGGATGACGAATCTCTTTTTAGCCGCCGATAAGTGCTCGTAATACTGGATCCTCGACTGCGCGGGGATGACGAATCCGTTTTGAGCCGCCGATAAGTGCTCGTAATACTGGATCCTCGACTGCGCGGGGATGACGAATCCGTTTTGAGCCGCCGATAAGTGCTCGTAATACTGGATCCTCGACTGCGCGGGGATGACGAATCCGTTTTGAGCCGCCGATAAGTGCTCGTAATACTGGATCCCCGCCTGCGCGGGGATGACGAATCCTTTTGAGCGGGATCGGGGACAGGCGAGATTGTTCGGCCGGATCTTGGACGAAATGAGCCGACTGTCATTGCACGGCGACCGCGCGCTGGCGTTTCTCAGCCGCGGATGATCTTGCAACTCAGCCCGCCGGCGGCTGGGACATAGCAATGCGTCGTGTAGTCCATGACCATTCGGTCCGAGCTGAATCGCCAGCCGAGCGTGGAAATCGAGTTCATCATCCGCCGGGTCCATTCACGTGGCAGTCCGTCGACGTCGCGGTGGTAAAACGTCGGAATCACCTCGTTCTCGAGAACGTCGTACAAGTTTTTGGCGTCTTGGGCATCGGTGATATCATCCTGTACGTGACGGCTACCGCAACCGATCGCAAAGCCATTGCTGCCATCGTAAGCTTCGGCCCACCAACCATCCAAGATGGATAGGTTCAGACCGCCATTGAGGACGGTCTTTTGGCCGCTGGTGCCCGAAGCCTCCTGGGGGCGACGGGGGTTGTTCAACCACACATCGACGCCTTGAACGAGGTAGCGACAGACGTTGATGTCATAGTCTTCGACAAAGACGATCTTATCGCCAAAACGCGGGTCGTGTCGCATCTGGGAAATCATGCGGATGTACGACTTGCCCGGCTCGTCTTTGGGATGGGCCTTCCCCGAAAAAATGAATTGCACAGGCCGTGCGGGGTTGTTGATGATCGTCGCCAACCGATCCATATCGGTAAAGATCATATTCGCTCGCTTGTAAGTGGCGAATCGTCGAGCGAACCCGATCGTCAACCAATTCGGGTTCAACAAGCTGCGGGCGCTTTCCGACGCTTCATCGGATTCTTGACGGCGCGAGTATTGCCGGGAGATGCGTTTGCGCACGAAGGCAATCATCAGCGACTTGAGCGTATTGTGCGTCTCCCACAGTTCGCCCGGATCGACCTTGTAGATTTCACTCCACACGTGCGGCTCACCGACCTGATCCGCCCAGCCAACTGGAAAGTAACGATCGTAGAGCTGTTTCATTTGCGCGGCCAGCCAAGTCGACGTATGGACGCCGTTGGTGATGTGGCCGATCGGGATTTCTTCCTCCACACGCCACGGCCAAAGGTGCGACCACATGCGGCGCGAGACGTGTCCGTGCAATTGGCTGACGGCGTTGGCGGTTCGCGACAACTTCAACCCGACGACCGTCATACAGAACGTCTCCTGCGGATTCTGGGGATCGACGCGACCTAGGCTCAGCAATTGCTCTTCGTTCAGGCCAAGCCGCTCGCGAAGTGGCCCCAAATGCTCCTCGACCAAGGCCGGCTCAAACCGATCGTGACCGGCCGGAACGGGGGTGTGGGTGGTAAAGACGGTTTGCTGTGCGACTTCGCGGACGGCGTCATCGAACGACAACCCTTCGGTCTTCATGCGGTTGGCGATGACCTCCAGCGGCCCGAAGGCGCTGTGCCCTTCGTTGAGGTGGTACACGCCGGGGCGGTATCCCAGTGCCATCAGCGCTCGAACGCCGCCAATGCCCAACACCAACTCCTGGCGGATCCTGGTGCGGCATGTCACCGCCGTACAATCGACTGCTCAGTGCTCTGTCCTGGGGGGAATTCCCTTCGACATTGCAATCCAACAAATACAATCGCACTCGTCCGACTTGCATTCGCCAGACTTTGGCCAAGATCTTGCCAGTCCTGGTATCGATCGAGACAATCAGCGGTTCGCCTTCGGGATTGGTAGCCGGCTGAATCGGCAGTTGTTCAACCGAGTTTTCCACGTACTCTTCTAGCTGATAGCCTTCGGCGTCCAGTCTCTGGTGAAAGTACCCTTGGACGTAAAACAGACCGACCGCCACAAGTGGGATGCCCAGATTGCTCGCGCTTTTGACATGATCGCCGGAGAGCACCCCCAGGCCGCCGGAATAGATCGGCAACGATTCGTGAATGCCAAACTCGGCCGAGAAGTAAGCGACTGGACGTGAACCGAGGACGCCCGCGTTATTGGCAGCCCATTGCGGACGCCGCTGCATGTATTCTTTCAACTGCCGATAGGCGTTGTTGATGCGGCTGTACAACACCATCTCAGCGGCTCGCTGATCCAAGCGTTCGGGCGTGAATTCTCGCAACAACGCCACCGGATTGTGATCCAATTGACGCCATCGGCTGGGATCGAGATCGCGAAAAATCTGTTGCACATCGGCGTTCCAAGACCACCAGAGATTGCTGGTCAACGCGACGCATTTCTCATATTGTTCTTCGATCGTCGTCTGCCCGTTGGAGTCTTGAGAAGCCAAAATATCCATGGTAAGTTCGGGTGGTCGGGCCAAGTTCACGCTCCTGGAACACGAGGCGGCATGGAAACAAGTGAAGGCAGATTCTAATCGATTTGCCGTGGCTCTTAAATGACCGTTTCCGTCGAATCTGGCAAACCCGTACCGCGATGTTCCAAATCGCTGCGGGAGATTCCGGCTGCGCAAAGTTCAACGCTCCAGCCTGCGTTCCCGTAGTGGGAGCATTCCACGTGGGACGGCATCCTTGGCCGTCATTGCTCCTACAGCGACTGCCCGACCTACAGCAAATGACGCCACTACGCGGTTTCCAAATCGGTTGACGCCCGGGGCTTCACAGCCATAACGATTTGGCGATCGCCCGTTTCAAGCCGGCAAGCCGATGCAACTCGTTTGCGGATCGCTTGTCTCTCTGAGGATACCTCAGGGAATCAGCATACCTGACCATTTCATCGATGAGGTATGGTGCGCCGACGACGCACAGATCCTCATCGCGAACAAGTTTCGTTGGGCGGGCGATCGTATTCTGTTTGGCGTGCGCGGCTTCGGGGGTTATGGGGGATGATCTCTGCCGGTTTCGTCGCAACGACTTTGATCGATTGTCCTTGGGCCAAAGACGACATGGCCCGCGCGTTGAACGCGATTGACAGCCGACAATCGCGACGGGCCGCCCGTTTGGCAACGGCATTGGTGAAGCAGTTCGCGCAACCACCCTCGCTTCGGACTTTGCGCGGTTTTCTGATTCGGCATGCTGGATTTCGCCAGTTTTGCGAGCGGGCCCGATTGGTTGACGTCGCTGCGCTGATGGAGTTCAAACCGGGCCGCAGCGTCACTGACTGGAATCTTCCGAATTTCGCCGGCGAAGCCGAACTGGCGTTCTGGTTGGGGCTGTCATGGCCCTGGGTTCAATGGCTGGCAAACGAGCTGAAGCCGCACTACGTGCCGAGACTTGTGCGCAAGCGGGTGATCGGCTGGCGGTTGGTGGAGTCACCCAAGCCTCGCCTGACGCAAGTCCAACGGCTGATCGCGCACCAGATTTTAAACCGAATCCCACCGCATTCGGCCGCTCACGGTTTTGTAGTAGGCCGGTCGGCGATGACGTTTGTTCAATCGCACGTCGCCAAGGACTTCGTTTTGTGGCTAGACTTGAAGGACTTTTTTCCGTCCGTGGATCCCGGACGAGTCTTTGGTGTCTTTCGTCAAGCGGGCTATCCCTATCATGTCTGTCGCCTTGACCCGTTTATGTACGACGGTCACGGACCCGTCAGTTTTCGACGCGGATCCGGCCTCGATCGGTTTCTCGGAAAGGACCCGATTGCGATCGCTGTACCATCGTCGTCACCTGCCACAAGGCGCACCGACGTCGCCAGCATTGGCCAACTTGGTCGCATTCCATTTGGACTGTCGGCTGGCTGGTTTGGCGGATCGTTGCGGCGTGAGCTATTCGCGATACGCTGACGATTTGCTCTTTTCGGGGCCGCGGTGGTTTTCGCGAATCGCCGCGAACTTTGCCATTCACGTGGGCGCGATCGCTATCGAAGAAGGTTTCGAGATCAATTTTCACAAAACTCGCCGGATGGCTCGCTCGAATCGACAACGTGCGGCCGGTTTGGTTCTCAACGGAAAAGCCAACATTTGCCGGATCGAGTATGAGCGGCGCAAGGCAGTCCTCTACAACTGCGTTGGTCATGGTGCGGACTCACAAAACCGCGACCATCGCGTGGACTTCCGGCAACACTTGCTCGGAAAAATCAACTGGGTGCGGCAGGTCAATCCGAGACGAGGCCAGAAGTTGATGGAGACGTTCTCCCGAATCGACTGGTCGAACTCCAATGAATAACGGACGCCGCTGACGGCTATCGGCTCGACCGAGAACGCGATCGACTCAAACTTAATTCGAGTGAGCGCCGGGGTTGGCTACGCTGCGCAACCAGTATTCGTGGGCCTTTTCCAGCGCGATCGACAACAGCGTTCCCGGCAAATAGCTGCCGTTTTTCAAGCGGCCGACAGGGAAATTGGTCATCAATTCCAGCGCGTCGAAAACGTTGTCGACGGCATAGATATGAAACGCGCCGTCCTGGGCGGCTTCGACGACATCTTCGCGCAGCATCAGATCACCGGCATTGGCGCGAGGAATGACAACACCTTGATCGCCGCTGAGGCCAAAGTACTCGCAGGTGTCGTAGAATCCTTCGATTTTTTCGTTGACGCCGCCGATGGCTTCGACGTTGCCATGCTGGTCGATGGCGCCGGTGATCGCCAGGCTCTGTCGGATCGGAACGCCGGAAAGGGCGCTGAGCAAACAACACATTTCAGCGCACGATGCCGAATCGCCGTCGATTCCGCCGTAACTCTGCTCGAACGCAAGCGACGCGCTGAACGCCAGCGGATGACTGGTCGGCAGCAGCGAGCGAATCAAGCCGCCCAGGATGTAGAAGCCCTTTGTATGAATGGTGCCCGACAGCCGAGCCGAGCCCTCGATATCGATCAAGCCAGCACGGCCGGCTCCGATGGTCGCTGTGATCCGAGCGGGGAATCCGTACGTTAAGGGTCCCGCCTGCATCACCGCCAATCCGTTGATCTGACCAACCACGGCGCCGGTCGTTTGCACAATGATGGTGCGGTCCTCCACCAACTCTTGAAAACGTCGCGACGGCAAACTGGCGCGGGCTTTGGTGCGGCGGATCGCTTGATTCACGTGGTCTCCGCCGACGATCTCGTGACCGATTTGTTGGGCCAGAAAGGCGGCTTCGCGGGCGATGTCGGCGATCCGACCAAAGCGTGCCGTCAACTTGCCCGCTCGGGCGACGATCCGCGCCGTGCTCGGCAATCGCGGCCACAGCTTGTCGGTCGAAATGCGGTAGTGACTCGTCGCGAGCCAAACGGGACAACACCGCCGCATATTGCATCACGCCTCGATCGTCTCGATCAATTTGATTGTCAAAATCCGCCAGTACCTTGAACAGATCGCGGAAGTCGCTGTCGTATTGATCCAGCATGTAAAACGTCTCGGCGCCGCCGATGAGGATGACACGAACCTTGATCTTGATCGGCTCCGGCTGCACCACGATATACGGCCGCATCCAGCCGACTTCGGGCGGTACGATCTCCAACTGGCCGGAGCGAATCGTCCGCATCAAAGCCCGCCACGCTCCCGGCTCGTTCAATACGTCTTCGGCCTCAATGATCAAGTAGCCCTGGTCGGCGCGCAACAGTGCGCCCCTCGAATACCCGTGAAGTCCGATGCCGCCGCGCCGTCCGGATTCCAACGCGGCTCGACCGTTCCCAACAAGTTGATCATCGTCGGCGTCAGTTCTTCCACCACGGGCGCGATGTCGGGTGATCGTGTTGCAAAACGATGTTGACCCCGTATAGTTCCGTCAAATCAATCGCATCTTCGTCATTCAGGTGCGGCAGACGATAGCGAACTGCGTCGTCGATGATCTCGTCGATGAACTCGCTGACGCCGCTACCTGGAAAACTTGTTAGGATCTGTTGAGTCAAGTCGGCTAGCAAATCGCGAGCGGCCTTCTGATTGAATTCTTCGAGTTGCCGATTGCCGTCGCGGAAGACTTCGGCAATCCGCCGCGCGATCACCTGCAACTGTTTGCGAAATTCCGGCAGCAAGCTGTCGAATTGCTGAATCCGCTCCTCGGGGATCTGTCCCTTTTTTGCCATCGCCCGGAATTGCTCGATCGGTATGGTTTGCCCCTCGACGACCGGAAGTATCATTGGGACCGAGACGTTGCCCTGCTGTACGCTGGCCAAGGTCATGCCGTTTTCGGTGACCTGTTTTTCGAGCGGTTCGGAAATCGCTTGCACACGCTTTTGGACGTCGTCTTTCAGCGTCTGACGCGCCGTGGAAATCGGTTCCGCCTCGAGTCCCTTGGACAACTCGTTTTGAATGAACTCGGCAAGTTCCTTGACGTGTTCCTGAAGCCGTCCCGCCGTTCCGGGGGGCAGCGCCAGCAAACGGGGGCGGTCCGGCCGCTTAAAATTCTGCACGTAACATCGATCCCGCTTCCGGTCGGTCTGCAAATCCAGTTTCTTCAGCAGCCGCCGCACCATCAATTGTCGGCCTGTGCCGCGCGTTCCGCGTACGTAAATGTTTTGTCCTGGCGCGTCACATTGAAGGCCAAAAAGCAAGGCGTCTTCGGCGGTCGCCTGGCCGAATACTTCGTTCGCCGGATCCACTTCCAACGTGGTCTGGAACGGAAGTTGGTCGCCGTCAAACCGCCAACGTAGACCGCCGACCGGGATTTTTGAAATATTGGCAACCGTCATAGCTCGACCTGACGAAAGTTGGAGAATCCGGCACCGTTGAATTCGCACGACGGACTAGTGCTTTGTCGCAGCGATCCTAATCCGAATTCTTGGGAATCCGGCTACCCGAAACCAAGCGATGACAAGGCCCTTGCTGCATCCAGATCAGGCGTTTGCACGGGTGCGTGCTTCTCGCAAGCCGCGGCTGAGAATATCGCCAAAAAGCGGCGAGTAGTCTTCGTATTTCGCCTGGTCCGGCGCCCCGTTGGCGTATTGATAGATGGCATCGCGCGGCTTCTTACCCAACGAAATCAAGGTCGACGATACCGTGGCGACATCCTTTTCTCGAATCACCATGTTGGCCCGTGGACTGACCTGCGGGCTGCGTGCAAATACTTTGCTGGCGACCGCCAAAAACTTCACCGGAGAATCGAGCATTTGCAGCGTCAACAACCGTTGCGCCAAGCGGACCCGTTCATCGTTGCGATCATCCACGTCATTGACACCGACGATGCTTAGTCCCTCCTCCAACTCGCAAACATTGGTGTCGTTGCCGCCATGAATCACCCAGGCGCTCTCGGCATCGGCCACGACAAAGTTAGCACCAGGATATTGTTCGGTATGCAGCTCCTCTAACGCCAAATCGACCGCTTGCCCGGCCGAATTGCAACGCAGCATGTTGCGGCACAATACAGAACGGGACCGAGGCGAACTGGGAACCGCGAACTTTTTACGGCCAATAACTGCACAAAACATGCCGTTCTGATTCACGCCGAGCTTGGTGCCACCTGTTTTTTGCTCGATGCTGGCAAGAATACGAGGTTTCCCAGACTGAATTGATGGCGTCGAAATCGCAAGATCTAGCTGATCTTCCCGATTACAAGCGACGAGGATTGGGGCTTCGGGGACTAAATGATAAACTAAGGCTACGAGGCTCATTCGACCATGTTTTCCAAAAAAGACTTGGTTTTCGCCGTCCTCAAAAACTGACAATTTAACCGAATTCTTGACAAGAACCACCCTATTTTGGGGGTATTCGAACTTTTTTTCACAAATTCCGGCATGCCATCAACGTCCCCCAAACGTTCGGTGGCCCGTTCAACAATTGGATTCTCCGTTAGCAGCGAAGGCAGATCGGGGAGATTTAAAGAGAACTCCTGCCGAATTCGCTGGATATTTCGCCAAAACTCACTATTTCTGACCGCACATCAATGATTCAAATTGACATTTTCGCCGAATTCGTAACACTGATCGGCTTGCGCTGTGATCGAGGATCTAGCGAGCCAGAACTATTCCCTCCATCAATTGAAACCTCATGCCGTCATCCACGCTGCAATCAGTCGATGTGAAGCCAGCCAAGCAATCTTTGGTGCGAACACTACGAGGTATCAAGATCGCCGGCACGGGCTCCTATATCCCTGAGCGGCGTTTGGCCAACGAAGATCTCGCTGCGATGGGGTTTGACGCCGATTGGATCGTTCAACGCACCGGAATTCTAGCACGGCACCATATCACGCCTGGACAAGCAACCAGCGATTTGGCGTTCGAGGCCGCCACCCGATGCCTGAAAGACGCAGAAGTCCGACCGGCCGACGTCGACTTGATCATTGTCGCGACGATGACGCCGGATCACTATACGCCCGGATGCGCACCGCTGGTGCAAGCCGCGCTGGGCTGCAGTTGCCCTGCGTTCGACCTCAATGCGGCCTGCTCTGGCTTTATGTACGCTTTGATGACGGGTTCCCAATTCATCAAGACCGGTTGTCATCGAAACGTATTGGCGATCGGCGCCGACGTGATGTCCATGGTGGTGGACCCGCTCGACCGGAAGACTTATCCGCTGTTTGGTGACGCATCCGGCGCCGCGTTGTTATCGCGCGATACCGAGGGTGGACCCAACGGCGGTCAAGGTTTTTTGGCGTACCGACTGGCGTCCGAAGGTGAACTCTCGCAACTGCTCGTGGTTCCAGGCGGCGGGTCGCGACAACCAGCGTCCGCCGAAATGGTTGCTGCTCGCCAACAGTTTCTAAAAATGGCAGGGCCGCCCGTGTTCCGGTGGGCGGTGCGCTTGATTCCCGAGATCACCGTCGAATTGGTCGACAGCGCCGGGCTGACGCTCAACGACATCGACTTGTTCATTTTCCATCAAGCCAACCGACGAATTCTGGACTCCGCGGTGGAACACCTGGGCATTCCGGTCGACAAAGTCTTCATGAACCTGGACGAATACGGAAACACCTCGGCCGCCAGCATCCCTATTTCATTGGATGAGGCGCTGAAATCCGGAAGGATCCAGCACGGGAACAAGGTCTTGCTTTGCGGGTTCGGCGCTGGCTTGTCGTGGGGCGCTTGCATCTTCCAGTTTTAACGGCATTGCGATCTGGCCGCATTTCGACCTAGTGCTTTGTCAGGTCTTAGAATTGGGGTTGTGTGCCACTGGCTTCGCCAGTGCAGGTCGGCAATACACGGCGGTCATGTACACTGGCACAGCCAGTGGCACCCCAAAATTAAAACTTGACACGGTACTCGCCGCATTACCAGCGGCGTCGAAACCAACGGCGAATGGGTGGCGGGCAACGACAAGCATTCCGCTGGGTTGGGTAAACCTCCGTCGAGCAATCGTTGCAAGGATTCGAACCGAACAGGTTGACGGAAACTGGAGGTTGGACTTGCGGCTGGCTCCCGTCCACCACCGATTGCGGGCCGAAGTCCGGACCCAGTGACTCGATTCGTGGCAATCCGTAATGGGACGGCAATTCGGCGATTCGCTCGTTCAAGCGGGTCAGTTTGAGGTTGCGAAACCAGACTTCGTTCCCATGATCCTGCAGCATGATTCGGCCGGTTCGATTTTGACCCCAATCTGAATTCTGTGCGAATTTGCTGTGTGCTACGCGTGCCAACCAATCTTCGTTGCCCACTGTGGCGCTGACCACCAGCGTGCCATTCAACCAATGCTCGATGTGGTTTCCTGCGACAACGATCTGCGACCAATTCCATTGGCCAGCCGGGTTTGGTAATCGCTGCGGGCCCGGCGCGTAAACGGCATACAACCCGGCGGTAGACTGATTGGTGAGCGGGTTGGTCCCGTCGTCTTGGATTTGATATTCGCAGCCGAGCCAGGATTTGCCGTATTGTTGCACTCGATATTTCACGCCGCTGTTACCGTGGGAAGAAATCTTCCATTGGAAGGTCAATCGAAAGTCACCCACGACTTCGCGATAGAAAATATCGCCACCACCGCCGCCGGTCATGTGCAGCACGCCGTCGGATACTTCCCACTTGGGAGAATCGACGGGTTGCCCATTCGCCTTAACGAATTGACTTAGCGTTCCATCGCCAAGCAAATCAAGCTCGTCGGCCAATCCCGTCCCCGAAATACCTGACAGAATCAACCATAACGCTGTAACGACAAATCGTCTCATGGCACCGCACATAAAAAGTGATATTGATCTCAAATATGGAACGCTGTTTGAAACGGCACTCGCTTTACGACCGCATGATACCCGATTTGTCGCGTTTCGGCTAAGATGGTGAGACATCGTTTCGGGGCTAATTTGCCCGCTTGCTGTAGTTAGTGCTTTGTCAGGTCTTAGATTTGGGGTTGTGTGCCACTGGCTTCGCCAGTGCGGGTCGGCAATACACGACGCTCATGTACACTGGCACAGCCAGTGGCACCCCAAAATTAAAACTTGACACGGCACTAGGCTCGGCCGTTTGTCCGGCGGGGGGCGCCCGACTTACCTTAATCCGTCCCGCTGCGAGAAATCGCTGGACTTTCCTGGAGGAATCAAATGCGTTTCAAACAAATTCCGCTTGTCGTTTTCTCCGTCGTCGGAGCCATTGCCGGTCTGATGCCTGCGCAGGAGCCGAAGCCGACGGCGGCGGCCGATCAGACTTTGGTTCTCTTCGACGGCTCATCGCTGGATGCGTGGCGCGGATATGCACAAGAAAAGATCGGCGATGGTTGGAAGATTGCCGACGGCGGACTGCAATTCGACGGCAGCGGCGGCGGCGACATCATCACCAAGCAATCGTTCACCGATTTTGAACTAACGTTTGACTGGAAGGTCACCAGCGGCGCCAACAGCGGCGTGATGTATCGCGTCACGCTGGGAGACTCGGCGCCGTACCTTTCCGGACCGGAGTATCAAATTCTCGACGACGACAATCACCCGGACGGGAAAAATGAAAAAACGGCGGCGGCTTCGCTGTATGGACTCTACGCTCCGCAGGACAAGACCCTGCAACCAGTTGGCCAATGGAACACCGCCAAGATCGTCCAAGTCGGGGACCATATCGAACATTGGCTCAACGGAAAGAAAGTCGTGGAAGCGGAAATCGGCAGTCCCGACTGGAATAAACGCGTCGCCGAAAGCAAATTCAAGGACTGGGCCAAGTTTGCGGCCAGCCGGACCGGACACATTTGTTTGCAAGATCACGGCCACGAAGTCTGGTTCCGCGACATCCGCATCAAACGCCTCAAACCCCAAGAGAACACGAACAAGTCGAGCAGTGCTACCGGTTCCGGGCGATGACCTGGCGATTCCCGGCTCGCCTCAACGCCTTCGAGCGGCTGATGTTCTTGTTGGATCAGCCGGATTCTCCGAACTGTCTTGGATTCCGTTTGCATTTTCGCGGCCAAATCGATCGTGACACGGCGATGGGTGCAATGCAGCAAGCGGTCCAGCGACATCCGTTGGCGCAAGCGACCGTGGATAATTCTGGCCGCTGTTTTGAACTGAAGAATTCCAAGGACCTGGTATTCTGGCATGACCGGCTGCGATCGTGGCCGGAGCTCTTCAAGAACTACGATCGATACCGCCTGTGTTGGCAGTTCGAAAACGACGGTGACAATGTTGCTCGACTGTCACTCATCGGCCCACATGCGTTGGGTGACGGGGTAGGGGGCCTGCAACTCGTCACCGACTGGTTGACAGCCTATGACGAATGGCCAAGTTTAAATGCGAATTTCCGGCCGCGAAAACTGGACCCTGCCAAGCTGGCCGAACGTGGAACGCTGCGCATGGCCAATTGGCGATTTGCCCGTAAGCTGCCCTTTCAAACTGTTGCGGCTTTTGGCGCCGCCAAGTTTATCTTGAGAAAACCAGCAAAACTGTTGGGGCACGCTGCGGCGAGCGACTCTTACCCGTTAGAGGACAACTTTCCGAGCATCGTTTCGGAGAAGCTTGATTCCCCGGCGAAGGACCGACTGGATAAAGCGGCGGAGAAACTAAACGCTTCCGAAAACGATCTGCTGATCGCCGGCCTGTTTGTAGCACTGAGCCGTTGGCGAACGCGAAACGAGTTTCAAGGCGATCGAGATTGGATTCGATTGCTCGTCCCCATGACGACTCGGACGATCGCCGATCGCAGGTTGCCGGGCTGTAACAAGGTCTCGCTGGTCCAAGTCGATCGCAGGCCCGAGCAGATTGCTGGGACGCACACGCTGATCGCAGGAATCTCACGCGAATTGGGTGTCATCCGCCGTTGGGAGTTGGACCGGACAATGCTGTTAGCGCTTCGCCTGGCGTCGATCGTTCCCGGGCAGATCGAAAGAATGGCCAGCAGCGACAAGTGTCGGGCCACATGCATTGTGACGAATATGGGCGGCGCATTCGCGAGGCTGAACTTTCAGAGAAGCGATCAAGGTTACCGAGTCGGCAACTTGCATTTGCACGATGTCGACATGCTGAGCCCCTTGCGTAAACACACTCCGATAAGTCTGGCGATGATGGAGTTCATGGGTCAAATCCTGATTTCACTGTTGGCTGATCCCCGTGAATTATCGATCGAGATGGCCCGCGAGTTGGTTGCTGATTATTTGGAAGTTCTTCGAGAGTTCGGCGAGTTGGCCAACTGATCGACAATCCGTCGAGCCGTCGCGTTGAGCGGCAAATCGAGGAGTTCGCGCGTCGTAAACCAGTGAAATCGCTCACCGTTTGGCAAAAGCCGACCCGCGGCAACCTCGCCGGTGTAGCAACTCAGTTCGATGCGAAATCGTGTCACTTGGTGTCGGGTGGTAAAATCGGCTCGAACTAGTTTCACGTGCAGCCCGGTCCGCCGGCGAAATTGCGTGACAAGTCGCTTCTGCGACCGTCGCACGTGCGGCAAATCCACGCGAACGAAATCCCACAGTCCAGCCCATCGCTCTTCGGGCGGTACTTGTCGCAGTAGCCACTTCGACGCGCCGAGCGACAATGGCCGCCTGATGCAAATTCACTGTCTGTGGACGAATGGCTTTACAAGGAATGCGGTCTTGCGCCCGCAATGCCGCGGTGGGACACAGCCGCAACAGCGGACATCGACTGCAATCCGGCCGTGTCGGCGTGCATACCCGATTGCCGATCTCCATCAGACTTTGATTCAAGTCGCCCGGGTTGAGATGGTTGGGGAGGTCGGTCGC
The DNA here is from genome assembly GCA_963803365.1 of uncultured Planctomycetaceae bacterium. GTDB lineage: Bacteria > Planctomycetota > Planctomycetia > Pirellulales > Pirellulaceae > JANMEB01. Next base: position 1,045,864 of record CAWDMH010000003.1, read on the forward strand.
CAACAGCCATGCGGCGAACTCCCAAAGCAGTTTCTGCGAGTCGCTCCGTCTCGGATCGCCCTCCCAGCCGAGGAGTCGACAATATAGCCGCTGCGTATTTCCTTCTAGAATTGGCGTCGGCTGGCCATCGGCAATTGAGAGAATCGCACCCGCGGTATAGCGACCGACCCCAGGCAGCGCACGCCAATCTTCCAAAGACCTTGGACAAATCCCTCGGTGCTGCTCGACGATCTTCCTCGCGGCCAGATGAAGTTGCCGAGCCCTGCGGTAGTACCCAAGCCCTTCCCACAGCCGCATCACTTCAGATTCATCGGCGACGCGCCAGACTACGAACGGTAGGAAAACGCTTTACGAACCGTTGATAATACGGAATTACGGTCGCAACTTGTGTTTGTTGCAACATGACTTCGCTGACCCAGACCCGGTACCGGGTTGGATTTCGCCGCCAAGGCAAGTCGCGGCGCTGGCTTGCAAACCACCGCAGCAACGCCTTCACCAAATCGCGCCGCCATGTGGGTGCGGCCAGGTGAGGAAATATGCGCAGCAAGTCGGTTGCCGTCACAGAAAGGCTCAGAGCGCACACGGCTTAGGTCGCAACAAAATTGACCAGTCGGTCGGGAACGACGATGACTTTGCGGACGGTCTTTCCCTCCAGCAATTCAACAACGCGACCGTCGTCGCGGGCGGCTTGTTCCAAGGCGTCGCGGATTGTCCCCGGCGGCACTTGGATCTTGCTACGCAGTTTTCCGTTAATTTGAATTGGGATGTCGATCAAGTTGTCGTGCGCCAAAGTTTCGTCAAATTCGGGAAACGACTCGTACGCGATCGTTTGCGTGTGACCTAGAGCACGCCACAATTCTTCGGCTATGTGAGGTGCAAATGGCGAAAGCAACAGCACGAATTGTTCCATCACGAGCTTCGGGCGTTCACTTTGCTTGGTGAAGTAATTTACGAATTCCATCATGCGCGCAATCGCGGTGTTGAAACTAAGCGATTCGATGTCGCCGATGATGGCCCGAATCGTCTTGTGAAGCACCCGCAACGCTTCTTCGCTCGGCGGCGTGTCACAAACGGAGGCCGCCAACCGCAGCGATTCAGATCGGTCATCTATGATCATCCGCCACACTCGGTCCAGAAAACCGCGTACGCCATTGACGCCGGCCATACTCCACGGCTTGGTCGCTTCGAGTGGTCCCATGAACATCTCGTACAACCGTAGCGCATCGGCGCCGTACTCAGCCACGATTTGATCCGGGTTGACGACGTTGTCGCGGCTCTTCGACATTTTGTAGGCGCGACTTTCGACACGGACGTCGGCGTTGGATTTGAGGACAAACCAATCGCCCTGCTTTTCCACTTGATCGGGAACCAAGCGAACGGGGTGTACCCGCTCGCCGCTGGCACGAAGGATCGGCTGGTGCTCAGCGTCTTCGGTGACCAGTTCGCTGTTGACCCACCGCTCGTCGATATCGCGGTAGCCGGTGTACTCCATTTCGCCGAGGATCATGCCTTGATTCACCAGTTTCTTGAAAGGTTCTGGCGTCGAAACATAACCCCGGTCGTGAAGGACCTTGTGCCAAAATCGCGAATACAACAGGTGCAACACGGCGTGTTCGGCACCGCCGATGTATAGATCGACCGGCATCCATTCCCGCTCAAGCTTGGGGTCGACGAACGCTCGATCGTTCTTCGGATCGATAAATCGTAAGTAATACCAGCACGAACCAGCCCATTGCGGCATCGTATTGGTTTCCCGCTTGTAGCGTTTACCATCGATTTCGACGTACAGCCAGCTTCGGTCGGCTTTTTCCAGTGGCGGTTCGGGGCGGCCGTGCGGGCGAAAGTCGTCGATTTTCGGCAAGTCGACGGGAAGCTGCTCCGGATCGACCGCGCGGAGCATTCCGTTCGGCTTACCGTCGTCCCCCAGTTCGTGCAGAATCGGAAACGGCTCGCCCCAAAAACGCTGGCGGCTGAACAGCCAGTCGCGCAGTTTGTAATTCACGGCGGCTTGCCCCAGTCCGTGCGTCCCCAGCCATTCGACAATCGTCTGTTTGGCGTCGCTGATTCGCAAGCCGTTCAGGAAATCGCTGTTGATCGCCCTCCCCTCGCCGCTGTACGCCTCATCCGGAAAACCGTCCGGTGGCTGAACCGTCCGTATGATCGGCAACTGGTAGGCTTTGGCGAATTCCCAGTCTCGCTGATCCTGACCTGGAACCGCCATGATTGCGCCGGTTCCATAATTGATCAGTACGTAATCGGCGATCCATATCGGAATCTGTTTTCCGTTGACCGGGTTGATCGCCATGGCGCCGGTAAAGACCCCGCTCTTCTTCTTTTTTTCCTCTTGTCGTTCGCGATCGCTCTTGAAACTGGTCTGTTCGCGGTAGGCGTCGACGTCCGCACGCCGATCCGAAGTCGTCAAGACTTCGACCAATGGATGTTCCGGCGCGAGAACCATGTACGTCGCTCCGAACAGCGTGTCCGGCCGAGTCGTATATACGCGAAGTGCGCAGTCGTCGCATTCGGGAGGAAATCCGAATTGTCGTCGCCGGTCCGCCCAATGCGAATAATTGTCCGGGTCAGCCACGTAGAAATCGACTTCGGCGCCGACGCTTCGCCCGATCCAGTCCCGCTGAAGCTTCTTGACTCCTTCGCTCCAATCGAGTTGTTCCAAATCCCGTTCCAGACGATCGGCATAAGCCGTGATTCGCAGCATCCACTGGCGGAGCGGGATGCGGTGGACCGAGTGATCGCCGCGTTCGCTACGTCCGTCGACGACTTCTTCGTTGGCCAGCACCGTGCCCAACGTGGGGCACCAATTGACTAGTGCGTCGGCTTGATAGGCCAATCGGTGGCGATCCTGGTATCCACGCACAGCCGTTTCGCCCGCTGCGGCGACGTCCTCTGGAATTGGTAATTCGCGGATCGGCCGACCTTTTTGCGCTTCCGCATCGTACCAGGTATCGAACAGCACCAGGAAAATCCACTGAGTCCAACGGAAATAGCCAACGTCTGTCGTAGCCAATTCGCGCTTCCAATCGTAGCTGAAGCCAAGCATTTTTAGTTGCCGGCGAAAGTTTTGGATGTCGCGTTCGGTCGATTGACGGGGAGGCGTATTGGTCAAGATGGCGTGCTCTTCGGCGGGCAAACCAAACGAATCGAACCCCATGGGATGCAGAACAGTCTTGCCGCGCATCCGCTGATACCGTGCGACGATATCGGTTGCCGTATAACCCTCCGGATGTCCGACGTGCAAGCCGTGGCCGCTGGGATACGGGAACATGTCGAGGATGTAGACCTTGGGTCCCGCAATGGACTCGGGGGTTCCAAAAGTATCGTTTTGTTCCCAGAATCGCTGCCAACTCGGCTCGATTTCAGCGGGGTTATAGCGTGGCATGTGTTTTTCCGGACACCTCGTTGAGATTCCTGAATTTCCGGAATCGCGGACAGTGCGAGGCTGGACCTCGCCTCCAGGATTCCAGCGGGTAATATAGCGTATTGGCCGACATAATCGAATAGACTTCGTTCGATCGAAACAGGTTCGGCTGTTCGGCTTTCTCCGGTTCGCCCTGCGAGTGGTCAACGCCGGTGGCGACTGATAAACTTGGACAACTCCCCAGGAGTTCCTTTGAACACAGAGAAGTCTCGAGGTTGACGTGATCCGTAAGACGACGCGCGTGCGGCTATCCGAAGCCGAGCGGCAACATATGCGGGACGCTGCGCGGTTTAATTCGCAGTTGATGGATCACATTCGTCCGTACGTTCGGGCGGGAATCACGACCGGCGAAATCGACCGTCTGGTCGAAGAGTACACGCGTAGCCACGGACACGTCCCGGCCTGCTACGGTTATCCCGGCGAGTATTGCCGCTTTCCACGTGCCTGCTGTATCAGCGTGAACGACGTCATTTGTCACGGCATTCCAGGTCCGTATGTGCTACGTTCGGGGGACATCGTCAATATCGACTTGACCACCATCGTCGATGGTTGGCACGGCGATCAGTCGGAGACGTTCTTGATTGGCAATGTTTCTGCGGCGGTCAAGTCCGTTGTGCAATGCTCGTTTGACGTCTTGTACCTGGCGATCGAAGCACTGAGTCCCGGTTGTCCGGTGTTGGTCATTGGCGAAACGATCGTCCGTTACGTGAAGAAGAATTATGGATTCGGCGTCGTTGATAAATACGTCGGCCATGGAATCGGTCGAAAATTTCACCAGCCTCCGAACATCCCGCACGTCCCCACCCGTGCGGCGCGCAACGATTTATTGTTACCCGGAATGTGCTTTACGATCGAACCGATGATCAACCAGGGAACACACCACTCGGTGCCGGACGATCGAGACGGCTGGACGGTCCGCACGCGAGATGGCAAGGTCTCCGCGCAATTCGAACACACGGTGTTGATGACCGACGTCGGCCCAGAGATTTTGACGTTGACCCGTCACGGTCCGCAGCGTGGGCATCGATTCTAGGGGCTCCGTCGATGAATCGAATCCGATTCTTGGGAATTGTCTTGTTGTGGCTGGGGTTTCTTTCCGGAGCGTTGGCCGCCGTCCAACAACCGGACCCAACGGAGAAGATCCCCCAGGCTCAGAAATGGAAAATCGTCAACTGGTGGTGGTACGGAAGTTCATTTTTGGTCGGCGCCGTCGGGGTGGGATTGATCTGGTCAACGCGCAAACCGTCAGCCAAACAAGCGGCATCGTTTGACCAACAAATCGATACTCAGCGTCGTGCGATCGCTTCACTGGTGGACGCGGTTTCCGGGCTGCGAAAGGAGATCGACAAACTGGCACCCTCGGAAATACGCGACGCGATCGACGCGAAGTGCAGTGCGCCGCTGGCCGACTTCGCTGAAGCCCGCGAGGCGATCACGCACCGCTACGGCCTGAAAAGCTTCGCGAGTGTCATGACCGACTTTGCCTTGGCCGAACGCTACGTCAATCGGGCTTGGTCCGCCGCGGCCGATGGGTATTTGGAAGAAGTGGCTTCGGCCCTTTCGGTCGCTGCAAACCGATTGGAATCTTTGTCCGAGAGATTCTCATCGATGACCACCGAAGCCGTTTCCGCATAAAAACGACCCGATGTGACTGGCGTGGATGTCAAATGCCCGCCACTCTGGCAGCCAACTCGGCGGCACCGCGCAAAGCGGGCATGGGGATCTCGTGTAGTCCGGCAAACTCGTTGAACTCGACTTCGAATCCGCTGTCGATCAACATCTCCTTCAACCAGATGGCGGCCGGGAAGGGTAATATTGGATCGGATCGGCCGTGACTCTGAAAAATTGGAAACTTATGCTGCGCTTTGGCTGCCCCCCGCCATTGGTCTTCGCATAACAGCGTTCCAGACCAAATAATCAGCCCACCGCATGCTGGCTTCAACCGCAACGCCACATCGGTGGCCAACATCGCCCCTTGTGAAAAGCCCCCAACGACAATCTGTTGCGACTGTAGACTGGCACCGGTCCGCACCCATTCGACGAGTGAGACAATTGACTCCCGGCAGCGAGCCAATTCGGGCGGCGATTCGTGCCGCAAGTCGCGGAACTCGCCCGTTTCCATCATTCGATTCAACTGCTCCATGTCGATCATCCACCATGCCCGCGAGTCATATAGGCCGGACTCGTCCAACGCCAGCGGACCTGTCGGAAATACAAACCGAACTCGTGAAAGCCGATTAGGTTGGAGTTGCCACATCGCTTGGCAGCAATTCACCAAATCGGTCCCCGGAGCGCCGAAGCCATGGCACAAGATCACCGCCCCGGAAACCTCGTAAGCTTCGTCCGTCGGGTCGACAATAACGCAGTCCAAGTCCGCCACGACTTCGCGCGCGCCGTAGGCCTCAAAATCATAAAGACTCCCATCCCCATGGAATGATTTTGAGCACATTCTAAAGAACTTTTTCCAAAACAAAACGCGACGCGATTCCCAATCGCTCCCGCTCGGTTAAGAATTGCAACCGGTGGTCAGAAATCCTGCCAGCTAAGCGACTCGGCTTTGGATGATATTGCGTTCGGCATAACACTTGAGTTTGTTGGTGACGGTCTTGGCGGTCAGTCCCAGGGACTCCGCAACCTTGGTGCGGCTGCCGCGAAAGCGCTGCAAGTTGTAAAGGATCAATTCGCGTTCGACTTCCTCCAACTTGAGTGCAGCCAGCCAATGGGGGATCACCTGTCGCACCCGCTCGTCCAGAACGGAAATATCGTCGGCGTGGATGCGAGACTGTTTGGCGACGACACAGGCTCGGTGCACGACGTTTCTCAACTGACGAACGTTCCCCGGCCAGTCGTACTCGCAAAATCGCTTCATGGCCGAAGAATCGATTCCGCTCAACCCGACCGAGGACTCACGGCGGAAATGTTCAAAGAAGTAATGGGCCAACAACGGGATGTCCTCGCGCCGTTCACGCAGCGGAGGCAATTGAATCCGCAAAACATTGAGTCGATGGTACAGGTCATCGCGGAATTCGCCGCGGACGACTTGATCCGCCAGGTCTTTGTTGGAAGTCGCCACCACGCGCACGTCGCAATGATGCGTCGTATTGTTGCCAATCCGCTGGAACTCGGATTCTTCCAACACGCGCAGCAACTTGGCCTGCACGGTCACTGGAATTTCGCTGATTTCATCCAACAATAGGCTGCCCCCAGCGGCCCATTCAAACCGGCCCACGCGACGCTCGACCGCACCCGTGAAAGCACCGCGTTCGTGTCCGAACAATTCGCTCTCCACGAGGCTTTCCGAAAGGGCCGCGCAATTCACCCGCTCGTATCGTTGTTCAGCTCGCGGGCTCGATTCGTGGATCAAACGTGCAAAGATCTCCTTTCCCGTCCCGCTTTCGCCAGTGATCAACACCGTCGCTGAACTTCGGGCGAAATCGATCGACTGCTGGACCAGTCTTTGCATGACCTGCGACTGAAAACGGACACGCGCAGTGGCCGGCACCGGTCGTGCCCGGACGGGGGCCTGCTCGAACCCGTTGGAAACGCGCAGGCCCAGAGCCGGCTCGCGCGATTCCGCCGGTCGATCGGCCGAAGCGTTGGGTAACAGCGGCGGATTATCTGTTGATTCGATCACTTGTCGCCCGATGTTTTGGTGTAGGCCAATTGTGTTTGTTTCGCGCGAAGGTTGTTTGTCATGTGCGGCAACAGCGACGTGCGGCGCAAGGTTCGCGGGATTCAATTTGATTGCACAATCCGATCAGTTGCTGGATCAATTCCACGACGACGGCGGCGGCCGTTCGAATCATCGGCTGTTGGTGCGACGACGTAGGCGGTGACAATTGTCGGATGTTCTGGTCGATCGTACGCGCTCGCTCCACCAGTTCCTGAAATCGTTGCAGATTTGCTTGGGTCGTTTCGTCTAGCTCGTAGCTCTGCGAAATCGCGCGGGCGATGGGCAAGGCCGCCTCATAGGCCACCCGCAGGTCGTCGAGCCAGGACAGGAGTTGTCCGTCGCGTGTCGTTTGATCGTTCATTTTTTTGACTTCTCCTGAATCGAGTTGAGGATTTCTTCGAATCGTTGACTGCGGCTTTCGAGTTCGGCGTGCCGATCGATCGCATCGAGCCACCAGCGTGCTTGTGGAACCGGGAAGTCTTCGACACCCGAGTTTGCCAGTTCGCGGAAATCCTTTTTGGCTTCGTCGAGCTTTCCCAGCCTGCGATTGCAATTGGCGATTTGGTACTTAATCCACGCTTGATCGTCACTGGCAGGGCCCAGGCGGTCGAGCTGTTGATAAATCTGCAATGCCATTTCGAGTTCGGACGAGCGGAACAAGTTGTCGGCCAACGCCAGGCGATCGACCGGCTTATCCAGCACTCGTTTCATGTGTTCGGCGGAGGTGGGTACGATTTGCGTAACGTAGTCGTCGTCAGCTTTCCTTTCTGCGAGTTGATCCGAAACGGCGTCGGCTGCCTGCGGATTCAGTTCCGAGGGATCCTTGTTCGCGGAGTTCGCGGAGTTCGCGGCAGGCTCTTCGCCGGTCCTGGTGGGGGTCTCGACAGGGCCGGCGGCATTGGACGTTTTTTTTGATTCGGCCGTCGACTCCAGCCGTTTTGACAGCTGCTGGTTCAGTAACGACTGCACTTTTCGCTGAAGATCGTCAAGATTGGATTTTGTCTTTTGATCAAAGGTTTTGGCCTTGTCGAAAACCTCGTCGACGAACTCGGAAGACTGAGCGGGCGGTGGCGGTGAATTCTCGGGCTCTTGAAAGCCGACTGCGAACGCGCGAAGCGGATGGGCCTCATTCGAGGTCGGCGCTGCAAACGCTTGGATCAATGACCAGGACGCCGAAGGGGGCGACTTTTCCGCGGGGTGGTCAGCGTCATCGACGGGGATGATTCGCACCACAGCGGGAGGCTTGCCGCTGGAGTCTTGCGCGACAACGCTGCGCAGTGTCAACGGACTGCACGACGCCAACGCAATCGCGAAGATCGCCGAATAGTCGCGCAACATTTCGCGAAGTCGGTTCATGGGGAAAAACACCGGTTGAACTGGTCTATTCATGGGGCGGCGTTTCGTCTTTATTGTTGGGCGTCGGCAACAATCCCGCAAAACACAATGCCGCCTGGTCCGGATTGTTCCACTTTTGATGAATCATGCCGAGCAGTCGCAACGCTTCGATCTGAGTTTTTTTGTCCGGGTTGCGGTCCAGCAATTGTTTGCACGAAGCGAAGGCTTTTTCCAAATGGCCCGTTTGATATTCGATGGAACAGATTCTCAGCAGCGCTTGGTTTTGATTGTCGGCGTCTCCATTGGCGGCCAGTAACACCAGGATCTTTGTGGCTTCGTCATACTGTTGTTGCCGCAAGAGACAATCCGCCAACGACAGCTGAAGTCGGCACTCCATCGGCGTTGCCATTTTCCAACGGTTTGCCTGGTCGATTTGGTCTTCCGCCTCGCTCAGGAATCCAAGTTGTTGAAACGCCTGCGAGTAGAGGAGGGGTTCTTGGGGACCGATATCGCATGGATCGCTGGCCGCGCCGAGCGAGGAGATCAAATTCATTTCCTCGGCTGAGCGTTCGTCACCGGCCAGCACCCAGCGGGCGTAGAAGCCGAGAAACCGGGCAAGATTCTGGAAGCGGGCCTCCTTCAGACGTTGCTTGCCGTTCATCAACGCTTGCAGCGCCAGCGCCGGCTCGTCAGCCAGGATATGCGTGATGGCCAGATCAACGATCGCCGTCTGGCTCGCCGAATCCGAGACCGACAGCTTGACCGCGCGATCGAACGCCCGGATCGCCTCATCCAGTCGGTCCAATTCCAGCAGCGTCTGTCCCAAACAGAGATACCCAGCCGAGAGAAGATCGGTGTTGGTCGTGCTCTCAACAACGTGGTAGAAGGCGTCGATGGCGTGCTCGTAGTTGGCGGCATAGCGAAGTATTTTGGCGAGATTGAAATAGGCGCATTGAGTCAAATACTGATCCGATGAATGCTCGATCGCGCTGCGGTATGCAGCGATCGCCGAGTAGATGTCGCCACGCCAGAAATCGACGTTGGCCATCGCCAGTTGGTTGTGCGTAGCCATTTCATGCTGCGGCGCTTCGAGCAACGCCAATTGCAACATGCGCCGCGCCGAATCGATCCGAAACGACCTCAGCTCATTAGGCTTCAGCTCTTCGGCGGCCACCACATAGCACACGCCGTCTTGTTCGAACCAGACCAGCGAGTAGGGGATGGTCAAGCCGTCCAGCACCGTTGCCAATCCAATCGCATCCAACCGGATCGAAGGCTCGAATCCCGCGCAACCCTGTACGCCTCGTTCGGAGATCTTGATTTCCTTGTTGATCTTCAAAGCGATCGCCGCCAGCAGGTGAGCCACATCAACGCCATTGGCGGTGATATTCACGATCGTGTTGGACAGTTGAGGCCCAATCACCACGGGTTCGATTTGGCAAACGGGTTCCCGGCCTGCGTCAGGTTGGGTCGACGCTGACGTATCATTCGCCGCGGGCGTTTCATGGCCGTCGGCGTCCGTCGGCGCATCGTCAAGCTGAATCCAGTCGGAACTCGAATTGCTAAGGTCTGCCTCCGGTGATGGCGACACGGCAGCCGAATTGTTGCTCGTCGTTTTTGACTGGGCCAATAAACGCCGCAGTATGCGGTCGGGCTCAAAGTGCACGGGAATATCGGCGAGCGACATTGGGAACTTGGCCAGATCGAGTTCGTTCGACTCGATCATCTCCTCCAAAAGTCCGCCCAACCAATGTGCGGCATCTGCTGGAATACCGCTGGTCTGTCGCGGACTGAGCAGTTCCCGCCACAACGTCTGCATCGCCAATTCGGGGCGGTTGGCTGCGATCGCGCCTCCGCACAAGCCGATCTGAGCCGCTGCCGCATAAGTTTTGTCGCTGCCTCTCGAGAGTATCTGGTACAACGCATTGGCATTGTCGAATGCCCCGACTGCTTCAAATGCCAAGGCGATTTGAAATTGAACGGCGGGATCGATAATCGATTCAGGCTGGTCGACAACGCGCAAGTAATGCGGCAGGGCTTCGATCGGATCCGCATTCAATAGTGCATCGCGACCAAGTTCCAATTGCATTTCGATTTCGGAAGGTGTTGGCAGATCGAGCGCGGCTTCGTGGCGCAGGATGAGTTCCTGGTTCGGCATCCTGGTCAGAATGTGCGTTCGCCTCGGTCTTGGGCTCCCAACGAGTCCAGGCGACATACAACGAACCCACGAGCACACTCTGCAAAAAAAGTGCGGCGGCGATGGCCGATCGAATTAACCAGGTTCGCATGTTCAGCGAAACCATCCAGCGCAGTGAGCTAAGTTGGTGATGGAGCGGACCATTTCGGATAGGGGCAGGGGACCTGAAGCAGCCGAAATAATGCGTATCCTGCCGGCAGTACAATCCACGTAACCCTTAAAGTTTATTCGGCTTGCCCGGTTTCAAACTTTATTGGAACCGTGGTAGCAAGTTTTCCTTTGGCTACACGATACAGCACTTGGATCACCTTGATTTCCTATGGGCGTAGCGATGAACGTCAACGAACTGAGGTTCGGTTTACCCGAAAAAATTCCGCAGCGGCCGCACATTCAACCGGGCGGCGCCGGTGGGAAAACCGAGACCTTTGCTGCCGAACCGGCCGCTGGCGACCCATCGACCGTACGACATACCCGGGATGCCGAAGTGGTCCGGTTGGTTCAGAAACTGAACGATGCACCTGAAGTCCGACCAGATATCGTTTCGCTTAGCAAAACAAAAGCTGGCCAGTGGCGAGTATTTAACTCGCAACGCGGCTGAGCGAACTATCGCCGCAATTTTGGGTGATTGAAGTCGAACGAACCCGTCGTTTAGAGACCCCCAAATGACTGGAATTTGTGAAGCTTGAGGAGCGCGAAATTATTAAAGGAGCGTAGGCGCAGCGATTCAAAGGATTGAATACCAAGCTTCGACTGGCTTAACCCCCCTGGAGAATTTGAGATGAGTTTAGTTATTGCAAACAATGTTGGCTCGCTGATTGCCCAACACAATTTGAATCGCAGTTCAATGTCGCTGAACCAGTCGCTGGAGCGATTGTCGTCGGGTTTCAAGATAAACCGTGGCGCGGACGGCCCAGCGGCATTGGTAATTTCGGAGAAGCAGCGGGCGCAGATCGCGGGCTTGAAACAAGCCATCGACAATACGGACAAAGCCGTTTCGCTGGTTCAGACGGCCGAAGGTGCCTTGAATGAAATCAACAGCCTGTTGGTAAAAGTTCGCGGTTTGGCACTCGACTCGGCTAACGAAGGGGTCAACGACGCGGACGCGTTAGCAGCCAATCAGGCAGAAATCAACAATGCGTTGTCCACCATTGACCGCATCGCCACCAATACCCAGTTCGGCACCAAAAAGCTGCTGGATGGCTCGGCCGGGTTGTACGCGCGATCGAACAACAGTTATTTGACTGACTTAAACGCCACATCCAATACGACCGTCGGAACATTCACGATCGCCAACATTGATCAGGCGGGTCAAAAAGGTCAGATCACTACCAGTCTCAGCGCGACGGCATTGCTCGACAACACTACGAATCTGTCGGGCAACGAAATCTTGACGTTTAATGGCACGACCACAGTCAGCTTGACCGCAGGCATGACCAACACCCAAGTCCGCGATGCGATCAACTCGGTCACTAGCGACACAAACGTCGTGGCGTCGTTGGACGGGACCACGGGCGAGTTGATTTTGACCGCCAAGGACTTCGGCGACAACTTCACAGTCGTCTCTGATGTCGTTGGGACGACGGCGGGGTCGACCGGTATTGGCACGACAACCATCGACACCTCGGCTGGCGTCGCGGGTTTGGTAGCCAAAGTCGGCCAGAATCTGCAGGTCGATTTGACCGGTCCTGGTGGCGCTACGCTCAACAACCTGGTTGCCAACGGAAACGTGCTGTCCGCGACCACAGGCGCTTTCAACGGCTTGAGCTTCACCGTTGGGGCCTCTGCTGCCGACAACGCCGCGACGCAAGACGTCACCAATGCGACGATCACCGTTGCCGACGGCACGCTGACGTTCCAGATTGGCGCCAATGCAGGCCAAACGGCGACGCTGTCGATTATTAAGGCCAGCAGCGATGCCCTCGGCGTCAACCAACCCAACAATCAGTTCTCGAATCTCAAAGGCATCGACGTGACCACGGCCAGCGGCTCCCAAGACGCGTTGGCGGTGATCGATGCAGCGATCAACAACGTCACGAATTTGCGAGGTACCTTGGGCGCCTTCCAGCAGAATACGCTGGAGTCGACCGCGAATAACTTGCGAGCGACTCTGGAAAATACGGTCAACGCCGAGTCGGTCATTCGCGATACGGACTTTGCCGCGGAGATTTCCAACTTCACCCGACAACAAGTGTTGGTCCAAGCCGGAACGTCGGTATTGTCGAGCGCGAACCAGGTTTCCCAACTCGTGCTCAAACTGTTGGGACAATAAGGTCAATTCGGCGCAGGCAGACGACGAAGGCGCGATGGTCGGTTGAGTTGCATTTGGCACATCACCGGTGATCGCGTCTGTCTCCCCGGCTTGGATGCGGCGCGGTGCGACAGAATATCGTGTGAGGGAGAGTGCGGCTCTCCCTCCTTTTTTGTTTGCATTTTGCTGAGGAATTCAAGTGTTTTCCATCGACGGCCTGGCTTCCGGTCTGGATACGACCTCAATTATCAAAAGTCTGCTCAGCGCGAAGCAGGCTCAATTGGATAATCTGACTGCGCAAAAAAACGTCGTCCTGACCAAACAGTCGGCGTTCAAAGGCATTGAGGCCAAGCTCATCTCGCTGAAAAATACGCTGGCTCAAATCTCGAGTGCACGCAGCGAAGCCTTCAGCGTGAGGAACATAACCTCAAGCAATGAATCGTTGGTCACCGCGGCCGCGTCCAAAGACGCCGTGCCCGGCACGTATCAACTTCGCGTCAAACAGCTGGCACAAGCCGAACAGATCGTCTCCGCCACCCTGTCCTCCGCCGAGACCACGATTCAACAAGGAACTTTGGACATTCGGGTCGGCACGCATTCGACCGCGTCGATCACGATCGACGATCAAAACAATACTGTCAGCGGTCTGGTCAACGCCATCAACAGCACGTCGACCGACGTGACGGCGTCGTTGGTCAATGATGGCACAGGCGTGCGCATCATTTTGAGTTCGAAATACTCGGCGCAGCGAACGACATCGCGATCACGAATAATCTGACGACCGGCTCCGGCACGGCACCCGACTTCACGGGTCCCGTTCTGCAGGACGGAACCGACGCCGAAATCCTGATTGGTCAAGGGGCTGGGGCGATCACCGTGACCAATTCGACGAATATTATCCAAAATGTGTTTCCGGGCATCACGCTTAATTTGCAGGCGGCGGACGAAACAAAAGCCGTCAACCTGGTCGTCACCCGCGATACCCAAACAGCCCAAACCGCGATTCAGGACTTCGTCGATGCCTACAATGCGGTACTTGAATACATCGACGCGCAGACGCGATTCGAACCGGTCACGGGCGAAGCCGGCACGTTGATTGGCAACAGCGTGGCGCGCGACGTCCAGCGCGATCTGCGAAACGAATTGTCCCGCGTCCTGCCGAATCTGCCGGCGGCGTTGAACCGCTTGTCGTCTGCCGGAATTCAATTCGACGATACAGGCCGGTTGCAGATCGACCAGGGACGGCTAGGACAAGCCCTGCAGGGCGAACTGGACGGCGTTAGCGCCGACGATATCCGTCGACTCTTCACGTTGGACGGTCAAAGCACCGACACCAACATCCGCTTTGTTTCCGGCAGTTCGAAAACGAAAGCCTCAACGAATCCCTATGACGTCGTGATTACCGTGGCCGCCGAGAAGGGGCAAATCACTGCCGGACAAGCGCTGGCGCCGTCGACCACATTGACCGACCCGTTGTCGTTCGTCGTCAACGTCGACGGGACGACGTCGGAAACGTTGGAAATTCAAGCCGGAACATATACCCCGGACGAATTGTCGGCCGCCTTGCAATCCGCGATCAACAACTCCACGACTCTGCGAGGACGCAAGGTCGCCGTTTCCTTGACGAACGATACACTGACCATCGAATCGCAGACCTATGGCTCGTCGTCAGAAGTCACCTTAGTCTCTGGCGACTTCACCGACCTCGGTTTCACCAGCGGACAGTCCGACCACGGCCGCGATGTGGCCGGTTATTTTGTCGTCGACGGTCAGACCGAACTCGCCTCCGGCAAGGGCCGAATTCTTACCGCCAATTCGGAAAATGCAAACACCAGCGGCATCCAATTGTCAGTCAGTCTGACCGCGTCGCAGATCACCGGGTCCCATCAGTCCGAGTTGACGGTCACTCGCGGTTTCGCACACCGCTTGGACGAAGTGATCGACAAGATGCTCGATAGCGATCATGGTCGCATGAAGAATGCCGACGACGGCTTCCAGCGGCAGATCGACGCACTCGACAAGTCGTCGACGCGATTGAGCGACTTGTTCGATATCCAGCAAACACAGTTGGAAAAGGAATTTGCACTCCTGGAATCGACCATCTCGTCCCTGCAGACCACCAGCAGCTTTCTCGGCTCTCAATTGGCAAATGTCGGCGGCCTCTTGTCGCAACAATCGAGTTGATCTGTACGCACCTTTTTGGGTGCGTCATCCGACAACCGCGAACGCCTATCAGCCTGCTGAATGAGCGCACAAGCGTTAATGGTAGCGGAGTGGCGCAAGCCGCCCGGTAATTTTGTTGAATGAGCGCACAAGCGTTAATGGTAGCGGAGTGGCGCAAGCCGCCCGGTAATTCGCCGAGTGGATGCCAACGCAACCGGACGGCACGCACCGTGCCGCTACTCTTCCATCGGACTGCTAATGCATCCGACTTCGAGCTGTCGACCACGCGCTCGCTCGGAAAAAACCGACGCGAGGTACACCCAAGCCAGCGGCGGGCAGGAATCTCTTTCCACGTCGCTTAACATTTTCCGTCAGTCCACTAGAATAGCGCACGTTTCGAATCGTTTCTTCGAAAAGGTGCAGTGAATCACATGTGGCGAATTCGGCATTGGGTCGGTTGTTGGCTGTTTGCGTGCGTATCGGCGAGCGCGGTGGTTGCCGCTTCGCCGGACGATTTGCAATTGGAGAAAGGCTCACACATCTGTTTCATCGGCAACACCTTGGCCGATCGAATGCAGCATGACGGTTGGCTTGAAACTGCGTTGATTCACCGATTCCTCCACCAGGACTTGGTGATCCGCAATCTCGGTTTTTCAGGAGACGAAGTCGACCTGCGCTTGCGTTCGCTCGACTTTGGTTCGCCCGACGATCATTTGGAAGCCAACAGGGCGGACGTGGTTTTCGCCTTTTTCGGCTACAACGAATCGTATGCGGGGGAGCAAGGTGCCGAGGACTTCGCTGCCCGTTTGACTCGGATGACGTCCCATCTGTTGGAGCAGAAGTACAACGGCCACTCGCCCCCGCAAGTCGTGTTGTTTTCGCCGATTGCATTTGAGAACCTGGGATCGCCTGACCTGCCGGATGGCCGCGAACAGAATCGGCGGCTGGAATTGTATTCCGAAGTCATTTCGCAAGTCGCCCAGGAACAACATGTGCACTTCGTCGACTTGTATCATCCGACACTGCGATTGTACGCCGAAAACGAACAGCCACTGACGATCAACGGCATACACCTGAACGAGTTGGGAAATCAGTTGTTAGCCGTTGAAATCGAAAAAGCACTGTTCGGCGATTCGAAACTGGCCGCCGATATCGCCGCTGTGGAACCGCTTCGGCAAGCCATCCTGGAAAAGAACTTTTTTTGGTTCAACCGGTATCGCACCGTGGACGGCTATTCAATCTTTGGCGGGCGCGCGGATTTGAAGTTCACCAACAACCAAACCAATCGCGAGGTGATGCAGCGCGAAATGTTAGTGTTGGACGAGCTAACGGCCAATCGCGATGCCAAAATCTGGGCGGTCGCCAAGGGCGAGCCGTTCACGGTCGACGATTCGAATACGTCCCCCTTCATCCCCGTCATCACCAACAAGCCCGGTGCCGGTCCAGGTGGTGTGCACATCGCGACGCCCCCCGAAGAATCGATCGCCAAAATGACGGTCGCCGACGGATTCCGCGTCGAGCTTTTTGCTTCCGAGGAAGACTTCCCGGAATTGATCAACCCGGTACAAATGGCTTTCGATACCAAGGGCCGGCTGTGGGTAGCGACCTGGCCGACCTATCCCCACTGGAAGCCGAAGACGGAGATGAACGACCGGTTGTTGATTTTGGAAGACACCGATGGGGACGGGCGGGCCGACAAATGCACGACCTTTGCCGAGGGCTTGCGTTGTCCGACCGGTTTTGAGTTCTATGGGGGCGGAGTGTTCGTGGCCCAGGCGCCGGATCTCGTCTTTTTGAAGGATCTCGACGGCGACGATCACGCCGACGTTCGGCAACGAGTACTCCACGGGCTGGATTCGGCCGACACGCACCACACCTGCAACAGTTTTGTGCTGGATCCAGGTGGGGCGTTGTACTTTCAAGAGGGAACATTCCACCACACACAAGTCGAAACGCCGTGGGGACCGTCTGTCCGTTCAGCGAACGCGGCGGTCTATCGTTTCGAGCCGAGGACCGCACGATTCGAAGTCTACGCACCCTACCCGTTTGCCAACCCGCACGGCCACGTATTTGATCGTTGGGGGCGCGACATCGTCCACGACGGCACGTCTTCGGTCCCCTACGACGGCTCGTTGATCTCCGGCCATCTGGAGTTTCCCGAAAAGCACACCACGCCGCCGACCGTTTATCAGCAACGAACGCGGCCTTGTCCAGGCACCGAAATCCTCTCCAGCCGCCACTTTCCGCCCGAGATGCAGGGAAACCTGCTGGTCGGCAATGTGATTGGGTTTCAAGGAGTCTTGCAATACAAAATCGAGGAAGACGGGGCGAGCCTGCACGGTACTGAAACGACGCCGCTGTTCAGCTCCTCCGATGAGAGCTTCCGCCCGGTCGATTTTGAGATCGGCCCCGACGGCGCATTGTATTTCACCGACTGGTACAACCCGATCATCGGCCACATGCAACACAACTTGCGCGATCCCAGCCGCGACAAGGTCCACGGCCGCGTCTATCGGTTCGTGTGCAAGGATCGCCCCTTGTTGAAACCAGTCAAGATTTTCGGCCGTCCCGTCGCGGAACTGCTGGAACTGTTGAAGCAGCCTGAAAACCGCGTTCGCTACCGGGCCAAAATCGAGTTGAGTTCGCATTCGGCCGATGAAGTGATCCCCGCCGCGAATGCTTGGATCAGGGCGCTCGATGCCAGCCAGCCCGATTTCGAACACAATCGGCTGGAGGGGCTTTGGGTGCATCAGTACATGAACGTTGTGGACCGAGACTTGCTAAGCCAGGTCTTGGAATCCAAAGACCCTCGAGGGCGGGCCGCCGCCGTTCGAGTTTTGTGCGCATGGCGCGATCGCGTCTCCGATACGCTGGATTTGTTGCGCCAGTTGGCCCGCGACCCGGCGCCGCGCGTCCGCCTGGAAGCCGTCCGCGCCGCAAGCTGGATGAACTCGGCGGATGCCGTCGATATCCCATTGATTGCGGCAGGTCAAGAAACCGACCGTTACCTTGATTACGAGATTCAAGAGGCGCTGCGCGGGCTCAAGCCGTTGTGGCGGCGCGCGATTGTGGCCGGAGAACCCCTCGCCCTCAGCGACCCGAACACCAAAGCTCGCCTGTTGGCGATGCTCGACACCGTGGACCTGATCAAAATGCCTGGTGAACGAGCGTCCTATGCCGAGTTGCTGTTCCGTTCAGGCATCCCCGATACCCAGCGGCGACGTGCCTTGGAAGGCTTGTCGCATTGGGATAACAAATCGATGACGGATGTCTTGTTAGATGCCATCCACCGAGTGGACAATGATGCGACATTCAACGACGACGCGGTGATCACCGACCTAGTCCGCTTTTTGGCCGAGCAGCCGAGCGACCAGCTATCGAGCGCCCGGGGAGCCATCGAGAAGCTTTGCCTGGCGGCCAAGCGGCCTTTGGTGCGCCAGGTCAGTTTTGTGGGGTTGATTGCCGTCGATCAGTCCATCGAACCCGCGTGGCAACTGGCGCGGAAGTCGGTGCAAGGCTTGCAGGATCTGATGAATGCGATGCCGCTGATCATCGATCCCAACCAGCAAGCGCAGATGTATCCTTACGCGCTGAGCTTGTTGGACGGACTTCCGGAGAACTTGCCATCGGCAGCATCGAATGCGAAACAGACATTTGGAAGGTACGTGCGGATTGAGCTTCCGGGTACCAGACGAACGCTCACGCTGGCTGAGGTCGAAGTGATGAGCAGCGGCGTGAACGTCGCCCGTGCGGGCAAAGCGACGCAAAGGAACACGGCCTTCGGCGGAGTTGCCGAACGGGGTATCGATGGCAATAAATCCGGGGTCTTTGGCGACGGCGGAGAGACTCATTCGCAAGACCCCACCGACGACCCTTGGTGGGAGGTCGATCTGGGACGCTTATTCCCGATCGACTCGGTGACGATTTACAACCGGACCGAAGGAGAATTCTTCAAGCGGCTTCAAGGCTTCAACATTCAAATTCTGGACGCCAGCCGCAACGTGGTAGCTCAACTGACGAACCTGGACGCGCCTCCGGTACAACAGACGTATGAGTTCCAGGGCTTGAGCCCGGCCGCCAAGATTCGGCGACTGGCCATTGCCGCGCTGCCGTCGGTTCGCGGCCGCGAAGCCGATACGCTGGCGGCGTTGACGCCGTTGGTCGAGGCGCCGGACGATCGTAGCGTCGTGTTGCCCGCGCTGCAGCGCATTCCTGTTTCGTATTGGCCAAAAGATGTTGCGCAGGACATGATCGCCAAGATGATCGCCTACGTCGAGTCGATCCCGGAACAGCAGCGAAGTGAAATGGATGTCGTCCAGGCGATCCAGTTGGCTGACTCGCTCGCGGCGCTGCTGGAAACCGACACCGCCAAACAGACCAGACGGAAGCTGGCCGGTCTCGGCGTCCGAGTCATCCGCGTGGGCACGGTGCCGCATCGGATGATTTTCGATCAAGACACGATCGTCCTCCAAGCTGCCAAGCCGGTGGAGATCCTGTTTGAAAACAACGACCTGATGCCCCACAACCTGGTCATCGCTCAGCCGGGTTCGATGGAGAGTATCGGCTTGAAGAGCGAAGCGACCGCGTCGGACCCGGCCGCGGCCGAGCGTGGATACATTCCCAACGACCCGCGAATCGTCGTCGCCAGTCGATTGCTTCAGCCGCGTGACATGCAGCGGTTTGGCTTCGTGGCCCCGGCTCAGCCCGGTGTCTACCCGATGGTTTGCACGTATCCGGGTCATTGGCGCACGATGAACTCGGCCGTTTTCGTCGTGGAGGACTTGCTGGCCTATCTCGACGACCCGCAAACCTATTTGGCCAATCATCCGTTGTTGGCTGAAGACGAGTTGCTCAAGAACCGGCGCCCCAGGACGGCTTGGACCTACGCCGACTTGGAGCCCATGATCGCGGAAATGGGCAACGGTGTTTCGTTCGACAACGGCCGACACATGTTTCAGGTTGCCAACTGTATTGGCTGCCATCGACTGGACGAACAGGGGACTCAATTTGGCGCGGACCTGACGAAACTCGATCCGAAAATCACGGCTGCCGAGATTCTGCGGGCGATCGTCGAGCCCTCACACGACATCAACAAGGACTATCAGACATACAAATTTCTGATGATCGACGGGAAAACATATTCGGGGATTATTGTGGCCGAAGATGACAAAACCGTGAAAATCATCGAAAACCCTCTGCTCAAGGCCGAACCGTTGGAATTGGCCAAAGAGGATATTGATGAACGGACAAAATCGCCCAAGTCGATCATGCCGGAAGGGTTGCTCGATCGGCTGACCCAACACGAAGTCTTGGACTTGATTGCATTCGTGCTGGCGCGCGGCAACCGGCAAAGCGAACTATTTCAGAAGCCCGTCTTGCATTGATCCAAGGCGGGTGAACCTGCCTGCCTGTTGAAAAACGGCTCGTCAGCCCAATCTCCGCGTCCTCCGTGACTCTGTGTTTCCAACGAATCGTCCGAACGATGGATGGCACTTTTTCGACTTTTCGTGACAGCGCTGCAAAAAGGGGACGCAGCGGACGCAGGTCTTTTCTAGCTAGGTGTAGGACGTGTAGGCGCGTAAAGAGCTGCGTCCCCTGGTCTTGTTGTTTTCCGACTTCCCTAGCGATCGACGACTTCAGCACCGCGCAAACTGGCAAGAGCAAGACCAACATTGGGGGCGAGGTCGCGAGACAGCAAACGGATGGATCCGTCGACCAAGGCGGCATTAGCGCCTGCCAAATGGCGCGAACATGGTTGGCCAATACTGTTCCCAACGCCCACGACGCGTCCTGCTGTTTCGCGCATATTTCCAAGGCGCAGGCCGGCCCACGAGTGAATATAACTCTTCGTTGACGCAATACCCGAACTTGGATACGAAACGGCCGGTGGACCGTAAATGCTCAGTACAAACGCTGGTGAGGCGGCGAGGTTAACGTCCAATTCCACGCCATCCAAACCAGGGATGATCGAGCCCCCGATCGACTCCCAAAACAAGAGCGTATTCGACAGGCCGTCGCTCGTGCGAGCCATTGTCTCTTTGGGAACATTGCTACCTGGAATCTGTGCACCTATCGGACCATCCGTATGTGAAGGATCAATTGGCAGTGGGGACGCGTATCCGCCATTCCCAATGTAATCGCATGTAACCGCCGTCATCCCGGGAATCGAAGGTCCGGAAAACAAGGTCGCAATATCGGTCAAAATTACCGGATCATGGTTGGACGACGGACACGCCAACAAATCGATCGGACTTGTCAATAAACTCGCATTGTCAATATCGAATGTTGTGCCGTGATTACAAATGTCGTCATCGCGATTTGCTTCCCCAATGTACGACAATAGTCCTACAAACAAACCGCGATCCAACCCGTACTCTTGTGAATCAGGGGGCGCATTAAACCATGGTCCTGGCAAATAACCAGTTGCACCTTCAAAATGTTGCGCTGCCGTCACCAATTGTCGCAGATGATTTTTGCAGGCTGTGTTCCGCGCTGATTCTCGTACAGACTGCGCCGCAGGCATCAACATGCCAAGCAGAATCCCGATTATTCCTATAGCGATCAGAACCTCGACAAGCGAAACCCCGCTTTTCTCTCGCCCGTCCCCTCGTCGTTTGTGCCGGCAACGCATTGTCATTATATCATTCCGTTACAGTACGCATTGAGCGATACTTGATGTAGACGCCGAGTATAATACAGGTAATACCAATTAATGCGATCCACAACGACGAACGCTTCCACCACGAAGGGTTCAGTACAATTGGACGTATTCCGTAAAACGCCAGCGAGAATTCATCGATACTCGGGTGCTCAGTTTGCTTTGTCACCCTAGTGCTGAGGGCCAGCTTCGGCACTGATTTAGCCCCAGGGGTAGACACAAAATCATTTACAACAAACTTTTGAAGTTCGGCTAAATAGAGTATTTCATGTCGAAAGACCACTCCACTGGCTTTGATCTCTCGCTCCATAGAAACTAATCGCCATTCATTTCCCATATCGAATATATACTGACCTTTTTCGCTTGGTTGGTCGTAGGCAACTGTACATTCGTCATTGTCAACGGTAACTCGAATGTCATCGCACTTGGCAAAAAAATCAGAATACGTGTGTTGATAGGGCAAGAAGTTGAACGGGAATTCAACGTAGTGTTTGGCGTCAAGGTAGCGGCTTACAATCGGACTATTATCTGTCAATTGCGTGTCCGATTTGTCAGCAACGCGAGGCACCGTCCATCTCTCGTTGTCGCGCCTTGTGGCGCAAAACGCAACCTCACTTCCAAAAACATCTCGTCGAATCACACCATCGCTGGGCGACGATTCCAGCAACCAAAATTCGCCGCGCCGCTTGATCGTGCTGCTAATGGACGTTCCATTTGCCGAGGAAACGATGAGCCATACGCCGTCTCGACTCACGGACGACATTCGGTCCCACGCCGCTAAGGCGTCTTTGGGTACCGATGCCTGACCGATTGCACGATTCGACAGTAGCAAGAATGGCAAAAGTACCGAAAGGACTACAAAATGTTGCATTGATTACGTCCTTGGCATACTCGTCAAAAAGTAATCGTTCACGAAACGACCGCCTGTCCTCGGCGACGTGTCGACGAGGTCTGCCAGCAAGTGGTTCTGTTAATGAATTCGTACAAAGCTCAGAAAAATCGTCGAATGAAGCAGCACGCCAAGAATTTAAGCGACGACAATGTAAAACTAAGTGCCGTCACATTTGCAGGCGGTACCGTTAGTTGGTGGCGTCCAATCGGTAACGCAAGAACACCCGGTTGGACACCATCCCAAGACGGGAACCGTGCATGTAAACCCCGAGATTGGCGGCCAGCACGGTGGCACCGCACCCGGACAAGTGCCTGCACAACCTGAGCAATCCAATGGCGTACCGTCAGAGATAGCAAGACTCGGGCTGGACAGATACAACAATGTCAATCCCAAAACCAGGAATACGAGCCTCAAAGCCGATTTCATTCTTAATCCTCCAATTATCGAGTGAAAACCGAAACAACACAACAAACAACAACAGACATTTAACAAATACGTGAAATGTTAGCCCGTCGAGCCGATCATTAGAAACGACGTGCAAACCTTTTAATCTCTGCCATCTTACGAACGATGCCCAAGGGTTTCGAACGTCTAGCCGATTTCGGAAATGCTCACATGCTTGCCAACTCCTTCCAGCGTTCCAAAAACGCATTCGACGGTCGTAACGATATTGAGACGCTCACTGGGTCATACGGATTCGCGGTTGTAATGAAATAAAGGTTTATCGATTGCTCCCGCAATGGATCGAAACACACTCGTCTCCCCGTCTTGCCCGCCGTACATATTTGGACGAACTCTTGCGGCGTACAAAGAATACGTTGAGTTACATGAACGACTATTCGCTTGGATTCGTTCGGCGCAATCGTGAAAGGAATATCTTCGATAATGCAACCGGCACCACTGCCACCCTGTCGCTGTCCAATAACTTGAATTGGCCGAACACGAGACTCGTTTTGCATCTCGACCAAAAAATCAAAATCTATTCCGTCAAAGTAGCTAACATCAAAGGCTCTTGGGCCCAATATACTGGCTTTAAGGCTCGGCCTCGAAAAGAAACTGCCAACGGACGAATTCGCGGCGATAGAGGATACAGCCGCAAGCATGAAGAAAAGGCCGAAAGCCAGCAGTGTAAATGCGGAATATTTCCCATCTTTCTCGGCAATACCAAGAATTTGCGAGTTCCGAGCGCAAAAAATGTCAATGAGCAACAAAATGACGCCGCAAACGCAAACGCCGATGGCCACGGAGTTGGGCAAATGTACATCCCCAAAGCAATTGCACCCAGTGACATTTTGGGAGACTTCAACAACACGAACGACTATAGACGCAAACAAAAAGCAAATTGCAAGCACCCGAAACAGGATGCGTCTTGAACCGATAAGAAAAAGACCGATTAGAGTTTCAGAAACGCTCATGACCAGCGTCGTTGACGAAACGCCATTGTCAACCGCATCATGCGCGGACAACTTGAGCAAAGCCGTGAGAAGCAGAAATAGGCCCACAATCGTACTAGCCACGGTACCGGTCCTGCAGTCTTGGTGTCGCCCGATCGAAATGCGATTCGTGGATTGTCCCCCCCCCCCCCGGATGTCAAGTAAATTATTGCAAAGTTCGACAGAAAAAGTGAACGTATTTGCTTTTGGAGTAATTAGGGGAAAGTCCCACGGTGTCCCACGGTCGGCGCACTTAATTTGCATTTATGCACGTTCCTAACCCAAGTTAAAGAGTTCCGACGTTCGGCAAAGGACTTAGGTGCGATTTGGGGCTGTTTGTTTCACTACATTTGGTCGAGGTTGTCGAGGCGGCGGAGTCGGCGGGGCGGCGTGAGGCCGAGGCGTTCGAGGAGCACTTTTTGGGCTTCGTCCGGTTCGGTCACGCAGCGTAATGTGATCCGCCGCTCGGGGCCGCCGCGCAGCGCGCGGGCCCGCAACACCACGTCGCCGCTTTTCAGTTTGGCCAGGTCGTCGATCACCGTGCGCGGCGCGTCGCCCAGGCCCGCATGACGCATCCAGCCCGCCAGCGTTTTCCACAGTACATAGGCCAGGAAGCAGACCAGGATGTGGGCCTTCACGCGGTCTTCATTCTGGTGCCAGATGGGGCGGATCGCCAGTTCATCCTTGGTGATGCGGAAGGCCCACTCGGCTTCCGTCAACTGGATATAGCGTTTCCACAGCGTGGCCGCGTCGACGCCCGTCAGGTTGCTGCGGAGCAAGTAACAGCCGTCGGCCAGTTGCGACCAGTCGGCGAACCTGGCCTGCCGCTGCCAGGTGATGTGCAGCCGCTGTTTGCCGCGTGGCGGGGCGAGCTTCTCGATCTTCACGTCGAAGGCCTGCGACGCCCGCCAATTCTGCTGCTTGAGCCGGCCCAGTCGCTGACCCGCCGTGGCTTCATCTTTCAGACGGCCCGACTCGGCCGCGGCTTGCATCGCCCGCAGGCCCGCTTCGAGCCGTGCAGTGAATTTCTCGTGCATCGCCAGTTCCTTCGCGCGGCGGTCCGCGCTGCGGGCGAGTATGAACGTTTCGTCGCCGTCGGGACTGGGCACGAGTTTCACCTCGACGCCCGCTTGAGCCGCGGTCCAATCCTTCTCGGTCAGGTGCTGCTCGAACTGCCGCAGCATCGCCTTGGGAGTGCCGACGATGTACTGCCCGCCACGTTCGCGGAGGAACTTCAGGTTCTTCTCGCTGACCATGCCGCGGTCCAAGACCCACACGCGATTCAGCGCGCCGTGTTTTTGTTCCAGCGACTCGACGATCGTCTGCACCGTCTTCGAGTCGTGCGTGTTGCCGGCGAAGATTTCATAACCCAGGGGAAAGCCCTCTTCGGTCACGACCAGGCCAATACAGACCTGCGGCCG
Source organism: uncultured Planctomycetaceae bacterium (assembly GCA_963803365.1). Classification (GTDB taxonomy): domain Bacteria; phylum Planctomycetota; class Planctomycetia; order Pirellulales; family Pirellulaceae; genus JANMEB01. The sequence goes on from CAWDMH010000003.1 coordinate 1,071,320, forward strand.
GTCGGGCCGCGAATCGCGCGAATAGCCCCGTTTGGCCAGCGGACAGCCGAGCAGGTCGCCCTCGAAATAGGTGCTGGTCACGTCGTACAGCAGCAGGTCGCACTTCAACTCGAACAGTTCGCCCAGCCGCTGCCGCAAATGCTTTTCTAGCGCTTCCTTGTGTGGCAGCAGTTGATCGAGGGCCTTGTACAAGCGATCCGTGTGAACCTGTCCGGGCGTTACGCCCAGCAGTTCCTCCAGCGCCGTTCGCCGATACCAGGTGTCGGCGATGTGCAGCTCGCTCGACGGTTCGCAGAAGCGGGCCACGGTGAGAATCGCCGCCATCGTCGCCCACGAGACTTCTTCGCGGCCCGGCTCGATCCGCTTCTCCAATAGCGCGTCGAGCCCCAGCATCCGCCACAAGCCCCAGCCCAGCCACACGTCGCCGAAGTCGCGCGTACGTTCCAGGCGGATGCTGCTGAGCTTGACCAGCAGCGGTTCGTCGTCGCGTGGTTCGTCGCGCCGCGGCGGATCGAAGAGCGTAAGTTGCGGTCGCCGCGGGGTCGCCGCGCCATCCAAATGCGAACCCAGCCTGGCCCAACCGTCCTGCTCGCCCGTCGCCAACTCGCCCAGATAGGACACGACTCGTTGCCGGGAGCCCTTCGCCGTGCGATACGATTCGACCAGCGCCCAATAGGTATGGGGCTTGCCGTTCTTTCGCCGTTGAAACCGCCGGAGAAACATGGGAGCGATCCTTCACTCGCGATCCATCAATCGCGAACCAGAATCGCACAGCGTGGCGAGAAGTCAACGAAGTAGGTCTTCACTACATCGCCGTTTGCCGCTCCACGCCCCATCCGCGTTGAACTTACGATCCAATTCCACCCCAAAATTCCCGAAATCGCCCCGTAACTCTTTAACTTGGGCTAATTCCGCGCGACGGAATAACACAGCCGCCAGAATTCCGCTGGTCGGATCGCTGGCGGCCCGTGTCGCGGTGATGGCGCGGATGCTGGATCGCCAGGTGTCAGGCCCCGTTTTTCTTCTTGGGGCGGCCGCGAGGGCGAAGCGTACTGTGCAGACCCAGCCGGCGTACCATGCGATCGGTCCAGGCTGACACCTTTTCGTTGTCCGGATTGAGCCAGACTCCGGCTCGTGAACTGTTACGTTTGAATAGGATAAAATGGTCTCGTCAATTGGCGACTTGGTCGTCAAATTCAAATGGCTTTGAAAGGGAGAGATTTGGCAATTGGATTTGGACCGGAAGGAAAAGGCGGGGTTCAGCTTTGGGATTTAGCGACCGAAGCTGTGCAAATGGAGTTGTCCGACCAAATGGAAACGAACGACTTGTCGTTTTCAGGCGAAGGAGATCGGCTCGCAACGGCAAAAGGCTGTTGGAAGATTCGGAAGGCTTCGGGTATCATTCGGTTCCGTTCGCCTTTTGAATCGGTGCCAGGCAAGCGTTCATGGGTTGCCAATGCGTCGCCCATGTTTTACGGGGTCAGGCACATCCGCCTTGGGTGGATTGAGCCAGACCCCGGCTTGTGAACGGTTACATTGGAAATACTGCACTGAGCAACCTCGGTGAACACTATCGAAACGTAGTCTTATGAATACCCGTGAAAAAATCGCAGCCGACTTTATTCGTCAAATCGTTGCCGACGACGTTGCTTCCGGTAAAAACGGCGGCCGCGTCCATACCCGATTTCCCCCGGAGCCAAACGGGTATCTGCATATCGGGCATGCGAAGGCAATCTGTTTGAGCTTTGGCATTGCTCAAGAGTTTGGTGGCTTGTGCAATCTTCGATTTGACGACACCAACCCGACAACGGAAGACACCGAGTACGTCGAGTCAATCAAGGAGGATGTTCGTTGGCTGGGTTTTGATTGGGGAGACCGCGAATACTATGCCTCCGATATTTTCGATCAGCTATATGAGTTCGCCGAGCAGTTGATTCGGGCGGGCAAAGCCTACGTATGCAGCTTGCCGTCGGAAAAAGTCAGCGAATACCGCGGCCGATGGAACGAACCGGGCAAGGACAGCCCCGATCGCAATCGCCCTGTCGCGGAGAATCTCGACTTGTTCCGCCGGATGCGTTCGGGCGAGTTCCCCGACGGCGCTTATTCGCTGAGGGCGAAGATCGATATGGCGTCGCCCAATATGAACATGCGTGATCCGGCGATGTACCGCATTCGCCACGCGCATCATCATCGGACCGGTGATCGCTGGTGCATCTATCCAACGTACGACTGGACTCACGGACAGAATGACTCGCTCGAAGGAATCACTCATTCGCTCTGCACGCTGGAATTCGAGGACCACCGGCCGTTGTACGACTGGTATATCGAGCAACTCGGAATTCACCATCCGCAACAGATCGAATTTGCGCGGTTGAACTTGACCTACACGGTGATGAGCAAGCGAAGACTGTTGGAACTGGTCAAGGGAGGCTATGTAAGCGGCTGGGATGATCCGCGGATGCCAACGCTTTGCGGATTGCGAAGACGCGGATTTACTCCCGACTCAATTCGCAGCTTCTGCCAGCGAATCGGCGTCACCAAGACCAACAGCACAACAGATCTGGCTGTGCTGGAGCAGTGCGTCCGCGAGCACCTCAATGAAATTGCTCCTCGAATGATGGCGGTACTGCGACCGCTACGGGTGGTGATCACCAACTACCTCGAAAACCAGGTGGAGTACCGCGACGCCGTAAACAACCCGGAAGACCCTGCCGCCGGTATTCGTCAGATTCCGTTTGGGCGGGAATTGTATATCGATCGCGACGATTTCATGGAGGACCCTCCCAAAGATTTCTATCGCCTCGGGCCGGGGCGGGAGGTCCGGTTGCGATACGCATACTTTCTGCGGTGTGAAGATGTCATCAAGGACGAGTCCGGCGCCGTTAGCGAACTGCGGTGCACGTATGATCCCGCCACTGCCGGCGGACAGGCTCCCGATGGGCGAAAGGTGAAGGGCACGATCCATTGGGTCGCAGCAGCGACGGCTGTCGAGGCCGAAGTCCGCTTGTACGACGTTCTCTCGACGCTGGAGCATCCCGACGATGTACCGGCGGGCCGCGACTGGAAAGAGACGCTCAATCCAGACTCGCTGGAAGTTCTTCACCGCTGCAAAGCGGAACCGTCGCTTGCCCAAGCCAAACCGGGAGAACGGTTTCAGTTCGAGCGCACCGGCTATTTCTGTGCCGATATCCGCGACTGCCGCCCAGGACACCTGGTCTTCAATCGCACGGTCACACTCAAGGATCGCTGGGCAAAGCTCAAATCGAAGTCGTAGATCGCATGCGACAATTCAGCTGATCCACGCTCGTGGTTCCCAGTTTCCATTTTTGGAGACCCACGACGCGTTGCCCATTCGGCCCCGCGATGGGCAATGGGTTCATTTGCTGTGGAAATCCCCCACTACCCCGCGATGACGCGAACCGTTTTGTCTTGGGCTGCGTAACAAGTGATTGAGGGAATTCGATATCCGCAAATGAATCGCGGACGCTTGCGGGACAGCCAAACGGCGTCGTTCGGGTTGTGTTGTCTTTAGGGAATCCAGTAGGCGGCGAAGTTGAAATGCTCGGGAATTGGCGGGGAATTCTTTGACGAACCGCGAATCCTGACTTATGATTTCGCGAGTTGATTTGACGTTCGTTGAACGCTGGAAAATGCGGAAATATCCGTAATACTAGTGTTCGCTTCTTGTGTGAATCGGCGGTACGTCGGTCGATTCGCGAAAGGATTCTCTGGCCATGCATTTTCGCAGCGTTGGCGCGATCTTGGTTGTCTTGCTGATGGTCCTGGCGGCTCGCGGGGACGACGGTACCAAGAAGTCTGAAGTCCGTTTTGTTCCTCCCACGTCAGACGGTTCTCCGCAGACCGTCGACGTGATGCTACAACGAGCGGCCGGGCTCGAGCAACAGAATCGCTGGAGCGAGGCGTTGCAGATTTATCAGGATGGCGTCCGCACCTATCCGGAAAACGAAGCCCTTCGCGATCACCAACTATTGGCGCAGATCCATTTTGATCTCAATCGGCGTTATGCCGACGCCAGCTATCGACAGACCGTGGCCCGAACGACGGGCGCTCAAGCACTTTCGACGTTGGCTGACGTGTTGAACAAGATCCAGACGTATCACGTGCAGACTCCGGACTGGCAGAGGATGTTGACTACGGCGACCACCAGCTTGGAAATTGCGCTGCAGAACCCTGATTTCATCCGCATGAATTCCAACCGAGCAACTCCCGAAGCCGTATTTCAATACGTTGGCCAGCTTGACAGCTGGATCGGCACGACGCGGGTTGCCAGCGGTCAGGACGTGTACGGCGCTGCCGTTCAAATCGCTCGACAATTGGACGAACAACTCGGCTTGCCGCAGACGGCCACAACGTTCGAAATGATTTTTGGAACGATTCACGCGTTGGATCCGTATTCCGCGTTTATGACCGAGGAGCAATACAACGAGACGATGTCCCAAATCGAGGGGAACTTTGTCGGACTCGGCGTCGAGCTCAAGACGCTGCCGAAACAACTGGTCGTGGTCAGCGTCATTCCGCATGGCCCGGCCGGCGAGGCTGGATTGCAGAGCGGCGACCTGATTCTTAGCGTCGACGGCAAGTCTGTGGACGACGTGGGCAGCGAGGTGGCGGCCGATCTGTTGCGCGGGGCCGAAGGGACGGCTTGCAACATGATCATTCAACGCGACCAGACTCAGTACCGAGCGACCGTCGTTCGTCGCTTCGTCGAGATACCCAGTATCAGTGAAGCCCGCGTGGCCGATCCGCAATCGGGTGTAGCGTACATCAAGATCACCAGCTTTCAACGGACTACGACGAGGGATTTCGATCTTGCTTTGTCTCGCTTAAAGCGCGAGGGGATGAAGAGCCTGATCGTCGATGTGCGCGGCAACCCGGGCGGCTTGTTGACGTCCAGCGTTGAGATCGCCGACCGGTTTATTTCGTCCGGCGTGATCGTATCAACCAAGGGACGCAACCCGATGGAAGATTTTGTCCATCGTGCCAGCCCGGGAAACACCTGGCGGTTGCCGCTGGTGGTCCTGATCGACGAGAACTCGGCGAGTGCCAGCGAAATCTTTGCCGCTGCCATCGCGGATCACAAGGCCGGTCGAATCGTCGGCACTCGTAGCTACGGCAAAGGAAGCGTCCAAGGGATCTTCCCGCTTAGTTCCGGATGCGGCCTGCGGCTGACCACCGCCAAGTTCTACACGCCTTCTGGGCGGGCGATCCAGAACAACGGGGTCGTACCGGATATCGAGGCAACAACGGCAGCTAAGCCCAATGGCGAAGTGGTCCAACCGAACAGCGATGGAACGCTCGATATCGCCCTGCAAACGGTCCGTGCAATGGCCGCACAGTAACTTACGGTCAGGCATTTCGCGCGTTGAATCTGCCGTTGACGGAATCGCTTTGTCTCGGAACGCTCCGGCGCAGCCACATTATTGAAGGGCGTTCCCGTTCCCTTCACGCTCGCATGTGGCGTTCGACCGTAGGCGTTCACGGGTTGCCAATGCGTTGCCCACGTTTGTAGGGGGTCAGGCACATCCGCCTTGGCCTTGGGTGGATTGAGCCAGACCCCGGCTCGTGGTTCCGGCTCGTGAACTGTTACCGTTCGACCAAAAGCAACCAGTGACTATATTGTGAATTGTTTTCCCGGCGGCGCGGGGATGACGGTTTGTCGCGCTAGGTTGTGTCCTTGCCTCACGTTGCTCTGCCATGTCCGAATCAAGTCGGGACCGCGCAAAACGGCCGTCGCGAAACCGGCGGGCGCCAGATTCACAATCGTTGTACCCGGAGCCGAGCGAGGGTATTGGGGAAGTCCATTTGCGAGCGATGGTGCGGCACCCTTTGATCTATCGCAAGCGAATCGCCAAGTCCTCTCGGGACCTACAGCCGGGCGATTGGGTCGCCGTCTATGCACCCGCTGGCGAGAATGCCGTACAAACACCGACGTTGATCGGTTATGGAATCTACAATCCACGTTCCGAAATCGCCGTGCGCATGTTGCGGTGGGGTGACCGCCTGCCCGATGAATCGTATTGGGATTCGCTGTTGAGCAGTGCGGTGAACTTGCGACGAGACCTGTTAGGGCTCGACAAAATGACCGATGCCTATCGATTGATTCATGCGGAAGGCGACGGCGTCCCGGGACTGATTGTCGACCGCTACGCAAACGTGCTGAGCGCCGAGGTGTTTAGCTGGGGAATTTGGCAACGAAGTCTCCCAATCATGGATCGACTTCGGCGATTGACGGGGACCGAGCACTACGTCATACGGACCGCTCCGCGCCTGGTGAGCCAAGAGGGTTTCGACGCGCCGTTGGTTCAAAGCGACGATTGCCCGAAACGCGTCACTATCGGCGAAGCGGGCACACGTTTTCGAATCGCCTTGGATGAGGCGACACACAAGACCGGATTTTTTTGCGATCAGCGCGAGAACCGATTGCGGTTTGCGGCGATGTCCACAGGCCAATCGGTATTGGATTTGTGCTGCTATAGCGGCGGATTTGCAGTTCAATCCAAGAAGCTAGGCCAAGCCGGCGACGTGATTGGCGTCGACCTAGACGAGGGTCCGTTGACGGTGGCGCGAGAAACGCGCATCTCAACCAGGTCCAGGTCCGGTTTGTGCAAGCGGACGTGTTTCCCTTCATGCGCGACATGATTCGCAGCCAGCGAAAGTTCGACCGAGTGGTGCTGGATCCTCCAAAGCTGATCAACTCCAGGGCCGAAATTGCGATGGGGACTCGAACGCACTTCGATCTAAACCGGTTGGCGATGCAGTTGATCCGACCAGGCGGCATGCTGTTGACGTGCAGTTGCGCCGGCCTTCTGTCGGATACCGATTTTGTGCGTTTGGTTTTTGCGGCGGCACGTCAGGCAAATTTGAACGATCCGCCGGATCCTGGAGGAACGGGAGGGCGGTCGTTTCGACTATTGGCTCACTCGGGCGCGGGTCCCGATCATCCGGTGGCGGCCCATTGCGCCGAGTCGGCGTATCTCAAAGCGCTTTGGATTCAGTTAAGCGATCAAGCGTAGCCAACACCGTCGAGCGGACTATGGATCGAATCCTTTGGAGATGAACAATGCTTCCTCGGCGGCGATGGCCGGCTCGCAGAACGTCCCGAAGGGTGCAAGCGTTACGGGATCAACAATCGTCGGTACGCCGATTCCATTGGTCAAGCCGTCGAGTTCCAGCGTAAACGCTGTGGGATTGCCTGGGTTGAAGACAAAGGCTGGCCATTGGAACGTGTTGTTGGACATCGCCAGGCAAATCGTTCCTCCCACGCCATTGGTGATGTCCATGTCGTCGAGGTTGGACGTCTGCGCTGGCGGTGCATCTTCGCCGAAGTCGCTGCCGAAAGCATTGCCGACCAGCAGAATGTTTGCCACCCCATTGTTCGACGTTTGAATGTCGAGTGACCTTTCGAAATTGTCATTCATGCGATTGTTCACAAATCGCCCATTAAAGATGCTATTTTCGGTAACCGCAATGTTGATTCCGTCAAAGTACGGCAGGTTGGTTATATCCGTTCCCGAACCGTTTCCGTTGATCGCAGCGCCATTAAAGGTCGTGGCCCCAATGACATTGCCGTCGAACGTGGCCAACGTGTGCGAGTCGCCCGCGGTCAACATATTGACGCCATTGCCTTGGAAGCCCGCGATCGTATTGTTTTGAAGGAACAGTCGAGCAAACGTGTTATTGTTGCCGTCCACGTTGATCACCATACCGCTGGCGTTCGCACCGCCGGCGCCGATCATCGTACTGTTGGTGACTCGGAAATCGACCCAGCTATCGTCCAGCACCGACATGTTCATGGCGTTCGCACCAGGGGTTTGTATCAAGACGTTGTCGAACATCACGCGCGATACTTGTTGCGTGTTGTTGGTATCGAATAACATCTGTACGCCGCTGCCTGCCGCGCCATTGATCGTTAGTGTTTGTGCCATCAGATCCAATTGTCCGTTCCCGATCACGCCGATGGTGATGCCGTTGTTGGCCGCAGACGAGCCGGCGTTATTGATCGAGAGATTGTTCAGCACCGCCAGCAGTCTTGCGGATTGACCTCCAGTGTTGTCGCCGACGAGCAATTCAATACCGCTGCCCGCGGTCGTCCCATTATTGTTGAGGGGCATCTGGAATTCGGTGTTATGAACCAGCACGGTCTGTTGCGCACCGCCTGTGACAAGAACCTCAGTCCCGTCCCCGTGTTATTGCTAATCGAGAGATTCTCGATAACGTTGTTCGTCAGGGTCGTGCCCACCCCGCTGGCCAGCGACAAGACGCCCGTGCCGTTGCCGTTGATCGTCGACTGGGTGATGGTCACGAGTTGGCGTTCCAAGTCCTGGGTGAGCTGGATGTTGATTCCGATTCCGTTGCCGGAAATGGTACTCGTGGCTCCAGTGGTAGCACTGATGAGCGTGGCGTCGCCGGCGAGCGTATTGGTCACATTGGTAAGCTCGATGCCATCGCCGTTGTTGTTTTGGATGTTGCCGTTCAAGATTCTCACGTTGCCGTCGAGGCCGTCAATGTGAATGCCGTCACCGTTGTTGCCGATCGCCGTATGGCTGGCGAACAAGACCTCCGTTCCGCCGGCGCCTTTGTAGTTCTCCATGTGTACGCCGTCACGCCCGTTGAAATTCGTGGTGTTGCGGATGAACGTGAAGTTGGTGCCGTCAAAGTTTTCGAAATGAATTCCGTCGCGACCGTTGGAGTTCACGATGTTGCTTTCGAAGACGAAGTTTGAATTTGGATCGCAGGCGTTAATGATGTTGATCCCATCAAACCCATTGCCGGTAATCGTGTTGCGGGCGAATCGCCAATCGCCGGCGATCGTATTCAATGAAACCCCATGCAAAATGGCGTTGGTAATCAGGTTGTCTTCGATCGTGCCGCCCGTGATCGGATTGCCCCCCGGAAAGGCGTTGCCGAAGATGCCGTTGGCGGCTTGATTGTTGCCTTGGATGACAAAGCCGCGAACCGTGTTGTCGTTGGCCAAAGTCACGACGTTGTTACCGCCGATGTTCGTGATCCGAGGCCGGTTGCCATCCAGATCGTTGCACAGCATGAAGAACTGTCCGTTTTGGATCGGGATGAGGTGCTGAACGCCATCGCCCAACAGGAGCTGGCCATCTTTCAAGACAATGCCGCGATCCTGTCCGCGACTCGTCCGGTCGCCTTCGCGAACGAAGATGACGTCCTGCGGCGCCGACGCATTCTCCGCGTCCTTGAGCGTAACAAACGGAGTTTCGGCGGTGCCGTTGCCAAACGCCGGGTCCGCTGTATTATCTACGTGATAAACGTTGTACGGACGACCCGTGTCCGGATCGATCGCCAACACGACATCTTGATGAAACCGCACGATGTGATCGTTGCGGATGGTCGGCTCCAAGTCGCGTCCCAGGCCGGCATACTCGTTGCCGCGAGCGCTGACGCCGAATTGCCAGCCGAGTTGCAGCACACCGGTGAAATCGAACCGGTCGTCGTGGTTCAACTCCGCCGTAACCGTCATCCCTCGCAGCAGTTGAACCCCGATGCGTCCTCGAATACCGCCGAAGAACTCAACCACATCGGAGTTGTAAGCGTAACCGCCCAACTCGACCGACCCGTTGAGCATGGCAAGTGATTCGGGCCGATAGCGAAACATCGTATCAAATCCCTGTAGCGCGCTATCAATCCCTGCAACCAGAACAATGCTGTGCAAGTAGAAGCAGTCCTGACCCGTGGGATCGCCTTGCGTGAAATCGGAGTTTCCGATGGGAAAGTAGGCGTTGGTATCCACGTCCCAGAATTTCGTTTTGACTTGGGCATTCACCGCCATCGCGGTAAAGGTGTGCGCGAAATCTCCTTGTTGATCGGAGTCGTAGTCGAACCAGCCGCCCAGAACCAGGTCGGCGCCAGCGTTTTGTAGTGAAAAGACTCGTTCCACACCGACGTTGGCAAAGAATCCGCTGTTCTCGACACTCACGTGTCCCCGGCCCTCCAGCAGCCAACGACCGTCAAATATATCCTCGCCGAGGCGCGTCTTGCCACCCAGCGTTGCGTACGAACCCGAATAGCCGAAACCGTCATCGGCAAAGCTGTATTCCACCCACAGTCGTCCGGGAGTTCCCGACCACAACTCGGTCCCCATGGAACGCGCCTTGGCCCAATCCCTCCGGCGAGTAAGACTGGGAGTACTGTCCCCAACCTTCGGATTGCAGGCAAACCAAAGCAACGAGTATCGCCATCCATCGCGAGCATGCTCTCATCGATCTTCCCCGCATTCGAGCGGCCCTTTTGCAGAAGCTAATGAGTGAAAACTACCAGTCTCGACACCAAGCGCAAGCGCCCGCAAAACTAGTACAGGTGATACCAAGCATCGACACGATTTGATCAATGTCATTAGCAAAACCATCACCATTGAGATAATTGGATTAGCTTACCAGTCACGCTAGCGGATTCTCTTTGCTTGCATCCAACTGTGACCGCCCGTCCCGACATGCGGTGGTGACCCGATCGACTGCGTTGGTCTGGATGATGCGTTTGCGATCTGCCTACCGCGACAATTTGATGCTGTCGATCCAAGGCGCGTAGCGTTCGCTGCTCAGCAAACCAGCGATTGAATTGATTGCGCGTAGATGAATGCAGGAATTCTCGCTCCATGCAATCGTTGGGTTTTTTGAAGAATTGTTAAACCGACTTGATACTATTGTGAAGATGTCTTCATTTGAATGCAGCTAATGATATGACTGATGAAGAAGCTCACATAAAAAACGCCACCCTTGACCATAATAAAAGGATGGCGTTAAGACGTCTGCTCAGCAGTTGGCCTGCGCTGATTTTACTGGATGCGATAGATTTTGCCGCGCAGCCGCACGATCAATTCTTCGTCATCGGCTTGAGCCGACAGGATTTCATTCTCGCTGACCGAGTTGTCCTTCACCAACTCAAAGTAGGGATCGGAGAATCGCTTGATATTGATGATGCTGTCCTTTGCTTTTTCCAGGTCGATGTCGCTAGCATTGGCAGCCACCACGGTCCTGCCACGTTTGTACAAGGACTGGCCGTTCTGGTACCTCATCCCTGGCGGGCGAACCGCTTCAGACGCGTCATCTGCTGCGGGCTGATCGCCTCGACCGCCAAACCCGCGAGCTTGCTGTAATGCTGGCGCCGCGGCCGATTGTGATTGAGCCAAGTTGCCAGCGGATTTGAAGTTTCCTTTTGATAGTCGCTGATTGAATCCGCCGGCGCCGCCCGTGATTCCTAAATCGGCAGAAGATTTCTTCGATTCACCGGCGTTTAGCTCAAAACTGCTCAATCGACGGACGTCCTGGTTCTCGTCCGCCAAGTACGCGGTGTACGGGGTCAAAATCCCATGCCGTTGTGACAGGTGAACCAACTCCTCGATCAATTCTTGATTCTGCCCATTGAGATCGAGCAGGTCGATGATTTCACCGATTCGCCGTGCCGCCCATAGCTTTTCCGCGAATCGATTTTGAAGCGACTCGTTCTTGCCGGCAAAGTTGACATCGAATTCAAAGGTCTGATCCTGCTTGTCCACCTTTCCTCGCAGAACGATCTTTCCGTGGCCAGGTTTTCGATAGCGTCCAACCAAGACAACTTGTTCTCCGCGAAACAGGTCGATCGGCCCCGCGGGATAAACCCGATTGACCGGTTCGCCATCAGCCACCGTCACACCGTCGATTCGATAATCGACGGTCATTCCGGTCAGAACTGGGGAGGAGATCTTGCGATAAAGTCGACTGACGGCTTCCTCGATATTTTGATCGGGACGAACGTATTCGCTTTGGCCGTGATTAGCTCTGGACAATCGATCGAGCAAGCGGCTGTTGACGTCGTAACCGACGCCAAAACAGACAATCCGAACGGAATCGCGATTCCATTGTTTTACGTGGTCGACGATCTTCATCTCGTTGGTTTCTCCGGCTGTCGGGAGACCGTCGGTCAAAAAGACAATGTAGGGCGCGTCGGCTCCCCGGTGCATTTGTTTCAGCGCCACGTTCAACGCCTCGTCAATATTTGTGCTGCCCCCCGCGTTGATCCCGTTGATGAAGCCAAGTGCAGTGGAACGACTGTCATCGCTGAATCGTTGCAACTCTGGGCGGAATGATTCGACGTGATCGTCGTATACCACCACGTTGAATAGGTCGTCATTCTTCAAGTTGTTCACGACAAACTTGGCAGCTTCACGGGCCTGATCGATCTTTTCGCCACTCATACTGCCGCTGCGGTCGATCACCAAGGCCAGCGTCTTTTTGAGCACCGACTGGCTCTCCTGAGCAAAGTTCGGGCTGGCGAGCAGAATGAAATACCCTTGGTCTTCGCCATCCGGCCAATAACTGATCAGGTTGTGCGCCGACCATACCGCCATGTGTATCGTAAATCAGCCGGAAGTCATCGCGAGGCACTACGTTCTTCGCCTCCATCCGGACCACGGCGTGTCGGGCGTCATCGCGTTGGATTTCAACGTTGTGCGACGGACTGTAGATATTCTTTAGGTCTTCATTGCTTTCGATGGCGACACGCAGCTTCAACTCTTCCAGGGGTTTGTCGGTATACTGCGCGGTGGCCAAGGGAAACAGGAAATCGGTCGCTTGATCATTTTTGTTGAGAATCTGGGAGTAACTGACGACGACTTGGCGTGTGGCGTGTGGCGGAATGGGAAAAACGCTCGTTTGAAACATGCCGTGGCCAATCCATTGCAACAAGGCAGGATCCTGGAACTTGCGCACGTAGGATTCGTAGATTCGCCTGGCCTCGTCGGCGGGCAGCACCTTTCCCGCAATTTCTTTGCCGTCGACCATAAACGTCATCTGTTCCACGGCGCCGTCGGCCGGGAATGGAAAGACAAAAACGGATTGAATCAACTGGTCGGTCGTATTCTCAAAGGTCTGTGCCACGCGAGTCTGGGCGACTTGATCACGGATCGACGTATCGACTTCCAGCCGCTGAATGCGATAGGAGATTTCCGGCTGCGTTGGCCGGGGAATGGGGCGAGGCAAATGATAGCGGTGGGGCGGATGATCGGGAACGAGGAACTGCCCCCAGGTGCTCCCGGCCAAAAGTAACAGTACAAGCAAAGCCCAGCTGAATTGATGCATTCTCACGACGACTCTCCTTTGCGCAAGATGAAACCGCTATCACTGGATCGTAAGCGTTCACGGGATGTCGATGCGCCGCCCACGTTTTCAGGGGGTCAGGCACATTTTCGACGGCTCATGCAACATTCTCGTACCAATCATTCGGCCGAAAATGAGCCAGACCCCGGCTCGTGAACCGTTACCACTTGATCGAATGGAATTGGATCAAGCCGTGACAACGCACGACCCCGTATTGTACAGACTTTGGACAACTGAAATTGTTACCTGGTTCCGGGTTTACACCGGTGTTACAGAACACAACCGGTCAATTGTTTTCGGTGTCCATCGCCGCACTCACGGAAGCGGTTTGGTGCACGATGGAGATCGGGAGATCGACATTCCCGCGGCCGTCTGTGCTATTTGACCTGTGCTTCTTCGTGGACGTGTTCCACGAGGGAGGCGTTCGGAAGCTCCAAACCGTAATCCAAATTGGCAGGAGGCGGTTCGCCGCCAGGACCCTGCAAATAATGCTCCAACCACCGCATCATCCGCAAGTTATAGTCGTATCGCGCAGCGGACTTTCGATTTCCGTGTTCTTCGCCGGGATAATAGATCAAACGCACCGGTGCGCTGCCGATCGTCTTGAGTTGGCGATAGAGTTCCATCGACTGAGACGGCGGCACTCGCGGGTCCGATTTTCCGTGTGCGATCAGGAGTGGTGTGTGGGCTTTCTCGACGTAATAGATGGGGCTGCGTTCCAAGAAAAACTGCCAATCTTCCCAAGTTCGTTTGCGGCCATGAACATTGTATATTTCCTCCGGAATGTCGGTCGTGTTGGCAAACGAAATCTGATCGCTAATGCCCACCAACATCACTCCGGCTGCGAACCGATCCGAGTGAAACGTGCAGCACCAGGCCGTGGCAAACCCGCCATACGATCCGCCAGTGATGCCCACCTTGGCAACGTCGATCAAGCCGAGTTTGTCCAAGTGGTCGATGCCGTCGATGATATCGTTGAATTCTTTGCCGCCATAGTCGCTTTGATGGCTCTTGGCAAACGCGACGCCTCGGCCGGTACTTCCGCGATAATTTGGATAAAAGACAAACATTCCTCGACTTGCCGCGACTTGCCCCGGGTTGGCATAGCTGGTAACCCAACCATTAGCGACGCTTGATTCGGGACCGCCATGAACACAGACGATGACGGGGTAACGTTTACTGGCATCGTAGTCGACCGGATAGACCAGGACGCCTTCGATGGTTTCGTCATCGCGGGCCTGGTAGCGCACGACTTCTTGGCGGCCAAGCCTCTTTTCGTCAAGCCAAGGGCTACTGTGGGTCAACCGCTCCAGGTGTCCTTCTTGAAATAGGAAAACCTCGCTCGGATGTTCGGCTGTTGAGCGCAAAAGCCGACAACGTCATGATCTCGAGACACTGAGAAGCTAGAGATTATCGGCGGATTCGGTCCGAAAATCATGGTGCGTTCGCTGCCGTCTCGGGCCACGGATCCCCACGCCGTCAGGCAACCGTCTTCGGCGATAAACTGCAAATGTTGGTTGTCGTGCCATTGAAAGGAATGGATGTTGGGAAGATAGTCCGGCATGACTTGGTGTGGCGTGCCGCCGCTGGCGGGCGCGGCCATCAAGCGTCCGGCCGACGGATCGTGCAGATCTTCGCCGGAGCAGAAATAGATTTCGTTTCCGTCCAGGCTCCAATGGATCGCTCCCAGCTTTCCGGGATTCTCGATTTCGGCCAGCACGCTTCCATCGGTCGCGTTGAGAACCTTGAGTCGCCGAAACATGTAATAATCATCGATCGAGGGTGTCGGGGCCACAGCCACAACCAGCCGTGTTCCATCGGGGCTGAAATGAACATCGGAGGGTTGACCCTCCACAGGAATTTGTCGCGGCGTGAGTTGGGCGCCGGACTTGACGTCGCAAATCCAGATTTGGTCGAAAACGGGTTGCTCGTCGACGATCTCCGGCGTAAAGCCCGCGGCTTTCAATCTGTTGGAGTCGCGGTCTGGTTCGCCGCTGGCGATATAAGCGATCTGCTCGCCGTTGTTGCGCCATTCAAACTCCTTGACCGACGTGGGATGATCGACCAATCGCCTCAGTCCACCCCCGTCGATCGGAATGAAGCATAACGCGTCGCCATCTCCGCCGTCGTATTTGGACAGAAACGCAATCCCGCTGCTGTCTGGCCGCCATTGAATTGCAGCGATGTTGACCGCGCCAATAATGAAGGGGCGTGAATGACCTTTGACATCCGTGACGTGCAATTCCATATACGGATGCCCGATGCTTCAGTCGTCAAATCGCGCGGGCACATTAAGGTATACGCGACCCATTTGCCATCCGGAGAGACGGCGACCGATGATACCGCTTTGGTCTTGGCGACATCCTTTTCCGACATCAGACCATCGGTGTCGGCGCGCGCGCTGGTCGCGGCCAAGCACAAGTATGACAGAACAAACCAAGAACGAAGCGGCAGCATTTTCATATTCGATCTCTTCGCAACTCGCATAGACCGGGGCGGGAATGAACCCCAGAAAAATGGAAACCCTATCGTAGTTGAGATCCAATGGCGAGTCTTCAGTCGGAAACATGGAATTGCCCTTCCAGCGTTGGTTGGTGCAAAAACGGTTGCCGCTATTTGCCCAAGCCGATGCTCTCCAAGACAAAAACGATGTAAATCGTGATGAATAGTATCCCCTCCCAAAACGAAATCCGCTTGTCCAGCGTCAACAGGTAGAACAGCAGCGTCGCCACGGGGAGAAACCACAGCGGGAACGCGAGTATTTGCGGAGACACAGTAATGGCTCCAAACGGCGTCGCCACACCCGGAATGATCAACGAATTAAAGATGCACGATCCGAGGATATTGCCCACGGCGAGTTCTGATTTTCCACGCTTCATCGAGAAATAATTCACGGCAAGTTCCGGCAAAGTCGTTCCCAAGGAGAGCATTGTCAGGGCA
Organism: uncultured Planctomycetaceae bacterium; assembly: GCA_963803365.1. Lineage (GTDB taxonomy): Bacteria > Planctomycetota > Planctomycetia > Pirellulales > Pirellulaceae > JANMEB01. Next base: position 1,087,378 of record CAWDMH010000003.1, read on the forward strand.
ATAATCGCCGGAGGGACCTCGAGCCGCTCGGCAATCCTAGCAACAGCGTCGATCGTGAATTCCGCGCCGAAGTAGATCCCCAGCCCGCAAGCCAACGAGATCAACACATCGCTGATGGGTGAGGGCAGGCGTTCGCCTTGGGGCGATTCTTCGATTTCCTCCTTGCCGGTTCGAATCAAATAGAAACTATAAATGAAAAACAATACAACGCCGATCAAGCCCTCCGTCAACGTGATCGTGCCATCGTACATGAACATCACCACCAGCACCGACGAGCCGACCAAATAGTGCAAGTCGATCAGAAGATATCGCTTGCCCAAAACGATGTCCTTGCCAGTCACCAACATCGCGACACCCAACAGCAACAACAGATTCGAAACATTGGAGCCGATGATATTGCCGGGGACGATTTCCGAATGGTTCTTGCTGACGGCAATGATACCGGTCACCATTTCCGGCAAAGATGTACCCACACCCACAATGAAGATTCCAGTGACAAACGGAGGCAACCGCAACCAATTGCCCAGGTTCTCCGCCGAGACCGTGAAAAAGCGGGCAGAGGTCAACAGCACCAACAGGGCGCCCAGAAACTCGAGGAACAACAACGCCATTCGATGGCCGTTCAGAATGGAACTTTGCGGATTCAAACGCAACCAATCGCAGTCAATGAAGATACCGCGATTTCCGTGTTGCAAGCAACCCTGCGGGCAAGCGGCCGACTCGATCTTGCGCCCCAAAGAATGCCGTGAGTTGGGAGCCGAGACGACTAGTCCGGTTCAAGCCGTCCCACATAACCCCAGAGTGAATTCGTCTGAGGTCAGTGCGCCGCAACCGCGGATTCGGGTTTCTTTTCCACCGGGCGCACCGGCGCGAGAACTCGCCCTGCAGAATCGTCCGCACCATCACGTCGACTTTCGGATCTGGAATCGACAAATCGAATGGTAGAAAAACGAGATTGTCCAGAACAAACCGGCAATTGGTGAGGCCCTTGGAGCCGTGTCCAGACTCCGGCAAGTTTTCGTCACCCTCCTGTCCCACTGGTTGCAGACTGCTGCTGGTCGTGGCATCAAATCCCTGCCGCCACAACTGTTGCACCAGATTCCGGCGGTTTTCCACGAGAATTGGCAGGACCCAATACGTTGGCCGCAGCATTTCGCTACCCAAGACGTCGACCCGGCTGCGCAAGCGATCGGTGACCAGGTTGCCTCGACGAACGCGACGGCGAATATAGGCCTCGGAGAAACTCCGCAGCTTCCGGGCCAACAACCGCAGCAGCGGTGCCGAGGGTTGATGGCGGATTTTGTCGAAGAATCGTGGGCCCGGAAAACCCCGCGCCATCTTAGTGGCCAACTGATCGTGATCGCTTCCCCAAAGCCGCATCGTTCGGGCGATCAATCCCGCTATCCATCGCGTGGAGACGAAACGCACGTAAGAATACTTCAACAATCGTCGGGTAAACGTCGCGCGGCTCTGCATCGGCAATTCCGCGTGCGTTTGCTTCAACCGCCGCAAACCTTCCGGTGACCGCACGACGAACAGTCCGCCGCCGAGCGCGGTATTCGTCTTGATCGGCCCAAAGCTGAACATAGAGACGTCGGCCTGCGGATGTCCCCAGTACTGATTACCCACGTACGCTTGAGCGCAATCCTCGATCAACATCAGGTCGTACTCACGGGCAATCGCCGCAATCGGGTCCATATCGACCAGGCCGCCGAACAAGTGCGCGACGACGATCGCCTTGGTTCGTGGAGTAATCGCTTGACGCAACAGGGTCAGCTTGGGTGCCAACGAGTCGATCTCCAAGTCGACGCCCACCGGACGATACTTGTGATCGCGCACGATCCGCGGCATGTCGGGAATCGTGAGTCCAGACATGAGCACTTCCGATCCAACCGGCCAGTCCACCGACTTGAGCAATTGGTCGAAGCCACTACGAACCGACAAACACGTAACCAATTGCTGGCCGCCAAATCTCCGTTCCAAATCGGCCAAAATCCGGGCACGCGAAGCCGGCATCCAGCAGTAGCCTAGACCCCGTATGATGTCGATCGGCGAGATTTCGATTTCTTTTCGAACCCACATAGACCCATCCAGTGCGTTGACGTGACCCAATCATCATACTGGGGGAGCATCGTCTCGTTAAGATTCGGTCAGCGGATTTGCGACGCTGTAGATTTTCCCGGAAGTTTCAGCCGTGGATGGACGCCGGTAACCGAAGTGTCCTGCCCCACGGTTACGAGGCAAAAACGGGCGGCCAACCCGGATAAGTTGGATTTGGCGATTCAGCGACGATCGAATTCCACGCGGGCTGGAAACAGCAAAAAAGCCGGTTGCGACCGGCTTTTTCCGCCTGGAAGGCGTGAACGGGCGAGCTTCTGTTCGCCCGTTCAACTGTCGGAGGAGGTGTTTTCGATAAAGGGTTCACAACCATCCAAGAACCCCGCGAGTGATTTGCTGCGAAACGGCTGTTGCAATTTGCGCACCGCCTTGGATTCGATCTGCCGAACGCGCTCTCGCGTCACGGAGAAAATCTGACCGACTTCCTCGAGTGTGTACGAGTACCCGTCCGCCAATCCGTATCTCAATTTCAAGATCTCGCGTTCTCGGTAATTGAGATGCTCCATCGCTTCATTGATGCGAGTTTTCAACGCCTGCTGGTTGGTTTCCAAGAGCGGGTCGTCGTCGCGATGGTCCTCGATAAACTCGCCAAAGTAGCTGTCGTCGTGATCGCCGACCGGCTGGTCGAGGCTCAACGGCTGTTTGGCCATCTTCATGATGCAGCGAGCATCTTCCAACGACAGATTGGCTCGCGAAGCGGTTTCTTCGGGCGACGGTTCTCGTCCCAGTTCCTGTACCAACTCTCGCATGACCGCGCGAACCTTGCTCATCGTGTCGATCATGTGAACGGGAACGCGGATCGTGCGGCTTTGATCCGCGATGGCCCGCGTAATCGCCTGGCGGATCCACCAGGTGGCATACGTGGAAAACTTGTAGCCGCGAGCATACTCGAACTTGTCGACCGCCCGCATCAGGCCGGTGTTTCCCTCTTGAATCAGGTCCAGAAAACTGAGCCCGCGGTTGCGATATTTCTTGGCGATCGAAACGACCAACCGCAAATTCCCGGCGCTCAACACGCGTTTGGCGGCGTCGTGTCGTTCACGCATTTGATGCACGCGGACGATGCGGCGATTCAAAGTGGCCGGCGACTCGTGCGTCTTGGCCATCAACAATCGCAGTTCGCTGAGGATTTGATCGAGCGACATTGAGTTTTCCCAGGGCTCGGGCCGGGACTCTTTGGACATGCGATACAGCAACTGCATGCGGCCGTTGATCTCGGCGAGTTGTTCGAAGATGGGTTGCAATCGGCTGTAACGCAAGTTCAATTCTTCGACCAGGCGGACCGCCCGATAACGGCGGCGGATCAATCGCTTCCAGGCCAGATGCCGTTCGCGGCGATGATTGCGTCGGTTAATGGCGAAGTAATAATCCTGGCGGTTGGCCTTCATCAACAGCCGCAAGGTTTCCAAGTTTGGTTTCAGCCGCTGCATGATCCGCTTTTTTTCCGCCTTGTTGGTCACGGAGACTTCGATCGTGCGGTCCAATCTCAGGCGGCCTTCGAACACTCGTTGCAGCATGTCGATCGCACAGAGCAACATGTAATCGGTGGCCATCATGCAATGGCGAAACACGATTCGCGTGGCCTCGATGCGTCGTGCCGAGTCAACTTCCTCATCGCGATTGAGCAATGGAATTCGCCCCATTTGCATGAGGTACATGCGGACGGGATCGTCGACCGAATCGTCACCCAGTTCGTCGCGAAGAATTTCCGCTTCTTCCACGTCAAAATCGGAAAACGAATCGTCTGAGTCGTCGTGCGGCCTGGTTCGTCGTATTGAGGGAGACGGTTTGGGGGAAGTCTTGTTGCCGTTGATCCGAGGTGATTTGGCCATGTCTTTTCGCAGGGTAGAGTGGGTAAGTTGTCGGGGATGCGACAATTGCAGACAGGGTGCCAAAAGCGACGACCGTACGCGCAGATGAGATGCAACTTGTTGACTAGTAAAGGCTTAAGTAGCCGGCCGGACAGGGATTTCAACGGGAATCCACGTGGCGAAAACTCATCATTTATCGGCTGCGCCGCGAAAATGTGGGATTTTTTCACCGTTCTGGGATTTTGTAACGCCGCAATCCACGCCACCTTCTGGTAAACCGCCCAGCTTTCCGCAAAAATTAGTGGCCTGATCAAGCCACGACGAGTCATTTCGATTGGCTTAACGACGAAACCATCGACGAAGCTGAGGTAGCGATGTCATCCGTGCTCATCACCCGAACCGAAGACGAGATCCTGATTGTCTATCCCCAGACAGTGCGCATTATCGACGAAACCCAAATCCAGGAAGTCACCGACGAACTGCTCGATTTGATCGTTTCCACAAAACTCGACAGGATGTTGATTAACTTCTCAACCGTTAGTTTCATGGGTTCGGCAATGATTGGCAAGCTCATTTTGCTCAACAAGAAATGCAAGGAGGCACGCCTGGACCTGCGGTTTTGCGGTCTCAACTCGAACGTGATGGAAGTGTTCAAGCTAATGAAGCTCGATTCGATGTTTCAAATCTACGGCGAGGAATCTGAGGCTCTAAAAGCATTCAAGGAACGGAAGAAAAAGTGGTACGTCTAACGCTGATCGGGTAGATCCGCCGCGTCCAAAAGAGCCAATTGCTTGCTGCGTTGTCGATGCCGCAGCCACTCGACGATCATCGGCAGCAGCGAGATACCGATGATCGCGAAAATAACCAATTCAAAGTTGTTTCTCACGATCGGCAGTCCGCCGAAATAATAGCCCGCCAGCGACAGCGTCGGCACCCAAGCCGCGCAGCCAATCAAACAAAACACGATGAACCTGCGGTACTGCATCCGTCCGACTCCCGCGACAAATGGGGCAAACGTGCGGACGATCGGTACGAACCGGGCGATGATCAAAGTCTTTCCGCCGTGGCGGTCGTAGAAGGCTTGCGTTCGATCGACGTACGACCTTTTGAGGAACCAAAAATCCCGGCGAAAGACGCGCTGTCCCAAGAATTTGCCAAACAAATAATTGACGTTGTCTCCCAAAATCGCCGCCGACATCAGAATCAAGATTAGCACCCAAATGCTCAACGTTCCGCGCGACCCAACTGCGGCGCCCGCCGCGAACAACAGGGAATCGCCGGGCAAAAAGGGGGTCACCACCAAGCCCGTTTCGCAAAAAAGAATTGCCGCCAACATGAAGTAGGTCAACCCCTGGAATTGATCGACCCAATCCAACATTCGAACGTCCAGGTTGCGGACTAGATCCAGCAACTGTAAGAAGAGGTGCATTCAGCGCTCGGCGATGAGAGTGGGACGCAGTCGTCGATAGCCAGGGGAACCCTTATTCGGCTCCCACACGCTGACCCAGCCGTGCATCCCAATCGAGCAGCGCAGCCGGATCGTCTTTGATCTGTTGGAGTTGGAAAACAAAGTCGCGGACCGATTTTTCTTCCTCGACTTGTTCGGTCAAAAACCATTGTAGTTCAACCGATGTGGCATAGGCCCCCTCGGTCAAAGCACATTGATACAATTGGTTGATTCGATCACTGATCTGTTGTTCCTGTCGCAGTGCCAGTTCGAAAACCTCGACCACCGACGAAAAGTGAACGTTGGGCGGCTCCAAACCACGCAGCTCCACTTGGCTGTCACGCGAGACCAAGAATTCGTACAGCCGCATGGCATGGTCAAACTCTTCCCGACTCTGTATCCGTAGCCAATGTGCGGCTCCGTGGAATTTTTCCCGATCACAGAATGCGGCCATTCCCAAATACTTGTAGAACGAATCCAACTCGGCCTGTATCTGCTCATTTAATTGCTGGATGATTTTCGCTGAATGTCGCATCAATAGCACTCGTGTAAAAATCCAGTCGTTCAATTTGCTGTTGTCCCGGCAACGAACCGTTGATGGGCGTCCCCGGACGCGCTCACGCGACAACGTCGACTGCATCGTCACCTTGCTCGCGGCGATTGGACGAAGGACTCGTGAGAATCACCCCATAAACCGACGGCATTGCCGCTGGTGACAAGGCCCTATTCAAGTCCATACACGAGATTTGGTCAAGCCGAAACTCAACGAAGGATCGCACGCAAAATAACTTCGCCTTAAATCCTCGCCCCCACGGGAGAGGTCAGGTGAGGGTCAAACAAAATCGGGAAGTTATGTTGCGTGCGATCCAATACGAATTTGACGCCTTAGGAATCGGAATCCGTTCACCGAACAGCGACGCATCGAAGCCGGGCGTCCGCGAGATCCCGGACAGCCCAGCACTCGGTGGCGATTCTCGATTACAAATCGTCTTCGTTCAAAAGGTAGCTGCGGTCGGGCATTGCCGAACCATTGCCATAAGGCGTGCACAGTTGCTGATAAACGATGTAATCAATGTTTTCCCGGATCGACCGGACGCGGCCGCTGCCGTAACCGATGTTCACGATCGAGGGATGACAACTCGACGGCCGGGCACGAATGGCCTTTTCGACGGGCGTCGTCAGATTTTCATTGAACTTGTCTTCGTTGATGCGGGCGCCGTACGGGGGATCCTTCAACGCGAACCACTCCAAGATAGGGTTCCACTTCAAGTCGGTCCGTTCGGCCAGCATCGCCGGATCAATTTGACCGTCGTCATCGAACCCGCTCCAGCCGAACTCGTCGTACTTAAGGGCTTGGATGTTCTCCGAAAAAAACAACGTAGAATCCAAACCGTCGATGATCTCTTTGGACGTGCACCGCTGCGTTGGATGCGCCGCTCGATTCAAGAATGGGCCGTTGGATGCCAGATCATCCCAGCACGTGCCGTGGACGCCGTGATTGCCGATATAGCTGGTTTGGGCGTTGTCCTTCTTGATCGTGGGATCGCTCGGGCAAATAAACACCGACAACTTAACGTCTGGTTCCACGTCCGTCAGGTAGCGGTCGAAACGCGCTGAGCTGATCCAAATCGTTAAGCAACATGACCGACCAGGTGAACAATAGCGGTGGCTTGCCAACTGTCGGATTGGGAAATTTCTCATACGCCCCGGGATACTGCCGCATCCGCTCTTCGAACGCGAAATTCGCCAGCGCCTGCTGTCGAATGTTGTTCATACACGTCGCCCGCCGAGCCGATTCGCGGACGCTTTGAATCGCCGGCAGCAACATGGCGATGAGCACACCGATAATCGCGATGACAACCAACAACTCAACGAGTGTAAATCCCCCGCTCCAACTGGCCCGATTTTTTGAACACGACATATTTCAGCCCCTCTTCTCAATGAGATGACGCGGACGGGACGAAGATAAGACCGGTCTAGCGTTGACCGACGTCCCAAGAAAGTGCGTCCCTGTCCAATTTGCCCCGCCTGATTATGCCAGACCCCAGGTTGCTTGTCCAGGAAATATGCGGAATTCAACTCGTGCATTGCTGGATCCCCGCCTTCGCGGGGATGACAGAACCTTTTTCAACGGGCCGTTGGCTTTCGTGGTAGGTATTCACGGGGTGCTAATGCGTCGCCCATGTTTTCAGGGGATCAGGCACATTTTCGGCGGTTCCTGCAACATTCAAGGATCAATAATTAGGCCGAAAATGAGCCAGACCCCAAGGTGCTTGTCCAGGAATTATGCGGAATTCAACTCGTGCATTGCTGGATCCCCGCCTTCGCGGGGATGACAGAACCTTCGCGGGGATGACAGAACCTTTTTCAATAGGTTGTTAGCTTTCGTGTAAGCGGATTCGCAAGAATTCAGATGAACACGCTGGAAATTGAACGCTTGCGAGACCAGCTACAACCAATGCGGCGAACTTCCAAGCTGAGACAAAGCACTAGATATCGTAGTACAAGCAGAACTCGTACGGATGCGGCCGCAGCCGCAATGCATCGACTTCGTTTTCGCGTTTGTACCAGAGCCACGTATCGATCACATCCGGAGTAAAGACGTCACCGCGTAACAAGAACTCGTGATCGGCCTCCAAGGCGTCCAACGCCGCGTCAAGCGAGCCGGGCGTCTTGGGGACCTGCGCCAATTCCTCGGGTGGCAGGTCATAAATGTCTTTGTCCAACGGGTCGCCAGGATGGATTTTGTTTTGAATCCCGTCGATGGCCGCCAACAAAATGGCCGCAAAGGCCAGGTAAGGATTGCATGACGGATCGGGACAGCGGAATTCGACTCGCTTTGATTTCGGGCTGGGGCTGTACATTGGAATCCGGCACGCGGCACTGCGATTCCGCTGAGAATACGCTAGGTTGACTGGCGCTTCGTAGCCCGGCACCAATCGTTTATAGCTGTTGGTTGTCGGATTGGTGAACGCCAACAGCGCCGGAGCGTGCTTCAGCAGACCGCCAATCGCATAAAGTCCAAGGTCGCTCATGCCGGCATACCCGGTCCCGGCGAATAGCGGATTGTCGGCCTTCCACAACGAAACGTGGCAGTGCATCCCGGAACCGTTGTCGCCGAACAGCGGTTTGGGCATAAACGTCACTGTCTTGTTGTGCTTGCGAGCGACGTTTTTGATGATGTACTTGTACATCAACAACTGGTCGGCCATTCGCACCATCTCTTGGAATCGCAAGTCGATTTCAGACTGCCCAGCCGTGGCGACTTCGTGATGTTGACATTCGACATCCATGCCGCACTCGATCATGGTTTGCATCATCTCGTTGCGGATGTCCATGAGTTGATCCATCGGGGGACAGGGGAAGTAGCCCTCTTTGTGGCGGATTTTGTAGCCCAGGTTGGGAGACTCGTCCCGACCCCGGTTCCATTCGGCTTCGTTGCTGTCGATGAAGAAATACCCGTGGTTGCTGCGCTGATCGTAACGGATGTCGTCGAAAATAAAGAACTCCGCCTCTGGACCAAAGTATGCCTTGTCGGCAATCCCGGTTGCTTTGAGATAGTTGACCGCCTTGCGCGCGACGTTCCGCGGATCTCGGCTGTAATCTTCTCGCGTGATCGGGTCCTGGATGTTGCAAATCATGACGAGCGTCGGGATTTCGGTAAACGGATCCAGAAAAGCGGTGTCGCTCTGGGGAACGACCAACATGTCGCTCTCGTTGATCCGTTGCCAACCCCGAATGCTGGAACCATCGAATCCAAGTCCGTTCTCGAAAACGTCTTCGTCGAGCTTGGAGACCGGGATCGTCGTATGCTGCCATAGCCCCGGGAAATCCATGAAACGCAAGTCAACGGCTTTGACGTCCATCTCGCGGCAGAATCCCAAAACTTCCTTTGGTGTCATATGTCTCATGTCTCCTCGATCAAACAAGTGTTTTCGGGGCAATAGGAAAGCTCGCCGAAGTTGCAAACTTTGGGCCAATCGCCTTGCGAAGGATTTTCCCCCTGTAATCTCCGGTTTACGGAAGCCGCCGGCGATTTCGCTTCGCCGGTCTGCTGCAAAACTCGGCAACGCTGTTGACGAAACGTGCATTCGTCCGTCAAATCAAGCATTGTTGCGTGTGGAAGCAAACAATGGTATTCGCGTAATCCAATCCGCTAACCCACGCGCCAGCCATAACCATTTAGCGATTGAGCAGCCCTGATGTCCGGTCATACGATTGAACAAACTAGAGTCCGCCGCCCCGAAGTCGACGACGACTGGAGCGATTTGGCTTCCGAATACGTCATTCGGCCCGGCACCACGTATTTGAACCACGGTTCGTTCGGGATCGCTCCTCGGTCGGTACGCGAGTCGCGCCGGCATTGGATTGACGCGGTCGATTCACAACCCATGGATATTTTCGTGCGACGATTTGAGCCGGAACTTGTCGCCGCCAGAACGTCGCTGGCAGCGTTTGTCGGCACGGAAACGGAAAATCTGGTTTTCGTGGAAAATGCAACGTTTGGGATGAACGTCGTCGCCAATTTTTGGCCGCTGGGACCCGGCCGGGCAAGTCGCGCTGAATCCACATGAATACGGAGCGGTGAGAAGGACTTGGCAGCGTGCCGTCGATCGCTGTGGCGCCGAACTGATTGACTTGGACATGCCGGCCTCATTCGATTCACCGGAATCGCTGGTCGATCAAATGTTTCGCCAGATTTCTGATCGCGTTAGCTTACTTGTGATCAGCCATATCACGTCGCCGACGGCGCTGATTTTGCCTATCGAATTGATTTGCCAGACGGCTCGCCGGCGAGGCTTGCCCGTTTGCGTCGACGGGCCACATGTGCCGGCGCACGTTGCATTGGACATCGACTCGCTCGATTGTGATTTCTACACGGCAAGTTGCCACAAATGGCTGTCCGCCACACTGGGATCGGGGTTTCTTTACGTGCATCCCCGACAGCAATCGATCGCACAACCCCTCGTCAAAAGTTGGGGGCGGCTGCTGCCGGCAATGCCGCAGCGATGGGACCAGGAATTCACCTGGAGCGGGACGCGCGACCCCAGTGTCTATCTGAGCATACCGGTGGCCATCGATTTCCTGCGCTCGGTAGGATTGGATAACTTTCGAGCCCGCGCGTACTGGCTGGCGGAATACGCAGAGCGTCGGTTGGTGGAACTCTTTTCAACGGAGCCGATGGGTGCTCACGGTCCGTATCGGTGGTATGGAACCATGGCCCACGTTCCCCTGCCAAAGGGCGATTGGTCGGAACTACAACAGCGACTGTGGACTGAGTTTGGGATTGAGATCCCAATCATCTATTTCGACGATCGCTGGTTTGTTCGCGTTTCATGCCACTTGTACACGACGACTGCGCAGATTGACTACTTGGTCGAGTCGCTGAAGCGGTGCTTGAAGGTTTAGCAGCCCGTTGAAAAGGTAGCGGAACGGCGCGAGCCGTCCGGTTACGCGATCCGTCCGGTGGCGGTGGCAACTACAGGCGACATGCCCGGGCGGCTTGCGCCGCTCCGCTTCAAGTAACACTTGTACACACATTTTTCAACAGTCTGCTAGACCTTTTTCCGCACAATCTGCGTCACGGAGCGGTGTTTGCCAGAACTAAAACTGCGTCCGCCCAACGTGAGAAGTCCAATTGCCCGGTCGCGATCAGACTGCGCACGATTTCGATGTCGTGCGTGAAAGGGCGATCGCTCTCGTAAAACGAAACGTGGCAGCGAACGGCCTCGTGATACGTTTGCAAACGTGGCGAAGTCTTCAGCGGGCGGCGAAGGTCAATCCCCTGACAAGCCGCCAAGACCTCAATGGCCACGATGTTGGCCGTGTTGTCAACCATCTCCAACAATCGCCGAGCAGCAAACGTCGACATGCTGACGTGATCCTCTTGATTGGCCGACGTCGGCAGACTATCGACACAAGCCGGATGGGCCAGCGACTTGTTTTCGCTCGCCAGCGCGGCGGCGGTGACCTGGGGCAACATGAACCCCGAATTAAGTCCGCCGTGGGCAACGAGAAAGGGCGGCAAGCCGCTCATATGCGGATCGATTAACAACGCTGTTCGCCGCTCGGAAAGCGCCCCGATTTCGGCGATCACCAGCGCCAGCACGTCGGCTGCCATCGCAATCGGCTCGCCGTGAAAATTCCCTCCGGAGAGAACCTGACCGGTGTCGGCAAAGACCAACGGATTGTCGGAAACCGCATTGACCTCACGTTGCAGCATCTGGGCCACAAACTGCATATGATCCAGGCAAGCTCCCATCACCTGCGGTTGACACCGAAGCGAATACGGGTCTTGCACCTTGGTGCACTTCCTGTGGGACTCGCGGATTTCGCTGCCATGCAACAATTCCAAATATGCCGCGGCGCAATCGCGCTGGCCCGGATGCATCCGCAATTCGTGGATGCGAGGATCGAACGGGACGTCGGTCCCGGCGGCCGCGTCGACGCTCATCGCCCCGGCGACGATGGCCGCGGAAAAGACCACAGCGGTGCGAAACAACGCCTCCATTGCAATCGCCGCCGAAACCTGGGTTCCGTTCACCAACGCAAGCCCTTCCTTCGGGCCCAATTCCAACGGAGCCAATCCAACGTGTTGCAACGCTCGATCGGCGGGCATCAGCTGACGCTTAAGGTGCACGTTCCCTTCCCCGACCAACGCCAAGCTCAGGTGCGCCAACGGAGCCAGATCGCCACTGGCTCCCACAGAGCCTTTTCCGGGAAGGCAGGGCAGAAGGTCCTCGTTGAGAAACCGGATCAGGTAATCAATGACCAACGGTCGGACGCCGGAGTAGCCACGCGATAGGCTGTTGATCTTCAACAACAACACCAAACGCACAATCGATTCGTCCAACAGCGGGCCAACCCCGGCTGAATGAGAGCGAATCAAGTTGACTTGAAGCTTTTTCAAATCGTCGTGCGCGATGGCCTTGTCCGCCAGTATACCAAAACCCGTGTTGACGCCGTACACCGTCTCGCCGCGAGCGAGCACCTGTTCCACGACCTGTTGCGCGGCCTGCACTTGCGACAACGCTTCGCCGGTCAATTCGCATGGCATCCGCCATCGAGTAAACGCCGAAATCGTTTCCAGCGTCAGCGTCCCCGGCGTCAACCTGAATTTGTCCATACGACCCCAACCGACTACTTCGTCCGCAACATGGGCAGCTTCAGCGAGTAATCCGCAGCGCACTGAATCGCCGATTCGTAACCCGCGTCGGCATGCCGCATCACGCCAGTTGCCGGGTCATTAAACAAGACGCGCTCGATCCGCCGATCGGCTTCTGGCGTTCCATCGCAAACCATGACCACACCCGCATGTTGCGAATAGCCCATACCGACGCCGCCGCCATGATGAATGCTGACCCACGTGGCTCCGCTGGCCGTATTCAACAATGCGTTCAACAATGGCCAGTCCGACACCGCATCGGAACCGTCCTTCATCCCTTCGGTCTCGCGGTTGGGACTTGCCACCGATCCGGAATCAAGATGATCGCGGCCAATGACGATGGGCGCGGAAACTTCGCCGCGGCGGACCATTTCGTTAAACGCCAGCCCCAATCGATGTCGATCCCCCAACCCGACCCAGCAAATCCTTGCAGGCAGTCCCTGAAACTGAATGCGCTGGCGGGCCATGTCCAACCAATGGTGCAAATGCGCATCGTTGGGCAGCAACGCCTTCACTTTGGCATCCGTTCGATAAATGTCTTCCGCATCACCCGATAAGGCCACCCAACGGAACGGTCCGACGCCGCGACAGAATAGCGGCCGAATGTAGGCTGGTACAAAACCGGGAAACTCAAACGCCTCGGTGACACCTTCGTCATAAGCGACCTGGCGGATGTTGTTGCCGTAGTCGAATGTCGGAATCCCGCGGCGGTGAAATTCCAACATTGCTTGGACGTGGGCCGACATCGATGCCTTCGCGGCGCGGACGACTTCGGTGGGCCGCGATTGCCGGGTCTCGGCCGCTTGCTCCATCGTCCAACCAGCGGGCAAATATCCGTTCAGCGGATCGTGGGCCGATGTTTGATCGGTGACGACATCTGGCCGAACGTCGCGGCCCACCAATTCTGGCAATACCTCAGCCGCGTTGCCCAACAAGCCGACGCTGACCGGCCGGCGTTCGGCACACGAGTCGGTCACCCATTGCAGCGCTTGATCCAAGTCCTCGGTTTGCCGATCGAGATACCGCGTCTGAATCCGTTTGATAATCCGATTCCGATCGCACTCGACCGCCAACATCGAAGCCCCCGCCATCGTCGCCGCCAATGGTTGAGCGCCCCCCATGCCTCCTAGACCCGCTGTCAATATCCACTTGCCGGTCAAGTCGCCGTTGAAATGTTTGCGACCGACCGAAACAAATGTCTCATACGTCCCTTGAACGATCCCCTGCGAGCCGATGTAAATCCATGAACCGGCGGTCATCTGGCCGAACATGGCAAGTCCGCGCCGATCCAACTCGTGAAAATGCTCCCACGTCGCCCAGTGCGGGACCAGATTGCTGTTGGCGATCAAGACCCGGGCGCATCGGGATGCGTGCGGAACACACCGACCGGCTTGCCCGATTGAATCAAGAGCGACTCGTCCCCATTCAACTCCTTCAAAGCCGCTACGATCGCGTCAAAACACTCCCAGTTTCGCGCCGCCTTGCCGATGCCGCCGTAGACCACCAGGTCATCCGGCCGCTCCGCCACGGCGGGATCGAGGTTGTTCATCAACATCCGCAGCGGCGCTTCGGTCAGCCAGGACTTGCAGGTGAGTTGGCTGCCGGTCGCCGCTTTGATCGTCCGCTGTTTCTGACTCGACATGGTAGAAGTAGGCATTAGGTTCTCATTGACCGGGAAAAACATTCTTCTGATTCAAAGGCGTCGGGCGCCCGCTGCCGCCAACCCTCCGTTGCCTGCTTTGCAAGTTTCGCTCCCCACTCGACTTGGTATACCAGCAACCCGTTGAAAAAGTAGCGGAACGGCGCAAGCCGTCCGGTTGCGTTGCCATCGACGCGGCGAGTTACTGGGTGGCTTGCGCCGCTCTACTTTCAAAAAACATTTGTGCACACATTTTCCAACCGTCTGCTAGATCAAGCGGGAAGAGGCACAAGCCCATCTTACCAATCAAGACAGCATGCGGGAACAAAGGGTGACGCCGTGTTGTATAATCGCCGCCATGCTGAAGGAAACTCAACGGCAATTATTCGACGTCGCTCAACAAGTGGCGAAACTTCTGAGCGACACCGGCCAGCGTATCGTCCTGGCCGAAAGCTGCACTGCTGGAATGGTCTCGGCTGCCTTGGGAATGATTCCCGGAATCAGCAACCACTTGTGCGGTTCGTCGGTCACTTATCGCGAAGAGACGAAAATGCGCTGGCTGGGCATTTCTGCCGACTTGCTTCAGGCAAAGTCCGCCGTGTCCCGCGAAGTCACCGAGGCGATGGCCGTGGCGGTGTTGCAGCGAACGCCCGAAGCCCATTGCAGTGCGGCGATCACCGGACATCTTGGTCCCAACTGCGCCAGCAAATCTCGACGGCCAAGTTCACATCGCCTTTGCTCGCCGCGGAAACGAGTCGTGCGCCGTCGAAGCAGCGTGGGCCTTGCATTTGAATGCGACCGATCGCCGCGAGCGCCAACTCGAGGCAACACTTCATGTCTTGCAGTTCGTCGCGAAACACCTGCAACCACCATAAATCTTGCGCCCTCGCTTTGACCCAATCCGCATCTCCTTCGATGGTTTGTTGATGACCCGAACCTCCCGCACAGTTACAATCGAGAGTTTAAGGATCGCACGCAAAATAACTTCACGGTTTTTTTGACCCTCTCCCTACCTCTCCCGTGAGGGCGAAGATTTAGGGCGAAGTAATTTTGCGTGCGATCCTAAGGCCGTTGCTGCTCGGCGACGTTTGCCTGCGATACGTACGAGTGTCGGCGAACAAGTTCATCTTATTTCCACACGAGGACTGAGTGAAACGCTTTCATTGGATTTTCCGTTGCCACATTTGGCTGGCGTCGTGCTTATTTGCCGCGCAACTGATGTCGACGGGGGATGTGCTTGCCCAGTGGACTGAATTCCGCGGGCCGAACGGTTCCGGAATTGCCGACGCGCATGACTTGCCGACTCAGTGGTCGGCGGACAACATCCGGTGGCGAACGGAAATTGCCGGGCGTGGTTGGTCGTCTCCGGTGATCAGCGGAGATGAAATCTGGATGACGACCGCGATCGAGACGACCGCCGACGAGGCGACAGTTAAGTCGCGATTGGCAAAGGCGACGATGCCCGGTCTGGAAGTCAAAGCGAGCGCCCGGCTCAAGGCACTCTGCGTTTCTTGCGAGACGGGAAAGCTCGTGCACGACGTCGACTTGTTTGACTGCGCCGATCCGCCCTTGGTTCACCCTCTCAACAGCCTGGCTTCACCCACTCCGGTGATCGATGGCGATTATGTCTACTGTAGTTTCGGCACGATGGGGACCGCCTGCGTGCAGCGGTCGACCGGCGCCGTCGTCTGGCGGAATACGGAACTGAAGCTCAATCACGAAACCGGACCCGGTTCGTCGCCGATCATCGTCGGTGACCTGCTGATTCTGAATTGCGACGGCATCGATGTTCAATTCATCGTGGCGCTCGACAAGGCAACGGGAAAAATCGCCTGGCGGCGCGACCGGTCCGGCAAAATGCAAACCGCCGGGATGATGCGCAAGGCCTTCAGCACACCGACCCTCGTCCGTTTTCCAGGCGGCCCCCAACTCCTTTCGGCGGCGGCCGACTGGCTGTATGCCTACGATCCGCAAAGCGGAGCCGAGTTGTGGAGGATCCCCTACGGCAAGCTCGGGTATTCCACCGTCCCCCGACCCGTGTTCTCCGATGGGAAGGTCTACATTTGCACGGGCTTCAACCAATCGACGCTGTTGGAAATTGAATGCGGAGGAAGCGACAAGCTTACGGCGGCCGATATCGGCTGGCGTTTTGATTCCCAAGTGCCGACGATGCCGACGCCCATTGTCGCCGAGGGATTAGTTTTTTTTATAAGCGACCGAGGTATCGCCACTTGTGTCGATGCAGAATCCGGCCAACAAATCTGGCGAGAGCGGTTGGGCGGCGAGTATTCGGCATCACCCATTCTGGCGGACGGCAAACTATACTTTGCCGACCGCGACGGTCGCGTCTTCGTCGTCGCGCCAGAGCGCTCGTTTCAGTTGCTGGCAACGAACGAATTGGACAGCGCCATCATGGCAACTCCGGCTGCGGTGGATCGCTTTTTTATCGTGCGAACGGAGAAATCGCTGTATCGCATCCAACGGTGACAAAAACTCGCGGAGGGACCCGCACCCGCGTCGTCGAATAGGCTTCGGACCGACCCAATGTTTCGATGGGCACGGCAAACGTTGTTCGCAGCGGTCTCGGTAGACCGGCGCCGCCGGTCATTGTGGTTTGGGCTTAGTTACCGATGCGGGCTGAGTCGATTGTTCGGCCGAGGACTTTCCCGTTGTCTCGTCAGGCGCTGGCGGTGTCGTTATCGCCGTTGGGCTTTGATTTCTTGTCCATGATTTGCTGCAACAAATCGGCTTCATCTTTTGACTTGAGTTTGTCGACGATCACGCCGTACAGAGCTGCGAACATATTGTTAATTCGATTCCGTTGCTTTTCATTGGCATCTTTGGCGCGAGCAATTGCTCTTTGGTCTGCATCAATCGCAAAGTCAAATCGCCCAGCGTATCCAGCTTGTTGTATTCGTCCTCATAGATCTTGCGAGCCTTGGCAAAATCGTCCTTGTCCATTGCCATATTGATGTGCGCTTTGAGAATCGCGCGTTGGGCGACGTAATCCAGAATTCGATTCTTCCAGCCGTTGGCAATCCCTTCGGCCAAGACGCGCGCTTTGTCGTCCACAACCGCCGCCGTGATGGAATCAAACAAGCCGGGCATGACAGGAATCATTTTGAGTTCCTGTTTCCCGTTCTTGACGTAGATCAACCGGACCGACCGATCCTTGGTCGGTCGAATGTCGATTGTCCCCTTCCAATCGGTCTTTCCCAACAAAACCGCCGATTTCTTTTCTTGCTCCTTGCGTGTGTTGTCGTCCACATCCGGATCCCCCGGCGTCCGGGATTCGATCGTCAATCCGGACATCGGTGCGGGGTTCTTGGGATCATTCGAAATCAACGACAACTGCGTTTCTGACCCCTTGGGACGAACCACCAACGCGAATTTCTGCGTGTGCGAACCGGTGCGGCCCGACAACGGAGCCCATTGGGCAGTGTACATGCGGCATTTCAGCACGGATTCAGTTTGCGAATCGATCGTCAAAAAGGTCAGGTCAGCGATCTCCACGCTCTGAAACTTGTCCTCCCGATCGTTGCGGCGAATGACCGGCAACATGATATCGGTCGGTTTGACCCACACGGGAGAATCCTCCGCCGGCACTTCGATCAAGTTTCCGTCGGCGTCGGTCCCCGCTTGGCGGCACAAGTTGACCGGCGCATCCGGCAGTAAATCGTCTTGTCCGCAACCCGCTCGACGCGCGCCAGCGGCATGAACGACTGACGGACAGCGTCGTAGCAGCGGGCCGGCAACAATTCGACCTGGCCGCAATCCAATTCGGCCAATTCACCCCACTGGCGCGTCATCAAGTCCATTTCGCGCGCGTCAATCCTGAATTGACCGGTGGATTGCCGGACCCGAATGACAATCAATTTGTCAAACCCCTCGGAGGAAATCAGCTCGGCCAACTCCTTGGTCCGATCCTCCGACGGGTGCTCCAGTTGACCGAGCAGTCGAGCATTCCATAAAAGACTTGGATGCCGACAAGCGACTCCCCATGAATTGTAGTCGTCCGATCGTGCGTCGCGCTCAATGCGGAATTGAATCTGCGGCCAAACGTGCTGAATGACCTGCGAACCGTCATCCACGATCCAGACCAGGACTCGATACGGCGTATACTCCCAAGCTTGTGCGTCCAACGCCGTCTCGCGATCGTACTGTTGGGGTGGGGGTTGGCCGTCGACGGATGTCAGGTTGCTTCTTATTATTCCCTGGCCCAGCAGAATTCCGTTAGCCAGAAGCCAACACATCACCGTACAGACGGCTCGGGCCATGATCGAACTTTTAGAAATTGTAGGCATCAGGTTCATTCCTCGCCGGGAACGTCGATTCGCCAATTGGCGACGTCGTCGTAAAGATGGATCAGGCCGCCGTCCAGGCCGCGAATGTTGCGGCGATAAGCGTAGTAATTGATCGTTTGCCACAGGGGCAGAATGGTGACATCGTATTGGCTATGCAAATGGATCTGCCGCAAAATGTTCCGGGCCGCTACCCAGTTCTTGGCGGTGTCCAGTTCGCCCATCAGCAACTCGATCGCCGGACTGGTGACTTTGACGATACCCAAATCCCCAAAAAGCTTGCGTGCGTCGGACAATGGTTCTTCCATCGTCGACTCGACGTACAACAAATCGTAATCATCGTCCGCCGGTCGAGTCGTTCCGGGAGGCAACGGCCGAAGTTCTACGTCGATCCCCACCGACGACCACATCTGCTTCATCATCTCGCATGACGCGACGGCAATGTCACCATCGGGATAAGCGAGAACCAGCGGTGGAACGACCAGCGATTTATCCTCGTTGATCCATTGTTCCAGTTGCTTGTCGATCCCATCCTCGTCCAAGTTCATCTTGACGAGTTCCTCCATCCGAGTTTCGCGAAGTCGCTCTTTGGCATCCTTACGCATCCTTCCCAACACCACTGCTGGCGAAACAATGGCCATCCGCGGATCAAACTTGGTGGGCTGAATTCGAGAATTGTAACCGTATCCGATCAAGTCGTTCTGCTCGGTTCCAATGGGGAAGGGGCCGCTCATTTCGTTGAACCCCGATAGCTCTTGACCGCCGCAAATCAGATTCTTAACGATCGAATTGCGGTCGATCGCATACAGCAATCCTCGGCGAAACGTCGGATTCTGCATGAACGCATTGCGCAGGTTGGGCACTAACAGGTGCACCGTGGGGACGGCATACGCCCGCACCGCGATTTGCGGGTTCTCGTGAAGCTTCCGCAAATCTGCGGGGAAGACGCGCTCGACGACGTCGACTTCACCACGAATCAAGGCCTGGGTGGCGAGCGAGTTGTTGTCGAATTTCTTCTCAACGATCAGCGGCATTTGTTGGTCGTCACCGCGGAGGAATTGCGGATTGGGAGTGTAAACCTTGAATGACTTGTCGCCGTCAAAACCTTGCCCGGGTTGATAGATTCCGGAATTCTCGTCGCTCTTTGAGCTGCGCGGTACACGAAACAAGCTCTCGAAACGAGCGTAGGGCCGGTTCAAACGGACTTGGACATTGGAGTTGTCCATGATCTCCACGCTGGAAACGAGCTTGGCCAGCGGGAAATAGAAATCCGGCGAATGTTCATTCACCAAGGAACCAATTCGCCGGGCCAACTCAAATGCCGACATCGGCGACTTAAACTGTTGTTTGACCTTTTCGATTTCGAATCGAAATGTCCGTCCGAATTCGTCGACCGGCACAACCTGGCCTTCGTTGTAGGCGTACAGTCCGCCGTCGTCCCCCAAACCCACCAATTCCACCAGTTGTCGCGTCAACAGCGTGCCCAATCGTCGAGCCGTCCAATTGTCCAACGACGCGGCGTCCGGCGCGGCGTCAAGCTGATTCGTCCCGACGATGATCGCCGGCGAGTGCTCAAACACCTCCGCAAACAATGGGCGCGTGCGGGAATCCTCAGGCACCGAATATTGCATTGTCCGTACCGCTTCATTGGCCTTCACGGGATCGTCGCCCCGTGCGACTGCCGCCAGGTCATCGGCCAATTGTTGCTTTTTCTTTTCCAGCACCGCATCCCACCGGCCCATCATGGCCCCGATGGGCGCCTCCGGCTTGGGATACTTCTGCTTGATTTCGGCCAGCTTGGCCACGAGACCATTGAAGTCCTTGCGGGCTTCGTACTGGCTGAGCAGGCGATCGTAGCCGGCGGCAATCAAGTCGGCGACTCGTTTGGTTGAGCCCTGCGCCGCGAAATTTCGATCGCGGCGATAGAGCTCCTCCAACACGCTGAGCGCCAATTCGTTCTTGTTGCTCTGCAACAGCGACTGGGCGTCGGCAAACCAAAACGGCTCCAGCAATTCTTGGATGATGGGATCGTTGGCGCCGCGCTCGTCGTAGACATACATCAAGTTGCTGAAGGCGGCGTTGTAATCGCCCGAAGAATACGCGCGACGAGTCTCCTCGATGATGATTTCGTCGAACCGTTCGACCTTGGCCACAAACCGCCAAAGGACGACGAACGTCTGATTGGGGCGGTCCAACAATTCAAATTTCATGCTGCCCGTTTGGGCCGCCGGGTCAATGTGCCCTACGATATCCAGTGGGTGAATATACAGAATCGCATTGTCCCCATCGCTGGTCAGCGTGACCCGATCAAACGGCGGACGCTCCACCGTGGGTGTCGCGTCATCTCGGTCGATGCCATATACCCCTGGGGCTTGCGGCTGTTGCGGCGCGTTGTTCGCCGGCGGCACTTGTGGACGAGCGATTGAAGGAAACAACCCCAACAAAACAACGGCGATCGCCAGCGATCCGAACCATACCAGCCGCATCCGCGCGATCCGGATGAGGACAAGGTTCCTCGGCGATTTGATCGAGGCTATTCTCATAATGGGCTGCGTTTTAGCTTTTACTTTTGCACACAACAAACCGGTCATTGCAACGGACTCATCAAATAAATCGTTCCGTTTTGATCCCCGATGTACCATTTTCCATCCAAGACCACAGGCGGGCCGGCCAACGGTAACTCGAGGTTCGTGCGGGCGAGTACCTCTCCCGACTCCGGGTTCAAGCGAACGACATCGCCACTCTCAAACGCTATGAGCACGGCGCCATCGACCAAAGCCAGCTTGCCAGCCGGTTTGCCGACCAACCCGTCCGCCGTCTGCGGCAAATCAATCTGCCATTTACGATTCAGGTCGGCGTCAAAACAGTTGATTTTCCCGTCCGCTGTTTGAATGAAAATCAACGAATTGACGATTTGAAAACCGCCCGTGTACTCGGAGGCCAGGATTTGCGATTTCTTCTCGGCCAACTCCGGTTGTGTCGAAAACGCCACCAACAAGTCATTCGTGGCATTGTGGCAAACCGTGTAGACCGTATCGCCAATTGCCAACAGCGGAGCGGTCACGTTCGCCGAGTATTCCAGTTCTTTCGACTTGACTAACGAGCGGTCACCCTCCGCCTTCACGATATACAATTTGCCAGCGGCGGTCGCCGCCACAAACTGCCCCTGGTCCAGCGGCACGGGACTGACCCACTTGGGTGGGTGGTTGGGGTCGATGGGGGGTTGAAAGGGTGAGCCGACCATCGCCCCCGTTAATGGATTGATTCGGCAGATTTGCCCCGAATCCGTGGGGACGAGCAACGAGTCGTTGAATCCCACCGGATCGGCGGCTACTTGGTTCGCCGGCGGCTCAACCAAGGAGAGTTTGTTGTTCTGCAAATCGTTTGGCTGGTAGGTCAGAATCCGATCGGTATCGCCGACGTCGCAATAAACTCGATTGCCGTTCGCCAAATCCACTCCGACGCTGAACTTCAAGTTCTGACTGACGTTCGTGCCGCGCACCAACGGCTCGATCGCCACTTGCTCAAATGCGTGATCCCCCAGCTGAAACAAATCCCCTTGATTGGAAACGACGCATACCTGGTTATTGACCAGGAAAGGTGGCTCCACGGGGGGCGCGCCGAAGTCGGTCTGCCAGAGTTCCTCCAGCGTATCGGTGTTGACCGCCGCCGCAGTGACTTGCAGTGAATGAAACCGCCGTCGCAAGTGAATCGCCACATTCTCAAATGAATAAATCGGACCGACAAACGTATCGGCGCTATTCGCGGTTTTTCGAATCTCGAGTTTTTGTTCGCTCAGCAGAATCTTGTACTTGGTCAAGCCGCGGTTTCCCAAGAACAAATCGCCTCCGCTGATCGCCAGATAGTTCGCCATTCCCGGATGAGTTTCAAACGGCGACTTGATCAAGGAATCCAAGCTGACAACGGTCTGGTCGCCGTTGGAGTCGATGTTCAATTCGTACATTTGCATGTCGCCCGAATCCGAGGCCAACAACACGCGACGACCGTACCGCTGAGGTTCGAGAGTGACCTTTCCATCAGTAACCTTGAACGGTTGCTGCGCAAGAAACACCCCCGCCCCGTGTTCCTTGAATCCCAACACGTGGGCGCGACAATGCTGGCCAAAATTCTCCAGGACGCAAAGATTGCCCACCAACAAAAACGGCTCGACGTCGATCGAATTAGGCTGGTGGCCGATGAAAAAGACCTCGGTGCAAGTCATATCCTGCTGAGAAATCAGATACAAATTGGAGTGCATACCGATCTGGTATAGCAGCGCGTTGTCTTGGCTGGTTACCGGGCCCACCGTCACGGCTTGCGGTAACTGACAGGCCATATCGGTTTTGCCATCGCTCAAACTGCAACGAATGACCCGGCCGGAACGAGTCGTGACGAACAACTTGTCGCGGGAGGTGGCCACGGCGGGCTTCACGAATGGCTCGTGGACATCGATCCGCCACACCAGCGAACCATCCTCGCAGCGGATGCGGCAGATTTCGTTGCGAGTCTGATCGCTAACAATCAGGTCAGAGCTGTACGGCTTGTCCACCCATTGAGGGGCAATTCGCGTCTCGACACCGATCTCGCGCCACCAGTGAATTCGCCCGTGTTTGGCATCCAGGCCGTACAACATGCCATTGACCAGATACGTGATGTACTTTCCGTCGAGGTCGGGGATGTCATTCCCAACCGAGTTCGCCAAGGTCGTGTGCGCCAGCGTCTTGAGCGGCCGAGCTTCGTTGGAAACCGCCAACTCGACCGAATTCGGCTGGATTAACTCGCGCTCCTTTTCGGAGACGGCTTTGATCGCGTCGGCCAAGGGTTGCCGCGCTCGCAACAAAGGATATTTTAGGATCAGTTCGTAGTACGCTTGGGCCGCGGCGTCGGTCTCGCGACTTTCCGTCTGGGCCTTCATCTGAACCAGTACACGTTGGTAGGCGTTCTCGCGTTCGATATCGAATCGCACTTTTTCGACGTTCTTTTGATACTCCCCCATTTTTTGCGCGGCAAATCCGTCGCCTCGCAGGTGGCCGACTGGAACGTAGGCGGAGTTCCGTACCAGTTCTTCGGTGTCGGTGGCGAGCTGGAGAAGCCGTTCCTTATCCTCCGTCGAGTCGGCTTTCAGCGCTTCTTCGGAAAAGTGCAACGCGGTATTCGGCAGGATCACCGCCAATTCGCCTTGTATCTCAGTGATTTGATTGTCTTCTCGCTTGACCAATTCCGGCAATTCCTTTCTGGCCGTGGCCAGCACCTCGTTAAAATTCTTGGCGTTGTAGAAAACGCGCAGCGTGCAATTGACGATCTTTGCCCGAGCGTTGGGCACGTCCTTGTCCTGGGGAAAATCGCGAATATAACGCTGCCATTCCTCTTTGGCGCCTTCGAATTCTTCCTTGTCAAAATGCTCCTGGGCCTTCCGCTTGGCTTGGTCCGCCGTCGTTCGGTTTAACAGCCAGGCCAACCCGATCGTGGTCATGACCAGAAACATTACCAACCCGGCGCCCAGAAACAACCACCGCGATTCCCATTGGTTGCCGACAATGATCTTCCCTTCAAAGCTCGGCGTCTCTTTCTTTGGCGTGCCTGGCGCCTCGCCAAAGTCCACCAACATCGACTTGTAGTTCATGTCCGACAACTGAGTGGAATCAACGCGCAACGGATCGTTGACAACGTCAAAGTCCTGTTTCGCGTCCGGTTCGATGCCGCTCGCCGTCTCCCCGCGGTCGCGATGGCGCTTGCGTTCGCGCGTTGGAAGCTTGCGCGGGGGCGGCGCCGGGTTGGCCGGCAATACCTCGACCCCGCCCACCAAATCATCCGTGTCGTACGCCTCGCCGGCCGGTTTCCGCTTCCGACCGCCCTCGTGAGTCGCCCGCGCGCCGTACTCCGAATCGGATTCCAACAACAAGCCGGCTTGCGACTGCGAAATCTGCTCGTTGTCAATCAAATATCGCACAATCGCTTTGGCGGAAACCTTCTTGGTGGGATCGTCGATATGTTTTTCAATTTTCGCCAGCGTCCGAGGATCGATCGTCCCTAAATCCCTGACCCGCTGTAGTATTTTCTTGGGCGACATGCTCTATCTCACAGTGAAATCGTGCCGGCTTTGCCAACACACGGTCGGACCGGCGAACCGGTCCAAGAATCAATAATCTCGCGAAGTGTTTCGGCAAACCACCTCGTCGAATCCGAGGGACTTTCCACAATCCCAAGCTCGAACCGCACTTTTGTGCCAACATTCGTCATGAGCCGTCACGACCAGCGTTCGGGCTTGCATACTGTCTTTCGCCTGCCGGAGCTGTTCGCGAAATTCAGGACCACCCAGCGACCGAAGATCCTCGATTTCGCCCGCTGCGACGTGGAACACATTGTTCTGATCGATCGTGACTTCGACTGCCAAGGGCGGAGGTATGTCACGCGCATTCTTGATCGACGTCTGATCGTCCGACGCGTGCTTTGGCTGGTCGATCGCCCGCTGAGTCACAAAGGACGCCGTCACCATGAAAAAAATCAATAACAAAAAGGTGACATCCACCATCGGCGTCATATCCAAGTCGTCGCCGGGATCGGCGACGACTGGATCCACCGTGAATTCGGGCTCGCTCGTCGACGGAAGCTCAAGACCTTTCCACGCGGCGGCGCCCCACTCGGTATCGCTCGGGGGAGGCGGCGGCATCGCTTCGGCAGCAGGTTGATTCAATCGTTGCATGGCGTTGTCTCCACATAGAGTCCCTCGACGGCAAATCCCCACGGCGCCGTTGGCCGGATCTCCCGCCGTCAGTAATTCTGCGATGTTGTCTTTAATTCAATATGCTCGAAACCGAGAGTCGTTCCGTAATCCCATGCTTTGACCACTTTCTCGTGCCAACACTCCTCGTGAGCTGTTACGATCAATTTGCGGGCGTTGAGCCGTTCCTTGGCATCCCGCATTTGAGCTCTCATCTCAGGATCACTAGGGGCTTCGATTTCTTCCTCGTCCCGCGATGTAATGCGATACGTGTTGTTCTGATCGATGATGATTTCGACGTAATCGTCCTGGTCTTCCGGATCGTCAATCGGATGGGTCGACGGCAAGTCCTCCGAAGGCTTCGGCTGTTGGAGGGACCGTTGCGTCACAAACGACGCCGTCACCATGAAGAAAATCAACAACAAGAAGGTCACATCCACCATCGGCGTCATGTCCATCTCTTCGTCGATATCCTTATCCGGCATGAATTCGACTTCGGGCTCGTATTCCTCCTCCGGTTCGAAGCCCTTCCACGCCATACGCTTGGATTTCTCGTTCTCGTCCGACGGAGGCGGAGCGGGCATCGGGACCGGCGGCTCGCGATCGACGGTCGTTCGCCGGTTGCTCAATTCAGCTTGCGGCGCCTTCAGGCCAAAGCCGGTCGGATCCGACTCGATGCCCGAATCATGCTCGGGCTCCTCGAGCCCTGAGTCGTCAGAATAGTCGTCGTTCATTGCAAACCCCGCTGGCGAGTGTTATCCCACAAGCTGCCAACCTGCGATTGTGGCATTGGCCTCTACTGCTTTGTTACTACTTAGTCTACGCGTTGGTTAAGCGGTCACGACTCAATTGCCGGAACGGCCCTCCGGGTGCTTCGGTTGGTTAAGGGGTCAGGAGTCAATTGCCGGAACGGCCCTCCGGGTGCTTCGCACAATTGACTCCTGACCCCTTAACCCTGCCAATCGACTCCTTAAACCCTTAACCCTAAAAGTTAGCTGGCACAGGCCCCTACGGTCCCACAACGGCCGCGCCGGAGCCGGTATCGCCCGATCACTGCTGTTGAATTCCGGCATAAAGTTTGCGGCCACCTCCAAAGGCCGCCGCGGCTCTGCCAAACAGCGTGATGTATTTCTCTTTCAATTTGCCGTCCGCCTTGATCAGGATACCGATCGCGTCGGGACGCTGCGCGACTTGCTGCTGAATGTATTTCCCGATCGCGTCCTCCTGCACCTTGGCGTCGCCAGGCACCAACCGCTCGGGCCGAGTCGAATCGCCGTAATAGAAACTCGCCTCGCCAGCTGCATTGATCGCCGCCGAAACGATCACCAGCCGTTCTGGCGTAAGATTTTCTCCGTTGATCGCCAACGGCTGAACAATCGTGGACGAACGGTCCATTTTGGACGTCACCATGAAGAAAAACAGCAATAGAAACACGCAGTCAATCATCGGCGTGATATCGAAATCGCTGTCCTGCTTGGCCGGTTTCTGCGAGAGCTGAATGTGGTCGTCTTTGGTCATCGAATCTCGACCCCCATCGTTATTTCGGATGTCGAATCAAAGCTTCTCGGTAGATTTCCAGGAATTGGTTCAACCCATACGTCACGAGGTCCTGCATCCTCTTCATTTTTATGTTGATACTGGAAGTCGCCAAGAGCAGCGGCACGGCAATCGTCAAACCGCAGGCGGTCGTGATCAAAGCCAGCTGAATATCCTTGGCCAACAAATCCGGCTCGACGTTTCTTTGAATGGACAGTTTGCGAAACGCGCTCATCATGCCCATGACCGTCCCTAACAGCCCCACCATAGGCGCCGTCTTGATCATCGAAAAAACCCAACTCAACGCGTTGTCGATATCGGATAGGATGTCGCGTTGAAATCGGTCCGTCAAAAGCTGCTTGACTTTGGCGTAGCCCAACTGCCGATTCTCGATCGCCATTTGCGCCAGTTGCACTACCGCGCGACGGTCCCCTTCGCAAATCTGATGGGCTGTATCGTAGTCACCGCGGGATAGCGGTTCTTCAATCGCTTCCAAAAATGCCTTTTGTTGTTCCTCGTCCTTGAATCGTTTCTGATCGACGCGCATCCAAACCAAAACGACGCAATAAAACCCCCAACATGCTTGGAGAAAAAGCGCCACGTACATCAAATTGCCGAGAATTTCAAATACGCCGTTGTTCATCCGAGTAGTCCCTCAAAAAGCAAGCCCAGAAAGCCGCGCAAAAACAAAGACCTTTGCCCACTGGCGCAAAGCCGATTGCCGATCTGCAATTTGTCCCCGTCACCCTGCCCATTAGTTTGATCGAATTCGGCCCGCGACTCAACTGCCTGCGTCCAAATCCGACACAAAATCGCCACAATTCTCTCCCGACAAACCACCGCGTCAAGCCGCCGCGAACTCCGCCTCCACCGTCGAATGTGTCGGCACGCCGTTGACCGTCAACGAATCCAACCGTGAGATGTTCCGACCGTCCCATCCACCAGCGGCAACTCAATCCCCTCCAGAATTGCAACCGCGCTCCGCCAAACAAAATCCGATGGTGGGCTAACTCAGGATCGCACGCAAAATAACTTCCCGGCTTTTTTTTGCCCTCTCCTAAACCTCTCCCGTGAGGGCGAGGATTTACTGCGAAGTTATTTTGCGTGCGATCCTTACTGTAGGTCCGTCAGTCTCTGACGGACAATGATGCGCCAAAAAACGTACCGGGGCGGTTGCTGTAGGTCCGTCAGTCTCTGACGGACAATGATGCGCGTAAAAACATACCGGGGCGTTTACTGTAGGTCCGTCAGTCTCTGACGGACAATGATGCGCCAAAAAACGTACCGGGGCGGTTGCTGTAGGTCCGTCAGTCTCTGACCGAAGGACATTAGCTAAAGATCCCACCGAACTTTGGCAGACTAACCCGCCACGCCCGCGTCGACTCAACCACAGAGGCGTAAGTGCCACTTCATCGGGGCAAGGTACTTTCGAAAATCTCGCCTACCGACCTTGGTGGCCATTCAGAATCGCACGCACAATAACTTCCCGGTCATGTTCACACTTTCCTGAACCTTTCCCATAAGGGCGGGGATTTAAGGCGAAGTCATTTTGGGTGCGATCCTCAGCTACGGCGATCGTCCTTTCAATCAGTCGGTCGCGCCCGGATGACAATGCCAATGAGCACCAACCATGCGCACCGCAAGGCCACACAACGCATCCAGCACAAGGTTGCCATCTA
The DNA here is from genome assembly GCA_963803365.1 of uncultured Planctomycetaceae bacterium. GTDB lineage: Bacteria > Planctomycetota > Planctomycetia > Pirellulales > Pirellulaceae > JANMEB01. The sequence continues at coordinate 1,115,795 of CAWDMH010000003.1, forward strand.
GATAGGACGTCGGCCGATGCAACGTCCAAGTTTCAACCTATTGAAGTCTCAAATTAGCGACCGGGCTGCGAACCAGGTCGAACTCGCCGGTTTCGGCGTTCGGCGCGAAGTCGGGCGCGGTGCTTGATTTCACTCGGCTTTTCGTAGTATTCGCGGCGACGCATTTCCTTCTTAATGCCGCTTCGTTCGACGAGCTTCCGAAACCGCCGAACGGCCTCCTGAATCGATTCTTTCTCCCGCACCAACAACTTGACCATTTCCCCTCCAAATATGTGACGAAAACAACACAACAAACAACAGGATCGGCGCGAAGCTCGTTCGCGGACCAACGTGCAAATTCAATTCTCTATGCCGCTATCAAATTCTAACGACTCGATCGCGCTGCTGTCTAGAGCTTTGTTCTCAACGTAGTGGGCCAATTCAAAGTGGAACAGCCATCCCTGGCCAAGTCATATGCCGGGCAAAAACTGACCGACCTACGGCAAATGACGCCACTTCGGTCCTTAGCCAAATGCCAGCTTGCTCAGACGACGCCGCGTGTAATCGTCACCGCCCCAAGCCCTGCCGATGAAGTAATTTCGGCATCGCCGATTGCGAACTGTGCCGTTTCTCGGACGCTGGCGAAAGATTCCGACTCGCGGAAAATATGACGCCCGCTCAGCAAATTCGTGGGGTCCAATCCGTTTGCAACCGAAGAAAACTCCGTAGACGCCGCTTCATATTATACCAAGGCCATGTCACAAATCACCGAGCGACGCAATTCAAGCGATCCAGACAGCGTGCCCGCGGATGCTCCATCCGCCCTGATCGAACGTTTGCTTGGTGAGCAGGATGAAGTCATTCGGCAACTCGATTTGCTCGACCTGCGAATCCAACAGGTCATCGAGCGCGAAATGAACCAAGTCAATTCATCGGACTTACCAATGCTGGTTGCCGGTTGTGCTATTGCGGCTGATCCAGGTTCCCGGACTTTCGAATCGCCCAGACCAACCGAGCGCCTAACATCAAGCTGACAATCATCCCGGTCAAACCCATCGACGAAAGTTGAAAAAGTCCCATCCACGAACGCTCGGGGAACAAAAGCGGCGGCACTTTATAGCTCAGCATCAGCGCCGAACCCAGGAATAACGCACTGGTAATTAGGCCCATTACCAAACGGTTCACCGACGGCCCCAAGCGACGATGATCCAAATGCACGTCGAACTTGCCGGACTGGATCTGCTCCATGATCGTCTCCACGCGATGCGGCATCGATTCGGCCAATCGTTCGACCTGCAAGAACAATCGGGCGAACTGCCGCAATTGGCGCCCCGGCGACAAGCGACGAAGCATCATCTTCCGCAAAAATGGTCGCATGATTTGCATCAAGTTGAAATCGGGGGCCAACGATCGAGCGGTTCCGTCCAGCGTCACCAGTACCTTGACCAATGCGGCCACGTCACCGGGCAAATACACTCGGTGGTCCCGGACGATCTTGATGAAATCCCTCAGCGCTGAAGCGGTCTGAAACGCCGCCAATTCTTGCGTCGAGTATCGGCCGACAAACTGGGCCAGGTCCTTCGACAATCTCGACTCGTCAAGCTCGCTGGGGGTGTTGCCCACGCGGCGCACGATTCGGACCAACTGCGTCAAATCTTCCGTTACGATCGAATACAACAGCGATTGCATGTCCAATCGCATCGATTCGCTGATCCTTCCCACGATTCCGAAATCCAGTAGCCCAATGACGTTCTCGTCGAGGATCAAGATGTTGCCTGGATGGGGATCGGCGTGAAAAAACCCATATTCGAATATCATCTTTAGGTAAATCTTGCGCACCCGTTTGGCGATCTGGCGACGGTCGAATTCAACCGATCCGTTGACCTCGCTGACTTTCGTCCCCTGTAGAAACTCCATCGTCAGCAGTTTCGGCGTACACATGCTGGCGATGGGCCGAGGAATCCGCAGGCCCGGCATCCGGCGGAACAACCGGCGGAACTGCAGCATGTTCTGCTGTTCATTGGTAAAATCCAATTCGCTCCGCATCGCCGCCGATAGTTCGCGGGCCAAAATCACCGGTTGATATGGCTTAAAGTCGTCCAGGCGCTCAACCAATTGAGCCATCGCCGTGACGATGTCCAAGTCGGTTTCGACCGTATGCTCGATCCCTGCGCGACGGACTTTGACGGCAATCTCAGTTCCATCCAACAGCCGCGCACGGTGCACCTGACCCATCGACGCCACCGCGATCGGTTCCGGGTCGAATCCAGCGAAAGCCTTGTCGATCGGTTGCGACAATTGGGACTCGACGGTCTGCCGAATGACGTCATAAGAATCCGGCGGTACGTTGCTTTGTAGGCTGGTCAATTCGTCCGCCAAGGCGACTCCCACTAAGTCCGCACGAGTGCTCAGCAACTGCCCCAACTTGATAAACGCCGGGCCCAGATCGATCAACGCTCGACGAACCCGGGCCGGTTGGGACAAGTGCGCGATCACTTCCCCGTCGCGAGTTTTGAACCGGTTATCCACGAAGTCCACGTTGATCCGGCTCAACCAGTCGGCCAATCCGTACTTGCTGAGAACCGAAAGGATTTCGGTGAGTCGCCTCACGTTCCGATACAATTGCGGAATACTACTAAGTGGCGTTTTCATGCGGTACGTGTTGACGACGAGGTGAAACGAGTAAAATCCTTTCGCGGACTAGTGCTTTCTCAGGTCTTAGAATTGGGGTTGTGTGCCACTGGCTTCGCCAGTGCGGGTCGGCAATACACGACGCTCATGTACACTGGCACAGCCAGTGGCACCCCAAAATTAAGTACTGAAAAAGCACTAGTGCTTTGTTACTGCTTAGTCTACGGGTGAGGCTTCATTATGTTCCAGCCAAGGCAATTACAACAGCGATTGGGGCGACTTTGTTGGCGCATATGGATGATCGTCGCCCTAATGCCGACGTTGTCGCTGGCGGATGACTGGCCGCAATGGCGAGGGCCGCGACTCAACGGCATCAGTACCGAGACCGGTTTGCCCACCGCCTGGAATCAAACGGATAACGTCGTGTGGCGAGTCGCACTGCCCGGCCCGGCTGGCAGCAGCCCAGTCGTGGCGTCCGATCGCGTCTTTGTTACGTCACCGGACGGCCAGGCGATCAAACTGATTTGCATTTCGACCGACGGGAAGCCGCAATGGTCGCATCAATTCGGAACCGGCAACCTCACGGTTCGCCAAGACGAAGGGAATTCCGCGTCCCCGTCGCCGATAACCGACGGGCGCAACGTCTGGCGCTGGATGGCAACGGCAATCTCGTCTGCTTCACGATTGACGGCCAGCCGGTTTGGGCCAAAGACCTACAACAGGAGTACGGAACGTTCGACATCCAGTTTGGGATGACGTCGACACCGATTCTGCACGATGGAAGTCTGTATCTGCAATTGATCCACGGTTCGATGCGCGACGACAATCCCAGCCGCGGTTTGGTATTGCGATTGAACGCGTCAACCGGCGAGGAAGTTTGGAAGCACATTCGCCAGACCGATGGCGTCGCCGAGACCAAACACTCGTATGCCTCTCCCACAATCTACGAAGACGCTGACGGCGCGATCTTGATCGTTCATGGCGCCGATTACGTCACGGCACACGATTTGTCCGACGGCCACGAATTGTGGCGCTGCGGCAGCTTGAATCCCCACGATCGCTACGACCGTTCGCTCCGTTTTGTTGCCTCGCCGAGTTGCGGGCCGGGACTGATCGTCGTCCCCTCGGCTAAACGCGGTCCGGTGATCGGTATTCGGCCGGGGTACACCGGGACCATTACCGACGACGAAAAGGCGATCGCGTGGCGAATGTCCCGCGGCACGCCCGACGTCGCCTCGCCGTTGGTGTACGACGGCTTGGTGTATTTGTGCGGTGAGTCGGGTGTACTCACTGTGCTCGACGCCCCGAGCGGCGAACAAGTCTACTCGCAACGGCTGGAAGCCGATCGCTATCGCGCTTCGCCGGTGGCCGCTGACGGGCTTGTCTATTTCACATCTCGCGGCGGCGTCGTCACGGTGGTCAAGGCAGGACGCACTTTCGAAGTCGTTTCCCGAAACGAAATGCACGAGCCGATTTCGGCATCGCTGGCGATTTCCAATGGTCGGATCTATCTGCGTACCTTCGATGCGCTTTACGCCATTGGAAAACCATGAACTCAACCGGATCCAGCCTCCAACCACAACGCGTCATTCATTTGACGAGCGACCTGATGCTCTCCAGCCGTGTGGGACAAGTCTGTCGTCGTCACGGTCTGTCGTATCAAGTTGTTCGCGATTTGGAGTCCGTTTCGCTCCTTTCCAATGAGGCGACTATTCTGATCATCGACTTGCAGTCTCCCGGTTGGCGAGCCGACGCGTATTCATCGGCGCAGTCGAACTGGAAGCCCACTCCCCACATCATGGCTTACGCGCAACACGTCGAAAAGTCGCTGTTGGCCGAAGCCGAATCGCTGGGAATACCCACCGTGTTGACGCGCGGCCAATTCGATTCCCGCTTGAACGCGCCCGAAAAGGGGACGCAACTCTTTTCTCGGAATTCATCGTAGCTTGAACCCGCGGCCGGGACACAGCTCTGGATTCAGACCGGTGATGAGATAGCCGCATCGCGTACAGTATTCGGCGGCTTCTGTGTGCTGGAGAGCCAAGCCGCGCGCAAAGGTATCGAATACGGACAACCGCCAATCGTGTGCGATGTCGGCCACCGGCATCAACTGCTCGATAATCAATTGGATGGCTTAAGGTACCGCACAAATTGTCGTCAAGCCAATCCCCCGTGCCCCGCCGAGCTGTCAGCGAACCAAATGACCACGATCGAATGTCACCAGACGTCGCACAGCAATAGTCGTCGAACGAAAAAGTAGTCACAACGCTAGTCTCCGTGAGAGTAGCTGTTCAGCAGCCCGTTAAAAAAGTAGCGGAACGGCGCGAGCCGTCCGGTTGCGTTGGCCTCGACACGGCGAATTTCCGGGCCGCGTGTAACACCCAGCCGGACATCTGGCATCTGCCCACATCGAGCCAATTTTACAGGAGTCATCAAATGTCCACGGCAATTTCGCCAAACGGTTTGCAATGGAATATCGCCAACTCGGTCGGGTTAGGTTGTCCGAATACGGTTCCCGATGTGCGTCAAGTCCAAGTATTGCTGAATATGATCGGGATGGATTTTGGTGGCACATTTGAGTTTAAACTGCCCGAAAACGGCGTTTGGTCGGATCGACTCGAGCGGGCGATCGGCGACTTTCAACGCAAGTCGATGAATCCGCTGGAATTGACGCAGCAAGAAAAAGAACACGTCTTGCGCGGCAGCGAAACCATGCGGCGGTTGAACGAATTGGTGGGACGGTTCGCGTTTTGTGATCGGCCTGGCCTGCATCCGTTCCGCAAACGTTTGATTGAAATTGCCCGCAAGGAAATGGGAATCGTCACCGACCGAGTCAAAGGGGGTCGATCCGACTTGGACGAATACAACGCGATGTTCGGGACCAAGCACGAATACGACAACACGATATCTTATCGCAAGAGTTCGGCCCGACTGCGAACTTATTTCACGGGGACCGTCTCTCCGGAACCCAAATGGGATTTCCGCGGGAAGTATACCGATCAGAAATTCAACACGGATCCCAGCGATGACGTCGATTACGACTTGACGATAGAAGAAGGGATCATTCGCTGGAACAAGCGTCCCCCGTTGGGAAGCACGAAGACCAAGTACTCCGGCAGCGACCTGGGTTACTACAACGGATTCCATTGGTGTGGTGTGTTCGCGGTTTGGGCGTTGAAACAAGCCGGGATGAAAACCGTCTGGTGGGACACGAAACTTCGCGGCATCGCCCCGGCGCTCAAAGTCGTGGATTACACCGGCGGCCAACCGATGGGAAACTTGGTCTACACCGAAATCAACTCGCCAAAAGTCCAGGAGCAAGTCGCCTGGGAACAAATCCCCTTGCTTCCCGGGGATGTCGTGATCATCCAGGGCGGCAACAACCACCATTTGATCGTCACCGAGGTCTCCATCACCGGGAGGATGGGATTGCAGGGGACATTCAAAGCGGTCGCCGGCAACTCGAACTATCAAGAGGTCGCCGAGGAATCTCACGCACTCAACAAAATCTATCGCATTTACCACACGTGGTCGTCATAAACGGTGGAAAAAACCAAGCGCGTCTAACGAGCAAGAAAACAAACAGAGGCAACCCATGTCACTTCGATCAAAACGGTTACGCAATAACTCGCAACTTCAGAATGCTGCCGACAACAACCCGCCGTTGCGAAACGGCTCGACGGGCAGCGGTGTGCGAATCCTGCAAGATTCGCTGGTCGAGCTTGGATACTCGATGCCGATTACGACGAACAACGGCAAGTCGGGCGCGGACGGCATCTTTGGCTCAGAAACCGCCAAGACCGTGCAAGCCTTTCAAGCGGATGAACGATTATCGGCCGATGGAATCGCCGGCCGAGACACACTGCACCGCTTGGACGGCATCTTGCAAACCGACCAAGTTGCCAACAGTTCCATCGAACGAATGCAATGGGCTCTGTGCGCGAATTGGACTTAATATGGCCTGTTGACAAAGGTCCTGTCCTTCCCGCGAAGGCACGGATCCAGCATTGCGGGAGCTATTTTCCGCTGGATTCCCGCCTGCGCGGGAACGACGTTCGATCCGGTTTTTGAGATGAGTCGTTTATCAACGGGCTGGCAACGCGGTTGTGGTTCATTTCCCAAGGCACCTAACAGCCCGTCGAAAAAGTAGCGGAACGGCGCCAGCCGTCCGGTTGCATTGGCAACCACTCGGCGAATTACCGGGCGGCCTGCGCCGCTTCACTTGACCCTTGTGCACATATTTTCAACAGGCTGCTAATTAGCCGCCAAGAAACCTGGAGTAAGCATCGTGGCCATCACCGTAGATTCAAGCAAAGCTAAGATTACGATCAAGGACGCCGCCAAGGCCAAACCGGATGTGTTGATTTCCAAGACGCCCGGTTCAAACTTTGTGTGCACGCACCTGACCAATGGATTCATCCCCGGCATTTCCCTGACCAACGTCAGTGCCAGCGACGCGTTCTCCGCATCCGCCACGGTTCCGGTCGACGTCCCGGCGGCGGATAAAGCGACGCTGAAGTCGTGGAACTTTGGCTTCATTCAGTTTCAGCGGATCGGCGCGTTAACACTGTACTACTCGGGACCCTATACCGAACGGGGCGAAGTCATCATCCAAGCGAACTTGGCGCCGGCGTTGCCGAACGACCATGGCCGCGACCACTTCAACGACCCCAATCCGCCTTGGTTGCGGGTCGGAACGACGGGCGATCTTGTGTTCAGCGCCGCGACCGGTTTGGTGACGGTGCAAATGGGCGACCATCCCATGTGCAGCGTGGGAACGGAGATGAACAACACGCAAACCGGATACACCAATTACTTGCGGCGGATGATCGATTCGCGGAGCTTTCACACAGTGTTTTGCGCGCTCGATCCGCAGGGCAACTTCCAACACCTGGCGCATTTCAAATGGTCCACCAACTGGGACTTCGAGTTTCAGTGGAGCGGCGGGAGCATGCTCTCCAAGAGCAAGACCGTCGGCAACGGTCAAACCGGCTTCACGGTCGAGCAGCCCAAGCTCGGCGCACCGACCGACTCCAAAGTGCTTAGACTTTTGAAAGACCCCAAGTCGGCGGTCAAGCTGGGCACGAATGAACAGAGCGCCGCGCTGAAGAACTCCATCATCGGCCCGCCAAATCGACTGGAAAGCAAAGCGTATAATGGCGTGGTTCCGACCAATTTCTGGAGCTAGTAGCCCGTTGAAAAAAGGTTTCGTCATCGGTGCGCAGACGGGGATCCAACATTGCGAGCGTTGATTTCCGCTGGATTCCCGCCTTCGCGGGAATGACATTCGGCATGGCTGTTGAATTGACCTACAGTAAACTGGCCCATTACCCGATCGCGGCCAAGTCTTAAATTGGTTGCAGCACTACATTCCCTTTACAGACCAGCCTTCGCGATAGGATTTGGTCAAGTACTTTTCGGCTGCTGTGCTATTCGTCGCGTGCACATTGATCGCGTCCCATTGGATTTTTTCTCGGCTGCGATAGGCGACCGTTCCCAATAAGACCGACTCGGCCAGCGCGCCTGAATAGTCGAAGTTACACGTTGTTGGCCCGCCAGTTTTGCATGCCTCGGCCCACTCGCGCCAATGGCCTATCGACGGTTCGATCGTCGGTTCAGGCGGTTGAAAGCCTGCAAAATCCTTCGCTGGGAGCAACTGCCAGCGTCCGTAATCGGCGGCCAACATGCCCTTGGGACCGACGAAGCAAATTCCCAATCCCCAGTCCGAAAGCGGCTTGCCACTGGCGTCCATCGTCGAATTGATTTCGTCGAACTGGGCGCCGCCATCCGACCAGTGCAGTAATACCTTGCGGTTGTCCACGTCGAATTCGTAGGTCGCTTTGACCCACGCCGGCGTTCCGACCTCGTCGACTTCGGGACCGTCGCACTCGATCGAATTGGGATAGCGCAAGTTCAGTGCCCAAAACGGCAAATCCATGACGTGACATGCCATATCGCCGAACGTGCCAGTCCCGTATTCCCAAAAACGTCGCCAACTGGCCGGGTGTATCCCTGGCGAATACGGCCGCTGTTGCGCCGGACCAAGCCACAGGTTCCAGTTGAGGTTTTCCGGGGGGCCGTCCGGCGCCTCTTCAAATTTACCGCCGGCCCACGCCTTGTTGCACCAGTTGTAAACGCGTTCGACGGGCCCAATGACTCCGCTGCGCACCAATTCCACGACTCGGCGGTAGTTGTCGCTGGCGTGGATTTGCGTCCCCATCTGCGTCACACAGTGGTTGCGCGCTGCCAGCTTCGCCACCGTGCGTGCCTCCGTGACTGTATGCGCCAGAGGTTTTTCACAGTAGACGTGTTTGCCCAGGTCCAGTGCCGCCGAAGTCGCCGGGGCGTGGACGTGATCGGGCGTCGATACTACGACCGCGTCGATCTGTTTGTGAATCTTGTCGAGCATCACGCGATAGTCCACAAACTGTTGGGCGTTGGGGAAGGCCTCGGCGGCTTTTCCGAGATAGTTGGAATCGACATCGCACAGCGCGAACACGTTTTCGAACTGCAAGTTTTGGATGTTATCCCAGCCCTTGTTGCCGACGCCGATGAAAGCGATTTTCAATGGGTCGCTGGCCGATCGGCTGCGAGCCCATGCGGACGGCGCTTCAACGGCCAACGCGGCCGCCGATGCGGTTTGTACAAATCGTCGCCGAGTAATTCTGTTGGACATGATGACTCCCATTCAATTTGAGGTTAACGATAATTTCACACGTCTTTGTCGAGGAACGATTTGCCGATGGTTAGGTGGTTGAAAGATGAGTGGTTTGCGTACTGCGTCTTTTGTAACTGCTCAATATCCCATCGGTGTACGCCAACCCTATAAGGCGCCGAACGTCGAATTTCCCAGTCTCTTGCAGTGAGCACGTCAAAACAAACGAAAGCCTCCGATGGGTTATTGAGCAGTTACCGTCTTTTCACGGAGTGAAAAGTTCCGTGGCCGTTCACTCCGTGAACGGAATCACAATGACTCGTCCTTAGGCGACTCAAGCAGACTTCTGTTTGTGACCGTGCGGATAATCTTCATCCCACTCTTTGACATGTGGCTCTCCCAGCTTTCCGACACTTTTGGCGACCAACATCGAAACGGTCGCGTCGCCCGTGACGTTGACGGTGGTGCGACACATATCGAGGATCCGGTCAACGGCAAAAATCAGGGCCAGCCCCGATTCCTGAACGCCAATTCCTCCCAACACGACCACCAGCATGACCATGCCTGCGCTAGGAACAGCGGCCGAGCCGATCGACGCCAGAGTCGCCATCATCACAATGGTCATTTGCAGACTGAAATCGGGAATCGAGGCGGTTGGACTCAGGGCTTGAAAGATGAAGACGGCCGCCACGGCTTGATACAAGCTCGTTCCATCCATGTTAATCGTCGCGCCCAGCGGCAACACGAAACTGGTGACTTCGCGATCGACGCCGAGATGCTCTTCGACGCATTCCATTGTAACGGGCAAGGTGGCGGCGCTGGAACTTGTGGAGAACGCCAACAGTTGGGCCGGGATGATTCCTCGGAAAAAGAACTTATAGCTTTTGCCGGTGACCAGCCAGATGAGTGTCGGGTAGACGACGAAGACCATGATCGCCAGTCCGAAGACCACGCTCAGTGCGTACCAGGCCAACGCTTTGAACAGGCCCCAATCGGCGGTTTCGGCGACCAAAGATGCCAACAAAGCAAACACGCCAATCGGCGCGGCGAGCATGATCAGGTCGATCAGCTTGAGGATCACCTCGTTCAGACCGTCGAAGAACGCTTTCACCGGCTGGGCGGTTTCGACCGGCACCAGCATCAATCCGACGCCGAAAAATATGGCGAAAAAGATAACTTGCAGCATGTTCCCGTTGCTAGTGGTCGCGGCGAATATGTTATCCGGCACGATATCCACCAGGTGTTGCATCACGCCCTTGTCTTTTTCAGATTTGGCAGTGTCCTCGAATTTCTTGGCTTGTTGGGAATTGGATTCGTTCTGCAGCAATGCGGTTCGCGTTTCCGGCGAGATGCTTTTTCCTGGCTGAACGACGTTGACGATGGCCAACCCGAGCGCAACCGCAAACACCGTCGTGGCGATGTATAAGCAAAAGGTTCTCCAGCCCAGCGACGACAACCGTGACAAGTCCTTGAGGTCCGAAACGCCTTTGATCAGCGACGCGACAATCAAAGGCACCGCGATTAACTTGAGCAAGTTGATGAAGATCGTGCCGAACGGTTTGATGTAATTCGCGACGATGCTTTTCCATCCGATCTGAATTGCCACGACCCCAAACAAGATCCCCGCGGTCATCCCAATCAGTATTTGCCAATGAAGTGCGATTTTTTTCATGGCTCATCCCGCGAGCATGGAGATCGGCTAAACTGACGGATTGGTTAAGGGGTCAGACGGATTGGTTAAGGGGTCAGGAGTCAATTGCCGGAACGGCCCTCCGGGTGCTGGCACAATTGACTTCTGACCCCTTAACCCTAACGCTCCGGGTGCTGCGCACAATTGACTCCTGATCCCTTAACCCTAACGTTTGCAAACGATCGTTGAGTTTTTGATTCTAGTTCATTTCCAATCGATTTGAATCGGCCTAAAATGACGGCGGTGCGTCCAGCGGTGACGTTTGACGATTTCGAAAAGTTGGACATTCGCGTCGGCCGGATTGTGGACGTTGCAGATTTTCCGGAGGGAAAGTTTTCGACGCACGTGTTGCGGATCGACTTCGGGACCGAGATTGGCATCAAAAAATCGTTGGCCAAGTTGCGACCGAATTACGACGGCGCCGTACTGGTCAATCGTATGGTTTTGTGCGTCGTCAACTTTCCGCCTCGACAAATCGGCAAACATCGATCCGAAGTCCTGACGCTGGGCGTGCCCGACGAAAACGGCAACGTAACGCTGATTCAACCCGACCGCGAGGTGCCACTGGGCGGCGCATTGTTTTGAACGCATGTTCAGGGTTCAAAGTCCAACGCGGATTCGACGCACAACGAAGACTTTTAACCAACACGAGGCAACGATGAAAGTATGCTCGACGACTTCACGAATCTGGTTCTTGTTGGCGGCCGCCGCGATCGGTCTCGCAACGGAAGCTGCTGCCGCCGGCCGCGCAGGACTCCTCAGCGAGCACGTCCCATGCGAAGTCATCCGTTGCGAAGTCGGCCGTCGAACCGGCGACCGCAAATCAACAGGAGCCCGATGAGCCGGCGCCGACCCAGGCCGAATCGTTGCGCGGCGGATACGGCCGCTACCGAGCCAACAACGACTTGCTGTATTACCACTTGGACATCCGGGTCGATCCGGAGAAGCATCGTATCCAGGGAACGAACTCGATCCGGTTCCGCATGTTGCAGGACGACAACCGGATCCAACTCGATTTGTACGCGAATCTCGACATCGACAAGATCTTGCTTGGCGAAACCGAGTTGAAATACGAACGGGATCTCAACGCCGTCTTCGTCGACTTTCCCGAAATGCTCAAGAAAGGGCAGGAGTACACGATCGACTTTCATTACTCGGGCGAGCCGAAGACGACGGGCCGGTTTGGCGGCATCTCCTTCAGTAAGGACCCCGCTGGACGGCCGTGGGTTTACACCGCCTGCGAGGGCGAAGGCTCCAGTATCTGGTGGCCCAGCAAAGATCAATGGCGCGACGAAGTCGAATCGATGGACATCAGCGTATCGATCCCCAACGATTTGACCGACGTCTCCAACGGCCGTTTCGTGGGCAAGACGGACTTGGGCGACGGATACACGCGCTGGGATTGGCGGGTGCACTATCCAATCAACGCATACGATGTTTCGATCAACGCGGGTACGTACGAACATTTTGCCGATTCGCTAGGAGATCTGACGCTGGATTACTACTGCTTGCCGGAAGACCTGGACAAGGCGAAGTCCCAATTCGCGCAAGCCAAGCCGATGCTGGAGGCGTACATCCACTACTTCGGCGAATACCCGTTTATCAAAGACGGATACAAATTGGTTCAGGTCCCCTACACCGGAATGGAGCATCAAAGTGCGGTGACCTACGGCAACGGCTTTCGGAATGGCTACTACGGGCGCGATTGGACCGGCGTCGGCGTCAGTCCGAAATTTGACTTCATCATTATTCATGAAAGCGGTCACGAGTGGTTTGGCAACGCGGTTTCAGCGGCTGACGTTTCCGACATGTGGATTCACGAGGGCTGGACGACCTATCTCGAATGCATGTACGTCGAGCAAGTCTTTGGGCCCGAGGACGCACTGAAGTACGTCAACGGTTACAAGACCAAGGTCCGCAACGACCGGCCAATCATCACGGTGCGCGGCCGGCGTCAGGAACCTCCCCAGGATATGTATTTCAAAGGGGCATTGTTTCTGCATACGCTTCGCAACGCCATGCACGACGACGAAAAATGGTGGGCCCTGGTGCGTGAGACCTACGACACCTTCAAGTACAAGAACATCATGACCGAAGACATCATCGCGTTGTTCAGCCGGCGTTTCGGACGGGACATGACGCCGATTTTCAATCAATACTTGAGGCAGACGAGCATCCCGACGCTTGAACTAAAGACACACGAAGCGGAGGGATCTTTCGCGTATCGATGGCAAGCCGACGAACCGGGTTTTGATTTGCCGTTACGTCTGGTCGTCGCGGGCGCAACGCACGACATCGCGCCCACCGCGCAATGGCAAACCGTGAATGTGCCCTATACCAAAGAGCTCGAATCCAACTTGACCGATCACTATTACATCAAGTTGAAATCGGTGGATGACGCAGCGGCTGACAAGGATTGAATGCGACGGCTCGACTTGCCGCATTAGCAGCCCATTGAAAAAAGTAGCGGAACGGCGCGAGCCGTCCGGTTGCGCTGGCTGCCACACGGCGAATTACCAGGCGGCTTGCGCCGCTTCGCTTCAAAAGAAACTTGTGCACACGTTTTTCAACGTGCCACTACGCCGCTTGCAAGGCACGGGTTTGACCTGCCCAGCGGATCCAATCGCAGATTTCGTCCAGGTCGGGTTGTTTGCCGTTGCGGATGATCCGCTGTCCTTCTTTTGAATTGGCGAACGGTTCGACAATATCGAACAGTTGGCCAGCATCCATCGAAGCGACGGACTCCGGTTCGTTGAAGCCACAGGCGACGAGGATTTGGGCGTCATGCCCGCGTAGGTTGGGGATGCGGCACACCAAACGGCATTGCGATTGCCATTGGCCAACCACTTGGGACGTGATACGACGGTTTTCCAGACGGCGAGCAATCTCGTCCGCGCCCCGTCCCAAAAAGTCGCCGACCGTCTGAATGCCGAGTTTTCCAAACTGCTCCGCCGTCTTGGGGCCGATCGAGGGTGCGGCGTCGATAGAGTCCCGAAGGTTCAAGTGAAACTTCTGCCCGTCAACTGTCCCGTTAGACCCGTTCGTTGTTTCTGCACGTGGCGATTCGGGCAGAATGATCGGCGTCGAACGCGAGGCGAATGATTGGGAAACCGCGGCCGGAGCCAAGGCCGAGAACGAGTCAACTCGCCGCGGCGTGCTGCTGTGCGACGGCTTCGAACGATTCGAAGTTCGGCGGGTCAAGCGGCTGTAGCCTTCTCCACGCTGCCACATCGGGCGCGTTTGAGCCAATCCTGCGCATCCACGAATTGATCCGATCAACTCCGTAACGTCGGCCAAGCCAGGGATTGTCGCCCACGTGCTGGCTGAGCCGCTTCAGCAAGTAGTCGCCCGTCATGTCGTCCAGTTGTTCCGGTTCGCTGATGCCGCATTCGCATAAGGCCCGCGCGTCGTCGGCCCGCATGCCGGGAATGCAAACCATCAACCAGCAGCAAGCCTGCCAGCGGTCGATCACTCCCGGAGAGACCTGCAGGTCTCGCATTTCGGCCGAAAGTTTTTCCGGTGTGCATTCCAAAAATTCGTCGATGGTGAACACGTTGCATCGCCGCAGGGCGTTTATCTCGGCGGAGGTGAATAGTTGGGCTGCCGCCAATTCGCTGGTCGGACTCAGCGGATGACTCTGAAATTGTACGGGTTGCACCGGGGCCGATGCGTCGGACGAATGGCTGGACTGGTTACCCGCCGGTGCGGTTGGCCAAAGCGTCGGTCTCTGTATCGGAAACCGGTACAACGGCTCGTGATTGATATGTTCGTTGGCGCGCGGTTCGACTCCGAACGGAGCAGCGGACCAGTTCTGTTGACGCGCCGGATCGATCATTGGAAACGTGGGGTTCTGCGGATCGGTGCCTGGCAAAGTCGTCGTCAACGGCAATTCGCAAACGGTTGGCTGGTAGCCTGCAAACGGTTGAACGCCTGCGGGTACGGCAACGAAGACAATCGTTTGGCAATGATTGCGTCTTGTTTCGGCGATCACGCCGGCGGTGTTGAGCGCGTCGGCCGATGGCACGCGCCGCAACGGATCCGTGAGCATCAGCGGGAGTTCCAGTCCGCGGTCGGCCAGAGTCCGAGTCACCGCGAGAATGACCGCCAAGACAATCTGATCCTGGCGTCCCGGAGGCAACTGTTCGCACGCGATCGCGGTGCCATCGGCCTCCCGAACGATCAAGGTCGGAGTGGTCGAATCAGCGATCCAGACTTGATTCAACGCCCCGGCGGTCATACGGCGCAAGTTGTCCGACGCGATCGACATGAGTTGACGCGACGCCCCGAGATACTCGGAATAATCCGCTTCGATCTGGCGTGAGAGCGATTCGAGTTCCGCCGTCAGGCGTCGAAGCTCCTCCGCCAATTTCGCCCAAGGCGATTCAGGGCCGCCGACGTTCGACAAAGCATTGCGTTCATAGCACGTGCGATCGTGCTGCTGAACAAGTTCGCGAAGGGACGATTCATTTTCGGAAATGATGGACTGTATCTTTGTCCGTTCGCGACGTCGTTGATCGAGCTGTTGTTGCCAGCCGGTCGTATCGGCCCACGCTGCCACGGCGCCGGGCCAGACAATCGGTCCGGCATGCTGCTGGCGAGCTCGAAGATAACCATGTTGTTCAGCGTAACGGCAGAAATCTTGATCGTGGCGAAGCACGAGCTCGGCGCCGGCGGGGTCGTGCTGATGGATCTCTTCGATGATCGAGTGCCGCCGACGTATGAGATGTTTGATACTGGTGTCGATCTCGGTGTAGCAGTAGCGAAGCTGTTTGAGTTCCGCCGCGGCCGTCCTCTGCCGAACGTGGCGATACTGCGTTCCCAGTACGTCACACAGCGAGGAGACGTCGCCACGCATGTCCTGGCACTGATGCGACATCGCCTGCGAGTCGACGGGCACGTCGCGGTCGTTCAAATGCTGTTGGCCCCAATGTTCGGTCTGTTGAAGTTTGGATTCAAGCGACCGCAGGTTTTCGCGAATTGGATGAAATGGATGCTCGGGCGAATCGATCGACAACTCTTCAAGCTGCTGGGATACGTTTTTGATCTCCAGTCGACGGTTTTGAATATCTTGTTGGACGGAGTCGCCAGCGCTGCCATTGACAATCGATTTCATCAAGCCGCTCGTACAGCAACGCCATGCGTTCGGGCGCGGGCGGAGTGACAATGGGTGAGGAGCTGCGCGGCCGTTGTTGGATTTGAGCTTCTAGATCGACGATCTGGCGATCCAACGTGTCACGCTGATGCACCAACTCCCGGATTTTTGCATTGAGGCGCTCGATGTCAACGGACGACCGCTGTAACCGGCCATTCAATTCTGCCAACCGAATCGAGTTGTCCGTGGGCTGAATCGTGGCGCGGGTGGCCATACTGATTTGTGCTTTGGTCAACTCCTCCATCTGCCGGGTCAATTGGCGCAGACGATCGCGGCGCGGGTCCGTAAAAGCGTTCCATTGCCAAGAGTTTGAAGCGGGACAATAACCGGTTGAACCGAGCGCGACGCCAAACCGACTGTGCAACAACCGGGCGATTGCGGAAAGCGAAGACCGCGAAGATTCGGGGTCCCAACTAAAAAATGTATCATACATTTCTGCATCGAGTCCGTCGGTCGCGTCGGCGGGCAGAACGGCGACCGAGGGGCTGAATGGATGCGCGGTTGCTGGCGAAACACCCGACGGTCCCGGGAGCGTCAAGCGATACGGCAAGTCCCCGTGAACGACATCGACAGTCCCCGTAATTTCGCGTGACCATCCACAAGCGCAGGACGTGTTTTCGACCCGCCGATTGGCGAAGAGCGCATCGCGGAAAAGGCGAGCGATTTCACTTGGATTGTACGGCTCGATCACGACGTTGAGCCGGTCGCCGAGTCGCGTCATGATCATGTTTGGCCGAGTGCCATAACGGTCGAGATTCACACTGATGAGCTTCATTGCTGTGTCTCCGAAAACTCCTTCTTACGGGATCGTCGCGGGCAAACGATGAGAGGCCGCGGTCATGCAGGACGAGCGTTCCTCCGTGAATCCTGTTTCGTGGACGATGACGGCGCCGATTGGCTAAGGATCGCCCGACAAATAACTTCCCGATCTTGTTGACCCTCACCTGACCTGTCCCGTGAGGGCGGGGACTTAGGACGAAGTTAATGTGCGTGCGATCCTAACCACCCATGACCGAAATCTATATTGCCCTTCCGGTCCCGAGGTGGCAATGCGAACCGCCGGCCGAAATGCGTGGGCAACGTATTTTGCGTTGACCAAACAATCTAACGGAACTTGCCCAACCAACCTACATCAATTCGCGACTCATTGGATTCGCTACCGGTGTCCGCTAAATTACCTGCTAGCTTTTTGCCACCGATCCCAACGGATGATGACCGATGTTATTGAGCTACTTTCCGCCCATGGGCGTATACGAAACGCTGTTCAAGTTCGCTGACGCGACCCACCTGTACATGGGCGACCCTGGCACGCACCCGTGGGCACAAGGATTCCCGGTCACGACGCAGTTGCCGGGCGGTCCGGAGTTGCCGAAGTCAGTCGCGTTTGAATCGGCGGACCTGAAGTATCCGTCGGCAACCGGCCAATTGCCGCTCCGCCAAGCGGTCGCCGACTACTACAATCACTTCTATTCCGCGGGGATTACCGCCGAGAATGTCGCGATTTTCGCCGGTGGTCGGCCGGCTATATTTTGCGTCTTGTCGTTTGCCCTGCCCCACACCACCGTCATTGTGGAGGAGACCGAATATCCGCCGTACTACGATGCGCTCAAGTTGCTGGGGCGTCGGTTTCAGGTCGTTGCCAGCAACGCACAGAATAGCTTTCGGCCAACGCTAGACGATTATCCGACTCGGCCCCTGGACGGCGATCAACAAGTCTTGCTGCTGACCAGCAACCCGTGCAATCCGACGGGCGTGACGAAGACGCCTGAGGAACTTGCGGCCCTTGTTGAGCGATATTCAGCAAATCACTGCGGCGCAATCTTCGACGAGGCCTACGAGTTCTACAACGCGGATCAGCCGCTAAGCGCATTGAAACTGATCCGCGATTTGGACGAAAGCAACTTCTTTGTGGTGGGCGCAGCAACGAAGGGACTTCAAGTCCCCGGCATGCGAATCGGCTGGCTCATCGCGTCGCGGCGGCATATTGAAATCTGTCGTAACTTTTCCTCGATCGCCATGGGAGGCGTCTCGCGGCCGGCACAAATCTACGTGACGCGACTATTGAATCTGCCACGGGTGAACCAGGCGCGGCAGGCGGTCGCAGACAATTACAATCGACAGCGGGACCGGTATCGAAACGGCTTGAGCAACCTCGGATTCGAACTGTTCACCGGACGAGGAGGCTTTTATCACTGGGGTCGGTTGCCCGGCGGATTGAGCGCCGATCAGTTCAACGCAAAGCTTTTTCAATTCAACGCCGGAGTCTTGCCCGGCCGTGTCTGCGACATGCTGCATCGGGAGGCTGCCGAATGCCCGTTGCGCGACTTCATCCGCTTCTCATTCGGCCCGCTGTTGGCCGAATCGTACGACGACAACATGAGAATCCTCGAGCAGGCATTGGCGGCATCGAGTTGAGTTACCACTTGACGCGCTGCAGCAATTGCGAATGAATCCGTCCGTTGGACGCGATCATTCCTTGGGACTTCAAAGTTACGGTTTGGCCGTTTCGATCCGTGCAATGCCCACCAGCCGATTGCACGAGCAGCGAGCCGGCAGCAAAGTCCCAGGTGCCGAGTTGGTATTCGAAGTAGCCGTCCAGTCGCCCGCACGCCACCCAGCACAAATCGAGCGCCGCGCTGCCAAACCGTCGCACGCCCTGCACGCCACGGTCGAACAGCGATTCGATCGCCTTGAGGGTGCGCCGCATCATTTCGCTGCGGTCGTAATAGAATCCGGTGCATACGATTGATTGCGACAGCTGATCCCGATTCGAAATGGCAATAGGATGACCATTCAGCTTGGCCGATTCGCCATGAACGCATGTGAATAGTTCGTCGCGGTTGGGATCGTAGACGACACCCATTCGGACGTGGCCGGCTTGGGCGTACGCAATCGAAACACAGAACTGTGGAATGCCGTGAGCGAAATTGTTTGTTCCGTCCAAGGGGTCGATAATCCACAAATTGGCTGAGTCGACGTCGATGTCAGCACTGCTTTCTTCCGACAAGATCGAATGGCCTGGGAAGTGGGCCCGGATCCTGTCGACGATGATTCTTTCGGACTCCAGATCGGCTTCGGTGACCAGGTTACCGACAGATTTTTCCTTCGCCCTGCCCGGGTGAGCTGCCAGGAGAAGCTTTCCGGCGGCCACGGCGGCATCGGTCGCAGCCTGCAGCTCAAGATGCTGCGTTTCCAGCTCATTTTCAGATTCGGTCATGGTCCCTTGCGCGTCACTGATTTCGAACCCCATCGCAGCACGTAATGGACAGCTACGATCAACGCGCCAACCGTCAACGCCATCGGGATGAGCTTGGGTCGAGCGGCGGCCAGAAGCAGCAAACCGCCCAACGCCGCCCACAACACGCTGGGGAGTTTGCGGCCAATCGAAGCCAATTGCGGCCACGCCAAAGCGGTTGCCAACAGAAGAATTCCGACCCGAAAGCCAATCGCTGCTGCTCCCGATTGCCTGGCGACTGTCCAACCCCGGGCCACGATGGTCAATAGAGGGGCGGCGACCATGCAAGCTCCGACGATCGCCATACCC
Organism: uncultured Planctomycetaceae bacterium; assembly: GCA_963803365.1. GTDB lineage: Bacteria > Planctomycetota > Planctomycetia > Pirellulales > Pirellulaceae > JANMEB01. The sequence continues at coordinate 1,135,446 of CAWDMH010000003.1, forward strand.
AGTCGTACGTTCATTGAATTGCGACGGGCTTCATGCGCGACTTGAGACGCCGCAATAATTCAGCGGCGTGCCCGATTTCTACTTTTTGTCGCTCAGGCTCATGCGGGATTTCCCGTTCGATCGTCAACGGCCCGAGATAGCCGATTTCTCGCAGCGTGCGCAAATACGATTCGCAGTCGACGTCGCCCTCTCCCAAGGGGACTTCGCGGCCCCAGGTCACACCCGGTTGGTCCGACCAAACGGCGTCCTTACAGTGAACGCTCCGCACGAGCGGGCCGATTTTCCGCAGCGCCTCGATCGGTTCACCCGTGCCATACAGAATCATATTCGCGGGATCAAAATTGACGAACAAGTTCCCCGCGCCGACGGCACGAACAAACTGCAGTAGCGCTTCGGCGGTCTCCTGCCCCGTTTCCAAATGTAGCGCTTGACCGTTGTGCTGGCAATGCGAACACAACGCTTGCGTTGCGGCGACGACGTCCCGAAACAAGGTGCACTTCGAGTCGTGCGGCACGCACCCAAGATGCAGGGCGACCGCGTTGCATTCCAACAAGTGCGCGAAATCCGATATCGACGTCATCTCCTTCAATCGCTCGGTGCGCGTTTCGGGCGGGACCAAGCCAACGGTGCGAGCCACGGTCGGAATATCGGCGTAGCTCTCGCCATCAAATCCGCCAAACACCGCAGTCAGTTCAATGCCAAGCTCACCGATGCGCAACAAAAACTCGCGAGCCCGCTGGGCGGTTCGCGATCGAGTGTGGGGAGCATGCAGTTGAATCGTGTGGATATTCAAGCTGTGTGCGACGTCGAGGCGCACGCCCAGCCCGGCATCAATGCTGGTAAAAACTCCCACCGGCCAAACTTGTTTGTTGGACATTTTCTGGAAGGGCTACGGTCACGCGAGGCAAAGGCGACTTTCCTAGAGACTAATCAAACCGATGGCTGGATGCGAGACCGGTCGCGAGTTGAGTCCGAGGGTTTTTTCCAAAAAAAAAGCCGCTTGGATCCAACCAAGCGGCATTCGGATTCTTTGTAGGTCGCGGCGGACGTTGTCGCCACTATTGGGTCACGTTACCGACCTGACGACGTTCTTCCTCTTGCTGGATGATCACTCTGGGAGTCACCATCATCATCAAGCTGGACGTGTCGCGACCGATGCCGACGTTCTTGAACAGCCGATTGATATAAGGAATCTTGCTGAGGAATGGAACTCCGCGTTCATTTCGCCCTTCCGACAGACGTTTGATCCCACCCAACAGGATCGTGCCGCCATCCGGTACGTTTACAGTCGTTTGCACCGTCGTGAAGGACAGTGTTGGAAGTTGGACGGTCGTGCCGTCGATGATCGCATCGTCACTGCTCGTAGAACCGGTCCCCGTGCCGTCGGATGTGTTGTTGGTCGAGCCGAAGTTGTTGTTCACTCGTCGACCCTCGAAGGTAAAGGTTTTGACATCCGTAATCTGGCTGAACATCGGTACCAGCGTCAGCGTGACGAATCGACGATCGCCGGAGGCGGTGGCCCGCACGTTCAACGAGGACCCTTCGGGCAGGATCGTGATGATCGGTTGTTGTGCGGCGGCAAAATCACCGACCACCGGAATCACGCTCGTCACGAAGGGGACCGCCGACGCGTCGGTCACCGTGGCTACCTGGCCGTTGGTGACGGTCACCGTCGGCGCCTGTAACACGTTAGACCGAGTGTCGCCTTGGGAGGCTTGCAACAGGAAGTAGACTTCGATGTCGCTGAGGATGGCAAACCCGAAATTGGCTGCCGTGGCGGCGTCGAACCCGCCGAACTGCGGAATCGCCGAAGTGAATGAATCTTGTGTCGCTTGCAGGTCGAAGTTGGGAGTAAAGACTTGCTGTCCCGATTGGCCGATCACGGTCGTGCCGTTCGCACGATCGGGAAGGGTCTGACCCGGCGTCAGCTGAGAATTGTCTTCCAAATTGAAGTCGAAGTCGACGCCGATCCTCTCGAAGAAATTGTCCTGAAGCGTGATAAAGCGGACTTCGATCACGATCTGAACATCGTTCAAATCGCGAAGCTGTTTCAGCAAGTCTTCGATCTGATCGTGGACGTCCTGCGTTTGCCGGATGACCAGACTCAAAGTACTAGTGAACGCCCGAATCGAAGCGTTTTCGTCGTCCCAGCTGGGAGGTTCGATCGTCTCCTGGATCAACTGAATCAGATCCTGGAAGTCGGCTTGCGTGATGCCGCCGAGTGTTGGACCCGCGATTTGGTTATACATTGGGTTCCCGGTTTGAGGACCTCGCCCGCTGCCGTAGACAACCGGCATGCCGCCCAATGGCCCGGAGGCAAATGGGCTTCCCGGCAGTTGTTGTGCCAGAGCCGCCTGATTGATCGTACCCGTTTGCTGCGGTGCGCTTAACGTCAACGGCGTACCATCGTTGGGCGTGTAGGTGGTGCCTGGGACCACCGCAGAGCCGACGCTGTTGATGGGATTGTTCGGCGACATGAACGACATGTACGTGGGGGCCATCATATCCGGGATCGGCGCCACTAGGTCGCCTACATAGTAGGTTTGGTTGTACATGCGAGCTTTGCGATATTCAGGGCTGACCAGCTTGACCACCTCGTCCTCGCAGACGAATGACAAACCGGCATCGGCCGCCACCAACTTCAACACGCTTTCCAGCGAAATCGGCGTGGAGAAAACCTTGTCGATGGGACGTTCCACGACCGCTGCGTTGGCCTCGATCGCCGAGCGGTCGAAGATGATGTTCACTCCGGCCAATTGAGAGATTTGTTTGACGACTTCCGACAACGGCTGCTGGCTGAATTCGCCCTGGAACGTTTGATCTCGCAGCTTTTTCAATATTCGCATTTCGACGGCAGCGTTGGCTCGCCGTTCAGCCATCGCCTGGCGGCTGCGCGTCAACTCCTGCCAATCCTTGACGTTGTATTCGATGTCATGTGAAAACGGAGTCGAGTCTTTTTCGATGCCCGTGAGGACACCCACAATTTCATTTTCTTTCTTGTCGTTGATCGCGTCCAAATCCATTTGACGACGCATGAACTTCGCCTTCCAGACCAGCATTTGCACTTCTGGCTTGTCCGGCGCGTAACGCGACAGCCTGACGCGCCGTCACTTCTGCTTCGGCAAATCGTTGTTCTTCCACCAGCTTGTCAAACTCGTCGAACAGTTGCTGAACCTTCACGTCGACGTCCGATTCACGCTGCCGATTTTCGGCCAACTGATGAGTCCGCAAGTTGTTCATTTCCTGGTTTTCGATCTCCGCACGGTGCTGATCGATATACCGGTTGAACGAGTCGATGTCGTGATCGATAATCCCCAACAAAGGACGCTTGGCGGTATCTGACAAGGCCGACTTGTCGACCTGTTCTCGCAACTGAGTCATGTGCTGGACGGCGCCGCGGGCATTTGGATTGTCCTTGTCATTGAGCATTTGCTCGGCCGTCGCACGTTCCCGTAAGACGTCGCTCTGCAGTTTTCGGAATACCTCGGTTTCTTGATCATTCCCGGTCACCGGCTTGGCGGCTTCTTGAACGACCGAACCGGAGAGTTGTGACAAGTGCTCTTGCAACGCTTTCTGCGTCGGTGCGTCCAATTGATCGCGATAGGCGAAAGCCAATTGGAAATACTGTTTTGCGCCGATCGCGTCGCCGTTTTTCAAGGCGTCCAAGCCGTTCTGATACATCTGCGCGCCGCGGTTGGTTCCGTTCGCAACATTCTCGGTTCCGTTGACTTGAACGTTTTTCGTCTTGTCTTGCGCCGGGTCGTAATCGGCCCGAACGACTTTGCCGCTGGCCGACATGTCGGTATAGCTTGCCTTGGCGACGCCACCCTGCAACTTAATCGCGTCGTTGATCTTCAACTCTAATTCAAAGGGATGAATGTCGTCCTTGGCAAAATCGTTCTCGGGAACGTTCAGCGACTTGGCTTGTTGGGCCAGCGATTGAGCCAAATCGAGCCGTCCCTGGTCCAACGCCAGTTGCGCCTGCGACAGCAGCTTCAACGCATCGGATTTGGCTTGAGCGCGATCGGACGCCGAACCCGCGGCGTTGCTCCGCTGTTCGTTCAGCTTGGCCATCATCTGGTCGGGAGTCGTATCTTGCGGCTCGTAATGAGCGGGGAATTGCTGGGCCTTGGTGATCACTGATTCAGCGGTCTTCCAATCGTGGTAGGCCATCAAATCGGAGGCCTGTTGCAGCAAAAACATCGAAGCTTGATAGTTGAATTGCTTGGGATCGCCGCTCTGAGCGAACTGCACGAGTTCGTTTTGGTGGTCGATCATCGCTTGCACGCGGCTGGGTGTGTCGAATCCGTCAAAGCGGCTGCCACTCTGGCGAGCCCGTTCGACGAGCGATTTGGCCGTTTGAACGTCGTCCATGGCCAACGCCTGGCGGGCTTGCAGCAGCATCTGATTCGACGAGACAGCCGCCTCGCCGGTCTTCGCTGCGCTCGTCGTCGGGCTGACAACGTTGGCTTGCGATGTCGCCGTGGCCGCATTTGGCGAGCCGCCATCGCGCAGTGCCGCCAACTCCTGTCGAGCTTGTTCCACGCTGTAGGCCAAGGGTGGTCCAGACAGGTCGGCCGTGATCTTTTCCGCTGATCGGATGCAATAATCCGCCAACGTCAAGCGGCCCTCTTGCATCGCCGTTCGGGCGCGAGTCAACCACTTTTCCGCCGTCTGTCGCGGGCCGTCCGTTGCATTCGGAGTCGCCACAGTCGTCGTAGACTGCGCCAACGCCCGATTCGCTTCGGACAGCCATGACCATGGCGTCAAACCGACCAGCAAACTAAAAAACGCAAATGTCTTTAGGGAGGCTCTCAACGCAACTCTCCTTCTCCGAGTGCATAATACGCAGAATCTGAATTGTTTATCACACCTTGGCCAACGGTAAATTGATTAAAAGTTTCCCAATCGTTAATTTCATCGCGAAAAAAATGACTTCATGGTCCACCGAGACAAAACTTCGCTCCCAATCGCCGTAGTGCGCGGAAACCGTGCGCGCAGATTCCGTGTGAGGGGCGGTTAAATAGAGAAGTGCTCGCGGGCGGTCAAGAGCACTCGAAGAGGTCGCCGTCCAGAGCGGAGAGTCCTTTTCGATAAGAGCAACGAGAATTCGATCGTCGAACGGCCCAAAATGCCCGATTCCCGTTGGCCTTTCGAAAAGGACTCTCCACCCCGATGATTTCGAAAAATGAACGCCATCAGCCCAATCGAGTCGATGGCGTCACGGTCGAATTCCGGATTCGCGGCAACTGCCCGCTGGTTCAAGACAATATGGATAATTACATGCGAGGCCCATGGCGCGCCAAAAACGTTTTGACTTGCAAAATGGCCAGGGGCAAGGCTCACCATTTTACGATTTTTACGCCAGGGCCTCACGGCCTTGAAACCGCTCTGAGCGATTTCGCTGTACAACAAATGCAATGACTGTTCCAATCAAGGCTTCTTCGAAAAAAAAACAGGGCGGTCAATCGTGCATCGTCGTCACGGCGGACGATCGAGCTCGAATCTTTACGCGCCGGCTGGCGGAATCATGCAGAATGTCGTGTTTCGCCCGAGATGAAACATGTCGGTCCGTTTCAGAATTGGCGACCTGCTCCGCTTGTGAATCCGTGAATTAAGCGCTGACGGATGGCCGATTAGCCTCGATGCCCGCGTTCAAGATGCGTTAAACTGCTGCAACTGTCCCAAATAGATGCAAATCGATACGGGCTTCCATGACGGTCCATCCAAACGCCCAATCGCGGCTCAGTTCGATCGAAATCCAAGCCGATTCTGCGCGAAGCGTCTTGATTGCCTACAACCGACGAGCGGGTGCGTCCGGTTCCAGGCGTCAAATCGACCGGCTCGCCCAAGCACTCGCGGACCGTGGCTTCGACGCAATACGCCAGACCGAGTTGAATCAAATCGTCGAACAGGCCGCCGACTTGACCGCTTCCGGCCAGTTGCGGTGCGTCGTGGCAGCCGGCGGCGATGGCACTGCCGGGCTGCTGAGCCAATCACATTCCGGTCGATACGCCGCTGGCCGTGTTTCCTATTGGGACGGAGAATCTGCTGGCCAAGCATCTGCTGATCACGTCCAACGCCGACCAGACCGCTCAAACCATTTCCGATGGCTGTTGCGTCCGGATCGATGCGGGTCGGGCCAACGGCAAGCTCTTTCTCGTGCTCGCCAGTTGCGGACTCGACGCTGACGTCGTCAATCGGTTGCACGCGGTGCGTCAAGGCAATATCAATCGCTTTTCCTACACCTGGCCGTTGTTGCAAGCAATCAGCAACTATCGTTACCCGAAACTGAACGTGACTTGCGACGGACTTCAAACGAGTTGCCGCTGGGCGTTCGTGTTTAACGTTCCCCAATATGCATTGCAACTGCCGATCGTTGACGATGCCACCTGCATCGACGGTCAACTGGATCTGTGCACGTTTCGCCAAGGCAACTTGCTGAGCGGGCTGCTGTATTTTTGGGGAGTCGTAACACGCCAGCATCGATCGTGGAAGGACACGCAAGTGATCAGCGGCAAGCGGATTCTAATCGAGTCTGATGAGCCCGTTCCATTCCAACTAGATGGCGACCCGGGTGGTCATTTGCCGTTGGAAATCGAAGTCCTGCCCGGACGGCTCAAGATGATCGTCGGACAGCGCTGGTTAACTCACCAACAAATTAGGCACGCTGGCGAAATTGCCGGCTAGTGCTGTGACAGCTAACTTTTCGGGTTTAGGGGTCAGGAGTCAATTGTGCGAAGCACCCGGAGGGCCGTTCCGGCAATTGACTCCTTAACCAACCCATAAACTAAACCGTCACAAAGCATAAGGATCGCACGCAAAATAACTTCGCCTTAATTCCTCGCCAGCACGGGAGAGGTCAGGAGAGGGTTAACAAAATCGGGAAGTTATTCTGCGTGCGATCCTTAGTGCTGTGACAGCAACCTATGAGATGGTATTAGAACGTGACCAACAATCCAATATCCATCGGCACGACAAAATGCGGCAATGGCCAGAATCTAACGTTGATTGCGGGGCCTTGCGTTATTGAATCCGCCGAATTGTGTCAAACGGTCGCCACGGAACTGAGCAAGATATGTCGGGACCGACGGGTTCCTTTGATCTTCAAGGCATCGTTCGACAAGGCCAACCGGACCAGCCTTTCGTCGTTTCGCGGGCATGGTATGGAAGCTGGTTTGCGCGTGCTCACCGCAATTTCGCAAGAGTTCTCACTCCCGGTGACCACCGACATTCATGAATCGTATCAGGCGGCCCCGGTTGCCGAAGTCTGCGACTTGCTGCAAATCCCGGCGTTTTTGGCGCGACAAACCGATCTGCTGGTGGCCGCCGCCCAAACCGGCCGAGCCGTCAACGTCAAAAAAGGCCAGTTCATGGCGCCCGGTGACATGCAATTCGTACTCGATAAGTTGTCGTCCGCAGGGTGCAAAGACATCATGTTCACCGAACGCGGAACGTTTTTCGGGTACGGACAATTGGTCAACGACATGAGATCATTGCCGCTAATGCACAGCTTGGGAGTTCCGGTGGTCTTCGACGCAACCCATAGCGTTCAGTTTCCCAGTGCTGCGGGTGGCGTGACCGGTGGAAACCGAACGATGATCGCTCCGCTGAGCCCGTGCGGCGGTTGCGGTCGGCGTCGACGCAGTCTTTCTGGAGACACATCCCGATCCCGATTCGGCGCTCAGTGACGGCCCGAACATGCTGCCGCTGGATCAGGTCGCGGGGCTTTTGGATCAACTCTTGGCGATCCGCCGATCCGTCAGCGACCAGTGACGCTTAACAGACTGTTGAAAAATGTGTGCACAAGTGTTTATTGAAGCGGTGCGGCGCAAGCCGCCCGGTATTTCGCCGTGTGGATGACAACCCAACCGGACGGCTCGCGCAAAACCGGACGGCTCGCGCCGTTCCGCTAACGTTTCAACGGGCTGTTAACGAATCTTGCTGCAATACCGCCGAAACTGCCCCACGAGCACATCGAGCGACTCGTCGAAATGCCGAGAAAACTCTTCAACCCGCTGATCGGCCGTCATCGCTTGCAACGGGGAACTTTGCGAAAGCTCTTGCAAATATTCCACGTACGCTTGCCGATGCCGGTGAAACAAAAAATGGTTCCAGCCCCAAGCCAGCGAATAATACGCGGACGAACGCCCAGTGTCGCGAAAAACCTGGTCGCTGCCCAACATGCGGGCGATATCATCTCGGCTCAAGCTGTCCACGGCCGATCGCAGTAAGGGCATGCGTCGCGCATTGAATTCGCCTGGGCGACGCCAACCCAGGTCCGCCGAATCCGAGGTCGCTTCGAAGTAAACCGCGACGCCTTCGCTGACCCACAGCGGATTATTTCCCGAACGAGCCTGCATTCCCGAATTCATCATCAGTTGGTGCGTGGCTTCGTGCACAACGTTTCCGGTCGTCAAGCTTGAAAGCGAAGATTTCTGTCGTCCACCATCCCAAGCTCCATTCTGGCGACGGACGTCGGCTTGAACGACGACCCAATTCGATTGCAATCCGTAAAAGGACGGCATCCACGCCGCACCAACGCCGAATTCCTCCACCAGTTGGCGACCGTATGAAACCGGGTTCGACAGCAAGACGACCACCAGCGGTTCGGGCGGTTCGGACAACTCCCACCCAAGTTCACGCCAAAATGAAAAGAACTCGGTGTAAACCTTTTCCAAAAGTCGACACGCCGTGTCATTCGTCGTGGAGTCAAGATCGGAAACTATCAGGTAGTGTTCCGAATCGGCGATTTGGCTCCGGGGAAATCGAACGGCCAAAGTGCTTCGGAGTTGCGATTTGTCCAGCGGTCGGCTCGACGTCGGAACGATATGATCGATCTCGCTCGTCGCCACTCTCCAGATTCGTTGATCGGTTGCCCTAAAGAGGACGATTGCGTCGTTTCGAGCCAGGATCGTTCCTTGCACCGCGTGTGTTTGTCCGTTGCGCGAAAACCAATTCGTCCGCGCCACACGCCGATAAACCTTCGCCGTGCAACAAAGCCAAGGCCGCCAAAACGCAAAGCATGAGTCGCATTACGAACTATTCCGCCATCGGTTGCCATTCCGAGTAACGGCGCCAAAGGTGGATCGCTGAGCATCGAGATCACTGTCGTGACGCCAATCCCGATCAAGCTGGCCGCCGCCGTTTCATCATCGACTCCGCTGTGGAGTTGTCCCAAGACATTTCTGGCCGCGGTGTCCATTCCTGCCGGCAAGACCTGGAAGCTTGCCGCCACGTCCCCCAATGTCACCAAGGCTGCGACAGCAAAAGTAATCGCCAGCGGCAGCTTGTTTCCGGCAACTCCCAGCCGCCAAAATATCGCCAACGATCCGGCTCGTTCGGTTCGCATGCTCTCCATCGTTTCGCGGCCAACGCGAGAAAACGCGAACAGTAGCAGCAAACCGCAAGGACCCAATGCCACAAAAGTTAATGTCAACACCGGACCCAGAATAGATCGATTCCAGATGTCGGCGAACCATTGCCATGTGACGTCGCCGAAAACCGACTGCGCGGCGATTCCCACCAACGGAAATGGAACCGCCAGGCTAAGCGCGAGAACCGCTAAGAACAGCCATCGGACCACTCGATTCAACGCCGCACACCAAGCGACCGGCGTGGCGACGACCGTCGTCGAGATTCCGACACCAATAGCGATCCAGCAACTCCAGGTCGCCCGGCTCGCGATAGGTCTTGCTGGCGGCCGAGAAACTCTGAATGACGTGACGGGCCGAGAATACTCGGCGGGGAACGCCCGCCTCGAACGCGACATGAGTTCCCGCTTGAATCACCGCGGCCGCCACAGGGACAATCACCACGATCACCAACACCGCAACGACGCCACAACCCAGGATCCAGCTTCTGCCACCGCCGCGAATCGGCTCCAGTCGAATTGCCTCCGATTCGGCGGGTCGACGCAGCAGGATCGCGAACATCAACAATGCACTGCCGACCAACCAGGCGATCAGCAAGCCTTGCCGAAACGACCCCAGCCATTGAATCAACGATTCATCGAGTTGAGTTTGCGGTAACCAACTGAACCGGTTCAGCGCGTAACCCAAATAGACTTGTTCCGCGTAAGTGCCTATTTGGTAGATGTCCACCACCGTGATGTCGCGCGCGACCATTACCATCGTCCACATCAAGCTGGCGGCGTACATCGGCAGCAATAACGGCAGTGTCACTCGACGAAATACCGCCGATCGACTGCCGTCCAGCAACGACTGTTCTTCCAGGATCCGCCCGCGTGCCAACAGTCCTGTGGACAGAATGATCGTGATCCACCCCACGGCCCCCATGCCGTGAATCCAAATCGCGCACGACCAGCTGACGACAACCGGGTCGAGCTTGGGCCACTGGGTGTAGAGCGCCGTGCGGATCGGACTGAGAATCGTGTCCCACGCGGCGACTTGAAGACAAAGCGGCACCGCGATCAGCGCCACCACAAACGTGAGCGCCACGCGCTCCCACGGCCGACCACCGACAAACCGTAGCGCCGACAAAGTTGCTCAGCGGACACGAAACGGCAAACGATGCGAACCCCAATAACATCGTGTTCGTCAGGATTCGCCATTCCTGTCCGGTAGACTGTGCGATCCAAATCCACAGCACCGTCAGTCCGGCTAACAGCCATCCGACAAATAGCAGCAAAAGAATCCGGCGTGACATCTATTTGTTGGTCATGACCCGACTTGCCAGCGGTCCAACGGCCTTACGACAACGCAGCCCGCGAAAGCACTCGCCGAATTTTGTGCAGCCATCGCTGGAAAATGGGTTTCTTGGGATGCGGCGCGTGGACCACCTGTCCCTTGAATCTACCGGAAAAGAGCCCGTCGGCAACGAAGTACTTGAACCGAATGCCGTGCGTTTGAAACCAGTAGCCGTAAGCGAGGGCGCTCGTTTTGTCTGTGGACGCCGTCAACGGCGCGTCAATCATCTGCATGGCGTCGTCATGATCGACGGGTTGATAGATTCCGGAAAGTCCTCGATAGAAACTCGTGCCCAACAGAACCGAAGGCCGCCCCCAATAGAGAGCTTCGATCCCGATACTGGAACCGAATGTTAGCGTCTTTTCGGCGTTCCGCATCAGCGCGTAGCTGTCGACCGGATCGTCCGGGGCAATCACGACTACGCGGGGATGCGAAAGGCGAAGAAGTTGCTGGAGGCTTGCGTTTCGCTGGTTTTTGAGGTTGGGGTGAACGCGAATATACAACCGCAAATCCGGATCACAGCGGTCGAAGTCGGCGACAATCCGCTCAATTCCCGCAAGCTGACTCGTATACAGCGGATTACGCCAGCTGTCGCCGATCGAAACGAATTCGTCCTCCGACGACGTAAACAACGCGACATTGCGCTTTCGCGCATCCCACGCTACGGGCAGCCGTCCCCGCTCCTGATCCTTGACAAACGAATGCCAACTTCGTTCGATGCGGGCCACCCGATCAGCAAACCAACTCGCCGCAATTCGAGACTTCTCGGCAACCGAACCAAAGTCACTCTGCCATGCTTCACGCATCCGCGACTGAATGTATTCGATGTCGTGTGGAAGACGGTTTTCATAGATCTGAAAGTGCGCAGTGTCGCAACCGCGTTCGTGAATCCAGCAATCCGTTTGAGTCTGCTGGCAAGCTCGCAGCACGGCGCGGGCGGCGGCGAAGCGGCCGTTAAACACGTAGATTCGATCTGGTTGATTCCGGCCAATATACTTGAGCGTTCTGGCAAACGTCGACCAAGCAGCTCGAAATAGACGTTCCACCAACGCTGCGTGCGGTCCGAGACTGGGTGCCGGATCGCGCGTCAACGACACCAGCGACGAACCCACTGCGTAACCAATGTCAAATTCACCGACTCGGTATCGCATCAGTTCGCTGAGATTGCGAAAGCTCGATATCGGCGGCAACTCAAAGGAATCGCAGTCTCCCGAAAAGCTTATCCAGCGCACAGCGCCGCTCAGCAGCTGGACTCCCGCGATCCGCCGCCCCATGCAGTCGCGACAACGATCCAGTTCGCGGTCGGCGTTGAAGTCGCAGCACGCCAGTCCGCCCGTGCACGCCAGCAGATCGACCTTGTCACCGTCATCCAAGTGTCGCTGCATGATCTCCAATTCGGTCTCAAAATGCGGCGCGACCGTGGCCAACGGCGATACGACGGCGATTTTCATTTGGAAGCGTTTATCCTGCTGACGAAGATTGCCACATTGAATTGACCCATTACCGTTTCGCGATCCTAATGCACCAGTCCGATCCAGTTGTTGAACGAATCAGGAATTATCGTGGACGACGGGGGAGCGAAGCTCACTGGAACGATAATGACTGCCTTCGACTCGACGAACACACGATAGCCCTGCGGGAGCTGTTGGTGCAGCCTTTCGCGGATTTGAATCAACCAGTCCTTTTGGAAATAGCTCCATAGTCCGGCGGATTCAATTTTTTGCAATAGTTGATTCGATGCATGCATTGGTTTTTGTCCACCCTCTCCTTAAAACCTCTCTCGTCAGGGCGAGGATTTACGGCGAAGTTATTTTGCGTCCGATCCTAACCGGCTCGACGGCTGAGTGAATTCCAGATGCGTGTGCGCAGTCGCGGGCGAGTCGCCGGCTGTTCGACCGGCGGACGGAACACATTTTCCCATGTCCATCGATCGGCGACTTCGATCGCAAATGATTTCGCTGGGGTGGCTTCGCAGCGCAATCGCGCCTGTTGGCAAATTCGCCAGTGGCGAGGTACGTTGCGTGGTGTGCGTCGCCCCTTCGCCGAATCCGATGTTCGATACCAGGTTGACGTTGGGAAGAATGGTCCACGACTGACGCTTCCAACCGCAAAACATCCAGGGAAAGTCCCAACTGTCGATCTGGCCGGCGAATTGCCGATCCAGTTGTTCACACCAGTACGTTCGCTCGTTGGCGTCAGGACAAACGTCGTTCAATCGAGTGGCGCGGAACGACGGCCATTCGGTCATCGACAGATCGTAGTTTTGCCACGCCCGCCGCCACGAAGCCCAACCCCAGATATGAGCGTACTTGGAAAAGTAATAGTCGTATTCTCCGCGCGGCTGCAACTGGAAATTGTCGCCGCTAATCATTAGAACGTCTGGCCGGTCGGCGTATCGTTCCAACAGTTCTTCGCAAAATGGAAAGAAATCGTCGGACGGCAAACAGTCGTCTTCCAACACGATCAAACGCTCGGTTTGCGAAAAACCCCAGGTGATTCCCGAGGACATTCGACGCTTGCAACCCAGGTTGGACGGTGCGAACAGGGTGCGCACGTCACAGGGCCAGTCGACGCGTCGAACAACATCGCGCGTGCGCCTCACCGCTTCGGCATCATCGGGAACGTCGGAACGTGGCCCGTCTTGAACGATCAACAATTGTTTTGGGCGCTGGCGGCGGATAACGTCGAATACATTTGACGTCGGGTTCGGTCGGTTGAAAATACAAAATAGGATCGGCGTCGAAAATCGCATCGGTCCACTCGGGTACTCTTATTCTGTCGCAGGCAACCGAATTCTGTCGCAGGCCACCGAACTGTGCCGATTTGCTAGCGGCGGATAGTCGCGGGGATAGTTTGCTGGTAGTTCGGGCTTCCTTGTCCGACCAAGCCGAAACCTTATCCGAGCGGGCGTTCTTGCGGCAAGACTGCTTTCTGTCGATCTTTACCCGTCACAGCGATTCTGCTAAACCGCCGGCCAAGACATGCTTCCGTGTGCCTGTATGCCTCTGCCAAGACGACCGTCCCTAACGACTATCACCCGCATGCTCAGATTTTTTCGCGCAAAGCCCCGAAAGACGCGAATGCCCGACGGTGGACTGAAGGCGACGTTGCCCGACGCGTCCCGACGCGAACTCGATATCATTCGATCGGTTCGAGAGTTCACAATGACTTCGCCCGAGCGAATCCTGGCCCTAATACGAGCCGTGAACTACGTTGTCGAGAATCAAATCGCCGGCGATTTCGTTGAATGCGGCGTATGGCGCGGTGGGAGCGTGATGGTCATGATCGCCGCTTTGCAAGAGCATCATTGCTGCGATCGCCAGATCTGGCTGTACGACACGTTTACGGGCATGTCGCCCCCGACCGTCGGGGACGTGGACTTCAATGGGAATCACGCCGATGCATTGTTGGCAGGACAATCGCCCGATGATCCAAAGTCGATCTGGTGCCGTTCGACCTACGAAGAAGTCCGCGCTAACGTCGAGCGGCTGGGGTATCCGTCGAACTTGTTGACCTGTGTGCAAGGTCCAGTTGAAACCACACTTCGCGAAAACGCCCCGACCTCTGCCATTGCCTTGTTGCGTTTGGACACCGACTGGTACGAATCGACGATGGTCGAACTGCAAGTATTGTTTCCGAAGCTCGCCGATGGTGGGCCCTTAATCATTGACGATTACGGACATTGGCGCGGTTGCCGGCGAGCCGTCGACGAGTACTTTGCCGCCAACCAAGTCAAAATGTTTTTGCATCGGATCGACTACACGGGGCGAATCGGAATTCGCTGTCGCCACACTCAGGCCGCATGATGGGAAAGTAAACGGCAATCCATGAAGGCTCGGTATCAACCGAATTCGACATTGCTCAACGTCGGCTGTGGCGACCAATACCACACCGATTGGTGCAATTTGGAAATCGCCACCGACCGGCCAGGCATTATCCGCCACGATGTCCGCCGCGGTTTGCCGTTCGACGAAAATGCCTTCGACGCAGTTTATCATTCGCACGTGCTGGAACACTTGACCGCCACCGACGGCGAACAATTTCTGTACGAATGTTACCGCGTCCTGCGGCCCGGCGGAATCCTGCGCATCGTCGTGCCGGACCTCGAGATTATTGCATCGTTGTATCTGGAAAAACTTCGCCGAGTCGACGAACGGAAGAGCACGACGGTCGCCGACTACCGCTGGATGAAGTTAGAACTTTTGGATCAAATGGTTCGCGACAAGTCGGGCGGTTTGATGGGCCAATACATGACCGACCCCAACATCATCAATTCGGGATTCGTGCGCCAGCGATTGGGGAACGAGTTTTCACGTTTGCAAGTGGTCCGGGCCGAAGACGTCGACAGCGTCCGACCGACGCTCGGCGATCGGTTGGGCAGGGTATCGCGGCTACTTCGCATGGAAGTCGCTCGCACCATCGTTCGCCTGCTGTTGGGCCGCTCGGCCGAAAAGGCATTTCGAGCAGGCGTGTTTCGCGACTCCGGCGAAGTCCACCGCTGGATGTACGACCGCTTCTCACTCAACCAACTCTGTCGCCGCCTGGGCTTCGTGCAGTTCAAAATCTGCGGCCCGGAAGTCAGCTCGATCGCCGACTTCAAGTCGTTTCAACTCGACACCGTCAACGGCATCGTGCGCAAACCGGATTCGCTGTTCGTCGAATGCGTCAAACCTCTAACATTGGCCAAAGCCGCATAGAATCGGCAATTACGTTGACGTTGTGACGATGTTACGCCATCCTTGTCCAGTACGGACGGCCCACTCACATCGCTTGCCGTTAGTCTGATAATCGTGCGGTGCGTGCGGATCATTCAATAGGCAGTCATTGTCGCGGGGACCGAAATGCGTGTGACCAAGCGCGGTGAGAATTGGCGTCTGGTCGTTCCGCCGTGCGACCGAGTTATTCTGGCGATTTTGACGTTGGCAATGCTAGTCGCCCTGGTACGATGGCCGTCGGTCGGCATCCGACGTGGTCAGGACAGCCGTGGGTCGTGTTGGATACGATCGAGTTGATCCTTCAATCCAACGCCGACGCACCGCCGCAAGAGTTGGCCCGCGCCAACGGATCCGCAGCGTCGAAATGGAACTTCGCCTTTTGAACGATTTGCCCGAGAAGTTGCGGTTTTTCTTTCGTGAACTGATCCGTCTAGCGCGGGCCTACACGACGTTGGATGATCTGGAGCATTACCAGACGACGCGCGTCAATCCTGTCGCTCGGCAGGCCGCTTTAGAAGTCGGCAAGCGGTTCGTGCAAGCCGGAATCCTAGCCGCATCCCAAGACATATTCTTTCTTAGGCGCGACGAGTTGGCCGAGTTAGTTGCCGAGTTCCCACGCGTGGATAGGGAGGCCTTTCGGCAGCGCAGCTTTCCCACGGAGCGGCACGGCACGCGAAATGCAATCGCCTGCCGTGATGTTCGTCCGCGGCGTGATGTCGTTGTTGAAGGACGGTCAAATCGTTACCGTCGACGGATCGCAAGGAACCGTAGTCATCGATGAGTGATGTAAAGTAAATGAGTTGTACTGGATTCCTTTTTATGTAGATTACCGATCCGTCCCCCGTTTCTGTTTCATCGGCTCCCTTCTGTTCAACCGTAACAGTTCACGAGCCGGGGTCTGGCTCATTTTCGGCCCAATTATTGGTACTAGAATGCCGCATGAGCCGCCGAAAATGTGCCTGTCCCCCTAAAAATGTCGGCAACGCATTGGTAACCCGTGAACGCTTACTGTTCAACCGATTCCTTCACCCCACTGCGAACTGCAACAAGAAACGGTTCCTGTCAGTTTTTTTGGGCTGGCGGGGGCTTTGAAATGGCGATTGCCGGCATCCGGATCGTAGGGACCTAGCACGGCTCGCAGAAGCAAACCCAAGCCGACGCCCGTGGCGATCAAGATGAGACGTAGGTAACGAATCGGTCGGCGCCGGGTCGTCACAGGCAAGCCTCCTGTCAGGATGTCAAACGGTCGAACGTAATATCAACTGGAAAACAGGTCCAGACTCCCTTTGACCCCATTCGCGTCGTCCGCAATACGACCAGGCTTCTAGCAGCCCGTTGAAAAGGGATTCGTCATCCCCGGGATGGCGGAGATCCAACATGACGCGAGTTCATGTCCACTGGATTCCCGTCTTCGCGAAAATGACATTCGGTATGGTTGTTGTTACGAATTGTTTTTCCAAGAGCTTCTCAGCGGAGGCAGCGTTGCGCTATTCCCCGTCCACGGGCTTGCGCGAGCCCGGCACGCAGACCAACACCAAACCGAGCATGAAGAACAACAAAACCAAGCCGATAATCAGCCCGGTGTCGACCGCCGCCAAGAGAACGGCACTGAGCAAAAATGTGGTAAGGAACATTGTAATCGCTCGACCGATGAAAACGTAAAGGTGCGATAACTTCCGTGAAACGGAGCAGTGTACAAGTCGTCAAAGTTTATCGACCGCGTGCCGAAAAGGCAAATCGACGCCGACGACTGACACTGGCAGCTTCATCGCCTATTCTCACGAGGTGAAATCTACTTTATTCGCCAAACACGTGGTTCCTACTCAGTCTAGCAGAAGTCGTTGCGACGTACAAAGCGAACGAGCGAAAACTAGAGATTCAATACCCAAGTCTGCTCGACCAAGTCGTGGCCGAAACTGTGATGGGGAGATTGATCGGCCAATTGAAAGCCGAACGATTCGTACAGTTGCCTCGCGGCGTGCAACACGTCGTTGGTCCACAACGCGACCTTTCGATATCCAACCTGTCGCGCAAACTGCAGACACTGCTCCACCAGGCGTCGGCCGATTCCCAACCGCCGGGCCGACGGTTCGACCAGCAGCAGACGCAATTGCCCCACCATCGCTGACCGCCGCACAAGAAATACCGAGCCGACGTTCTGGCCGTCTTTCTCGGCGATCCAGCATCGGTCGCGATCCGGATCACAACGGCGTATGAACTTGACGACAATCTCGGCCACCAGCGCTTCGAAATCTTGATTCCAGCCGTACTCGCGCACGTACAAGACTCCGTGACGATAGATCACCCAGCCAAAATCGCCAGCGCGCCCCGGTCGAATAACGTAACTGACCTTGGATTCGCTGCGTTCGAGCAGCCGTTGAATGGTCGTCATCGATTCGACCAATTGCCGTTGGTCGTCGTGCGGAAGTTGTGCCAACTGCGATTCGATTTCATGTTGAGCAAGTGCATTGAGCGTTTGGAATGCTCGATCGCCTTTCTTGGTCAGCGACAGATGGCTTTGTCGGCCGTCGTTGGGAGAGGGCTTGCGGCGAATCAGACCCTGCTGTTGCAATCGCCGCAGGATTCGGCTGACGTACCCGGCGTCGATCCCCAACTCCTGCGAAAGGCTGCCGGCGGTGGTCTCGGCCGCGGCCGTAGCGTGAGCCAGTTCGTAGAGGACTCGAACTTCCGCCAATGAGTAGGGACTGTCGAGCAGCCGGTGGTTGAGCGCACCGATCTTTTGCGAGTAGTACCGGTTGAAGCGTCGAACGCTCTCCGCTCGATCGTTGGGTTTCAAAGTTGACACAGGATGGCCGACCGGGCAAAAACGTGCAGCAGATATTGGTTGCCATTGTCAACTAATTAGTTGCCTATGTCAAGTGATACTGGGTTGAGGTCAGCCACGGAATCGAGTGGAATGCGGACGTTATTCGGCGTAGGGTCCGTGGATCGCGAGCGACCGCATCGTAACGGTTCACGAACCGGGGTCTGGCTCATTTTCGGCCCGATTATTGGTACTAGAATGTCGCATGAGCCGCCGAAAATGTGCCTGACCCCCTAAAACGTGGCAACGCATTGGCAACCCGTGAACGCTTACGATCGCATCAGGCCAATATGGGTAGCTGGCCAAAATGGATCAGATTTCAATGCAATTACGATTGCAATAGAAGCCGAAAAAAATCCTGGAATCTGATTGCATATCCCATGCCGGTTTGGCAATAATTAGCTTGGGGTTTGGTGGGTGATCTTTAGCAAGCGCAGGTCGCGCGTTGCCGATTCAGGGAATGCGCGTCGCCACGTTGCTGTGCGCTGCATGTTACTTGCTCCAATGGTCCGGTCGTCGAAACGCAAAGATTGGGAACACATCATGAATCGCATTCTGTTGTCCGTTGCGTCGTTGGCCGTACTCGCTTGGGTCGGGCTGTTGGGATCGGTCGCGGTCCAAGCTCAAATCAAATACACGCCCGAAAGCCCGGAAGTCGAAGCGATGGTTCGCAAGGGCCTCGCGTACCTTCGCACCACCCAAGTCGGCGACATCGGTCCGCTGACGCTCAAGGCGCTGGCGATTTGCGAGGCTTCGCTGCGCTATGACGGGGAACGGTTGCCGGAGCAAGATGAGTCGGTTCAAAAAGCGATCGCGGCGTCGATCAATTATATCCACGGCGATAAAGACAAGATGACGATGTACGCCACCGGCGTTTGTGCCATCTACTTGTCATTGTTCGATGACCGATACAAGGACGAATTGCAAACGGCGCTGGACTTCGTGGAAAAACGTCAGCAGTCCGGCGGCGGTTGGGGTTATGAAAGCGACGGCGATCGCGACTACGGCGATACTTCCCAAATGCAGTATTGTTGCTTGGCGATGTGGGTCGCGAAAAAAGTCGGTCTCAGACCGAAGACCGCAGTGGCTCAAGCCGCTCTGAACTGGCTGTTCGACACACAGACCGGCGCGGGCGGTTGGCACTATCGGGCCAGTCGTGGCGGAGGTGGCAATCGGGGAGGCGGCATCGGCGCCGGGGGCGGCGGCGGTTCGGGCGGCGAGACCTTGTCGCTGGCGGCTGCTGGCGGCGGCAGCGTGTACATGCTGACCGATATCCTGGGGGTCGGTTCTTCTCTGCCCAAGGGGAGCAAAGTCCGCCGGGTCGGAGGCGATTTGCCGATCATCATTCGCGAATATGTGGCCAACGAAGACGAGTCGGCCGCCGATCAACCCAAGGATTCGGCGTTGGTCAATGGCGCTCAACTGCGCAACTGCACGAATGCCGTCAATCGCTGGTTCAAGGACAACTTCAAGCCCAATGCCGATGAGTGGCGCTATTACTATTTGTACGGTTTCGAGCGCTACGCCTACTTCCGCGAGACGATGGAAGGGCAGGTGACCGAGCATCCGGATTGGTACGACCAAGGCGTCGATTTCCTGATGCGCGAACAAAATGCCAATGGCTCGTGGCAAGGCGGGTCGGAACCCGTGACGCCTGCGGTCTCCACCGTGTTTGCCATCCTGTTTCTGGTTCGCAGCACCGAGATCCTGGCCAACGATCCGCACACGGGCGTGTACAGTGGAGGGCAAGGTTTTGCCAACGGTAATCTAACGGTTCGCAACGGTCAGGTGATCGGCGAAGCGGTGACGCGCGACGTGGAAGACTTTCTGCGGGCCATCGATTCTGACAAAGACGTGGACTTGAAACAATTCGAAGAATCGCTGGTTGATCTGCAGGTATCGAAGGATCCGGCCAAGCGGGCTCAACACCTGCAGCAGCTTCGGGTCCTGGTTTCCGACGAAGACTTTGACAAACGGTATATTGCGGTCAAAGCGCTGTCTAGGATTCGCGATTTGGACAATGTCCCCGTTTTGATTTACGCGCTGACCGATCCTTCCTCCGACGTTATTGTCCAGGCCCAAAAAGGTCTGCGGTTTATCAGCCGCAAGATCGACTCGATTCAGTTGCCGCAGAATCCGACGGCGGACAATTGCAAGTTCATCAAGAAGCAATGGGAAGATTGGTATCGGAGCATCCGCCCGGACGCCGAATTCCTGTACGAAGTAGACAAATAAGTTGAAGCGAGGATCGCACGCAAAATAACTTCGCCCTAGATCCTCGCCCTCACGGGAGAGGTAAGGTGAGGGTCAACAAATCGTGAAGTTATTTGTCGGACGATCCCTAGTCGCATTCTCAACAGAGTCAACTTGACCTGAAAGGAAAAGCTATGCATTCCATTTCGGCACTTCGTGGCAATGTCAATATCCGACCCTCGACTTTTGATCGCGTTTCAGGGGGCTTGACGGCGGGTTCGCTGGTCTTGGGGATCCTTTCGTTGACCATGTTCCTGACCTGGCTCACGATGATCTCGCCCCACAAAAAATGGCTTGGGGCGGATATCGAAGCCCCTGCCACCTCCGGGTGAGGAAAATCCATTAGGTGTCGCCGATGACCCTTTGGCACCGGGAGTTGAAGAGTTCCCGGAAGTCGACATCCCGCAACTCGCCAATGCGGTTGAGAAGGTCGCCGACGCTCCTTCACGCTATCGCGGAATGCTGGCCGCGGTGGACGGCAACTCGCGTGAAATGGGGCCGGGCCGCGGTCCCGGGAGGCGACACCCCGACGTTATCTACCACAGCGACAAGCCCTTTCGGCGATGGGTGATCGAATACGAAGCGGGCAACCCGGGCGTTTACATTGACCAGCTTCAGGCCTTCGGCGTACAGATCGGGGCGGTCCACAAGGTCTTGAACGATATCGAGTTGATTTACGATCTCGACTCGACGCCACAACACCGCTCGGTCAAACGATCCGATGAGACGCGCATCTACTTCGTGCCTTCCCAGGGACAGCTCAATCAATGGGACCAGCGGTTTGCCAGGCGGGCGGGCGTCGACACCACCGGCCGAATCATGGTGCAGTTTTATTCACAGGAGACCGCGGAGAAGTTGGGCACCCTTGAAGCCCAAGAGGCCCAGCGGCGTGGCATCGATGTCAAGAACGTCCGCCGCACGACCTTCAAGGTCCGACAGTCGGGGAACTCGTACGAATACTACGTGGCCGATGTGCAACCCAAATAATCATTTCTTGTCTTCGCCGACTTTGACATCCATCGCGTCCCAGTCAACTGCTTGACCATCGTCGGTCGACAGGGCTGGCCGCAATTGGGCGTCGCTGACCTGGTCGCCGATCGTTCGAATCGTCGCATCGCACATTGCCAACAAAATCTTGTGCGCCCAAACACCACGCAGCCTTTGTTCGCTATCCCATGGTTCGTCGAGATGAAACTGCTCGTAAAGATCAACGCATTCTATGAACGGCAGAATGTGTACCCGCCAACTCAATAGGGGTTTGCCGTCGGCGGTTTGAGAGTTGGCGGCAGGCAGCGCGCCATACGAATCATGAAAGTTGTGCATTGCCAACACGATTTGTCTCAGTTTTTGCGCGACTGGTCGAGCTTGATCGAATGAACTCGACTCAATAGGGACGGCGCAGCGGCCAGTCCGAACGCCGTCAACGACGCGCCCGGCGCGGCGCTGGGGATGGTCTGCCGCTGCACGACCTCGACGCCGCGATCGGTCAAATAGTACGCGCCGATCGACGGTTCGACTCCTTCGGACAAAATGCGAGCGTTCGGCAAGTCGTCAATGTCAAACGGAGCATCCGGATCGTGAAACATGGACGCGGAGCCCATCAATTCCCCGAGCAATTTGGCCACGTTCAAATAAGCCATGCCGTTCGGATTGGGTTTCCCGGCAGCTTTTTCGGCGGCCAACAGCGACGCCATTCGTTTGTCGCCGTCGGCTAGCGTCGCTTCGGATTTGGATTCAATCGCTTTTTGGATCGTGTCGTCGTCCAAAGAAATATGCACTCGCCCGTGGTACAAGCACCAGGTCGGTGTCAACGCAAAGAAGCCGAAGTCAGCATTTGCCTTGAGAACTTCGGTATTGCCCATCTCGTGCCGGGAAAACTTGATGTTGGACGACTCGTTGCAGAGATCCTCGATGACCGAGTTAAATTGGCTCCAACTGTTATAGATTTCCATCTCATCGTTGATGCCAAACTGTAACAAGTGACCGCTCTCGGGATCCGCCGTGTCCAGCTTGCTGGAAAACGTGACCGCGCCGTTGAAATGCCGCAACACGTCTTTTTTTAGGTCCATGCCAAAGGTCTTTTCGAATTCGCGATAACTGTCTTCCATGTCCTCCTGATACAACGCCGTCATTTGTTCCAGAAATCGCAGGATGTTATCGATCGACAGTTTGACGCTCAAGCCAATGTCGATTCCCTGGGACAGGGCCGCGATTTGCCCGTCGCTCATGGCCGGCGTCTCGAGCATCGACAGGATGCCTTTCAAGGGCCGTTGGGTGACGATCCGATGCCGGCACACAAAGCCCGCATCGTCCAATCCAGCAACCGATTGAATGCTCTCGATCGACCTGAGTTGAATCACCTTCTCGACTTCGGCCGGCACCGCAAAAAACTCACCCGTCCCAAGCTCCATTGGCTGACGATCCAGTGGCTCAGCATTGTGGGGTGTCGTCGACGGCTGACGCCTATCGAGCATCTCAACGAATCCGCGGATCCCAAAATAACTGACGGAACTGCGGCGCACGACGGGAAGCTCTCGTTTCATTTCGCTTAGCCACGCCGGCTCGGGCGTCCGTGCATCGTGGTCGATCTTGGCGATCGCATCTTTACCAAAACCGATGATGACCAACTGACCGCGCACGCCGTAGGCGATCTCGCAATCAAAACCGCTGTCCGGAATCTTGAACGCTCGAAACGTATTCTCCTCGACGGTGAATTCGCGCGGTTGCCACTCTGGCGGAAGAAGCTTTTGCAGTGCCGCAAACTCCTCTTTCAGTTTGCTGGCAATCGCCATATCAACGTCGATCACGATACCCCCGGAAAGCTCCGCCGGGTCCGATGCGTCGGCGACGAATGCCGCCGTCGAGCGAAACAACGCGTGATCGAAAATCTCGTTGGCCAGCCGGACCAGCATTTCGTCGTGCGGCCCTTCGAAATCGGCCTGTATGCGGAACGACTTGAGGACCTTCTCTCGAATCCTTGTTGCCGCGGCCAGGATTTTGTCACGCGCCATCCATCGTTCCGTGACGTTGGCATTAGGATCGGGCGCTCCGGTCCCGTTCCAGGCAGCGTAAAACAAACATTGATCCGGCGCAACGGCCGAAATCAACGGCACATCAGCTTCCGGGGGCACGCCGACGGGGACGCCGAAGCTATGGCCGAAGAACGCGAAAAAAATAATGATTTCAGAAAAACCAAAGCCAAGCATGGATTCTCTCCGCGTGAAGGTGTCAGCAACAAGTGTAACCGATACTACCCAAATCGTCTGCGATTGCTCGATGTGGGAAGCGAGCGCATTCGAGGTAGGAAGCCAGTAGCATCGTGTGTCCCACACGATGTCCTCACACGACGAATTACCCGCCCACAAAATGATTTGCCGTCTTTTGCCTCAATTCGTCGGGCCAGGAAGCCAGGTAACAGTTCACAAGCTGGGGTCTGGCTCACTTTCGTATCAATTATTGGTACTTGTGCTATGTCAGTTCTTAGAATTGGGGTTGTGTGCCACTGGCTTCGCCAGTGCGGGTCGCCAATACACGACGTTTACGTACACTGGCACAGCCAGTGGCACCCCGAAATTAAGTACTGAAAGTGCACTAGAATGTCGCACGAGCCGCCGAAAATGTGCTTGACTCCCTAAAAATGTGGGCAACGCATTGGCAACTCGTGAACGCTTACGGAAGCCTGACCCACAGCACATGACGCTACCCCGAAAGCCCTTGCCGGTTGACCAGCGGTTTTTTCCATCCCTATAATCCCGGTCATTGGGCTACTGATCTTACGACGAAAAAAT
This sequence comes from uncultured Planctomycetaceae bacterium, assembly GCA_963803365.1. Lineage (GTDB taxonomy): Bacteria > Planctomycetota > Planctomycetia > Pirellulales > Pirellulaceae > JANMEB01. Next base: position 1,159,735 of record CAWDMH010000003.1, read on the forward strand.
CCGTCATGAAAATCCACGAATACCAAGGAAAACAACTCTTCCAACGGTTCGGCGTCACGGTGCTTGAAAACCGAGTCGTCGATCGCGCTGAAGAGGCGGAGACGGCGTTCCAACAAATTCGCTTGCCGGTTGCGGTGGTGAAAGCCCAAATCCATGCGGGCGGCCGAGGCAAAGGGACTTTCAAAGAAGACCCGACTCAACGCGGCGTCCAACTGGTCCGCTCGGCGGCTGAAGCTCGTCAGGTGGTGGCGAAGATGCTCGGACGGCACTTGGTCACATTGCAAACCGGACCGGCCGGCAAACAGGTCCAAAAGGTGTTAGTCGAAGCGGGCTGCGACATTCAGCGCGAACTTTATCTCGGGATCGTGCTGGATCGCGCCGCGGCACGCCCGGTCCTGATGTGCAGCAACGAAGGGGGCGTGGAGATCGAAAAAGTTGCGGCGGAAACGCCCGAGAAAATCTTCAAAGAACATTTTGACCCAGCCGTCGGCTTGGAAAGTTTCCAAGTCCGTAAGTTGTGCAAGAAGCTCGACATCCGCGGTCAATCGACGCGCTCGGCCGATACTTTTTTTAAGCATCTGTGCCGCCTGTTCGTCGATCTCGACTGCAGCCTGGTCGAGATCAACCCGCTGGTGATCACGAAGACGGGTGAGTTGGTGGCGCTGGACAGCAAGATCACCTTCGACGACAACGGATTGTTTCGACACAAGGAGCTAGTCGAGCTGCGGGATCTGGCCGAAGAAGAGGAATCGGAAGTCCGCGCGGCCAATGCCGGATTGAGCTACGTCAAACTCGACGGCAATATCGGTTGCCTCGTCAACGGAGCGGGCTTGGCGATGAGCACGATGGATATTATCAAGCTTCACGGCGGCCAACCCGCTAACTTCCTTGACGTCGGCGGCGGCGCCAACGCCGAACAGGTCACCGAGGCCTTCCGGATCATCTTGTCGGACCCGCACGTAAAGGGCATCCTGGTCAATATCTTTGGCGGGATCATGCGCTGTTCCACGATCGCCACCGCACTGGTGACCGCGGCAAAAACCGTCGGCTTCGATATCCCCTTGGTCGTACGGCTCGAAGGGACGGAAGTCCAGGAGGGAAGGCAGATATTGCAAAACAGCGACGTGCAGATCATCACCGCGGATGACTTGACCGACGCCGCGAAAAAAATCGTCGCCGCCGTCAAGAAGTAGCATGACCCATTTCGCACAACCGATTCATACGAACAGCAACACAACATGAGTATCCTTGTCGATTCGAATACGAAGGTTATTTGTCAGGGTATCACCGGTGAAAGCGGTGCGTTTCATACCCGCGGCTGCCGGGACTACGGCACGAAAATGGTCGGCGGTGTGACGCCGGGAAAAGGGGGCCAAACGTTCGACGGCTTGCCCGTTTTCGACACGGTCGAGGAAGCCGTCGCCGCGACCGAATGCGATGCGACGATGATCTTTGTGCCCCCGCCGTTCGCCGCCGATGCTATTCTCGAAGCGATCGACGCCGGATTACGACTGGTCGTTGCCATCACCGAAGGGATACCGGCCCTGGACATGGTCCGCGTCTACGAAACCGTGAAGCAATCCAACACCGTGCTTATCGGCCCGAATTGCCCCGGCGTGATTACTCCGGATCAATGCAAGATTGGCATCATGCCGGGCTACATCCACAAACCAGGCAAGGTGGGCATCATGAGCCGCAGCGGAACGTTGACCTACGAAGCCGTCTGGCAGACGTCGAATCTGGGCCTGGGACAATCGTCGTGCGTGGGATTGGGCGGAGATCCCATCGTCGGCACTTCATTCATCGATGTCTTGAGGTGGTTTCAAGACGATCCCGAGACCGAAGCAATCCTGATGATCGGTGAGATTGGCGGCAATGCCGAGGAACAAGCCGCGGCGTATGTCCAACAGCACGTGACCAAGCCCGTCGCGGCCTTCATCGCAGGCCAAACAGCTCCTCCTGGCAAACGCATGGGTCATGCCGGTGCCGTCATTAGCGGCGGCAAAGGAACCGCCGCTGAAAAGATGGCAGCTCTCAAAGTGGCCGGCATCGAAGTCGCCGCGAGCCCAGGCGAACTCGGTGCTGCCGTGCAACGGGCCATCACCAAAAATCCGAATCGCAAATCCACTGTCGTTCACGGCCTTGCAGGCACCCGGAACAATTGAGTTGCGCGTTCGCCGAACCGCATCCGCTTTCCGTGGTGGGTTAGTTTAAGAAAATGACGGCTGCATCTTTGGCTATTGCCTGTCGGTCAGGGACTGACCGACCTACAGTTTGCTAGAGTTCGTCGGTCAGGGACTGACCGACCTACAGTTTGCTAGAGTTCGTCGGTCAGGGACTGACCGACCTACAGGTAAGTCAGCCGCTGCACGAAAGCAAGTCCAATCGCAGTTCACCGAAATGCCAATTTTTTCCGCTGCGCAAATTGTGAAATCGAATCTCCGCCGCGCAAATAGAAGCGGATCAAGTTGGTAAAAATCGCCACCGAATTGCCGCATCAACTCGGCAAACGGACGGCCGAATTGGGGCGACGATGAGCTTGGCGTCTGCGAACCCACTCGCTCGATTTGCTCGTCGTCACAATCGACGGTCAGCTCCACCGATCCGCCAAACAAAATGGCGTCGTTACAAGCGCCCATCGCCACCAGGTCGGCGTTCGGTGTTTTCCGATCCGTAAGCAGCAGCGGCGCCGTTCCCCGTCCCGAGCGAACATTCCGCAAATCAAATCCCAGTTCGTGGAGCTTGTGGCACGCGGTTTCCAGCGAGCGAGCAGTAATCTGAACGGTTCCCGCGATGCTCGCGGTCGGCGCGACACAACAGGCGATCGTCTCCACACGACCACCCAACTTTTGGCGCAGATACTCGATCGTCGGCGGACTGGGGAGTTTGCCAGTCTCAAACACGGCGACGACCGACGTCGATTCCTCGGATAGCTTGTAATGGCCAAAGAGTTCTTCGCGGGCGTACACCGCGCGAATCGGTCCAGAACACATGCCAAAGAATCCATCCGTGGCAATTTGCCAGCCGGCATATTGACTGGCCATGCACGCTGTCAACGGATGTTGGCTTTCAACCACAATACGGCCGTTGGGTTGCGTTTCGTCCACCGAAGTTTTTACGGCGCCTTCATCGGACAGGCAGATTCTTGCCAACATCAAACCCGCTGCCAAACTTCCAGGGGCCTCGATCCCAAAATCGAGCAACTGACAGCGCGCATCCATCCAGCTTGCCGTAATGCCCAACTCGGCGCTCTGCTGGCACGCGATCCGACAAAGCTCCGCCGCCTGTTCGTTCAATGACATGGAACTCTCATGACACATTTGTAAGGTTTGGGCAAATCTATGGCAGGCTGCCAAATCTGGCAAGAGTCGGCAAGTTGCGGAGACTTGGCAACCGATGGGCTTCCGTCGAACTTTGCAACACAAACGGAATTTGTGGGCAAAGGCAACTAGGAAATCCGAAAACTTAGGAAGCAAGTCAATCTGCCCGTTGACCGTCTGATCCCCTGCCAGTTTCCCGTGCCCAACTGCTGGATTCTCGATGAACCGCAACGGAATCGTTGTTGTCGCGCTCCTCGCCGTTTCTGCCGTCATTGTGGCGACCGACATTCCCTGCGTTGCCCAAGGCGAGTTTGTCGCAGGCACCTCGGCGCGTTCTGCGCGGGCCGAAGCAATTCAAGCCATCCCGTTTGACCAACTCTCGCCCCCGGTCCGCGAGAGAACGATGCAGATCATTAACTCGGCCGCCATCTATCGTCGGATGCCAGTCACCACCATCGACTGTGACCCGGATTTGTATTTGTTCGCAATCCGCTACCCAGAAATCATCGTCGACATCTGGCGGCTGATGGGAGCTTCCACCATGACGCTGCAGCGAACCGGACAGTTCAATTTGGCGTGTGACGATGGGGCGGGAACGACCAGCAACATCGAGTTGGTCTACGGCACACCCACCACGCACGTCTACGTGGCTAAAGGAAGACACCGCGGAAGCAGGCTGCTCACTCAGTTGGACGGTTCCTGTGTCATCCTGGTTCAAACCGAATATCACCGCGGTCCGGACGGTCAACCCCAGGCAACCAGCTCGCTGGATGTATTTGTCGATATCGACAATAGCTCCGCAGAGTGGGTCATTCGGATCGTTTCTCCGTTGTTTGGCGGCACGGCCGATCGAAACTTTGTGGAATCGTTAAAGTTCCTGGAAAAGTTGTCGGCGACGACAGCGGAAAACGGACCGGGGGTCATCGGCATGGCCGAGCGAATGACGGGCGTGCGTCCGGAAGTTCGCAGCCGTTTCGCCCAAATTGCCGAGGTCGTCTACGAAAGAAATCTGACGGACCCCCGTTTGGGCCACGAGACAACATCGGACGACGACTTGCAACAGACCAACTATCAACCATTCCGTGCGACCGAAGCGACTGAATCGTCTTCACCCAACCGTTAGCAGCCGGTTGAAAAACAAAATCGGGAAGCTATTTTGCGTGCGATCCGTATCCGTCCTGCCTCGTCCGCGAACGCCAACCGAAAACCGCCAGACAACAAAGGCTCAACACGGCGATGCTCGACGGCTCGGGAATGGCGTTTAGACCGGTCAATCCGGAGATGTGAATTCCCGTATTGAAAATAAACGTTTTCGCGCCGGTCGTCGGGTTAATCAGAAACAGGTCGCCATTGGGCGTGCCGCCATACAACGTTCCGCCGGCGTCAAACCAAATATCAGAGATGACGTTCGTCGCACCGCCGATGCCCGCCTCGACCCGTCTCGACGCCGGTCGAAGTACTGACCGTGACCAGATCTTCCAAATGGCCGAGGGAATTCCCACGCGAACCGTATAGCACGCCGCCACTAAATGCCAAACCCGATGTCAGCGCATTGCCGGTACCCGTCTGAATGACATTGGTCAAGATGCCCGCCGTTGACGGATTCACCGTCAGCAGTCGTCCTGTGCTCAGCGATCCATCCCAACCACCGGCGTACAAGGTCCCAGATGAATCGAACGCGATCGCGTCGATGCCTTGGATGCCCGTGACCGCGCCAATGCGCGTCACGGCCGCGCTGCTGGTATTGACCGTGTAAAGCGCGGCGGGTCCGGCGGATCCACCACTGACTACGTACAGATGGCCGCTGCCATCGAAGTCTAGCGCGCCGGTTTTGCTCAAGCCGGTATCGCCCAGCAACGTGACGGTCATTGTCACGGGATTAATGGTATAGATGCGTCCACCTCCGTTCGCATTGGTATCACCCGTGGACGCATACAATATGACGTCGGCTTGCGAAACACGAGCAAACATCAAGCCTAACGTGGCGAAGACCGCAATGGCAACGAGCAGTTTACGGAGATTCATGATGCGCACCCCCGGAAAGATTCCAATACAAGCACCCGTTTCTTACCAAGCGCGATTATCGTCTGACGGCACCGAAAAGTCAATCAAATCGCGTGCAAGGAAGTGGGCTAAGGATCGCACGCAAAATAACTTCGCCGTAAATCCTCGCCCTCACGGGAGAGGCTTAGGGAGAGGGTCGACAAAACCGGGAAGTTATTTTGCGTGCGATACTATTGCGAGCGAGCTTTGGCGGCCTCGGCTTTGTGAATGTAGATTGGGTCGCGCGTTGCTTCGAAGGCTTTCTGATAGATCACGCTCGGCGCTGCCAGATTGAGTGCGTCGCCGGGTTCCAGCTCGACGGCCTTTTCGCCATGCGTCACTGCCGCTTGAAAGTCGCCGGTTTTTTCGTGCAGCAGCGCCAGCGCCAAGTGTGCGCGGGCAAAGTTTGGATCGATCGCTAGAATCTTCTGGTGCGACTCAATCGCCTTGTCGAGTTCACCCGTGGCCCGGAATGTGTCGGCTTGTCGCTCCAGGTCAATGATCGCTTGTCTGTTATCCGTCATGAAGATCCGTTGAGTGTGTAGGAACAAAAAAAGCACGCCCAGCGAGTGGTTCACCAGGCGTGCTCGCAATGGTTAACGCAAATCAAATCTTGATCGCCAGGTATCCGAACCCGTTGGTCGAATTCGTTCCGGAAATCGCGAAGCTGGACGGCGTTCCCGACGGGCTCAGTTGGTCGACAATCGACGTCAAGTCGACTCGGGTGCCTGTGAAATTAAGCGTTTCAATTCGGTACTTACCCCAAATCTGATTCTTAATCGTCACCTCGGCTTCGGACGTCCCATCGACGTTTAAGTCGAGGACTAAATCCTTTCCAGCCAGTCGGAAACGCAGATCGTAGAAATCCGAATTCGCCGTCATGCCGGGCACATAGCCCAACCGCAATTCATCGACGCCCGCACCGGCCGCCTCATCAATCGTGTCATTGCCGTCGCCCGCCAGCCATTCATAGATATCGTCGCCCGCGCCGCCACTCATCAAGTCGGCGCCGCTGCCGGAAGTCATGAAATCATTGCCCGCACCACCCACAATCGTGTTGGAAACCGCGTTGCCATACAAAAAGTCGTTGCCCGAACCACTCGTCACGTTTTCGATGACCGTGTGGTATGTGATGATCAAATTGTTATTGCCTCCAGCCACCGAGTTGACCGTGCCCGGACGAAGATCGATTCGATTGTTGGACGACGTCCCCGAAAAATCAATCGTGTCAGTGCCACCCGTATCCCAGATTGAATCGAACAACAATGGATCGTGGTTCCAATAGCCGGCATAGTCGTAGACGTTATTGCCGCTGGCGTAATGTGTGTTCGCACCATACATCGTCTGCAACGTCAGGACATCGTAGAGCATCACATTCTTCGGCTGGCGGCCACCGGGTGCGAACAAGTATGAAACACCGCCCGCCAGCGAACCGGCCACCGTGTAAGTCAGCCCTGATGTCCCCGCCGGTAGCCCTGGATTTCCACCGGCCCCTTTCATGCCCACGGCGCATCAGGATTTGTCGGGCCATGTCGGTCCAGGCAAGCGTTCCCGGCGTCAAATCGTTGATATCTTGGAAAGCAGCGTTCACCCAAACATCACCCCCTTCGGGAGTCGCCACCGGATCGGCTGGGCTGAACGAAAAGCTGTAATACGGTGGGTCGGCGTCGGGGAACAAAAAGTCGCCAAATCGAATCAGTCCACCCGTGCCCGTCGACGTAACCTGGCTGTCCGGTACCTCCAGAAAATGCACGTCCGCAACCCGCTCGATCAACCCCATGATGTTTCGGACGGCAGCGCGTTGTGTATTCGTAAACCGAATGAAAAGATCGGCGGGCGCAGGCCCCGTATTATAATTCGGCGTCGCCTGCATAAAGCTATACGTGATCGTATTGAGACTATAAGGATAATCCTGGACGTCGGGCAGGATGTTCGCCCAGTTGTTCGCCGTGGCCAATGCCGTGTCGTACTCGGGTTCGGTCTTGGCCGTCAACCGAGTCCACGGCGTCCACAGCACATTGAACGCCCGAACGATAAAATCGTCCAAACTACGAACTTCGTACGCCCCGCCCCGGATCACCACTTGGTCAAACTGCGCCGGAGTCAAGTTGATCACCGTCCCCGCGGGAAGCGGAACGCCGTTCAGAATCAGCCGCGCACTGTTGGAGGCGGAATTCAGATCGACCACCTGGAACTGCGTAAAGCCGGCGACCCCGCCCACCTGGTCAAACGAATCGCTCATCAGCGTCTCTTCAAATTCGTGCAGCAACACCACGCCGCCGTCGGACAATACTTCCTCGGTGTTGTTCAAGCCTGGTCGATGAATCGTTTGAATCGAAATTGGCATGGGCTGGCTCTTGTACCGGCCATCGTAAACTTGAACCGAAAACGACTCGATGCGATCGTCCGATGCGTTGGTCCAAGTCACCGAATCAATCATGCTTGCCGGGACGTCAATCCACTGCTTGGCCGGCTGCTTGATGCCATTAACTGAAATGTAACCCGATGCCGCCGCCGCATCCCGATCAAAAAATCGATACGTCTTGATCGTGTTGCCATCTTCGTCTGTCCAATCAAACAACGTCGCAATGGCCGATTGAAGCCCCGCCTGCTGCAAGTACTCGGAATAGAACACAACCGGCCGGTTGGCGTTGTGCCGCGTATCGGCAAATGCATAGTCGCGGTCGCTCCACTGCGCGCCGTCGTAAACCTTCATGTCGACGACTTCTGTTTGTTGGTAAGCCGCGGCCACATAGTACAGGGCATCGAGATCCGCGGCGTTCACCGTAAACCAAGTCCCCTGTTGCTGCGCCACGCCGTTGAGCACGAAGTAACCACTTGTGCTGTACGCTTCCCGATCCAGAAACCGATACTTCTGAATCGGGTATCCGTCCGGATCCGACGCCACGATCAAATCCTTGACAGCGATGACCTCGTTGCCGGTCACGCCAAAATCCATGATCTTGCCCGTCGGCTTGGTCGTATTGGCACGAACGGTGTAGAGGTTCGCGACGCTCACGGAACTCCACGAATTTCCGTCGAACACGCGAATCCGAAACTGGTCGCTTTGAATCGCAGTGCCGGCGAAGTACAGCAAATTGCCGATGTCCGCCGCGGTAATCGTCTGCCACACACCGGCCGCTAATGCCGTTCCGTTCAGTTGAAAAAACCCCGATGTCGTCGAGGTATTCGCGTCGAAGATTTGATAAACCGAAATCGGATCGTTGTCCGGGTCGCTGGCGATGAACAGATCCGTCCCAAATATGGAACTGCCCAGCAGCAAATTGGTATCGAATGCAGTGACAACGGGAGAACCCATTTTGGAGCTCCGGCAGAAAAAGTGTAAAAGGGCGTTCGACGTCGATTAAGGGTTCATCATATTAGATACGCCCGCTTTAGCCAAGCTTTTTTATCAACACAAACCGAAAAATCCGAATCTCCGCATCGTCGGCTTGTGAACTTGCATACTCGCGGCCGCGCCGCTCACAGCGACTCCCGCATCGCTTGCGCGTCATCCAGCCAACGCTCGGTGCTGGCGGGATCGACCGCCCGGCAAATCGCCTCCCAACGGTCGGCCATCTGGCCCAGTTCGTCCCGCCACTGTTCGGGTGAGCTCTCTGGAGGACTCAATTCCGCGAACTCGTCCACCAATAGCACCATCCGCAACAAGTGCCGCAAGATCAGCCCCTCTTGCTTTTGCAGTTTGTAGCTGGTGATGTATCGCTCAAAATCACCGAATCGGAGTACTTCACCCGCCACCCAAACGGGCCAAACCCGCACGTCATGTACCCCCGGAAAGTCATGTTGAAATAGCCGAAACAGCTTGTCCGGCAACGTCAGCGGCGGAATATATTCGCCGTCGTAAAATCGCCCCGCTTCCCGGTCGCTTCCGCTCATCTCCTCAGCGGTTGCCAAACCAAGCTTCAAGAGTTGCCCGTCTAGCCGCTCGGTTGCCAACGGCCCCGGAGGCAACTGATCGGGCGGCGGAACTCGAATCGCGGGCCCCACCGACCGCGGCAACTCCAGAATGCTTTCGAACGCCAGAAGCCGCTCAGTCTGGTCGGCGATTCCAAGCTGGTTGACCAAGAACATCCCGTACAGCGCGTGAACGCCACGTAGCCGAGTCAAATTGGCCAGGCGATCGGTAGGCCGAGCTTGCATCGGACGATAAAGTGGCCGTTCGATTTTCTTTTGCGGTCGGGCGGCTTCTTGTCGGTGCATCACCGCTGCTTGCGGTATCGCTTTGGATGCTGTCCCAAATCCAGTTGAGGGGTAGCGGACTTGGCCACGGTCGGTTCATTCTTATCCGTCGAACGCTTCGGCTCCGACGCCAATCCGCCGGCGATCTCGTCGGCGTCCGGTTTGGGATCCAACTCGACATAGCCCGCCTGCCACAGCGTGATCAACATCCGATTGAGTTGAATCTGCGCGTTCCGATGCGCCGACTCGCCCAACAGCCGGTTGGCCACCAACTGCCGAATGGGCTCGATCTCCGGCGAAATATCCAGCATGTACGCCAGCATTCGCCACGGAAGCGGTCCGCGGCTGGCCAAATCAGCCGGCGCCGACTGGACCAGCGAGTCAAACTGCGACTGGGTCCAATACGTGACTCCCTCCCGACGCCGGGGCATTTTCTTCTTGAGCTGCTTCTTGGCTTTGATCAAGTTTGGGTCTTTGGTGTCCTCGGGGATCTGATCGTACTTTTCCTTCCAGCGAAGGATCTTGACATCATCTTCGTGCGCCAAGGCATAAATGAATCCACGGTCGTCGAACTGGGGGCGACCGGCGCGGCCGAACATCTGGTGCGCCGAACTCGCCTCGATCAGTTTCATCTTGTCCGGCGGCCCTTTGACCAGCGACGGCAACACGACACTTCGCGCCGGCAAATTGATTCCCGCGGCCAACGTCTCGGTGCAAACACAAACGGTCAACAGTTTCTTCTGGAACAACTCCTCCACGATCCGGCGGAATTTGGGCAAGACGCCTGCGTGGTGGACTCCGACGCCGCGCTGCAGAATCTGCCTCAGCTTCGGTCCGGCGCCGTGCGACCAGTCATACTCGTCCAACGCCGCTGCCAACTGCCGCTGCTGCTCGGGCACCACCAGTTTCTTTCCCTTGAGCAGTTCTGCCACGGTCCAGCATTGTCCTCGGTTGAAGCAAAACACTAACGCCGGCGCCCGACTCGCCTCCACCGGCCCGCGGACCATTTCTTCGAGCAACTCGTCCAACAATTGATCGCCGACCCATTGAAACGAGAGCGGGACTCGGCGATCGCTGCTCTGCACCAAGACCAGGTTCCGCGCGTGCCGCGTCTCCAGCCACCGCGAGAACGAATACGCGTTCCCCACCGTGGCCGACAGCAGCAGCGTCCGCACCGACTTGGGCAACAGTTCCAAGCTGAACTCCCACACGATGCCTCGTTCAGGGTCGTTGAAACTGTGAAACTCGTCCATCACTACCGCCCAAACGTCCGTGAAATCAAACGCCTCACGATGCAGCAACCGGTTCAAGAGAATCTCGGCAACGACCACCAACAGTCGGGCTTGCGGATTGATCTTTCGATTGCCCGTCACCAAGCCGACGTCGTCGGCCGAAAACCCCCAACGGACCGCCGCGTCTCGCAGTTCGTGATACTTTTGATCGGTCAAAGCAATCAGCGGCGTCGTGTAGTACGCTGTCCGGCCCAGCGACAACGCTTCAAACAGAGCCGCCTCCGCGATCAAAGTCTTGCCGGTGCCCGTCGGCGCTGAAACCAACACCCCCTGCTCAGCGGTAAACCAGGCGAGCAACGCTTCTTGTTGCATGGGGTACGGCTCGACGATGAGCTGAGCGAAATACTCGTCAGCGATCTTGTCGCGAACAGATTGTTCTACGCGCATCACGATTTGAGTTTGAAAGGTCGGTTTGAAGGTTGTCTTTAGAGCTGTCTTGTAACAGTTCACGAGCCGGGGTCTGGCTCATTTTCGGCCCATTATTGGTACTAGAATGTCGCATGAGCCGCCGAAAATGTGCCTGACGCCCTGAAATCGTGGGCAACGCATTGGCAACCCGTGAACGCTTACAGTGAGAATCAACAAAACCGGGAAGTTATTTTGCCTGCGATCCATAGCTCTTGCGAAAACCGATTCTTGATGTAACCGCGACAAACTACCAGCCCCGATTGACCGAATTCATTGCGCGGGGGTCATTCCGCTCGCCGCCAAGCAACACCACGGACTTGCCACCGGCGACAACACGATGGGAATTGCGAACGCCTGGAGAAGTTTCGTAATGGGCTAGTTTGCCGTCATTGGTCGGGCAGTCTCTGCCCGACCAATGACGGCCCGGGATGGCCGTTCTACTTCGAATTGGCCCACGACCAGGAGTTTGATACAATACTTGCCGCACCGCATAATAAGCACTTGGTGGAATGGAACAGAAATTGGCGTCCAACGTCGAAACCAGAGGCATCCGCCCGTCGTGCGGTCACAACGCATTTCCATTCAGCAGCCAAGGGGCCAGTCATGGTCAACATCCTCGTCGTCGACGATTCACCGATTGATCGTCAACTGTTCGAAGGGCTCTTGTCCAAGGAGCCTGAATTCACGATTATCCAAGCCGCCGATGGGAAAACGGCGTTGGAGAAAATCCGCGAATGGGGAATCAACCTGGTTATCACCGATTTGCAAATGCCGGTGATGGACGGCCTGGAATTGGTGAAAGCGATTCGAAGCGACTTTCCCGACATCCCCACGATTTTGACTACCGGCTTTGGCAGCGAGGAGATCGCCAACGCCGCCTTGACCGCCGGCGCCGCGAGCTATGTTCCTAAGTCCAAGGCCGCGACGCTACTGCTGCCCACGGTGCGCGGCGTGTTGGAGATGTTGGTCACCGATCGGAATTACGCAGAACTCTTGTCCCGGGCGACCGAAGCGCGATTTGAATTCGAGTTGGACAACAACGAAAAGTACTTCGGCCCGATTTGCGATCTTTGCAATCGCATGCTCACCGGGCTCTCGCCGTTGGGACGAATCGAGCGACTCCGCGTACTGGTCGCGATCGAACATGCCTTGAAGAATGCACTCTACCGCGGCAACCTGGAAATCGAATCGTCCTACCTGTTCCCCGAAGGCGAACATCCACTGTCCGACGAGTTGTCACGGCTGGTTACCGAACGCCAAAAACAGTTAGCCCCTCGGCAATTGCACGTGTGCTTCGCGGTCAGTCCGGTCGAATTGCGATGCACGATCCAGGACGAAGGCGCCGGTTTCTCACCCGATGAGAACAGCGGCGAAATGTTTGCCGGCGGCCGGGGGTTGATTTTGATGCGGGCGTTTATGGACGAAGTCCAGTTCAATGGCCGGGGGAACTCGGTCGAGTTGATCCGACACTGGGGCGGCAGTTCGACCGCCGCGACCGAGACGGACGAATCCGAAGAAGACTTGCTGTTGGTCCCCGAAGACGCGTCGCCGCTGGGACAACTCAGTTGCGAGGACCCACCGCTGACGTACAAGCTACACGAATCGGCCGTCCTGGTCGGCAGCCAGCGATCGTGTCATGTGGTCTTGCCGCATCCGGGGATCGCCGCGCACCATTGCCAACTGAGCTTCGACGATCGCACATGGACGTTTCGCGCCTTCCCCAGCGAAATCGGCGTCACGCACAACGGCCGCACTGCCCCCAGCGGCGAACTACGCTCCGGCGACAAAATCGGCTTCGGCAAAGTCGTCTTTACGATCCGCTACTGAAGGAAAAGGGGATAAGTCCAATTTCTGTGGGGAACGGGAGGTTTGGTTATCTTTCTAGAGCTACCAAACAGCGCACGGGTAGCCGCCCAGGACTCATATCGACTTTCCGCTGCCGCACAGGGCCGCGAAAGAACGAACGCAATCAAATTGGGATGATAAATTGGACTTATCCCCTTTTTCGAATCTGTCAATGGCCGATCAGGCCGCGCGACGGTGCACCGTGGGTTCGCGATAGATGCGAAGCCCTGGGGATGTCGGGGCGGGATCGGAGGCAGCGAAATCGGTGCGCCAAAGCAGTTTCGTGCGATCGACATAGGCCAACATGCGACTGAACTCGCGCATTTCCTCGGCCAGATCGGTCGGCCGCATACTGGTCCACTGATCGATCGCACTTTCGTACAACTTGGAGAATTGCAAAACGATCGAGTCCAGATCAGCACGCCGGCGAACTTCCGTCGCGACCTTGGCCGCGTCCTCCGCATCGTAGAGGCCTAATTCGGTTTCTAATGTCTGATCATCAAATGGTTGGGACAATAACCTGCGGCCGAAGTTGCGCGGAATGAACATAGGCAAATTATTCGACGTGACCATTCCGCCAATGCCGCGGCGATCACATACAATGACCGCCACACCGCTGGCAATTGACTCCCAGCGCAACGACCTTTCGCCAAGACCAAATCGTATTCGGGTAGTACGCATTCTGGTCTCTCGGTAACCGATCCAAATGCACGGCCGAGCACATCAACCAGAATCCCACGTCGCGCAGACGGCGCGGACGATTTCCAGGTGTTGTTGGTCCATGTAGTTGCTGAAGATCAGTGCCCGCCGGGGATGTTCGGGCAATTCGGGCCGCCGCTTGAATCTGCGCAAGTCCACTCCGTTGTTGATCACGCAAACTCGATCACTGGAGTGGCCGTCGCGAAGCACAATTCGATCCGCCACGGTCTTGTCAACTGCCACCAACTTTCGAATTCGGGAGATTCGGGGCGGTGTATCATGGTGCCAAGCCCAATCGTGACAAACATAGATCGCCGGAGTTTCTGGAAACCGGAGCAGCGCCACAGCGCTCACTACCGAGTGATGGCAATGAATGATGTCGGGGACGCGCCTAATTGTTCCAAGTCGGAGATGACCGGTATCGTTGCCTGCATCAGTCTCTCGGCGATTCTCCCGAGGCGCTGGGTGTAGACGACCGGCCGCCATCCGAATTCCAACAACCGCGTGGCCAGATCGCAAACATACCATTCCGAGCCGGCGGGCTCTTTCAAGGCGTGGTTGGTCATTAGCACGATGCGTGAATTCATGCGGCGCAACTTCTCCCCTGTAATTCGTCAAGGATCGGTTTAACATGGTCGCGGTAGCGAACGACTTGGGAATAGACCCCACGGCGGACCATCGATTCGCCGTGAACTTCATAAGCTGGCTTTGGGTCGACAGTCGACGCAGTGGGCAAGAATTGTTCAATCAGCAGCTCGTGCCTAAATGCGGCTTGACCCCAAGTCGCGAAGGCCCGATGGACCTCGGATTCCAGACCGACGTACGATTGCGCCGCCGCCACCTTGCGGGCAAACTCTTGGTCATCCAGCGTGCGTCGCAGGCAAGTCATGCCCTCCGTTGGTGACGCGCGCGGATCACGCTCCAGGCAGAATGTCAGTTTCTGGATGCGGCGGCCACTTAGGGATTGGCCGATTCGAGCGGCGCAATCGACGACACCATGAAAAAGGTCATGCGCCATGATTGCACCTTCGGGAAAATCGGCGAGGACACAGTCAATATCGCGCTCGATCCACTCCGTCGCCAAGCGTTCAGCCATATTTAGGAAATAGTTGACTGATCGATTGAGAACCAAGTCATAGATTTCCCGATCCGTCTTTTCGCCGAACAGGCAACCCGTCGAGCAACCCGTCCTTTGCAGCAAACTCAAAGTCGAATTGATTCGCGATACACCGCGTTGACCGGAACCGTCGGTCAGAACATAGGTGACCGGTTTGACCGACTCCAACCAACCGTGGATACGAATCTCGTGCCCTGGATGGGCGACAGCCAGGGCACTGCGCCGAATGAGTTGTTGCACTTGCCTTCCTTTCGCCTGCCGATGCTTGCGAGCACAAATGGGCGAATACTAGGTCGCTGATAAAACTGGGGCAATACGAGAATCACTGCGTTTTTTCGCTACTCATTCGAATGGATTCCGCGACGTGTCATTGGCCGTTATCCAAATGCCGTCTCATTGCGGGCAGCATGATCCCGTTGGCGATGACCATGATCAGACCCAGGCTGCATAACACCCAACTAGGAGGCATCTGGAAACCCGTCACCGCTAGAGACAAGAAGTAATAGATGGATGCCGAGAGAATTCCAAACCAGGTGATCAAATTCATCGCGGCGATGACTCGCCCTTTCAAATCATCGGCGGGGCGAACCTGAATAAAGACCTGCAACGGGACGGCGATCCAGCCGCCAAAAAATCCGCTCAGCAACAATGCCACACCCAACAGCCCAACTTGGAGATTTTTTCCCATGGGCATCACGGCAATCAGTGATGTGCCGGTTAGCCCTGCTGCCAGCCCCCAACTGCCTTTGGTAATCAACGAAAGCCGTATTTGGTGTTTTGACAGGATGGCGGCGACAACACACCCCACGCCAATGCCCAGTCCCATCATGGCGTTTAAAATGGCAGTTCGCGTATCGCCCAAGTCCAGTTGAACCTTCCCGACCAAGGTCACGATCAGAAAAACAACGCCGCCGATGAACCAGAAAACGGAATACAGTAGTAGCGAGTAGATCAGCGGCCGGTCGCCGATGATCGACTTCCAGACCGAACCTTCCAAGAAAATACTGGTGGCTTTCAGTCGCAAGTGCGGTTGCGCTGCGGGCGTGGATCGAATCAGCAGCGACGTCAGCGTACCCACAACTGCTATGCCGACGCAGACAGCGCGCTGATCTTCCAGAGGTCCGGCTGCAGCCACTCCTTGAGGGGTCCGGCCAAAGCCGCGCCAAAGATCACCGCCAAAAACGTCGTTGCCTGGGCAACGCCATTGGCCGCCGGTAGATCGGAAGTGCGAAATAACTCGGGAAAGATCCCATACTTGGCGGGTCCAAAATACGCCGACTGCGTGCCCATCAAAAACAGCACGAAGAACAACGTGAGAATGAACCCCCAACTGCCGGGTGTTCCCACCAAAAACACTACCAACCCCAATCCCATCACCACAATTTCCGCCACCTTGCTGGTGACAATGATCCATCGTTTGCGAAACCGATCCGCCAAGTGACCAGCCACTCCGGAGAAAAGTAGGAAGGCAATTGCAAACAGAAGACTGGCCCAAGTTTGATACGGATCAAAATACGGGTTTTTGTTGGTAGGAGCCGCTTGTTTGAGAACGTAATCCGCACAAATCAACATCAACAACATCTTGAACAGATTGTCATTGAATGCTCCCAGGAATTGAGTCGCGATCACTCCGCTGAAGGCGCGATCAGTCCAAAGTCCGGATGACGATTCTTTGTTTTTAAGGTCCATCGACAGACTTCTCCGCACGTATTCGATTGGATCCAACAGGTGACGACATCCTGTTCCCCATCCCATCGTCAACGTATTCAAAAACCAAATGACGAACAACAAAACATGATCAGCAGCGCCAACAGCACGAAGCCTGCCAAGAGAGATCGCCAGGCTAGGTTGGGCTCTTCGGCCAAATACCTCTGTAAGTCGCCGGCAAACTCAATCGCAGTGAGATACCGATCGGTCGGGTTCTTCTCCATGCATTTCTGACAGATGACCTCCAAGTCCCGTGGAAGGACAGGGTTCACTTGCCGTAGCGGCACCGGATCTTCATGCATCACCAGCAGGAGTGTGTCTACGTGCGACGCCCGAAACGGTGGGCGACCGGTGAGCATCGCGTACAGCAGAGCGCCAACGAATAGACGTCCGACTGAATATTGATCTGATCAAGTCGCCCGGCAAGGTCTGTCGATGTGGATTCGCGCTGTCGCCGCAGTGGCCTTCGCTAAGCATCGCACGCAAAATAACTTCCCGGTTTTGTCGACCTTCTCCCTAAGCCTCTCCCGTGAGGGCGAGGATTTACGGCGAAGTTATTTTGCGTCCGATTCTAAGTGAGGAAAACTAAAGGGCGTTTTTTTCGCCGTCTGGTAATAGAGAGCGGCGAGTTCAACAGTTCACAAGCCGGGGTCTGGCTCATTTTCGGCCCAATTATGGGTACCAGAATGTCGCGTGAGCCGCCGAAAATGTGCTTGACCCCCTAAAAACGTGGGCGACGCATTAACAACCCGTGAACGCTTACGCGGCGAGTTCAACGGTCATGGTTCATTCATTGAGACAATCAATCGGATTTGCTTTCGGCCTTGAAAATCCAATACCGGTAGCCGTTCGCAGGGACCGTTACCGTCAACCGGGCGCGTTGTTGGGCGTCCAGAGAAATCGATTGGAAGTCGTCGCCGTTTTCAGACATCCGCACCGTGCCGGCCAAGCCGCTATAGTACAGCGGCACCCACACCGTCTTGGTGATGCTGGCGTCGGTTGGATTGTAGACCGACAGTAGCGCACGCTCGTCGAGGTGCGCATTGACGTGCAGCATCCAATCGATATCGCGCCCGTCCGCGCGACGGCCGTGGATTAAGTCGGACTCCAAAATATCGCGATGCCGCTTGTACCAGGCGACGACTTCGCCAACCATGCGCGCCGTGCGATCGGTGTCATACAGACGTGGCCCGCGATAACACGCCTGCACACCTAATCCCAGATTGGATCGCAGCATGATCTCGTAGTGATCCAGATGCTGCTCCAGTGGCTCGATCGTCGCTGCCGCGCCACCATCGTGGTACTGAACCAGGGGCACGAACATCCACCCCATCGACGGCGTCTTTTCCCAAGTCCCGTCGAAAATATTTTGCCGAGTGTGGATGCGCTGCTGCTCGCGAGGGAGCGACCAGTTGACTTCGCGATAGCCCATGCCGCACTTGTTGGAGCCAGAGAGGAAGTAATAATCCGGGAGATTCAAGTAGACGCCTTGCCCGCGAAGGTGCTTGTAAAAGTCAGTCCAAATCCGCCAATGAACCCATCGCGAATCCTGTTCGCCTTTTTGCAATGGCGGACGAGCCGTCGTGTCGACGTCGCCAGGATAGGGGCCGTCGTTTTCAAAAACCATGAACCCGGTTTTGTCGAATAGGTTGAATAGCTTCTGGATGTATGTCTGACCCCAAGTGCTGGTGATCGCCGGACACGAACCGTGCGTGATCGTCATTCCTTTCGGCGGCACGATGTTGTTTCCCGCGCCCGCATTCCGCGAAGAATACAACGAGTAACAACCGAGCTGGACTCCTTTGCTCAACGCATAGTCATTGAGCCGCTGCCATTGGGACAGGTAATCCGGCGAGTCGTTTTCGGCGTCAAAGCCCGATCCAAACGAGAGAATCACCATTTCGAATCCGGTTTGCGCCGCTTGATCGATCGCCGATTTGACATCCGGTTCATCGGCAGACGTGCAGTGCAGCATCAAGGGATTCTCAGTCACCCAAGGCGCCATCGCCCGGTACATTTTTCGCAAGGCGAGTCCCCGACGCTCGCGGTCATCACTGTCTTGCACGAGTTGGAACACGCGAAAGGTCTCGAACGTCGCGCCCGGTGGCACGTCCTGGGATGGCCCGAATGTCGGGGCCACACGCAATAGGCACGGCTGTTGTCGCAGGTAGTTCACCTGAGTGGAATACAGCGGATCCGTTTCCCAGTGAACCGTGTGACGATTGGCGTTTCGCCAGGTAAACCCGCCAAAGGCCATGTCGGTCTCCACGTGCAAACTTGTCGGCGGCCGAAGCGGGATCCCTTCGCGCGTTTCCACCTGGTTTTCGAACTCTACCACGGCCAACTGTTCCGCCGTAAAACGATCGACCGTCAACAACCGATCCGAACCGTTTTGCAAGGTCAGCCATTTGCTAAACAGCGGTAGCCCGTCGTACAACTCGTAGTGCACTGTCACCTCGACCTGCCGCAACTGATTCGGTGGCTCTTGCCCTTGACCGGATGCATCGTTGACCGAGGGAAAGCCATAAGACATTTGCAGCGAAACACCCGGCGGCGGCCAAACCGAATCGGGCGCATGGTGACGTGATTGGTTCCAGTGAAACCGCTGCTGCGTATTGCCAATCGTCACACGCTTCAATTGCAGGGCGTTGGGATCGGCTTGCAGTTGTTCGATCCAGGCCTTGCTCAGATAGGCATGGTTAGGTTGACCGCTCAATCCGCCGATCTCAAACTTAGCGCCGTTCACGGTAATCGTCCCTTCCGAACGGACCGACCGCAGCAGCGAGTTGTCAGTCATCAAGTTGTCCAAGGCGATCGTGGCACCATTGGGTCGAATTCGAAATACGCGGCGGACCAACCCGTTACTCAGCGTCACCGTTCCATCGGTCGTGCTGTGGTCCTCGACTTGGGCGACAAATGAAGAGCCATCGATTTGCCAGTCCGTTTCGAGTTGATAATTCGCCGGCATCTGCGACAGCGCCGTCAGGGGCGATAACAAGCAAGAGACCAGCCACACGGCGACCGTTGTGAAGTTCGCGCGGATCATGAACTCATAACTCGAGCCAACATTCCGAAGATTCCCGGTTCCCATAGGCGCTCCAGCGGATTGGCCATGCACAAATACTTACTAAGTTTTACGATACCGACGGCCCTCGCGGCTCACTAGTCGGGTCAGGTGTGGCAAGATAATTCCGCGTCCCAGTTCCATCGTCTGCGGGGGGCGGTAGCCGCTAAAACCCCGTTAAGTCTGCACTCTTCTTCCTTGGCCGGAAATTTGTCGCGCAACCAATCGTTGACAATGAACTCCATCGCCAAGGGGACAAGTCCAATTTCTGTGGGGAATGGGGGGTTGGTTATCTTTCTAGAGATACCAACAAGCGCGGGTAGCCGCCCAGGACGCGCATCGACATTCCGCTGCCGCGTAGGGCCGCGAAAGAACGAACGTCATCGAATTGGGATGATAAATTGGACTTATCCCCTTTTTCGAAAACCCGTAGGGTTTTCATCTGCCAATCTTGGTGTCCTACGCGCAGCGAGAGGAACGCCGCACGGATCGCGAGTCGCAATCTCACGAGTGAAAAAGGGGATAAGTCCAATTTCTATCGGGAACGGGGGCTGGTTATCTTTTTGAAAAATGCCAAAACGCACGGGTAGCCGCCTTGGCCTCGCATCGACATTCCGCTGCCGCGGAGAGCCGCGAAAGAACGAGCGGACGCCATGAATTGAGGCGACAAATTGGACTTATCCCCTTTTTCTCCACGCGATCAACGGGACCACGGGTCGACGTTGACCTTTAGCGACTCGGCACCAGATGGATCGAATCCGTCTGGCAAGTCCAGATGTCCCTGATCGGCCCATTTGTCCTGGTTCGGTTGCGGTCCCTTGTCTCCTTGAACGACCTCAAACTTTGTGATGGCAATGATTTTCGGCTTACCGGTCTTGGTATCAATAACGGGTTGTTTGGTCTTGGCGTCGATAATGTACTTGCCATAACGCAAGTTTTTTGGCGGTCCATAGTCCGGGTGGTCCGGCGGCAATTGCACGTAATAATCGTTAACGCCTTGAGGTTTTACATTGAGGTTTTTTGAAACGAGCTTGCCATCGCCGCTAATTTTGGCCCTTGCGTTGTGCCAGCCGTCGCCCCCGTCGGTGATTTCAATGGACATGGTTGCGCGACCGCCGCGACGGCCGCCCGCGTATCCTGCGGTTTTCACTTTGACCAACAGATTATCGGGGCCGATGTAGATAATCTGCCGGGCTTTGGGATTGTCTTGGGGGCCAAACGCCTCGTTTTCGGCGCAAAGAATCCCTTTGACGTCCAATACTTGTCCAGTTCTTTGATGGATCGAAATTGAGGTTTACCGGCTTGGAACGCGGACTTATCGGCTAAGAACCTCTGGGCGGTTGCCAGTGACTGTTTATAGGAGATATTTGCGTTTGCAATGCGACCGTTGAGCGAAGCGCAAAGCGGAACGCGGCCGGCGGGGGGAACGGTCTGCACCAGACGGCCGTTCTGCACTTTGAAATACGGAAGGGGGGGCCGCCCCCAATTGGTATACAACGACATGCTGGACGCAAAGTCGCCGTTCATTTTCACGATGCTGGCAAACGCATTCACCAGCTCCGCGATCTCAACGAGTTGCCCGCTGCGCACGGCGTGATCGTAGATCGTCGAACGATATTTACTGAGGTTGGGTGTGTCATTTTTGTTGAACAAGACATCGCCAGCGGCGTCGACTGGCCATACAAACCCTCCGGCCAAGACATAGTGATCCGCGTTCGAAACACGCGTTTTGATGCGGACAATCCGAGCACCGGAACTGTTGGTGTATTTCCAAGTGATGGGAATCGAATGGAGCGGAAACGTCAGCGACTTGCCATTTGAGTAGTTCACGATCATATCGACTCTTCCACCCGCATGATGATTGTAATTGCTCGTGACGCTGGTAATCTGATTGTCGATGTACACTCCAAACCTATTTCGATCGATGTCATATTGGGTCACGACCTCTTCGCTGCCGTCTGGTTTTTTAACAATGACGTAACGCCGCTGAAAGTCGCTGATCGGGCCAGTCACATCGTCATCGTGACTACGCACGTGATGTCGCCCAGCCGGTTTCTTGGGCCCGAATGCAGCCGCATACCTATGTGTGGAGTCAATAACTTTGCTTTGGCTGGCTGGCCTTAGTCGTGCCCGAAACACCGTCGAATTGTGGAGCCGCGAAACAAAGTCATCGGTTTCTTCGAAGACTAGACACCTGTGAATAAGTTCAATAGCCGAATTCGTTTTTTGCTCTTCGCTGCCGCCGCCTTTTAGGATGCACTCCACGTTGTCAACCAGGATTGGAAAAGGCAGGGTATAAGGCCTGGACATCGAGCGGGCTCCTGGTCATTCATCGGCATTGAGTCGCGTTCGGACGGTTACGGATCGCTCACCACCCCGGCCGACAATCACAGTGCGAAAAACCCAGATCGCATCCCCAACAAAATTCCGTCAAAAATCCAAATTCATGTTGGGAATTGCTGCTCCGAATTTCGGTAACAGTTCACGGGCTGCCAATGCGTTGCCCACGTTTTCAGGGGGTCAGGCACATTTTCGGCGGCTCATGCGACATACTAGTACCAATCATTGAGCCGATAATGAGCCAGACCTCGGCTCGTGAACTGATACCGAATTTCGCAACAGGCCGAGCGACAATCGCGCCAGCTGTTGGCGGCTTGTTCAATTTCGACTGCGGACCATACGAAACGAATCCTTTCGATGCTTCCGTCACCGCCGTACCACTAACCGGTCACGCTGCGAACCGCCTGCGGACAATGATGTAGTAGACGAGGCCGGCAGCAATCAACCCGATGACGACGGCGGATTGTCGGGGGTTTTTCAGCAAAGAACTGGCAAACGCTCCGGCATACGCCAGTAGGAGCAAAAGCGGCGTGATGGGATAACCCCACGTTCGATAAGGCCGGTTGGCGGCAGGTTGTTTCAGGCGCAATATATACACCGCGCCGACGGTCATGCCGTAAAAAATCAGACCCGCCAGGACGACGGAATCGGTCAATCCATCGAAGGCGTCTTTGGGGGTCTCTTTCCAAGCAAAAAACGCGATGATCAACAGCGTCGTCCAAGCGGCTTGCAGCAAGATGGCGTTCGCCGGCGTACGATAGCGATCGTGCACCGCGTGAATGGAACGGTGCAACATTCCATCACGAGCCATCGCCAGGTAAATCCGTGGTCCCGTGATCATGTAGGCGTTCACCGCACCGAACGTCGAGCACGTGACGCCGAGGGCAGCAACCGTCCGACCGCGTAACCCAAACAGCCTGAAAAACATGTCGGACGCCACCGTCGCCGTACTGGCCACTTCCGACATCGTCAGCACCAGATGGTAGCTGAGGATCGCCCCGGCATAGACCAAAATGATCGTGACCAACCCCAGAGTCATCGCCCTCGGTATGTTTCGCTGAGGTTCTGTAATCTCTTCGGCCACTGGCCCCAAGTTGATCCAGCCGTCATACGCCCACAGCACGGCGATCATGGCGATCCCCAGCGCCTTCCAAAAACCAATGTCCACAAGTCCGGAAACGGCAGGTGACCAATGGCCGAACTCACCGCGCCTAAGGACCACCGGCAGCGCTATCAAACCGGCAAGAAACAATACCTTGATGATCGTCGTGACCACCTGGACGTTCGCTCCCCAGCGCGTACTGAACAGGTTGATCACGGACAGACCGACGACAATCGCGATCGCGATACCTTCTTGGCCCAGGTGCCCCAGCGGCACGACCTGATCCAGGTAGATCGCCATTGCGCAGGCCAGCGCCCCCACCGAGCCCGTTCGCACAACCCAGAACTCCGTCCAGCCCCACAAGAAGGCTGGCAGGGGTCCGTAGGCCTCGCGCAAATACAAGTACGGTCCTCCCGCTTGGGGAAACATTGCGCCCAGTTCTGAAATCGCCAGCGCACCACATAGCGTAATGAATCCCACCAACACCCACACGCCGACGATGGGCGCAAAGCCGTAGGCTTGCAACGCCTGATCTACGTTGCCGACTTTCAAGAAGATCCCCGACCCAATGATTGATCCGACGACCACGGCCGTCGCATCCAACAGCCCCAGCAGTCGCGGGAGTTTGGCATGCGACTGTTGCGACGTTTCGGCTTCGGAATCGCGTTGAGCAGCGTCCGACATCGGTTCCCTTTGCCGTCGGAATGGGAATAGTGAGTTGGCAGAAGATTCTGACAGGTTTGCTCATTAATAACAACAAGCAAGCCAGATGATTTCAAGGAGGATTTTGCTAGAGTCCGGATGCAATACCTGGGTCTTGGTTGGCATCCTCGATTGTCGTTCTCCAAACAGAGATAGCTTGCCGCGCGGCGTGTTACCGAGTTGTTGGATTGGACAGTCGGAGCGTGAACGAGCTGGACAATCGCAGTTCGTCGCTCAGCATTTTTCCTACAGCACTTCGATCGGCGCCTCGCTGGATTCTCCGTTGAACACGGCTGTTCGCGTATATACCGGTCTCCCGGCGCAAGGACATCGTTTAATCCAGCGGCCGTCCCAGCATCCTCCGAACTTCCGCTATCCTGTCAAACCTCGCTAACTTTTCGTTTAACGACGCACCTGGATTTGCCGTCAGCCAGGTCATATACTCTTGCCGCGCCTTCGCAATCAGTGCATCTTCATTCAACGCAAGCGGTCCCGGAAGCGTCTTACCTGGAAGTGGTCTCATGCCAACTTTGATGCGAACCTTGTTGATCACGTCCTCCATGTCTTCGGCACTTCCCCACCTGGCGCATATCACGGACCTTCGGTGCACCTGCCAGCGGACGAGCTGGAGGGGCGGTGAACGGAGTTCTTGTGCCCTGTGAAACGCCGCCCGAACCGGACGACACCGCGGGCGTTTTTGGCGCCGGTAATTGTCTTGCCGGTGAAGATGTCGCCGACGCACCCAATTCACGCCGTGACGCGGCGCCGGCTGAACTCCGCGGATCCTTCGCGCGATAGTAAACGAATTAGGCCACTGCCCACGGACAACACCAGGAGTATTCCCTCCGCGATCTTGCCCATGAATTCAGCGACCCTGAGGATTTTTACGGCGACGCCAGCGCCCGCTGTGGTTTTGGAAATGTATTCGTAAACTGCTCTGGAATTCCAATCTGCCTGAAACGCCGCGAGAATTACGTACTTGCCAGACTCGATCAACTTACCTTCGTTGATTAAATGCAAAGCCCGGCTAGTCGCGTAACTTGGCAGATTCCAGATGCTTTCATCGGGCCAAGTTGCCCCTCCCAATTTGTCGGAGACCCACACAACTCCCGGCTTGGCTTCCGTACGATATCGGCTCCATTCGAAGTGAAGCCCCCTGCCGATATAAATCTGTGCTTGGACACGATCGATTGTCTCTTTCAGCAGCTTGAGGGTTGGGCCATTGTACACATAGATGTAGTACCCGGCTCCGATATGTTGCGCTGAGCAATGACTTCTGTGTCAACATGCCCGTGTCGGACTCGATCGGTTCAATGACCCCATTAGGGTTGTAACCTAATATCAGCTCGACCCGCCAACGCTTGGGATCGGTGGGATTGGGATGCAGATTCAGGGCCATGGCGCTGGAGTCACCCGTGATACGAAGCCAGACCCCAAGCCGCTGGTATTCATTTTTGACCTTGAGCAGGTATGCGGCCTCGTCCGGGTTATCCGATGTCGGCGTCAATGCGTTTGCCGCGAGCAGTTTTTCGAAGTCAAGTCGGACGACGTGATCGTTGCGCTGTTCGGCAAGTTTCTTTTTCAGCACCTTTTTTGCTTGGTCGGCCTTGGCGGGATCCCGCAAGTACTCGTTGGAACCAACGATGCGCCCTTGGATCGACTTTCGATCCAGCTCGTCAAATTCCGTATCCACGGCCGCGTTAACCACCGCGACATCGAGCACGCGTTGCAAGTGATCGATTTGATCAGTGGTCATACGTAGGGGCAAGGCAGGAAATCGGGACTTGATTAGCTCGCGCACGTCGAGTGCGTTCAACGCTTTCGCTTGTTTGCGTTCGTCGAATCTGCTCATCGTCCTACCCTCGGCTTGCTATCGTCGGCGTTCCCGTTGGCCATCGGTTTGACCTTCCCGGATCTTGCCTTTCATATCAGTGCGTTATTGCTCGCCAAATGGCCGAACGAATTGCGTTCCTTTTTCTATTCTTTTCCATCTGCGGTTGCCATTTCTTGCAAGTCGCTATCGGGCGGGCTATCTTGATGACCTTGCGGCATGGAACCCGCATCGCGCCACAGATCGAACGGGGCGACCGGCGACGTTTTGGATCTCACGCAAAATGACTTCGCCCTAAATCCTCGCCCTCACGGGAGAGGTTAGGCGAGGGTCAGCCAAATTGGGAGATTATTTCACCCGCGGTCCTTAGTTGAACGGCCGCGATCGCCATGTCGCTGAATTTGACATTGGACAACGCAAGGACGCCGGATGCGGCCTGCGAAAGAACTATCCAAAAGACCATTGAAAAAAGGCCTCGTCATCCCCGCGAAGGCTGGGATCCAACATTGCGCCAGTTGATTTCCACTGGATTCCCGGTCCACGCCTTCGCTGGGAACACCTCTTCGTGGGAATGACATTCGGCATGGTTGTTGAGACGAGTCGTTTTTCAACGGACTGTTAGGTGCAAGATCGAATCAATGACTAGCATCATGACCAAACTCTACTTTTTGCTGCTAAGCGCCGCGATTCCGTGGTCGACCTGCATCGCCCAAAACGACGCGACGGCGGACGCAACGAAGTCCAAAGTTGGCCAAGTCACCTCGCACGCTCAAGGCTTACATGGCTACATTGGATTCAGTCACGATCCGCTGCCGCCCGAGGGTCATTACAATGCCGGCATGGGCTTCTACGCCGCCGTTTGGCCATTGGTGGATCAGCCACTGGCTAACTTCCAAATCGGTCTGCCGAGTTCATGGATTCAGCCGGACAACTCCGACAACAAGGACAAGCCTCTTGCGCCGGAAGGCACCCTGGCGCGCAGGTGGAAAGAGCGCGGACCGACGTGGAGCAGCGTCTTCCAAACCGTGGAAGGTGGACTGGGCTACTGGGCAGGGAACCACTTCCGCTACGGCCCACCGAAGTTCAGCATGAATGCCACGCCCGCAATGCTACGACTACGAAGTGGGTTCGCCGGGCTGGTCCTTCTTTTACAGTAATGAAGCGCTGCCGGACAATCGGCTCGGCATCGCGCAGCTCAGCAACCGATCTGCTAATTCCACCCGACGCCCTGCCATTTCAAGGGAATCCCAATGGCGAATTCCTCGGCTACTCCTGGATGGCTTTGCCCTTCACCGACTCCACCGCCGGCGATCCGCCAACGGGTGACCAGAGTTGGACCTGCTTCCTCAGCGCCGCCAATTTCAAAGGCCCGATTGCCTACTACATTCCGGAAACGTGGAGCAAAATCGGCAAACTGTTTAACGATCCCTTCCTATACGGTCGTGGCCTGGACGCACGGCCTGGCGTCATGGGCGGTGGCGCGATGGAGATAAACACGGTGCCGTGCTTTGATGGCCAGGATGCGGCAGGGCACGATCTATTCGAAGCTCCCCAAACTCCAGTTCCCGACGGACACCCATGGCCGTGCCTACCTGGTGCAGGACGTCACCTACTACTCAAAGACCGCGCTGTACGATGCTTTCAAATCCTGGCGCGACGGTGGACCCGCCTGCTCAGGGCGGTTCGACCAGCAAGGCGCATTTCAAACCCAAGCTCAAGACCCGCACGACGCGATTCGATCGCGCCGGGCACAGAAGATCGTCGGCGTGGAACGCGCCTTCGATACTCGGATATTCGAGGGCAACGTATGGGGACTACAGTGGTTCAACAGCGACGTCAGTACGACCGGCTTGTTCCCCCAATACTACAAACACGTCGACCAGCAGCTAGTCGCCGTGCCGGCGGCAGACGTGCCTGCCGAAACCAAGCTGCTCACTCAAGAGTTCAAGCTTGCCGAGACCGGAGTGCCCTACACCTCGCCGGCGGGTGGCGCATGGGCCAGTCCCGGCCCGAGACTCGGTCCCTTCACCACCAAGCTCGCCGATGGCTCGGTCGTGACCTATTCGTGGTATCGTTTCGTGGATCAGCCGTCTTTCCAGCAATACAACTGGAGCCAGGAGAAGAAGGCCAAGTTGCAGGCCTTCGTCGAAAAGCTCCACGCAAACTGGCCCATAGATCGCGACTACATGGCCCCGCCCACGCGCGGCACGCTGGTGGCGCTGGATCCAGCTCTGCTCGTGACCCCGCCCAAAGGCCTGGAGGTTGGCTATGTTCCTATCGTCACTCACCAAGCATCACAGTGAGTGGTAACAGTTCACGAGCCGGGGTCTGGCTCATTTTCGGCCAAATTATTGGTAGTAGAATGTCACATGAGCCGCCGAAAATGTGCCTGTCCCCCCAAAAAACGTGGGAAACGCATTGGCAACCCATAAGGATCGGACGCAAAATAACTTCGCCGTAAATCCTCGCCCTCACGGGAGAGGCTTAGGGAGAGGGTCGACAAAACCGGGAAGTTATTTTGCGTGCGATCCTAAACGCTTACCAATGAGTGAAACCACATGAGGTATTGGTAATTGCGTCACTTATCTCACCCAATGAATCAAATCATGAAACAAAAGATCCAAATCATCGCCGGACTCCTCCTCGTTGCATTGGCCGCGGACCCAACCCTCAGTGCGGTCACGAAACCAGTACGCGTGTTTATCCTCATTGGACAGTCGAATCGTGAGACCCTAAACCTGACGAAGACCGCGCTGGCGAACATCCAGAAACTCGTGCCCGACAGCGACGGAAGTTATGTGCTTTCGGGTATTGGCTGGCATCAAGGCTGGAATGACCGCATCAACGACAAGTTCAATGCAGAATACGAAAGCAACCTGGTCCACTTCATTCACGACATTCGCAAAGACCTCGGGGCACCCGCGCTGCCATTCGTCATTGCCGAAACTGGTATGCAGGGACCGGAGGAGAATCATCCGCGCACCCTGTCGTTGATGAAAGCGCAAGCTGCCGTGGCCGAGCATCCCGAGTTCAAGGGCAACGTCGCGTTTGTGAGCACCCGGGAGTTCTGGCGTCCACAGGAGCAGTCGCCGAGTGGGCAGGGTTATCATTGGAACTCGAACGCCGAGACCCACTATCTCATCGGCGAAGCGATGGGCAAGGCAACGGCGAAGCTTGTCACTGCTGGCGACATCCATCAAGTCCAAGAGGCGGAGATGGCTGGGTATTTGCTTGTCCCCAACGACAAGGCTCCGGAGACCTTTGACGCACGGCTTTTCCATGTATGTAGCCGCTTGGCCTTTATTACAACAATACCCGGGAAATCGTTTTCAAACCGGCCTGTTCGGGACCTGGATGCACGCCGAGTATGAAGGGCCCAAGCCTTTAGAAAAGATGTACTCTGATATTGAGGGGGGACTGGGCTGGTGGCGCGACACTCGATTCGCGACCGAGACGCCAAAGTTCATCATGGGCGGGGTGGCCCTCAATTTCGTCGCGTGGGCCAACGGACCGGGGGCTGGGAAAGGAAGAAACTGGGAACAACCAAATGGCAAATACGGCGTGGCCCAACTCAGTCCGTGGTTGCTGTGGCCCCCCGATGGGTTGAATCTGAAGCAAGGCACCTGCGGTGAACTCTTCGGCTACGGCTATCTGCCGCTTCCCCTCACCTCGGCCAAATCCACTACCGCCGGCAAGAGCGTTCCCACGGGAGATCAATGTTGGACCTTGTTTCTGAACACGCAAAACTTCAAAGGACCCGTGGCGTTTTTTACTCCTTATTTTTGGTCGCGTCCAACAGTGGACGATCCCCGTCTGGCTGGAATGTTTCTAGACACTCGTCCCTCACAGCCCAATCGGCCGTTGCAGATGGAAACGCAATACGTCCCGGCCGTCCAGTCCGTTGATGCAAATGGCGAAACCTACGCCCGGATCGCCAAAACTTTTTTCCCCAGGGGGCCGAGTGACGATTCGGTCGCAGTTCACCACATCACTTCCTACAGCAAAATGGCCCTATGGGATGGTGTGAAAACTTGGTTCGAAGGCGGCGTCCCATCCAGCGGTGGCATCGACCCCACAGCGTCCTTTGTACACTCCTTTTCCGGACAAGGTGGCGCGACCTGGAAGATTTATACACCCAATGTCCCCAACGAACAAAAAGTACCAGTCGCCTGGAATGCTTTTGCAACCCCAAAGGCCCTTGATGCAAATACGTTTGGTTACCGCTGGGATTACCAACTGGCCGAAAAGGGCGAGGCTCAGGATGGTTTTGTGGTGGCGCTGCCGGAGTACTATCATTTGGTGAAAAACAACAAGCAGAAGATGGAATGGTTGCCGGTCCAGGTAGAGGACGTTCCGGCGGAAACCGGTTTGGTCCAATATCGCTTTAATCCGTCCCGCGAGACGCCTTCCGAACCCTACGTCACGCCGGATGATGCAGCGAGTTGCTGGAAGAAACCCGGTCCGGCTGCTGGACCTTTTAAGACCACCTTGGGCGATGGCAGCGTGGTGACGTACTACTGGTATCGCTTCGCCGACCAACCGGCTTTGCTCAACGCCGACCTGTCGGACCAAGAGCGTGAGGCCATGCAGGCACGTGTCGAGAAACTGCACCGGAATTGGAAGAAAGACCGTGACTACCTGCCGCCGCCCGCGCTTGGAAAACTTGCCGAAATCGATTCTGCGCTGATCGTCGATCCTCCACCGAATATGGAAGTAGGTTATGTGCCCATCGTGACCCGACAAGAAGCCCAAAAACAGTCTCCGTAATTGCTCGACTCACTCTCGTCGTAGGAGCCGCGAAGCGTGCGCTGCGAACAGTCACCGATTGCTCCATCGACTGACAGCCAATTTGGCGACCTTGATCTGGGTACGCAACGTAAGCGCGAGCAACAAAAACGAGAGCGCGAGTGAAAATGTCGATTGCACCCTGGACGGAACCAGTTCAATTCTCTACATTGTATACATTCATTTGGCTGGCAGGTGTTTATGCCCAACTCAGACCTACTCGGCGTATTCGAGCAACTGATTCTGATGGCGCTGGTGCATCTCAAAGACCAAGCATATGGAGTGACGGTGCGCCGAGAGGTCGAGCAGCGTACCGGTCGGTCTGTGTCGATGGGAGCCGTCTACGCGACGCTGGACCGGTTGGAAAAAAAGGGCTACGTCTCATCATTCCAAGGTGAGCCGACGGCGGAACGAGGCGGGCGGGCGAAGCGATTTTTTCGCATCGAACGAACCGGCTCCCTGGCATTGCGGCAGTCTCTTCAGACGGTAAACGCAATGAGTAAAGGCTTAAAGTGGACGTCCCAGTAGTTGGAATCGAACCATGAGTTGCCCTGAGGAAGATCCGAGCCGCTTGATTCGCCTCGCTCATTGGATTGCCAAAATCTTGGTTCCGAAGGTCTTTCAAGAAAGCTTCTGGGGCGACCTGGAGGAAGATTACGCGGCTCGTTTTCCAAGCGGGATGCCACCACGACATGCCCGGCAATGGTTTTTGCGACAACTACTCGCGGCGACACCTGCCTTCCTGGTTTGCCGCCTGCGAACCGAAATAGGCAAATTGAATTGGACAGTATTACTGACGTCGACGATGTTCGGACTGGCCTTCGTTTACTTGGACAGTCGACCAACCTGGGACGACACCGGAGTCTTGGCTTTCGGCATCCTAGTTGCCACCGCAATGCTTGGCTTGACCGGTGTCGGGTGTCCTTGGCTGGTGGCAATCACCGTCGGATCCTGGATTCCCGCATACAATATTGCGGTCACATTGGATTACGCGTCACTACTGGCGCTTGCAATTGCTTTTTTCGGGGCCTATTCCGGAGCCGCCCTGCGGCGCGTGCTTGGGCGATTCGGTCCTTCATCAAAATATCACGTTTCGTCCAATGACACTCTTTGATCTTTTATTTCTTTTAGTCGCATTGGCGAGCGCCGTCACGATGCTGGTCACCATTGGTTTAGCTCTCGCTGGACGCGGCGATCGGGCGTGGCGATTGCTGCGTGTATACCTGGCTCTTGCTGCGATCTACATGGGTGTCGTCATCGCGTCGTCGCTGGTCGCCCCCCGCAGGGTAATCAAACTGGGAGAATCACTTTGCTTCGACGATTGGTGCATCGCAATTGACAGCGTGACGCCGTCGAAATCGTCGTCCGTTACACCCTACGACGTGAAGTTCAGGATGTTCAGTCGGGCACGAGCAATCAGGCAGCGCGAGAGCAATCTTGCGTTGTATTTGGTCGATTCCTCTGGACGGCGATTTAATCCTTTGCCGCAGGATTCTGACGTCCCCATGAACGTCCAATTAGGGCCCGGTGAATCAGTGGAGGCCGCACGAAAGTTTGAGATCCCCCTTGATGCCAAGGACCTTGGACTTGTCATTGCTCACGAAGGCGGGTTTCCAATTACCTGGTTCATCATCGGCGCCGGGCCATTACAGAAGCCGCCGATTCTTTGGTTCCGGCAGTTGGACGCCCAAGTCAAGTAGACGAGACTTTCTGACGATTCGAGCGATCAGAGTGTCCAAAGTTCCGAGTCTTTTCCGCGTTCCAGACTGATGCGCAACGGTCCGGATCCAAGCAGCGTCGAAACGGTTCGTGTCAACGAATGGTGCCCTGTGGCAGTTCGAGATCCATCCGGCGTCCAAACGTGACCAGGCTATCAACTTTCAGGTGGGTCAACTTGAACCCGTCGATTTGAGATTTGGAGAGGATTTTTTTAGAGGGCGGGTGCAACCTCTGGCGTTACGCTTGAACCGTCGACGATCGTTCTCCAAACGGAGACAGCTCGCGTCGCGGCGGGTTTGCAAGAGACGCGGCAAACGACGCGTAGAAATGACAGGGCGCCGACTCTCATAGTCTGAGCTTTCGGCGTCAACCGTGGTGTCCGTTTTGGTTGGTAGAAAATCGTGCAGCGCCCTTACCGGTATCGAACCGTTAACTGGCGATAACAGAACCACGAATTGTCGCCGGATCAAATCCGTCTCAAGCTGAGTAGTGGATTACAGCCGGATATCTTTTTTGTTAGAGTGCCGTTTCGGCATTGATCCGACTGGCAACTCACCCCATTGGGCCATGGACTTAGATAAGATCGTCAATACGGCATTGAGTATCGAGCACCCCGAACTGCGGAGTGCGTATCTTGATGAAGCTTGCAGTGACGACACGAAACTTCGCGAAATCGTCGAAGGTTTTTTGAGGGCGCGAACTCAACCGGGATCAAAGCTCCAGGAAGCCTCGATTGACCAACACCCAAAAGAACCCGTCGTAACGGTTGATCAAACGACCGTCTATTTGCCAAAAACGGAAGGAAACGACCAACCGACCGTGGGTGCAAACGAACGGCAAAATCGCGAACGGGTTTGGCTCGCGTTTCTCACCCCATCCGATAATCCAAGGTTATTGGGGAGATTACACGACTACGACATCCTTGGTGTCCTTGGACACGGTGGCTTTGGAATTGTCTTGAAGGGACTGGATACGAAGTTAAATCGGTTAGTGGCAATCAAAGTGATGAATCCGCAACTCGCTGAAGATTCGCGGGCTCAACAACGATTTTTGCGAGAAGCCCGCGCGATCGCGACGATTCGGAATCAAAACGTCGTTCAGGTCTACGCCGTTGATGATCGTCCCCTTCCGTTCCTCGTGATGGAGTTCATCGACGGTTCCACCCTGCAACAAACGATTGACGAGTCGGGACCCCTGGATGTCGCAACCATACTGCAAGTCGCACGTCAGATTGCAAATGGGCTGGCGGCGGCGCATGGGGTAGGGATCGTTCATCGGGATATTAAGCCATCGAATATCTTACTTGAACGCGACACAAGACAAACAGTCAAGATCACCGACTTTGGACTCGCCCGCATCGCCGACGACGCCAGCATTACGCACGAAGGACTTGTTTTGGGCACACCGATGTTCATGTCGCCGGAACAGGCGTCGGGAAAGGTCGTAGATCACCGCGCCGACTTGTTCAGCTTTGGAAGTGTTCTTTATCTTATGGCGAGCGGCCAACCGCCGTTTCAATCGGACTCGGCGTTGGCCGTACTAAGACTGGTATCTGAAGACGCCCCGAGACCCTTGAGAGCGATTCGACCGGAGATTCCTGACTGGTTGGTTGGCATCGTCAGTATCCTGCATGCGAAGGATCCCGACGAACGATTTCAATCGGCAGGTGAAATACGCGAACTCTTGGATCGATGTCAGCATGAACTGACCACCCAGGGCGAGGTCACTTGCATCTCGTCCGACAGCCAGTCGGCTAATCACCAGTTGATTTGGGGACGGCGACGATTTATCGCCAAAGTATCGGCGCTAACAGCGTTGGGAGTACTCATTGCTTTGGGCTTCTTACTTTTCATTCGCATAGGTATGCGGATTATCCTGCGATTATTGATGGGTCGCATATCTCGCTTTGGCTCATGATTGCGATGACCATTGTGATTCCGATTTTGGTCTACTTTGTGACACGGTTGTTTCTGACATACACCATCAGCGTCGGTATTCGTCAACGACCCTAAGGATCGCACGTAAGATAACTTCCCGGTTTTGTCGAACCGCCGCATCGGCGGGTAACTGTTCAAAAGCCGAGGTCTGGCTCATTTTCGGCCTAATTATTGGTACCAGAATGTCGTATGAGCCGCCGAAAATGTGCCTGACCCCCTAAAAATGTGGGCAACGCATGGGCAACCCGTGAACGCTTACCGCAGAAGGGAACCCTCGTGGAGTGAATGTCAGGAGTGGTCATGGGCCAGTTGGCACATCCAAGGCTGGGAATAATAGCGATCCCACGAGTCGGCCAACATGGCCACCACAGGCCCATTCAACTCGCCTCGCGTAGCCACGCGCAAGGCTGCCGCTACTACCGTGCCTGACGATCCGCCGACCAGCAAACCTTCCTCTCGCAGTAACCGGCCCGTGACGGTGAACGACTCTTCATCGGTTACTCGCTCGGCAGTGTCAATCACCGACAAGTCCAACACTGCCGGCGCGTCACTGGCTCCAATGCCTTCGACCTGATAGGAGCAATCGAGATCTGGGTGACTCGCGTCGACCATATGAGCCAGTCGAGAACCCACCGGATCCGCCAATACGATCCTGACATCAGGGCAATGACGCTTTAGGAAACGCGCCCACTCCACTGATCGTCCCTCCCGTCCCGACGCCGCAGACAAACGCGCCGACTAGGCCGCCAGACTGGGCGAGAATCTCAGGCCCCGTCGTCGCGGCATGGATAGCAGGATTGGCTGGGTGCTCGAATTGTCGGGTAAGAAACCAGCCATTCTCCACCGCCAGTCGCTCAGCCTCGCGCCTGAAGTTACGGGGATCGTCGGGCGGGGCATTGGGTACGACGATGACCTCGACGCCCAACGATGCCAATGCGACTCGTTTATCGATCGACATCTTTTCTGGCATCACGCAAACGACATGGTATCCGCGGATTGCCGCCACCACAGCCAGCCCGATTCCAGTATTGCCGGCGGTTGCTTCGACCAACGTCATTCCGGGTCGTAATTCCCCCGATTTTTCTGCATGCTCGACGATCGCAATAGGCAATTCGGTCCTTGCAACTGCCGCCAGGATTCAGGAACTCGCATTTGCCATAGACGGGCACCGGTGAATCTGCCGCGACGCGAGACAAGCGAACCATCGGTGTATTGCCAATACGATTGAGAATGTCCAAGGTCCAACCTTCGCGAATTGACGCCTCACCAGCCCACGGATTCAAGCAGTTTCGATTCCACCGGAATTACAGAAATATTCCTCTGGACTAGTCCCCCAAGCAAGCCCCCGCATGCCGCGCTGTATTCGGCGATCCGGCGCAGAGCTGAACACGAACGGGAAAGGAAGCCCGCTTCAAAAAGGTCGATCGCGGACGGTTCGTGGCGAATGAGACGACCAGCGGTCCCTCGAAGATCTAGGGATTCAAGCTTCGTTAGACCGTAGAGCGGATCCAATGTGTCGATCAGGTCGTGCCGGCAACTCGGATGCAACGAACGTTGAGCTCGAACATCTGCTCCGCTCCAACCATAGCTCCGCGATGTCAAATTCTTAGTTGTGAGCCCGCAGATTCGTGCTGAGACCGACTGCCCTGGTCATTGGCCTGCAGGCGGTTGCCAAAGCTCGACCTTGTTTCCCTCCGGATCAATGACCCAGGCAAACTTCCCGTACTCCGATTCGTCAATCTTCTCGAGCACATTGCAGCCTTCTTCCTTCAAGGCCTTGACCAAGGCGTGGAGGTCATCCACTCGGTAGTTGACCATGAAGGAAGCAGAGCTCGGAGCAAAGTGATTACTTTCTTGCGGATCGATTAACCAGGCAGTTGTGCCTGCAACCGGCTTGCCCTCGGCGTCGGTCCAATCGAAGGCAGCTCCGCCCCAGGCTTGGACATCGATTCCCAAGTGCCGCTTGTACCAAGCCTGCAGTGATGGAGCGTCTTTGGCCTTGAAGAAGATGCCGCCGATGCCAGTGACTCGCTTCATGTGATCTCCGATGCGTGGTGGTGGTGATGGATGGATTGAATGGACGGATGATTCGTCAGGTTTTCAGGCTGCGATCGGCCATCACCGAAGCGGTTGACGTTGCCGATCAGTTTATCTGCCACCGAAGGTCGAGCAACATGCATGGATTCTCGTACTCGTAATCGTACTCAGCATCGCGGTCCGAGAAGCCCTCGCACTACACTTGAATTAGCATTTTCCTCGTCGAGATAAAAGTGGGAAGACCCAACGCTTCGTTTGCCGATGAAGTCCACCGTAATGCATACGCGATCAAACTGACGTCATTCACAAATTCCGCAGTGTCCCCTGTCGTCGGAAGTTTTCAAGCCGCGGAGTCTGTCTATTGACGCGCACGAAGATTTTGAGAATCTGCGGCGAGCCGAAGTGATGTTGGAGTTTTCGCCCACACTTGGTATGATATGGAGGCCCTCCTTGGTCGTCACGCCGCGTGAAGACCAAGGAGGGTTTTTCATGGCCGGCGATACCAAATTCTCCACGTCGAGCCAGCGGCAGTTTTCAAAAAGTTGTCGCTGCGTTTCTGTCTGGCGAGGAGTTCCCTTTGCGGAGATTCTGTCCGCCGAGCGGATCGCGCGCGTCTTTGCCGGCATGACTGTTCGTTCGGTTTGCATGGCGTCTACACGACGGCCATCATGGTCTGGTCGTTTCTCTCGCAAGTGTTGCGGGATGGTAAAGAGGCTTCTTGTCAAGCGGCGGTAGCGCGCGTCGTCAGCTACTGCGAAGGGCAGGGACTCGACGCGCCGACCGCAGACACGGGCGACTACTGCCGCGCCCGCGCGAAGCTCTCCGTGGCCGCACTGCGGGAACTGAGCTGCGATGTGGCGGACGACCTGGAACAGGAAGCGGATGACGAGTTGGCTGTGGAAAGGCAAGCACCATGCCAAACTGATCGACGGCTTCACGTTCACCATGCCCGACACGCCGCGCAATCAAGCTCGATACCCGCAACCCAAAACGCAGCAGCCCGGCGTGGGGTTGCCGATCGCACGGGCCGTGGCGATCGTTTCGTTGGCCACCGCCTGCGTGATGGACTTGGCGATGGGGCCTTACAAGGGGAAAGAAACCGGTGAATCGGCTTTGCTGCGTGCGATGCTCGGGAAGCCTTGCCGCCGGCGACGTCGCGGTGATGGACCGCTACTACTGCTCCTTCATGATGATCGCGCTGTTGCTCGGGCAAGGCACGCACACGTGCGCTCGCAAGCATCACTGCGGCACGCGGATTTTCGCCGCGGCCGGCGGCTGGGCAAGTACGATCACCTCATCGTCTGGACGCGACCGCAGCGGCCGGAGTGGATGGACGAAGCGACGTATGACGCAGATTCCCCAAACAGCTGGAGCTGCGCGAGATCCGCTACAACATCGTCGAGCCCGGCCGCCGCACACGGACGATCGACGTCATCACCACGCTCGACCGACGCCGACGAGTACACCAAAGAAGACATCGCCGAACTGTATGGTTTCCGCTGGAACTCGGAACTGGACATCCGCAGCATCAAGTCGGACTTGAATCTCGGCCACGTCCGCTGCAAGTCGCCGGAGATGGTGCATCGCGAAGTCTGGACGACGCTGCTGGGCTACAATCTGATCCGCACCACCGCCGCCGGCGCGGCGCTGTTGCACGGCAAGCAACCGCGTCAAATCAGCTTCACCAGCACCTGCCAATACGTGTTGGCGTCGTGGATGCAATTCTCGTGCGGCTTGATCGCTGCCATCGTTGCTGGAGGACTATTTGATGTTGATGCTCAAGCAGATCGCCAGCTTGTGAAGTCGCCAATCGCCCCGGCCGACTGGAACCACGCGTCCTCAAACGCCGCCGCCACGGTTACAAGCTCATGCAAAAGCCACGAGCCGAGTTGCGCCGCGAACTTCGCAAACACTGCACATGAAACAATTTACATCCCGACAGTGCCATTCGGGTCAGGAACCGTTTTTCTGCTTGGGGCAGACGCGAAGGCGAAGCGTACTTCGTAGACCCCACCGACGCACCAGGCAATCGGTCCAGCGCTCGTGTCCGTAGGCCAGAAGCTGCGTGTCGGTTCGGTCGACGGCCTCGCCCAGTACAAGTTCAGACGCCTTGTAATGTCCATCTTTCTCAAAGATGGCGCCATGCGCATTAGTGCGGTTCAGCACATGAACCACCTCACCCCCATAAGGCTGCTCGCTTTACCCCTCCCATCCTTCAAACCTACCAATCCCCTCCCTTGCCGTCCATAAATGGTTCCTTTTCTCCTGCGAGGGTTGAGAGCCGGAACGATCTGATTTGCCTGCGGGATTTGCTGCCGATCGCGAAGATGGTGGATTGGGGGAGACAAAGGAGGAGGTGGGCACGGCAGCGATCAGCGAACCCTGCCCGCACGATCGACTAAGGGAGTGTGTCGGGATTGTCAATTCAAGGTACCGACTCGTCCAATGGCCGGCGCAGTTCAAGCATCTACTCATCCTCAGACCGTGCCTCGATGCTGACCACCTCACCGCCGGAGGTGACAACCGTGATTACAATGG
The DNA here is from genome assembly GCA_963803365.1 of uncultured Planctomycetaceae bacterium. Classification (GTDB taxonomy): domain Bacteria; phylum Planctomycetota; class Planctomycetia; order Pirellulales; family Pirellulaceae; genus JANMEB01. The sequence continues at coordinate 1,198,421 of CAWDMH010000003.1, forward strand.
GACGGCAGCAAACACTACAGTCCTCGACGTACTCCTGGCGGCTGATTGAACCGTCCACGAGAAACTCTATTTGCTCCCCGCAATAGGGGCATTGCCGGAATGTTGATTGGAGATTGGCCACGGATTTCTCAACGGGTTCGGAAGGTTTAGGATAACGCGATCTGACCCGCGACGGTTTCGCGATCCACTGCAGTTGCATCGGCAGATTCCCTTGCGATACGATAAACCATCGAGGCGTCCTTTCCTTTTGGAACCGAAGCTAGACAACTCCAGTTTCAGAAAGGCGGCTCTTTTTTCAAATACCAATTCTCAACTTAAAGCCACCCAAACCAATTCGCGCCGAAAATCAACCCGCGTGTTCGTCCCCACGCAGATCACACCCCCCTTGCTCGGCGTGTTTGCTTGTGTAATTCCTGCAAGGCCCAAGGTTCGGTCTGAGCGAATTGTGGTCCAACAACGACGCGTGAGATCTTGGCCAGTGGCAAGTGAAACTATTCGGCAAAACGGCAAAACGTAATTGGCAGGATCAAATTCTACATCCCAAGGTGCTCGGCATATACCTCTGACCGATTGGACCCCCAGCGACCTGCCTGAAATTCTCGCGTCCGGCTAACCAGAGATACTTTGATTTCGACAAGCGTTTCATTCGGGGTCCGAACGCAACCGGCCTGTTAACTCTCAGAGGGATGTTAACTCGGCATTTTGAGAGTTGGAGAGGATTTTTCTAGGGTGCGGATGCAACCCCTGGGGTTGCGTTTGGACCCTGGATGATCGTTCTCCAAACAGAGATAGCTCGCATCGCGGCGGGTTTGCGAACGATACGGCAAATGACGCGTGGAAACGACGTGACGCCGAATCTCCGAATCTGAGCGTCGGCGTCAACCGAGGCGTGCGTCTTGGCTGGTAGAAAATCGTAAGCGCCCCGAACGCAACCCTCTTCGTGAAAATACTCTCTTTGGTGAAACTCGCAAGACGTTGGCGAGTAACGACTTGCGCAGTTCGAGACCGGTTCGGTGGTGGCTGTTTGCGTCGAAACGCTATCGAACTTTTGGGACACCAGTTAACAACGAAATGAGCGCTTCGCCGCAATCTGGAATGGCGAAAGTTCGAAGCACCTGATTGGGGGTAATTCGCAGGGGGCTTCACCGCTGACCCCTCCCAGACCTCGACCATCGACGCCATCCGCCGATTGGGCATGAGTTGGTAGCTGAAAAGCTGGACCTGATGAAGCTCGATCCCCTCGTGCAAAATCCTCTCAAGGCAGCGAAGTCTTTCACTTTGTGAAGAATCTCGGCACGCAGGTTTCCGCGAATGAAGGCATGATAGAGTCCGCCTGCTTCGTCCGCGCGAGGTGGTCGTGGCATTCTGATTTCCCCTGCACAGTAGCCAAAACCGCAGTCTCTCAGAGGATAAAACAAACAAAGAGGCCTGACCGGCCTGACCCCTTTGATTTCTCCTCAGTTAAGCGGAAAGATCTGTGATCCACCCAAATTCCGATTTAAAGTCTTCGAAGCAGGTCTGGCAAATCCAATGATAGCCATCGTTGGTTGAATACCCTTCGCCTAGATCGTTTGGCGAATTAGAGAATTTCCGACCGCAAAACTCGCAATGGTCATGGTCCCAACCGACGCGAAATGGTGAATATTGCCTAAAGACTAGATGCTTGTCTTTTAGGTATTTTTCCTGTCCTTGGCGTCGCCAATCGTTCGGAGATGGATTGCTATTCATCACTTAGGCTCGCAGTTTCCGTTTGGGAATATTCGCCACCAATTGCCAGCGGGATCACGGTAATCCCAATGCGGCCCAATTGGGTCCGGATGATTCAAGTCGGGTCGCAGAGATTCACCTGTTTTCGGGTTATAGAAACCCCCTTCCTTTGATCCCGCACTAGAGCCAGCTCTACCACGCCACTCAAAACCGCGGGGAGTCCTCGCCGGATCATTTCCTGGAAACCTTGGACTCGTTCTTCCAAAGGGATTTAGCTCCGTGAACGAACCCGGAAGAATTCCCCTTACGATGTAAGCGCCTGCCGCTGCCCACCCAGCGTACGTCCCAAGGCCCCCGGCGATGGCGCAACGCGTTCCTGTGGCTCAAGTGTCCTTTCTTCGGCCTGATCAAAGCCGACCATGCCTTCCGCAATCGCATTGACACCGGATACTTCGTTGACAAGTTGAAGTCCGACACCACCCCATTGTTTACGACTCCCAGTGAATTCTTCACCTGTGTTATTCTCGTAAACGGTGACCGCTCGGTCGCCGATTGCGCGTCCGGCGTCGCCAGTAAATAAAGAATAAAAGCCTTTTGCAATCTTAACGACCGTTGAATTCCATGCCTCTTCGGCAGCCGCACCAAGCACGCTTTCAGGCGCGCTGTTCGGGGATCGGTAGTCCACGGGCGGCATCATAACCACGGGGCCGTGAGGTAGGTTTTGCGGCCACTGGAAACCGCCCGGCGTTCCTGTTGGTGTATATCCAACACCGTTAAAGAAAGCCGCGACGCGCAAACCGCTCGGATCCACCCCCCGCTGCACAAAATATGCCCGATACAAACTCATCCCATTGACGTATCCCAGCGGATCGCGGCTGATGAAACGGCCGAGCGCCGGATCGTAGTAGCGGGCGCGGAAGTAGTACAAGCCGGATTCGGTGTCGAGCTCGCGGCCGGTAAATGTGTTCACCACGCCGTAACTGGTTCCGCTCTTGGTCGACCAACTCGCGGTATAAAACTGGGCCTTTCCGTAGGCGTCGTAGTGAATCCGCTCGGCCACTGTTGACCAGGAGGCAAACGTGATGGCCGTCGTGTTCCGGGTCGCGTCCCAAAGATAGAACGCCCGCTGGTCGATCGTTCCATTGGTGTCGGTATCGCGGATCGCGGTCACCAGCGTATCGACAAAGCCGATGTCCCAGACGAATCGCTCCAGCGGATCGGTGTCGTCGTTCAAGCGGACTTCGACAACCTGGGACGCTTCGTTGTGAAAATAGTCGTACGTGTCCGAGCCAACGGTCTTTTCGATCCGGTTGCCCCGGGAATCGTATTCGTAGGTAACGATCACCGAGCCGCCCGTTTCTTTGACCTGGATCAGGCGATTCCATCCGTCGTAGACATAGACTTGATCGCCCGAGGCGGCCGGCTTTGGCCCCTGCGTCAGATTTCCGGCCTCATCGTAGGTCACCGAATTGGAATCGATCGCGGTGATCTCGTTGGCTTCGTTGTGCGTCCGCGTCTCGGTGTTGCCCTGATCGGTAAAGCTCGTCCAGTTGCCGGTTCCGTCGAGCGTCCAGCTCTGGTAGGCCGAGCCGTCGCGAGTCATGCTCGACAAACGATCCAGGCCGTCATACGAATACGTCTCATCGAGCGCCGAATGAAGCTCGTTGGACCGCGACGTCATGTTACTGTTGCGGTCGTATTCGTACGTTTCATGATCCAGCGCCGTGCCCGAAGTGTTTGTCCACTTCTGAGTCACGATCCGCCCGAATCGATCCCAGCCGCTATAGTCGCCCGACGATCCGTAGGAGAGGATCAGGCCATACGTGACTTGCGGATGGGAGATGGTGACGATTGTCCCTGCCCCTAAATACGTGTACTGAGCGAATCGAGTGGTTCCCGCCGAGTTGTCCGCGATCGCCTCGACGCGACTGAGAGCGTCGCCGATGCCGCTGGACGGATAGATATAGAATACGTCCTCGCCGCCGGGGTAGTCGACTTCGGCCAAGCGAACGTACTTGGCTTCACCGCTGGCCGCTCCGTCGTCAAAGGTGTAAACGATCGACGGCGTTGAGCCGTCCACGGCCCCGTCGTGTTCTTGTTTGGTTTCGCCAACCAGTCCCCAGCTATTGTAAGCGAATTCGACCTGATTCACCACGTTTCCGCCGGAACCGGCATCATAGCTGCTTGTCGTCAGCACGCGGCTCATGCTGTCGTACGCAAGTTCGATTCGCTTGATCGACAAGTCCACGCCGGAGATCGAGTTGGCGTGCACGATATAAGCTGTGTCCCCCTGGATTTCTGTGGTGTCCCTCAGGTCTCAGGTCGTGTCCCTCAGATCTCAGGTCCACCTCAGGTCTCAGGTCCTCCTTAGGTTCGATTCTGACCCCTTTGGTTCGATTCCGGCGAAGCCCGGCATCGTTTGATGAATCAGTCGACGCATCTGAACCATCAGTCGGCAGCTTACGTTGGCTCAAAAGTGACCCGCTTGACAAGGACGACTTCGAACGGTGAATCCGCGTCCGCTTCGTCGTTTAATCGGTACTCCGACATGTAGTTTTCCGCAGTGCTCCGATCCTCGAACAGTCCGAATTCATTTAATTCGGACCGAAATGTGTTAGCCCACTTTGAGCTTGAAAAGTCGCTTACGATTGACCAATAGTCTGCGGTAACAGATGCGACGTCATACCCATAGGTTATCGTCGTGGGCACTCCACCGTCGTTTGATCCTTCCAGTTCTGTACTGCAATATATGAGCTCGAACGCCCGTCTCGCCGAAGCAAACATTCTAAGGAGGTGAATAGCCTGATCAAGGGAGTCAATCAAGTTTGTATCGTCTGATTTATAATTACCTAACGCGAATTCTTCTGTTGCAATCGCCTCATCCGCGTTTTCCGGAGGATAAGGAGGTACACGGTCGATACCTTTATACCGCCCGTATCTCGAATCTGCTATTACGATCAGGAACCCTCTCATTCAAATGCCCCTATTCTGGCGTAAACCCAGGATCACAAGGAATGTGCGTACCGTCGACATTAATGTGCGGCATGTCCCATTTTGTTCCCGGGTGTCCTTGATCAAGGCGTGGCTTCTTACCCATCTGTCTTAACTTGTCCCAGACTCTCGCAGCCTCGTCTGGCGACAGCGGTTGGTTGTTTGGGTGATTGTGCTTCAGCCACCGTTTGAAGATTTCGTCATTGCTGAGAATATCATCAAATGATCGGCCTACCGTCTTTGGGGCTCCCCCTAGAATTCGGCGTGGAGGCAAGGCTGGTATAGGATCTCCGCCTAGTTCGAACATCGACCCAAATGCTGCTGCGCCCGCAACATGAATGCCGGATGCCAACATTCCAATTTGTTTGGAATAATCATCGATTAGCTCCTGCCATGAATCAAAGTACCGTTCTCCAACTTTGTGCCACTTGCCGTCTGAGCCTTTGACCAGTCGCGGAATCCCATAAACCAAAACTCCCGTCGTGGTATCCTTTATTTGGTCGACCTTGAAAAGCTCATTTCCATTAATGTCCCTGACCGGGTCACCAAAACGCATCAAAAGGTCATGACCGCCAAAGCTGAATTTGTTTTGGACTCCGTATGGGTCATACTCCCATCCATTGGCCTCCGTCAAATCATTAATGACAAACTCAGGTACGCCCAAATTGCGCATTTCTTCAAAGGTCAAGGTCAAGATGCGAACCTCATCCAAACCGCTCGGATCTACCCCGCCGTGCACAAAATATGCCCGGTACAAGCTCATGCCATTGACGTATCGCAGCGGATCGCGGCTGATGAAACGGCCGAGCGCGGATCGTAGTAGCGGGCGCGGAAATAGTACAAACCGGATTCGGTATCCAGCTCGCGGCCGGTAAATGTGTTCACCACGCCGTAGTTCGTCCCGCTCTTGGTCGACCAGCTCGCGTTGTAGAACTGTGCCTTTCCGTAGGCATCGTAGTGGATCCGCTCGCCCACCGTGGACCAGGAAGCGAACGTGACAGCCGTCGTATTACGCGTCGCGTCCCAAAGATAGAACGCCCGCTGGTCGATCGTTCCATTGGTGTCGGTGTCGCGGATCGCGGTCACCAGCGTATCGACAAAGCCGATGTCCCAGACGAATCGCTCCAGCGGATCGGTGTCGTCGTTCAAGCGGACTTCGACAACCTGGGACGCTTCGTTGTGAAAATAGTCGTACGTGTCGGAGCCGACGGTCTTTTCGATCCGGTTGCCCCGCGAATCGTATTCGTAGGTAACGATCACCGAACCGCCGGTTTCTTTGACCTGGATCAGCCGGTTCCATCCGTCGTAGACATAGACTTGATCGCCCGAGGCCGCCGGTTTTGGCCCCTGCGTCAGATTCCCGGCCTCATCGTAGGTCACCGAATTGGAATCGATCGCGGTGATCTCGTTGGCCTCGTTGTGCGTCCGCGTCTCGGTGTTGCCCTGATCGGTAAAGCTCGTCCAGTTGCCGGTTCCGTCGAGCGTCCAGCTCTGGTAGGCCGAGCCGTCGCGAGTCATGCTCGACAAACGATCCAGGCCGTCATACGAATACGTCTCATCGAGCGCCGAATGAAGCTCGTTGGACCGCGACGTCATGTTACTGTTGCGGTCGTATTCGTACGTTTCATGATCCAGCGCCGTGCCCGAAGTGTTTGTCCACTTTTGAGTCACGATCCGCCCGAATCGATCCCAGCCGCTATAGTCGCCCGACGATCCGTAGGAGAGGATCAGGCCATTCGTGACTTGCGGATGGGAGATGGTGACGATTGTCCCTGCCCCTAAATAGGTGTACTGAGCGAATCGAGTGGTTCCCGCCGAGTTGTCCGCGATCGCCTCGACGCGACTGAGAGCGTCGCCGATGCCGCTGGACGGATAGATATAGAATACATCCTCGCCGCCGGGGTAGTCGACTTCAGTTAACCGAACGTATTTGGCTTCGCCGCTGGCCGCTCCGTCGTCAAAGGTGTAAACGATCGATGGCGTTGAGCCGTCTACTGCGCCGTCGTGTTCCTGTTTGGTTTCGCCAACCAGTCCCCAGCTATTGTAAGCGAATTCGACCTGGTTCACCACGTTTCCGCCCGAACCGGCATCGTAACTGCTCGTCGTCAGCACGCGGCTCATGTCGTCAAAGGTCAACTCAAACCGTTTGACTGATGAATCCACGCCGGAGATCGAACGAATTGACGTCCGTATAATAAGCTGTGTCCCCGGCCGGGGTTCCGGCCTAGGCCGAAGAGCCGAACGAAGCCGAACTGAACTCGATCCGCAAGAATAAGAAGAAACTCCAGGCGATTCGCTCTCGGCTGAGCGATATCTCCTGGTGGATGCGGCTGTTGAGCCAGAACATCGCTCAGCGGGCCAACCGCGACGACCAGGAGGTGGGCAAGTTCTGGCAAGCGCGTACCGGGCGGTCCGGCTGCTGGACGAAACTTCGCTGTTGGCTTGTGCGGCGTACGTCGACTTGAACCCGATCCGAGCGGCGATGACTGAGACGCTGGAAGAGAGCGAGTTTACTTCGATCCAAAAGCGGATTCAGACGCTGAAAACTGCGGTAAAGGGCCAGAAACGAGTCGAATCCAGTCCTGGTTCGAAGACTTCGCAATCCGACATCCATTCCTTGCCCGACGGTTACTTGGCGCCGCTGGAAATCAACGAGCGGCGTGACAAGGCCGGACCGTGCCGCCACCGAGGCGGTCGTCGCTGCAGCGACAAAGGCTTTCTTCCGATGCCGATGGCGGCTTACATCTCGCTGTTGGACTGGACGGCGCGTCAGGTCCGGTCCGACAAGCGTGGCCGGGCACCGGCCAAGGTGAAGCCGATCTTTGAGCGGCTGCAGATCAGCGGCGAAGTCTGGTGCGAGTTGGTGAAGAACTTTGGCCGACTCTTCTACGCGGTCGCCGGCAAGCCGCACGAGATCGACGCCCGCCGCAGCCGTGACGGCCGCCGTCGGTACAAAGCCAAACGAGCCGTCCGCGAACTGTTGGCTGCGTAATCCGCTCCTGGCAACCAAAGCTCGCCACTTTCAACGCCGAGCGATTCGGTCGCAACGGACCGTTCGTTTTTCGCACGGCCTTGCCCGATTTCAATCTCCGGTCGCGACCAATGATTAAAATGCTGCCCAAAGACTAAAATGCTGTGTCCCCATCGTTGCCCCACCATCGTTGCCCCATCGCCGGTAACCCTTCCCGTTTTCTTCCCCTGAAGATTGTTATCGCCGAACGGCTTCCATTGTAAATAGTCATCGGTAATTCGTATTGTTGTCCCGAGACCATCTTCGTTGGCAAATGAAACGACTCCTGGATAAAGGTTGATCCCATCCAAAGCGGTTCAATCGTTTGGTAAATGCAAACGGCGGCCAATGCGACTGCTGCCCAGAAAAACGAATTCGTCATTACTTTCGTCATGTGCGGTAGTGATAATTCTTTAGCCCTATTGGAGCAGATCAGCCTTTGCAAGTGGCGGTTGCATTAGGGCGTTCCTTCCGTCAGGCACAAGAAACAAATGCTGTCGAAGCCTACACGAGATGCAAAACAGTCCAAAACAGAAAGGACAGCCACTCTTCCGTTTCGAAATGGAGTTCTTCGGAGGCACTCACCTGCGGGAAGCGCCGAAGGATCGCCATCAAATCGTTATCTGCTCTAAGCAGTACTATATGCGATATGAATCGTTCAACTAGGATCGATATGCCCACTCATTGTTCATCTGTCCAAAGGCTTACTTGCACGAGGCATTCCACCATTTAATGCCTAAAATGACGATCGAGAATCCAGCAATTGCCAAAACCAAGAATAACCAGCGCGGCCAACGTTTTTGGCCAATCGTCGGCTCGGGAAGGTCGTAGCCCTTTAAATAACACTGGCTCGCGGCCTCAGACAACTCGTGTGGAGTCAATTGCCGATATTCGTATGCATCCTTGTGCGATGCCCCCCTTGAACTCAAGTATTCAATAGTAATAGATTTTGGAGTGCCAAAGCCGCTCTCAACACCATCATACTCTGATGTCATCGTCCTTTGAACCGTCGAAACAACGCTACCGTCGGAGGCGACGAGCTTTGTGTTGATCTCGTATTTCAACATTAGCCAATTGTAATCTGCAAGGAAGTCAATGAAGCCATTTACAATCGTACGAGCCGCTCCGTCTCTTGATTTGCGCCCTGAACTCGCTTCCTCATCTAGCAACAACTTTAATGTTACAATCGTTCCAAGTTGTGGATCCGTATGGTTTTCAATGGAATCCACTAGTCGCTTATTATCTTTCAAAAACAACTCAATTGGTTTCGAATCTATTTCAAGCCTCGGGTCTGATACAAACGCCATCCGAATCGCGACGTCGACCGGGTTGGAGACACGATGCTTGAGTTCTAGGTCCTTAACGGTCCAAGGTTGGACTGCTGAAATCGGCTTTACGTCGACAATCCGCCAACTTCTGTCGCTGGTTCGTTCCAGTTGAAATGCGTAAGTAGGGTTTACGGCAATTGCCAACTCGTTTTCATGGCTTGCGTCCGAGTCGGGATCATTACGCGTTCGGCTCATTTTCGTATCACCGCTTGAATAACGCATTGATTCGCCTTTTCGGGTTTCCCACTGGTCATTTGCCTTGTTCTTAAAGCTTGTCTGCCATTTGACCGAGTATGCGCTCCTGTCGAATCTTCGCCGTCGAAATTCTGTCCACAAGGGGGGAGCCCGAGAGAGAATATCGTCCGCTTTAGTATTTGAGTCTTGCGCAGTACACGGCGCATCAATACCAGGCCTCGCACCAGCGAGACCGAGAACCACTAACATCATTATGAAGTGTGATCTTCGCATCTATTCGGCTCCTCAGCCAGTTTCTTGTGCGACGTCTCAATTCGTTGAAACCTGCTCAGCGAAATCGGACGCAATGTCTGCCTGACACCGATGCCGATCGCTCCACTCAGCGCGACAAAGATTACTGGATGCCAAAACAGACAACGGTTGGGAGACTTCAAAGGGATGTCCACATCATCGTAGTTAGAAATCCCTCATTAGCCGGTCGTAAACGCTACGTGGGGTCGCCGTCGGCGGCTCCGTCCTCGGAGTCTACGCCTTTTCACAGGGACAAAACCAATCCCAATGGCCACTTGGGTACTGATGCCATACGGGATCATCCGCGCATTCACCACTACATCCTACGCAATCGTCGCCGTTTGTCGAACAGTAGCTTGGATACATGTGAAGACAATACGGACCCATTAAGTCTTCGTCCCAATCACAAAGGTTGCATACTTCACAACACATGTTTGGGTCAAGACAACCTCCCGGGGTGCCATCCAAAGCAAGTATTCCTGTCGCACCGATGCACATTATCACTATCGCAAACGAAGCGATCAGTGAAGAACAGATGCCCGCCAAAAGTGCGCGTACCATTAGAACACCTCCGAACGATTGAAATTACCGACTAAAACCAAATACATCCAGCGAAACCTGAGTTTGCAGGGGGTGTCTCAAATAACAAATGACTATTTGGTGCCACCGCCCCCTTCGACCAGGCCGAATACTCAGTGTCAACATTGCGAACTTACCAGCGGGAATCAAGGAGTTATACGGATCAACAACAACGCACTTGCAGGAGGACCTAGTTCCAATAACGTACGCAGGCGAATGAGATGAATTGTAAACAGGCACATTTATTTTCCTGTTTTCGCCCAGTCTTAAATCATTTACGAGAGTACTCTCTGCGTAGATTTGTGGAACAACAGCCAATTGAGAAAACAAGTAATACGGCGGCCAAACAACTGACAACAATAACAAGCCTATGGAAATAGCAACACCCGAAATGATCCCAACTCGATACCAACGGATAAAGGATGGCCTTAATATGACAAGCCTGTCCAAATCTGCTCTAAGGTTGCTACCAATCTCATTCCATTTTGGTCTGACAATCATCAGGGCAAATATAACGGCAGGATCTAACATGATGGAAAAGGTTATTGGTAGATCTACAATGCCAAAACAGCCGCATGAGCGAAACCCCGCTAGCCAACGAATAGTTGAGATCAAGAAGGCGGCAGTAAAAAAACCACATATACGGCCCAGATGGTAATCCAGTGAACTCGTGAGAACGTAATGCAAATAATCACAGTCTGTATGATGGCGGAAAGCCATAGAATTTGCAAAGGAAATCCTCCTCCCCATAGTTCCGCAAACGGGCTACTGAGGAGTAGGCATAGCTTTCCTACAACACTTGCGACAAGCAAAACTGCTATGAAGTGTTCTAGCCGGATGTTTTTCTTAGAGATTCCCATTTGTCGAACGGATGAACTACGATGTCGATTTCAAAAACCATGGCGTATATTCTGAACATTGTCACGGATGTCAGGAGTGTTCAACGACTCCTGCTTTGGCGTGGGAAAGGATTGAGGTAATGAATGTCCTGTTGCAAGATAAAATGGCTCGACTACTTTTGGCGATCAGAGCGTGTACGTTTTAAGTGTGGAATGGATAGTACTTGGAGTTTGGAGGCAACAGGCATTGTACCGCGAGGTGCCACGGGCACCAGCGTTTTCTTATCAGATTTTCAAATTTGTGCTTGACGTGTTGGGGGGAGAGCAGGGGCGTTTAAAGCCCCACCACTGGCTGCATTTAAAGCGCCCCGTGACAGTCAACTAGAATACGAAAAAATTGTCGGAAAATCACTGGCGATTTTCAGCGGCCGGCCACCGATCGACAATGCACCCGCCTCGTCGATCGCATCCCGTGCGATTCCGTCATTCGCTCACCACCTCTTGCCCGCGGGCGCTGGCCAGGGCGAAGCCGACGTCCGGCGACAAGTCCCTCGGCAAAAACCGTACCGAGCCGTCGACCAGCACCGCGTTGGCCCCGCCGGGATGCCGCGAACAAGGCTGTCCGGCGGCGTTGCCTACGTTCACCACCCGACCGGACGATTCGCGCATGCTTCCCCAGCCGAATCCCCGCCCAGGAATAAAGATAGCTCTTGCTCGACGCCGCGCCGCTGCTCGGATACGCCACCGCCGGCGGCCCGTAGATGCTCAGCACAAAGGAGGAGTTCGCCGCGCCGTTGACGTCCAGTTCCACCGTCCCCGAACCCGTTATGATCGCGCTGCCGATCGACTCCCAGAAGGTGAGGCAGATTCAGGGACACAGCAGTTTACTCGGGGTTCTGATTCGGTTCTACGCTTTAGTCCGAGCATGAAATGGGAGCGGAGTCGTGCTCGAAACACGCTGCGGTTAGATAAGAATGGCTCGCGCAGAAGAATGTCGACGCTATTCGCCATATCAGGCCGAAAGATGGCTTCAAAGCCGATTCGAACGGTATCGGCTCGGTGTGCTCGTAGATTTTCGGTTGCCAGGAGCGTCTTACGCAGCCAGTAGCTCGCGGACTGCTCGTTTGGCTTTGTACCGACGGCGGCCGTCGCGGCTGCGGCGGGCGTCGATCTCGTGCGGTTTGCCGGCCACGGCGTAGAAGAGTCGCCCGAAGTTCTTGACCAACTCGCACCAGATCTCGCCGCTGATTCCCAAGCGTTCAAAGACCGGACGCATCTTCGACGGGGTCGAGCCACGCTTGTCCGCACGCAGTTGCCGCGCCGTCCAGTCCAACAGCGAGACGTACGCTGCCGTCGGCATCGGCAGGAACCCCTTGTCGCTGCAGCGACGACCTCCGGTATGGCAGCACGGACCCAGCTTGTCCCGTCGCTCGTTGATCTCCAGCGGCGCCAGGTAACCGTCGGGAGCGTCCGGCTGATTCCGACTCGAGCCTTTCGAATTTGGCCGCCGACTTAATGCTCTGAATCCGCTTCTGCACCGACGTGAACTCGCTTGTCTCCAGCGTCTGGGCCATCGCCGCTCGGATCGGATTCAGATCGACATAAGCCGCACAAGCCAGCAGCGAAGCTTCGTCCAGCAGCCGTACCGCCTTGTAACGAGCCTGCCAGAACTTGCCGACCTCTTCGTCTTCGCGATTGGCCCGCTGAGCGATGTTCTGGCTCAACAGCCGCATCCACCAAGAGATATCGCTTAGCCGAGAGCGGATCGCCTCCAGTTTCTTCCGGTTCTTGCGGATCGAGTTCAGTTCAGCTTCGGTCGGTTCCTCGGCCTGGCCGTGCTCGTCTTTGCGGACCGGACAGAGCATCAGCCATCGCCGAGCGACTTCGGTATCGTCCCACTCAGTCACAACATCCGGCCGGGATCGAAGCACCAAATGAAAGTGGTTCGACATGATCGCCTGGCAGAGCAAGTCGATACCGAACTGAGCCGCCAGCCGTTTGAGTTGTGTTTCCAACCACTCTTTGCGATAGTCGTAGTTTTTACCGGTCAGCGGGTCATCGCCCAGCAAGAAGCATCGCCGGACCGTGCGATTCATGACATGCACGATCGCAATCTCATCGGGCGCAAAGATTTCCACTCGAGCCAATCTCGCCATGGTTATCCCCCCAGGGTTAAAGCCTTTAACTCACAGTGACCGATCCCTATTGAATTGGCCTGTCGCCAAGGGACCACGTCTGGGGCGATGGTAGCCGAACCGGCGGACTCGTTTGGTCACAGCCGTGAAATAAATCGAAGAAAACGAAGAAAATGGTGTGTCCCTCATTTGCCTTCGCTCATTTGCCTTCGGACCAAACAGGCCATCGGGCTTCGGGAGTGGGCCCGAGATCAGTCGGCATCGACGGCAGTTAACCCCGTGTGCTGTTAATTCAGGATTCGATTTTCGACAAGCGTTTCATTCGGGGTCCGAACGCAACCGGCCTGTTAACTTTCGGGGGGGTTAACTCGGCATTTTGAGAGTTGGAGAGGATTTTTCTAGGGTGCGGATGCAACCCCTGGGGTTGCGTTTGGACCCTGGATGATCGTTCTCCAAACAGAGATAGCTCGCATCGCGGCGGGTTTGCGAACGATACGGCAAATGACGCGTGGAAACGACGTGACGCCGAATCTCGCAATCTGAGCGTCGGCGTCAACCGTGGTGTGCGTTTTGGCTGGTAGAAAATCGTGCAGCGCCCCCGCCAGGACTCGAACCTGGGACACGCGGATTAACAGTCCGCTGCTCTACCGACTGAGCTACAAGGGCAATGGGGTGGCCGAATGCTTGAACACTCAATCGCATTCGACGAATCGACCAAGTTTAGAAGCTTTCAGAGATTGCGGCAAGAAGACAATTAAACTTCCAGGAACAGCCGCGCCGGTTCTTCGAGGACTTCTTTGATGGTACGCAAGAACCCCACGGCTTCGCGGCCGTCGACCACACGGTGGTCGTAGGTCAAGGCGACGTACATCATGGGGCGAATCACGACTTGGCCATCGACGGCGACGGGGCGCTGTTGGATGGCGTGCAAGCCGAGTATGCCGCTTTGGGGTGGGTTGACAATGGGCGTCGACAACAACGAACCATAAATGCCGCCGTTGCTGATCGTGAACGTGCCGCCTTCGAGGTCAGCGGGACTGAGTTTGTTTTCCTGAGCCAATTTGGACAGCCGGCCAATGCGGCGTTCGATGTCGGCAAAGCTTATCCGCTGGACGTTGCGGAGGATCGGCACTACCAGACCTTTGCCGCCGCCAATGGCGATGCCGATGTCAAAGTAGTTTCGCGAGACGACGTCGTGGCCGCGAATCTCGGAGTTGATCGCGGGAAAGCGCTTCAGCGCCTCGACCGAGGCCTTGGCGAAGAACGACATGAACCCGAGTTTCACGCCATGCTTCTCCTGGAACGCCTCCTGGTACTTTTTCCGCAAGTCCATCACCGGGAGCATGTCGATTTCATTGAAGGTCGTCAGCAGAGCAGCGGTCCGTTGGGCTTCGACCAGGCGATTGGCGATCGTCCGGCGGATCATACTCATGGGTGTGATTTTTTCTTCGCGGTGCGCGGCGAGTTCCTCAAGTTCCGTTTCGTATTCGGCGGTTTGAGTTGCCACGGAAGTGGGCGGCGACTTGGCTGGCGTAGCGGAAGCGGGTTTGGCCGGCGTCGACGGCTGTGAGGGGGCGGCGGGGGCGGCAGCTTCGAGGCGATCGGCGGCGCGCGCGACGTCCTCCTTGAGGATGCGATGTCCGGGACCTCTGGGGGTGACTTGTTCGGGTGACAATCCTTTCTCATGCATCAACCGGTCAGCGGCGGGCATGACCGTCACTGGCCGATCGTCGTCGTGCGCGGCGGGCTTGTCGCCGGAGTCTCCCGCAGCCGCCGGTTCTGGCCGTCCATTGTCACTGGACGGTGGCGCACCGGCGTTCAGTTGGGCGATGACGTCGCCGACCTTTGCGAATTGTCCATCGCCAAATAAGATCTTTTCGATCACACCGGCTTGGGGCGCCGAAAGCGACTGGGAGGCTTTCTCGGACTCGACTTCGACGATGTCTTCGTCTTTGTCGACCCATTGGCCTTCGGCTTTCAGCCAGTGTGCGATTTGGACTTCTTGAATCGATTCGCCGAGTTCGGGGACTT
The DNA here is from genome assembly GCA_963803365.1 of uncultured Planctomycetaceae bacterium. Taxonomy (GTDB): domain Bacteria; phylum Planctomycetota; class Planctomycetia; order Pirellulales; family Pirellulaceae; genus JANMEB01. The sequence continues at coordinate 1,213,527 of CAWDMH010000003.1, forward strand.
TGATTTCAAGCATGATTGGGTTCCTGCGCGGCGTACCGCTTGCGGTTCATGACCAAGCTTAGGTATCGCCGGAAAAAACTTCCCGATTTCGTTTAACCCTGGCGAAATCTTTCCCGCGAGGGCGAGGATCCCGGGCGAAGTCATTTTGTCTGCGATCGTAATCTCGGGGTGTGACACAGTCGTTGCTCTGATGCAATAGTTTATCGGCGAACGCCTTTCCAATCGACAGGGTGCTGGCGGACGTAGCGGGCTAATTTTGACATTGGGCGGCTACATCTGTTGGCATGGAGTGTCGGTCTGGGACTGGCGCGGGTTATTGCGTAGTTACTGGCATGGAGTGTCGGTCTGGGACAGACCGACCTACAGGAAACATCGACGCTTTTGTCTGTCTAGGACAGACCGGCGTACAGGGAACATCAGCGCATTTGTCGGTCTGGCACAGACCGACCTACAAGACCGACTTACGGGGAACATGGGGACGTAGAGGTGTTACGGGTCGTTTTTTTTGACGGAAAAGTTCACCTGATTATTCCAATCCAATTGGCCGATAGAAAGAATGACTACGGCGAGGGCCGCCAAAAGTTGCCTGATCCGACTTGTCAAGTCGAATTGAGGTTTTTTTTGGAGCGATTCGCGACACCTTTTGTCGAATCTCGCCGCGCGTCTATAATTGAGTGCAACTAGGATTCCGCTGCACTGACCTGATGGAACGAAGCGATCTTGTCGCTTCGTTTTGTTTTTGAGATAAGGTTAGAGATAAGGATCGCGGGACACGTGGCTTCCCGATTTTCGGTCAGCCTCTCGTGAACCGCTTTGGTGCGAGCGAGAATTTTAGGCGAGGTTGTTTTTCAAGTTGTGCCAAGGTTCTCGTGCGGTTGTCCAAGAAACTGAATTCCTCGAACCGAGTCGTAATAAAGGAACGCGGACATGTTGTCCGTCCGACCCCAAGTTGACCGATTGTCCTTTCACCTGTTCGGGCGAGTCCTTCATCCGGAACTGTTTGAAGTTTTCGCGTCGCGGACGATCGAACGACAACAATATCAGGTTCGGTACCAGATTACGAACGTGGGGCACATGATCACGGGTTCGTTTGGCGGCGCGACGCTGGCGGAATTGGCCGCCTCGGCGCAGCAGCCGTTGCCGACACATTGCCTGCTGCTGTCGCATGAGATCGGTTATCGGCGGACGGCGGAGATCGTGTATCGCGACCGCGTCCACTATCATTGCGAATTTCAATTGGAGCAGGTCGACGCCCGCTGTTTCTTGGCGTTTCAGCAGGCGCTTTCGCAGCAGACCGAATGCGAAGGCTTGTACTACCAGTTTGGGGCCAGCGGCCGGCTCAGTTTCGGCGCGATCAGCTATATCAACGTCGAATCGCGTGCGCGTTCGCTGCGGGTGCGTGCGTTTCACACGTTTCCTGAATCCTGCATGATGATCAAAAGCTCGTCGATGTTCGAGCTGCTGTAGTTCAGGGTCAGGCTCTAATCGCACGTTGAAAAAGGTTCTGTCATCCCCGCGAAGGCGGGGATCCAGCAATGCGAGAGTTAATTCCGCCGGATTTCCGCCTTCGCGGAAATGACGTTTGGTTCGATTGTTGAGACGAGACATTATCAACGGTCTGCCAATCGGGAAGTCGCCGATAGAAATACGCTTCGGGTCCGAGGTTCGCCTTTAGTGGATTATCGGCGATGTATTCTCTCAGGTAGCTGTACTGCTCACCGCTATTCCATTTGAGACTTTCGGCGGAGGATGTGGTGGTAATGTTGGGCGAACCGGTGCGCTTCGTCGCGGACGTATTGCAGCAGGCGAAGGGCATACGAGTGACGACTGAGCTTGATGGGCTCGGGCTTGCGCGGCCGATAGAGTTCTTCCTCTTGTTTAGCCAATGACAAGACGACTGGCGGCAGGATGTCGAGCGAAGCAAAAGCGGCCATCGCCGACGACAACTGGCCTCTGCCTCCGTCGATTAGCAGGATATCCGGGAACACATCCTGATCATCGGTCATTCGTTGAAAGCGTCGTGCCACGACTTCCTGAATGCTGCGGAAATCGTCGATGCCGGCAACGTCTTTGATGCGGAACCGCCGATAACCGGGTTTGAACGGCAAGCCGTCGATGAACCGAACCAGGCTGGCGACCGTTTCGTTGCCGCCCAGGTGCGCGATGTCGACTCCCTCGATGATTCGCGGCGTGGAATCCAGTTTCAGCACTTTCTTTAAGCCTGCCAGTCCCTTTTTCGGATCGATGTAAAAGACTTCGGGCTGAACGTGGGTATCAAGTTCGCCTCGGTCGTCCAGCGACTGGAGCATTTTGATTTCGTCGCGGATTTTAGCGGCGGCTTCGAATTCCAACTTTTCCGATGCCGCCACCATTTCATCTTGCAACTGAGCGAGCAGTCGAGTCTTGTGTCCTTCGAGAAACATCTGCAAGCGGCGGATGTCGCGGCGATATTCCTCTTTGTCGATCCGCAAGTTGCACGGGGCGGTACACTGGGCGATGCTGGCCAGCAGGCACGGTCGAAACCAGCGCCAGCGCGGATCGTCCGCTTCGATGTCGAGCGAACAGGTGCGGAATTTGAATATTCGCTGCAGCACCTGGATTGCACCGCGCAGCGAGCCTACGTTGGCGAAGGGCCCGTAGAGCTTAACGCCGCGATCGGCGGGCTGTCGGGTGATTTCGACGCGCGGGAAATCTTCGTGAGTCGTGATCTGGAGGTAGGGGAAGGTTTTGTCGTCCTTCAGGTCGCGATTGTGTTTGGGCTGGATGTCTTTGATCAAACGCGACTCGACCAGCAACGCGTCGACTTCGCTCTCGCATTCCAGAAAGTCGATATCGCTGATCTCGTCGACCCAGTGGGCTGTCCGCAATTCGGTTTCGGCAGGCCGTTGAAAATAACTGCTGGCCCGCGCACGAAGGTTCTTGGCTTTGCCGACGTAGATCACGACTCCGGCGGAGTCCTTCATCAAGTACACGCCGGGAGACTGAGGGAGCTTCTTGGCTTTTTCGGCGACATAAGCATTCCCGAGCGCTGGATTGGGCGGCGGCGAATCGGCGTTCATTCAGGTTTCTTGAGGTTGGTCAGAACACAGGAGCTTGGGATTGCCATTACGGGTCAAACCTTCCGTCCACCGAGACGGGCTCGGTGGGGCGGTAGCAATTGTGGCTCCAGCGATGTAGTTGTCAAACCTGTGTCCACCGGCACAGGGCCGGTGGGGTGGTTGGTTCCCAAACGGGCAATCACTAAATGATTAGTACTGGATGTCAAAAGGGGATAGCGCTGCGTGTCATTGGATTCGCTAGTATTGTGGACTGTCAATGCATCGTCGCCGATTTAGGATCGCACGCAAAATAACTTCGGTCTTTGTAATTACATTGGTAAGCTGTAGCTGACCAGTCGCGATCCCGCCGGGACAAGCCCGACGGAGATCGGCAAAGGGTTGTTCATGGTGGGCCGCCTCAGGTAGCTGACCAGTCGTGATCCCGCCGGGGCAAGCCCGACGGAGATCGGTTTGAATGCCGAGGCTATATTGCGTGCGATCGTTACTGGCAGAGCCGGGGGCACACAATCCCAAAAATCTAAAACGTGATAAAGCAATGGGTTCCCGCCTGCGCGCGAATGACGGTTGGCGCGGTGTGGGTTAATGTTTGCGCGGGAATAGTAGCTTGCAAGCACTTACCGCCATTCCGGGCTGAAACCGGGAACGGAGTTCAATTTACCTTGTCCGTCATTCCGGGCTGAGACCCGGAACCCAGTTCCACGGACGGGAAGGCATGCAGCGCAGCAAGTACACCATCCTGGATTCCCGCCTGCGCGGGAATGACGTATGGCGCAGTGTGGGTTCCCGCCTGCGCGGGAATGACGGTTGGCGAAGTGTGGGTTCCCGCCTGCGCGAATGACGCTTGGCGCAGTGTGGGTTCCCGCCTGCGCAGCGAATGACGGTTTGAAGACGGAATGTCTCCGCGCGGGAATGACGGCATTGTTCGTGGCCAGCGGCACACAATTCGAAAAGCTAAGGATCGCACGCAAAATAACTTCCCGGTTTTGTCGAGCCTCTCCTTAACCTCTCCCGTGAGGACGAGGAATTAGGGGCGAAGTTATTTTGCGTGCGATCCTAATCTTGATTGGCAAAGGCTTTCAAGTCGTTCTCGAACGCGAGCAAGCGATCGTTGAGCCGGGTCTTTTCTGTCTCCAAGTCATCGATTTCGTTCGGCGCCAAGTAGGCAAACAGGTAGAACTTGACTTTGGGTTCGGTTCCCGAAGGCCGGGCGGCAATGAAGTTCCCTGGCATTGCGGTTTCCAACATGATCAGGTTGTCCGTCGGGCCTTTCAACGGTTTCGCGTCACCGCCGATCGCCGATTGGCGGCCGTGAAGATAGTCGCGGATTGATATTGTTCTGACGTCACCCAACGACGGCGGCGGGTTGCTGCGCAAGCGGTCCATAAGCTGCTCCATGCGCCGCATGCCATCGGATCCTTCCATGCGGATGGTCAATAACCGTTCGAGGTACAAGCCGAACCGTCGGTACAACTGGTCGAGTTGCTGATGGACGGACAACCCGGCGACTTTGGCTTCGGCCGCCAACTCGCTCATCAGCATGCAAGCGACGGCGCCGTCTTTGTCCCGACAATATTGTCCAACGAGAAAACCGTGGGATTCTTCTGCGCCGTAGACAAAATTCTCGGGCCCTTTTTCATCCATCAAGTTGCAAATCCATTTGAAACCGACGAGGTTGTCGTCGTAGCACTTGGCTCCAAACGATTCGGTGATGTGGCGAATCATGGGCGACGTGACCAGCGTCGTGACGGTGTAGTTGGCGTCGGTCAAGCGATTCTGTTGTTTGCGTTTTCGCAAGACGAATTCCGCCAGCAAACTACCGAGTTGGTTTCCGTTGAACGTTTTCCACGGGCCGCGGGGATCGAGATGCAGTGGCGCAGCGGCCCCCATCCGATCGCAATCGGGATCGGTAGCCAGGATCAGTTCGGCGCCCGACGCCTTGGCCCGCTCGATGATCTCCGTGAAGACGGCGGGATTTTCCGGGTTGCTGACGTGGCCGGGAACATTAGGAAAGTCGCCATCGGGTTTACGGTGCCGAGCGTAGACTTCGACGTCTCGGAAGTCGTCGGCGGTCAACAGGCTCAACACATTGAATTCGCCGACGCCGTGCAGCGGTGAGTAGATGATTCTTAGTTGTCGAGGGCCTTCGAACCGCTGTCGTTTGTGCTCGGCCAGCAAGGCGGCGTCGACTTCGGCGCGGCACAGAACGACTTTGTGGTCGGAAACCGCTTGCTCAAAATCGGCAACTTGCAATTCATCGACTTGATTGACGCAGCGAATGACACCTTGATCATGCGGTGGAATGAGTTGTGCGCCGTTGGAACCGTAGACTTTGACCGCGTTGTCGGACGGCGGGTTGTGGCTGGCGGTGACCATGATGCCGCAGTCGCAGTGCTTATAGCGGACCAGGAATGATAATTCGGGCGTGCTGCGATAGTCGTCAATGAAGTAGACCGTGAAACCGCCGGCGACCATGATTCCGGCGCACAATTCGGCGAACTCGCGCGATCGATGTCGCGTGTCATACGCAATCGCACACGACCAAGGACCGTTCGGCTCGATCGAGCGGATGTACGCAACCAGTCCCTGGGCACTTTCGCCAATGGTGCGTTCGTTGATTGCATTGCAGCCGATGGGATACATCATTCCGCGCCGGCCGCCCGTGCCGAACGGAATCACGGTCCAGAAGACATCGTCGAGTATCTTCCATCGCCCGTCCCGAATGTGATCTGCGACCTCGTTGGCATAGGTCGCGTAACGAGGCTCGGTCAGCCATCGGCGAATATTGTCGGCGGCGCTGGCGGTGATGCCGCCGGTTTGTTGAGCGGTTTTGAGTTGCTGCAAGCACCAATCCAGATTGAATGAAACCGCCGTCTTTGACATGATCAGATGCTTGAGCGAATTTGCACGAGTGGGTTTTTTGATGTTCACACGGAAAACGAGCTGGTCCTTCTAGCCGTCATCCCACGGATCCCGGGCTTCCGGTGGTCGCCCTGATAATGCGGGCATTCCACGTGGGACTGCCATCCTTGGCCGTAAAATGTCGGACACAAACTGCCCGACCTACGGCCAATGACCCTACTACCGTCGCCCTGGCCCATTGGCCGCGCAGAGGTCAATAATATACGATCGATTCTATTGAACTCGGCTAAGAAAACCAGTGCGTGTCGGGTAGTGGGGGCATTCCACGCGGGACGGCCGTCCTTGGCAGTCAAGTGTCGGGCAGAGACTACGCGACCTACAGCCACAGACCCCATTACGGCGTGTCATTCGATGAAGTGTATCGAGCAGCGTCGCCAACAGCCGCGCACTACAACGAGTTAGCACATTCAAAACATGTCCGATCCGATCATCAGTGTTTCCGGACTGCGAGGAATTGTGGGCGAAAGTCTCACACCCTCGACCGCCATCGACTACGCCGCCGCATTCGCCAGTGAATTGGCCGACGGACCCATCGTGGTGGCCCGGGACGGCCGCGGATCGGGGACCATGCTCGCGGCCGCAGTCATGACCGGATTGAATGCATGTGGGAGGAACGTGTTGTACGGGGACGTCGCGGCGACACCAACGGTTGGGGTGCTAGTGCGTCAACTGGGCGCGGCCGGAGGGATTCAGATCTCGGCCAGTCACAATCCAGCTCCGTACAACGGCTTGAAACTGTTTGGTTCGGACGGGCGAGTCATTTCCGCGGCGGCTGGCGAGCCTGTGATGCAACGATTTGGCGAGCGGCAAATTCGCTGGGCCGCCTTTGATCAGATTGGCTCGTCCGAACGCATTCACGAGACGGTGGAGCACCACCTGCGACTGGTGTTGTCGACGGTCGACGTCGAGCGCATCCGCAAACGCCGATTCAAGGTCGCCTTGGACAGCAACCACGGCGCCGGTTCTGTCGTGGCGAAGCGGCTATTGGCCGAGCTTGGCGTGGAAGCGCAATTCATCGGCGACGTGTCCGACGGTTTATTCGAACACCCGCCCGAGCCGACCGCCGAGAACTTGAAAACGATCGCCGAACGGGCGTTCGAGTTTGGCGCCGAAGTCGTCTTCTGTCAGGACCCGGACGCGGACCGATTGGCGATTATCGATGAAGTCGGCCGGTACATTGGCGAAGAGTTCACTTTGGCGATCGCGTTGCGGCATCGAATTCGGCATGAACCCGGGCCAGTCGTCGCCAACTGCGCCACCAGCCGGATGTCCGCTGAAATCGCTGCTCAACATGCCTGTCCGTTTTACCTGAGCGCGGTCGGGGAAGCGAACGTGACCGCAAAAATGGACGAAGTCGGCGCGGTGTACGGCGGTGAAGGCAACGGCGGTCCAATCGATCCGCGCGTCGGCTATGTGCGCGACAGCTTCGTTGGAATCGCTCAGGTACTCGATTGCATGGCGGCGGAGAACAAGTCGATCGACCAAATCGTCAGCGACCTGCCGCATTATGCGATCCACAAAATGACGATCCACATGGACCGATCACGTTTGCCGAGCTGGATCGCCGAACTGGAATCGCACAACCGCGAAGCTCAGATCTCGCATCTCGACGGCTTGCGGCTGGATTGGCCCGACCGCTGGCTATTGGTCCGGCCCAGCAACACCGAGCCGATCGTCCGAGCGATCGCCGAAGCCCGCAACGAAGCCACGGCCAAAGCACTGTGCGAAATGGCCGCGCGAATGGCGTAGAGCATCGGCGGCGCGGGCGGGTGCGAGTCGTGGGCTGGTTAAGTTTGCGTGCAGAATTACTTCGGCTTTTGTATTCGCTCTGGTAATGTGTAGCTGACCAGTCGTGATCCCGTTGGGGCAAGTCCGACGGAGATCGGGTTGAATGCGAGAGTTTTTTTGCGTCGGGCTGGTTCGACGCAGGACAGGAAGATTCTGGCCGTGTTTATCGGTCTGGGACTGGATGATTTATTGCAAATCTGTCGGTCTAGGACAGACCGAGCTATGGTGAATGTGTCGGTCTGGGACAGACCGACCTACAGGGGGAAAGCCTACAACAAGGGTCGGTTTGCCCAGTCCGTCCAAATCGGTACACTAAGTTTGATTCGAGGTTTGCATTATCGCAGAGGTAGCCATGGCCGACCCAACTGTTCGGGGCATTGTTCACTTAATCGAAGAAACCAAGTCGTATGGCCAGAAAGGATTTCGCAAACGACTGGTTGTCATCGAGCAGGACAGCAGCCGCTTTGTGAATTACATTCCGCTGGAATTCATTCAAGACGGTTGCGATTCGGTCGACGAGTTGAGCGTCGGCGACGAAGTCGAGATTACGTATCGCTTGTCGGGCCGAAAGTGGCAAAAGGATTCCCGGAGCGAGGTCAAATTCTTTCTCAGTGCCGAAGCGATCCGGTTCAAGAAAATCGGTGACCGTGCGGTCCAATCTTCGAACCCGGGCGACCTCAACGAAGAATTGTCCGAAGCGGCGACCGATCAGGTTTTCGATCCAAACGACGTCCCGTTCTAGCGGCCCGCGGTCTCGATTCGCTTTCCGAAAGAATTCCAATGGGCAAAGGACGCTTGGAAGCTTTCAGTGACGGTGTGCTGGCGATCATCATCACGATCATGGTGCTGGAATTGAAGATTCCACACGGATCGGAAGTCGCCTCGTTGCAGCCCCTGCTGCCCACGTTCCTCAGTTATATTTTGAGCTTTGTGTACCTGGCGATCTATTGGAATAATCATCATCACTTGCTGCACACGATCAAGGAAACGACCGGGTCGATCATGTGGGCCAACATGCATTTGTTGTTTTGGCTTTCGTTGGTCCCATTCGCCACCGGTTGGATGGGCGAGAATAACTTCGCCGGCGGACCGGTGGCGTTGTACGGCGTCGTGCTGTTGATGGCCGCGTTTGCGTATTTGGTGCTGCAAACCGCGATCATTCACAAGCACGGTCGAACGTCCGTCTTGGCGGTCGCCATCGGAGCCGATTGGAAGGGAAAGCTATCTCCCTTGATGTACGTTGTCGCGATCGCGTGCTCTGGTTGGCTGCCGCTGTTTTCCGGTTTGCTGTATCTGGCGGTCGCGCTGATTTGGCTCGTTCCAGACCGACGAATCGAACGGGCATTGGCGCAGCAAACGAAATCAGGGTGATTCAACCGGTAGTTTCCAAACCGTTTCCCACCGTGACGAGCCCGGCTGGGGAGTGAGTTGCGAGGGCCGAGTTGAAGATGGCGCTCACGGGTAGTTACCAAACCGTTTCCCACCGGGACGAGCCCGGCTGGGGATTTGTTCGGGATGCGAGTAACCTAGCCGGAGCTAACCAATCGTAGGGCAAGAATTCCAGCTTGCCGGCCACAGCCGATGCGAGGACAAACTGGCGGCTTGCTACCCTTAGGAACGCACGCAAAATAACTTCCCGGTTTTGTCGACCCTCTCCGTAAGCCTCTCCCGTGAGGGCGAGGAATTACGGCGAAGTTATGTTGCGTCCGATCCTTAGTCTTCGGATCAACCGGCGGGAATTAGCACCCCATTGAAAAACGACTCATCTCAGCTACTCATCCCAGCTACCGGACCGAACGTCATTCCCGCGAAGGCGGGAATCCAGCGGAACGTAACTTCCCAGATGCTGGGTCCCCGCCTGCGCGGGGATGACAGAACCCTGTTCAACTGGCTGCTAATGCTTTGTGTAACAGTTCGCGAGCCGGGGTCTGGCTCATTTTCGGCCCAATGATTGGTACAAGAATGTCGCATGAGCCGCCGAAAATGTGCCTGACCCCCCAAAAACGTGGGCAACGCATCGGCAACCCGTGAACGCTTACATGCTTTGTCAACTTTAAGAATTTGGGTTGATTACCAATATGACAAACCAACATTGTCGCCTTTCGCTTGGCAAAAGGACGTGCTTTCGCGGAGCGAAAGCCTACATCGTCAACCCCAAGGTTAACAGTCGACGACGCACTAGTCCTCGTTTAGCAACGAATGACGGGCGCTGCGCCCGATCGGCTGGTAGTCGCAACCCGAACTTTTTCCTGTGACAGAGCATTACTCCGGCGGAGGTGTGTAGCCGATTGGGGACGCCCGCGCCAGATCGAATTCGCGACGGCTGAGTGCGAGGTAATGGTGGCCGATGTCGACCTGATGGCCTTTCCAGACCCGATTGCCGGCGTCGTCCAGGCGCGCGTTCATGGTCGCTTTCTTGCCGGAGTGGCAAACCGTTTTGATCTCCACCAGTTCTTCGGCCCACGCCAGCAGGTATTTGCTTCCTTCGAACGGCTCACCGCGAAAATCGGTGCGAATTCCGTAGCAGAGAACCGGCACGTTCAAACGATCGCAGACCAGTGTCAGTTGCAAGACTTGCCGGGCTGTCAAGAACTGCGCTTCATCGACAAGCACGCAAGCGATCGGGTCGCGCGACTGTTCACTGCGCACGTAGACAAATAGATCGAAGTTTCCATCGAACGCGATCGCATCGCGTCGCAAGCCGATTCGAGAAGCGATCACGCCGTCGCCGTGCGCTGATCCAGCCGCGGCGTGAACAACAGCACTTTCATACCTCGTTCTTCGTAGTTGTGGGCCGATTGTAACAGGGTGGTACTCTTGCCGGCGTTCATTGCCGAATAGTAAAAATAGAGTTTTGCCATCGCCTCAAATTCCCAACCATGGGCCACCCAACATCATTTAGGATCGCCCAACAAATAACTTGCCGATTTTGTTGACCCTCACTTGACCTCGTCAATCAATGCGAAATCTTCCTCAGCCGTCAATGCGCCGCATGAACGACCAGACTGGTGAGCGTCAACCCAAACGCCACGAGGTTCAGCAGAATCGCAGCGAACGCCCAGCGACGGCGCTTTCGAGCGCACACCAAAACTGCCGGTGACGATTCCGATCATTGCTGGAAAAACCGCCATCCCTGAAAACCAGGAGGACGCGAGAGCGATAAGCGACATGATCGCCGAATTGACCGCGCAGCCGCGGTAAACCAATTCGCGCGATTGCCAAAACTGCGGGCGGGGCTCGAGAAACTGAATCTCGGGCGATTCGAGCTTCCAGGAGACGCCGGTTGCGCTTGAGCGACCGGGCGTTGCCTCGTCGTGCGCGCCGGCCGCCGAGTCGGGCGGATTCGCCGCTGGAGTCTCGATCGTCGGCAGCGTCTCAGCGCTCGGTGCGGGCGAGGAATTGGCGTCCAGGTGCTTATTGGCAAATGCGTCGGATTCGGACATGGTCCCCAAAAAATGTAGCCGTTTTTGCTTGGGCTTCAGGCGGACGATCTTCGACTTCCGCGACCAACACCGCTTGCGCGAAGAGCCAATCCCCGTGCGAGAGTGGTAATCTGCAGGACGATTTTCAGTCGACCCTAAATCGACGAAGCGGGCAACTTGGATTATGTTTTGTCTTTTCCACGGATTTCCCACGCGACGTTCGGGTCGTGCGCGGTATTCGCGGTGTGTGGATGTGATTGTAATCGATGTGGATCGACGATGCGATTTGTGACTTATTTGGAAAGTGCATTGGATGGAACGCGATACGACGCGAATCAGTTGCAGACGATGCACCAAGGCCGACCGCTGTGGGTGCGCGATGACTTGGACCGGGTGCGCCGAGCGTGGCTGGCCAAACCGCTGATGCAACGCCGCCCGGGCATGTGGCGGTACCGCGAGCTATTGCCCGTTGGCGACGACATCCAGCCCGTCAGCTTGAATAAGATGTGCAGCCCGATTGTGCCTTGCCCACGCTTGGCTGCGACGTTTGGGTTGAACCATTTGGTGGTCAAGGACGAATCACAACTGCCGACGGCCAGCTTCAAGGGTCGCGGTTTGTCGATGGCGGTCACGATGGCCCAATACTTTGGCCAGCGTCGATTGGCGATGGCCTCGAATGGAAACGCGGCGGCGGCCTTGGCGGCCTACGCGGCGCGGGCCGCGATGGAATCGATCGTCGTGATGCCGGAAGATACCAACGCGGGCAGCCTGTTCGACTGTTGGGTTTGTGGCTGTCGGGCGTACCTAGCCAACGGATTGATCGATCAGTGCGGCAAGGTGGTTCGCGCGGGACATGACGCCGGTCTGTGGTTTGACATTTCAACCCTCAAGGAACCCTATCGATTGGAGGGGAAGAAAACGATGGGCTTGGAGATCGCCGAGCAATTCGAATGGCAGTTGCCGGACGCGATTGTTTATCCCACGGGAGGCGGAACGGCGTTGATCGCGATGTGGAAGGCGTTTTGCGAGTTGCGCGAGATGGGTTGGCTCGCAGTGACGTGATGCCGCGCATGATCGCGATCCAATCGAGCGGTTGTCAGCCGATCGTAACCGCGCTTGAACAAGGCGAGAAGTTTGCCAAGCGACACGAAAACGCCTACTCGTGTGCCTATGGAATACGGGTTCCGCAAGCGCTCGGCGACTTCATGATTTTGCAAGCGGTGCGCGAAAGTGGGGGATCCGCCGTCGCCGCCGACGAATCGAAGTTGCCCGAGGCTCAACGACTGGGGTGCCGCACCGAGGGAATTTCATTTGGCTTGGACACCGCGGCTTGTCTGGCCGCCATGCCGCAACTCGTCGAGCGGCAGTTGGTGTCTCCCGACGAGCGCGTGATGATCGTGAACACCGCCGCCGCCAACAAATACTGGGCATCGACGATTCCTCCGTTGCCGCGGCTCGATTTGAACGGCTCGATCGACCCGGCGGACTTGTTAAAGGATTAAGCGTCTCCATGGAATATCGACATACCGCGGACAATTTCCTGGCGATCGAAGAGGAAGCCTTGTACGACTACGCGAACGCTCGATTCGTCGTGTATGAAGCGCCGTACGAGCACACTTCGTCATACCATCGCGGATCGATTCGCGGACCGGCCGCTCTGCTGAGAGCCTCCCAGTTCGTGGAAACATACGACGAAGAGATCGATTGCGAGCCGTACAAGCTGGCTGGCCTGGCGACGCTCCATCCGCTTGATTTCAGCGGCGTCGTGGATGCGGCCGCGGTCCGCTTGATCGAACAGCGGACGGATGCGATCTTGTCTGCCGGCAAAGTCCCCATCATGTTGGGTGCCGAGCACACGGTGACGCTGGGTGCGGTTCAAGCGGCCCAAAGAGTCTTTGCCAACTTGAGCGTATTGCAAATCGACGCCCATTCCGATTTGCGATCCGCTTACCAAGGCAATCCATACTCCCACGCATCGGTCATGGCCCGCGTCCACGACCTCGGCGTCGGGCTGGTTCAGGTGGCCGTCCGCGCCCAATGCCCTCAGGAGGCGGAGTTGATTCGCCACAGCGATAACATCCACACCTTTTACGCGCACGAGATTCGCCAACAGCCCACGGCGACGTGGACGGCGAACGTTGTCCATCGGCTCAACGAAAATGTCTACGTGACGGTCGATGCCGACGGCTTCGACCCGAGCATCATTCCGGCGGTGGGGACGGCCGAACCCAATGGGTTGACTTGGGGCGAAGGTGTCGAGCTCTTGCGGAGGGTCAGCCAAGCGCGACGGGTTGTCGGATTCGATGTTGTCGAACTTGCTCCTTTCGATCATTCGTCGGTGTCGGAATACGTGCTGGCGAAACTCGTGTACAAGTTTATTGGAATGCTGGCAACCTCACCCAGGAACGCGGTCGTCGGGTAGCGGGGTAGTTTTCCGGTAGGTCGAGCTGCCTCGCTGGACCCATGACTGCCGGGGATGGCCGTGGTACCTCGAATTGGCCCATTACCTGTCGCGAAACCCGATGACCGTCGGCGCTGCACTGGGATATACTTAGGATCGGACGCAAAATAACTTCGCCGTAAATCCTCGCCCTCACGGGAGAGGCTTAGGGAGAGGGTGGACAAAACCGGGAAGTTATTTTGCGTGCGATCCTTACACTAGGAACGCACAAAGAATTGGCATGTCGTATGGCTTGAAGACGATGTTGGCGAAACCGCCTCGAGGATTGTTTATCACCGGCACGGACAAGGACGTGGGCAAGACCTACGTAGGTACGCTCATCGCCCGATCGTTGGTTTCGGCCGGGCATCGCGTCGGCGTCTATTTGCCCGTGGCCATCGATTGCGTCTTCGACGGACACCAATCGGTGTCGGAGGGAGCCTTGGCGTTGTGGCAGGCTGCCGGCGAACCACTGACATTACAGGACGTCTGCCCGCAATGCTTTCGGGCGTCTCTGCGCCACACTTGTCGGCCAAGGCAGAAGGCAAAGTGGTCGACGCGAAGCTATTGCGGTCGGGACTGGAGGTCTGGTCCGATCAATGCGACATTGTGATCATCGAAGGAGTCGGCGGGCTGATGTCTCCGGTCGGAGAGACCGAGTATATCGCTGATTTGGCATTTGATTTCGGCTACCCGCTGATTGTGGTCGCGCCGAACATGTTGGGGGCGATCAACCAAACGTTGCAAACGCTGATCACGGCCGCAAACTTTCGACAGGGTCTCGAAGTCGCGGGCATCGTGTTGACCGATACGCATTACTCCACCGACGACCGAAGCGTGGAGAGCAACCGCGAAGAGATTTCGGCGCGCGCCACGCCACCCGTGTTGGCACGCGTGGCGTATGAAGCCGATAGCTTCGACGCGGACGTCGATTGGTATCAACTGGCACAGCTCAAACCAATGCCTTCGGACGACACGCGATGATTAGGATCGCCAATGATGGCTTTATAGTTTCCGTGGCCGCGAGCCTGAAATGCTCTGTTGTTTCTTAACAGGTCGTTGAAAAACGACTCGTCTCAATAATCATACCGAATGTCATTCCCGAGAAGGCGGGAATCCAGCGGAAATCAACGCGTCTAGTTGTGGAATCGCAACAGCGGAGGGCACGGGGCTCGAACCCGCAACCGGTTGCCCGGCACTTCATTTCCAATGAAGCCGCTAGCCATTCGCTTACCCTCCAAAACGCCGACATCCAGGACGAACGAGTCAACTAGTTTACTCATCGATCCATGAAGTGAAAAAAAGCTTCGACAATGCGAAGCTCTTTGGACGTTACGAGTCGACGTATTACAATCGCCGCTTTCATCTGAATGCGGCTGCACAAAAACGACGGTGCCATCCGAGGACGTTCGGGCCGAGGCAAAAGCCCGATCGGACTACGCAATCAGTTTGGAGTATTGCGAAATCGCATCTTGTGCGGCTTGAACGCTGCCGACTTCTGAAACGAGTCGCTTAACCGCTAACAAATGGTTAAACGCGCCGCCAGCACCACTCTTCCTTGGCCGTCCCACCGGCCGGCCCACGGTACGTCTCCCTCGCCGATCGTTCGACAAGATCGTACTGACATACTGAGGCGTCACCTTTAAGCCTGACTGATTCAACGTCTCAGCAATCTCCTTGGGCTTGGCATTTGGATGATTCGTTTTGTAGTCCCGAATTGCGGCGCTTTTCTCGCCGCGAGTCTTCGTGCGTTTTGCCATGTCTAAACATACCTCTTGAAGAAAAAACAGGGTGTCAAAAAACGTACGATAAATATTAACAAAAAAAACAAAGTTAACAACTATCAACTCAAATTTATCCTCCGTAAAACACTGAAGCCATCGCAAGGGGTCTCGTGCCGGACGGCTGCCACTTGGTGATGAGAAGATGGCCGGTGCAATACCGATGGAACTCCAAGCGGCGCAGCGTGAAGACAAAGCTGCGCAAGGTGAAAAAACAAACGGTTTCGAGGCAATTTGCCCGAACTGGGCCAAGAAATCGCTGTTCCGAGGGCGCGAAACGCTTCGCCCAAGCGTTGCTTCTTACAACAAACAACCAATTTGTCAAGGTGCTATGTCAATCTGTATTTTTTTTTATCAAAATCAGTTGGTGCGCCGAATTGCATCCCCAAGCGGCAAGCACACCCATTTATCTCTCGATTGGAGAAGACTCGATGCGCTCAATCCCAGCGCGGCTCCGCCGCAACCCAACCCATAGTTTCAACGGTCGGCAACAAGTTTGCCAACCCAGCCAAATCATACGCAATGCATGCGCACCAAACGCCGGAATCATACAACGCAACGTTGTGGCGTCGCTGTCTGTTTGCGAGTACCTATCGGTCGATTCATTCGTCACGACAACCGGCGTCGGGCCGTTGCTGCGGGTGGTTCAACGTTGCTACATGGCGGCGGTTGCCGTACTGTTAGTCCTCAACGTGGGTGTACCGTGTGCCATGAGTCAGGATTCCGTAATGACGCCCGAGACGCTGTGGCAACTTGGCCGGCTGGGCGAGGCGACGGTCGCGCCCGATGGCCGCATCGCCTATACGGTTCGCCGCTACAATCTGGCCAAGAATTCGGGGACCACATCCATTGAAGTCTTTGATCCAAAATCTCAGTCGACGAACACCGTCGTTGAGAGTTGGCCATCGGTCAACTCGTTACAGTTTGCCAAATCCAACGGGCATCAGACGCTGTACTTCATCGGCTCGCCGGCAAGTCAGAAATCGGATGCGGGGGCACCGCAAGTCTTCGCGCTGGTCGACGGAGATCGCGAGCCGCACCGCGTGACCGACGTCGCCGACGGCGTGGCCAATCTGAAAGTTAGCCCGACGGGCGATCGAATGGCGTTTACCGTCGACATCAAAATGGATCCGACCGCGAACGAAGTCTATCCCGATTTGCCGCTCGCCGATGCCCGGATCATCGACAACTTGCTCTACCGACACTGGGACAGTTGGCACGATTTTAAGTACAGCCACGTGCACGTCGCCGATCTCCATGCCGACGGGACAAGCTCGACGCCCATCGATCTCATGAAAGGCATGAGAACCGACTGCCCGCTGCCGCCGTTCGGCGGTTCCGAACAATTCGCCTGGTCTCCGGACGGAAAACAGATCGCGCTGACGATCAAGGACGTCAAGGATGAAGCCGAGTCGACCAACAGCGACGTCTACCTGGTGGCGACCGATGGCAGCAGCCCGCCTCGCAACATTACCTCGGGCAATCCGGGCTACGATAACGACCCGGTCTACTCACCGGACGGAAAGACGCTGGCCTATCACTCGATGCGCCGCGCCAGCTTTGAATCCGACCGCAATCGGATCATGTTGTTCGATCGCCAGACGGAATCGGTGACCGAAGCGACCGAAGGTCTGGATCAGATGGCGCATTCGGGAACCTGGTCCGTCGATTCGCGCGATCTACTTGTCATCAGAAATGAAGGGCACCGATCAAATCTTCCGCATCACCGTCGGACGTCAAGGTGCGGAACCCGTCACCGAAGGAGTTTTCAATTGGTCGATGGTCGCCGCGATGCCAGACGGGAAACATTTGTTGCTCAAGAAAGAAAGTATGATTCGACCTGCCGAGTTGGCCGTCGTCGATGTCGAAAGCGGCGACGAAACGATGATCTCGCACATCAACGACGAAATCCTGGCGTCCCTGTCGCTGCCCACGGTCCAGGAGCGGTGGGTGACCGCAACCGACGGCAAGAAGATCCAGTGCTGGGTGATCTATCCTCCAAACTTTGACCCCAACAAAAAGTGGCCGATGCTGTTGTACTGCCAAGGGGGTCCGCAAAGCCAGATTGGACAATGGTTTTCGTACCGCTGGAATTTTCACTTGATGGCCGCGCAAGGCTACGTCGTTTTGGCGCCAAACCGCCGAGGTCTTCCCGGTTTTGGCCAGGCATGGAACGACGAAATCAGTGGTGACTGGGGTGGCCAATCGATGCGAGACCTGCTTTCGGCCACCGACGATTTGTCGCAAGAGCCGTACATCGATATCGCACATCGAGCGGCTGTCGGGGCCAGTTACGGAGGTTACACCGTGTATTGGTTGATGGGAAACAGCGAGAACCGATTCGCCTGCATGATTGCTCATTGCGGCGTATTCGACTTGAAGGCCATGTACGGGTCCACCGAAGAATTGTTTTTTGTAAATTGGGACTTGGGTGGACCCTACTGGAAGAGCCGGGACATTGAAGCCGAATACGATCGCTTTTCGCCCAACGAATTCATCAAGAACTGGTCGACGCCGTTGTTGGTGATTGCCAACCAGAAGGACTATCGCGTCCCGGTCACTCAAGGGATGGAAGCGTTCACGGCCGCCCAAGTGAAACACATACCATCACGGTTCCTGTATTTTCCCAACGAAAGCCATTGGGTGAACGCTCCGCAGAACAGCGTGTTGTGGCAGCGTGTGTTTTTTGATTGGCTCGCTCGGTGGTGCAAGCCGCAAGACGATCATCAAGCGCCTCGTGCCCGCTGACATTAGCGTGCCTGCTGGGCGTTGCCGAGGTCTCACAGACCGCTGAAAATGGGTCTCGCCGTCCGCGTGTAGCTTACCCCCAGCAAAGAACGTTTGCCCCAGAAAAGAAAGCTTGCCCCCAGCGAAGGAGGCGTGCCCCAGCAACGAAAGCTTGCCCCAGCAACGAAAGCTTGCCCCAGAAAAGAAAGCTTGCCCCAGAAAAGGAGGTCGTGCAGCTTGTTGGCTTGGCATTTCGCCAACCAATGCTACTCTCCCACGTCCTCGGGGGAGAGTCGCACGCAGGATGCGGGCGGAGAGGGGGTGAGGGATGAGGGGGTGAGCTAATCGCTTGCACGTTTTAAGGCATTGGCCCGGACGCAGACCCTCCCCGGCCGCATCCTGCGGCCGACCCTCCCGATTCGGGAGGGTAATTACTAAACTCTTGAGTAACAATGACTTTCGATTAAGACAATGACTCTCGGTTAAGACAATGACTCTCGGTTAAGACAATGACTTTCGGTTAAGACAATGACTTTCGGTTAAAACAATGACTTTCGGTTAAGACAATGACTTTCGGTTAAAACAATGACTCTCGGTTAGAACAACGACTCTCGGTTAAGACAATGACTCTCGGTTAAGACAATGACTCTCGGTTAAGACAATGACTCTCGGTTAAAGCAGCGACTTTCGGTTAGAACAATGACTTTCGGTTAAAACAATGAAGAGTCGGCTGATGTACGGCGCCATTCCGGAGCATGCGGCCGCGATCGCGATCCTTGTTTCACACTCCTATGACCACTGCAAATAAACGGGAACAAATCCACAACTGGTCGACGATCCCGGATGATTTCCCGATGCGGGCAGTCGATCTGGCAGCGGAATTGTTGCAACGCTCGCGGGCCAGGGAAACGAAAGCGGACCGGATCCGTTCTGCGCAAATGGCGCGGATGATCGATGACGATGCAGGGAAGAAATTCACTATCGTCATGACCGATCAAGTGCTGCGGATCGAGCAACCGGACCGAGCGGCTCAAAGATTGGCTGGCCTCGTTCGCCGATTGGGCCTCCCCAAGTTTCTCTCGGTGTTGGACCGGGCGAAGCTGTGGCTCGGTGCGAAGTTAGCACCGATCGCTCCTGGCCGGGTTATGCCCAAAATCAACCGCCAGGTCCGGCTGCAATCTCAGCATGTGATCATCTCAGCCGAGCCGGCTAAGTTCAACGAATACTTCTCGGAGCGGACCGGGCAAGGCTTTCGCATCAACTTCAATCAACTCGGCGAGGCGGTGTTGGGGGATCACGAAGCCGACCGGCGATTGAGCTTCTATCTCGACAAGCTACTGGACTCGCCGGTCAATTACGTGTCTGTCAAGCTTTCGTCGATCGTCAGTCAGATCAGCATGACCGGCTATCGCGACACGATCGAAACGATCAAATCGCGATTGCGACGGCTGTATCAGGCGGCACTCGATAATCGAACGGGGCAACCCAAGTTCGTCAACTTGGATATGGAGGAATACCGCGACCTGCACATGACGGTCGACGTTTTCCAACAATTGCTCGATGAACCGGAATTCGCACAACTCGAAGCCGGCATCGTTCTCCAAGCGTATTTGCCCGACTCGTTTGCCGTCCAGCAGGCACTAACCGAATGGTCTCGCCGGCGATTCGACACGACCGGAACAGGGATTAAGATCCGGCTGGTCAAAGGGGCCAACCTGGCGATGGAACAGGTCGAAGCGGCACTGCGTGGCTGGCCGCAGGCACCGTACCACACCAAGGCGGACGCGGACGCGAACTTCAAACGAATGCTCGAGTTCGGCACGCGGCCGGAAAACGCCCGGGTGGTCCGATTGGGAATCGCCAGCCATAACTTGTTCGATGTGTCGTTGGCCATGTTGATTCGACAACAGCGGGGCGTGGCCGACCGAGTCGAATTTGAAATGCTAGAGGGAATGGCCAACGGCGAGGCGCTGGAGGTTTCCGCGCGAACCGGCGGGCTGATTCTGTATACGCCGACGGTGTTGGACAAGGAGTTCGAGTCGGCCGTCGCCTACCTCGTTCGGCGATTGGATGAAAACACCGCCCCGGGCAGTTTCCTGGGCGCGTTGTTTGGTTTGCAACAAGGGAGCCCGCAATGGAACGCACAGCGTGAAGCGTTCTTGAACGCCTGCCGCCGTGCGTGCGATCCGGACCTATCGGACAAGCCCAATCGGACTCAGAACCGACTGACCGAGTCGCCTGGGGCACGGAGCGCGGACGAGCCGTTTGCGAATGAACCCGATACCGATTTTTCATTATCCGAGGATCGGCAGTGGGTTGAACAGATCGTCGAGCAACGTCGCCAAACGCCGGTTGAGCCGATTGCACTGGAGATCGCCGGGAAGCACGTCGAGCGACCGTACAGCGGGCGCGGCCGAGACCCGTCGCGTCCGGGCGTTCAGGCGTATCAATACGCCCAGGGCACTTTGGAGGATGTGGACGCGGCGTTGACCGCGGCGGTCGCCGCTCAACCGCCTTGGGAAGCGATGGGGGTGGCCGGCCGCAAGCGAATTCTGCGCGAAGTCGCTGCGGTTTTTGCCCGCCAGCGCGGCATGACGATCGGCGGCATGATGCTGGATGCCGGCAAGGCGATCACCGAAGGCGATGTCGAGGTCAGCGAGGCAACCGATTTTGCAAACTACTATTCTCAGTCGCTCGATGATCCTGGATTGTCCGACGGCACGGGGTTTCGCGCCCGGGGTGTTGTGGTCGTCACGCCGCCGTGGAATTTTCCTTATGCGATTCCAGCGGGCGGTTGTCTGGCCGCGTTGATGGCCGGCAATGCGGTGATCCTAAAGCCGTCGCGCGAATCGGTCTTGACCGCCTACATACTCGCGACGCAACTCTGGTCGGGCGGCGTGCCACGCAACGTGCTTCAGTTCCTGCCGATCGGCGACCGGGCGGCCGGAAAAGCGTTGATTTGCGACCCGCGAACGTCGGCCGTGATCTTGACTGGCAGCTTCGAAACCGCGCACAATTTTCAGTCGTGGCGACCGGAGTTGCCGTTGTTCGCAGAAACCAGCGGCAAGAACAGCATGATCATTACGGTCAACGCCGACCTGGACTTGGCGATCAAAGACCTGGTCCGCGGCGCCTTTGGCCATTCCGGACAGAAATGCTCGGCCACTAGTTTGGCTTTGGTGGAGCGGAGCGTTTACGAAAGTGCCAAGTTCCGTCAGCAACTCAAAGACGCCGCCAGCAGTTTGATTGTCGGCGGCGCGTGGAATCCCTCGGCGGTGTCGACCCCGGTGATCCGCGAACCGGATGAGAATCTGCGACGTGGCTTGACCGTCCTTGACGCAGGAGAGCAATGGCTGCTGGAACCTCGATTGGTCGACGACAATCCGTGCTTGTGGAGTCCGGGAATCAAACTCGGTGTGAAACCGGGAAGTTGGTACCACCGCACGGAGTGCTTCGGGCCCGTGTTGGGATTGATCTGCGTCGAAAGCCTGGTCGAAGCCATCGAGGTCCAGAACAGCAATGAGTTCGGCTTGACCGGGGGCTTACATTCGCTCGATCCGGATGAAATCAAGCTTTGGCGTGAAAAGGTGCAGGTCGGCAACGCTTACATTAACCGAACGATGACCGGTGCCATCGTACAGCGACAACCGTTCGGCGGCTGGAAGCACTCGTGCGTCGGCCCTGGCGCCAAGGCTGGCGGTCCCAACTATGTCGCCTCGTTGGGATTGTTTCACGAGAGCGACCTTCCCAAGTTGCGGAAGCCATTGACCGGCGACTTGGCCTCGCTTGTGTTGGAGTTGGAAGGCTGGTTGCCCCGCGACAACGACCGCAATCGTTTGCGAGCTACAGCGCCGAAAGCTACCACAATTGGTGGTCGAGCTACTTTTCGGTCGAGCACGATCCCTCGCAAGTTCACGGCGAGACGAATCACTTCCGATATCGTCCGCGTCCCTGGCACTTGTTACGGGTTTTGACGATCGACGAATCCGACCCGGCAACGGGGAACTCGGTGTGTCAGATGCAACTCGCGTTAAGCTATCTGGCGTGCAGAATGGTGGGCGTGCCTCTGGAAATCAGTTTGCCGGCCGAGCTACACGGCTGGGCCGATTTCCAGCGGATAAGCGGCTTATCGCCAACTATCGAAACGCATTCGCAATTGGTGCAGCGACTTGGAACTCGCCGCGACGGGACGATTCGCGCCGTCGGCAAACGTCCCGAGGAAGTATTTGCGCCGTCGGAGATCGGCAATCTTTACGTCTACACTGGGCCGTCGCTGGCAAATGGGAGGTTGGAGCTTTTGGCGTATTTGCGGGAACAGTCCGTTTCGGAAGTGATCCATCGATACGGCAATATTCTTTGACGAGCACGTGCCCGATTGGCCTAGCGGTGGCAGATTGGGTTCGCTACCATCGGCCCCCCGCGCCCATTACGCCGCGACATTTCGATGCGTCGTTGGGTCAATTTGGGCGCCTTAGGATCGTGTAGTGCTTAGTTTGCGAGTGCGTTAAGGGGTCAGGAGTCAATTGCCGGAACGGCCCTCCGGGTGTTTCGCACAATTGACTCCTGACCCCTTAACCCTGACGACATAGGACAGCTATCCCAGGCCGTCATTGGTCGGGCTAGGAAACCCGACCTACAGCAAACTACCCCGCTACGAGGGATCGGAAACGGCAAGTCGAAATATCGGTGCGGAAACTTGGCACTATCTGTCTGTTTCCTGACTCCGTGACAACGACATGGTTCGCAAGGATGCGACGAGATGAAACGGAAGACTACTCCGACCGGCGTCGGTCTGGTTGTGATCGTAACGACGGTTCTCGGATGGATCGGCTGCGACAGTTTGTCGAAAGTCGCCGACAGTTTCGTCGACGTATTGAGCAAAGCTCGCGAGGTTGCAAAACCAACGCTGGGCCAGACCAACACAACGCCGCCAGCGACTGGAATCCAACCTCAATCAAACCCCTTTTCACCGTCCGGCCCGTATTCGAACCAAGGATACGCCAGTCAACCTGCGTATGTTAATCCGGGACAGGCGTCTGCACAAAACGCCCCGACGAATTCGATCAACGCTTCCGCGGCGACGGTTAATAGCTCGCCTCTTATTACCATCGGCTCGTTCAACATACAAGTCTTCGGTCAATCCAAACTGCGAGATCCGGGAGTGATGAGCCACTTGGTTGACATTGCCAGGAAGTTCGACATTTTGGCGATTCAAGAAATTCGCGACGAAGATCAAACTGCCTTGCCGACGTTTGTGCGAATGATCAATCAATTCGGGGAAGACTATTCCTATTTGGTGGGGACGCGTGAGGGCGCTGACGACCAGCAAGGAGCAGTGCGCGTTCATCTATAATATCCACCGTATCATTCCTCTGAACCGCGGATACACGGCCTACGATCCGCAACGGCGCATGAACCGCAATCCGTTTGTGGCTTCGTTTCAGTGCGTTCAAATCGACGTGCGCCGGCCGTTTTCGTTTACGCTGATTGCGGTTCACACCGATCCGGATGTTGTCCCAGTGGAATTACGGGCGCTCAGCGATATTTTGCAGTTGGTGCGCCGCTCGGCGAATGAGGACGACGTGATCATGGTGGGAGATTTCAACGCCTCCGCTGACAAGTTTCGTGAATTGGGTCAGATTCCCAACCTATTTGCGGCGATTCCACCGGGCTTGGCGACGAATACCAACAGAACTGCTTGCTATGACAATATCCTCTTCGATCGGAACGCAACGACTGAGTTCAACGGGCAATATGGTGTGTTTGACGTTGCGACGTACTATGGCTTGACCAGAGTCCAGGCGGCTCAGATTTCCGATCACATGCCGGTGTGGGCCACATTCTCGGCCTTCGAGTCGCAGGACAGCGTCGCCGGACAGAATTATCCGCTCCAGCGCTAATCGAGCAGAAATCAACAGTCGCAATGCTGGATCCCCGCACCCTGCCTTCGCTGGGGCAGGCTTCGCGGGGGATGACGATTCCTTTTTCAACGGCCTGGTAAGCTGTGAGTAAGCGTTCACGGGTTACCAATGCGTTGCCCACGTTTTTAGGGGTCATTTGCGGTAGGTCGGGCTTTCTTGCCCGACCCATGACGGCCAGGGACGGCCGACCTACCTTGAGCCGGTGCTGCGCGACGATGGTCGGGCTTTCTGCTAAAATCACAGGCCGTTCGCACGTCAACAAGCCTCGCTGGAACAAGCAATTTGAATTCGTCACTGATCTCGGAAGTCACGACGCCGTCCGGCGATTCGCTGCAAGAACTCTGTCGTCGGCTGTCTGAGGCTTCGCCGAATCGGCAGGACACTTCGCTGTGGCCCGGCCGGCAACTCGATTGGTGTGGCGAGGCGAACGTTTTTCGCTGGTTTGTTCCTCTCGAATTCGACGGCCTGGCGTGGACCGATGCGGATTTACTGGCTGCGTATGTTGGCATTGGGGCGTCTTGCCTGACAACGAGTTTTGTGATCACCCAGCGCTCGGCTGCCGTGCGCCGCATCGTTGCCTCGCCGGGCGACTTTGTCCGCCAGAAGCTGCTGGTGGACTTGAGCCGCGGTCGGACGTTTGCGACGGTGGGTATTTCTAATCTTTCGACGAGTCGTCGGCATTTGGCCAAGCCGGCGATGTTGGCGGCGTTTGACGGACAGTCGGTTCGGCTGGATGGTTACACGGCGTGGGTGACCGGCGCGGTGCATGCCGACACGATCGTGATCGGCGCTGAAACCGCCGGCGGCGAACAACTGATGATCGCGGTCGATCGAGGCTTGCCCGGCGTCGACTGTCAGCCGCCGCAGCAACTCGTGGCCCTCACGGCCAGTTGCACCGGCAGCGTCCGTTGCGACTCGGTAATCGTCGAGCGGGAGTGGATCATCGCCGGTCCCGAGTCGCAGCTTCCCGGTGGTTCGACCGGCGGCGCCGCGGGTGGGTTGCCGACGTCCGCGTTGGCGATCGGGTTAGCCGCATCGGCGATCGACTGTATTGGGCAGCAAGCTCAACGGCGCGCCACGCTTGCTGAGCCATACGATGCGTTGGCGACGGAATGGCGGCAGCGATATGCTCAGCTGATCTCGACGGCCAAGGGCGAGTCCGCCGTATCGCAGAATGACTTGCGAGCCGCCGCCAACAGCCTTGTGCTCCGCTCAACTCAAGCCGCTTTGGCGGCGGTCAAGGGTGCGGGCTACGTCGACTCGCACGCCGTCGGTCGTTGGTGCCGCGAAGCACTCTTCTTTTTGGTCTGGAGTTGTCCGCAGGGCGTGATCGACGCGAACTTGTGCGAACTCGCTGACATCGACCGGCCCGCCGGTCAGAATGACCGTCGCTATGCCACAAGAAAAAACCAACGTCACCTGGCATCCGCATTCGGTCCAGCGCCGGCGCGGCTGCGTTGTCTGGTTTACCGGACTCAGCGGCAGCGGCAAGAGTACGATCGCCAATGGCGTTGATGTGGCGTTGAACGCACGGGGCACGCCGAGCTTCTTGTTGGACGGGGATAACATCCGGCACGGATTGAATGCCAGCCCGAAACTGCTGGAGCCGGAGCATGGTGCAGAATTCGCCGAGCGTTTTGGATTGGGATTTGGAGCCCAAGACCGCGAGGAAAACATTCGCCGAATCGGCGCCGTGGCGGAGATTCTTTGTTCAGCGGGCCTAGTCGCCCTGACCGCGTTTGTCAGCCCCTATCGCCGAGACCGGGAACTGGTGCGCCGACAAGTTGGCGGGAACGGTTCGGCGAGTGATTTTGTTGAAGTCTTTGTCGATACGCCGCTGGAGGTCTGCGAACAGCGTGATCCGAAAGGCTTGTACAAGCAAGCCCGCGCCGGCCACATCAAAAACTTCACCGGAATCAACGATCCTTATGAAACTCCGACGCGGCCCGAGCTGCGCTTGGACGGGACGCGGCCGCCGGACGAGCTTTGCCAGCAAGTCGTCGACCACTTGCAGCGGATCGGCAAAATCGCCAAGTGAATAAGAACCCAATCGAAATCTCGGCACTGCGCAAATCTTATGGTGAAGTCGAAGTGCTCCACGGGATCGACTTTGCCGTGCAGCCGGGACGGTTGGTTGGATTCCTCGGCCCCAACGGCGCGGGCAAGACGACCACGATCCGAATTCTGTTGGGGCTAATCCGAGCTTCGTCGGGAATAGCGAACCTGTTTGGCGTCGGTAGCCGTCAATACGGCAAACGAGTCCGGCGCGACGTCGGTTACCTGCCGGGCGAGATTCACTTCTATACGAATCTGACCGGCCGGGCTACCGTCGAGTTCCTGGCCCGTGCACGGCGAGTTGACTGCCGCAACGAAATCCGCCGCCTCGCCGAGGCGTTCGACCTTGAGTTGGGCAAGCCGGTCCGGAAGTACTCCAGCGGCATGAAGCAGAAACTCGGCTTGATCCAAGCACTCATGCATAAACCGCAACTGCTGGTGCTGGACGAGCCGACCAACGGATTGGATCCGTTAGTTCGCAAGTCGCTGTTTGTCGAACTGCGGCAGGTCGTCTCGGAAAACCGAACCGTGCTCTTTTCCAGCCACACGCTCAGCGAAGTGGAAGAACTGTGCGACGACGTCGTGATGCTCCGCGACGGCAACATCGTCGAGAGACAATCGATCCTGCGCACTGCGGAATAAAGCCGTGCGGCGCGTCGACGTCTTGTTCCGGCCCGACGTCCAAATCCCCGCCGACCATCCCCAAGAAATGAATGTCGTCGAGCAAAACTCGCGGCGCTTGGGCTTTACCTGGGCAGGAACCGTGGCATCGCTGCTGACGTGGTTGCAACAACAGCCACTGGACGACGTGGCGATCGGGCCGCCCAGCCTGGAGGAACTTTTTCTGACCTACTATCGAGATAAGTGAGTGACAGGCGTGTGTAGCTGGGCTGTTATCCGAAAAACAATGTCCGACTCGTTGTGGACGGCCATTTTTTCGTGCCTCGGAACGATTGCGTTTGTCATCTTGATCGGTGTCGCGATGGTCAACATCGGTGACGAGTTGCTGAAGTTTGTCGCGAAGCTGCCCTTTCTAAAGAACATATTCGAAGTCAGCTTTGGAATAAGCGTCTCGGGCGAGGTCTCGCTCAACATCTTGTTCGCCGTCTGTTTCACGCACTTGGTCACGCTGATGCTGGCTTGGGCGACCATCGTCGCGACCGTGACGCGGACCTCGGTGGGCGAAGTCGAGCGGGGGACCGCCGATTTGTTGTTTTCACTGCCGCTGACTCGTTGGAGGATTCTCGTGAGCGTCACCGTGGTGTGGGTCCTGATTGCCGCGGTCATCGCGCTGTGTCCCTTGATTGGTGTGTTCATTGGGAGTCGCATTTACGCCAGGCAAGAGACCATTGAATTCGCACGATTTGGCTTGGTGACCGCTAACCTGTTTGCCTTGCACCTGGCAATCGGCGGCATTGCAACCCTGGTCTCCTCGCTGACGCTACGTCGCGGACAAGCGATCGCGATCATCATGGCCATTGCCTTGGTCTCCGTGGCGTTGAACTTTGTCGAGCCGTTCATCAAGGCGGTGGAGCGAATTCGATTTCTCGGTCTGCTGTACTACTTCCGACCCGCCGACATCGTTCGCACTGGCGAGTTCTCCGGCGTCAAAGTCGGCGTTCTGTTGGCGCTGGCGTTTGTTACGTGGCTCATTGGAACTATCGTATTCTGCCGAAAAGACATCCCCGTGGCGTAAGCAAACTGTTGAAAAATGTGCGGACAATTGTTGAATGAAGCGGAGCGGCGCAAGCCGCCCGGTAATTCGCCGTGTGGATGCCAACGCAACCGGACGGCTCGCGCCGTTCCGCTACTTTTTCAACGGGCTGGTAAGCGATTAGGAGATAGCGGCGTTGACTATCCCATCCCAAAACGGCCTGGCTCGGCTTAAGCCAAGACGGCATTGACCAACTTGCCGTGGACGTCGGTCAGTCGCATGTCGCGGCCGCCCCAGCGGAAGGTCACGTGTTCGTGATTCAAACCCAGCAGATGCAGCATCGTCGCGTGCAAGTCGTAGATTTCAACTTTGTTCTCGACCGCCTTGTAGCCATATTCGTCGGTCGCCCCCACCACGATCCCGCCTTTGACTCCGCCGCCGGCCATCCACAGGCTGAACCCGAACGGGTTGTGATCGCGGCCGTCGCTTCCTTGGGCAAATGGAGTGCGGCCGAATTCGCCCGACCAGATCACGAGCGTCTCGTCGAACAGACCGGTCCGCTTCAGATCCGTCAATAATGCGCCGATTCCTTGATCGACGGCGCGTGCGTTGTCGGCGTGCCCTTGTCTCAAATTGCCGTGTTGGTCCCAGCGATCGTGGCCGATATTGGGACACGTCAGTTCGATGAAGCGAACGCCGCGCTCGACCAACCGCCGAGCGAGCAGACACTGCCGCCCAAAAATCGCGGTTCCGGGATGCTCCGAATTCATGCCGTACATTTCTTCGGTCGCCGCCGACTCGCCATCCAGCGACGTGAGTTCGGGCACCGTGGACTGCATCCGGTACGCCAATTCGTAATTGCCGATCGCCGACTCGATCCCATCGCAGTCTCCCCAGCGGTCGAGCGTTTGCTGATCGAGTTCGGCCAGCAGCGCCAGCTTGTTGCGCTGCAGCGTCGAGTTGCGGTCGATCGGCAGCACGTTCGCCAGCGGCGGGTTCGAAGCATTGAAAATCGACCCTTGGTACGACGCCGGCAGAAACCCGCTGTTGAAGCAATCCAATCCTCCCGGTGGAATCAGTCCACCGTTGAGCACGACGAAGCCGGGCAAGTTTTGATTCTCGGTTCCCAGACCGTAACCGACCCAAGCCCCCATGCTGGGACGTCCTTGAAAACCGTTGCCCGTATGCAGAAAGTAATTGGCGTTGGTATGCTCCGAAAAATCGGAAACCATCGAGCGGATCACAGCCATTGAATCGACATGCTGAGCGACGTGCGGGAACAAATCGCTGACTTCGGTACCGCATTCGCCGTAGGGCTGGAACTTCCAAGGCGACTGCATGACTTTGCCGATGTTATTGAACTGCGTCGGTTCGATCTTCATCGAAAACGGCTTGCCGTGTTCCTCGGCCAAGCGCGGTTTCGGGTCGAACGTATCGACTTGCGAAGGACCGCCGTCCATATAAAGGTAAATGACGTGTTTGACCTGGGCGGTGTATTCGGGCAGCTTGGGAGACCAAGGTCCGGATTTTGTTTTTGCCGAATCACTCATTCCGCCGAACGCGCGTGAGTTGCTCAGGGCGGCCAAGGCTACCGCGCCGAACCCACAGGCCGAATCGAGTAGCATTTGACGGCGGCTCATCGCTCGGGGCCGAAATCGCCCGCAATGATGTCCGCAATGATGAGATCGAGTCATGACTGGTTCTCAATTCAAAAAGTAGTACTCTTTCGAGTTGATCAGGACATGGCACAAATCGCGCCAAGCCTGCTGTTCGGTTTCCGCCTCGGCCACGCCGCTGTCGGCCAGTAACTGACGTTGACGAGTGACGAAGTCCAGCGTCAATTCGGATTCTTTGTCGCTAGGAATGCGCGCAAACGCCTGCAGGTAAAGTTGTTGCAACCGCTCCGCGTCGCTGGCGTGGTCGGCCAGTAACTGCTTCGCCCAACGATCGGCTTCCTCGGCAACGAACGGGCTGTTCATCAACATCAGGGCTTGGGAAGGAACGTTGGAAACGCTGCGGCGGCCGATCGTGTTGAACGGAACCGGAGTGTCGAACGTCAGCATCATCGGCGACAGGAAATTGCGACGAACTTCGATATAAACGCTGCGCCGGCCGTTACCATCCAAGGGGCCGCTGTTGGAGGGACGTCCGCGGCCCTCCATAAACGGCGTCAAGTAAATAGGCACACTCGGGCCGTACATCGTCGGATCCAGCCGACCGGAATCTGCCAAAATCGCGTCGCGAATTGCCTCGGACGTCAAGCGGCGAACCGAAGCCCGATGCAGCAACCGATTTCCCGGGTCCTTTTCGTCTTGCTGCGGATCGGTGGCGCTCGACATCTGATAGGCGCTGCTGGTGACCATATAACGCATCATCGACTTCAGCGACCAACCGTCGGCGACGAACTTGCTGGCCAAATGGTCCAGCAACTCCGGGTTGGTCGGCTTCTCGCCCAACACGCCAAAATTATCGACCGACGCCACAATTCCATCCCCGAACAAGTAATGCCACAAACGATTGACGATGACTCGCGACGTGAGTGGGTTGTCCGGTCGCACGAGATCCTGGGCCAATAACAATCGGCCGCTACCATCGGCGGGGCTCAGCTTCGAGTAATCCTCGGAACAGATCGCCGTCAGCATCTGTCGCGGGGCCACGTCACCTTGCGTCTTGTGGTTGCCGCGAATAAAGATCGACTGGTTTTCGCCGGTGCCGTCGGCAATCGCTTGAGCCATCTCCGGCTTGGGAATCCGATGGGCTTGAGTCCAATCGCGTTTTTGCTTGATCGCGTCCAGCAAAGCTTCGCGGGTGTAGTTCTGATCGCTGCTGCCGCCGATAGCCGGATTCGTTCCGGTCAACTTGCGCGGATGCTCCAATCGACCAACGCGGCCGAGTCGGTTGTGGGAGCGTCTCGTTCAAATTCACGAGTCAACAATTCGCTCAGACTCGCTCCCAAGCTGTCGAAATCGTTCCATTCTTGTTGCAGTAGCTGCGTCCCGAACTCCGAGGGCATCTCGGCGAGTTTGGGTTGGTCGGAAAGTCGAATTTCATCGATGCAGGCCGAGCCGCCGGTAAGATCGACGATTTCCAAGTGCGCCCGATGACCGACGTAGTTGCTGACGTCGGCGCCTTGATCGATCCACATGAAGCGATCGGGGGACTTGATCGGAACGGTTGCCCCGTTGAACAACAACGAGTTGAAATTGTCGAGGGTGTAGCCGTCGATGACGATCTTGATCTCCGTATCTCGGCCGGCAATGTGGTAATGGATGAACTTTTTGTCGAGCAGGAAGGTCGGGGACCGCAACACGCCATACAACGGTTCGCCTCGACGTCCGCTGGACAGCGTGCCGGGGACAGCCACGGTTGAAGTCAGCGTCGGTGAACTATCGACGTGCCAACCGGACAGGGGCTGACGATCAAACGCCCAGCCCGTGGTGAACCAGCCGTCGACCGGAGAACTGTTGAAGTCGGCGAGCAACTCCGAATCGGCTCGACTGGCCTCGGCGGCTTCGCGTAACTTACCCATCTCGGCATTCACGGCGTCTTTGGCGCTCGACGATGTGGGATCGGGTTGCTGCATCAATAACCGCAGCGCGTGTAAAGGATGGTCGATTGGGTCGAGCGCCGGATCTTGGAGCGCGAAATACAAGTTGGCGAGGACATCGGGTTCCAGATTCTTCGCCTGGGCGGCGGCCGCGATACTTGCGTCCAGCATCTGACGCCGCTGTTCCGCATCGGGTTTGAGTTCAAAATAATCGAGCCCAAGCATGTTGCGGTCTGTGGCCTTTTCGTTGTGGCCCGTGATCTCAAACAGCAGCGTGTGCTTGCCCGCCTGGAGTTCCCCGTTGAACAACGTCTGCTCGCCGGTCTTGCCAGTCTCTTTGCTAAAGAAATCGGCGGCCTCGCGAACGACCGCGTCGTCCAGACTGATTTTTGCGATTCCGTAATCGCCGTCCTTCGTAAAGTCCGCGTTGACCTGGTATTTTCCCGCGTGCGGCACCGCGAATTCCAAACGCAATTGATCGCCGGGCTTGCCATCGGTCCACCAAAGCTGTCGGTTCTTATCCCAGGTGAAGGCGCCGACTGGGTTTAAGTCTTGCACTTGAACCGCTCCACCGGCCGGTTTGTCGTCGGCGAAATCCTCGCCTTGAAAACGGACCAATTCGGGCAGATTTGACTCGAGTCTTTCGGAGATCAGCCGCAGCGCGGCGGCGAAGTACGCTGCTCGATCGTCAGTACCGCCGCGAACCAAATCCGCGCGATATCGTGCCAGGGCGTCGTCGGCATCTTGCTGAAATTCGTCGAGTTTTTTCGTCGCTCCGTCGATCCGATGATCCACGTCGATCATGGCCAATTGCCGTCGGGAACTTTGCATGAATCCCGCCAGCGCGTAATAGTCCTTCGTGGAAATCGCGTCGAACATATGATCGTGGCATCGGGCGCAGGCGACGGTGAGACCCAAAAACGTCTTGCCGAAAACGTCAAGCTGGTTGTCGATTCGGCCCGCTTCGTCAGCGACGACGTCAACCGGCCCATGCTTTGCCTCGCCCAAGTACCAAAAGCCTGTCGCCAGTACCGATTCGTTGTATCCATGTTCGGGGTTCCGCCGCGGCTGCTTCAACAAATCGCCGGCGATGTGCTCGCGCACGAAATCGTTATAGGGGACATCCGCGTTGAACGCCCGGATTAGATAATCGCGATACTCGAAAGCATAAGGAATCGGGTAATCGTATTCGTGACCATAGGTCTCTGCATACCGCACGAGGTCCATCCAATGCCGAGCCCAGCATTCGCCGAACTGAGGGGATGCCAGCAAACGGTCGACGACATGTTCGTACGCCTGTGGATCGGTGTCGTTGACAAACGTCTCGACGTCGGCGGGCGAAGGCGGCAAGCCGATCAAGTCAAAATAGAGTCGCCGGATCAACGTCGATTTTTCTGCTCGTGCGGCTGGGTGCAAGCCATTCTTCTCCAACAACGCCAAGACAAATGCGTCCAACGGCTGACGAATCCAGGTTGCATCCTTGACATCGGGTACCGGAGGATCATGCACCGGCTGCCAACACCAATGAGAGCTGCGACGCTGCCCCAAATCGAATTTCTTTAGATTGTTGGCAATGGCGTTTCCGTGGGTCGGCCAGGGAGCTCCCATTTCGACCCACTTGGTCAACAGTTGAATGTCGCTGTCCGGCAATTGCGAATCCGGCGGCATTTCATACAGACCGGTGTAGTTGATCGCTTCGATCATCAAGCTCTCGGACGGCTTGCCCGGTTCGATCGCTGGTCCGGTATCGCCGCCAGTCACCAGCACCTCCCGCGAGACGAACCGAAGGCCGCCCGAGGGCGCAGTTTTTTCGGGACCGTGGCACTTGTAACAGTGATCCGCAAAGATCGGCCGGATTTTGCTTTCGAAAAACTCCAGGTCCGAAGCGGAAAAGACCGGCTTGTCTTGAGCGCTTGCCGCCATCTTCTCCTGGGCCCGCAAACCAGTCGCTGCAATTCCACCGCTCATGCATGCCAACGCACACCCAGACAACAGCCACCTCAAAGCAACCGACGTAGCGGCCCGGCCCCCGCGCTGTGGCAGACCTCCCAGCCAAGCCACAATGTTGACATTTCATCGGTACTCACCTCGCGAAACTCGGAACGCTCGGTTTCAGCACCGACGCCAGCACTTGGCGCCGTGGCCGAACCGGCACTCACGCAAACAGTTCATCACCCATACATCCCCGCAACAGCCTCGGCGTCCAACCGATCGAGCCACCCTGGGAATGGTAATATTGTAGCTAAATTGCCGCGGCTTGTTTAACCTGCTTTTTGTTCGTCGTCGGCGACACTCTCGCACGGTAGTGGGCTCAATTGCAGTAGGTCGGGCAGTCTCTGCCCGACAAATGACGGCCAAGATGAGTCGTCCCACGCGGAATTACCCCATTACCATTCGCACAAACGGCGGTCGAATCGCTGAGACCATTGTCGCATTCTGCCATTGTCTCAGACGCAGACTCGCGGTTTTTGACTACAAACTTGCTGCTTCACATCGTTACAGTTCACGAGCCGGGGTCTGGCTCATTTTCGGCCCAATTATTGGTACCAGAATTTCGCGTGAGCCGCCGAAAATGTGCCTGCCCCCCTAAAAACTTGGGCGGCGCATGGACAACCCGTGAACGCTTACCTTCAGATCGTGTGCCCAACGCGCACCCGGCCGCATTTCTACAGTCTAGTGCTTTGTCAGGTCTTAGAATTGGGGTTGTGTGCCACTGGCTTCGCCAGTGCGGGTCGGCAATATACAACGCTCATGTACACTGGCACAGCCAGTGGCACCCCAAAATTAAGCACTGAAAGTGCACTTGTGATTTCTCACACCAAGACCTAACTGGGCTTGCCAAGTTCCGCCAGTTTTTGTATTCCCCGCGGCAAAACCTATGCCGTCTTGAGGAATGTCGTTGCGCCGTTCCCAAGAAAACACTCCTGTATCGTAGTACGACAGGCTGGAAAACATGTCCGAACCTGAAACTCCAACTCCAACGCGAAATCGACTGACTCGGTCGCTCGTGGCCCGCCTCGCTGCAGTCGGTCTATTTCTTTGTATCGGCACCGTGGCCGTGGTCCATACCATCCAAAGTCGCAAGGCAAACAAGGAGCCACCGGCGTTTGACGGCGCGACTGGGGCCGCGAACAAAACAAAATCGCCCGACGGTGCCGATCCAAGCGTCAAGGAGCAAGATCAAGTTGCATCTACTCAAACCACTGGCGACTCGAAACCGACTTCGCCCGGCTTCTCATTGAACGCGGGAAACTCGACTTCGACGAGTTCACAACAATCGCCTAAGACGTCGGCAACGGTCGTTGCTTATTCCGGAAAGTCCGATGGAGCGATGCCGTTACAGCAATCGCCTCGACTCAAACCATCGACGGCTGATGACGACGCTTCGCACAATCCATCCCGCGACAGTGCCCTCCCGCCGATCGTCAAGTCCACGCGACAGTCGAGCGGCAATGATTTCCCCGGGACCGGACACCTGTCGGATGCCGACGACGAAAACGGGATGGGAAACGACTACCCGTCGAACCATGCTCCCGGTGCGCCGTCCAACGACCTGCGCGGTTCCCATCCGGGTGACTCGGCCTTCCCGATCGTCGCCGGATCGATTGGCGTCGAAGCCGACAACGATTCGAAGACGACCAACGGAAACTCCATGTCGCTATCCGACACTTCCAAGCGTAAGCTGGACCCACAAGGTCCACCGGACGCGCCGGCCTTGATGAACCGGTCGAATGGGATGCCGAGACCCACTCAGTCGACGCCGCTGCCGCCACCCAGCTTGTCCTTTAAGAGCGGTTCAGCGAGTGGAACAAACGGTGGCTCAACCAATTTCAATTTCGGCGAGAACACGACGCAAACATCTTCGCCCGGTACAACTCAGAATGACCGCGGAGATTCGGTGGCCCGGCCGTCGACATCCGCTTTCAATCCCGACGCGACTCCCAAGGCAACTTTGACGCCCTACGACCCGACAAACTCGCTGGGCGCCGACAAGAGTCCCGGCGGCGCGAGCAATAACGGTTTCAATACGACCGGCGGTGACAACCAGCAAAGCGGTCGTGCTGCCCCGTCAATTCCGAATGCCCTTTTGCCGAAGTCCGACTCGCCCCTAAGCAATTCCGACGCGAACGGCTTGGGTCAAAACCAATACGCGCCACAACGGATGACGTCAAATACACGCAACCCCTACGACCTATCATCCGACAAATCATCTGGCAGTTCATTTGGTAATTCGTCCGGCAATTCATCCGATCATTCATCCGGCAACCTGAATCCATCGCGGACCTATCCCGCGACTGAAACGAACCCGTTGATGACACAGTCGGCACGAGCAACGCCTGTTTCGACTTCGCGTTCCGCCGTCGGTCCTGGCGGAACTGACTCCGCAGCCGACCTGACCCATTCGACGCCGGGAAGCGACCGGCTGGAAGGCCCGCAGGTTCCCTCATTAAAGATCCAAAAGATCTCGCCGGACGAAGTGCAGCTTGGCCAGGTGGCGGACTTCAAGCTCATCGTCCAAAACGTCTCGCAGACGCCTGCCACGGGAGTCGTGGTGTACGATCAAGTCCCCGACGGGCGGAATTCGTCAGCGCCCAGCCCGAAGCCCAACTCGGCGCCGGCGGGCTCCCTTTCGTGGAACTTGGGCGATGTGCCCCCCAATCAAACAACGACCATTGCGCTCAAGCTCCGGCCGGTCCGGCCGGGTGAGTTTGGCAGCGTGGCGCAAGTCACATTTTCGGCTCAGGCCTCTGCCCGAACGAAATGTACTCAGCCCAAACTCGCCGTCACGATGACGACCAAACCGAAAGTTCAGATTCACGATGAAGTCATCTTGGACATCAGCGTCGAGAATCAAGGCGACGGACCGGCCAACCACGTATTCCTGCAAGAGTCGTTGCCCGACCAGTTGGATTTTCCGGGAGGACTGCGCGACTTGGAATACGACATCGGCAATTTGACGCCGGGCCAGAAACGCAACGTCCAACTCAAACTTACCGCCGCCAGAGTCGGCAAGCTGCGCAACGAGATCGTCGCTCAAGGGGACGGAAACCTGCAGGCCAGCGATTCGGTTGAACTGGAGATCGTCTCGCCAAAACTACAAGTCAGCGGTGATGGCCCGACTCGCAAATACCTCAATCGCGAAGCCACTCACCAGTTTGCCGTCAGCAACGTAGGCACCGCGCCGGCCACCAATATAGAACTCGTCGCTACCTTGCCCCGGGGATTGAAGTTCGTCAGCGCCAACAACTACGGATTCTATAACGCCGCCACGCAAACGGTCAAATGGAGCATGCCCGAATTGGACATAGGCTTGGTAGGCAAAGTCGAGTTGGTGACTATGCCCGTCGAACCGGGCGAACAGAAAATCGACTTCACCGCCACCGCCAACCTGGATCAAAAAGCAGTTGTCTCCAAGTCTCTCACCGTCGATTACATCGTCGAAGTTTTTTGTGAAATCGACGATCTCATCGACCCGATCGAGATTGGAGGCGAGACCGCTTATCGCATTCGAGTCGTCAACCAAGGCTCGCAGCCGGCCGCCAACGTGCGTTTGACCTTGGACTTTCCCGCCGGGATTCAGCCGCTCAGCGTCGAGGGCGACGTGCAAAGCCAGATACAAGGGCAACGCATTGTCTTTGCGCCCATCACCCGGCTCGATTCGAAACAGGAAATGACGATTACCGTCAAAGCCCGCGGCACGCAGGAAGGGGACCATCGCGTCATGCTCAGCATGTCCTCCGACGACCGCGAAACGCCCGTCTCAAAAGAAGAAACCACCCGCGTCTACTCAGATCGCGATTAGAAAGGGGGACGGGAAACACTTTAGGTCTCCCCATTTTTCAAGTATCATCGGTCTGCATGTCCGTCGCCGTTGAATCCGAACGAATCGTCAGTTCCATCGTCGCTGCGCTCGACCGAAGTCCACGAGTGGATCGGCCGTTTGCCCACTTTCAAATCGACCATGTTTTTCCAGACGATGTCTATCGCTTGATGCTTTCGAGCTTTCCCGCTCCGGAGCTGTATCATCCGCTGCGACACAAAGACGCGATGCGACCGGACGGCACGAGCACGCGGATGATGTTCGAGTTCTTTGACGACGAGTTCGCCAAGTTGCCGGCGGGCTCCGCATCGATTTGGTCGAGCGTTCGCGACGCGCTCTATGACCGTCGCGTGCAGAAATCGATCTTTGGCAAATTCCGGCCGGAGATTGAAGCGCGGCTCCATCACCCGCAACCTGAAATGCGATTGGTCGGAACCAGCGTTGAAGACGTGGTTGCCTTTCCGCGGCCGGCGTTGTATCGCGACGAAGCCGGTTATCAGATCACGCCGCATCCCGATACGCCGCTAAAAATTGCTACGATCCAATTCTACTTGCCGGCCGATTCACGCCAGATTGACTTGGGCACTTCGCTCTATCGCAAACGCAGCACCGGCGAACGTTGGTTGGCACCCTGGCGCGGTCCCTACGCCACGGTCAAGCGACTGCCGTTTCTGCCCAATACCGGATACGGGTTCGCCGTCAGCGAAGAGAGCTTTCACGGTCGAGCAGCGATTCGCACGCCGTTTGAACCGCGATACAGTATCCTCTTGTTCTACATCCGCGAAGACGTCCGCTTGAAGTACTGACCGCGACAACAGCGATCGGTTGCCAGAATGTCAGCGAGCCTTTTGGGCATTTCAGCGGATCGATCAATTTCGCGGTGCAACTCATGTCGGTGGATCGAACGTCGAGTATCATGCCTGCATGAATCGAAACCGTGACTTCCAAGCTGTTCCGGCACGCAGCCCGCCAACACCGACAGACACTCCCGCGTGTCCGTTGTGTAATGGAGCATCGACGTATCGCTTCACAAGTCACAACCATCCCATCTTTGAGTGTTTGCAGTGCGGCCATCGGTTTTGCTCCGTCGATTCGGCCGGGCACGTGGCACGGATTTACGACGACGAATACTTTTTCGGCGGCGGCGCTGGGTACGACGACTACTTGAGCGAACAATCGATGCTCGAATCGAGCGGTCGGCGCTACGCACGGCTGATATCGCGGTTCCGGCATCCTGGACGGGTTCTAGACATCGGCGCCGCGTCCGGGTTTTTTCTCAAAGCGTTTGTCGATGCCGGTTGGACGGGTCAAGGAATCGAGCCGAATCCAACGATGTCGCAATGGGCGCGCGAGCGATTCGGTCTGGAGATCTGCACCACATCGATCGAGGAATTTGTCCCCCCCAACCGTTTGATCTGGCGTTGATGATCCAAGTCGTTTCGCACTTCGTGGACCCGCCGGCCGCGGTTCGAGCCGCTTCCCGCTTGCTGACCGACGGCGGTTTGTTGTTAGTGGAGACGTGGGACCGTACGAGCTTGACGGCGCGATTGTTTGGCCGCCGTTGGCACGAGTACAGCCCGCCCAGCGTCCTGCATTGGTTTTCGCGAAACGGACTCGACCGACTCATGTCCACGATGGATTTGCAGCGCATCGCCAGCGGTCGACCATCGAAGTGGATCCGGTTCGGTCACGCCTTGTCGTTGGTGCGGCACAAGTTGTCAACGAGTTGGTGGGGGAACATCGCCACGATTCCGTTGGGACTCGTCCCATCCGGGCTCAACTTGCCTTACCCCGGCAACGACGTCTTCTGGTCGCTCTATCAAAGGCGGTCGGAGCGTGAATTTTGATTGACCATCGCGTTGCGCCGAGACCACAACAGCCCGTTGAAAAATGTGTGCACAAGCGTTTATTGAAGCGGTACGGCGCGAGCCGCACGGTCATTCGCCGCGTGGATGCCAACACAACCAGACGGCTTACGCCGCCAACTCAACCGGACGGCTCGCGCCGTTCCGCTGCTTTTTCAACGGGCTGATAAAAAAACCCCGGACTTGGCCGGGGCGAGTTGATGAGAACGCAAACCAGGTCTTTAATCAATGGTCCGGATTACGGGCCGATGCTGGGCGGGTTATTCATGAGGAAGTCGCGCGGTCCGCGAGTCGTGTAGTACGGATACGCATACGTCGGCGTGATCGGACCTTGGCCTTCCAGTTCGGCATTGGCGGTGTGTGGGATGACCCCGCCGTAAGGATGATGTTTCATCATGTAGACTCGAGGACCGTGCGCGTTGCGCCATCAAGATCCCGCATCCGCCTCCGACAATCGTCGCACAGGTAACCGTTGGTGCCGCAGCCGTTGCGTCCGCAGCCAATCGCCTCGTCGCCGCCAGCCGGCACGACGCCACCATCGCCGTAATTGTTGCCGCCATTGGCTTGAATGACGCTATAGGCTCCGTTGTCGTAGCCATTGCAGTCGTTGCGGCGACCGAGGTTTTGCAGCAGTCCGCCCGTTGGAGCGTTTCCACGCGGGCGAGCGCCCAACCACCCGCCATTGGCACCGCAGCCACAGCCACAGTCGGCGCCGCCATTGTCCGAACCACAGCCACAGTCCGAACCACAGCCACAGTCGGTGCCACAACCGCAACCTGAACCGCCACCGAGCAGACCGCCGCGCAGACGTCCTCCCAGCATCCCGCCGGTGAAGCCACCGCCAGAACATCCGCAGCAGCCACCACGGGCTCGACCGGACCACATCGCCAAGGTATCCAACAGGGCCGGGCGTTCGCACGGCGGACAATTGCTGCAGGAACTGCAACCGCCACCACCACAGGAATCACACCCGCCATATCCAACACCGCCGTAGGAACCGCCGCCAGCCAAGCCGAGTCGACCGGAAAGCGGCCCACCACCGCAGCCACCTAGACCACAAGGTTGCTGACAGCAACAACCCGAAAGCGCGCTCGCCGCCGCGATCGCGGCAGCTACCAACAAAAGCGATCTCATTCTAATATTCCTCGTTAGACGTCGACGCTTCGTCGACCAACCATGTTAAAGACACTGGGTCGATTGCGCGGGTTGCAGAACATGCGGGATGCAGTACATGCGGGCGCAAGCGATAGAGCGAGATTCGGGGCTCGCTCTTGCGATTACATCGGCCGTATATCTGGAAAAATTGAGACTTTCGGCAAAATGCGTTCCTTCCTGCAATCCGTTGTCCGTGGACGACTCCAATGCGTTGTCGCGGCTCAGCGGACCGTTGAAAAACGACTCATCCCAACAATCAGACGGAACGTCATTCCCGCGAAGCCTGCCCCAGCGAAGGCAGGGGGCGGGAATCCAGCGGAAATTAACTCCCGCAATGATGGATCCCCGCCTTCGCGGGGATGACGGAGCCTTTTTCGGCAGTCTGTTAGGATCGGACGCAAAATAACTTCGCCGTAAATCCTCGCCCTCACGGGAGAGGCATAGGGAGAGGGTCGACAAAACCGGGAAGTTATTTTGCGTGCGATCCTAAGTGCGGACACGGCACTTTTCATCCCTCCCAAGCAACGGTGCTAAACGGCAAGCAGGGTGCTTGAATGCACCTCCCGCAGGCCCAATTGGCAAAACGGGAAAACTTTGCCGATTATCGGGATTGAGATAGATTTTCGCGTTGTATGGGCCGATCACAAAAACGTAAGCGTTCACAGTTCGTCAACGCGTTTGTGCATATTCATTGATATTCATTGGGTCAGTCCCTTCCTCCTTGGGCGGATTGCGTCAGACCCCGACGCGTGAACGATTGCAAGAAAAGTGCGTTTGCCGAAACGGCCCCACTCGAATCTGCTGGCGGCCCACATGAGCTGTTGTCATTTCGAGCCGGCCGTAGGGAGTTTTTGACTGATGCATTTGTCTGGAAAACTGGTCCTATTTGCCGGACGAGTAAAAAGATCGCTCCGCGGCCGGAAAAAGAAACAACTGCCGCCAACCCCTTTCGGCAAGTTGTTCGATCCGCTGTTCTATTCTGTGCAGACCGGCGTCCGGACTCGGCATTGCTACCAACATTTTGTCCATGGCGGTTGGCGGGATAATCGGAACCCTCACCCACTGTTTGACGTCTCGTTCTATCTATCCCAGTTTCCAGCTTTGGATGATGGAATCGATCCGTTATGGCACTACATGGTCGACGGTTGGCGACAAGGGCTTTCGCCGCATCCACTGTTCGAAGTGGAGTTTTACCGTCGCCAGCTTTCACCCGATGTGAAGCTGGACAAGTCCGACTTGGAGCACTATTTGGAGATCGGCTGGAGCGAGAACCTTAGTCCTCATCCGATGTTTTGTGCACCGTTTTACGCCCATCGCAATCCCGACATCGCCAAGGCCAATATGGAACCGATGGTCCATTTTGTCTTGCACGGGATTGGGGAAGGCCGGTCACCAAGCGGCTTGTATCATCCCGTTTTTCTGCGCCAACAGATTCAGGACCTCGCCAGCCCGGATGGCGAGATCGTGCAGCTGTTTATGTCGTGGGACCGCGAGGAATCGCCCACACCGCTGTTGGACGTCGAATACTATTGTCAGCATCACCCCGAAGCCGTCCGCAGCGGACTGAATCCGTTTCAACATTTTGTGCAGATCGGGATGCACAAGAACTATGATCCCAATCCATATTTCTCCAACCAGTTCTACTTGGACCAATACGGCGACCAACTCGACGGTCTTTCGCCGCTGGCCCATTACCTGACTCACGAAGGAACGCTGCAGTTCAATCCCAGCGAGTTGTTCGATGTGCAGTTTTACTGGGAGCAAAATCCGGACTTGCACGGCATGCGTGGCCGGATGCTGGAACATTTCCTGGAATACGGCCAGTGGGAAAACCGGCAGGTCAAGCCGACCATCATTCCCGAGTTTCTCACCCAGCAGTTGCGGCAAGCATGCGAGTTGGATCCGACCATTCGGATCCGACCGGAACAGTTGGAGTCCGCATCGGTCAACCGCGCCAACGCGACTGACTGTGGTCGAGGCGTATCGCAAGATTCTCGACACACTGACTCGACCGTTTCAGCACCTGGTGTTCATGCCCTTCTTGAAGCGGGGCGGCGCGGACTTGTCCGGCGTCAATCTGGTCAAGTTCCTCAGGACCCGGTACGACGCAGACGACGTATTGCTGGTGTTGACCGATTCGCCAGATCAGACGTCGGCGGATTGGCTGCCGGCGGGAACACGACGACTGGCCCTCAGTGATTTTGGCTTTCACTTGACGGCCGCGGATCGAGAGCAATTGTCGTTGTATCTCATTCAGGATTTTCGCCCACGCGTTTGTTACAACGTCAACTCGCACGCGGTCTGGCGGCTGTACAAGAAGTTTGGCCGGGGGCTTTCGAAACTCTGTTCGCTGCAGGCCAATTTGTTTTGTTACGATTTCGACGACCTGGGTCAAAAAGGTGGCTATGCCGTCGATTACCTGCCGGAGACGATCGAGCATTTGACGGCGATCTACTTGGATAACGAGACGTTTCGCCGGACCTTGATCGAAGACTTTGGGCTCAGCCCGTCGTTGGCCGTCAAACTACGGGTCCTCTATCAACCGATGAAAGATTTCGGCCGTCGCATCGACCGCACGAAGATGCACCATCGGTTGATACGTCCAGCTTCTCGTCGCCGCCAGGTCATGTGGGCCGGCCGATTGGACCGTCAGAAGCGGCCCGACATCATGCTGGAGATCGCGAAGCGACTGCCCGAGATCGATTTCCATGTCATGGGAGGCAGCGTTCTGTCTCGCGACGACACGCCTTGGCACAAAATGGCGACCAGCAACGTCAAATTCCACGGCCCGTACAACGAGTTCTTTGACTTGCCGCTGGAAGAGTTCGATCTCTACTTGTACACGAGTTCCTGGGACGGTTTGCCACTGGTGCTTATCGACGTGATGCAAGCCGGACTTCCCGTGGTGGCTCCCGACGTGGGCGGCGTCGCCGAATTGGTAAACCACGAGACCGGTTGGTTGGTGAACCGCGACGACGACGTGGCGGGCTACGTGCAGGCGATCCGCCATTGCCTGTCGGACCCGGAGACAACATGCCGCAAGTTGGACGCAGGCCAAAGACTCGTCCGCTGGCAACACAATTGGACGCGATACGGCAAAGCACTGGTCGAAGGAAAATCCATACCCGCCGAACGCGCGTCGGTCGCCTGAGAAAGTTTCACCGCGCGGCTCGCCTGTCAGTTACGCTCGAACGAGGAAAGGTCATGCCAGACATCACTGCCGTTCTGAACGCCCACCGCGAAGGCCGGTTGGCGCACGCCTCGCTGCGAAGCTTGGCGCGAGCGGTTGAGGAAACCCGCCGGCGGTGCATCGACGCGGAAATCCTGGTCGTGTTGGATCGGCCGGATGAGCCGACCGTCGAGTACTTTGAATGGGCCGCCACACAATCGAACCTCCGCTTGGAGACGATCGACCAAGGGGACTTGGGTGCGGCCCGCAACCACGCCGCGCAGGTTTCCACCGCGCGGTACCTGGGTTACTTGGACGGCGACGATTTGTGGTGTAGTTGCTGGCTCTGGCGAAGCTTCGAGTTGTGCAACCAACACGCCGCTCGCACGATCTGCCATCCGGAAATGAACCTGGTTTTCGGCAGCGCTATCGAACTGAATCCGCAAATCGGTCAAGATTCACCGCTGTTTCAAACCGATTACCTACGCCAAATGAACTACTGGACCGCGTTGTCGTTTGCCGAGCGGTCGATCTATCTCGATTGTCCGTACAACCGCAACGAACTTAAGGACGGATTCGGATTTGAAGATTGGTCATGGAACTGTGAAACCATTTGTCGCGGTTACCAACACCGGATCGTCCCCATGACGTCACACTTTATTCGGCGAAAAGAAAACGGTTCGCTGCGCGTACAAACACTCCAAGAGAGTTGCCTGGTCACACCGTCATCGCTGTTTCGCTGGTCGCAAGACAACGTCCGCCAACGCCGCGCCGCGTAGCAGACCGATGAAAAATGTGTGAACAAGTGTTAATCGAAGCGGCGCGGCG
Organism: uncultured Planctomycetaceae bacterium; assembly: GCA_963803365.1. Classification (GTDB taxonomy): domain Bacteria; phylum Planctomycetota; class Planctomycetia; order Pirellulales; family Pirellulaceae; genus JANMEB01. The sequence continues at coordinate 1,257,678 of CAWDMH010000003.1, forward strand.
CAAGCCGCCCGGTAATTCAGCGGCGCAAGCCGCTCGGTAATTCGCCGCGTGGATGCCAACGCCACCGGACGGCTCGCGCCGTTCCGCTATTTTTTTCAACGGGCCGTTAGCGCAATAAGGTCGGTTCGCCACCGCTGGAGATCAAAACTCAATGCCGCAAAACGAAAACATCCTGGCACCGATCACGATTGTGGGGAACGGTCGTTCGGGCACCAGCCTGCTTTCTGCACTGTTTCGCTTGCATTCGGAGTGCAGTTTCGTGGGCGAAACGGTCAATACGATTCACGGGATCTACCGCGCACTTCAAACGAGCTTGCCGCCCAACCGCCACGGAGAGATCGCCGAATTTGTGCGACACGCGTTCCTACATCTGTACCCGACCAAGACGATACGCTGGATGCAAAAACCAATCGGCGTTCCCGTGGTCCATACAACCTTTAGTGACGAGGACGAGTTCATCGGTTGGTTCTGGCAAGTGATGGAGGAAGTCTTTCCAAACGCCTGTTACCTGACCGTGTTGCGGCATCCCCTGGACGTCTTGGTCTCCAGCCAGGATTGGTGGAACTGCACGGCCCGCGCCATTGTCGAAAGCAACCGGATCGTCGCCAAGATCATCACACACGAGCGATCCAAGGTCAGCTTCGCGATCGACTACCGCCAATTGGTTGAGCATCCGGAGCGTGAAGTCCGCCGACTTTTCGAACACGTCGATTTGGCGTTCGAACCGAAATGCATGGAGGTCTTCGACACGGCGCTGGTGATGAAGCAAAACGGCCAGTCCGATGAACAAGATTCACTGGCCAACCGCCGCTCCAAGAGCTTCACGCGGCGCGATCAATGGTCGCTCATCGAGCCGGTCTACTTGACGGACAACTACCGCGCCGCCGTCGACGCATGCTGGGGCAAGTTTGATATGAGCTTCGGCGGCTGGGCAGTCTAAGATCGACTACCACTGTGCCGACTTCCATTGTGAATTGGCCCGGACCGATTGGGGCACAATCTGTACGTCCCCAACAATCTGCAAGTCACCGCGGTTTTCTGTGACCGCTGCCGGTTGTTCCCGACCCGACTCGGTATAGCTGGCAAGTCGCACCGGGCTGTAATTCCACCGTTGACGAGTCGGCAGGGACGCAGTTTGGTCTTCCACCGGCGCCGAGGTCGGTTGCTCGTTGTCCCAACGCATCGACGGATTGGGATCTTGAATCGGCCGGACGCCTGGCGAATTGCTGTTGGAATTGAGCGGAGTTCGATCGGGAACCGGATACGATGTGCCTGTTCCGTAACTTTGATTTTCGAGAATGATCGGCTTAAGACTCGGAACTTGGTCTGCCGGTGTGGGCTCGCCCGTGGCCGGAGCCGCCGGAGCACTGTTGATTATCGGACCCGATTGATAATACTGCGGAACGCTGCTGTACGTGCCGCTAGGCGAAATGGTGGTCGACGGCAAAACCGTCGACGATACAACGCTGGGCGGGAATTGAGTGACGGTCGGAATGGTGTTCGCCGCAACGGCACACGTTGGGCACGAGTTGCACGTGCTGCAAGTTGGAGCGGGCGTTGAATAGGTCACGGGGACCGAGTACGATTCGGTTCGGTACACGGGCCGATACGTGGTATACGGAACGCGTTTCATCTGCCAGGTGTATGTCATGCACGGCCGGTTGCACGTGACGGTGCAGCCGGTGCAAGGATCGACCGAAGCGGTTTGCTGAAATTGCGTGACCGGTACCTGTTCCCAATTGATTCGGTATGCGGTGTACGGGACGTAGTTGACGACGACGCGCTGACAGGTCTGAGCGCCACGTCGTTTGGCAAGTTGTCGGCGGAACCCCGGCAACCGTCGGATAGTAAGGCGTCGGCGAATAAGTGCCGGACCAATTGGCTCGACGTCGGCCCAGCAGCCAGTCCAACAGCGGTCCGGCCTGGACGGTTTGGCAGCTGCTCCAAACGGTGACCGCGGCGAACGAGGCGACAATCAGTTTCCTGAACATGTGGGTTGATACTCCAACGAACATCGTACTTTTCAGCTTCGCAGAAAGGTTAGAACAAAGTTGTCGTTGGACCATTAGTTTTTGTTGGGAATTCACCAAACTTTTGGCCATTTATGATCGCCGATTCCGAGCAGCCAATTGGGGAAAACTGCCAAACCGCTTCCGGTCGCGCCGATCGTGCCGATTACACAAGATGATCCGGGTGAGCAAAGCCCCATGAGTTCAATACGCTATCCAGAGGCTTTTGGTTCTCTGTAATATGTTCATCGTTTTCGAGGGTCTGGACGGAGCGGGCAAGTCGACGCAAGTCAATCGACTGGCCGAGCGGCTTTCGAACCTGGGCAAGACGGTGGTGACGTGCCGCGATCCAGGGTCGACAGAACTTGGAAACCGCATCCGGGGGATTCTGCTGCACAAGTCCGACGTGCCGGTCGACCCAACCAGCGAGATGCTGCTGTTCATCGCCGCTCGCTGCCAGTTGGTTCGCGAGGTCATCCAGCCGGCGCTGCAGCGCGGAGATTGGGTGTTGTGCGATCGATTTCAAATGTCGACGGCGGTTTATCAAGGCCATGCAGGCCAGGTCGACTTGGACGTTATTCGTGCCGCCGGGCAGATTGCCACCGGGGGCTTGCTCCCGGATCATACATTTGTACTCGATTTGGACGCGGGGACTGCTGTGGCCAGGATTGGCCGAGACCTCGATCGCATGGAGTCGCGCGGTGAAGCATATCTCAGCGCGGTGCGGAATGGCTTTTTGACCGAGGCCCAAAATGAACCGACGTCGGTGAGCATTGTTGATGCGACCCAGCCGGTCTGACCAGATTGCGGCCCAGGTACTCGAAGTCATCGTCCGCCGGTTTTCGGTAGCGGTGTAGATTGACAAAAGCAGCTACATCAATTGCCCATGTTTGTCGGGTAGAGACTGCGCTTTAAACATGGGCGACGCATTGGCAACCCGTGAACGCAAATGGTCGCTACAAACACAGTGAGAACTCACGATGCACTGGAACGATATCGTCGGACATAAAGAATGGATCGAGCGGTTTCGGCAAATGGTCCATGCAGGCCGGTTGCCAAGTTCGTTTTTGTTTTCCGGTCCGGCGGGCATTGGCAAGCGGACCTTCGCATTCACGTTGGCTCAGGGACTGTTGTGCGAAGGTCTCAACCACGACGGGTTCGAGCCGTGTGAGCATTGCGCCGCATGCCAACAAGTCGCGGCGCGATCCCATCCCGACTTGATCGTCGTTGGCCGCCCCAAAGACAAGGCGCAAATTCCGATCGAAGCCTTTGTCGGCGCCGACGGAAAGATGCAAGAGGGCTTGTGCCACGATTTTTCGCTGAAGCCGTTTCGCGGAGGACGCAAGATTGCCATCATCGATGACGCCGATTTCATCAACCAGGAAGGGGCCAACAGCTTGCTCAAGACGCTCGAAGAGCCGCCGCCTGGCGCGGTGCTGATTCTAATTGGGACCAGTCCCCAGAAACAACTGCCGACGATCCGATCGCGTTGCCAACTCGTTTCGTTCGCTCCGCTGTCGGTCGGCGACGTCGAAGCGGTCTTGAAGACGCGGCGGTTGATCGAGGACTTGGATCAAGCCAACGAGTTGGCGCGGCTTTCGGCGGGAAGCCTCGAACTCGCCTTGCTAATGGCGGATCCGGCGATTCGCGATTTCCGCTCCGATTGGCTCCGCCAGTTGTCCACAGGCGATCCGGGCGAAGGAGGCTTTACCAAGCGAGTCATGGAGTTCATCGACGGGGCAGGAAGCGAGTCGGCCGCAAAGCGCGATCGAATGCGATTGGTCTGCGATTGGGCCGTCGAGTTCTATCGCTCGGTCCAACTCGCGAATGCACGCTGCGATCTGCCGTACGATGACCCGACGTTGGCGGCTTGCGTCGAGCAAGCCTCGGCCACGATCGGAACTGACTTCAAAATCATCAGTCAGTGCTTGGCGCGGTGCTTGGATGCACACACCGACATCGGCTTGAATCTCAACCAAGCCCTGTGGGTGGAATGCCTGCTGAGCGACTTGCAGCGAATCGCAGCAGGTTCGTTTGTGGCTACCGCGTACGTCTAGATCGGTCGCGGATCGAGCAATTTCCTGATCCCGGTACGGCATCCCAGCTTGGCGGCCAAAGACCTTTCCGTTTTCCTGCTCATTTCAAATGCGGAAAACCGATCGATCCGGGTGAGTCGAACTGGGAAGCGAGTCGCCGGCAACGGACTGCCAGTGTTTCGTACGCCACATGCAGTACCCACTACTCAGTACCCAGTACCCAGTACCCAGTACCCAGTACCCGGTACCCGGTACCCAGTACCCGGTACCCAGTACTCAGTACTCAGTACTCAGTACACAGCACTCAGTACACAGCACTCAGTACACAGCACTCAGTACACAGCACTCAGTACACAGCACTCAGTACACAGTACTCAGTACACAGTACTCAGTACCCACTCCACCGCGAGGTGATGGTCTCAAACGATTTTCCACTCGGCAGCTCTGGAGTGGTTGCGGTAACAGTTCACGAGCTGGGGTTTGGCACATTTTCGGCCCAATTATTGGTACCAGAATGTCGCATGAGCCGCCGAAAATGTGCCTGACCCCCTAAAAACGTGGGCAACTTATTGGCAACCCGTGAACGCTTAGGATCGGACGCAAAATAACTTCGCCGTAAATCCTGGCCCTCACGGAAAAGGCTTAGGGAGAAGGTCGACAAAACCGGGAAGTTGTTTTGCGTAGGATCCTTACGTGGTTGCGTAGAAATGTCCACGGAATATTTGAGCCAGATCAACTAGCGCTGCGAGAAGATCGCTGGGCATTCGCCGTTAGCCGTCGACGGTCGTTTCTCCGAGAATCTGTTCGGAATAGGTTGCAATGCGTCCGACGATTTCGTTGGCGGATGTTTCCTCGATCCCGGTCCCGCGAAACGTTTGCAATAAATGGTCGGTAAATCGGCTGAGATGGCGACGCTCGATGCCACGGCCCGCGTGGGCAGCGGTCAACGAAATGTGACTGTCGATTTCCGGGCCGTCCAGAGCGATCGAAAAGAATGCCTTTTGCATTCGCCGCAACTTGTCCATCGACGTTTGGGCAAAAAACGGGGCTAGCTCGGAATCTGCAAGAACCCGGTCGTAAAAGGTATCGATCAACCGGTCGATCGCCGATTCGCCGCCAATTCGCTCGTACAAAGTCATTTCGTTCATGGAGATTCCTTTGGCGAAGTTATTGGGTGTAGGCCAATTCAACGTAGGACGGCCACCCCTGGCCGTCACTTGTCGGGCAGGGACTGCCCGACCTACAGTGAATGACCTCGCTACCATTTTTGCAATTGCTTGAAAATCTCCCAAGATCGGGTGAAACTAGCCGAATAGCGTCTTTTATACCCCATTCCGGATTTCTCGTCACCGAGTTCGAAAATGTTCGATGAAATCGTACCAGTCGTCGCTATCGCGTTTGTGTTCGGAGGCCCGTTGGTTGGAATTCTCGGCGTCAGGCTGATCCGCTGCATCGAGAGTGTCAGCCGCGCGGCGATTGATAACCGACTGAAGATTCGGATGATCGATCGCGGCTACTCCGTGCAAGAGATCGAACGATTGTGCGAAATCCCGCTCGATCACGACGCGGTTCGCCGGTCTTTGGCGTGTCCGGTTGGCCCCGCTAAGCCCATCAAGGCTTAACGCGATTCCGGCGCTCTAATATTTCGTGCGGGGCTGAACTCTTGCGTGTCCAGCTACAAGGCAGTAGCCGAATTGGCGCAGGGAAAATCGTAGCTGAACTTGCAAAAGTTCAGTTCTGCAATTGAAGCCGACCAATGGTTAACAGATCGTTGAAGAATGTCTCGTCATCCCCGCGAAGGCGGGGATCCAACATGGCGAGAGTTGATTTCTGCTGGATTCCCGCCTTCGCGGGAATGACATTTGGTTTGGTTGTTGAGATGAGTCATTTTTCAGTCTGTTAAGCGGCATGACGCCTTTTGACTCGTGACTGTCGTCGTACGTATTCAAGCACCTCGACGATCTCCGTTGTCAGCCGAGCTGGCGAGAATCGCTCGGCGACCGAACGGCGACCCTGTTCGACGAGCCGCTTGGCCAAATCAGGATTGTCGAGCAGTCGTTGAACGCTGGCGGCGATCGCGGCACTGTCTCGGACTGGAACGACGAGCCCGTTTTGCTCGTGATCGACGATTTCTCTCAGCCCACCGGTGTCGGTGACAATGACCGGAGTCCCTGCCGCCTGGGCTTCGATAGCCACTAGCCCCAGCGGTTCTTCGATGGATGGAACGACGCAGACGTCCATCGCTGCGACAAAGTCCTGAACGTTGTTGCGGCGGCCAATCCAGATGACTTTGCGATACAGTTTGTTGGCAGCTAGGAAATCTCTCAACTGCTGCGTTTCTCGTTCGCGGCGCTTGAAACGACCGACCAAGGCGACTTGGAAATTTGGGTAATGGCGAGCAATTTCCGGCAACGCTCGGATCAAGTGAATATGTCCCTTGCGCCGAACGATCTCGCCAATAATACCGATCAGAGGCCGATTGTCGTGAATCCCCAACCCGCGTCGAGTCTCACGCCGCGTGAGTTCATCGACTTGCTGAAAGCGGTTCAAGTCCGTGTAGCAGTAAACGGTCCGAATCTGTTCCGGCTTGACTCGGTTGTAGCGAATCTGAAAGTCTCGTGTAGCGTTGGAGTTCGCGATCACGAAATCGTTCCAGCGCCAATGCAACTGGAAATGCCGGTTGTGTGCTGTCGCAACGCAAGGGACGCCGGTGGCCATTCTCAACAAGAGACCGAACATGTGAGCCCGGCTCATATGCGTGTGCACCACGTCGATCGAGTTGCGTCGCATGAAGCTCGCGACCGATCGCACGTCAGCATGCCGCCGCCGCATTTTCGACGGAATGCGTCGCGCCCCCAGACCTTCCAAATGGTTCCACAACCAGAAACCGGGCCGGCATACCACCGAAACATCGTGTCCCAACCCGATCAGTTCGCGCGTCAACAGATAGGTGTGGACAATCGCCCCGTTGATCTCCGTCCCGGAATTGATTTGCAAGATTCTCACAGCGATTCGTTAAACAGCTCACTTTGTGATAGCGATTGATCCAGCAAGAGTTGCGAAGAGTCGGAAATGACTGCACTCTTGTCAATGTCGGTTTCCGATCGTCTGCGGCTGTCACCTTGATGTACCCCGTTCACGCGCTTGCTGGCAGCGCCGTGCGGTCATCTACAGTAGGTCGGTCAGTCAGTAGGTCCGTCAGTCAGTAGGTCCGTCAGTCAGTAGGTCCGTCAGTCAGTAGGTCCGTCAGTCAGTAGGTCCGTCAGTCCCTGACGGACACATAACAGTACGTCCGTCAGTCCCTGACCGACACATAACAGTAGGTCCGTCAGTCCCTGACGGACACATGACAGTACGTCCGTCAGTCCCTGACGGACAAATCACGGCCAAGCACGCTGTTTCCACGTGGAATTCCCCCCTACCGCTGGCACGTGATGCTTGCGAAGTGATTGGCCATCGTCGAAACTGTGTGAGCAGACGGGACGGCAGGCATCGTCAATCCTTCGGAGAAGATCATGAATTTGAATCGAGCATTCACAGTCGTGGCGCTAGGTCTGGTCGCGATCGCGTTCAACGTCGCTTGCGGTGACGATTGGAACCAATGGCTGGGACCGAATCGCGACGGCCGGTGGCGGGAGTCGGGCATCATGACTTCGTTTCCGGCAGGGGGCCCGAAGACGCTGTGGCGTGCCCCAGTCGCCAACGGCTATTCCGGACCGGCGGTGGCCGATGGCCGAGTGTTCGTGATGGACTTCCTCAGGTCCACCGGCGACGAGACACCGAATCCAGGAAAAAAGAGCGAGCTCACCGGCAAAGAACGAATTCACTGCCTGGATATCAAAGACGGCCATCCGATTTGGAACTACGAATACGATTGCAAATACCTGTTGTCCTACCCGAACGGTCCGCGGGCAACACCGGCCGTCGATGGCGATCGCGTCTATACGTTGGGCGCCGAGGGAAACCTGTGTTGCCTGGCGACCAACGACGGCAAAGTCTTATGGTCGAAGGATCTCAAGCAGGAATACAACCTGGAGTCCGCGCCGTATTGGGGATTTGCGGCGCATCCGCTGGTCCACGGCGATTTGCTGTACTGCCTCGTCGGCGGCGAAGGAAGCGTGGCGGTGGCGTTCGACAAGATGACGGGCGCCGAAAAGTGGCGGAGCTTGTCCGCCCCCGATCAAGGCTACTGCCCGCCCAAGATCATCGAAGCTGGCGGCGTTGAACAATTGCTGATTTGGGATCCCGAATCGCTGAACAGTCTCAATCCTCAAACCGGCGAAGTCTATTGGTCCTTTAAGCTCAAACCGGCGTACTCGATGTCGATCATTTCGCCGATTCTCGCCGGCGATTATCTGTACGCTACCGCTTTGCAGGGAACCTCGATTCTGTTGAAACTCGATCGCGACAAACCGGCCGCCACCGAAGTCTGGCGCGGGAACGGCGTTCACCCGGATTGCAATCCGCCATTGGTCGTTGACGGGTACATTTACGGAGTCGACGAATCCGGACAGCTTCGTTGTTTTGATCTGATGACGGGTGAAAAGAAGTGGGACAGCACGGCGACGATGACCGGCGGCCGCCCCAACAACTCGACCTGCGGCTTTATCGTGGAGAACAACGGTCAGTTTTTTATCTTCACCGAACAAGGCGAGCTGATCCTGGCCAAGCTCTCACCGGAGGGATATCAAGAGGTTAGCCGGGCGAAGATCCTGGAGCCGACCGCGCGGACTGGCGGCCGGACCGTCGTCTGGAGTCACCCCGCGTTCGCCAACAAATGCATGTTCGCCCGCAACGACAAAGAACTCGTCTGCGTCTCGTTGGCCCAATAGAGTCATGCGCGAATGGCCCTAATTGGTCAACACAAGCTGTCGCATTGCCTCCCAACCGGCCCTGTGCCGGTGGAAACGGGTATGACAAATAAACGTCAGCCACCCTGCGGACCATGCCTTTCCCCAACCCGCCTTGTGCGGGTGGAGGAGGGTATGACAACTAAGCAAATCAAATGGAAATGGAAACTTAAGCGCGGCGACCCGGTGATCGTGGCGATTCGTTAGGTGGCTGGGGTTGCTTTCTTTCGTCCAATGATTCGCCCAACTTCTTGACGGCTGGCTCCTAGTGCCAACAGCGACCGGACCAACAATTCCATCGAAACGGTGGCATCTGCCGCTTCCATTTTCGCGACACGCGATTGGCTAGATCCCAACTGTGTGGCTACGTCACTTTGTGTCATCTGTTGTGCGATCCGGCATTCCTTGAGGCCTCGTGCCAGGACGAGTTTCATTTCGATCAGTGTAGCTTCCTCATCGGAAAGCCCGAGAAACTGTTTGGTCGTTCCTACTTTCCATCCCGCCTTTTTCAGGCGTTCGGCTTTGGTTTTCTTCATCGTCCCTACCTCAACCGACGTCATCGTACGCTTTTAGTCGTAGCTTGCACGCGTCGATTATTCTCTTTGGTGTGGTCGTTGACCTCTTCGCAAATACTTCCATGATGACGATAGCATCGGGATCTGTCCGATACATGATCCGCCAATTCTGGTCCCTGTCACGGACGCGCAACTCATGGCACCGTGCGCCAATCGACGGCATTGGCCGCGAATGTGGCATTCCGAGGCGATCGCCATGCTGCAATCGACGCAACAGCGTCCCGGTTTCGATTCGTGCGTTCATGGAAAACGGCGGCGTCTTAACCTGGCCCTCCAACCACACGAGCGGTTTATCTTGGCCATTCGTGCACTTAACAATATGCCACATCTGACATGTTGTCAACCGTGACTGTTCGATTTACAGGTCGGGTATTGGCTGATAGGACGGGGACAAGTCCAATTTAGGTGCCCTGTTCGACGGCAATAATTGGACTTATCCCCTTCACGTTCACACAATACCTCGTCGAACTCATGCAAGCCAAATTCGACGGCCAACCTACCCCCTCGCTTCTTCCCCTCGGCTTTAATCAACTCTCCAAGCGGCCTAGTTCACAGCAAATCTCATCCGACCCGTGAACGGTTACGATCGCATCGTCGTTGCCACACAACCTCATACACTGGTCGACGATTCCGGAAAAATCATCGAAGACTATTACGGGCCGGCGTATCAGTTCGACGAATACTTGGCCAAAACGAACTATGTCGGCTGTGGAGGCGCCCATTCGGGTGGCCAAACACCAGATCCGGACCGGGCGCAATACACGGGTGTCATGTCGTGCCGGGACCGATTTTCGTTCGCTCAAATCGGCGATGGGACGACGCATACGATCATGTACGGCGAAAACATTGGTCAAGTCGACAAAGGCAACCTGGCATTCGAAAACTGTTGGTTTTTCGGCGGCTTGATTCGCGGAAGAGGTCACTGGCCCTGGAGAGGCGTGCCAATGAACCCAGAAACCACCGCCGACATTGTCGGGGACAGCCTGTATGCCGCGTGCCCCGGCTTTGCCTCCTGCCATCGGGCCGGAGTGAATGTCGCCATGTGCGACGGTTCGGTGAAAACACTGCCAAGAAGTCTTTATTGGCCCGAAATGTACGCGCTCTGCGGCGCGAACGATCATCAGGTGATTGACCTCGAATGACCGACGACCAATCACCATGCACGCGATCGCGTGCTCATTCGGTCGGTTCGGGCGGGCGGCGGTCCAACTCGGCAAAGACTTCGGCCAGACCGATTTCCAACCCAGTCAAAGGGCCGTCGCCAAGCAGCGTTTGCTCTTCGCTCAGGATCTTGACATCCATAATGGACGAGTAGACTGCCATCGTGCGTTCGCGAAGGTCCACCATCCAGACCTGTCTTACACCGGCATGAAAATACTCACGCCGCTTGCGAGTCATTTCGCCGCGTGTGTTGCCAGCGCTCAATACCTCGACCGCGAGATCAGGAACGATCGCGGGTACTGGGTCGGTCGGGATTTCGCGGTTGGGAAGTCGTTGCCAGGAAAAAAAAGCAATGTCCGGAGCGCAACAAGCGATGGAAACAGCTCGACGAGCCCATCGGCTCCGGTGACAAAACCCAGTTGATTCTTTTGAACAAAATCGCGTAACAAGCTGGCCAGAACAATGGCGATCAAGGATTCTTGCCAACCCATCGCTTTCTCCACTAGGGTTCCATCCACTAATTCACACAGCCGGCTGTCGCGGTTGGCGTGAATGAGATCCGCCGAAGTCGCTTTGCCCGGAAAAGGGTTTTGGCGTACGCGATCGGCCGAAATACCGCCTAGCTCGTCGAGGAATTCGGACCACGATTCGGAAACGGCAGCGTTGCTGGACACAAGAACTCCTTGAATGCCGATGGCGATGGCTGCACCTCACGCAATGATGATCGCGCACTGAGTCCAAAACCAAGCCATCATCGATTATACCCTACGCCAGGCGTTAAAGATTTCCGTTCGGAGTAATGGATAGTGGGCTAATTGGACAAAAGACAGCTACAGCCTTTGCCAATATTTGTCCGTCAGAGACTGACCGACCTAAAGTGAATGGTCCACGCTACGTCGTGCCGAGTTTGCGGTGGTCGCCGACGTTGGGGAGGTTGTCGAAGACGTCGGGGCCGAAGTAGCGTAGGCCGACCAGCGGCTCTGTTCCGGTGTTGGCCACAATCACGCCGCGCGTCGCCGCCTCGTGACTAATAAAGACCTCGTCGTCGGTCGTCTCACCAAAACGGATCAGGGTGGGCGTCTGCAGCGCCAGCGGGCCAAGCCGACCGCTCCCTTGGACCGTCAGCCAGCCACTGGCGCCCGGATCGCGAATCGTGCAAGTCGCCCCAGGTTGCAACGTCAGTTCTCGGGCACTGAACAACTGGCGGCCGTTGACGCGGCCGTACACGACCCACCGGTCAAGCCATCCGTAACCGGAATCAGCGACCAACGGCATGATGAAATTGTTGTCTTTGAAGCTCGGATCAACGTTCTTCTCCCAATCGAGTTGCTCGACGATGAAATCCAGGTCCTGATGATGCGCCGGCGGAACGTCTTTGACCAGCAGCGACCAGGGGACGTATCGCCCCTCGACGATATTCTGAAACATGCCGAAAACGTCGCTCCCCCACTGCGGTTCGTAGGTGCACAGCGAACCTGGTGCGTGCAGCACCCGGGCGGGATCAACCAGCCGCTGCCGCGCTGCAATCGATACGCCTTGGAGAGATCGAGGATGCCGTTGTCGCCTTCGTTCCAACGTTCCAGGCAGCGCCGCACGTCGGACTTCGTGGTCCCAGGCTCAAGCCCCATAAACGTGTACGGGAAATGGTTGTCGCAGTTGTTGTATTGCGGCGGGAAGTAGTAGCTTTCTGGCTTCCCCTCCTGGCCGGTCAGCGCCGCGTGCTCGAAGCCCTGGTGCATGTGATGTGGGATCGGACCGAGGTTATCGAAGAACTTGCTGTACACCGGCCAGCGCTGGTATTCGTCCCACATCGATTGGCCGATCAGCCGCGGGCCGTTTTCTGCGACGGCTTCGCGCAGCAAAAAGTCCTGGTCCTCGAAGCGGCAGAAGCTAAGACCTTCGTGCCATTGCCGATTCTCATTGGCGGCTTCGGTGGTGCTGGCGAACCAGCGTTCATCGATCCCGCCTCGCTCGGCCCCCAGCGCGTAGTAGTCGTCCGGGTGCAGCTTGATCCGCCGCCCCGGATGCAGAAAGCTACGCGGCACCCATGTCGGTGTGAGCCGCAGCAGTCCCTCGCCAGCCTCTAGCCCGATCGAGGATCGCTGCAACGTTATCCCGTTTTTGGAGTTTGGTGGACATGTCAATCACGATTCCTGGAACGGTGCCTCCGGCCGTTGCTCTAGATTTGTCGTCACGGTTTATTGTAACCCCCGAAACGATCTTTGAATCCCGGCCTATTTGACCGGCTTAAAGGTTGCATTGGTCGTGCCTTTGGATTCAATACTGGCCTCTTGGCCCCCTTGATTAATCATCAACTCCATCTTTTGGTTCATCTTCGCTGAATGTAGTCGGCCTGCGGCGTTGTCAAAAAGAATCTCGCCGTTGTTATCCTGCGACTTAATTTCGATTTGAACGGCGCATCATCGGGCACCGAGATCGACACATCGCTTTTCACTGTGAATTTGTCCAAGTCTTGACCGTCCTGATTTACTTTGCCAGCATAGGTGTACTTCGACTTGATCGTCATTTTCATGCCCTTCATGGTCTGGTCAAAGGAATCCTCCCAAGTCGCGCCCTCATTCACCGCCTTCTCCGGCAATATCCCACAGGTTCTAGTCAACATTTGCTTCAAGCTATCCTCATTGAAGAACCGTGCCGCGATTTCATTCTGTTGAACCTCCTCCATCAATTTTGGGTCGACTTCAAAATTCAACGACTCTCCTCGATCGCTGAGAGTCTGCTTGAAAGACTTGCCCACCAACGATTTGAACACCCCGGCTAATCCCTCGGCCGATTTCATGTCCTCTTTTTTGCTGGAATCAAAATCCACGCTCATAAAGGGCGAATCCGACTGGATGCGAATTTGTTGCATGGTTTGCGTTGTTTCGAATTTGGCATCGCCGGCCTTGTCAACGGTCATGCCCACTTTGAAATTCATCGACATGGGGATTTCGATATTCTGCCCGTCCGGATCGATCACCTGATTGACCTGATTGGCAATGTTCATCTCGAATTTGTCGCCCTCATTCAGTTTCCATCGAAGCAAGGTGCCCGATTGTGCATGGACCGCCGAGGCGAAAGATCCGAGCACCGTGGCTATGAACAGCAGACCCAGCGAAATACGCTTCTTCATAATGGATTCCTTAGGTTTTGAGTTTCTTGTAGTGGCTGGCACCCCACGCAACCGACGCTACGTCAACAAGGAGGCCAAGACGGGGGTTAGGAGCGCACGCAAAATAAGGCGCACGCAAAATAAGAGCGCACGCAAAATAAGAGCGCACGCAAAATAACTTCCCGATTTTGTTAACCCTCTCCTGACCTCTCCCGTGCGGGCGAGGAATTAAGGCGAAGTTATTTTGCGTGCGATCCTAACTCCCGATTTTGTTAACCCTCTCCTGACCTCTCCCGTGCGGGCGAGGAATTAAGGCGAAGTTATTTTGCGTGCGATCCTAACTCCCGATCTGGTTGACCCTCTCCTGACCTCTCCCGTGCGGGCGAGGAATTAAGGCGAAGTCATTTTGCGTGCAATTCTTATTCGCACAAGGCGGTCCATTATCGTCGTTTACATCGCAGCTTGTCTAGGATTCATCGGCGCTTTCCAGGACACAGGCAAAGACCGTGTTGCCCGGAACGGGTTTCAATGGCCGGTCCGACGTCGCGAATTGAAGGCTATTACCATCGAGTACCGCCAGCAGTAGACAGCCGTCGGAGTATTTAGCTTGAAACTGCTCGTATGTAAATTCGTCGGAGAGCTTGGTCGCCTTGCAGCGATATCCGGCCTCGAAATATGCCTCCAAGACCCGATCGCTGATATCGGCGGCGAACAGCGTTCGGCCTCGATCGCTTTGAGACATGTCGACGCGTCGGCCTCGAGTCTTGGTTGCCGGGAGAATCTGATAGACGTTTTTTCTGCCAAAGAAATGTGCGAACGTCTTGGCCGCCAGCGTATTGACCAGGTCGTTGTGCGTCACCGCCAGCAATCGGCCAATCCCCGCAAAGTCGACGTCGTCATGGACGTGCTCCGAAAGAATACTGAGGCAGAAGGCGGACAGTCCATCCATCTTGGCGGCGGAGATATTTGCAAAGTTGGTATCGACGACCGCCACGGTCACGCCGGTTTTTTGCATGGTTGCGGCGACGTCACGAATCCAAGGTTCGGCGCCGACGAACAAAACGCCTTGCGGATTCGAATCCGCCAAACCGAGTCGCCGCGCCAACGGCGCCGCACCGAGTCCATAGATCGCCACCGAACCAATGATGACCGTAAACGTCACGGGAACCAACTGGTCGATCTGACTGGCGGGAATGACGCTTTCCCCGAACTGAGAGATCCGTAACGCAAACACGCTGGTGACTGCGGCCGCCACAATTCCCCGCGCGCCAAACAGGCCAGGAATACTCGCTCGCGCACCGGCGTGTCCGAACGAATCAACGCCAAAAAAACCGAAATGGGACGGACGATGACGACAACCACTACCAAAAAACAGACCACCGGCCACCCCAACTCCACGATCTTGCTCAGTTGCAGTTGGGAACCGAGCACGATGAATAAGCTCGAAGCCAGAAACACTCCCAAGTTTTCCTTGAACTCGATGACGTGATCGATCGGGATCCACTTCTGATTGGCAAATGCAATACCCAGCAGCGTTACCGAAACCAAACCCGCTTCGTCGGCAACCAGATTCGAGGTTGCAAAGACCGCTACCACCACACAGAAATACGACCCCTTGCAAATACTCCGGAACGAGAAACCGTTGGATCAATTGCACAATTGTCAGCAGCGCGATTCCCGACAGCAGCACCGCGGTCGCCAGCGTCCACCCCAAAATCCGGAGAGTCGCCCAACCAATGAAATGAGCCCCCCCGTGAAAGAAGTTCTCGTAGACCAACACGGCCAGAATCGCTCCGATCGGATCGATCACGATCCCTTCCCATTTAACGATCGCGGAGACTTTTTTGTTCGGACGAATGTGACGCAGCATCGGCGCCACGACCGTCGGCCCGGTCACCACCAAAACGGCACCCAACAACAAGGCCAGCCGCCAGTCCATCCGCAGAATCCAGACGGCAGCGCCCATCGTCAGTACCCACGTGGTCAGCCCCCAATGGTGATTAGTCGAATCACGGCTCGGCCCGACTTCTTGAACTCGCTGAATCGTAACGACAAGCCCCCCTCAAACAGAATCACCGCGACCGACAGCGAGACGATCGGCGACAGCAGTCTCGCCGCCGAGCTCTCACCGGCCACACCGGACGGAACCGCTTGAAACAACTCTTCCAAGTTGATGAACGATCCCAAGACGATCCCGAACGACAGCAACAACAGAATCGACGGTAGCCGCGTCCAATAGGCGATCAGCTGCGCAGTGACGCCCAGGATCGGAACCAACGCTAAGAAGATCAACAAATCGTGGTTCATCGAGAGCGAGTATTTCGTAGGAAGCTCGGACAGACGCCTCTAGGAGCCGGTTGAAAATATGTGCACAAGTGTTAGTTGAAAATATGTGCACAAGTGTTACTTTAAGCGGAGCGGCGCAAGCCGCCCGGTCATTTGCCGTGCCGATGCCGGCGCAACCGGACGGCTCGTGCCGTTCCGCTACGTTTTCAACGGACTGCCAGACTATTCTCTGCGTGGAGTTGCATTGTTTTGATGTTTGGCGAGGAAAAAAGGTGGCCGATGTCTTCTCCGGCGAACGCTGCCGCCTTTTGCATTCACGGGGAACAGTTCACGAGCTGGGGTCTGGCTCACTTTCGGCCCAATGATTGGTACTAAAATGTCGCATGAGCCGCCGAAAATGTGCCTGCCCCCCTAAAAATGTGGGCAAAGCATTGGTAACCCGTGAACGCTTACCATTCACGGGCCCCGCGCGGCGATGACTTCGGTTGCCAATTCCTCGCTCAGCAACTCGCGACAGCGATTGGACCAGGCGGTCTGCATCGTCGCTCGTCCGTTGGCGATATCCTGTTCCAACTGTTTTACCTCTTGGGCCAATGCTGTGCGAACGCGATTCATCAAATCGAGATCCTGCGATGTCGGAGAACTCGAGCCGCCATCGAACCATTGACTGCCGCCCTGCCTCTGCAAGCTCGGGTATTGCGACTGAAGTAGTTCGTTCAGCGAATCGAACGCCGGTAGTTGACTTGGTTGATTCAGGGGACGTAGCGCCGCCAGATAGTCGCGCGCCTGTTGTTGAAAGTGTCGAACCAATGGCTGCAAGCGATCGCATCCGGCCGCGATCTCTTCACGCACGTGTTGCTGGCGCTCGGCGTTGGTGCGCTGCTGACTGAGCACCTGGTCGATTTGCCTCGAAAGCCCTTGGACTTGTCGTTCGGCGTCGGCGAGTTGCACGCGGAGCGACTCGTACGGGCCAGCGACGGATCGAAAACGCGACTCCGCCTGCCGCAATGTCGACTCCCATTTGCGGTATTCGTTTTCGACCGAGGACGCAGCGCCGAACGGATTGGCTTCGGCGATTCCCTGTTCGCGCACGTACGCCTCGTACAACTGCTTCGCGGCGCCAAACGCACTGCGGGCTCGTTCGACGTCTCGGTTGGCGTCTTGGTAGAGTGGCTCGTTGCCGCGAAGTTCCCGAGACAGTTCACTGCGCCGCCGGTCAGCGTTCTCCGCGTTGGTTTGAAGTTGCCCGGCCTGCTGCTGAAGGTGTTGGAACTGACCGGGCAGCGCTTGCCGTTCGCATTCGAGGTCGACCAGACTCGTCAGTTGATCCAATAAACCACCGGCATCCGCCAGTGTCGTGACGGCTTGTCCGCGTGCGGTTTCCAACAAACGCGTTCGGGCAAGCGTCTTGTGAAACTCAGGATCGCCCTGGCCGAGGTCGTCGGAAATCAATTCCCCCAATCGCCGCAGTGCGTCGGGCTTGAGGGCTTCTTCATCGGCCACTTCTCGCTTGAGAAACGCGAGTTCGTCGCGGGCCGCAGCCAAATCGGTCTTTTTTCGTTGCCGATCGGCCTGGTCGGCGAAGTCCGCTTTTTCAAAAGCATCGACGTCCGCTTCGATCAATCCCACGAATTCATGCGATCGCTTTAATTCGTCGAGCAATCCCTGCACGTCGGCCGCGAATGCAGACACGCTGACGTCGGAACGATAACCGGTCAACCGCTGCCGCCACTGGTCTGGCGTTTGCCCCAGCCGCCTCGATTCGGCGGGCAGCAAATACTCTTTGACCATCTGTGCTCGGGCGATCACCAGGTTGTCGGCCAGGATTTCGGCTTGCTGATCGGCAATCGTTTCGCGATGCTCCTTTTCCTGCTGTCGAGTCTTGGAAAACGGGAGATGACGACGGAACCAACCGGAGAAGCCGCTTTGCTGTTCGCGAAACGCCGAGAATTCCTGCTCGAATGATTCGAGTTCGGCGGCGTCCCGCCGCCGCTCGATTTCCAGTCGCCGAATGGCCTCGTCGATCGCGACCGCCAATTGCTCGTTATTTTCGCCATCCTGCAAGTCGGCAATGATTTCCGTAAACATGACTTGCAAGTCAACGTAATCCGTCGCGCGGCTCAGCCGTTCCAACCAGTTCACCGAAGTGGACATGTACCCGCCCTCGACATTTCGCAACCGCCAGCTCGGGCTTCATCGTAGGAAGCATCAAGCGTGGAGCGTGATGCGATTCCCGAACAAAAAATCAAAGCGGTAATTATTGCATATTCGTCCCGGGTTCCGATACACACAGGTGTTGCTGTAGCACAGTCTCGGTAGCACAATCTGGCCCAGATTGTTGCCCTTTCGCCCCGCTTCCCGGTACAAGCGCACAGTTGAAAAAGGATTCGTCGTCCCTGCGAAGACGCCCCAGCAAAGGCAGGTGGCGGGATCCAGCATGGCGAGTTGCCAACGTGATGCGCTAACAACCGAGCTGCACCCGCTTCGTCATCCCCGCGAAGGCGGGGATCCAGCATGGCGAGTGTTGATTTCCGCTGGATTCCCGCCTTCGCGGGAATGACGGTCGGCTGGATTCCCCGCCTTCGCGGGAATGACAGTCGGTCAGGTTTCCCGGGTTCGCGGGAATGACGGTCCGTCAGGTCTTTGAGATGGGTCGTTTTTCAACGGCTGCAAGGCGTTCAACCAATGGCCGATGCCTGCTGCGATTGATGCAGCCGAACCCAAGCACAGCGGTCCCAGACCGGTCGGCTCACACCGAAGCAATACTCTCTTGCGACGAATACAGAATCGCGTTGCAACTCGAACAGGTATGGCTGCGCGACATCGAGATTTCCTGTTGGACTTGCAGCGTGAGGACTTGACTGCAGTTGCCGCACGAATCGCCGTCGACGGCAGCCAGGGCGTCTTCCTTCATGGCGGCGACGCGGCGGCGGTATTCTTGGACCAAATCACCGGACAATTTGGATTCGGCGGTCTTGAGATCGGCCAGGACGCGTTCCAAGTCGGCGTCCAGCGAGGTCTTTCGGCTACCGATTTTTGCCTCGATTTTGGCGGTCTCTTGCTTGGCGGCATCGACGGCCGTGGCGGCTTCGGCGATCGCAGCGGTATGCCCGTCGATCTGTTCCATCACTTCCAGGATTTCGTCTTGCAACACACTGTTGGCCTGTATGTCGGCGGCGATCTGGTCGTTCAGCAAGGTGTATTCGCGGTTCGATTTACAGGCGTTGCGTTTGTTCTTCAGATCTTCGATCTTGGTTTCCCGTTGTTTGAGCTGCAGTTGCTTGTCGTGCGCCGCGAGCTTGAGCCGTTGTTGTTCTTGTCGCAGCGTCTCGAATTTGGCCACGGCTTCCCGTTCGATGTTCTGACACACTTGAACGCGTCGAGGGCCGCGGCTCAACTGGTCTTCCAATTCGGTGCGGCGCTGCAACAAGTGATGGATTCGCTGCAACACTTCTCGTTTGACTTTATAGACAGGCATGGTGTTCATCTCCAATCTAGTAGGCCGGCTGGCCGACGCCGACATCGAGGGCGGATTTCGGCGTCACGTATGGGACGCCGGTGGACGGACGTCGCTCGAACGCGAGGCACGACCGGACATAGCGCGAAAAAAAACCGCCGACATTTTGCCGGCGGTGTGCTCGATTGGGCTTGGCGGTCGACTTGACACGCGATTGAGGTGCTCGTCGCCGCGGGTTTGATGCGATGGATGATCGCCGAAGGCTTATTTCGCTGGATTTTCATGGTGCAGAAATCCCTCCAGTTGCAGGCTGCGGACCGGATTCTGCAGTTTCTTGACAGCTTTAGCCTCGATTTGACGGACGCGTTCACGAGTGACTTTGAAAATTCGACCGACTTCTTCCAATGTATAAGTATACCCGTCACCCAGGCCGTAACGCAAACGGATAATTTCTCGTTCACGGTAGGTCAGCGTCTTTAGTAGTCGTTCGATTTTTTCCCGCAAAAAGCCGTTGTGGGCCAATCGCGTCGGGTTCTCGGTGTGCGAATCCTCGATGAAATCGCCCACACTGGCATCTTCCCCTTCGCCCAGCGGGCGGTTCAAGCTGGTTGGATGGCGCCCGATATCCATCACCCGGCGGACTTCGTCGACGTCCATCTCCGCCAACTCCGCGATTTCGCTGGGGGTGGGCGTCCGCTTCGTTTCTTGCTGGAGATGCTTTTCGATGTTTCGCAATCGCGTCAGCACGTCGATCATGTGGACGGGAATCCGGATCGTACGAGCCTGGTCGGCGATGGCGCGCGTAATCGCCTGTCGAATCCACCACGTGGCGTACGTCGAGAATTTGAAGCCGCGGCGATATTCGTATTTATCGACGGCCCGCATCAAGCCGGTGTTTCCTTCCTGGATCAAGTCCAAAAAGCTCAGACCGCGATTGCGATATTTCTTGGCGATCGAGACCACCAAACGCAAGTTGCTGGCGGACAGTTGGCGTTTGGCGTTCTCAAATTCCTGAAAAAACCGTCGGGCACGATCGCAACGCGCCCGCAATCCACGCGGGCTTTCACCCGTCTGCACGACCAACTGCCGCCATTCTCGGCGCAGGCGGATTGTTTCCGCGACATCGACCGGACTGTCGCCCAGTTCGCCCAAGCGCCGCTGGATGTTTTCCATCCGATTGCAAAGCTTCTCCAACTCGCGCAGCAACGGGCTGACGCGCCGCGAACGAAGGCTCAATTCCTCCAACAAAATAACGAGTTTGGCGCGGCGGCGAATGAAGCGTCGTCGGGCTTGCGATTTCTCCGCCACGCAAGTCGAACGCGACACGATACGGCGAAAGTCGCTGCGATTCTCCGCCATCAAGTAGTCAATGGTTTTGAAATGATGCGGCATTCGAGCAGAAATCTGCTCCTTTGTCAGTTGATCGGTGAGCGAGACTTTAATCGTGCGGTCAAACGGCAACTCGCCGCTGTAGACTCGCTTCAAGGTGGTCACCGTGGCGCGAATCGCGTAGTCATTGGACAACAGGACGCGGCGAAATCGACGGCGCACGATTTCGATTCGCTTGGCCAGCGCGATTTCTTCTTCTCGCGTCAGCAAGGGAATCTCGGCCATCTGGCTGAGGTACATCCGGATCGGATCGCTGTTGGACCGGAGCAGCTTTTCGTTAAAGGTCAGCGTGTCCACTTCGGCTTCGGCCGCCGCCAGATCCTCGGCCGTCGGGCCATCGGGCGCCGTCTGGTTCTCCACCGGCGGGTTGTCGGTCAACTCGATCCCGTGACTCTCCAACGCGACGATCAACTCGTCGATTTTTTCCGGCGTGCTTGCTTCATCGGGCAAGTAACTGGTGACTTCGTGGTATGTGAGATAGCCTTGTTGTCGGCCTTTGGTGACGAGCGACTGCAAATCCATTTCCATCTGCCGCATGGGTTCTCCTCCTTGAGTAACCAGAACAAATCGATTTCGAAAGGATCCCACGAATCGCGTGGGAACGATTGAGATGCCGTCTGTGATCCGAACGCTAGGCCAAGTCTTGACGCCGGCGGGCGCGTTCAAGAACTTCCAGCAGCATGGACGTCTCCTCCTGATCGTTGAGGGGTTGTTGAAGTTTGGCGATCGCCTGTCGATTGCCGGCTTCCAGCGACGCGCGCTCGAACGCACCAATCACATCGTTCAAACGTTGCGCCGCGTTGGATTCCGTTTGAATTCTTTTGGTTTGACCCAGTTCATCCAGTTCCGCCAACAGACTTTTTAAGGCGGAATCCTCCACGTGCGTCATGACGCTGTCGAACTCGGTCGATTCGCCGCCAAAAAACCGTTGGCAATAGGCTTCGTACAGCGAGCGGCTGGCCTCGTGACCCATTTGCGACGGCGAAATGTGTTCGACCGCGTGCCCGACCAACGAGGATTCGACAATCAGAATTTCCAGCAACTCGCGCTCTTTCGGCTCCAAATCCGACGCGCGGATCGACTTGTCGGCAGCCGAGTCGCGCGAACGCATGCCGGGCCGTATTCGACCGCGCAGCTCGTCAACGCGCGTCTTCAACATCGACATTTCGCAAGCAAACTGTCGCGCCAGGCGCGTCAAGATCTGTTGCTCCCGCAACAACCCGCTTCCGGTCAGCGCACTCGACGGACGCCGGGCAATCGTTTGCAGAATGCTCTCCAGTGCAGTGGTTGCGCGATGCGTTTCATTGCCGATGTCGACTCCCGACAACTCGACCGCGATTTTGTGGTCTACCGCGTCGCAAGCCGTAGAGATAAGCTGCCTAAGTTCGTTGGTCGAATGGTGTTCCAGGTATTCGCAGGGGTCTTGTCCGTCTGGGAGGGTCAGCACACGCAAGTCCAAATCGGCCGCGATAAACAATTCCAGCGTCTCGTTGGCCCGCCGCCGTCCTGCTTCGTCGCCGTCGAGCAGCAGCACGACTCGGTCGACAAAACGCTTCATCAGCCGCAAGTGCCGATCGTTGAGTGCTGTACCCAACACTGCCACGGCGTTTTCCAAACCTGCTTGCCAGGCGGCGACAACGTCGGTGTAGCCCTCCACGACGACCAGTTCTTTGGGCCGGTCCGCCGCTTCGCGCACAAGACTGAGCCCGTACAGTTGGTCGCTCTTGGAAAAGACTCGGGTTTCCGGCGAGTTGACGTATTTGGCCGGCTGCGCTGGCCCTGGGCGATTTGTCGTTGGGCGATTTCCGGAAGAATGCGCCCCGCCAAACCCAACGACGCGATCTTGCAAGTCAAAAATCGGAAACATGACTCGACCCCGAAACCGTTCATAAAGGTTCGAGGTCCCCACCGAACTGTCCGCTAGTACGCCGATCGCCTTGAGAATCTGAGGTGAGTAGCTTGTCGGACGAGCTAGATCGCCGATCCAATCTCGTTCGTCGGGGGCAAATCCAATTCGGAATTTCTGGATGCTCGCCGGTGTGATGTTGCGATTGGCAAGATACGCTCGCGCGCTCGCGGACTCGGCGGCGGACAGCAAGTGCTGATGGTATTGGTGGGCGACCCACTTGAGCGCGTCGTACAGCGTTTGCTTGTCGTTGGGGCTTCCGGGCTGAACTTTCGCGATCGATTCGGTCAGGGGGATGCCGGCCCGGGACGCCAGAATGCGGAGCGCTTCGCCAAACTCGACATTGTCCCGCTTCATGACGAAACTGAACACGTCGCCGCCCAGATCGCACACCCAGCATTTCCAAGTCTGCCGGACGGGGTTGATTTGAAGGCTGGGGCGGCGGTCGTCATGCCAAGGACAATTGGCCACGTAATGGCTGCCTTGGCGACGCAACGTGAGATAGCTGCCGACTAAATCGACGATGTCGTTCGCTTGGCGAACTCGCTCTTTCACGTCAAATGCTGGGCCAGACACCTGAGATCCTCCTGATGCAAATCGCGGGAGAGTTTCGATGGTCCCACGACTTGCGGTGTCGTTTCGATCGAGCCGGGTGCTGCGATTACGGGAGCATCACCGGGCGGAATCGATCGTTCTCATCTTGAGAACTTGGGACTATAACCGGGAGCAAAAAGAGCAACAACCCGAAAAACCGCTCCCCGCTATCAGAGGATTCTACATCTTTTGGAACTGCATGCGAATTCGGCCAGCAGAAAGTTCCAGGTCGGTCCGGCGCACCCGAACGCGGTCGGCAGAAAGTCGATGGACGTCGAACATGCGATACAAGCACGGTTCGAGGCATTCCAATTGCTTGGTGTCCGCGACTTCAAAAATAACGCTTTGCCGAAATGTTTCCATCATCTTGACCATTTGATCGACGTTTCGCTGACCGGACTCGGAAAGGTGGTTGCCAACGCGCTCGAAGTGATTTTCGTGAACGACCAACGTTATCGCTTCGTGCGGCCGATCCACCCGTGCCAGCGCCTCGGCAGCTTTGGCGGCGAGAGACTTGGTTTTGTGAACGCGTCGCGTTGTAGGTTCGTTTTGAAAGCGTGTCGGGACTTCAGCGTCGACGTCCGAACTGATGGCTTCGTCGAGGACGCGTTGTACAAACGCCAACGTGTTCTCAATTGGACTCGTGTCGGTGTTGGGAGAAGCAGGGGCGGGAGCCTGAGGGACGCCTTGATTATTTGCCAGATTCACATCGACCTCGTGGTGGCGATTTCGAACTGCCGAGACTCGTGTTATCGCGAGGGCTTTGCCTGCCCGCACTGGGCATTGCGTCGGATCTGTTTTGTCCGTCCTATGTCTGCGGCGGGAGGGTTCGCGGACAACGGGCCGTCGAAGGGCCCAGCCAGCGTTATCGTTTCACATTCGACAAACTTGCCCAATTGTTCGCGTTTCTTGCGATACGTGCGACAAAACTGAAGTCCAAATGCTCTTAGTCAACGTTTAAGCCGGCAGTCGATCCGGCTATAATGAACGCGCAAACTTGGGTCAAGCTTTCAGGGAGACCCGCGAATTGAAAGGTGGGAATTGATGTACGGATCCTGCGACGCGATTTTCCGGGCGATTCGCACTTGCGTCGGAGCGGCCGCGTTTTCGTTGGGGATTGCGACGTTGGCGTCGCCGACAGTGACAGCGGATGATCACGGCGGTTCGGCGGTTTCTTTCAATCGAGACGTGCGGCCGATTCTCTCGGACCGCTGTTTTCTCTGTCACGGACCGGACGAGAGTTCTCGTCAAGCGGGCTTTCGATTGGATAAGCGCGAGACGCCACGGGTGAATCGGACTTGGGTGACATTCCAATCGTTCCCGGTAACGCCGCGGCCAGCGAGCTGATTGCCAGGGTTTCCAGCGATGATCCATATATGCGGATGCCGCCGAAGGACTCGAACAAGCAACCGTTGTCAGCCACCGAAATCGAGACGCTGCGAACGTGGATTGCCAACGGCGCCGAATACCAACCGCACTGGTCGATTATTGCTCCTAGCCGTCCTATCCCGCCCGATTTGAAAAACGATGAGTTCAGTCGCAATGCCATCGATCATTTTGTTCTGAATCGGATTCGACAGCGAGGCTGGAGCCCTTCGCCACCAGCCGATCGGCGCACATTGATTCGCCGCGTGACGCTCGACTTGACCGGGCTGCCGCCGACCGTGGATGAGGTCGAAGCGTTCCTCAATGACTCCTCGCCGGATGCTTACGAAAAGGTGGTCGATCGCCTGCTGACATCCCCCCACTATGGCGAACATCGAGCGCGCTACTGGCTGGACGCAGTCCGCTACGGCGACACTCACGGATTGCATTTGGACAATTACCGTGAAGTCTGGCCATACCGCGATTGGGTGATCCGGGCGATGAACCAGAACATGCCGTTCGATCAGTTCACGATCGATCAAGTCGCCGGCGATTTGCTGCCCGATCCAACGCTCGATGATCTGGTCGCCAGCGGCTTCAATCGGATGAATCTGACCACCAGCGAAGGGGGCTCGATTCCCGAAGAGGTCGAAGTACGCAACGTGATCGATCGCGTCAGCACGACCGGCACCGTTTTCTTGGGCCTGACGGTCGGATGCGCCGTGTGTCACGACCACAAGTACGATCCGATCACCCAAGAGGATTTCTATTCTCTGTATGCATTCTTTAACAACATCGACGCCGATCCGTTAGACGGCAACGCCAAGGATCCCGCGCCGATTGTCCGCGTGCCGACCGCCGAACAAGCGACTCAACTGGTCGATCTCGATCAGCAAATCAAGGATGTCCAGACGAAGATCGATGCGCCCAACCCCGACCTCGATGCCGCCGAAGCTGCTTGGGTCGCCGAGTGGACTGGACAACAGGCGCGATGTGGCATCCTCTGACGCCCGATGCAATGACGGCACAAAACCAATCGACGTTGACCGCAGACGCTGACGGGACGATTAGCGTCAGCGGCGCGAATCCGGATCAAGAAGTGCTCGAGATCACCGGTGCCGAACATATCGCAGGCGTGGCGGCGATCAAGTTGGATGCGTTGTTGGTGGACCCGGGCGGCTTGGGACGGTCGAACAATTCCAACGTCGTTCTGTCGGAGATTGAACTTCTTTCGCGGCCTTTGGGGGCCGATACCGAATTCCAGCCGATCCGCTTTTCCAACGCCATCGCCGACCACTCGCAGGACGGCTTTCCGGTGACGGCCGCTATCGACGGAAAAGTCGACCCGGAAACCGGCTGGGCGGTCGAAGGCCATAAGTTCAATGAGCCGCGCACCGCGATCTTTGTGCTCGAACAGCCGTTAGATGCCGGACCCGATGGCGTCGAGCTGCGCGTCCGGCTCCGTTTCGAATCGCAATTCCGGCAACACGTCTTCAACAAGTTCCGTCTGTCGGTTACCGAACGCGGCGATGATTGGCCGGTGACGATGAACGACTGGCACGTCGTCGGACCGTTTAAAGCGGACGACGGCCAAACGGCTTATCAAACGGAATACGGACCCGAAGCCAAGATCGATTTGGGCGAGCCGGTCGGCGACGCAAAGCTGGCTTGGACGAAACAGATGCTGGCCGACGGCGAAGTCCACTTGTTCGATCAGACGATCGGCAGTTGGTATTTGTATCGTCGCATCGACAGCCCTTCGGAGCGCACGGTCACGGCGGCCTTCGGCAGCGATGACGCGATTCGCGTTTGGGTGAACGGCCAGCCGGTGCATGAGAACAATGTCGCTCGCTCCGTGCAACCGGATCAAGACACCGTCAAGCTGCCGCTGAAGGCCGGAACGAACGATCTACTGGTCAAGATCGTGAACTTCGGGGGCGTGCCGGGTTCTTCTTCCGCGAGCTCCCCCGGGATGACGATACGCCAAGTCTGCCGTTGCGCCAGATTCTGACGCGGGATGCCGAATCGCGCACCGATGCGGAACGTAAATCGCTACGGGACTTCTTCCGTCAACATCATTGGCCAGAATACCGCCGACTGTCCGAACGGCTCACCGAATTGACTCAGCAGAAAACGAAGCTCGAAGGATCGATCGCCACAACGCTGATTTCCAAGGAACGCGCCGAGCCGACCCCGGCTTATTTGTTGAAACGCGGCCAGTACGACCAACCCGACCTGACACGCGGACCGCTGACGCGTCACGTGCCCAAGTTTTTGCCGCCGCTGCCGGAGGACGCTCCGCGGAATCGACTGGGGCTGGCCCAATGGCTGGTCGCCGACGATAACCCGTTGACGGCCCGCGTCACCGTCAACCGCTTGTGGCAACAGTTCTTTGGCACGGGGATCGTGAAGACGTCCGAGGATTTCGGCTCGCAAGGTAGCTGGCCGACGCACCCGGATTTGCTCGATTGGCTGGCGGTTGAATTTCGCGAAAGCGGATGGGACGTCAAACACATGATCAAACTGATCGTGATGTCCGCGACGTATCAACAGAGTTCGGTCGTGTCGGCTGAGCGTTTGGCGCAAGATTCTCGGAACGAGTATTTAACGCGTGGGCCGCGGTTCCGGCTGGATGCGGAAGTGCTCCGCGATCAGGCGCTGGCCATCAGCGGGTTGCTGGTCCCCGCGGTCGGCGGCCCCAGCGTCAAGCCGCCTCAGCCCAGCGGACTTTGGGAAGCGGTCGGATACGTCGGTTCGAACACGCAGAAGTTCATGGCCGACTCGGGCGCAGACAACGTCTATCGCCGCAGCATGTACACGTTTTGGAAGCGGACCAGCCCGCCGCCGCAAATGACGATATGCGATGCGCCGACGCGCGAAGCATGCGTGGCTCGCCGCGAACGGACCAACACACCGTTGCAGGCGTTATTGTTGTTGAACGAAGAAGAGTATTTGCAAGCCGCGCGGCAATTGGCCGAGAACACGATGGCCGGCCAGTCCGACGTCGAATTGTGGCCTCGGCCATGTTTCTGACAGCGACTCTGCGTCCACCCGAACCTGCCGAACGCAACGAGCTAATTCAGTTGTATCACGAGCAACTGGCGACCTTTCAACAAAACGTGGCTGATCGCGATGCGCTTTTGAATGAATCTGTGCCGCAACGCCCCTCCAATTCAGGTGATTCTGGCGGGGAGGGGAAAGCGCCGGGAGATCCGACAGCAGCGACGTCGCTCGATCCCAGCCAACTCGCGGCATGGACGGTCGTGGCGAACGTGATATTGAATTTGGACGAAGTTGTTACGAAAGAATAGACGAACGATGAACGACACTATTAGTCCGGCGGTGAATCCTGCGATTGAAAGGCTTCAGAGTTTGACGCGGCGATCGCTGCTGCGCACGGCACGTTGGGCTTGGGTTCGGCGGCGCTGGCGTATTTGTTGAACGGCAAGGCCGGGGCAGCGAGCTTTCCAACAGCGGCTGCCGATGCAGAGCTTGGCCTTTCGCATTTCGCGCGCCAAGCGGGCTATCTACTTGTTCATGTCCGGTGCGCCCAGCCAACTCGATCTGTATGACTACAAGCCCAAGCTCAAAGATCGGTTCCGCGAGGACTTGCGCCACGAAATGTACGCCGACGGCTCGCCCGTTCTGCGGACGCGAGTGACGACAATGACTTCGGGTCAGCAGACGTTTCCGCTGGCTCCGACGAAATTCCAGTTCTCCCAATACGGCCAGTCCGGAGCTTGGGTCAGCGAACTGTTGCCCTACACGTCGCGCATGGTCGACGACATCGCGATCGTTCGGTCGGTGTGGACCGAAGCGATCAACCACGATCCGGCGATTACTTACATCGTCACCGGCTCGCAAATGCCCGGCAAACCGAGCTTGGGTGCGTGGCTCGGTTACGGCTTGGGCTCGATGAACGACAACTTGCCGACGTTCATGGTGATGACGCCGTATTGGACGGGGCGGCCGGACGCGCAAGCGATCTACAACCGCTTGTGGGGTTCAGGATTCCTCCCCAGCCGCTATCAGGGCGTGTCGTTGCGCAGCAGCGGCGACCCGGTGTTGTTCCTGTCCAATCCGTCCGGGATTGACTCGGCCAGCCGTCGTCGCACGCTCGATGCGTTGTCCAAACTCAACTCGCGGCACTTCGAAGCGGTCGGCGATCCGGAGATCGAAACCCGCATCGCCCAGTACGAAATGGCGTTTCGAATGCAGACCTCGGTGCCGGAGCTGATCGATCTTTCGAAGGAACCGCAGCACATTTTGGACATGTATGGCCCGGAAGTTCTGAAGCCCGGCAGCTTTGCCCGCAGTTGCTTGCTGGCTCGTCGGATGATGGAACGCGACGTCCGCTTTGTGCAGCTGTTCCATCGCGGCTGGGACCAGCATTTCAACGTCGCGAATCACTTGCCCAAACAGTGCAGCGATATCGATCAACCGAGTTGGGCGCTGGTGCAGGACTTGAAGCAACGCGGGTTGTTGGACGACACGTTGGTGGTTTGGGGTGGCGAGTTCGGCCGGACCGCATATTGCCAAGGCGAATTGACGACGGAGAATTACGGCCGCGATCACCATCCAGGGTGCTTTACGATTTGGATGGCTGGCGGCGGCATTAAGCCCGGCGTGGTTTATGGTGAGACCGACGATTATGGCTGCAACATCGTCGACGCCAACGGACAGCCGACCTCGAAGTTTGAAGACGGCGCGGTCCACATTCGCGATCTCAACGCCACCATTCTGCATCAGATGGGGATCAATCACGAAACGCTCACCTATCGTTTCCGCGGTCTCGACGAACGCCTCACCGGCGTCCAAAAAGCCAACGTCGTCCAACAGATTCTGGCGTGAACTCTGAGATTGATTGTTACCAATTCGTTGGACTCGTTTGGTCGTTGGACTTGGTCCATGGTGACACACTGCGTTCAGTCGCTTGTTTCGCAATCCGCTTGGTTCTAGAATCAGGCCACACAGTGCACCTCTAGAATGCGGGATCGATCCATTGGCTGGAACCGAGACTTTATTCAAGTCGGCGAGCGAATCATTATTTGAGCGATTTCGGGATCGGCTCGAGGTCAATTCGTCGCTTAATCGTTCACTCGTCAGCTATCAAGCCAATCGCAACCAGCCATTCTACCGCTGGATAAAGTACAAGGAAGGATTCTCTGCTGCACTCGTGAGTTACTTCTTCGATGCGTTGAACATTAAAGAAGGGACACTTCTTGACCCGTTCGCGGGGACCGGTGCCGCTTTGATGATTGGGTGAGATCGAGGAATGACTTGTCGCGGGATCGAACTGATGCCTCTTGGCATTGCGGGGATTCAAGCTCGTTTGGCAGCGGAGCTTGTCGACCCCGTTTCTTTTGCACGGAAATGCGATGAGATTTCACGGATTTCTTGGAAGGGCGAAATTGATGAACGCTTCGTGTTTAGGCACCTTCGAATTACAGAGGGCGCATTTCCGTTACAGACGGAGCAGAACCGAAACCAATTCTCCACGTTTCTCTCAAGGTCAAACGTTGATGAAGACACTCACGTATTGTTGCGACTCGCGTGTCTAAGCATTCTGGAGTCGATAAGTTATACGCGCAAGGATGGACAATATCTCCGCTGGGACCATCGTTCCCCCCGCGATCTTTCAGGCAAGCTGTTTGACGAAGGGACGATCCTATCATTTGACGAGGCATTACGTCGTCAATTGACTTTGATGCGACAAGACATCGGCACGCGGGATCTGTTTTCCGATTTGACGCCCAGCAAAGGCCAAGTGCTGGAGACTCAAGGCTCATGCCTTTCAAAGTTGCCAACTTATCCTGAAGCGGCTGTCGATGCGGTGATTACGTCACCGCCGTATTGCAATCGCTACGATTATACGCGGACCTACGCACTCGAGCTGGCATATCTCGGCGTTGACGAAGAACAGCTGAAGAGTCTCCGTCAATCGCTGCTTTCATGCACGGTTGAGAATCGTTCCAAGCTTGACGAATTGCGCAGGCTATACTACCGCGGCAATCAGAAATTGTTACATTCGGCTTTGGCGGCGTTCGATGCTTTGGAAGCGGCGCAAGATATACTTCATCGACTCGACTACCTTGGGCAGATCAAACGCTTGAATAACAGCAACGTTCCTCGAATGGTTCGGAGTTACTTCCTTGAATCCACGATCGTTGTCTTCGAACTTGCTCGAATTGTGAAGCGCGGTGGTTGTGTAGTGATGGTCAACGATAATGTCCAATATGGCGGTGAAGAGATCCCGGTCGACCTGATTATGTCGAGCATTGCGGAATCGGCCGGGTTCGCTGTCGAGCGCATTTGGATGTTGCCTCGTGGCAAAGGCAACAGTAGTCAACAAATGGGAAAACACGGTCGCAAAGAATTAAGGAAATGCGTCTACGTCTGGCGAAGGTAGATGCGCCTCAAGAATTGGCTTATGGCGAAACGCGCATTTCATCAGGAATTACTTGGGTCGGATGAATTCGCACGATACAGCCTGCGGGCGACATGTTTTGTGCGCAGGCTCCGTTCACTTAGA
This sequence comes from uncultured Planctomycetaceae bacterium, assembly GCA_963803365.1. Taxonomy (GTDB): domain Bacteria; phylum Planctomycetota; class Planctomycetia; order Pirellulales; family Pirellulaceae; genus JANMEB01. The sequence goes on from CAWDMH010000003.1 coordinate 1,288,950, forward strand.
CTCTGGGACGCGATAGGCGACGTACACCATCTGAATCGCGCTAAGAACGGATTCGTCTGGACATCCCGCAGCGAATGGGGGATCGACGAAGAGGCATGGGCGTACGCGCAGCGTAAGGAAATTGAACCGCTTTTGGTCTTTGCGCAGCCGCGGGTGTTAAGCGAGCAGCCGCGGCTGTTGCTTTATTACCGAACCATCAATCTCTTGTCACAAAAGGGCTTGGGAACCCTCGTCGGAGGTAACGTGGCGGCCATCGAATTGGGCAAAGTGACGGCGCTTGATTCGGCCTGGGTGGACAAGGCTGTGATTGCGCTCAACAGCATCGCTTCGGTCATCATCAATAACTCGGCCGACGTGGAGCCGCGTGACTTGCCCGGATTTCAGTTTGCTTCTGCCGGCGCCACCATTCAAGGATCTTGGAACAACGCAATCGGGGACGAGGGTGAAATCGCCGTGCGAACCATTCTCGCCAACCACACGAGAACCAAGATCAATCAACTGGTGTGGCGCGATGGTTAGATGACAGATTATGATCCCCAAAGGCACGCCGAAGTCATCAACCGAATGGCAGACTTGCGAGTCATTCGGTTTCATGGAGGATATCATCTACTTTTTGGAAGCGAGCCGGACATTTCGTTGCGCGATCCAACTGACAAGCCGGTGCTGGCCGTGGAAATCAAGGCCGGCGCCGATCCCGCCGCGGCTCTCGAACGACTGGGCGCCGCCCTGAAGTCCTTTGAGAACGACCGCAATGCCAACCCGGAAGTCAAAACCGTTTATGTCGTGCGGTGTTTGACTCCTGAATTGCAAAAGCGGATCAATGAGGGAGGATTCTTCGATCATACTTTCGCCCTCTCGGATTTGCTCGTCCAGGAAGGCCGCCAAAAGACGTTTGCGAATCTGTTTCTTCGCTCGATGCTTAAGAAAACTCGCGGATAGCTCGTTAGTGGAACAATTCCTCACGAAGCGCCCTGCGGTAGTGGGCGGATTCTCGGTAGGACGACCATCCCTGGCCGCCATGGGTCGGCCAGAAAGCCCGACCTACAGCAGACTACTGCTTTGTCAGGTCTTAGAATTGGGAATGTGTGCCACTGGCTTCGCCAGTGCGGGTCGGCAATACACGACACTCATGTACACTGGCACGGCCAGTGGCACCCCAAAATTAAAACTTGACACGGCACTACGCCATTAAGATCGCACGCAAAATAACTTCGCCTTGAATCCTCGCCCTCATGGGCGAGGCAAGGTGAGGGTCAACAAAATCGGGAAGTTATTTTTTGTGCGAGCCGATGTGACGGAACAGCGTGGTGAAGAGAAGGCATGGGAATTATGCGATTGCATGGAGAATCTGGCCGCTGAGTTTCGTGTCGCATTCGCGCATTTAGAGCGAGCTTCTGGTTTGGCCGCTCTGTACCCGCGAGAGGAATCTGCCGCGCCAGTTGGCCAATAATTCACTGGCGACGCCATTGGCACGCAACACCGTGGCAAACAGCTCAATGGGCAGTAATTGACCAGACACCACTTCGGGTTGGAATGAATTCCCAAGACGTTCATTGCTGAGCGAGTTGCTTGCCGGTTGCCATTTGCTATCTTTGATGAGCGGGCGTCAGTATGTGAACCCTGGAACAGAGGAGCCTCTCATGTTGTCGTTGAACTCTCTTCGGCTGGCGCTGTGCGGCGGTTATGGTTTCTGGTCGTCGGCTGCCTGGTGGCAGGCTTGCTGGGGTGCGTCGGGCAGGCGGCATTCGGTCAACCAAACGACTTCACTCGCCGAGCTTGGATTACGCGGGGGATCGGTGGCGGCGGAGCGCTCTATTCGCCGACGATCAGCCCGTTTAGTCCGAACACGATTTACATGTCGACCGACATGACGGGAGTTTTTCGGACTGACAACTTCGGCGCCACTTGGCATACGCTCCCGTTTACCAAGTTAGCAGGCGGCGTGGACACACAGGTCCGCTTCACGTCGAATCCCAACGTACTGTATGCGATCAACATCGGCCGGTTCGGCGAACGCATTCCGGTACGCAGCAACAACGGCGGAAACACGTTCTTGCCGCTGGCCGTCGATCCGACCGACGGTGAGACGTTTATGCTATACGCCGATCCAAATGGCACCGAGCGGTTGCTGCTGACAGATTGGAGCCGCTTGTTTTATTCTGGCAATGGCGGCCAGAGTTTTAGTCTGGTTTACGACTCGGCCGATTCGAATTTGGGGATACACCTGGCCGGAGCGTTCTGGGACGGAACCAAGATCTACGCGGCAACCAGCAAAGGACTTTGGGTCTCAACCGACAACGGAGCCCACTTCGTCGTCGATTCGAAACCGGGGATTCCGGCCAACGAAGCGATGGTGTCGTTCGCCGCGGCCAAGACGAGTAGCCAAACTCGTTTTTTGGCCGTGACGTTTCCGCGGGACAACGTTTGGGGCGGGATCGTCGGCAGCGAAGTGGGTGATCCGGCAAACACGCCTCGGGTGTATCGCTTGGACAGTGGCGCGACCGCCTGGACCTTGGTTCGCAACGACAGTCCGGCGAATCCAGACAAGCCGTTTTTTGTCGCCATGGCGTTGAACAACCGCAACATTGCCTTTTTGGCCGGAACGAACGCGGACACGGGCGCGCCGTCGGTCTTGAAGTCCACCAACGGAGGATCCGCGTGGAGTCCGGTGTTTCACACCGAAAACAACCAGAATATCGCCACCGGTTGGATGGGGGACGGCGGCGACTTGGACTGGTATTGGGCAGAAGTGGCTTTGGGATTTGCAGTCTCTCCAAGCGATGCGAACCGCGCCATCATCACCGACTACGGGTTTGCCCACGTGACCAGCGATGGAGGGGTGAGTTGGCAACAAGCTTATGTGAAACCGGTGGGGCAGAATCCGCCCGGCACTCCAACCCCCCAGGGATTGTCCTACTCGACGGCGGGAGTCGAACAGACTTCCAGCTGGTGGATAGCCTGGCCGACACCCACCACGATGGTGGCCGGGTTCAGCGATATTCGCGGAATCCTCAGCGACGACGGCGGGCTGCACTGGACTGCCGGAACTGCATTGGGTCTGCCACACAATAGCACCTATTGCATCATCCAGCACCCGCTCAACGGCGTTCTCTATGCGGGAACGTCGACGGCGCATGACCTGTACGAATCGACTTATCTGCAGGATTCGCGGATCGACGGCGCCTCGGGTTCAATTATCAAGTCCGTCGATGGCGGAGCGACTTGGCAAACGGTGGTCGCGGTGGGCCATCCGGTCGTGTGGCTCGAGGTAGATCCGGACGACCCGGATACGATGTACGCCAGCGTCGTTCACTCGACATTAGGCGGGATTTTTGTCACTCATGATTTGAATAATCCCAACGGTCCACATTTTGTCAAACTGTCGAACCCGCCTAGGACGGAGGGGCATCCGCTCAGCATTCACGTCCTGGACGACGGGTCGTTGGTCGCCAGTTACTCCGGCCGCCGCAACTCGAGTGGCGCATTCACACAAAGCTCGGGAGTGTTCTACAGCACCAACGGCGGTTTGACTTGGCAAGACCGCAGCGATCCAAACTTTGTCCGCTGGACCAAGGATCTGGTCATCGATCCGCACGATCCGAGTCAGAACACGTGGTACGCCGCGGTGTTCAGCCATTGGGGATCGTATCCGAACGAAGTCGGCGGCGTGTATCGCTCGACCAATCGCGGGCTTAGCTGGATCGAATTGGGTGATTTCTACCGGGTCGAGAGCATTGCCATTCACCCCATCAATCCGAAAGTTGCCTACGTGACCACCGAAGCCGACGGTCTGTGGCGGACGACGACATTAAACACGTCGCATCCGACGTTCATCCTGGATCGGGACTATCCATTCCAGCATCCCGTTCGTCTGTTTTTTAACCCTTGGTCCCCCAAGGAAACTTGGGCGACGTCTTTTGGCGGTGGTTTGCGAATGCTCCAGTCTCCGAAGTAACGTGAGCAGGCCGTGGAAAAAAGATTCGAGCCTGACAACAAAGACTTTCGTTGGACGAAAGAAATCGTTCACCGCCGTTGCGCAATCGGCCGTGGGGGGAATTGCGGGGACAAGTGTGATTTGGTTTGCCCTTGGATGACTTCCGACCGCGAGATCGAGAAATTGCAACAAAACCCGCCAAAATCCCGGAAACTGATTGCACATCCCATGCCGGTTTGGCAATAATTAGCTTGGGGTTTGGTGGGTGATCTTTAGCAAGCGCAGGTCGCGCGTTGCCGATTCAGGGAATGCGCGTCGCCACGTTGCTGTGCGCTGCATGTTACTTGCTCCAATGGTCCGGTCGTCGAAACGCAAAGATTGGGAACACATCATGAATCGCATTCTGTTGTCCGTTGCGTCGTTGGCCGTACTCGCTTGGGTCGGGCTGTTGGGATCGGTCGCGGTCCAAGCTCAAATCAAGTACACGCCCGAAAGCCCGGAAGTCGAAGCGATGGTTCGCAAGGGCCTCGCGTACCTTCGCACCACCCAAGTCGGCGACATCGGTCCGCTGACGCTCAAGGCGCTGGCGATTTGCGAGGCTTCGCTGCGCTATGACGGGGAACGGTTGCCGGAGCAAGATGAGTCGGTTCAAAAAGCGATCGCGGCGTCGATCAATTATATCCACGGCGATAAAGACAAGATGACGATGTACGCCACCGGCGTTTGTGCCATCTACTTGTCATTGTTCGATGACCGATACAAGGACGAATTGCAAACGGCGCTGGACTTCGTGGAAAAACGTCAGCAGTCCGGCGGCGGTTGGGGTTATGAAAGCGACGGCGATCGCGACTACGGCGATACTTCCCAAATGCAGTATTGTTGCTTGGCGATGTGGGTCGCGAAAAAAGTCGGTCTCAGACCGAAGACCGCAGTGGCTCAAGCCGCTCTGAACTGGCTGTTCGACACACAGACCGGCGCGGGCGGTTGGCACTATCGGGCCAGTCGTGGCGGAGGTGGCAATCGGGGAGGCGGCATCGGCGCCGGGGGTGGCGGCGGTTCGGGCGGCGAGACCTTGTCGCTGGCGGCTGCTGGCGGCGGCAGCGTGTACATGCTGACCGATATCCTGGGGGTCGGTTCTTCTCTGCCCAAGGGGAGCAAAGTCCGCCGGGTCGGAGGCGATTTGCCGATCATCATTCGCGAATATGTGGCCAACGAAGACGAGTCGGCCGCCGATCAACCCAAGGATTCGGCGTTGGTCAATGGCGCTCAACTGCGCAACTGCACGAATGCCGTCAATCGCTGGTTCAAGGACAACTTCAAGCCCAATGCCGATGAGTGGCGCTATTACTATTTGTACGGTTTCGAGCGCTACGCCTACTTCCGCGAGACGATGGAAGGGCAGGTGACCGAGCATCCGGATTGGTACGACCAAGGCGTCGATTTCCTGATGCGCGAACAAAATGCCAATGGCTCGTGGCAAGGCGGGTCGGAACCCGTGACGCCTGCGGTCTCCACCGTGTTTGCCATCCTGTTTCTGGTTCGCAGCACCGAGATCCTGGCCAACGATCCGCACACGGGCGTGTACAGTGGAGGGCAAGGTTTTGCCAACGGTAATCTAACGGTTCGCAACGGTCAGGTGATCGGCGAAGCGGTGACGCGCGACGTGGAAGACTTTCTGCGGGCCATCGATTCTGACAAAGACGTGGACTTGAAACAATTCGAAGAATCGCTGGTTGATCTGCAGGTATCGAAGGATCCGGCCAAGCGGGCTCAACACCTGCAGCAGCTTCGGGTCCTGGTTTCCGACGAAGACTTTGACAAACGGTATATTGCGGTCAAAGCGCTGTCTAGGATTCGCGATTTGGACAATGTCCCCGTTTTGATTTACGCGCTGACCGATCCTTCCTCCGACGTTATTGTCCAGGCCCAAAAAGGTCTGCGGTTTATCAGCCGCAAGATCGACTCGATTCAGTTGCCGCAGAATCCGACGGCGGACAATTGCAAGTTCATCAAGAAGCAATGGGAAGATTGGTATCGGAGCATCCGCCCGGACGCCGAATTCCTGTACGAAGAAGACAAATAACAAGAGGCGCGACAAACATGAATCGCGGCGCGGCGAGTTCGCGAAGTGGGGTAGTTTGCCGTAGGTGGGGCTCCTGGCCTGACCCATGTGTAACAGTTCACAAGCCGGGTCTGGCTCAATCCGCCCAAGGCGGATGTGCCTGACCCCCTAAAAACGTGGGCAACGCATTGGTAACCCGTGAACGCTTACGACCCATGTCGACCAGGGATGGCCGTCCGACTTCGAATTGGCCAGATACCCGAATGAGATAGTCCGACTTGAAAGGAAAATCATGAGTTCCATTTCAAACCTTCGCGGAAGCGTCGACACACAAACCTCGACTTACGATCGTGTCTCGGGAGCTTTGACGGCGGGTTCGCTGGTGTTGGGGACGCTGTCGTTGATCATGTTCCTGACATGGCTCACCATGATTTCACCTCACAAGAAGGGTTTGCCACCCCTGTCGGAGATTCCGCCACCGGGTGACCCCGGTGAAGAAAAGCCGTTAGGCGTCGCCGACGACATTCTGGAACCGGGGGTTGAAGATTTTCCGGAAGTGGAGGTCCCGCAACTCGCCGATGCGGTTGAGGCCGTCACCGACGCTCCATCGCGCTATCGCGGAATGTTGGCTGCGGTGGATGGCAACGCCGCCGAGATGGGGCGAGGCCGTGGACTTGGTTCATTGAACGGGGGCGGCAACGGCGGCGGCGGCAAGGGCTATGAGCGCTGGGTGATCGAATACGAAGCCGACAGCCCGGTCGTTTACATCGACCAACTGAAGGCCTTCGGAGTGCAGATCGGGGCGGTCCACAAGGTCTTGAACGATATCGCGTTGATTTACGATCTCGATTCGGCGCCACAACAGCGCTCAGTCAAACGATCCGATGAGAAGCGCGTATACTTCGTACCTTCGCAGGGGCGGCTCAAACAATGGGACCAACGCTTTGCCAAGCGAGCCGGCGTCAACACCACTGGGCGAATCATGGTGCAGTTTTATCCAACGGAGACCGCGCAGAACTTGGCTCGCCTTGAAGCTGAAGAGGCCCAGCGGCGCGGTATCGAGGTTAAGAACATTCGGCGAACGACCTTCAAGGTCCGGCAGTCGGGGAACTCGTACGAATACTACGTCGCCGATATGCAACCCAAATAGCCGGACCAGACGACACCTTGACTTGCCATTGTTGATCGTCCAAAATCTGTCTCGAAATACGTTTCGCAAATGGGGATGGAGTCCCCCGCAACCGCCCTTGTTGGGCTAATGACTCCTGCCGGCGGGAAACCGTGTGGTAGGGGCCAATCTTCAGATGAGAAGCCTTGCCGTACGGCGAGGCTTTTTTGTTGGCCGCTGCCGAAATGGCATCGTCGTGGATCCTTTACCACTGATGGCCGTTCGATACCGAACTTCGGCGAGAGCGTGCAATGCTTAATCGCAGTCAAAAAACAGGCATGCAGGTCTTTTTGAACGAGGATGGATATGTTGAAGTGGGCAATGATTGCGGTTGGCGGTGCGAGTGGATCGCTGTTGAGATATTCAGTTGAAGGCTGGGTTCAACGGGTCTCGGGCAGCGTTCTTCCTGTCGGCACCTTCGTGGTCAACGTCTCGGCGTGTTTCTTGATCGGATTTCTAAGTGGCCTCTTTGCCGGTCCGCAGTTGGTCCGCGAGGAGTATCGCGTGGGGATCACGGTCGGCCTTCTGGGAGGTTATTCGACGTTCTCGACGTTCGGGCTGGAGACGTTCAACCTCGCCAACGACGGCGAGTATACCTGGGCCTTGGTCAATATGGTCGGCAGTTGCGCGGCGGGTTTCGTCGCTGCATGGCTCGGCCACCGCATCGCCGAGCGTTGGTTTGGAGCCTAAGTCATGAAAATTCCACAAGACGGATACCTGCTGCGAATCTTTATCGGCGAAGCGGACCGCTGGCACGGCAAGCCGCTGTATGAGGCGATCGTATTTAAAGCCAGAGACTTGCAAATGGCGGGCGCGACGGTCATCCGCGGCCCCATGGGTTTTGGCGCGCACAGCCGGATGCACACCACCAAAATCCTCCGCTTGTCCGAGGACTTGCCCATCATCATCGAAATCGTGGACGGCAAGGACAAGATTGACGAGTTGATGCCACACATCGACAAAATGGTCGGAGAAGGTCTGGTGACGTTGGAGCGAGTGCAAGTGATCAAATACCGCGCCGGTGCGGACACGCCCGATCACGCAAACCCGCTCGAAGGACCTACGGAAAGCAGCGATTCTTGAGACTGTGTTCCCCCACCTGATACCGCAATCTTCAGGCGGCCGGATCCAATCTGCAAAAAATTGAAGCTGAATTCCAAGATTCCGCCTTTCCCCACGAAGACTAGTGTGTATACTGTGTATATGTCGAATCACAGATGGATCACGATTTCCCAGAGCGACCCCAGGCCGTTGTACGCGCAGGTGATCGAGCAGATTCAGCGACGCGTGGCGGTCGGAGATTTGCCGCCGGGCGAGGATTTACCTTCGATTCGCCAGTTGGCGTCGGATCTGCAAGTTAGCGTGATCACCATCAAACGAGCCTACCTGGAATTGGAACGCGAGGGAGTGATCACGACTCGACAGGGGAAGGGGTCTGTGGTTGCCGACCGTCCCGGTCTGCAATCGTCGATCCAGCAGCGGGAGTTGCAAGGGCACCTCCACGAGGCAGCAAGCTTGGGTTTGCTGCTGGGCCTGTCCAAAACCGAAATTCAGAAACGGATCGCCGAGGCCTACGACCGGACTCAAGGGAGCAGCAAATGACCGCAATGCTTGATTTAACCACTTCGACGTGCTTGGCCGCATCGCTACATGACGTATCCAAGTCCTACAAGCATTTCGAACTAAAACATATCGACTTGGAATTTCCCCAGGGGACCGTGACTGGATTGATCGGCCCCAACGGAGCGGGCAAGTCGACGACGATGCGAATCCTGATGGGACTGGTGCGTCCCGATGCAGGAACCGTAGCGGTACTGGGTCAACCAGTTTCTTCGAGCCAAGCCCATGTCAAAAGCCAGATCGGCTATTTCTCCGAGGACATGCGGTTGTACAAGGCCGAATCGATCGGTTGGCATATGCAATTCGTACGTTCGCTGTTCCCGTCGTGGGATGATGCTTATGCGAACCAGTTACTCGATCGATTTGGGTTGATCGACGAGCAAGCCGTCAAAGGTTTGTCCCATGGCCAGCGCGTCAAGGCAATGTTGTTGTTGCTGTTGGCTCGGCGACCCAAGTTGCTGATCCTGGATGAACCAACGAACGGGCTGGACCCGGTTGCCAAGCATGAAATTCTCACGGAGTTGATGAAGGTCGTCGAGGACGAAGATCGGACGATTCTCTATTCCTCGCACAACACTCAGGACATCGAGCAAATCAGTGATTCCATCATCTTTATCGACCGAGGGCAGGTCATCGCCGCCAAAAACAAGGACGAATACCTTGAGGGGTGGAAGCGCATCAAGCTCCACGCTCCGGAGGGTTGGCAGCCCCCGGCGATGCCTGGACTGAGGCTGGAGTCATCGTTTCGCAACCTGCGCAGTTCTGAGCCTGAATCGATTTCAGGACGACGTTCCCGCGACTCTCCAGCAAACGGGAGCCTCGATCGAAGCCATCGAACGCATGACGTTAGAAGAGATTTTTGTGAGTTCAGTGATGCGCGGACGCGAGGAGGACAAGTCATGAACATTCAAGCAATCCAAATCCTTTTCTTGAAGGATCTGTTTCTCAGTCGACGGCCGCTATTTGGTTATTTCGCGGCGGGATTGGGCAGTACCGTATTGGCTTGTATTCCCAACCCGACCATTGGCTTTGTCGGCTTCATCCTCGTCATGACGGTTGCCATCGCGGCCGGCATCCACCTGATCGGGCTGTTGCTACTGGCTGAAACCAGCGACCAGACGAGGTTGTTTGTGATGAGCCTGCCGATCAGCTTGCTCGACTATTCGATTGCCAAAATTGCGGTCGTATTGACCACGTACCTGATTCCGTGGCTCGGGATGTTCGCGTGCTCGACGATCTTTGCATTCGTGTTGCCGTGGGCCAAGCAAGGTTCGGTGGTGGTGCTGCCGGCGATCTTCTTCTTTTTGCTGAGCAGCTTCATGCTTCAGTTGGTGGTCGCGGTCGTCACCGAGTCCGTTGGCTGGACAATATGCGTCATGGTGGCCGGCAACGTCTTGCTCAATGTGCTTTTGATGAAGCTGTTCGGCGACCCCGAGATTTCAGCCATCACCAAGAGTGACGCATTAACCTGGCCCCCCTTGATTCTGCAGATTCTTGCCGTGGAAGTCGTGTTGATCGTGAGTGCGTTCGGGATCGCGCTGTTCTATCAAACTCGGAATCGGGATCTCATCTAGTGGCAGCCGTTGTGGCGGAGGAACTACCTGTATTGTCCCCGGTGGTGCGTCCGGTGGTGCGTCCGGCAACGAGGGGGATGACCGGTTCCGATCGGATTCATTATCTGGACAACCTGCGCACGTTGGCCATGATGCTGGGCGTGTTTTTACACGCGGCGTTTGCGTACGCCGATCCGTCTCAGTCGTTCTGGTTGGCCACCGACCCGCAATCGAGTCGGGCGATCGACGCGACGATTTGGTTCATCCATCTGTTTCGCATGGGGCTGTTCTTCCTTGTATCCGGCTACTTTGCCAAGCTGGTCTTGGTGCGAAAGGGGATCAAGCGGCTCCTTTGGCAGCGCACGATCCGTCTGGTGATTCCGTTCCTTCTCTTCTATCCGTTCTTGTTGGGCGCCATGACGGTCCTGATCGTCTTTGGAGTTACCTACGTGGACAAACCCAAGGGGCTGATGGGGCTGATCGCTGAGGCCAGTAAGCATGCTTCGCGTTCGGAGAGTGGACCGGCACCGGGGACGATGCACCTTTGGTTTCTTTATTACTTGATTTTCTTCACGTTGATCGCAGCCGTCGCCTCGCGATTCACGTGCCCGAGGCTGGAGGGTCTGTTCCGACGGCATTGGCTATTTGGGCTCGCTCCGTTGGTGCTATTGCCAGGAATCGTCGGGGCGGGAATTCCTCTGCCAGGGCCCGAATCCTTCGTTCCCACGTGGTGGCCGTTTGCCTTTTACGGGTGGTACTATTGGGCTGGTTGGCAGTTGTTCGGCCGCGAAAGATGGCTAGAATCCTTGCGACCAATAGTGGGGTGTCTCGTTGGGGGAAGCTTGCTGTTGTTCGTCCCGTATTATTTTTGCATGCCGGTTTTGGATTTGACCTCGATGTTGCAAGGTCCACAATCGCTCCCGCGCAGGATGCAGGGAATTGCCTGCCTGCTGACGGCGTATCTGTCGGTGGCCTTGACTGTCGCGTCACTCATCCTCGGCAAGCAGTTTTTGTCGCGTCCCAGCACGAGACTGAAATTTCTCGCCGATTCCTCGTACTGGGTTTATCTAATCCATTTGCCGATCGTCCTTTTTCTTCAGACGCTGTTGATACCGGTCGCGTGGAACATGTGGCTGAAACTATCGCTCACCTTGGTCGCTACATTTTCGTTCTGTCTGGCGACCTACGTTGTGTTCGTTCGATACACACTGGTTGGCTGGCTTCTCCATGGGAAACGCTCGTTTCCGTAGTTAGCGCCGTTGACGTCAGCGATCAGCCGTTGTTGTTTGGCCCCTAGTCGTCCTTGATCCCGCAAGCCCGATCCACAGCAAACGATCGAACGACGACACACCGACACGAATTGAACGGCGACAACGGCTTGGTAGAATTATGCTGCCGGTTCAAAGCTCGCTCACGCGTGTTGTGGGCAACAGAGCCCTGATTCGTCGTGCATCGCGGCGCGAACCGTAGCGGCCCGCTGAAAACGTAGCGGAACGGCGCGAGCCGTCGCGGCCGCTGAAAACGTAGCGGAACGGCGCGAGCCGTCCGGTTCCCTGCAACTTCGACTAGTATGCCAAGTCCATTGCTCAAACAGATGGGTTCCGAAGCGATCGGAACATTTTGTCTGGTCTTCGCCGGAACCGGAGCGATCGTCGCCAACGACGTCAGCGATGGCTCAGTTACCCAAGTAGGCATTGCGCTCACGTTTGGCTTGGTTGTGCTGGCGATGATCTACGCCGTGGGTGACATTTCCGGAGCACACCTCAACCCGGCTGTCACACTTGCATTCGTGGCGGCACGCCGGCTGCCGCATCGATCTGCGATTACTTTTATCGCAAGTCAATGCCTGGGTGCGATTTTGGCCAGCCTCTTGCTTCGAATTCTGTTTCCGATGAATCTTACGTTGGGGGCGACGATTCCGCATGGTGCTCCGCATCAGGCTTTTCTGCTGGAAGTAACACTAACATTTGTCTTGATGTTTGTAATTCTCGGTGTATCCACAGGGGCCAAAGAAAAGGGGATTACTGCGGGAATCGCTATCGGTGCGGTCATCGCACTGGAAGCGCTGATGGGTGGCCCGATTTCCGGTGCATCAATGAATCCGGCGCGTTCCCTCGGGCCGGCAATTGTAACTTTGAACTTTGTCGGCGTATGGATCTACGTGGCTGCACCAATCCTCGGTGCCCTTGCCGCAATTCCGGCGTGTCGATGCGTGCGCGAACCTGGCTGTTGCAAATTCAAAACAGCAGAAACTGAACAATGAGTGGCTTCCCCAAAAAGCGAATCCTATTCCTATGCATTGAGAATGCTAATCGTAGCCAGATGGCCGAAGCGTTTGCGCATATTTCATGGAGGCGAACAAATAGAAGCTTATAGTGCGGGATCGAAAGCCAGCGGGCAAATCAATCCGAAAGCAGTCGCTGCGATGCGGGAAGTCGGATACGATCTTTCAAAGCACACTTCCAAATCATTGGGCGATATCCCAAATGTCGAATTTGATTTCGTGGCGACCATGGGATGTGGCGACGCTTGTCCCAATGTTCGAGCAGCCAGACGCGAAGACTGGAACATTCCCGATCCGAAGCAGATGGATACGGACCCATTCCGCGAAGTTCGGAACGAGATCAGGCGCAGAGTCATTGCAGCATTGGAATCGCTGTCGAGTGCCTGCCCGCAATAGGAGATGCGTTCATGCACTTTCAGCTATTGGCGTCCGTTGGGATTCTTCTCGGCGGAGCCGCTGGCGGCGACGTGGCAGTAGCGTCTCCAGTTGTCTGCAAATCGCCGGATGGCACCCTTGCCATCGAGTTCATTCTGCGGCAGGACTCAACCACCGACAGTGTCCCCTATTTTCGGGTTCGCCGCGGTGCGAACACGTTGATTGATTGGTCCCGGCTCGGTGTCGATCTGGCGGGGGGCGAGTTCCTCGGCAGGTCCTGCGAATTCATGGATGTCGAAACGCAGTCCATCCGAGACAAGTATACCCAGATTCCTGGAAAACGTCGGCATGTCGTCGGCAACTGCACTCAGGAAACGATCCGGTTGCGGGAAACGGCGAAACCGAACCGCTTGTGGGCGGTGGTGCTGCGGGCGTACGACGACGGCGTCGCGTTTCGATACCAGTTTCCGGCTCAAGCGGGATGGTCGGAACTGGTGGTGGCCGAGGAACGCACCCAGTGGGCGCTTCCCACTGGAACGCAAACGTACGCGCTGCCGCTCAACGGGTTCACAACTTCGTACGAGAAGCGGTACGTGGTGAAGCCGGCCGAGGACTTGCCAAAAGACTGGCTGCTCGGACTTCCGCTGTTGGTCGAACTCCCCGGTGGGATGTGGGCCGCGATTACCGAGGCGAACGTCAACGAATATGCCGGGATGTACCTTGCCCCGACCGGTAACGGGTTGTTATCGGCTCGGTTGTCGCCGCTTCCGAAGGAACCAGGCATAGCCGTCCGTTGGAGCCTTCCGCACGTTTCCCCGTGGCGGGTGGTGATGATCGGCGACCGAATCGGCCAGCTGGTCGAGTCCGACATCGTCCTCAATCTGAGCGAGCCAAGTGCGATCAAGGACACATCGTGGATCCAGACGGGGAAGACCACGTTCCCGTGGTGGAATGGCTTTTACGAGGAGAATGTTTCATTCAATCCCGGATTGAACACGGCGACAGCCAAGTACTACATCGATTTCTGCGCCGAAGCCGGTATTCAATTCCACGCACTCGACGGTGTCGGGAACGGCGCGTGGTACGGTGGCCCGATCGTTCCGTATGAGGGGGCCGAACCGACGAAAGGAGTCGAGGGTCTCGACCTGCCCGAAGTTCTGAAGTACGCCAGAAAGAAAGGGGTCGGCATTCGCCTTTGGATGCACTGGAAAGCCGCCGAAGCGCACATGGAGAAGGCGTTTCCACTGTATCGCAAGTGGGGCATCCAAGGGGTGATGCTCGACTTCATGGATCGTGACGACCAGGAGATGAACCGCTTCGTGCGCAGAGCCGTGAAGCTCGCGGCGGACAACCAGCTAACCGTGACTTTGCACGGCTGCCCGAAGCCGACGGGATTGGAACGCACGTACCCGAATCTGCTGACTTGCGAAGGGGTAATGAACCTCGAATACGACAAGTGGGACAAGATCGGCATCACTCCGGACCATGAAGTGACGGTGCCGTTCACGCGAATGCTGGCCGGACCGCTCGATTTCCATCAGGGGTCATTCCGCACCGTGAGTCCGGAGGCATTCCAGCCCCGGAACAGCGCTCCTTTGGTCATGGGAACTCCGGCCAGGACGCTGGCCAGCTATGTGGTCTACCAAAATCATCTGCCGATGGTCGCCGACTTCCCAAGCGCGTACCGAGGGCATCCAGGATTGCCGGTGCTTGCAGCAATCCCAACAACTTGGGATGACACACGCGTTTTGGAGGCGAGAGTCGGGGAGTTCGTCGCGATCGCGCGGCGCCATGGGGATGTGTGGCATCTCGGGGCGATGACCAACCGGAATGCTCGAACGCTCAAGCTACCGCTGAAGTTTCTCGGGCCGGAACGTTACGTTGTCGAAATGTGGCTGGACGATGCCGGTGCTAAGTACCGTCTCTCCCGGCGGGAAGTGACGCTGGTGGCGGCGGACGAATTGACGCTTGACCTCGATGCTGCTGGCGGGGCTTACGTGAGATTGGCCCCGGCGAAATAAGCCGAGGTTGCTTGGTGTTCGACGCATGCCCCGTTTGCGTTCGAACCAACGTCACACACCGGAAACACGATTCACGCACGTTGACATAAGCGGAGAGCGCAGAGGATGGCAGGCTATTCACACACCCCGCTCGCCAGGAAACTCGGCATCAAACCGGGATTCCGGATCAAGACCAAGAATGCTCCCGCAAATTACGGGGAACTGCTTTCGCCGATTCCGGCGGACGTTGACATATCGGCAACGATTCGAACCGACGTCGATTTGTGGCACCTGTTCACAACATCAGACGCCGAACTGGCGAAGCTACTCCCAATGGCAATGCAACAGATCACGCGTGACGGGATGATTTGGGTTTCTTGGCCCAAGAAAACCTCTGGTGTGCCGACTCAGGTCACCGAGGATACGATCCGGTCACTCGCGCTGTCACTTGGTCTTGTTGACGTAAAAGTGTGTGCGGTCAACGAAACCTGGTCCGGGCTAAAACTTGTCATTCGGAAAAATAACCGCGTTTAATAGCCCGTTGAAAAAGTAGCGGAACGGCGCGAGCCGTCCGGTTGAGTTAGTCCAAGTAAGAGAGTTGTGAGCATTTCGGCCATTTTTAAAGCTTGCAAACACCGTGCTCAGCATCCAAATTGCCGCAAAATCGAAGCTGGCTCGCTATCTTGAGCGTAACCGTTCAAAAGCCGGGGGTCTGGCTCATTATCGGCCGAATAATTGGTACGTGAATGTCGCATGAGCCGCCGAAAATGTGCCTGACCCCCTGAAAACGTGGGCGACGCATTGACAACCCGTGAACGCTTACAACTTGAGTTAGCATCCACTCGGTGAATTCCCGGGCGGCTTGTGCCGCCTTAATAAACGCTTGTGGACACCTTTTTCAACGGTCTGTTAGCGCGAAGTTCTGTTGCGTGCGATCGCTAGTAGGTTCAAAGCTCGTGCCTATGCTTGACAGAACGTTATATAGCTCGAACGCCGAAAGATCTGCCGTCGAATTTTGTTCGTCAGTCTTTCTTTCCTTCGTCTGCGGCCGGCTGCACCCCGTACTTTTTTGCCTGCTCTTCGACGTATCGCTTCAGGGCAGCATTCGTAGGGGCCACAAGGCTGATTGCTTTTTCGGCCGTCGATTTTGCTTGGTCGGCATCGCCCGCCGCGAGATGGGCCGCCGCAAGTCGAAGCATTCCCATCACGTCCGACTCTCCGTTGAACGCCTTTTCGGCGGCGGCCACTGCTTTGGGTCCGTACTCTTTTACTTTGGCTGTATTGCCAGTTGCCGCATAGGCGTTGGTCAATCGAATCAAGGTCGGCGCCGTTTCTCCATCGACGCCCATTGCCGCTTCGGCCGCGCGAACGGCGACCGCCGCCAAGTCTGCTTGCCCGGTTGCTTGCGGGGCCATCAGCGAATCGGCCACTACATTTAGGCATAAGACGTCGTTTCGCTTGAGCGCCTTGCTCATCATTGAATTTGCAAGCGTTTCGGCGTCTGGGAATCGCTCGGCGGCAATCAGCAGTTTGAGTCGGGCGGCATTCATATACGGATCGGCTGCCAGGCGGGGCCACTTGGCCGAGAATTCTTCCCACTCAACCAATTGTGCCTCGGGGTCCCCTGGTTTGCTAATCGCCGCGTAGGTGCGGTCCCATAGTTTGTCGGCGGCCTTGAGCTCCGCCGTTCCCTTCGTCGGATTCCATGTCCCATCCAGGACCTTCGGCAACACTTCCTCCAAAAACAGCGGATGGCCAATGTACGCGATCTTGCCGTCGGTGCCGATCACAAACGAACAAGGGATGCCGCTCTGACCAGCCGCTTTCATATATGCGTCGTACGTCTCTCGGTCGTCGGCGTAGGCGATCGAATAGCCGAGTTTGTCGCCTCGCTTTTGGACAAATTCGGTGACCTTCTCAAAGGTGTTGCTTGGATCTTTGGAAGTGAACCCGATGATCGTCACGCCTTGGGGCCCAAGTTCTTCTTGGAGGTCGCCCAGGTGTGGCATCATGCACACGCACGGCCCGCACCAAGTGGCCCAAAACTCCACAACGTAGACCTTGCCCGGCTCGAACGACTTCACTTCAGATCCCGTCAGCCATTTCGTCGCTTGCAATGCCGGAGGCGCATCGCCTAATCCTAATGTCTGTTTGCCTCCCGCGGATGCTAGATCATTGACCCAATAATTGGTACGTGAACGTCGCATGAGCCACCGAAAATGTGCCTGACCCCCTAAAAACGTGGGCAACGCATTGATAACCCGTGAACGCTTACCCGAAACTCAACGGTAAACGCTCCCCGGATCGAATATATCGGTATTCTATTCGCAGGATGCCGCAGTTGCTTAAATCTATTTGCCATGAGCGGCGCTTGACTGGCAATTCCCGCGATGGAGAATAGATATCGCCATCGCCGGCGGGGGTGTTCCGCCGGGGCGATGGGCCACTGACCCATTCCAGTTAGGCCTTGAAACCACAATGAACACTCAAGCCAACGTACTGAATTCACTTAAGCATCCGAGCGCATTTCTTCCAGTCACGATGTCGTTTCTCGCTATCGCTGTCGTATTGATTCAGATCGCACTGTTTGGGACGGCGCCCCAACCGGATGAGGGTACCGGCGCACACTTGTGGCAGCTACTCATGGCTGGCCAGCTACCGATCGTGGCGTTCTTCGCGATTCGCTGGGTACCGCATTCGCCTCGCCATGCGCTGCCGGTTCTCGCGCTGCAAGCAGTTATGGCAGTTGCCGCACTCGCCCCGGTTTTTGTACTCCGCTGGTGAGTAGCGGTCTGACGAATACATCACGGTTTAACCTTTGGTGATTCTGTCCGGCGTCTTGGTCAGCCTTGGTGTCTTGCCAAGGCAAAATGGTCGTTGCGTGACGCGTTACAAACTTCGTTGTTGGCGGAAACGAAGTAACGGTTACTGGTCGCCACCAACCAAACCATCTTCCTGCAAGATCTACACCGGAATGGCCTCACGTTCCAACTCGATCTTTGAAATGCTGTAACCCGAAAGCTCAACGTCGGCGATCGCGGATGATATGGCTGCTTGCGGTGAGTTTGCAGTTTATGTCATTGGCGTGTTGCTCAGCGGCGCCAATGTTCGGATCGGGACACGGCACGGGTTTGGACATAGGATGCATTGACCGGCGACGCTTTCGATGTTGAAAGGAGCTGATGCCACTTGAGCCTCCACGCGGTACAATGCCTGCGGCTTCGAACTTCCATAACATGCATTTCCGGTGGACGATCGGGGCCGAGTCGCCAGGACAGCGATTTTCCGGTGTCCACAAGGATTCTGATGCCGGCTCTCGCACTGGCCAAAGCTGTAGTCGTTTAGCAGCCCGTTGAAAAAGTAGCGTAACGGCGCGCACCGTCCGTTTGCGTCGGCATCTACATGGCGAATTACCGGATGGCTTGCGCCGCTGAGGGCGAGGAATTAGGGGCGAAGTTATTTTGCGTGCGATCCTTATCAAGTGTGGCGTCGTTGCGGTTGGCAAATTCTTGGCGGAAAAAATGGACGAGTTGTCCCAGTTGTTAGCTCGATTGGCACAGGGCGAAACCGGCGCCGCGGAGATGGTATTTTCGTTGGTGTACGATGAACTCAAGCAGATGGCGTCCATTCAAATGGCTCGCGAACGACCTGGAGTATCGCTTCAATCCACCGCCTTGGTCCATGAGTTGTACTTGCGACTCCTGGGTGGTGATCAACCACTCAGGTTTGAAAATCGGCGCCATTTTTTTGCAGCAGCCAGCGAAGCAATGAGGCGGATTCTCGTCGAAGCAGCTCGGCGACGGCAGACGACTCGTCGTGGTGGACATTTGCGTCGCCGGGAACTTCTCGATACCGAAGTCGGAAGCCAACGGGAAATCGATCCTGCCAGTCTGCTTGCGGTTCACGAGTTGCTGGAACAGTTCGCTGCCGAATACGCTTGCCACGCGGAGGTGGTCAAGCTGCGTTATTTCCTAGGATGTACCTTTGTTGAAATCGGTGAGATCCTAAGCCGTTCGGCTGACGCGGTCCGCGATGACTGGTCGTTCGCTCGGGCGTGGCTCAAGCGATCGTGGGCGAAATCGCAGCCGAGTGCGGATTGACCAGTTCGTCCGAACTTTTTTGAGAATGTTTTTGTATTTCTCCCGGCTTATCGACCGGTTTTTCGCATGTTCCTGTAGCGAGTTATTCGGCTTGAACGAAACCTAGCAGCAGGGAGACCCATATGAACGAGAGCGAACTGTTCCAAGCGGCGTTGAAATTGTCGTCGGAGCAGCGACCGGCGTTTTTGGAGGCCGCGTGCGTAGGCAATCCGCAATTGCGCGAGGCGGTTGAATTGCTTCTGCAGGCACATTTCGATTCGAGCGGGCTGCTAAAGGATGAACGCGTTCAAAGCGGCGAAGCGACAAAGGACTCGGGCGCCGCTGATCCCCTTTCGGGAGTTGTTATTGCCGATCGGTATAAGTTACTGGAACAAATTGGCGAAGGAGGGATGGGCACGGTGTGGTTGGCTGAACAGTTTGCTCCAATCCGTCGCAAAGTCGCCGTCAAGCTGGTCAAAGCCGGAGTGAATTCGAAATCGGTTCTCGCTCGATTTGATGCCGAACGTCAGGCGCTGGCCCTGATGGAGCATCCTAACATTGCTCGCATCTACGACGGTGGAATTACTCCGCAAGGACAGCCGTACTTTGTGATGGAGTACGTCAAAGGGACATCACTGACAGAATACTGCGATTCGGCGCGATTGCCGCTACACGATCGATTGCAACTTTTCTTGGTCGTGTGTCAGGCGGTACAACACGCCCATCAAAAAGGAATCATTCATCGGGACCTTAAGCCCTCAAACATCCTCGCCTGCCCGTACGACGGACGACCGATTCCCAAAATCATCGACTTTGGCCTGGCCAAGGCTCTGCATCAGCCATTGACAGAACTGACCGTGTTTACGGCCCACGGAACGATGATCGGGACACCGATGTATATGAGTCCGGAGCAAGCTGAACAGAATAATCTAGATGTCGATACGCGGTCCGACATCTATTCGTTGGGCGTTATTTTGTACGAACTGTTGACGGGCACGACGCCCCTGGAAAAGCATCAGTTGCAGACCGTTGCGCTGCGCGAAGTCCTGCGTTGGATCAAAGAAGTTGAACCGCCGAAACCGAGCACCCGACTGACCTCCAGCGCCAGCCTGCCGAATATCGCCGTAAATCGCAGCATTGAACCGGGGCAGCTGCGCCGTTCGGTCAGTGGGGATCTCGATTGGATCGTCATGAAATCGTTGGAGAAAGAACGGGAGCGGCGATACGGATCAGTCACCGGTCTGGCCCGCGATATCGAGCGGTTTCTCAACAATGATGTCGTCGAGGCTTGCCCTCCCAGTGCGATGTACCGGTTAACAAAGTTTTCCCGTAAACATCGTTTCGGACTGCTGATCACAGGCATTGTGGCGGCGCTATTGGTCATCGGTACGGTCATCACGGGATGGCAATACCTGCGCGCTCGGCATGCCGCTACGCTGGCCATTGCGGCTCAGCAAGCCGCAGAAGATTCTCGACAGGACGCGCTGAGCTCGCATCAGTCGGCCCTGGAGCATTTGAAGTCGTCTCGATCGGTATTGCAATTCCTCGAACAGGACCTTTTAGCTCAAGCGGTTTCCGAGAATTCCCAAAGCAGCGGTTTTCAGCCGGATCCAAATATTCGATTGCGAACGGCCATCGACCGGGCTGCGGAACGAATTGGCGAGCGATTCGCTGGGCAGCCACAACCTGAAATGCTTGTGCGTCTGGCAATTGGCAATGCCTACATGGGCCTGGGGATTTATCCTGCAGCGCTAGACCATCTGCAGCACGCTTGGAGTTTGGCGGAAC
Organism: uncultured Planctomycetaceae bacterium; assembly: GCA_963803365.1. Classification (GTDB taxonomy): domain Bacteria; phylum Planctomycetota; class Planctomycetia; order Pirellulales; family Pirellulaceae; genus JANMEB01. The sequence goes on from CAWDMH010000003.1 coordinate 1,309,813, forward strand.
ATGATGCCGACGTCGATCACGACGTCGATCACGACGTATACCTTCGTTCCGCATTGTCTTTCGCGACCGTCCAACTCAATCTGGGGAGATTCAACGAGGCGCAGGCGACCTTGGTTCAAGCGTTGAACAAAGCAAAAGATTGGAACGGTGACGATTCCAAAATCGAATCGAGCCGACTCGAAGGTTTGTTGAACATGGTGCGGCGCCTGGCATTGGGACAGAAGCCGGGAGCGGAGAAATCAAGCGATTCGACTGCGAAGGAAGCGTTCAGCGGCGAAATGCTTGACAAAATCATCGTTTCCATGCCCGACGCAAAGACACAGGCCATCCTCCGTAATAGTTTTTCTGGAATTGCCAAAGCGATGGATTTGGAACATGCCGGGAAAACACAAGAAGCCGACGCTCAAATGGAAAAAGCAGTGCAATCTTTGAACGTCAATGAACAGCAAGGTCTGAAAGACGTCGTTCGGGGGATGACCGCCGCATCGGCCGGAAAACTGGACGAAGCATTGAAACTCCTCGAAAATGGTCATTCTCAACTCGAAAAACAACTCGGCAAGGACCATCCATCGGTCGGCATGGCCGCGATGGCACTGGGCGCTGTCGAGGTCCAGTTGACCAAGTTTGCCGACGCAGAACCGTCCCTGCGCGAAGCGTTGCGAATTCGCTTGTTGACTCAATCGCCACAGATTGAACTCCAAAACTGCCAGACATTATTGGGGCGCGCCTTGACTGCTCAAGGCAAATATGACGAGGCCGAATCGTTGCTCTTGGCAGCCGTTGGCGTCGACCAGCCGCCGCCGGCGGAATCAATGCCGGCCTTGGACTCACCCGATGCGATGGATCTTGTTTTGGATCCCCTTGATTCCATTGTCGACCTCTATCGCGCCAAAAACCAATCGGACCTTGCCGATCGATGGCAGGCCGCCAGGAAGAAATAGTTTCTTGTCGGAATTATGAAGTCCCACGATCAGGGATTTTAGATCCGTCTGTGTCGCTGGTAAGCGTTCACGGGTTGCCAATGCGTTGCCCACGTTTTTAGGGGGTCAGGCACATTTTCGGCGGCTCATGCGACGTTCTAGTACCAATCATTGGGCCGAAAATGAGCCAGACCCCGGCTCGTGAACTGTTACGTGTCGCTGTCGTCCCTGTCATTGTGTTGTTGGATTAGCGGTCCTTGGCGGATTTGCGGGACTTCGAAGAACGTGTTCGGGTCGGCTGCACCCGCGGAGCGATTCCCAGTGACCGCCGGCGGTAGTAAACGGCAGACCGGCGGATGCCGAGTTCGCGAGCCAACTGCGCGTCGGGAACGGTTCCCAATCGGTTCAGTTGCTCGCGGGACCAGGAAAACGGTACGGGGGGCTGCGGAGCTTTCTTCGTAAAGATCCGTCGCCGCAGGCGAAACGCCCTGACGCGTTGAACACTAAGACCGAGCTGCTTGGCAATGATCTGATCGTGTACCTTTCCCAGTTTGGCGATGATGGGTGGCGACCAAATCGACTCGTATTTCTTGACAACGAAGTTGGCGATTCCAAGTTCTCGCCGTTTGATCGCAACTTTATGTCGGTGAATGCCGATTTTCTTGGCCACTTGGAGATCCGGCATTTGACCCAGCAGCTTGAGTTCCTGCGGGGTCCATTGATGCCCGATACGAGCCTGTCCGGTCGGTCGAATTCCCAGAATTCGTCGTTTCCACGCCACCGATGTGGTATCGATGCCGATCCTTCTGGCGATTTCAGCATCGGGATGCTTTCCCAACCACGCCAATTGACGTTTTGTCCAACGATGTTGGATTTGCGCACGGGTTTTGCCATAGGGAGGAATATTTCGACGACGGCGCATGGAAAAGACCGCCCCAGTACTAATGCCCAACAGCTTGGCGATCTTCTCATCCGGAGCCGAACCCAAGGCGGCTAGTTGTTCCTTGGTCCACGCCAGGCGCGTTGGATGCGTCAACGATCTGTGACGCAAATTGCGGCTCGTTTTACGATTCGACATTGTTCATGAAGTCCCATGCGTGATGGCCGACGCCACCTTTGTACGACCGTTTGCAGGTGCCACCGGTTCTAGAGCCTTGATTGACCCATTTTTCATTGTCTTGTTTGCGATGCGAGCACCCGAGGAACAAGGGATCCAACGGCAGACCCCCCAAGGCAGACGCCCCAACGCCCCAAGGGGACACTCCATTTTGACAGAGGCAGACGCCCCAAGGGGACACTCCATTTTGACAGAGGATGTCATGCGAGTAAACCGCGTGCATGCCAACGTTGTGGGGCAATTGGCGATTTGTCGGGCAGTCTTTGCCCGACAATCATTGGCCATGGATGTTGTCGACCTTTGTCAAATTGGTAACAGTTCACGAGCCGGGGTCTGGCTCATTTTCGGCCCAATGATTGGTACTAGAATGTCGCATGAGCCGCCGAAAATGTGCCTGACCCCTTAAAAACGTGGGCAACGCATTGGCAACCCGTGAACGCTTACGTCAAATTGGCCCGCTACGCGCGCATTCAGAATTCATAAATCAGAATCTCCAAGTCCCATTCGTCGAATCGGCTCGCGGCCTTTCCAAGTTTCCTCGCACCGCCTTTTGCGGGTTTGCCGCTGGCGACCTTGCCCGAGGACTTTGCCGCGGAGGTCACGGGCTTGTTCAACGTGGCGAGGCTTCTTGAGACCAATTCCACGCACTATCTTGACAAACTGCGAGACGACACCCAGTCGCGCGGGATGACTTTGCGCGACGCCGTTCACTTCGGCCCGGACGCAGCCAAAAATAAAAGTCCAGAGATTTCCAATTCTTGTTGGACGATTTGGCTCGCGCTTACGCACTGATTATTGGCATCAATCCGATTTGGGAGCAGCGTAAGCGTTTACGGGTTGTCGATGCGTCGCCCACGTTTTCAGCGGGTCAGGCACATTTTCGGCGGCTCATGCGACATTCACGTACCAATTATTGGGCTGAAAATGAGCCAGACCCCGGCTCGTGAACAGTTGCGGGAGCAGCAAACAACTCTGCTTGTTATCCCCGTGTCACCCATCAGACATCCCAAAACAATGCAAACGCTTTATCGACTTCCGATGTGATGCCTCAAATTGTGAAATGTGTTGAAAAGGCAAGTTTTAGTACTTAACAGGTCGTAATGAGGAGCACTGTTTATGGGGATTCCAAGGCTTGGGATCGTGCAACTTTCCTACAACTCAATGAACAATCCAGACGCAGTTGCTGCTTGGATGACGGACAACGTACCCTGCTTTCGAGGCAAAGTTCCCCAGGAATGGACGGAGGCGGTCATTGAGAAATTGCAGGCGGCAAGGGTGGACGATCGCGTCATCCGCGAAGCATTCAAAAGAGCGCGTACCAAGGGATGGGATTTCGAGGCCCCTAGAATGCTGAGCAGGATATACAATGAGCCGTTCATCGATGTGCCGTACATTAGCCCACCACCCATGCCGGCACCGACGATGGGGCAGGGATTCTCGGAGAGCGACCGTCGCAGGGCTAATATTTACGCGGCCCAAGTATATGAAGTGCGCTACCGCCATGCCATGGAGGACACGCGTCAAAGGTCGTTCTGGAAGCAATTGTTAAAGCTCTTATAGATATTCTCGCCGGCGCCGGTCGAACCCTTCGACGAAGTGAAAAAAGAAAAGGAAAGATTAGAAGAAGTGCAATTGGAAATTCTGCGCAATGCTCCCACGGTCGGCCGCGCCATTAAACTCCTTCCCCCCGGGCGACCGCCTCCACGAGGTGGTCGGTTGCGCCAAATCAGCCCGTGGACTTTTGCCGTCATTGACGAGGAAGTCGTCGGGGAAGACGCTGCAGGGGAGGAAGAGGCCGAACGCGAAGGCGAATAAGGCGGAAAATTCTCCTTGCGCGGCGCAATGCGAACTCGCGCATTGTCCTGGGAAAAAGAGATAGCGGCGGGACATTCAGTCACTTTGTACATTGCCGTGGACGCAGCTCGTGAACGATTACGGTATCCGGCCGCATCTCGTGAAATCAAAGTCAATCGCCACCCGGTGGCGACGATCGTGCGGCCGTTCTGAAATTCCAGACAACGGTTCATGACATGAGGAGATGCAAGCGTGTTTAAGGAGCACTACCCGCCCTTGATCGCGGGGTATCTCGTGGGACTCGGTGGATGGCTGGTTGCCAACCGATTCTGGCCCTGGATCTGGCCACGAGAATCGGAGAAGAGTTTGCGCAACCCTGGATGGAGTTCGTGTTCGCGCTGATCGGTGCGATCGGCATCCTAGCCACTGGTCAGTTATGGTCCCGCGGGATTCGCCTGCCCAGCGAGGGGCTCTCGGCCCAGTGTTTGGTGCGATTAACCAAGTGATGATCTTCGCTCCCATTCTCCTCGTGGTGTTACTACGTCGGCAGTCGTGGACCACGGCATGGCTCCCGCACCGTAGGACTTGTTGCGACTCGGTGTAGGGCTCCTGCTGGCGAGCCTCGCGGTCAGCTGCATACTCGCTTCTGCGAGTGGGAGCGGATGCACCGTGGGTCCAGCTGGGCCGAATCTGGCGCTATGAGCACGTCGACGAGATGGCCCAGGTGTTCCTCGAGGATTGACGATAGCCATCTTGTTCGTGCGCCTGGCCGGTGCCATCGGCCGTCGCTGGGCTACCGTCATCGTGGCCTGTCTCTTCGCTGCCGGACACATTCCGGCGATGGTGTCCGGGGGCGCGAGGTGGAACGAGCTGGGCGGGCTGCTGCGAGACGCGGGGCTGGGTGTCGCGGCAATCCTCGTGCTGCAGAGATCACGCGACGTGGTCTGGTTCTGGAGCATTCACTTCTGCCTGGACATGACCCAGTTCGCCGGCGTCAGCGGTGTCGGCTAGGCGTGACGAATCTTTAGCGTTCCGCGTGCGAGAAGGCGGAGTCAACTGCCGCTCTCATCTTCGCCAGACCGGACTTTGCAACTTCGGCGGGGTCTTGCTTCCAGTAAGCAATACGTCTCCTCAACTCGTTCAGGTTGGTCTTTGCTATCT
>CAWDMH010000004.1:0-384670 GCA_963803365.1 uncultured Planctomycetaceae bacterium
TCAACATCGCTTCAAGTGGGGCGGTTGCATGACGCCCGTATGCCGATTAGCTTGGAACAAGCGTCCAACCTGGACGGCACCTCGAAAACGTTCATGTACGGTGAAAACGTGGGCGACGTGGGGAACATCTGGGGGACCGTCTCCGGCGGTATCCAACCGGGTCGTCGCGTTGTGGCTCACTCGTGGATTTGGGGTGGCTTGACTCGTCCTGCGCTCGTACAACTTCCCGCGAGGGACGATGGTGCATCCGACGATCAAGAGCCCAGACAACAACGGTCAATACTTGAGGCTGTTGGGTGACGGACGGTTGGCGGACAACGAATCGTTGTCGGCGAATCACCCGGCCGGTGTGAACTTTGCGTTCGCCGACGGCACGGTAGCCACCATTCCACGTACGATCAACTGGCAATTGTACTATGGAGACGGCGGGTTGGCCGACGGCAATACCGACCGCGGTATCCAATAGACACTTGAGATTGGAGATTACTTTGATCAAAAAGACCTTAGTTTGTTTGATCGCAGTTGTGGGGTTCGCGGTTTTGGGGTGCAATCCTGCAGCCCCACCGAAGGATCATCAGAACAACGCAGATTTTAACGATCAAAACGCGGTCAAAAACAGCGAAAAGATGCAATCCTCCACCGATCCATCCGTTGAAGTCCAAAATGGCGCTGCGGCGGTCGGCGGTCCCAAGGGTAAAAAATACGCTGAGCAACAAAAGCAACAACAGGACCAGTAGGTTTTGTTGTCAGCGCGAGATTTTGCACGACGCCGGGTCGGATCACGACTCGGCGTTTTCTTTTGAAACGACTCTCCGCTCGCGTTTGCACGGTCGACGCGTTAAACTCGATTCATGGAGTCCAACTCAATTTTGGTGGTCGACGACGACGAGATTCTGCGAACGCGATTGCAGTGCGCGTTCGAGCGTCGAGGGATGCAAGCATACGGCGCCGATGGCGTCGAAGAGGCGGTTCAAATCATCAAGGTTCATGCGGTCGAACTGCGCCGTAATCGACCTCAAGATGGGTGACGGATCCGGCATGGAATTGTTGCAGAAATTTCGCGAGCTTTCGCCAAACACAAGAATCGTTCTGATGACCGGCTACGGCAATATTGCCAACGCCGTTGAGGCGATCAAGTTGGGTGCTGTTAACTACGTGAGCAAACCGGCCGACGCGGACCAGTTGCTAGCGGCCTTTTCCGAAAACTTGCCGCTGCAGGATCCAATCCAATACAACCCACCCTCGTTGGCCGAGGCCGAGTGGGAGCATATTCAGCGAGTCTTGGCAGAATGCGGGGGCAATATTTCCGCCGCGGCTCGATTGCTGGATATTCCGCGCAGGACCTTGCAACGCAAACTCAAAAAGCTTGCACCGTAGTGCTCATTCACAGCAAAGATTTCGGGTTGATTAGGATCGCACGCAAAATAACTTCCCGGTTTTGTCGACCCTCTCCCTAAGCCTCTCCCGTGAGGGCGAGGATTTACGGCGAAGTTATCTTGCGTCCGATCCTTACCAATGTGGCAAACCAACATCGTCGCCTTTCGAACCGCGAAAGGATGTGTGCTTTCTCGGAGCGAAAGCCTACATTGTCAATTCCAAGATTAAGAGTTGACATAACACTGGTGCTCTGCAGCTAATCAGACAACGAAGCTGCAACGCAGCACCCCACGTTTGTCGCCTCGAAATATTTGCACTTCACGCGCGTTAGGCAAAGCAGCAATCTAGCCGGGATTCAGCGGTCGGTGGGAGTCCGAAATCTGATGGCGTGAGAGCTGTCGTCTGGCCTCGTTTTCATCACCGCCGAGACACTGTTGTCGGCCCCTTGAAGCCCCCTCCGAAGTATGCGACGATTTAGCGCCCTCGACCATTCGGTTAAGATTTTTTACATTCATACGGTCATAATTGGGCGTTTTCGCACATTGTACCCGCAGGCATTGTGTCCGCAGGCATTTGGCGATGTCTGCTGACACCGAGTGATGCAATGATGGACAGTTGAAATGAATGAGTTTCATTTCCCCAGTTGGGTGAATCGGTTCGTCGTTGCCTTGATCATCGGCGTGGTCACGGTCGGCAGTTACTTGGCGACTTGTCTGTTTGCCGCCATTCATCCAACCAACGTGAACGTGGGCCATGCACCGATCCAGCCGGTCCCCTACAGTCACAAGCTGCACGCTGGAAAGCTCAAGATAGATTGTCGCTACTGTCACAACACGGTGGAACAAACCGCCGCGGCGATGATTCCCCCGATTTCGACGTGCGGCAATTGTCACGGCGGGAATCGCGTGAAGGAAGGCGCGACGCTAGGGATTATATTCCCGGAGAGCGACAAGCTGAAACCGATCCGCGACAGCCTGGAATCGGCGGATTTCGGCAAAAAACCTGGCGATCCTGTGCTGTGGGTCAAGGTCCACGATTTGCCCGATTTCGTGTACTTCAATCACAGCGCACACGTCAATCGCGGCGTCAGTTGTGTTACCTGCCACGGCCGCATCGACAAAATGGAGGTGGTGACCCAAGTCGAACCGCTGTCGATGAAGTGGTGTCTGGACTGCCACCGGAATCCGGCACCCAATATTCGCCCACCTGATTTGGTCACCACACTCGATTGGAATCCGTCGAGCGCGGAACTGAAACAAATCTACGACGAGACGTTGTCCGCGCAGTTTGGCGACCTGGATCCGGATGGTGACGGCGCCGTTCCGTTGGACGTTGCCGGCGCGTTTGTGAGCCAACCGGTCTCTCTCGATTCCGACCATAACGGTCTCCTTTCGCGCGCGGAGATTTCATCGGGCATCACCAGCGTCGACCGCGCAGCCCTCGGACGGCTGTTGTTGACCGTCAGTGGCATTCACCCCAGAACGAGTTGTTCCACATGTCATCGATAACCTCCAATACCCCTCAACAACGCGATGGCCAAGTGCTGCAATGGCCGGCGGTGGAGCCGGATCCGGAGGTCCGCGATCTGTACGTCACGCTGGAGCGGAATTATCCGGAGGTCGCCCCTGATTTCACCGACGGCTTGTCGCGCCGCCGCTGGCTGCAACTGATGGGTGCGTCGCTGGCCTTGAGCGGCGCCGCTGGATGCCGTTTCCAGATCCAGAAAGTTGCCACCTATGTATTTCGACCCAAAGACCGGATGCCCGGAGATTTGATTCGCTATGCGTCGGCCATCGATCTGGACGGCGTCGCGACTCCCCTCCTGGTCACCACGGTTGACGGTCGCCCCATCAAGATTGACGGCAATCCGGACCACCCCGATAGCCATGGTGCATCCGACGTATTCATGCAGTCCAGGATTTTGGATCTCTATGATCCCGACCGCAGTCAATCGCCGTACCGCAACACGGGCAGCCGACGAGACGACGTCGCATGGACCGAATTTGAGGCGGAGTTTACGCGGTTGATCAATGACGCCAGCGGTAACGGCGGAGCTTCGCTGGCGTTTTTGTCGGTCCCCAATTCTTCACCCACGTTGGCTCGTCTGCGGAAGAAATTGGAATCCAAATTTCCGCAAGCCAAATGGTACGAATACAGTCCGATCGGAAGCGACAACGAACTGGCCGGTTCCAAATTGGCGTTTGGACAATCGTTGCGCCCGCATTACGCGCTGGAAAAATGCAAGATCATATTGTCGATCGATTCGGACTTCATGAGCTTTGGGGGACCCGCCATCCGCAATGCCGGCGCCCTCATCAAAGGCCGAGATCCTGACGCCGCATGGATGAATCGCTTGTACAGCGTCGAAGGACAATTCTCGCTCGTGGGCGGCACGGCGGATCATCGATTGGCATTGGCGCCCAGTCAGATTCCAGCGTTTGTGGCTGACTTGGAAGCAGCGATCGCCGCGGGCGAATCGAAGCCGGTTGCGGCAAACGATTTCAAGAGCAAGTTTTTTGCCGCCTTGCGTGACGATCTTTTGGCGAACCGCTCTGCCTCGTGCGTGGTCTGCGGTTGGGCTCAGCCGCCGGAGGTGCACGCCGCAGTTTGGCGGATCAATCAAGCGTTGGGGAATCTCGGGGAAACGATCACCTTCACGCCGGTGCCGGACCGCCCGAGCTATGTCGAGCAGATGAAATCGCTTTGCGCAGCGTCCAGCTATTTGTCGACCTTGGTGATCATCGACGGCAATCCAGTGTACGACTCGCCAGCGGATTTGCACTTCGGCGATGTATTGGCCAAGATTCGAACCTCGGTCCATGTGGCGGTTACCGAGAACGAGACGTCGCGAGCCTGCACCTGGTACGCCAACATCGCTCACCCGCTGGAGGCTTGGAGCGACGGCATTGCCTACGACGGGTCGTATTGCATCGCACAACCGATGATCGCGCCGCTGTTTGGCGGACTTGCGACGATCGAGTTATTGGCGCGGGCACTGGGTGAACCGAACGGTAACGGACTGGAGTTGGTGCAGGAGACGGCGGCAGATGCGCTGCATGGTGACGATGCCGAGTTGGCTTGGCGAGAAGCGGTTCAGTTAGGTTTTATCCAAGATTCCGCTCCTGCGCCGGTCGACGTTCAATTGAAATCGTCCGGACCGCTCGCCCGGATGGCCGATTGGCGGAAAAGCTGGGACGGTGGTGAACTGGAGCTGATGTTCGTCCCCAGTCGGCAGGTTTACGACGGCCGATTCGCGAACATCGGCTGGTTGTTGGAGTTGCCCGATTTTGTCACCAAGTTGACTTGGGGAAACGCCGCGATCATCAGTCCTCGAACGGCCCGCATTTTAGGAATCAATCAGGCTCAAGTCGTAAGCCTGGAGCTTGAGGGTCGTCGACTCGACTTGCCCGTTCACATTCAACCAGGACACGCCAACGGCACCGCCACCGTGGCGATGGGGTTTGGTCGCTGGCGTGTCGGCCGCGTTGGCGGCGATCGCGAGAAGGGGGTTCCGCTGGTCGGTGCTAATGCGTTTGCGATGCGAGGGACGCAGCACCTGTATGCTCGATCGGGCATTACGTTGACCAAGACGTCCGGCTATCAGAAATTGGCTTTGACGCAGGATCCGTTCAAAACGGACAAGCAAGCGCGTTCGGGAATTCGGCAGCGGTTGGGAGATGAGAGTGCGCATGATTCGCGCCGGCACATTCGTCGAATATCGCAAGTTCGTCGCCGAACACGGTTCAACCGGCGACCCCAGCCGTTTCAATACCGAACATGTGCCGGCCAGCAGCGCCGCACTGAACGCGCCGATCCAACCGGGTGCCGGCCAACAGGCCAGTCAACCTCTGTTGAAGCGCGGCCAACTGCCAGTGATCAATGTCAGTCACGTCGTTCCGGACGACGCGGGAATGTCGACGGCGGCCGATCACGAAACCGCTTCGGAACACCACGACGAAGAATGGCCGCCCGGACACTTGGAGTACTTCAAGAACGAGAGCTTGACGCCCGGTCCGAAGTACTCCGGGACGACCCGTTGGGCGATGTCGATCGACTTGACCAAGTGCATTGGATGCAACGCATGCGTGATTGCTTGTCAGGCGGAGAACAACATCCCGATCGTGGGCAAAGACAACGTGGCGCACGGTCGGGAAATGCAGTGGATGCGAATCGATGCCTATTTCATCGAGGACGCGGACGATCCGGACGGCGAGCACGCGGACTTCAAGTTCCAGCCGGTGACTTGCATGCAATGCGAGAACGCTCCCTGCGAAACGGTTTGCCCCGTGGCGGCGACCTCACACAGCGACGAGGGGCTGAACGACATGGTGTACAACCGTTGCATTGGGACTCGGTATTGCGGCAACAACTGCCCATACAAAGTCCGCCGGTTCAACTATTTCAACTACACCGAAGCGGTCACGTTTCTGAAGTATCCAAACGAAGGGATTTACAACGAGCAAGAAAAGATGATGAAGGCCATGGGAATGAATCCCGACGTCACCGTTCGCAGCCGGGGCGTGATGGAAAAGTGCTCGTATTGCGTTCAGCGCATCCAGAACACCAAGATTCGCGCCCGCAACGAAAGACGCGCGATCGGTCCCAACGAAATCACCACGGCCTGTCAGGATGCTTGTCCGACCGACGCCATCGTCTTTGGCAACTTGTCGGACCTGGCCAGCGACGTGCGCAAAAATCAGTTAAGCGTTCGCGCTTATCAGTTGCTGGGCGAGTTGAACAACTTGCCCAGGACCCGCTACTTGGCTCGCGTGCGCAATCCGCACCCGAGCTTGGCCGACCGGCGCCGGCGGACAAGGCGCAGGGCTAACTGGCAGTAGGGCTAACTGGGAGTATTGAAAAGAGTTAGACGCATGGCAACGACGCTCGATAAAACCTGGGACAACACGGTGGAAGACCCGGCGCATCGCGCACTCGTTGGTTTTGGGCGGGCTCGATTATAACGGGATCACCGACACAGTCGCACAAGTCGCCGAGGCCCGCGCCCGCCGTTGGCTTGGTATATCGCGTTCGCCATTTCATTTTCACTGTTGTTGATGCTGGGCGCTCTGATCATGCACTTGTTTCTCAAGGGCGTGGGAGTTTGGGGGAACAGCAATCCGACGTTTTGGGGTTGGCCGATTGTCAATTTCGTGTTTTGGGTCGGTATCGGTCACGCCGGAACGTTGATCTCGGCGATTTTGTTTTTGTTCCGACAGAAGTTGGCGGACAGGGATCAACCGAGCCGCCGAGGCGATGACGATCTTCGCGGTCATTTGCGCCGGCATGTTTCCGGGCATTCACATCGGCCGGATTTGGGTCGTCTACTGGCTGTTTCCCATTCCGACCGAGCACTTGGCGATGTGGCCACAGTTTCGCAGCCCGCTGTTGTGGGACGTGTTCGCCGTGTGGCACGTATTTCACCGTTTCGCTGTTGTTTTGGTACATGGGCATGGTGCCCGACCTGGCCACGTTGCGGGACCGCGCCAAGGGAACGTCCGCAAGGTCATTTACGGTATCCTTGTCGCTCGGTTGGCACGGGTCGGCTCGGGCCTGGCATCGGTACGAGATTGCGTACATGATCCTGGCGGCGCTATCGACTCCGCTGGTGTTGAGCGTTCACACGGTCGTCAGTTTCGATTTCGCGGTCTCTCAGCTTCCCGGCTGGCACACGACGATTTTCCCGCCGTACTTCGTGGCCGGTGCGATCTTTAGCGGCTTCGCGATGGTGGTGACGCTGCTGGTGCCCGCGCGCGAATTGTTCGGATTGAAGAACTTGATCACCATGCGGCATCTGGAGAACATGAACAAGATCATCATGGCGACCGGGTTGATGGTCGGCACGGCGTACGGGATCGAGTTCTTTATCTCCTGGTACAGCCAGGTCGAAGTGCGAGTAGTTCGCGTTTTTGAACCGGGCCCGCGGACATTACGCGTGGGCCTACTGGATCATGGTCTCCTGCAACGTGATCATCCCCCAGTTGTTTTGGTTCAAGACGATCCGCACCAGTCCTGGCTGATGGTGTTTGTCAGCATTTGTGTCAACATCGGCATGTGGTTCGAGCGATTCGTGATTGTCGTTACGTCGTTGGCGAGCGATTTCTTGCCCTCGAGTTGGGGATATTTCAGACCGACTTGGGTGGATATCGGCATGTTGGTCGGCAGTTTTGGCTTGTTTACTACGTTGTTTTTGTTGTTCTGCCGATTCTTGCCGGCGATGGCGATTGCCGAAGTGAAACTGGTCGCTCCGGCGGCAGAACATTCGTGATCGAGTCGAGCGAGATAGTTGCAAGTTGAGCACGCGATAAGTCATGGCAACAACGCAAAAGCCAGTCCGACATTCCCCTCATCATCGGGCGGCCCCCGGGACCCGGACCCGAGACCAAGCTGGTCGGCGTGTTGGGCCAATTCGACGACCCCGATTCGTTGTTGGAGGCTTGTGAACAGGCGCGGACGGCCGGTTACAAGGACATCGATGCCTTTTCCCCGTTTCCGGTGCATGGCATCGACGGCGTTTTGGGAATCCGCCGCACGCGGCTGCCGTTCTTTGTACTGGCCGTGGGCACTTGCGGCTGCTTGTTCGGATTGTTCATGCAATGGTATTCGCAATCGAGCCTCGTTCTCACCGATCTTTCCCGGCTACGATTTTATGATCAGCGGCAAGCCCTTGTGGAGTTTGCCGGCAAATATTCCGGTCGCGTTCGAATGCACGGTGCTCGGTCAGCGCGTTTGCGGCCTTCCTGGGGATGCTGTTTTTGAATCGATTGCCGCGTCTGGCGAACCCGTTGTTTCGGATTTCACGGTTCAAGCGAGCGACAAACGACCGGTTCTTCTTGTTGGTCAAACATACCGACCAACAATTCGACGAACACGGACGTCACAGGAAATTACGCAATGGGGGGCGTCGGCGGTCGAGCCTGTCCAACAAGACTTGACAGATACCAAGATTCCGACGTTCATCCGCGGCGACCGTCGTGCTGGCGCTACTGCTGTTGTTGCCGCCGGTGATGATCTACCGCGCACATTATGCCATCAACACGTTGCCACGTTTGCACGTCGTTCCCGACATGGACTGGCAATATAAGTTCAAGCCCCAAAACGTGGGTCCGCATTGGACGATCAATCGGGAGGAACATTACTTCTTCCCGGACAAGCGAGTCATGCGCGAACCGTTGCCGGGAACCGTCGCGCACGGCGAATTGCATACGGACACAGAGTTCTACACGGGAATCAAAGCCGGCTCGTCGCCCGTTCTTCCGGCGCCGGTCTCGGGTGAGGCTCGCGGAACTTCCGCACACTTCACCCAGTTGCCGGTTGAAGCACGATCCGACGCAGATTTGCAAGATCAAGAACCGAAGACCGAGCCCAAGCCGCAACAGGAGCCGGGCGGCGATGCGAGCAAAAACCAAACAGCTCCTCCCCCCGACCAAAACAAGGGCACACAACAAGACAACGCCGCCCCGCAAAATAACGCCGCCCCGCAAGACAACGCCGCTGCTCAAGAGCCCGAACAGCCCCAAGTCCCGGAGCCTGATTGGGTGACTGAGTTTCCAGCATCCGTCACGGTCAATCAAGCGATGATAGACCGCGGGCGAAACCGATTTCAAATCTATTGTATTGTGTGTCACGGCTTTTCCGCGGAAGGAAATGGCCTGGTCAGTCAGCGGGCCTTGGAACTGGCCGCGTCCAGCCCCATTCAACCAGGTACGACCGCCAATGCGACGTGGACGCAAGCCAAGTCGCTGCACGATCCAAAGGTCGTTCCACAACCCGTCGGGCGAATTTTTGACACGATCACCAACGAACGAGGGACGATGCGCGCCGTACGGACGGCAGATTCCCACCAAAGACCGCTGGGCAATCGTGCTGTACGTGAAAGCGTTGCAGGCGACCCGCGTCAATGAAATCCCGGAAACGCCGCCAGCGGAACAGGCAACCGGCCATGCCCCGGCGGGGGACGCTGCTCCGAAGGGGGACAAAGCAACCAAGCCGCAAGACGATAGCGGCAAGTCCCCCAACGACGCGAACAAAGGCGCTGGCCAACCGAAGCCTGACGACAAAGCAAACGACGGCAATTCGAATGACAAGAAATCAGCCGCTCCGTCTTCGACGGAAACGCCTAAAGCAGCCACCGACGGAAAGCCCCGGCCGGCCAAGACGAAGCACGCGGCCGCCGGAGATTCGAAGAAGACCGACGGCGGCTCCGGCAATGACTCGAAGTCGAAGTTGTTGGGTCCTTGAAGGGAACGTAGAAACTTTTTCAGTCGATTAACTCATGCATCACAAACGCGAAGCCAAGATAACTTCACCGATTCTGTCGTTGGGTGACGACGGATACCGGACGATGCCCATCGCGTTCATTGTGGGAATCGTTGGTATCGGCGGCGCATTGTTGTTGTCGATCCTTAGCGGTTCTGGGCTGGCGCGGTTTGGGTTTGCGTACTTGGTGAATTTCTGTTTTTTCGTCACGGTTTCTCTTGGCGGTTTGTTCTTTGTTTTGATCCATCATCTGACGCGCGCCGGTTGGAGCGTCACGGTGCGGCGGATAGCCGAAGTTGTGGCGATGGCCTTGATCCCTCTGTTTTTGCTGTCGTTGCCCATTGTGATTCCCGTGCTCTTGGGCTGGAGCGGCGTCTACATTTGGAACGAGTCGGGATGGACGGCTCGATATACCGGGGAGATCAATCGGGGGATCGAGCATGCGAAGGCACTCTATCTGAACCGCGGTTTTTTTTCAGTGCGGACGGTGATCTATTTTGCGATCTGGAGCGCGATGGCATGGTTCTTCTACAGCAACTCGTTGCGTCAGGATGAAACGGGCGACAAGACATTAACCTCCAAAATGCAGAAGTTCTCCCGCCGCTGATGATCGTGTTCGCAGTCACGCTGGTATTCAGTTCTTTCGACTGGGAAATGTCGCTGGAGCCGATGTGGTTCAGCACGATGTTTCCCGTTTACTTCTTTTCCGGCAGCGTCATCGGCGGCGTGGCAATGATCGCCTTGATTGCGTTGTTGCTGCAGCGTACGGGGCGTGTAACGGACGAGATTACGATCGATAACTTACACGATCTCGGCAAGCTGGTTTTCTCCTTCATCGTCTTTTGGGGATACATTGCCTTCGGCCAGTTCTTGCTGATTTGGTACGCGAATATGCCGAACGAGACGTTTTGGTTCAAATACCGCTTCCGCACCGAAGGTTATTATTGGCTGTCGATCGTGTTATTGTTCGGGCATTTGCTGATTCCGTTTCTGTTCTACATGCCGCGGACGTTTAAGCGCAATCGGCCGTTTTTGATTGGCGCCGTGATTTACATGTTGGCGATGCATTGGATCGACCATTTCTGGTTGGTCATGCCGCAATACGGCTTCCACGGGCAAGAGACGACGGCGTTTGTGTTTCCGTTGGTGGAACTGGTTTGTCTGCTCGGCTTTTCCGGGCTCTACGTCGGCTTTTTCTGTTTCATCGCCGGCAACCGCTCCTTGGTACCGCTCAAGGATCCCCGGTTGGCGGAGGCCCTGAATTACGTCAATACATAGAATGCAAGTGTATCGGTCCGCGCGGTGCGGACCGACAAGTTGGATCCAACGCAAGATCGACATGAACCAACCGAACGAAACCCAGCATCCGCACGGACACGACGCGGCGGCCCACGCGGCTCGCCCAGTCTATGACGACATCAACGTGCCGGTCGTCGTGATGGTCGGCATGGTCAGCGCGATCGTCACGTATTTGATTATCGAACTGGTGTATGGAATCACGAATCAGATGACTGCGGAGATGATTCAAAAGCAATCGTACGACGTTCAATACGTCAAGTCGGTCGATGCGATTGAAAACCAAAAACTCGGATTGGCCGCCAACGACAAAGGCCGTATTTCGATCGAACAGGCCATGCAGGAGACGTTGGCCAAATACGCCAAGGAGCAAACTCACTAAGGATCGCACGCAAAATAACTTCCCGGTTTTGTCGACCCTCTCCCGTAAGGGCGAGGATTTACGGCGAAGTTATTTTGCGTTCGATCCGAAGCCTGCTAAAACTAAGCCCATTGAAACTGGGCCCACTGAAACTGGAGGGCCGACATCATGAAATCCCAACTGTCCAAACAATCTCTTACCGTTGCGGTGCTGCATTTTGTCGCACTGTTGCTGTTGATCGCGCCGGCTCGCGGCCAGCAACCCGCGGCGGGTAACGAATCGGAGAATCCGGACTCGGTCGACGCAATTGCGAAAGCTCAACGGCCCGATTACGCCGATAAGGCTACTGTGGATCAGAAACTGGGCCGCACAAATTCCACTAGACCTGAAGTTTCACGACGAGAAGAGCAACTACATTGCGCTGGGCGACTTTTTCGACGGAAAGCACCCGGTCATTCTGTCGTTCAACTATTCCAATTGCCCACGGTTGTGCATCGTGCAGTTCAACAACTTCACCGCCGCGCTGCAGGACCTGAAGATCCGTCCCAAAGACGATTTTCAAGTCGTTTCGATCAGCCTCGACCCAACCGAAAAACCGAGCAAGGCGACTACAGACCAAGCGGAAATACCTGGCCAACTACGGCCAACTCGATACCGACGAGGGTTGGCACTTTTTGGTGGGGAACCAGGGAGAAATCGACGCGGCCACGGAGGCCTGCGGCATTCACTACGTGTACGTCGCCGACCAGAACTTTTATTCGCACCCGTCGGCCTTCATTTTCTGTTCTCCCAGCGGAAAGATCATTCGCTACTTGAACGGATTGGACGGTCAATTGGAATCGAAGAGCTCGAGCCGGCGATCGTCGAGGCGTCCGAAGGCCGAGTGGGTACCGTGATCGACCGAGCACTGTATTTTTCCGGGTGTTTTGCCTGGAACGCGACCACGGGCAAGTACTCTGCGGTGGCGATGCAGATCATGCGCGTAGGCGGGCTGATCACGGTGTTCGCGCTGGTGGTGACCGTCACGCCGTTCTGGTTCTGGCGCTGATCCAGCCGCCGCCGAAATATGCCGACGCCGAATCAAGGAGCTGATCAAGAACCTGACAACACGCCGGAGTCCGAATAGGCTGACAATGAATTTACTTTCGCTGTTATTGGCGCAAGACGATGTCGTGGAGGCTCCGGCCTACCGGTACGGTTCGTACTTTTTTCCTGAGAGTGCCTCGTCGTTTGCTCATAGCATCGACTGGGTTTTCTACTTCATTTTTTGGGTGTGCGTCATCTTCTTCGCAATCATCGTGGGAGTGATGGTGTACTTTGTCGTCAAGTATCGGCGTCGCCCGGGAGTCGATCCCGAACCGAGTTCCAGCCACAACACGCCGCTGGAGATCGCCTGGAGCGTGATTCCCAGCCTGCTGCTGATTTTGATGTTCAAGTGGGGTGCCGAAGGCTATTTCGAACAGCGGTTTCCGTCCGATGACGCAGAAATCATCCGGGTTACAGCCCGCCAATTCCAGTGGATGTTCGAATACGACGACGGCGACTTCTCCAACGTGTTGCATTTGACGCGCAATCGGAAGTACGAATTTCGTATGGAGTCGAAAGACGTCATTCATAGCTTTTTCATTCCGGCGTTTCGCCAAAAGCAGGATGTCGTTCCCGGTCGATATTCCACGATGTGGATTCAACCGACAAAAACCGGAGAATTTCGGATTTACTGCGCCGAGTATTGCGGTAGCGGCCATTCGACAATGAAAACCAAGGTCGTCATCCATGAAACCGAAGCAGAGCGGAAAACAGCGGTTGCGTGGGACTGGAAAGGCCATGGGGAGTCGGAGGAAGGAAGAATTGAAAACGGACATCGCATATTTCAAGTGCGCATGTAGCGGCTGTCATAGCAACAACGGCAAACGGATGACCGGCCCGAACCTGAACCGACGATGGGGAATTACCGAAAAGCTAGAGGGGGGCGGCACCGTCAAAATTGATGAGGACTATGTAAGGGAATCCGTCCTGGAACCGCAAAAGAAGATTGTGGCCGGCTTCGCGCCGCCGAACCAACAAATGACCCCGTTTAAAGGTGAACTCAAGGACGATCAAATTGGCTGGATAATCGAATACTTAAGGAGCATCAAGGACACTGGGGACGAGGCGGGCGCAAGTAGCCACAGAGCCGATTCGATCGGATGGGAATTGCCACCCGACCACTGATTCAAATCAACATAGCAAGAGACTTTTTTAACCCGCTTTGAGGGTGAAAAAATGAGCACCGCAGAATTTCGCCGCCGTTATTTTGGGAACGCGCCGGACAAGAACTTTTTTAATGAATCGCGCGGATTCTGGTCCTGGGCGTTGACGCTCGATCACAAGCGGATCGGGCTGATGTATCTGTGTGGGGTCTCGTCGGCGTTGTTTTTGGCGGGCTGTTTTGCCTTGGTGCTTCGATCGGAGTTGTGGACCCCCACAAAGATGTTCCTGTCGGAGGCCGCTTACAACCAGATGTTCACCTTGCACGGTGCCATTATGGTTTTTGCCTTCATCATTCCCAGCATTCCCGCGGCCTTGGGGAACTTTGTGTTGCCGATGATGGTAGGCGCCAAGGACGTGGCGTTTCCGCGGCTGAATCTTCTTAGCTTTTACTTGTGGGTGTTCGGCACGTTGTTTTTATTGACGGCGATGCTGACCAGCGGATTGGACACGGGCTGGACGTTTTATACGCCATACAGCATTCGGACTCAGACCTCGGTGGTGTTTGCGACATTTGGGGCTTTTGTGTTGGGGTTCAGTTCGATCTTCACCGGCTTGAACTTTCTGGTGACAGTCAACACGATGCGCACGCCGGGATGGGTTGGTTTCACATGCCGTTGTTTATCTGGGGGCTGTATGCGACGGCGATCATTCAGATTCTGGCGACGCCGATATTGGGAATCACGCTGCTGTTGATCATCGCCGAACGCTTAATGCATATTGGGATTTTCGACCCGGCCTACGGCGGCGATCCGGTGTTGTACCAGCACTTTTTCTGGTTCTATTCACACCCGGCGGTGTACATCATGATCCTGCCGGCGATGGGAATTATCAGCGAGTTGATCTCGGTCCATAGCCGCAAGGAGATTTTCGGATACAAGTTCATTGCGTTTTCCAGCGTCGCCATCGCGTTCCTCGGCTTCCTGGTCTGGGGACATCACATGTTTGCCAGCGGCCAATCGGTGGTGATGACGATGATTTTCAGCGCGATCACGTTTACCGTGGCGATTCCGTCGGCGGTGAAGGTGTTCAACTGGTTGGCGACGATGTACAAGGGCTCGGTCGCGTTGACCACACCGATGTGTTACGCCTTGTCGTTTATTTTCTTGTTCGGCATCGGCGGTTTGACCGGCTTGTTCTTAGGGACGATTTCGGTCGACATCCATTTGCAGGATACGTATTTTGTTGTGGCTCACTTCCACTTTGTGATGGTGGGCGGGACGCTGACCGCGTTGCTGGGTGGACTTTATCATTGGTGGCCGAAGATGTTCGGCCGCATGTACAACGAAACTCTGGGGCGCATCGGCGCATTCTTGGTCTTCGCCGGGTTCAATCTGACCTTCTTCCCGCAGTTCGTGATGGGGGCGCGGGGCATGCCTCGCCGCTATGCTACTTACGATCCAGAGTTCCAGATATTTCACCAGATTTCGACGGTCGGCGCGTTTGTTTTGGGTAGCGGCATCTTTTTGGCGTATGCCGTGTTGGTCTATGCCATCTTCAAAGGGCGTCGGGTTGCCGGCAATCCGTGGGGAGCCGCGTCGCTGGAATGGCAGTGCAGTTCGCCGCCCTCGTTCCACAACTTCGATCACAAAATTGTCGTTAACGACCCGTACGATTTTTCAACCCAGGTTTGCGATACGGAGCTCGACAGTTTTGTGCATCGGTCGTTTATCGAGCCGAAACCGACCCCTGCCGTACATCCTGAACACGTGTAACCCCGGGACAAGGCGAACAACAGGATGCAGCTAACCTACGAATTCAAGCGCATTGCGCCGCCGGCCGAAGCACGCGATGGACGCGAGCGGCAAAAATAAAGCGGAGACTGACTTCATGGCAATTGTGGAAACCGTTGAACCATCGCACGAAGCGTCTCATGCGCATGGCGAGTTCATCGCGCATCATTTCGATTCGCCGCGCCAGCAGTTTGATTCGGGCAAGTTGGGCATTTGGTTGTTCCTGGCGACGGAAATCTTGTTCTTCAGCGGTTTGTTTTGCGCCTATACGTTGTACCGTGTGCACCATCCGGAGATCTTTGCTCAGGCATCCACGTTTCTTGACAAAGTCCTGGGCGGGATGAACACCATCGTGTTGCTGTTCAGCAGTTTGACGATGGCGTTGGCGGTTCGTTATTCCCAAATGGCCGATAACCGAAAAGTCGTCGTGTTCCTGACGATTACGATGGTGTGCGCGGCGATTTTCTTGGGGATCAAGGCGGTCGAATACAGTCACAAATGGGACGAAGGGATCTTCACCCGGGCGTACTTCCATTTTCACGAGCACGGAGGCTTGGGCGTTTCAAACTACTTGACAGCCGTCAGCATCCCGTTTGGTGTCGCGTTGGTGCTGGCTTTAGCGGGTGGGATCGTCGCCAAGTTCAACGGCAAATCCGATCTCGGTACGTTTTTGATTTGCGTTGCCGTTATGTTCAGCGGCTACTTTTTGGGAGCCGTCGGTGGCAAACTTTATATGAACTCCAAGTCGGTGGCGGAAAGGGCCAAGGTCGAGCACCTTCTGCACGAAGACGTACCGACGCCGACGCCTGCGGCCTCATTGGAAAGCGAAGCCCCCGCGGCCCAAGGCGAATCGGCGGCCAAGCCGGATGCCGCCAGCGCAGCTCAGACGATCAAATCCGACGCCGACACGGCTGCCGAAACTGCCAAAACACAAACCGAGGGAGCACCTCAAACCACCAAGACAGACGCTGACGAAACACCGCAAACGGACAAGACGCAAACTGTCAAGACGCAAACCGAGGGAGCACCTCAAACTCCCCCCAAGACAGACGGGGCTGGAGCGGCTCAGACGGCCAAGACAGACACCCAAGGGGCAGGGGAGAACGGCAATGCTCAGGCCGAACCAGCGCCAGCGGCGGCACCCGAGACCGCTACGGCATCGCAGGGTCCGATCGCCTTGAACCACGATATCGGCGTCTTCTTTAGCATCTATTACTGTATGACGGGATTGCACGCATTTCACGTGTTTGGCGGCATGGTCGCACTGTCGTGGCTGTTGTGGCGATCGCTCAAAGGCCATTGGCGGGTCGATTATTTCGGCCCCGTCGATTTCGTGGGACTTTATTGGCACATCGTCGACATCATTTGGATTTTCTTGTTCCCGCTGTTGTACTTGATTCATTAGTTTACCAACGGACACAGAGTTTTCTGGTGAGAAATGACTGAACACTCTTCCCATCACGAACAAAGTTTTGGCCATCCGGCTTCGATCAAGCTGCTGTGTGGCGTGTTCACGGTTTTAGTTTGCCTGACTATTTTGACCGTGGTCGCCAACGACTGGCCGTTGGGAAAGTTCGATGTCTGGGTGGCTTTGGGAATTGCCTGCGTCAAGGCAACGCTGGTTGCTCTGTTTTTTATGCATATGTATTGGGATAAGGGCTTTAACCTCGTCGCCTTCTTTTCGTCGTTCGTCTTTGTGACTCTGTTTATCGGATTCACGATGTTGGATTCGAACCACTACCAGGACAGTATGCGGAACTTTCCTATAAGCGGGCGCCCGGTTGCACCGGAACACCCGGCAGGTGAGAGCCAGTAAGGATCGGACGCAAAATAACCTCGCCATAAATCCTCGCCCTCACGGGAAGGCTTAGGGGGAGGGTCGACAAAACCGGGAAGTTATTTTGCGTGCGATCCTGACGTTCCGACGCAAAATGTCTCGTCCCATGGAATAGGTGCTCATCACATCGTGTTAGACCTTGAGCGAGAGTTCCAGCCATGGTGACACTCGTTTCCGACCGCCCTCAATTTGTCCCAAGCCGAGACAGACCACTCTTGGCGTACGACGCCTATTCACCGCCCAGCGACCTCCCGCGAATCTACTTCGTCAATGGAATCCAAACATCGGCGGAACAGCATGCCGACATCGCTCAGTTGCTTTCGGTCATCTGCGAGCGAACGATTTACGGCCTGTACAATGCGTCGGCGGGATTGACTAAGACGGGATTCGTGCTGGACCTGTTGCAGTGCGGGGCGGACTGGGTTGATATCCTGTTGTCGAAGTTGGCCGAGCGGGGAAACGAAGCCATCAATTCGGCGATCAACGAGACGGTGAGTTGGTGTCGACGCAGGCTAGGTCGCTCCGCACCGGACCCGATCAACGTGGCGGACAAGATTCGCCGGTGCCTTCCCGAGACGCAACGGATCAAGTTCATCGAGTGGTGCATCGGGAGGTACAACCCGGCGACGGTGTGCCTGTTCCATGTGCTGCGGAAGCATTCGGCCCGAAGACAAATCATCGTCGCTCACAGCCAAGGCAACCTGGTGACGTGCGACGCACTTTGGTCGATGTCGATCGCCGATGGAGAATCCTCGCTGCGTAACATCGAAGTTTTGTCGCTGGCTTCGCCGGCGCCGGCTTGGCCGATGGGAATGCGCGGCGGCCGGCGAAAGGTCTACGGCAACGAGAATGATTTGGTGACGCTGGCGGATCCGCACAATTGGGACTGGATTATGCACCACCTCGGGCAACGCCGGTACAGTCGCACGGCGGGCGATTGGCGCGTGCACGGCGACGGGAAAATCGGACTTCCGCCGCACGACATCAAACTGCATTTGACCGAAATGAACTTCAGCAACCGGTTGCGGTCGATAGTCGGCTTGCCGCCGCTGACGTATGATGAACGAACAAGCTTGGTGAACTCTTGAAGGAGTACCGCCCCCCGCGATGCCCGACTCAACGACGCACTCTGTGGACCTTCGTTGAAAATGCTCAAGCACAATCTAGTGGCCTTGGCGCTGCAACACTTGCGTCGGAAACGCCCCGAGCCCAGTAAGGGCTTGCTCAAGCACAATCTGATGGTTTTGACGTTGCGCGGGGATTTGCTGCGTGCCAAGCTGGTGTTTTATTTGTTCTTGGTGTCGCTGGGAGTCTTTTTTGCGGGCAGCATCTTGGCGTATTGTGTGATCCGGGCAAACGCCTTCCAGGACGCACAACGATTTCACTATCGGCCGTTGACGATCCCGTCGACGTTTTGGATCAGTCCTTTTTTTTTGTTCATCGTCAGTTGGAGCCTGCATCGAGCGGTCGTGCACGTCAGGCGCAATCATTTGGATTTGCAAGTGCGGTCGATGCTGGTGGCCAGCGTTTTCGGCCTGGGGTTTGTGGCGTTGCAATCGCACGGGATGTTGGAACTGTTGCAAGTCCGCAGAGCTGCCTTTGGGCCGGAGACGAAGTCGTTTGCCATTTGCTTTTGGTTGGCGCTGTTGCATGCGCTGCATGTGTTGGGCGGGATCGCGTTCTTGGGGTTCGTCATCGTGCAAAGTTTTCGCCGCCGCTACGACCATGAACGACATTGGCCGGTCGATAATTGCGCCGCCTATTGGCATTTCCTGGATGTGGTTTGGATCGTCATGCTGACCGCGTTTCTGATTGCTCGCTGATTCGCGAAACGACCGATTCAGGGGCGTCATTGGTTTTCAACTTGGGGATCGTCGATGTCGTTATTTGAGCCGACCGAAAAAGCCAATCTGGCTCGAGCCCAGCCGTTAGCAGCCCGGATGCGGCCGCATGTTTTGGCCGACTTTGTCGGTCAACAACATTTCCTCGGAGCCGACGGCCTGTTGCGCAAATTGATTCGGGCAGATCGCCTGGGTTCGTTGATTTTTTTTGGGCCACCGGGCAGTGGCAAGACGACGTTGGCGCATTTGCTGGCCGCCGAAACGGGACGCCGTTTGGTTGAACTGAGTGCGATTTCCAACGGCGTCAAAGAATTGCGGGCCGTGTTGGCTCGAGCCCGGGACGACTTGGCGACCGGCGACCGCGCGACCATCCTGTTTGTCGACGAAATCCACCACTTCAACCGCGGCCAGCAAGACGCTCTGTTGGCTGATGTGGAGGAAGGGGTCGTAAGTCTGATCGGCGCGACGACGTCGAATCCATATTTCGCCATCAACGGTGCGTTGCTCAGCCGCAGCAAATTGTTTGAGTTCTTGCCCTTAACCGCCGAGGAGATCCAGACGCTCGTCCGCCGTGCGTTGAGCGATCCTGTCCGTGGGCTGGGCGACCGGAATCTGGCGATCGAGGAGCAAGCCATCGAAGTGCTGGCCCATCTCAGCGACGGCGATGCGCGACAGGCCTTGGCAACCTTGGAAATCGCCGCCGCGACGGCGACCGCCGAAGGTTCCAAAATCAGCGTCCAAGTGGTTCGCGACTCAATGGTCAAACGCGCCTTTAACTACGACGTCACGGGAGACGAGCACTTCGACTGCGCCAGCGCGCTGATCAAGAGCATTCGCGGAAGCGATGTCGACGCCGCGGTCTATTGGTTGGCAAGAATGTTGGCTGGCGGGGAAGAAATCCGCTTTCTGTGCCGACGATTGGTGATCTTGGGCAGCGAAGACATCGGCAACGCCGACCCCAGCGCCCTGCCGTTGGCGACGGCCTGTTTTACCGCTTGCGAACAGATCGGTTTGCCCGAAGCCAAATACCTGCTGGCCCAAACAGTCACGTATCTGGCATGTGCGCCGAAATCGAATGCCTCGACCAAAGCCATCGCGAGCGCTTTGGACGACGTCCACAATCAGCGAGTCGTCCCGGTCCCTCGACATTTGCGAAGCCGCGGGTACGCCGGCGCCAAAACACTGAAAAACGGCGAAGGCTACAAGTACTCCCACGATTCGAGCGATGGCATCGTGGCACAAGAGTACCTCGGCGTTGACCGCCAATACTATCATCCGACCGACCGCGGATTCGAAGCGGAATTGGCCAAGCGACTCATCGAGATTCGCCGCAAACTAAAGGAAGCAGAACCACCCTCGTAAGGATCGCCCGACAAATAGCTTCGCGATTTTGTTGACCCTCACCTGACCACTCCCGCAAGGAGGTTGTGTGGTTTTAGGTCTTGTGAGTAAGCCTAGCAACATGACTCGCCCTTACGGGAGGGCACTGAGGGCACCCTCCCCGGACGCTGTCGCGTCCGACCCTCCCGGATCGGGAGGGTGATGATCCAAATGGCTTTGTAAACAAGAGATTCAAAAAAACCGCACGACCTCCAAGGGCGAGGATTTAACCCACGTTAGAGAGCTAGCTTCGATTTTGCGGCAATTTGCATGGTAGCACGGTGTTTGAAAGCTTTAGAAATAGCCGAAATACTCAAAAGTCTCTAACTTGGGTCAAGGCGAAGTTATTTTGCGTGAGATCCTTGTCAGCCCGTTGACAAAGGTTCCGTCATCCCCGCGAAGGCGGGGATCCAGCATCAAGCATCAACCGGACGCGGGGGACAGAAATTGTCAAAGCGTCGGCTGCACCGGTCGCGAAACTCCGCCAACGCCGTTTGCAGTTCAATTTCGGATGGATACGTCTGCTTTAGCAGATCGTCGAGTTGCCGGTGCGCCATTTCGATCAACGAAACGTCATCGGCCAACATCGGCCGAACAAACTCGCGGTCCTCTTGAGATACCGGTTGGTCTTTGTTTGAAACATTGGCCAGGACGTACGAAAGATCGTGAAACGTCGCCGGAAACTTACGTTCCAGAACGATGCACGCTTCGTCGAACCGCTCGACGGGAAACAAAAATGCGCGTCCGGTCGCGATCGCGTTATCGATGATCGTCGTCTCGACATTCGACCGTCCGCCGTTGAGAAAGTAGATTTGGCTGTTGGTCGACGGATGACACTCTTTTCGCACCAATTCGGTTTCGGCGAACTCGCGGAAATCGACTCGCTGCGCCAGACATTGGACTTCTTCGAAGTGTTTGTGGAAGAAATACCGCGAGATAAACCGCTCCACCGGGTCGCGAACGAATGTAATCGCATAGACCACGGCAAAATCACGGTCGTAAGGCAAATCCAACGAAAGCTTGTGGTCGGAGTAGCACGTCACCCAGGGGTGACAGCGGACGATCTCCGAAACTTCGGCGCAGGTGTACTGTTTCGTTTCCAGTAGCGACGTGGCATTGTAATAGCCTTTGTCGAAATTCCGGCGAAACAAGTGACGCAGGGTCGACCCACCTGCCTTGGGAACGTGTACGTGCAGCCAAACGGAACGCATTTCAGTTCGCCGAACCTCCGATCCTTGTGATTTCGCTGCTCCAGTCTAGCGGATGGACGCCACGTCCGTCGAGACGCATCGGACTCCGGTCGTCAAACAGTTGGTGCGTGACCGCGTGCAACATCGACGGACGAAACCATGCAGATGAAGTCTTACCTTTTTCGTCGCTGACCCGACCGAGTTCAAGTAGGTCGCCTTACGGGAGAATCTGAATCGTGCGCATTCAATTTGTTTGACGTGGGTGCTTTTGACCCGTTACTGCGGTGGGTGACAGCGCGTACAATCCTCTGATCGTCGTTTTTGGGATCCGAGAGATCGATGTTTCTTAAGCGCGTACAGATCTGGCTGGTCCGTCATTTGAGTTGGATGGCGGCAAGTCTGGTTTTGTTGGCGCTGATTTGCATTTTGATATTGCCCGCGGTATTGGACTGGGCCCAAGCGTTGAACCAATTCCCGCCTCGTCAATTACGCCGATTCTTGGCGCTGAGCGAGGAGTTAAACAATGGGCTGATCGAGTCGCTCGTGGCCGTTTGGTGTTTTGCATTAGGCGCCTCGTTCGCCAGCTTTTTGAATGTCGTTGCTTACCGGATTCCGCGTCGACAGAGTATCCTGGGACGTTCGCATTGTCCCTATTGCGATCACCAATTGTCGATGCGCGAGAATCTGCCCGTATTCGGCTGGCTCAATTCAGCGGGTCGCTGCCGTCATTGTCGATTACCCATCGCGCCACGCTACTTGCTGGTCGAGTTGTTTCTGGGGCTGGTGTTTGTTGCCACCTACTGGATTGACGTTCGATCGAGTCTGAATCTGCGGCATCTTTTTCTGATCGCCGAAACCGCAGACGTCGCGCGGGCATCGGGCGTTGTACACGGCATTGGGTTTTGCTGGGAACCATTTTTACCGGCGTACTCACACGTTTGGATCGTCATCCATTGCCGAGTTCGGTCGCCGTTGCAGGCATGCTGGTTGCCGGGGCGATTTCGTCGATCGAGTATTGGGTCGCGCCGCCTTCGCAGGTTCACTCGGTCGTCGCGGAATGGTTCTTGTCCGTCATTGTCGGCGTGGCCATCGCATCTGCCCTGAAAGCGATTGCATCGCCAGACCGACGGCGGCTTCCTGAAAATACGCCGTTGATGGTACTCGTCGGTTGGGTATTGGGATGGAAAACCAGTTTATTAGTTGGCGCCTTGGTGGCTATCGCACTTTCGACGACCGCGCTAATCGCCAAATCGCGAGCCATCGCCATCAATTATTTTTCGGCCATTCTGTTAGTGGCTTGTTTGTTCGTCGTGTTGGTGATGGAGCGGATGTCGGGGGACTGCTCGAAGATCGATCGCGGGCCGTTGGCGGCCTTCGCCCTTTCGACCGGGCTGTCGATCGTTGTGGCGGTGGCGCTGACGAATGTCGCTTTGAAAACCAAATCCGGCGAATGAATGATTGGACGCCAATCTGCAATTCGGTAAACTGGTAGAATAATGGCCGGGCAAAGCCGTCACCTGAATTCCAATTTGCATACGGGGTGCAATCTTGACCGAGCTCGGTGACTTCCCGCAATTGGCGATCAATAAGATTTGCGATCAGTTCGAGCATGCCTGGAAACAACAGCCGGCGCCGGACATCGGCCAATTCCTATTAAGAGCGACGGATCCGCAAAGGTCGGCGCTTCTCGAAGAGTTGTTGGCTATCGACATCGAACTCCGCACCGAGCGAGACGGCAAGGTCGACCCAATGGTCTATTCCGGTTTGGGATCCGAGGCCGTCAAGTTGGCCAGATCCTTAATCCAGCATCGGGCGGTCAGCGACGCCGCCACGAGTTTACCCGCGAACGATCACAGCCAGAACGCGCGCGATTCGGATTCCGATACCAAAGTCGATGCGGATCGAGTTGCATATTCCGGCAATCGCCAAATCGGTCCGTATAAACTGTTTCGAGTATTGGGTGAAGGCGGCATGGGCGCCGTTTGGATGGCGGAGCAGAAGAGTCCGGTGCGACGGCGGGTCGCACTCAAGCTGATCCGGCCGGGACTGGACAACAAACAAGTCATCGCCCGTTTTGAGGCGGAACGACAAGCGCTGGCGATGATGGACCACCCCCATATCGCCAAAGTGTTCGACGCGGGTACGACCGAAGCCGGTCAGCCCTACTTTGTGATGGAGTGGGTGCAGGGAATTTCGTTCACGGACTACTGCGATCAGCACAGACTTTCCGTGCGCCACCGGCTGGAGCTGTTTATCCCCGTGTGCCGGGCGGTGCAACACGCGCATCAAAAGGGGATCATTCACCGGGATCTCAAGCCGTCCAATGTTCTAGTCAGCTTGCACGACGGCGTGCCCGTTCCGAAGGTCATCGATTTCGGACTGGCCAAGGCCCTGCAACATCAAGCGCGGTTGACCGACAAGTCAGTGTTCACTGAGTTCGGCCAAGTGGTGGGCACATTGAGATACATGTCGCCCGAACAAGCCGAGTTGACCGCCGTTGACATCGACACACGCACGGATATTTATTCGCTGGGCGTCATGTTGTACGAAATCCTGACCGGCAGCACGCCGATCGAGCGGGAGACGTTGTGCAACGGCGCCATCTTGACCGTCCTGGAGACCATTCGCAACCGGGAGCCGGTGCGACCCAGCGTTCGCCTCAGCAACATCGCGGACGAAGCCGTCAGCGACATTTCCGACCAACGGCGCACCGACGGTAGCAAGCTCAAAAGCATCCTCCGCGGTGATTTGGACTGGATTGTAATGAAGGCGTTGGAAAAGGATCGTGTTCGCCGATACGCAACCGCCAACGATTTGGTCGAAGATATTCAGCGGTATTTGAACGACGAAGCGGTCCAGGCACGGCCGCCGTCAGCCCGCTACAAGTTCAGCAAATTCGTTCGCAAGAACCGAGGACTGGTCACCGCTTCCACGGTGATCGTGGTCTTGCTGCTTGCCGGAATAGGGTTTTCGTTATGGTTTGGTCTCGCCGCCGAACGAGCGCGTCGAGTGGCCGTGCGACAAAAGCAAATCGCCGACGACACTGCCAAACAGGTCCGCTTAGAAAAAGATAAAGCGGATCGCTCGGCCAAGCGATCGGCGGACGTATTGCAGATCGTGACCCAATCGTTCAAAAGCGCCGATCCCCATTCGGGTTCCGATGCCCAGATGTCGGCCAAAGATGTGTTGATCAACGCACAGCGTAGCCTTAAGAACTCCGAGCTCGATGACGAGGGCTCCGTGATTTTGCTTGAATCCTTGACGTCTTCCTTTTTTGGGCTGGGGGAATTCGATCTGGCGACCCAGACCGCCTCAGAGAAGCTGGCAATCCAAGAGCGGACGCTGGGGTTCGATCACCCGGACACGCTGCGTTCAAGAAACGACCTGGCGTGTGTGTTTACCGTAAACCAGCAACCCGAAAAAGCGATCCCGCTGTTGGAACCGACCTTGGCCGCGATGAAAGCCGTCCTGGGTGAAGATGATCCCAGTGTATTGCGGGCTGAAAGTAGCCTGGCAACTGCCTATAAAATGACAGGACGATTGACCAAGGCGATCGACGTACTGGAACGCACTCTTTCGGCCACACGAGCGCGGTTGGGTCCCACGCATCCGGATACTTATCGAGCGATGGGAAGCCTGGCGTCGGCTTACAAGGCGGCCGATCGGCTGGACGAAGCGCTGCCGTTGGATCAGCAGGCGCTGGCCGGGCTAGAGGCCGCGTTTGGTGAAGATCACCTTGATACGCTGACGGCGATGAATAACCTGGCGAGTGCCTATGAATTGGCAGGGCGGTTGGACGAAGCCATTCCGCTGTTTGAAAAGACGCTCGAATTGACGAAAACCAAAGGCGGCGTCGATCATCCTAACACCCTGACCTCAATGAATAATCTAGCCTGTGCGTATACGACGGCTGGTCGTTTTGACGAGGCAATTGCTTTGCATCGACAAACGGTCCAAGTCGCCCAGACAAAACTCGGTGCCGAGCACCCGTACACACTCGCCTCCATGGCAAATCTCGCGGATGCGTACTATTCGGCCGCACGATACCGCGAGTGCCAACAGGTGTACGAACAGGTGCTGCCGACCATGAAAGCGGTGTTGGGCCCGAATCATCCAGATACGCTGACGGTGCTACATAACTTGGCGGCAGCGTACGCTCGCACAAAAGACTTCGAGAAATCAATTCCGCTATTTGCCGAGTCGCTCCATGCGCAAGAAGCTTTGTTGGGTCGCAATCATCCCGAGACCCAGTTGGCTGTCGCCGAACTGGGGGCCGACTACTGTGATGCGGGGGATTACGATGCGGGAATACCATTGCTCGAAGAAGCTTACCAGGCAAGTGCCGAAAACGAGGACCTGGCTTGGGTGCCGGATGAACTCTGCACGAACTATTTGCGAGCGGGACGCACGCAAAAGCTGTTCGAGATGGCGGGGGACGAACTTGCACAATTGACATCACACCTGAAACAGGCATGGAATGATTGGGCCGGAAGGCTCGCCAAGTCTGACCGCGAATGATCATTAGCAGCCCGTTGAACAAGTAGCGGAACGGCGCGAGCCGTCCGGTTGGGTTGGCATCCACACGGCGAATTACCGGGCGACTTGCGCCGCTCCGCTTCAATAAACACTGGTGCGAACATATTTCAACAGCCTTTTAGAGAGCTGCAACCAGCAAGCCGAATCCTGGCATTTTATTTCGCGCTAACGCTGACGCGGCTGCCAATGTGATAGTTGTGGCAGCCGGTACATGAGTTGTCCGCCAACCCACGGCGATGACAGGTAGCGCATTCCGATTTGGTGATTGGCAAGAAGTCAGGAAGGAACTCGTTTGGATCATTCCCAGCTTTGTCGGCGGCGTTGACGATCGTCGTGTTCAGACGGTGACAACTTGTGCAATCGCGCGTTTCGCTGTCGATCAAGTGTGGCCGGTGCGAGAAGGAGGTAAATGTCCGGACTAACGGATCCCGATACGCCGCTCGCCAATTGACGTGGTCGGCGTTTCCGTTCGCGTCGACCGTGTGACATTTGGCGCAGGAGCCCACGGATAGATCGCCGGTGATCGCGGTAAATAACTGCTGCGCGGCAAGTGGCCGTTGCGCCGAATTCGATTGGCTCACCAGATTCAACACCGTCATGAGAACCGGATCGGCGTGAAGCTGGGGCCGGTACGCAATTTCCAAAGTCACTGGATTGACGAACCAGTTGTCGCGTGCCGACTCGATCGAGACCGCCGCCGTCGATGCGGACCCGGAATCGATCGTGATCGAGTGTCCGCCGGACGATTGATGTGACGCCGCAGTCGACGATGTGAATGGTTTGTCGCGTTCGGCCGCCTGAGTCTGAGATGTCACGGCTTGTGGATGCGGTGACGTTTCCGGTGAGGGCGTCGATAATGCCGTCTTATTTTCCGTATCGTCGTTGGCGTGCGGATGTGAGAGACTCCCTCTCAGTTTCTTCAGCGGGTTCTCGGCCAATAATTCGTCCGCAGGGATTTGATCGTCGGGCCGCGGCGGTTGTGTGGTGTTGGCGTTTAACGAAGGCGAAGCACCTTTACTCGTCGACCCCGTTGCCGCCGGAGTTTGAGTCGGATTTGCATCCGACTTCTTGTTCTGCAGCAGAGACTTGAGGGGATTTACCGCAAGTACCTCGGGGTCTTGCCGAGTTGACGGGAAGCTGGTAGCGGGGGCATTCCACGTGGGACGGCCATCCTCGGCCGTCATTTGTCGGTCAGGGACTGACCGACCGACAGCAAACGACCCCGCTACGGGGAAGCTGGCGTTGGCGACGAGTGGTGACGGGAGCAATTTGTCGGCGCCGTCCAGCGAGACTGGCGTTCCGTGATCCATTGACGCCAACCATTGTTGGGCGGTCGCTTGGATCAGCGGCACTGGCAGGGTGGCGACGAACGAGTCGAGATCCTTGGCTTCCGGCGCGCCCAAGACTGCCGCCAATCGGGTCCGGATCGAAGCAACTGGATCGTCGCGCAATTCTCGAAGCAGTTGAACGATCGCTTTGGCAAGCTTTGCCGTCAGGCGGACTTGAGAAGCATTCTGCGGATCGACGTCGCCGAACTCGAACGATTGACCGAGCGACTCGAGCGTGGCGGCGGTTTCGGGATCGGCTGCCAACAGGACTCTCATCAACGGAGGAATGCGACCGTCGAAATCCCCGATCGCCGACGGCGGCCATGGGGTCTGGCACCCGGCATCGGCCAGGGCTTTGATATCGATCATCGGCAGTTGAACGAGCGACAGCGGTCCGCTTCCGTTGTCGCGGATTTGCTGGTCGTGACACTCAAAACAAGTCGTTTCGTACGCCGCCAACAACTGGACGTTTTGCAGGTTGTCGCTGACGTGACAGCGATTGCAGTTGAAACTCTGCCCCTTCTCCGCAAAGTGGTTCAGGGCATGAGTGGCGTGATCGAAGGCGATGCGGTTTCGACGCCGGGCCGGCCATGCGTCAGGAAATTCGCTGTGATCTGTTTCAAAACTGTTGAACGAGGTGACATGGCAGGCCTGACATTGCCGATCGGTCAATCGGCTCAAGCTGACTTCTGCCCCATGATGTTCGCGATGGCACGTGGAACAGGCCAATCGATCGACGTGCGAAACAGGGAACAGTTTTTGAGTTCCGCCGTGGCGTTCGGCGAGTCGCTGTGTTGTCGCTTCCAAAGTAGCCGCCGGGACGTTGTGAGGTGCCAGGGCGGTCGCGTGGTCGAATTGTTGATCGTGGCACTTCAAACAAAGTTCGGTTTGATTGGTAGTCGTCGTGGGCCGGTTGGCGACCGCACGGGTGAACCATTGCGTCACCGACAGATCCGCGGCTTCGTGACAAGCGGCGCAGCGAGCGATCCCGTGGCCTTTGAGGACTTGGGCGTGGGCCGAAGTAAGGGGCCCCGGCGCGATGAATTCGGCGCGCCAATCAGACGAAAGAATCCAAATCAGTCCGCCGATCGTCAGGCTCAGACAGCTGATGACAAACACGCGGCGGTGGGCGCGGAGATTACGGTGCGGCTGACAGGTGGCTGGCCCCAAACAACAGCGTCCGTCGGACAGCGGCCCGGAGGCGCAAGGACCCTGTTTGCCCTCGCGCGTGCAAACCCAAGCGTTGCCAAGCCTGACCGGAATACAGGCCGGTTCCGCGCCGCAACGATCGCCGACCGGACCTCGACAGTCGTGACAACTCGAGCCGCCGCAGGAGAAATCGCTGTTGACCCGCACATAGTCGTTTCGCTCGGAGGTCATCGCCAGCCTCCGTGAAACGATAAGGCCAACACTCCGTGGATGGTCGCAAATGTCAACAGCGAGTACGTCAATCCGATATGGATGAACAGCCAGGCCTTTAGTCGACCTTGCATCGCGAAGTGGTAATCCAAGTCATCCTTTTGCCGCACCATGTCCACCAATTGGCGGCTGGTTTGGCGTTGCGCTTGGGACAGATAGCGGTTCAGGTTTTCGATCTCGGACACCAGCGACTGACGGGTTCGGCCATTCGGGTAGACCAAGTAGAACAACGGGCGCGGACGCTCGAAAAACCACGCCAAACGGTTGACGTAGTACCGACAAAGCACCAACGACTGCTGAGAGGACTCGAACAGCAGCGAGCGAACGCGGTCGGCCAAATTTCGGCGGATGGCTGGAATCTGTTCGAAGATCACTTGTTCACGAATCGCGGTGAGCTTGCGGGGAATCGATCGGCTCCAAAACAAGCCGACCAGACCGCTGGCGAATACGCTCCAGTAAAGCCCCGCCAGAATGCACTCCAGCAGTCCCGTGGGCAGCGTCCATCCGACATGGATCATGAACAAGACGGCGGTTCCCAGACCGACGTAAATATGCGCTTGCATCCAAGCGGAACTGGATCCGAGTTGGGGCAAGAACGGCAGCAGCTTTCGCACGTTGAACGCCGCCAAGTATAGGATCGCGCCCAGCAAGATGAATCCGGTGGTGAACGTGTCGTCGATCAGGCGATTGCGTTGAAACTGAACACAGGCAACGATCAGGGCCAGCGCAAGGACTGACAACGACAGATGCTTCCAACGTCGAGTCGCGTATCGGCTGTGCGTGAATAGCGAGGAGAATCCGTTCATGGGCGAATCATCGGTCCCCAACCAACGCCTGAATTTGTTCGGGAGTCGTCAAGTCGATCCGCACCAAAGCGTCGTGTGGACAGGCACGCTGGCAAGCGGGCCCGCCAAGCTGTTCGATGCACAAATCGCATTTGGTCGCTTTGACGATCGGCAGCAGTTTGTCGCTGTCGACGATTGGGTTTCCCCGCGAGTCGTTGACCTCGACCATGCGTATATTGGAATAGGGACAACTGTTCGCGCAAGTTGAACAGCCAATGCATGTGTTGTCATTGATCGTGACAATACCCGTCACCGAATCGCGGCCGATGGCGCCCGTCGGACAACCGATCATGCAGACGGGATCGGCGCAGTGCATACATGCGCTGGCAACCAGGTATTGATCGTGGCGCACGCCGTCGCGGACAAAGCGGGGGTTGCCGTCGTGAGCTGCCGCGCAGGCGCGGACGCAATCATCGCAGCGGGTGCATCGGTCCAAGTCGATCACCATCGCTTGGGTGCCGTTGACCAATCGCCGCTCGACGAGGAATTCCAGCAAGTCTGTGTCGACCGATTGAGTTCGCGATTCCATTCGACGTTCGGGCGCTGCCGAGACGGACGTATCGTCCCGTGTTTCGCTCGGTAGCGGCGCGGGGAGAATTGACTTTGGCAAGCGTGGTAGAATCTGCTCGAAGACCACGTTGGACGGTATCCGCAACACATCGAGGTAACCCACAGCTCGCAGCGACAACTGCCAAGGGCATGCCAGACCGGTTCGCCAGGCGTGAGCTAGTTCGCGAAGGCCAAACACGCCTCCCTTGCCCAAGTAGGCAACGGTGCGGAAGCCTCGCTCGTATTGACGGCAGACCCTGGCAAAACCGTTGCGGATCAACAGCAAACCGTTGACGTAGTCTCCGCGTTCGACGACGACGGGCTCGGCGAGGATCCGCTCGGCGATGTCGTCGCGGCTGGCGCGGGCAAACTGTGATTGCCAATCGAAGCTGCCGAACGACTCGAATTCGGTGGCCTTGGCGATTTGTTCGATGGTCTCCGCCGGAAGTTCGCGCAGAAAGTCGATTTCTCGCAAGTGGCTTGTCAAGCTGTGTTCACGATAGAGCCTTTCGATCTGCTGTTTCAATTGGTCGTCGTACCGCATGATCTCCCGCAGGCCTTGCCAGCGAATCTCCAGCAGCGACGCCGTACCGTTGGCGACGATCGTCGCGCTGCGAGGAGTTCGCGTGAGCGCGGAAATCTCGCCAAACAACTCGCCGCAGAAAAGTTGTAGCGTTCGATCGCCTGGGATGACGCGGGGAACGTCATGCAAAAACGCCGTTTGCGTCGCGTCGCCGTCGGCCCATTGTCGTTGGCTTGGTTCGCGCTGGTAGTTCCGGCGTTCGGGGACAGGCGAGTTGGTCCACAACTGGGAGAGGGCGGACCAGACGGTTTGGCGACGCGGCTTCATCCGACCGAGCAGATTTGCTGGAATCGGCGCCAAGCAAACGGTGGCCGTCCCATCGAGCAACAAGAACGCGCTGTTGCCATAGTCGCCCTGGCGGATGATGATTTCGCCGTCCTCAAATTCGACCAGGCGGCAGTCATTCTGCAGAATCCCCCGCAAAGGAATGGCCCTAGGAAACGCTGCTTCGTCCATGGACGCAAACGGCTGCCGGTGCATCAAATCGTCGACGACGCGATTCGTCTGGCCTTCGCCGAACGGCGTGTCCCATCTGCGTGGTCGATCGATGATCGTTGATTTCATAAAGCGTGTTTACTTGTACTGATCGGGTGTCGGTAGCATGGCATCGACGGCAGTCAGCGTTTTGCCGTCGGCGGTCTGGGCGAATCGGAACCCGGCCTGCGCGATGGCGTCGGCGATCGTGTTGAGTTGTTCGCGATTGTTGATCTTCAGGTCGGCGCCGGCAAAAGCTTCCATAGCTTGTTGCAGATGGGGGTCCCCGATCAATTGCTGGATCTCGTACAGCCGGGTCGCGGTCGCTGCCGCTCGCCCGGCTACCGTCAATCCGTACGTTGCTTTCTGAGTGGCTGTCGCCGTGGCACGCGTGCTGAATTCCAGGTCGGCCAATAATCCGACGACGTACATCACGCGCAATTGTTCGGGCGTGCTGGGGGCGTTGGCGGAGTTGCCGGTTCGCAGAAAGTTGTGCCGCACCATGCCTTGCGACCAAGCCACCATCTCGAAACCCGCGCTGCCCGCCGTGTGACCGCCGACGTTGACCAACGACTCATTGGGTACGGTATGACATTGCAAACAACTGCGAGCGACCGAGTACAAATTGTGTGGATTGCGCATGCCGTTGGCGATGCTTTGTTGGATTCGCCGGGCGCGATGCTCGGCCGATTCGGTGGCCTGCGTGACGCCCGGACCGCCGTAGTCTGAATGCACGTTGATCCAATCGCGGCCGGTGCCGTGACACGATTCGCAGGATACGCCTTCCACGATTCTCGCGACGCCGTTTTGAGTTTGACTCGTGTAATGGCAGTCGAGACAGATGTCGTTCCGTTTGACACTGGACGCGCCCAACCGTCGAGCGATCTCGGTGGCTGCCGGATTGCGATGCAACGTCTCAAACGTTTGGGCATGTGGGGTTTGCCGCCAGACTTGAAACTCCGATGTATGACAGCGGGCGCAGGCGGCCGTCGACATCGTCTTGTTGGGATCGCATTGCGGAGGTTGTGCCCTGGCCGCTCCCGCAACCAACACACAAGTCACGAGGACAACAATCGCGATACGATGTCTTCTCCGGCGATGGTCCATCTACAATTCCTGCTTTCGTATCGGTTTGGTCAGTCCACCCTAGCCTTCCAAGCGAACGTCGCTGTGAGGAACCGCGATACAGGAGAGGATGCACTCCGGTTCGCACTCGACCTCCTCAACATGCTCCGGGTAGCTGACGTCGCCAGCCAACAGTTTGACTTGACACGTCCCGCAGTTGCCGGCTCGGCAGCCGGAATCGATGCTGATTTCGTTGGCCTCGGCCAACTCCAGAATCGACTGAGCGTTCGGCGTCCATGGCAACGACCGATTCGATTTGACAAACGTGACTTGTATCTTCTGTGTGCCGCTCGAATTCGAGTTGGGTTCGACCGGGGGATCGCGGCGGATCGACGCCGGACCAAAGGCTTCGAAATGAATGTTCGACTCGGCTACGCCCTGAGTCCGCAGGCCACTGTACAACGACTGCATAAATGCCGGCGGACCACACAGGTAGCAAGGAATGCTATTGTTGCCGACGTGCTGCCGGATCAAATCGACGGTGACCCAACCGTGAACCTGGTAATCGACGTCCGCCCGGTCGTCGGACGCTGGATGCGAATAACAAGTCACCACGTGGATGTTTGGATGGCGTTGCGCAATCTCTCCTAAATGTTCCTTGAAGACATGTTGCGAGCCGTTTCGGAGTCCATAAAACAGGAACACCTCTCGCGGGATTTTCGACGCCACCATCAAATTGATCATGGAGATCATCGGTGTGATGCCGATCCCGCCCGCCAACAAAATCACGGGCCGACGATCGTTGATGTTCAACACAAACGAGCCACCAGGCGGCTTCACGTCGACTCGCTCGCCGGCAACCAAGTGGCGGCAAATGTAGTTGCTTACCAGTCCCGGCGCACGACCTTCGCGGTCGGAATCGCCCAAGATGGCTTTGACCGTGATCCGGTACCTTGCCTCGGACGGTGCGTCCGACAGCGAATAGCAACGGACAATCGGCTTGTTGTGCCCAAGTATCGAGAACCGTAGCGTCAGGTGTTGACCCGGCCGAAAAAACGGTAGCGGCTTGTTGTCTTCGGGGACCAATTCCACGGAAACGCAGTCGTCGGTTTCGGGAACGACCCTGAGGACCTTGAATTTGCGGAAGCCCGACCAGGCTGCCTCGCTAGAACGCGGTTCGCGCTCCAGGATGTCGAGTTGGCGTCGCAACACGGACAAGTTCAACTCGAACTGACGCCGGTCGTGCACGATGCGGCCAACTGCAATCGCTGACCACAGTCCGAACTGGAATAGAATCGCGCCGCACACGGCGATCGCCAGCAAGGGGGCCAAAAAATCCATGATCAAGTGACGCCTCAATCAGCGGTCTCGGTGAAGTTCGTCACCAACGATTCGACCGAAAAAGTCGTTACAACCCGCACAAGTTCGGCGCAGGCGCGTACCGTTGCACTGTCTGCATCGTCTACCGCAGTTTCAGCCATTAGCTCTTTTCGATCTTTCCGCAAGGATCGAATGGCGCCGGCGAGCGTGTCCTATTTTTCAACAGATCAAGGAGCCCCTTTGTGCTGAACATCGCCTATTACAACGCCACCGAACATTGGCAGCGCTCGGTCGAAGCGACGGCGTTCTCGTTGGGTTCGGACGAATCGGCGGTGGACTTGTGGTGCGGAGGTGATTCACTGATTTCGCCCAAGCATCTGTTGTTGGAACGGTGTCCGGACAGCGACTCAGAAATAGGCATCGCGAATTTCGCCGCGGCCTGTGTCGTCGACAATGGGATACGGATTTTTCGCGGCGTCAGCCGGACTGTGAATCTGCCGGTTCTGCTGGGCCTGGGACACAGCAAGCTTGAAATTGCCACCGACCGTCACACACCCGAAGGAAGCGATTGCCTGCAACACTTGCCTCAATGGGATCCCACCGACTCAGATGTCCGGCAGCGAATCCAATCCATCGGCCAGTCGCCGTCAGCCGCCACGCTGTTGACCTGGTTCGATGCACTGGCGCAGCTCAACCGCCACTCCGCTGGCAGCGCTGAATTCCTGCAACAGGCAACCGACGCGGTCTTTGATCCGGGCGGATTGGACAACGTGTTGATTGTCGGTTGCCTCGGCGGTCAATGGGTGATCGAAGCCAGCCGGATTGCGGACGCGACCATCGGACTGGGGTTCGATCCGAGTCTCGTTTTTGCGCGGCCCGAACTCAGGCAACCTGGTATCACGACGTCACGCGAATCACTGGGGAGCGCAAGTCGATTGCGGTACCGGTCGTGGCCGCTCCGGTGGTCAACGCCGATGGTTCGGTCGGCCGCGTCATTTACGCCATGCGCGGCGCTCACAAGAACATGCGCCGCGGCATCCGTCTTTTGGAAGCGATGTTCGTCCAGTTGATCGCCGAGGCCTTGGCCGCTGGAATGGCGCGGATCGATTCTGAAAAGGCGTCCGCACGACGGCTCGCCATGCTGGAACAAGCGTTTCCGCCGACGATCGTCCGCCACTTGGAGTTCAATCCGGACTGCGCTGAAATCGTCGGAGCGCGAAGTCACCGTGCTGTTCGCCGACTTGCGAGAATTCACACCCCTGTGCGAGCGACTCGGCTCGGAAACGACGTTCGAGTTGTTGGGAGAAATCATGGACCGCCTGAGCGATGCCGTGGTCCGCTACTCCGGCTCGATTATCGACTACTATGGCGATGGACTGTCGGCGTTTTGGAATGCACCCGTCGATCAAGCGGATCACGCCAGCCTGGCTTGCCATGCGGCGCTGGCCATGCAGAACGAAATGTGCCAACTCAATTCCAGCTGGCGGCACCGGCTTGGTCGGCCTATCCGCCTGGGAATCGGCATCCACACCGGCCCGGCTCAAGTCGGAAATGCGGGCAGCCGGTTTCGTTTGAAGTACGGTCCGCGTGGTTCGACGGTCAATCTCGCTAGCCGTATCGAGCAAGCCAACAAGGAGCTTGCCGTCCCGATCTTGATTTCCGCAGAGACCGCTTCGCAAGTCGGCCACGACCTGGGCACACTTCGGTTGGGGCGATTCAACCTCAAGGGGACGGTCTCCGAGCTGGACCTGTACCAGTTGTCGCCTGCGACCGACCAAATGAACTCTCCGTCGTTCGTGTCGAAACATCAGCGAGCACTTTCGCTGATCGAATCGGGTGATCCGTCCAAAGCCATCGAACTGCTTCAGGAGCTAGTCGACTACGATTTGCCAAACCCAGCCGTCACGCATCTGCTCGACCGGGCCGTGAAGGAACAGGAAGAACGAGCCATCGAATCGAGCCCGGCACTTGAGAACGCCGAAGCCCCTACTGCCGAACAAAGCTCCTTAGGCTGAGTTTCTGTTAGCGTGCATCATCTTACCTGCATCATCTTATCTGCATCATCTTAATCGATTCGTGCGATGTGATGATTCCGTTCACGGAGTGAACGGCTACGTAGCTTTTCACTCCGTGAAAAGGACTCGTGAAATGGTCCCTCGGGCCATCGGAACCCAAACTTTTCACAGCCAGCGCCGCACCTGCTGCTGTCACCGCTGGCGTCGGCCGAGTTCGCGCAGGAGTTCGAATGTGTAGATGCCGGTGCTGTGGCCGTCACTGAATTCGACGTGGTAGGCGTACTGCCCGACGGGATGCATGCGGACAACCGTCAGCGGTCGGGCTTGTGCCGGCGTCAGTACCGGGAGCAAAGATTTTGGCTTGGCCACTGGCGCTTCGTGAGCAGTTTGACAGGTCGCGCAAGGGCATGCCGCGCGGAGTATGCGAAAAGGAATATTGTCGACCCGCCCGTCGCTCCAACGAATTTGCACGGAGTTTTCGGACGTGATGGCCAGATCGGTTGGAAAGATATCGTCGGACATCGGTTGTCGCTTGTTCGGCAGAAAAAGTGCGAGGTTAATAATCGAAATGGGGTGGTTGGCTGTACGTCGAACTTCCTTTCCCGACCAATGACGGCCAGAGATGACGTCCGACTTCGAATTGGCCCACTACCTTGATACCCTCTCCATTTTCACGATGGAGCCGGTGGCATACAATCCGAACTTGCCCGAGCAAACCGCTTTTCGTCCGGCTACCGACCTTGGGTTTGGGCGAACGCTATTTGGAACACGATGGGAAACGTTGTCGATGCCCTTTGATGCGACTCAAATTCGCAAAGCGCTTTTGCAATTGAAACGGAACGATCCGGTCATGCGACAGTTGGTTCGAGAGGTCGGTCCGTTTACATTGAAGACACAGTCAGACTATTTCTTGCTGCTGGTCAGAGCGATCATCTCACAACAGATTTCAGTGGGCGCGGCCCGCTCGATCATGCGCCGATTGGAAGAACGGGTTGGTCCGGGCAAGATATCGGCTGCGGCGCTGAGCGGATTGAGCCCCGACGAACTGCGAAGCGTCGGTGTTTCGCCGCAAAAATCGCGTTACTTGCTCGATCTTGTCGAAAGGGTGGACGGGCGAACGCTTCGGTTGGAACGGGTCCGCCGATTGGACGACGACGACGCGATCGAACATCTGGTTCAGGTTAAGGGTATTGGCCGCTGGACCGCTCAAATGTTTTTGATTTTTGGTCTTGGGCGATTGGACGTGCTGCCCCACGCGGACTTAGGTATTCAAACAGCCATTCGGCGGCAATACGGACTGAGGACGAATCCAAAACCCGCACGGATGGAAAAAATTGCCAAGCTGTGGCGACCTTATTGCTCTATCGCCTGTTGGTACTTATGGCAATCGTTGGGGAACACTCCCAAGACATAGGAACACAAGGCTCTTGAAACCAAGTTGCCGACCCAATCGAAATTGCAGCGTTGAAGGGTTTTAATTTCGGTTTGATTAGTTAAGCTATTGTCAGGTTCGGACGAACCGGTTTGCCGGGTGAGGCATGGGGGGTAGCTTCGTGCCCGATCACCTTGGTCACGGCAAACAAATTCTGAGTTTGTAGATCCACCCCTCTTAGGAACCTTGCCATGATCCGGCTGCCCAAGTCCCGCAAGAGCTCTCGCGCGTCGTCGATTCGTTCATCGCAATTTGGCGAAACTAAAGCGGTCATCGAATTGACCGTGGAGACGCTCGAGCCTCGATTGATGTTGTCGGGTTATGGCGACCAACTTTGGCAGCATGTGGATTTGGCCGATGTGACCAAGGATTCGATGGTCGACGTGCTGCGCGACCAAGTTTCAGCTGTACGATTTGCAGGAGGACGCTCTTTCCGGGTTGATGGCAAACGTGCCGATGGAGTACACACCGGCCGCCGCCGATCCCCAGATTCTTTACGTGCCGGCACCCGACAACACGTTTCAACGATTCGAGATTGTCGAAGCGCCGATTATGCATCCCGATTTGGCCGCGAAGTATTCCGACATCAAGACGTACCGCGGCCAGGGTATCGACGACGCCACGTCGACCATTCGACTGGACGTAACGCCGTTAGGGTTTCACGCGCAAGTCCTTTCATCCAGCGGAGAGTGGTACGTGGATCCGTACTATCACTTGGACACCAGCGTCTACGCCAGTTATTGGCGAACCGATTACGTGGTCGATCAAGCGATCGCCAATGCCAACTTGACATTTTGTTCAGACTGCGGTTGCGGGTCCGGTCATTCGGGCGACGTCACGGCAGAGTTGGACGATGACGGCGATTGTGGTTGTGGCAATTCGCTGTATGTCGAACAGGTGTTCCCGGACCAATCGGCGATTTCAACGAGCGAATTCGTGGGTCCTCAATATCAAGACTTTGGGCCGGCTGAAAATGGCGGCGGTCCGCCTGCGGTGGAGCAGCAACTGCGTACCTACGAGTTGGCCTGTGCGGCGACGGGTGAATACACGGCGTTCTTCGGCGGCACGGTGGCCGCGGGAATGGCCGCGATTGTAACGGCCATCAATCGCGTGAGCGGGATTTACGAAACCGAGCTTGCCGTTCGCATGGAATTAGTTCCCAACAACGATGTCTTGGTCTTTACCAACAGCACGACCGATCCTTACACGAACAACAATGGCGTGACCATGTTGGGTCAGAATCAGACCACGTGCGATTTGTTGATCGGTACGCGCCAATTATGACATCGGGCACGTTTTCAGCACCGGCGGCGGCGGAGTTGCAAGCCTGGGAGTGGTTGGCGTCAACGGCCAAAAAGCTCGCGGGGTGACCGGATTGCCCACCCCGGTGGGCGATGCGTTTTACGTTGATTTCGTGGCGCATGAAATGGGCCATCAATACGGCGCCAATCACACCTTCAACGGCGTAAGCGGCAATTGCAGCGGCAGCAATCGGAGCGCTGCTCACGCTTATGAACCCGGCAGCGGTTCGACCATCATGGCATACGCAGGAATCTGCGGCAGCGACGATTTGCAGCTACACAGCGACCCGTATTTCCATCACGAGAGCATCCGGGAAATCACGAACTACGTTACGACTGGGGCCGGCAATGCTGCGGCCACGATTACCAACACCGGCAATTTTGTTCCATCGGTGAACGCTGGGGCTAACTATACGATTCCCGCCGCGACTCCATTTGAATTGACGGCCGATGGTTCGGA
Source organism: uncultured Planctomycetaceae bacterium (assembly GCA_963803365.1). Lineage (GTDB taxonomy): Bacteria > Planctomycetota > Planctomycetia > Pirellulales > Pirellulaceae > JANMEB01. Next base: position 38,846 of record CAWDMH010000004.1, read on the forward strand.
TCCCGGCGGCGGGTCGTTGACCTACTCGTGGGAAGAACGAGACTTGGGGCCGGCTTCCTTTGAATGCGCCAGACAACGGATCGAGCCCATTGTTCCGGGTGTGGAATCCAACGGTGACGCCGGTTCGCACATTCCCGCGTTTGTCGAACTTGGTCAACAATACGATTCCGCTCGGTGAAAAGCTGCCGGCGACCAACCGGACGATGACGTTTCGAGTGACGGCGCGAGACAATTTCACGGGCGGCGGCGCGACGGCCTATGACGACATGACCGTCACCAGCGTTGTGACGGGGGCGGCGTTTGCCATCACCAATTTGAATTCGTCTACGTCGCTCTCGGGCGGTGCCAGCCAGACGCTGACCTGGAACGTTGCGGGTACGACCGCGGCGCCGATCAATGCGTCCAACGTCGACATCTTGTGGTCGACCGACGGCGGACTGACTTATTCGGTTATCGTTTCCGCGACCCCCAACGATGGTTCACAGTCGTTTACCGTCCCCAATACTCCTACCACGACGGCGCGGATCAAAGTTCGAGGCACGGGCAACATCTTCTTTGACATTAACAACGCAAACCTGACGGTTGTGTCGGGCAATTTCAATACGATCGACGCTGGACAAATCACGAACATTACGGACATCTGGCAAACGATCACGCTGAGCCAAACGTTTAATGATCCGATTGTGATCGTCGGACCGCCGGCGTTGGGAGACAATTCCCCGGGCGTGGTTCGCATACGGAACGTGACCAGCAACAGCTTCCAGGTGCAGTTTGCGGAGTGGAACTATTTGGACGGGAGCCACGGCCCGGAAACGGCGTCCTATTTCGTCGTTGAAAACGGGATAACGACCTTGGACAACGGCAAGATCATTGTGGCGGGCAAAGCCAGCGTCAATAACAACTTCAGCACGGTCACCTATGCCAGTGCATTTGGCAGCACACCGGTCGTGTTGACGACCTTGGCGACGGCCAACGGAACGGACGTCGTCACGCCGCGCGTCAAGAACGTGACCAACTCAAGCTTCTCGTTACGGGTCCAGGAGGAAGAAGCCAATGACGACATTCACACAACGGAAACGGTGAATTACATCGCCACGCTACCCGCAGTTGGGTCGTCAAACGGCTTGATCTACGAAGTCGGCACAGCGGTGGACGTAACCCACAAGGCGTTTGTTACTAACTTTACACAGACATTTTTGGGGATACCTCGGGTCTTGACCACGATGCAGACCTACAATTCGTCAGACACGGCGACGGTGCGTCTGAAAGGCGTGAATGCGAAGCGGTTGTCGCCGTTCATCGAAGAGGAGCAGTCGGCTGACCTCGAACGAGCTCACATCGGTGAAAACGTCGGATTCTTTGCGTTTCGATATACGCCTCCGGCGCGGGCGAATAATGATCCTAACTCCGACGCATTGGCCGAAACTCGGTCGGCCAACGGAGACAGTTCGCCGCGCTCGTTGATTTCTAGCGACGGCGATTCTAACCAGACGTCATCTGTGGCGGTTTCCTTGGGCGCACTGCCAACCGACGAGTCTTTGTCGGTTGCCAAGACAGCCGATCAATCGACAGCAACCGATCAACCGACCCAGACGGTCTGGAACTACTACGCTATTGATTCGGCGCTCGACGCCGCATCCAAAACCCGCACCGAACCGACCGCGGCTAGTCCGAGTGCTCCTTGGCGGATTTCGGTCGGCGAGTGAACTGCCGAGAACGGTCAACACAGGCTTTCGGAAAACGGCGAATTACGCAATCGTCTCCGGTTTCAGCGAGTCGCTTCGTTCGATTGTGAACTCCCCGGCGATCGCATCGACGGTGACAGCCGATGGTTGAGCGAATTCGGCCTTGAGTAGCTCGGTCGCCAACGGATTCTCCACTTTTTGTTGAATCAACCGTTTTAGCGGGCGAGCCCCGTAACGGACGTCGTATCCCTGGGCTGCCAGAGCCTCTCGCGCGGCATCGGTGACCGTTAATTCGATATTCTGAACCGTTAATCGGCGGCAAGATTGGCCACTTGCAAGTCGACGATTTTCCGAATCTCGCTCCGTTTGAGCGGCTCGAAAACGATCTTCTCGTCGATCCGGTTCAGCAATTCGGGCAAAAACCGTTGTTGAAGCGATTGATCGATCGCCTCTTGCATTTCCTCCGCCGTTCCCCCTTCTTCAGCGATCTGCTGGATCAGTTGACTGCCGATATTGCTGGTCATGACGATGATCGTGTTGGTGAAGTCGACGGTATGGCCGTGGTTGTCCGTCAAGCGTCCGTCGTCGAGGACTTGCAAGAGGATGTTGAACACGTCGTTGTGGGCCTTTTCGATTTCGTCGAGCAGCACCACGGCGTACGGACGGCGGCGGATGGCTTCGGTCAGCTTTCCGCCTTCCTCGTAACCGACGTAGCCCGGCGGGGCGCCGATCAAGCGGCTGACCGTATGCCGCTCCATGAATTCGCTCATGTCGATGCGGACCATGGCGTGTTCGTCGTCGAACAGGATTTCGGCGAGTGCTTTGCACAGTTCGGTTTTGCCGACACCGGTGGGCCCGAGGAACAGGAACGAACCGATGGGGCGGTTGGGGTCTTGCAAGCCGCTGCGGCTGCGACGGATCGCGTTGGAAACAGCTTCCACGGCCTGGTCCTGTCCCACCACGCGCAAGTGAAGACGTTCTTCCATCACTAACAGCTTGGCGCGTTCGGTCTCCAACATGCGGCTAACAGGGATGCCGGTCCACGCCGAGACAATTTCTGCGATTTCGTCTTCAGTGACTTGTTCGCTGAGCAAACGCTTCTTGTCCCCTTCGGGTTTCGTTTCTATCTGGCGTGCTTCGGCGGCTTCGATCGTCTTCCCCAACTGCTTCCGCTGGACATCCAGTTCGTAGAGTCGGCGGTATTCGTCTTCGCCTACCGGAGTGCCCGTCGATTGCTTGGACTTAATCTCGTTGTCGAGTTGTTCGAATTGCCGCTGTGTCTCCGCGAGCGACTGGCGGGTCTTTTGTACATCGACGACACTCATCTTCTCGGCTTCCCACTGTTCGCGAAGGCTGGCCAGCGTCTTTCGCTGCTGATCCATTTCGCGGTGGACTTCCTCCAAACGGTCCCGGGCCTCGGCGTCGTTTTCGTCAGCGAGTTGCCGTGCCGCCAGTTCCAATTGGGTGAGCCGGCGTTGGACGACGTCGATCTCGTGGGGCACGCTGTCCAGTTCCATGGCGAGTTTGCTGGCGGCTTCGTCCACCAGGTCGATCGCCTTGTCGGGCAAAAACCGGTCCGTGATGTAGCGGTTGGAGAGTTCGGCGGCGGCGACCAGCGCAGCGTCTTTGATCTGGACTCCGTGATGCGTTTCGTAGCGCTGCTTCAAGCCGCGCAGGATCGAGATCGTATCTTCGACCGTCGGTTCGTCGACGTAGACCGGCTGGAAACGGCGTTCCAGCGCCGCGTCTTTCTCAATGTACTTGCGGTATTCGTCGAGCGTGGTCGCCCCGATGCAGTGCAATTCCCCGCGGGCAAGCGCTGGTTTGAGCAGGTTCGCGGCGTCGCTCCCCCCTTCAGCGGCACCTGCGCCGACCACCGTGTGCAGTTCGTCGATGAAAAGGACGACTTGTCCCTCGGCTTGGGCGACTTCGCGCAAGACGGCCTTGAGCCGATCTTCGAACTCGCCTCGATATTTGGTTCCTGCGATGAGTGCACCCATATCGAGGGCGATGACGCGTTTGTTAGAAAGCGACTGAGGGACGTCGTTTTGCACGATTCGCAGTGCGAGCCCTTCGGCGATGGCGGTCTTGCCGACGCCAGGTTGCCCGATCAGGACCGGGTTATTCTTCGTGCGCCGCGAGAGGACTTGGATCACGCGTCGGATTTCGTTATCGCGGCCGATGACGGGATCGAGCTTTCCGGCTTGAGCACGGGCGACGAGGTCGATGCCGTATTTCTGTAGGGCCTGGTATTTGTCTTCGGCGTTGGGGTCGCTGACGCGCGCCGATCCGCGTACCTCCTTGAGCGCCTTGCGAATCTCATTCTCGTCGATCGCGTTGAGCTTCAGCATCCGTTTGGCGGGCGATTCGACTTGGGCTAGTGCCAACAGCAGGTGTTCCGAGGCGATGAATTCATCGTGCATTTGCGTAGCGACGTCGGCCGAGGCATTCAGGACTTGTTGCAACGCCCGATCGACATGGGATTCCGCCGCACCGCTGATCGTGGGCATCTTCGCCAATTCGGAGGCGACCATCGAAGACAGCTGCGCCAGCGGCGCGCCGATCGCCTCGACAATTGGCCTCGCCAAGCCGTCTTGCTGATTCAAGAGTGCCGCCAACAAGTGCAATGGCGTAATGTCATTCCCTTTGTTTTGAGCCGTTGACTGAGCCGCGGCGACCGCCTCCTGAGCTTTGGTTGTCAATTTGTCAAATCGAAACGTCATAAATTGCCTCCTGGCAGATGTTTTTGCCGATCAACACCTTGGGCAAATGCGGTGCCAATTCGTCAAACAATCGTACGCATATCCGAGCGTCTACAATTCGCTCCAGCGATCAAGCTCTTTCTGGGCCAACCGCAAGCTTTGGCCGGAGACGTCGTCGAGCAGCCGCTGCTAAATTCGATTTCCTTTATACGCCAGCGACCCATATCCTGCCGGCCAATGGCAGGAATGAACAGCACGGCCAAAACGATATTCGTTGTGGGCCGCTCGTCGTCACAATAAAAAATCGTAACAGTTCAGGAGCCGGGGTCTGGCTCATTTTCGGCCCAATTATTGGTACCAGAATGTCGCGTGAGCCGCCGAAAATGTGCCGCCGAAAATGTGCCTGACCCCTTAAAAACGTGGGCGACGCATTGACAACCCGTGAACGCCTACTAGAAAATCCCCCAGTTTTGCCGGGGGATTGAAGATAGATAAGTTAGTTGGTCGTCAGCTCGAGCTTTCAGTCGTTTTTGACTTCGAACTCGGCGTCGATCGCGTCATCTTTGTCGCCGCTAGGCTGCGAACCCGAGCCATTGGCGCCGTTGGGAGTCCCGGCCGGTTGATTGGCCGATTCATAGGCCATCTTGCTGAAGGCGTGCGAAGCCTGCTCCAAGTCTTTGACGGCCGATTTGATGGCGTCGACGTCAGTCCCTTTGGCCGCAGTGCGAGTCTTTTCGATCGCCGCCTCTAGCGGTTTGCGATCGGACTCCGACAGCTTCTCCTTTTGTTCCTCCATCATCTTTTCGAGTTGGTAGCACAAATGGTCCGCCTGATTGCGGGCGCTGGCCAATTCGACTTTGCGACGATCTTCTTCCGCGTGAGATTGAGCGTCTTTCTGCATCCGATCGATTTCGTCCGTGCTGAGTCCGGAAGATTCTTTGATCACGACGTTCGCTTCTTTGCCCGTTCCCAGGTCTTTGGCGGAAACGTTTAAGATGCCGTTTTGGTCGATGTCGAATTTGACTTCGATTTGAGGGACGCCACGCGGTGCCGGGGGGATGCCTTCCAGGTTGAATTGGCCCAGCCGACGGTTGTCGGAGGCCATCTTGCGTTCCCCTTGATAAACCTGAATCGTGACCGCCGTTTGATGATCCGCGGCCGTGCTGAAGACCTGCTTCTTCTCGGTTGGGATCGTCGTGTTCCGTTCGACTAAGGCGGTCATCACGCCTCCCTCAGTTTCGATGCCCAATGTCAGGGGCGTGACGTCCAGCAGCAGCACGTCCTTGCGGTCGCCGGCCAAGACGCTTCCCTGGATCGCGGCGCCGACCGCGACGACTTCGTCCGGGTTGACCCCTTTGTGCGGATCCTTGCCAAAGATATCGCGGACCAAATCCTGGATCTTGGGAATTCGAGTCGATCCGCCAACCAACACGACTTCGTTGATCTGCGACGGTTTCAAGTTCGCGTCTTTCAGCGCCTGCTCAACGGGCTTTCGACAACGGTCAAACAGCTTATCCGTCAGCGTTTCGAACTTACTGCGGGTGATCGAGACCTGCAAATGTTTCGGACCGGAGGCGTCTGCCGTGATGAACGGCAAGTTGATGTCGGTTTGTGGCAGGCTGCTGAGTTCCTTTTTGGCTTTTTCGCACGCCTCCTGCAATCGCTGCAAAGCCATCGGATCTTTCCGCAGATCGATGCCGCTTTCCTTTTTGAACTCGTCGGCAACGTAGTTGATCAGAACTTCGTCGAAATCGTCACCGCCAAGATGCGTGTCGCCACTGGTGCTGATCACCTCGAAGACTTTTGTACCATCGTCATCGTTGAGTTCCAGCACGGAGACGTCGAAGGTTCCGCCGCCGAGATCGAACACGACAATTTTTTGTTCCTTGTTTTGCTTGTCCAGGCCATACGCCATCGCCGCGGCGGTCGGCTCGTTGATGATCCGGGCGACGTCCAAGCCTGCAATCTGGCCGGCGTCTTTCGTAGCTTGCCGCTGTGCGTCGTTGAAGTAAGCCGGAACGGTGATCACGGCTTTGTTAATCTTGTGGCCGAGATACGATTCGGCCGCTTCCTTCAGCTTGCGCAGAATCTTCGCGGAAATCTCCTGGGGCGTGTACTGTTTGTCGGCGATCTCGATTTTCACATAGTCGTTGGCGCCGCCGACCACCTTATACGGGACCATCTTCTCTTCGGTTTCCACTTCGGAATGCCGACGCCCCATGAACCGTTTGACCGAGTAAATCGTCCGTTGGGGATTCGTGACCGCCTGGCGTCGAGCCGGTTCGCCGACCAACACCTCGCCCTTGTCGTTGAACGCCACCACGCTCGGCGTCAAACGATTCCCCTCCGCGTTGGCAATCACCACCGGCTCGGTCCCTTCCATGACGGAGACCACCGAGTTGGTTGTGCCCAAGTCGATACCGATAATCTTTTCACCTGTCGCCATTTTTTGTCTCCCTGGCCGTAAAGCGGAAGCGATTGATATTGTGGACGCCGCAATTCCACCAGAGCGGAATTCGGCTGGGCTGGCGTGCCGAACCAAATGGCAGCATCCGTAAGCCAAAGCCCTTTTTGAGCAAAGCCCGTGCCAACCTGTCAAGCTGATTTCCGACCGCTATCGGCAAGAATCATTGGACACTTGGCGGCATGGGGCGAATTCAGCGCGAAAACTCCAGCCGGACTGCCAAATTGACATCAAGAAAAGTGAACTCGTCAGCCGGCGGCATGCTCGGATTCGGTTCGCGACACGGTGGAACCCAATTCTTCGAAGTGGGTCCGTAGTGAGGTAGTATGCTGTGGTAACGTTTCCTGGCCCGACCAATGACGGCCAGGGGTCGCCGTCCTACGTTGAATTGACGCACTATTCAATTCTCCGGCGACCAAACAGCAGCGCCTCACAGACATCCGCATTGGTTTTGGCGCGAGTTCCGTTTCCCGGAACTCCAGTCGTCCGCACGATGCTGCTATTCTTTCGCTTTGCGTGTCAATCCGGCGCGATCCAGCAACGACTCGCTGAATAGATTGTCGAGTTGCTCATCTTGTGGAGGCGTCCCGTAGGCCCCGAGCGCCGTCGGATCATAGTTGACGGTGTACTGGTGCTTGGCGATCGAAATCGTGGCTCCGGCATCGACGCGTTTTCGCAAACCGGTCAAGATTCGCCGCCCCTCGACTTTGACCCCGTTTCGGCTCCGCAAGTCCTTGATGAACCAGTAACCCTCGACCAGCTCCATCAAGCAATGATGTCCAGAGACGTTAGCAAAATTCAGGATGATGTCGCAGTCCTCACGCCGTCCGATGCGCAAGCGATTCTTGAGCAAGGGAATCGGATCGCCGCCGCCCACAGGAATAAGATTGCCGTACATATCCGATCAGGCCTTGATTCGTTTCAGGGACGTTCTACAGTCATACGTGCGCACGTCATCCAATTCACAACGCAAACGTCTTGAGGTTTTGCGGATGGCTGGCAAGCACACTTCATCAACCCGATGATTCTATTCACTTTATTCGGCGTTGCTCGTGGCGTCAACTCAACCCATCCAACAACGATTTCACCGTCGTTACGACTGGCGGGATGCCGGTTTGAGGTATTACCGTTACGGATATCATTTGCGGCAGGTTTTTGGCGGCCGCGTCCAAAAAGTCAGTATCGACGCCGGGATGACTTGCCCGAATGTCGACGGCACCGTCGCGTATGGCGGGTGCAATTTCTGTGACAACCGCTCCTTCAGTCCAAGCCGCCGTCTGCCCCGACAGTCGATTCACGAGCAAATCGACGAGGGGATCCGCCGATTGCGAAGACGATACTCCAACTGCGACTCTTTTTTGGCGTACTTTCAGCCAGCGACCAATACCTACGCGCCAGTGGAACGATTGCGGAGACTGTTCGAAGAAGCAGTGAATCATCCCCAGGTTGTGGCCATGTCGATTGGCACTCGGCCGGACTGTGTGCCTGAGGAAGTGTTGGCGTTGCTGTCGGAATTGGCCGAGCGTTGTTGTCTGGGCGTCGAGTTCGGCATGCAGACGATGCACGATCATTCACTCGATTGGATGAACCGCGGACACCATCACGATTCGATGCGGGATGCGGTTGAGCGGAGCAGGGGACGCGGCTTTGAAGTAGGGGCCCATGTCATTCTTGGATTACCCACCGAAACGCACGAAGCGATGCTAGCCACTGCCCGGGAAATCGCTCGGTTAGGTGTCGATTCGATAAAACTGCACAATTTGTATGCCGTTCGCGATACGCCACTTGGCGCACAGGTCGCCCGGGGCGAGGTGCAACTCATGGAGCGAGCCGAGTACATCCGGACGGTGGTCGAGTTTCTGGAACTCATTCCACCGCAAACGATCGTCGAACGGATCAGTGGCGACGCCCCTCAAAACTACTTTCTTGGACCGGCGTGGTGTTTGGACAAGCCTGGAACGCTGCAAGCCTTGAATCGCGAGTTCGAACAGCGGCAGACGTGGCAGGGCCGTCGATACCAGGGCTGAGGTTCTGCTCGAATCTGATCGAGGCTTGGCCGGAAGCCGGGGAGGATTGAGGAGCCCGGGCATCTGGTCCGGAGCTCAGCAGTGCTTTGTCACAACTTGATTATCGTATCAGCCGCAAGGCGGTAGCCTCGGTTCAGCAACGAATAACCGGAGCTAGCACCATCGGCTAGTAATCACAACCCGAACTTGTAGCTGTGACCGAGCACTAGACCCCACCGACTTGAGACAACAGACTTCTCACTCGAAATCCCTTTCGCACAGTGATTTGGAGCGATTGGCCCTTGTCAAGCTTCGCCAATCGATTCAACTTGAGGTTTTGATGCCGGCCGCAGTCTATAATCGCGATCCACCATGCTTACGCCGCACGACGTTTTGGGCGAAGGAAAACTCATCGCGCGTCGGCTTCCGAAATATGAAACGCGACCGCAACAACTGCGGATGGCCGAGCAGGTCGCCGCCGCCATCGCGACCGAGCAGCATCTGATCGTGGAAGCCGGTACGGGCGTCGGCAAGAGCTTTGCGTATCTTGTGCCGGCCATCTTGGCCAGCCACCAAGAATCAGGAAGACTCGGAGGCGAACGCGAAACCGCTCAAGGTCGTCGTGTCGACGCATACGATCAGTCTACAAGAGCAGCTCATCAAAAAGGACTTGCCGCTGTTGTCCAGCGTAATTCCGCGCGAGTTCACTTCGGTTCTGGCCAAGGGGCGGCGCAATTACATCAGCCTCAGGCGACTGGCCAACGCGGTGAGCCTCGCTCCGACGTTGTTCACCCACAGCGAGGAACTCGACGAGTTGCGTGGATTGCGGGGTTGGGCCGCCGAAACGAACGACGGTTCGCTGGCCGATATACCTCAACGGCCCGCGCGGTGGTCTGGGACGAAGTCGCCAGCGACAGCGGCAATTGCCTTGGGCGGAATTGTCCGACTTACGAGAAGTGCTTCTATTTTCGTGCGCGGCGTCGAATCCACAACGCTCAGATCATCGTGGTCAATCACGCACTGCTGTTTTCTGATTTGGCGCTGAGCCGCATCGGCGTCAGTTTGCTGCCGGATTACGACGTGTTGGTGCTCGATGAGGCACACACGGTCGAGGCCGTCGCGAGCGAGCATCTAGGCGTCAGCGTCAGCGGCGCAGGTCGACTACATCTTGAATCGGTTGTACAACGATCGATCCAACAAGGGCTTGCTGGTGTCGCATCATCGCGGTGAGGAACAGCGAGCGGTTAATTCCTGCCGTCACGCCGCTGACGAGTTCTTCGGCGATTTGCAAATCTGGCACCAGCAAAACGGTGGCGAAGCGACGACGTTTAACGGCCGTGTCCGCACGGCGAACATCGTTCAGAATCGGCTTTCACCGACGCTGGAAAGCTTGGCGACCATGCTCCGCAAGTATAGTCGGTCGCTTGATGACGAATCGGTGCGACAGGACTTTGTCGCGGCCGAAAACCGGCTGAAATTGCTTTCGGCTGAACTGGTCAATTGGCTGAATCAGGCCAACCAGGGATTCGTGTTTTGGATGGAGATCAAATCGCGTCGCCGCGGTCCGGATATCGTCAGCCTGGTTTCAGCGCCGATCGACGTCGGCCCTTTGCTTCGCAAGCTGTTGTTCGAGGAAGTCAAGACGGTCGTTTTGACGAGTGCGACGTTGGCCACCGCCGGCCAAAAGGGCTTCGAATTCCTCAAGTCGCGAATCGGCTTGACCGGTGGCAAAACGCTGCAATTAGGAAGCCCATTCGATTTTCAACGACAATCCAAGCTGGTCGTCATCGACGGGCTGGCCGATCCGCGCCGCGAAGGAAGTCGCCATGAACAACAATGCGTCGAAGCAATCAAACAATACGCCGGCCAAACCGACGGCCGTGCGTTTGTGCTGTTTACCAGCTACGACATGCTGCGCCGCGTCGTCGCCGCGTTGACGAGTTGGATGGCGCATCGGCAACTCCAGATTTATTCGCACGGCGACGGAATACCAGCCGGACGATTGTTGGAAAAATTCAAAGCGAATCCGCGCGGGATTCTTTTCGGCGCCGCCAGTTTTTGGCAGGGAGTCGACGTCCCCGGCGAGGCCTTGCAAACAGTGATCATCACGCGGCTGCCATTTTCGGTTCCCGATCATCCGTTGCTCGAAGCCCGCTTTGAAGCGATTCGCGAATCCGGCGGCAATCCGTTTGTCGATTACCAATTGCCCGAAGCCGTGATCAAATTCAAACAGGGTTTTGGCCGCCTCATTCGCTCCACGACCGATACCGGTACCGTCGTCGTCCTCGATCCGCGAATCAAAACGCAACATTATGGCAGACTGTTTCTTGCGGCGCTGCCGCCTTGTCCGATCCAAGTCGATGCCTTGAGTTGACAGCCCGTTGGCGCTGTCTGGGTAATCTTTTTCTGCTGCGCAACCTTGCTCGTTTGAGCGAAGCTTTCCAGTTTCGTCGACGATACTGTTTTTACCGCTTTCGCCGTCCGAAAGGATCTAAGGATCCAACGCAAAATTACTTCCGCATTCAACCCGATCTCCGTCGGGCTTGTCCCGGCGGGATCTCGACTGGCCAGCTACACATTACCAGTGCAATTACAAAGACCCAAGTTAATCAGCGTGCGATGCTACGTCGGACTCAAGGCGCACAGGCGGAGACGCGCACGCTTTGAACATTGACGTCGACGCCACGATTTTTCGCCGGTTTCGACGTTCGATGAAGAATTCAATGGCCATCGCCATTTCCAGGAACCCGCCCAGAGTGCCAGTACGCCGTACGAGCCACTTGCGGTATCGACATCGACGACCGAACCATGACTCATCATAGCGACTTACAACTAGCTCGGCAGGCCGTCCGCAACTGGCTTCGCGCCGCTTTCCGGGATTCGAAAATACCGAACTGACCGAAGCCATTTTGTTACACGATTCGCGAATGATCGGCCAACAGTTTTGCTGTCGCAACTGCGTGGCGCATTGGCTTGCCGAAGAAAACGTGCTAAAGGTTTTTGAATCCGGCAAATGGACTCAGACCATCGATCTTACGAGACAGCGAAACCAGGCGGAAAAGGCGGCCTAATGCCGTGTCAAGTTTTAATTTTGGGGTGCCACTGGGGCTGTGCCAGTGTACATGAGCGTCGTGTATTGCCGACCCGCACTGGCGAAGCCAGTGGCACACAACCCCAATTCCAAGACCTGACAAAGCACTAGCAGCCCGTTGAAAAAGGTAGCGGAACGGCGCCAGCCGTCCAGTTGCGCTGGCAACCACATGGCGAATCACAGGGCGGCTTGCGCCACTCCGCTACAAAAACACTTGTGCACACGCATGTTTCAATAGTCTGCTCACGCTTTGCCACGGCTAGGAATTACTGGTCGGTGAACTGTGGTCATTGGCTTCGGAAGCTATCCACGCAAGATCTCTCGCGCCGCATTTCGACCGCAGGCGCCCATCACTCCGCCTCCGGGGTGGCTGGCCGCCCCGCAAAGATAGAGTCCGTTCACCGGCGTGTGGTGGTCCGCCCAACCCGGCAGTGGTCGCATCAAGAATAACTGGTTGAAGTTCATGGCCCCTTGCATGATGTTGCCTCCCGTCAAACCGTATACCCGCTCCAAATCCAGCGGCGAGAGCACCTGTCGATGCTCAATGGCATTCGGAACGTTCGGCGCATACTCCGCCAGTACCTCGATGCAGCGATCGGCAAACGCTTCCTTGATCGAATCCCATTGCAGGCCATTCCCCAGCTTGTACGGCGCGAATTGAACGAACATCGAGACGATTTGTTTGCCGGATGGAGCCAACGTCGAATCGATACTGGTGGCCATCGTCAACTCCAAAACTGGACGCTCGCTCGGCTTACCGTATTTGGCGTCATCATACGCGCGCTCGATCCAGTCCATCGTCTCGCAGATGTGCATTGTCCCATGATGATGCGGGCCAACACCGTTGCCCGGCATGCAGGTGAACCGAGGCGGTTCGGCGAGTGCGACGTTGATCTTGGCTGATGCCGATGAGTAATCAATGCGAGCCACAGCGTCGCGAAAATCTTCGGGCAAATGCCGGGCCTCGATGAACTTTTCAAACGTCAGATGGGCATCTACACTGGAGGCGACGACGGCAGCCGCGATGTGTTTTCCGGATTCCAGAGTTACGCCGCGGACCTTGCCGCGATCGATATCGATAGCCTTCACCGGGGATTCGGTGCGGATTTCGACGCCCATGTCGGTGGCCGACCGCTGCAGCGATTCCGCCAGGCCACCCATGCCGCCTTGGATGTATCCCCAAACGCCCCGCGCACCGCCGGCCGTTCCCATTACGTGATGTAACAGGACGTATGCCGTTCCCGGTGCGTGGATCGACGCAAAAGCACCGATGATGGCGTCCGTGGCAATCGTCGCACGTAGGACTTCGGTTTCGAACCAGCGTTCCAGAATCGGCCGCGCCGCGCCGGTCAACAACTCGATGGCCTGAGGCAAATCGGCGCCCAGCTTTTTCATCGACGCATGCATTCGCCGCAGGGCCGTCAGGTCGCGAAGCCGCTTCATCAAGCCAATCCGCCGCCACGATTTTGGCAGGGGCAGCAGATCCGGCGCGGATTGCATCAGCAACGGTTCCAAAACCGTTGCCACCCGTTCCAACATCGATTCGTATTTGCCGTATTGTTCGGCGTCGCGCTCGCTGAACTTGGCGATTTGCTTCCGATTTTCTCCGGCGTCCGGACCCAGCAGCAAATGTCGTCCGTCAGCCATCGGCGTGAACGAAGACGGATTGCGCGGCAGAATCTTGAGACCGTAATCCTTCAGACGCAACTCCGCAATGATCTCGGGCAACAGCAGACTGACGACGTACGACGCCGTGGAAACTCGATATCCCGGCCACAGCTCCTCGGTGACGCTGCAACCTCCCAACACATTGCGGCGTTCCAGAACGCAGACTTTCTTGCCCGCTTTGGCCAAATAACATGCGGCCACTAGACCGTTATGTCCGCCGCCAATTACCACGCAATCGAAAGGTCCGTCACTCATCCCTTGATACCTGTTGTCGCGATTCCCTGTATGAACGTTCGTTGTGCCAGAACAAAAATCAGCACTGGCACCAGCGTAAACATTACGGCGGCGGCGAGCAACAAGTGAGTCTGATCGCTGTACGCACTGATGAATCGCTCCAGCGAATACGCCAGCGGAAACTTGTCCGGATCGCTCAAATACAATAGTGGTCCGCTGAAGTCGTTCCACGTTTCAATGAACTGAAATAAGGCGACGGTGACCAGGGCCGGCCGGGCCAGCGGCAAACAGATTCGCCAAAACAAACCCCAATGCCCCAACCCGTCGATCCGAGCCGCTTCGAACAACTCTTCAGGAATCGTCAAGAAAAACTGCCGCAACAAGAAAATGAAAAACGCATTTCCCAAAAACGTTGGCAGCACGATCGCCCACAGCGAATCGTACAATCCCAATTGTCGAGTCAACCAGAATCGCGGAATCATCGCCACATACCAAGGCAACAGCATCGTCATGATCACCAGCGCCATCGCCAACCGTCTACCGCGCCATCGGACGCGCGACAACGAGTATGCCGCCATCGCCGACGATAGCGTTGTGCCCAATACGCAGCCCGCGCACAACCATAGCGAATTCGCCAGACTGCGCACGAATGGAAACTGTCGCAAAGCGTTGGCGTAGTTTTCGAACGACCACCGCGTCGGCAAAGCCGAATAGGGATCCCGTACGAGTTGCTCGGCGGGCTTCAGCGACGCGGTCAGCAACAAGACTGTCGGCGCAAGGTAGATCGCCGCCGACAAACACAATGCGACGAGCATCCACCAGCGAAACTTGCCGGCAGTCATTTCGCCCCCTCCACCCTGTCCGAATGGAGCCTAGTCGACGGGAATCGAGACTCATTTTCGTGTTCGTCTGATTCGGGCGCTGCGGTCGAATTCGAAAAAGAGTCCTGACCCCTTTTTTCGCGGACAAGGTGCGCTTGCACCTGCATTTGCGTCTGGCGAAGGATTTCGGCCGCCGACAGGTGCGGATTGTTGATCGCTTTCTCCGCCGCCTCGTTGACGGTGCGCTGAAAATACATCGCGCCGGGGACTTGCGGGTACGGGAATAGATTCTCGCTCGCCGACATCGTGACAAACTTGGCCATCAACGGATGCGCTTTCAAATAGCCTTGGAACACTTCGTCCTGGACGACTTGAGCCGATACCGGAATCCAGCCACCAGCGATGCAAGTTCGCGCGGCCTGTTCCCGGTCGGCCAGACCGATCCAAAACCGCATGAATTCCCAAGCACCCCGCGGATTCCGGCGCCGCGCGGTACCAAAAAGAAGTTGCCGTTGACCCAACCGCTGTTTCGGCGACCCGGAAATGCTGTTGTCGCCGGATACGGCAGCGGGCAGGCATCGAATTCGATCGGCGACAAACCCTTTTGGCGGCGAGCTTTCTCGAAGTTTTCGATGTCGCGGACGCGCCATTGTCCATCCATCACAAACACGTAGCGCCCCACGTCCGAGTCGTCATCGATCGGCAATATTGGAAACACTTTTCCCGGAAGCGATTGATCGGCGCGACGGAATCGTGCGATGGCATCCGCGCCATCTTCACGGCTCTTGTTCGTCATCCACTGTAGCGCCGCGATGATCTGGGGCGTGTCGAGTTGCACCTGTCCGGTCTGCGAGTCGAAAAACTGGCCGCCAAATACATAACCCCAAGCCCACAGCCGACGTGGATCGGGCAGATAAGCTATCGATTTGCGATCAGCGATGGATTCGGTTGCCGGAGAAATCGCGTTGGTGATCTGATCGAATTCGGCCAGCGTCGTCGGCGCCGTCCATCCCCGTCGATCGAGTAGCGACCGATTGTAATACAACATGCGAATGTCTAACCCGTTGGGCACCGCCACTAGTTTGCCATCGACGTCGGCCAACCGTTTCGCAGCCGGCAGCAGAAACGCGTCCAACTCGGCCTCGGCATCGTCACCGGCAAAATCTGCGACCGCCTGGATCGCGCCGCGACCATACCAGTCGGCAACGACAGGATCGTCCTGATTGACCAAGTCCGGCGGATCGCCGCCGGCAATGGTCAAGAACAACTTGGCATCCAAGTTGTTCCCCGGCACCGCGATCGCTCGAACCCAGTACGCTTCCTGCGACTCGTTGAAACGCCGCACGACATCATCGACCACCGCGCGATCGGCGCCTCCCCAAAAATGCCAGAACACAACCTCGGCGCGGCCTTGAGGAACGGAATTGGACGGACCGCGAAACGCCGCGGCGATCATCACCGTCAAACCGGCGAGAACCACGCCAACGCCCACCAGCCACTTAAGGACCGCCAACATCCGTATCGTCACCTTCACAGATTGTTGAAAATGTGTGCACAATTGTTTATTGAAGCGGAGTGGCGCAAGCCGCCCGGTAATTCGCCGTGTGTATGTCATCGCAACCGGACGGCTCGCGCCGTTACGCTATTTTTTTCGTAGCGGAGTGGCGCAAGCCGCCCGGTAATTCGCCGTGTGTATGTCATCGCAACCGGACGGCTCGCGCCGTTACGCTACTTTCTCAACGGGCTGTTAAGCCTCAATTAGCAAACCGATAGTACACCCAATGCCGAGACGTTCGGAACAACATCCACGTGCACAACATCAAAACGCAAAAAAGTATCCACGCCATCGCGGAGGCGTAACCCATCTCCAAATCGACAAACGCCGCCAGAAACAAGTGCAGCGAAACCAACAGCAGCGACTGCTCGGGCGCGCCGGTTCCTTCGCTCAACACGTAAATCGACGCAAAGGTCTGAACGCTGCGGATCAAACCGACGACCAGATTAAAGAAAATCACCGGCGTCAGTTGTGGAATCGTGATGTGCCAAAATCGGTGCCAGCGTCCAGCCCCCTCCATCTCGGCCGCTTCGTGCAACGACTGCGGTATGTCGCCAAGTGCCGCCAGATAGATCACCATGAAATTGCCGACCGTCCACAAACTCATCAGGACCAATGCGTCCTTCGATCCAAAGATGGTTAGCGGTCCGGCGCCGGCCACCGAGCGCTGAATCGCCGACGCCGTGTCTGTACTCACCGCGCTGCGAGCTTGGTGGAGCCAGTTTTGCGGCGGGACCCCCATCCAACCCATCACGTGATTCACCCAACCGTCGCTTGGGTCCAACAACCACATCCACAACACGCAGGTTGCCAGAATCGGAATCATTGATGGCAGGAAAAACGCCGTGCGGAAAAACGATTGTCCTCGCACCGGCCAGTTCGCCATCACCGCCAGCCCGATTCCGCACACGACAGACGCCGGAACCGAAATCAAACTAAAGTACGCCGTGTTTTCAATCGCCGTCGCAAAACCGGTGTTTTGGCGGAGCTCCCAAACCAGCCGCTGATAATTCTCCCACCCGACAAAGCTTGGCGGACGAATCATGTCCCAGCGGCAGAAGCTCAACACCATCGAAGCGATGAATGGTCCTGCCACCAACAAGACGAATCCGAGAATCCACGGCGATGCAAACGCCGGCCCAGCCCATGGGGATTCCAACGTGCCCGCAGGTCGAATCTTGCTCAAATGAGTCATCGCCGAAAGGTCTGACGTTCTTTGACTTGTCGCCATTTGACAAGGATCGCGGCGTTCGAGCAAGCCAGTGGCGACCGGAACACGCGCAAGTCGGTGTAGCGCTCAATGTTGTTCGCCAGCAGCAGGGGCTTCGCGCAGTGTTTGACTGACTGGATGAGGCTCGTCGGAATCTGCGGATTTCTCAAGGTCGAGTGCCGCCAGGTTCGCCTTGGCGGTTTCGTAGTCGGGCGTGATGCTCAACGCTTTGCGAAAATGCTCGGCCGCTGAGACTTTATCGTCGAGTTGAAGATAAACGACGCCTAGATTGTTTTGAGCCTCGACAAAGTCCGGTTTCAGTTCCACGGCGCGAATTAAGAACGTCTTGGCTTTCAAGACCTCACCTCGTCGCAAGCATTGCGCCGAAGTTCGATAGCGTCACTGCTTCACCGGTTGTACGGTCGACCATCGGCAAGTAGCTTGCGGCTAGAACACTAAACGCAACGGCCACCATTTTCCAGAGTTTACCCGACGCCAACGGCCGCGCGATAACGATTCGCAACAACTCGTCGATGCCCGCGCCGGCGAATACCGCCAACAACGGAACCAACGGCAACCGATACCGAGAAAAGACATAAAACACCAACAGCGTTCCGAACATGACGGCGATCAGACCGTAAGCCCACCATAACCTGTGCCAATGTCGACGAGTCGACCAAATTCCCACCAATGACAACGCCAACAGCACGCCGAAATGAAACAATCCTCCCGTGACTTGCAAAACCGGGGACCAATGGGACCAAGTGTACTGGTCCTCGGTATCGATCGACTCAAATCGATTGACCGCCAGACCTGCCTTTCGCGCCATGAGACCTAACCAGGCAACCGGCTGGCGCTGAATGTAGCCCAAGGCTCGCTGCACATAAAACTGGGAGACTTCTCCGGCGGACAGCGTGCGACCCGTCGCGTCTTCGGCCAATCGCTTTGCATCCCGGGCTTCATATTTTGCGTCACCGCGGCCGGTCACCAATGGGATGTAGGTACCATTGGACTCCGAGTTATTGCCGATGAAAAAATTCGGTCCGAATTGCGAAGTCGTCACATGCCATTGCCCGCCGACATAAGCGTTGCGCGCGGCGACGGGAAACAAGACTAGCAACAGACCGGCTGCGAACGCTGCCAAGAATCGTGCTCGAGCCCACCTGTTGCAACGGGCCAGCGCCGGACACTGATCGTGGTCAGCCGTCGCGCCTTTTTTGGACCGGCCCGCCAATAGTATCCACAGCGCAATCACAGGGATTGCCAACAAGGCGTTTTCGCGAGTCAAGCAAAGCGCCGCGGTCGAAACGCCGATGGCCACCCAATGCGCGGTTCGATTCACCATCATCGTGCGACTGAAAATCCAGATCGTCAACGAGACGAAAAACAAATCGAGCGAGCTTTTCTGCAAGAGTCCTTCCATGAAAATTGCGGGCGCGTAGCACGCCAACATCAGTCCCGCAATCAAGCCCGCTCGCCGGTTAAAAAGATTGGTTGTCCCAACGGTCAACAACATGCACGACCAAGCGCCCAGAATCGCTTGAATCAAACGCACGATAAAGAGATTGCTGCCCAAGGTCGCGTAAACGACCGCCAGGAAATATGGATACAGCGGCGCTTGATAAAAGACTTCATTGCCCAACCAATGGCCGTCGACAATCTCATGCGCCCAAGCGTCGTAGCGGGCAGCGTCACCTATGAGAAACGTCCCACAAGGCGACGCCTGCACGCAAAACAAATGAAATGCGCGCAGCGAAAGGGCAATCAGGAATACCCAGCGAACCGTCGAGTTCGTTGATGCTGCTTTCATACCACACGCGATCCCGCAAATGATCGTTCGTCCTCAACAACATAGGACACGGTGATTCAGCGACCAGGCGCCGTCTTTGTCGATTCGATCACACCCTGGGTTGTGGGGGCTTTTAGATTGGCTTGCCGGTCGTGTCGATTGCTCCGACGGTTTGATCGATCGACTTTACCGGTTTCGCCGATTGAGTCGACCAAGTGTCGAGCTTGAGAAATCTCTGCTGCGACAACGTTCGTTGACCGGTCGAAACGCCGCTTTAAAATAGGGCTCGGCGACCGGGATTGTATAGAAACCGCCGCTTGACGAGATTGCTCCATTATTTGACCCACAAGGAACGTGCCGTGCGATTTTTCTGTGGAGAATTTGGCCGCTGCCACTTTTTGACCGCGTTGCCCGTTTACAACGAATTCCAAACCGTCAACCAGGTCCTTGACGAAGTCCTCAAGTACAGCGACAACGTCCTGGTGATCGACGACGGATCGACTGATGGTACCGACAAGCTGCTGGACCAACGTCGCGATATCCAGGTCGTCCGGCATTCGCATAATCGAGGCTACGGGGCCGCGCTCAAAACCGCATTCGATTACGCAATCACTCACGAATACGACGTGTTGGTAACGATTGACTGCGATGGACAACATGAGCCGCAACGCATTCAACAATTTGTCGACCGCTGCAACAGTGGTCGTGCTGATATCGTATCGGGAAGCCGATACTTAGAGACGTTCGGCAACGATTCCACGGCGCCCGCGGACCGGAGACAAATCAATCGCCAGATCACCCGCGAGATCAATGACGCGTTCGGACTGAACATCACGGACGCGTTTTGTGGCTTCAAAGCCTATCGAGTCGCACCGCTGCGCAAGTTGCAAATCATCGAATCTGGTTATGCCATGCCTTTGGAGGTTTGGGTTCAGGCCGCTTGTCACAACTTCAGGATCGAAGAACTAGCCGTTCCGCTGATCTATCTGGACGCCAAGCGCTCATTTGGCGAATCGCTGGACGATCCCAACGTCCGTCTGCAATACTATCGTGAAGTCTTGGAGCGCAGCATCGATCGCCTTCCCCGCGGTTGCGCACATCTTCGACTCGAAAGGCAACATTGATGCCCAGCCGATCGCTGGCCGTCGCTAGACGTCGCTGGCGAGCGCCGTCGACCGATGGCGCCGCGTTGGTCGAACCTTCGGCTGAAGAACTTGACGAGCGTTGGCTCGACAACCGAGCCTGCCAGTCGAATCAACGGTTTTCCATTAACCAAATACCGATCGGGCAGTTGCGGTCGGTGGCTCGGCAGCAGCTCATTGCCGCCGCCACCGAGTACACTCGTCAATATCGCAACGTACCGGTGATCGTTGCCAGCGAGACTCCCGCGCCGATCGTCATGGCGGGTCATCAACCCGAGCTTGTCCATCCGGGCGTGTGGTTCAAAAACTTTGTGCTCTCGCGGATCGCCCGACGTTTCAACGCGGCGGCCATAAACTTTAGCGTCGACACCGACGAATGTACCGTAACGTCCATTCGCGTTCCTACAGGCAGCCGTCAAAAGCCAGCGATCGAGTGGGTGCCGTTTGACCGATTGCAAATTGCTTGTCCCTATGAAGCCGCAAAAGCCGTCGACACGAAGATGTTCGAATCCTTCGGCGACCGAGTGCGCGATGCGATTCGCCCCTGGATCCAAACGCCGTTGATTGAAGTGATTTGGCCCAAGGTCCTTACGTTGTACCCGCTGTTCGAGAATGTCGGTCGAGCCTTGGCCGCGGCGCGGCACCAATACGAAGCGGAGTGCGGACTACTAACGCTTGAGTTGCCTCTGAGCGAGATCTGCGAGACCGAAAGTTTCGCCCACTTCGCCGCAGAGATATTCTCTCGGACTGAAGAATTCAACTTAATACACAATCAAGTCCTCGGCCAATATCGCAGTGAAAATCGAGTCCGCGGTCACGCTCGACCAGTGCCGGATCTGGAGTCCGAACCGCTACTTTGGGAGACACCGTTTTGGTTCTGGTCAAGCACCCATCCGGGCCGGCAACGCCTGTTTGCCACGATCCAATCCGAGCATCTGTTGTTGACGAACCGGAGCGACTGGACCGCTCGGCTGCCACGCCGCGAACTGGCCGCGGCGATCTACGAATTGTTGCAATCCAACGTTGCGATTCGCCCTCGGGCACTACTGACGACCACGTACGCGAGACTCATTCTCAGCGATTTGTTCTTGCATGGAATCGGCGGCGCCAAATACGACGAAGTGACGGATGAGATCGCACGACGCTTCTTTCGAATTGAGTTGCCGAACTACCTCACTTTGTCTGCCACGCTTCGCCTGCCGATCGAATTACCGGATGTCGGTATTGCAGATCGATTGGCCATTCAGCGGCGGCTGCGCGACATCCGTTACCATCCGGAGGTCTTTTACGACGGTGCAGATTCAGACGTGGCCGAGTTGATCGCGCAAAAAAAGAATTGGATACAAAGCCCCGATCCCCAACTCAGCCACTTGCGGCACATCACGCTCAACTCCATCAACCATCAATTGTCGTCGGGGCTTGCCGAAGTTCAACGCGATCTGATGCATCAATTGGAATCGGTCAACGCCGAGCTAAGCCGCAAGTCGCTTCTGGGTTCGCGCGAGTTTAGTTACGTCCTGTTTCCCGAAAGTCTTCCCGGGCGACTCGAAGGAATTGCCACCCAAGCGCTCGGCTAGTGCTTTGTCAGGACTTAGAATTGGGGTTGTGTGCCACTGGCTTCGCCAGTGCGGGTCGGCAATACACGACGCTCATGTACACTGGCACGGCCAGTGGCACCCCAAAATTAAAATTTGACACGGCACTAGTCATAAATCCTGGCGAGCTCGACCATCAGATTCTCAAGTTGTTTATAGTAATCCGCCTCGTTCAAGTCTGGCTTTTGGCGAATCAATTCCTCGACTTTGAGTTCGAGTTCGTCGCGGCGGGCCCGGGCTTCGGCCGACCACTCGGCCTCTTGCGGACCCGGCAGGAAAAAAATCTGATTCGCCCGTGGTCCGTCGGGAACCGAGCCGTCGCGCGCGCGGCCGACGACGCGGATGCCCGTAAACCAATCGGCCGCGGTTCCTTTTCGATCGCCGTTGTCGTCCAACAACGCGTGTTCGGTCGCCAGCCGGGCATCCGCCTGGTAGAACTCGGCGGTTTGTTTGGAAGCCGACAGAAACGCCTCCAGCAGCGACGTCTGGCCATCCTTGTCCAAATCCGCGGCAGCGTCGACGATCGATTGCGAAAGATAATCGCCGAAGTGCGCGAAGTTTTGTTCCGAACCACTTTTTGTGGCAGTGATCACAATCCGATTAGCGCCGGACAACTTGTCCAGGAACCCGCCGCTCGCCGAAGCGCAGTTGATTACGATAGTCGCCGACTGACAATCGATCTTGTCGAGCCAGTTCTTCAACTCGTCGTCAGTGACGTCGGGCCCGGCTAAGTTGAACTTGGATTGCTTGCCGTCAAACGTACCATGTCCGATCAGCACAAGCCAGAATTGGTTTGGCGGCGACGTTGCGATTTGATCGAATGCCGCGAATAGCTTTTCCCGTGAATCGGTTGCGGCAACCTCAGGCGAAATCTGTTGTGCGTCGATGCCAGCGGTCTTCGCGGCTTGCTCCCAGCGAGTCGCCCATGCCGTAAACATCTCGCCGTATTTCGGCTCGCCCGCCGCTCCGACCACAATCAGAAGTTTCCGCGGGTTGTCCGGCTGGGCAAAAGTGTTCGCGCTCAGTGCCGTCAAAACGAGCGTCGCAACGCAAACCAGCCGGCACGCCATTCGATTCATACGTATGTGATCCAAACGGTCACGCCAATCCTTTCCACCGGCGGAGGCCCCATTCGGCGACCAGGCAGGTCACGGCGGCGGCGAACACCGTCCAATGGTGCCACCACGGATACACCTTCGTTTCGGTAATCATGGACCGGTTGTTAGGAATTAATTTGACGAAGCGGTCCAGCTCGCTGACTGCCACGACCCGGCCGCCGGATTCCTTGGCAATTCGTTCGAGTGCGTCGCGGTTCGCGTTCATCTGTCGGAATTCATCGGCGGCGCCTTGATGCACCCAGCCGGTTTGCCGCGATCCAACTTCGTTGCCGTCGGAATCGGTGGCAACCACGTCAACTCGATACGCGCCCGGCTCCCTGGGAACAAACGTCGCTTGGTACGCACCCGCTTCGTCGTCGACCGATTGAGCGATCAGTTCCAGCGGCGGTTTCTGGTCGGCGGCGCCGGTTTTTGCAGCATCGCTTGTGATTGACGGCGCGGCCGTCTTGGGATGATGCGGCGTCACCACCACGTTGACTTTACAATTGTCCAACGGTTTGAAGTCGGCGTCTCGCAAGCGAATACGAACGTTCATTTCTGTCGAATTTTCTTGATCGACCGACACTTCCATGCGATGAGGGACGTCCGAAACCAGCCAGCGCACAGTTTGCCGCCAGGATTTCATCAAGTCGTTGTCGTCCGCGTCCCGCAATTGCCAACGCCAAAGGTCGCCGATCAACAAGGCTGCCGTGCGCCCTTTGCCATACCGCTGCACGACCAGTGCCGGCAGAACATCCCCGTCGCCCGTGCGAACCTGAGCCAGGACGCTGGCGCCCGGTTTGATCGAACTGGCTCGATTGAGCGTCTGAAAACTCGGCATTTGTTTCAGCCGAAGTTGCTCCTGTTCCTCGGTGGCTCGCACACGAACCCACGGCTGCAACCAGCCTTCGCGGGTCAGCACCAGCCGATACGCGGCGTTTTCGGTGTTGGACACATCGGCTGCGGGTCGGTCGAGGTAGATCGGCAACATCGATCCAATCGGCGTCCGATCGTACGCTCCCTTGGCAAACGTCTCTTGACCGCCAAGCATCAATAAACTGCCGCCGCGGCCGCTGACGAACTGTTCGATCAGCGACTGAGTGTCTTGCGTGAAAAAGGCGGCTTCCACGTCATCCAGAATCAAAGCGTCGTATTGAAAGAGGTCCTCAGACTTGCGCGGAAAGCCTCGCCGCAACTCTTTGGCTTGCGGTGAGTCGACCGGCAAGGCCAGCAGCACCGGCTGGTCATACTGCTCGGCTTCTTCGTCTTCCTCGTTGCCGAAGCCGCGAAACAGGGGGTTCGTACTCTCTCCGGCGTGGCTGCGAAACGAGAATTTCGGTTCGCGCTTGGCAACTCGGACCAGCGAATAGAATTCGAGTTCGTCGTCTTCGCTCAACGCCCGCCGCAAGAATTTCAACTCCCAATTGGGCCGCCCGGAGACATACAGAATCCGATAAGGCCCTTGACCGCGGTCGATGGCCAACAGCCGTTGGTTGTTAGCCAACGTTGCTTCGGCGGTCTGTTGGGGCTTGTCAAATTCAGCTTCGGCGGATCGCTCGAAGGCTCGTACAGCGTAAAAGGTTACGCCGGGCGTTTCCGGTTTGACTTCAAAGCGAACGGCGAACCGTTTGTCGTCGGCCACGTCGGCGACGATTTCGCGTTTAACTTCGTGCTGCTGGTCGTCCAACAACTGGACCGCGACAGATTTGCCTTGGTGCCCGCGCGTGGTCAGTTCAGCGGTGATGGTCACTGGGGCGGATTCAAAGTTCGTTTGACTGATGGAGACTTGCGAAATGGCGATGTCCTTTTCCGCGTCTCCACCCACCACGACGGGATAGACCGGCGGCATCGTCGACCAATCGATTCCCGCGTCGGAATCGGTCGCGTTGCCATCGGAGAAGAGCAGGATGCCGGCGTTTGGCTTTCCGGCATATCGTTCGGCCAGCATCTTGAGGGATTGAAAGAGCTGGGTCTGTTCGCCGCTGGCCGCAAAAACGACATATTCGTCGACCGGATGTAAACGACTATCGAACGAATATCGCCGCAAGTCGAAGTCTTCTTCCAAGCTCGCTTGCCAATCCGATTTCGGGTCGAGCAGGGTCTGCAGACGTTGCTGCCGCGTTTGCGATCCTGACGAAGCGTCCTTGATCTGAAGGCTCTGGCTCTGATCGGCCAGCACGACAAAGATATTCGCGTCCTTGCGCGGAACGAACTCGCGTCGCATCGGCTCCAACAAACAGAGTACGAGCAACCCGACACCGATCAACTTGAGCAACGGCGAAACGACCTTGATCCACCCGCTGGCACGAGCCCGAAGATACGACCAGCCCACCGCCAACAAGGCCGCGACAAACAGCCCGATTCCAGGATACAACCAGTCTTCAGCCGACCAGTAATTGGGCCAGCTCATTTGCCGATCCCCAACTGTTGGTAGTAGCGCTGCACGGCGTCCTGGTATTTGACCGGAACGGGATCGCGGTCGACCGGGACGAGCGGCCGCTGGCTGGTCTTCTTGATCAACTCCTCTTGGACGCGAGTGCGCAACTGATCCAGCGGCTGCATCACCCGCAGCTTGACCAGGTCCCAATTCGGCGCTGCCGAGTGCCGCTGGTGCATTTCTTTGCGCAAGTCGCGGGCGCGATCACGAATGCGGGCGGCGTCGCTGCGAAGGTCTGAATCGGAGATCATCTCTTCGACGTCACGCAAACGATCCGACCAATCCACGAAATCGTCACCGGAAAGCGGTTGAGGAATCGGACGCGGATTGTCGTTTCGCAGCATCGGCACGTTTGGATCTCCGTTGCGGAGCCGTTCGGAATCGTCGCGACCGCCCCGCAAGCTCCGAGCCCGCGGGTTGGAGCGATCGCCGGAACGTCCATCCGGCGGATTGTCGGAGCCCGGATCCAGCGATGGCTCGCGATTTTGCTGCCCGTCGCGTGCCAGTTGCGTCGGATCGCCGCGCCCGTTCTGACCATTGGGCTGCGATGGACGGTCTTCGTTTGGAGTTTGGTCTTCGTCTGTATTGGCTCGAGAGTTTGCCTGTGCATCCGCTTCGCGCGTCGCTTGCGATTCACGCTGTACGGCTTGCGGGTTGGCTTGTTGGAATTCGTCTTGAAGTTCTTGCGACAGTCGGTCGAGGTCGTTGCGGGCTCGACGAAGCGATTCGGTTTCGTCGCCCAAGACGCTCTCGGCGGCTTGGTCGATGCCTTTCCGGATCTGTTCGATCGAATCGCGCCACGTCGTTCGTCGTTTTTCGCCTCGTCATCCAATCCGCGAGTCACCAGCCGTCGCGCCGAATCGAGCAAGTCGCTCGCTTTTTGCTGCTCGGCGTTCCGATACGTATCGTAGAGTTCTTGCGCCAACAGTGGTTCGACATCCTCGGACTTTTCGATCGTCTCCTTCATGGATTGCTGAAGCTGTTTCAGGCGGTCCTGCTGCTGCTGAAGCTGATTGGCGACGCCGCCACGCGGGTCTTCATCACGCAGCGAGGGTTGTTCGCCGTTTTGCCGCTGCAGGTTGTTCAACTGGTCGGCGAGTTGTTGTTGGTCTTGTTCGAGCTGGCGGGCGCGATCGCGCATCTGCCGCATCTCGTCCGAAAACTGGTTGGAAGTGCGTCGTTGGAATTCGTCCCGCAGCTCTTCCAGCTGATTCTGCGCCCGCTGGCCCTCGGCCGCAGCGCGCGAAAGCTGATTGTTTTGCAACGCCCCGGAGCTTTGGCGAATGTTCTCGCGAGCCTGGTCCAATTGTTGTGCTTGTTCAGCCATTTGTTGCTGGTTTTGTTCGTTTTGCATCCGGTCGCGGAGTTCGTCCGTGTCGCGCAACACCTGCTGCTGCTCGTCGCGAAGCCGTTGCAATCGCCGTTCAAGTTCAGCGCGTTGCTGGGCGTCATTGGCCTGTTCGAGCGCGGACTGCAACTCCTTGATCCGTTCGTTCAAGTCGTTCTGCCGCCGGGCGAGTTCACGCAGTCGATTGAGCACTTGCCGGTTTTCTTTCGCTTCGGGCGATTCCTGGTTCTCTGCCAGACGCTGCTCTTCGTAAGGATTCCGATCGTTTTGCAACTCGAGTTGCTGAAGCTGCTGTTGGCGAGACGAGTTGTTTTGCTGTCCGGCCTGGCCGCGCTGCATATTCATCCGAACGACTTCGTGCTCGCGCGACCGAAGCTTGAGTAAACCTTGATAGGCCGCCTGCTCGGAGTACAACGCGGGATAAAGTTCGCTGGAATTGACGTCGGAGGCCGCGGTCTCCAGGTTGCCCGCCGCTTGCTCCATGCTCTGGCGGACCTGGCCGACGTAGACCAGCGATTTCGCGTCCTGCAATTGCTGAGCCAGTGCCTCGACCTGCTCCGAAGCCGACGATTGCGACTGACCGACCAAGTGAACATCGTCGACGAACGACCCAGAGACTTGTGCCGCGGTCTCGCGGCGGATGATGTTCCAAGTCGCGTTGATGATCTGCTTCTGAAGTTCGGCCAACTGCTCGGCCTGCTGGGCGTTTTGACTGCCCGGTTGCTGTTGCTGCTGTTGTTGTTGCCGCATTTGTTCAGTGGTCGGCGGCTGGCCTTGGCGGAAGATCTCGTCAAACGGCCGAATCTCGGCGAAGTACATGTCGCTGGCCGTACGACGTGTGCTGCCGTCGGGGGCCTTGTCGTCGGCCCAAAAGAAATACGACACGAGTTGATCCGGCGTCAGGGACAGATCCTCCAGGGCCAACAAGTATTCGAGTTTGTGGTTTTGCTTCGAGGGCAACGATGTTCCGAGCACGATCTCGCGCGCGTCCCGCCATCGATCGAGTAGGTCAGGCCAGACGACTCGACACCGAAATCGTCCCAGACTTCCGCCGCGAGTTGCACTTCCTCCAAGGGAGACGCCGACAGGTCACGTCCGGGAGATTTGATCACAATCTTGGTGGGTTGATTCGCGAGCACATTGATCGCCAAACGCGGCGGAAACTGGTTTTGACGACCGCGATCGTCGGTCAAATGCAGTTCCAAGTGAGTCGACTGACGCATGACCATGGTGGTTGAGTATCGATTTGGATCGGTGGGAACCTGTGTGACTGGGAACTGTTCGCCGTGTTCGCCGGTCAACGCCGCGCTGGCGACCGGTTTGTTCAACTGAAACGTCACGGTCAACTCGGTCCCATCGACGGCCGAGACTCGCCGAACGTCTTGCAAAATCGAATCGGTCATGCCGGTGTAGCCCGGAAAGTGAAGCTTGGCGTCAGCTCGTTGAAGCGCCGGGTACTCGAACACATCGACATGGAATTCATCGGAGGCTTGCGATTCCAATTCAACGCGATAATTCAGCGGTTGAATCACTTCGGACACGCGAGCGGCGTAGACCGGGTCGCTGAGACTCTTGAACATTTTCACGCGTTGCGGCGGACCGTCGACGGTTTGATAGCTCAGGTAGGCTTCGGGAGGCATCGTGCTGGCGAAACGGGCAATCACCAGCAAGCTGGTCCCTTTTTCGATCTCCGTGTTGCCGGGTTCCACGCTGAACGTCACCGGGGCTTGACTGATTTCAACGCTTTTGAACGGTAGGATGGTCGGCAAATTCGCGGGGATTTTGAAGAAAAACAGGACCGCCAGCAGCGAAACCACAGTCGCCATGAAGGCTCCGACGCTTAGTAGAAACGAACCGGTCAAATGCCAAGCCGGAACCAGCGACGACCACGGATGCCGGAAATTGTGATAGACCGCTTGCCGAATGACTTCTTGTTGCATGAAGCCGAAGCGGCCGCGCTCTTGCGGCTGCTGCTCGACCGCGGTGATCAAGCATGAATCTAACTCGGGAAAGTGCCGCTCGACTTGATTTGCAATCCAGCGATGATCTCGGCGGAGACGCAATCCCGAAACCGCGCCGGTGACCAGCCCCAGGATCAGCGCGAGGGCAAAGCCAAACATGGCAAAGGTCGTGATCGACAACGTGTACCAGCCGGTCCATCGATTGAGGATCAATGCGGCCGAGGCAACGAATGCATAACACAGCCAAACCAACCCCGCCGTCAGACAAATCCGTCGCACGGCCAGCCGCGTGACCACCGGTTGCAAATGATCAGTGAGAATTGGATTCATGTGTCGGTCGCTCCATCGTTATTCTAATCATTCGCCTGTCGGTTTCGGGGACATTCCGCCGGCGAACAGACAAATGACCGAGTGTTGTCAATCAGTTGTGCACCATAATACCCGTTGCGAACGATTCACACCAACGCACCCAACCCCATCGGGGTGATCCTAAGTCAGCCCAGGGTGAAGTGGATTGAAGCGCAGCGAAAATCCACGTAACCCTGGGTACAAGCCCATCCAACTCCCCACGCGTCAAAAACGCAATGCACACCAATTTACCAAACCCTATCGGGGTGGTTCTACCGCCGATAGGATCACCCCGTTGGGGTTTGGCTCATGCGCGGTTCCCTTTACCCAGGGTTTCGCGAAGGTTCGCCTGGTCGCTCACATTCGCTGCACCCTGGGCTGTTATAGCGCCACCCCTTCGGGGTTGGCTGGCCGTTGGCTTGTTGGTGCGATTCCGTTTTGTTGGCGTGCTTGCTATCGGTGATCGTCATTTCGAAGAGGGCTGTCATAACGCCGCCCATTCGGGGTTGGCTATTCGCCGAGTTGTTGGCGTGGTTCTGTTTTGTTGGCACGATTGCTTCCGGCGATTGTCGTTTCGACGAGCAGGAGTCCGATCGTCGCCACTAGCAGCCATTTCCAGACTTTCTGACGACGTTCTACCTCGACATCCTTGAGCCGCTGAAGCTGCTCAATCCGTTCGCTACGCGGTGTTTGAGTTCCCAGCGCCACGCCAAGTGCTCGCAAACGCTCCGAAGACATGGGTGTAATATCGCTTTCGGAGGGCGACAGATTTACGGCAAAGCGTATTGTTTCGCCATCGATGGCAACTGCATAAACGCCCGGCTGTTCGGTGTCGAGAAACTGGGCTTGTGTTGCCGGCAATACTTGCTGCGATCCGTCGGGGCGCTGAACCGTCATCGATTCGGACTGTTTCGGTGCGGGTAGCGAAACCGGCTCGCCGACCACATAGCTTCCGGCGACCGAGACGTGTCGTCGCGACGATTCGAGCAAAATGTTCATGAGCGGCACGAACTTGGAACTCAACGCTAATTGACTCGCGGCCGGCGACCAGCTCGACGCCAGACAATACACCGCGCCTCGGGGGCGTTTCATTTCCCAGAGCGCCGAGACGCCATTATCAAACCGGGCAATGATGTGCGCTTGATCCTCGTCGAACTTTGCGGCAACCGAATTCCAAAAATGAATCTTGGTGAAATCGTTAAACTGCGGAAGAGCAAACGGCGCAAGCAAAGGGTGCGAAAAGTCCAAATCGGCCAACAACGCATATTTTTCGGTAGTCTGACTATCAGCGGAACCGCTTTCCGACCGCGATTCAATCTTCAGCGGGCCAATCAATTCCTCAAGCGAATCCGCCTGAGGCTGATCGTCGAGCACGACAAAAACCGTGCCGCCCACGTCTGCGTATTGACGCAGCCACATAGCCGAACGGCGAGTAATCGTGCCGGTGACAACAACCAGGTCGGGGGGATCGACATCGGGCCATGTCACGTCGGAGTCCGATTTGAACTGTTCGAATTTTACTTGTTGAGCCGCCGTATCGGGAAACGCGCGTTGCAAGTAATAGAGCATGTGGTCGGCGTCATCGGGCGACTCGTCGCCAAGATAAACGATCTGCGATTGTCGTCGCTGCGGAGGAACCGCAAAAAACTGGTTGTCGAAGTCGGTTTCATCGCCGAACAACACCAGCCGATCGGCGCGCAAGTTCGACTCGCCGCGAGGGACTTCGAGTATGCGGCTCGTGCCCGGTGGAACGTAAAAGGGCGTTGCCTGTTCGGAACGCCCGGTTGCAGGCGAGTCGCTCCATTGAACGAAAAACTGGTCGGCGGCGGACGTCGCGCCGTTGGTGACGCGAACTCTTTGGCTGATCGCACTCTCGCTTTGCGAGGAATCGGCAAGTAGCCGAAGCGTCGCGTTCGAGCGATTCGGAGTAGAGACGGTTCGCAGGTCCACGCGGACTCCGCCAGGCCATTGATAAGCCTGAAGGCGATCGGTTTCTGAACCGCTTTGCGAATCCGAAACCAACACGATTTGCAAAGTTGCTTTGTTTTGTTCCAAATCTGCCGCCGCGCTCAGTTGATCCGCCACAGTCATTAGAGCCCCCGCCAGATTCGTTTCGAGCCAGCCCGGCGATTGCTTTTTCAACGCATCCCAGACGACAGCTTTCTTTTGCTCAAGCTCCGTCGCCGCATCGCGTGTGTTGAATTCGACCAGGTTATGTACGGTGCGGTCGAAAGTGAATAACGCGACGTCGTCGGCTCGATCGAGTCCATCCAACACCCGCTTAACTTGCGAGACTGCCTGTGTCCACAAATCGCCGCGACGCATGCTGGCACTGATGTCCAGGACGATGGCGACTCGACGGCCCGGCGCGGTCGTCAAATCAAAAACTGCCGTTTGTCGAAAGAACGGCCGCATAAACGCCAGCGCCAACAACGCGATGGCCGCAATCCGCAGCAGCAACAGCAGCCATTGATCCAGGCGGCTGCGTCGAGTCAGCCGTGGAGGCGACGGGGTCAAGAACATCAGCGAGCTGAATGGCTGCTGACCGCGCGGCGTGCGGCGAATCAAATGAAACAGCAGCGGAAATCCGACGGCCAGCGCCCCAAGACCGAATGCCCAGGCCAAAAAACTCATCGAGGCGTCTCCCGCCGCGTGCCACGCGACTCCCGTCGCACCCGAGTCGACGTGTCGCGAAGCGTCGTGCCCTTAACTTGCTGCATCTGCGCACTGACAAACTCAAACAGCACGTGGTCGAGCGGCTGATCGATAGCGACTTGATGGAATTCGGCGCCGAGTTCCCGGCAAACTTCCTTTAACGCCGTTGCGTGTTCCTCGAATCGCTTCAAATATGCCGACTTCGCCACCACCGGATCGATGTACAAGTCGCGGCCACTCTCCACATCGACAAACATCGCCGAATCGCGGAACGCAAACGACAATTCGGTCGGATCGAGCACGCGAATCAAGATCACTTCGTGCCGCTGCGAACGAAGATATGCCAGATTCCGTTGCAACATTTCGACCGGCGCCAAAAAGTCCGAAATCAAAACGATCATGCCGCGCTTGCGAAACGTCTTTGCGATTTGCTCCAACGGCTTAGCGATATCTGTCCCACTGCCTCCCGGCTCCGTTCAAGAGCCACGATCAACCGTCGTAAATGCCCAGGGCGGTACCGAGGCTGGATGTAGTCGCTAATCACCTGATCAAACGTCAATAATCCGACCGCGTCTCGTTGCAGCGAGAGAAAATACGCTAACGTCGCGGCTAGCGTCTTGGCATAGTCTGCTTTGTCGAACGTCAGCGAGCCATAACCCATCGACTTGCTGAGATCGACTACGAGATAGCATCGCAGATTCGTTTCGTCTTCGAACCGCTTGATGTACAACCGGTCGCTGCGCCAGCAACCGCCAATCGAGGAAACGCAAATCGTCGCCGGGAGTATAGGGCCGATAGTCGGTGAACTCGACCGAGAAACCGTGATACGGACTTCGGTGCAAGCCGCTCATGAACCCATCCACGACCGCTTTGCGTGCAACTCCAGCGACTTGATCTTCATTAACGCGGCGGCATCCAATGTAATCGGACGGCGCCCAGCATACCCCGCTGCTTCAATACTCCGGCCCGCCCCAAATTGCCAAGCGTGATGTCGGGCTAAAGATTTCATCGACGACCAAGATCTTAATAAGCGATTCGCACTGACTTCTCCGGTGGCCGCCCTCAATTGTAATCGCGCTGCACTAGTAGAGGGACCGCCACATCGCTGATTCGACGTTTCAACGGTCGGGGCACAAAGACGTTCAATGTGCGCCAAACCAGGCTTTGCCCGACCTGATTCATGACCTGCGACACAGCACCGCCATCTGCAAAACACTACATTGTGAGATCGAAAACCGAAATCGCGCAGTGGATTAATAAGACAACGGACGGCTACATCTTTAGACTTTGCTTGTCGGTCAGGGACTGACCGACCTACAGTTATTGACCCCAGTAACCGAAAGCGACTCGCACGCGGCGTGATCGTGTGGCAGACCGCTAAGCTTAGGGCAAGACCAAGTTTGTATTGACCGCCGATGCAACGGTCCTTAAACTCGCCGCACCAAGTTCGGAGTTTTTTGCTTCAGCGTGCCAGCGCCCTGCGCTAACGGTTTAAGGAGGAACCGCAAAATGACGAATCGCTCTTCGATATGTTGGAGTCTGTCGAATCTCGTGCCGTTGACGATGGTCGCTATTGCAGGATGTTGGCTGGCACCCTCGGCAGTTGTGGCGCAGAACAACCATCCAAACCCAACCGGCAATGCGGCTGCTGCTGCATCGCGTCCTAACGACATCACCGCACAGCAACCGCAAACGATTCAGGTCTTGGCCATCGTCAATGGAGAGCAAATATCTCGCCAGCAAATCGCGCAAAGTTGCCTCAAGCGTCACGGCAAACAAGTGTTGGAGAGCATCATTGACCGACAACTCGTGGCCGACGAATGCAAGCGTCAGAACGTCACGATCACGGTGCAAGATATCGATCAGGAAATCGAACGTCGGGCAAAAGGCTTCAACATGACCCGCGACCGGTACGTGGAGCTATTGCAAAAGGAGCGCAACCTTTCGCCGGATCGACTGAAGAACGAAATCATTTGGTCCGAACTAGCGCTGCGACGATTGGCCGCCCAACAAATCCAAGTCGATCAGGCCGAGATCGATCGCGAGATGGAATCTGAATACGGACCCAAAGTCCAGGTGCGGGCCATCGTTCTGGATGACTTGGAGAAGGCGAATCAGATTCTGGCACAAGCCAAAGCCGACCCGGATGAGTTTGGAACGTTGGCCAAAGACCATTCGATCGATTCCAACAGCGCCGCGTACCGCGGAATGATGCCGCCGATCCGACGCCATTCAGGCGAACCGGAATTCGAGGAAGTCGCATTTAACCTACAGCCCGGGGAGATTTCCCGCGTCATCGACATTACCGATCACTCCAATCCAACAGCGCATCAATACGTCATCTTGAAATGTGAGCGGATCTATCCGGCGGCAGAGGTTTCGGCCCAGGAGCGTCCGCTGGTAGAACAACGATTGCGGGACAAGATTTCCGAGAGCAAGCTTGCGGACGCTGCGACAGGGTTGTTTGAACGCTTGCAGAACCAATCGCAAATCGTCAATGTGCTGAACAACCCCGAGCTTCGTCAAAAAATGCCCGGAGTGGCGGCGACGTTGAACGGCACGAATATCACCCTCAACTATTTGGGCGAAGAATGCATCGCCCGCTACGGCGACGAAGTGCTGGAAACCGAAATCAACCGGACGCTCATTCTTCAAGCGCTGCGGGAACGCAACAAAACCGTGGCCAACGAAGACGTCCAAGCCGAAATCGCGGCGCTGCCAACTCCTACGGCTTTCCCAATATCGAAAAGTGGATCGAATACGTGACCAAGAACGACAAGTCGCAGGTAGACATCTACGTCGAGGACGAGGTCTGGCCGTCCGTCGCGATGAAAAAGATGGTGACGGACACGGTCCAAGTCACTCAGGATGACATGCAGAAAGGCTTTGAAGCCAATTTCGGAGAGCGGGTCGAAGCGCTGGCGATCGTCCTGCCGGACTTTCCCACGGCCAAAAAGATCTGGAAGATGGCCACCGACAACCCCGATAAAAAATACTTCGGCGACCTGGCCAATCAATACTCCGTCGATCAGACGTCCAAAGCGAATTTCGGAGAGGTGCCACCCATTCAACAGCACGGCGGCTATCCCGAAATGGAAAACGAGGCCTTTCGCTTGCAGCCTGGCGAAGTCTCCGGCCTGGTCAACGTCGGGAAATACTGGATCATTCTGTATTGCCTCGGACGTACGACTCCCAAAGTGCAGAATTTCGATGCGGTCAAAGACGAATTGTACCAAGACATCTTGGAAAAGAAGTTGCGGATCGCCATGAGCCAACTCTTCGACGAGATTCGAGAAAAGGCACAGATCGACAACTTCCTGGCCGGAACATCTCAATCTGGCCGCACCGCCCAAGCTCCGACGACGCAACCCCAACGCTGACGCTTCGAAACACAGACGCAAACAACTTGCTTGTCGGCAAACTGTGGGAATGCGCCATCAGGCAACGCGATTTCGCTAATTCGGAAAAAATCGCGAAACTCAGTCGGTTTTGGTGTAACAGGGTCTTTAAAACCGGTTAGTTACTCGCGGCACAATGAAGCAGTGTTGATTCGCGGTGATGTGGGGTTTCTACATCACCGCAGTACAATGTTGCTGTCGTGTCGTGGAGTCAATAGCTTGAAGACGTGCAACGTTTGCCAAAAGCCCATTCCGGACGATGCCCCGCAAGGCGTGTGTCCCTCCTGCATGTTCCGCATGGTGGGACTTCCGAGCGATGGTCAAAACTCGACCACTGCTTCCAGGCCCGAACAGGCCGTTCCCGACCGCGAGCAAGTCGTCGCGGCATTTCCGCAACTGGAGATTATCGAGTTGCTCGGCAGTGGCGGAATGGGCGCCGTGTACAAGGTCCGTCAGAAATCGCTCGACCGTTTGGCGGCACTCAAGCTGCTGAATCCGCGCCTCGCCGGCGATCCCACGTTTCAAGAGCGATTCACTCGCGAAGCGAAACTCATGGCACGGCTGGTGCACCCGAACATCGCCATGATTTTCGAGTTTGGACGCGAGGGCGAATTCTACTACTTGCTGATGGAGTTGGTCGACGGCGTGAACTTGCGGGCGGCAATCCGAAACAAAACGATTACGCCAAGCGAAGCGCTGAAAATCGTCCCCCAAATCTGCGATGCCTTGCAATACGCTCACGACCACGGCGTGATTCACCGCGACATCAAACCCGAGAACATCCTGGTCAACCGGGACGGGCACGTGAAACTCGTCGACTTTGGGCTGGCGAAACTCAACGCCTCGGTCGCCGGACAGCCGTCGCTGACCGGAACCCAACAGATCATGGGTACGATGAACTACATGGCGCCGGAACAATGGGAAAGGCCCAGCCAAATCGATCACCGGGCGGATATTTTCTCGCTCGGCGTTGTCTTTTACGAATTGTTGACGGGCGAATTGCCGCTGGGTAAGTTCTCACCGCCCAGCGCCAAGTCAACCGTCGACCAGCGGATCGATCCGGTGGTGTTGCGGACGCTGGAAAAGGACCCCAGGCGCGGTTTCAAACCGCCAGCGACGTCAAGACGGCGGTCAGTTCGTTCAATCAAGACAATCATTTCACGACCAAGCCGCCGATCGCGAACCGTGGAACTTTGGCCAGCTTGCCGTTTTACGTCGGCGACAACGCCAATGACTGGGAGAGTCACGGCGTAGTGATTTTGAATGAGAACTCGTTGAGAATCGAGTTTGCCCGGAACGACGGATGGCTCGTCTCGCCCAATCGTCGTATTTTCAAAAGCATGAAGTGGCTGTTCAAGTTTGGAGCCAAACGCGACGTCGGCGTGGTCGAACTGAAGTTGGACGACATCGCCCACGTTGAGCTGCGAAACGGGCCGGTGACCAAGGGCATCGAACTGCAGACCAAGAGCATGTCGTGCCTCCGCGATTTCCCGTACGCCAATGGCTTGTCTGTGTTGCTCAAGACGAAACGGTCGGACAAAGTAGCCCGCGATCGCATGTTTGCCGAACTCTGTCACGCGATCAGCCAACCGATGCCGAGCTACTACGATCAAGTGAAGAACATCGAGTCGGGCGCACGGACTTGCAAGGACCATCGTTGGGGCTGTTCATTGCAGGAGTCCTGGACGCTGTCGGCGCGATCGCCACTTTGGCCATTTTCTTTTTAGCGAGTTGGCTAATCGTGGATTATACCGACACTGGCTCGAATTCAACTGTCAAATTGGACCGCGCCGTGACGCCGAACATACGCGACAAAGTAACCGTCGTAGACGACGACTCGCGCGCTGCTGTAAACGTCGATGATTCGGGGAACGCTAAAGCAGAACTCGAAGGACAAACCGCTTCGATTCACCACGATCAAGCCGCGGTTTCCGCCAGCGAAACGTCTGACGTCGCGACAACCCCGCCCAGAATTCTCCACGCTGGGTCAAAGGAATTTGTCTTGTATCTGATTGTCGTGCTGGGACTGATGGCTTTTTGGTTTTGTTATGCCATCTTCTTGGTGTTCAATGCTTTGCGAATGCGACAGCTGCGAAGCTATGGCATGAGCATGGCCGGCTGCATCCTGGGGATCATCCCGGTCCACCCCGGCGCGATCATTGGCATCCCCTCCGGCATCGTCGGCCTGGTAGCCCTTTCCAAACAGCGAGTTTTCACCGCGTTCGAGCAATTGTCGCAACAAACGCTAGAAGCACCCGCCAAAAAGTGACCTCACAGGCAGCTACATAGACAATCCGCCGCACGACGTGTTTGATCGGAAGCCACAGTGAGCGCAGCATTTGTTGGATCGAGTTTGTCGGGAGCTGCCGACAGATTTTCGAGAGCCGATGACCGAAATCCTTCGAAAGGCGCGGGAACGATGCGCTGGATTCAATATCGGAAAACGGAAGGAGCAACTGGAAGCACTATTCGAGAAGTATTGCGGCCCGCCGTTTAACGTGCGGCGTTTACCATAACAGCCCGTTGAAAAAGTAGCGGTAAGCGTTCACGGGTTGCCAATGCGTTGCCCACGTTTTTAGGGGGTCAGGCACATCCGCCGTGGGCAGATTGAGCCAGACCCCGGCTCGTGAACTATTACCGACAACAGACATCGGTCTCACCCAACAGACTGTTGAAAGCGGACAAATGTTTATTGAAGCGGCGCAGGCCGCGCGGTAATTCGCCGTGTCGATGCCAACGCGACCGGACGGCTCGCGCCGTCCCGCTACGTTTTCTACGGGCTATAGGACGCAACGCAGAATAGCTTCCGCACTCAACTCGATCTCCGTCGGGCTTGCCCCGGCGGGCGGCGGGATCACGACTGGTTAGCTACACGTTAGCAGAGCAATTACAAGGACCGAAGTTGTTTTGCGTGCGATCCCTTAGCATTTCAGCGTCGACGACGACGAACTAAACCCAAGACCATCGCGCCGCCAAGGAGCACCAACGTGGACGGTTCGGGAACGGCGTTGAAACCCACGGTCGCTCGGAGTGCCTCGGAACTAAACGAAAGGTTTGGATAGGCGAATCCGCCGTTGGGGAAATCCGTCCGCACGTAGCCCGGCGTCAGCGTGACTCCATTGCCAATCTTGTCATTGCTCAATGCGATGTTGTCACCCAGCGTTCCAAGAAGTCCGGCGACGCGATACGTGCCCGGACCTAACGTCAGGTTAAAACCGAGGCTTTCGATGAACCATTGTCCCACGCCTTGGGCCGTCGGATATGTCCCGCTGCTGGGCGTCACGGTGACCTCGGCCAACAACGCTTGATTCGAAGTATCCCAAAGCCCGATGTGATGAGAGTCCACCAATCCATCCCCCTCGGCGTCGATGAAGCCCATGAAATTCACAACGATAGGATTGGTCACGGAGAATTCGGTGCCGGCCACGTAGTTGCCACCAGAAAAAGTCTGGTTGGTGGAGGCTGGGCCGGCATCGATATAAATGTCAGCCATCGCTGAATTGGTCAGGACGCCAACACAGATGGCCGCAAATAGACAAGAAAGACTTCTAGTTTTCATCGGGTTTCTCCTGGAGTGGGCACTTCAGTCGACGAAGATGAGGCTTCGTTTCGTAAGATACCGATTATAGTTGCCTCAATTGTCGAAACAACCGACGAAAACCGTATCCAGGAAACGCAACTGTTCACGAGCTGGGGTCCGGCGCATTTTCGGCCCAATAATTCGTACCAAAATGTCGCATGAGCCGCCAGAAATGTGGCTGACCCCCTGAAAACGTGGATCCGACATTGCGTGTGTGTGGATTCCCGCTGGATTCCCGGCTTTGCGGGAATGACATTGGGCATGATTGTAGTAACGAGTCCTTTTTCAACGATCGGTCAATGCTTGTCAGCCGAGAGTTTGCGCAATGTGATATCTTTGAATTGAACTTTCATCGGCGAGCCCGCATGGACTTGAAGGGCAAGGATGCCGCTGCGTTCGGCGTCTTTGGCGTCGTCGGTCAGGTCGATCGAAACGTGTCCATTTAATGTCTGCGTCAAGTGATTCCCTTCGGCCCGAATGGTGTACTCGTTCCAATCTTTCGATTCAACTTCTTTCAGCAACTCATCCGGATCGCTGCATTTCCCCACGACGGTGCGGTTGCCGTCAGCGTCAATGGCGACTTTTTCTCCACGCGAGGCAAGGATGCCGCGGCCGCGTTCATCATAAAGAATGCCGACGTATTGATGTTCGGCATCCATGTCGGCCTGATAACCAGCAACGCGATATTCGCCCAGGTCCTGGCTGCGATATTGAACGCCGGAATTGCCGCTGAAGACACGAAACTTTAGCTTCAGTTCAAAATCGCCAACGTCGCCTCCTTTCCAGATCAAGAACGTATTTTCTTTGATCGGGTGCTCGTCGGTCGTCTGTCCGGTGATCGCGCCCTCCTGCACGCTCCAAACCAACGGATCGCCGCGCCAGCCGTCGAGCGTCTTGCCATCAAACAGGGAGACTCCTTGAGCCGACGCATCTTGGTCTCCCGCCGCTTGCGTCGTCGACTCTTGAGCCGTTAGCGATGCCGAGCAAGCCAACAATGCCGAGCAAGTCAGCAAAAAGGCCAAGCCAAACGCAGAACCAGCCAACACGCATCGAGTACCTGTGATTTTCATGTCAAATGCCCCAAGATTCCAGTGATTGTTCATGGTTCAATCGTACTCGGTTTTTAGTCGGTGCACACTAGCCGTTGGATTTGTCCAGGCGACATTCGGGTGATGAAACTAGCAGCCCGTTGAAAAAGTAGCGGAACGGCGCGAGCCGTCCGGTTGCGAGCCGTCCGGTTGCGTTCGGCCGGTTGCGTTGGCATCCACACGGCGCATGTCCCCAATACCCCAATACCTCCAATCCCTACTTTGCCGCCGATTGATCGAATTTCGTTACAATGCGAAGTTGGGGCTCTGTTTGGAAGTGACCGATGCAGCAAAAGCGATCCGATTGGGGTACGACCGCCTGTTTCTGGATGACGGGCTCGGCGCTGTTGGTTTTGTGCCATTGTCCGGCTGTCGCTCAGCAGCTGAATTCGTCCTCGCCGACTGCGAGTTTGTTTTCTCAAGTCCACGAAATACTCAGCAAGAATTGCTTTCGATGTCACGGTCCCGACCAGCAAAAGGGAGATTTACGGCTCGACGGCAAAGCATTCATTGCGCGGGGTGGGCATACTGGGAATCCCATCATCGCCGCTACGCCCGACGACAGCGAATTATTCTTGCGGATCGAGTCCACGCGGCCGAATTACCGTATGCCCGCGACCGGGCCGCTTTTGAGTCGCGAGCAAATCGAGTTGATTCAACGGTGGATCGAGGCGGGCGCGGAGTGGACGGGCGACCTCAATCCGACGCCGGGTGCTGAGCAGGACGCCGCTGGCGGCTGGTTTCGCTGGCTGTTGATTCGCCTTAATCCGTGGCTGGATTCTGTCGAGAATCTTTACCGCGACTTCCGCCCATTGTCGATTCCGTTAATTTGTTTTGGCGTTTACGTCTTGGTCGTCGAGCGGTCCAAGCGGCTGACCAAAAAACGACGAGCCGACAGCGAAGGTGCCGATGCCGGTTCGCACTGGTTCCTTATGATGTCTCGGCTGAGCCGCTGGTCGTACGTCCTGCTTTTGCTTTGTCTAACGGTCAGCGGCTTGTGGCTGCATGACCGCCATCAGATGGCAGACGCGGCGACGCGAATTTCGACGCTTCAGAAAAAGCTCGCCGATCAGGCCAAGAGTCAGGTGCAGCCAGTCCTGAGAAGCGAATTCGGCGGCCCACTGCCGCTAAAACCGCGACACCCCAAGCGACTGGGTGGCGTCTACTATCGCGGCAACGACGAGCACGATCCACGCTTGTTCAATGGGGGTTTCTACCGGACGGCCACGATGCGCGTGTGGCTGGCGGACTCGAACAAGACGGAACTTCAGTGGGGAAGTCCATTCGGCGAGGGCGGTTTGTTCGTTGGATTGGAAATCGAGCGAGCACCTCACGCCACACCGCTGTTGTTCACGCCTCGTATCATGGAGACCGTTTATTTGACGCGGCAAATCGCTTTGCGAAATCGTCCGGAACTAGATGACCTGCCGGTCCGGTTGACCGAAACGGATCCGGGAAACAAGTGGATCGCTTACTATCCGATCGGCGAACTCGCAAACGCTGACGGTCAACGGCAATTCGGTGTGATCTACGTCTACAAAGGCCGAACCGCGACCGACACTACCGACGGAAAGTTTCACTTTGGCATCCGCTACGACATTCGCGCCGACAAACAACAAGTCTCAACGGACTCGGTAATCTGGATGGGCTCGCTCTCGGCGCCGTTTGGGTTGCTGATTCCACGTGACGACCAAATGCAATTGGACGAGTGGTTTGACTTCCGCCCAATTCCAGAGATCGAAGGAGAGAACTCGGACGACCCCGCGCTGTTGGGCGTCCCGGAATACTCGCCGATCGACGATGGGGACGATAAATCGACGACCACGGAGCCCAGACATGACAAAGACCATTGACCGCGGTGCAGGAAAAGAGCCAGGGCGACCAAGGGGAGCACGGATTTCAGTATTTGGTGCATGGAAGTACGAATTCACACTCCGCGCAAACGCCAAAAAGCTCCGTATCGCACTCGCCATTGCCATTTTCGTCGCCGGTTGCAGCGGGATCTCCAGGGGTCAAACGGAAGATGCTCTCGCAACAACCCGTACCCAGCCGCCGATCTTTGCCGGTGACCAACGGCCGAACATCGTGTTCTTTCTCGTCGACGATTTGGGTTGGCAGGACAGTTCGGTCGCGTTTTGGAGTCAGCCGACCGAGCTCCAATCGCACTTTCGTACGCCGCACGTGGAGTTGCTGGCCCGTCAAGG
This sequence comes from uncultured Planctomycetaceae bacterium, assembly GCA_963803365.1. Classification (GTDB taxonomy): domain Bacteria; phylum Planctomycetota; class Planctomycetia; order Pirellulales; family Pirellulaceae; genus JANMEB01. The sequence goes on from CAWDMH010000004.1 coordinate 80,924, forward strand.
CGTCCGCTTCTGCCGCGCATATTCGTGCCCGGTTTGTTCGCCGACGAGAGTCTCGATCGTAACGGGCATGAACGCCGCTCGGCACCGCGTCACAAACTGGATCCTCTATCGGGATCGGGAGACGTCGGGACAAACCGCGCGGCTTTCTGCACCGCGAGATTGGGCTCGGGGCGGGGTGGACGCAGATGCCAATACCTTGCCGCGCTTGTTGTCGCGATCCGGCTATACCACTATTCATTGCGGCAAAGCACATTGGGGCGCGGTCGGATTACCGGCTGAGCGATCCGTTGAAGCTCGGCTTTGACGTCAACATTGCCGGCCACGCCGCCGGCGCTCCGGGCAGTTATCAAGCTGAAGATCACTACGGCAACAATCCAGACGGATCGCCGAAGGAGCCTTGGGGCGTGCCAGGTTTGGAAAAATACTACGGCACCGGTACGCACTTGACCGACGCCTTGGCCAACGAAGCTTGTTCGGCGATCGCCGCGGCGGATCGGTCCAAGCCATTCTTCTTGTACATGGCGACCTATGCCGTGCACATGCCGATTCAGCCTCACGCGAGATTTCTGGCGGACTATCTCGGCAAGAACTATCCGGGCACCGATATTGCGATCCCCAAAATCGAAGCCGAGTACGCCAGCATGGTGGCCGGGTACGATGCGGCGTTGGGACAGATCCTGGATCAACTGAACGAACTCGGAATCGCCGAGCAGACGCTGGTCGTCTTTACATCGGACAACGGGGGTCTTTCGGCGCACAGTCGAGGGACCACGCCGCGCGGCACCGGCTTGAACACGCATTGTTGGCCGCTGCGCGAAGGCAAGGGTTCGGCGTACGAAGGTGGGACGCGTGTCCCGTTAATTGTCAGTTGGGCGCGACCAAACGACCAAAACGAAATGCAGCGTGGGTTTCCGATTCATCCCGATACGATCAACAACACGCCGACGATTTGCGAGGACTATTTCGCCACGATTCTCCGCTGGGCTGGAATGGAGACGGCGACGTTCAAGGACGCTGAAAAAAAGAACGATGCGGATTCGACTCCGGCCACGAGCGTTCAGCCGAAGTTGGTTTGCGACGGCATCGACTTGAGCCCTGCCATCCTGGGTGGTGAACTCCAAACCCCACGGGCGTTGCTTTTCCACTACCCGCACGTCTGGGGACCGCGGCGCCGGCTACCAACCCCACAGTTCGCTTGAGCTGGACGATTGGAAGGTGATCTACTTTTACCAGCCGCGACGCTGGGAGCTTTACAATCTCGCGGACGACATCGGCGAACAGCATGACCTGGCCCAAGAACAGCCCGAAAGGCTGCTCGAAATGTCCGCGAAACTGCTGACGGAACTTAAGGAGAAGCACGCTCTCTTTCCAACGAACCGCGATACCGGTGAAGCGGAACCGCCTGTCGCGCCCAAGCGGCTAGGACGATGATTCCCGCCACGAGCCACGAAAATCGTGCCAGCGCCGCAGGTTGGCGCGGTGGCGGCGCGTGGATTGACCAGCATCGAGACATTAACGCGATCGCACAGCGAGGAAACGTCGACGTCGTTTTCCTGGGCGACTCGATTACACAAAGTTGGGGCGGGCCGGGGCGCAACGTCGCGGTGACCGGCAACGCGGCTTGGGAAAAGCACTTTAGCGATCTGCACGTCGCGAACTTTGGGATCAGCGGCGACCGCACCCAACATGTTTTGTGGCGAATCGAGCACGGCAACTTCGACGGGATCAACCCGAAAGTCATCGTGCTGTTGATCGGAACGAACAACTTGGGCGACGACAGCGGAGAGGAAATCGCCGATGGCATCGAATTGATCGTGCGGCGGCTAGAGGAAAAGGCACCCGGGGCCAAGATTCTGCTGTACGGCATTTTTCCGCGCGGCGGACAAGCGGACGACCCGATGCGTGACAAGATCAAAACGATCAATCAAGCGATCGCCAAGCTGGACAACGGGCGGACGACGTTTTATGTCGACCTGGCTGCCGCCCTGACCGCCGACAATGGCAAGCTGAAAGCCGATTGTTTTCGTGGCGATCATTTACATCTGACACCCGCCGGCTATGAAGTCTGGGCCGCCGACGCCGAACCGCGGATTCGAAATTGGCTGACCGATAAGAAGCAAGGCGCGGCCGAAAAATGAGATCGTCGCAGGTTTAATAGTCCACAATTTGATAAGGATCGCATACGAGGGCGTCGATACCTCGGTTCCGAAGCCACCTCGCATTTGAAGTGTATTCGTTCATGCCAACGAACTAAGTTCTCCATATTAAACTAATCCACGTGAGCTGTGGTCACAAAGGAAGATCGCGAGCATTAACGCAGTTAACGACTAGTGCTTTGTCAGGTCTTAGAATTGGGGTTGTGTGCCATTGGCTTCGCCAGTGCGGGTCGGCAATACATGACGCTCATGTACACTGGCACAGCCAGTGGCACCTCAAAATTAAAACTTGACACGGCACTAATGCTTTGTCAACTTTAAGAATTTGAGTTGATTACCAATGTGGCCAACCAACATTGTCGCCTTTGAACTCTGTGCACTCTGCGCTCTCTGTGTTTAAAAGATTTGAAAAACCGGACGCGTAAAAACACAAAGTCAGCGTGTCATGTCCGCCGCCAACGACACTTTCGAAAAGCCAACCAGGCGCACGATATCAAAGGCTTCGATAACGTATCCGAGCGGTACCAGTTCGTCCGGGTGAATAATGATCTTGGTCTCGGCGTGGATGTCGTGAATCGCTTTTAGATTTGATCGCAACGCCGCCGGGGAAGCGATCGGCGCGGTATTGATTTGCCAACTGGCCGCAGCGCCGTCCCACAGCACGCGGATGACGACTCGCTCAAAGTCCTGGTCCGGCAGCGGCTGAATCGGTTGCTGCACCGATTGATTCCCAGACTGCGCCGACAGTTGGCTGGGAATGATCATCTCGACGGCTTGAAAACTGTACGTCCAGACGAAGAACACCAACAACAGGAAGACGACATCGATCATCGGCGTCATCGTCGATCCGATGTCCGCGGCGGCATCCCGGTCACGCAAGCGATATTTCACTTCGGTTGCTCCCGGTCGTACACGGCAAACGTCAAGTTCCAGATGCCGGACCGCGCAGCGGACCATGACCGGTTCGACTTGTTGATACGGCAAATCACGGCTAGCGCGAACCCGGACTTCGACGTCACCGCCGTACGATTCGATCGCCTTCGCCAACCGCTGCGGCAACTGCTCCAGGCCGACGAGTTGGCCACCCATATGCATCAAACCGTCGTCGGTCACGGTCAGCGTGATTCGGGGCTGACTGCTGTTGGGATCGTCATCGGCGCTGGCGGCAATCGGCAGCGACACGGGCAGCGTCGATTCTTGATGGGCCAGGTGGCTGGAAACGAGGAAGAAAATGATGAGCAAGAACACGACGTCGATCATCGGCGTCATATTGATGCCGGAACGAGCTGAGCGGGGATAGACCGGGACGCGCATCGTGGACGCTCAAGGTTTATTGCCGGATTTCTTGCGTCGCAGCGGCGAAAAAACGTGTTGCGCGGTATAGGCGACTTCCGCCACGAACTGATCCAGCCGATTGCGAAAGATCGAAAACGCTCCGATGGCCGGGATCGCAATGATCAAGCCGACGACGGTCGTCACCAAAGCCTGGTAAATGCCTTCGGCCAGTTGCGGCGCCCCGGCGGTCCCCTGGGACGAGGCGACCTCTTGAAATGTCATTAACATGCCGGTGACGGTCCCCAGCAGGCCGACCATCGGCGCAATGTTGCCGATGACTGATAGGTACTCGATGCGGCGGAACTGCCGAGCGGCTTGCTCGGTCGTCGCTTCTTCGAGCGTCTTCTCCACGGCGTTCCAGCCAAACTCCAACTCGGACATACCGTGCAGCAGCACAAACGACAAAAAACTGGGCTTGTCGTTGCAAGCTTGCTTGGCGTCGGCGACGTTGCCCGAGATCAACGATTGCCGCACGCGCTCTCCCAGCCCCTCGGGCAATAGATCGCTGCGGCGAACCGTCAACAAGTGCTCGATGATCAAATACACCGTCGTCAGCGACAACGCGAACAGCAGCAGCATGATCGAGACGCCGATCCAACCGCCGGAGAACAAGATTTGAAAGAAGCCTCTCGCGACAGGCTTGGCAGTCTCTCCCTCCGCCCACAAAATTCGCGGCACGGCCCAAGCCAGCAAAACAGTGGCCAACCCAACAAGTCCCGTATAACGAAATCGCCAATCGAACATGAGGAAATCCATCGCATGTGAACCAGGCCCCAACGCGCGATCGCACGCAAGCTCATCGCTCCGTTGCCCGCGCCACGCGTCGCCTTGAAGACTCTTATGATTGCCTAGAGCCCCACATTGTACAATCCGATGGCAATGGCAAAGTCCGAAACTGGAAATCAGAAACAATCCCATGGGCCAACGATCCAACGACTCTCCCGGCCTATCAGCCCGTTGACACAGTAGCGGAACGGCCGAGCCGTCCGGTGGCGTTAGTATCCACAACGATCCGAGGTCCTTGCCGCCCTAACAGCCCGTTGACAAAGTAGCGGAACGCGAGCCGTCCGGTGGCGTTGGCATTCACATGGCGAACTACCGGGCGGCTTGCGTCGCTGAATGATCAGGCGGCTTGCGTCGCAGCGCTTCAATAAACACTTGTCCACACATTTTTCAACGGTCTGCGGGGCTTTGCAGAAGCCGTAGTACACTACGAAGAGCACGAAGCCCTTGAAAACGTTTATGATTGCGTTTATTGGCCACGGTCTGATTCGTCGAACTTTTGAAATTTGGAAAACCAATGAAACGAAAAGGCTACTTGGTTTTGTGTTTCCTTTCGATCCTGATGTCTGCGGTTGGCTTCGCACAAACGCTTCCGCACGATACGTACGATGCGTTGCACTGGCGGATGATCGGGCCACATCGTGGCGGGCGAACGGTGGGTGCAACGGGCGTGCCCGGAAAACCGAATGAGTTCTACATCGGTGTCAACAACGGCGGCGTTTGGAAGACGAACGATTACGGGCGCGTCTGGCGACCGATTTTCGACGATCAACCGACTGGATCGATTGGGACTCTGGCGGTCGCTCCATCGAATCCCGACATCATCTATGTCGGCAGCGGCGAAGGACTTCAGCGCCCTGACTTGTCGACTGGAGACGGAATCTACAAGTCGATCGACGGCGGGAACGCATGGACGCATCTCGGCTTGCGAGACGCCCAGCAGATTGGCGATATCATCGTGGACCCGACGAACCCGGATCGATTGTTCGTCGCCGCTCTCGGACATCCCTACGGCCCCAACAAAGAACGAGGCGTGTACCGTTCGCTGGACGGTGGCCAGACGTTTCAAAGCGTTTTGTACAAAGACGAAAACACCGGCGCAATCGCACTTGGATTCGATCCGCGCGATCCGCAAGTCGTATTCGCCAGCTTGTGGGCGGCACGCCAAGGGCCTTGGGAAAACGGCGAATGGGAAGGGGACACGAGCGGATTGTTCAAGTCCATAGACGGGGGTGAGACGTGGCGGCAGCTTTCTCAAGGGCTTCCGGAAAAGCCGGGTCGAATCGGCTTTGACATTTCGCTTAGCAACCCGGACCGGATGTATGCGATTTGCGCCCGAAGCGTCTTTCGTTCAGACGACGCCGGCCAGACATGGACTAAGGTCAATTCGGATCGGCGCGTCGCAAGTCGCTCGGGTGATTTTGAAGAGATCAAGATTGATCCCAAAAACCCGGATATCGTTTATTCCGCAAACGTTGCGACCTATCGCTCGACCGATGGCGGAAAGACTTTTGAATGTGTTCGGGGAGCGCCGGGGGGTGATGATTACCACACGATTTGGATCAACCCAGACAACCCCGAGATCATGCTGCTGGCGTCCGACCAAGGAGCCATCATCACGGTCAACGGCGGCGAAACGTACAGTTCCTGGTACAACCAACCCACCGCACAGTTCTATCACGTCATCACCGACGACCAATATCCTTATTGGGTGTACGGAGGACAGCAGGAAAGCGGTTCGGTGGGTATCAGCAGCCGGGGAAACGACGGACAGATCACGTTTCGAGATTGGCATCCGGTGGGCGCCGACGAATATGCCTACATTGCTCCGGACCCGCTCGACAGCAACATCATCTACAGCAGCAAAGTCAACCGGTACGACAAGCGGACCGGAATCGTCGAACGTGTGGGCCCGCCCGGACGGCATCGGACGCTTCGCACCGCACCGTTGATCTTTTCTAAGGTCGACCCGCACGCCTTGTATTTCGGTACCAACACACTTTTCAAGACGGTCGACGGCGGCAAAAACTGGACGGAAATCAGCCCCGATCTGTCGCGAGAGCAACCCGAAGTCCCCGAGTCCATCGGCATCTATCGCACCGATGAGATGGCAACCCAGCCTCGCCGCGGGGTCATCTATACCGTGGCGCCGTCTTACACAAAAGCCGACACGATTTGGGCCGGAACCGACGACGGTCTCATTCACGTCACCAACAACGGCGGACAAGCATGGAGCGACGTGACACCGCCACAACTGACCGCTTGGAGCAAAGTCTCGATGATCGACGCCGGCCGATTTGACAACGACACCGCGTACGCAGCGATCAACCGAATCCGTCTCTCAGACCAGCGTCCGTGGATCTTTCGCACGCATGACGGAGGCAAATCTTGGCAGGAAATCGTAGACGGATTGCCCGACGACGAACCGATCAACACGATTCGGGAAGATCCCGTTCGCCAAGGCCTGCTGTTCGCCGGCAGCGAGCGGTGCGTCTATTTTTCCGTGGACGATGGTGACAACTGGAATCCATTGCGACTGAACATGCCGGCCACTTCGATTCGCGACCTGGTCATCCAGCGTGATGATTTAGTTGTGGGCACCCACGGACGATCGTTTTGGATCCTCGACGATATCACGCCACTACGGCAACTGACCGCGGAAACCAAGGATGCAAAAGCCGTGCTGTTCAAGCCGCAAGATGCATTTCTCTATCCCGGCAACGCCAACACCGACACGCCGTTGCCACCCGAGGAGCCGGTCGGTCAGAATCCGCCCGACGGGGCGATCATCGACTACTTTTTGAGTCACGAGCCCGCCGAGCCCGTTGTGCTCGAGATTTTTGACAGTGAGGGTCAATCGGTTCGACGCTACACGAGCGATGACTCACCACAGGTCATCGACGTCAACGCGCAACCGTTTCCTGAATACTGGATTCGCCCGCCCGTGGTCCTTTCCAAAGCCGCCGGCTCACATCGGTTTGTTTGGGATTTTCATCACACTCCGGTTCCCACCGAACACGCGCGTTTTTCGATCGCCGCGGTGTATCGTGATACGCCGCCGAGCCCCACCGGCCCACGCGCCGAATCGGCGCTTACACGGTCAAGCTCTCGGTCGACGGCGACGTCTACGAACAACCGTTAACGCTTCACCCCGATCCCCGGATTTCACCGCCAACGACAAAATGAGAGTGAAATGAGAGTGAAATGAGAGTGAAATGAGAGTGAAATGAGAGTGAAATGAGAGTGAAATGAGAGTGAATCGAGAGTGAATCGAGAGTGAATCGAGAGTGAAATGAGAGTGTCAGCCTGGGACTGTCCGTCTGGGACAGACGGACCTACAATGGGCTGAGCTACAGTAGGTCCGTCTGTCCCAGACGGACATCTTCATCTTCATCTTCATCTTCAATCCCCCCAGCACCTTCCGTCAGAACAGCGTGAAACAAGACGAAATCCAATTCTTCGACTCGACGGCCGATTTCCTAACCGTCGATCGAAGACTACCCCATTGGATTCAAGCCGGAGCACTATGTTTTGTCACTTGGCGAGCCGCCGATTCGTTGCCCAACACTGTACTTGAGAGAATCGATGCAGCGACCCTAGACTTGCTCCGCCGGTTTGATCTCAATCCGCAAGCCGATTGGAAAACCGACCTGACCGATCGCTCGCCATCACTTCGAGCAAAGATTCAGCAAAAGCTGTTTTTGATTCGCGATAAGTATCTCGATGAAGGCCACGGCCGCTGCTTACTTGCGATCCCGCAGTGTGCGATGGCGGTAACCCGGTCGCTAGAAATCTTCGACGATGATCGATATTTCATGACCGATTATGTCGTGATGCCCAATCACGTTCACTTTATTGCTGCGTTCCGCGATGAAGAAACGTTTTTGAAGCAGTGCACCGATTGGAAACGATACACCGCTAGACAGATCAATCGGTTGTGCCAACGTCGCGGCCCGTTTTGGCAAAAGGATCAGTTCGATCATTTGATTCGCCACGCCGGTGCGTTTGACTACTTCCGAAGATACATCGCCGACAACCCGATCGAGGCCAGATTAAACGACGATCAGTTTGTGCACTTCTCAAAGGAAATGTGATCACGGGGATGGTTTTGGTGTCAGCCCGAGCCTGTCAGCCCGAGCCTGTCAGCCCGAGCTGGCCTGTCAGCCCGAGCCTGTCCGTCTGGGACAGACGGACCTACAGTTGGCTGAGCTACAGTAGGTCCGTCTGTCCCAGACGGACATCTTCAATGTACAAAGCATTGGACATCGGGCCTACTTGGATTTGGTCGGCGCACCAAGTTTCTTCAAAAGCTCTTTGGCGGCGGTTGCTTCGGCAGTCTGTTCGTGCTGCTGCACGACCTCGTTCAAGACAATCCGCGCCTTGTCCAGACGATTAAGTTTGATCAGCAATTGACCGGACGGCAGCAGGGCATCGGCCGAGAGCTGAAACTGTTCGGGAAAGAGGACCGGTATCTTCATCCAGCAAAAAAGTCGCCCGGTCCGGATCGACGCCTGACCACTGGTTCCCCAGCAGCCATAGCGGGCCGTAGCGAAGCGATTCCGGCAGCGACTCGATTTGCGCTCGCGATTTTCGAGCGTGCTTTGACCCTGCGCTCCAACTTCGGTTCTCCACAATTGACACTTGGCGAGTTGGGCGATGACCGGATCGATGTCTCGCGACAACTGCTTCAGCGTGGCTATCGATTCGTTTCTCTTTTTCCCTGCCAAACCATGACTTGCGCCCAGCAGCAAATTCACGGGGTTCTTGCTGGCCAACAGCGGGTCGACCTGTCGATCGATCAGCGGGTTCGGGCGGGCAGGGGCCCAAGCCAATGGAATCTCGTGAAAAAACCGCGTTTTGGCATCCAGTTGCAGCAAAGCGGCAAACGTCTCGATCGCTTCCGGCCACGAGTCCATTTCGCGAGCCGACTTGATGCGTCCTGCCAACAATCGTTCTCGAAACCAAGCCGGCGTCGTGAGTTCATTACCTTGCCCGTAGGCTGGAAACGCAAGTTCAAATTTCCGCTCGGCAAACAGCGAATCGGCGCTGGCCGCCAACCGGTCCCACGGCGAACGGACCGATTCGACGCGGTTTGCGTCGATCGACTGTTCGCGTTCTCCAACTCGCAAGATCAGCGATTGAGAGTCATAACGGGCGACCGTTCCTTCTCGCTGAGACATTGTTCCATCGGCGTTTCTCACGACAACGACGTCTTGAGCGAAGCCCCGTTGCGGCGTCATCTCGCAGAGCAGCCAAATCGCCGCCGTTGTCAGCATCAACCAAACATACTTTGGTTGTACCACGCCGCTGAGTTCTATCGATCTTCCGCCAAAGCCGAGTGAACGCGTCTGAGTTTTCCCGAAGAGATTCCGGCAACGTAAGACTCTAAGTGTAGCGGACACCTTGAAACTCCGGCTCGAAGAATACCGGCAACAAACCGTCGGCCCGCAATAGTCCTTCCCGCGTCAGTCGTATTTTGTCGGCGGCGACTTCAACGTAACCGTCGTCGGCGTGTTGTTGCCATTGCTCCGACCATTTGTCGACGATGTCTTCGCCGAACTTTTGGCGGAAGTACTCGCGGTCGAGAAATCCCCGTTTGAGTTGCAAGATCATCTCGCGAATCAGCAACTGGTCGCGCGTCGGTTTCATCGCTCGACCGATCGGCAAGCGGCCCTCGTCCAGCAACTCGCCGGTGTAATGCTGCCATTCGGGTTTGTTTTGGTAATGCACGCCGGAGATGTGGCCAAAGCTGGCGATGCCGGTGGCCAACAAATCGGAGCCGCGCCACAAGTTGTCGCGATAGCTGAAGTTCACTTTGGCCGGGTCTTTGACTAGCGTGTAAGCACTGCTGACGTGGTAGCCGGCGCCTAACAGCTCGTCGAACGCATAGTTCAGCCAGGCCCGCTTCGTCGGCCAATCGGCGACCGGCGTAGCAATCTTGTTCCCCAAAATATCCTGGCTGTAAACCGTGTTGTAGGGCAACTCCATTTGGTAAATCGTCACGCTGTCCGGGCTCAACTCGATCGTCTGGCGAATATTCTGTCGCCAGTTGTCCCACGATTCGCCGACCATGCCCGAGATCAAATCGATGTTGACATTGGGAAAGTCAACCGCTTGAATCCAATCCCATGCCCGAAAGATTTCCTTCGACAGGTGGGCACGGCCGTTCTCTTCCAGGATCTGATCGGTGAAATTCTCCACGCCCAGGCTGAGCCGTGTGACACCCAGTTCGCGCAGCGTCTTGAGCTTCGACTCCTGAAGCGTCCCCGGCTCACATTCAAACGTGACCTCTTCTGCTTTGTCCCAACTGATATTGGCGCGCAACCGGTCGACCAGCGACGTCAGTTGCCGAGAACTGAGGAACGACGGGGTGCCACCGCCAAAATAGACGAATCGGAACGGCCGGTCGCCCATAACGGGCAGTTGGCTGACCAGTTCGATTTCGCGCGAAAGTGCTGAAACGTAGGTCTCGATTTCCGGAGCATTCTTGTCGGTGAAGACTTTGAAATAGCAGAATTTGCATCGCTTCCGGCAAAACGGGATGTGCAAATACAGTCCCAACGGCACTACGTTCGGCGGCCGATTCATCGCCTGGTGGGCCAGCGGAACTTGTTCGGCCGTCCATTGCGAATACGGAGGATAGTTGCTGATGAAATAGCTGCCGACTTCGGTTTTCGTGGTTTCAGTGGCCATGATCGCTTATTTGGCTGGCGTCGCGGACGGTTTACTACCTAGACAATAAACCACACCGCGGCGTGAGGCAATGACAAGCCGCCCGTCGGCGACTGCAGGCGAGCCCGTGAAGCCACCGCCGAGCTCGATCTCAGACGCCTGGGAACCGTCGGACGCATTCAACACGTACAGCCGACCGGTGCTGTCGGCGACGAAGACTCTTGAGTTTGAAATCACCGGTGACGCATCGACTTTGCCGCGGGCGGTGAACTCCCAAACCTTCTCGCCGCTTTTTGAGTCGCGGCCATAGACGATCCGGTTTTGCGATCCGAAGATGACGATGGACTTGTCGCCCTGAGCGGCGCGATCGCCGGCGAGCTTTGAATCGGCGAGTCGATATCGATGTGCCACAATGGCTGCAGCCGCCGCCAATCATATGCAAAAAAGCCGGCTTGTTCCGTTCCACAGAAGACGAAATCCCCCGCAGCCGCCGGCGTCACCATTGTCTGAGACATTTCCATACTGCCGACTTCGGTTCCGTGATCCAAATCGACGACGTGCAATTGGCCGTCGCAACCGGCGATGAAGGCCCGATTCTCGATGAGCGTCGGTGAACATCGGATCTGATCGTCCGTGTTGAAACGCCAAACTTCCTTCCCGGTTTGCATGTTGAGACAGTACAGCGTTGCGTCCTGCGAACCGAACAAGATATTCTCCTTGTAGAAATTCGCCGAGCCGTCGATTTCGGCCGTCGCCGTGAACTGCCATTTTTTTTGGCCGTGAATGTCAAAGCAATAGAACTCGCCTCCCAAATCGCCGATAAAGATCAAACCATCGCGCACCGACGGCGAGGCGGTAAAGCCGATTTCCGTTGCGACTTCCCAAAGCTTTGCTCCCGATTTCAAGTCGAGGGCGATTAGCCTGCCGTCCGCGTCTGCTACGTAAACGACACCGTTGACAATCGCCGGCGTCGATTCAAATGCACTGTTAGGGCCCGGAGTGAATTTCCACACGATGTCCAGCGCCTCCGGCAAACTCGACGCGGAGACTCCGGTCGACTGAGGATTGCCGCGAAACATCGGCCAGTCATCGGCCGGGGCCAAGACGCCAAACAACAGCACGCAACAAAACACTGCCAGCAGGGTGGATACGAGTTGACGCTTGTGCGCTCGGGTGAGCTGCGGTGATGATTTCGCGATCTTCATGATTCCCTTGGACAAAGAACTCCGTTGATCCATAAACCGCTCAAAGACGAGAAGTCGTTACAATATTGTAGCGGAAAGCGTATTACTGGCTGGTTGGAAGCCCAACAAATGCATGTGTTTCGAATCGGATTTGGCTGTTGCTTGTTCGTGGCGACGCTCGCTAGTCACCCGTGCCGCGGCCAAAATGATTCCGACTCCCGTCCGACGGTTGACCAACGATTCGTCAGCGGCTTGCGGCAGCGGCGGCTATACGAATTAGCCGACGAGTATTGCCGTCAGCGATTGGCGAGCCAGGATTTGCAACCGTTGGACCAAGTCCGTCTCGTGCTGCAACTCATTCAAACTCGCGTACAGCGGGCATCTGCCGCGGCGCCGTCGGAACAAAACAAGGCATGGCAAAACGCGCACGAAGCGGCGACTGGCTTTATCGCGCAACACGGTTCGTTTCCGCGCATCCTGCTGGTATCGCTGCAAGACGCGCTGACCTGGCTGGCCGAAGGCGAACTGCTGCGCCGACAATGGGAACTTCAACCCAACGCCGGCGATCAACAACAGGCGGCGGAGATACTACGACGGGCGGCGCAGCAACTCGCTGCGGTTCAACGCCAAATCCGCGAATTCCAGAGTCGCGGCCCTAGCACCACAACCCGCGACGACTTGAGCCCAACTCAATTGTTGGCCATGTCCAATCACGTGACTTTTGAAGCGGCCCGTTGTTCGCAAAACCAGGCGGTCCTGGCCGGCGACGATGACCGCTTGACTCGGATCGACGCCCTTTCCCAAGTCGACCGACAACTGACGGAACTCAACGGCAAGGTCTCCCGTGACGATGTGCTGTGGTGGCAAATTCAGTTGCTTCGCAGCGAATGCCAACGGTCGCTCGGACGAGTCGCCGACGCCGCTCGATTGTGGGATGGGATCGAGCCGAGTGCAGTGCCGGAATCCGTCGCGTCAAAGTGGTGGGCTGAACAAGTCCATTTGGAACTCGACGCCGGCCATCCCGAACGCGCCGTGCTGCGTCTCAACGACATGGGCGCACAATACCAGTCCGACCCCGAATTGGCGCTGGCGTTGGTCGAATTGTTCATTGCTGAATCGAATCGGCAGACCGACGCGGGCCAACGCGAATTGTGGCAGCAGCGAGCGAGTTCGCTGGTCCAATCGATCCAGTCCGACCATGGAGACTATTGGGCGCGACGAGCGAGCCTGCTGGTCGCCAAGCTGAGCACCCGCAAACGGTCAATTGTCCAGTTCCACTTTGGTCATGGAACTGGTTGACGAACGACTGAGGAAAAATGAGCCGGACGAAGCGATCCGGATTCTCGATTTGGCGTCGACCCGCGCCGCCGAGTCGCAGAAACCGGCGGTCGCCGTTGAATTGGCTTTCAGGGCAGCGACCCTCCAACAACAGAGGAACAACTACGCCGACGCCGCCGACCGTTTTCTGTTGCTGGCGGCCGCTTATCCCGACGACGATCGCGCTGCCGAGTCCCATTTGGCCGCGATCTGGAACACGGCCCAATTGGTCGGTCAGAAGAAGCGTCCGCTGCAGCAATACGTCGACATGCTCGGCAGTCATTTGGAAAAATGGCCCAACTCGCCGACGACCGCTCAGGCCGCCATTTGGCTAATCCCGATTCTTGTGCGGCAAGGACAATTCGAACAAGCGCTGGCCACGGCGACTAAGGTTTCTGTCGGAAGCCAATTGTTTGAACAGGCCGCTGACTTCGCGCGCCAAGCGTCGTTGCAGTGGTTGCGAAAGGCGTCGGACGAAGACGACGGGCCGGCCAAGTTGTTGCCAGGCATGTGCGATCGTTTGACCGCGTGGATCCAATCCGAATCCAATGCAACGACCGCCGCAACGCGATCGATTGTCGAACTGCAGTTATTTCAACTTGAGATTCAATTGGCGTATTCCAATCCGAATGTCGATTCGATTGGCAAGAATCTGGCACAAGTGTCCGCGGCGATCGGCCAAAGCGGGAGTGGGCTCGGGACGCTTGGTGATGAGGCGAGGTTGTTCCTGGAGCTTTGCAGCGCGGCCCAAGGAAGAGATCCGAAGATCGACTCCGGAAACGCGAAACTCACTCTCGACGACCTCGATTCGGCCGAGTTGTGGATGTTGGCCTGGCAACGGCTTAGGAATTCGGAGAATCAAGCGCGGCTAGCTGGATTGTTGATTTCGCTCGTCGAGGCAAACGCTTCCACGCTAGGAAAGTTTTCAGACACCCGACAATTTCAATGGCGCTTGGCGGTTGCCGAAAGTCGTTGGCGCATCGGGCAACACGACCAGGCGACGGCCGAGTTTCAAAATCTGATCGCGGCATTTCCACAATCGCTGTCGGCCAGGACTTCGTTGGCGCGATTGGCGAGCGAGTCCCACGACGCCAGCGATTTGGAATTGGCGCTCTCGACCTGGCGCACCGTGGCCAACGGCACGCGGCCTCAATCGGACGCTTGGTACGAAGCCAAGTATTACGTTGCCAAGTTGTTGTTGCAGACGGGCCAACGCGACGAGGCAGAAAAGCTGCTCCGCTTTCTCAAAGCCGTCCCTCCCGGCTGGGAGCCTTCCAAACTGAAAAACGACTTCGAAACCCTGCTGCTCGCCGTAGGAGCCAACGGGGGCAAATAACCTAAACGTTCCGCTGGTGTTTTAGTAGCTCTGCCAGCGTCTTGCGTCGCTGGTGATGTGGCAGCCATTGGCTCCCGTAGCCAATACGAACGGCAAATCGTTTTGACACAACATCCAATCGCAGCAAGGATTCGACAACGTCAACCGTAGGCTTAGAGTTGGATTTGCTGTAGGTCGGGCATCCTTGCCCAACCATTGACGGCCAGGGATGGCCGTCCTACCTCGAATTGGCCCACTACCCGCGGCCTTATTTCGAAATTCTTTGAAGCGTTGACCAGACGTGTCAAACGCGCTCTACATAATTCTCCAGCCACTGCATCGAGAACGACCGTGGCTGTGACGACCATGGCTGGAACAAAGGTGGCCGTGGCTTGATGCTGGCCCGGTGTCACGAGTGCCCTTGGTTGCGCGACTTTACTTCTCCAACTTTCTTGCAATTTGCTGGATCAGAATATGTTAAAGCAATCGAACTTGACCACGCTCCAACTGAACAAGCTACCGTCCCGACGCGGACTAACGCACGTGAGTGTCTTGGTCGAACTACTGCTGGCGAAATATGGAATCCATTCTGGCGATGTCATTGACGGCCGTGAAACCGACCGAGAGCCGTCGCCGTTGATCGTCGCCGAATTGTCTCCTGGACTTGGTGCGATTGAGCCACGGCAAACGACGTTTGGCTGGTTGGCTCACGAGGCCTCTGCCGATGCAAACGTTCACGCGTGAAACCGTCACGATCGACAGAACCGGGTTCCATCGACGGTCTCTGCTGGTGTTGGTTGACGGTGACGCTCCAACGTACGCCCCGAAAGCTAGGTTTTGACGGCAGCCGCGCCGCCGTACAGTTGCCGTCATGACCAGACCACCTGAGAGGATTCTTCGAGCCGCTTGGCGGCGCAACGTCGGCACCTCCTCAGAAAGCCAAAGATTCTAGCAAGTGCTTCGGCGAGCCGAAATTGTGTCGCCGTTGCAACAGGAGTTTTCATGCCACAGAAATCGCTTTCGATCATGGTTTTTCTGTTCTTGGCCCCGATGTTGGCCGTTTTCGTCTACCAACAGCACCACTTGGCTTCGACGATCGATCCGGCCAATGGTTACATGCTTTACTTTACCGCTGATCGCTGAGGCGCCTGCCGAGCAACTCACGCGGCGGTCGCCGACGTCCAATCTCAAGGTTTTCTGATCAAATCGGTCGATGTCGACAGGTCTTCATCGCGAGCCGAAGAGTTCAACGTAACCTCGATCCCAACGTTCATCTTGTTTTACGACGGCAAAGAAGTACGGCGGAAGTCCGGTTCGCTGTCCGCGGCGCAAATCCGCTATATGTTCCGCGATCCCAAATCCTTCTTTTAGCGGGCAGTTACCGCCCAATCCGTACAAACGGTTCAGCGCAATTTATCGTTCGAGTTCGCGCCCGACTGACGCGGAATCAGTTGTTGCCGCGTCAACCAATCGGACGATAATCGTCGGTAGCCAGTGCAACGTTAACCCTCAGAATTGGGGTTGCACTGGGGTGCCTGTGGCTCGGCCAGTGCCGGGAACTGTCGTGGTTTCGTTAACGATTCACGGGCGAAGGCAGTGGCGCCCATCCAAAACCAAAACTTGACGAGTTCGCATCCGCCATAGCTGATTTCGATGCGCAGCAAGTTGTTTCCGACGCGATCCATCAAAGGCAAACTGGCGACATTGACGGTCAGTTCGGTTGGGCTGGCGTTGTTGGTTTGCTGTCTGGCGTTTGCCATTCATGACGGCTTGATGTTTCGGCGGTCGATGGTGCAGCAACTTTCGGCGCTGTCTCAGGTGTTGGCATCCAACAGCACCGCGGCCATGTCATTTGGCGAGTCGGCAGTCGCTGGCGAGTTGTTGCAATCGTTGCGGAATCGGCCTGAGATTGAATCGGCGTGTCTGCTGGACCGAAATGGCCAATTGTTTGCATTCTATTCCCGGTCGGGATCGGTCGAAGCGCCGCCCTTGTCGCCTCCTCTTCCAGACGGAGTTGTCTTTACCGACGACGGGTTTCTGGATATCAATTCGGCGGTGATCGAGGACGGAGAGCGCCTGGGAACGATACGACTTAGGGCCACGATGGATGGCGTTCGCCGGCAAATCCTCGGCAATATTGGGATTACGGTGGGTGTGTTGGCGGTTTCGTTGGCTGTCGGCTTTTTGTCGACTGTGCCCATGCAGCGGTCGATTTCCCAACCCATTCTTCAACTCGCGACAACGGCTGGTAAAATCTCGCGCGACGGCGATTACACGCATCGCGTGGAAACGACCACGACCGACGAAATCGGCGTGCTGTACGAACAATTCAACGAGATGCTCGATCGAATTCAGGCGGCGGATGACGAATTGCATAAGGCCCACGACGAGTTGGAGCAACGCGTGGCGCAGCGAACCGAGCTCCTGTGGCAAGCCAACGAGCAACTCAAATCGGAAATGGCGGCTCGAGAGCGGACGGTTTACAAGCTCAAGCAAACTCAAGGCGAGTTGATGGAGGCCTCGCGCAAAGCCGGCATGGCCGACATCGCCGACGGTGTCTTGCACAACATCGGCAACGTCTTGAACAGCGTCAACGTCTCGACTTCACTGGCCGCAGAAAAGGTCGAGCGATTGAGGTTGTCCGGTTTGACGGCCACCGTCGAGCTGCTAGGGCAACACGAGTCGGATCTCGCTTCATTCTTTCAATTCGACGAAAAGGGCAAGCGGCTGCCGGAATACCTGGCACGGCTGGCCGATAACCTGATGGACGAACAGCGAGCGATCGTTCAAGAACTTAGACGGCTCATCAAGAACGTCAACCACATCAAAGAGATCGTCCGTTCCCAGCAATCGTACGCCAGTATGGGAGGCGTGATCGTGGAATGTTCACCCGCCGAACTCATGGAAGATGCCTTGCAATTCGTCGAAGGATCCTTGAACCGCCATCAAATCGAAGTCCGCCGAGAATTCGACGAGATTACAGGCTTTCAAGTCGACAAGTCCAAGCTGCTGCAGGTGTTGGTCAACTTGATAAAGAACGCCAAAGAGGCGTTGACCGCCGGCGACTCGGACGACCGAACGATCACGTTGCGAGCGTTGCAGCGCAACGAACGAATCATCTTCGAAGTGGCGGACAACGGAATGGGAATCGCCCCGGACAAACTGACCAAGATTTTTTCACACGGCTTCACCACCAAGCAAGGCGGTCATGGTTTCGGCCTGCACGCATCGGCGAACACCGCGGCGGAAATGGGTGGATCGATGTCCGTTCGCAGCGATGGTCTTGGAGCCGGGGCGACGTTCACGATCGACCTTCCGTTGGCACTTGTTCGAAACCGCAATCCGGTGACAACGGTTGTAACAAGTGGTTTGGACGTGCCCACGGGAGGCTTCAGTCTGATGGTGGCGGCACCCGTTGCCGATGATGTCCGATGACCTAGTGCACTTTCAGTACTTAATTTTGTGTGCCACTGACTGTGCCAGTGTACATGAGCGTCGTTTATTGCCGACCCGCACTTGCGAAGCCAATGGCACACAACCGCAAATCTAAGACCTGACAAAGCACTAGTGTTCTGTCACAGCTAACCGTTTGGATTGCGATGACAAGCCGATGGACGCCAGGCCCGGCTCAGCCGCTGGCGATGGCAGATCCAGAAAAAAGGGACATCGTGGACAAATCGAACCTGCGCCTACTCGTCATCGACGACAATGCCACCATTCACGATGACTTCCGCAAGATTCTAAGCCCCACGCCAGGAATGTCCAAGGAACTGGACGAGGCGGAAGCGTTTTTGTTCGGCATGCCGGCGCCCAACGTTCCCATCACAACGTTCGAAATCACGTCGGCTTTTCAAGGGCAAGAAGGACTGCTCAAGGTCGTTGAGTCGCTGGCGGATGAAAAACCGTTTGCCGTCTGCTTCGTCGATATTCGAATGCCACCGGGATGGGACGGCATCGAAACCATCGAGCACTTGTGGGACACCGATCCGCGATTGCAAGTGGTCATTTGCACGGCCCACTCGGACTATTCTTCGCAAGACATTGTGCGTCGGCTGGGTGAAACGGACCGGCTGATGATCATCAAGAAGCCATTTGATCAAGAGGAAGTTCGCTTAGCCGCGACGGCGCTGTGTGAGAAGTGGACTTTGGCGCGGAAGGCGGAATGGAAACAACGCGAACTGGAGGAACAAGTCGCGTTACAGACGACGCAGATCGTTCAGACTCGCGACTTGACCGTCTTTGCTTTGGCGAGATTAGCAGAATCTCGGGACCCGGAGACTGGAGAGCACCTGGTCCGCATGCGGGCTTATTCCCAGATACTCGCCGAGCAACTCGCTCGAACGGGACCCTTTCGCGATCAGATCGGCCACCAGTTCCTGGACGACCTGTATCGCTCGAGCCCGTTGCACGACATCGGCAAGGTGGGCATTCCGGATTCGGTGTTGCTGAAGCCTGGCCGACTGACGCCCGACGAATTCGAGGTCATGAAGACGCATACGACGTTGGGCGCTGAGACCTTGGCCGATGCCGCATCCCAAACGTCGGCTGGAAGCTTCCTGGAAATGGCGATCGACATCGCACGTTTCCATCACGAGCGATACGACGGCGCCGGTTATCCGCAAGGATTGTCCGGAGAACAAATTCCGCTGGCGGCCCGTATCGTTGCCGTGGCCGATGTGTTCGACGCCCTGACCTCAAAGCGCGTTTATAAGCAGGCGATGGAACCCGACATCGCCCGGGAAATGATCGTCGAGCAACGAGGCAAGCAATTCGAACCCGCGGTCGTTGACGCCTTCATCGCAGGTTACGGCGAGCTGGTAAACGTCTTATGCGAATCGTCCGAATCGCGCCCAAGCGTCTGCCGTCGACAAATCCCGTTTGTTGCCCCCGCCTTATCGAATCCACCGCCCGTACCCTCTGGCACCCTAAAGCGCTAGTCGACCAATTCCGCGACTCGCAACAGTTTGGCGTCCGGGCGTAACTCTTGGCGCGCAGTCGATTTCAACGCCAGGCGAAAGCTGACTCTTTGCCCCGACGTCAGCAAACTGATCCCGCCACCTTGCTGCAAAAATGAGTCGGATTCACCAACCAGCAGTATGGGTTGCCCGCTACAGAGTTTGACGATCTCCGCGACACGATCTGTTTCCAAAGTATTCCGCACAAACACGATTTGGCAATTCGTCGCTTCCTCGGCCTTACTTAAATATCGCACGTCGATGATTCGGTCCTGCGCCTGCTTGTTCTGCTGATAGTACTCGAGGGATTTTGCCAACTCGGGTGGCACATCGCCCAGAACACCGATCACGAACGGCGAATCAGCGCTTTCAAAGGCGGTCGACGGCCATTTGATATACCGCGTAAAGTTGAAGACGAATGCGGCTTTCACGGTGTATTCGCTCGCCTCCTGAGGCTGGCTCTGCGCGAAAGCGACACAGCCGCCAATTGACCAAGCCAACCAAACGAGCGCCATGAGGCATTGACGAGAGCGTCCCAGACCGCGGTTCTTCCCGTGGTCTTTTATTCTGAAATGCGCTAATGATTCGCCATAGACCATGATGGAAGCTGATCGGACTGTCGTGCCTGCTGTAAGGTGACCTTGGTCCACCGACTTAATGCCGGTAAGGATCGCACGCAAAATAACTTCGCCTTAAATCCTCGCCCTCGCGGGAGAGGCAAGGTGAGGGTTAACAAAATCGGGAAGATATCTTGCGTGCGATCATAAACAATGTTGTTGCCGGGCTCGTGGGCCAATTTGACAAAAGACGGTTAGATCTATTGCCAATGTTTGTCCGGCAGAGACTGCCCGACCTACAGCAAATAAGCCCACTGGTCGTGCCGCAAGTCACTTCATTTTCAGTAGGTAATCTCCGTACCCAAATAGCCTGTCGCGCCGGGCTGGAACAACTGGTCGCCGGCGCGATTGTCCAAATGTTCGCGATAGTGTCGGTCGGTGAAATTGAGGACGCCGAAAATCAGCGTCACGTCGGTGTAGGGCCGCCAGAATCCGCGAAAGTCGAATGTCGTGAATCCGGGGGTCGGTTGTTCGAGCAGCGAACGGTCGGCGACCCGGTCTTGATTGTCGACGATGCGGGTCATGAGTTCGGTGCCCCAAAATGGATTCGAACCCGGGTCGTGGAAGCGGACTCCCAATCTCGCTTCGAGGGGCGGGATTTGTGGCAAGGGTTCTTTTCCGGGGGATTGGTCGAACGAATTCCGGCCAACTCCGCCTCCCGTGCTGCTGCCCGGCGGAGCGGGCAGTGTCGCGGTACCGTAGACCAATTGATTGAGTGTCCGATTTTCACCTTCGACGTACATCAAGCTGCCGAACAACGAGACGTCCGGCGCCGTATCCCACTCGCCGAAGACTTCTCCACCGGCCAGTGTTGCTTTCGGCGTGTTGACGAACACCGAAGTGATCCGCTGGGAGCTGGAGGTCGGATCGACCGAGAGTCCTTGTGATGTAATGTAGTCGTCGATCCATGCATAGAATCCTCGAATCTCGCCCCGGAGGTGGCCCTTTTCTCGACGCACGCCAACGTCGAGCTGTTTTAACCGCTCTGGGTCCAAAAACGGATTGCCTTGAATTCGATTCAACCCTTGTTGCAACACCGATTCGAAAGGTCGCATCGCATAGAGTTCCGTAAGCGTCGGGGCGCGTTCGGCCAAACCAAAACCGACGTTGGCGGTCAGCGAATCGGTCAACTCAAGATCACCCACCAAGTACGCCGACCACAGTGTAAAGTCGTTTTCGCGGTCCGGCCCCAATACGTCCAACGGAGCGCCGTTGCCTCCTCGGCGCGATGGCGCCCGCATCGGCGCTGACCGAAACCCCATCCACTCGGGCACCCGTCTTGACTTTCAACCGCCCTCCGGTGGGCACGACAAGTTCCGTGAACAGGCCTGGGTTCGTCGACTCGGATGCTGGAATCAACGCCACCGTGTCTTCGGTTGCTGTCCTAAAAAGTCCGGATCCGGCGGGTCTAATCTGCACTTCATCCAAGCTTTGTTCGTAGTGACGCAGGTCGGTCCCAAATGTCGTTTGAATCTGACCCGGTTCCCCCCAAGTCGCCGCCCACGTAAAGCCGGTGGACACCACGTCGAAATCGGTTTCGCTGTTACGAGGGAGCGTTAGCAAACCTGAATTCGGAGCCGGCTGGTCAAACACGCTGTCGAATAGGGCTTGTTTGGACGCTCGATTGCCTCCGCCCGCTGCGCGTGTGCGATTGTACCAACCGTCCATCGAAACGAGATCTGCCCACGGACGATCTTTCGATGTGAGATTCAGCGAAAAGCCGTCGGCGGAGAGGTAATCGATGTCCGTGAACTGCCCCGGAAGTTCAACGTCAGTTTGATCCTGCCGAAGATAACGGAACTCCACGGACGTATCCTGAGTCGCGTCGAAGCCAAATGCAAAATTCACGTTCCGCGAATTGTAACTCGAAGGAACATGGTCGCCGTTTCCGTCCAAGTAATCCGACCCAATTCGGTGACCGTAATACAAGGAGGCTCCCCAGTGGGTCGCGCCCCATTCGAGATATTGATTCCCGCTCCATTGCTGTCCATTTCCGTTGTAGGTCAAACCGGTCTGACCGTGCCATTCCGGACAACCCGCCGCACGAGGAGTCGGACGCGTTGCCACATCGATGAACGCAAAGCCGGGACCATGACGCGAGGAATACGGTCCGTTGACGACGACGACATCGTCGATCATCTTCGAGTCAATTTTGCTCAGTATCGAATCGACATCCAGACGGGCCGGGTACCAAAAAGCTCCGTCTGCGCGAACGAGATACTGTCCGAAGTGGTATCCGCGAATGCGCGGATCGCTGATTATTGGGTTACGCTGCTGGATATAAACTCCGGGGTTCTTATTCGATTTTCCCAAAAGATCGCCGGTGTCCGTCGTATTCCGTGCGGACGCTTCGTCGCCGCTGAGAATATTGGCGGCGGGCGATTCCGCCGCGAGTTGTCGGCCCTCACCGCGCACATCCGTGCTGCCGAATTCGTTGGAAAATGGACTGGATACGACCTTTACGGCCGCCAATTCCCCGATGTCAAGATCCAAGACTGATTTGTCTGGTCCCTGCGTCGCTGGTGAATGAGGCAACGGGGACGATTGTTCGGTTTGTCTGCTCACGGCATGGGCGTCGCCGTTGCTCTTTTGCTTGCCGGCGATCGAAGCGGCGGAGAAAAGGAAAAACATCAGTCCGCATGCAAAGGACTTGGGTGTATTCACAACGAAGCCTTTTATGATGCGGGAAAATGACTTTTGAGATTCCAATCCAATCTTTGCCTTTTTTCCATCGGTCATCCCAGCCGGAATCGCCAATAAATGCCATCCAGACTCTATCACCGTCACAATCAATCATCCTTGACGTCGAACCGGAAACGACGAGGCTGGCTCGGCGCATGAGAACCTCAAGTGGCATGAATCCCGGCGCCGTCCAATGGCTCCAGCAAACCGCCGCATTGGATGTAAGATTCAACGAACCGTACATCCGTTACCAACGACCCCTGAGGAATTCACGTAAAGGATTCCGCCAAGAAAACTGCGCCGTGGACGATCCATTCGCTCTAGCAAAAACTAGGTTTGTCGGTGCGAGCGATTCAAGGGTAAAGGATTTGCCCACAGTGCCCCGCCGATATAATTGGGAATTCACCCCCCCGTGTGGACAAAGGCTAGCGTATGCTGCCTTGTCCATTTTTTTTGTCATGCGGCATGCTGCTGCTCATTTCCGCGACGTCCGTGGCAAAAGCCCAAGTTGTCGCTTCTGCCACCAGGCTGCTTAGCCCAAGCGAAGTGTCGTCATTCCTATGGACAGATCCCGGGAAGCTGCGTTTTGGGGATGAATTCCGCGGAAAAAATGTCGCGATAGATTGCCTTGGCTCGCCGATGAACTTGACAAAGCGATCGTGGCAAATACGCTTAGCTCTCTACAATGGCCAGGCGATTGTGGATGGGCCCCAGTTACTTTTCTGTGGGACCGAGCGAATAATGACACCTGACAGCTTTTGGCAGCCTGCTTGACACTGTGGGAGGGCAATCATGAGCGATATCGACGACGACAACGACCAAGAAGAATCGGCCGATTGGGAAACCGAAAATTCGATCGATACTCCCGGTCAATTGACGCCCGACGTTGAGGACTTCAACGAAGAAGATTTCGACGACGACTTCGACGACGACTTCGAGGAAGAAGTCGAAGGAGAATACGACCTGGACGACGATGCATATTCAGAATTCGAAGGCGCCGACTTCGCCGGAGACACCGATGAGGACGAGGAAGAAGACGTCGACGATGAAGTCGACGACGAATTGTGATCTCGTTGATCTGAGTTTTACGAGGTCTCCGTCGCAGCAAACGGGGCTGAAGTCAATTGCCGTCTTCGGCCCGCAGGGTGCTTCGCACAATTGACTGCGTATGAAAGAACCCGTCGCAGCAAAAGGGGTCTGAAGTCAATTGCCGTCTTCGGCCCGCAGGGTGCTTCGCACAATTGACTCCTGACCCCTTTTGCGCTCGACGCGGCGAGAACCATTCCGGCATTTACAGCGCTGGTTGAATGCGGGATATTACGGCCTTTAGCAGTCCGTTGAGAAAGGTCCTGTCATCCCCGCGAAGGCGGGGATCCATCAATGCCAGAGTTGATTTCCGCTGGATTCCCGCCTCCGCGGGAATGACGTTCGGTCCGCTTGTTGAAATGAGTCGTTTTTCAACGGGCCTTTAGCACCCGCGTTGGCCGGATCTCTGGCTGGGAAAGCGGCTCGATAACTCGATCGGCTAGAGGTGTCGAACTTTCGCCAACCACGCTTGTCTATAGGGTATTCGCTTCGGCCGATCAGGAGTTTTGATGTTCCAGCCCGTCGACAGCAGCGTCAGCTTACCCCAACAAGAAGAACAGATCCTTCAATTCTGGAAGTCCCGTTCGATTTATCAAAAATCTTTGCGACAGCGGGAAGGGCGCGAGAAATTCATCTTCTTCGAAGGTCCGCCAACGGCCAACGGCATGCCACACCCCGGACACTGCTTGACCCGGGCGATCAAGGATCTCTTTCCGCGATACCGGACCATGCGCGGCTACTTTTGTCAGCGCAAAGCCGGTTGGGACACGCATGGGTTGCCCGTTGAAGTCGAGGTTTGCAAAGAACTCGGAATCCATTCCAAAGAGGAAATCGAATCGTTTGGCGTCGAGCCGTTTATCCAAAAGTGCCAACAAAGCGTCTGGCGATACATGCAGGAGTGGGAGCGGCTGACGGAACGACTCGCATTTTGGGTCAATCTGGACGAGGCCTACGTCACCTATCACCAAAGCTATATCGAATCGGTCTGGTGGTCACTGAAAGATTTGTTCGAACGTGATCTGTTGTATCGCGGCCACAAAATCGTATGGTGGTGGGCTCAAGGCGGCACAGCGCTCTCAAGCGGCGAGGTTGGACAAGGCTACCGTGAAGTCGCCGATCCAAGCGTGTTCGTCTTGTTTCCACTGGTGGACCGCCCCAACGCCAGCTTGCTCGTTTGGACGACAACGCCGTGGACGCTGCCCAGCAATCAGTTCGCCGCCGTGCACCCCGACATCGAGTACGCATTGGTCTGGGATGATCATCTGAAACAAGAATTGATTCTCGCCAAGGACCTGATTGAGGCGATCGCCGGAAAAGTCAAACGCGAACTCGCGGTCCGCAAGACCTTTCGCGGTAAGGACCTGATCGGGCTTCGGTACCGGCCCCCGTTCGACTATTACTACTCGAAGCTCGCCAACCAAACGGGGCGGCTTGCCGCCGGCGGCCAACAGCACGTCGCTTGGCGGATCACCTCCGCCGAGTTCGTCACGACCGATTCCGGAACGGGTGCGGTCCACGAAGCACCGGCCTTCGGCGAAGTCGATTTTGAACTGTTGCAGAACGAGCAGGCCCGATTCATCGCCGGTGAAGGCCCGCAATTGATCTGCGCGGTCGCTCCAGACGGACGATTCACCAACGAGGCGCCCGACTTCCAAGGACAATGGGTCAAGGACGCCGATAAACCAATCATCCGCTCGCTCAAGGAACGCGGCCTCCTTTACCACCAAGAACAATTCGTCCACGAGTACCCGTTTTGTTGGCGAGCTGAAGAGGATCCGCTGATCCAATATCCGCGCGAGAGCTGGTTCATCCGCACGACAAAATTCCGTGAGAGGATGCTGGAAAACAATCGACAGATCAATTGGCTGCCGGAGCACATTCGCGACGGGCGTTTCGGGAACTTTTTGGAATCCAATGTGGATTGGGCGTTGTCTCGCGAGCGATATTGGGGCACACCCTTGCCGATTTGGGTTTGCGAAAAAACCGGCGAAAAGGAAGCGATTGGCAGCTACGACGAGTTGCAGACCAAGCCCGGCGTCAGTGGAACCGAGGTTTGGGACGCTGCTAAACGAGCCAATCCGCAATTGCCCAACGATTTACGGGTCCACAAACCGTACATCGACGCGATGACGTACGACTCGCCGTTTTCCGTCGGTGCTCGCATGCGGCGCGTCCCGGAAGTGATCGACTGCTGGTACGACAGCGGTGCGATGCCGTTTGCGCAGTGGGGCTACCCTCTGCAAAACCAACAACAGTTCAGCCAACAATTCCCGGCCGACTTCATCAGCGAAGCCGTCGATCAGACGCGCGGTTGGTTTTACAGTTTGTTGGCGATCAGCACGCTGATGTTTGACGGTGCGCAGACGGGAAACGAAAGACCAAAGACGGCAGGTTCATTTCTGGCGGGGAATGCCAACGCCCCGGTTCCGTTTCCTCACCCATTCGAGAATTGCATCGTGTTGGGGTTGATGCTGGCCGAGTGGTACGAGTCGAAAGACAAGCAGATCTTCCTGACCGAAGAAGATGCTGCCCAGGAACTCGGTCCCAACGCCGCGACCAAACGCGTAGGCAAGATGTCAAAGTCCTTGCGGAACTACCGCAGTCCGCAAGAAATCTTTGATGCATACGGCGCTGATGCCCTGCGATGGTACTTTTTTGCCAACCAACCACCCTGGAACTCGATCATCTACAGCGAGCGAGCGATCAAGGAGAGCGTTCCGGAATTCCTGTTGCGATTGTGGAATGTTTATAGATTTTTTGTCGAGTATGGTAACATCGACCGCTTTGATCCGGGCAAGCAAATTACGGGCCCGATTGGAAACGCCGACGCAATGACTCTGTCGACCGCCAACAGCTATCGCGAAGTCGTCAAGCGGGACGAGCTAGATCGTTGGATCATCAGCGAACTGAATGCGACCGCGCGGTCAGTCATCGAGCGAATGGATGCCTACGACAACTTTGCCGCATGCGAACAACTCAACGCCTTCGTGGAAAATCTGAGCAATTGGTACGTGCGCCGCAGCCGCGAACGTTTCTGGAGCAACGATCCCAACGGCCCCGATAAGATCGATGCCTATTGGACTTTGTACGAGTGCCTGGTGACGACCAGCCGTTTGATCGCCCCGTTCGTGCCGTTCGTCGCGGAAGCGATGTGGAGAAACTTGACGGGTGTCTTCCAGGGCCGAGCCCATGAAAGCGTTCACTTGTGCGACTATCCGGAGACCAACGAAAAGCTCATCGATCGCCAACTGATGGGCCGGATGAAGGTGTTGAGGGAGATCGCGTCGCTGGGCCGGTCCGCTCGCGCCGAGGCCAAATTGAAAGTTCGTCAACCGTTGAAATCGGTGACTGTCGTCCTTAAGGACAACACCGATCGCGGCTGGTTGGATGAACATGACACGATCTTGCGAAGTGAACTCAACGTCGGCGCGATCGAATATACGACCGACGCGGGAGACTTGGTAACGTACAAAGTCCAGCCGAACTTTAAACGCGTTGGTCCCAAGGTCGGTGCACTCATGCCCAAAGTCAAAGACTTCCTGGCAAAGGCGGACGGCGCTGTGCTGCTGCAGATGTTGAAGAACCGTGGCAAAATCACATTGACTAGCGGCGGCGCGACGGTCGAACTTGACCAGCACGATATCCAAGTCCAGTTATTGGCCAAGCCAGGTCGCGCTGCTGCCCAAGGAACGTTTTGTGTGGTCGTGCTCGATACCGAGCTGACACCGGAATTGATTCGTACTGGCATGGCCAACGACGTCATCCGCCTGATCCAGAACCACCGCAAGGAGCGCAACTTGCAGTTCGCCGATCGCATTCGGCTGGCGCTGATCACTGAGGATTCGGAATTGGCGGCGGCGATGGCTGAGAATCGTGAAAAAATCATGTCCGAAACATTGGCCGTCGAGTTGCTCGATCAGGCGATCGACGAAACCGATCCGCTCAATTGCAACGTCGCCGATCGACCGTTGGCGATTCATCTCGTCGTCGCCGCGACCGCCAGCAGCAAATCCAAGTAAACCAGGCATCGGCCGGACTCGACAGCCTTCGCCCACCGGACCGGTTCCGGTGGTTCATTGCTTTGGCAACTACGCCGGGCGTAAGATTTCTTTTATCCTTGCGATCACAAACGCTGGCCGTTTGCGGTCAATAGGATTGACCGGCCGAAAAATCGAAGGCGGAAGAAGGTGTCCGCCGCGAAAGGACGAATTGACATCGACGCGCACGGCGACACAAAACGATCTATTGCTGTACTCATATCCGGATCAGGCACAACGCTTTGCAACTTGATCGAAAAACGTTCGGCGGGCGAGCTGCACCCGACGATCGCCGTCGTCGTCTCCGGCAACCGCGACGCCAAGGGTTTGGCATTCGCCCACGCAGCTAATATTGACGTGCGAGTGGTCGACTTTCGCGAAGTCAAAGAACCGGAATTCAGCAAGCGAATCTTTTCGATTTGTCGCGAAGCCCAGGTCGACTTGGTGGTGTTGGGCGGGTTCTTGCGAAGGCTGAACATTCCGGAGGATTTTTCTGGCCGCGTCATCAACATCCACCCCAGCCTGATCCCGGAGTTTTGTGGCAAGGGCTATTTCGGCTTGAAAGTCCATGCAGCGGTGCTAACGGCGGGGCGGCGGGCCACCGGCTGCACTGTGCATTACGTCGACGATGAATTCGACCACGGTTCGATCATCGCTCAGGTGACGGTCGACGTTCGTGCCGACGACACGCCGGAATCCCTCGCCGCACGAGTCTTTGACGCCGAATGCCGACTTTACCCGCAGGTGATCAATCAACTCACACAGAGTATCACAACCAATTAACTTCTGATTTAGCACGCCTTTCGATACGTGGCGTCATTCCATGTAGATCGCCACAACTTGGGTTTGCGGATTTTTTCCGTCATTCCACGCAGAGCGCCACAACTTAGTTTTACAGATTTTTCCGTCATTCCGGGCTGAGTCCCGGAACCCAGATCCATGCACGGGAAGCAAGGTGAGGGTCAGCAAAACCGGGAAGTTGTTTTGCGTGTGATCCTTACCAGCAACGCGTGATCAGCCATCTTTATTGGCAGGTGCATAAAGGTTAGTCTGGTGCCAGACCAACGTAACCTGGCAGCCCGTTGAAAAAGTAGCGGAACGGCGCGAGCCGTCCGGTTGCGTTGGCATCCACACGGCGAATTACCGGGCGGCTCGGGCCGCTCCGCTTCAAGAAACACTTGTCGACTCATTTTTCAACCGTTTGCTAGGCGCAAGAATCAACAGTGTTCGGCGTTGGACGCTTGGGGCCAAGCCGATACGGCCTAGTTGACACGTTCGACTTGAAGTCCGAATGGACATCCGAGACAGGTCTGATGCTCGTATCATGTCCTCATTGCGACGAGTTCATCGAATGGGCATCGTCGCCGTCCGTTCGATCCGAAACGATCCGTTGCCCTTCCTGTGGCCAAACGATTCGCCCCGACCCAGGAGAAACTGCGGATTACGATCTCCCCGTGGTTCCTAGTGCGCCGACCGCTGCCGACTTCCCGCGGCGGCTCTCGCATTATGAAGTTCTCGAGCGACTGGGCGAAGGCGGCATGGGGCAAGTCTTCCTCGCGCAAGATACGCGGCTCGGCCGTCAAGTCGCCTTGAAACTCTTGTCGCCGGATTGCGTCCAGAATGCGCACCTCCTGAAGCGATTTCAGCGAGAGGCTCGCA
This sequence comes from uncultured Planctomycetaceae bacterium, assembly GCA_963803365.1. Classification (GTDB taxonomy): domain Bacteria; phylum Planctomycetota; class Planctomycetia; order Pirellulales; family Pirellulaceae; genus JANMEB01. The sequence continues at coordinate 110,722 of CAWDMH010000004.1, forward strand.
TGGCCTCTGCGTTGAATCATCCTCACATTTGCACGATCTACGATATTGGCGAGGATGGGAAGAAGCCCTATATCGTCATGGAGTTGGTTGACGAGTACACGCTCCGAACGCTGGCTCGGCAAGAACGAACGCTCGATCAGATATTGAAGATCGGCTGTCAAATCGCCGAGGCCCTGGCTGCGGCCCATGCCGCGGGAATCGTGCATCGCGACATCAAGCCCGAAAACGTGATGGTGCGAGCTGACGGTTATGTCAAGGTGGTCGACTTCGGTCTCGCGCGTCCAATCCTGGGTGATGTTCAATCCGAACCAACCGACGCTGCCAACCTCACCCGGCAAGGCGCTGATCGGAACCGTTCGGTACATGGCGCCCGAGCAGGCAAGAGGCGAGTCGGTCGGAAGCGCCAGCGATGTATTCTCGCTGGGAATCGTCTTTTATGAACTGATCACGGGGCAGCATCCCTTCCAGACCGATTCACAACTCGGCGTCTTGCAAGCGATCGCCTCTCATTCGCCATTGTCTCCGGAATCGCTGAACCCGGAAGTCCCGGGCCCGTTGGCGAGCCTCATCCAGCAGATGTTACAAAAAGACGCCCGCCTCCGGCCCACGTCGGCAGAGGTGGCGAATGTGTTGACCGAGTTATGTGCGTCCTCTCCAGAGCGATTGGCAACCTCGATCGTATCTGCGGTCCAGCGCCACACGGTCGGTCGTCAAAAGGAGCTTGCGGAATTGAGCTGGGCTTTGGAATCGGCCGGCGGCGGCAAGGCCCAGTTCGTATGCGTGACTGGCGAGCCAGGAATCGGCAAGACCACACTAATTGAGGACTTTCTGAGCGAGTTGCCCGCCACCGGTCGTGAATGCACAATCGGCCGAGGCCGCTGCTCAGAACGCTTGGCCGGGACGGAAGCCTACCTACCCATTCTCGAAGCCCTCGAGAGCATGCTTCGCGGCGATTCCGGCGAAACGGCAGCTCGCATAATGAAGACGGTGGCTCCCAACTGGTTTGTGCAGGTCGCCCCACTGGCCACTGAGGATTCTTCGGTCGCCCGCAAACTGGCCGAAGTCAAGGCAGCGTCTCAAGAGCGCCTCAAACGAGAACTGGTCGCTTTCTTGCAGGAAGTTTCGCGCCTCAGACCACTGCTGCTTTTCCTGGATGATGTTCATTGGGCGGACGTGTCGACTATCGATCTGTTGGCCTATCTCGGTTCGCGATGTGACGGACTTCAAATCGTGCTTGTGCTGGCTTATCGCCCAACCGACTTGGCACTCAGTCAGCATCCCTTCGGGCCGCTCAAGTTGGAACTGCAGACGCGCGGCGTCTGTCGCGAGGTGGCGCTGGAGTTCTTGAGTCGCGCCGATATCGAACGTTATCTCGCGCCTCGAGTTCCCCGAACACGACTTCCCACCCGAGTTCGCGAATTTGGTTCACGCGCGAACCGAGGGGAGCCCCTTGTTCATGGCCGACTTGCTGCGATATCTGCGTGACGAACAGGTGTTGGCCCAGGAATGCGGGCGTTGGACGCTGGCGCAATCCATTCCGGATCTTCAGCGCAAACTGCCGGAATCGGTCCGCAGTATGATACAGCGGAAGATCGCCCAATTAGATAAGGAGGACCGACGCTTGCTCGTAGCGGCGAGCGTTCAGGGATACGAATTCGAGTCGGCGGTGATCGCGGAGTCCCTGGAGTGGGATGCCGCCGACGTCGAGGAACGACTGGCTGCGCTGGAGCGCGTTCACGGGTTTGTGCGACGGGTCGACGAGTTGGAGTTTCCTGACCAAACGCCGACGCTTCGATATGTTTTCGTCCACGTGCTTTATCAAAACGCATTGTATGCATCCCTGCAACCAACGCGGCGCACAAGCTCAGCTCCGCCATAGCCGAGGCGTTGCTGAAACACTACGGGGACGAGAGCGCGGTGGTTGCCGCGGAATTGGCCATGTTGTTCGAGGGGGCAAGAGATTTTGGCCGAGCCGCCGACTACTGTCTCCTGTCGGCCCGGAATGCCGTTCGCATCTTTGCCAACCACGAAACTGTGGCACTAGCCCGTCGCGGCCTGAAGCTGTTGGCAAAATTGCCGGAGACTAAGGACCGCGCTCGACGAGAACTCGCCCTGTTGATCACGCTAGGCCCGCCGTTGAAGGATACCGAGGGATGGGCGGCGCCCGAAGTCGAACAGGTCTATTCGCGAGCGCACGAATTGTCGCGGCAGATCGGTCAGACACCGAAATTATTTCCAGCACTTTGGGGCTTGTGGATGTTCAACTCGTCGGTCTCAAAGGTATCGGTCAGTCGCGAGATGGGCATGCAGTTGTTGGACTTGGCCGAACAGGCACGCGATTCCGGAATGCTGCTGCAGGCTCACCATGCATTGGCAAGTACCTACGTAATCGGTGGAGATTCGGCCTCGACGCTGGAACATGCCGAACGCGCGATCCGTCTCTATGATCCGGAAGCCCACCGAGAGCACAAGTTTCTTTACGGGGGACACGATCCGGGGACGTGTTGTCTGAGTTGGGCCGCTCAGAGTCTTTGGATGAAAGGATTTCCCGAGCGGTCAATGCAGCGAGCCCGCGAGGCTATTGATTTGGCCACCGAACTTACCCACCCCACCAGTCTGGCGTTGACTCTGTTTAGTCTTTAAATGCTTCATCAGTTTCGAGGTGATGCCGAGCAGGCTCTACAATACGCCGAGGCGTGCGAGCGAATCGTATCCGCACAAGGGCTGCAAGTTTTTCCCACAGTTCTTTGGGGTTGGGCGTTGGTCGAACAGGGACAACCAGAAGAAGGGTTGTCGAGATTGCGCGAGACCGTGGCTACGTGGGAAATCGCGCCTTGCTTCTGGCGGGTCTATTTCCAGATCCTGCTGGCGGATGCCTATCTCAAAGCCGGCCGAATCGAAGAGGCCCACGGGGCGTTGGCACATGCGCCAGACCGTGGAAAACACCGAAGTGGGAATGTACGTTCCCGAGTTATTCCGTTTGCAAGGGGAAGTCCTGGCGACGGTCGGTCCAGCGAAATTCACCGAAGCTGAATCTTGCTATCAACGGGCGCTCGCTTTGGCCCAAAAACAACATGCCAAGGCCTTGGAGTTGCTCGCCGCGATGAGTTTGTGCCGCCTCTATCGGGGTCGTGACGAAGAAGAAAACGCCCTCGCCGCGCTGTCCCAGATCTATAACTCGTTCACCGAGGGATTCGACACCAAAGACCTACGCGCCGCCAAGGCCTTAATGGATGACATTCCCTAATGGGCTCAATCGGAATCAACCGCGCCGCGTCTGGATCCGGAGCCAATTTCAGAAACAACGCAATGCCCTCACATTCGTTCCGTGGCCCTTTCTGAATTGATCGTCCCTCGCTTTTCAATCAGTAGCGGCGAGAGGAGTCGAACCTCCACATCCGATTGGATACTTGATTTTGAATCAAGCGCGTCTGCCATTCCGCCACGCCGCCAAAGCGAGGAAACCCCATGATTGGAAGGAAATTCTAGGCCAACCGCTGCTGCCCGACAAGCCGTTACTGGAGTGGGCGTTTGCCCACGGATCCGTTGGCATTGACCCGCTTTTCTTAATCGGTGTTCGCAAAATTCACTCGAGTTTCTAAAGTTTTAAAAACTCCGTTTGCGATCACGCTTGAATTGTGTCGAGTCAAATTACTCGATCCGCGTCCGATTACTTTTGTCGAACGTATTGAATCGTCATCATTTTCACCATCTCGTCGGACTGACCTGTGGGATCGGGTCCGAACATTTCAAAGTTCTTTTTGTTTTCGTCGACATAATTGGTGACGCTCTTCATTTTCATGTCTTTTCCGGTCTCTGGATTAGGGCCCGTCATCATGACGGTCATCGTTTTTTTTGCTGGGTCGTACGTACCCTCCATCTGATACAAGCTAGTTCCGAAATTGTCGACCCAGACTCCGGTGTACTTCTTTTTGACCGTGTCATAGCCCATCAAGCTGTGGCCCTCCATCGGCATGCCGACAATCTCGCCCTTAAAAACACTTTGGACGAACAGCCCGTTGCAAATCGCTTCCGTCACTTCGGTTCCGTCTGTCTTGAGCGGTTCGTCCTGGCCAGGCCCAAACATTTCAATTTCTCCTTTCCATTTTCCAACGTCCTGGGCCAGAACCTTGTGCTGTGCCGTCGGAGTGGGCGGCTCCTGAGCAGAGACTATCGTCGTGGTGACGATTGTTGCCAAAAGGCAGACGAAGATGCTAGAAAAAGCAAGTCGGTTCATAGTTGTCGTCCTTCAAATTCGAAAGATGAATGGCGAAAGATGAATGGTGACACACAGCGTGCCATTCCAAGGATCATGTTCGGCTCCGAGCCCATTCGCTTCGACGATTGAACTCTGCGCAGCAAATGAGCCAGAGCGCACACCGGAAGCCAGGATTCGCGAGCATTCCGCCAGACGTATGAGCTTAATCGCTACACTAACGTCAATAAAGACTTGTGACGCGATTATGCCAAGAAAAACGGCGTCATGGCTTCTCGCGCGGTTGCGAGCGTGATTACGCGGTTGCGAGCTTGAAGTCGCGATTTGTAGATCGTCGATTGCAGTTGGCGCGGAACCACAAAGATGTGGGTAAGGATGAAGGCTCCGCCTGGGAACGTGCGGCGGCGGACGCTCCGCGTCCTATTCGCTGCGCAGGGCGGCGATGATTGCGCTCGCAACACCGAGCGAGATGCCCAGTAGACAGTCAGCCAGCCGACACCCAACACCAACAGCAGAATCACAAACAGCGACATGACGGGGATCGAGGCCGAGCCAAACAGGACGTGGGGAATCACCGCCACCAAAGCCGCCGCGATACCAATCGCCAATCCCATCAACAGCAAGTAGAGATTCTCGGCGAACACCCATTGCATCAGTCGTCGATCGTCGAACCCTACCGCTTTCAGCAGCCCCAACTCGCGACGCCGTTCCCAGACAGCCCGCAATTCAACGGCCGCTAAGCCGAAAGTCCCCAACAACAACCCGAGCGCACCGAGACTCTGAAAGGCGCTCAAGTAAGTGTTCTGAACCGCCAACAACTGACTCAGCAAACCAATCGCCGATTGCCCATCGAAGCCTTGATCTCCCAAGTCGTTTTCAAGTTGCGACAAGACCGATTGTGCCTGGCCCGGCGGCGCTTTCACCAAGAAATAGCGATAGCCAGGCTGCTCGGGAAAAATCCGCACAAAGTCTGCTTCGGCAATCAGCACGCTGCCTTGCAGGATCGAGTTGTCCAACAAACCGACCACGCGAAATGTGACTTGGCGACCGTTTTCATAAGTGACGTCGAAGGTCGCACCCAACGAATAGATTTGAAGACTGTAATAGGCGGTGTTCTTGTCGAGCACGGCGTCGATCGGCGCGGCCGCATCCGGTGGCGAGGCGTTCGGCGTTCGGCGATCCAGCAGATGCCAAGCGTTGGACGACTTCCCAAGCCGCCTTTGATCGAATCCGGCCCAGCGGAATTGCGTATGGTGCGGATCATCAAAATAGTCGACCACCGCCTGTGGTACTCCGATCACTCGCGGCTGACTCGTTTGGAAAGGATTAGTGCAACTGGCGTTGTCTCCGGTTTTGTACCGAAACGACAAGATCGTGGCGTTGCTCGGAAACGACTTGGGGTCTCGAAGCACTTCGCGTCGACCCGCATCGTCGTTCAAGTCGGCAAAGATGGGCTGGCTACTGGTCGCCACATAGTCGAACCCGGCGGTCCCGAAATCGCCGGGACTGACGCGAAACGCGCTGAAGGCGACAATCAGAAAAACGGCAATCGCCACGAGCCCAATCGTCAGCACGCTTCGCAGTGGATACCGCCGCGCATTGAGCCTCCCCAAGCGGGTCAAGTTCATTCGGGCCGCGGTGAATGAACCGCTCGGACGCCGCAAATGATGCCGAACCCAAAGCAGCAGCGAAACGAGGACGAGAAACCCGCCGCCGACAAACATTCCCGCTTGGGCATCTCCCACTTGAGTTGGCGCCAAGGCCAGCAACACGACAGCGCTTAACCCAAGGACCGCCGCAATCCAAAGGTCCCAGCGAGTGGTTTTTCGTGTGAGTTTTTTCCCGACATCCAAGTTCCCATGCAACAAGTCGACCACTTCGCTCTTGCGACTTCGAATCAGCGTCCAGCCAATCGTGCTGGCGGCAACCAGGAATCCGACCGCGATCCCGATCAGCAGGCTCCGGCCCGACAGAAAGAGTTCGATGAACGGAACCTGAACTGCGCCAACCCACCATGAGCGCAAGCCCCAAACCATGATCGCCGCGTATCCCACGCCCAGCCCGGTCCCAACCGCGGCACCGATCAGGCATACCACTGCCATTTCCATCAACCAAGAGTTGAAAGTCCGGCCAAACCGGAAGCCGACGGCGGACAGCAGTCCAATTTGGCTGGCTCGTTGTTCCAGGGCCAGGCGAAACAGCAACGCGATCAAGATCAACGCGGAAACGATCACAAAAAAACTCAATCCAAGGAACAATAGATCGAACGGCGTCGAACCACTGGCGGACTTGAGCCCGTTTGTTCGCAATGGGAGCCATTGGAACCCGAATGCCGAGGCTCGTTCCTGCAAACTCGTTTGCAGATGCTCGTGAAATGACTGCAAGGACTGGCCACCGGTCGGAACGCGAAACGAAGTCACTTTCCCAAATCGGCTTCCCCAAAGCTTTTGTGCGGTCGCCAGTGAAACGAATCCCTTGGGCGTCGTGCGGTAGTTGTTCCAGTAGTCTTCGTCGGCGGGCCGGATTCCCGGCGTTTCAAACGGCAAGTCCCAGTTCTCGATCGTCGCCACATCGGTCAAACCAGGAACGAACGGAGTCAGATCGGGATCGTTGGCAAGCGTCGGCGGCTGCTCGAATTCCGCGGGAATCACTTTGTTTCGGCGAGTCTGAAAGGGCTTTGCCGGGGCTGTCAGGCGTGCAACGTCGCTCAACCGCAACTCCACGTCTCGCTCGACTTGGGTTCCATGAGCGGACTCGGCTTCAAAATACGTGAGCTTGATGGTGTCGCCGACCTTGGCGTTGAGGTCGGTAGCGGCCCAACTGTTCAGCACGATCTCGTTTGGGCCCGGTTGTTTGATCGGGCGATCACCGTCATTGGCCGCGGGCGTCTGATCGGCGGGCCAATCGATTCCGGCGATCATGGAAAACGGAATGGAACTGCCGTTCGGCTCACCGCCGACGACCGAGATCTTGTTCGTCAGGTAGGTGAACACGGGTTCTGCGTTGGGCAAAGCGTGCCGAACCGCTCGCTCGCCTTCGTCGTCAAAGACCAAGCTGTCGCTCGTCACGCTGAAGTACTCCGCGATCGGCGGCGGTGTCGAGCCGGCTTCCGAGTTTGCATTCTGTCCGATTCGAACGGCGGTGACTCGAACGCCAAGGTCTTCCAGCGTTGGATGAATTCTATCGGCTAATCGCAGAATTTCGTCTTCGGGTGGTGTAGAGTCGCGATTGTTTCTTCGCAAGAAAATCGCGTTGGCTTGGTGAAAATCGGATTTGTTCTTAAACCACTCTGGCCCGATCAATTGTTGCAACCAATCGAGCGAGACGAATGCCGATTTCGGCGCGAGTTGGCTGACGTGCAGGCTGAACCTCCCCAAGTCATGATTGGGGATCACGTCGACGACGTCGATGTCGGTTACCGATTCGACCAATCCCGTCTTCTTTCCGAGGGCACTGTCGGATGAAAGGGCCTGACGAATGCCGATCCGCAACGTGATTTTTGGTGGCGATTGACCGCCGATTTCCGATGTCTTGATGTGCAGTTCGTCCGCGAGTTGTTGGTTGATGACGATCTGGTTAGCCGTAGGTTGTCGAGGCCGAAACTCGTTGAGTTCCCAGGCGTTCTGAGGCAAGCCAAACAGTTTGACATCGGTCGCTCGCGCGGCTTGACGCGATGAAGCGGTCTCGATACTGACGCTTTCGAGCGTGATGACGGGCACGGCCAGATCGTAGACGGCGCTTGCCGAGAGCGACTGCAAATACTCAGCGGCCAAATCTTGATGAAAAAAATGAGGGCTCAAGATCACGTCATCGACGTTTCCCAGCCGATCGAGCGTAATCTTCCGCAAACTGCCGCGCATGCTGTCGCCAACGAGCAAGGCCCCCACCAGCACTGCGGTCGCCGCGGCCACGCCCAAGGCAATCGCCAAGTTTGTTTGCCAAAAGTACAGTAAACTGTGCTTCGCAAGTGTGACCAGTCGCATCGGACCCTCCAGGTTGTCGACTATCTCGTAGTGGGCTAATTTGGCAAAAGACGGCCATGACGATTGCCAATCGTTGTCGGGCAAAGACTGTCCGACCTACAGCAGATTAGCCCGACATCCCTTACCTGTATGGTCCCGCTTGAATCCTGTATTGTCAATTGTTGTGGAAAGCGGGCCAATTTGTCAAAAGACGGCTACTGCTTTGTCAGGTCTTAGAATTGGTGTTGTGTGCCACTGGCTTCGCCGGTGCGGGTCGGCAATACACGACGCTCATGTACACTGGCACAGCCAGTGGCACCCCAAAATTAAGTACTGAAAGTGCACTACGTCGATTGCCAAAAGGCGGTTACATCTATGGCCAATCGTTGTCGGGCTGAGACGTAACTGTTCACGGGTTACCAATGCGTTGCACATTTTTAGGGGGTCAGGCACGTTTTCGGCGGCTCATGCGACATTCTAGTACCAATAATTGCGCCGAAAATGAGCCAGACCCCGGCTCGTGAACTGTTGCGACAGCGACTACCCGACCTACAGTAAATTAGCCCACTGGGTTGTTGTGAACCGGTTTCGAAAAATCGACGACGTGCCGAAATCCGCTCGCGGCGGCGCTGACGATCGGCAATTTTGACGGCGTGCATCAAGGGCACGTGCGGATCATTCATCAACTGAAGCTTGCCGCGAAAAAGGCCGACGGGCCGGCGATCGTGTTCACATTTGATCCACATCCGGCTCGCCTGTTACGCCCAGACGCTGCTCCGCCGCCGTTGACGTGGGCCGATCGCAAAGCCGATTTGTTGGCCGAGTTGGGTGTGGATATCATGATCGCCTATCCCACCGATCGTACGCTGTTGAACAAGTCGCACTTGGAGTTCTTCAACGAAATCATCGTCGACGGTCTGGGCGCAGCGGCGATGGTCGAAGGACCCAATTTCTATTTTGGCAAAAACCGACAAGGCACCCCGGAACACCTGCGCCAGCTTTGCCGTGAAAATCATATCGCGCTGTCGATCGTCGAACCGCTCGTCGTCGATAACGAGCTCGTTTCCAGCAGCAGGATCCGCGACGCCATTCGCGACGGACAAGTGGACTTGGCTGCTCGTTGGTTGACGCATCCCTACCGGATTCGAGGGATGGTGACCCACGGAGCGGCGCGCGGTGCAGACCTCGGGTTTCCCACGGCGAATTTGGAGGGCATCGACACGCTCGTGCCCTCTTTCGGCATCTACGCGGGCCGGGCTCACGTCAATCAACGTCAGCACTGGGCGGCGATTCACGTCGGTCCGAATCCGACCTTTGGCGACCAACTGCCAAAAGTCGAGGTCCACATTCTCGACTACGACCAGTCGCTGTACGGAACGATCCTGGAAGTCGATTTCGTGCGGCACCTGCGCGGAATTGAGCGATTCGATTCGGTCGATCGCCTGGTGCAGCAGGTCCAAGACGACATCCAACAAGTCCGAACGATTGCCCAACAAATCGACTAAAGATCGCGACAAAATAACTTCCCGGCTTTTTGATCCTCTCCTTACCTCTCCCGTGAGGGCAAGGACTTAGGGCGAAGTTATTCGGCGTGCGATCCTAAGCGGCAATGTTGTCGAGGCAATTGCGAACAAGTTCGAGTGCCACATCCGTGCCAAGTTGCACCTTGCCAAAACCGGGAGCCGCGCCCGCCGCAATCGCCTGTTGCTGGGCATCGTCAAAATTCGAAATCAACATGCACGTCGGAGCGGCTTTGGTCGCGGCCAGATGCCGAATGAGTTCCAGCCCGCGCTCGTCGGTTACATCCAGCACGCGATTGATCAGCAACAAGGTCACGTTGCGTTCGGCGACGACTTCGATTGTCTCGGCAATCGAATCTGACGAAATGACGTCAACAGGAAGATTTGTCGTCAGCCAATCCTGGAACCGCCGCCGGTCCGACGCGCAGTGACCGACTAGGAGAATGGATTTGAGCATGCGTAACGCACTAGTGCTTTGTTAATGCCTTCGGATCGCACGCAAAATAACTTCCCGGTTTTGTTAGCCCTCTGCTAACCTCTCCCGTGAGGGCGAGGATTCAAAGCGAAGTTATTTTGCGTGCGATCCTTAGTCTTAGTTTACGGGCTAGTGCACTTTCAGTACTTAATTTTGGGGTGCCACTGGTTAAAGGGTCACGAGTCAATTGCCGCAACGGCCCACCGGGTGCTTGGCACAATTGACTCCTGACCCCTTAACCCTAAGCGTCAGCCGGCACAACGCACTAGCCGACCAAAGCGGTCAACAGCAATCCGAGAAAGAACGATAAGAGCACCAGAATCCAACTTGCAACACCGCTGGGCGACGTCGTCCAAATGTCAGCGTGAAACTCTGAAGAATCTTGAATTGAAGACATAGGAAGTTCGCAATCCGAGGCAAAATAAGCGGCGAATTTCAGTGGAAGCAACCGCGGTAGCGGCCGAGTACTCGCCAACGAGCTGTTTGCTTAGTGGACTGCACGCGAGTCTAATTCACCGGGTGCAGGAAACGTTGTCGAACTGTCTGAGCCCGGACCGTGCCGGATGGTTCTGGGTATGGTCGTGTTGTTACCGATGGTTGTTGCCGAACCGCCAAACGTTGTCGCATTGGAGCGGGTGCTTGTCGAACTTCCATAGAACGCGTCGAAGTCGCTTTCATACCGGGGCGTGCATCCGAGCAACACGGCCGCAACCGCGACCCAAATCAACTTGACTTTTCGACAAAGCTTGAACAATCGGCAAACCCAGAACACCAAACAATTCTCAATCGATCAAGAAAAAAAGTTTACACAAAACGGCAGCGGACACAAGCGGCCGGCGGTGACCCGTTCCCTCTTTTGGGTGGAAAGCTGAATTCGGCGCCCCACGAGGTACTCCGTTTTGGGGGTTCAAGCTGGATTGGTCGGTGACAAAATCGACACAACTGCACTATTTGGAATTGCTTACAGAGTATCAAGCGCGCTGGGACTGCAGTCGATAAAAACTGGTGAAACGCGGCCTTTGCGTTTGGTACGGACGACACCTCTTGGTCCGATGTCAGTCGCGGCCAGTTGATTGTCGATCAACAACCGGAACGCATTTCCCGGCGGCAGGATTGGGTTCAACGCGGTTGAGCTATGGAGGCTCTACCCGTTCTGTCGCACAAACGAAATACCGGTGGATTCGCGGCCCGACTTTCAGTTTTTCATTCGACTATCGAAGGATTCGAGCTGACTGCGATTCTAGGCTTGAGTCTGCTCACTACAGTTGCCAATGACGATTGGTGACCGGCCACATGCCAACGTTGTTGGAACTGAAAGCCAAGTCGATTGCCACCCAGCATGCCAAAGGAGACTGGACTAAATGAAACGGATACTTCTAGTAGCGTTAGTTGCCACGACGTTGTCGTGTAGCAGCGCGCTGGCCCAGTGCAATCTGTTAGGTCGATTCGTCGGCCGTTCGGGTTGTGGATGTGGCCAGGCGACTTGTTGTGAAACACCCGCAGCGACCTGTGATGCCTGCGATTCCGGTGGTTGTTGCAAACTGTTTGATTTCAACTTGCATTTTTCGATGGGCGGATGTCGAGTCCGAGGTTTGTTTCCACTGTTCGGCGGTGGTTGCGACACGGGCTGCGGCGGTTGTGATACCGGCTGCGGCGGCGCTGCCAACGTTTGCGATCGTGGATCGCTGCTCGGGCGATTCCACCGTGGCGGTTGCGGCCAGTGCGGCGGCGGCGATACCGGTTGCGGAAATGACACCGGCTGCGGATGCGGTGGCGGACTGCTGCAAGGCCGATTGTTCAGTGGCGGATTGTTTGCGCGGTTCGGCGGCTGCGGCTGTGGCGGCGATACCGGTTGCGGTGATTGCGGCGGCTGCGACAGCGGCTGCGACAGCGGCTGCGGTGGCTGCGGCTCGCGACTTCTGCATTTGGGTTTGATGGACCGGATTCGTTCCATCGGCCGACGCGGTTGTGGCGAATGCAATTCGTGTGGCAACGCCGGTGGCGATCCCTGCCAGAATACGGGCTGTGGTTGCGGCGGCGACCATCCGGGGCCGACGATGATCAATCCGATCATGACGCCCACACCCAACGGGGCGCCGGGCGAAGGCACCATGCCATCGACGGAACCGCAAACGAACCCGCCTCAAGGAGCGCCGGCGAGCAATTCGTCGAGTTCCCGCAATCGGATCGTCCCGATCGTCGATCCGAGTGCGTTCCGCGCTCCAGCGGCCCGGTTTACATCGAGCCGAGCCAAGTAGTTCGAAGCCCTTCGACAAACACTCATAGACTTGGTGGGATCGTGAGTCTCACCAAGTCTTTTTTTGTTCGTCGAGCGGTCGTGGTGGCATTCCACGTGGGAAGACCATCGGCGGTCGTTATGTGTCGGTCAGGGACGTAACAGTTCACTAGCCGGGGTCTGGCTCATTTTCGGCCCAATGATTGGTGTTAGAATGTCGCAAGAGCCGCCGAAAATGTGCCTGACCCCCTAAAAACGTGGGCATGACCCCTTAAAAACGTGGGCAACGCATAGGTAACCCATGAACGCTTCCGTCAGGGACTGACGGACCTACAGTAAACGGCTCCACTACCCGTCGGCCGATGCGCAGACCAGCGAAATCGCATGCATCAAAGGGTTGTCTTGCTGTCGATAATAGTCGGCCAACTGTGTCAGCAAGCCCGCTTGGACCGCGATTTCCAAGGCGGTCGGCGCCAGACCGAGTGGACCTTCGTGGCCGCCCAGCCCTGAGGTCGATTCCCGCATGCGCTTTCGAAATCGCTGTGGGCCATGTGCAAGGCCAGCACGACTTCTGCCGCCATCTTCTGTTGAACGTCGTTGATATCCTCGGTAGCAGCCAGTTGCTTGAAGAGATCGACTGCCTCAACTCGTCGCAAACCTAGAAGTCCTTCGAAAAAGAGTCGGTGGTCGGCAAAATGATGCGAAAGGAAACTCGCCATTGACGGTGAACGGCTCCCGCAATTGCTCTCCAAACTCACAAAGCTCGGCGGCCAACTGGTATTTGGGTGGCGTGCGGACGAAGCGGGCAATCCGGACGACCGACGCTAGGTGTGAAACGTCCACGTACGATTGGCCGTCGGCAAACAGCCACGGCCGCGGACCGAATAATTCTTGCACCGATGGATTGTCCGGCAGCGGCGTCGATTCCGTTGTCTCGATTTGGCGGCGAAGACTCGCTGTCACTTCCGCGGTCAACGCGTCCACTAGGATCTCCGCGGCTTGAGAGCGAATGCTGCGTGGTTCGTATGCGATCTGACCGTCGAACGTGGTAATCGCGTTGCAAATTCCTTGATGCTCCAGAATCTGTTGCAAGCCATAGATCGGATCGACGCCGGAATCGATCGCGACGTTGACGATTTCGTTGACGTTGTCCGCCGTGACCGAAATTGCTCGCAATAGCTCAGCCGCCCGAACTCGGTCGCCGACCAATTGGAAATATCGCCAGGCCAACGCGGGTTTACCGCCTCGAAACAGCAGCTCACCGACGCGGCCGCATGCCTGATACAAGGCTTGTTCCAGTTCCTGCTGTTGAGTGGCGTCGCCGGGAGGAGTATTCTCCAACGCCACGACCGGCATGGCCAAGCGGTGCCGGGCCTGCAGTTTGAGCACTTCGAACAATTCAGCATATTGCTGCCGCGATTCGAAGTCTGACGCCAGATGGTTCAAGGCGACGGCAATCCCCTCCTGGCTTAGTTGAGATTCAAAAGCTGAAAAATCGTACGAGTCCATGCGCCGCAGTCTGGTGATTTGTTACTGCTTAGTTTATGGGTTGGTTAAGGGGTCAGGAGTCAATTGCCGGAACGGCCCTCTGGGTGCTTCTGGGCGCACAATTGACTTCTGACCCCTTAACCCTAACCGAACACCACGATAAACCTTTGGTTGGGAAAATTGAAGGCTTGGTCGACGCGGATAGTGGGGCATTCCGCGTGGGATGGCCATCCTTGGCCGTCATCTGTCGGGCCGAGACCACCCGACTTACAGCAAATGATCCACTACGTCGACGCGATTTCCGGCGGTTGCGACGCGTCACATCAAAACACTGGGGAAGTGCCGTTTGGCCGAAGGTCGCGGCCGAAAGCTACACGGGCGGTAGAAATCCGGGACGACTTTGGCGATGATATCGACACCCATTGTGTTTGAATGTCCGGTTCGACGGTTAATCGCACTGGCCGATGCCGGTTGAATCCAAAGGGACATATTGACGACCAGGAGTTCAACGTTAGTGACGACCGAAATCAAACCGGACGGGAACGCGGGTCATCGGACGCTGGAGCATTTGTTGCACGGTTCGGCGGCGTTGTTTGAGCCCGATCAATTGGAAAGGCTCGCTCCGCGTTCGCGCAGTCGCCAACGGTTGAGCGATCTAAACGGACAAGGAGTCTTGGCTTTGGATCCGTTGGCCGCGACCGAAGCGATTGCGTACGACTTCTTAACTCGAGGCGGAAAACATCTGCGTCCTTTCGTGACGATGGCGATCTACGATGCCGTCCGCGGTGGCCGGGCCACTGGTTGGGATGGAGCACGAGTGGTCGCCGAAATCCCGGATTTCGTCAAGCGGGCGGCGATGTCGATCGAAACGTTTCACAAGGCGTCATTGGTCCACGACGACATTGAAGACGACGACCAATTTCGTTATGGCAGTCCGTCGATCCACCGCAGTTACGGCATTCCGACAGCGATCAACGTGGGCGACTACTTGATCGGTTTGGGTTATCGGCTGGTCAGCGCTTCGGCGGCCGAAATGGGCGGGGACGTGGCGGCTGAGATCCTCAACTATCTAGCGGAGTCGCATTTGCGATTGGCTGAGGGTCAAGGGGCGGAGTTGTTATGGCGGGAGTCGCCGACCAAGCGAATCACTCCGGACGACGTACGCGAGATTTACGCGCTGAAAACGGCACCTGCCTTTGAGGCGGCGATTTTGACTGGCATGCGACTAGCCGGGCCCGTGCTCGCATTGGGCGAACCAGCGAAACATTTGTCCCGCGATTTGGGAATCGCATTTCAGATTCTCAATGACCTAAGCGATTGGCAAGGCGATTCGCACAACAAGCTCTCACGCGGCTTGGATCTGATCTCCGGACGTCCGACCCTGCCTTGGGCATTGGCTTTGGAAGCCTTGGATACCTCGGAGCAAGACCGACTCGTGCGTACGATTCATGATGTACAGTTGCCGGTACCGGTGCGGATTGCCGAAGCCGCGCAGATTTACGCCGATGCGGGAATATTCGAAAAGTCTCTGCGGCTCGTCGAAAAGTACGAATCGCATTGCCGGGCGATTGTCGACGACCTCGAACTGGAACCACTTCAACGAGTCCTGCGGTATTTGATCGACGTCATCTTGGAACGCCCCGACGGGCACTCACCATCCGTTGCATTCAACGGTAGCTTGTCGATGTGCAACGAGCCGATGTGCGGGCGCTAACCTTTTACGCATTGCGGCAACAGGCTGCTTTGTGCGATGATTCATGCCCTTGCTGGGCAAAATGTGACCGATTTGCAGGTGGATTTGCAAGAATCACGGCACTCAAGGTAACTTGGATGTTTTCGGATTGGAGGGGCGACGCTCGCGCCGCGAACTGAATTGAACGAACAAGCGATCTCGTTTTTGCCCGAGTTGGTCTCGGCGTTTTATCCTGAAATCGATGAATTGGGAGAGTTCGAACAAGTCCCTCCGGCGGCGCTTCCGGAGCCATACCGAAGCCTGCTCGACCACAGTTACCACATGACGGTGACGTTAGAGCAATATTTTTCCGAGCCCGTGAAGCTTGAAGTGCTTCGAGCAAACGACCAGCAAGACGAATACTGGCGCAAGATTGTGCTTCGTCGAGAATCC
This sequence comes from uncultured Planctomycetaceae bacterium, assembly GCA_963803365.1. Lineage (GTDB taxonomy): Bacteria > Planctomycetota > Planctomycetia > Pirellulales > Pirellulaceae > JANMEB01. Next base: position 126,744 of record CAWDMH010000004.1, read on the forward strand.
GACGGGCGAATCGTCCTATTTGGTTTGGTGCGGCTGGATCTGACCCAATTGCCGAGTGAGGCCGTACGTGAAATTCGCCAACAGGTCACTCCGTTGGGTCATATCTTGATTCGACACAACGTCCTCCGCGAGGTCGAGCGGTTGAGGTTGTGGCGTATCCACCCGGGTCTCGAATTGCAACGGCTGTTTGGTTCAACCAATGCGGATCCGTTGTATGGCCGGACCGCCATCATTCACTGCAACGGGGACCCGGCGATCGAGTTGTTGGAAATCGTCGCGGCTGATTGACGTCCCGCGACGTAATCGGGGTCATTTGACAAAAGTCGGCTACATCTTTTGCTCAGGTTTGTCGGGCGGAGACTGCCCGATCTACAGCAATTAAGCCCGCGACGTTCGACGATCGGGACTTGCGGAAAAACGAAAAGCACTGAATAATATCGAGTCCATCGACAATTCAGTTCCCGCGTAAGATTCCCATGTCATTCGGAAAACCTAGATTCAACCGTCCCCGTCGGAAACCGAAGCCGACGACTCGCATCGTCAAAAAGGATCCCCTGTTCATCGACGGTCAGCGTCCGCGTCCGTTGTACGTCGACTACAAAGACGTCGAGTTCCTAAAGAAGCTCGTCAATCGACATGGGAGAATCGTCAGCCGCCGTAAGTCGGGGTGTTCGGCGGCCAGCCAACATGCGGTCACCTTGGCGATCAAACGGGCTCGGTTTATGGCATTACTGCCTTATGTCGGCGAGTAAGGATCGCGCCAAAATAACTTCCCGGTTTTTTGACCCTGTCCCTACCTCTTCTATGTGGGAGAGGATTTTGTGGCGACGTTATTCTGCGTGCGATTCTAATCGATAGCGAAGTGGACATTGATGCGCCTGCCGGATGGTCGAGCAGGCCTTTTTTTTGGTCGAGATGGCCGAAACATTCACCCACCGCCGACGCGTTGAATTCCGCGACACCGATGCGGCGGGGATCGTCCATTTTTCGGTCTTTTTCGCGTACATGGAGCAAGCCGAACACGAGTTTCTTCGGTCGCGCGGTTTGCACGTCATTCAAGATTTCGGCTCGCAAACCATCAGTTGGCCTCGCGTCCGCGCCGAATGCGACTATCGCAAAGCCGCTCGGTTTGAGGACGAATTGGAAGTTGACGTGCAAATTGAGCGGATGGGTGCAAAGAGCATCACGTATGGCTTTGTGTTTCGTTGCCGAGGAGAATTGCTGGCCCAGGGCAAAATCGTCGCCGTGTGTTGCGAAGTCGACGGTTCCACGCTGATGTCCTCGGTACCGATTCCCGATGCGTTTCGTCAAAGGCTAACCCCGTTTTGCAAGGAAGATGACAACGCCCAGACTTGAACGACAAAGTCCCGAACTGGAGACTTGCCGGAACTGAAAAAAAACGTTAGCGTCAATGTGATATGCCTGACCTGATTGCCGACAATCTTTGCAAGTCCTTTGACAGCGGCAGCGAAACACTTAGCATCCTGCGGGGTGTTTCACTCGAATTGTCCGCGGGGCAGAACGTGGCGATCATCGGGCCCAGCGGCTCCGGCAAAAGCACGTTGCTGCACATTCTCGGCGGGCTCGATAAACCCGACAGCGGACACGTCAGCTTGGCCGGGACCGATCTGGCGTCGCTCGCACCGAAGCAGTCAGCGCGGTTTCGCAACGAGAAAATCGGATTCGTCTTTCAGGAGCACTATCTGCTGCCGCAGCTGTCGGCCTTGGAAAACGTGCTCGTTCCCGTGCTGGCCGGCGGCGCCGTAGGCGATTCGGATGTCGCCGCCGCGCGCGAATTGCTGGCCCAAGTCGGGTTGGGTGAGCGCACCGAGCATGCACCGGCTCAGTTGTCCGGAGGTGAGCGGCAGCGTGTGGCGGTCGCACGGGCGTTGATCCGCAAGCCGCTACTCGTATTGGCAGACGAACCGACCGGAAGTTTGGATGCGGCCAGCGCCGAAGTTGTGGGCAAGCTATTGCGAGAGCTGCCAGCTCAAAAAAATGCCATGCTCGTTTGCGTCACGCACAGTCAAACGCTGGCTGCTCAATTCGAACGACGACTGACGTTGGTCGGTGGCCAACTGGCTCCACAGAATAAGCAGCGTTAACGACCGTTGAGAAAGGTCTTGTCTGAGAAAGGTCTCGTCATCCCCGCGAAGGCGGGGATCCAAGATCGCGAAAGTTGATTTCTGCTGGATTCCCGCCTTCGCGGGAATGACATTCGGTATGGTGATTGAAACGAGTGGTTTTTCAACGGGTTGTTAAAAGACTTGCGGCGCAATCAGAGGGAATAGCAGCGCGGTCCAGTTACGCGGGGTTGTAACTGTTCACGAGCCGGGGTCTGGCTCATTTTCGGCCCAATGATTGGTACGTGAATGTCGCATGAGCCGCCGAAAATGTGCCTGACCCCTTGAAAACGTGGGCGACGCTTTGACAACCGGTGAACGCTTACCGCGGGGTTGGGCTAGTGCTTTGTCAGGTTTTAGAATTGGGGTTGTGTGCCACTGGCTTCGCCAGTGCGGGTCGGCAATACCGGACGCTCATGTACACTGGCACAGCCAGTGGCACCCCAAAATTAAGTACTGAAAGTGCACTAGTCGATTCGTTTGGGGACGGGGAAGACGATGGTGAATTTCGTGCCGCGGCCGAGTTCGCTTTGGACATCGATCACCCCGCCGTGAGCTTCGATGATCTTGCGGGCGGTGGGTAGTCCCAAGCCGCTGCCCCCTTTCTTTGTCGTATAAAACGTATCGAACATTTTCATGGAGGTTTCGTGGTTCATCCCTTGCCCGGTATCAATCAGCACGAAAGCGATTCCGTGCAATACCGGATGCGTGCGCACGATTAGTTGTCCACCGCTGTGCATCGCCTCTAACGAATTCTTGATGAGATTGGTTAGTGCCGACTGAAGCATCTGCGGCGAGAGCATGATGCCGGGCAATTCTGGGTCGAGTTGTTTTCGGACTTCGACGCCCTGTTTTTGTGCCTGCGGGGCGAAAAAGTCGAGGACCTGGCGGATTTGATCGTTCAAGCTTCCGGGTGTCAGCAGCAGCTTGTTGAGCCGAACGAACTTCATGAAATCTTTGAGCAGGCTCTCCAAGCGGCGGCATTGGCGGCGAACGGTTTCGATTCGCTCCAACGCGCGCCGCGATTCGTTTCCAGGAATCCGCTGGAGATCCTCGGACAGCATGTCCATGTTCAGGTTGATGACCGAAAGTGGATTCTTGATTTCGTGAGCCAGCGCGCGTAAACAGCCCTGTCAACTCGTGAACTTCATGCCGCGCGTCGTTTTGGTCAGAAACGTCGGATGGAGCATTCATCGATCATCGCCGGTGATCATCGTCGGTCATAGCGACGTCCGCCGCCACGGCTGCCGCCACGTCCTCCGTTTCGGCCACCTTGCCCGCCGCGTCCCCCTCCACCGCCACCACCACCGCCACCGCCGTGGTGACGCCGGCCACCATCACCGCCGCCTCCGCGACGTTGCGGACGGCGCGGCGGGCGGTCGTAACCGCGATCCCCTTCGAATTCGCCGCCGCCTTCATCGTCGCCGCGGTCCTCCCCTTCGGCATCGGCGAACTCGTCCTCCAGGCCCAGTTCTTCCAGAGCGGCTCGGCGACTGAGCTTGACGCGGTCGCGGTCGTCGATGTCAATCACTTTGACCTTCATCTCGTCACCGATGTTACACACATCCCGAACGCTGCCGACGTAACCCGCCGACAGTTCGCTGATGTGACACAAGCCGTCGCGTCCCGGCAGGATTTCGACGAAGGCGCCGAAGTCGGTGATGCTGGACACGGTCCCATCGTAAATCTTGCCAATCTCGACGGTCGCCGTGCAAGCTTGAACCATCGCCAACGCCTGTTTCGCCATCTCGGGATCGGTACTGGCGATCACCACGGTGCCGTCGTCGTCGATCTCGATCGTGGTCGCGGTGGATTCTTGGATTTGGCGAATGTTCTTTCCTCCCGGACCAATCAGCATGCCGATCTTTTCCGGATCGATCTGTGGTGCGAATCAGTCTCGGTGCAAATGGAGAAATATCGGCCCGCGGCCGCGGGATGGCCAAGATGATCTTCTTGAGAATCTCGATGCGAGCTTCGCGGGATTGGTTCATCGCCGCCCGGATGATCTGCTGGCTGATGCCTCGGATTTTCAGATCGAGTTGGATCCCGGTGATCCCGTTTTGGGTTCCGGCGATCTTGAAATCCATGTCGCCAAAGTGATCTTCGTCTCCCATGATGTCGGTCAGCAGCACCCATTGGTCCGGCTTCCTTAACCAGCCCGACGAGATCCCGGCGACCGGGTTGCTGATTTTGACCCCGGCGGCCATCAAGCCGAGCGTTGCGCCACAAACCGATGCCATCGAGCGATGGAACCGTTAGATTCGAGGATGTCGCGAGATCACGCGGATCGTGTACGGGAATTTTTCCGGGTCTGGCAGCACCGGTTTGACGCTTCGTTCGGCCAGCATTCCGTGGCCGATTTCGCGGCGTCCCGGTCCGCGAATCGGCTTGCATTCCCCGACGCTGAACGGGGGGAAGTTGTAGTCGAGCATGAACTTTTTGGAGTATTCCTCGCCCAAGCCATCGACTCGCTGTTCGTCCCGTTGTGTTCCCAGCGTCACTGTGATCGAGTGCTTGGGTTTCGCCGCGCGTGAAAATGGCCGAGCCATGCACGCGGGGCAAAACGTCGACGTGCGCATTCGATAGGCGCAAGAGTTTTTGTGTCTCGTCCGTCGGCTCGGTGTCCCTGCCAGGATCATGTCGCGAACGATCTGCTCTTCCAACTTGTGCCAGGCGTTCTTGAAGGCATCCAGTTCGAGCCGCCCTCGGCATTTGGATCGGGAACCAGTTCCGGAATAGACCTGGTCGCGCAAAGCCTTGACCGCATCGGCCGGGCTTGTTTCCCGGCGGTTGATTTGACGTCCTTCAGACGGTCGTAGTAGTTCGCCTTGAGTCGGTGTAGATTTCGTCGGGAGGCGGCTGTTCAAAAGCGACTTTTTCGTGTCGCGACCTGCCTGGCCAGTTCGCGCTGCAACTGGCAGATTTCGCGGACGATTTGGTGCGAATACTCGATCGCCTCCGCCATTAACGACTCGGGCATCTCCCGGGCAAACCCCTCGATCATGGTCACCGCCTCTTCGGTTCCCGATACGATCAAGTCGAGTTCGCTCTCTTCCAGTTCGTCGTTGGTCGGAAAGACAATCCACTTGCCGTCGAGTCGTCCCAAACGAACCGATGCCACCGGATCATGAAATGGCAATGGGGAAATCAAGGCCGCGGCCGCCGAGCCGTTCATGGCAACCACGTCGCTGTCGTGTTGTCGGTCGCTGGCGATCACAATCGCTTGAATCTGGACCTCGTCCATAAATCCTGGGGTAAACATCGGGCGTAGTGGACGGTCGATCAGGCGGGACGTCAACGTCTCTTTGGTCGTCGGGCGGCCTTCCCGTTTGATGAATCCACCCGGAAATTTACCGGCGGCTGCTTGCCGCTCGCGATAGTCACAAGTCAATGCAAAAAAGTCAATTCCTGGCCGCGATGGACCGTTCGTCACCGCATTCAAGACAACCGTGTCGCCATATTGTGCGATCACGCTGGCCGCAGCCTGTTTGGCCCAAACCCCGGTTTCAAATGACAATACCGAATCACCAATCTGTTTTTCTACTCTGATTTTCACTGTCGTTTCTTCCTACAAAAACTGCATGCCAATAAGTCGATTCAGAGCCTTCGATGCGTCCGCGTCAACAGCGATCCAATACCCTGCGCTGCACGGACGGAAGTCAATCGTAAGAAACTTGGCGAGTAGGCGACGAACGTAGCCGCAATAGATTTGCCAATCCGGTTATTTCCGGATTCCAGGCGCTCAATCAACGTCAAATAGCGCTGCACGTCGACGCGACGTAGGTAATTCAACAACCGTCGACGACGAGAGACCAATCCCAAAAGTCCTCGGCGAGTCGCATAATCCTTGGGCCGTGCCCGCATGTGCTCGGTCAGAGCTCGAATTCGTTCGGTCATGACCGCGACCTGCGATTCCGGAGAACCCGTATCGTAGCCGCAATCTGATACTCTTTGATGATCTCTTGTTTTCGCTGCTTCGTTATCGTCATCTGCAATTCTCACAAGCGGCCGATTGACTCCTGGCCGCGTTCCCAGCTGAAAGCAAACTCCTAACTTTTCGAAATTTCAGCCCTGACAACCTTCACACAACGTAAAGCTCTTGATGGAAGTAGTTTAGCGATCTTTGGATTTCACGCAAGGACAACTCGGCGTAGTGGGTTAATTTGACAAACGACGGCTACATCTTTGGCCAATGTTTGTCCGGCAGAGACTGCCAGACCTACAACAAGTGAATCCACTACGCAACTCGGTTTTGTCCATTGGTTTGACGTGATTCAGACGATGCCGCCCATCAAATCTCGCCAGTTTTGCGGTCCCGCAAGGCTCCATGTCGTGCCGATTGCTCCCGTGCCAACTGTCGGAAATCAAGCGTCCCCGGTGGACGGTAGTGGGTTAGTTTGACAAATGACGGGTACATCTTTGGCCAATGTTTGTCCGGCAGAGACTGCCAGACCTACGGCTGATCGTCCGGCAGGGACTGCCAGACCTACGGCTGATCGTCCGGCAGGGACTGCCAGACCTACAGTTGATCGTCCGGCAGGGACTGTTCGATGTTGCGCAGCCTTCTCAGCCACACCAGGCTATTTGGCGACCGCCGATCGCTTGCAGCTCGGGGCCGACGTGGATGGGCCGAAACGCCAAATGCCGAATTCCTGCACCCGGATTGGAGAACTCGACTCCATTGACCCTCCAGCAATCCAGCGGCACGTGGGTATGGCCGAAAACGACGCGATCGACGCGATCCAAGATTGTTTCCCCCAGCATTGGAAGGCGCTGAAGCAACTTGGTGCACGTCGCACTGGCCCAATGACGCCAGGCCGGCAGGATGCCGTGCAGTCGCGTTTCGACGACGAGTCGATAGAGTGCGTTCGGGACGTGGCCCTTGGGCGTCGCTTCATGAAAGCGGCGGCGATATTGATGGAATTTGTCGAGCGTGTCTCCGCAGTCCAACAGATCGCCATGCACGAACACGCTTCGGCCAACTTTCCAATGCGTTGGATGCCAATGAAACCGATCATGTCGAGCTGACAGTCGATCTAGCACGCCTTGGAATCGTGGGTGGCAGTCGTGATTGCCCAGGATGTAGACCCATTGAGCATTCGGGTTCAACTCAAACGCCTGTTCCAGCCACCGCTGGGCACCGACAAGACTCTCGCTAAAGGTGCCGAGCCGACTCCAACGGAAATCGAAAATGTCTCCACCCAAAACGACGTATTCGGCGCGGGCAATCGAATCGCTCATGCGATGCCAATGCCGTTGTCCTACCGATCGTTGGCTAAACAGATGCAAATCCGAAACAAATAATCCGCGCATTCCTCGTCGCCTTGGGTTCAATTGTAAGCGTTCACGGGTTGCCAATGCGTTGCCCACGTTTTTAGGGGGTCAGGCACATTTTCGGCGGCTCGTGCGACATTCTCGTACCCATGATTGGGCCGAAAATGAGCCAGACCCCGGCTCGTGAACTCGTTAACGAGTTTAGCGTGAACTGTTACGGTTCAATTGTGCCTAGCGGGACAATTCTACTTCCCAGCCGTCGCAAGGCAACTCGAATCCTACTCGCCATTTTGCAAGCGTTTTGCCTGGCGAACGAGGTCGACGAACTCGGCACGGTAGCCGTTGGGGTCTTTTCCGACGGCCCCGGAAGCGATCTCAGCAATCGCGTCCAACGAGATGTTGCCTGCGTAAGCCGAGTTCCGTAGATGCATGGCAAACGCTGCTACCGCGGCCGCGAAACGGCAATCTTCGTCGGCTTGGCTAAAGGACGTCGAATCGGATTTGACGGTGTATTCGAGATTTTCGCCGTCGACACTATCGTCGTCAGGAGCGTCCGGGGATTTGAACGCTAAGCCGGACGGTCGCCAATTCTTTGTTCTGAATGGCTTCCGTCGCCTCCATTCCCGCTTTGCTCAATGCGTCTGCAAGTTCTTCCGCAGGTTTTTCACTGCCGCCGATCGGTTTTTGATACTTCAAATCCGGCTTCCGGGGCCTCGTTGTTGGCAGCCAGCATGGCACTGATCGGGACGACTTCGTACAAAGCCGTGACGGTGTGGCCCGCGCCGATTTCGCCGGCGTCCTTGGTCGGGTCGTGAAAGTCTTTGTTGGGCATGACTCGATTCTCGTATCCGATCAACCGATAGCCTGCGACTTGCAACGGGTTGAACTCGACCTGGATCTTGACGTCCTTGGCAATCGTCACGAGATTGGCCGCCATTTGCTGGACCAGCACCCGGTGGGCCTCAGTGATCGAGTCAATGTACGCGTACACGCCGTTGCCGTTGTCGGCCAACCCTTCCAGCTTGGCGTCTTTCAGGTTGCCGGTCCCGAATCCTAGAACGGTCAAGTAGACGCCTCCGGCCGCTTTTTCCTTGATCAACTGGACCAACGCTTCGTTGCTGGTGACGCCGACATTCAAGTCCCCGTCGGTGGCCAGGATCACTCGGTTGACCCCTTCGGTGATGAAGTGTTCCTGGGCCAGTTGGTACGCTAAGTTGATTCCCGCGCTTCCGTTGGTCGAGCCGTTCGCCTGTAGGGACTCGATGACTTCGATGATCTTTTTCTGTTCCGTTCCGTTCGTCGGCTGCAAAGCGACTCCGGCGTTCCCGGCGTACGTCACGATCGAGACCGTGTCGTTTTCGGTCAAGCGATCCGCCATCATTTGCAGCCCGCGCTTCAACAGCGGCAGCTTGTCGTCCGAACGCATCGAACCGGAGACGTCAACCAGATAGACGATATTAGTCGCCGGTCGCTTGTCCGATTCAACGACGCGACCATGCAAGCCGACCCGCAACAGCGAGTGCTGGGCGTTCCAAGGACAACCGAACAGCTTCAAGTCGACCGCGATCGGCTGCCCATCCTCCGGCTGCGGATAGTCGTACGAGAAATAGTTGATGAACTCTTCGGCGCGAACCGCATCGGGTGGCGGCAGCGAGCCCGACTGCAAGTACTTGCGGACGTTGGTATAAGAAGCCGTATCGACGTCGATCGAAAAAGTTGACGCGGCTCGGGGACCGATCGGCCGCCAAAACGGATTCTCGGGAACCGCTTGGTATTGCTCGTTGCTAGGGTTTCGGGTATTGCGACCACGACCGCCGCCGACTCCAGCACCCTCACCGTCGCGGTCACGACCGTTCTGTTCGACAAGTTGGTCGTTCAAATCTCCTTCGACTCCCAAACGCAATTCGAGTTGACCCAAGCGCTCAGCCTTTTGACCTGCTTGTTGAGGCTTGGTTCCGTCATCGCTAATAGCGCTTTGGGATGGCGCTGATTCGCTCATGTTTTGAGCGCCATCGATGCTCAAAACGGTGGCGTCGCCTGGATCCGAACTCGGTTTCTTTTTGCCACCCACGATGCTTTGGGCTCTGCTTTCGCCGAGATCTCCACTAAGCGCCAGGCCTCCGATTGATTTCGCACGCTCTGGAGTTTTGACGGTTTTTGACTCGGGAGCCGGGACGATTTCGAATCCTCAACGCGCCGATCGAAAAAGGCCTTTTCGGAAGCCGCTGAAGCCAAGTTAGACTCTGTCGATTTGCTCAAATTACCACTCGCGCCAAACGAGTCGGCCGCAGCCAAGCTGGGAGTGTCCGCCGCACTGTTTTCTTTCGCAGGCGCACGGCCCGGCGATTCGAGAGCATTGGCCCGGTCGATCGTGCGGATGACGTCATTACTCTGGGCGCTCCGAGCGATTGCAGCCGCCGAAGCGGCGCCTGCCGCATTCCCCTGATCGGCCATATTCGCTTCAGCTCGATCTTCAAGCCGAACATTTCGTTCGGCGTCTGATGGAATCTTCTTCAATTCGTCGATTTGCGCTAATTTGTCCTTGGAATCGGGCGGCGGGGCGTGTTCTCGTGTCGCTTGGAATTCCTTTAGCGAACTCTGTGCAACTTTCGGAAACTGCGCGTCTCGATTGAGATAGACCACGCTGCACAAGACAATCGCGATTGTGGCGGCAAGCGCCCCAAGCCACAATTGCAACTTGCGGCGTGATTTGCCGACGAGTTTTAGCGAGAAGGCTTCCGACACCGAGACTTCTTGTGACGGCAGCGTAACACGCTCGCTATCCAAAGCATCCAAAATCGCCTCGCGAGTTCGTTCCGACTGAACCGTTGGTACGTTCCGTGCGGAAGTCGAATCGCGCTCGGTGACGGACTCGCCGATCGAACCGGCACGCAATACTTCTGCCAGACGACGCGTCTTAGCCAATTCCGCTTGCGCAGACGGATCGCCCGGGATCAGGCGCTGGAGCCTGGCCGCTTCATCTGCGGGCAACTCGCCCAAGGCAAAAGCGGTCAGGTCGGCCGCCAACGTCTCGTTCTCGTCGTTCGGTTTGTGGTTGTCGGACATATGCGCCTCGATGAATTCGTAAGTCGTCTGCCTTTAGAGCCGAGGCTTCAGCAGGCCGTTGAAAAAGGATTCGTCATCCTCGCGAAGGCGGGGATCCAGTATTACGAGTGTTGATTTCCGCTGGATTCCCGCACTCGCGGAATGACGTTCGGTCTGGTTGTTCAGTCAAGTCGTTTTTCAACAGCCCGCTAGGCTTCAATTCTCAATTCTCAATTCACTCTTGCAGCAATCGTTCTGACTGGAAGTTCGGTACGCCCACTGCATTTCACATCGTTTCCAATCGGTTTTCCAATCGGTGTTTCCAATCGGTGTTCACATTCGCTGATCACATTCGGTTTTGACATTCGGCGTCATAATTTAATTGCAGTCGCCGTTACGTTGGTTCGGGCGCGAATCGCGGCGCCGGCATACGCGGCCTGTTTTTCGCCGGTCGCTCCTCGTCCAGCCAGCCCGCAATCACCGGTTCGGCCCTCAGCGAATTGATCGCCCGATGTACGGCAACGCGAATCGACGTCTCTTGTTTGTCCAGCGCCGATGCGATCTCGGAATAGCGCAATCCCGCTCGCCACAATTCGATCGCATTCCGTTGCGCCGGTGGCAGTCTCTCGACGACTCGGTCGATCATTTCAATCAGTTCGCTCTGCTGAACCATTTCTGTCGGCTCCCGATCGTTGGATTCGATCGCGGGAAAGTCATCGACTTGGCGATGCCGCTTTCTAGCCCGCAAGTCGTCGAACACCTTGTTGCGGCAAACCGCACACAACCAGCCGGCCAGATTTTCCGATATCGAATCGGGAGTTTGCTGGCAAAGCCGCAAAAACGTATGCTGCACGGCCTCCTGTGCGCGATCGCCATCGCCGCCGGTCAATCAATGCGCATAACGCATCAACGTCGGCTCGTACCTTTCCAAGGCATCCAACACCCACTGACGTTTTGAGTCGGGCGGCTTTAAATTCGTCATCGCGTGCTCGTTGCGTCGATTGTTTCGACTGCCCCCGCTTTCACTTTTGGCTTATGCGTATTTTATGACGCAGAGCGGGCGAAGGTTGTTACAACCCAGTTGCCAAAAAAGACAGGAATTATTCGAATTTGAGCTTTGAAGCCGATATCGGCCCGCCATTTATCCGGGACAAATGCCATCATGACCTTCTTCCAAGACCTCAATTGGCGCGGCTTGGTCCATCAGTCGACCGATGACAAACAGTTGGCCGCGTGGCTGGAGGAGAAGCCGCGCACGGTCTATGCCGGGTTCGATCCGACCGCCGACAGCTTGCACGTCGGCAGCTTGATGCCGCTGCTGATGCTGCGGCGCTTCCAAAAGGCGGGTCACAAGCCAATCGCGCTCGTCGGCGGCGCCACCGGAATGATCGGTGATCCCAGCGGCAAAAGCGACGAACGGAATTTGCTCGACGCCGAAATACTCGCTCGAAACGTTGCGGGACTCCAGCAGCAGATGCGCCGATTTCTCGATTTTGACTCCGGAGCCAACTCAGCGATCCTGGTCAACAACGCCGACTGGATCGCGCCGATGAGCTATATCGAATTCCTGCGCGACGTCGGCAAGAACTTTCCCGTCAACGTGATGTTGTCCAAGGAGTCAGTCAAAAATCGGCTCGGTCGCGACGACGCCGGCCTCAGCTACACCGAGTTCAGCTACATGCTGCTGCAGGCATACGACTTCGTCCATCTTTGGCAACAGTTTCAATGCGAATTGCAAGTCGGCGGCAGCGACCAATGGGGCAACATCACCGCCGGCATCGATCTGGCGCGGCGGATGAAATCGGTCCAACTCTATGGGATGACGTCGCCACTGCTCACGAAATCCGACGGCAGCAAAATGGGCAAAACCGAATCGGGGGCCGTCTGGCTGTCGGCCGACCGCACCAGCCCGTACCAGTTCTACCAATACTGGAGAAATGTTGCGGACGACGACGCCGGCAAGTGCCTGCGGTTCCTCACCGAACTCAGCCGTCAGGAGATCGAATCGCTCGATCAACAGCGGCAATCGCAACCGCATCAACGCGACAGTCAGCAAGAACTGGCTCGCCAGTTGACCCGATTGGTCCACGGCGAGACGGGGTTGCAGAAGGCCGAAGCCGCCACCGCCGTGTTTTTTGGCGCAGAGATCGGCGACCTATCCGACGCGGATTTGCAGCAGATTTTTGCGGATGTCCCCAGCAGCAACGTGGCCCGAACCGTCTTGGAAAACGGTCTGTCGCTGGTCGACGCCCTTGTCCAGTCGAGCTTGGCAAAAAGCAAGAACGAAGCTCGTCGAATCATCGAACAAGGGGGGCGCTATCTGAATAATCGCCGAATCGAAAACGTTGACACGGTCCTAACCGTCGGCGACCTGGCCAGCGAGTCGATGATCGTCCTTCGCAGCGGTAAGAAGAAATTCGCCTTGCTGCGATTCAACTGATGTTTGTTCGGGGGGGAGCAATCCGTGGGCTGACGCCCACGGCTACGCGCTCACGCGGCTCTCGCCGCAAAATCCAAGGCACAGGGTTTAGCGGTGCCCGTTATCCCACAAGCCGCGAACGCAACGACAGCAAAACCAACGGCGAATGCCGTGACAGCACGTAGCCGTGGGTGTCAGCCCAGGGCTCAGCGGTGCCCGTTATCCCACAAGCCGCGAACGCAACGACAACAAATCCAACGGCGAACAACGACAGCAAAACCAACGGCGAATGCCGTGACAGCACGTAGCCGTGGGCGTCAGCCCAGGGGGTTCAGCGGTGCCCGTTATCCCACAAGCCGCGAACGCGGCGACAGCAAAACCAACGGCGAACGCCGTGACAGCACGTAGCCGTGGGCGTCAGCCCAGGGGGTTCAGCGGTGCCCGTTATCCAACAAACCGCCAACGCGGCGACAGCAAAATCCAACGGCGAACAACGACAGCAAAACCAACGGCGAATGCCGTGACAGCACGTAGCCGTGGGCGTCAGCCCAGGGGGTTCAGCGGTGCCCGTTATCCCACAAACCGCCAACGCGGCGACAGCAAAACCAACGGCGAACGCCGTGACAGCACGTAGCCGTGGGCGTCAGCCCAGGGGGTTCAGCGGTGCCCGTTATCCAACAAACCGCCAACGCGGCGACAGCAAAATCCACATCATTGCGAAGGAGCAAACTCATGGGAGCTTATCACAAATTAACCTATCACGTCGTGTTTGGCACAAAATATCGGCGCAAAACGATTCACGAGCAAATTCGAGAACGGCTATACGAATATATCGGCGGCACGATTCGTGGGATCAAAGGACACCTGATCGAGATCGGCGGAATTGAGGACCACGCACATCTCCTCGCCGATTTGCCCCCGACGTGCGCCGTTTCGTATTCAATACGCGATATCAAGGCCAATTCGTCAAAATGGATGAACGAGCTTCCGGAGACAGAATCGAAATTCGAATGACAGAAGGGATACGCCGCATTTACGGTCAGTTATTCGCAAATCGAAATCGTTCGAAGGTATATTGGCAATCAGCGCGAGCATCATCGATCAAGATCGTTTCGAGAAGAGTACATCGACGTTCTCCGTCGTCATGGCATCGAGTTCGATGAGCAGTTTTTGTTCGAGGGGGAGTACCACGGTTAATCGCTGTCGCCGCTTCGCGGCTAAATTGCGTGGTCCACACGCAAACCGTGGGCTGACGCCCACGGCTACGCGCTGACGCGGCTCTCGCCGCGAAATCCAAGGCCCACGGCTACGCTGACGCGGCTCTCGCCGCGAAATCCAAGGCCCACGGCTACGCGCTGACGCGGCTCTCGCCGCGAAATCCAAGGCCCACGGCTACACGCTGAATTCCTCGTCTTGTTGAGTCGCTCCGGCAAGCGTGTTGATCTGAAGGTAACAGTTCACGAGCCGGGGTCTGGCTCATTTTCGGCACAATGATTGGTACTAGAATGTCGCATGAGCCGCCGAAAATGTGCCTGACCCCCTAAATACGTGGGAAACGCATTGGCAACCCGTAAACGCTTACATCTGAAGAAACAGAATCAATAGCATCGTTATCGAAAATCTCCAGAATTTGTCATTTCAGCTCTACTACACCCACAACGAGAAATCGATTCGGCGGAGGGCGACGTCGAACAGGAAGAGAACCAGGGCGGCGGATAGCAGATAGGGCCACAGCGGGGTGACCTGACGGGCTCGGAGTGCGGTAGGCTCGAAGATTTGCGCGGGTGTGGGATTGAATCGGCCGCCGGAAACGCTGGCGATCCGCCGCATCAGGTCTTCATCCGGAGGGCCCAGCCGCAGTTCGTTGGGGTAGCCGACCACGATGCCTCGCGATTGACGGAACAAGACAACGTCGTCTTTCTGCTGCGACAACTCCAATTGATACGCCCCGGCTTTCGGTGTGGCGAAGTCGGCTTCATATCGTCCGGGACCGGATTGTGACAGCGAGATTTCTTGATGACCGAGTGCCGAGTCGATCAGCGTCAACTTCGTGTCGGCCTGGTTGATGAATTGGCCGGCGGGATTGACCGAGTCGACGATCAAGATGCTCGGCTTCCCCGCGGCAAACACCACTGCCGACGCGGCGTTGTTATCCAGAAGCGTATCCTGAAATTTGCGAATTCCGACGGCGAAGTCGGTTTGGCTTTCGTTGTCGATCGTTTGCCGAAAGCGAAATCGGTTTTCGCCTTTCTTTATCTTCAGCGGTTCGGTCTGTTGGCTGACCAACACGTCACCGCGGTAGACGTCGATAAAGCCCGCATCGTCGTGATTCGAGTTGAGCGTGACTTCGACGTAAAACGGTTCGCCTTGACGGACTTCGGCGGGCATGCGACTTCGGCGACTTGAACCTCCGGCTCGGTTCGGACTGGCAACGGCACGACGCTGATCCGAGGTTTGCTGAGGGCAGCGGCCTGCAACGCATCGCCGCTCGTTTGACGTCCGTCGGTAAGGAGAACAATCTGGGGAACGAAGCCCGGAGGAATCGCCGCGCCGGCCATCTCAATCGCCGCGGCGAGATCGGTCCCGCGCCGCTGTTCGTCCGTCATCGGCGCCGCGCTCTCGGGCGTTTTGGCGATGGGATTGGGGGCTGACGCAAAATCGAACCGGGCCGACTGATTATGCCCCAAGTCCGCTTGGAGGCCGCGCATGAATTCGTCGATTCTCTCAGACGCCGTGTCGTCGATGCTTAACGAGCGATCGACGGCGACGACCACGTACTGCCGGGCCGTGGGACTGAGCAGCGCCAATCCCGCCAGGGCCAATACCAGCAAGACGACGATCAAACTTCGGAAACCTAGCGAGACCAGGCGCTGCCAACGCGGAAAATCGCTGAGGCTGCGGCGGAAGTACCAGGCGATCGGGGCCAACAAGAGCAAGCCCCACAGCATCCAGGGCCGAACCACTTCCAGCGAGATACCGTACGGCTGCAAGTTCATCCGACGATCCTGCGTTGGTAAAGCCACCATTCGACAGCGATCAAGGCGGCCGCCGCGCACGTCAAGTAAAACCACAGCGATCGTCCGCCCCAGGCCATCGCCTGCCACGCGCCGAACTTCGCAAGCGAGCCACGAGGACGCAAGTTGCTCTCATCCGGATTGGCCAGATTACAGGCAATTTGCATGTTCGACGACTTGGACGAAGCATTGGAATCACCAGCAGCTTCGGGTTCCGGTTGGTCGCGGTCAGGTGCGACGTCGTCACGGTCGGCCGCCTGCACCGTCCACACACCCGTTTCCAACAACGGCCCGAGCGTGGCAAGTTTCCGGTCGACGGTCAGCGGAAGTTTTTTTGCGATGGACTCACCAATTCGAGCGGTCGATCGAGTTGATCGGCGGCGTCTTGAACGACGACAACACTGTCAGAGTTGTCGGATTCATCCGCTGGTCGGTCCGTCGAGACCGCCGGCGCCGCGGCATCGACTCCGGAGTCTTTTTTGCGCCCGCGGCCGCCCCGATTCCGCTGACGTCCAGCGAGATCATCGAGCCGCTGGGCAGGGCCGGCACGAGTTCGCGTTGGTGACCTTGAAACCACTCAACGGTATTCTGCATGAGCACAGGAAAGGCGATACGCAGCGGCAAGTCCCCTTTTTCCAAACTGCCCGTCAGCACGACGACGTCGCCGGTGTTCCGTTGGACTCGTGCCCACAAGCACTGATCGAGCGGATCTTGAATTAACGGCTCGGCGCCGCCGGTGAAGTCCAAGCGACGGGCTTCGGGAAACACAACGTTGTCCAAGTGAACGTGCTGAGTTATCGGCGAATCGGCGGCGACCGTCGCGACGATGGGTTCGACGATCGAATCTCCCAACGTCCACAAGTCACAGGCGCTTTGTGGATTGACCGCAATGACGTGACCCGCCGGCATCTTCGACGGAATCTTGCGATCCAAGACTAGAATGCCGCCGGACGGCGATGACGCGGGAGGGTCGGGAACGATCGTAAGATCGACGAGCGGGATCGATTCCAGAACGCTTTGCAGGAACACATTGCCTTCGCTGACCATGACGACGGGAATGGGAGACAAGCGTGGCAGCACGGCGACCGCCGAGTTGTCGACGGCCAAGGCATCCGACAAATCGAGCTTAGCGATCAAGCGGCCGCCGTCGGCCGAGGTGTGGTCGACAACTCGCGTTTCCGTTTGACCCGGCGCCAAGTCCATTGGAATCACGTCGACCAATGCGTCATCCAGGCTCAGTTCGACGCGGCAAGACTTTGGGCTTTCGGAGTCATTCGTGACGTCGATCAGGACTTGATAACCGATGGCGTCCACCAGGCTCCGGCGAACCTGGAAACGTGTGATCCCGACGTTGTCACGCGATTGGCCGACTCCATAGAAAGTCACGTTCTTGATCGATTGGAGTTGTTCGATGTTGGCCATGCATCCATCGGTAACGACGATGATTTCGGACTCGTGATCGTCGCCAGATAACAGTCGCTGGGCCGTGGCAATGGCGGACTCGATGTCGGTCGGGCCGTCGGTCGAGGATTGCACGCAAAATAACTTCCCGGTTTTGTCGACCCTCTCCCTAAGCCTCTCCCGTGAGGGCGAGAATTTACGGCGAAGTTATTTTGCGTGCGATCCTTACATCCTCAAGTAGCATAGGAGCCAAAACATGTTGCGTGAGCTTCAATCATTGTTGCGACCGGTTCGAATCCAGCAGCGCATCGATCGCGCCGTTCGTTGGGCCGCGTTGGGGATCGTTTTGGGTGCGTGCCTAGGCGCTGCTTGGTTTCTGGCGGTGTGGTATGGATGGGAGGCAAGTCAATGGTACGGTTGGCTCGTACTGCCCGCGGTGGTGCTGGTATGTTGGGTGCTGGGGTTTGTTTGGCCGACCAGTTGGCGTCGGACGGCTGCGTTAATCGATGCCGCATGTGGACTGAAGGACCGGACGTCGACGGCACTGGAATTCGCCGGTCGATCACACCGCGAATCGGTTCATCAGTTGCAGATTGATGACGCATTACGTCGCTTGGCCGATGTCGATGCGCGCCGGGTGGTTCCCTGGAAATCGCCGAAGTTGATTCCGTTGGCGATGGTCACAGTGGTATTGTTGATCGCCGCCAGCTTTCTACGGTTGCCGACGGCGACACCGATCGCCGCCGCGGAACCGCTGGCCGTGGTGACTGAACAATCGAAGTTGCTCGAAGAGACCTTACTTAAGGACTTGCGGGATCTGGCCCAGGAAACGAAGGACCCGCAACTCGAACAACTCGCCGACCAGATGCGTCAAGCGATTGAGGACCTCAAAAAACCCGAGGTCGATCAACGTGAAGCGCTGGCGGAATTGTCCGACATGCAAGCTTCGTTGACCAGCGCGCTGGAGCAACTACAAATCCAACAAGTCGACTCGCAGTTCCAGCAATTGGCCGAGGCGCTGCAAGCGGCCGACGCCAGCCAATCGGCCAGCCAGATGCTCAAGGACCAAAAGTACGACGAGGCGGCAAGGGAACTGGAGAAAATCGGTGTCTCGACGATGGATCGAAAACAACAAAATGCTTTGGAGGCAAAGCTCGCCGAACTCAAAAACAATCTCAGCAAGGGAAAGCCCGGACAATTGAGTGAAGCGGTTCAGGACGTCCTCGACGGTTTGGAAAACGACGACGACTCCAAATGCAAGTCCGGAATGTGCAAATGTGCCTGCGTGTGCCGCAAACAGGGCTTGAAGAAGAAAATCGGCGACTGCCTCGCTTGCCAACTCAATCGCTTGTCCGAGTGCAAATGCAATTGCCAGGGCCAATGCGACAAACCGGGAAGCTGTGTGAAAAAGTCAAATAGCCCGACTAACAAATGGGGGCTCGGCGCTCGAACAAGCCGTTCGGGGAAGAGAAGACCAAACTCGACTCGCAACGTCATCAACAGGACATCACGGGGATTGCCGGCGAAGGACCCAGCGAGGCGAAACGCTAACCAATCCCGAAGCCCGCCAGGACGCGGCACGCTCTTACCGCGATCGATACGTCGAGTTCCGCAAGCAGATGGAAGAAGTGCTTGATCGTGAGCCCTTGCCGCTCGGCCATCGCGAAACGGTTCGCAAATACTTCGAGTCGATCCGACCCAGCGATTCAGAGCCTGTCATTCAACCGGCTGCAGGACAATAGTGCCCGCACTTCGATGTCGACCGCCCCGTTTCAATCTCACAGGCGGCGCGATACAACTGAACCAATCTTTTGTGACAGGACCGGTTCAGGATTCGACGCCGTAACTGAAGGGTGGCCTCATGACCAACGAACAACGCGTTCATGTCGTTTACGATTCATTTGTTCAAGGAAACATTCCTGCCATCCTCGAGCAGTTGGCCGACGACGTGGAGTGGGAATACGGCGAGATTTCGACCGATGTTCCTTGGCTGCAGCGGCGATGCGGGCGGCAGGCGGTGGTCGGTTTCTTCGAAGCGCTAAAAGGCGTTGAATTCAAGCGGTTCGAGCCGACCGCGTACTTTGCCAGCGGCGATACAGTGGTCACCTTGGTGACCGTCGAAGCCGCTCGTCAAAGCGACGGGCAAAACTTTCTTGGAAGTCGACGAGATTCACATCTTTCGCTTCAATGATGCCGGGCAGATTCGCCAATTCCGCCATCGCGTCGATACGCATCTACAATGGCAAGCGTTCCACGGGCAAGCATAACCTCAGCCCTCGTCAACCCTCGTTCAACCCTCATTCCCATCGACCCTCGTTCCCAGGCTCTGCCCTCATCGTTATACATAAATGTGGCGATGCTGGGAGGCGGTGAAGGAGTGCGCAACGAAGGGGCCTTGAGAAGGCTTGGTAAAGGCGCATGCGAAATCACTGTTGGTCGAAGACCATTGGGGCTTTAACCTTCGGCGAAGATTCCGGCTAGGTGGTCGGAGGGAGTCAAATACTTCGTCAAAGGATTGACGTGATGCCAGACTGGATCGAGATGGAACTGCAAAGCTCGGATTTGGGAGACGAACGGTTGGATGAACGGTTCAAGATTGTGCTGGATCGCCTCAGTCAGAAACCATCGGTCAGCATTCCCGCGGCTTGCGACGGCTGGAGTGAAACAATTGCCGCGTATCGGCTCTTCGACAATCCACGTGTCCAACCTGAGGATGTACGGGCACCGCATCATGACGCGACCTTGAATCGGATCGCAGAACAGGACGTCGTGCTGTTGATTCAAGACACGACGGAAATTGATATCACGCGGCCTGAAGAACAAATGGGAGGTGCCGGACCTCTCAATGATGAGTCGCGTGTCGGCTTTTATAATCATGCCATGTTGGCCGTGACCACCCAACGAATTCCCTTGGGGGTCGTTGACGCCAACATCTGGGCGCGCGATGAGGAGACGTTTCGTGAGAACCAAAAAGACAAGAAAGCCAAAAAGAGAAAACAAAGGCTACAACCCATCGAAGGCAAGGAAAGCTTCCGCTGGCTGCAAGGCTATCGGCTCGGTTGCGAAATCGCGGACCAAGTTCCCGACACGAAGGTCGTGGTTGTTTCCGACAGCGAGGGGGACATCTTCGAGTGTTTTACGGAGGCCCTCCCCGAAGCCGGCGAGCGAAAGGCCCAGTGGATCGTGCGGGCCGGCCAAGACCGCAGCTTGTCGAGCGAGCACGAACAGAAACTGTGGGAGCAGGTGGGTGCCGGCAAAGTGATCGGCACGATGGAGGTGGCGGTCAGCAAAAACGCACCCCGCTCCCACGACGACCGCAAACGGAATCAGCCGCGTAGCGCACGAACGGCGACGTTGACAATCCAAGCCACGCGCGTCCCCCTGAGCGGACCTCGACGTCCCGGCGGAAAGCTCCCGGACGTGACCGTGAACGCGGTGTTGGTGCGTGAAACCAGTACGCCGCCGGAAGGCGAAGAGCCGATCGAATGGCTGTTGCTCACCAGCTTGCCGATCAAGTCGTTCAAGCAAGTTTGTTTAATCATCGATTATTATGGTTGCCGTTGGCAAATCGAAATCTATTTCCGAGTATTGAAAAGTGGTTGTCGGGTCGAAGACCTGCAACTGGAAACCGCGGAGCGTTTCCATCTGTGTTGGGCGTTGTACATGATTGTGGCATGGCGGGTGATGTACGCGTTGATGATGGGACGTGAATGTCCACACGCGTCTTGCGAGTTGATATTCAGCGAAGACGAATGGAAAGCAGTGTACACGGTGGTAAAGCAATCGCCGCCGCCGAAAACGCCACCGACGATTGAAGAGATGGTCTATCAGATCGCCAGTTTAGGCGGACATCTTGGGCGCACTCACGATGGTCCGCCCGGCCCAAAAACGATGTGGATTGGCATACAGCGCATGACGGACCTTGCATTGGCGTGGCGAACTTTTGGACCCATGACAATACCGAGAAAACAACGAAAGATTTGTGTATAACGATGAGGGCTCTGCCTGGTAACGTACTGATGGGAGGCTCCGCCTCCTGATTTGCCGCCGCAACAGGCAGAGCCTGACTGCATTGCGTTACGAGGCAGAGCCTCGTAACGAGAGCCGAGAGCCAGAGTCGAACGAGAGCCGAGGTAGGTACGCTACTGTTGTTGAATGCTCGTGGTGGTCGAATCGGGCTCGCCGGTGGACTGGATCCATTCGTCGATGCCGGCGACTTGTTGCCGGACCCACGTTGGCCAGTTAACGGACCCGCCGCGTATCCAAAGAATCGTCGCCAACAACAAGAGCAGTCCGGCGGTCTCCAATATGGCGGCTTGAACAAAGCGGCAGAAGCTTCTCAGCACCTTTTGTCGCGGCCTACGTCGGGAACGATGCCGGCTCCTTCTCCGCATGACTTTCCCCCTATCGGGTGAGCTTGAAGCCGCCGTCGGCCGCATTTCTGGCGGAGGCTGGCGCGTCGTCACAACTTGATTTTCGGATCATCGGATCAGCCGCAAAGCGTTAGCCCCGATTCGGCAGCGAATAACCGTGGCTATTGCCCATCGGCTAACAATTGCAACCCGAACTTTTAGGATCACACGAAAAATAACTTCCCGGTATTGTTGACCCTCTCCTTACTTACCCGTGAGGGCGAGGATTTTTGGCGAACTTATTTTGCGTGCGATCCTTAGCTGCGTCCATGCGCTTGTCCACGACGTTCTACGAAGCGGCCTGCAAAATGGTTCGCGTGCGACCGCTGATCGTCAAAGTCGCTATAATCGTAAGATTCGCCGAGTTGGCGAAATCCTGGTCCCATAGACCTAAAAGAGGTGATTTGACGATGAATCGTGCAATTTGCTGTGTTGTTGGCGTCTTGGGCTTGAGTCTTTGGGGAATGGGTGCCGCCGACGCCCAACCAAGTTCAATCCACGGCCGACCGATCAAGGTTTTCATCTTGGCAGGCCAATCGAACATGGAAGGCAAGGCCAAGATTTCGTTGCTGGACTACCAGGCGAGTCAGCCAAAATATGCCTCCCTGTACAAACACCTGCGAACGGACGATCAATGGCGGAAGCGCGACGACGTTTGGATTCGCTTCCACGAGCAGCACGGGCCGCTGACCGTTGGCTATG
This sequence comes from uncultured Planctomycetaceae bacterium, assembly GCA_963803365.1. GTDB lineage: Bacteria > Planctomycetota > Planctomycetia > Pirellulales > Pirellulaceae > JANMEB01. The sequence goes on from CAWDMH010000004.1 coordinate 149,134, forward strand.
GTTCGCCGAATTGCATTGGACCGGAGTTGGAGTTTGGATACGTTGTCGGCGATCGCTATGAAGAACCAGTCCTGTTGATCAAGACGGCTTGGGGCGGCCGCAGCCTGTATCAAGACTTCCGGCCCCCCAGCGCGGGAATGCCACCAGCCGACGTATTGCAAAAAATGGTCGACCAGCGCAACAAGAACAAACCCGACTCGGTGACTTTGGATGACGTCAAGCAAACTTTCGGCAAGGCCTACCGTGACATGTTTGACGAGATTCAGTCGACGCTGTCGGACCTTTCAACTTACGTTCCAGAGCATGCAGACGACGGTTACCAGATTTGCGGGTTGGTTTGGTTTCAAGGCTGGAACGACATGATCAACGATCAATACACGGCCGAATACACGGACAACATGGCGCATTTCATTCGCGACGTGCGCAGCGATCTCAAATTACCGCGATTGCCTGTCGTGATTGGCCAAATGGGCGTCGACGGCGATCACGCAAACCCCAAAATGCAGAAGTTCAAAGACGCCGAAGCGGCCGTCGCTGATATTGCCGAGTTCAAAGATAATGTCCGCATCGTTGCCACCGATAAGTATTGGGACACCGAGGCCGACGCGGTCTATAAGTCAGGCTGGAAGGAACACCTGGACGAATGGAATAAAGTCGGCAGCGAGCATCCCTATCACTACCTGGGCAGCGGCAAGACCATGCTTGGCATCGGTCGGGCCTTTGCCGAGTCTATACTCGAACTTCAGCAATGATTCGCGTCCTGATTTTCCCTGGCTGGCGATGAATTGGCGTAACGACGAGATCGACGAATTCGACAACGACTGGGACGAGGTCGACGACGATGTTGCGGACGATGACGCTGATTCCCCGTATGTACCTTGTCCGCACTGTAAACGGGAGATTTACGAGGACGCGACGATGTGTCCTTACTGCGAGCAATTCGTAGTCGCCGAATCAAGCTTCCCAAAATGGGTTATCGTTGCCGCCATCCTGGTCTTGGGCGCCCTGCTTCTGCCGTTTATCCGATTCATGTTTTGAGGGAACCGTTTGATTTGGGTTAAGGATCGTACGCAAAATACCTTCCCGGTTTTGTCGACCCTCTCCCTAAGCCTCTCCCGTGAGGGCGAGGATTTACGGCGAAGTTATTTTGCGTCCGATTCTAAAAGCGAGGCGGAGCCTCAAAGACGGTGTGTTCCCAAGCCGGAGCCTGGGAGCGAGTTGCGCGCAACCGGACGGCTCGCGCCGTTCCGCTACCTTTTTCAACGGGCTGCTAGTGCACTTTCAGTACTTAATTTTGGGGTGCCACTGGCTGTGCCAGTGTACTTGAGCGTCGTGTATTGCCGACCCGCACTGGCGAAGCCAGTGGCACACAACCCCAATTCTAACACCTGACAAAGCACTAGGTTTCGAACGCGAGTACGAGGGGGCGTGCTACCGGGCTGCGGCGACACTCGAGTCGTCGCACTGGTCAATCCAGCAAATCGCGATCGTTCAGCCGCGCCGGGACATATTCCTCCGTGACGTAGCTGATGTCCTTGCTGATCAACGATTCGACTTCGAGCTTGAAGCCGTTGGACAGCATCGCTTGAATTTCCTTTTGCCAGGCGGGCTTCTTCTCAAACCAAGGGTATTTCGCGATCTGCCGTGCCCGTTTGATATCGGTGTCATTGAGCTTGATCTGCACGCTCGTCGACAGGCCGCAACGATCGTAGTCTTTACTCCGCAACCCGAGGTACTTGGCTTCGGGGATAGCCATTCGTTTGGACTCATACGCCAGATTAATGGAGCCTTGTTTGATCACGCTGTAGATGTAATACCCCCAGGGATCGTTGTCGAGCAAGCAATAAACCGGCAACTTCAATTCGTGATTCAATCGATGGAGCAATCGGCGCACGCCGCGCGGAGGTTGGCCGCCGCCGTGAGTCAAGATGCATTTGTGCTGGACCCAGAACTTGTCCTCGTTGAATCGCCGCCAGACGGTGTCCTTTTCGACATGCAACACGAATTTGGCGTCACTCTTCTTGAACTGCACGATTTCCGGTTCGCAAATCGAGGGGATGGTATAGCCACCGGAGCCCATGCGAGAACAATCGATTTCGTCGCCGCTGTCGACAAGCGTAATGGGCCCGGCGATCGAACCGGCGCTCTTGGCATACAAATGCAGTTCTTCGCGCAATACGTCGAGTGCGACTTCGGAGTCCTCGATGATCGAATCCGATTCCGATTGTCCGTCAAAGGTCTCCTCTTTGGTCCCTTCGATGGTGTGTTTGAGCATGTAATACAGTCCCCGCAAGCTGGTCGTCTTTCCTTGATCGATCAGTTGTTTGCACCCGCTGCCGACGAGAATGGTCTGCATGTAGGCCTTGGCCTGCGACAAGTTAAACAACTCGCGACGATTGGTCCCGCTGCCCATTTCGATAATCCGCTTGGATTGGTTGAAGCGAACGTTGCTGAGCGAACGGGAAGGAATGTCCAAATGCGGCGGGCGGCTGCGCTCGGCGGTTGTCACCACATTGTCCGCCAACTGGACGATCGATTTCACCGTCTTTTTGTCGCGCGGCGGAAGTTGAGCAAACGGGATGCGTTTCGATTCGCCGTTGGGCTTCTCGCGAAATTTGGATTTGCGTTTGGCCATCTATTTCTTTTTCCTTGGGCTTTTCAATTCTCGCGTCTCCTCGTCGTCGAATTCTAGTTGCATTTGTTGGCCGGCGTCTTGTTTTCCATTGTTGTGGTGGGCCGAACCGTTCGATTCGACTTGGGCCAGCAAGTCCTCCGGCCTCGTTTCGTCGATCAGAACGTTGTCGCCAAAGTCTTGCTCGCCGGCCGAGCCGGCGGCCGCGGTCGTCGAGCCGTGTGTCCGCTTCGCCCGTTTTTCGCTTGGCGACCTGCAGCAAACTTTCGTAAAGCTTGTTGCGATCGAATCCATTGATCACATGCACCGCTTGCGAGACCTCGCCGAGGTACCGTAGGAAGATGCTGCGGCGTTCCCCTTCCTGCTTGACTTTGGACCGCAGCCGCATGTACATCCCCAGTTTGCGGCCAACCGCCTGCAACGCCAACCGCAGTTCCTTTTCGATTTCGGGATACGAGGCAATCGCCTCTTTGGATTCGCTGGTAAATGGAACCCAGACGCTGGCCATGTGCACCATCAGCGTAATCGGACCGGAGGGTAGTGCGTTGCGAGATTGACTCAAACCGTATGGCCGCCAGTTCATGCGGGCGACGGCTTGAGTGATCGCGCACGCGGCCGATTGAAATTGCAGCGGAACGCGGTTGGCGTAACGGATGACTTGCATCGTCTGCGTCTCGGCGAGATTGACGTTGGTCATTGCTGCGTGCAGATCGGCCATCTCGGATTTCGAGAGTTTGGAGGGTGATTGCCGCGTACCGAAGCCACCTGCCTTGATAATCTTGTCCGCGCCTTCGTTTCCTAGCCCGTCGAAGGTGTTGACCAGGAATTGCTTGAGTGTCCGCGCGTCGCTTTGGCTCAGCAATTCGGTCAAGATCTCCAGCGTGATTTTTTCGACCGCGGTCGCACCGCCGTATGCCAGACCGACTTCGATCAAGAACGGGTTCCCGCGATACACCGACGGCGGCCGCGAGGCCGACGCAAAAAAGTCGCCCGGGACGACTTGATGAAGTCCTTTGAGGATTAAGTCTTCACTGATCGGTACGACGCAATCGGTCGCCGGCGACGAGATTTTCGTGGCCTGAATCGCCTTGTACAGCCGGTCGGCTTCGTCCCGCCCGATTCGTTTGGTCGAGGCTCGCGTACTGAGCTTGGCCGCCTCGCAGATCTTGCGGGCCACAGTCGAACTGACGCGCGAAAAAGAATCGGTCAAAAATCCAGATAAGGTCGACTCTTTGGTGTCCTTGAGCATCGTCACCAAGCGGCCCAACTCGACGCCGTACGGGTGCGGCTTGATCTCTTTGGGTTCGCGCGGCAACTCGGTCGTCGAGCGTCGAAACTCGGTTGACTTGTTGTCCGGATCGACGTAATGGAGCGTGACGTGCGGGTTGGCGATCGCGGTCTGCTGCAAATACTCGTCGACGCTGCCGCGCCCGCGCTGATACCGCGCCTCCAACTCGATCGTGACGCGCGTGCCGCTGGCGATCTCGCGCAGTTTTTCACCGTCGGCCGCCGGATAATGCGAGACCCATTCGATGCCGTTTTTTTCCATGTACGCCAGGCCTTTTTCGCCCGGTGGAATATCCTCACCGTCGCCGCGGCCGTTGTGGATTTCAGGCAGGTTTTTTCGCGTGTCGATCTCGATTTCGTAGTAGTGGGCCGGTTTTCTCGTCGCCGTTTTTGAGACCACTTTTACCGGTTTTCCGGTGCTCAATTTGCCGTACATGCCTGCTGCGCTGATGCCGATCCCTTGCTGGCCGCGACTCATCCGCAAGCGATGGAACTTGGAGCCGTACAGCAGCTTGCCAAAGATCAGCGGAATTTGTTTCTTGACGATCCCGGGCCCGTTGTCTTGCACGCCGACTTTGAAGCGGTTCTCACCGGTCGATTCGATGTGCACCCAGATCTCCGGAACGATGCCGGCTTCCTCGCATGCATCCAGTGAGTTGTCGACCGCCTCCTTGACCGTCGTGAGCAAGGCTCGGCGAGGATTGTCAAATCCAAGCAGGTGGCGGTTTTTGGCGAAGAACTCGCTGACGGAGATGTCGCGCTGTTGGGTAGCCAACGCCTCGGCGGAGACGCGTTTTCGGCTAGTGGCCTGGGTCTGAGGTTCGGTCAACTGGTCCACTCCTAAATCGGTCGAGCGTGCGTAAACGGCGTGTTCGCAGCTATTCTTGCGTCCGTGTGAATCTGGACAAGTTGGCTTGATTCTAGCGTTTGGCGCAGACTTGGCACAGACGGTTTTGACGATTGTAGCGACGGTCGAAGCGAATTGACGGGTCGGTCCCAGCAAATCACTCATACGGCTTTTGCAGGATGGTCGAGAAAGTTTAGCGATGGGACGAAGTGCATTCGCGATCTGCCCGTCTCGAATCGATATTATCGTCGACAAGCCATTGCTCAATGGATCAAGGAGTCTCCGCATGAAGACCGCTAGGATTGTCAGTTTGGCTGCGATCGCCGTTCTCGCAGTCGGAGCGGCCGCCGTCGCTCAAGACCAGACGCCGCTGGCGTCCAACTTCTTGTACAACTACTACACGCCACCCGGCGCCAGCCTGGTGACCGCCGGGCATGTATCCGGCGCCCTACCCCGTTCCGCGCGAAGTGGGCGCGGCGCAATATACCTATCAGCCGCTGATGCCCCATGAGTTCATGTACGCTCATACCCGCAATTACTACAACTACTACGCGACGCCGGAAACGTTCTATCGGGACAGTTGCGGACGGTGCGGAGGGGGTTACGGTTTGAACAAGACGACTGTGGTTTGGGAAAGCGGTTGCTCGCACCTGGGTCCCTCGCCCCTGAGTTGGGCTCGAGTTATGAACTTCCACTACCACCTACAAAGCGCCAAGTATGGCCTGGGAGCTCATGGCCGTCACGGTGTTTGCCTGGGAGGAGATTGTTCTTCCGGCGATTATGGCGATGGCTACGGTTCTTTCGGCGGCGGCTGCGATTCTTGCGGCGGCGGTCAATAGGTACCCGCCTCGGCCAGCATCGTAGGCGTCGCCAGGGTCAGAATTCACGCTGAACCGTCGACGATTTGAAACGACCCGTATTACAAAACCGAACCTAGTCCCTTCGAGTCAATCAAACAGTTCCCAAGTCAGAATGGAATCGACACAATGAAAACGACAATCCTCGCAATTGCGATTGGCTGCTTGGTCGCCGGAAGTGCCACGGCACAGGACTCTTGCGGCTCATGTGCCTCAGGCGGTTTCTGCGGCAGCAACGCTGGCGTCGGCGACTGTTCCGGCCCCGTCACCGCACCTTGCATTGGGCTGCACGGCTACGCTCACCGTGGGCGGACTTTTTACGAAATGGCTCACGATCATTATTCACCGCGCCCCGTTTACGCGTACAGCCACCGCGGCGTGGACGCAACGAGGATCAATACGTGGAACCAAGAACAGGCCGCCGCAAATCCTTGGCACTGCGACTACAACTATTGGCGCTGGGGAGTTCCGACCGCGTTGGTGGTCCCGCCGACCGCCACTTTCCAAAGCGAATACAATTGGGGCGTCGCTCAGACCAAGAGCCTGCCGATCTATCATCAGTTCGGTAGAACCTACGAACCATCGGCCGGCGGTGGGTTTCAATCGACACCCTATCCGCCCACCGGCACGTATCAGTTTGGCATATACCCGGTTCGAGCGCCCTATTAAGGCTCGATGTTCGGGTTGACGATCGCTCAGAATTACGAAACCAAGAAACGGCCTGTGATGCGCAGGCCGTTTTTTTGTTGAGTGACGAGTCTACGCCGTGTTATCAATTCGATTATTCTGAGATCGGCTTGATGACACGAGTCGTCGCCCATGATGTACGGACTCGAAAACTCAGAACGGTTTTGACGGAGATTTGACCGTGAGCAATTAGAATTCGCTCTCGGCACGGCACCTGCATTACTTTACTCTCATTGCAACTTGGGAGCGAAAAATGTTTGCTGGCGAATTCATTCTGGCGTTTGGCGCGGTCGTAACTGCAAGCTGGGCTATGCGGATTCTGAGGACCGACCGACGGTCTCGACGAATCGCCGATCAGAGCTTTTAGGATGGCACGCAACATAACTTCGCCCTAAATCCTCGCCCTCGCAGGAAAGGTCAGGTGAGGGTTGACCAAATCGGGAAGTGATTTGCCTGCGATCCTTAAGCCACGGAAGATGCTCGGCCGCACTTCAATAGGCCGCGCGATAAATAGCCAGCAAGGCTTCGGCGTCGACTGGAATCGGATTGTGCTTCGCCGTCCATTGCTTCTCCGCCTGGACCGCCAAATCACCCAAGTCGCCGGCCGCCACACCCAGTTCACCCAGGGTCGATTTCAACCGACACTCCCCGATCAATTGGCGTACGAACTGGACTAGCCCTTGGCACGTCCGGTCGAAGCCAGCGTCGGCGTCGATCCATTGGGCCAACTCGTCGTACAGGCCTTCGACCGCTTCGGCATTGAACTCGATCACCCACGGCAGCATGACCGCGATGGCTTGACCGTGCGCGGTACCGTACCGGGCGGTCAATGGATTGGCCAGCGCGTGACAGGCGCCCAACATCGAGTTCTCGATAGCCAGTCCGGACAATGCCGCACCCCATTGCATGGCCGCCCGAGCCGCCAGGTCATCCGGATCGCGCAGGACGCCACCCAGATGGTTGGCGCACCACCGCCACGCCTGTTGGCTGAAGATCTGCGACAGCGGCGAGCGCGTCCGCGTGACGTAACTCTCCAAGGCGTGTGACATCGCGTCAATCCCCGTGAGCGCGGTCACCTGCGATGGTTGCGTGACCGTCAACTCCGGATCGAGAATCGCGACTCGACAAGTCGCTTTCTGGTCGCCACAAGCCATTTTTACGTGCGTTTCCGAATCCGAGATCAACGCGAATGACTGTAGTTCACTTCCCGTTCCGGCCGTCGTGGGAACGGCGATCATGGGCAGCATCGGCGCAGTCGCTTTGCCAATCCCCCAGTAGTCTTGAATTCTCCCGCCGTTTGTGTGGACGAAGTTGATCCCTTTGGCGCAATCCAGCGAGCTACCGCCGCCCAAGCCGACCAACAAATCCGGTTGGAATTCACGGGCAACCGCCGCGCCGGCCTCGACTTCGATGTCCGTGGGATTCTCGCGTGCCCCAGCGAATAATCGAGTCGAGAGACCCGCAGCGTTTAGCGAACGCACACCGCGCTCTGTGTGACCTGCCGTCACGATGCCAGGGTCGCTGACCACGAGTCGCTTTTGTCGCCCCGAGACGTCTGGCGAGTTCGCCGAGCCGGTCGACCTGTCCGCACCCAAACACGATGCGCGTCGCCAATTGAAATTCGAATGGGACCAATGCCAACAAGTCTTGCTCGTTGGCCGGGAGTTTCAAAGAACCGGAACTCATTAATGTTTGGCAGGTGGCCGGGCAATCGGAAGCTAAATCGGCTGCGCTAGCCCAACCGCGTTGTTGGCGAGATTCGCAGCGAGATCACCCAAACATTGTAACAAACTTCGGCCGCCCCCGCGAAATCAATATCGAGCGTCTGGCGGGCCATTACTGTAGGTCGGCTAGTCCCTGACCGACTTAGAATCGCACGCACAATGACTTCGCCCAGTAATTCGCCAGGCGGATGCCAACGCAACCGGACGGCTCGCGCCATTCCGCTATTTTTTGGTCGAGCTGTGAGCCGTCCTTTTGGTCGACTAGCGCTTGAAAAAAGCCGTCGCGAGCGATAACGAAAGCGACCGTTCGTGAGTCAGCCCACACTCTCTTTTTGAAATCGGCCGCGAAAGTCCTGGACCGGATACTTGGCGATATTCTTGGCCATCTTTTTTTGTAACGAGTCCGACAAATCGATTTCCAGGACGTTGGCCAACGCCAAAACGTAACACAAGACATCCGCAACTTCGTCTGCGATGTCCTGCAATTTTTCAGGCTGCGACTCGACCGCGCGGGACTCGTCGATCGTGATCCATTGGAAGTGCTCCATCAACTCGGCCGCTTCGACCGCCAATGCCATGCTCAAGTTCTTGGGCGAGTGAAACTGGTTCCAGTTGCGCTCGTCGACAAAGCAGCGCACGATTTCCTTGAGTTCGGAAAGGGTCGTCTCTGAATCCAGATTCTTCATGACGTCGATCTTCGCACGGATACCCGCAGCTTGCAACTCGGCATATATGGGCTCATTTGCGTTACTGTAGGTCGGCCTTGCTGTCGGTCGGTCAGTCCTTGACCGACAAATCCCGGCCATGGATCTGGCCAAATTACTTCACACCAGTCCACCACATGTGGGAGGGCAAGGGTGGTCCCAGCTACTGGGACAATCTCAACTTCATCGAATCGAAATCAAACTGCACCGTGTAGTCCCGGAAGAACGCGTGTGAAATCAACCCGCCGATACGAAATCCCTGGGACAACTCCAGCGGTTCCGGAAACGGACCAATCAATCCAGAAGCATCGGTGACTTTGGCATCGCCCAACGAAAGCGACTTAGTCGTGAACGGCTGGATGTCGATCTTGCCACCGCCCCCGATCCCTTGCAATTTGGGACCGCTGGGAACGATGCCGGCGGCGTCCAGAGTGGACTTGGGACAAGTGAAACTTTGACCCGCCATCCCCGTATCGATAAAGAACATCAATGGCGGAGAGTCGTTGACGCGGCCACGTGCCACCATGTAATGATCTCCCGACAGATAAAAAGGTATCTCGATCGCGGAATCCGCCGGGGACGCCGGAGCTTCTCCGCGCTTCGATAGCAATAAGGCCTGGCCGCGATAGTCGATCGTGAATTGGAATTGCTTAAGCAAGACCGTGCCGATCACGGCGTCAATTTGCTTGCCACCTGCCGCCACGGCAAAACGACGCGTCGGCAGGATGTGAATCGGCACGTTGCGGATGGTCAGGTCGCCCAAATGCAGCGAATCGATTCGACCGTGCTCGATGGTCGCCTTTTGGCCACCAGCGAACATCGATTCCTGACGCGCCAAATCGCTGAGCTCCGACCTGCGTGGCGTATTCGGGATCCAGGATCAATTCGGCGCCGCCGGTATCGATGATGGCGAAGACGTCGCCACCCTCGTTGGCCTTCAGAGAGACGACGGGCAGGGGATCGGTTCGCACAAACGGCAGGCGGGTGGATGTCGGTCCATCTGGATCCAGAGCGTACGGTTGCACGCCTTTAAATGAAGCGAGTTTGTCCGCCATCACGGCATTGCCCATCGAGCGAAAATAGGGCGCGGCGGCGGCAAAATCGTTCTTCCGATAACACAGCTCGGCGAACATTGCTGACAGCTCCTTCGACTCGCCGAGCGACTCTTGGCCTTGCTTCAGCCAACGGTCGGCTTCTGCCAAATCATTTTTCAGTAAAGCAATTTGCGCCATCCGCAGTAGGGCATCGGAAGTCTTTTTGCCCGACGCGATGACTTGGCGGAATGCTTGTGCGGCCTGCTCGAAATCGCCGTTGCGAAACAGCGTCTCGGCGTCCGGATTGCTTTCCAGGTTCGGCGTTGGATTGTTTTGGGCCGTTAATTGCGCCGCTGCTCCCAGAACCACGGCCCACCACGCCAGGGACAAGCCAAAATTTTTCGCTCTCATAGATTCCGCTCCAATAAGTCACCGCAGAGACTCGCCGTCTGGCTCAAAAAGTAGAAAACTATAAACTTTTTTACTAAAATCAATTGTGGAGTTTAACGAGCAGCGGCATGTCGCACAAGCGGTCGGGCAAACAACGCACCCATTCCATTCGGCGAGCCAGCCAATTGCGGGCGATCGCCTCGCCGGAGCGGTTGCGGATCATCGAGTGCTCGTCAGCCAGGGTCCTCTAACCGTGGTGGAATTGGGGAAGCTGCTGCGGCGCGCACCGCAGGCTTTGTATTACCATGTCCATCTTTTGGTCGACGAAGGGCTGCTGGTCGTCGATGGAATTGAACGGACGCTTCGTCGCGATCGAAAGCGTTATCGGCTGGTTGCGCCGCGACTGCGGCTTGAGGCCACTCGCGGATCGCGCGAATTCAACGAGGCCTTGGCGGCCGCGGCGTCAACACTGCTGCGAACCGCTCTGCGCAACTACTGCTTGGCAGCACAGGCAGGCAACTTTGAGTTGTCAGGTCCGAAGCGCAATCTCGTATGCCGACGCTTCCACGTCCGGCTAGACGCCAACCGCCAGCGGCGTCTGAACGACCTCATCGACCAAATTAGCCAGTTGTTGGCACAAGACGGGACAAACGACGACGGCTTCGAACAAGCCGTAACCATCGCCGTTTCCCCAATCGTCGCACCCAGCGGCAAACGATAACTTCCTGGTCATCGACAAAAACTTAGCCATTGACCAGAGTCGTACATTGGCCTCGCGCAGTTGACATTGATCCCCGTCCCCGTCTCCGTGTCGTTGTGCCTCCGTGAGAACACGATCTGATCGATAAGAACTTGGCAAGGAACTGGCGTCGAACACCAGCTTTGCGCTTCATTGAACCCGCGGCAGTCGTAATCGTTTGACCCATGAATTGATTCCTCACAGAGACGCAGAGGCACGGAGATGTTCGAAGCAGAAGCGGAACCACTGGTTTTCGGCCGGACACTGATAAAAGACGCCATCGCTCAGATCATTCAAGAACAACCTTGATCCCCGCCTCCGTGTCTTTGTGCCTCCGTGAGAACACGATCTGATTCAACAAAAACCTGACAAGTAACCAGCGTCGAACACTGACTTCGCGCAGCTAATGGAACCCGCCGCGGTCGTAATCGTTTGACCCATGAATTGATTCCTCACAGAGACATAAAGGCACGGAGATTTTTGAAGAAGAAGCAGAACACTTGGTTTTTGGGGACAACAAAACCGGGAAGTTATTTTGCGTGCGATCCTTACCGGGCGGCTTGCGCCGCTCCGCTTCAATTAACGCCGGACACTGATAAAAAAGGGCATCGCGCGGGTCATTCATGGACGACTTTGTCCCTGTCTCCGTGTCTTTGTGCCTTTGTGAGAGCACGATCCGATCCGATCGAACAAGCAGGGCGCTGCCTTGAATTGAAAAAAAAAGATGGCCAGATGGCATTTACTCGCGCGATGCACCGGCGGCGTCGGATGCGGCGTAGCGGTCCGGGTTGTTCGCGGTGAGATAATGCAGCAGGTCGGCGATGTCCCGGGCTGAGATATCATCCAGCAAGCCGTCGGGCATCGTCGAGCGTGACAGATCCTGGATGTCGTCGACGTCAGTTGGATTGATCGTCGTTTGGCTGCCGTCGGCTTGAGTGATCTGCCAGCTCCCATCGGGCAGAATCGTGAACAAGCCCGCGAGCGTCTTTCCATTGGTCAAGCTGACTTTCTTGCCACGGTATTGATCCGACACCACTTTGGACGGTTCGACGATGGACGCCACGATTTCTCGAATGTTATAGCGTCGACCGACATCGGTGAGTTCCGGCCCGTGCGACTCACCCTCGGCGCCGTATCGGTGGCAGCGCGGCGCATTGTGCGCTCTGATAGACTTGACGGCCCCGATTTAGGTTGCGTATGTTGTGATCGTTTCGGATCTCGGCCAACAGCGAATCGACTGTCCAGTGCATCTTCGACGTATCGGGAGGAATTGAGATCGGCTGGGCTTGTCGAAAGACTTGTTCGTACCACTGAGCCCATCGGCGGATGGCCGTATCGGCGTCGGCCTTTGGATCCGTCAGTTGTTCGCCGGTCCAATGTTCCAAGAGACTTATGGCTGCCGTCGCCGCGATCCCTCGAAGTCTCTGAGCAACTTCGATCACGTGGCGGTAGTGGTCTGCCGATTGGGGGCGGTAATCGGTTTCTCGCAACGCCATCAGCGTCTCGATCGCCACGGCTTCGTCCAAATCCGGCAAACACGTCAGCACGTAATCCAAAGACGATGGATTGCCGTCGGAGATCAACATGGCCATGATCCCGGCGTGCATTTTTTTCGTCGAAGCGTCGTGGCGTGGGGGCGAGTCGATATCAATTTCGATCAGCCTTTGGACGACATCGGCCGACGGTTTGGCCGGCAGGTGGAATAGAATGGCGGTCACGGCATCGGGCCATTGAGCGCCGCGCTTCAAAACGGACGGGATGTCCGCATCGGTGAGGCATTTGGCGAGATTGGACGCCGCGCCAGCGAGATAGGCGTCGTAGCTGCCGCCGCCGGGAGTTGCCTCGGCCGATTCGATGAAGTTCAAGATGGCGTTTCGATCGGTGGGGTCCAGATCCGCTGCCAGCGTTTGCAACATCATTGCGACTTGCAATTTGTCGATGGGCGCGTCGGAGGACTTTTCAAAGTACTCGGCGTACCGGTGGTTGACGTCCACGACGTGCAGGTAGGCCAGAATCTTGGCCAGCTCGGCGTTGATCAGCGGGTGTTGGGAAGGAAACTCATCGGCGATTCGTGCCGCGAAGGCGGGAATCTTTTCGGGGTCGATGTGGCCTTGCGACAATGCCAATTGGATTACCCGAAGGAAGTCGACGAAGTCGGAGTCGCTGATGAAGCCTTCAAAAAACTCGGAGCAGCGTGCCAGGATGGCGTAGCAATTCTCCAAGCTCGGTTCGGCGATCGCCAGGGCGGTTGCTCCTTCCACAAAGATTCGCGGATCGTTCGAGCTCAAGGCCTCGGCACTCCACTGCTGCGTTGGCATTTTTTCGAGCAGTCGTCGCGCCGCGAACGCTTCGCCTTGATCCAGCGACTTGAGGCAATCGGTCAACTGCGAGAACTCGACGTGGGACCCGGTGCGGATCAGCGACTCGCAAGCGACTCGACGAACCAGCGGATCGGCGTCCTTGAGCATCGTCGAAAGCGCGGGAGTGGCCTCGGCAGCGGTGCGCTTACCCCACGTCCTTGCGGCGCGAGCTCGCACTCGGGGATCGCTGTCGTGGGCGACCTGGTTCAACAACTCGGCCGACATCGTCGGCCCGTAGAGCGACATCAAATCCATCGCCCGAATTCGATTCTTGGGCTGAAGCGTTTGGTCGGTGACGGCGTTTTGCAGCAATGCATCCCATTGTGCGCCGGCTTGACCTCGCATCTTGGCGATATCCTGCCGCGCCCAAGCACTCTGCGGCTGCGGATATTCCAACAGCCGGTGTAACGCATCGGTGGGGTGGAGGATTTCGTCGGGGACGCGCCCACGCCAGGCGACACGGCAAACCGAGCCTTCAGTCCCGCGGCCTCCGGTGCAAAAGTACAATGCCCCATCCGGGCCGACCGTCAAATCGGTCACGTTGAGCGCTGGGGCTTGCAAGAACGTGCGAGTTTGGCCGCGATACATCGCGCCATGCGGCTCCAGTTTGGTGACCAGGATTCGGCCTTCCGACCAATCGCCCAGAAACAATGCGTTGTGATATCTTGCCGGAAACGCTACGTGATTGTAGACCACGGCGCCGGTCGGCGAGCCGCGGCCGGTCTGGTCGATGGGCGGCACGCAATCGAGATAGTAAGTGGGAAACTTGGCCCAACCGCTTCGCCAACCAAATTCCGCGCCGGCGACCACTTGAAAGATCATTGTCGGGCGATACCACGGCGTTCCCAAATCCGATTCCATGTCGCTGTCGTGGATCAGCAATTCGCCGTATGCGTCGAACGCCAAATCGTATGCGTTACGGATGCCGCCGGCGACCGTTTCCAATCCGCGGCCGTCGACCCTCAAGCGGACGATGGTGCCGCCGGGCGCTTTGATTCCAACGGCGTGTCCGCCTGGATCCTCGACGCGCGGAACCAAGTCTGCCTCGTACGGATGTGCGTACGGGCTGTTTTCCGCGGCCGTTTGGTCAGCACTGCTATGGTTTCCAACGACGACGTAAACGTATCCATCGGGACCGAGAGTGACGCCGTGCGGGCCATGTTCCCCAGGTTGGCCTTTGAATCTGAGCAGCAGTTCGGTTTTCTCGAACGTGCCGTCGTTGTCTTGATCCGACAAGCGGTACAAGCCCAGGCCTTCCGGACCGAGGCCCGTTACCCAGAGTTGGCCGTTGAGCGATAAGATCCCTTGGCAACTGGTGACTGCGTCGCTGATGACTGTTGTCCGTTCGGGGTCTTCGGATGTTCGACGAAAATCGATTCGCGTCAAGCCGGCGCCTTCGCGCGAGACGATGAGGCGGCCGAATTCATCGAATTCCAAAGCGATCAAGGACCCGATCGAGCCGTCGATGATCGTGGTGACCTGGAATTCAGGATCGATATCAAAATTCGGTTGCGATCGAGCCGATTGGGTTGCCGAGTGCGTCGTTGTATCGCCGGCTTTCGCTCCGATCGGCATCGCAATCGCCGGACTGGCGGGTGAGCTTGGGTGAGTCGGCTGCTTCGTCGCACCCAAAGACAAGGCACCCAAAGGCGAGCCGTCACCCAGTTGGATGGTCGTCGAAGTATGCGGTGGGGACGGCGCCGTTGTTGGCGCTTGCTCGATGGGAGGCAAATCCGTCGATCGGCCGTGATCGTACGCCGGATTGTTGAATGAGTCGGCATGTTGCGCGATTGTGTCTTGGGCAGCCTCTTGCAACGGATTCGGAGTAACGTGTTGCGAGACGTTTTTGCGCAGGATTTTGACGGGGCACGTCATGCAAGCCGATTCCGTTCACATTGGTCGAACTTTCAGCGTTGTTTGGCGTGACGGCCGGCGCCGCGTTCGGCATCGAATTCCGTACCGTATCCCGAATGATGTTTGGAGCGGAATTCGGTGTCGTGTTCCCACGCAATTCAGTCGCGTTGCGTCCGTTGGTATTCGTCGAAGCCAAGTCCTGTGGCGTCGTGTCTGGCACAGTCGTGTCCTGCTGTGCGGTGTCCTGCAAGGTCGCAGTGGCCGCCGACTTGGTGGCCGGTGCCGTTGCGATCGTTGACCGCTGAGTCGCGTTGTGCGTTTCGGTGCCGGTCGAGGCGGTCGAGCTTGCCGAATCAGTGTGGTCTTTGGCTTGAACGACTTGTGAATCGATCCAGTCTGAATCGTTCAGGGCTGGATCATACCACTTGGGGACGGGTTGCAACGTCGCTCGCCAACTGGTGTCGGACGGGAGCATACGCCACTGGTTTTCACTTTTCTCTTTGACTACTACGGCGGCCGCCAGACCCGCTGTTTTGCCGGCCAAATTGTCGACTTTAACCGCCAAGACGTTGACGCCCGGGATCATTTCCTTGGAGATGTTGAACCGCGACATCTTGTCGCTGCCAGAAGTCGGCGCCGAGACGTCTTCCGTTTAGATAGACTTCCAGTTGGTCGTTGGCCGAAATCTGCAACTGTCCGCGATCGGGATCGATCATCCGAAAGGCTTTTCGGAAGTAGCAACTGCCCAAGGGGACGTTGGTGATATCCTGTTCGCTCGACCAAATCCAGTGAACTTGTTGCGCCGGCAAAACCCCGTGGGCGAGCATCGAGCATGCCAGCCCCAGGAAAAATGGTAAGCAACTGGAAAGACGGATGAAGCCGATCCGCGAGTGCGGTGTTCGGCAAAATGAAACGCCACTTGCCATGATGATTCCTATTGTCGGAACGGCCGCGTGGGCCGATCCCCCTCTAGATCGACAATGTTGACGGCATGTCATTCGTCGAACGCTTGCTAACGGGCAAACGCTCGAGCCGCGCGAATGACTTCGTATAAGTCTTGGGAAACGCGGATCGGCTCGTCGCCAAAGTCGTCCACCCAAGCGCGTCCTGCCGCCTTGGCCGTGGCCACCACATCCAAGAGTTCCTTGAGCTCGATGGCCACGTGGCGGGTGCGGTTCATTTCGGCTGGATGGATCGATAGCGTCGAGTTGTTTTTCATACGATCAAAACACTCCCCAAAGCAAATGAAGTTCACCGTATTGGAGCTATCGGCAGAAACGGCTGTACCAGTTAGGCAAAATATTCAGGTGAGGGACAAAACGACGGCCGTGGCGGCGGCCGACCGACCTGATCAGCCTCCCCAGCTTACGTCGTCTATCCGGCCGTTTCCGATCTTCATAGAATGTCAATCCACGAACCGTGAGTATTCAAGTTGTGAAGATTCTGCTCAATGAACCGGAGGTTCGCGAAGGCGTTCAGCGATTGGCCGATCAGATCTCGGCGACCTACGGAAACCGCCCTTTGACCATCGTCGGTCTGATGACCGGCTGCATCGTCTTGCAAGCAGACTTGATTCGCTTGCTGAAAATGCCTCTGCGCGTCGGGGTGCTGCAAGCCAGCAGCTATCGCAATAGCACCGAGCGGCAGTCGCTGGTGATCAACAGCGAGTTGATGCTCGACATCTCCCAGCGGGACGTGCTGCTGATCGATGACATTTTTGACACTGGCCACACCTTGAACGAAGTGCTTGGCCGGCTGCGGCATTTAAACCCGACATCGATTCGGTCGGCCGTGTTGTTGCGGAAAACGGGGCGTCGACAGGTCGAATTGGAGCCGGATTTTGTGGTGTTCGAAATCCCGGACGAGTTTGTCGTGGGTTACGGATTAGATTATTGTGATCAGTACCGCAACCTGCCTTATATTGCGGCGTTGGAACCCAGCGACATTGCTCCTGCATGACGACGGCGCAAGTTTTGATTGTCAGCGAACGCTTTTGGCCGATCATCGATGAACCGGCGATCGCCGCGGAACATTTGGCGGGCGGCGTTGTCGGATTTGGGATGGCAAGTCAGGGTGATGACGCGCCGCTGGGACCGCGGCTGGCCGGAACAAATTCACATGGGCGATTATTCCGTCAGCCTGATCGCGTACAGTTCCAAGACGCTGTTCGGAGTGCAGCGACAACCTCGGTTGCTGCACCAATCGCTGGAGTCGCACGTAGGCCGATTTGATTTGGTGATTGCGTGCGGGTCGAACGAGAATACGACGACCGTGATCCAGTTTGCGCTACGGCACGGTTTGCCCTGCGTATGGTGGTTGGTCCCCGACGGCCCCAGCCCACCGCTGGCGCAGTTGGCGCGCTCGGTGAAACAAGTCAACTTTCAGCCGGACCAGTTTCGCGTCGTTGTGGAGAACCCGGAGATGACGACGAAGTTGAACCATTGTGGACTGGTCGACGCGGCGATCGAAGTGATCGAGCCGGGTGTTCACCTGGATCGAAACAATCCGCAGTGGGACCGGGAGGCGGCGCGCGTGGCTTTGCCGTCAGTGGATTCTCGAATGCGGGTGACTCCGAATCAATTCGTCGCGAGCGCGTTGGGACCTGTTCGTTCCAAGACAGATTGGTTGAAGCTGATAAACGCCTGGCCGATGGTGAGTGCGGAGGCGCCGTCGGCGAGACTGTGGTTGTTTGGCGACGGAGAGGAATTCACTTCGTTGTGGGAACACGCCCGCCGCAACGATTCCACGAGCCAGATTTCTTTTTGCGGCTGGTTCGACGATTTGGATGAGGTATTTCTGGCATCGGACTTGTTGATCGTCCCGGACCCCGGCGTCGATCCAAGACGCATGGTACTGCGGGCGATGGCCATGGGAGTGCCGGTTTTTTTCTGGCCGGCCCAGCGTGCTGGTTGCAGGACGGACGGAACGGAACCGCGTTTTCGGGTCCCAGCCGAGCGGACTGGGCGAGCGACATACTCTCGGCGATTCGATCGCCGCAGCAAGAGGCGATCTCGACGTCGGCCCGCGACTACGTCACACGCCGCCACGACTTGTCCAGCGCGGCAACTCGATTTGATCAAGTGATCCGCAGCATGTTGGATCGGGTTGCAAAGGTCCGCTTGTGAAGTTGCAATTGCTGAACGTCGTGAGCGACTTTTTGCCGTTTGGACTGGGCGAACAAGCGGCGCTCATGGCACCCTGGTTGGCAGATCAATTCGACGTTCGGTTTTTTTCGATCGGCCAAGCGGGATTGAGGCATGTTGCGAGTTTGCTGGGCGATCTGCCGCACATGGCGATTCGCTGTCGACCAAGAAATTGGCCCGTTGCTGCTTGGCAGTTGCGGCGACTGCTGCGGCGAGACGAGTATGGCATCGTTCATGCGTGGGGCGGCGTAGCAACGGACTTGGCTCGCTGGAGTCTGAGCGGCCGGGGGCATCGCCGCGGCCACACTGTCTTTGTCAGCCGCGTCGACGTTTCCCGGGACCGATCGGCCTCGATTCGGCGAATAGTCGACGCAGTTACTTGCAATCCGGATGTCGAATTGACGGCCGATGCGCCGTGTCGTCAGGCAGCGGGCGACCCGCTGCTGTTGCAACCTATCGCATCCGTCCACCAGCGAAGTCAAGCGCCGTCGACGAATCTGAGGACCGAACTGGGTTTGGAGTCGTCGATCGAACTCATCGGCACGGTCGCTGAGCTGGAGGCAAAGACCGGGCTGAAGCATCTAATCTGGGCGGCCGACCTGGTGAATTGTGTTCGCGACGACGTTCGCCTGGTGATTTGGGGCAACGGCTCTCAACGCGACAATCTGCGACGATTCGCCGGACAAATCGGGGATGCGAAGAAGTACATTTGGTTGCCACGCGATCAGAATATTCGGCAGCAGTTGGACTCGCTCGACGTTTTTTGGGAACCAACCCGCCTCGCCCGGCTGGCCTGTACGCGGCATTAGCGAAAGGAATTCCTTCGTTCTCGGTTGAGTCGGACATTCACCTGCGGTTGGCAACCGAGTGTCGCGAACTGACATGCGTTCGCTGGGGCGCCGGGACGAATGGGCGAGAAAAACTCTGCGCGTGCTGCAAGCTCCTCTCCGCGCGGCATCAAGGTGCAACCATGCCCAGCGATTGTCCGATGAGACCATTGCATCGTCCTACGCTGCGCCTCTACAAAAGGGGACGCAGCTCTTTTTCACTTGGTGGGCGGCTTGACGTGATCGAGTAGGCGGTCGATCAGGCCCTCGACCGTCATTCCCTCGGCCTCGGCACGATAGCTGGTCAGGATTCGGTGTCGAAACGTCGGATAGATCAGCGTGCGGATATCATCCATCGTCACGTGGGTCTTTCCGGACAAAAGCGCGCGGGCTTTACAGCCCAAGACGAGGTATTGTGCGGCACGCAAACCCGCGCCCCAACTGACGAATTGGTTGATGAAGTCAGGCGTGGAGGACCGTCCGGGGCGGCTCGCGTCGGCCAACCGCACGCAGTAGCGGACCAAGGGCTCGGCGATCGGCACGCGGCGGACCGTTTCGTGAAACCGCAGGATATCTTCGCCCGTGAACAGCGCCTCGATCTCTTCCGGACGCGTGGCGGTCGTCCGTTGAACAACGGTCACTTCATCGTCCTCTGGCAGATAGTCGATGTGGACGTTGAACATGAAACGATCGAGTTGTGCTTCGGGCAGCGGGTATGTCCCCTCCATCTCGATCGGATTCTGCGTCGCCAAAACAAAGAACGGTTCCTCCAACGGATAGCGGACGCCGGCAGCGGTGACCTGATGCTCCTGCATCGCCTCCAGCAATGCGGCTTGAGTCTTGGGCGGTGTGCGATTGATTTCGTCGGCCAGGATCACGTTGGCAAAGACGGGACCCTTGACGAATTGCATCTTGCGTCCTTCGGGCGTATCGCCCAGGATTTCCGTTCCGATGATGTCGGCCGGCATCAGGTCGGGGGTGAACTGGATTCGTTGGAACTTGAGATGAAAAATCTTGGCAATGCTGCGAACCAACAGCGTTTTGGCCAAACCCGGTGCGCCGGTGATCAGACAGTGGCCGCCGGCCAACAAGCAGAGCATCAGTTGCTCGGTGACCGCGTGCTGACCGACAATGACTTTGGAAAGCTGTTGGAGAATCTGGTCGCGGCTGCGGCGAATCTGCAATACCGTTTGTTGTTCGGGATCGAGTTCAGCAGTGGTCAATTGAAGTCTCCTTTGGATCACATGCAAAATAACTTCGGTTTTTGTAATTGCACTGGTAATGTGTAACTGACGAGTCGTCATCCCGCCGGGGCAAGCCCAACGGAGATCGGGTTGAATGTGAAAGTTGTTTTGCGTTGGGTCCTTAGTCTTTGGTCGACTCGATGGCTCGCCTATTCAATGGGTCATCGCGTACACCACGATATTGATTCCCAGCGGATACGCGTACGGTTCCGAGTATTTTCTGAAATAGCCCTCGTCGACTCCCTCGCGTTCCCAGCCGTCGCCCAAATCGGTGTTGTGGCAAATGATGATCATCAATCGGCCGTTATCATCGAACACGCCACGAAAATGGGCTTCGGTCGCGTCGTCGCGCTCGGTCCAATCGCCGCGCAAGTAATGATTGATGCTGGGGATGATGGGCTTTTCGTTGACATCGTAAACCATGTGGAAGATCTCGTGCTCGATCGGCAACTCGACGGGCTGACGATCGGGGAAGACCCGCTTCAGATTCCGCGCGAGCCCGGCATATTCTCTTTCCCCCCAAAAATCGTCGACCATCAGGAATCCTCCGCGCAGCAAATAACGCCGCATCCCGTCGACCTCTGGCTGGGTCAACGACATGTGCCCGGGTTCGACCAGATACACCCACGGGTAGTTGTATATTTCTTGTCCATCGAACCGGACGATCGCTGGTTCCGGATTGACTTTGAGCGCGGTAAGTTCGTGCAAGCGATACGAAAAGTTATTGTCGCTGTCCGGCCAATCGATCCTCCATCTCTCGTACCTTCGTCCGTAGTAGCCGTATTGGCCGTCGCCGGATTCGGACGTGTAGTCGATGCGAACGAAGGTAAACACGTCATTCTTGAACTCCGGGTCGATCTCCCACTTGGGGAAGTTTGTCGGTGCAAACGACCTTCCGCCGCGGTAGGAACCACGACCGCCGCGGCGATAATCGTACGGAACTTCAGGATCTTGCGTCATCGTCCGCGCCTCGACTGGACCGACGCCGGCATTCCCAGTCTCGGCCACCACGCGATTGTTGACCTGTTCTGTCGTTGTTAGTCGATTTACAGGACCCGTCGCTTGACGACCGGATGTGATCAACGCGGCCACGGCCCATAAGCTGGCCACAGCCATTAGGCTCGTCACTGCGACGGCTAAGCTTGTAAATCTACAACGCCTGGCGTATCTCATGGATCGTCGCCTTTATCGCGAGTTGAGTTGGACGAGTGGGTCGCGCTGGCGGAACTTGAAGCGTTTCCGTTGCCTTGGGCCGGTTTGTTTAAAGAGTCGTTTTTTTGATCGGACTCGGATTCGACGATCTTCAATAGTAGCCGATGTGCCGCGCGGTATCGAGGAGCGAATTCGAGCGCCATCAGGACTTGTCGCTTGGCCAACTCGAATTGCTGGTCGTCGTACAGAGCATCGGCCAGGCGAAAATGTGCGTCCGCCGGGTCGAGTGGATCGAGTTCCAACAGGGCCTTAAGGGCTCGGATTTGGGCCGCACGGTCGCCGCATGCTCCGCCGGCCCGGCTCAACAACCGATACGCGGTGGGGATCAGCGGGTTGATTGCCAGCGCGTCTTTGGCATGCCGTTCGGCGTCGTCCCAGCGCATTTGACTAATCTCGATTTCGGCCAGGCGAACACGCGGGTCGAACGCGTCCGATTCCCGTTCGACCAACTTCAAAAGGGCTTCCCGCTCGTCTTCGACCGGAGCTCCGGACTGGCGAGCGATCGTCGCCGCCATAGCATAGGGGCTGTCGGGCCCACAGTACTGCGGAACCAGTGCGATCAAGCGATCGACGACCTCCTTGGCGGCCTGCCACTGATGCGATTCGATCAGACTCTTGGCGTATTGCTGTTGGATCGCAAAGTTCTTGGGGTGATCCGCCACCAACTTCAACAGCGTTTCGGGAGTCGGCTTGTCGGGCAATTCCGGGGTATCGAATTCCGCACCGTTTCCAAAATCACTGGCTTTCTGCCGAATGTACTTGGCGAATTCCTCATCGAATTGCTGTGGCGATCCGACGAATTGCGACAGCGATTCGCTGGGCGCGACACCGACTCCCAACAAGTCCAATATCCGGTTCAGCGTGTCGGCGCCGAGCTTTTCGACCAGGTATTCGACGACCAATGATGACTCGTAATAGGCAAACTGCAGATGCTCGGGCGATTCAGGAGTCAGAAACGCTCCGCTGAGTTTGCTGACCGGCGTCAGGTCATCGCTCAAGATCATTCGCCGAAACTCCGGCGTCATCGATTGTCCCCAAGCCGGATTGGCCTGCGCTCTTCGTAAACGGAGATGCCTTCGCTCAGCCAACGAGGCATCTTGTTGTTAGTTTTTTGCAGCGTCACCACGTGACAGAACTCATGCCACAGCACCGATTCCCAATTGGAGGGCGAGCTGCCTTGCGTCGCCGGGCTGTTCATCGTGACGACCTTGCCGAAGCAGACGCCAAGAAATCCTGCGCCGCCGGGCATGCCAAACGTTCGAATGGCAAAGTCCTGTTGTCGCGCGAAGATCTCCACCATGATCGGCCGACTGATCTTCATTTCATATTTGGCGCACACCTGGGATTTGGCCTCGCCCAGCAGCCGCAGGACTTCGTCGCCGTAGATGTGCGCCTCCCGCGCGTCCATGCGCACGATGAAGTCATCGTTGCGGATGACGCCGTATCCGGCCAGACTGTCGCGGAGCGCCACAAGATTGTGTGCCAGGATGTTGTACCCGTCCGCCGCGTTGACCTCGTCCGCCAACTTCCAGCCCTCCAGTTCATCACCCAGCCGCAATAGGTCCTGCGCCAACTGGATCTTGGCCGGCAAATAGTTTGCGTCGTACACCAACGCGCGCCGTTGATACTCGGCACCCTCGGTGAACAGATACTTCTGCGACAATTTCTTGCCGATCCAATAGTCGACTTCGGGATTTCCCTGCCAGGTCGATAGAGCTTGCTTGCGGAGACTTCCTTCAAGAGCGGGCTGGTTTTGCAAGTGGGCGATTACGGCTCTGAACGCCAAGGCACGCGGCTGCTTGGGATTGATCTGCAGTATTCGTTCCAACAAGTCGGTCGCCTCGTCGTACAACTCGCCGTCGATTCGGTCCTCGGCCACGTGCAGCAAGCTGGGGATGTGATGCGGGTTGAGTCGCAGGGCCGTCTGCAATGCCTCGTTGGACTTGTCGCTATCGCTCGGCTCGTACGCCTTGGCCAATCCGAAAAAACCATCGGGGTCGTCGGGGTGAAGCTCGGTCGCCTTGGCGAAATGCTCGGCCGCCAAAGCAAAATCACCTTTCTCCAGCCCCAGCCGGCCAATGGCCATGTTCGCCTCAAAATCGGTTTCGGCGAACGGTTCGAAATTCTGCTTCAGCACCGTTTTCGGATCCACTCCATTCTGCAAAGCCAACTCGCCGAGCAGCACCATGTCCTCGGCGCCGCTGTATCGCCGACTAAACGTCCGCGACAAATCGACGGTCTCATTCCATAGGGCCCGCGCTTCAACCGTCGCATTGCAAAACCGAAGTGCCTCCACCCCCAGCCGACGCAACGCCAAATTCTCCATGTACAGTTTTTTGGCGCCGTTGTACGTCTGCACTGCGTCGTCGTATCGGCCCAAAACGAGCAGACATTTGAGCTTGAGTTGAAACCACTTGGCTCCCGACGACTCAGCCGCCAGTACATCGTCGACTGCCGCCAAACACTTCTTGTAATCTCCAGCCAAATACAGTCGCTGCGCCGCGTCAAAGTCGTCGGGAAATATGCGACTTGGTTGCGGCTGATTCCGACCCGCCACCAACTCTGCACCGTGCATCGCGCCGACCAATCCGGCTGCAAACATCGCTTCGACGCCGACTAACAGCCAAGTTGAGATCGCAAACAAGATAGTCGCGGCGGCCACTCTCACTAGAGTCTTTCGGTTAAGACGTTGCCTAGAATGAACTTTCGCATCGAGCCAATTCTATTTGATGCGACGCGAAACAGCAAAGTTGCCGTTCAATAGAAGCGGGCTGATTCACTTTAGGTCGGGCAATCCTTGACCGACGAACGTACTGTAGACCGGGCAATCCCTTTGCTACGTTGGTTGTGGTGCTTGAGCGAGGAGGCTTGCTCTACGTTAGTTTTCGCGCCGCCACTTGATTCGGGTGTAGGCGATGTGAAATCCATAACGTTGATACAGCATTAACCAAATTTCTCGATCAGCCTCACGACCGTTCGGTGATTCCGCATTGTGTTTTCGCGGCCGATGATTTTCGCCAGACCTCCCTCGAATAATGTCGATTCGCTCATCTTGCCGCGGCACAGCCAAAACATCTCGCGGCCCTTGAACCAAAAATCATCGTAATCGCTGGTCAAGGCCAGGACTTTCTTGCGGATCGTGGGCGTCAATCCGCGACGAAAGAAGGCGATGTTGACGTTGAAAGACTTCTGTTGCGAAACGTCCAACTTGAATGGATTTGATTTGGCGATCGGGCGCAGATCGTCGATCGTTCGGATAAACGTCTCGACTGCAAATCCAAGATGCTTGGTCAGCATTCGATCGAGCTTGTCGTGCAGCGGTTCCAAGTCGGCATCGATACTGTCGAACACGACGTTTCCGCTGGCGATAAAAGTTGCCACGTTGGTGAAGCCGCCCGACTGGAAGGCGGCAACCAATTGCGGGCTCTTGACCGTCCGGCCTCCGAGATTCACCCCACGTAAGAATGCGATACAGCGACGGACTTCGTCACCACTTGATTTCTTAACGGAACTCGATTTGGTCATTGGAGGCCGTTCATTCCAGTTTGTTCACGCAGTATACCTAATACGCATTCTGCTGCGTGAAGACCAATCGAAACGTTTGCAGCAAGATGCGCAGATCGAGCCAGATTGACCATTCTCGAATGTATTGGTGGTCGAATTGGACGCGGCGTTCCATCTTTTCAAGCGTTTCGGTCTCGCCGCGATAACCCTTGACTTGAGCCAGGCCGGTGATGCCGGGCTTGATCTTATGCCGCAACATGTAGCCATATATCTGTTTGCGATATAACTCGTTATGGGCAGTGGCGTGCGGACGCGGGCCGACCAGTGACATCGAGCCGCCGAAGACGTTGAACAGTTGCGGCAGTTCGTCAAGCGATGTCTTCCGTAGGATCCCGCCAATCCATGTGATTCGGGGATCGTGCGAAGTCGCTTGTTGGATTCTCGGACCGTCCTCACATACGTTCATGCTGCGAAACTTCCAGACGAAAAACTCATGCCCGTCTAGGCCGTATCGCCGTTGCCGAAAAAAGACCGGACCCGGCGAAGTCGACTTGATCAGCAGCGCAATGATCAACATTGGCACCGCAAATATGGCCAGACAAGCGATCCCTAAAGTCAAATCAAAGACTCGCTTTAAGATGCCGTCGACACCGTAGATTGGATTCTCGAAAATGCTCACGACTGGGATGCCCTGCACGTCGGTCCAGCGCGAGTGGAGCAGCTGGAAGGCGAAGACGTCGGGGACGACGTAAACCGAGATCGCCGAATCCGCCAAAGCTTGAACCAGTTTGCGGATCCGCAATTCAGCCCGCATCGGCAGCGTCACAAAGACTGTGTCGATGCGCAGCCGCTGAGCATCATCCAGCAACATCGTGTTGTCGCCGAGGCGCACAGAATAATCTTGCGGCATTTCGAGCGTTCGCGACGGCGGCCGGTCATCGTAAAAACCTACGAATTTCAACCCCAGTTCGGGCGACTGGGCGATGCTCTCGGCCAAATGCAGCCCCAGTTCGTTGGCCCCGACGATGGCGTAGCTGCGCGTGTGGATCCCGCGATTGATCCGCCATTGCAAACACAACCGCAATCCGCAACGGACGCCGACCGAAAACAACAGGCTCAGGCTGAACCAAACCGTCAGCGCCAAACCGCTTAACTCAGTCACCGATTGCGAGAAGTATCCAATCAGGATCAGCAACATCATCGTGGCCAGCAGTGCCATCAAAACGGTGCGAGTCTCCCGGGCAAACGCAATCCCTTGCCAGTTGCGGTAGACGCCCAGAAACTCACCGACAATCGAGAATAATCCGCAAGCCAACAGGCAACTCACGATACTCGCCGAGCTGTTGAATTGGGGCTGCCAAACGATGAGCACCCACATGCCAAGTCCGATGGCGACGATATCGATCAGCTTACAGAGTATCTGGATCGACTTCTCGTGCGGACGAATGCGGTAGCGATAAAGATTCATAAAACCGTACGAAAGCGATCGCCGGCGCGTGGTGTCGATGGCTGACTGGAACCCGGCACCTGAAAGGGTAGGTCGTGATCAGAAACATGCCGCCGGCCGCCGGGCACATCGACGGTCGTGCCGATTATTCCGTTGCTAAGGACCCAATGCAAAATGACTTCTGCATTCGACCAGATCTCCGTCGGGCTTACCCAAGCGCGAAAGCCTTTGCCAATCTCCGTCGGGCTTGTCCCGGCGGGATCACGACTGGTCGGCTACCAGAGCAATTACAAAACCCTAAGGATCGGACGCAAAATAACTTCCCGGTTTTGTCGACCCTCTCCCTAAGCCTCTCCCGTGAGGGCGAGGATTTACGGCGAAGTTATTTTGCGTCCGATCCTAAGCTATTTTGCGTGCGTTGCTAACGCCCATGAGACGCAAAAAAAGCGAGCCGCTGTCCGAGCGGCTCGCCGATTCACCAGATGCACTGTTAACCCTAAGAAATGCCGAAACCCCTGGTCCGGGTTACTTCGCCGCTTTCTCTTTCGACTTGTGATAGACGATCTCCATCGACTTGAACCAATCGTCCGCGCCGGGGAGCTGGTAGTACATGGTCATCACGCGCGTGCCATCGTCCTTGTATGAGATGGTCGATTTCATCTTCATTTCGTTGCCCGTGGGGTCCTTGCCGGTTCCCGTTTGATTCATGGTCTTGGTCGCGGCATCCCAAGTCCCTTGCATGTGGGTCACGTAGGGGCTCATCGAGTCGACCCACGACCCGACGTATTTCTCGGTGGACGGATCGAATCCGAACAGGCCGCAGCCCTCGAACGGCGTGCCGCCGAAATCGGCTTTGAACTCGCTAATCAACCACATATCGCCGAGCATCCTGTTCGACTCAGTCCCCTTGGTGGTTTGGGGTTCGGAATCCGGCGCCATCCAAAACGAGATGTCGCAAGTCCATTCGCCGACGTCACGCTTGTACTGCTCGGTTTCCTTGGGTGGACCTGAAATCTGAGCAAACGAATTCGCCGCGAAAATCAATGACGCGACGCCAGCTAACAAACTCAATCGAACATGCATAAGTCAACCTCGCAAAAGAATCGTTGGGACACGTAAATCAAAACGCTTGGGAATTATCATCGAATTCGAGTCAGGGTTCAACGTCTGACGTTAGGCGATATCGAATGGAAATGCGACGACTTCGCGCATCGACTTGGCTCCGGTTTTCACCATCAATAGGCGATCGATTCCGACGGCGACGCCGCAGCAGTCGGGCGGCGGCGATTCACGCGTCGCTTGGATCAATCGGCTGTCGACAGGAAGCGCCGGTTTTCGGTCTTGCGTTCGGCGGCGATTCGCGTCCTCCATCCGACGCTGCAACTCGACGGGATCGGTCAATTCGTGATAGCCATTGGCCAGTTCACACCCGCCTACATAAAGTTCAAACCGCTCGGCGATGGCCGGCTGGTCGTGGCGGATCTTGGCCAGCGCGGCTTGAGTGGCCGGCCAGTCGTAGACGATCTGAGGCCGTTCACGTCCTAGGTTTGGTTCGACCCATTCCGCCCGCAACAAGTTTAGAAGTTCATCGCGGTCGCACCCATCACTGTACGGGATTGATTCGGGCCATCGCGACGCCAACTCGCGCTCGCTCGCGGTCAGCGGATTGAGCCCAACTGCCCGCTCGAATGCCTCGCGATACGAAATCCGCTCCGCTGGAGGCGTCTGGAGAATTGCCTGGCAAAATTCGCTGAGTCGTTGCATTCCGCCGGCATATGAGTCGCCCGTGCAGTACCATTCCAGCATCGTAAACTCCGGGTTGTGCCGCGCTCCCTGTTCTCCGCCGCGAAACGCCGGACCCATTTGATAGATCGCCGTTGCCCCGGCGCACAACAGCCGTTTCATGGCAAACTCTGGCGAGGTTTGCAGAAAGAGCCTTTGCGTCGCACCCACGGACTCGGTCGCCACCGAAATTGGATCGATAAAGCGATCGACCAATGTGTCGTGCGAAAGCACCGGTGTTTGAACTTCGATGAAGCCTTGTGAATCAAAGAATCGGCGGACGTCGGCCAACAGCTTGGCGCGTTGCTTCAGCATTTCGATCGTGGCCGTCGGTCGCCAGTCACTGTTCGCTGCGCTCATCGCCCGGTCCCTGCAGCTTGGAGTTTTTTGCTTGACGTTCGACAAAATCTGCGATCCGCCCCGGCAACTCCTGCCAGCCAAAGTCGAGCGGAATCATGTGCGCGGATTTCGCCTGAAACACGAGTTGCTTGTCAGAGCACCCCCAGGCATCAAAAAAAGATTGGGCCGCCGCCGTATCGATAATCTTATCATGACGCGCCAAAATCATGAGCAACGGATAGTCCAGTTCGCTAGCGCGTCCACGATTGGCGTCAATCAGCTTGAACGTCTCATCGGCGATCGATCGAGGCATGAACGGCTGTTGCGGGATCTCTTGACGCGCTTGCGGATCGTTGATGTCGTAGGTGAACGGCGACTGCACGATTTGGGTAAAGAACAACGTGCGCCGGGCAAACTCGTGCCAAAATCGCGTGGACAACCCCAGCGGACTGCGGGCGTTGGAAACCTCGATCGCCGGTGCCATCAAGACGACGCCATCGACGTCGAGATGCCGCTCGAGCAGCGCACGAATCGTCACCGCCCCGCCCAGCGAATGGGCGACGATGATCACGTGCGGATGTTTCGCCTTCAACGCGGCGACTTCAACCGCGACCGCTTCGACCCATTCGGGATAGCGATGCTGCGAGTACTGGCGTACCGGCATGGCAAAGCCCGGCAGGCGCATCACGCGGCACGTGTACCCCCTTTCGGCAAGAGGCGGCGCGAGATTCTTGTACACATAAGGTGAAAAGTTAATTCCGTGAACCAACAGCAAAGCCGTGGAACCGTCACCCAGCGTGTATTCGCGATGACCTTGCTGAACGCCGTCGGCGTCTCGCGGGATCGTCTGCTCCCACTGGTCCAAATGGCTGAGAACCACTCGCGAATAGATCAAATCGCCGGCGATCCAAATCAAGATCAAGACCGGCAGGACTCGTGTCAGTCCCCAGCCGAGAACTCGCCGAATCCGCGAGCCCCATCGCCGCTGGGCGCCACGGTCATCGTCAACCGCTTCTTTGGGAAGCCGGCGGTTGTCGTTTGCCAGACGCGACTTCAACCGATCCGAGTCAGGCATCGTTTAATGGTTACCCAAAAGTCCCAACCGATTAAGCATCCGCGGATTCGCGCAATTGCGCCGCCTGCAGAGTATTCTCCAGCAGCATCGTTACGGTGAGCGGGCCGACTCCGCCCGGAACGGGAGTGATGGCGCGCGCCACGCGGCTGGCCGATTCAAAATCGACGTCACCCACGAGTCCGTCATCGGTTCGGTTGATTCCCACGTCGATCACGACGGCGCCGTCGCCGATCATGTTGCCACCGATCGCCCGCGGCTTACCCAGTGCGGCGACAATCACGTCCGCCTCCCGCGTGAACTCGGCTACGTCCTCGGTGCGGCTGTGGCAAAGCGTCACGGTCGCATTGGACAATGCCGGTCCGAGCGGTGATTCCTTTGCCGAAAGCAGCATCGCCAAAGGCCGCCCGACAATATCGCTGCGGCCGACAATCACCACATGGCGGCCGGCAACGGAAATCTTGCCGCTGGCCAGCAGTTGAAGTACACCGTGCGGCGTGCACGGAATAAATCGCGGTCGGCCTTGCGACAGCAACCCAACGTTGTGCGGGTGAAACGCATCGACGTCTTTGAGCGGGTCGATCAAATCGAGGATTTCGCGCAGTCGACCGCGGGCGGCAACGGCAACTGCACGAGGATTCCGTGCACGGCGGGATCGTCGTTAAGCACCGCAACCTGTTCGGCGACCTGCTCCGTCGAAACGTTGGCTGGCAATCGCCAGAGTTGGCTGTTGATGCCGACGCGCCGACAGGCGGACTGCTTGTTGCGCACGTAAACGGCGCTCGCCGGGTCGTCTCCCACCAGCACCGCCGCGAGCGTGGGCAGGGCATGTTGCTGGGCCATATGATCCGCCACACGGACTCGAATGGCCTCTTGCAATCGTTTGGCCAATGCTTTGCCATCGAGAATCTGTGCGGCCAAAATTGAGCCCCCTACAGTTTCGGTGATTTCCCAGTAGAGTCGCCGAGGCCATCGATCTCCTGTGGCTCGGGAGTGTATTTTGACTCGATCAGCCGCTTCAACTTATCCAAGTCGCCGGCCAGACGGTGCTCCAAATCGTTTCGCGTCAGCAGGGCAAACGAGCCGGCTAAGCCCCGTCGGCGTGACGATCACCGTCAGCGTTACAACCGTTCTGCCGGGGGACGACTCCTGCAGACGAAACGCCGTTCGCACTTGGGCCTCGGGCGTTTTCGAGGCCAGCAAGATCGACTCGTTCGGCACCGCTTCCAGGACTTCGTCCGTGATTTCGATCCGGCGGCCGTTTTTGTTGACCGTGAGCCGTGACTTGGACCCGGTCGTGTACTGGCCAGTGGTTAGCGGATCGACCCGCTCCACATCGCTCATCCATTGGGGCTCGGTAGTCGGGTCGCTGAGATACTGGAACACGACCTCGGGTGGGACCTTGATTTGAATGCTAGCGGCGTAGTTATGGCTGTTGCCGCCAATCATATACAGCACCAACAGCGTTGCCACCAATAGTGCCAACACAATAAGCCCTATTCGTACCAGCCGACTCATGATTGAGTTCATCAAAATCCTCACCGCCAATTGCACGCCGGTCGCTCACGCCCTGTACATCGTACTGCTTTGCCGATTCTTGGCAACCAAAGCGGAGCATCGGACGTCGTCGGGGTTGAAAACTTTGGCAAAAAACCAGTTCTGGGTGAACCAACGAAAATCGACTGCGTCTAATCACTGTTGGCTGGATGGCAACCGAGCGGGTTGGACAATCGGCGGCGGACGCGACGGAACAAAAGGAACATTTGAATGATGATACATCGGCCTTGGCAGAAACAACGAGAACGCGCCGAGCGTTATTTCGATTGCATCGGTAATCGCTCGCTATCGCTGCGCACGTGACGCCTTGGCCAAAATTTGATTTGCAAAAGCCCGGCGTCGAATCCCGGGCTTTTTTTGTCGACCGAAGCGAGGGATTAAGATCGGGAAGTTATTTGGCCGGCGATCCCAACAAGGTCCGGTAGCTGAGACGGTGTAGCGCTTGGCTGAAGACCAGGAGACGAGGATTCGAGCGCCTCCCGGACCACTGGATTCGTTCGCGTTCACAGGAACGTGCGATCTGCCCCGGTCGTCTAACGGCAGGATAAGGATCGGACGCAAAATAACTTCGCCGTAAGTCCTCGCCCTCACGGGAGAGGCTTAGGGAGAGGGTCGACAAAACCGGGGAGTTATTTTGCGTGCGATCCTAACGGGCTTTCAATCCGTCGATAGGGGTTCGACTCCCCTTCGGGGTATTTGCACGCATCGTCGAGTGTAAGGGACAAGCGATTAACGGGTGTTGGGAATGTTGACGAGTCGAACGGAACTCAAATTGCCTGACAAAACAAAAGGGTTCGTCGTGTTGCTACAACGAAACAAACGCCACCTCGAATGCGACGATTCGGGCTGTGGTGTAGCGGCAGCGTAGCAGACTTTTAATCGGCCAGGCAAGGGTTCGACTCCCATCGGCCCGATTGGTCAACCTACGTGCGGCGCATCGCTCAGCGGTCAGAGCCGTTGCCTGATAAGCAACAGGTCGATGTGCGAGCCGCATCGCCATTATCGATCTTTGACAATTCGATTCACATTCAAGCGCCCATGATGTAGCGGTAGCCTATCGCTTTCGCCATGGCGAATGTGCGGGTTCGACTCCCGCTGGGCGCTTATCGTTGGAGTGCGTTCAAGCGACGGAAGCTTTGCGAGATGAAGGCGGAGTTGGAATAACAACGGTACTTGGAAGGGCAAACCGATTGGCGACGGGACCCGTTTCGAAAACGGACGAGCGACAAAACTGCCTTGAGGGTTCGACTCCCTCCCCTTCCGCTCGAAATCGCTTGAAGTAAACGGCCACAACTGCGGCCAAATCCTCAAAGCTCGGCCGGTCTAGCAAAACCAATTGTTGCATAAAGCAGAATCGCTAGAGGAATGCGCACCGAGTGATGAGTACTGGGCACTGGGCACTGGGAACTGAGTACTGGGAACTGAGTACTGGGAAGCGAGCGGCTGTTAACCGCTATGGCGTGGGTTCGACTCCCGCCCGACCCGCTGAACGTTGTGACAAGGGTTTACGGGGATCCGCTAATCGGTAGGCGAACTGCCTTTGAAGCAGTGGGTGCGGGTTCGAATCCTGCGTTGGACATGGGCGGTGTTCCTTAACTTGGTGGCGTAGTGTCAACGGGACAGCACGACAGATTGTCGATCTGTTAGAGCGGGTTCGAATCCCGTCGCCATCGCTGACGAGTCGCGTTCTTCACACCGGTCCGTAAAACCGGCGTCACAAAACAAGTGAAGTGGGCGGACGAGAGGTTCAATTCCTTCGCGACTCATTTTGTTCTGCATCGATGACCAAGTGGTGAAGCGGTAGACACGCGGCGCTCAGAACGCCGTGCCTTTTTGGCGTGAGAGTTCGAATCTCTCCTTGGTCACTGCAGGCGGACTGGTGTTCGACCGGCTCTCATAAGGCCGGCGGTGTGGTTCGATTCCACAGCTTGCAATCGGCCAGCGAACAAATCGGATTCGCCGGCGTCTTAAATTTCAGACCTTGGACAGCGGGCAGGACGAACTCGGTTCTGCCGTCCTGACGCTCCGATGGTGAAACGGAAATCATGTCGCGCTTCGAACGCGACGTTCCAGGTTCGAATCCTGGTCGGAGTACTTTTGTTTTAAGAATTGATGAATTTCAAATCCTCACAAGGGGACTTGAGATGCGCGCTGGAATTCGGCAGGACTGTGGTTTCCCTGAATCGACTTCCAACGCATAATAGCATGGTGTCGGAAGTGTAAGCGGTTTGCACACGACTCTGTGAAAGTCGGAGAGCCGGGTTCGATTCCCGCCTGACACCCTGGACCAACAACCCAGAGACTTGTTCATGTACTCGAAGATCCTGTACCGACCGACCTTGGTACTCAATCGCAATTGGCAGCCGGTTAATATTGCGTCGGTGGCTCGGGCATTGACGCTGGTCTGGAACGCGACGGCCCGAGTCGTCGATCCCGAAAGCTACCAGTTGTACGATTGGGACGACTGGGCACGGCTGATTCCCGAAGACGACCAACCCTTCGTGCGTACCGTATCGCAGCGGTTGCGCGTGCCGGAAATCATTTCGCTGTTGACCTTCGACCGCTTGCCGCAATCGGTGGTGACGTTTAGCCGCCGGAACATCTTCAAACGCGATCGGTATACGTGTCAATATTGCGGCCGCCAGCCACAACCGGACGAATTGACGATCGATCACGTGATCCCGCGCAGCCAAGGCGGTTCGTCGACCTGGGAAAACTGCGTATTGGCTTGTGTCAATTGCAATCATGCCAAAGCCGATCGGACTCCGTCGCAAGCCCGATTGAGGCTGCGAAGCACCCAGTTCGACCCGATTGGAACCCGGTTTATTCGCAACACGCGATCCGCGTGGAAAGCTGGTCCAAGTTCATCAGTCAGGCTTACTGGGACGCCGAATTGCAGCAGTAGCCGCAACGCTCTAGGGCGTATGGATCGGTACTGAAAGCACGGTGCTCGGTTTTCTGTACTCTGTACTCGGTACTCGGTACTCAGCTCTCGGCACTCAGCACTCAGCACTCAGTACTCGATGCCCAGTATTTCTTACAAACTCTGAATAAATATAGTCACTTGCAGCAAACGCGGAGTGAGCCTCTTGCGCCGCGTTTGCTCTTTCGGTGGCGTTTCGTTCAGCAGCGTGCTCCTGGGAGAGCAAGCAGCCTCCAAAACTGCCGCACAGGGTTCGAATCCTTGCGCTGCTGCTGCGATCGTCTGCGTGGTGTATTGGATTGCACGCGACTCTGCGAAGGTCGAGGGCTGGGTTCGAATCCCGGCGTGGACGCTAACGATGGCGAACGAGTTCATCTAGAGGGTAGTACCAATGCCCGTAGCGAGCGCATTCGCAACACAATTCCGGAGGACATAAAGCAAATTGCGATTCGAGATAGACGGGACCGCTTTTTGAATCGATTAGCAGACCGCTGAAAAAATGGCGGAACGGCGCGAGCCGTCCGGTTGCGTTGGCATCCACACGGCGAAGCACCGGGCGGCTTGCGTCGCTTCAATAAACACTCGTGCACACATTTTTCAACGGGCTACTAATTTGCTGCGTCAAATCGCCAGAGGTGCTTTTCGCTACGGATAAAGATTGAGTTGTCAAACAGGGCCGGGGTGGCCCAAACGGGCTCACCAAGATCGTTCTTCGATACGACCTTGGGTTGCGAGTTGGCAGACAAGACGGTGACGGCGCCGCGCCGACGCCAAGTAGATTTTTTTGTCCCCGACAATCGGCGAAGCATAGTACGGCCCCGGTCCGGCAATTCTGTCATGAAAAAGCTGTTCACCAGACTTTGCATCCAGGCAGGTAACGACTCCACCGTTGCGGACTTCATACAGTCGGTCTTGAAACAATAGCGGGCTGGGGCATTCGGGGACCCCGGAGGCATGCTGCCAAACCATGTTGGGCGCGGCATCGGCGTCGCCCGGTTTGATCGCCAGTAATCCGTTAGCGTGCGTCCAGGGCTCCATCCATGCGTGGATGTGCGGCCACTCGGTTGAATCAATGGCCCCATCCCGATTGGCATCAAGCATCCGAAAGAATATCCGCAATGGGTGATCGCCTTGGCCGTCGGCGTCCGGCCGTGACAAGATGCTCTTATTCGACTTTGCTTCCTCGGCGTTGATTTTGCCGTCGTCGTCGGCGTCACATTCGGCCAGCAGCGCCTCGAAGGTCGGCAGTCCGATCGCTTCCTTATTCGTTCGCAAGTTGTAGGAGGTCGCGTAAATCAATTCTTCGCCGACCTGGGGAATCGTAATCGGTTCATCGGCCAATCCCGGCACGGACCACAAATCGCTGCCGTCGGCCAACAAACAGGCTTGCAGGCGATATGGTTCGTATATCAAGACGGCGGGTCGGCCCTCGGATTCGAACATGACAGGTGTAGACCAACTGGAAGCGGGACCGGGACGACGTCGCTCCCAATTGATGTCGCCGCTTGCCGGATTGAGTGATTGCAGCAGCGACTCGTCCTCCGAGCCCAAGAATACCAATAGATGTTTGTCGGCGATGATGGGTGAACTGGCCGAACCAAACGTGTTGCGTTGTTGTGGCAACTCACGCCGCCACAGCTCGTTTCCGTCCAAGTCGTAGGCAAGTATCCCGAACGATCCAAAGACGACGAAGACGCGTTGCCCATCGCTGACAGGTGTCGGCGTTGCCGGTCCGTGTTGCTGGAAGTACCTTTCGAAGGACTCGACGGCGATTTCACGCCGCCAGCGTTCCGAGCCGTTTTCCCGCGCGAAACATAGGACGATTAGCTTGCCTGGTTCAAATGCCGTCAAGTAAATCGAATCGCCAACGACGATGGGAGAGGAATGACCTGCGGGCACGACCGTTTTCCAAACAAGATTCTTTTCGAGGTCCAACCGGTCCGGCAGTCGATTCTCGCTCGCCGAAATACCAGTTCCATTCGGACCGCGAAACTGCATCCAAGTTTCGACGGGCGTTTCGTTATGGTTCGATCCAGTCGCCAAAGTTGATCCGCCGCCATTGTCGAGCGGATCGATTGACGGCGATACAACGGTAAATGCGGTCAACAGACCAAGAATAGTGAGCATGGGATCATTCCAAATAGACTTGCGCATTGACTCACAAAGAGTTGCCGCCGTCGTGAAGATATTTCGCTGTCGCGGTAGTGGGTCATTTGCTGTCGGTCGGGCAGTATCTGGCCGACATGTGACGGCCAAGGATGGCCGTCCAACTTGGAAGTCCCCCACAACTACCGCTGTCGCGTCATAGTTGCACACCGGATTCAACTTGTTTCTAATGGTTTCGGGGCGGTTTGAGGATGTCATCGATGCAAAATCTGCGTACGCGGTTCGGGCTGATCGACCGCCGAACATGTTTAATCGCGGGCGGAGCGGCGGCTGTTTCTTTTGCCACAGCCGCAAGATTTCGAAGATGCTTGTCGGTCGCGGTCCAAGATCCACTCGACGTTAACCCGCAGCTTGGTGTCAACCAGCAGTTTGGTCCATCGCCGACGTTTAGCGTGATCCCGGTCGTCGGCGACGGCAAATGGATTTGGCGCGAACCGCCCAAAGACCAAACCGGATTGCTGGAGCCTCGCGAGTTCGATCTGACGACTCGAATTAGTTGTCGCGGGACAGAAGACGCAAAACAACTGCGCGCCACGACGGTCGTTCCCGTCGATTTTCCCGAACAAGTCATTCTGGATGCAAAGATTGATACGGTGGGCTGCGCTGCGGAAGTTCGTCGCCTTGGTGACACGGCCGCGCAGTTGTACCTGACCGCCTCGCGAATCGCCAAGGATCAAGAAATCAAAGCCGAGTTGCATCAGCGGCTGCGACTGTTCAAATCCTATTTTGGGTACGCGAAGGAGCAATTTCCGGCCGAACGGTCTTTCGATCGCGACATCTCCGAGATGTATCTGGCCAGTAGTCCAGGGATTGAAGTGCGCGGCAAACGGCTCCGCGATCTGGCGAAGTCGATCGTCGCCGAGGCCGCTCATCCTTGGGACAAGGCGCTGGCGTTTTTTCGTTGGACTCGCCAATACATCAAACCGCAATTAGGGGCGTACACGAGTGTCGACACGGCCCTTCGAAAGCGAGTCGGCGATTGTGAAGAGTACGCCGGGGTGTTTATTGCTCTTTGCCGCATTGTAGGCATCCCGGCGCGTCTGGTTTGGGTTCCCAATCATGCTTGGGCGGAATTCTATTTGGTCGATCACCAAGGACGCGGCCACTGGCTACCGGCTCACACCGCCGCTTACAGTTGGTTCGGCTGGACTGGTGCACACGAATTGATTTTGCAAAAAGGCGATCGGATCCTGATTCCTGAGTCTAGCCGACCGACGCGATTGGTTGGCGACTGGTGGAGTTGGCTGGGTGCCAAACCGAAATTCGAAATGACCGCGGAACTAACACCGGTTGGCAAAACGGCAGAAGAAGCCGGCCCGGGCGGTCGCGTCAAAACGGCGGACGGCAAATGGTCGTTGACCCACAAGCACTCCGCCGACCGATACATGCGCCCGTGATCGTGCTTGTCGCAAAAAACGTCATGGCTGTCGGTCTTTTCGTCAAAACGTGGCGTGAAGATTTTTGCGTCAGGAATGATAGGCATGGGTGACGAGCGGCTTTCGCCATCGCAGCCTGCGAATGGCCAATCGGCCGAATCGCGATCGTGACCGCTTGCCGACGATTGATTGAATTGGCCGAGCACACCGGGTGATCCTAGGCGTTTCGGGGCAATGACGCACAATCGGCGAGCGGGCCCGCGGCGCGGCAAATCGAAAGATCGCTTGACGCTTGATCCATATCCGGCGACGGGTTCGCGCGATACTTGCAGTCCGAAGCGGTAAATAGTGCTTTGTCACAATTAGAAATTCGAGTTGTGATTACCACCCCATAGGCGCTAGCCCCCGGTTATTCGTCGCTGAACCGGGGCTAGCGCCAACGCCTGATCCGACAATTAAGCTGTGCCAAAACACCAGGATTCGTCAACGATTCATGAGGTAGGCCGATGCGCCGAGTTGCAACGCGGGCTTTCGTCCGTAAACCGCTATCCGGATTCACTTTAATCGAGTTGTTGGTCGTGATCGCCATCATTGGAGTTTTGATGGGGTTGCTGCTTCCGGCGGTCCAAAGCATCCGCGAGTCCGCGCGGCGAACGTCATGTTCCAACAACATGCGGCAAATTGGTTTGGCGATGCACAATTACGAGTCCAGTCACCGGCGGCTGCCGCCGGGATTCACCGCGACGGTCGGGCCAGGGGGCGATGTGAGTCCGGGTTGGGGTTGGGGCTACTATATTCTGCCGTACCTTGAACAAGGCAATCTTTTCGATACTCGGATCGATCCGAACCAATCGGTCACCAGTTCAGGTTTGTTGAGCCAAAAGGTCGTCACATATATGTGCCCTTCGGACGTTCAAGAGGAGTTGATTCAGATCTACGGACCAGGTGGTGTTGAGTTACCGGGCATCATGGCAGCACCAAGCAGTTATGCGGCGGTAGTTGGCGGCGACGAGACCGAAGTTGCGACCGGC
The DNA here is from genome assembly GCA_963803365.1 of uncultured Planctomycetaceae bacterium. Lineage (GTDB taxonomy): Bacteria > Planctomycetota > Planctomycetia > Pirellulales > Pirellulaceae > JANMEB01. The sequence goes on from CAWDMH010000004.1 coordinate 187,872, forward strand.
GACTCACAAGGGAAATTTCACGGTTGTTTTTATCGAAACAGCAAGACGCGATTCTCGGACATTGTTGACGGTTTGAGTCATACCTTGTTAGTCGCGGAACGGGCGTGCGGAATCACGCAAGGGACATGGCCCGGATCGCTGACGGGAGCGCGAATGCGGCTCGGTCGGTTCAACCCTGCTTATGTCCTCAATCCGAACATGGATTACGATACGGATTTGTTCGGACTGATTCATGCCAATTGGATCAATGCGACGAACGATCAATCGGACGACGGCGGCACGGACGATTCGTCTAGTTTCCACCGCGTGGGCGCGAACCATTTGTTTGCTGACGGGTCCGTCCGGTTCATCATCAACCTCCCGGGCTACAAGGGCGATCCTCCCAGCGAACAACGATTGGCTTATTGGGCGATGGGTACCAAAGGCGATCACGAGTTGACGACGTTTTTGGAAGCTCCCTAACAGACCGTTGAAAAAGGTCTCGTCATCCCCGCGAAGCCTGTCCCCAGCGAATGCGGGGGCGGGGATCCAACATTGCGAGAGTTGATTTCCGCTGGATTCCCGCCTTCGCGGGAATGACATTCGGTATGGTTGTTGGGACGAGTCGTTTTTCAACAGGCCGCTAAGACCATGAAACATCATCTGATTTGGATGCTCGCCGTGGTAGTTGTCTGCGGTTGTAGCAAGCCTGCAGTGACCAGGGAACGGTACTTTGGCGGGAAAACGGTCGACACCTGGTTGGCTGCGATGAGCGATTCCGATCCTGACTCCAGGAAGAAAGCGGCCGACGTTTTGGGCAATGTTGGACCGATCGATTCACGCTCGATTCCCGCGCTGACTGCCGCCGTCAAGGACGAAGACCCCAGAGTACGGGACGCGGCTGTACTTGGTTTATCCAAGATGGGCTCTATCGCCAAATCGGCCGCCGCCGCATTAACGGACGCGACCCACGATTCGGATCCGCTGGTTCGACAACACGCGCAGATTGCCCTGGAACGTGTGAACCAATAACGAAAATCTTTTCAACCGCCCGCAAATTGTCACTTCGTCGCAAGCGGAACGCTGATCTTCGCTGATCAACGCTAATTCGAATTAGCAGACCGTGGAAAATGGTCTCGTCGAATTCCAACGGATCCTGCACTGCGGGGAAATACCGGCTTTGCAGCCTTTGAATCTCGTGGTGTGTTGGGCACAGCGACGGACTGATCTCCGTTGGCGATGGATGGCTCAAGCGTCTTCGCTTTGTAGATTTCACTGCGTGGCGTCCTGTTCATTAGCTGCCGTCTGGTAGAATACGCCCGAAAGACGTTGCTGAAATTCAACCAGTTGAGCCATGATGAACGCGGTTACTTCGATACTACTTGTCTTGTCATCGCTGACGGCAGTCGCATTGGGCCGGCAAACGCCTGGGGACAGGCCAATTGTGGACATTCGAATGGATTCCCCGTATCAGCAATTCGACAGCAGTCAGGGCGACGAGTGGGCACCGACATGGGCGGATGACGATCACTTGTACACCGGAAACGACGATGGGACTTCCTTCGGCGGCATCGACGGTCGCAGTATCGCGTTCGGTCGACTCGAGGGCGATGACCTTTTTCATCTTTCTGGCGCCACGATCAGCGACATGGGAGCCTATGGCGACATGGCGTTGGCGGACGACCAAGCGAATTGGAAAACGATGAATTCGTATTGCGTGGATGGCGTGTTGTACATGTTTGTGACTCGCTGTCTTTATCCCGAACAATCCGGCGACCCCAAGAAGCGACATGTGTTCCGGAATTCCACCATCATCAAATCCACCGATAAAGGCGTCACTTGGTGGAGAACGGCAACCGAGAGCCTTCAAAAGCCCATGTTTCCGGGAACAAGATTTGGCGCCCCCTACTTCGTTTGGTATGGCAAAGACGGCGAGGCCAGCGTCGATAACGCCGACAAATATGTGTACGCAGTTTCCAACGACGGTCATTTTGAAGACGGCGATAACTACATATTGGGGCGTGTGCTCAAAACGAAACTGCCAAACCTCAACCCCGCGGATTGGCAGTTTTACTCGGGCGACGATGGAATGTTGGAACGCAGTTGGTCTGCAGATGTCCAACAAGGAAAGCCAGTGCTGCAGGATATATCAAATTGCAGTATGACTGGAATGACATACATTCCGGCGTTGGGAAGGTATGTCATGGTGGTATGGCACTATACGACGTACGATCTACGCAAGGATCCCAGAACGATCAATGATTACTACGAAGTGCCCAAACCCTGGGGACCGTGGACCAAGTTTAAGACCATCGACACAGATAACATGGGATGGTATGTGCCGATCGTCGGTCAGAGATTTCAGAAGACAGTCGATAGCAACGCGGTAACTGCGGTGCTATACGCCACGGGCAATTATCAGAACCCAAAAATGTACAAGTTGAACTATATTCCGATCACGTTATCGACGGTTCCTTTGGACCCCAACGCAAAATAACTTCCGCATACAACCCGATCTCCGTCGGGCTTGCCCCGGCGGGAAAACAATGTCCGATCTGCGTCGGGATCGATCAAGCGCGAAAGCGATTTCCGATCTCCGTCCGGCTTGTCCCGGCGGGATCACGACTGGTCAGCTACAGATTACCAAATCAATTACAAAGACCGAATTCGCGTTGTATGCGATCCTAATCGCAAGGCAGCCGGTTACGAGTCATTCTGAAAGCTTTCGCAATTGTTCGACGATTTCATTGACGCTGGGGTTGTCGTTGAAGCTGGTTCCAAGTCGCGAATATCGAATCACTCCGGCCTTGTCGATCACAAAGGTCGCTGGGCGGTCACTCCATTCTGTGTGAATTCGCATCTGAAACGCGATGCCGTAGTTCGCGCTGGCCGTCATGGCTGCATCGGACAGAAGCGGGAAAGAAACCTCGTCGGCGGAACTGCCCGCTTCCTTCAATAGGTACTTGGCCGACCACGACTCGTGCGGATCGATGGCGATTAATTGAGCGTTCAAGTCCGTCAGATTAGAAAGTTTGCTTCGCAACTGCGAAAGCTGGACGTGGCAAACCGGTCACGTGTCCCCGTACAAAAACACAAGAACCACTGCCGATTTGCCTCGATAGTCACCCAGTCGAACCTTGCCTCCGTTGATCGAATCGAGTTCAAAGTCTGGGGCAGCCTGACCGACTGCGGCCGTTGCCATTGTGCGTGAGTCCCAAGCGATCAATCGTTGGACGACGTCTTTTGAAAGCGGCTGTCCGTCCCGTTCGATTGCGTAGTTCAGGTGCTTCTTGACGTCGCGGTGCTTTTCCGATTCAAGAATGGGTCGCAATTCATCAGCTTTGACCCCAAGCATGCCCAAACTGTCCGCGCAGTACAAACGGACCGCGGGATCGGCAGTCGATTTCAGTTTGTTGAGCAAGCGTTCTTTCGGTACGGAGTCGCCGAGAAACCCAAGTGTCTGTGCGGCCAATACTTGGACTGCAAAAGTTTTGGAGTCCAACGCTTGCACCAAAACCGGGATCGAATCGTCGCCGTGTTGCACAAGTCTTTGCAAAGTTTTCATCCTCAACTGCCAGCCGGAATCGCTCAGGGGGCGCATGAATCCCCCGCTGACCGTACGAAAGTTCTTTTCCCACGCCGCTTGATCCCAGCCAACTTCGAAATCCGTGAGCAGCTTTTGCGGCGACACTTGCGGTGCCTTGCCGTGGGTGCCGGCGGAATCATCTTGCGCAACGGCCGAATGCCCCAAGCCCAAACTGGAAACGAAAGCGGCCATGACAAAGCCAATGGAGACGCACATCGCCAGTCGCTTCAGTTTGATATTGCCCATTTGTGATTCTCAAGACTAAAGGGTTGCAATGTTGAAATTCAAAAAGAGGACTTCGATCGATCATCCCTTGTGTAACACAAGCCAGGCGTCCAAAGAACCTGGTGTCCATCAAACCGTGTCGCACCGGCGACGAACCCTTTTTTCACAGGAGTAACATCATGACCACGAACGTCCAAGATTCAAGGACCATCAACGGATTTGACACCGCAGCATTGCAACAATCCATCGCCCATATCGAGGCGAATTCCGATGCCGCACAGACCAATTGGCGAGTGACCAGTCGTTGGCAAGGAGGTGCGCAATCCGACCACTTCGTCGAGGGATTTGGAATCGGCGGAGAATCAGTCGATCGCAGTTTCTAGATCGAGATCGACCAACCGAATGAATTGGGTGGCACCAATCAATTTGCTCGAACGGAGATCGGCATTGATTTGTTTATTGAGGGCAGCCTCTGGCCGCTGACCAGTCGGCATCTCGCCGGGACAAGCCCGACGGAGATCGCCGGTCGTAATCGCGATTGGGCGAGGCCGACGGAGATTGAGAGACGTTATCGCACTGGGGCGGGGCCGACAGAAATCGGGTTGAATGCGGAAGTTATTTTGCGTGCGATTCCTAGTGTTCCCGGGTTCAAATGGACTGCATCGCGCTGTTCAACCGGCGCGTTCAACTTGCAGGGGGCGGGAGCGGAAGAGGAAGTCGATCAGATTGCCCTCGTGCGGCTGCAGCCAGTTGAGCCGGTTGGTCGGCACTGGGCCGATATTCAAGCGGTCGATGTTCGTTGCATCAGTTAGCTGCGAAATCCAGCGTGAATCTTCGGTGATCGCCGAACCGACCAGTGTGGGACCGATGCGCCGGATCATTTGTTCTTGAGGGCACTCGACGACCGAGACAAATGGAAACATGAACTCTTTGGCGGCGATCGCTTTTTCCGGCGAGTCGCAGTGAACGACTGTCGGTCGCAAATAGGCGTATCGCTCGTGCTCGACCAGGCGCGGCCCAAATCTGTGCGTAACGTGGGTGACTCCCGCTGCTTTCAGGTCGCTGTCGATCAGCTTCCACACGGCGGCGGCGAGGCCCGGAGTTGTGAATGCGGCGAGGCCGGCATTTGGATCGGCCGGCGGCAACGGTTCGATCGGGCCGAGTTTTTCCGCCAAGGCATCAGCGATTTCTCGCGTGTGACGCGACGCCCAAATCCCCGAACAATTGATGCAACTGCGGCCGCCGTTCGAGAAAGTGCTTTCGATCATCAAATCCAGATATTGCGGCCAATCGTCGACGCAGTCATCGCCGAGTAGGACCTTTGAAAAACCTGGACCGTGAACTTGGACTTGCGGGTTGCCGGTATATTGCGCGACGGTTTTTTCGCTGCCAAAGATCATACTCCTTCGGCAGCCGCTCAGAATGGCTTGTCCGACATCGTGTCCGCCGGGATACAAGCCAAATACTTCCGCGGGGATTCCGGCGGCCACAAACGCCGCCATGATTCGATACGCGGTCCACGGTTCCTGCGAGCCGGGCTTGAGCACCAAGCCCATTTGCAACGGCACGACCGGCAGCCAAAGCGTATGCACGCCGGGCGAGTTTGAGGGCAACACCGCTCCCAGGACGGGCGACTGGGCCTGGTAGCTGACGACGACGCCCGCGATTCCTCGCCGAAACCGCGGCTGAGGATTTCCAAGTCCAGACCGCGCGTGAGTGCGTCGAGAATCGACCCCATGTTCTTGAGGACGAACGAGTTCTTTGCCATGTTGGACCGGCACATTTGTTGCGGGAGCCCGGTCGTCGCTGATTGCTGCCGGACAAAGTCTTCCGGAGATTGTTGCGAGTCGCCAATTTGCAGGGACGAGTTTTCGAACAAATCAGCCGATTGAGCCATTCGCTCGATCAAGTCGCGCAGGAGATCTCGCGCAATAATCCGCGCGCCCCTGCTGCGGTGCGCAAATCGCGCGACACCAGCCCGCCATTCGCCTGGCCGACGCTGGCGATCACTTCTCCGGTCGCGAAATGAACCAGTTCGCTCGACTCCAGCGACTCGTATTCTTTTCCCCATCGAATCACGGGAAGCTGCATCGGGACGTATCGCTCCTATTCGATATCCAATAGCGCATCGACGTAGCGGTCGACGTCGAACTCGGCGAAGGCATCGGGGGTTTCACCGAGTCCGATGAACTTCACCGGGAGATTGAACACCTGGCGAATCGGGATGGCCACGCCCCCTTTGGCGGTCCCGTCGAGTTTGGCCAGGATGATTCCGGTGCAGCCGGCGGCGTCGGAAAATCCGCCGCTTGACTGAGGGCATTTTGGCCGGCCGTGGCGTCCAGCACCAGCAAGACTTCGTGGGGCGCATCGGGGACGACGCGACTCATGACACGCCGAATTTTTGTCAACTCGCTCATTAGATTAGCCTGGGTTTGCAGTCGTCCAGCGGTATCGACAATGCACACATCCAAGTTGTCGTTGACCGCCGCCTCGACCGCTCGGTAAGCGACCGACGCGGGATCGCTGCCGGATTTTCCGGTGACGATTTTCACGTTGAGTCGACCGGCCCAAATCGAGAGTTGTTCGACGGCCGCCGCGCGAAACGTATCTGCCGGCACCCAGTACCACGGATTTGCCTTCGCTCCGAAAACGATGCGCAGCTTGGCGATCGAAGTCGTCTTGCCGGAACCGTTGACCCCGCAAATCATCAGCACGGTTGGGCCGGTCTCGGCCATTTTCAAGTCGGCCGACTCTTGTTTCATGATCTCGCGAACGGTCGACTTGGCCGAAGCGACGAGGTCCTTCATCAAGAGTTTTCGCGCGAAACTTGGACTTGATTTCGTCGCAGATTCTGCGTGCCGGTCCGCTGCCCATGTCGGTTTTGACCAAGTGGGCAAAGAGTTCCTCGATGAAAGCATCGTCGACGAGCCGTCCTTCTTTGCCGACCAGATCCCGAATGTCGGTGTTGAGGACTGCGTAGGTTTTGGCCAAGGCTTTTTTGAACCGGCCAAAGAGTCCGAGTTTCTTGGCGGCCGGTTGTTCGACGGCCGGTTGTTCGCTGGCCGGTTCGGTTTTTTTGTTCCGGCGACGCGGGGCTGCTCTCTCGGTCCTCGGTGACTACGGATTGCCCGTTGGGCTCGGCGATTTCGGGATCGACGCTTTCGGGATCGACGGGTTTGTCGTCCGCGGACTTGGTTTTGCGCCAAATGGATTCCAGATTGCCATGAAGTTGACTTCCAAAAGTTTCGGCAGAATCTAGGAATTGGACTCTGCCGAACCGCTCACGGGAACGGGTTTATCGATTTGATCCAAGATTCCGTTGATGAATTGATAAGTTTGCTGGCCACCATACCGTTTGGCGATAGTGATGGCCTGGTCGATAGCGACCGGTTTCGGCGTTTCGGCAAAGCGTATTTCGTAGACCGCCAGCCTCAATATATTGCGATCGACGGCGGGCATCCGATCGATTTGCCAGCGATGAGCTTGGGAACTGATCAACGCATCGATTTCGGATCGATGTCGCCGGACACCGGCCAGCAAAGCCGCAGCGAATTCGATGATCCCGGGCGAGTTGGACAAACGGCCGGTCAAGAAGGCTCGTTCCCAGTCCGGACGTGCCTCGCCGTTGAGGTCGTCCTGGTACAGCAACTGGAAGACAGCTTCGCGGGCGCGGGTTCGACGGGACATGATTGGAGAACTAGCTTTTCAATGAACCGATGAGCCGCATCATATCCAACGCCGCCAGAGCTGCTTGGCCTCCTTTGTTTCGGCCGTTTGGATCGCAACGACGGAGTGCTTGTTTGACCGTTTTGCAAGTGAGCAGACCCATGCCGATTGGCACGTCAAACTTTAGCGACAATTCGCCGATTGACAAGCTTACGAAGCGGCTGATCTGCCGATCGTGCGTCGTTTCTCCTCGAATAACCACTCCCAGGGCAATCAAAGCCGCGTACGTTTCGCGCCGTGCCAGCAGTTGCAGCGCCAAAGGAATCTCCCATGCACCGGGGACCCACACCACATCCAAGTTGTCTTCGGAGATTCCGTGTTCGAGGATCGTGTTGGTCGCCCCGTGCAACAGGTTCGCGGTCATCGACTCATTGAAGCGTGAGACGACGATGGCCAAACGGCAACTCGGATCGATATCCCCGGTGGAATGCATGACGTTAACCATGGCAGACTCAAGCTCAAAAGGATGGTGGAGCGGGAGGCGGTTGGAAACGGTGCTGGGTAAGGATCGCCCGACCAATAACTTCCCGATGTTGTTGACCCCCCACCGAACCCCTCCCGCAAGGGCGAGGAATTAGGGCGAAGTCATTTTGCGTGCGATTCTAGACGTGACGTATAAGTCGGAACTGGATCGACGAAAACGTCCGGCTTCAAGTCGGTTGGGTTCGTCAAAAATCGGAGCCAGCTTTAATGCTCATCAAAAACTCGGCGTTTGACTTCGCCTTTTTCAGGCGAGCCAACAAATAATCCATTGCGTCGGGCGCATTCAACTCCCCCAGCCTCGCCGGACGGCAACGATGCGTTCGTAGGCATCCGGCGGGATCAGTTTTTCTTCGGCCGGGTTCCGCTGGCGTTCAAGTCGATGGCGGGCCAGACCCGGCGATCGACGAGGCTGCGATCCAACACGATTTCCATGTTGCCCGTTCCCTTGAACTCTTCGAAAATCACATCGCACATCTTGCTGCCCGTGTTGATCAAAGCGGTCGCGATAATCGTCAACGATCCCCCTTCCTCGACTTTTCTGGCTGAGCCAAAAAACGCTTTCGGCGGTTGTACGGCATTGGCGTCCAAGCCGCCCGAAAGAGTCTTGCCCGACGATTCGCATTCGTTGTTATACGCTCGCGCCAAGCGGGTGATCGAATCGAGAAAGATCACGACGTTGATCCCGACCTCCACCATTCGCTTGGCTTTTTCGAGCACCATTTCCGCGACTTGAATGTGCCGTGCGGGGGGTTCGTCAAAGGTGGAACTGATCACTTCGCATGGTTCCCCTTTGACTTCGCGTTCCATGTCCGTGACTTCTTCGGGTCGCTCGTCGATCAGCAGCATCATGACGTAGGCCTGAGGATAATTGGCCAGAACGGCGCAGGGCCATGGCTTGCATGAGCAGCGTCTTTCCGGCTCGCGGGGGACTGACAATGAGTCCGCGTTGACCAAAGCCGATCGGCGTAAACATATCGACGATCCGCGTCGACATATCTTTGCTGTCGTGCTCCATGACAATCCGCTCCTCCGGGTGCAACGGCGTCAAGGTGTCGAAGTTCGGTGTACGGGGATATTCCTCGGGCGGCGTTCCGTTGACTTCGTGGACGCGCAACAGGGCGAAGAACCGTTCGTTGGTTTTCGGTGGTCGGATTTGACCGGTAACGATGCTGCCCGTGCGCAGTCCGAACTTTCGAATTTGACTGGGCGAGACGTAAATGTCGTCCGGACAACTCAGATAATGGTAGTCCGAGCTGCGGAGGAATCCGAAACCGTCGGGCAGAATTTCGAGCGTTCCCCGCCCGGCGAGGATTTGTCCGTCGCGCACGCTGGCCGCAACTATCTGAAAGACGAGTTCCTCGCGAGACATCTGCTCCCAGCGTTCGATCTGAAACTCGCGTGCCAGGCAAGCCAATTGATCGTGGCTGGAGTGTTGAATCTCGGTGACCGAAAAGAAGCCCTCCACACCCGGCGACTCAAATTCTGCCTGGCGGCCGGCGAATTCGCTGGCGATGCGCTGCGGCAACGAAATGGAAACGGAATCCGAGTGGGTTTCACTGCGATCCGCTCCTGCCGGATGGACGCGCGACGGCTGCGAGGTGCGTGATCGGCCCATTTTGAATTGCGCCTGCCGGAGAGTAATTGGCTACATCAGCGATGGGGGACGCTGCCAGTAGGTTATATCGAATGATTGGGCTCGGCGGCGAGATTCCATCGCTTCCACAACCGTTCGACCTGTTGACGGGTTTGTTCCACGGTTCCCGAATTGTCGATAACCGCATCGGCAATTTGGTCCTTTCCCGAAATCCACGACTGAGTCCGCTCTCGCGAACGGAACTCATCGACCGACCAGCCTCGCGCCTCAGCCCGCTGGATGCGGACGCCCTCGGCCGCGTCGACAAACACAATTCGGTGACACTTCCGGTGCCAGTCCGACTTGAACATCACCGCAGCGTCCAAAATGACGACCGGAATACCTTGGGACCGCAGCCGTTCAATCTGTTGGTCCAATTGCCGTCCAATCAGCGGATGGGTGATCTGTTCGAGTTGTGCCAGTCGCCGATGACTGAGGGAATCGGTGCCAAAAACCGTTTTTGCTATTTCCTTTCGTTCGATTTCGCCGTCCAAGCCAAACACATCTTCGCCCCAGATTTGACGAATCTGGTTCTTCACCTGGGGCAATCGCAATATGTCGTGGCCAATCCGGTCCGCGTCGATTATATGAGCGCCAAGGTCTGCGAAAACCCTGGCCACCAAGCTCTTCCCACTGGCAATGCCGCCGACAATGCCAATGATCACCATCGCGCACCGGGGAATCGGATTGTGAACTGAGCGATGGTATAACGTCGATGGGAACCGGCGGGTCCGGCTTGACGCATCCTGATCGCCCGGTGAAGTTCGTTTGCCGTCTTAACGAAACTTCGCTGAAAGCTTTCAAAGTTTAGTCGAGTCGTCACAAAAAAAAAATAGACCGCCAGAGCAAAGGAAAAATAACTTCCCGATTTCCCGCGAACACTCCCCCGGCCCTTTTTCTTGCGGTCTTATGCAGCAAAGGCGCCCGGATTCGCGCTGCAATGAGTTTACGACGACGGGGGGGCATTTCCCCAAACGACGCGACAAAATCGAAAAACTTGCCCCAGAATGCCAAATTTGACACACGTTTTTTGGTTACTAGAATGAGAGTTGGGCTCAAGCAGAATCTGTCGGCACGTCGCGGTGGGTTTTTTTCGGCAACCGCGTTTTTGTTCAGTCGCATCGTTTTTGCCGACCGATGATATCGTAACCGAACTACGGGTTTGGTGTTTGCACCATACAACCGGTCGGGTAGCTGTCAACTTTTCGGAGCGCTTCGGTCATGGCTCGTGAGAATCAAGGTTATTTGATTTGGATCATCATCCTGTCGCTGACGACGGTCGTTTTTGGCGTGTGCACATTTTTGGGATTCTCGGGAAACGCCGAGAACCGGCAACAACGACAAAAAGCCGAACAGAGCTTGCAATCAGCCAACAAACGAAACAACGCCTTCGATGCCTATGTCAAGGTGCTTAAGGCGGACATGGGAATCGAGGGGCAGCCGGCAGCCGTTCCCGATCTGATCAGCTCCGTGAAGTCCAACGACGCCGAACTCGGCACCGATGTGGACCGCAGTCAAGCCGCCTTCCAAAAACAAGTGGACAAATCGCTGTCGGAAGGAGACAACAAGGATGCGACGTTGGTGGCCCTTCTTTCCAGCTATGAAATCGCCATGGGCCAGCTCCACGACCGAGTCAGTGCGATCGACGACCAAAAGAACAAATTGATCGAAGAAAAACAGGCGAGCGACGTCGCCCATGCCGAAGAGATCAAGGCCAAATTAGCGACGATTGGCGGCCTCGAAGCTCAACTCAAAGCGGAACAAACGCGCAACGCCGAAAAAGAACAGGTCCTGACGACTCAGCTGGACGAAATCAAGTCACAGTTCGCTGAACTCACCAAGAAGCTCTCCGACGAAGAAGAATCATTCCGCAAACAGATTGCCGATTTGACCTCAGAGCAACAGCGTCTGGAAAAGATCGTCCAAGAGAAATCGCAACAGATTGCGTTGTTGACCCGAGTTGATACGGACGTTGCTGATGGACGAATCACTGACATCGCTCCCGGTTCGGACCGGGTTTACATCGATTTGGGCGCGGCCGACGGACTGCGGACAAAACAGCGATTCGCGGTCTACGATCGCTCCGAAACAATCTACGAAAAGTACCTTGGCAAGGCCTTCATCGAAGTCACCGAGGTTCAAGGAGCACATCGAGCCGTCGCTCGCAAGATCCCGGAACCCAAAGTCGAAGACGTGATCGATTACATCAATCTCGACGAGCGGGCCGGCCGATTGTCTCCCGATCAAGCCAGCAATCTTCGAGTCCAAGTGATCAACAAACGGCGGATCATCAATCCAGTCCTAACAGGCGACTATATCGTCTCTGACGTTTGGGATCCCGGTTATGCAGTGGCCGTTGCATTGGCGGGCACGATCGACGTCGACGGCGATGGCATCAGTGACTTGAACGTTGTCCAGAGCCGCATCGAACAGAACGGTGGTCGTGTGGTTGCCAAGGAAGACGAGAACGGCGAAGTGACCGGAGCGATTGATGCTTCCACACGGTATCTCGTGATCGGCGACGAGCCGACGAACCCGGCTTCGCTTAAGGGGTACACCGAATTGATTGAAGCGGGCAAGAAATACGGCACGCAACAATTGTCGCTTCGCGAACTTTATCATGCGTTGGGTTTCCAAGGTGAAGCGAGAGTGGAACGGCTCGATGCAGGCGGATCAACGAATTTTGTGCCGCGTTTGCCGCCACAACGACCTTCGGAGAAGAGCGCTACGGCGGAAAGAAATAGTGGAGTTCACTGTTCGTCCGCCGCGCGGAACCACGGGGTCAGCGTCGCTGAGTACGCGTACACTTCTTCCGACGTGAAATAGAGATTGATTTCGCGGCGGGCCGATTCGGGGCCATCCGAGGCGTGGACGAGATTCATTTGCCGACTGCTGCTGTAATCGCCTCGAATCGTGCCTGGGTTGGCCTGCAAGCCGTTGGTTTTCCCCAGCATCTCACGCACGACTCGAATCGCCTCCAAACCCTCGACCACCAGGGCGATGATCGGGGCGGCAGTAATAAACTCTTCCAACCCGCGGTAAAACGGCTTGTTGACATGTTCGGCGTAGTGCTGCCGCGAAAGCTCCGGGGTGACTTGCAGCATTTTCATCGCCACGATGTTCAGTGCCTTGTTTTCCAGGCGGCTGATGACTTGCCCGACCAAGCGGCGTTGAACGCAATCGGGTTTGAGCAGAACTAACGTTTGTTCCATGAAAGTACGATCCTTGATTGCTGCTTTCGACGAATGCACAAGCTGTTTTGCGGGGATTTTAGCAGACCACTGCATTGGAATGTAGGCCCTCGAACCGCCAGCCGAAGAGAGTCGCTGTTGTGCGCTAATTCGGGTAGACGGCCAATTCGAGGCGGTTACATCTTTTGCCCATGGTTGTCCGGCAGGGACTGCCAGACCTACGGCAGAACCGCCACGCCTACTGCAGAACCGCCAGACCTACTGCAGAACCGCCAGACCTACTGCAGAACCGCCAGACCTACAGCAGGGACTGACCGACCTACCGTAAATTAGGCCGTCATCGGCTATGGACGCAATGGCCTTGGGATCGTCTAATAACAGATAGCCGCCATCTCATCACCAGCGGCTCGAAATGAATCTTCACCGCCTCTTTTGAGAAATGATCACCACGAACCAGCAATTCCCTTCATCCAAACCGGTTGAACAAGTCTCGGGCGTGACGGTACGCCTGGCGGGCGACTCTGGCGACGGAATGCAGTTATTGGGAACGCAGCTTACCAACACTTCGGCGCTGGCAGGAAATGACGTCGCGACGTTTCCAGATTTTCCCGCCGAAATACGCGCACCGCGAGGCACGCGCGCCGGAGTCAGCGGCTTTCAAGTCCGGTTTGCTTCCGAAGAGATCTTTACTCCCGGCGACGGGCTCGATGCTCTGGTCGCGATGAACCCGGCCGCCTTGGTGACGAACGTCGGCGACCTCAAAGAAAACGGCATCCTCATCGTCAACCGCGAAAGCTTTGACGACAAAGATCTGAAGCTGGCCAAGCTGGCCGCCAATCCGCTGCAAGACGGCACGGTCAAAGGTTTTCGCTTGATCGAGATTCCGATGACGTCGCTGACGCGGAACGCCGTTGCCGAACTGAACTTGAGCACAAAAATCGCCGACCGCTGCAAAAACTTTTTTGCGATGGGATTGATCTTTTGGCTGTACGGCCGCGACGTCCACCCGACGCTCAATTTCATCAATGACAAGTTCGCATCGAAACCGGACATCGCGGAAGCCAACCGCCGGGCGCTCCAGGCCGGTTGGAACTACGGCGAGACGACCGAAAGTTTCGCGTCGACGTTTCAAGTCGCTCCGGCCAAGCTTCCACCGGGTACGTATTGCAACATCATGGGCAACGAAGCGTTGGCGTGGGGTCTAATTGCGGCGGCCAAGCTCAGCGGTAAGCAGTTGTTTCTCGGCTCGTATCCGATCACCCCGGCCAGCGACATCCTGCACCAACTGAGCACGTACAAGAATTTCGGCGTGCGGACGTTTCAGGCTGAGGACGAAATCTCGGCGGTCTGCTCGGTGATCGGCGCAGCGTTTGGCGGAGCGATGGCCGTGACGACCAGCAGCGGTCCCGGCATCGCCTTAAAAGGCGAAGGGATCGGCCTGGCGGTGATGTTGGAGCTGCCGATGATCGTCTTCGACATACAGCGGGGCGGTCCCAGCACCGGTTTGCCGACCAAGACCGAGCAGTCCGATTTGCTGATGGTGATGTATGGCCGCAACGGTGAAAGTCCGATTCCGGTGATCGCCGCTCGAAGCCCCGCGGACTGCTTCGATACCGTGATCGAAGCGTGGCGGATCGCTTCCCAGTTTATGACGCCGATCATCGTCTTATCGGATGGGTATATTGCCAACGGTGCCGAGCCGTGGCGAATTCCCGACGTCAAAGATTTACCCGAGATCAAAATCGACCATCCGGGTCCAAGCGAAAGCGGTGCGCCGTTTCGACCTTATCAACGCAACGAGCAACTCGTGCGGCCTTGGGCTCTGCCGGGAACGCCAGGCCTGATGCATCGCCTTGGCGGCTTGGAAAAGGAAGACGGTACGGGAAACGTCAGTTACGATCCGCACAACCATCAGCACATGGTGAATACGCGAGCTCAAAAGGTCGCTAACATCGCGTCTGCGTTGCCACCCACACTGGTGGACGGGCCGGACAGCGGCCTGCTAGTACTGAGTTGGGGCGGGACCTATGGCGCCTGTCGCACGGCGGTCCACCAGTCTCGCAAGAAAGGCTATTCGGTCGCGCATGTCCATTTGCGATGGCTCAACCCACTGCCGTCGGACCTGGGAGACATCCTGCGCCGATACAACCGCGTGCTCGTGCCGGAATTGAACATGGGACAATTGCGGATGCTGATCCGCAGCCGTTACCTGGTCGATGCCGTCGGTTACTCCAAGGTTCAAGGGAAACCATTCAGCGTGGGCGAGTTGGTCGACCAGATCGAGCGACTAGCCAGCGGGGACAACGGATCGGCGACGACCGGTGCCAGCGGGAGCGTCGCAGGTCAAAAAAAGACCGTCGCCAGTCGGGGATAAACCGCTAACAACGTCAACGATCGGACTTCCAACCACAAGATAAAATGAGCACCGAACTTCCTCTCCTTAAAGCGACCGATTTTGCCTCCGATCAAGACGTACGCTGGTGTCCAGGTTGCGGCGACTATTCGATTCTGGCTCAGATGAAGAAAGTCCTTCCCAACGTCGGCTATTTGCCCGAGCAAACCGTGTTTATTTCCGGGATCGGCTGCAGCAGCCGGTTTCCGTATTACGTGAACACGTACGGCATTCACAGCATTCACGGACGGGCGCCTGCGTTCGCAACAGGCCTGAAGGCAACTCGGCCGGAGTTGATGGTGTGGGTGATCACCGGAGACGGCGATGCGCTCAGCATCGGCGGAAATCACTTGCTGCACGCGATCCGCCGGAACATCGACATCAACATCGTCTTGTTCAACAACAGCATTTACGGTTTGACAAAGGGTCAGTATTCGCCCACCTCGCCGATCGGCCACAAGACCAAAAGCACGCCACGCGGCTCGATCGATTATCCGCTGAATCCGATTTCGGTTGCCTTGGCTGCCGAAGCGACGTTTGTCGCCCGCTCGATCGATGTCAACGCACCTCACCTGATCGAGACCTTAAGCCGTGCAGCGGCGCATCGCGGCACCAGCTTTGTCGAAGTCTACCAGAACTGCAACGTCTTCAATGACGGGGCGTGGGATCACTTCACCAACAAGGCAACCAAGGACGACACGCTGTTGCCGTTGGAGCACGGCAAGCCGATGATTTTCGGCAAAAACCGTGACAAAGGCATCCGGCTCAACGGGATGACACCCGAGGTGGTGACGCTGGACGGTTCGGTCGCCGCGGACGATCTGCTGTTCCATGACGAGCGATCCACGGATTCTCAGTTGGCGTTCTTATTGAGCCGCCTGCGATACCCGCATTTCCCAGAACCGATCGGCGTCTTCCGGGATGTTTCTCGGCCGACCTACGACCAATTGCTCAACGAGCAAATTGCGGCAGCAGAAAAAGAACAAGGCGTCGGCGAATTGGAACAGCTCTTCCGCAGCTACGACACGTGGGTCGTGCCGTAACAGCCCGTTGAAGAAGTAGCGGAACGGCGCGAGCCGTCCGGTTCCCTTAGCATCCACACGGCGAATTACCGGGCGGCTTGCGCCGCTTCAAGAAACACTTGTGCACGCCTATTTCAACGCGTTGCTAAGAGCCAATTGGGCTTGGCGTCATATACTCTTGCGTTGGAAGAAGGCGTCTGCGCTTTCTTGCCGTCCGGGCCGAGGCGGCAAACACTTGCAAAATGCTGCAATTTTTCTTGTTCTTTTTTATTTTCAATCGGTAACAATTGAATCAGGACGCCTCAAGTGTCACAATGATTCCGGCCGGTGATTCCAGTCGGCTGGGGCGTTCACGGAACAATGTCAAATACGTGTCGCGAACCCGCCCTTGATCAGATGGTGTTCGGGATTCGTCGGTCGGACTGATGCGTAACGCATCATGGCTTGATCGTCGGCCGCGCCGCGCGTGACGCATCCTTTGTAATTCGCTTCACTGGGTTGCATGCCCGAGGTTTCATCCAACACGTTTATTGCCGCTCTTTCGCGGTCTGGCATTTTGCCTCCAGAACGTCTGGCCGAAATCGAAACGCAGTTCGGTGGCCAAACCGATCCCAAGGCGACCGCCGCAGCCCTGGTGCATGACGGCATCCTGACCCAGTGGCAAGCCAAATTCCTGCTCAGCGGCCGCGATAACCTCATCGTCGGCAAATATGTCTTGTTGGAGCGGTTGAACCAAGACGTGTTGGGTGACCGGTTTTTGGCGGTTCATCAGCAGCTTGACCGTCTAGTCAATCTGCATGTTCTTCCGGCCAAGTGGACCAGCGACTCGGGAACGCTTGACAAGTTTCTCGGCGAAGCGACCGCCGCCGCCAAGCTGGACTATGTTGGCTTGATCCACGTATACGACGTCGATCAACAGGGAGGTCGATATTACGTCGTCTCCGAACATTTCGAAGGTCGAACGCTGAACCAAATCATCAAGGCCGGCGAAAAGTGGGACTTGATCACCATTGGCGGCCTTGCCGAACAACTGATTCAAGGTTTGTTGCATACACTGCGTCAGGGTGTTCCACACCGCCACATCACCACGAAGAGTCTGTTGGTCGCCGAGGACCAAACAGCCAAGATCAGTAACATCGCGTTAGGCGCTCTGTCGCGGCGATTGCTAGAGGACAATGGCGAATTCTCCGTGGAGCGAGCCCCCGAAGATGATCTCAACGACTTGGGCCGCGCACTGTTGACCTTTTTTGACGCTTGTGCTGTCGACCGTGAACCGCATGAACGCCAACGGCTACGCGTGATGCTCGATCAGTTGACCCGCGTTCGCACAACGGGCCCGGAAGCCGATGTGATCCTGAACAACTTGTCGAAATGGTTGGAGCGCCGTCGAGCCGAAGCCGAAGAGTCCGCCAACGAGGCGCGTCAAAATGCCAACGCCAGGAAATCGGGGATCGGATCGGCGGCCGGAAACGCTCTCAAACTGGCCGTCCCTGTTCAAATGAGCAAGCCGGTTGCCATCACCATCGCGGTGGTGGCTGCGGGCCTGGCATTGTGCGCGATCGGTACGTCGGTTTATTGCATGTGGCCACGCGGCCAACAACGGATCGCCCAAGCCGCCACGGGCAGTAATGTTTCGAGGAGCGGCAATCAGGGGGCTGATTCGCCCCAGGCTTCTCCGCTGGACTTGGCTTTGCAAAGAAAGACGTCGCTCGAACTGCCTGCCCCGCCGGTGAACGTAGCGGAGACCGATCCGCCTGCGAAAGCGAACGCGGTAGAGTCTAAGGAAGTGCCAGCGTCTGATTCGGCATCGAAGGTTGATTCAAGCATTGATAATCAAGCAATCTCTAACAAAGATTCCGCAACCGCCGAAAAGCCGGACGCGAATGATTCATCGGCGCCGCCAGCCAATCCGCCAAAGGTGACAGAAAATGTGGCAAGTGAAACGCCACCGACCGATAGCGCGCCGCCTAGCGTGAATCCCTCTAATGAATCGCAGCCGCCAGTTGTTCAGCTGGGTCAAGCGTTGACGGTACAGCAGGCGATGAAAATCGAACAAAACGCTTTGGTTGAACCACCAACAGCTCCATCGGCTAATACGTCACCCGCGGCGTCTGGCGCGACGACCGAATCAGCCGCAGAGCCGAACGCCAACCCGACGAAGCCGTTTGCCGCGATGCCGCTGGCGGCCGACCTTCCCGCCATCGAAGCCGACAGTGCCGCGATCACCTTGGGACACGTCGATACCGGATCGAACTACTTGCTGGGCGCAACACTTTTGTGCGACGAGCAGATGACGCGGAAGACTCGATTTGCCTTGGTCCGCGGGACGGGCGACCAAAACCAGACGTGGACCGTTTCGGCCGCGCCGCGAGCCACGGACAATTCGACGGATATCGGCCGATTCTGGCTTGAGGCGGGCGAACTTCGGTTTCAGTGGCTGCCAGATGCGGCCGGCAATCCGAATTTCAACTACTTGCGCAACTGTTTGCTCAAGCTCGAATGCCAAAACGACTTTCGCTACCTGCCGTTGCGAGCGCCGGTGACCGTGGCGCCACCCGTGCTGACCGCCGAAAACTCAAAGACCGACGCCGACTTCAACTTAGATTGGCTTCCGGACCGCGATGCTATTTGCGTTCAAGCTCTTTCGATTGGTGATCCACCAAAAATCGACCAAACGGATGCATTCCTGTTCAACTACGAGCCGGTGGAACAAGTGGTCCCCGACAAGGGCCCGCTGTCGGTCTTTCTTACGCGAAAGGCGGACCATTACTTGGTATTGGAAATCAATGCCAAAATCAGCAGGAAATCATCGGTGTCGGCCGACTTGTTAGTGCGCCGACCGATCTTTGGACAGCCGCAAAGACTCGATATTCTCGAACAGTCCAAATCCAAAACTCACCCGCAATTCAAACCATTCTATTCAGTGCCTCCCGTTCCCGAGATTTCCAAACCGAGAACCTATTCAGAAAAGAGATACCAGGAAACCGAATCGATATTGCTGGAAGACATCGAAATGACCAAGAATCTGTTGACGACGGTCAATAGCATTCCACATGAGGTGTTGGAAGACGAAGGCAGAATCACAGCTCATAAAGACGCGGTCTCGGAGTTGGGAAAGGTGATTGAAGCCAAAAACCTGAACGTGACTAACCTGCAAGAAGAGCACAACAATCTCGACCACCTGTTCTCACAGCCGATCAAGTTTCGCGTTTGCTTCAACGTCACCGTGGATGGCATCGGCCATCCGGTTGACTTGGCGACGTGGGATGGGAACGTCGTTGCACAACCGGTGCCTGTCATCACAGGTAGTGACAAAAAGTAGCAATGACAGGTCAACCAATTCGGGTGGGCCAAGGTCATCGTTTACGAGTCAGGGTGAAACGCATCCGCCGTCGCGGACAGGCCCCTGAAGTTGGACAAACGAGTTGGCCCGCGGTGAATTTTTAGGATCGCACGCAAAATGACTTCCCGGTTTTTTTGACCCTCTCCTTAACCTCTCCCGTGAGGGCGAGGATTTAGGGCGAAGTCATTTTGCGTGCGATCCTTACGAAACCCAGTATCACTCCATGCTGTATCCGCTGAGATTTCAGCCGATCTTCCGCCGGTACATGTGGGGCGGACGACGATTGCAGACGGTGCTCGCCAAGCCCATTGGCGACGGCAATGATTGCGCCGAAAGTTGGGAAGTTGTCGACCACGGCGACGATCAAAGTACTATTGTGAATGGGCCGCTCGCTGGGAAATCACTACACGAAATCGTACAACAGTTCGGGCCCGATTTGTTGGGTGAATACTGGCACGCAAGAATCCTCGACCCCGACCTGCCGGAGAACTTGCACGGGCGGTTTCCGCTACTGCTGAAGTTTCTCGATGCTCGCTTGCCGCTTTCGGTGCAAGTCCACCCGGACGATGCCGCTGCGGCGAAATTGCCGACACCGGACTTGGGAAAAACCGAAGCCTGGTACGTCATCGACTGCGATGCCCAAAGCCGGATTTACGCGGGGCTTAAGCCGGGGACGAGTCGCGAGGCGTTAAGAGCCGCCGTGGCTTCGGGCCACACCGAGTCGCTGTTGCACTCGTTTTCTCCCCAGCCCGGCGATTGCGTTTTCATTCCTGCCGGGACCGTTCACGCCATCGGCGCGAACTTGCTGATCACCGAGATCCAACAGGCCAGCGATACAACATTTCGCTTGTTCGATTGGAATCGAGTCGACGCGGCCGGAAAATCGCGGCCGCTTCACGTCGATCAAGCGTTGCAGGTAATCGACTTTGGCCGAGGGCCGGTCGATGCAATTCGAGTGGCGGATCAAAGCGATTCCACTCCGATCGAATTGGTCACTTGCGACAAGTTCCTTCTTTCGCGAATCAGACTCGCTGATGCCACGGCAATCGGCGGCGACGGTCGCCTGCGGATCTTGGTCGCGATTTCGGGGACTCTTAAAGTTTCATCTGCTGCGGTGGCGGTCGACATGAAGATCGGTGATTGTATTCTGCTCCCGGCGTCGCATCCGGCCGTCGAACTAGTCCCCAACCTGGTGGCGGAATTGCTGATCGTCGAATTGCCGGAATAGCCGCGCTGACGCGATGTTGCGTCTCAACTGATTTCGGGCACTGACCGATCTGTCGATCAACGCGCGACTCTGCCCTCGGATTCAATCTTTGGAGCTGCCATCACCAACCCCGCGCAGCTCTCAGTACACAGCTCTCAGTACACAGCTCTCAGTACACAGCTCTCAGTACACAGCTCTCAGTACACAGCTCTCAGTACACAGCTCTCAGTTCTCAGCTCTCAGTACACAGCTCTCAGTACACAGCTCTCAGTACACAGCTCTCAGTACACAGCTCTCAGTACACAGCTCTCAGTTCTCAGCTCTCAGTTCTCAGTTCTCAGTTCTCAGCTCTCAGTTCTCAGTTCTCCGACCACCACTCGCGGTCTGCAGAACCAAAACCTATTCTTGGCCAATGTCTCAAATTAGTGCGGATGAGTGAAAATCAGCGTTCTCTTCCAAATTGAGCGACCGCGCCTGATTGAATTGACGATCCCAGTTTCAGGCTTGCCATGTCACTGGGCGTGCCCGAAAATGAAAGCGCGGGGTACGGGAACACCGCCGCAACGAAATCGGACCGTCTGGATTCCGTATTTTAGATGCCAAGGTTCGGGACTCAATCTCCGAAGGTTAGATTCCAAACTTCAGAAATGAGATTTCAAATTTCAAATTTCAGATTTCAAATCTCAGACTTCAGATTTCAATACCCAAAACTTAAGCCCCGAATTCCATTTCCAGTCTCGCCAGCACAATGATCGGAAAATGAAAAAGGGGATAAGTCCAATTAATAGGCGAAGAGTCGGCCTCGGATGACGCCGGTTGTTACCGCGTCAAACTCGGCTTCCGTTTCCGCTGGAAGGCCAAAGTCCAGCCGACCGTCCATAATTGGACTTATCCCCTTTTTATTTCTTTTTATTTAGGGCTCGCCATCGTCTCCGTCATCCTCCTGAGATGGGCGGCGGCGGCCTTGGGGTTCCTCTTCTTTGGGCGGTTCGGGTTTTGGCGCCAGGCTCGAGACGTCGAGCGTGAACATGCCGCGGCCGTGCGTGGCGGCGACGGCAATGAAATCTCGCGGATGGACGACCAGATCGTGTACGAACGTGATTGGCAGTTCGCTGCCCAGCACCTCCCAATTCTCGCCGCCGTCCTTCGTGAAATAAACGCCCAAATCCGTGCCGACGTACAACAGGTTCTTGTCGCGGATGTCCTCGACGATTACGTTCACGGGCCCGCCCGGAATTTGACCGCTGATATCGACCCAGGTATTTCCGTAATCGCGGCTGCGCCACACGTAAACCTGAAAGTCGTTATCGCGCTTGCCGTTTTGCGTCAGATAGACGGTCCCCTCGTCGAATCGCGAGGCAACCAGCCGTGAGACCCACTTCGCTGAAGGCAACCCCGTCATGATCTTCGTCCAATTCAAACCGCCGTCGCGAGTCACATGGACTTGGCCATCGTCCGTCCCGGCGTAGATCAATCCAAACTTCAGCGGCGATTCGCTGAGCGAAGTGATGGTTGAGAACGGGATATTCCCTTGGTGGTCCGGGTCGTAGGCCGTCAGGTCCGGGCTGATACGCTCCCACGACTCGCCGCGATCGAGTGAACGGAAAACGCATTGCATTCCGTGGTAGATGATCCGCGAATTGTGGGGAGAAAGAATGAACGGCGCGAGCCATTGGCCTCGCAACGGCGGTTCGTCTTTGTCGGCTTTGGGAACGATCGATTTTGTCTTGTGCGTACTCATGTCCGTCCGGATGATGGAGCCGTAAAAGGCTTCCGAGTACAGGGTGTTGTTATCTTCGGGATCGATGGCGATGTAGCCCGCTTCGCCGCCGGGAATGGACTTCCAATTCGACTCGGGGCTGCGGCCGGGGCGCTGATTGCTGGGCCCCATCCAACTCATGTTGTCTTGGATCGAGCCGTAGACGTTGAACGGTTGAGCGTTGTCGACGGCGACGTTATAGAATTGCACGACCGGCAAGTTTTCGATGTTCTTCCACGTTGCGCCGCCGTCGTACGAAATGTTCAAGCCCCCGTCGTTGCCGTTTACGAGATGATTCGAATTCGACGGATTGATCCACAGAGCATGGTGGTCGCCGTGCAGCCCGCGGTCGTTCAACGTCTTAAACGACTTGCCGCCATCAGTCGATTTCAACAGCGAGACGCCCATGACGTAAATCGTATCTTCGTCGTTCGGATCGACGCGGATTTGACCGAACACCCAACCGTACGTGGCGAACGTTCGTTGAAGTTCTCGCGACCGATCGGTGGTCAACTTCCACGTCGCTCCGCCGTCGTCCGATCGATAAACCTGGGCGCCTTTCAAAACGTCGGCCCGTCGCCGGTTGTATGAATCGCGTTCGTCCTCGCGGGCCTTTCGAGCGATTTCGTGGCTGTCGACTACGACATACACGACTTGAGGATTGCTGGCCGCCACGGCGATTCCCATGCGTCCGGCAACGTCGCGCTCGGGAAGTCCGTTGGTGAGCCGAGCCCAACTCTGGCCGCCGTCGGTCGACTTGTAAATGCCGCCACCGGGTCCCGGAACCGGATCGCTCCACTTTTTCCGGATGCGGTGCCACATCGACGCGTACAGCGTGTCCGGGTCCTTGGGGTCCATGCACAAGTCAATGGCGCCGGTCATTTCATCTTCGTACAGCACTTTTTCCCAACTCTTGCCGCCGTCGGTCGATTTGTACACGCCGCGCTCCGCGTTAGTCGTCCATTCATGGCCGCTGGCCGCAACGAAAACAATATCCGGATTCGTCGGGTGAATCACGATGCGAGCAATCTGCTGCGTATCGGCCAATCCCATGTGTTGCCAGGTTTTCCCGGCGTCGGTTGACTTGTAGACTCCCGTCCCCGACATGCTGCTGCGAAAAATGTTGGCCTCGCCCAAACCGACCCAGACGGTGTCGGGAGCCGAAGGTGCGACCGCAACCGCTCCCGTTGAACCAGACGGAGCGCCTCAAAAATCGGCTGCCATGACGTCGCCTCGTTATCCGTCTTCCACAGGCCGCCGGAAGCGGATGCGATATAGTACGTGAACGGTTGTCCGGATGGCACGGCGATATCCGTGACTCGCCCACTCATGACCATCGGGCCAATGGAACGCCATTTCAGTTCTTTGGTCGACGCGTCGGCTTGCATTTTCAGATGTTGCCCAAACCACTCCAGCCGCGACTTCGAATCGAGGACCGCTGGTTTAAACGCCTGACTGTAGGCAGTTTCGACCGCTAGTAAACTGCAAAGCAGCCAGCAACAACTCCGAGCAAAGAAATTACGACGCATTGGACGATCCCTAATACAATGAAAATGAATGAGTCGGGTCTCAGGCCGCATCTGTCAACAAAGGCGTTGCAAACCGAGGCGGCAATCGCTTTGGGCTTCATGGATTTTGCCAAGAGCCGCCAGACATCGCGCAGCGAGCCTTGATTTTAATCAAAGCGGACGGCGCTTAAAGCCAACGTTCTGCTAACGACGAATGGAGAAGTCGGCGAACTCGCCCGTGGCGGATGTGTGGTGAACTTGCTGAGAACGTATGAAACGAGACATTTCAGCAGTCAGGGTCTCCAGAAATCGATCCGACTCCCCTGGCTCCCCTTCAGCCACCAAATAGACTCTGCCATCGTCGAGATTTTTGACGAAGCCTGTCACGTCGAACTCCGAGGCGATTTGTCGAGCAGTGTAGCGAAAGCCGACTCCTTGCACTTGGCCGGCAAAGTAGACGACTAACCGTTGACGCAACATTATCAGCCCGTTGAAAAACTAGCGGAACGGCGCCAGCCGTCCGGTTGCCTTAATAACCACACGGCGAATGACCGGGCGGTTTGCGCCGCCGCACTTCAATAAACATTTGTGCCCACATTTTTCAACGGGCTGTCAGGCAGGGTTCACCGCTAACAGGCTGATATCTTCCCGATTCATCGACGATCCTTCATTGACCATGACAACGCCCCCAACGAAGCAGTGACAAATTGAAGGCCGGACCCGAAAACACTAATCGCGCCGATCGGATCTTCGATTGCTCCGCGGGCGACCGGATTGTGTTCGTTTACTGCGAGTTGGCCCTTGACCCTTTCCTGGCCGACGGCCTGCTTGTCGCCGTTGGCCCGCGGATTTTCCGCGAACCGGACGGGCCTTCGGTTTGTACGAATGCCCATGTCGCTTTGGACGCGAGAACCCGTTCTTGGCTATTGGGTCTGAACCCGGTTCTGAAACGGCGGACCTGAGTTGTTGGACTTCATCACGCTCTAGCGGGCGATGGGCCCCGACGGGCAGTTCTCCCATGCGGAGCGGGCCGATTGCGATTCGACGCAGCAGCACGACCTTGTGCCCAATCGCGGCTACGCGCGGCGGATTTCGCGGTTACGGCCTTCGTCCAGAATCATTTCCAATTCTGTGAAACGGGCGTATGATTTCTTAATCTTCACACCAGCAACGCGGGCGATCCCTTCGGCCAGACGAATGCCGCTCTTGAGTTGGTTGAGCTGCTCGGTCGTGGGGCGACCGACGATCCGCACCAAATAAGTCTTCGGGACACCGTGTCGCGGATGGGTTAATAAATTCGCCAATTCGCCGTCGTTCGTTACCAGGATCAATCCCTCGCTCGACTTGTCGAGTCGTCCGACGGTAAACACACGCTCTGACGTGCGGATCAAATCGACGACTCGCAGCCGCCCCGATTCGTCGCGGTTGGTCGACAGCACCCCGGGTGGTTTGTTGAGCATGAAGTACTGACGTCGCCGAATCTTCAGCGACTCGCCGTCGACGCAAATCCGTTGGCGATCCGGGTCGACTTTGGTCCCCAGTTTTGTCACGAGTTGATCGTCGACGGTGACGCGGCCCTGGACAATGTACTCTTCGCATTTCCGGCGGCTGCCAAGACCCGCGGCAGCTAGAACTCGCTGCAGCCGTTGGTCGTTTCGCGACTCGGATTCGTTCGATGACTCGATCATCTAGTCCTATCTGTTCGTAGTGGGGTCAATTGCTGTAGGTCGGGCGGTCTTTGCCCGACATATGACGCCCAAGGACGGCCGTCCCCTGTGGTAACCGTTCACAAGCCGGGGTCTGGCTCATTTTCGGCCGAATTGTCGGTACTCGAATTTCGCATACGCCGCCGAACATGTGCCTGACCCCTTAAAACATGGGCGACGCAGTGGCAACCCGTGAACGCTAACTCCCATGTAAAACTCTCCTGCTTCCGCGTTGAAAACCAACTTGCACGTTCATCGCAAACTAGTTCCAATCGAGATTGTCGATCTGCCGATTGTAACCGAAGACTTGAAAAAAGGGGAAATCATGAACATCTCCAAGCCCTTTAACTTGATGAAATGGATCGAGGACCATCGCGACGAATTCAAAGTCCCGGTGATGAACAAGCAGTTCTACAAGGAAGCGGACGACGTTATTGTGTTCGTTTCGCTGGGACCGAATACTCGCAATGACTACCACGTCAACCCGACCGAGGAGCTGTTTTATCAACTCAAAGGAGACATCGCCCTTCGCGTTCGGCCGCTGGACGGTTCGCCGCCCCACGACGTCGTCATCCACGAAGGCGAGATGTTCCTGCTGCCCCGCCTCGTCCCGCATCGGCCGCAGCGACCCGCCGACACCATTGGTTTGATCGTGGAATTCCCTCGTCCAGTCGGTCAGAAAGACCAACTGCGATGGTATTGTCCCGACGACGTGCACCTAGTCCATCAAGCCGAGTTTCAACTCGCGCACATCGACCGCGACTTGCACAAGATCATGGACGACTTTTGGAACGGCCCAGTCGAACGGCGGACCTGCCCCGTCGACGGCAAGATCGTCCAGCGCGCCACGCAGTTCGAACTCGCCGGATCGACGAAATAGGGGCAATTCCAGAAAGGGACGACTGACGAACAGGCATTAAGCAAGCCTGTTTGCTGGTCCTGGTTGGCGACTAAAATAGTTTTGTCAGCTACGTGTTGCGTCGCAGCAAATGACGTTACAAAAAAATGATTGATCAGATTCATGTTGAGAACTTCAAACCAATCGCCGATGCGACGATTGATTTGTCGCCTCTGCATTTACTGATCGCCCCCAATGACTCCGGCAAAACCAGCTTCTTGGAAGCGATTGCCGCGCTTTCTCGTAGCTTGGACCATCCGATATCGCAAGCGTTCTTGGGGTGCTGGGTCGGAAGGCAATTGGTTAATTCACGATCGACGCAACCGACTGTCACCATCGAAGGCCGAATCAGCGGCGAAGTCTCAGGTCTGTACCGCCTGGAATGTGAATTTTTGGGATCGAACTCAAGAGAACAAAAATCCGTGCTTGTAAAACAAGCCGTATGGAATGAAGGACAAGCGAAATTAGTCAGTTGGAATCAGGAGACACTGACTGGGAACTTGAATCGCGAAGGTGCAAGTAAACGACAGTTCTTCGACGATGGCGAAAAACTGGCGAAGCAGATTTGCCCTTGTTGGTATTTGCGATGGTCCGCCAGGAATATGGCGCTGCCTGCCACGTTGGATCCCGATCGATATCTCCGCTTAGCTGGAAATGGATTCGGCCTGCCGGTTTTGCTTGATGACTTGCTTAGCGGTGATCGCGCAAGGTTTGACGCCGTTGAAGCTAAGATGCGCGAATTGTTTCCAACGGTTCGGCGATTGGAATTGAGGCAAGAAAAGGGATTTAGTAGTCCAATCGACGATCCCGAACAGACCTTGCATTTGCAGACGGGAAATGGGAAGCAGATTTATTTTGTTCTCAACGATAGTGCAGAGATTCCCGCGTCCCAGGCTGCTGAAGGGATGCTGTACGCATTGGGCTACCTCGCCATCTTGCATTTGCCCAACCCGCCTCGAATTCTTTTGGTGGAAGAGCCAGAAAACGGCATTCACCCAGCCCGAGTCGTCGAGATTATCAAACTCTTGAGACAGTTGGTGAGGGAACATCCGGGCACACAGGTGGTCATGGCTAGCCATTCGCCCTATTTGGTTGATGAAATGCTGCCGGAAGAAGTCACGTGGTGTCGGCGCGACAAGGATGATCGCATCATCACAGAACGGTTGGACAGAAATGAAACGGTAAAGCGACAAAAGAGCCTGTTTGAATTGGGTGAAATCTGGTCCAACTATCTCGATCCATTGAGCGGTGTATCGAGTGAATAGTGTTGATCCAAGAGCAACAGCGTTTCCCAAGGTCTGGCTGATTTGTGAAGGTCGACACGAGCAACATGGCGCATTGCCGAATCTCATTTGGCGGCTGCGCCGGATTCGGCGTCGTGGACGTTGATACCCGAACCGTGGAAAAGCCCACGGGGCGGTGGACGGCGATTTCGCAAGACCGGGAAAGGGGATGGCATCGTCAAGAAACTCGTCGCGGCGTTGTTCGATGCGGAATCAAACGGTTATGACGCGGTCGTTTGCCTAATCGACCAAGATGGCGATAGCGAACGACGGCGATCGGTTGCAAGTGCCCAGGATAGTTCCGCGAGTTTCATTCCGCGCATTTGGCGTGGCCGTTGAATCGTTTGACGCCTGGTTTCTCGCCGATGAATTGCGTTGAGCAAGATCTGTGGAGTCTCCATAAATCGACAAAAGCAACCTGAAGAAAATCGCGATCCCAAATCAACCCTTCACGGAATTCTGAACAGTACTAATCACGTGGCTTCCCTCGCGGATTTTTACAGACAAATTTCCGGAATCATTGATCTTGCCGTGCTGCGACAACGATGTTGGAACGGCTTTCGGCCTTGGGCAGATCGCCTTGTTGCGATGAAGGTTTAGTCGGTTTGACATTCGATTACTGCGGCAGGTTGTTATTGTTTTTCGCCGACAATCCGGGGATCAATGCGCAATGAGGTGTCCTCGGTCAGGTTGTTCCAAAACTCGGTATCGTCGCGAGCGGATAGCGCGGGCATGATCCAATTGCGGATTCCCTGTTGGTAATCGATGCCTCGGACGTCGTCATGCGGCAAGGATTGATATTCGCTCCAGACTTGATCGGGATGTAGGGCGACGAGCGCACGAAAATAGGCGGGTGCATCAGCCAAATCGACATCGTCGGATTCCTCGTTGAGCATTTTCTCCGCAGGTTGTTCGTCAAAGCGGGCAATCGCTGCGATAATCTCGAACCATTGGCTGCGAGCGTGACTAAACACCGAGTTTTTGAGCGGTTGGGCCAATTCCACCGTTTGAGTGATGCAATCGGGCAAAAGACTGGGGTCGACCGCCTTTACGAGCGGGAGCGCGACCGCGGCGACGCGCGGGCGGAAAATTGTAGCTTTCGTTGTTGCGATCGGATCCGTCGACTTTGCCAAGTTGTTCGTAACATTCTTGGATCAATTTCTTGCCAGCGACCGGATCCTTCCTCGCCAAGGCAGGGGCAATATTCAACTTGGCCCAAATCTTCGCGATCGGCCTGGGGGCTTCGTCCGCCCATTTCAGCGCCAAGCCACAATCAAGTGGTGCGACAAATCCGAGATTGCCCGCAGTTGCCATGAGGTAAAAGGAGTCACGCGGGAATCTCAAATCTCCCATGCCGCGCAATTCCGATAGACGATCTTCGTCGGTTCGAGTCTCGTCATAGAAAACCATCCAGAGCGGCGGTTGTGAGACATCCGCCAATTCGGCTCGATATTCCTCGGGAGCAAATCGATAGAGCATGGAGCGAAAGATTTGCGTATTGGCATCGCTCTCGCCAGGGGTTGGTTTTTTTTGCTCATCCAACAGCGATTTCATCAATCCAGACGTGAAATACTCTTCGATCTGTTGTTTGGCTTGCTCGATGAACGGTTGGTCGCCAGAACGATTTGCGAGTTCGGTAAGGTCAACGAAAGAGATTATTGAGCCAGGGTCCAATTTGCACGGTCGCTTTGCCAACTCAAGAATTCGCCGCTGCAAGTCTGCCTTGCCCGCTGACAAGGCCCGAATCGCGAGCAGACAGTACTTTGGAAAATATGAATCATGTTGATGTTCCAAAAGGCGAACCAGCAAGTCATCAGGCAACCGATCTGGGTGCCCGGCCAAATAATAAACGGCTTCATAATCATACAGCATGTCGTTTGGCGTCTGATGTTCGAGGATGAAATTCGCCGTCCATACCGGATCAATCGGAGCCATGTGTTTGGTCAAGAAGTACAGCCTCGCTTTGGACGTTGCATCGGCTAGAGCTTCCTGACGAACCGGTTCGATCAACTTCCGCGCCAGTTCCAGCCGCTGTTCAGCGTTGTAGTTCGGCGCGCGATCCTCGAATCGACCGTCTCCCACTTCATCTTGAAAAGCTAGGGTGATGTCCTGCAACGTCAAAAGAAGTGCCCAACACAACAATCCTCTTGTGGATTTGTTAATGATGATCATTCGGAATTCTCATTTGGTTGCGTGCAAAATTCGGGGATCAATTCGCAGCAAGTCATATTCCGTCAGTTGTTCCCAGAATTCGACGTCGTCGCACAATGCCAGCGCCGGCAGTATCGACTTGCGAATTGCGGTAGTACAGTCGTAGCCGCGTTCATCCTGCTTGGGGAGTGATTGGAATTCGTCCGGGATAAGGTCGGGATGGAGCGCCAACAGCACGCGGAAATATGCCGGCGCGTCGAGTATGTCTAGGTCCAGATCCACATATGGCCGAAACATTGCCTGGGCTTGTCGTTCGTCGTAACGCGCGATTGCCGCAATGATCTCGAAGTATTGCTTGCGCAGGTTGTGCCGAGAGATTCCTCGAGCCGATGGGCCGTCGCAATCGTGCGGTTGACGCATTCAGGCAATAATGCCGGGTCAACTTCTGCTACCAGCGGTAACCCCATGGCCGCGATTCGCGATGAAGGGTAGTAGTAATTCTGGCTGTCTCCGCTCGACTGACGAAACTCACCGAGCTGTCGATAGCATTCCTTGACCAAATCCTTTGACGCCGCGGGATCGGTTCTTGAAAGCGCCGGCGCAATCACGAGCTTTCCCCAAATCTTTGCGATACGTTCGGGCGCTTGATCGGCCCATTCCAATGCCCGCGGACAATCAAGCTGCGCGACCAATCCAAGTTGGCTCGCGGTTGACAAACAAAACGAATGCTTGTCTTCGAATTCTAGTTTTGATATGCCGCGCAGCTCCGCCAACGTGTCGACTGGCGAACGCGATTCATCTAGAACGATCAACCACAAAGGAGAATGGGATTCGTCGGCATATTCGCTTCGAAAGTCTGCTGGCGCAAATCGGAACAGCATTGAGCGCACGTTTCGAAAACTGCCATCGCTGTACTTGGCGTTCGAATTCGCCATGTTCTCGAGTAGTTTGCGACCCATTCGCGCCTGATAATAGTCGCTGATTATCAATTCCGCTCGACGCACGTACGATTCATCGCCAGCTCGGCGAGCTAACTCGTACATTGCACTGAACGAATAGACCGTGACTGGAGCAACCTGGAGTTCTTCGAACACGATATGGAGAATCCGCTTTCGCAATTCGGTATTGTCAGTTGATGTCCGCCGAAAGGCGGTTAACGCTCGCCTGGGAGTCATCTCATCGTTCGTTTTCAATAAGCGAATCAAAACATCGTCGGGAATTAATTCCGGGTGACGATCCAAATAGAGAAGTCGAAAACTGCGATCATCATCACCTTTCAGGTCAAACAACTTCCGTGCCAATTCCAGCCGTTGTTCGGCGTTGTACTTAGGCGGTCGGTCGACAACGTGGCCGTCGACGTCTGCCGGCTGCTGTCCCAAAGACGACTGCGCCGTCAGAGCCGCAAGCGCAACGAACAGTATTAAAACAAGTCGTGACTTCATCGTCATTCCTCTCGCCCTGGTTTGAAACAAGACGCTGATTCGATAACCGGCACTAGAAATCTTCAAAGATATCAGTCGTCCATTCCAGGAACGGTGGCAGCGAAACGGTATCCCAATAAGCGCTGCTATCTTCGGTGAGTAGCGCGGTCAAGGTGTCGCCGAAGTGGTACGCGCTGGAAAAAACGTGGCCTCGATCAATGCGTTTCACCATTTCCGGTAGCATATTCACGTCGACAATCGATTGAATCGCCACCGCCTTGCTTGGATTCATCCGTGTTTCGAATTCAACGCCTTCGACGAGAATCTCCGCGATGTGACGGTCATACCGTGCAATCGCTGCGGCGGTCCATTGAATCCTGGACTCGGTCGAAATGTTTCCGACCTTCCACCTCGATTTTGGCAGTGCCAACCAGACCGATTGCCAAATCATCGATTCAATCTTTTCGGGTGCGATTCGCTCCGCAACAGGCAGTACGCCCGCAACGATCGTTGAAGGAGTCCACATTGCTTGTGAACTGCCGACGTCGTTTGGATTGATCGCCGAGATTGCCTGCTCGAGCACGGAGCAAGCAGTTGCCCGATCGTTATCAGCGAGCCGGCGTGCGATCAATCCCAACGCCCAAGCTCGCTGGGTGGGTTCCTCAATGGATTCGGCAAGTTGGATCGCAGCCGCCGGCTGCGATGTCGCCATCCACTGACACACGCGCGTGTGGTATTCGTAGTTGTTGACCGTCCTGTCCGACACCTCGATCTTGTTGAGCAATTCGATGGCTCGATCTGGATGTTGACGACAACATTGAAACGCCAATCGGGCTAACGCGCAATGCGCCTCAGGTTCGCTGTGCTCGATGGCGGCGAGTTTCATCGCCCGTTCGGGTTGTTGGTTGACAATGAGCCCGGCGAAGACGCTACGGGGCAACGAACCCCAACCACCGTTCGGCAAGTCTTCTGCCTCGGCGATGTGCTGTTCGACAATTCGTTGGGCCTTTTGGTCCTCACCCAAAGATGTGTATTGCTCGCCAATGATTCCCCACATCGCCAATCGACCTTCTGGCTCGGCAATGTCTTGAAGCGCCGTGATCATCTGCGATTCACACGTCGCCCGCAGCGGACTTTCCGAGGGCAAGTCCCTAAGAAGGTTCTTGAAGCTGTCAGCCCTTTGAACCGATTCGTCGATCCAATCCGCGATCTCGATTGCCAGTTGCGGATTCGTCTTCAGCATTGCCGATGCCGCTCGTCTTTGGCAGATACTGACGAGTTGTGGATCCAAAGGGTGTTGTTCAAAAAACGCTAGGGTTTTGTCGGTATCCAAAACGGACAACAGTGGAAAAATCAGTTTCCCTTTTTCGTCCTGTGGGTGTTGGCCGATGACGGACCAGAAGTATTCGATAATCTTGTTCGCAGCTTGTATTCTGGCGGCGTCATCAAACGGCCGCGGCAGCGTTTTGTACTCGTGCCCCGGTTCATCGGGCCGGCGCATAATCAGACGGTTCTGGGCTCCATCGTCGGAGCCAAGTACCAACCCGGAATACGCACAACCCTCTCTTCGGGCGACGACCAGTCCGCGATTTTGCGGGATCGTCACAGATCCATCAGCAACTGAAAACCGCTTGGCATTGCCAAAGCAGTACCACATGAGTTCGACGTCGCTCACCGAATTGCCATTGGAATCGGCAATGGAAATGGCGACCTCGCCCGTCGGTCTACTCGACTCCTGTCCGGAAACCGAGTTGCCTGACATGGAAACGATCAAGCCAAACGTCGCCATCAAGCCGCAGCATAGAAGGTATTGTTTCGCCATGACTCAATTCACTTTCCGCATTGCTGAGGCGTCACGTTGATGTCAATTGTTCGTTTCACGATGCCGCCAATCGGTCCGGTGTCGATCGAAGCGTCAATCTTCCAAGAACCGATCGCGAGAACTCCTGGCTGGCCAACTGCCACCGGACTCAAACGGCCTCAGGCAAAGCCTGACGAACAGGTCGTCGGTTTATCCGCATTGTTTCCGTTGATTTGCGTAGCAACAAACCGAGCAATCTGTGGAACGGCTCCGGGCTGAATCGCCGAGTTCGGCTCTTCGTGCTTCAAGTCAGTGAGAACCAGGCCATCGCGGGATACCACGTAGGGTTGTGCGAAACTTTGGACGTCGCCGTAATGGTCCGTCTGACGACCGGTGTCAGCAATCACGTCGATTGAGTCCAGGACTTCAATCTGTATCTTGTTGTCGGTTTCAACCGTAAACCAACCCTCGTTGGGGACCGCGCTGCTATGGATTAGCGTCGCGTGCCAAGTGCCTGACGCGTTGTCACGTATCGTTAGCACCAGGCTGCTGATGCAATAACGGCCAGTGGGAACGTCCAGCGGGCGGTTCAATTCACGAAAGGGAATCATCATTCCAAATTCGTCTCGCATACAGCCTTCAAACTGCACGACGGTCGCTTGGGAATCTGCCAACCGAAAGCCGAAGCGAACACGTCCTTGTTCCGTAACCGGTTGCAGCATCAACGTTTGGCCAAGACGATCGGATTTGACGGCGTAGCGATTTCCTAGAACGACGACGATATTTTCCAGGGGCATTCGTTCGGCAATCAAATCAAACTCGCCGTTGTGATCGAGGTCAAAGCAGACTTGATCGCGAGCGCCATTGGGTATTCCGTCACCGTCGTTGTCAATGCGCCGCGTGAGTGTCGGATGTCCGTCGATGTCGAGCGTCCCTTCGGCATAGCCCAACGTACTGACACGAATCTCACGATGATTTTGCGTTGGCGTGATGGCGATTTGCCTAGCTGAATGAACGACGGCATCGCCATCGCGCATTTCGACGTCGAGATTGGCGACCCAGCTTCGGCCCGACCGCGTCCGCGACGTCAATTCTTCGCCTTCCTCGATGACACGGTTCCGGTTCGCGTCCATAAACATTCGAACAATCCGGTCGTCGTTCATCTCGCAAACGATGGCAACGCAAGTCGACGTGGAGTCACCAAAATGCCATTGTGCGATTCGACAATCGGCTTCATTGATCATGGCCATGATCTCGATGTCTTCGGGTAAAGAATCTTCGAGCGACAGTCGGGTTCCGCCGGTTAACAGTTGTGCTTCATCAAGCTGGGCGACATCGATTTGCACCCAACGCCATTGTTCGTTGGCCAGTCTCGGATTGTCTGCATACAGCAATGTTGGAAGCCGCGTCGAGATTCGGTTGAAAGCGATTGCGGAACCGAGCGCACCCAATGCAATCGCACCTGCGACCACGCCCAGCACCCCAATCCGGTGCCACCCGACTGGCCGAACCCATTTCATGGGCGACGTCACAGACGGTCGAGTCCCAAAACCAGATTTGCGATCGATCAAAGCCGCGACACGGGTGGCCAATTGACTGGGACGCGTTCCAGTTGCGGTCATCGCAAGCCTTGGCGGCGTCCGTTGTTGTGTCTTGCATAATTCTGCGCAGCGGACGAGAGCTGCGGCATATTCGCCTCCGCCGTAAGCGGCACCGACCCAATCGTCGCAACAGAGTTCACGCAATTCGGAAACCTGTCGGCTGATATACCACATCGCTGGGTTGAAAAAAGTCAGCGATTCTATGACCCGCTGACAAAAAAGCGATAAATGATCGAGTCGGTAAACATGGGCCAATTCGTGGGCGATGATTTGCTCTAACTGCCGCGGCGTCAGGCCCGAAACCAACGCAAGACTGACGAGAATAACCGGGCGCAGGCCGCCCAGCACGAGGGCGCCGGCGATACCATCAAATAGGTAAATGGGCACTGTCAACCGCCCACCCAGTGCTTGGGCTGCGCGCTCGGCCACGTCGGCAAGTTCTGCGGCGATATCCGGAAGGCGCGACGTGCGACGGCAAAAGCAACTCAATTCGCAATGCCGTCGCCATTCTCGGATGAAGCGGCTTGTCATCCAGCAAAGTCCCACCGCGTACACTAACGTGTTGAATTCCAGCGCAATGGGTAACCAATCGCTCAACACAACGGTTGGTGCTAGGGCACGGTTCAAGTCGATTGGAAATGAAGTGCCCGAACCACTACGATGGCTCGCGGATCGAACGCCTAAATAATCCGCGTTGCGACGTGCCGCCCCGACTTCACGCGTGTTAACTGGCCCCAGTTTTTCGGTCGCCGATACGGGACGTCCGGTAACCGGAAGCGACCGTTGGATCGGGCTTGTCGCCCAATGATGCGAATCGATCCAGATGGCGTTGATCGCCGGCAACGATCCAATCAAGACAAGCATCGCAAATGCCAACGTAAAGCGGGCGCTGGCCGAGAACGTCCGTCGGGCTTTGGCGACCGTTCGGACGCAAACGGCGATTAAAGCGCCTTGCCATAATGTGTGCGCTAACCAGAGCGCGATCACAAAACACGCGCCCCGAATAAACGGCGACATCGAATCGAGCAATTCGATCAACGCATTCATTCCCGTTGCTCCTTGACCTTGCGATTGATGAGCTTGCGAAGTTCTAACAACTCCGCCTCATCCACTTCCTCATGATCGATCAGGTTCAACACTAACCGCTTGGCCGATCCGTCGAACACGCGTGTGACGAGATCCGAGACCATCGAACGGGAAATCAACTCTTGGCTGACAATCGGCCAATAGACGAAACTCTTGCCCTCTTTTTGTTTCGCCAGGTATCCCTTTTCGACCATGATGTTCAACATCGTGATCACCGATGTGTGGGCATTATCGCGGCCCGTTTTGGCCAATCGATCGCGAATCTGACGCACCGGCTGTGGATGCTCCAGCCACAAGAGTTTCAAGATCTCTAGTTCAAGTCCGGTTGGGTGGTCGGAGGCAGGTCGCGCCATGGCCGTCAGCTGTTGGACACCGAGTGTTGGCTGTCGCCACATCATCGTGGCGACTTGGTTCCATCGCGTTTTGCGGTGGATTTCAAATCAACTTTGAATTTATTAAAAGTTTTGCCGCCGTCAATCACCAACCTCGAAATAATTAAAAAAAAACGCGATCCGAAGATCGCGTTGAACCGCGGGTGACAGATTGTCAGAACAGCGGCCGAATTGATTTTTTCAAGTCCAGCGGTTGCGTTACAACGACTCGGACTCCTTTATTATTGCTCGAATTCCAATTAGAAATCGTTTCCGCCGAAGCCACGGCTACTGAATTCTCGGATGGCCATCCCGATCGATTCCAAAAAGCCATCTTCGATTTCGAATCGCATTTTCATTCCATTCTCGATGGCGTCGGTGGTGATCGAGATGCGATCCTTGCCCCCTTCGGCCAACTTGTCCGCCATTTTGCCCAACAGCTCTCCGGCGTGTTCGTCGTCGGCGACGGTCGATGCAAAGTGGAGGATTTGAGCAAGGTAGACGTTCATTTCAGACAACGACTTCTTTTCGTTGGATTTGCTATTGGACATCGCCTTGTTCAACAGCTCCAGTCCGCCGTCGCCCAAGGTTAGATACGCGGCATCGGAGGACAATCCGAAGTTGAGTTTTAACTGGTCGCCGAAAACCTTTCTGGGCTTTTCATTGTCCTCTGGAAGGGCAACATCGATTTCTTGAAACGTCGCGTACTGATTTTTCGTGGCGTTCATTTTGACCGACATCTTGTCGCCGACCTTGGCTTGGATCAGTTTGATCGCTCGATCTAACTCCTTTTGCATGGCTTGGGGATCGGCCAATTGGATGGCCAACGCCGCGTTCAAGGCTTTACCGTCATAGGTCCCGACCAAACCCATATTGATATCACCTTTGTCCAAGGTGTTGTCCAGAACCTCGAAGAACGACTTGACAAGATCCTTCGCCGCGCTCGACTCTTCGGCCGAAAGGTGGTCGCTTTCGTCCAAGTGCTTGATCACTTTGTTGCGTGCATCGGACATCATGCTTTTTGTATAATCAGCGTCTTCGGCGGCGGCCTTGCTACAAACATGGGCGCTGAACGCCGCTCCGTCGATCAGAAAGCCGGAGAATCTTGGCTTAACCGAGCGTGCGGCAGCGATTTGTCGGGCGAGTTTCGAGTCGGATTCGCCGGTCATGTGAACGTCGAACGACAAATTCTGTTTTTGCTCGTCGATCGCAAAGCCAGCTTCAACCTCCTTGGTCTCCTTGATCAAGCTCTCCATTTGTTTCATTTGGAGTTCGATATTCTTCCGTTGTATGTCCGCAATATCGTCATCCATCTGCGCCAAGCTACTTTCCATTCCTTCGCGAATCGTCGACATGATCTGGTCGCAAATCGATTGAGGGATTCGCTGTCCGTAAATGCGGGCCGCAAGATTGTATTTACTGGGCATGTCACCCAACATCGTCGACGGATTGGCCGGTAACTCCTTTAACTGTTCGGCCTTGTTGGAGATGAACGCAACATCGCCTTGTTGCTTGACCAGTAACGTTGGGCCGTCGCTGGGAGTGATGCTGGTGATGCCGTCGTTTTCATCAACTTCGGCGTAGTGGGCAAGTTGCGTCAGCAAGTCCTCCAAATTGGTCACGGGGATGAATGCCAGCACGTCCGGTTCGTCCGACCCTTCGTCGAAAAAGAACATGACCCCGGCGGGCTTTTCCAAGTCGATTCCCTTGAGATACTCCTTCGTCGACAACGACATGATTTGGGCAAACTGGCCATTTCCAGTCCCTTTGAACAGATACGAGATATCTGCAAGCTGTTCCTTGATGGACGCCACCGAGACGACGATGGCCGCTTGTCTTGCCGCTCCGTTCCCGTCTGTGCGACGGCTTGACTCATCTGCCGCGGGCTCAATAGGGTCAATCCCACGCAGGCGAAAGCGAGTGCAAAAATTAGGCGATTCACTTTGGTTCTCCAAACTCTAATTGAAATTCAAATCAACTCGACTTAACTAGTGCGTTGACAACACACTGGATTTTGCGATATGCCCCGCGTAAACAGTCCCCTAATTTAGCCTTCGGGCCGGTGATCTCAAAGCCGGCATCTAAGCCTAGTTGGGTGACAAAAACTTCGCGATCGCCATCCAAAAACCGAGGCTCGCGCAACGCTGGACAAGGAAACTACCCGCCGAGACCTCCACAAGTTTCAGATGACGGAAAACGCCCGATTATCGTTCACGGAAGACGATTCGTCCCTTGGTCAGATCATAAGGAGACAATTCGACGCGAACTCTGTCTCCGGGAACGATCCGAATGAAGTTCTTGCGCATTCGACCGGCAACATGGGCCAGAACCTCGTTTCCCGACTCCAATTCGACGCGGAAACGGGTATTCGCCAGAGCTTGTGTTACTGTCCCTTCTACTTCAAACGCTTCGTCTTTGGGCATGAAACCTCCGCCAAGAAAACCATCTGCCAAACCCGCCGGGCATCTCCGAAGATGGCATGTGCTATCGTCCTCCGCCCGACCGGCATCAGCCAATCTTACACACAATTGCAGTTCAAAGTCCAGTCCGGTGCGCACTTGTTAGTAACAGTTCACGAGCCGGGGTCTGGCTCATTTTCGGCCCAATGATTGGTACTAGAATGTCGCATGAGCCGCCGAAAATGTGCCTGCCCCCCTAAAAACGTGGGCAACGCATTGGCAACCCGTGAACGCTTACCCGTTGTTACGACCGAACGCAAAACAACTTCGCCCTAAACGGACATGAAACGGTAACCTGAGCTTCAATCGCGTTCGTCCGCCCAGGCGATTCCTCGACAAGACGACTACAAAACCGCGCGGCGTTCGATTACATTGGCTTTTTCACCGATCGGCAAGAATGGCGTGACCGCCGGGCTTTTCAGGTGCAAATTGACCAAAGAAAGGGGATGGTGTGGGAACGAAGAAAACCGGAAAAGGCCGACGGAAAATTGGCGCAAGAAACGTCGCATGCGCGCACGAATTCGACATCGAAAGAAATAATCAGCCCGAAAGTGATTCGACCTCGCTGGGTCGGATTTCTTTGCATTGTCCTCGCTCGAGTCACCAAGTCGCGACTTTGGTGGATCCCGTTATGCCATCGATGCTCAATTGCGATAGACGATACGATTGATCTCGCCATTCGATAGATCAGTTTCGCCTGCCAATGTTACCGCCGTACCGCGAAGAATTACTCGCTTTATCGAGGTAGACGTAGCCAGTTCACGCGCATCTGAATCATTGAAAGCGTAGCCGAGCACCATGAACACCTCCAGGTTGGAAAGTGATACGATATCGTTGAGGTGTTCGCGATTAAACGGTTTGCCTCGAGAGGCTCCTTCGCCCCAAACCCACAGCGTGCGGATATTGGTCAGCGAGCCGTACCAATTTGACGGTACCACGACGTCATTTGTATGAACACAATCGAGGTGTTTGAATCGAGGAAGCACCTCCTGCAACAGTCGAAATCCGTCATCGGAAACGCCGCGAGTAATACTGACGGATTGGAGTGACGTAAACCGCTCCCAATTGTCGGCGAGAATGTGGCATTGTTCGTCCGTGTACAGCCAAATGCTTCGCACTGCATCATCCGGAGGAATCGAACTGGTGTGAATCGTAAAAGGCGTAAGCCAAGGTGGAACAGCGGCTGTTTTTGCAGGTGTAAGCTTCGGCGGAGACTGTAGATCAATCTGCGAATAGAATTCATCCCAATCTAACCCCACGTTAATCGTCGCGTTCGAGGACAACAGCCGCATGCTGGCTTGGCGTGCAGCGCGATGCCGCACAAGCGGCATCAACGACAGCATCAATAAGACGGCAACTAGCGTCGTCGCTGTCAGCATCGAGCGAAGGCTGAATCGCAGTCGATTGCGTAGAAGAATTCCCAAAGCAACGAGCAGAGGTAGGAGCGTGACAATGATACACGAAGCGAGTTGAACGGCGTTTCCTGTGCCGTACCAACCGAGCCACCGCAATGAGAGAACGAGCATTGCCGCAAGTAGCAAGATGGATACCCGGATGGCCCGTGAATTCGTTCCAATCGTGGCTCTGGATAGTCAAAGATCATTGCTCCTAACCCGGCGACTCTGAATCAAGTTCGGTTAGATGACGGTGGAGTTTCTTTGCGCCTTCAAAGGGAAGGTTGACTTCCGAATCCACGTGTTCACGCAAGAGTTGCGTCAGACCGGCCAGCTCAATCTGTTCATCGTTGCTGAGCGTCCCTTGAATGTCGCCGTCGATGAGCTCGAATCGTCGCATGTTCAGTTCGGCCGTCCATTCAACCCTTTCCGGTATGTTCACATCCTTCAATGCAACACGCCCGAAGAGATGGAGACTCACGTTTGCACTGGCTTCAATCGGCGAACGATTCGGATAACGCGGACGGCAGTTGGGCGTGCAGACAATCAGTACGTAGTCATTGTCGCGAATTGCGGTCTCCATGAACTTCGGAAGTTGATCGCCGGGCACGGCGTGCCATTGATCAAGTGTGACGTCGACACCATCGGATCGTAACCGACTGGCTAAATCGCGCACCCACGCTAAATGCGGGTCGTTGTCCCACGAGTAAGAAATGAATGCAGTGGGGTGGCGGCCAGTCATAGGTCGTGTTCGGTCCTTTGCCACATAACGGTCTGCGATCTATCCGTGTTGTGGGGAAAAAAATTTTCGTGGATTGGGTGTGCGACGACAACACGGATAGATCGCAATTCGTTCAACGACCCCGTTCACCAGGCCGCGGCGAACGACGTGGATTTCAGAACCCGCGCGGCCCGCGGCTCCGTGCGCCAACGGATGGTTAGCGACTCTTATCCTGGCCCTTGAAGTTCTGTCCGAGAGCTTTGGCCGCCCTGTCTGCGCCGAACTGCACCGTTGTTGACGTAGCAGAGTCCGCCAGCACCTTGGTCAGCGCGGCGCCCCCTCTTCTCCACCGACTTTGGACAGCGTCCCGCATACCACAGCCCAGAACGGCCAGCCGCCTTGCCCGTTCGCGGCGCCTGTCTTGGAACCGTCGCCCAGCAACTTGAGCAAATAAGGCGTGATCGCCTGGCCTTGCTCGACCAAAGACTTGATGGCCGCTTTGACGTGAGCATCCTTTATGACGTGGGGGGCTTCAAGGCGAGCATTTACTTTCCTTAACGCCATCGCGTAATCGACGTCAGTCGTCTTGATTTGACCGGCGCCTGCCACCTCGCCGATGCCGAGTACCGGCATCCGGACGGGAATTGGGTGCTCGCCGCCCAGTGCTCGACGACCATCCGCGCACCGACCGGCGTCCAGCGCTCGACCCGATCATCCTGGAAGACGAGCACGACCGAACCGTCCTTGACCTCCGCTTTGCCGGTGGAGGACCGTTGCGGCTCCACCACGGAGGCCGTCCCGTCCTTGCGGATCTCACACGCCTCTTGACCCCGTTGGCGAACTCGACGCTCCACCGGCCGACCGGCAGGCTGTCCGGTCTAGGAGCGAGCGGTGGGAAACCCGGGGAGGAAAGCGGGCAGGCCAGGGTGGCAGCAGCGACCAAGAGATTCAGCGTACGCGACATGGAACTGCCCTTTCATTCATGACGGGGGAGACGTTTTGCCTTCCGTATCAAGACGAGGGTCGGGCGCGGTTGGATTGCCCCCCGATTCTCCCCCCGCTCCCCGGCTCTAACGTCCAGGATCACCAAGTCGAAATGATCGATGATCCATTTCAAATAGCGCACCAAATCGCGACTTTGGTGGATCCCGTTGGTTCAAGTAAGACGCTGGCGCGGCGGGAGGGTGAGGACATTATAGTGGAGAGTGATTGGGTGAATCAAACAATTCGCGCACCCTGGATGCCTGGTGCGCCGCACAGCGTGTGCGGTCGACGATGGTCTCTTCATCTCCAGAAGCTTGCACGATGCCCAGTTACCACAAACCGACTCACTCCAAGTACTTCCATGGTCCGCGCTATCAGCAGATGCACGACGACCTGCAACTGATTGGCACAGCCCCCCAAGACAGTCGTTTCGACAACTTCCGGCTATTGACCCGCCTGCCAAACTCGCCAAGCCGAAAGTCCAAAACCCATATCAGGCATCCGGGCCTCTTGAACAAAACCCTTGAACATCGGCTCAATCTCTCGGCGATTCACCCTCCATCCCTTCGGCCACATCTCCCAACTCCTCACACCCTCCATCCACTAGCCGCGATGTCAAAGGCTTATTGGTTCGCCAATTGTAGTGACAACTCAGCTAGGAGCAAACTGCCGGTAGGAATCCCATTTGGGTTCGTTGATGGCCATACATTGGACTTCGTGCGTGGCGACTGAGGTCTGAATTCCTTCGTGAATCGATTTGATGTCTGTGCCCCTCGGAATGTAGAATACGAACTCCTTCATGACCCCAGTTGTCAAAGCCAACGCATGCAAGGCTCGTGTACGAGCCTCGATTTCGCGAACAATGGTGTCTTCGATGTCATTCAGTTGCTCATTCTCGCCAGGATCAGGCAATCCGCCTTCGTTAGGGGAATTCAAAGGAATGGCAAAACCAAGTTTGATCGGGAGTTCCGAATGACCGACCCAAGACTGGGCGGATTCGTTATACCGAATGATCAGCGGTGAAGAATCAACTTCTGCTTGTGCAACGCCCCAACTGTGAGAATCTTGGGTAAG
The DNA here is from genome assembly GCA_963803365.1 of uncultured Planctomycetaceae bacterium. Lineage (GTDB taxonomy): Bacteria > Planctomycetota > Planctomycetia > Pirellulales > Pirellulaceae > JANMEB01. The sequence continues at coordinate 230,876 of CAWDMH010000004.1, forward strand.
TTGCGGAAGCGTTGCGATGTCGAGTTGTTTGCGTTTGAACGGCCACATCGTCGATTTCGTTTCTGTTGGCGAACGACGGCGGTAACGGGGGGCGAGGAGAGGTGCTTGGCTTTAGGACTGACTGCGCCGAGCCCTCCCGTTCGCCGATTAGTTATTCCGCGATTGTGCTACAATCCAGGTCATCTTACGAGACGACCGCGAGGGTGAAAAGATGTCGAAACGCGTTGCTTGGCCGAAGGACGTCGCGCATATGGTGCTGACGCAGTGCCATCACCGATGTTGCGTCTGTCCAGAGCATCGGGCGCTGCGAACATTCATCATGAAGACCAAGTCCGCGCGTATAACAACGAATGGATCGAGAAATGCAAGAATGTCGATTGGTTCCTGCGATCAAATATCAACGAGTTTCGCAGCGTGTACTACTTGAATGTGCATCGGCTTGACAGTTTGTATCGGGAGTGTCGTGCAGCACAATCGTTTCTGAGCGATGTACCGCATCTGTATCCGGCGTAGGATGGACATTACAATACGCTGTGGCCAAACGCCAAGAACGCTTTGGATTGGATGAAGTTGGCAGAGAATCGTTCGCTCTTCGAAGAGCAACTCTTCGAGATCATTCCCGAATTGACGATTATCGACATCAATCTTTTCGAGGTCGGAGCAATAGATGCGGAAAACAAGGTAGGCCAAATAGTTGGCTATGCCTGCCAGTTCGTTGGGAAGGATATTCCCGAACAAACGGAATTGGTTGAATCCAATGGCGAAATAGGCGGTCCATATCCAACGATGCGGCGGCAAGTGACAGACTGTGCGACCGAAACCGTAATCGAAACATGTTTGATGATTGATCCGCTCTACATGTACGCGGATTCATCGTTCTTGCATTTTTCCGAACATGGCATCTGGAATGGTTTCGGGAGAATCGTGAAATGCCGAGAGGCCATCGGTTCGAATGATGGGCACTTGTTGCGGAAACAAATCGTTGTGTCACCGATTTGCATCGGAACACCGGTCGATCATTCGCGAACGAGTCAGATAGCAGCCGATGCAATGGGCGCAGACGAGCAGCACCAGAAGCTGGTCGATGCGCTCACCGAATAGGGATCGGGCTTGCGGAATAACGGCATGCATCGCCGGGCCGGGAGAGTTGGGTTTCCTTTTGAAAAAGCTCGCAGAACCGGCTCCGCGTGCATGTAGATGTTCGTCCCGATTGTTCCTGCAATGGAACGTGGTATCGGTTACAATCGGATAGCGAACACTAGTCGTTTTAAGCGTATTGGAGAAAACACAATGAGTCAACACACTGGAATCCCGGGAATTGTCCGGAACGGGGTAGTCGTACCTCAAACAAACCAAGCGTTGCCAGAAGGAGCGCACGTCGAAATAAGAATTGAGTCAGCCGACATGCCGCAATCGCTTCTAAGCGAAATCCAATCGTGGGATGTTGCCAGCGAGGAATCATGGAGATTGATCGATGAATTGGAAGCAGAACAGAAATGAGCGTTGGCGATATACATTGGGTTGAACTTCCAAATGTCAGCGGACGTGAACAAGCAGGGAAAAGGCCGGCAATTGTTCTGCAGGATGATGCCTACGCTGGTGGTCTGCCAACAACCATCGTTGTGCCCTTGAGCAGCGCGATGGCGGCATTGAGGTTTCCGGGGACCTCGCGAGTTAGGGCGAACCAAGCTTCAGGACTGCGAACCGACTCCGTGGCTCTCGTATTTCAAATCCTGCGCCATCGATCGCACAAGGTTAGCTGAGAAAATCGGCGCAATCACAGATCAAGAGTTGCGCGAGATTCGCACTGAGTATCAAAAGCTTTTTGGCGAATGATTTTGGGACGAACGTTACGGTTAACGTGGCGGCGGCCGGCAACCGTTGATTTCAATTCCGACGTGATCCGCCGCTCACGTTCAACCGATGGGTACGCCCGGCATGGGCGTGAGGTTTGTGGGGTGCAAGTCCCCGGTACGAGACTGGGAGTCTCAAGGAGTTCAGTATACCAAGTGAACACTCCGATCGACAAAGTACGAGGCGAAGGCACCTGCGGAAGGGCGACCGATCGTGGACAACGACGAGCAAATTCACGATCAGCGCCAACTTCAGCGGTTTGCCCTTGGCAAACACACCGCCTGCAATTCGCCGGAATCCTTGGCCGCGGTGGCCGATGCAGACTGCTGTCGCGACGGAAGCTGCGAAACTCGCAGAGGTCAAGATCACCGAAGGCAGCATTAGGGGTTGCACGCATGTGTCTCGCAGTGTCCGCTGATCGTCTGGTTCTCGCTCGGCTGGGTCTACTGGCTGAGCCACCGCGCACACGCCACCGCCGACCGCTTTCCCCAAAGTCCGCTGCGCCCCCTGCGGAACGATCATGAAGGTCATCGGGATCGCGAATCCGAAAGTCCAAACCCCATATCGGGCATCCGGGCTTCTTGAACAAAGCCCATGAACATCGGCTCAATCTCCCGGCGATTCACCCGCCATCCCTTCGGCCACACAATCCAGCCCTTCACACCCTCCATCCACTAGCCGCGATGTCAAAGGCTTATTGGTTATGTCGCGATCTTTTCGCATTCCGTTTCTGTTTCGATTGTTTCCGCGTGATTGGAGAGATTCCATTCAAAAAAGGCGCCAATCATTGCACCGAATATAGCACCGGTTAACGGAACGACATAGTCTTTTTGAAACGCTTCCTCGTATGAACTAGAGATTGGATCGGTCATTAATATGAACAGGAAATAGGTCAGGATTACGCACGGAACAAATGGCCCCCAATTCAAACAAATCCCGAATGCCGCAATTCCAACAAGAGAATAGACATACATCATCCGAAAATCGGTGAGGATCCATCCATCCGATTCTGAAATCGCCGCGAAAAGTGGAAGGATGGCCAGCAAGGCGACCGCGTACCACAACCATCGCTCTGGTTTCGTGTTTCGTCTTTTGGATTTTATGATCGAGAACACAGTCCACCAAGCGACATAACGAATTGCGATCTATCCGTGTTGTGGATGCAAGATTGTACCGTCGTTCAGGTTGTGCCGGAACTCGGAAAGATCGTGCGTTGAGCTTTGTTGCCGAAAAGAAGGACCATCCGTAACGATCGTCCCAAATGGCTATGCGAATTCAATCGAGCACAGCCCTATTTGTATACGCACCATTCTTGGCCTAGGGTAAGCGTTCACGGGTCGCCAATGCGTTGCCCACGTTGTTAGGGGGTCAGGCACATTTTCGGCGGCTCATGCGACATTCTAGTACCAATCATTGGGTCGAAAATGAGCCAGACCCCGGCTCGTGAACTGTTACTCTCAACTGAGGCAATTAAGTTCAACGACCACGATCACGCGGTGGCCGCCAAATGATTTTCTATTCAAATCCCACGCGATCGGCCGCTCGCGTGCATCGTCTGGTTCTGGCTTCGGTTTCGTGCTCGTGCTCAGCGAAGCGGTGCTCGTGCTCGTAATCGACCGCCATATCATACTCCGCCAGCGATTCTGAAACAGTATCGGCTTTCATGACTAATCGCGTGAGCATCGAGACGATTCGCTTGAGCGTCGCCTTCATCTCGCGATTCGAGTCGTCATCCAGACCGGCTGACGCTGTCAGCACGTCCTGAATCGCGGCACACTCGAATGCCGAGCCGCGTGCAATTTCGAAGTATCGTGCGCGATCCTTCGGACTGCGTTTGCCGTTGCCCTCGGCAATATTCAGCGGAATCGATTGAGCTGCTCGCAACCACTGGTCGCGAGCATGACGATGGAGGCCGCTAAGTTCCTAGGCGACTGAGAATGATTGGGCGGTGTACTCGATTGCAAGACCGTAAACATCCAGCCGATCGTGATCGAAGATTGCATCTGTCATGGCTGCCCCCTTCTTTCGATTACGAGTACGAGCACCGCCGCTGCGCGGCTGAGCACGAGCACGGATGATTCATTGCCAGAACAACCATTATCCAGAATTCTGGGTATCTCGCTCTGCGAGAGTGTGGAGTAGCCTACGTAAGGCGGATTGTTTTGTCAATTTTTGGGCGGCTTTCGCCATATTCCACATCGGTTGGCCGACATCCGAATCGAACCGAGGTTGCAAATACCCGGAAGTCTGTATAATCGCGGATTGTAAGGTAGTGTACATGCGTGCAGCTAGCGCCCCATTTGGCCTCTCAAAAAAGGGCAGAATGGTCCCATTGCCCAAAGCGCTGATGCCCCACCTCAAACGACAGTTGCAATTTTTTCAGCGAATTCACACACAAGATCTTTCGGTGGGCGCCCGTTGGGTCTGGTTGCCGTACGCTATGGACAGAAAAGACTCGTCGGCCGGACGCTACTTGGCTTGGCAATACCTGTTTCCGGCTCAACAACTCAGCCGCGATCCCAGGCCGCGCGAAGCCGACGGCGACCTGCGGTCCGATGCAACTCAATTGCGTCGCCATCATGTCCATGAATCGTCGGTTCAAAAAGCAGTCACAACCGCCGTCCGCAAGGCCGGCATCAGGAAACGCGCCAATTGCCACACTTTGCGTCACAGCTTCGCGACGCATCTGCGGGAAGACGGTAAGGACATTCGCACGATTCAAGAACTGTTAGGTCACGCCGACGTCAAAACAACGATGATTTACACGCACGTCAGCACACTCGGGGCAACCGGAGTGCGCAGCCCGCCGGATGGGCTATGAACGAGGCTGGCCGCTGTATTCGGTTCGTTTGATGATGGGTTGGATAATTGCTTGGTTAATTGTCGTCCGTCAGGGACTGACGGACCTACTGGCCTAAAAGGGGACGCAGCTCTTTGTTGCGCACTCCTTTTTGGCTTGTCCAAAATGCTCGGCAGTTGGATATTTGCCGCGGCAAAAGCGTAAAAAGAGCTGCGTCCCCTTTTTGACTAGTTGGCGGCTGCCCGGCGTTGCATTTCTGCTTCGAATTCGTCGAGCCGGTCCAACGTGGCCAAGGCACCTTGACGTTTGAGCCACGTCTCGTAGGAAACGACGTATTGGTCTTCCGGAATCGCTTTTTTCCAGGCCAAACCGTTTCCCCCCAAGATCGCTTGGCCCCATTGGCTGGCGTTCATCCGAATTTCCACATCGTCCTTTTTCCAGCCGACTCGGGCGAAGTCGGATTCGATGAGGTTATTGTCGGATTCCTTCCAGCCGAGAGACTTGAGCTGTTCCAGATAGAACTTGGCAACCTCGTCCGGCTTCTGCTTCGTATCGAACTTGATCTGTCGAAAGTCCCGGTCGCGGACGACGTTTGTGGCGCCGTCCGGGATTGGAAAATCCGCCGCTTCAATCGACGCCGTAGCGGATGTGCTATCAACGGCATTGATCACCGCCGACTCCAATCCGTCGACCATTTGCAGCGTCCAACACGTCGCGTTGGAAACGTCTCCGCAACGGATGAGCGTTCGATCCTTGAAACGGCTTAGTTGAATGTTGAGCGGTCCGTCCTCGCCTTGAAAACTTAACTCCGCCGTCTGATGGTCCGCCGCGACATTCGTGGAGAGCACCTGGTAGCCAAAACCGGGCATCGACTGCTCGTAAAAGTGCGCGACGTCCGGCAGGTCCTGCGCGCTCGTACAAACCATGTTGGGTTGCATCGAGTCGAACTCGATCCATTGAACGTCGTTGGGTGTGGGCAGTTCTTTGTCGAGCAGTTCGGCATAATGTTGCACCGCGTATTCGCCTTTGTCGGCCGATGGGTTGCTAATGGTGACGTAGGCCAGGATCCCGTTCTTTCGGAATTCGATCCGGCGATCGTCCGGTTCTTCGCTTCCGGCAGAATCCAGCCTCGTGTGGATTTGCCAACCGCGGGAAACCATCTCGCGATAGAAGAAGGCCTCCAACTCGCTGATTGATCCCTTGGCGCGATAATAGGATTCGGTTTGATTGTCGGCGGTGGCGGGCCGCGGCAGCCACTCGCTTCTAAAGTTGCCTTGATTGATCACCGTCACCATCAAATTTCCACTGTAATTGTTGATGCTGGCGTAGATCCGAAAGCCATTTTTCGCGAAGTACTTGGAGTTTTGGTCGCCGAGCTTCTCCGATTCGTCAACCTTCCAACCTTGGTCGGCCAGCGTCTTGAACAGAAAATCGCGGATTTCCTTGGCATCCCCTTCGCCCGAGTAATTGATTTCATTCGCCGTCACGTTGGCATCGGCCATCGACTTGGGCAATTTGAGTTTTCGAAAGTCGATGAGTTCATGAGCCGTTTTGACAGTGGTCGGTTCGGGAATCGTTTCCGGAATGTTTGCTTCGGCCCCGCTGGGTGAATTCTCGCTGCACGCTCGGCGTGGAATCCGCGGCCGCCGACTGCTTCATTTCCGCAGGTTTATCTTCGTTGGCCGGTTTGTCTTCGTTGGCTGGCGTCGCTTCGGTCGAACTTTCCGTCTTGTCATCGACTTTCGCCGCTGTCCATTTGGATTGATCCTCGGGTCGGCCATACACGTAGACTTGATCCATATCCGTCGGAACGATCAACGTGGCGTTGTCACTGCCCCAAACGAGCCCCTTTGCGGATTCAGTACCATTATCCGTCTCTAGATCAAGCGTGCAGGTGCAATCCCCGCTGTCGACCGACCAGATTTTTACTTTGTACTCCTGGCCGAAGGACGCCAGCCATTGGCCGTCAGGTGAAAAAGCAACGTTGTCCACCGGGCCATTGTGGCCTGCGAGCTTGTGAAGCATCTTGCCATCCGCCACGTTTCGCAACTGGATCACTTGAGCCATTTCGCCGATCGCCAAAGTCTTGCTGTCTGGTGAAAAAGCGACGGAGCTCATTCGTACTTCGAATTCGTTTTTGAACTCCTGGACTTTTTCCCAATCCGCCGTTTTCCACACCTTGGCCACGTCTCCAGCCGCCGCTAGATATTGCCCGTCGGGCGAGTAGCAGACGCTCGTTTGCGAGGGTCCCGTGACGGGCAGCGATTTGATCACGTCTCCACTGGCCGCGTCATTGATCGCAATGCTTTGAGTGTACCCCGCGGAGGCGATTTGTTTACCGTCCGGCGAAAACGCAACGCTGACCAATGGCTGATCGGAGACCGTGAAGTCGCACGTGACTTTGTTGTTCTGATAGTCGAACACAGTGACTTTGCCTTCGGCGGTTCCGATGGCGATCAGCGGATGGGTCGGCGAGCAACTCAGGCAGGATATCTCTCCCGGCGACAGTTCATCGAATACACGAGATGGAGTTGTCCGACCGATCGTCCACTCGACCAGGTTGGTGCCGCCAGTGAAGTAGGACTTGCCGTCGTTGCCTGCGGTGGCACAAGTAAAGTTGGGAAACTCCATCGTAAAGGACGCGATCTTCTGCAAGGATAATCCGTTCGCTGCCGCCGGCTTTGTCTCTTTGTCACTTTGGCCCGAATTCGGCTTGTCCGACGGCTCCGGCTTAGGCGGGTTCTCATTCGGCTGCGCGTTCGTTTGCTCGTTCGTCGCCGGCTTTGACTTGTCGTTCGATGGCTGTTTGTCTCCGGCAGCGTGAGGCGAAGGATTGCCGGATGACCCGCTACCGGTCGCGGGGGGAGTATTCGATTTCGGCGAGCAGCCAATACAAGCAATGCTCAAGGCAATCAGCGCCAACCAGATTCCGTCGCACAGGAAAGTTTTTTCGTGTGGTTTCATGTACATGTTAGTCACCTCGATGAACCAAACTGGACGTTCAGCCCAGATTCAGAACGACTCCATTAGGAAATGCCGCGAATCTCGCCGAACGAACCACCGATTTGCAACTTTTTCTGCGGGTTCTTGGCCGCATGGATCCGATTTGGGAGTCAGCGTTCACGGGTTGCTAACGCGTTGCCCACGTTTTTTGGGGGCAGGCACATCCGCCTTGGGCGGATTGAGCCAGCCCCTGGCTCGCGAACTGTTACGGTTTGGGAGTTCCGAATCAGCCATCTTCGGCTGGACCAACAACCGAACTGATGGATTTCATTCCTTCGGTTGCAGTATCGCTTCGAACGACTCGATCATACGCTTGGCTTCAACTGGATCGGTTTCGAACCGGTCGGTTTGTTCGGCCGGATCGGTCGTTAAGTCAAATAGCTGATAGCGAAACGGCGATTCTACACCAGAATCTCGGTCTTTGGGATTGGCCTTGCTCACGGTCCGAATTAGCTTCCAGTCTCGGCGCCGAAATCCGAAGTTCTTCCCACCGTTGTCTTGTTGTACGAGACTTTCCCGCCCGCGAGCGTTCGCTTCACCCAACATTGCCGCCAATACATTCTGACTATCCTGGCAGTTGCCATCGCGGATGGCCTGACCGGTCAAGGCGGCAAAGCTGGCGGCAAAATCGATCGTACAGACGATTTCGCTTGAGACTTGCGGCTGGATGGTTCCTGGCCACCACGTGATGAATGGCGTTCGCGTGCCTCCTTCGAGAACCGTGTATTTTCCACCGCTAAACGGTCCGGCTGGACGGTGCGATCCAAGTTTTTCCACCGCTTCGTCTTTGTACCCGTCATTGAGTACCGGTCCGTTGTCGGAACAGAACACGACCAATGTATTCTTGGCCAACCCCAGCCGCTCCAGCGTTCTCGTCAGTTCGCCGACGCTCCAATCGAGTTCGATAATCGCGTCGCCGCGAAACCCGTGTGGCGTACGGCCTTGAAATCGTTCGTTGGGCATCCGCGGTACGTGAATATCGTGCGAAGCAAAGTACAAGAAGAACGGTTGCTCGCGATTTTGTTCGATCCACGCGATCGCCTGTTGGACCCATTTGTCCGCCAGGTCTTCATCGCGATAGCGTGCCGCGTGTCCGCCTGTGTAAAAACCGATCCGGCTAATCCCATTGTGAATCGTCCCGTTGTGGCCGTAATCCCAATCCAGCCTGAGCGTGCTGCGGTGGGTGATTCCGGTCGGATGGTCTTCACTCGGTTTCTTCATTCCGACCCACAACGGATCTGCGGGGTCGAGATTGGCCACGCGATGATCTTCGACGTACACCTGCGGGACTCGATCGTTAGTCGTCGGCAGGATGAAGCAGCGATCGAAGCCGATTTCCAACGGCCCCGGCTTCAACTCACCGTTCCAATCTGGACCGTCTGTCCCGCCCAAACCCAAATGCCACTTGCCGATCACTGCCGTTCGATAACCCGCCCGCTGCAAGATCGCTGGCAGCGTATCGGTCCCCGGCTGAATAATCGCTGGACTATTCGGCGGGGCAACTCCGGTGCCCGGTTTGCGAAACGCATACTGGCCCGTCAACAGCGAATACCGCGTCGGCGTGCACGTGGATGCCGAGCAATAGCCGCTGGTGAATCGAATTCCTTCGTGCGCGAATCGGTCGATGTTGGGCGTTTCGAATGTCTTTGCACCATAACACGAGACGTCACCGTATCCCAAGTCATCCGCCAAGATGACAACAATATTCGGTCGCCTCGGTTCGTCGGCCACGACCGTTGCATGGCCAAGCCAGCAAAAGCCAACGACCGCTGCAGCAAAAGCAAAAACACGTCGAACCTCAGAGGATTTATCAATAGAAATTCCATTCGTCCATTTCATCGCTGGCACCAATTTCTTAAGGGTACAACAAGTACGCATTGCGCCGCACTCGGAAATCCGAAAGCTGCGACTGGGCTGTCTCGTAAAGCTCCCTATAATTCTGACCGTCGTTCAGCCCCTCGAACACGGCATCGTTTCCCAGCAGCCGATTGAAGTTCGTCCGTTGCCATTTGTCCGGATACACATCACGCAAGATCGTGGCCATCGCGAAAGCCGTCTTCAACGGTTCGAATTGCTCGCGATCAATCACGATCAGATTGACTCCGGAACATTCTTGTTGCGCGTATTCGCTGGCGGTCGGCGTGAATTGCACCGGCACAAAACAGACGCCCGGGAGTTGAAGTTGCGAAAGTTGCTCTGCGAAGATCGCACCATCCAGCCACGGTGCTCCGACAACTTCGAACGGGGTGTCCGTCCCGCGCCCGACTGAAATGTTGGTCGTCTCGAAAAGTCCGACGCCTGGATATAAGAGAGCCGCCGACAATCGACGCATGTTCGGCGATGGATTGACCCAGGGCAAACCGGTTGCATCCCAATAATCGCTTCGCCGCCACCCTTCGCAGCGAACGACATCCAAATCGAGGTCGAGCTTCAGCTCGTCGCGGAACATCATCGCCAATTCGCCGATGGTCATTCCGTGTCGTACAGGCAAGCGATGGAATCCGACGAATGACTCTTTGCCCGGGTCCAACATGGGACCGGCCACGTCGACTCCGTTAATCGGATTGGGACGATCGAGCACGACAAACCGCTTCTTATTGTCCGCTGCCGCCTTCATGGCCAGGCCCATCGTGGAAATGTATGTGTAAAACCTCGCACCGACGTCTTGAATGTCGAATACTAACGTGTCGACGTCAGCCAACATTTCCGCGGTCGGCTGCCGCTGGTCGCCATACAGACTGAATACCCTCAGCCCGGTCTTGGCGTCGACCGAATCCGCAATCCGAGCGACCTCCTGACGTCCTTCAAGTCCATGTTCTGGACTGAACAACGCCACAAGTTTTACGTTGTCAGCGTCTGCGCAGAATCTCTGCAGTGCTCTTTCCATCTCGATCCCGTCCCGTTTGATTCGTGATCAACGCAACACGTTGATTGGCCAAGCCGCGGAAATGATCGCGTTGCAAGACGTCGATGCCGGTCAGGACCGCTTGCGGACTCGGCGCCGCTGTCTCGCTCGGAGTGAGGATGGAACTGGCAATCACGTTCGAAATCTGTCCCGCCAATGCATTGACGTTGCCCCGACCGTCGGGATGAACCCGGTTGCTAAGAAAAATGAAAAACAGATCGAGCTTTGGATCGATCCACAGCACCGTGCCCGTGAAGCCGCCGTGGCCGAACGCCTGGTCCGACAGCAAATCTCCGCGATTACTCGAGTAGTCCGATCGGCTATCCCAACCAAGTCCCCTCAGCCCTGCGGAAACTCGATAACCTCGCGTCATCGTCGTCACGGCAAGCGGCGACAGGACTCGGATTGGGTCGCGACCTTCAACCCGCAACTCACCGCAACCGAGCATCATTTGCGCAAAGACCGCCAAGTCGTTTGCTGTAGAAAACAGGCCGGCGTGACCGGCAACACCGTTTAGCGCAAACGATCGCGGATCGTGTACGGTTCCCTTCAGCCACTGGCCGTCACGCTGTTCGGTCGGCGCCGCTCGCAACTTGAGACCCTCGGGCGGATTGAAGCCCGTCTCCTGCATTCCCAACGGTTCAAAAATCGTGGCCTTTGCAAATTGATCCAGCGGCTGACCGGTCAACGCTCGGATCAACTCGCCAAGCACGATGAAATTGATGTCGGAATAGCGAAACCGCCCACCGACCGGACTCGTCAACTTCAGTTCGCAGATTTTTTGCCAGCGCCGGCCGGACCGTCCGCATAGTCGGATAGCGGATTATCGGCAACCAATCCCGACTGGTGCAGCAGGAGATCGCGGACCGTGATTTGTTCCTTGCCATTGTTGCCGAAGGCCGGAAAGAAAGCCGCAATTCGGTCACCCAATCGCAACTTTCCATCGTCCACCAGTCGCATGATACAAGTCGCGGTCGCAATCGGTTTTGTGAGCGACGCCAAATCGAAAACCGTGTCGGTGGTCATGGCATCTTGCTCCGGGACAAGTTGTCGATTCCCGTACGCTTGGAGCCACACGATCCGGCCATGACGCCCCACGCAGACGACACAGCCCGGCATTTTCTTGTCCTGGATGCCTTGCTGAATCAAGGCGTCCATTTTTTCCAACCGCTCTGCGGACATTCCCTCTGCAGCCGGCGCGGCTTTTGGCAGATCATCGATCGGCGCCGCCCCGGAGGCGACCGCGGCGACGGCTAACCACAGCAGCAAACTTACGGAGGCGATGCGTGAAAACCACATCGGAAGCCGACTCCCCATAACGAATAGAATCCGTCAAGCCAGTTCGACACGACAACTGACTGTAGCTCAGTTCAATTCACTGTAGCTCAGTTCGTGGTGGAACTGGAGACCGGGTAGTTGGCGGGGTGGACGGTCACGGCGAAACTGCTCTTGTTCAACGCAGCCGTCACTTCCGCGGGAGATGGCGGTTTTGCAGCCGAAACGGGTGGCTTCAAAGCGGCTTCAGGTGGCGTCGCATTGCGAGCAAGCGACTGGGACGTTGAACTCGTCTGGGGTTGCTTCCGTTTGAGTGTGGACGGCTCGGTGGGAGTGGTCTTCTCGTCGGCCCGCATCGAGTTCGACGTTGGCAGTGGCGCCGGATTGGGCGTGGTTGGATTCACAGGCGATGGGTTCAGCGGAGACGGATTCAACGGCATCGGCCCGGCCAGACACATGACCAATCCGATGCCGACGAGCAGTCCCAAGAACGTGCTAGCGCCCACGGTCACGGTTTTTCCGGGACCTTCGGGTTTGCTGCCGACTTGCACTTTCGCGACTCGCGTCAGGAGGTCCACGCTCTGCGCGGCAGCTCTTCATGGATGAAGCTTTCGACGCCTCGGCCTGCAAATCGCGGAGCACCCGGTCACGCCGTTTGTATTCTTCGTTGAGTTGATCGTAGACGACGCGCTGATCGGTTAGCCGCTGCAACCGAGCGGTCGTTTCCGTGGCCAGCCGATCGAGCCGCTCGGTATTCGCTTGATAGATTTTGATTTGGTCTCCCAAGCTCGCAATGGCCGATTGGATTTCTTCGCGCAACGCGGCTTCGGTTTCGCGAACGGCGTCCTCAGCCGCTTTGACTTTTGGATGCGGCGCCGCATACGGACCTTTGATCGCCGCCAGCTTTATTGCGCATCGACCAAGCCATCTTTGAGCCGCCGAATGGATGGCATCAAATTCATCAAGTCGTTCGGCGTGCTGAGTACATCCAGTGTTTTGCTGCTCGCATCGATCAACAGTTGTTGCTGCTTCTGTGCTGTTTCCAAGTTGCTCTGCGCCGCTCGCAGCTCACTTTGGATTTGCCCCAAGTTGTGGTACAGCAAAATGTCGCCCGTTTTCGGCTCGATCATGTTGCGCAATTCCGCCAGATCCGGGCCAAGTTTCTGCTCAAACTTTTCGATCTCGGCGGCGATCTCGGTCAGCGAGGTCTGGGCCGACTCCACCGCCTTGTCCAGTTCGGCTTGCATGCTGCAAGCGCGGTCGTAGCGGACGTTGCGCAATTCGGCTTCGGTCTCTTGGCAGAGAATTTCGGCAAACTTCTCAGCCCGGTTGCGAGAATTGGCGGTCACCGAGAGTTGAATCAGTTCGGTCTTTCCCAGTTCGGCGCCGTTGGTCGCACTGACTTGGACCGCCGACTGAGTATCCTCGATAACCGAATCGGAGGGCCAATTCGCTCGGCGAGCGCCGTTGCTTGGCCCGAGTCGCTGTAGCGTCCGCTTGAGCACCGCGGGATTGCGGGCGATCGCCAACACCGTTTCCTGGGCGGACTTCATGTCATCGAGTGACCCAAAAGAGCCTGGCCGATTTTGTCGCCCGATCGTCTCGTCCCGCAGATTAAAAACTTGCGCCGCCCGCCACTGCTTTGGACCGAATACCGCGTAGACCGCCGAAAGCACAAAAAACGTTATCACCGGCAACAAAAGAGCCCAGCGATGCCGGTACAAAGCGTTGAACCACCAACCCGCCCACTTGTTCTCCGGACCGCCGGCCTGCTGACAGAGTTGTTGCAATTGTTGCAGAGTCTCTTGTGCGGTCATGGTTCACACACTCGTGGATAAAGGTGCGGCGCGGCAGCATCGGCTCCCCGTTAATTCTTCGTACAAGGACTATCGACAGTTTAGCTATCTGCCAGCCAACCGCGCTCTGCTGTGGATCTCGGTAAGTACAAGCAATGCAAGGCTCCCGACCCCTACCGCTGTCACCTGTACCAAAGCGAAACGGTGTGTTAGCTCAAGAAATCTGCCGTAGTGCTGCGAACTTTGTTAACAGCGCAAAATGATTTTTAGATAGCGGTTATGCCGGGGCGAAATTAGACGAGTAGGATGCTTGGGGAAACCCTGCGCATCGAGGCAACAAAATCAAAAATCCGTGCGTCGGTTCTAGCCCGGTCAGTCATGCAGCATGATTCCACTGTCAAGCCACACTGACCAGCCGCCGATGCCGGTCAAACGGCTACTGGCGGTATTGATCATCGGACTTCTTTGGAATTGCCATCCGATAGGGGCCCAGCAACTCGAAGCGATCGTCGAACAAGCGATGTCGAACGAGCGATCCGGAGACGAGGTAGGCGACGACGGTTTGGTCGAGACGCCGATCTGCATCGATCAGCTGTGGCGAGTCCGGCTGAACCACTCGACGACAATGGGCCAGGCGGAGTTGCAATGCGGCGTCATTGGCCGAGCGAATTATTTGCACGATCAAAGATACGAGTTCACCGGCAACGAATCGACATTCGGCGTCGAATCACAATTGGCCGGAGTACTCACAGAGGACCTCTGTGATGTCGACGTGCGATTGATTGGTGAACTCTATTTGAATCAGCCGTGGGATCGCAATCAGCTTGCCGACTATCCCGAACGCGAGTCGTTTCAGCACAACTTCGAAGTCGATACCCTGGAAATCTCTCAACTGGCGATCGAAGTCCAGCGGGACGATTGGACGTTGGAGATGGGCAAATTTGTTACTCCGTTTGGCCGGTTTCATTTGCCGTTGTACACCAACGCCCGCAGCGATGTCGCCGTTCATCCGCACCGAGGCAATTTTGTTTCGAGAAACGGGAATCCAGTTGCGATTCGAGCCGGGTGTCTGGCGATTTGCCGGCGCGATGACCAACGGCAGCGATGGCCGCGATACGAATAGTTCCAAAGCGATCATAGCCCGAGCGGGCATCGATTTGCCCGGGTTTGTCGGCGGGATCAGCGTCAAGAATCAAGACGGCATTGGGTCAGAATCGCAAAAGGAATACAACAACCACGTCGGATTCGACTGGCTATTTCGCCGAGGAAACTGGGGATTGGCTGGCGAATGGATACACGACGAATACGGACTGCGCCGACCCGGCTTGGGCCTGGACCAGATCACCTGGGGGCGAAGCTTATACAATCGGCAACTCAATCTGGGAGTTCACCAGCCGCTGACGGGAAACGGCTATTATGTCAACTTGATTTACGCGGACGCCAACCGCACGCATTCGATCGGCTATGGCCAGTTTTTCCCCGATCCGATTGGCGACCCAATCCACGATTCGCAAACCTATCGGCTGCAGTTCCAATCACAGCAGAATTGGACGCCGCATCTTGCGGGCTTTGTGTCTGGCTTTTGGGAAACGCCGTTGGACCAAGCACAAGGAGGCCGCCCGCGGCATGGTTTCTACATAGTGACCGGCTTGCAATATTCCTTTTGATACGGACGTCGATGCTTGCGATGGGCGCATGGCTAATGAGCAAATTCCCAAGGCTTGTTCATGCGTAGCCAACCAGTCGTGATCCCGCCGGGACAAGGAGATCGTTTAGCTTTTAAGTCGTTTTTGCTCAAGGGTTTAGTAATTACCCTCCCAAATTGGGAGGGTCGGCCGCAGGAGGCGGCCGGGGAGGGTCAATGAGCGCGAAGTCGTGCAAGCGAACTGTTCGCCCCTCTCCGCCCGCATCGTGCGTGCGACTCTCCCCACCGGGGAGAGTGAAGTTGATTCATGAATGCCCATGCTAAAAAGGTAGACGATCTCCAAGCCCGACAGAGATCGGGTTGAATGCCAAAGTTATTTTGCGATGCGTTACTATTCCATCGTCCTGTGCGTTACTTATTCAATCGTCCTGTGCGTTGTAACAGTTCACGAGCCGGGGTCTGGCTCATTTTCGGCCCAATAATTGGTACGTGAATGTCGCATGAGCCGCCGAAAATGTGCCTGACCCCCTAAAAACGTGGGCAACGCATTGGTAACCCGTGAACGCTTACCTATTCCATCGTCCCAAGCGGTACTTATTCAATCGTCCCGAGCGGTACTTATTCAATCGTCCATAGCGCTACTTATTCAATCGTCCATAGCGTTACGGAATCGGCGTCTTTGATGAAGATGCGGTTTCCAGTGATGATGGGGTACGCGTAGGTTCCTCCATCGGCGACTTTGTAATTGGCGATCGATTTGAACTCGGCGCCGTTGGGTTCGAACACTTGCAACTGGGCGGTGGGTGTCAAGGAAAAGATCACCGAACCGGCATCGACGATCGAGCCGAATCCGGCGCGTCCACCGCCGCCCATTCCGCCTCCTCGACCGCGCCGATTGCCGCCCGGACGCCGCGGCTGATTGCCTTGGCCGCCAGCTTGTGGCGGTCGGCCTCGACCCGATGCCCGGTCGCCGGCGGCATTCCCCCCGGAGCGCCTCCAGCCGTCCAGGCCGTTGCGCGTCATCCATGTTCACGCAGAAGATCTGATTGCTCGTAGACAGACCAAAAATCCAATTGTCCTTGACGACGGGCGTATTGAACATGGTTGACGAATTGTCGTTTCGCCAAGCCTCCTTGGCGTCGAGCGTATCGCCGTTCTTGGTGAGCGTCAGTGCTGTTTCACCTTCCTTCGGTCCCGCCAATATCAACTGATTCCCCAATAGGATCGGACTGGTTGCGTTGTATTGGCCTTGCTTGTAATTCATTTCCCAAAGCAGTTTGCCGGAATCCGAATTGAGAACCACCACTTTTTTGGCGGTCACTGCCGCAAGAATTGGTGTTCCGTCGATTTCACCAAACGACGGCGAGGCGTAAGACGAACCATCGCCGGTCCATTTCCAAACCTCCTTGCCATCCTCCAGGTTCAACGCGACGATCCCGCCGGATTGGTCGTCTCCAAATTGAGCGATACAGTTGCGCCGAGGATAATTGGCGAACTCGATGCATGAAATCGTGGGACTTCGCCCGAAAAATCGGTTTTCCGCCACAATTCGGTTCCCTTTTCGGCGTCGTAACAAGTGATAACCCCGTCGACGCCGATCGTGATTACCTTTCCGCTAGCCACTGCCGGAGAGCTGCGCGGTCCGGAAAAGCTACTGTCCGGTCCGTTGACTCGAGAAGCCGGGCGTTTTTGGCTCCAGATTTCTTTGCCGTCACTGACGTCGAGACAGCGAACGATCTCGTCGTTGTCTTGCCGCGTGAAGACGAACAGATGAGTTCCGACGAGCACCGGCGTGGCCACGCCGTCGCCAACTGAGACTTTCCACTTTTGCGTCAACTCCTTCGGCCAAGCCTGCGGGACAACAAAATCAGTCGCTTTGGCGGCACCATTTTGTCCGCGCCATTGCGGCCAATCGTCGAGGCCCCAAACGCATCTTGCCAACAGCAAAACTGCCAACGATAACCCGAAAAAAATCGTACGTTGAAACGTCATCGGCCTGCCTCCTTAGTTGAAATCGCGAAAGAGCGTTGGACATTTCGCAAATGCCAATCGGAACGAGTGCTGCTTTATCAATGTTTATGATCGCACGCAAAATAACTTCCCGGTTTTGTCGACCCTCTCCCTAAGCCTCTCCCGTGAGGGCGAGGATGTACGGCGAAGTTATTTTGCGTCCGATCCTTAGTTTACGGGTTGGTTAAGGGGTCGGGAGTCAATTGCCGGAACGGCCCTTCCGGTGCTTCGCACAATGGACTAGTGCTTTATCAATGCTTAGGATCGCACGCAAAATAGCTTCCCGGTTTTGTCGACCCTCTCCCTAAGCCTCTCCCATGAAGGCGAGGATTTACGGCGAAGTTATTTTGCGTCCGATCCCTAGTTTACGGGTTGGTTAAGGGGTCAGGAGTCAATTGCCGGAACGGCCCTCTGGGTGCTTCGCACAATGGACTCCTGACCCCTTGACCTGAACCAGAGAACGACCGCCGCTGATTTTAACCGAGCGAACGCCGATTCGTTTCGAAGAAGTTCAGCAACCGGACAAAAAACCAATTTATTCCAATTCGATCCACGCCGACTCGATTCGTTGGGGTCCTGGGACCTCAATCGTGGACAATTCCAATGTAATCCTATTGGTGTCTGGCAACGAGCGTGGGTCGAGTTCGGCGCACCATGTGGGTTGGGAACCAACCAACAGTGCGCCGTTGAGATAGACGACTGCCCCAGTGGGGAGCGCGGAAAAACAAAGCCTCAGCGATTGCCCGGCAGAGAGATTCGAGGGCTTGTGAAACACCCTCGCCAGTTTAAGCGGCAGATCGTCTGCGGCGACGAACAGCGGCAAGCGAACTCTCCGGGCCCGTTCGGATTCTCGCCCGCGCTCGACAACGATTTCCCACGCCGCGTCCAGCCGAATCCGATGCACCGGTTTATTCTATGCTCATTCTGGAATGAATTCCGACGTGATCGTAAGCTGGCGGACCGAAGCCGTAAGCTTTTCAATTGCCTTGAACGTCACCCGGAGTGCAGGAATCGGATACGCATACGGCGGCCCGGTCTCGCGCTCGCTGTCGTCGTCGACGACCCCAACGATCCCCTTGCCAATGTCGTCGACGCCGTTGGAACCTTGGTCGATGATTCCATCTCCGTCTTCATCAATGCCATCGTATTCATAGTGCGGCGACCAACTATCCCAAATCCTATCGGTTGTAAATGGCGGTCCTAATTTGCTTTTTGGATCTGGGTACGCCGAGAACCAACTCGACAACTGCAGCTGGGGGACGGCTCGCGTCGGCCCAACCGAGATCAACGTAGGCGCCTTCCGGGGGTAGATTCGGGTTGAAAATAAAGTTCGCATCGTTGGGCTCGAGCACGAATAGGCCATCGGAAAGGATGGGTGCATTGGGGGAGTAAACGCGCAGGTCGAATCCGCAGACGTCGGTCAACACGATGTCTTCGCCATTCAGGTCGGCGCCAACCGTATCACCCGGATTCGTCTGATGGAGACGGCGAGCCGCCAGCCAATCTCGCCGCAATTCATACGGATACGCCGCCGCCGAGTGACAGTAGCGCCGTTCGCGACGCGTCAAATCGTCGAGCGTATTCGCGATCATCTTCCCGGCTTGCGGGTACGCCGAAATGTCGTTCGTCCGATAGAATTGGTCCAGGGTCGCTGCTGGCGTCAGCGTCAAGTCCGGCCGAATCAATAGGACTCGACGATACAATCGTACGCGATCATCGCGATCAATTAGGTTGTCGGTGTCGTCCAAATTATCGAGCACGGTAAACCAAACGACTTCGGCCAGATTCGACTCGACCATATGCGTCACGCCGGTGGGATCGATCCAGCGACCGCGAAACGGCCGCTCGTCGCTTCGAACCGTCAGGGCAAGTATGTCGTCGACGTCGCCAATAAAGGCATTTTCCGCGGTGCCCAGGGCGGGATACGAGTTGTCGCTCTCTGGTCCCTCCACGATCTCAAAGTAACCATCGCACTGGGCGGTCAGCGTCCAGACTTTCGGAGAGACCGTGCAGTTGGCCAGGTCGTGTCGCATCAGCTCGCCGACCGAACGCAGTTGAGAGGCCAATTCGATGGCGGCGCGGTTGTCTCGGATAACATTGCTGGCTCGACTAAATGCTTCGACCAATACCGCTAAAATGATCAACGAAATCGTGATCGCAATCAACATCTCAATAAGCGTGAAGCCGCGTCGAACCACCCTGCGGTCTGGAGCGTATGAACCGGACATGAGATTCTCCGTCATGAAATACTTTGAAAGGCGAGTTGGGTCGCGCGATGTTCCGAAGGGCTGACGCCGGAAAGTCGCGCGTCATGGCGAGGCATTTTCTTGTCGGCGTCGGTACACCAGATTTCCACACCAACCCGCGCCTCCGCCGCGTTTCTTCGCGGTTGGCGAGGGACTGGAAAGTTATGGCGAATCCCCTAACATCCCGTTGAAAAAGTAGCGGAACGGCGCGAGCCGTCCGGTTGCGCTAGTGCTTTGTCAGGTCTTAGAATTGGGGTTGTGTGTCAATGGCTTCGCCAGTGCGGGTCGGCCATACACGCCGCTCATGTACACTGGCACAGTCAGTGGCACCCCAAAATTAAAACTTGACACGGCACTAGCAGACACATGGCGAATTACCGGGCGACTTGCGCTGCTCCGCTTCAATAATCGCATGTGCACACATTTTTCAGCAGTCTGCTAACCCAAAATGGCGTCGACGACGCTCCTCCTATTTTATCGGTCGCTGCCAAATAGTGTACGGAAAAAGACCAAAAATCCTCGGCCTGACAAGAAAAAAAGTGCTTAGTCAATCGGCACGGCAACTTATTTTCGGCATCCCGTCCCGATGTGTCGCCAAGCCCTCCGCAGGGTGTCCGCCAAGAAACGCGACGAGCCAACGAACAACCGAGATGGCTTTTTTTGGGGGTTTGTCGGGTATAGACTGAAATCTTCGTTGTCAAACCTCGTTTAACTTGTTGGTGGAACGCCGGCGCCGATGGGGACATTCTGTACCTGCGGGGGACAACTTTAGGATCGCACGCGAAATAACGTCGCCGTAAATTCTCTCCCTCACGGGAGAGGTTAAGGAGAGGGTCGACAAAACTGGCGAAGTTATTTTGCGTCCGATCCATACGTGAATCGCTAGTGGATGGTGCCAGTTAACCCTCAGGGTTAAGGGGTCAGGGGCAATTGGTTAAGGGGTCAGAAGTCAATTGTGCGAAGCACCCGAAGGGCCGTGCCGGCAATTGGTTAAGGGGTCAGAAGTCAATTGTGCGAAGCACCCGAAGGGCCGTTCCGGCAATTGACTCCTGACCCCTTAACCAACCCGTAAACCAAGCCATAACAAAACGCTAGGAACTTTGTCTCGCAAACGAGGTTGTGTACCCCATGAAACGAATCGGCTCTGCCATCGCGGCTGTTTTTGTCGGCATCTCGCTCCCGCTCTTTCTATACGCTCAAAACGATACTCAACTCGATCAGCCGCCTCCCGAAGCGATTCCGGTCGAACAAGCCGCGGTCAACATGCAGACCAGCGGCGAGTTCGCCGAAGCTGCCAAGAATTGGGAACAGTTGGTTAGCAAGTATCCCAGCACGGCGTCGACGCTTTCCTGGCGCTACAACTTGGGTGTCTGTTACCATCAGCTTGGCCGTTTCGCCGAAGCGATCGACTCGTTTCAGAAGGTCGTCTCGCAAACCGACGCATCCTTCCAAAAAATGGACGAGGCCTGGCTGTGGTGCGGTTTCAGCCAGTACAAGCTCGCGCAACAACAGTCGACAGAGTCCGACAACGACGCACCGAAACAGGCCAAGGTCAAGGAACTGGCGCTGAGTGCCGCAAGATCTTTCGAACATCTGATCGAGGTCTTTCCCAAATCATCTTCGGTCGACGAAGCTCAGTATTTTTGCGGTGAAGCTTATTTGATTGCCGGCGAGCCTAAAAAGGCGATTCCCGTGTACGACGCGCTCGTCGTGAATTCGCCCGATTCGAAATTCTGGCCCGACGCCGCATACGCACTGGGAACGACTTATGAAGAGCTAGGCGATCTGTCGCGGGCGCTTATCAACTACGATGCCTTCTTGGATAAGTTCCCCGAGCACGCCTCGGCCACATCGGTTCGATTCCGCAAAGCCGAGTCTTTATTGCATTTGGCGATGGAACGGCAAAAGGCCGGCGACAAAACCGAGGCCACCGATCTCTTTCAACAAGCGATACCGATGTACGAAGCGGTCGCCGCGACCAAGGGATTCGTGGACGCCGACCTGGCACAATACCAAATCGCGTATTGTCTTGCTCAGACCAATGAAACGGATCGGGCTGCTAAGGCGTTCGCCAAATATGCCGCCGACTTTCCCAAGGCCAAACTGGCAGCGGCGGCGCAGGTCGAGGCGGGGCGTTTATTTCTGGCCGGCGGAGACTCGCAAGCCGCTGAACAGGTACTGGCGGCGGCGCATCAAAACGACCCCAAAAACATCGCGGCAGCACGTGGATTGGTTCGCGTGTACTTGTCCACCGATCGCGCGGATCAGGCTCGCACCGTGGCCGATCAGACTTGGAAGCTCGTCGATCAATCGTCCGACGAAGCGGCCGGTCTCTTGATGGACTTGGGCGACGCGGCCTTTGCCAACAAGGAGACGGTCGCGGACTCGGTAACGTTTTATCAGCAACTGGCCGAAAACTTTCCGAAACATGCGTTGGCCCCACAGGCGCTTTACAACGCGACGTTTTCTTTGTTGCTGAGCTTGCAGCCCAGGCAGGCAATCGAGTCGGCTGAGCGATTCGAAAAACTGTACCCAAAGAGTTCCTTTCTGCCGGATGTCCGCGAGGTCCAGGCCGAAGCCTTGGTGCGGACCGACCAACCGGCGGCGGCGGCCAAGATGCTGCAACAACTGATCGTCGATCAACCGAAAAACGACAAGGTCGACAAGTGGAAAGTGAGTTTGGCACAGGCGTGGGCGATGGGTGACAATCCCGCCGAGGCCGAAAGCGCATTGATGCCGTTGGTCAAGAATCTGGCCGGCGCCGATAAGGCAGAGACGCTGTTCAATCTCGCATTGGCGCAGTTCAAAGCGGAGAAGTATGCCGCCGCCGCCCAATCCTTGGAGCAGTCGCTGGCCGCCGACGATCACTGGAAGCGGGTGGACGAAGTGTTGTTATTGGCAGCTCGAGCCTGCTTTCAAAACGGCGACGTCGATCAGGCTCGGAAATACGCCACACGTTGCTTGAAAGAGTTCCCCAACAGTCCGGTCCGCGATCAAGTCGTCTATCGCATGGGCGAAATCGAATTCGAAACGAAGCAATTCGACGCGGCCAATCAATACTACACCTCGTTGATTTCCGACATCCCCAATTCACCGCTGGTCCCCTCGGCGCTGTACGGACGCGGTTGGAGTCTATTGCAATCCGGCGACAACGACGGCGCCATCGACTCGTTCGACAAACTGCTGGAAAAGTATCCGGAGCATGCGTTTGTGCCCGATGCGACGATTGCCCGCGCTATCGCTCGCCGAAACAAGGGCGATCTCACCGGCGCCGTGGCGGATTTCAACCGGTATTTGAAAAACCCGCCCGATGCGCCGAGCGCGGCCAAGGCTCTGTACGAACGCGGTTTGACCGAGAGCAAACAAAAAGACTGGGACGCGGTGATCGCCACTTTCAAACAACTGCTGAAAGACGATGGCGATTCGAAGTCGGCGGACAGATATCACTACGAACTGGCGTGGGCGTTTCGCGAAAAAGGGAATGAGGACGACGCGCTCGAACAATTCCGGCAGATCGCCGACCACTTTGCGGACAGCCCGTATGCCGCCGAATCTCACTTTCACCTGGCCGAAGCCGCGTACGACAAGGACGATATGGATGCGGCGATCGAGCACTACACGGCCGCCGCCAAGTCGAATCCGGACCCGTCCCTGGCCGAAAAAATCGCGTACAAGCTCGGCTTTTCGCAGTATCGCCAGAAGGACTATGTGGCCTCCGAGAAGCAATTCCGCAATCAGGTCGAGAAGTTCTCCGACGGTGCGCTGGCGGCCGACGGCTTGTTCATGATCAGCGAATCGCTGTATCGCCAAAAGAAACATGCCGATGCGGTGACCGCGTACAAGAAAAGCGCTCCCGGCGGTCCAAGCCAGCGAGACCACCACCCAACAAGTCAAGATATTGACACGGCTACACGGCGCCGACAGTGCCAACGAAGCCAAGCAATACGATCAGGCAATCGACTTCGTCAAAGTGATCCTCGACAGCGATTCCGATTCGCCGTACGCCGCCGAAGCCGCGCTGGAATACGGTCAGGCGCTCAAGGGTTTACAGCGATACGACGAGGCGTTGAAGGCGTTGGAGAAGGCCGCCGCTTCACTGGACAAGACCGGCGCCAGAGCGCGCTGGTTGTCCGGCGAAATCTACTTTGAGAAAAAGGATTTTGACAACGCGATCAGCCAATTCAAACTGGTGGTTTACGGCTACGGCGGTCTAAAAGCGGATTCGTCCGTTCGGCCTTGGCAAGCGCTGGCAGCCTACGAGACCGGACGGTGCTATACCGTCAAGCTCAACTCGGCAGCCGACGCAGACCGGGGGACAGTCTTGGCCGAAGCCAAAAAATGGTTTGACTACGTCGTGACCAACTACAACGACGAAATGGGTTCTGACGCGAAGAAACAACTGGATAAACTCAACCGATTATGAAACGGGGCCGCAGCGAATGACGAACATATTTCTCCCGCGCGTTCGAATATCTCGCCGCGCCGTACTGCCGGCGATGGCGATGCTGATTTGGTTGGCGGTCGCTGTGGCCAGTTGGGCTCAGGAGTCGACTGCGACGCCGCAAACCGATGGGGCCGCGGTGGTTCAACCCACGCCTGCGGGGACCGGCGGCATGAATTTCTTTAGCCTACTGACGCGTGGCGGCTTTTTGATGTGGCCACTGCTGGCGTTGTCGATTTTTGTCGTCGCGCTGGCGATCGAACGGCTGATCGCGTTGCGGAAAGAACGAATCCTGCCGGGCAAGCTGGTTTACGAACTATCGCGGCAAGCCGATGCGCCGGGCGGCTTTGATCCGCGACAAGCGTTCCGACTGTGCCAGACGTTTCCCTCATCAGCGGCGCGCATTCTTCGGTCGATGCTATTAAAAGTCGGCCGACCGCAAGGGGAGATCGAACACGCCGTCGGTGAAGCCGTGCAGCGCGAAGCGAATCGTTTGCAATCCGCGGTCTCTTGGCTCGGTCTGGCTGCCGCGGTCGCCCCGCTGATCGGTCTGCTGGGTACGGTGTGGGGAATCACCCAAGCGTTTTTTGACTATGCACAGTATTCGACCTCTCAGAATCGCACCTCGGCGGCTAGCCCAGGGAATTTACACGGCGTTGGTCACCACGCTGGCCGGTTTGTGCATCGCGATCCCGGCTGCGGTATTGGCCCACTTTTTTGAGAACCGAATTACCAACCAACTGAATGACGTCGACGAGATGATCGCCAATCTATTGCCTCAAGTCGAACGCTACGAAGGCCGGATTCGCTTTGCGCAGACCCCCGACGGCAAGGCCCATGAAAGGACGCCGACCGCTGGAAGTGTATGGCGCGAGTCGGCCACCAGCGAGACGCACAACCCAGAGACACCCGCGGCGCGTTAGGATCGCACGCCATGATCTAATAGGAACCGGACACAGTTATGGCGGTCAAACTCAAACGCTCTTCGACAGCCGCGATGAATTTGACGTCGCTGATCGACATGGTTTTTTTGCTGTTGATCTTTTTCTTGGTGGCTACGAGATTCGCCGAGCAGGAAACGGCGCTTGATGTCAAACTGCCGACCGCCAGCGAAGCCTTGCCGTTGACCGTGCCGCCGAGCGAGATTTTCATAAACATCGACCGCGACGGCCGCTTCTTTATCGACGGCCAGTTTCGCCTGGAAGAGGAAGTCGAACACGTCCTGCGGCAGGCCGTGGCCAATAATCCGTTGACGCAGACCGTCGTTATTCGCGGCGACCGACAAGCGAATTGGCAAGCCGTGGCGACCGCCATCAACTTGTGCAAGAAGGTCGGCATCAACCAATACACGGCCATGATGGCCGACGAGTAAGTCGAGAAAAAAGTGTCCCGACAAAACCACGTCATCCGTCGCTACGATCCCGGCCGCCCGCTGGAATTCGACGAGCAATTCTGGCCCGTCGTGGTGGCAATGTGCGTCTTGTCCGCGATGACGATTGGCACGATCATCACGCTGAGCGAACGGACCGTGGATGTGGTTCAGCCTGCTGGCGCTGCCCGCGGCGGTCGCCTGTTCGTTGCTGTTGTTGTTCCGCATCGAGCGTCGTTGGTGGCGGAGATCGGTTCAGGTAGCGCTAATCCTGAGTCTGGCGTTTCACTTGTTTGTCGTGATCGTGGCTTGCGGCGCGAAGATCTTCCCGGGGCTCCAGGAGGTGACGGCCGTGGCCGTTCGCACGACGCAACCCGAGCAACGGCTTGAAATCTCCGCTCAACCGCGTGAGCAGATTTGGAACGAGCCGAACGAACTCGAGACGCCGCAGCCAGAAGTTGAACTCGAGCGCGCGCAGCCCAGTGCGGAAAAAGCCACCGAAATCAGCCGGCCGCTGCCGACCAATGACGAACCGTCACAACCCAGTCCGCAGCTTGCCCGCCGTGAGAATTCGGCCGAAGCGGTACCCAAAGTAGGTGCGGCGCCATCCCAATTGAGTCGGCGGATGGAAACCAATCAAAAGGTTTCCAGCGAGCCGTCGGTTGCCGTCGCCGCCCCGGCGACATAATGCACCTCGACCGGCCACGCAACCTGAAGTCGCCGCCGCCGAGGTCTCCGCCGAACGCCGCGCCGAACGCTCCGAGTCCACGGCCCTGCGCCGAACCGAAAACCGTCCCAACAACGAGCGCGCTGAAATCCGCGACCCAGATCGACGCGAACAACCAACCGAACAAACCGCCTCGGCGGCCACGCGCCAGCCACACCGCACTCCGACCCCGCAAATCGAGCTAGACAGCAACGTCGCAGAGAATACATCGCGAACTCGTTCGGCGGAGGCGCCGACCGAACCGTCGGCCGCGACGACCGAGACCGCACGCGTCGCCAGCCGCTCGGAAGTTAGCAAACAAACCGATGCCGAGCCCGTTCGGACGACAACGGCGGCCACCGAATTGAATCGGCGTCGCGTGGCCACCAACGCGACCGTCGCACCACGGCGTTCTGCGCATCGAACCAGCCCGATCGACCCGAGCGCCGAATCCCAGCACCGCGTCCGAAAGCCAACCGACGGCGATCGTCAAGAGCGAATCCGACGTGACTCCGTCCCCCGAAGCGACCCGCTTGACGCGACAGCGAACTCGCTCTTCCGATCTTGCCACGCATCCCCGCGACAGCCAAACGGAAAAGCTCTCACCCGCCAACACGGCCGCTCGCGCTTTAAACCGCACCGAATCGACGGCGACGCGTCCCAGCATTGAACCGATCGCGGCCAACCAACCGCGACCGGCGCGGGAATCGGCGGCGCAACCACAAACGACGGCGGTCGTTGAATCCCCCGCATTCTCACCGTCGCGGTCCGCGGCCAGTGATGCCAGCCCATCGGCGCGGTCGCTGGCAATGCAAAAGTCCAACGATGGCTCGGCGGGCGAAGGAGCATCGCCGAATTTCGGTCGCGCACCCGATTCGATCCCGTCGCCGGCGACGAGCGCAATGGACTCGCGACGCCGCGAAAACCCAACCAGCCGAGATTCTCCCCCTCAGTCGCTGTCCCCCAGTCAACAATCGGCGCGAAGCCGCGCGACGGCAGGAGCTTCTCTGCCGCAACATACCGTTCCCGCCGTCGCCGACATCGGCGCCGTCGCCGGTAGCCGTGACCCCGGTGAATTGACGGCCAGCTCAGCGGCAGCCTTGACATCCGCGTCCGCGACGGCAGAACACGAGGCAACCTCGGTTGACAAAGGTCAAGCCGATGTCGACGTTGGCACGACCAAGATCGTCGGTAGCGTCGCTCGTCGCGAAATCTCCGGCGGAGGACAGCCTGAACTGAATATGGTCCAACCCGCGGCCGGCTCGCAGTCGTCGCACACCAACGGAACCGAGCCACGCATTTCCAGCGACACCGTAGCCGACGTTACAGCGGCGCCGACGGCCGATGGCAGCACCGCTCCGCACAGCGACCAGGCCTCTCCCAACGCCGAATCCGAATTGGCGGAACGCTCCGGAGGTTCCGAGGCACAAACCATTGGCATCTCGCGATCTGAATTCAACGAACCCGTACTGAGCGATGCGAGCGTATCCCGAAACAACGACTCGGTGGTTTCTTCGCCTGCGCCGAAGTGCGTGATTTTGGCGAAGCCGGAGACAGCACTCAGGCCGATGAAGAAGCCCAACGCCAACGTTCGCGAACCGCCAGCGAATTAGCCTTGGACGGTTCTCCCGTTTCCGAAGCCACCAACACCAGTCAGATTGGTTCGGACAATCAATCGTCTGATCAAGTCGCGGCGATCGAAACAACCGTCGGTCGTAGCGAGAATTCCGGCGCGACGGGTCTGGCCAAAAGCGACTCACACGCCGACACGCAAGTCGACAATTCGCTGCCGGGAACCGAAACGAAACTCAATCGACGTGCCGGCGCGGCGGCTACCACGGCATCCGAAGCACCGGCCGTCGCCAGCAGTTCCGAACGCCGAGCAGCAGCGACCGAACTCAGCCAACTCGCGCGCCCCTCGGGTGAAGAAGGAACGGAGATGGCCGCCGGGAACTCACGCGAATCGAACGAAAACGCAGTCGATGCTCGCGACGTGTCGACCACCCGCGCGACGGGAACCGCAGCCTCCTCGATCGGACCGACAACCTCGCGATTCATGGCTGCCGCGGACGTCTCCACACCCCGCAGCGACTTCGGCGAACGGAACGAAGGGACGCCAAACGAATCTACGGTGGCGGCGTCTGTCGGCCTCCGGCCAAACAACCGTCCACCGGCAGCGAACATCGACGCCGATGCGCAACCGGCACTGGCCAGCAATCCAGTTAACTCGACCGGCGCCGCAAATGCACCCGACGCACTCACTGGAGCAGTCTCGCCGGCGGTCCGGGCCGAGGCGGCGGGAACAAAAGTCGACATCGATTGGGACGTAGGCGTCGGTGGCTTGGCAGATCAGGTCGAGCCGGATATCGGTGTTAATTCGCGACGCGCCTCGCCGTCTAGCGACGTGATCGCCTTGCAGCCAACCAGCCGCTTTCGCCGTCGAAATCCCAGCGGCACGTTGAGCGTCAATCCGAATGCGGCGGTTTCCCAGCGGCCGTTCGCTTCACGGAATCCCGGTAACTTGAAAAAGATGGGGCCGAAGACCGAAGCGTCGATTGAAGCCGGGTTGGCCTTCCTCGCCCGTTATCAACAGCCCGACGGAAAATGGTCGTTGTTGGGATTCGACGACAACTTCCCGGAAAAGCAGGGACAGCTCGATTCGGACACCGCAGCGACTGGACTCGCGTTGTTGGCGTTCCAAGGCGCAGGCTACACGCACAAGGAATACAAATACTCCGGTCAACTCGAACGAGCCGTCTCTTGGCTGGTCGCTCACCAAGCCGACGATGGCAATCTGTACGTCGAATCGGACGATGAATCCAACAAGAGCTGCCAGTTCTATTCGCACGCCATCGCCACACTCGCCTTGGCCGAAGCGTACGGCATGACGGAAGACTCGGAATTGCGCGAACCACTACAACGAGCGGTGAATTATTTGGTCGCGACCCAACATCCGGACGATGGCGGCTGGCGCTACAGCGATCCTCACATCGAGAAACATCCTTCGGACACCTCGGTGACGGGTTGGGTGGTGATGGCCCTTCACGGCGCGCGGCTGGCGGGTGTGGACGTCGACCCAAAAGTCTGGGATGGGATCGATAAGTTCTTGGAGACGGCACATTCTCCCGACAGTGAAGCACTGTATCGATACTGCCCCGACGCGGTGGATCAAACAGACATCAATCGAACTGCTCAGCGACAAGTCAGCCGAAGTGACACGGCAATTGGTCTACTGATGCGGCTGTATACAGGTTGGGACAAAACCGACAAGCGCTTCATCACCGGCGCTCGCTACTTGTTGGGCCAAATGCCCAGCGAGGCCAACAAGGAAGTACGAGACACCTACTATTGGTACTACGCCACGCAAGTCATGCGGCACATCGGCGGCGATATGTGGGAACAGTGGAACAACGCTCTGCATCCTCTACTGCTTCAGACGCAAGACAACGGTGTTGGGCCCTTGGTGGGCAGTTGGCATCCGTACTATCCCACTCCGGACCGGTGGGGCGAAAAAGGCGGCCGGATATACGTTACCACGATGAACCTACTCTCCCTGGAAGTCGACTACCGCCTGCTGCCGCTCTACGAAAAAACCACCGAAGCCGCTGCGGACAAATCGAAATAGGTCGACGTAGTTTCCAAACCAAACGACCACCGGAACAAGTCCGGTGGGGCGTAATGACGTGCGGTGGGACCGCGTGGATTTCAAATGGATGGGCCAGCAGAGCAGGTCCAGTCTGAGTGTGTTCGTGACACTGCCGCGGAGTTGGTTGTCTGTCGAGATTTGTGTTTGTGGAAGGTTCTCATCAAGAGTATTTGAGAGCCTCGTCGCAGCCATGATGAACGTGACGATCGCAAATCTAAAACTCCAATCCAGAATTCAAAATCTCAAATCTCAGATCGCAGCTTTCAAATCTCAAATCTCAAATCTTAAATCGCAAGTGTCACGCCTAAGATCTCACCTCTATAATTTCAACTCAGAGGTTTGAACCATCATTTTGACATCCCAACTCTAGGTTCTTGAGCTTGCGATTTGACGTCTGGCCGTTTGACGATGGACAGAGATGACAACCCTCAACAATTCGTCGGGGTCATCATGATGGCTTATTGGTTCTCACGTAAACGAAACTGCGTGCAGGTGATTCTGATAAATATTGTTCTGCTGTTGGTCCTTTGGGCGGGTTATCGTTACACTCCGTTCACATTTGTAATTCCGAATTCTGAGATGGACGGGCTCATCGAACAACTCGCGTCGGCGAATAAGCAACCCATAACAACCGAAGTGCCATTATTTGACACTTTTGCGTTTCTTGCGAATCCTGGTGCTTGGGACCCGACAGCACAAGCTGCCGTCTCCAAGGCATACTATTTACTCAGGGCGAAGGGGAAGAGCGCATTTCCATACCTGATCAATCATTTTTGGCGACAAGCGTTACTCGTATGAGATCAGCTATTCGACCTATTGCCCGGTCAGCGTCGGGGAAGCGTGCAAGTTCATCATCGCCGATCAAGTGGGGCTCCAACCAGGCACCTTCTTGGGGCGTGAATCGGCTCACGGACATGTCGACGACTGCAATCTAGACGAATATGTGTACCAAAACTACGGCAGTTATGCGGGTTGGTGGAAGGCGAACAGATTTCGGAGTCTCAAGGGAATACGCATCGCGATCGTCAAGTGGGAAATCACGCGCGAAAAGCAATTGGGTTTTGTTTCGCGCGAACAGGAGAACCAAATTCTCGGCAACTTGCAGCATGCGCTCTTGACGGCGCAGGAAGCTCCGAAATCCTATGAGTTGCCGCCTCCGACGGACTTCACCGTCGACGAGTTACTGTTTGAACAACAGGAATTGGAAGACCTCCGGAAAAATGCCAGGGAACACCAGTCGGCTCCTGACCATTAGCTCGCGAATGCGGCAGAGGACCGATTCGAGCCTACGAATCCCGATTTTTCACCGATAATGATCTTTGAAATTTTTCAGCCGATGCGGCAATGAACTGTAATCGTCCACAAGTCGGAGTCAGACGTGATCCACCCAGGGCGGATGGGCCTGCCTCCGTGAGGATCGAACGCAAAATAACTTCGCCCTGAGTCCTCGCGAAGCCGGGATCCAGTATTGCGAGCGACCATTTCCACTGGATTCCCGCGCACTGACCCTTCGTCATTCCGGGCTCAGCCGTTTGCTTTTCCCGCGTTCGCCTTTTCGTCATTCCGGGCGGAGTCCCGGAACCCAGTTCCATGGATGGCACGCATTTGCGCAGCACGCATTCGCGCATTTGCGCAAAGCCATCACGCCGAACCTTGGTTTCCCGCCTGCGCGGGAATGACGGAAATGTGCGAACCAATGAGCGTTGGAAGCTGCGGATATTTTCTTCGCATTGCGTAATTGCGCGGGAATGACGGAAATGTGCGAACCAATGAGCGGGGCGGGAATGACAGAGATGCGCGAACGATGGACGCGAGTGACAGACACGTGTCGGAATGATGGACTAGCGTGGCAACCACGGACAGGGGTAGCGCGACAAAAAAACTTTATAGAAATTGCGCTTCCCGTTGACCAATCGCGCAGTTCGATTGTCAGGAATCAATTCCCATTTGCCCCGGTTTGACAGCACGGAATAAAACGCATGACACCCAAACAATTCGCTCAGCAGTATTGGAATCTTCAGGTCCCGTTCGAGGACGGTCCGATCAACGTACGAGTCGCTTGCTATCGCAGCGGCATTCACAGTTCGCCGGTGCTCAGCAAAGCGATGACGCTGGTCGACGGCAAGAATGAAACGTACCAGGTGTCGGTCCGCACGATCCGCGGCGCCGTCGACTTTCGAACCTACAACCGAGCCAACCGCAAACAGTTGCTGGGGACGATCCAGGATCCGTTCAACGGCAAAGGCTCGCCGGAGGAAGTCCAGGTCTTGTTGCAGGTCGCCGTCAAATGCGGCTTTCTCAAGAAGGAAAGAGTACCCGCGTTTTGTGCGTCGGGCGACATCGGACTCGATTGCTGCGGCTTTGTCAGCAACTACGTTTGGCACGCCGTGATGAAAAAGCCGTGGGACGTGGACACCGGCAAGAAAGATCTGGCAGCCAGCAATTACATTCCCGCCATGATGGCCGCCGGTCGTCCCGTTAAGACCGAAGAGGATCTGATCCAGCATTCGGCTCAGTGCTTGGTTTTTGCCAAGGCAGACGAAACCGGCAAAGTGATCAAAAACGGTCCCGGGGCTCACGTGATGATCACCGAGCCCAACACGTTAATGCGAATGCATGGCACCTCGAGCGTCGTCACCGCCAAGGGCCGAGACAACATTCAATACAAAGGCCAGAACTACACAGGACGCGTTAAGTCCATCTCCAATACATCCATCGTCGTGGTCGAATCCACTGGTGGCGGAAAAGGACTGGTCGATTCCCGTTACACGGTGCTGAGTGTCAACGAGACGACCGGCGTGTTTCTGATGAAGCGCGGTTGTTCCCAAGGGACACTTTCGCTGCGCGTCGCAACGCTGGCTCCATCGCTCGTGAACTAGTTCGATCGTGAGCCAGCGTTCTAAGGCGTCATCTTTCGAGCAACTCGTTGCGCTTTTTGTGTCGAATCCTGCGCAATTCAATGGGCACGCTAACTGAAACCAAAGTTTTTGACAATGATCGGAGCCAGATGATGTTACGCACTCACATTTCTAGATTTTTGATGGTCGTTGCAATGGTCTACGTTCAATTGGCTTGGAATGCAGCCGTCCACGGTCAGGGCCGGCATCAAGTGCTGGTGAAAACGGGCGATTCACTGCCGGGCGGCGCCGGCCCTGTAACCGACTTGAGCATTGAAGGGGCGACGTTGGACGGGCTCATCGGGTTTCAGGAGCAGTTTTCATTGTCGCCGGTCGACGAAGCATTCTATTTGGCCGATGGGACCACGATTTCCAAACTCGCTCGCTCGGGCGATTTTGTTCCGGGGTTGGGACAAATCGACTTTATGGGAATCGGTTCGGTCTCTCAATCCGGCGCGATCGGTTTCTTCGCTCATTTGACAGGCGTCGGCGTCGGTTCGAGCAACGACACGGGAGTCTATTCGGCCACGGGCGGGGGATTTCCGACCCAAATAGTTCGCGAAGGAAATGCAACCAGCAACGGCGTGTTCGACAATTTCAGTAATGGGGCTCGGCCGGTTATCGACGCCAACGGTCGGGTTTATTTTGCCGGTTTGCTCACCGGTACATCGGGGGGATCGAACGACAACGTGGGGATTTTTGCCGGCGATGGATCGGTGATCGATGAACTGGTTCGCAAGGGCGATAGCGCCGGGAATGGGACATTCAACATATTCAATCCACATGTCGTCAACGACCAGAATCAGATCGCGTTTTCAGCTTCTTTGAATGGAACCAGTGGCGGAGCGACAGACGATCGCGCCCTTTTTCGCACGGATGGTCATCATCTGTTGGAAATCGCTCGCAAGGGTCAATCCACGCCGGACGGTAACGGCACGTATCAAGGCTTTTCCACTGGCTATCGAATCAATCAGCTTGGGCAAGTGGCGTTCATCGACACATCGATCAGCGGGACGACGGGGATTCCTGGAGACACCTCGGGGATTTTCCGAGGCGATGAGCATTCGCTGATTCAAATTGCGCGAGGCGGAATGGCTGCTCCGGATGGGGACGGCACGATCGGATTCTTTGCCAACGGCGTGATCAGTGGCTTCAATGACAACGGCCAAGTCCTGTATCACGCGATCATGATCGGTTCGAGTCTTGGCACGACGAATGACGAGGGCTTTTACCTGAGTGATGGCGTCGCCACAAAAACTATTGTTCGCGAAGGCCTCGGCCAACGGAAACGGTTTCATCTCGAGCCTGCAAAGCGGCGTCGTCAATAACGAAGATCTCGTCGCATTTTCCACAGGCATTGCACCCACTTTGGGCGGCGCCGCGACCGCGGTCGGGATCTTTTACGGCGACGGTGTGGAAGTCGCAGAGGCCTTCAGGACAGGCAGCCCTCTGGCAGGTTCGACGATCAGCAGCGCGTTTCCGATCTCAGGCACGCTAAATGAAAAGGGGCAATTCACGTATTCAGCCCTCTTGGCGGATGGCAATCAGTTGGTTGGGCGGTACACGCCTGATTTGCATTGGCGTTCCAGTTCCTCCGGAAGCTGGGACGTCCGTTCCAATTGGACGGTGGGCATCACGCCGGCCGATGTGCACGACGTTTTGATCGACCCCAATGTCGACCTGACGGTAATCGGACCAGCCAACGACTTGGCGATCCGTTCGTTGCAAATCGGCGGCGGCGCCGGCCAGGCGCGACTGGTGCTCGACGGTTCGGAATTGGCGGTCCAACAGCAACTAGTCGTCGCCGAAAACGGAATGCTTGCCGGCAGTGGAGAAATCAAAGGTGCCTCGTTGATTGACGGAACCCTCGCGCCGGGGCTGTCGGCCGGAAACCTGAGTTTTCAAGGACTGCTAAGCTTTTCTCCGACGTCGATGCTCGCTATTGAACTCGGTGGAACGGCCACGTCTGAATTTGACCGAATCACCGTGTTGGGAGACGTTCAATTGGACGGTTTGCTTTCGGTCGACTTGATCAACGGTTTCCCACTACACGACGGCGACGAGTTCCTGATCATGGATTTGACGGGCGATTTGACCGGTCAGTTTTTTGGCTTGAACGAGGGCGACTTGGTGGGTCGGTACGGAAATCAAAATTTGTTCGTGACGTACACCGGCGGAAACGGCAACGACATCGGTTTGTACGCCGCGACGGCGATTCCGGAACCGGCCGCATGGCTGCTGATTCCGTTGGCCGCGATCTTGGGAACGTGCGTGCGACGACGAATGTCAGACCGCCGCAGATACGTCAGTTGAAGGTTGTGTTTCGCACAATCCATAGTGCCCAAACTTGCGCCGAAATTCCCTGTGGGCTGAACTATAATTGGTGATTGCTCGATTTCGCCAGTTCTGCTTCCGAGAGGCCCGCATGAAACGTACGCTTTTTCGCGCCATGTTTTTTCAGCTCATCGTTTTTGCAACGGTTTGCCAAGCAGACGATGTTGGACCGATTTACGCCGTCGACCTGAGCGACGCCATCAATCATTATGCGACGGTTACGATGACGGCCGAATCATCGGGCTCGGAGACGTTGTTGATGATGCCGACGTGGACGCCGGGTTCGTATATGATCCGTGAATACGCCAGGAACATCGACCGGATCAAGGCGGAGGACCTGCGCGGCAAGGAACTGAAGATCGAAAAGATCAGTAAGAACCGTTGGCGGATCGATACCGGCTCGGCCAAGAAATTCAAAGTGACGTATCGAACGTATTGCAACGAGCAATCCGTCCGCACGAATTGGGTGGGCGTTTCCTACGGGGTACTCACCGGCGCCGCAACGTTTGTCACGATCCCAGATCAGCGCGACAGGCCGCATCGGGTTTCACTCAAACTGCCCAACGGTTGGCGCCGATCGGCAACCAGTTTGCGGCCCGACGGTAAGGAACTGCATCACTATCGCGCCGAGTCTTACGACGAACTGGTCGACAGTCCGATCGTGGCCGGGAAAATGGAAATCTTTCCGTTTATCGTGGCCGGCGTCGAACACTACCTGGTCGACGTCAATCCAACCAGCGACGTCGACGGCGAGAAGGCGGCCAACGACTTGTCAAAGATCATCGCCGAAGTGCACAAAGTCTGGGGCGTCGTGCCGTACGAGCGATACTACTTTATCAACGTCAACGCCGCCGGGGGTGGAGGGCTAGAGCACGACAACTGTTGTCTCTTGATGTCGACCCAGTTGGACGCGAAGAATCGGGACAGCTACAAGGGGTGGTTGGGCCTGGCGAGCCACGAGTTCTTTCACGCCTGGAACATTCGCCGGCTTCGTCCCAAGCCGCTGGTTCACTACGACTACGAAAACGAAGTCTACACATCGAGTTTGTGGATCGCCGAGGGGATCACGACTTACTATCAGGATTTGTTGGTCGCCCGGGCCGGCTTGATCACGCAAAGCGATTTGATCCGGCACGTCTCCAGTCAGATTTCCTCGCTGCAGCGGACCGACGGACGAACCGTGCAAAGCCTGGGCGACTCGTCGTATGATGCGTGGATCAAGTTTTACCGGCCGTCCGAGAATGCGCGGGAGACTCAGATCAGCTACTACACCAAAGGAGCGGTGGTTGGATTGTTGCTTGATGTGGAGATTCGCCGAGCCTCCGCCGGTGAGAAGTGCTTGGACGACGCGCTCAAGATCATGTTTGAACGGTTCGCCAACGGAGTCGGCTACACGCCCGAGGATTTTCGCGCAGTCTGCAGCGAGGTCGCTGGGGCGGATTTGACCGATTGGTTCGATCGGGCCGTCGATTCGACGGACGAATTGGACTACCAAGGCCTGGCGGATTGGTTCGGTTTGAATGTCGGTGAAATCCGGCCAACGGGACTTGATCAAGACGAGAACGCCGACAAAGATGCCGCCAGTGACGGTGACCAGGACGACTCTGATAATGGCGCGGAAGCTCTCTCCAATGCGCGCACTCGACCGGGCGCACGGCGATTGGGTGCGGGCCGGGCACGTCCGTCATCGTTTGACGACAGCAAGCCTCGACGTTGGCTGGGGATCGGCGAACCGAATTCGCCGGCCACTAACGTCGGCTTGGCGGATACCGATGAAATACTGGCTGTCAATGACGAGCGGCTTACCGACGACATCGAAGCCCGGGTGCAGGACTTCAAAGTCGGCGACCCACTGAAGATTCTGATATCGCGTGACGGTGAGATTCGGGAAATCCTGGTGGCCGTCGGTGAACTGCCCGCCAGACCCTCGTGGACGGTCCGAACGGCGAGCGGCGCGACCAAAGAGCAGAAACAGCACTTAAAAATGTGGATCTCCGGTGAGCGAGCTGCGCCGGCCAAGAAATCGGACGCCGATGAGGCGACTCCCGACGACAAACCATCGGCGGAAAACTCAGTACCCGCCGACGATTCGGAAAAATCCGATGGAAATGATGGAGGCGAATGACTTCGCTAGAAACGCCATCTACAAGTTGACGTCAGGGATCGCGGGGATGACGAGACCTTTTTCAACGATCTGTTAAGGGAATCTAGACTCCATTGGTTGATTTGGCGATCTGGACAATTAGCCGTTCCAAAATGATTGGCGAGCGTGAGTCGGCGGAATGGGAACTCTTCAACGACGTGTCGGCGGCGTATAGCATACGCAGCAGCTTTCGGCCCCGCGTCAAGCCCAACCGGTTGAGCCGCTGCTGGGCCGCGTCCAATTCGCTGGCCCAATACTTATTGAATCCGGCGGCCACCAGGCATTCGGCGGGCCGCACTGTTTTTCCTTGTCGAGCCGTTCGGTCGCGGAATTCGATCGCTCCGGCATATCGCCGCACCGACCAAGAAATCTGCGCGAATACACCGAGCGCGCTCTCGCCGGCCTGGAGCAAGCGGTGCAGGAGTGTCAGCGCGGTCGGCCCGTCGCCTTCGAGCGCCGCGTCGACGAGTTTCCACACGGTGGAGGTGCGCCAACCACCCACGAAGTTTTTCACATCCTCGACGGTGGCTTCGGTGCCGGCGGCGATGCAGCAACCGAGCTTGGCCAACTGTTGGTCGTAGAGTCCGAGGTGGATCTCGTTCAGTTCGAGCATGCTCCGAGCCGCTTGCGATGATAGCTTGAAGCCATGTGCGGTTTTGGCTCGAACCGACAGCCAATCGCAAATGCGAGCTTCGTCGACCGATTTGCTTTTGCCGCGCGAAGCAGTCGGCAGGTTACAATCGATTTGAAGCCCGGACTTGTCCAGTTGTTTGTATAACCTCGTGTTGGCGGGCCACGTCCCGGTACACAGAACCAGCACGCTAGCCGTCGCCCGGCGTCCCACCAGGGTTTCCAACTGATTGCGATGACGGCTGACGAAGTCGTCGGCCGAGTCGACGATCACCAACCGAGGTGCGTCGGCGGCGAATAGCGAGCCGGAGGCTAGTTCGTCATGAACGTCAACCCATTGAACCGTCTCGCCGCTGAACCGAGTCGTGGAAAACTCCGCTTCTTCGCCTCCCCATTCCGCAATCAGCTTGGTCAGCGTTTCGAGTTGCAAAAATCTCTCGCAGCCAAAGGCGACCGCGAACCCGACCGGCTGGCATGCGGCATTTTCTAAAAACTCGAAAGCGTGAATCGTGTTCGACATGAATGTTATTCGCCCGGTGGAATAGGTGCCCGTTGAAACAGTCTCTGTCATCCCCGCGAAGGCGGGATCCAGCACTGCAGGTGCCGCCTGCCTGGAAGCCGTCTGCAAGATCGATTACGTCATCCCCGCGAAGGCGGGGATCCAGCACTGCAGGAGTCAATTCGCACTGGATTCCCGCCTTCGCGGGAATGACACTCGGTCCGGTTGTTCAGACGAGTCGTTTTTCAAGGATCTGTTTAGGTGCCAAAACGACAAGCCATCGGAACAGGTCCGGTGGCGATCTTGGATTTGGCCCGTTGTGTTTTGTTAACGGCTTGGACGATTGTTGACTCAATTGTGATCGTTCAGTTTCGCCTCATGAGTTCGCAGTTTCACCATGTCTGCGGTGGGCTCATTCACTGTAGGTCGGTCTGTCCCAGACCGACAAATAACGGCGAAAATGGCGGCCTCAAGTGAAATCACCACCTACCCCAGTACCCAGTACCCAAGGCTCAGTACTCAGCACCCAGCACCCAGCACTCAGTACTCAGCATTCATTGTTCGTGGGGCATTTACTGTAGGTCGGTCTGTCCCAGACCGACAAATACCGGCCAGGGATGGCCGTCCTACCTCAAATTGGCCCACTGCAGGCCCCCGTCAATTGTTGCGGCCGCTGTGGCCTTTTGCAACAATACTCGTGGAATTCGGAACATCGGATGCGAACATGTTGAGTCTGCAATCTTCTTCGGCCGAACGTTGGCTGCGGCAAGTTGACGAGAGTCTCGAAGAGATTTTGATCGACCACGCGCACTGCGAAAAAAAGGCGGCGGGTTGCGCGATGAATCTGCTGTTTGCGTACGTCGACCGGGTAGAGATGTGTACTGAGTTGATCGCCATCGTCAACGAGGAACTGGAGCATTTTGAATTGGTGCTCGAATTGCTCAAGCGGCGTGGGATTGCCTTTCGTCGGATGAAGCCGAGCAACTACGGCCGACAACTCAATGACCTGGTGCGGAAGTTCGAGCCGGACCGGGCCATCGATCGACTGTTGGTGGCTGGTTTGATCGAAGCCCGTTCCTGCGAGCGTTTCGACTTGTTGCGTCAACATGTGAAAGACCCTGAACTTGCCGCGTTTTACGACAGCTTATTCGAATCCGAGGCGCGTCATCACAGCACGTACGTTCGACTGGCCAAGATGTTTGGTAGCGAGACAACCGTGAGAGAGCGACTGCAAGAACTGTCTGCCTTGGAAGCCGAAATCATCGCCCGAGGAGACGCTTTGCCGCGAATGCACAGTTAGGATCGCACGCAAAATAACTTCGCTTTAAGTCCTCGTCTTCGCGGGAGAGGATGGGTGAGGGTCAACGACATCGGGAAGTTATTTTTCGGGAGATCCCTAGCATGAAAGACGCGATGACCACAGACAGACCGGCGAACCCGTTGGCGGAGTGTGAGCGGTTGACGGCACGCTTGTGCGAGGTCGGGCGGATGTTCCATCGGCATGGTTGGTCGCGAGGAACTAGCAGCAACTACAGCGCGGTGATTCAACGCAAACCGCTGGAGCTGGTGGTGACGGCGAGTGGTAAGGATAAAAGCCGATTGCATGCGGACGATTTCGTGCGGGTCGACTCGCATGGCCGCCCGACGACCGGCCGCCAACCGCGTTCTTCGGCCGAGACCATGTTGCACGTCGTTTTGGCACGCCGACCGTCCGTCGAAGCGATCTTGCATACGCACTCGGTGTGGTCGACGATCCTCTCCGAGCGTTGTTTTGAGAACCGAGGCTTGGAAATCCGCGGTTACGAAATGCTCAAGGGGCTCGAGGGAGTCACGTCGCACGAACACTGTGAATGGGTGCCGATCTTTGACAACACGCAGGATATTCCTTCACTGGCGGCCGAAGTCGATGCCTACCTGGAACAGAACTTCGACCGTTGTCACGGTTATTTGATCCGTCGACACGGTTTGTATACCTGGGGACGTGACATCGACGAAGCGACTCGACATGTGGAGATATTCGAGTTCCTTCTCGAATGCATCGGGCGAAGCTTAGCGCTTGGATGATGTTCGCCCGGTGATATAATTGCCGCTGAATTTGGCGGTGCGCGATGAACCAATGCTCGATTACAGCAGGAGTCGGAAATGGCCCGGATCTTTATCAAAGAACAGAATCGGGAGATCACAACGGGCAAGGATATTTGCGAATTCCTGCGTCCATTCGGTATCCGCTATGAAAACTGGGACGTCGCCGGGCGGATCGCGGTCGATGCGACCGATGAAGAGATTCTCGCGGCGTATGAACCGGAAATCGAACGACTGAAGAAAGCCGGGGGTTATGTCACCGCCGATGTCATTAACGTCCAACCGGAAACACCAGGTCTGGATGCGATGCTGGCCCGGTTCGACAAGGAACACACGCACGACGAAGACGAGGTGCGTTTCACCGTTGCCGGCAGAGGCTTGTTCCATATTCATCCCGACGGCGGACCGGTCTTCAGCATTACGGTTGAATCCGGAGACCTGATCAACGTGCCCCGTGGCACGAAGCACTGGTTTAACCTGTGCAGCAGCCGGACGATCCGTTGCATCCGTCTTTTCCAGGATCGTAGCGGTTGGACGCCGCACTACGTCGACGACAGCCAACACGTTCATTTTGAGCCGGTCTGTTTTGGTCCGAATTACGTCGCTCCCTCGGCGTCCGCGAAATTTCAACCGGTGGTGGACGTGTGATCGCAGTAGATGTGGATGCGATCTTGTTGGATATCGAAGGCACGACGTCGTCGATTGAATTCGTTTATCAAACGATGTTCCCCTTCGTCCGCCGAGAGTTGGACGGATTCCTTTTTTCTCGGTTTGATGACCCAGAGGTCGCCGCCGTAATCCGCCAAATTGGCGAGGAGGCTGGTTGGGGGCTGTTGCCGGACGCTTTTGAACACGAAGCACTCCGCGCGGCAACCTTGTCACGCATCCGCGATGAAGTACTGCGCTGGATGGACGCCGATGCCAAAACGTCTGGCTTGAAACAGCTTCAAGGGTTGATTTGGCGTTCTGGTTTTGAGTCGGGCGAACTCGTCTCTCACGTATTCCCCGACGTCCCCGAAGCGTTGGAAAATTGGACGACACGCGGCATCGATATCCGAGTCTATTCATCCGGCAGCATCGAAGCGCAACAGTTATTCTTTGGACACACAGAATTCGGCGAACTATTGCGATTCTTTTCGGGGTTTTATGATACGACGATCGGGCCCAAACGAAAGCGGTCGAGTTATCATCGGATTGCTGTCGGCTGGTCGCGGAATGCGGATCGGATTCTGTTCATCAGCGACGTGACCGAGGAATTGGCTGCGGCTGCCGACGCCGGGATGCAAGTCGCGTTGGCAATCCGCTCAGGAAACCATCCCCAATCCGACGCCGCGCGATGGCCCCAGATTCGGAGCTTTCGCGACATCGACATTCGAGTACCTGTTTGATCCATGTCGGCGAGCATCCGTTCGGTGTTTATCAGCGACAGCCACTTGGGAATCAAGTTGCGCGTGGTAAGGAGTTGTTGGCGTTCTTGCAGGGAATTCAGCCGGAGTATTTGTACATTGTCGGCGATTTCTTTGACGCCTGGGTGTTGACGACGCGCTGGTATTGGCCGGTGGAATACACGCGGATTGTTGACCGGGTTGCCGAACTCGCCCGGCAAGGCACACGCGTGCGGATTACGCCGGGAAATCACGATTCGTTTTTGCGCGGCCCTCTTCCAAGTCTTCCGGAGTTCGAAATCGCCGACGAGTTCGTGCACGAAACCGCCGATGGCCGCCGATTCGTGGTGACGCACGGCGATTTGTTCGACGGTATCGAACGAGGCTTTCGCTGGTTGTCAAAAGTCGGCAGTTTTGGTTATAGCTTGTTGATCGATGTCAACATTCTTTTGAATTGGATTCTGCGACGATTCGGTCTGCGGCCACGCTACTTCTGTTTCTGGCTCAAGCGGGCGTCCAAACGAATGCTGGGCGCCTACGGACGATTCCAGCGAAAGCTGATTCAGTACGCCGTCGACAAGCGCGTGGACGGAATCATCTGCGGGCATCTGCACAAGCCGCTCATCGTCGAACGCGCGGACATCACCTACATCAACACCGGTGATTGGCTGGAAAACGCATCCGCGCTGATCGAGGACGGCGACGGGAGGTTGACCCTAATCAATCACGGTCTGAAAAATCTGAAAAAGGGGACGCAGCTCTTTTCGCGGACTAGACTGACTGGCCAGGCACGTGAATGCCAGGACCACCGCCTGTAGAACAGCCGGGACAGCGGTTTGCCATCGCTCCGGAAGATGTGAGGCGATGCTGGCGTGAATCAGTCCATGACGCGGCCTTGGCGGGACCAAGACATTTCCTAAGACACTTCCCTCATGGGCCGCGTTCGCACAGGCGGGAGCTTGCGCCGGATTGTTGATAGTGATCGATAATCTCTTGAACGACTTCCCCAAGTTCCTTGTAGACCCTGACCGGATCATCACCGTGGATTCCCGTGATCAGATCAGGGCATTTGCCAATGTAAATCTGGTCCTCGTCGCTCCATTCCACCCATCGATGATATTCGTCGATTGGTTTCATTTCTGCACTTCCTCGATGGCACGTTTCACTTGTTTCTCTTGGTACTTTTTTGCGTCGTCGGTGTCCTGGCCACTGAGGGTTACAGCGCCCGGATAGTTTTCGTGCGTGAATTTTCGATGCGACCCCTTGCCACTGCCGGGAAGTCGCGAAAAACCAGCACCCAACAGGTCTTTAACCAACTCGCGAATTTTTCTCGCCACGCTACGTTTCCATTCCATTATAACATCGGCCACACAAAGCGCATTCTTACGTGGTCCCAAGCCGACGCAACCGTCCTCGATGATGAATAGAAATAATGGAGTTGGGTTCTCTTTTCTTTTTGGGAAGAGTTTGTCGTCGGGGTAAAGCGTTCCGGGGCCAGATTTTTCTTTGAAATTCTTTTGCGGATGCGTCGATGAACGCTGGAGCACGGAAGAAATTGTCTTCAGGGACGATCTTGCGCTATTCTTGTCCCTGGAGCTTGTGCCATGTCTGCCGACTGGATGAATTCTCTGATTGTGGTGGTGTTTGTTTCCGCCTGGGCACTGATCGGCCAATTCTCGCTGCCGAAGTGAAGAGCCGCAGTCCGTAAGAGCTGATCGTTCGCCTTGGCCTAGTGGGTGCCTTCGATGTAAGACAGTCGTCTATAGCCGTTGTTTGACGGGCAAGGATCGTCGTCGTTTGTCGGGCAGGGAAGCCCGACCTACAGTAATGAAGAGTACGACGCGCTGAGCCGGGATAACTCGAAATGCGGCGGCTACATCCATGACTGGGGGGTGTCGGGCAGGGACTGCCCGACCTACAGTTAACCCGACTTACAGGCGCGTCTTCCCATAGTCGACGGCGGACGTCCTATGGTATGCTGGAATCCGGCTTTGATTGCGATTTTGGTCCCAATCCTGCGGATTTCTTTGAACGAGACAACGACATCGCCTGCTCGCGTACCCAGCGTCTCGCCGTCGGCGGAAATCCGCTTGGGCGCGAGCGAGGCTGCGCTGGCACCGCCGCGCTTTCGCCGCCGGTGGAAGCTACCAATTCTCTTATTCGTCGCGACGTTCGCCTCGACGTTGCTGGTCGGTGCCTGGCATTGGCAGCCCCAAGTGTGTATGGCCAGCGATGCCGTCTTTGTTCGGCGCTGATTTTGAAGAACTGGGGGCAGGGACTCATCTACGCGTTGGCGGTGATGGCCATTCTCGGCGCCACGAGTCGGGTCATTTTGTGATGACCCTGATCTATCGCATCCCCGCGACGCTGCCGATGTTCATCCCGTTGCCGATCAGCCCCGTAGGAACGATGGGCGCGGTGATCGCCATGGACGGGCACGAAGCGGACCGTCGGCAGATATTCGACGTCGGCATTGCGGGTCCGATTGCGGGGCTGGTGATCGCTATTCCGGTGGCGGTACTTGGAGTGCGTTACTTGGACTTGAGCACACCGGGCCGCGGTGAAATCGCGCATTCAGTGCCCGCTGCTGCTGAGTTGGATGATCCAAGCGGCCGGCCATCATTCGCATGCGATTTTGGGACATGTTTGGCTGAGTCAACTGAATCCGTGGTTCGTGGCGGGATGGTTCGGACTGGTGATTACCGGACTGAATATGATGCCAATTGGCCAATTGGACGGAGGGCACGTCACGTACACGTTATTCGGACAGCGAGCACACTGGCTGGCGCGAGCCATCGTGGTGGCGGCGATTGCCTTAATGGTGTACACGCAGACACTCGTTTGGCTGTTGATGACGGTGTTTATCTTGTTGATCGGCACGGATCACCCACCGACGGCGGACGATTCGGTACCGCTGGGTCTTTGGCGAACTTTGTTAGGTTTCGCCTCATTGAGTTTACCCATTTTATGCTTTCCGCCTACTGTGTTTGTGGTTAGTTGAGGAAACCGTTCCTGTTGGGTTCGGGCATCGAATCCTGGCACGTCAGTCGCTTGCAAAGCCAAGACTCAGCGAACAAAATACCACAGCCGCTTGGGCCGTCACTGCTTCGAAACGAATTGTGGATTGGAGATCAAGTATGCCTCGTCCCGTCACGTTGTTCACCGGTCAATGGGCCGATTTGTCGATTGAAGAGATGGCTCGGTTGACTCATTCATTTGGCTACGACGGGATCGAGTTGGCGTGTTGGGGCGATCATTTCGAAGTCGACCGGGCGATCAAGGAATCGGACTATTGCGATCGGCGGCGCAAGCTCCTGGAGCAGC
This sequence comes from uncultured Planctomycetaceae bacterium, assembly GCA_963803365.1. Taxonomy (GTDB): domain Bacteria; phylum Planctomycetota; class Planctomycetia; order Pirellulales; family Pirellulaceae; genus JANMEB01. The sequence continues at coordinate 275,866 of CAWDMH010000004.1, forward strand.
ATGAGTTGGCGTGTTATGCGATCAGCAGTCACCTGGTTGGCCAGGCGGTTTTGGACAATATCGACCAGCGGCACAAGGCGATTTTGCCCGCGCACGTATGGGGAGACGGCAAAGCGGCGGGGGTGAACAAACGGGCTGCCGAGGAGATGATGAACACGGCTCGGGCGGCGAAGAAGCTGGGTGTTGAAGTGGTTAACGGCTTTACCGGTTCGAGCATTTGGCATTTGAACTATTCGTTTCCTCCGGTTCCGCCGCAGATGATCGACGATGGCTTTGCGTTGTTGGCCGAACGATGGAATCCGATTCTAGATGTCTTTGGCGAGTGCGGTGTGCGGTTTGCCTTGGAAGTCCACCCGACCGAAATCGCGTTCGACTTGTACACGGCCGAGCGGGCGTTGACGGCGCTAGATCACCGCGAAGAATTCGGTTTCAACTTTGATCCGAGTCATTTGCACTGGCAGGGCGTGGATCCGGTCGAGTTCATTCGTGCGTTTCCGGATCGGATTTTTCACGTGCACATCAAAGATGCGATCACCGGCCTCAACGGTCGCAGCGGAATTCTGTCGAGCCATTTGGGCTTTGGCGATTCGCGTCGCGGATGGGATTTCCGCTCACCCGGACGCGGTGCGGTGAATTTCGAAGAGATCATCCGGGCGCTGAACGAGGCTCAATACTCCGGACCGCTGTCGATTGAATGGGAGGACAGCGGCATGGACCGCGAGTTCGGAGGCAGGAGGCTTGCGAATTTACGCGGCAACTCGACTTCACGCCCAGTCGGCGGGCTTTCGACGCGGCCTTTGAAAACTAATAACGAACGGGCATGATTGCTTCGCGCGAGATCGTCCAAGTCCGCAAGGACGTGCCCAGCGGCTCAATCATCTTGAACCGACCCGACCGCCGAAACGCGCTGTCGGCCGAAGTCATCCGCCAGGTGCGACAGGCGCTGGAGGACTTTCATCAAGAGCGCAAAGTCCGCGCCATCATCCTCACCGGCACCGAGAACGTGTTTAGCGCGGGAACGGACCTGCACGAGTTGGCGGAGTGGCAAAAGGACGAGCAGTCGTTGCAGGCCTGGCAGCAACAGATGGAGAGCTTTCAGGAACTGATCGAGGAGATGCTGCGATTTCCCAAGCCGATCATTTGTGCACCCAATGGCTGGGTCGTCGGGAGCGCAGTCGCGTTGATGCTGGCGGCCGATTTGGTCGTCGCCAGCGACAAGGCTCAAATCGCTTTACCCGAACCTCGGCGGGGATTAGTGGCAGGGCTGGCCGCGCCGCTGTTGGTGCATCGGATCGGCGCCGGTCGGGCGGCCGGACTGCTGTTGCCAGGACAGGCAATTACAGCGGCGCAGGCTCAACAGATCGGGCTGGTGAATCAAGTTGTCGAGGATCGCTTGGTTTGGTTTCGCTCACACGAATTGGCCAAAGAGATCGCTGAACTCGCGCCCGAAGCCGTGCAGCTTACCAAGAAGCTGATCAACGAATCGATCGGCGAACACGTCTTCACGCAACTTAGTATCGGCTCGGCGAATACGCTGGCCGCCCGAACCACCGACGCGGGCAAGGAAGGTGTGCAAGCCTTTCTGAACAAACGCCCACCCAATTGGAAATGATGGCATCGCACGCTTGGATCGCAAGCAAGATAACTTCGGCCATCGTAATTGCTCTGGTAGCTCACCAGTCGTGATCCCGTCGGGACAAGCCCAACGGAGATCGGCAAAAGCGTGCTTATTGAAGAAAGCCGGCGGTAACTGATGTAGCTCACTGGTAGCTCACCAGTCGTCATCCCGTCGGGACTGGCCCAACGGAAATGGGGTTGAACGCGGAAGTTATTTTGCGGTGGGTCAGTAGTCGAGTAATTCGTTCGCGGAAAAGCGGGGGAGTGGTGTTGGTTGTCAGGCGTGAACACCTATCCGACGGGATATGGACGCGCATCATTCGCCCAACGGACGCTTACCGTTCGCACGATTCTCCGTTGCGGCAGACGATCCAGAAGCAATGACGTTTACGTGCGTGTTGTGCATTTTGCCAACGGTTGGACATCATCGGTCCTTTGCGGATTTTTACGATCAAGTCGCACACGGTGAAGCCGGTTTCTTCGGCCATTCTCATGAAGTCGCAGTGAGCCCAGCGCGACCTGTGGCTGTTGACCATGTCGGTGATTTTCGCCAGTAACAGGCCGTTTGGTTTGAGAACTCGCTTTGCCTGTTCCAAAAACGGCGGATAGAGATAGCTCAACGTCCAGCCGTGTTGTTTGCCGCATTCCATCGTCGCGCCGTAGTCGGCGTCAAATCGCTTGATGCTCTTGTCGCGTCCTTGTGGGCCCACGTGCGGTGGGTCGAAAACGACTGTGCCGAACGAATCGCTTGGCACCCGGAAGTCTGTTTGCCCGGTCTTGGTATTCAAGCCGACCATGGTCCGGTTGTCGGCGACGATCAGCGGTCGGTGGGCCGCGTCAATATCCAACGACCAGACTTCTCGCGTTGAATCGATCCAAAACCGGCCGGCGTTGTGTGTGGCGTCGAGAATCGGTTCTGGCGGAATCGACGGATAAAACGAAAAGATCGCTTCGAGCAATTCCGCGTCGCCCTTTTGCCAGACGCTGCTGAGCGGTTGGTACGCGGCGGCTAGCGCCGCCGGCTTCGTCCTAACTGGTTTCGATTTCACGGTTCACCGAATAATGAGATACACGACCGAGCCGTCACGGCCACAGGTTTGCCTCGTGAAGGAATCGCCCTATCATCGCAGAATACATCGGGGTCTTGCCGTCGACGTATTCGAAAACGCCATGTTTTCGTATACTTACGACGATTCGAGTTCCTCAAGCGAACTTTTGTCCACCGGCACTGCTCAACATCTCAAAAGGCGTACACAACTGAGAGTCTTTCGCATGGCAAAAATACAGCTTCCCGACGGATCGGTCAAGGAATTCGATAGCGCCGTTTCGCTGTTGGACGTGGCGCGGAAAATCGGCCCGCGGCTGGCCAAGGACGCCATGTGGGGCGAGATCGACGGGCAGCCGGTCGCGATGAACCGCGAGTTGCAACCCGACGACGAAGTCCGCCTGAAAATCATTACTCGCACCGATCCCGCGGCGCTGGCGACTCTGCGGCATTCGTGTGCCCACATCATGGCCCGTGCCGTCATGCGGCTCAAGCCGGGAGTGCAGTTGGCGTTCGGCCCGACCATTGAGGGGGGCTTCTACTACGATGTCGATTCGCCCGAGCCGTTGACCGAGGACGATTTTGCAGCGATCGAAACCGAAATGCAGCGGCTGATCGATCTCGACGAACCGTTCGAGCGGATCGAGCGGCCGCGTGACGAAGCGATTCAGATTTGCCGCGATCTCAAACAACCGCTCAAAGTCGAACACATTAGTGAGGGTCTCGCCAATCACAAGACTTTGTCCTTTTATCGGCAAGGCGAGTTCATCGATCTCTGTCGCGGCCCCCACATTCCTTCTCCCAAAATGATCGGGGCGTTCAAACTGTTGTCGATCGCCGGAGCGTATTGGAAAGGAGATCAATCCCGGCAACAGCTTCAGCGGCTGTATGCGACCGCGTTCTTCACCAAAGAGGATCTGGAGGCCCACCTCAAACAGATGGAGGAGGCCAAACGGCGAGACCATCGCGTGTTAGGCCGCCGGCTGGGCCTGTTTTATATCGATGAGATGGTCGGACAAGGACTAATCTTGTGGGCGCCCAAGGGGGCTTTTATCCGACAACAGCTCCAAGACTTTATCTCCGGGCACCTCAAACGACAGGGTTACACCCAAGTCTTTACTCCGCACGTCGGCAAGCTCGATCTGTACAAAACCTCCGGACACTTCCCGTACTACCAGGACAGCCAGTACCCGCCGTTGGTCGATCATGAACAGCTTCAGCGGCTGGCCAATGAAGGCTGCAGTTGCAGTCAGCTCGCCAACATGATGAAGGCTGGAAACATCGAAGGCTACCTGTTGAAGCCGATGAACTGTCCGCACCACGTCAAGATCTACGCATCAGAGCAACGCAGCTACCGGGACCTGCCGATTCGGCTGGCCGAGTTCGGTACCGTGTATCGGTGGGAACAGAGCGGCGAGATCGGCGGAATGACTCGAGTTCGCGGATTCACTCAGGACAACGCGCACTTGTTCGTGACCCAAGACCAGGTGGCCGCTGAACTGGCCGCGTGCATCGAACTGGTGAAGATCGTTTTTGGGGCGATGGGCATGGACGACTATCGCGTTCGCGTTGGTGCTCGCGATCCGAAGTCGGACAAGTATATCGGCACGGCCGAGAATTGGGAAAAGGCCGAAGCGGCTTGCAAAGCGGCGGCGGAACAGCTTGGCAAGCCATTCACTGTGGAGGTCGGCGAGGCGGCTTTCTATGGGCCCAAAATCGACTTCATCGTTCGCGATTGCATTGGCCGCCAGTGGCAACTGGGCACCGTCCAAGTCGACTATAACTTGCCAGAACGGTTTCAGCTCGAATACATCGGTCCGGATAACAAGCCGCATCGGCCGATCATGATCCACCGCGCTCCATTCGGCTCGATGGAGCGATTTATCGGCGTGCTGATCGAGCATTTCGGCGGGTCGTTCCCACTGTGGCTCGCGCCGCACAGGGCAGGGTACTGACCGTCAGCGACAAGTCCGAGGATTACGGCCGCCAGGTGCTGCAGGAGATGACTGCGGCCGGATTGCGGATCACCGGCGACTTTCGCGCGGAGAAGTTGGGTGCGAAAATCCGCGAGGGACAGTTGGAGATGCTCCCCTACATGTTCGTTGTCGGCCCGCGCGACGCCGAGTCGGGCAGCGTCAGCGTCCGCGACCGATACGACGGCGACCTGGGTGCGATGCCTTTAGCGGCGGCCATCGAGCGGCTACAAGCTGAAGTCGAGGCCAAGGCCGTTCGTCAAAAGATTGATTTGACGCCTCCCAGCCAAGAACCCACAACGGTCGCCAACGAATATTAAGACCGCGGCGAAGACTGCGTGACTTCAATGCTGCGTGAATTCAGTTTTGGGCCGCGGATTTCGGTATTGAGATCCGAAACCTCGACTGCTCGCGATTTCGTGCGTCGGGAGTGGTGGTCGTGACGTCGGCAGATTTCAGTTCGCGATCGAAAAAGCCGACAGCCAAAGTATGAGCGGCCACCAGGTCAGGGCGCGGGAATGGAGATCCGCTGCACCCAAACCATCCCTGTTGCCCCCGGTGAGAATCTGGAATCGTTGTTCAATCGAGCGTGACGCAGCCGCTTTCCATCGCCATCACAGATGTGAATGAACAGATGCCGACGAGGATTTGGACCCGTCTGCCACACAAAAAGAAGCTCGGCGTTACCTTCGACGACTCGGCACTGATAGGCCAACAGGTCGGCTTCGTCACCGAATCTCGCCACATACCGGGGTGCCGGCTGTTGGTCGACGAACTGTTTTCCCCATCGATTGAATTGACACAACAGGCTGATGCATAACGCCGTGGGCAGCAGGATGTAGGTCACCTTTGGCGAGCGGATGAATTCCCACCATAACCCTCTGGTCGATTGCCAGGCAGCATGCCATTTACGATCGTAGAGCTTCAACAAACCGTTCTTGGCCGGCATTTCGACGATATGAAACAAGGCCATCGAAGCAGCGATCGAAAACACGGACGCGGCGACAACGAGCATCGCCGGGGACGACTGAACGACGTATGGAAAATACTGCTTGATCACTGAGATCACGATCGTGTGAATCATATAAAGTGAGAAACTGATTTCACCCAAGTAGACCATCAGCGGGGTCGAAGCAATCCACGCCAAGACGCCTCGCGAACGCGCAAAGACCCAGATGACGAAGGCAAACACGGGGCTATACCCAACAAATCGCAGCCAATGGGCAATCGTGGGACCGGCGTACGGCGATTGGAGTACGGCATTCAGCGCGCCATGACTTAATGGATAGAGCCACGCAAGCACAAACAGCCCGACGGCCAAAAACTCCGAGCAAGTACTCCAGAGCACCGTCGATTTCGGCTTGCTTCGAGCACGAGATACGTACATCCGCCCGACCGCCACGCCGATCATGAATTCCATGATCCGTATGGCGGGGTTCAAGTGCACAAAGGCAATGGTATCGAACGACTCCGGCAAGTGATGCTGCTGGCCCAAGCCCCGAATCGTCCACACGGCCAGCAAGATGTACGTCATCGCGATGACGAACGTCAGTTTGAATCGGCGAACGCTTGCGCACATGAAAATCGGAAACGCGAAGTAGAAGCACATTTCGTCCGAGATGCTCCAACTGACGCCGTTGAATGAAAACGCCCAGGCGTAGTTGGGAATCCAGCTTTGAAGCAGAGCCCCATTGACCAAGCCTTTTGGCCCCAACACAAACCGATTGGCCCACAAGGCATGGGGTCCGTACAGGATGAGTGCTGCCAACAGCAGACAAACGACATGGAGCGGCCAGATTCTAGCCCATCGGGTGAACCAAAATCGCTTGACGTCGCGCCAATTCTCCAGGCGGTGAAAATAGACGTGTGTCAGGATGAATCCCGACAGGACAAAGAAAAACGAGACTGCGCCGTCGCCCAACGGCAGCGTCGTCGGCGCCAATGCACCCGTGTTGCTGATAATATGATGAATGACGACACAGTAGGCCGCGATAAAGCGCAACCCCGTCAGTGCATCCAGCGACTGCGTCGATTGTTGAACGGTGCTGGCGGCGGAAACCTGTAGCAACGGCGGACTCGTGAGATCAATAGGGGCCTGATCGCGCCAGACGTCCGCGCGTAGAAGATCCGACCGGCGAAGCGAGAACTGGCGCAGCATTGCCAGTCTACACGGCTTGTGCAAATCGTTGCAAGAGCGACGTCGCGAGTGCCGCAAGCCCCGCGCCACCGTTGTCTCGAACGACTCTTGACACCTAACAGATTGTTGAAAATTGCGTGCCGGCGTGTTTATTGAAGCGGCGCGGCGCGAGCCGCCCGGTCATTCGCCGTGTGGATGGCAACGCAACCGGACGGCTCGCGCCGTTCCGCTTTTTTTCAACGGACTGCTAGACAAGATCGAGACGTAAGTTCGTGGCCGCGAGAGACCCTCGGCAACAATCCCAGCCTACAGTTCCGCCTCTTGTTGTTTTTTGAATTCCATGAGGCGTTGGTTGTAGGCGGCAATCAGTTCTTTGCGGCGGACCATTCCGCGCAGTTTTTTGGGGTTGTCGTCGTCGACGACGGGAAGTTCATCGAGGTTGAGCGCCGTAAAACGCCGCAGCGCCGAATTCAAATCATCGTTGGGACACACGGTGATGATGGGCCAGCGCATCACATCACGGGCGATCGCCAACTGCCACAACGTTTGATCGAATAGATAGGTGCGGACGTCTTCGGATGAAAAAATGCCGACCAGGTTGTCGTCTTGATCAACCACCGGAAAGTAACGCTGATGGGTTCGGGCCAAGAGGTGGACGATATCGTCGAGATTGCGGCCTTCGTGGACGGTCATGACGGGGCGGTGCGGATCGTAGACGTCTCGGACTTGAATGCCTTCCAAGACGTCGACCATGTAGTCGCCTCGATGGGCCGGTGAATCCAACCGCGTCGCAACTTGTTTGATATACAGCGTGTCCCGCCGGTTCAGCAGCAGGCAGAGAAACGAGACCCAAATCGTCGGCAGCAAAAGCGTGTATTCGCCTGTGATCTCGGCAACCATCAAGATCGTCGAGATGGGCGCGCGGCGCAGGACGCGAAGAAACCGGCCATCCCCACCACCGCGAAAGCTTCCGGCTGTTCGATAATCCCGGGCATCCAACCGTGAAGGATGCGTCCCGTGGCCGCGCCCAAACAGCCCCCGATAACCAGGGACGGCCCAAACACGCCACCGGAACCCCCCGAACCGATGGTGAGACTGGTCGTCAGGATTTTTCCCAGCGCCACCGCAAATAGCACCATGAGGGTGGCATTGTTGTCGCCGACAAACGCGGCTTGCAGCGTCCCATAGCCGCCCCCCAAGACGCCGAGAATCAGCCGCTGCTGTCCGAAGGCAAAGTAGGCGCAAATCGCGATCAGGCCTGCCAGCAGTGCGCCCAGCGCCGGTTTCATATGTCGCCTCATCGGCACCTTAATAAATAGTCGGCGGATGCCGTAGAATGTACGCACATATAAGATTGCGGCGACTACCAAAACCAGTGCGAGAATCGTATAGGGGAACAACTCCCAAATCGAGCCGACGTTGAAATTCAGCTTGTGGCCAAACAGGGGCGTGAATTGTAGATGGGTCGGCAACGCCAGGCTGTAGACGCTGTAACCTATCGCCGAGGCCACGGCGGCCGGCACCAATGCGTCGCTTTCGATGTCAACTTCGCGATACATGATCTCGCCGGCGAACACCGCGCCAGCCAGGGGGCGCAAAGATGGACCCCACACCCGCACCCAGGCCAGCCGCCAGCAGAATTCGGCGGTCCCGAGCGCTCAAGTGCAGCCAATGTCCCAGCAGCGAACCAAAGCCCGCGCCGATTTGAGCGATCGGCCCTTCGCGCCCGGCCGATCCGCCAGTTCCCAATGTGATCGCCGATGCGATCGTTTTGATGAACGGAACCAAGGGACGAATGCGCCCCCGCTTGTTGTGAAACGCATCGATCGCCGCATCAGTTCCATGACCTTCGGCTTCTGGAGCAAACGTGAAGACAATCACGCCGCTGAGCAATCCCCCCAGCGCCACGATGAGGACGATCGCCCAAGGATTGAACGGGGTCTCCCACGTTGGAAAGTACTCGACTTCACCGGCCGGTTCGATCGCGGGATAGCCCGCCAATGCCGATAGTGTCGAGTATTGAACCGCCTGAACGAGCCATTGAAACGCGATCGCACCCAAGCCCGCAATGATGCCCACGAGCACCGAGAGCGCAAGCCATTTGCCTGTTGTTTGCCAGTGCGGATGGGGGCCAGCAAACCATTCATACAATCGCAACTGAATTCGACGATAGAACGACTTGCCGTTCTTCTGCACTCCTGCGCTCCGGTGGTAGGCTGACTGGCTGGACGTAGTCTTCAATGTGACTTCAAGCCCGCCGGACTGCAACCCGACTTCGGCGGTTTGGCCTCGTGGCGACCAATCCGTCTGGCACGGGCCGCGACGACCGAATGGCCGCAGTCCAAACGCCGCGACGAGCTGACTCGCAGGCGCAGCTTACGCCCAACCTAACAGACAGTTGAACAATGTACACAAGGGTTTACTGAAGCGGCGCAAGCCGCCCGGCAATTCGCCGTGTGGATTCCAACGCAACCAAACGGCTCGCACCGTTCCGCTACTTTTTCAACGGGCGGCAAAGGTATTGACGTGGTACTAGCTGCTAGGATTCACCGTTGAACCGAAGCCCCCAGTTCCCAGCGGCCAATCGGTCGGAAACGATGCCCTGTGGTTCGTAAAGCCTGAGGATTGGGGTAATGCTGAGATGCCGCTGGCTTGGTTGATGTCCTGGTCGTCGACGCACCGCCGATATTTCATCGGCGAAACCAGTTTCACCCAACGCGCGAATAGGGCTTGACAGTGCTTTCTGATTTTGGTCGGCAATCTGAGAAATCTGCAGTGCTCAACTTGCCTAGTTTTTTCATTGCTCTTACACTGAGTACGTGTAGATCGCGACAGATTTGGCCGGCCGTCTGTCTTTTTTTTTGTGATTGCAGGAAAGGGTGCACAGTATCGTCGAAAAAATTCAGAATCGGATCAATGATCAAATCAGAATCACTCCCGTGAGAGTGATCGATGACGAAGGGAAACAACTGGGTGTCTTGCCAACAAAGGAAGCTTTAGAGGTCGCGCGTCGGGCCGGCTTGGATTTAGTCGAAGTCGCTCCGGATGCCAAACCACCCGTTTGCCGAATCATGGACTTCGGCAAATTCAAGTATGATAAGAACAAACGCTCGCACAAAACCAAGCAACACCAGACGCGACTCAAGGAGATTCGCCTGCGGCCCAAAACCGGCCAACACGACATCGACTTCAAGGTCAAACAGGCGATGACTTTTCTCGAACACAAGGACAAGGTTCAGGTCACCGTGGTTTTTCGAGGCCGTGAATTGGCCCATATCGAAGAAGGTGAAAAAGTCATGGCCCAGATTGTGGAAAAGCTCTCCGAATGCGCCAAGCTGGAGGGAGTTCCGTCTCGGCAATCGCGTCGTATCATCTGTACATTGACGCCTAAGTAGCGGCCACAGAGGTGGCCGCCTAATGTCGAACAAGTGCTCTGTCGCCGATAAAAGTCCGCTTGCGAATGCGAGCCGATGGCGCAAGCCACGGTTATTCGCTGCCGAACCGAGGCTAGTGCCGTGTCAAGTTTTAATTTTGGGGTGCCACTGGCTGTGCCAGTGTACATGTGCGTCGTGTATTGCCGACCCGCACTGGCGAAGCCAGTGGCACACAACTCCAATTCTAAGACCTGACAAAGCACTCGCGGCCCCTCGGTTATTCAAGAATTAAGTTGCCACAAAGCACAAGCCCTTGGCACACTTCAGCGCAAACAAAAAACCGCGGCAATGCTTCGATCGCCGCGGTTTGGTTTGTTTGAGCGAGGGAACTGAACCGGTTAGAAACTGTGTTCCACGCCGAAGTACGCGCCGTGCAGGATCAAGCTTCCATTGGACTTGATTCGCTGAATGTCTCGCGAGTCCGTGAAGTTATACGGAATCTGATCCGGCGCTAAGCCAACGCCCGATATCCCCAGCAATTGATAGCCGCCCACTGCCCGCCAACAACTCGAGAATTGGTAGTACAGACCAAGGTCGATTTGGCCCATCATCGAGAAGTCGTTCTTGTTCGACGAAAACGCGTAGTCTTGACCGGCGTAGGGACCGCTGTTGATGACGGCAAAAGTGCCGTTGCCGTCGGAGATGCTCTGTTGGTGGTCCAGGTGATTGCCAAAAATGCCGACTTTGGAATCGAATTGCAGGCCCCAGCCCTTGCACAGGCAGCGCTCGGTTCGGCCACCGACTTGGAAGCCGTACAAGTTGTTGTTGACTCGCGTGTCATAGAACAACTGCGGTGGGTAAGCCGCGTTGGCGGTGTACGTGGCGTACCGGAAGCTCTCGTCGAAACGGAACCAGCGGAAGCCGGCCAGCCATTCCCAACTGGAACCGCAGCAGTTATTCGAGCCGGCCAGTCGCAGCAGATTTAACTCCAGATTGTTGAACTGGTTTTCGCGATAAAAGCTGTGACTGTCGGAAGCGTTGTAGATCGAGTACACCGACTGCGCCCCAAAGTCGACCTGATTGAACCCGCTCAACGCGGTATTCGGCGAATTGGCCAGCGTGTAGTCGTTGACGCCGGGATTGAGTTCCCAGTAACGGGCTTCGAATCCGCGGCCGTTGCAATTCCGGCGCGACAAGAAGACTTCGTAACCGTTCATCGAGCCCATCTTCACGCTGGTCGACGTCGCAAAGACGTTGGTCGGATCGGCCGGATCATAGCTCAAGCTCTTGTCGTCTTCGTAGTCGCGACGCATGACGAGACCACGGGCGCCAAACACCCAGTTCGCATTGTGGTCGTGTCCGCCGAGATGTCGATCGCGGCCGTTGTTGAAATAATCGCCGTAGCTGTAGTCGCCATTGGCGCCGCAGTCGCTACAACCGCAGGGGGTCTGAGGCGCAGCGGCTACGGGTGTGGCGGGCGCGGGCGCCGCTTGTTCCTTGTCCGCATCTTGTCGGATCGTTGCCGGGGCGGCGTTAAAAGCGGGCGGCACCGGCGGGATCGGGTTGGTCAGCACGGGGGGCCGAACCGCATCCGCTGTGGACGATTGGTCATGCCGTCCGAAGGCCGTGTTCCGATTGACCGGATCGCCGATTTGTGACAAGGTCGAACCGAATTCGATTGGACTTTGCCCCGTTTGCTGGGCTCCGGCGGCTCCCAGCGCGGCGAAGGTGATGGTGATCACCAGACCGCAAAAGATTCGCTGTCTCATAATTCTCTCCTTAGTGCTGACGCCGTTGCCGTCATTGGGTCGGGACCTCCGTGATCTCGATGGACAATTCGGGCCAAGTTGAAATTCGATTACGCGACGCTCATGCGGCATATGCGATAGAACGTCGAAAGGAGTCATCGTCCGAGTGACCGTGTCAATCGCACGAAACTGACGTGGGCGGAAGAAAACGCGAAACCGCGCGCGCCTAATCTTTACGCGAGGCATCACGGCTAGGATTGCGTTATTTGGCAGAACTGGTGCGACCGCTTTGTCATGTACGTTTGGAACGGCGAATGTGCAAAACCGGACTTGGCGGCACTGGCGGTCAGTTCAAACTAACGATTGTACGGATGATGCCGAGGGAAATGGAAAGGCGCCAAATGCAGGAGTCGACAATACTCGCGACTGGAAACATTCGCATCGATCCCGCGATAACGAGGATTGAACACGGCTGTCGATCCTACAGTCCTAACTGATCGATGGTCAGCAGCGACTGAAGTTCGACGCCGGCGGCGGCAAATTCGGGGTGATTGCCGGGATTACGATCGATGATCGCGACGGCTCGAGCGACCTTCAAACCGAATTCCCGAGCCGCTTGAACTGCCGTCAGACAGCTGCCGCCGCTGGTGACGACGTCTTCGACAATGATCGCGGTTTGATGAGGTTGCACCGGGCCTTCGATTCGCCGGCCGGTTCCATGCGACTTCGCCTCCTTCCGGACGAAAAACCCGGCCAGCGATTTCTGATGCCAGTGGGCATGGCACAAGACCGAGGCTACGATCGGGACCGCGCCGACCGCCATGCCGCCAACGGCGTCGGGCAACTGGTCCGCCATCGCCTGCCACATGCCGGCGGCGACTTGATTGGCCGCTTCGCTGTCCAGCGTCAGTTTGCGGCAATCGAGATAGAAGTTCGCCGTGGCGCCCGATGCCAAGCGGAACTCGCCAAACTCCAATGCCTTCTGGCGAACCAATTCAATTAAACGCGACTCATCAAAACAGAGCAGCTCGTCCGGCACGTCCATCGCTTTGGTTCCTTGGATTGTGACATCGTTTGAGACGCTTATGATACAATTCCTGCGACGATTCACGACCCGTTGTTCTCGCCCTTTCATGCCAAGCCAAACCAATCTCGTGGTGCTGACGATCGACGGGCTGGCAGCACGCGATCTCGGCGCATACGGAAACACCTGGATCGAGACTCCCGGATTGGACTGGCTCACCTCGAGGTCCTGGATTGCCGAAAACATGATGATTTGCCAACCCGAGGTCGGCTCGAGTCTGGAATCAATGGTGACTGGGAGGCCGCCCTGGCGGGATCAGAACGGGTCGATTCTTCAGGAATTCGGCGCCTGCGGAATGGGTTGCCTGTTGTTTTCCGATCAGGACTTGCAAGTTCTGACGCCGCACTTCAGTCAACGGTTTGACGAGGTGCTTTTCGCCGACATCCCGGTACCTGGCACCCCGGCGGGCTCGTTGGAGCAAACCCATTTTGCGGTCTTTCTCGCTCAACTGATCAACTGTCAACAGACCATTCCGGATGGCTATTTGTTGTGGGCCCATTATGGCGGGTTGGGAAAATGCTGGGATGCCCCGGCCGCGTGGCGAGAGGAATTGGAATTGGATGATGTCGTCGACCCGCCGACGTGGGTCCAGCCTCCGGCCGCGGTGTGTGACGCGGACGTCGATCCGGATCAACGCTTGGCTGACCAGTGGGCCTGGGCCAGCCAAGTGATGGTGATCGACCGTTGCATCGAGATCTACGTGCGCGAACTGGTAGCCGTGGGCAATACAGGATTGGTGTTGACTTCGCCGCGAGGATTCCCGTTGGGGGAGCATGGCGTTGTTGGCTTTTCAACTCCCACGGTTTATAGCGAATCGTCGATGGTTCCCTGCATTGCGTTTGACGGGCGATCGATGCTTGGCTGGCGCGAGCCCACCTGTTTGCAAACATCGTTCGTGCACCGATTGCTGAAGAACTGGCTGGACTCGGCGGCCTTTGTCGACACGACGGTCGCCGCAGGGTGGGGCACATCGTTATGTCGGACGGGAAACCAAACGGCGTTCCGAACGCCAGACTGGATGCTCGTGCGACGCGGGCTGACGGACGAGCTGTATGCGAAAGCCGATGATCGCTGGGAAGTCAACGACGTCAGCCGGCGTTGCCCTGACGTTGTCGACGATCTTTCCCGCGCAGTCGACGCGGTATTGGAGATCGATTAGCGAGTCGTCCAGGTTGGTACTGGGCCAATTTGCTGTAGGTCGGGCAGGTAAGCGTTCACGGGTTATCAATGCGTTGCCCACGTTTTTAGGGGGTCAGGCACATTTTCGGCGGCTCATGCGACGTTCACGTACCAATTATTGGGCCGAAAATGAGCCAGACCCCGGCTCGTGAACAGTTAGGTCGGGCAGTCTCTGCCCGACAATCATTGGCAATAAATGAAGCTGCCTTTTGTCAGATTGGCCCACTACCCGCTTGGATGCTAGCGGACGTGGGCTTCCCCTGTGGTCGCCAGCATTCCAGCTTGATACAGTCCGCGGCTTTGGATCGGTCACTTGAACCAGGCCGTTCGTTTCAGACATGGATGGATGAAGACGGATGAAATGAGCCGACAGGGTCGTCGGGCTCCATCGTCGTGCAGTCAAACGGCTCACCAGCGCTGGCTCCAGTGGATTGGCCGGAGTGCGATGCGCTTGACTAAGATCGTTAGCCGCCGAGGGCTGGTCATAACGTGCTTCGTTTCCCTCGTTCTTAACGGTTCGGCCATTCTGGCTGCACCGAGTCCAGCCATTCAACAGCCGCCGCAACAATCGGCCAATCCGGGCCAAGTCCACGCGCGGGAGGCCGAGAATAAACTACAACGGCTTAAACTGCGTGTTTTCTGGGGTGGTGGCGCCCCGACGGCGTGGACCGGATCGATGCAAATCGTCGGCGGCAAATTCATCCACCTTAGCCCTTTGGGAATGCTGCCAGATTGTTCGGCCAACATCTTATTGGATGAATCGATAACAATTCGGCAGACATTGGCCACATCGTACAACGGCTGCGATTTGGACGTAGATGTTTCACCGGGCTCCGAATTGGTGGTCGATTTGTCCTCGCCGAGAGACTCGGTCCCCGCGTGGTCGACTCGGGTCCCCGTTTCTCAGCTGTTGGCCAACGGGCGAACTCAATACGACATCGACTCGCGAAAAAATCAACTGGTAATTGAACGGGCTCCAGGGGATGTCCTGTCGTTGGATTTTCATCGCGATAATCTGGTCTTTGACGCCGGGCAACAGGTTGCACTAACCATCAATCCTAGGCGTCCTCAGATGACCGCTGGTGCCGAGGGAGAAATCCGCCTTTCGATCCGCAATCAAAAAACGCGCGAAGTATCGTGGAAAACAGCGATCACTGTGAAATGCCAACCGTCCGGTGAAATCGCCACAGTGCCGTCACAAACACTGACTTTGCCGTCCGACGAAGGGATCTATGATTTGCAGGTCGAACTGACCGAGTTTACTCGCCGCGGACCGTTTCCCAGCGAACGCAGCATCGCCGACCGTCACGCTCAGTTTGTCGTACTCGAACCACGCCCAGTAAACGTCGATGCTTCCGAACAACTATGGCAGGAGAGGTTTGTCCTGGATCCCACTCGCCCGGAACGGTGGACCATGCGACGGCAAATCAATCAATTGAAATTGCCGGTACGGTACCCCAAAACGTTGGGCAGCAACACGTCGGTCACGCGAGTCGGAGACCGTGACATGTTGCGACTCGGACCCAAGGGTTGGCAAGCCTTCGCTTTGCCGATTGACGATCCGAACCAGCCGCACTTGTTGGAGATTGAGTATTGGTCGGGCAAAGCGATGGCGTTGGGTCTCAGTGTGCTGGAACCCGATGCTTCCGGACAAATACCGTTTACCGGAGTGGACGCGGGAGTCTTCGTGCCGCATTCCTTGGTCCATTCAAGGCGCGGATGCGGGTTCGAAGAACTCGGGTGTTTGGCGTCACCAGATCGTCTTCTGGCCAAACACGCGTCTGCCGTACCTATTGATCGCCAATCACGACGATATGAATGAAGCCATTGTCGGACAGATTCGAGTTCTGGGAGGACCGCGGCGTCTGGCACCCTTAACCACGGAGCCTGCGGAGTCTGAGGCGATTGCGCCGCAGTCTCAAGCTGAGCGAGAACGCCTGTTGTTTCTGCAACGTCCCAATCTGGCCAAGTTGTTGTGTGCCGAGTCGGTTTACGATTCGAGTCAAAATCTCATGCTGGAAGATTGGACGACGGTGTACACAGCCGTCGATCGCCTGGTCCAGTACCTGCGAGCCAACGGCTATACCGGCTTGGTCATGACGGTCGCCGCGGATGGCTCGGCGATTTACCCCAGCGATCGTTTCGGCGCACAACCCGCGGATGGACAATGGTGTCTTTTTCGACAACGGCCAGGATGTCGTGCGAAAGGACATCGTCGAATTGATCTGCCGCATGTTTGATCGGGAGAATTTGTCTTTTGTCGCCGCTATTGAGTTCTCTGGATTACTTCCGGAATTGGAGGCAGCACGATCAACGCATGCCTTTCCGGGCATAGATCTCGTGTCGGCTGAGCAACAAACGTGGCAGAACTCCGAGACCTCGACGCAAGATTTTCGTCCACCCTACAATCCCTTAAACACCCGGGTTCAACAAGCGGTGACCGGCGCGGTGGAAGACGTGGCGGAACGTTACTCCTTCCATCGATCGTTTCAGGGAGTTGCGGTACTGGTGAACGACCACACGACATTGGGGCTGCCTGGAGACTATTGGGGTTGCGACCGTCAGACGTTGGAAGCATTCGTCCGGGCGATGGGGTTGGACGGGTCGGGAGAGTCGGGCGATGAGTCGACGGTGCGGCCCAAGTTGGAAAAGAATCTCGATATGTGGCAGCGTTGGCGATGCCGGGAGATTGGCAGTTTGTTCGAACGAATGGCGGGCGCCGTGAAACATGTTAAGCCGTCCGCACATTTCTTCGTGGTGCCCCTGGACGATACGATCGACCGGGCGGTCCAGCCTGGATCGCTGGCCGAGTTGTCGGCGCACTCGCGGGCTGAACAGCGGTTACTGAGTGGTGGGATTGACCTGGGCGACTTGGGTCAGCGGTCTGGAATTTCCATCCTGAGAACTCAGGCGATTGGGCGTTGGCGTTCGCCTTTTTCCGCTGGCCCAATGGCAGAGAGTGCCAGTCCGGCGTCGGAGCCATCGGCCGGGATTCTCTTTTGCCACCAATCGATTTGGGCTGAATTTGCTCAACTGGAAGCCGAGAATCCGTTTGGTCGCACAGCGCAATCCATACTTCGCTTTCAACAGTTGGTTCCCGGAGGCGTTTGGAACCGAAGACGATTTGTCACCAGCTTGTTGGCCGCCGACGTGCCGATTTATGTCGACGGCGGCTGGGGAATCCCCCAAGGTGAGGAAGGTGCGACGGCAGACTTGTTCGAAGCGTTCACGGCGTTGCCGGCCGCCCGATTCGACGCGGTATCGCCTCGCAATGAAGTCGGCACGTCGCCGTTGGTTGTGCGTCAGTTTCACGACGAGCGACAAGGTTACTTCTATATCGCGAATACCACGCCGTGGCCGATTGACGCCGAAGTCTTTTTGACTCCGATGCTGCCGGTCCAGTTGTCGTCGTTGTCCAATAAGTCGTTCGACGTCGACTCGCAAATCGCGTTCGCGTCGGCGAAAGTCCATTTGGACGCATTCGACTTCGCCGCAGCCAGAATTCCGGCTTCGGTCGACGTGACCGACTATCGAGCCCAATTGCCAACCCCCGCAGCCGCCCAGTTACAGTATGAGATCCTCAAGCTGAAATCGAAGCTGTCGAGTCCACCGAACGACGCCAGCACATCGATACCGTTAATCAACGCCAACTTCGAAACAACCGCCCAACCGTCTCAGATTCCTGGATGGCAAGTCGCGGCCGATGGAGCGTGGCAAGCCGAATTGGATACCACCACCTTTTACGAAGGTCAAGCTTCGTTGCGTCTGCAAGGGCACAACGGCGGAATCACCGTCAGCAGTCAACCGATTTCCGCTCCGAAAACGGGGCGTATTTCGGTTGCGGTTTGGACCCGCTTCGAATCACCGACGGCATCGTTGAAAATCTCCTTGCGCGGCAAATACGGCGACGAGGTGATCGAACGGTCACAGCCCATTACATTCCAGGCGTCGACCGCCAATGGCGTCACGTGGCAACAGCGCACGGCGCATTTCAACGACCTGCCCGGCGAGCTAAGCGATGTTCAAGTGGTGTTCTCGGCTGCGGCGCGGAAAGATCTGGCTCGATCGGGTTGAGTTGCACGATCGCTGGTTGGACGACTTTGAGAATAAGGCCCTCAAACAAATGCTGAACCTCGCCGGTTACAAGCTGCACGAGCAAGGCGACCTCGTCGGCTGTTTGAAGATTCTCGACAGCTACTGGCCACGCTTCATCGATCAGTACTATGCCGGCCGCGTCGAGACGGCGGACGCCGACGGATCGAAGAACGAGGGCGTCAACCCTCGACGCTGACGTTGGCAATCGCTTGTTCCAACGGCAACTGGCCGGAAACGAATTCGATCGCGACGTCCAACGACCAAACCGACAATTGACCGATCTGGTCCGCAGCGATCTTTACCAGGTCCTTGCCGGTGCACACCAGGTGCTTGGCGCCGGCGCGATAGGCGGACGCCGCCAGCGAATCCAACTCGGTCGGTGTGAATGGATGATGATCCGCAAACGCTCGGAACGACTCCAACCGACAGCCTAATCGCTGAAGTTGTCGGCGGAAATTCTCCGGGTTTCCGATCGCGGCCAGACCCAACCAGCGGGAGGTCTGCAGATCGGACAACGGCCTTCGCTGCCCGGAGTAATTCGAAAGCGAGACCGGAGCTAGTCGCGTTTGAGCGATCGGCGTCTGGGGCGCCCAATGTCGAATTGTCGCGATCGATCGTTCGACGTCCGATTCCGATGCCAAATCGACTCGAGTCAAGATGAATTGCGTCGCTCGCTTTAACGCCGACAGCGGTTCCCGAAGTAAGCCGCGGGGCAATAGGCGACCGTAACCGAAAGGCAACGTCGCATCGATCAGAACGAGATCGGCGTCCCGCGCCAAGTGTCGATGCTGAAAACCGTCGTCCAAAATCAATACGTCCGCGGCATGCTCGTCGACTGCGATTTGGCGCTGCGAATCCGATCGGCGTTTTGTAGTTGGATGAGATTTGGCAGCCGACGTGCAAGTTCGAGGGCTTCATCGTTGGGTTGACCAGGTTTGCTTTTGTATCCACGACTCAGTACCGCCGGACATCGATGCTGCTGCAAGAACCACTCGGCAAGCCAGGCCACGTGCGGCGTTTTGCCGGTCCCACCCGTCGTCACGTTTCCCACCGAAATCACCGGAACGGCAGCACGATAGATTTTCGATGATGCGTGTTCGAATTGGCGGTTGCGAAGGAAACATGCGGCGCGATAGACCGGAGTCAGACTGCTCAGCAAAGCTCGCTGGACCGACGCCGCGATGCCGCTTCGCCGCCCCGACAACAATTCGCCGATGCTGATTGGGTCCATCAGTGATCGAAAGCTGGGAACCACAAGAGTCTTCAACACGTCGTTGCCGATTATCGTGACAACTTCGCCGCCGCGTCAACAACGACTTCTTGGGCGATCCGGTAAATCGGACTAGAATGTTCGCATCGTCCCTTCCGCGTCGTGGGTTGCTTAAAGGTCGATGAGACATCTTTATCCGATGACGGCGGGGCCATCGTCGCTTGAACGGGCTTACGCACAAACCAACTTCGCGCCACTGGCGAGTCAATTCGATGACCGAAACCACTGAATCGCAAACTCCGGGACTGGGTTGGCGCCCATTGACGCGCGAGCAACGGCGCGTCGCAGGGGTCCTGGTCGAGAAGGCCAAAACCACTCCCGATGCGTACCCAATGACCTTGAACGCGATTACAACCGCCTGCAATCAAAAGTCAAATCGAGCGCCGTTGATGGAGTTGGATGTTGAAACCGTCGAGGCTACGCTCGATCAACTTCGCGAAATGGGAGCGGTAACTGAGGTTCAAGGTTCCGGCCGTACGGTCAAATACCGGCACAACTTGTATCAATGGCTGGGTGTGGAAAAAGTCGAGATGGCGGTGATGGCCGAATTGATGTTGCGAGGTCAGCAGACCCTTGGTGAATTGCGCGGACGTGCGTCGAGAATGGAGCCGATTGCCGATCTGAACGAACTCAAGCCGGTGTTGCAATCGCTGCTGACAAAAAAGCTGATCATCGAGTTGACGCCTCCCGGGCGCGGGCAAATGGTTACTCACAATCTGTACTTTGAACGCGAGTTGGAAAAAATTCGAGAGATTGCGGGCCGTGAATCCGAAGTCCACGAACGCGATCCGGAGAATGTTCCCACGTTTGCAACCGAAAAGACAAACTTCGCGCCGATTCAAGGTCAATTCGACGCGCAGGATCTTCAGTCGCAGATCGACCAATTGCGAGTTCACATCGACGACCTGTCATCACGGCTGGAGCGGATTGAGTCGCTGCTGCATTGATTGGCCAAGGAGGGCGCCTGCTTTTTCGGTGAGTCGCAATACAGCCGCATGGCGATTCCTGACGATTGCTTAATATAGAACAGGTTTGGATACCGCGAGATTGCGTGCATGCTTCCGTGGGGCATCCATAGTGGAAAGCAACGGTGTCTGTTCAAATGGCGGGTCGGCGTGTGAATAAGTGGCAACTTATTTTGAACATGCCGAATCATTTCACGGAGTTCCCGCCATGACGACCTCTCGCATTGCTTTGGCTGTTTGGTTTTGCGCTTGTCTTTCCATCTCCGATGTTTGCGGACGTAGTCAACGGCAGCTTCGAATCCTTGTTCTCGTCTTGGACGAACGTGGGCCCGAATTCGGCAGTAAGCAGTTTGGATGGTGTGACGCCGACGGATGGGAATTTCATGGCCTATCTCAACAACGGTTCGGGGTCTTTGTCGGTTGGCCTTCAAGAGACGATTCTGTCCAACGTTTTGGGACTGCCGGCCTCAAGTATCACGGCGAGCTATCCAAATGCCACCGAGGCCCGCGCTGTTGTTCCAGACATTTACCTCGGGCCCAACGAAACCGGCTTGCAGTTTGATTGGAGGTTTCTGACCAACGAAGCGACGCCGTCGCCATCTCGAAATGATTTCGGGTTTGTCGCTGTTTGGTCGGCGGCCAACACGCTGACCATGACGGGTTCGCTGGACACGTTTTCGACGATCAGTTCGAATGGCAGCCAGTACGCCGCCCATACGAATTGGATAACTAAGAACATCCCGTTGACCCCGGGGAACACCTATCACCTGGTTTTTGGCGTGTTTGACGTTGGCGACAAGTCGATTGATTCGGCGTTAATGATCGACAATATTCACGCCATTCCGGAGCCGTCGTCGCTGTGGCTCGGCGTGCTTGGCGGTTTGTGCCTGGCGTCGGCGATTCGCCGCCAGCGTTCAAAGCGCTCGGCGTAATCCTCTGCCGCAGACTGGTGCTTTGTCAGGTCTTAGAATTGGGGTTGTGTGCCACTGGCTTCGCCAGTGCGGGTCGGCAATACACGACGCTCATGTACACTGGCACAGCCAGTGGCACCCCAAGATTAAGTACTGAAAGTGCACTAGTGCTCTGTCACAGCTAAAAGTTCGGGTTGTGATGACTAGCCGATGGACGCTGCCCCGGTTATTCGTTACTGAACCGGGACTAGCGTCCTGCGGCTAATCCGAACGTCTCGTTGTGACCAAGCACTAGACCGACCCCGGAAAGGCGACAGCCCCAGCGAGTTTAAGCGTTGCGACGATTGTGCCTGGGGCGGGTGCAGGTTCTGCCGGCATGATTGACACGCCTCCTTCGCCTTTCCTGGCCATTAAACTGACCGCGACAAATCTTTTCGCGGTCGGTTATGACCCCTCGTAGAAACCGGATTTTGCAACGAATCTTTCGGCTAAATTCTGGCCCGGCCCTCCATGCGTGATACGGTTGGAACGTCTCACTGCTCTCTGGCTGTGTCTATCGATGGAGGACTGGAATATGCGAAAAAGAATCTCGACTTTGTGTATTGGATTGGGGTTGATGATCGTGCTGGCGCTGGGCGCCGCCGAGACTGTTGGCAAGTCCGCCCCAGGACTTGGGAAACCTGTTGCCGAACCCGCTTCAGCCGCCGCCGGGTACGAATCAGGATGAACTGAATTTGCCGCCGGCGCAGCAAACGCCGCTGACCGAACGCAAGATCGTTTTCATCGAGGATCGGTTCGCCGGTTGGCAACAAGCGGGGGAAGGTCAAAAGACCGAACGCCTGGGGGACAAGTTGCGGGCCAACTGGGTGATGGTGGACGACAACGGATTATTGCAGGGAAAGGTCTTGATCGGATCGCCGACGCCGCAGACCACACCCGTCTCCTATTATCAAAATCCGGAAAACCCCCGGGCCGACCAAACGGTGATGCAAGTCTACTTGATCCATAAGGGCATGCTGATCTCGAGCGCCGAGGTTGACAAAGACGGGCGATTTGAACTCCGCGGCATCAAGCAGGGTGTCTATTCGCTGATCGGTTATGGCCGCGCCGGGTTCTTCGCCTTTGGCATCAACATCCTCACCTTCGCCGAAAACGCCAACGTCCCCAAGGACCTGGTCATTTCGCCAATTCCTGTTACCGGCAAAGTAGTATCGAACTGGGTGACCCAGTACTCGCCCGGCGTCTACTTTCGCATCTTGGGTGAACATCGTTTCGGCGAAGGCCGCGACGACCCACCCCGACTCTACGGCCTGGAAGGGTTGCAAACTTTTCTCCCCGAAGCCGCCCCGGCTTCAACAGTCGCCGCCCAATCGACAGCCCTCACCCAAGACGGACGGCTGTTGGGCCGCATTCACTACATCATCGGCACCAACGGTCGACCCGCCGACGTCATGCCGACAACGATCCAACTCACCCGCGATGGAAAGGTCGTTAGCGAAACCAGCACCGACAACTACGGTGTTTTCGAGATGACCGGTATCGAACCGGGCGAATACGGCGTTCAAGCCGTCGGCCCAGATGGTCTCGCCGCGATTGGTATTACGGTCGCCGAAAAAGCGGATGAATCGACGTCGCCGATCGATATCGCGCTGTTGCGGGACGATGCTACCGGATGGTTAAACCACTTGATGGCCGAAACCGCCTACTGGTCCTCGCTATCGCCTCCTTCGCCCAATGCCGATCAACAGCCGGACTTGGGCTGCGGTCTGAATTCTCTCCCCTACAGTTACGGGGGGCCAATTCTGGACTGGCTGTACGGAGGACGTTTGAATGGCGGCGGCGATGGCTACGGTGGCTACGGCGGCGGCAGTGGCTATGGTGGCTATGGTGGCTATGGTGGCTATGGTGGCTATGGTGGCGGCAGTGGCTATGGTGGCTATGGTGGCTATGGTGGCTATGGTGGCTATGGTGGCTATGGTGGGTACGGTGGGTACGGCGATGGCTACGGCGGCTACGGTAGCGGCTACGGCAGCTATTTTGATTACGGCAATGAAGGGTACGGAACGTACGACGGATACGGAACGTACGGTGGGTACGACGGAAACACTCCGTAGCAGAGAGCTGGGGCGCGTTGCCTTGCATTGAGCTTGGCGTATGCGTTCAGCCTCCCGAGACGAAGGCTGGCCTCGCGTTGGACGTGGCCAGCCTTTTTTTGTTGCCTGAGGGCGCAACGTCAGTGTCGATGCTAGCGGGCGGCGGCACGTCTTTACGCCAAAAGCTCAGTCCGGTACCGTCCCGCCAACTCTCGAACGAGTTGGCCACGGTTACACGTTCGAGCAATCCTGGCCGCAGCACCACCGAGTGCGGTTTGCGACGGTCCATCGGCCAAACAAGACCTTCGTTTAATTCATCGAGCAACGGCAGAACAAGTCAACCACGGATGAGAACGGCAACCCTCTTTGCGATTCTCTTGATCGGCATCGTGTCGATTGGCTGTCAACGCCCAACATTGCCCGGCCAAACGGCTGCCAATCCAAATCCGTTTTTCGGAGTGCGCGGAAACGTGGCCCAAATGTTTCAGCGGTTGCCCAACGGCCAGGTTCAATATCTGGACCCGCAGCAAACCGAACAGGTCGCGCAACTGACGCAGAAGCTGGGTGAAGTCAACCAACAGCTTTCGCGGTTTGACGCGGACAACCAGGGTTTACAGACGCAAATCGCTGTGCTTCAGCAAAAACTCGACAGCGCAAACGGCTACAACGATCAACTGAAGGAACAGTTGCGGGATGCCACCGTACAACTTCAGCAGACGCAGCAAGCCCGGTCGAACGCCGAACGGCAAGTCGCGGCTTACCAGGCTCAGATCCAGGGCAATGCGTGGAATCCGGCTGCTGCAGCGGCGCAAAACGCTGCGGTTCAAAACCAGCGAGACACTCCGTATCAGTTGGCCGGCGCAGCGACCCTGCACGCCAACAACAGTCTGATGGCCAAGCTCGGTTCGCTGCAAGGCACCGGCGTCAATGCCAGAATGGACGGCGACGTGATACGCGTCGAGTTCCCCAGCGAACAGCTGTTCATATCCGGGACGTATGAAATCGCGGACACACAAAAGATTCTGCTCAACAACCTCGCCAGTTCGATTCGCCAGTATTTCAACCAGCAGTTCATCGGCATCGAGGCCCACTGGAACAGCACTCCAGTTCAGGGAGCGGGGAATTCGCTTCAACAGTTGACCGCCACGCAGGCCTTGGCGGTGTTCAATCATCTACAACAGGCGGGGCTGCCGGCCCAGCAGATGTTCACGGTCGGCATGGCAAACAACCGTCCACGTTATGCCAACAACCGTCCTCAGAACCGGCGGATCGAAGTAGTGATCTACCCGGAATCGTTTGCCTCATCGCCGAGCCAGTAATCCTGTTGTCCCGACGGATCACGGGGAAATGGGGTGGTCAATCGGCTCGAGCCGCGGCGAATCAATATTCGTCGAACAAAGCGACGCGCCGCCTGCGATCTATTCGCCGCTCTGGATTTGGCAATAGCTTTCGTAGCGGCGGACGTCGATTTTAAAGTCGGCGACGGCGTCTTTGACCGCACAGTTCTGTTCATGAGTATGCGTGCAATCGGGAAATTGGCAGAAGCTGACGAAGGGGCGAATGTCTCGGAAGAACCCGGCGACTTCTTCGGGGATGACGTCCCACAACTGGAAAGAGCGGATTCCGGGTGTATCCACGATGTGTCCACCTTCGGCCAGCGGAATCAACCGAGAGTACGTCGTTGTGTGTTTCCCCTTCTGGGTTTCGTCACTGATGTCGCCGACGCGCAAGTCGAGGCCGGGTTCGATGGCATTGAGCAAGGATGACTTGCCGACGCCGCTTTGCCCTGCCACCACGCTGTCGCGGTTCACGAGCAGCGACTTGAGACGCCCAACGTTCCAGTTCATTTTCACCGACAGCAGGACGACCGGATAGCCAAGTTGGGCCCAGACACCCGTCACCGCTTGGAGTTCGGCGGGGTCGACCAAGTCGACTTTATTGATGCAAATGATCGGTTTGATCCCGGTCGATTCGGCCGAAACGAGGAACCGATCGACCAGGTTCGGCTTGAGATTGGGCTCTGCAGCGCTGGCCAGGATGATGACCTGGTCGACATTGGCGACCAGGATTTGTTGGCGATTTCGGCTGGTGCGACAGATCGTTCCAACGCGCGGATGGACGCGGAGAATCATTCCTTGCTTGGATCCCATGACTTTGACGTTCACGCGATCCCCGGTCACAACCACGTTTTGCAGATCGGTCGCAAGCGATTTTAGCAAGCCACGCGTGGCACATTCCAAATGGGTACCGTCGTCCAACCGAACCGTGGAAGTCAGCCCGTGGACTTTGAGAACGCGACCCGCGGGCGCGTCGGCGGCATCGAGGTCGACGACGAAACCGGTCGCTTCGTCTTCACGCAAACTCCCGGTAATCGTCCGCTTTTTTCCAAAATCCTGGTGGCCGGTCAACCGTTCCGATTGAGTGTTCGGCGTGATATCGTCGTCGTTGTCGGTACTGCGGAAGGATTTGGTGAAGTCGTTCCTGCGCGTACGCCGATCGTAATTCTTGCGAAACTCGGTTCGGATTTTTGATTTGCGTTTTTTGTTGGCCATAATCACCGGACTAACGTGGAGATGCCATCCATTATATCAAAGGCCGATGTTTGGACTCGTAACGGTTCACGAGCCGGGGTCTGGCTCATTTTCGGCGCAATGATTGGTACTAGAATGTCGCTTGAGCCGCTGAAAATGTGCCTGACCCCCTAAAATCGTGGGCAACGCATTGGCAACCCGTGAACGCTTACTTGGACTCTGATCGGTTCTCGCGCGACCTATAGTAGAGCGGAGTCGGCATGACGATGCGAGTATTCGGAGAAGGAAGATTCGACGGTGCGCAAGGATCGAGTAAAGGTCGTGGAGTCGTTGGCTGCAGGTCGGGCTTCCATGCCCGACCCATGACGGCCAGGGATGACCGTCCCACGCGCAATGCCCCCACCACAAAAAGCGCGCTCGCATTTTTAGGTCTGCTCGACAATAATGATAATACACGCCGCAACAAGGTTCGTGTTGGCGTAACAGGATCAGACGAACAACAGTCATTACATATGCAGGTTAGATAGGTTTCCTGCTGCGTCGGCGGCACCCGAAGACCGCACCGGCGGCCCGGAGGGAGTTGGTTGTGAACGAATTGCCGAAGTTTCTTTGTTTGACGTCGAAGCACGATCGTTGCACCGAAGTCGTCCGAGGCGCGACCAGCTTGTTCGAAGCGCAAGTGACTGAGAGTCCGCTGCGGGCCCGAGCTCTTTTGCAGCAACAGCCGTTCGACGGCTTTTTGATCGGCGCTTCGCATCTGACCGAGACCGTGGATCAACAGCGGTTATTGCAAAACAGCTTTATTCTCGACCGCATTCCGGACGGGATCGCGTTGCTGGACAAGGAAAACCGGATCGTTTGGGCGAACCAACAACTGCACGACTGGTTTTCCAACGCGCAGATTGTGGGGCTCAACTTCTATGAAGCGATTGGACGTCCGCAGATTGTCGGACCGATCGCCAATCCCCTGTCGGCGGCGTTTGCCACGCGGAAGGCGGCTTGGTCGGCGGTCAAGGTGAACGACAGCCGCTACTACAAGTTGACGGCGACGCCGGTTCCGGATCATCACGGCCGAATCGACTATCTGATCGTCAGCATGCACGATACGACTGAGGCCACGATCGAGCGGCAGAAGCTGGTCGCGTTGCACGAAGCAGGCGTGGGACTGACGGACTTGACGCCCGATGAACTGTTGGAAATGGACATGGAGCAGCGGGTCGATCTGTTGAAGTCCAACATCTTGCACTACACGCAAGACATCTTGAAATTCGATGTGATCGAAATCCGCTTGCTCGATCCCAAGACCCAGCAGTTGGTGCCGCTGTTGTCGGTCGGCATCGATTCGGACGCCAGCAAGAAGCCGCTGTATGCCAGGAAGCAAGGCAATGGCGTGACAGGGTTTGTCGTCGCCACCGGCAAGAGCTACTTGTGCGAAGACACGACGAACGATCCGTTGTATTTGGACGGACTGATTGGGGCCAAGAGTTCGTTGACCGTGCCGTTGATCTATCACGATCAGGTCATTGGCTCGTTCAACGTCGAGAGCCCTGAGGTTGGGGCGTTTGGCGAGCACGACTTGCAGTTCCTGGAGACGTTTTCGCGCGACATCGCAATCGCCCTCAATGCACTGGAGTTGTTAGTGGCTCAAGGCGCCAACACCGCGGTCCAGAGCGTGGAGGCGATTCACGCTGCGGTGGCGATGCCGATCGATATGATCTTGTGCGATGCGGTCTCGGTTATTGAAAAATACATTGGCCACGATCCGGACGTCGTCCGTCGCTTGCGATCGATTTTGAAAAAATGCGCGGGATGTAAAACAGGTCATCCAGAAGGTCGGCGAAAAAATGGCACCGACGACGGCGGTTCCCGGCGGTTGCCGTGAACCCCAGCGGCCAGCGTTGAAAGGGCGCCGCGTCCTGGTGATTGACGCGGATCCTGACGTCCGCAACAGCGCTCACGTGCTGTTGGAACGCTACGGCTGCATCGTGGAAACCGCGACCGAAGGGCACGAAGCGTTGCTGATGGTTCAGAATTCCGGACCGGAGCACGCATACAGTGCGATCATTTCCGACATCCGCTTGCCGGACCTGGACGGCTACCAATTGTTGCTGCGGTTGAAAGAGTCGATCGACCAACCGCCGCTCGTGTTGATGACGGGTTTCGGTTACGATCCGGCACACACGATCGTCAAAGCCCGCCGGGAAGGCTTGTTGCCCAACGCGATCTTGTACAAACCGTTTCGGCTGGACCAATTGTTGGAGACCGTCGAAACGATGATCCGCTGCCAATCTGCCGAGGCGGAACCAGCCGACAAAAAGGTGGAACCAACTGTCAATAAGACGGAACCAACCGCCAATAAGGTGGAACCAACCGCCAATAAGGCATAATTGCCTGTTGAAAAAGGTGCTGTCATTCCCGCGAAGGCGGGGATCCAGCATTGCGAGCTTCCATCCCATACAAAGGATCGTTCGCAGGGTGGGGTCGTTATCCCCGCGAAGGCGGGGACCCAGCATTGTGAGCTTCCATCCCATACAAAGGATCGTTCGCAAGGTGGGGTCGTCATCCCCGCGAAGGCGGGGATCCAGCATTGTGAGCTTCCATCCCATACAAAGGATCGTTCGCAAGGTGGGGTCGTCATCCCCGCGAAGGCGGGGATCCAGCATTGCGAGAGTTAATTTCCGCTGGATTCCCGCCTTCGCGGGAATGACGTTCGGCGCAGTTGTTGAGATTAGTCGTTTTTCAGCGGGCTGTTAACCGAATACAATACGATGCCATGAAACTTATCATTCGCGAACTATTGATCTTGGTTGTGGTTTCGCTGGGCCTCGCGGCTCGCGCTCGATGTGACGACTGGTCGGTCGATGTTCGCTCGGCGACCGAGCGCGCTCAAACCGAGAAGAAAGACTTGCTGCTGAACTTCACCGGATCCGATTGGTGTCCGTACTGTATTCAGTTGGACAAGGAGGTCTTTGACCACGACGAGTTTGTCAAAAAGGCAGGGCAGGATTTTGTCCTGGTCAAACTCGACTTCCCGCAAGATAGTTCCAAGATGACGCAGGACACGATCGCCCAAAACACCGAGTGGCAAAAACGGTTGGCGATTGGCGGTTATCCGACGATCGCCTTGTTGGACGATCAACAACGGCCGTTTGCGTTTACCGGATACCGCGAAGGCGGAGTCGATGCGTACTTAGAGCACTTGCAGTCGCTTCGGGCGACAGAATCGCGCGGGATGCGGCGATGGCCAAGGCGGCGAAAGCCGAGGGGGTCGAGCGGGCGAAGTTTCTGGATGAAGCTCTCTCGGCGCTCGATCCTCAAATTGTCGAGGTGTACTACACCGACGTGATTAACGAAATCGTGGAGCTGGACGCCAAAGACACGGCCGGTCTCCGCTCCAAATACAACGAGGCACACGAACGCGAACTGCAACGCGAGCTGTTGTCGGACATCGCTATGGTCGCCCGTCTGCGCAGCCCGGAAACGGCTATCCAGTTTATCGATGAAGCGGTTCAGAATGTTCCGCTCGCTCCGGCGACTAAGTACCGCGTGCTGCTGACGAAGCTCGACCTGCTCCGCAAGATCGGCGAAGCGGAAAAGGCAGCATCGCTGGTCGATGAAATGATGCATATCGATGGGCTCGACAATGTCGATGTACAGAAACTCATCGCCAAAAAGGCGTTCCTGATGTTCGGCGACGGCCGCAAGGACGATGCCTACGCATTGCTGGACCAACGCGTTGCTGAAATGGCGTCGCATGCGCACCTGCTGCGTGCCAAGGCGGAGTTGCAGGCAGCAGACGGCCATCACGCCGAAGCAATCAAAACCGCTGATCAGGCAATCGACGTCAGCCGTGACGATCCAAATTTGACGCTCGAGTTGGTGGAGATCAAAGCCGACTCGCAAGTTGCCGCGGGCGACGATTCAGGCGCCATCGACAGCTTGGATGCGTTCTCCGCTCAGGCCCAGTGGCCGGCGGTGTTGCGGGCCGAAACGCTGTTGCAAAAGGCGATGATTCTACGCGAGACCGCTCGACGCCGGGCGGCCATCATTTCAGAGAACAAAGCGGTTGAATTGTGCGAGTCTCCCTCGGACAAAGCAGAAGTGCAGCGGTTGGTCGACCTTTTGCGAAAGCGGTACGAACCGAATTAGGATCGCACGCAAAATAACTTCGCCTTAATTCCTCGCCCTCACGGGGGAGGTCAGGAGAGGGTTAGCAAAATCGGGAAGTTATTTTGCGTGCGATCCTTAGTTGCCCAGTTCGCCACGTACGCTGGCCAGCCGCCTTGTGCTTTGTCGCACCTTGGTCTTCGGATCAGTCGTTGGGCGTTAGCCTCGGTTCAGCAGCGAATAACCGGGGCTACCGCCCATCGTCTAGTGCTTTGTCAGGTCTTAGAATTGGGGTTGTGTGCCACTGGCTTCGCCAGTGCGGGTCGGCAATACACGACGCTCATGTACACTGGCACAGCCAGTGGCACCCCAAAATTAAAACTTGACACAGCACTAGTCATTGCAACCTGAATTTTTGGCCGCAACGAGCGCTGGTTCGTGCATCAGCGTCCTTTCCCATATCACAAGGGTCGTTTCCGTAGCACAAGCGTCCCCGTTTGTGCACTTCGTCTCACATGCCCGGCATCGCCATTCGCCTGGCCAGCTCGCCGCGACCCTCTCTTTTCGCGGCGGATTACATGGTACAATGTTCGCTGAGACCAGCGAACGACCTCTCAACGACTATCGACATTGAATAAGGAGCACGATCATGTCTCGACGAACAACACGGCGTCAATTTGTCAAATCGACAGCGGCATTGGGAATGGGAGTTTGGGTGGCCGGGGGCATGTCTCCCAAGCGATCGCTATCGGCCAACGAAGAAATCCGCATTGGCTGCATTGGCGTCGGTGGCAAGGGAGCGGAGGACTCAAAGCAGATGAGTCAGCTTGGCAAGATCGTGGCGATTTGTGATATCGATGAGAAATTCCTTAATAAGAAGGCCGAGGAATTCCCGGACGCGCGGAAGTTTTTCGATTTCCGCAAAATGTTGGACGAAGCGGGAGATTCGATCGATGCAGTGACGGTCAGCATCCCCGATCACAATCATGCCGTGGCGGCCTTGACTGCCATGCGGATGGGCAAGCATTGCTATTGCCAGAAACCAATGACGCACTCGATCGAGGAGGCGCGGATGATGGCTGAAACCGCCAAGTCGACGGGGGTGGTCACTCAGATGGGCAATCAGGGGACGGCCCTGGATTGCTTGCGCAAGAGTGCCGCCGCGATCAAATCGGGCGCGATCGGCCGGGTGTCGGAAGTCCACGTTTGGACCAACCGGCCAGTCTGGCCGCAACGGATCGGACTAAAACCGCATACCAGCCCGCCACCGTCCTATGTGCATTGGAATTTGTGGATCGGTCCAGCAGCCCCGCACGAATTCAGCGACGAGATTCACCCGTTCAAATGGCGCGGCTATTGGGCGTTCGGCACCGGCGCGCTCGGCGACATGGCCTGCCATACGTTGAACATGAGCTACATGGCGCTTGAGTTGAACAACCCGATCTCGGTTCAAGCCGTCGGCGATCCGCACGACAAGTACGTGTATCCCGCAAAATCGAAGATCGAATACCAGTTTGCGGCCAACGACTGGCGGCCCGCAGTTAAGTTGTTCTGGTACGACGGCTCATTACGTCCGCTCCAACTGTTGAAAGGCTGTCCGAAAAACAAGGATGGTAAGCATTTTGACAGCGGAGCCCTGCTGATTGGTGAAAAGGGCAAGTTTTATTCGCCGGGAGACTATTCTGAAATGGACGCCCAAACCGGCGTCATCACCGACGACAAGGATTTCGTCCAACTCAACGATCTGAACGTGAACATGGACTTCGAGCGATCGCCGCGCGACATCGGCGGGGTCGATCCGCACTATCAGGAATTTGCCCGCGCCGTCCGCGGTGAAGGCAAAACCATGTCCAACTTCCCCGGCTACGCCGGCGGACTGACCGAAACGGTCCTACTCGGCAATTTGGGCGTCTGGGCTCAAGGCTATAAGGTGGATTGGGACCAAAAGACGATGACGGCGAAGCCGACGAAGATCGACGAATCCGCCGCCGACTGCCCCCAATCGGAACTCGACGTACTCGTTCGTCACGTCTACCGAAACGGTTATGAGATCCACAAGACGGCTTAATTTCCGGCAATCAGTTCGCTGAATGAAAAACAATCGCATTTGCGTTCTCGTCGCGGCGGTGGCTTGCTGGACGGTGCTGACCTGCGGCTGTGATCGAGCTGCGGTTGCATGGCGGTCGGATGGGGGCGAATCGCTACGCGGAATTCAACTCGGACCAGCGCGGCCGAATCGCATCCTCAAGAGCCGCAGGAAGCATCGAAAACGAAGGAGCCGCCCATGACCGACGATGCTGCCCCGCCGGCGAATACTGCCAATTCTGCGAGGCCGGCTAAGATCGAGCAAGCCATTTTTGCCGCAGGCTGTTTTTGGTGTGTGGAGTCGGTGTTTGAGCACGTCGAGGGCGTTACCTCCGTCGAGTCGGGTTACATTGGCGGCTCGGTCGCGAATCCGACGTATGAACAAGTCTGTACCGGAACGACGGGACACGCCGAAGCTTGTCGAATCAGTTACGATCCGTCGGTGGTCAGCTTCGAGAAGTTGCTGGAGATCTTCTTTCGCACCCACGACCCCACCACGCTCAATGCGCAAGGGCCCGACGTTGGGACTCAATATCGCTCGGCTGTTTTTTACAACGACGAGACTCAGAGGGAAACGGTGCAGCGAATCATCAAAGCGATCGACGAATCGGGGGCCTATCCGGCCAAGATCGTCACGACGGTGGAGCCCGCGACCAAGTTTTACTCGGCCGAGGATTATCACCAGGATTATTTCCGCAAGAACCCGAACAACAGCTATTGCCGCGCTCACATCCCTCCCAAATTGGACAAGTTGAAAAAGGCGTTCGGCGATCAAGTCAAGAAATGAGCGCGCTCGAATGTCGCATATATCTCACGTAACAGCCCCTTGAAAAAGTAGCGGCACGGCGCGAGCCGTCCGGTTGGTTGGCATCTATGCGACGAATCACCAAGCGGCTTACGCCGTTGCCCTCCAATAAACACTCGTCCACACTTTTTTCAACAGTCTGCTAAGACGTGGTTCCGCGCCAATTATCGGCATTCAATTCTCGAATGGTCGTTCGATTTGGATGACGGCAGGCAGCTCGTTTCACGGCAGGCAGCTCGTTTCACGGAGTGAAAAGCTACGAAAGCTACGTGGCCGTTCACTCCGTGAACGGAATTGCACAGGCGACGACTTTCAATCTCAAATGCACATTCATCGGCTTCGGCCATGAACGATTGAACTACGATATCAAGTCGCTGACCACGTTTCCGTAGACGTCGGTCAAGCGGAAGTGGCGGCCTTGGAATTTATAGGTCAACCTCTTGTGATCGATACCCATCAGGTGCAACACCGTCGCTTGGAAGTCGTGCACGTGAACCGGGTTTTCGACGGCGTCCATCCCCAATTCATCGGTCGCACCGTAGGTCAAGCCGGGCCGGATCCCTCCTCCGGCCATCCACATCGTAAATCCGTAAGGATGATGATCGCGACCCCATCCATGTCGGTTGTCGAAGTCCCCTTGGATGAACGGCGTGCGTCCAAACTCGCCACCCCAAATCACCAGCGTGTCTTCCAGCAATCCGCGTTGCTGCAAGTCCAGGATCAGTGCCGCTGTCGGTTGATCCGTATCACGGCACTGGGTATATAGTTCCGTGGTCAGACTGCGGTGTTGATCCCAGCCCGCGTGCATGACTTGGATGCAGCGCACGCCGCGCTCCGCCAGTCGGCGGGCCATCAAACAGTTGTATGCAAACGTCCCTCGTTCGTTGACTTGCGGCCCGTACATCGACAACACCTGCCGCGGTTCGCCGGACAAGTCGGTTAGTTCAGGCACACTGGCTTGCATTTTGTAGGCCATCTCATACTGGCTGATGCGAGTCATGATTTCGGGATCGCCGAGTTCCTCGTGGCGAAGTTGATTGAGGCGGGCAAGGTCGTCGAGCATGCGTCGTCGATCCTCGCGGGTAATGCCTTGCGGATTGTTCAAGTACAGTACGGGATCGCCGCCTCCGCGGAACTTGACGCCTTGATATCGTGACGGCAGGAATCCGTTTCCCCAGTAGTAGTCGTAAAAAATCTGTCCGCACGTCGTCCCCTTCGACACCGAGGTCATCACGACGAAACCAGGAAGATTCTCCGCGGCCGATCCCAATCCGTAGGTCAACCAGGCTCCCAGCGATGGCCGCCCCGCGATTTCCGATCCGGTGAGAAAAAACGTTATTCCCGGCGAGTGGTTCACCGACTCGGTATGCATCCCCTTCAAAAAACAAATCTGGTCGACGATCTGAGCCGTGTAGGGCATCAAGTCGCTGACCCAAGCTCCCGATTCGCCGTACTGTCGAAACTTCTCAATCGGTCCCAACAGCTTCTTGCCGGAGGCGGCGCCGGTCATCGTACTAAAGCGTTTCCCCGCAATCATCGCTTCGGGGACCGGTTGGCCGTGCAACTCCATCAGTCGCGGCTTGTAGTCAAACAGGTCGACGTGAGTCGGCCCGCCGTTCATGAACAAATAGATCACGCGTTTGGCGCGAGGCGCAAAATGGGGCAAGCCGTCCGGGGCATCGCTTCCGCCTTGACGCGCGATCTCGTCGGCACTCACAACGCCGTCTCGGGCGAGCAACGTCGCTAACGCAGCGGTGCCAATGCCCAATCCCGAACGCCCGAAGAACTGTCGACGCGTTTGCAATTGTTGATGCTGTTGAATCGGGTTCATGTCATGCCTGTTGTCCAAAAGGAGTGGTCAGGTTGTGCCGTCGGGCCATACCGCTTATTCCAATACCGATCGCGCTTCGTTCGGCAAAGACGGAGCTGGTTCGCGTTCCAACCATCGACGGGCCGGCAAGCCAAATCGCGTGGCAACGGGCTCTGGTACAAAGCATCACCAGCATCGGGCAGCTCCTTACGCTAGTTATTGAGTGTCTCATCCAGGTTCAGCAATAAAAGGCAGACGCTCGTCCAGGCCGCGTGTTCGGCCACGGGCAAAGACGCATCGCCAACATATTCGCCCTGGTCTAGCAACGAACGGGCCGCGCGGCTGTCGGCGCCATATCGTTGCAGTTCGCTGTCAACTCGATCGAGCAGGATTTTCTGTTCGCGATCGTTCGGTTTTCGTGACGTCGCCAGGCGAAAAGCGAATTCGACACGGGCCTGTGGATCGTGCGAGAACTTGAGGACACGCTCCGCCATCACTCGAGCGGCCTCGACGTATGTCATATCGTTGAGCGTCGTTAGCGCGTGGAGCGGTGTATTCGTCTGAGTGGTCTTAACGGTGCATGTCTGCCGACTTGCAACGTCAAAGAACATGGTCGGCGCGATGATGCGCTTCCAGTACGTATACAGGCTGCGACGATAGAGGTCGTCGCCATGACCTTGTTGATAGGACTGGGTTCCAAAAGTCGCTTCCTCCCAAACGCCGGCCGGTTGATACGGTTTGACCGATGGGCCGCCAATCCGCCGCACTAGCAGACCGCTGACCGCCAAGGCCTGATCGCGGATCGCCCAGGAGGGGAGCCGTCGGCGTGGGCCTCGTCCCAACAGGCGGTTGTCCGGGTCCTCCTCGTACTGCGCTGGATCGACCGCGCTCGATTGGCGATACGTCGCACTCATCACGATCGTCTTGAGCAAGTGCTTGACGTCCCACCCGGAATCGATGAATTCGGCGGCCAACCAATCGAGGAGTTCCCGGTGAATGGGCGATTCGCCTTGAACGCCAAAGTCCTCGACGGTTTTGACCAAACCGACGCCAAACAACATTTGCCATAGGCGATTAACGGTAACACGTGCCGTCAGGGGATTGCGGCGATCGACGATCCAGTTGGCCAGATCGAGTCGGTTGTTC
Organism: uncultured Planctomycetaceae bacterium; assembly: GCA_963803365.1. Lineage (GTDB taxonomy): Bacteria > Planctomycetota > Planctomycetia > Pirellulales > Pirellulaceae > JANMEB01. The sequence goes on from CAWDMH010000004.1 coordinate 311,841, forward strand.
GACGGGAGATCGTTCAAGCCGATGGCCTGCGGGAATCCAGGCTCGACCTGGTCTCCGTGCGCCTGATAGGAACCCTTGGCCAAAATATAGGTCGCTCGCTTTTCCGGACGGTCGGCCAGGACCATCACACGAGGAATCGCCGCATTGAGCGTAAGCAGGTGGGCTTTCGCCTCGTCGCGCTGCCGGACCCATTGGATAAGCTTCTCATCGGATTCCCGAAGATACTTGTCGACGACTTCGAATTGTTTTTCGTTCCGCTGGGTCGCTGGCGTGGCAAAGGCTTCCTTTAAGAATTCGTCGACGATAGGCGGCAATTCCGGTGAGGCGGACGACGTGGCCGACAGCCGAAAGTGCCCCAAATTGTGCTTGGCGTGCGAAGAGTCGTGTTTCAAAGTGATTCGCAATCTCGAGCCCTCCTCGATCGCGCGAGGTTCAGCCAAAACGAAAGCCGCGGCTTGATCGTTTTCCACGAGCCGCCCCGGCCAAACCGCCCAGCCCGATGTCGGGTCGTCGTCGAAGGCGTTGGTTACGGCAAATCCCGGTTGCTCATACGTGGCCTGAGCCGAGGCGATCTTGAGCGGCTTGGGTTCAAAGTTTCCCGGCGTCAACAGCTCGATCGCGATATCGGTGAGCACAAAGTTGCCGCTGTCCGATCGGGCCAGTCCGCCGCCGGTCATCGATTCGTGCCGCAAGGCCTCCAGGCGAATCGCAGTCAGGCGGGGCAGCCCAATCGCAAAAGTTAAAGCGTATTGATCGTTGTCGGGATTGACTCCCCCAGCCAACAACGATCGATCGTCTAACCGTTGCAGCGTCGCATACTGTGCCTTGTATTCCAGCGGATCGAGCGGACTCCATTGCTCGGCCGACTGGCTGTTGGCTAGGTTGATCATTTCGGGCGGCGGTTGGGAGCCAAGTTCCGATTGCCGCGCGTCAATCTGCCGGTCAAACTCTGCGATTTGGTCAGTCAACCGCTCGAGGTCGCGGCGTTGCAAGTCGCTGGGGACTTCCACAATCGGAGGTGTTTGCGGATCGCCACCGCTGCCGTCGACCGGAGTCTGATCGAAGAACGCCGACAATTGATAGTATTCTCGCGTCGTGATGGGATCGAATTTGTGATCGTGACAGCGACAACACGTCAGCGTCGTGCCCAACCAAATAGTGCCCAACGTTTCCGTTTGATCGAAGACATAGTCGATGCGGTTTTCTTCGGGGATACGTCCCCCTTCGCCGTTGATCATGTAGTTGCGAAAAAATCCGGTCGCGATCTGCGTTTGAGGCGTGGCGTCGGGGAGCAAGTCGCCGGCAATCTGCTCGATCGTAAACCGATCGAACGGCATGTTTCGATTGAAAGCGTCGATTACCCAATCTCGCCAAGGCCACATCGTTCGTTCACCGTCTCCCTGAAATCCATTGGTGTCGGCGTATCGAGCCGCGTCGAGCCAATCCCAGGCCATCCGTTCACCGTATGCCGGATCGTGCAGCAAGCGATCGACGACCGCCTCGTAAGCTGCATCGGACGAATCGGCCAGGAACGCATCGACTTGTTCGACTGTCGGTGGCAGCCCAGTCAAATCGAAAGTGACGCGCCGCAAAAGCTTCTCAGGCGATTCCGCATTCGCCAAATCCCAACCGGTCAACTGCAGCCGCTGCAACACAAACCGATCGACGGCGTTTCGCGTTTTTGCAGAAGACAGGTCTGGCGGTGCGGGTCGACGAATCGGCGAGTACGACCAGTGCGGCGCCCGAGCGGCGCCTTCGTCAATCCAGCGCTTGAGTAGCGCGATTTGCTGATCGTCCAATGCCAGTTTCGATTCCGGCGGTGGCATCCTGACGTCCGGATCGACACTGCTGACACGGCGATACAATTCGCTCTCGTCGGCGTTCGACGGCGTCACGACCTGTTCGAACAGACCGGCTTGAGTATCCAAACGCAAATCGGCTTGGCGGCGGGCGGAATCGGGTCCATGACAGCGAAAACAATGGTCGCTCAAGATGGGTCGCACGTCGCGCGTAAAATCGACGGGCTCCTGTGCGAAGGCCATTGACCCCGGCAGCCAACCGGCAATCAACACCACGGCGATCAAAAATCGATTCATGTTCCCTGGCATAACCCAACACTCGCTGATGCGAACAGTCCATTGTAATGTAACCGCCGGACTGCAGGTGACCCAACCGGGGATTTGACACCAAGGCCGCAAGCTATTGGCCGCCATTGCAGGCCAATTTGGGACATTTATTCGACGGCCGATTCCGATGCGTAATTGCATCCGTTGCCACGCATCATCCGCAGTCAGGATCGAACAGGAGATAACAGAGGAAATTGAGTTGCGTTTCAAATGCCAGTCGCCGAACCGAAGAGTTCTAAATCCCGCCGATTCTTCTGACTCTGCTTCCTCTGTTTCCTCTCGTTCAAACCATCCGCGCGGGCCATCAGTATCGGCACCGGGGCAGGGCGGTCTGAAGCGTGGGTGGCACCTTTCAATCCCTTTCAATCAATGCCCCATTCAATCAATGGTGGGAGCACCATTGTTGGGCTGGCGAGTGACACCGTTTGTAAGGGCACCTCGAAGGGTGCGTGGCACCAGTCAGGTGCACAACGGCGATAGCGGGACGAAAGGGGAGCGGGACGAAAGGGCGTGGCAACTTTCAATTGCATTTCAATTCATCAAAGGTGGGTGGCAACTTTCAATCTTTCAATTCTCCCAAATCCCGCCGAGCCTTCTGACTCTGTTTCCTCCGTTTCCTCTTGTTCAAGCCATCCGCACGGGCCATTAGTTTCGGCAACCGGGGCAGGGCGGTTCAAAAAGTGGTTCGAAAAGTGGGTGGCACCATTTGGTTGGCGAGCATTGTTCAAACCATCCGCACGAGCCATCAGTTTCGGCAACCGGGGCAGGGCGGTTCGAAAGGTAGGGGCACCATTTGGCCTGGCGAGCAGGGCACCTCGAAGGATGGGTGGCGCCGGTCAGGGTTGCGCCGGTCAGGGTTTGCCGGTCAGGTGCAATAGAACGGGGGTGGTTCGAAAGGGGGGTGGCATTTTTCAATCCTTTTCAATCAGGGGCGGTTCAAAAGGTGGGTGGCACCTTGCAATTTTTCTTCAATTTTTCAATTTTTTCAATCTTTCAATCGAAAAGTGGACGGCACCTTTCAATCTTTTCAATCGTTTCAATCGCCGTCTTTCAACGGGCTGTTAGCGGTAGAGCTTCAACATCCAAGATGTGTCGTCGGGGGAACCATTGGGAGAATTCTGCGGGGAAGGACTCTGTACATCGGGAGCTTGTTGCTGTGAGCTATCCCGCAGGGGCGATGGTCGCTCGGTATCGGCCGGTTCGCCGGACGCTTCTCCATTTCGTGGCGGACAATTGCAAGTCGGCGGACAATAGTTCTCGCAGAGTTTGCATCCGGGCGAAAGACAGAATTGTTTTTGGTGACACGTTCCGGTCCGAACCCGCTGGCAGACTTCGTCGATCTGTTGCCTGACGACGGCGCAAAAACCGTTATTGCACTCGACGCAGGGCTGCCGGTTCCATTCGATGTAGGGTGAGAACCGCTTTTGCTCTTCGCAATCGCAGTTATAAAACAGCCCGCCGTATCCCATTTGATTTCGCATCACGACGCCAACGGTCCAAGGATCGCGAGGGCTGTATTGGCGCGGTCGGTGGACGAGGTAATCCAACCGCAAGTTTTGACTGACGGCCAGAGTTTGACAGGATCCGCAGATCACCAGGGCCAGGAACCAAATGCGGACACGGATATTCGGCATTGGAAGCACCTTAATCAACAGGACCGAACGGTCTACCTGGAAAAAGATCGGAGTTGAAGGGCTCAGATGGCCTGCAAAAGACGGCGATTACGTACAATCGGCAGTGTCGTCACAATTTGACAGGCGGCCTAGTTAGGATTAGCCGGTTAAATTTTGGTGGAATGTGCGGTTAGTCTGCTAGTCACAAAGTTTGCCCGGCGGCTGGACTCCACATCCAAAGTCCGCCGGGCTTAACATAGCAGGACAACCGATTAGCAGGACGGTGGTTTCTTTCGGAAGTTGTCGAGCGGAGACGCTGGACCTAAACGATTCGGTTCGAATACTGGGAGCGCTTGTGAATCGCCAAGTTTCTTCTAGACTGTTGTTTCGATAGAAAACTTTTGGACATTCATTTCGTCACTAAACGACCAATGTTTCATTAACAACGTGTGAGCCGAATGAGGCGATTTCGAATTGGAGCAGTGTCGTTCTTGAACTCCAAGCCGCTGATTCGCGGACTGGCGGATCGGCCGGATTGCGTCCTTGAATTTGCAGTGCCGTCGCGGCTGGCTGACGGCTTGGCTCTTGATCAATACGACGCAGCGCTGGTGCCGGTCGCGTCCTTGTTTGACCATCCACAGTGGTCGGTTGTGTCCGACGCCTGCATTGCGTGTCACGGCCCGGTGTGGAGTGTGAAGCTCTGCAGTCGGGTTCCGATGGAGCAAGTGCGTTCGATCGCGTTGGACGAGAGTTCCCGAACGAGTGTCTTGTTGGTCAAGATACTTCTAACGCGATATCGCGAACGCGGCGGTGCACCACCGGATTGGGATATCGACTATCGGCCCTTGCCAGTTTCCTCGGATTGGACGAGCACATCGGCAGATGCGGCACTGATTATTGGCGATCGGGCGATGGCCACGCCGCCTGCAGAGTTTGTCGAAGTGTGGGACCTTGGCCAGCGGTGGTGGGAGGAGACGGGATATCCGTTCGTGTTTGCCGTTTGGGCGACGGCGGGTTCGATGCACCTCGATGAGTTGGGCGGCATATTGAACGCGGCGCACGACCGTGGATTGAATGAGTTGCGGCAAATCGCTCACGAGCAGGCTCCGGTTTACAATCTGACCACCGATCGATGTTGTGCCTATTTTTCCAAGAACCTGCATTTCGAATTGGGAGTAAAGGAGCTTGAGGGCCTGCTTCATTTCTACGCCACGGCGCGACAATTGAATTACGCGAACAACGGATGGGAGTTGAATCGACATCATGATTGGCAGCCTATTGGATAAAGCGGTCGAAGGCCGTCGCCTAACCGCCGCCGAAGGCGTGACGCTGATCGAGTCGCGGGATTTGGCCGCCCTGTGCTCGGGCGCCGATCGCGTTTCCCGGCGGCTGCACCCGGAACCGATCCGGACATACAACATTGATCGCAATATCAACTACACGAACATCTGCACGGCCGTTTGCGATTTCTGTGCCTTCTATCGGTCGCCCAAGAGCAATCAAGGTTATGTCCTTCCGCGCGCGGAGTTATTGGCCAAGATCGCTGAAGCTGTGGCGCTCGGCGCGGACCAAATCCTGTTGCAAGGTGGTTTGCATCCCCATTTCAAGCTCGATTGGTACGAGGAGATGCTCGCCGAGATCAAGCGGGCGTTTCCCGCCGTCAACGTGCACGGCTTCAGCCCGCCGGAGATCTTTCACTTTACGAAGGTCAACAGGGTGCCGTTGCGAGAAGTGCTGTCGCGGCTGAAAAGCGCCGGACTGGGTAGCCTTCCCGGGGGCGGCGCGGAGATACTCGTCGACCGAGTTCGCCGCCAGATCACTCGCGGAAAGGTCATGACCGACGATTGGTTGAACGTGATGCGAGTCTGGCACGAACTGGGCGGGCGCAGCAGCGCGACGATGATGTTTGGCCACGTGGAAACTCTGGCAGAACGAATTGAACATCTGGTTCGACTGCGAGAATTGCAGGACGAGACGGGCGGTTTTACCGCTTACATTTGCTGGACGTTTCAGCCCGAACATACTGACTTGAGTCACTTGCCGGCGGCCGGTTCGTTTGACTACTTGAAGACGCTTGCGGTTTCGCGGTTGTTCCTCGACAACATCCCGAATATTCAGTCCAGTTGGGTGACCCAAGGCTTGCGAATCGGACAACTATCGTTGGTATCCGGTACGAACGACATGGGGAGCCTGATGATTGAAGAAAACGTCGTCGCCGAAGCCGGTACGGTCCACTATTTGACCTTGGACGAAATCCGGCATGCGATTTCATCGCTCGGATTCGAACCGCGGCAGCGCAACGTCTTTTACGAGTTGGTAGAACCCTCGCTGGAAGCCCCGCGATTGCCGCTAACAAGGCATGGAAGAACGATCAGCGGGAACGCGCCGTTGCCCGGGTCTATCAACTCGCGTGAGTCGTTCTGAAGTTCTTTGCGTGGGACGATGCACGAGTGCTTTGTCAGGTCTTAGAATTGGGGTTGTGTGCCACTGGCTTCGCCAGTGCGGGTCGGCAATACACGACGCTCATGTACACTGGCACAGCCAGTGGCACCCCAAAATTAAAACTTGACACGGCTCTAGGCATTACGCGAATCTCAAGCTTGCCAGTTTCGTGCGCCAGTTCGTGCCGGTAGTTGCCAAACCCAACTCCACCGGCACAAGGCCGGATGGGGGCCGACCAGGCAATCGCCCAAGAGAATCAAGCAATTCGCCTCGCGGAATGCAAGCTCGCTTTAGTTGCCAAACCCAATTCCACCGGCACAAGGCCGGGTGGGGGCCGACCAGGCAATCGCCCGAGTTCAGGTTTGTTTTTGCTCAATCGATTCTACGTCTTGGCACCGGCGCCTTCGCACTCGGCGGCGTTAGCCATTTGAGCGACCCAGGCATCGCGTCGGCGGGTCATTTCGGCTTCATCGACGTCTTCGACATGCGTCGCGATCCCCCATTGAAACCCAAATGGATCGGTGACTTTGCCGTAGCGATCGCCCCAAAACATATCCTGAACGGGAAAGATCGGATTGAAGCCGGCTTTGACGGCACGGTCGAAAACCGAATCGCAGTCTTCCACATACAGGTGGATCGAAACGGGAGAGCCTCCCAAGGTCTCTGGAGACTTCAGTTCCCATTGCGGATTTTCCTGGGTCAGCATGATCGTTGAGTTGCCGATGCGGATTTCGGCGTGCATGATTGAGCCCCCGGGGCCGGTCATGCAGGAAGCCGCTTGGCCGCCGAATGCTTTTTCGTAGAGCGAGATCGCCTTTTGGGGGTCTTTAACGACCAGATATGCGTTGACCGTATTGCAACCATCAGGAATTGCGTTGACTGGCATTTTGCACCTTTAACCAATGATGATGTGAGGTCCTCATGACGCGCAGGAACACGCGCTTGATCCGCAAGCTCGTCATCGAGCTCCAATTGTAGTCGATTTTGTGGCGACTTTCACCTGGTGGTCGTAGTGGGATAATTTGACAACAGGCGGCTACAACCATTGCCAATGTTTGTCGGGCCGACGCTGTCCGACCTAGCGCAAATTGGGATCGCACGCAAAATGACTTCCCGGTTTTGTCGACCCTCTCCCTAAGCCTCTCCCGTGAGGGCAAGTATGTACGGCGAAGTTATTTTGCGTCCGATCCTTAGCCAACCATCCCTGTGTTCCATGATCGCCGTCACCTACGGGAATCTTGGCATTTCGGTAAAATGAGTCTCGTCTGCGAATACGCGTTCGACTCTCCACGAAAGTGTCATGAAGCCAATTGCGTTTGAAATGGAATCTGGAATATCGGAACGGTCGGATTCGCAGGGCCGGGCAGTCCTGTGGCAAGTTGAGATTCAATCGCGAGCCGGCTTGAGTGATCGCCTGGCCGCGAAGATCCGAAGCGAGGTGCGCGACTCGGGTTGGTGTGATGACTTGTCCATTCGCGCCGCGCGAGGATTTCTGATCCAATCACACAGCGACTCGACCGGGATTCGTTTGGCGGTTGAACGAGTATTAGTGGATTCAATTGTCGAAACGTTTCGGTTTGGAGTTTGTGGCGAGGTCGACTTCGACGTCGCCGATGCCGACGAAGCGACTGTGCACGTATTGTTCAAGCCCGGAGTAACTGATGCTGAAGCGGAGACGGTGGCCCGCGCGCTGTCGGATTGTGGCCTCGAGATCGACGCGGTGCGAACCTATCGCAAGTACGTCGTCGCCGGGCTTCGCGACGAACAGGTCTCGGAATTGATTTCCAAGTTTCTGGCCAATGACTCGATCGAGACCGTCGTCCGCGGCGCCCTGCAACTCGACCGAATCGACATCGGCTCGGATTACCAATTCAGAATCCAACACATCGATTTGTTGAATGCTTCCGAAGCACGACTTGCGGCGATTGACCGCGACGGACAGCTCAGCTTGACGATCGAAGAGATGCAGGCGATTCAAGATCACTTTCGCGCCATCGACCGAGAGCCAACCGACATCGAACTAGAGACCCTCGCGCAGACGTGGAGCGAACATTGCAGCCACAAGACTCTGGCGGGAGCGATCGAGTATCAAGATGAATCCGGAACGCGGTGGTTCGAGAACATGCTGCGAGAGACGATTTTTGCCGCCACGCAATCGATCCGGTCCGAATTGGGCCCGCATGACTGGTGTGTGAGTGTGTTTCGCGACAACGCCGGCGTTGTTCGGTTCGACGAACAAACCAACTTGGCGTTTAAAGTTGAAACGCACAATCGGCCCAGCGCCTTGGAGCCGTACGGGGGCGCCAACACCGGGATCGGTGGCGTGATTCGCGACATCTTGGGAACTGGGCTGGGCGCCAAGCCATTGTGCAATACTGACGTTTTTTGTTTCGCGCCGCCGGATTTGCCGGTCGACGAACTACCGACCGGGGTCCTACACCCACGGCGGATCATGTCCGGAGTGGTCGCTGGAGTACGGGACTATGGAAATCGAATGGGGATTCCGACCGTCAACGGTGCGGTGTACTTTGACCCTCGCTACGTCGGCAATCCGCTGGTGTTTTGCGGCAACGTTGGGTTGTTGCCGATCGAAAAGTCCTTCAATCAGCCGCAGCCCGACGATTTGATCGTCGCGATGGGAGGCCGGACGGGGCGGGACGGAATTCACGGCGCAACGTTTAGTTCGGCCGAGCTGTCAGAGATTAGCGACCAGACGTCCGGCGGCGCGGTGCAGATCGGTAACGCGATTACCGAAAAGATGTTGCAAGACGCTCTGCTGACGGCTCGCGATTTGGATCTCTTCAGCGCCGTGACCGATTGCGGTGCGGGGGGCTTTTCCAGCGCCGTGGGTGAAATGGGGCAGTCGATCGGCGCCGAAGTCTGGTTGGAACAAGTGCCGGTCAAGTACCGCGGGTTGTCGTACACTGAGATTTGGATTAGCGAAGCCCAAGAGCGAATGATCCTGGCGGTTCCATCGCGAAACTGGACGAAGTTTCAAGCGGTTTGCGCCGCCGAATCGGTGGAGGCAACGATCATCGGCAAATTCCTTCCGACGGGCAGGTTGACCCTCAAGTATCAGGACCAAGTCGTCGGCGAACTGGCAATGCGATTCCTTCACGATGGCCGTCCCGAACAAACACGGCCGGCAATTTACCGATCCGCACCGCCGCCTCCACTGGAGACTTCGATTGCGTCGGCCAATCCCACCGAGATATTGCTTAAGATTCTCGGCAGTTACAACGTCGCCAGTAAGCATTGGATCATCCGCCAATACGACCACGAAGTTCAAGCCGCCAGCGTGATTAAGCCGCTGGTCGGAGCGTGCAACGACGGTCCGAGTGACGCGGCTGTGTTGAAGCCGCGATTTGATTCGTATCGCGGCGTCGTAATCGCCTGCGGGATGAATCCGCGTTACGGCGATCTCGATCCGTATCACATGGCGGCCAGCGCCATCGATGAAGCGATGCGAAACTGCGTTGCCGTCGGGGCGAACCCTTCGCGAATTGCGATTCTGGACAACTTCTGTTGGGGCCGGACCGACCGCCCCGAGACGCTGGGTGCGTTGGTTCGCGCCGCACTCGGATGTCACGATACGGCGATCGAATTGCAATCGCCGTTTATTAGCGGCAAGGATAGCCTGCACAACGAGTTTCGCTTTACCGACGCCCAGGGACAATCGCAGACAATCGCCATACCATCGACGTTATTGATCAGCGCGATCGGGCAGACCGACGACGTTCGCCGTTGCGTCACCATGGACTTGAAGCAAGCAGGCAATGCGATTTACCTGGTCGGAAAGACCGGCCCACACCTCGGTGGCTCGCATTTCAATGGGGCCAACGGATTCGACGGCGGTCTGGTTCCGCGTGTCGATGGTCCGTTGGCAAAGCTGACTTTTGCCCAGTTGCACTCGGCCATCGCGGGCTCGCTGGTTCGGTCGTGTCACGATCTTAGCGAGGGTGGATTGGCGGTGGCACTGGCCGAAATGGCTTTCGCGGGGGATTTAGGTGCCGAGATTAACGTCGGGTCGATCGAGCTTGAAGCGACCGAACCAATCCCGGCTGGTGTGGATGATATCGTGCGGCTTTTTTCCGAGTCGAACTCCAGGTTTCTAATTGAGGTGGAACCGCAAAACGAGGAGCCCTTGCGGCAGATGTTGTCCGGGATTCCGCTGACGCGCTTGGGAACGGTGACCGACACGCAAAGGATCGTTGTTTCCTCTGACAACCAGGTCCTGATCGATTGTGAGATCGACGTGCTGAAGCAAGCCTGGCGAGCACCGTTGGATTGGACCTAGTGCTTCGTTAAATGTCGATTGAATCGATCACATTCGCGTTGCATCTCGTTTGTGTTTGTCTGGCGCTCGGATTGCCGATCTTCTGCGTTGTAGATGATTTTCGTTCGCCGGCGGAGTTGGGAGCCGAGAACGGCAGCGATTCGACTAACCGCGGACATTGGATGCTGGTCAGCGCCGCTTGGTTGGTGGCTGCGGCGGCTAGTGGCGTGGTGTATGGCTGGATGATTTGGAGCCCCGAGTTGGCCAATGCGATTCATCGGCTAGGAAGTCGGCTGGCGTTTGCCGTTGTCGAGTTTTTGTTTTCGCTGGCCTTGATGTTGGCGTGCGGCGCATGGTACTTGAGACGTCCTCGCGTCGGCACGGTCCAGCGGTGGTTGCGCTTGGCGGTCATATGCGTTGGCATCACGAATTTGATCTACCATTTTCCAGCGGTATTCGCGGTCATCAACCACCTGCGTCGGACACCGGCTGAGAGTACCGTCTTGACTTCGGCGGACTTCCGCGCGATGGTGTTCACGCCACAGACGGGATTGATTGGACTGCATCTGTTGTTGGCAGCGACGTTGACCGGCGGTTTGTATCTGCTAACACGCGCGGAACGGCCGCTGGGGTTTTGGAATCCAGCGAAGTTAATCGCGGTGATGCTGACCAGCGATGTTGGATTATGGATCGGAGGCTGCTTGATGTATGGCGGCCTGCCGCGGGACCGTTTGTTGGAACTGCACGACGATCGCCTGGCGTTGACTTTGGGCTGGATCGCCGCGGTGATCGTATCCACGATTTGTCAGGCAAGCTTAGCCATGCGGCCTACTTCGCGACTAAAGATCGGCACAACTGGTTAGCGTTAGCGGCCGTTTTTCTGTTGATGGCAGCTTTGACGCGATCGGTTTGATCGGCAGCTGCGTCTCTGCGCGCCCCGGGTGCGGCTTACGGTAGGTCGGTCAGTCCCTAACCGACAAACAAGTAGCGCCCGTGCCGTGCCAGGGGTGCGGTCGCCTCATTGTCGTTGATCGGCAAGCGATGGCCGATGAGGCAATCCAGCCCTTCCCAGCGCGTGATCGGCTTGCTGAATCCAGTAACCGATTGGGTCAAACGACGATGCCGGTTCGGTCGACGCGTCTTTGGCGACAAACGTCTTGTCGCAATGTTGGCAGACGACGTCCAGACCAAGATAGTTCACGTCGATCCGCAATTGACGGCAGCACGATGGGCACCGTTGAACGAAAAAAGGACTTCCCGGCATCAGAAAACTCCTAAGACTGTTGCCATGCATCCATTTATGCCAGAAGCATCGTTCGCGTAAATGCAAATGAGTTTCAGCGAACGCAACCGCGTCGAACTCCCGACCCCCGTTACCTCGACACGTGATTGGAAAATATACCAGATTGCGGCGTGAAGGGAATCATTTTTCTCATGCCAATCGAAGCATTTTTCACGCGATGCCGATAGGAACGATCCGTCTTACGAGATTGTTAAACTCAACCGCCCTGCCAACCCCGTTTCCGCCATCGATACGGTCGCACGTGCCTCGCAAAGTGAAGAATCGAACCGAAACGCCCGAAAAAAGACCTTCAGGATTTGGCCGCGGCCAACCTCTTCGCAACCTCGATCAGCATGTTCCCGGCACGATTGGCGATTTCCGCGTTGATGTGCAGGTGGGTCACAGCGCGCACCAGTTGCGCGGCAAATGGGAACATCCACACACCGGCCTCCTTGGCCGATTCGCAGAATCGGGCCGCGGTAGCAACTGACGGATCGACTTCAAAAATGACGATGTTGGTATCGACGTGGTCCGGCCGTAGTCGCAGCCAACTGCTCGACTGAATCGCCGCGGCGATGGTTTGGGCGTTTTGATGATCTTCTGACAGTCGAGGGATGTTGTTTTCCAATGCGTACAAGGCTCCGGCGGCAATGATGCCCGATTGCCGCATTCCGCCGCCGAAGAGTTTTCGGTGGCGACGCATCTGCCCCAGTTCGGTCTTGCCCCGACCAGTGCTGAGCCGACCGGCGCGCCGAGCCCTTTGCTGAAACAAACGCTGACCGTATCAAAATCTTCTGCCCATTGATCGGCCGGAATGCCGGTGGCGACGACGGCGTTGAACAAGCGTGCTCCGTCGAGATGAGTTCGCAATCCGTGGTCTCTTGCCCACTGGCACAGGCGGGCCGCACGTTGTCGATCGGCAAGATCACTCCACCGGCGCGGTTGTGAGTGTTTTCCAGCGTCAGCAATCGTGTCCGCACGGCATGTTCGTTGTCGGGGCGGACAAAGCCGGTTAACTGTTCGAGTGCGATAATGCCGTCGCGGCCCGCGATCGTATGGGCCACGACCTGGCTGAGTTGAGCGAACCCGCCCTGCTCGTAGTTAAAGATGTGACAGCCTTCTTCGCAGATCACTTCGTCGCCGCTTTGGCAGTGAAGCCGCACCGCGACCTGGTTGGTCATCGTTCCGGACGGCATGAACAACGCGCATTCTTTGCCCAACAACTCCGCGATTTTTTCTTGAAGCCGGGCCACCGTTGGATCGGCGTCGATTACGTCATCACCGACGGGCGCAGCCGCCATCGCCGCTCGCATTTCGGCTGCAGGCGCCGTGACGGTATCGCTGCGAAGGTCAATCATCGAAGTTGTGCTCATCGGAGTTTAGGATCGCACGCAATATAACTTCCCGGTTTTGTCGACCCTCTCCCTAAGCCTCTCCCGTGAGGGCGAGGATTTACGGCGAAGTTATTTTGCGTCCGATCCTTAGTTCGATACGACGATGGCCACGCGATCGTGACCGGCCAAGTCTTTCTTGACACGAAGATTACACGCCAGCGGGATCTTTCCCGGCAAGCGCCTAATGTCTTCGACGATAACCGGACTGATCTCGATGATCAATCGGCCATTGGGTGCCAGATTCGTAATTGCTTGCGGCTAGCCGTTCGATGATTTCAGTCCCGGTGGGGCCGGTCGAGAACAATGCCAACTCGGGCTCATAATCGACGACCGACCGATCCAACGAGAGACGTTCGGATTGGCCGATGTAGGGTGGATTGCTGACGATCACATGAAACGGCTCGCAGCCTTCCCACGGTTCCAACAAATCGCCTGTGCGAAATTCGATTTTGTCGGCGACACCCAACCGCTGAGCGTTTCGTCGAGCGACCTCGATTGCGGCCTGGCTTAGGTCGCTGGCGAATACTTCGGCGCACGGCCAATGGCGCACGACCGCGATGGCGATGATGCCGCAGCCGGTTCCGACGTCCAGGATGCGCGGCGAATCCCAAGCCGACTGGGACTTGACTGCGTCCAGCACTTCGACGACGAGTTGTTCGGTTTCGGGGCGAGGAATCAAGACATCCGGCGTTACTTCAAATGACAGCGAATAAAACTCCTTTCGCGAGACCAGGTAGGCGACGGGTTCACCCGCGGAACGACGCCGGACCAGACTGCGAAACGCCGCCAACCGTTCCGCCGCCGGGACTTGATCAAACCTTGCGTACAAGTCGATGCGTTGGCAACCCAGCGTTTCGCTCAACAACACCTCGGCATCGAGTCTTGGCGAGTCCGACCCGCTGCGCTGGAAATAGTCCGCCGTCCAATTCAGCAAGCGGTTGATCGTCCAGGGAGCTTGGTCATTCATGCATCAATCCATGTCTCCCATGTCCCCGCGAAGCTGATCGCGGTCGTGTTCCAACAGGGCCCGGGTCAACGGCGTAATATTGCCGATGAGCACCATGTCCAAGTTGACGCGCAGGCCAATTCGATGATCGGTGATACGGTTTTCCGGAAAGTTGTAGGTTCGGATGCGTTGACTGCGGTCGCCCGAACCGACTTGGGTTTTTCGTTGATCGGCGCGTTTCTGGTGCTCCTCTGCTTGTTTCCGATCGTAGAGCCGCGTCTTGAGCACGCGAAGGGCTTTGGCGAAGTTCTTGTGCTGGCTCTTTTCATCTTGCATCGACACGACGATCCCGGTTTCGTAGTGCGTCAATCGGATGGCGGACGCGGTCTTGTTGACGTGCTGTCCGCCAGGCCCGCTGGCGCAAAAAATGTCCTTGCGGTAGTCGTCGGGCGCGAGTTCGATTTCCACGTCTTCGGGTTCCGGCAACACCGCGACGGTAGCCGCTGACGTATGAATGCGGCCTTTGGTTTCGGTTTCGGGGACACGTTGGACGCGATGTCCGCCGCTTTCATATTGAAGTTCCCGATAGACCCCTTCGCCCTCGAAGCCAAGGATGATTTCCTTGAACCCGCCCAATTCCGACGGACTAGCCTCGAAGACTTCGACTCTCCAGCCCTTGGCCTCGCCGTGTTTCTTGTACATGCGGTACAAGTCGCCGGCGAACAATGCCGCTTCCTCGCCACCGGTGCCAGCGCGAATTTCCATCACGCAGCGAGACCGGTTAGCGTCCTCGCCGCCGATGGTCATTTCCAGGATTTCGCCCCACAAGGCTTCACGTTCGGAGATCAGCGAATCCATTTCCGATTCGGCCAACTCACGCTCGTCCTCATCATCGCTCTCCGCCATTTGTCGGGCCTCGGCGATCTGCGCGACCACCGAGCGGAATCGACGATATTTGTTCGCCAAACGCGCCAGTGAACCATGTTCGCGGGCAATCGTCGCCATCTTCGACGAGTCCACCTGGACCGCCGGATCCGACATTTGCTTTTCCAACAGCTCAAACCGGGCAAGCTTTTCTTCTAGCAGCTTTCGCATAATCTATCTCACTAACCAAGCCCGTCCGTGATCGTAACAGCAGAGAAGCAACTTTGGCCTTCGCAGCCCAAATTCGATCGGTTTTCAACCTCTGGTTGAGGTATGGCCCCGCTGCTGAATTCGGACCTAAAACGCCACAAGAATGTTGCGGCTAAAAGAACGATATGCGCAGCAAGCGACCCCATCCGACAAGCCGCTCGGGCTGGTGGTCAACCGATTTCTTTGTCATGGGATCGAACTCGAAACGCATTCCTGTCAAGAACGAAAAATGGAGACACGGTTGAAGCATAGAGAACCGAATGGACAATACTACTCGCGAAGATCCTCGGCGGCAACGCCATCCAAATGCCGCCATCCAAATGCCAAGGAGTAAATCGGTTTGTAGGACGTTGATTTGGGTAGTCGTAGATCAAGCGAGGACGTTTAATGTGCGTGAGGTCAGTTGCCGATCAAGCGGGGACGCTTGATCTACGTCGGAGTTGCGGAGCGGCGGAATCGATTCGCCACGATCGTATCGACCAGCAGTTGCAGCATATGATACGCGACCAGCGGGATGATCGAGAAGCCCAGTTGATTCGCGGTTGTCAGGCCAACCATCAGCGTCTTTTGACTCCCAGCAAAGGCGACCGCAATCTGATCCCCGGCGGCATTCCCAACCACCGCGCCAGTCGCCAGCCGACAAACAGCAGACACAGATGCAGACCAAACGCGAACGCGATACAAACCACCAGTTGCCCAGTCCCCAAGGCGGCGACGTCGGTCCGTCCGAGGCGCTCGGCCGTTTTCACCGCGCCGACCAGGACGATGCTGAGAATGCCGATTTGGCAGACTCCGCCCATCAACGTTCTGTAACGGGCCGCTTGTCGCCGAATCCAACCGCTGCTTCGGGCGAGTTGGGCCAGTGCGATCGGGACGACGACAATCGACAGCAGCATCATAACCGTGGCGCCCAAGTTTTGTCCTTGCGCCGAGTGGGCGGTGAGTAACTTAATCCACCCCGGCAAAACCCAAAAGCAAGCCAGGTTGGTGAGCAGCGTCACCATGACCGCCACGACGTCGTTGCCTCCCGCTTTGCGAGTCCACACAGCCGCTGACGCCAGCGTGCACGGCGTCGCCGCAGCCACGATCAGCCCCGACCCAAGTTCCTGTCCAAGCAATTTTGAAATCGGCCAAGTCAACAGAGGGGCTAGAACGAGATTGACCAGACATGCCAACAATGGCGCCGCAGGCCGCCGCAATACGCGTCGAACGACATGAAACTCCATCGGCAACGCCATCAAGAACATGACGCACGCTACCAGGATTTCCTGCCATCGCCGGGAGCCGGCGTAGCCGCGCAACGGCTCGCTGAAAATGTTCCCGCCGATCAGACACGCAATCAACCCAATCAAGAACCAATTCGCTAATAGGCGACGGAACAATGGGTTGAGCTTCATTGTAACTTGTCGGATTGGGGTCCGGGTTCCGTCGTTTCCGGTTCAACCACCTTCCAAGTGTATTTGCATTTCGGGCATTCGTAAGTGTGTTTGGTTAGAACGCAGACGGTTCGCGAACAGGGACCGCCCAAAACTCGGCACGTCGGCCAGGGCAACTGAATGGGCGGGATGCAAATCGTTTTTGGTTCGACCTGGTAACAAGTCTTCTTTTCTTTTTCCGACGTCACTTCCAGTTGGCAAAAATTGCAGTCGCATTGCGGGCAGCGGAGGCGACGATGGCACCCTAGACCGCATCCACATGGATCGTAGTCCTGGGCGGCGGCGGGCGATGTTCCGGCGAATGCCAGAACCAACAAAGTGATTTCCAACAACGAGGCAATTCGAATTGGAGCGGACATGATCATTCCTTTGACGATTCGATTGGTCTTTAACGCTATGGTGAGAGATCGATTCGCGGTTCGCAATCCCGGTGAGAACTAGAAATCAACCATGAATCTCACACCGAAGATGCTATACTGGCCGCTCGCGGTAGGATCGCGATTGATATCACCCCAGATGTAGTTGAACTGCATGCGGGCATAAGGATTCCAGTGCCAGTTCAAACCAGCGGTTACGGAGTCGCCCACACCACCGATGATGTCTTCGTCGGTCAAATCGGCGTGAGAGTACCGCACGGCCACTTGCCAGGCTCCCAGTCCCTTGCGTCGGCAACCGTCGCAGTCTTGCACGCAGAAGAAATTCTCAAACGGGATCACGCGGTCCGAGATACCTTCCTCGCGATTCCAGGGGATATGTTCACCCGTCAGAAAATACGAGGCGTATACGTAACCCCCACCGAAATCGACGTTGTTGCCGAA
The DNA here is from genome assembly GCA_963803365.1 of uncultured Planctomycetaceae bacterium. Lineage (GTDB taxonomy): Bacteria > Planctomycetota > Planctomycetia > Pirellulales > Pirellulaceae > JANMEB01. The sequence goes on from CAWDMH010000004.1 coordinate 329,308, forward strand.
GCCAGCCGAGCGATTGACATTCAGGTTCTGATATTCGCCCCCAATTTGTAACGCACCAAAATTGAGCACCGATTCCAACGCCAGCAGCGCCGTACTTTCGGCACCGGCGATCCGCCCGGTGTCGAGCCAGCGGTTGCTCGTTCGAGCTTCGGGGCGAGTTCTATAGCGAGCTTCGTTTTCCACCGGATCCGCCCCATCGGGGGAGCCAAGCGAGCCGGCGATCGCGAAGTGGGCGTACCCTCGACCGCCCGACGTTTCATCGTACCATGCGGTCGTCGCCAGACGGCCCGCGAGTTCCAACTGATAATGGTCGTCGACATAGTCTCCCAAACCTTGAATGTTTCGCATGTTGAAGACTCCAAACCGCCAGTTGTACCGCTCGTCCTCGCTGACACCCCACGAACAGATTCCCAAACGACGAGCGTCTTGATTAAACGCCTCGACGATAAACGGTCGCTCGATAAAAATGATAAACCGGCTACTTTCGAGGTGGTCCAGTCCGTAGGGTCGCTTTTGGTTGCCGATCAAGAGTTGTTGAAGCACTGGAAGGTCTTTGAACCCAATGTAGGCATCACGAAACTGAGGTTCGCTCGGTTCGGCAAATTCCATCTCGATCTTGTACAGCATGTTATCGTCGATGTCGCCTTTGACACCAAAGCGTAGTCGCCGAAACAGAAAACGATCTTGAGGATCGCCGGATTCGAGCGGGAACAAGGAATCGTCGACGCCCGGAAATGTCCAATAGTCGAGATGAATCCGTCCCGAGAGGGTCATCTTTTCCTTACCGTGTCCGAGCTTCACCAAGTCACCCTGAGCCTTCTTGAGGTCGCCAATGGTTTCGTCTTGCTTTTTGAGTTGTGATTGAAAGTCCTCAACCTGTTTGGTGAGTTTCTCGACCGCTTCGTCGGGGGAAGCGATTTCGCCAAAGTTGCCCGCGGCGGCGACGTTTGAGTCCTCGCCCAATGCGGTGGAATCAAAGACGCGAACTTCGTCGCCAAACGAAACCGACGCGCTCGATAATGGTTCACCATAGCCAACCGTTGAATTGGATTGGTAGGCGTCAGCTCCGGGTATGACCCGCGATTGATTCGGCACTTCATGTTCTGCAACCTGAATCACTACGCCATTTGTCGGCGACTGTGCTCGGAGACCGGCCGCAAAGAAGAGAAGCAAAGCTAACGTGGAACGGATAGCAAATCGAGGATGTACTTGCATGGTGGTCGAATCCGGGTAGGAGTTTGTCTTGGCTGGTTCATTCGGTCGGGCTGCTTGGATAACGCCGCGCAAAGGGGTTCAACCAGATTTTCAATGCGTTTCGAATATGTCAAAGCCAACGTCTACATTGATTGTTCGGCGAAAATGGATTGGATCGAAGAGTCGAAAAGATTAAGAGGCGATTAAGATTCCGGTTTTCCGGTGTCGAATTCCATACCGCCGGCACATCTTGATAGGACAATCCGCATGCCGAGGACTGTCCGCATAACCTGATTATTCATAACAATTGGAATAGATTGACAACCGTGGGCATCCAGGCAATGACGGAGAAGCAACATGCCTGACAAATTCGACCCGATTGAGTCAATGGCTCTGGCTCGCCACGAGTTTGGTGAGCACGGTGGCGTCAACCTGTCGATCGAAGCGAGTACGACCTTTACCGTGTTGGCCGCCGAGGTGATGCCGAAGATTTTTCGCGGCGAGCGGGGTCCGTTTTCGATGGCGACCGGTTCGGGAGGCTGTTACCTCTACGGCCGGAACTTTAATCCGACCGTGTTCACCTTCGGCCGGATGCTGGCGGCGATGGAAGGAACCGCCGCTGGTTACGCGACTTCGTCAGGTCTCGGCGCCGTCGCCTCCGTCATTCTACAGACGTGCGATCACGGAGCGACGATCGTTAGCAGCAAGACAATATACGGCGGCACGTTCGCATTGTTGAAGGACTATTTGCCACGCAAATCGAACATCCAGACGCGATTTGTCGACATCTCGGATCATGATTCGGTTCAGCGGGCGTTGTCCGAAACGCAATCCGGCATCTTGTACTGCGAGACGATTGCCAATCCGACGCTGCAAATCGCTGATATCCCCGCGTTGGCTCAGACTGCGCATCGGCAAGGCGCGTTGTTGGTGGTCGACAACACGTTTTCTCCGCTGATCGTTTCTCCGGCGATTCTCGGCGCCGACATCGTGATTCACAGTGTGACCAAGTTCATCAGCGGAGCATCGGACGTGATCGCTGGAGCGGTTTGCGGGTCGCAGGAGTTTATCGCATCGATGATGGATCTGCATACCGGATCACTGATGTTGCTGGGTCCGACAATGGATCCAAAGATTGCGCACGAACTGACCTTGCGGCTGCCGCATTTGGGCGTTCGGATGTGCGAACACAGTCGCCGCGCACTACGATTCGCACAAGGCCTTTCGGAATTAGGGGCCAGCGTCACGTATCCCGGCCTGGAATCGCATCCGCAGCATCAGCTCTTGACGCGAATCATGAACCCCGAGTTCGGATTCGGCGGATTGTTAACGGTGGACTTGCGTACGCGTGAACGAGCAAATCGGTTTATGGAAATCCTGCAGAACAAGTACCGCTTCGGTTTCATGGCCGTCAGCCTGGGCTACTTTGAAACGCTGATGAGTTGTTCTGGGAGTTCTACGTCGAGTGAGTTGACCGACGATGAACAGAGGGCTGCCGGGATATCGCCCGGCTTGGTACGGATGAGCGTCGGCATCACCGGATCATTGGAACGGCGCTGGGAACAACTTAAAGCCGCTTTCGAAACTGTCGCTCGCGACTGAAGTCCGCGGGTTCCGGGAACCGATTACCTGTCCTCCGACGGCTCCGCTCGAGGCGTTTGTTGCAACAGGTGGGCAACCCGTTGAGCTATTTTTTCGACGAAATCCGCGTCACCGCCGCGCCCCTGATCAGAGTGGGGTTGAAATGCCGCTTGCCTCAGTCCGGCCTCCGACCAATGATCGCCGAACGTGGGAAAGCGGCAGAGTTGGCTTTCCGGCAAGCCGGCGTCGATCCGTGGATCGTCGATCTGCCAGCGACGCTTGATCTCCAACAGCTCTCGAGCATCTTTGTTACAAAGATACTGAAAGCCACCGAGTTGACGTGTCAGAATTAGAATTCGGCAATAGGCATCGAGGATCTCGGTCCACCAATAGGCCTTTTCCAACTCGGCGTCGAAGCTGACTGTGCCATGATTGGCCAGCACGATCACGCGACTACGATCGATGTAGGGTGCGATAGTCTCGGCAAAGTTCTGGCTGCCGGGCGTGGCATACGGAGCGATGGGGACTTCACCCAGAAAAACCTCGGCTTCGGGCAAGACGCACATCGGAATCGGCTCGCGGGCGATGGCAAAGGCGGTTGCGTGGGGCGGATGACAGTGGACAATGCTGCGCAAATCGGGACGGCGGCGGTAAATCTCCAAGTGCAACAGGATCTCGCTCGTCCGCTTCTTGTTCCCTTCGATTTGCGTCCCCTGCATGTCGACCGTGCAAAGGTCGCTGGGTTGCATGAATCCCTTGCACTGCAAAGTCGGCGTGCACAGAACGCGCTCGTCGTCGATGCGGACCGAAAGGTTGCCTTCGTTGGCGGCGGCAAAGCCGCGTTGGTAAACACGGCGGCCGATTTCGCAGATTTGGCTCTTTAGACCTTCAACTTCGCTCATCGATGATCGCTGATCAACGCCATGAATTCCGACCGCGTCGACGCACTGTCCTTGAACAAACCTCGCAAGGCGCTGGTGACGGTCGTGCTGCCGGGTTTCTTAATTCCCCGGATCGCCATGCAGGAGTGCTCGGCGCTGATCACGACCGCAATCCCCTTGGTGTGAAGGTGTTCGTCGATCATGTCCGCGATACTCTGAGTCATCCGCTCCTGGACTTGCGGACGGCGGGCGATCTCTTCGACAACGCGAGCGATCTTGCTGAGTCCGGTCACTTTGCCGTCGGGAATATAGCCGACGTGAGCCACGCCGGAAAAGGGGAGCAGATGGTGTTCACACATGCTCGTGAATGGGATATCTCGGACGAGCACCATCTCGTCATAGGCTTCCGGAAACGTGACCTTCAAATGCCGTGCTGGATCCGTATGAAGCCCGGCAAACATTTCGGCGTACATCCGGGCAACACGCCGTGGCGTCTCCCGCAGACCAGCGCGGTTAGGGTCCTCGCCGACCGCTGACAAAATCGTCCGCACCGCGCCTTGAATCGCCATCAAGTCGATATTCTCGATCGCCTTGAGGAGTTGTTCTTGTTCGTATTGCAACGCGTTTCCTTAACAGCCCGTTGAAAAACGACTTGTCGCGACATCCATACCGAATGTCATTCCCGCCGACCACTGTAGCCCAGTCTGTCCCCAGACGGGTTGGTTTCGACCACTGTAGCCCCGTCTGTCCCCAGACGGGTTGGCCTCGACCACTGTAGCCCAGTCTGTCCCAGACGGGTTGCCTTCGATGCCTACTTACCGCCCAATCCGGCTAGATTCACGAAGAAGTTCACGACCGTTGCGGTCAAAGTCGGGTTTTCCGCACCTTGCCAGAAATTGCGCACCACGTCAAACGCGACCATCGGCGCAAAGAATGCAGACGCATGACGTCAATATCAACAAACCAATTTGCCAACCGGCATAAGGCGGTTCGGGTACCGATTCAACGACGGCTGTTGCTGGTGCCGCCGTCATATCGGTGTACGCCGGTTCTTCCGGTATCAACGCCGGTTGCTCGACGACATCGCTGTCGGACAGCATCGTCGGGACCGAATCGTCGGTGAACAGTTCCGAGTCTTCCAGGGCGATCACCTGCGAACCGCTCGACTCGTCCTCCGCCGATTCTTCCAACGGCGTCAAGTTGAAATCGTCTTCGGCACGCAATTCGGTCGGCGCTTCAAAGTCGCCTGCCTCTTCCAAGGCAATCGCATCGTCGTCTTCGGGCAACTCCAGAGAGTCGATGTCGGAGCCGCCCAATTCCAAAGGTTCCTCTTCCAGCGAAATCCCGCTGTCGGTCGGGCTCAAGTTGATACCGCTGTCGTTGGCCTCCAGTGCGACCTCGCTGCTGGAGTCGCTGTCGTCCAACACCATGTCGCTATCGTCGAAATCGCTGGCGAGTTCGGCGCTGTCGTCAGCCATGTCCTTGTCGGACAACAAATCGCTCGGTGCCGTCTTCGGCTTGCCTTCGGGAACGTCGTCGTCGTCGATGCCGCTGTCGGCCGCCAAGGAAATATCACTGGAACCAAACGACAGCTCGCCGGAGTCTTTCAGTTCGTCGCTCAGATCGATCGAGTCAGAGTCCTTCAAAATCAGATCGTCACCGCTGTCCTTCAGATTGAGCGATCCACTGCTGAGTTCGAATTCGAGGTCCTCGGCAGCGCCCCTGGCGCCGGAAATCGATAACCCCTTCTCCTCGGCATAGCGGTGGATTTCGTCAACCTTGAACTTCCAGGTCGCACCTTCACGGACACCGAGAATCTGGTTTTTCAAACGAAGGTCGTTCAGCTTCGACGCACTGATGCCCAACATTTTGGCGGCGTCTTCGATCGGAATCAAATTTGACATCTCGTGGTGGACTCCCAACGGAGAAAGTACTCTGAATGATCAAGGAATCGGAATTCTGCGCAGAGCGGCCTTACCAAACAAACCTTTTTGCGGATAAAGCGCCCGCACGAATTCGCTGGGCTCGGCCCCGTGTTCCCGCCAAAACTGCCCTAATCACATTGTAAAAGCCCCATCGGTCGTTTCAAGTCTCACAGTTCGCCCAATTTCACAACATTTTCAGCCGGCACTTCACCCAGCCCGCAAACTAATCGTTCCGACCGTTCCGATTGATAAACTCTCGGAAAATACCGGTACGACTTCCGATCGACCAAGGTTCGCCGCCAATCCACCTGTAGCCCCGAACGGATCGTCTGGGGTCAAATGTTGGCCATTTCAACTGCTGGCACTGCGATAACTCGACAACGCCAGCTTAAATACACCGCGGGAAACAACGATGCTGGCCGCCGCCGCGAATAATGCCAGTCCCGCGAACCACCAGTCGCTGGCCTGCCAATCCGGTCGCAAGGGCTGAGCCAATAGCCGCGCCGGAACGTTGGCCACCACGAGAATCGGAATCACAAACGTAAAGGTTCCAAACAAAGCCCAACCCAGCGCTCCTCGCTGATAAATCTCCATTGGATAACGATAAAAGTTCGTGATGTAAAACCAGAACGTGTACAGATTCTGATTCCGGCCTAGCCAGATACTGCTGGAGGCCAAAGCCAACATCAACGAATAAAGAATCAGCGACCCACAGCCAACAAAAAACAAATACGCCAACACCGACCACCAACTCAAATGCAGTGGATTGACCGGATCGCGCAACAACTGAAACAGCGAAATCACTACGACCGCCGCCCCCAGCACCACATTCGTCAGCTGCGACCAATCAATCTTCGTGAACGAAATCAAGAATTGCGTATCGATCGGCTTGAGTAAGGCGAAATCGAGATTGCCAGTTCGGATTAGCTCGCTGAACTCTTCGGCGTTGGGCATGAAAAAGGACTGCAGGATGCTGTTGATGATCCAAATCGTTCCCAAAAAGACAAAGAACTCGTGCTCGCCCCAACTGCCAATCCGCTGCGTGTGACCGTAGATGATCTTGTACAAGCCGAAATTCATCAGCGCCCACGAAATCGACGAGATGCACTGCAAAACGAAATTGGTGCGGAACGACATATCGCGCACCAGCGAATTTCGCGCGAACGTCAGCCAAACCCGCAAATACGACGGTCGTCCACCCGATGCTACTGACTTACTTATGCTCATAACCCATTTTCACAATCTGGATTCGCCGGAACAGGAAGACACGGACAAGACCGAAAACAACATTCTAAAGCTCCAGCCAATCAAAACGAGCCCAACCCATTCCGACCCCCTCTGTTACCTCCGTTCCCTCCTGTTCAATCCGCCCGCCGGAAATTCGATCCCGCATAATGCGCCAATTGGTCGGAAACCAACAGGAGGTAACTGAGGAAACAGAGAATTCGGTCTTGGCTGTTTGGCGATCCGGAATCACAACATGGGGTTCGGTGGAAAAAAACCGACACATCGCTTCCTAAGCTATTCGGACACTAACCAAAGTTAGAGAGTTGCGACGTTCGGCCAAGGATTTAGGTGCGATTTCGGGGTGTTTATTTCACTACATTTGGTCGAGGATTAGCAGTCTCTCACGGAGCCACTGGGAGCACGGAGGTTTAGGAAAACGAAACGTATTTCGTCTCCGTGTCTTTGTGGCTTTGTGAGAATTTCTGTCTATCGGACGAACAACTGGCAGACTGCGGCCAACGGGAAAGTCAATCCGTTGGCGAAACCCCCTCGCTATCCGCCGAAACCGCTGTAGCGTTTGACTCCCCGGTTCCACGCCAGGCGGGTGATGAGGATCAGGCCAAATACCCAGACGGCTTCGATCGCCAAGCCCCAGTACATCGCCGCGCCGTCGACTTTGCGCAGGAAAACCGCCGCCGGAAAGTACGCCAGGTATTTAAACGGCAACACGTCGACGACCAAGTGCCAGTTGATCGGCTTGGTCGGCAACAGTTCCAATGGAAACATGTGTCCTGAAAGAAAAAAGTTCAGCAGCATGAACACAAACGTCAGCGAAGCGATCTCCAAAAACCAAAACCCGATCAGTCCAAAGGTCGCTTCCAGGAAGAATCCCAGATAGAAGCTCAGAACCAAGGACATTACGAACACCGCCATGACATTCATCGGCGGCCAGCCATTAGGAAAAAAGCCCCGCAGTACGTAAAACACGATGGCGAACGGAATAATCGCCACTCCGTAATAAACGCATTTGTGGGCCATCCGCTGCAAGAGCAAGCAACCGATCAAGTCGACCGGCTGAATCAAGAACTTTTTGATTTCCCCGTCTCGGATTTGTCGGGCGATCCCCGTCGTTAAACCAGGCATGCTGGAAAACGCCCGGCTGATCGTTACCAGCAAGTAATACGCGACCATGTCCTGATAGCGGTAGCCCGCGATCTGCTGAGCTTGACCCGAGCCCGACGCCCGCTGGATTCCTTCGAAAATCGTCCACCACAGAAAGATTTGAGTGATGATTGGCAGAAACCGCATCAACGTCCCCAGCATGTAGTCGACGCGGTAGACCAAGCGTTCTTCGACGGAAATCCGAAAGAACGTCCACCACGTCGCCAACTTCACCGAGGCTGCGTTCATCCGCGACTGGCTCCGATGCGGTCGGCGTCGCTGACGGTCGTGCGCTGGCTGTCGCCGTTCTGGTTCGCCTGCTGCTGTTGGGCTTCAGAAAAGACGCTGGCGATAACTTCCTCCAGCGGCGGGTCTTCCACTGAGATATCAAGGATCGAATGCTGAGCGAGTATCCGCGCGAGCTGTCCGGCCACTTCATCCCGACTGGCCCGAAACTTGACTTTCGGAGGAACGATTTCGATCACGTTTGGCAGGCTCCGAAAGACCTCGGCGTCCTCGTTGTCTCCCAACTGCAAGGACACGATCTTGTCCCGCCCAAATCGGTCGATCACGCCGCTGAGCGATCCGTCGTAGTGGATCATTCCGCCGGCGATAATCACGACGCGGCGACACAGTGCGGCGATATCCTTCATGTAATGGCTGGTGAGCATTGTCGTGATGTGCCGCTCTTGCTGGTAGAACTTGAGGAATTGTTGAATGTTGTGTTGGGCGATGACGTCCAAGCCGATCGTCGGCTCGTCCAGAAACAAGACTTCGGGCTGGTGCAGCAGCGCGGCGATCAACTCCATCTTCATCCGCTCGCCGAGCGAAAGTTCGCGGACCGGCTGCGCCATCAAGTTCTTGACCGACAACAATTCGGCCAACTCATCGCGCACGCGTCTAAAGTCGGCGGGCGGAATGCGGTAGATGTGCTGGTGCAAGCGAAAGGACTCTTGCGCCGGCAGGTCCCACCAGAGTTGGTTCTTTTGACCCATCACCAGCGCGAAGCGGCGCCGATACGCATTCTCGCGTCGCCAGGGGATGAATCCCAACACCGAGCAAGTCCCCTTGGTCGGGTTGATCACGCCGGAAAGCAGCTTCAAGGTCGTCGTTTTCCCGGCTCCGTTGGGACCGAGAAACGCCACAAACTCGCCTCGATCGACCCGCAGATTGATCCCGCGGACCGCATCGACCGAGCGATATTGCCGCTTGAAAAGTCCCACGACCGATGCGATAAGCCCTTCTTTTTTCTGGTAAATCCGGTAGGACTTCCAGAGATCGTCAATTTCGATGATTGCCATCCAGGCATTATATTGCGGCGGGCATCAAGCCGATAGCTCGATGATGGCCTCGAAGTCGATTGTGAACGTATTGGTCATGTTTGACGTCCGATTTTTATAGCGCCCATTCGCAACAGAGTCTAAATGATTTCGACTCACACCAGCTTGTTGTTGCGTTTGCGCACGAACGAGGACTCCGCGGCCTGGGGACAATTCGTGCGGCTGTACACGCCGCTGCTGTTTCATTGGGTGCGGAAGCTCGGCATCGAGTCAAATCGGGCGGACGACTTGGTGCAAGAGATTTTTCTCGTTCTGCTGGCCAAGATGCCGAGGCTGGCCGAGGACCGTCCGAAAAGCTTTCGCGCGTGGCTGCGGACGCTGACTCTCAACAAATGTCGGGATTGGTTCCGGCAACAAAAAAACGTCTCCAATCCGCGATTGATTCACCAAATCGAATGCGCGGTCGACGATCCCACCACGCTGTTGACCGAGCAAGAGTACCGTGCGTTCGTCGCCCAAGCGGCCCTGCGATTGATGCGCGATGCGTTCAACGAGACCACCTGGCGAGCTTGCTGGGAACACGTCGCCTGCGGCCGTCCGGCTCGGGATGTTGCGGCCGAACTGGGAATCTCCGAAAACGCCGTCTACCTGGCTCGCGGCCGAGTGCTAAAGCGATTGCGGATCGAACTCGACGGCCTGTGGGAAGAATAAACGTCAAGACGAAGCGCGGGTAGTCGCCAAACCGGTTGACCACCGGAGCAGGTCCGGTGGGGTGGCGCGGTCAACGTTGTGCCGGGTCGTAGCTGTCAATCCAATTGATCTCCGGAACGCGTCCGGTGCGGGTGGTGCGATGAAATTGCTTCAACAGGAGACAGGATCTTCCGTCCGGCAACGTCATATAGGCGAACGCTCAGCGTCAGTTGTGCGGGCAGCAGGCCGTAAAAGAACGCCTCGTCATCCCCGCGAAGGCGGGGATCCAACATTGCGAGAGTTGATTTCCGCTGGATTCGCGTTCCCCGCCTTCGCTGGGGACAAGCTTTGCGGGAATGACATTCGGTAGGGTTGTAGAGACGAGTCGTTTTTCAACGGGTTCATTTACTGTAGGTCAGGCAGTCTCTGCCCGACAAACCTTGGCAATACATGTTGCCGTCGTAGGTCAAATTACCCCGCTATCAGAATGTTGAAGAATATGTGCACAAGTATTTATTGAAGCGGAGCGGCGCAAGCCGCCCGGTAAATCGCCGTGTGGATGCCAAGGCAACCGGACGGCGCGGTGCCGTTGCGCTACTTTTCAACTGACTTCTAAGCAGCGTCAATACCTTTCGCATAAGAACACTACAATGGCCGGAATGAACGAAGAAGCATTGCAACGATACTTGGCTGGAAAGTCCAGCGACGCAGAAGTGGAATTGTGCGAGCAGGCTCTTTCGGACCCGGAGACGGTGGTTGATTGCGGGTCGACGACCGCTGACGATTCGCTGTTGGCGGCGCTACAAGCTCCGTTGGAAGACACGGCGCACGATGCAGCGGCTGTCGAGTCGCTCGCGGCGCGAATGGAGCAGCTCGTACCACGCCGCTCAATCCCCGTTGCCGAGTTGCAGCGATTGCTCGAGCCGGCAGCTCATGCTGGTGACCTGGGCGCAATCGGACGCTATCGCGTGATCGAACTGCTGGCCAGCGGCGGGATGGGACTGGTCTTTAGGGCGATCGACTCGCAGCTCGACCGCCCAGCCTGCATCAAGCTGCTGGATCCTTCGTATCAATTGAACGCGGACGCGGTGACCCGTTTTGAACGCGAATCGCGCGAAATGGCCCGATTCAACAGCGAGCGAATCGTCTCGGTGATCGAAATTGGACGCTGCAACGACTTGCCGTGGTTTGCAATGCCGTTGCTGAGTGGGACGTCATTGCGGACTCGCATTAAATCGGGATCGATCGATTCGAAATCGGCGCTGCGATACGCGCGACAGATTGCCGAAGGATTGCGTTACGCTCACGGACGCGGCTTGTTGCACCGCGACATCAAGCCCGACAACATTTGGATCACGGAGACGGATGACGTCAAAGTACTCGACTTTGGATTGGCGCGCCCGGCCGATGGTTCTGCTCCGTTATCGCATGCAGGTACGCTGATCGGAACGCCGAGCTATATGTCTCCGGAACAAGTGACCGGCAAGCCTCTGGATGCGCGCAGCGATTTGTTCAGTCTAGGCGCGGTGCTGATCGAAATGTTGACGGGCGCTCCCCATTCCAACGACAAAATGTCATCTCCACGTTGATGTCGGTCGCGAACGAGCAAGCCGACATGGCACAACTCGATCCGCAGCAGTCGATTCCGCTGGGCCTGCGGCAAATCGTCGTTGATTTGTTGCAAATCGACCCGAGCAAGCGAATTGCGTCGGCGTCTGAATTGCTGCTGCGGCTGGATGCAGTTGACCGAAATCCGAACGCTCGCGCAAAACGATCCGTTCACGGATTTGCCGCCGGCTGCGCAAGGTGCTCGTCGGCGTACTGCTCGGCTGTGCCGCTTGTTTGGCTGGTTTCGCGATTTGGGCGTGGACCGACAAAGGGACTTTGGTTGTCGAAGCCAGCGATCCCAACGTGGAAATCAAGATCGCCAACGAACAAGTCTCGATTTACGACTCGCTTTCGGGCAAGAGTTACGAAATTCGAATTGGAGAGACGCCGCTTCCGTCGGGAGTCTATCAACTCGAAACAGCAGCAGAGAAGAACCTGGTCTTCTCGTCCAGTACGATTGCCATCCGCCGTGGCCAGCGCGTCATCGTGCAAGTCACCTTGCGTCCGCCGGCGACCAGTCTAGGGCAAGAGCAGCCTAGTGCGAAGACATCCAACGCAAACGTTCCGCCAAGCCCTGCTGAAACCGAATCACCGGAAGCTTGGGCCGACAAATCCTACGATCCGGTCGCCCGCGAGGAATTCGCCGAAGTCTTCAAGCGACTTCCGGCCATTTCCATCATCCAATCGAACGAGAACTCGCACCCTCCACTCACGTTTGGTGCGTCCGTCGAGTGCCCACAATCGCTGGACGGGATTACTAGTTGGTCGATTGAACATTTTTGGACACGCTTCAGTGAAAATACGACGAATTCAGATGGATCGCTGGTTGCTCATTGGAACATCTACTACGACTGGATATGTGACCGTCAAGGAAGGACAAAATATGTCCTCCCCGGAGGGGGGGCCGTCTTATTCGACAATCGTTTTCCAAACTTGTTGGCGATCAATAGTTGGGGAAACACGCTGTTACCGGACCCAACGAACAACGCCTACCAGATTACGATCTGGCGATTGGCTGAGAATTATGCAGAACTGCTTTATCGAATCCCCTCATCGGAATATGGCAACCTGGCCTGGGACAACGGCTATCGCCTGGCCCACCTTCGCGACGGACGGTTAGCGTTTTTCCGGTTGGATACTGGGCAAACATCTTTTGTCGACGGTGTGATGCTTCATCAAGTCGCGTTCGGAAGCGATTGCAGAATCAACAAGAATTCAATCTCGCCGAACGGCCGGTACGTGATTACGCGGGGAAACCGTGGGAGCGGATCGTCTGTCGACGTTTGGGATCTGAAGTCAGATCGCTATCTATTCTCCATTCCCAATGCGTTTGGCAGCGCCAACTGTTGGCAATGGAAGGACGACTCATCGGCTTTGGCGGTCGGCCCAAATGAGACAGAGCTTTTGCCGACGCCATCGTTTGACATCTGGGATATTGCCGAAGGAAAGAGTGTTCAATCTGTAACCATCGACCAAGATCAAAAAGTCCATCCGCTCACGCCCAGTAGCGTGCTTGCTGGAGACTTGGAAAATAATTTCGGCCGAGTCGCATGGCTTTCACGTAGCGGGGAACTTTCGATTCGAAATCTGCAAAATAACCGACAAGCCATTGTGCAAATTTCTGACGTCGAGGACAGCGTATCGGCAGAGCTGAAATGGCAGGCTGACGGAACGTTAAACGTCTGGTATGGCAAGCGTGAAATGAAATGGACACCAACCGGTTCAGATGTTCACGGCGATCTTTCGTTAATTGGGAAGGCAACACAGACGGAGAGTGTTGGGCCTGCTTCTAGCGACGAGACGTTGCAAATCCAGTCCTTGTTGGCGTTCGACGGCCAAGCGGTCGTCATCCGTTGGCCGATCCAAGTGACGGACTACCGGAATTATCGGTCGACGTCATTCGGAACGGCAAGAATTCGACTCGATGGCTCCACGTCTTCACCCATTCTGGTCGTTCGATCGTCGCCGGATCCGGATGTCAGAGATCGTGGACCTCGGGACAAGGAATTTGTGTTGTCGACAAGTCCTGACGGCAAGTTTTGCATTCTGATGGGGGAAAAGACTGGCCGTTCCAAGACGCCTATTTTCATCGTTGCTTTATCGGCCGCGGATGCTCGCTATGAAGTCGGCGAATTCAATGGCGAGCAAGATTACCTTCGCAGAAATTTATTTGCAAAAACGACTTGGTCACCCGATAGCCGATTTGCGCTCGTCGTCGCCAAGGACGATCAAGCAGTATTCGGTTCCAACGTCCTCGCGGTCTTCGACGCCGAAACGACGAAAGTTAGCCGAATTGACAACGTGGACTTACCTCCGGCGCAACTGGACAGAGTTATCGTCTGGAACGACAAGTTTCTCGTGACACTTTTGGTGAACGACGCATCCAATCATCACAGGGAAAGGTGGTTGGTGGATCCTAAGACCTTAACTGCACTTGAATCGCAGTTGTTTTTTGACTTCACCGATGTCGCGGTTGTCTGGCACCAAGATGATCAGCTAATGTTCTTGGCGAATCGAGTCGATGAGCCACCACCGGTGTCCTCAGCCGCGCGTAAGGATTCCAAAGCAAAAATACGTTTTTTCGGCCAAACTTGTCGATGACAAACTGACTAATCTCAAATCGTTTGCAACCAACGGATATTTCGATTTCCAAGCATCCGCCAACGGCAAGTATTTGATGGCACAAACCCAAGAAGATCCTCGTCAAAAAGGATCAACCACTATCTGGAAATGTCCGGATGTGTTTGACGGATCGCAGGATGCGAAAGTGTATACATATGAGGATACGCCCCTCCGAAATGGCCCGCTTTGGCATTCGTTCGCCCCACTTGCCGCATGGACATTTCGACCTTCCTCCAGTCTCTCGTTTTACAACGCCGACACAAATGTTCTAACGAACAAGTACGCGTACCGGATCGGATCGCGACCCTTGCCGACCAAATTCGGATGGTACGTTGGCCAGGAGAATGAAATTGTCGCCTTCGACCCGGAAGGGAACTATCTAGGTCGAGCCGTCTTCGATCCGTATCTGGTGGACGGCAAGCCCGAACTAATGTATTGGGTGCTCGCCGATGGATCGATCTCGAAATCGGGCAAGCTGGACCAAGTGACCTTCGTTTTCGTGAAAGACAACCGCGTCTACTGCCAGCCCTTGCAGGACTATGAGGCGGATCCTGCTAACCCACGGATACCCCGATTCGATAAGTTGCCGATTGTCACGACCACCAACCCCGACCACGAAGTCGGTGCGGATGCTGCGCGGCACGAATCGGAATCCTGCGCCAGCAATCGTGCTTCCCGACCCTTTTCAACGGTCTGCTAGGGATGGCCGTCCTACTTCGAATTAATGCCCCAATTCTTAAACGGTCGCGTTCTATTAGACGTGGTACAATCAAGAGACGACGCGGACTTTGTTTCGAAAGGATTTGGATTTGGGTTCGCGCCTCGGGAAAATCGATGTCAAAGCGGAGCCGAGCCCTTGTTGCCCAATCCAACGTCTGAATTCGGATGGAGCCGCGTGGCCATGGCGATTGAAGAAATCCGAGCGCGGTTGCTGCGAGCGACAGCGGTGCTGCAACGAGCCGGTATTGACTACGCTGTCATGGGCGGTAACGCAGTGGCGGAATGGGTGGGGCGAGTCGATAAGGCCGCCGTTCGGTTTACACGCGATGTCGATGTCTTGTTGCGGCGGGACGATATGCCGCGAGCCATCGAAGCGATGAAACCGGCAGGCTTTATCCATTGCAAGACGTTTGACGTCGACATGTTTTTGGATGGACCGGATGGAACACCTCGAAACGCCGTGCATATCTTGTTTGCCGGCGAAAAAGTTCGCAGCAATGACCTGGTCCCTTTGCCAGAAGTTACTCAATCGGAAGCCGGTGACGGCTTCAGCGTACTTTCGCTCCAGCCTCTGGTAACGACCAAGCTGGTTGCATTTCGAGACAAAGATCGCGTGCACTTGCGTGATATGCTCGACGTCGGCTTAATCGACGCGACTTGGATCGCACGCTTTCCTGACGAATTAGGTGAACGCCTGAGGTTCCTGATCGAGAACCCGGAATGACGGGCAGACGATTGCACCATCGTTTTGTTAAGCCGGTTTTCTCGGCCGACGACGGCAGAGGCTGTGCGAACGGCTGCGAATCGCTATGATTTCTGTACGCACGAAGCGGAATCGTCACGTTATTTGGCGGCGGATCAGAGTGTGACGAGGTAGTGTGACGAGGTTCCGTGTTTGGCAAGTTCTTGCCATAACGCGTTCTTACTTTTCCCAACCTGGCGGCAACGATCGTGTTTTGTCGGCAACCAAATTTCATACTATGGGTGATAGCTATCTGGCTGGTCGCCGAAGTCTGCTGCCGGCCAATCGCCTCGGCACAGCAAGAAACATCTGCCGCGAAATTGAGCACAGGCGGATCGGGGCTGATTCAGGACGTCCGTATCGGTTTCAATAGCCAACTGAAGATTGGACATTGGATTCCGGTTCGAGTCCGCGTGAATTCGTCGCAGGCCGCAACGGTCGATCGGTTGGAACTGGTATCGACCGACAGCGATTCGGTGCCGGTGATCAACCGCTGGCGTGCCCGTGCCGATGAACACGGCTGGCTAACGGGCTACGTTTGTGTCGGGCGTCTTAGCGGAGACTTGACTGTGCGGTTGTTGGACGCCCAAGGCCAAGTCCTCGATCAGCGGGAATGGCCACGCTTGCAGGCATCCGAGATCCAACTGATTCCTGCCACGGTTCAACTCGCACTGTCGATCGGAGCCGATGTGGACCTGGCCAAGTCGCTGCCAATGAATTCGGTCAACACGTCGAATTGGAAGGTCGTTCACTTGCGCAAGCCGATTCGCTGCCGCCGGATCGCTGTGGCTACGACAGCATCGACTTGATATTCGCGGTGGCCGGGGACGGGCAATGGATCCGGCATTTGACGAAAGCTCAAATTGACGCGTTGCGGTCCTGGATTGAAAACGGGGGCCGATTCGTGATCAGTGTGGGCGAGTCGGCCGCTGACGTCGTCGGTTCCGGAGCGCCGTTGGAGTCTTTCGCGCGGCGCCATTTCGCGGCGTGGAAACGGTCTCCAAATCCGATTCGCTCGAGTTTTATGCGCAGCCCGCGGCACTGTTGTTAGTCGAGAAGGGGCAGTCGTTTCAGGCTCCCGTGTTCGAGCCGTCGGACGCGATTGTGGATATCGCTCAAGGCGACACGCCACTTGTGATCCGTCGGCCGGTTGGTCTGGGGGAATTGACATTGATTTCGCTCGACGTGACTCAGCCATTGTTCGCGAATTGGAACGGCCGATCTCGACTCATCGGGCGGGCGACGGCGCTGTCCGATCAATCCAGCGGTGCGGTAGGCCAAGGCGACGATTTTTCGACGCGGCATGGGTTCAGCGACATCAGCGGACAAACACGGGCCGGACTGGAACGCTTTAGTCGCGTAGTCCTCGTGACGTTCACCACGGTCGCTGTCCTGATCGGTCTGTACGTTTTATGCATTGGACCGGGTGATTATTTCTTTTTGAAGCACATCGTGGGCAAGATGGAATTGACGTGGTTGACGTTTACCGTCGTGACGATCGCGTTTTGTGGAATCGGCTGGTGGCTTGTTCAGCGGACGAAGCCCAAGGAACTTCAGATCAACCAGGTTGACGTCGTCGACGTAGACGCTGTGGGACACCGGGTCCGCGGCGAATCTTGGATCGACATCTACAGCCCACGGACGGCAGAGTACAAATTGCAAATGCCGAAAACGAGCCGCTTGGGGCTGGACTTACAGGAAACGCTCACGTCCTCGTTCGGTTTGCCGGGCGAAGGCATCGGCGGCATGCAAGCAACGTCGCCGACTCGATTGTTCACCAAGCCGTATCTGATCGACCATTCGCAGTCCGCCGAGGTCGATCAGATCTCGAAAATGCCGATCGCCATCGCCGCCACCAAGCCGTTGGTCGCGAAGTGGACGGGCAAACATGAATGGAATGACTTTGGGAAGCTGCGGTACTTTGCGCGGGCGGGACGCCTCAGTGGCACCGTGCACAATCCGCTGCCGGTCGGCCTGCACAACTGTTATCTCCTACACGACAACCGCGCCTATTTGTTTGACGATCTGCAGGCCGGCGCTTCGATCGACGTCGATTCCGGCGTGGAGCGTTCGATCAAGGTTTTCCTGCAAGCCAAACAGGGTGAGGTCGAAACCGCACGCTGGATTCTGGCGGACCGGAACCTTTCGCGAATCATCGAGATGCAGATGTTTTTCCAGGCTGCGGGAGGTTCAAACTTCACCGGCTTGACCAACGACTATCAAAATGAACTCGACCTCAGTTACTTGTTGCCGTTGGGGCGGGCCATGCTCGTCGGACGCGTCGAGGATGGATTGCTTGCGCCAATCGAATGTGACGCAGAAACCGGCAGCAGCCAGTTTGACCAGTCCCTCGTTTATGTACGGTTTGTCCTGCCGGTGCAGCCAACCGAAAAAGCTCGTTAGAATCACAGATAACAGCTCACGAGCCGGGGTCTGGCTCAATCCGCCCCAGGCGGATGTGCCTGACCCCCTAAACGCGTGAGCAACGCATTGGCAACCCGTGAACGCTTACGAATCGTAGAAGCAAGCCTCTTCGACGTACAACACGACACCACCCCATGACGCCCGAGCGAAACGCGTGATCAAGACGGACAACTTAACGAAGAAATATGGTGATTTGTTCGCCATCAAGAACATCGATCTCGACTTGGTCGACGGCGACCTGTTTGGCTTCATTGGACCCAACGGAGCGGGCAAAACGACCACGATGCGGATCATCGCTACGCTGTTGGAGCCGAGTTGGGGCGAAGCGTACGTCTGCGGCTACTCGATTTACAACAGCCCCAAGGAAATCCGCCGACTAGTGGGCTTCATGCCCGATTTTTTTGGCGTCTACGACGACATGAAGGTGATCGAATACCTGGAATTCTTCGGGGCTGCGTATCGGATTCGCGGACCGCAGCGGAGGAAGCGTTGCGAGGAGCTGCTGGAAATCGTCGACCTGGATTTCAAGCGTGATGCTTTTGCGAACACCCTGTCGCGCGGTCAAACGCAACGGCTCGGGTCTGGCCCGCGTTTTGTTGCACGACCCGCAAGTACTGCTGTTGGACGAACCGCTCAGCGGACTCGACCCGCGTGCCCGAATTCAAATGCGAAACCTGCTGCGGCGGCTTGGCCAACTGGGAAAGACCATTATTGTCTCCAGCCACATCTTGCCCGAACTGGCGGACATCTGCAACAAAGTCGGCATTATTGACAAGGGCGTCCTGGGGGTCTGTGCCGACATCAAAGAAGTCATGCGGCAAGTCCGCGACCGAACAATTTTGCAAATCGCGGTGCACGGCGATCAACAGTCGGCTGCCGATCTGCTTGCCCGACAGCCGATCGTCGATCTCGTTTCATCCAACGACGGCTTCATCAGCGTCACACTGAAACCAGGCATTAACGACTATTCCGATCTCGCCACGGAACTGGTCCATGCCGGCTTCAAGTTAATCCGGTTTCGCGAAGAAGAAGTTAATCTCGAATCCGCATTCATGGCGCTCACGAAATCGATCGAACAACAAAAGGAGGAGGAGCGTCCCGAATGACGTGATCGGCCCAATCATGGAGTTTTCTTTGGCAGTGTCACGACGAATTCTGCTCCCTGCGGGCATTTCGCGCTGACGGCGATTTGACCGCCATGCGCTTTGATCATTCGACGCGCAATGGCCATGCCCAGCCCCGTACCTTTGGGTTTGGTCGTGTAAAACGATTCGAATACGTGCTGCTGCTGTTCCGGACTGAGGCCTGGACCGTTGTCGCGAATGGCGATGGCGAGCATAGGCCCTTTTTCACCGGAAATGTCGCTAAATCGAACTTCAATTTCCACAGGATCGCTGCAGGCCTGGATCGCGTTATCCAGAATATTTCGGAAGACCTGCCCCAGGGCAAACACGTCGATCCGGCAGTGCAAGTCGTCACACCTGGGCGCTCAACAAGGCTCATCTCGCGACCGCTGAACGCCGACCGAACATCATCCCAGGCGCTCCGCAGCACCTCGCCGACGTCGTGGTATTGCAGGTTCAGTTGGATGGGAGCGGCGTACAGGCGCACTCGCTCCAGCAAACAGTTGAGGTCGTCCAGCGCCTTCTGCATGGGCAAAAGGAACTCAAGCGATTCCTCATTATCTCCATGCTGTTGCATCAACAGATCGAGACAAACTTGACTTCGCTGTAACGCGTTCCGGCTTTCATGAGCCATGCCCGCCATCGCTTCACCAAGTCCGGCGAGCCGTTCGCTTTGCAGTAACTTGTTTCGCGTTTCGACTCGATCGGTAATATCGCGGATGATACCTGTAAAAAGGCCGAGGTGTGCAATTTCGCTGACCGCCAGATCGACGGGAAACGTCGATCCATCCTTGCGACGGGCGACAACCTCTCGGCCGATTCCGATAATCTTCGCCTCCCCGGTCTCCAGATACCGTTCCAGATAACCATCGTGTTCTTCCCGGTACGGCGAGGGCATCAAGATTTTGACGTTTTGGCCAATCAGTTCGTCTTGAGTGTAACCGAACATTCGCTCGGAAGTCGGATTGGCGCTGTCGATGATGCCTTGTCGATCGATCGTGATGATCGTGTCGACGGCGGTGCTGAGAATGGCCCGCATCCGTTCTTCGCTCTCAATATGTGCTTTCTGAGTACGATTGCGCCGGGTGACGTCTCGATGGATCGAAACAAAATTGGTGCGTCGTCCGTCAGCGTTGAAAATTGGTGTGATAAACATCTCGACGTCGTACGGCGTTCCGTCCTTGCGGTAATTGACAATCTCGGCGCGACAGGAACGGCCGGCTGAAAGCTCGCGGCGGACGTGATCCAGGACCCCGCGATCGGTCAATTCCCCCTGCAAGATTCGAGGCGACTGGCCGATCAGCTCATTCGCCGAGTAGCCAGTGATTCTCGTCAGCGCCTCGTTGACGAACAAAATGTGGGGACCGGGCCAATCCAGATGGTCGTTGGTAATCAAGATACCTTCGCCCAAGTGCGCGATCGCCTCTGAAAGCAGCTCCGCGTCGATCGACGCGGCCGACTTTTTTCGTTGTAACTCGCCGCTTGGCATTCACAATCTTTCCGGCAAATGAACAGGTCCCAAAAACTTTGCACGCGTCCAGCCAAATCCACTCGGGTCGGTCGCTCGCTCCCATCTCGCCCCTCAATAGTCTCAAAAAGACTCGGCGGCGACAAGCTGACGCGACCTGCGGTAAAAGGGTCATTCCAGGAGGGGCCGCCACCTTTGACAAGCCGTTGTCAGGCAGGGGCCTCCCGCCCCACACCAAAGGATCTAGCTGCGGCGCCGTCTTCGGGGGACCGTGGACGGATCGGCGTCACGAACAGTCGGTCAACGTCATCCAGAATGGTTGAAAGGATACTGAAAGGACACGTCTGTCGATATGATGATGGAACTTGCTGCCCATCCAATTTGGTCCACGATCGATCACGTTGGGGCGGGGCTGGCCATTGATGATGCAGATTTGAATGCAAAAACACAGAGTCATTGCTGCCGAGGGACATTCACCTCCGACTAGAGGACGTTGGCCTGGGAGGGCCTCGCCGGCGACGAAGCAACGATTCGGTCGAGTTCCATCACGTGGACGATGACATGTCCGAAGTCACTCAGATACTTCGTGCGATCGAGTCGGGCGATGCTCAGGGCACAGAGAAGCTGTTCATGTTGTTGTACGATGACCTGCGGCGATTGGCGGCCAGCAAGCTCTCGCACGAATCATCCGGGCAGAGTCTCCAGGCGACCGAGTTGGTCCATGAGGCGTATATGCGTTTGGTCGGGTCTTCGGGCGAGGCGAGTTGGGAGAATCGTGCGCATTTTTTTGCCGCGGCTTCCGAAGCGATGCGTCGAATTCTGATTAACCGCGCTCGCGATAAGAAGCGCCTCAAGCGTGGCGGCGAAGCAAAACGCCTTCATCTCGACAACGTCCAATTGGCTCTGGATACGCCTGCGGAAGAGTTGCTGGCCTTGAACGACGCCATCGAGCAATTGGCTCAGCACGATCCGTTGTGTGCCGACCTGGTCAAGCTACGCTTTTTTGGCGGACTGAAGTTGTCGGAAGTCGCAGATTGCCTTCGATTGCCGAGACGAACTGCGGACCGTTATTGGGCTTTTGCGCGAGCTTGGCTCGCTGACCACCTGCGACGAGAACGACCCGAGGGCGAATCTTGATCTTCCGGATACGTCGGTAAACTTTGGTGGCGCAAAATGACCCCGAGAAGGGCATTTGGAATTGGGACCGACAGGGTGCTGACGATGAAGTCGACTGCTTACAACGAATTGCGAGACCTGTTTTTTCGGGCTTTGGAGTTCGACACACCGGCCGAGTTGACCGGTTTCTTGGATGCCAACTGTGTCGCGCAGCCGGCGTTGCGACAGCATATCGAGGCGTTGCTGGAGGCACACCACGACAGCGGGAATTTTATGGGCGGCACGGACGATGGGGCATCCGGTTCGGATCACCTGGAACATCCCGGCTCCGTGATCGACCGATTCCGAATCCTCAGCGCTTTGGGGGAAGGCGGTTTTGGCGTGGTCTATCTCGCCGAGCAATTTGAGCCGATTGTCCGGCGGGTCGCCTTGAAGGTAATCAAACCGGGAATGGATACGCGACAGGTGATATCACGTTTTCAAGCGGAGCGGCAGGCTTTGGCGTTGATGGACCATCCCAATATCGCCCACGTTTTGGATGGCGGACAGACTCCGTCGGGACGTCCCTATTTTGTCATGGAATTAGTTTCCGGGGCACCCATCACCGAGTACTGTGATGCACAAAGATTGTCGATTCGTCAACGCATCGAATTGTTTATCGATGTCTGCCGCGCCGTCCATCATGCGCATCAAAAGGGATTGATTCATTGCGACCTCAAGCCGTCCAACGTTCTGGTCATGCCCTGCGATCACCGTCCGGTCATCAAGGTCATCGACTTTGGCATCGCCCGGTTGCTCAAGCCCGCCGTCGGCGAGGGTACCGAGTCGGTGGGTCTGGCGTTATTGCACGGCAGTCCGAATTACATGAGTCCTGAGCAATGGCCGATGAGTGGCATGGATGTCGATACACGTAGCGATGTCTATTCGTTGGGCGTCCTGCTCTACCAGTTGCTGACGGGGAAGCCTCCCTTTGAACGAAAAGGCTGGGCCGCGATGCCGTGGGAGGAGTTATTTCGCAGCGTTCGGGACGAAGTCCCCTTGCCGCCGAGTCAGCTCATCACTGAGCACGACCACGGATCCCTTGCCGCCGCAAGTCTGCGTGGTGTCGATGCCAAGCGATTGTTCGGGCTGTTGCGCGGCGAGTTGGATTGGATCGTACTCAAAGCGTTGGAAGGGGATCGAACGAGACGTTACGATTCCGCCAGCGCGCTAGCCGACGATCTTGAACGCTATTGGAAAGGCGAACCGGTCCAAGCCGCTCCTCCGTCTCGCCGCTATCGGCTCCGCAAATTGTGGCGGCGACATCGTCTGGAGGTTGTATCGGTCGCTGCGATTTTGTTTTGCATGTTGCTCGCGACCGCAATTAGCCTTTCGGCGGCGGCTCGCGTGCGCCGCTCGGAAGTGCTGGCCAATCAACGATTGAGCCTTCAGCAATCCGCGGCGCGACGGGCGAATGAGGCAACGAATATCGCCCGCGCTCAACAACAAGAGACGGAGCGGCAAAGAAGGCGAGCGGAATCGAACTTGAATCAGGCGAGGCTGATGATCGATCACGTGCTCAGTCATCTGCCAGATGCCACCGTTCAACCGGAAATCGACATCGAACGGCTGCGTCGCGACGTCTTGCAGGACGCATTGGAATTCTTTCAGGAGTTCTTGCAGGCGAACGCATCCGATCCCCGATTGCAATCTGATATGGCCAAGACGCTACTGCAGATTGGCGACGTACACCAACGCCTCGCACAATGGGACCAGGCGGAACAGTCGATTCGCCACGGGATCGCAATTTACGCCAATCTCAAGCAACGCAATCCGGACGACCCAAGCTACGGAAAGTGTCTCGCGGCGGCACAAGTGAAACTGGCTTCAATTCTGAAAGCGACACAACTAAAACTCGACGAAGCTGAAGCATTGTATCGACAGGGACTGGAAGCCTATGAAACGCTGGCCACGGACCAGGATCCGTCGGCAGCGGACTTGGGCTTCTTGATCGACGAACTAGACGAATTCGGTCATTTTCTCGCGTTTACGATGGGACGACGAATCGACGCCGAGCCGTACCTATCCAGAGCTGTTGCTTTGGGACGTCGTCTCGCTGAAAGCAATCCGCAACCTGAGAATCAAATTCGTTTGGCGCGGGTATGCAACTCATTAGGTATCCTGTACCGCCAAAGTCGAACGCCCGAAGCCGCTCTGGCGTTGCACACCGAAAGCGCCCAGCTGCTCCAACAAGTGACCGAAGCGGGCTTCCCCGGCGACCTGCGCGGAGAATTGGCTCGCAGCTTGACCCATTTAGGGATGGCCAAAATTGCCACAGGCGATCGGGACGGGGCCGAGATGGAATTGCGGCGAGCGGTCGAATTGCGAACCGCGCTTTCGGTAGAGTTTCCAAAATCTCGCGACTTGCGAATCGAACTCGCAATCAATGAAGCCCAATTGTCGGGCGTGCTTCAAATGCAACATCGGCTGGACCAAGCCGAAAATGAGCTGCGCACCTCGGTATTGCTATTCGAAGAACTGGCTCGCAGTGCACCTAATGATGTTACATTTACGCACTACGCCGTTGATTCCGGGCGCCGATTGGGCGACTTGTTGGCGATGCAGCATGATGCGATGGGGGCTGCGAAAATCTACGAATCACTATCGAGTTGGCAAATCGCAACGCCCGCCGCCGCCAATGCCATGGCCTGGCACTTGGCGAACTGTCCGCTTGCCGAAAGGCGCAATCCGGCACGGGCGATTGAACTCGCCAAACAAGCGGTTGATGGGACGCCGGATGAAGGATCGTTCTGGAGCACTCTCGGCGCCGCACAATATCGCGCAGGAGATTTTCAGGCCGCACTCCAGTCGTTGAAAAAGGCCCAGCAATTGCTCGCTGATCTGGGCGATTCCATTCCCGGATTTCTATTGGCCATGACCTATTTTCAACTCGGACAGCATGATTCGTCCGAGCGGGAATACTCTCAAGCACGGACCTGTTTCCGCAATCGGCCGACCTGGGTGCAAGACGACGACCTGATCGCAGTGGAAGCCAGTCAACTGCTGGGACACGTAGACTTTTCTCAATAAAAACTGGCGCCTCTTCTGTTTTGCCGGCGTACCACGCGATTCAACGGGGCATGAATCAGTGGGCTCAACGTCGCGTAAAACGGTCACGAGTCTTTTACCGTCAACGTTGCTTGGGGTGTTGGCACTTCTGTGTCGTACCACAGTCTCCTGACTCCGATCCCCGCCAACTGACCTATTGCCGCGACTCGAAAAAAGGAGCGTTCGATGTCGCACGGTACAAATCTATTGTAACGAGGAGCTGACGATGTCCATTGCTGCAGACGTGAAGACCTTGATCGCTTCGGTCGGCCTTGGCGGTGAGAATCGGGCCGCCGACGTTTGTTTCGTACAGGAACTGTTGAACTTGAACGGCCTGCACAATATGCCCATCACCGGCCAGATTGGCGACCCTATGCAAGACCAGACAATCGCGGCCATTATTGCGTTTCAAAGTGGTTTTGTCGCTAAGCCGGATGGCCGCATCGATCCGAACGGCCATACCTTCAAGCGGTTGTATCAATACGCCGTCAGTTTTGATCCTCGGGGAAAGACTTTGTTGCAACGAGTCGACGCGTTTGTGAAGGACACCCTGAGCCGCTTCAGCATGAAAATAATAATTCCGGACAGCATGGGTGGACGAACCGCAGAGTGGGCTCAACGAGCTCATATCGCGCATATGATCAAGTACAACAGCTATCGATTTCCAGATGGCTTGAAGCCGAAGCACTTCAAAGCAATCGGCGGCCACAACCTGTTGGACTTCGCCTATCTTCAAGACCCAACGACGACATGGGACGGCGTCCGCTGGGACGACTTTTTGCGAAACGCGTCCAGCCAGCCATGCAAAAAATCTCCTGGGGGTAAAACTTGGGCCGACGGATTTTCTCCAGACGAAGCCAAAACGCGTTGTCGGGCCTTTGACATCCTGTCCGAAATGGGTGTCGCCACCGCGGATAACCGATCGTCCGAACCGCATAGTGCACAGGTGGCTCCCGGTTACCAGGGCTGCCGCGAACCCTGCGCCTGTGGCGGCAATCGATCTCGACATATCGAAGGCGCGGCGATCGATTTGGGCCCCAAACCGATTTTGAAATCCATATTGCCCATGAAGTTTTTGCCGCCGGGCGCCGCCAGTTTCAACAAGTATCTGGCGCGATTTGGTCTTAAGCGACCCGTGTCATCGGAATCGTGGCACGTCGAACCAATCGCACCCTGCCCATGAATCAGGCCATCGTATCGATACGCAATTCGAAACATGAAAACCCATGAACGCTTACCATTCATTCGTTCCTGTTGGCTTCGGAAAGAGGTGTTTATGAACAGTTTCTTCGGTTCAAAGCGATGGCGTTACTCGATCAGCTTGTTGTTATCGGCCCACCTGATCTGGTTGCTGGGAGCGATCACAGTCGCGCAGGCCCAGGACAAGCGATTGAGTCAAGCCGACTTGGAAAAGCTGATTCAACTGGGGATCGGCGAGGATGCGATTGTCGCGAAAATCAAGGCCGACGGCATCAAGTTCGCGGTCGATCCACAGACTCTTGAGGCGCTCAAACAAGCGGGGGCAACGCCAGCCGTTCTGGATGCCGCACGGGCTCAAAGCGATTCTACCCCTCCGGGCAACTCAACAAATCCTCCCATCGCGTTTGACGACCTGCTAAAACTTGTGAAGTTGGGAATCGGTGAACAAGCAATCCTGAACCGCGTGAAGCAGTCTCCGGCAGTCTATACGTTGGACGCTCAGCAGGTCGCTCAACTGAAAGCCGCCGGCGCCACCGATGCGTTGATCGCGGCCCTTCAAACGCCACGCCAGATTTCGGCCCAGACGCGTGAGATGATCACGGATCTGGCGATCATACTCGACTGCTCAGGCAGCATGCGGGCCAACACCAGCGACGGCAAATCAAAAATGGAGGTCGCCAAGCAAGTGGTGACGCAGTTGGTGCAAAACATTCCCGACGGGATCAACGTGGCGTTCATCGTGTACGGTCACGAAGCGTTTGGCGGCGCGGATGACCCGCGAAATTGTCAAGCGGTCAAGGTCGCCCGTTCACTCTCGCCGCTCGACGCAGCGGGGAAATCTTCGTTGGCAAACGAAATAGGAAAGCTGGCTCCCGTGGGGGCCACGCCCATCGCCCTGTCGCTGCGCGTCGCGGGGGAAGAGCTCGCCAAGCACGACGCTTATTGCGGGCTGGTGTTGATTACCGACGGGCTGGAGACGTGCAAGGGGGATCCCGCCGGGGAAGCCGCAAAGCTGGCCAAAAACCCCAAGCTCAGTTTCGGAATCAATGTCGTGGGGTTTGATATTAACGCCGACGAAAGCCGTTCATTGACGGCAATTGCCGAAGCGGGACACGGCAAATACTACAACGCCGCCTCCGCCGCAGAATTGGCGGAAGCGCTGGGCGTAATCGGTAAGGAAATAAAAGCGGTCGCACAGCCACCCGTCGTCGTCGATACGTCGCGGCGCGCATTGCGCATCATGCAGCCAAGCATTGAACTGCCGCCGATGCAGGAAGTCTTTCTCGTGGAGGCTGGCGCAGCCGACAGCCCGATCTTCACCAAAACCGCCAGCATCACCAAGTTCGGCGAATACCTTAACGTTCCTTCCTCTAGCAAGAAATACGACGTCGTTTGGGTGCCGGAAAGCGGCCGCCATTTGTATCTAATGCGGGACGTCACCCTCTCCGAACGAAAAGTCGTCGAGGTCCATCCCGAGACTCTGTTGGGCATGATCAAAGTCGAGGGAAAAGGCGAGGTTTATCATATTTTCGTCATGCCCGAAGGCAATAAACCCATTGGAGTCTACACGCCGGTCGCGCAGGTCGACAGTTTCGACAACACGATAACCGTTCCCGTGGGGTCCTACGACTTATACGTCTACCCCAAAGACAGTGGCATGTATTTGTTGGAAGAGGGGATCAAGGTCGAAGCGGGACATCTCTACAAATTCTAGTCGATTATTGAATGAGAAGAGATTCGCCGGAAGCGAAGTCAAACGTGCGAGATTCGTTTGGCAGCCCGCAGGTGCAAATCGGCGACTTCAGTGAATTGACGGTGAACTTTGAGCCTCTGGATGCGGCGGTGGCTGGTTCCATATGCCCCAGTATGACGTTACGGCTGCGATCACTTCGCAAAACTTGGCGAAATTCACCGGTTTGACCAGATAGCTGTTGGCGTGCAGACGATACGACTCGGAAACGTCCTTGTCCGCATCGGATGTGGTCAGTACGACGACCGGAATGGACTTCAACTGGTCATCCGCCTTTAGCGTTCTCAGTACGCCATGCCCGTCCATTCGCGGAAGCTTCAGGTCCAGCAGGATCACGTTTGGCCGGGGCCGGTCGCGGTATTCGCCTTGCCGTTTCACGTACGCAACAGCATCCACGCCGTCGGCGACGCGATCCATCGTGCCCTGGTTGTTGGCAGCCCGGAATCCCCTTTTCACCATGATGAAATGGGAATCGTCGTCTTCGACAAGTAGTACATGAAGCATAGTGGCATCCCGTTTCGTTTTCGACACAGACCCGACACGACTGCTCACAGATCAACCGCTACGCGCAGGTGTCTGGTTGACGCGACGATCGCAGCAACGGGAGCTAACGCCTGGCGGCAGATGCATGATCGCCAACTGCGGTGGGGAACGCCAACCAAAAAGTTGCCCCATTGCCAACTTCCGACTCGACCCAGGCCCGGCCGCCATGTAATTCCATGATGCGCCGGACGATGGCCAAGCCAACGCCCGACCCCTCTTTAGTCCTAACCGGATCCAATCGTTGGAACAAACCGAAGACTTTTTCTTGGTCGGCTTCCGCGATACCTGGACCGCTATCTTTCACAAACACGTGAATCTCATTACCGTTGGTTTCACTACCGATCTCGATTCGCGCGGACGGCTTATCACAGGCATATTTCAAGGCGTTCACGATCAGGTTGTCAAGCACCTGGAGCAAACGATTCCTGTCAGCCAGCACGGGCGGGCTGAGCTGCAGAAACTTCGACCGCCACGCCTTTGGCCTCCAATTGCACGGCGAGCTTAGCCCCCGCCTCACCCACCAACTCATTTAGGCTGAGCGGCTCCAATTCGTACGCCACGCGGCCCAACTGACTGAAGTTTAATAAGTCTTCGATCGCGATGTTCAGTTCCTCTTGCCGCGACTCGGACATCATGAAGAAGGCGAGCACCGCCAGGACTTCGTTGTCGGCGACAATCGGTACGGCGAAGCCTCCTTTGAGGCCGACCTGGGTCGCCACATCGGCGCGAAGAAATTCCTGCGGGAACTTCGACGACGAGTCTAAAAACCAAGCGGGCTCCCTCGACGACCAGACGTGGCCGGGAAGGCCTTGTCCGGATTGCAATTCAAGCTCGCTGCTGGCCCGATCAAACGGCTCCAGTCGTTCACTGGACATATACGCGTTAAGACATCGCTCCATGCGCGTTTTGATCGTCGTTGGGCACCCATGCTTCGCCATAATCCCAGCCGATCGTTTCGCAGATCAAAACCAGCGCATCGCCCATTGCCGATTCAAAGTCACGCGAGGTGCCGATCGCCGCGGTGGCCGATTGAAGCAGCCGCAGCTTGTTTTCATCCCGCCTGCGCTGCGTGATGTCGCGGGCGATCGTCGAGGCGCCCACCGCTCGCCCCTTTGCATTGTAAAGTGGGGAAATGGTTAACGAGACGTCGATCTTGCGACCATCTTTCGTCTGCCGCACCGTTTCGAATGGTTCGATCGTGTTGCCTTTCTTCAAGTGCTTCAGCAGGTTCTCCAGTTCTTCGGGCCGATCGGCCGCCAGCAACGTGCCGATCGACTGCCCAATCGCTTCTTGGGCGGTATAGCCGTACATCAGTTCAGCGCCAGAGTTCCAGCTTGTGATTTTTCCGTCGATCGTCTTGCCGATGATCGCGTCGTGCGACGACTGCACGATGGCCGCAAGGCGGACCCGGCACTGTCGTCCCGTTTGCGCTCGGTGATATCTCGGATGTAAGCGCAGAACTCTACGTGCTCATCGGCCTTCAGTGGAACAACCGACATCTCGACGGGGAACTTCTCGCCGTTTTGGCGTAGTGCTTCTAACTCCATGCGGCGGTTGAGCATCGGACCTTGGCCCGTTTTCAGGTAGTTTTGCAGCCCCTTGCGATGCGCTTTCCGCTGTGATTTAGGGATGATCAATTCGGCAAGGATCCTTCCGGCAGCTTCTTCGCGCGTCCAGCCAAAGACTTGTTCGGCCTGCGGGTTCCATCCCGTGACAAGCCCTTCTTTGCTCATCGTGATCACGCCGTCCAGTGCCACTTCGATGATTTCACGGACGCGCTCGTCGCTGCGGCGCAATGCATTCTCCGCCCGCTTGAGCTCCGATATGTCAACAAAGGTCAGCACGACGCCGTCCGTACGGTCCGCCTCGTCGCGATAGGGGTTGACGCGCATCAGCAACGACACGCCGCTCCGACTTTGCACGTTGAATTCGCTGGGTTCGCTCGATTCCAACACGCGCTTGGCCTGTGCAACCAAATCGTCATGATCCATGTCGATGCCATAGGCGATCTGATCGATGGGACGTCCGATGTCGTGGTCCTGCAGTTTGATGACCTGCGTCACCGCCGGAGTGAATTTGCGGATTTGCAGCTCCTTGTCCAGGAACACGGTTCCGATGTCGGTGCTAAAGAGCAGGTTGTCCATGTCGTTATTCAGGTCAGTCAGCTCCTGAATCTTCGATTGGTACTCGGTGTTGACGCTGTACAGCTCCTCGTTGACGGACTGCAATTCCTCGTTGGTGCTCTGCAGCTCTTCGTTGGAGGCCAGCATTTCCTGGTTGGTGGCCTGCTGTTCTTCGTTCGTGGTTTCTAGCTCTTCAATCGTGGCCTGCAGGTTCTCCTTGGTCTGCTGAAGGTCATTCTCCAGGTCGGCGATGCGTTGGGCCGCTTGCGAATCCACATCGTATTGATCGGTCGACACCCGTGCCGCCGGCCCAAATTCTTTGAACAGGACCATCAGGAATTCCGGCCAAGCATTGCCGCCGGCGTGGTAGCTGACGTGCATATCTATGCAGCGTGCTTCGTCGTCGCGATCGATGGTCATATCGCTGTAGGAAACTGCTTTCTTTTCCATCCGCACCCGGTGCAAGGCCATGCTCAGCGGCAACGACAGCGGCTTGGGAACCAGCTTGGTCACGTCCATCG
Organism: uncultured Planctomycetaceae bacterium; assembly: GCA_963803365.1. Lineage (GTDB taxonomy): Bacteria > Planctomycetota > Planctomycetia > Pirellulales > Pirellulaceae > JANMEB01. Next base: position 360,295 of record CAWDMH010000004.1, read on the forward strand.
GCGCCTTGCCTTCGGGGACATGGAGAAAGTTCCGCGAGTCGCCAAAGACTTGCAGCAGTTCATGGTCCGGCGTCGCCAACAGACAGATTGCATTCTGATCGCGCAGGAACTCGCCAAACGCTTCGCTGGCCATGGCTTCCAGCCGCCTTCCCAGCGCGGCGTCCGGCGAGTCGGTTGTGATTCGTGGCGTGTGCAGTGCGCGAACCAACAAACCCTCGCCGCCACGCAGGGGAAGCCTGACATCGCGCCTCTTTTCGAAGACTTTCCACTTCTGGTGCAACGTGGCGAATTCGGAGTCGCCGCCGGCGTATTTGCTGTTTGACCAGTCGCATCAGGTCATCGCCAGTCTGCGAGCCGACCAACTGGACGTTGGCGCGATCGCCGAAAACGTCCGGCCGCTGGACGATCGGCCCAGAGCATATGCGGTTGACTCCGTGGCGTATGTCCCGATTTTCCCACGTTGCCGTCTGATCATTGTCGGCGGCGGCCATATTGGAATGGCGGTTGGTCAAATGGCCTCCGATTTGGAGTTTGATGTCTGTGCGATTGATGATCGAGCCGAGTTTGCCAGTAGAGATCGGTTCCCCGCGGCGCAGGAAATCATCGTTGGACCGACCGATTATGTGCTCCCAAAGCTCGAGATTGACTCGAATTGTTACTGTTTGATTGTCACGCGCGGTCACAAGCAGGATGAAAAGGCCCTGTACCATCTGATTGATCGAGGTGCTCGATACATTGGTTTGATCGGCAGTCACCGCAAGATCAACTTGATTTTTGACAAAGTGCATACAAAGTGCCATCCATATTGTGGCGGTCCTGATTGATTTTGCTTGGAGCGAAGCCAGAGCGCCGATCCAGAAGTGTGTGGCGTATTCGTCGCGGAATCGCCTGGTGATAACTCGGAACGAAGAAGTTCGTTAGGCGTTGATCTGTGGACCGCGACGCGTGAACGCGGGTAAAGACTCGATCTATTCGAGCGCGATTGAAGAAGGAATAGGTGCTGGATGCTGTCGAGATTGTAGCCGTTAGGCGAAGCAGACGGCTGCGGCGCGTTGGCCGCGGGTCCAGTGGCGGCCTCGGCGGGCGGCGTCGGCTTGCAGGCTGGCCGGGCTGCCGGCGCTGCGGCCGAAGTATCGCTTGAAGTTCCACACCAAGTCGCACCACATACTGCCCTCGATCCCCAATCGACTCAGGATCGACTGTAGTCCGCCGGGAATCTGGCCCCGTTTGTCCTTGCGGCCTTGGCGACCCGTCCAATCGAGCAACCGCAGATAGTCCCGCAGGCTCATCGACAGGAAGCCCTTGTCGCTGGCGCGAACCCCACTGCGACTGGCTTGCGGACCTGGGCTGGAACGCTCTTTCAGCTTCAGCGGCGAAAGCCAACCGTCACGTGGAATGCGACGCCGCCCGGTTCGCTTGACTGCGGCTGCGACGGTGGAACGACGCTCGACCGGTGTGTTCTTGATCAACTCGGCTGCTTCGTCCGTGGACATCGGAACAAGCTGGCTGGCTGCCGAGTCGACTTGGTCGCCTTTGAGGGCCCCAATCCGATCGAAGGCCGAGGTGTGACGACTCTGTTCAGCAGTGGCGGCCATCGCTGCCCGGATCGGGTTGAGGTCGACGTACATCGCACAGGCCAACAAGCCCGATTCGTCGGTGATTCGCTGAGCTTTGAAGCGTCCTTCCCAGAAGCGGCCGGTGCATTCGTCTTGTTTGTTTGCCAAGCGTGCGATCGGCTCGCTGACGCTCCGCATGAACCAGGAGATGTCCGATAGCCGCAATCGGACTGTCGCCAGCCGTTTCTTGTTGCGCACCAGCGTCTGAATATCGTTCTGGGTGGGTTGGCCGAGGTGTTCATCGAGCCGGCGTCCGGGAAAGACTTTCAGCCAGCGTTCGGCGACATCGCGATCCGACCAGGTTTTGACCACGTCCGGGCGGTTTCTCAAGATCAAGTGCATATGGTTGGAGAGAATGGCGTAGGTCAGCACATCGACCCCGAAAACCGCAGCCAGGATCTCCAGTCTTCGGCGGATCCACTCGCGACGGGCGTCGAAGTCTTTATCGGTTAAGGGGTCTTTCCCCGCCAGAAACGCCCGTCTAACGCATCGCTGGACCGTATGCACAATACAGACTTCGGTCGCCAAAAACTGCTCGCTACGTGATGGTCGTGGCATCGCAAGCCCCCTTTCGATAAACAGACTTTCGGGTGGAAAAGCGTGAGTCTACCGCAAATCCCACGGACGTCAATAGGTGGATGGTACTGTTTGACCGTTTGACCTGTTCCCACGGACGTCAATAGGTGGATGGCACTGTTTGACCTGTTCTTTCTTGTTGCGCACCAGCGTCTGGATATCGTTCTGGGTGGGTTGGCCAAGGTGTTCATCGAGCCGGCGTCCGGGAAAGACTTTCAGCCAGCGTTCGGCGACATCGCGATCCGACCAGGTTTTGACCACGTCCGGGCGGTTTCTCAAGATCAAGTGCATGTGGTTGGAGAGAATGGCGTAGGTCAGCACATCGACCCCGAAGACTGCAGCCAGGATCTCCAGTCTTCGGCGGATCCACTCGCGACGGGCGTCGAAGTCTCTGCCGGTTAAAGGGTCTTTCCCGGCCAGAAACGCCCGTCTGACGCATCGCTGAACGGTATGCACAATGCAAACTTCGGTCGCCAAAAACTGCTCGCTACGTGATGGCCGTGGCATCGCAGCCCCCCTTTCGATAAACAGACTTTCGGGTGGAAAAGCGTGAATTTACCGCAAATTCTGCGGACGTCAATAGGTGGATGGCACTGTTTGACCCTGTTTGACCCTGCCATTGCCAGGCCTTGGCCAAATTTGTAGCGAGGGCGTTGTTGGGTGCAGGAGCGGCATGTTGATTCGCACCAGACGCATCGTCTTTGGCGAGGATCATCTGACGGCCGTTGCGACGGTAGAATTTGACGGGAACGCGGACGACGACTGCGTTCGATTCGGGTTCGTATAACGAACCCAGAAGCGCCGTTGGTTTCGGCTGGTTTACTTTTTGTTTTTCTTCTTGCCATTATCGCTGGCTCCCATTGGTTTCAATTCGTCGACGATTTGTTCGATCCCATTTGCACGGAACTGGATTGCGACTTCCTTCTTGTTGACTGTGATTGAGTCGATCAATAGTTCGAGAATGCGCCGTTGTTCTTCCGGGTAAAGCACCTCCCAAACAGGATCGAAGTCGCTGCAGGGCATCGGTCACCTCGGCCAGTTCAATCGGCGAACCGGAACTACCGCCAATTTCCAAGTTCTTGATGGAGGCTGCAAGCGATTTGATTTCGCCGTTTAGACGTGCAAGTTCTGATTTGACGAAATCGCCGTCAGGGTCTTTTAGCGCAAGAAGCGATCTCGCGGCTCGTTCCGCCTGTTTGCGCCGTCCGCGTAGTTCGTCGAGTCGGGAAACGGTGTCGGGGTTTTGGCCGACCGCCCCACTGTTGGCAACCTCGCGGAACGTGCGGGCGATGACGTCGGGGTGGCGGAGCAAAGTGCGGAGTTGGTTGACGACGATCTGTTCGATCTCGCCAGCGGGTAGCGACGGCAGTTTGCATTGGTCATAACCCGTTTTGACCTTTTTGCGCAGGTGTAATAGCGGTATTCGCGACCGTGGTTCTTCGTCCAGGCTGGTTGGACAAGACTTCCGCATTCGCCGCATCTCAGCATTCGCCGTCAATAATGCGAATCTTTTGGATTGGTGTTTGTGCGCCCGCCGGAAGTTCGACTTGAGAACAGCTTGAACCTTATCGAATAAATCGTCGGTCGACGATCGCTTTGTGTTCGCTTGGATACAGCACGCCCTTGTGTTGAATGCGACCAACGTATTTGTGGTCAGTCAGAATGTCGTAGACGATGCGTTCGCGGAATCGTTGACCTCCGAAGTCCTTTCCAGTTTTTGTCCGATACTTTTTCGTTTGGATGCGTTCCGCGTTGAGTGCTTCAGCAATCTTCCGGCACGACTGCAATTCCAGCGACAACTTAAAAATCCGCCGCACGATTTTGGCTTCTTTTTCGTTGATCACGTATCGGCGATCGACGATGTCGAGGCCTAGTTTCGGCTGGCCTCCGATGTATTTTCCTTGTCGGGCCGTCGCAAGTTTCTTGTCTCGAATCCGCTCGCCAATGATCTCCCGCTCGAATTGGGCGAACGACAACAGAATGTTGAGTGTCAAACGCCCCATCGATGTGGTTGTGTTGAACTGCTGGGTGACCGATACGAAAGACACTTCGTATTCGTCGAACAAAGCAATCAGTTTCGAGAAGTCGAGTAATGATCGGCTGAGTCGATCGACCTTGTACACGACCACGCAATCAACCTTGCCATCCCGAATGTCGTCGATCAACGCAGTCAATGCCGGACGCTCCATATTTCCGCCGGAGTATCCGCCATCGTCATAACGCCTCGCGATTTTGTGCCAGCCTTCATGAACTTGCGACTGAATGTACGCTTCGCCCGGGCGAAAATAAGGGGACGCAGCTCATTTTTGAAAAGAGCTGCGTCCCCTTTTGTTCTCTTCGGAGGTGCTCACGCGCGTGCTCGGCTTGGGAGGTTTCTCCTCGCGGATCAAACGGCGAACCTCGTCGAAGGCGGCCTGGGCCAACCGCTGTTTCTCCAGAGGCGTCGAGCCGGTGAGCAATTCGTACAACAACACACCAAGCCAAATCCGCCCTCGCCGTTCTGTTCCATCAGACGGTAAGGACCAATGGTAGTCCCAACTCGCTCGGCCAGCGGGGTAGAGCCGCGCTTAGCCGCTTCGGTGGCGTGCCCTTCCAGGAATTCCCCGGTGCCGTCGTGGGCCTTAAGCAGCCGCTCAACTTGTTTTCGCAGTGGCACATCACCCTGCGCATGCATTCTCCAAGTACGCCGATCGCTCGGCGGGACTTAGTTGAGCCGCTGCCGCGAAAATCGATTCCAGACTCATGGTCAATCTCTCTCGATAAAGGCATCCTACAGAAGTTATGCGAATTCCGATTGCAAAACCCCTCACTCGGGGTCGGATAATTCTGCAAAAAGCCAGGCCCTAGAAAACGACCACCATCGTTCCGCAGTCGCCAGTGAGACTACCATCGCGGTCGCCGCTTCGGACATCGTCAGGCCGCCAAAGAAACGCAACGTCACCAAATTAGCCTTTTCCGGCTCCTCGACGGAATATCGAGCCATGCCCTCGTCGACGGCCAACAACCCGCCGGGCGTTTCGCTGACTCGTGCCAGCTCGTCAAGCGGCACACGTTTGCGGCCGTCGCCACGCTTTAATGTTGCCCGCTGACGGGCGCGTTTAATGAGACTGTGCCGCATAGCCTCGGCGGCTGGCCGCCGAAGAAGTGCCGCGCGTTGTGAAAGGACTGGCCACCCGTCAGTCGCAAGTACGCTTCGTGCACCAGCGCCGTGGCATCCAGCGTCTGCCCAGCTTTCTCGCGAGCCAATCCGATACCGCCGTGCCAATTTTCGCAGCTCCTCGTACACCAATGGAATTAGAGCTTCCGCCGCGCGGGGGTCTCCATCCGCGATCTTCGCGAGTAACCGCGTCACATCGGTCATGTATCGGCCTGTCGATGATCACTGAAACGAACAAGATTGTACATTGCCGCCGTCGAGGGGATCGACGCCGGAACACGAGCCGATCCTCTGGAGGCATGTCTTCTGGGATCGCCAATCGCCTGGCAGCCAATCTAAAGAGCAATCGCCGTGGGGTTGGCTGTTCTACCGGCAAGTGAAGACCGGCAAAGGCTTCTATCGACCGATGAATAGCGTCGTTCACGCACACTTGAGAAGTATCATGCCCGATCAACCTCGGCCCGACGACGCGGTTATGCTCGGCGGGGGTGCTTGTCCAAATGCCCGGTTCCAAGAGCTGTGACATTGGCGGACATCAAACCGAAGAAAAACGCTGAGACTGGAGAAGATGAAGGGTGGCTGCTCAAGGATTTACGTAAGACGTGCGCCACGTACTACGATGAGCACGTGCCCGATTCTTCGACCGAAATCCTCGGCCATTCCGTCGGCGGCATCACGTATCGGCACTATGCCCACCGCGATCCGCTAGCCTTTTTCTACAAGATATTGACGGCAATGAATATAGATGGTACTCTATTTTAAATGGCACACTTGACCCAAACGTTCGCCGCCCTCGCCGACCCCACCCGACTTGGCATAGTCGTGCACTTGGCACGAAGTGAGGCAACGGTTTCCGAATTGGTGGATAAGTTCGATTTAACGCAGCCAACAATTACCTCGCACCTGAAGGTGTTGGAGTCAGTTGGTCTCATTACGCGAACTCGAATTGGTCAATCAAGACCAGCGCAGCTCGCGTTTGAGAGATTTAACGAAATCACCGAGTGGATTGGGCAGGTTCAAGATGTTTGGGAAGGCAACTACAAGCGGCTAGATGCTGTGCTCTCAGAGATGAAGCGAAACGCAAAAAAAGTGAAAAGAAAGTGAAAGAAATGAAACCTGCCGAAGTAAATACGCCGTCGGACACCACAGTAATGGTCAAACGTGTTTTCGAGGCCTCTGCTCGTCTTGTGTGGCGAGCATACACGGAGCCAGAAATATTCACACGTTGGTGTTCAGGACCACCATGGAGTATGCCGGTATGCGAAATGGACGTTCGCCCAGGCGGAAAATACACATGGAGGTGGCGGAATAGCGGAAATGGGGACGAGTTCGGGTTTTGCGGCGAATTTCGAGAGATCGAGAAACATCGCAAAATTGTTCACACTCAGGCTTTCGACCGAGGCAACATGGACCTCGGCATGGGCAAAGAGGGCACTCTAATTACCGTGACGTTTGACGAGAAAGAGGGCGTCACCACCGTGATTACTCTAATCGAATATTCCTCGAAAGAAGACCGCGACGAGGCCCTTTCAACAGGCATGACCGACGGCATGGAAATGAACTACAAGCAGCTTGATGAAGTCCTGATTGGCAACGGCAAACTGTGATACGTAGGGACAGCCTAGGTCGGTGGTCATTCGTTCAACATCGGCCAAAGCAGTGTGATAGACGATAGGGACGACGATAGGACGATAGGGACGATAGGTGCGACGATAGGTGCGACGATAGGTGCCATCCACCGATTGACGATTGCAGTGGTTGAAACACTGAGGCTCAGAGGACACAGAGTTTATCTGATGGACGTGGCTCGGCCTGGCAGGTAGGCGTGAACTCGTGGTCGTCCAATCGCCGACAGTTTGGAATTCCACGAAGTGCCCTCGGTCGATGTGACCGAGGCACGTTGCGGCTTCAGCGCAAGTAACACCGAAGGACTTCCCCCAAAGCACTAGCATAGCCTGCCAAACTGCTGGTCGTCGTATTCATCGCTTAGCTCTGCATTCTTTTCACCAAGCGATGCCAATTCTTGCATGACCAAAGTAACGACGGTGGAAGGGCCGTATTCGCTTGCTCCTTCCTACATCGATCTGCGAGCAACTTGGCCGCATCCCTAACTCGTCGCCCCTGCTTAACACGAGGTCCTTCTAGGCTCTCGTCGGTGGCGCCGGTCTCCAAGAACTCGATCCAGTTTTCGAGGCGATCCTTGGCGAAAATGAATACCAAGGTCTGGAACTCGTCTTCCGAGATTCCTTTTGCATTGGCTGCTTTCTTGAACTCTTGGACTAACTGGTCTCCATTGTCCATGTCGTCGTCGAGGTCCGCCCAGACCAGCAGCGTTGTGCTTGCACCCTGATTCACGCATCGGCGCAGCTCGTCCGGAACGGCTGCGATCAACGACTTTCGTCCACCCTGTGGCAGGATGACAACGAAATTGGACGTCTGTTTTCTGATCCATGTGGGTTTGAGGCTGCGAATCAACCGGTTGATGAACACTGAGTCGATGCTAGAGCCTGTCTTACCCTCGCACATGCAGACGAGTTCAGTTCGACTGGCCATTTATCCATCCCCTCTTAATCGCTTCGCCCGCAGAAAGGCCTTCGGGAATCTTCAACGGACCAAGGCGTGTTGGCGATGTATGGTTGTCGCGCCATAAATACGCACCGTACTCCTGACCAGCACTTCCAAGAATCTCTGGGTGATGTGAAATCAATATCGCCTGGTGATCTTCGTCAAGCAATTCTCGCACCGCTGAGCACCCACGGTTGAAGTTCCGGGAGGCCAACGTAATTGTCCGGTTCGTCGATGAAAACGATGTTTGCCCTGCCGTATTCCATAGCGGCACGGATTATGTAGAGACCGAGCAGTGCCTTTTCGCCATCGGAAAGCTGTCGAAAACTGTATAGTCCTGCATCACGGCCTTGATCGGAATCAAACCTCAACTGCAAAGTTTTCGCGTTGATCCCGGTTTCCTGTTGGCGGAAGGACATAAAGTCAGACCACACGTCTTTAAGTGAATCACGAAGGATGTCGGTCCATTCTTGTTCCTGAGCGAGGACGCGATACCACGACAGAAGATTGTCCATCGATAATGTGGGTTGCCTTGATTCACCCTTGCTCTCCGAATTCATGCTTCGCGGATTTGGGCGGACAATGAGGATCTTTGCGAGCGTCTCCTGCAGAATCTCGATATCTCGCAACGACCCGTGAGGTTGTATCGAGCCCAGTGCGGCCTGCCGCCAATCGAGCGGGAAACTGCTAGTTACGCCATCAGTGCGCTTAAAACTAACGCCGTCCAGATCGCGGAAGAAAAGATTGCGTCCATCGCAAGTGGCGGACTCTGAAATGATCCTTGGCTTGACGTCGCCGTGTGCCTGTTCAATATGCAGCTTGTATTGAAACTCGTGTCCGCTGGCCTTAACGGTCAGTTCGAACTCCTGAATGGTGCTGAGCAAGCCAGTTGGTAAATTCAAGTTCTCGGATGTCATTCGGTCCTTCACCGCCAAGAACAGCCTCGGACGTTGCCAAATCACGAACCATCTTGAGCACATCGAACACGGAACTCTTTCCTGCCCCATTCGGACCGCACAGGACCCCAAACGAATCGAGTTTGGCCTCAAAAGCGACGAGGCAGCGAAAGTTATTCGCGTAAAGTCGTGTGATCATGCTGATTCGCTCGTTCTAGTGCCCTTGGCAAGGAGGAAAGCGATACGCACTCATTTTTCCATAGAGGTTGCGCGACCGCTAGTCGGGTGAGGGATCTGGGGTATTCAGACGACCTCACGCTGAATCAACCAGCGGTGATGGATTTGAAATTGGGCGCCGCACGGCGTGGCGAAATGATCTGGCGACACCTATTGCACCCCTTACTCGTGCAGCCCCTGCCACTCGCCACACCGAGAACGTCGTGAATTACTCAACTCGTGCCATCCGAAGCGCCCGATCGCTCAACCCAACGTGTTCAATTTGCCAGATGCCGGAGAACCTGGGTTTCAGATCGTGCGGTCCCGCGATTGGCGTAGCAGCAATCGCCCCTTTCGGAAAACCGACTCTTTACCGAAGTGTCGTGGAGTAAGCGACGGCGAAAGGGTCGCGGAAATGCCAAAATGCTTATTCGTTAGCCGCTCCGGTAGCGACACACCGAAGCATCTGGTGCTTGATCGATGTGAAGCTATCCAATAACGGCGAAACCTCATTGGCAGGTCCCCTTATAAGGAGAACGTGTAGAGTTTCGATCGGGTCTCGATATAAAGCGCGGCGCATGTTTGTGCAAAATCGGGGAAGTATCACAAACGGTCGCGCCCGGAAATGGTCGCTATCGCACGCCCGAAAAGTTGGCTTGTCCACGCAAAGATAGGACGATAGGGACGATGGACGATAGGTGCCATCCACCGATTGACGATTGCAGTCGTTGAAACACTGAGGCTCAGAGGACACAGAGTTTATCTGATGGACGTGGCTCGGCCTGGGAGGTAGGCGTGAACTCGTGGTCGTCCAATCGCCGATCGAAACCGGACAAGCCGCCGTCAGTCGCTCGCCTGTTTGCGACGACGGAGAATCTCGCGGGAAAGGTAACTGTTCACCGCTCGCAATTCGAGCATGCCGACATAGCGGCTTTCGTCGTCGTCTGCGACTACGGGCATGTACTCCAAGCTCAGTTCCCGCATGCGTGTCAATGCCTCCTGCAACAGCATCGACTCCTTCACCTTGTCGGACACGGGCTGCATGGCGTCGCAAATCAGCAGCCAGTCGGTCAGGCCGCCGCCGCCGAAACTCACCTTAAGTTCGTCGATGGTGACGATCCCGCAAAGGTTGCCGTTGCCGTTGGTGATCGGGTATGTCATGGCGTCGGTTTTCGCAATCGCCGGCAGCGCGTCGACAAGCAGCATGTCCTTGGGGAAACTGGGCGCGGTCCGGTCCATGACGTCGCCGACGGTAAAGGCCTTCACAAGGTCCTCTTCCGTCATATTCAGGCCGACCTCGCCCGCTTTCTCCACCGCGACCTTGACGCACGGCGGCCCGATGATTTGGACGAGGAACGTTGTGGCCGTCACGATCATGATGATTGCGTCGCCCATCATCAGACCGTCGTAAAGCGTCGTCTGCCCAAAGCGGTCTGCGGAGAGGATGGCCAGGCCGATGGCCACGCCGGCCTGACTGAAAAGGCACAGTCCCATGTACTTGCGAATGCTCGGGTGCGCGTGAGCCCAGCGTGCACCGAGCGTCGCGCCGAGCATTTTGCCGACCGTGCGAGCAACCACATAAGCCACGGCGAGGATCCACATCCAGCCAACCATCCCGGAGACATTGAGCCGGGCGCCCACAATCACAAAAAACAGAACGTAAATCGGCGGCGCAAAGCGTTCCAGAATCTCGAATGACTCGCGGCTGCGGCGCGGGGCGAGGTTGGCCACCGTCACGCCCAGCGCCATCGCGGCCAGGATCAGATCGACGTTGATCATTCGCGCGAATCCGATGACGATGCCCAGCGCGCCGATGATCACCGTCAAGGTGCGTTCGGGGGCACGCAGGCGGCGGATCAAGTAGTTGAGCCCGACCCCGCTGATCGCGCCGGTCGCCACCGCCCCAAGCAATTCGTAGGCGGTGTAGCCGAAGTGCGCTCCACGCGCTCCCAGGTCCGCCGGTGAGCTTGGCCGCGATGCTGACCGCAATGCCGTACAGGACCAGGGCCAGGCCGTCATCCAGCGCGACGATGGCGAACACCGCGGTGGTCAGCGGGCCGCGCGTCTTGTATTCCCACAACACGTCCACGGTGGCTGCGGGCGCCGTGGCCGACGCGATCGCACCCAGGACGATGCCGAACGCCGTGGAAATAGCGATGTCTCCCGTAACGACGAACGTGACCGCGCCGACAATTAGGCTGACGACCACAAACGCCCCGAGGCCTTCGGCCAGCAGCACGGCCATAAATTTCTTGCCATGTTTCTGGAAGATTTCGCGATGCAGCTCGCCGCCGATCATGAAGCCGATCACGCCCAGGGCGAAGAAATTGAAATACTGCAGGCTTTGGACGGCCTCGGGCGTAATCAAGTTCAGCCCCGACCGCCCCAGCAGCAATCCAATCGCGACATAACCGACGACTTGGGGAATGCGCAGTCTTCTGAAAGGCGCTGGCGCCGATCGACCCCAAAAAGAGAGCGATCCCGATGATCAACAGGATCGGCAATTGCGGGTGCACCGTAACTGCCAGAAGTGTGCCGACGGTCATTTGCATCAAGGCACGTAGTGGGGTAATTAGCTGTTTGTGGGGCGGTCTCTGCCCGACAAACATGGGCAATAGATGTAGCCGCCTTTTGTCAAATTAGCCCACTACGTCAAGGCACGCGGTAAAACGATATAAACTACCGTTTAAGTCGGGTTGTGTCCACCGTAGGAACAAAAGGTGTTTGAATGAGCTTCGTCCGCAAACTCCTCCGGCGTCGCCCTACCGCCGATACAGCTCAATCCGAACCGGAACGTGCTCAAGGCGCTGAAGCGGGCCCTCACGAAAGCGAAGTTCTCGTATGGAAACGGACTTCCCACCGTCTTCGCTGGATAAAAAAAGGGACGTTGGACCACGTCAGTCGAGCTGATCTCACGATCGCATCCACTGCAAACAAGCTATGGCCGAACCATCAGTGTGAATGCGCGGATATCGACGACGCACAGATCGCACAGATCGCACAGATCTTTGTGGCGTACGATGAACTTCTGCAAAAGTTCGTGGTACCAGCGGCGGGTTTTCCGTGAGACAAACCGTCCATTCGTTCGGAAACAAACTGGAGCAGACCGAAGAGCTTGCCCAACGCGTGTCACGGCGCGTTCGGGCTCGCCGCGACACTTCAATTAACGGTTGTGGCAGGCGGGTAAGCATCATACCGTGCCATCCAGTTCTCGAATCGACGCAAGTCCAGTATCCCCGACAGGACTCGAACCTGTAACCTTCGGCTCCGGAGGGCAACTTCGACCCGGTCACCGAATCGTCAGAAAGTCTTTGTCAGAACGGTGTTTGCGTCGCTTTGTGAGCCAACTGCATCGCTCGTGACATCTCCAGATTTTACGGGATTTTATCAAAGTACCAAGTCCATTCTCTGACAACTCTGACATTGTTCGGTATCGCCCACCAATCCTTAGGTTCCGGGATTCGATGCTTGCCCTGTAGGGACCCAATGCTGGGCTAAGTCAGAGATGCGGAACATGACCGGGCGGCGGGAAGAGGATGCCTTTCCGACGAGGATCGCGTGCCGTGTCGGCATAGTCGAGATCACCTGGGAGAATCCCTCACCCATATAGTTCTTGAGAAAATCAAGGCCCGTCTGATCGAAGGATTGAAGTGCGAATATTGTGTTGCACTGATTCAGAATCGTCTTGGTAACGTTAGCTGTTCTTTGCGAGATGAGCAAACATCCCATTCCATACTTTATCCTTTCCAGGACGTTGATCGGGCAGCCCGATTCACGTGGCTTGGATCATCGCGCTCTGCGGCTTGATTCCACTCGGGCACTAAGGAATGCGCTGCTCAATTGCGATACAAATACGTGCCGGCTCGTTGTGCCCAGGTTGCAACGTTACTCGCGTCTCCATTTCTTTAAGGGCGGCCTGGACAAGATCCGCAGTGCGAGCTGGATAACTGGTTGCATCGGCAAATTGGTGGATGGCTATCATTTGTGTTCCCGCGAACCACGGACCTACATCTGCGACGCCACGGATTGGAAATGGATTGAGATGTTGGAGAAACACCCAATGCTGCCTGCTGATATCAAGGACCAGAACCCGGATGCCCCGATTCGCTAACTCTTCAATGATTCGGAAAGCCAAATATGACTTTCCGCTTCCAGTAACACCTAGGAACTTGAGTATTGTGTGTCACAACATCTTCGATTGCGACGTGGACGGGAAATGCGGAATTCGGTACTTCGCCGACCTTAAGGCATCCCGTTGGGATCTGGCACCGAGCCATTCCTTGTTGAGTTACGCGGAGTCACTTAGCCCGGGAGGAGCTACCCAAGTGATTGGCTCGAACCGAGACTCGGTTGGCTTCCAAAGGCCTAGTTGGGTTGCTGACACCACTATGTTTTGATCGACTGGCCCACGGCGGGAATTCAGCTATATGCGCACCTACGATCTGGTAGTAGGCGTCTTGGTCGGCGACGGGGACTCTAAGACCTCTCCTTCTTCCAGCGAGGCCGACGGACTGACGGACTGACCTGGAGTCGAAATGTCCGTGCCGGGCTCTACGATGCCAACGGGATGCACCGCAAGCGGCTCGCCGAGGGCAAGTAGTCGGATGTGTGCTGCGCCTGATCGCGTGGCGTCGGAAAGCCTTGGCCATGTGTGGTTGAATTCCGAACACGGACACGCGGCAGTCAGAACCCTCAAGGACTCTGTCCTCTGTAACTACTCCCTCGGCCGCGATCGTTCCGTCACGAGCATGAATTGCGACTGGCGACCCGTGGGGCAGTTCTTGACCGACATGTGTCAGGATGCAATCAAAGCGCGTGGAGAGCGAAACCCTGTAATGGTTCCAAGAATCCCAGTTGGCTTATCTTGATGCTTTTCCAAGAGTCAGACCATTATTCGAGCAACTGCAGGTAGGTTCAAGAGGATGAACACTGCCCAAAAAAAGGAAGAGCGGTCGAAAGGCGTTGGACGAGGGACCAAGTTGCGTGTACACGCCCCCATAGAAAGAAAGCGGAGAACAAAGCCTCTGGTTTTCCGATTTCACGGTTTACGCCGCGACGAGGGCGATGAGCCAGGGTTCGTCCTTAAGTTCGCCGGAACGGAGCCACATCAGAGCGTAACTGGATAGTACGAGGTACGTGGACCACGTTAGGAAGAACCACCAGATGAAGTCACGATCCGTTGGGGGTGACGGAGAGAAGTGACATCATACCAGCCAGTCCATTGACGAAGATATTTGCATCACGGGAGAAGTCGGGTTCACTATGCACAAGAGGATTAGCAATATCGCAGAACCCGCCGAGAACCAGAATTCACTGACCACGAACGCAAGCGAACCAGTTGCCCACCAACCAACAATGAGCAGGACAGAACGGAGGCCAGAAACACGAGTCGCTGTCGAATTGGCATGTTTCATCAGCCTTCAGAGAGATCGAAGCATGCGACCGACGATGAAGTGGTCGATCTCGAAAATTGTACTGGCAATTGGATGCGAATTCGACTCTTCCAGCGATCGTAAGGGCTTATCGCGCAAGTTGGGATACGTCAGGGAAACCGGCAAAACTATACGTTGTATGAGAGTAAGGTTTCCGCGAGCTCGACCCAGTTGACCTTGGACAAGGCAGTCCAAAGTTTTCTTGCGTCGTACTGTAATGCAAAGTCGTTTTCTGGAATAGTTGAGTTTCAAGAAGTGTACGGAGCATTAGATCGTTTTGAACGAGTGTTCCTAAGTGAAATGAAATTAACAATACAATCAGAGTTCGATATTCCTGACGTTACCTTCACAGTAGGTAGACTTACGGAAGATATTCCAGTTTACGTGCGTGAGGACAATAGCGGTGGGCCGCTTAATATCGATTTAACGTCCGACATGCGGAGATTGCGAAACTTCGTAAACTAGAGTTTGGGCCGTTGCTGTATTCGCTCATTGGAACGTTCTGCAGAGAGTACCTAGGGTCGATCCTCCGCAAGAAGAGTCCTAAGTTCTTCGGAAGCGGAGCAGTCAACCTGGATTCGCTGGAAAAGAAGCGGTCCGAACTCTGGGTCCTTGTGAAGGATGATATTCAAACCTTATCTAGGACTGCGAAGCGACAAGTTGTGCGCCAGTCTGACGTGCATACGATTACTGCTGGAGGTCATGGGAGCGGTGTTGGGAGTAACGAACCGCCTCTTGTGAAGAATCCCAAATTGCTATGCATTCAGGGAGACGAGGAGTTTGCGAATATTTTGGGATACTATATTCGAATTCCAGATCCGGCAACCGCTGCTTTTGGCGATGTCATCAAGCAATATGACAATCGCGGTATCGTCTGGGCCGGGAATAAAATGTTGTTCGTTGCCTCTGATGGAATTAGCAGTGCCTTTCAATTTGAAGTGCGACTAGAACATGTTATTTCAGTTGGAGCCGACGGGCAACGATCGATGGAAGGGGCCGAGCAAACTGAACGGTCCGTGCAAGAGTTAAATCGTGGATTGTACTTCCCGCTACCAAAAATTCTTGAGTCCGTGTTGGTGCCCGGCGATCAAGATGAAATACGCATTGAAGTATCGCCAGGTGACTGGATTGATACAAAGAACGCTCATGCCTGGCGGGACCCGAGACGAGGGGACGGAATAACGCGATTGATTTTGCTGTGGTTTCTACGAACCGTTATCGAACGCTGTCCCATTCGCATGGAGAGATTGGCGAGCCGTTAAATCGAGATTCGTTCAACGATGTTTCGAGTCACTTTCCGCTGTCGGCGGTCGTAGAGCCTTGTCGTTCTAGGGTCGGCATGGCCGGCAAGGTTTTGCACGTCTTCAAGCGGGACGCCCTGGCTGAGAAGATCGGTGATTGTTGTCACGCGGAAAGAATGCGGCGACAATCGCTCGGGAAGACCTGCATCTCGAATCCGACGCTTGACCATACGACTCATGTCACCGGCCGTCATCGTGCTCATTGTTAGTTCTTTGGTTCGGCGAATCGTCGTGCGGAATAGCGGCGTCGATTTTTCCGAATACTCGATACCGCCGGCAACCTGGTAGTCGCGAATGAAACGGTAGAGGTCATGCCGCACTGGTATCTCGCGCGACTTGCCTCCCTTTTCGGCAAAACGCAGACAATGCTGATCGCCAATATCGTAGAAGTCGCTACGTCGGAGGTTGGCGACAGCACCGACGCGAGCAGCCGTATAAATCAGAATGCCGATAATCGCACGGTCACGCAGACCGACGACGTGTCAGGTGTCAACGCTCCGCAACAACTGACGGGCTGCTGGATAGTAAACTCCGGGGTCTTCCCCTCGACTACTTGCAGGGCTCACCCCGGACAGACGCGGCGGGATTCAAAATGATGGCGTGCCTGGTGACCAGTGCATCGAAGAAATGCCACAGCGCGGCCAGATGGAGTTTTTTCGTGGCTGGTGCGTAACTTTGGTCGTCCAGATAATACCAACGTCGCGCGGCGATACGTGAACAAGCTCTCTGCCGTTTAGCTGACAATGGTCAAGGAACCGCCGAACTGCATGCTCGTATGCAGCCCGTGTATGCGGATTTCGGAGCTTGCCGTAGATGAACTCGTCCCAGGCAAAATGCCGCACTCGCCGGCTATTGCCACTAAGTCCGGCACATCACCGCGGCCGAGTCGCGTGGCACATATCGCTTTGGCGTGGCCAGTTGAACCGGCACCGGGTCGGTCGGATTTGGACTTGCTGACAGCCCAAAGCATTTGATTGGTTTTTCGAATCTTTCAATGCCAATGCGACAAGTATTTTGAAAACCCCACGCGATAATTCACCGACACGGCCGGTCAACTCTTCCCGTGGTTTTCCGCGAGGTTTCAGTTAACGCCTCATAACATCCTTTGTGATTCGCTACCGTACCACGTGAAGCGGCAGGCCGACAAACGTTTTCGGTTGCCCTGGAAACCGGGAAGCATTGGATGTGATCACCCAGGCCAGAAGAAGGCCAATCAGGACAAACGCCAGGAGGAGCGTCAAGGCATACATGAACAGCGAAATTGTGAGTGCATCGATAACTATGCCCACAGGATGCTGCAATTTCGGAAAGGGTAATTCAGGAAACTTGAAAAAGAGGCTGCGGGTGCAAAAACCGGTAACATCACCGAGCCTCAAGGCAGAAGATTTTCGTACTTCTGCGAGCTGGTACCTGAACTCACGCTCGGTTCCATCTTGCAGGCGTTTTTTGATATTACGACTGGAAACCCCTCCAACTCCACCGAGAATCGCTATTCGTAACCCGTCAGGCACAAAATGAAAACCGCAACAAACCGTTCACACCCGCTGCACTGACAGCCGTCCGGGGTTGTCACAGCAGCGTTGCCTATAATTGCTCGAACAACAGATCAAGAGAACATGCCTCGGCTTGTACCGGCGACTTCCCGCATTCCATAGCAAAGTTTGCGGAAAATGTCACCCGCCGCGTTCGCTTGGAGGCCTTGGGATCGCGTTTCGAGGTCATAGGTTCGCATCTAAGGTGGCTCTGAATCGCCGAGCGAGCAGTCGGTAATACATGCGGTTTTCGCCCTCAAGCGGCGAATCGGTCGTGGACATGCATCGAGTGTTCAGCTCCCAGCTGTCGAATGGCAGTCCGCCAGCCGAGAAACACACGACTGACGGAAAGAGGGTCAATAGCGAATCAGTTGAATCCTATCGGACAACGAGGCAATTTCCTATCGGCCAACTTATCAACATCGTCGGACCTGAGTAAGACTCTCTAGGTCTGCTCGTTGTTGTTTCAGTTTGGCCGGATCAATCTTCGCCTTTCCTTTGGTTTCGGCATCAGACGCCGCATCTTCGCTGACTGGACTGCCTTTTGTCTCGTTGGAAATTCATAGCGATTCCTCCCATGTGGTCGTTTCTAATGAGCTGAGCCGGGCATTCCCGCGGCTCTCGCGGGGTCAAGGAGGAACGCAAGCGAAGCTGAGTAGTCCTTGATGCCGCGAGACGGGAATTGCGACACGGGCGAATTGAAGAAACGACCGATGGAGCATGCGTTGGGAAAAAAGAGGCGAACAAGGCGTCCAGCATTTTGGGCGGCAAATAAAAACCGGAGAAGGTGCCTGGTCCGGACAACTCGGTTGGCGTTGCCTTGTGCCAATGTGTCTTATGCATACCTGTGCATTTTGTCCACGCATTTAACGGCTGGACAGTACTCGACTGATCAAGTCTGGTGCCATTTCGACTGGAGTCCATGACTTTTAGACTACACTGAGTCGGTGCAGTTCTTTGGCAACCTCCCTCCTAATATTTCAAATCCATTTTTTTTGTTCCCCCCCGTGAACCATTTTTTTTGACGGGGTCAGGTGATGTACCTGTATCTGAGTCCTGCGGTCGATCCGCATGCTTCGCGAGTAAATTCGTGGGCCGCAGATTTGCGGCCTAGCGGTTTATTCACGCAAGCATGGAGGATGTTATGACCAATAAGGACGAAGAGAAATCGCGTGCATGCTGGACGAGTTGGTAGAGAAGCCAATTCGCTGGTTTACTGAGCAACCTGCGAAAGGTCGCGCGGTTAATTCGAATGGGAATTCGATGATACCGTTGTGGTACCGGAGCCAGGAGTTAGCTCGTGAAGTACGTTGACGTACTTCTGCGCTGTGGGTTTCCACCGTCGCCATTATTGCGGCAGATGGGTCTAAGCTTCACGGCTGATTCGCGTACCGATGTACGACTGGTATCCCGGTCCTCGGCCATGCCAACTGTCCTGCGAACGCGCCTGCGATCTCGTATTACCGCTCTCGTAGCCATCACTTGTTCCTTCGCTACCAGGAAACAAAAAATAAGGAAGCCTGCTCCTCCCACCGGCAGAAAAATAAGGTGGGGTTTTTCATGCCTTGCTCCTTGGCCTATTGAAACAAATCTGTGCGGCCGGTGGTTTCAAACGCATTTGAAAAACAGTAGCCTGCGGCCAATGGGTTTCGAACGAACTTGGGCCACGCTAGTCGGCGCCGGCCACCGGCTGTCCAAAAATCCACGAATGGGCCTGGGTCGACCACTTTGGCAACCAAGGGGAGATCATCGCGGCCGAAGCTCTCGACCAGTCCTTCCAATTTTCGCCATCTTTGTAGAGTCGACTGACAGTCACATTGTGTCGCGTGCCGTTCTGGGTTTCGTTTTCCCAGATCGCCGCGCAAATGCGCTCCTGAAAACGAACTTCGTGCACCGGGCGAGTTTTTTCACCGGACATGATGCGTCTCCTTTCATGAGACAGGGCTCCACAAACGGAGCGTTGAAACGAGCTCGGCCGGTAGCACAACGCCGCCAAATATATTGAGAACCTGAAAGACCACCGACCTCGTGAGGCAGGGCAAAATCCCTGAATCACAAGGCGGTTTTTCGACTACACGCATTGAAGGGGCAAAAAGAGCTTGACCGGAAATCCATACCACATCTCGCGGTAATTGTCATACCTTGCGGATATGACTCCTTGTTTGTTTTTTTTGAGGCTTCGGATTTCCAAGGGGCTTGCCGGGATCTGGGTCTGGGGTCGACGTGGGTGTTTCAAGGGGGCCGGTGCCCGAATTAAAGAGCTTTACTTGACAAAAACACGCAATACACGGCAGTTTATTCCGTGTATTGATAAGATATATTGTCAGTTCCGCCCGGTTCCGAACCTGAAATGGATAAAACGAGTCATAACACGTGGTATTCCTCCTGATCGTGACAAGAAATCGCAAGCCAGAGTAGACGCAATGGACCTATCACAGTTATTCGCCCGTAAATTGGTGCTCACGCGGAGCGACATATTGGCGAGCTTGGGCAAGGAATATTCGCGAAATGAGCGGTCGAGGAAGTATTTGATCAGGTACCACTTGCGCGAGGGACACTTGCTTCAGGTTCGCCGGGGCTGTATGTGGTCGTGCCTCCAGGAGGCGACTCCAAAACGTCGCCGGTCGACCCATATTTAGTGGCAGGGAAAATGGCTGACGATGCTGTTCTCGCTTTTCACACCGCCCTGGAATTTCATGGAAAAATCGCATTCCGTGTTCGAGCAATTCTATTTCCAAAGCAACAAATCAGTTCGTCCTACGGCGTTTCGATCATATCGATTTGAAAGAGTGGCATTTGCAAAAGCACTGCGAGACAAAGGGAAAGAACAATTTGCCACGAAGCTGGGGAAAGAGCGTTCCGGCGTTGAGGTGCGAGTTGCCAGCCTGGAAAGGACGTTGGTTGATTTGCATGACCGACCCAACTGGGTGGCGGATGGGAAGAAACCTGGCGGTCACTGGAATCAGTGGAGTATTTTGACCTCGATGTCTCGTCGTCGCATATGTGAAGCTGTTAGGCAACGCGACGACTGCAGCAAAGGTCGGATATTACTTGGAGCGGCACGCGGAGGCTTTGATGGTCGAGAATCAACATCTCAAAACATTGAGGAAGTTACGACCAAAACAACCTCATTACCTGGAGACGCGGAGCAAAGGGAAGTTGGTGCCGGACTGGAATCTTGTTGTACCTGCCTCACTGATCGCAAGGTCGTGGGAAGAGGTGGCATGAAAATATCGAAGGAGCGACTTAGCAAGGAAGCGGAGGCAACAGGATTTCGAGCGGAGGTCCTGGAGAAAGTAATTCAACTTTTGAACCTGTTGGAAGGTATTTGAAGCTCACCCGTTTCTGAAGGGCCGCCTGTGCGTGAAAGGGTGGCACCGCGCTGTACCTGTTTTTCGTTTGACGTTCCACGCCTATCGGTCGATATCGATCTGAACTACGTCGGTGCGGTAGACCGCGAAACAATGCTGGTGGATGCCCTAAAAATCCAGAGGCCGTACAGGGGCCGTGGTTGGCCGTGAAGGGATGACGATCGACCGGATACCGACGGATCACGCCTGCTGGAAAATGGCGACTTCGCTATGATAGGCCGCTGGGAGGAGGAGGCAATCTCGAAGTAGACCTCAATTTCATGCTTCGCGTTCCCCTGAGGCCGCTGGAACACCGCGACTCGAAACCGGTCGGCTCCAATGCCGCAAAACAGATACCAGTAGTCGACATGCACGAGCTGGCGGCGGGCAAGCTGGTAGCGCCGAACTCGCGGCTCTCGCAAGCCGAGACCTGTTCGACGCGCATTTGATGCTCTCGCAAGGCAGTTTCGACCCGCAGAAACTGCGTCTGGGATTTGTGGTGTACGGCGCAATGAGCCGGAGAGACTGGCGAACCGTGACTGTCGACGATGTTTCATTTGACGCACAGGAATTGGAAAACCAACTGGTGCCGGTTGTTCGAAAGAGTTCAAAACAACAAGAATCAAGCGAGTGGGCAACAGAGATGGTTCAAGAGTGCCGCCAGCGACTGGGTATCGTACTGCCGTTGAACGATGGCGAACTGAGTTTCCTTGATCGACTTCTTGATTACGGTGAAATTAAACCAGAACTGCTGACTGGCGAAGGAGCAGTGATGGACGGATCGGACAGCATCCCATGCTTCAGTGGAAAGCCCTCAACGTGCGTGAGCACAAAGCAAAAAAACAGTGAGGGGACTGCAAGCAGAAGTGTGGCCAGCGCAGAAAAAAACCGCCTTATGTTTTGCTGCCCGGCGGAGTGGGACAGACCGCCTTACATTTTTATTCCCAGCGGTAGGGGAAAGTGACTGTATTGTAGCACGGCTTTGCCAACGGAGAAGCTGTCGGGGGCAGGCCAGATCAAAATCGCAGCCTGCGAGGATGAACTAATACCCGGTTATTTGGCGAGCAGACCTTCTTCGACCATCAGTTGGCCGTATTTCTTCAGGTAGTCCTTGGTTTTTGGCGATGTATCCCTTGTCCACCTGTTGCCAGCCCCACTCGCCGCCCCCATACTTCGGAAAACTGCCACTATCACGGTCATTGGTGGAAGTGCCGCCGTGCAGCAAAGGCAGCAGTTTTTCAAGACCGGGGCGACCATCTCTGAAACTCCAAATGCCGTCAACGCGGCCAGTGAAACAGGGCCGGCGCGTCCTGTGTCGCCGTTGTAAGTGTATCCGTCGGTAATAAACGGCTGAAGATGTAGCCGAATGTCAGGCAAATCGCGCGGTATTCTCGTTTGAGCTGGGCCAATCGATCAGCCTCCAGCTTTTTGCGGATGGCTTCTTCCTGTTTGGCTTTTTCAGCTTGTGCTTCCTGCATGATACGGGCCGCCGTACTGTCTCCAACCAGGCGTTTTGTTTCGGCTTCTGCTTCGGCGATCTTCAGGTCGGCTTCGCGTTTTGCAGTTCCGATCGCTCTCACCATTCCCCAAGCGGCCTGATTTGCCTCGGCCAACCTCGTAACCCGCTCTTGTGCCCGTTCCGCTTCTCGGTTGGCCAATGCATCGCGCAATGATCGGTTGGCAGGTGAAATCGCCGTTGCCTGCTCGCTTAAGGGCATCCAATTCGTGCAGGTGGTCCTGATACCAGAGGGGTCGTCCGCAAGATCGTTTTCAATTTGGTGCCACGCGCTCAATGAAGGCTGCAGTTGGCTTAAACGAGACGATGTCGGCGTTTAGTGCTTCGTCGAGTTGGTCTGCTATTGGTTGAAGACGCGACCGGAGATCATCGACAAAGTCTGGGTTGGGATGCCTGCAAGAACCGTTGCTAACAGGTCGACCAATGCTGGGTCACCTGCAATACGACGGCCGCTTTCATCATCCTTTAACTTATCAAAGGCAGAAGTCCATCGTTGTTGTAGTTGGGAAAGTGTTAATAATTCCTGCTGGGCAAATCTCGTTCGTTGCTGCACAACGGTGGTTTCGTCTTTCGCCAGGGTCTGTTCTTCCTGCTGATAGAGATCGGCTGTTTTGATATCGCCAATCGTGGCCTTCAGATTGGCCATTTGTTTTTGCAAAGCTTCGTTTTCAGAAAGAACCTTGGCAAGCGCGTTATCGCTTTGCTTCTTTTGCGAGCGGAATTCGGGAAAAACCCCAGACGATGACCGCCAACATGGCGACCGCCACGATTACAAAAAGTACGCGTCCGTGCTCAGATTAGAGT
Organism: uncultured Planctomycetaceae bacterium; assembly: GCA_963803365.1. Classification (GTDB taxonomy): domain Bacteria; phylum Planctomycetota; class Planctomycetia; order Pirellulales; family Pirellulaceae; genus JANMEB01. The sequence goes on from CAWDMH010000004.1 coordinate 383,256, forward strand.
CTTGGTGAACCGGTTGTTGGGGATCAGTCATCGCCTGCGGCCTCCTCGGCGTCCAGGCGTCGGGTCCGTAACGTGGTGTTTTTTGATCGTTAAATATGTAACCGACTTTCGTTTTGTTTCGGGTAGTTCGTCCAGAAATGCGGAGTCGAATTCGGGTGGAGGTTGGTCATCAACGAACAAGTCTTTGCCTTTGCGCTTTGGCCCCAATCCTGGAAAATCGCTGTCCGGTTGGTGGTCTTGAATTGCGGGGCAACAAGCGTCTGCCCGTTTGTCTCCGGCCAGACCGCCTTTTTTCGCTCATTGTATTCTTCAAGCGTAATGTGGTGGGTTGAGCGCATTACAAACGGCATGCCACCATATTGGGCGTAGCCGTACCTCTGCGGATCTGGACAATACTCTGTAGTGGATGATCCGTTGCAAGCAGGATGTCGTTGATCCTCAGCGGGGTAATAAATTCGCTGAGGCCCTCAGCCGTCGCGCGACGACAAAACCCGAAAGTCCAACATAATCCTGCCAGGACTGGGTATAGGTGAGTGCTTCACCAGATCCGCGAACAAGCTGTTCCTGCTCTTCCAGGTTGGATGCGGCAAACACCTGTCGAAACGCGCGTTCGCACTGATTGCCGGTATCAAATCAATACCGCCGCTTCGCAGATCTAGCAGACTTTGGTTTGCCAGGATGACACCGATGTTTAGGCTCCGGGCAAGTTGTAGCAACAGTTCAACATTGCCGGAGATAATCCGTTGAAATTCGTCGATGACGAGAAACGTCTGCACCTGCGCTTTTCGGGCTGGAACCTGTGCAGCGGCAGTGAGCAGCGAATACAACGCAATTCTCCCACCTCGGCCGACGACGTTGTACCGATGGTCGAGGTGAGATGGAAATGGACCACTTGAGCCTCCGAAACAACGTCGGTGAACTCAATTCGATTATCCAGCACTTCCGTCGAATATTCGCCGTTGTCCGTCACGTTTAGCGGCTCTGAATCAGCTAATCGATCGACGACAACCCAAAAGTGTGTGGGCGGCGGCTTTACGTAGCTCTGAGTCGACCTTTGGCAAACTACTGGCGCTACCCAAAATAGCGGCCAACTCGCGAAAAGATTTTAGATCGGGACGACTTTTGATGGCGGCATGCAGCAGGCGGGCATTGGCATCGGAATAATACGGGCGTCCTAGTCTCGGCCGTATTGCAGACCCATGGCCTCGTGGTCAGCGTATCTGTTTTTTGGTACAGCGTCATGCGTTGCAGTGAACGCTGCGTCAACGGATTGAACGCATACGTGGAATGCTCAAGCAGGTTAGTAAACCAACGGAATGGTGCAATCCTGCTTGCTGGGCATCGTACCTGATTCCCTGAAACATGTGCAAGTCATCACCCTTGAGATCGAGCAGGACAAGCGGGAACATTTCCCC
>CAWDMH010000005.1:0-37209 GCA_963803365.1 uncultured Planctomycetaceae bacterium
GCCGGCCCAGCTTGCTCGCCGGCGTAGGCCTCGCGCTTCTTCAAGCAGACAACCAAGCCCAGCTCGACGGTGCGAAAATAGTCCGCCAGAGCCAGTACCGACTTCTCATATTGGCCGATACTCGCGGCTGCCAGGGCCTTCACTGAACGGACCACAGATTCCAGATCGCCCGCTCCGTCGATCTTACGGCGCAGATTCGCTAATGTATCGCTCATGTCTTCTTCTTGGGTTCGGCGACAGATTCTGGCTGGAAAGTAGAGACCGCTTTGCCGACGACTTGCAGAATCGCTTTGTGGTCTTCGTCGCTCAACTTGTCGGTCGAGGAAATCGCTGGCGTACCCCCATCGGGATGTCCGCTGCCGCCTTTCTCAGAGCGAGCTCGGCATCTGGCACCTTGCCAATCGGCACTTTGTCTAGCAGACCGCTGGTCAGCGCCACGAGGATGACGATTTGCTCGGGAACGGACATCGGTTCAAGCTCCGCTTGTTTGAGGACGGCCCGGATTCGCTGGCCGTGCTCGATTATCTTGCGGGTGTGGTCGTCAAGCCGTGTGCCGAACTTTGCGAAAGATTCCAGTTCTGTGAACTGCGCGTAGGCGAGTTTGAGATCGCCCGCCACCGCCCGGTAGGCCGCCCGTTGTGCCTTCCCACCGACACGTGAAACGGATTTGCCGACATCGACGGCGGGAAGAACTCCCAGTTCGAATAGCGTCGGTGAGAGGTAGATCTGACCGTCCGTTATGGAGATGAGATTGGTCGGGATGTACGCAGAGATATTCTGGGCCTCGGTCTCGATGATGGGCAGAGCAGTGAGCGAGCCGCCGTGTAGGTCGTCGCCAAGATGAGTGGCACGCTCCAGCAGTCGCGAGTGGATGTAAAAAATATCGCCGGGAAATGCTTCGCGACCAGGTGGTCGGCGGAGCAGCAAGGAAAGCTCGCGATACGCGCGTGCGTGGTGGGTGAGGTCGTCGTACACGATAAGCACGTCCCGGCCCGCTTCCATAAACTGCTCCGCGATGCTGGTCGCGGCGTAGGGGGCGATGTAGGCGAGCCCGGGCGGATCGTTGCCTTCGGTCACGACGACGACGGTGTAATCCATGGCGCCTTTTTCGCGCAGGTTGGCGATGACCTTGGCGACGGCGGACGCACGTTGGCCGATACCGCAATAGACGCACAGCACATTTTGGTCGCGCTGGTTCAAAATGGCGTCGATCGCGAGCGCGGACTTGCCGGTCTGCCGGTCGCCGAGTATCAGTTCGCGCTGGCCGCGGCCGATCGGAATGAGTGCGTCGATGACGATCAGGCCGGTCTGCAGAGGTACGGTGACGGGAGCGCGGTCCATAATCGGCGGTGCGGATCGCTCGATGGGCCAACGCTGGCTGGAAGCGACTGGTCCTTTACCATCGAGTGGATCGCCCAACGGGTCAATGACTCGCCCGATCAGTCCATCGCCCACCGGCACGTCCATCACACGACCCGTACGCTCGACCTCGTCGCCCGCGTGCAGGTGTTCGCATTCGCCAAGGAGCACAACACCGATTTCCTCGGAATCGACGTTGAACGCGATGCCGAATAGATCGCCGGGAAATTTCACCAGCTCATCAAAACCCACGCCCGGAAGGCCTGAGACCGTGGCGATGCCAATCGAGACACTCGTAATCGTTCCCACCTCACGCGGCGTCATCTGCGGCGTGAAAGCTTCCAACGTCCGGCTTATCCCCGCGAACGCGTGGTCAAAGATGGTATGCAGGTTATCAGGCGCGTTATTCAATGTTTCGCCTTTGGGGCCGTGGGCACCGTTTCAACCACGTGTTTTGGTTCAGGCTTCTGCCCCGGCATGGCTCCCGGCTCCGCGTGGGGCTTGGAATTTGCGTCCGGCTTCGATTCGGGCTTGGCATCCTCGTGCAGAAGTTCGCCGGCGCTCTTTTCGAGCGTCGCGAGATAATCCGCGATGCTCCAAGCGACCTTCTGTCCGTTGGTGGTGAGTTCGATGCCGCTGACCAGTTCCGGCGCGATCTCGAACCGGACGTGAATATCAGCCGAAAAGGTTTCGTTCAGCGCTTGTTGTATCGCCGCGTGCTGTGCGGCGGCAGATCGAACGCGCTGCGCACGCACGCGGGCTGTTTCGAGGTTTTAAGGGCAGCTGCCAACTGTTCTTTGGCTGTGCCGGTCAACGCGCGCAAACGTTGAACGAACACGCCGCCCATGCGTTCCTCAAGGCTCGCCGTGGCGAGGTCCGCCAGCGTCTTTCGCGTGATGGCAAAGACTTCCTTCTGGGTCCAGCGAATGATTTCTTGACTCAGATTACGCTGTTCGTTCAGCAACGCCTCCTGGCGTTTGGCACGCAACGAATCGGCATCTTTGCGGGCTTCGTCGAGCAGCCGTTGACGTTCGGTGGCGGCCTCCTCGGTGGCTTGCTTCAAGAGCGCTGCTCGCTCTTGGTCGATGGCTTCGTTCTTGTGTTGAAAGTCGTCGCGCTCCTTTTGGGCCTCAGCCTTCTTCGCCTCGGCTTCCGCGAGTTGGGCAGCAATTCCTTTTTCCCGTTCGTCGATGGCGTGAAGGATGGGTTTGTAAAGGAATCGCTTCAACAACCATACCAGGATCAGGAAGTTGATTGCTTGGGCAACGACGGTGAACCAATCGATTGGCATGGCTCACTTTCCTGTGGTTTGCGAAATGACGTGATTCCAGAACGGGTTGGCGAAGATCAGAATCATCGAGATCACTAGACAATAGATGGCAATCGATTCAATCATCGCCAGCCCCACGAACAGAGTTCGGGTGATGGTCGATGCGGCATCAGGCTGTTGCGCCAGCGAACTTAAGGCCGATGAGACCGCCCGTCCCTCACCGAGCGCGGGCGCTATACTCCCCACTCCGATTGTGAGGCCGGCGGTAAAGATCGAAACGATCGCGATAATAGTCATGCTGTCCATATGTGTCCTTTAGTGGCTACTGGTCGTGTTTCATGCTTTACGAGTTCGCGTGGCGGCGGCGATATAAACAGTGGCAAGGATGCTAAAAATGTAAGCCTGCACGATGCCGGTAAGCAGACCGAGCAGGTTCATGAAGATTGGAAAGATGAGGGGTGTGATCGTCAGCAAGATGCCGACAATCATCGTCCCGCTCATGATGTTGCCAAACAGCCGGATGGCCAGGGCGAACGTGCGCGAGAGCTCGCTGATGATGTTAAACGGCAGCATGATGAACGTGGGCTTCAGATAGGACTTGAGGTAACCGCCCAGTCCTTGCTCCTCGATGCCAAAGAGCAACACCGCGAGAAACACGGAGATCGCCAGCGCTGACGTCGTCGAAAGCGAACCGGTCGGTGGTTCGTACCCAGGGAGAATCATGCAGAGGTTGGACACGGCGATAAACAGAAACAAGGTGCCGATAAAGCTGAGATACTTCTCCGGATGGTGCAGGCCGACCTCTTTGATCTGTTTCTGGATCGTCGTGACCACGATTTCAAGGAAGCCTTGCCAGCGTGAAATATCCCCTTCGGTTTTTAGCTTGCGAGTGATCAGCTTTGCCCCAACCGTCATCACGAGCATCAACGCCCAGGTCGTGACGATCGTACTATTGAGCACGACAAAGCCGTATCGCCAGAAAACCAATTCATCGGGACTAAGGCGCAATGTTGGTCTCCTTTTCCAATGGAGTCTGCTCATTCGCCGGACCTCGTGTTAGCCAGTTCACGACGATGACGCGCGCGACCAGAAATCCAAGGAGGCACATCGCGAGCCTCGACCAATGACCCTGCGAAACAAAATAGAATCCAGCCAGAATCACACCGGTTCGCAGCAGCAGGCTGCCGAAGAACCAGAGCGCTGGCCTCTCGGAGACAACCCCCTTCTGGACCGTCCACCACAGGCCGCCGAAGAAAAACGCACCGAGCGAGGCGCCCGCAAGCAATGCCAGGGCAAGGGCCAGAACGTCACTCATCTTGGTCCTCCTGCATCGCTTCGTATTCCGAGTGGAGCCAATGCCAGGCATTTAAACAGCCGATGATCAAACCAACAAAAAGCAACATCAGCGTCCAGGAAAACTTACTCGGATAGTGCTTGTCCACCCAGATACCGATGCCCGCGCCGATCAGGGTCGGCACCGTCACCGACCAGCCGACTAGCCCGGACATTCCCAGGCCGAACCAGATGCTCCTGGTCGTTCTGCGCTGCGCCTTCAGCTTGCGCGCCGCCTGTGCGCCGACCTGGCGGCTAAAGCTCGTCTCTTCATTCGCGGCGTTCACGTGGTTCTGGTCAGTCATGTTGAAATTCCATTAAGCGGCGGATGAATCCGCTCTCCATCTTCGCCAACACCGAGCGAACGTTCTTTTCCTGCTCGTCCACGTTGAGAAACTCTCGCTTCACCGCCTCGTGGAGTTTGTCGAGGTCCGTCCCGCCAATTGCATTCCGCACCGAGACCAGAACATCCATGCCCGCCTTGACCAGCACCCCTTGATCGACAGCCAGATAGACTTCGCCTTCCGCCTCCGTTTCATAAGTCAGAATCCCCGGCGACAAAGCTGCCGCGCAGTCGAGTCGGTGCGGCCAGAGTCCAAATGAACCCTGGAGTGTCTGGGCCACGATTCGTTTCACGCCCTTCGTCTCAACAAAGACCTGGGAGGGGAGGAGTACCTTGAGATTAATCAGTTTTGGCTCCCTGTTCGGCAGTGGGTTTGGGTTTGCCAGCCGCCTGGCGTTCAACGGGAACTTTGGGTTTGGGATTGGAATCGGCCGGATTTGCAGGCTGAGCCGCCTTCGCTTTTTCCTTGGCCTCGTCGATCGTACCGATCATGTAAAAGGCGCCCTCTGGAAAGTCCTTAAACTCATCGTTCAGGATGCGCTCGCAGCCGTCGAGTGCGTCCTTCAGGCTGACGTCCTTTCCCTTGATGCCACTGAACTGCTCCGTCGCGAAAAACGGCTGGGTTAGAAATCGCTCCAGTCTGCGTGCGCGACCGACTACGTTACGGTCATCCGGAGACAATTGCTCCGTCCCGAGCATGGCAATGATGTCTTTGAGTTCCTCATAGTGCGCCAACGTCTTTCGGATTTCCTGTGCCAAGAGGTAATGCCGTTCACCGATGATGGTTGATGTTGCCATCTTGGAGTTGGATTGCAGCAGATCGATGGCCGGGTACAATCCCTCACTCGCCCGCTTACGGGAGAGCACGATCGACGCAGAGAGGTGCGAGAACGTGTGCACCGCCGCGGGGTCCGTCAGGTCGTCCGCCGGCACGTAGACAGCCTGAATGGACGTGATGGCGCCCGAGTCGGTGTTGGCGATGCGTTCCTCCAGTCCCGATAACTCAGTACCCATCGTCGGTTGGTAACCCAGACGCGACGGCATCTGCCCCATTAAGCCAGACACCTCCATGCCCGCCTGGATAAAACGAAAAATGTTATCGATGAGCAATAGCACGTCGCGGTGCTCATCATCCCGGAAATACTCGGCCATCGTGATCGCCGCCAAGCCCACGCGGAACCGGGCGCCCGGTGGCTCGTTCATCTGACCAAACATCATGACCATGTGCGGGAGCACACCGGCTTCTCTCATATCGTGGTACAGCTCTTCCCCCCTCGCGACACCGCTCCCCGATGCCGCAAAACATGCTCACCCCCTGTTGATGTCCGACCATATTGTGAATCATTTCGGTGAGCAACACCGTCTTACCCACGCCCGCGCCTCCGAACAGTCCCGCTTTGCCGCCGCGTTCCAGCGGTATTAGCACATCAATAACTTTAATGCCGGTTTCAAAGACTTCGGACTTGGCGGAACGACTCGCCAATGGCGGCGGGTCTCGATGGATCGTGCGCCATTCTACATCCGACGGTGCCGGCTGGCGGTCGATGGGGTTGCCAAAAACGTCGAACATTCGGGAAAGTAGCCCTTTTCCAACCGGGACCTTCAACGGGCCCCCGGTATCCTTCACAGCCATTCCGCGCGCAAGCCCCTGCGTGGGATTCAAGGCTACCCCGCGAACGTGATTCACATCGAGCTGCATCAGCACCTCAATGGCGATTCCCGCGTCCTTCCCTGCGCGTAGCAACGAGTAGATGGGGGGCAACATCCGATCGAACCGCACGTCGACAACGCTTCCACGCACTGACGTGACGACTCCGTAATTCGCGTGCTCGCTACCTTGTGTTGGCACCGCCGAATGGATCATTTGATGTCCTCGCTTTTGGATGCGATACCTGTAGAGAGTTCCTGAAGCATTGTTCGGACTCCTTTCCAATTCGCGGACTTCTTATCGGTACCTGGCTATCCTTGGAGTGTGGCCTTGGCCGTCAGTAATTGCTCAGTAATTAAAGTCGCCAACGAACAAATAATAGCTATCGCTACTTCAATGGTCAGCCACACAAAGGCAGTGCCCACCTGACAACACTATTTCGCGCGAGGATCAGACTGAGCGAAGGGCAACGGCCGCAATCAACAAAATAACGTGCCCGAGGTATGCGACAGCGCCAACGTATATCGTATCAGGTCGATCGCGGTATACTGACGATCACAGAATTCTCAGACTGGCAGTTTGCCGGTTCGGGTTGACCACTAAACGTACACATGAACGCTATGACTACGAAAATCGAAGAGATATTGTCCGCGAAAAACGAAGCGGGCGAGAATGCCTATCTCTGGCTCCAGTCCGCCGCTGGTGACTGCATATTATGGCCCACGGAGGACGCTAGCGAGAATGAAGACAGCGCCGATGCGATCGGCAGGTGGGAACTTACGGTCGACGAGGCGAAGGCTCTGATTGAGACTGGCGAAGTCGACGAAGTTGAGTGACCTAACCGACGTTGCTCACTACCGCCGATTATACCGTCATTGCACTGGCGACGGATCAGCCCTGAACCTGAGGAATTGGCTGCTTCAAGACGGGTGCTCGGCTTTTGTTTCAGAATCGTTCGTTTTCCGGCTGCTCCTCAGCGCAAGTCCGCTCGCCAATAAATCTTCTGGCTGCGACATTCCTAAAACCATGTTGGAATTCAAAGTACGCGACTGCCATCAATCAGGGAGCTTTTTGAAATCGCCGCACATTGGTATTCGGTGATCCAAACAAGGAATGGCGAGCCTCCGCGAGGACCGTCACCCATAGCATTCTTCGACCGTGACTCTTTGTGATCGTGGGACTGGGGCCGCGGCCGCGATGTGCGCGTCGGTGGCGAACACGTGGCGAACACCGACGCAGATTCCCGCAATTCGTTGCGCGCGTCGGCGCGACACAGACGCTACTTCGGGCATGTCGGCGCTTGACCCAAGTTTTGTCAGATTGGAGAAGCACTACCGTCACAAGCGCCACGCGAGTGTCAAAGTATCTCGCGAATGAACGGCAGCAGCGTACTAAACGCCGGCGATGCCCAAAACATTCTAACAAAGGTGACTTGGCATGATCCAACTTAAACGTGCCTACGAAGAGCCTGCCTCCGAGGACGGTTTCCGAGTTCTTGTCGAGCCGTTTTGGCCACGTGATCTGGCGGAGAAAGACGCTAAGTTCGACCAATGGCTCCAGGAGGTCGCCCCTAGCGCTGAGTTGCACCAGCGTTTCGGTCAGCACCCCAACATCGAAAAATGGGCGGAGTTCGAGCAATGTTATCGAGCGGAACTCCAGGCGAAGCACAAGTCGATTGATTTCCTGCATCAGAAAAGTAAGGAAGGAGTACTCACGCTTATCCACGCGGCACACGACGAGGACCATAGCAGCGCGGGCGTCTTGAAATGCTTCCTCGAAGAAACGGCAAAACATTCCGATTCGCAATGAAAACGGAATTTGATTCTTCTTTCCTACAATAGTGCCGGCTGTGCGAGAATCGGAATCATTCGAGCTAAGTTGCCAAGCCTGTAAGGTTGTAAGCCTTGAGGACGGCACTTAAGTACTTGCTCCCTCGGCTGAAACGGCCAGGATGGCGTCCGCATACTGATATGCCACTCGTGCGGCGTGCATCGCCGTATCCCGGTCTGAACCGGTCGTCCGAATGGTCGATTCATGCGGCTTGGCCAAATACCCTTGCAGCAGCATGACCGCGATCCAATCGCGGGCCTTTACATCACCCATAACTGTAGAGTGCTCTTGAAGCATTTATCGTGGCTCCTTTCCGATCTGAGGATTTCGTGTCTGTACTTGGATCGCCGTGGAGTGCGGCTCTGGTCTTCGATAATTGATCAGAAACCAAATTGATTTGCACGCCATTCTCTTACGCAGCCTGTCGCCTCCCCATGGGTCTTCTTCATATCTGCTGTTCACATCGCAGGTCGAGAACGTCTCGAACTATGTGATTGCCTGGGCAAGATTGGCTAGAATTGGCTCGGGCAGGTAAGCAACCGGAGGGTCACAGGGCACGCCCGGACGATACCGTCAAAACAACTTGGATGTCGATTGTTGCTTCGACCGCCAACATTGTGCAGGCTTTTATCGATTTTGTGCGGCGTATGAAACACCTCGCAATCAGGATTGGAGTGGCCGAGTGACTTTCTGGACCAAGCTGTTTGCCGGCAATCCGCACGCCGCGCGACCCGATGAAGGTCGGCCGGCACTCGCCGCTTACTGGAGCATTGCGCCGGAGCAACTCCTGACGGAATTGCGTACGTCGTCGAATGGCCTCAGCCAGGATGATGCGGAGCGGCGGCTGAAGCAATATGGCCCCAACGCCCTCAAAGCCGGAGGCCAAACCACGACCTTGGGGTTGCTTCTGAACCAGTTCAAGAGTCCGCTGGTTTTGATTCTGGTCTTCGCGGCCGTTATTTCCGTCATCGCAGGGGAATGGCCAGATGCCGCGATCGTGCTGGCCGTAGTGCTCGGCAGCACGACACTGGGCTTCGTGCAGGAGTATCGGGCCAGCAACGCAATCGAGAAGCTGCGATCCACGCTCACGATCAAGTCCAGCGTGATGCGCGATGGTCAAACCGCGCGCGGTGCTCTCCGAGCAAGTCGTGCCGGGTGACGTCGTACTGCTTTCGGCGGGCAGCCTGATTCCAGCCGATGGTGTCGTTCTGGAGGCAAACGATCTGTTTGTTAACCAGGCCGTGCTTACCGGCGAAGTCTTCCCGGTGGAAAAGAAGCCGGAGAGAGTAGCGGCCAATGCCAGCCTGACGGAGCGTGTCAACTGTGTGTTCATGGGCACCAGCGTGCGCAGTGGAACCGCGCGCGTGCTGATCGTGCAAACGGCCAAGGCAACGGTGTTCGGTCAGATTGCGGAGCGACTCAAGTTGCGCCCGCCGGAGACGGAATTTGAACGCGGAGTCCAGCGATTCGGCTATTTGCTTACGCGAGTCATGCTCGTGATGGTGGTTGTCGTTTTGGCAATCAACATCATTCGCGCACAAGCCAGCTTTAGATTCGCTGCTCTTCGCGCTCGCCCTGGCCGTGGGCCTGACGCCGGAACTCTTGCCGGCCATCATCAGCATTACGCTCTCGCATGGAGCGCAGCGAATGGCGAAACGCGGCGTCATCGTGCGTAGGCTAAACGCCATCGAGAACTTCGGCAGCATGGATGTGCTTTGCACCGACAAGACCGGCACGCTGACGGAGGGCGTCGTGGTGCTTGACAGTACGCTCGATGCCCAGGGACAGCCTTCAGCCGCCGTGCTCCGTTACGCCTATCTCAATGCCCACTTTCAGACCGGTTTAAACAATCCCTTAGACGAGGCCATCAATGCCTTCGGACAGAAGGCCGGCCTGGATATCAGCGCCGAGCAAAAAGTCGATGAGATTCCCTACGACTTTATCCGCAAACGGCTGAGTGTGATCGTCGCCGACACGCACGGGGCGCACAGCCTGATCACCAAAGGGGCGCTGGAAAATGTTCTGCAGACATGCAGCACCGTTCAGATCGCGTGCTACAGCCAGCCCGCTGGACGACGCCAGGCGGGCGGAAATCATCGAGCGATATCGCCAGTTGAGTGGCAAAGGCTTCCGTGTCCTGGGCGTGGCCATTAAGCCAACTGATGCGCGTACCGAATCTTATTCGCGCGAAGATGAGATCGCACTTCAGTTTGCCGGCCTTTTATTGTTCTTCGATCCCCCCAAAATCGATGTGGCGCAAACGATCGTCGATCTCGCAGGACGGGGCGTACAGCTCAAGATCATCACCGGCGATAACCAGTTGGTGGCGCGACATGTCGCGGAGGCTGTGAAATCTGCCGATCGGCAGCTTGCTGACCGGAACTGACTTGCACGGCCTGGGGGACGAGGCTCTGGCACGCCGCCGAACGCACAACCATCTTCGCCGAAGTGGACCCAAACCAGAAGGAACGCATCATCCTGGCACTTGCAGAAGACCGGGCACGTCGTCGGTTATATGGGTGACGGGATCAACGACGCGCCCGCCCTGCACGCCGCTGACGTTGGAATTTCGGTGAACACCGCCGTGGATGTGGCGAAGGACGCTGCTGACCTGTTGCTCCTCGAACAGGACTTGGACATTTTGCGAGACGGCATTGACGAAGGCCGCAGGACGTTTGCGAACACGCTGAAATACATCCTGACTACCATCAGTGCGAATTTTGGCAACATGTTCAGCATGGCTGCAGCTTCTCTGTTCTTGCCATTTCTGCCGCTGCTCGCCTCACAGATTCTGCTCAACAACTTTCTGTCCGATATTCCGGCCACCGCGATCGCCGGCGACAATGTGGATCCGGAATGGGTCGCCAAGCCACGGCGCTGGGACACGAAGTTCATTAGTCGCTACATGGTGCTCTTCGGTCTGGTCAGCTCCATTTTCGACTTTCTAACTTTTGGGACGCTGCTATTTCTGTTCCATGCCACAGAAGAGGAATTCCGCACGGGTTGGTTCATCGAGTCGCTATTGACCGAGTTGGTGATCGCCCTCGTCGTGCGCACCCGCCGTGTGTTCTACCGCAGCCGTCCGGGGAAGCTGTTGCTCGCAAGTACCATTGTAGTGATTGGCGTTACCCTGGTGCTGCCCTATCTCCCGCTTAATTCGCTATTGGGCTTTGTGCCTCTGCCGGCGCCGCTGATGCTGCTGATGATTGGACTGACAGCGCTTTATGTCGTCGTCGCCGAATTGGCGAAGAAGTATTTTTACTCCCGTGTGGAGAACGAACGATTTCTTGGTATTGGCAAGACGTAAGACAAAAGGGCGGGTTGACGATCAGAGTCACGCATTGATGAGTTTTGATGCTCTCAGTTCCGACGTCAATTCGAGCCATATCCGGTTAGGCCTTATTTCCTTGAGTCGCGGAAAAGTGGCGACTCGGCAAGTGTGAACACTACAATCTCTTCGCCGGTGCGCGTGCTAATGTCGTGATGCAGGCTCACCACCTTAACACCCGTGACGTCATGGACCATGGCCTCCAGAACTGGCCGCGCTGTCTCAACAAGGTGAATCCTTACTTGCTTGAGAAGATCCCGACCCTTTGCGGCTGCAAGTGTCGCGACGAGCTGCTGTTCTGCCACGGTCAACACACCTGTGAGTCGGACCACGAGAAGATCACCGATCAAATGAGCATGAATCGCCTTGGGGCCTCGACCCATGTAGTCCTGTTCAAAGCGCGAGATTCCTTCGCATACATCCGCAATGCAATCATCGAATACTAGCTTGATTCACTGATCTCGGGTTCTTGCTTCACAGGCTCCCAGATCGCTTCCAGAGTTTTGATCTCAGCTTGGCCAAACAGTTCGATTGCGCGGTCGGTTTCCTGTCCATGTGACCAAAGCACGCGAATGTCGGAGCACCGTTGCATATGGCTATATTTGAGCAGCAGGAGCCGGCCAATTGAACGACAACAAAAACTCGGCAAACGCAATGGTCTCCGTGGACCTTTCAAACCTCCCGCCTTATCAGATGGGTGACGACGCAATTTACGATGACATCACCAGGAGTACGATGTGCCTGCCTCGGCTTATGCTTTATACCAAGGGCAAGCCGATTGATCGTAAGTTGATCGGCCCTGGCCGTTACGGTATTCCCGAGAGTGCCGATGAGATCACCGACCTGGGTGAAAGCATCGACGTGCTCGTGCTGGCTCGCCGTCCGAAGGCGGTGGACATGAGCGATTCGGACGCGATCATCACGACGTTCGATCCCGATTCAGCCGAGTTCAAGCGGATTGCCGCGAAGTCGCTGGAAAAGGAATCCAACTGCATGTACGGCCCGTCGTTCCTTGTTGTGGAGCGAAACAACTGGCAGCGTCCGTTGGAGTTCTTTTGTGGCACCAAGGGCAGCCGTGCCGAGGCCAAGAAGATTTATATGTTCCTCGCTCTGTCGTCCCTGCAGATCGAAGCCCGCGGCCTGAAGGACGAGAAGCCGCATGGTCCGCTGGCAATGACACTGACCGCGCGGTTGGTCGAGAAGGGCAAGTATTCTTGGCACGTTCCGGTGGCGAACGAATGTACCACACCTTTCAACAAGTTGCTCGCCGATGAGAACATCCTTGACGAGGTCACCAAGTTTATTACGGCGTTAGGCTGACGATGTGAGAAGGTCGAGGAAAGAGTGAAACATCGCGTCCACGATAGCCCCAACCTGATTTAGGACAAGCCTCTTACGTCGCCACGGCGACCGAATCGTCTTCCGCTGCTTTCGCAGAGGCGTGAGCGCTCGGCTGCGCGACGTCGGCGGTCACGAGCACCTGTTGCGCCTGCTCGGCAGCGCCAAGGAGACGGGCCGCAAGACGTGCGAGCGATTCGGAAACGAACCCGCGATTCTGCAGTTCTTCCATAATGCCCGCGATGAAGAGCTTGTTTTTCTGGTTCGAGCCGTGGAGAAATCCCTTTGTCTCACGCACGTACTTTTCGGCTTCGTCCCACAGGGCTCCCGCCTCTGCCTTGATCATGTCGGCAATACGCGGCGAAAAAATAACGCAATTATCGTGGAACTGGTTCTCGGGCGGCATCGGGTCCGCCTCGATTCCGCAGAGCCGCAGGATGCAGAGGTTGTCTCGACGCTGCCCGGATGAATTCCCCTTGTCCACGTCCGCGTCGATGATCGCGAACGTCCTGATACACAACTGCTTGGCGATCGCGAGCGGCCGGCTCATGCTCGTTTTGCCGCCCGTGACGATGAAATGGCAGCCCAATCTACGGAAATCGTTCCAGTGGTCGTTCAACACCAAGTAGCTTGAAATGAAACCCACGTCCTCAGGCCCCTCGACGAGGACGGCGAATTTGCAGAAATAGAGCTCCTTTTGCGATGGCTGCATGATTTGCTCTATCGACGTCATCGTGACCGACGGCAAGTCAGGTTTCGCACCGAGGGCAGCCGCCAGCGAGGCCTCGACTTCCACGTACGTGGTCTGCGCCACGAGCGAGCACTTATCCTCCGGGTGCTTCCGAACCACGCGAACATTCTCAAACCCCTTCGTCGACACGAAGTAAGGGCTGTGCGTGCTCACCATAATTTGAGCGTTCGTTTTCGTATCGCTCGCGAGCTGCTCCAAAACACCGGCCACATGCTGCGCTTGCGGCGGATGCTGATACAGTTCTGGCTCCTCAAACCCGAGCAACAACGTCGGCCCGCTCTCCGCGTTGAGCATCGCCAGCTCGTGCAACATCGAGATGATGAATGACCGCTGCATACCGTGGCCGAGTCGGGCCACCTCGCCGACGAAATTGTCCTCGCCGAGAGCGGCACGGGCGGTCGGCTCATTCACGGTGACCGACTTGCCATCGACATGCCACGCCAGCTTGAGCATGGCGCTTGGCGTGTACCAGTCCTTCAAGCGGTTGTGCAGAGATTCCTGCAGCTTGCTCAATGCACCCGCTTCGCCGTCGACTATATCGCGGTACGCTTCCTCCGTCGTCTTCTTCAGCTTGGAGATCGAATCCTTGAAGTTCACGCGGGTGCGAACAGTGCGATCGAGGAGTTCCTTGAATGCGCATTTGCCCGCTTCGGCCTGCTCCGTCGACGCGTCTTTCACCGCCGGCACGTACACCCACTCGATGTACTTTTCCAGTAAATTCGCGCCTTTAGTAAACCCGAAAAACTGCGCCTCCGACGGGACAGGCGAACACAAGTCCGGATGCTTCTCTTCATATTCACGCAGGGCCGTCTCGCGGGCCGGACCGGTCGTAGCTTTCGGCAGGTCAGTGAACGTCTTCTGGATGTCGTCGTAAATCTCTTTCAGCTTGGGTGCCTTCTCGCCATCGGACACCGCTTTGAAATACGGTGCGAACTCTTTCATCACGTTGCGGATACCGTACTGCTTTACCTCTGCCGTCCGGCTCTCGGGATCCCATTCTGCTTTCGCCATCACGATGAGCCTGTGCTGGCGGTAGTAGTGATTCAGATCCTCCTGCGCTTCCGCCGACAAATCCTTGAACGTCAGTGTGATTTCGACCGGCTCCGCGGTGTTGCCGTGGTGAAAGTCTTCGGCGCAGAGCATGAGCACGTTCGTCGGCGATGCCGGATCGCGGAAGAACAGGTTGAGAGCACAGAGGATCGTCGACTTGCCGGCGCCATTCGGCCCGACCAGGCACGTGTACGGGTCGACGTTGATCGTTTCGTCGCGAAATGAGCGGAAATTCTTGATCTGAATCTTTTCGAGCTTCATGCCTGCCCACCTCCTATTGCGGGGAGTTCGGCAGCCTACCGCGCCACGCCGGGTTGCGGAAGCCTACGCCACAAACACACAGTTCGCAGATGGACATTGCGACCGCCGCAGCCGACACGATCGACATCCGGCAGACAAAAAACGCCGACGCCGACTACCGATACGCACCTTGCCGGCGACGAACTGCATTACCGAAATGTCAATTCTGCAACGAAGCCGGCGTACGACTGGTGCGCCTTTCCAAGTAATCTGGCCCAGTTCGTTTTTATCGCTCAACCGGTCCTGGCGGGCCACAAATCCAAAGTACCGACCGACTACGTTGCATTGGGAAAGCAATGAGGATCATCGATGAAGGAGGCCACCGGTTCTGCCGTGCGGATGCCCACCCCAGGAGTACTTCGCAGCAATAGCACCGCTGGAACCTACTGAGCGCATCGCTCGGCAGCTATAACGGACCTGTCCACCCTCGGCTATGCTATAATGAGCGGCTTTCTGCAATTTCGTCCTGTTCTGATCTGTTTAAGCGAACGGCGAACGATCCGATGTCCGACGATTGGACGCACAGCGCTTCGCGGCGAGGCGCGTATTGGAACCCGACGCTTACTGACCGGCAGCGCGTGCTCCTGCATACGCAGCCGCTGTTGATGCTGCGCCATAATTGGTCACTGCGGGACGAAGAATGTCAGAGGTAATCGAACAAACGAAACGAGACGTCCGGCTGGTGGATTGGCGCCAAGAAGTTCACCAGACGCTCGTTGAGGCCAATGAGCATGTTGAGCTGCGACTACTGCACGAAGAAGGTATTCTGCGTTCGGCTCGCGAGAAGCTGACCTCGCTGGCAGATGAAGATGAGAATCGAAAATCTCTAAGCGCTGTCGTCCGGCTCATTGACGACTGTCGTTCACGCCACCTGCGCCTGAACAAGCGGCTGATGTCCGCGCGGGGCGAATTCATTGAACAGCAGGCGCGGCAGTGCTTCATTGAACAGTTCCACGTCGAGCCCATCAACCTGCGGGACGAAATCTTGCGCCTCTGTTGATGATGGTCGGCAGCTGGGTGAGCGACCTCACAAACGGTGTGGCCCATACATTCATCGGGCCCGTGACGCCCGGCGTCCTCTCGCTGCGCGACCTCGTGGTTTGGCAGCTCCAGCCCAAGCGAATCCAGACGCCTGGAGAAGCGCCGCTGGAAGAGGTCGAGGCCGTGGAGACGAACGTCGAAGCGCAGCGCTTCGACGACGAAGTCTTGGACGGCTGCGAAAAAGTCATTGCAGACCTGGCTGGGGTGACGAAGCTTTCCGCGGTTCTCGACCAACTGGAGTTGGAGGGTTGTCCTGCCGCAGTGCAGGATGCCGTGACGCTTCGGTTGTTGGAGCACTTTGACCCGGAAGAGGACCTCGACGCAACGGCGCTTCGCATTGAGGTGGCGGAAGTCGACGGACTGAAGACGGCACGATGCCGGCGATGACCTGCTGATTGAAGGTACCTGTCCGGTGAACGCCATCTTGCGGCCCATGATATTCTGGAGCTGTTAACCTTCGACAGCTTCAGGAGGGAATCATGGGTCGAGATCTGGCATTGGAGCGTACCTGGCGGAAGCGGATGCGTGAGCATGAACGTAGTGGGCTGACGATCCGGCAGTTCTGCCAACAAGAAGGATTGGTTGATCATCAGTTCTCCTGGTGGCGAAGCGAGTTGAAACGGCGGGCCGGGGAATCAAGGGCCACGAATAAGTCTCGTACAAGGACGGCCGGTCCCGTCCAGAGGAAGAAGTCTTCCAAGCGGTCAACGACGAAAGCAGTCAACTTTCTTCCCGTGCACGTCGAACCGTCGTCCATGCCATCGGTCGAGATCGTTCTTGATCAGCCGCCACGTCTCCGGGTCACGCGCGGCTTCGATGCCGGGTTGCTGCGAGAAGTCATGCTCGCCATGGAGCAAGTCGGATGCTGAGCGTTTCTCCCGGGGTGAAGATTTTTTTGTACGCTCAGGCTGCTGACTTACGTCGCGGTTACGACGGCTTGGCGTCCCTCGTCCAGGAAGCGATGGGCGAAGATCCGCTGTCCGGTTCCCTGTTCCTTTTTTTGAACAAGCGCGGCAATCGGATCAAGCTGTTTTATTGGGACCGAGATGGGTACGCGATTTGGATGAAGCGTTTAGAAAGCGGCAGCTTCGAACTGCCAGGGCGGCGCTCTGTGGATTCACCCAGTGTGAAGCTGACGGCTGCCGAGTTGACGTTGATCTTGGAAGGTATTGAGCTGTCGAGTGTCCGTCGCCGCCGCCGGTTCCAACTGCGGCCGGCCGGTTGATCGGCAAGAGCGGACTTTCCCGAAAGAGGCCGTTTTCGGGAAAGTTCGGCCGCACGGATGTCGAAATGTCCGAGGGATGGGCCGATCCAAGACCAACCACCGGGCATCGTTTTCGGGAAAGTCGCCTCCCCGCAAGCCGAAAAACGGTGCGGTGCGTCCGCGTGAATACTTGACCGAGCAGGAGGTCGAGCAATTGATGCAAGCTGCCCGTCGGACGGGGCGCCATGGCCATCGCGATGCCACGCTGATTCTGATTACCTATCGGCATGGACTTCGCGTCTCGGAGGTGACCGCACTCCAGTGGCATGGGATCGATCTGCGTCACGGCCGACTTCATGTCCGACGTTTGAAGGCAGGCATCCCTGCGGTTCATCCCTTGCGTGGCCCAGAAATTCGAGCACTCCGGCGGCTGGAGCGCGAGTCACCGCGCTCGCCCTACGTGTTCGTCAGCGAACGTGGCAGCCCTCTCACGGACTCGACAATGCGGAAGATCATCGCGCGTGCCGGTCGCAGCGCTGGCCTCAAGTTCCCCATCCATCCGCACATGCTCCGTCACGCCACAGGTTATAAACTTGCCAATGACGGCCATGATACGCGCGCCATCCAGCACTACCTCGGTCACAAGAACATTCAGCATACGGTCCGCTACACGCAGCTGTCTGCCACCCGATTCCTGGACTTCTGGCGAGACTGAACCGAGAAGCTTCCCGTGGCTTCGTGGCCATCTCCAAAAAAATTTTCTTCCGCGATAAAAACTGCTCTTGCGCTCCTTGAAATCATCCGTATCATAGCGTGCTGGTCGTATATTCCACGACACGCCTGTGGTTGATGGACGATGTCCGAAGCTCCTTCGATTCCTGATGATCTGGCGGCCTGTCGGGCGCTCATCGAGACGCAGCAGGCGACGATCGACGAGCAACATCACGAGATCGACAAGCTGCGTCACGAGTTGGAATTGTTTAAGCGATACCTGTTCGGCCAGCGTCGCGAACGGTTCGTGGAAGACCCGCGACAGGAGAAATTGTTCGCGCTGGGTGAGGCCGCTGCGAGCGACCAGTCGCCGGCAGCGGAAATCGTAGAATCGCCAGCACCGTCAGGACGACGTCGTGGTCACGGCCGTCGCCGCTTGCCGGATTCGTTACCTCGCTGGCGGATCATTCACGAGCTGAGCGAAGCAGAACGTGGCTGCCCCTGTTGCGGGAAGTTGCGGGTGAAAGTCAGCGAGGAGATCAGCGAACAACTGGAATTCCAGCCGGCAGCGTTCTACGTCAACGAGCATGTACGTTATATCTACGCCTGCCAGGATGAAGACTGCACAGCCAGCGTGGTGACGGCCCCCAAGCCGCCGCAGCCGATCGACAAGGGGCTCGCCGGGCCCGGGATGTTGGCGTTCGTGGCTACTTCGAAGCTGGCCGAGCATCTGCCGCTCAACCGGCTGGAGGACGTGACCTGTCGTTACGGGATCCACATCGCCCGCAGCACGCAGTGTGATTGGATGGCGGCCTGTGCACAGCTGGCCCGTCCGCTCTATGAGCTCATGGTCCGCCGGACACTCGCATCGAAGGTGCTGGGCACGGACGATACCACGGTGCCGCTGCGCGATGGCCAGCTGGACCACACGCGCACCGCTTACTTCTGGGCCTATGTCGGCGATCACGAATACCCGTATATCTGCTACGACTTCACAATCAGCCATTCGCGGGAAGGCCCCCAAAAATTCCTGCAGGGCTTTCGAGGCTATCTGCAAGGAGATGCCTACTCGGGCTACATCGAGATCGCACTCGCATCGAATGGCAAGATCAAGCATGCCGGTTGCTCGGCGCATGCGCGGCGGTACTACCACCGTGCTCGCGAGAAAGCGCCCACACAAGCGGTCCACGAAGCGTTGGCCTATATCCAGCGTTTATACGACGTGGAGGATGAGGCAGCCGAGTTGTCGAGTGCGGATCGCTTGCGTCTGCGTCGAGACAAGTCAGCGGGCATCCTGAACGAATTCCACCAATGGCTCCAGCAGCAAGCGGCGGTCGTGCTTCCACAAAGCCCGTTGGGAGAGGCGATCAACTACACGCTTAACCAATGGCAGTCGCTGAGCCTGTTCCTGGAAGATGGCGACCTCCCATTGGACAACAACCGCACGGAGCACGCCTTGCGTCAGCAAGTGCTGGGCCGCGTCAACTGGCTGTTCGTAGGCAGCGGCCGCGGCGGCGAGACGGCAGCGGTGCTCTACACGTTGGTCGCCACCTGCAAGCGATTGCGGATCGATCCGTTCGCCTACTTGCGGGACGTATTCACACGCTTGCCGGAGATCGCGACGGACAAGCCGCTTGAGGACTTGTTGCCGGATCGCTGGATCGATGGGCACCCCGAGAGTCGACTGGTCCACCGCGACAAGCAAGCCAGCCAGGCCAAGGAGCGTCGCCGCCAACGCCGCGCTCGGCGCCGTGAACTGCGCCAGACCCAGGCGAAATAGTCCCGGCCCCCTCCACCAACCCGGTCACGTTCGGCCGGGTTCTTTCATGCGCTCTCCCTGAGTGACCAACCGGCGCCCACCAACTCAGTCCTCGCAACCCCCAGGAGTTCACCGGACAGATACGATTGAAGCGACATTAAGTGAAGTGGAGGTGTAGCCGTGATGACTGGCGGCGAAGACAACGTTGCATTTGCCTGCGGCCGGCTGATCCAGTGGGCATTGCGCCCGCGGGCGATCCCTTTCAACGAACCAGAGTACCGGGTGCTCGTTGACCGGTATATAGATCAACCTACGTTCCGGGAGGCGGTTCGGCAATTCGCCGAAGGGCTGGGCCTCGTGGTACTGGAGGCGAATGATCGGGGACTGTTTCTGGGAACGCAGGACGAGTCGGTCTTCGCAATCAAGGCGAGCGAGTTCCGCGGCGGACGCGGGTCGGCCGAAGATCGCCTGCTCGACGGTTTGGTGCAGATCGCCATCGCCGCGACGATCTATCCGCGGCAACAGGATCTGGATGAAGATTCAATGGAAGCCAAGCCGCCCATCACCTCAGCGGAGGTGGACGAGACGTTACGGCATCTCTGCACGGAGTTCAAACGGCGCGCCGGTAATCATCCCGACGTGCCAAGCGACGAAATGGAACAAGGCCTTCAAGAAGCATGGCGCGTGTACGAAGGTCGGCCAAGCGTCAGAACGACCCAGCAGGGCGTGCTTTCACAATCCTCGACGCAAGGCCTTATCCGGAAGCACTTGCAGCAGTTGGTCGATCACGGCTGCTTCATTGTCACGCAGCACGGCGAGACGGAAATGTATCGTCCGACGCTGCGATATCAGATCCAGGTGCGAGAGCTGGCAGCGACGAAGCTCTACCAGAGGGTTCAGGAAGCTCAACGCGGATACGGCGGACCGTCTGACTCGGCCATCGAGACAGGAGTCGCACGGGAGCGGACTGCGGTGTTCAACGGGCTGTCGAACAGTGAGTCGAGCCTCGGCGAGTTGAAGTGTTGGGTCACAGCGCGATTGGAGTCGCTTGAACAAGAGCAGCGGTCGCTGGAGAGGAAGGTGCAAGAGTCGCAGCGGGTAGCCGACGAACTGCGCGAGGCGGCCGAGCGTTCGCGCCGCCTTGCCGCCGTATACCGTCGACACCTGGCCCAAGGTCGGTTCGATGAAGTCGATGCGGAGTATGCGACTGCACAACAGGCCCGCATTGACGCGCAGCGCAGCAAGAACATCTGGAATGCGGCGCGGCCGTTGGCCCGGGAACACGAGAAGCGGGCCGTAGTCGAGCGGGTACCTTATCTTGCTGCGGGCATCGTGATTGCGGACTCTCACTATGATTTGGCGATTGACGCCGTTGGAGCTGAAAGCTGGAGAGATGAGCTATATCTCGCCGGTCCTGTTGCAATACTGCCCGCCACCGCCATTTCAGATCGCCATGAAGTGACCTGGGCTGTGGTGGGACCGACGAGCGACGGACACTTCGATAAGGCCGCGGCCGCTTTGGAGCTGAACAGAATCCGCCGCGGCGGAAGCCGAGCGGCAGACAGAAATTGATTCTCATGAATCCTGGAGAAGCGATCTTACGGCGCTGCAGCATGCTCTGCGGGCATTTCAGGCGGATTATCCGGCGGGGTGGTTCGGTAAGCAGCGACAGGCCATGGACGTGTCCGAGGCGAGGTTGCAGGAGGAGAACGAGAATCGAGCCGGACTGGCGAAGAGGTTGACGAAAGTTGAACAGGAGATCCACGAGGCGGATCGTGGGCTGAAGGAAATTTCGAACGGGAAGCACAAATTGGAGCGGCATCGCGATCGGGTGGACGACTTTGTCCGACAGTTCGGATCGCCATGGCCGAAGTGGAACGAGGAAATAGAAGCCGCCCAACGCGACGCACGCCAGTTTCGCACTCAGCAGGCAAAGCAGAAAGAGCTGGCGGAGGAGCTATCGACGGCAGCGTCGCAGAAGGAAGCGGCTGCTCGCGACCTCGGTGCCCAAGCTGGACGCTTTGAAGATGAGCTAGGGCGTATCAAGTATCGGTACGAGGACCAATGTGAAGTTGCGGCGGGTGCGATTGATGCCCTCCGGGCCGATTACGACCTGTTGCTGTACGACTATGAACAAAAGGTGAACGCCGACGCGATGAGCCAGATGGCGGGTTTGAAGGACCGCGAAGCCCACGTTGCGGAGCGCGAGTTCTTGGAGGTGCTCGGACAATACAGCGACATCACCGCCCAGGAAGTTCAGCAGGATCTCCGTAATCTGGAACCGGGCGCATCTGTAGAGCGGCGTTTTCAGCAGGCGGACAAGGACGCTGCCGAATTAGCGCAAAAGGTCGGAACAGTCGCCAGCCGTCGCAAGTCGGCGCAAGAGGAACTGAGTTTGGCGATCGACGAGTGCGAAGCGTTTGCGGAGAGTGGCGCCCTGCCCGAGATCGTCATATACGCCACGGAAGAACTGAATGCAGCCGAACTGCAGAAGCACCGTGCAGCGGCAGATGAGCACCTGCAAATGGCAGGTGAGTTTCACGCGGAAGGTGAAGACTTCGCCAAACGTCTTACGGAGCTTATCCACGAGCGGGATATGCTTGGGAAGGACAAGCGGACCCTGGAGTCGCTTTTCTCCAGCAATCAAGACCAGTTCGAGAGGTTAGCGGAGTACGTCGTTGCAGTGGCAAGCGAAGGCGCGGCGCCGCGGCCACCCGTTCGCATTCGCGACGCAAACGAGCTGACAAAGCAGATCGCGTCACTGGAGCAGCAGTTGCAAGCGGCACGGGGCAAGCAGCAAGAATTAGATGGGCGGCGCGATCAAGTTGCACAGGAGATCGGCAATTGGTCTCGTCAGGAGAAGTTTTTGCGATTTCCCGACTCGGTGTCGCACCGGTTTGGCGCACGGCGCCCTGTAGAACTCGAATCCAAGGCGGAGTTTTTCGGCAGGCAACTGGACGACACGGTATTTCAGATCGAGCAGAAGTTGGACGAGGCCAACAAGCACCATGATCGCGTCGTCAACATTGTGCTTGCCGCTGCGGACGAAGGCCTGAACTTACTGAAACAGATTTCAAGCATGTCGCGGTTGCCAGAGAGCCTGCCCCAAGCCGGCAAGCAGTTTGTTGTAATTGAGACGAGGGCGGCGGAAAGCCCCGCCGAGCACCGCGCACGGGTTGCCGATCTGATCGACGAGTTGATCCAAACGGGCGACATCGGCAAGGACGACGTTGCACTGATTCAGAAAGCAGTGCGCCGCGTCTCCGGACGAACGAAAGTTCGCGTGCTTCACCCCGACCTGCACCATGTGGCCCGTCGAGTGACTATTTCAGAAATGCGCAGACTAAGCGGCGGCGAGCGGTTGACCGCTGCGATTCTCTTGTTTTGCGCCCTAGTGCGCTTGCGGTACGCCGAGCAGGGCCGTCGCGGATCGAGCGTTCTGGTGCTCGACAATCCCATCGGGACGGCCTCGCGGCAGTCGTTTCTCGATCTACAGCGAGAGGTGGCACAATCGATGAATGTCCAGCTGATCTATGCCACGGGAATAAAGGATTTAAGCGCCGTCGGAGCGTTGGAAAACATTATCCGTTTGAGGAACTCGCGAGCCGATCGGCGAACCGGCCGGCACTTGTTGAAGTGGAGGATCAGCAGGCGGAGAGAGACCAAATCGGACTAATCGAGGCGACTCGCGTCACGTTTGATTCATCACCAAGTTCCCTTATCCAGGGGAATGGAGAAGATATGTCTCTGAAGCGTCGGATGAAGAAAGACGTCGATGATGCATTACGCGATTGATGAAGAAACCAGACAATTCCTTCTCGATGACGAGCGACTGCGCCGTTTCGTCGACCGCTTGAGGACTGGGAATCGAGTGACCGCGCACCTTCCTGCGATCTGGTCGTCATTCGCGGCTGCTTACGCTGATATTCCTGAGGGACCACAGCGAAGACGGTGGTTGCTGACGATCTTGGAGGAATTGGAACAGCGTCGACAGCTTGAATTGCCCGTGGGCCATGGAAGGCAATGGGATCGCACGAGCGACGTCCCGCTGCCGACGAGCGTTCGCCTGTCGCGCGTTCAAACCAATGGCGCTGCGTTCGAATGGAAGAGACATCCCTGGCATCCGAAGTTGCAGTGGGTTCTGGAACGACTGCATATCGGGGCGGGAGACGTGGACTTTCTTCTAAGGGTGAACCAGGGGCTTGTCGAGGGCTGGTTCGCCGAAAAGGAACCATTCAAGTATCGCTCGCTGCAATTGACGGGCGATGAGAAGCGACTTGCCAGACTGGCATGTACGCCTTGTTCGGGCCAGGCAAGCTTAGTCTCGAATTGCTGGGTTGCGATGAGGAAGTATTGCCGTTGGCGACCGTGCGGCTCTCAACGGAGCCTGTGATGCTCCTGTTCGAAAACGCGGCATCCTACATGGTGGCCCGCGCTGTGCTGCAGCAATCTCCCGCAAAAGGAATCGGGTGGCTGGGCTATGGCGCCGGCAATCAAGTCATCAAATCGGTCGGATATTTCTCCATGATTGAGCCGCGGTTGCAAAAGATCCTTTATGTCGGCGACCTTGATGGCGAAGGAATTCAGATTGCGAGCATGGTCAGCCATGCCAGTAAAGAAGTGCCCGTACTGCCTGCAACACGGCTTCACCTCGCCATGTTTGAGGCGGCGGCATCGCTGGGCGCACCAAATGGTTGGCCGGTAAAGGACGACAAACCGAGCGGTTGTTACGAGATCGCGTTTAAGTTTTTAGACGAGGACGTCCGAGGCCGAGCTACTCAACTCGTCACATCTGGCCGGCGAATTCCAGAAGAAGTGGTATCACACTCGGTAATGCGACAGGTCCTTCAAAACTTTTAGCCAGTTACATTACTCAGCTGAGCGCGCCTAATAGTGGAAAAGATGTTGCAACCATATGTCGATCGTGACTTCGCAATCCGAACCTATAGAGTATCCAGCCAAGCGGTCAGCCGCTGAATCAAGCGTCCAGCGCCACTTGCCTCTATTGTACTCTTCTCCAAGTGATCGTCCGCCCCTTCTCTGCGTCGCCATTCAAATTCAGTTATTCAAATGGCTTTCATCGTCGGTGCCGACATAGTTCCCTTTTAGATTCTCCAGTAGATTCCGAAGAAAAACTTCCGGTCCGCTTTCTTTGATCAGTTTCGTTGCGGCCGAGATCCACTGTTCCTCGCTTATCATAGGTACATGTTCAGCGCATAGCATCGGCGCGATGTTGATACAGTAGAATGGATTCGTGATCAGTCTTTGGATATCGTCCGGCGTCCAATCAGGCATGATGCTTCCTCCGGTGCGATAGGAACTTCTTTTGTTTAATGCAACCGGCGCGACCATTCGCGGCCAGCAAAAAGTGTTGAGTGCACTAAGTGCGTTCATCCCACCGGCCCGGCGGCTTCCAGTATCCGGTGAAGGCTTCGCCCTTGCCCAGCGCCTCGATCAGTGGCTGTAAAAATGTCCGAATAAATCGCACGACATCGGAAAACTCCATCTCGCCAGCGTCCAACGAACCTTTCCGCAAGAACGCCCGCCACTGAGTATTCTTGGTTGTATCAATCGCAAATTCGTCGCCCAAGGCCAGCGGCATGCCCGCGGGCACTTCCGTGGCACGTCTCTTAAAGGTAGCGGCGATGGCGTTTGACAGTGCTGTGCCGTCAAATTCAAATTCACGGGCCAGCGACCACACGTCAAAGAAATCCTTCATGCGGCTATTCGCCATCCCGAGAAAAACCATCGCCTGGAATTTTTCGGAGACCACGGTTTCGCGGTTATAGGCCAGGAGCTTGGGGGCTGGAAAATCCAGCAGGGTCGGGTATTCGATCTCCGTGGGGCCAGGCGTCACCGCATCGCCGAATCCAATGTCGATTTGCAGCGGGATTCGCGCATTGCCAAGCTTCGCTTCGCCCCGAATACGAATGCCTTGATATTCGTCTTCTTCCTTGATTTGCTCCCCTTGGATACTTGACTTCAAAAATTCCAAACCGTCATCTTCCACGTCTTCGCCGCATATTTTCCGGAAGACCTCTTCAAAATGAGTTACGGACGGCGATCCGTTGGAAAGTAGGTCCAGATCGCGCGTGGACCGGTGGGCCGTGTGACTCCAAAACTGAAATAGCAATGCTCCCTTGAGTATAAAATTCTTGGCGTGTTCTGATTTTGAGAGCCGGTACAGCAATCGCTCCAGCGCGTAGCGCGTCAAAACGTATTGAAAGTCTTCGCCGTCACGTTTTGCGGCTTGCGTAAGTCGCTCGCGTACCGAGGCAGCGATGTTCTTAGGCTTCTTGCCTTTCACTGCATAGCTTCCATATAGGGCCGCATCACGTTAGTCATCCGGCAGACCTTGGCCGCTTGCCAAATTGCATCGCTCGTCGCCTTCTTCTTCCGCCAGCAATCTCGCAGAGCTTCGAGTGCCACGTCGAGCCCGATTTGATTGCGGAACTTAAAGCAGTCAGCAACGGTCTTCGCGGCCGAGTAGACCCGTACTTCTACTCCATCGATCGTATGAGTTTCGATCCCGAAACGGTAGGCAGCGCCACTGTACTGCACGACGCGAAGTGGCGGATACTTAATTCGCGGCGGACGAGCTTTCTTCGGGATCGCGATCCATAGCTCGTGCGGAATTTCCGTTGTGAGTTCGTGGAAATCGAGGGCCGAGAGGAGGCAGAAGACGCTTCGCGGCACTCGCTTGGCGATCTCGGCGAGCTGCGAGTAACGGCTAGGCTTCGCACTGGCCAGGCGATACAGCCCGCGGCCGGGGCGATCCAGCACGCCTTCGGCGTGGAGCTTGTTCAGGTACTCGCCGGCGATCCCCACGTCCTTCAGATCACGGGGGCGGAGCACTCCCTTTTCGCGGGCAAGCTTGAGAATCTGGCCGCGTTTTAGGCTGTCGTTAGTGGTTAGATTATGTCGTACCATATAAATAAGTGCCTACATAATCTTACCACATAATAAAAGCGACGAAAAGCACTTAAATTACGTGCTCTAGGCGGGGCCCCCCAATGCTGTTCGGCTCGGATATTGCTGGAGCAGAGCGTGGGATGGAATTGGGCGGTTCGGCTGGCGTCGGTTGGACGTCGGCAAGCTCACTTGAGTGTTCGGCGAGAGTTACGCGCAGCATGAAGGACGGCGACGGCGAAGTGCGCAGCATCCCCGGCCGAGCATTAGGCTTGAGTTTTGAGCGACTTCAAGTGGGCGTCCAGTTCCTCTTCGGTAGCGACGCCGGCCAGATACCAGGCCACCATTTCGCAAGTGGCTTTGTTGGGCTTCTTTCCGGTCCAGAGTGCGATCAACAGGCAGGCGATGATCGCCGCGTAGAGTTGCATCTCGATGCCGCCCCGATGATGGCTGATGAGGTGCCGGCATCCCAAGATGTGCTTGAAGAAGCGGAAGAAGACCTCAATCTGCCAGCGGCGTTTGTAGATCAAGGCGACCACGTCGGCTGCTCCTTGACGTAGTTCATGGTGTCGCGGTGCTCCGTGAACAGGAGCAACTTGCCGCGGCCGTCCGTGAGATCCGCGAATTGCGCCCGTTCAAGGCATGATTTCAGGGCCTTCAGCTTGGAGTCGTTGGCGGATTCGCGAACCCGCCGGGCCTCTTCGACCAGGTCCTTCAGGGCGGCAATCTCGGCACGCAGTTGATCGAGTTCGATTGCGGTCGTGTACTCGTCGATTAACTGATCCCGATCGCCGTCGTCCAGATCGTCTTCTTCCTGTTCCGAATCGACCAGGCGACCTTGAAGGGCCGCTAACCGTTTGCTGCGCTGCGCCGGCGTAAGCCCCTCTAATTCTTCCAAAAGGTTCTGCTGTTTTTGCTGACGACGCTTTAGTGATTCGTGAATGGCACACGCGGACGAAGCCAGTCGCCGCTGGAGAACGGTGCGGGCCAATGCGGCCGACGTTTTTCGCTGCCCCTGTTGCTGGGGAATGAATTCGTTGATGTAAGCGGTGACGGCCTTGTACAGCGAGAATTCGTCGGCATTGAGCTTAAAAGGAACGGTCACGGCATGACGGTCAGGAAACAACCGCTGACCATCCATATCCTTGAGGTCTTCCTTCAGCCGTCTTAGTGCCCAGCACGACCTCTTCGAGGCTGCCATCGGCCAATCGCACTCGGCATTCGCAACCATCGCCCAAAGGACGGACCGACTCCAACGCGACCGATTCGGCGAAATGCCCCGGCAGCTTGATCCGTCGCCCAATGGGAAATTGCGATTCCGACATTCGCAGCTTTACTCCTTCGCTGGCTTGGCGACCTTCGCCAGGAATCTGCCCAAATCAGTCCGTCGAAATAGACGGTATCCATTGGCCGGATTTCGGTGCATCCTGATCTTGCCTGATTCAGCCCACGCGCGCAGCGTGTTTTGCGAAATCCCAAGAATTCTGGCTGCTTCCGCGATCTTCACGTATTCGTTCAGCTTGGTCACCGCGCCCAGGTCTCCGGTGTGATAGCCAGATGAAGATGAAAGTCTACCAGAGTCTCCATGCAACGGACAGCACCGGGTCGCGGATGGCTTCGAGGGATGGGCGGAGATTCATGCCCGAATTGATAACTCAAGTCAGGCTTGGTTCGTGGTCCTTGCGTTGCCGCTCAATTGCAATACGTTCCTGGAACGTCATCTGCGGTTTGGTGGATGAATTCTGAGTCGTTGTTTCGGCCGGCGTGATTATCTCGTTCGGCGATACGGCAGCGTCGGCCAGAATCGCTGTGTCGGAGGCAGGAAAGCGCCTCGGTCCGGCGGCGAATGCGTGGGGTGACTGGCTCCTCGGCAGAAGAATGCTTCTGTCGGGCGCGATGCGGCGTGGCCTCGATGCTGTGCGCTGCTTTGAGTGACTTGATCTTCTCGGCCAGTTCAGTTACGGAGCCGTCGACGGGCGGCGAGCAACAGAACTTCGCGCGCCGATGTAGAAGGAGCCTTTCCCCCGGCGCTCGATTAGGGCCAATTCAGTCGACGACAAGCGTATCTGAAACCGCGTTTCCCGCCGCTGGGAAGCCGTCTTTTTGGGCCTACCCCGTCCATTTGCCATTTCGTGAGTGTACAGACAGAAAAATAGCCTTGTCAAGCCTTGCAATCATAAATAGTGTCTGTACAATAAATATTTGACTGGTGGACGCGAACAGGTAAAGGTTAGCTGGTCAATTGAATACATCTCGATAGTTGAGCAACATCTTTACAAACGCGCGGGCAGTTGTGGTCGTCTTCGTCCGTGCTTACACTTACAGGATTGCGATCTTGGCTCTCTTCCGCATATGAAACTTCTTCTTTCCGGTGACTTGCATATTGGCCGGTCGTCGACTCGTATGCCGGCAAGCGTTCCGCGTGAAGAACTTCGCGCTGCAAACGCCTGGAATCGGCTTGTCGACCTTGCAATCGAGGAACGCGTCGCGGCGGTGTGCTTGAGCGGCGATATCGTTGATCAGGACAATAAATTCTGGGAAGCGATTGGCGCGTTAGAGCACGGTATCGGTCGTTTATCCAGCGCTAATATTCGGACGTTCGCTGTTGCGGGCAACCACGACTACGATGTGCTGTCTCGCTTAGCAAGTCATTTGCCGGCTGAGCAATTCACACTTCTCGGGCGAAGTGGACTTTGGGAGCGAGTCGCATTTCACAATGGGACGAACGAGAAACTAAATATCGATGGCTGGTCATTTCCCGCTACGCGAGTGTATACGAGCCCGTTGGATACCTACGACCTGCCATCGGATCACGCCGTTCCAACCTTAGGTATTGTTCATGGAGACTTAGATGTAGTTAACACTCCATATGCACGGCTCGATCTCCAGCGGCTGCGCCGTCTAACGCCGACGGGTTGGTTGCTTGGTCACATCCACGCAAGTCGATTAATCTACGCGGATGGCTTACCTTGGGTGCTGTATCCTGGATCGCCCCAAGCGTTGGATCCGGGTGAGACTGGGATACACGGCCCATGGATTGTCAACGTCGAATCGGGCGTACTTGGATTGCCGAAACAACGCCCACTCTCGAATGTTTTGTACAGTTGTTGCCAAATTGACCTCAGTAGTGCGAGTAACGAAAGCGACGTTGAAAGTACCATACTCCACGGATTTCGCGATGAGGCTGAGCGCATTATTTCGCAGCTGGGCTTTCAGCCGATTGGCATCAGCTTGAGGCTGCGGCTAGTGGGAAGCACAGCTGCTGCACCGTTGGTGCGACCGGTCGCGCGACGAGTCGTCGAAGATCTTTCATTGATCGCAGATACAACCGTCTGCATCGAAACAGTTGATGTCGAGACCGTCCCGGCTATCGATTTGGCGGAACATGCCAAATCTAAGTCTGCAACAGGCGTATTAGCCCAACTATTGTTGGAATTGGATAACAGTGACATATCTACTGACGTGACGGAACTACTGCGTCGCGTGGTAGCTAGTCTTGCGGCCATCGAGCGAGGCAAAGACTTTATCGCATTGGAGCCGCGCCAAATTGATGATCAGCTCGCTCGCGAATATTTGAAAAGGGGCGGCCGTGTGCTGTTGACGGAGCTTGTGAGCCAATCCGGATGACCGATCGCGCCTTTCAATTCGATAAACTCGCCATCAAGCGCGTCGAAAAACGAGTGCGCGACGGAAACGGATTCGAAATCTCGGGCCTGTCAACAGGCATCAATTTGGTATATGGACCAAACGGTTCTGGGAAGAGTACGACCGCGCTTGTTATTCAGGAACTTCTTTGGCCAGCTCGAACGGGAATGGAGCGTCCGTCAGTTACGGGTTGGTGTCGCGAAGGCGCGAAGCGATGGTACATCGGAATTGACGCCGGCGATGTTGAATGCACTTGCGACGGCATCGTATGTGGCACTCCAAGTATTGGACCGCCCGAGCATCGTCGCCGCTATCTACTCGCAATCGATGAGCTCATTTCGAGCAATGACGCGGACTTCGCCACATTGATTACCAACGCCAGCCAAGGCGGCTACGATCTCTCGGCTGGCTCCAACTCTCTCGGCTTCCAGCCTAAGCCGAAGCGATGCAATACCGAACGATCATTGTTGCAGGAGCGTTCCAGTATTCTTGAAAAGGCGCGACAACATCAACGTGAAATTGATAGCGAGGCTTCCGAGTTGGGCTCGCTCGCGCTGACCTCAAGAAGGCCGTTGATGCTTCAGAAAACATCGACTTGTTGAATAAGGCACTGGAGTATCGTAACGCTGACGAAGACTATCGACGGATCACGCAACAACTTGAAGCTTTGCCAGCCGGCATTGCCAAACTAGGTGGCGATGAACGTCACACTCTGAACGATATTGCCAGCCGGCATCGCCAGTGCGAGGCCGACTTAACGTCCGAGCGTGACCGCATATCGGATGCGACGGCGACACTACGTGAATTGCAGCTGCCGCAGAACGGAGTTTCCGAACTGGTTCTTGACAATCTGCGTGCGGCGCATAGGGAATTGAGCTCGCTGGAAACCGAAATCCACCAACTCTCTCAACGGGCCGCTAAGGCCGAAGCGGAAGCCACCAAGTGCCAAACCAGACTTGGAGCGCCAACTCCGGGATGACCAACTAGCAACACTTGAACAAATCGAGATTCCGGAGCTAAGCGAGTTCGCCCGTCAAACAGAACGAGTTCAGGCACAACGCGCTGCGATTCACGAGCGCCGTGCATGGCTTAAGCCAAAGCCATCCGAAAAAGTACCGCCCTATACTGCAGAGCAAATCTGGTCAGGAATTTTGTCCCTGGGAGGATGGCTCAGTTCAACGCCTCCAGTAGCAACGAATTCGCACAAGCTTCACTGGGCCACAATTGTTACGGCAATAATTGCCACCGCATTTGCGGTCGCTCTTTCTATCGTACACCATTGGGCTTGGCTGTTCGGTATTTTATTCGTTATTGCCGTTGTTGCCGCCAGCGCGTTGAACCGTCGGCTGATAGCGGGAGCAGCTGATTCGAGAAAAGTTTATCAAGAGACATTCGAGCAAAACAATCTGCCAAATCCAAATAGCTGGGAAGCAGCCGCGGTCGTCGCCTCCATGAGAAGCTTAACAGAGTCAGCGACAATTCGCGCACGAGAAGATGATCGAGTTCGACGACTTGAAGATGTGGATCGGGAAGAGGAGTCTTGTAAAGAACGTATTGCGGAATTCACTAGTGTCCCAACGTTTTCACGTTGATTGATTCTAAATTGCTAATTGATTCTGAGTTACGGAAAAACATGACCTGCTTCGATTTGAAATTGCGTTGGCCGATAATTTCCGATTTCCGAGATTTCGGAGGGGAATCGGTCTATGCACGCGGGCAAGTTGGTGTTCTCGCAGTTGATGGAATTCCTGCCGTGGCGCCGGTTCGACACGTGCGTCCGTCGGTACGGTGGCGATTACAAGATCAAAACGTTTCCTTGCAGCGAACACCTGCGGGTGATGGCCTTCGCGCAACTTACTTACCGGGAAAGCCTGCGAGACATCGAAACCTGTTTGCGCACCGTGAAGACCAAGTGGTACCACATGGGTATTCGCGGCGGCGTCTCGGCGAGGCCGTGCCGTTCCTCAATCGCGATGGCAGCACGCAGCGTGCGGTCGTCAACGAGACTGGTGTCCCAGACAAACGCACCACCGCCGATCTCATCGCTCCAATACTGATAACCGCCAACTTCGTTAGGTTGACGATAAAGCGAATAACCGGACGGTAGCGGAGCTTGTCTTCGAGGTAGCGCCGAGCTGCTTTGATTGCCCGCAAACCGCGGCTCCTAAAATGAATTCATCGGTGTCCCTGGCATAATCGTCGCAGCCGGCACCCAACTTTGCGAAGTGGGCAAAAGAATTACGCTTTTGCTGGACGCCCGTACAACCCGCAATCAAAGTGGCAATAGAGTTACGCTTTGACTCTTATGCGTCACTGAATTAACCACCGAGATTTAACACCCAATGAGAACGTCCAACAGAGGCAAACGATTTCCCGCCCAGCCCCTTACGGCAGAGGAGGTCAAATCCCTGCTCCGAGCCTGCTCAAAACGATCATCCACCGGCATTCGAAACGCCGCCTTGATCGCGACTATATATAGGACCGGCCTCCGAATCGGTGAAGCGATTTCTATCCTACCGGCCGACCTGAACGAAAAGGCGGGTTCGATTTGTGTTCTCAATGGAAAAGGCGGGACGACTCGGACGGTGGGTATGGATCCGGGTGCCTGGGCTTTACTGCAGCGTTGGCTGGACCGTCGCTCAAGTCTTGGGCTCACAGGTCGCTCGACTGTGTTCTGTACTCTTCAAGGAACCCAGCTGAAAACGTCATACGTGCGCGGCTTGCTTCCCCGGCTGGCTGATAAGGCGGGCATAGAACGCCGAGTGCATGCTCACGCATTGAGGCATTCCTTCGCTGCGGAACTTGCCGCCGAACGGACGCCGATGAACGTCGTCCAATCCGTACTTGGACATGCAAATCTAGCGACGACCGATGCTTATCTTCGGCATATTCACCCAGTGGTGGCAATTGAGACATTGAGAGCGCGATCGTGGTGCTTTTAGCGACCACAGCTGGTTATCCGGTTGGACCGACGTATTTGTAGCCGGCGTGCACAAAAATGTCGGTGCGGACTCAATGTAACAGGGTGCCAAACTTTCGCCATGGAGTCCGTCGAAATTGGCGGCATCAAGCGCAGCTTTTCTTACGTGTAAATTGGCTCTGGAAAAGGCTCCAATAAAGCACATCCACGCCCAGCTCGTGGGTGCCGATCTTTTTGACGACAAACCGATGCCGGGGCGGAATTGATTCTGACGCTCGTGATCGAGCCGATGAAAGCCCGGAAGGTGGTCTCTAAAAACGGTCGCGGCGGCTCACTAGTACTACTGGCCGAGCATTCTCTACATTTGGAGATTTTGTGGATGTGAATACGATGCTTGCAGCTTGCGGGTTTAGTCTGTGTTCAAATTGGCTAAAAATGTGGCCAAATTAACCGAAGTCACGCCTTATTATTGAACGACGAGACGTGCGTGAATTTCAACCGTCGCGTTGAAGATATTTCTTTGGGCTGACGAGCATATGCACCGCCGAGACGCGGACGCCGATACGACCAAATAAAGGTCGAGCTTCGGTTCGGTACTGTTCAGCTGTTCTTCCGATTTGCCTATTGCCCAGCGCAATCACACGCCTAGGCCCCGTGCTCGCTTCCAGGTCTGGGTCACGGGGAAGGTCCGAGAAAGTGCACCCCGCGGTATCTCCTATAGTATCAATTTGAGGCACTAAGCACGTAACTGAGTGTACGTTGTAACTGGTGTTTAATTTTCTGGTTCTGGGCGGATAAATCTGGCGCCCATGCGACGCGGTGATAGACAACCCGCAGGCTGCGTTTCTTCGCGAATCAGGCGAATTAGTTAGTCCACTTTCATACAGTTCTTGAGTGCTCGGCGCGATGGTCGCTGGCGGATGCCATTCCTTCAGCGAGTGCGAACGCCGGTCTTGTCACTCAAAGCTCCAGGTTTTTGCTCGCGTCGGGATGGGGGGATCTGCCGGGTTGAGCACCTGCCTGTCTACGGTGAAGACCTTTCCAATCTTGTGGTGGCACCCGATCCCCACATGATCCCTACGATCCCCACAACCGGTATTTTGCGGGTCGTTTTATCCCGAGATCCGCAAGTTTTTCGGGCGGATCGTCATTCGATTTACAACTTTCGATTTATTCCTATTGCCGCACGAGATTGGTACCTGTGACCGCCAGTGCGGCAGTTAGCGGCACGGAGCGAAACCAAGTGTTCCATCTCCAAGAACGGACAAGTGACCCACCTAACCTATCACTTCTCGCTGCAATACGTAGTTGTGCAACATGATCGACCCGATTCAATTCACTCGGCAATACATTGATACCCTTTACGACCCAGAGGAATTGCTGGCCCTCGTCCTATTGGATGGCGAGCCTTCCAAGACATGGGGCAAGACAACCATTGGATTTTACCGCATCAAGGATCGCGAAACGTTTTACGAACACGTCAAAGTGTTTGATAGACGTGGCAATGTCTACATCAATTTGCAACGGCTGAACGACGACGTCTACGGTCGAGCCGCAGGCCGCTACAAGCAATGGTCAAAGACGAGGTTCACTGATCAGGAAATCATCAGTCGTCCGCGCCTGTGCGTCGATCTCGATCCGATTCGCGTGACCGGCATCAACAGCACACACATCGAATGCCAGTATGCGATCGACCTCGCCGCAAAGGTTCGTGAATATCTCGTCGACGAGTTCGAGCTGAATCCAGTAGCTGTGCACTCAGGCAATGGAGTTCAACTCGTCGCGCGAATTAATGAACCACGGGATTCCAATGTGATCGAGAGGCTTCTCAAACACCTCGACGCAAAGTTCAGCAACAACCATGTCAAGATTGATCAATCGCTCAGCGATTTGGCCCGGATGGTCCGGCTGCCAGGAACGGTCAATTGTAAAGGTGATGACATCCCAGAACGCCCTCGTCGCTACTCTCATCTGATGGAGATTCGCAACAATGCTTAATGACAAGCTAAATCGAATTGCACCGGCCGCACCGGTTTCGGTGCCCGCTGCAAATCGAAAAGGAGACTGGACACCGGAAAAACTCCGGGAAATGCTCGATTCCCACTACATGACCTTTAAAGGCCGTGAGTGGAAATACAGTAACGCGCTCAAGAACGATTCGCGATTCGACGGGAACCTGATTTTCGAACTAGAAGGATGCCCTTGTTGTGACCGCGGCGAACGCTACGGCAGCCCAGCAATCTGGGTCAGCAATGGAATTCTGTGTTTCACTTGTCACAGCAATACCTGCCAAAATCCAAAGAAGAAAACGGCCACGGACTTCCTGCGATTGATCGCGCCGGAATTGATGAAGCCAGTTATTCGGCTAGGAACGAATATAAAGGGCATCGTCCTGGAAGCACTCGATTCGCTAAAGGAGACAGAGGTTTATCAACGTGGCAATCGCCTAGTGCGGGTTGATTTCAATCCGCCGAAACCAAAGTATGCAATGACCGATTTCGGTGCGCCACGTTTAGTTCTACTCCCGCAATCCGCGTTTCTCGAAATTCTGACGAGTGCAGCAAATTGGGAGAAATGGACGAGGGATGGATGGACGAGGTGCCTGCCATCTAAAGATGTTATCGCCGCGATTTATAGCCGGGGAAACCTGCCCGCAATTAAGGTTGCGACCGGTGTCGTTTCCCGTCCAATTCTCCTGCCCTCGGGCGAGATTGTTGCAACTCCCGGTTACCATCTTGACACTGGGTTATTCCTTGATGTGGCCAATAAATACCCGCCGCCGATGGACACCGCACGAGCCATCGCGTTGCTACTCGACATTTGGATTGATTTTCCATTTGAGTCGCCGGCCCACCAGAGCGCGTGTTTGGCCGCGCTGCTCACATTGCTGTGTCGCAACCTGATAGATGGTTCGACTCCATTCTTTCCCGTTGATGGGAATCGCAGCGGCGTTGGGAAGGGCTTGCTAACTGACACCTTCACGATGATCGCAGAAGGACGCCGAGCATCTCGGTGCAGCGTGCCAGACGAAGCGGAACTACGTAAGGCTCTGACTGCGATCGCCATATCCGGACAAAACTACATACTTTTTGACAATGTAAAAGGTCGTTTCGGTGGCGGGGTATTAGAAGGTGCAATGACGACAGGCATCTTCGAGGCTCGCATCCTGGGCGTAAACGAAATCGTGAAGCTACCCCTTAATGTCACCTGGCTGGCGACTGCCAACGACGCGG
This sequence comes from uncultured Planctomycetaceae bacterium, assembly GCA_963803365.1. GTDB lineage: Bacteria > Planctomycetota > Planctomycetia > Pirellulales > Pirellulaceae > JANMEB01. The sequence goes on from CAWDMH010000005.1 coordinate 35,972, forward strand.
CTTACACACGCGACATGATTCGGCGTACGTGTCCTATTATGTTGAGCACGGATGTCGAAAATCCAGAAGCGAGATCGGCGTTCAAATATTCTCGCCTGCTGGATCATATCGCGTGCCATCGCGCGGAACTCGTAATAGCGGCCATGTCCATCGTAGGGAACTTTATTGCGGCCGATCGCCCAGATCAAAAACTGTCGAGTTGGGGTGGCTTTGAGCAGTGGTCGGACTTGATTCGCGGTGCAATTGTTTGGGCTGGGCTTGCGGACCCAATTGATGCCCTAGAAGTGCTGCGATCCAGTGTCATTGAGAATGTCGGAAGTCTCACTTCCAAATTAATTGATGCATGGACCTTTGACAGCGCCGTGACCGTCAAGGCGGCGCTCATATCAATAGAGTCCGAGCCGGATAAGTACACTGCGCTGGCCGCTTTGATTGACGGCCGGCCGGACAAGGATCGTACTCCGGCGGAATACCTGGGAAAGCTCCTTCGTGGTGCCCGAGGGCAGGTAATAAGCGGTCGTTGCATTCAGAGGGACTCGTCCGACTCACATCGACCGAAATGGTTCGTAGAGATCAAGGGAGCGGCTGCCGCCTAAACCTTTGACTCGATGCGCAATGTAAACCACTGGGAACAAACAATTAGTTTTGCCGGCGGCCGTGTTATGACTGCACGCGGCTGGCATTCGCGTTTCAGTCATTTGGAGATCATTAAATGTTTGAGCTAAGTGACGATGAGATGGATTTCTGTGACCAACTCGTTGAACGAGCAGTGCACACCGCCGTTCGTACGATTGGTCATTCGAGGTTATGCGATGAAGCGGACATCGACAACGAGGTACGTCTTCGCATGATCGGAACGTTGGAAAACTGTTCGCCGTATGGTCCCCTGACCTAACCGGCAAAAATCGACAAGTCGAACTCTTCTTATTAACCCTCTTCTACAAATATGAGAATCACCATGATTGAACAACCGAAACGAACGGCATACGAACGATGGAAGCAGTACCACTTTGCAAACCCGCACGTCTATGAGCTGTTTGAGCAGTTTGCTCGCGAGGCAATGCAGCGAAAATCCCGCATTGGTGCCCGATTCGTCTTTGAAAGAATCCGATGGTACGAGCAAGTTGAGAAGGGATGCAACCACTATCGGGTGAATAACGATTTCGTAGCGTTTTATGCGCGCCTGTTAATGCTTGAAAAACCCGAGTTTAAAGGATTGTTCACTACTCGGAAAACTA
>CAWDMH010000006.1:0-22202 GCA_963803365.1 uncultured Planctomycetaceae bacterium
CGTTCGATGAAGGCCCTGGCAGCCGCGAGTATCGGCCAATATGAGAAGTCGGTACTGGCTCTGGCGGACTATTTTCGCACCGTGGAGTGGGCTTGGTTGTCTGCTTGAAGAAGCGCGAGGTCGCCGCCGGCGAGCAAGCTCGGCCGGCTGGCGCACCAACAAAGACGGTGTGCGCCGTCGTTTTCGGTTCGGATCAGGGGCTCGTCGGCCAGTTCAATGACTTGCTGGCGGATTTTGTCGTCAAATCGCTGGATGCTCTCGCCGGTGAAAAGGAAGTCTGGGCCGTCGGCGAGCGAGTTCACGTTCGGCTGGCGGACGCGGGTCTCGCACCTGTGGGACTTTTCGCCGTTCCAACCTCCGTCAACGCCATCTCGCCACTTGTCGGACAGATTCTTGTTGAAATTGAAGCACATCACGGCAACGGGGAGATCGGTCAGCTATACCTTTTCCACAACTGCCCCAAGTCGGGGGCGACTTATGAACCCGTTGCTCAACACTTGCTGCCCTTGGATAAGAATTGGGGGCTTAGGCTGGCCAATCTTCCCTGGCCGACCGGAAACCTGCCTGAAGTCATCGGTTGCCGGGAGCAGACTTTGCGGGCACTCGTCCGGGAGTATCTCTTTGTCTCGCTGTACAAGACGTGCGCCGAATCGTTGGCCAGCGAAAACGCCAGCCGCCTGGCCGCGATGCAACGAGCCGAGAAGAACATCGACGAACTAGTGGAAAACCTGAATCAGACGTTCCGCCGCCTGCGCCAAACTTCCATTGATGAGGAATTATTCGACGTCCTATCCGGCTACGAATCTTTGTCCAAAGGAAAAATGCGCTGAGGCGCAAAGTTGCAACGACGTGGCAGCAAGAGTCCGCTAGACGGAAGACAAGAAGATGAAGAAAGCAACTGCAGCCACCTGCGCCAAACTGGCTTCGTTCGGATTGCAGAATGATGAAGGAGTCCTTCATGAAATTCGCTAACACGCGCATCTTGGCGATTAATGGCGGCTCATCAAGCATTAAATTTGCGCTGTTCGAGTCTGGCGACTCGCTGCGACGGATTCTGGAGGCGCAATTGAGCCGATTGGACCGCCTGGGACCACGTTGCGAGTGAATGGCTCGAACCAGACCGATAACCTTTCGAAGTTAGTGGCTTCGCCGGATCATGCGGCGGCGGTGGGCACACTAATAGATTGGATCGAGGAACACGCTGGGCACCATGCATTGACCGCGGTGGGGCATCGCGTGGTGCAGGGCGGACCGAAGTTTATTGAGCCGCAGCGAATCACGGCGGAAATGGTTGATGAGCTGCGTCGGCTCAGTCCCTTTGATCCCGAGCATCTGCCGGAGGAGATATTACTTACCGAGGCGATTCATCGCCGATTTCCTGACCTGCCCCAGGTCGCGTGTTTCGACGCGGCTTTTCACCATGACCTGCCGCGTGTGGCGCGGTTGTTGCCGATTCCCCGCCGTTACGAGGCACACGGCGTGCGACGATACGGGTTTCACGGGCTGTCGTATGCGTTTTTAATGGAAGAGCTGACCCGGTTGGCTGGAGCGGAAGCGGCGAAAGGCCGGATCGTTCTGGCCCACCTTGGCAATGGCGCGAGTCTGACGGCGGTGCGTGACGGCAAATCGGTGGACACGAGCATGAGTTTCACGCCGACAGCCGGAGTGCCGATGAGCACGCGCTCCGGCGATCTCGACCCCGGGCTGGTTTGGTATCTAGCGCGCACTGAAAATATGGACGCACAGCAATTCAATGTGATGGTCAATACCCAGTCCGGACTGCTTGGAATATCCGAAACCAGTTCCGACATGCGAGACTTGCTCAACCGTGAAACGCAGGACGTCCGGGCGGCTGAAGCGGTCGCGCTGTTTTGCTATCAGGTCAAGAAATGGATCGGCTCCTTCGCGGCGGCGTTGGGCGGTCTGGACACATTGGTGTTCGCTGGCGGCATCGGAGAAAACGCACCCGCGGTTCGCGCCCGGATTTGTGATGGGTTGGGATTTCTGGGAATCGAACTCGAAGAACAGCGAAACGCGAAGAGCGAAGGCGTGATATCCGCGGCGGCGAGTCGGGTTGCTGTCCGCGTTATCCACACAGACGAGGAATGGATGATCGCCAAATCGGTTTGCCGGGTGCTGGGCCTGGGCTTGGGCAGCGAAGAAAGTAAATTACCACGCTAAACAAAGCCAAAATGCTACAGGGGGCTTTGCTATGTTCGATTGTGATGCGGCTGATGGGCTACTCATCGAAGCAACGAAGAAACTGCTCTGGCTTCGGCAGCAAGGTGACTGGGCGAATGAGTTGCCGCGCCGATGCCCACCAATTCTCTGGTTTGGAAACGCACTGTCATCAAGGGGCAAGGTTCTGACCATCGGCGCGAATCCTTCCCGCTGGGAATACCTTGCTGATTCCTGTCGGAGAGAATTGGACAGGTTCAAAGAGAGCGGCGTTGAGTCCTTGTTGTGCTACCTTGATACGCCAAGGTTTCGGGTACTCGACATATCGAATGAATCGCTCGGACTGATCGTGGAAGATCGTGGCCTTCGATGCGAAATCATCCAGGGCTACAATAAATACTTTCTTGCGAACCCATATCAACAATGGTTCGGAAAGGAGGACGGCTACAATGTCGAAGGTTTCTTGCGCGGTCTCGGGGCATCCTTTTACAGTGCGGAGACAATGCCGTATCAGGCGATCCATATCGACCTGCTGCCCTTTGCAACGCTTTCGGATTTCACAAAGCTTGAAAGGAAGGCGGCAGATGATCTCTTCACTTCGGGCTGGGCGCGGCAGACCGTAGCTTCCTTGATTCGCCTGTTCCAACCCTTGGCCATTATTGTGTTCGGAAAAACGAACGCGCGTTACTATGCCACGTATGTTGATGGGTCAGTTGCGCGTCTGTCTTGGACACAATACCCAGGGGCGAAATACCTAATTAAACGTGCAGAAGAGTTGGGAACGGAAATGGTTGCCCTCAGCGTAAACCTCGGCAATCCTAGAGGGTTTAACCGTGCTGAACTTCACAAGTTTGGTAGGCACGTCGGCGAACGGATGGGGCTGCATAACAATTGCTCTAACGGAACTCCTGATGAGTCCATATCGCCGTTGAGTGAACATCGACTGGATGAACCATAGTACCTCGTCGCCCTTGTTTCTTGGATGGCGACGCGAGCTATAAAAAACATGAGCATGAAAGCAAACACGATGACCACAACGCATAGGTCGTTGACACCCGAATTGCTCGCCAAGATGGACGCCTACTGGCGGGCGGCAAACTATCTGTCGGTCGGGCAGATATATCTCTACGACAATCCGCTGCTGAAGCGACCGCTCGCGCTCGCGGATGTGAAGCACATGCTGCTCGGCCACTGGGGGACGACGCCGGGACAGAATTTCATTTACGTACACTTGAACCGGGTCATCAAAAAATATGACCTCGACATGATTTACGTCTCCGGCCCCGGGCATGGCGGGCCGGCCGTCGTGGGCAATACCTACCTTGAGGGCACTTACAGCGAGATCTATCCGAACATCAGCCAAGATGAGGCCGGACTTCAAAAGCTGTTTCTTCAGTTTTCGTTCCCAGGAGGGATTCCTAGCCACGCCTCACCGGAGTGCCCAGGTTCGATCCACGAAGGGGGTGAGCTGGGCTATTCGCTCAGTCATTCGTTTGGAGCAGTATTCGACAATCCAGATCTCGTCGTCGCTTGCGTGGTCGGCGACGGCGAGGCGGAGACCGGACCGCTCGCTACCGCATGGCATTCTAACAAATTTCTCGACCCGGCCACTGATGGCGCGGTGCTGCCGATTCTGCATCTCAATGGGTACAAGATTGCCAACCCGACGATCCTCGCTCGCATTACGCGCGAGGAGTTGGAACAGTTGCTCCGCGGCTACGGGTGGACGCCGTACTTCGTCGAAGGTCACGAGCCGGCGCTGATGCACGAAGCGATGGCAGCGACGCTTGATATTGCGATCGAGCAGATTCGGAAAATCCAACAGGATGCTCGCGCCGGTGGCAAGACCGGCGCCCGCGTTGGCCGATGATCGTCCTCAATTCGCCCAAGGGTTGGACGGGCCCAAGGGTGGTAGATGGCCTGCCGATCGAAGGCACGTTCCGATCGCATCAAGTGCCGATTTCTAGCCCGGCCGCCCACCCCGAGCACCTCAAGTTACTGGAAGACTGGCTGCTGAGTTATCGACCGGGCGAACTGTTTGACGACGGCGGCCGCCTGAAACCGGAACTGGCCGAACTTGCACCCGGGGCGAACGACGCATGGGTGCGAATCCACATGCGAATGGCGGCATGTTGCTCCGCGATTTGCGGATGCCGGATTTTCGCGACTACGCAGTCGATGTGCAGTCGCCGGGAGTTCGCGGAATCGGCGACACACACGTGCTGGGAGCATTTCTGCGGGATGTGGTAAAGCTGAACAGTGCGCAACGGAATTTCCGAGTGTTTGGCCCCGACGAGACGCTCTCCAACGGACTGGAGGCATTGTTTCAGGCGACTGAACGTCAATGGGATGCCGCGACCGTGCCGAACGACGAATTTCTCGCGCTCACCGGGCGTGTGATGGAAATGCTCAGCGAGCACCAATGCGAAGGTTGGCTCGAAGGCTATCTGCTCACCGGGCGGCATGGGCTCTTCAACTGCTACGAGGCATTCATCCACATCGTTGATTCGATGTTCAACCAGCACGCCAAATGGCTGAAAATCACGTCGAACTTGCCGTGGCGGCGAAAGATCGCTTCGTTGAACTATCTGCTGGCCTCGCATGTGTGGCGCCAGGATCACAACGGCTTCACGCATCAGGATCCAGGTTTTATCGACCACGTCGTGAACAAGAAAGCCGAGATCGTGCGCGTCTATCTGCCGCCGGATGCAAACTGCCTGCTGTCGGTGATGGATCACTGCCTGCGTAGCCGCCATTATGTCAACGTCGTTATCGCGGGCAAACACCCGGCACCGCAATGGCTGACGATGGACGCTGCCGTCAAACACTGCAGCGAGGGCATCGGTATTTGGGCGTGGGCGAGCAACGACCAGGATGTTGCGCCGGACGTCGTCATGGCCTGCTGCGGCGACGTGCCCACGCTGGAGACGCTCGCCGCCGTCTCGATTATGCGCGAGCATCTTCCCGACCTGAAAATCCGAGTGGTCAATGTCGTCGATCTGATGAAGCTGCAGCCGCAAACCGAGCACCCGCACGGGTTGGGCGACTTGGATTTCGACGGGCTCTTCACCAAGGACAAGCCAGTGATCTTCGCCTTCCATGCCTATCCGTATTTGATTCATCGGCTAACCTATCGCCGCACCAACCATGACAACATCCACGTTCGCGGCTACAAGGAAGAGGGCACCATCACAACGCCTTTCGACATGACGGTGCTGAACGATCTGGACCGGTTCCACCTTGTGATCGACACGATTGATCGCCTTCCGCAGACCGGCGACAAAGGCGTCTATCTAAAGCAATGGCTCAAGGACAAGCTCATCGAGCACAAGCAGTACATCGACAAGTATGGCGAAGACCTGCCAGAAGTCCGGAATTGGAAGTGGAGCAACCCCAGATGAATGCGCAAAAGCTTATAGACACCGCGGGGACGCGATCGCCTGCTACAACCCGGGGCTTTATAAAGCTTTTAGTGTCAGGCGCACGATGACGGGATGGACTGAAAGGTGGTTTCGCCCCACTGAACCTACTTGATCAACGTTGTTTTCTCATCTACTCATGTGAGCGTCCGGCGAATCCATACTTGACGGGCTTCTTATCCTGAGTTTTGCAATCGCAGAACTGGGGAGTGGAGACGATGGGTCGACCGCCGAGCATGGTTGAGGATTATCGTGAATGGCAGCATCGCCTGGAGAGATTCCAGGCGAGCGAGTCGAATCTGGACGTATTCTGCCTTCAGGAAGGTGTTTCTCGCTCGACCTTCTACCGCTGGAAGCGTCGGCTCTCTGACGGCATCCCCGAATTGCCGGCAGCAGAATCACGGAGCGAGTCGACCGAGTCGCTGTTTCTGCCGATCTCGTTGAAAAAGTCCTGCGTGGAGATCGAGTTGCCCAACGGCGGCGTGGTGCGCTTGCCCGGTGATGTGAGGCGAGGCATGTTGACGGCCATCGTCCGCGTGGTCGGTTCCTTGCGTCCCTGGAAAGCGCCTGAGTCATGATCGAGCTGTCCGAGATCCGCGTCTTCCTGTGCACGATTCCGACGAAGATGAACTACAGCTTCGACAGTCTGATGGGACTGACCCAACAGATCTTCGACCAAGACCCGCTCTCTGGTCACTTGTTCTTGTTCGTGAGTCGCCAGCGTGATCGACTCAAGATCCTGTTCTGGGATCACGACGGGCTGGCGATTTTTTATAAGAGATTGGAGGCGGGCACCTTCCAGCTGCCCAGGTCGGCCGCCGGCGAGCACAGCATCGAATTGGACGAACGCCAGTTGAACCGATTATTGACTGGCCTTGATTTGAGAACCGGGCGGCGACGAAAACGGTTTCGTCGCGTGGGCTGAAAAATATTTCTAGAGCGCTCTTGCGCGATTCGTAGGAGTCGGTAAAACAGTGGGCGTTATGGACGACGCCAACTTTCTGCCGAATGATCTAGCCGAGTGCCAACGTCTTTTGTTGGCGGCTTTTCGAGAAGCCACGCAGCGTGAGCGTCGACTCGTTGACGCCGAGCGCAGGGCCGCCGGCGCTGAGCGGAACGCCCAAGCAGCCGAACGACGCGCCTCTCGATCCCAGCAACAAGTGACCGACCTCGGTCGTGTATTAGATGAAACAGCCGCTTCCTTCGAACAGCTCAGAGAGGAGCACACAGCGACCCTGGAAGAGCTGGCCTGGTACAAGCGGTGGGTTCATGGGCGTCGCAGCGAACGGCTCGCGGATGGAGAAGGTCAAGGGCGTCTGTTCGACGTGACCTCACCGGTTGCGGAAGGAACCGAGGATTTTGAGCCCTCCGAACCTCGGCCACCCATCGCCGCTGGCCGCCCAAGGCGACGGCGACGCGAACTGGACCTCTCACGTCTGCCGCATCACCGCCATGAATCGGAGCTATCGGCCGCCGAGAAGATCTGCGGCGGCTGTGGACGCCCGAAGGATCGCATCGGCGAAGACATGACAACAGTGGTCGAACACGTGCCGCCGCGGCTGGAAGTTCACGAGTATGTGCGGGGCAAGTATGCTTGCCGCTATTGCAAGAACGGCGTGTCCACTCCACCTCCGCCCTTAGGTTTAGCCACATTTTTTGTATCGAGTTTTGGCAACGTCGTAGCCGGTGACCATGGGTAACAATTCCTTCCAGCCTTCCCAGATCACTTGCCACCCGGGCGGATGATCGTGTTTACGATTTTGATGTCCGCCCAGGCGGGCCAAAGCATAGTAAAAGTCGTGTACCGTCCAATCCAGGTTGACTTTTTTGTGACGCCACAGGCTCAGAACCTCAACGTACAAGGGGCTGATGAGGGTGGTGGCCCGGCGCGTCTTCGCGTCCGGGCGTCGGCTCGCGTCGCGCAACTGAAGCAATGTCAGCGTGACGATCGACAGCAGCGCGATGGCCGGCTGCAGCCGATCCTCGCTGGTGAACTGGGGACTCTCGATGCGGCAACCCGTTTTCACACCCTTGTGATATTCCTCGATGATCCACCGGCATTCGTACCAGCCGACCACGCGGTAGGCATCCGCGAAGCTGCGCACGGGTTCATTGGTCAACAAGACCCATTCCAGCCGCTCTTGTCCTGGGGGCGGATCCACTTCCCAAACGCGGATGACCCAGACCCGCAAGGCCTCGTTGCCGTAATTGCCAGTCTTCTTGGTCGATGGTCGAATCGCGACCGGAGCAAAGGCCACTGCCATGTTCGCCTGGCGTGCCTGTCGCTTGACGGCCGGCTTTTTCCCTGTGTGCTTGGGACTCTTCATTTCGACCTTGGATGTCACCTCCAGCGTCCACGCACCGGCCAACGGGAGCGTTCGTACATACGTGTGCAACTTGCCAACCACAGCAGCTTCCGAGTCGCTGTGTCCCACCAAGATGCGGCGGTCGTACGACGAGCGAATGACAAAACGGCGGCCGCTCTTTACTTCGTGTTCCAGAAACTCGAACGTATCCGCACCCCGATCGCACAGGTCGATCAGTTGCCACTCGCCCGGCAAGGGCTCGGTTCCCTTCAGCCACAGAAGGCTCTCTCGCGACTTGCGTTTTCGCCGCTGGGCGTTGGTTTCCGTCTTAGAAACCTTCGCCCGACGATGCAGCACCTGGTTCCACAAGCCGATCACGTCCCGCGTCGCCGGATCGACGGCCAGGCTATGGTGGGCGACATAGCCGCGTCGCGATCCGCTGCCGATTTGGCCCAGCCGCGCGAGCGACTTGTGCGTCGTGAAGTCAAACTCGGTCGAGTCGTGAATCACCAGCACCGGCGTTTTCCGCTGCCCAACCTGCTTGAGCACGGTTTCACGATGCGCGTCGAGAATCGCTGCGTGGGTCACGTCGTCTTTCCGCATCAGGCGGTAAAAGGCTTGCAGGTCCGCCGGGCTGCGGAATTTCTGCGGCAACGTGCCGCCGGGACGCTGACACATCTGATCGACAAGTTGGACAAGCCGTCTGGTCCGGCGCTCGTCACCGAGTTGTGCGTGGCCAAAATTCATTTCACCGAAACTTTTTCTTTCCGTCATACCCGACCCTCCGTGAACAACCGGGCTCCCTTACCATTCCGTCACTCGTAATCATTCGCAGACGATCAAGCCTCGACCGATGCTGGCGCATGCATTTAAACGCAATCGCGGCCCTTACAAATTTCCACAGCCAATGCAACCTTCCGCCGTCGCTCCGTATAATCCGCAGAGATCACCAACTCAAAATTCCAAGACTCGAACCAACGACACCTGTGAATCAGAAAAAAATCCGGCCAAACCTAAGGGCTAATCTCGTTCAAAGCGCATCAAACGGTACGTCTTGAATTTCTGAAAATTCTCAGCCGTTTGCCGATGGCTGAAGTATTTCTGTTTAACTATTGAAATTCGCTTTCCAAATAGGGCATTTACGCACCTCGACCAAACTGGATGCGTTGTGCCAGCACCGGTCGACTTCGTTCCAAATCGGCTGCAACACACGGCTGAATACGTCATCAATGACTGTATATGTGGGCGCTGTCTGCTCAGTGATGTCTATTTCTTCAATGAGGCGGAAGGCAAATCGCGAGATGGTTTGCTGAAACAGCGTGAGCTGATGGCCGCCGCCGATCGGACATTCCTCTTGCGTGGGTAAGCGGAAAACATCACAGATCACGAGGCTTCCGCCTGGCTGCAGCTGAGTGAAAGCGCGCGACAATCCTTGCTCCATGTTCACATACTGGAAACTTTCACAAAAAAGAATGACATCATAATAGTCCGCTGTCTCAAAATCTTCGTACTTGAATTCGAACGTGCGGGCTCGTTCGTGGAGTCGTTCGCGTGCGTGTGCATTCAATAATGACGACGGACTCACGCAGTCAACTTCATGTCCTTGATCGATGAGTTTGGACGCGATGCTTCCCGCCCCGCAGCCGACGTCCAATACTCGCCGCGCGTCCTTGGGAATGTGTTCCAGGAGAAACTCTGAATAGCATTCCTGGGCAGTCGCCAGATTTCGAGGCTCCGGCTTCAATCCGTCTCGCCAATATCCGTAGTGCAAATCGTTTGCACCCAGAAAATGTTGACCCGAAAGAAATCCAGCAGCTAACGCAACTTCCTGCCAGGCCGCGCGCTCCCTGCGCCGAGTCTTAATGGAGCGAATATGAATGGGCATACGTCCTTCAGTCAGTTGGATCTTGGATGGAACACACCGTTTTGGCGCTGGTCAAATGATTAGCGAATGCGTGCAGTATTCGACAAATCAAGTATGGATAAATCTTCTGACCAAATAGTTGGCCGTAACCGCAGTCGAGGCGGCAATTAACGCGACCACTGGTTCCGAAGTGACAAATAGTAGGACGACCACCACAGCGGTTTTACGACCGAGCGATGCTCCGGCCATAACGGCAAAAACCAACTGGCTAGTGACGATGATTGCGCCCCCAATCAGAAACGAAGCCATCTCTGTCACGAACAGCCATCGGGACGTGAATCCGGCGATTCCCATCACGGAGCCGATAACAACGCCGGCGACCAGTGATACAGCGACGGAGATCTCGATTCCTGGAAAGAAGTAGGTGGCCATTTGTCACTTGCGAAATCGTCGAGCTGGACCGCAATTAATTGGCGCGACAACCGCTTCTTGGCCGATTGCGGGGCAACAGGCTAACGGGCTGGGATAAATCGGTCGCGTCGATACGCATTACTCGCCAATCTGTGCCCGGCTGTGAAGGTCAGAAGTAGCTCCGAGGCTAATAAATAAGGCGGAATTTATCTTCGGATAATGATGGGCTAACGAATGGCGATTAGACTTAGCTCGCATCGTTGAAAAACTAACCCGGCAGACGGGTGCTTGTTTCTCTTACCCTTTCATGGAGATAGTGCATGCGTACTGTGATGTGGCGATCAATGTTGTCGGCTGCGATGGTTGTATCTTTGCAATCGCGCGTTCCTGCGGCAGAAGAGAAAATCAGACCCGCGGATCTTTCCACACAGGTTTTCGATTCTGTTAACGCTCGATTTCCCGGCCTCACGTTTGTCAGTGTGGCAAAGGAAACCGATCCCAAGGGCGAGGTGGTATACGATATCGAATTGAAACAGCGCGGTCGTACGTTCGAAACCGACATCAAGGCCGACGGCACGATGCTGGAAATCGAAAAAGAGGTGATGAAGAAGGATTGGCCCAAGGCTCTGCGATCCACTGTCGAGGAGAAATACCCGAAGGGCAAAGTCAACGAAGTCTTGGAAGTTAACAAAGTGACTGGCAAGAAAGAGGTCCCCGATCACCTCGAAGTTACGATTGTGACGGCCGGCGAAAAGAGCGTCGAAATGATTTTATCCTTGGACGGCAAGAAAGTCGTCGAAGAATCGCAAGCGCAAACACCGTCTCCCGCCGCAGACGAGGACATCAAGCTGGCGGACCTGCCCAGGTCGATAATCGACGCGGTCAAGGCAAAGTTTCCCAACGCTAAGGTTAAGAGTGCAGAAAAAGGAACCGAGGAAGGCAAGCCAATCTACGAAGTGAGCATCGATAGTGAAAAACGCAACATCGATGTGACCCTCAATCCGGAAGGCGAGATCCTATCCTATGAAAAAACGCTTTTACCCTCAGAGCGGCCGAAAGTGATGATGCAGACTCTGAAGTCCAAATACCCTGACGCTACGATCAAATTGATCGAGGAAGTATGGGATCACGGCAAAAGAACTGGGTACGAGGGAACGATCGTCACCGATAGCAAGAAGACTGTCGAAGTCGATTTTGATGTTAACGGCAAGCTAATCGAGAGCGACCAAAAGAAATAGGGCCGCACGGAGTTGAGGCTAGGCGACGGTGACGGGGCACGCCCCGACCGTCGCCTTTTTAGTTTCATTTTGGAGCATTTATCGCCGCGTTTCGAAAAGCCAGTTTCGGCGGCCAGTCGCACGTTCACTCGCGGCTGGCATGGGTTAGGAATAAAATGCCAATTAGCTGTACTGATTGGGCCTTATGACAATTTGATTGGTTTCCATTCACTGGCCGACTTTCGAACCAATGAGTATTCGCGTATTGGTAATCGAAGACGACGCCTCGATTGCAGACTTTCTAACGCGCGGTTTGCAAGAGGAGGGATACGCGGTCTCGCATGCGGCCGATGGTGAGGCGGGTCGCATGCGGCTTCAAACAGAGTCGTGGGACGTCGTGCTGCTCGATTGTTGGTTGCCAAAAACCGATGGGCTTACGGTGCTTCGCCAGTTTCGTCAGCAAGGCGGTACATCTCCTGTCCTGTTGCTCACGGCGCGAGACGCCGTCGCCGATCGTGTTCGCGGACTGGATAGCGGTGCTGATGATTACCTTTGCAAGCCCTTTGCATTCGACGAGCTGTTGGCACGGATCCGCTCATTGTGCCGGCGCCAAGACCGCCGCGGCAGCACGCTCATAAGTTATGCAGACGTCAGTGTCGATCTCACCTCGCAGCGGGCCGAACGGAATGGCAAGCGGTTTGAATTGACCGCCAAAGAGCTGTCGCTGCTCATTTACTTTCTCCGTAATCCCGAGAAGGTTCTAACTCGCGCCTCGATTTACGAGCATGTATGGAATGAGCAGTACGATGGGCTATCCAACACGCTGGAAGTCCACATTATGGATCTACGCCGCAAATTGGAGGCTCACGGCCGCCGACTGATCTTTACACTTCGCGGGCGCGGTTACCTAATGAGCGATGAGCCCCAGATCGAGAAGGAGTAAAGGTGAAGCTTGCAAAACGCATTTCGCTGTTCTTCTTGGCGGCACTTGCTGTAGTTTTGGTGGGCTTCTCCGGTTCGATCTATTATCTAGCCCATTCGCATTTGGTGCGTCAACTGGATGCGGTGACAGAAGCCGCGATTGATACACTTAATGCGGCGATCGAGTCCGGCCCAAAAGGATTAGAGTGGGAGCCAAACGATCGAAAACTTGCCATCGACCAACCTGATGGTGGCTCGCTCGAATGGGCCATTTTCGACGACAAAGGACTGCGGCTTGACGGGTCGCAAGGGACTGAAACTCAATTACTCAAGCAAGGACATACTTTGCAGGGCGAGTCGCAAGAAGCCTATAGCAAAACGTGGAATGGGGAATCGTGGAAAATCACTCGCCGCGAAGTCCGTGCAGAAGCAAGCGGCACGCAGCCTGTAGCCAATGCCGGGTCGTCGCACGAAGAACCAGTTTCAAAGAGCTATTCGTCCTTAGTCATTGCAGTAGGTACACCAACAACCTACATCACTACGCAATTGCGAAGTGTGGGCCTGACACTTGCTGGATTGTCGACGCTAATATGGGTGTCGGCTGCGTTATTCGGTGGATGGCTCTGTCGCAATGCCCTGGCTCCTTTAACGCAAATGACTGGATCGATGGCTACCATAACGGCCGCCGATCTAAATCAGCGATTAACTCCTCCAGCAACTGGCGACGAGTTGGAAGGCTTGAGCCGCGCATTCAATGATCTCCTGGACCGCCTCCAGGTCTCCTTTGATCGGCATCGTCGATTTGCGGCCGAAGCGTCCCACCAGTTGCGAACGCCGCTTACCGCCATGCTAGGCCAGGTGGATGTAGCTTTGCGCCGCGACCGGTCGTCGGACGAATATCGCCACACACTGCATAATGTTCACGAGCAGGCAACTCGGCTAAGTCGAATAGTAGAGATGCTACTGTTTTTAACTCGCGAAGAAACAGACGTGGGTCCAATTCAGTTTGACGGCATAGAACTCAATGACTGGTTAACGAAACATCTTCAGTCTTGGCACGAGCACCCGCGTCATCAGGATTTTCGCGTCGAACTGGACCGCAATGTGCCGCTGTGGATCAATGCACATGACGGTCTGCTGTGCGAAGCGGTTGATAATTTGCTTGATAATGCGTGCAAATACAGTACGCCCAACTCCGCCATTGTCGTCCGTACTTTGCATTCAGATGAGGGAGCCAAGCTCGTCGTTCAAGACAGCGGCTACGGCATTCATGAGAACGAGCTAGCCCGCATCGTAGATCCGTTTTATAGGTCCGTCGAAGTCCAGCGGCGTGGCATCGGGGGTAGCGGCTTGGGACTTTCCATCGTGCACCGCATCATTGGGGCTTTCGGCGCTAAAATATGTGTCGAAAGTCGTGTCGGACAGGGCAGCATTTTTACGATTACGTTCCACTCTAAATCAGACAACAAACTGCAATGTGCCTAGAACCAGCACATGGATTCCTGTCGGGCATGAATTCAACCAGCCTGTTGAAGTTTGAACTTGTAACGTGACCCTCCCTGCCAGCATGGTTGAAAAATAAAATCCGCCTTATCTTGTGCGATTTGTACTGGCCCTACCGATTAGTATGGGACGCTGGTCAATCTTAATAATTGCTTGAAGCGCTAGCGGCGCATCACGTTCCAATATCCGGTCAGACCATGTCACAGTCGCGTCTCAGGCTTAATCTGACCAGGATATTTGCAATTCTGGTTATTCTTGTGTTCGTGCCGGGTTCTACGGAATGGTCCGCCAAGAATCCATTCGTAGAGGAAACATTGTTCTTCGTCGGCATGGCCTTCGTCGGCTTCGGCGCCGCTGGCCGAGCGTGGGCCACCGCCTTCATTTCAGGACATAAATCCAAGCGAATAATCACGACCGGCCCGTATTCGATGTGCCGAAATCCGCTGTATCTTTTCAGCTGGATGATCGGCGTCGGCATCGGTTTCTGCACTGAAACTTTCACTGCGCCGCTGATTCTCGGCAGCGGACTTTTCGTGTTGAGTTACTTTCAAATCAAGGGCGAAGAAAAGCACTTGGCCAATACGTTTGGACTTGAATACCAAGCGTATCTTGGGACTGTTCCGCGTTTTTTCCCATCCTTTCGAAATTATTCGGAGCCAGATGAGATTTGGGTCTCGCCACAAACAATGAAAAAAGGCTTCTTTGGAATTGCCTTTTTGATCCTGCTAGTTGGCGCGCTAGAAGCCCTCGAATACCTCCACGAAAGCGGAATCTTGCCAGCGTTCTTTCGTGTTTATTGATCGACCTCCGGATGCACTCCGAGCCGCTACCATGGCAAGCATTAAACTAGCTTTAGAAGTCGTTTGCGGCGATAGCGATAGCAGCATCGATGTTTTAGATGTGCCGATCACTGCGGGGTGTCCGATTCCTACTTATACGCCTTTTCTTCCGATTGTCTGGCGATGCCAAGCCAGGCAGCATTCGGCACTTATTCTCCTCCTCGTTCTCGTTGCGCCCGTATTGTTTAAGTTGTCGTCGATCAACGATTTTGTCCTCGCGGCACTCTTGCTGCTATGCTCAGGCTGCGCTCGATATTGGCCGTCGCCACTTACTCATCAGCGGGTGGAAGATGATCTTCGCCCATCTGCGGATACCCAGCTTTGTGTCGCCGCGCAACAGATCAATCATCCAATTCTCAAGCCGATTCAATTCAATGCGGGCGACGGCATTTCGCCCGATGAAGCGGCATTAATCGCAGTAGTAAGAAGTCCTGAGTTGCGGGCTCAACGGGACCGTCACAACATCGCATGTGCACCAACTGGTACAAGCCAAGTTACTGCCGAACCCGGTGCTGGACGCGAGTTTGGAATTCCCCTCGGGCGGACTCACGGCCGATACGGTCACGGCGTACAATTTAGGCTTGAATTGGGAAATTACTTCTTTGATTGGACGATCGTCGCGGGTTAAAGCGGCCGCTCTTCAACCACCTGCCATTGCCCTCGATATTGCCTGGCTGGAATGGTCGGCCGCTGAATCGGCGAAGTCTGCCACGTATTCGCTGGTTGCCCTCAGACAACAGGCCGACCTCGCTCAACAACTGGACCAACGACTCAACGAGAATCTTGCACTGATCCGTCAAGCCGTCGCACGCGGCATCAAAACGAATCTGGATCTGGCCGGCGCAGAAGCGGCCACCAGCACGGCGCACACACGAGTTCTCGATTTGCAAAGCCAGATCGCGCAGCAACAAATAAAGTTGAATCGAGAGCTTGGCCTGCCCGCTGAGTTTCTTCTTCGCATCCAAAACGGTTTTGATTTACCATTGCGGGTGGATCCCCCTCCGATGGACAAAGTGCTCGCGAGGTTGGCGGACCGCCGACTTGATTTGGTAGGATTAAGAATTGGTTACGACAGCCAGGAAGCTACGCTGCGCACCGCGGTGCTGCGGCAGTTCCCTAAGTTGAATGTGGGGGTCCTAAATGCTCGTGACACCAGTAATGTTGTCACGACCGGGTTCGGCGTTTCGCTCGATGTACCAATCTTCGATCGGAACCAAGGTGCAATCGCACAAGAAAAGGCGACGCGCCAACGGCTGTATGATGAATACGTCAATCGATATTACCAGGCGCGATCGGACATTGTGATGTTCATGACCCAGATAGCGTGGCTTAATGCACAAATTGAAGCTCGCCGGGCAGCTGATCTGAACCAGCAACATCTTTTGGAAACCTACCGGGCGGCCCTCGATCGAGGCCAAGCCGACGCGGTTGTTTACTACACTGCTTGGATAACTCTCACAGAAGGTCAGATTGAGACCGCGAAGCTGCAGCAGCAATTGATGGAAGCGCACATCTCGCTCGAATCGGCCTCTGGTATCTACGAGTTGTCCGCTATGTGTCCACCTGTACCGCTGCCCGAGGAGTTGCCAGTTCTAATCCAGCCGCCATCGAGGTAGTTGTGATGCGCTGGGCTAATCGAATTGGCTGGCTCACTTTGATAGTTAGTTGTGCCTGTCTTCTTGCTTACGAATACTCGCACGCAACTCGCAATGATGATTCGACGCCATCGCCGCCGAATGAGCATGCTGACGCCCCCATTGTTCGCGTCAAAACAGTGCCTCTGGCTAAGGAATTGATCCAAGAACCGCTCGTGGCATACGGAACCGTCGTGGCGGCGCTTGGAAAGTCTCGGATCATTAGCGTATTGTTTGAATGTCGCGTGCTCCAGACGTTTGTAACACCGGGCGAATCGGTGGAAACCGGCAAGCTGCTCATGCAAATTGAGCCAAGTTCCGAAACCCAGCTGCTGATAAAACAAGCTCGCAGCGAGCTACAGGCAGCGCAACAGGCAGCGCAATTGGCGCAAGAAGGCTTCAACATGAAGCTTACGACCCGACAGGATTTAAATGCTGCCGAACTGCGACTGAAAACCGCTCAGACGGCACTTCAGAACTTGGTCGATCGCGGAGGCGCGGAACCAAGCAAATTATTGGCAACTGCACCTGGGGTTGTGACACAAATCAATGCGCAAGCAGGTCAGACAGCGGCGGCAGGAAGTCCACTTTTGGAAATAGTTGGACAGAAACAGATCAATGTGCGGGTCGGCATCGAGTTTGAAGATATTGGTAATGTGCACGTTGGCCAAGAGGTCGCGATAACTCCCGTGCATAACGGCCAGGGGCGCAAAGCCACCGGCAAAGTGCAGCTCATTACGCAGCAAGTAAACCCACAAACCCGCCTCATCGACGTGTACGTGTCGCCTCAGACGGACACGAGGCTCATGTTGAATGAGTACGTACGATGTCAGGCGAATCTCGCCGCTCAACAAGCGCTTGTGGTACCGCGATCAGCAATCTTACCCGAAGAAGATCACCACGTTTTGTACACGGTTGACCGGGGCCGGGCGATTAAGCACACGATCGAAATTGGCATCGAGAACGAACGTCGGGTGCAAATCTTCGGTGAAAAGCTGCAGCCGGGACAACCGGTCGTAGTCGTTGGCAACAGCGAGCTTCAAGACGGCATGGCGGTTGAAGTGGAGCACGGTCAGTGATGATTGCGGAATTCACGTACCGGCATCGGCGATCGATACTCTTCTTGCTCGCGACGATTTGCGTCGCCGGATTATACAGTGCGTGGCATTTGCCAGCGGCACTCTTCCCGCGAATCACTTTTCCCCGCGTCGTCGTCAGCCTTGAAGCTGGCGATCGCCCGGCCGAACGGATGGTGGTGGAAGTTACGCAGCCGGTCGAGCAAGCCGTACGCTCCGTTCCGGGCGTGCAAAGCTTAAGGTCCGTCACCAGCCGCGGCGGCGCCGACGTTTCAATCAACTTCAATTGGGGCCAAGATATGGTGGCGGCGACGCTCCAGATCGAATCCGCCATTAACTTGATTCGCACCGAACTCCCGGTCGAGACGCAGTTCAACGTTCGGCTAATGGACCCCACGGTGTTTCCCGTGCTTGGGTTTAGTCTCACATCTGATACTCGCTCGCTCGTCGAACTTCGTGACATCGCCCTTTATCAAGTTCGGCCATTTTTATCCACCGTTCCCGGTATTGCCCGAATCGATGTATTAGGCGGCGATACCGCCGAATACCAAGTTATCGTGAGCCCGGAGAAACTCGACTCCTTTGGACTGACGATCGCTGACGTCGCTCGTTCTCTGAGCGCGTCAAATGTCGTCTCAGCCGTCGGGCGAGTTGAGGATTTTCAAAAGCTTTATCTTGTTTTGACGGATACGCGATTCTTAAACATTGATGAGATTTCCCGTGCCGTCGTTCATTTAGGAGAGAATGGTCTAATCCTGCTGGAAGATTTGGGGACAGTGAACAACGCGGTCGAGCCGCGATGGACGCGAGTGACGGCCGACGGCCGCGACGCGGTTTTGTTTCAAATCCATCAACAACCAGGCGGAAATACGGTTCAAATCAAGCAGCACATCGAACCGATGCTTGATGAATTGCGCCAGCGGCTACCCAAAGACGTTCACATCGCGAACTGGTATGACCAAAGCGAACTGATTGTATCATCGGTAGACAGCGTTCGCGACGCCGTCATTATCGGCATCGTGCTTGCCGCAGTCGTCATGCTTATCTTTTTGCGAAATTTGCGCGTGACGCTAGTTGCCATGATCACGGTTCCACTCGTATTGGCGGCTACGCTGCTGATTCTGGGGTTGTTAGGTCAAAATTTGAATGTAATGACATTGGGTGGAATGGCGGCGGCCGTCGGATTGATCATCGACGACGCAATTGTCATGGTAGAACACATCATGCGGCGTCTGCAGTCGGCGGTAGGTGACGCTCGCCAGAGGGTTTCACATGCCGCATCCGAAATGACGCGGCCCTTGCTCGGTTCGTCAATTTCGACGGTTGTCGTATTCAGCCCCTTAGCCTTTTTGTCCGGCGTTACGGGCGCATTTTTCAAAGCGTTATCATTGACGATGGCGGTCGGCCTCACGGTCTCCTACGTAGTCGCGTGGCTCATCGTTCCGGTACTGGCAAAAAGTGTACTAGATCCAGCAGATGCAAAGGAAGCCGAGGGGGGCCGGTTCACATCAGCACTTCATGCCGTTTATACAAATATCATGCGATTTGTTTTGCGAAACACATGGATCGTCTTCGCACTAATTCTGCCGCTGCTGTTCTTCGGATGGCTGTGCTACCAAAACACAGGCTCCGGCTTTCTCCCACCTATGGATGAGGGTGGCTTTATTTTGGATTATCGAGCCGCCCCGGGAACTTCGCTTTCAGAAACTGATCGAATGCTCCGTCAACTAGAGACGATTCTTCGCTCTACGCCGGAGGTGCAAACATATTCCCGCAGGACCGGACTGCAATTAGGTGGCGGGCTTACAGAAGCAAACGAGGGCGATTTCTTCGTACGGCTTAAGCCGCGACCTCGTAGAGAAATCGAGGCCGTTATGGAAGACGTTCGCGGCCAAGTCGACCATTCGATCCCCGGCCTGCAAATTGAACTGCTCCAATTGATGGAAGATCTAATTGGCGACCTAACGGCGGTGCCGCAACCAATCGAAATCAAGCTATTCTCGGATGATGGTAACCAATTGCGAAAGCTGGCCCCGACGATTGCCACGGCAATTGAAAAAGTCCCAGGTGTGGTCGACGTCAACAACGGCGTCGTTCTCGCCGGCGACGCGCTGGAGATCCACGTCGACCGCGACAAGGCGGCACTGGAAGGAATGGCCGCCGATTCGGTTACCCAAATCCTGCAAGGTTATTTGACGGGCGTAGTAACCACACAAGTGCAGGTCGGCCCGAAGATGGTCGGCGTACGAGTCTGGATTCCGCAAAGATTCCGATCGACTGCAAATAAAATTGAATCGCTCCGAATTGCCGCGCCCGACGGTCATCGATTTCCACTGAAACGGGTCGCCCGAGTGGAAGCGGTAGTTGGCCAGCCGCAGATTAATCGCGACAATCTCAAGCAAATGGTGGCCGTGACCGGTCGAATCAGTCGGCGCGATCTTGGCTCAACAATCAATGACATTAAAAACACTTTAAAGCAGCCGGGCATGATTCCCGCCAAAGTTTACTTTCAGCTCGGCGGCCTCTACGAACAGCAGCAGCTTGCCTTCCGCGGATTAATCATTGTTTTCATTTCAGCCGTTTTACTCGTCTTCGGGCTGTTACTATTCCTTTATGAAAGCTTCCGTGTCGCTATTGCGACGATGGTGACGACACTCCTCGCGGTCTCCGCCGTTTTTATTGGCTTGTGGCTGACAGGAACCGAGCTGAATATCTCCGCGATGATGGGGATGACGATGATCGTCGGAATCGTCACTGAAGTAGGAATCTTTTACAACTCGGAGCTTTATGAACTATCTGCTGATACAGCTATGGACGCACGCCTCACTCACGCCGGAGTTAACAGGATGCGTCCCATTGCGATGACCACGATAGCTGCGATTCTAGCGATGTTACCCCTACGCGCTTGGAGTCGGTCAGGGCGATGCATTGCAACGTCCCCTTGCGATCGCAATCATATCGGGACTTCTTATCCAATTACCGCTTGTCTTAATTGCGCTCCCGGCGTTTCTACTCTTGCTCGGTGCTGATCGAACTCGATCTGTTACACCGCAGACTTCCGCGCCGTGAATAGTGAACTTCCGTGCTTTATAACGTATCTGTCCGGTGAACTCCTGAGGTTCGCGGGGACGAAGTTGGTGGGCGCCGGTTGGTCACTCAGGGAGAGCGCATGAAAGAACGTGGCCGAACGTGTCATTCGGCGCTTTAAAACCCGCCAGTGATCGGCGTTTCAAAACCCGCCAGCGTTAATTGGAATCATCGTCTCCACGGTTACGGTTGGCAACAGCCAGCTTGGGATGAAGTGGCGACTCGCTGTTCAGACGCGCGATGACGAAATGGGCAGGTGTCAGGAGTCGTCCTGGGCCGTCGGCGATCGTCTGGATCGATCCTAGGCGATCGATTCTGTCTCTGTTTGGGGTTTTTTGCGAAGTTGACCTGCGGCACTTCGCCGCTTGGCGGACCGTATTGGAGGTGGCCGCTACGTGTTCCTTTGAGCCGGGATCGGAAATGGGCGCATTGGCTGGTTTTCGCGCAGCAGGCACTTCGACCGAGCTGACAGCTTGGTTCCGCAGTCGGTAGCTGCGTCCGCTGATCGCGATGACTTCGGCATGGTGCAAGAACCGGTCGAGAATGGCGGTGGCGCTGGGGACATCCCCGACCAACTTGCCCCAATCTTCCAGCGGCCGATTGCTGGTCATGACTGTGGAACGCGTTTCGTAGCGGCGCATGATGATCTCGAACAGGTATTCGCCCGACCGCTTGGGCAGTTGCTTCATGCCCATGTCATCGATCACCAACAGATCGGGCTTCAGGTAACGCGCGAGCACCTTGTCGTCCGCGTCGAGGGCCTCTTCGTGCAGGAAGTCCCGCACGACGTCGAAGATCGAGTGATACAGCACGACGAAGCCTTGCTTGATCGCCTGGTAGGCGAGTGCCTGCACCAAAAAGCTCTTGCCCGTACCGGGTGGGCCGAGGAACAGCACGTCCCGTGCTTCGCGGATGAAGCGGCAAGTGGCCAGATCGAAGATCTACTTTTTGTGGATGGAGGGATTGAAGGCAAAATCAAATTCGTCGAGCGGCTTGAGCTCGCGAAACTGAGCCGCCTTGACGCGACGTTGAATGAGTCGTTCGGAACGAACTAACAGTTCGTCCTGGAGCACGAGTTCCAGGAACTCGGCATGGCCGAGTTGGTGTCCGCCGGCCTCCTGCAGCCGAACGTCGAGCGTCTCAAGCAGGCCCGACAAGCGGAGTTGCTTCAGGGCTGTTGTCAGGGAAGCATTCGTCATCATCGTCTCCTATATATAGGTGTTAACGGAACAGGGAAGAGGGGAAGGAGGATGGGGGTTCGGGGGGAGGAACCTGGGGGTCCTGCTGGTTCCTTCCCCCGTGCCCTGCAAGCACAGGCCGCAAGCCACTGGCCATAATCGGCCAGTGGCCGAATGATCGGATGCTCTTCCAACCAAGGAAGTGACTGTTGCTTGGCCGCCTGTCGAGCAATGAGTTGCCGCACCGGTCGGAGGTGGAACGCTCCATACGAGGTCGCTATCTCGCAAGCGCCTCGATGTCGTCGGCCGCGTAACGCTTGTCCAGCGCCAACAGTCCTTGCAGCACACGCACACCGGCGACGCCGCGCTCGAAGCGGGGCCAAGGCCCACTCGCCGGTATGTGGACCGATCCCGCGAATTTTTACGAGCAGCCACTCGGCGGCTACCCGCTCGATGCTGCTGATCTTCTCGGGCGCGAGATGCTCGCCGAGCGTACTGAAGCGGCCTGGCTCGTGCCGCAGATGCAGCGCGACCTGCTCGAAGCGGTGATTGAAGATCCGCACGGTCCG
>CAWDMH010000007.1:0-4725 GCA_963803365.1 uncultured Planctomycetaceae bacterium
CAGCTGGCGGTCAAGGCTGCAGCTCTTGTACGCTTAGCCGGGCTTAAAAGAATTGCCGCCCAATGTTTGCACCAAGCAAGCGCATTACAGACTTGGCGGGTCTTGGCCGCGGTCATATTTGTCGCTCGCGAGGGCCTCGATCCCATCCCTGAACATCAAAAAGACCTGCATGTGTCCAGGGTAGCTCCGCTCAATGAAGGTGCTGCTGGCGGGAAGGTCATCGTCTTCGAAAATTTGGGACAGGGTGTACTTCGCGATTTCGCAGATGACGCGCTTTCCCGTTTTCACGTCCTCCATCGGGAAGTGAACGGCGTCGTACACCAAGCGCTCCTCACCGCGGCCTCTCTTCAGCGGCACGGCATCCTCCTCGCCGGTAAGCAGGCCAGTACAATGGCCCGAGTTCGACGGAGGACGTTGCAAGCACATCTTGTGTCGAAACCCACAGCCACGTCCCTGGTGGGCTCCTTGTTAGAATT
The DNA here is from genome assembly GCA_963803365.1 of uncultured Planctomycetaceae bacterium. GTDB lineage: Bacteria > Planctomycetota > Planctomycetia > Pirellulales > Pirellulaceae > JANMEB01. The sequence goes on from CAWDMH010000007.1 coordinate 477, forward strand.
GCGTCCGGGGCGATTCTCTGCCAAGCATGCCTCCGTGCCGCGTTGGTGCTGCGTTCAATGACGAGGCTGCACCAACTTGCTGACTTACCTTATCATTTTACTCATCACGCTCGCCGGCGTGATGCAAGTGCATTGGTCCGCGGCCGTCGCGGGCGGATGCATTCTTGTGCTATTGCCCTTTGTGGAGGGATTGAGTGCGCAAGGCTGCGGATCGATTGCCGCGCGGATTGCTTTGATCAATGGGGCTACCGCTGCTTCGGCGGCGTTTGTATTGGGTCGCGCAACCGGCTGGCTATGGGGCGTCTAGGCGAATAGTTGTCGAAACCATCTTCCTAGATGCGCAATCAGACCAGAGTCGCTCTGCCCCTCCGTCGAAGGTGGAGGCGGTGTCAGCGCAGCTAACATCCTCTGCGCCTCCGTACTTTCCCGTTGCGAGTCTGCAGTGTCCACATGAGAAAAGCACTGCATCGCGCTTGTGAGGTGCGTTCTGGCGTTTGGCAATCGACCTCTTTCCGTTTGTACACGACCAAGCGTTTTGAGGAGCAGCCCCTTCTCAAACCATTCACTTTGCTGCAAGATTCCGATGCCGTTCACCCAGGTGAGACCAGCATCAAGCCGGCGTCGAGCGTTGTCCAAATGTTGCCGAGTACCGGCGCTTTCCAGCACTTCGCCTTGGAGCCTGTAGGCCCGCGTGGCGCGAGCTGGAATCCTCTTGGCTACCTCCGCCAGCTCTTCGAAGTCCGCGCATGCTTCAGGAATGTTGCCGCGGGCGCCACGTTGTCTCCCCCTCAATTCGAGTGCATCCATATCGTTACGACGTAGAGCAAGGGCGGCGGTGAATTCCTCCTCTGCTAGTTTGCGATCGTCATCGGGTGACTTTCCTAACTTAACGTCACGCTCTGCACGGGCCGATGCAATTGAGCCCCGAAAGATGTGAGCGGTGACGTTCTGATTCTGTAGGTTTTGCTTTTCAGAATCGGATGTAATGATTCGCTCGTTGAGCTGTTCAATTGCCTCACGGAGCGAAGCATCTGCTGTGTCCAAACTTGAGAAACCGATCTCGTCCAGTGCACGACTTAGCGGCTTCACATGGAACACGGATTTGTCAGTGCGGCTCCCGGCAGCAGACCCAGATACTGCCGCAAGGAGAGGGGCACGGTCGCTTAGAAGGCGCTTGTCCTCTTCCGCCAACAGTTCTCTGAGGCGAAGTGGGAGATTTCGCTTCGCGTAGTAGACACCCGTATAAACGCCGAGCGCCGCGGTAATAGCGGTGACGGTCGCGCCAAGCAGGCGGACGACGCGCTCCACTTTTTCGAAACTCGGCAGCCGATCCGCGATGGGAGCAAAGATGGACTCGAGCCACGCTTGTCCGCTTGGCCAAACCCACCATAGCCACCCTTGCAAACCCGCATAAATTCCAACACCGATCGCGAGTAGGATGCCGCCCCACAGCAAAATCCTGTGAGCCAATTGTTCGGAAAGCATGCGCCCCCCAAAAGTACGTTCTCAAATCTCTGCAACGATGCCCTAACAAGGGCGCCTTGTACAGGCGCGGGTTGGGGAGGGCCGCCCTCCTGGCAGGACTAAAGTGAGCGCGCCACCAACTCCTTCATGATCTCCGTCGTGCCGGCATAGATGCGGTGCACGCGCATGTCGGCGAACGCGCGCGCGATCGGGTACTCGACCATGTAGCCGTAGCCGCCGAAGAACTGCAGGCACGTGTCGATCACCTTGTTGTCGAGCTCGGTCAGCCACCACTTGCCCATGGCCGCCATGGTGGCGTCGAGCTCGCCGGCCAGGAACAGCTCCAGGCAATGGTTCAGGAACACGCGGGCCACCGTCACCTCGGTCTTCACCTCGGCCAGCTTGAAGCGCGTGTTCTGGAACTCGGCGATCGACTTGCCGAAGGCCTTGCGCTCGCGGGTGTACTCGATGGTCCACCCCAGCGCCGCCTCCATCAGGGCGACGGCGCCGATCGCGACCAGCAGTCGCTCGCGGGGGAGCTGGTTCATCAGGCAGGCAAAGCCGCGGCCCTCTTCGCCCAGGATGTTCGACGGCGGCACGCGCACGTCCTCGAAGAAGAGCTCGGCCGTGTCCTGCGCGTTCTGGCCGATCTTCTTGAGGTTGCGCCCGCGCTTGAAGCCCGGCCGGTCGGTCTCCACCAGCACCAGCGAGACGCCCTTGGCGCCGGCCGACGTGTCGGTCTTGGCGACGACGATGACGAGATCGGCCAGCCCGCCGTTGGTGATGAAGGTCTTCTGGCCATTCACCACCAGCTCGTTGCCCTTGCGCAGCGCCGTGGTGCGCACGCCCTGCAGGTCGCTGCCGGTGCCCGGCTCGGTCATGGCGATCGCCCCGATCACCTCGCCCTTGGCCATCCTCGGCAGCCAGGTGCGCTTCTGCTCGTCGCTGCCGTAGTTGAGGATGTAGGGCGCGACGATATCGGAGTGCAGCCGGAAGCCCGGTGCGGCGAACACGCGCTTGGACATCTCCTCGATCATCACCGCGCTGTAGAGGAAGTCGGCGCCGGCGCCGCCGTAGTCCTCCGGGATGTCGGTCAGCAGCAGCCCGGCGTCCCCCGCCTTACGCCACACCTCGCGGCTGACCTGGCCTTCCTTCTCCCAGCGCTCGTAGTTGGGCGCGATCTCGCGTTCGATGAAGGCCGAGACGGTCTTGCGGAAAAGCTCGTGCTCCTCCTGGTAGACGGTGCGGGCTGCGGCCACGGCGTCGGCTCCCTGGGTGTCTATCGAATGCCGGGTGCACGGTAGCCAACGGCGCGCCCGAGCGCCACTCTGGGCAGATGGCTCCCACCGTGCGGCATACGCTGTGGATCCCCCTCCCGTCCATGCGGAGCATGGCTTCGCCATGCCACGGGGAGGGGTTAGGGGTGGGGTGAACGTCGGTATGAACCGGGCTAAGTCCTGACAGTTTAGACCGGGTTGATTCCTGACAGGTCAAGGTGATCGTTCGATTCGAGGAGATCGGGCGATGCCTTTCAAGGAGACCTGTCCTGTGGAAGAGCGTATCGCGTTGTTTGGGGAGTACGAGACGGGCGTTTTCACGGTTGCGGAGCTGTGCCGGCGGCACGGCATCAGCCGGGAGACGTTCTACCTCTGGAAGCGCCGCCGCGAGAGCGGGGAGGCGCACTGGTTTGAGGATCGCAGCCACGCGGTCGAGCGCTGTACGCACGCGACGCCGGACCGGCAAGCCGATCGCATCGTTGCGGTGCGGCGGCGGTTTCCGCATTTCGGCCCGAAGAAGATCAAGGCATGGCTGGAGCGCACGGCGCCGGATGTGGCCTGGCCGGCAGCCTCCACGATCGGCGATATCCTCAAGCGAGAGGGTCTCATCGAGGCGCGTCGGCGCCGCCGCCGGGCGCTTGCGCAGGGCGAGGTCGTGGCTGCTGCCACGGTGGCGAACGAGGAATGGGCGATCGACTTCAAGGGCTGGTTCCGCACAGCCGACGGCGAGCGCTGCGATCCCTTGACGATCACGGATGCGACGAGCCGGTATCTGATCGAGGTGCGGATCGTGGAGCCGACGTGGGCCGGTGTGAGAGGGGCTTGTGAGCGGGTTTTCGAGGCGGTCGGCCTGCCGGAGGCGATCCGTTCCGACAACGGATCGCCGTTTGGCTCGACGGGAGCCGGCGGTCTGTCGGCGCTGTCGGTGTGGTGGCTCAAGCTCGGCATCGAGCCGCGCTACATTGCGCCGTCGAGCCCGCAGGACAACGGCCGGCACGAGCGCATGCACCGGACCCTCAAGGCTCAGACCTCCACGCCGGCCGCAGCCAATACGAGCGAGCAACAGGCGCGGTTCGACCGCTTCCGGGCGCACTACAACGAGGAGCGGCCGCACGAGGCGCTCGGGCAGGCGCCGCCGGCGACGCGCTGGCAACCGCCCGGCCGCACTCTGCCGACGCGCCTGCACGACCCTTGGTACGACGCCAACCACGAAGTCCGCCGCGTGCGACCGCTGGGCGACATCAAGTGGCGGGGCGAGCACGTGTTCATCGGCGAGGCGCTGGCGGGCGAACTCGTCGGCGTTGCCGAGCACGAGACCGGTGCCGCCATCGTGCGCTTCTGCAATCGGGACCTCGGCGTGATCGATCGCGACCGCCGTTTCCTGCGCTTTGCTCCGCCGCGGGCGCGGCTGCGCGCCGCTCCGCAAACGGCGGTGACGGCGCAACAATGAGCGAATAGTGTCAGCCATCAGCCCGGTCCAAAATGTCAGGAATCAACCCGGTCGGACA
>CAWDMH010000008.1:0-843373 GCA_963803365.1 uncultured Planctomycetaceae bacterium
GGAGTGACTTTCGGTACGACGGTTGAGATCCTGGTTGCCGATGAGATCCACTACGTCACCTCTTTCGGCTTGGCTTCCAAGCGAGTGTCGCGAGTAGAATTCGCCCGTTGTAGGCGAGCCGAAGCGTACGAGACGGCGATTCCGGCAAGGGCACCGAACAGATGCCCGTCCCACGAGATTCCGCTTTGTGGTCGCGGCAATACGCCAAAGAACAACGTCGTTCCGTCACGCCACGACGACGACCGATATCAAAATCGATAGCGGACGCCGCTCGAAAAAGCCCGCCGAAATGAGATACGCGATCAGCCCAAAAACCAAGCCGCTCGCACCAATGTCGAAATACCTGGTTGACCCCCACCCACAACGACGGGCCCCCCAACGTCACCAGCGAGATCACCACCCAATGCGACGCGGCTCTCGATCCGGCCAGCAAGCTGAGCAAGACAAACAACGGGACCGTGTTGCTGACCAAGTGCCAAATATCGCGATGCAGAAACAGCGGCTCGTAAATATTACCTCCCAGGCCCCATAACGTCCGAGGGCGAAGTCCATAATCGTTTAAATTGATTGGCAGTGGCAGGCAATTCAGCAAAAACACGACCCAGATCGCGCCGACAAAGAGCACCACCCATTTCATTTCTTCGCGAATCGTGTGTTTAGCCATGATCGATCAAAACGCGTTCGTTCCGTAACAGTTCACGAGTCGGGGTCTGGCTCATTTTCGGCCCAATAATTGGTACGTGAACGTCGCATGAGCCGCCGAAAATGTGCCTGCAGCCCCCTTAAAAACGTGGGCAACGCATTGATAACCCGTGAACGCTTACGTTCGTTCCACAGAAAATTGGTAGTGAGGTCATTTGCAGTACGTGGGCATTCTTCTTCCCGACAAAATGACGGCCAAGGATGGCCGTCCCACGTGGAATTCTCCCGCTACTCGCAGTCGTGCGGTTCTTTATTCTATTGCCGTGTCAAGTTTTAATTTTCGGGATGCCACTGGCTGTGCCAGTGTACATGAGCGTCGTGTATTGCCGACCCGCACTGGCGAAGCCAACGGCACACAACCCCAATTCTAAGACCTGACAAAGCACTGTTCCCTTTCTCACAAAGCCATTTTGATCATCACCCTCCCCGGTTCGGGAGGGTCGGACGCGACAGCGTCCGGGGAGTGCGCACCGACTCCAATTCTAAGACCTGACAAAGCACTATTCCCTTTTTCACAAAGCCATTTTGATCATCACCCTCCCGGTTCGGGAGGGTCGGACGCGACAGCGTCCGGGGAGGGCTCCTCACCGCTCGCTGCGACAACTCGGTCGAGGGCAACGACTATGACACGCCATTTTTCGCCATCTGCCGCGAATTCTTGTCACAACGGTTGAACTTTTTGCAACCCATTCTTGCAAGCCGATCAACGTGGCCGGCTAATGATCACAGGCAAAATAACTTCCCGGTTTTGTTTACCCTCTCTTTACCTCTCCCATGAGCGCGAAGACTTAGAGCGAAGTTATTTTGCGTGCGATCCTAGCATGAATGTCCCAAGAAAGGTCAAACCGTGAAGTCAAACAGCTCAAGCCCCGAAACGGACCGGCAATTGTGGTCCCAAGTTTGCCGAGGTGATGCCGAGTCCTTTCGGACCATTGTGCAGCGGCATCAATCGGCGGTAACGGCGGTGGCGTACGGAGTTCTCGGCGATTTTTCAGCTTGCCAGGATGTGGCTCAAGAGGCTTTCTGGGTGGCCTGGAACGACTGTCGGAAGCTGTTGGACGCCGATCGGCTGTGCGGCTGGCTCTGCGGAATCGCTCGCAATCTGGCCAAGCAATGGCTCCGACAGCAGGACCCAAGCACACGACAGCTGGATTTTTCGGCCGAATCCCAAGACGATCCAAGCATCGACCCGGCGACTGCGACGATTGCCGCTGAGGAGGCGGATTTGGTGTGGAGTTCGCTCAGCGAATTACCGGAACTCTATCGTGAGCCGCTGGTACTGTTCTACCGCCAAAGCCAATCGGTTGCCGAGGTAGCCGCGGCGCTCGAAATCTCCGCCGATACGGTTCGACAACGATTGTCGCGCGGGCGAGTCTTGTTGCGAGATCACATTGCCGAGTTGGTGGGTGACGTCCTCGATCGGTCCCGACCCGGCAAGTCGTTTACGGCAAAGGTCATGGCGGGCATCGTCGGCGGAACCGCCGCGCTGAAAGCCGGAACGGCGTCGGCCGCGGGAACTGCTGCCAGCTCCGTCGTTGCTGCCCGGCACCAAAGGCGTCTTCGGCACGGCATCCGTCGCACGGCAGCGCCGCGGCGGGAGTCGCCGGTGGGTTCACCGGCACTGGTTCGGTACGTGGCTGCCCAGCGAACTCGCCCCGACAATGACCGAGCGTGACTACTTGCGCCGCATCGGCCGACGAGTCTTGTTCATGTCGATGCTTTATGCAGTTTTTTTGTTGGCGCTGACACCTCTGTTGTTCGTCAAATTTGGGTGGATTCTCTACGTCGCCCTGGTTGTGCTCTCGTCCATCGTGTTCGCCGCATATGTAACCATTGTCTCGGTTCGAGCCAACGTGCATGTACAAAAGCTTCGCCAACAATTGGATTCGGATGCTGATCCGAATCCGTCAAGGCTGCGAGCAAAAGCCGCAAAGTTTAGGGGCCGTTCGTTTACGAGCCGCTGGACTCTGTTAGGCGTTCCGTTGATCGACGTTCAATTCGCGGACCCGTTTCCGAGCGACAAATCGCGGATCGGAAACAAAGCGGCCATCGGTTGGATTGCGCTGGGGGACCGCGCCGGCGGCATCCTATTGGCCGTGGGTGGGCGAGCGATCGGGCTCTTCGCTTTCGGTGGGGTTTCGTTGGGAGCGGTTAGCATCGGTGGTTGCGCTTTTTGGACTGTTGTCACTGGGCGGACTGGCTGTGGGGTACTTGGCGCTGGGTGGGCTCGGAGCCGGTTGGGATGCGGTCGGCGGCATGGCGATCGGTTGGCACTCCGCGGTCGGCGGGGCGGCGGTCGCATACCACATCGCCGTCGGCGGCGCCGCGATCGCGCATGACTACGCGGTCGGCGGCACAGCGTTGGCCGAATTCGCCAACACAAACCAAGCCCGGGAATTGGCCAAGTCGGAAACCTACCAGAGTTGGTTGGACTGGTACGTCAACCACCGCATACTGTGTTTCGCCATCATCATGGCGATTTCGCTTTCGCCGATCACATTGCTGCGACTGATCTACAAAAGCAAAAGGGGATAAGTCCAATTATGGCAAGTACGCGGCGCGACGCTTCCGGTTCGCGATGTCGTCAACGACGAACAAACTCAGCCGGACAATGATTGGACTTATCCCCTCACCCCTTTTCCTCAAGCCAGGAACCACGATTTGCCGGGCCCAAAGGGGGCAAATGCTAATTCCAAGACGGTTTGCTAAAATGAATCGGTCATTACGCTGAACACAAACGTCCCCTAAGTAGTGAATTGAACAAGGCTATGTTGAAGTCCGTTGAAATGGAAAACTACCGTGGATTCCGTCGCTATCGACTCACAAAGCTCGCGCGAATAAACCTTTTGGTTGGCAAGAACAATTGCGGTAAAACGTCGATTCTCGAGGCAATTCATTTGCTGGCATCTGGTGGCAATCCGAGTGTGCTGTACAAAATGGCGTACCAACGTGGTGAGATCTTATCGGTCGATGAGGACGAAGAGCGCTACGGAACGAGGAACACCGTTTTTGCCGACTTATCACACTTTTTTAATGGTCATGAATTTCAATCGGGGTCATTCTTTAGAATCGCAACGGAGAATGACCTTGGAACAATTACCATAAGCGTTGTTACTAAAGAGGATATTGACCAAACGCGTCCATTGTTCGATGAACTTAAGGAAGCTGTTTCGCCTTACGCCCTGCGATTTGAACGCACTAATCATTCATCGGGTGCCGAATCATTTATCGTACCCGTTGCGGAGACTGGGGCGATTTCTCCCAGAGTAACGCGACGTCCTTCCAGCGTTCGGGAACTTGAGAAAGGCGCAATGCCGGTTCAATTCATATCGCCGGATTCACTCGAACCGTTGCCAATGAGTCAGATGTGGGACAGGGTTCTGGTGGAGGGCAAAGAAGAGCAAGTGAACTCGTCAATGCGAATTCTCGAGCCAAGACTTTCCAACGTTCAGTTTTTGACATCTCCCAATCCTTTTCGGTCCGGTCACCGCGGAGGTGTCGTCATTGGACTGAAGGACGAAAAAAGAAGGACGCCACTTGGGACGTACGGCGACGGCATGCGACGACTGCTTGCACTTTCGCTATCCTGGGTCCAGACAAACGGCGGGCTCTTGTTGGTCGACGAGATTGATACGGGCTTCCACTATTCTATTATGGGAGAAATGTGGTAACTCGTTGTGGGTGCAGCCGTGAAGTCAAATGTCCAGATATTCGCATCGACGCATAGTCTCGATTGCGTACGTGGACTGGCATGGCTCTGCGAAAACGAGATAGAGCTTCGCAACGAAGTTTCTCTCCAAAAAATAGATGTGAACCTTGACGAAGCGGTTGCACTCGATGCAGACAAAATCGTGATCGCGGCCGAACAAGGCATCGAGGTGCGGTAATGGTCGTTGCCGATGAACGCTCAAGCCTCCACGTTGAAGGAACCGATGACTTTCACTCGGTTATCCATCTGCTCATGCGGAACGGCATTGACTACGATTCGAACCATGGCATGGTGGTTTCCGAAGGTCGAATCCATTGGCAGCGTAAATCAGATTCTCGACGGAATGGAAACAGCGATTTCTGTCAGTTCCGGCCGGGCGATTGGATTCGTTCTCGATGCAGATAGTCCGTTGGATAGTCGATGGCAGGCCGTTCAACACCGAATTGAACAACTCGGCATACAAACGCCCGCAATCCCCCCATCGAATGGTTTCATTGCAGAATCCGAACGGTTCAAGGCGCGAGTCGGCGTGTGGCTAATGCCGGATAACCAGAATGACGGAAAGCTTGAACACTTTCTTCAATCGCTTATTGCGGACAACGACCAGTTGATTAATCACGCGCGTGCATCGACAAATTCCGCGCGTGATATTCACGGTGCGTCGTTTTCCGATGGTGATTCAATAAAAGCGGAGATTCACACTTGGCTCGCGTGGCAGCAGGAAAGACGAAAAAGGACGAAAAAGGGGACGCAGCTCTTTTCTCGAGCCTTGAGTCGTTGATTCCAGTGTATGACGTCCGCGAACGATTCCACGTTCGTCGACAAAAGGGGATAAGTCCAATTATGGCAAGTCCGCGGTGCGACGCTTCCGGTTCGCGAAGTCGACGACGACAAACAAACGCTGCCGGGACAATAATTGGACTTATCCCCTTTTTCTCTCACGGTGACGCTCGTCAAATTGATCTTCTGGATGCGAAGCCATTGCCAGCCGTGCGCACCCGACGGCGTGTTCCACCCGCTCGCGTGGGCCTCGTTTGGCTCTTTTGCTGAGCCAGGCCAAGTCAAAATTGCTTGGACGCTTGAGGTCGATCCGTTGTCCGAGAGTCGCGCCGTACTTGCAACCGAGACCCGAGCAGTGGCCACAGACACCGCAGCTCAGCATCGCTTCCGTGCCTACTGGCGCTGGGCGAGATTTGGGATACACACCATCCGCTGGCTACTCCTTCCAGCCATCCGACGCCAAGCCGAGTCCCGACACCAACGCTCCCCAAGGGCCAGCTAATCTTCAAGACCTCCTGACGCTCTCGGTTATGCTGAGTTTGGGTAAGGCTCTTTGGGCTGCGATGCAACGCGAACAAACCAGTATATGGATGGCACCTATCGCATTATCGCGGATGAGTGCGACGACTTCACCACGTTGGCTTTGCAGTCGGGCTTCTATGACCACAGTCATTTCACAGCCGCTTTTCGCGCTGAATTTGGCATCACCCCATATACGTTGCGGGAGCTTTTGCACGCCTGACGCACGAAAGCGGACACATGAATGGGGACTCAATGAAAGCGCCGGGCTAAACCGGTTCGAAGTTGGGAATGAAAGAGTCCTACAGTGAAGACCTAGCCAGTCACACTGGCCCGGTTAAGACAAAGGAGATAAGTGCAATTTATGGCAAGTCCGCTGCGCGATTTTCGGTCGGATTGAGGACATGAGATTCATGTCGCGGCGCGACGCGTTCGGTTGGCGAAGTCGTCGGCGACGAACGAACTCCGGCGGGCAATAATTGGACTTATCCCCTTTTCCTCAAGCGGCGCGGGTTTGGGGGATCGCGAATGGGTGAGCGCGCATCTGGGCGACTTCGTTTGCCAGTTGCCGGTAGTCCTCGGCGCCGTGGGATTGAGGAGCGTACTCGAAGATCGAGCGGCCGAAGCTCGGTGCTTCGGCCAGGCGGACGTTGCGGCGGATGCGGGTCTGGAAACAGCACATATTTTCCCAAGGGGACGCTTCCTTCTGTCGCGCAAAGAACTCGTGAACGTCGCCGATGACTTCGTTGGCCAACCGAGTCTGATTGTCGCACATGCAAAACACCACTCCCGACAGTCGAAGCTGCGGATTGAGTCGCCGCGTTACCAGATCGACCGTTCGCAGCAGTTTGCTGAGCCCGTGTAACGCCAGGAAATGCGGTTGCATCGGCAAGAAGACTTCGCTGACGCTGGTCAATGCATTGAGCGTGAGGATGCCCAGCGAGGGAGGGCAATCGATCAGGAGGTAGTCGAAGTCGCCGCGGTGCGAATCGATCTTGTCGCGCAGGATCGTTTCCCGGCCAACTTCGCCGGCCAATTCCATTTCGGCAGCGGCCAGATCGATGTGCGACGGCGTCAGCCAGAGATTGTCGGCGATTTGAAATCGAGCGGCCGGGATCTCCGCCGTCCCAGTCAACACGTTATACGTCGTCGGCTGTCCTTGGTCCGCAACAATGCCCAGGTGCAGCGAGGCGTGAGCTTGCGGATCCAGATCGGTGAGCCATACGCGTTGTCCAGACGCAGCAAGCGCCGCGCTCAAGTTGACCGCCGTCGTGGTTTTGCCCACGCCCCCTTTTTGATTGATGATCGCTATCGAACGCATTTGAATTCCAAAGGCAGGGTGTTTAAGGATCGCACGCAAAATAACTTCCCGGTTGTTTTGACCCTCTCCTAACCTCTCCCGTGTGGGCGAGGATTTAGGGCGAAGCTTTTTGCGTGCGATCCTAAGAGTCTAAAACATCCGGGGCCAACAACTCGTTCGCCAACTGGCGCGGAGTATGACAAGTTCGGCGGGGGGTGACCAGAGAGCTTGAATCGTGCAATTTGCACTGCTGTCCCGGCTCCACGCCGCTAGCAACTGCCTTAGCACGTTGAGTTTTCCGAGGCCGAGCGGGGATGTTCAGCGGAAGTCAACACTTGTAGGACTGGATCCCCGCCTTCGCGGGGATGACGAATCCTTTTTCAACGAGTGCTAAAGCGGGGTGGCAAATTTGACAAAAGACGGCTAACAGGCTGTTGCCCATGTAGCTCGGGCAGGGACTGCGCGAGAACGGCTCCCGTACACATAGGATCGCACGCGAAATAACTTCCCGATTCTTTTGACGCCCACCTTACCTCTGCCGTGAGGGCGAGGAATTAGGGCGAAGTTATTTTGCGTGTGATCCTAAGCTTCGACCCGTCGCAGCGGCGCAGCCGTTATTCGCTGGAGGGGGAAGGCGCAGGGCGCAGAGTCGCTGGCGGTTGTGGTGGGCCGGTGCTGTTCGACGAATTCAGCCACCACCGCCGCGGGCAACGAATAGGAAGCGACTCGAAGCGAGCGGGCAATATTGATTCCGACCACCCGACCGTCGGTATCGACAAGTGGCCCGCCGCATTGACTCGGTTGAATCACGGTGTCGTGCACAATGATGTCGTCGAAGCCGAATCGCCGGATGCTGAAGGGGCCTCCCCCCCATTGATCGCTGGGATCTCGATGCGGGTATGCGACGAGTTTCGGCTGGACGGTCATTTCGAGTGCGTTGCGGACAACCACGAGCTCGATCTGCTCGCCGGACTTGTGCTTGCGAAGTTCGCGGAACAACTGGTCGCGTTGGTCCATGTCGACGCCGTTAACCGAGCGCAATTCGTCGCCTACGCGAATACCCGCGCGTTGGGCGGGGCTATCGTCGGAAACATAGTCCACCAGCAGTTTCCGCGATTTGCCGTCGAGGTGCGCTTGCACACCGAGGTAGCCATGTTCGTTGGTCGGCCGCTGCCGAATCCGAAACGTGCGCGGATCGGCTTCGACGACGCCGAATCCAAGCGGACTGGCGTTTTCTCCGACCGAAATGACAAAACTTCCAGCCGTCGGTGTTGGGGAGGAACTGAGATCGACGGCGGCCAGTTCGGTGGCCTCGATCTTGAGCAGCGACAGGTCGAGCGGTTCGCTTTCCGCGATCACGGTCGGCTGGAATTGTCGGCCGTCGTGCAGTTTGCAAATCAAGCTGGGCTTGTCCTTAATCTCACTCGACTTGGTCACGATCAAACCGTCGGTCGAGACGATCGTTCCCAGTTGGCACAGTCGACTGTTGTCAAATACGTCGACGACAGACGGCACCAATGGCGCCACCAATTCAGACAATGACCGCTGGACGTCGGGCGAGTTTTTACTGAGTTGAATGCGGGACTGAGCCGCGGCGGGCGGCGAGAACGGGGCCGAATCAAGTAGAACGATGCCGCACATCGCCACCCATAACAGCGTCGTCGATCGGAACATGGCCAGTCCTTGTTTGGAGCGTAAACAGAAACGATTGAGGCGATCTTTAGTTCTGATCGGTCGGCCAGAAATCGAGTTGAGCCATCAACATCAACTTTTTTGATCCGCGTTCGACCGTGAGTTTGACTTTGTCTTTGGGCTGCCGCTCATTCATCCGCGCCAGCAATTCATCGAAATTGTCGATCGACCGACCGTCAAACTCGACCAGCCGATCGCCGACCTGAACGCCGGCTTTTTCCGCCGGTGACTGCGATTTGACGTCTTTGATGACGACACCCTCGGTGCTATCGTCACGCGTGATTCCCAAGTAGGAGCGGCGGTCCTCATCCGACCAGTCGTATTGAGCGACCAGGCGTTCCCAGTTCTCTTTGTATGAATCGATCGGAACGTGGATGTTGGTTTCGATGGAGTTGTTAACGCGGGAACTGATCCCGATGACCTTGCCATCCAGATCGAACAGAGGCCCGCCCGAATCGCCGCCCATGATCGTGCAATCGGTAACGATCATACGAGGCTTGTTGACTTGTACGCGGCCCATGCGAACCGCCGGATCCTTGCCAGGAACGAATGAGACCGGGTAACCGACGGCCAGGCACCACTGGCCCGGTTCCACGTCGGCGGAACTCCCCATGCTCACGAAGGGATAGGATCCCTCTTCACTGATCTTGGCCAGGCCGGCGTCGACGCCGTGGTTATTACCCAGCGTCACCGCGCGGACGTGACGGCCGTCGGGAAATGTCACCGTGAAAACGCGTCCGGGCTTTTGGTTGACGTGGGCGCAAGTCAGAATGTATCCGTCTTCAGTGACGACGACGCCACTGCCGCCCGTCGAAAGCGCCACCGTGGCGGGCCGCACTTTTTCCAATACTCGCTTGACGTGTTGTTCCAATAGCCGCAATTCATCCAGCGATTTCGGAGCCTCGAACTGCAAATGATCGGGCAGAGGCCGGGACGCCAGCACCGTCGCTTCCAGGTCGGCTGCGGGTTCCGGCGGGCTCTGCGCCCAAAGACCAATCACGCTGAAGGAAACGAACAGAATGGCGAGAATTGCGGTTGACTTCAAATCACAACTCCTCGATTCGCGAGATTCTCTGGTAGCGGTCCAATTTGTTTGCCGCACGGCAATGGTTGCCGTGATGTCTCAGCCTATGACACCCAACTCATGTGATTCCGCCGTGCACCGGATGTTCGGCGACACGATCGATGGTTTCGAGAGGGGGTGAGACAATTGATATTCGCCAGTGTTTTAGAATATTCACTTTTGTCCAATGTTCCAGTCGAAAAAGACCGGGCTTTGTCTCGGAACTGTTGGCCAATCGGCGCCGGCTGACATATTCAAGGTGGAAAGTGGGCGGCCAAATGGTGTAAGGATCGCACGCACAATAACTTCCCGGTTTTGTCGACCCTCTCCCTAAGCCTCTCCCGTGAGGGTGAGGATTTACGGCGAAGTTATTTTGCGTCCGATCCTAAGCGTTCACGGGTCGTCAATGCAATGTCCACACTTCAAGGGGTCAGGCACATCCGCCTTGGGCGGATTGAGCCAGACCTCGACTCGTGAACGGTTACCCAAACGGCCCAGCGATGCTGGAGAACTTCGGTCGATTGTATTGCGACCAAGACTAACAAACCGCACAGCAAAGGCAATGGCTCGACGATTCCGCGAAACCGCCTGCAAAAAAATAATTAGATGCCAAGTGCGTTGTCTATGTTTGGTTTTTCGCTAAAGATGGGGACGCGAGCATCGGGTTGCGGTCGGCATGAGGGCGAAGTTCGGCTCTCGCGTTCAAACGATGGGTTCCTTTGACCAGATTCTACGGATGAGCGCCAGCTTTCGCTCGATGGTGCGTCTTACGCAGTTGAATTCCTCAGCGATTTGATCGACGGAGCAACCGGCGAGACGCCGGAGCGCGACCTTGCGAAGTCTTTCGTCTGGCAGACGTTGGATCATGTCCCGGCACAACATTTCGAAGCTGGCGTAGTCGGAATCTCTCGACGTGGACTGCACGTAATCGATGATTCCGTTCAGACCATCGCGGGACAAGACGGATTCTCCGCGAACCTTGCCGCTGCCTCTTTTTTTGCAGTCGAAATGTTTTCGGGTGTTGCACGCTTTGCGCGCGGCGATCACCGTTAGCAACTGCCACAGTTCGTTGCGCCGCTTGACGCTGGCAAATCGGCTGTTTTTCAGGCCATCGAACAACGCGAACAGAGCCGAGTTGGCGATGTCCTCTTCATCGAAATGTCGTCGATGCCGGTCGAAGATGTACGAGCGGACGTAGTGACAGAGCCGCTCGAAGAACCGGTTCCAGATTTGATTGGCGGCTCGCTCATCGTGATGACCGCAAGCGGCGATGGCTCGCGAGATGGAACCAAACTCTTCAGGCACGTTGTTCATTTCGTTGAGGCAGTGGCAGAACAGACGACGCCTTTATTCTAATCGAAATTACTTCGCAGGTTGGGGTGTGATGGTCACGGTGATTTGTGCCTCGGAGACCGGTTCTTTGAGCAGGATGCCGAGCCGAGTTGGTTTAAGGCCGTCCGGCAAATCCTCGTCGATGACCTCTTCGGCCCATTCCCATTCGCTGCCGTGTGTATCCACGTCGACACGTACCGCCGCGTCTCCCTCGCCGATTTCAAGTCGGGTGGCTGAGATTCGCTGATACGGTGAGAACGTGATCAGCGCGGTTTGAAATTTTGTCGGTTCGCTGAAGGCGACTGAGTCGACGACTTGCAGGGATCCGGCGCCGTTGCGCGAAAAGACAAACGTCCGCTCCAGCTTTTCCAGTGACTTGATATCGTAGGCGCTGTGCGTGTCGATGGTCAGCGTGTCGGCCGCCGTGGTGAACTCGGTCCGCACCACCTCCCCGCGCGCCTTGCTGCCAGTTTGTTGAAGCTGATCGCCCACCATCGGAACGCTATGGCCAAACGAATTGATCACATTGCTGTCGTACCGCCGCGAGCTAAATGTGTGCGCGGTGTACACCTCCGAGCCGGGATCGACCAGCGGAGTCCGCGAGCCGACGGCCACGACGAATGAACCGATGTCGTTGTGGTTGTGGTTTTCGGCGTTGTTGCCTCCTTTCATCGCGACCGCGAAGCGGCCCTTCGGTTCGCGGCAGATCAACACGCCGGCGTCGGGAAACCAGTCGCGCAGATCGTGGCTGGCAGCCGTTTCCCGCGAGGATGACAAAACACTCGCGGAATTGGCAAATGCGAATATCCCCAGGGGAAACAGATCTGAGGCGGGTCCGACGGCGGGACCGAGCCCGCGCTGCTCGACGTCGCTCCAGCCAAAGCCAAAGCGGCGGCTGAGAAACGCCGCTAACGGGATGCTGGCGCAGAGCCGGGATGACAATCGGCGAACGCGGGATACACCCCAGGCGTCATTTCCATGCGCCAAGCGTATTGCGCGATGTTGGGAATGCTGTCTGCAGAAAAAAAGTCTACTCGCCCCTTGGTTGCTTGATAAACCGTTTCGCTCAACTCCACGTAGTGGCCGAAACCGTAGTTCCAATAGCTGACGCCTTCGGAACAATATCCATCGTTGGTGAAGCCGCCCAAGAAGCTTCGAATATAATGCTCGCTCGCCGCAATGAACGAGGCGCGCTCCTCCCGCGACTCGATCGTCGCCAACGCGGCGCCCGTGACTCCCGCCAAACACACCGCGTTCCAATTGTTGTGGGTGGTAAGCCACCAGCGGCGAAGTTTGCCGTCGAGCATTTGATGGAAGGGGTCGAACGTCCGCTCTCGCAAATTGTCCAGTACCAATTGTCGCGTCTCGGGAGACAATCGGTCCTGAAGCCAATACAGGGCGGTCGCCAACGTCCAGGAAAGTCCGGCGACTTGGAGATCGATTTCGTGGATTTCGCCCTTGAGATTTTTGTTGCCCCGGTCATGAGCGGGCAGCAGCCAGGACTTTTGCGCGCAGACCGCCCGTAGCGATTCTTCGATCGCCGGGCAGAAACCGCCCTTGATTCTCCAGACATTCAGCCAAGACCAACTCGCCGACTCGACTGTGCCGCTGCCCAACAACCGATTGCCAGTGGGTCCGATTCCCGGTCGTGCTGTATTCCAGGTACAACTCGTCCGGCGCTTCGGGAATGGGGGTATCGAGCAACTTTGCAGCTTGCTTGATGCAACCGGCAAAGGCCGGGTGGGCGGCCAACGCCTCCCATTTGTCTCGCTCGTTGATCGTGGCGCCGACACCTCGCGGCAAGGCGGGCAATAGTTCGGCAATGGCTTGAACCCGAGCGGCCTCTTGCGCCACGGCGGACACGGTCAGCAACGTTGTCAGAATCAGGGCGAGCGTTTCCAAGAGGGCTCGTCGCGGAACCCAATCGCGGCACGTGGCCGTTTTCGTCGTTGGTGGCTGCGGCGACATGTTGCTTTTCTCTTTCTGTCCGTCGAACCGGGTGGCCAAGCCCCGAAATGAACGAAAAAAGAAGCCAGAGTTAGTGTGAGTTCGGTTTGCCATTGTGCTGCCCGTCAAAGGAAGTCGTTGGATGCCAAAATGCCAGAGCGTCTATTTCACCATCGCGCGAAGACTGTCGCGATAGTATTCGATGCTTAGCGCCAAGCCGGTCTCAAAATCGACCCGGGGATTGTACCCGAGCCGTTCGTGCGCGAGTGTGATATCGGCCAAGCTGTGACGAACTTCTCCGGCTCGCGGCGGTTGGTAGTCCGGCGTCAAATCAGTTCCCAACAGGTCTTGCAGGACACGGAGCAATTCGAGCAAACTGGTCGAACGGCCGTTAGCCACGTTGAAACTTTGACCCGCGACGTCTTCAGCGGCGACATCCGCTGCCAAAAGATTTGCGTCGACGATATTTCCCACAAACGTGAAGTCTCTCGATTGCAGGCCGTCGCCGTACACGATCGGCCGCCGCCCCGACAACAGTCGGGTGATAAACAGCGGGATCACTGCCGAGTAGGGGCTGTCCGGATCTTGACGCGGCCCAAAGACGTTGAAGTAGCGGAGCGAAACCGTTTCCAAACCGTATGTGTGGAAAAAGGCCCGACCGTAGTATTCACCGGCAAGCTTTGCCACGGCATACGGGGACATCGGCGCTGCGATATCCGCTTCACGGTTGGACGAAAACGGCGGATTGCCGTAAAGACTGCTGGACGCGGCGTAAACGACCCGCCGAACGCCGCAACGTCGCGCCTGTTCCAGCAGTTTGAGCGTTCCGGTCACGCACGCGGCGTGCACGTCCAGCGGCCGCTCAATGCTGAGCTGAACTGACGCCAACGCCGCTTGATGAAAGATGACATCGGCGCCTTGAAAGACTTGAGCGAGCAAGGATTCGTCGAGGATATCGCCCGCGAAAAACTCGATCTGCCCCTCGACCTCGGCCAGATTCTCTCGGCACCCGGTTGTCAAGTTGTCGATCACGCGGACCTGGTCGCCGCGAGCCACCAGGGCTTCCGTGACGTGTGACCCAATGAATCCGGCACCGCCGGTGACGACCGCAACGCGTGACATGAAGACTCCCTCTGATGTCCATAGACCGCTGAAGCCTCTCAATCGTCACAGATTCGGCCCCAAAGATCAATTCCACGATGCGATCGTGAGCGGGGGCCATCCGCGTGGGACTGCAATCTTGGGGAGTCATATGTCGGGCAGAGACTGCCCGTCCTACAGCAAATGACCGCACGGCCCGGATCCGGATTCGGTCAGTCGACGGATTCCGCTGCATCGCCGGCAACGACGCTGCCAACGCCACTGACTTCTTGGGTAACGTGGGGATTGCCGAAATACGTTAACCGGGCCGCGCCGCTAATGGAGGCATCTAGCGAATCGCTCGCGTAGACCTTGCCGGTCCCCGCGCCGGTTAACGAGAACTTGACCGTTTTGGCTTTGAGATTCTCTGCATCGATCTTGCCGCTGCCGCTGACAGAAATGTCAAGTTTGTTGGCCGTGCCGTCCGCGGTCAGCGTGCTCGCGCCGCTAAAACGAACCGTCAGGGAATCGAGTTTGGCCGAGCGAACGTTGAATTCGACCGCACCGCTGCCTTCGAGCGATTTCAGATCCGTCGTGGTCACGTCGACAAGCACGCCAACGCGAGGGCTAATCGATTTGATAGGTTGAATCGTCAGTTTGCCGTCGCTGACTTTGGTTTCGATCAGTTCCAACAAATTGTCATCGGTAGTAATTGTGAGACTCGGCTGCTTGCCGAAGTGAACGTTGACTGTCGCCGCACCGGACGCCTCAATCTGATCGAACGGCTCGACATCGCGAGTTTCCGTCTTTTTGACCCCAGACCCGGCCTCGCCGACGAAGTCAAAGGTGCACCCGGCAAATCCGACGACTCCTACCCAAAGACATAACAACAGCAATTTGCATACGGTGTTCATGAATTCACTCGCGGTAACTGGTAACGATGTAAGCGTTCACGGGTTGCCAATGCGTTGCCCACGTATTTAGGGGGTCAGGCACATTTTCGGCAGCTCAAGCGACATTCTAGTACCAATCATTGGGCCGAAAATGAGCCAGACCCCGGCTCGTGAACTGTCACGGTAACGATGGACATGGCCGAGGAGGCTGGTTGCCGATCCCACAACCTCAGGGTCTCACCCTATCGATATTCTGATGTTGGGATAGGCTCTTAACCATAGGCCAAAGCGTGGCTTCGGTAGCCGCGGTTATGGTCGTCGATTTGTTCATTCAGTGTGAATACATCGTAGATCATTCCCACCACAAACAAACCGCCGGTTAATAAATAGAGGACGCCCGTGATCGGTTTTCCCTGGTAGAAGCGATGCAATCCCAGGAATCCGGCAAACACGAGCAAAATCCAGGCCAAGGAATAATCCACATCGCCGGAGATGTATCGATAGTCCGCCGCCCGATCCATGCCGGGTAGCAAAAAGGCGTCGATGAGCCAGCCGACCCCCAGCAACCCGAACGTGAAAAACCAGACTAGCCCACTCAACGGCCGGCCGTAATAGAATCGGTGAGCTCCCGTAAAGCCAGCTAACCACAGTAGATATCCAACCGCCAGGCTATGACTGTCGTTCTCCCACATCACCATCGGTTTTTTGACCGGAGGGGCATAGCCGTAAGTTGCGTAAGCTGTCGCTGTCATCAGAATTTCCTCAATCGTTTGGGCCGGAGTTCGTAATTCGCTGATTGGCCCTGGATCTTGAGAGTTTTCCTGGCACGATTTGCTTCTTTCAGTCTTTCCCGGATGCGATTACTAGCCGATGGGCGCTAGCGTAGGTTATTCGCTGCTGAGCCGGGGCTTGCAGCCCGTTGAAAAAGTAGCGGAACGGCGCGAGCCGTCCGGTTACGTCGGCAACCACATCCCCAATAACCAGGTGGCTTGCTTAGCTCCGTTCCAATTAACGCTTGGAAAGAATAGCGAAACGGCGCGAGCCGTCCGGTTGCGGAGGCATCCACACGGCGACTAACCAGGCGGCTTGCGCCGCTTCAATTAACGCTTGTGCAAATGTTTACAACAGTCTGCTAGTGCCCTGCGGCTGATCCGAAGGTTGCGTGGTGACAAACATTACAGCAAATGACCGCGCTACGCTCGCAAGCGAAATATTGCAGTGTGGCCTGCCGGCGGTAAACTAAGGATCGCGGTGAATTTGGCCATGGCGAGGAAATCTCTTTGAAGGTGGAGCATGCGAAGTCAAGCAATGTTGGCGGCGTTAACGTTGGCGATGGTAACGGGATCGCTTGTTGCGCAAGATGTGCCGAAGCAGGAAACTCAATCGCGATTCGATGCGGCAAAAATGATTGGGAACTGGACTTATGTTTCCGGAAAGCGCGCGGGCAACGCTGCCAGCGCTGACAACTTGGCCTCCAACGTCGACATCAACGACAAGGAGTTCAAGTTGTCCAATCTGCCGGACGGTTCGGAGTTCACGATGGAATATAAAGTAGATCCGGAGAAATCGCCGGCGCAAATTGAAATGACCATAACCGACGGCCCGGTTCCCGAAGGGCATGCGTTGGGGATCGTGAAATTCGAAGGCGATCAGCTCGTGTTGTGCTACGATCCAACCGGCTCCCAGTATCCCGACAAATTTGCTTCAACCGAAGCCAATGGCTGGCATTTGTTCCAGCTCAAACCGGTCAAATCTGATTTCGACCCAGCGAAGTTGGTCGGCTCCTGGAAATATGTTTCAGGTAAACAGGCCGGGGAGGCGATCGCCCGGGAACGCCTGCAGGACGAGGTGACCGCGACGAAGGACCGATTCAATGTCCCGGCCGGTCCCGACAACAAATTCGTAATGAAATACAAGATTGACACGTCCACCTCGCCGGTGGCCATCGATATGGAAATTGAATCCGGACCCGTGCCGTCGGGGAAAGCGTTGGGGATTGTCAAACTCGACGGCGACATATGGACACTTTGTTACGACTCGACGGGAAGCCATCGTCCTAAGTCGTTCGAGTCGACTGCGGCAAACGGTTTTTTCTTGTTTGAATTGAAGCGGTCCCGCAAAGCGACAGACGAAGCCGACAAGAAGTGAAATTGGACGTTTGGATGCCAACGCAATCGGACGGCTCGCGCCGTTCCATTACTTTTTCAATGGGCCTTTAGGATCGCACGCAAAATAACTTCTCGGTTTTGTCGACCCTCTCCCTAAGCCTCTCCCGTGAGGGCGAGGATTTACGGCGAAGTTATTTTGCGTCCGGTCCTTAGCGGCGCGAGTCTGTGGTTTCAGCGAAAGTCGGAGGGTGAAGCGATGACTGAATCTTCGGACGCCTATTCCCAATCGTCGTCCTCGTCGTCGTAATCTTCGTCCCAATCCTCATCGTCATCGTCCTCGTCGTCTTCCCAGTCCTCTTCATCATCATCATCGACTTCTTCCCAGTCGTCGTCTTCGAAATCGTCGTCCTCGTCATCGTCCTCGTCGTCCTCGTCATCGTCCTCGTCGTCGAAGTCCTCATCGTCTTCTTCTAAGTCCTCGTCTTCTAAGTCTTCTTCTTCGGCGTTGCGCACGTCGGGAGCCGTAGCCGCCGGGCAAGCGGAGCCCGCTATTTGCTCCAACAGGTCCGAGTCAAGTTCGTCGAGAGCCATTGGCGATGAATGCCTCACGTTCAATTCCTCCGAATGATCACCACTAGTTTCTGCTGAGTCGACCGCGTTCGATTCTAGATGCTGGCTCTCGTTTAACCAAGTCGGCAAGCCGGTACCCCGAAGTTGATCGGCTTGCGGCAATGCGTCAAGACTGGGCAAGCCAAAAGTTCGCAAAAATTGTCGGGTCGTGCCATATAAAAACGGCCGCCCCAACTCGGCGCTGCGACCGGAAATTCGCACCATATCGCGCTCCATAAGCTGCCGCAATATGTCTGAACAACTCACGCCGCGAATCGCCTCAATTTCCGCTTTCACGATCGGCTGTCGGTACGCAATGACCGTCAGCGTTTCCATCGCCGGCGAACTCAACGGTGTTCGGATCACAGTATTGCCTTGCAGCCGACGGAGCCAAGGGGCGAATGGCCGGCGAGTCACCATGAAATAACCCTCGGCCACATGCTGAATGTGAAACGCGCGTTGCCGCCGATCGAACCGATCGTTCAAACGCCGAACCAAGGTTCGCGCTTGCGTTCCGTCCGCCAGGCCCGCCAAGTCTGCGAGCTTTCGACTGGACAACGGTTCTCGGGCCAAGAACAAGACCGCTTCCAACCTGCGAAGTCGCTCCGGTTCGCTGTCAGCCGCCGTTGACACCGCGTGCCCCATCGCCGCGGTCACCCGTTGCGCTGCCGGGGGGCCCTCCCGTTGGCGATCGACGCTCCGTCGTGGGCGGCCGCGTCGCCAAACGAACCATCCCACGGATTGGAATCGCCGCGCGAATCTCGCGGATCCGTCTCGCACGAGAAACTGTCGTCGCAACAGATTGAGTTTGTGACCGCCGGGCATCATTCTTCTCGAATTCGGTTCTGCAGTACTGTTTATATCGGCTTCGGGCATGACGAGAATAGTCCAACTTGACGAAGGATTTGAACCCGATCGGACCAGCTCTCGACCCGACCAACGCACATGAAGACGATCCAATCTTGACGCCGACATGACGTCAGGCGGCCGCGGCTCAACGGGTCGAGTCGACCATCGCTTGCCGCAGACGCCTGCCAAGTCAACGCGACGACACTATATTGAAGAACCGACTGGACCACTCAGTTCCACGGAAAAAATGCCTTCGGCTTGTATCCACGAGGTGCACGCCTGAGATGGGGGAAATCGTCATGAGAATCGCGACGTTGTTTTTCCCGCGGTCCCAAGCCTGTTTGCCCCATGAATGAACCAAACCCATTCAGTGTCTGCCTCGAAGCGGTCGATCAACATCGATGTTGGATCGATCTTCGAACAGACGGCTTGAGTCACCTTGAATCGCAATTGCGAGTGCCGCTTCGCGGTCGTACGGTCGTTTTGATCACCGACCGGCAAGTTCAGTCGCTTTACGGCCAGCTCGTCGTGGACCAGTTGAAGAAACTATCGAGCAAGGTGCTGGTGCACGCACTCGAACCGGGAGAAACCACCAAGTCCCCAGCGACGCTGTTGTCGTTATGGGATCGGCTGGCCAGCGATCGAGTCGATCGGCAAACGGTGATGATCGCGCTCGGGGGAGGCGTTGTGGGGGATGCCGCGGGCTTTGTCGCCGCGACTTATGGACGAGGACTGTCGCTGATTCAACTCCCGACCACGTTGATGGCCCAAGTCGATAGCAGCATCGGAGGCAAGGTGGGCATCAATCTGGATGCGGGCAAGAACCTGGTGGGTTGCATCTGGCAGCCCGAACAAGTCTTGATTGATCCGACAGTGCTCAGATCGCTTGTGGCATCCGAGTTTCGATCGGGTTTAGCCGAAGTCGTCAAATATGGCGTCATTTTGGGGGCGGAGTTTTTCCACTGGCTTGGCGAAAAGGCGGAGGCCATCCTTGATCGCGAGCCAGGCATTGTCGGCCGGGTTGTTGCGGCATGCTGCCAATCGAAGGTCGATCTCGTCCAGCAAGACCCCCGCGATCTTACTGGCCTGCGAGCCAAACTCAACTACGGCCACACGTTTGGCCACGCGATCGAAAACGTTTTTGGCTATGGGACTTTCACGCACGGGCAGGCCATCGCGATCGGAATGTCGCTGGCCGCACGACTGGCGGAAAACCTGGGCTGGGTAAATGGCGAATTTGTGGCGATGCAAGACGATTTGCTCCGACGATTCCAGTTGCCGACCAGATTGCCGGCCAATCGATCGGAGGAGTTAATGGCGGCGATGCGACTCGACAAAAAAAACGCAGATGGAAAAATCCGTTTTGCTTTGCCCCGTGGCCTGGGAGACCTTAAACTGACAGATTCGCCGGCGGAGCATGACTTGTTCGAAGTTTTAAATTCAGTTTCGCCGGCGGGCGAACCATGATCCCACAATCCCGCGCCGAACCGTCTTCGCATGAACGCCTCCCAAACAGCAAGCGAACCGTACGACGAAACGATCGTAGCGGCGTTGAAATTGAGTTTGGTGCCGGGAATCGGGCCTCGGCATTACGAACAGCTCGTCAAGGCAATGGGCAGTCCACAGCATATCCTTCGGGCACCGCCGGCCGAGTTGCGTTCGGTAGCTGGAATCGGGGCCAAGCTCGCTCGAGAGATCAGCTTGGCCAACGACAAGGTCGATATCACAGGGGAACTCGATCGTTGCCGGCAGAATCACATCCGGCTGCTGCGACACGCTGGCCAGGACTATCCCCATCGGCTGACTGAAATCGTCGACCCGCCAACCGTGTTGTATCTGCGCGGCGAGCTCCTGCCTCAAGATGATTTGGCGATCGCGATTGTGGGCACGCGACACCCGACAACCTACGGCAGAATGCAAACGGAACGTTTCGCGCGAGGTTTGGCGGCGGCCGGACTGACGATCGTGTCGGGAATGGCTCGCGGCATCGACGCGATCGCCCATCGAGGAGCCTTGGCCACTGGAGGACGGACGATCGCGATCCTCGGAAGCGGGATGTTGAACTTGTATCCGCCCGACCATCACGATTTGGCTGAGGACATCGCCCGCCGGGGAGCATTGCTGAGCGAGTTCCCCACGCTTCAGCCACCCAAAGCGGGTGCGTTCCCCCGCCGCAACCGGATCATCAGCGGCATGAGTTTGGGTGTCGTGGTGATCGAAGCCGCCGAGCGATCCGGGGCTTTGATTTCGGCGCGGCATGCTCTGGAGCAAGGCCGCGAAGTCTTCGCACTCCCCGGCCGCGTCGACAACCGGAACTCACGCGGTTGCCACAACCTGATTCGGGACGGCGCCAAGCTGATTCAGTCGATCGACGATGTCCTTTCCGAACTTGGGCCGCTGGCGGTGCCGGCCCAAATCGACGAACTTCGCAGCATTCATCATCCGGCCGAACTCAATTTGAATCCACGCGAACAAACCGTCCTACAGGCCGTCGAAAGCGAGCCGACCAGCATCGACCAGCTCGTGGCACGCACCCAGTTCCCGGTCCAGCAAATCCTGTCCATCGTCAGCGTTCTGGAGATGCGCCGACTCGTCCGCCGCGTCAGCGGCAGTACGTTGATCCGGTTGTGATCCGCAGTTGGAGGTCTCAGGCTTGAGATGTGAGTTTGGAAAGCCGAACCATGAATCCCGCGATCGGAGAGTTGAGAACAAAGTAGTGGGAATCAAGAACCGAGTACTGAGTACTGAGTACTGAGTACTGAGTACTGAGTACTGGGTACTGGGTACTGGGTACTGAGTGCTGGGTACTGGGTACTGAGTACTGAGTACTGGGTACTGGGTGCTGAGTGCTGAGTCCTGACTCGTGAGATCTACGGGTGGCGATTCCACGTCGCCGTCGCCAAATTCGGATTGCACCACTTTCCAACAGCCCTGTGACCGCTGCCCAGTCCGTGTTAATCTTGAGTTCCTCGAAGTCAGTTTGAGGTGCGACATGCAAGTAAATTGGAATGGCGTTTTTCCCACGGCGACGACTCAGTTCCACGCCGATCAGTCGCTGGATATCGACGCGACGTTGAACCACGTCGATACTATGATCGCGGCCGGGATTCACGGGCTGATCATGCTCGGCACGGTCGGAGAGAATTGCTCGCTTGAATATAGCGAGAAGCTGGACCTACTGCGGGCGACCGTTGAGCACGTGGCCGGTCGAGTTCCCGTGCTCAGCGGGGTTGCGGAGTACACGACGTCGCTGGCGTGCCGGTACGCGGCGCATGCTCAAGCAGCGGGCGCCGACGGCTTGATGGTCTTGCCGGGAATGGTCTACAAATCGGACACGCGGGAGACGATCGCACATTTCGCGCCGTGGCGGCGGCCAGCGATTTGCCGATCATGATTTACAACAACCCGGTTTCGTACAAGGTCGACTTGTTGCCGGGCGATTTTATCGAATTGGCCGAAGAGCCAAAGCTGGTAGCGATCAAGGAATCGAGCGAAGACGTCCGTCGCATCACCGACATCCGCAACGCTTGTGGCGACCGGTTCTTGCTGTTTTGCGGCGTCGACGATCTGGTTGTCGAGAGTTTTGTTCTAGGAATCGACGGCTGGGTCTCCGGTTTGGTGAACGCTTTTCCGGCCGAGAATCGCTTGCTGTGGGACTTGATGACCACCGAGCGTCTGGCCGAAGCGGTCGAAGTCTATCGCTGGTACACACCGCTGTTGCATTTGGACACCGACGTCAAGCTGGTGCAGTACATCAAGCTGGCGGTTCAAGAATGCGGCTACGGACGGGAGTTCGTGCGTGCGCCGCGGTTGCCCTTGGTTGGTGCCGAGCGTGAACGAATCCTTCAGATTATTCGGGATGGAATTCGCAGCCGGCCAATGCTCGCGGCCAAAAGTGGATGAGAATTGATAATTGAGAATTGAGATGTGAGATCTGCGGCTTGAACCACCAGCTTCGGATCGCACGCAAAATAACTTCCCGGTCTTGTCGACCCTCTCCCCAAGCCTCTCCCGTGAGGGCGAGGATTTACGGCGAAGTTATTTTGCGTCCGATCCTTATTCCGGACCTATTTCATGGCGACCATACAATCCGAGCTCGTTTATCTCGACGGACAATGGCGCGAGGCGACTTCGCGTGGCACCTTCTGCGATTTGATCCACAAACGGGCGAGCCCCTGCCGAATCGATTTGCGATTAGCAGTTGGCCCGACTGCGAGACGGCTTTGGCGGCGGCCGATGTGGCGGCGAGGCAACTGCGGGCGACCGCACCGGCGGCCATGGCCGGCTTCTTAGAAGCTTATGCGGACGCGATCGCAGCCAATGCCGATGCGATCTGCGCCGCGGCTCATGCGGAGACCGCATTGCCGATCAAACCGCGACTGGCCTCTGCCGAACTCCCGCGCACCACGAATCAACTTCGACAAGCTGCGGCAGCCGCACGGGAAGGTAGTTGGTCGCTGCCGACGATCGATTCCGCGAACAATATTCGTTCGTACTACGCGCCCATCGGGCCCGTTTTGATTTTAGGCCCGAACAATTTCCCACTCGCCTTTAATTCGGTTTCCGGCGGCGATTTTGCGGCGGCGATCGCGGCGGGCAACCCGGTCATTGCTAAAGCCCATCCGTGCCATCCCAACACGACTCGTTTGCTGTTTGAGCAGGCAGTAGCAGCCTTGGCGAAAATGTCATTGCCGCCAGCGACGATTCAATTGTTGTATCACGTCGAACCGGCAGACGGGTTACGCATGATCGGCGACCGGCGGCTTGCGGCGGCGGCGTTCACCGGGTCGCGGGATGCGGGTTTGGCGCTGAAAGCGGCCGGCGACGCCGCGGGCAAACCGATCTTTGTCGAAATGTCGAGCATCAATCCGGTCGTGATCTTGCCGGAAGCGCTCCACGAACGCTTTGGCGAAGTTGTCGATCAATTCTGCACCAGCAGCATAATGGGTGCCGGGCAATTCTGTACCAATCCCGGCATCGTGTTTTTGTTGGAAAGCGACTTGTCGCAGAAGTTCATCGCGGCGGTCGCCCAGCGGTTCCGCCAGAATCCGGCGGGGACGCTGTTGTCGTCCTCCGTCCGAGAAGGGCTTACCGAGTCTGTTGCAAAAGTCATCGCGGCCGGCGCCGAGCTCGTTACCGGTGGCAGGCCGGTTGCCGAAGTCCGATTCGCGTTTGAAAACACGTTGTTGACGACCGACGGCAGGGAGTTCTTGCGGCATCCGGAGGCGTTTCAAACTGAAATGTTTGGGACGGCGACGCTCGTTGTATCGACAGCGGGCGAAGCAGAATTGCTGAAAGTTCTTTCGGCCTTGGAAGGCAACTTGACCGGGACAATTTACGCGGCGGTTGCGTCGAACCAACAAGATTCAAGATTGTTTGAAATCGTCGCAGGGGCGCTGCGTCCCAAGGTCGGTCGCTTGATCGTGAACAAGATGCCGACCGGTGTGTTGGTTTCACCGGCGATGAATCATGGGGGGCCGTTCCCCAGCACTGGAAACTCGGGATTCACGGCGGTTGGAATCCCGGCTTCCCTTCGTCGCTTTGCCGCGTTGCAATGCTTCGACCAAGTGGGCCAGGAACACTTGCCGCCGGCGTTACGAGACCAGAGTCCAAACGGTCAAATGTGGCGCTGCATCGATGGCCAATGGACCCGCGACAATGCGTGAATGAGATGACAGCAGGCGGACGTGCGGCCGAAATCGAGGTGGTCGATTCGCATACCGGTGGTGAACCGACGCGAATTGTCGTTGGCGGAGGGCCGGATCTGGGGCAGGGGACTTTGGCCGAGCGGCGAGACGTCTTTCGTCGGGATTTCGACCGGTTTCGATCACGCGTCGTCAATGAACCACGAGGTTCGGAAGTGCTGGTGGGAGGGCTGGTCTGCCAGCCGACGGATACAGCCGCAGCGGCGGGCGTCATTTATTTTAATAATGTCGGCATGATCGGCATGTGTGGGCATGGAACGATTGGGCTGCTGGTCACGCTTTATTACTTGGAGCGAATTTCCATCGGCCAGCATCGCATCGAGACGCCGGTCGGATTGATCACGGCAACGTTGCACGACGCGCATCGCGTGACGGTGGAAAACGTCGCCAGCTTTCGCACCAAGAAAGATGTTTCGGTCACGGTTCCTGACTTCGGCGATTTCGTCGGCGATATCGCCTACGGCGGGAATTGGTTTTTCTTGATCAAGCAACACCAGGAGCAAATCGAGATCCGCACCGTACGCCGGCTGGAGCGTTTGACGATCGCCATTATGGATGCCTTGGATCGTCAGGGGATCACTGGCAACGGCGGCGAGAAGATCGACCACATCGAGTTGTTTGCTAACGAGGATCCTCGGTTGGCCGACAGTCGCAACTTTGTGATGTGTCCCGGCGGCGCTTACGACCGATCGCCGTGTGGGACGGGGACGTGTGCCAAGATCGCTTGTATGGCGGCCGACGGCGGTTTGGGACCGGGTGAGGTTTGGCGGCAAGCGGGCATTTGCGGAAGTGTGTTTGAGGCCAGCTACAGAATCGACGAGAACGGTCGCGTTCGCCCGAGCATCACCGGTTCGGCGTACATTTGCGGCCAAGGCAAGCTCATGGTGCAAGACGGGGATCCGTTGGCCGATGGGATTCGCCGATGACCGATCGCGATTTTGATACGGTGATCGTCGGGGGCGGCGTGATCGGCGCGATGTGCGGCTGGTACTTGCGACAAGCCGGACAGCGCGTGGCGATCGTCGACGAGGCAGGCTTTGGTTCGGCTTGTTCGCACGGCAATTGCGGTTACATTTCTCCCAGCCATGTGTTGCCGTTGACCACGCCGGGGGCGGTGGGCAAGCGCTCTGCTCGATGCTGCGTCCCGGCTCTCCGTTTTACGTCAAGCCTCGGCTGTCGCCCACGTTTTGGCGTTGGATGTGGAACTTCTCGCGCCGCTGCAATTGCGCGACATGCTAGCGGCTGCGGCGGGGATCCATCAACTGTTGGAATCGTCGGCGAGGCTCTATGCCGATCTGATCGCGGGACGGCGTCTGCAATGTGAGTGGCAGCGGCTCGGAATGCTGTTCGTGTACCACTCGCACCACGAGTTTGCAGAGTACGCCAAAACGAACGACTTGACGCGCGAACATTTTGGACTCGACGCACGGCCGATCGAACCGGATGCGTTGGTCGAGATGGAGCCGGCGCTTAAAGAAGGATTGGGCGGCGCCTGGTACTTCGACTGCGACAGTCACTTGCGGCCGGACCGCCTGATGTCGGAAATGAAGAGGCTGCTCGAGGAAGTCGGCGTGACGATCATCGAGAACTGCCGGGTGGAGACTTTTGTTTGCGAAGCCGGCTTGATGAAAGCAGTCAAGACGAGCGCAAGCGACCTGACGGCTCGACAAGTCGTCGTCGCCACCGGAGCACTCACGCCATTTCTAAACCGAGCGCTCGGCTGTCGCATCCCCATTCAACCCGGAAAGGGGTATTCGCTAACGATGCCGCGACCGAAATTGTGTCCGCGATATCCGTTAATCTTCGAACAACATCGTGTTGCGATCACGCCCATGAAGTCGGCGTACCGAATCGGCTCGACGATGGAGTTCGCCGGGTACGACCGCAGCGTCAATCGACGGCGGCTGAAGCTGCTGACGAGCTCCGCGGAACTGTATCTCAGGGAACCGTACACCGAGCCGATCACGGAGACATGGTTCGGCTGGCGGCCGATGACCTGGGACAGCTTGCCGTTTATCGATCGGGCGCCGATCGCCGATAACGTGTGGCTTGCCGCGGGGCACAACATGTTGGGAATCTCAACGGCGACCGCTACCGGCAAGCTGATGGCCGAGCTCGTGTGTGGTGCTCCGCCGCACATTGACCCGCGGCCGTACCGGTTATCGCGAATCGGTGAGCGGTTCGAGCGCGTTCGTACCGTGAATCACCGCGAAGCTCGTGCGGAGGATATTATTGGTCAAACGAAGGACATTTGACGGTATACTAAGATTCAAGTTTCCAACAATTTAAGGATCGTCCGACACATAACTTCGGTCTTTGTAATTGCTCTGGAAATGTGTAGCTGACCAGTCGTGTTCCCGCCTGGACAGGCCCGACGGAGATCGGGTTGAATGCGAAAGTTCATATTGCGTGAGATCCTGACGCCGCACATTCGAGGTCGGTATGCTTGTTCGCCTTTGTTTCCTAGGGTTACTCCTGGTCAGCGTGATGATGGTCCGTGGATTTGGCCAACAGGCCATTGCGCAACCGGTTATTTCCGCAACGAGAATTGTTCCCGCTCGGCCGACGACGTCCTCCAGCTTCATTCCCCCACCGGTAGCCGCCACCGCACAGGTGGTCATGAATTCGGCTGACGGCACGCAGCCATCTGAAACGCCAACAACCAACCAATGGGTGGCCTTGATCGTGTCGCAGCCGTTGATTCGCAGGGCGAGCGATGTGATGCGCGGAAAGCTGCTCGGGCCGCGACAAGCTTTTGCGAATCCTAGTCCGGACGCGGAGGGTGAGCCGGCCAAACTCGGACCGCCCCCCGGATTGAACTTGCCGACACCGGAAGCGTATGCGGCGTTCAAAAAACGCGTTGAAACGTGGGAGCTTCAGCGGCGCGCAACTCGATTCCGCGACGATTTCGTATTGGGCAACTGGCCAGAGGTGGCACAGGTATTGAAGGGCTTGCCGGAAGAACAGGCGATGCGAATCTTCGATCATGCACTCATGTCGCTGTCGCAACCGATTACACCGCAAACAACGACGGCCTCCACGGCGAGTCCGACGCCGCAAGCGGTTAGTGCTGCCGAACTCGAAATGAGCTTTTTGACTCCGGAGGACGTGCTGGCGATCTCGGATTGGTCGCCGACTGAACCTAATGAACTTCAAATCGCACAGCTGGCTCAATTACTGGCGACCGCGATGGGTCGGGGCTATTCCGACGAATCCGTGATGGCTCAGTTGGAACAAGGAACTCGTTGGCTGGGCGGCAAGGACGTGGGTCACCGGATTCAGGCTGCGGAGCTCTTGTCGTTGGCCGGATTGAACGACGATGCGGGCAAGTTACTGCCGCCGTTTGACTCGTTGGACCGCAGCAACGCCAAACTGTTGCTCGCCTACGCAGAGCATGCTCAGCGGATGTTCACCGCGGACCGCAAACAGGATTTTCGCCAACAGGCGTGGCAATGTTACCAGGCGCTGCTGGATTTGCCGTCGGCTTCGCGACAGGACAAACTGCACGCGCTGGAACAACTTATCCAGTTATCGACGAAAGTCGAAAAAGAAACGGGCGGCGGTTGGCTGGAGGTCGCGTTGGCCAGCGGTTCGGCACGCGGCAAGAACATCGTTGCCTTGTTAGGGGACAAGTCGCTGGACGGTCTGACCGCTGATCCGTACGACCCCGATCGCCGCCTGGAGTGGCTGAAGCTGCAGAATCACGCGATCGAGACTTTTTTATCGGATCGCACCGACGCCGATCAAGGGCTCTCCGACGTCTTGTCGTTGTTGGCGATCTCCTGGTTGAAGGAATCGCAACTGTGTATCAACCAAGCGCAATACTCGATGGGCAACGCCTACATGCGGCTGGATATGTATGGCAACTATTATTGGGTCGATCCCAACGAAGAGATGCGACGAATGAACCAAGGTCGGCAGCCGCAACCGATCCAGATTCACGAGTTGTTGGAGTGCCGTCCCAACGAACAATGGTCGGCCCGGGTTGCTGCCGACTTGCAACTGGCGATTCCCAAGATGCTGGTCCATTTGTATCTCCGGGCGGATGAAGAAGACAAGGCGTTTCCGTACATCGAGCAGATCGCCACGCGCGATGCCGAATCGGTCCAAGCCTTAGTGGACGAATTCATGGATGCTTGGAAGCGGAACCACGACCCGAACAACAATCGCCGCATGCAGAACCGCTATATCTACTTGTACGGGTTTGACCAAAAAGCCGACGCGATTCCGCTGACTCGCAGCAAGCAGCAGCGGAATATCGCCGAACTCAGCCAATGGGTTCAACGCATTCGCAAGTTGCCGATCAAGGAACTCGATGAGACTAAGCTGGCCGATGCATTCACGACCTGCCACAGTAGTGCGGAGGTTTTTCAACTCTCGGCGATTGAATCCGTGTTCGGCGCCATCGAATCGCTGAAGCCGGAAACGGTCGCATCGCTGGCCCAGACGATGCGGACCAACTTGGCCACGGTCTGGCGCTCGGTGAAGCAGCAGGAAACGCTGCAGACGCACCGCCGCGAACCGGAGATTCAACAAGAGGTCGTACGAGGCTACGCCACCGCCCGCGAGTTCGTGAGCCGGGCCTTGGACAAACAGCCGGACAACTGGCGATTGCAGATGACGCTGGCCTGCTTGGAGCATGACGAAAACGACTACGCTCAAAGCATCAAGAAGAGTTCGGACTTCAGCGCCCGGCGCGAAGCCGCGTTTGATCGTTTCGCCCACGCCGCCCAACTGTATGCGGATGTCGTGACGACCTTGGACAAGGAAAAGCAAACGACCGATGTCTACGATTACTGGTTTTATTCCAGTCTCGGTGCAGTGGACTTGGGACGCATCACCGCGGAGTCCGTTCCGGATCAAAAGCAATATGCCCGCATTCGCCAGGCGATCCTCGATTTGCCCGGGGAACTCGCCCAAGACCACATGGCCAAGTTCGCTAACAACCTGTTCACACGGATGAGCCCGCTGAAACCGGAACTCAAATATCGTTATCTGAAAGGCGGTTTTGAAATCGCCGGCGATCACCCTCGTGCCATCGAAGCTCGCAAGCTGTTCCAGTATTACAACGACTTGATTACGGAGATCAAACTCGTGGCCGAGATCGACGGCAGCGACGTGGTGGGACACACGCGGCCGTTTGGCGTCTACTTGGACATCATGCACACGCCGGAAATCGAACGCGAATCGGCGGGATTTAGCAAGTATGTGCAAAACCAGAACAACATGAACTTCGCCTACAACTACGGGCGTCCGACCGAGGATTATCGAGACAAATTCGAGAAGAACGTCCGGGAGGCCTTTTCAGAGCACTTCGAGGTCCAATCGATCGCGTTCGAGGATCCCAAGAACATGCACTCCCGCGAGACCGAGCAGCCCGGTTGGCGGGTCACGCCGTACGCCTATGTCGTGCTCAAACCGCTGGGTCCGCAAGTCGACAAGCTCCCCCCGGTACAACTCGACTTGGACTTTCTCGATACATCGGGTTACGCCGTGATCCCGATTTCCACGCCGATTATTCCGATCGATTCGTCGCCCAATCGCGTTCCGCCGCGGCCCTATTCCGAACTCAAGATCACACAGACGCTCGACGAACGCCAAGCGGCCGATGGCAAGCTGATTCTGGAGATCAAAGGAACCGCCAAGGGACTGGTGCCGGAATTGGACGACGTGCTGGATCTGCATTTTGACAAGTTCGACGTCAAGTCGGTGGACTCGCAGCCGGTCTTGCCGAGCGGCTTCGATCCAAAATCTGAGGCGATCGTCGTCGACTCCGATCGAAGCTGGACGGTCGAGCTGGCGCCGAAGGACAAGGCCGCCGGAAACCCAAAACAATTCACGTTTGCCAGCGCCAAATCCAACGACATCACGAACGAGTTTCAGCGTTACAACGACGCCGATCTAGTGGCGGTGGAGCAAACCGTCGACTTGGAGCGTTCCTATCGACATGCCAGCGTGCCGCTGTGGGTGTGGTTTGCGATTCCGCTCGGCTTGATCGGGCTGCTTGCGGTGGTGTACTTGGCGCTCGCCAGCAAGCCCTCGGCGGACGCCAATCAGCGGGTGGCGATGCCCGAGGACGTCAATCCGTTCACGGTCTTGTCGTTACTCAAACGCATCCGCAGCGAAAACGGAATTGCCGAACGTCACCAGGGCGACCTGAATCGCTCGATCGAAGAACTCGAACAATACTTCTTTGCCCCCAGCAACGGCCACGTCAGCCCCGATCTCGAATCGATCGCCCGCACCTGGGTCGGCAAAGCGAGGTAATCAACGGTCAACGGCTGAATTCAGGGAACACTAATCTTCGCTAATCCACGCCAATGGGCGGTGATCGAAAAGAAAATCAGAAGTTCGAGTTGTCCACTTGGGGGGGCTGATCTTTGGGCCGTCAAGAGCGCTGGCGACCAGTCAGCCATTAGCAGCCCGTTGAAAAGGTAGCGCAACGGCGCGAGCCGTCCGGTTGCGTTGGCATCCACAATTCGAATTACCGGGCGGCTGGCGCCGCTCCGCTTCAATAAACATTTGTGCACATATTTTTAAACCGACTGTTGCGCGGCAGCTTGTTGAATGGCAGTAAGCGTTCACGGGTTGCCAATGCGTTGCCCACGTTTTTAGGGGGTCAGGCACATTTTCGGCGGCTCATGCGACGTTCACGTACCAATAATTGGGCCGAAAATGAGCCAGACCCCGGCTCGTGAACTGTGACTGGATGGCAGGAGCGATATAGAGAATTCAAGGTGCACGTGGTTCGCCCGGCTTGTCTTCCCTCTGGCTTGGTCGGCGTGACGACGTTTTTGATTAGCGCCGTTCAGTGTTGATTTGCGTTCTGGTTCGAGTTCTTTCCACTCGGTGTCGGCTTCAAATCGGACAAGATGAATCGTTTCTATTCCAATTCACCTTTCCGTCCAAAGTTGATCAAGTAGCCCACTGGCTTCCGAGCGATTCGCATGTAATTAAAGAGTTGTGCTTCGTGGTCGAAGATCAGCTGATTGACGGCCTTTAATTCGACGACGATTTCCTCGAAAGCCAAAAAATCTGGAATGTATCGCGCGCCCAATTTGCGTCCCTTGTAAAAGACCTCCAAAGTGCGACGGCTGCAGAATGGAATTTCGCGAAGTCCGAGTTCAATCTCCATGCTTTGCTGATAGATATCCTCCGCCATTCCGTATCCGAGTTCGTTGTACACCTCAAACGCTGCGCCCATCAGGCGGTAACCCTCTTCCTTATACATAGCCGTCACCTTTCCAACCGATCAAAGATCTCTAGAACACTAATTCTCGCTAATTGACACTGATCGAAAACCATAGGAATGAGGCAAGGTTAACGGCTCGACGAAATTCGCTCAGTTGAATTTACGACCGCTGCCCGGCTTGGCTCGATTAGTGTGGATTAGTGTAAATTAGCGTTCTGGTCGTTTGTTTTCCCAGGTTCGATTTGTTGCAGATAGAACTGATCGAATTGGGCGAGTAGGCTTTCCAGATCGGAATAGGGGCCGGGGCGAAAACCGGGTGAGGAGACGCCTTGTTGGGATCGCTCACACATCGCCCAATCTTGCCGGTTCGTCTGGTCCCAAAACTGGACGGCTTGGTCGAAAGCCTCGGTGGCATCGCGTTTCGGCTTGAGTTAATAGTTGGCAGACGACTTGAGTCTTGTCGACGCTTCTCGGCACAAGTCGGTGAACCATGACGTAATCCGGATGCGGACTGAGAAACATCGTCGGGAAGATCGAGTAGTAATAGACGCGGCGCTTTTGTTCGTCGGTCAGCGTCGGAATCGGACTACCGGCCATTCGGCCGTTCAGCGACATCGTCTCGGCATTCGGCTCCAGCAACATCGGTCCGCCCGCTACCGGGCCACCATTGTCGAGTTGATTTTCCGCGGATCGAAACGCCGTCAATCGATTGAGTTGCGGGTGCACGATCGGACAGTGATAGCACTCGCTGAAGTTTTGCACGAGCAACTTCCAATTCGCCGCGACTTCGTAATTCAAGACTGTTGCGACGACCAGCGATTCAATGCTCCAGTTTTCCACCAGCGGCCCAAGCGGCGACAATAGCTCGTTCAGAGTTTGACGAGGCTGGAGCGATCCAAAGATCAATCCGTTCGAGATTTCGATGTTGATCGGCGCCAGCGGAAACTCGGACTGGTCAAAGCCCTCGGTTCCAGCCATGTTCGGCGCGGCTACCAGGCGTCCGTCCAGGTCGTAGCTCCAACCGTGGTACGGGCATCGCAGTGCCGCTTTGACGTGCCCCGCCGGCTGTTCACACAAACGTAATGCCCGGTGGCGACAGACATTGAAGAACGCTTTGACTGTGCCGGATTCGTTGCGAACCACGATGACTTCGGCCCGCAAATCTCGGCCAACAGATAAGCCCCAGCGGTATCGACTTGCGATGTGTGCCCCAGGTAATGCCACCAATGATGCATCATTTCCGTATCGGCGTCGAATCGCATCGGCGACGTGTAGAACTCCTGATTGAGCATTCGCCGCCCACGAGCGGATCGAGTACGTTGTGAGGTTTGCATTTTGTTTTCACCCAATTCTCAACTGCAAAACACCATCTAAAATTAGCAACTTGAAACTCAAAAGTACACTCAGCGGCCCGTTGCAGAAGTAGCGGAACGGCGCGAGCCGTCCGGTTGCGTTGGCATCGGCACCGCGAATTACCGGGCGGCTTGCGCCGCTCCGCTTCAATAAACATCGGGACCGCAAATTACCGGGCGGCTTGCGCCGCTCCGCTTCAATCAACCCTTGCGCACACATTTTTCAACGGGCTGTCAACGGCGCTGACTATGAACGAGCCTTTATCGGAAATCAGTATCGTCGGTGAAACTCGCCATTTGCGGTTGGTGCAGCGCAATGGTTGGTCGTTCGCACAGCGTACGGGTCATGTTCGAGTCGTCTGCATTATGGCGGTAACCGATCAACGACAACTGTTGCTGGTTGAGCAGTTTCGTCAGCCGGTCGGTTGCAACGTCATCGAGTTGCCGGCGGGTTTGGCAGGAGACATTGCCGAACAGGCGAGCGAATCTTTGGAGGAAGCCGCAAAACGGGAATTGTTTGAGGAAACCGGATACGAAGCAGCCGGCTGGCGGGAGCTGACCGCCGTGTCGTCATCAGCCGGCTTAACCGACGAGGTCGTGGTGCTGTTCCAGGCCAGCGGCTTGCGCAAGTCCGGCCCCGGCGGCGGCGACGAGTCCGAAGCGATTATCCTCCATGAAATTGCTTTGGACCGCGTCGAGCGTTGGTTGGAGAGCCAGCGCACCGACGGCAAACTCGTCGACAGCCGGGTCTACGCGGCGTTTTACTTTCTGGGCCTGGGAAAAATAGGATAGGATGTCCGTTTGCGTCGTGCGGAGAGAAACATGCCGACTGCGGAAGCAACATACATCATGCTTGGCAACCAGGACCTTTGGGAGACGGCGAAGCAATGTCACCGCGTTTTGGCGTCGGCCGAGATCCCATACTCCGTTTGTGGTGGTGTTGCGGTGTGCCTGCACGGTTATCGACGAAACACGGTCGATCTCGATTTGATCATTCGGCCCAACGACGGCGAGGCGGTTAAGCAGATAATCGAAAAGGCAGGTTTGGCGTGGGATCCACAGCGAGCGGAGTTTGCGCGGAAAACGGAGTCGTCGTGCAGTTCTTGTTGGCCGGGGACCGCGCCGGCGACGATTCTGAGGTTCGCCTTCCTGAGCCGACCGGCGAGCAAAACGTCGAAATGATCGAAGGGCTGTCGGTGCTTCGACTTTCGCGACTCATTGAAATTAAGATTGCTTGCGGCTTGGGAAACTCCCGACGCACGCACCGAGATTTAGCCGATGTCGTTGAATTGATCGCGATCCGGAATCTCGACGAGTCGTTTGCCCGGTTACTTCACAAGTCGGTCCGCAAGGCCTACCGCGAACTGGTGCGGAACGCTCGCGGTCAATCTTGAAGCCAGTCGCCGTGGGCCGACTCAATACGGTTCGGCCAAATCATAGGCGTGCGTCACGGTCAACTCGACTCGGAAGCTGCCGATGTTGTTCTGCCAATGCTCGTTGTCATTGATAACGAAGTACAACCGGCCAGGTTGGAAGTCGGACTTGTCCAAATGCTTCCCGACAAACCAGCGATCGCCGGTTGGCCCGACGCGCCCCAGGACGCTGCCCCAGCGAAAACCCTCTTGAAGTTTTCGTTTGCCGGGCAACGGCTCTTTGATGCCGTCCGGGTCGGTCGCCCAGCCGTCTTCGTCAAACGAGAGCCGCACGTACCCGCGCCGAAGCGGACATCGCCGTTTCCGAAGTCACGTCAATCCCCGTATCCATAAACCCGACATACGTACAGTCATGCAGCGCTTGCAAATCAAAGGTGCGAGCGATCGATGGCCGCAGCGCGACAATCCGCCGGATTTTGTTGGCGTCGATCAGGCTCGTCTTGCCGTCTTTGTCGACCAGCGTGATCGCGGCAGTCGAAAGGTTCGCGCGAATCGTCGTTCCGTCATCGAGTCTCAACAGCCCCAACGTCCGATCGACGGCATCGGCGTGCCCTGGCATGATTCGTCCGAACAACCGATACCGCAAATCGGGCTCGTGCGCGTCGGTGTCGACGTAACTTCGCAACAGCGGCGTGATGACGGGCAACCCAATATTCGTCAGTTCTTCAGCGGCCGTCTCCGCCTTCTTGGTATCGGTGTCGCTCAACGTCGGCAGGTCCGTCGCAATCCGCTCTTCTTCGAATTTCGATGCCGGTAGCGCCGCGTTGTAGGACAAAAGCTGTTGCAATTTGAATTCACGTGGCTTGCCGTTGTCGTCGACAGCCAAAGTACCCTGAGCGAGGCCGGAGAGTTCCTGGCCATCGCTAGTCCGAATCGACAGGATCTGTCCCTCAGTCGGCGATTGCGGCATCGCTCGGCTCGCCGACGCCAGGCCACAACACAAGAGAATAAAACCACCCGCGCTACCATAAATCATTCGAATCAACATCGTCGACGCTCCGGCTCCAGTGACTTGGCGGCAACACCCGTGGCCGCGTTGTTCATCAGTTTGGCACAATGCCTTTCACCGCGAAAGCAGACTGAAGGATGCCCCGCGAGCGTTAGGTTCGGCGGTTTGGCCTGGATTTCATGCGGTTTTGGAATAAGATAATGCCTCGGTGATTTTACGACAAAGACGATCGAGTTTCTGGTTGTCGGCGGATCGGAAGGAGAAGGGATCAAACCTGTTCCCGATGCCTGGCGAGTCGGCCAACCGATTTCAAAATGTCCCACACACGGATTTCCCTTTGAGCCAATCTTACGAACGAGTTGCTACGGCTCCTGCGGACAAAGGAACCTATGCCTTTGTCAGCTTGGGCTGTCCCAAAAACACCGTTGACAGTGAACGGATGATGGGGCTGTTGCAGCTTGACGGTTATCGCTTGGTGCGCGAACCGGAAGGCGCCGACTTTGTTGTCGTCAACACTTGTGGATTCATCGAACGGGCTCGCACGGAATCATTTGCCGCGATCGATGAAATGATTTCGCTGAAGCGTGCGGGCGGAACTCGCGGGTTGATCGTTACCGGCTGCCTGGCGGAACGGCAGAAAGAGGATTTGTTGCGGTCGCGCCCGAAATCGATTCGTTGGTCGGCGTCTTTGGTCGCGAAGAAATCACGAGGGTCGCCGACCGTTTGTTGGGCGATCTAACCGAACAGCGATCCGTGTTTCAGCCGGCCCCGATTCGAACGTTGCCCGATGGCGACCGTTTGCGAATCACGCCACGCCATTTCGCGTACCTCAAGATTTCCGAAGGCTGCGATCGACTGTGCACGTTTTGCGCGATCCCCAAGATGCGCGGCAAACACGTTACTAAACCGATCGACGAAATCCTTCGCGAGACTCGACAACTGGTCGATTCGGGCGTCCGCGAGTTGATCGTCGTGGCTCAAGATACGACTTATTACGGAATGGACCTGTATGGCCGGCCGCGACTGACCGAACTGTTGTTGGAATTAAACCAGATCGACGGGTTGGATTGGATTCGGCTGATGTACTTTTATCCGATGTACGTCGACCAGACGCTGGCGCGAACGATCGCCGACTGTCAGAAAATCGTCCCGTACATCGACATGCCGCTGCAACACATCAACGACGGCATGTTCGCGCCGCATGTCGCGCCGCGTCGATAGGACGCAGACCGAAGCGATCATCGGGATGCTCCGCGAAACGATTCCCGATTTGGTCATGCGAACGACCTTTATAACGGGCTTTCCCGGGGAAACCGACGAGCAGTTTGAGGAGCTTGTCGAGTTCGTTCAACAACAAAAGTTTGAGCGAATCGGGGTGTTTACCTACTCCTTCGAACCCGACACTCCAGCGGCAAAGCTGCCCGATCAAATCGAGGAGTCAGTCAAAGAGGCGCGGCGCGAGCGTTTGATGGCTGTGCAACAGGAACTGGCGTTTGAGTGGAACGCGGCCCAAGTCGGTCGTCGGTTGGATGTCCTCATCGATCAAGCCGTCGAAGATCACCCGGGCGCCTGGATCGGTCGAGCTTATGCCGACGCTCCTGACGTCGACGGACTGGTTTTTGTCACGGAAATAGACCACCGGTTGCAGGTCGGGGACTTAGTCAAATGTGAAGTCGTGACGTATCGCGATTACGACTTGGTGGCGGTCGCGGTCGACGAGCCCTCACGACGGACTGTGGTTTGCAAACCGGCGTCGAATCCGCTGCCCATACTCTCTTGACGGCGCCCCACCGAATCCGCCCCGGTGGACGGTGGGTTTGACGGCTACTTTGCAGCCCGTTGTAAAACGACTCATCTCAACAATCGGACCGAACGTCATTCCCGCGAAGGCGGGAATCCAGCGGAAATTAACTCCCGCAATGCTGGATCCCCGTCCCCCGCTTTTGCTGGGGGCAGGGAATGCGGGTCTTGAATCAGTGGACATTGTTTCGAATCAGTAATGCCAAAATGACGTCAGATTCGACGGCACAGATTTGGAATGTTCCCAACCGAATCACGGCGGCGCGGCTTGTATTGTCGGCCGTGCTTTTTGTGTTAATTTCGCGGGGGCTTTATTGGGTGAGTTTCGTCGTATTCGTACTCGCGGCGGGCACGGATTGGTTTGACGGTTGGTACGCTCGGCGCTTCAACCTGGTAACCAAGCTGGGTCGCGTGCTCGACCCGTTTTGCGACAAGATACTGATTTGTGGGACGTTTATCTTGTTGGCGGTTGCGATGCGCGAATTCTCGTGGTACTTGCGGATTGCTGGTTGGATGGCGGTGGTGCTCGTCGGCGCGAGTTGCTGGTGACGGTCTTGCGAAGTATGGTCGAGCAGAGCGGCGGGGACTTTTCCGCAAAAATGGCTGGCAAACTGAAGATGTGGTTTCAGTGCATCGCCGCGGGTTCGTCGTTGGTGGCGCTGGCTTTGACAGGCGCCTCACCGGAACGGCGGTTGCCGATTTGGTTGGTCATTGTGATGATAGGTTCGATTTGGTTGGCCGTGATCTCCACCGTTCAGTCGGGAATCGAATACGTCCAGGCGGCGACGAAGTATTTTCGCGATGGCCAGCGGCAGGCACCGGCGAAGTAATGCACAGTGGTGAATGGTTTAAATGGTAAGCGTTCACGGGTCGCCAATGCGTTGCCCACGTTTTTAGGGGGTCAGGCACGTTTTCGGCGGCTCATGCGACATTCTAGTACCAATCATTGGGCCGAAAATGAGCCAGACCCCGGCTCGTGAACTGTTACGTTTGTATGGCCAAGCGCCGAGGATGGTGATTGAGTGACCAGGCTTGCGTCGTCGAATACGACACCTTCGCTCCTCGATCTATCGATGCTGATGACACTGGTCGCGCTGTCGTTAATCTGCATCGCCGTCTGGGTGACGTTGCTTCGCCGAGCTGATTTGAGACGGCGAATTTTCGGAACTCGATTTGATTTCGATGTTCCTTGGGGTTTGACCGACGTCTTGGTGGTTAGCGCGCTCTGGATGATGTCTTTGATCGCAGCTTCGATCGGCGTCCAGTTTTTGGGCGTTGAACAACTGAAAACGACGGAATCCGCGGTGCAGACGGAACCTGCGACGGCGTCACCGGGAGCCGACGATCAGAGCAATGCGGAAACATCGGGCACGCCTCATATAGTCTTCAAGCATCCGGCGTTGGTTTTTACTGTTGCCGCGCTTGCCTCAATCGTGACCTGCGGCTTGGGACTTGGATATTTGTTTTTGCGATACGGCAGGATCGTCATCGATCATTTGGGAGTGAATCACTGGCGAGTGCGTTTGACGTCAGGGCTCATCGGGTTCTTGATGGTCATGCCACCCGTGTTTTGGCTGATGGATCTGTTGGTGCGATGGGCCAGGTACGAACACGAAACGTTGACTGCCATTGCCGACTCGCCGACGCTGGCGGTGATCATTGCGACATGG
This sequence comes from uncultured Planctomycetaceae bacterium, assembly GCA_963803365.1. Lineage (GTDB taxonomy): Bacteria > Planctomycetota > Planctomycetia > Pirellulales > Pirellulaceae > JANMEB01. The sequence goes on from CAWDMH010000008.1 coordinate 38,685, forward strand.
GTTTCTGCGGGAATCGTTGCACCGATCAGCGAAGAGATGTTCTTTCGATTCGTCTTGCAGTCGTGGTTGCAACGGTTGCGGTTGCGCGGTCCTCGGTTGCATTGGCTGCGCGTGATTTATGGCGATCTCAAAGGGTCGGCGTTGGTTGCGGAAGCGGGTGTATCGCCCTCGTTAGAACCAAAGGCGACGAAGCATTCGCCTTTATTTGCGATTGTTGTGAGTTCGCTGTTGTTTGCCTTGGTGCATCTGGGACAAGGCCCTGCGCCAATCGCGTTGTTTGTGTTTGCGTTAGGATTGGGAACGGTGTTTTATCAGACGGGGAGCATCGTCCCATCGATCACCATGCACATGTTACTCAACGGCTACAGCCTGACGTTTGCGACGCTGGCGGCGTTGGAGGGTCAAAAGGTGACGTCGTGACGATCGGATTTGGAATTGTTGGCTGTGGGATGATCTCGCATTTTCATGCCCGGGCGATCGCGGAGGTGCGCGGCGCGAAACTTATCGGCGGCTACGATCGCGTTCCGCAGAATGCTACGGCGCTGGCCGCGCAATTTGGTTGCGAACGCTTCGAGTCGCTAAAAAAGCTATTGGGAGATCCGCGGATCGACGTCGTGTGCATTGCGACTCCCAGCGGGGCGCATGCCGAACCGGCGATCGCCGCAGCCAAAGCTAAGAAACATGTCGTTGTGGAAAAGCCGCTGGAAATCACGCTGGGTCGATGCGATGCGATGATCGCGGCATGCCGAACGAATGACGTGTTGTTGTCGACGATTTTTCCTTCGCGGTTCCATCACGCCAGTCAGTTGCTGAAGCGTGCCATCGATGCGGGACGATTCGGACGGTTGACGTTGGGCGATGCGTACGTCAAATGGTTTCGGACACAGGAGTATTACGATCGAGGCGCCTGGCGAGGAACGTGGCGGCTGGATGGCGGCGGGGCGCTGATGAATCAGGCGATTCACAGCGTCGACTTGTTGTTGTGGCTGATGGGTCCGATCGCGGAACTCTCGGCCACGACAGCGACGTTGGCGCATGAGCGGATCGAAGTCGAGGATTGCGCCACTGCAACGCTGCGATTTCAGAACGGCGCGCTCGGCGTGATCGAAGCCTCCACGGCCGCGTATCCCGGTTCGCTCAAGCGGATTGCGATCCACGGCTCGACCGGTTCGGCAATCTTGGAGGAAGAAAGCATCGTGCAATGGGAGTTTGCCAAATCGCTGGCGAGCGATCGGCAGATCCGTGCAGAGATGTCGGCGCGAACTCAAACTGGAGGCGGAGCGGCCGATCCCGCCGCGATTGGCCACCACGGTCACGCCGCGCAGTTTCGTGATGTCATCAAGGCGATCCGCACCGGCTCGCCGCTGCGGATCGACGGTGCCGAAGGCCGCCGCAGCGTGGAGGCGATCCTGGCCATCTACAAATCCGCCAAAACCGGCCGCCGAGTTCGAATTGGCTAAGCGGTAATTGGATTAACGAAGTTTGGAACACCAATTCACGCTAATCGACGCTGATAAGAAGATTAAACTCGTTACCACGGCTCCTGCCTGGTAACGCGATGTCTTCGAGGCTCGGCCTCGCAATTGCACCTTTCACCAAGCCAAATAACCAAGTAATGTCGACCGCAAACCCCAAAGAGCGACGCTGGATGAGATTCGGGCTTCGCAGCGCGTTGCTGTTGGTTGCCATTGTTGCGGTGGGCGTTTACGGCAAGCTGCGCTGGGACGAATATTGCCGGACGCGGATTGCCGAGCAATGGGTTGCGGCTTGTATTGGTCAAATCGATGCGGCTGGCGACGAACCGACTCGGGTCGATATCCCTTGCCCGACTGAATTCCCGGCGAACACTCAATTGAAAGTACTCGTTCACGGCGCCTTGAATCTGGACTCGACGTTTAAGCGTCGATGCTGTCTGAAAATACTTGCTGAGATGTTCCCGGCCGAGTCGGCCAAGCCATTCTTGGAAATCGCTCTTCGGAGCCGCGATCCTAAAATCCAGATCGATGCGCTTCACTTATTGGCGATGCATCGCAAGGTCGACTATCTGGACCAGGTTTGGTCATTGGTGGAGGGGAAATCCGCGAGTCCCGATCCTGACGTCCGCGCCGCCGCCATCGACTGCGTCGGTTTCACGCGGCTGCCGGCGTATAGTTTGGGAACAATCGACTTCTTTCAGACGTACCCGGTGCCGTTCCTAGACGTCGCGCCGGCGATTTTATTTCAGCCAATTCTAGAAATCCATGATCCCTTGCCACGTGAACCGGACACGGTCAAGTGGAAGACATCCGAAGACGGAAGTTTATCATTTGATTATCCTGCATCCCCTGCATCGTTTGATTACGGCAGCGTGGCGGCTTTGGACGATTTTCCTCGTCAATTCCGCGCACGATTCGAACAATTCGTAATCGCACGTCCGACTCAACAAGAATTCGCAGCGGCAGCGAGAAGTCTCTTGACGTGGCCGCCCAGCGATCACGAACTACGATACGCGGAATGGGGCGTATGGATAAGCGCTTCGGGAAAGTTTCAATTGGCCAGATCGGTCATTGATGAGATTCCATCATTCGTCCACCAGACCGGAAATCAACTTTCGACGTTCCGAAATCGCTTGGACTTCAGTAGGTCCCGATCGGACGCCGGACTTCCAACGCTCATTACAAAACCAGTCATCCATTTGACGTCGGCAAAACCAATGGTCGTGGACCTTGAAATAATGTTTACCTATGGACGTCCGTGGTTTGCATATCCTCGTCCCGACGATTTCGCGTTGGACTGCTTTGGGTCACAGGGAGGCGGGTATGAAGGTCCGTTGAGAGCATTCAAGTTGCCCGAGTTCGGCAGGTTATCGGATCCCCGGGAAGGATATCCGTGGATTTGGCCCCACCATCGCTTGCATGGCGCCGGGTACGAACGAGAAGACGCGATTCAGAGTTTAGGACTTCATTGGCAGAGTTTGATCGTATCGCCGGAACGGATGGATTGGATGGCATTGCCGGACGCTGGGAACAACCTGAAATATGGCTGGTGGTCGGAATTGCGAAAGGTCTCGAGCTCTTGGATTAGCAACGGCGATGAATCGGAACGTTTTCTATATTACGACGGGCCGACAAACGCTAGACCGGCTGTGAAACTCTCAGGGGATGATCAGACGATTACCGTCAAATACCAGGCAATTTATGCCCCATCAGCAGGATTGAGTCCGCGCGGTGCGGATGATGCAGAAAAAACGAGTCATTGGCCAGGAGTTTATGTCGACGTGGCTGACGGTTCCGTCACGGGTTATCGACTGAGCATTGGGAAGGCCGCGACGATCGACCTTGGCGGTTTGCCGAAGCTTTCGGGCGATGAAACGCGAGCGGCGTTGCGTGAAATGATCATCGAAGCTGGGTTGAACGACGGCGAGGCGGACGGCCTGATGCGCTGCTGGGAGCCGGCGTTCTTTCAGACGAACGGCCGCCGGGTCGTCTACCTGTTGAGCCGCGCTGAATACGACTTGATGTGCCCCATGAGGATTCGCCCTGAACCGGTCGAATCCGCGCGTTTGGTCTGGTGCTGACCGAACTCGGTGAACCGTCGGATTAGCGTAAATCAGCGAAGATTAGTGTTCATACACTAATTGTGCGGGGGAGAATTTGGGAACACTAATTCACGCTAATCGACGCTGAAATCAACTCGTTATCACGGCTCGTGCCCGTTAATGCAAGCTTCCTTCAACTCGTTACCACGGCCCCTGCCTGGTAACGCGATATCTTCCAGGCTCGGCCACGCAATCGGACTTTGGATTGGCCAATTCGGTAAGCGTTCACGGGTTGCCAATGCGTTGCCCACGTTTTTAAGGGGTCAGGCACATCCGCCTTGGGCGGATTGAGCCAGACCTCGGCTCGTGAACTGTTACGCCAATTCGTCGTCGCGAGTTGATTTTCCCTGGCCATCGCCTAAACTTGGCTGTATTACGTTATGTATTACGCCCTGTTGATTTGAGGTCGCCTCGATGATTACGTCGTTAAGGTTGGACGAGCAACTGGTCAAGCAGCTGGATGCCATTGCGCGACGGCGAGGAATCAAAAAATCTGAGCTGATTCGTCAATGCCTGACCGATTTCGTGGCGCGAGAGACGGGGTCGACAACCGCCTGGGAGTTGGGAAAGGGGCTGTTTGGAGTCATCGGCAGCGGAAACGGCAAGCTTTCTCAATCCGTGGAACAGATCGTTCGGGAGCGCACTTGTGGCGGACGTGGTCGTCGTCGATAGCGGTCCATTTGTGGCGCTATTTGATCGGGATGATCAATATCACAGGGCGGCGCTGCGATTCGTAAAGAAAACGCCGTCTCGTCTGGTGTCCACGGTCGCCATCGTCACTGAAGTGATGTACGTATTGGACTTTGACCTACGAGCACAGTTGGCTTTTCTGAAATGGCTATCGGCGGGCGAAATCTTGCTTGTGGAGCCGACCATCGAAGATTTCGAGCGGGGCGCCGTTCTGATGCAGAAATACGCGGATCGGCCGATGGATTTTGGCGACGCGATGCTTGTGGCGGTTTGCGAGCGTCTGAACGTGCGGCGCATCGCAACCGTGGATAGCGATTTCGAATTCTATCGTTTCAAAAACCGAGCACGCTTCGAAAACCTCATGTCAACGAGGTCATGAATTCCGCCCTTGTGACCAATCCGTCACCGTTCGTCCGGCCATTTCACGGTCACGACGGAAGTGATGCCGCCGCGCGGGGTGAACTTGGCGGTCAACTCGATGCGGCGCGGCTGGACAACGGCCACGAAATCGTCCAAGATCGAGTTGGTCGCGTGTTCATAGAAAATCCCCTGGTTGCGGAACTGCTGCAGATAAAGCTTGAGGCTTTTTAGCTCGACGCACTTTTGGTCGGGCACATACCGAAACGTCAGCACGCCAAAGTCGGGCTGACCCGTCTTGGGGCAAACCGAAGTGAACTCGGGGCACTCGATCTCGATCAAGTAATCTCGATTGGGAAATTGGTTGTCAAAGGTTTCAAGAGCCTCGCGAAAGTTCTCAGTCGGCATGGTTGTTCGTCGTCGATATGTGGCAAAACTGAAATTGTAGCGAGTGCCCTGAACGCGGGCACGTCGGGTGCAAAGGATTTTGCAATCAAGGAACCTTCATCCCGAAAATGTAGAGTGGACAGACGTTCGTGTTGATCTCCGAGATATTTCGATCGCGGCAAGGCGAAGGCGCCCTAACCGGCACCGACAGCGTCTTCGTAAGGTTTTCCGGTTGCAACCTCCGCTGCGGGTTTTGCGATACACCTTATGCCTCTTGGGAACCCGACGGCGATTCGATGGAATTGACCGAAATCGTCGAAGTCGTCGAGCAGTTGGAAGCTCGGCACGTTGTGCTCACTGGCGGAGAACCGATGGTCGTCGCCGAACTGCCGCGATTGTGTGAAGCACTTCATCGGCTTGATCGGCATATCACGATTGAAACCGCCGGGACGGCATTTCACGAATTGCATTGCGATTTGATGTCGATCAGTCCCAAGCTTCGAAATTCGACACCGACCGAGGAACGAGCCGGTCGCTGGCGCCGGTTGCACGAGCAGCGACGTCACCAGCCGGCGGTGATCGAGCGTTTGATCACCCGCTATCCGTTTCAGATCAAGTTCGTCGTGGATCAACCGGCCGATCTCGAAGAAATCGACGAGTATCTGACGCAGTTTCCCTCGATTCGCAATTCCGATGTCTGGTTGATGCCGCAAGGCGTTGTGGTCGACGAGCTCGCCGAGCGAGGCGACTGGCTGGGCCGGGCTTGCCGGCGCACGGCTTTCATTTTTGTCCACGCATGCACATCGAATGGTATGGCAATGTTCGAGGCACTTGATTAGCCATTATCGATCTCCGTTGGGCTTGTCCCGGCGGGATCACGACTGTTCAGCTATACATCCGGCGATCCCGTTGTTCCCAATCCGCTTTTCTGGGCGACTGTCATGTTCAGGCGCCCGTCGTTAGAATTGAGTCGTTTGGGCTGGTCATTCGAGCAATAAGGCAAATGACCCACTTCCAGGCGAGGCAATTCTTCCGCTAGTGCAACACGAGAGGAGACGCAGATGAAACCGACACGTCGGCAGATTATTAAAGCGGCGGCAACGACGGCGGTGGCCGCACCTCTAGTCCTGACGGCCAAACGAACGTCGGCGGCGATCCGTTGGGGGCACGGCGATTTCCAATACGAATTCAATCATGCGTGGGCTCGATTGCCCGAACAATATTCTTGGCAGACGACGCACGACGTGGCGATCGATCGCGCCGGGCTGATTTATGTGATTCACGAAGGAAAAGCTGAACTCAAAGACCATCCATCGATTTTCGTCTTTGACCGGGACGGCAATTTCGTTCGCGCTTTCGGCCAGCAATTCCAAGGGGGTGGTCACGGCTTGGAAATCCGCACCGAAGGTAGCGAAGAGTTCATCTATGTCGCGGCCTATCAACAAGTCAAATCGATTGCCAAACTGACGCTGATGGGTGAAGTGGTTTGGCAGCGGTACGCACCGATGGAGTCTGGCATCTACGCCAAGAACGAAGACTCCGACCGCCAGAAAATCTGGGGACGCGACCGCTTCATGCCGACGAATTTCGCGTTTCTCCCCGAGGGCGATTTCTTCCTGGCCGACGGCTATGGTTCGTATTACATCCATCGCTACACCAAAGACGGCCAGTGGAAAAGCTGTTTCGGCGGGCCCGGTGATGGCGACGGAAAGTTCAATACACCGCACGGCTTGTGGGTCGATCAACGAAGCGACCAACCGGTGCTGGTGGTCACCGACCGAGCCCATGATACGCTGCAGTACTTGAACCTCGACGGGAATCACCTGCGCACGCAAGAGGGCTTTGGCTTACCAGCCAACATCGACCGGCAAAATGACTTGTTGTTGGTTCCCGAGTTGTACGGGCGTGTTTCGATTTTAGGCAAGGACAACGCCGTACTGGCCAGCTTGGCGACGACAGTGACCGCATGCGTGCCGACAAAGGGAACGCGATTCGCAGCGATCCCGGACAATGGCACCAAGGCAAATTCGTTCACCCACACGATGCCTGTTGGGATACGACGGGCAACATCTACGTCGCCGAGTGGGTCAGCAGCGGACGGTTGAGCAAGCTCACGAAACTCAACGGATGATCGATGAACCGAAAACGCTTGCTCGAACGCTTTTTGCAATACGTCCAAATCAACACGACCGCCATCGACTCGACGGACAACTACCCCAGTAGTCCGGGTCAAATGGAGTTGGGAAAGATCGTTGCCGAGCAGTTGCGGCAAATGGGCGCCAGCGATGTGACTCAAGACGAGTTTGGCATCGTGATGGCGACGATCCCCAGCACCGTGGCGGATGAAGTTCCCACCATCGCCTTCAACGCTCACTTCGACACGTCGCCGGAAACGACGGGTGACGGCGTCAAACCGCGAGTGATCGACAACTACGCTGGCGGCGACATCCCGTTGACGGGCGATTCGGCCAAGATCATCACGGTTGAAAAGTGTCCGGCCTTGGCCGACTTGATCGGAAAGACTTTGGTCACGACCGATGGAACGACGCTGCTAGGCGGCGACGACAAGGCCGGCGTGGCGATCATGATGGAAGTCGGCAATCACCTGCTGGAGAATCCAAGTCTTCGGCACGGACCGCTGCGATTGTTGTTCACATGTGACGAAGAGATCGGCCGAGGACCGTCGCGAGTCGACTTGGAAAAAGTCGACGCCGATATCTGTTACACCTTCGACGGCGGCGGACAAGATGAAATCGACGTGGAGACGTTTTCGGCCGACCTCGCCGTGGTCACGATCCAGGGCATCAACATCCACCCCGCGATCGCCAAAGACAAAATGGTCAACGCAGTCCGCATTACCGGAGCGTTTCTGGAGCGACTGCCGCGCGAACTGGCGCCGGAGAAAACGGAGGAACGCCAGGGCTTTCTGCACCCCTACGTCATCGAAGGTGGCGTCGCCAAAGTTGAACTGAAGATCCTGCTCCGCTCGTTTGAGACCGCTCAACTCGCCGATTACGCCAAGCAACTCGAGCAGTATGCTTCAGACGTTTCAGCACAATTTCCCGGCAGTCAAATCGAGGTCGCGGTTCGCAAGCAATACCGCAACCTAGGCGACGGGCTGAAGCAGGAACCGCGAGCAGTCCAGTTCGCCGTTGAAGCCCACCAGCGCCTGGGACGGCAGCCGAAATTGTCCAGTATTCGCGGGGGCACCGACGGCTCGCAGTTTACCGAGCGCGGTTTGCCGACACCCAACCTTTCATCCGGCCAACACAACATCCACTCGCCGCTGGAATTCGCCTGCCTCGACCAAATGCTCGCCGCTTGCGAAGTCGGCGTGGAACTCGTTCAGCGCTGGGTGGAGTCCAACACATAGGGCAAGCATTCGAGAAGATTCGGCGACCATGACCAACACCCATCGAGGTCCAAGCTCAGTTGAAGTAATCGAACCCGAAGTGGTACGCGTGTTGGCTAGAAAGACGGAAGCAGAACGGCTCCAAATTGCGTGGGGAATGTGGCGTTCGGCGAACCGCATGCTGCAGCGGATCGTGGCCGCGGAAACCCCTGAGCTTTCTCCCGAAGAACGACAGCAGGTCGTCGCCAAGAGAATGTCGCATGGAACCTGAGTTCCTGTTGCGATTGGTTGTCCAGGCGTGCGAGCAACTCAACTTGCGGTATTTGGTGACCGGTTCCACGGCGACAATCGCCTACGGCGAACCACGTTTTACAAACGACATTGATGTGGTGCTCGATCTTGCCGCACATCAGATAGAGGCATTTGGCAGGCTATTTCCCAAAACTGATTTTTACCTCAGTCACCAGGCGATGGTCGCGGCAGTCCGATCACACGGCCAGTTCAATCTGATTCATCCCGCTTCTGGCCTGAAGGTCGACTTTATGGTCTTCGCTCCTACCGAATTCAATGAATCGCGCATGAGGCGTGGCCGCGATCTTCCAGTGCTCGAGGATCGCAGCGTGAGGTTTGCTTCTCCGGAGGATGTCATTCTGATGAAGTACTTTCAGGAAGGCCAATCCGAAAAGCATGTGCGCGACATTCGCGGCGTGCTGGAAGTACAAGGAGATCGTATCGACCGGCAATACATTGCGGATTGGGCTCGCAAGCTGGGCGTCTTGGACGAGTGGGACGCAGCTCAACATTGGAAATAGTAAGAGCGCTAGCATCACGATCGAAAACTCTTGGATTTTCGTGGTTCTCGACCGAACCGCACCCAGCCGCGCGAGACGACTGTTCGCAGCTAGTTATTCCGCAGTTCTTTTTTGGTTCTCGTCATCGCTCAAGGCCATAGCGCGCCCAGTGCGGAAATCGAGCTTAAGGAGTGTGGCGGCACGTTCGTAGCTGCCGGTCTTGGCGTACGCGATCCGGCCTCATATGAATCCAATTGTTAATGAACGAAAGATCCGGAAATCCAAAAAACCTACGGAAACGCTTTTGTAGGGCTTGAATCACGATTTGTGTCGGTTAATAATGGTTTCAGGTCGGACCGCCAGAAGTCTTATATTCAGCTGGTTCTTTGTTTTCTGGCATCTTGAGTGGCACGGTCTGACACATTTCGGTGGCTGACTCTAGCTCTTTATGGGCTGATCCACATTGGGGGATCTGCGGCCCATTTTGCGCCGATATTTGGTTTCCACAACCTTCGCGCGCAGTCGGCTCGACCGATATCCGCCCCAGAGTTAGCTTGCTCCTGTGACACCAAGCGCGACTCGGCGACTCGACCATCCGGGGCAGACGGCGCGTTGTGGGCCGCTCTCGCTCCCGGCATCTCCAGCGATTGCAACGGGCCCTGCCCGTTATGTCAACATTACTCTCGAGCTCAGTCAGTGACTGTGCTGCAACGGTTGTTTGAGTGGGAACTTTTCCGCGGCGAATTCGTCGCGATCTGCTCCAATTCTGCTATTTCCAGCCAGGTGTCTGGATTTCTCGCACGCGGACCACCGTCCACGTTCTCGGCATAGCGTGTAGTTTTCTGCTGACGCATTTGCATTCGCGCGGTCAGAACTACCTTGGCGTTTCTGAGCGCACTTCGAGTTCGATGACGAAAAGCCTGTTCGAAAAAAGCCGCGTGCGCAGTGCGGATTGCCTGATATGCGGTCCGACCAAAACTGCTTGGCGAGCCGCATCTACGCCGCGGTCTTTTTACGCCGTGGTCTTTTTACGCCGCGGCTTTACCGGTCATGGTAGCGCAGCATGCGGATGCAATGCACGGCAACAAGCGATCGGTGATTGAATGCCGGCTGGTAGCCAGCCAACGATCACAACCTTGAGTATGGGAAGCAAACAGGAGAGAGCATTGCGGCATGAAATACCGCTGCGCGGCGTTTGGACGAAAGAGGTCCGACCAGTCCTTGTTATCCGGCGCTGGCGCGGCGGTCTTTTGCCGCAACGTCACGGCGATAATCGTACTTGCCCAACTCTCACCAGCGTCTACCGCTGCCACGATGGCTGGCACGGGTTGCCGCCAGCTGAGACGAAATGGCAACCACGATGTTTCTATGGTTATTTTATTTTTCCCTTAACGTTCAGGAGAAGCAATCATGTTTCGAAGAATCCTTCGCAATAGAAAAGGTCAAGGCTTGGTCGAATACGGCTTGATCATCGCGGGCGTCACGCTGATTTGTGCGGCGGCGATTTCAATTTTCGGCCACAAGACGAGCGACATCATCTCGGCCGTGGCGACGATTTTGCCCGGCGCCCACGACGATGACAACTTGCCGATCGTCAGCGGCCATTTGATCGAGACTGGCGACAACGGCAACGGCGCCAATCAATTGGACGTCGGCACGATTGGCGGCACCGCATCAGGCACCGCCCGGCTGGAAAATAACGTTCTCGGCCTGGGCAGTACCGCTGGAAACGGCACCGACTTCGGCGGCCTGATCCTGGAGTCGAATTAGAGCGGCGACCGATCCCTTTTGGCTTGAACCGACGATGTTTTTCGTCTTCGTAGCGTTTCATGACCCTCCGCGCCCGCGTTTGGGCGCGGAGGCGTCGTGATCCAATTCGAAATGACAGAAGTCGTATTGATCGTTCCTCTGGCGCTGTTGTTGATCGCATCGATCATCGACGTCAGAACGCGAGAAATACCGGATTGGATATCAGTCGCGGTCTTACTCGTGGCGATGAGCGCGGCGGCGATGGGCGCGGCCAACATTCGCATTTGGATGGTGGTAACGGGAGGGTTGCTGGGAGCGGTCATTGGAGTGTTGCTGGTGCGCTTCGCTCGCTTGGGGGGCGCGGATGCCAAGTTGATTGCCGCGGTCGGATCGGTGTTGGGACCGGTGGGGCTGTTGATTGCGTTGTTTTGGACGGGAATCTCCGGGGGAGGGCTCGCCTTGATCGCGTTGGCTCGCGGTCAGCGCGACTACGCCTACGTGCCGGCCATTGCGGCTGGATACTTGGGATATTTGATTTGGCCGGTTGGCGTTTTGCAGCGCTTCTGGCAATAGGCTACAGGTCTTCAGCAGGTCTTCAGCAAATAACAACACAGCGGACAGCAACATGATCGCTCGCCTTGGAATTGAATCGCTTCGGACCAAGTTTGCATTCAGGCGCCGACTATATCGGTCGACGCGGCGCGGTCAGGCGCTCGTGGAATTCGCGGTCGTGTCGTTGGTGATTTATCTTTTGTTGGCGGCGATACTCACGTTTGGACATGCGCTATACGTGGCGCAGGGTCTGCAAACAGCCGTGGACGTCGGCGCCCGCGAGCTGTCGCGGACACCGCTTCCGGCGAACATCACGCTGGACAATCCGGCGGATGATGCCGAGCCGGGGGCGCTCTATGACGACAATGTACGCGCTCGAATTTTTGACGAGGCCTTTCTCGTCATTGACTTGACGGCGTTTTACGGCAGCGCATCGGGAGTTTCTTCTCCCAGTTTATTTGAAGATGCTGTCCCAAAAATGCCGCAACTGAATCAACAATTGGCGACGATGATGATCGTCGACCGACCTGACTTTGATGGCGATGGAACCCCCGATGCCTGGCTCTTGCGATATCCCGGCGCGTTGTTGGAGCGCACCGTACCGATCGAGCCGCCGAGTGGGACCACCTATCCAAATTGGGTCGCCACGCAATACTCGGTGGGCATCCCGGTGGTGACATCGCGGAGGGACTCGGGATCGGGCACGGTCGGTGGCTTTGAAACGATCCGCTGGGTTCCGGTGGTTGAGGAGATCGACAGCGAAGCATCTCCCGGCGACAACACCGGACCGAATCCGGATCCCTTTCAAATCACGTCGTCGCAGCGCGGCATCGTCGCATTGCGTATCAATTTCCCGTTTCAGTCCGCCGCGATGAGTAGCTTTCGGGCGAATCCTGCCGGTGCGTTCGAACCGACTTTGGGCAGCCCCAACGCAGCCGACGACGGAGAAGTGATCGAAGAAAACGCGGGTGAACGTCCGGGCAATCTGCTGGGAGCGCCCTTGCAAGGGGGTGGCACCTACGCCGGAACGTACGGCGGCGAATATGGACTTGGCGCTCAAGGTGCTTTCGGAAGCAGCCCATTCACGGGGGGCCGGCCGGTGCGTCCGTATCGGCGAGTGATTTCCGCTCAAGCGATCTATCGGCGCGAGGTTTTTCAATGACACGCCCAATGAAGCACGGACAATTCAACCACCACCACGGCATCCCGCAAGAACTGGCTTAGATGATCGAGTTTGAGGCAAACAAATGAGAACTTTACAACCCCATCGACGGCGTGCGTCGGCTAGTTTTTGGCTGGGACTGTTGTTGATTCTGCTCGTCGGGTCGAGCGGCCTGGCCGCAGTGTTACTGCTGTTGGGTGTCAATCTCAACCCCTTTGCCACGAGCCGCCCCGACCCTTACATGGTGCGGATTCCGATCAACAGCCGTCCGATCAAGGCGTACGAACGCGTCGCGCGGGAGGATTTGCTCAAACCGGGGACCGGCGACTTGATGTATCAACTTGTTCCGCCTTCGGCCACGGTGGGCATGTCGATTACCGGCGTCACATCGGACGGTTCGCAGGTTGCGAGCCGCATTGAAAAAGTGCGCAACGATCATGACCAAGTCGTTTTTGTCGTGTCGGACGGACGGGAAATCCCGCAAGCGAAGACCATGGAACTAGGCGGCGCGTTGATGAACGTGAATGCGATCATCGGCCGCGTCGTCAAGAAAGACAAGCGTGCTGGATTGGGCTTTCGCGAGAACACGTTTTTTCCCGAGGGGACTCCGGAGGGCATCGGCGGCGCGACCCCACCCGGCATGCGAGCGGTGACGTTGGACGCGACAAAGCTCACGGGCGTCTACGCCTTGAATGCGGGTGACGTGATTGACTTGATGGCCAGCGTTCCGGTGGGCGAGGTCGGAACGTTTCAGTCCCAATACAACAGCAATTGGGTCGGTGCGCCGCTGGTCGCTTCCCCCACGACCTCGAAAACGGAGCCGGCCAAGGAACCCATTCTGCTCGCCCGAAGCGCCGTGGTGCTCAAGCCGGTGTACATCCGCTATCAGTCCGTGGTGTCTCCTTCGTTAACGCAAGGAAATCGGGTTCAAAATATACCAAAGTACGAAGTCGCACTCGCGGTGGCACCCGACGATGTGATCCCTCTACAAAGTGCGCTCATCAAATCGCTGGACATCACCTGCATTTCCCATCCGATGCAATCCGGCGCCGATGACGGTGCAATGGCCGCCGACAAGACGCCCAGCGATGAACTGCAAGTTCCGGTCACGGTCCGGGCGATTTTGGCGTACGACGTCGTCAGCCGCGAAGCATTCGTCAGTCCCGCGACGCGGCAAATGCGAATGACGGCGGTGAACCGGCGACAGATTCAGCAACAGGGAATCATCACGTCGCTCGACGAGGCGTTGGGGTCGTTGGCGCGTCACGACATTCCGGCTGGCCGCTTTCTTCGCCGCTCGGATTTGCTTTCCGGTTCCGTCGCGCCCTATTCCCTAAAGGAATCGGTCGATCCGCGACAGGGGACAATGTCGAATCACGGAGCGCGGGGATCGGCCTATCGCTTCGTTTCCAATCGAGGTGAGATGGCGACGGTTCAAGAGCCCAACGAGGTGGCGCCCGAGCCGTCGGCCGTTGGCAGCCGGCCCGCGGTGACTCGCTTCGTGCCGCCAGGTTTTACAGCGTTCGCCGTTCCCTGGAATCGCATGTACGGGGCCGAGCACTTGCAGATTGGCGACAAGATCGATTTGCTCGCCAGTTACTCCTTGGATAGCGAGAATCAGAACGAAGAGACGGAGACGAGACCGGACGGCACAACCATCATCCGCAAACGGCACGACGTCATATCGCGAAAGACGATGCGCACCTGGGACGAGTCGTTTGGATTGCGCGGCGAGTCCTGGTTTGTCGCCAGCGATGCGTTGGTGGTAGGCCCCGTCGGCTTTCCAGCGCCGGCCGCAGCACAACGAGCATTGGGAGAGAGTCTGAAGCGGACGCCAACCAGTGACGCCGACGAATCGCTGTCTGGGCCGCCGTTGATCCTAGCCGTAGACGACCGCGACGTTGAGTCGCTGGCGACCGCGTTGGCCACCGAGCACGTGCTGTTGACCCCCGCGTATCACTCATCCGACGAGCAGAGCATGGCGGGAAACCGGATGAAATCGATTGCCATTGCGGCACAAGACCTCGCGGCGTACGAGGCGTATTCCGACGCGATTTGGAACGGGAATCGCCGAAGGCCCTTGTCGCGGCAGGTATCGATCGACGACCCGCGGTACCTCAAGGCTCTTTCGGTCGAGGACATGGAACAATTCGTCAATCGTGTGCTTCGGCGAACGAAACATCGGGGCGACTTTTTTACCGCCGGCGATTTTCTGGCGGATGGGACCCGACCCGGGTATGCGGCGGCCGCTGGTTCGGGCACGACCGTTTTTGCGATCGCCGACCGTGAGATCGAAGGTTTGGATGCGTTTCAGGACAACGATCGAGTCGCCATTTTGGTTCGCGGCGTGGTGAAACTGCCGACCGGCATTGTCACCCACGGAATCAATCTTGCGCGTCCGATTTCCGCCGTGATCGTACCCTCGGCGACAATCGTTCGCGCGTCCAGCAACGGACGCACGGTGTTGGAGATTCCCAACGCAGATTTGATGCGGTTTCAAGCAGTGTGGGCAGCTTCCATGTTGTGCCAGGGGGCCGAACAAGGAGATAGCCATCGGTCGCACCTGTTGGCGGTTGCCTTGCCGCGCGACAGCGGGATCGACGGCAATCAACACGCGGCCGGCGGCGCCGAAACAAGGCAGAGTGAACCGGTCGTTGCGGGCAACTCGGCAAACGCATTATCCAACGGGCTATCAAACGACTCGATGCCGGCTACGACCCATTGGGTGGCCTGAAGTTGCTCGAAGCCATCGTAGGAGATCATCGCGTGTACCATGCTTTTCCGGAAAACGGGCAACCCCGCGACTTTTTGAGCGGGCCCCAGTCTTTTAACTTTGTGGGCCAATGATGATTTCCATTCGGCCCGATCGGCGCAGGCGATTCCGACATCGCGGAGGATACGTTCTCGTGTTTTTCGCCATGTTGTTGTTTGTTTTCATGGCGATCGCGGCGTTGGTCATCGACCTGGGCTTTGCGCGATTGACACAACGGCAGATGCAAACAGCAGTTGATGCGGCAGCGGAGGAAGGATTGCGGTTCCGCGATGACCCCAATGTGCCGCTCGCCGACCGCGACGCAACACGTCGTCGACGAGGTGAGCGACTGGGTCGCGCGGATATTTGACGACGATTTGGATTCCGGCAACGGCGATGACGGCGCGTTCGATCACGGCGGAGCGTTCGGGGCCGGCCCCCGACCGCAACTAAGCGGTGGTGTGGGCGATCCGAGCATCAATGCCGGACAACATCTCGCCACGAGCGACCCGCCGGTGTACAAACCCGTTCGCAGCGACTCAATCGGCGGACTCGAATTGAATCTGGGAAACGAGCCGTGGGGCGATATGGTTGCCGGCGAGTACGATGTTGCGGCCAGCCACGTGGAGGATGCTGCGTACAACCGGCCCGATTTTGTTGCTGCCACCAGCCCTGAGACTGCGTTCCTGGTTCGGATGCGGCGCACCAACGATGCGGCCGGACTCGACGCAATCCCCGGAGTCAGCAGCGATGGTTCGGCACTTCCCTATCTTTTTGGTCGGGGGCGCGATTCCCGGCAAGCGCTGCGTCCTCCCGCAACTCGCCGCGTCAGCAAGGCGTCACAGTGTGCGCGACGGGCATTGCGGTGCAAGTGCCAGCCGTCTCGATCGGACTTCCCGACGACATGATCTCACCGGTGTTGCCGGGACTAATTCCGTTTGCATTGTCGTTAAATTATTGGAACGGGCTAACTACGGACAGCACAGACAACCAAATCATTACTGCGTCGGGAAATCTTGGTGACGATTTGTCCCCATTGGGGGAACATTTCTCATCGCCGACGCCGATTTGATGCCGTTGACGGTTGGCCGCGAGATTCCAACTTCCCAACCACCCCCGGACGGGACGTACTCGGGTTACATTCCGATCTATCTGACGATGGCGACGACGGCGGTGGACCGGGTGATCGGATTTGGCGAAGCCGAGGTGGTCGTCAATCCTGGTGAAACTTCGGTGTCCATCGTGCGGCGAGCGAGCCGGATAGGCACGGAAAACGTTTCGGCGACTCCGTGCTTTTCCCTGTCGATATCACCCCAGGAATTGTCCGCGGTTCTGGCTTCTCGGGCGACGTCCAACAACCCCTTTTGGCCCCAGCGTCTGCGAGGTGATCGTCATGTCGAATTCTGAGATTCTCGTCTTGGCCGACGACCCGCAATTGCAGAACGAATTGCAGACAGCCGCCCTCACTTGGCGACGAGCAACGCGCTTGCGATTCGCGCCGATCGTTTGGATTTGATGGAGGCCATCCGTTCGCGGCCGCCGAGCATTGTCATGGCCGCCGTTGGAGACGTACCCGGCGAAGTGTCGAAGCTGGCGAAGGAGCTTGCCACGTCCTCACCGTCGATTCCCGTGGCGGCCATCTTTCGACCGAACGGCTTTCGCGATGACGTCTCGGAAAGCGGCGTGCTGATCGAGGCGATGCGGCGGGAGTATGAGATTTTCTCCGGCGTCCGATTTCGACGTCGGAATTGCGGGCTTTGATCGAAGGCCTGTCCCGCGTCAACGGCGGCCACCATCTCGACGTTGACGATGTCGGCGTTGGGCCGTGTCGTCACGTTCATTAGCAACAAAGGGGGGGTTGGAAAATCGACGTTGGCCGTCAACGCGGCAGTCGGATTGGCATTGCGTCACCCGGGGCGAGTCCTGTTGGTCGACGGTTCAATACAAATGGGAGTCGCCGCCGCCCTGCTGAACGTACAGCCCGAGACGACCTTCGCGACGCGGCAATGGAATTCGATCGGCTGGATGCAACCATGATCCGGCAAATGCCCATCCAGACACCGTATGGATTGCATTTATTGGCGGCCCCCTCTGACGCCGTTGAGGCGATGGACTGTCGACGATGCGTTCATGTCGAGGATCCTCACATTGGGACGTCAAGTCTACGATTTCGTGATTGTCGACACGTTTCCCATGTTCGACCGCGTCATCGTCGCGATCCTGGACTTGAGCGATCGCGGCGTACATCGTAGTGGAAAACGTGGTACCGACGCTGCTCGGCGCGGTCGAAGATGTTGAGCGTTTTGGAGCGGCTTGGCCTCTCCGCCGAACGACAATCGCTCATCGTCAACCGCCATCAGCGAATTGCTGGAAGTTTGGCTCTGGCCGATGTCGCCGATCGGCTGGGCCGGCCCATTGATCACGTGTTTCCATATGACAAGCGAGTCATTGCGGCGGCCAACTCGGGACGGCCCGTCGGTGCTGCAACCTTGGCCCTGAGCGGATTTGCGCGGCGCCTGCAACGGTTGGTTGGCGAAATTGAATCGTTGGACACCCAACGCTCCATCGAGCAGCCACGGCCGCAAGTCGAAGCCGCCGATGAACCCGCAAAAGTCGTCGAGACAGACACGAGTTAGACCATCCGTGAGCCGTCACTTTGCGTCGAATCCTCTCCGTCACGGCAGCGACTTGGACGAGGGTGAGGGACTGCGGGAAGTGACGTTTCCTCTGCTGTGAATCAACTGCGGAGAACTTTCCATGAATGAATCGAGTTCTGACAGCAAGCATTTGCGTGATCCGCGAAAAATGCTATCCCGTGCGAGCATGACGTTGCCACGCGACCACATCCGCGTCAGCGTCAAGCGGCGCGACGTCGAGCGCGTTGGCCGCTCCCGGGCCGACGTCGACGCCCGGCCGATCCGGTGTCGTTTCGTATCTGCGGGTCAAATCAGACTTGCACCAGCAATTGTTGACCGAGTTGGACGAGCGCAACCTGATCAATGCCAGCGAAGAACAACTGGCCGTGGTTGTGGAGGATTTCGTCGATCAAGCGTTGCAGGTCCAAGACATGGCCGCTCAACGAGATCGAGCGACGACAGATGGTGGACGACCTGTTGGAAGAGACGCTGGGCGTGGGGCCGCTGGCGCCGCTGATGGCCGATCCGGCGGTGACCGACGTGCTGGTGAACGGACCGTTAGGTGTACATCGAACGGTTCGGCCGCCTGGAGAAGACGGCGGTGCGATTTCGCGACGCGGACCATCTGGTGCGGATCATCCAGCGGATTGCCGCCCGGTCGGTCGCCGCATGGACGAAGCGTCACCGATGGTCGATGCCCGCCTGCCCGACGGCAGCCGCGTAAACGCCACGCTGCCGCCGGTGACGATTGACGGGCCGACGCTTTCGATTCGCCGATTCGGGCGGCGTCGACTGCGGCGGGACGACCTGATGGGCCTGGGCATGTTTTCTCCAGCGATGCGGCAGTTCATGGAATGGGTTGTGATGGGCCGCAAAAATGTTCTGATCTCCGGCGGCACGGGATCCGGCAAGTCCACGTTCTTGGGTGCCATGGCCGAAGCGATTTCACCTTACGAACGAATCGTAACGATCGAAGACGCCGCCGAGCTGATCCTCGATCAAGAGCACGTCGTGCGCATGGAAACTCGTCCGCCCAATGTCGAAGGGCTGGGGCGAGTCACTGCCCGCGACCTGGTGATCAACGCCCTGCGCATGCGGCCGGACCGGATTATCGTAGGCGAAGTTCGCGGCGGCGAGGCTCTGGACATGCTGCAGGCGATGAACACTGGCCACGACGGCAGCATGACGACCATCCATGCCAACAGCCCGCGCGACGCACTGTCCCGCTTGGAAACGATGGTCTTGATGGCAGGGTTGGAATTGCCTTCGCGCGCGATTCGCGAGCAGATCGTCTCAGCAATTCACCTGGTGGTCCACGTTCGCCGCTGCGAGGATGGCGTGCGCCGCGTGGAAAGCATGGCGGAAATCACCGGTATGGAAGGGGACACGCCGCAAATGCAGGATGTCTTCCTGTTTCGTTCGCGAGGCCGTCAAGGAAAGCGGCTGGCGGGAGAGTTCGTGGCCACGGGCATCGTACCCCGCGTCGTCGAACAGATGCGTGCGGAAAACCATGACATTCCCATGTCGCTGTTTCAACCGGAGTTGTGATGCTCAACGCGGCGTTGATTTTCGGTTGGATGGCGTTGCTGGGACTTGTCGCTACCAGGCTGGAGTTCTGCACGACGGCGCGAGCTTGTGTTGGAACGGTTGGCTGAGGGCGACCGCTTGCCCGCAACGCCGGCGCCAAGGCGACTCGGCATTCGTCGTTTGCGCGACGCTGGATATGGGTTCCGTGGTTGTTGGGTCTCGTCATTGCATCCGTCGTCGGGCTCGTTCTACACCTGTCGGCACCGTATGTCGTGGCGATCGGTCTGATGGTTGGATTATTGAGCGGCCAAGTGGAAACGTTTTTGGCCGGCCAAGCATCTGCGAAGCTTGAGACGCAACTTGCCGATGCGATCGACATCATGATTGGGGCCGTGGGCGCCGGGGCAAGCGTCGGTGCGGCCATCGAGGCTGCCATCGCCGAGACGCGCGAACCGCTACGGCCGTACCTGGAGGAAATCGCCGGACGAATCCGCCTGGGCGATGAACCGGTCGACGTGTTTCGGTCGATCGCCAAGCGAGTCCCCCTGGAGACGTTCTTGCTGTTTACCTCCGCGATGGCGGTTCATTGGGAGGTCGGCGGGAAGCTGACGTCGACGCTGACCACGGTGGCCCACACGATCCGGGACCGAATCGAGATCTCGCGGCGAATTCGCTCGAACACCGCGCAGTCCCAGTTTTCCACGATCGCCATTGTCGGTTTGACGTACTTCATTGCCGTTGTGGTGTGGCAGAACGGACGGGAACAAGTGAGTGAGTTCGTCTCCTCGTCGATCGGCAGTTGGTTCGTCGCCGGCTCAGTGATCTTGCAGGCGGTGGGAATCGTTTGGATGAACATGATTAGCAAACCCAGGTACTAGTGGACTGTGCCAGTTGACTATTAGGGCTAAGGGGTCGGGAGTCCATTGCCGGAACGGCCCTCCCGCTGCTTCGCACATTTGACTCCTGACCCCTGAACTAAGTAACAAACAACGAGTTCGAGGACACATGTTTTTTCGCAATACCATGATCGTGCTGTTCGCCGCGGGCCTTTTCGCGTTGTTGGCGCTGGCGTGGCGCTGGTTGTTCGATCGATCCAGCGTACAACGAAGATGGGAGCAAATGATTCGCCGTTTCGGGGATTCCGAAGGTGAGATTTCGGCAGCCGGCACCTCGTTCGAGAAAAAGAGCTGGCTCGGCCGTTGGCTCTACCGCGCCGGTTTCCGGCGGGTAAATGCCGCTTCGACGTTTGTGCTTGCCACGGTCGCTTGCCTGGTTCTTGGACTGACCGTTGCCTTGAGTTTTCGTTGGTTCGGTCTCCAAGCGTTCATGGAGCAGACGGTGGTTTTGGTCCCGGGCGGGATCGGCGAGAGCGTCTTGCCAATCGTTTGGGCTGCGCCGTGGATTCTGCTCGTGATCGTGGCCTGTGTGCCGTGGCTGATCGTTCGCCGCGCGCGGCGGCTGCGCGTCGAATGCGTCGAGCAAGACCTTCCGCTGGCGCTGGAATTGCTCTCGACGCTCAGCGAAGCGGGTCTTGGTTTCGACGCGGGACTGACTCGCATCTTGAAGACGCGACTGGCGGGTCGGCCGCTGGCGATCGAAATGCAAATGTTTCAAGCGGACCTGTTGGCGGGCCAATCGCGCGTGGAAAGTTTGCGTCGTCTTTCTTCGCGCTCGAACTGCCGTCGATATCCGTATTCGTATCCGCATTGGTGCAAGCCGAGCAACTCGGGATGGGCGTTGCGCGGGTGCTTCGCCAACAAGCCGACGACGTGCGGTCGCGTCGCCGCGAGCGGGCGATTGCGTTTGCCAATGCTTTGCCCGTCAAACGCGTCATTCCGCTGGTGATTTGCTTTCTACCAGGTCTGTTCGTTTGGACGCTCGGACCCGCGTTCGTGCAACTCTTCAAAATGGCGGAGACGTTCATTCAAGTTCGCAACGTCTAGCGATGGCCGAACCGTATCAACTGATCGACCAACAAACGGCTGACGTCGTGATCGACCGTCTGCGTCTGGCGACGACGTTTTGGCAACGCCTTCGCGGGTTGCAATTCCGTCGGGCACTACACTGGGATGAAGGCCTTCTGATCGTCCCGTGCCGATCGATTCACACGCATTGGATGTGGTTCAGCATCGATGTCGCCATGCTATCCCGCGACGGCGAAGTCTTGGCGCTGCATCACTCCGTTCGTCCCTGGAGGATGGTCGCCGGTCCAAAGCTCACCCAGGCCGTGCTTGAAGTCCCGGCGGGGCTGCTGGTAAATCGCTTGTCCATCGGCAGTCGCTTAATCGTATCCGGCGTCGACGGGCGAGCGGACAACGGTTTCCTTTCCGCGATGACAAAGTGACGAACTATTCCGAATCGGAAACTTCGTTGCAATCCCGATCCCCGGCAATCTTTTCTCAACTGCTACAGCCGGTACAACCGATACATTCGATACTGGTTGGGCCTCGCACGTGGGCGGTATGCCGTGATGGCGCCCATGCCACAATTTTGTGCGAGGGTCGGATGGGGGGAATTGGAAAAAGACGGCGAATCCAGCCGCTTGCACAGCGACTCGGCATGGCAGCACTATGTCTAGCCGCTGGATTATGCGCGGTGCGGCCTGCGGCGGGGCAATCATATTACGCAGGGTCCAATGGCCGAAAGCCACAATCGGGCCGATATGATGCCGCCCGTGCCACCGAGTACCACACCGAGGGCGGCGGCCGCATGGACGTGTTGCAGCCAGCCGCCACGGTGACGCGCCCGGTTAAGATCGGCGATCCTCAAGAGCCCGTCCCATTGCCTCCGCAGACCGAGGGGCCTCAGGAAATCACCCTGCGCATGCCGGCGCCAGCGACGCAAACCAACGATCAAGTCGAACTCGGCCGACTGCCGTTGTTGTCCGGCTTGCCGCCCGAGCTACGCGATCCTCCTCCTCGGCCGGAGGTGCAACGAGAATACGATCGCTTTGTCGAAAAGACGATCGATCCGGAAGTCACGCTTGACTTGGTCGTGGGGCGCCCTCGCATATTGACGTTTCGCGAGACGCCCACACGGATCTACCTGGCCCAGGATACGATCGCGTCTTACGACATCATTTCCGACAAGGAAATTGCCGTCGTCGGTGTTTCTCAGGGCCGAACGGTGTTGACGATTTGGATGAATGATCCGGACCACCCGGGCCAACAGCGTGTTCTCAGCTACTTGCTGCGCGTCGTGCAAGACATCGGATACCGCTTGCGTTTGGAATCGGTTTATCAGGCGTTGGAAAAGGAAATCAATCGCGACTTTCCCGATAGCTTCGTCAAGTTGTCGTTGATCGGCGATCAGCTCGTGGTGCGCGGCGAGGCGAAAGACGTAGTCGAAGCGGCACAGATCCTGAAGATTGTCTCCGAACATGCCCCGCCTAGTCGCCAACGGCCAGGTCAATCCACCAAGCCAACCAACCTATCGGTCAGTCAGACCGCGTACTCGCCGGAAGGGGTGCTTCAAACAAGCGAAGAGCTGGGATACACGCTCGATCGGATTGTCGCCGCGGCCGGTTTGGAGGAAGCGGGCAACATCATCAATCTCCTTTCCATCCCCGGCGAACAGCAAGTCATGTTGCGAGTGACGGTGGCCGAGGTCAACCGCACGCATTGCGCTCGATCGGAACGAGTTTGCGCATCGAAGGGACCAGCGGCGTCGGCGCGGACTCGTCATTTCCACCGCGCGTAGGCGATCTGGCGGACACGTCGCTGATGGCGCTGGAAGGGGGTACGCTGTCGGTGACCCGCGGCGATTTTCGTCTGACCGTCGATGCACTCAAACAACAAAACCTAGCCCGCACGTTGGCCGAACCGAACCTGGTGACATTGCACGGCCGGCCGGCGCGATTCCAGGCGGGCGGCCAATTCCCAGTGCCCTCTGCCCGCGTCGGTTTCGGCTCCGCAGCGCAAGGCGTCGAATTTGTCCCGTTCGGCGTGCAGCTTGAGTTTGTGCCGTTCATCGTCGACCGCGACAAGATCCGCTTGAACATCGCCGCCAACGTCAGCACCCGCGATGATGCCTTGTCGACCACGGTTTCCGGAAGCAACGTGCCGGGGCTCAACACGCGAAATTTTCAGAACACCGTCGAATTGCGTGAAGGTCAAACGTTGGCCGTGGCCGGGCTGATCCAGTCCAACTTCGGCGCCAATAGTTCCCGCGTTCCCGGCATCGGCGATTTGCCGATCGTGGGACGCTTGTTTAAGAAGGACGGCACCACCGCGGACGAGCAGGAGCTGGTGATTTTGATCACGCCGGAACTCGTCCACCCGCTGGACTCGGATTCATGCCTGTCCCTTCCTGGCGGAGATATGTTTGAACCGGGCGACATCGAATTTTACTTGAAGGGGTATTTGGAGAGCCGCCGAAGCGAGGATTTTCGCAGCCCCGTTCGCACCGACTGGGACAGGCTCAAGCGATACTACGAATGTGAAGACGTATTCATCATCGGCCCGAAAGGCCACAGCTATAGTTGCCGCGGACAATCCGCCGCCGGGCGAGCATTTGCGTTCGTCGCGACCGGCGCAAGACCGACCCGGCCCTGAGCCCTCGGCGACACCCATCGCCGTTCAAATCTCGGACAAATGACCTCGATAGGGAAATGTTATGGTACCCTCTCGCCTTGCGGCAGTTGTATTTGCCTGCAGTTTGATCTGGCTGTTGACCGGATGTTGTTCCCGATGTGGCGGGCTCTTCTGCGACCATTGTGCGGACATCTCTCCAGGCGCGATTCCTCCGCCCCCCGGTCAACAAACGTGCGCACTGGCAGACTTCGCAAGCCGATCGTGCCGAAGGCGACGACTTCATGGTCTACAGATACGAATGGGTCGATGAATCGGCGGAACTCAGTCCGTTCGGCGCCCGGCACGTCATGGGTTTGGTCTCACGCTTGGGGCGACAGCCTTGGCAGGTGGTGATCGAGCCCTCGGAAAATGCAGCGTTGGATGGACAAAGACGCGCGGCGCTGGCGGAATACTTCGCATCGTCGGGCGTGTTCGCCGCCGATTCGCGAGTGACAATCGGTTTTCCTGCCGCCGAAGGACTCAACGGACAAGAAGCAATACAACTCAACCGAAGCTACTTGCGCGGCGGCTCGCGGGGTGGCGGTTCCGGTGGCGGTTTCAGCGGATCGAGCGGCTCTGGCACGACGGGTGGTTTTGGCGGTACTACCGGCGGCAACTTCCGCTAATCGTACATCACAGGGAGGTCGTCCTATGCGACGGTTGACTTGGGCCAAATGGCAAACGACTGGGTGCATTATTGGTTTTTGTATCGTGGCCTGCGCGGGCTGCACTTCTTTGACGCAATGGGCGCATCCCAATCGCGCTGATCTATCGGCAACGGTCGACAAGAAAAGCTTGGTAAAAAGCGAAGCGACGCTGGCGATCAAGGCCGCCGAAATGGCGGAACAGCAAGGCCGGACCGACGAAGCAATCCGCTACTACGAACAAGCCCGAACATTGGATCCCCAGTGGAATCCCGTTTGTCGGCGCCTGGCCGTTCTTTACGACCATCGCGGCGACGACACGCGGGCAAGGCAAGAGTACCAGGAGGCACTGGCGCTGAAACCAAACGATCCCAATTTGTTAAATGATTTCGGGGTCTTCCATCTTCACCGCGAGCATTGGGCCGAGGCCGAATCGTGGTTTCGCAGGTCCCTCAAGGCGCAACCCAAAAACGATCGCGCGGCCGTTAATCTGGGAATGTCGCTGGCGATGCAAGGCCGTTTGGACGAAAGCTACGAGACCTTTGCGCCCGTCGTCGGTTCGGCCGCCGCTTATTCCAACATCGGCGTACTGCTGTCTAGGCAAGGACGCATCGACGACGCCCGCGACTACCTTAACAAAGCAAAATCGATCGATCATCAGATCCAACCGGCCGGTGATTTCCTCACCCATCTCGATCACCCGCAAGCCGAGTCCCCAAGCCGCTCGCCCGAGGCGGATGTCCCAATGCCATTCGCCTCTGAAGCCGTCGGCAGCCACAACGCTTCGCTCACGCCCACTGCCGAATAATCGACTGCCGATCTGGTCATTCAAGTCGACGACGCGGAGCCCGCCGCCGGCTCAATGGGCAGTCGAGTCCTCTGCATGCTCGTCCGCATGTTCGTCGCTGCGTCGTTCGACCACCAACGCCACTGGGTTCTCTTTTTTGGCTTCCACGAGGGCGGTCAAACCGGACGATTCATAGTTGTTGTACTTGGGATCGATCAGCGGACCGTGATCGTGAAGATGTTGGATGGGAGGCCCGCCAATCGTCCCCAGAATCATCTGTACGACAACGACTTGGTGCTGGCCGGCAACGGCGCCGTCGTTGGCTCGGTATGTCGTCAGTTGAAATCGGCCCTCCTCGTCGACCGAACCACGCGCCAATTGACCGCCCTGCTTCGCGCGAAATTCGACGACGGCGTGCTTGACAGGCGTGCCGTCTTTCGTCGTCACCCGCCCCTGGACCGGGTACGCAGGAGGCCGCGAACTACAGCCCGCCATCCCAACGAGAAGAACGGTGCTGCATATACCAAAGCAAATGCGAATCATCAGGTCACTGTCCTGAAAAAATTCCCCGGTCGCCCCGGTTCAACAGCAGGGACAATGCGTTCGTATCCAAATTCGTATTCAGGAAATGCACGCTGCCATCGCAATAAACGAAGTTCACCCCGCCCGGATGCCAACTACCAAAGGCGATGAACACATATCGGTACTCCGGGAGCGTCTCATTTTCCACCGTGCCCTCCTTTCCCGTATACAACGGAACTCCAGGTCCGCCGACGCGAATGGATGCGGGCCAAAACGTCCCGTCGTATTCGGGCATGTCATACGGAAACCTGCCGACGCCGTCAAACGGGATTTGCTTTTCGCCGGCCAACGCCGTGTTGCTGTTGCCGTCGGTTACGTCGTGGGCGCGAATGTGATCGATCCAATTCAGCAAATGCACATCGTCATACCGTCCCCGACTGGCAATGATCACGCCCGTCCCGTTGCCGCCGTAATAGAAATCGGACGTCTGGCCCGACATGCCAGGCGAAAGATCCCCCAAGTTGCCTGCGTAGTCGCCCAGACATGCTGTGACCCGCGTTCCGTTGTTCCCAGGTATGGGACAACCGCAGGGTAAGTAACCTTGAATATCGTTCACCGTCGTTTCGACGGTAGCGTCGGAATCATGACGCGACGGACAGATGTAGACAGGCGAGTTCGCCACCAAGACTTCACGATCCTGAAAATACCAATTCATTTTCACATCCCAGTTCGAAGCCGCGTTGTTTTGTTCGATGTAGGGCAAAATGCGAACCAGCCACGTCGGCTCCTCGCCGGTTTGATTCCACGGGATGATGTCGTCGGGCAGGTTTTGTGTACGCGCGACCGGAAACGTCTCATACACATTCAGATAATAAACCGTCGCGACTCCGATTTGGTGCAAGTTATTCGCGCATAGAGTCCGACGAGCCGATTCGCGGACACTTTGAATGGCCGGAAGTAACAAGCCGATCAACACGCCGATGATGGCGATCACCACCAGCAACTCGATCAACGTAAAGCCAGAGCCGGAACGTGTGCGTCCAGACATCGGTCGAACCTCCATAAAAGAATGCAAAAAGTAGCATTCGGTCCGACCAAAGACTCCCGGTATTATACTCCCTTTTTGAAAGCGTCCAACAAGAAAAATGTCATTTCAGTCTTGGGCTCGTTGGGAATCGCCGTTCATCGTCAGCCAGCTTTCCCAAGCCGTAATGATCGCACGCAAGATGACTTCGCCTTAATTCCGGTCCTCACAGAGTCGTGCAGCTTGTTAACGCAGCATTTTGCGAGTTCGCACCACTCTCCCCAGTCTTCGGGGAGAGTCGTATGCAGGACGCATGCCGAGAGGGGCGAGTAGTTCGCGTCAAAGATTCTGCGCGCGTCGGCCCTCCCCGCGAGAGGGTGGTAGCTAAGTGGTTGAATTCAACGGATTTAACGGCTGCATAACCTCCACAGGGAGAGGTAAGGTGAGGGTCAACAAAACCGGCGAGTTACTTTGCGTACGATCCAAATGCATGAACAGCCGTTAGAGTCCTTCCCGGACTTCACGATCGCCGCGATTCAACATGTCTGCCAACAACCCCGTATCCGTCTGGATGGCTCGGAACTGAACGCTGCCATCGCAGAAGACGAAATTCACGCCGCCTGGATGCCAACTGCCAAACGCGATGAACGATAACGTGTTCGCATCTTTGCCGGTCTGCAATGGAACTCCCGGGCCGCCCACACGCGCCGAGGCCGGCCAATGCGTTCCGTCATACTGGGGAGAGTCGTACGGGAATTGGGCGATTTGATCGTACGGGATTTGCTTTTCACCCGCCAACGCCGTGTGGCTCATGCCGTCGATTACATCGCGGCCGCGAACAAAATCGACCCAATCAATTAGGACGTTGTTGGCGTATTTCCCGCGGCTACTGATAATCACGCCGGTGCCATTGCCGCCATAGTAAAAGTCGGTCGGCTCGCCTGTCGAACCGGGTGACAAGTCACCGAGGTTGCCCACATAATCGCCCAGGCACGCAGTCACTTGAGGTCCCCCTTTCAAGGGCAGTGGACATCCGCACGGCAACGTCTTGTGCGAACTACTCGTCGATTTTTGCGCTACGGCATCGACATTATGCCGCACCGGACAAGTGAAGATCGGAGAAGTGGCAACCAGTACATCGGGCCCCTGGTCATACCAAGTCACTTTCAAGTCCCAGTTTTCGAACGCGGTGGTCTGCTCAATATACGGAAGAATACGAACTAGCCACGACGGCTCTTCACCCTTCTGCCGCAACGGAACGACGTCCCCCGGCCGATTCTGAGTTCGGGCGATCGGGAATTTGTTGAGCGCATCAAGGTGTTGAATCGTGGCGAGACCAATCTGTCTCAGATTGTTCGAGCACTTGGTCCGTCGCGCAGCCTCGCGGCATGTTTTGCACCGCGGGCAACGTGATCCCGATCAACACGCCGATGATGGCGATGACGACCAGCAACTCAACAAGCGTGAAGCCAACAACGAACTTTTTTCGCTGAAACATGAGTCGGACCCTCGACGGTTAGAGCATCGAAGAAAGACGGTCCGACCAGGACTGCAGTCGATTATAGTTCGAGCCAAAGCCAACAAGCAAGCGCGTTTGACAATTCGTTTTTTGGGTAATTTGCTGCAGGTCGGGCTCCTTGCCCGACAAATGACGGACTGGGGATGGCCGTCCTACCTCGAAAGGCCCAATTTCTGACGATTGACGGACGATCAAACGATGTTAGTCTGGGTATCCTACGCAACAATTATTGATTATGGAGGCCATCTCGTTGTCAAATGAACGCACGATTTGACGAAAATGGTCAAGGTTGCCAATCGGCAAACGGTAGTCAACGTAGCCATTAGGTATGCAACTCGCGTTACAGTTCACGAGCCGGGGTCTGGCTCACTTTCGGCCCAATTATTCGTACTAGAATGTCGCATGAGCCGCCGAAAATGTGCCTGACCCCCTAAAAACGTGGACAACGCATTGGCAACCCGTGAACGCTTACGCAACTCGCCTACATGGCGGCACCAGCAAGCGGCCGATGTGAGTTGACGCGCGTTCAGCTTCGGGGCAAATCGGTGGATCTTTGCGAAGTCCAGGGCGTTCGTCTGATCCCCAATGGACTCGCCGGTCAGATGCCGGTATTCGTCGGCGGTAAACTGGTTGATGCCAAAACCGTAGCTTCGTCGGCGCCCAAATGTGAAAGATGTTGCCAATGTGCGATTCAGAAAACTGAACAAACCAATCAAAGCCCTTTGCTTCGCTGGACACAACTGAACGTGCGATTCGATTGGAATAAAGGAGGTCGGCAAAAAATGGAGGCTGGGTGGAATCTCCTAATATACGGAGATGCCTACTGAATCACACAAAACCACCATCGACGTTCACACATAAATCGTGGCCAAATGAAAACCGATCCGCCGCTACACCGGCAATCCGATGCCCCGTAGATCAAGCGTCCTCGCTTGATTACTGTCAGCAAACATAGCTGTAGCACTGCCAAACTGTCCCAGCACCGACATCGGCAGGTGTCAACAACCACTTGGCTGATCTAGAATTGAACCTGCATAACCAACCGCGCAAAAACCGAAACAAATCGGCGGCGGGGCCGGTAGCGTGTTGTTCATTAGATCTAGCATTCTCAAATCGAATACCCTTGACGAGGAACTCCTGCCATGCGATGTCACACTTTCGAAAAGTTATTGCCATTGGCATTCATGCTGACCATCGCCATCGCCGGTTCACTGCGGGTTCGCATCGCCCGTGCCGACGATCCCGATTCGCCGATCCGTGCGTTGCTGGTTATCGGCGGCTGTTGCCACGATTACGCGGCGCAAAAAGACATACTCACCAAGGGCATTTCGGCTCGCGCCAATGTCCAGTGGACGATCGCCTACGACGAAGACACAGGGACCCAGCATCTGAACCCAATCTACGAGAATCCGGATTGGGCAAAGGGCTATGACGTGATCGTTCACGATGAATGCTCTGCCGACGTCAAGGATCTGCAAACGATCGATCGAATTCTCAAACCGCATCGAGCCGGGCTGCCCGCGGTCGTGCTGCATTGCGGCATGCACTGTTACCGCAGCGAGGGTTGGCCGGATGCCGTCACTCCCTGGTTCGAACTCACCGGCCTTCAAACGACCGGTCATGGTCCGCAGTTGCCGATCGCGATCACTTTCACTGACCAGGACAACCCGATCACAAAAGGTCAGAGCGACTGGACCACCGTCAACGAAGAACTTTACAACAACATCGCGGGCAAGCTGTTAGACACGGGTCACGTATTGGCACGCGGCAAGCAGACAATCCGTCGACAGGATGGCAAGCAGACCGTGGAGGACAACATTGTCGTTTGGACCAATACCTACAACGGCAAGACCCGAGTCTTCGCCACGACGCTGGGCCATAACAACGACACGGTCGGCGATGCAAGGTACCTCGACCTGGTCACTCGCGGTTTGCTGTGGAGCGTGGATAAGCTTGACGAAGCACACCTGAAACCTGCCTCCAATGTACTCATCGATTCGACGAGCCGCCAATAAACCTCCTCGTGGTTTGTGCCAGCTAACATTTAGGGTTAAGGGGTCAGGAGTCAATTGTGCGAAGCACCCGGAGGGCCGTTCCGGCAATTGACTCCTGACCCCTTAACCAACCAACCTTAACCAACCAATTGTGCGAAGCACCCGGAGGGCCGTTCCGGCAATTGACTCCTGACCCCTTAACCGAAAAACTGACTTAACGACCCGTAAACTAAGCAGTAACGAAGCACTAGTTCCAATGTCTCCTTCCGTTCAGTGGATTTCTTTGACCGCCGGGAATCGCATGCTTTCCAGAATGTTTTTGCGGCTGATGTCGTTCGGTTGTGCGCTCGCACTCGTTTCATCGAACTTGTTGCGAGCCCAAGATCAGACCGATCCATCGGCCGTCGATTTCGCGCGAGACATTCAGCCGCTCTTGGCCCAGAAGTGTTACGCTTGTCACGGACCCGATGAAAAAGATCGTCAAGCAGATTTGCGACTGGATATCGAATCGGCCGCCAAAAAGCATGTGATCGTCGCCGGCGATCCTTCGTCCAGCGAAATGATCAAGCGCATCTCGTCGGACGACGACGACTTTCGAATGCCCCCGCCCGATTCGGGCAAATCGCTGACGCCAACTCAAATCGAAGCGCTCCAGTATTGGGTGGCACAGGGTGCGAAATGGTCGATTCATTGGTCGTTTGTCCCGCCCAAGAAAATCGGCCCGCCCCAAGTCGACACCGATTGGGTCCGCAACCCGATCGACCAATTTGTCTACCGTCGATTGAAGGAACAGGGCTTAAAGCCCTCGCCGCCAGCCGCTCGTCGAACCTTGTTGAGACGAGTCTACTTTGACCTGATCGGACTGCCGCCGACTCCCGAGGCATTGGAGCGTTTCCTCGCCGACGACTCCGACAATGCGTTTGAAAAAGTAGTCGACGAACTACTTCAAAGTCCGCACTACGGCGAGCGCGTCGCGATCGATTGGCTGGATGCCGCTCGCTACGCGGACACCAATGGCTATCAAAACGACTTCTACCGAAGCATGTGGCCTTGGCGCGATTGGGTGATCCGTTCGTTGAACGACAATTTGCCGTATGACCAATTCATCTTGCAACAGATTGCCGGTGACTTGTTGGACCATCCGACTCAAGATCAATTGATCGCCACCGGCTTTAATCGCAATCATCGGACCGTCACCGAAGGCGGTTCGATCGAGGAGGAATGGTATGTAGAAAATGTGGTGGATCGAGTCGAAACGACCTCGCAGGCCTTTCTCGGCTTGACGATGGGATGCGCTCGCTGCCACGATCACAAATACGATCCCATCACCCAAAAAGAGTTTTATCAGTTCTATGCCTTTTTCAACAACATCGACGAAAAAGGAGTCTACATCGAGACGCGCGGCAACGTGCCGCCTTTGATTCAGGTTCCCACACCCCAGGACATCGCCGCGCTGGCGGAATTCGACAAACGCATCGCGTCGCTCGAACAACAACAGTCCAGCGCCGAAGCCAAGGTGCTCGACCTGATCGCGGAGTGGCGGAGTTCGCAATCCCTGACGAAATTGCCCGCGCCAACGATCTCGCTCGTGCTGCCTGACCTGAAGGTGGCCACGGATAGCAGCACCCAAAACGCGGACGAAACAGCACCCGCCGCGACGTATCCCGCCGGCACCCCGGACTTCACCGAAGCACCGTGCGGTAAAGCGATTCAACTGGATGGCCGCAGCGAATCCCACGTCGACTTGGGCCAGGCGTTTCAGCCACAGCGTGACCAACCGTTTGCCTGGATGGGTTGGGTCAAGACAGAAAAAACCGGCGCGATTGTCAGCAAGATGGATGACGCCGCGGACTT
Source organism: uncultured Planctomycetaceae bacterium (assembly GCA_963803365.1). GTDB lineage: Bacteria > Planctomycetota > Planctomycetia > Pirellulales > Pirellulaceae > JANMEB01. Next base: position 71,132 of record CAWDMH010000008.1, read on the forward strand.
TCGAGGCTGCGATACCATCCTGTTGGAGGATCTGCGCCTCAAGGTACACATCATTCATCATTGGCCGGACAACGCGATCGCGGTGATCACCAAAACGCCCATCGCCAACGGCGAATGGAATCACGTTTGCGTCTCCTATGACGGTTCGTCCAAGGCCGCCGGCGTCAAGGTATTCGTCGACGGCAACGAAGTCGAACTGCAAATCGAGCATGATTCGCTAAGCGATACGATCGAAACCGATCAGCCGCTTCGGCTCGGGCGCCGCTCGTCCAGTCTGTCGTTGACCGGCGCGATCGGCGGGTTTCAACTCTTTGCCCGCGCGATCACGGCAGACGAAGCACTAAACTGCATCCGGCAAACCGTTTTAAAGTCGCTCGATGCCAACGTCGACGACAAGAATCATCCGGTTCACGGCTATCTGAACCGCATTGTCTCCGGTGACCTGACGCGACAGCTTGCTCAGGTTCGACGCGAGCAGGACGAGTACAACAAGAACATTCAAACCACGATGGTCATGCGTGAGCGCGAAGGTTATCGCCCGACGTACCGGCTTAAGCGTGGGCAATATACCACGCCGGACCTTTCGGAAGAGCTTTGGCCGGCGGTCCCCAGCTGTCTGCCGCAACTAAAACCCAACGAGCCTCGCAACCGGCTCGGACTGGCTCATTGGATGATCGATTCGGACAATCCGTTGGTGGCACGAGTCGCGGTCAATCAAGTTTGGCAGCGATTGTTCGGGCGCGGACTGTTTTCTCCGGACAATCTCGGGTTACAAGGAACGCCGCCGACACATCCCGAACTGCTCGATTGGCTGGCGGTCAGGTTTGTCGAGTCGGGTTGGGATTTGAAAGCACTCCACAAGCTGATCGTTACCAGCGCGACGTATCAACAGCAATCCGAATTCACGCCGGAGTTGCTGGATCGCGATCCAGAAAACCGATGGCTGGCACACGGCGCAAGATTCCGACTGTCGGCTGAGTTGATTCGCGACAACGCGTTGGCGGTCAGCGGCTTGCTATCCGAGACCATCGGCGGGCCGTCGGTTAAGCCGTACCAGCCTGACGGCTTGTGGGAAGAACTCGCGGGCGGCGCCAATGACGGTCCTTACAAACACGATGTGGGTGACGGGCTTTATCGACGCAGTCTCTACACGTACCGCAAGCGGACCGTTTCCCATCCGACACTCTCCACGTTTGACGCACCGAGTTGGGAAATCTGCCAGGTCAAGCGGGCTCGCACGAACACGCCGCTGCAGTCGCTGGCGTTACTAAACGACGAAACGTACGTGGAAGCCGCGCGACAATTGGCCACGCGGATGATTCACAGCGGTGGTGAGGATGCCGAATCGCAAATCAAGCGCGGATTCGCGTTGACTTTGTTGCGCGAACCCACCGCATCGGAATTGGACCGACTGTTGCAGAGGTTCCAACAGAACGTGTCCTTTTACGAGTCGGACCCGCAAGCGGCCAATGATTTGATCCACATCGGCGACTCGGCTCCCGACCAAGAGATTCCAGCCAGTCGCCTCGCGGCGATGACTTTGACCGCCGCGGTATTGCTGAACCTGGACGAAACGATTACGCACGAATGATAAACCCTTTCTTCTCGCAAATCCGTTTGACGCAACTGAGTCGGCGGTCGTTCCCGCGCAGTCCAGGCCTGTCCTTCGCACGCAGTCCAGCACCGTCCTTCCCGCGCGGTCCAGGCCAGTACTTCGCACAACATGCAGCACCGTTATTCCCGCGCAGTCCAGCACCGTCATTCCCGCGCAGGCGGGAATCCAGCAGCAGCTACAGATGGAGCATGAAATGAACCCCATTCAATCGGCTCAGCAATTCAATCGGCGAACCTTCTTAAACCAATCCTTGGGCCTGGGCTCATTGGCATTAGCGTCGATGTCGAATTCGGCATTGGGAGCAACGGCAATTGGTTCGCGCCATCCATTGCCTTCCGACGCGTGGCAACCTGGACTGGGTCGACCCGAATTCCCGAATCACCGGCCTACGGCCAAACGTGTGATATACCTATTTCAGTCGGGCGCCCCATCTCAATTCGAAACGTTTGACTACAAGCCCAAATTGGTGGAGCTGGCCAAGACCGAGCTGCCCGATTCCATTCGCATGGGTCAGCGTTTGACGGGGATGACCTCGGGTCAAGCGAGCTTTCCCGTGGCTCCCTCGATCTTCAAGTTCGCACAATATGGCCAGTCGGGCATGTGGTTTTCCGAATTGCTGCCCCACCTGTCCTCGGTCGCCGACGACTTGTGCGTGGTGCGGTCGATGTACACCGAGGCGATCAATCATGACCCGGCGATCACTTTCTTTCAAACCGGATCCCAGTTGGCGGGCCGACCGAGCATCGGAGCTTGGGTGGCCTACGGACTTGGGACGATGAATCGGGACTTGCCGACGTTTATCGTGATGCTCTGCGCGGCACCGGTCGCGCCGCCGGACAGCCGCTGTACGATCGTCTGTGGGGCAGTGGACCGCTGCCGTCGCGCTATCAAGGAGTCAAGCTGCGTAGCGGCGCGGAACCCATTTTGTATTTGACGAATCCAGCCGGATGCCCGCCGCACTTGCGACGCCAGATGCTGGATGATCTAAACGCGTTGAATCGAGAGAAATTCGCCGCCTCGCTCGACCCGGAAGTGCTCACGCGAATCGAGCAAAGCGAGTTGGCCTTCCGCATGCAGACCGCCGTCCCCGAGTTGCTGGACTTAAGCGGCGAGCCCGATCACATTCTGCAAATGTATGGCGATGACGTGCACAAGCCGGGAACGTACGCTCGGAATTGCCTGCTCGCTCGTCGGCTGATCGAGCGCGACGTGCGATTCGTTCAGCTCTATCATATGGGCTGGGACCAACATAACGACTTGCCGGATCACATCTCCAAGCAATGTCACGACACCGATCAGCCGACCGCCGCGTTAATCATGGACCTGAAGCAACGGGGCCTGCTCGAGGATACGCTGGTCGTCTGGGGCGGCGAGTTTGGTCGCACAGTCTATTGTCAAGGAACGCTGACCGAAACCAACTACGGGCGCGACCATCATCCGCGTTGCTTTTCCATCTGCATGGCCGGCGGCGGCGTGCGGCCGGGCTTGACGTACGGAACTACCGACGACTTCGGTTACAACATTGTCGAGAACCCAGTCCATGTGAACGACTTCCACGCGACGCTGTTATACTGCCTGGGCATCGACCACCGGCAACTGAGCATCCAATACCAGGGACTGGACCTGCGTCTATCGGGCGTGGAAGAACGAAATCCAGTCGCGGCGCTGCTGCAAAAATAAGCAGGGAGATCACGATCGTGTTTCTATCGCTAATAAACCCATTGGCTTCATTGTTGGTTTTGACGGTGATTTGCACTGGCTACGCGTGTCGCGCCGAAGACTGGAAGACGAGATTCGAGCAGGAGGCTCCCGCGGCATGGCGCTCGTTGCATCAACAGTTGTATCGGACGAGCTTTTGTCGAAAGCGACGTGACTCGTGCGAAATGTACCAAATCAAATGCGGGCGGAAATGCTGTTTGGCCCTTCACGTTGACTCGTCAGGAAATGAAACGATTGCAGCCGTCAATCCGAAATACCAATTCTTGATTAAGCGTTCTGCCGGACAAGATCTTTGGGAGTTAAAGGAAGTCAATTTAGGAGCGCCCCAGCGTTCGCATCTTGCAAACCAGGAACACCATGCTCACGCGTGCGAAAAAGGGGATAAGTCCAATTTTCGGGACGCGTTAGTTCTTGCTCGCACATTCGCTGTCGATAGTCGGTCCGGGTCGGGAGATGGAACACCATCCCGCCCGACGCTGCTCGTGCGATCGTTGGCATGACCACAAAGATAGCCAACCCCCTCGCCGACCGTCATTAATTGGACTTATCCCCTGGTATGTTCTTTATGTTGATCGATTCCGGTTGTCGCCGAGGGCGGACTGAATAGGTCCAGCACGACCGTTTCTTCCTCGATGTAGGCCGAATGAGGAACGTTGGACGGCAGTAGCAAGACCTCGCCGCTGGAAACGACCACGACGTCCTTCGAGCGGCTGTCTGCTTCGCCGATTTCAAATCGAATTCGTCCGCTCAGTACGCAGCAGATTTGCTCGTTCTCGTGATCGTGCGTTGGAACGAGGCATCCTGGCTGCAGCGTAACGTGCGAAACCATCATCTGTTGGCCGATAACGCGTTTGCGAAGGGCTTTATCCATCGGCGAGTCGCCGTTCATCTTGGACCAGGAATAGTGTTGTGCGGTCGTCATCAGAATAGCTCCACGGACGAAATACTTCGCTGCGAGACTCATGCTGCCAGGTGATGCTATCAGCGCATCGGATCCCTACCGGAAAAACTTACCCGGCAAATCGCACGGTCGAAGCGGGCCCAAAACAAAGCTCGATTGTAGGTCGTGGTCGAAGGCAAAGCAATTCTCACAACAATCTTGTCGCCGCGTTCGACATTTCCTACGATCCCCACCTTGCAAATCATTTCACCGAGGAATGCTGTGTACCAATCCCCAGTCATGCTCAACGCCGTCTCGCGGTGCGCCAACCCCCACCTTCACACGCTCCGACACACGCCAGCGGGCGTCGTTAACGGCGCTTCGCGGCGAATGCACTTCATTCTGACGCCATGCATCCTCGCAACGGTCGTCTGTGGTTGTAACGCCGTTCCGTCGCGGTCGACGCATTGGACCTCGCTCGATCGACATTCCAAAGACTCGCGATCGCTAAATCCACTGCATCGCTCCGAGTCCGATTTCAACTTGGACACCGCTCAGTTTGCCGATGACAGCCAGCGACAACGGTCCGATTCCCACGGAGCCGAGAATGCCCCGCTCGACCGAGCGGAAAAAGGTGCGCCGTCGCCGAATCGGCCATCCAACACACTCGCACCCGATTCGAAGGCCGACGACTTTGTCGGTCCAAGTCTTTTGATTTGGAATCCAGCAGAATTGTTTGGCGATGTCGTCAAGAACAGCACAGCCGCTTCCGACACGCTGGCTGCCGAAGCGGAAGCACTGACCATGCCGCTGAAAGACAATCGCTCGGTGGGATCTTCGCAAAGCGATCATCACGAATCACTTGACGACATGCCGAAGCAAGTCAATCAAGCGACGGGCGAACCCGTGGATCTGCACCAACCGGTAGAGCGCCGCGAGCGGTTGGCGATGTCAGCCTGTTTGACTCCTCGAGCCGAATGCGACGACGAATCGCCAGTCGCGCCGCGCCCCAAGCTACGGCAAGGCACACCGAATGAACGCGCCGTCGCGGACGGCGAGCCGGTTTCTCGCGTCGCCAGCGAATACGTTGCGATCGACGATCGGACAGACGATGTCCCACGGACCATGGAACATTTGCTGGAAATGTTGCGGCGAAAGAATCGGGAAGACGCCTTGCGTTTGCGGAACCCCATGATTTGCCGCCAGGTTCGCGGCTTCGGAGATTTGGAGCCGTTTCCGTCCACTCGGTTTGTGGCGGGTTCAGACATTTTGGTGTACTGCGAAGTCGAGAACTATGCCGTCTCGCCCCAGTTGATCAACGCGCAGCCCAGTCATCGCGGAAGGTTCTCCGGCGGCCTGGTTGTCTTGGATTCGATTGGCGAGGTTGTCGATCAACGAGATTTTGCTCCCGTCGACGACTGTGTGAAGTCCAACGAGCGATCGTTCGTGATCTTTCCAACCAAGATTCCGGCACTCAACCCGGGCAGCTATCGCCTGGTGCTGATTGTCACCGACGAACTTGGAAACAAGTTTGCCGCGACCGATACACCGATAGATTTCGCGATCGTTCCAGCTCGACCCACCGCCGATGGTCGGATGTAGCTGTCCACCCGAAACAGAAGCATGTCAGTACCCATTTGATGATTCCGCTCGTTGCCGCCGGTTCAATCGCCTTGTTGGTTTGGTGCGTCGTGGCGTTTCGACTGCGCTGGCTGGACGCTGGTCGGTTGTGGCGCATTCCGCTCTGGGCGACTGCGGTCGTTGTTTCAGGAAGCTTGGTGGGCTATGAGTTTTGGCACCGCGACATCGGTCCCATTCCCATTACGTTCGATCGACTAATGTGGGCCGGGATGCTGCTCATCTTCGGCGTACAGTTCATTCAAGGCCGGATCGACCGCAAGCCTATAGGACTGTTGGACGTCGCCATCGCGCTTCTGTTGGTGGTTCTGACGGCCAGCACGTTTGCTCACGACTTCCGTTATCACGAGAACTTGCCACTGTCGCGGTTGTTGTTTTTCAATTGGATGCCGATTGGGGTCTATTTTGTCGTTCGCTACTGTCGAGTGGATTCGCGTGATCTGCGGTTTCTGTTGCTCAGTCTGGCGAGCTTGGGACTGTACCTGGCGTTGACCGGGATTGCGGAATGGCGAAATTGGAGTGTACTAGTTTTTCCCAAGTACATCATGTCGCCCAACGTGCAGGAGTTCTTGGGACGGCGGCGCGGACCGTTTCTCAATCCGATCGTCGACGGAACGTTCATGATCGCCGGTTGGCTGGCGCTCATGTCGTTTTGGCCAAAGGCGTCGCTGTGGTGGTGCGCCGTCATCTTGATGGGGTCCTTGGTGTTTCTCGCTGGAATCTACGCCACGCTGACCCGGAGCGTTTGGATTTCCCTGTTCGTTTGCGTCGGCGGAACTGCATGGATTCTGGCATCGACACGCGCCAAGGGCGTGCTCGTCATCGGATCGGCGGTCGCCGCAGCCGTTGTGTTGGTTTTTTTGCGCGGCGATTTGAATTCATTCAAGCGGGACAAATACGTCACCGAGGAGGAAATGTCCGAGTCAGTGTCGTTACGCCCGCTGCTGGCACAAGTCGCTTGGAAGATGTTTCTCGATAAGCCGCTGTTGGGACACGGTTTCGGTCAGTACACGGCGGCCAAGCGGCTGTATCACCAACAAGTTACCGATGAGCCACTCAAGAAAGTCCTTCCGTACACGCAGCACAACGTCCTGTTGTCGTACTTGACCGAAACTGGCGCGGTAGGCGGTTCGCTGCTGTTGGCAATCTGGGCGCTGTTCGGTTGGACAGCGTGGAAAGTGTTTCGCGATCCAAACCGAGATCGTCCATCACGTGCGATGGGCGTCATTAGTCTCAGCGTGTTGCTCTGCTATGCGATCAATGGAATGTTCCATGATGTGTCGATCATGCCGATGTTCGGATCGCTGTACTACCTCACCATGGGCTTGGCCCGCAATGTGGCGAATTCGCCGGCGGCCGTAGCGTCGGTGCAGACTTTGGCATTCGATACGCCGTCTTCCAACTATCGCATCGCTTCGTAGTCGATACACATTCTGCCGCGTGCCCGGAATGAACTTTCTGAAATGGCTCTTGATCGTGCTCCTGACTTTGAGTTGCGCACCTTTGGATGCGCAGCAGACAATGCGGCTGGACCGCAATGACCTGTTGGCATACCGCGCCGCTGACGGCTCCGTCAGGCCAGTAACTTCGGTTTCGGATTGGCGATTGCGGCGGGAGGAAATCGTGCGCGGCATGCAGGAAGTGATGGGTCCGCTGCCGACTGAACAAGAGCCGGTGCCTTTGGATGTGCAACTCGTGGAAGAAGCTGACGTCGGCTCGTACGTCCGGCGGCTGATCACGTACCAGTCCGATGCGGACTCGAGGACGCCAGCTTATCTGTGCATTCCGAAAGACGTCCTGGCCGGTGCGCAAAGCCCCTGCGGTTCTCTGTCTGCATCCGACCGACAATACGGTCGGGCACCAAGTCGTGGTTGGGTTAGGCGGACATCCCGGCCGGAGGTACGCTGCCGAGCTCAGCGGAACGCGGCTACATTACGCTTGCCCCCGCCTATCCGCACTTGGCCAACTACTGGCCGAACCTGGAAAAGTTGGGCTACGCCAGCGGGACGATGAAGGCGGTTTGGGACAACCATCGCGGCCTCGATTTGTTGGCTTCGTTGCCTCAAGTCGATGCGTCACGCGGTTTTGCGGCGGTCGGTCATTCATTGGGCGGACACAACGCGATATTCACTGCGGTGTTTGACGAGCGGATCACGGTGGTTGTCAGCAGTTGTGGCTTCGATTCATTCCAGGACTACTTCGACGGCGCGGAGAGCAACTGGTTTTTTGGCAAAGGATGGTGCCAGATTCGCTATATGCCGCGATTGTCGAATTATCGTGACAAATTGGAGGCGATACCGTTTGACTTTCCGGAGTTGCTGGGGGCGATCGCGCCTCGACCGATGTTTGTGAACTCGCCGTTGCGCGACGACAATTTCCGTTGGCGCAGCGTGGATCGATGTGTCGCGGCGGCGCGTCCGGTGTACAAGCTGTTCGGCGCCGAGGGCAACTTGACCGTTGTGCATCCGGACTGCGACCATGATTTTCCAGACGACGTTCGCCAACAAGCTTATCGCGTCATCGATTCGGTGCTCAAGGAACCGCCCGCCGAACAGGGTCAAAACTAAGGCATCTTCAGGGCTACCAGAGTTGCCATTGCGAATAAAGAAGCACGTAGGCGCCGAACAGGCCGTTGGTTAATGCATGCGCCAATACACAGTTCCAAAAGCTGTTCGTGCGCACCATTAGCCAACTGACCAACGAAAACCAGACCGCCGCCGCCAACGCTTCGGACGGGTGCGTCGCGATGCCGTAAAGGGTGCCCACCGCCAACGGCCAGGCGCCAAGCTGGTTGAACTGGGGTTTCAGCCAGTCCGGATCCTGGAAATAACGCATCAGAAAGCCTCGCAGAAACAACTCTTCGGCGATCGGCACGGCGATCCCAAGAATGACCAGTCGAGCTATCAAGAACAGCGTGCGCAGACCGGCCGACTGGATTGCTACAAATGGATTGAATTCGCTACGAGTCGCCAGCGAATGGCTCGAGAAGCCAATCGCGACAAGTGACTTTTGTTCTAGCGCCGCCGCACAAATGCCTACCCACAATACAAACCCTATGATACCGACGGCAACCGCCATCCAATTCAACTTGATCGGCAGCAAGCGTAGATAAAGTGGGAAGTAGTAGGCGAGCAATCCGCCCACCACTGCCAGCTTGACGCACGTGGTCAACAGATACCAATTCACTTTGGCGCGGGCCGATTCCGATAGCGGCTCGACAGGTTGGTGAGCGTTTTGGGTTGTGCGGGATGCGGTTGCATCGGACTCCGTTCTGGAGAATCGCGAGTCCTCAGAAAATCTTGGTTCCAAACTGCTGATCAACAAGAACGCCACGAGCGGAGCGATGAAAGCAAACGTAGCTCGCGACTGGTCGGTCGGGGTGGCCATCTTCCCTAGCGTCTAGCAGACTGTTGAAACATGTGTGCACAAGTGTTTATTGAAGCGGTGCGGCGCAAGCCGCCCGGTAATTCACCGTAAATATGCCGACGCAACCGGACGGCTCGCGCCGTTCCGCTACTTTTTTCAATGAACTTATTGGTTAACGCGTTTCGCGCTTTTGCGCAACCGGACGACTCGCGCCGTTCCGCTACTTTTTCAATGGGCTGCTGGTGCACTTTCAGCACTTAATTTTGGGGTGCCACTGGCTGTGCCAGTGTACATGAGCGTCGTGTATTGCCGACCCGCACTGGCGAAGCCAGTGGCACACAACCCCAATTCTAAGACCTGACAAAGCACTGGTGCGTCGTTGAGTCTCAGGTTTCAGAGCGGGTGCCGATGGCTCCGCCGGTGAATCGTTGCGAATCGTCCAAGGTTAGCTGGCTGGGGCGAAGCCGTCTAGATCGATCTGCAATTTCGCGTCGATCGTATATAATGTCCTTATGATTGCTCCACCGACGACGCTGGAAGTTTGGCCGTGGACCTTGTGGCGATGGCTGCCGGGGTTTGTTGTAGCCATCGTGTTTTTTTCTGCTGAAGGGGCCGCGCAACAACACATCGATCACGCAGCGTTGCGCAAGCAGATGGTGGACTTATACGTCCGCGGGGCCGGGGTGAAGGACGAGCGGGTGCTGAAGTCGATCGAGGATACTCCTCGACACGAGTTCATGCCGCACGACGTCCAAAGCAAGGCCTACTTGGACGCCGGCGGTGCCCATCGGTGAAGGCCAGACGATCTCCTCGCCGTTCATCGTCGCTTACATGACCGAGACGCTGGACCCGCAGCCAACCGACAAAGTACTGGAGATCGGCACCGGCAGCGGATATCAAGCTGCAGTACTCAGCCCGCTGGTCAAAGAAGTTTACACGATCGAAATTGTCGAATCGCTTGGAAAACTGGCCGAGCGAACGCTGAAGCGATTGAAGTACGACAACGTCTTTGTCAAGATCGGGCGACGGCTATCCAAGGTTGGCCGGAGCACGCCCCGTTCGACAAGATCATCGTCACTTGTTCGCCCGAAGAAGTTCCCCAACCGCTGATCGACCAACTCAGCGATGGTGGATTGATGGTAATTCCGGTCGGCGAGCGGCATCAGCAGACGTTGACGCTGATGCGAAAAAAAGGAAAGGCGCTGATCACCGAAGCGTTGCAGCCGACGCTGTTTGTTCCCATGACCGGCGAGGCCGAAGCCGAGCGTAAGGTCTTGCCCGATCCGGCCAACCCGGAGATTCTCAACGGCGATTTCGAAGAGGAACTTCCCGAAAACGGACACGTTCCCGGTTGGTACTATCAGCGGCAAATCAAAGTCGTCGAGGATCAATTGGCGCCCAGCGGAATACACTACGTTGAATTCAACAACGAGGAACCGCTTTCGCCGGCGCATTTGATGCAAGGATTTTCGATCGACGGATCGTTGGTGAAGAAACTTCGCTTCTCCGGTTCGGTGCGGTGCGACAACGTCCGCCCCGACAACTTCAACGATCTGCCCGCGATCGCCGTAACTTTTTATGACGCCGACCGCCGTGATTTGGGTACGTCGTTCATCGGCCCGTTCAAAGGGAGTATGAACTGGCAGCATTTTGATCACGACGAACGCGTTCCGGTCAAAGCCAAGGAGGCCATCCTCCGCATCGGACTCTTCGGCGCCACCGGCCGCGCCGCCTTCGATAACATTCGAATCGAAGCCGTCGAGAAATAACCGCGGAGGCTCCCCGGCTCTGATTCGCCGGTGTGTTCACACCTCCAATGCACAACGTTTTCGTGACTTCCGGCGATCCCAAGCTACCGGAAATGGCATCTCTGAAAGGTTTGAGCAGCTTTACTTTTGCAACAATAAGGTTCAGAATGGGCGGTCGCTGTACGTAACAAGGCAAGTTGGTTGGAAATCCCGAAGCATTTCAGAGGAGTTCAAATGAGGTTGGCAAAAAAACTCGCAGCAGTTTTCGTGATCGCAATCATGATCGGAGGATGCACCCCCGCCGATACGAATAACAATGGCGGAAGTGGGTCCGGAGGCGCGACCGGCGGAGGCGCGACGGGTGGCGGCGGTTCCGCCAGCGTCAAAAAGGCGGCGACTCCACAGGACGCATTCAACACGATGAAGACTGCCTTCAAGAACAAAGATTGGAAGGCCGCTTGTAGTTGCCTGACGCCAGATTCGGTTGACACGATGGCGGCAAGCATGATCGTTGCAGGCAGCTTCATGAAAGCTTTCGGCGGCATGACACCCGATGGCAAAGAGGCCCCGGAAATGAAAGGTTTTGGGACCAAAATCGATGCGCTTTTCACAAAATATGGAATCGACGAGTCCAAATTGCCGAAACCTGATCCGGCAGCCGGAGAGCCCGACATGAAGGCGTTGGCCAATATCGTGAAGGACAAACCCGCGTTCATCGGCGAAATGATGACTCTATTGGATTCGATGCCGAAAGACGCCGGCGGAAGCTTTCCCGATTTCGAGAGCGCGAAAATATCCGACGTTAAAGTCGACGGTGACAAGGCTCAAGGGAAGATTACGATGGATGGCAAGGACGATACGATTGACTTCCAAAAGATTGACGGATCATGGAAGATCGTTATGTCGAAAGGTCCGATGTAACTCGATGCTTTGCCGTTCGGAGTCGACATTGACAGACCACTTAAGAATGTGTGCACACGTGTTAATTGAAGCGGAGCGGCGCAAGCCGCCCGGTCATTCGCCGTGTGGATGCCAGCGCAACCGGTCGGCTTGCGCAACCGGACGGCTCGCGCCGTTCCGCAACTTTTTCATCGGGCAGTTATTCAACGAGCAGTTAGGCGGTGAGGTGTCAATTGATCTCGCGACGGTCGACGCCGGTTGCCGCATCCACGATCTCGAACAAGACCAACGCATTATCGCTGTTGGTCTTTCTTTTTTTCTTCGAGCTCCTTCTTGACTCGGTCCCAAATCGAGTGCAATTCGGATTGAATGTCCAACTTGTCAAAGGCCTTTTTGGCGGCTTTCAGGTCGCCGACAGCTTGATTGATATCGCCTCGGTTTTTGATGGCTCGGGTCAGGTCGTCGCGAATCTCCCGCAATTCGGGATGCGCTTCGGCGGTGTCTTTCAGGATGGCGACGGCCTCGTCGAAGTATTTGGCCGATTCCTCCCATTTTTTCTGCTGTGACATGAGCTGACCCAACTTGTTGAGCGTCGCGGCGACCAGCACGTCCTTTTCGCCAAAGGCGTGTTGTTGATGCTTGAGAATCGACTTCAAGATGGTCTCCTGGCTATCGCCCTCGTTCATGTCAACCACGACCTGCAGATCGTCCATATCGGCCGCCAACTCGTGGTCTGTATCGGCCTTCGCACTGGTCGGCGGAAAGGCTTTGCTTTCCAAATCAGGCGGTTGCGGTATGGAGCGATCCACATTAACCGGGGCGTTTGGCTCTGGCGCCGGCGGTCGCTCCAACAATGTTGTCAACGGAACGAGCCGCATCCCTTGGGGCCCCGACGCTTCGGGGTTGGCCGCCGCCTCCGACAAGTACTTTTTGAGCATGTCGGCGTTGTGTTCGGCGGTTGCCTCGTGAATCGCGACCTGATTGCGCTGCTGACGTTCGAGTTGCGCTAGTCGTTGCTCCGCCGCCAACGCACGATCCCGTTGTTGCTCAACCTCACCCAGTCGCAACGTTGCCAGGTTTTCTGCGTTGGCGGCGCGCTGCGCGAGCATGTTCGCCCGCACCGCCATCCACGACGAAAACACACTGACAAAAGCCAACAGCAAAAGCACGATCGCCGAGGCGGCGACCGCGGTCCGATGCTTGGCAACGAACTTGCTGGTGTGATACCAAAGCGTCGGCGCTGCCGCCTCCAACGCTTCGCCGTTCAAGAACCGATGGATTTCGCGAGCCAGTTCGCCGGCGGATTGATATCGTAGGTTTCGATCTCGGTCCAAACACTTGTTCAACATCCAGTCCAATTCGCCTCGAATCGAGCGACACAGGGTCGGCGCGTCGGTGTCTCGATTGGCGGAGATCTCGCGAACCGTATCGCCCAAATTGCCAACTCGGCTGGACGGCGTGGGCGGATCGCTAGAGCGAATTGCTTCGCGAATCTCTTGCAGTTTGTTCTTCTTAAATCCGAAAAACGGCGTAGTGCCGGTCAACAACTCGTACAGCACCACTCCCAAAGAATAGATGTCCGATCGTGTATCGAGGTCCTGTTCACTGGCCTGCTCGGGGCTCATGTACAGCGGCGTGCCGATCATCTCGCCGAATCGGGTGAAGACGGTGCCGTCGGAACTGCGATCGGCGGTGGCCTTGGCGATGCCGAAATCAATGATCTTGGGCAGCGGCATCCCGTCCTGTTCGGTGACGAGAATGTTCGTCGGTTTGATATCGCGATGAATTATCCCTTTCTGGTGCGCATGTTCGAATCGCGCCACACACTTGGGCGAAGATGCTCAGACGCTGTCGTAGCGAAAGCCGGTGGACGTCGCAGTATTTGGTAATCGGCTGGCCTTGTACCAACTCCATCACGAAATACGGCCGACCCGAGTCCGTCGCACCCGCGTCGAGCACTTTGGTGATGCCCGGATGGTCCATCAACGCCATCGTTTGACGCTCGGTTTCGAATCGCGCAACGACGCGACGAGTATCCATGCCCACCTTGATCACCTTCAGGGCGACGCGGCGATTGATCGGGGCCGTCTGTTGGGCAAGAAACACAATTCCCATCCCGCCTTCGCCGATCTCTTCGACCAGTCGATACGGGCCGATGTGGCTGCCCACCGTGGGAACGCCCGAGGCGACCGCGTTTCCCGATTGTCCGTCGGTGGTTTCATCCAAGCCGCGAATTCCCGACAGATGGCTTTGGATCCGTTGCTCGACATCTTTTCGAAGTGAGTCGTTGTCATGACACGAATCCGCCACGAACTGCTCGCGCGCGGAATCATCGACGATTCGGATGGCTTGTTGAAAAATCTCGTCCGCCGAATTTTCTGATTCACGCATGGCTTGTCTCCGTCTTTCATAAACGTCATTCGTTAAATTGAGACGGCCCTTTCTGAAAATCGTTCCTTCCTACGCGTCCTTAATTAGCGAACTGATCGTTGGCCGGGTAAGCGTTCACGGGTTACCAATGCGTTGCCCACATTTTTAGGGGGTCAGGCACATCCGCCTTGGGCGGATTGAGCCAGACCCCGGCTCGTAAACTGTTACGTTGGCCGGTGCGATTCGGTGATTATTGTAGCACCCCATCGCAACGCCGCGCGGCATTCTGAACAGGGCATTGTAAACAGGGACACTGAGGGAACATGGACTCGTGCATTGTCAGGTCTTAGAATTGGGGCTATGTGCCACTGGCTTCGCCAGTGCGGGTCGGCAATACACGACGCTCATGTACACTGGCACAGCCAGTGGCACCCCAAAATCAAGTACTGAAAGTGGACTAGTGGTTGGGCGGCCGTCGAAAAAAGACCGATTACAACAACCGCACGGAACGTCATTCCCGCGAAGGCGGGAATCCAGCGGAAATCAACACGCGCAACACTCGATCCCCGCCTTCGCGGGGATGACGAATCTTTGTTCGACGGGGTGTTGTGAAGGCGGGTGCATCGGTCAACGATCTACGCTAGGCGATCAACGCCGCACTTAACTGTTGCCGGACATGGTCGAGAACTTGCTTGCTGACCGACTCGTAAGTTCCTTTGAGATAAGCGCCCGCGGCGGCCTTGTGTCCCCCGCCGCCAAAGCGGGCGGCGATGTCATTGCAACTCACTTCGCAACGGCTACGAAAGCTGATCTTGAATCCGCCGTTGTCCTGCTCGATCAAAATGACGGCGAATTGCGTGCCCTCGATTTCCAGCGTGAGATTGATCAAGTCTTCGGTGTCGCTGGGAAGTGCTCCGGCCGCGGCAAAATCCTCTCGCAAAATATACGTGTGAACGAAACGGCCGTCGAGCTCGGTGACCACCCGCGCCAGGACGATGCCCCGCAAACGAATCCGACCCACCGATTCGCGTTCATACAGGTCGGCGTAGATTTCGGCCGGCGCCGCGCCGGCGTCAACCAGTCTCGCCGCCAATTGGTACGTCTGAGCCGACGTCGAGCCAAACCGGAACCAGCCGGTATCGGTGGCAACGGCCGCAAACAACGGCGTCGCTGCTGCCGGCGAAATCGAAACGCCCAAATGATCGACCGCTTCGACGACTAACCGGCCCGTGGCTTCGGCCGACGTGTTCTTAAAAAGAATCGCACCGAGGTCGTCCTGCCCCACATGATGATCGAGTACGATTTTTCGCGCCGACGTCGACTCCAAGAACTGCCGGAATGCTCCCAGCTGCACCCAGGCGCTGGTATCGAGTATTACTACCAGGTCGCAGTCGCTGAGTTGGTCATTCGTCACGTCGACGCCATATGCCAGGATCTCGCGGCGCGGATCGATGAATGCCAAATTGGGAGGCGTCTCCTGCGCGTTGACGATCCGCACCCGCTTGTCCATCCGCCGCAAGATGTCCGCCATCCCCAATTCGCTCCCCAACGCATCGCAATCGGGGCGAATATGGCTGGTGAGCACAATGTCGTTTGCCGCGCGGATAATCTGACAGAATTGTTTCCAGTCGATCGGCATGCGTTGTCTTTGCAACGTAACTCGGGGATTCAAAAACGTCCCATGTTAATACAAAAGCCGAGCGTTGCAAACATGCGGCGATTGGGGGTAGTGCGCTAGTGCTTTGTCAAGTCTCAAATTGGGGTTGTGTGCCACTGGCTTCGCCAGTGCGGGTCGGCAATACACGACGTTCACGTACATTGGCACAGGCAGTGGCACCCCAAAATTAAGTACTGAAAGCGCACTAGTTTGACAAAAGACGGCTACATCTATTGCCAATAATTGTCGGGCAGAAACGACCCGACTTACGGCAGACTACTCCTCTACTCGACTGAAGTCGGTCGTGGATGAACGCGTGGGAGTCAATCCCGGCGGTCCGGCGCACTGTTCGCGGCTTACCGCCCGGCGTTGAACAGTTCGTTGACGCGGTTCCAGTTGATGACGTTGAACCAGGCGTTAACGTAGTCGCCACGCTTGTTCTGATACTTCAGGTAATAAGCGTGCTCCCAAACGTCGATGCCCAGCAGCGGGACCAGTCCTTCGTTGACCGGGCTGTCCTGGTTGGGCGTGTTGGTCACCGAGAGCTTCTTGTCCGCGTTCATCACCAACCAGCCCCAACCGCTGCCGAATTGCCCGGTTGCCTTGGCGGCAAACTCTTTCTTGAAACCGTCCATGTCGCTAAACGACGCCTGGAGCGCCCGGTTGAGTGAATCGCTGGGCATGCCCCCTTTCCGGCCGGCGCCATCATCGTCCAAAACAGCGAATGATTGAGGTGGCCGCCGCCGTTATTGCGAACGGCCGTCTGGATGGATTCGGGAAGTTTTTTGTAATTCGCCACGACTTCTTCAACCGGCTTGTCCAACCAATCCGGGGCAGCACTCTTTAACGCCGCGTTAAGCTTGTCGACATAGCCCTGATGATGTTTGTCATGGTGGATCATCATCGTTTGCGCATCGATGTACGGCTCGAGTGCATCATAGGCATACGGCAATTTGGGCAACGTCATGTCGAACGTGACGCCGGCCATGGAAAATCGTGTCAACGCCAAAGTCGCGGCACCGCCGGCCGCGGAAACTAAAAGTCCACGTCGTGAAATCATGGAATGTTCTCCTGGAGGATAAAGTCTTGCTGAGCGCAACGACGAATTGCGCGTCACTCGATTTTAGCGGTTTGAATTGGACCGTGCGACCGATCGAGCACGCGGATGGTATTCCAACCAACTACGCCGAGCCCTCTTTTTGAAAAATCCACAAAAAAAGCGGCCACGATCCACGGGCCGCTTCATGGAATTATCATCCAGGAAATGCCAAGTGTCTGCCCGGGTTGATTCGCGATGGCAACCCGACGAGGCAGACCGGGTAAGCATCAACGATTTCCGCCGCTGTCCTCGTCGTCCTCGTCTTTCTCTTTTTTCCGGTTGGGCTTCCGCACCTTTTCCAGTTCTTGTCGCAGTTGCTGCACCTGCTCTCGGAGTTCGGTGATTTCAGCTTCTTGTCGATCGATCACGCTACGGTCGCGGCCCAGCTTTTCCTTCAGTTGTCCTTCGACCGCTTGTTTGTCGGCCAAAGAACGGTTGCGTTGCGCTAGGTCACGTTCTTTGCGCGCGGAGATACTCGCGAGCCTTTTGCGTGTTCTCGTTTTCATCGCGGTCTTCGTCCGCGGCATCGTCGTCTGCTTTGCGTTTGGATTTTTGCTTCAAGCTTTTTTCCAACTCGACGGCTCGCAACTCGGCGATCTTGGCCAGCTTCTCACGCTTGGCATCAAGCCCTTGCTGCAGCTTCTGGATCGATTCCTTGAGTTGCCCAACGGCCTGTTGCGCGTCCGCAGCATCTCCCTTGGCGGCTTGGGCTTCGGCCAGTTCCAATTGTTTTACGGCACCTTCCTCGTACAAATTCTTGAGCCGGTCAAGCGCTTCCAATCGACCGACACCCGAGACGTTTTTGGAATTGAGATCGGCGTCCAGGGTATCTTTCACTATTTTGTCGAGCGGCAATTTGTTGAGCATCTTCAAGTTTTGCCCGACGATTTTTTCGATGTCTTCAGACGACATGTTTTGATCGGCAAACTCCTTGCCCCACTTCTCCCATTGTTCAGCGTATTGCTGGGCCCAGTTCTGAATCTCCTCTTGGTGCTCGTCGGCCCATTGTTGCATGTGCTTCTCGAACTCCTCGCCCCACTTTTCCCAATGCTTGCCGTATTCCTCGGCCCATTGGTCCAGCTTCTTCGAGTGTTGCTCCGCCATTTCCTCAAATCGGCCGCCCAGCTTTTCGGCCATGGCGTCGATTTCCTGTTCCAGTTTTTCGATGCGCGGATCGGTTGATTCGTCATCGTCCTGGGCCAAAGTTGTTGCCGCCGGCGCCAGCGAAAACGCCGCCATCGCCAAACCGCACATCAAACCGTAAACGAGTCTCATAATCCTTCTCCTGAATAGACAACGGGGGTATTGAAAAGTTGACTGGTCTTGTGCAAAAGTTCATCGATGCGACGGCTCAACCGAGCCCGAGTCGATTCGTCGAGCTTCATTTGGTCCAGCTCCAATCGCATCGTCCTCAATTCCATCTCGAAAGTGCGAAGCAACGCCTGCTGATCCTGCAAGGCTTCTGCGTTGATGGCGTATTGAGCCAAAATCGAACGCATGGCGACGTCGTCTTGTGCCGGTCGCCGCGGTTGGCCAATGAACGACCACCCTATGGCAATCAAAATACTTGCGGCCACCGCACAACACAGAAACACCGACCACCGAAGAAACCACGACTCGCTGGACGCAACCGTGACGGGGAATGTCGCCTTGACCGCGACTGAAACCGGCGCCGCATCGGACTCGGATTCGCCGGCGGCACCCGTCGACTCGATCACCGGCGAGCGCGGCGTCGGCAATTGGAGCGCTGCCGAGACGACGCCGTTGACGCGCATCCGGTCAACCGAGACGCCTTCACCTGCATCGGTGATGATCTGATCTAAGCGCTGACAGGCAACATGAAACCGTGTGCATTCGGTACAATCGCGAAGATGATCCTGCAGGGCCGGTTCCTCCTGCAAATCCAACTCGCCGTCGATGCCAGCGCTGACCAGTTCCTGAAAGTGCTCGCAAGCATTCGGTCTCATGTTCATTCTCCCCACAAACCGCTTAGCTGCTGAGCCAGCTGCCGCCTCGCGCGGAAGATCCAAGTGCGTACCTGCGGTTTGCTGCACCGCAATGCCTCGGCGATCTGCTCGTAACTCAAGCCTCCGTCAATCCGCAACAGCAATGCATCTCGCCAGCTTTCCGGCAGTCGAGTAATCGCCGTCCGCACGCGCTCGCGCAGTTCGCCAGCAACCAGCGGATGCTCGATCTCCTGGTCCGGAACGTCGTCCGCGATCGCCGAAGGTGCCGGCTGAATCCGCCGACGCCGCAGACGGTCGATACACAAGTTGCGAACCGAAGTAAAAAAAAGCGCCGAGAATTGCCGCCGGTCCTTGTCCAGGGCACTCCGCCCATCGCCGTTGGGGGGTTCGGCCGCCAGCAACCGGCAGAACACCTCCTGAACAATCTCTTCACAGTCCGCTTCGCTGTCGATCAGCCGCGCGCATACCGACGCCCCGCGTTCCAAAAGTCGGCAAACTCCCCCGACCATTGAACCCGGCCACTCGGAACCGACGATTCAGTTGGTTCGAACCCCAAGACCTGTTCTCGTTACTGGGTCGCCTTGCCAATCCAGAGTGATCTTTCGGCAAACACTGCATTAGTAAGACGCAGGCCGATGCAAAAAATCGCACAACTTTGCTGACTAATCGAGATTTGTGAGGATTTCCAATGCCAGCTGGCATCCACTCAACCAAAAAACTCAACGGCGTTGCGGAAGATTTGCAAACCGCCTCCCTCCGGCAACAAGCCTTCACGAGTCCACCGCGGATGCTGCGTCGGCTCGATAAAACGCTCCGGATGCGGCATCAAGCCAAACACGCGCCCCGTCGGATCGCAAACGCCCGCGACGTTCGATTCAGACCCGTTTGGATTGAACGGGTAGGGAACCGTTTCGAGCTCAGCGTCGATCGGCGACGGCGATTGAATCGACGTCGGAGCCGCGCTAGAGCCGACCGCCAATCGCGCGGAGGCCGTCGTCGCCGGCGAACCCACGGTACATCGCTGCACATGGAACGGATCTTTCGTGTATCGAAGCGCGATCCGATCTTCGGAGCCGAACCGTTCAAACTCCGCGGCGCCGCGAAAGACCACCTTTCCCTCGGCGTGAGCCACGGGCAAGTACATCGTCTCAATCCCGCGCAGAAATATACACTTCTGTGATTCCACGGACAGATGGACCCAACGAGCTTCGTAACGACCGTTGTCATTCCACGTCAGCGTGGCCTCGGCGGGGCCGCTTGGGTCGGCAAACAACAAGCCACTCTTGAGCAAGACCTGGAAGCCATTGCAAATCCCCAATAGCAGCTTGCCAGCGGCCTGAAACTCGGCAAGCTGCTGAGACAAGTGCGTCTGCATCTGCACCGCGAGGACCTTGCCCGCCGCGATATCGTCGCCGTAACTGAATCCGCCCGGAACGCACAGGATCTGGAACGCATCGATCAACTGCGGATTCTCCAGCAGGCGATTCACATGAATCCGCTCGGCGTCGCCTCCGACTCTCTCAAACGCGTACTCGGTTTCGTAATCGCAGTTCGTCCCTGGCGCTCGCAACACCAAGACTCGTGGTTTGGCCATCGGATTCGACTCCTATTCGCGTTGAATGCAACGCTACGCGACACGCTTGATTGCGAAGTTTGCCATTTTCGGTTCACTTGCTTGCGGCTCCGATCCCTATGATCATTTTAGGATCGCACGCTAAATCACTTCGCCCTAAATCCTCTCCCTCACGCGAGAGGTAAGGTGAGGGTCAACAAAGCCGGGAAGTTATTTTGCATGCGATCCTTGCCGTCATGACAGCAACGCTTTTTATTTGAGTCCAGGAGCCGGATAACTGCTCAGCGGTCAGCGGACTTGCCTGTATTGATTCGCGAGTTCCAACTACAATTCGCCGCCTAACAAACCGTTGAAAAAGTAGCGGAACGGCGCGAGCCGTCCGGTTGCGTTGGCATCCACACCGTACGATTTCATGCTTCGACTTCTTACCGCAGGTGAATCCCACGGTCCGATTCTGACCGCCATCGTCGACGGAATCCCAGCGGGCTTGCACGTCGATGTGCCCCAAATCAATGCCGAGTTGCGGCGGCGGCAGGGCGGTTACGGTCGAGGCGCCCGACAAACGATCGAGTCGGATGAGGTCCAACTCGTGTCCGGAACGTGGAAAGGCGAAACGATCGGCAGCCCCGTCGGTCTCCAGATCGCCAACAAAGATTACAAGCTCGAACGATTGCAAGAACTGCCACGGCCCAGACCGGGTCACGGTGACTTGGCGGGGTCGCTCAAGTATCTCGGATCAATCCGGGGCGTGTTGGAACGAGCCAGCGCCCGAGAGACTGCGATTCGAGTTGCCGCCGGAGCGCTCGCCGCACAACTGCTGGAAGCGTTTGGGATCACGGCGGTTGGTTACGTCGTTCGAATTGGCAGGATCGAGTTTCCAGTCGCGTCCGACTTGCCGGAAACAATGCGCCAGCGCCGAGATCAAAGCGCTGTATATTCCCTGGCACCAGAACAGGATGCCCAAGCCAAACAGCATATTGACGAAGCCAAAGCCGCGGGTGATACGCTCGGCGGAATCGTCGAGGTTCGCGTCGAGGGCGTTCCTCCGGGTGTCGGCTCGCACGCTCAATGGGACCGAAAGCTAGACGCGCGATTGGCCGCCGCCGTGATGTCGATTCAAGCGATCAAGGGAGTCGAAATCGGCTTGGGGTTCGCCGCGGCGGCTCGCCGAGGATCCGAGGTCCACGACCCCATCCAATACGATCCATCGCAAAGTTCACAACCCTCTCTGGGATACGTGCGGCCCACAAACAACGCCGGTGGAATCGAAGCCGGCATCAGTAACGGCCAACCCATCATCGTCCGAGCCGCCAAGAAACCGATCAGCACATTACAACAACCGCTCGAATCCATCGATATGCAAACGAAACAACCCTCCACCGCCAGCTACGAACGCAGCGATATTTGCGCCGTGCCCGCGGCCAGCGTGATCGTCCAAAACGTCGTGGCGTTTGAAATAGCCGCCGCGTTTGTCGAGAAATTCGGCGGCGACAGTTTACGCGAAATGAAACAGCGGTTTGATGGCTTCCTTGACTTGGCGCGCCAGCGATAAGAAAAGGGGACGCAGCTCTTTTTCAAAAAAGAGCTGCGTCCCCTTTTCGAGACGGAGACCTTTTCGGAGACAATATGACCGACCATCAAAGACGGCTCTTATGCCGGACTGCATTCTTGTCGTTCTGTCTGTTGCCGACGTTGGTCGTCGCCAACTGGGCGTTGTTTCCACGCACGCATTCGGAATGGCGAATGGCACTCCAACAGAACATCGGATTGTTGTTCCGGTTCGAGAGCATCGCCACGCCCACGCCGTACCGCACCATGTTCTCAGGCGTCCAAATCGCCGACCCTCGGCGGCAGTTGCTGGCGCAGATTCCACAGTTCACTTGGGAACAAAATCATGATCTGCAGGTCATCGAAGTCGGCTCGTTTGCAGTTTCGGCCGCCGACCTGACGCGGGGCTGCCGCCAATTGCTGACGGCGGCGTGCAACGGAACGTCTTCACTGCAATTGCACGTCAAACAGCTCGACATTATCGGCGGCACCCCCGAATCGTCAGAGACGTTGACGCTGCACAACTGTCGCGTCGGCGTGCAACATTCCGCCAGCGGCACAACCGTGACCTTGACCTTTGCAACGCAGCCCGATGGCGAGTCGGACAATCGTTGGGATTTTCAATCCCTCGGCTCGGCTGATTCCGCGCTGGCGGGTTGGACGATCAACGTCCCCAATGATCATGGACAGAGCGGCTTGCCTTGTTGGCTGTTGACCACGCAACTTCCGCTGTTGAGTTCGTTGGGGCCGCATGCACGATTCTCCGGACGAATCACGTCGTACGACGGTTCGCCTGGACGCATTGTTGAATTGCAAGATGTCGTCTTGGATCAAGTCGATTTGGCGACCGCGTTCACCGCTCGGTTCGGGTTCGATGTCGAAGGCAGCGCACACATCGCGATACCCAGGTGCAAATTGGTAGACGGCCGAGTCGCATATCTCAACGCCAGGTTTTACAGTCCCTGCGGAAGAATGAATCAGTCGTTGTTGTCGTCGGCCAGTGATTGGCTGTATCTGCAGTGTGCCAAAACTTCAGAACCGATCATCGAATTCAAACAGTTGGCGTTCGATTTGGAGTATCGTGGTCAATTGCTCTTTCTACGTCATGTGCACGAAAACGGGGCGTTGGCTTTCACGCCGAGCGATACTGTACTGGCCGTAGCGACCGAACGGTCGCTTGGTCTTCCGGTGTGTCAGTTGTTGTATTGTTTGGCGCGGAATACGGATCTCAAGGTTCCCGCGGACCCGGCCGTGCTGGGCCTGCTCAGCGATCTGGCCAATGTTGACGAACCTACCCCACAATAACGCCTGGCGCCCGGCAAAATGCATCGTCAAGTACAACGCCAATTCTTCGAGCTAAGGATCGCACGTAAAATAACTTCGCCCTAAGTCCTCGCCCTTCCGGGAGAGGTTAGGTGAGGGGTCAACAAAACCGAGAAGTTATTTTGCGCGATCCTAACGCACCACAGCGATGGCGGTTGCGATTACGCAGTTTGAGGTTCGCGGCCATGGAACCAACGCTGCGTCGGCAAGAAGACCAACGACGCAATAACCAATTGCGACGCCCAAAAAGCCAGCAGCATGTGAAACTTGCTAACGTCCGACAACGCGTACGAGTGCAAACCGACACCCAATTGGTTGACCCCTTCCCAGGACCAGGTGACGACGATGTTGCTCAAGACGGCCAGCGCCGCCAGGCCTCGTTGCCGGGCCATGCCGCTCCACCGCGCGTGTAACAATACGGCGTTCCAGAGCACGATCATCATCGCCCCGTTTTCTTTGGGGTCCCATCCCCAGAATCGCCCCCACGAATCGTCGGCCCACAAACCTCCGAGCACGGTCCCCACAAAACTGAACAACAACGCAAAACAGGTTACGCCGTAAATCAGCCTGGTGATCGTCGCCCGCGTCGACTCGTTAAACAACGGCGTGAACACGGCTCCGAACATGTACGCCAGCCCCAACAGTCCAGCGCCCAACGTCGACATGTACCCGATCGATACACAAATCACATGAGTCGATAGCCAGAAATTCGTATCCAAGACGGCGACCAACACCGAAAACGTGTCGGGCGTTCCCAAGGCAATATTCCAGGCCCACAATAGGCCGGCCATCCCCATCAAGCTCGCCAGCAGATTGCCCAAGCCAAACCGCGCAAAAAACTCGACCCACAAGAACAACTGCACGACGCCAAACGTTACCACGACGAACGACGAATACAGCCCGGTCACCGGCGGACGCCCCGAAATCCCAACCGACAACACGATGCCCAACAATTGAACCAGGCTCCCGCCGAACAGCACGGAGCTTGCCAAGCGGTTCAAGAACTGCCCCGCGCCGATCCAGGCCAGAACGGAAATCAAAAAGCCGATGATATAACACGCCGTCGCGTTGTAGTACGGAGCGAGTCGATTGTAAAAACCTTCCCAACTTAGCCGCCATGGTTTGACGCCAGTCGGCGGCCGGGACTCGACCTGTGCCAGATACGTGGCCAGGCTTGAATTGAAGGTGGCCGCATCTTTTTTTGCATACAACGCCGGCAACTTTCGCAACACATCGTAGGCGTACAATTTGGACGGTTCGGGCAACGCTTCGCCGCCGAACAACCGCGCCAGATCCTTGTCCAATTGCCGGCTGTGCATCGCACACAGTTGGTCAAAGTCTCGATCGACCGAAGCGGCGACTCCCGGCGCCATCTTTTCCAGGTCGGCGAGCGATGTTTGTTGCAGCTTGTTGAAGACAAAGACCTGCATCTCGGACTTGCTCAAGCCAGGCATCGCGGCCGACGCCTCTTTGTTGGACGTGATCTCTTGAAATATCGCCAGCTTGATTTCGTACTCGCGAATTACTGGCTTTTCATCCTCGACAATTCGCTTGGCAAGATCGGCGCAGTTCGAGACATGCCATTTTTCAGCCCGGGCCAAAGCTTCCTGACAAAAAACACCGGTCGCCAAAGTGCCCCACGCGTTGTCGTCTTTTCCTGGCAAGGGTGCAATAAGCGGTGGATTCGGACGGCTCCAATCGGGGAGCAGCGTCCAGAAGTAGAGATTCATCAAGCTCTTGCCGTCCCAATCAAACGTCAGCCAATGCGTGATGTCTTCACATTCCCGCACCGCCTTGGCCAACTCCTTCACCTTGTTCTCAAACGGCGTCAGTTCCTCCATGGACCTCTCTTTGAGTTCAATCGGCTTGACCAAAGTGTCGAGTTCCGCACGATTTATTGATTTCCGCCAACGTGTATCGATAACCCGAGCGGTCATCGAGATTCAACGTGTTTCGCAGGCTTGGATCGTCGATTCGGAAGAGTTCGTAGCTCTCAAACTCACTTCCACCCAGCATCGCATCGGCCAGCCAAACCATCGGCTGGATCCGCGTCTTGTCTTTGTCTTGCTTTTTGATTTCTTCATATCCGCTGCAACGTCGCAGCAAACTACGGGCGACCGTTTCCAGAGGTTTGGCCCGACCCAAATGCACGATCGGCAGGCGCCCAAGTTGGTCGAACCGCATGCCGTCCCGTTCAACGGCGGTCGGCGTCGCATTGACGACCGTCCAAGCCAAAATCGAAATCGGCACGAGCACGCTCATCCAGGCCATGGGATTTCGCCACCCGGTACGCGGAGGTAAATCGGGCTTGATCGCCGCCGACCGTTTGGCCGCGGCATCGGCTAATTGTCGGTTAGCTTTCTTAATAAACCCCGCCAACGTCCAACTGAAATGCGTCAGCAAACCAAGTCCCACCAGCACGCAGCAAAAATACGGAATCATCCAGCCATGGTTTTTGACCACCTGCAGCGTGGAGACTTCGGTTCCGTCGTCCGTTACGTCATAACCGGCTTGATAAAAGGTCTCGTTGCGATATCGCAGCGGGTTGTTCATGCGGACTTTTTCTTTGACGTCCAATCCGGTTTCTGAATCGGTGAGTTGAAACTCCGACGAGTAGGAGCGTGCCATCGACGTTCCCAAGTACGTTTGTTGTTCCGTCTCCAGCAGCTTCACGCGATACGGTTTGTAGTATCTTTTGAATCGCATTTCGACGTGATATTGCCGGTCGCCGATTTGCAACATGTTTTTGGGCACGTTCGGTGCATTCCGTGTTTGTTGTTCGATATCGTCCAGTTGTTCGCCGACCAGAAACGTACCCAGATCCCGCTGAGTACGGCGATCCGTGAACTTGACATAGGCTGTGGTTCGGTCGATTTCACTCTTGGTTCCGGAAACAGGCGGCAACTCTTTCGCGGAAAGGATCAATCCCAAACCCTCGGTGGCGACATTGTTCGGGTCGGGCGTGTTGAGGAACCGAATCGACGAATTCTGGTTGTAGCGAACGCACATCACATCGACCGGCAGATTCTCGTCGTTGATCAAGGTGCGCGGTTTCAAACGCGACGACGGAATCACGATGTGCACCTCGCTTGTCGGATCGCTCGAGTCGACCAAAGCCAGTTCGGTATGCCGCAGATCGTAGGCGAAATTCCGTACTTGACCTTCGCTAAATTGAATGCGCTGCTCAACCGCCGTCAGCGACGTGTAGATTTCGTTGAGCATCAAGATCGCAATCCCGGCATGAATCGCCACCATGCCGGCTTTTCGGCCAAAGACTAATCTTGAGCCGGCCAATATTACCAGGCTCGGAACGGCGCACTGGATCAACTGCCAAAGAATCCGCATCGCCGGATCGCCAATGAACGCAGACTGGCCCTTGATAAGCAGAAACGCACACAATGCCGTCAGCAGAGATGCGGCCACGAACCAAAGCGTGCGCTCGATTAATCGATTCTGGTTTTTTTTCCAACCGCTGACGAGGCAAAAAAGGCAATACAAGTCGCCGATGCCGAGCCCCACTTGAATCAGATGCCAGAGAACGCTGTACCGCACCAGCGGCTGTGCTTGAAAGCCGTCCGGATTCTGTCCAGCAAAGACGACCAACACGCTCAACGCCGCACCGGCCGCCAGCAGCGTCCAGCCAATCCTCAGACCGATCCCCTGTCCGGTGATTCGAAAGCGAACCAGATGGGCCGTAACCAAGTTGATCAACAGGGCGCTGAGCACCAAAAATCCGCTCGGTATGTAAAACCCGCCTCCGACATTTTGCAAGTTCGGAAACCATGCCGGAGGCAAATAAGTTTGCAGCGGGATATACACGAACAGATGCGGAAAATGCATCGATTTGGCATTCCAAATGTCCATCCGCGTCAGTTGGAATGTGAACGTCAAAATGACGAACACCGCCAACACCATCAGCCACACCGTCAACCGCATCGATGCCAACGGCGCAAGGTATTGGCGCCACGTCATCTTCGAACGCGACTGCGCAGGGTGGCGCTTGACGACCGCAGCTCGCGCGATGGGTTCCAGCGGCCGTGTATCAACGATGGGTTTAATGGACATGATCTGCTCGGCGGCTATTCTACTTGGCGAAAGTGAATCGACTTGAGGAAGTCATCCCAGGCGGCCTGCTCAGCGGCAACCAACTGACTTGAGCCAGACAGCTTGATGATCCAATTGTTGGGGGCGACCACGACGCTGACGATTTGCGTGCACGACTTCTCGTCCGGCGACTTCAATTCTATGACTTTTGCCTCGCGGCTGTCGACCTGAATTGACTTAGTCTGCTGGTCGATCTGTTGGCTCGATAGCGAATTCAACCCCAAACCGTTGGCCCAGATTTCGACGTTTTGCTCCCAAGGTGAATCGGCTTTGAGCGCCAAGATCGAAAGCTCAACCGTGGCGTCACCGTCGGTTTTCGTGAACTTTCCTAGCACAATTGGGTTCGACGGACCTGCCGTCCACCCGGCCGGAGCGTCGAAATCGACGGGCGACGCCACAAGCGAATCGCCGGGAATAGGTGGATGATTCAGCGGCAAGCCCGTTCGGTCCGTAGGCGCGGACGTCACGTCTCCACTCGCGCCGGGACTGACTCCCATGGCGCCGGGCTTGCCCCCGCCTGAGTTTCCGGTCGCATCAAAGAGCAACAGCTTGGCCTCGTCTCCGAGCGTGACTTCTTTCAATTCCTTCGGCAATTCTTCTTCGCCAATCGGCGAGAGGCCCAGTTGGTTGCGCCATCGATTGACGTTGGGAACCAACTCGAAATCGGCGGGCATTCGGGTAAAGGCGACCTCCAACGGCGGCGACACGGAATCGATCGACAGGATGATGTCCCGAAACTGCGAACTCTTACCGGTGTCTCTCCAGCCTGCCGGTAGCTCAAATGTTGGTTTTCCGTCGACCGGAAACTTTAGCGACTTCAAGAATTCGATCCACTCTGGTTCGATCTTGCCAATCGACTCGGGCGCGCCCATCGCCTTGATCGTCCATGTCAATGCAGGAAGTCGGACGATCGCCGCTAACATCCGCGCAGGTTCAGCCGATGTCGTGTTGCTGGCCGCCGAGGCGCTATCCGGGTGCAGTTTGGGAACCGTGTAACGGACGATTTTTTCTTCACGACATCCCACCAACAGCCAGGCCATCCAGGTCACAAGCAAGATACCGCAAACACGAAATCGAACGGCGGTGCAGCTCCCAGCCATTGAGAAAGTCTTCGTCTTCATCTTTCGCCGTCGTTTGCATCCCGTTGAAAAAGTAATCGTCATCCCCGCGAAGGCGGGGATCCAGCATTGCGGGAGTTGATTTCCACTGGATTCCCGCCTTCGCGGGAATGACGTTCGGTCCGGTTGTTCAGATGCGTTTTTTTCAACGGGCTGTTAGGAACGCCCAGAAACGAGAATCTGACAACAATCCGCGACGATCGGCTCGTATAATGATCGCCTGCGGCGATGATCGGCCCGGCGATACTCACTCCCTCGAGGTTCGTGCATTATAACCCGCATGCACTCCAGCGACACGATCGATGCAACTTTGGCAGTGGGTTCATTTGCTGTAGGTCGGGCAGTCTCGGCCCGACATAGGTCAGCCCAGGATGGCCGTCCCACGTGGAATGCCTCCATTACCCAACCGGGGATATAACGACCGCCAAGCGCTTACGGCTAAAAAAAAAACGGCGAAAATGAATGCTGGCAAACAGTTTCGCCTGCGCCAATCTGTCGCGTGCCCACTCGCGTTGGGTACACTTCGAACGTCCCACGAACCAAATAGCACTCGCTTGGGACGAATCGACCGCGGTGTATCGCTTTGGTCGGCCTAGTTGTCAAACAACTCCCCACCGGGTAAGCGTTCACGGTTTGCCAATGCGTTGCCCACGTTTTTAGGGGTCAGGCACATTTTCGGCGGCTCATGCGACATTCTGGTACCAATCATTGGGCCGAAAATGAGCCAGACCTCGGATCGTGAACTGTTACCGCCACCGGGCTCGATCCGGTGGAAATCGGTTTGGAAACTAAATGCTATTTGTGAGCAAGGACCCAATGCAAAACAACTTCCGCATTCAACCCGATCTCCGTCGGGTCCGCCCCGGCGGGATCACGACTGGCCAGCTACATCACTAAACAACATATATGAATTTTCGCCGTGACAAGACGCCAAAATAGCGGGAAACTTATGAAGACTGTCAAGCGACTGTTTATCATCGCCGTGGTTGGATATTTGGCCATAGTGGCGCTGCTCATGATCTTTGAAAACGCGCTCGTCTATCCGGCTCCAAAATATCCGATCGGCGATTGGCAGCAGACGTTGATCGAAGTCGAAGATGTCGAGTTGACCTCCGACGATGGGACCCGACTACATGGCTGGTTCGTCGAGCACCCCCAACCGCGAGGAAACATCTTGTACTTCCACGGCAACGGAGAAAACGTGGGCGAACAGGCCGATTTTCTCCAGGACCTTCGCGACCGGTCCCCAATGAACGTATTCGTCTTCGACTACCGCGGCTACGGCAAGAGCGAAGGCCGCCCGAACGAACGCGGCATTCAACTTGACGCTCGAGCAGCATTGGGGTGGCTCAACCAACGCACCGAGACTCAGCCGTCCGACATCATCTTTTATGGCCGCAGCCTGGGCGCGGCGGTCGCCGTGGAACTCGCCGAAGCCAAAGGCTGCAAAGCGCTCGTCCTACAAAGCGCTTTCTCGTCGCTGCCGGATGCTGCCAGCACCCATTATCCTTGGGTGCCGGTCCACTGGCTGATGCGCAACCGTTATCCCTCGTTCGAGCGAATCCGCAATTGTCCGCAGCCGCTGCTGCAAGTTCACGGCACCGCCGACCGCATCGTCCCGTTGTGGAGCGCCAAAAAGCTGTTCGACGCCGCGCCGAGTCAACGCAAACAGTTTCTCGAACTTGGGAACGAGGGGCATAACGATTACCCTGCCGCCAGTTTCTGGAAAGCCTTCGATCAGTTCGTCGACGAGCTTGCCCAAAAGTCTCGGTGATGTCTCGCCAAGGCCGCGGCTCATTCTGTCAAGGACATGACCTCGCCGCGAGCGGGGATGATCACCGGTTGAATGTGATTGTCCCTTAGCAGATTCGCGAAGACCTCGGCGGCGGCTTTTTCACAGTGAACCAGCGCCAGCTTCCTCAAGTGCCCGTGGTACGCGGTGTCCATCGCCCACTTGAGCAGTTCTTGCTGGTCGGCGTGGCCGCTGGTCCCTTCCAAGCGACGAATCTTGGCGGCGACCTCGTATTCGTCGCCGTAAATCCGGACGCGCTTGCTGCCGTCCAACAAGCGGCGGCCGAGCGTGTTCGGCGCTTGATAGCCGACGAACAGGACAATCGTGTTCGGTTTGCCGATGTGATTCTTGAGATGATGCAGGACACGACCCGATTCGCACATGCCCGAGGCACTGATGATAATGCACGGCTTTTTAAACGTGTTGAGTTTCTTCGAGTATTCGGGTTTGCGAATGTAGTACAGGTCCTTGAAATACAACAGGTCTTTGTCTTCGTCGTCCAACACGGCCCGCGCCGATTCCTCGTCAAAGTACTGTTGGTTTTGCCGGAAGATTTGGGTGGCGTCCACGGCGAGTGGGCTGTCGACAAACACTGGGATCGGACCCAGCTCGCCCGACTCGTGCAAGGCATTGAGGTGATAGACAATCTCCTGCGTTCGACCGACGGAAAAGGCGGGAATGATCATTTTGCCTTGTGTGGCGATCGTCTCGCGGGTCATGTCCAACAGCATTTGCCGCACGTCCTGCTCCTTGGGGTGCAGCCGATCGCCGTAGGTGGCTTCCATGATCAGGTAGTTGGCATGGGCGACGGTCTTGGGGTCTTTGAGGATCGGCATATTCGGTCGGCCGATATCGCCGCTGAATACGAGCCGGACAATATTGCCGTCTTCTCGCTCCAACTCCAGTTCGATGGTTGCGGCGCCGAGCATGTGTCCGGCTTCGTGGAATCTCGCTGTGACAAACGGAACCGGATGAAAGTCAACTCCAAAGTCGATTGCGCGAAACTGCCGCGAGGTTTGTTCCGCATCCTGGGCGCGGTACAGCGGCTCGAACGGCGTCTGCTTTTGCCGTCGTCGTTGTCGATTGACGTAGTCGACGTCAGACTCTTGAATCTTGGCCGAGTCCAACAGCATAATCGCAGCCAGATCGCGCGTCGGCCGCGTCGCGTAGATGCGGCCGCGATAGCCCGCCTTGATCAGAGACGGCAGATTCCCACTGTGGTCGATATGGGCGTGTGACAGGATCACGCCATGCAGACTCTGTGCCGAAAAAGGAATGTGGCGGTTGATTTCGAACGCCTCTTTGCGGCTGCCTTGATACAAGCCACAGTCCAATAGCAACCGTTTGCCGCGCCAATGCACCAAATGCATCGAACCGGTAACGGTTTGCGCAGCTCCCCAGAATTCAACCTTCATCAGTTGCGTGCGATTCCCAAAGTCGGTCGCACGGCGGGCTGCGACGGCATGTGTTCCTCAACGTTACGGAATGGGAGCAGGCGTTCATCGTGCAAAACGTCCCAGAGATCGGTCGCATCAATGTACTTCTGTCCCCGCGCCATCCATCGTTCGCTGACACGTGTTAACCATGAGCAACGGTTGGAGACGAAATCAAACGCGCACTCGTTCCACATAGGCGCCGGTGCGCGTGTCAATTCGAATCACATCCCCCATTTCGACAAATGCGGGACAGACGAATTCCGCACCGGTCTCGACTTTAACTGGCTTGGTGACATTGGTGGCGGTGTCCCCTTTGACGCCAGGGTCGCAAAACTCCACTTTCAATTCCACGTGGTTCGGCGGCGTGATCGTGATTGGGTTGCCGTTGAATAAGACCATCGCCACGGGCGTCCCTTCCTTCAAATACTTCCAGTTGTCGTCGACTTGGTCGGCGGACAATTCATACTGGTCGAAGGTCTTGTTGTTCATGAACACGAACGTGTCGCCTTGGCGGTACAGGTATTGCGAGTCGATTTCCTCGACGTCGGCCGAATCCAGCGAATCACCCCCTTTGTACGTCCGTTGCAACACCGTGCCCCGGATCAAGTTCTTCATTTTGCATTTGTACAAAGCATTGCCTTTGCCCGGTTTGACAAAATTCATTTCGGTCATCAAATAGGGCTCGCCGTCGATCTGCACCTTGAGCCCTTTGCGAAAGTCGCTGGTCTTGTAAACTGCCACGTATTCGTTCCTCAAGGGTCGAGCCAAAAATTGAATGAACATTCTAACCACTCAGCGCGAATCTGTCCGCGCCCGTTGCCCATCGTGGCAGTCGATATTGCGATCCGCGTTTCGCCGTCCCAGCGAGCTCAGCCACCGAACTGTCGCTGCCGAAAGATTGGATCGCGGACAACACGACAGCCATCGACAACTTTCCGCTTTTTGCACCCCAACCGTTTGTCGACCGCATCCAACGCGGTTGCACCAACGATCCGCTGCTGCGGCAAATCTGGCCCAGTCCGCAGGAGTTGCAGACCCGTCCGGGGTTTGTGCAGGATCCTGTCGGCGACGCCGCGTCGATGGTCCAACCCGGCTTGCTGCAGAAATATCCGGGACGTGCCTTGTTGATCGCAACAGGCGCTTGTGGAATTCATTGCCGTTATTGCTTTCGCCGACATTGGCCGTACGAACAGTCGCCGACGTCGCTGGAGCAATGGCAATCTGCGTTGTCGACCATTTGCGGCGACGATTCGATTCACGAAGTGATTCTTAGCGGCGGCGATCCGCTGACGTGGACCGATGCGAAAGTCGCCGAGCTTATTGGTGAGATCGAAAGAATTGACCACATTCGCCGGCTGCGGATTCACACGCGCATGCCGATCGTCATCCCGCAACGGATTACCAAGCCACTGCTTGCGGCATTGTGCGCGACGTCTTTGTATGTCGTCGTCGTCGTTCATGCCAATCATCACCGCGAATTGGATGAACTCGTGCGGCAGAGTCTCGTCGCCTTGGTCGATGCTGGGACGATGGTGTTGAACCAAGCCGTGCTGCTGGCCGGCGTCAACGACGACCTGGATACGCAAGTGCAGTTGAGCGAGCGTTTGATCGAGTGCCGTGTGATTCCTTACTACTTGCATCAACTCGATCGCGTCGCCGGGGCAGCGCATTTCGAAGTCCCAGTGGCTCGCGGTCGAGCACTCGTCGAACAACTTCGCCAACGATTGCCGGGCTACATGGTTCCCCGGTACGTGCTGGAGGAACCGGGCAAATCAAGCAAGTCATTGATCCTCTAGTTGCAATCCACCAGTCGCCAATCGAGAATGGCGAGTCGGTCAATAGCTGGCGAGCCCGAAGGGCGTCTTTCTATTGACGTTGTGAGTTCTGCATCGTGCGGCACGAATTGAAACTGCACGAGGATTCGCATGTCCAAGGAACCATCGATCGATTCCGGCGCCGCGGAGTTCCAGCCGTACGTCCCGGCCAGCAACCTCACGATGGCCGAGTTCACGGTGCGAGCCGTCATTTTGGGCGGTATCTTCGGCATCTTATTCGGAGCCGCCACGGTCTACGTCGCTCTGAAAGCGGGCTTGACCGTTTCCGCATCGATACCGATCGCTGTGCTGGCAATCTCGATTGGCAAGAAGTTCTTGGGCACGACGATCTTGGAAAACAACATCATCCAGACGTGCGGTTCCGCGGGCGAGAGCATCGCGGCGGGAGTTGTGTTTATCCTGCCGGCTTTTATTTTTTTAACCGATGGGGTTGGCCTGGAGTATTTTGAGTATCTAACGATTCTGATGGTGGCTATTTTCGGCGGGATTCTCGGCGTCCTGATGATGATCCCGCTTCGGCGACCGTTGATCGTTCGAGAACACGCGACGCTTCCGTACCCCGAAGGAACGGCATGTGCCCAAGTATTGATCGCGGGAGAAAAAGGCGGCAGTTTTGCGATCACGGCGTACATGGGTTTGGCGTTCGCGGTCGTGTACGCGACGTTGCAAAAGGTCGTTCAAATCATAAGCGAAACACCCAAATTCGCTACCGCGGCGACAAACAAATATTTTCCCGCCGCCCAAATCGGGGGCAACATTGTCCCCGAGTACATGGGGGTCGGATACATCATCGGCCCGCGATTTGCCGGCGTATTGGTCGCCGGTGGCGTCTTGGCTTGGGTTGGCTTGATTCCGTTGTTGGCAACGTTGGTACCGCCGAATGCAATTGCCGATCAACTCGTCAAACTAGGGCAGGATCCTTTAGGAGTCGGCTGGGACGCGACAACGCAGACATTTGGTGACTTGTCAACCGCGTTGTACATCGCGTATGTGAAGCAGATCGGAGCGGGCGCCGTTGCTGCGGCGGGTTTTCTCACGTTAGTCAAAACTTTGCCGACGATTTTTTCGTCGTTTGCCGAAGCGTTTCGAGCGTTGACCACTCGCCAGTCCGGGCGCCGCATTCGTACCGAAAACGACTTGTCGATCTTGGTCGTCGTCTTCGGCAGCTTGGGATTGGTCGCGCTGATGGTCTTTCTGCCCAAGATTCCCGGCGACACCGTGCCACAGAAACTTTTGATTGGCGGTTTGGTTGTGATTTTCGGCTTCTTTTTCGTAACCGTCGCCAGTCGAATCGTGGGAATCATCGGTTCATCCAACAGCCCCGTCTCCGGTATGACGATCGCGACCATCATGGGGACGGCTCTCGTTTTCATCGGCGTGGGTTGGACCGGCAAGTTTTATGAACCAATGGTTTTGGTTGTCGGCAGCATGATTTGTATTTCAGCGGCAAATGCCGGAGCGACAAGTCAAGACCTCAAAACCGGGTTCTTGGTCGGTGCAACGCCCAAGTACCAACAGATGGCCTTGTTCATTGGTGTGATCGTTTCGTCCTTGGTCGTTGGTTTGACGGTCTGGTTGCTCGATACACCATCAAAGGAAATGGTCGCCAACGGTGTTCACCACGCCATTGGCAGCACGTATCCTGCGCCGCAAGCAACGCTGATGGCCACGCTGGTCAAGGGTTTGATGTCCAACAACCTCGATTGGCAATTCGTCTTGGTCGGCGCCTTCATCGCCATCACGATGGAGTTGTGTGGCGTGAATGCGTTGGCGTTTGCTGTTGGACTCTATCTTCCGCTGAGTACGACGCTGCCGATTTGGATCGGCGGCATGATCCGCGGGTTTGCGAACTGGCTGAATCGTGGCAATCGAAAACCCGGCGAGTCGCACGATGACGAACTAGGAAGAGGAAGTCTGTTCGCAACTGGTTTGGTGGCCGGCGGCGCACTGTTTGGAGTTGTCGTTGCATTGTTGCGCGTCAACGAAAACATCAACAAATGGTTTGTCGGCCGGGAAAAGACAATGCCCGACTATGTCAACAAACTATTTGAAGGTCTGGGATTGGGCGAATACGCCTACCCAATCCTCGGCGTCATCTTTTTCGCCATCATGGGGCTGACGTTGCTATTTGTGGCCAGGGAACGCAAGAAAAAATGACGCCAAACACTCTTCCAGGCTTTCCAGCCGAAGGCAGAAGTTGAAATCTGAAATCTCACACCTGAGAATTGAAACCTATGATCTGAATTTGAGATCTGAAATCTGAATCCCCGGTCGCATTTAGCCGCAGATTGTTCTCCAAATGTAGGCGAGGTCGCGCCAGAAGGTGTAGTGGCGGAGGTATTCGAGATTGAGTTCCACTTTGCGGGGCCAAATGACGTCGCGGTTGTAACTTACCGGATCGGGTTGTGCCGCCAACAGCTCTTGCTCGTTGAGAAACTCGAGCGTCGCCGGTCCCGTGATTCCCGGCCGCAAGTTCAAAATCGCCCGCGCCTCGCCTGCCAGTTGATCCGCAAAACCGGGCACGTCCGGCCGAGGCCCCACGAGACTCATCTGGCCCAGCACAACGTTGATAAGCTGTGGAAGCTCGTCCAGCTTAGCCGCACGCAAGAATCGGCCGACGCGAGTTATCCGCGGATCACACTCCGTCGTCACTGTCGTAAAAACCTCGTGATGATCTCGCATCGTTCGCAGTTTGATCACTCGGAATAACTTGCCGTAGCGGCCCACGCGAGCTTGCATGAAAAATCCGTTTTCATGTGTGCTGATCGTCGCCGCCAGCCAGCCTGCGGCGATCAACGGGCTGACAACGACAAGTCCAATCAGTCCAACCACCAGGTCGAAGAACCGCTTGGCGATTCGGTTGGTCCACGACAAGTTTAGCGAGTCGTGCGTTGTGATCGAGCCGCTGGAGTTCATTAGACGTCAAGCTCTCGGGTAATGCTTCTGACTGTAACAGTTCAGTAGCCGGGGTCTGGCTCATTTTCGGCCCAACGATTGGTACTAGAATATCGCATGAGCCGCCGAAAATGTGCCTGACCCCTTAAAAACGTGGGCAACGCATTGGCAACCCGTGAACGCTTACCTCTTGACTGTGCCAGGGTCGTCAACCTCATAGCCCCATCGCAGCAGTTCGCCACCGATCAGCTGTTCCATCGATTCAACTTCTGGCGGCAACAATTGCCGTTTCCAACGCCCGACGCTCCGAGTACGGATGCGTTCCGTCAAAACTCGCAATTGAGAATCGCTAACTGAGATTCCCAGAAACGACGCCAGCCGGCTCAGGACCGGCATCGGATCCGTCGTGAAGGCCTCATAATGAAGTCTATGGACTTGCGACGCGGGCAATTGCGAAAGCTGTGCGGCGGCGATCTGCACGCATCGCTGCCATTGAATCGCGCAAGCATTAACCAGAGGGTGCTCCCGAAAAGCGGTTTCGATCCCCTTGAATCTCGGGCCCCAGACGGACAGTCGATTGTCGCGGGAGAAAAACCGAGAAACTCGATTGCTCAGATAACGACCGGTGTAGTACAGCAGATCGCCTTTCGGAACGAAACATGCCTTCCGCGCTAAGTACGCAATATTTAGACGGGCCGTCCAACGAGCGGCTGCAGACACTGCCACGTCGCGGCCATCTCGGATCAAATGCACGAACCTGGCCTCCGGAAGGATCTCATGGACAAAACCGCACCGCAGCGAGTTGGCGCACGTCTTCTCAACAACCGTGGGTCCCCAACCCTGCTGCCGCACCCAATCGAATTGACGTCGAATGTACGCGGCGATATACGGCGTGGCCATGTGGCGGGTGAACTCGTCGGTCGGAAAGCTTCGGTGGCCGTGCCGCCAGATATAGTTGATCTCGTCGCACGGCCAGGTCTGAAGCCCAGGCAACTGGACCAACACATCCCGCAGAATATTCGTTCCGGATCGTCCGGCTCCAATGATGATGATTGGCGGAGGCACGTTTACGGGCGACAAGGAGCTCGATCGGTTCATGACCTCACCGCTCCACGCCGACGGTGGAGACTCGGCTCGCACAACATTTCCGACCAGCGATCCAACACTTTCTCTCGAGTCATTTGCGATTGGCGTATCGCGCGGGATCGCGCGGAAGTGGCGGCCAATTCATCAGGACAATCTGCGATCGAAGCAATCCGCTTCGCCAGTGCTTCCGCTTGTTGCGGCTCAAAACAGAAGCCCACTTGGTGTTGTTGGACGAATTCCCACAACTGGCTATCGGAGTCGGTGATGACCAACAGCGGTCGGCCGGCGGCGAGATAGCTAAACGTTTTGCAAGGGAACGCCACGCGAATCATTCCTGGCGCCAGACTTACCACACATAAGTCCGCACCCGCAATGAGGGATTGAGCCGCGGCGACCGATTGATGCGGGAGAAACGTGACGTTCTGGAGTCTTTGTTCGGCAGCTCGCTGAACCAACGTTGCTTTCGCCGCGCCTTCGCCCAAAAAAGTGAACTCGATTTCAGGATGGTCCCGAAGTCGCTGCGCGGCGTACAACAGCGTATCGAGAGATTGATACCGACCCAGATTTCCAGCAAACAAGACCCGAAATTTGCCCGGCTGTTTTTGGAGAGATGGGGCGGCCTCCGCCGGCTCGCAATAGGCTGGCAAATCGAAATGCTCAACCACTCGGACTTTGTTTTTGAGCCGCCCATCGCGCGTCAAATACGTCTGTTGCATGTCCCGCGAAAGACACACAACGGCCGCCGCACGACGACAGGACATTGTGTCGAGCCATCGGAGAAATCGATAGATGGGTCCGCGCCTTAACATCCCAGTCACGACCGCAACTTCCGGCCAAATATCCATAGAGTGATAGATAAATCGAGCGCCGACGAGCTTCGCGGCCAGACTCGCTACCCACCCAAGCACAACCGGTGGATTGGTCGAACACATGATGACGTGATATCGTCGCGGTCGCAGTACGATGTGTCCGAAGACTTGCCCGACGAACAGCAAGCCATTGATCGCCTGCAGAATTCGACTCCGCCTTCGATGGTGGAGCAGCCAACATCGTCGAACGTCGATTTCGTTCAGCATTTCCCGTGACGGCCGCCGCGTGTTGTCAAGCTCGACTTTGTACGAGGGCTGCGACGACAGTACAGTGACCGTATGACCATCGGCACTCCAACGCTCAGCGATCGATCGAAGGATCGTGGCGTACGGAGGCGTATCCGGCCAAAAGTACCGGTGAATTGCCAGTATCCGCAGCGGCGTTGAATCGGGATTTCGCAACATGGCCTTGGGAATTCTCAACTCTGTTCCCTTCGTTCCCTTCTGTTCAAGCTTGCGGTTGATCTAGCAGCCCGTTGAAAAAGTAGCGGAACGGCGCGAGCCGTCCGGTTGCGTTAGCATCTACACGGCGAAGTACCGGGCGACTTGTGCCGCGGGGATTCAATAATCGCACGTCCAAACACTTCAACAGTCTGTGAGGCCTCAAGTTCCTACGTTTTGTGTGCGCCGCGCCGTCGGATGACGTCACAAATCTCGGCGACTTGATTTTGTTCAAGCGCAGTGCCCGATGGCAAACAAAGGCCGCGTTCGAAAATCGACTCGGCCACCGCGCCGCCGCGAACCCGACAACCGGCAAAGGCCCGTTGGCAGTGCATCGGCTTCCATACCGGTCGCGACTCGATGTTTTCATCCTCCAACGCTGCCATTATTTCGAGGTTGGTCGCAGCGAACTTCTCGCATCGACTTGGATCACCGTCAGCCAGTAGTTCGGCTCGCCAAACAGCGCAACGGCATAAAAGTTATCCCGTCGATATCGCACAATAATTCTCGGTACCAAGAGTTAATCCGCCGCTTCCGCGAAACTCGGTCTTGGACGACATCGAGCTGTCCAATTCCGATCGCCGCCAGAATATTGCTCATGCGATAGTTGTAGCCAACCGTTTCGTGTTCATAGTGGGAATAGTCCAGTCGTGCTTGAGTTGCCAGGTAGCGCGCCTGTTCGATGATCCGCGGATCGTCGGAGGCCAGCATCCCGCCGCCCGATGTCGTGACGATCTTGTTTCCGTTGAACGAGGTGATGGCGGCCCGCGCTCCTTTTCCGGTCGCCCGGCCGCGATGTGTTGCTCCTAGCGACTCCGCGCAGTCACAGATCACCGGAATGCCCCGCGGCTGGCAGATGTCCAGGATCGTTTCCAGGTCACAGCTTTGGCCATAGAGGTCGGTGGGTATGACCGCCTTGGGCCGCTGACCGATTCTCTCAAGTTGGTCCAGTTCATCCACCAGCAACTGGGGATCCATGTTCCAACTCACGCAGTCACTGTCGATGAAGACCGGTTCGGCGTTTTGAAACACAATGGGGCTGACGCCGCCGATAAAGGTCAGCGTCGAAGCGACGACGAGGTCGCCCCGGCCGACATCCAATTGCCGCAGCGCCAGATGCATCGCCGCCGTCCCGCTCGTGACCGCCACGCAATGTTCGAACCCCGTCAAGCGGCGAAAGTCCGCTTCAAATTGTTCGAGCTGCGGACCGGCCGGCGCAACGTAATTCAAGTCAAAAGCCTGCAAGACATGTTCGACTTCAGTTCCGCCCATGTGCGGCGGCGATAGAAATATCCGCGGCCGAATCTTGGTCTGTTTGTTCAAAAGAACCGCGTCCGATTGAAGGAGGTGGCGAATCATTCATGCTCCTGCCAACCGTTTTGCCTTCAATGTAATGACCGCTGCGGTAGCTGGATCATTCGACGTGGGACGATCATTTACGGCCGTCATTTGTCGAGTAGGTACTGGGCGACCTTCCGCAAATGACCCCGCGACGACCGCTGTGTGAGAATCTGTATTGGACGAAGGCAACGATTGTTATCTCACCGGCCACTTAGCGCAAGCAGACTCTTGAAATAGGTCTCGTCATCCCCGCGAAGGCGGGGACCCAACATCGCGAAGGTTGATTCCCGCTGGATTCCCGCCTTCGCGGGAATGAGTGCGCCTGTGAGGGCGTTTGATCGGAAGGGTGGAAGTCCCTTCATGGGTCCGATCTGAGCCCATTAGCTGAAAGTAACTGCGTTCTCGCAAGAGGAGGTGGAGAGCAACTGGAAGTGAACAATCGGTCCGCAGGATAACGAACTCGATTCGGCCTATCGTTGTGGTGAGCCTGCTCATTCAAGGCGAAGCCCAAGATGCCATCGAAGCCGGCACACCGGATTACCAAGGTCGCAGATGGTCAGCTCCGGAAATAAGACAGATCGATCCGGAGGCAACGGGGGGTGGTTGGAGGCAGAACGATTGGAAGGTCAAACGCAATAAGCAGGGAACCCCATCGCGGGGCAACTTGTCGAGCGATCACGGGAGCAGCCTCACCCACAGGGCCAGGCACGTTTTCGGCGACACCGCGTTGGAGGTCAGAGCGCC
Source organism: uncultured Planctomycetaceae bacterium (assembly GCA_963803365.1). Lineage (GTDB taxonomy): Bacteria > Planctomycetota > Planctomycetia > Pirellulales > Pirellulaceae > JANMEB01. The sequence goes on from CAWDMH010000008.1 coordinate 112,196, forward strand.
CGTAAGAGCTTTGAAACGGGGTAACGTCCGTGGAGCAAAGGGGCGCAGGGAGATTGATCGAGAAAGGACGAACCCTTGGAAACACAACCTGACTTAATAGTGCCGCCGAGCAATCGGGCGGCACCTAGATTCTCAGGAGACGACTTGACCCATTGGGCCTGGACGGAACCAAGTGTTTGGACCAATCCGATGTTGGCTACGCTGGAGCAATCCAGCGTTCGAGGAGGTAAATGGCACAGCTTGATGGATAAAGTTTACAAACCGGACAACCTCTACTCGGCTTACCGCGAGGTGGCCGCGAACAAGGGCGCACCGGGCGTGGACAATATCACGATCGAAGACTTCACTGCCGGTTTATGGCGGAACGTGAACAAACTTGAACAGCAACTGCGCGATGGTTCTTATCGTCCGCAGTCGATCAAGCGAGTCCACATTCCCAAGCCGGGCACGAAGGAAACTCGGCCGTTGGGCATTCCGACGGTGCGGGACCGCGTCGTGCAAAACGCACTTCGTCATGTCTTGGAACCGATTCTGGAACGGCAATTCGCCGAGCACAGCTACGGCTTTCGCCCCAACCGGGGTTGCAAAAACGCGCTGCGCCGCGTGGACCGTTTCGTGAAAGCGGGCTACAAGTACACGGTCGACGTCGATTTGAAATCTTACTTCGACACCATCCCGCAGGATCGACTCGTCCAGGAACTGCGCAAGTACGTTGCGGACAACTCGGTGATCGGTTTGGTGGAAAAGTTTCTGCAAGCCGAAGTGTTGGACGGACTGGAGCGCTGGACGCCGACAGCGGGCGCACCGCAAGGAGCGATCATCAGCCCCTTGCTCAGCAATCTGTATCTGAACGAGTTGGACCACCTGATGGCCGCCGCCGGATACGAGATGACTCGCTACGCGGATGACCTGGTGATTCAGAGTCGAACCGCCGAAGAAGCCGCAGCGGCCTTGGAGTTGGTGCGAACGTGGACCACCGAGCGTGGCCTAACGCTACACCCGACCAAGACCAAGATCGTCCACGTGGACGAAGAGGGCTTTGAATTCCTTGGTTACCGCTTCATCAAACATCGCCGGTATCCCCGGCAGAAGAGTTTGGCGAAGTTCAAGGAAACGATTCGCGGCAAGACCAAACGGACCAACGGCCACAGCTTGCAGGCGATCATCGCGGACGTGAATCGGACCTTACGCGGCTGGTATGAGTATTTCAAACACAGCTGGCCCAGGACGTTCGACATCCTGGACGGCTGGATACGCATGCGTCTGCGGAGCACTCTTCGCAAGCGTGCGGGCCGTCACGGCCCCGGACGCGGGCACGAACATCAACGCTATCCCAATGCCTACTTCGCGCAACTTGGGTTATTTAGTCTAGCAGTAGCCCATGCTGGTGAAAGTCAATCTGCTCGTCAGTAACAATCAACTGGAGAGCCGGATGCGGGAGATCCGCCAGTCCGGTTCGGTGGGGGGGAAGCCGCAACCCAATGCGGCTTCCCTACCTCAATCGTTCGGTCATGGTTGTTGAGATGAGTCGTTTTTCAACGGGCTGCTAAGCCTTCGTTCGTGTGGTCGGCATAATCCTTACAACTGACAAACCTGGAGTTCCTCGCGAGTGCATTGGGGCCAACCTGCTGGCCAAGTTGAGTTCGTTATTGCCCAAGCCTCACCCGCCTGTAATCATAACTTTGATGCAGCAAATTCTCGTCGTCATCGGCACTCGCCCGGAAGCCATCAAGATGGCGCCGATCGTGCACGAGTTGCGCCACGGCCGACTGAGTTTGCATGCACCGTCTGCCTCACCGGCCAGCATCGCGAACTCGTGAATCAAGTGTTGGACGCGTTTGAGCTGACCGCCGATGTCGATCTGGCGGTCATGACTCCGGAACAAACTCTCGGCGGCCTGACCGCGCGGGTGATCGCGGCGCTCGATGAAACGATGCTACAGCACAAGCCGGACGTCGTCCTGGTGCAAGGCGATACGACCTCGGCCTTTTGTGGAGCATTGGCGGCTTTCTATCATCAGATTGCCGTCGGGCACGTCGAAGCCGGCTTGCGAACCGGCAACAAACGTCAGCCATTCCCGGAAGAAGTCAACCGCAGTCTGATCAGTCGAATTGCCGATTGGCATTTTGCACCAACGGCTCATTCGCGGGATGCATTGTTGGCTGAGGGCATCAAGCTATCTCGCATTGTCGTCACGGGTAACACGGTGATCGATGCGTTATTGTGGACTCGGGATCGGGTTCGCGCGACGCCTCCGGCAATGCCCGATGACTTGCTCCTGCCTGCGCCAGACGAATCGCTCGTTCTAGTGACCGGTCACCGACGCGAGAGTTTCGGTGTTGGACTACTCAATATCTGCCATGCAATTCGCGAAGTCGCCGACGCACGTTCCAACGTTCATTTCGTCTACCCCGTGCATCTTAATCCAAGAGTTCGCGAAACTGTGTTTGGTTTGCTGGGCAATCACCCGCGGATTCAACTGACTCAGCCATTAGCGTATCAGCCGTTCGTCCACTTGATGGATCGCGCAACGATCGTGCTCTCCGATTCCGGCGGCGTCCAAGAAGAGCGCCCTCACTTGGCAAGCCAGTATTGGTGATGCGACAAACGACCGAGCGTCCCGAAGGGATCGCCGCCGGCAACGCCCGCCTGGTCGGCACGTGCCGAAACTCCATCGTCAGCCACTTGCTGCAACTGCTCGACGACCCGCGGCAACGTGCCGCCATGTCGCAAGTCCAAAACCCGTACGGCGACGGCACCGCAGCCAAGCGTATCGTTGCGGCCTTAATTCCTTCGCCAACGGGATCGCTCCTGTCGCAATATTGATCGTATTGCGAGCGAATTTCGATTAACGTGCATTTTCAAGTTCCCGACGATCGACGTCATGCGGCCAAGGTGCTCGAAGGGCGTCGAGGGCAGGAAACTGTAGTGAGAAGAACCCGAATCCCGCGGAGAGCCCGGCCCCTAGCGTCGTTCCGGTCTCAAAGGGGTTAATCGACAATGGTCCGCCGGGCGCAAAAGGAAGCCACAGGATATTTGCCGAGACATTTCCGGCACCAACCGTTCCAAAAGTTGCGAAACCAGTCAATCGATCGAATCGAGACACCGAGACGTGACTCGTCCGAGTGAAGCGATTCCAGGGGCCTCGCAGAGTTGCCGACCCCGGAGTTGCCCGACTGTAATTAACGCCACTGTAGGAGTAGATTGCCACCTGGCGGCTCGTCAGGTCAATGATATCGAACGAAAGATTGTCGACGATGAAAAGAGATGAACTGATGTTGAGCCTTATCTTGTAGGGAAATTCAACCGGCAAGCGTGGAACCGGCGTCGGCACGGGGATCGGACGTGGAAGCGGCGGGAGCACTCGACCGCTGATCGGAGACATTCGCAACAACACGGCTCGATTGATCGTCCGTTCAACCGCCGAGTCATTGCCGCAGAGGTAATGATCTGCCCGGGCACCGCGAGGACTTGCGATGTGCTGGCTCAGGGCGCCCCGATGTATCAATTCTTGGGCAACCGCGTTGGCTCGATCTAGACGCAGTTGTCCATCTTGCGCACTCCGCTCCGAACTCACTCCGTCGGTGTATCCTTCCAGAAAATCAACTCGCGCACTTGGGCTGCGGCTGTCCAATTGGTAACGAGCCACCAGGTCGCCGAGAAACCTTGCATGCTCCGGTCTTGGCGTGTCTCGATTGGGGGCGAAGCCCATCAAGCAGTATTCGAGTCCGTTGGCGACGCTCACGTAACCGGGGATCAACCCGGCCGCGCAACGTTCGTCCGCGCTATAGTGATAAGTGCTCATCAATGCTCTTCAACATGAAATTGAATGATCGGATACGAATCGGTTCAGACAGTCTTGGACGATCGGACCGACTCCAGACTAGAAACGCGCAACACATCAGCGCAGGTCAACAACCAGTCAGTCCAGAGACCAGATTCCGTTGGGAGCGTCGAGCGTTAACTATGTCGGCTTTCGCTCCGCGAAAGCATGTCCTGTCACGGAGTGAAAGCCGACAATGTTGGATCGCCACATTGACAATCAACCCAAATTCTTAGAGTTGACAAAGCGCTAGCGTCCTTGTCCACTTGATGCAAAAGGCGACGAATTCCACAGTGTTGGATCGGCGTTGGCCTCTCGGATATGCCCTGAACCAAAGCGATCATGCGGGTCGGCATCGTGGCGGACGTTGCTTGCTTGAACACGGACTTGCCATAACCGAGCCAACTCCCAGAGCAAAAGTTCGCCGTACGCCCGCGCCACGCGGCAGCCGAAGAGCTGAACGATTGCACCCGCAGCAAAATGCCCACACAACAAGCTCAAGGTGGTGCGATTCATAAGCTCGCCGCTGTTGTCGATGGCGATATACTGAACCGCACTGGGCCGGGTTCCACCACCGACCGCTTGCAGTCCGTCGTGCCCGTGTCCAAAAATGCGGAGGCGGGCAATCGATTCGGTTCCAGCGCGTCTCAGCACGCCATTTACGAGACTAGCCACATCATGGCACGAAATCGCATGCGGATGCAGACGACGTTCGTCGACCAGAAAGCCATTGTCCCGACGTGACGAATCGACGACATCTATGTTCACTGACATTTCATATCTCCTGTGTAAGTACGTACGTTGAGCGCTCGACAAGGAATGATTCAAAATCACTTCCGCCGAATTGGTAGGGGTTACTTCAAGATCGCGGATGCGTCTTGACTAAAGGGGGGTAGTTTAAGCAAACGAACGAACTTGTCTCTCCCCACACACAATGCGAACTCGCCGTCGGGAGAAAACGGTTTGTTGTTGATATACGGCGCTTCGACCTCTTGATCGAATCGAGCGATCTCCTGGCCGGTTTCCATGTTCCATAGCCGAATCGTGTTGTCGTCTCCTCCGCCGGAAAGTGCCCGCCGTCCATCGCTGGTAAAGGCGACGCCGCCCGTCCAGGTCGACGTGTGCCCATGGAACGTTCGCAGCAACATTCCACTTTCAACATCCCAAAGTCGAAGGTCCGGATCCAATCCAGCCGTCAATGCCCGACGTCCATCCGGCGACAAGCAAACCGATAAGTGCATCGGGCCCTCCATCGCCAAACGGCGGATCTCGCTGCCCGAGACGGTATCCCAAATCCTGGCAGTCCCGTCTTGACTGCCCGACATCAGGATTCGTCCGTCGGCTGATAGGGAAAGGCTTCGAACTTCGTCTGTGTGACCGGTCAACTGTCGAACCTCTTTTCCCGAATCCAAATCCCAATATCGGATGGGGCAAGTCGTATCTTCGAGCCGCCGACTACCCGCTGAAAACGCAAATCGGCCGTCGACAGAAAAGACCAGACTCAGTATCCTGGCGGTATGGCCCTTGAGCGTTTTCAGCAGTGTGCCGGATTCCAAATCCCAAAGTCGAATCGCAAAGTCCTGGTCGTCGACTCCTCCTCCAGACAGCGCTCGGCGCCCATCCGGTGAAACGGCCAGGCAATTGACAACGCCACGGTGATCCACCAACCGGCGCAGTAGCTTGCCACTGTTGACATCCCATATTCGCAGCGCGAAATCGTTTCCTGGCAGCCACTGTCCGTTTTCGAAGTTGCCGCCGCCGCAAGAAATAACGCAACGTCCACCCAAGCAAAAGGCGGCCGAATACGGAAGTTCCGGCAACTGCTCAAATCGTCGTACCTGACTGATCACCGCGGGACCCAAACGGACTTTCACAATGGTTTTTCCGCCGCGTTCCAATGTGAAACGATCGGTCGATAGCGCAAGTCCTTCGTTGCCGTCGGCGAGTTGCAAGCGATAGGTTCCGGCTCGCAGCATGATCGTCCGCCCGCTTTTTGCGTCGATGATCGTTGCCGTCTGCTCGTCTTGCTTGACGATCACAGTTACGTCGGGATCATCCGACTCAATCGTGAGCAGACCTTGATTTGTCGACAACCGATAAATGTCCGGACCGAACCAAAACGCGCCGAACGCAAACAGTGTTAAGGCCACAGCATAAATCAAGCGTTTTCGTTTCGGTCGAATGGAATTCGGTTTCGCCACGCTAGTCTCACGCTCGATGGACCGCAACCGGCGCACGACTTCCCGAGCCGTTTGTGGGCGATCCGCTGGAGACTTGGCCAAGAGTTGCATCATCAAATCTGAAAATGCCGCGGGGATTTCGGGCACTATTTGCTTGGGTGAGGTGGGTCGCTTCACGGCCAGCGCCCACAGAATCGTCAGCGTCTTTGTCCCTCGAAATGGCAGTTCTCCCGTGACCATGCGGTACAGGACGCAGCCCAAGCTGAACAGGTCGCATCGTTGATCGATGGGATCCTCGGAAGCTTGCTCCGGCGCCATGTACGCCGGAGTACCTGTCAACATTCCGGTGTGCGTAAGTTGAGTCGAATCGACTGCTGTGCGCACAAGTCCAAAGTCGAGAATCTTCACGCGATAACACCATGATTCGGATTCGACGTCGTCACTCATCAATTCATCACTGTTCGAATCGCCTGGGAGCGGCTCTCCGATGGCTTCCAACCAAATATTGGCCGGTTTGATATCGCGGTGAATTAACCCGCGAGCGTGCGCCACCGACAAGCCGTCAGCGATTTCGCACCCAATGCGCAATACGTCCTTGATTGGTAATCGCGTGTCGCGTGCCAATCGGGTTTCGAGCGATTCGCCTTTGAGCAACTGCATTGCCAGGAAGGGGACGCCGCGATCTTCACCCACTTGGTGAATGGTCACGATGTGATCGTGTTGAACGGCCGCCATAGTCCGCGCTTCCAGCAAAAACCGTTGCCGCGCGTCACGGCAAGTCGCTAAGCTGGGTTTCATGACTTTGAGGGCCACTTTGTCGCTCGAGATGAGGATCTTCGGCCTCGAATACGATCCCCATGCCTCCACGTCCCAGTTCGCGATTTATTCCGTACGGTCCCAACCTGCCCAGCTCGCCGGCACGCGGCGAAGGCGAAAGAAATGAATAGTCTTCCGGCGAGCATCCATCATCGGTCGGCAAGAGACCACGCAACTCGACCAAAGTGCCGCTCGGTGTCCAAGCGGAATGACTGCACTGCGTCGGTCCACTGGGATCACACAGTCGTTCGATCAATCGCTCGACCACCTCGTCTTCTGCGCCAACGATGCCGGACTGACTTTGTATCGCCCAGATCAAGGGGTCGTCGTTTCGCAAACCGTTAATCGTTGCCAAACACTGCGAGCAGTTGGCCAAATGGATTTGCAAGCCGGCGATTTCATCGACCTCGAGTTGCCCCAAGAACAGCCTTGTCAGCTCTACGATGTCGGGGCAAGTCGCTTGCATCGTCACGGTCCGCACCCTTGAATTCGATTCCCAGTTCGTATCAGACTATGCGCATGCCGCAGCCAACCTGACAGGAATTCGGACCATTTTGCGCAAATACTTCGATCGGCTGGGAGCATTGCTCAATCGCAAATCAATCATATAAACCAGCCAGCTCCTCGCGCAACCGATGCAGTACCCTCGATTTCGCGGCGTAGACGGCCTCCACGGTCATTCCCAAGCTCTCTGCGACCTCGGCGGCCGACCGCCCGGACACGATGCACTCCAAACATGCCCTCCAGGTATTCGTTTGGAACTCGGACTGCATTAGCTTCATGGCTCGCGACACCAAGTGCTGGCGGTATTCGATCTGCCAGAATGCATCCTCATTCTCCGCACTAACCACGTCCTCTAAGGCGCCCTGACCATCGTCGTTGACGGGAATGCCTCGCCGTCTTCTGTTTTCGCGCCATTTGTTCAACGTGACTGTCCGCAACCAGCCACGAAAACTTTGCTGCGGGTCGTATCGAAACTCAGGCAGCTTTTGCACAAGCAGTGCCAGGACGTCTTGTACCAGGTCAGCGCTTTCTTCCGGCTGCAAGCCAACACGACGCGACCAGTAATAAAGGAGGGGCGTGTACAAATATACGAAACGACTCCAGGCCTCCGATTGATTCGGTTGCGCCAATCGTTCAAGAAGGCTGACCGAAGTGCTGTTCATTGACCCAAACCACGACGTATTGGTCGCCGATGCTTCCGATAGACGACTCGATTCAATCTATCTAACGAGTGGATTCCAGGCAAACGGTTTCAGCGTTAACCGGTTCGCCAACGGTCCAGTGGTTTAGATCGCCAGCATCTCGCAATACGCGGCGATAAAGCGTGTCGCGCTCGATCGGGTCGCGGCCGGCTTCGCGGATCAGCGCTTCAATCCGTTCAACGGTCAAGAACTCCGGCGTCTTCGCGCCCGCGTCGTGGTAGATCAACTCGTGCCGAACCGTTCCGTCCAAATCGTCAGCGCCGTATGCCAGGGCGGTTTGCGCCGTCCCGATACCAAGCATGATCCAATACGCTTTGACGTGCGGAATGTTGTCCAGCATCAAGCGGCTGATCGCCATCGTCCGCAGGTCCATGACCGCCGTCGACTTGGGAATATGAGCCAACCCGGTATTGTCCGGGTGAAACGCCAACGGAATGAAAGTCTGAAATCCGCCCGTCTCGTCCTGCAGTTCCCGCAGCCGGATCAAATGATCGATCCGGTGTTCGGCGCGTTCCAGATGGCCGTAGAGCATCGTGCAATTGGATTTCAGCCCCAACTGGTGGACCGTGCGGTGGATGTCGAGCCACTTGTCGGCATCCGCTTTGTGTTCGCAGATCTGGTCGCGGATTTCGGGATGAAAAATCTCCGCGCCCCCTCCCGGCAGACTTCCCAAACCTGCCTCGACCAGTTGCTGAAGAACGTCGCCCACCGAGGTCTTCGTGAGACATTCAAACCAGTTGATCTCAACCGCCGTCCAAGCCTTCAAATGCAACCGCGGAAATGCGTCGCGCAGAATGCGAATGATGTTCAAATACCATTCAAAGCTCTTTTGGTGATGCAGCCCCCCGACGATGTGCATCTCGGTGCAGCCGTTTTCGACCGCCTCGCCGCCGCGAGCCAGAATCTGCTCGTCGGACATGACGTAACCCTTGGGGCTTTTCAGGTCGGCTCGAAATGCACAGAAATTACAGCGGTAAATGCAAACGTTGGTCGGATTCAAATGCGTGTTGATGTTGTAGTAACCGACGTTTCCGTTGATTCGTTCGCGGACCAAATTCGCTAACTGACCCACGTCGTTCAGCGGGATCGATGGATCGTACATCAACAACCCGTCGTCCTGACTTAGCCGCTGGGCCGCTTCGACTTTATCGCGGATTCCTTGCAACCGGGGATCAACCGAGTATAGCATCAGAGTTCGTTTCGCTATGCTGACGAAGTATTGGACGTGCGAAGGGGTAGCATTGTATCAGATTAACAGCAGATCCACCGATCCGATAACAAACAAACCGAGGCTAATGATCGCATTTACTTCAAAAAATGCCCGATTGACGCGGCTCAAGTCGTCGGGTCGCACCAACCAGTGTTCGTAAGCCAACAGCGATGCAATCGCCGCTAGGCCGATCCCATAAAGCCAGCCCCAACCCAACTCCGGCCCACCCAGCCGGCTGGACCGAGGAAGCGCCGCCAAAAAAATCACCGCCACAAAATGACAGACTGCGGCCAGCTTCAACGCCGGACCAACCCCCAGCCGAGCCGGTACGCTGCGCAATCGATGCTGCCGATCAAACTCAAAATCCTGGCAGGCGTAGATGATGTCGAAACCGGCGACCCAAAACAACACCGCCATACCCAGCAGCACAACAGGGACGAGGTCGCGGGGTGCGGCCATGACTTCCTGTCCGCGAATGGCAACCCAAGCCGCCACCGGAGCGAGCATCAGCGAAAATCCAAGCCAAAAATGCGCCAGCCACGTCCAGCGTTTCGAGTAGCTGTAACACAACAAAACGCACAGCACTGGAAGCGACAAATAGAGCGGTAGCCGATTCGGAAAAAACAGCAACGTCCCTAACTCAAACACCCCACAACAAATTACGGTAAAGATCACAGCAGTGGACAAGGTGATCTTCCCGGCCGGCAGATGACGTTGGGCGGTTCGCATGTTTTGGGCGTCGATCTTCCGGTCGGCAATGCGATTGAACGTCATCGCAGCACTTCTCGCCGCCACCATGCAAACCAAGATGCCACACAGATCTTGCCATCGAAATGCCGCAACGGAGCCGTCGGCCGAGCGAGCGCTCCAAGCCATCACCGCCGCCAACAGCGCGAATGGCAGCGCAAACACCGTATGGCTAAAGCGAATCATTTCCAGCAATTGCCGGACTTGCGGCGACATAAGTTATGGCGAGTCGCCCCTCCAACGCCTGCCGATCGAGTGCTCGACGTGAAGCTGATCGAGGATCCGGGCCACGACAAAATCAACCAGATCATCCAGTGTCTGCGGATTATGGTACCAGCCGGGCATCACAGGCAAGATGGTGGCGCCGGCCAGCGTTGCGGCACGCATGTTTTCGATCATCGGCAGCGATAGTGGCGTTTCTCTCGGCACGAGAATCAGCGGCCGATGCTCCTTGAGATGCACGCTCGCGGCTCGTTGAATCAAGTTTTGGTCGGCGCCGCGAGCGATGGCGCTCAACGATCCCCCCGAACAGGGGCACACTACCATCCCGGCCGTGCGATGCGATCCACTGGCTATCGGCGCGTACAAATCAGCATAGTGAAAGTACGACAATCGGTCGGCAACGACTCCCGGAAGAAGCGATTGAGGATCGAACTGGTTCAAGTCCAGCACAATTCCCAACTCCTGCTTGATCACGTCAGCCCCGGCCGGGCTGATCGAAAGCTGTACGTCTCGGTCAGCCTCCAGCAAAACCTGGAGCAGCCGTCGCGCAAATCTGGCGCCGCTGGCACCGCTAATGGCGATAACCAAGGGAAAATTCATTTTCGCCCCCAGTACAACGTCGCAATTCCCATGGTCAACGGCTCGAACTCGGCAGCGCTCAATCCGGCTTGGTACATTAGCTCGATAAAGTCTTCATAAGCGGGAAATTGTTCGACGCTACTAGGAAGGTACTCGTAGGCGTCGGCACGATTTCGATTCAGCCGCTGTCCGATCCGCGGCAAGACGTGTTTGAAGTACCAGCGATACAGCGATTTAACTGGTTGTCGGCGTGGCGTTGAAAACTCGAGCACCGCCACTTTTCCCCCCGGCCGACAAACACGAATCATTTCGGTCAGCCCACCTCGGGTATCTGCGACGTTTCGAAGCCCAAATGCAACGGCAACGATGTCAAACGAGTCGCTCTTAAGCGGGAGGTTTAAAGCATCGGCTTCGACAAACTGCAGCAACGACGGCGGAATGTCCATCCGCTGCTGTTTTTGGCGGCCGACATCCAACATTTCTCGACAAAAATCTGCCGCCACAACGGTCGCTTGTCCGCGAGTCCGACGCCAGAACTCGATCGCCAAGTCTCCCGTCCCGGTGCAAACGTCCAGAATTCGGTCACCCGCCTGCGGCCGAAGGGCAGCGACCGCATCGCGCCGCCAACAACGATCGATGTTCATGGACAGCACATGGTTCATCCGATCGTAGCGTGGGGCGATCTGCGCAAACATCGATCGCACTCTGCCTTTTGATTTGTCCACGGCGGTGGTCATTTCCTGGTTCTCGCAATGTTGGCGTCTCATTCTACTGAACCGGAGGATTGTTGCCAGATTAACCGCAATCATGAATCATGAATGGTGCCATGAATCATGAATGGTGCTGCCATGAATTCATGAATTGTGCCATCCATATATTGACGTACACAGAATGGTGCTGCCATGAATTGTGCCATCCATATATTGACGTACACAGAATTTGCGGTAAACTCAGGCTTTTCCAGCCCGAGAGTCTGTTTATCGAAAGGGGGTCTGCGATGCCACGGCCATCACGTAGCGAGCAGTTTTTACCGACCGAAGTCTGCATTGTGCATACGGTCCAGCGATGCGTCAGACGGGCGTTTCTGGCCGGAAAAGACCCCTTAACCGGTAAAGACTTCGACGCCCGTCGCGAGTGGATCCGCCGAAGACTGGAGATCCTGGCTGCGGTTTTCGGGGTCGATGTGCTGACCTACGCCATTCTCTCCAACCATATGCACTTGATCTTGAGAAACCGCCCGGACGTGGTCAAAACCTGGTCGGATCGCGATGTCGCCGAACGCTGGCTGAAAGTCTTTCCCGGACGCCGGCTCGATGAACACCTCGGCCAACCCACCCAGAACGATATCCAGACGCTGGTGCGCAACAAGAAACGGCTGGCGACGGTCCGATTGCGGCTATCGGACATCTCCTGGTTCATGCGGAGCGTCAGCGAGCCGATCGCACGCTTGGCAAACAAACAAGACGAATGCACCGGCCGCTTCTGGGAAGGACGCTTCAAAGCTCAGCGAATCACCGACGAATCGGGCTTGTTGGCCTGTGCGATGTACGTCGACCTCAACCCGATCCGGGCAGCGATGGCCGCCACTGCTGAACAGAGTCGTCACACCTCGGCCTTCGATCGGATTGGGGCCCTCAAAGGCGACCAAGTCGACTCGGCAGCCAGCCAGCTTGTTCCGATCTCCACGGACGAAGCAGCCGAGTTGATCAAGAACACACCGGTCGAGCGTCGTTCCACCGTCGCAGCCGCAGTCAAGCGAACCGGACGGCGTCGCATTCCACGTGACGGTTGGCTTTCGCCGCTGAAGCTGAAAGAGCGTTCCAGCCCGGGTCCGCAAGCCAGTCGCAGTGGGGTTCGCGCCAGCGACAAGGGCTTCCTGTCGATGAGCCTGCGGGACTATCTGCGGTTGCTCGATTGGACGGGTCGCCAAGGCCGCAAGGACAAACGGGGGCAGATTCCCAGCGGACTACAGTCGATCCTGAGTCGATTGGGGATCGAGGGCAGTATGTGGTGCGACTTGGTGTGGAACTTCAAGCGATACTTCGGCCGCAGCGCCGGCAGCCCGGCCAGCCTGCAAGCCGACGCCGCCCGCCGAGGCCGCCACTGGACCCGGGGCCAACGCGCCGCAGCCGTCTGCTTCGCTTGACAACGTTCAACACCATCCATTACGGGACGAGCGATCACAAGCATTTGAGCTTGGTTGTATCGCGATCTGTCCACCGAAAGCAGGCTTCTATTTTTATAGCGTCGCTGTGGCTAAGCGACGCTGCTGAGCACCCTGCGTTGCAGCAAACCATGGCGAATCGCAATCCGAGTGCCTGTCTTCCATCCAATCTTGGCCCCTGAGACATCTGCTTCAAGTCGCACGTAGCCGCTCAGAACGCGCTCGAATCGACTAATCAAAAGATGGATGGCACTTAGCAAACATGTTCTTCAAAAGATGGATGGCACTTAATCAACTTAATCAATTAATCAAGCTTATCAAAATAAACATGCTTCACCCTTCCGGAGGGCCGTTCTGGCTGTTCACTCCCGGCGCCTGGCCGCTGATGCTTGGAAAGCGTCGACCGAAGATCAAGCGTTCCCACCAGCGCGGGCAGCGTAGCCGATCGTCGTCCGGGCTGACCTCGTGGACCTTGCCGCGTCGAGTCAACAGACTCAGCCGCCCGTCGTCGAGAACTCTTTCCACCGTCCAGTACTTGTCGACGATGTAATGGTACGAATCGCCTTTGTCGGTCGGCGTGACGGATTGGGCTCGGCGCCCGGGAGACAAGCCCGATTTCTGTTTCCGATAGATGACCCAGTCACCTACTTTCCATTTGGTTGCCGGCATCGCGTGTGAGATTGGTTATTTACGGCGTCCTAAGCCGCAGTTTCCGAATTCCAACGTCCCGAGTTCGGACGTTCATACAATCTTAACAATTGCCTGCTCCAACACAATCGTAAGCGTTCACGGGTTGTCAATGCGTCACCCACGTTTTTAGGGGGTCAGGCACATTTTCGGCGGCTCATGCGATATTCTAGTACCAATCATTGGGCCGAAAATGAGCCAGACACCCGGCTCGTGAACAGTTACGATTGTAGCGAACTTTTTCGCTCGCTGGTCCCTGGGTCAGGGTTTCGCGTCGAAGCCTTCGCGGTGGCTCGACGGGGGTGCTCGTTCATGGGCGTCGTCGTCCGACCTTCCCGACCCATTGGCGGTGCAAGCAGAGTCGCTTCCATGCTGCGGCTATCATCGAGGCTAGTGCTTTGTCAGGTCTTAGAATTGGGGTTGTGTGCCACTGGCTTCGCCAGTGCGGGTCGGCAATACACGACGCTCATGTACACTGGCACAGCCAGTGGCACCCCAAAATTAAAACTTGACACGGCACTTGTCTAGTATCGCTCAGCCTCAGTCCCCAACAACGACTTGAGTTGGTTGAATTGGCGTATGTACGATTCGTTCGATGCGTGAATATGTTCGCCTTCAGTGATGAACTTCATGGTCGGACGGCAACCAAGTCCGAACTCCTCGAGCACGTTTTCGAAATGCTCCAGCGGCTGACCGTAGATGATCAACATTTTATGTTCGTCAAACTGTACTTCCTGCGGCGTGTCCGGGTTCAAGACCGCGATCCCGGTACAACCATCGTTTAACAACAAGTCATCGAACTCCCACAAGGCACTAGTGAGAATCGGCAGATCGATTTGTTCGCGGAACAAGTCACAATGCCCTGAGGATTCATGATCGTGGCTCGTTTCCAAAACAACGTCGACCACGTCACCAAGCTGCTGGATCAATTGGACGAACAGGGGAAACAGCACTTCGCTCGATGCGGCGGCCATGATGACGGGAATTTCCGACTTGTATTCCTCATCGACGTACTTGTCGTAGCGGAATCCCTGGATGGGTCGGATTGGCGATTTCGAGGACGGGCGAATAGCACGGGTCAGGCAAAAACCGTCAAATTGCTGAGCACCGAACTGGCGGGCGAGAGCTTGATCTGCCGGTGAAAGTGGGTGACGGGAGCGGACTGACGGCGGATTCAACTGAAAGAGTTGGGTCAAATAGTCCATGGGATGGCTCGGCGTGGGTCGAAAGTCGGGATTGGCTGTTCAACCGTAGGTCACATCAACCCGGCGAGAAGAAAAACAGGCCGAGGTCGTTTCCCCACCCAGCGGCTCCGACCACGGAATCGGCACAATCGGAACCCACGGCGCATGCTTGCTTGAGCCCCTTTGCTTCAAGACACTCGTCGAACCGGAGTTGCTACTCGAATTGAGTCAGCCAGACCGATCGCGCGTTGCGACCGAAAACGCCGAGCGCCAACCGATCCTGTGTGACTCGATGGACCGCCGGCATTTACAACTGGATCAGCCATTGGCAGACTGCGGAGGTCGTCCGCTTTCGACGTCTGCTATAGAAGTGATTGGCGCCGTTGACGACAGTCGTTGCGACGTTCGTCAATTCAAGCGATTCAATCAAGCCGAGCACGCCGCGAAACGCTTCGTTCGTTTGAGTTTCCGTTTCACCAAACATCATCAGCACCGGTACCGAGATCCGGCTCAAATAGCGCGTCCAATCATAGCGATTTTCGGGCCCGTATTTTTCAAGGTAGGCACCCGCCGAGATAAGCGTGTCAAAGGGAAAATCGACGTGCATCAGCTGGTCGGCTTGCTCGGCGGCGATCCGTTCCTGAGCGAGGCCGATCCAGTGTCGGAATTGTTCTCCCCTTGCCGATTGCAGAAACGCTTCGTAGTTCAGCCTCGAGGCGGACACCGCCGCGATCGCTACGACCCGCTCTTGCGGTTGGTAGGCTTGAGCGTAGATCGACTTGATCGCTCCCAAGCTGTGTCCGACGAGCGCAACGCGCTGATACTGGCGTGCGGCCAGAAAGCGAACCCAGGCTTGGATGTCGTCCCGGCACTGGTCCACGATTTCGAACGCCGCGCCCCAATGACACGATCGATCGGCCACCTGGGTCAGATTGACGAAATCGTGTCCGCGCGTGTTGGCTTGAAGCACATCGATGCCGATTTGCAGCAGCCCCCGCCGCAGCATTGTTTGCAATCGGGATGTATAGAAATTCCCGGCCAAACCGTGAACCACGATGGCGGCATCAATCTTGGACTGGCGGTCCGCTGACGAACGGAAAAAGGCCCCGTTCAGGCTCACTCGATCTTGCGTTTGCACCTGAATCAGTTGGCAACGCATTGGATCGCAACATCAGGTCTGGCTGGTTTGATTGCCCACGCTGCTGAGTTGGGAGAGCAATTGCAAGACGCCGTTGAGATGCGCCAGGCGCGGCCCGTAGCGGTCGATGAATTCGTTCAGCACAAAATCTCCGTCCATCATCGATTCGTAGCTGTCGTTGATTTCCGCCGTCATGCATTGCAGGAATTCCGTCTGCACCTGACTGATCGCTTCGGCTGCGGCGCGGCAGCGACGCGCCAACAGCGGATTGGCCTCGCGCCATTGGCCCAATTCACTGGCACGCTGTTTTTGCGCCGCGCCCATTTGTTCGATCAGCCCGCCCAGCAATTCGTTCGTCTTGTTTTGATTGGCAACGACCTGCCGCAACAGCACCGTTACTTCACCTGCCTCATGGGCGCCGTTGGAAACCGTTCGCGCCGACGTGCTCGCGCCGACGTCGATTCGGAAAACAGAGGTGAGTTCTCGATTATCTTGGCTCATGGAAGATCCACTTGGGACGAACGATGCGATGTGAATTTTTAGTATACGCCGATGGCAAACGCTTGTCGAGTAACGCTGGAAACTATCGAGGTCGTCGCCGTTTTCGACTTGACAATCGATGTGCTCCATGTTGTATCCCGTCCCGCCCGGCGGTGATCCATCTAGCGACGATTGTCCCTCGACTTTCGGCAACCGATACAACCAGCGCAAGCACGTTATTTTCCCCAATGGGATCCACAATGCATGGGTCGCCCGTTTGCGCCAATCGATCTCCGCCTAACTTCTCTTACCTAAAGTCAACTCCCGGTGATTCCGATCCTGTAAGTGATTCGCGGAGTGAGGGCAGTTCTCTTGTCGGCCAACGCACTATATTCATTGATGAAGACTGGCCAGGGTGCGGACACGGCGATCGGCTACCTGATCGTCGACGAACCCTCCAACATTGGCTACTGCGGGGGCCTGTTGGTGATCAACGAATTGGGGCGGCCACTCGAATTCCATTGCAGTTCCCCCATCCGACCCACTCGCAGCCAGCAGATTCTTTACGGGGCGTCGCTCCGTTCGTACTTGCTCAATGAAGCCATCGGCACCGTGATAGTGAAGACGTGCAAGCAACGACTCGACATGCTGCTGGTCAACGACCCGGCGTCCTGGCCGCTGAGTGAACTGTTGGGGTTGGCTCTCGTTCTGGTCGACGAAACAACCGCCACTCGACAATCGGAAAGCGGCGGCGAATTCGATCACGAATCCATTCACTGGACTCCGATGGAGATCTCCGGTCAAAACGTCCGATGGTGTTCCGATGAAATCAGACAACCCGCACAGCTCAAACAGGTGTTGCAGCCGCTGGCCTGCCGCCTGTCACTCAGCGAGCCCTTTGAGAGGATTCGTAACGCATTGGCCGAAGCGCATTCGATGGCCGAATCTCAAACGATCACACACGGCGCCGCATAGCGTTTATTGATGTTCGCGGGGAAAATGAACTCACACTTCAAGCCGTCATTCCACGGATCCCGGGCTTCCGTTGGTCGCCCTGGCCCATTGACCGCGCAAAGTTTAATAGCAAAAAACCGAGACTCGATCATCGGGATGGCACAAGCCTTGCTTTATTCAGTTGACATGAAAGTCGGCCCGGCGCTGCTTCGTTCATGGAACGGCGAAGATTGGTCGACGGTTGACATCGCGACGATGAAGTTCCCGGCGCCGAAGCTGCGCGTCAGGAGCTTTCAGTTCCGCGTTCCGGCACTCGCGCCCTGTCGCGCTTTAGCGACTGGTGCCGATCGAAAGCGGCCCGCCACCGCCGACGTCATGAACGGTGTGAACATCGAGCGTCCGGCGACTACGAGATCCCGCTTCGCTCCGCCCTCGGATCTCGTCAAGCTCGACGAGCGTCTGTTTTATCTTTTGCAGCCGCCGCTAGAGTCGCTGATCTCAACTGGCACGATCGACTTCCCGCACTCACCATTTCCGTACCAGTTGTCTGGCATCGGATTTTTGTATCCGCGCCATTCAGCGATCTTGGCTGACGAAATGGGGTTGGGAAAGACGATGCAGGCGATCACGTCGATCCGCATGCTGCTGCACGCCCGCGAACTCCGCCAAGTGCTGTTGATCTGCCCCAAGCCGCTGGTCACCAACTGGGTGCGCGAGTTTAGCATGTGGGCTCCGGAACTTCCGATATGCGTCATCGAAGGAACTCCGGCCACGTGCGCCTGGCAATGGCAAGCCGCGGAACTTCCAGTCAAAATCGCCAACTACGAATTGATCACACGCGATCAGGATACGATTGTCGAGTCGGATCAGCATTACGACCTGGTGCTACTGGACGAGGCCCAACGAATCAAAAACCTCCGCAGCGCGACTGCCCAAGTCGTCTGTTCCATCGCCCGCACTCGCAGTTGGGCGTTGACCGGGACGCCGGTGGAAAACAGCACCAGCGACATCGTAGGGATTTTTGAATTCGTCTCCAAAGGCCTGTTATCGTCAGACATGTCACCGCGACAGATCTCCGGCCATGTGCGCGATTTTATTCTGCGGCGGACCAAGGAGCAGGTGATGTCGCAGATGCCACCCAAACTGATCCGCGACGCGCAGGTCGAATTGACGTCGGAGCAAGCCGAAACCTACGCTCGCGCCGAAGATGACGGCATCCTGCGGCTCAACCGGTTAGGCCAGTCGATGACGATCCAGCACGTGTTTGAACTGGTGCTACGGCTCAAGCAGATTTGTAACTTCGATCCCGCGACCGGCAGCAGCAGCAAGATGGAACGGCTCGCCGCCGACTTGGAGGAGGTCGCCACCAGCGGTCAAAAGGCGATCGTCTTCAGCCAGTGGGTCGGCACCTTGAAACAGATTGGCGTTGCGATCCCCGACCATTTGCCCCTGTATTATCACGGTGGCATCCCCGCCCGTCGGCGCGACGCGGTCTTAACCGAGTTCGCGGAGAATTCGAAACGGCGCGTGTTGTTGATGAGCTATGGCGCCGGGAGCGTTGGGCTCAACCTGCAGTTTTGCCGGTATGTCTTTTTATTCGACCGCTGGTGGAATCCGGCGGTCGAGGACCAGGCCATCAATCGCGCCCACCGCATCGGCGTATCGGGCAGCGTGACGGTCACGAGAATGATGTCGGTCAATACGATCGAGGAGCGAATCAATCAGATCTTGGAGGAAAAGCGAGAATTGTTCAACGATATTCTAGGCCAGACAAACCATTCATGTTCCGGACTGACGCGAGACGAAATCTTCCGACTCTTTAAGCTCGAAGATAGACACCCTCACGGGGCGTCGGCTTGAGGCGCAAAGGCTGGACTTCTGGCAAGCGGCGTCGTCGCTCAGGATCGCTGTACGACTATAATCAAGCCGTCATCGTGTAACGCGGAACGCTTTCAACATCGATGCGTTGACAGCGCGGTGAAAAAGGGATTCGGTAAGCGTTCACGGGTTACCAATGCGTTGCCCACAATTTTAGGGGGTCTTTTTTCAACGGTCTGTTGAGTGAATTGGAACCAGAATTCAAGTTGAACCGATATCCCTGGTACGCTCCACGCTTTTGGAACGGACTGCGGGTTTCGGACTATTGGCGTCTGTTATGGCGCCACAGATTTGCAGTGCATCCGACGCGTTGGCCGATGATGACGCTCGTGGGCGGCTGCGCGTGTTTCAACTCGTTTTGGGGCGCCATTCAGGATTTGACGTTGCGTCGAAAAATCTTGGCGACGCCTATCGAACCTCCGATTTTTGTCGTTGGCCATTGGCGCACGGGAACGACGTTGTTGCACGAATTGTTGGCCCGTGATAAGCAGTTCTCGTACCCGACCAACTTCGACTGTTTTGTGCCCAGCCATTTTTTGGTGACACGCACTTTTTTTGCACCGGTGGTGGCGGCGCTGTTGCCCAAAAAGCGGCCGATGGACGATATGACGTTGGCGGCCGATGCGCCGCAGGAAGACGAGTTCGCGGTGTGCGCATTGGGTGGACCAACACCCTATTGGCGAGTCGCGTTTCCCAACCACGGTGCGGTCGATCAAGACCTGTTGAATTTCGACACGGCGCCGCCAGAATTGGTGGAGCGGTACCGAGTCTCACTCGAGTTCTTTTTCCGTGCGTTGCACTTTCGGTATGGACGCAAGCCTTTGGTTTTAAAATCGCCGCCGCATACCGGAAGAATCCGCAAGCTGGCCGAATGGTTTCCCGACGCGCGCTTCGTTCACATCGCCCGTGAACCGACTCGAGTTGTACAATCCACCTTGAAGCTGTGGTCGGCGATCGATCGCGTTCAAGGCTTCCAGCCGCCTCGGTATTCTTCGCGCGACCTACTGGCATTTGTAATGGATTCGTATCGCCGAATGTACGACGGCTACTTTGCCCAACGATCGATGATTGAGGACAATCGTTTGATCGAAGTCCGCCTGGAGGATTTGACGCGTCAACCGGATATGGTGCTAAATCAGATCTACCGCACGCTCGATTTGTCGGTTCCAGCAGAATTGAGTTCGAATGTCGCCGCGTACTTCAACTCGCACGAGGACCATCGCCCCGACCAGGTTCCATTGGACGAGGCTTTTGTCGATCAAGTCAATCGGCAATGGTCCGACTATCGAACGGCGTTCGGATATTGATCCCGGGCGAATGCCTGACGGGCGCGCAGGCCGGCTTGTCGCTGACGATCGACAACGTACGGATCCACCTCCGCCGCGCACATCTGCGCCGCATCTCTTCGTCGCTCATCTGCAACCGCCGAGAATAGCAGAATCGCTCCAGCGCTAAATCGATGAGCCCGAAGACGACCAAAACGGCAAGCGTCTTCAGCAAGATCGACATCAACAAACCGGCGGCCGCGTCCACCAAATCCGTGGCTGGCACGGTCGACAACCGCATCAGGTCCAAGCGATCCGACCAAAGACTCCATCCCACGGTCGCGATCAGTGCGAGCCAACGGACAACACCCAACAAGGTCCGGGTCGCTTTGGCGTCAGAATTGTCGCGCCGAGCCGCCCAATGCGCCGGACCCAATCGTCCCCAATCCAGACGCAAGCGACTCCAAAACAACCCGCCGCCGACTTGCAGCCAACCGATCGCAAAGGCGATGATCAATACAGCAGCGAACAACCCGCCCGCTTCACACCAGAGACGTCCGGAATCGACCAGCGAATCTCCGCGGATCGAACTAACCACAGCCCGGCTCCCGTCCAGTTTCTGATCGTTGGGCTCATTTGCTTCGCTAGACCAACACTCCGTCGCGAAATTGCCCAAGCAAACCCAAATCGGCCTGGCGAAAACGGACAACAAGACAGTTGCGGCAAGCAACGTCACAACGGCCGACAATTCGCGACTGACGGCGACGTCGCCGCGCTGCCGAGCCCGCTCGCGGTGCGCCGCGGTCGCGGGATGGCTGGATTCTTGAGTCGACATGGGGCGGTTTCGGATCGCACGCAAAATAACTTCGCCTTAAATCCTCGCCCTCACGGGAGAGGTTAGGAGAGGGCTAACAAAATCGGGAAGTTATTTTGCGTGCGATCCTTATTGATGTGTTGTGACGTCTCTTGCGTTTTGAAAACGATTGATCGGAGTGCGCTGAATTTGTCAAACGACGGCTACATTTATTGCCAATGTCTGTCGGGCACAAGCCGTCCGACAAACAGCATATCGGCCCACGACCCGATTGACTCGGCGTTTGACAATTCCTCTTAGGATCGGACGCAATATAACTTCGCCGTAAATCCTCGCCCTCACGGGAGAGGCTTAGGGAGAGGGTCGACAAAACCGGGAAGTTATTTTGCGTGCGATCCTTAGGGAGAAAGCCCCAACTGTACCAGGATCTGCTGAACCCTTCCGCGCCAAAAGTCGGCGTGGCTGCCGAGCGTCAACAGCGATGCAAACAACAACAGCAACCAATTGCCGGCGAACTGAATTCGATTCAAATTCCATTGCGGAAACGATCGCTGAATCATCGCCAGGCCGATGGATGCCGACAGCAGGGCAACGCAGACTGGACTTCCAATTCTCAGCGTCAATTCAAAGGATTGGGCCAACACGCTCGTCAAAAATACCGAAAGCGTCTCGACCCATGCCGCCGAATTGGACGTGACCCGCCACTGAAACGAATTCAACAAGGCGTCGATTGACATCTGTGGTCCACCGATCGACATGAAGATCAACAGAGCCACCCAACCATAAAGGCGGCCCAACGGGCTTGAATCCTCCCAGCTTTGCTCGGACATCGGCATGTGATCTCGTGCGCCGCAACCTGCCAATTCGCTTACCCAACTGCCCGCCCAGTTCATGGCGCCGACAAGCATGCGAATGGACGCGCCGACCATGGCCCCGAGAAACAAGTTCTCAACGAATCGTTCAGCGTATCCCCCGCGGTCGAACTCGATCCACAGATTGGCCGAAATCACTGGCATCAACAGGTTCGTCATCAACAGCGCAAAACCAACCCTCCAGACGAAGTGGTACTTGAGCCCTGACGGACCCGGCAACAATAGCGCCATCGCCAGCAATCGAGCGAATACGACGGAACCGATCGTCAACGTTTCCGACAGCGGAATCATTTTCGCCAACCAATGCTGCGTCTAGTTTCGGTAGGTGGGCCAGCAGCCCGTTGAAAAAATAGCGAAACGGCGCGAGCCGTCCGGTTCCGTTGGCATCCACACGGCGAATTACCGGGCGGCTTGCGCCGCTCAGCTTCAATAAACGCTAGTGCACATTGTTCCACAAAATTACCGGGCGGCTTGCGCCGCTCCGCTTCAATAAACACTTGTGCACGCATTTTTCAACGGGGCTGCTAGGCGCCGTTTGCTTCGCCGGAGAATCGTTGACCCATCGTCGCGACGTCTACGACACTGGCGACGCCAATGGCACCGCAGACATCTCCATTTCTTAGCAACATCAGTTCTCAAAAGTGCAATACTGGAACTTAGGTTGAACGATGCTTCCAGTGCCTTGTCAAGTTTTGATTTTGGGGTGCCACTGGCTGTGCCAGTGTACATGAGCGTCGTGTATTGCCGACCCGTACTGGCGAAGCCAGTGGCACACAACCCCAATTCTAAGATTTGACAAAGCACTAGCCGGAATCCTGCACTGACATGTAGGCCGTTTTTGCCCGAGGCGGCGCCTGAACATGTCGTGACTATAAACAACCAGCGTGTTCATGATCCAAGGGAGTCCGAGCATTAACAGAACGGCCACGATCAGCAACTTGGGGACGTTCGCCACGGTCGAATCGTGCACGTTGGTGACGGTTTGGACTACTGACATGAACAAGCCCACGCCCATGATCACCGCGAGAATCGGCCCGCCAATGGCAAGGCACTGCCACAGCGCACCGCGCCCCAATTCGATTGCCGCCGAATCGTCCATCACTTGGTTTCCTTTTGAATCGCACCGTCACAAAAATCGCTGCCGTCAGGCAACCTACGCAAAACTTTGCAACAGCATTCCAACGATCAGTTTCCAACCATCGACCGTCACGAACAGCGCCAATTTTAACGGGAGACTTATGACAGACGGTGACAACATGATCATTCCCATCGAGGTCGTCAGGCTGGAAACAAGCAAGTCGATGATCAAGAAAGGGAGGAATATTTGGAAGCCAATCGCAAACGCGACTTTCAGTTCGCTGATCATGAACGCCGGCACCAAGACTTGTAAGGGAACGTCGTTGAACGTCTGCGGCGGATTGTGTCGCTGTTCGGCCGGCAGATACTTAAAAAACGTCCACACGTCTTGCGTGTTGCCCGCCACAATGATTTGCCGACTCATGAATCGTTTGATCGGAACCATTCCGCGTCTGCAGAGCCTGCTCCAGCGATATCGGATTGTCGGCCGCAAAATATGGATCGACGGCGTCCTGTTTGACTCGCATCCAAACAGGCGTCATGACCAGGGCGGTGAGGAACAACGCCAACGCGGTGATGACTTGCGGCGGCGGAACCGATGTAGCACCAAATCCTTGTCGCAACAACCCCAACACGACCGCCAGCCGCACATATCCCGTGGTCATTAACAGCCCGATCGGTACAAGTGCCAACAGGACGAATATGACGCCCGTTTGCAGCGATTTCTGGACGTTTTGTCGATCTGAAATGGACTGAGAGGCGTCGGCCAACAAGCGGATCGACGACTCCACTGGCAGTAAGTTGTGCCTGTCCTGGGAATCCTGGGAATCGGTCGCTTTGTTGGGACTGATCTCGCTTTGCGTATTCCGGGAAGTCTGGCTGCGAGAGGACTCGCTGCGGTCGATTGCCGCGGCTGACGTTTGGGGTGTCTCTTGTGCGGTCGCCGGACGCAGCGTCACCATCGCGATCGCGGCGATCAACAAGAGACGCCAGATGCTTATTCCCATAGATCGTCGCAGAAGACCAGCGGTTCGGCTCGCAATGGTGATTGATGTGAACAATTGGGAACGTCGTTTCGAGTAGATGATTGGTGCCCGGTCGACTTGCTATGCCTCGAATACCGCCCGGGCAGAACGCCGGGGACGAGGCGCCGCGGTGCGTTCAATGTTCAGGGATCCTCGGCGACTCAATCGATCCAGAGCATGCGTCAGCGAATGGGTACCTGAGCGGCAGGCTTCGATAATCTGGTCGACTTCGGTTGGATCGGTTATTTCGGCCAGGGTCTCGGCGTGATTGGAATTGACGGCGACCAAGACCAAGCGGTTACCCAACCGCAACAACTGCAGTTGTTGACGCGGCCCCAAGGGGGCGTAACCGACGACCTCGATGACCTGAGCGGGAATTCGTCCGCCGCTAGTGCCGCTTCGATTTCTCAGGCACACGCGCAACAGGAAATAGCCTCCGACGACAATCGCCAGGCTCAGGGCGGCGGCGGCGATGGGTTCGTGGGTCACCCGGCGCCAAAAGGTACCCGAACTGATGGCGGTCGACGTGATCGGGGGGGTGATCGCTTGACGCAATGGATCGGATACCGGGGTTGTGTCCGCAAAGGCGCTTGTCGAGTCTTGTTTCGCAACACTTCCTGGAGCGAGATCGGTCGGCACACGGCAGACTCCGCCGGCACATTCCTTCGGTAGATCAATCGTCAATCGATCGGAATGAGCGTCCGTTGCATCCCGAGTCGTCATCATGGAGCCAAGTGCGCCGACGTCAGACGCATTTTCATTCGCCGCGGATCCTGGAGCCGCCTGCTGTCCGTGGGCGCGCTCAGCGGCGAACAACAAAAACGTCACTAGCACTGCGGCTGTGGCGACCGCCCGACCGTTGCCGACCCAACTGGATGTCTTTGTGGTTCTCATTGGACCCCTCCTTGGGTAGTGAGAATTGCGGGACTCTAGCTCGTATGGCAGTTCGTCATAATGATTTGCCGTGGGTCATCACGCCGCGCCGCGAATCCATTGTTTAATGATTTCCGCTGCTTGATCGGGATCGTTATCGACGACCTGCCTGAGTCGACGACGCGTTTCATCGTTTAGCGGAATATGTCCTGCCTCACCATCGGCATCCGAGCCATCGTCGAAACCAGAAAGTGATTCGTCGGCATTGGATCTTGAGTATTTCTTGATCCGGGACCGAAGGAGCCAATGGACCGCGACTCCCAACAACGCCGCCGCCGCGATCAAGCCAATCAGCGAACGCGTTCGATTCCACGGGAATCCCAGCATGGCCGTCGATCGGTCTGGCTCCGAAGACGCCCTTGGCCGTTCCACGATGACGTCGATCTTGCCGGCTCGACAGGGAATCGCGTCCGACACCAGCAGCGGACGAATTTCGTTGCATATTGTTGACTTGAGTCGCTGTACGTCTTGTTCGCCAAACGGGAGAGCATGGTTGGATTGCACTGCGGATGTCGCATCAGGACAGGGAAGCTTGATGGTGACGTCGATGAGATACGATACTGCGTTTGCCCGCTGAGCGGTTGCGCAGATTCTTCCGGAAGCGTCGCGGGGTGGTTCACCAATAGACGATTCGGCTTTGCAAGCGATTGCGGATCGTCCGACTCTCTTGGCGGGTTGACCTGCGGTGTACTGTCAGTTGACGCTTCAACCATCGCGAGTTTGACGTCAGCATCTGACGCATATTGGGCCAATTGATCTTGGATGCGTTGTGTCATTTTGGCTTGTTCCAACCAGATCAGACCGACGGTTCCGGCATCGGATGCTTCCACAGAGTCGCCGTGATAAGCGTGCCCTGCGGCGATGTCGGTGACCACCACGTCACCGCATTCGAGACCGGCAACCTGTCCGCAAATCGTGTCGCGAATCGCCTGGATCTGGTGGCTTTCAAGGATGCGGTCATTTTTGGGCCGGATGACCGCGGCGACTTTGCGCGTCGTCGTCGGGGGAAATCCGGCGGTGGTCAATTCATCCAGATCGACGTACGCATCAGCCACAAAACTGAGTTGCAGAATCATCTGGCGAATCATTTTCTTCTTGCGATTCAACGACATCTCGTGCTGCTGCTGGCGGTTCGTCCACAAGTCGATCGACGAATCGGGCTCGTACAAGCTGCGGCTGATATCCGGCAGGGCCTCATGTTCCACAAGTGCCTTGAGATAT
Organism: uncultured Planctomycetaceae bacterium; assembly: GCA_963803365.1. GTDB lineage: Bacteria > Planctomycetota > Planctomycetia > Pirellulales > Pirellulaceae > JANMEB01. Next base: position 138,670 of record CAWDMH010000008.1, read on the forward strand.
TGATCGCGACAAGAGCGTTCGACGAGAACCTGGCCATCGCGGATTTCGAAATCGTTCAAGCCCGCCTCGCCAAAGGCCAACTGAATTCGCGCGAGATCGTTGTCCAGTAACCGGGCACCCGGCAGCAACGCGACCTGGCGATGAATTCCATACTGCGACCAGATGGCCACGCCGACGGCGGCCGCAAAAACTCAGCGCAAGCAGGCAGACGAACCGCTGGTTCGCCGGCGAGAGTTGCCGCCATTGTTGTGCCCAGGTCATGGAACGTCGATCTGTCATTGCTTCTGGTACCCGTATCGTTCGAATCAGGCCGAAGCCCTCAGCGATTTTGCGATATCCCCGCCGAGTGTCACGGCCCAACCCCCTTGAGCACAGCGGCGCAATTCGATTCGGCCACCAAACCGCGACATCGCTTTTTGTAGCGGCGGCCAACTCGCCAGCCAAGCACTTCTCCGATCAGCATCGTCCGGACCCGATCGAGCATCGGCGATCTCGACCTCCCATTGGTCTTGATGGAAAACGAGCGTCACCAGCAAATGATCTCCCGGCGCGGACCGGCCCACCGAATCTGCGAAGATGATGCTGAGTGCTTGCCGAACCGGCTCCGCACCGTGCTGGCTAAGGAGCGGCGAGTCAATCAAATCGAATTCAATCTCCAGACCGCGTGCCGATATCTCCTTTCGCAGGTCCTGGCTCACTTGTTGGACCAGTCTGGAAAGCGAGATCTTGCCGTTGGAGTCTGAATTACTCACTCGTGATTTCCTTTTTTCGAGCCCGCTTGTACAGGATTCGAAAACGGACTGTCAATTCAGATCACCGGGCCGCTAGCGAAGTGGTGCGGCGTAGTGGTGTGGTTTGCTGTAGGTCGGGCTTCGTTGTGCGACCAGTGACGGCCAGGGATGGCCGTCCAAACTGGAATTGGAGCACTACCCGGCGCAGCGGCGAATTACGGAAACACCGAGAGAACTACGCGACCGTGTTCGGGCTGACTCGTTGCATCAGCCAACGGTTAGCGTCCGGCATGATGACGTCCAATACCGGGCAGGCCATCGGATACTGCCGTAATGTCAGGTCAAATCCCGCGTAATAGAGCAGTTTCAATTGCTCCGACAACAGCGATTCGTCGAACGCATCGTCTTTGCGGCACTGCGTCCAGAACAGCGGGAGTTGGCGGCATCGTTTCAAGCCGGCCAACGGCCGGAGGCCTTCGGGCAAGGGGCCATTGATGGAAAGCACGCCGGCGAAGTACTGAGGGTTGCGAAACGCGACGCGGAACGCCATGGTGCCGCCGTGTCCCTGGCCGGCGACGAAAACTCGCTCGTCGTGAATGTTAAGTTGCACCTTGGTGGATTCGATCGCCGAAAACACCGATTGCTCCGTCGACTCGATCGCTCGATGGGTTTGAAACCAGCCGTAACCGCCGCGAACACACTGTTCACTTCCTCGTGGTCCAAGAGCCACGTAGTTGCGCAGACTCAATGCGGATACAGCCTGTGTGAGTTGCGTCTCGTCGGATCCATTTTCATGCAGCCACACGACAAGCGGATACGCGTAATTGCGTTCGTAATGAAGCGGAACGAACAACGAGAATTCAGCCGGAACGCCCCGATCCATCCAATCCGGAACGATCGGTTGAGAAGGCGGCGTTTTACCGCGAGTTGCCGAGAACGGCTGTTTTGCTGAATTTCGGGGTGAGACTGCCAATGATGCCAAGGGACCGATTTGGATTCTGTTCATCGCGGTGCTCTTGAGCTTCGGTAACGAATGGTTGACTCGTTTTAAGCGACCTGAGTAGGTCCGTCAATCTCAACTCGAAAAAGGTTTTGGATGAAGGGCTTCTATCGTGAGACTCTAACCGCGAATGATACGCGCCGGAAATGCGCAGTGTTTCGCGCTGACCAGTATCCGGCTTGCCTGCCGATCGGTTGTGTTAGGCAAGCAGGAAGCTTGCTCCAGGTTGGATCTGAGTTTTTGCACGAATTTGCCAGATCGATCCGTGCCGGTTGAATTGGGGTTGACGAATGTTCGCGCAAAATCAGTCCGAATGCTGTCATCTCGCCAAGGAATGTTGTGGCCGGGTCCTCAAAATCTCGATAGCGAGAGTGAGGATCGCAAAGAATATAACTCGCCGATATTTTCGGCCCGCACCTTTACAGCACGTTTAAAAAGTAGCGGAACGGCGCGAGCCGTCCGGTTGCGTTGGCATCCTCGCGGCGAATTGCCGGGCGGCTTCCGCCGCTGGGCTTCAATAATCACTTGTACACACATTGTTCAACAGTCTGTTATCCCATGGTATTTGTGTGAGGGAATGAGGCGAATTCATTTTTTTGCGTTTTCCATGTTGTTTTGGCGATGAGCCTTGGGGGCTACGAGCATGGTTCAGCCGAAACGAAAAATCATTGCGACTCGACGTCCCGTCGTGCAGGCAGACGACGCGAACGCTCGTTGGATGGCTCGGTTTGTCGACTATTTGCAAAGCGAATGCCGCTTGGCCGAGAATACGGTTGCCGCCTATCGGCGAGACTTAGTCCGATTTGCGGGCTGGCTGGGGCAGCACCGCATCCCCGACTTGACCATTGCCCGCCTGGCTGATTTCGTAGGCATCCTCAGCGAGCAAGGGCTGGCGCCCCCGTCGATCGCGCGGCATCTCAGTGGCGCTGAAGATGTTCTTTCGCTACCTGCAACTCGAGGGCTTGCTGAAAGACAATCTCGCGGAATTGCTGGGCAGCCAAAAGCTGTGGCAGCGGATTCCGGAGGTATTGTCTCCCCAGCAAATCGGCTCGTTCTTGAACGCTCCGCGGCGAAGCGATCCGTTGTTTCTGCGCAATCGTGCATTGTTAGAGATGCTGTACGCCACCGGTTGCCGGGTGTCGGAAATCTCCAATATGCGGCTTCCCGACGTGCATTTGAAGGAACGCCTATGCCGCTGTACGGGAAAGGGGAATAAGCAACGCATGTGTCATATGGGAACCGCTGCCGTGGAAGCCGTCGAAGCCTACCTCGCGAACTCCGACCTAGTTTGGTCGCCCATTCGACCGTTGCTGGCGATCGTCTGTTCGTGTCACGGACCGGAAGATTCTTGCGTCGCGAGGCCATTTGGGAGTTAGTCAAGAAATACGCGTTGTCCGGAGGCGTTTCGACCGAGATCAGCCCACACACGCTGCGTCACAGTTTCGCCACGCATCTTTTGGCCGGCGGCGCCGACTTGCGACAAGTCCAAGAGATGTTGGGCCACGCCAGCATCGCCACGACCCAAATCTACACGCACGTCGACCCGACCCGCTTGAAAAAAGTCCACCAACAGTTTCACCCCAGAGCGTGATGGATGGCATGATGCGTTGGGGCTGCCGACATTGCCGCCGCCAATTCGGCATCAACTAGGAACGAATGACTGGCGCGGCCGGTTGTCTTTGAAGCGAATTTTCTGGATGAGTTTGGCAACCCCACCGTCGGGGTTGACTTCGCCCGAGACCGCCTCAACGGCCTTGACGGTGTACTCGTAGTCCAAAGACCGATCGGCGTTGAATTCCACTTCAAAATCGTTGGTGGCGGCGGGATCGCCCGTTTGCAGCACGAGATTCTTGACGTATTCTCTCAGCCGCGCAAAGCGGAATTCGTCGGAGTACGTTTGGCGGTCGTTCCCGTACACGACCTCGATCGGACCGGCGCCGCCGCCTTCGGCAGCAGTCAAGTGAACCGCGATCGTTTTGTCCAACGGATCCATAATCTTCGTAGGCGACTCGGCGGCGGTGGGCATGTTGATGTTAAAGTCGCCTTCGAGCGCGGTGACTTTGAACGTCAATATAAAGTAGACCATGAGCTGAAAGACGATGTCGATCATCGCCGTCATTTCCAGCTTCATCGGTTCGCTCGATTTGTCGGAATTACGAATGCGCATCAGTCGCGGATAGGAGAGAAGATTACTTGCGTTCCTTGACTCGTAGTTTGAATTTCTGCAGCCCAACTTCCTGGCATTGGACGATTAAATCTTGAACCAAGCCGGTCTGAGCTTCTTTATGAGCCCGAATCACGACGTCGATTTGCGCGGCCGGAATCCGCTGGGCGGCCGCGTTGCTGATTTCCCGCGTCAAGAAAGGGGTCAACAGGTCGACCTCGCTCACGCGATCGGTCGCCTGCCCGAAAATGACACTGCCGTCCGGGCTCAGCGTCAACACGATCTCGAATTCCGGCGGCGTATCGATCGGTTTCACGAGTTCGCTGTCGGGAAGCTCGATTTCGTGATGTTGTTCGGCGGAGAAATTAATGACCAACATAAAAAACGCGATCAACTGAAACGTCATGTCGATCATGGGCGTCCAATCCCCCTCCATCAGATCCTGTTTTTGACCTCGGTGAATTCTCATGACGCTTGGGATTTCTTGCCGACGTTTTCAAAACGGCTCATCAAGCCCTCGCTCGTGATCCCCACCTCCAGAACGAGACGCTGAACTCGGTTGCGCAATATGTTGTAGATGGCAATCGCCGGGATCGCGATCGCCAAGCCAATCAGGGTCGTTAACAACGCGGTCGAGATTCCCTCCGCCAGTTGATCCGGTTTGGGCGTGCCGTGGGCGGTGGCGATCACCCAGAATGAGCGGATCATGCCGTCCACCGTTCCGAACAGCCCGATCATAGGACTGAGTGTGCCGATCAAGGCGATGTAGCTGAGTCGATGATCGAGTTTCATGTTTTCTTCCTCACCGACTTCCTGCATCGCTTCAATCGCATGCTCGTAGCCGGAAGAAAGCTTGGCCAGTCCTGCCGACAGGACGCTGCCCAAGAATGAATCGTCCGCCTTGGCCATTTCATAAGCGTCCTGATATCGCTTTTCGTCCAAGTGAGCTTCAAAGCCGTCGACCAACTGCGCGGGGCAGATGAAATCCCTTCGGGCGGACAAGAGGTTCATCACGACTAAGGCCACCAACACAAAGGAAAGGATCAGGAACACAAAGATGTAGGTCAGCCCCAGTGACTTATACAGCCACTCCAGCAAGTTCATCTTTTCGTTCGATGCGGGATTGGGGGCAGCTTGATTGGCGGGCGCGTCCTGAATCGCCGGCGGCGAAACGGCGGCTGGCGGACCGATTCCCCCGTTCGCGTTGGCGGCCATCGCGCCGCTGGACGCCATCATCCCCAGCAGCAACCCGAACAGCGACGCCATGACCACACGCCAGAGAATCGGCCAAAAACTGAATCCAAAACTGGTTGACATGATGATATTCACTCGTTGGTTTCGCGGATGGTCGCCCGGTCAATGCCCGGCGGCGAATTTGCGATTTTAGTCGGCCCCCATTGCTTCGCAATCAGGCGCGGGTCTGTGTCCGGCTATTTCTTGCTTGCCCAAAACGAATTTCGGTATTGCTTCGACAAGGTTTGTTTGGCGCACATCGAATCGTCGGTCCGTCCCAACTGAGCCCAGACGTCGCTCAAATAGTACAGTGCTTCGGCGTGCCATTCGCTCTCGCTGCCGTATAACAAATCGGTTTCCAAAAAATCAATCTTCGCATTTTTGAGGTCCGAAGCCGCCAGGTGACAAATCCCCAGCGAATTATAGCAAGCTGCGAAAACTTGTTTGCGGTCGGAGTTTTCGCGGCCGATGATGGTCTGTAACAACTGGATCGCTTGCGGCGCCTGGCCCTCTTTGGCCATGACCCGCGCCGAAAGACACTGCGCGATGAGCTTTGCATCCTGTGCAAAATCGTCGTTGGCTTCGCTGTTGGCGACTTCCGCCAAGCTCGATTTGGCCTCGGTCAACTTGTTTTCCTCTAGCAGCGTGCGGCCCAGGAACAAGTTCCCGCGCAGGGCAAAATACGGCACACCGGACGCGGCCATTTCCTGGAATTGCTTTTCGGCCGACGGGAGTTCGCCGGCGTGAAACGCCAACATACCGAGTTGCTCCGCCAATTCGTAATAATGATACGTATTGCCGTGCTCTTTGATGGCCTGGCTCACCACGGCCGCAGCGTCGCGCAACGTCGTCGAGCCCTCGAGCATGGCTCGCCGCGCTTCGGCCATCGCCGACAAATAGGCGTACTCGTCCTTCAGAAACGAATTTAACGAACCGACATCGACCTTTTGAAGTTCGGTCAAGCAGTCGGCGAATTGGCCGCTGTTCAACCGCGTGCGGGCTCGCCCCAATTCGCTCGGCTCGCCCGCAAAGTCCACGTACTGGATCTCGGCCGCGGAGATCTCCTGTTTTTGTCCGCCGATCTCGTATGCCACTCGGGTCTTGCTCACGTCGGTCACTCGGCAACGGATGTCACGCCCTTGGGCCCGTCGCTTGATGTTGTCGGTTTGGCCCAGCGACGTCGACGTCAGCAGCAGGGTCAGGCCCACGGCGCAAGGAAACAATCGTCCACATCGAGTTAGGTTGCATTTCATCTATCGCCCTCAGATTTTTGCTTGCTACTAGCAGCCCGTGGAAAAAGTAGCGGAACAGCGCGAGCCGTCCGGTTGCGTCGGCATCCACACGGCGCATTAGGATCGCACGCAAAATAACTTCCCGGTTTTGTCGACCCTCTCCCTAAGCCGCTCCCGTGAAGGCGAGGATTTACGGCGAAGTTATTTTGCGTCTGATCCTTACCGGGCGGCTTCGCCGCTCCGCTTCAATAAACATTTGTCCACACATTTTTCAACAGCCTGCTACGCTGTTCTCGGGAAGGCAAAAAAACGCCGGTATCGGAGCAGTCGAACAAATAAACGCGGGCTGCGCGTTGCGACTCAACATCGAACCCTGTTTTATTTGGCCTGGATCAATGCTCACCGTTTGTTCGCCGATTGGAGACCGCTTGCGGTTTGGTCGAGGCTTGTTTGAATTTGTTTCGCCAATTCGTTGTAACGGTTCTTGTTCTTGTTGCCGCCAAGTTCGGGAAACAGGCTGTGCTGATCGAGCAGTGTTCTCAACGCTGCCTGCTTGGCGTCAGTCCTATTTTGAATCTCGCCGTATCGGAATTGGCAATACGCCAGATTGTACACGGCGTCGAAGAAAATGTCGGAGAATGGCTCCTTGCCACGCGTCGCTTGAGCGATTTTCCGCCAGCCCCAGACGATGTTCTCTCTGGCCCCCGAGGCCGCTTCGGCGAATCGCGTCGCGGACTTGTCAACATCGGCTTGTTGTTGCAAGGTCTGCGCGGCGTCAACTTGGGCGCTAATCAGGCCTGGTTTGCTTTTTAGGATTTCGGCGAACAGATCGACCGACCCCGAAAAATTCCTCTGACCGCGCATGGCCAGAGCTTTTTGGCGCTTCAATTCCAGCATCAGGTCGTCCGCGTTCGGGTCTCCATGAAACCCGGACTTTTGGGCGGCATCCAGCGCTTTGATTGTCTGACCGCGGAACGTGCGCGCGTTCTGTTCCAATCCGTCCGCCGCCAGTCCATCCGCGACCGAATTCAGCGTCGAACCGATCCACAACAAGGTCTTGGCATCGGTCGTGTTTTCCTGAATCGAACGCATGAACACAGCCAGACTCTGAGAAAACGAGTCCTTGTCCTGCGGCGAGCGGATGCGATCGAACTGATCGAGCAATTCCCGCGCGAGCTGTTTGTACACGGCCACGATTTTATCGCTGCCATCGGCGCCCTCGGCCAGCATATCGCGCAGGGCAGCGACGACGTTTTGTGCCTTGTCGACCAATGCCGTCACCTGGTCGCCGTTGTGCATTCCGGCGATATAAGCGCGCAGGGCCGTGCGATAGGTGCTGATGACAAAATCGGCGTCGGCCGCCGCCGGCAGCTTTTGCTTGATGAGATCCAGCGGGGCAACCGTCGCGGTTTCCAATTGTGTGATCGCCTTTTCAACTTCATGCCGTTCCAAATACACCTGTGCCAAATTGAGCGCGCCGAACGCCGCGTTGCGAGTCACGTTCTCCGATGTAAACGCCGACAAACCCGACGACAGCAACGATTCAGCTTGTTGCAGAAGTTCTTCGTCGGGTCCGGTGTTTGCCGAGTCCTGTGCCGCTCTCTTTTGGTATTCCGCCCAAGTCAACCGGCCGATGATGATTTCGAACTTGGCTCGTTGCGAAGAACCTTTCTGCATGGTGTCTAACAGCTTCAGCGCCCGTTTCATGTCTGAGTTTTGGATCGCCATCGCGACGAGCACTTGGGCGGCGTCTTCGGCTCCGGCTTCTCCCGGCCAGGTATGGATAATCGATTCACAAATCGACGCGAGATGTTCCGTCTCGAATTGTCGATCATCCGTCGGCGCTTGTTCCAAAAGTTGTGCATCGGCACGCATCGCCATTACGGCAGCGTCTTTCGTACCGGCAATGCTGGGAAAGTGCTCCAGCAAGAACTGCCCCAGCACAGCGGCTTCGTCGTACCTGCCGGTTAACAAGTACACCTGGCATTGCCGCAGAATCAGCGAGTTGCGATCTTCGCGCGAGGTCTCTGGGGTGACCAGCCGTTGGGCGACATCCAGAAGTTGAAGTGCGTTCTGCGCTGCAGAATCCCTGGCCGCAGTCAGTTTTGACAGTTCGTCTTGGCGGGACGCGGCGTCTGACTGAGCTTGCTCTGACTGAGCTTGCAAAGCGGTGATCAACTGTTGGCTCGCGACCACCGACTCGATTTGTGCGATGGCCTGCGCGAGCGTCCGCGAGCGTGGCCGGCGCCTTTTCGGTCACCGGCGGCGCGTCCGGAACCGCCAGTTTCCACGCCGCCAACAGTTCGCGGGCCTCGGCGCTTTCGGGCGTCTTCGAGCGCAGACGTTGCCGGCAAATTTCCCGGCGGTTGTTTTCAGGCGGCGAATCTCCTCCTTCAACTCGTCGCGGTGTTCGCCGGCATCCAGCGTATCGGCGTACAACTTGCATGCTTTGGCATATCCCAGTTGCAATCGCACCAGCTTCGGATCGCGCAGTTCGCTGGGCGTGGCGGTTTCCAAAATCTCGCCGATCCGCCCGACGATGTCTTGGAACGCCGGAGGCGATTTGGACTCCCAGCACTCCAGCCCCAGCACCGCCACCTCAAGCTTGACGGCCCGAGAAACGGCCTTGTCGGACAGCAGTTCAACCAGCTGCGTCAGTGCTTCATCGACCTTTCCCAGCTTTTGATAACAGCGAGCCGCGGCGAATCGCGAGTACGAACCTTGCGGGTAACGCGAGTACTTCTGGAACAACTCCAGGAACTGCTCAGCGGCTTGTGTCAATAACTCAGTACGCTGAGGTTCCTTCGCGGTATAGGTGTCGGCGACCTGCTCCTTAATGGCCGGCGACATGAACCGCGCCTTGACGTAATCCGTGCGGAGCTGTTCCAGCTTCTCGCGCGAATTGGGATCGGCGGGGTCGATGCGAAAGCTCTTGATTAAATCCGCTAACGCATCCAGGCTTTCTTGAAACACCGTCAGCGACTGGTTGAACGCCGTGCGGGCTTGTTCAAATGCCGCCCTTTTTTCCTCGGCGGTGGCGCTCGGAGGAACCTCGCGTCAGAGCGACTTTGCCTCGGGCGAACAACGCGGTGGCACGAACGCGAGCGCTCTCGGCAAACAACTCGGCAGGTGGATTCGATGCGGCGAACTCGGCCAACAAGGCGTCCGCCCGGTCAATCGTCTGCTCGATCTGCGCAACGTCGCGCAGTTGGCCCAACTGATCGAGATAGACTTCCGCCATCTCGAATTTAATCCGCCGTTTGAATTGCGGTGACGCCAACGGGCTGTCCTGCATTATCGTCAGGTAGTCGATGGCGTCCGCATAGTAGTTGTTCTCCCGCAAGGCCCGAAGAAACTTTTCCGCCGGCTCGTCCGCCTGCGCCGAACCTAGACCGATTGCAACGGCCATCAACCACAGGTTGAACGATCTCAAAAAGCGCTTCGTCATGAACTCAATTTGCGCGTTCCAGCCGAACGACCAAAGAATTCGCGGGATGCCGTATAAAATGACGCCAAGTCCCGGACCGAGTCGCCCAGCTTCCCCGTCAGGCCCAGGTAAATCACTGCTAGTTGTTAGAATACGAGAATCCCGTTCCCTTGTCCAATCACCCGTCGCGGGAGGCTGGAGGTGGGAGGCTGGAGGCTGGAGGGATTGGGTTGGCCCATCTGGTCTCATGAATCAAGTATGCTGGCGGAGAGAGCGAATTAAGCCATTGAGTACTTTCGCGGCTTCAATGACCAATGAATTCAACTCGGAAGCGTTCGCTAGATAACCAAGGCGGTGAGCTAACGAAATCTGATACTCAAGTTCTCGCACCGAGCCATATGCCATGTCGAGAAATCGAAGGTAATCGGCGAGTGGGGTTCGGGCGCAGCCTTCAACGATATACGATGCGACGGAAACCGGTGCGCGGCGCATGCAGCACTGCAGCCCCCCGTCATTCCCGCATGAACATCACAACGGCCAACCGTCATTCCTGCATGAACATCGCTGCAGCCAACCGTCATTCCCGCGAAGGCGGGAACCCATTTGCCGGTCCATAGCATGGCGCGTTGATTCCCGTCCTTGGATCTAGGTTCCGGGACTCAGCCCGGAATGACGATGCGCGGCGCATGCAGCGCTGCAATCTCTCCCACCTCTAGCCTCCAGCCTCCCACCTCCAGCCTCAACTGTGGCGTTGATCGTCTGTGGCTGTAAAATAGTATTTGACCGGAAGGCGCTACTGAGTCCGTTCAATCGAGCCAAAAATGAAGTCTTTTTCGCAGCCACCTCAGCCATCGAATCGATTGCGAATCGAGCTTCCCAAACCGCGCAAGTCGATGTTTGGCGGGAACCGAATTCGGCTCTACTTTCTGTTTGGTTCTCTGATCCTGGTGGTGGTGGCGATGCGATATGCAGGAAACCCGAACAATTGGCGGTGGCTCACCAACGCTGGCCAGAAGACGTCTAAACCGCTTCAACTGCAGGAGCTGAATCGGAAGGCGTTTGAACAAGACAAGGCGCACGGCGCGGATTGGCAGGCGGATTCGGCTCGGCAGATACAAAGTGAATTCGAAGAGTCCCGCAACGATCCACTAGACGCTCGACCTGATCTATCGCACTTGTCACCGGACCTTACCGCCGTCGAACAAGATTTCTGGACCCGTTGTATCGACCGTCTCGATGATCCAAGCCGCGAGACACTTTACACAATGGTGTTTCGGGAATCGGGGAGAGAGCCGGAACCGGTCGATCCGATGGCCGCGACCAACGTCCTCGATCGAATCGCTGAATTCAGTCAGTCTTATGCCACCCAATTCATATCGCAGGCCGACAACGTCGCCGATTCCGACACTCAACAACGACAGGCTTGGTACGATTTGCTGTTTGACTGGCAGCAGCATTGGAAAAAAGAAACCGAGCCGGCGCTGCGGGGATTGGTGAATGTTGAAGCGGCGGGGAATCGAGACGCGATCGGAGAAATTTCCACCATGCTGGATGAAGTCGCCCGGTCACTCGTCGTCGACGGCACAAAAATCCCCAATCCCTCTGATCACTTGTTCGTGCTGCGACTGCTGCAGCAAATCGGTTCGACGGATGTACCGGCCGAATCAGCCGCGCAGTCGGTGACTCAGATTCAGTTGGCCAACCAGCCCGAATTCTATCGCGGTAAACTGGTCACCTTTCGTGGTCGCATTCGTGCCGCACGATCGATCCCATCCCGGCAGGGCAACGAGTTCTATGAACTCTGGGTGCAGCCGTCCGACGGGGCAACAATTCCGCTATGCGTTTTTGTCACGCATTTACCCAACGAATTCAATCCTCCCGGCCCGAAATTAACGACGATGGATCTGCCGACCGAAATCATCGGATATTTTTTTAAGGTCCGCAGCTATTTGACTCCATCCAAGCATGTTCAGTTCTGTCCGACGTTGTTTGCTTTTCGGCCCCGCGTGTTTATCGACTCGACACCCACGGCGCTGATGCCCGCACCCTGGCTGCTGGCTGCGCTGGCGATGGTCGGCGTTGGCATTGCGGTCGTTTGCGCTCGACTGGTCTACCGTGGATCGCTTCCACAGCCAAAAGTCCGGCCCGTTCACCACGCCGTCGAAGCGGGTTTGGCGGCCTTGCGAGACGATCCGCAAGTCGAAACGGTTCTGTCTCGCCTGGAAAAACTCGAAGAAACCAAGTCCATCGACTGAAGCCAAACCAAGTAGCAGCTCGCCACAGCCGCCTTTCGACGGGATCCAATTCGGATGGCATGCGGCGATTGGAATGTGCTGCAACTGATCTGGCCATCGCGGGTCGGCTCAGTGCCCACCTTTGCCGTTGGACGTGTCCTGGTGATCCCCAAGCAGATTCCCAAGTTACCTGAGCAGGGCGAGAAGGGTCGAAGTTAAACCCATTTTTCTTTACAATGTCCGTTGCGTCCAATAATATGGCTTCCACCTCCAAGTGTCTCGTACTTCGTCTGTCTTATTATAGGAAGATTGCCGTGAGGAAGATCTTGCTCGTGCTGGGCTTGGGATTACTTGTGGGCGGTTTGTCGAGTTGCTCGAACTCGACCCAAACGCGTGAAACCGCTCAAGTGAACCCGCCCAATCGATCGCAGCCGCCAGCGTCGAATCCGGCGCCCCAGGCACCACAAACAAACATGTTGAACGGGTCTCGCCCCTCGGCGACAAGCAATCCGTCGACCACACCCAAGACGGCTGAACCGCCGACGGTGCCAAGCTCGTCTGAGTCGGTCGCTAAGAAACCAGTTGTCGATACACCACCGCCGCAACGGGAACCCACCCCGGAACCAACCGGCGGAAACGAGGTCGCCAAACCCAATTCGACTGAGCCCGTGTCGCCGGACAAAAGTGACGATGCCTCCAAATCATCCGAATCGCGCGTGCAACCGACCAACAAGTCGGGGACCGAACTCGGCGACACGATGCCAGAAATCGAAGGAAAGGATCTCGACGGCGATCGCTTTGCGTTGAGCGATTACCAAGGCAAAGTTTTGATGGTCGATTTCTGGGGAGATTGGTGACCTCCCTGCCGGGCTATGTACCCGCACGAGCGGTCGCTCGTTGAATCGATGCAAGGTCGTCCGTTTACACTGTTGGGAGTCAACAACGACGACGAGTTGTCCACGGCGAAAAACGCCGTCAAGGAAAACAACCTTACTTGGCGGTCCTGGTACGACGGCAGTTCAGGTCCAATCGTCGAGAAGTTCGAAATCAATAGCTTTCCGACCATCTTCGTCATCGATCACACCGGTGTGATTCGGTACAAGGATATCCGCGGCGAAGAACTGGAGGAGGCGATCAAGCTATTGGTAGCCGAAGCCGAAGCCGCGGGAATGAAGGGCGGGCCACCACCGCCTCCCAAACCGGTATACCGAGTCTTCACGGCGGCGACCGGTCAGTACACGGCCGGAACATTTAAGTCATACAGCGACGGCGTCGTGATCCTTGAAAAGAAGGACGGCACCGAAGTCAAAATCAAACTCAAGGACCTCAGCAAAAAGGATATCGCCTACCTGACCGAAAATCATTACGTCACGGACCAGACGGACGAGTCGGGAGCCACCCAACCAGTGACAACCGACGAGACTTCCCAAAATGATTTGCGGGAATTCACCGATTTGACGGGCAAGTTCAAAGTCCAGGCGAGGTTGCTCCGCGTCAATGGAGACAAGGCCGTGCTTGAAAAATCTGACGGCAAGGAAATCGAAGTCCCGCTGGAAAAGCTAAGCGAGGCCGATCAGGAGTACGTCAAATCGAAGAGTAAATGACTTGGAACGAGCTTTTGTGTGGCCCCGCTGAATCGATCGTCGTTGACCATCGGCAGCGGGTTGGACCATGCATCGCGGGGTGATTTGCTGTAGGTCGAGAAGTCTCTGCCCGACGCGGGACGGCAAAGGATAGCCGTCCCGCGTGGAGTTCCCCCACTTCCGGGCCATGCACGATGCCACGTCGGTATTCCCATTTCGGTATAATGACGTGTCGATCGTTTAGCGTGCATGGTTTGGGGAATGGATGAGATACTCGCTACTCTCATTGGCTTGCGTCACGTTGGTCAATAGTGCTTCGGCGCAGTTGCCGAGTCAGAACGTGCGGGACTTGTTGCCGGACGTTTCGGCGCGGGATTTGTCGACACTGGGGGAGGCGGAGTCATTCAATCCAGAAGACGCGATTGTCGACCGAGTTCTGCGTCGTTGCGACCGGATTGCGTTGTCGATCTTCGTGGAGCTCGGAACCACGCCGCTGCCAACCAATCAGATGACCGCGGCGAAACCCGGAAGCTTGTACCAGATTGCCGGGTCGGTCGTCACCACGAAAACGATCGAACCGCGGCTCAATTCCCCACCCTCACCAGACGAACCGTCGTCGGACAGTCACCCATATTATTTGACCGAGATCGCCACGGAACAGTCGCCCATCTTGGTCGTGACGTGCGAGATTCCCAACGGGCTATTGAGCACCGACGACGTGAATCGTCGTTGTCGAGCAAGGGGGTTCTTCCTGGCGATGGTTCATTGGAACGACCATTCGGTGCCATTGATGGCGACGCGTCGAATGGAGTGGTTGCCCGTGTCGGCGACGTCGGAAGTCAAGCCGGGGCTCGCCAGGTTGGGAGCCGCAGGCTTCGACGTAGGCTTGTTGGAGTTGGCTCCGAAACACAACGGCCAGAGTCTGGATCACGAAGACACCTTGGCCGTCTTGCAGTTACTGCACATCGTGGACCAGGCAACCTCCAAACTACCGGACACAGAACCGACCGTCGACATCGTCGATTTGTTGCAAAATCCGACGCGCCGCAGCGGCCAACTCTATCAAGTGGACGGCGTTGTCGACCGCGTGACGAAAATTGAACTCGGGGACAACAATTTGGCCCGGCATCTCGATCTGGACCACTACTATCAATTGGACATGCACGTCCCGATCGGAAATCGGCGATTGAACGTGGCTTCTGGACGATCCGACGAAAATCTGTCGTTTGACAACGAGTACCCGCTGACGTTGTTGGCGAAGTCGTTGCCTGGGGGCTTAAACGTTGGACGGCGCCAAAACGTGCAGATTCATACGTCAGCTTTTTTGTACCGGATGTGGAGTTTCGCCAGCGTGAAGAGCCGTCGGATTGATCCGAAACTCAAGCAAGTCGTGCCACTGATGGTGGGGGGGCCGATTCAGTTGATTACGCTGAGTAATCGGACATTCTCGATGTGGACCGCTGCCATCGCCGTGGGGGGAGTCGCGGGGCTGGTCCTGTTCGCGATGTTGTTCGGCCGCTCCCCAACGCGCCGTAGAGGGAAAGCGGATGCGAACCGACTTCCCGATCAACTCGATTTGTCGGGATTACCCACTAGTCGGCCATAGCAAGTTTTTCTTAGGATACCCAATGACAATGGTCACTTTTTGTCGGAGGACGAAACGATGAAGCGAGCGAAGATTACGGTCGTGGGCGCGGGAAATGTCGGAGCGACAACGGCGCATTGGTGCGCGTCGATGGAATTGGGCGACATCATGCTGCTGGACATCCCGGCGGCCGGCGAAATGCCCAAGGGCAAAGCGCTCGACCTGATGCAATCCTCTCCCATTATGGGCTTTGACGCCAAGATCATCGGCACATCGGATTACGCCGATACCAAGAACAGCGACGTCGTTGTGATCACCGCCGGGATCGCCCGCAAGCCGGGAATGAGCCGCGACGATTTGCTGAGCACCAACGCGCGAATCGTCTCGTCGGTGGCCGAAGAAGTCAAGACGACCAGCCCGAATGCAGTGGTCATCGTCGTGAGCAATCCGTTGGACGCAATGGTCCAACAAACTCAACGTGTCACAGGCTTCCCGCACGCCCGCGTTCTGGGTCAAGCCGGGGTGCTGGACACGGCTCGCTATCGCACGTTCATCGCCATGGAATTGGGCGTGAGCGTGGAAGATGTCTCGGCGCTGCTCATGGGCGGGCATGGCGATTCGATGGTCCCCATGCCGTCGTGCACCTCCGTCGGCGGTATACCCGTCACGCGACTGATGAACGCTGCGACACTCGACAAGATCGTCGATCGAACTCGCAAAGGCGGCGCGGAAATCGTCGGACTGCTCAAGACCGGTAGCGCTTACTACGCCCCGGCGGCCGCCACCGCGCAAATGGTTGAAGCCATTGTCAAAGACAAGCGGCGTTTGATCCCTTGTGCTGCCTACTGCGACAGCGAGTACGGCGTGGGCGGCTATTACGTCGGAGTGCCCGTGGTTCTAGGGAACGGCGGCGTCCAGCGCGTCGTTGAACTCGAATTGACGGCGCAAGAACGCGCCGATTTCGACAACAGCGTCCAGGCCGTCAAGGAACTGATCGGCCAAATGGAATCGCTGATGGCAGCCGTTTGATACACGCTGCAGTCCAATTTGGCCGCCAACCGAACCAATGGCTGCCCATCGTGATCGTCTTCGGCGTATTCTCAATTCGCTACGCAACAACTCGCAGAAAAAAGTTCTGTATTCAAATTTACAATTCGTCCGGTATTTCTTGATTCTTTGAAAGGTTCGGAACAGAACGCGACTTTTATGGATGGGGTCTTCGTGCGACGATGGATTTGAAGCGAATTTCCATTCCAAAATCATTTGATTCTTCACCTCACCTTGGGACTTCATCTGATGTCAACGAACAACAAAAAACATCGCAAGCCAAGTAACGTCAATTCGCGTCGTTGGATGGCATACGCTGCCGCCGGCGCCGCGACGGCGATGGGCGCCCAGGCGACCGTCGACGCTGATATTACTCATGTCGTGCTCAACCTACCTATTGTCGATTCGAATCCAAGCGATCCGTATTTCTCGTCGTTTGGACCGTTCACTTTTGGTGGCGCCGGCGCCGGCTTTTACATGCTGCATGCCTTTCCCAATACGCAGGCATATGGCATTGCGGAAGGCTATTTCTTAGGCAACGGTGCGTTTGCCGGCGCGACCATCAACAGCTACGCCTACCCCCTCAATGCGCCGTACGGGCAGTTCGTCTCAGCCCTGACGGCATTTACGGCTGGAAACAGAGCGGCCTATTTGGCTTGGACGTCGGGATTTCCAAACAGCCAATTCTTGAATCCAGGCATTGGCTACCTGGGATTCCGATTCGATCTTGGAGCCGGCACTCAGTATGGGTGGGCTCGAGTCAACATGGATGGCACACCGACCAATACCTATACGTTGGTTGACTATGCCTATGCCGGACTTGGTGAATCGATTTTTGTTGGCCAAGTTCCCGAGCCCGGTTCGCTAGGCATGTTGGCGATAGGCGCCGCAGGTTTGCTGACGTGGCGACGTCGCCGTCGAGCCGAACAGCGTAACTAAGGAAAGCCAGAGTCCGCAGAACTACTCACCGCGCGATCCTGCGCGGTGTTTTTTTTCATGCTCATCAGTACGATCTCATGAGAAATGACTGCCTTCAGTCCAAACAAACGAAAGTTGCTCTGGATCGGATGGGACGGTGCCGACTGGGAACACATCACGCCTTTGCTGGAACAGCGGCAGTTGCCCACATTGGAGCGGTGGATCGATTCAGGCGTCATGGGGAATCTGGCGACGTTGCAACTGGTGCCGACGCCCCGAAATTGAGCTCGGACGAACTGCCGAAGTCGAACAAATGAGATAACTGGTACGGGATCAACATCGAATAACGGATTGAGGAAGGGTTCCTATCCCACTCAGATAACTCTGGGACGGCGCATGGGTCATGGCGAAGGGCGTTCGCTCGAATCTAGCCGATCGAATGTGTTCGACGAGCGTGGTACGAACCTCGATCCGCCCAAGCCACCATGCTTACGGCTGCTTGCGATAGCCCAGACCCTTGATGACCGAAAGCATTTCCTCGTAGGTGATAAATCGCCGCCGGTTCAACAGTTTATATTGATCGATGGCGCGGCCCAGCGTGGCGGCTTCATCGGACAATCCGGCGTGCGAATTGCCGAACTGTCGGCGTTCGGTGCCTGGAATCATATCGCTGGATTCGGGGTTTCGCCGATCGACAAACGTTTCGTTTTCTGTTGCCATGAGCGGAGTCATTCGGGGATGTGGAGGTTGGATATCGCGCCGAGTCAAACGGCGGAATCGAGTTCTCATTCGAGTTGATCGGACGCCGCCGGACAGCGGATTGAGCATTCGTTGGCTTGTCCGCCGAAATTGCGAAGCGGCGTCGCGTTGTGAGAGTTTTTCCGTCGGCGCGGCGTACAACGGCTTAGGATCGGACGCAAAATAACTTCCCGGTTCTGTCGACCCTCTCCTTAACCTCTCCCGTGAGGGCGAGGACTTACGGCGAAGTTATTTTGCGTCCGATCCTTAGATGTCTTTGCCGTCCCAGCGGACAAACGCCTCCATCGCAAAATACTCGGGAAGCCCGATTAAGTTATATTGGCGGGCTGTATTGGTATTGCGGTCTTCGGCCCGCTGCCAGAATTGCGCGGATCCGCACCGGGAAAGAGCGCTTCGTCTTTTTGGCTTTCGTGCATGAAGATGGCTTTGCGCTTGCGGACCAGGTCGCTGGGGCTCAGTGGCACGGCAACTTCGATTTCATGCAAGTCATACTCTTGCCAGGCGCCTCGGTACAAGAAGACTTCGGGGGGCGGCAACCCTTCGTCGGCGAGTTGATGCAAGGTTGCAAAGACCGCCTCGGCGCAAACCCGATGAGTGCCGTGGGGATCGGTCCAGTCGCCGGCAACGTAGATCTGATCCGGATGAACGTCTTCGATCAAGCTGCGAATGACGGCGATGTCGTCGTCTCCCCACGGAAATTTGTCGACCGTGCCGGTGCGATAAAACGGCAGATCGAGAAAATGACAGTGCTCGGCGGCGCAACCGACTTGCAACGCACCGGCCTTGGCCTCACTCCAGCGAATCAAGGTCTTGATCTTGCTGACGTCGGGCGAGTCCGAATCGCCGGCGGATTTCTGGGCCACTTCACGCTCCACGCTTTGGGCGACCGCCAGCGAGCGTTTCTCGTCGATGCCGAAAATGCGGTTGTACTCGCAAACCAAATCCGCCAATCGCGTCGCATCGTGATCGAACACGGCGATGTTGCCGCTGGTCATGTAGGCCACGTGAACGTCGTGCCCATCTTGGTTCAGCCGGATCAGCGTTCCACCCATGCTGATCACGTCGTCATCGGGATGAGGACTGAAGCAGATAATTCGTTTCGGATCGAGGCCGGCGGGATGTTGTCGAATTGTTTCGCTCATCCACTCAAAGACGTGGCGGCAAATCTCTTGGGCCGGGCCATGTTCACGCAACAGATGATGCAATCCCGCGGCCCGAAAGTCCTCGTCGTCGATTTTCAGCAAGGCTTTGCCGGTCGACTGACACAACCACAGCACCGCCCGCTTGATCAACGGTCGACTCCACACCACGCGCTGCCCAATCCACGGCGATTTGTAGACCGCCAACTCCCCTGCGGCCGCCAAGTCCGAACAAATCACTGCGTCGTTGTGCTCCTTCAGCAAGGAGGCTGGCACGCGTTCGTTGACCGGACCCTCGATCGTTTCACGGATGATCGCCGCCTTGTGCTCGCCCACCGCCATCAGCACGATTTTTCGCGCGGCGAGAATGGTCCCCAGTCCCATCGACAATGCGTGCGATGGCACGTTCTCAATTCCGAAGAAATCGCTGGCAACGGCGCGGCGAGTCAGCGGCTCCAGTGTGCAGAGGCGCGTGCGGCTGGTGCGAGAGGTCAGCGGCTCGTTGAAACCGATGTGCCCGTTCCCTCCGATGCCCAACAATTGCAAGTCGATGCCGCCGGCTTCCTCGATCGCCGCTTCGAATTGACGGCAATGTTCGTCGACGTCGTCCAGAGAGATATTGCCACTGAGAAAATGGATGTTTTGCGGATCGACGTTAATCTTGCTGAAAAAATGATCGTGCATCCAACGGTAATAGCTTTGCAACCGGTCCGGCGGCACGCCAAAGTACTCGTCCAGATTGAATGTGACGACGCGCGAGAAATCCAGGCCATCGTCTAGATGCATGCGGATCAGCTCACGATACACATTCACTGGCGTCGAACCCGCTGGCAATCCCAGCGTCGCCCGCTGGCCCAAGGCGTTGCGATCGCGGATCAACTGAGCCACCACGCGAGCAACGTATGCAGCAAGTTGCCCGGGACTTGGAAACACCAAGCACCGCGGACGGCTGGCGGGAACCACGGCCGGCGCCACCGGTTCGCGGGAGGAAGGCCATCGTTTGGTGGTGGAAGCCATGCGATCTGAAGCCTAATGCGATTGCGCCCGCTCAAGTCGCTATGGATCGCACGCAAAATAACTTCGACCTAATTCCTTGCCCTCACGGGAGAGGTCATGAGAGGGTTAGCAAAATCGGGAAATTATTTTGCATGCGATCCTAAGTCGAGGGACATTTTGGATGTAATTCAGGCTTGCCTGCCCGTGCGCGCCATCCAAAGAATGGCCGTCCACCGAGCGAATTAGCCCACGACCAACCGCCATTCTCAGTTGACAACGGCTGGGGAATCGAAAATTATGTCAGATCGCGTTCTCGATGCCTATGGTTGTGAACCCGACGCCGGACAAAAACGACCACTTAAGACAATCGAATGCAAAAAATGGCGGCCGACGTTCTTCATTGATGGGCCGATCGCGGGACGGTTGATTTTAGTCGTTTCACCATAAGGATTGGCAGAAAAACAGCTTTCCGGTTTTCCATCCCCACCCGACCAGCCCCAGGAAGGCGAGGAACGATCGCGAAGTGTATGCCGTACCGTGCTGAATTTCGTTGGCGATGCGCCTAACCAAGGTGGACGATTTGGCTGAACTCCGATCCGCTCACAACATCCATCGCTCGGTGCTGTTCGTCTGCACGGGGAATATTTGCCGCTCGCCCGCCGCCCAAGGGATCCTGGAACATGTCGTCGTTCAACGAGGATTGTCCGGTCAAGTCACGGCGGATTCCGCAGGAACGAGCGATTTCCATACCGGGCAGCGGGCCGATTCCCGAATGCGGGCCGCAGCTCGCCGCCGCGGATACCAGTTGGCGAGCATAGCGCGCCGGGTGACCCGTGCCGACCTCGAGGCATTCGATCTGGTCATCGCCATGGACCGCGACAATTTGACTGAGCTGCAACAACTTCATTCCGCACGGCCTCGATCATCAAGTTGCTGAGCGATTTCTTGGATCTGAAGGCGTGGCCCGTTGACGTTCCCGACCCGTATTACGGCGGACGGCGCGATTTTGAATCGGTCCTCGACATGATCGAAGCCGCTTGCCCCACGATTCTCGACTTTGTGATGTTCCAATCCGGGCGCCGCGCCGATGACCAGCCCGACAATCAACAAAAGCATCGTTGAAGCGTTTCAGCAACTCACAGGGGAGTCGGTCGCGGTCGCCGCCTTTCAGCCGACGTCCGGCAGCTCCTTGTTTTCGACCGGCATCGTACAACTTTGCGATCATCGCCAGTACTTCGTCAAACATACCAGCGCAGATTCCGCTGAGATTCTGCACAGCGAATGGTGGGGGCTGGATGCTCTGGCGGCCACCGGGGCGATTCGCGTACCGGATACGATCGGCGTCTGCTCCGTCGGCGACCGAGTATTGTTGATCATGGAACGTATCTCCTCGACGAGAATCACAACAAACTGCTGGACGAACTTTGGACACGACCTCGCAACACTTCACGCGTTCCCCGTTACCGAGAGCTTCGGACTCGAGCGAGATAACTTTGTCGGCCGGACGCCGCAGCCCAATTCCATACTGCAGGACTGGCCACGCTTCTATCGTGAGCGGCGAATCGCGTTTCAACTTCGCCTGGCCGAGCGCAACGGCTGGACGGGTGACTTACAAAAACTCGGCTCGCGATTTCTGGACCGGTTGGATTCGTTGATACCGTCGCATCCGCGAGCTGCGCTGATTCACGGCGATCTGTGGAACGGCAACTTCATGTGCGGCAATTGTGATGAAATCATCATCATTGACCCCGCCGTCTACCGCGCCGACCGCGAGGCCGAGTTCGGCATGCTAACACTTTTCGGAAGCTGTCCCCAGCGATTCTTTGATGCATACCAAGCGGTTTTTCCCCTGGAATCTGGCTGGCGGGAGCGTTTGCCCTTGTATCAACTGTATCACTTGCTGAATCATCTCAACCTGTTCGGAGTAAGTTACTTGGAATCGTGTGTCGAGATTCTGCGCCGGTATGTTTAAGATTCCGCCGAGCCCGCTACAATCAGGATCGCACGCAGAATAACTTCGCCCAAAATCCTCGCCCTCACGGGAGAGGTAAGGTGAGGGTCAACAAAATCCGGAAGTTATTTTGCGTGCGATCCTCAGTCCCAAGATCGACATACTGTAAAGCACGATGGTTTTTCCTGGGTGACCTATGATGTGGCGAACGTCGGCCTTCGTATCAGCGGTTTTGCTTGGGGTTAGCATGGGCGCGGATGCTCAACAAGCCAACGCGCCGGTGGCTGCAAACGGAGACAACGCGACGCGTGCCCAGAAACAACACGTCCGCTTCGCGACTTTCAACGTCTCGTTCTTCGGGAAGTCCGCTGGGGACTTGGCTCGAGAACTTTCGTCCGGCAAGTCGGAATCGGCCGCTCGGATTGCCGAAGTGATCCAGCGCATGCGCCCCGATGTGATCCTCTTGAACGAATTCGACTACGACGAGGCAGGCAAATCGCTCGCCGCGTTTCGCGAAAAGTTTCTGCAAGTCGGCCAAAACGGCCAGGAACCTATCAACTTCCCACACACGTTTTTCGGTCCGGTCAACACCGGAGTGGATTCCGGTTTGGACTTGAACAAGGATCAAAAGCTAGGAACACCCGACGATGCCTACGGTTTTGGACAGTACCCCGGTCAGTACGGCATGGTTGTCTTGTCGAAGTTCCCCCTCGGAGACTCGCCGAGGACCTTTCAGAAATTCCTTTGGAAAGATATGCCCGGCGCCTCTTGGCCCGTCGATCCCAATACGGGCGAACCGTATTACTCGGAGGAGATTCGTAAAGTCTTTCGCTTGTCCTCCAAATCGCATTGGGATATACCGATCGTCATCGGCACCTCAACCGTCCATTTGTTGACGGCGCACCCGACGCCGCCAGTGTTTGACGGCGCCGAAGACCGAAACGGATGCCGCAACCACGATGAGATTCGATTGATCGCGGACTACATTGCAGGTGCCGATTACATTTACGACGATCAAGGAAAACGCGGTGGTCTGGAGCCCGGTTCGATGTTCGTTATCGCCGGCGACATGAACGCCGATCCCAACGATGGCGCAAGTCGCGATTTTGCGGCACGGCAATTCACGGAGAATCCGTTGATCAACACCAGCAAAACGCCTCATTCCAACGGCGCATTGGCTGCGAGCAAATCCAGCGGCGGAGCGAACGAACAACAAACAGGCGACCCCGCGGCAGACACGGGCGACTTCAACGATCGCTCCGTCGGCAATCTGCACATCGACTACGTGCTGCCGTCGAAAAACTTGTCCATCGTCGATTGCGGAGTTTTCTGGCCCGCCCCTGGCGAACCCGGCGCCGAACTGGCCGATGCCTCGGACCATCATCTGGTCTGGGTGGATGTCGAGTTTTGACGGACCAATTGCGCGGACGGACCTCGCCGGCATTAGAAGTGGGGTCGTCTTCCGTAGGCCGGGCTTCCTTTCCCGAACAATGATGGCCAACGATGGCCGTCCTACGCCGAGTGCGCCGACAACCGCGGACATCGTCAGGTCTTGGCTGCGTCGTCCGGTGCCGGTAATTTCCAAGCTTCCTCGACACGCTCGACCAACAGCTTGTGAATCTCAAACCCTTCGGCGAGCGTTTCCTTGAGGTTGTCCGGATTCAACAACCGGCCCCGGCGAAAAAAGATAAACCGGTTACCCGCCGCCTCGAAATAGGTGCCTCGCCGAGTCCCAAAAAAGTCCAGCAGCTTGGCGTCAAATAGCCCCCGAGTCACCGTTTCGTTGTCGGACCGCAACAAAAATGCCTTGGAGAATTCCGCGTGGCCGTCGAAGTCAATGTCTCGGCTGCCAAACAAGTTAGCCAACGCGTCGAATAGATGCTCGGGCCGCATCGTGATCGACGGCAAACGCAACTGCTGCGACATGACTGCCACGATCGTGGTGCGATGCGTGTGCTGATGCTTGCCGCTGCCGGTGGTGAACTGATAATCGAAAACCGAGAGCTCGATCCCTTCTGCTTCACCGAAGATCGCGTTGGAAACCTTTCGCGCACGGCCTTCGTTAAAGAAGCGAAACGCCGATAGTTGACCCATCAGGTTTTGTGAATCGATCTGGGAATACGTCAATCCGAGATCGCTCGCCGTCGCGGCGAGCCCTTCCCGACGACGTCGAGCTTGATACGCGGAATAGGCCGTACCGATTCCAACAAGCGCCAAAACGCCAACCGCAATGCCAATGACAACCCACGTGTCCATCGATCCTGTCGACCTCCGTTGGGATCGCACGCAAGATAACTTCGCCCTAAATCCTCGCCCTTCCGGGAGAGGTTAGGTGAGGGGTCAACAAAACCGGGAAGTTATTTTGCGTGCGATCCTTAATTCAATCGTCCCTTCGACCTCCGGCACATTATAGCATTATCGATCTGACATGATTCCAATTGCCCCGCTGGTACTATTCGGCTACCGTGCGAGCGTCTTGTCGTTCGCCGTTGCGAGGGAAAAATGCTTTTAGGATCGGACGCAAAATAACTTCGCCGTAAATCCTCGCCCTCACGGAAGAGGCTTACGGAGAGGTTCGACAAAACCGGGAAGTTATGTTGCGTGCGATCCCAAATTAGCCGTCCGCGTCGACATGTAGAATGAAACCGTTGATGAAACGTTCGATTGCGATTTGTCTGGCACAGTGGCTAGGAATCGGCTTGGCCACCGCTCAACAACTCCCCTCGATGGGCGACGACGCAGAGCCCTCGGCGGAATCGCCCGGCGAAGGATTCTGGAACCTGCCCACCAAGACGTTGGGCGGCAAGCAGTTTTGGACCGACGTCGAAAACCGCGCCGGGTGGCGAGTCCAGCGAAACGCCTTCACCGGCCATTTCCGGCTGCTCGATGCAAACCAAGTACGAAGGGCCTGGGGCGAAGAGACTCACTGTCGCGCCGAACTCCAGCGCCTGGCGTCCGAATTGAATTTGCCACCCTATCGTGGGAAAGTGGTGATTCTGCTGCACGGATTGATGCGTTCCCGGTCGTCGCTGTCCTCACTGGAGACATACCTGGCGGAGAACGGCCATTATCAAACGATCAATTTCCAGTATGCAAGCAGCCGCCAAGACATCGCCCATCACGCGGCCGCGTTAGATACGTTGATAGGGCGACTCGGGCCGGACGTCACCGAGATCGATTTTGTGGCGCATCGTCTGGGCAACATCGTCGTCCGCCGATATCTGTACGACTTGGCTACGTGCCACACAATGGATCCGCGCTTCAAGCGAATGGTGATGCTCGGACCACCCAACCAAGGATCGCAGTGGGCCGTCACCTTGCGCGATACCCTGCTGTTCAAGACGATCACCGGAGTCAGTGGACAGCAACTGGGCAAGCAATGGGCCACGATAAAACCCAATCTGGCAACTCCCAGCTTTGAATTCGGCATCGTTTCCGGCGGCGGCGAACAAGTCAATCGATTTGAACAGTGGATGTTCTCCGGCCCGAGTGATTACACGGTGAGCGTCGAGGAAACGCTGCTACCCGGCGCCGCCGATCAAATCACGCTACCCGTTTTGCACGGGACGATGATGAACGATCCAGCCGCGCAACAGTGCACGCTTCAGTTTTTGCAGCACGGATACCTCGTCGCCGCCGACCGCATGCACCCGCTCCCGGCCGACGCCCAGCCCCTTCCATCCCATTGAACGCTCCCGCGCCAACCGCCTTCATACCTGTAGGTCGGTCAGTCTCTGACCGACACTTGCTGTAGATCAAACGGTCACAGCGCAACAATTCCTGTAGGTCGGTCAGGGACTGACCGACCTACAGCGACGCATACTTGACATGCACATAGTTGATGTGTAAACTATATGCAATCCTGAGGAACTCGAAAATGGCCCGAAGCCGGCTGCAACTTGAGCTGAAGAAAAAGCAACCTTTCCAATCGCCCGCACAAGAGGCGATGCTGAACTTGGTTCGCAGCAGTGACCAATTCCAGAACCGTTTCGGCCGCTTGTTCCGCCAGTTCGGCCTGACGTCGTCGCAATACAACATCCTGGCATTCTGCGGGGAGAGGGGAAACCGATGCCCTCGCTGGAAATCGCCGACCGATTGATCCAAGTCGTTCCGGCGATCACGGGGCTGATCGATCGGCTGGAAGCGGCCGGCCTGGTCGCTCGACGCCGTTGCCAGGAGGATCGCCGCGTGGTGTTTGTCGAAATCACGTCCCAAGCACAAAAACTACTGGCAAAGATGGACGAGCCCGTGCATCAGCTTCATCAAGACCTGTTGGGCCATTTGTCGCAAGCCGAACTCAAACAGTTGATTCGGCTTTTGGAAAAGGCCCGGGCGCCATCCGGCCAGCAGCCGTTCGGGTAGCGCACGCATCCTTCGCCGGGAGCCAAGCCCACAGACCGTTGAAAAAGGATTCGTCATCCTCGCGAAGGCGGGGTTCCAGTACTGCGCGAGTTGATTTCCGCTGAATCCCCCCCGCCTTCGCAAGGGACAGGCTTCACGGGAATGACGTCCGGCGCGGTTGTTGAGATGAGTCGTTTTTCAACGGCCTGCGGGCCACCGTCCGAATTGTCCTCGCCGCTCGACCAGAGCAGAGAAAAGATCGTTTCGGTCAATTAATTTACATGTAAACTATATCCATATCACGTTTCACTCAGGAGCACGTTCATGATTGAGATTCGCAAAGCACACGACCGCGGCCACGCCAATCACGGTTGGCTCGACACGTACCACACGTTTTCATTCGCGTCCTACCACGATCCCCGGCACATGGGCTTTCGCTCGCTGCGGGTAATCAACGAAGACGTCGTGGCAGCGGGCCAAGGATTCGGCACGCACCCGCACCGCGACATGGAAATCGTCACGTATGTCTTGGAGGCGCCTGGAACATCGCGATTCGATGGGCAACGGCGAGGTGCTGCGTCCGGGCGAGTTCCAACGCATGTCGGCCGGCACCGGAATCACTCACAGCGAGTTCAACCCATCGGCCGACGAGCCGTTGCACCTGTACCAAATCTGGCTGCGACCAGCACGCCCGGGGATCGAACCAAGCTACGAACAAAAACGATTTCCCGAGGCCGATCGCCACAATCGGCTGCGACTGGTGGCGTCCCCGGAAGGTCAGGACGGTTCGTTAAAGATTTATCAAGACGCGCGAATTTTCCTCGCCTCGATCGATTCCGGCACCTCCGTCCGGCACTCGTTGGGCAATGACCGCTACGCTTGGCTGCAAGTCTTACGCGGTGCCGTTTCGCTCAACGGGCAGTCGCTGGAGACCTCTGACGGCGCGGCGGTCAGCCAGGAACAAGAGCTGACCATCGTCGCCGGCGCGGATGCGGAAATCATGCTGTTTGACTTGAACTGATCGATCTGTCTTTCAGGAGGGGGCACGCAATCTCCTCCCGTAGACCCGGCCCCTTTAGCAGCCCGTTGAAAAAGTAGCAGAACGGCGCGAGTCGTCCGGTTGCGTTGGCATCCACACGGGCGATTTACCGGGCGGCTTGCGCCGCTTCAATAAGCACTTGTGCACACATTTTTCAAGGGGCCACTAGTTTACGAAATGTCGCGCTATCGAGTTGAGTTAAAGCCGTAATAGAATTGAGCGTCATTGCCCGACGACGGCTCGACGTATTGGTGGCTTTCGATTTTCGATTCGGGAATCGACTTGTCGCCTTTGGCATCGGCAACGCTGACTCGCCAAGCCATCACCGATCTTTCTCCGGAGTTCTTGCTCGGACCATAAAAGTAAACGGTGATGGAATCGTTCTTGTCCAGGTCGCGAAAGTTGCCGGCTTGGGCCAGCGCCTTTTTGACCGCGGAATCCAGCGCCGATACGTACTCCTCGTTGTATGCCGGCGGCGTTGGTCTCTGCATGACGGTGTACTCTCGAAAGGCATTGTTTTGCATGCTCTGCATGCTTTGCGTCAACGCAGCCTTGGCCTTTTCCCATTCGCTGGCCTCATCTGGCTTGGATTTTTTGGGTTCCTGGTCCAATGCGCCCGCCTCGGCCGCCATTGGCAGAGGAGACTGGAACATTAATACCAAGCCTTGCCCGTCGACGTAAATCCCTCGACCTCCCAAGCCATTGACGCCGAACATTGAAGAAACACGCTTAACAGTTATTCCCAAGGATTGGCCGTTGACGGATTGGCGGTTGGAAAACGCAGGTCCAAAACTCTCGTTGGGCATCTCGTTGCCGATGATGTACTGCAGCACGGCGGAATCTTCGCAGATCGAACGCTGCTTTGCTTTTTCAACGCCGCCAAATGCAACGAATTCGATGGGAACTCGCTTCTGGTCCGATGCCAATTCAAAAACATCTTGATTATAGCGTACCGCTTGATTGCCAAGCGGATTCGACGATGGCTCCGGAGCGGTGACGTCGTAGCGAGGCTCTTGCCCTGCCACGATCAACAGACTGGCACCCATGAACAGACAAGTCGTAACAAAAACGCGCAATCGCATCGCAAAACTCCTATTGGAAAAACTATTGTTGGGATGAAGGAACTCGTAAGCTGATTTGAC
Source organism: uncultured Planctomycetaceae bacterium (assembly GCA_963803365.1). Classification (GTDB taxonomy): domain Bacteria; phylum Planctomycetota; class Planctomycetia; order Pirellulales; family Pirellulaceae; genus JANMEB01. The sequence goes on from CAWDMH010000008.1 coordinate 167,191, forward strand.
TTAGGCGAGCAATGTCCGCTTTGGCCAACGTGATCTCTGATTCGGCGTTGACCGCCAAGGTTTGCAGGCCTTGACGCAACGTCTGCTGTTCCAGCGCGATCTGGCGAAGCACCGCCTCGATTCGCTGGGCGAGGTCACTTTCCCGTGCGTTGGCCCGACGAGCCAACTCGACCATCACGACAGACAATTGGTCCATTTGATGATGGATCGATTCGAGATCCTCGCGCGAGACGACGCGATGCTCCAGCCGCGCGAATCGCTCCTCGAACGCCGCCTGTTGTTGCCGCAGTTGTTGTGACATGGACTGCTGGAACCATTGATTGACCGATCGCGATCGAAACAACTCGCCTGCAAAAAACCCCGCGGAAGCCACGAGTGCCAAAATCGATGCCGCCAACGCCGTCCAAACGACCGATCGACGCGACCGCTGAGTCTGGCGTTCTGGCATGACCGCCGCCAACCGGGTGCTCACTGCGGCGTCCAAGTCGCGCAGCGGGCGAGTCGGCATCCGATTTTGGCTCAGCGTTCCGGCGATCTTTTTGAACTCACCGAAGCGACGGGCACACGAGACGCACTGGTTCAAATGGCTTAGACGATCCCCTTCCAATTCGTTTTCGACGTCACCGTAAAAGACCTGAACCAATTCGGGATCAGTAAAGTGTTTCATGCCGCGTCCCTTTCATTTTGCTCACTTTTGTTTCCGGCGGCGTCACGCCAGGCTCGTGCAACTGATCGCCTAGCATTTTCAGCGCCGCCGCCATGCGGGAGGCGACTGTGCCTCGCGGGATTCCCAGCAATTCCGCAATCTCGTGGAATTTCAGCTCCTCGTAATGCCTCAACACGACGACCTCCCGATACAGCGGCTTCAGCCGCAGAAGCACCGCTGTACTCGGTCACATGCTTCTTCTCGATATCGATCGTCACAATGGGAACCATTCGACTCATGCTCCTTGGCTCGTTCGATCAGTCGCTCTCGCCTGCGCTGTCGCCGCAACCAATCGCGGCATTGATTGAGCGCAATCGACCACAGGAACGTCGAAAACCGTGCCGTCGGCCGATATCGGTCTCGCGTTTCCACCAGCCGCGAAAACACTTCTTGAGTAATGTCTTCGGCCTCTTCCCAACGACCGGACAAGCGATAGCAAAGTCGCTGGATTTTGAGTTGCCAGCGGTTCACCAAACAACTTGCGGCCATTTCGCAGTCGTGTTCGCGCACGCGGACCATCAAAGCCTCGTCGGCCATTTCTGCTAAAGGGTCGCCCGCGTCGTCTGACTTCATTGGGACTTTCGCGAAAACCGGTTTCTAAAAAGTAAAACGCCGAAGCGTCTCGAATTTGTCGAAGCAAACCCGGAGTTAGTTGAAAGAATCACAGATTCGATCGCGCCGAATGCGATTCCACGGCGCACGACTGCGGCCACGCCCATGACAATAGCCATCCGGCAATCAACGTTGTGATCGAACCGATGCAAGCCAGCCAGTCGAATGCAATGACACGCCAGCCGAGTTTCGGTCCGACGAATTGCACCAACAGCAACGTGGACAATCCAACCAAACTGCCGCCGATCGCCGCCCGGGAACCCACCCTCCTGGTCATTACACCCAACGCAAACATGCCCAACAACGGTCCAAACGCAAACCCAGCAATCGTCAGGGCGTTGTCGATCACCGCGTTTTGCCAGCACGACGCCCAAATCCCGATAGCAACTTGCAAGAAGCCGAAGCCAACCGTCAGCCACCGTGCGAAGCGGAACTTGAGAGCCGTGCCGTCTGCAATCATCCCCGCCGGCATCAGGTCGTTGACAATCGCCGACGCCGACGAGTTGAGTGAACTCGAGAGCGTCGACATCGTCGCCGCGGCGATCGCCGCCAACATCAAGCCCACCAAGCCCGTGTTCCGCGGAAACTTGTTGATCACGAAATGCAGGAACACCTGGTCGCTGGAATCAAACGAAGTCGGATGCTGATCGTAGTAACACGCCAATTGAATGCCGATGAACAAAAACAGCGCGAATTGCGCGAATACCGCCAGCCCGCTCACCACTACCGCCGTTCGAGCCCCTGATTGGCTTCGCGCACTCAGGTATCGTTGAACCATCATTTGGTCGGTGCCGTGCGTCCCAAGACTCAAAAACGCTCCGCCGACAAGGCCCGCCCAAAACGTAAACGGCTCGCCAAGCGAGAAGCTGAAATCGAAAAGACGCAGTTTGTCGTGGTCCGCCGCAAACAACATGACCGTCGACCAGCCGCCGCCGATTTGGCTCGCGATGACAAGGACCATCGCCATGCCGCCGACCACGTAAATCAACAGTTGAACGCAATCGTTCCAAACAACTGAGCGCCATCCCACCCAGAAACGTGTAGCCGATTGTGATCCCGCCAATCACCACGGCACTCACGGCGATCGGCCAACCGGCAAGCTGCTGCAGTGCCAATGCCGCCAAGTAGAGCCGCAGTCCGTCGCCGATGTTGCGAGCGACAAGAAACAGCAACGACGCAAATCTTCGCGCTGACACACCGAATCGCCGCTGCAGGACCTCGTAAGCGCTAAACAGTTGGCCGCGAAAAAATAGTGGCATGAACACATACGCCACCAAGATCTTCCCCAGCAATAGTCCGATCGCCAACTGCAAGAATTTCATGCCGGTCGGACCAAATCCCTTGCCCGGAACACTCAGCACGGTTGCGGCGCTCGTTTCGGTGGCGACGATCGAACCCAATATCGCCCACCAAGGCAGGTCGCGATCGCCCAAGAAAAAGGCCTCGATGGACTTCGATTTCTTTCCGCCGAATCGCGTTCCGACGACGACGGCAACCGCGATGGCCACCGCCAGGACGCATATGTCTACGATTCCCATCGAGTTCGGCATTCCGAGATTCTCGACCATCAAGCGGCCCTTGGAAAGTCGATAGAATACGCAAATGGACCGCACCACGACCGAACAATCGAATCCGAAATCTGCTCGAATCGACGAGTTCGAGGCGATTGACATCGTTCGATTGATGAACGACGAGGACGCGTCGGTCGCGGGGGCGGTGTCGAAAGCCGAAACACAGATCGCCGCCGCCATCGAATTGATTGCCCAAAGACTTTCGGCCGGAGGACGGTTGTTTTATCTGGGCGCCGGGACGTCTGGACGATTAGGCGTGCTCGATGCCAGCGAATGCCCGCCGACGTTTAACACGCCGCCAGAAATGGTGGTTGGCGTAATTGCGGGCGGGTCGGCGGCGCTGACTCGCGCAATCGAAGCCGCGGAGGATCGAGCCGATCTTGCGGTGACCGATCTGCGTGCCCATTCGTTTTCCGCTCGTGATGTCCTGGTCGGAATCGCGACTAGCGGACGCACGCCGTATGTACTGGCCGGGCTGAGATTTGCACACGAGTTGGGCGCACCGACGATCGGCATTACCTGCAACGAAGACTCCGAGCTGCGTTCCGCGGCGGACTTGACGATCGCCGTTGTAGTCGGTCCGGAGATCATTAGTGGCTCGACGCGACTCAAAGCGGGTACGGCTACGAAGATGGTGCTCAATCTGCTCAGCACCGGGGCGATGATTCTGATGGGAAAGACCTTCGGCAACTTGATGGTGGACCTGAGGGCGTCGAATTCAAAGCTGCTCGCCCGAAGTGTTCGGATCGTCCAAACGATCACCGGCTTGACGCCTGACGAAGCCAAGCAACAACTGCGAGCTTGTGGCGGCGAACTCAAGACGACAATCGTTTCCCAATTGCGACAGATTTCCGCCGAGTCGGCCCGCGATTGTCTGCGTCGCGCCGCCGGCAAACTGCGCACTGCGCTGGCGATCGAGATCACTTCCTCGGCGGATGCTGCAATGGCGAGTGCCAGCGCCGATTCGAGCCGCCGACTCGATGCCGACAAGCTTCTTATCGGCGTCGACGGTGGAGGGTCGAAGACCGTTGCCTGGTTGGCCCATGAGCAGGTCGGCGAATCGCGTTCGGCAGCGACTGACTTCAATGTGATTGGAATCGGAGCATCGGGGCCCTCGAACATCCACGTTGCCGGTTTTGAGGCAGCGATGCAAAGCATTCGCCGTGCGATCGATGAGGCCTTCGCCCACGCCAACATTTCGGCGAGGCAAGTTCATTCGATTTGCTTGAGTTTAGCCGGCGCCGGCCGAGCCGATGAACGAACCCGAATTGGTCAATGGGCGACGGACGAACAGATCGCCGGCAACGTCTTTGTCGCCACCGATGCGGAAGCGATCGCGGCCGCGGCCCGCCTCGAACATAAGGATCGGACGCAAAATAACTTCGCCGTAAATCCTCGCCCTCACGGGAGAGGCTTAGGAAGAAGGTCGACAAAACCGGGAAGCTATTTTGCGTGCGATCCTTACGTGGGAAACGAGATCGGGAACAATAACCAAGTGGTCCTGATTTCCGGCACCGGTTCTTTGGCTTGGGGAATTAACGGAACTGGACAGACCGCGCGTGCCGGTGGTTGGGGCCCATTGTTGGGCGATCAAGGAAGCGGTTACGCGATCGGATTGGCTGGACTGCGAAACGCGTGCCGCCAATTCGATCGAGACCGCGGTCAAAGTGAATTGCTTGACGCGCTGCTGCAGTCGCTGGGCTTGAATTCTGTGGAGGCCTTGATCGAGTGGGCATATCGCGCTGACACATCGCGTCAGAACATTGCTCGACTCGCCGAAGTTGTCTTTCGCGCTGCAAAAAATGATGGCGCGACCGCTCAGATTATCGACGCCGCCGCTCGGTCGCTAACGGAACTGGCCGCTGTCGTCGCTCAAAAACTGAGTTTCTCCAGCGGCGAGTTTTCGCTGAGTCTGTCGGGAGGCGTGTTTCAAAACCAATCCGATTTTGGCCAGACAGTCGCGCACAAGATGTCTGAATTGGGCGTTCACCCATGCAGCATCTATGTCGTCCGCAACCCGGTCCTTGGCGCCGTCGCCTTGCGCAAAAAGGGGCAGGTCTGAGGAGTTCCGTTTAGCTGATTTTTGATTTGAATTTGTGTTGTTGTGAGGGCTTGATCTTGTTCCGTTCTGGTATTGTTGGGCGGCGGTCATGAGGACACCGCATATCCGGACCGGCGCGAAGAAATGCCGTGCGACGAACCTTACCGATTCAGGTACCGAATTGGGCGATATTAGGGCGGGCGCATTGTTGGATAACGTGATACGACAACGGTGTGTGCGGGGCAAAGGCGGTCACAATGACCCTCGGCGAACCTTGGCGGACCATGGCCGGGTGTAAATGTGAGTGGACCGGGACTCGGACGCGGACCACGAAAGTGCAGACTAAAGTGGAGTTATCCAGGATCCGCACAACCATTCCCACGGGTCCACGGTTACCCCCCCTCGATTGGCCACCCGTTCGTGAGAATTTGATGAGAATTGCCCTTACATCCTTTCTGCTATTTCCGGGGAAAACGGTTTGGCGTAAATTCAGGCCGACAAGTCGCGACACCTGAAAGCCGTTACCAATTTCATTTTGAACCTGATTCCCATGTCAAGCACAGTTATCGTTGTGCCCTGTTATAACGAGGCGAAACGTTTGCGAATTGATGCGTTCGTTCACTGCATTCAATCGGAGCCTGACATCGACTTTGTCATGGTTGATGATGGCAGCGATGACGACACGTTGAGATTACTTGACCAACTGCGTTTCCGCTTTCCTGCGCGAGTCCAATTGGTGCCTTTGCCATTGAATTCCGGCAAGGCCGAAGCGGTAAGGCAAGGCGTGCTGGCTGCATTAGCGATTCGGCCCGATTATTTTGGATATTGGGATGCCGATCTCGCCACGCCTTTGGACGCCATCAGCCAATTTATTTCCGTCCTGAACCGAAGACCGGAAATCATCCAGGTAATCGGCGCACGAATCAGTTTGTGTGGTCGCAGCATTCATCGCGATTCGTGGCGTTGTGTTTCAGGCAGGCTGTTTGCGTCGACGGCGTCCGCCTTGATTGGGCAGAAGATTTTTGACACTCAGTGCGGGGCAAAACTGTTCCGGACTACGCCGCTCACCAAAACGATTTTTAACGACGCTTTCGAATCAAATTGGGTTTTCGATGTTGAATTGATGGCACGTCAAATCAATCTGCTGGGCGATGCCAAAGCGTTCCGCAACAGTGTTTTCGAGTTTCCACTGGAGAAATGGGATGAGGTCCACGATTCAAAAGTCCGCCCACATCACTTTGCGAAATCCGCTCGTGAACTAATCTTGATTTACGTCCACTACCTCAGTCCAATTCGAATCCAGCTGGATCGAAAGCTGCTCGATGTACCATCCGGTCTGGCTGAGGACGCAACGACTACGTATTCGTCCGGCACCCAGCGAAAAGCCGCATAGTTGAACAGCTCATCGGTCGACGACTTGGCTACCAAGAATTCGGACGGGCACTTTTTTCGCCTTGTCCTTGTCGTGCTGGTTAGTCTGTTGCTTAATCTATCAGCACTTGGATCCACCAAGTTGTGGGACGCCGACGAAGGGTTCTTTGTCAGCACTGCCTCGGAAATGTACGCCCATCGGGACTGGATCGTGCCGACATTCAACGGCAAGGTTTTCGGGCACAAACCCCCGTGGATGTACTGGCTAATGATGACCGGATTTCATCTTTTTGGCAGGAACGAGTTCGCCGCCCGCATACCGACAGCGCTTTTTGGTGTTTTGACCGCATGCCTCACGTATCGACTCGGAGCCATGCTCTTTAATGAACGAGTCGGTTTCTATTCGGGACTTGTGTTGCCAACGTGCCTAATGTTCAACGTTGTTTCGCATGCCGCGACCCCCGACGTTTCCCTGGTATTCTTCATCACGCTTGCTCTATATCTATTCGCGCGGCCTGGATTATGTCGCGTCAACTTTGCCGACGATCAAACATCCCAACTCAAACAAGGTTTCCGATTCATTCGCTGGTCGGACTGGATTTTGATTTACACCTGCCTGTCATTGGCGGTGTTGGTCAAAGGACCGATTGGCATCCTCCTGCCCATGGCTGTGATTGGACTATTTGGATTGTGTACGACTGCAAAAGAAGAGCTGGCTGCTGGCGGAAATTGGAAGGTTTGTCTGCGCGCGGCCCTTCGTCCATGGGGGCCGAGGAATTTCCTGAAAACCGTCTGGCACATGCGGCCATTTACAGCCATTGCCGCCTTGTTCGTTATCGCGGGCCCGTGGTTCGTCATCGTGGGGTTGAAAACCAACGGTCAATTCCTTTATGACTTTTTTGTGGTGCATCACCTGCATCGCTTCACCAGCGCGATGGAAAATCATGGTGGTTCGTTTTTCTATTATCCGGTCTCAATCATGGCGGGTACCTTTCCCTGGTCATTTTTTGCCGTGCCCGTGATTCTTGAATCGTGGCACCAACGAGGAACCGTCCGGAGACACTGGCGTCCAATCGTATTCCTGGGTTGTTGGATAGGTGTGTTTGTAGGTTTGTTCTCGTTATCGGCAACCAAGTTATCCAACTATGTATTGCCTGTCTATCCGCCAATTGCAATCCTCGTCGGCGTGTACTTTGAGCAGCTCCGTTCCTTGGCGCCGCGTCATTTGAGAAATGTCAAAGTGCAATTGGCCGCTCTCTCGATGCTCTTGGTGGGAGCACTTTTTCTGATCGGTTTGCCAATCATCGCCAGCATGAAGCTAAATGGCCTGAGATTGCTTGAGCGAATCGCGATCGCGCCAGCTCTTCAAAACGAATTGGGTTGGTTGGGCCTGCTGGGAATTCCTGTGATGCTGGCTGGGGCGGTCACGCTGTGGTGTTCCCGCGGAATGTATGTTCGGCAATTCGGATTGAAAAACATTTTCCCTGTGACGTTCGCGTCGGCGGTTTTGTTTTTGGCAATGATTTGGTTGTGGTACGCTCCGCGGTTCAGCAGATTCCAAACACCCCAACGGCTTGCAGAACGAGCAGCAGAATTCCGGACGGCACATCCAGATCAAACGATCGTCGCTTTTGATTTCTTTAGACCAAGCATGGTCTATTACGCCCAGCAAAATATCGTGCGGTCTGAAAGGGTGTGCGAAATTCCGCGACTGGTTGGCAATGCAACGTTCTGTTTGATCATCACAAACGAGCAGGGGTACCGGCTGCTGAACGACGCATTTTCGAACTTGGAACTCGTGTCCGAAGTGAGCAACTTTCCAAAATCGGGCCAGCTTTACCTCGTCAAAACAGAAAAGTCGTTTCGCGAGACTTCGGGGCGTCACCGTTGTTGGGAATTCATCGATTGATCAAGTCATTCGACCTTTTTTCACCTCCTCATCATGTTCTCACGGTCCGTGTGCTAGTTTGACGCCCAATGGACCGAAGCGTCGGTTCCAACGTCCGCGATGGTATTTTCAAAAGGGTCATGTGATGGCAATCTCAAAACAATTAATCTGGCAGTTCGGGATCGGATTGTGCGTTGCACTTGCGACGTCGTCATGTTATGCAGCGGCACCTCAGGAAAAGGAATCGGATTCCGATGCGGTCGTGACGCTAAAACAGGTGCCCCAAACAGCACGCGAAGCGATCAAGTTGGCGACGAAGGAAGGCAAAGTCAGCAAGATCGTCAAGGAAAACGAGAACGGAACGACGCTTTTCGAAGCGACGGTCGCCGTTGAGGGTGGCGTGGTCGATCTGAGTTTCAATGAGCAAGGACAACTGGTCGACGTCGAAGTCGTCGAGGGCCCGAACGGGAAAGCAAGCGATCAAGCTAAAGGCAAAGAAGCCGACGAAGCCGATGAGGCGGGCGAAGCCAAGGAGGCCGATGAGGCCAACGAAGCCAACGAATCCGACGAGGCCAACGAAGCCAACGAAGCCGACGAGGCCGATGAGGGGAAAGAAGCCAATGAGAGCGGCGAGGTTTCCAAAAGGATCTCGATCGAAAAGCTCTCCGAAGCAGCCCACAGGGCCATCAAAAAACAGTCGGATGGCGCGGAGCTTGTCGGCGTCGAAGCGGTCACTGAAGGGGGGATAACGGTTTTCGAGGCTGCTTGGAAGCGCGACAAAGTCACTCACGAAGTGACAGTTTCGGTCGACGGCGAGGTATTGTCCAACGAGAAATCATTAATGCTCGAACAACTTCCCCCATCGGTTCGGAAAACGGCCAAGCGATTTGCGGGTTCGTCGGAACCTAAGCTGGAACAAAAAACCGTCGTGCTGTACGAGGTGGAGATCGAAAAAAACGGGCATGACGTCGAAATCCTCGTCGACCCAGCGGGGCGAGAAATACATATGTCCATCGCGCCCGACAAACAGAATCATCGCTCGAATCAATAATGCGCACTTTGATTGCGGCCACGATTCTCAAGGCCTCACAGGAGGGAACGGAGCAAACGGAGAAAGCATTTTCTGTATCGTGAACCCGAGATCCGCGGCGAGAACTTTCTGGAGGTCAATGCGACTTGCCATGAGGTCAGCCAACGGTTCCCGGGACCGGCCCGACGCTCCGTTGCCTGTGTTCCCTCCTGTTCTTTCCTTTCCTTTCCCTCCGGTTGGTACAAAGGTGCACAGCGCGCGTCGGTCCGCCCAGTTTTGCGCCGCGGGCGGCGAACTCGCTTCCCCCTCGAGAATGTTTCAGTGATTCAGCGCGATCCCGTTTTTGCGTGGGTTGCTCAATCCAGCTTAAAGGCTGCCAGCAGGGCGGGCATTATGATCAGAACTAGCGGGAGCTGGACGGCTAGCCCGGAGATAATGGCGATCGCCAGCGGTTGCTGCATCGCCGAGCCCTCGCCGATGGCCAGCGCCAGTGGAAGCAGGGCCAGGATGGCCGCCAGCGTGGTCATCGCGATCGCGCAGACGGTTGCGCCGGCCTCAATCAGGCGGTCGCGACGAACCACATCACGGGGCAGCATACGGTATTCGGAAACGTAGAATATGCTGACCTCGGTGACGATACCGACAACCATCGTCATCCCCATGATTGCGCTAATGTTCAATTCGGTCCCTGTCAGCCACAAGCCGACAAACACCGCGGTGACGGCCAGCAGCGTGGTCAGCAACATCACCGCGGCCATGCGAAAGCTCTCGTACAAAAAAAGCAACAGCAGGAAGACTAAAGCGATGGCCGAAATAATGACGACCAACATCCCGCGGAAGGCGATTTGCTGCTGCTGGTACAAACCTCCGAGGCGGTACGTTACGCCTGCGGGAAGAAAAGCGGTGGCGTCTAATTTGGCTTTTACGTCTCGAACGGTCGAGCCCATGTCGCGACCGCTGATCCGTCCGGTCACGGCGACCATGCGCTTCAGGTTGTCTCGTGTGATTTCCGGTTGACCAATGATGCTGTGAATCGTGGCCACGCGATTCAGGGGAAACAAATGGCCATCGGGTGCCCGCAACACCAGTTTCGGCACGTCTGAGGTCATATCACGCGAGGCCGGCGGCAGCCAGACGCGGACGCCGATCACTTTGGGACCGCGTTGAATCTCGGTCGTCACGATACCCGTAAGGCTGTCGCTGAGTTGTTGCGAGATCGTTTCGGGGTTAACCCCTTCCAGCTCTGCCTTCACGCGATCAACCTCGATCGCCATCGCATCCCCGGCGAAAACGATTCCGTCTTTGACTTCGACGACGCCGTTGATCTTTCCGATCTCGGCGGCCACCTTCGGCGGCAGCGCACCCAAATCTTGTTGGCTATCGGAATAGAGTTGGATTTCTATCGGCTGAGGGACAGCGGTCAAGTCTCCAATCAAATCTTCCATCAGTTGTGCCGTTTCCACCGTCAACCCTGGCACCTGCTGTTCGACGCGGTCTCGCACTTCGTTCATCACCTCTTCGATCGGCCGGCGCGGCTTGGGTTTGAGCCGGATGAAGTAGTCACCGCTGTTTGCTTCTGTGAGGCCGCCACCCAGCTGCAAGCCAGTCCGCCGCGAATACGTCTTTACCTCCGGCGTTTCGATCAGAATCTGCTCGACCTGCCGCAGACGCCGATCGGTCTCGGTCAAACTCGTGCCCGGCGGAGCGACGTAGTCGAAAATGAAACCGCCTTCATCCATCGTAGGCATAAAGCCGGACCCCACGTGTCGATAGGCGAAATAGCCGCCCGCCAAGATGGGGGCGAGCAACGCGATCACGATGACGGGAAACGCCAGCATGAATCGCATCAGCCGCCGATACACATTGCCGACGCCTCGAGCCGGTTCGAAGGCGGGCTCGACCACAGTTACGGATTTGCGAAATGCGCCCTCCGCCAATAGTGGCAGCACCAGATAGGCGATACCAAACGAAACCACCAGGCTGGATGCCATCGTAATCGATAGGGCTTTGAAGAACGCGCCGGTGACTCCCGACAAAAACGCCAGGGGCAAGAAGATGATGATGGTGGACAACGATGAGCCAAGCAGCGGGCGTGTGAACTCCAATGCCGCCGAACTGATGCGCTCGCGAAGCTCTCCAGGCAGCACGCCACTGGCGTGAAGTCGACGCGCGAGATGTTCGATCATCACGATCGCATCGTCGATAATCAGTCCAACCGCCGCGGCCATCCCGCCCAACGTCATGATATTAAAGCTCATGCCCAACACGGACAAAAGCAGCACCGTCGCCGCCAACACACTGGGCACGACCAGAATGGCGATCAAGGTAATCGTCCAGTTCCTCAGAAACACGAGCAAGACGATCGCCGCCAGGCCGACTCCGATCAACACGGCATCGCGGGTGCTCGACGCCGATTGCAATATCAATTCGCTCTGGTCGTACCAGCTCGCCAACTGAACGCCCGCTGGAATCTGCGCACTGGTCGCCGCTCAATGTCTGCCGGACGCTACCGGCAATTTGCACCGTGTTTCCACCGGGTTGCTGAAACACCAGCAACAGCACCGCGTCCTTGCCATCGGCGGTGACGCACGTGAATTGCGGTACCGCGGCGTCGATGACGGTGGCCACGTCGCCTAACGTAACGACACCTGCCGGGCCCGTCCGCAAAATCGATTCGCCGATCTGATCGAGTGATTGGAATCGCGTGTCGCTGACCAGCAGGTACAGCTTGTCGTGGTCCTCCAGACGGCCCACCGCTTGCAAAATGTTGCTGGCTGATAGAGCCGTTGCCACATCGTTGACTGTCATGCCGTAAGGGCGCAATTTGTCCGAGTCGACGATGACTTGGTACTCCTGCACCTGACCGCCCTGGATGCCAATTTTCGCGACGCCCTCGATGGCGGAAAGACGTGGCCGCAATTGATACATCGCCAGATCGTACAATTCGGCCGGCGTCAGCGTATTGCTGGTCAAGCTGTACGCGATGACGGGAAACACGGTGGGGTCCATCCGGCGCACATCAAACACGGTGCCGCTAGGAAGATGGGGCAGAATCCGATTGATTTGCGATTCGACTTGCAACTTGGCCGACGTCATGTCCTGGCCCCAATCGAAGTTGATGGAAACCTCGGCGCTGCCGCGACTTGTTGTGGAACGCACGCCACGCACCCCCGGGATGGAGCGCACGGCCTCTTCGACAGGAAATGACACCTCAGTGACCATGCGTTCGGCCGGACGGTCGCCGGCGTCCAAGCTGATTTGGACGCGGGGAAAATCTACATGGGGGAGCAGCGCGACGGGGAGACGCATCCCGCTGAGAACCCCCCCCGCCACTAGGGCGGAAAGCAAGAACAACACCGAACGCTGGTGCCGCTGAGCCCACGCCACGATGTTCATGGCGTTTCCCGTGATTTGTCGTGCGAAGGAGGCGGGGCGGTACCGCCTGATGGCGCTTCAGGGGAATCTGAATTCGACATAGCGTCACCGGCAACCGTCACCCTCATACCGTCAGCCAACTGCGTATTCCCAACGGTGACAACGGGTGTTCCCGCCTTCAATTCCATCGAGCGGATCTGAATATCGGTGCCGTTGTCGATACCCACTTCGACTTCGTGCCGGACGGCTTTGCCGTCTCGGATACTATAGACAATCGACGTCCTCCCGTTGGGCAGAACTGCTTGACGAGGCACGATCAAACCCTCTTTGACATCCACGTCTGCCGTCGCCCGGACGTATTGACCCAGCAATAACTTGGCATCCGCTGGCAGCACCGCGTAGACATCTGCCAGCCGCGTTTGCGGGTCGATACTCTCCGAAACGAGCCGGATCGTGGCTTTGACGCCCGTCACCGAATTGTCAAGCACCGCTGAAATGTCCACAGTCTGCCCGATTTTCAGCAATCGGACGTCTTCGGCTTCGACGCCCAAGTGCACTTCGATCCCTTCCAGAGTGACGACCTCAACGATAGCCGCTCCGGCGGCGACGATTTGTCCGGGTTGAGTATCGATCTTGCTGACAACTCCGTCGAATCCGGCGGTGTGTCGCGCTAGCGTTTGCTGTCGTTGCTGTACGAATTGATCGTACTTGGACTGGGCGAGCGCCGCGGTTTGACGGGCTTGAGACAATTCCTGATTTGTCGCCAGCTTCTCACTTTTCTGTTGCTCGACCTGTTTCAATTGCGTCGCTGCCGTATTGGCATTGATCTTGGCCTCGGTGATCGCAATTTGTTGAGCCGGGCTGAGTTCCAATTCGAAGAGCACTTGCTCCGCCGCAACACGCTGCCCGGGGGTGACGAGCACCTGATTCACTCGCGATTCCAGCGGTACGGAAATGAAGCTGATGTCCCCTTGCTGCGTCTTGACGATACCGAACGCCTCAAGTTGCTGCGTGATCGCTCCCTGACGGATTAAAGTCGTTCGCACCGTCGCGGTCGGCCCTCCGGCCGGCTGACCCGATGTCGACGGAGCGCCCTCCAAGCCAGCGTTGTGGGTGATTCCGCCCTGATACCTGCCAACAAAATACGCGGCTACCGCCAGTGCGACGACCCACAGCAGATTGGGCAACACCTTCAACAGGTACTTGGCATATTTCTTCACGGTTGAGTTTTCGCGTTGTCACCTGCTTGCGGACGCGAGGGATTCGGATCGTCAGGAGGCGGCAATGGCTCACTTGGCTGCGGTTGTGGAAGCTCAAGACGTTCGCCGATCGCTATCTCCAACGCGATCCAGGCGTCGACAAAATCATTTTGCAGTTGGATCAGTCGAACTCGGCTTTGCGCCAAGTCGTTGAATGCTTGATAATACACCAAAACATTGCCCGCGCCTCGTTTGACCACCTCATCATATGTTTCCACGAGCTTTTCTAAGCTGGCGACTGATTTTTCCGTGGCGTCGATCTGCTCCACGATGACACGCAGCTTGGCCACCGCCATATCAACATCATTGCGCACCTCAAACACGCTTTGGAGGTACTGATCGTACATCTTGTCTCGTGACGCACGCTCCAAAGCGACGTTTCCTTGATTTCGATCGAAGAGTGGCACGTCGACTGCAACACCGGCACCCCAAGTGCCAACATCCCCGGTGTCCCTCGCGCGCGTCACCGCAATCGTTGTGGCTGGAACCTGTGCGGCGACCGCTGCGCGCAACGCCTGATCCTGGCTGTCGTAGGCGCACCGCATCGATACCAAATCAAAGCGTTCGTCGAGCAACGAATACAGCTCGACCGCATCCGGCGGCGAACCGCCGATTGGCAGAGTGATGTCGTCCTGGAGCGTGACGCCGGCATCGGTCGGCAGTCCCAAAACACGATTCAGCATCAGCTGCCGTTGGCGCTCCTGTTGTATCGCCGCCAGCACGTTCGTGTGGATGGTGGCGCTGGCGCTGGTTGCCGCCGACAAATCAACCAGCGTCAGATTGCCCTCTTTTTCTGCTTTTTCAACGAGCTTGAGGTTGGCCTGTAGCAGCTTTTCCGCTTCTTCTAGCTTCATGATTTGCTGGCGGATCGCGACGAGATCGAACACTGCCTGCCGAGCTTCTTGCGCCACGAGCCATTCCTGCCGAGCGATTTCCCAATCGACTGCGGCAGCTGCGGCAAACGCCGACCGCATTTTCGCCGAGCGCGAATTCAATTTGGATACGTCCCAACTCAGGGATTCCGTATCTGCCGTGACGGTCCCTGCGGTCGCGCCGAAGGAGGGCGAATCGGAATTGAAACCGAATTGCGGATTCGGCAAGATACCCGCTTGGATGACTTGGGCCTGCGCTAGCCCTCGTTGATCGCGGATGGTACGCAGTCCGGGATTGGCGAGTACCGCGACGTACGCCGCCTCATCCGGACTAAGACCATCCGAGAACTTCACGCCTTCAGGCTGCGGCAGCAGTTGCGATTGACATGCACACGCCTGTACATGCTCGAAATCTGTTTCGCGCACATCGAGTTGTTGTTGTACTGCGGTTTGCGTTAACGGTCTCGCATAATATTCTTGGCACGGAATGCATCCCGAAATCACTGCCAACCAGACGACGAAAGCGCAATACGTCATCGAATACATCCGTCGCAATCGCCTCACTGATTTCGTGCTGACGCACATACCGTCCCGTTTTTGCCGCCACTCAAGATTCAGCTCTAGCAGCCCGTTGAAAAAGTAGCGCAACGGCGCGAGCCGTCCGGTTGCGTTGGCATCCTCCCGGCGAATTACCGGGCGGCTCGCGCCGCTTCAATAAACATGTGTGCACATATTTTCAGCAGGCTGCTAGTTGTTATCGGCTACCAAATCGTTAAAGTCCATGTAATCGGCAAGCTTTGCCCGTGTACGTCGCGGTATTATCGATGAAGATGGTCGACTCGTGACGTACTACAAGCTCCGTGCGCGCAGTTCGTTCGCCATCCGCAGCTAGCATGTCGTCTTGTTTGTGCCGGAAAGAAGCTGTCCGTTCTTTGTGAGCAGTTGCGCCTTGAGAGCACGCTGACCAACAGGTTTCGTGCGAAAGAGTTGATCGAGCAGGAAGCCCACGTTTCGCACGGATGAGATTCTGACACGATTGCTCATTCTCGGCTATATTCTTGCTTGTTCAAGTTTTTTCGATTTTCTTGAGACTGGCCTCGGCGATTTCGCGCACGTCTTTGTAGAGCACCGGAATTTCTAGGTCGCGGTGACCTGTTCGGGGCACAATTCAACTTTGTTAAGGCACATCAACCATGGGATCCAATCAGCAAGAATTAGAGCCGCGTTCGGGCACAACGATAAATGCACGGCCCGATGATGCTGTTCGCGGAAAGGCCACCATGGGACAACGCGTTGTCCAAATCGCGAAAGATCTGGTCGGATCTCACTACATCAACGGTGCCTATGGTGCGACGCCCGGCAACAAGGACGGGACACCCTGTCGCAAGGGCGGCATCCAGTTAATAGCGAGCACTCATCGACTTGATCCCGCCAAACATATTGAAAAAACGGAAGATTTGGCGGTGCTTGCCGCCCAGATGTATGTCAAACGACACTGTGTATGCGGCGGGAACTTCAACTCGTTCAAGCGATCTCGACCGGCTAGTCCCGCAGATCGCGACCTGACCGACTATTTGAAGGGTCTCAAGAGCCAGCCTCCCGCAACATGGCCCAATTTCTGTGTTGACTACACGCCGCGCCGTGTCTACGGCCCCAAGCCTCATAGCGACTTCGGCGGAGTGCTGGTTTGGGGGCAATCGTGCAAGGGCATCCGGCATTTCGATTGCATTGGTTTCATCTCGTTTTGTTTGTGGAAGGCAACCGGCAAAGTCATTCAACTGGAAATATCGCAATGGCGGACACGCGGCCAGCCAATGGCCGGTTCAAAGGTCTACGATCTACGTACTAATCAGTTTCCCGAAAAACTGATGGCCGCCGATATTCTCATCAAGGAGGATCATCACATCGCGTGGGTTGACGAAGACGCCACGATTATCCAAGCGGCCGACACCGATATTGGAGTCACGGCAAGCAGCAAATTCTCACGTGACGACAAGACGTCCGGCTGGACGCATTTGGTGCGCCTGCCCCTGTAATACATGGCAATCCGTTGCAAACGACATTTGGTCGTGGGGTCATTTGCTGTAGGTCGGTCAGCGACTGCCCGACCTACAATGGCTAAAGATCGCACGCAAGACAACTTCGCCCAAACAGCCCGTTGAAAAAGTAGCGGTACGGCGCGAGCCGTCCGGTTGCGTTGGCATTCACTCGGCGAATTACCTGGCGGCTAGCGCCGCTTCGCTTCAACAAACAATTGTGCACACATTTTTCAACAGGCATTCGCTGAGGCTCACTTTGGCAACTCATCGGGCTTTCTAGGCGTGTTCTGCAGTTGGCCATCTGACTCGAATTTGGGATTCGGCGACGGCATGAGGGCGCCGACTTCGGCTCGCCACTCTGCGAGTTCGTCCTGCAGCGCTTTCAGTTTGGCAGGGTTTTCAGCGGCTAGATCGTGCTGTTCGCCCAGGTCGTCGCGCAGGTTGAACAGTTCGCTGGTCCCTTCGTACCATTCGATCAATTTCCAATCGCCGTCCCGCACGGCGCCGCCCGGCGCACCGCCTTGGTTCCCGTAATGCGGGTAGTGCCAGAATAACGGGCCACGGGCGATCGTTTTGCCTTGGAGCAAGGGAACCAAACTAACGCCGTCCACATGTTGCTCGGGTCGCAACGGCAGTCCGGCGAGTTCCAGTAACGTCGGGTAGAAATCGGTGCTGGTGACCGGGGTTTCGCAAACGCACCCGGCCTTGGTCACGCCGGGAGCACGTATGATCATCGGTTCGCGGATTCCACCCTCATACAGCCATCCCTTGCCGGCGCAGCGGAAGGTTGGAGGTCGGATGCCCCTCGGCGGTGGCCAATCCGCCGTTGTCGGACATGAATACGATAATCGTTCGGTCGCTCAATCCTTCGCGTTCCACTTCGGCAAGCACGCGGCCGATGGCAGCGTCCATTTGTTCCACCATCGCAGCGTAGGCTGCGTGATTCTGAACCAGGCGCACTTTGCTTGAGCGTTCTGTGCCCCAGGCATCAGGAGGCGCGGTGGACCGCTTGCGTTGGTATTTTTCCACCAGGTCCGGTCTGGCACCAATCGGAATATGCACGGCCTGAAATGGAAGATACGCGAAGAATGGACGCTCCTTGTTGGCTTCGATAAACCGAACGGCCGCATCGGCGATGCGATCGGTCGTTTTCGGATCGTTTTTCGTGTCGGTCGGCGGCGAATCGGCCGGGTAGTAGAACTGTGCTTTGCCCAAAAGTTGAAGCCCCGGCCCGAATCCTTGCGCGTTGGGAGAAAACTCGCCGTCGCCCAGATGCCATTTGCCAGCAAAGAAGTTCGTGTAACCGGCATCGCGCAGCGCCTCGGCCAGCGTGAGCTCTTCAAGTGCCAGGTGTTCCGAGTAGCGGGCCGGCAACAGCCGCGTTGGTCGCTTCCATTTCTCCGGCTGCGCCGCGCCAATGAAATCCGTGACGCCAACGCGGGCCGGGTACTTGCCGCTCATGATGCTGGCGCGGGTTGGCGAACAAACCGGGCAAGCCGCGTAGCCTTGGGTGAACCGCATGCCCGTGGCTGCCAGCCCATCAAGAATGGGTGTCTCATAAAACGTTTGCGCGTTGTACGCGCCGACGTCCATGTAACCGAGGTCGTCGGCCAGAATGAAAATGATATTGGGCGACTCGGACTTGGCGCGCTCGGCGGTGGAAGTGTCCATACCATGTAGATACGAGCCCGCCACGAATACCAGCCAGACCATTGCAGCGCAAATGTATTTCATGACGCGATCCATGTTAGCAGCCCCTTGAAAAACGACTCGTGTCAACAACCATACCGAATGTCATTCCCGCGAAGGCGGGAATCCAGCGGAAATCAACTCTTGCAACGTTGGATCCCCGCCTTCGCGGGGATGACAAGACCTTTTCAACAGTCTGTTACAATCGCGCACAAAAGGGTGAACGCAAAGGGAGGCATCTCTTTTTGCGCACCACAAGCACTTCGTGCCGACGAACGCGAGGCTTCGTTGGAATTCCGCGTGCCCCCTGATTGTCGTTCGAGCGTCCATCAATGATAGACCGATTGGCGGTGCTCCCCATGACGCCACACTCCAACCCTCAATCCTTCGTTTGCTTCGTGCTCTTCGTGGTTCACACCTTTGCTATGCAACCGAGGCCTGAGGTCGTTGGCGGCGCCATCGAGGCCGCCCCAAAACAACGTAATGACCCGCGTCTCCCGGTATGAAATTGTTGGACCGCCGATAAAACGAACGCGGCCCATTAGCCTCGGCGTTTGGGATTGTCCGCAAGAAGGAAGACGACGCCAATAGCAAGCCAAAAGACGGCCTTCAACCAATTACGGGTTTGGAACGCCTCGATCAACGCTACGCCAAAGAACAGGACAAAAACGGTGACGTTGGTGCCAAGACGCAGGGCGGGCATACTGCCTCCTCAAACGCGAAGGATACCGTGAAACTGAAGCCAACGGCGACCGAGCCCGCCCTGAAGGAGGCAAGTATACCGCCACCGATCTGCGGCAAAATTTTACCGCATTTTGCGAGAAATCACCGACTGGATTGGGAAGCCAGCGGCCTCCCAATGTTGAGTCGTACCCAACGTGCCCGCAACCTCCCGCGGACTGGATTCTAGCCCCTCATTGCTCCCGGTGGAAGGATCTGTTCAGGCGAATCGGCTCATCCGCCAACTATTGCACCGCGATATATGCCGGACAGCACATGCTGAGTTCTCAAACGGAATTCGAAATGGACGCTCGATGGCCACTCAGTCTGGTCGCATCGCGAGTCGGAAAGTCGATACTACGAGTTGACCGCTTTCATCAAACGCTGGAGCATGCCTAGAATTCGACCCCGGTCGGTACTTTATCGCGTCCGCCGCTGGAGCGCGCGGTCTGGATCATCGAGCGAACCAAAGTCGCAAGATTGAACTCGTATCTTCTTGTACCAACGTCCGCTTCGATGCGCCGCCAATGGGAAGTCATTGCTGACCTTTGTTGGCTTGGTAGAATGCGTCAAGGCTTCGCTGCAAGGTTCCAACTTGGACAGCGCAAGTGCACGTTGCGGAGATCGCTTTTTTATTGGGTGTCGATATTGAACCTGGACGGGCAGTGGGGAATTTCACGTAGGACAGCCATCCTTGGCCGTCATATGTCGGGCAAGGACTGCCCGACCTACAGCAAATGATCCAACCACGCGTTGCCGAGATCGGATGCGTAGTTTTTCCGGTGTCAAGGTGTCAAACGAGGCGTCAAGTCGTACACCCTTTTGAACCAAACACAGAGATCTTCCCACAGGACGGATGGCTGAGCGGTTGAAGGCACCGGTTTTGAAAACCGGCGTACTCGTTAGGGTACCGGGGGTTCGAATCCCTCTCCGTCCGTTTGTTGATTCGCGTGCAATTTCTATGTGTAGCTGACCAGTCGTGATTCCGTCGGGGCGGGCCCGACGGAGATTGGGTTGCATGCGGAAGTTAACCCAAGTTAGAGACTTTTGAGTATTTCGGCCATTTCTAAAGCTTGCAAACACCGTACTACCATGCAAATTACCTCAAAATCGAAGCTCAGCTCTTCTAACTTGGGTTAATTTGCGTGGGGTTTTGAGCGATGGCAGTGGTCGCTCAGACGGATCGCAAGCGTTCACGGATTACCAATGCGTTGCCCACGATTTTAGGGGGTCAGGCACATCCGCCTTGGGCGAATTGAGCCAGACCCCGGCTCGTGAACGGTTACAAAAGGATCGGGCAACTTGCGAATAGGAGTTATTGGTCAACGATATCTCGCAAGATCAGCGAACTCTGGGAGAGATCAATTGCGAAGTTGAATTTCCGAAGGAAGCTCATGCCCAACAAACAACTGGCGCCGGTCGCTTCGGGCCCCAGAACGGCAGCCTCGACGTTTTGAGTTTCGAAACGACCGACGCGGACGAGCGGTAGAACGATGCGTCGCGCGGATATTTCGCTGCCGTCAGCAATCTTCAAGGTGACTTGCGGGGCGTCGTCGGGGACTTGAATCTGTAACGACTTGGCGGTTTCGTTCGAGATGCACACGATTGACGCGCCGGAGTCGACGATCATATCGACCGGCTGATTGGCGGTACCAATCGTTACCGGTATCTGCAGAGTGTTGCCGCGGACAAGCCCGGTCACCGATTGTTCTTGGATGGACTCAGCGAGCTTGTTGAGTTTCTTCAGGTTTTGCTGCAGGCTGCCGGGAGGGGTCGTATTGAAGCTCCGTTTGATGGCGCTGGCAATCGCATCGATTGCATGTTTGGACTCCGGGTTCTTGTCCAATTCCGCATAGGCCGTCAGGGCGGAATTGGCCTGTTCCGTGGCCTGAAGGATGGTGTCGATGAATCGCTGATTGGCTTGGGCCAATGTGGCAGACCGCTCGGATTGGGCCTTTTCAAGTTGTTGACGGTATTCATGGAGCTTCTCTCGCTGGTTGGTTAGCACGTTCAAGCGGGCCACAATTTGATTTTTGGCCTCAGTGCTGCGAGCGTTTGTTAACGCGATGTTCCATTGAGTGCTTAGGTCGCGAGCATTGCTTGCGGCTTGTTCTGTGCGAGCGAGTTCCTGTTCGATGTCGGCCAGTTCCTTGTGCAACTGCTTGATGTCCGATTTGATTTTCGATGCATTGCGTACGCCTTGGCTGGCCTCCGATTCTCCTGCGTGCCGCAGACGTATGGCGCTGACGTGAAAACCTTTGCTTTCGAGGATTTTACAGGCTTCGGGAGGCAGTTCTTGGACGGCCGAGCTCAACACGGCGGCAAAGATCACAAGGTTAAGCATCGTGTCTCCCCACTTGCGTCCCGATCATGGCCCCTCAGTCGTTCAACTATTTATACGTCGTGAGTTGAGCGGATCAATACGACGCGATGAGAGAACGTCGCTGAAGACAAATCCTTAGAGCCAAATCTGTAGTAGTGGATCAGTTCGGGGTAGGACGGCCACCCCTGGCCGTCACTGGTCGGGCAGAGACTGACCGACCTACAGCAAATGACCCCGGAGCCAAATCGGCGAGCTGTTTCTCTCTGAATCGGCGTTTACGGTAGACTATTGGCAGGAAACGAGGCTACCTGTGCCTTTCGAATTCCACTCCGTGCGGTTGATATCGGCACCAGCGGTCTATGTCTCAGCGATTACAAGACGATACGAAAGTTGCCGCTCGCGAAGCGGTTTTTTCAGCCCGGAATCTCACCAAGGTTTATCGAATGGGCGAAGTCGCCGTCGAGGCACTCAAAGGGATTGACCTCGATCTGCTGGCGGGTGAGTTTGTCGTGTTATTAGGGCCGTCGGGCAGCGGCAAATCGACACTGCTGAATATACTGGGGGGGCTGGATATCCCCACGTCCGGCAGCGTGCGTTACCGCGACGAAATTTTGACCGAACTGAGCGACGCCGCCTTAACGCGTTATCGCCGAGAGAACGTCGGCTTCGTATTCCAGTTTTACAACTTGATCCCCAGTTTGACGGCCCGCGAGAACGTCGCCTTGATCACGGAAATCTCTAGCGACCCACTGTCGCCCGACGAAGCGTTGCGGCTGGTTGGGCTATCCGAACGCCGCAATCATTTCCCGGCGCAGCTATCGGGGGGCGAGCAACAGCGGGTGGCGATCGCCCGGGCCATTGCCAAACGCCCCAGCGTGTTGTTGTGTGACGAGCCCACCGGGGCGCTCGACGTTCAGACGGGGGTTGTCGTGCTGGAGGCGATCGAGCGCGTCAACCGTGAATTGGGCACTACGACTGCGGTGATCACGCACAACGCCGTCATTTCGTCGATGGCGGACCGCGTGATCCATTTGTCCGACGGCCGCGTATCCAGCGTTGAGGCCAACGCCCAGAAAATACCTCCCTCCCAGTTGCAATGGTGAACGATGTCGGCACTGGATCGCAAGATGCTTCGCGATTTGTGGCATGTTCGTTCGCAGGCGCTGGCGATTGCCGCGGTGATGGCGGCCGGCGTGGCGATGTTTGTCATGGCGATTGGGGCGTTGGTTTCGTTGTCGGGATCGAAAGAAGCTTACTATCAGCGCTACCGGTTTGCTCAAGTCTTTGCCCCCGCCAAGCGAGCTCCATTGCGTCTGGCGAGGCGGATCGCGGAAATACCAGGGGTCAAAACCGTTTATCCGCGAGTCGTGGCATCTGTTTCGCTGGATCTGCAGGACATGAACGAGCCGGCCATTGGGCGGTTGATTTCTTTGCCCGACAAAGGGGAGCCGCCTCTCAACGGCGTTTACTTGCGGCGCGGCCGCTGGGTGGATCCGGATCGGGACGATGAAGTCCTGGTCAGCGAGTCGTTCGCCGAGGCTCACCAATTGCGGCCCGGCAATCGGGTGGCGGCAATCATCAATGGCCGCAAGCAGCCGCTGAGAATTGTGGGCGTAGCGCGCTGTCCCCGGAATATATCATCGAAATCGGACCGGGGAGCCTGTTGCCCGATCCTAAACGATTCGGCGTCTTTTGGATGAGCCGCCGTCGTCTCGAAGCAGCCTTTGACATGGATGGAGCGTTCAACGACGTTTCCTTGAACTTGGCGCCTGGGACGAACGAGATCGGCGTGATCAAACAGCTAGATCAACTGCTGGAGCCGTACGGTGGAACGGGCGCCTACGGCCGGGATCAGCAGACGTCGCACACCTACATCTCCGACGAGATCCGACAGCTAAGTACCATGGCTTTGGTCGCGCCGTCGATCTTTTTGGGCGTTGCTGCATTTTTATTGAACGTTGTCATGACGCGACTGATCGGGTTGCAGCGAGAACAGATCGCCGCGCTCAAAGCGTTTGGCTATGGCCGATATGCGGTGGGCTGGCACTATCTCAAGTTCGTGTTTCTGATCTCACTTGTGGGGATGATCGTCGGAGTGATCTTGGGCGGTTGGATGGGTGCGAATCTGACGCGGATGTACGCCAAGTTCTATCGCTTTCCCGAATTTCAGATTCGCTTGGATTCGCGGGCCGTGGTCGGCGCCGTCGCGATTAGCGTTTTGGCGTCGTCACTCGGAGCGATCATATCGGTCCGTCGCGCAGTCCGCTTGCCGCCGGCCGAAGCGATGCGTCCCGAACCCCCTGTGCGATACCGACCGACGATTATCGAGCGGCTCGGACTCAGCCGACTCCTTCCGCAAGTAACTCGGATGTTGCTAAGGCAACTCGAGCGGCGGCCGGTGCGGGCGCTCACGGCGGTGCTGGGGATTTCGATGGCGGTGGCGATCTTGATGATGGGGAGCTTTTCGCTGGATGCGATCCGCTACATCATGCATTTCCAATTTCGCCTGACGCAGCGGCAAGCGATGTCGGTCGCGTTGATCGAACCGACGTCGCCGGGAGTGCTTCACGAGATCGCCCATTTGCCGGGCGTGGTGCGCGTCCAGCCCTTTCGTGCCATCGCCACGAAGATCCGCCACGAGCATCGAACGCGGCGTGTGGGGATCATCGGTCTCGACTCGTCGAATGGCTTGTATCGCTTGTTAGACGTCCATGAGCGGCGGGTGGCGTTACCCGACGAAGGGCTCGTGGTCTCTGACAAGTTGGCGGATTTGCTGCAACTGAAGCGGGGTGACGCGGTGACGATTTCGGTATTGGAAGGGAAGCGGCCGACGGTGAACACGATCGTCTCACAGATCGTCACGGAATATGGAGGCGTCAATGCCTATATGAATTTGGACGCGATGCACCGCATGTTGAAGGAAACGCAGGTGGTCTCCGGCGCATATTCTGGCCGTCGATCGCGAGTTGCAGCCGACGCTGTATCGGACGCTGAAGAACACGCCGCGCATAGCCGGGGCAGTGATCAAGACGGCGATGCTGAAAAGTTTTCAGGATACAATTGCTGAAAACCTGTTGGCCATGCGAACGTTTAACATTCTGTTCTCGGTCATCATTGCATTCGGCGTCGTATACAATAATGCGAGAATCTCTTTGTCGGAACAAAGTCGTGAGCTGGCGACGCTGCGCGTGATCGGCTTTACGCGCGGCGAAGTATCTGGGATTCTGTTGGGCGAATTGGCCATTCTCACGTTGGCAGCGATTCCTCTCGGTTGGCTGATCGGCTACGGTTTGGTGGCGATGTTTGTCCAGGGCTTGGACACCGAAGCGTTCCGCATCCCGCTGGTTATCGACCGGTCGACGTACGCGATGGCGGCCGCAGTTGTGATCATCGCGGCGTTTGTTTCGGGTTTGATCGTGCGTCGCCGCGTCGATCAACTCGATTTGGTCGGCGTGCTGAAAACGCGGGAGTAACGAGTGAGGCGGATTGGACGCTGGATGTTGTGGTTGGTGCTGATCGCGTTGGCGGCCGGGGGCGTGGTCTATTCGCTATTGCCCAAACCGGTGGAAGTCGATCTGGCCGCGGCCGAGGTCGGATCGCTGCAAGTCACGATCGACGAGGACGGAATGACCCGCATCAAGGAGAAGTATATCGTCTCATCGCCGGTGGGCGGCCAACTCGTACGGATCAACTTGGAAGCCGGCGATCCGATTCGAGCCAATACGACGATCCTGGCCACGATCCGGCCCAGCGATCCGACGATTCTCAATGCGCACCAAATCGCCGAATCCCAAGCGCGCGTTTCGGCGGCACACGCTACCATCGAACGCGCTGGCGCCCGCCGGGCACAGGCGGTAGTGGCCAAGGACCTAGCCGACAACCAGTTAGAGCGAGCGAAGACGTTGGTCCAGCAAAACGGCATCTCTCAAGACGAATTTGATTCGACCCAAGCACTGGCCATGCAGCGCACCGAAGAGTTGCGGGCTGCGAAATTCGACGAGGAAATCGCCAAGTTCGAATCGCAACAAGCCGAAGCCGCATTGCTGCGAGTCAAGCCCGAACTGGACGGAGTTCCGGAAACACAGAACTTCGAAATCGCTGCACCGATCGACGGGAATGTATTGAAAGTGTTACAAGAGAGTGCCACGGTGGTCACTCCCGGCACGCCGTTGCTGGAAGTGGGCAATCGGCGCGATCTGGAAATCGTCGTCGACGTCCTTTCAACCGATGCCGTCAAGATTCAACCGGGGGATGAAGTCCTGCTGGATCAATGGGGGGGCGAAACGCCTTTGCGTGCCCGGGTCCGGCTGATCGAGCCCGCGGCCTTTACGAAAGTCTCCTCGCTGGGTGTCGAAGAGCAACGGGTCAATGTGATTGCCGACTTCGCCGAACCGCCGGAACGGATTGCTCCGTTGGGAGACGGATTTCGAGTCGAGGCACGAATCGTGATCTGGAGGTCGGATAGCGCCCTCAAAATCCCATCCAGCGCGCCTGTTCCGCAGCGGCGACGACTGGTACGTCTTCCAATTCGACAATGGTGTCGCTCGCAAATCACGTATTCAACTTGGACAACGCAACGAATTGGAGGCCGAGATCCTGTCCGGGCTTAAACCCGGAGACAAAGTCGTCGCGTTTCCCAACGATCAAGTCCACGAAGGCGTGGGACTCAAAGATCGCAGCGCGTTGTCCACCGAATCGACTCGGGGATGAGACGCGGCAGCGATCGCAGCCCAAACATCCAACCGGCGACTCGACATCACGCTGCGGCGAGGGCGCTTAGTTTCCAAACCGCTTTACCGGCACAAGGCCGGAGGGGTACGGCTCAGTCATGGGACACCGTCATCGTCAAGGTGACTCGAAAGGTGGCGCAAAAAAAAGCCGCACTCGGCGGCTGAGCGGCTCACCGAGTGCGGCCTGTCTAATGCGAATCGCGATTGTCGTGCGATCAGCACCAACAATCTGTTACGTGCCGTCTTTTTTATCTTTGTCGTCCTTGGCGGCACCCTCCTTGCCCTTGTCGGAACGATCCTTGGAATCGTCTGCTTTCGGTTTATCGGGTTCCGATTCACCTTCTTCATCGTGGGTGATCTTGATGTCCAAGCTCATCTCATCAAAGAGTTCCATCAGGGCCTTATCCATCGCTTCACCACGAACGTTCTTGTACCGAATCACGCCGTCTTTGTCCAAGACATAAATCGTCGGCCAAGCGTGGACATTCCATTTGGTGGAAATTGGCCCGGAGGTGCTGCCACCGTTCCAGAAGCTGCGCCAAGAGATGTTCTTTGCTTTAAGAACGTCTTTGAGTTTTTCGCGATCCGTGTCGCTATTGACGCCGATGAGTGCAAATGGCTGGTCCGCCAATTGTTTAACGAGCGACCGCTCGTGCGGGAACATAGCCCGGCAAGGGGGTCACCAGTCGCCCCAGAAGTCGATGACGACGACCTTTCCTCGGTAATCGCTGGTCTTGAATTCGGTTCCGTCGATGTCCTCACCGGAGATGTCGGGGGCCGTCTTTCCAATTCCCAAGTATTTGATCTCGAAGATTTCACCGCCGAGCACATCGCCCAACGTCATTCCTTCGCGGATTTCGACATCGCCGTAGTCGGCGACGACTTTTTCGAGTTCGGCCAGTTGTTCGTCTTCACTGGGCAATTTAAAGTCTTTGATGTACTGAAAACTCTCTTCGCCGTACGATTTCTTGACGGACTCCGCGATGCGCTCATCCGACAACATGGGTTGGATGCGCGCCAGCGTGTTCTGGTAATTGGCGTAGGCATAGTGTGCCATGCCGAGTAGCTCTTTACTGGCATCGGGATTATCGAAAATCACTTTGAACCGTTCCTCGATCTTGGGGGACGGTCGCTGACGGCCCAACGCCATCACCAACTGTGGCAACTGCGGGCTGGACACGTGGTGCGCCAACAACATATCGAAGGCGAAATCAAAGTCATCGGTCATTGACCGATTCGTTGCCAGCCAGACGAGAGAATCCTCCTCGGCGTCTGTTTGCGGAAACGCTTCCGCGACTTTTCGCAGCCATTTGGCGAGCTTTTCGGGATCCGGAGACTGGTTGCGAAGCAAGGCGAGTTCGTTAGGGGTCGCCTTCCCGCTCGTAGACGCTTCGCGGTATTTTTTGGCAAAGTCTAACCGTTGCTTCGCATACTCCTCGATCTGTTCTTTGACTTTCGTCGCTACGTTATCCGCAGTGAGTTTGTCGAAATTTTCGTCCGAAAGCGGATCCTGAACGGCCTCGTCCTGCTTGTCAGGCTTGGCCGTGTCCGGTGGTGTCTCTTGGATCATCGCACCGGACTGCGACGTCCAAACGAGTAGCAAGCCGACTGCCACCCAAAGCCAAGTGTGCTTCATCGTTCTTTCCTTTCTCTTAAGTACCTTGGAACTGTATTCGGCACGACTCTACGATAGTCGGTATCAAGAATTGGGGCCATATGAGCACCGCCAACATGTTGACAAGGGGTCGTGGGCCAATTCCAGGCAGGACTGCCATCCCTGGCGGTTATTGGTCGGGCAAGGAAGCCCGAACTACAGCAAACTTTCCCATTACCCGGCAAGGGCGGCGGTAGCCGAGCAGCCCGTTGAAAAGGGTTCTGTCATCCCCGCGAAGGCGGGGATCCGGCATTGCGGGAGCTAATTTCCGCTGGATTCCCGCCTTCGCGGGAATGACGTTTTGATCCGGTTGCCGACCCGCACTGGCAAAGCCAGTGGCACACAACCCCAATTTTATGACCTGACAAAGCACCAGGGAGTTCAAATCAACTCAACCCGGCTAAAGACGGTCTTGAGCGAAGGACTGGATTTCACTAGCCTACGCGCTTTATGAGTTGTTGAAAGACTTGGAATCATGCCGAATCTCCGCAACTGGGACCGTCATTTGCACTGGGCACTTGGGGCCGCTGCACTGCTGGGCGTTGCCGGATGCTATTCGCTGCCAAGTTTTCAAGAAGCGCCTGGAACAATTTACTATCAGCGCAGTCGGGCGGTCGTCCACGATCCATTCCCCGATAATTCGATTGGCCCTCCAGTCGTAGGCGGGCGCCCTGCCGGCTTCGAAAAACCGTTGGCCGATCCTATCAAGTCGCAACTCGTCCCCAAGCAAAACTTATTCAAGTCCAATTGATCGAGTGGGGGCAGAGTTCGCGGTGAAAACGGCAAAGGGGGTGGAATCGCACACGCCAAGACCGTCGCAGGATTCGTCGCGCTTATCGATTGCGTGCTGGCTCGATTCTGTTTTGAACTTGCACTTTGGCGGCTTCGACTGACTTGGCGATCCGTTCCGGTTCCAATTCAATGTGTTGCCGCCTGCGTTTGATTTCCGCTTCCAGCTTCTCGAGTTGCTGCCGGTTTTCGTTCACTTCGCGCTAGACTCTTTTCGCGGTAGTAGAGTTCCGTGACATCAAACAGTTCGGCCGTCGTGATATTGTAGGCTCGTTTCAGTTCCTCTTCTGCTTTGCGCCTGGCCTCGGACAAAGCCGCTTCATCTTGCATTTTCCTGTCGGTTGCTTGGGCTCGGATTGCTTCCCATTCCGACTTGGGAACGGCTTCCATTCCGGATTCGCCAAGAATCTTCAGGGCGGCGTCCATTTTTCGCAGGTTGACTTGTTTGCGATTGTTTGCTTCAAGTTCCGACAGTTCGATTTCCTGATTGCGCTTCACTTGATTGATCGTCTTTTGTTTCTCAAACTCAGCGGCTTCGAAGGCCTCATCAAGTTGATCGAGTTCCAGTTCCTTGATCCGCTGGGTGTGGGCTTCCTGCAATCGATTGTCTTCGGCCTCGGCCTCCTTGAGCCGCAAATTGTACTGCAGCTCCTTCAACTGCACTTGTCCCGCCGTGACGGGGTGCTGTTTTCGCTTGGATCTGGTGCAACAGCTCTACCGCCAGATCCTTTGCCTCTTGGGCTTTCAGCCCTTGAATCTCAGCTTCGGTCCAAGACTTAGCCATCGGTGGGTCACCTCTGCATCAAGAAACGGCGTGATCAGTCGTCAATGTCGTCTAGCTTCAGCGGTTTTTCGGAGTCACTCTCCGCCGCCATGGCCGTGCGCAGCGATTTGGCCTGGCTCGCGACCAACGCATCGGGACCGTCGAGCTTGAAAAAGTAGTATTCCTTGCCCGCCGCGGTATCTGCGACCAGGACGACGTTGATCACGCGGCTGCCCGGTTTGTCGACAGTTTTTTGTGCGACGGGTGGACCCTCGGGCTTCTTGAAGGTTCCAGAGATGTCGAGCAGCGTGTAACTGCCGCTTCGGCACTTGCCACCGACCAACGAGTAGTCGCGGCCGTCCTCGTAGAATTGCCCGATCCACCGCTCGACGTTGGCGTGAATTCCACCGGTCGCGCCGCCAAAATAGTAAACCACCAACTCGGCGCTTTCATCTCCCGACTTTTCGGCAGGGATGTCAAATTGTGCGACGTGCATAGACGAAGTCGACGCCACTTGTTTCCAGGACGCAGGGACCTTCAATTCCAGATTCCTTGCGGTCACGGTGACGAGCTTGTCGTTTGAGTCTTGAGCGGCCGCGATCGCGGTTAATGCAACGATTAGCAAACACGTTGGGCTGATGGTCAGAGTCTTCATGTTGTGCTCCTGATACGATAGTGATTGAAGTAGCGATCGTTTGGCAGTAAGGATCGCCCGACAAATAACTTCCGGAATTGGTTGGCCGTCTCCCAACCTCACGCGTGAGGGCGAGGATTCAGGGCGAAGTTATTTTGCGTGCGGTCCTAAATGTGTTGGGTCGTGTGAAAACGATCGGAATCCGGATGAATAGAGTCGGCGAGGCACGACGCGGCGCGTTGGCAACCAACGCAGCATACCGATTGTCGGCGAAGCCTGTGGTTTGAGCAAGTGATCGCACGGCTGGACAATGGGAAGGTTTGCGGTAGGTCGGGATTCCTTGCCCGGCCAATAGCGGCCAGGGATGGCCGTCCTACCTCGATTTGACTCACGACTCACGGCGGGAATCTCCCTCTTGGGGAATTCTGAAGCACTCATTCACAGCTTGGATCGAAACCGCGAATTGATCTTGCACGTTATAAATATGCAGCTACAATATTTGCATGTGCAAAAACGGCGCTTCCAGCGGCGCTCGAGTGAAACGGGAGAAATCGCATGCCCAAGACACGCGTCTCGCGACAAGAGTTTCTGGACGATCGACAAGGCAAAACATTCTCGGACGTTGCCGGCGATCCAGAGCAACCGTTCGACGTTGTGCTCGAGTTTTTTAGCGACCCAGATCGTCAGCGACGGATGGAGGAATCTGAGATACACCACGATCTGCGCACCCCTGGCTGGGGTTGTACGCGAACTGGAATCCGAAGCATCCATCGATCGATTCCTTTCGTGTGCGCAGGTTCGCCGCAACAACCGGTTTCGGCAAGCCATCGGAGTGCTGGTTCGCATGATCATGGAGCGGCGCGGCTGGCGGAAGACCGGTCGCAAGGGTTCGTTGGGCGTTCGCGCGGCGGGGGTCCCCCGAACACCTGCGCACAATACCGGTGGACTGGCGTTTTGGTTTTGCAGGGCCGAACGATACGAACCCGCCGACGGTGTTCCCTACGTAACCGTGCAAAATCGATGTCGCGAACTTGAGTCGTCGGGCACTCAAGCAACTCGTCCGGGTCGGCAATCAACCGGACGCAAAGCGTAGGTATTGCTCTGACAAATAGCGGGAGGCTGAATCGTTCTCGCGAGTCACTCGAGCACGGATCGCTATTCAGTCGGACGGGAAACGCTGGCGGAGTCCAAAACAGGAATACTCAATGAACGTGTTCAACTGGCTGAGCCGATCCGCTTGGCGTCGAAGCCGGGCCTTGGGCCTGTATCGGCAAGGAATGGCGAAAGCCAACAAACACAATCACCTAGGCGCGATTGAAGATTACACATCGGCGCTTCGCATGCGGGACGTGCCGCCGGATGTGATTGCTATGGTTTTGTACAACCGCGCACTCGTCTATGTTGCGACCGGCGATGATAGCAACGGAACCCGCGACCTGGAGTCCGTATTGGCGATGGAGGAATCCCTCAACAATATCAAGTCAATGGCCAAGCAAAAGCTTATCCGGATGAAGACCCGATCGGACAAGAGCGTTCGTTAACGGGGGAAGGGCGTTGGTAGAGCCTTGGTTTTGCAGCAGCTCATCGTCCTGATTTGATTCGCAAGTTTTTTGAGAAAATTGTATGCTCGGTTGACTAATTGAGTGGCAGCCAATCCAATTGAGCAACCCCCACGTTTTAGGGTAAGCGTTCACGGGTTGCCAATGCGTTGCCCACGTTTTTTATGGGTCAGGTACATTTTCGGCGGCTCATGCGACATTCTGGTACCAATAATTGGGCCGAAAATGAGCCAGACCCCGGCTCGTGAACTGTTACTGTGTTAGGAGACATGCCATCGCAAAGGACCGAAACACTTACGCCAAACGACAACGCGAAATCGATCGAAAAGACAAGGCCGCGGCGAAGCTGCGCTCGACGAACAAAGCGAAAAATTGAACGGGACTCCGGTCCACCCAAGAAACCGCCGGACAATGAGCCGGTCGAATGACCCAACCGCTGGTCGTTAGCCCTGCGGCCCGTGAACCGTTACGTCGAATAGCCATCAGTGAGAGACACATGGATAGTTCTAGACGCTTGGCCGTGGCTATGGCCGAAGAATGCCGTTGCCTCATCTTGTCGTGCGAACAGGCCGGGGCGGATCTGCCGGGCGCATTGCGGCCAGAGCGCTTGGTTTGGATGTGCGACCAGGTCGAAGAACACGTAGAGCAATGGCCGGTTACTCGGCTGCATCGTTGTATCGGGTTTATTCAATGCGCGATGCTGGCCCACAAAATGCTCCGCCTGGACGAACTGACTGAAATGTTTGACACGATTCAGTTGGCTCAAGAAACCGCCAATCGGGATTTGGACGACCTGCGCGATCATCTCGACCCGAAAAGTTCCTTCGAATTCGATCTCGGTGGCGAAGCCTAACGGGTGCTCCACCAATGGATTTCCGTCGGTCGCAACGGTACGCTGATGGGAGCTTCGCGGTTTTGAATCGGAGCTGCATAGGGTGACCCGGCCTCGAACAGATTCTTGTATCGGAGGGCAACGATGACCAACGTACCTCGGCGAATTCCCCGGCGTCGATTCTTGCGCCAAGCCGTTACCACCGCTGGAGCCGCGCTGGTGGTGCCGACGATCATTCCAGGCTCGGCGCTGGGGCTGAATGGCGTGGCGCCTCCCAGCGAGCGGATCGTCGTCGGGGGAATCGGCATCGGCAATCGAGGCACTTACGACCTGGGATGTTTTCTGGAACAGAAGGACGTTCAATTCGTGGCCGTTTGCGACATCAAGGCAGGGCGCCGCGCGGCGGTCAAGAAAATGGTGGACGAAAAGTACGGCAACAGCCAATGGCGACTGTTTCGCGACTTTCGCGAGCTGTTGGATCGGCAGCGATATCGACGCGGTGCTGATCGCCACCGGACCCAATTGGCATGCCACGGCGGCGACTTATGCCGCCAACGCCGGCAAGGATATGTACTGTGAAAAGCCGTGTACCAAAAACATCGCGCAAAGCCTGGCTTTGGCCGACACGATGCGCCGCACGGCGCGCGTCTTTCAGGCCGGCACGCAGCGGCGAAACCTGCCGCATTTTGCTTTTGCCTGCGAGCTGGCCCGCACCGGAAAACTTGGGAAGCTCAAAGCGGTGTATGCCCATCCCGCAGGCATGCAGGCGATGACCAGCGGTTGGCTGCCGGCGGAGCCGGAACCGGACAAGGAAGTCGTCGATTGGAACATGTACTTGGGCCCGGCCGCGTGGCGACCGTTTAACGAAAAACTGCTGGACGGATTCAATTTTGAAAAAGGAGGCGGGCTGGTCGGTGGCGGCGTGCTGGAATGGGGATCGCACTGCGTCGATCTATGCCAGTGGGCGGTCGGCGATTGTCCTGCCGCCGATTGAATACAACGCGCCGCGAGACGGCCAACTGGTCGCTCGCTATCAAAGCGGCGTGGAATTGATCTTCCGCGAAACCGGTTGGATTCCTCTCGGCTCGTGCCCGGTGCGATTCGAGGGCGAGACAGGCTGGGTCGAAGCCGGCGACAGCGGCAAACTCGTGCTCAGTTCGCCGGAATTGCTGGCCGGGCGACACGTCGAAGAAATCGGCGGCTACCCGGCCACATTTCACGTTCGCGATTTCCTCGACTGCGTGAAGACTCGCGGCAAACCCAAGGGCAATGCGGAAGCGGCCTGCAACGCCCATATCGCTTGCCACGCCGCCAACATCGCCTTGTTCTTGAATCGTCAAGTCAACTTCGACAATGTGAAAAACGAGTTCATCGACGACGAACAGGCAAACCGGCTGCGATCCGAGGCGCTCCGTGAGCCTTGGCGTTTGTAAGTCGGGTGCATCCAGCGAAAGACATTAGCACCCCGTTGAAAAATGATTCATCTCAACGACCGGACCAGTCGTCATTCCCGCGAATGCGGGAATGACAGAATTTTTTTCAACGGGCGGTCAGAAATTGAGAGTGAGATAATGTGTGGGGACTCAAAAATGGCAACGATGCGACGCGCGACCACGATCCTTGTTTTCTTGGCAGTCATCGGCACGAACAGCCAATGCACTGTTTCGCTGGCCCGGTGCCAACAAGACTCGTCAAACACCGAACGCGAGCTAATCGCGGTTCTCCAGTCCGATGCTCCGGAAGCCGACAAGGCACTCGCCTGTAAGCATCTGGCGGTCTACGGCAGCCAGACCGCCGTCCCGGAATTGGCGAAATTGCTGGGCAACGAACACCTGGCTTCTTGGGCGCGGATTCCTTTGGAGGTCATCCCCGGAGCCGCTGTCGACGAAGCGTTACGGGACGCAGCGAAGTCACTCAACGGAAAACTGCTTGTCGGCGTGATCAACTCTCTCGGCGTCCGCGGCGGGGAAGCCTCTGTCGAGTTCCTCGCAAGTCACTTGAGCAACGACGACGCGGAAGTAGCGTCCGCAGCGGCAATTGCGTTAGGAAAAATCGGAAATGACGCGGCCGCTCAAGCGTTGCAGCCCGCACTCGCCAGTCAATCACCAGTTGTGCGTTCGGCGGTGGCTCAAGGTTGCATCTTGTGCGGCGAGCGATTACTGCAACACGGTAACGCGGACAAATCCCAAACAGTGTACGACGCGGTCCGAAACGCCGAAGTCCCGCAACAAATAAAGCTCGAGGCAACTCGGGGAGCGATTTTGTCTCGCGGAAGCGACGGACTCGCGTTGTTGCGAGCGGAAATCGTTTCGCCCGACAAAAAACGGTTTCAATTCGCCCTCAGCACGGCACGAGAGATGACGGCCCAAGGCACCGATGACCTCTTGTCCAGCGCGATCGGGCTAGTGCCAGCGGAACGCGGTGCGCAGTTGATTAACGCTCTGGCGGACCGAAGTCAGTTAGCGGGCCTATCAAGAATTTGGGGTTATATCACTCATGGAGAAAAACCAGTGCGGCTGGCTGCGATCGAGGCGGCAGGTCGGCTGGGCGATGCGGCGAGCGTCAAGGTTTTGGTCCAACAATGCGTAGACTCCGATCGCGAGATTGCCGACGCCGTAACGGACGCCCTTACAGAATTGGCGGATCCGGCAGTCGACGAAATGATCGCGCGAACTCCCCAAGGCAACTGGCGAATTCAAAATATTCCTCCTGCACCTGGTCGGCCGACGACGAGTCGATCTTGTTGATCAACTTGTCCCAGCACTGGACGACAAAAGCGCGGAGATTCGCCAAGCCGCTTTGGAGTCGCTTGGACAAACGATCGCCCAAGACCAAATGTCAATCTTGATTTCACAGGTGTTGTCGGCTCGACACGCCGAAGACGGCGCAGTCGCGATCAGTGCACTGAAGGCCGCGTCGGTTCGAATGCCCGATCGGGAAGCGTGCGCCGGCGTGCTGACCGACGCGATGAATAAAGCTTCAGCGGAACAACAAGCGGCGATTCTGGAGATCTTGGCCGCTGTCGGAGGAACCAACGCGTTGCACGCCGTCGGCCAGGCCGCTGAGAGCCCCGAAGAGTCGTTGAGGGATGTTGGCAGCCGTTTGCTGGGGGAATGGATGACGATCGATGCAGCTCCGGTGTTGCTCGAGTTGGCGAAGCGCCGACCGGCTGACAAGTACCAAACGCGAGCATTGCGGGGATACATTCGGATCGCGGACAATTCAATATGTCGCCGCAAGAGCGCGACGAGATGTGTCTCACCGCGTTCGGCGTGGCGGAAAAACCGGCCGAGAAGCGATTGATTTTGGACGTGCTGAAAAGGTATCCCAGTGTCGAAGCGTTCAAGCTTGCCGTTCGCGCTCGACAAGACCCAGACGTTGCGGACGAAGCTTCTGAAGCGATGTTTGCGATTGCGAAAGGATTGGGAGCGAGCGCTGACGATTTGAGTGAACTGCTGGCAGGAAATGGGATCGCCAAAGTCAACTTGGAAATTGTGAAGGCGGAGTATGGAGCCGGGGACGTTCAAGTCGACGTGACCAAACAACTACAGAAGAGTCTCGGGGAGACACCGTGGATCACGCTTCCCTCGACAAGTTACAACGAGAGTTTCGGGGGCGACCCGGTCCCGGGAACCAAAAAACAACTGCGAGTTCAATATCGTCTGGACGGCAAGAGCGGCGAGGCGACGTTCGACGAGAATGCCGTCATCTTTTTACGGCGACCGAAATAGCGGTCAATGATGTATCCGACATTGATTGCGTTAGGATCGCACGCAAAACAACTTCCCGATTTTGTTAACCCTCACCTGACCTCTCCCGTGAGAGTGAGGACTTAAGGCGAAGTTTTTTTGCGTGCGATCTTTACGGTTTATTCAGTAATCCCAGGATGCAATTCGTCATGGCTATGAACCCGGTCTTCAACGTCGGCTCCAAGTCCGGCGCAAACGTAGCGGTGTGCAGCGATGGCGGAGTGATCTCGTTTTGCTTGTAGTAGTCGAGTTTGCGTGGATTGACCGCTCCCACCAGAAACATGACGGCGGGAATGCCTTGGCGTCCGAACTGCCCGAAGTCTTCGCCGCCCATGACCGGCTCGGCAACCAGCACTCGGTCCGGCGAAAGGGCTTTTGTCAAAAAACCTCGGACACGTTCGGTTAGCTGGGCATCGTTCTCCAGGGCGGGGGTCCCTTCGGACAACTTGACTTCCGGTTTTTCGGCGCCGGCGCTACTTGCGGCGGCCTCGGCCTTACGTTGGATGGCGGCGAGGACTTGCTTGCGAACGTCGTCTCGATAAGTTCGGACCGTCAACTGCAGGTGACAGCGATCGGGAATGATATTGTGCTTGGTCCCGGCGTGAATGGAGCCGACCGTCACGACCGCGGGTTCGGTCGGTTTGACTTCGCGCGATACGATCGTTTGCAGATCGAGGATCAACTTGGCGGCGATGACAATCGGATCGATCGTGGTGTGCGGATAGGCGCCATGCCCGCCCCGACCGATGATTTCTATATCGACGCTGTCCACGTTCGCCATCGCAAAGCCTGGACAGAGAGCGACCGAGCCGCTGGGGTGCGTCGCACTGCAATGTAAGGCCAGCGCATAGTCGGGTTTGCCAAACCGCTCGAACAATTTGTCGTTGAGCATGGCAACGGCGCCGGCCCCGCGTTCCTCGGCCGGCTGACCGATAAACATAATCCTTCCACTCCAAACCGATTTGTGTTTTGCCAGGTAACGGGCCACGCCAATCAGCGTCGTCATGTGCAGGTCGTGTCCGCAGGCGTGCATGACCCCAACTCGCTCGCCGTCGGCATCTGTGACGACTTTTGTCGAGGCATACGGCAAACCCGTTTTTTCCACGATCGGAAGTGCGTCCAAGTCCGTGCGGACCAACACGGTCGGGCCGTCGCCGTTGGCCAAGATGCCAACAACTCCGTGGCCGCCAACATCCCGAGTCACTTCGCAGCCCGCGGCGTCCAATTCCTCAGCGACCAGCTTTGCCGTTTCCACCTCCTGAAAACTGAGTTCCGGGTTCTGATGTATTTTCGTGTAGATCTGCGTCAGCGACGGCAGATTAGCCGCGATCCATTCTTCGGGCTCTTGTGCCGAAAGCGCCGGTGCAAACATCAAAACGGCAACAAAAACAAGTCGGGTCAATCGCAAGTGCCACATTTTCGTCTGCTCCAAGTTCAGTTTTTCGTGATGAAAAGTGAAAAGGGGATAAGTCCAATTATGGCAAGTACGCGACGCGAACGGTTCGCGAAGTCGTCAACGACAACCAAACTCTGGCCGACAATAATTGGACTTATCCCCTTTTCATCCCATTGCCTGCCGACGCCCATTATAGCTTCATCAACAGAAATCGCGCATTCGGTCAGCCATCCACGTATTGGCATCCTCAGGAACGTGTGAAAGGTGCCACCCATATATTGGCATCCTCAGGAAATCAATGCGGCGCTGGCATCTCAGGCGGAGACGCAACCTGAACAAGATGTTTCTCACAGAGGCTCAGAGGCACGGAGAAACAGGTGAAGCAGGTACCCAATCCAAGAGTCATGCACCGTCCGACGTCGAAGCAGAATATCAGCTTCGAATGAATGCGCTATCCGGCACGCAGCGCGTCGCTCGTTCGATGGGGATGCTGCAATGGACGCGCCAGATGTTGGCTCGCCAGGTGGTCGCCGAATCGGGGGAAATGTCCGACGAGCGACTCAAATGGGAAGTCGCACTACGGCTTTACGGCGCCGATCCTGTCGTGCGAAAAATGATCGAAGGAAAGCTGGCGAATGTTTCCGGTTGACGTTTTTGCGCGACGCTGAACAAAGCGGTCGCCTTATCTGACGAAAACTCGTAGCAAAATCTGAAAACGCTTATTTTTTCTCGGACCGTTTGGCTCGCGTTTACGGTACTAGGGTTGGGAGAGTCTCTTTCGAGCGACACTTTCTTCCGTTGGCGCTAAGGTGCGCGCCGTCAACCGAAACTGTGCGTCGATATCACAATGGGTGGTGCGATCACACGCTCGGCAATTCGATTGACAAGCGAAGAATCCAAAAGGAGTTGCCATGGCATTCCGTCAAATCGATAGGCCAACCCAACCATCAAGGCGCCGAAACGGGAAGAATTGGGAACATCGTCCCACAACGAAACTGCTCATTTCGACTTGGAACGACAAATTCAGGCGCGCGGGAAACTGGCTCTTGAAACAGTTTTCGGGGCTACTTGAACATGGTTTCAGCAACCAGTTTGCGGGGACGCGTCCTTCGGCCTTTTCCCGGCTTGTCGTCGAGTCACTGGAGGCCCGGTTTTTGCTGTCGACGTTTCATTGGCAGGGTGACGTGAGCAATCAATGGAGCAATCCCGACAACTGGCTGGAGGGACTGGCGCCGACGAACGGAAGTTCGCTCGTGTTTTCCGACAGCACGCCTGGATATACCGGAAATTATGCAACGGTAAACGATTTAGTTGGACTGGAGTTGCAAAGTATTGAATTCGCTGGGGGCACGTTTGGTGTAAACGGTAGTTCAATTGCGCCTGGACGGGGGAGGCAGTTTCATCATCCGCAACACGGTGTTTGACTCGTTTGCGGGCGTGAATCTAGACATCACTTTGAATTCTGATGGCATTATCTCTGGGCCGTTATCGTTATCCAGCAACAGCCACATAGACACCAATGGCCACATTGTGACTTTTGAAATCAATCAACAATCGGGAATTGCCTATACAACCCTTGTGTCGGGTCACATCACGGGAACTGGCGGCTTGCGCAAGACGGGTACGGGACAACTTATCATGTACGCCGCCAATGATTACCAAGGCACAACTTATGTTGATTTCGGCGCGGCAACGGTTTCCAATTCCGGGACATTTGGAGATTCGATCGGCGAGACGATTGTAGCGCCTGATGGATGGGCCATCGACTATACGTCTTCGTCCAGTGAACCCTTCACGTTAATGGGAACCGGTTCGCGAGGCTATTCGCTGGTCGGGGGAAACACCAATTTTTCCGGTCCGATCACGCTCAATGGTAACACAACGCTCTTGGTTGGGCTTAACTCAGCCACGACTGAATTCAGCGGTGATATCAGTGACGGAGGCGCGGGCTACAATCTGGACATCTATGCCTCCGCACAACGAACAATGATTCTCTCCGGCAACAACAATTATTCTGGTGCCACGACGCTATTGTACCCGGGAACGTTGCTGGTCAATGGAACCCTTGCCGCCGCGAGCGATGTCTGGATACCAACGCAAGGCACGCTGGGCGGAACCGGGTCGATTCATGGTAGCGTTCATTTAGCGAGCGGCGCATTGCTTGCCCCAGGTGACGGGATCGGAAGCCTTCAAACGGGATCTCTTCTGCTGGAATCTGGATCGACGATTTCCGTTGAGATTGGCACTGCAGGCAACGATCAGTTGGCAATCACTGGAAGCGTCAATCTGAACGACGACAACCCAAGCGGTTCAACATTGGCATTGACAATTGATCCCGGATTCACGCCGACTTTCAATTCGGCCCTGGTTCTTTTTGACAATGACGGGACCGACTCCATTGCCACTCGATTCAATGGTCTACCCAATAATGGAGACACCTTTGTGGTTGATGGCCATACACTGCAGATTGATTACGCCGGCGGCGACGGAAACGACATCACGTTGACGTTTGTTGACTTGGTTGCGCCGACGCCAGTAATCACATCCCTGCAGATGGGGCCAACCGATGTCAATCCAATCAACGTTTCGGTCGATTTTGGTGAACCGGTCAGCGGCTTTGTTATCGACGATTTGCTGATCGGCAATGGTGCTGCGAGTAATTTTGCGACGACCGACAATCAGGTTTATACGATTGACG
Source organism: uncultured Planctomycetaceae bacterium (assembly GCA_963803365.1). Classification (GTDB taxonomy): domain Bacteria; phylum Planctomycetota; class Planctomycetia; order Pirellulales; family Pirellulaceae; genus JANMEB01. The sequence continues at coordinate 207,491 of CAWDMH010000008.1, forward strand.
TCATCCCTTCCGCAAACGGCTTTGTCACCGTGGACATCCTCGCGGGGGCCGCCGCCGATCTGGCTGGAAACAGCAACACGGTTGCCACCTCTTTTTCAATTGAGTATCAGGGAAACACCGCTCCCGTCGCTCAAAACGTCGCGGATGACGCCGTTGAAGATGGACCGGCGATTACCGTAGCATTCAACGCTGACGATCCGGACATCGCTGACGATCCGAACACGTTAACGTTCCAAATTACCTCTGCTCCTAGCGAAGGAATCGTTCAGAACAACAACGATGGCACCTTTACCTTTGATCCTGGAACAGACTTTCAATACTTGTTGGCTGGCGAAACTCAAAACGTGACGTTTGACTATACGGCAACGGATTCACACGGCGCCGTCAGCAACACGGCATCCATTACCATCACCGTGACTGGCGCGAACGACGATCCGCCGCTGGCAGATGCCGGTGGACCTTACACCGTTGATGAAGGATCGACGATTGTGCTGGATGGCGGTGGCTCCATAGATCCAGAAGGAACCCTCAGCACCTACGACTGGGACCTGGACTACGATGGCATCGTTTTCACAGCCGATGTATCTGGCGTCAGTCCGATGTTTGACGCATCGGGAATCGATGGAGATGCGACTCGAACGATTGCCCTGCGCGTCACGAACGATCAACTCGAGCAAAGTGCAATCGCGACCCAAATCGTTACGATTAGTAACGTCGCGCCAACGGCAATGCTCGGCAAACCAGCACCAAGCTACAACAAGGGCAATGAGACCTTTAAGGCTGCATTTGACGTTAGCGATGTCGGCATCAACGATGTCATAACGGCCCAAGTTGACTACGACTTCAATGACGGTTTGGTGTTTGCAAATGTGGCCGTCGTAAATGGCAAAGTCAATCTCCAGACGATGTTTCCGTTCACAAACCAGGCATTTACTAAGCTCATAACCCTACGATTGAGTGACGGTACTTCGACATCCGACGTCACCACCACTCTTGTCGTCGGATCCAATGGGCAGGATTCGGTCGAGGTCGCTTACGGCAGTACCATCGTCACCATCAACGGACAGCCGCCTGTTTCGTTTGATCCCAACGGGGGCTTGATCATCTTCGGGTTGGACGGCGATGACACGATCACCGTCGACGGCGATATCACCCTGGACACGATCATCGATGGCGGTGACGGAAACGACACGCTGCAAGGCGGCGGCGGCAGAAACACGCTCATCGGTGGCAACGGCTACGACACAGTCATCCTTGCATCTGGACAAAACACGGTCGTCGACGTGGCCGAACAAACCGTAATTGCTAGTCCCAATTCGGCCAACTTGATCATCGATGAAGGTGCGACGCTGAACTTCTCAAGCTCGCTGTTTTCTAATCCGGTGGCCGCCGAAATCGCATGGGGCGATGGAATGATCGAATCAGCGATTGTAAACACCACCTTAGGAACCGTCGGCGGTAGTCACACATATGCCGACGACGGTGCGTATAACGTGTTGATCACATTGACCGACCCGCCGACGGCCACCATCGAGTTTTCAGTTCACGTGGTCAATGTTGCGCCGAGCATTGCCGCCGCTTCGTTTGCCCTTGCGGAAAATTCCTCAAATGGCAGCGTGGTGGGCTCCGTCATCGCAAATGACCCGGGCAACGACACGCTGACGTACCAAATCGTCGGCGGCACGGGCGCCAGCGCCTTTGCAATTAATCCGGCCACCGGCGAAATCAGCGTCGCCAATAGCGAGCTTTTGGATTTCGAGACTTCCCCAAGTATGACGTTGGAGATTGACGTTGCCGACGACGATGGCGGCACTGCGACCGGCCTGGTAACCGTCGATCTGCTCAATCAGGCCAGCATCACCGGCAGCGTGTTTGTCGATGTCAACGGCAACGGGCTGTACGACGCAAACGAACCGGGAATCGATGGCGTCACCGTCGAACTGCTGGATACCTATGGAAACGCCGTTCTGGACGAGAACAACCATCCGATCACCGCCACCACCAGCGACGGCGGGTTCTTCCTGTTTGAAGATCTCGATCCGAACGTCTATAGGCTGCGTGAAAACCAACCCACCGGCGTCAACGACGGCGCGGAAATAATCGGCTCGATTGGCGGCGCTGTTGTGGCCAACGACGTCATGGAGATGACGCTGGCTCGAACCGATGCCGACTATTACGACTTTGCCGAAATCGGACAGACGCTCACCAGCGGTGATACCGCCGGAATCGGCTTCTGGCAGAACAAACATGGCCAGGCGCTGATCACTCAAGGGGGTACGGCATTAGCCACTTGGCTGAGTAACAATTTTGGCAACATCTTCGGCGACACGTTTACCGATGGCCTCGGCGACGACGGGGCCGAAGTCGCCGCCTTCTACAAGTACGAGCTGTTCAAGCAGAAGTCGGCCAAGTCCGCCGGGCCGGCCAAGGTCGATGCGCAGTTCATGGCCACGGCGCTGGCGACGTTCTTCACCAGCAGCACGTTGGCTGGGAACGTGGCGGCCGATTACGGATTCAACGTCACCGCGACGGGGATCGGCACCAGTGTCATCAACGTGGGAAACTGCGGTGCCGCCTTTAACGTGGCCAACGGCACGAGCATGACGATCATGCAGTTGTTGCAGGCGACCAACGACCTAACCGATCAGCCAAACGGCATCACTGGCGCAGCCAACATCTACGATCTCAATGGCGATGGCATCATCGACGCCTACGAAGCCTCGCTCCGCGATCTGGCCAACCAGATTTATTCACAGATCAACGAAGCTTGAGACCAGTTGACCAGGGCTGTTGGTCGAGAAGGCTTGGCAATTACGCCGGGTAAGATACTTGGCTACTAGCAGCCTGTTGAAAAAGTAGCGGAACGGCGCGAGCCGTCCGGTTGCGTTGGCCTCCACACAGCGAATGACCGGGCGGCTTGCGGCGCTTCAATAAACACTTGTGCGCACATTTTTCAACAGTCTGCTAGGCGAGAACTTGTTCTCCGAGCCGCGTCGGCGATGATCTCATGCGCGCGATCGCTCTGAGATCGTTCAAGGCCCCTTGGTGTCATCAGAAATATCTGCCATTTTCTTTAGAATTCTGCGGACCTTTTTGCTCCGCTTTGCGGTACTAGCAGTAGACAACGGATTTTTCGTTGTGCCGATTACCTAATTAACCCAACAAAGCCTTCCGCGACGGCAGATGGCCCGTCGAACAAGACGGTGCCGGCCAAGTGTTTGCTTGCTCGACCAGCACCGAATTCCAAAACACTTGGATGGTTCGTTTGCGAAGGATTTCCGCTATTGAGACATTGAACGAATCGTCGTGAAAACACGATTGATGACATCGGCCACATCTCAACGGCAATGATCCACGCACATTCAAGGATCGAGGGAAATCGAAAGAACGCAAGTTCTCGTGACCCGTAATCCTGGATCGCATGTTCATTGTTGAAACCGCGGTCTAACGATCACGTTGATCATTGTTTCGCTACGCAAGGAGATTCTCCATGGTTCGTTCTAACGCGGCGATATTGTTTTTTTGGGCGTCGTGGGTGTCGCGACAACTCCGTACGGCGTGGCTCAGACGATTCCGTTTAAGACGAAAGGCAGCGGGTACTACAACCCCGCCACGGGTGACTATGGAGGCGATGGTGTCGGCACGCTTGTCGGTAGACATCACTTCTTGGGCAACGTTCTCACCTTTCCGACGGGAAATCCTTTTGTCTACGACTTTATGATTCTACCCAGCAATCCCCAAGAAACGGTCGCCGCCAACGGCGACAAGATTTACTTCAGCGGATCCGGACAGGTCGAACTGTTTCCACTCGACCCTTATTTCATCGAGTTTACTGCGACGTGGTCGGGCAATTTCGTCGTCGAAGGTGGCACAGGTCGGTTTGCATCGATCGCCCCCGGACCTCAACCGCTCGACGTAATCGCCATCAACGATCCGTTTACTCTCGCCGATCCACAGTGGGATTTCACTTGGACGTTAAACGGATCGGTTCGATTGCGTTGAGGAGTCTCACCAGATGGCTGGCAAACGATAAAACAAACGGTGCTCAGACGAGGCAATTAGGATCGCACGCAAAACAACTTGACTGTTTGTTGACCCTCACCTGACCACTCCCGTGAGGGCGAGGATTTAGGGCGAAGTTATTTTGCGTGCGATCCTTAGTGAATGGTTTTTGACGTTTGTCCAAACACGGGAGTCGGAAGTTAGTCAACGTCTTATTCAAGCGGGCTGGTGAGTCCGAATCGCTAAATCTGAATCTCACCAGCCCTTGAGATGCGACCTCGAGCGGCTGTTCGCGCGCTCCAGGAGCATTGTTTTTATTCTACCGCGAACGCAAGGGAGAATTGCACATGAAATCACGTTTTGGAAAATGTGTGTTCGCGCTACTCTTAGTCGCGGCATCGACCGCGATGTTGACCCCCGCCAATGGTCAAACCCAAGCCTCGTTTCAAGGGTTGGGATTTTTGCCGAACGGAGAATCGGTTAGTCAGGCATTGGGAATGTCGGCCGACGGAAACGTCGTTGTAGGAAGCAGTGGTTTGGCCTCACAAACCGAGGCGTTTCGCTGGACCGCACTTGACGGCATGCAAGGGTTGGGGGATCTCCCGGATGGGCCTGATGACAGTCAGGCCTCGAGCGCTTCCTATGATGGGAGCACCATTGTTGGGACGGGCTCTGGCGATTCCCACGCCAATCCGAAAGAAGCATTCATTTGGGACTCAACCAACGGCATGATCGGAATAGGCGCTATTCCAACATCTCGCCCTGAGAGCTACGCAACCGCAGTTTCGGCCGATGGACGTATTGTCGTCGGTCGTAGCCCACATGGCGTCATGCGTCCAAATGGAAATAACGAAGCATTTGTCTGGAACGCCGTCAACGGCGTGCAAGGGTTGGGGTTTCTTACCACCTCCGACTCGAACAGCGTCGCGGAAGATGTCTCTGCGGACGGACTTGTCGTGGTCGGATCCAGCGGATCGGCGGCTTATCCAAAAGGCGAAGCATTCATATGGACTGCAGCCGGTGGAATGCAAGGACTGGGCGTTCTTTTTCCGGGCGGGGCGACCAGCACCGCAAAGAGCATTTCCGCCAATGGAAATTTTGTGGTGGGCAGCAGCGATGGGCATGCATTCCTTTGGGATGCGATGGCCGGAATGCACGACCTTGGCATCGTTGCCGGTGGGATTTTCAGCGAAGCCATGGGTGTAAGCGCTGACGGCAATACGGTCGTGGGACGAGTCGCTTCCAAGTCCGGCGATGAGGCGTTCATATGGGATGCCGGAAATGGAATGCGTACCCTCTCTTCGGTGTTGATCGCTGATTATGGCGTTCCAAAGTCAATGATTGGAGGTTGGCGCATCAACAATGCAACGGCAATTTCCGATGACGGTCGTGTCATCGTCGGGTACGGCCTGAATCCCAACGGAGATATCGAAGCGTGGCGTGTCGAGCTGCCCCCAGAAAACACCGGTCCCACGATCACTTGTCCCGAATCGACGTCGGCCGAATGCGTCAACGGGGGTGCTACGATGTCGATCAGCGCCGAAGTCTTCGACGCCGACGGCGATCCGCTCAACATCGAGTGGCATATCACATACCCCGATGGCAGTTCGACCACGGTTTACGACGCCGTCATGTTCGGCAATCCACCGTCTTCGGTGGCCATCGAACTGTCGGCGTTTTACTTCCCACACGGCGATAGCACCGTCGAGCTTTGTGTCGACGACGGCATTGCCGAGGCCGAATGCTGCAGCCCTATCACGGTCAGGGTGGAGGATACGCAAGCGCCGATCGTATTAACTCTACGGGAATTGATTGAAGTCGGAAACGATCCCGGCGAGTGTTTCGCCACCGTCGATCTCGACTCTCCAGAATCGCCTTATGCGCCGGTCTTTGCCGAACTTTGCGACCCAAACGTGACGGCAATCAACGACGCACCCGTTGAATTCCCCATAGGCGAGACTGTCGTCACCTGGACCGTCTCTGACGACGAACAAAATACACTTACGGTGACGCAAACGATTGTGGTCTCCGATGTCGAAGCGCCTACCGGGACGGCGCCGGCTGATGTGGTTGTTGGTCACGATTTAGGAGATTGCGTGGCGACCTCGGTCGATCTTGGAAGTCCGGATGTCACAGATAATTGCGCTGTGACCAGCATCATCAACAATGCGCCAGACGAGTTTCCAATCGGCGAGACCGTCGTCACCTGGTTCGCATCCGACGCGGCCGGCAACACAATCGAGCTGACTCAACGCGTCACGGTTACCAATGCCGACCCAGTTGCCGATGCCGGACCCGATTTGGTTTTTGAATGCAATTCAACCGGCGGCATGGAGTTGACATTGGACGCGAGCGCGTCGTCTGACGACGATCAGGGCGATTTGCTGACCTGCCATTGGGCGGCTGTCGATATCACGTTTGACGATCCCGACAGCGTGATGCCGACCGCGACGTTCCCGCTAGGTTCGACGACGGTTCAACTGACGGTTACCGACCAGTGTGGTGCCTCGTCGACCACCGATCTGTTGATCATTGTCCAAGATACGACCTCGCCGCAGATTCAAGCCGCGTTGGTGGATCAGCCGGTTTTGTGGCCACCCAACCACAAGATGATTCCGATCTCCTTGGACCTGCTGGTCAGCGATAACTGCACGGCTCCTGAGAATTTGTTGCTGTTCTGCTTTGTGGACAGCGACGAACCCGACGATGATACCGGCGACGGCTCGTTCACCGGAGACGTCAACAACGAGGACGGCTTTGCCGAACCGGTCGAGGTCGAGCTGACCTTCAATCCGGTCAACGAGCACTGGGAAGGCCAACTGCAACTGCGAGCAGAACGAGAGGGCAATGGTGACGGTCGGAAATATTCTATCCGCTGCATGGCGATGGATAATTCTAACAATGCCACGTATGCCACCGTCTGTGTTACCGTTCCTCACCACATAGGAAAAAAGTAACGGCCATTCTGCTTCTTTGTATGAGAAGTACGAGTCTGTCGATCGTTTTTCGGCGGCCGCGCTGAGCGGTCACATTTCACCAGGAGACGCATCATGTTTAGACCGAGTTGGGTTGGAAGAGTCGTAACCGCAGTTGCTACGTTGGCTATGTTGGCCGCGACGCACCAAGGGTTAGCTCAGGTTGAAAAGCCGTTCAAAATCACCGGGCAGGGAATCGGGCCCGACGGCCTACCTCTACCCGGCGAAGCGCCGAGGATGCATTGGATTATTGGTGAGGCTACCCATCTGGGACGTCACTATGGCGAAGGAACCGTTCGTACGGACTCTGCAGTTCTGCAAAGTAATGGAACGATCACAGGCGAATTCGGCAGCGGCGATCCGTTCGTATTCACCGGCGCCAACGGCGACCAATTGGTTTGTTATTACGGCCGCACCGATTTCGGAGCCAGCCAACCAGGAACCTTTACCCTTACCATTTTGGAAGTCTTACCCAACGGCGCGTTAGTCGTCGAAGCGGAGTGGATCGCAGAGTTCGTGGTCCAGCCTCAAGATTCAACGGGAAAGTTCGCCGGAGCGACGGGCAGTTGGATCATGTATGCCTACTCGGAACCGTTCGTGCTCGGGACATCGGACCCCGTCTACTATTGGTGGCAGGGGAATGGAACGCTCACCTTCAAAAAGAAGAAGTAGAAAATAGAGCTTCTTTCCGCGAGTCAGTTATGCTCGTGAATAACGTGACCCCGCGAACGGTCTTGCCATCGTTCGCGGGTTTTTTTTCACAACAGCCGAACAAGACAAACGTGGCCGAGACCATCGAATTTCCACTTCGCGATCGAGGCACCTCGTTTCGAGTAACAAGTTTTCGCCGGCAAGTCGGCTCGAATTGAGCATCGGCATTCGGCTGGCGGCGGCCAAGTTTCCCGCGGCGGCACTTTGCTCGTAACATACTGTTGAAAAATGTGTGCACAAGTATTTATTTGAAGCGGCGCAAGCCGCCCGGCAATTCGCCGTGTGGATGCCAACGCAACCGGACGGCTCTCGGGCTGTTGATTTATTCGTTTAACGACAAGCCAACGGCGCCGTCTACTCCGTTAGCGGGCGGATGCGTTGCTGTGTTTTACATGAGCGTTGTGTTACGTGAGTACGCCAACAGCCCCCTCGAGCCGTTTCGCTACTTTTTCAACGGGGTGGTAACCACGACTCGCTTCACGGGTTTGATTTGCGGCAAATGTCATTCCCGTTAGATACGCCTTGCAGTCCGTTGAAAGCGTTTCTGTCATCCCCGCGAAGGCGGGGATCCAGCACTGCGGGGGTCAATGCCCACTGGATTCCCGCCGTCGCGGGAATGACATTCGGTCCGGTGGTTGAGACGAGTCGTTTTTCAACGGACTGTTAGTGCCGTGTAAAGTTTTAATTTTGGGGTGCCACTGGCTGTGCCAGTGTACATGAGCGTCGTGTATTGCCGACCCGCACTGGCGAAGCCAGTGGCGCACAACCCCAATTCTTAAAGTTGACAAAGCACTAGGCATCCACGTAAGTGTTTACGGGTTGCTAATGCGTCGCCCACGTTTTCAGGATTTTCAGGGGGTCAGGCACATTTTCGGCGGCTCATGCGAGATTCAAATACCAATAATTGGGCCGAAAATGAGCCAGACCCCGGCTCGTGAACAGTTACGTCCAATTATGGCAAGTACGCGACGCGAACGGTTCGCGAAGTCGTCAACGACAACCAAACTCTGGCAAAAATAATTGGACTTATCTCCTGGTCCCATTATAGCCTCATCAACAGAAATCGCGCATTCGGTCAGCCATCCACCGTCCAAACGCAAACAGGCGGCGAGCCGAGCCGGTTGCTTCAGGATTGCCAGATTTGTCGCAACAAGTGTGAAGGATGTGAAAGATGCCACCCACGTATTGGCGTCCTCCGGAAATCAATGCGGCGTTGGCATCTCAGGCGGAGACGCAACCTGAACAAGATGTCTCTCACAGAGGCTCAGAGGCACGGAGAAGCAGGTGGAGCAGGTAAGGAGTTCCGTCTTACAAAAAGCAGTGGCCAGAGCAAGATTTTTGTGCAATTCGAGAATTGCGATACCGTAACGATCGATGCATCACGTTGTGGCCCGTTTCAACGTCTTAGGATCGCACGCCAAATAACTTCGCCCTAAATCCTCGCCCTCACGGGAGAGGTTGAGGAGAGGGTCAACAAAACAGGGAAGTTGTATTGCGTGCGATCCTTATTCTCTGTGTCTTGGTGTCTCCGTGCGAGAATCAACGCTGCCCGACAACTGGTGACCATAGATCAACGTGCCACATGGAATGCCCCAACTGCGTACTGGCGTAGTCGTTTTTGATGCGTGATACTACGAAGACGTCGTCGCGCAACCGATAAGAACAGCCATGTGACGAATAACCAATCCAACAGTCATGCACCGTCCGCCGTCAAACATGTCCGACGTCGAAGCAGAATATCAGCTCCGAATAAATGCTTTATCCGGCACGCAGCGCGTCGCTCGTTCGATGGGGATGCTGCAATGGACGCGCCAGATGTTAGCTCGCCAGGTGGTCGCCGAATCGGGGGAAATGTCTGACGAACGACTCAAATGGGAAGTCGCACTACGGCTTTACGGCGCCGATCCTGTCGTGCGAAAAATGATCGAAGGAAAGCTGGCGAATGTTTCCGGTTGACGTTTTTCGCGCGACGCTGAACAAAGCGATCGCCTTGTTTAACAGCTTTCAGATTCGTTTTCATCTGACCGGCGGCATCACCAGCGTCTATTACGGTGAGCCGCGAATGACGCAGGATATCGATATCGTGATCGATCACGATCGATTGGCAGGGACGCTTGAGTCTTTCTTGAAATCACTTGAAACATCTGATTTCACTTACAACGAAGAAGCCGTTCGCCGGGCGGTTGCCGTGCGGGGGATGTTTCAACTGCTCGACGGCGTTGAATCGCTTAAGCTGGATATTTATCCGTGCGAGTTGATTCCTGGTGAACTCGATCGATCCGTCAACGCGGAAGTTTTTGAGGGCGAGCCAATTCCGATCGCGTCTCGAGCCGATTCCGCTGCATCGAAGCTCGTTTGGGTCAGCAAAGGAAGCCACAAGAGTCGCCGCGATTTGCGTCAGATCTACCGGGCCGCGCCGGACGCGGACCGGAAGTTGATTGACACGCTGGCCGAAGAACTGCAACTCAAACTACTGCTCGATGACGTACTCGACGAACCCGACGAGTTGGCGTAAGTGGTCACCGCGATTCCGCGATTGCCCAGTGTCTTGAACGCGCACCGGGGGAAAATCGCCAAGGCCGTGATACCGGCTTGTCACCCGCCGAGTCGTACTTCCGTCAATGATCGCCAGAATCAGAAGGATAAACCAAACATAAATCGCTTGACGACGATCTTGACGACGTCATTGCCCGCCGGCTACTTCCAGGTATTGTCGGGTTGCGGCTTTCCATTGGTGGTAAGGATTTGAAAGTTGTGAAACCCCGCATCCATACCCGAGTACCGCCAGACAACTTTCTTATTGAATCGAACCATCTTCACCGACGATGACCACTTTGTTGACCTTCCCCACCCCGAGAAACGAATGCTGAATGGCAGTTTCATCTTGAGCTTTCATGTAACTGTTCACGAGCCGGGGTCTGGCTCATTTTCGGCAAAATAATTTGGTATTTGGATGTCGCATGAGCCGCCGAAAATGTGCCTGACCACCTTGAAAACGTGGGTGACGCATTGACAACCCGTGAATGCTTACCAGTTGAATCGGTCGCCGCAACGAGTAGTGCGTCAATTCAAAGTAGGACGGCCTTCCGCGGTCGTCACTGGTCGGGCTAGGAAGCCCGACCTACAGTAAACTCTCCCACTACCTCGCAACGAGCTCACTCGCCCTTTTCGTGAGCGTACATTGAACTGCATCTTGAAAGTGGCTTTAGCCTAAAGGGTTTTGGACCTTGTTCTTGATGAGAAAACACCACTCTTTTCGACCACCCAAATATTGCGATAGCGGACCGGATTGCCGTGATTCTGCAAGTAGATTGGCCCCGGCTCGGGTCCCGGTTTGACTGGTGCAGCCGTGGTGCCCCGATCGCCTGGCAATTCCACGTTGTCATGTATCTTGACGCCGTTGTGGTAAACCGTGATGCGAGGCTTAGCAACTAGCGTATCACCGTCGTACTTGGCCGCGGTGTATTCGATATCGTACGTCTGCCACGATAAAGGCGGATAACACATGTTCAAGTCGCAATCCTTGACGGAATACAGACCGCCACACTCGTTGTCCTTCCCCTCCAAACCGAACGAATCCAGCATTTGTACTTCATATCGCCCTTGCAGGTAGATACCGCTGTTGCCCCGAGCTTGGCCGCTGTCGGCCGGCTGATAGGGCAAGCGGAATTCGATATGCACCGTGCAGTTGCCGAATTTTCGTTTACTGGTCGTACCAGGTTCCAGCCAACCCTCCTCGCTGAGTTTGCCGTCCTCCCATTGATCGGCATTCTTGCCGTCGAACAGCACAATCGCGCCGTCGGGCGGGCGTTTATTTAAGGTAGGACTCTCGCGCGTAATTTTTTTTAATGTGCCCAGCAGATTGCCATCGGGATCCTTGATGGTCATCACGCCATCCTTGATCGTGGCGCTGCGGGTGTCGTCTGCATAGCTGACGGTGTCGCCGGATCGCTGGAGAAAGCTCTCGGAGCGAATCGGTTCTTCGCCCGTCCAACCATCGCCCGGCAAACCGCCTGGGTAGCCGACTCCGGAGAATTTGCCGTCGCCCTTGGCGATCACCTGCACACCGAACTGTGCTTTCTCATCGATGCCCAGCTCGCCAACGTACTCGCCTTGAAAAGCGAAGTCTTCATCGGTTTTTTCTTGCACCGCGTTGGCATACGAGTTGGCGTTGATCAAAACGGCCGTTGTCCATAACGGGGCAAACAACCAATTAAAGAGTCTGTGACGTTTCATGTTGCTATCGCCTTTGGAGTTGGAGTTTGGATAAAAGCAGCAAGGTTGCGGTGAGTCAAGCCATCTTGAACCGTGGCGCTTCGTTGTGGAGTCATTTGCTGTAGGTCGTGCAGTCGCTGGGAACCCAATGCTCCGAGAATTCGGCCAGTTTTCGTTTGATGTTTACGACCTCGTGCATCGATCGTCTCCGGGGGATGTCACCCTCGTTTCGCCAAATCATTTCCCGGCGACTATGCGGTTTGCAGTCCGCCGGATGTCGAACCTGGACAAATTCTAGCTAAATCAAGGCGATTGCGGGCAAGGGGATGAATCCAATTAGCGGCGGTCGGCCGTCGGCCAGCGGTTCGCTATCTTTGTGGGAGTGCCAAGAACCGCACGAACAATGCCGGGCAGCACGGTGTTCCACGCCCCGAAACCGGGGCCGACAATCGAGAGGAAACGCCCGAGAGAGAAACAACACCGCACGATAATTGGACTTATGCCCTTTCTTCAACCCCCTTTCTTTGACCCCCCGTTAATCCGCGAAGAACAACTTACACTGCGAACCCATGCCCCATTATGAACATAATCATTGCGTTCAACGCCTTGAATCGTTCTGCTTCATTCGTGGGATCATCGGCATGCTCCGTACTTCCAAAGTCTATTTGGATCATTCCTCTTTTGATTTCCCGCACGTCATACGTTATAGTGTTCGACCAAATGAACCATGGTTTCTGACTGATTTGTTTTGCATCTGGTGAGTCACTACAATATATGGTTTTGACCACCGATGGGTCTGTGCTTGCGACTTCGAATGCCGTTGATTTCGCCATGTCGTCAGGCCCAATTGCTGAACATTTGGAATTTAATGGCGACGACCAATCACGAGGTGGCTCGGCAGATTTTTTGAAAAACCGGCGCCCGCGCCGGACATGTCTTGTCTATTTCATAACCCAATTCTTGGTTGAACCATTGAGGCGCCTTGCTGCTTCTTCGATACAAGGTCTCTTCGATCAGCCCTAAATCGCTGGCAGTTTAGACGTCGTCAGATCCTTTCCTAAGCCAATTCGCGAGGAATTGGGTCTGGACATTCGCCGCTTGCAGCAAGGACAAAGGCCCCACGACAGCCGTCCGATGAGGTCGATCGGACGAGGCGTCTTCGAGCTGCGGCAACGAGACGCCAATGGGTGGTATCGCCTGATTTACCTCACCAAGGTACATGACACGATTTACATGCTGCACGCCTTTACGAAAAAGTCCGCCAAGACGAGTCGAAACGACTTGGCCACTGCAACCACCAGGCTAAAGAACGTGCGAGCACGATTAGCGGAGGAGACGAAAAATGCCAACAAAGACTGATAGGCCCTCTCACATAACAACGGACAAGCTCTTTGAGGACATTGGCTTTACGCCGGAGGAGGCCGCCGTCCTTGAGTTCAAGCTCTCACTTCATAACGAGATCATGAAGGTGGTCAAAAAGAGAAACCTTACTTCGCGGCAACTCGAAAAGCTTCTCGATATCAGCCAGCCGCGATCCAGCGAACTGCTCAACGGCAAAATCTTTCAGATGACCGCTGACAGGCTCACAAAGTACCTCCACCGCCTTGGCCGCCAAGTGAAGGTCACAACCGCAGCATCCAAGCTTCAAGGTTCCGACGTCGCCTAACGACCGGTCCGCGCGACCTGCCCTTCCCTTTTTGGGCTTTAAAACGAGAAAGAACGCCAGCGAACAAAACTGGAGGCCGCTCGACGGTTCCAAGAAAGTTCAGCTGCTGCCTTTATCCCGATTAGAGTCTCACACGACTGCTGCTACGCGTTTTTGAGTTGGTTGCGGCGCAGGGGCATGCTGCGGACGCGCTTGCCGGTTGCCATGTAGACTGCATTGGCGATGGCGGGGGCGATCGCGATGATCGGTGTTTCGCCGGCGCCGGCGGAATCGAGGTCTGGGCGGTTGACCAAGACCGTGTCCAGTTTGGGCACGTCGCTGAAGCGCGGCACAATGTATTCGGCCAATGCAGCGTTGGTGACTTTGCCTCCGGCAAACTTGATCTCTTCAGTCAACGCGCCGCCGGTGCCCATGATCAAGCAACCTTCGACTTGGGCTTGCAGGTTGACCGGGTTTTGAATCGCGCCGCACTCAAAGGCCTCACAGACTTCGTGCAAAGAGACGAAGCCTTCATCAGGATCAACTTCGAGCAATACGCAGGCCGCCACGTAGGAGCCTTTCTCGGTGCCGCACGCCAAGCCGATACCTTGGTTGGGCTTAAGATCCTTTTGCCGTTGGGCCCATCCAAAACGCGATACGGCCGCTTCCAGTACACTGCGTAAGCGTCCGGGCGACAGATGATCCATTCGGAATTGCAGCGGCTCGACGCCCGCGGCGGCCGCCAATTCGTCCATGAAGCACTCGCGGGCGAAATTGTTGGCGGTGGCCGCCAGGCCCCGGTAAGATCCGCTTGGCAGGGGCGAGTCACTGCCGATGGATTGGCAACTGACGTTGGGAACCTCATACGGCGTACCGATCGCGCTGCCACCGGAATTGTAGTTCTTGAACTCCCAAGCGATTAGCTTGTTGTTCGCGTCAAGTCCGGCGGCCGCTTCGATCAATCCGGCCGGCCGGCAATACGCCCATTGGAACTCTTCGGGGCGAGTCCAACGCAACGAGACGGGCTTGCCTGCGGCCTGAGCCAATTTGGCTGCCTCGACGCGCCACTGGCCGGTGTGTTTTCCACCGAAGCCGCCGCCCGTATCGGGAACGATCACTCGAACCCGCTCAGTCGGCAGCCGGAATGCGTCCATCAACTCTCCGCGCAGGCGCAGCGGATTCTGGGTACCGTACCAGACAGTCAGCTTGCCGTCGTCCCATTGGGCTGCGGCAGAGCGCGGCTCCATGGGCGTGTGGGCGATGTAAGCGATTTCAAAGTTGGCTGACAGCGACTTTTTTGCGGCACTCAAGCCAGCTTGGACCGAACCGCGGACGTTCCCGCCTCCGCCTCGAGAGCCCCGGCGACCGCCTCCGCGACCCCCACCCCCACCCCCACCATCACCGGCGGACGCCTTGTCCTTTAAATACTGGTACAAGTTTTCGCTGGTGGCCTCGTGGCTGGGAACGTCCCATTGAGCGGTCTGGGCGACCGCCGATATTGCTTTTTGCGCCAAGTACGATGTCGGGGCAGCGCAACCGACGAAATCGCCATCTCGCACCACGTGGACATCAGGCATGTTCTCAGCCGGTCCCAAATCGACGGATTTCAAAGTTGCGCCGGCGCCGGCCCACGAAGAACTTTGCCGTACAACATCCCGGGTTGGCGAATGTCGGACGGATATTGTTTGGTTCCTGTCACTACCGACTCGGCACCCAGTTTGTGCGGCGAGGTTCCCAAGACCGTCCATTGCTCAACACGATGCACAGTCACATTGGGATCGACCGGCGCGTCCAACTTATCTGCGGCCGAACTGCCTTTAACCAACTGCGCGATGGAAATCTTTTTGCCATGACCATCGCTGACGACGCCTGCGGGCAGCATGGTCAGGTCATCTCGTTTTGCACCCAGACTTGAGGCGGCCAGGTCTAACAGGACTTCTCGCACCGCGGCGGCTGCCATGCGCACCTGCGGAATCGTTCTGGGGGTCGTTCCACTTCCAAAGGTGCCGCCGTCATTGGGACATAATTCGGTGTCGCCCATCAGCACTTGCACCTGGTCTAATGAGATTCCCAGTTCTTCAGCGGTGGCCTGTCCCATTTGCGTTCGTGCGTCTTGACCGACTTCGACCTTGCCGGTCATGACGGTGACCTTGCCGTCCTCGCCAATGTGCAGACGCTGCGAGATGTTCGTGCGGCGAGATTGCCCTTGGCCGCGCACGCGACCTGGCCGCTGCGCCATCGCGCGATTGCCGCAGACCGTGATGACCAGTCCCGCGCCGACCACGGCCACGAATTCGCGGCGGCTGGGGGCAAAGTGGTACGCAGGACCGGATTGCAATTCATATCGCTCTCGTTCCACCGACTCGTGCGTGATGAAGTCCAGCGTGTCGGCAAGCTCGTCAGTCAGGCCTTGGGTTGAGTTGACACAGTTGGTGTTCATCGCTGGGCCTCCTTGGCAAGTTGAGCGGCGTGTTGGACGGCCTCCAGGATTCGCGGATAGTTGCAGCATCGGCAGATATTACCGTCCATCCAGTCGACAATTTCTTGACGTGTGGGATTCGGGGTCCGGCCGAGCAAGGCCACGGCACTCATGATTTGCCCCGGCACACAATAGCCGCATTGCATGGCACGCTTCTCGATGAAAGCTTGCTGGACTGGGTGCAGTTTTCCGCCGGACGCCAACCCCTCGACGGTACCGATTCTTTCACCGTCAACTTCTGAAATCGTCGTAATGCACGAATGAATGGACTGGCCATCGAGAATAACGGTGCAAGCTCCGCATTCGCCTTCGCCGCAGCCGTATTTGGTACCGGTTAGTCCCAGATCTTCACGGAGCACATCCAGCAAGGGCCTGTTTCCATCGGTCTTCACTCGATGCGGCTTGCCGTTCACATTAATTTCATACGTACCGTCCATCCGCATCTCCCAGCTTGGTTCAAGTTGCCTTCGAGTCGCGTACGCGGAAAACAAAGTCGCTCGCCTGGCCAGCCCATTGAAGATCCTAAGGAAACGTCCTTCAAAGGCCCGGTCGTTTAACCTCGACCCAACGGGGAGCGCGTTGGCCTATCGTTGGCGTTGGCCTGGCGTCGGCTTGCATCGCGCACTCCCTGTTGGGTCGCAGTTAAACGATATTGACACGACAGACACCATCAAAGGGCTGTGCTCGCCTGGCCCTGCAAACTCTGATTCTAAACTTTTTTCGCGGTTGCGACTAAACCACGCACAAAAAATATGCGAGAATCAAAATATGCGAAAAGCATACGTCGGACTTGTGGAGTTGCTAACGAAACTGAACCATTCGGTCCAGAGCCAGACTCCCACGGCCTGCTGCAAAATCGTGGAAACGCGAGGATCGACGCCCCAAAAAGGGCGCGGTGATGTTGGTGCGACGAGACGGGATGCAAGTCGGAACGATCGGTGGAGGGTGCGTCGAGGCAGAAGTCAAGATGCGTGCGATGGCGGCGCTCGATAGCCAAACGCCCGCAGTCGCCGTCTTCAAACTTAATGGCGACTACGGCTGGGATGACGGCCTCATTTGTGGCGGGCGGATGCACATTGCCATCGAGCCAATCAGCCAATCCGAGCAAGTGGACTACTTTGGGCGGTTATTGGAGCACATCAAAGCGCGGCGCGGTGCAACGGAGGCGGTGATCAATCGTTCGGAGTCGCCGCCGGCGTATTTGCTGTTTGACCAGTCGCATCAGGTCATCGCCAGTCTGCGAGCCGACCAACTGGACGTTGGCGCGATCGCCGAAAACGTCCGGCCGCTGGACGATCGGCCCAGAGCATATGCGGTTGACTCCGTGGCGTATGTCCCGATTTTCCCGCGTTGCCGTCTGATCATTGTCGGCGGCGGCCATATTGGAATGGCGGTTGGTCAAATGGCCTCCGATTTGGAGTTTGATGTCTGTGCGATTGATGATCGAGCCGAGTTTGCCAGTAGAGATCGATTCCCCGCGGCGCAGGAAATCATCGTTGGACCGACCGACTATGTGCTCCCCAAGCTCGAGATTGACTCGAATTGTTATTGTTTGATTGTCACGCGCGGTCACAAGCAAGATGAAAAGGCCCTGTACCATCTGATTGATCGGGGTGCTCGATACGTTGGTTTGATCGGCAGTCGTCGCAAGATCAACTTGATTTTTGACGATTTGCTGGACGAAGGCATCTCGCACGAAGCCCTGGCTCAGGTGCACGCGCCGGTGGGCATCGATATCGGTTCGCAGACGGTTTCTGAAATCGCCGTCAGTATTGCGGCCGAGCTGGTGGCCCACCGCAACAATGGCGGGCGCGTCCCGGGTCGCCCAGAGCCGGTTCGTTCCTGCGTCCATGCCCGACAAAAAACGACGGCGAATCAGGGCCAAGCGAACGGGTAAGGATTGGACGCAAAATAACTGAGCCGTACATCCTCGCCCTCACGGGAGAGGCTTAAGGAGAGGGTCGACAAAACCGGGAAGTTATTTTGCGTCCGATCCTAATGAACGATCATCCCTTTCGTTGTTTTGGCATCATCCCGTCTGCGGGTTCGTCGCGACGCATGGGCGAGTCCAAGCTGCTGCTGCCGTATCGCGGGACAACTTTGATCAAATGGGTGTTGGCCCAATGGATGGCGAGCCAAGTCACCGAAATCATTTTGGTTTTGAATCGGACCCAAGAATCCCTGGTCGATGAGTGTCGCTCTGCCGGGGTCGTGTGCCTGATCCCTGACCCGCTGCCAGTTGAAATGAAGCGATCTGTACAAGCAGCCTTGCGGTGGTTGGAGCAAAACCGTGATCCGCAACCCGGTGACGCTTGGCTACTCGCGCCGGCCGACCTGCCGGAGATTACGCAAGAAGCGATTGACTTGGTCGTTGAGTCGTATCGACCCGGCAGTCGGCAGATCGTCGTCCCGCAGCATCAGGGGCGGCGCGGCCATCCAGCCATGTTTCCGTGGTGTTGTTCCCGGGCTGTCTTCGAACTGGCTGAAGAAGCCGGCGTCAACGCATTGCTCAATCAATATCCGGTAACGACGGTCGATGTCCACGATGCGGGGATCCTCAATGACATCGACACCCCCGACGACTATCGGCGGCTGAAGCCTTGAACCACCGATGGAATCGATGGGTTGACGGGGGTCCCCCCATCGGTCCTCCAAATCTGCCACCACCGCCACGATAAAAGCATTGTCGATCTCGGCTGCGCCATCGAAAAATTGGCAGCTCAGCCGTTTCCACCGGCAAATCCAGTTGAGGTATTACCTAACTGGACTTCTGGTGGTGAAGCGTTTGGTCAATCACAGAGTAGATCGAATCAGGATTAGAGATTCGGTCCGAACCAAGAAACTCGACGATTTTGGGGACCCAGTTTTTTGGATTTTTGACAAGGTCGGGATAGTAAACTTCCAAAACGGACAAGCGAGGATGATTTTGCATCCAGGCAAATGTCTGATTACGGTGTTGTTCCAATTCGTTGGCCAAATCTTCATCCGTCTTTTCCGAACCTTCGGTTTTCCGCCGTTCGACCATGAGTCTTTGAGAAGCGACCACCTCTTCAATGGGTCGCGTCATGAAGATCACTTTGTAGTCGTGATTATACGAGAGGTGTGGCAACAACATGGATACAACCTTGAGCGCCTGGCCGTCCAAACCCTCCTCATCTAGAAACAAATTAGGATTTCGCGTCAAATGCTTCACTTCCTCCCACTCGTAATACCCTTTCGGGTTGTCGGCGTCGGCCTCACGCAATCGATCTGTTTTGGGTGGAAGGCCGCCCGCCTCTAGCATTTGCATCATTAGCGAAGTGCCACTTCGTGGAAGGCCACTTACAATGACGAACTCTTTGCCGGATCGTTTGCGGCGGTCCATCTTTGGCAATGGGTGGTGATGAATGATTCGCGCGCATTTCTTTCTGATTCAGAGGGAAAATCGGGGAGAGGAACCGTTTTAAGACGGTGATCGCGGATGTCCGTGATGGCGTGTTGACGGTTTTTTGCCAATGTTCGACATTGCTCTAAATGGATGGCGGCTTGTTCTGGATCGGGTTGCATTTTTCGATAGATCATCGCCAGCCAGCGGTGCGGTTCGGGATCATTGCCGCCAAATTTCGGCGCTGTTTCAAAAGCAAAAATGGCGCAGTCGAATTTGCCGGAACGGGCCAAGGCGATACCCAAGTCGACATGAGTCTTGGGCCTCCGGTAAACAAACTGCAAACCCGTCAACGCTGCGTCGATTGTTCGTTTGTTGTCGCCAAGACGTCGATAAACGCACGGCCAAACCGTGCCAAGCCTCGGCGTTTTCCGAATGAATGGCAATGGCCCGTTTGAAAGCCTTTTCAGCTTCCGGCCACATGCGCATTCGAGCGTACAACCGACCAACATGGATAAGGGCTGCTGGGTTTTAGCGCACGATTTGGAGGCCACGGTGAGAATGCGTAACGCCTCGTCGATTTGTCCTAGCCGAATTTTTGCCTCCGCCCACATGAGTCGCACGCCGGGAAATTGCGACGAATTGATAGCAAAGGCCGACTCGAGAATCCGAATCGTTTGTGCGAACCAACCTGCGCAAAGGTAGAGTCTCGCTAACTCCAAAATAAATCTGATTTCCCGGGCCGATGGTGAACCAGGCGATCCATAATTTTGATCGCTTGGCCATATTGCCGAACCCAAGCGTAATTGCGAGCAAGGTTGTAATCGACTTCCACACGCCGCGTTGTCAGCCTGTTCTTCCTTGCTTGAGCCAGGATCGTCGATATAACCCAGAGCTGCAAATTGTTGCATCAAGTCAGCGGCCGCATCCTCGTCAATGGGCGCTTCTTGCCCGTGCAGTCCGTGATCGCCGTCGATTGTTTCCCAACTGGGGATATACTTGACCTCTGGCGGCTCTTCAAAAATCTCCGCCAAGGGCCGCCCATCCATGTCGTCCCCAATTGGCTGATCAAAAAGAGTAAGAATCGTAGGACAAATGTCGATGAGACTTGCCCCATAAATACGTTCATCTTGTTTGATGCCCGGGCCCTGGGCTACAAAAATGCCATACTGTCGGTGCCAGATGGCCGGCCCTGCCGGTTCGCGCGGAGAAAAATTCGGACGCATTTCGCGTGATTGGAAACCGTGATCGGAGCAGAGGATCACGATGGTGTCCGGGCCGGCCAATTGCAGCAACCGTTGCAACATCATGTCGTGAAATCGATAGCATCCCTTGACGACATCCTTAAACATCTCAAAGTCGTCATTCGAAATGTAATCCAATTGCGGCGGATGGTATTGCATGAAGGCGTGACTGAAATGATCCACTCCTGTATAGTAGATAAACATGAAATCCCATGGTTCTGTTTCCATCACGGCGGTTGCTGCGGCATGAGTGGTCAGGGTCTCACTGAGTACTTTGGCCAACGTTTCCAGGCGCGAGTCTTCGTCCTGATTGATCTTGGCGGCATTAGGTACAAACGGTAGCAATTGCTCCTCAGACAATTCCTGCATAAACACTTTGAATTGTTTCAGGAAGGCGGTGCGATCATCCGGATAAATCGTACCGGGCACTACGACGACGCCCCGCTGGGGATCCGCCTTGGCGCCATTGAATGCATTGGTGACAACGCATCCTTTGATTCTCTCGGCGGGGTGGCTGGCCCAAAAGTTGATGACGTTTGAACGCAACCCCAATTGCGAGAGAATGTTCCATATCGCTTTGCATTTCCGGGAATAACTCGTGAAGGGCCGAGCACCTCCGTGGTGCGGGTCGGGCTCAACGAAACCGAGTATCCCGTGTTTGAACGCGTACTTGCCCGTAGCCGCGGAATTCCACAACATCGGTGAAAGCACGGGTTGTAGTGTCGCCAAATTGCCCATCACGCCGCGGTTGATCATCTGCTCCAGTGTCGGCAACAGCCCTTGATCGAGCAAAGGCGTGATGTGTTCCCATCCGCGCCATCCCAGCCAATCACCAGGACTTTGGTTTTATGATCCCCTCGGTTTTGCGTTTTAGAGTCGGTCATTTCCTTCAAATCCATCCTGATCTACTAATGCAACAATCTCTTAGGCGACGAGGGTAACTGTTCACGAGCCGGTGTCTGGCTCGTTTTCGGCCCAATTATAGATGCTAAAACGTCGCAGAAGCCGCCGAAAATGTGCCTGACCCCCCAAAAAACGCGGGCAACGCATTGGGAACCCATGAACGCTTACGCGACGAGGTAACAGTTCACGAGCCGGGTTCGGGCTCAATCCGCCCAAGGCGGATGTGCCTGACCCCCTAAACATGTGGGCAACGCATTGGCAACCCGCGAACGCTTACGCGACGAGCGTCAAATCGACAACGAACAAAAAAGAATAACACTTCGGGAAAAAAAAAGCCGCCCCGCAAAGGACGGCTTATTAGTTCTAAAGTCTTGCCCAAAACACTAGGCAGCTTCGCTACGTTTACGTCTCCAAAATGATACGCCAACCGCACCCAAAGCCAACATGCCCAGAAGGCCAGGCTCCGGAACGGCGGTTTGGCCAGCTTTGATCGTGTCGCCCGCATCCGCATAGGCATAGTCGACAATCGTATACGCGTTGTCAGGGGCTCCGACCATGTTGACCCGGACCCAACCGTATTGCGTCCCCGCCCCAATATTAAATTTGATTCCAAGAAATCCAATTCCTGGATTCAAGAATTGATCATTGCCGTATCCTGGCCTAAAAGCCATCGTGGCAGTACCAGACGGAATGCTGAAGGGTTGGGCAGAAACAAAAGCGCCAGCTGCAATATTAGCGGCATACGGGAAAGTCCCATATCCACCATTTGCAAAAACTCCTGCAACCATCCCCGTGCCAGCACAGATGCACCGCCAAAGAACCATGCGATACCGGATCCGGAATAAGGAGGGACGAGTCGATAGTGCGTACCTCCAAAAACGGCCGTGCCGATATTGAAAGCCGTTGAACCAAAAGATCCAGGGGCACCATTTACGGGTAAGTTCAAAGGACCGCTGTAGTGGATATCTGCATCGACGTCGTTCGGAAGCGCAGCCACTGCAGCAGCACCCGCAGCTGCATAAACTGCCCATTTAGCCTTACGGATTCTTGTTGATTTGCGGCGTTTTATTGCAGGCATCGGTCGGGTCTCCATCGAATGGCAATTGGAAAAGCGATTTTCTAGTGACTAGTGAGCTTTACAGGACAAACCAGCAAAACCAGAACAGTGAAAACCAAGTTAGTTTGGAGCAAATCAATAATCAAGTGCCCGGGAATAGGAAAGCCGAAAATCCACACTTCCGCAACGGTACGGCAAGACACCATTTTGTGGGCAAAAAGACAAAGAAAGGTGACAGAAAAGAGTAAGCGTCCATGGGTCGCCAATGCTTCGCTCACGTTTTCAGGCGGTCAGACACATCCGCCTTGGGCACATTGAGCCAGACCCGGTTCGTGAACGATTACCAGAAAAGACATTCAAGGCAAAGAAAAAGTGTTAGGTACAGAACCAAGACACAGGTTGCCAAGCGAGGTTAGGATCGCACGCAAAATAACTTCCCGGTTTTGTCGACCCTCTCCCTAAGCCTCTCCCGTGAGGGCGAGGATTTACGGCGATGTTATTTTGCGTCCAATCCTTACCGAACACGAGAGTTGACTGTCGTCACCACGCTGTGGCATCACGACGATTATCCCGCTCGTGCGATCGCCGAACATTCATTCACTGGTAGAGCTTGGGTTCCTTTCGCCAGTCGAGATTCTTCTCGTGGGCCATTTCCGCCACGCGTGGCCGGCGTTCGCGGAGGCGCACTGATTCCAGGCCGCAGTAGTGATCCGTCGGACTGGGGGTTCTTGCCGACGCACTCCAGCCGCAGCGTGTACACTCCCGGCTCCGGCCAGAAATCGAGCAGGTGGAACTCCTGGTCGATGACTTTGGGGCTGTAGAGGTCGATCGCCCCGCCAAGCTTGACCCCGTTGAGGGAGGCCTGGTACCTGCCGAAGTCGTAGCGACTTGGTCATGTTGAGCAGCAGCCGCAGCGGCTCTTTTGTCTTGACCTCGAACGGGATCTCGAGCCACGCTCCATCGGCCTGCTTCGGCATGTACAGCAGTTGCGGCCCGTCGTAGAGATCGAGTTGCTGCTGGTCACCGCGTGCCCGCGCCGTGGTGCTCGCCGTCAGCGAAATCGCGGGCGTAGGCGATGACCCGATCCAGGCTGGGCAGCGTCCGCTCGCGGGCGTCCGGTGCGCGGGCCGTGAAGGTCGGCTCGCCGGTCTGGTACCAGAAGGCCACGCTCGCGTAGTCGTCCTCGCGCTCGTTCCAGCTCGTCGCTCTTGTAGTCCGGGTTTTCGTCGGGCGAGATCCAGCCGAAGTGCTCGAAGCGTCACCTTGATGCCGGTGTTGAACACGATCGGATCGTTGAGGTGCCAGCGGTACGCGCTGGTGTGTCCGCCGACGATGCCCCACTGGTCGAAGTAGGGCACGCCGAAGTAGGGCGTGCTGGTCGTCTTCAGACCCCAGGCCGACAGGAAATAGTCCTCCGTGCCGGTGCCCCAGATCGACGGCTTCGCCTCGCCGTCGATGTAGATCTTCTCGTCGCCCTCGCCGAACCAGGCCGGGCTGCGCGTGCGCACGGCCAGCACCGTGCCGACGTAGTGGCCCTTGCCCTTGGTCTCCAGCACCACGTAGTCCTGCGCCCTGCTGCGACGGGATACTCCTGGCGGTACTGGGCGTAGAAGTAGGGCGTGTCTTCGGGCAGGTGGTCCTTCTTGATCCAGTCGATGTTGTAGTAGAGCAGGCTGATCGGCTTCTCGCTCTGGTTGACGATCTCGATCCGGGCCGACTTGCGAAACGGCATGTGCCAGAAGCAGTTGTAGGAATCGGCATCCTCGACGATCACCGGCAGGCTGATCACCTCGCTGCGCTTGCCGAAGCAGTTGGCGAAGAAGTCGCCGACCGGCGCCTCGACCGCCGGCCGCGGGTTCGCCGTCCCAGTAGATCCGCAGCAGCATTTCCTGGTGATTGGCCGAGCCGTTCTTGGCCCAGTCCTGCGGCTCCGGCCCGAGGAACGTCATCCAGATGTGCGTGATCACTCCGGGCCCCTGCTCGTCCATCAGCACGTGCGTCTCGCCCGGGGCCACGCGGAAATTGTCCCAGTTGCTGCCTCGTCGCAGATCCCCCTTGGGTCGGCTTGGGATCGAGTTTCGCTCGGCCCGCCGCGGCGAACCTCGCCGACCCGCATGGTCGAGGTGGCGCCGCATCGAACGGCCTTCCTGGGGCCGGGCCAGATCCTCCAGCGGCCCTTGCGCAGGGCAACCGGAGTTGCCACGGTGAGAATCGCAAGAACGATGGCCGAGGCCAGCGTGCGCCGCACCGAGAGCCGCCACATTCTGGGCGAATGCTCGCACGTCGGGACCGGATGGATGGGCCCCTCAAAGAAAAAACATGGCGGGATTGTTTTTGACTTGCCCATGTTGATCCCCGGCAGGTAGGAGTTCAATAGGAGTCCGTGCGATGCTCTCCCTGGAGTCGCGTGGTATGCGTTCAGGTTCACCATGCGACTCATTCTACTCGGTGGGACTCGCGTTGGGCGAAACGGAGGGTCAAACGCCTGGGGCTGGATAGCAGGTTTCAACCACGGCGATGGGCGAATAAGAAGCAAAATGGTTCCTTTTTGCGACTAGTCGGAGCCTCTTCCACTCTTGACCGTGGCGAACAAGCCCTGTTCATGGCTGATCCAGGTGTCCTTGTCGCGAATGATCGCCTGTGGGGGCAGCGACTCCGAAACCGTCTTCAAGCTGGAAAACCGTTTGACGGCCGTGCCGATCGCCATGAACTCGATCAGCCCGCCCATTTCATGAACGTGGGTCTTGATGCCAATCACATCGTCCGCCCCAATCGACGCCGCTTCGTCGCGAATCAAACCAATCGCATGCTCCCGTGCTTCGTAAATCAAGGAGGTCAGTTCACTGACCTCGCCCCGCGAAAACGATTTGAAAAACGCAGCCATGCCTCCCACAAAGCCGAGCGAATAGACGGCCGTGCCGAGCACAAGCTTAATTGGCAGATAGCCCATGCTGACCATGTTCCACATTTCCTCGCAGGTCAGATCGCTGGTGATCGGATTCGCTTGGAACTCGGTCCCCAGTTCGGAATGCGTCGAAGCCGTGCCAGTCATCATCATCTCGTGGATGCCGCGAAATGGCATCACGATTGTTTGAATTCCCACGACGGCGTTCGCGCCGGCCGTCTTCGCCTCACTCACCAGTCGTTGCAGGGCCAGGTGCCGGGTGTGGTTAAAGACATCGCTGAATTCCTTGATCTCGCCGCGCCCTAAACTTTTCAGCCCGCCAAGAATGCCTCCTCCGAGTCCGATCGAGTACGCAACATTGCCGAAAACGAACTTGATGGGCATGAATCCAGCGTCCAGTTGACAGTATAGTTCTTGTCCATCGCTACTGGTCGAAAATGTCAAGTCATAGCGGTGGCCATCGGCGGCGCGTATGCACGTTCCAATCGACAGAAACTCGACGTTGCCCCGAAACGATTTCAAGTCACTGGTAACGCTGGTGATCCCATAACCGCCGTGTGAGGTTGCTTCACGAGTCATGCGGTCGAACGCTTGCAACCGACCGTCATGAATCACTTGCGTCACCTGAGTGACCTCTCCGCCCATCATGCTCCGCAGACCCGCTCCCAGGCTGCCAAGAAAACCAAGCGAGTAAACGCTGTTGCCCAACACCAAATCGCCCGGCGCAAAACCTTTCAGGTGCAAACAGTACATTTCATTGCCGGACAGCCCCGACATGATGGGAACGGCCATGTAAGAACTCCTTTGACTAACGTCCTAGTGCGACGGCCACGAGTATGGCCGCCCGCATCATACCATTCGCCGCCACTCGCTGCATGTCGTCATGGTTGTAAACGAAAAAGGGGATAAGTCCAATTAGCGAGGGTTGACTATCTTTGTGGTCATGCCAAGGATCGCACGCGTAGTGCAGGGCGGGATGGTGCTCCATGTCTCAAACCGGGCCGACAATCGAGAGCGAATGTGCGAACAAGAACTAACACCGCCCGAAAATTGGACTTATCCCCTTTTTCGCACCCCCCCTACCCTCGGCAGCGAACATCTCTCAAATTGCACGCATGAATCCAATTGGCATGTCCATTTTGTTGATCGTGGCGATCGTTGTCATCGCGGGAGCGTTCTTTGGCCTGACCGTTTTGATACGGCGGCGTCGAAACGGTCAAGGGCCAATGATCGTGGAAACCGGGCTAAAAGCGGTGGACCTCTTTGCCCCGATTTTGGTTGGTAGCGATGTGCTGTTGTCCGGCGACCCACGTGCCGGCGTCCGCGTGCTGGCGACCGAGTTGGCTTATCGGCTGGCAATGTCACCTCAACACCCGTTTCGAGTCATCATCTATCTTGATTCCGAACTCGACGATATAGAAAACGTATGCAAAGAACTGCGCGAGACGCTCTCCACAATTAAACAGATATTCATTTCCCCTTCGATCACTTCTGCGGACATTCAAGAGCAGCGCTCAGGCCTCAAGTTCCCGACGCGATGCGATATTCGCGATCACCCCGAACGCACGTTTTGTCGACGAGTTTCGGCAAGCCATAAGAAACGAACGCCAAGTATCCCCATCCGCATGTTCTTTGACAGCGTTTACCGTAACGGAATCGCTGTCCCCGGACGGTTACGGAACGAAACTCATTTCGTCCGGCTTGCTTGCCAAAGAGGCGATCTACCCGTGCTGGATTTGCGGTTTACGTTGTCTATCGCTTCCACTCTTTCAGCATTGAATGCCCGGAGTCAGCGAGTAGCCAATTCGATGAGAGAGGCGGTCATTGAACTGCTTGAGAATTTATATCCTGGCGCGTTGAACGATGTGAATTGGCGTTTCAACAGCGACCCGACCAAACGAGCAGCCGTACAAGCATTGCGGTTCATGAGTCAGCCGTATTTTACCGCCGAGCCTTATACGGGGCTCAAGGCACAGAATGTGTCAATCCGCCAGTCCACGAAGGCCTTCGAATCGATTTTGTCCGGGCGTTTTCTCGAAATGCCACCGAAAGCATTCCAATTCCAGAATGACTTGAAGGAAAGGGGATAAGTCCAATTATGGCAAGTACAACGCGCTACGCGGGCGGTTCGCGAAGTCGTCGACGACAACCAAACTCTGGCCGACAATAATTGGACTTATCCCCTTTTCATCCCACTCAGGCGGAGACGCAACCTGAACAAGATGTTTCTCACAGAGGCTCAGAGGCACGGAGAAAAAGTAGAGGAACGGAGAAGTAGGTGACGCGGGTGAAGCAGGTAAAGGAGTTCCGTCTTGCAAAAAGCAGTGTCCAGGGCATGATTTTGTGCATGTCGGAAATTGCAATAGCGTAACGATCGATGCATCACGTTGTGACTCGTTTCAACGTCTTATTCTCCGTGTCTTCGTGTCTCCGTGCGAGAATCCACGGTAAGCGTTCACGGGTTTTCAATACGTCGCCCACGTTTTCAGGGGGTCAGGCACACCCGCCTTGGGCGGATTGAGCCAGACCTCGGCTCGTGAACAGTTACGAATCAACGCTGCCCGACGACGGGTGATCATAAATGACCGTGCCACATGGAATGCCCCGACTGCGTACTGGCAAAGTCGTTTTTGATGCGCGATACTACGAAGACGTCGTCGCGCATCAGATAACAGCGGCCATTCCTTTTCACCTATCTTCGCCCGCCGACAGTATGTTTGCCAAGCTGAAGACGTTTTCGCTGTTGGGAATCGACGCACTGGCGGTCGAAGTCGAGGTGGACGTCTCGCCCGGCGCCATGCCCAAGACAATCTTGGTTGGCCTGCCGGAACAGGCGGTCCGTGAAAGCACGCATCGAGTGGAGCGGGCGATCGTGAATTCGGGCTTTCTGCGCCCGGCCGATCGAGTTGTGATCAACCTGGCGCCGGCGGAACTTCCCAAACAAGCGGCGTCGTTTGACTTGCCCATCTGCTTGGGAATCCTGTTGGCGAGCGGCCAGATCGAATCCGATCGGCTGGAACAATATGCCGTCGTGGGCGAGCTGTCGTTGGAGGGCCAGATGCGACGGGCCAAGGGTGTGTTGTCGATGGCGATGGCGGCGGCCCGCGACCGGAATCTGCGCGGCATCGTCGTTCCGCGTGAGAACGCCGCCGAAGCCGCCGTGGTCGAAGAGATCGAAGTCATCCCGGTCGACAGTCTGGCTCAAGCGGTCGGGTTCTTCGCCGGAGAACTTTCGATCGACCCGGTTCCTTCGCGGCTGGAACAACTTTTTCAAGAGCTGTCGCGGTACGACGACGACTTTGCCGATGTGCGCGGTCAAGAGATGGCCAAGCGGGCCGTGGTGATTGCGGCTGCGGGGACGCACAACATTCTGATGTTGGGACCGCCGGGCAGCGGTAAGACGATGCTCGCCAAGCGGATCCCTTCGATTCTGCCGACCTTGTCTCCGGCCGAATCGATCGAGACGACGCGCATTTACAGCGCTTGTGGCCGGTTGGCCGACGGCCAGCCGTTGATGGCCCAGCGTCCGTTCCGCTCGCCGCATCACACGATCAGCGAAGCCGGACTGGTCGGCGGCGGCAGCACGCCGACGCCCGGCGAAATCAGCATGGCACACAATGGCGTTTTGTTTTTGGACGAACTGCCCGAGTTCAATCGGCGACGCTCGAGGTGCTTCGACAGCCTTTGGAGGAAGGAGTCGTCACGATCTCGCGGGCGTTGAACTCGACGACCTTCCCCGCCGATTTCATGCTGGTGGCTGCATTGAACCCATGTCCCTGCGGCTACCGCACCGACCCTCGCCGCAGTTGCAACTGCACGCCCCCGCAGATCGAACGGTACATGAGCAAAATCAGCGGTCCGCTGCTCGACCGGATCGATATTCACATTGAGGTTCCGGCGGCGGACTTTAAGGAATTGACCTCGGCGCTGCCGGGTACTTCGAGCCAGGAGATGCGGGCGCAGGTCGCGGCCGCCCGTCAACGGCAACACGAACGTTTCGACGGCGCCGTGACCAACTACAACGCGCAAATGAAGAGCAAGCAAGTCCGCAAGTATTGCGCGCTCGATGCCGACGGGATTGCCTTGATGAAGTCCAGCGTCAATGAGCTGGGATTGTCGGCCCGCGCCCACGATAAAGTTCTGCGAGTCGCACGCACGATCGCCGACCTGGTCAACAGTCCCGAAGTCTGTCTCAACCACTTGCAAGAAGCAATCAACTACCGCATGCTCGATCGCGATATCTGGACGTAATCATCGGCGGAGTGACCGGGACGCGCAGGACGTCCACGTGGTCGCGGTCAGCGCCCGCCACAATCAGCGAGTGTTTTGTGGGCCAGTTGGTCCCTGTCAAACCGGTTCTGCGTATCGCCGCGATCACCTCGAGGGACGAAGACCTATTGGCATGGTGCCGCGATGAACTTCAGTTGCGATGGGGCGACATCAAGCTGCACAGCGCGGTGTTTGACTTCAATCAGACGCAATACTACGCCGCCGAGATGGGCCCCGGTCTAAAGAAGCAGTTGCTCGCGTTTGCTGTCCTGGCCGATCCAGCAAATCTCGCCGACTGGAAGCTGATGTCGAACGAAATCGAGCAACGTCGAATCCAAAGCTTTTCGCATCCAGTCGGTCGGCCCGTCAATATCGATCCAGGCTACCTTACCGAAGCCAAATTGGTGCTGGCGTCGACCAAGGATCGCGATCACCGAATCTACCTTGGGCAGGGTATCTATGCTGAAGTCACGTTGTACTTTCACCATAAAGCCTGGCGAAGTTCGCGGTGGACTTACGCCGACTTTCAGCAACCCGAGTACCATGAGTACTTGACGCGCTGTCGCAATTACTTGCGCACGGCAATGCCAGCCTCCGGTCGGTGAAAGCCCAATGCAAGCGCGACAATTCTTGAGTAGTAAGGTGATTCGACGTGGGACGGCCATCGTTAGCCATTGTTCTTCGGCCAAAGACTGCCGGACCTACCGCAAGTGACCCCACTACCGAACCGAGCGACGCGGTTTACGAATTGTGGGACTCCGCCTAGAATTTGAGATTGCGTGCCAATTACCGATTCTGTCCGTTTGGTTCTGGTCGATGGTCAAGTGGCTAGTCTGGTTTGTTCTGCCGGTTTTGCTGGGGATTGCGGCCGGCTACGGTTTGCAGCAGTACGAATGCCATCGATTCATCGATGAGTTTTTGCCGTATCAAACGGTCGACGGCGACGCAATCGATCCACGCAATCGGTTGGTCCCGGAGTTATTCGTGGGGCAGGAACACGAGCGGAATTATGGCGAAATCAACAGTTATCACGCTTACACGGCCGAATGGAAAATCGTCAACACCGGTAAAGCGACGCTGACGTTGGACGTCGAGTCGGCGACGTGCGACGTGTTGTTCGGGGGAAAGGCTGAGCAGCACGCGATCGTCGACCCCAAGCGATACCTATTCGTGACGCTTCGCTGGAGTGAAAACGGTTCGCGAAGAGAATATCATCACGTTGTGAAGTTGAAAACCAACGACGCCGTCGAGCAAAACCGTGAATTGGAATTTGCTGTCACAGGAACGGTTGAACCTCTAATTTTGATTCGGCCGTTGGAACTCGATTTCGGCAAGATTCCAGCGAACGAGCCACAACAATTGAGCAGTCGCGTGTATTGTTTTGACACCAAGAAATTCGACATCGCCAAGACCCGCTTCTCCGATCCGGCACTGGAAAAGGCTTGCGAGGTTGCCATTGAGCCGGTCGCCGATTCACCGCCCATCGATGGTAAGCCCGTGGCATCGTGTTGGCAGATTACTGTCAAGGCAAGACACAGCGACTCGTCACAGCCTTTGTCCGGCACCCTGTTCTTGCAATCGAATGAACCGGACGTGACAGACATGCAAATCTCGATCCGATCTCAATAGAAATCCGCCGAGCAGGGAGTGGGCTGGTTTTCTGTAGGTCGGGCGGTCCCTGGCCGACACACGATGGCAATGGATATCGCTGTCGCATGTCGCGCAAGCCCATTTCGGAAGTGCAAACGGCGTATCTTTTTTTGGGAGATTCCCCGATAATGCAAGTGCGTCGTCCGTCTTGACTACGCCGTTAACAGACGCTTGAAAAATGTGTGCACAAGTGTTGATTGAAGCGCAGCGGCGCAAGCCGCCCGGTCATTCACCGTGTGGATGCCAATGCAACCGGACGGCTCGCGCCGTTCCGCTACTTTTTCAACGAGTTGTTAAGGGGCATAGAGGCCGAGCGTTGGTCGAGCCAATTCGAATCGAATGTCGACTCTTTCATTCGACGCCGGGATGCAGAGCGGATGAAGCACAAGTCAATTGGATCTGCTGTTTAGACCCGCGATTGCCATGAAACTCACAGTTGCTGCGTTCGTTTTCGCTTACGTCGTCGTTTCCACGTTGATCACCGGAGGGTTTCGGACGACATCCACGGCCCCCGGTTCTTCTTCAACGCGAATCCAACAGGAACCTGAGGCCAAGAGCATTTCCCCGCAAGAAGGATCGGCCGCTACGGAGGATCCGGACAAGGAGCTGTTTGTCGGCTGGGACAAGCCCGACTTGGCGATCTTGATTTCCGGGCGTCAAAACGGCTACATCGAGCCCTGCGGGTGCACGGGTTTGCAGAATCAGAAGGGCGGCATGTTGCGCCGTGAAGTTTTGTATCGCGAGTTGACCGAGGACAAGAATTGGCAAGTGATCGGTATCGACACCGGCAATCAAATTCACCGAACTTGGCCGCAAGCGCAATTGAAACTCGCAACGACTTGCGCGGAATGTTAGAAGCGATGAACTACGTATGTATCGGTATGGGCCCAGATGACATTAGGCTCACATCCACCCAAACGCTTTCGATCATCGCCAACCCAAGTCCGAAGGACGCCAAGGATCCTAATAACGCCAAAGGCTCGAACGACGCAGATGCATTTGTCTCGGCAAACATCGACAATTTTGGCTATTTCAAGCCGTATCGAGTATTCGATGTGGCGGGTAAGAAGATCGGTATGACGACGGTGATCGGCGACAAGGAGTTGGGGGCAATCCAAGGACTTGATCCGGACTACCAAACAAAATCAGCCGACGAGGCCCTTAAGGAGGTCGTGCCCCAGCTTCAGAGCGAGCATTGCGATGCGTATGTGTTGGCGGTCAACGCCGACTTGGACACCTGCCGCGATTTTGCCAAGCGATATCCACTGTTCGACTTCGTGTTGGCCGGCAGTGATGTCGGCGAGCCAACGCGCGAGCCCGAACCGATCCAAATCGGCGACCACTTGACCTCGTTCATCGAAGTCGGCTCCAAAGGCATGGACGTCGTCGTGGTCGGCTTGTACTTTCAAGATGGAAAGCTCACCAGCCGATACCAACGCGTCCCGATGGACGCACGATTTGAAAACAACGACCGCATGATCACGATGAAGGGCGTCTTCAAAGACTATCAGGATTCGTTGGGCCGGATGCCTTGGGACAAGGACGGGTTGAATATCGTACCGAAGCCCTACCCGACACCCGGCCGCACTTTTGTCGGCACGACGGGTTGCAAAGACTGCCACGAAGTTGAGTACGAAATTTGGGAAAAGGGCCACATCGACAACGACAATCCGCAGCGCATCGGTCCTCACTCGTGCGCCACTGCAGATTTGCTGAAGAATCCCAATGGCGAACGGACTTGGGTCTCGCGAGAGCACGATCCAGAGTGTTTGAGTTGTCACGTCACTGGTTGGGACCCGCAAGGGTTTCAACCCTATGAATCCGGCTACACGAGCATTGAGGACAAAGATCTGCATGGCAATGGTTGCGAAAACTGCCATGGACCGTGTTCCGAACACGTGAAGCTGGAAAACCTAATCAAAGCGGGTCAGAAGCTCGATCGGGACACCAGGAATCAGCGTGACAAACTCACGCATGAAATTCGGATTACGCTACGGCAAGCGCGACAGACGACGCTGTGTACGAATTGTCACGATTTGGACAACAGCCCCGATTTTAATTTCGAAAAGTACTGGCCGACCATCGACCACGGGTTGAAGGCAAAGAAGAAACTCGAGGCCGCCAAGAAGGCGCTTGCCGAAACGAAACAATGACATTAGGATCGCACGCCAAATAACTTCCTGGTTTTGTCGACCCTCTCCCAAAGCCTCTCCCGTGAGGGCGAGGATTTACGGCGAAGTTATTTTGCGTCCGATCCTTAGCAGACCCGAAACCAAACGTTTTGCCAACGTCGTTGGCATGCTATGAATTGGTCATAACGCGGCCTTTCGCCGCAAGCGGAAACTGGGGCGGTTTGCCGCAGAGCAGGACCGTCCAACCCACGCGCCACAGCGTCGATTGTCGTTCAGCCGTCATAACCGCGGGTGGGTCTCACTCCGGCGCAGTGGCCCGCGTGTACTGGCCGAGTTATGATTGTGTACCGGCGCCGCGACGCCTGGGTCATTCGGACGGGAAGGGGGCTCGAAGCAGCGGCATTTCGGGTGTCGACCGCATCCCTGTTTTCTGCCAAAACTGTCTGGGCCATTCCCGCAAATGGACGAGAATCTCATCGAACAACATGATTCAGAAGCCGAAGATTTGACGGGCAAGTCCGTCGGTGGTTACTTGCTGATTCGCCGTTTGGGGCGTGGCGGCATGGCGGAAGTCTACTTGGCCGAGCAGCCGTCGTTGCGGCGACACGTCGCTTTGAAAATCCTGAAGCCATCGCTTGCCGAGGACGCTACGTTCGTCAATCGATTTCACCAGGAAGCCCAGGCGGCGGCCGGGCTGGTGCAGGCGAACATTGTGCAGATTTACGAAGTCGGCGACGACCAGGGACTTCACTTCATCGCCCAGGAATACGTACGCGGGCAGAACCTGCGCCGAATACTTGGCCCGCCACGGTGCGGTCGATCCGATTGTGGCCATCAATATCATTCGGCAGGTCGCCGCCGCGCTGCAAAAGGCGGCCGATCAACACGTGATTCACCGGGACATCAAACCCGAAAACATCATGCTGGCGCCCAACGGCGAAGTCAAAGTCACCGATTTCGGTCTGGCACGCGTAAACGATCCGGAGCGGCGCCTCCGACTTGACCCAAATCGGGATCACGATGGGAACACCGCTCTATATGAGTCCGGAACAAGTCGAGGGGAAGACTGTCGACCCTCGCAGCGACATCTATTCTCTGGGTATCACGGCTTATCACATGTTGGCCGGCGACCCGCCGTTCCAAGGCGACAACCCGCTGGCCATCGCACTTCAGCACGTCAACAAATCGCCTCCCAGCCTGCATTCGATTCGCGCCGATGTCCCACGTGAATTAAGCGATATCGTCGAACGGATGATGGCCAAGTATCCGGTGGATCGATTTCAGGATCCGACGGAACTCATCCGGGCGATCCGCAAGATCGAAATCGACTTCGATCAATGGGACACGATTGTGGAGAAGTTGGCAGTCGATTCGCAGCAACCGGAGTACGTGTCACCAACGTCGGTGGAGTCGCGGTACGCGGTGACTCGCCAATTGCAGCGGATCATGACCGGCGACGTACCATCGTTTTGGCGGCGCGTGTCGACCTGGTGGTCGCTGGCCGCGGTTGTCATCGTCGCGTTTTCGGCCGGAGCGATTTGGGCACTGCAGCGTCCCCCGACCGATCCGTTGGCCGCGGTCAATTCGGTCTCCGGCGCACAGACTCGAATCGTCCCGCAAAAGGCGTCCGCCAAAGCGCAATACTACTACGCCCTGTTCCATCCCGAACTCAAAGATCAGGGCTGGCTGGCGGTCGACGACTACTTCTCCAACGCGCGGAACCCGGATTTGAATTCTGCCGAACGCGATGAGACGGCGTACTACATTTATTTGGCGCGTGAACGACTTGGTGAATTCTATCTCAAGCAAGGTTGGTACGAATTGGCGCACGACGTCTATCAACGGCTTTTGATCGAGCCGTACGAACCCGGTTTTGAATACGAAGCCCGTTTCAAAACGGTGGGCCACATGGGGCTGGCCATCTATTACGACGAAGTTGGTGACGCGGAACACGTCAAGGATGCACTGTACGAAGTGGAAATGAATAAGGTTGATCCAGGGTTTCTGTTTCTCAACAAATTCTTGTCGGACCGGTATCGGGAACTGTGTCAGAAGTACGTCGGCGGTACTTCCGACCGCGAGCTGGACCCTAACGACTCGGAATAGCTTGCATTTCTCACAAGGGGTTGCCACCGCTGAGTCTTTCGGTGAGCCGAAGGGGAACAGTTCACGAGCCGGGGCCTGGCTCAATCCACCCAAGCCGGATGTGCCGGACCCCGCAAAAAACGTGGGCCACGCATTGGTAACCCGTGAACGCTTACAGCCGAAGGCGATTTCGTGCCTGTTTCCGACTTTTTTCGTGGTTTCCGCGACGAACAAATAAACTCTTGTACCGTTCTGCCGATTTGTCTACTATCGCACGCCGAATTCGAGAATCTCACTGCCGGTGATCGATGATTGAGTTTGATTTCAAACGATCAAGCCGCCGTTGTCATGCCAGCGGCCAGGAATTCAAGCCCGGCGAAATCTACTACTCCGCACTCGTTGAGGAAGGGGACGAACTGCTGCGACGCGATTTTAGCCAGGCGGCTTGGCAAGGACCGCCAGACGATGCGATTGGCTGGTGGCGGTCGCAAGTACCCGACCACGACCGAAACCGAGTTTATTGGGCACCGAGCGAAGTGTTGCTGGCCTACTTTCAAAAACTGAGTCAACGCTCCGAGAAAAAAGACACCCTATTCGTGATGTCATTGTTGTTGCAGCGCAAACGACTCTTGAGCGTTGTGGAAACACATGGAGAACCCGCTGCACCCGATGCGACGGTCGTCCGATCGGCCAAGTTGGACGCCGATATTGTCGTAGCCAGTTGCACTCCAACGCCTGATCGAATTCGGGAAATTCAAGCCGAACTTTGCGAACACCTGTTCACGGACCAGCCTGAGTTGGAGATTGACGACGCGGAATCGAACGAGGTCGAGCCATCCGGATCGCTAAGGCCGCACGAGGTCGAATTGGATTGACATACCATCACTGCAAGGATGCATGATTGAACGGCTTTAGGACAACGATGCGGAACGGCTTGGAGCGTAATTCGCTCTCGTCGCGAATTGGCAGTCGCACTCCGACCACTTGGCTGCTGATGTTGATCGCGTGCGGTGCCGGCGGCTGTCAACTGGCCGGGCCATTCCAGCAAACGAGTTCGCCGCCCATTCCGATCGCGTTTCAAACGACGCCGACGGCCAACGAGTTGATCGAGACGCTCAATGCCAATACGCAGGAGGTGCGGCAACTGAGCAGCGACGTACGAGTTCGAATCACCGGTGCACCGCCATTGTCGGGAACGTTGATTGTCGACAAACCCCGAAACCTGCGGATGAAGGCCGGTCTAATCGGGATGACCGAAATGGGGTTCGACGTCGGCAGCAACGATTCGGAGTTTTGGCTGTGGACCAAGATGGCGGTCGGCGACGAACCTCCGACGTTGTACTTTGCCCGTCACGACGAATACGAATCGAGCCCGTTGCGACAAGTGCTCCCGTTGGAGCCACAATGGATTCTCGATTCCATCGGGTTGACGCATTTGTCGCTGGACGATGTTTCGGCGGGTCCCTTCCTGCGCCCTGATGGCCGCTATGAACTGC
The DNA here is from genome assembly GCA_963803365.1 of uncultured Planctomycetaceae bacterium. Lineage (GTDB taxonomy): Bacteria > Planctomycetota > Planctomycetia > Pirellulales > Pirellulaceae > JANMEB01. The sequence continues at coordinate 244,623 of CAWDMH010000008.1, forward strand.
GGCAAACCATCACGGGGGCCTCAGGCGACTTTACAAAGATTCTGGTAATCGACCCCAAGACCGGGCTACTCAAACAGCAGGCGATATACAATCCATCTCAGCGGTTGATGGCTTACGCCAACGCCATTCAACATCAGTACGACGTCGAGCACCATACGAGCTTGCCAAGACGAATCGAGCTGTACGTCCTGGACGGGACGGGCAAAACAAACTCGATTGTCATCGATCTGGCAAACCTCAAGATCAACCAGTTATACGGGGACCCGAACCTGCAGTGGGCTCGGCCCCATCCGAACGACGCCCGAATCGTCGATTTGGCGAAGGTCTCTCCGGCCGCGCAGTAATCCGCGGTTGTTTTGACGGACTGTTGAATCTGTAAGCGTTCACGGGTTGCCAATGCGTTACCCACGTTTTTAGGGGGTCAGGCACATTTTCGGCGGCTCATCCGACATTCTAGTACCAATTAATTGGGCCGAAAATGAGCCAGACCCCAGCTCGTGAACTGTTACGTTGAATCTTTGCCGATCATGTGGCGCTACGCTTTGCGTTCCGGAGCCGGCAGCGAGTCGCCGCGAGGTCGACGAAGTCGTAACAGTCGACGTACCACGACCCGGCGAGCAATGACGGTAATATACGTCGCCAAACTGCAGTGACTGGAAAACCTGCGCAACACTGCAAAGTCATCTCGGAGAATGGTTAAGAACACGTCGTTGACACATTCGTGTTGGTCGGCGTCGGTCAATTCGATGCGACGGGTCTTGGCCGTCTGTTGCACGACGAACAAGATCAATGTCAAGAAGCGATCGACGAAGCTCTCCCAGGCGAAGGGACGCTTTGCGATGCAATGCTCCAACAAGGTTCGATCGAGTTCTGAGAGGGGCACGTTATTCTGTTAAGAGGATGTGGGAATTCGGTTAGCGTTCGCGGGTTGCCAATGCGTCGCCGATGTTTTAGGGCTCGCCATCGATTCTAGTTATGCTTTCGGTCGCGAACAAGCAAGCGGTGGAGCATCGACCGGCCTGGTTCTGACGTGGAGTGACAAGCTTGACAAGCGTTTTCTGCCCGCCTAGGATTCAACTCGTATTTTGACTGCTGAGTCGTTATGCGTCAGAGGACAGGCCAAGGAGTGTTTTGTTATGACTCATGTCGTCACCAAGCCGTGTGATGGATGCCGTTACACCGACTGCGTGGTCGTCTGCCCGGTCGAGTGTTTCTACAAGGGTGACACGATGCTGTACATACACGCGGACGAATGTATCGATTGCGAGGCGTGCGTCCCCGAGTGCCCGGTGGAAGCCATTTTCCACGAGGACGATGTGCCAGAGGATTGGAAGAGTTACATCCAACTCAACGCCGAGATGGCTCCCCAGTCCGAGAATATCACGGAGAAACTCAAGCCACTCGTCGAATAAGGCCGCCGGTCGATAGGGTCCTATCGTTCCGTCAAGTCTTGATTTCTTGGATGGCAGTCAGGTTCTGACCTTTTGGGTCGGGCGTCGCTGGCGTTGCCAAAGAATCGCCAGCATATGGTTGACCGGTCGAGCCACGGGCAGTTCCGTGACACTCCAACGCCGATCAAATCTGTGGGTTCGCAATGCACTCGCGATCCTAAGCAGACTGTTGAAAAATGTGTGCACAAATGTTTATTGTAGCGGAGCGGCGCAAGCCGCCCGGTACTTCGCCTGCGCCAAGCTTCCCGATAATTCGCCGCGCAAGCTTCCCGATAATTCGCCGCGTGGATGCCGCCCGGTAATTCGCCATGTGGACGCCAACGCAACCGGACGGCTCGCGCCGTTCCGCTACTTTTTCAACGGGCTGCTAGTTTTCGGGTCGCCGGATTCCTGACGGTCTACGTGCAGCGACTCGTTCCCGATTTGTCGCGAGAATTTGCTTGCCAACACCCCATTTCTGCCGTTAGCATGATATGTAGTGGGCCGTCGCCGGTCCTGAAATGTGTAAGGAGACAACGATGATTCATTTTTCGTGCGATCGCTGCCACAAGATCATCGATCCCGCCGTCGACTTGAGGTACGTGGTCCGTATCGAGATTCTCGTCGCGACGCCGGCCAGCGAATCCGACGACGCCACGGATGGCGATCATCTGGAACAGATCGAAGAACTGCTCAGCAGTTTGGACCCGGAAGAGTGCGACCAATTGAGTCAGGACGTCTATCGTCGACAGCGCTTTGACTTGTGTGCCGACTGCCGTCGCGCGTTTGTCAAGAATCCGCTGGGCACCGATGCCTTTACCGCCGTGCAATTCAGTAAAAACTGACGGCTTGCGCCTGCTTCGAATGGGTTGCCCCGTCAGCGGAATCGTCAGTGAAGCCATGGGCGACTCATCGTGCGCGGGCATGCTACACGCGCCGAAAAATACTTCTATCGTCGTCGGCGTTGGGGGCGGCCAATCGTCGCAGGGCTGTTGTGCCTGCTGATCTCGTCCAGCTTTGGGTGGCCAACTGGTCGACCGGAGATCGGTCCCGATCTCCAACTTCGCGAAGGCGATTACGTCGTTCGGGGTGTTTTGGATCCCATCACGTTGACGTGTGAACGAGTTCTCTCGCCCGATTCGTCGGAAACGCCCGAACGCATCCACGTCCGACTGTTGGGTGTGGAGTTGTTGCCGAATCAAAGCGGCGTGGGTTCAGCGGCGATGGACTGCACGCTGCGGTTTCTGCGCGACTGTCCTAACCGGGTCGTCCGTTTGCAATTTGATCGGTACCGCTTCGACAAACAGCGAGTGCCACTGGCGTACGTACTGAACGGCGGCCGCCAACTCAATCAAGAGATCCTCGACAGCGGTGCAGCCGCCCCCACATCAATACCGGGCCGCCGTGTGGACGCCTCGAATCCACGCTGATCGATTCGGTCAGCTGCGTCACAAGCTCCAAGTCGGTTGAGGCAAAATGGATGGGCTGATAGAATTCGCAGCGTTAAGGCGCGATCGAAAATCGGCACATTTGGATCATCCCATCACATGAAAATCGCTGTCATCGGCGGAGACGGAACCGGACCGGAAGTTACTCGCGAGGCGCTCAAAGTCCTGGCGGCCGTCGCTGTCAAAGAACGCTTTTCGTTTGAGTTGACCGATCTCGACTATGGTGGTGAACGGTATTTAAAAACGGGAGAGATTCTCCCCGACGGGGCGCTGGAACTGTTGCGGGCGCACGATGCGATCTTCTTCGGCGCCGTCGGGCATCCCGATGTCCCTCCCGGAGTGATCGAGAAAGGTTTGCTGCTGCAACTCCGGTTTCAACTCGACCAGTACATCAATCTGCGACCGGTAAAGTTGTTTCCAGGAGTCGAGACACCATTGGCCGGACGCAAGCCGGAGGACATCGACTTTGTGGTCGTCCGCGAAAACACCGAAGATCTGTACGCCGGCATTGGCGGCTTTCTCAAGAAAGGGACGCCCGACGAGATCGCCACGCAAACCGCAATCTACTCCCGAAAAGGGTGCGAACGTTGCATCCGCTGGGCATTCGAATACACTCGGCGACGAAACAATCCAAAGGGTAAAAAACTCACTTTTGTCGGCAAAACGAACGTTTTGACCTACGGCCACGATCTCTGGTGGCGCACATTTCAGGAAGTCGCTAACGAGTACGACGACGTTCAAGCCGATTACAACCACGTCGATGCGTGTTGCATGTGGATGGTCAAGAACCCCGACTACTATGACGTGATCGTCACGACCAATATGTTCGGCGACATCATCACGGACTTGGGCGGCATTATCCAAGGCGGGATGGGTGTGGCCGCCGGCGGCAATATCAATCCGGACCCGGGTGGCACGAGCATGTACGAACCGATGGGCGGGAGTGCTCCCAAGTACACTGGCAAGAACGTCATCAATCCGATCGCCGCCATCAGCGCCATGTCGATGTTGTTGGAGCATACCGGTCAGCCGAACGCTGCCGCTCGCGTTTCGCAAGCCATCCAGCGCGTGACCGGAACAAAGATGAAGAGCCAGGCCGCCGGCAAGATGGGCTACTCCACAACCGAAGTTGGCGATCTGGTCGTCGAAGCTTTAGCAGCCCGTTGAAAAAGTAGTGGAACGGCGCGAGCCGTCCGGTTGCGTTGCGATCCACACGGAGAATTACCGGGCGGCTTGCGCCGCTTCAATAAACATTTGTGCACGCATTTTTCAACAGTCTGCAAGGTTGTGCCTGCCGCTGCAATGCCGACTCGGCAACAAAGGAATTACAAAGAACGAAATTATTCTGCGTGCGATCCTTAGTGGCGGCGATTCAGGCCATTTTATCACCCAAACCTGATACAATACCAGTATTAGAGTTGCTGCACGGCGAACTCCACGCGACCGCGTAGGCTCGCGCTGACCCTTGTGGAAGAAATGACAACCAATCCACCTTCGGGCTCGAGACAACCCGCGAACACGGACCTTTTCGATCCGGAGTACATCGCGACCAGAAACGCCGAGTTGCTGCGTCTGGGTGCCGGCTATCAAGGGGTGGACGAAACCGATCCCACGGGACCGTCTGGCCACGCCTACGGCATTCACACTTCCACGCGGTTGACAAGCTATTACCGGCAAACGCACAAGGAAAATGCTGTGGACGTGACGCCTCAACAAGTCATCGATTGCCTCAACGATGCGGGCGTCCAGAATTGGGTGTTGATGGGACTTCATGGCTACGTCGGCTATTTGCCGATGCCGAGAGCGACTCAAGACGTCGACGTGTTGGTTCCCTACAGCCAGAAGTCTCGCGCCGCCAACGCGATTGCCGCCCGTTGGCCGATGTTGCAAAGGAAAGAACTTTCTCAAGTCGTCCGATTTCTCGATCCGTCCGACCCCGACGCCGACGGCAAGCCCAAACCGGTGATCGACATCATGTTGCCTTGGGGCAAATACCAAGAGACGATATTGCGCGATCACGTGGTGGTCGATGACAAGACCGGACACCGCATACCGACGGTCGAGGCGGCGATTGTGTCCAAGTACGCTGCCTTAGTCTCGCCATTTCGTGGTGTCGAAAAGAAAGAATACGATGCGGGCGACTTGCGACGCATCATCAAGGCCAACGTGTCACGGATTGACCGTGAAAAACTCGTCGCCTTGGCCAACGAAGTTTGGGAACGTGGAGGCGAAGAAATATTGAAATTCCTCGAACTGGCGGTCAACGACAAACCATTCCCGAGCTAACGACGAGATGACGTGAATTCGAGACAATGGTTTTTCATCGGTCGCCGAATAGAATTCAGCCAACTCGACGAAACTGACGACGGAGGCGACGAATGTGCTGCTTTTCATCGCGATCGGTTAGGGTGTGAGCCACTAGAATCTTTGGCCGATTGACCGGTAATGGTTCGCAGTTTCTTGTGTACCAAACCGAACCGGGTTGATTCGGTCCCAACAGGTTGCCAAGCATTTCTGTGATATCGAAGCGACCGAAGGAATCGTGAATCCGGATCTCCTGGTTCACAAAACTCACAGGTCGGGCGTCATTCGAAACGAAGATGTTGTGCCTCGAGTTGCGCGGCGATGCGTTGCGTGTTTCTTGGAACCCGAGAGTCCTCATGCGGTATCTGCCATTTGGAATTGGTGCCGGAGCACTTACTTGGGTCATCGGCCGTCGCATTCAGCGGCAACGCTCCGGCGCCAATTGAATGCCCAGCGAAGTGGCCAGGGGCGACACCACAATTTGCGACCGATCCGCGGTTCTATTTTTGCGCCGCGATTTGAATCAGATTGCCGCAGCGGCCGTCAAACACGGTGATCGTAACGTTGCCCATTTCTGGCGTGACTGACAAAACTTGCTGATAAACTCAACTGTTTCCTTGACATCATTCGCCCGTTTTCGCCTTTCAACGCAATGCCGGGGCCTTCGTCCCGTAATCGTTCACGGGTTGTCAATGCGTTGCCCACGTTTTTAGGGGGCCAGGCACATTTTCGGCGGCTCATGCGACGTTCACGTACGAGTTATTGGGCCGAAAATGAGCCAGACCCCGGCTCGTGAAAAGTTACCTTCGTCCCTTGCAACCTCACGTCTTGTGTTCAGGCGAAACCATCGATGAGGCGTGCGCATTCAGGATTTCGCTGCACGAAAGACCATCAACCGATTCGACGACAACTTGGGATGATGCGAACCAAACGATTTCTAACGCTTGATCGCCTTTTGAAAAAATGCCGAGACGTCGGAGACGATTTGTTCGTTGATCACGTGTCCAATGCCCGGATAGGTCACGAATTGGACATTTGCCCCGGCCAGTTGATATTGCAGCTTTGGCATCGTTGCCAACGGTCTGGCACCATGCGTTCACCGAGCAACCGGTAGATGATTTCACGTTGCTCTTGCGTGTAGGCGTCGTCAAACTTCACGGCATCATTTGTGTCGTCCTGTCCCATATAAATGAATTGCGGAATTTGCTTCCAGGCGTCAAATTGGAACGGCTTTTCGGTGAACGTCGCAATGTCGGCAACGCCAATCGGGAACGGCAATGGTTGGGAATCCAGCGTGTCAACGGGAAGCATGAGCATGCCATTAACTGCCCCCGATGCGACCGCCTGAACGATGTCGGGATGCAGGACTGTAAAGCGATTGACGAAGGCCCCCGATGCGGAAAACCCGGTGAGCAAAACCTTCTCGTTCGTTTTCACGCCGTGGTCCGCCAACCGCGTCTTCGCGTCATTGACCATGGCAACCAACTGTAGGTCGATTCGGTGCAATCCGTTGCGCTCGGCCAATCGCGCTCGACGATTCAGCATATGCGTATAGACATCCTCGAATCGCGGAAACACCGGAACCAGCAACGGGATGCCAAGTCGCTGGGAGACTTCCGCCCCAATCCCATGCTCAACCAGCTTTTTTGCGGCCCGTACATGATCGGCGAATTGATCCGAATCATGACCCGTGTTGTTTGGCTCGACGAGCAGAAATGTCGTTACATTGACCTGCGAACTCGCTGGAGATGAAAGGAGGTATGGGAAATTGAATCCGAGTTCCGGTGCGGCCTCGACCCATTCTACCGAGTGATTCGGTTTTGATGAGCGACTATCGGTTGGCAATGGATCTTGCGCGTGTGCTGCCGCCGCCGCAAACGCGCCAATCATGAACCAGGCTAGTCGTATAGAAAGCATCTTTTGCCGCGAACGTCTGAGACCATTTTTACAGCCGAATTGTGGGCAGAAACTCGGGTGGTTTGCGGAACTTGGTGGCTTGCTCGAACGCGTATGCCAACTTCAGCAGCGTTAGCTCAGTCCACGGGCGGCCAATGAATGAAATCCCTAGCGGCAAGCCGAAGATATGCCCGCCGGGAACGGTGATGCTCGGATAGCCTGACACCGCGGCGGCACTTGTGCTGCCACCGAGCCAGCGGTCGCCGTTGACCAGATCGGTTGAACACGCCGGGCCCATCGTCGGCGCCACGATCGCATCCAATTCATGCTTTTCCATCAGGGCATCGATTCCTTCGGTGCGCGTCAGACGGCGGCATTTGGCGAGCGCTTCGATGTACGCGTAATCGGTCAAAGGCCCGCGCTCAACTGAATTCTCGAAGAAATCCTGGCCGAAGAATGGCATCTCTCGCTCACGGTTGGCAATATTAAAATCGATCAGATCCTGCAGCGACTTCATTTTTGAATTGGGTCCGGCCCAAGCGAGATACGCCGCCATGTCCGTCTTGAGTTCGTATTCCAGCACGGTCGTTTCCGGTTCGCTCGCATCGTCGATCACCGCCAAGTCTTCGGTATCGATCAGCGTGGCGCCACATTGTTTCATCACATCCAATGCGGCGGTCATGACCGCTTCGACACCTTCATGAAAGTCAAAGTAATTTCGCGCCACACCGATCTTTGCGTTCTTGAGTCCCTTTGCGTCCAAGCTCGTCGTGTAGTCGGTTACGCGATGATCTGCTCCGGTTGCGGTGATCGAGTCGTCTGGATCGGCGCCAGCCAGTACGCTCAGCAGAATAGCCGCATCGCGGACCGTTCGAGTCATCGGTCCCGCCGTATCTTGTGAATGCGAGATAGGGATGATTCCGGTCCGACCGATCAATCCCACGGTTGGTTTGACACCGACGATACCGCAAACGCTGGACGGACAGACGACCGAGCCGTCGGTTTCGGTGCCAACCGCCGCCGCGCAAAGATTGGCCGCGACGGCAACTCCCGAACCGGAACTCGATCCACAAGGATTTCGGTCAAGGGCGTACGGATTCTTGGTAAGACCTCCGCGGCCGCTCCAGCCACTGGTCGAATACGTGCAGCGGATATTGGCCCATTCGCTGAGATTCGTCTTGCCGATGATCACGGCTCCAGCCGCCCGCAGTTGCTTGGCGACAAACGAGTCATTCTGCGGGCGTGCGCCAACCAATGCCAACGAGCCCGACGTCGTTTCCATCTTGTCGGCCGTGGCGATATTGTCTTTGATCAGCACTGGAATGCCGTGCAGAGGTCCGCGCGGTCCGCGCGTCTTGCGCTCTCGATCGAGTCCGTCGGCAATTGCCAATGCGTCTGGATTCGTCTCGATGACGCTTTTCAGTTGAGGTCCGGCCTGATCGATTGCGGCGATGCGGGCTAAGTACTTTTCCGCCAACGACCGCGCCGTTTCGCGCCCCGTTTTTTGGGCGGCCCCCAATTCGTCCAGCGTCGCTTCATCTAATTCGAAATCGGTGCAGGGCAGGGGAGTGACGTTTTGGTTGGCCGAGGCTATCCCGCCATGTGCCAGAGTTCCACTCCCCGCGGCGATCAATCCACCGGCAATGCCAGCCTCGAGAAACGTCCGCCGGCACGGAAGATTCGGATTTCGCTTGACTGGGGTGGCACGCATTGGCAAACTCCTGGATACGAGCAATCTAATTCTGGCCGCGATCGTTGTCAAAGCGACGTCACTCCTTTCGATCGAAACACAGGCCACACGATCAATAGGTGCAGCGTTCCGTGTCTTTCTCGGTGTGGCCATCGCTTCGAGAAGGTGATTGTGGGGCACAAACGAGTGGCGTTTCGCGGTACAATCGCTACTCCGTTGCACATCGGCGAATGGAGACTAGCGAGTAAACGCACGCATGTCTGTCAAACAAAAAACGCTTTTCGAAATCGACATACAAACGAAGCAGCACGGACGAAGCGGCACATTCGTGGACAACATGAAGCTTCCGGTCCATCGCTGGTTTCGTTACTCAGCTGGTTTTTCTGCGGCTTGGGCTGCTCAATCGATTGCGGCTAGAAAGAGCGAAGAACGCTTAAATGTCTTTGACCCATTCGTGGGTTCCGGAACGGTTGCAATCGAGGCCATCGCCGCGGGAGCGAATGGCATCGGCGTCGAGTCGCACCCATTCGTCAGGCGTTTGGCAAAGGCGAAGCTAAATTGGCCTGACAGTCCACGTTGTTTCGAGTCGCATGCGGAACAAATTCTTGCAGCGGCTCGAAAAGCCAAGGTCTGCGCATCCAAGTATCCGCCACTTGTGGAAAAGTGTTTTCCTACGGAGACGCTAAACCGACTGGACGCGATTCGAAGGAGTTGGACAAACCTCGACAACGGCAGCACTGAATCGGAACTCTGTTGGCTCGCCCTAGTGGCGATCCTGCGGTCGACGTCGCCAGTGGGCACTGCCCCCTGGCAATATGTTCTGCCAAAAAAGACGAAGGCTCAACCGGGCGAGCCATTTCGAGCGTACCGCGATCAGATTGACATGATGGTTGCTGACATGTCAGCTTTCGCGATGCATTCGTCAAATGGTCATGGCGAGGTTCTCGACGACGATGCCAGGGTCTTACATTCGGCTCCCGAAGATTGGGCGGACCTAATCATTACGTCACCACCGTACGCGAACAACTACGACTACGCCGACGCGACAAGGCTCGAACAGAGTTTCCTTGGGGAGATAAATGGATGGGGCGACCTGCAAACGACAATTCGGCCCTATCTTGTCCGTTCTTGTACTCAACACGTGGCACCGGTTGTCCAAGAAACTGAGGAGATTCTTGCTCACGAATCACTGGAAGCAATCCGTTCCGAGATTCGAGAGGTTTGTGCCAAACTTCGAAAGGAACGAGAGACCCGTGGGGGAAGAAAGCCGTACCACACAATGGTCGCCTTCTATTTCTACGATTTAAGCACCGTCTGGTTGAATCTACGACGGGTGGCTCGCACGGGAAGCAGCGTGTGCTTTGTCATCGGCGATTCCGCGCCGTATGGGATTCATGTTCCTGTTGAGCGGTGGCTTGGTGAACTCGCGCTCGCGGCGGGTTTTCGCCGGTACCGATTTGAGAAGATTCGCGATCGGAACACGAAGTGGAAAAACCGCAAACATCGTGTAAAACTTCACGAAGGGCAGCTTTGGGTCGACGGATAGAATGGCCGACGAATCAACAACACATGCGTCAGCCGGCCATAAGCTTGGCCAACTCGTTGGAGATTGGTTCGAGGAGTACTTCGTCCTACCCCTACTAAAAGACGTTGCGTCGCGACTGGATCTCTTTCTCGATTGCCGCTTCAAAAAACGTGCGGCACGCGGTGACAAGATTGTTTGGACCGATGTCGACGGGAATGCCGTGGACTTTGATTTTGTACTGGAAATCGGTGGTTCGGCGAAGGAATTAGGCGTCCCCATCGCATTTATCGAATCGTTCTGGCGACGAGGATCCCGACATTCGAAGGACAAGGCACGCGACGACAGCGGCAATCTGCTTCCGATGCGTGAAACGCATCCAACGGCAAGGTTCCTTGGAATCGTGGCCGGAGGAGATTTCACTTCGCCGGCGCGGGAGTTGATTCGCAACCGCGGTATCGATTTGTTTTTCGTACCCAAGGCGAAAATCATCACGGCGTTTGCAGATTGCGGTCTCATCATGGACTATTTTGACACGACGACAGAAGACGCGAAGGCACGAATTGCCGATCAGTTCAAATCGATGCTGACCAGTCGAAAAATGGCAGCCGTATCGCGAAAGCTACGTAGCCAAATTGGAAGGCCAAGCATTGCCGGGTATGTTGACAGAGTGCGCGCGGCATTAGCAGCCCTGCCACAGGAAATCTATCTGTTCTCCTGTCAAACCTCAGCACCCGTCGTTTTTGAATCGATTGACAAGGCGTCACGATTCCTAGATCGACCACAGTTCGATTTCGCATCATCATCCGAAAGTTTCGCATACGAAATCACATACACAGACGGAACCTCATTCCGACGAGATGTTTCGACGCTCGATGAACTCCGCAAGCTTCACCATCGCATAGAACTGCTGGTCGCGCACGTCTCCCGATTTAGGTTGTGATTGAAAAGTATCCCAAGTCGTTGAAGTCAAACCGGATGCTTGCCCTTTTCAATCTTGATGGGTTCTCACAGAGGCGCGGAGACACTGAGACAAATCACGTCGGCGTTTTCATGCAGCTCCGTGTCTCCGTGTCCCCGCGAGAATCTATTGACCTGTGCGCGGTCAATGGATCAGGGCGACCAACGGAAGCCCGGGATCCGGTTGATGACGAATCTTTTTTGGTAACAGTTCACGAGCCGGGGTCCGGCTCATTTTCGGCCCAATGATTGGTACTAGAATGTCGCATGAGCCACCGAAAATGTGCCTGACCCCCTAAAAAAGTGGGCAACTCATTGGCAACCCGTGAACTCGTACTTCAATTTGGGTAACGATCGCACGCGAAATAACTCCGCCCCAAATCCTCGCCCTCACGGGAGAGGTTAAGGAGAGGGTCATAAAAACCGGGAAATTATTTTGCGTGCGATCCTAGCCGACGTTTTGAAGCCCCATAACGACCGGAACTCGACATGAGTTCTGAATGAATGAGAATTCGGATGGGGATTGCCGGCTTAGCAGATTGTTGAAAGAGGTGTGCACAAGTGTTTATTGTAGCGGCGTGGCGCAAGCCGCCCGGTGATTCGTCGTGTGGATGCCAACGCAACCGGACGGCTCGCGCCGTTCCGCTACTTTTTCAACGGGCTGTTAGCCATTGAGCAGAAATGCTTACCACATCCCGCGGCTGGAAATCTCCAACAAAGCCCGGTGCATCATGGGATCGTCCTGGCGGTCAACGATTTGACCGTAGACCGCGTGGAGGGATTGGCGTTTGCCAATGGACTCGGTCAGTAACCCCGCGGCAGCACAACTGATGTCAATACCGAAGCCGCCCGGGATGCGGTTGGTGGTAGTTCGGAAAAGTCCCTGCAAGTTCATCCAGGCCATCGTCTCGGAGAACAATTGCGGGGTCACCACCGCTTCGGCGAACTGCACCTGGTCGTTCAAATCGATAAGGGGTTGCATGTGCATTGCGATACTAGGATAGAGACTGTGGACATACGAGTTCTGGTACCAGCTCTGGCAAAAGAAAACAAACGGTTGCTGCCATTCGGCGGGCAATTGGTCTTTGATCTCCTCGCGAAGAAAGAACGTGTATTCGACGAAGTATTTGCGCAACATGACGACACTTAGCGCGATTGCCGGACGATATTTGACTAATTGGCGAACGAACTGCCATTCAAGCACATCGAAGAAGCCGCTGTTCGGCAGGTGTCTTCGGTCGGCCTGGAGATCAAAACTTGGGATTTTTGGCGAGACCTTTCTGGCGTCGTAGTTTCTGAGCACACGCGCGAACTGTTCGGCAAAGTCTCTCTGTGTGAGAAAGGGAAAACTGTGGTGTTCGAGCCGAATTCTGAGGTACTCGGTGATTTCATCCATCGGCAACAGAGTCGTAATCAATGTCTTGAATCGATTCCGCTGAAGGTTGATTTCCGACTGCGCCGAATTAGCCGACAACTCCACTTTGAGCATCGGCGTCACGTAAGCCATCGGCTCCAATCCCGTAGGCAGATCGGATTCAACAAATCGCCTGGCCACGGCTCGCGGAATTTCTTCGGCGTTGTTTTTGATCGTTGACATCGTTGGGGTCGATGGAAACGGAAAAAAGCATGGGCGTTCGCTTCCACCACACGTGTTGGCGAAACTGGCCTCCCGACTCCGGGGCCTTCGTCAATACGTCATTGTATCAAGAAAGCAATTCAACTTTTTGTCAAACTCGTCGTCGACGCACTACAGCGGTTGCGGATTGCCGGCGTCGACGGTCCGCTGGAACCGTTCGGTCTCAAATTGTGCGCATTCGTCAATCAAGCTGATCAGTCGGTCGATGTGTTCACGCTGAGTGTAAAGATTGACCATATTGATCCGCAGCCAGGTTTGACCGTCGTGGACCGTGGTGGCGAACCAAGCGCGTCCGGAGTCGCAGATGTGCTGCGCAATGGCCCGTTGCAGGTCATCCCACAGCGCGGGACTAATGCCCTGAGGCTCCCAGCGACGCAGGCGATGGACAGCACTCCATCGGGCATGACCCGAAAGCCAAGTCGAATCAATTCGGATTCGATCGCGCGAGTCAAGGCGATATTTCGCTCGATGGCTTCCAACAACGGGTTCCAACCAGAGGCGCGAACGGCAAACCAAATTGCCAACGAGGTCGATCGCCGCGAAGTCGGAATGCCACGTTGATAAGCTTCGACATATTCATCCTTGGGAATGTAGGAGGCCGAAACACCAAAGGCACCCTGCAACACGTCGGTACGCCGAGTTAAGAACAGTCCCACGGTCAGCGGCATAAACAACCACTTGTGTAAGTCGATCGCGATGGAATCGGCCCGGTTCATCCCGTTCACCAGATGCGCCAGCCGATCGATCAAACCCACGGCGCCACCGTAACAGGCGTCAACGTGAAACCAAATATGGTGCTGTTCGCAAAGTTGCGCGATGTCCTCTAGCGGATCGATCGCTCCAGTGCCGGTCGAGCCTGCGGTGGCAAGCACCGCAAACGGATGATGTCCTTGACTGAAGTCCTCAACGATTTGCCGCTGGAGCGCATGCGCGTCGATTTCGCCTCGGCCGCGGGCGGCGACGACCACAATCGACTCGCGACCGAATCCGGCGACCCGCGCGGCTCGATCGATCGACAGGTGAGAACCTTCCGCGACGTACAACCGCGGCAGCCGAGTTATCCGCTGCGGACCACCGGCTTCCCAGTCTGGAAAGTGGGCGTGCCGCGCCATGACGACTGCATGCAAGTTGGCGTAGCTGCCTCCTGGGAGCAACAGTCCGTCGCCGGAATAATCGAGTCGCCGGCAGAATTGGCGAACGATTTCACGCTCGGCCGCGGCCGCGGCCGGTCCTTGATGCGAAGCCCCGCTGTTGTTATCGAGCGCCGAAACCAGCAAGTCGCCCAAGGCGGCTGGTGGAAACGGGGACGAGTTGACCAGACCCAGATACAACGGGTGGGACATCGCCATGCTATGCAGGAATATCTTGTCGACGTCCTCGACGGCAAGTTCAAGTCCGATTCCGTCGTCTTCTAATGTATTCTCAAATGCCGCGAAGCAGCGCTCGCGATCAAACGCTGGCGCGACCCGGCCGTCTGGAACTCGTTTCAAGTACTCAGTGATCTTTTCCACAAGCCGTTTCCCGGCCGCTTCGAATTCGGGTAGATCTATCGGGGAGGTCATGCTTGAGCTCGATTCGTGGGCGGGTTTGTCGACCATTCGCGTCGGCGCAAATGGTGGAAGGGATCCATGTTGTTGTTCTTCTAATTTCCAGACCTGTTGTATCGTCGATCGTCTATTGAGACATGTAAGCGTTCACGGGTTGCCAATGCGTTGCCCACGTTTTTAGGGGGTCAGGCACATTTTCGACGGCTCATGCGACATTCTAGTACCAATAATGGGCCGAAAATGAGCCAGACCCCGGCTCGTGAATTGTTACTTGGGACATCGGCAGAGGCGCTGGTCTTACCGTCGGGCAATAGCAACATGCAGATAAGGATCTGGCGCAACAGCCCGATGCGGCAAAACACAGCGGCCTTTTCGGCGATTTGGTGCAATCCGCAGGCGATGCCGGTCACCTTGGAAGCCCCACGAAAACCTAACGGAAACCTCAGTGAAGAGCACATCGATTTTGAGCTGATGGCCGTTGGTTCTCGCCGCAACTCGCTTCATGGAAAAAAGTTACGAATGAGGGCCTATCAATTCTTACGAAAATCTAAGAAACATGGCTTGACCAAATTGTAACCGTGTGCTGATCGACTAAAATGGGACTTCTCGGGAGTCCTTTTGTGTCGCGTCGAGCACGAGGACGAACTAGTTCTTTGTTAAATGAGGTGCTTTCATCATGCTAACTTCTCAAGACGTCAAGAAGGCCATCAAATCGACACGCGGTAAGAAGCCTTTACGATCCCGTCTGGCAACCTACGGCGTTGCTGCAACCGCAGCCGCTGTAACAGGAATGGCCGCCGATAATGCTACGGCCGACTTGGTCACCGTTCCAGTCAACATTACGTCACAAGGCTCGCTGGAAGTGTTTGTCAACATCCAAGGATTTGCAGCCGGAGCATCAAACTTTGGTGTTTCGTTTGCGTCCAGCGCGTTCAGCCAAGCGAATCCGTTGGCTCCATACTCTGAGTTCATGATTCGCGGTGCGGGCCCCTTTTCCCAATTCGGCCCGCGCAACACTGCGATGCATGCGGTTTACACCAACTTCTCGACGTTCTTTTACATGGTGAACGTTGGATCGCCCTTTACGCTGCCGACATTTGCCAACGGCACCTTCTTAGGTGGTCCGAGTAACTACAACACCAACTCGCCGGCGGCTCTATTGGCGTACAAGTCGACGCTTGGCGGCAACACCCTCTATGGGCAGTTTGGTCAAGGAGGCGTTGCTTACTTCAAATTCGTTAACAGCCAAGACGGCAAGGTCTATAACGGCTGGGCCTCGATATCCATCCCGTCTGCGGGAGTGACCACAATTACGGCTCTGCACGTAGACACGGGTTCTGCGGTCCCCGAGCCGGCTTCGGCGATGGCGCTATTGTGCATGGGTGCCGCTGGTTTGGCGACCTATCGGCGCAAAAGGCGAGCTAACTAGTGTAGGTCGTGCAAACGGCATAACGTTGAAGTCAAAGTAACATAACTTCAAACGAATTGTCACCGGTGCGTCGTGTGACTTGCGATATACAGCCTCCTGGGTCAAGATGAACTCAGGAGGCTTTTCTCATTTGGGAACAAGCGGACAGAGAATCTTGGTTTTTGACCCCTTTTAGATCATGGCAAAGAAACGTGTTTTGTTAATCGGCTGGGATGCGGCGGACTGGAAACTGATTAATCCGTTGCTGGAAAAAGGAAACGTGCCAAGTATCGAATCGATGATCAATCGAGGGGTGATGGGCAATCTGGCGACGCTTCATCCGATCTTGTCGCCGATGTTGTGGAACTCAATTGGCACCGGCAAGCGGCCGGCGAAACACGGAATTCTGGGATTCACTCAGGTGAACCCGCATACAAATGAAGTCTCACCATCGCTGAGTACATCGCGCAAGGTCAAGGCGCTGTGGAACATTCTCTCCCAAGAGGGGCTGAAGACCCACGTTATCAACTGGTTTGCGTCGCACCCGGCTGAGCCGATCAACGGTATTTGTATTTCGGATTTTTACTCGAAAATGCCCAAGGAGCCGGACGCGGAGTGGGAGTTGCCACCCGGATCGGTGCACCCGACAACCCAGGACGAAATCTTCAAAGATTTGCGGGTCCACCCGACGGAGCTTGAGCCAGAAATCCTTCAGATGTTTGTGCCCTTGGCCGACAAGGTCGATCAGACGAAGGATGTTCGCATTTATGCGTTAGCCAAGATGGTGGCCGAAGCCTTCACGATCCACAACGCGGTAACCCACGTTCTTGAAAATGAGGAATGGGACTTCGTCGGCGTTTACTACGGATGCATCGACCATTTCTGTCATGGATTCATGTATTACCATCCGCCGAAGATGGAGCAAACGAGCGATGAGGATTTTAAGATTTACCAGCACGTCATCAACGCTGCATACATGTTGCACGACCGGATGTTGGCACGGCTGTTGCAGTTGGCCGGCGATGACACGACCGTGATTGTCTGTTCGGATCACGGATTCCATTCCGACGAGTTGCGCCCTTGGGGACACCTGATGTTCCGGCGGGTCCAGCCGTGTGGCATCGTGAGCAAGGCATGTTGTTAATGCAGGGACCCAACATCCGTCAGGACGAGTTGGTTCATGGGGCTGGTTTGCTGGACATCACCCCAACCGTATTGCATGCGATGGGCTTACCCATTGGTCGGGATATGGACGGTCGCCCGTTGTTGGAAGTCTTTGAATCCGTTAAGGAAGTCAGCACGATTGAAAGCTGGGAATCGCGCACGGGCAAGTTCTCCGATGGAATGCACTCGGGGGGGATTCGAAGATCAGCGCCGAAGAATCTCGCGCGATTCTCGATCAATTTGTTGCCTTGGGCTACATCGAAGCGCCGGACAACGACGCAGACGATCCGGTAGCCGGAGTCGATCGGGAGTTGAAATGGAACCTGGCGCGTTCGATTCTGGACGCCGGCGATGCGTTGTCAGCAATCCCCCTACTGGAGGAAATCATCGACATGTCGCCCGAACGATCGGATTACGTAATCACGTTGGCCGCTTGTCTGCAATCTTTCGGTTTGTTTAACGAAGCGGCGGCGTTGGTCGGAGCGGTCGTGCCAGAAGATCGCGAAGATCCTCGCATGAAACGTATTCAAGCTGAATTGGCGCTCGGTCGCGGGGACGCGACCAAGGCTCTCGAGCTTCTGGAGTCCATGGCGCAAAGACTGTCCAAAGTCGACGGGGATACCGCCGGTAGTTGGGCCATTCTTGGCGTGTGTCACGCCAAGATGCGACACTGGGGACAGGCTCGAGGCATATCAAAAGGCAGTGGAAGTCGACCCCGATTATGCGCGCGGTTACGTGGGAATGGCCCAGTGTTTGTTGCGATTGCACCGAAACGAAGAATCCGCCGACGCGGTGCTCAGTGCGGTCGAATTGGAACATCACTTGGCTCAAGGCCATTTCATGTTGGGTCGCGCGCTGTTGCAGATGAAGGATTACTCCCGCGCTATCGACGCCGGTATGACGGCGTTACGTTATTCACCGCGTCACGTCGGCGCCAATCGTCTGATCGGATTCGCGTTCGGTCGGTTGGGCGACGAGGAAAAATCTCGATTTTATCGCGATCGCGGCAACCAAATTGTCGCCGAACGCGAGGGGGCTCAAAAACAGTTTGAGCCGGAGGTTGAGGCGATGGCCCAGCGCAATCGACAGCGTGTTTTGCGCGTCGCCGAGGCCAATCGCCTATTGGTTGAAAAACGGGCCCACGAACAAGCGGAAAAGGCTGCGCGTGCCGAGCAACCCGATGATCAGGCGCCGAAAGCCGAAGCGGCGCCGCGTGGAACCGTCGGGAAAGACGTTTATTGTCGTCTCTGGTCTGCCACGTTCTGGCACTTCGTTAATGATGCAGATGTTTCAAGCGGCGGGAATCGACCCGATGACCGATCACGTGCGCGCCGCCGACGATGACAACCCGGAGGGCTATCTGGAATGGGAAGCCATCAAGCAGATCAAGAATCACCCTGAGTTAATGGACCAGGCAGAGGGTAAAGTCACCAAGGTCATTTCAATGTTGATTCCCTACCTGCCAACGCGCCACGAATATAAGATCGTCTTCATGGTCCGTCCGATTGATGAAATCGCGGCTTCACAACAAAAGATGATTCAGCGTCTAGGCTCAAAAGGCGCCGATGTCGACCTGCCGACGATCGAGAAGAATCTTACGCGACACCGAGACGAAATCCTAGGACTGATTCGCCGCCGGCCGAACATGACGATGCGGGTGGTCCGCTACAAAAAGCTAATCGAAGACCCTCAATCCGTCGTCGATCGATTGGTTGACTTTTTTGGCGACGGCGTGCTGCTTCATCCCGAACGGATGGCATCGGTGGTCCGTCCCGAACTGTATCGCAATCGGACCAAGGCTGAGGACGCGTTCGAAAAAGCAGCGGAACTGGATCGCGCCGGACTCGTCGCCCAACCCAACGACAAGTGAGATCGTTGAACGTCGCGGCGGGGATGGCGTTGAAAGTCAGGTATTGACATGAACATCGAAAAACTCGGATTCGAGATTCCCATTTTTGTTTCTCACTTGGAACACCACGATGAACTCAAAAAGGAACTGCTCGAGGTGATTAGGACGATTGACGCCCCTCGCGTTAGCGTGCGCGGCACACCGATCTCACAGTCGAGTTTCGGTAATCCCGCGCTCAATCAGAAATGGAGGCCGATTTTCATGAAGGCGGCCCGGCGGCATCTGGTGGACTTGTTTCTTGAACTCAAGACGCCGCAATGGGATGTGATGCAAATGTGGTTTCAATCGTACGAGTCCGGGAACCTGCATCGGGCGCATACCACGGAGCCTACACCTGGGCCAACGTGTACTACTTGGACTTGCCCGACCCGGAATTCGGAACGGTCTTCTATCATCCATCGCGCCATTGGGTCGAACTGCGAGGACACTTGAAGACCGATTCACCTCCGGTTTTGCGGCCTGCTGTTCGAGAAGGTGACATCGTCACGTTTCCGGGGTATCTGGAACACGAAGCTCCATTGATGACGGGCGAGCACACCAAAACGATCATCTCGTTCAACGTTCAAGCGAAATCGCCGCCCGGAATTCCGGATGGACAATGACCTGGGCCCGACGTTTTCGCGAGCGACATGAATTGCTGATGGTCAAGCCCGACTCGAGCGATCCAGCGTTATGGGAGCGCACGCAACGCCGCAAACAGTGTTTGGACGTCGCCCAGCTTGGCGTTGAGCACCGGGCCGGCGGTCGATTGCCCAGACTTGAACTCGCCGAAATAGTATTCCCAGACGGTTGCCCAGTCTTCGTACGGGTTGGTTCGCCCGTAGTATGCGCGAATTCGGCGGTCTTCAGGTACCACCACTTCCCATCGCCGGAAACATTGTACAGCGACTGGTTTGACGGGACGGTGTTTCGCCATCCGCTGCGCGACAGAAACGTGTTCCACAGGCCGGACAGCGCCGGCACAGCGGCGGCGATTTCTTGAGTCGAGTCCCATGAATGGCCATTCTCATGCAGCATTGCTTCAACGTATAGAGCGTTCAACTCGGAATTGTTTTCATCCCAATCGGAGACATCGATTTCGCGATAAATCGTTGTGACGCCGTTGACGATCACCGAATGCTCGCGATTGATTGAAACGGCTCCGCCCGCCAATTGTGCGTATTTTTTGTACACGATGATGTGGTCCGAATCGAGCGAGCCCCGCAACAGACGGTTATTGTCGGTTTCGGAAAACAGCGTATCGAATGCCTGATTGATGACTTCGATTTCTTTAGATGTCCAGACACGGTCGCCGGTATCGAATTTGAGAGCGGCGTCGGCCGTTGAACGGTCCGCCATCACGTCGGCCCCTTCGATCAAGTATCGGTCCCGGCCGCCGTTGCTGTACAGCGTATCGATCGCGCTTTGTTGGCCGCCGAACAGGACGTCATCGCCGTTGCCGCCATGAATCTCATCGCTTCCCGAGTCGCCGAACAACGTGTCGTTACCGTTGTCGCCGAAGATCTTGTCGTTTCCGCTCTCACCCGAAATGTAGTCAGGGCCATCACCGCCGTACAACGTATCCGGCCCGTCACCCCCGAAGATCTTGTCGCTGCCGGCTTGTCCCAAAATTACGTCGACTCCGTCGTCGCCAAACAGCGAGTCGTTGCCGTCTTGACCGTAGATCGTGTCATTCCAGGTTCCGCCATGGATCACGTCGTTACCGTCGAATCCCCAAATCGTATCGTTGTCGGCGTCGCCGTTGAGTTGGTCGTCACCGGCATCACCGAAGATCAGGTCGTTTCCTTGACCGCCGTTGATGATGTCGTTGCCGTTGCCCCCGTGCAAATAGTCGCTTTGATTGTCGCCCTGGATCGTATCGTTGCCTTCGTCGCCAAAAATCGAATCGCGGTCATTCCCTCCCGAGATGAAATCATCCCCCAATCCACCACTCATTAAATCGTCGCCGTTATCGCCGTACAATTCGTCGTCGCCAGCGCTCCCGTAAATGCGATCGTCGCCGGCAAGGCCCTGGATGAAGTCGTCGCCGTTTTGCCCGATCAATAAGTCGTGCCCCTCCATACCAAAGATTCTGTCGTTGCCATCACCGCCGAAAAGTCCGTCGTTGCGCGGTCCGCCGAACAACTGGTCGTCACCCGCGCCGCCGTAAAAGTGGTTGTTCAGCAAGCCACCATGGAGTTGATCGTTGCCAGCATGGCCGGCGGCGTAACTGCGGATAGCGACTTGGTTGTCAAAGTAATCGTCGCCGCCATAACCCAGAAACGAGATCTTCGTCACTTGGCTATACGAAAACGACTCGCTTTCAGAGCCCGAATCATTGGACAGGTCGACTCGGAAATGCCCCCCATCGACGGACGACACGACTGCCTGATCGGCCAAACCCGAACCGCTGATGGTGACGATTCCCGTCGAAGAATCCAAGTGGATGTTGGCCGAGAGCATGCAGCGCGGTTCCAGCACTTCGCTGACCAACGGATCGCCCGAAGTACGGGCCCATTCGCCGCTCCACGCGCAAGCTGACCGATCGTCGTGACGCGACCGGTACGCGGCATTGAATCGGCAACGGCGCAATAGATGATAGAATAGAGTCATCGGCTATTTCCGGGGAACGGTCCAAGCGCGGTTGATAACAACAGAAGCGGCGTTGGAACGAGCGAGATGCGAATTTGTTCGATTCGGCACGATCATCGGTCGACCGGCCCAACCAAAACTGTCGCCACGTGGGCGGCTAATCCGGAAAGAGACGAGAAGGGGAAAACCATTGCCACGCGGATGTGTCTTTTTTAGTCGCGTCCACCCATCGCGTCAACCTCGAAACTCTAGAACTCGCGGGAAACAACCAGGATGACCGACCGCAAACACGGATCACACTTGAACGAACCAAACGTCTCAACGTATGATTACTTGCTCCGGACTGGTCTTTTCGGAACAACGATTCCCAGTGGATTCGTCATTCGCTGAGCGGCGTCGCCTTCCTCGGCAAGTATCCGTTGCCAACTTCTTGAGACGATTATGAAATGTCAGAACTGTGAAAAGCCGGCGACCTTTCATATCACCGATTTGACCGGAAGCGAGGTGATTCAGTTACACCTTTGTCCGTCGTGCGCCAAGGAGCATTTGCAGCCCGACGAGGCGCCGGGAATGGCGCAAACGATGGCGAACGTTCTCAAGCATCAACTGAATATCGGACAGACCGCGGAAGAACTGGCCAACCTGGACAAGAAATCTTGTCCCGTGTGCGGTCTGTCGTTTTATGAATTTCGGCAGATCGGCCGATTGGGCTGCCCGCATGATTATGTCTGCTTTAAAAAGGAACTCGATCCGTTGCTGATCAACGTTCACGGGACGAACGATCACGTGGGCAAGACACCCAAACGCAACGCGGGAGATCACGAACGACAAACCGAATTGATACGGATGCGTCGAGAAATGCGCGAAGCCATCGAAGCCGAGAACTATGAACAGGCGTCCGCCTTGCGCGATCAGATCCGCCACCTCGAACAGGAACTCTCGCCGTGACTCTCGACGACCTGGTGTCTGCCAACGGAGAGTGGCTTCGCGGTTCCGGACCCGAATCCGATATCGTGATGAGCAGCCGCATCCGGCTGGCCCGAAACCTGGCGAATTATCCTTTCATCCGCCGTTGTACCGATATCGACCGAGCCAATATCCAGGCGGCCGTTTTGGAGCGGCTCAAGGCGGACCCTCGATTTGCCACGGCCGTCTTCATCAACGTCGCCGAACTCGACGTCGTCGATCGCCAGTTCCTGGTCGAACGCCAATTGATCAGCCGGGAACTGGCCGAAGCCGAAGGCGCCGCGCGGTCGCCATCGACCCCAAAGAGAATTTCAGCGTCATGATCAATGAAGAGGATCACTTGAGAATCCAAGTCATGCGCAGCGGGTTTGACGTGGACGCCGCCTGGGAACAAGCGGATCAACTGGACGATGCCATCGAGAGTTATTTCGATTTCGCATTCGAGCATTCTTTCGGATATTTGACCGCCTGTCCGACCAACGTGGGGACCGGGATGCGGGTCAGCGTCCTGGTGCATTTGCCTGCTCTGGTAATCACCAAGAGCATCGAAAAGGTGTTCCGCGGATTGCAGAAGATCAGTCTCGCGGTCCGCGGACTCTACGGCGAAGGTTCCCAGGCGATGGGCGACTTCTACCAAATCAGCAACCAGGTGACGTTAGGAAAAAGCGAAGCCGAATTGCTGAAGCACGTTTCGGAAATCGTCCCCGTGATGATTAGCTACGAACGGAAGGCACGGGAGCACCTGGTCGCCGAAAGCCAAACCGAGCTGTTCGATCAGGTCCATCGTGCATACGGCACGCTGCAGAACGCGCAACAGATCTCCAGCGAAGAAACGATGCACTTACTGTCCAAGGTGCGAATGGGCATGAACATGGGTCTGATCGGCGACGTCGACGTCTCGACGCTCAACAAGCTGTTGATCCATTCCCAACCGGCGCACCTGCAAAAACTCAGCGGCTCGCGGTTGGACACATCAGCTCGCAACGTTGAACGGGCCAATTTCTTGCGGTCGCATCTGGCTCACAAAGATCGCCCGTCCGACAAGAACTGAAGATCGGGTGAACATGGAGTATGGCATGCCATTGAGCGCAGCCGATTCTTTGGCTGGTGTCCACTCCTTCAACGCGTCTTGCACAATGCAAGTCCTTTCCGCTGACAGAGAATCATGCGGCGTTACTTTTTCGTTGTCTTTTTAATTCGTCGCGTGCCGAGACGATCGCGGTGGCTAAAGGGGCGATCGAGCGGACGTGAAGGTCCTGTTGCGGGAAGGCAATTTCGATGTTGTTGTCGCGGAAGGCACGATCGATGTCCATGTGCAAACCGTGTTGCACGTCGGCAAATCGCTCTCGTTCGGCAATGAACACGCGCAATTCCAAGTCCAGCGAACTGGCTCCGAAGCCCTTGAAAACCACGGCGGGTTCGGGGTCTTCCAAAATGTTGCGATGGCGCCGTGCAACTTCCATCAACGTGTGGCAGGCCAACTCGGTATCCGAACCATAAGCAATCCCCACCGGCACGACCATCCGCATGATCGGATCGGTCAGCGTCCAGTTGACGACGTCGTCAGTGATAAACCTTTTGTTGGGTACAATCATCTCGCGACGATCAAAATCCAAAATGGTCGTCGCCCGCAACTGAATCCGTGTGACGCAGCCGGTCGTTCCGTTGACGGTCACCAGGTCGCCGATTCGGATGGGTCGCTCCAGCAGAATGATGATGCCCGAAACGAAGTTCCCGAAAATCTCCTGTAACCCGAATCCCAGGCCGACCGACATCGCCGCCACCAGCCATTGAACGCTCGACCATGCAAACCCGAGAGTGCGGCAGGCAAAGATGATCCCGACGATCGCCACGAGATAGCGACAGACGACGCTGATGGCATATTTCCCACCGCGATCCAGCGGCAACCGGTCCAGCAACGTCACTTCCAACAGTCCCGGCAGATTTCGGCTAAGCAAGGCGGTCAGCACGAGCAGTACCGAACACCACGCCAGATCGGCCAACGTGATCGTGTCGACCTGAGTGTCCATTTGAGTCTTTTGCGTGCCATCGCTCAGGGTCTGCGTTTCAGCGACTTCGACGCTATGTGTCCACAATTCGACTCTGTCCAGGATTTGAATGGCCGGAAGGACTTGAGCCCACAGAAAGAATGTGGCGACGGCAACGCCGGCGAGGGTAAAGCCGCGCAGCAATCGGCCGATTTGGTAGTTCACTTTGTCCGGATCGAATTCGTCCGGCTCCCCTTCGGCCTGCTCGTCGTCGACGGAATGACTGAGCCAAAACCGCCGCAAGCTAATCTTGTGCAGCACGATCAAAATGATCTGTTGGCTCAAGCTGACGAAGCTCACAGCCGCCAGGATGATCCACATCGTCCAGCCAAAACGGTAGGACAACACATTGGCTGAGTAGTGGTAGCCAACCAACGACATTCCCGCCAATCCAATCGGAAAGATTACCAGGACAGTCGTCCACACACGGCGCGTCCGCTTCCAGATGCTCGCATTCGAGCTGGTAGCACCGCCCAATACCGCTTTGCTGACCTGTCGGATGCCGAAACTGAGGCAGACGAACAACATGATTTGGCTGACGATGAACATCGATCGCCCCGCCGAGGCCGCCCAGGCGCCGTCGTGGAACTGATCGAAAAAGACGCCGGTGCAGCGCAGCGGCAAAACGGTCCACATGTACCATTTGACGGCGCGATTCAAGGCGGCGATCGCCGATTTGGGCCAGGCAAAATAGACGTCGGCAAATCCGTTGCGCAGCGTTAGTTGGCGGACGACGCAAGCCGCGGACACGAAAGGCACGATCGCCAGCAGCGCCGCCGCCATCGGCGCTGCGATCAATCCGCTGTCCGTGATGTTGTTCAAGTATTGACCGATGGTCCACAGCGTGGCAGGCCAAAAGCACGCCAGCACCAAGGTCAGGGCGGACAGCTTGACGACGACCGCCAATCGACGGGAGGATGACCGGGCCGCTGATTCGGCCGTGCTCAACAGGCTGCGACGCAGCCAACGGTGTGCCAGCCAGCCGATCACCAGCAAAATTGCCGCGACCGTGAGATACGTCGGCAGACTCGCTAACGACTTGCCGACGTCAAACGCGCCGACCAGCGGCTCCAGCTGATTGCCGACCGCCGCAAACGCGGCTAACGTGTTGCGGACGTCCTGACCGTTGAGCGGATCGGTGCTGCGGATCCACAGAATATTCTTGTCGACAAAGTAGCGAAAAGCGTTCGTCGATTCGATCAGACTTTGCGATTTGACGTTGATGTCGGATAGCAGTTCGACGTATCGGCCAAAATCCTTCGCCAGATCGCCCGTCAAATCGTAGGACATCGTGACCAATTCTTTGACCTTCGCTTCCAACGACGGCGTGATCGCAACTCCCTGTTCGGCGGTGATTTGGTTCAGTTTCTCCTGGACGATACCGTGCACGTCGGAAAATTTATCGCGCAGATCATCGAAGTCCATCTGCTCGAGTTGGCGCGTCGGTATCTCTCGTTCGTTTTGTTTGATTTTTCCGCGAACGCTCCAAACATCGGGCAGTTCTTGGACTTGTTTTCGCATCAGAATGCCCACCGTGCGGTTCATGCCGGCGACTTTTACCTTTTCAACCAGGTTTTTGTGGTTCTTTTCCACCACCTGTCGCTGTTGCTCCAATTCCTTCAAGTCTCCGTCGGCGATTTCGATTTTTTGCAGCAGATCCTCGCGTTGTTGGGCGAGCCGTGCATTCTTTTCGGCCAAGGAACGGATCGCCGCCGGGGCTTGTTGGATGTCGCGCTGCGCTTTTTCCGCCTGCTGTTGCGCTTGATCGTGCCGCAGGTTGGTCACCTGCACATTGAGAATTTCAACGCGCTTTTGCTGCTCGTTAAGTTGTCGCTGCAACAAGTCGCGCTCCAACGTGGCGACCTCCAGAGTCGCATCGTTGTTTAACTGGCTGACCTCGTCTCGCAACAACAGCGTACGATTGCGCAGATGTTCGGCGCGGTCGGCAAGTTGCGCCAACAAGTCGGCGTCGCTGGCATCCGGATTGATCACGGTGGGCGGTTTCTCGGAGACCTTTTGCCGCAACCGCCCGATTTCCGCGTCGGTGTCGGTTTTCTTGGCCGGACGCTGCTTGAGCGAGTTCTGTTTTTGATCGAATTCTTGTTGACGCTTGTCGAGTAATTGCTTGGCCGCATCCAAAGCCGATTGGGCTTCGGCAACTGTCGCAAAACATTTCTCATCTTCGGGGTCTTCGGCCGGGGCGGTGGACAACGTCTGCTTGAGGGTTTGAGCCTGCGCAGGTGCGGTCTTGATTTCGGCGTCCAAGCTATTCGCCGCGTCCCAGTTTTTCTGACAGAGCCCAAGCTTCTCTCGGATGGCGGCCATCTTGGAAGCCAATTCCGGATCGATCGTCTGACCGTTCTGGCCCAAACGCTGTTCGACTTGAGTGACGTTATCCGCGAGCGATTGGATGATCTTCGGGGCGGGGCTGGTGAGCTGCAACGGTTGACCGTCGTCGACGTCGCGAATCGTCTCCGGAGCCGTACCGGCGGCGCCGGATTGAGGTTTGCCATCGTCCAAGACATACGCCCCTCGGGCAACCGCCGGGTCCGGTCGGATCGCGTTGCCCAACATGTGAAAATCGAGCGCCAGCCGTTGTGATGGATCATCGAGTTCGACCGACGGGACAAGCGGACGGATGACCGACAAGGGGCGCGGCGAGGAATCCAAAAACGGACGGCCAATGCTCGACGGCTCGATGCTCAACCACGGTGGTTCGGTTGCCGTCTCTTGGGCAAACGCAGATGCCGTCAGCAGCCACGCTCCCGCCGTTACAGTGGTCGCCAGAAATCTCAACGAGACACGGAATTTCATCGCTTGGTCACTCATCCAATCAAAGCACGCGCAGTACGAGCGGTCGGCCGGCTCGTTCGGGCCGCATACCATAGGCAAGTCGACCGATTGCGACAAGGGCAGAAGCGACGATGACTTTGCGGCGTCGCGGCGGCGCATCGGCGCGTCACGGTCCACGCCGCGAGCCCCCGGTAGGGAATGCACGAGCGAATTTTTGTGCTCAAGCCGACTATCCGATTTAGCCGTTGCAGCAATTCCGCCTCGAGCCAAAAAACATCGCATCCCGGTCCTTTGGCGGAGGACAGCGCGACGCGTGGACGATGATCACTGCTGTTGTGAGTACCCCCAACGTCTTACCCCCAAGGTGATCCAATGCGAGTTTTTTTGGCTGTGCTACTTATGCTATGCTCCGCAGTGGCGGTGAATGCGGACATTCGGTTCCGCCGCGCCAACCGGTTCATGCCGCTGCGCAATCTGAGAATGTTTAACGGTTACAATCAGTGGAATCCGAGCTACGATTCGTCGTATTACACACCGTACTCGTCGAACAACGCTCATTGGTCGACGACGACGGACGGCACGGAGACGAACGTTCCCTATTCGCAATCGACGACCAATGGCTGGAATTCCACGACCAATGGCTGGCAACCGCAGCCGATTCCCACCAATAACCCGATTCGCATGGAGCCGACTCCCGCCGATCCCTCAACTCGGCCGACGAACGAGCTCCGCAACAACAACGGGATCGATACCACCACCAACGGTTTCAACACCACGAATCGCGACATCAACACCACGATTAACGGCAACAACAACAGCAACCGTTACAACAATTCCAACGGTTACAACAACACCAATCGCGGCATCAATAACACCACCAACGGCTACAACAACACGAACTCCAACAACGTGACGCAGCGCACCACGACCCCTCGACAATCCTATCCGACGAATTATCAACTGCAGTCGACCACGAACAACTATTGGGAATCGTTCGGGAACAAGTAGGCGACCGACGCCGGCCGGTCACGGCGCCCAACGGCCGAACCGCGGGCAGGTCAGGTTCGGCGGACCACCTCGTCCAAAAGTGGCCAGC
The DNA here is from genome assembly GCA_963803365.1 of uncultured Planctomycetaceae bacterium. Classification (GTDB taxonomy): domain Bacteria; phylum Planctomycetota; class Planctomycetia; order Pirellulales; family Pirellulaceae; genus JANMEB01. The sequence continues at coordinate 273,011 of CAWDMH010000008.1, forward strand.
GATTTGCTAGAATCGCTGGCCACTTTTTTTTGGATCGAACGCGGGAAGATTTGAGACTCGGACTCACCGTGCAACCGGCGATTTCATGGCGCACGGTAACGGTCAGTCAACCGTGTCGAGCGCTGCGAGCCCTGATTCGCGACGGCGCGGACGTCTTTGGCGGATGCGGGGCTATTCTTCGAGCAACTCGAGATTCTCGTCCTTAGCCGCCAACCTTAATTTGCTCAACGCGCGGGCCTCGATTTGACGAATCCGTTCCTTGGTGACGCCCAGTTCCGAGCCGACTTCCTTGAGCGTCAGCGGCTCGGCCTCGTAGTTCAAGCCAAAGCGGCTGATGATGATCTTCTGCTCGCGCTCGTCGAGGCTTTGCAGGATGCGGGTGATCTGTTGCTGCCGCTGTTTCTGGGCGCTTTCCAAGCTGTAGCGGTCGGCTCGTTGATCGGCGGTGGACAAGAACATTTCTTCGGCCGTCGGTCGGAACCGCTCGCGTTGCTTGAATTCATCGGGGATCGAGCGGGCGTAGTTTTTCATGATCGCCCAACTCGCGTAGGTGCTAAACTTGTTGCCGCGCGTGTAGTCGAATTTTTCGACGGCGCGAATCAACGACATGTTGCCGTCGCTGATCAGTTGGAAGAAGTCCTCGTTGTTGGTCACGTGCCGCTTGGCAATCGAGACCACCAACCGCAAATTGGCTTGGACGACTTCGTTTTTGGTCTTGACGGCCTCTTCCTGCAGCTGCTCGATTGCCTCCATCTCGGTGGAGCGAGGGCGATTCAAGTCGAGCTGTTCGCGCAGCCGGGACGCTTTGAACTTCAGATAGTTCATCTTGCGGAACAAATAGTATTCCTGTTCGCGAGTCAGCAAAGCGACTTCGTACAACGAGGCCAGATACCGAGGCAACCCGCTGGGAGGGCGGATCTTGCGCGCTCGCTGTTCGTTGACGGGCATCGTCCCTTCCAGGATTCGCTTTTCGGCGCCGCGACGATGAAACTCGGGGCTGTCGATGAAGTCCATCGGCAACTCCATGATCGCCCGGGCGCGCATTTCATTGACGACGCGGTAGATCGAACTCTTGGTCCGGCAATAACGCCGCGAGATCGACTCCGCCAATCGGCCGGCCAGAAAGTCCGCATAGATCCGCTCCTTCATCTCCAAGTTCAGCGGGCCGGATTGATCCGGGAAAACCGCCATCTGCGGATTCCGTTCGTCGAACTGCTTGATCGTATAGCGGATGGTCTCTATGCTGCGCATCATGTGATCGGCGATGCGACGCGTGACTTCCGCCGGACAGCCACCCGCCTGCACCAGTCGGCGCGCCCGGGAGATGATTTCTTCGCGGTCCTGATCCGAAAGTTGGCTGAACCGTTCGCCGCGCAAAATCTTCTCGCGGTTGTCCTTGACGAATTGGTCGACGCTGTTTTGCAGGAACCCGACTCGCTTGCGGCCGCCATCAAAAATCAAACGGCGACTGACCAGCCCTTGTTGTCGCCAGCGAGCAATCGTTTTCGTGGAGACATTGAACATCTTGCTCAAGTCCTCGACGGTATGGACCGGTTGACCGACGTCGCTGCTGCGCAGGTCTGCCGACTCCGAGAGGTCTTCGATCAAGCAGTGCAAGTCATGTCGAGCCTGCTCGGCAGATATCGAAATCACCGGTGCATTCTGCGGCCGGTAAGTCGTCACCCGAAAACAAAGGTATTCGTAGTTGTAGGTGCGCGCCGAATCGATCTCGCGCAACAGCTTCTCTGTTCGGTCAATCTGCTCCAGCTTCTTCTCGCGCAGCGCGAACCGTACGAGTTGATCTCGCAGTTCGCGCATTGCGTCAATTCGGTATTCGGTATGCATCGAATTCACCCCTTCTGACCGCAACCGATCCTGGCTTGCGGTACTCGCCAAGTCGCCCCCGCGACCCAGCCGCCTCAACTCTGTTCCACCCGATTCGGTTCATTCAATACGGACCGAACCGCGATTTAGTTTCCGTCTTTAAGACCCACTTTCGCAGGAAAAGTTTCGCGATTTCCTTACACCAGCGGTTTTTCGAGCAAAGTCGATCAACCGCCATGCCCAACCTTTGTGACGCCAGCAACGAACTGACATCGGCCTCGACGTTGAGTTCGGTCACTAGGGTAGCCGGGTTGTGCTTTACACCTGGTTGCCTGTTCCGGGTGTTCTGAGTAATCACCTGGTCTGCCACGCCAAGTTGCCGGTGTTGTTATTCGCCACAGCGATTCGCAACAACAAGTTCTCAATGGGAGTAACTTCGTTGCCAAAAAGGCTGCTTCCTTGCTCAGGACATTCTTTGAGTTGCAAAGATCATGCCGAATCTGCCAAACCAGCTGGATTTCCCAGCGAGCAGGCAAACGCGCGACTTTTCCATTCAATTACAGACAATACTGCGTGTATGCATTTCCGATAAATAAGGCAAGCCTCCGTTTTGTCCCATTTTAGTCTCAATTTGAGACGAATTCCAATGGGACTTTTCAACAAAACCGCTATTTCCAAAAAGAATTCACAATGAAACTGCTGCCTTTTTCCGCGGTTCTTGCCATTTTATGGATGAGTCAAATCGTCGCCGACGAGTTCGCGATTGAGGCAAAACGCCCCGATGCGCAGTCCGTCGACATCCAACTCGAGATTCGAGGCAAGTTGGTAGTAGCCGCGGGAGACCAAGACGACGAGGGTGAATTGCCCATGGAGGTGGATGGTCGCTTTAGTTACATCGAGCGCAATTTGCGGAGCAGCAAGTCCACACGGGCGCTGCGACATTACAAAACTGCCGAAGCCAAGATTGACCTCGGAAAAGGGCAGATGATCTCGCGGCTGTCGGATGACAATCGATGGCTGATTGCGGATCGACGCAATGACAACAAATCTGGCAAGCGAGTTCGTTTCCTGACGTCGACCTCCGGTCTAGGGCAAAAAGAACTTGAGCTAGTAAACATTCCGGCGAATACCATCGTCTGGGACCAAGCATTGGCTGTTAACCAAATTGCGCTGGGTGGCAACTGGACTCCGTCGGACGAGTTGTTTGCGGATGCGCTAGCGGTCGATCGGATTCGCGAGAACAACGCGACTTGTCGGTTAGCGGCCGTCGACAGCGGGGTGGCCACGATCCGAATTACGGGAAGCATCACCGCCGACGTCGACGACGCCGACACCGAAATGCAGATCGACGCGACCTGCAAATTCAATTTGGCCGGCGGGTTCACCCAGTCTCTCGACCTGACGATTGACGAAACCCGATCGGTCAGCGGTTCGGCCCCTGGCTTCCATGCCATTACCAAATTGAATCTCAACGTGGACCGATCCGTTTCGTGGACATTGTCCGACATCGCCAACCAAGGGCTCGACAAGAAGCGTTGGACTGACTATCTGACCTTTTCGACGGCGGACAATCAGATTTCGCTGCGCTACGATCGCCGTTGGCGGATGATCCGCAGCGAAGCGGACTATTCCATCTTTCGCTTCATCGATCATGGATTATTGCTGGCTCAGATCAATCTTGAGCCGCGTCCTCGCTTGCCGAGCGTGGATTCATTTACTTTGGAAGCATTTAAAAAAGAGGTTCACGACAAGACCGCCGAAACAGGGACCGTGGTGGATGCCAAAGCATGGAAGACCGATCGGGGACTGAGCATGATGTGCGTCACGGTCAACGGCACGGACTCTGACGTGAATGTCGTCTGGCGGTATTATCACTTGGCACAAGCTGACGGCTTGCGTGTGTCGGCGATCGCAACCTGCGATGCAGAAGTCGCCGACGAGTTAGGCGATGCCGACCGCCGTTTTCTGGAATCGATCACGATCACGCTGCCGAAGCAAGCCCGAGCCGACGAAGTCTCTCGATAAGGCGCCCGCAATCGGCTTGATTTCACTTGCGCTTTTGGCTTGGATCGGGGCAAGAACAAGCGATCTGCATTGTATAATGGCCGAGTTGTATTTCAGCGAGTCCGTTGAATATATCGGTGTGTTGACATGTCCGTTTCGTTTCGCTGTCGATGTGGCAATTCTCGTGAATTATCGAATTCGTATGCCGGCAAGAAATTTCGTTGCTCGAACTGCGGCGCCGTTCAATTGATTCCGCTGGAAATCGACAGCGAAACTGATCCGTCGTCGAGCGACGAACTTCGCGTGTTGGATAGTTTATTCGAGTCCACTCCCCAAGAGCCGACGGCGGCTCCATTGAGTTGGGCGAGCAGCGCCGCACCGCGCAGACCGGTGTCGCCCCGGCCGGCTCGATGCCGACGCGAACGACGGGACTCCCCAAGCCGTTATGGATGGGCTTCATCATTGCTGGCGGAGTGCTCCTATCCGCCACGCTCATCATTGTCATCGTTCTGAGTTTCACCGGGAATTCAACGGGCCCTCGTGGTCGGAAGTTCGATCCCGCGGTCGTATCATCGCGGGTCACGGCACTCAACGCCGAGGATCAAAACGAGTGTTTGAAGGTGGCCAGGGTGTTCGTCGACGGCGTCATCAACTCTCAAAATGGAAAGGTCGACCAGAGTTTTGACAACGAGGAATTCATTCAACGCGTCGCGGAAGGGCTCGACGTGCCCTCAGGATTTCGACGGGGATTCGAGAATGAATCGCGAAAAAACGGAACCGTGTTAAGCGAGGCGATCGCCGAGATTCGGGCCGCATTAAACCAGGGCGCGACGTACGAGATTCTCCGCGCTCGGATCGTCGACGGCCAACCTCGCGTCTTGCTGAGACTCTATGGAGAAGCCGTTGGCGTCAACTATCACGAGCTTTATTTTCATCGGACCAAGGGTGGCAAGGTCTTGATTGGCGACATCTACATCTTCTCGGTTGGCGACTCCTTTGCCAGCGTGATGCGGCGAGTGTATATGATGGCGGCCGCTCAAATCGACAAAGATTTCCTGGGTCGCGTCAAAGGCGATCAAGGCGAACTGATTGCCAATCTCAACAAGATCAAACAGATGAAAGAGCTTCAACAAAGCGCTCCCAAGACGGCCCTGACGATCTATCATTCGCTGCCCGAAAGCATTAAAAAGGAGAAGTTCATTCAGGTGATGCGCGTCGCGTTGGCAGCCAACGTCGACGAAGATGAATACCTCAAAGCATTGGAAGATTTTTCTCGACGGTTTCCCAACGACCCGTCCACCGATCTTGTCGCGATCGACTTCCACCTATTGCGGGGCGAAATCGACCAAGCCATCCTCGCCCTCCAACGGCTACGAGACTCCGTCGGCGGCGATCCGGTGTTGGACGAAATGGTTTCCGATTTGCGCTCGACAAGCCAGGAACACCAATAACGGCGCCGCACCGCTGAACATTTCGGCAGAACGCATCACCCGATTGCGGACGCCAACCTGTTTTTCGATAATGGCGCCGCACCCGCGGCAATCAAGCTGCCGGTCCACATCGGTCTCTTTGCGGAACTTTCATGGCTCCTGTTCCATTACCAAAAACGATGACAGCGATTCAAAAATTGAAGGCCGCGCCGGGCCTCGATTTGCGAACCGACGTGCCCGTCCCTTCGATCGGCGCCCGAGAAGTCCTGGTGAACGTCACCCACGCCGGCATCTGCGGGACCGATCGACACATTTACGAATGGGACCGCTGGAGCCAAAACCGGATTCGCCTCGGGATTACCACCGGTCACGAATTCGTCGGTCGGATCGTCGCCATCGGCAAGTCGGTGGAACGGGCCGAGATGGGCCAGCGAGTCAGCGTCGAAGGGCACGTCGGCTGCAACTGCTGCGAACCGTGCCGCACGGGCAACGCCCACATCTGCAGCAACCTGCGAATCCTCGGCATCGACTGCGACGGCGGCTTCGCCCAGTTCGTCGCCGTCCCGGAAGAGAATCTGTGGCCAGTGCATCCACAAATCCGCGACGAGGTCGCCGCCATTTTCGACCCGCTGGGCAACGCCGTGCACACGGTGATGACCGCCGGCGTCAGCGGCAAGACCGTCCTGATCACCGGTGTGGGCATTATCGGGCTGATGGCCGTGGGGGTGGCTAAAGCCGCCGGCGCGAGCCGCGTTTACGTCACGGACCTCGATCGATCCCGGTTGGCGTTGGCCAAGAATCTCGGCGCCGATGAGGCTTTCGTGGCGACCGACGATTGGGTGCCCCAAGTGCGCGAACTCACCGGAGGTTACGGTCCGCATGTGCTGCTGGAGATGAGCGGCAACGCCAGCGCCATACGCAGCGGATTCGATGCACTGCGTAGCGGCGGCCATGTCGCCATGTTGGGTATCCCCCCCAATGAAGTCAGCCTGGATCTGCCGCGACACGTGATCTTCAAAGGCGCAACGATTTACGGAATCAATGGCCGTCGAATCTTTGAAACGTGGTATCAGATGGAAAGCTTGCTGCTGTCCGGGCGACTCAACCTCGATCCGATCATCACCCATGTTCTTCCGCTGGAGAAATTTGAGCACGGAATTGAAATGATGCGGACCGGCGAAGCGATCAAAGTCGTCTTGAAGATTCCTCAACCCAACACCGCCGAATGCCAAACCCCGAATTCGATCACCGCTGCCGCGACTTGATCGGCTCGCTCTCCCATAGCGGTCAGCTCAAGCCGTTCTACAACATCACCTCGGCAATGCGCCCGATCGTCCAGATCGAGGGGAAAGGCGAAGTGTTGGTTCTGTGCGCCAACAATTACCTGGGACTCGCCGATCACCCGGAGGTCATCGAAGCTGGGTTGCAAGGCATTCGCGACTACGGCGCCGGAACGGCTTCGGTCCGCTTCATCTGCGGCACGCTCACTTGTCATCGGCGGCTCGAGGCCAAGATTGCCCAGTTCGTTGGCACCGAAGCGTCGCTCTCCTACGTCAGTTGCTGGTGCGCCAACGAGGCCCTCTTTCCGACGCTCGTCGGTCCCGAGGACGCGGTGATGTCCGACGAACTCAACCACGCCAGCATCATCGATGGCTTGCGGCTGATGGCCAAGTCGGTCACGAAGAAAGTCTATTCGCACAGCAGCCTCGAACAGCTTGAAACGATGCTCAAGGAGACTCAGCGCCATCCTGTCCGTTGGGTCGTCACCGACGGCGTGTTCAGCATGGAGGGGGATGTGGCGCTGCTGCCGCAACTGGTTGATCTTTGTCGTCAATACGACGCGATGTTGGTCGTCGACGACTCGCACGGCGTTGGCGTTTTGGGTTCTGGCGGTCGCGGAACGCCGGAGCATTTCGACTTGTTTGGCGAGATCGATGTGCTCACCGGCACGCTTGGCAAATCGTTGGGCGGTGCGGCGGGAGGGTATATCGCCGCTTCGAAAGCCGCGATCCAGGTGCTCGAACAACGAGCTCGGCCCAGCCTATTCTCCAATGCGCTGCCGGCCACCGTCGCCTACAGCGCTTGCCGGGCGATTGAGGTCGTCGAGCAAGACCCCTCGATCGTCGCCCGCTTGCACGCCAACGTCAAAACGATTCGCGAGGGCTTGAAGCATCTCGGTTTCCAATGCCATCCGTCGCCGACGGCGATCATTCCGATCATGATCGGTGACGAGGCGGAAGCGATCAAAAAATCCGCGCGCCTGTTCGAGTTGGGCGTGATGGTCATCGGCTTTGGCTTCCCGGTCGTCCCCAAAGGCCAGGCTCGGCTCCGCGTCCAAGTCTCCGCCGCGCTCAGCGACGATCACATCCGTCGTGCCCTCGACGCCTTCGCCAAACTGTAGGCACGTCAATCGTTGTCATGGACGAAATCACAGTTTGACAAAGACAAAGACGGGCGATTTATTGGCATGTATCATTTGATGTTTGACATGAAAGGAGCCGGACTGTAATCACATCTGGGCATCCCGCCGTCGCCAATAATGATGCGCAGAGCCGATCGTTGAGTAGTGGGTCAACTCGAGGTAGGACGGCCATCCTTGGCCGTCAGTGGTCGGACAAGCAAGCCCGACCTACAGCAAACGACCCCACCACCGGTCGGTGGTTGATCAACCGCCGGAGGCGTTGGCGCTGACGGCTTGGGTGATTCGGACGAAGTCCTTCACCAGGCGTGCAATTCGATCTTGAAGATGGGGGTCGGACAGGTCGTCGCCGTCAATCATCTCCTCCGTGGCGTAAACAAAACGCGGAACGATCAGCGCGGCGAAAGTCTAGCATGAGACTGTTCGCTAATCCCATCACCGACATCAGGCTGCCGCGCCCACCGGCCGAAACCAGGAAACCAACGACCTTTTCCGTCCACGCCTTGCCGGTCAGTTCTACCAGGTTCTTCGCCGAGGCCGACAAGCCGTAGTTGTAAACCGGGCTGGCCAACAAGACGCCTCGGGCGACCGTAATCTTTCCCGAAAGCATTCTCACGTTGACGTCATCGTAACACGCACCGGCGTCGCACACCGGCAGCGCAAAATGTTGCAGATCGATCAACTCGACCGGGAGCTGCCGGTTTTGCAACTCCTGCACCGCCGCCCGAGCCATGACTCGGCTGCGGCTGTGGGAATTCAAACTCGTGCTGATGACCAGGAACATGCGATTGCCTCGATGTTCCATAATCCCATGAATCGCCGACGACGAAAAGCCGAAGATGGCGGACCGGCCAATGCCGGCCCACAAACTTGGTTGCCAAATCCGCTACTTTTTCTACGGGCTGCTAGGTTCACCCAAGCTGGATCGCCCCACCCTACCACATCCTGGCGACCAACCGCACTGTCGGGTTTGGACTTCAAAATCCGATGTCAATGGATATGATGGCAAATGCGGCGAGGGCAAAGAGAAGCGACGGTGGGCGGCGATTTCTCGATCAACGATCCAGGGGACCAGCGGCATGGCGCGAATCGTATTAGCAATGTCCGGCGGCGTTGATTCCAGTGTCGCGGCGTACTTGCTGTTGGAACAAGGCCACGAAGTGATTGGCGTGTTCATGCGGCACGGCGAGGCCGCGGTCGAAGCGTGCGCCATCGACGGCCGCCGCGAGAATTCGCCCTTGTTACCGGTCGTTCAAGGTAGCCAGCAGCATAAGCAAGGATGTTGCAGTGCGTCCGACGCCCATGACGCCAGATCGGTCGCAGAGCGGTTTGGGATTCCGTTTTACGCGGTCAACTTGCAAGCCGAATTTCGCCGAATCGTCGACTACTTTGTCGACGAGTACGCTTCTGGCCGAACGCCCAATCCCTGTATCCAGTGCAACAACTGGATCAAGTTTGGCCGGCTGTTTGATTATGCCGACGGCGTCGATGCGGAGTTTGTGGCAACGGGCCATTACGCCCGGCTTCAGCCAACTCGACTGGGCGCACCGGCGCTGCTGAAGGGTCTCGATGTGCACAAGGACCAGTCGTATGTCTTGTTCGGAATTCGGCGTGATTTTCTGCCGCGGATGCTGCTGCCAGTTGGTCGGTACGAGAAGCCCGAGATTCGCCGGATCGCTCGACGGCTGGGATTGGTCGTCGCGGGCAAGAAGGACAGCCAGGAAATCTGTTTTGTCAACAAAGGTGATCACGGAGAGTTTGTCCGTCGTCGTCGCGGTGAGGCGGACACGTCCGGGGAAATTGTGACGGCCGATGGTCGGGTGGTTGGCCGTCACGACGGCATCGAGCGTTTTACGATCGGCCAGCGCAAGGGTTTGGGGGTTGCGTTGGGTGAACCGCATTTTGTCGTCCGCATCGACCGAGCACTGCGGCGCGTCACTCTCGGCAAGAAAGAGGATCTTGCCCGATGGGAGTTGACCGCCGGACAAACAAACTGGTTGATCGAGCCACCGGGCAGTTGTTTCAGGTGTTCGGCCAAGATTCGCTACAACAGCCCCGACCGGCCGGCGACCGCTTTGATCTTGGACGATGGTCAGCTGCGAGTGAAATTTGACGAACCGCAATTTGGCGTCGCACCGGGTCAGGCTGTTGTGTTGTATGACCGCCAGCGGGTACTTGGGGGAGGTTGGATCGAATCGACGGTTGCACGGAATGTTGTGCCCCAAGTCGTAGGGACGAATTGAGTCATCGGTAGTGGCGAGGTATGTTGTAGGTCGGGCTTCCTTACCCGACCCATGACGGGCAGGGATGGCGGTCCGACACCGAATTGGCCCACTACTAAGTCATCCGTTGGCTTTTTGAATCTGCTCCGCTAAGCTATGATGACGATGGAGCACAATCCCAGTTCGAGATTGCAGGAGACGCCTAATGCCTGATCCACTTCAATGGTGGTACATTGTGGTTATCTTCGGCGCATTGTTTGCGTTCGTATTGTTTTTGGTCATTTTCGCCGCCGTCGTGACCTATGGCAAATTATGGTTTCAAGGCTACATGTCCAGCGCGGACGTTTCGCTATTGAGCCTGGTCGGGATGGGGTTTCGCCAAGTGCGGCCGACGGTGATCGTAACCGCCAAGATTATGGCCGCACAAGCCGGCTTGAATATCAACCGCCGGAATGGAATAAGCACGCAGCGGCTCGAAGCGCACTACTTGGCTGGTGGCGACGTGATGAAGGTGATCAACGCGATTATCGCCGCGCAACGCGCCGGGATCGATCTCGATTTTGACCGAGCCGCCGCGATTGATCTGGCTGGTCGTGACGTGTTGGACGCGGTCAAGACAAGCGTGTATCCCAAGGTGATCGATTGCCCCGACCCCCGTAGCGGCAAGAGTTTCCTGAGCGCCATCGCCAAAGACGGCGTCGAGTTGAAAATCAGTGCCCGCGTGACGGTTCGGACCAATTTGGAACAATTGATCGGTGGAGCGACCGAGGAAACGGTGATCGCCCGGGTCGGTGAGAGTATCATCTCGTCGATCGGTTCGTCGGAACACCATCAAGACGTACTTGAAAACCCCGACCGAATCTCCAAGGCCGTGTTGCAGCGAGGATTGGACGCCCATACGGCTTTTGAAATCGTCTCGATCGATATCGCTGACATCGATGTGGGAGAGAATATCGGTGCTCGACTGTTAGCCGATCAAGCCGAAGCGGATACTCGAGTCGCACGGGCCAATGCCGAACGCCGCCGGGCCGAGGCGATTGCTCAAGAACAAGAGATGCGGGCCAACGTCGCCCTCAATCGTTCGCAACTCGTGTTGGCCGAGGCCGACGTCCCCAAAGCCATGGCGGAAGCGTTCCGACGCGGAAACTTGCAGTCCAATTCCACCCCGCGGTAATTGGACGGCCTCCCCGGTCAGCCTAAGCCCGATCGATGAGAGTCCACTTTCTCGGCACCACCGGCTACCATCCAAATGAACATCGGCACACGGCGTGCATCATGCTGCCCGAAATCGGAGTGATTTTGGACGCCGGGACGGGAATCTTTCGCGCCCGCAAGCTGATTGCAACCGAAGAACTCGCGATTTTCTTGACGCACGCTCATTTGGATCACTCGATCGGCTTGACGTTTCTATTCGACATTCTTTATCAAAAGACGGTCCGGCGAACCCAAGTCTTCGGCGAACCCGATAAACTTCAAGCGGTTCGACAGCATCTTTTTTCGCCACTACTTTTTCCAGCGTTGCCGCCGATGACCTTTTGCGATTTGACGAGCGGGCAGGACATTTCGTTGCGACCCGGTGTCATCGTCCGCCATTTTCGTCTGAAGCATCCTGGAGGAACGGTTGGATATCGGGTTGATTTTGAGAACCGTTCCATGGCGTACGTTACCGACACAACGGCCGCATTGGATGCCGACTATTTGGAGTCCATTCGCGGAGTCGACTTGTTGATTCACGAATGCTATTTTCGCGATGGCTGTGAAGATCGGGCCAAACTCACGGGCCACAGTTGTCTGCGCGGTGGTCGAAGTGGCGCAGAAAGTCCAGGCGAAACAATTGGCCTTGGTACATCTCAATCCATTGGACGACGAGCCTCTCGATTTGACGGCTCTCGACGGATCGTTCGAAAACGTGATTGTCCCGACTGACGGGCAGGTGGTCGACCTTTGACCATTAAGAATCAACTGCAAAGGACAACTATCGTGGGAGAGATGACAGTGCATCGATTCTCGCCGTCCTGCGGAGTTTCGTAACAGTTCACGAGCCGGGGTCTGGCTCAGTCCGCCCAAGGCAGATGGGCCTGACCCCTAAAAACGTGGGCAACGCATTGGCAACCCGTGAACGCTTACCGGAGTTTCAGGCGCGACCTAGCACTTGAATTCCATCGAACATTACATGCAACCGAACTTGTGGAGCTGCCATGTTGCAACCTTTTTTTACGGGTGATCCCAACCAGACATTGACCCTGGAGAATTTGCAGCAGGGAATCCCGACGATTTTGGGACTGGCCCGATTGTGCAGCGCGGCTTTGACGGCGATCGATCCGCCGCAAGTCGACTGGCAGCAACTACCGCTGGAGTCGCATGCGTTGGCGTATGCTGCCCGCGAGCGGGGCGTGTTCGAAATCCGGGCGAACAAAAATGCGTTTGATCCGGTTGACCGGTTCTTATCGATTTGCGTGCTTGTCGCCGAGGACCATCGATTAGTGTTTCGCAATCGGGACGATCCTCGTGAGACGATGGCCTATTTCGAAGGGTTTCGCCGGCTATGCGCGGCCGGACTGGTGGTCCATCATTTGATGTATGACTTTTCGCTCACCTCGCACGGTTTTCGCTTTGCCGATACCGTCGATGCTCAAGCGGTGGCTCCATTGTTGCAATTTCCGATAGACGAAGCCGTTTGAACCATGCGACTGCGAATCTTTGCTTCGATTCTGTTGACGCTGGTTTGCGGGCGTTGGGGGGTATCGCCGATCGGAGCGATCCAGGAACCGGAATCGGCCGAATGGGTGGTGTTGCGCGACTTGCAAGTCGTTCGAGGTGAAATCGAGAGCATCGACGAAGATGGCGTGCATATTGCTGACCAGCCGGTCGTTGCCTGGGATTTTGTCCTTCGAGTTCACTCGGTTTCGATGGCAAAGGACCAAATCGAAGGCTACTTGGAAACGATTGGGCGATCGGCGGCTCTCATTCGATGGCGGCTGGAAATCGACGATGCGGAAGGCGCCGCTGAGGAAAGTCGGCGGCTGTTACCGCGCCTTGGCGATAGAAACAGTGAGACAAGTGCGGTGATGTGCGGCGCGCTGATGGCAGACCAGCTAGAGCGATCGGACGTCGATGCTGCGCTGATGTCGTACGTACAAGTTTTGCAACGGCTCAACGGTCACCCCGACTGGCGGGCGCGATTCCCCAAGTCGATCGGCGTGCCCGAACGTCCCGGCGAACAACTCCACCCTCGATTATTGCCGATTTGTCTGGGGACGAGTTCGCCAGAGAGCCGTTCGACGCAACTCGCTTCCGTGTTGAAATCGCTACCCCTGGGTGACCAGCCGTTGTCGCTGTTAGTGTACGCGGCGGCACTGGTCGATGATTCGAGCGACGATCCGTTGGCTTCTAAGTTGATGACAGAATTGCAGCGGCGATCGCATGAATGGTCGCGCGCGTTCGAAATCGAGCACGTCGCTCAAGCGCCAGAACCGGTCGATCCGATCACGATCGATCATATGTGGGATGAAACCGCGACTTGGCCGGATGAAGCCCGCGTCGTAGCTCGTTATTGGTTGGCGCTTAGGGGCCTCAAAGATTGTGGCGATGCATTCGACGCCGCGGCGGTGCGGATGTTGTCGATTCCGGCCGTTTGGGGAGACCGGTTTCACGAGGTTTCCGCGGCGGCGATCGTTCAAGTTGCGACATTGGCCGCCAAGCAGGGCGATGAAACCACAGCCGAAAAACTGTATAACGAGATTCGCCAGCGTTACCCCCATACGTATTTTGGACGCAAAGTCCAGGAACGCTCAGGCAAAAACACTCAGACCAGTCACCGATGAACAGATTCCCGATCGCGCTCGTCGCGGCATTTTTTGTCAGTATCGCAGCGGCCCTTGCGGGCCTGCATTGCCTGCCGGTTCACGCATCGACCCCGGAGCTGTTTCAGGACGCCCCGGCCTCGGTGGAACAATCAACAAACAAACCGGCGAGCAGCCTGCTCAACCCCAAGTCCGGCTCGCTGTTCGTGAAGATGTTTGAAGGGAGTGCGGTCGGGATTGGGATCGTGATTCTGATCTTGTTGTTGTCGATACTGAGTGTGTTTTTTGTCATCGAACATGCGCTCTCGATCAATCGCCGCAAACTGATGCCGAACCACGTCATCGCCGATTTAGAAACTCATATCGCTCGCGGCGAAATCAATCAAGCGTTGGAAATGTGTTACCAATCGGACAATTATTCATTGGTCACCGAAGTCGTAGCGGCCGGATTGGAGCGTTTCCAAAGCAGCGAGTTTGGTTTTGCCGAGTATCGCACGGCGGTGGAAGAAGCCGGCGAAGATTTCACGGGCCGCCTGTACCGTAAAACCGAAGTGCTGAATGTCATCGGGTCGATTGCCCCGATGCTTGGTTTGTTGGGCACGGTCGTGGGGATGATCGAAGCGTTCAACACGATTGCCGCTCGCGAAGGGATGGCTCGACCCGAAGAACTGGCGGGCGGCATCGGTCAAGCGTTGATCACGACGCTGTTGGGTTTGTTCGTGGCCATTCCCACGATGGTCGCGTTCAGCTTTTTTCGCAACAAGATTGATTCCCTGGTTGCCGAGGCTGGAAAGCGGATCGAGCGAATGATGCTTCCGTTGGGCCGCAAGCGTTGAGCGTCGGAGCCGCGATGAGACTTTCCAAGATTCGCGCCGGCGACCGTCGGCATGAACCTGACGCCAATGATCGACATCGTTTTCCTGTTGATCATCTTCTTCATCACCGTTTCGCAGATCACGCCGATCATCAACTACCCGGTCGATCTGCCCGTGGCTCAGGTCAATGGCGACACGCCACAATTGGTCAAGTTGACGATTAATATCGAGCAGAACGGCCGATATTTCGTGGCCGGAACTCAACTTACTCGCGATCAACTGCAACAGTGGCTGGCCGAACAAGCCAAGCGGGTTGGCACGCAGATTCAGGACTTGCAGGTCCTCATTCGCTGCGATCGCCTCGCCGAATCTCGATTCGTCAACCAACTCATTCCCCGGATGACCGAATTGGGGATCGTGCAAGTCAAGATCAGCGTTCGGGGCGAGCAATAGCCGGCCAGCAATGCGGGGTCCACCAAACTGGGCTTGGTAAGATTGGCTTGCAAATTGGGATTGCATGGGGATTGCATTTCAACGCGACGGTCGTTGGTGTTCACGGCGTGAACGGCTACGTAACTTTTCACTCCGTGACAAGCTGCCACCCTGCCAGCGAATGGCTCCACGACTGCGAGCGTTCAATTCGTGCCTTGGTGGGACAAGAGCACTATAATGGCGGTTGGATTGACATCCTGGACCTTATTCGATCGAGGCAAGTGTGCAATTAAGCAACCAATGCATTCGCCGTCCGGTGCGGTTTGAATTGTCGATGACTGGAATGATCGACGTTGTGTTCCTGCTGTTGATCTTTTTTCTGGTCACGACTTCGTTCATTCGGCCCGAACATCGGCTGCGCTCGGGAATCAAGATCGAAGATCGAACGACGGCCGTGGGACGCAACGATTTAGAGCCGGCGGTAATCGACATTGTGGGGCAGGGTAGCGAATTCGTTTACCGCATTGGAGACGTATCCACGACCGACTTGCGAGACATTCGCAAGGTTCTGGAGACGTTTGGAAACAAGGATGATGGCGCGTTCGTCCGCGTTGTCGACGGCGCGCCGTTTGATATGCCGGCCAAGGCGATCAACTTGTGCAAGCAAGCCGGCTTTGATTTGGTCTCACTGGTGCCGCTGAACGTCGAGCACTAACGATCCGGAGGCAATCGTTGAAGTTGTTGATCCTCTTCGCCGTGGTTTTGGGAGTGGTGAATCTCGCCGCCGGTCAAGCGCGGCCGCCGGATGAAGACGCCACTACGAAGACGCGACAGCTTCTCGAGCGGCTGGAACTCGACCGTTTTCAAATCGCTTTGCTGGAACCGTTGCTGATCGACAAACTCGACCGTGCACCGGATCGAGACGTCGCCGCCCAACTGGCTCAACTGTATTTGAAGCAGATTCATACCGCGGCCGAGGAAGGCCGTGAGGCGACCGAGTACCACACTCGGCTCAAACAGCTGCTGGTCGATTTCCCGTCAGTCGATCAGCCACTTGTGCGCGTCGGCATCATTTATGGCGATTTTGCCAGACTGGAGGCCAAGTTTCGAGCGGCCGTTTCCGCCCCAGGCGAACCCGAGCCGACCAGCGCGGCACTCAAGACCTATGAAGACGTGCGCCGCTTGATTGCCGAGGCGCGTCCCAATCGAACTCCGGCCGCAAGCCCATCCCCTGCGGAACCATCGATCGAATTCAAGACGGAGCCAGATACGGCCGTGCAACAAAACAACGCGTTGGAACTGCAATTGAATTATCTCGCCGCCTGGGCAGACTACTACGGCGGAGTGTTAGTTGCAGATGCGGCGACCAAGGACCAACGATGGAGCCGCGCCGACAACCACTTCAGGGAGATTTTACAGCTCCAGCTTTCACTCGACTTGACCGACGTCCAAGAGGATTGGCTCGAACTGAGTAGCGGCGTGATGGCCCGCACGGCGTTGGGATTGGCTCTGTGTGAGCAGGCACTGCAAAAGGAAAATCAGGCGGCGGCCTTTTTTCGACTGCTCGAACTACCGTCGACCTACCCGCCGCTTCGGCGACAGTTGACATTGTGGCGGCTAAACAGCTTCTTGTATGCCGGCGAAATCGAATCGCTTCAGGCGTGGTTGTCACCGAAAAATCAGTCCGTCAGCCAGGTGTCCATTGATCCCGCGGCACTCACTTACGTGGCCGAGTATGTCTCCCGTTTGGCGGCGGCCGATCCAAGCAAAAAACTGGCGAGTGCCGAGTTGGCGGAATTCCTGTCGCAGAGGTTGATCGAAAGGAATCAAATGAGCGTACTGGACGATTGGGTGGCCAGGGGCCTCGTCGTCCCGGATACCTTTCGCAACGAGTTCACCAAGCATCTGGTGATGGGGCGTCGGTTGTTTCTGGCGGCGGAGAAGTCCACGCTTGCCTCTGATTTTGCTGCGGCACAGCAGCAATTGGATCAAGCGATTGCCTTGGGCGTTGACCCGTTGACTCCGGGACAACACGTCCAAGTTGTCTTTCTGCGCGTGGTGCTTGTTCCGCGTGGGCAAGTACGAGGAGGCAGGGCGTGAATTTCGCTGCGGCGCAGCGGATCGCAGCAGCCATCGATGCCGAACTCGCCGAACAAGCCGCTTGGATGGTGATCCAGTGCCGAATTCAGCAGAGCAATCGCCAACCCAATGAAACTGCCAAGCTCGACCGCGCTTTAGAGCGGTTTCAAAGGCAATATGCGGGAACGCCGTTAACCCAGAGAGCGAAGTTTGAACAGGTCCGGATCAACGCGGCCGCGAAACTGGATGACGACTCGATCGCACAACTTGAGGCGATCGACCGCGCCGATCCCAACTGGCCCAGCGCTCAGTTCGAAGTTGTCCGACTGCGCCATCTGGCTTGGTTGGCGGTCGCTCAAGACCACGGGAACGACTCGGAGGCAGCCCAAGATGCTTTCGGAAAACTAGAGGCTGCGGCCAAACGAGTGTTTGCTGAGGGAGATGCCATTGATGACGTGACCCAAGCGAAAGCCCGATTGCTGTTCGTCGACGCGATTCTCAAACGACAGCCGCCCAACCTAGTCGAGGCTCAACGTCTCGTGGAATCTGTGCAGCGAACCGCAACATCCGATGCGGGCAATCCGAGTCTAGTCTCAGATCTGAACTGGCAGGAATTCCAGTTGGCCAAACTCGGCGGCGACACGGACCGCGCAAATACATTGGCCGAGTGGCTGATGGACAACTCCGCAGATCCGTCCGCGCGCGAAATCGCGCTACTGTACCTGGCCGACACCTTCGACGATCGGGTGAAGCGTGCCGGGCCGGACGCAAAACGCCAAGCGGTCTCAGATGCATTGGCGTTTTACCGTAAGATTTCGCAAACGCTTGGCTCGGACCTGGAGACGATAAGCCGCTCGCAGAATGCCTTTGTCGTGCTGTCGCGAATAGCTCACTACGAAGTGATGTCGGACGAACTGGAAAGCACAGAATCGTAAATATGACTTGTTGCGGCAGGCTGCGCCGCACGATTTGAGCACGCTCCAAGATGCCGCCGAGTGCAAACAAAAACTCGGGCACCTTTCTCAAGCTGCCGACTTGTGGCGCGAGATTGTGCATGGCGTGTCGTCGGGTGACGAATCGTGGCTGGAAGCGAAGTATAATCTGATCGCGTGTATTGCCAATAGCGAGTCGGAGTCGGCTTCTGCGGTCTTGGACCAAACGCTTCATCTGGCTCCAAATATGGGTGAAACCTGGCGACAACGTTTTGCGGAACTTCGGTCCAAGCTACCCGGTCATCAAAATGACCAATGATTCCAATCGACAGAACGAACCGTTGCAACCGCGGGACTCGCGCTTAGAGTCTTTCATGCGAAAAGCGGCGCCGATTCTGGCGATGGAGCGGGGTTTCAGCGACGCCAGTCGCGTCAAACTTCGCGCTGGCCGACGAATTGCATCTGCCCGGCGACACTTTTCGAACGAGCGATGTCGGATCTCGGCAGCGACTGGGCCAGCAGTCCGTTGTCGCGCCACGAACGGGACTTCATCCGCTTTGTTGAAAAGGAACTGAAGTCGTTGCCGCGCACGATCCTCTCGGAAAAGATGGAATCGAAGGCCATTAAGATCGCCGAGGATCGCTTCCAAATCGGCAACCAGCGAGCTCGCGATTTGATCCGCCAGCAGGCCGAGGTGCAGGGGTTCGACCGCGTCTCAAGATCGGAATCCGAAAGCTTCGTCGAACAACTCTGCTGGAGCGTCCTTCGAAATCGAGAGAGCACGGCTGAGGAAGAACGTCAACGAATCTTGGACGCGGCCAAACCTTGGGGGCTTAGCGACGAGGATGTCGATGCGATCATTCAACGGGTTCGAACCGACCATGTTCGACAGCGCAGTCGCAGCCTGATGGCGCCCACGCTGCTGTCATTATTGATCACCGCCGCGATCGTAGCGTTGATTGGTACGTTTCTCTGGTGGCAATCGACTCGAGTGACGTCGACCGTGGCCGATGACTCTCAGCACATCGACGAGACACACCCACCGCAGAATCAATTGGTTCAGCCCAGATGGTGGAGTGGTGAGCTCTATCAATCGGCCAGTGGGCTGGCGGCCAATTCACCCCAACTGAGACGCCGGTTGGACCAAGTCGGCTCGGATCAGATCGAACAGCGACGAAGCGGTTATCAAGGCTTGATCGAGGAATTCGGTTCGAGCGCCGGCGCCGGCTTGGACGGGGAACGGCTCGCGGACTTGTTGGTAAGCGAGCCCGATTCAGGCGTACTCCGCGACGTATTCTCTTCCCTTGCCGACTCGGTTGAACCACCGTTGGAGTTGCCGACCGCCCAGCGGTTGACGACCGCGACAAGGCTTCTCGAACTTGTGAACATCTTGAAGCGCCGTCGCAACGAGGCCAACGGTCAAGCGATGCCCGTCGGAACTCGCGCTGCTTTGCTTGCCTTAGATGAAGCATCATTGGCTTTGACCGGGGATAGGCTGACCGAACAATATTTGGCGACCGTAGCAGCCGGAGCTGACATGAATCCCCGGGCCGCCGCAAACTTCCTCGTTACGGCCAAGGTTTCGCCGAGCGTCGCGAAATCACCGGCGATGGTGGAAGCGATCCTCTCGGTGCTCGATGCCGACGTCATGACCTGGTCGACAATGCAGCCGCTCATCGACCACCAGATTCACGCGGCCGGTCGGACCGAGTTGTCCGTCTGGTTGACGTGGATCGATTCCAAGAAAATCGCGAGTTTGCCCGTTGGTTGGTCCGTGAAATTCCGGTGGCCGGCAAATTCGCGGTGCGCGCGACCGATCTCGATGAAGCGCGTCGGGAAATTCAAGACGTTTTGACGCCTCCCTCGGCGTTTGAGGTCACGTGGGGCGCCCGGCATGCCGCTTGGGACCAGCGCCGTCGTGAACTTCGAGCCCAACCCCGCTCGTCGACATCGTCCCCACAGTCGATCGCCAACGAAGCCTATCTGGCCACCTTGTCGATTTGTCTTTGGGCGAACCAAGTTTCCGGCAAGTCCGATTTCGAGTTGTTCGATCGGTTGTTGAAGTCGGGAGTGCGTGAATGCTCTAAGCCGTCGACTTCGACGGACCCGCAATCACTTCCATTTCGCCAGGTGACCAAACCGGCCACGGCCGTCGAACGTGAGATTCTGGTTAGCGCCCTTCAACGGTTGGCCGTGGAGTCGTCGTCGCACTCGATGCGATTGCAATCGATCCGAAAGATCGCCGAGATCGCCGATCGCTTTTCGGATTTGAACTACCAGGACGCTCACGTGCTCGCCGAAGCGATGCTCAAGGCCTACGAATCGGACACTTTGGAAATCGAAAAGGCTTGGTACGCGATGCGACATTGGCCGAATCTGATTCTCGCGGTATTGGACTTGCACGAACCGCTGAAGATGACGACCGATCAAGTGCTGGGCGCCTTCGGCGTGTTGTTGCGCGGTAATCTCGCACTGAGCGGGAGGTTCCCTTGGCAGGACGACGTCCGAAGAATGGTTCTGACGCGGTTGATCCAGGGCTTGAGCGAATCGATTCAGACTTCGTCCGACAGCAACGCTCGGCCCTGGAGTCAACTGGAGGGCTATTTCGCTGAATTACAACGGACGCGTGCCAGTGCGTTGAATCTTGCCTAGGTGGACTCGCGCCGCAAGCGACGTCTGAATCGTCGCACGCAGTTCAAATCGAGATCGTCCGTCAATTACTGGAAAGCGATCGAATCGATTCGGCGGTGCGCTCCGAAATGCAACGCCAAGTGAAGTTAATCGAAATGCGCGACGGCAGCCTCGCGCCAGTGTGCAATTGGAAGATGTGCTGGTTCGTGCGCTGTCGGCGATCGACCCGGCCGGTGATGACTCTCAATCTCCAAAACGCGACCGCCCGCCAACAAATTTGGCTGAACGTTTGTTGTCCGCCGAGACAAGCCTTGTCGATCGATTGGGTCAGTCCTTCGCACGACACGCGAGTCAGTAAGCAATCGTGGTTTACCAACATGTTGGTAGGTGCTCACGGTTCAGTCCAACGATCGACTGTCGATGCAGTGTCCTTAGAAAATGAGCCGATACGGCGCCGGATCCAATTCGAAAATGATAACCCGCGAGGAGGCGTGGAATGAACGTTTGTTTAGCGATGGTAATGGTTGTCCTGTCGGCCATCCCGTCGGCGGCTGCCGACGTCGTGATCAAACGCGATGGGTCCATTGTTTTTGGTCGCCAGCTCCACCAAGTCAACTCAACGGTCTTACTTCAGGAACGATTTGAAGCGGGCAAGTACATCGATCGGCGTTTCGACGAGCGAGAGGTCTTGGAAACTTTCGTCACGATCGACGAGCAACAGCTTTCTCGTTTATCACCCGATGATCCGATGCGGTACGTGGTCGTGGCGGAAGGCCTGGCGTTGGTTCGGATCGATCCCGAAAGCACGAGTTAGCCATGCGGCTATTCTTGATCGGTGGGCAATTGAACCACGGTGTCGTCAGGGTTCGGTGTCTGCGGGCACTGATCAGTTTGGCCCGAAACCGCGATGAGGAGATCCGCTTGCGGACGCTCGCCTATCTGCAGGAACCTTCATTGGACGAATCCATTCTGCAGCCACGCGCCACCCAGGCCGACGTCCCCACCTCGAACGCACTCCATGAATTGGTCGAACTCGTCGGGCAGATTCGTCAAAGCCGAGACGGTGACGAGGTCAACCGAAAACTGGCCGAACCGAACATTCAGTCCGCGCTACGCGAGTTCCAATCCATCTGCACTCCCGAACAGCTGCGGCGACTGGCGTCGGCTCGGCAACATACGTCCGAAGAGCTGTTGCAATTGTTGAAATTGGAATATGCCATCCATGAAAGAGTCGAAAGCTGGCCTGCGCTGAAGAGCGAGACGTCTTGGTTTCAGCAACTCGATTCCAGCAGCTTGGTCGAACCGACTTGGGACAACGTCATCGAGTTTCGCGCCAGCGATTGTGTATATCGGGACGGTCGTTGGACGACTCCGCGAATGATTCATTAGGACGGCATCCAGCGTCGAGCCGGGCGTTTTCGCTTTCCGCTTTGCCCTCGGCCATTCCGCGGCTCAAAATAGCATCCCTCCGCCCGCGACGAACCGATGTGCTGAACGATGTGGGAAGAACTTAAACACAGAGTGACAAAGAACGCGGAGACCGCCCGCATCGAACGGATGAGCTGAACTATTTTGGGGGTCGTCGTCGAACGGCGAAGGAATTCGCGTCCCGTTTGGCCTATTCGGCGCTCTCGACAGTGGACTCCGAGGCGTCGGCGGCAAAATCCGGCTTTGGCGCGGCTCGTTTTTTCGGCCTGTCCCGAACGCCGACAAATTCGATGATGGCCTTGTCACCCGCGTCTCCCAGGCGCGGCCGAGAAAGCTTCACCACTCGCGTGTAACCGCCATTTCGGTCGACAAAACGGGGGGCGATTTCGTCAAATAGAAGACGGACGGCATCTTTGTTTCGCAGAATCCGGAAGACGCGGCGTTTGGCGTGTACCACCGGAGCGATGGCATCGGCCCATTGGCGCCATTGATCGCTTTTGCGCCACTTGATCCATCGGTCGGTATTGCGCTCGGCATCGGTCTCGAGTTCGGCGGCCTGGTCCTGATGGGGGATCGATTTCTTGGCCAGTGTGATGCAGCGCTCGATCATCGGCCGTAGCTCTTTGGCTTTGGGAAGCGTCGTGACGATGCGGCCCTTGATGGCGGGCGGTTTCACCGCGGTTTTTCCATCGGCCTGGAGGAGTCCTTCGTAGAATTCGTTGTCGCGCTCGCTGAGAATCAAGCTGCTGAGCGAGGTTGCGCAATCGCGCTCTGCGATGACTGGAACTTCGCCCCAAGCGACGGCCAATTTTTTTGTGACGCATGGTTTCCGACTTTGCAAGGAGTGTCAATAAACGGTGGTTCGATCGTGCGCCACTCGGCGTGGCGACTTTAGTTGACGATCGGACTGGGGGGAACGCGCATTCCCAGATGGAGACCGAGATCGCGGAGCTTTTCAGTGACTTCCGTCAAGGTGGTCTCGCCAAAGTTGCGAACTTCCATCAATTGGTCTTCGGTTCGTTGCACCAAATCTCGAACGGTCATGATCCGTTCGTGCTCAAGGCAATTGTTCGCGCACACGGATAAGCGCAGTTCCGAGACCGGCATGCTGAGCTTCGATTCCAACAGCGCATTGAGGCCGCTGCCCGATCGGGGTTGAGAATATACCCGCGGTCCCAGGTCGGCGTACTGCACAAACGGGTTGAGGTGTTTGCGGAGAATCTTGGCGGCCTCAACCAGTGCCATGTCGGGGCGAACCGAACCATCGGTCCAAATTTCGATCGTCAACTTGTCGTAATTTGTCTTCTGTCCGACGCGGGTCTCTTCGACTTGATACCGCACGCGCGTGACGGGACTGAAAACGGCGTCGATGGGGATAATGCCGATTTCGTGTTCGGAGGCGCTGTGTTCGGTTGCCGGCACGTAACCGCGGCCGTTTTCCACGACCATCTCCATCATGAACGGGACGTCTTGCGTCAGCGTTGCCAGCAAATGGTCTTTATTAATCACGTCAACTTCACCGCTGGTGATGACGTCGTCGCCGGTGATCGGCCCCGCCGTATTCTTTTCGACGGTGATCACCTTCATCTGATCCGAGTTGTTCTTGACCACGAGTGATTTGACGTTGAGCACGATTTCTGTGACGTCTTGCACCACGCCGGCGATCGAAGAGAACTCGTGGTTGGCCCCGCGAATCTTGATTTGGGTGACTGCACTTCCCTCCAGACTGGATAGCAGAATCCGTCGCAAGCTATTGCCGACGGTGTTTCCAAAACCTCGCTCAAACGGTTCAGCAATAAATTTTCCGTACGTCGTGGTCAACGACTCATGTTCCGACTGCAACGAACCGGGCAGTTCCAAGCCACGCCATCGAATGTGCATTTGACGCTCCGCTGAAAGATAATGAACGTAATTCTGATTGACGTTGACGTGTCGACGAAGCTGACACGAGCTGCCACCGGCCGCAACCTCGCAAACGATTTAGACACGGCGCTTCTTGCGGGGCCGGCATCCGTTGTGGGGAATGGGTGTACGGTCCTCGATCGTTTTAATGTTCAGTCCGGCAGATTGTAATGCGGTGATCGCGCTCTCGCGCCCGCTGCCCGGGCCCTTGACCCGAACTTCGACCTCCTTCATTCCCATCTTCATCGCCTTCTCGGCGACTTGTTGGGCAGCGCACTGGCCGGCAAACGGAGTGCTCTTGCGGCTTCCCTTAAAGCCGCACGTCCCCGCACTGGCCCAACATAACGTCTCGCCCTTGTTGTCGGTGATCGTCACCGTCGTGTTGTTGAACGTGGCGTTAATGTGGGCAACGCCCACCGTCACGCTACGGCGAACGCGGCCTTTCCGCTTTGGAGTCGTCACAGGCTACTGCTCCCTCAAACCAATAAGTTGGGTTGTTCGTTCATGTTTGATTCTGCCGTGCGACGCTTTGGACCCCACGGCGCAGCGGCCCGGGACCGCCAAAGGCGGATCGATCCGCAGCTACTTCAAGTCCTTGACGCCCTTCTTGCCGGCGACCGTCTTTTTCGGACCCTTGCGCGTCCTCGCGTTGGTTCGCGTCCGCTGTCCGCGCACCGGCAAGCCTAACCGATGGCGAATCCCGCGATAGCATTTAATGTCACGAAGCCGATTGATATTCTGTTGAACCGCTCGTCGCAACGGGCCCTCGACCGTGTAGTCCCGTTCGAGGAAAGAGGCCAACCGGCTAAGTTCCTCGTCGCTCAAGTCGCGGGCGCGTTTGTTCTTGTCAACATCCGCCTTGTCACATAGTTCTCGCGCCGTGTGCGGACCAACTCCGTACAAATACATCAACGAGTACACGGTCTTCTTGTCGTTGGGGATATCCACACCGAGCAAACGCGGCATCCAATTCACTCCTTACAAATAAAATCTGTCGGTGACCGAACGAAGCTCAACCGAAGCTGCAAAACACCTGCCGACGCTGGGCCTCTGCTTGGTCTCGAAGACGGTCGCTCGACCTGCTGAACAGCATGTAGCCGACAGCATGTAGCAGACTGAAGCGAATCCGTTTGATCGCCTTTCATGAGTCCGGCAACCTGCTCCCGAAACACACATCCACATTCCCCGGCACAGGCCAACAACTTCCGACAACGCCTCGCCGGCACCTAGCCCTGACGTTGCTTGTGACGGCGGTTTGTGCAAACCACGTAAACGCGGCCCTTGCGCCGAACAATTTTACAGTTTTCACAAATTCGTCGGACGCTCGCGCGGACCTTCATCGCCCAGTCTCATGGCAAACGGATCGGGTGGAAAAGGAAACAGTTTATGGACTTTAGCCGCAGTTTTCAAGTGGTTTGAACAGCTCATCGTCCATTTTTTTGCGAATTGGCACGGTTTTTAGAAAACCAGCATTTGACGTGTTCATATCGATCAGCATTTGTTGAGCTTGTTAAATTGGAGAACCCAGGCAATTGCTAAGCTATTTTGCGATGTTCATGGTCTTGCCGGGAATAATGGCTCGATAACTCCTTTTGAGGGCACCCGCCCAACATCTGACTATTTCGACCCATGAAAACCGAAAAGTTTCCCGCTGATGAACCGTTTGGGACTATTCGCTGCCGCGGCGTTGTCAATCAGTGCGATCTGGCTCCTGACAGTTTTTTGTTCGATCGAAAATCGGCTCAAATCGCAACCCTCTTTTTCCGTTGCCATCGACTCCAGTGCCCAAAATCCGACCAGGCGCGGTGCCAAGGATCGGACGCAAAATAACTTCCCGGTTTTGTCGACCCTCTCCCTAAGCCTCTCCCGTGAGGGTGAGGATTTACGGCGAAGTTATTCTGCGTCCGATCCTAAGCAGCCGGGATCGATCTCATCTGCTTTGCACGATGTCTCTCAGATCTCGCTGGTTTCGTTCAGGGCGCCTGATCAGACGGAACGGAGTCGCGACGAACCCACCGAGCAGCGGTCATCCGAAACCAATCCGCCATCGGACTTGGACGCCCGGTGGAAGGCTCTTTTGAGCCGCTCGTATCCGGCATTGGCCCCTTCCGATGAACAACCGCCCATCCATTTGAGCGATGGCGACCGCCAACTGTTACAACAGCTTCCGCCGGCCTGTACGTTCGAGATTCTCGGCGATGCAAGCAACCGGCCCGCGGCCGAACGCCGGGAACTGATTGAGCCCGTAACGTATTCGGCGCGGCAAGTTCAAACGAAACCGGCTGCTGCATTTGAAATCATCGACGAGAACCCGACACGCCCAGCGAAGACGCAGTCTGACCGAGGCGATCTCGATGCACAATCATCGTCGACCCCGGAGTCGGTTCCGTCCAATCCAGCTTTGCCGTCGCAATCGTTGAATGATCCGAGCCCGAACGATCCTCACATCGAAGTCTTTTCGAAGTCATGTTACCCGTCGGCCATCGAATGTGCTCAATGCCATCAACAGATTTTTGACGAATGGTCATCGTCCGGTCACGCCTATGCGAGCGTCTCGCCGATGTTCCAACGCTTCGAAGACACGATCAATCGGCTGACACAAGGGACATTGGGTTATTTTTGCCTGCGGTGTCATGCGCCGGTTGCAACGACACAGGAGTTGCGCCGCGATCAGGCTATCTTCGACGGCCCTCGAGTGTTCCGCGAAGGCATCACGTGCGTCGTCTGTCATCGCGTCGCCGAAAGCTATACCAAGACCAACGGAGAACGGCGAATTGAGCCGGGCGACGTTTTTCAACCGGTGTATGGAACGTCGGACGGAGTCGGCGTCGATCTGGCGACGAAGTACATGGAATTCTTCAAAGTCAAAACAGCGTCGGCGGACAAGAACAACGCCCAGCCCATTCACAATCGCGCGATTCAGTTCGAACAACTCTCGCAAAGCGACTATTGCATGAGTTGCCACCAAGTGTCGGTTCAGCCCGGGATCAAACTGGAAGTGGTTTGGGACCAGTACCGAGCGTCTCCGGCCTATCGCAACGGGGTCAGTTGCCAGGATTGTCATATGAGCAAGGTTCCAGGCGTCGACGCCGGTTACAGCGTCGGGCCCGCCGCGATCGTTTCGAATCGAGTGGTCGTTTCGGAACGCAAACATTCGAATCACTCTTTTTTTGGGCCCGGCTGCTCGATCGCGCATCCAGGTGTTTTCCCGCACAACGCCGCCGCCGATCGCTGGTTGCCCGACGATTGGCTGCAATTCGATTGGAGGGCAGGGTGGGGGACGGAGACATTTGAACGACAACTGGTTCAACAAGGTTTCGTGTACCGCTTTCCGCCGGTCTGGCAAAACGTCGATGACCGTTACGATGCGCGTGAGATTCTGGATGCGAACCTCAAGAAGCTCGCGTATAAACGTGATCTTCGCCGCCAGGTGATGGAGAACGGATCGACGATCGATGGACCGAACTTCGCATGTCCGCCGCGTGTCGGCCAGCCGCTAAAGTTTGACGTCTGCGTGACCAACGTGAATCCCGGGCACAACATGCCCAGTGGCTCGCTGGGCGCACAACCACAACTTTGGCTCAACGTGGTTTTGATCGGCCCCGATGGAACTCGTTTGTGGGAGTCGGGTTATCTCGACTCCCAAGGTGACCTGGCCGATTTGCACTCGCAAGACGTACTGGACGGCAAGCTCCCGCTCGACAAGCAGTTGTTCAACTTGCAGACCAAGTTTTTGACGACCAACGTCAAAGGAACGGATCGCGAGATGTATCTGCCGATCAACTTCGATGTCGATCAACTCCCGTTCATTCGTCCCGCGCCTCAGCCGGTGACGGTGATCAACCATCCGCCCTTGATTCGCATGGAGGGTCATTCGCTGCCGCCGCTTGGTTCGCGACGCGCCAAATACGTCGTGCCCGCCAGTTTGATTCAAACTCCAGGCAGCTATCGATTGAGTGTCCGGATGCGCAGTCGTCTCGAACCGATTTACTTCATGACATTTTGCCAGTCGACACCGGAAATGATCCGATCGATGAACGAAGACATCCTCGATTTTCATTCGTATTCAACCCTTTTCGAAGTTCGTTGATGTCCCTGCCGGCACTGCCATGCAACGTGACGCAACTCGCCGCCGCCGTGGCTGGCCTAGTGGTCGTTGCGCTGACATCACCGGCGTTGGCTCAATTGAAGCCGCGTTATCCTCTGCAGCAAATTCAGACGCAAATCAACGGTTTCAACCCCGCCAATCCGACGAACTCCGGTCCATCCAGACTCCAACCGCAACCGGAAATGTCTGCCGACACGCTGCAGACCGCATCTCTGGCGGTTCCGGGGCGCGCACTACCGGCTGTCGCCGGCCGCCAACACTTCCAGCGGCTCGCCCGCATCCGTCTCGCCATCGACGTCGCCGCCGCAAGAGGAAGCCCTTCCGGGAGTCGGATTGGGCTCCAGCCGTTTCACGCTCGCCTCACAGCCGCAACGGGGCGCGGAATACCGGCTTGACGTTCCCAAGATCGATTGCGGTTCGCATCTGATCGATTTCCAAAAGGAGGACTTCACGCCCGATCCGATCGACACAACCGCGCCGTATGACGCGGGGGAAGAACAAAGCGTTTACCGCGGCAAGACGCTCAACGCCAACCAACGGCCGCTATTGGAAATCGGTCGACCGTGGTACCAGCTCGGACAACTTGCCCCAGGACAAACCTTTCTCGGGAGTTCCAATCTCGTCAGTCCCCAGCTTATCGTGTTTGGAGATTTTCGTGCGGCGATGGCATCGAACTCGGCCGGCGGCGACAACCAGAGCCTGATGGCGCTGGAATCCAATCTCAACTTCGACTTAAAATTGACGGCAACCGAGCGGTTTCACTTTTTTATCAGTCCGCTCGACCGCGACGGGCGCAACACTCGGTATTTGTTTGATGACAGCCGATATATCAGCGAATTCGATCCGAAAATCGAGTTTGGCTTCTTGGAAGGGGACCTGGGCGCACTCGCCGGCGGACTGACGCACCAAACGCTGCCTTTTGACTTGCCATTTGCTGTCGGGGCAATGCCGTTGGTGATGCAAAATGGCATATGGATGGACGACGCAATCATCGGCGTGGCGGCAACCATTCCGGCGCGAAACAGCCCTCGTTGGGGCATTTCCAACATGGACACGACGTTTTTCTGGGGATTTGACGACATCGATAGTCCAGCCTTCGAAGGCGATGATGACACCGGCAAGATGTACGGCGTGGCCAACTTCCTCGACGCTCTCGGCGGTTACATCGAAGCTGATTATGCCTTTGTCGAAGATCGCAACTCGACTCGCGGCCGAAGTTATCACAACATCGGTCTCAGCTATAGCCGCCGTTATGGGCGGTTCATCTCGAATTCCGTTCGCTTTATCGGCAACGCCGGACAAAGCACCGATGGTGGAGCGAACACCGCCGACGGGTTCTTGATCTCGATCGAGAATTCGCTGATCACCGGTGCGCCATCAACGTTAGTGCCGTACTGCAACTTATTCTTCGGTTCCGATCGGCCGCAGTCGGCGGCACGCGATCCAGGCGCTGGAGGCATTCTAAGGAACACCGGGATTCTGTTCGAAGGGGACGGCATGACCGGCTACCCAACGCTCGATGCCAGCGCCAACGAAACATGCGGCGGGGCCGTCGGAGTCGAAATCTTGGCGCGTGATTTTAGCCAGCAGTTGATCCTCGAAGCTGCCACCGTGCAAGTGCGCGGCGACCGCGCCAGTCGCCTTGCCGTCGGCGATCAATACGGCCTCGGCGTTCGCTATCAAATCCCGGTCAGCAACGCGATCATCCTGCGTTTCGACGGCATGGTCGGATTCTTGGAAGATGCACCCGACCTGCGCGGGGTGCGTGTCGAAGTGCGGCACAAGTTCTAAGGATCGCACGCAAAATAACTTCGCCCTACATCCTCGCCCTCACGGGAAAGGTAAGGAGAGGGTCAAAAAAACCGGGAAGTTATTTTGCGTGCGATCCTAACGGCCTGTTGAAAGCGTAGCGGAATGGCGCGAGCCGTCCGCTTGCGTTGGCATCGGCGCGGCGAATTACCGGCCGGCTTGCGCCGCTCCGCTTCAATTAACACTTGTGCACATCATCTCAACAGGCTACTAACGGGCTTGTCAGGATCAAAGCGCTATTGGGTGCGGACCATTCTGCTAACATTTCCAGCATCTCATTCGTCGCCGAGCGCGACTACCAGATCTCGTTGAGCTTGACTTCCGCGTTGGGAATGGACGCTGGCGTGATCGAATCTCCGTGTTCTCGCAAGACATATCGGTCCTGGTTCAATACGAGCTGCTCCACCAAGTGCTCCAGCGGATCGACGATCCAGTATTCAGGAACTCGGTGGGTTTCATAGCTTTTCCTCTTTAGCGCGCGGTCCTTTTCTAGTGTCCCCGGTGACAAGATTTCAATCAACAGATCGGGTATCCCCTTGATCTTGGTCGGTGTGATGATGTGCTTGTGGGCCGTCAACACAAGCACAAGGTCAGGTTGAACGACCGTGTATGGATTAAGTTCAACGTCCGTCGGCGCATCAAAGACCTGTCCCAGACCGGGCAATTCGATTTGTGTATACAGCGCGAATTGAATGCGCCGAGAAACCGTTTGGTGGTAGGTCGTCGGAGCGGGATTCATGTAATGGACTCCGTCGATGATCTCGTGTTGATTTCCATCGTCCGGCAACAATACGTATTCAGCGTAGGTCAGCCGCTGATGCGGTGCGGGTTGAATATTCATGGTGGTTCTGTTGGATGGCGTATTGGCGGTTAACCTTATCTACGTGCCGCGTGTTGTGCAGTCTTCGGCAGATTTATTTTACACGACGATTACGCCGTCGAGTTTTTTTCTTTTTTTATTTCCGCGTTGACCAACCGTGTCCACGGGATGGGTGATATAGGGAGAAACGACTCGGGGCCCGCAGAGGATCCAGCGTTTTAGGGATGATCGGGATTCCAGGGATGGTTCGGCGTTCGGGCGATCGTTCCGTTCGGCCATCGCGGTCAGGGCGAATAGATTCGAACGCATCAACGGGCTTGTGCGAATCGACCGGCGCCCCGATCGTCGTATTCACAGCTTCAGTATTCCTTCAAGGAGCCAAATCATGGCGACAACCACTCAACCGAAACCAGCGTCCCATCACAATTTGCCGGTCGAATCGTTTCGCGTAGGCAACGTTTCGCTCAGCATATTCGAAAACGAATCGACCCATGATGGCCGCTCGCAGAAGTACTATCGCGCAAGGATCGACAAACGATACCGCGACAACCAATCGGGTGAATGGAAGAGCACCAACTCGTATTCAGTGGACGAACTGCTGCGGCTACGTTTTCTGGTTGACCAAGCTGTAGGTGCGATGCTCAGCAAGTCTAGCGAATGAATTTACAAAGATGCCGATCGTTTCAGGACAACGTCGAATTGTAAGCGTTGTCGAATTGTAAGCGTTCATGGGTCGTCAATGCGACGTCCACATTTCAAGGGGTCAGGCACATTTTCGGCCGGCGGTCACGCATTTGATTGTCAATGATTGGGCCGAAAATGAGCCAGACCCCGGCTCGTGAACGGTTACCGTCGAATTAGAGGATACGCGCCGGAACCCGGTTTGGGCGTTAGCTCCAGGTGACTGTGTTAGCTCCGGGTGACTGTGTTAGCTCCGGGTGACTGTGTTAGCTCCAAGTGACTTCGATCGTTTGTCCGACGTCGACTCCCAGCATTTCATGGACGTTGACGCCGACGATCCCGATTTCCAGATAGCCGCTATCGCCCAACACGGCGATCAACGTGCTTTCGGGCTCGCCATGATCTAGGGGAAAGATTCCTTGAGTGAAATGTTCGCCGAATCGCACTTCGACGTTGGCGGCCCCCACCAGCGACGAGACTTGTGCATTTGCAATGTCGCTGACGAGATCCCCTCGTTGATTGATTCGGGTGACTCGACCCGAGATTCGTTGTGACACGCGATTGATCCCCTTAATGCCCATCGATAGGTGAGTCGGCCCCCGTCGCCCACTCGCGGTCGTGTTCCACGCGATTCTAGCAACGTTTTGCTGCGCCGAAAGACAGCATAGGCGGAGGCGGTCTGGATAGCGACGGAATTCGATCCTCAAACTGACGTTACGGACCGGCTGGGCGACGGTATCGAATGAGTTGGACAGCGCCATTGTCGTCAGCATCGAATGCTCTTGGAATCGCCCGCGCAGCTCCGTAAAATCCCTGTGAAATCAGATTTTTCTAGTAGCGATTGTGGCCAACACGCTTTCTCCTCCGCCCAGACCGGAACGGCAATTCAACCGTGTCGGAATCCTGTTTGCGGGGGGGCCGGCGCCGGCGGCTAATGCGGTGATTTCGGCGGCAGCCGCCTCATTCTTACGTGCCGGTTGCGAGGTGGTGGGATTGCGGCATGGATATTCACGGCTCGTGGAATACTCGGACGAGGTCGGTTTGACCGAAGGCGTCGACTACGTTCTTCTGAACCATACGATATTGAAGCGTACTCGGAATTCCCAGGGCGTCTTAGTGGGTACGGCTCGGACCAATCCGGGCAAGTATGTCTCCTCGGTATTGGATTTTGACGATCCGGTCAAGACGCGGTTGCTGGACTGCGTCTACCGAGGCTTGAGAGCGTTGAAGATCGAAGCGTTGATTTCAATCGGCGGGGACGACACGCTGAAAACAGCCAATAAGCTGATGATGTTTCAGCAGCGCTTGCCCGAATCTGAAACGCGAATTCCCATCGTTCATTTGCCGAAGACGATTGACAACGATTATCACGGAATCGACTTTACATTTGGCTTCTTCACGGCCGTCGACTTTCTGGGTGCGGAGCTGCGAAACCTGATTTACGATGCGGAGGTGACGCAATCATATTTCATTGCCGAGACCATCGGGCGCAGTGCCGGCTGGTTGGCGTACGGGGCGGCCATTGCGGGCGAAGCCAGCTTGGTGATCAGCGTGGAGGACATCACCGGCGACTATCTGGTGGAAGAATCGCACGCCGACGATTCGGGCCATTTGGTCACGCGACCGATCATGGATATTGAGCGGGTGGTCAAACGAATTGTCAAAACGATGCTGGCCAGGGAAGCGGAAGGAAAAAACTACGGCGTGATCGTACTGGCAGAGGGTTTGGCCGAGTACCTGCCCTTGGAGTTTGTCCGCGGGATCCCCCGAGATGAACACGGACACCTTTCGATTTCCGAAGTCGATTTGTGTTCGATCTTCACGCGGCTGGTTGCCAGCACGTATGCCAAGGAAACCGGGCGGCACCGCAAAGTCAAGGGACTGCAGCTCGGCTATGAATCGCGGTGTGCCAAGCCGCATGCATTTGACGTGATGCTCGGCAGCCAGTTGGGAGTCGGCGCCTATCGAGCCTTAGCTGAAAAACAACTTAGTGGTGTCATGGTCTCGGTCAGCGGGCAGCTTGATTTGATCTACGAACCGTTCGACAAGCTGATTGACAAGCAGACGTTGATCACCCGAGTCCGCTACATTCGGCCCGGTAGCGACTTTCAACGACTGGCACGCTTCTTGGAGACGCACGTCAACGATTGAGCGCGGTGCGACTGACTAGTCGATTCCGTATTTCTCCAGCAACCGGTAGAGCGACCTTCGACCGATTCCGAGGACGCGAGCAGTTCGCGCCTTGTTCCGCTCGTTGTTCTCGTAGACTTGTTGAATGTGGTTTCGGTTAATGGTTTCCAGATCTGGTTTGAGATTGCATGACAGGGCCACCGTGTCCGTCCCGGCGCGGACGATTTCGTGCGGAAGGTTCTCTTTCAGAATCTCCTCGCCGTCGGCCAGAATCTTGGCTCGTTCGATGGCGTTCTGCAATTGGCGGACGTTGCCCGGCCAACTATAGTTGGACAGCACTCCGACAAGTTCCTCCGAAACACGCCAGGAATCGCCAATGAAATGTCGAAGCAGCAGCGCGATATCGCCCGCGCTCGCGGAGCGGTGGCAACGGGATCATCAGGACGTTGATCCGATAGTAGAGATCTTCGCGAAACCGACCCTCGGCGACTTCTTTCGCCAAATCCCGATTGGTGGCGGCGATCAACCGCACGTTGACTTGGCGCTCTTTGACCGAACCGACTCGGCGAAAGGTTCCGTCTTCCAGGACTCGGAGCAGTTTTGCTTGAAGCCCACCGGCCAAGTCGCCGAACTCGTCGATAAACAATGTGCCGCCGTCGGCGATCTCAAACAGGCCCGGCTTCGAACTCGCGGCGCCGGTAAACGCGCCTTTTTCGTGGCCGAACAATTCGCTCTCCAGCAAAGCATCCGGTAGCGCGGCGCAATTGATCACAACCAATGGGCGGTCGGCCAACGACGAACGCGCGTGAATCGCCCGTGCGACAAGTTCTTTCCCGGTGCCGCTTTCACCCTGGATCAGCACCGGCTTTTTCGTCGACGCCGTCTTGCCGATCAGACGAAAAACCTCCTGCATCGCAGCCGATTGTCCGATCATTTCAGCCGGACCCGTCACTCGTTGCAACACGTGGCGTAATTGGCGGTTTTCCTTTTCTCGATCGCGAGCCCGATACGCCTTTTGAATCAACAAATCCAGTTCGTTCAACTTGGCCGGCTTCGTTAGAAAATCGAAGGCCCCCCTTTTCATCGATTCCACTGCGTGTTCGATCGTTCCGCCCCCGGTCAACATGATGACCTGCAGATCAACTTCACTCTGCTGTAACTGAAGGAGAAGCTCAAGCCCATTCATTTCCGGCATATGCAAATCAACCACGGCAACGTTCACCGCCTGATCCTGCAACACGTTCAGGGCGGCACGACCGTTTTCCGCCGTCGAGACTCGATAGCCAAGCTTTGAAAAATAAGCTGCCGCGGCCCGGCGGAAATCATCTTCGTCGTCGACGATCAACAGCCGGATCAGACTTCGATCGACTAAGGACGCGGAGACATTTTCCAAGCTCTTGGTCATGGTCTTCGACATGGTATTGGGAAAAACAATCACACCCGTGCAACACCAATAAAGCTCACAGGAATGGTCCGTTTTTACGTTTGATCGGGTCCGAGGCCGGCAATCGCGCGTCACAGCAAGTCCAACGACGAGACGATTCCGGACGGTCGGTCCGATTCGTCCAACAATACCAAGTGATGGATCCTTTGTTCGCGCATCATCACGCGTGCTTGGTCTACCGTTACGTCGGGCGCTATTGTTTGAATGCAGGTCGTCATATGCCGGGCCACACTTTCCAGCGGAAACTCCTCTAGTTTGAATGCCCCAGTCGGCGTTTTCTGTTGAACTGAATGGTTTTCCGCCAAGAGCTCCTGCGAGCACTTTCGATACTGTCCCGCCACGTAACGCGCCACGTCTGACGAGGTAATCAAACCGACGCACCGGCCAATGTCGTCGACGACTACCAACGCCGAGATCTTTTTCTCCTGGAGTCGGCATGCTGCTTGTTCCACGCTGCGGTGCCAAGCGATCGAAATCACGGGTTTGCTGGCCACATCTTGAACGGCCACCGCTCGAGTAGTGGCATCTGTCCTTTCGGCGTGGCTATTGGAAACCCTGCTCATCATTTCTCCCGTTGCTTCCCGAACGAGCGCCGACTTCAAAGCCCCACAAAGGACTAGCGTGCCGAATGTGCCTCGGCACCTGTTTTGTCACCTGCAGGCTTTGGCACCGTCGTTTCTTTTCGCATGCGTAACGTCAGAACGGGACACGGCGCATGTCGAATAACGTGCTCGGCAACACTTCCCATCAGCAACCGGGTCAGCCCGCTCCGGCCATGTGTCGTCATCACCACCATGTCACATCGCAATTCTTGTGCACAACGCACTATCTCGCTCGCCGGATCCCCTCGCCGGACCTCGTGACTATGCTTGATATCGTCAAACGCTGGTTTGATTCGCTGAAGTTCCTCCTGTGCTGCTCGTACTGCCGCATCGGCTTCGATCACGGCATAGCCCGATTCGGTCGGTAGATCGGGAATCGCGACAAATAAGAAAACAATCTCGCCGCCGCCCACCTTTGCCAACGATGACGCGACTTTAATCGCCTCCAGGCTGTTTGTGGATAGATCGATCGGCACGAGAATCTTCTTGGCGTCCATTGGTAATCCCTCACATTAGGTTCAAAGCCTGAATGGCCGCAAACGACGTGCCGCAAAACGGCGGCACAGGCCGAACAAAACGGTTTGAACAAGAAAGGCGGCCAAATTCTCAGAAACCCAGCGCTTAACAATCTCGAAAAGGTGACTTCGTCATCGGTTGCCTAACAGTTACCCGTCGAGCGTGGGCCATTTTGACACATATTGTGCTAAATGCGCACCCCCGGATGACTGCGTTTGCCGCCCGGTTAACGCGATTGCACCTCACATAACTGGGAATTCGGTCCCTAAGGGTCGCACGCAAATCAGCTTCCCGGTTTTGTTGACGCTCTCCTTGCCTCTCATGTGTGACAGAAAGGTCCACATGGTGATCGAAGAGACCGATGCAAAGGTGCCAAGAGCCGTTGATACCTGGGAACGGCAGCAAAGGCTGCCAGATCTATTGGCAGCCCTTGTGCCTCTGGGTCGCATCATGAACAGTGCGTATGGGATTGTTCAAGTGCAAATCATGCGAACAACTTGTTCGGATCATTTTGCCGCGACCGCGATCAATATCTTGCTTCCAGGCCGAAGACTGCCCCTTGGAAGAACGGCGTGTTTTCGACAAACAAAGCGCCGTTGTTGTGAACATTGATGAACTGAGCTGGAGCCAGCGCGACGCCATCGATCCACATGGCTTGGTAGCCGATGAAAGCCGTCAGTGCTTGAGGAAAGATATCGTAGTTCACCCGTCCGCCGACTTCGCCGACAAATGCCCCCGAGTTTTTGGTGCGTCGCTCCTCGGTCAATTGCTGAATCGAGGTTTCCGAGGTCAATGTCGCCCGAGCCGCGTTGGCGAATCCACCCGCCTTGACAAAACTGTTGACCGAGATGTCGCGCGAAAACTGAAAATTCCACTCCATCCCCACTTGGCCGCCAATCAGCGGATTGGTTGTATCGATGCGGTTGTCGGTGAAGAACTCGGAGTTTTCTTGGGGCGGAGGAAAAATGATCGTTGTCAGACTGTCGAAGTGAGCGTGTTCTTCGAGCGAGACGAATCGCGGTCCAATCAGAAACGTCAACCCCGGCGTACATTCACGTCGGATGTTCAACTCAATACTGAACAGCCGCGAGTCGTAGTCGTAATTGATGTCGTGCGGATTGACGTTGGGCAGAAACGGCGTGGCCAGATGCTCGCCGTAAAACGTGTACGCCGTATCCCATTGGGCGTAGCTTGTTTCGATTTCGATTTCCCGACCTGCTGGTCCGTGAAACATCATCGACATTTCGATCCCTGCGCGGTATTGAGATCGGTCGCCTGGGTGGACGTCAACAGCGGAGCCAGGGTCTGATCGTTGAACACCAATGGAATGTGGTTGTCGTCTCCTTGCCGGTCGAGTAGGACAGCTGATGCCTCTACGCTGAGCCGAGGACAATCGTTGTTGTAGTAGGCCCATTGCGCTTGCGCGTTGCCTAGCATGCACAACACGAATGTCGCCGAAACAATTGCGACTTTGATTTTCACGATAGCTTCCTCCGGTCCAAACGGCACTGCGCCGTCCAAACGGCATTGCGACACGCAAATCTGGATCGGAAGTAATAATCTGAATAATGAGCACTTTGGTTATGGCCGGCAGGGATTCCCCAATCCGCAAAGTTTCCGTGCGTTGCCCAGATTGCAGTCGAGATTGGCCGCTTGACGCCAAGTTGAATATAATGGGCTGCTTGGGAAGGCAATCGTGTACGACCGTTCGCATTCAAGACGGGCTTTGACTGGCAAGATGAACAAATCGCGGCATTCGGCAACAAAGAGGGTCATCCTGCTGGTCTTGATGATGGGCGCGATCGCCACGATTCGAACTCACCGCTTCTCGCGTCAAGCCAACGGGGCGGCAGAGGAGTGCGCAAGCTGTTGCGTTATTGGCGATGGAAACTGCTGTCGATTGCCGGCGGCCGGCGGTGATAGCATGGGCCGATTCACGCCGTCGACTAAGGCGGTATCTTCGAGGCTGGCAGAGCCGTTCGGTTCAGGCCGTTGAACGCGGATCGGCTACGTTTCCGACCATCACCATGTCAATGCTTGCGGGATCGTTGTCGGTGTCAATGACGTAAACGACTTTGTCGCCGACTTGAATCGTCGCATCTTCTTCGGCCCACCTTTGGACCAATGCTTGAAGTTCTTCTGGGTCTCGAAACGAATGATTCAAAACCGGGATCACTCCCCAATACAAACACATTTGGTGAAGCAACGACGGTTGGTCCGTGAGCGCGACGGTGGGTACGAAGTCGCGTTGTTTCGACTTAATCAGCGCTGCTTCGCCGTCCGTCGTGGCGATCACCACCATGCGAGCATCGAGACGCCTTGCGATTTGGGCCGCACCGTAGACGACAGCGGAAACGACATCGACGCCATGGTCGCGATGTTCGTCATAGACTTCCAGCGACCGCCGGTGTCTGAGCATTTGTTCGGTTTCCAGCATGACTTTGCGCATCATCCGTACGGCTTGGCGGGGAAACTGTCCGATCGCTGTTTCGCCTGATAGCATGCAAGCGTCGGCGCCGTCGAGAATCGCGTTGGCCACGTCACTCACCTCGGCTCGCGTGGGCTGCAAGGAATCGTGCATGCTCTCCAGCATTTGTGTGGCCACAATCACCGGCTTGCCGATTGCTTGGCACGTTCGAATGATTCGCTTTTGGGCCAGCGGCGTCTTTTCGATCTCAATTTCCACTCCCAAATCTCCACGAGCGACCATCACAGCGTCGGACGCCGCGACGATCGCATCGAGATTCTCCAGCGCTTCACGTTTTTCGATTTTGGCGATCGTCAGTGCGTGTCCTTGGTGGTCGGCGATCAATCGTTTGAGCTGGTGCACTTCAGCGGCATGGCGAACAAAGCTGAGACTGATGAAATCCGCGCCGTTTTTTGTGGCCCAGATGGCGTTGGCGATATCCGTCTCGCTCATCGCCGGAACGCTGAGATTGACGCCCGGCAGATTGACCCCTTGTCGGCTGCGAACCGTTCCGCCGTCGACCACCAGGCACGTCACGCGGTCTGGCGTTTTGTCCACGACATTGAGTCGCACCAAGCCATCTCGGAGCATGATCCAGTTCCCCAATTGAACTTCGTCAATCAGGCTGGGATACGAGCAAACCAGTTCGTCGGGCCGCGTTGCGACGTCGCCACGGGCAAACGTCAAACGCTGGCCGGGATTGCATTGCAGCGGGTCTTCGAAGAGTCGTCCGAGGCGGATTTTAGGGCCTGCCAAATCGACTAAGACGCCGACCGGGACTCCCGCTTGCAAACTGGCCCAGCGGATATCCTGCAATGTTTGCTCATGTGTGGCGCGATTGGCGTGCGCCATGTTCAGCCGAAAAACATCCACCCCTTGCAAAGTAAGCTCCACCAAACGCTCCCGACTGGAGCACGACGGCCCGACCGTGGCGATCGTCTTGGTTCGGGTCAGGTCTTTCAATGACTTCCAACGGGCCGGCAGATTCCCCAGGGTCGCTTGAGCGGTTGTCATGGCATTGCGATGCGAAGCGTTTTACGAGATGGATGGAAGAAACGTTGTCGACCATCATACCGGAAACCGTCTCGACGGCCGACTCCGGAGTTGTCCTGTGCGTCGCGGCGAAGTTCCGTCTGGAATTCTACGTTTGGGGGCGGATTCTGCCTTGACCGTGGCAGGAATTCTGACCTAAAGTTGAAATAGCGGGGGGTTGCCGCTTGTGGGAGTGGTGTCATGTATGCGGACCAGGATTCTCCTATATTTCGTTATTTTGCCGGCCTTGCCGAAAGTACGTTTCAAGTTCGATTAGGGGTTGTCGACCCGCCCTTGGTCGACTACTTGAGCGATTTACTCGTTCGATTTGTTCGCAGCGATGTCGTTCATCGAATTCGGAGTGTCACGGGCCGACCGTTGTTGAGCATTGGCGAAATGGCCACCGAAGCCAACGAGCGATTGGGGGACGCTCGCCGAGAGATTCATCGGCACATCGGCGACTTCACGCTTTTTTGGGCCGGGGTCTATCCCGAGGCCCTTCGCCGCTCCGCCGTCGAACAGTTTGAAGACTATTGCAGTCACGGCAAGCGCTCTTATCACATCGCTAGCTTGATCGAAACCTCCAGAGACGAGGCGCCCCCCAGCGTCGTGCTCCAACGCCTCAGCGACCAGTTCGAACTCTGCGCCTACGGACTTCGGGAAGTCCGACGTGAATGGGAAGAGGGCGACGACGAGTCGTTTGGACCGGGACGCATTCTGCTGAACTAGCGCTTTCAGCCTGACTTTCTTGGGCCTTCGACGTCCGTGAACCGGCCGCACCGACTTGCCTCGATTCCCTTTGCTATCTAAGTTGAACTCTGCCTCGATGACCGATCTCTCACAACAAATCAATGACAAAGATGTCGGAGTATCAGTGCGCTTGTTCGATTTCTGAACTGCCGGACGGCAGTGCGCTCGCTGTCGAACTGGGGGATCGGATGGTCATGCTCGTCCGGTGCGAAGGTCAGGTTCATTGTTTGGATGACGTGTGCACGCACGATGGCGGGACGTTAAGCGATGGTCGGTTGATCGGATGTGAAATCGAGTGTCCACGTCACGGCGCGAGATTCGACGTCCGGACGGGTGAAGCGCTTTCGATGCCAGCGACTGAAGATACGACGTGCCATAGCGTCAAAATCGAAGGGGACTCGATTTGGGTCCGGTTGGGATCGCAGGCAAAATAACTTCGCTTTGAATCCTCGCCCTCACGGGAGAGGTTAGGAGAGGGCTAACAAAATCGGGAAGTTATTTTGCATGCGATCCTAGGGGAACTGAGACGCCTGTGGCTCTCGGTGGCCCGACGCATTCTTTTCCCGCAAGCGTGGGTTTCGAAGAATTACCAATAGAAAGCGTCTTTGGCGAATCGTACGCGGAGCGAGAATCGTGGATGGGTTTTCAAACGCCGATGAAAGAAAATAGTCGTACGAAGGTGATGGGACCGAAGCCGGGTGTTCGCTGCGTCACCGACTGGGGTTCTGTGCAGGGGTCGGGTAAACTAGACTGAAGATTGTTGATAGCGAGATTCCGACCATGACCATTTCCGAAGATGTCGTCCGCGAACAGCTTAAGCAAGTCGTGGATCCGGAGTTGTTTGTCAACATCGTCGATTTGGGTTTGGTGTACGTCGTCGAGGTCGTCCCTGACGAAATGGACGCGAATGTGGCGGACATCCGAATCGAAATGACGATGACCAGCCCCATGTGCCCGGCCGGCCCGCAACTGGTCGCACAAAGCAAACAGGTAGTCTCCGAACTCGAGGGCGTTCGCCAGGTCGAAGTCAAAGTGGTCATGGAGCCTCCCTGGACGCCGGATCGCATGACCGAAGATGCTCGAGACCAACTGAACATTTTTTGAGATCGGTTTTGGTGTCGGGAGCCTTTTGCGTCAACCGATGATTCCGTCGCGGTGATGGTCGAAACGCCTCTCGACGCCTTTTTGATGAGGAGCTTCAAAATGACGACCACAAGCCGCTGCTCAGCCGAAAACGTCGGTGGCATCGTCGGTCGACCCGTTGCGGTTGGTTGACGTGGATCACATCCGGTTTTACGTGGGGAACGCCAAGCAGGCGGCTTATTTCTATGCTCAATGCTTCGGTTTCGAAATCGAACAGGTTAGCGACCTGACGACGGGTATCCGCGATTCGGCGACGTATTTGTTGACCCAGGGAAACATCCGGTTTCTGCTGACAACCGGTCTGATTGCCGACCATGCGGCCCAACACGAGGTGCTGCTGTACGGTGACGGGATTAAGGACATCGCGTTCACCGTAGACGATTCGGAGTTGGCCTATCGGCAAGCTATGAAAAACGGCGCCGAGTCGGCCTACGAGCCCTATTCGGTGTCGGACGACCGCGGCACCGTTGTCTTTTCAGGGATCAAGGCGATGGGACGCCTGGTACATTCGTTTGTGTCGCGAACCGGCGACTATGCCCTAAAAAAGGTCAAGGAAGCCGGCAACTTCTTACCGCATTTCCAGCCAACGCCGGAGATGGCCATCAACGCCTACAACCGGAATAACCCCGTGGGGCTGTTTTACGTCGATCACTGCGTGGCCAACGTCGAACAGGGAAAGATGGATACGTGGGTCCAGTGGTACGAAGACGTACTCGGGTTCAAACTCTTCAAGCACTTCGACGACAAGGATATCTCAACCGAGTTTTCGGCGCTGATGTCGAAGGTCATGGATTCAGGCCGCGAATTGATCAAGATCCCGATCAACGAACCGGCCGACGGAAAGCGGAAGAGCCAAATCCAGGAGTACCTCGATTGGCACAACAACACGCCGGGGATTCAACATCTCGCGCTGCTGACCAACGACGAGCTCAATACCGTCGATCGGCTGACCCAGCGCGGCGTCGACTTTCTGCGAATACCCGACGAGTATTATCAGGTCGTGTGGGATCGCGTGGGAGAGATTAAGGAAAACAACGAGACCATCAAGGATCTGCGGATTCTTGTCGATCGGGATGACAAAGGTTACTTGTTGCAGATTTTCACCAAACCGCTGCAGGACCGGCCGACGCTGTTCTTCGAGATTATCTGCCGTCGCGGCAGTGAATCGTTCGGCAAAGGGAATTTCAAGGCGCTGTTTGAGTCGCTCGAACTGGAGCAGGACCGTCGCGGCAATTTGTAGCGAGATGGCTGACGGCGAGCCGAATGACAAGCCAACTAATGTCGTTCGTTCATCTGATCACGCTGGGCCGTAATCGTGTCGTCCGCATACACTTTTTGTTCTTGACGCGTCCAACCGGCGGGGAGGCGCGGAGGGACGAAAAGGCCAAGAAAGTCTTTTACCTGGTCGAGAGGAGCGTTGATCCGACGATTTTCAAACGCGTACGCTTCGCTGCGTAGTTGATTATCTTGTGGATTGTAATTGGGTGAATAGACGATCATCGACTTGGGCAAGAAATCGCTTCGGGCGATGACCACGATGACTCGGCTGTAATTACGCGTGTCCTGAATTCGTTTGGGAACGGCTTCCAACCAGTAGGCATCACCGGTTGCGTTGGCGGGCGTGATCACGTGGATCCAATAGCGATCCAACATCGTCTGCCGGTCCGCGCCGAACAAGAAGGGGAGCGGACTGTTGACCAGCCCTTCACCGCGATAGGGTTCCGGGATTTCGGTAACGATTAGTTTTTTGTCGCGGAAATCATATTCGTAAACGTATTTTCCATCGCACACCCATTTTTCGTTCAATGAATCGTCCGTGGCCCGTTCAAGATCGGGCTGTTGCGTTTGCGGATTCAGCACAAACGACCAGGACTCGACCGTATCCAGTAGCGCTTTGTCGGGAGAAGCATATTTGATCGTGCCGCGAAGGACTTTGAAGGCGGCCAGTTCGTTGGTTTGCGGGATGCGAACCGAACATTGGCTCCCGTCGTAACACCACTTCGTGAAGTCGCAGGTGCATTGACGAATCTGCTGACTGCTCGACTGCCAATAGTCCAGCAGTTTTGTCAGGTAATCCCGCT
This sequence comes from uncultured Planctomycetaceae bacterium, assembly GCA_963803365.1. Lineage (GTDB taxonomy): Bacteria > Planctomycetota > Planctomycetia > Pirellulales > Pirellulaceae > JANMEB01. The sequence continues at coordinate 316,515 of CAWDMH010000008.1, forward strand.
CCTCGTCGGACATCGTTGAGGACCATTGGGGTTCGACGGGCTGTGGAATCTGGTAGCCCGGGTCGATCCCGGTTCCGTCGGGTTGAGGTTGTTGTTGCGCGGTGGTTCGGGCAGTTTCTTTGGCGGGCTGAAGTTGTTGGGCTGCCACTTGATTGATCGTGATCAACGCGAATGTCTGGATGGCGATGGCGCGAATGAATTGAGATAGCGACATGGGCAGTCTTTCTTGATTGCAAACGTCGAGTCGTTGGATGCCGCGAGAGTCTAGCGGGCGGGCGAGCGATTACCTAGAGCGAATCGGGCTCGACGAATCGACTTTTTTTCGTTAATTACGACGAATCGCCTCAGCATGCTTCAACTTCGTTTCGTTGCTGAGCTACAATGACGGGCATAGCGGGATGGCCTCGGTCACTCATTCGAAACTCTCGCGGACGGCTTCGAAATGTTCATGCGCATCTTCCTCATTGTTCTGATTTCGATTCTCACAGTAGTGGTCATCGCAGTCGCCACGGTCGTGACGCGATTGATCGCCAAGCGCAAACAGGTGGTCAAAGGCTATGGTACGATCGACGTGCAACTCAAGCGCCGCGGCGAATTGGTCGGCGAAGTCGCGGAGATTGCCAAGTCCAAACAAGAGCCATTCGGAGAGATTATCGACAAGTTCGTTTTTCTGAACACACGCGCCCAAACGGTGAATTCTCCGATTGAACGGGAACATTTTGAAAACGCCTTGTCGTGCTCGTTGGCTGAATTCTTTTCCGCCGTCAAAGGCCGAGAAGAATACAACTCGTGCCCTAAATTTGCAAAGTTGTTGAAAAACCTGGATCAGGTGGAAAACGACTTGCGGACTTCAACCAGCTTCTATAACGAGATCACCGAACAATTCAATCATGCCGTGGATGGTGTTCCCGCGCGATTTATTGCGCCGATCTTTTCCATTGAGCCGCAACCTCTGTTCCATTTCGATTCGGCCCAACAGAAGTCGGGGCTACCCAAACACCCGCACTATTCCGCGGGATCAGCGGTACCGCCGAAAAAAACGACCGATTCAACCTCGCGCTAATGTGGGACTGCGCACGTCTTCAAGCCTTGTTTTCAGTCGAGTGCCGCGGATTTCGCCAGTGAATTGGCTGGCGATGCAATTTCCAAGCGCCGTTATTCAGCGCCGTTTGCCAGCCGCCGTTTGCGTTGTTCGGTGTAGTGCCACCACGCCTTAGGTGGATTGCCCGACATATAATCGACCGCTGACATGAATGCGTCGATCACGCACCGATCGTGCTGTTTACCGTCGACCCGACAGAGCTTTTGATACAGCCGAAAAGGGTCTTGTTTGATCAATTGCTGAGGCCGCAGGATTCCGATTCGATTCAAGTCGCCCGCGATGCTGGGGCCGATATTGGTGATTTGCTGCAACGACGTCAATTTGCGTCGATCGCTCTTTTGATCTGCTTTCTTCATTAATCCGTCCTCTGCAAATGCCTGAATTGCCAGACGTTGAATTGTACATCACCGCACTTGGCCGGTTTATCGGTGGTCGGAAAATCGACTCGATCCTTGTCAAAAGCCCTTTTTTGGTCCGGTCGATCGAACCGCCCATCGAAGCATGCGTCGGGGAGACGGTTGTAGAGTTTCATCGCTTGGGCAAACGCATTGTTTGGGAACTGAAAAACGGTTGGTATATCGTGTTTCACCTCATGATCGCCGGTCGGTTCCATTGGAAGCGGCGACCGATGCAACCGCGCGGAAGAAACGATCTAGCCGCGTTCCGGTTCGGTGAACAAACATTGATGCTCACCGAAGCAAGTACGAAAAAGCGTGCTGCGATTCACCTGGCCACCACGACCGATCAGTTGGCTGAACACTGTCCGCCGGGAATCGAGCCATTGGCGTGCTCGTTGACCGAGTTTCGGACAGCCCTGCTGGCGGAAAACCACACGCTCAAGCGGTCGCTAACAAGCCCGCGACTGTTCAGTGGCATCGGCAATGCTTATTCGGACGAGATCTTGCACGCGGCGCGGTTGTCCCCCGTCGTTTGGACGACAAGACTGTCAGACGCGGAGATCGAAAGACTCTATTCAGCGACTGTCGATACGTTGCGCCATTGGACCCAGCTCTTGCGGGAACAAATGGGCGATCGGTTCCCCGAGAAAGTCACGGCGTTTCGCGCCGGCATGGCGGTTCATGGCCGCTATCGCCAGCCGTGTCCCGTGTGCCGCACGAGCGTTCAACGCATCGTCTACGCCGAGAACGAGACAAATTATTGTCCGCGATGTCAGACCGGTGGCAAGCTATTAGCGGATCGTTCGCTGTCCAGATTGCTACGAGATGACTGGCCGAAGTCGATCGACCAATTAGAGGCGGAAAGCGACGGATGATGAATCGCGTCGATCCCGCCAAGGTCCTATAACTACCGCCGAGGTCCTACTAACCCTCAGTCGGTTCTTCTTCCGCCCCGACCGCCACCGGCTTATCGGTCGCGGCCTCGGCTAAGACACCTTCGAATTTGAGGTGTTTAAACTTCCCTTCGTCGTCTCGCACCACGTCGATGACGATCCGGTTCTTGCCGGCAAAGTTTCCATGGAGCAATTCCTCGGAAAGCGGATCCTCGACGAAGTTCTCCAATGCTCGACGGAGCGGCCGCGCACCGAAATCGAGGTTGGTTCCTTTCTTGATCAAGAATTCCTTGGCATCGTTGGTCAACTCGATGGCGTAGCCCCGATCGGCCAGACGACGGCGAATCTTGCTGAGTTCGAGATCGATCACCAGTTTGAGGTCCTTGCGTTCCAGGTGGCGGAAGATGATCGGTTCCTCCGAAAGCCGGTTGAGGAACTCCGGCCGAAACTGCGCGGTTGATTTCGTCGAAGACTCTCGTCTTCATCGCTTCGAACGAAGCATCTTCGCCAGCCCCCGGCAAGCCGAGTTGGGCTTCGTTCTTGATCGAGTGGCGCTCCGACGTTGGTCGTCATAATCAGGATGACGTTGCGGAAGTCGATATGCCGCCCAAAACTGTCGGTCAAACGACCTTCCTCCATGACCTGCAGCAACATGTTGTAAATGTCCGGATGGGCCTTTTCGATTTCGTCGAGCAGCACCACGGCGTACGGCCGGCGGCGGATTTTTTCCGTGAGTTGTCCGCCTTCTTCGTAGCCGACGTACCCCGGCGGGGCGCCGATCAAACGGCTGACGTTGTGTTTCTCCATGTATTCGCTCATATCGATCGTGATCAGCGCATCCTCGTCGCCGAACATGAACTCCGCCAACGCTTTGGCCAGCAGCGTCTTGCCGACGCCGGTGGGCCCGGCAAACATGAAGCTGCCGATCGGGCGCCGGGGATCCTTCAGTCCAGCGCGACTGCGGCGCACCGCTTTGGAGATGGACTTGATCGCCGCATCCTGGCTGATGACTTTATGATGCAGTTCATCTTCCATGCGGGTGAGTCGTTTGCTGTCCTCGGTCGAGAGTCGAGTCAGAGGAATCCCGGTCATTTTGGAGATCACTTCGGCGATCACTTCTTCGTCGACGATCCCTTCGTTTTCTTCAGAGCGTTGTTGCCAATCGCGTTTGATCTGTTCCTTTTTCTTGCGGAGCTTGTCGGCATGATCGCGCAGCGACGCCGCTTTCTCAAAGTCCTGATTGGCGACCGCATCTTCCTTTTCCTTATTGAGGCGTTCGATGTCTTCGTCGATCTCCTTGAGGTCGGGCGGTTTGCTCATCGTCCGCAACCGGACTCGAGCGCCGGCCTCGTCGATCACGTCGATCGCCTTATCCGGCAAGCAACGTCCGGTGACATACCGCGACGAAAGATCCACGGCGGCGTCGATGGCGTCGTCGGTGATTTGAACGCGATGGTGTTTCTCGTACCGATCGCGAAGCCCCTTGAGAATATCAACGGTTTCATGCGGGCTGGTCGGGTCCACGAGGATTTCTTGAAAGCGGCGAGCCAGCGCGCTGTCCTTTTCGATGTACTTTCGGTATTCGTCGAGCGTCGTGGCGCCGATACACTGGATTTCGCCGCGAGCCAAAGCGGGTTTCAGCACGTTGGCGGCATCGATGGCACCTTCGGCGCCCCCGGCCCCAACCAGCGTGTGAAGCTCGTCGATGAATAAAATGGTATTGCGGGCCCGGCGAACTTCGTTCATGACCGCCTTGATTCGCTCTTCAAACTGGCCGCGGTATTTTGTTCCAGCGACCATCATCGCCAGATCCAACACGACGATCCGCTTGTCGGCCAGGATCTCGGGGACCTCGCCCGAGACCACCAATTGCGCGAAGCCTTCGACAATCGCCGTCTTTCCCACGCCGGCCTCACCCAACAGCACCGGGTTGTTTTTGTTGCGGCGGCAAAGAACTTGAATCGCACGTTCGATTTCGTTCTGGCGGCCAATCACCGGATCGAGCTTTCCTTGGCGAGCCAAGTCGGTGAGGTCGCGACCAAAGCTATCCAGCGCCGGCGTCCGCGAGCGGTTGCCCTTGCCCGACGGTTCGCCGCTGCCCACCGAAGCACCGGTGTCGCGTCCGCCGCGTTCGCTTTCGCCCCCCTCCAGCCCATTGCCCAACAGGTTCAAGACCTCCTCGCGGACGTCTTCGAGTTTCAAGCCGAGATTCATCAGCACTTGCGCTGCGACCCCTTCCTGTTCGCGGAGCAGCCCCAACAGAATGTGTTCGGTGCCGACGAAGTTGTGATTCAGATTGCGGGCCTCGTCCATCGAGTACTCGATCACTTTCTTGGCGCGCGGCGTTTGCGGCAGCTTGCCCATCGTGATCATCTCCGGGCCGCTCTGAACCAGCTTTTCGACTTCCAGACGGATCTTCCGCAAGTCAACGTCCAGATTCTTGAGCACATTCGCGGCAACGCCCGTTCCCTCCTTCACCAGGCCCAGCAGCATGTGCTCGGTGCCGATGTATTCGTGGTTGAAACGTTGAGCCTCTTGGTTCGCCAACTGCATGACTTTGCGGGCGCGTTCGGTAAATCGTTCGTACATCGTTTCGCCTCCTTAAAGAACGCGAAGCTGAATTGTAATGATTCGTCGCGCTGACACCTCAGGCGGCGCGACGAGGGTCTACCAGGATTGTCGGCGGTTGTTGATCGCTTGCCGTTGGTGACGATTGCTTTGGATTCGACGACGAATCGACGAATGCCTCGAACTGAGCCAACAACTCAAACTCGCGTTCGATCTCGTTCGACCAGCGGACGGATTCGTCAAACCGCTTGAGGATTTGTAGTTGGCCGCGCGCCTGGTCAAACTGCCGGCGATGCCGCTGCAACGTCGCCAGTAGCAGCCGGGCTTCGACATCGCGTTGCTCCTGGAACAACAGCCGTCCTAATATCCACTCGGCTTCGTCCCAGTTTCCATTTAAGTATTCCGTTTGTGCCTGAATAAACAAGGCGTCGCCGAGTCTCTCGTCACCACTTTGTCCCAATTCGCCAGTGTTCCGTTGTCGGAATTGCATCCAGAACCCGGCAAGCCACGCCAATCCAACACCCCCCCAAATAAATCCTGTCGGTCCCAAGTCAAATAACTCCGGCCAAATCAACGAATCGACGATGGCCAAGTTCAACAGCGCCGCAAAACCAACCGCCATCCACAGTCCTCGAAACTCTCCGCGAGTCCACACCGCGCAGACCAGGCCAACAGCAAATCAAAACTGGCGTTCGTTCCACGAATTCAACCGAGCTTAAGTCCTCGAAACCATACCACCGAATACTTTCATCGCGGCGGAATTCTAAACGAATGCTTTCGTTTCGAACAAGGCAAATCTGCCGCCATGCGAACTTGCGGAAGGCGCTGTTCAAACGGCAGGAAACAATCCGCCCCGCAAATCGCCTTAACGTAGCAAGTTTACCGAATTCAAAATGGATAGTCGTCCAAAATCGATCAGGCGTGGACCGGTGTGACGCAGAAATCATGCCAAGACCGCTATCGCCATGCGTCCCGAATGGCCGCGCCGTCCAACGGCGATCGCAGAATCTGCGGAAACTGGCCAAATCGTCGTTATCATTGGGTGACGCGCGACATCCATGCTGGCAATCGACTCGGGATCCGATCTGCCACTTGCGAAACGCCCCCACATTGACCTGAGCGGCACATTGTACGATGATTCAGTTGTCCGCCTGCCAAGTCTGCCAATGTGGCAGATTCCACTAAGGATCGCACGCAAAATAACTTCCGTGTTTTGTTGACCCTTCCTCAACCTCTCCCGTGAGGGCGAGGATTTAGGGCGAAGTTATTTTGCGTGCGATCCTAACTCAAGCGAAATGTCTCAAACTGCTCAATCGATGCCGATGACTGCAGACCCACTTCCAGCTAACGAAGGCTCCGCCGAACGCGCCAGTTTGTGGCGCATCATCGACGCGAATCTCAATCGCTGCGGCGAAGGCTTGCGAGTCGTCGAAGAGGTCGTCCGACTCGGGCTCGACGATCGGACGTTGACCGAGCATGTCAAACAACTCCGTCACGACCTGGGTTCCGTGATCCAACGGATCGGACCAATTCGGTTGGCTCAAGCGCCGATATCGAGAACGACGTTCGGGCGCGAAGCCACTTCGGCGCAAGAGTACCAACGAACGGACCTGCTATCGCTGCTAACGTTGAATTGGAAGCGAGTCCAACAAGGGTTGAGAACGCTCGAAGAATCGCTCAAGCTGTCTTCGATCGAACTGGCTCAGCGGATCGAGGCCATTCGCTATCGGTCGTATTTGCTGGAACAGGCCACGACGCTGTTGCATTCCAGTCGCCAACGATTGGACGGCGTTCGGTTGTGCGTATTGGTGGACGCTCGCCCTGACATCCGGCAATTCGCTGAATTGATTCGCCAGTTGGTGGCGGCCGGCGTCGGAATGATTCAACTTCGAGTCAAATCACTAGACGACCGGGGGTTGATGGAACGCGGCAAAGTGCTTTCGGAGATCAAGCATGCTGCGGACTTTATATGGATCATGAACGATCGAGCCGATTTGGCGACGATTGCGGGAGCCGACGGAGTCCATTTGGGCCAGAGCGATTTGTCCGTGCAGCAAGCCCGTCGGATTATTAGACCGTCCATGTTGATCGGCGTTTCCACACATTCGTTAGACCAGGCCAGGCGAGCGGTGTTGGATGGGGCGAGTTACATCGGTGTCGGTCCTGTATTCACCTCGCGCACCAAGACATCCTTGGAAGCGGTTGGGACGTCTTTGATCGTCGAAGTTGCCTCGGCAACTTCGATTCCGAGTTTTTCCATCGGGGGAATTTCCGCGGACAACCTCGATCGAGTGCTGGCCGCCGGTGCTGGCCGCGTCGCCATCGGCGCTGCGATTTGCCAGTCGTCGTCACCGGGGGCGAGTGCGGCCGAAGTGCTTAAGAAATTGAACGGCGCGGATGTTGTAAAACCGACACCCGAATTGCCGCAGGCGACGTCGCTCGCTTAGCGTACTTGTCGCGAGTAGGCTTCTGAGACACATTGTGATTAACCAGTTCGACGAGGTTCACTGTCTGCATGCGCCCTGTGTCCAACGACTCTCCCATTCAGGATTCTCCGCCGAACAGCTTTTTTGCCAGATGGGGAGCGTCGATTCTAGGCATCGTCGTTCTGTGTATTCCGTTGCTCCTTTGGGGTACGGGCGGGGCGGTTTCGCGATTTCAAAATGATGTCCGACAATGGCTGCCTCGCGGGTTTGAGGAGGCGGACCGGTACGCCTGGTACCTTGATCGTTTTGGCGTCGACGAGATGGTCGTCATCAGTTGGGACGGGTGCACGATCACGGATCCTCGGATCGAACAGTTTTCCGCGAAGCTCGTGCAGGGCGATGCTCAAGGCCGCGAAGTTTTTCGTCGCGTAACGACGGGACCGGAAATGTTGGAGCGGTTGATGTCGCCGCCGTTTGATTTACCTCGCGAAGCTGCCGTGGCCCGTCTAAGCGGAACGTTTATCGGCCAAGATGGCCAAACGACCGCCTTGATCGCCTGGGGAAGCCAACTCGTGGCCGACAATCGGCGCGCGGCGGTCACACGTGTTCAAGACATCGCGGAACAGTTGGGGATTCCCCGAAAACAATTGCACCTCGGCGGCCCCACCGTCGACGGTGCGATGATCGACATCGAGAGCCGAAGGCTGCTCCTCAACCAGTCGCTTTTTTCCGTGACGCTTTTAATTATCGCGGCGTGGGTCCGGCTGCGCCGCTTTTGGCTGGTGCTTTGTACGATTGGCATGGGGTTGCTGGCCGGGGCGCTGAGCCTCAGCGTGTTGTATTACAGCGGCGGAATCATGAACCTGACCATGGTGATGCTGCCTACCTTGGTTTTCGTGCTCACAGTCTCCGGCTCGATTCACGTCGTGAACTACTTTTGGCACGCCGTGCAGGACCGGGCCGCCGCACCGGCTGAGAGAGCCGTCCTGTCCGGTTGGGTCCCCTGCGTGCTGGCCGTCTTGACTTCGATGGTTGGAATGCTGTCGTTGACGGTCAGCCGAGTTCAGCCGATTCGGCAGTTTGGATTCTATTCGGGGGTTGGCTTGTTGTTGAGTCTACCGTTGATTCTGGCCGTTTTGCCCGCACTTCTCCGCAAAACGTGGCGGCGGCAAGGTGGTTCACTTCAGATGAAAACGCCGGATCGATTTCCGTGGCTCGACCCTATGGTCAATTGGATTTGTTTGTTCCATCGTGGGCTCACGATGGTATTCCTGGGGCTCATTGTGTTGGGAGCGATTGGTTTGAGTTGGCTTCACTCGACGGTGAAGATCCAGCACCGGTTTGCCGCCCAGAGCAAAATCATCCGCGATTATACCTGGCTGGAAAAGCACTTGGGTCCGTTGGTACCGTTGGAAATCGTCGTTGCGTTTCCCCAGGACGATCCGCGTACTGAATGGGATCGATTCGCAGTCGTCCGTCAGATCGAGCTTGCCGTCGACCGATCGCCCGATGTGCTGGCGACCTTTTCGGCCGGGACGTTTCGACCCGTTTTGCCCAGTGGCCGGACGGCGTTGGCTACGGCCCAACGATCGCTGATCATTGACAAGTGGACGGCTAATCGACAACAGCGAATCGACTCGGGATTCGTGGCGGACGACCCGCAATCCGGCGCAGAACTTTGGCATATCACGGCACGGGTCAATGCGATCAACGACATCGACTACGGCCGATTTGCCGAGAGCCTGAAGCACGAGGTGGAACAGCAGCTTCGGGCGAAGAACATTTCATATCCTCCGATTTACTACACCGGAGGCATCCCACTGATTTACAAGGCGCAGAGGCAGATTCTGATCGACTTAGCGAACAGCTTTGGGTGGGCCTTTGGCATCATCACGTTGACGTTCATGGTGATTCTGCGAAGCATTCCCGCCGGTTTGATCGCCATGATTCCCAACATCTTTCCGCCGGCGATTGTGATTGGCGCGATGGGCTGGTTGAACTTGCCGATGGATATTGGCTCGGTGATGACCGCCAGTGTCGCCTTGGGAATGGCGGTGGATGGCACCTTCCACTATTTGAATTGGTATCGCAAGCAGTTGGCTCAAGGAGGTTCCCGGCGGACGGCGACACGGTCGGCGATGCGGCAATGCGCCCGGGCGCTGTTCGACTCGACCGTGATCTGTGCGTTGGGAGTGATTCCCTATGCCGTAACGACCTTCTTGCCGACTTTTCGCTTTGCGGTGTTGTTGACGTTGTTGATGTTCGTGGCGCTGATCGGCGATTTAGTCCTTTTCCCGGCGATGCTGGTGGGCCGTTGGGGGGCGTTCTTTGGCGGGAAAAACCGGAAAATTGGCCCTCGTCGACGACACGACGCCCTGGGCGCCCACTCGTCATGATCCGGCCTTGGGGACTATGATATTGCGTTTTGGCAATCACAATTGAGACCTTGGCCGAAGTTGGCGACTTGCCGATATCGAATAGGCTTTTTCGAACCGGGCGGCGTGGGGGTCAACCGTCGAGCACCGTCCGCTTCTCATCCGTTTTGCCAAAATGAGTTTGTGGGAGAAAAATGGCTGACGTATTTGACAAATGTGAGGTGTTTTGGAAGCGAATGAAAAAAATGAGTGGCGATCAGTTCGAGCCGCTCTTGGCCACATTTCATCGGGCATTTCCGATCACCAATTGTTTGCCGCATTTTGAATGGCGTGGCCGTCGAATGTTGCAAGTCGCCACCAACGACTACTTGGGCCTTGCGACGCATCCCGACGTCATTGCCGCCGCCGTGGAAGTTGCTCGCGAGCACGGCGCCGGGACTCCGCTGCGGCGCACGCCCGCTGACCGGCAACACGCTGTTACATCTCGAGCTGGAAGACCGCTTGTCCGCATACCGTCGGACCGAATCGTCTCTTGTGTATAACCTGGGCTTGGGGGCGATGTCGGGAACGATTTCCTGCCTGGTGGGCCGCGGCGATTACGTTTTCGCCGACGCCTACGCCCATCATTGCATTCACGACGGCGCACGCTTGTCCAAGGGCGAAGTCCGATGGTTTCGCCACAACGACATGGACGACCTCGAACGGTTACTCAAGGAGTGTCCTCACGATGCCGGCAAGCTGATCGTGGTCGACGGGGTGTACGGCATGATCGGCGATCTGGCCCCGCTGACGGAACTCGTCGAACTCAAGCACCGCTACAACGCTCGACTGTTCGTCGACGATGCGCACGGGACGGGTGTCCTCGGTTCTAACGGCCGCGGTACCGCCGAGTTGTTCGGCGTCGAAGACCAAATCGACATCCATGGCGGTACCTTCGCCAAGTCGTTCGGGACGTTTGGCGGTTACATCTGTGCTCCCAAAGGAATTACGCATTACGTACGACACGTCTCGCCCGGATTCATGCTGACCAAAGCGTTGCCCGCGTGCATCGTCGCAGCCACCTTAAAGTCGCTGGAATTGATGCAAAAAATGCCAGAACGGCGCAAAAACTGTGGGTCAATATCAATACCCTTCGCAGCGGACTCCGCGCCGTCGGCTTTGAAGTCGGCCATCCCCAGGGAGCCGTCACGTCGATCTTTACGCGCGGCGTCGAAGCCCTCAAAGCCGTCAAGATTCTGCAAGACGAATACGATATCATTGTCAATCCAGTCATGTATCCGGCAGTTCCTTACGGCAAATCGATCATTCGCATGACCCCTTCGGCGCTGCACACTCCCGAACAGATGATTCAGTTGGTCGACGCGCTCACGGAAATCGCCACTCGCGTACCGTTGCTCGAAGCCAACCAATTGGGAGTCGAAGAAGAAGTCTAAACGGCGTTCGGCGCACCGATTCCAGCTTCCACGCAATCTCCGATGGATTCAGCCGTTTCGCGCGACGTTCGATCGGTCCTGACCGCGGGCCATTGGCGCCAATTCCATCGAGTCAAGGATGCTATTTACCGTCACGATGCCGCGGCGGTGCGCCCACTCAATTCCCAGCGACGTTTGCAACTGGACGTTCGCAACAACCCGTTCTATCAGCACGCCGACCTTGCGGCGTTTATCGGTTTCCGAAACGGTCGGCCGGTTGGCCGGATCTGCGCGATCGTCGATCACCTGCATAACCAACACTACGGAGACCGAACGGGTTTCTTCGGTTTCTTCGAGTCGCCCAACGACAGCGCGATGGCGCAAGCACTGCTAAATTCCGCCGCCGACTGGCTGCACGAGCGTGGCTGCGACGCGATACGAGGTCCCGTCAATCCGTCGATGAAAAGCGATTTTGGCGTACTGGTCAACGGCAATGAATTTTCGCCCTACGTCATGATGGCTCATACGCCCGCGTACTACGGCGATTTAATAACCGCGGCCGGATTCGAAGTCGTACGGACATTCCTGGCATTCGCGCTCGATGAACGCGACGATCGCCGTTCGTATTTGCAACACTGGGAAGCATATGAGGCGGTGTGCCAGCGCGTTCGCCGGCGACATCCCGAAATCGAAATTCGCAATGGCAATCCTCGCGACATGGAAAGCGATATTCGTCGAATCAACGAATTGGGAAACACCGTGCGCGCGGGGAGGTTGGGGCTTCGTGCCATTCACCCCCGCCGAGCTCGATCAAGCCGTCGCCCAACTGAAACGCGTGTTGAAGCCGGAGATGATCTACCTCGCAACCGTTGGCCAACGTCTGGTCGGCTACCTGCTGTCGATGTCCGACTTGAATGACGCGTTGCGGATGGCGCTCGGGCCGTGGGACTGGATTCGTCTACCGCAAGTCTTTTGGGGACTTCGACGAACTCGGCGGATACGGATATTCGGTTTGGGGGTGGATGAAGCCTATCGTCCCAGCGGCCTCGCGGGCCTGATGATCAAACGCCTGTTCGATCAACATGGCGAACGATTTCGCGGATGGGAGCTTGGCTGGATCGACTCGGGAAACATTAAATCGATCCGGGCGACGCAGCGATTCATCCCGGTGGAAGAGTACAAACGCTACTACTTATATCAACGATCGATCGAACCGGTGCGATCAGCTCGAAGACCTGATCAAGAGGGCGTATAGCAGCAACCCTACACGGCCAAAGGATTGGTGCACCGAATTTGCTCTGGCCTGCGCTCTGAGCGTGCCATTGGCGTAACCGTTCACAAGCCGGGGTCTGGCTCATTTCCGGCCGAATTGTTGGCACTTGAATGTCGCATGCGCCGCCGAAAATATGCCTGACCCCGTAAAACATGCGCGACGCATTGGCAACCCGTGAACGCTAACGCCAACGGCTCCTGCTCCGGCCAGAATAATTCGTGTACGGATTACAATAAGCATTCGGATCTTTTACGAATCAAACTCGCTAATTTCTACACTGATCGATGGCGTTGATCGTTGACTGATTGGAAACGATGGCGAGGAACTCCACGCGCTGCTAAGATTCGCCTATTTGGGCGGCACGCTCGTTCCAGAAACAGAAGAAATCCGCAGGCGACCCCGCGGTCAACCGGAGCCGCCGATGACGCGGGTTTTGAAATCAACGCTTTTTGGTCACGCCTCGGTTACGGCCACCGTTCACCGATGACAACAGGAGTTTCCCAGTGGCACAGATAGATCGGATCACACTTGACCCGGCCGTAATGGGCGGCAAGCCATGCATTCGCGGCCTGCGCGTAACCGTCGGGATGGTGCTCGGACTGTTCGCGGCGGGACGCACGCGGGAAGAAATACTGAAGGCGTACCCCTACCTTGAAGCAGAAGACATCGACCAGTGTTTGGCCTATGCGGCGTACCGTATGGAAGAACGTGATGTACCACTGGTGACTGCATGAGCCTCCAAGTTTTGATCGACATGAACCTGTCACTTGACTGGGTTGATGAACTGTCGAAACACGGCTGGGCTTCGACACATTGGTCGGCAATTGGCGACCCGAAGGCCACGGACCACGAGATCATGGACTGGGCCCGACACAACGATCATGTCGTGTTCACTCACGACCTGGACTTTGGGACAACGCTGGCATTGACGCATGCATCGGGGCCAAGCGTCATTCAAGTCCGCGGCCAAAACGTGCTGCCTGATCACATGGCACCAATCGTTTTGGCGGCACTAAAGCAACACGAAACGGATTTGGCCGCCGGTGCTCTTGTGGTGGTTGACGAGTCAAGATCGCGAGTGAGAGTATTGCCGATTTGATCCGTTTGCGAGGCAAATCAGCGAACAACCCGTTGCATGCGGAGCGTTTGCCTCAGAATCCGCCAGACGACACACCATGACCGATCTATCACTAGAAATCGAGCGCAAATATCGCGTTGCGGACCTGAACGCGCTGCGCGAACGGATTTTGGCTGCGGGTGGGCTTTTTCAACGAAGCGAAGTTCAATCGGATCACTACTTTATGCATCCGATCCGAGATTTTGCGGTCACCGACGAAGTGCTTCGCATCCGCTGCCTCGATGCCCGAACACAATTGACTTACAAAGGTCCCCGCCAGGAACGACTGACCAAAATCCGCGAGGAAATCGAAGTCGAGCTGGCTGCGGATCCGATCGCAGTCGCGAAAGTGTCGACACTGCTGCAGCGGCTAGGATTCCGTCAGTCGCTGATCGTTCAAAAGAAGCGAGACGTGTTCCAGTTACCGTTAGAACATGAACCGATCACCGTCTGTCTGGACCAAGTCGACCGGTTGGGAAGCTTCGCCGAAATCGAAGTCATCGCGACGGCGGTCGACGTCGCCGCCGCCAAAAAAATGATTGCGGAGGTGCAAGCCTTGTTGAATTTGTCTCAACCGATCGAAGACAGCTATTTGAAAATGTTGATCGCCAAGTCGCCATTGTAGCCGTCCGGTTTGTACTCGTATTCACCGCAGATCCGATCGCTGCAAACCGGTTGACGATACCCATCGAGACACAGCTTACGCCGAGAGCCAACGAGGCCAGCCAGAGACTTGCGTCGATTGAAAGGCTGCGCGGTCGTTTTTCCAAAGTCAGAAGTACTCGTGTGGCACGAAACGGCACACATGGCTTCATCGCCGCCTCGAAGAGTGCTCCTCGTTTAGCAGAGCACTCTTCGACAGGTAACAGTTCACGAGCCGGGGTCTGGCTCATATTCGGCCCAAGGATTGGTACTAGAATGTCGCATGAGCCGCCGAAAATGTGCCTGACCCCCTAAAAACGTGGGCAACGCATTGGCAACCCGTGAACGCTTACCTTCGACAGCGACCTCAACCAGACCTTTGTCACTAGCGTTCCAAGACCGCACTGTATGCCATTCGCCTACCGCCTACTGCCCGATGTCAGAATCGATCGCGCGCTGAATGATTGCGTCGGCATCCGCTTCCAGCAGATAACCCAATGCTTCCAACCCCAAAGCATGAAACGTAACGTCAATGACGTATTGGTCGTGGTCGGTGAAGCTGTCCGCCAGATCAACATGTCCGCCCGCGAGAACTCGGAAGGACTCGCTCATTGTACCAGGCCATCAGCGAGAAATCCTCAACGCAAAGCCCTTTTCCACCGAAGTTGGGCTGGATGCGAAAATCAGAAACGGTCGTATTCACCTTCTGTCCGCTCATCCCCTGGGTTGGCGTGCTGGCATTGGGTTATGTCATAGGAAACGTCTACCGGCTTTCCGCGACATCGCGACGAAGCATTTTGGCCGCTTTGAGCATAGGATGGATTGGCATTTTTGTTGCGGTGCGAGGATTCACGAAATATGGCCTTCCAAACCCTTGGAGCACTCCCGCGGCTTACACGGCTGCCCATCTGTATCGACGCGTTTGGAATCCTCCGCGGTGGCCTCGATTGGCTGGCGCGTCTCTTGGATCAATTGCGCTGGCTGTTGGTCCATACAGAGTGCAGAGTACCGGCCCAATCACGTTCGCGACGAGTTTTCGATAGTATGTTCTCGCCGGTCAATCCAACATGCAGGGCAATAAAAAAAGTCGACGAACTATCCATTAAAGGTGTTTGGGCGGCCGCGCTTGTATTTCGCGGTCTTTGAGGAACCGGCTATATTTCAGGCATGCTGAAAACCATTCCCGCAGTCGACATCCAACAACAAAACGTCGAGCAGCGCGATCGCCGCAACTTTGTCGTCCTGGTGCTTCATCAGGCGTTGATGCGAATCGGTTGGATTTTCAAGACCGAGAGCGTCATGATGCCGCTAGTCCTGGATACGCTACACGGCGGGGCCTGGATTCGTGGTGCGGCTGCCCATGCTCAACCGACTGGGACAGAGCATCCCACCGATTTTTGCGGTCCGCGTCCTCACGCGCTGAACGCAAGAAATTCGTCATCGTGGGCTGTGCCGGATTGATGGGCGGAGCGTTTCTGACGCTGGCGTGGATGTGGCGAAGTCCGGACGAAAATCGGCAACCGTCCGCGGGGGCGTTTCTTGCAATCTACGCCCTGTTTTTCCTGGCCGTCGGCTTGCACCAGTTGGCGCTGAATACGATCAACGGCAAGCTCGTTGCAGTCCGCCGTCGTGGCGCATTGTTGTCTTGCGCCAGTTTTGTCGGAGGGATTGGTGCAGTCACCTGCATCTGGTTTTTGATCCGCCCTTGGTTGAGCGCGTGGCAACGCATTTTGTTGGATCTTTCTGTTTGCCGGGACACTGTTCGCAATGGCCGGTCTTTGCATAGGGTTGCTGAATGAGCCGCCTGATTCCAGCGAGCCACCGTTCAAGCCCCAGACGCATTCGGATTTCTCGGAAGTCGTCACGGCACTGTCGGTCGACCGAAACCTGAGGAATCTGGTTTACATCGCCATGCTCTTCGGATTGTCCTACGCTCTTTTTCCACATTATCAGTCGCTGGGCAAGTCGCGCCTGGGACTCGGACTCGCCGATCTGGTCCCGTGGATGATCGCCCAGAACATCGGCGTGACTATTTTCAGTTTGCCGATCGGCTGGGTGGCGGATCGGTTGGGGAATCGAATGGCTTTGAAAGTTCTGTTGATCGGTACGCTGTCGGCTCCACTGCTGGCGATCTGGCTGAGTGCCAACGGCCGGGCAAGTACGTGGCAATTCGCTGGTGTGTTTTTGTTGTTGGGTATGATGCCGATCACGATGCGGATCGTCAACAACTATGCATTGGAATTGACCGAACCTGCGAAACAGCCTTTGTACTTGAGTATTACGAATCTCGCGTTGTCGTTGCCGGTGGTCGTCTTTTCGTTGCTGGTCGGTTGGTTGATCGATCTCGCTGGATTCGAGGTCTGTTTCATGACGATGAGTGTTTTCTTGCTTACAGGATTTATCTTTACGGCCCGCGTGGCCGAACCGCGTCAAGATCCATTGGCTGTGAGTCCTCTAGATCCCTCACAGTCGCTTCAATGAAATCGATCCAGGACACAGCTATCGATTTGAGCTTGCCGATCATTTACAATTGAATTGAACTGACCGAATGCAATCCCCCTCAAGGAGAACCTTTATGTTCAAGCTTTCATTCGCTGCTCTGTTGGCAACCGCATTGATGGTCGCGCCCCAGGATCCAAACGACAAATCGGATTCGCAAGATGATCCATTGGCAAAAATCAAATGTTGCATGATGCCCAAGCAACCGGTGAACAAGTCGGTGACGACGAAATTCCATCATGGCGACATCTATTTTTGCTGCGCCAAATGCAAGGCGGCTTTTGAAAAGGATAAAGAGAAGTATGCCGTCAGAGCTAACTTGCAGTTGGTCCAGACCAAGCAGTTTGTTCAAAAGGCCTGTCCGATCGGCGGCGGCAAGACCGACGGGACTCACGTGTCAAAGCTGGGAGATTTGGAGATCAGCTTCTGCTGTGCGGACTGCAAAAAGGAATTCGACGACGCCAAGGATGATGAGGCACGAATCAACCTCGTCTTTTCCGAGGACGGCTTCATGAAAGGCTATAAGCGCGTCAGAACCGGCGACGATGACGACGACGCCGATGACGAAGAGCACGAAAGCGACGGCGGTTAGGTCAGGTTTTCGACGCCGTCGATGCCCGACGCTAAACCCGCAATCATCCACACGACTCCACCTGGGCGCTTCGAACCGAAGCGCCCTTTTTCTTTGTTTTGTCCAGTCAGCACCCTTTTTTGACGAGTTAATTGCAATTGAAGTTGGCGCGTTTCAGCGGACATAAAATGACCTTGAGACCTTCTGCACATTTGTGCCATACTCCGCGCCGCATTGATGCGAACCCAATCCAAGCGGAGGGGTCTGGCGATGAGAATCTTTTTTTCGGTTGGTGAGCCAAGCGGCGATATCCACGGCGCCAGGCTAATCGAGCAATTGCGCAGGTTGCGTCACGACTTTCGGTTCGTCGGATTTGGCGGACCGGAAATGGCCCACGCCGGTTGCGAAGTGCTGTATGACTTGACGCAGCACGCCATCATGTTTTTTTTGCAGGTCGTGACTCGGTTTTTCAAGTTCTGGAAGCTCCTGAGGATCGCCAAGCGGTATTTCGAGGAGCATCGAATCGACGCCGTCGTGTTGATCGACTACCCGGGCTTCAACTGGTGGATCGCCCGTGCGGCCAGGAAAAGCCGCATCCCCGTCTTCTATTTTGGAGCCCCGCAAATCTGGGCCTGGGCGCCGTGGCGGATCCGCAAGGTTCGTCGGCTTGTCGATTACGTCCTCTGCCAGCATCCATTCGAGGCCCGCTGGTATGCCGCCAAGAAGTGCAACGCCAAGTATGTCGGCCATCCTTTTTTTGATGACATCCCCGGGAAGGATTTGAGAGCCCGAGAGTCTCTCCGGCATTTTTCGCAGCCGAACGCAAAGACTCTAGTATTACTCCCTGGTTCGCGAGACGCGGAGGTTACCGCGAATCTGGATTCGCTGCTGCGAGCCGCCGAAACCGTGTTGGTTCGTCATCCTCAGACCGAAGTCGTCTTCGCCTGTTTCAGTGCGCCTCAAGCCAATTTCGTCCGATCCAGAATTGCGGATCGCGGGCTTGGCTTTGACGTCCTCAGCGGCAAGACGTCTGAATTGATTTCGATCGCCGACGTCTGCATCGCATGTTCCGGCTCGGTATCGCTTCAGTTGCTGGCGGCGCAAGCCGACCGTGATTTGCTATCGAATTGGTCGAATCGCCTGGCTCGCTCAAACGGTCCTATTGCGTGCCAAGTACATCACGCTGGTCAACTTGTACTGGGCGGACGACATCCGCAAGCGCGGACTTCGTACCTTTGATCCAGATCGGCTGGGCGCCGAGCCGGTGCCGATGCCGGAGTATTTGAGCTGCGGGGACAAGTCGAGGGAAATCGCCGCCCGAATCACCCGCTGGTTTGAGGACCCCGCCGAGCTGCAAAGTGTGGTAAGTCGTCTCGATCGTCTGGCGGAACGCTTCGCCGTCCCCGGCGCCTCGCGCCGGGCGGCGACGTATATCTGCTCAGAGCTGGAAGGAACTCCATCGGCGACACGCCGCCGAGCGGCATAACGGTGCGTCTCTGATCGCATCGGTTGTTCAACTTGCCGCTGCAACACTCTACAATTCTAAGCGTCAGGTGAGCCAACTTCGGCAACCATCGTTTGGGGGAGGGCCAAGGCGTGTTACTGCAGGAACCGCCGCAGACCGAATTCGATTTGAAATTCTCGTTGGGCGACATCCCCATTCGAGTTCATCCGGCTTTTTTGATTCTGCCTGTGATTTGGGGAGCCAGTTGGGGTTCTCAGGCGTCGAGTCCGGGCATCGCCATTCTGATTTTCATCCTCGTGTTCTTTGTTTCGATCCTGATCCATGAACTTGGACACGCGATCGTGATGAAGTTTTTTGGCGAAGCCCCCCATATCGTGTTGTATTGGATGGGGGGATTGGCAATCAGTGGCGGCGCACCGGGAAACCCCTGGAAGCTGTCGTACCGGAGTCGAGGCCGAAACGAGTTGGAACAGATCATTATCTCTTTTGCCGGACCGGCCGCAGGGTTTTTATTGGCCTTGCTCACGCTATTGATATTCAAATGGCTTGGGGCCACAGTGGCATTCAGGTTCAACTGGTTGCCTCAATTCGACTTCCTGCCAGCCGGCGGCACGGTGTTGGATCAGAATCAGAATCTGTACCTGCTATTGCATGTGTCGTTCTTCATCAATCTGTATCTTAATTTGCTGAATTTGGCGCCGGTCTTTCCGTTGGACGGAGGGCAAATTGCACGAAGCATATATTTGCGCTTCGACCCTTGGAACGGCATCAAGTATTCGCTGTGGCTTTCGTTGATCGTCGCCGCAGCCATCGCCCTGCTGTTCGGGATTCAAGGAGCACGATTTGCGTTGATTTTTTTCGGGTTGTTGGCCCTTCAGAACTTTCAAGAACTGCAAATGATGCGAACCGGTGGCTTCGGCGGTGGCCGACCATGGTAAGCCGCGCGGGAACCGGCGCAATGCCGGCGATTCTGTGATTCGCCGCCACAAGTCAATGGGCCAGAACCAGTTGCGGCAACGAACCACTCGAATCGTTCGTGCGTTTTCGCCTCGCCAATGGCCTTGGCACGCGCACCGCCCACGACTTGATCATGGGTCGGTCATCGTCGGAACTTCGATTGCAAACCGATGGGTCCGTCGGTCGATCAACGATTCATACGAACAAGTCTACGACCCGTTTGGGATGGCGGATGATTCGATGCGATGGCTGACTCGTTCGGTTGTCGAATGGTTGCAACGGATTGAATGTTCGAATCGATCAACAACTCAGCGAGGCCACTGCGAAATTTTTTGAAAATTTTTTCCCGAATTTTTTTCGTCTCACGTGAGAGTTGGGACGACGGCATTGATCATCTATTAAGGACCCGTGCAGCGCCCTGGATGACGAATCGACGACCAATCAAAAAGTGCTGAAATTCGAAATCACGATGTGCGCGCGGCGCTCGTTGTCGCTTCGAAGCGCGGCGTGACAATTCGTCGACGGCGGTGCCCGGAAACAAGTGACATCGCAGCCGTTGACCGATCGATGATTCGATTTGTATTCGCAGCCGCTCCAAAAATGGAAGGATTCTCCCCTGAATTCCGTAAACAATCCATGCGTTATTGGATTCCTAGCCCCTTAGTTGACGGATGTTATTCGATCGCGCGTCCCGGCTGTTGCCTAACCCGCAACGTTTTTTTTCGACGCCTGCGTGGCGGCTGCGGGGCGACTGGCGTGCTGCGTCGGATCTATTGTATTAGCAAGTTGTTGCACACAAAATAATTCGCCGCGGAATGCTCTAGTCGCTGGGCGATGGTCGAGCGGCGTGCCAAAAGAGTTGTTCGACCGGTAGCGGCCGCTGAATCGGATTTGCCGCGGCGTCAAAAAATGACGAACTCGTGTTGAAAAAAAATCCGCGCACTGTACAGTGATTGCCGAGGATAGTAGTTAACCAAGACTTGTCCGGTTTGATGTGTGGGCATCAAACAAAACTATGATCAACATCATGTCATTGGTGACTGATGGAGTCTTGGTTCGCGAGCCGAACGGATACCTCGATCGAGGAATTGACTCGGCTGGCTGAAGGTTTTTTACGGAGGACGTACTGTGGCTAAGAAGAAAGCTGCTAAGAAGGCTCCGGCCAAGAAGGCCGCCAAGAAGGCTCCGGCCAAGAAGGCCGCTAAGAAGAAGAAGTAGTCTCGATTCGTCGGTACTACTTTTTTTATCGCAACAACGAGAAAGGGCTGCACGGGCAGCCCTAATATTTTTTCTAGGCTGGAATCGGCGTTTTCCGGCTCAAAAGGCCCCCGCCGTCGCAGCCGATTTGTCTGATCGACCCGTTTTGTCTGATCGACCCGTTTTGTCTGATCGACCCTGGCGCCGAGCCCAACGCACCGCTGGCCTTAACCAATCACTGGCAGGGAAGGGCGAGGCGGGTTGCGAGCCGACTTTTCGGCTAAGACTTGCGTCAAATGGCGGGCAATGTCCATCAAATACGGCGCCACAATCGGATCGTTCAAGTTGTCGGCGCTGTTTCCCAGGTCTCCCCTTTGCCGCACTGGAATATGAATCGGCACTTCGCCCAAAAAAGGCAAACCGGCGTCGTCCGCGTATTGGTGTGCTCCGCCGCTTCCAAAAATGTCGTACCGCTTGCCGTTGTCCGGACATACGAACGTGCTCATGTTTTCCACGACCCCCAAGACGGGAATCCGCACTTTTTCGAACATGCCGACCGCTTTGATCGCATCTAACAAGGCAACTTTTTGCGGGGTACAGACAATCACTACGCCAGACATCGGAATGAGTTGCGACAGCGTCAATGCAACGTCTCCTGTCCCTGGTGGCAGGTCGATGATGAGATAGTCCAACGATCCCCAAGCCGTGTCGCGGAGAAACTGCGTGATGGCAACATGTAGCCTGGGCCCGCGCCATATGACCGCTTGATCGGGTGGAACAATAAAGCCGATCGAGAGAACGGGCATTCCGTCGTAGTCGATCGGCTGGATTTTACCATCGATTTGACTGGGATGCCCGGCTGTGCCGGTGAGTTGTGGAATGCTCGGCCCGTACACATCGGCGTCGAGCAGCCCAACGCGGGAGCCGAGTCGTTTCAAGGCCAACGCCAGGCAAGTTGCCAGGGTGCTCTTGCCGACTCCGCCTTTGCCGGCCGCGACCGCGATCACGCTCTTGCAGTTCAGTCCAATCGTGTTGGCGACCAACGGTGGTCGATCGAGTTCCACCCACGTGATTTCCACACGCGAAACCTCGGCGTAGCGTTGCTTGACTCGCTCGGTAATCTTGGCCCCCAACGTTTCACGAAGCGGCGCGGACCAACTGGTTAACGCGATCTCCACGCGGATGCCGTCGTGCAAGGATTCCACGGAGCGCAACTGGCCGTTCGACTTAAGGCTCTTGCCGTTTTCCGGATCGGTCACGTCGTCCAGGATATCGTTGATGCCCGATTCACTGATCATAGCGGGGTGGCTTTCTGATGGCAAACGATTTCGGTGTCCAGGGAAGTTGTTCGAAAATGGCTTCTTCCAGGGGAATTCGTAAAGGGGGCAAACATTGGCGATGCTGCGCCAAGCACTGAAACAAGCGGTCAAAACGAATGAAGGAAAACACGCAGACCACGGCTCCCGCCTCGCAGCCCCATCTCCCAGCCAGCCAGTTGAGCCGCGCCGACGCAAGCAACGCGATGTAACCCGCGCCGCGCCGAAAGCCGCTGAACGTCGTCGATTCCGGCTTGGTTTGCCGCAGCGCCGACTTCGAGCACGGCGAACGAGTGTTCGAGTGTGTCGGCGAAGTCGATCAAGTCAGGCACCCTATCGAAAACCGACAATCGGTGTGGCCAGTCGGCCGGACAAGCGCGTCGTAGTCGCCAGACCCACTTGGGGTCGCGACAGCAAATCACGATCTCTAATGGGGTTGGCCATTGCATCATCTTATATTCGCGTCTCGTATTTGTGTTTCGGTGCATCCACCCGCCGACGCTATTTCCAATTCAGCTCGGCCCACCGGATCATGCGCTGGCGGCTGATTCCCAACAGGCGCGACGCCTGGGTCTTGTTCCCCTTGGTTTGCAGCATCGCCCGGCGGATCAATTCGTTTTCGACGGATCGCAGGTATTCGGTCAAATCGATTGCCGTGGGCTCTCGGCGTTTTTGTTGTTGGGCGTCGATTCCTTGTTTTAAGATCTGCGGCAGGTCGGCGACGCTGATTTGACTTCCTTGGGCCTTTTCGGACGCGAGATAAACCAGACGATGAAGTTCATCCAAATCACCCGGCCATTCGTACTGGCACAAGAGTTCCAACGCCTCGGGCACAAGCCCGACAATTGCTGGTTTCCTTCGGCATTGAAATCTTCGACGATCGCCTGGGCCAGCAGGGGAATATCGGCGGATCGGTCACGCAATGGTGGAAGTTGGATTTCGACGGTCGCCAATTGAAGGGCCAGGTGCGGTTCGAATGCTTCACGCCGAGAACGCTCGATCAACGATTCGGATGCTGTCGCGAGCACTCCGATGTCAAAAGTCGGCAACCGAACGAACGCCAACAGTTCATGCATTGCGTCCGCTCGAAGCCGGTCGGCGCCGAGTAGCAACAGTCGGCCCGGTTTTCCAGCCACGCGCTCGGAGTTCAAATGCCGCAACGAGGATTGAATCGTCTCGGCATCGCACACGGCGCAATCGACGGGGATCAAGGCCAGCGACTGTCCAGGCGGAAACTGGGAGTAATGGATCGTGCGAGCGATTTGTTCAGCCGAACCCGGCGATGAGGCGACGATCGTGGTGTTAGCCCCGGAGGCGATCGCCGCAGCCACCCGCCGCCGAACCCACTGAATCTCCGGACTGACCCCAAGAATTCGCTCCAGTCGGTAAATCGACGCGCACTGCCGCCGCAATTCAATGAGCTGCTGGTGCAACTGAGCGGGCAGGCCGAAGGCACTCGATGCGACGGCCAACGCGGACAGATCCAACGGGGCAACGTCCGATTCCACAAAAACGATGACGGCGAGTCGTTGATTGTTGTCCAGGATCGGTATGCCCAGGGCGTTGCGGGACGGGACGGAGCGGCGGCTGGTTGTTTCGGTGCCGGAAGCGATCGTGGGAAGCGCTGATGGGAGGTTGATCGCAAACCGTTGAACGCTACCGGACCAAGACTCTCCCGGCGGGCACAACGCCGCGGCGACGGAATCCCAGGGTTCGGCGTCAGGACGGCTATGGTAATGACACGCCACTCCCAACAATTGTTTCTCGTCGAACGACAGCCATCGCCCCAGGGCCGCATTGCAGAACACGATCTGTCGTTTGCTGTTGACGACGTAGATG
This sequence comes from uncultured Planctomycetaceae bacterium, assembly GCA_963803365.1. Lineage (GTDB taxonomy): Bacteria > Planctomycetota > Planctomycetia > Pirellulales > Pirellulaceae > JANMEB01. The sequence continues at coordinate 340,565 of CAWDMH010000008.1, forward strand.
GGCTGCGCACTGTGATCGACGATCCGTGCGATGCCGGTTTTCAATTTCGGACGGGCTGCCATGTTACGCTGATTGACTTAGCATTGTTGGCGGAACTTTGCTATATTCGAGCGCTGCTCCAGCTGTATTGTGTCGCCGTTTGGCAGCGAGTTCAATGTCACGACAACCACTCATGACGGCTCCGCAAAGCGTCACCGACCACGACGAGTTGCAATTGCGCCCGACTCGGTTGGCGGACATCGTCGGCCAGCGCGAGGTCATCGAACAAGTTCAGATTGTGATTGAAGCGGCGCGGAAACGCGACGATGTGTTGGGCCATTTTCTATTCGACGGGCCACCCGGTTTGGGCAAGACCACCTTTGCCTCGTGCATCCCTCATGAAGTCGGCGTGGCGATCGAGTATCTCAGCGGTCCGGCGCTCAAAGCGCCCAAGGATTTGATCCCCAGCCTGACGAATCTGCAAGAGCGCCAAGTTTTGTTTATCGACGAAATCCACCGGCTTCCCAAAGCGGTCGAGGAGTATTTGTATACCGCGATGGAAGACTTTCGCGTCGATCTGATCCTGGGGGAAGGGATTAGTGCCCGCACCCACAGCTTCCGTTTGCGGCCGTTCACATTGATCGGAGCCACTACGCGTGCCGGGATGCTGTCTGCTCCACTGCGCGACCGATTCAACAACCGCTTTCACCTGGGGTTTTACAGCGCGGATGACTTGACCGAGATCGTGCGACGGAATTCATCGAAGCTGAAGGTGGAGACGACGATCGAGGCGGCGCGAGAAATCGCCAATCGCAGCCGCAGCACGCCCCGAGTCGCCAACAATCGGTTGCGCTGGGTCCGCGATTACGCTCAAAGCCGCGCCGATGGCCGAATCACGGTGGAAGTCACGCATGACGCCTTAAGGATGGCGGAGATCGACGAATTGGGTCTCGATCGACAGGATCGCCGTTATCTTGATACGCTGATCCGCGTCTGCGGCGGCGGTCCCACGGGCATCGAAACGATTGCCGCCACGATGAATATCTCGGTCGATACGCTCACCGACGAAGTGGAACCGTTCTTATTGCGCTGCGAGTTGATTCTGCGTACGCCGCGCGGCCGAGTCGCTACGCCGGCCGCCTTTGAACATATGAAAGCAGCGCCGCGAAACAGCGACGACAACAGCCAACCGTGGTTGTTCTAATCAGTCGTTGACAGCCTCCAGGTGGCTTCCTACATTGCGGGTCACTTCGGAAGTTTTTGAATCGAAGAAGAGAGACACGGCTTGCCGAAAATCGCGTTTTTGTTTCCCGGTCAAGGCGCCCAGGTGGTGGGAATGGGGCGGTCGCTATACGATTCGCTACCCAGCCCGAGAATTGTACCGTCAAGCCTCGGACGAGTTGGGGTATGACTTGGCCGGTATTTGTTTCGAGGGTCCCGTCGACAAGCTGAATTCGACGATCTACAGTCAGCCGGCGCTTTTCGTGACGAGTTTGGCCGCTTTGGAATCGCTCAAGCAGTCGCGGCCGGAGGTTGTTCAGCGGTGTGAGGCGGCGGCCGGATTAAGCCTGGGCGAGTACACGGCGCTCGTGTTCGCCGGAGCCTGTCGTTCGCGGACGGTCTGCGGTTGGTGCAGCAACGCAGCGAGGCGATGCAGACCGCTGCGGATGAAACGGCCAGCGGCATGGTAAGCGTGTTGGGTTTGGAATTGGACCAGGTTGAATCGGTTTGCAACAACGCTCGGGTCGCCAACGAGATCCTGCAAATCGCCAACTTATTGTGTCCAGGCAACGTCGCGGTCTCCGGCCACCTGCAAAGCTGCCAGCGGGTGCCTGCGGCGGCACAGGCCCTGGGCGCGATGCGCTGCGTTCCGTTGACGGTTGCGGGTGCGTTTCACACGCCACTGATGCAGTCGGCGTCGCAACGCTTGGCCGAGGCACTGCAGCACGCCAGATTCGTCGATGCGCGAATTCCGGTGGTTTCGAACGTGAATGCCTCTCCACATCAATCGGGCGCGGATTTCCCCAGATTGTTGATGCAACAACTTAGTTTTCCGGTATTGTGGCAGCGCTCGATGGAGTATTTGATCAGCCAGGGCTTCGATGAGTTTTACGAAGTCGGCCCTGGAAAAGTGCTCAAGGGATTGATGAAGCGGATCGACCGTGGTGTGAATTGCGAAGCCGTGATGAATTAGGATCGCACGCAAAATAACTTCGCCCTAAATCCTCGCCCACACGGGAGAGGTTAGGAGAGGGTCAAAAAACCGGGAAGTTATTATGCGTGCGATACTTAGCCGCGATCGGCTTTGGGAGACGTCGCGGGCAGCTGAAAGGGTGTGTGAATGATGAGTGATCTCGGACTTCGATCGCTGCAAGTCGACCTCGGCGGACAGACGGCCATCGTCACCGGCGCATCGCAGGGCCTGGGGAAGGCGATCGCCATTGCGCTGGCAGCCAACGGTGCACGGGTTGCATGCGCTGCTCGCACCGCAGATAAGCTGGCTGAAACCTGCCGATTGATTCGCGAAGCTGGCGGAACGGCCGAAGCGTTTACGGTTGATGTCAAAGATCGGGCGAGCGTCGATCAACTCGTTGACCGGGTCGGTGGCGACTGGGGTCGGCTCGACATCCTAATCAACAATGCCGGAATCACGCGTGACACGCTGTTGCCGCGCATGACCGACCTGCAATGGGACGAAGTGATTGAGACCAATTTGCGGGGGACATTTCTGTTCACTCGCGCCGCGTCGGGATATATGATGCGGGCACGTTATGGACGAATCATCAATATCTCCAGCGTTTCCGGACTCATCGGCAACGCGGGCCAAACCAATTACTCGGCATCCAAAGCTGGCGTGATTGGAATGACGCGCAGCCTCGCCAAGGAACTCGCAAGTCGCAAAGTGACCGTCAATGCGGTCGCCCCTGGTTTCATTGAAAGTGACATGACCGAGCGGTTGGGTGAGGCGGTGTTGGACGAAGTCAAGAAGCGGATCCCCGTCAAACGCATTGGCACGGGGGACGACGTCTCGGCGTGTGTCTTGTTTTTGGCGTCTCCCGCCGCGGCCTACGTCACGGGCCAAGTTTTGACGGTCGACGGTGGAATGACGGCCTAGGATGGTTTGAGACGCAAAAAGAATGGGTTTGGCAAAGAATTTGCTGTGCAGCCGCCTCACCCTGACTTGACCCCTTTTATGAACATCCTCTATCTTGTTGAACTTGAAAACCGGTTTGAAAGCTGCTTGCGGGCCGCTGTCTGTTTGCGCACCTCGCGCAATCCAGATACAATAACCTTTCGAAATGTGGAGAACAACGTATGGCAACAATCGAAGAACGAGTGATCGACATCGTGGCCGATCAACTCGGTGTCGAAAAAGACAAAATCACGCGCAGCTCGCACTTCGTGAATGATTTGGGTGCCGACTCATTAGATACGGTCGAACTGGTGATGGAACTGGAAGAGGAGTTTGACATAAGCATTCCCGACGAAGTGGCGGAAAAGATTCAGACCGTGGGTGAAGCGATCAACCACATCGAAAAGTCATCGGATTCCCAATAACCGAGACCATCGCAGCTAGCAGCATGAGTCGGCGCATCGTTGTCACCGGATTGGGGATCATCACGCCGATCAGTTGTGACGTGGAGGAGTGTTTCCAACGCGTGGTTGCCGGCGAAAGCGGGATTCATCAGATCACTCTGTTCGACATTTCCGATTTCCAGGTTCGCATTGGCGGTGACATTCCCGACTTTAATGCTTCCGACCAGATCGAGCATCGGGAACTGAAGCGCATCGACCGCTTCACGCAATTTGGCATCGTGGCGGCCAATACCGCGATCCGCGATTCCGGAATCGAACTTGAGCGGCTGGATCTGCGGCGCTGTGGCGTGATTCTTGGATCGGGCATCGGCGGATTGATTACGATCGAAGAACAATTGGCGCGCCTGGTTCTGAAAGGCCCCGATCGGGTCTCTCCCTTGACGATCCCCAAACTGATGCTCAACGCGGCCGGGCGCATATCGCCATCAATCATGGTTTCCGCGGGCCAAATTTCTCAGTGGCCACGGCTTGCGCAGCTCAACCAATGCGATGGGAGACGCACTGCGTTCGATTCGTTTGGGCGAAACGGACATCGTCGTTTCCGGTGGTTCGGAAGCGGCGTTGACACGCATGGGGCTCGCGGCATTCCAGAACATGAGGGCTTTGTCCGACCGCAACGATGAACCCGGACGAGCCAGCCGCCCGTTTGACCGCGACCGGGATGGATTCGTCTTTAGCGAGGGAGCCGGGCTGTTGATCTTTGAGGAATTGGAGCACGCCCGAACCCGCGACGCCAGAATTTATTGCGAAGTTCTAGGGTATGGCAATAGTTGTGATGCGGGTCATATCACGTCGCCCGATGAACAAGGCTGCGGCGCTTCGCTGGCGATGAGCCTGGCATTAGACGACGCCCAGATCCGACCCGACCAAATCGACTACATTAATGCACACGGCACCAGTACTCCTCTGGGAGACATCGCCGAAACCCGAGCGGTCAAAAGAACCTTCGGCGCTGCGGCAAAAAAGCTGGCCATCAGCAGCACCAAAAGCCAACTCGGCCACACGCTTGGCGCCAGCGGGGGCATCGAGGCGATCATTAGCGCTTTGGCGATCCGGGAACAAGTGGCGCCGCCGACGATCAACCTTGAGACCCCCGATCCCGAATGCGACTTGGACTACATTCCCAATCATCCGCGTCCGATGAAAATCGATATCGCCATGAGCAATAGCTTTGGATTCGGCGGCCACAACGCGTCGATCATCTTTCGGCGATTCACCGGCTAGTGCTTTGTCAGGTCTTAGAATTGGGGTTGTGTGCCACTGGCTTCGCCAGTGCGGATCGGCAATACACGACGCTCATGTACACTGGCACAGCCAGTGGCACCCCAAAATCAAGTACTGAAAGTGCACTAGTTATTTGGCACGCTACTTGCGTCGTATAGTCGGGTAAACAAATACCCAACTGCCAAAACTGCAGGAGACAAACCCATGATGCAACGCACACAAAACAATCGGCTCGCTGAATCGGTCGGAGAATTTGAGAATCTGTTCAATCAGTTCTTCGGCGGAACGGGACAGGCGGCGAAATTCGCGCAATCGAAATTCGCACCGTCGAAATTCGCACCATCGTCCGACGTTTTCGAATTGGACACGTCCTTTGAAATATCCGTCGAGTTGCCAGGAGTCCAACAGGAAGACATTTCGCTGGAGTTCGTCGAAGGGCAATTGCAGATCTCGGGCGAGAAAAAGCTGGCTGAATTCGACCAGCAGACGTCGACTTGCCATCGGTCGGAACGACGCAGTGGACCGTTTCAACGAACGTTCAAGTTTCCGGTCGACATCGACTCCGACAACGTCTCGGCGAAGTTCGAAAACGGCGTCTTGCACGTGATCCTCCCCAAAGCGCCGCAAGTCTTGCCGAGAAAAATCCAGATCAAGACCAACGGCCAACCGTCACCCAGCTAATTGAGTCGCGTCTTCAAGCCGTTGGGACGGGAGTCGCAACAAGACTTCCGACCCGGTCATTTCCTATCACTTCGAGGAATCGGCCAAAATTGTTCGACGAAGGCACGCTGCTGCGATGTCAATTGCTGGAGCGCGGCGGCGTCGAACTTGGTCGCCGAGGTGAACTTGGTTTGAGATGCGGGCGACGCGGACGAGGAAAACGAGCAACCGAACAGCGATGAACCTCGCAAGTCGGCGCCGCTCAAATCGGCATTGGAAAAATCGGCGCCTTCCAGGTCGGCATGGCAGAACTTGGCGTTCGTCAAGATCGCACTTCCAAACCTGGCATTGCTCAAATTGGCTTGGCTGAAATCCGCGTCTCGCAACGAACATCCGGTAAAATCCGCATCGCGCAGGATGGCTCGCGGGGCTCTCAAGCCGTCCAGCATGCGCCCGTGGCAATCGATGCTGCGAAGGTGTTGTTCGGAAAAATCGCGCGATTCAATCAACCGCCGCGCCAACCGGCGATCGATGTCGGGCGCCATATAGCGTTGTTCGAGCCAGGGATCCGCGTGATCGTGATAGCCCGCCGTGGATTCCCAATAGCCGAGACGGTTTTCCGATAGCAGTTCGATGCGGCGCAGCCACTTGACACTCTTGTAGAAGTAGCGATTCGGGACGATGCTGCGGACAGGCCCGCCGTGATCGACCGGCAGCGGCATTCCATCGACCTCCGTGGCAATCAATGTTTCCAATGCGAGAGCCTGGTTGAGGATTAAGGAAGTTGAATGATGGCGCGCCGAGTGGGCGGCAAATGAAACGAATTCTGCATCTCTGCCGATGCCGACGTTCGTCAACAGATCGCTTAATAGAACTCCAGAAAACAGCATGTCGTATTTCGACCACCGCGTGACACAGTGAATGTCCAAGCGCCGAGCCGTTTGGGGCAGCCTCGCCAGTTGATCCAAGGAGTACGATCGTGGCGAATTTACGAGTCCGCTAATCTCGACAGTCCATTCCGTCGAACGGGGCGCTGGCTCTCGTTCTCCGACGTACGGCCAGTGATCGTGCTTGACCAGTTGTTGGTTGGGAGGGAGTCGCGGCCGGGATTCGTCGTTCGCCGGTCTCGCGTCGTCAGAACGATTCGCATCTGTCATCGATTTGACCTTACAAAACCGTTGGGCGGCCAGTATCATCGCCGTAGAGATTGCGTTTTGCCTCGAAAAACCGTTTTATCGTAGTTGAGACAGAATCTTCAGAATTTTGGCACACTTCGTGCGTGACTGTCGATAACACCGAGAACCGTTTGGAATTCGGAATTCACGATGCCCCCTTGTTCAGGAGTCACAAAATGTATCGAGCTCTTTTGATTGCGTTGACCTTTGTCGCGGCCGCGTCGCTGTCATCGGCTGCATTCGCTCAGCACGGTTACCATGGCGGTGGTGGCGGCCAATATCATGGCGGCCAATATCATGGCGGCCAATATCATGGTGGATATCATGGCGGCGGCGGAAGTCACAGTGTCATTACCTTTGGCTATAGTTCACCCGGCTACTACGGTTATGCCTCTCCCGTGTACGTTGCGCCTGGCTACGGCTATTATCCGGCTCCGGTCTACGCTCCGGTTTACGGCGGTGGCTATTACGGCGGTTACTACGGCGGATGCGGCAACCGATACTATGGCAGCGGCTATGGCAGCGGCCTTTCCTTTGGCATTCGATTTTAGCGGTGGAGTGGACCTGGATCGCTAAAGCGCACCGCCAGGAAACGTTGTGCGATTTCACGAACGCCCGGAGCTCTGCTGCGGGCGTTTTTAGTTGAGTTCGCACGCCTCCCACCAATGCTCGTACAATTGCTCAAGCGCCTCGGTTTCTTCAGTTAGTCGGCTTCGAGTCTCCAGCACTCGATCTTTGCTCCGTACGACGTCGGGGTCTGAGAGCCGTGTTTGTAGTTGGCGGACGGCGGCTTCTCGTTGAGTGATTTCCGATTCAAGCTCGTCAACCTTGCGGTAGGGAAACCTCCGCCGGCGTCTCGTCGTCTCGCAGTTCTTTGAGGATGTCCCCGTGGATGCTTGCGAGCGGCGTTCGCGGGTCGATCGATCCGTTGCGTGATCGGTCTCGCACAACGATCGATAGGTGTCGTAGTCCCCGTCGATGATGCGCACTCGATTCGGCTCGAAGACAATCAGATGATCGCAAACCTGGTTGATGAAGTAGCGATCGTGGCTCACCAACAGCAGGGTTCCTTGAAAATCGCCGATCGCGCGGGCTAGCGCTTCGCGCGACCACAGATCCAGATGGTTGGTCGGTTCGTCAAGTATCAAAACGTTCGCATCGGACGCCGCAAGTTGCGCCAAAGCAACGCGATTTCGCTGACCTCCGCTGAGACGCGAGATAGGTTGCAGGGCCAGATCGCCGACGATGCCGAACCGGGCCAATAAGTTGCGACGAGCTTGATTCAGCATCTCTTTTCCCGCCGGTCGAACCGCCTCCATCGGCGAAAGGTCTTCCGGAACGCAAGCCAGTTGCTGGTCGAAATAACTCACATCGACGCCGCTTCCCCATTGGATCTCGCCTTCAAACTGGTGATCGATTCCCAACAGGCAACGCAGCAGAGTCGTCTTGCCCGCGCCGTTGTCGCCAAGGATTCCCCAACGTTGTCCGCGTTCCACTTGAAAATCCAGATCGGCGAACAGCGTTTGTTCGAAACATTTCTTGAGCCGACTCGCCCGCAGCACGATGTCACCGGACCGATCGACCTGAGCAAAAGACATCGGTGGAGCTTCGATTTCCCGGGGGGGCGGAACGCGTTCGATTTGGGCCAACTTCTTACGACGATCTTCGGCCTGCGCAGCTTTTTGCCCATAATGATTTTTGCGGATGAACTCTTCGAGTTTTTCAATCTCCAGACGTTGCTTTTCAAAAGTTCGCCGCTGAACCTCCAACCGCTGGAACTTGAGAATCAAATACTTCGAATAGTTTCCCGGATAGACGTCGGTATTGCCTCCGACGAGTTCGACCGTTTGTTCCACCACGCGGTCCAATAAGTACCGGTCGTGACTGACCACGACAAAGGCTTGTCGGGTTTCCCGGAGGAATTGCTCCAGCCATTCCGTGGGCGCATGTCTAAATGGTTGGACGGCTCATCCAGCAACATCAAATCGGGCTCCGCCAACAAAAGATGGGCCAACATTAGGCGATTGACTTGGCCGCCACTCAAACTTCCGATGGACTGTTGGACAGCCGATTTGTCGAATCCTAATCCGCTAAGTACACGTTCGATTTGGTAATCGAATTGGAATCCGCCGACTTGATGAAGCCGCTCCTGCAACGAGTCAAATTCCTTTGCCAGGCGGTGACGGTCGTCGCCGTTTTGGCAAGCCGCGATTTCGTGCGCGAGCGTCTCCAATCGCTCGCTCCAACTCACCCGATCCCCCAGCGCCGATCGCGCAAATTCCCAAACGGTTTGCGATTCGTCGCCATCAAACGATTGTTTCAGATAGCCACAACGAAGTTGTTTGGATCGAGTGACGCTCCCTAGGTCCGGCTCGATGACGCCCGCCAAGATATTCAACAGCGTCGTCTTGCCACAGCCGTTTGGCCCGATCAGTCCCAGGCGCTGTCCGGCGCGGATTTCAAGTGAGACGCCTTGCAATACCGGCTCGTCGGAATAGTACTTAGTAATGGCATCAAGCTGGACCAAGATCATCAGCAAGGCTCATCAGGACGGTGGGTCGGCGGGAAGAAGGGGCAGCGGGCCCGCGACGGATGTATTGCGGAAATCCAGTCGGCGGTTTCGCACGTCGCGCGGGCGTCGAACAACGCCTCGACAGCCAAGTCATGTTACCAAAACGCGACTGGATGCCATCCTCCCAATCCAGTTGGCTTCGTTGTTTGGCGGCCCGCTTCAGACTTCCTCGATTTCGGAATTCAACGGCTCCATGACTTTCGTATTCCGCTCGATGGCCATGACCGTTGTTCGCTGTTTGTTGCCGTCGCGGCTGTGAGCGACCAAAGGAATCACTTGTCGACGATCCGGCAAAGGCATGCTGACCGCAAAGGTGCCATCGGGTCGCAGCTTCACCGGTTCACCACCCAGCGTGACACTCGCCTTGGGATCCGTCGATCCAAAGATAATGATTTCCGCGTCCACATCGAAATGGAAGTCGTCGTTGGCCAGATTGATTCCGGCCCCAAACCGGGCGAAAACTGGAGCGGTCATCGGCCGGCGAAGTTTTTCCTCAAAAACTTCCTTAAGGTCTCCGTTGGGGTTGTCTGGACCGCCGCCGCTCAGCGAGTAAACGCGCTCAAAATCGTTCGCGATTTCGCTCCAGTGGGCATCGAATGCATCGGTGCTATTGGGTTGCGGAGTGGTTACGGCATTGCTCTTGGCGATGACGTGAAACCGACCGTCGGTCAATTGATAGCCCAAAATTGCCCGAAACGAACCGGGTGGATCCTTGATATCGACATACCAATTGCTGACCCCGCCATGCACCGGAACATCACGGTAGACCATGTCAATCGCGTTTTCCGTCCCGTCGTCGCAAACACTGAGAAGTCGCAACGTTGGCTGCGCTTCATGCCATTTGTCAGCCAGTGAAACCTGGGCGCGTCGAATCGTCGCCTTGGTAATTTCCCAATACACGTGTAACCAATATGGATCGCGGACCAGCAGTACCATCCGGTCCTTCGACGCGATGCGCCGTTGTTTGTCGTCGTGGATCGCGGACGACAGATCGCGAAACATTTCGTCCTTCTTGTGTTGAGCCCGGATTTTTTCCAGAATTCTGGGACTTGTGGGCTGTTCCGCACGATCGCGCCGTTGGCCGTTTTTGGCCCGCGCACCGCTGGCTGACTTGTTCTTTTTTCGAGCAAGCCGGACCAACGCCGAAATAAGTTGCTCCTTGCGCATGGAGTGCCAGCCCGAAACACCGTTTTTCTTGGCCATCTGCGCAAGGTCTTTCGATGTCCGCTCGCGTAGAGATGCTGCCGTGATCAATATATCCCCTCCCATAAAGGGCAATTTATCCACCACCGAATCGAGCCGAAGGGGATAATTGGAAGTGGTATCAAACTCAATTCCGACAAGACGAATGCTTTGCGTGCGCTTCGTTTTGGGACGAACCGAGTATGCCACCGCTTTGGGCGAGTCGACAAAGCAAGCGCTCCCCGCCAAAGGCAGATCGGTTAAAATTAAGCCCCAAACCTAGCCGCGATGAAGCATCACGCCTGGTATTCGCGTGAGCCATCATCCACCCATGCAGGTGGATGGCGGAATATTCGTTAAGCCAAGTAATCTCGTTACCACTAATCGTAATGGAACGGCAAAAAAAAACAATTTGCCGCCACGATAGATCATCGACTTTTGGAGAAATCGGTCCGTTATAACCCATTCGACGCCAATATCTTACGCAGTTTTCCAAGCCTCCGGATAGTTAAGCCAGCGACCGTGTTCAAACGCACAATTGAAACGGTACGGCAAATTACATATATTCAAACGGCATTGGACCCTCAGGATCGAGCAGATCCGACTTTGTGAAATTTTTCCCGAAGTCTAATTGACCGTTCCATAGAGCTGGTCTACATTGCGTCCAATGAACGTTCCATGACAATCCACGTAACGTGCGAATCGAGATGTCGAAACGTACTGAAAGTGGGGAGCTTGGGAATGGCGATTGGCAAACGGATGACCGTGCCCCGTTTGCCAAGGCTCTCGATGTAGCATCGCAAATCACAGCGATCTGCTTGACCCTGGCGTTCCTTATAGTTGGCGGCATAGTGGTTGATCATTGGATTGGTACCACAGCCGTATTTACGGCATTGGGGACCTTGCTAGGGTTGTTCGCTGCGGGACACCAGTTGATGCGTTTGGTCCATCGCCTTGATTCCAGATCGAAGTCGCTCGACGAGTTCGATAGGTCGACTTTGTCTGAGACCCATCGGATCGATGAAGCGTCGATTCCAGCGGATGAGAACGGACCCACCGAACCGTTTCCAGACAAAAAGATATAGTTCGAGTTGAATCCAAGTGACGAACTACGGGCGGTTGGCAAAGCGAACCGTTGATGGTTTAATTTGCCGGTTATTGTTGATCGCTCTGACGTTGTTCATGGCGGCGCTGGCGACCATGATCACGTTTTGGTGGTTGGGAAAGACGGTCGACGTCGGCGACTGGATTTTTCTCGGGTTGTGCATGCTCGGTTGTTTTGGCAGCGCCCACGTGGTGTCGGAGCGCCGAGTCGACGGGGTAAATGCGCTTGCCGGATTGGCGTCCGCGACGTTCCTACGTACGATACCGCTGCTAGTGATCATTATCACCTGGGATCTGATCTGGCATCCGGGTGTCATGCGATCGCTTGCCGCGTTTTTGTTAGTGGGCTATCTATCGGCGCTTGTGGTGTCGGTATGGCTGTCGGCGATCGTGCTTTTTCAATCGGGCAGCTCAACATCCAAGGGATCGAGCAGCTAAAGCAAACACAAACCAGCGGATGCCGTTGTCGGCGCCCGCATCGGACACGCGAGACGGAATCGGTTGGATCATGATGCACGTCACGAGACGATGGCGAGCGGCTTGGGTTTTGGCCGGTGTCTGTTTTGCGGTTCATCTATCTGCGACGCATGCGGCGTGGATTCAGAGCCATGCGGTCGGCGATCAGGATGCCCGGAAATCGGCGACGGACGCGAACCCAATTCCAGCGGAGGCACCCGGTGATGGGGCGCCGGCCGAGCAGTCGAGTGAGTCGGCCGAGAGCGGGGGTTCGATATTGGAGCTCGCCAAAGAACATTTTCTAAACGGCGATCATCTGTTCGAACACGTTTTCGACTCCAGTTACATCGACTTTCCCAAATTCTTAGGCGGCCGACGCAACTTGCCGAATCCTTTGGGTCGCACCAAGGAACATCCGTTGATTGCGCTGAACGGGTATCCAGTACTCACCGGTCAGTTCACGAGATTCATGTTGCTGGAATTGGTTGCGGCGGTGCTGTTGTTGGCGTTGTTCATCACAGCGGCCCGCAAGACGCGAAACGGTGAGGCGGCGAAAGGTCGCGTGGCGAACCTATTGGAAGTGTTGGTGGTTTTTATCCGGGACGATGTGGCGCGGCCGACGATCGGAGCGAAGGACGCCAGCCGGTTTGTACCGTTTCTGCTAACGGTTTTTCTATTCATTCTCACGTTGAATTTTGTTGGCTTATTGCCTTGGTTCGGTTCGGCAACCGGTTCGATCTCGGTGACTGCGGTGTTGGCGGTGTTGACATTTTTGTTGGTGATTGGGACGGGGATCCGGAAGATGGGTTTGTTAACATTCTTGAAAGCCCAGATGCCCAAGGTAGACATGCCGCGCGGGATGGGGGTGGTGATGGTGCCGATGATCTGGTCCATCGAAGTTTTCAGTTTGATGATGAAGCATTTTGTTTTGGCAATCCGACTGTTTGCCAACATGTTCTCGGGCCACTTGGTGTTGGCGGTGTTTATGGCATTCGTCGGCGTCGGCATGTCGATTGCGACGGTCGGCCTTGGATCGATGATTTTTGGTTGGGGGATTAGCCTCGCGGCGATTGTGTTGGCGGTTTTTTCGAACAGCTTGGACTTGTTGATCGCGGCGATTCAAGCGTACGTATTTGTCTTTTTGGCGTCGCTATTTATTGGCGCTGCGTTGCACGCGCATTGATCGAAAACCGGGGCGCTATCGGCGTCTCTTGACACTGAATTCGTTAATCGATAGGGAGCATTAACAAATGGTGAAATGGTTGCACGGTTTGGTCGGTTTATTCATCGTAGGCTTGTTCTGCACCCCGGCGATGGCCCAGACGCCGGAGACGCTCGGCCCGTTGGTTTTGTTGGGAAAATCCGCACTGGGTGGGATTGAAGCCGTCGGCATGGGCTTGGCGGTGATCGGCGTGGGGATCGGCATCGGATGGATTGGGGGCTCGGCGTGCGAGGGGATTGCGCGACAGCCAGAAATGGCGGACAATATCCGCGCTAACATGATCCTGGCGGCCGCCCTGGTCGAAGGGGTGGGACTTGTCGCCTTAATCCTCTGCTTGGTTGTGAATATTCTGTGATCCGCCGACGCGTTTGTGGGGAGAGGTGACGATGTTGGAATCGACCGTTTGCGCACCGGGGCTAATCGGCAGCATTGTGACGAGGCTGTTGGTCCCGGACGTGGATCTGTCGCTGTTCACGCTGATAGTCTTCCTGGTATTGTTGACCCTTTTGCGCGCTATGCCTGGAAGCCGTTGATGGCCGGTTTGGAGCGGCGGGAAAAGAACATCGCCGATCAGATCGCTTCGGCCGAACAAGCGAATGAAAAGGCGATGGCGACGCTTCGACAATACGAACAACGCTTGGCCGCCGCGACCGACGAGGCGAATAAGATTGTGGCAGAAGCTGCGCAGGACGCGGTCGCCGCCAAGGACCGAATCTTGGCGGAAGCCAACGCCGAAGTCCATCGCCAGCGTGAGTCGGCGGTTGCTGAAATCCAAGCCGCCAAGAACCAGGCGCTCCGCGAACTGGCCGAACACAGCGTCGATTCGGCGATTTCACTGGCCGGCCAACTCGTTAGCAAAGAGATCGATCGCAACTCGCACGCCAAACTGATACGCGAATCGCTCGACCGCTTTGCGCAGTCAAGCTAACTTAGCATGCGAACCTGGTTTGCTCCCCTGACACAGACGTTGTCCGGGAGTCGTCAGCGAGTTATCGAATGGAAATCATTGTCGAACACGAGACCGTGCTGGATCCGACGCAACAGCGAGTCGGCGAGATCTACGCCCGCGCGCTGTTGGGAGTCGGCCAAAAATCGGGCGGCCTCGACGAGTTGCTGAGCCAGCTCGATTCGTACCTCGACGACGTCTTGTCCAAGCTGCCGAAATTCCGGCAGGCGATGGAGTCGCCGCGGATTGCTGTGGACCAAAAGGAGCAATGGATCGATTCGTCCGTCGGCGATAAGGGATCGCGAGAATTCAAGAACTTTCTCAAGATCCTGGCTCGCAAGGGACGGTTTGAATGCCTGCCCGCCGTCCGCCGCGCCGCGCACAAACTGTACAACGAATACAGCGGCCGGGTCGAGGCAACGTTGATCACCGCCGCGCCAATTGACGACGAATCGCGAGTCCGAGCGGCCCAGCAATTGGCCCAGCGATTGGGAAAGGAAATCGATCTGCGAACCCAGGTCAACCCGGAAATCCTCGCCGGTTCGGTGATTCGCGTCGGCGACACGGTTTACGACGACAGTATTAAGAACCAGTTGCAGCGAGCCCGCTCGAGTGGCCATTGAGGCAGCGTACCTCAAAATCCGCGAGTCGTTTGATCGATTCGTGGTCGAATGAATCAACTCCCGACCCCGCACTCAGACGTACCTGTGAGGCAAGAATGAAATTCAATGCAGATGAAATCGCCTCGGTCATCCAGCGCGAGATCGAGCAGTTCGAAAGCGCAGATCGACGTCCGCGAAGTCGGCACGCGTGCTGGAGGTGGGCGACGGCATTGCCCGCGTCTACGGCCTGTCCGGGCGTCATGGCCGGCGAAATGGTCGAGTTCCCCAGCGGGCGTCGAACGGTCTGGCGTTCAACCTGGAAGAGAACTCGCGTCGGCGTGATCATTCTCGGCGACTATCTGACGATTCAACGAAGGGGACGAGGTCAGGAGCACCGGCCGGCTGCTGAGCGTGCCGGTCGGCGAAGCCGTGATCGGCCGCGTGGTCGATCCGCTGGGCAATCCGCTCGACGGCAAGGGTCCGATCGTCACCACCGAACGCCGCGCCGGTGGAAGTCGATCGCCCCCGGCGTGGCCGAGCGCAAGCCGGTCAGCGAGCCGATGCAGACCGGCATCAAGGCCATCGACGCCATGACGCCGATCGGCCGCGGCCAGCGCGAATTGATCATCGGCGACCGCAAGACCGGCAAGACGGCCATCGCGCATCGACGCGATCATCAATCAAAAGAGATTCCGGCGTGAAGTGCTTCTACGTCGCGATCGGCCAGAAGGAATCGACCGTCGCCGGCGTGATCGAGGTGCTGCGAGCAGCACGGCGCGATGGATTACACGACCGTCATCGTCGCCGGCGCCAGCGCGCCCGGCCCCGCTGCAATACATCGCCCCCTACGCCGGCACGGCGATGGCCGAGTATTTCATGTACAAGGGCGAGCACGCCCTGATCGTCTACGACGACTTGTCCAAGCAGGCCGTGGCCTATCGGCAACTGTCGCTGCTGATGCGGCGCCCGCCGGGCCGCGAAGCGTATCCGGGCGACGTGTTCTACTGCCACAGCCGGCTGCTGGAACGCTCGGCCAAGCTGAGCGACGAACTGGGCGGCGGCTCGCTCACCTCGCTGCCGATCATCGAAACGCTCGAAGGCGAAGTCTCGGCCTACATTCCGACCAACGTGATTTCGATCACCGACGGGCAGATTTACTTGCAGCCCGACTTGTTCTTCGCGGGCGTGCGGCCGGCGATGAACGTCGGCATTTCGGTGTCGCGCGTCGGCGGCGCCGCCCAGATCAAGGCGATGAAGAAGGTCGCCGGCGGTTTGCGGCTCGACCTGGCGGCGTTCCGCGAGCTGGAAGCGTTCGCCCAGCTGGGCACCGACCTGGACGCGGCCACGCAGGCGCGGCTCGATCGCGGCTATCGCATGGTCGAGATGCTCAAGCAGCCGCAATACAAGCCGATGGACGTGGTCGACCAGGTGATGGTGATTTACGCCGGCACCGCGGGCTTCCTCGACAAGATTCCCGGTGGGCGACGTTCGCCGCTGGGAGGAGGAGTTCTTGAATTTCGTGCACGAGAAAAAGCAATCGCGTTTGGGACATGCTCAACGAACAAAGGGACGACGCTGCGGCGATGAAGAAACCGGAACACGAAACGACCCGTGCCGTCCGCGATGTCTTGACCGAGTTCAACCAACATTTCCGCAAGACGAGTTAGGTCTCAGCGACTGCATGGTCAAACGCCCGCGCACTCGACGAAACGTCGCAAGTCGATCCGAAACATCCGCAAGATCACGCGGACGATGGAGTTGATCGCGACCGCCCGTTTCAAAAAAGCGATGGATCGGGCGATGGCCTCCACCGCTTATACCAAACGAATCACGCAAGTCGTTGCGGATCTGGCCAGCGCCGGACTCGACGTATCGCACCCACTGCTGCAGCCGCGCGATGAAGTCGAGTCATGCACGGCTGCTGATCTTAACGGGCAATCGCGGCTTGTGCGGCGGATTCAACGGCAACGTCGTGCGTCTGGGCGTCCGCCAATTGCAGCCGAATTCGAGACCTGGCGTCCAATGTTTCCATTGAAGTCTCGGGCAAGCGGGGCCTGTCGGGCTTGAAATTCCGCGGCATCAAAGCCGCCCAATCGTTCACGCAGTTTGAGGACCAACCGCGATTTGCCGAAGTCGGACCATTGCCAATCGGTACCTGGACGAGTTTGTCGCGGGCGAGCTGGACCGGCTCGATTTTGTTACACACAGTTCTTTTCGCATCTCCAAACAGGTGGCGATGGTCGAAACGCTTTTGCCGCTCGGTTCGATCGGCGATCAGCACGAACCGGAAGCGAACAAGAAACGACAATACGCCAGTACGAGTTTATCCCGTCGGCGGAGAGCATTTTGGAAGAGGTGGTTCCCGCTAGTTTTCGGTGCAAGCTGTTCAAGTGCTTTTTGGATTCGGCGGTCAGCGAGCAGATCGCGCGCATGGTCGCAATGAAAAGTGCCACCGAGAATGCGACGGAAATGATCAAGATGCTCTCCTGAACGTACAATCGCGCCCGTCAAGCCCAGATCACAGGCGAAATCATGGAAGTCATCGGCGGCGTTGAGGCCCTTGAGTCATAAGGCAGTTCTCACGGAGGGGCTCGAATAAGCGCTGATTCATTTTGACAAAAGACTCCATCGGGCGAACCCAAATCGATTCCCGAATCCGTTCACCCCACAAACCGAATGAGACTTGGACATGATTAAGAAGAACAGTTCCGGCCGCATCACTCAGGTCATAGGCTCGACGTTTGATGCCGAATTCGAAGAAGAGTACGTTGCCGGCGATCTACAACGCTGTCCAACTCGAGATCGAACTCCAGCGGCAACAAGTCGACGTTGACCGGCGAAGTCTCCAAGCACTTGGGGGGTGGCCGCGTGCGGTGCGTCGCGCTGGGCAGTACCGACGGCCTGCGGCGTGGACAAATCTGCATGGACACCGGCTCTCCGGTAACGGTCCCCGTCGGGACGGCGACGTTGGGCCGCGTCTTCAACTTGCTCGGTCAACCGGTCGACGGTCGAGGACCCGTTCAGGCGCCGAGGAATATCGGGCCATTCATCGGCCCGCCGCAGCGTCGAAGAACTATCCACAAGCACTGAATTGTTCGAGACCGGGATCAAGGTGATTGATTTGTTGACGCCGTTCGTGCGCGGCGGCAAAGCCGGATTGTTCGGCGGTGCGGGACTTGGCAAGACGGTTATTCTGACCGAGTTGATTGCCCGAATCGCCAGTTCCCACGGCGGCTATTCGGTATTTGCAGGCGTCGGCGAGCGGACTCGCGAAGGAACCGACTTGTGGCTCGAAATGCAGGAAACGGAGATCGGACAAACCGGCCGCAAGGTGATTGAACAAACGTGCATGGTCTTCGGACAGATGAACGAGCCACCGGGCTCACGTCTTCGAGTGGCGCTGTCTGCATTGACGATGGCGGAGTACTTCCGCGATCAAACCGGCAAGGATACGCTGCTGTTTGTCGACAACATCTTCCGTTTTTCGCAAGCCGGTAGCGAAGTTTCCGCGTTGCTCGGACGGATGCCGTCTGCGGTGGGTTACCAGCCGACGTTGGCCACCGAAATGGGGGCACTGCAGGAGCGGATCGCATCGACAAAAAAGGGCGCCATCACGTCGGTCCAAGCGGTCTACGTTCCCGCCGACGATCCAACCGATCCAGCGCCGGCCACCGCCTTCAGTCAACTCGATGCTTTCATCTATCTCGAACGAGCGATCTCCGAAAAAGGCATTTACCCCGCGGTCGACCCCTTGGCCTCCGCCAGCCGAATTCTCGACCCCCAGTATGTCGGCGACCGACATTACGCCATCGCCCGGCGCGTGCAAACAACCTTGCAGCGTTATCGCGAACTGCAAGACATCATCGCCATTCTCGGCGTCGACGAACTGAGTGAAGAAGACAAGCTGATCGTGCACCGCGCCCGCCGGATCGAACGATTCTTGTCGCAGCCGTTTTTGGTGGCCGAAGTGTTCACGGGCAAGGCCGGCGAAATCACGCCCTTGTCCGAGACGATTCGCAGCTTCGAAGAAATCTGCGACGGCAAATGGGACCACTTGCCCGAAGAAGCATTTATGTACGTGGGAGCGATCGAACAGGCGGACGCCCAGGCTAAAAAGATGGCCGCGACCGCTTAGCATTTACGGTTCGACTTTCACCGAAACGCCAATTCGGGCGGTGGAACCTGCTGCTTGCGGAACGGGGCAGGGCGAGGTGCAACGAAAGGCGAACACCCTAAGGGATCGGACGCAAAATAACTTCGCCGTAAATCCTCGCCCACACCGGAGAGGCTTAGGAAGAGGGTCGACAGAACCGGGAAGTTATTTTGTCTGCGATCCTAAACTCTACCCTTGACCTTGGACCGTTGGCCTCCTCTCATTTACGGACACTGCAATTCATTTACGGACACTGCAATGGCAACTCCATTCCAACTCGTCATCGTCACTCCCGAAGCAACCGTCTTGGAGTCGACCGTCGATTATGTATCGATCACTGCGGACGACGGCGAATTGGGGATCATGGCTCATCACTCACCTTTGATTGCCCGATTGGGCTTTGGCGAATTGCGGATGTCCAGCAATGGCAAGACCGAGCGGCTGTATGTTGACGGCGGATTCGCCCAAATTGCTGACAACGTCGTATCGGTGCTAACCGGCCAGACGCTCAAGTTGAGCGAGATTGACGCGGCCCAGGTGCGCGGGCGCCTCGAAGACGCTGAATCGCGTCGCGGCACCGATGCCGTCGACGAAGCCCAGCGTCGCCGGACCATCAATCAATCGCGTGCCCAATTGCGAATGACGGCCAAGCGCGAATAGAGTTTCCAGAACAATTCCAGCCGCAGCGATGCCATGAATAGCGGCAGACGTCCAACGCCGGGCCGCGAGAGCCTGATTTGGCTTGGCTTGATCTTCGCCCTTTGGTTGGCTTTTTTTTGGCCGTTTGTAACCGGCAGCCGTTGTTTTGCGTTTCGCGACACGGCTCATTTCTACTATCCACTCTTCAGTTGGATCGATCAGCAGGCCGTTCGTGGCCAATCGCCGGCGTGGAACCCGTACGACAATTTCGGAATGCCGTTGGCGGCCGATGCGGGGACATGCGCTTATTATCCATTGAAGCTGATTTTCTTGCTGAGGGATCTTCCGTTTTCGACGCGCTTTGGAATGTTTGTCTCGCTGCATGTATTGATGGCCGCTTACGGTGCCTATTGGGCTGCACGGAAGATGCCAACCTCGCCGTCCTGCGCCGCGCTAGCCGCATTTGCGTATTCGTTTGGCGGCGTTACGCTTTCACAAACGTGCAATCTCGTGTATCTAATTGGCATTGCCTGGATGCCCTGGTTGTTCGGCTGTCTGTTTCAGCTTATTCGCGCAGAGTCTCGCGCGGGCCTGGCGGATACCGTCGGGCAAAAA
Organism: uncultured Planctomycetaceae bacterium; assembly: GCA_963803365.1. Classification (GTDB taxonomy): domain Bacteria; phylum Planctomycetota; class Planctomycetia; order Pirellulales; family Pirellulaceae; genus JANMEB01. The sequence goes on from CAWDMH010000008.1 coordinate 360,691, forward strand.
TCGACCGCGTCTGTCCCAACGATGCTGTTCGCGGCAGGTTCGATCATCGCACTGATGGTTGTGGGAGGTGACGCTCAAGCCGCCTATCATGCGGCGCTGATGCTTGCCGTTGCAGCTTGGATAACCTGGCGCAAGACGAGCAAGGGAAAAACACTCTTCGCCGCCTCCCGTCGATGTCTTCAAATGACAACAGTTTTGATTTGGGCAATCGGACTGTCAGCGGTTGCCTGGCTGCCGGTTTCACAATGGAATCGTCGCAGCGAACGAGCATATCACGAATCGCCTCGATCCGCCTGGGAGTTGGTCTGCAACGGTCCTAACGTGTCGAAAGTGAAGGCGTTCGTGGAGACTGCCGTTTTTGGCGAGCCGCCCGGCGCAAACGCTCAAGACATTTACCAATTCAGTCAACCCCCGTGGACGCTCGCCGAGTTGGCTTTTCCGAATTGTTTTGGCACGTTGTTTCCCCTCCATCGGCGTTGGGATGCGGCGTTCCCTGCCGCTGACCGGGTTTGGAACCCCTCGATCTACATGGGCTTGTCAACCCTGCTGCTGCTGCTAGGTGGGATCGCCGCGTCGATTCGCCGGCCACCCAAGTTAGCCGGTCATTGCACCCAACAGGCGTATTCATCATTGCTGATTCGCTGCGCGATCGTTTTTCTTCTAGGGTCGTTTGGCTGGTATGGCGTGGGATGGATCGCCAGAGAACTCGGTCATGCCACAGGTGCGATGCATTCATCGTGGATCGCGCCGCAAACCGGCGGAATGTATTGGCTGATGTCGATGGTCCTGCCGCTGTATTGTCAGTTTCGGTATCCGGCGAAGCTGTTCGCGGTTGCGGCGTTGGCGCTGGCACTGTATGCCGCCAAGTTGCTCGATCAGTTGGATTTGCGTTCGGCAAGACGATTACAACTTGCGGCGACAGCTTCGTTGACGACAAGTGTCTTGGCATTGCTTCTGTCGTTGATATTGCCGTTACATACGTGGTGCCAAGAAATTCCTGCGGATCCAGCGTTTGGTCCGTTTGATGTCCCCGGCGCTATCGGCGTTTTGCGATTCTCGCTGATTCACGCCGCAATCGTCAGCAGCTCGTTGTGGGGATTGATGCAAATCTATCGGATTCGGGCGAAATCCATCCGTTTGATTCAAACAAGCATTGTGGTGATTACGGTCGGTGAACTCCTGATTGCCAATGGCTGGCTGGTGCCGAGTGTCGACAGGAATGTTTTGGACTGCGATGTGCAGCGATTCACCCGCCAAGCGAACCTCGATGTAACAAGGACGTTGGACCGCTGGAGCAGGGCATATGGTGACCAGGGTTTCGCTTCGGCCCGCTCGACGGATCGGCTCGCCGAAATCGTTCGCGTTCAGCGAGACGTTCATTTTCCCAAGTTTAATTTGGGAACCGGCACGGGCGTCAGCCCGTCCTTCAATTCGATCGAAGCTCAAGACATCGCCTGGTTCAATGAATGGCTAAGGTCGAATCCGGCGAACGTTTCGCGAGTCGAGCTTCTGACGCGGATGATCGACCACGATACCGCAAGTTTACCGGTCGCCTTCTTTTTGGATCGACTGGATGACAATCCCATTCGACACAAAGCCGGATTGCAACCGCAAGATCGCACAGCGTTCATTGAAATGCTGGACAGCGACCTTGCGCATCTCGAAGAGATCTCCCCAGAAGGAAAACAAGCGTCGACTGGGCATGAATATGTTCGGGCTGACCAGAGTTTTGCGTCAAAACATGTCGGCCAGGCCATTTCGCCCGGCGCGGCGCTGTCGATCACGTTGGTTCAGAACTCAAATACAGATTCCGTTTTTGACCTGCACATCGTAGAACCTGGATGGTTTGTGCGTGGCGACTATTGGGATTCCGGGTGGCGCTGCGCGAATTACGATCAGAATCATCGCTCGATTTCCAGCCTTCCGATCCTACGTTTTGCGGGGATTTTCCGGGCGGTCAAATTACAGGAACCGGGTGAAACTCGAATCGAATTTCACTATGTGCCACCCGGATTGACGATCGGGTGGTGGATTTCGGTCGTGACCGCGCTCGTGGGTGGTATCGTCCTGGTTTGGTTCCGTCGTGAAAATGTCAAGTCGATGTGGGATGCCGCAGGCTGCCAAGCCGACTCCGCGATGGAAGTGTGAATTCGAACGTCCCATGGGAAGTCTACTGGCCGATGCCCCGCCGCCGGGCTTTTAAGGCCAACCGATAGGCACCACGCTCGCCATGTTTTCGACTGGAAAAGGCACGAGTCTTCCTTCGGCCTTTGCCGTCGGTCCATTGTGCGATCCAGAAGTCGTATCGATATTCTCGTCCTTCCCGGCGTTCGACGCGCCGTTCCTTGCGGATGCCGACCATACCTGAGCGATTGCGGCGGGACGGAGTCCTTGCTAAATCCTTCGCGGAATAGGGTGGGTTCAGGCGTTCTGCTTTGTCGCGAAATCGTTTGGCGGCAACCAGGGCCGGTCGATTTCCACCAAACGCCGAGTCCGAAAAATACTTGGCAACTCGTTGACCGCGGCGTTGCAAGCGAACTTCCCAGCCGCCTCCGACAAGGCCGGCGGCGGTTACGAATTCGAGGCGGCTAATATTCCGACGCGGCCTTTTTCGAGCCATTGTCTGGGGCGAATCCGACAGGTTTTTCGAAGGCGTGTGTGGTGCGCCCGGTCGCCAACCTCCGCAAGCAATGTTGGGATTTAGGCAGATTTTAGCGGATTCGTTGAATCTATGTTCACCTTTGGACGATAAATCGGATGAAGGGATATTCGACGATTATCGATCGGACGATTTGTTGGACCGGCGCGTCGAGGTCATCCAGAGGGCAATCAACCATGAAAATACAAACGACGCGATTTGGCGGCGTGGACATTGCCGCGGATGACATTCTGTTCTTCGCCAACGGTTTATTTGGATTCGAGACGAGCCATCACTGGGTCTTGTTGGCCGACGCAGACAACCCGGCGGTCGCCTGGTTACAGAGTGTACAAAACGGCGAGACCGCGCTACCCGTTGTCGCCCCGCGGCGATTTGTCGCCGACTATCAGGTTCGTCTTGAAGCTTCCGAGATTCAGCGGCTGAAACTGTCGTCCCTTAATCAAGCGTATGTGTTGGCAATCATCAGCCGTGAAGACGATCTGCTAACGATCAACTTAAGGGCGCCGGTTATCATCAATCTCGACCGGCGCATCGGCTGTCAAGTGATCACGGTCGATCAGCAGCCGATCCGTTTCGAATTGGCGGCGCTTCCGCTCAGCCTCCGAAAGTCTGCTTGATCGGATGTTGCTTTCGCGACCTGTCGCAAGGCGCGGCCCGGTCCTGATGGGGGCGGACCCTATAAGTTGGCTGGCACAAACCACTAGCCGTCGCGACCAGCACCAGCCATGCGATCGCTGGAACGCATTTGATTGCGACGCGCCGCACAAAACAAACTTTCATCGCTCGGCTCGTTTCGTCGACGCGACCGGCCGATACGCCTAGAACGGAAACCACCGTCCGGGAGGAACGTGTCAAAGTGCGCCGCTGGTAGATCGGCCAACGGATTCAATATCAGTATGCCAAGCGTCAAGTTCGTTTAGACCATCGCGTCGGAGCCCATCATGTTAGTTCTCTCCCGTTATCGTGACGAAAGCATCATGATTGGCGACAACATCGTGATCACCGTCGTCGACATTCGCGGCGACAAGGTTCGGTTGGGAATTGACGCGCCCACCGAAGTGCCGGTTCATCGTCAGGAAGTCTACGACGCCATCAAACGCGAAAACAAGAAAGCGAATAAACTCGGACCCGATGAAACCCGCGACGTAGGTCGGTAAATCCGTTGACGCCGCTTCCAAATCCTTGATGCACTGAATCCGGACAACCCCCTCAAACGCTTCGATCCCGCATTCGTTGACGCCTTGCATTCATGCGGTCGATAACGGTTGCAGAGTCAAACGCCAATCGCCGGCACGCCGGTCCCGAGGCGGTCGTCCGGCGACTCATACCATCCAGGTCATCCAGTTTTTGTAGCGAGGCAAATCCGTGTGGTGCGCATTGTTTTTGGCGTTAGGAATCAATGCTATCATCGTGGGGGCCGAGTGCTTGCTCGTGGACCGCGTCGAACTCACACCGACGGTCGCTGCGCAATTCAGCAATGCTAACGCGATGGATTCACCGATCTCGAGCGTGTTTCAGAATTCTGGATTCCAGTATTCGACTGCCGCAGCCCAAACTCGCACGAAGACCTTCAAACCGCGCGAGTGGATGCCCTGGAGTTTGATTGCCGCTGGAATCTTGACCGTTGTTTACACCACGTCATACGCTCGTCGCAAGGCTGCGCCGGCATAGCGGTGGGCGGATGCGCACAGCGCGGCTTTACTTTCACGGAACCACGTCATAGGATGCAGGATCATCCATCCCACCACGAACCTCGCCTCTCCAGCACCAGGTAAGCCCGAGTATGTCCCGCGGTCGAACGCTTGCCGCTATCCTCGCCGACCGAAAGGGCAAGGGCAACAGCAGCGCGAGTCCCCACGACGAATCGAGTTCCGTTCTCCATCGCACGCTCGGCTGGATTGGGCGGATTTCCATCTTGTTCCTCATCGTCGCCGTACCCTGGTTCAAGGGAGGCGTTGAACTCAGTTCACAGGCGTGGATCGGCCCATTGCTGTTGCTGACCCTGGTGGTCTGGTGTGTGCGGCTGGTATTATCTCATTCGAGCGAAGGCAACCGTTTGCCGATCGTGCTGCTGCCAGTCATGGCGGGTGTTCTGCTGGGGGCCGCCCAGTGGATTCCTTTGTCGGATTCGATCGCGAGTCGCATCGCTCCGAAGCAGCATGAGTTGTTGGATAGGCTCGCGTCGCCGGCCGACTTGCCCGAATCGCCGCCAACTCCAGCGACGACGATTTGCACGGACAGCTTTGGCAGTGGCCACCTCACCCTATTATTGCTCTATGCGCTGGCTGCGTGCGCCGTCGGCGCTCACTTTTTTGCCGCAGACCGACACGCGAAAGTACTATTGGTCGTCGTCGCGATCAACGGCGCCGCGTTGTCGTTGTTGGGCCTGCTGCAACGGTTGGGACTCGACCCCGGAATCTTGACGATCGAATCGATATTCAAGATCCAACCCTATGCCGCGTTCGTCAACCGGAATAACGCGGCCGGCTATTTATTGGAATGCCTGGCGGCAGCGATCGGACTGATGTATTGGCTATTTTTTTCCGTCGCGGTCGGACAGCGACCGCGACCCATTGTTTCTCGCGAGATCCCGATTTGGCGGCGGGTACAACAACGAATGGAGTATTTCGTCGCGCTGCTGACCCCTGCCAAAATCGTCGCCTTACTGCTGTTTCTGACCATCGCTCTGGGAGTGATCGGATCGCTGTCTCGCGGCGGTGTGGTGGCCCTGTTCGGGGGCGGTTTGATCACCACGGTCGCGTTCGGATTTGTTCGCCGGCCGAGCAGTAACTACGGGCTTATCGCCGTTGCCGTGTTGGCCGTTTTCGGCCTGACCATTTGGTTGGGTATTGGCGACCAACTCGCGACGCGTTTTGCCTCACTCAACGATGGTTCGTTGGTGGGGGACAATGACCGGTTAGAGAATTGGTCCGATACGGTGCCAGCTATCCGAGATTTCGGATGGCTCGGCAGTGGACTCGATTCGTATCACGCGGTCCACCGAATGTATCGGCACGATCTGGAATCCAAGTACTTCGAATACGCCGAAAACCAGTACTTTCAAACATTGGTCGAAACGGGTTGGCCAGGGTTGGCGCTATTGGTGACCGCGATCGCGATGACCGTGGTGATGTCCATCTTTGTCTCTCACAAGGGCAATTCACCGCGCACCATTGCATTGGGGACGACGTCATTGTTTTTGGTCACCGCCATCGGAATTGCTTCTTTCTTTGACTTTGGCACGTATCTGCCGGCCAATGCGTTGTTGCTGGCGGTATTGATTGGTATGACGGCACAACATGGCCATGCGTTGGCGAAACGGCTGAAGGATTCGCACTATTTGCAATACGATCTGCCGAAATGGTTTAGCGTCGCGACGCTCGGATGTCTGGTGGCGGCAATCGTGCCATCGTCGATCCGCATGCGCACCTGGTCGTTGCAAGACGCCGTCAGTGTCCGCTTTCCGCTGGACCAAGATTACTTGGCACTGCCGCTGGACCGTACGGAATCGCAGATCGCGCGGCTGAAGCCGCTGGTTGACGCGGCGCCAACCTATTGGGGAGCCCGTCGACTGGCGGAGTTGTACATACACCGGTACCGCCTCCACCGACTGGCTGCGCTGCGAGAACAGTTTCCAATCGACGTCGGCGAGTTATGGAGCGAGACCAACTTGTTGGAACTGCGCGAACAAATCTACCTCTACCGACGAATAGGTGAGAAGCGATCGTTGCGTTTGCTCCTCGATGATGCGGCCATCGTCCACAATCTCAAACCGGCTTGGCAGTACCTGATTCAAAGCAGAAATCGGTTACCTGTGGATCCCAACATTCACCTGCTGCTCGCGCAAATACAACCGGCCTTGGGGGCGTTCGACGATCACGTTGAGCTGGAGCGCTCGTCCGCGACGGCGCCGACCGACGCCAACATTGGCTATGTCATCGGCATGATGTACTTGCAGACCGGACGACTCGCAGAAGCGTGCCAAACGTGGCGGGTTTGTTTGGAGTTGGACTCCAACCAATACTTTACTCGGGTGATCGACCGGATCATCCCGCCGCCGACCCACCGATGGCGAATCCCACCACAGACCGTGGCCAATCAAGTGATTCCGGACGAACCCGACCTGTTGTTCCGATTTGCCAATCGGACGTTGAAGGGTTACGACGAACCGTTGCGTCGCGAGTTGCTGGAGCGCGCTGACGACCTGGCCGCGCGTCGTTCGTCTCGTGCCGATCCTCAATGGGTTTTACTCGTTGCACGGATTAAGCGGGACTTGGGAGACTATCAATCCGCCATCGGTCAATACACTTGGTTGCGCCAATTGCAACCGCACAATCTCACGGCGCGATTCGAATTGGCCCAACTCTGGGCCGACCACGGAGAATATCGGCAAGCCATGGATGAAGTCTCCTGGCTGCGCAGCTGCCGATTCTAACGGCGAAAGCCGCTATCGCCGGTTGTACGAATTCTTGCGCCATCAGTTGGAAAAACAGTCGCTTTCCAATGAGCGGGTTCAACCGAACGGGGACTCCGGACTAAAATAAGACCTGTGGCGTCCAAATCGATTTGGAACGTTAATCGTGGAAATTCTGTTGACATTTGCTATCGCGATGCTGGGGGCACTCCTCGCCATACCCCTGCTGAGCGCCGCTGCGCGACGCGTCCAATTGGTCGACGCTCCGGACGAAGCGCGAAAGCTGCATCAAAACTCCATTCCGTTGGTCGGCGGCATCTCGATTTTCTTGGCGACCTTGTTCGCGCTGGGAAGCTTGTATTTCTTGAAGACGTATTGGATTCCGAGTTGGGAGTATTGGAATCTAGATCTGGATATTGACCAACACGATTGGATCGAGTTGTGGGGATTGCTGATCGGGGGCGGGGTCCTGTTGCTGGTGGGCATTCTGGACGACCGCTACGGAATCCGCGGGCGCCAGAAGTTGCTCGGCCAGATCGTCGCCTGCTCGATCGTGATTTTTAGCGGTTACAAGTTCTATTACATCGAACTGTACGGGATCCGTTTCGAGTTTGGCAGCTTTGCTGCGCTGGTATCTTACCTTTGGCTGCTCGGCGCGATTAACTCGGTCAATCTGTTGGACGGTGCAGACGGCTTCGCCGGCACCGTCGGCGCGTTAATGGGCGCCTCGTTTTGCATCATGTCGCTGGTGACGGGAAATCCGTTGGATGCTGCCATCACCGCCGCGTTCACGGGAGCTGTGATTGGCTTTCTACGGTTCAATCTCCCGCCGGCCAAAGCCTACTTGGGCGACGCCGGGAGCATGCTGATCGGATTCCTATTCGGTGCGCTGGCGATCCGTTGTACCTTCAAAACGGCTTCCGCCTATGCTTTTTTTGGACCGATGGCCCTGCTGACGATTCCGTTAATCGATACGACGGCGGCGATCATCCGGCGACGATTGACGGGGCGCAGCATTTTCGCCGTCGATCGGGCTCACCTGCATCACACACTTGCCAGCCACGGCTTTGGGCCTCGCCGCAGCTTGTTGTTGGTGGCGATGTTGTCGACGCTATCGGCTTTGGGCGGTGTCATGACAGTGATGACGCGGCAAAGTGAATGGGCTGTGATCTCCATGGGAATCGTCGTCGCCTTTCTTGTCTCTAGCCGCATATTCGGGTTCGCCGAATTTCAGTTGCTGTACAACAAGTTTTTGAGCTTCGCCCGGTCGTTCGTCTCGATCGGCCGCAAGGCCAACAGCAATTCGACTGACTCCACGGTCCAATTGCAAGGCATCCGCGATTGGCAATTGATCTGGCAAAACGTTCGCGAGTTCGCCGAGAAGCACGAATTCAGGACACTCAAACTCCATCTGCACTTGCCTTGGTTGCACGAGATTTTTCACGCACAGTACTCGAAAACGGGCACGGAATTGCTGGAGCAAGACGGCGAGTGGTATCTGGTCGCTCCACTCAACGTCCGGAACCGACTCATCGGGGAGGTCGAGGTCGTCGCATTTACGTCGGATCAAATCACTCCTTATGAAACCATTTCCCAACTTATAGAGCTGTTGTCCGACCTGGAACCGATGTTGGTGGAAATCATGGAATCCGTCCAGCCGCCTGCCACCGTCGAAGCCAAGCCGGACGAAGCTTACGTCGACGAATCTCCGATCGGTTCAACCGAGGGGGAAATGTTGGAAGCCGCAGCGGAACACCTCGACATGCCGTTGCCCGAGGCGGAGTTGTCTGGCTCCAAAGCGTCCGATCGCTAGAAGCGGTTTGATGTCACCCTGGTACACGCCTTGGGGTGCGATGGTATTGACGATATCGCCTCGATTCTCTATTGACTCCTGAAGTTTGACGGATCAAGGCCCGCCGTACGGGGCCGTCTATCAACCCGTGAGGATGCTCGATCATGAGTCTTCGATGGCGATCTTTCCGCGCGTTGACGGCCGCCGCTTTGATCGGGATTGGATTCTTATCGTTATCCCGGCGCAGGATACTGCGGAATTGCAGATTGTGGTTCTGAGGAACCTGTCGGTGTTGATGGGACACGTCGACTTGACCGATCGCGGTGTGCGCGTGAGGACGGCGGACGGTTCACGGCTGGAACTGACGACGAGCCAAGTGATTTGTCTCGCGGACTCTTTGGACGACGCGTATCGACAACTTGCCAAGGTCGCGGATTTGAATTCGGAAAAGGACGTGCGGCAACTCTTCGGATGGTGCCTCCGAAGCGGTTTACATGACCGTGCTGCGGAATTGATCGGAAGGATCCAGTCGCAGCAGACGGAGCTGGCGACGTCGCTGAACAATCAATTGCAAATCGCAATCCGAAATCAAAAAAATCGCGCCTCGGTCTCGCCCCTTCCAACCGGTGGCTCGATCGACGTGGCGGCCCAAAGAAAGCCACCCACCGAACAAGAAATCGCCAAAGCGCTGGCAGACTTGCCCGACAATGCCGAGCGATTCTTTAACCGCGAACTCCAACCGAAACTGCTCGCAGGCTGCGCAGCCGCCAACTGCCACGACGCCCATCACCAGGGACTCGCACTTTGGCACGACGCAAATTTCCAGGCCGGAGCAAGAGGGTTCAGCCACCGTAATCTTTACGAAATCCTCCAGTGGATTGACCGAGACAACCCGGCGGCCAGCCGCTTTCTGGAGATGGCTCGGACTCCACATGGCGTCCCTCCATCCGAGGCCCTGACAGCAACTCAAACCACCTATCAACGATTGGAATACTGGGTCTACGCCATTAGCCGCGATCCATCTCGTTATTACTCGGAGGTCGTTGCCGCCGCACAAGAAAAGAATCCGAGTATGGCTACAACGGACGTCGGTGCTTCGAGCCAAGAAAATCAACCGCACACCGACGATGTGGTTCCAGCTGGCTTTGTCGAATCTCCCCCTGCGCCCTGCCTCATCAATCGATGATCGAGCAAACCTCGGCGAATTCACGCGAACCACTCATCCCTTGTGACCCCAGGATCTTTAATCAGAAGTATCACGCTTCGAACGCCAAGGAGCCGCCGCCACAAAACGATAAGTAGAAAAACCCTCCGCAGCCATAGTGCCACTCGTGTTCAAGCGCCTCCGACACGTATTCAACCTCGTCGCCAAAGGGTTCCTTAGACCTTAATGCCCCATGGCATCTCGCGGACTGACACGGATTAACTTCATTTCAAGCTGTGTCGTCGAACAACCGGCGATCCCTCTTTCATGCTGAGCGTCCACGACGGTCATCGACAGGTTCAGGTTGATGCAATGGCGAACCGACTCGCTCAGGAACGTCATCAAACAAGATCCGCTTGGGAGGCGTTTCCAAATCGTCGAATTGCCCTCGATTCGCCGCAACCACAAAGGCGATGACCGCACCGCCACCCAACAGCAGTGCAACTGGCAAAGCTATAAACAAGACACTCATCGGTTCGATCGGAGTTTGGTCCGTATGTATTGGGAGCCTTGAAACAACATAGCAACCTTGCACTTCTATCGCGGCAACCTGCGCCGATCCAAGTTAGGCACGATAAAAAACAAGAACGCCATCATTGCGGCTGACAATGTGCAAGCAACGAGAATTTCAACCACAGCACCTACTCCCCAAAACAGGTTTGCCTAGACATCATGAGTTCACACCAGGAGTAAAGGAGCAAACCGAGTGCCAAGCATCATGCGATGTGGCCGTATTACTAGCACAAGTGACGTTTAATGAGGATTGTTCGCCGTCGGTCGAGAAAAGTGCAATCCATTTGGCTTTGATATCTCTCGCCGTCCGGTGATATCGCTTTCGACAGCGTTCTTGCGGCACCGGAGGTGAGTCGAACTGTGGCGCTAATCGGCACATCGCCGTGCCGTCTTGCACACATCGTTTCTATTTCCGTTCCAGTCGACTCGGGGCCGGGATGGCGGGCAACAACGATAGAGCGACCACCGTCAAGGAACTTATCGGCATCAGGATCGCGGCGGTCAACGGACCAACAAGGCCTACCGCCGCCAGTCCAATTGCCACGACATTGTAGGCCAACGAACCTCCCAGATTTCGGCGAATCGTTCGCATGGTGGCGTGTGACAAGTCCATCAAATCCACAAGACGACTCAAGCCCGCATCCGCCAAGTAAACGGGAGCTGCGGCCAAGCATGCGTCGGCGCTGCGGTGGGCGGCAACTCCAACGGTCGCGATCGCCAGCGCCGCACTATCGTTGACCCCGTCTCCGACAAGAACGGTCGTGAGTCGTTTCGTCGAAGTCGACAAGATGCCGATTCGAGCCGGTGAGTTTTGAACAATTCGCACTTTCTCCTCTGGTGACAACTGGCCAAGAGCGTATGGCAGTGGAATGTTTAACTGGTGCGCGACCCGATCCACAATGGCCTGATGATCACCGGACAGAATCCCGATTTGCCATCCGCGGCGGCGCAATCGTTCGACGACGTTGGCGGCGTCCGATCTGAGAGCGTCGGCCACGCCTGCAACGCCAATACATTGTTTGTCCACCGCCACATAGATTGGCGAGATCCCATCGGTCAACATGAGTTGGCCCTGATCCCAGAATCGTCCATTCAGCCTCACGCCTTGCCGGATAACAAATGGTTCATTGCCAATCTCAATCAAAAATGCGCCGACTCGGCCACGAATTCCGCCATGTTCGGTCTGTTCGACCTCGGTTGCCGACTCGTTTGATCGAGGCGTCGGCAAATGTTTCTGCGCGGCATACGCACACATTGCTGCTGCCATCGGATGCGACGAATGAACTTGAAGTGCGGCCGCCATAGGCAGCACCGCGTCATCACCCATCCAACGTGTGACGCGGGGGTTTCCGTGGGTCAAAGTTCCCGTTTTGTCCAGCCAAAGCATTCCAGGCTTGGATAGCCACTGAAATACGTCGCCTCTCTTGATCAAGATCTTACACCGGGCCGCCCGAATCAGGCCGACCGAAATCGCAATGGGAGTCGCCAAGGCCAACGCACACGGACACGCAACGATCAACAACGACACCGCGCGGTCAACAGCGTATGACGGAGAGATGAACATCCAAGCACCCAACGTGGCCGTCGCCAACAACAGTATGGCCACCACGAATTGAGCTCCCAGCCGATCCGCCCAGATCACAATTCGTGGTCTGTTGCGGGCGGCATCATCGACTAGCCGAACCACCTGGCCGATCCTTGTCTGGTCTCCCGTCGCCTGAACACGAATGAAAAGAGCGGACTTCAGGTTTTGCGAACCTCCCGAAACTCGGTCACCGATCGCCTTGGGTACCGCAGTCGATTCACCCGACAGGATTGACTCGTCAACCAAACTGCTTCCGCTCTCGACGACTCCGTCAGCCGGAAGCAATTCGCCGGCGCGAACTTCAACGAGTTCACCTACCTGCAGACAATCAAGAGGCGCTTCGATGAATTCGCCCTCGCGCTGGATTCGTATCCATCTCGGCGTCAGGTTGCCCAGCAAGCTGATCGCCGACGCTGCAAATCGTTGTTGACAGTGTTGAACGAACCGTCCCAACAACAAAACAAATACCAGCAGCGATACCGAATCGAAATACACATCGCCAACACCGCGAAATGTGTTGACCAGACTTGAGACTGTACCGACCGTCACGCCTAACGCGATCGGCAAGTCCATGTGGGGCGTTCGTGTCCGCAATGCGCTGACTGCACCCGCAAGAAAAACGCGGCCAGGCCACAGCAACGATAGGACTCCAATCGAACCGCTTGCGAATCGCAACAATTGTTCGATCGAATCGGCCATTCCGGAGAACATTCCCAAATACAACGCCAATGCAATCAGCATGTTGTTGCCAGCCAGTGCTCCGGCCACGGCGAGACGCACCAGTTGCTGGCGATTTGCCGCAAACTGCGAGGTCGATTGGTTGCGGGATTCGACAGGGTAGGGGGGATAACCCAAATGGGCCACCGTGATTGCAATCTGGGACAGACTCGTTTGATTCGGATCCCACTCGACGTGAATCCTTGATGCCGCCCAGTTGACAGAGGCGACGATAACGCCGGGAATCAGACGTGGCAGTTTTTCCAACAACCAAACACATCCTGCGCAATGAATTCCCTCGACGGCCAGTTCGATGGTCATGCTTCCCGCGGCATTTGTTCGGGCAAATTTAGCTAGGAATTCAGCGTCGTCAAACCACGGGTATCGCCGAGCATTCGCGGTCGCGGTCTGTGAAATCGGCAAGAAATCGCTCGACAATTCATAAAACGCAGCGAGCCCGCCTCCCACAATCAACTCATACGCCACGCGACAACCGTGACAACAAAATGCGACGTTGCCGGAATCCATCGCAGAGGCGCACTGTACCGGTAAACCACAGTGGGCACAGACTTGCTCGCCAGCATGATCCGATTGACTCGTGGCGGCACGCACCACGCTTGGTATCGGTCGGTTTTCAGTTCCGATGACCATGGATTTGTGGTTGGAAAGTTGTCTCGTCTGACGAATCCAAGCGATAAGAGACGACTTATCGGCCGACGGATCCCAATTGTAACTCGTCTTGCGCAAACCTTACCGCGATGAATGGCAACAGCAGGGCAGGGAATGGGGGTCGACATCGTCAACATGTTGCAACGTTTCCTTTGCATCGGCCCGCAACATGTCGGCTCGAAGTTCAATCGTGCCTCGCCAGAGCATTGTGTAGATTCCTAATAGAATCATGACCGCCGCCATGACCGTTGACATACGAGCCGAAAATCGGGGGACGAAGCTCAATGCGCCCAACATCAGGCCTCCCAACGCTGGTAAGGATCCCAGCCAGAAAGTCATCAACACCATCGCCCCCCAAAACGGGCTACCGGTACCCGCGGCGGCAAATACAAACACGTACAGCCAGCCGCAAGGCATCAAACCCGTTAGCGCCTCCGACCATTCCCGCGCGCGACATCGGCGGCAAGTTTCGGATTCGCGTAAGCATCTGATGCAAAACGCGAGTCAAGTGACTCCATGTCCGCTGACGGACTAGTCGCTGATGCCATCCCAACAAACGAACGCTTCCGATGATGACGAGTGATCCGCCGGCGAACCATGCTGCAACACGCTGGCAGCCGGCGAGCGATCCTCCGACGTTGATCGCCACACCGACGGTTCCCGAGATCGCACCTGCCAGTGTGTAAATCAGTAACCGGCCGGCATTGAACGCTGCCGCGGCACTCAACGCGGCTACCCGACCTTCTCCTTTTCGACTCGAACAGATTAAGGCAAACGGTCCACACATGCCGATGCAATGCAGGCTACCGGCGATACCGGCAACAAAAACGGTTGCAAGGATGGCGATCACGGCGTGGTCTCCTTCGGAAAGAAGAAGCAGTTTCCATCAAACAGGAAAACGGAATCCCCGCGCTTGGCTGTCCCGCTGATTTTCCAACGGCCCGATCGGTTGATTTTTACATGCGCCGCATAACAGCCGGGTTCGACTTCGTCGGCATCGGCACGTTGCCGTTCGGCGGCTCGGGCAGCGTGAAATGCGGTAAGTTCAATCTTGGCGCCAGAAATTGGATGACCGTTTCGGTCGATCAAGCGGATCCGGAGCAGTCGGGAACGTGGAACATCCGGAGCCTGAAACGAAATCTGCCAGCCCAGTTGATTGCTCGTGCGCCACGTTGCTTGCATCTGATCCCATTGGTCGGCGCGGCGCTCGTAATTGTCGATGACCGCGAACGACTTGTCCCGTGCGGTGATCAAGATGGCACAGGCCCACAAGATCGCCTGCAGCAGGAAAACACCGACAATGCCGACTGTCCAGAAGCGGCACGCCAAACGCTCGGCCCTTGCCAATTCGGCCGGCTCGCGACGAGATGGGTTTAAGCGCAATCATCACTCTTATTCCTTCAGTTGAATCTCTTGTCGATTCCTTGAAGCGCCGGTCGGCGAATCGCGTTGAACTTTATAGGGACCAATCAATTTAAAAACTAACTTGCGATTCTCCCCGCGGTCGTCACGAACGATCAATCGAATCAGTGCACGCCCATTTTGGAAAATGTCGGGCGGACAAAGGACTTGCACGTGAAATGTCTCTGTGCGATACGGTCTTAATTCGATGGCGCCCTCGGAAACGTTGAGCGTCGTCGCCGGGCAGGCTCTTCGACCGTCAGCGAACACGACAACGATTCGTCAATTCGATTCGTGAGCTTTAACTTCAGCAAGTTTTGGACGTGGCCATCGGCGCTGAGCGTGTCGGGGTTGCCCGGCTCTCGAAACACGACAGCGTCGAACGCTCGTTGGTTCATGAAGACAATCGTGAAGATGGTCAACATCGTCCCCACCAGACACGGATAGACGATTGTGCGAGCTCGTAACAAGCTACTCCGTTCACCTCGATTTCGCGATTGCGAGCTGTAGCGGATCAATCTCGGCTGGCGCCCGATTTTTGTCATGACCGCATCGCATGCGTCCATGCACTGGGTGCAGTTGATGCATTCCATTTGCAGGCCCTTGCGGATGTCGATACCGGTCGGACAAGTTGCAACGCAAAGCCGACAGTCGATACAATCGCCCAGAACTGGGAGCGCCGTCGGATCTTTGGATTTCTTGCCACGGGGCTCGCCCCGCCGCTCGTCGTAACTGACGATCAACGAGTTTTGATCCAGCAATACCGACTGAAATCTTCCATAGGGACAAGCGATGATGCATGTTTGCTCGCGGAAATAGCAAAAATCAAACATCATGAAAAACGTGACCGCGGCCACGATCAGGAACGGAGCGGGGTGCTCGATCGGCGATTGCTTGGTCCACTCCACGAGCCGGTCGACTCCAACAAAGTACGCCAGAAACGTATTCGCCAGGTGCAAACAAACGATCGTGAACAAGAAGTACTTGACCGCGACGCGCCACGGCGCCACCGCCTTTCGCCGTCCACCGCGCCCTTGGGTACCTTCCAACCATCGCTCGATAGGGCGAAAAACGAATTCCATGTACACGGTTTGCGGACAACCCCAACCGCACCAAACGCGGCCGAATAGGGCGGTCAAGAAGAAAATACTCAACAACATGCTGACTAAGAACAATGCCAGCATCACCGTATCGGTTGGCAAGAACGTGTAACCCAAGATCGTGAATCGCCTAGCAGGCAGGTCCAGCAACACAAGCGGTCGACCATGGACCTTGACGAAGGGAATTCCCGTAAACGCCGCGATCAGCAGATAAGCGACAATCCGACGACGCGACCAGTATCGCCCCGGGCTGAGTCTTGGTTTGAGCCACCGACGCGAACCGTCCTTCTCCAGTGTTGAAAGGACGTGCTCCTCCGGTTCCAGCAATACTTCTTGAATCGAACTCACTCCGCCACCATCATTTCCCTGTTGTTTCAGAGGTTGGATTGTGTGGCGCGGCACTCTCAGGCGACGTCTTGTCGACCTCCGGGCTTGGTTTGGCCGGAGCGGCCAATGGCTTTGGCCAAGGCGGAATCGGATCGCCTTCTGGTGGTTTCCCTCCCTCCGGGTTAGTGCCTGCGCAATGAGGCGACGTAGGCGGCCACCAGCACGATTTTGTTGATGTGACCCAGTCTGGTCCTCCAAGAAGGCATCGATCCATTGGCAGCGCCATTCTCAATGACCTTGGCAATGTCTTGGATCTTTTTCACGTTTTTCCAATAGTCGTCCGTCAAGTTGGGTCCGACGTTGCCTCCTCCGTTTGCTTTGTGGCAGCCTATGCAATTGGTTTGGAAGATCGACTTTCCAATTGGCAAATACTTTTTGTCGTTCATGTATTTGACAATCGTATCAGCGTCGGGCGTCAACGTGCCGATCTCGGCAAACTTTAATTCAAAGTTGGCCGCCGCTTGGGCATCGTATTGATCGAAGATGGTGCGCCCGGTCGCGCCAAAATGAAATACCACCCAATAGCCACAACTGAATACAATCGACAACAGGAACAAGCACGTCCACCACCCCGGGAGCGGATTGTCGTATTCGCGGATCCCGTCATAGACGTGGTCCGTCAAATTGGCGTTCGCCGATGGCCGTTCAACGGTTTGGCTCATGGCATGTCTTCCAAAGAGTCGTGGATGGCGTCCTGGGCGTATTGTTGCAGCTTGCGGCGGTCGCTCAGCAACGTCCTCAACGTAATCGCTACAAAGATCACAAAGAACAACGCCAGTGCAATTTCCGCACACGACGAGAAGTCGACGTGTTGCAGTACCTGCTGAATCATCGATCCTCCTTAACGGGTTTTTCGATCGGATTTTGCTTTGGTTTGTTGAGGCTGGAGGCCGGCGCCGCAGCTTGATTTGCTTGGCTCTCAGCCTGCGACACGGACGAAGCTTCAGGTTGATCAGTCGGCGCCTTGCCCGGTTCGGTCGCCGGGGCGGATGGGGGAGCGGAGATGTCGGTACCAAGTCGTTGCACATATGCGATCAAAGCAATGATCTTGGTTTCCGCCATATCGATTTCTTTGCCGTTTGGTAGCGCGTACGTGTCGGGGCCTTGCTGCTTTACCAATTCCGCGACGATGTTTCTTGCTTGCTCGTGAGCCATTTCTTCCGCCGCGATCAGTTCGCGGTCATAAGCGCTCCGAGCCAATGGACTGCGTTGATTCGTGCCTGAATCGTGCTAAAGTCCATCGCGCGGTAAAGGTATTCGTACGACGGCATGATCGAACCTGGCGTCATGGAGTTCGGATCGAGGAAGTGATCGAAATGCCATTTGTAGGAGTTTTTTCCTCCTTCTCGGGCCAGGTCCGGTCCGATTCGCCGCGAACCCCACTGGAATGGGTGATCGTAAATAAACTCTCCTGCTTTGGAGTACTCGCCGTACCGTTCGGTCTCCGCAAAGATCGGACGAATCATCTGCGAATGACAGTTGTAACAGCCCTCGGCGACGTAGATGTCGCGACCGGCCAACTCCAACGGCGTGTAGGGTTTGACCGTCGCGATCAGTGGGACGTTGGAACGGATGAGAAACGTCGGAATGATCTCGAATAGAGATGCCACCGCCACGGCAACGAACACCCAGACCGAGAATCGAAAGGCCTTGCGCTCCCATATTCGGTGCCACCGAAGTTGTTCAAACACGTCAATCTTTTTGGCGATTTCCAACACGCCTTGCTTGATCCGTGATTCGGGCGGTGGCGGATCGACGTAGGTTCGGCTCAGTGGCGCAGCGTGAATGACAGGCACGTCATATGTCTTCGGCCGCGAGCGCCAAGTCATCACATAGTTCACCGCCAGCAAGACTCCGCCAGTGATGTACAACGCGCCCCCGCCGACTCGCGTCCACCACATTGGAATGATGGCAATGACCGTGTCAACGAATTCTGGTACGCGAGATTCCCCGTATGGTTAAACGCTCGCCACATCAGCCCCTGAGTTAGCCCCGCAACATAAATCGGGATCACGTACAGCAAAATGCCCAAAGTACCGATCCAAAAATGCCAGGTCGCGAGCTTGGGGCTCCACAGCTTCGTCTGAAAAATTCTCGGCAGCAGCCAATACAACATCCCAAAGGTCATAAATCCATTCCACCCCAACGCCCCCGAGTGGACGTGTGCTATCGTCCAATCGGTATAGTGCGATAGAGAGTTGACGGTTTTGATAGCCAGCATCGGCCCTTCAAACGTTGACATCCCATAAAATGTCACACCGACCACAAAAACTTCAGCACAGGGTCCGTTGCAACCTTGTGCCAGGCACCTCGAAGTGTCAACAATCCGTTGATCATCCCTCCCCAACGACGGCATCCACAGCATCAGCGAGAACAACATTCCCAGTGACGACGCCCAAGCCGCCAATGCCGTGTAGTGCAAATGGTGGGGACCCGGCCCAGATGTAAATAAACACCAAGGACCAAAAGTGAATAATGCTCAGCTTGTAGGATAAAGACCGGTCGCTCGGCGGCCTTCGGCAGAAAGTAGTACATCAACCCCAAAAACGGGGTCGTCAGGAAAAAAGCAACCGCGTTATGTCCGTACCACCACTGCATGAAGGCGTCCTGGACACCCGCATAAATCGGATAACTCTTGATCAACGTCCCCGAAAAGACCGGAACGACCAGGTTGTTGAACACATGCAACACGGCAACCGTAACAATCGTGGCGATGTAAAACCAGATCGCCACGTACAAATGCCGCTCGCGTCGGCGGGCCAAGGTCATGAAGAAATTGACGCCGAAGAACCCGACCCAGACCACCGCGATCAGCAGGTCGATGGGCCATTCCAGCTCGGCATACTCCTTACTCTGCGTGATCCCCAGCGGCAACGTCATCGCCGGCAAGACAGGATGATCAACTGCCATCCCCAAAAATGAAGCTGACTCAGGCGGTCGCTCCACATCCGCGCCTTGCAGAGTCTCTGCGTGGAATAATAAACCGCCGCGAAAATTGCGTTTCCCGCAAAGGCAAAAATCGCCGGCATTGGTATGCAGCGGACGCAAGCCGACCAAACGTGAAATACGGCAAGCCGAACGTCCAGCTCGGCCGGACCAAAATCACCGCCACCGTCAAACCGACGAGAAACGCCACCAATCCCCAAACGAGCGTTGCTAACGCAAACATCCGCGCAATCTGGTCGTCGTAAGAAAACGACTCCAACAGACCAAGGTTTTCCTTCGTATGCGCCGCAAGCCGACCCGCTGACGACTGAGTGACCTTGAAAGACATGAAACAGAATCCTGACAAAAAACTTATCTCAAGGCGTCAACGGCTTGTTACCGGGACCAGAATCTTGACAAAGGCAACCGCCAGTCGCACAAACCGACAACCGCGAATGGCAAATCGCAGTTGCACGGTCTCGGCCCCTTACAGACTGTTGGAAAATGTGTGCACAAGTGTTTATTGAAGCGGCGCAAGCCGCCCGGTAATTCGCTGTGTGGATGCCAACGCAACCGAACGGCTCGCGCCGCTTCGCTACTTTTTTCAACGGACCCTTAGGATGCTGGCACCTGTCGAGTCGTCCGGACAAGTCCCCAGACTTCTTTGTCGCTGACCCGAAAGCAAACCTAATGCCAAGCCGCTCGCACGCGGCCCCATCTTACGCGCGTCAAATTGTCGCGACGCACATCGACACCACAATCTTGGCGCCCGGATTCGCTCGACATCTGCTTCAATCGCGCTTCGTTTCCCGGACTCTCAATGACTGAGACAAACTAGGAAGCACTTGTGCGATCAGGCGCTTGGGGGAAGAATGTGTGCAGAAGAATCCCGGAGTCGCATGAGTCCCGCTGACGCAGTGTGGCGTGATTGTCGAATTCACGGGACGAAAACCGCACAATTCGTGCACCGATCGTGCGATCGAGCACGCGGGCAGGCTGATGATCTCGTCTGTTGGACGTTCAAAACGGGACGCCGATCGCGTGGCAAAGGAACCGCATCAGAGGTCGGCTGGCCCTAAGCACATCGCTGACATGACCGATAAACCGAGAGTGCTCCACGTCGGCTCGTTTGAGCGGCTTGAAACCGATAAAATCTTTGCGCTCCACGTCGTCGATCGCTGGGTCCTCTGGGTCGAAGCCGCGAGGGGCTTTCTTAAGCGAATCCCCCGCCAGGTGAAACTGCTTCCGAAAAGCCGCCCCGTGTGCCGCCTTTCGCCACGCCGCTGGGTCCGACACAATCGCCTCACGAATTTTTGACACCGCTGCATTGGGCGGGCGCCAAATACCGGCGGCCAAAAACGATTCGTCGGGTGCAATGTGAATATAAAAGCCGGGTGCGTGAACGTCTCGCCCCAATTGATGGCGAAAGTGGATTCCAAGGTTGGTCTTGTAAGGCGTCTTGTCTTTGGAAAACCGTGTATCGCGGTAGACTCGCATTACCGAGCCACCCACCCGTTTCGACTCCGCCGAAAACATGGGTGATATCTTCTCCAACGGACTCGCAAACGCGGCGACGAACTTCAGCGCCGGCTCGAGGACTTCGGTCTCATACCTCGATTTGTTCTTGGCAAACCAATCGCGATTATTGTTCTTTGACAATTGAGTCAAGAAGTGAATTAGGGTGGGAGGAAATCCGGAAAACGTTGTCATCGTTCAATCGTCCAGCGGATGCTTCGGCGGAGGCTGTGCGGCCATTGGTTTTTGCACGGATCTTGATCGACGGCCCGGAATAATCGCCCCAAAAAAGAAACAAATGCTAATCAACCCGGCGACGCAGGAAATGGTAGACGTAAAGAAAAAGATTGTACTCGGTTCGTCTGACGGAGAAAAACTCGATGCATTTATTAAGTCGACGCCCACGGACAGCGGGACGGTTAGAGCGATCGACACCACCGAGGCCGCAAACGTAAAAGCCGACCAGCCAAACAGCCTCGGTCGGCAAACCTTGTCTCGCCAAATCGTCAGCCCGAGAAACAACGCCATGAAATAGGCGATCCCGCCCAGCGCAAAAGGCTCGAGCCAGAACATATACAATCCGCTCATCATGGGAAAGTTTCGGCCAAACATGTTTGCCTTGTTGTGGACGGATACGGAAAGGTGACGACTGATTGAGGCCATTGTAATCGACTCAAGTCAACGAATATACGCACAGACCGGACGGGTTGTAAAGCAAATTGAGGATCCTGGCGTCCTCAACAAAGGATCGGACGCAAAATAACTTCGCCGTAAATCCTCGCCCTCACGGGAGAGGCTTAGGGAGAGGGTCGACAAAACCGGGAAGCTATTTTGCGTGCGATCCAAAGGGCAGGGGAAACGCAGACCCGCCGAAATCTGTCTGGCTTCGTTGTCCACACAGGACAAACAACCTATAACAGAAATGCGCGGTGTCGTTTTGCAAATCGAGTGGTGATGGGACCAGTCGGCGGATGAACTGTAAACGACGAATTTATTACGATCGACAAGGCAACGGTGAGAACATGCATTCGAACAAGTCGTTACTCGTTTTGATGGTGTTGAGCAGCGCGTCACTTTGCGCCGATGATTTCCCTCGGTTTGAAGCGCAGGTGATTGATGCGCACGTGGGCGACATTTGCTATGCGGTGACGTTGGCCGATGTCAACGGCGACCAGAAACCGGATATCGTCGCGGTCACCGAACGCGATGTCGTATGGTTTCAGAACCCGGACTGGACCCGGCACGTGTTGATCCACGACCAGACCGAGCGGGACAACGTCTGTATCGCGGCCGCCGATATTGACGGCGACGGCAAGGTCGATTTTGCTCTCGGTGCTGGCTGGACGAAAGTGGGAACGCTTCAGTGGCTCACGCGTGTCGACGACGCCGGCGACAATCCGTGGCAAGTTTACTCCATCGGACAGGAACGTTGGTTGCACCGGATGCGCTTCGCCGATGTTTTGCACACAGGCCGGCTCCAGCTAGTCGTTTCGCCGCTCAACAAGTCTGTTGGAGACGGCGTCCGGCTGACTGCCTGGCAAATCCCCGATCATCCGCGCACCGATCCTTGGCAGCCGGTCGTGTTGGATGCCAGTCTAAATCGACTCCATAATCATTGGCACGTTGACTTCGACGGCGATTCGCAACTCGACACGCTCACCGCCAGTCAGGAGGGAATCCAATTGATCACTCGTGCCGGCGAGAAATCGATCAAGACGAAAATCAGTTCGGGCGCCGGGATCGACCGCGGAGACAAGTGGCGCCGGCGAAATCAAAGTGGGTTGGCTGGATCCGCAGACAAAACTGATCGCGTCGATTGAGCCGATGCACGGCAACCAAGTGGTCGTCTATACACAAGAGACCGGCGATTCGACCCGTTCGGCGCCGTGGACGCGACACGTTCTGGACGATTCACTCAATCGCGGCCACGCGCTGTGGATGGCAGACGTGGATCGCGACCAGACCGACGAGTTGATTGTGGGACACAGCGATCCCTCCTCGGGGCCCGTCACTGGACCAGGACTCTACATTTACGACTTGGTTGACCGGCAGAGTTTTCGCTGGGAGAAACATGTGATCGATGACGGGGGCATCGCCGTCGAGGACGCGATCGCCGGTGACGTCAACGGAGATGGCTGGATCGACATTGTGGCCGGCGGTCGATCGACGCACAACGTCAAGCTCTATCTCAATCGCGGAACTGCCGTTCACTGATGATCGCGTGTGGGAAGCGATGCGATTCGGTCGCTCGGGTGCGTTTGATTTGCAGGGAGGTGGCGAGTACTGCCAGGGACGCAAACATGTTTACTCGGGCTTCAACTTTAGCGATGCGCTATTGATGCAATAGCGCAATCCCGTTGGTTGTGGGCCGTCGGGAAAAACGTGCCCCAAATGGGCCTTACAGCTTGCGCAATGGACCTCAGTCCGTCGCATCAACCAACTGTCGTCGGATGCTTCTTCGATACGTCCGTCGGCTGCTGGTTTGTAGAAACTCGGCCAGCCGGTTCCCGAATCGTATTTGGCCGACGAGTGAAACAATGGCTCGCCGCAACAGACGCATTGGTAAGTCCCCGGCGTCTTGCAATCCCAATATTCGCCGGTGAAAGCTCGGCTCGGTGCCGTGTTCGGCGCAATCTCGAATTGTTCTTGGGAGAGCTTCGCTCGCCAAGCTTCGTCGGTCATCGGCTGCGAATCGCTCGATCTCGATCGAGGATCTGAATTCGGCTTTGAAGCCGGCGGTTTTGGTTCCGGTTCTTCGGTCATTGAATTCCTCACTGTTGGCGTCCGCCTCCCTCGTCGATCGGACGAACGGTCACTGAATTGGAACATGTTGGTGAAGTTCTTCGGCGAGCAATGGCAACTCACATCTGACTTCCCAGGTCAATTGCGGATCCGCCCTCTGATTGTTGCGCAGCAGTTCTTGCTGTTGTTCCCACCACGAATCAAACTTCTGGCGAAACGACTCGGCTTCGGCCTGCTGGCCCAACGCTTGATGTGTCATCGCCAAAAAAATCCAGTCAAACGGCGCTGCCTCGGAGCCGCGCTTTCCCAGCGCTTGTTTCAGTGTTGACAACGCGAGTGCAAATTTCCCGTGGCGGTAATAGATCGCGCCCAACGTGTTCAGAGCATCACTGGTGAACTGTTTGGCGGCAGGTTCCATTCGCTCAATCAGGTTTGACCAATCCACATTCGACTTTGCAGACAGCACGCGCTGGTCCAAGCGATGGTGTTCAACCCCTGGCCGGTGGCCGTATCGGCTTGTTTCATCATCGTCTGACATATCGCGGCGTGCTTTTCCGATTCACCGCGTGTCAGATAGAGTAACCCCAAATGATATTGCTGCTCAACGTCGTCCGGCTTGATTGCGGCGAACGCTTCAAAGTCGGCGATGGCAGGATCAAATTCCGACAGTTGGGCGTTGGCGATGGCTCGTTGTCGAAGATAATCAGGATTGGCCGGTTCCGCCTCCAACAAACCGTTGAGATGAAACCGCTGGGCGAATGCGTTCTGTTGTTGGCGGCTTTCTTGTAATTCGCGAGTGTGCCAGTCCGCGACTTGTCGAGCGGTTCGTGCCTTGAAATCGGTGCCGTGCCGCCCATCGTCACAACTCCAAACATCTAACACGGAATTGGACGCCACGATAATCGACTGACTTGTGCTATCGAACAAGGCAATGCCATAACCTCGAACATTGTCGTCCAGAAAGCTGAGGACCTCCTGGCCGGAGTCGACCGACCAAAGCTTCACGCAATGATCGGGACTGGTGGAAACGAGCCGTTGACTATCCGCGCTGAAGTTCGCACTAGTCACCGCATCAGCGTGTCCAATCAGAGTGCTAACATCCGCCGCTTGACCCGCCAATATCGAAGGGAGCGATCGAATTTCGATCGTATGCCTGGCATTGCCGGTCGCCAGCAAAGTTCCATCCGGGCTGATGGCGACACATTTCAGTGGCGCCGCCACCTGGCAGACGGCCGAATCGAGGTCTCCGTTCAAGGAACGCAGATGAATCAAGCCGTCACGATTGGCGATGGCGATCATTTCAGTTCCGGGAAGCGCAAGACTTGGAGGATCCTCTCGTTTGGAAACTGCCATTGGTGAATTTCGCTGCCGTCCATCGCATTCCAAATGCGCACCGTCGAGTCGTCTGCGGCGGACACCAACCGGTCTCCGGACTGGTCGAACGCCAGGTCCGTCAGCGATGCCGAATGTCCGAGAAGTCGATGGAGCAATTCTCCCGATTGCATGTCCCAAATCAAAATCGTCTTGTCGTCGCCTCCGCTGGCGATCCAGCGTGCCTTGGGATCGATCGCGACGCATGTGAGCCAACCCTGGTGCCCAGAGAACGACTTGATAAACGAATTGGAATCGAGGTCCCAGATTTTTGCGGTGTTGTCGCGTTGGCTCAATCCGCGACTCGAGTTGAATCCTTCGCCACGGCCATCCAACGCCGATTGGGGACGGGTTCGACATCAACGAAGAATGGGCCGACCCGATTGATTCCGATGGGTTCGACCGGGCGCGTGACATCCCAGATTTTGACGTGGCCGTCGATGCCGCTTGTTGCCAACAATTGTCCGTCCCCGCTGAAGGCCACCGCCTGGGGGTCGCCATTGTGTCCGGGAAATCGCCGCAGCAAACGACCGTTTCGCGGATCGATCAAGGCTACGCCTTCTCCCAAAACAGCGACCGCAAGGCATTTGGCATCAGGGCTGTAGCGAACGCGGGCAACGCGGTTGGCTTCCGCGTACGACGCGACCTCGCGAAACTGTTCGGCGCCGCGTTCAAAGACCTTGATGGCCCCGCCAAAAGTGCAAAGGGCGAACTCAGCCTTATTCGGAGAGAAGTCGACGGACCGGATGTCGCCCAATCCGTCCACCACATACTCGACATCGCCGTTGGAAACGTTCCATATACGACAACTACCGTCCCGCGAGGCCGATGCCAAAAACGTGCCGGTCGGATCGTAAGACAAATCAAGAATCATTTGGCTGTGACCACTCAAGGTCTTCTCCAATTCGCCGGTCGGGAGTCGTCGGATCTGCACCTCGCCGCTAACTCGACCGATCGCGATCGTCTTTCCGTCAGGGTTAAACGCGATTTTGGCAACATGTTCGTCGGTTAGTTCGGCAATCTCGCTGCCCGTTTCCGCGTCCCAAAGTTTGACTTTGCCGCCAGGCGACTGTCGCGATTGCCAGATAATACCGCAGGAGGCAAGGTATTTGTCGTCAGGGCTGAATTGGACATCCATGATCGAACTGGGGTGACCTTGAAGCACAAACCGCAGGCTTCCCTGGGCGATGTCCCAGACGCGAATTTCGCATTCCTGATTGGTTCCCCAAATGGTGCTGGCCGCAGCGACCCAATTCTTGTTGTGACTCACCGCGAGGCTCAATGAAGGCACGGAAAAACCGGCGAAATCCCTCAATTCTTCGTGGCATTGTTTCATCAGATACTTGTATTCCCAATGCCGCAAGTTCTCCGGAGTCGCATCTAGCAGTTGCACAGCCCGAGTGGTGTAGTTCGCAGCGTATTCATGCTGCGCCAACGTCATGTCGTGGGCGTAAAGCAGCTGCGTAGTTCGCTCGCGTTCTTGACGCTCCTTAGTTTGAGCGGCGATAGCAACCGCTGTCTGGCGCTCAGCCGCGGCCCGGTGAATCTCTCGCGATACCACTGCCAGCCAATGCCCGCTGCACCCAGAATCAGGGAACCGAACATCACGGCGATTGCCGGATGACGACGCGACCATTTGACGCTCCGCTCCCAAAGGTTGCTCGGCCGAGCCAGCACAGGTCGATTGTGCAGAAACCGGTTCAGGTCGGCGGCCAACGCCGCCGCCGATTCGTACCGCCTCGCCGGGTCCTTCTGCAGACATTTCAAGCAGATCGTCTCCAAGTCGCGTGGAACGTCGGGTTGGATGCTCCGAATCGAAACCGGATCATCGGTTTTTACTTGATGCAGCGTTTCGATTACTGTGGCCGCGTGAAACGGCGGTCGTCCGACGAGCATGTCGTAAAGAATCGCGCCCAGCGAATAAATGTCGGAACTGGGGCCAATTCGTGCGGCGTCGCCGACGGCCTGCTCAGGCGCCATATAGCTCGGCGTGCCTAGCGTTGAACCGGGGAGCGTTCGCAGGGACTCCGAATCGATTTGCTTGGCCAATCCGAAATCGGAAATCTTCGGCTCGTATTTCCCGACGAATCCACTTCCCACCTGACTGACCCGGTCGATTTCGATCGCCTCCTGTCGTTCGCTCGGCATCAGGAGGATATTCGCCGGCTTGAGGTCGCGATGCACGATTCCTTGTTGATGCGCGTAATGGATCGCTAGGGCCAACGTCTCCAATATTCTGGCCGCCGTTCGGGCCGACAACGGATGTTTTTGAATGACCTTGGCCAGGTTGCCACCCACAACATATTCCATCGTGAGGAACGGCCTCCCGTCATGGAGTCCAACCTCGTAGATGTGTATGATGTGGGGATGCTGTAGGCGAGCCGCCGCTTCGGCTTCGAACCGAAAGCGCTGTTGCAAATTAGACTGCGTGTTCGCCTCCCGCCGCACCGTCTTTCAGCGCCACGATTCGGCCCAACGCGACGTGCTCGGCGCATACACTTCACCGCCGCCACCTCGGCCGATCAACTCAAGCAATTGGTATTTGCCAATCCGCTGTTCTGACGACCCCGTGGAAGATTCCCGCATCGCCCATCGATCTGCCAAGCCATCCGGGCGGCTGTGCGCGGGCTCATCGTGATGCGAAACGTGGTTGTGGACCTCAAACAATTGGTGCAAATCTTGGTCCCAGGCAGGGAAGCGACGAACCCAATCGTCGACCGCTGTCGCCTGACCACGCTCTTCGCGAAGGACGAATTCCGTGTAAATCAGTTCCAGCATCGCCTCCTTGTCGTCGGCGATTTGGGGAAACTGCTGCATCACGGATTCGCAAGGTCGTTCGTCGTTGGATAAGAACCGCCGCTGCAACTCGCTCAATGCATTACCCATTAAAGGGTTCTCGGCCTCACCGTTTGCATCGACTTGAGCCGCGGTATTCATGGAATTCGTTTCTGATGTACGACGTTCGGGCAGTCTTTCGCTACAATAATCTCACCGCTAGATTATGCCACAAGTGGCGGCGATTGTTACACAACTTAGTTGCGGCGGTTGAACATCCTTTGTCCGTCGAATCTGAAAACTACAGCGATTTCTCAGCCTTACTGTCTAGGGCCGCCGGGGGCGATGTTTCGGCTCAAGAACAAATTTGCCTTCGATATGAGCCAAAAGTTCGCATTGTGGCTCGCGTTTTGTTGGGTCCGGCGCTGCGCAGCCATTTTGATTCGGTCGATTTGGTTCAATCCGTCCATCGCAGCATGCTCGTTGGCTTGAGGAACCAGAAGTTTGACATTTCAAGTCCGCAGAAGCTGATTGCACTGGCCAGTACCATCGTGCGTCGAAAGATTGCACGGAAATGGCGATCGGCGCGGCGGCAGGCTCGCTTGGAAACCCAACCGCAGGAAGACGAGAGTCTCGCCTGTACGCTCAGCTCCATCTCCAGTCCCGGCGGCAATCCGGCAAGTATCGCCGAGTTCAACGACCAAATCGACGTCCTGTGTCAGAGCCTTTCGCCAGTCGAACAGAAAATGCTTCAAATGCGGCTCGACGGCTATACTTCCAACGAAGTCGCCGACGAGTTGGGTATCCATGCCGTCGCCCTTCGCGTGCGCTGGACGCGACTGCGCAAGCGACTCGAAGAGGCGGGTGTTCTAACGGATTGGCTATAGCGCAATGCTGCGCAAATATCGAGCCCTACACTCGGAAAGCACCTGGAGGCTCTAGCAACCTGTGGAAAATGTGTGCACAAGTGTTGATTGAAGCGTCGCGGCGAAAGCCGCCGGGTAATTCGCCGTGACGATTCAAATGCAACCGTACGGCTCGCGCCGTTGCGCTACTTTTTCAACGGGCTGCTAGACGCAGCACCCTGTTGATTCGGAAAGTCCACGGCCGACGCGATTCATTCGGCGTTCTTCTTGGATTCGATTCGATCATCCCCATCCCGTCCGATTCCGTTCTTTCGGCATCTTGAGTTTTTTGACGTAACACTTTTTGCTGTCCGCGCCATCCGCTTCCGGTATTGACACATGTCTTCTCAGAAGCGAGAGCATTATGCATGCAATTCATTGGCATCGGCGTTTATTCTTGTGCGGGTTCATTTTTTATGTGCTGATCGTGCCGCAACTTGGTTTCGCACAGATATACAATTGGAACAATTTGGCTGGTGGAAACTATGAGTCCGCTGCAAATTGGACGCCCGCGCCCGCCGACGTCATCCAGCATTGCCACGTTTGGATTGTCGGGCTCGTACATTGTTGAACTCAATCAGCCCGGAGCGGTGAACATCTTTCGCACGACGAAACAGTTCAAAGTCTCAAATGGCAACGTGATCTGGGAAAGCCCAATCACAAATTCGAATTACCGGTTTACTAATGGCGGGTCGGTTGGACCGTCCGATATTGACCCTGGAACGCAAGCCACGCTAACGCTGCGATTCCTGGGGCAATACGGATTGAGCGGCGGCAATTTGAGCGTCGGTGGCGGCTTCGGCAAAACGGGGACTCTCAATGTCGGACAAGGGGGCATTTGGAACGGGAACGCCAGCGCGACGACTTCGATTGACGTGGGGGCCGTCGGCACTGGCATCGTCAACGTTTTGGGCGGAGGTAAAGTCAGCACGAACTATCGAACGACGTTGGCCAATAACTTTGGAAGCCACGGCATCATCAACGTCAGCGGTCCCGGCTCGCAATGGACCAGCGGTGATCGAATCGATATTGGAACCCGCGGCAACGGCGAGGTCAGCGTTTCGAACGGCGGAAAAGTGACCGGGCTCAATGCGTGGGTGGGTGACGATCAAGGGACCGGCGTGTTGACGGTGAGCGGCGCCAACACACAATTTCTACTGAACGCGCCGCTGGATGCACTTCAAGTCGGCCATCTGGCACAGGGTACCGTCAACGTCAATTCGGGCGGCTATTTACACTCACATGCGATGACAGTCGGTTTCGATTCAAACGGAATCGGAACGGTCAGCGTCACCGGCGCGATTCCAAAATCGCTCTCGACGATTATTTAGTCGTCGGATCGACGGGAGGCGTCGGGACGATGACCGTCAACACTAACGGCGTCGTCCAAGCGGGCGGGCAAATCATCGTCGGCCGAGATGCGGGCCCGCAAGCGTCGGCGCTGTCGATCAATACCGGCGCGATTGTCTCTGGAGGCTTGGGGATTGTCGGTAAGAATGTCGGTTCTCAGGGTGTGGTCAACGTGTCGGGGTCTCAATGGAACACGACGGGACTTTTGATCGGCGAGTTGGGTGACGGTTGGGTCAACGCCAACAGCGGCACATCGGTCGTGACAAACTCAATGATCCTCGGCAATAGTTCGACCGCGAAAGGGACACTGTCCGTCAACGGCGGCAGTGTCAATGGCGCCGCGACCGCAGACATCGGCCGATTCGGAATCGGCGCGATGGTGGTGCAGGCGGGGGGCGTCGTCAGCGGCGGAAGCGCGGCGTTGGGCAGTGATGTCGGCGGCGCGGGTACCGCGACCATCAAGAACGCCAACTCGCTATGGTCACTTTCCGGCACGCTCGATGTCGGGCGGGTCAACGAAGGCACGCTTTCGATCACCAACGGTGGCGGCGTCGAAACGATCGGCGCGGTCAACTTGGGGACGACCTCGACAGGCATCGGCGCCGCCAACATTTCAGGTACTGGCTCACATCTGGCGACTGCGGCCAATATGTATGTCGGCGGGTCATCGGCCGGAGAACGCGGCTCGGGCTCGGTGTCGATCAGCAATGGCGGCACACTCGCGGTCGGCGGAAACTTGACACTTTGGTCGACGGCATCCCTGAAGCTGAGCAACGGCACGCTCAAAGTCGGCGGCTTCAACAATCAAGATGGAACCTTTGATTGGTCGACCGGATCGGTTCAATTCCTCAACAGCGTCACGCTCAATGATCCGCTATTGACCCTCTTGGTAGGCAGCGGCCATGAATTGCATGCAAACAAGTTCATCACGTGTCCAGGCAAAGCTGTGACTGTTGAGCAAGATACCTCGATTCACGTCATGGGAGGACAACTTTCGTCGGGACCCATTGAGAATTACGGCTCGCTGTGGGTGAGTTCCGGCAACGTGACGACAACGGGATCGTTCGTCAACAACGGCTTTGCCGGAG
This sequence comes from uncultured Planctomycetaceae bacterium, assembly GCA_963803365.1. Lineage (GTDB taxonomy): Bacteria > Planctomycetota > Planctomycetia > Pirellulales > Pirellulaceae > JANMEB01. Next base: position 391,803 of record CAWDMH010000008.1, read on the forward strand.
GCCTGCTGGTCCTGGACGGATCTGGGCAAATCCAAGCTAACACGGTCCAAAACGATGGCACGTGGCAAATGGCCGGGGTCTTCGCGAAAACGCAGGGTGGGTTATTCACCAACAATGGGACGCTGTTAGGAACGGGAACCGTTGCCCATCCGCTCAACAACAATGGCACGATCCAAATCAGCGCTACCGATCGGTTGGTTATTGCCAATGGTGGAACGCCCAGCAACAATTCGGGTGGAATCCAACTTGGCGGCGGACGAATCGATTTTACGGGCGTCCTCAACAATCTCCCGGGCGGGCTGATTTCCGGACGCGGCATTTTGGCGACCAAGACTGCTTCGCCAGGGCAAGTGGGATTGACCAACCGTGGGGCGGTCGCATTCAGCGGCGGTCCGAGCGACGTCTTTGGCGACGTCAGCAACTTGTCCGGCGGGCAGATTATCACCAGTGGCGGTGCAGTGACAACATTCCACGACGACGTCGTCCACAACGGAACAGAGATTCGCACCAGTCTCGGATCGCGCACCGTTTTTTTGGGATCGGCATCCGGTGCGGGCGCCTATACTGGTACCGGACTCGTCCAATATGAGGGCGACCTTCGACCTGGCAACAGTCCTGCGAACGTTACTTACCAAGGCGACGTCGAGTTTGGCCCAAGTTCATTGCTTCAGGTCGAATTGGGCGGGCCTGATTTCGGCAGCCAGTACGATCGGCTCACGATCGAAGGCTTGTTATCGCTCGCCGGCGGCCTTGAGGTCGATTTGATCAACGGATTCCATCCTCATTATGGGGATTCGTTCATGATCGTCGACAACCATGGAAGCGATTTGATCCTGGGCCAGTTCGGCGGACTAAGCGAAGGAACCAAGTTCTTTTCCGGCGGCCAATCGTACATCATCTCCTACGCGGCCGGCAGCGGGAACGATGTGTCGCTGACCGCTGTCCCCGAACCATCCTGCGTATGCTGGCTTGCGTTGATCGCCGTCACGACTCCGCTTTGTCGTTCGCGGCGGCGACGGCATCTGAGCAAATCGCCTTCGGATGCCACATGATTGCCTCATGAATCACATCGAACCGGTATAATGCCTGCAACAGGAGCGCCGGCAACAGGAATTGACGGAACCATGAAAGATAGAATTGTTCTGATGGGCGGCTTGATTGTCGTCTTGCTACTGATTGCCGCCTGGATTCTATTTCCGCTTTACGGGGTTTCCGGACAATACATTCGACGGCCGATTTGCGGCGCCGCCAGAGTTGCCCATCGGTCATGGCTATGATCTGATGTCGGCTGAAGATATTGAGCGACTTTCGCACGATCCACAGCAACGTCAAATCATCGAGTCGATGAAAAACCTTCGCGCAGCTACCATCCCTCTCCGATTTGGCTCGGTAATCGTTACGGCCCTCCCAAGAATTCTCTGATGGCCGTGGCGCTACTGGCGATCATTGGATACGTGATCCTGCTGCGGAACAAAGGCGTGATCTAGCCGATGGGTTTATCGGCCCGCTCCTTTGCGGGACACGATTTCGAGATCAGTTCGTCGATCCCGCGTCATTGGCCTAATGCACTTTCAGTACTTAAGTTTGGGGTGCCACTGGCTGTGCCAGTGTACGTGAACATCGTGTATTGCCGACCCGCACTGGCGAAGCCAGTGGCACACAACCCCAATTCTAAGACCTGACAAAGCACTAGCGTCATTTTTGTTTCATGAGTCTTCGCATTTCCTGTTTGAACGGTTCATCGATGATCGGCCAGAATAACGGCATCTTTACTTGCAAGTAGTACCACGACTTGTCCGCCGGGAGCGCAAATCGTTTCTGCAGTCGATAGCTTTCGATTTGCTGGTTCAGCATCTCGCGACAGTTGGTTGGCGCGGTCGTCAACAAGGGCTCTAGTTTGGAAACCGCGGTCGGAAAGTCATTTTGCGCTGCGGCTTCACAAGCCAGTAAGACATCGTTGAGCCAAGGTTCCGGCGGCGCGGTGCGGGACATGCGGATCACCTTTTGATCCTGGTCATTCATCTTGGCCGTCGGTTGCTCCGTTGCCGTTAGCCAACGGAGCCGGAACTTGGCCCATTCCCGCGGCGTATCCAAATCGTGGCCGAGACCTGGAATGGTGGCCGCGATCAGCTGCTGACTCAAAATGCATTGCCGATATTCGTCCAACGCCTTTTCTCGGTGTCCACGCCGTTCCTCCATATCACCACGGTAGAAATAAACATAGTCGGCGGGCATTCCCAGTTCGATGGCTTTGGAAAAGAGGGATTCGGCCTGTTCATAATCGCCTTGGTAATGGGTCAACACCGCGAAATTGAACCACAGCCAAGCTTCAGTCGGTCGATATGTCGTCGCCTGTTGGTAGTAGTTTCGAAGGGCCGTGGCATCGGATTCGTCGGGTGGTGCGCCTTCGCTCCATCTTTGCACCGTCGGATCGTGAAACTTGACCGACGCCCGACCTTCAAAATAGGGGCAGGCCATGAAGGTCAGCCGGTCGTCAACAGTGATATTGTCGAAGCGTGTACGCATTATGAATTGACCGTCGACGTGAACTTCGAGGAATTTCTCGGCACAATAAACGCGAACGTGCGACCGATTGCCGGTTTTGGGCGCCACGTTAAACCGATAGATGGGTTCGCCGGGTTTGAAGAGCAAGAGCAATTCATTGCGCATCGGATCCATACCCACTTTGGTGTGGCCTTGGGTAGAGTCCAGCGATAGAACGGACAAATGCCGCTGAAATATGTTCCCCGCCGACGGCGTCAACTTGAACGGGGTGTCTTCGACCACTTCGTATTCGTAGTCGATAATCTTGGGCGGCGGAAAATAGCTCGGTGATTGAACGAAGTAGTCGACATTGTCCGAGTTCCGTGAGTCAAACAGCACGTAATCGTCCTTCATCTCCAAGTCGGATCGGCTGCCCCAGTTCCATTCGCGCACGCCTTGTTCAAATCCGACGGTGACTGGCTTTCCGGCGGCGTAGTCACGCCGCCATTCGAATTGGTCACGCAGCAATTGCCAGTACCGTTTTTCTTCAGGGTGGTTGCTGAGCGCCAAGCCCATCGTCGTCAGCTCGTCGACTTGTTTGCGGTATGCGGCGACGTCCGTCGTTGGGTTCTTGCTCAACTCGGCCAGTTGTCGAGCCAAGTCCCCCGTGGGCCCACCGTACGCAAACGCCATCGCTTTGAACTGTAACCATTCCATCGGAGATTGATACCAATCGCGGAGCAAGTCCCTCGAGTAGGCATTGTCCATTTGTTCCAATTCATTGCGGGCCTCGACATACTCTTCCAGCTCATAACTGATCACAACTTTGGCCGTTTGGAACCAAAGTCTCTTGGACTGCGGCTTGTCCCGTGCATAGCCGGTGAGTAGTTTGTCGAAGCCATCCATGGCTTTCTGCTTGATGCCATCGTATTGGCGGAAACTGACGTCGTAATCCGGGATGACTTGAGGGATTTATTGGCGCGCCATGCGAATGACATCAATCAACGCGAACGGAACCTGTGTGTCAAATCGGCCCTCGTCGTAGCATTGCAAACCAAACTTCATCATTTCGTCCAAGCTGCCGCCCCACCGCGGCAGGAGGTAATACAAACGAGTTCGATAGGCAGGGTAGTAGTCATATTGCGTTTTGACGACTTGCTGGAACCACTGTTCACCCGCCTCGCTATCGCCGCTGTGAAAGTTGAGGGACTCCAATTCATACGTCGGTCTCACCCAGCTATGATTCAATTCCCAGCGCGTTCGTACGCGCCAATGGCCTCGTGAGCGCGCTGCTGAAACAGCTGCCAGCGATCCGTCGAAACCTGATCGGCAAACTCTCCGCCTCGGGCATCGTACGCTTGCGAGGCGCGAATCTGCCCTTCGATCAATTTGCGATAATACTCGTCGATGTCCGGATTCTTCGCCAGCTTATCGATCAACATCTCGCATTGTTCGCTGCGCTGCCGGTAAAAGATTTGGCAGAAGTCCATCAGTAACGTGTCCACAAACGGCGCGTCATTCGGCGTCCACTGGAGGTCGTTCTGCAACCAGTAATAGACCGCGTCGGCATAGTCGTCCAAGATGAACGGATACGACTTTCCGCCCGTCCAGTTACGCTGGTAATACGCGATCAGCACGTAAAAACTGGGGTAGGGCGACGTGCGGAACTTCTCAATGGCGGTTTGCGTGCATTGCGACAGCGCTTTCCGATTGCGCGTAGCTGTTGAGAATGAACGAACAAGTCACCAGAACGAACGGATCCTGCTGCTCGACGACGCCCGGCGCCGCTTTGGACATGGCGTAATCATAGAGCTGCTTAACCGACCAGTCCTGCATTAACCCAACGTAAAACTTATATGCATGTTGAACGAATTCTGTATTCTTCCTTTTGTCGGCGGGGAGATCCTTGGTAGTCGCCTGATACACGTCTAGTCCGCGGGTCAGATATTCGTCAAAGGCTTCATCGAATCCCCGTTCGGAATTCTCACGAGTGACCGGCCCAGTCGGATCCGACAAGGTCCGCTTCGCCGACAACGTCGGGGCAATGGCATCGGGCACAAATACACCGACGAATCGCTTGGCGCCTTGAGGAATGTTTCGTTCCGGCGTCGACGTCGGCATCTGCAACGTCTGGTTCGACCCGGGCGCCGAAGGCGCAACTTCATAGATCTGAAATTCTTCTCCATCATCGTGCTGAGCGGTTCGCCTTTGACATCCGCCCAAAACAAGCACCATCATGCTCAGACCAATAAGCCCGTAGGTCCAAGGGGAAATGTTGACCGCTGTCATGGGCGCCTCACATTAATAAAGCCGTAAAGTTATTTGCGGGCCGTCGTTCGATACATGCATCGGGCGAGCCGCGATCGCATTCGGCAAATTCGAGGTGCAACTAAAGGATCTGACCGACAACGGAACGAAAACATGTGGCCGATCTGTCTCGACTAATAGTCTCATTCAACCTTCAAGTATTAATGACTCTAAAATACTCCCAACGCGAGCGTTCATTCTAGGTCCGCGCCTGTTGCATATGAATAGACCGCCGATGTTTGCGATCGACGTTCGTAAGAGTTTACGGGTTGCTAATGCGTCGCCCACATTTTCAGGGGGTCAGGCACATTTTCGGCGGTTCGTGCAACATTCAAGTATCAATAATTAGGCCGAAAATGAGCCAGACCCCGACTCGTGAACAGTTACTCGACGTTCTGGCAAAAACATCTTGTGCCTAGCGCCAACCGACGCGGATTATCAGCCCGGTGGAAAAGGTTCCGTCCAGTTGTTGACATGAGTCGCTTTTCAATGGGGTGTTATGCATCCAACATGACTTCCGGTGGGAATTGCAAAATGCTCGCCAATTCGGCGAGCGCAGCTTCGATTTCCAGAGGCAGATGTGGATCCATCAAATCGGCCGGATTCAGCCGTTCGCGATAGTGCTTTTTGACCCACGTCTCGACGCGGGCATGCAGTTGAGCCGAATAGATCACCCCCGGATGGATTGCCGCTAATTGAATCTCGTTTAAGACGACGCGCAACCGCAAGCAGGCCGGTCCCCCGCCATTCTGCATGCTCTGACGCAAATTCAGCGGGATCGCGCGGACGATCGGATTGTCCCCCGCCAAAATATGATCCAAACAATCTGAGGCCGCCATGATTTCGCGACATTCATGCGGACAAATCAACGCCATGGTACCATCGGCCAAAGAAAGCAATTGGCTGTTGAACAAGTAGCTTCGAACCGCATCCTCCAACGACAAGTCCCGATCGCAGACCTCAATCACCACGAGTTCGTCGCCACAGACTGCTTCGAACTGTTGTCGGATTTGAGCGATCGTGGTTGCTTGATCGACAAACGCGCGCTCATGACAGATCAACACATTTTGATTGCCGACCGCAATGACATCGTTGTGAAAGACACCCGCGTCAATGACTTCCGGCCGCTGTTGGACAAAGATCGTTTGCCGTGGTTCCAGAGCATGTCGTCGGGCAATGGCTTGCGAAGCTTCGAGTGTCTGTCTCGCCGGATATTGGGTCGGCCCTGACAAGTCTGTACGAATCGCGCTGCGACCATACGTAAATATCTCCAAGCCAGGCGAACCGTATTTAGAACAGAGTCGGGTGTGATTCGCGGCGCCCTCGTCAGTCAAGGCGACCGCCGGCGGAAGGGCGCCGTGAACCGCAAACCTGAAATCGTCACCGAACACCCATCGCAGATTACGCAGAGTCGATTTGGCTTCAAAGGCTCGATGTAACATCGATGTCAGATTGGCCACCGATACATGGACTCGGCCATCGGCACAATCGGGCGAGGGGGAAACGGTCGCGGCGTTGGCCGTCCACATACTCGACGCACTGTAGCAAGCGGCCAACAACTCGGGAGCGGTCTTGGCCGCTCGATCGATGACGTCCGAATCGCCACCGTCGAACCCAAGCTTGCGAAGGAAATCCAAACGTGGCCGGCGAAGAGGCGGCAGCACGGCTTGCGCTACACCCAATTCGGCGACCCGCCGCATCTTCTCAAGACCCTCCAAAGCCGCTGCGCGAGGATTGGAGGTCGTATCCTTGTGCCGAGACGAGGCGACATTCCCATACGCCAGGCCCGCGTAATTATGCGATGGGCCGACAATCCCGTCGAAATTGAACTCCCTCGCAAACTGAGTCATGGCCCCGGCAGTCGTGCTTATTTCACTTCGAATTCCGCCATCAAAGGAAAGTGGTCGCTGAGGTCGCGTTCGTTTTGTGGAATTTGGTAATACACGTCGCGATGATCGGCGTCCAACTCGCCCTGAATCTCGAGTTCGCGATAGTTGGCAATCGATTTGAAGACAATATCGCGGCCCTTTGGATCGTCGTCCAACATGTTTTGACTCACCAGAATTCGATCGAACGCACGACCAATCATGTGAGTGATTCGGCGGTCCTCGGGCAGGAACTCATCCAAATCGCGCAACTCCGGGCCGGCGGTGGTGGGCTTCCGAAGTTGCAACATTTCGCAGCCGGGTTGCTCCTTGCCGAAAAACTCCTCCGTATTGAAGTCGCCTAGGGCAACGACGTTAGTGTCGCCGTCCAAGTACGGCTCAAGCCAGTAGCGGATTAACCGTGTTTGCTTTTGCCGGATGTCGGCTGATTCGGGCGTTGCTTTCAAATGAAGCGCGACCAGCACGAGCGATTGTCGTTCGGCGCCGCTCCCCCATTCGAACCGGCAAAAAAGATGCTTCTGCACGTTGCGGTACTCGTTGCTGTCGAACATCTCCTGCGTCTGTTCACGACGGCTGAATTCGACAAGCCCCGACTGATAGATGACGGCGACTTGCTGCTCGGTAAAGAAATCGTAGCCGGGAATGAATGCGATGCGGTATTTGAGCCCATGCTTTTCCTCCAGTGTCTTGCACAGTCGATACACGACGTCGCGGTTTTCGACTTCCTCCATGGCCAAAATGGTAGGGCTCATCTTGGCGATCGCGGCGGCGACCGACTCGAGTCGCCATTGCCATTCTTCCCGCGATGGGGCCGACATCTGCTTAGCTAAATCACTTTGGTTGTCACCACGATAGTTGTCGAAAAACCATTCAATGTTCCAGGTGGCAATCGTGATTTTTTCCGGCAGCGGATCGCGAGGCGAATCCGCAAATGTGAATCCAGGCGCCATTGTCACTGCCAAACACAAGAGCCGCCGAGCCCAAGCATCAACGATCATATTGCATCCTCACGCGGCCATCGCCGCTATTACGTAAAATCGATTGCTCGGCTACTGCACGACCGAAAGCGTTCACGGGTTACCAATGCGTCGCCCACGTTCTTAGGGGGTCAGGCACATTTTCGGCGGCTCATGCGACATTCTAGTACCAATCATTGGGCCGAAAATGAGCCAGACCCCGGCTCGTGAACTGTTACTGAACGACCCCGCACGATCTATACGAGGAACTTCATTCGTGGCCCTCAGGATCGCAAGCAAAATAACTTCCCGGTTTTGTCGACCCTCTCCCTAAGCCTCTCCCGTGAGGGCGAGGATTTACGGAGAAGTTATTCTGCGTCCGATCCTAATTCGGCTTTTGGATCATGGATTCCTCGTCAGGACGGATCGCATTCACGGTCTTCTCATCGAGGAAGTATATCCACTCGGCCGTTCGCTTGTTGAATTGCTCCGCGAGGTCTTGCGCGACTTTCATTTTGTCGTCGCGGCGTTTCACCGCTCGTTCGTATTCCTTATCGGCGTCCTCGCCTCCGTTTTCGGGCTTCACCGGCATCGGAAACGCTTCCGCGTTGACACGAGCGATCAACAGTGTAGCGTACGTAATTTCCGTGCTGCCCGGCGATCGGGTCCATCAGAATCCCTAAGTGCAGCGTTAGGTCGATACCATCGGGCGTATTGACGGCGACGCTACCGTTGAGCGAGTCGATTCCCTGTGCGGGGTCGATCGCTCGGCGAAATCCATAGAAAGGTTTAACATCCGCCGCACCGGGCTCCGACGGGTCGGTGGCGATCGCCGGCTGTTCGTTTTTGATCACGTTTTGAAAGGGAACTTCCTGCAAGCCCACCACCGCTTGGGCCAACCCATCTTGTGAGATGCCGACTTGTTCCTCGACTTTTTTCAGTTGCCCGCCCTCGGGCTCGTCGAGCTCGGCGACTTGCCAACCGGATTGGCTCCGCAGCAGCTTGAGTCGGTACTTGTGTACCTTGGTGTATTGATCGCTGTCAAAGTGGTCGGGGTCGATGCGATAGTTGTCAAAGGTAAGACCGGCGATGTCAAATCCTTGACCGGCTGCGCTGCGTTTGATCCCCAATAAATTGTGATCCGTCCAATCTGCAAGCGTTGTGGAAAGAAGCGCTGAATCAAACGCAATCACGTAGACGGTCGGCTGGCCGGCAATACGCACAAAACGTTGATTGGGGTCCTCGCCCACTTTTTCTCCGACGATCAAGCTAGCGATCGGAAGGCTATTGGTATCCGCAAGGGTGATCTTCGTCCCGAACCCGGCCTGAGTCGGATCGGAGAACGCGTCCGGATCGATCACGCCGTACTGTTGATGCTTGCCTTCGTCGTCCGACTTCACTTCCAAAACAGTTGCCTCGCTGAGTGCATTGTTCATTCGTCCGATGAGCGTTGAATTGCCGGCCGGGTAGTCGTTCGCGGCTGGAATAACCCACTGGTCACGAACCCGCTTGAGTTGAATCTGGTTAAGCCGGCGTTCATCGCGGTCATATGACATGACGGAAATGCTGCGAGAATCTTCAATCTTGAGATCAGTGAAGAGCGGCTGATTCACGCGTTGCGCGGTGGCCGGAGCTTGCGGCCATGGATAGCAAAATGCGGCCACGACCGATAATACCGCGGCGACCAGTCCCATGCAGACCGTTGTTCGAAACGCTCGACTCATTCAATCCTCCCCGCCATGCACCCGTCAAATAATTCGTGTCCCGAATGTTGGAGCGTGCCTGTTGGCCTCTATTTTAAGCGGCGAGCCTTGGAAATACCCTCGCGTTCGCGCAAGCGCCGTCGAGCAAAGACCATCACGCCCAGCAGCAGCGGCGGAATCACGGGCAGCGTGACGGCCGCCAACTTAAAGCTCCGTTGGATTTTTTGGATTTCCAATTCCGCATCCAAGCGGATCGTCCGCTTTCCCTCATTAAGTTCGTTCTGGAGTTGCTCGACTTTGTGTTGTTCCTTCGCCTGCTGTTCCAACTGACTTTGGTTCAGCAACTTGGTCTTGGCATTCAACTCGGCCTGATTGATCGATTCCCCTTTCGCTTGCCGTTCGGTCAAGTTGGCGATGGACTTTTTCAAAGGGTCGATGACTTTAGCGACCTCTTGATCGATATCGATCATGTCCTTTTCATATTTCTTCTCCAATTCCTCTTCCTTTTCGTAAACTTTTTGAAGGGCGCGCTCGGTGGTTTGCTCAACATACTTCAAAGTTGCGTGAACGATTCGGCGGCTGCGGATTGTGAGAAAGTCGGACTCGCCAGCTAGTGAATCGATGATATTTCCAAAAAAAGAGACGTTGTCGAACGCGTAATCGATGGTCCCGCCGACTGCCGGGTTATCGTGGAGATAGTAGACGCAATCTCCAATGAAGTCCACGTCGCTGACGTAGACGACGTTCATCGGGCTATCCTTTCCGGGAGTCGTCTCTTGTGCCGGATCCCCTTGGGTGATGCGGGCGGCAAAGACGTAGTCAGCGTCCGCCAGCCCTCGATTGCGTTCCAGATCATTTCCCGACTGGGAGGTCAACAGGTTGTAAACGCTTATCTTGCCGGCCGTGCCCGAACGGACCAACGGTTGGAATTCGGTGTCGGCGCCTTTTTTCCGGGCAAGCTGGCCGACAAACGGGAAATACAGCTCATGGATCCCCCGCATAGCTGGGTCCTTTTCGTCGAATTGCTTTTCCGTATCATTCCGAACGACATAAAGCTCCTTTTGATCCAGTGCCCGGCTTTTCGGATAGACGGTATTGGCCTGTTTCCAAATCACCCAAGGAAACTTTTGCGATGTTCCATCCTGCATCCGATACTTCTCCATCGTCACGTCGATCCCCAGCGCATCCCAAAGATTCTCAATGTAGGCGCTGTCGGATGATACACGGCTATATTGGCGTGGAAACGTCGTTCCCGAAAGTGGTTGGCCCTGAAACACCCCGTATGGATTCCGGCTGCGCACGTTGAAGACAAGCGGATCTTCCAATATCGCCGTCGGCTGACCGCTCTTGATCGCGGCGATGACATTCTCCAATTCCACCGGCGCCATTTGCGATGGCTGGATGATCAGCAGCGCCGCATAGCGTCGACCGGTCGGTTGGCCGGTTTCGTCCTCTAGCCAAAGTGGGATTTTCGTCTGGGCTTGAACCAACTCAACGTTGTATTGTTTGGCCAATTCCTGGACGGCCGCCAACGCGGGGATGTAAACATAGCGACGATCTTCTGCGTTCCAAACCTTCTGCCCCATAGGGAACAAGTCGGTTTGCACAACGCCGATTGTTTTCTTGTGCGGCTGCGCGACGGCACGGATGGCACGAATCAGCTCGAACTCCACCGGAGAACCTGCCGAAAAGAACTCGATCACCCGGCGTTGCAGGCCGCTGGAAAATGCCGCGCCGAGAATCACCTGTTCGTCGCGCCGGGCGCCGCGCGATTCGGCTCGAGATCGTCTCGGCGCGGATGCCAAATCGCTTTTCGGCGGCAATCGCCTCCTTGGAGAATGGTTCAATCCCAATGTTCAAGTTGACCTTGACGCGGTTGCCTCCCAACACATCGAACTCTCGCAGTAGATTCACCAGGTCATACCGCGTCTGCACGAACTCGGTCGGAGTGGTGGACCCGACGTAGGCGTCAATGACGATCGGGTCCGCATTTTGTTCGTTCTCCAAGCGCTGCAGAATGTCACGCGTTGAATTGGACAGCGTGCTGACCCGTTCGCGCGAAACGTCCAGTCGCAACCGATTCAAGTAGCTGTACTGGACGATTAGCACGATCGCCAACACGGTCACGCCTAGAAATAAGGCGCGACAGCACGTAATGTCCCAGCATCGACGTTCCATCGCGACCACCCGCCCAATGCCGCCGCCCGATCAAAATTAGGCTCAGGTAAATGCCGACAATCACGATTCCCAAGTAGTACACGATCGACGGCGAGGCGATCAGCCCACGCCCGAACGGCTCGAACCGCTGCAACAGCGACCAGTCATACAACGCATTGACGACGTTGTTGTTGGAGACGATGACATCCGAATTGGAAAAGAAAACCAGCGGCGCGTTAAACACAGCCCCGAATAGGAATCCCACCGTCAGGTTGCTGGTTAAGAAGCTGGCCACCATCCCTAACGACAGCATCGCGATGCCGATGAACCAATAGCCCAAGTACGTCGAGAACAGCAAACCACTGTCCAGTTCCCCGCCGGTCAACGCCAACAGTACCGCGTAGTTCGACAGTTGAGAAAAAATCAGGCTGACCGTAAAGATCAACACCGCCGCAAAATACTTACCGATCACAATATCGAAATCGAGCGCCGGCAACGTCAACAACAACTCGTCGGTGCCCTGCCGCCGTTCCTCCGCCCATATGCTCATCGTGATCGCCGGGATGAAGACCAGCATGATGTACGGCAGAAATCGGTTGAGCTGATCAAAGTTGGCGAGGTTTGTCGTGAAAAACTCGTGCGGCCAGAACGCGGCGAACGAGGTCAGCAGGACGAACAAACAGAGAAAAACATATCCGGTGGGATTGTTGAAGTACCCGGAGAAATTACGCTTCATCACGGCAAACGCCGCTTGCCGGTAGATCCCAAACGGCAACATCACCAAAAACAAGATCGACATAAAGATCAAGTCGATCCCGATCATGTTGATAAATTCGAAAACCGCTTCCATCCGTTATCTCTTTGTCATACTCCGCTAATACGGATAACCACTGGCCGATGATGTCGCGCCGAATGCCAGGTCATCCATCGTGCAGCGAGTCGCCGTGGCCAGTTAACTCGGCAAAGACATTGTCCAAGCCAATCTGTTTTCGATCCATGTCCTTGAGCAGCCCGTCGTAAACCTTTCGCCCCTCGTTGATCACAATCACGCGGTCGGCCACCGCCTCGACCTCCTGCAAGATGTGGGTCGACAGCAGAATTGTCTTGTCCTCACCGAGCCGCCGCATTGTTTCCCGCACACCGCGAATCTGATTCGGATCCAACCCCGACGTTGGCTCGTCCATGATCAACACTTCCGGTTCATGCAACAGGGCTTGGGCCATGCCCGTGCGCTGACGATAGCCCTTGGACAGTTTGCTGATCGGTTTGTGAATCACGCTGCTCGAGCGCGCAGATTTCGACGACCGCTTCGATTCGGTTTCGCGTCTGTGACTTGTTCATCCCGCGCGCCTCGGCAAAAAACGTCAACAGGGTGAACGGAGTCATATCCGGGTACAACGGGCCCGTCTCGGGCAGGTAGCCCAGAAGCCGCGAGCCGCGCAGTCGGTCGAGCGACATGTCGTAACCGGCGATGCGAGCCACGCCCTCCGAGGGCGAGAGGTAACCGGTCAAGATCTTCATCGTCGTACTCTTCCCGGCGCCATTGGGGCCTAGGAACGCCACAACCTCTCCCCGGTAGACCTTAAACGAGACTTCACGCGTCGCCGCGAAGATACCGTAGAACTTGGACAACCGATCGGCTTCGATCATCGGTTGCCCGTTCGAATTGGGTTGCAATGACTTGGCTTCGGCCGTGTGAGTGCCGTCCGTCTTGTGGTCAGTCATGGACAGTCAGATGCTTACAGGAGACCATAGGGCCGAGCGCGCGGCTACTCGGTTCTCCGAAAAACCTATGCCAGCCGTCTGGCGCCTTGGTTTTCCCCCATCCCGAGCTGCTCGTTCGACGCCGACACCCCCCGGTCAGGCTTGAAAATTCGTACGCGGCACGTTGGGGTGATGCCTCAATCTTAGCGCTGCCGCTCCGGCCAGCCAAGCGCGAGTTACAAATATGATCGAGAACCAACAAGTTCACAACGTGGCTACACCGGCTGGCCTTGAATCGAATCTGAAACCGGGGCAAATTGTCTCGCCGATCCAACCGTCCGCTCCCAATCGTCTTGTCTGCGACCCAATCTGGAAGCGTCGACGACATGATGACCGATTGTTATCGGAAAGGAATCTATTCCTTCCACAGCCCGCGCTTCCAGGGCCGCGCTTCCACGGCCCGCAATGCGTGGTTCGATTTCGGGGATGCATTCCGAATCCAAAACTGTCGTGGTAGGCGCCTAATCGTGACCCGATCGGCTCATGTGAAAGCACTTCATCGGAGCCATTAGCTTGGTCCTTCGGCGAGACGGTTTAAGACGTCGATTCCTTGCAGCAAACGCTCGTCCTTGGCCGCAAACGAAAGGCGAAAATGGGTGTCGCGGCGACTGAAAACCTTGCCCGGAATGACCAGTACGTTGTTCTCGATTGCGCGGGTGACGAAGGCGTCGCCGCCGCCCCAGGGCGATTTGCAAAACGCAAAAAACGCTCCTCCGGGCGCGACCAACTCAAACTTCGGACTCAGGTTCTGTACTAAAAGATTGCGTTTGCGGCGATAATCCGTCACCAATTGCTCGACGCTTGTGTCCAGCGCGACGACGCCCGCATATTGCACCGGGTGAGGCGCGCAGACGAAAGTAAACTGTTGCAAGCGAATCATCGCATCGATCAACTCGCTGGGTCCGTGAGCGAACCCCAATCGCAAACCGGTCATCGCATAGCTCTTGGAGAACCCGTCGATCACGAGCGTCTCCGTATTGTGATCGGCCGGACTAATGTGGGGCTGGTCGTACGCGAAGTCATGGTAGATTTCGTCCGACACCAGGCAAATCCCTCGCTGGCGAGCGAGCTGCGCCAAATCACGCATCGCCTCCTCGGTGACGCAAGCTCCCGTCGGATTGCACGGACTGTTGACAATGATCATTTTGGTACGCTCCGTGATTTCGTGAGCGACGCGATCGATATCCGGCTGAAAGTTGGGGTAAGTCGGTACGGGGCGGACGACGCCTCCCATCAGCGACACCAAGGCGTCATACATCACGAAATAGGGATCAAAAACAATCACTTCGTCGCCCGGATTGATCATCACCATCAAAGCCAACACGAGTGCGCCGCTGGTCCCTGACGTTACGACAACCTTGCGATCAGGATTCCCCCATCGTTCGTCGATCCGTTGCTGCAACAAGTCCCGCAAAGCGGGGATGCCTTGGGTCGGCGCGTACGTGTTCTTATCGCGCCGGATCGCGTCGATCAGTGCGTCCTTAACCGGCTCCGGAACCGGAAAATCCGGCTCGCCGATCGACAAGTTGATCGGGTCTTTGAGCCGCGCCGCCATATCAAACATTTTGCGGATACCACTGCTGTCAAACGATTGCATCCGCTGTGCAATCCAATGATCGATGGTCAACATAGGTTGGTCTCTCGTTTGATGTTCCCCTCATCAATTCTTATTCCAAGCCTCCTTTCCTACAACAGGAGCACCGGCTAGGGGGGGAGCAGATTGAGCGATTATTCAAGTGGTCTGCTGTCGGACGAATCAACGGCGGTTGAATTACGATGCCAATAGACAGTTCACCCAGGCGTATCGTGCAGGTTCGCCGGCTGAACAGTGGCGGCCCGGTAATAACCGTCCTTTTCTGTAGGTCGGTCAGTCCCTGACCGACAAACGAAAGCTAACGATGTGGCTGTCCTTTGCTGTAGGTCGGTCAGTCCCTGACCGACGAACATTGGCCAAAGATGTAGCCACCCCTTGTCAATCAACCCACTACGGGCGGCGCCCGCCCGTTGAGGATCTCTGCGACGACCCTAGAATTGAGTTGTGCTTGACTCTGCACGAATTCGATCTTTTTTCGGGCCAACTGGATGAGCGATCTGAATCATGAGTGCGGTATCGCTGCCGTCTACTATCTGCCGTCGTCGAAGCCTTCGGACCTGTCGCGTTGGCCACAAAACGAAACATCTCGGCTGATTCCGCGGATGTTGCAAGACATCCAAAATCGCGGACAGCTCTCGGCGGGCATGACGAGCTATCTGGCCTACCGAGATCAACTTATCCAGACGCATCGGGAAATCGGCGTCGTGGCGGAGGTCTTTCGGCTCTCCCATCCGGGCAAGAGCGAGAGCCTGATGCGGAAATTTGCCGGCAGTGCCGCGATCGGGCACGTCCGTTATGCCACCTGTGGCAAGGACGACGAAAACTACGCGCAGCCGTTTGAACGAAGCCACGTCCAGAAGCACAAGTGGTTCGCGTTCGGCTTCAACGGGCAACTGGCCAACTATCAGGAATTAAAGGCCAACCTGTTGGCCGACGACCAATATCACTTGACGCGCGACTGCGACACCGAAGTCGTGATGCATTTGATGAGCCGGGCGTTGGCCACCGCCGGTCCGGGCCACTTGTTGGAGATGTGGCGGGCAACCGCAGCCCAGTTCGACGGCTCGTACTGCATGGTGTATTTGGACGCCAATGGCGACATGCTGGTGGCTCGCGATCCCTTGGGGCTGCGTCCGCTGTGTTTTGCCGTTCGGGAGCCGTTGTTTGCCGCCGCCAGCGAAAGCGTTGCCCTATTGAATCTAGGCTTCGCGCGCGACGAAATTCAGACACTTGAACCAGGTTACGCGGTGACCGTGATCGACGGACAGCTCAATGTGGACCCTTTCGCCAAGCGCCGTGGCCGCGCCATTGTTTTTTCGAGTGGGTCTATTTTGCCAACGTCGCCAGCACGCTCGATGGAGTCAGCGTCTACGAAGCGCGCACGCGGCTGGGAATCGAACTGGCGCGGTTGGAGGAAGCCGACGGGATCGTGGTTCACGATGGCAACACGATTGTCGTTCCCGTCCCGGATACCAGCAAAGCAGCCGCTGATTCGATGGCGTTTGAACTTGGCGTCCCTTCGCGCGAAGGCCTGATCAGGAATCGTTATAGCGGTCGGACGTTCATCGAGCAGGATGCCGATCAGCGTCGGCTACGGGCGCGTGCCAAATACACGCCGCTCCGCGAAGTCCTCGAAGGCAAACGCGTTCTGTTGGTAGAGGATTCCATCGTCCGCTCGACGACCATGAAAACGCTGTTGCACCGGATTTATAATGAAGGAGGCGCTGCCGAAGTCCACGTCCGCGTGGCATGTCCGCCGATCATCGCCCCCTGTTTTTACGGAATCGACATGTCCACCGTCGGCGAGCTGTTTGCGTCGCGATTCCTCAAAGGAGGGGACGCACCCACGCCAGCAATCCTGGCAGAAATGGCTTGTGAATTGGGTTGCGACTCGTTGCGATACTTGCCGATTTCGTCAATCGCTCGTGCCATCGGCTTTTCCGCCGACCAACTCTGCCAAGCTTGCATCACGGCGCGCTACCCGACGCCCACCGGTCAAAATCTGTATCAACTCGCCCTCGACCGCGCCGCCGCTGGACAGGGAAACAGCGCCCGCACGTTCGAGCCGGTTGCGAGACCATAACGATTCAGGGTCCATGCAGTTGGCTTGTGGGCGCTGTCGGGATTATTTGCTGAAATAGCTGCGAATGACAGGATGGTCGTTGCGGCGCATGCGGCGTTCGAAATGCGTGCGATAATCCATGTCGTGCTCGGCGGGCGCTTCGTCAACAAAGCTCGGACCCGTCAGTTCGGACTCGCTGCGAATCAACCCGCATGTCGCTTCGAAATACTCGTCGACGTCCGTCCAAAAGTGCAACCGACCTCCGGAACGCAACGCGCGCGCGACGTCCTGGATGAACTGAGGCTGCATGATGCGGCGTTTGCGGTGCCGCTCCTTCCACCAGGGATCCGGAAAGTAAACATGGACTGTCGTGCAACAGTCATCCGGAAGAAATTCCCGAAACAGTCTCAACCCATCGCCCGAGAGCACATGCGCATTAGGCCGATGGTATCGCGCCAATCGATAGGCCGCAAAGCCGCGCATACTTCTTGGCTATTTCGCAGCCCAAAAAGTTGCGTTGCGGATACCGTTCGGAGGCATTGAGCAGAAACAGGCCTTTTCCAGAACCGACTTCGATTTCCACGTCCGCTGTCGAGTTAGCAAACCATCGGCCGGGCGAAAACGGCGGCTGAACGGTCCGCAGGTCGGTCAACAGGTGTTGAAACTCGACATCCGCCTTACGCTTTGGCAATGCACGGCGACCCATCGGAAACTTAGGCAACAGCTATGGCGTTTTGACTCGCTGGCGTTTTGACTTTCGAGCTTTGGCATTCGCAGGTCGCTTGCCATGGTTGGCTTTCTTGGTTTTTCGGTGTGGTTTGGCCATTTTGTTCCCCGGAATAGATCAAGAATTGGACGGCGGGTCTCGGTCGGAAGTCTCCGCCTTCCGATCAACTGCAAAATCAGTCGCGGCCTGGCTTCGAACAAAACTCACGAGGCGCCATTGATTTAGCCTATCACGTTGCAGAAAAATGGGAAAGGAGAATGACGCCGTGGTAGTGGGCCAAAACCGATAGAAACTTCTTGCGACCGTTGCAAATCTCGCTTGCAAACGGCGTTTTTTGTTGTGATTCGGTTCGAATTCGCTACAATCGCCGGCAGCAGAACAGGTATTATTCTCGACCAGCGAGGATGTCATGGCCAGGAAGGTAATCATCGACTGCGACATGGGAACCGACGACGCCGTCGCGCTTTGTATCGCGCTGTTCAGCTCCAAGTCGATCTTTTGGCGATTACGGCGTGCGAAGGTTGCGTTTCAGCCGAACAGGCCAACAACAATTTGCAGGCGATCATCGGACAGGTGGATCCGCCAAAATTTCCGCGGCTTGGACTGGCGACAGCGGCAGAGGGCGCTCCGCCCGTGACATCGACATTTCTTTACGGTGACGACGGCCTGGGCAACAGCGATTTTCCCGTTTCGCCGCTTCAGCATTTGCACGCGGCCGACAAAGTCATCGTTGATCTGATCCGCGCCAATCCGGGGGACGTCACCGTGCTATGTCTGGGGCCTTTGACCAACGTCGCCCGGGCTTTTCAGCGGGAGCCATCGTTGGTCAGCCAGTTGCATCGACTGATCGCCACCGGCGGGTGTGTGCAGGGTCCGGGCAACGTCACGCCCGGCAGCGGACTTTAATTTCTATTTTGATCCCATATCGGCCCGCGCGGTGCTTCGGTCTCGCGTCCCCATCTCGTTGATTCCGTTGGATGTGACGACGAAAGTCGCCTTTGGCCTCGACTTTTTGCAAGAGTTGCCTGGCAGCGAGACGCGGGTTGGACACTTCCTCAGCCAAATACTTCCCCACGCGTTTCGTACCTACCGCCAGCAGTTGGGACGGGAAACCATTTTTCTCAACGACGTCATCGGCTGTCTAGCGATGTTGGAGCCCGAGCTGTTTCATTTCGAGGAGATGGCCTGCGACATTGAGACTTGTGGCGAATTGACGCGCGGCGCGACGGTTTTCGACAGACGGATGCCACCCGAATGGTCGATGAACGTCGAAGTCGCGACCGACATCAACCGAACGGAAGCTCGAAAAGCCGTAGGACGATTGGTGAGAATGTCGGGGCAGATGAGTCCCCGGTGAAGCACGGTTTGCCTGACCGACGATTTGGAAGGTTGCCGGTGGAGAGCGTGCCCTGAATGGTCCAACGATGTAGCGATTCGGTCGCAACGAATACGGCATCGCCAGCGGTATCCGCGAGTCACTTGCGGACTTGGTAGTCTTGCCGGTCGCGGATGACGGCGTGAACCTTAGTCCGGCACCGCTACGGTAGACTTCGAGTTCCACTTCCCGTCCGACTTGAGTCTGACTGACTTGGCTCACCAGATGCGAGTCGTTTTCGACGACTTTGCCGTCGAATTTCAAGATCACGTCCCCGACTTGCAAATCGGTGGTGGCGGCGGGCGAGTCGGGCGTGATTGCAGACACGCGGGCGCCGAACGCGGTCTGCAAACCCAATTCACTGGCGACCTTCGGATTGTAACGCGAGTCAAGCGATACGCCTAAGAACCCGCGCCGCACAAATCCGTATTCAGCGAGTTCGTCCGCGACTTTCATGGCATCGTTAATCGGAATCGTAAAGCCGATTCCGTCGCTGCCGCCGCTGTTGCTGGCGATCGCGGTGTTGACGCCAATCACCTCTCCCCGTGAATTGATCAGCGGTCCACCGCTGTTGCCAGGATTGATGGCGGCGTCGGTCTGAAGAAAGTCCTGGTATTTCACGCCGTTGACGCCCAGTTCCAAATCGCGGCGGCTCTTGCCGCTGATGATTCCGTAACTGACGCTTTGGCTTAAACCGAAAGGACTGCCAATCGCCAACACAAAATCGCCCACTTCGATGCGGTCGCTGTCCCCGATATTCGCTGGCGTCAGGCCGGTTTGATCCACGTACAAGATCGCGATGTCCGAATCGTGGTCCGAGCGTATCTCGATAGGATGAAAAAAAGTACCGTCGACCAACTGAATTTGGATGTCTTCGGGTGATGAATTGACGACCACGTGGCGGTTGGTCATGACAAAAAAACGGTTGTCCACTTGGACCACGACGCCCGCGCCGGCTTCTTCAATGAACGCGGCGGTGTTCTCATGCTTTTGCTCGTCCGACTTCTGGGCCTCGATGTGGACCACGCTCGGCGCACTCAGTTGAACGATGCGGCGTACATGTCCCAACATCGACTCGAGTTCGTCCGCCTGGTGGGCGATTTGCGCGAACGCCTGATGTCGCATGGCCTCGTCGGTCGCTTGCGCTTGACAGGCTTCGGGACGGACCCCACACAACGCGATCCCCAACGCGATGACGGGGAACGAAACAAACTTAGGCAGATTCATCGAACGACAACGGCGGCAGAAAAAAGAGGATGTCACGATCGTCAGGATAATGGCATGGTGGGCCGACTTCCAATGTTTCCCCGGGCAAGGGCGTGCAATTCCAGATGAGGCGACGACACAATCGTTACAATCAGGAAACATTAAAGTCGATGTCGCTGATCCGCGCGTCGTCCGTTGGATTCAAATCCATCAGACTCGACCAGTCTGTCGACCGGCCACTTTGACGGCCGGATTGCTCGGACTCCCGCTGACACTTGATACACATCGTCGCGTACGGCAGGACCTCCAAACGGGCCTTGGGGATGGCGTTCTCACAGCATTCACAGCGGCCGTAAGTTCCTGAATCGATGCGGACAAGCACCTGTTGAATAAAGACCAGTTCACGGCTTTCGACTTCCACCATCTGTGAACTGATTTCCTCGTAGGAATTGTCGAGTGCCGCGTCGAAGACATCGCCCGATTCCTTTTGCAATTTCTGCAGCAAGCTCAGGTCGCCGGCGAGCAGCTTGACAGAGCGCGTCCCGTCGCTTGATCAATTGATCGCGCAAGTTTTTCAATGCATTTTTCTTGGCCATCTTCTTCTGTCCCAAACACCCGCCAACCAACGCGGACGGGAGAGCGTCGGGTCAAACGCTCTTGAGTGTCATTTGGTCAAACACAAAAGCAACAAAGTATAGTACGCTGCCAAATTGAACCTTGTGAATTCTTTCGAGAATTGTCCGAATCCGCGCCGCCGCCAAATTCGGTTTCAAGGCCCGTTGCGACATACGCCACCCCCCCTCGCGACCGGTGCGCGGTCACCATTACGTCATGATAAAGCGAGACACTTGTTTGCCGTTCCCTTCCATCTGCTGGTCCGGTCGCGGCGGATTTTTCGATTGAATCAGGTGCCCCGATTGGACAAAAGAGATTGAATGGATCGCGTCCCACACAGCCCACGGACGTTTGACGCCATCACATTCTGAAGCTACATGATAAAGCGGAACGATTCACAGATTTCCGTCGACCATGCCAGTTGACACCCGTTCCTGCGAAATCGCTTTGTCTAACACAGATGTCAACTCACACAGTGCATTCAGTTCCCGATCAACCGCGGTCGGATCCCGTTTGACGTTTCGCTGCGTCAACGGTTCGCAAAGCGGCGAGACGATCGAAGTGGACCGACAGAAAGTGGTTCTGCATTTTCAAGCGGCCGATTCCAGCGGCGAGCCCGCTTTGGGTTTGATTGTCAACTGTGGACAGTCCGTTGGCTTGCACGTCCTGCAAGGGAAATTGCTGGTCAACGACGTGAGTACGAGCGATTGTTGGCTTCAGGAAGGCGACGTCATTCAATGCGGCACGTCAAAACTGGAATTTGTCGAACAAGTCCCGAACTTGGTCGACAGCCGCAATGAACCTCCGGTCGAACCGGTCGGCAAACCCGACGCAGCGAACGCCACGGTCGATGAAGCGGATGCCTTCCAATCAACGATGCAAAGTGAATCGATGAATGGTGCGACGTTGATACTGCGGTCCGAGGATTTGCAACAAATCCGCAAGGCGGCAGTCTACGGCGACGAGGAACCACTCATCCAACGAGCACCGGCGACTCCGGATACGGAACAGAACGTGTCGCTAGAAGACGCCGACGGCAATCGTCCGGGCGACGCTGCGATGGCACGATCGAACAACGCCTCACTGCCCGAATGCAACCGGATAACACCGCCTCAAGTGGACGACGAACCGCCCTCGACGGGCCGACAGTCCGCCGTGACAGAGCCTCACCCGTCACGTATCGAATTGGCTTCTACGCACAGTGCGTCAACCGAACCGTTACACGCCGAGTTTACTTTGGCTATCAGTAGCCGCCACGCATTCCACACGACAGCCGAATGCAGGGAGTCCGATTGCCAGTCGGCGGTTTTGCCAAAACTCGAGCAACCAGTGTGGGGACTCGAATGTGATTGGCTTCGTTAACGAACGGCGCCAGAACCAAACTCGTCCGATCCATAGTTACCACAAGAAAATATCGAGACTGGAGCTTGCGAAGATGACCCATACATCGAATACGAGTCCGTCATCGAGCGTCGCCGAAATCCTGGCCCGAATGCAGGCCAATGGCGAACTCGAATTGAATCTCTCCGAGATGCTTGTGGATTCAAATCCACAACCACCGGCAAAGCCGTCGGCTCAACCGCCAGCACCGGAGGCTGCACCGTGATACCCAACAACGTCCCTCTAACGCAAACGGCTGGCACCGTTCCGCCTTCCTCGCCCGCCCAATCTCCGTCCAGCGAGTCTTCGGGAGACGACATGGACGTTCAAGAATACATGAATCGGTTACTCAATCGTCCGAAGGATTTTCAGCCGCATCCGAGCGAACCTCCGCGCACTCAGCCTAACGCGACGGAACCGCCCCCCGAGCCCACGGTTCCTGCCGAACCCGTGGCCCCTTGGAATCCGGAAGAATACGTTCCCAAATCGATTGCTCCCGAAAGAATCAAAAGTATCAACGCACTTCGAGAAGTCGCCATCCAGTCAAACCGCAATGCGATCCACGTAAGCACCCTTGGCCGAGTCCAGGCCAGAGTGATGGCCTTCAAGCTAAGCGCCCTGGCACTTCTTGCTTTTGGCCTGTTGTTCTGCTTCGTGTCCGGTGGAAAGTTCGGACTTTCCATGGCGCTCGCGGTGATCTGTTTCATCGTAAGCGGTGTGTGCTTTTGGCAGTCCAGATGCATCCAACACACATGCGCACAGACAGGCGATCCGGCTACGCCCCAGCAACCCAGCACCGCAACAGCTCCGGGACGTCAATTACGATTCTTGATTAAGTGGCTCATGCGTCGGCTTGGTTCTGGCCGCTGCGACTGATGGACTCAAGCGTCCGAAGCGGATATTGTATCCCAATGTCGTCGAGTAGTCGGCAAAGCGCGCGAAATGCAATTCCCATTCCGTCAGGGCCGCTAAATCCGCCAAACTGTCCTCCGCGCTTCAGATGCGGCTCCAGATCACAAAAGACACCGGGTACGCCCCGCACTCAACCGCGTTGCGAGTCTCGGCAGCCAGTCACGCAAGTCGGCCAGTATCCGATCGTACCCGGAACCACCCATTCCTGCCGGCACGTAGCCGCAAAGGCGATCCTCATCGACATAGCGGCCGCCCACGCAGTCTGCGTCAGCCTCCGTCGTGGACGTGTGATCCTTGATGTGAATCCAACCCAAGCCGGGTTTCATGGCTGCATACTGTTCAAAAACCTGACTCGCATTCATTCCTTGAGTTACCAGGTTCGCGCCGTCGAAAATCAATAGCACGCAGGATGATCGACACGGCGATGAATGTCGGCCAACAACTTGCCATCCTGGCCGACCAGATTGGCCTCCACCTCCAAGCCGAATGTCAGTTGGTGTTCGCCACAGACTTCGGCAATGTGACGAAGTCGTTCGACCACTTCGTCCAGATACTCGCGCAGGATTTCGGCCCCTCGGCGGGTAGAATGAAAAGCCGCGAATCAGTCGGGTATCAAATGCCTGCGCAGACTCACACGCACGAGGGACCTCATGTCGACGATAGCGGTCCCAATCGCAGAACGGAGAATTTGTACCGTCCTCGACATCCACCAATTTGACCTTTCCAATCGGTGACCCCAATGAACTGATCGATAGCCCGTGGTCGTCAGCCATGCGTTTTATCAGTTCGGCTTCGGGGTCACTCAACTGCATAACGTTTTTCGCTCCGTCGCCGAGATTGACAAATCGAATCGTGAGATACTGTAGTCCCAACGCAGCAAACGCTGAAAACTGCGGAGCCAACGACTTGTCCCATGACACCTCGTCGGCAAAACCGCTCAACAAAACCTTCGGTCGTGTGTCATTCATGGTCGACGAAGCCGCCACGGAAGTGTCCAATGTAGTTTGGCCGCTGTCCACTCGAATCGTGATCGCCGACGGCTCGTTGTGATGCCGGATTAGATTCGACGGCGTCAACCGTGTTCTCTCACAGTCCACGCTGTGTCGGCGTACTATTCATCCAAGTCTACCAGACCATGACCGAAACGAAGACCTATCCAATCGAAGTCTTGCACGAATTCTCGCGACGCACGCTGTCGCACTTTGGCGTTCCCCAAGACGATGCCACGCTCGCGGCCGACGTCCTGGCTCGCAGCGACTTGCGCGGCATCGAATCTCACGGCGTCGCTCGCTTGCATACGTACTTCGATATGCTGAGTCTGGGCCGGATCAACCCAAAACCGAAGATCAAGATCATTCGCGAAAGCCCCAGTACGGCAACGGTTGACGGCGACAACGGACTGGGACTGGTCGTCGGGCCGAAATCGAGCGGTATCGCCATGGACAAAGCTGACGCGGTCGGCACGGGGTGGGTAAGCGTTTGCAATACCAACCATTTTGGCATCGCCGGTTACTACGTCCTGGAGGCACTCAAGCGCGACGTGATCGGCTGGGCGATGACCAACTCGACCAAACTTGTCGCGCCGCTGTGGGGTGTCGAGCGGATGCTGGGTACCAACCCAATTGCGATTGCGTTCCCTGGGTTGGAAGAACCGCCGATCGTGATCGATTTGGCCACCAGCGCCTGTGCCTTTGGCAAAGTCGAAATGGCGCGCCGCAAGTCCGAGTCGATTCCCGCTGGCTGGATCATCGACCGAACCGGCAACGTTTCAACTAACCCCGATGACATGATCGAGGGCGGAGCACTGTTGCCCTTGGGGAGCTTTCGCGAGGTCGGAGGCCACAAGGGCTATTGCCTGGCGACGATGGTGGACGTCCTGTGCTGCGTTCTCAGCGGCAGCAAACTGGGGGCCTTGGGCGCCGCCGTTCGCCCTGCGTCAAGAGATTCCGGCCCGCGCGGTCGGCAAAGGGATCGGACATTTTTTCGGCGCCATGAAAATCAGTGCGTTCATTGACCCCATCGAGTTTAAGCGTCAGATCGATGACTGGATCCGAACGTTTCGCGCGACTCGTCCACAACCCGGAAGTCCCGGCGTCGTGATCCCGGGCGATCCCGAACGCGAAGCCGAACAGCGTCATCAGCGGGATGGAATCACGCTGGTCATGCCCGTCGTCGATGAACTCCGAGACATCAGCCGGAAAACGGGAATACCCTTTGATTAAAATCGACCTCCAAGTCGCTCGAATATTGAATTCGATTTTGCTCATCATGAGTTCGCGTAATCACTGCAGGATTTCTGGATCGGCGCCACTTGATTCGTGCGCCTTGGTGATTTTCTTGGCGTCGGTTGTTTACAACAGTGTTGCCGGTCAACAGACCAGCGCGAACGCCGAGCCGAACTCGCCGTTTGTCATCGTTTTGGGCGTCGCGCAAGACGGCGGCTACCCTCAAGCAGGCTGCCACAAGGCATGTTGTCGCCGCGCCATTGACGATCCCACCAAGGCTCGTTTTGTCGTCTCGCTGGCGATCGTCGATCCAGAATCACGCCGGCGTTGGCTCGTCGAATGCACTCCTGACTTCAAACAACAATTGCAAGCACTCGATCGAGAGTTTCCTGTCGAATCCGGCTTGGGAATCGATGGCATCTTTCTGACGCATGCCCACATTGGACATTACGCCGGACTCATCAATCTGGGGCGCGAAGTGATGGCCGCGAAACAAGTCCCCACGTACGTCATGCCGCGCATGAAGCACTTCCTCCAGGCGAACGGTCCCTGGAGCTTGCTCGTCGACCTGAAAAACATTCAACTCTGTGAGTTGGCCGCGGATAAACCGGTACAACTCAATTCGCAGATCAGTATCACACCCATTACGGTTCCGCATCGCGACGAATTCTCGGAAACGGTCGCGTTTCGAATTGTCGGTCCGCACAAAAGCGTCTTGTTCTTGCCCGACATCGATAAATGGAGCGCTCGGAGCGCAACGTTGAGGACGAAATCGCCCGGGTTGACGTCGCCTATTTGGACGGGACGTTTTATTCGGATGGCGAATTGCCCGGTCGCAATATGCGAGATATTCCACACCCGTTTGTCATCGAGTCGATCGAGCGTTTTGCGAATTTGCCCGCCGAACAGCGAAACAAAGTCCGATTGATCCATTTCAACCATACGAATCCGCTTTTGGATCTGGACTCGGCGGCCGCGCATCACACGCTCCACAGCGGCTTGCGCATCGCCCAGCAAATGGAGCGAGTTGAATTGTGATGCTTGGGTGGCTGCTCTTACTGTTCATCCTGATACCGTTTGCCGATCTGGTCTTGCTGGTGTGGATTGGCAGCGTGGGATTCTGGTGGTCGATCGTGGCGATTCTGGCCTCCGGAATTCTCGCACTGGTTGGCTCGTCAGCAAGGAATGGCGGTGGTGCGACAGATCCGCGAACAACTGGTCAATCATCAAATGCCGACCGATTCTTTGGGGGACGGGGTGCTGATTCTGATCGCCTCGGCCTTGCTGATTGCACCCGGCTTGATCACCGACATGATGGGAATTTCAATTCTGATACCTCCGATTCGTCGTTGGTATCGGCGGCAATTATTCAATTGGTTTAAACGCCGATTCCGCTTCACCACGATCGTCAATGGCCAAGTGTTCGAGTCCGACGACTCGGTGGTTGACTCCTACGTGGTGCGGGAAAAGCAGGCGATTGATGAAAGCTCGGACCGGCACAACGAATACCCGAAATAGGCGACAAATTGGAGTTGTCGCAAAGCTATTGAGGGCACGCTCCGCCATCGTCATTGCGCGCAGCGAGCAGTCTTTGATTCATCTAGCCGGTGCAATGGCATGTACCCTCGATGCACGTTCGACACGATCGGTATCAATGGAACAGGTCTTGTCACTAGCGTCCTGGAATTGGATGATCGTTGAGCGACTGTCGCCCTCGGGCAGCTAAAATCGAATCCGACTTGGTCTCCGCCGTCGTCGGGTCACTACGGTAGATCGACGCCAAACTCATTGGCAATGGAAACTGCTCGTCGAGAATGCGCATGCAAGGCCTTACCGTTTTTCGATTGGTTCCCGCGTTGGAGTCGCTGCGCATTTCTTCCGCCAGCGAGTTTCGCCGGGATTTGATTGCCGCCATCACCGTGGCATTGATCGCCGTTCCACAAGCGATGGCGTACGCGATGATCTTTGGCATGCCCGTCCAATACGGGTTGTACACGGCGATCATCTCGGTGGCCGTCGGCGTTTGTTTTCCCCATCCAAGCAACTCATCAAAGGCCCCACGAATGCTGTGGCGATTGCCATGTTGAGTGCGCTGGCGATGACGCCGGACGAGATGCGAGTGCCGACGGCAATCATGATGGCCTTGCTGATTGGCTTAATTCAAATCGCCATCACTTTGTTGCGGATGGGAGACCTGTCGCGATACGTCTCGCACGCCGTGATTGTCGGGTTCACGCTCGGTGCGGCGACGCTTTTGGTGCTCGACCAAATGAAGAATCTGTTGGGTTTGCCTGCGGTCGGCGGCGCCCACGACCAATTCCTCGTCCGCTTCTTTAAGACGATTGGCAGCGGTCATGCCGTTCATATTCCCACCGTTTGCATTGGCGTCGGTACGATTGCAATCGCCGTTGGACTTCGTTGGACGAACCGCCGCTTTCGACTTGCGATTCCGGAGTTTCTCAGCGCGATCGTAACCGCCGCGGTCGTCTCCTGGGTTTTAGGACTGTCGGCGCAAGGCGTTCAGTTGGTCGATCAAGTTCCTCGATCGCTTCCCGCCTTTCGAATCCCACACTTCAGCTGGGATATGGCTCGGGAAATGATGAGCAGCGCGACGATCATTGCGTTGCTCGGACTGTTGGAAGCGGTCGCGATGGCCAAATCCCTGGCGGCCCGCACGGGTGACAAACTGGACATGAACCAGCTTTGCTTCAGCGAAGGCATCGCCAATTCGCCGGGAGTTTCTTTCAGTGTTTTCCGGGTTCCGGCTCGCTGACTCGGTCGTACATCAACTGGCACAGCGGCGCGGCGACCCAATGGTCATCGATTTCGCGGCTTGGTGGCGTTAACGCTGGTTGCCGCCGGACCGTTAGCACAGTTTATCCCCCGGCCGGCGCTGGCGGGTGTTTTGATGCTAACGGCCGTTCGGATGGTCGATCGCGAGGCGCTGAAATACCATTTTCGCGTGACGCGATTCGACGCGGCGATCGTGGTGATCACCGCCGTGGCCGCTGTCGCAATCTCGGTTGAGTATTGCATTTTGATTGGCGTTCTGCTGTCGTTCATGTTTTACGTGCCGCGCCAGCCCGGGTGGAAATGAATGAGCTGTTCATCGACGCGAATCACGTCGTGCGGCAGCGGTTGGCTGACGATCCACGGCGCGAGGACTTGCGAGTCTTCAACTTTGACGGCGAGTTGTTCTTCGGCGCCTCGCCCGAATTCGAGTCATTGCTGGAACAAGTCGAGCAGGAGTGCTGCGACAAGACTCGAATCGTCATCTTGCGACTGAAGTACGTCCGCAACCCGGACGGTGTCTGCATCAAGCTGCTCGATCAGTTTTTGCGAAAAATGGAGTGCGCGGCATCGAAGTCCTGTTTAGCGGAATACGTCCCGGCATGGCCTACTGCCTGCGAAACGCCGGCATCACCGAGCGTATCGGCGCCGACCGCGTCTTCGTGGAACTCCCGGAAGTCTGGTCCAGCACGCTACGCGCCGTCTCCGCTGCCGAGAAAAAGCTTGCGGAGATTCATAGACTCAAGTCGTCGCCTCGTTGAGAATCTGATCCAGCGCCGCCGCCACGCCAAGCTCACCGGCGATACAACGCAAGTACTCGAGATCGATCGCTCCGAAATTGGCTCGAATCAAGGCCGCCGAATCGGCGCGATCGATGATTCGGCCGGCAAGCAACTTGAAAAGGATCAAGTCTTCGCATGTCAATGTTTGCAATTCAAATCCCAACGCGTCGGATGTTACGGAAACGCGACGGCTCAGCGCCGCTTTGGCGAAGTCTGACTTGGCACTTAGTAGATCGACATTGATATCGATCAGGGAGTTGGTCGTTGTGACAAACTGGAACAATTCGGTTTCGCCAAGGTCGACGGCGGGGGTTGATTTGCGTCGCAACCCGGCTGCGCCTACGCGCGTTGATCAAACTCCGCGTCGTGTGCTCGTCGATCAAAACCAGGACGTCGACGTCTCGAGTCGCTCTGGGATACTTCCAAATCGCCATCGCCAGTCCACCGACGAGCGCTGCCCGGCAGTTTGGTTCTCGCAAGAATTGACCAGACTCGTTGAAGAGTTTCGAGGACCGCTTCGGAGGCCATTCAGTTTCCCGGTGCGTTGAGTCGACGAGCCAATACGGCCACGTGCTGCAAATGTAGCCGAGATTGCTCTTCGCACCAAGCGCGATAGGCTTCGGGAAGCCGCTCGCGGCCGACTTCGCGTTCGATTCCAGCCAGCACCAACCGCTCGGTCGAATCGATCAAGTCGATCCAAATCCGAATCGACTCATCGACGGTCGTCTCCGGCGGCAGTGTCGACGCCAACGCTTTCGGTGGAATCAGTTGGTTGGGCATCATCATTTGTTTTTTTCACGGGGCGATTGGTCGGTCTTAGGGGAGGCGCTCTCTTCAAGCTGCTCCAAGCATTTCGCGACCTCTTTCGAATACGCTTGCTTTTGGCCGCTCGATTCGAATTGGCCGAGCATTGACTTCATTCCGTCGGTTGGAAAAGGCCGAGATTTGTCGACATGTTTGGCCAATGTGCATTGTAAGTCCAAAATCGATGTGACGGCCGTGTGCAATCGCCACAGATTAGGCGAGGAACCAGACAATCCTAGCTTCTCGGCAGATGGATCGCGCAGTTCAGCCTGCTGATCCAAGATGTGAGGGTTAGACGCCAAGGTCGGCAAATAGCGATCGAGAATCCAAGGCAACTCCGGCTGGGCCTCGAGGAGCTTCGTTGATAACCCCCAACTGTTAACTAATGCTCCTAGAAACCATTTGTCAGTTGGTCCATTGGTTAGATGTTGAATGATGCGCCGTACCTGTTGGTCGATGCATCGCGGCGGAATTGCCAACGACAACATCTGGTTGCTATATCCATGAACGAAGCCGCCTGTGACAGACTGCCCGAGCCAAAACGGATCGCCTGCGCGCGCTTCGTCCATCAGAAAGGGTTCGACGCTGCCGTCGAACGTCGGAATCCTGCGGTACATCTTTGAGTAACGCCATCGAACAGAGCAGCAGCGAATTGGACAGATTGGAACCTGGTTCGACGTCCGGTTTCTCCAGCAGATCAACAACCCTGGCCAATCGCGATACGGCAGATAGTTTGTCACCGTTTACTTGATAGAATGCGGAATAATATTCCGCGGCCATGATGCAGACGTTCGGTATCTGGGGATTGAGTAGCTGCGCCATCAGATCGTCGAACTCTTTCGGTTGGCTGTGCTTTTCGAGAAACATTAGCACGTCGAACGTTGATTGGCTGTACTCGATTGGCGTCGAGACATCGTGCAACGCCCAAGCTGGAACAACCTCAACCAGTGCTCGTTTGATGGCTTGGATTATCTCTGCATTCCATCGCCCTTCGGTCAGGACACTTGCCGCCTTTCGCCGTGTGTCTTCGGACTGTTCGACAAGCAATACCCGTTGCCACTCGTCGAGCGTCCGACCGTCAAACGTAAGAGCCGTGGTCGGCTGTTGATTGGCGTCAGCGGCCTGATTTCTTGGTTTGGCGGCGTTGTCATTGCTCGCTTCAATTCTCGCCAACAAATCTGAGGCCGATGCATAGATGATCATCGCCAAGAATTGCTGTTCGGAAGCTTCAAAGGTGCGGCCTATCCGCGACTTCCGTCCCTCTTCACCTGAACCCGTATCAAGGGTTATGGACGTGAACGAACATCCGTCCTCCAAATTATGTTGCCGTGTAAAGAATGACGATTCTTTGGTTAGATCAAGGTCGTGGGTCGCCGTCTCAAATTTGTTCCAAAACTCTAGTTGCATCTTGCTTACTGATTTTGTAATGGCTTCAAGACCGGTAGTTGGGACAACGCCATCGGACGCAATAATCCGACCATAGAGTGCCAACAGATAATGGGTTAGCGAGTTTTCGTCGAAAGCCCTGACGCTTACAATTTGGTTCGATTCCTGAATGGGTAGCTTAATCTCAATCTCTGGTAGCCTAATCCATGCCAAGAACAACGAGGGCACATCAGATGCGTCCATCGTGAAATACATCTCGGGGGTGGCCGCCAGTCTGGTTAAACATTTGTCAATCGCATCAATGAGTCTTTGTCGCTGGTTTTGGTCGAGATTGTCCTTTAACTTCGACATCACGGCGACTGCCGTGATGACTTCCATAGGGGCGCGGAAGTCCGAGACAACTGCCTAAGAGCGCTTTCCATAGTGAGCCGAATTTTTAGCGGCTGAGCAGCGGCGGGGCCAGCTGCGTCCGCTTGCAAGGCACTAAGTTCCTGCTTCGATAACCAGAAGTACGCGCCTAGTTTCTCAGAACCCAACAGGAACGCTTCGATTGACGATCGTAAACTTTTGAATTCACTTGACTCTCCAAGATCGGGCACATGCACCAAAAGGCCCCATTCCAGTTCTTTTCCGATCTGCATGGCGATCGTGTCTCCGGGCTTTACGCTCGATTCGGACAACAGCTGCTTGCTCAATTCAAAAGCGTTTTGAAGCCTTGCGATTTTTTCAGTAGCTGAATCGCTTGACCAAGTTGCCTTGAACAGGAAGGAAATAACGCCTGCGCGATAGTTGGGTTCGGACGTCTCCGCTGTGTTGGCAAGTCGAGACCATTGGTCTTTGTCAACGCCGATGTTGGTGACAAAGTAATTCAACTGATGAATCCAGCCCCAACTGATCTCATGATTGACGATCAGTTCGACAACCGACTCACGGATTTGGGGTATTGTCTCTGGCGTCGCCAAGCTCCCAACCGCGGCCACCGACGACGTCCAAGTCTTTAGATCCTTTTCGTGGCGCAAAACACCCAGCCAATAGTCAAGCGGTTTGCCTTGGTACATACGTGTCGACGAGGTCGACTGGGGCTCCGGTTCGGCTTTCTCTGTTGCCGATTCGGGTGGATTCGGTTCGATTACGTTTTGCTTCTTGTTCGTATTGCTTAGTTTTTGGATACCGCCGACTAGCGAACTTACGGCGTCATGGAATAGTGGTGGCGCCAAGAGAACGACCGTGTTGGTGCGCGGATCGACGCTCAATTGGCAGTTGCCCTGGGGACCATCGGCAACAATGGCTGCAATCATTTTCTGTTCGGCTTCACCAATTGCCCGATAGCGACGAAGCTCTAGGCTTTCGCCGTTCCGATGAACTTCCAATGGCTCACCGGAATTCAATGCTTTTAATATGTCTTCGATTTGTTCATGTTGTCGACGCGACGCGTTGGCTAAAATGGCGCCGGTCGTTCGGATCTGCGATAATTCTGAATTCGCCATTGTTCGGTCCAAGAATCGCCTCCAAGACTTTGCTCGCGAGGTCAGGGGCAATTCTTGTACTGTACCTTTTTAGGAAATTCGTATTCGTCGATGATATGTCATCACTGGTCTTGGCCATTGCTTCTCGTTGCACTACCTTTGCCACAATCACGCCGCCCCGTTGGAGCGTGAATTGGTTCTTGTCAAGCGTGTATTGGTCGATGGGGCCGTCGATTTCGATTTCGTATTGGCCAGCAAATAGCCGTGTGCTGTTGGCACCGGGGTGGAGTTCCATTTCGTCGTATTCGCGACCATTGCTCAGCACGCGGACGCGGATGTTGGCGTTGTCGGATTCGATCACCAGTTGGCCTTTGCTTGTCTCCAGCACCAGCACGATGCCGGCGTAGACCGCGGCGGACGCCAGAACCATTCCAATGGCCCAGCGAACGATCCGGCGGCCGATCGACGACTTGCGCGGGACCCGTTTCAAAGCCGCGGGTATCGCCGAGCAGGGCAGGGGAGGAGAGTCGTCAAACTCTTCGGCCGGTGCGGATTGCGTCTTGTTGTCCGCGGTCCCGATCAGCGAGCCAAGATCGGCGGCTTCACAGAACGGCTGTAATGCTTCGGCCAAATGAGCCGCACTCGGCGGGCGGACGGTGGGATCACGATCGAGTGTCGAGTCGATCAGCTTGGCCAGAGTCGCTGGAATCTCCGGACGAAGCGTCGCGACGTGAGGTGGCCGCTCGGTCGCCAACAGCCGCAACTTCTCCAGCGGCGATTGGTTTGGGCTCGCCGCAAACGGCGCACGGCCGCAGAGCAAGCGAAACAGCGTCGCGCCCAGCGCATAAACGTCGCTGCGGTGGTCAACCGCTTCGGCCCGCTCGGCTTGCTCTGGCGCCATGTAATCGAGCGTCCCCAACAACTGACCGACCGTGGTCAGCTCAACCGAGGCCCCTTGCCAACCATCCAGATGCACTAGTCCAAAATCGAGAATCTTGACCTGTCCGCTGCGATCGAGCATCAGATTCGACGGTTTGATGTCGCGATGGACGATTCCTTGAGCGTGAGCCGTGGCGAGCCCAATCGCGGCCACCCGGATCATCTCACACGCATCGGCAAGCGGCAGCGGCCCAAGCACCTTGGCGATTCGCCCCAGGTCGAGGCCATCGACGAGTTCGGTCACCAGGAATTGAAACCCATCTTGTTCGCCGGCGTCGAGCGCGCCGACGATCGCCGGATGATTGAGCCGGCCCAACGCCGCCATCTCGCGTTCGATGCGTCGCAACGATTCGGTCAAATGCCAACGCGGGACCCGCAGCAACTTGATCGCCACGAGCCGACCGAGTTTGCGATGTTTGGCGCGATAAACCTCCGCCATCCCGCCCCGACCGATCCGTTCGACCAACTCGTAGTTGCCGATGTTTCCTTCGACACCTGTTTGAGATGGCGATGCATCGACGTCAATCCCATTCCAGTTCTTAATCGCGTCAATAGCATTGCGGACATCGCTTTCATCACCCGAGACGAAATCGCCGCCGATGTCGAAAGGATCGGGCAGCAAATCTTCCCGTTTGTCCAAGTCGCCCGGCATTGCCGGATGGACCTCGTCGAAGTCCGCGTCACCCAAATCCACTGAAATGAACCGAGTTTCGGCTTCCAGTCGACTGATCGTTTGCTCACATTGGTCGCAATGCGACAAGTGATCTTCGACCGCCGTTGCGGCTTCGTCGTCCGACCACCCTTGCAGGTAGTCGTTCATCGCCTGGCGCGAGATGCAATGGTCGTGCGTCAACATAAGTCTCTCGTTGGATCGGGGCGAATGTGGATATGTTTTCCGCCGGCGTTCTATTATCCTAAACGAGTCGCGCGTGACACGGGCGTTTGTTTGTAGGACAATGTACAACTTCGTTACGACATCCGACGACGCGATCGATCAAAGTTCACGGCAAAAGCCGGTTAGGATCGGACGCAAAATAACTTCGCCGTAAATCCTCGCCCTCGCGGGAGAGGCTTAGGGAGAGGGTCGACAAAACCGGGAAGTTATTTTGCGTGCGATCCCTACCAGCCATTGAAGAATGTGTGCCGAGTGTTTATTGAAGCGGCGCAAGCCGCCCGGTAATTCGCGATGGGGATGCCAACACAACCGGACGGCTCGCGCCGTTCCGCTATTTTTTCGGGTTGGTTAAGGGGTCAGGAGTCAATTGTGCGAAGCACCCGGAGGGCCATTCCGGCAATTGACTTCTGACCCCTTAACCCTACGGCTGGACTACAGGGATCGAGAGCACAGATGGCGTCAACGAGTTCTCACGATCAGACTTCGCTTAGCATTTTGGCTCGTGTGCGGCGGAACGAGTCAGCGGCCTGGTCGGAGTTGGTCGATCTGTATGCACCGCTGGTGGCGAGTTGGTGTCGTCACCGCGGTCTGAAGTCTGAGGATGCTGCCGACGTTGTGCAAAACGTATTCTTTGCGGTTGCTCGCGGCATGAGTTCTTATGTACACCGCGGCGACCGCGAAGGGAGCTTTCGTGGATGGCTTTGGGCGATCACTCGAAACAAGATTCGCGATTGGGCGCGGGCCAAAAAACCGGATTTGGGTGAAGGAGGGAGTTCGGCAGCAGAGCGACTGCTCGAAGAAGCGATCGATACGACCGACGACGAACCGACGGACAACGTCCAGCTTCAATCACTGTTGCAACGGGCGTTGGCTCAGGTTCAGCCGACTTTCGAATCACGGACCTGGCAGGCGTTTTGGAGGACGGTTGTCGACGGCCAGTCGACCGATGTGGTTGCCGAACAGCTTGGCATGAATGCGGCATCGATTCGCCAAGCTCGCTCGCGGGTGCTGCGGCGGCTGCGGGAACAACTCGGAGATGCTGAATAACAGTTCGTTGAAAAAAGTCCCGTCATCCCCGCGAAGCCTGTCCCCAGCGACTGAGGGGAGCGGGGATCCAACATTGCGAGAGTTGAATTCCGCTGGATGCCCGCCTTCGCCGGAATGACATTCGGTATGGCTATTGAACGAGTTGTTTTCAAACGGGCAAATAAGTGAACGCGAGGTTATCGCACTCGGCATTTGAAGCGAATGATTCCACCTTGACCGGCGGGCAGGGGCGGGCCGATTTCCCAACGAAGAATCTGCGAGCTGGCCGCGTTGTTTTCTGTTTTAAACTCGGCTTGAATATTGCACTGTGCTGAGTCGGGGACGTATTCCAGTCGGCTGGTCAGGTTGTCGATGAGAGTCACGTTGCCGATGGGCTGGCTGCCGATATTATCGAAACGGATCGTGAATTCGACTTCGTCGCCGGGCCGTGCATACGATGCCGACGCAACTTTGACCACGCGCAGCTTTGGTTTCCCTTCTAATCCGTCCGAGCGGTGTTCTTGGGCGATAATCACGTCGCGAACGATCATAGCGGCCTGACCTCCGACGGTGACTTGCACACCGAGATCGCTGGCCCACGTCCGAGCGGATGCGATATTGATCGCCAAACGAGCTTTTTCCGAATTCTCGATTTTTCCGATGCGGATGAACTGAAAGTCTTCATGAGCGGCAAAGGCTCCTGAGAATGCCGACGGCGCCAATGTATTGTCGACGGTCAAACCGCGAGTCCGATCGCGCAAGCTGTCGACAACGACGACGCCGACATTTCGTCTTGGCTGCAGATTTTGTAGCGTTGTCGCGGTCCCTTCGTCGCGGGCCAACAGCAAGTGGGGAAGTTCTTTGACTGCGGCCACGGGCGCGTCGATTTTTTCTGCTGCGACGACGCCGGATATCTTGCGAACCGCAGCGAATCGCGGCGCGTAGATGCAAACACGGTTGCTCGGCTGAACGATTCGCTGGCCGTCTAGCGAATCGTAGTGTCCGACCGTATCCTCCAGATCGAGCCCCTTCAACGACCAGTCGCTGCCGACGGTGACTTTGTCGCCACGGTCGCCACCGTCACAAAGATATTCGTCACGCGCGTAGTTGCTCACGCCGATCATCGCGGGCGTGGGGCAATCGCACGCCTGGCAGGGCGGGCAGGTTTGCGGAATCACCGCGCAAGTAGAATCATCCTGTGGTCCAACAAAATGCGCGTTGGCAGCCCTGCGATCCACGACGAAGGCCGGCGATCCCTGCGACGGAATCAGATTCGCCGCCGAACCGTTCGACTGTTGCCCGACCGCCATCGACTCGACGACGAACACGACAAAAACCGTCATGGCGACGCAACTCGCAGGGAGCGATACGCGGATCAGTTGCTGGAACTTGGGTAGAGTTTTTGTAGTCATGGTTGGCGATCCCATATTTGCTTCGTTCATTGACTATTCAAGGCGTTGTCGGGAACGCGAGAGCCGAGTCGTACAATCGCCATGGGCCGGCCAAGTTGCAGAGCGGCTTGCAACACGTCTTGTTGGGGGCTGACGTCGAAATACGGTTGTTCGGTCGCTGTTTGCCGGAAGGGCATCGCGGTGTCTGGATTTTCCAAATAAACCACGCGCGTCACCAACTTGCCGTCGATCGCCTGCTGTAAATCTCCGTCGGGGATGTCAATGACGACCGGGAAATTCTCTGCTTGACCCTCCGGGGGATAAAGCCGGTTGATCAATTCGACGGTGGGAAAGATTTCTGCGCCGGGGTTCCGCGGAATTTGAGTGATCTTGAGCTGGTAAACGCCACCGACGTTCATGTTCAGCTTTGCCGTCGAGTCATTGGCGTCCACGAACGCCGCACCATCCCAGTAAGCGACGTGGGAGTCGTTCGGGCCGATGATTTGGACCGGCTGACTGTAACCTTTCATGGCGTCGCGCGTCATCGTTTGTATCTGTCCCACGACACCTAGCGGCGCGTCGCCGCGTTCAAAATAATGCGAGGTTTGAGCCGATGTCGTGGCGAGAACGACGAAAGTCAAAAACGCCGCCACGACAACCAGTAGCGCAGGGCAGGGCACTTTGCTTCTCATGGTGCTGGATTGGCTAAACAGGAGTTTGAATTGACGGGATCAATAACAAACTGGGCCGCGCCGCCTCTGCCGGAGGTTCGACGCGGCCCGTGTTACCTTTTTGATGATCGACTCCGGTTACCAGAGTGTTGGCGGAATCGATTGTTTGCGATCGTTTACAACAGGGCTTACCGGCAATGTCGGCAACCGCGTCCACCGCAGAATTCGCACACCCCTTGCTGCGGCAAATCGCCGTAGACCATCGTCGCTGGCGGCGGATCGTTGTAGCTTGTGGGATGCATGGTGTTTTCTTGGATCTTCACGTTGTCCGCAGGACGCGGATACGATAGACCTGGCTTTTGCTTAACGTGTACGTTGATGTTTTCCGTGGGACCCGGAATCAACGTCGCAGTGTGGTTGGAGATCGTGTACCTGTTCAATCCGGCTGGGCCGCCGTACGGAATGTGAGGTGGTCCGGGTAAGCCGATCGAAGTACCGACATAGGGCATTCCATACGTTGGGCCGCTCATCCCAGAGATATAACCGGTCGCCATAGCGGCGCCGGACCGCCGGGGATGGTGGCATCCATGCCAACACCCGAGTCGGAACCTGGGACTTGCATATCCTTATTGCCGATCCGCACGATGGCCAGTATCGAACCTCGGCGATCTGCTTCGACGATGGGGTCGACCCCTGGATCGAGTCGGGTGCTAACCAGCGTGTCGATCCCGGCGAAAGCCAATTCTTGAAATTCGGGATCCGGCACGTAAATGACTTTGGTGACGAAATTCCCGACCGCGACTTGATCGAAATCCTCTTCGGTAAATTGAATCGGGATCGCCGAGTGGGCCAAGTACGCGGCGGTGCGGCTGGTGACCGGACCGATTTCGAGGGTCGGGTACAGCTCAACTCCCTGGCGGCCTTCGATGTTGGACAGCTTCAAGCGGAAAACGCCGCCCTGAGCAAAATTCTGTCGGCCAGGCACGACCAACGGTGTTGAATCGTAAGCCCCGACTTGGGACACGTCCCATTGGACTTGCATCCCGGCGGGTTGGTCGAACTTCACTTGGACGGTAACGCTATTCTGTGGACCGTTGGCCCCATTCATAGCTCCGTTATCGACATCACAGCCCATTTGCTGCATGCCGCCATAGGCCCCTCCGCCCAGCGGACCAGCGGCCAAGACGCCCGGGCCAGGACCACCGACGCCGGGTCCCGGTTCCATCAGCATGTTGGCTGGCGGCAAATTTTGACTTACTGGGATACCGGTTCTGGCGACCGGTACCTTGCAGCCGACGGTCATGATTGCCGCGAGCAGCAACATGACTCCCCGAGTAATGCGTACGTACATGGTTCCCCCCTAAACGCAAACGATTCGTCTCCGTCGGTCGGAGACACACGGCCAAACTTGGTCGAAACAACTGAGTCTACGACGTCATCCAGCCCGCGATTTGCCATCAGCAGCATTGCGGTGGACTGAAGGCATGGCGGCATCTACAATCCGCCGCCGGTGTTCAGTCCTTGTTCGTCGGCCTCGGGCGCCGAAACTGGCGCGCATGCGGCACGACGAAAAACTGGTTGTTTCTATGTTCGGCGCGGCACAATGAGTTTCTTTCGCAAAATCCGCACAACCGCAAGATGAACCCAAAATTACCACTTTTACTCTGCGTGCTCAGCTGCTGGTGTTTATTTTTGGAGCACTCGGCGGCACGACTTGCACAGCGGCGTTGATAGCTTGCCGGCAATCGGTGACAACTTTGAAGAGCGGCACGCTAGCGAGATCGTTGCGGGCGGGGCTGGCCCAAGCGGTGATCGGTTGGTCGCGGACGCCGCCAGCCGACTGTTGGGCGGTCCGTCGCTGCACGCGGTCGCCCGCTTCAAGATCGATTTGCTCGATCAACAAGTCTCGGCACCGGGCCAGTTTTGGCAGCAAGGGCAGGGGACCGGGCGCTCGCGGCTGGAGTTCAACTTTCAGTCGAACCAGTCGCGACTGAGTGTGTTGCAAGTCTCGGATGGGCGGTATTTTTATTGGTATCGAAAACTGAACTCCGACGCCCATTTGGAATACGTCGACTTGAAGCAAATCCGCGACATCGGGGCAAACGAACCAGACTTTTTGGCCGGCGCCCAGCGCCTGGAACACCGTCGGCGGGCTCGCGAGCATGCTCGAGCACATGTCCAAGGCGTTTTCATTTCAACCCCCCCGATCGGCCAAGCTCGACGGCATTCCGGTCACCATCGTCCAAGGCCGTTGGAAGCAAGACGCACTGGTCCGCCTGTTGGAAGGACAAGTCGATGCCGACAAGCTTACCGCAGACGATTGGTGGCGACACTTGCCGCCACACTTGCCGCACTCGGTGGAGTTGACGCTCGGCGCCGACGATCGCTTTCCGCTATTTCCATATCGCGTCGTTTTCAGCCAATATCAACTGAGTGGCGACGCGGTTGTCTCCAAACCGATCGTGATCTTGGAACTTTTCGAGGTCGAACAGGTCGAAAGCATTCCCGATCAAACCTTCCGAATCGCCGCGATCAGTTGTGAGCCCGTTGACGTCACGTCGTTCTACGTCGAGCGAGTGAAACAATTCACGCGGAAGCGATGATCGCCTGTCGCCATGGATTACTTCGTTCCATTACCCAGGAAGTTCGATCCGTAAGCGTTCACGGGTTACCAATGCGTTGCCCACGTTTTTAGGGGGTCAGGCACATTTTCGGCGGCTTATGCGACATTCTAGTACCAATAGTTGGGCCGAAAATGAGCCAGACCCCGGCTCGTGAACTGTCACGTTCGATCCAGGTCAACCGACGAGGCTGATCGTTTTTTTGCACGGCTCGAATAGG
Organism: uncultured Planctomycetaceae bacterium; assembly: GCA_963803365.1. Taxonomy (GTDB): domain Bacteria; phylum Planctomycetota; class Planctomycetia; order Pirellulales; family Pirellulaceae; genus JANMEB01. The sequence continues at coordinate 432,147 of CAWDMH010000008.1, forward strand.
GTCGATCACGACTGCACGGTCAAACATAACTGGGTGGCTGTTTGAATCGCGGCGACCATACTTTGGCAATTCGCCATTCCCTGCCAGGCGATGTCAAACGCCGTCCCGTGCGCGACGCTGGTGCGAATGATGGGGAGTCCAAGCGTCACATTTACGGCGCGATCAAAACCAATCAGCTTGAGCGCGATGTGTCCTTGGTCGTGGTACATCGCCACCACGGCGTCGAACTCGCCGCACGCCGCGCGGTGCATCAACGTATCGGTGGGCAATGGTCCGGTAAGATTCCAGCCTCGCGACAACCCTTCGTTCACCGCGGGTCGGATAATCGTCAATTCCTCGTCCCCAAACAAACCGTTTTCGCCACCGTGCGGGTTGAGCGCGGCAACCGCCACTTGTTCTTGTCGACTCCAGTTGTTTGCCGCCAGCAGCGAGCGAACGAATTCAACGGCGAGTCCGCAAGTGTCTAAGATCGCATCGCGCGTCAAACGCTGAAAGACTTCGCGCAAAGGAATGTGAAGTGTCGCATGAACGACGCCCAGGCCGATCGGTCCACCCACTCTCGCCGAGATCTGATTGGGCGGGGCAGGGGAGGCGGTTTGAACCGCTCATGGCGTTGTCGCCGTTGGATCGATTCGCGTACTCGGCCAGTGCACCGTCTGGCGGCAAGTACAGCATCATCGCGTGGCGTTCGGCGCCGGTCCATTCGGCGAGCATCTCTGTGTGTCCGGGGACGTTGTGTCCGGCCAGTCGCAATGATTCTTTGTTGAGTGGTGCTGTGACGATTGCCGCCACACGTTTGTGGATCGCAAGTTCTGCCGCCAACCGCAACGACTGAAAAGCGGCTTCACCGCATCGCCGATCGACCTTGCCAACGGTTTCGATTTCGGAACGCGGCGAGTTCGAGGTGACAATCGGCAGAACTCCGATCTCGTTCGTTGAATCGAATTCTTCGGACTCCGCTTTCAAGGCACGAACTTGCAGGTCGCAACCGACCAGCTTGACGGCTCGCGCGATCACGCTGGGAATGCCGACTACAAATCTCCGAGTCTTGGCAACGTCTGGCTCCAGCCAACTGCGGACAATGACTTCGGCGCCGATCCCCGCCGGGTCACCCATCGTGATTGCAAGGAGCGGCTGCATGCTCGGGTCGTCTCGACGCTGGATCCAGCAAAAAATTTCACTTGACCGGACGACCACCCGCAGGCGATCGCTGAGCGATTCCTGCGTCAAAGTTTGGTCGACTGAAAGATTCTACGTTTTCGGAATGATACGCAAAGTTTCACTTATCCGTACATTTTGCCGGGTCGATAGCTGTACTGAAAGGGTGCGCCGCCGAAAACCACTGGAGGAGAATCGATGCAAACCGGCTTTAGCCAGGCATTCGCAGTATGCGTGGCGCTGATCGCGTCCATGGCCTACGGACAGACTCCCGTTTATGAATCGCTGTCCGATAGCGGAAGCGGAAATGGCGACACGTACGAAACGTTGCCCTCGGTCATCCAAGAGGTTTTGCCGCCGACGAGAGCCTCCTCGGACAGCCCCGCGGCGTTTGTGCCACCCATCGTTTCGTCAGGCAGTTCGCCATCATTGACTTTGCAGGATGAATCGCTCCAAGATCCGCGCTCAGCGGTTCAGTCGCAAGGATTCTCGGCCAATTTTCAACTGGGCGACGATGCTGGTTCCCTGGGCGATGACGACGAATCGATTTGGTTGAGCAATCCGCGCCGACCTGGTCGGTGCGACACCGGCTCGGCCGGCCTTTATGCCGGCGCCGCAGTCATGTTTTTCAAACCGCATTTCAAGGAAGCCTTCAGCTACTCGCGAACGGACTTGCAAACGGGACAGCAAACATTGGTTCCGTTTGAGTACGACTTCTCTGCCACTCCGCGAGTTTGGTTGGGGATCGATGGACGGTGTGGGGCCGGTGTGCAAGCGTCATTTTGGCTCTTCGATCAAGACGGAGCCGGGAGCCAAAACACTGCGGACGGACTGACCTTGCTGGGTGCCCACGCTACGACGGTGATTTTCCCGGCGAACATTTTTGCCATAAACCCTGGCGAGACCTTGATTACGTCCGACTCGCTGTGGACGGAGACCATCAACGTGTGTGGCACTTTGGAAATGGATTACGGGGGCGTCTCAGTTCAGGGGGGCGCGGGAGTTCGTTACGCCGGCTTCCGTCAGAACTATGCAGCGGCGGTCGTGGATGACGAAGGTCAATCGATCGCCGGCATCAATTGGCAACGTCGATTCTACGGACTCGGACCGACGGTCTTTGTCGATGGCCGCAAGCAACTTGGCTGCTCTCGGTTTTCGGCGTTTATGCATGGCGGTGGCGCACTGTTGTTTGGCAGCAAGTCGATTGACCGCACCGTCTTCGGTCGGCAAAATGGTCAGCCGGGCAAGCCCGATCTTGACGCTCAACGGCGCCGATGAAGTGGTCGGCGTGGGCGAAGCCAGTCTGGGATTGGAATGGTCAACGACGACTCGCGGCGGGCGGCAATTCTCGATTCGCGGTTCATACGACGGCCAGTTGTGGGCGGAAGGGGGCGCGCTCGACGCTCGGCTTTCTCGGCTTCGAGGGCTTTGGCGTGAGCGCCGAATTGACACGCTGATCGCCTGCCCGGGGCCACAATGGATTCGAATCATGAAAGCCGTGATCCAACGAGTCACTTCGGCTTCGGTCACCATTGAACAGCAGGTCATTAGTCGGATCGATCGCGGTTTGGTGGTGCTGCTGGGAGTGGGGCAGGGCGATGATGAAAAAGCCGCTCGCTACCTGGCCGACAAAACCCTCGGCTTGAGAATCTTCGACGACGAGGCTGGCAAGATGAATCTCAGCGTCGTCGATGTGCACGGTTCGATCTTAGTCGTGAGCCAGTTCACGCTGCTAGGTGATTGCCACAAAGGACGTCGGCCGAGCTTCGTCGATGCAGCGCCGCCGGAACTCGCCAAGCGGCTCTATGAGCTGTTCGTGATCGAACTCCAACGCACGGTCCCAGTCTCGACCGGCCGCTTTCAAGCCGACATGCAAGTCGCGCTCGTCAACGACGGCCCCGTCACAATCCTGCTGGAAACGTAAGGCCGTCGCAATCGACGACACGAAAACGAGTCTACCGCCAGAGAATCTTCGGGAGCGACTCGCCCAAATTAGGAAGCGCCTTGGCGACGGCCGGTGTCTCGATGCCTTTTTGCTGAAGCAGCGACTGGACGGTGGGGTCGAGCCACACCAGACCGGCAAGCACCGCTAGTTTGAGGTACGTGGATATGTTCCACCACGTGCTTCCTCCCCAGAATTTAAGAGCCGTGCCAAGCGACCTCTTGAGCCGAATTCGATGCCCCGACAAGTCGACCGAGTACATCTCGTCCAGGATCAGGTGTGATAGATAGCCGATTACCACCGCCCAAGCCTTGAACAATCGAATTTGTAAGTCGCTGGAGACGCACAACAGGAACGCAATCAGCCCAGCAATTAGCGCGGCCGGGATGCTGTGCCACATGCCACGGTGAACGGTAAACCGGCGGAACAGTTTCCCAATCCCAAAACGAATGACGATATAGGTCAGCGCCCCAACGACGATGATCTGTTCGTGGGTGAATTGCAAGTAACTAAACCGACGGATCATCAGCATCGGCACCACGGCCGACACAAAGCTGAGCGTCTCGCGAACCGGCACACCGCTGTCACTATCCAGATCCGGCAACATTCCAGAGACGCCGCACAAGCCGCTGGCGATCAGGCTGCTTTCCCATGGGATGTTGAACGCCAAATAGCCCATTGCGCCGTAGCCGATTCCCAACACGGTGCTCGTCGTGATGTGCGTCTTGAAGTTGGCCATCGGCGACGTTGTTCGGGTGTCGGGATCAGAATCGACAAAATCGCGGCAACGATACCGGCAAGTGTTCCGGGCAACAAGACCGATGCGACACTTTGCCATCGGCCGAATGGTGATTGGCAGCGCGGTTGAGCGAGTGCAACCGACAAAGCGCCAGATACGGCCCGCACCGCCGAACGTCTGCCGGCTCGGTTCGATGCCACTTTGGCGGGCTATCTAAATTCGGCTGAGCACCCTGCACCGGTCAACTATTGCTTTGTTATTGCTTAGTTAAGGGGTCAGGAGTCAATTGCCGGAACGGCCTTCCGGGTGCTTCGCACAATTGACTCCTGACCCCTTAACCCTAAGAGTTAGCTGGTGCGAATCGCGGCGAAGTTCGCGGCGCACGGACAGAAAACCGATCTGTGCGCCGTCCTTTGCAACTCGGTATAAGTTGCCGACGATGGGCAGACAGACTTTGGCCCGCTAAAAACGAGGGCAACACATTGGCAACCCGTGAACGCTTACACTCGCGGCGAGCGAGCGACTTACCGGGAATTCGATATGCAGACGTATGATTATGTGATGATCGGCGTGATGGCGGCGGCGATTCTGTTCGGCGCCTGGAAGGGCTTGGCCTGGCAGGTTGCTTCGTTGTCGGCGATCTTTGTCAGCTACATCGTGGCACTCCAGTTTAGAGCGCCGGTGGCGGCCATGATTTCGGTCGATCCGCCTTTGAATGGATTCATCGCGATGTTCGCGATCTATGCGGCTTGCTCGCTGGGAATCTGGATTGCGTTTGGCTTTGTCCGGTCGTATATCGAACGGTTTCACTTACGGGACTTCGACCGACAAGCCGGCGCATTGCTGGGAGCGATCAAGGGTGCGTTGCTGTGCATCGTGGTCACGATATTCGCCGTTACGCTGCTCGGCCAGGAGCCGCCAACAGATTTGTCAGTCGTGGTCAGGATCGTTTATCGCCCGCACAATCAACGAATTCCGGGGAATCGTTCCCAAGGAAATACACCCCGTTCTCGAACCGTACTTGAAGAGGTTTGATGACGCGATGGCACAAGCCGGTTCGGCTACGACCTCGGCCGATCCAACTGGCTTGAACCATTCCGCTGGACCTTCAATGGAAGCGGGCACAGCCAGTCCAGTCGCCGCTCCAAACAACTTGGCGGGCGATCTCCAGCAAGCGGCTCAACAGTACATTGGTCAGAAAGCCAACGAGTACTTTGGACAGGTGGTGCAAACGACGCAGAAAATCGTGGGACAACAGATTCAGGGGACCATCCAAAGCCTCGGACAATCCAGTTCCAACACAAACAACATTGGCTGGTCACAGCCCGTTCAGGGCAACAACAGCGGCTTGCCGCCGACGAACAATCGGCAATGAAAAGCCCCCGCATCTAACGCCAAGTCGAGACGACGCCAAGGCGACCGCGGTCACGAGAACCCTAGAAATCTGCGGAAAAGCTGATCGTCCAACCGAACATAAGAAACATTATCGGACGTTGGAGAGATGCCGGAAACCTGTTTGTCCGAGGTCCAATCCAGCGTCGATTTGAGTGGTCGACCTTGGGCTCGATTCACCGGTCGATCGAATGCCAGAAGCCAAATATGGAAGCCGTTTCTTCGGCGACCGAATTGGTTGATGACGTGCGGCGAATTCAGCGAGTTTCTGTTCGTCGTAAACTGCCAAACTCAGAGAGCATCGACCGGTCAATCAGCCGCTTTGGCGTGGTGCTGATCAGCGGCTTGTTGCGCGGCGTTCTTGTCGTTCGCCGGCGCCGCCTCAGGCGTTGCCGCTGAAGTGTCTAGGGCACGTTCCGGTTCGGCCAACGGTTGTTCAATCAAGACTCCCATCCGTCGGAACTTGGCATAACGCCGATCCAGTAGCGAGTCGATGGGTTGATTCTTAAGTTCCCGAAGTGTTCGTTGTAGATAGAGTTTCAACCGTGCCGCCATGACGTGATGATCGCGGTGGCGCCCCCCAGAGGTTCTTCGATGACGTCGTCCACGACGTTTAGTTCCTTAAGGTATTTGGACGTGAATTTGAGCGCCGAAGCGGCTCGTTCGGCGTACTCAGCGCTTTTCCAGAGAATGCCGGCGCAGCCTTCCGGACTGATGACTGAGTAATAGGTGAATTGGAGCACGGCGACGCGGTCACCGACGCCGATACCGAGTGCACCGCCGCTGCCGCCTTCGCCGATCACGACGCAAATGATGGGAGTTGGCAGGCGGGACATTTCGAACATATTTTCCGCAATGACCTGAGCCTGACCGCGCTCTTCAGCGCCGATTCCGGGATACGCGCCGGGTGTGTCGATGAAGCAGACAACCGGCAAACGGAATTTGGCCGCCATTCGCATCTTGGCGATCGCCTTGCGGTAGCCTTCCGGGTGGGCGCAGCCGAAAAAATTCTCGGTCCGCTCCTTGAAGTTGCGTCCTTTCTGATGTCCAACCAACAACACCTTGTCGTCGCCGAGTTTTGCAAAACCGACGCGAATCGCGCGGTCGTCGCCGTAATGTTTGTCTCCGTGCAACTCGACAAACTCGTCAAAGATCAACGACGCATAGTCGATCGTATGTGGCCGATCCTTGTGCCGAGCGACCTGAACAATTTGCCAGGGTGTTAAGGATTGATAAATCTCGCGCGTCAGGTTGGCGAGCCGACGACGCAAATCGCGCAAACCTTCTGCAGACTGGTGCGTGTGGTCCGCTTGGGCCTCGGCCTTCCTGATGTCGGCCTCAAGATCGGCAATCGGTTGTTCGAACGCTAAGTAATCCATGGTGCAAACACTCGTGGTGCATGTCGCGTGCAGGATGATGGCCGGGGGGCCTCATTATTTGTCTCATCCGCGCGAGGATCCAAGGTCGACGGAATTCCCTGAGTGCTACGTCGGCGCCGGCGGCCGCATGCCAGCACGGTAGACCTGCAAGGATTGGTATGCGTCGAGGAATTCGCGCATGGACTGTGGCCGGTCGTCCGGTTTTTTGCTCAAACAGCGCACCGTCAACGCAGTGAATTCATTGGTTACTTTGTTATTGTAAGCTGGCAGCGAAGGCAGAGCAGCGCGCAAGTGTTTGTTTAGTACGTCATCCGGGTTGATTCCGGTAAACGGGGGCCGCCCGGCGAGCAACTCGAAGCAAACACAGCCAAAGCTATAGATATCGGAGCGTGGATCGAGACGGCGACCGCGGATTTGCTCCGGCGACATGTAGCTGCGCGTGCCCTGGACGGCGCGTGACCGGGCCGTTAGCCGCGGCAACAGACTCGCCTGCTTTTTGATTTCCTTGGCGATCGAGAAGTCGATCAGCTTGACGTTTGCTTGTTCGTCAACCAGAAAATTGTCAGGTTTGATGTCGCAGTGAATCCAACCGCACTGGTGGATGTGCTGCAAACCCTCGGCGCAGCTCTGCAGAATCTCCTTGACATTGTACGCGAGATGCTCCGGTCGCTCGCGCATTTCCTGCTTGAGGTTTCTCGCATTGAATAACTGCATGACGATGAACGGCAGCGTGTACTGGTCGACATATTCAAATATCTTGATTACGCAAGGATGGTCGAACGACTTGCCGACCGCAGCCTCGTGCTTGAGATGCGCGATCTCCATCCGGTTGTTTTTGCGCCGCTCCAATAGCGCCTTGATCGCGACGCGTTCGTTATCGTGAGTTCCCTTCGCTTCCCAAACCACGCACGTCTGCCCAGAGCGAATCATCCTCAACAACTGATAAGGCCCCAAGAAATCACGGCTTGATCCCACCGGCTGTCCCAAACAATAGTGAAGAATCCGAATCCCAAATCGCGTGGGACCTGTCCCGTTAAGCGAATCGTCGAAGCGCTGCCGGCCCGAGGATCGAACCGAACGAATCCGACGATCGCAGGAGCCGATTCGTTCTGCATGTCGCATCCAACCTGACGCGCGCTGGCCAACACCGCCCGAGTTTCAGTTTAGTCCAATGCACTCGATTGATAAAGCGGAGCGGAGCGGTTGCCCGCGCACCGCATCGCCTGTCCTGCTGCGGCGTTGGTCTGAGTTCGCCCTCTAAAAACCGTACTCGACATGCGCCAAGTACAATCCGTGGGCCGGCGCTGTCGGTCCTGCTCGGCGACGATCCGATGCTGTCAAGACTTGATCGATCCAGTCGGGCCTCTGCTTCCCGTGACCCACGATTATCAGCGTGCCGACGATCGAGCGAACCATGTTGTACAAAAAGCCATTCGCGGTGATTTCAATCTCAATCCCCGGAAAATCGTTGGTCATCCACTCGTGAATCAACAGACGTTGAACGCAGCGCACCGTCGTCAGACGCGTCGAGCCCGCCGATTGGAAACTGGCAAAATCGTGGACGCCCACCAGTCGTTCCGCGGCCGACTTCATCGAATCCAGATCGAGCCGGCCGCGAACATGCCAGGCGTATTTTCGCAAGAACAAATCGGCCAGCTGGCCCGTCTGAATCTTGTAGCGATAAGTCTTGGCAATCGCGTCACGTACGGCGTGAAAGCCCACGGGCGCCGGGGCCACTTCGAGTACGCGCACGTCCGACGGCAAAACCGCATTCATCGCTCGCAGAATGACCTCACACGTGAACTCCGCCTGCGTGGCCACACTGCACACCTGGCCCAGCGCGTGTACGCCGCTGTCGGTTCGCCCGCTCAGCAATCCAGCAGTCCACGTGATCGGCGACCCGACGCCAAGCCCGCTGCACGGCGTCTTGCACGGTGCGCTGCTTCGGTTGGACTTGCCATCCTACAAAATCGCTGCCGTCGTAGGCCAGCTTGATTCGCAGATAACGCATGATCCGGCCTCAAGAGATTGCCAGGTCCCCTGCCCCGCTGCGCCATTTCCGCCAAACGGATTCACCTAGGTCCGGAGGCAAGAATGCCATGTTGCCAAAGATCATGATCAGCCCGAACGTAATCATGCCCATGGCCAAGCCAATCCCGCCGTGAACGATCACCGCCAACGACAAATAAATCGGCCGTAGCCGCGGGCACCAAATCAAGAATGGGAAACTGACTTCCCACGCCAACGACACCAACGTGATCAGGTTCACCAGCCACATTTGATTGGCCAACCATGTGAAATCGAGAGTCTGATAGTCGAGACTCGCCAGGGCGCCCCACATCGCCTCACCGTTCCACCAGGTGTCCCCTCTAAGTTTCGACAGCCCGGCAAAAAGATAAACCACGCACATATGCACTTCGATGAGGCGCAATCCCAAATTGGCCGACACGGTCGGCGTCCACGAAACCCGTCGACGCATCCAACTATCCAACGACCATGCCGCGCCGCTGGGAGCGATCGCCAGGTACAACGTCAAAAAGCAATTGATCTGATCCAAACCAAACAACGCGCCGGTGGCTCGGTGTGCATAGGAAACGGCCAGCAAAAAACTCAACACCGAAGTCAGCCGCGAAAAGAGTCCGATCGTGAACATCAACATCACCAGCAGCGCGACCCCGTGAGCAATCCACATTGCGGTGGTCGTCGGCAGCCAGTCGAAATGCGTCCACATCACCCACGAGCCTTGATACAGATGCTGGGAATACGATCGCGACAACACCCCCGCATTCGAAAAAAAGGTCGATAACTCCAACGACCAAACCGCGTGGGTATACACCAGCATCGAGCCGACAGCGATTCGCAAGATTCCCAAGAGCGAAGGCGACGCCGGCGTAAACCAGAATTCGTTCCACCACGAAGTCCCAACCTGCCAGCTTTCGCGACACCACGAAACCACTCGGCCGATCACTTCAACGGCTCCTGGGGCGCGGCGACTTCTTCCGGCGGCGTATCGCGCAACAATGACTCGACGTCAGTCAATTCCAATTCCAACACCAAATCGGGGCGGTCCAGCCCCCGGCCGCGCCGCACATCCAGCGGCGTGGGGATGAGTTGCCGACGCGAGAATATCCGCAGCGACTCGGTTTGAAACCGATGCTGCAAATTGGATTTGAGTCCCGTCAGCAGAATGCGCAGACTTCGACCGTTGAAAGTCAAACTGCCGCTGGTTATCGTCCAACGCCGCCTTTAATTGTTGCGCCGCGCTCGGATGACCGGCTTCCATGAGACTGTTGATTTCCGAGGACAACTGGTTTTGAACGTCGTGAAACTGAGTCGCACCGACCACCGCCACATCGGCCGAATTGGCAATCGTCTCGCCGAGCATGAACCAACGATGATACAACAGCCGCGGCCAAGTGGTCTCTTGGTCCGGCAGACGGATCGACCGTTTCAATTCACGCTCCCCCAACTCGATCCGCAAAGTGTGCGTCGGCCCGGGATCGGGTGCGAAAAACCGATAGCCGTTATCCAAATACAACATCGCTGCGTAGTCGCGCAATACGTGCAGGCGACCTAACAAAGAATCAAAGCCGCGGTCCAGCGTCAGAGGCGTATACACCACGGCGAACAAATGAAAAAAGATCAGGGCCGAAACCGCGCAACGCGCAGACGCCGGCCAAGGGCTTCGGACCCCAGGCTTCGGATTCGTCGTGGTGGAAGACATTGGCACCGAAGCATACGTGCATTCATGACGAACTCGAGCGAATGGGCATGAGGCTCCATCGACCATTCGCCGTCACTTCGGTAGCGTAGCCGACCCGAAGGCGTTGGCCAATAGCAAGTCGGTTCGGAGCACTCAAAAAACAACCCTCGGCAAACTTTCGCCCGCCGAGGGTCGGATCCATTATTCACAAGGATTGGCAGCGGTGACTAGTTGGCCGCCACCGACATCTTGTCAAAATCAAAACTCAAGTCCAACGACTCGCCAGCTTTCAAGTCAACGACCTTCGTCCGAGTCAACTGCCGACCATCGCGGTTAACTGAAACCTCGATCTTGTAGTTGCGCCAAACTTCACCGCCACTCAAACTCTTGGTTGAGTAGTAACGAAACGCTCCAACCGTGGTGGTCTCCGTACCTCCCAGCTTGACCGTTGCGTCAGCGGGCACGGACAGCGACAACGACGTCAACACCGGTGCGTCAGCCGCGAAATCGAAGTCGATCGAGCGTTCCTCGCCGGCGGTCAAGTCAACCAATTTGGTTTGGGCCAGCGTCTGACCGTTCCGCACAACCACCGCCTTCACCTCATACGGATAAAGCCGTCCGTTCGACAATTGACGCGATACGTAGTTGCGTAAAGTGCCCTTCGTTTGGGTACGCTTTCCGTTGACATAGACGATGCTGTCTTCAGGCAAATGGACACGCAAGATCGCGTCGCCGGATGCCGGTTGGAGGCTTGTATCGGTGCTGCCGTCATTGGTCTTGGGCTCGACCGAATCTGGCGCCGGCGGCTTTTGTGAATCCGTTTTTGGACCCGGAGTCTGCGGCTCGCCCTGCATTTCAGTAGGCGCCGCCGAGGGTGCATAATAACCCCCCTCGATCACGGGGGCGTACGTTGGACAGCAATTGCACGAATCGTTGTAGGAAGGCGCCGTCGAGTAGACTGTGCTTACGTAACCACCACTGCTGCCACCGCTCGAACCGTATGCGGAGTAACCACCGCTCGAACCGCCACCGGACGAGCCCCATGATCTGGCAACATAGCCGCCGGAACTGCCACCACGGCTGCCGTAATAGCGACCGCCCCAACATCCGCCGCTGGAACCGCCGCTGCTGCCTCCACTACTGCCTCCGCTGCTGCCGTACGAGCCAACTCGTGAAAACAACCGCCGAATCGGACCGACGCCACTTGAGCCACCGCTCGATCCAAAGCTGCGGCCACCCCAACTACCACCACTACTTCCTCCGCTGCCGCCCCATGAACCGCGTCCATAATCGGCAAAGGATAAGTCAAAAGTGGCAACGGCTCAGCAGGCACGCCAAAGCGCTCGCCCGCATCCATACAACGTTTACGCCAACTCGCATTCCCATGCTCCCAGTTAAAAACTTCACGACAAGTGTCTAGTGCGACGATAAAACTCCCCCAGCTTAACAGCATAGATCACAGTTTGAGTAATTCAAGGAGCATGCCGAAGATGGGATGATTGAGTTGGCTTTGCCGGATTTAAGTGCATTTATGGGCACGTTTCTGCGACGAAAAGCTTGGCAGTTTCTAGGAGAGTCGTTTTTCAACGGGCTGCCAAGTCAATGCAACTGTGCAGGCTCGGTGAGTCACGTTATAAGAAGGTACGGGAAATAGACCTGAATTTAGCCCACCCAAGATGACGCCGGATCACGCGCAACGTTTGGCTCAACTGCATGCGGTTGGGCAGCCCCATTTGCTCGATTTTTGGAGCGAATTGAACCTTGCGCAACGGCAAGAGTTGTGCCGCCAAATTGAAAGCGTCGACTTTGAACTCATTCAGCGTCTTTTGTCAGACGGCACGGATCAATCGCACTGGGCGGAATTGGGGAGGCGTGCGGATCCTCCGCCCACATTGGCGGAACTGGCGGAACCGGGGAAGAGTCAAACCGCCGCAATCGAGCTGGGCTTGCAGGCACTCGCCGATGGCGAGGTCGCTTTCGTCTTAGTTGCTGGCGGCCAAGGCAGTCGGCTCGGCTTCTCCTACCCCAAGGGAATGTTTCCCATCGGACCGGTTTCCAATCGATCCCTTTTTCAGGTCATTTTGGACCAGATTCACGCGACAGTAGGCGGTGTGATCGAGGCATCCCTGTGTTGGTCATGACCAGCGCTTCGACGCATCGCCAGACATTGGAGTATTTTGCGGCCAATGACAACATGGGTTTCGCTGGCGACGACCTCACGGTTTTTTGTCAAGGTTCGATGCCCGCGGTTGACCGCCGGTCCGGCCAGCTATTGATGAAGTCCAAACATGAACTTTCCCTCAGCCCTGACGGACATGGGGGCATGTTGCCTGCGATGGCCCAACATGGCTTGCTCAGTCGACTTGGGCAGGCCGGCATTAAGTATTTGTTTTACGGACAAGTCGACAACCCGTTGCTGCAGGTTTGTGATCCATTGACGATCGGAGCTCACATTCTCAGCGAATCCGAGATGACGACCCAAGTCATCCGGAAAACTGACCCGCTACAGAAAGTGGGAAATGTCGTTTCGGTCGACGGCAAACTGCGAATCATCGAATACAGTGATTTGCCGGAAGCGATTGCGAGGCAGGTCAACTCCGACGGTTCGCCAAGATTATGGGCAGGCAGCATTGCTGTCCATGTGTTCGATGTGGCATTCTTGGCACGGTGCATCGATCAAGCATCTGCCCTGCCCTTCCATTTGGCACACAAACGAGTCGCACATATCGACGCGCGGGGAAACGTCGTACATCCCAGCGAACCCAACGCGGTCAAGTTCGAACGGTTCATTTTTGATTTGCTTCCCCTGGCCAACAAGGCCATTGTGTTGGAGATTGATCCGGCCGAGGGTTTTTCGCCGGTGAAAAATGGCGCGGGCGCGGCGGTCGATACCGCGGCAACGGCTCGGGCGGCGATGGTGCGCCGTCAAAAACATTGGCTCCGACAATGCGGAATTTCGGTCGGCGACGATGTCGAGATCGAAATCTGTCCAAAATTCGCGATCGACGACCACGAACTTCGCGGCAAAGTTGCTCACCTTTCAACGATCGATCGGCCCCTGTTTTTAAGGCATTAGGTTAAAGCTGTGTCGTGGGCAGCACCGAATCGATGTGAACGCATTTGATGGATCCATGACTTCAAACCGACGCACGCAGATGCTTTACGCTTTGATGATGGCGGGGGGCGCCGGGACGCGATTTTGGCCGGTCTCGCGAGTCGCTGCGCCCAAGCAATTGTTGGCCCTCGCCGGGCCGCGCACGATGATCCAAGCCACGATGGACCGGCTCGACGGACTATGCGACCGCGACCAACGATTGATCATCACCAATCGAGTCCTGGTCGATGCGGTTTGTCGGCAACTGCCGGAAATGCCCCGCGCTGCGATTTTGGGTGAGCCATGCAAGCGCAACACGGCGCCTTGCGTCGGACTTGCGGCGCTGTGGGTATCCCGCAGGAACCGAGACGCCACGATGTTGGTGCTGCCCGCCGACCACGTCATTCAATCCCGCGATTTGTTTCATTCGGCCATGCGGCGCGGCGAAGCATTAATCGACGACGACCCTTCGCGGATCGTCACGTTTGGAATTCGGCCGACGTATCCTGCCGAAGTATTTGGGTATATCGAACGCGACGACTCAGCCTTGGATTTGCAGCAGCCTGCCGCATACCACGTTAAACGATTCCGCGAAAAACCGAGTCGAACGTTGGCGGAAGAGTTCGTTCGCTCTGGCAACTTTTATTGGAATGCCGGGATCTTTTTGTGGCGCGTCGACACCATTTTGAATGCGTTGGCCGAGTTCGAACCGGAGATTTTTTCCCATTTGCGAAACATCGCTGCGGCGTTCGACACGCCCGAGTTTCAAAGCGTATTCGATGCCGAATTTGCATCGATTAACGGCAAGTCGATCGACTACGCTGTCTTGGAACGCCATAAAAACGTTTGCGTCGTCGAGGCCCCGTTCGACTGGGACGACGTCGGTAATTGGTCCTCTCTACCAAGGCTCATCGGTTCGGATGCAGACGGCAATACCGTGCAGGGAAACCATTTAGGGATCGATTCCACCGGCTGCATCGTCCGCAGTTCTCCGGATCACTTGGTCGTCACCGTGGGGTTAGAAGACTGCATTGTCATTCACACGTCGGACGCGACCCTCGTTGCGCGGCGAGAAGACGAAGAAAAAATCCGCGACGCGGTGAAAAAACTTGCCGAGCGAGGCGACACACGGCATCTCTGACAATGACCGGCGCGATGCGATCAGGCGTCAATTGCCGACCATGACGTTGAGACTGATTCGCACTATGACTCCTGGCCAGTTTATTTGAATTAGCGTGTGATGGACGCATTGGGGGGGAGCATGACAAGCAAAACGGCGGCGACATACGACGAGATGCCCTATTCGGCACTGCCTTATGGTCACACCCATCCGAGCCGATTGGCGGCGGTTGCAACGTTGGCGGGATTGAGTCCCCCGTCGGTTGAACGTTGTCGTGTTTTGGAATTGGGGTGCGGCGCCGGTGGAAACCTTGCCCCGATGGCTCAGGAGTCGCCCCATGCGACGTTCGTCGGCATTGATCTGTCGCAGCGGCAGATCGACGATGGAAAAACGCTGGTTGCTGAACTGGGCCTGACGAATCTGGATTTGCGTCATTTGAGCATCACCGACATCGATGAGTCTCTGGGAACGTTTGATTACATTATCTGTCATGGAGTCTACTCTTGGGTTCCTGATTCGGTACGCGAGAAAATCCTCGACGTCTGTCGCGATCTCCTCGATTCGCAGGGGGTTGCGTATATTAGCTTTAACACCTATCCCGGCTGGCATATGCGTGGCATGGTGTGCGATTTGATGCGATTCCATGCGCGGCAATTCACAGACGCCACCGAACAAGTCCGGCAAGCTCGAGCTTTCCTTCAATTTGCCGCACAATCCGCCGAGAAAGACTCGGTCTATTCAACGCTGCTCAAATTCGAGCAAGAGCTGATATCGCAGGCATCGGATACTTACTTGTTTCACGAACACTTGGAAGCGGACAATCGTCCGGTTTACTTTCACGAATTCGCCGAATACGCCGCGGATCACGGACTGCAATATCTTGGTGAAGCGAAACCGAGTCCAATTCGGTTTGCGATCGGCGATGAAGCGCGACAAATGCTGGATCAACTCGCGGATGACGCGGTGCGACACGAGCAGTATCTGGATTTCTTACTTGGCGGTGTCTTTCGGCATTCACTGTTGTGCCACGCCGACGCCAAACTCGATTGGGAAGGCGCGCCACAACGGATCGGCGCGTGTGCGATTTCGGCGCTGGCCGAACCGATCGGCCCTTTGACTGACGTCACGTCGCAGGAGGAAGTCCAGTTCCGAGTGACCGGAGACGCGACCGGCAAGACAGTTTTGTCCACGTGCCAACCTTTGATCAAGGCGGTCCTTTCCGTGTTGGAACGGACCTATCCCGCGGCGATCGATTCCGAACCGTTGCGGACGGACGTCGCCGGACTGTTGGGCAACCCGATCCGCGACGTCGATTGGCACAACGCGATTTGGCAAAGCTATCAACGCACGCTGTTGGATTTGCGCGTCTGTCCGCCTCGCTTCGGACCGGTTAGCGAAAAACCGATGACAAGTCCTCTGGCCCGCTTGCTGGTGATTCGCGGTGAGGAGGCGATTACCAATCGCTGGCATCGTTCGACCCATCCGGAAGCGTTCGAGCGATTAGTGCTGGCGTTGGCCGACGGGACCCACGATCGTCAAGCGTTGATCGACAAACTCGACGAGTTATCGCGTTCGGGAGCGTTTACCGTGTGCAATGAATCCGGCGCCTCGATCGACGATGGGTTGTCGCGGCGAAGTGTTTTGGCGCAAGAGTTGAACCGCGCTAACAGCAATTCACCGGCATGCGTTACTGATGCCGTGAATTTGGCGGTTCATTTTGGCACGTTCCTACCTCGAACTGGCCCACAACCGCAAAACGTCGCCACGACACCGCGGCGGTGCGAAACGTGTTATCCTGGATTTGTATCGCCGAATTCGATACCGAAATGGAGATCCACGGAAAGCCGCCGATTGTTCGGGATGTGTCTGCGATGTCGGAATACGATCGCCTCAGCCAAATAGATACCGTGTGGTCAGTGGTGCGCCGTGCGCACGGCGATCGTTCCCAAGAATGCCAAGCGGCACAGCAAAACCTGTTGGATCGATATGGTTTTGCGATTCGGCGCTATCTCTTGGCGGCGCTACGCGACGAGACCGCGGCGGACGACGTGTTTCAAGAGTTTGCTCTGGCATTCGTCCGAGGCGATTACCAGCGGGCCGACCCCGAGCGCGGTAAGTTCCGAAATTTTCTAAAGACAATTTTGTTTCGCCTCGTCGCTGATTTCCGCCGCGAACAGTATCGTCGACTTCAACCGCCCAACGTCGAGAGTCCGCTCGATGTCATCAGCGCCCCACCAAAGCGCACAACTGGACGTGCAATTCACCACCGTCTGGCGCGAAAGTCTGTTGGGCAGGACCTGGGCACGCCTCCAAACGATGGAGAACGAAACCGGCAAACCGTTTTACTCCGTGCTGCGATGTCGCGTCGATCATGCTCAAGCCGGATCGGTGGAGTTGGCCGCCATTCTCACACAATCGTTGAAAAAAACTGTCTCGGCGGCAAATACACGAGTTCTGCTCCACCGTGCCCGTGATCGGTTTGCCAACTTGCTTGTAGATGAAATCTTGCCTTCGCTTGAACATCCCACGCTCGATTGCCTCGAAGCAGAACTCATCGATCTGGGATTGATGCAATACTGCCGGCCTGTGCTCGACGAACGACGTCGGGCGAGTGGTCGTTGACCTTGCAATGGCAACGGCCGGCCGCCCTCGGAAATATCTAGGCAGTTTTGCTCGTGAAAAGCCGCACCGTTCTTTCGACCGAAGCCCGAACCAAGCCGGTCGCCAGCAAGCCGACAAAGCCAACGACGATCAGCGTGATCGCCAACGCGCGAAACGTAAAGTAGCCACTTTTCGCGAAATCCTCCGGGCCCAACATGACGATGGCGACCGCCGCGGATATCGGGACGATGGCGGCCAGCAGTTGAAATGGCCAAATTCGTCGTTGGACTCCCCCTAGTTCGCCCGTCGCTATGCGGCGCATCTGCCGGGTGTCCGTCCAAAGATACGGATAGTACGTCCGCAGCGCCGTGTATTCGGAAAAGAAATACGTGCTGCTGACAGCAATCAGCATGATCACCGTGTACATGCCGAAAAAGTCGATCAGCGCCGCGGGTGCACGAGAATTCGTCCGGATAAATAATGGGCCGACGACATAATTGGGCAGCCAGACCACCAGATCAACCAGCATGATCATCAAAGGAAATCGAACCGCGTCCGCACGTGCGCGGATGCATCCGACGACTCCAACACGGCGCCGAACAAGATCGGCAGAATTTTTTGGAGTCGCCACACCGCGAAACCAGCGACGAGAATCAGGCCTGCCAACACGTGCAACCCGCACCAGGCAAGCAGCCATCCCGCGGACGCATTGCTCCAAGTCAGTCGCGGCGTCGAAAATCCATAAGCAATGCCGACAAAGATCGCAACGAGATTTGCCGTCGCACACAGCAGACAGGGAGCGGACAGCGGTGCGGATCGGAGCCAACGCGTGAACCGGTTCGTCGGCAAGCCATCGATCGCCTTCGATAGAAGTTCGCAGCCGCGAAGCGCCTCGGCCAACTCACGGGCATCGCAAAACCGGTTCGCTGGATCAGGGGAGAGACAATGGTCCAATGTCCAATTGAGCGCCGCGGACATTTCGGTGGCTTCGTGCCCAATTCGCGACCGATGCCGTCGCCGCTCATTCGCCAACTCGGCGCAAACTGCTCCGGTGTTGAGCCTGCCGATTGGGGCACAACCGGCGACTCCAGCGTCAACAGTTCGTACAGAACAAGCCCCAGAGAATAAATGTCGGATTGCTGGTTTACGGCATCGCGTCGTTGCGAGTCTTCTTGAGCGAAGGCCTCGAGGTGCTCCGGGGACATGTAGGCCAACGTGCCGCCAAAAACGTCGTCGCCGGCAACATGTGCGGCTGTCGTCTGCAGTGAAAGGCTAAAATCTGCCAACAATGGCTCTCCTCCGCGGTCGATGAGAATATTGGCCGGCTTGATATCGCGGTGGAATACACCCTGCAGGTGTGCATGCGCCAGCGCATCGGCAACGTGGGCCATCAATTGGCAGACCGCCTGCACGAACCGAGGGTGATTCAACAGATTCTTGCCTGGAACCGATTCTGCACCGGCAAGTTTGGAAGCGTCGAATTCATCAACGACGATGTCTTGCAGGCGAATCTCTTCCGAGCCACATGGCCGAATTGAGTGAATTCGCAGCCGGTGCATCAATGTCGCCAGCGTGATTCCCGGCACGTATTGCATACAGATCAATCGCAGCTTGTCGTCCTGGCTGACCGTCTCGGAAAAGACTTGCACAATGTGGCGATGTTCCAGCGTCGCCATCGTACTGCGCTTCGGCACCGATATTGTGCGTTACCTTCAAGGCGACGTTGCGACCCAGCGAGAGTTGCCGAGCCAAATACACTACGCCACTTGCACCACGACCGAGTTCGCGAAGCACCTCGAAATCGCCGTCGTCCGGGACATCGCCGGGCGGTCGTGCTCGTGGTGATGGCGGCGCGACAGCCTCCGTGTGAAATACTCCGGGAAAGCTCGGAGCAATCTGTGTTGCCAAGTCAAAGGCATCTGTTCGGCAATCCTGGGAAAAATCGCTTTCGACGGTAGCCCGGGACTTCTCCAAAGAATTGGACGGCCCGTTTTCCGGATCTTCGAAATACTGGTTCACCATCGTACCGCCGGGTGTCGGTGGGGGCAGGTGGGGCCGGCCACGGTGCCGGCCCGATTGCCAGCGTCGCGATCCGCGGCAGACTTGGACTGTTCGGATCGTCCCGGGAAGTCGTTCTGCCCACAAAAGCCAACACAGTTTAGAGAGTAACACACTGACACCCTGTTGTGGCGATGTCGTCGGAGGACCAGTCTTGGGCGTGCGTGAATTTGATCTTATGACAGCGACATTTGCCGTCGCTTGCACAGCCGGGATGCTCACCTTGGCGAAACTTCTCCACGCGGCGAGTCGTCGTCCTAGAATCGTTGTTCAGCCCGGTGGCACGCTTGTGGAACTGGTGTATTGCGCAGCAAAAAAGCCCAGAAAACCGATCGCTCGGTTTCCCAGGCTTGTCCATGAATCGAAGTCAACGCTATTTAGCGTTCCAGTTGACACGGACGACACGGCCATCCAGTGCTCGCCGGTCGACCTCGTACGTTCCCATTTGCGTGTGGACGCCAAAGGTCTTTGCCCGCCAGAATTCCAATTTCACAATACCATCCAGTTGCGACGTCGGCACCTCAATGAAGTTTGCTCCATAGGGGTTCCCTTTCTCCATTTCGATCGTCAACGGATTGCCACGAACGTCTCGAACCTGCAACATGTTCCACCAGTCGATCGTGCTTGAATACTCAAAGCGAACGTAACCTGGATTGCGATGGCTTGACCGGATGCTGAGATCACCACCGTCGAGCACGATCGTCTTGTCGATTTGGGAAACGGGGCGATTGTCCTCAGCGGGGTCATCCGGGACGGCCGCGTTTCCCGCCTCATTCCACGTCACGGTTGTAAGTTGTCCCAGGAAATCGCTCTTGGCGAAAGCCTGCGCGTGCACTTGAGTGTGGATGCCGAAGGCCTTTGCTTTCCAGAAAACCAATTGAAAGGACTCGCCCAGCCGATTGGAGGGGATCTGCATTACGGGTTGGCCCAGGTAATTTCCATCTTGGCGTTCAACCGTCCATACATGATCCCGATTGTCGGTCACGGCGATTCCCTTGAACCAAGTCGTGCCTGGTGTCTTGAGTGAAATGCGAATTACGTTAGCCTCACCAGGTCGCCGACTTAGAGTGACCAAATCGCCGGGATAATTGCCGTCGACGCGAAAGTTATCGACGAATGATCGTGTCACTTGTCGATTGCTGCTTCCGCGTCGACGGGTGTTTCCGGTTTGATGGTTGTGATTCCTCCCGATTTTTGTGGGCCTCGAATTAGAACCACGTTTTCGCTGGGGATTTCGATAATTCTGAGCCATAACTTGGCCGGCCAGGCCCAGAATCAGCGAAACTATCGTCAGTTTCAGAATCGTGTTGTAACGAGTCATTGTCCGTACTCCTGCTTGCTACGCTGTGCGGTTCGTGAAATGCCAGACCACAGCGGTCTTGGCTTCACGCACACATTCGTTGGAACGGGTCCCCCGTTACAGAAAAAACTGTGCAATTTGGCCGGCAGTGAAGCAGTGTCGCCGGGCGGAAGCTCTTGCAAACGCACCTGGCGCCGATGGATCGGTGGAGCGATACGATGCTGCTCCGGAAGAATCGGCGCAAAACCCAGTTGGTTACAGACAGAGGCCAGAAGACAAAAATGAACCGCCAGCCATGAACGGCTCATTTCAGCCACTAAGGATCGGACGCAAAATAACTTCGCCGTAAATCCTCGCCCTCACGGGAGAGGCTTAAGGAGAGGGTCGACAAAACCGGGAAGTTATTTTGCGTGCGATCCCAAGCAACTACCGACTCAATTCGTGCCGGTTTGGAGACGTTGCAGATCGCGTTCCAATCGCTCTTTCTCATTCTCCAGATCGCGGATTTTGGTTTTGGTTAGACCAAGTTCCTTTTCCAAAGTTGAACGACGCGTTTTCACTTCGTCCAATCGGGATTGCAAGTCGTTGACGATCTTTTGAAGCTCATCCTCGCGACTTGTCTGCTGGCCAAGTTCGGTGTCCAGCTTGTCCGCACTGGCTGGCGCAACTTCCATTTCTTTGGCGATCTCTTCAAGACGCTTGTTGATCGATTCGATCTCCGACTTGTGGATCACCGCGGGCGCCAGTTGGCCGGATTTGAGGACATCGAGGACGGACAGCACGGTCGCGGCCGGCAATGCCAAACTGTCGACGCGTCCGGAGCGAGCAATGTTGATACCGACGACGTTTCCGGTCAAATCGACCACGGGACCGCCACACTCGTTGGGAGTCAGTGTCGTGTCGTGTTGAATGGCCATCGGAAAACCCATTCGCCGCTTGCTGAGACGTCCACCCATTTGGTTCTGAGCATCGGCGCGTTCGGTACCCGAGTCGGTCCGGTCGGCGAGTTTGATCGTGAATTTAATTTCCTTGCCATCGCGAATCGCGGTGACTTCGACGACGTCTCCGGCAACATGCTGTTGGATCGTCATTTGCAATTCGACCATCTGAGTCTCCGGTTTTCCGTCGACGGCGATGATCACATCGTTGATTTGAACGCCAGCCTTTTCGGCTGGTGAATTCGAATTGACGCGCGTGATGCGGACCCCGTTGTCGGCTTTAGCCAAGTACACGCCCATGACTCCGGCCGGGGGGCGGATGACGCGAGGTTGAACGCTGACCACGCCCAAGTTCGGCGACTTCGAGGGTCGGGGAGTGATCAGCCAATAGCCGACCGGCGGCGGTTCGGACGGGCTCCAGGGAGCGGTTGGCAGACCGACTGCATCGATTTTGAGCATCGCCAAATCTGTCGGCGTGTGGATTCCGAAGACGACCGCCGACAAGACGCGCCCGTCGGACAGCTTGCAGTACAAGTCACCGCTCAGTTCACTGGCCTTGGTGATCACCAAGCCAGTCGAATCGACAATCGTGCCCAACGCAATGTTTCGTCTGGCGTTGGGCGAGGACAGGATGGAAACGGTGGCCAATTCTGCTCGAGACGCCACCGGTTCAACCGCTTCGAGAATGTGCGGATTCTCGCGGTCGTATGCCGTGTCAAAAACTGAGTCGTCCGTTTCGTCTTGATCTTCGTCGGTCGTCGCATCGTCAAGCCGACTTGGGTCGGGCGATTGAGGATTTGATCG
Organism: uncultured Planctomycetaceae bacterium; assembly: GCA_963803365.1. Lineage (GTDB taxonomy): Bacteria > Planctomycetota > Planctomycetia > Pirellulales > Pirellulaceae > JANMEB01. The sequence continues at coordinate 454,375 of CAWDMH010000008.1, forward strand.
GCTTAGCGGATCCGTCTGTTGAGCCCAGACAGCCGGCCCCAAAAGGACTAAGCCAGCGACGCATAACGATAGGTATCGACGCATTCTTTAGCTCCCACGAAAAGTACTTACGCAAAGGCGGGTGTTTGATATTCTGGCACGTTTTTGGCAATGATGATTGGACCCACCGCCGACGGCTTGACGCCCCGGCGAACGACTCGGTCAACGCGAGGGCTCCGCTGTCAATTTCAATTCGACTTCCTTGGACTCGCGCTTGACGGTTAAGCTGATGGACTGGCCAACCCTCAGCTTTCGCACTTGCATCCAAAGTTCATCGCGATTGGCAACGGGGTTTGAGTCGATGCTGATGATGACGTCGCCGATCTTCATGCCGGCCTGTTGGGCCGGGCCATCTGCGGCAACGTCCACCACCTCCATCGTGCCGTCCTTCAAGGTGAAACCCAGCCAAATCTGCATGCGCGATTGTCCGATTTCTTCCCCGTTTTCCAGTTTGTCCCATTGTTCGGTAAAGACATCAACGGGCACATGAAAATTCTGCGTCAACGCCATGCCGATCCGGCTGTGAATCCCGATCACCTCGCCATCCATGTCGACCAACGGACCGCCGGAATCGCCGCCCACCAGCGTGCAATCGCTGGACAAGACGCGACTGGCAACAGCAAGCAAGCGTCCGATGCGCACGACCGTTCCGCGCTGTTCCTGGTAACCTCCGGGATGGCCGATCGCCATCACCCATTGTCCGCGATGGAGGCTGCTGGATTGACCCAAATCCAAGTAAGACCAGTCGCCTGGCTCGGTGATTTCGAGCAAACCGGAGTCCAGTAAATGGTTAAGACCTTTGGTTTTTGCTTTCACCTGCCGACCGTTCGGCAGAGTGATGGTCGCATCGATGCCGGCGCACCGATCACGTGGGCCGCCGTCAGCACCAAACCATCGTGACTGACGATCACACCGCTTCCCTGAGCGCCTTGACATTCGATACCGACCGTCGCTTGTTTGACCTTCTGCGCCAGTTGGCTGATATGCACTTGCATGGCCCGCAAATCGTCGACCGTCTTGGGGAGTTCCGCTGCCCGAAAAAATCTCCCCCAGAGGCGCCGAGGTCTTGATGCCTGGTTCAGAAACCGCGACCACGCCGACTTGGTCGTCTTGTGCCGTAGCCGCAGGAGTCGCGACCGTCACCAAAAGCAAGAATAAGATGGAGAGCCACCGCCACGGGCGCACGAATCGTTTCATGCCGCAACCTTCATGAAATAAACCTGAATTGAGGCCAAGCAGGACAATGGATCGAGGTGAATAGTCTCGATCACGGCCCGCTCCAGGCAGATTGACTAATTGTACCATCCACTGCCAGAAACGAGTCAACAGGAATTCCTTCCTCGCGACGCGATTGTCGATTGTCGTGCCGATTTTGGGGTCCTGCCGCGCGACGCCATGATCTCAAACGGGTCGCTACGGCACAACCCTTCGAGATTGTCAATAGATTGCCATTATACTTCGTCCACACCCCATCCGCTTGGTTGAATCTGTGGCGGGATATCCGTAGAATCGACGCCCGGAAGCAACGTGTCGCAGTTCACGAATCCGGCGGTGAGATCGCGCCATCCCCGGTGAATTCCGATTTTTCAGCCGCCCTATGCTTGAGCGAAAACCGATCTTTCCGCACGTGATCGAAATCAACCACCAACTGGGACATGTTCTCGGTTGCAACGTGTATCTCATCTTCGATGAGAACGAGTGGCTGATGATCGATATCGGATACGAGGACAACGTCGACGAAATCATTCAACTCATCCGCGAGCTCGACTTTCCCTTGTCGCAGTGCAAGACCTTGGTGGCAACCCACGCCGACGTCGATCACATTCAAGGGCTGGCCAAGGCCAAACAGCTTCTGCGGACGAACGTCTCGGCCCATCGCTTGGCCGCCAAGCCATTGCGCAGCGGTGACCGGCTGTGGACGTTCGCCTGGATCGAGGCCCAGGGGATCGATATGGAGATGCCGCCCGTCGAGGTGGACACTTTAATCGATGAGGGAGACACGATCGAAATCGGCCAACTCAAACTCGATGTCTGGTTGACGCCCGGCCACACCAATAGCCAACTGTCGTTTCGCATGGGTGACCTATTGTTCTGCGGCGACAATATCTATCGCGACGGTTGCATCGGGGCGATCGACGCCCATCACGGCAGCAATTTATCGGAGTTCATTCGGTCGCTCGAGCGGATTCGAGCTTGCGACGCGAAATGGCTCCTTCCCAGCCATGGTCCAATCTATCGCAAGAATGACACGTTGATCGACGCAGCCATCGCCCGACTCAACGACTACCTGCATATGGCCGATTTCGGCACCTGCGCCATCGATTGGCCGCTGATGGATCAATACGAGAATGAACTCAAGCTAGGCGTTATGCCCAGTTGAGTCTTGTGACTGACCAACATCCTTCTGAAAGCGGCCGACGAATTTCGTGGACCAGGCTGTCGTTGCAGTCGGTCCGCACATATGAGTTCCCTGCAAAGTCTGCCTAGTTTGCCCACCAGTAAAAGTTCGGAGCTTAAGTCGATGGACAGCCTGCTTGCTGGGTGAATTCTATCGATAATTCCTTGATTCCGTGTTATACAGGTGCCGATTGATCAGACAAGAATCAGATATTTGCTCGGCCACGAAGGGAGTTAGGCATGTTTCGCCGTTTTGCAATCATCGCCGGGGTCGTTTTGGCAGTGGCGGTTGCCACCCAATTCAACTCGGCATCGGCTCAAGACCGGGCTTTTGGCCAATCTTGGGGACACGATTACACCGCCCAAGACTACAACCGCTTCTACCACTATCCATACGTTTACTATCCGCAGAATTACTGGGGGAACGAATACTTCCGCAGCGCGGATAATATGTACTACCGTTATCCGACGGAAATGCGGACACCTGTTTACAATCGGGCTTGGCAGAACTACTATCCGTCGACTCGCCGCTACCATTGGGGGCACCAGTTCATTTTGGATGTATTTTAGACCAAGCCAGTTGATCGCCGTGACCTGTTGGCGGTTGAAACACAATTCGTCTCCCAAATCCGTCCTTCTCAGGGCTGCTCCCCTGAGAAGGATTTTTTTTGACGTCATCAGAACTCGGTGCCGCCGACCGGAAGTCATTGCCGGCGTGTCTTTCCGGACCGCAGAAGGCCGATTTGCTGTCGGTCTGCCAGTCTCTGCCGTTAGGATCGCACGCAAAATAACTTCCCGGTTTTGTCGACCCTCTCCCAAAGCCTCTCCCGTGAGGGCGAGGATTTACGGCGAAGTTATTTTGCGTCCGATCCTTAGCGTTCACGGGTTGCCAATGCATCGCGCATGTTTTAAGGGGTCAGACACATTTTCGGCGGTGCATGCGAAATTCGAGTACCAACAATTCGGCCGAAAATGAGCCAGACCCCGGCTTGTGAACGGTTACGTCTCTGCCCGACAAAATTTGGCAATAGCGGTAGCCGTCTTTTGTCAAATTAGCCCGCAACGTTCCCGACCGAACCGTTGGCGTTGGACCCAACGTGCCTTATCGTATTAGGTGACATCCCAATGCGACTGCTGTGCAACGACAAGTCGGAATGCCGTCATGATCTCCGACACGATTGTTTCGGGGCAGCACGGTGCCAACCCAGTTCCTACCAGTTCAGATCACGATGGGACTCGCCAGCCGCGACTATTATCGAGACGTTCGAGGAGGCGACGGCGGCTCGTTTATGGCCGAAGCCCCGACCTGCAAGAAGCTGTTGATCGCCACGGTCGTCGTCTATTTGGCGCAAATACTTTTGACACGCCCGTACGACCGCTCGGATTTCCAACGGCGTTCAATACCCGGTCACGATGGCAATGTGTCGCTCGTCCAGCAGTGGCTGGAACTCGATACTGACCGCGTCCTGCACGGACAGATCTGGCGGCTGATCACCTGTGCATTCTGTCATGACCGGTTTAGCGTTTGGCATATCTTGTTCAATATGCTGTTCCTTTATTGGTTCGGCCGGACGTTGGAACTTCAGTATGGTTCGCGCGAGTTTTTGATTTTCTATTTGACGGCGGCAGTGTTCGCGTCCGTTGCGTACGTCGCGATCCAATTGTGGACCGGCGGTCGGAATCCGGCGATCGGCGCTTCGGGGGCGGTAATGGCCGTCGTTTGCTTGTTCACGATCCACTATCCGAATCACGTCATTTACGTAATGTACCTGATTCCGGTGCGAATGAGGATTCTGCTGTTGATCTATGTCATCCTCGACGTTCATCCGTTGTTGATGCAGTTGGCGGGGACGCCGATGAATACGGGAATTGCCCACGCGGCTCACTTGGGCGGCTTGGTTTTCGGCTACGTCTACTGGCGGTGTGGATGGCGGTTGGAGCGAGCTTGGGATTCGATCGTCCGCCTCGTTCAGCAATCGTCGCGCCACCTCGGTCCGCGGCGACGAGTTCGCGTCTACCGCGGCGATGAAAGCTCGGCGTCGGACGGTCCTCGCGAGCCGCAATTCGATTCGCGAGTCGACGCCATCCTCCAAAAGATCAGCGACCGTGGTGTAGACAGCCTGACGACCGACGAGCAAGCGGTCTTGGCCGAAGCCAGCCGGAAGTATCGAGACGCCCGCTAACGCCGGAGTGAGCTGCTCGTGCCTAGAACTCAGGTCCGCTGTTGCGTTTGCTCGTACACCGCGTGAATGAGTTCCTCAACATTCTTGTACTTTCGTTTGCCGGCCAACGCCTGATCGAGGAGTTTTCGCGAGTCGGATTCGTTGTGCCCCAAGCTTAACAGGACTTGATACGTGTCGTCGACAACATCGATCGGCGCGGACGATTCGCCTTCATCGCCGCGGGGCACCAGCAATGCGAACTTAGCCATCTTACGCCGTAGCTTGGCAACGATTCGTTCGGCCGTCGCTGCTCCGATTCCGGGAAGCGTCGAAAGGCTCTTGACATCCTGCTGCTCAATCGCCCGCGCCACGTCCTGAACGGGTCGGACCATCGCTCGCAAGGCGGTTTTGACGCCGACGCCGTCGACCGAGCAAAAAGACTCGAAGAACTCGCGCTCGGCTCGGCTGAAGAAGCCGATGAGTCGTGGGGAAAGCCGTCCTCCTCGAGCGACGTTGCCATCGATGTAATCGATCGTGAACAATGTGATCGCCTGACCCACATGCAACTGGATTTGACGCCGCGTAAAGTCGGGGATGAGGACTTCGTATTGCAGAGCCGCCACGTCGAGCAGGGCAAACGACTCACCCAATTCCCGCAAGATGCCCGTTATTCTGGAAATCACTTGAGGTTGACCGTTCCAATCAGGTAGTGATGACAAGCCGCCACCGACAACGCATCGGCGACGTCCGGCGGTTCGGGGACTTTAGCCAATCCGAATTGCCGCGCAATCGCTAGTTGGATCTGGGATTTTGGAGCTCGGCCGTTGCCCGTCAAGACCCGTTTGATCTGCGTCGCGGAATAGTGATGGATCGGCAAACCCGCCAAACCGGCCGCCAGACAAAGCACGCCGCGGGCATGGCCCATGAGAATCGCCGTGGTTGGCCGCCCATAATGCGAGTACAACGCTTCGATCGCCATCACGTCCGGTTCGAGCGTGCGAACGACATCTTGAATGCCGGAAAAAAGATTTTGCAATCGCTTGGCCAGATCCCGACTCGAACCGCCGCTGACCACACCCGCTTCGACGATCGAAAGCCGATGCGGCTCACTCAGCAACACGCCGTAGCCGGTCGTCATCAAGCCGGGATCGATGCCGAGGATTCGCATGCGTTCCAATCATGGGGGACGATACAATTGCACGAAACACTTGTTTGTACCAGCCGGTTCTAGACGCGGACCAGTAAAACCGCGCATTGAGCCGAGATGGCAAGTTCATGGCCGACTGAGTCGACGCCCTCGCCGGTTTTCGCTTTTACCGAAATGCGATTTTCATTCATCCCGGTGATCCTGGCGACCGATTGTCGGATCGCTTGTTTCAGCGGTCCCAGCTTGGGAGCTTCGGCAAAAAGCGTGCAATCCAAGTTAACGATCTCCAGACTGGCCGCGCAGACTCGCCGGCAAACGTCCTCCAGCATCTGTGCGGAATCGCGATTCTTGTTTGCCGGATCGGTGTCCGGAAACCAGTCGCCAATGTCTCCCAAACCTGCCGCCCCCAACAAACTATCGGCGATCGCATGCAACAGCACGTCGGCGTCGCTGTGACCGATCAAGTGCCGGTCGGACTCGATCCGCACACCTCCCAAAATCAGCGGACCGCCGTGTCCCAACCGGTGTGTGTCGTGCCCTAAACCAACTCGCAGGTTGGACAACTCGGCGGATTCGTTCGACTCTCTCAACGTTGGCTCCGCTGGCATTCAATCGATGGAACCCGCTACGGCTTTTCCGAATCCGAGCAAGTGCAAATGTATTTGGCACAGCCCGGACACCCCGTTCCGTATTTCTTTGCGACTGCCTCGGTTAAGTCGACGCCGGCAACGTTAGCGATGGTCGCCAACCAAGCCAACACGTCGGCAAACTCTTCGACCAGGTTCTCGCGGTCGTTGCTTCGCAGCGCCGTCGCCAACTCGCCGATCTCTTCCATCAACCACAGGAACGTGCCGGAAGTCCCACGCAATACGTCTTTTTCGTAGTACATCCGTCGAATCAACTGCTGGAAGTCTCCCAGGGTAATCGAATTCGTAGTCGTCACGACGGTCTCCCGAACATCTGCGTCTGGCTACCGGCTTGGTCGCAGAAACAACTTCGCCCTGGTTCCCATCCCTCAATGTTGTCCGGCGCCGGCCATCACCGACGCTCGCTCCGCAGTCGGTGCGGCAGCCGATCGGTGACTGGCAAGCTTAGTCGTTTCGCGAATCGCAATCAAGCTTCCCAGGATCAACAGCAAGATCGCGAAGCCGCGACGCATCGTCTGTTGATCGATCTTTTGCCCGATCTTTTGCCCCATCAAGCCGCCGATCGAGCCCACCAGACCAAACACGCCGACGATATGCCAATCGATTCCTTGATGCCGCCAACTGAGCTGCCATTGGTAACCTCCGAAGCCGACCAGCGACTGCATGGCGATCACCACCAATCCCGTCCCGACGGCTCGGCGAATCCCCAAACCACAAATAAGAACCAGCGTCGGTACGATGAGAAATCCGCCACCCACGCCAACCGTTCCCGAGATCAACCCGATGGCCAGCCCTTGCAGTCCTACCACGAGCATTGGTTCTCGCTCGGCCAGCTTTCGGTAATGCCAGGCCGCGGTCGAAAACCAACGCAACGGGCTGCCCGGCCACGCCGACTGCGAGTCACCTGTCCTGCCCTGAGGAATCGTGGGTCCCTTGGGCAGCCGCGGCTTGCGAAGCATCTGCCAGGCCGTTGCCAACATGATCAACGACAACAGAATCAGCTTCGACGTTCCCGACAGGAAATGAACGCCCAACCAGGATCCGATCACAGCCCCCACGATTCCCGGGATCCCCAACAGCCAAGCGTGATCCCAATCGACTTGCGAATTTCGAATGTACGGGATGACAGAGACGATCGCGATCCAACCGACAATCGCCATCGACTCCGCGACGGCAATCGTGGTGGCGTCGTGCGCTGTATCGCGATGGACTACGTAGACCAACAGCGGCACCGTCATCACCGAACCGCCCGATCCCATTAAGCCGACGATCGTTCCGATAAGAACGGCTCCGATTATTATCCACCACATGCAGTCTTCCGGCGTACAGTTGCCCGCTATCGTCTATCGTGCGGGACAAAATCAGGACCTGGTGCTTTGTCAACGCGTAATCTTGGGGTTGACAATGTCGGCTTTCGTTCCGCGAAAGCACATCCTTTCGCGGAGCGAAAGGCGACGATGTTGGATCGCCAATCGGGTCAGCTCCATCGATCAGCTCCGCGCCAACTCCGGCACTTTTTCCAGCCACGAAAGCGGGTAAGTCGGGTCGTCCAGTTGCGTCGCTTGCCGAGTGAATTTCAGCTTGCGGTCCGTATCGAACATCACCGCCATCTCCTCGGTGCGGGCTTCCTTCATACTGGCCATAATCGTCCCAGGATGCGGGCCGTGCGGTATCCCTCCCGGATGAATCGTCATGGAGCCGACGTCGACTCCTCGACGTGAAGAAAAGTGGCCGTCGACGTAGAACAGAACTTCATCGGCTTCGACGTTGCTGTGTACGTACGGGACTTTGACGGCCTGCGGATGGTGATCGAGGTATCTCGGAGCAAATGTGCAGATGACAAATCCCTGGCATGCAAACGTTTGCTGGAATGGCGGGGGCAAGTGGATCGTGCCCGTCAACGGCTCGAAGTCCCAAGCATTGAACGTGTACGGATAGACAAAGCCGTCCCAGCCGACGATGTCGAACGGATGATGTGCCATCGTCACCCGCGTCAAGCGGGACCGGTCCTTGACCAAAATCGTCGTCGGCGTTTCATCGTCGATCGTGATCATTTCGTTCGGACTGTGAAAATCCCGTTCGTAGTAGGGAACACCCAGATACATCTGTCCGTCCGGATTTTGATAGCGCCGGGATGCGCACCGGGCCGAAGCACTCCAGGATCAAATGATCCTCCAATTCCACATCGTCGCTAACCAAACGATAGTTGGTTGCCTGCGGGACGACGACGTAGTCACCTCGCCGATAGGGGACTCGACCAAAATGAGTCTCCAGGAACCCGCCGCCGTTGTTAATAAAGATCACCTCGTCGGCCGATCCGTTGCGATAGATTTCGTCTTGATCCGCCACGGGTTTGCAGCGATAGCTCACCAGGTCGTCATTAAACAACAGCGGAACCCGGCCGGTGATTGGATTGCCGATTCGGGACAGTTTCTGCGTTTGCAAATGATGATGCCGCAGCGCATCACGAGCACCCTCTTCCAAGGGATATTCGCCGACCAATTCGACATTCGTCACGCGGGTGGGAGGACGCAGATGATAGGCGATCGTATACGCTCGATCGAACCCAGCCGTGGTCACTACATGCTCGTAGTAGAGTCCCTCGCCGAGGAAGCTGTCCTGCTTGTCTCGTTTGAATTGAATGTGTCGCTTGGGGGGCAGCACGCCCATACGGCGGTAGTTCGGCATGGTTTCACCTTGCTCAAATCGCGTTTGTGTCCGACGTCTACCGCTATTTTACCGAAAACGAACCTCTACGTCTTGACCGGGGCAGCCAACGTATTGGCGCAATTCGTGGTAGGACGACCATCCCTGGCCGTCCCTGGTCGGGCCAGGAAGCCCGACCCAGAGCAAACTACCCCACGACAAGTCAATGGCCTCAACGAATGCCTGACGGTTCCTTGACCCGGGTGTGGTTCAGGCCGATGATATTGGAGGGGATGGTCGACGCCACAGTTACGGCCGGTCGACCGGCGGTTTCCCACTGAATACTTCAAGCCGATGGTTGATATGTCGACTGCTGAAATTGGTTTGACCACGACTCCGCGCCATTTATCGAACAAGCGCGCCGCCAAGGCGACCGGTTCATCCGTCAGCCGTACGAGTTGTACAGCGAAGAAAACCAAGATACCTGGCGGCGTCTGTACGCTCAGATGCGCCCCAAATGGGAGCGGTACGCGAACCCAAATTTTATGCAAGGGGTCGAGAGCTTGATGCTCAGTCCCGACCACATTCCGCATCTGGACGAAGTCAACCGGTTCCTGGAACCGTTGACTGGCTTTAAGGCAAAGGCAGTCTCCGGTTACATCCCCGCCTATATCTTCTTCGACTGTATCCGGCAAAGAGATTTTCCCACCACGATCACCATTCGAGACGGACGAAAGCTTGAATATCTGCCCGAGCCGGATATCTTCCACGACATCGCCGGGCATGTGCCGATGCACACCGACCGGCGGTTTGCCGATGTGCTCGTGCGTTTTGGCGAAGTCGCTCGCAACGCCGCGTTCCGGGCCCAACGCCTGGACTGCAACGACGAAGAGCGCGCCGAAATCGTCAAAAGCAATATCCGCGCCCTTGCCCGGTTCTTCTGGTTCACGATCGAATTCGGTTTGATGCGCAACGGCGCCGAACTCAAGGTCTACGGTAGCGGCCTACTCAGCTCGCTCGGCGAAATCGAGTACTGCATTGAGTCGCCAAAGGTTCAACGCTATCCGATCCAGATGGAGTGGGTCATTAACCAATACTTTGAGATCGATCATTATCAGGAACTGTTGTTTATCGTCGACAGCTTCGATCATCTATTCGATATGGTCGATCAGTTGGAGGGCTGGATCGATGCAGGAAAGATGGATAACGTGGCCAAAGGAGAACCGGAAATCAACGACGAAGACTTGAGGTCGTTCCTGGAGGCGAAGACTCACGATTGAGAGTTTCTTGAACTCGCGAACGAAGATCCCAGGCGACAGATGAATTCGGGTTCGACCTCTATTCAACGGGTTTGCGCGATTACAGGAGGTTCGAGCGGCATTGGACTGGAATGCGCCAAGGTCTTTGCGGCTCAAGACTACGCGGTCAGCATTTGCGGTCGGAATTCGGACCGTTTGCAACGGGCCGCGGCGAAGATTCCATCGCAACATCTATTGACCCTTAAGATCGACCTCGCCGATTCTGAAGCGGCCGCGGGTTTCATCAAGCAAACCGTCGGCCAATTCGCCCGCCTGGATGTTCTGATCAATTGCGCGGCCGAGGCCCCCCTGGCGTCCCTGGTCGACTTTCCCGCAACCGAATTCGAATCGGCCATCGATACCAACATTCGCGGCTTGTTCTACGCGACTCAAGCGGCCTGGCGCCAGTTTCTGATGCAAGGGGCTGGCGGAATCATCATCAACATTTCTTCGTTGGCGGCGATTGATCCATTTCCCGGCTTGAGCGTGTACGGGGCTTGTAAGGCTTGGATGGATTTGCTGACCGTTGCCCTCGGCGCCGAGGGCCGGCCGCACGGCATTCGCGTATTCTCGATACGTCCCGGTGCGGTGGATACGCCCATGCTCAATGGCTTGTTTCCCGAGTTCCCCGCCGACCAACGATTGGCGCCGGCCGACGTCGCCCGCTTGGCCTGGTCGCTGTGCGGTGATTCGTTTCAACATTCCAGCGGACAAGCCATCAACATCCGACGGCCGCTTTGAGGCCGCACGCCGATGATCGATTTAACCCGCGAAGTACGCTTCTTTTTGGAGGAATCCGACGCGGACGCCGTCAGTAACTCGTGGTCGGCCTGGCCAATGCTCTGTGATCGATTGGCGCCGTTCTTGATTTTTCGCTGCACATTGCGAGGGGAAATCTCGCCGGAAACGGATTACCTATGCAATGTCAAGGACGTCGATCGAATCTTGCGAACGTTTATCATCGAGCTGAACAAGCAGAATCCCAACGCCGCTCGTCGCATTCCGATTGCCGTTCTCCGCGATGCCTGGAACTTCAGCCGCGACCACACGCCTGCTCGAACGCGATTGTCCAAGCTGCAGTTGCTGCTATCACCATTCCTTTGTTTCACGATGGACGAGCGAGACCCGTCAATGATCCACTTAAGCCAACAGTATGAATTCTCGGCGTCCCATCGCTTGCACAATCACCAGTTGTCGGACGAAGCCAATCGGCAGTTCTACGGCAAGTGCAACAATCCACACGGACACGGCCACAATTACGTTTTGGAAGTGACCTGGAAGCTCGACGCAAAGGGCGAGTCGACTCGGCCCACCGGACTGGCCAACTTGGATCGCGTCGTCAAGTCGATCGTGATCGACCGGCTCGACCATCGGTACCTAAACGTTGAAGTTCCACCTTTCGACCGACTCAATCCAACGGCTGAGAATATTGCAGTCACCATTTGGGGATGGCTCGCCGATCAATTCCCACCGGCAGCGGTGTTATCCAATATCCGCATCTACGAAACGCCGAAGACTTGGGCGGACTATGCTGGCCGTTGAGCCGTCGCTGCCTCGGTGGGTCAGCTCGCCAGTTTTTTTCGCAGGTCGCCGATGATTTCGCGAGGGAGAAACCGCGCCAGTTTCTCGTCGTCCGCCAGCGGCGCAACTTGTTTGATCAGGGTACTGGAAACGTGGGCGTAATCGCCGTCCGCCATCAGAAACAAGGTTTCGATTTCCGGGTCAAGTTCGCGGTTGGCCATCGTCATCGTGAACTCAACCGCGATGTCCGTTAATGGTCGTACCCCGCGGATCATCACGCGCGCGCCACAGTCTCGAACGAATTCGACGGCCAGTCCGTCAAACGGCTTGACTTCCACGTTGGCAAATTGCGTCGTCACGCGTTCGACCAACTCGACGCGTTCGGAAAGACTGAACATCGGCAGCTTTTCGATGTTCGTCCCGACGCCGACGATCAGTCGGTCGACCAGGCGGCTGCTCCGCTGGATGACGTTCACGTGCCCCAACGTTATGGGATCGAACGAACCGGTGTAAACGGCAATGGTCGGCATGAGATTCGGTTCCAACTCGGCGCCTATCTTTGAACGTAGCCGTGGCTGACATTTTGAACGAATCGCCGATCGCTGCAAATACGGGGGCGGTGCTCACCGCATCGCAGGGCGATTGTCGACACCGATGCGGGGGCCGCGCCAACTTGTTTGACCGGCAGATTCGGACCCCGCGAATCACTCGCCCTCGCGGGTTTTTCCAAGCAGATTTGCCGCACCGTTATGGCGTCATTTGCTGTAGGTGGGGCAGTCTCTGCCCGACCTATGACGGCTAGGGATGGCCGTCCCACGTGGAATTCCCCCACTACGCGACGCACGTTAGGGTGACAGAGCTTTTTCGGCAACTATACTAGAGTCAGTTTCCAATTCGGTCCCTCGACTGCGGTTCGCTCGAATTTCCGTCCCGCAACGGGAGTCGATTGCGATCGTTTCGGCGATATAACAGGTTGATTTCGCAAAGGTTGTTGAATGCCCAAGGCACTGTGTATTGCCGCGCTGGCGATTTCGATATTGGTTCTGCTTCTGTTTGCATCCGACTTGTTGTTCGGACTGGCGAACGCGAATTCCGTGGCTCCGTTTAAGGGGAGCAATATTACGCTGGATATCGTCTTCTTGTGTTGCGCTGCCATTCTTGGCCTTCTCAGCTTCCGCACTCTCAAGCAACAAGTCTAATCAGTCGCCGGTTTGCCTTAGGTCAATCGCCCCCGCTCGACCTCCCGATGACAAGTCTCGCCCGCGGACGTTGACGCGCTACTATTTCTATTGGTCTTGGGAGTCGACTCTGTTAGACTTTTCAACAGCGAGGCCTGTGCTTTGGATGTGGCACGATGAATCGACGACAAGCTCTCCGACAATTCGCCCTGTCGTCACTCGTAGCGGCAGGCGTTCCTGGCTCGATAGCGTTTTGCCAGCAAGAACCCGCCAACGAGGGGGCCCGTGATCCGGCTTGGGAGCGGGCCATTCGCCGCGGACTGGAATACCTGGTGGGGCAACAATCGCGCAGCGGGCATTGGACCGACGACGCCTATCCGACCGCGGTGACCTCGCTGGCTGGCATCGCTCTGATCTGTTCTGGATCGACGACGATTCAGGGGCCCTATTCCGAACAGATTCGGCACACCGCCGATTACTTGATATCCAAGTGCCGCAAGAACGGTTTGATTGGCGATCCCAAACGCGACAGCCGTTACACGTACGGCCACGGTTTTGCGCTCTTGTTTCTGTCGCAGGTCTTCGGCGAAGAGGAAGACGCGGAGCGGCGACAGGAACTCGCGGAGATTCTGGAGCGGGCGGTCGAATTCAGCTGCAACGCTCAAACCCGATCCGGCGGCTGGGGCTATGTCAGCGCCAAAGAAGATGACTTTGACGAAGGGTCAACCACGGTGACGCAAGTTCAAGCCTTGCGGGCCTGCCGCAACGCCGGCATCATCGTTCCCAAAAAAACCATCGACAGCGCGATCGCCTACATTTATCAGTGCAAGAACAGCGACGGCGGCATTTCCTACAGTTCCACCAGCCGAGGTTCGTCTCGTCCGCCGATCACTGCTGCCGCCCTGGCCGCGCCTCTATAACGCCGGAGACTACGACAGCGAGCACGTGCCGCAAATGTGGAATTATTGCAAGCAAAATCTTCACCAATTGACCGAGCACTCCGGCCATTGGCACTACACGTATTTGTATTATTCGCAGGTCGTTTACCGCCAAGGCCCGGACGAGTGGCTGCCGTACCGGAATCGTTTGTGCAATCTGCTGGTTCGTCAACAGCTTGCCGACGGGAGCTGGGCCGAATCGTTTTCCAACGTGTATTCGACCGCTTGTGATTTGATCATGATGCAGTTGGACAAAGGTTTTCTGCCGATTTTTCAACGATGAACGGGTGACAACCGTAGCTGACGGCGCTAGTTCGATCTAGGACGATCATTCCTGGGAATCGTTTGTCGGTAGTGGGGTAGTTTGCTTGAAGGTCGAGCTTCGTTGACCGACCCATGACGGCCTGGGACGGCAGTCCTACCTCAAATTGGCCAACTACATTGCCGTCGCGAGGCTGGACAAGCGACTGACCAACCGCCATAATGTTTCGCTCGCTTGAACGAGAATTATCGGAGGGATGCCTTCGACCGTCTTCCATCGTTGCCGAAATAGAAATCACGCATGCCAAACATCAAGAGTGCCGCCAAACGGCTTCGTCAAAACATCGTCCGCCGGGCCAAGAATCGTTCGATCAAGTCCGAACTGCGAACACACTCCAAACGAGTTTTGGCGGCGGTCAAGGCCGGACAGATCGATCAAGCCGAATCCGCTTTCAAAGTCGCTGCCAAGCGTCTCGATCAAGCCAGCAGCAAGCGTGTGATTCACAAAAACGCCGCCGTGCGCCGCAAGTCGCGTCTCAGCCATGCGATCCAGGCCGCCAAGTCGTCTCAGTGACTCCGGCGGACGACTTTCTCTCACATCGGCTATGAGTTTCAATCCTTATCAGGCGCCCTCGACTCAGAAAATCGTGGGAGCGATGCATGCCCCGCCGGACGCCGAAGCTATTCGTCGAGCTCATATCAAGCACGAAGTGTCGATCAAGACCATCCTGCTCTTGGCTGTACTGGCGATGGTGACCTTCGCCATGTTGACGCCCAATATCCGTCAGCGTTTTCGGCGGCGTGAGAAAATCAAGCCCACGACGATCCCAGAGATCCAAAGACAACCTGGTTCTGGAACGGCACCGAGCCCGATGGTATCGAATCGCCAGGCGATCGCGTAGTCGTGGACGACACTGAGCGTTGGATACTGGGAATAGGGCTGTTTTTTTAGCAGGACTTCCAACGTGTAGCGACCAGGGTCGACGTCGGGCATGTAGATGTGTTCCAGGTTGTCGACAGTGCTCAAGCTGGCGTCGACCAGACTGCCCAGAAACGAACCGGTCGAGTCAAACAGCCGCAGATCGAAATCCGCCAGAAGTGTTGTCGGCACGAAGGCTGGGCCGGGATCGGTGTCGACGACGTCGGCATTCCAGTCGAGTAGCACCGATAAATTGGTTTGCGCCTCCGGTGCCCCGTAGATCGATATCGTAGAAAACCGGTCGCGAGGCAACTGCCTGGCCAAAGTCCCAACCATGATCGCCTACGCTCGTGGTCGGCTCGGACGTCGATCCATTGAATTCGCCGCCCGCCAGAATTCGGTAGCTGTTGTAGATGTTCACTTCGCCGGCACCATAATGGTCGTCCAGCGGCCGAGTCGTCGTTCGGTCCCACGTGGGGAATTCTTCTTTGGTCGCACCGGCCAACAGTATTGCCTTCATCGCTTCCGAATGGGCGGCATTGGCAAGCGACCCAGTCGCCAGTTGCCGCAAGACCGCGGCCACCGAACTCACGTGCGCCGTGGCCCAACTTGTCGCCGTATCCGGCGAGACGATTTCTGGCTTGACCCGGCCGGATCCATAAATGGCTGTGGTACCGGTCGAGTGCCCGCCGTCTGTCCGACCAACGGAAATGACGTTATAGGCTGGCACCAACAAGTAGGGGATGACGGTTGACGCTCCGTTATTTAGTCCGACGCACATCACGACGTCGGACTGATTGACCGTGTAATCGACGCGCTGCAAGATGTCGGTAGCGTTGGCGGCATCGATATCCGCCGGTCGGGCAATCCAGCTATGGTTTTGGACCATGAATCCTTGAAAATCCGGAGTCCCCCCGTGCAATCCGCCGGACACGTCGGTCCAGTTCAAGACATTTTCGATCCAATCGTTCGCCTCGTAAACCGTAATGTCGGGCACGCCCCCGGCGATACTGAGGGTATTGCCGTAATAATAATTGGCGACCGTGTTGGCATGCCCGGAGGTTCCCGAGGGCCCGCTCCCCAATGTGATCGTCTTGCCGATGTACTCGGAGCCGTTAACGTTGGGTGCGTAATTGCCGTTGGCGTCCGGGGCTTCGACTTGCGAGACGATCACCCCGCTGCCGTTGGCAACCATGCCGAATTCATTAATCAGTTGCGTGTACCCAACGTCGTCTCTCCAGGTTTGCGCCAGGGCTGGCGCGGCACACAGCAGAAACAGGAAAAAACTATAGGAAATACGGCGTGCGTTCATGGCGTGTCATCGACCTCAGCAAGAAAATGCAATTTGCAAAGCCCGGACAGGGAAGGGGCGAGGCACCTTTCAGTTTAAACGTCTGATTTCATTTTTCAATCAATTTGTCCAAACTGAAAGCGAATGAAACAATGGTATCAGCCCGCACGATCGTTAATCCGGCGTCCGGCCGAGGTTTCCGTAAGGTTTCACCCGGTTTGAAATTAGCGAGCCCATTGGTATTTCCCGCTGGGATGGACGTCGCCGGACGGTTTCTTGCCAAGTTGTAATCCTGCGCGGATCAAGTCATGAATCGATGGAATCTGATTTCCCACCGTCAAGCTAGCCGATTGTTTCATCGATTGGCGACCGGTTATCGCGCCGGATTGGACTTGCGGACACTCTGGCAACGCGAAAGTGAAACGCCGATGCCCGTCCATTCACGGCGAGCAAAACAAGTTTTGCAGGGAGTCGCCGAGGGACACACCTTGTCCGAAGCCATGAGTCAGGCCGGCGGATACTTTTCACCGTTGACCATCTCGGTGGTTCGCGCCGGGGAAGCCAGCGGACGCTTGGAACAATCGTTCGCCAAACTGGCGAAGTACCACGAAGACTGGCACCGGTTTTTCTCCAGCGTCCTTACGCAGTTGGCGTGGCCGTTGTTTGAGTTGTCGTCGGCTATCATCATTATCGGAGTGTTGATTCTGTTCATGGGTTGGGCGATGGCCGGTTCTCAGAACGCTCCGATCGACTGGTTCGGCTTCGGCTGGAGCACCCAAACGTATTTCACGGCATACGTCGCGGCCGTTCTACTGGGACTATCGTCGATCGCCGCCATTTACGTCGCCAACCAGTTTGGCGTCTTCGGAAACTGGCCGACGAGAGTACTTCTTGTGCTGCCGGTGATTGGCGGCATCCTCAAGCACACGGCGTTGGCCAGGTTTAGTTGGTCGCTAGGGGCGGCGCTGGGAGCCGGGATGGAAGTCACCGAGAGCATGAAACTGGCGTTTGCCGCGGGACGGTATGCTCCGGCAGATTCGGCTGAACCGCAAGTCCTGGCCGACTTGGTCGAGGGCAAATCGATATTCGAATCACTCAAGCGGACCGGTCGGTTTCCGGCCGACATGATGGACCTGGTGGGCAACGGAGAGATTTCGGGCGAGCTTCCCGAATCGCTCGAACGACTCAGCGTCGACTACCAGGAGCGAGTCGAGTCGGGATTAAAAGTCCTGTCGACTCTTTGTTTTGTCGCCTGCTTTTTGTTGGTGGCGATCATCATGATCATCGCGATCATATTCTTGTTTACCAAGCTGGTCCTTGGGCCGTATCGCGATTTCGGGTTGAATGTATGAGCAAGCCATCAAACCTCTATCTAGTGACCGAGATAGAATCTCGAATTCGCGGTTCTTTATTTGCGCGAAGCGATGTTTTCGCGGAGCAAGCGGTCGAGTATTTTTTCGACTTGTGTCGAGCCGATGGCGTAGCTAGAGACGCGGCTGGCGCGGGCGATGTTAATGCCGATCACGTTGCCATCCAGATCGACCAAGGGACCGCCGCAATGTTCCGGCAGCAACGGCGAGTCATGTTGAAACACAAGCGGGAAATCGTCCCGCCGGCCGCTGACAATTGCGCCGGCAATCGTCGCCGATTTGGCGGCCAACCGCTTGCCGGTAGTGTTTCGTGCATTGAGTTTGCACTTGGTTTGATAGGCTTGGCCTTGGCGTAAGTAGCTAATGTCTATCGTGGCGCCCGGTTTCTGCAAGCGAATCGAATTCACCAGCTCCGTGACGTTCTTCACCGGCCGATTCTCCAGCCGCGTAATGATGTCCCCGGCCTTCAAACCGGCAAACTGAGCCGAGCCACCCTCGTTGACCTCGATCAGCTCGACGCCTTGCGCCGCATCGACCGGTCGCACGCCCAGGTAAGCTTGATTGACGCTGGTCAGACAACGGACCGGCGTGCTGACGACTCCCATCACCAAAGTCGTTCCCGATTGGTCCGGACTCGCGACGAATTGACCGGGGTGAATGGGCGCCGGTCGAACTGGACAGGTTGGAGTTTGACACCGTCAATCTTGAGCAGGGCCAAATCGTTGGCATCGTCGCTTCGAAAAATCTTGGCTGGGTAGTCGACGTCGTTACCGTCCACCGAAAACCGGCACACGATCTTTTTGTGAACATCCAATTCGCTGGCCTTGGTGAGCACCAATCCGTTGGCGCCGACGGCGGTTCCCAAGGCAACCCAGTTACCATCACAGATGATTCGGGCGGTGCTGGCGCCGGCGATGGCGCCGGCCGAGTCAAACGCTTGTAGTGTGGACCGGTGCTCACGTTCGCGGGAAATCGGAATCCGATCGCGTGGCGACGGGATCTTGAACTCCAGCCGGATTCGCTCCGGTTTATTCTTGGGATCGATCTCGTTTAGGCCGTCAAACGGATTGGCGGGATTGTCGCGGAAGCGAATAAACTCCTCGGAGCTGAATTCGATCCAGGAATGGTTGGCAGCGATCGCCTCGCGAAATTTGGTTTGTAGTTCCTTGTCGAGCTGCGGAATCATCTTATCAAACAAGGCCAACGTCGCGTCGTTCAACTGCGCCAGGGCCCGGGGCGTGTTCCAGTCACTAGTTTGCAGCGCGACAAACAGGATCAAGGCGGTCAATACATTGGCCTGTTTCATTTCAATCCTTCCGTGGATGGTGAATCGCGGAATCGGGCCGCTGCAGAAGACTCTGGGGTTAGCAGTCTGTTGAAAAATGTGTAAACAAGTGTTTATTGAAGCGGAGCGGCGCAGACCGCCCGGTAATTCGTCGCATGGATGCCAACCCAACCGGACGGCTCGCGCCGTTGGGCTACTTTTTCAACGGCTCGCGCCGTTCCGATACTTTTTCAATGGGCATACTCGCTGACCCTGTGGGGCAGAATATTCACACCGGACGGCTCGCGCCGTTGGGCTACTTTTTCAATGGGCTGTTAGGGCTCGATCTGCTCCAGGTTCAAGGCGACCGTCACCGACTTTCCGTCCCGTTCCAACACCATCAAGACTTTGTCCCCTGGATCTTTGGTCTTGATCAGCTCGATGAGTTGATCGGCCGAACTGATCATGGTTCCATCGAACTCCAGAAATTTGTCGCCAACCTGCAGACCGCTTTTTTCGGCGACGGAGTTTTCCCGGACGCGGTCGATCACAGCGCCTTCGGCGGAGGTATCCAGCGATACACCCAGGCCGGCACTGCCCGCAATGCCTCGTCATCGTCGTTGGTCAGTTCCGGCAGCGTCCCCCAAGTTGCACCCGACCGCATACGATCCCAGGATTGTCGAAACGCGTTGATTTTGACGTGTCGATTGATTGCAATCGAGTCGTAGCTGATCGAGCTGTGAATGCCGATCAAGCGGCCATCGAGATCGAACAACGGCCCTCCCGAATCACCCCCAATCAACGCACAATCGGTAATTAGTTGGTTCGGTTTGATGGCGATGATCTTGCCGACTCGCACGGGCGGAACGCGGCCCAAGTCATATCCACCGGGATGCCCTAGGCAGACACACCAATCGGCAAGTTTCAACCCGTCGCAGTCCCCCAATTCGACGTACGGCCACGGTCCCGGTTCGGCGATCATCAACATGGCAGCGTCGACACTCAGATTCTTGCCTAGCGGACGTGCTTTCAATTGCCGACCGTCTGGAAACGTCACTCGGTAGTCGTTGCCACCTGTGGTCATGACGTGACCGGCCGTGAGCACGAGTCCCTCGGCGCTGACAACGACTCCGGAACCGGAGCCTCGACCATCCGTAACGACGACCGTCGCCGGCAAATTGGCTGCTACGACACGCTCGACCTTTTCTTGAATGGCTCGAAATTGTTCGCGGTCTTGGGCGTGTGCGATGCTGACGCAGACGGCCGTCGCGAGCAAGAATAGAATGGCGCGAACGTGCCGCTGTCGATCCGTCGATTTGACCTTCATAAGAGCTTTCTGCCGCGAATCCCTGCGCAGTGGTCCTGTCTCAATATCGGACGAGTCGCGACGATTTTTAAAGTCAAATCGTCGATGCGGACTAAATCCCGCCATTCAAGCTCCACGAGGGAGAAGTCCGCTCGCGCAAAAATGACAGCAGGCAACCGTCATCGGGGGAATCGATGTCCGCCATGGAAGATTAGGATCGCACTTAAAATAACTTCCCGGTTTCGTCGACCCTCTCCCTAAGCCTCTCCCGTGAGGGCGAGGATTTACGGCGAAGTTATTTTGCGTCCGATCCCTAGTGCTTTGTCAGGTTTTGGAATTGGGGTTGTGTGCCACTG
Source organism: uncultured Planctomycetaceae bacterium (assembly GCA_963803365.1). Classification (GTDB taxonomy): domain Bacteria; phylum Planctomycetota; class Planctomycetia; order Pirellulales; family Pirellulaceae; genus JANMEB01. Next base: position 475,115 of record CAWDMH010000008.1, read on the forward strand.
GCTTCGCCAGTGCGGGTCGGCAATACACGACGCTCATGTACACTGGCACAGCCAGTGGCACCCCAAAATTAAGTACTGAGAGTGCACAAATCGGCGACGCCAATCCCACGGAAAAGCCTACGGGCTCGCTACACTACCAAGGAGACGTCGAACCTGCGGCTATGGCCATCAAACGCGCACCACGTAACAATGGTTCGTCGTAGGGTCCGATGTCACGTTTATTAACGCAAACCGTCACGGCAGAATGGTGAAATTCGAAACACACCGCATCCGAGTGGTCCGCAGCTTTTGTATCTACGCATTTTCGATCGGGTTTCTTCTAGGAAGCATCGCCTATCAGAGTCATCTTGAAGCCGGGGGCGGACCTGAAAACGTGTTGTTGGTCGTCAATCGCAATTCGGCCTCCTCGCTGGCAATTGCCAATCTGTACGTACATCTGCGGAAGATTCCGCCCTCGAATGTCGTTTATCTCAGCATTCCCGGACCGCCAGACAGGGAAGGTATCAAGCTGGATGATTTTCGTGAACAGATTTTGAAACCGATCATCGAGGCCATCGACGCGAGGCATTTGGGGGGTCAGATTGATTACATCGTCTATTCGGCCGACTTTCCCACGGTGGTGAACGTCAGTCCGCTTCGCGAGAAGCTGCTGAAATTGGTGCCCGAAGCAGGCGCAACGGCAAAGTACTCGCGCCCCACGCCTCGATCAACTCAGCGACATTTTTTCTGGGCAGCCTCTTGGCAGATGATCCTTCGTTCATGTCGCTTGACGCCAACTGGTATATGCGGAGCCCGATTCAACTCGCCCTTCGTGAACCGTTCGTCGCAAATGATCAGAAGGAATTTGCGGCGGCGATGTCGGATTTCAATTCGGCGAAATACCCCAAAGCGCTTGAGCGGCTGAAGACACTCGCGGACCGGCATCCATTGCAGTTTGCGGTGCGTCTGATGATCGTCCGGTGCCACTGCGAAATGGGGCACGGGGCAGACGCTGCCTTGGCGCTGGGAGATTTGCGGCGGACCGGATGGCGCTGTCGGAGCGCGCTGCTCGATTACAAGGAAATCCGAGAACTTCAGAGCGACTCGGCGATGCAGATTGCACTGGGTGCGTTCGCCGAGAACGAACTTCCTTACTTACCCTCGCAGGCTTTCTACCGCCGATTGATTTGGGGTCCCAACGGCGGCATTAACGGGGTCTCGGACCAGGGCCGTCAGTTCGTGTTGTCGACGGTCTTGGCGGTGACGCACAACAACGGCAACTCACTGGACGAAGCATTACGGCAGATTCGTCTCAGCGTGGCCGCCGATGCGTCCCAGCCGAGCGGCACGTTTTATTTCTCGAGCACGAATAACATTCGTCGCGCACCCGGCAACCGGGCTTTGCCGATGCGATCACGGGGCTGAAGCAACTTGGACTGCAGGCCGAGATTGTGCACAGCGTTTTGCCGCCTGGACGCTCGGACGTGTTGGGCGATTTGATTGGCGTGGGCAGGTATGATTGGGGGACCTCCGGTTGCCGCATCATCCCTGGGGGGATCGTCGACAATCTGACGAGTTTTGGGGGCGTCATGAAGGGCGATGTGACTCAGACCGTGTTGAGCGAGGCGATTCGCTACGGGGCCGCCGGCTCATCGGGAACCGTGTGCGAACCGTATGCAATTCAGGCCAAATTCGCGCATCCAATGATCTTCGTTCACTATGCACGCGGTTGCAATCTGGCCGAAGCATACTATCAATCCGTTCAAGGGCCATTTCAACTGTTGATCGTGGGTGATGCCCTTTGTCAACCGTGGGCGAGACCGGTCGCCTTCGAATGTCAAGGGATTCCCAGCGAGCCGATTCAGGGGCAATTGACATTGAACATTGACAGCGAACAACTGGACGCGATCGGCTCGATCGAAGTGTTTATCGATGGCGTCCGGGTCATGGTCGCACCACCGAGCTCGCCGATTCAGATCAATTCCAGAGAATTGCCCGATGGCTACCATGAGCTTCGCGTCGTCGCGATCAAAAACGACTTGATCGCGACGCAATCGAGGAAGATCATGCCGATTCTGATTGATAATAATGGCGAACGCGTCTCGATTTCGCTCAAATCCAAGTCCGTCGGCGTCTCCGACAACATCGTCGTCCAAACCGAACCGAGGCCTGAGCCCGTGGACATCTATCACAACTTTCGCAAGCTGGCGACCATCGCGCCGGGAAAAGAATCGGCGGCGATCCCCGCTGCTAAAATCGGCGCCGGCGACGTCCCAACTCACCGCCATCGTCCAAGTGCGGGGCAAGCCCATTTGCAGCCCGCCGGCTACAATAGAAATCCAATAAGATTGCGGATTCGATTCGAGACGGTGGCGTCATGTTTTCTTATGGTTGATGCAACGACCATTCAGTTGTTAAATCAATTCAACCAGTCGCTCAAGGACTGCCGCAACGTGTACCTGCGCGGTGCTTCACAAGTCTGTCAACAATTCGCCGGCGAACTGAATGCGACGCCCGAAGCGTTCACCGAATCGATGGATGATCTCCACCGCGGACTATTGATCAAGCTGTTCGTCTCGATCTGCCGCGTCGATCACTTGTGGAGCGACGTCGAGGAAAAAATGGCGGGCGTCCTGGTGTTTCACTTGTGGCAACAATCGCTCAATGGGACTCAAGTACGGCGGGCCATCAAGCACTTGGTCGAACAATGCGAAAGGCTCGATTGGCATTCGCTGGTCGAACCGTTCCGCCGATTCCCCTTATTGAGCGAACGCTGGCCGGAACTTGAGACGTGCGTCATGCGCATCGGCAACCTGCTGGCCAAATGTGACGGATTCCCCACCAGCCTGGAGCTTGACGAGCTAAAGAAGATACAAACTTGTCTGGTGACATATTTAAACCGTTCCGAGTCGAAATCGTCGCAAAACTCCGCCCATTCGCCGCCGTTGATTCGGGATCGCAGCTCGCCGCATCAACAACAGACATTTGAGAAGTCCCCGGTTGAGACCGGTGGCGAATCGAAAACGCCGCCCGATCCGAAGCCGGCGGAGACCGATTTACCTACACTGATGCAAGAACTACAGCAACTCATCGGTATCGACAAAGCAAAAAGCGAAGTCAAAACGCTCGTCAACCTTATCAAGTTTCAGCAGCACCGCAGCCAAGCCGGTTTGCCCGTCGCCCGGCAGAGTCTGCATCTGGTCTTCACCGGCAATCCCGGAACCGGGAAGACGACGGTCGCCCGCTTGTTGGGCCGGATATTCGGAGCGATGGGGGTTTTGTCCCGTGGACATTTGATCGAGACCGACCGCTCTGGACTGGTCGCCGAATACGCTGGACAGACGGGTCCCAAAACGAATCGGATCGTCGACACGGCGCTGGACGGAATTCTGTTTATCGACGAGGCCTACAGCCTGGCCGCCAACACCAGCGACGATCCCTACGGCCAGGAAGCAATCCAAACTCTGCTCAAGCGAATGGAGGATGACCGTCAACGACTGGTGGTGATTCTGGCCGGTTATCCCCAGCCCATCGAACGCATGCTCAAATCGAATCCGGGATTGTCGTCGCGGTTCGGCCGACGCATCGAGTTCGAGGATTATTTGCCCGGAGAGCTGGGAAAGATTTTTGGTTTGTTTTGCAAGCAGAATCATTTTTCCATTGGCCAACTGGCGCAAGCCAGGCTGATGATTGGGTTGGATTGGCTGTATCAGCGGCGCGACGAACACTTCGGCAACGGTCGCCTGGTGCGAAACGTCTTTGAGAGAGCCGTTCGCAACATGTCCAATCGAGTCGCCGATGAACTGGAACTCACCCGTGAATTGTTGACCGAGTTTCACGCCAAAGACATCGATCTCGAGCAGGTGCCGCCCGACGAACTGGCGGACGAGATCGTGGCTAAGCGCCGGTTTGAAATCGTCTGCCCCAAGTGTCGCTTGAGCAGCCGTCTGGCGGCCAACACGCTTGGCCGGCGCGTCCGCTGCAAATCCTGCAACACTCGATTTACGGCCGAATGGTGTCCGCCCACAGAAAGTTGATCTTCAGCAAATTTGCCCGCTACCGGCAGCGATCCGGAATTGGGTTGCCGTCGTCAATGCGGTACACTGGGGCGGTTTGACAACGGACTTGGGTTCAAGATTCATTTTGAGCAACCTTTTCTATGATCACGCTCGCGTATTTGGCTTTTGTGTTGATGACGATTGTCTTTTGGGGCATTTACGGGCCGTTGCTGCACCTTGGACAAGTTCAAATGGGGGAGCCGATCCGGCCGTTGATTTGTGTCGGACTGGCGTACTGTCTGGTGGGGGTGCTGGTCCCACTCATTGTGCTTTGGACTCGAGGTGAAAAAGGGCGCTGGTCGGTTTCCGGATTTCTGTGGTCGTTGATCGCGGGGATTGTCGGTGCGTTTGGCGCGATCGGAATCATCATCGCGTTCAAGTATCACGGGAGTCCGGTCTATGTGATGCCGTTAGTGTTTGGCGGCGCGCCGGTGATCAACACCTTGGTGACAATGTGGATGAACCGCACGATGCGCACGGCAAGTGCGGCGTTTTTTGTCGGAATTGCGATCGTCGCCTTGGGCGCCGCCGGCGTGATGTACTTCAATCCGACTGGCGGCTCGACGACCGCACCCACTGTTGCGAATTGGATGATGGTCATTTTCGGCATTGCCTTAACGGCTTTATGCTGGGGCTCGTACGGACCGACGCTGCATCGTGGCCAGGTCAAGATGGATGGGAGTCGGCTGCGCCCCTTTTTCTGTGTTGGACTCGCCTACTTGATCGTCGCGGTGATTGGCCCGCTGGTTTTGCAATCCAATGTCTTGCAATTGAAGTGGAATTGGCCGGGCGCGTTTTGGTCGTTGGGTGCTGGTACCGCAGGCGCGATCGCGCGCTGGGAATCATTTATGCCTTCAACTTTGGCGGTAAACCGATCGTCGTCATGCCGCTGGTTTTTGGCGGGGCGCCGGTGATGAATACGTTTTTTGAGATTACCCGCAATGGGCAAAACTGGGGTGAAATCTCCCGCTGGTTTTACATCAGTCTGGCCGTCGTGATCGGCGGGGCGATCACGGTTCTGCTCACCGCGCCCCGTGGTGGTCATCCAGCCAAGAAATGAAATTGTCTGCGGCGCAGAGCCGCACTATCATTCGCTGCCTCTTGTTCGCCGACGGCGCGTTGTTGGCCTGTGCCCTGGTGCCAATATTCTTTCCGGTTTCATGGATGGAGTACTTTCATCGGCGGCTTGGTCTCGGCGAGTTTCCGGACCGGCCGATCACGATCTATTTGGCGCGATCGACCTCCGCATTGTACGCGGTGCAAGGCTTGCTGATGCTGTTCGTCGCCTGGCAGTATACGCGACTGTCACTGCTGGTCCCGCTGATTGGCTGGGCGCATGTCGTGTTTGGCTTCGTGATGCTTTACATCGATCTCAATGCATCGATGCCGGCGTATTGGACTTGGTTGGAAGGGCCGCCGGTTTCGCTCGTGGGACTGCTGCTGATCTGGCTTTATCAATACGAAAAGTAGCGTAGCAGGTTTCGCAGCGGCTGACCGTCGACATAAGCTTTGGGCTGCCCAACGATGCCTTGGCCCACGTAAGTTCCCGGGGGCAGGTTCTGGAGTTTGAGCAAAGGCTGAAGCGTCGGACTTCGACCGATTAGCGGACCCGGCACCGTGGGCATCGGCAACGTGCTGCCCAACGATGGAATCGTGGCGGCAGGAGCGGCTTGAGATTCCGGATACGGATAGACTTCGCCAGTGGGAAGGCGCATCGTTTGCGTCGTCGAGTACGAACCAGGCATCAACGCTGTCCGTGTGTTGGGATAGCCGAGAGTGGGAACTCGAATCAACTGGTTCGCTTGCAGGATGGCTCGTTGCTCGGCGTCCGGCATGTGCGCCATATAGGTCGTGGTGGGCGGGACGACCTGCGATGTCGTGGTGGGCGGGACGACCTGCGATATCGTGGTGGGAACCGTCGACGGTTGGGAGACAACGCCTGACGTGTTTCCAGATGTCTTTGCCTGGACCGATTGTGTTGAAATGGTTTGCGCTGTGGGCATTGTTGCTTGCGAGGCGTTGGGGGAAACGCCCACGGGCTGCACGATTCGCGTCACGGGCCCGGTTGAGCTCGGATAATACGTCGTCGTCACGACTGAGCCGTCGCTCAACGGCGAGCTTGCCGTGATGAATTCTTGAGTCGAATTCGACTGGGCGTTCGCGAAAGTCGCGCTGTACAGTCCAGCCAGCAGCATGGCCAAGGAATTTTTCATCGTCGATCGGATCATCCGCGGACCGCCTCCGGAAGTGTGCCTTTTGAAGAATGACGCCAATATCTCTACGCGGGGAAACCGGAAGTGTTCATCCGCTGGACGAACTGCTCAGGATCGCCTGAACATCTCTTCGTCAAATCGTTACCACTCGGGACAGTTTTGTACGAGGTTCAGGAGATAGCCAATCATATTAACCGGCTGTTAGGGATCCAGGCGTTCGGAGTTCTTACCAAATCCCAAGACGACCGCCAATAGAAGTCCACCACACAAGGGAATCGCGATCCAAACCGACAGGCCAAAGCCAACCGGCAGCGTTCCGCCTACAATCGCCACTAGCGCAACGGCGAGCGCGTAGGTCATTTGCGTACGGACGTGCGCGATGTGATTGCAACTGCTGGATTGCGACGACAGCACCGTGGTGTCCGAAATCGGCGAACAATGATCGCCAAAGATGGCTCCGGCCAGGACGCTGCCAACGCTTGCTCAGCATCAATGTGTTGGACATCGAGACTCCTTGGCCGTTCTTCGCCAACAATTCGTACATGACTACGACCACCAACGGAGTCATGATGGTCATCGTACCCCAACTGGTCCCGGTGGCGAACGAAATCAGCGAAGCCACGATGAAAACCAGCGTTGGCATCATGTTGACCGAGACGATGGAACAATACGAATCGTACATCCATTGAGTCATCCAATCCGGCTTGGTTGTTGGATTGACAAGCGCCGAAAGGAATTGGCCGGTGTTCAAGAATTCATCCTTCGTCGACAGACTCAGGCTCCAAGCCAACCACAACACCACCAGGGCGGGAATAACGGCGCTGGCCCCGGCGGCGGCCGCGGCCCGGATTTGTTCCCAGCTCGCCAGACGTTGGACTCGCGTTAAAAAAATCGAAGCCGCGAGTCCCGCCAGCGACCCGTAAACCAAGGCGACGTAGGAGTCTCCTTTTGGAAACGCCGACCAAACCGTGGGCTGCCCGCCATGGGCTACAATCGATGTCCAGCCGGTGGCAATGATCAGCCCGATCACGCCGACCACCATCGTCATCACGGGGAGGATCGCGTTGAGCCAACGGCCGGCCGACTCGCTCGCGTCGTGGTGCCGATCGAGCGTGGAAACGGGGTGGCGCGGATCGATCGTTCCCTCCGAAGCCAACTTCTCTGCCTGTAACATCGAACCAAAATCGCGGCGGAGCAAAATCAACATCGGTACAAAAAAAATCGCCAACAAGATATAAAAACGATACGGAATGGTCTGGCAGATGACCCAAAAACCTTCGTGCGAGCCCAAAAACGCGGCATCGCCATAGTTGTCCAAGATGCGTTTGGTGCCATCATCCACGTACGAAATCTCACTGGCCACCCACGTCGAAATCAAGGAAAGACCCGCCACTGGTGCGGCCGTAGTGTCAACGATATACGCCAGCTTTTCGCGCGAGATACGCAAACGATCTGTGATCGGGCGCATCGTGTTTCCAACTAATAACGTGTTGGCGTAGTCATCGAAAAAAACGACCATGCCCATCAACCAAGCCGCCATCTGTCCACCCAATCGCGTCTTGGCGATCGGCGCAAAGAGCTGCGCGATGCCCGTCATCCCTCCGCTGCGGTGAATCACACCGACCATGGCCCCCATCAGCAGCGTGAAGCAGATCACGCGCAGATGATCTTCGTTAAATAAACTCTTCCAGAGAAAGGACTCGAACAGGTAGTTGCAAGTTGTTGTTGTAAACCGCCACATGCCCACGGCGACGAATTGTCCGCCGTCGTTAAAGAGCTGTGGATACGACAACAACACCGCCGCAGCGAGGATTCCAAAGAATAAAGAGGCAATCACCCGTCGAGTGACGATGGCTAGAATGACCGCAACAAACGGCGGCGCTACACAGAGAAATTCCCACCCCTTGGGCATCGCCACGCCCCTTTTACTCGATTCTATGAACCATCAAACATTGACCGGTCGTTATCGGAGCAGACGATTGTAACGACCGTTTGCGGTGACGTGTATCCTCCCCACAACGTGGACCGTGGGCCAATTCGAGGTAGGACGGCCATCTCTGGCCGTCGTTGTTCGGGCAAGGAAGCCTGACCTACGGCAAACTCCCGACGTCCGAAGCGTGGCCGCAAGATGGAATGCAGCGCGTCTAACACCGAGAGCGATTCAATCGTTCATTGTTGCGTCGGTTGCCGCGGGCAGCCGAATCGTTATCGCCGTGCCCTCCGCCCCCGTGCGACTCACCCACATTCGCCCGCCGTGAATTTGTGCCATCGTCCAAGCTTTGGACAGACCGAACCCCAGTCCCCGACCGGCTTCCCGACCGGAATAGAATGGATCGAACATATGACGGCGAACCTCGTTCGAAATCCCTGGACCACTGTCGTGCACTTCAATATCCACGTGGTTTTCTCCGAACGATTTGCAATGAATGTTCACCTTTCCTTGCAAAGCAGACTCGGTGGCGTTCTGTACGAGCGCGTACAACATGCTGGTCAACATCACACGATCGCCAAGTATGAACGACGAGTCCGAGTCCTCAAACTCGCGGCCACAGATTTGCCACCCGGAGTCTGAAAATCGGGCGGAAAACTCGGCGACACAACCCCTCAGCCAACCGGACACCTCAATTTTTTTCAAAGTCGGCGCCGGCGGATGAGCGAACAACATCATGTCGCAGATCATTTCGTGCGCCCGCATCGCTTGCGAATATATCGAAGCCAGATGGCGTCGCTTGTTTTCATCCGACTCGGCGGCCAACAACAATTGGGCACGCGTCGAAATGTTGGCCAAGGGATTGTTGATTTCGTGACTGGCGCCGTAAGCCAATTGGCGCATGGCCGCAAGTTTAGCGTCATCCAATGCGCGTCCGCTGCGTGTTGCGTATTCCACCCAGTTCAAAAAGCGGCTGTCGAAACCGCGTCGTCGACGATCGCTGCATCTGCGTTTGGCGTAGCCAACGGCGGTTCCATCACCTCGTCTCTATCGACCCAACTGCGAAGACGTGCGACGCAATCCTCATCAAGGTCTTGAGCCGCGAACCCGAAGCGAATGCGAGCGGCAAGTCGCTTGAGCCATTCAGCGCCGCTGTCGTGTAGCGATCCCGCCTCGATGCGAAAGCACCGCATCCATTCAGTGCGCGCGACCTGCTCGAGTCTTGCATTGTTAGCGTCCAAAGCCGTGTCAACCAAACTGCGGAGCCAGTTACGTCGGACATTGATTTCTGCCGGCTCGACTCGAACAATCGGCATACCCACGCTCGCACCAAGGCATCGACGCGTGCGATCCGAGAACTCAAGACGCGCCACCGCGTCGGCCACGCTAGAAAAATTGAAGCGATCACGGGGATCGGTGGCACTGGCTTCGGCGCCGGCCGCCAACCACCAAACAAGAAACTCCGGCGACGCACAAATGAGTCTCAGCACATCGTGATGGTCGGAGAGATCACTTGAACGGCTAACCGCGTCGATGAGTAGACGCAGGCCGAAACCACTCAGCCGAATCGCCAGCGAATGGTCGCCCTGCGGAATCAACGGCAGCCATTGCATCGCGGGCAGCCCTCATCGGTACAAGTCAGAACGACGGAAACAACAACTTCCGCGACTGACCGGAGGCTGCTGCTGGCCGTTAGCAATGTGGAGCCCGACAATTGTCGCGTTCAACCGGCGGCCGCTTTTTCAATCTCCAACAGCTCACAACACCGGTCTAGCAACGAGTCGACCGCAAAAGGCTTGTTCATGAAATCGTCGGCGCCGGCCGCGTGTAGATCGGCGATCTTGTCTCTCTCGACCATTCCCGAGATACAGATGATCTTTACCGTACCCATCGTCGGATCGCTTCGTACTCGCTGGCAAACTTCGCGCCCGTTGATGTCCGGCAGCATCACGTCCAGCACCACCAGATCGGGACGGAATTCCTTAACGTACATTCCCGCATCGAAGCCGTTGTTGGCAGTCCGGATTTCGAATCGACCGTCCCGTGCAAATACGTCCACCATCAACTCGACCAGTTCGACGTCGTCATCGACGATCAACACCTTCCGCTTGCCGCTCTCAAGGGCATCGGTTGGGATCCCGTTATCTCGCATGAACGAATACAACTGATCGCGGGGGATGCGGCGAAATCGGCTCCCCGGTACGCGAAACCCCTTCAACGACCCGTTGTCAAAGCAACGAATGATGGTTTGCTGACTCACTTTGCAAATCTTAGCTGCTTCGCCCGTCGTGAAGACTGTCTTGGTAGTCATACAACATCCTTTTCCCTACTAGACTTGATTGGCCGGGTCGATGCGATTGATTCCAAGTCGTCGCCGAATTTGAACCCGCTAACCGTCCCTAGCTTCCCTGAGCATTCAGATTGTGTTCGATACGCAGTTGTTTCAGCTTGAACTGTCAACGCAATCAGCAATCTTGGAGGTTTTTTCCAGGTTTGCCAGAATTACCAACACGCCCGGATTATACAGCCCAAAACATTCCGGTCAAGATTGATTTTGTTTGCCTAAGTCTTTCCTGGCAAAGAGGTTATGGACAAATCAAAGTTTGCGGCGAAAAAAATGTCTTTGGCGACCTCTTGCCGCACTTCTCTCAAAAGGACGCCGGCTCAGTTGTTAAGCTGCGGTGAATTGCCATTGGATTACTTCCTCGATCCGGCTATCGAAAGGGTCGCGCCGATTAGCTTTCGCATTTTTACCAACCTGTGCAATTCAGCTTGGTTCGATTTGCAAATCCCCTATACTCCGCACCTACTTCGTCCCTACTTCCTCCCCGGCACGATCCTAGCGGCCTTCGGAAATCGTTATTTTTTCGAAACCCGTTGACGTGCCGTCCAAGGTTTACTTCGTTGAAATGATCCACTTTCGCAGAGTTTGGCAAACAGAATGCCTGGCACTGGCATTGGCTTTCGTTGACTTGCTGTCCGGATGCGGTACCACGATTCAAAAGATAGGGACTGAGCAATTGCTGTTGTCGGATGCCGTCGATTCGGCAATTAACTCAATCGACTTTTCGTCACTTAGTGGCCGGCGAATCTATTTGGATCGGACGTTTCTTCAGACGATGCAGACCAACAACGTGGTTGACGCCAACTACGTCGTCAGCGGCCTGAGACAACAGATGTTGGCGGCGGGCTGTTTGTTGCAGGACAATCGCGATGACGCCGAAATCATCGTCGAACCGCGGCTAGAGCGCACTCGGTTCGGACGGGCACGACATTATCTACGGCATTCCAAGTTCGTCGGCGATTGGCGCCGCGGCCTCAGCGGTCACGCAGACCCCACTCACGCTTCCCGAACTCTCGATTGGGCGAAGCAATGCGAACCTGGCGGTGGCAAAAATCGCCGTGTTCGCCTACGACCGGGAAACGCGCCAACCGATTTGGCAGAGCGGCAATGCACGCGCCCAAAGCACCGGCGCAGCACGTGGGTACTAGGCATCGGGCCCCTTCAACGAGGGAGCGTCTATCGCGGCGTCCGGTTCGCCGGTACCACGATCAAAGCCAACGACGATAAGGTCAATCAACTGAAGCCACCCAGCAACGCCGTCACCTTCGACAGCGAATACAACTTTCCACAGCCCAAGGCCGATTCGCGCGTCGCACAACTGATCGACACCGAAGCCAAGAAGACTCCCAAGAAAGACAACGGCAGCTAACCGCGTCCGGCGGCGGATTCCGGTGGGCGGCATTCACTTGCTGCGCCGCGGTCCGGCTCTTCCAGGTGAATCATCAACAAAGTAATATCCGCTGGCGTAATCCCGCTGATGCGACTCGCCTGATCGAGGCTGGTCGGCCGAATGCGAATCAGCTTCTCTTTGGCTTCGCGCCGCAAATGGACGATTCGTTCGTAGTCAAACCACGCGGGGATCGCCTTGGCCGCCAGTCGTTGTTGACGATCCACGGCCAACTGCTGACGGGCGATGTAACCCGCGTACTTGATGTCGAATTCAACTTGCTCGGCGACTTCCGAATCGACGGTCGCCAGTTCGGGGGCCGCGGCGATAACCTCCGCCCAGCCAAAATCCGGCCGCCTCAACAACTTTTCCAGGGATTGTTCGCCGTGCCGTACCTGGGACAACGTTTGATTGATTCGTCGAATCTCCGATTCCTTCCATTCCAATCGAACGATCCGGTCTTGAGAAACTAAGCCGATCCCCGCTGCGACGCGCGTCAGTCGCCGATCCGCGTTGTCCGCCGCAGCAACAGACGATGTTCCGCACGGCTGGTGAACATCCGATACGGTTCATCCACACTGCGCGTCACCAGGTCATCGATCAAGACGCCCAGGTAGGCTTGGTCGCGCGACAGCCGCAACGGTGGGCGCCCCGCCAGCGCCAATGCGGCATTGGCGCCCGCAAACAATCCCTGGGCGGCGGCCTCCTCATAACCGGTCGTGCCATTGATTTGGCCGGCAAAGTACAACCCAGACACCCGCTTGGTTTCTAAGTTCGGCCACAATTGGTCGGGCGGACAGTAGTCGTATTCCACGGCATAACCGTACCGCATGATTTGCGCGCGGGCGCATGCCGGGAATCTGCCGAAACATCTGATCCTGAACATCTCGCGGCAAACTCGTCGAGACGCCGTTGACATAGACTTCCGCCGTGAAACGCCCTTCGGGTTCCAAAAACAATTGATGACGGTCCTTGTCGCTAAAACGGACGACCTTATCTTCGATCGACGGACAGTAGCGCGGGCCGCTGGACTGGATTTGTCCACTGTACATCGGCGCCGGTGCAAGTTCTGCCGGATCAGTTCGTGAACTTGTTCGTTCGTATAGGTGATCCAGCAGGAAAGTTGTTCCACGCTCAAGCTGCGGTTCAAGAATGAAAACGGGCGCGGCGGATCGTCGCCGGGTTGCAACTCGATTTCATCGTAGTCGATGGTGCGCGAGTTCACTCGAGGCGGTGTACCCGTTTTAAACCGGTCGAGCCGAAAACCCAGTCGCTCCAGCGCACCGCTGATTCCCGCGCTGGTCCCCTCCCCTGCCCGGCCGCCAGCCGTTTTGGCTTCACCGGTGTGCATCACCGCTTGCAAAAAAGTCCCCGTGGTTAGGATCACCGCGCCGGCGCGGTAGACCGCTCCACCGCGCACGGCAACTCCGATGATTCGTCGTCGGTCGCCAAGCTGTTCGAAGTGCAGATCCTCGACGGTTTCTTGACGCAATTGCAAGCCGCACTGGTGCTCGGCCGCGTTCTTGATCCATTGCTGGTATGCTTTTTTGTCGGCTTGTGCCCTGGGGCTATGCATGGCCGGGCCTTTGCGCCGGTTGAGCATCCGAAACTGAATACCGGTCGCATCGATCGCCTGCCCCATCAAGCCCCCTAGCGCGTCAATCTCGCGAACCAGGTGCCCTTTGGCCACGCCTCCGATGGCCGGATTGCAGCTCATTTGCCCGACGGTGTCGAGGTTCGTGGTCAACAGCGCGGTCTTGGCCCCCATCCGCGCCGCGGCGGCAGCCGCTTCGGCGCCCGCGTGCCCTGCACCGACGACGAGGACGTCAAAATCGTAGAATTGAGTAGTCATTGGGCTAAAACGGCGACCGCCTTGAAATCCAAACCTTGGTGCTACTGCTTTGTCAAAACTCAATTTTCGAATCAGCCGTATAGCGCTAGCCACGGTTCAGCAGTGTTGATTATATCGAATTATCGCGGAATGCTTGAGTGACAACCGGAAATCACGTAGTGAGGTAGTTTGCTGTACGTCGGGCTTCCTTGCCCGACCAATGACGACCAGTGATCGCTGTCCCACCTCGAATTGGCCCACGACTCGGAAAATAAGATTCCGGACAACCGGCCTCAGAATTCGGTACAATGAAGTGGCGGAACGTTGGAGTGTGCGGCAACTTGTCTTGGTGTGCATCGCGACCCTAATGTCTTTTTGGGGGCGGCGGTATTGAACAAGGGGTTTGGCAATGACGGCTTATTATCCACACGGTAAACCTGATCCGACCGAGTACGCTCCGTTTTACAACGACTACATCAAGCTCGTCGATGAAGTTGACATCGTTCAGGCGTTGGAACAACAGATGTCCAAGGTCAGTGCCCGGTGGCGAGACATCAATTCGGCGTCGACGTTGATGCTGCATCCGCCCTACACCTGGAAGCTTGCGCGAAGTCCTGGGGCATCTGTGCGACGGCGAGCGGGTCTTTGGCTACCGCGCCATGCGGTTTTCTCGCGGCGACACGACCGAACTACCCGGCTTTGACGAGAACATGTACGTGCGGAATTCGGCGTTTAACTGTTACGAGTGGTTCGATTTGATCGACGAATTCGAATCGCTACGCGACGCCAACTTGTTGATGTTCAAAAACATGCCGACCGATGCGTGGCTGCATTCGGGCGTGGCCAGCGGCCATTCGATCACCGTCCGAGCGCTGGCGTATGTCATGGTCGGCCACGTGCGGCACCATGCGCAGATTATCGACACGCGATTGAAGGGCAAGACCGTGGCCAAGACCGTGTGAACGCCGTCGCTAGTCGCTTCCAACGTCGGTGAGGACGGCCGACGTAACAAAGCGATTGGGCATTCGCTGGCGCATAGGATCGCACGCAAAATAACTTCCCGATTTTGTTAACCCTCACCTGACCTCTCCCGCGAGGGCGAGGACGAGGACTTAAGGCGAAGTTATTTTGCGTGCGATCCTTACTTGGTCGATACGCTTCGTTCGTCCAGCGACGACAACCGGATAAAGATCTGCTTTTGACGTTGAAAGTCCTTGAGCGCGACCGACAGACTTCGCGGCAAATGAAATTGGTCGGCGATCGCTGGATCCTGCGATACGAGCATTCGTTCGAGCCACTGGCGGTCGATTTTTTCGGAAGACGAAGGCACAAAAATCGTCTTGAGCTGATCGGCTAAATCCGGCTGTACATCTCGTTGGATCGCGTCGTTGGCTAGGCGACGAAATTGGATTTCGGCGGATTCGTAGGCGGTGGCATACCGACGCGCTTCGTCGTCGCCGGTTAGAAAGATCGGCAACATGAAGGTCGCCTGCGAATCAACGGTCAGGTTGCGTTCGCCGAACATATTGCTCTTTGTGCGGAGCGACGTTGTCTGCAGTCGCAGAAGCCCGGTGCGCCAATGACGGGGCACTCGGAGAATGAGACTGACGGCGTGCGTCCCTTCCAACGAGCGCTGCGACGTGCGATGCAGCTTGAAAAAAACACCCGATTGACGCGCAAAAAAGCCGCTTGCGACCGCCAAGTCTTGCGGCGGTTTTCGTTGGAAGCGCGTGATCTCGCCGTTCTTACCCGACAGGCCCGCCTCCGCACTGGTCGTGGCGAAACTGGGAGTCGCATCGGCCTTGAATCCCAGCGTGGCGGTCTGCTCATGAGATCGCTCGACCGAGATCGTGCCCTCGATGTCGCTGTCGCTGATATTGCGCGGTGCGAAATCGTAGAGAGTCGTATTTCGGTCCGTGGCCGCGATTTGCAGCACTAGCATGGCAATCTCGTCCTCCTGGCCGACGTGGATGTCCGCTGCGATTTCCAACGGCACGCAGATCAATCGCTGGCTGGAATGAGTTTGGTCGAATTGTGGGTCGCAGGCGTCTAAACATTCCACGTAAGCCGGTGCGTCAAAGCGAACCAATTGGGCCTCAACGGCCGAGGGCAAAAGGATCAACAAACCGATTCCGACACAGACCGTCACTGATGACCTGAGAAACACGACGTTGCTCCGATAGGATGTCGAGCAAGATCGCGACCCTGCGATTCCAGCACTCGCACAGCAAATTCACGTCCATCGTGGACCGCGCGGGAAACCAAACTTCTCTTGCTGTGTACGGCGTGGCGACGAAAAAAGTTCGCGGCTGGGCTGACGGTTTTGAAAGGAAACTGCACGCACGATCCGAATGTTCGATGCGTGCTCAGCTCGCCGCTTCCAAGTCCGCTGAACATCTGGGCGAATTGGATAATAGCTCACGATTGTAGTAGGCCAATTCGCGGATCGAGGCCGGCACGTCGATATCCCTTGAAGAGCCGCCCCACACTTTTTTCCCCGCCCGTTGCCAAGTTTTGTTGCTGACAACCAAGATGGATAAGCCAGTGGAACCACGCGATCTCGAAGCCGAAAACCGACACCTCCGCGCAGGTCGAACAGATGCAACAGCAGTTGTTGTCCGCGCAGAAGCTGACGGCGCTGGGAGAACTGGTCGGGACGACGACGCACGAGTTCAACAACGCGCTGATGACGATCTTGAACTATGCCAAGATGGGGCTGCGGCACCACGATCAGGAAACGCGTACACGCTCGTTCGACAAAATACTCGCCGCCGGCACGCGGGCGGCCAAGATCACGAATTCCGTCCTGGGCATGGCGCGAAATCGTTCCAACCAGTTGGAACCAACCCAACTGCACCGAATCATCGACGAATCGATGTACCTGTTGGAAAGGGAATTGCAAAAGTACCGCATCAGCGTCGAACTCGATACCGCTGACGTGCCACCCGTGATGGCCTGTGGAAATCAGATTCAACAGATCCTGATCAACTTGCTGACCAATGCACGGCAAGCGATGACGGGCGGTGGGCGCTTGATCGTTCGGCTGGCTTACGATTCGACACATCGCACGGTCGATCTTTCGGTGCGTGATTTCGG
This sequence comes from uncultured Planctomycetaceae bacterium, assembly GCA_963803365.1. Lineage (GTDB taxonomy): Bacteria > Planctomycetota > Planctomycetia > Pirellulales > Pirellulaceae > JANMEB01. The sequence continues at coordinate 491,953 of CAWDMH010000008.1, forward strand.
GCCGGGGATCCCCGCCGAGCAACTTCCCAGAATTTTCGAGCCGTATTACAGTACGAAAGCCGGTCCGGACGAATCGGGCAAGGGTGGAACCGGCCTCGGATTGTCCGCTTGCCGCCAAATCGTCGAAGCGCACCATGGCAAAATCCGCGTCGAAAGCACCGTCGGCCAAGGCACCTGCTTTACGATCAAACTGCCGTGTGTCGACTTAGCGATTCCCAATGACGCCCCACAGGTGCGCTTTGAGCCCGGAACCGCCGCCATCGGCTTCGGCGCACACAACCCAAGCCCGTCCGCGTCCGAGTCGCGTTGAGACCGACGACATTCATCCGCCGTCACCGTCACTCTTTTTTTCCGGCTTGTCCGTGGGCTTGGATTCTGCCGGATTGGACTCTGCCGGTTTTGATTCGCCGGGTTTTGGTTCGGCGGGCTTGGATTCCGCTGGTTTTGTCTCGGCGGGCTTCGAATCGGGCGATGCGGCTGCATCTTTCTTCGCGTCGTCGGGTTTGACTTCGGCGGCGGAAGCGTCCGATGAGGCTTCTGGGGCCGTCGCTTCCTGGAGTTCCGTCCCCAAGCTGATCTTCAGTTCGGGCAACGCGGCTTGAAGCGACGCCGCACCGTCCGGAGTCACCTTGGTCTGCCACAAATACAACCGTCGTAGGTTTTTGAGCGGCGTTAAGTGCTCCAATCCAGCGTCGGTCACTTGGGTACCGTACAAGTTCAGGTAGGCCAGGTTCTCCAGCCCTTTCAGGTGCGCCAGGCCGTCGTCCCCGATCGAGGTTCTTTCCAAATGGAGCTTTTCAAGCTTCTTGAGTTTGGCCACATGTTCGAGCCCGGCATTGGTGACCTTCGTGTTCGCGAGATTCAACCAGACAACATTGTCCAACTTCTCTAGCGGCGTCAGTTGATCGTCGCCGATTTCCTTGTCCGATAGGTGAAACGTCACTTCGAGGTCGTCCGTATCCTGCGCGATTTTCATGACGCTGCCGCCGGATTCGCGAATCGTGTTGGCGACGTCGTCTTGGCAAACCCCCACCCCGGAAGCGCCGAGAAGCGACAAAGGAATGACGGCAGCGAGTCCTGCCAAAAGCCGTTTTGAAATCATCGGGGTCATCGAAACCTCCTCGTTAAATCGTGATTTTAAGGTTCATTTGCCTCACCATACGGACTCTGACGCCGAGGCATCCAGCGGCACAAGCCAATTCCTAAAAAATATAGGGCGGTCAAGGGAACCGCCATCAACAACATGCTGATCGGGTCGGCCGGTGTCAGAATCATCGACAAGAACGCGATCACCAATACCGAAACGCGCCATTTATCGAGGTAGGCGTGGAGCGTGAATATCCCCATCCAGTTGAGAAACAACATCACCAACGGCAGTTGAAACGCAATGCCAAAACCCAACGGCAGGAACATCACAAAGCTCAACCAGTCCCCGATACGCGGCTGAATTTCAATCCCCATGCTGGCATTGAACCGCAGCAGAAAACCGAGCACCGGATCGAAGACAAAGAAGAACGCCAAACAGGCGCCGGCGATGAACAGGAACATACTAAGCGGCAAATAGATGTAAACGTACCGTTGTTCGTGCGGATACAGCCCCGCCGCAACAAACGTCCAAACCTGGATAAACATCCAAGGACTCGCCAGAAACAAGCCGGTAATGATCGCGGCTTTCATCCAGATCATGAATCCTTCCGGCGCCGATAGCGATTGCGTGCTGACGATCATCGGCTCCCAAGTTTCCAATTCGGCGAACGTCAATTCCGGCGCCGGCATCGCGGCTTTCAGTGCTTGCCAAACAAGCAACCGGTTAAGCCGCCGCTGTCCGTCCAACAAATTATGCGAATCCTCGCCGAACTTTTTTTTCATCTCGGCCAGTGGATTTGGTTCGACCTTGGCAAAGAATGCGAACGGCGAACGACGCGGCGGCGCGAACAGACCGGCAAATTCGGTTTTTTCCGCCAGCGAACCGAACTCCACCAATGTGTTCAGTACGCCGACCAGTTCGCTGCGGTCGCCTTCCGAGGGTGTCGACGACTGGGCAATTCGCAGCACGCCCTCTTGTTGCTTCGAGGAGAGCAGTCCGAACAGATACTTCAGTCGAACGACAGTCTCTTGATCCGGCGACGTTTGATGTGCCAGCAATCCGGCGATCGCCGAGACCTGGGACAGCGGGACGTCGGCCGCGACAAAGCGATACGGCTCGATGTCTACATCACTCAAGAAGTTCTTGCTGATCGAACGGAATGCCCCCACCAATTGACCCGGATCGACCAGCACCCGATGGGGAACCATCGTTCGTTGGTTAAGGATGGGCAACAGTTCTGGTGGGATGATACCGCCGTAACGAGCACGGATTTGCGCGAGCACGCTCGTTATTAAAGTCGGTGATAGCACGATTGAGCGGTCCCTGCAAAAACGTAACGACTTTGGCCGCAATCAGCATTCCAATGCCGATTCCGATTCCGGCGCCAATCAACGCCTTGATCAATACTCGGCGCAATTCCTCAAGGTGCTCCCCAAAGGACATTCGAGTGTTTTCGAACAGGTCTTCGTTGGGAGGTCTAAGGGGCATACCGCAGGATTCGGAAAAGTCTCTTGCTCGTTATTCGAAATGTTCACTGCACGTGGCGTGACGCAAACCGGGCCAAGCGGCAGGATCTGGCACCTTTGATCTAGGACGACCCGAGACGCACAACGTCGTTCGGTTCCGGTTTCACGACTTTTATCATGGACCAAAACCGCCGTTTTGCAAAGAACCTGGCATCGCGATGACGTTCCCTTGCTCCCAAACATACAGGAATGCCTTGTCAATCGATGCGCTACCACACGTGGTGACTGTCGTAATGCGGGGCGGGATTCAACCGCAGCAAAGGTCAGTCAGGTGCGTCGCACAACTTTTCGTGACCCCTTGACTACAATTCTAGGCACGAACTCCGAAGCGGGAGTTTTTTACCAAGCAGCAACCCGATCTCGCGAATAAGAATGTGGGAATTCTTTGTGCGCTGATCGAGAACCGGAGTCGTTCTTGCAATTGACAAGTCGATTCTCGGTACGCGATGACGTCCAAGTCGGTGAACCGCCAACACAACAAGGCATGATGAATTCACCGCATCGGAATCGCCGATCAGTCGTGTAACCAGCTTGGTACGCCTTAAGGAAACAGTCACAGTGGTTGAATACCGCCAACCCAGTCGCAAGGGCTGAGAACTGAGAACTGAGAACTCAGTGCTGGGTACTGCGTACCGTGTACGGATCCTTGGAAACCGAGTACCATGTTTTGAATATGCCTTGCTGCACATTGTAACAGTTCACGAGCCGGGGTCTGGCTCAATCCGCCCAAGGCGGATGTGCCTGACCCCCTAAAACGTGAGCAACGCATTGGCAACCCGTGAACGCTTACACTTTCACGCATCGAGTTTTTCGGGAGACCAGTGAATGGGATATATATTAGCCTTCGGATTAATCGTTGTGGTGGTCCTGTTTTTCGTGGTCATCGTGGCGATTTCGATTTACAACGGCTTGGTGTCGTTGCGGAACCGCTACCAGAATGCATTTGCCCAGATCGACGTGCAACTCAAACGCCGCTACGACTTGATCCCCAATCTGGTCGAGACGGCCAAGGGGTACATGAAGCACGAGCGGGAGACTCTGGAAAACGTGATCGAAGCCCGCAATCTCGCGTACGCTGCCGGGAATAAGGCCGCCGCCAACCCCGGCGAGCCGGGTGCCATGACGGCGTTATCCAGCGCCGAATCGCAACTGAACGGAGCCCTGAGCCGCTTGTTGATGGTGGCCGAGTCGTATCCCGATCTCAAGGCCAATACCAACATGATGGCCTTGCAGGAAGAGCTGACCTCGACCGAGAACAAAGTTGCTTATTCGCGTCAGGGTTACAACGACTCGGTCACGCAATACAACACGGTGCGCGAGAAGTTCCCGGCGGTGATGTTTGCCAACATGCTCGGCTTTCGCGATGCCCAATTGTTGGAAATGGAGAATCCGCAGGAACGCCAGGCTCCGCAAGTCAAGTTTTAGTGATTCGACGCGGATCTCGACGGGCCGGTGGGCAAGTGCGTTCGGGGTGACTTCGGCAGCCGGATTCTGACCGGCAGCGTCGTCGGTTTCCGCCTTCGGTTGCCTGAAATCCCCGGCCAGTCGCTCATGTGGAGATGGCTTATTCCCAGGACTTTGCCGTGGATTTTTTTGCCAGTCAGGAACTCGCCCGCCGAAAAACGCGATTGATGGTCGTGCTGCTGGTTTTGGCCGTCATCGGCTTGATCGCCGGGATTTACTTGTTGCTCCTATTCGCCTTCAGCATGGGCGGCGGCAAGATCATCGAATACGGCGTCGATCATACCGCCGGCTCCGGCACTCGATCGTTTCCACTCCATTGGTTCCAGCCGGAACTACTGTTGTTGGTCAGCCTGGCCGTGACCACGATCGTCGGCATGAGCAGCGCGTACAAGATCGCTCAGTTGCGCGGTGGCGGCGCGTCGGTGGCAGCGATGATGAATGCGCGGCGACTGTTGCCCAATTCCACCGACGTCGCCGAGCGACGATTGCTGAACGTCGTCGAGGAAATGGCGATCGCTTCGGGGACCCCCGTGCCGCCGGTTTACGTTCTCGATCAGGAACACGGCATCAATGCCTTCGCCGCCGGATACACTTCGGATGATGCGATCATCGGCGTCAACCGAGGAACGATCGAGCAACTCAACCGCGATGAACTGCAAGGGGTTATCGCTCATGAGTTCAGCCACATCCTCAACGGCGATATGCGAATGAGTGTGCGGATGATTGGGATCCTGCACGGGATTCAAATCATTTCGCTGATCGGTTATTTCATCATCCGCAGCATGGGTTTTGTGGGTTACTACGGCAGTTCGCGTTCGGATAGCCGCCGCGACGGTGGGCGTATTGGGCTGTTGTTAGTGGGCGTTGGTCTGTTGGTTCTCGGGTCGGTCGGATTGTTTTTTGCCCGGTTGATCAAAGCCTCGGTTTCGCGACAACGCGAGTATTTGGCCGACGCCTCCGCCGTGCAGTTTACGCGCAATCCAGACGGCATCGGCAGTGCATTGAAGATGATCGGGGCCACCGAACTCGGTTCGACGGTGCGGGCCAACAACGCGGAAGTTGTCAGCCACATGTACTTTGCCGATATGTTTAACGGTCACATCGCCCATCTGTTCGCCACGCATCCGCCCCTGGTGCCGCGAATTCAGAAAATCGACCCGCAGTTCGACGGCGATTTCTCCGATTACGCCAAGATTCGCGCTCGTCGATTGGAGTTGTCCGAACAACAGAAGAAAGTTAAGGAGAAGGCCGCGGCCCAATTCCCTGGATTTCTCGGTCGAAAGTCTTCGTTGCCCGGGGTTGGCCAGCGGTTTCCGCTCGATCCGGCGATCCTGATCGCCGGAGTCGGCCTGCCCGATCAAGGCCACATGCAATACTCCAATTCAGTCACCCGGCAGATTCCCTCGCCGATTTCTGCAGCGATTCGCGAGGTCTTCTCGGCTCGATGTTCGGCCTTGGCCATGCTGCTATCGAACGATCCGAGAATCCGCGCGGCTCAAACCTCGATGATCCGACAGCGCGAAGGGCAGAATACATTGGATGAAACCATCTCGCTCTCCCAAAGCCTGCGCAAACTCAATCCCGCCTTGCACTTGCCCGTCTTCGAGATCCTGCAAGGGACGCTGGCCGGTATGTCGAATCGGCAATACGAGCAATTCCGCGAGACGGTTTTCCAACTGGTCAGCGCCGACAACGAATTGAGTTTATTCGAGTTTCTCTTACGGCACAAATTGATGGTTTATCTCGATCGCCGTTTCGGCAAGTCGCCTCCGCAGCGCGTCGTGTACAACGATCTGCAAGCGGTCCGAAATGACGTCGCGGCCATCTTGTCGTTGTTGACTCGAACGGGCCATCGCGAACTGGAGCAAGCGCGCGGAGCGTTTGCCGCCGCATGGAATTCGATGTGGCCCAATACGCCGCCGGCTCCGGTCGATTTGGATGACCATCGGGACCTGTCAAAGACTTCCGAATCGTTATTGCGGCTCGGACAAGCTTCGCCCAACGTCAAGAAACAAATCCTGTCCGGCTGTGCGGTGGCGATCGCCTTCGACCAGAAGATTACAACCGAAGAAGCCGAATTGTTTCGCGCAATCTCCGAATCGTTGGATTGTCCCGCGCCGCCCGTGGTCGCATCGTTATTGCAAAAAGTCCTGGCCGCAGCCGATTCCGATCCTGGCACACCTGGCGAGGCATAGTCGCTCGCATTCAGACCCGATTCAAAACATCGGTCGAGTTGCCAGTGAACCTCCGCCGCCATCAGCTGTCGAATATTTCAGGTCGCCCTTCACCACATGGTCAGAGCCGCAGGCCCCGGTAAAATCAATCATGGCGCAACTAAAGTTTTTTTTCAGAGGATGTCGAAGCTTACTCTAGCGCAGCACCGAACGCCTACACCACGAAAACTGTTGCTGCACCGACGCTATCGTTGCCAGCTTGCCCAAACTACTTGACCGAAATTGGTGATTTGGATACTTTTTAGCAGTCCGAAGCTTGCATAGAATTCGCAAAGTTCTGCTCGATCCGGCGTCGTCGCCAAGTGGCTAAGGCAGCGGATTGCAAATCCGCCATCGTGGGTTCGACTCCCACCGACGCCTCTAATGCTCTCGTGCCGACAATTCTCTCTGACCTTGAGCTGTCTTGAGCTACCGCTGCAGCTACGTCGGCGTTATCAACTCGAATTGACGTCGAGAAGCCAAAGTTGCGTCGAACGCGAGTTCATTTCTTGGCGTCGTCGCGGCCGAAGAACATGACGTGTTGCCAGGGCAGGTCGTTAAACTCGGAGACGAGTTGGAAGCGGTTGGCGTTCAGCTCCTTGATAACTTGTGCTCGAGTCATCTTGTGCAACGGCCGGATGGGGATGTCGGGGTCTTCGGCCCGATATTCGACGAACACGGCGCGGCCGTCTGGTTTCAACGCGGCGCGGATCTTGGCCAGCATTTCCTGCGGATATGAGAATTCGTGGTATACGTCCACCAGCAGCACCAAGTCGACCGACTCGTTCGGCAGTCGGGGATCGTAGACCGAACCCAGGATCGGCGTGACGTTTTCGATGGACTCGGCTTCCAATCGTTGTCGCATGTCGGCGAGCATTTCGGGTTGAATGTCCACGGCCAGAACTTGTCCGTCGCCAATTCGCTTGGCCATCCGCAAGGTATAAAAGCCGTTGCCGCAACCGAGATCGCACACGGTCATGCCCGGCCGGAGCCCCAAGTTCGCCAGCAGTAGCGAGCACCGCTCCTCGGCCTCGCGTTCCTCTCGTTGCAGCCAATCCGCCCCACCGTGCGCGTAACTCATGGTCGGCGCGATTTCTCGGCCCATGTAATGCGTCACTGGTACCGGCTTGTCGGCGGATGTTGAGGCAGAGTCCTGAGCGGCCTGGACTTTCGCTCTTTCCGGCGTCTCGTCCTGCGACCACACGCGGCCGACGGTCGACAAGCCGCAAAGCAACAACACGAGTATGAAACTGAACCTCAGGCTCCTCGACTTCACGGAATATGCGTTCGTTATCGTCACGGTCGAACTCCTTGATCTAAGGACTAATTGGCCAACGTGCTGGACACTCGCCATCTGGCTGCGAACTGGATCATCGAAAGGCCGGACAGTAAAATGTTGAGCGCGATGCTAAACAAACAGAAATACCCGAAATGAGCCAAGTCCTTTAGTGGATAGCCGAACACATTGGGAACGCTGGTATCGGGCTGCCATAATCCAGTCGTCACGCTGAATTGCGAAGAATCCAAATAGAGGGGAACGTTGACGGCGGCCGCGAAGGGGCTGGGGACCGTCACCCATTTCAACCAATCTCCCAAGTCCAGGTAACGACCCAAGACATAAGCGACCAGCGGTGCGCAAAACAGAGTCAAGATGATCGCGTAGGAGGCCAACAAACTGCGCGCCGATCGGCGAACCAGCGTCGAGCAAAATAGGCCGACGTTCGACGTCGTCAAGAAAGCCAGGCCCAAAATGATCAGGTACGCCAGAAACGTCAGCGTCGAACGATAGTACTCCTGAAAGAACAGCAAAACGAATGCGCACCCCATCGGCCACAACAAAAACAGCGACAGCACGCTGCTGATCCGAAGCGACGCCAGCATCTTCCCCCAGTAGATTTGGTACGGAGTCAGGGGAGTCGTCAGCAGCAGATCCAGCGTCTGCCGTTCGCGCTCGCTGGTGACGAGTCCCGCCGAAAATACCGGAGCGACCAACATGTTAAACAACAAGACGTAGCAAACGTAGTTCGCCGCTTGACTGCGATACAGAAACAACCAACCGATCATCAATACGATCGCCAACACCATGCTGACTTGGATCAGACTGCGCAGCATCAAAGTTCCCTGGCCAAAGAATTCACTCCGCAGTTCTTTGTCGAACACGGGGTTCGCATGGTCCTTCATCAAGTCCGTGGCGGGCGGCGGCGCCAACAGTCGGTCGGGGAACTGAGTGCGATCGATGACTAGGCCGACGGCGGTCCTTTCTTCCTGGTCCGGGTCGAGCACCTGGTTTCCTTCGCTGCCGACGTCCGGCGGATACAGCATCTGCGCCGCGACCCAATAGTACAGCAACACGCAAATCGTGACGGCGATGCTCGGAATAATGATCAACATGAAGTTGATTCTCGTTTGACCCACGCCGCGCAGCGCGTACCAGCAGATAATCAGCAGCCCGGCCAACATCAGGATGATCAAATACGAAATCGTCAGCGACGCCGCCGTGCGGGCAAACAAACTGCTGCACGCCAGGCTGATCATGGCGAACGTCGTCATCGCGACCAACACGACGAACAACCCGACCATAACCTCGTAGATCGAAACGCCGCCCAACGGCAAACAGAGCATCACGATCGGTATGGATGAAAGAACGAGAATCGTCAGATGCGTCAGGGAGGCGACCAACTTGCCAAACACGATGGACTGTGGCTGGATCGGGCTGGCCAACAGCATCTCGTACGTCTTGCGCTTCTTTTCGCCGGCGATTCCACCGGCGGCAAAACTGGGAGCGATCAAAGAAGTCAATACAAACTGAAACAGGAAAAACAAGTCGACGAGCCGAGCGTTCTCCTGATGCCGCATCGTCATGTCCAAATGAATATCCCCCTTGGGCCAGGCGCTGTACACCACCACTCCCAAGACCACCTGGTAGAACAACATCAACAAAAACGACTTGTTGGTTCGCAGATTGACCAACAGCTCGCGATTGAGGACCGGGTTTTCCAACAGTGCCACTTGATCGCGCCAAGGGAAACGAGTTAAAAAGCGTGTCGCTCTCATTGGAATGTCTGGACGGCAATTTCGCAAGTTTCGAGACGCAAGACAAACAGGTGGTGCGTGGCGACTCCTGAGGGAAAGCGACGACACGAATTTCAAGACGCCGCGCGGACGTTTCGTGCCGGCAAGCTCTCGCTGGCCGAGTTCGTCGACCGATTCTTTCCGGACACACCCCCTGCTGAGGCAACCGTTCAAACCGGCGACACAGATCTGGGATTCGCGAGGTTAAAGCCGCGGGCCGCAGACTGTCACAAAGGAGATTTTGGACATGTGCTGCTGGTGGGGGGATCGGCGACGATGCCAGGCGCGATCGCGCTCAGCGGATTGGCCGCACTCCGCAGCGGCGCGGGCCTGGTGACGGTCGCCACCAGCCGACCCGCTCAACCAATCGTCGCAAGTCTTAGTCCTTGCTTGATGACCACCGCGCTGAGCAGCGATGTCGAGGGACGTATCGACACCAGCGGTTTGCCGGAAATCCAGCACCACGCTCGTCGGGCCACTTGCGTTGCCATTGGCCCTGGCTTGGGACGCAGCGATGGCATTACCGCATGGGTTGCACAATTGTACGAACAGCTCGAATTGCCCATGGTTGTGGACGCCGATGGAATTAATGCGATCGCGGGACACGATTGCGTATCACGGGCTGCTGGTCCAAGAGTGCTGACGCCACATCCGGGTGAGTTCCAGCGGTTGCTCGGTCAACGAAAGGAACAGCGCGCCGCTCAAGAGAGTGCCGCCGTCGACTGGGCTGCGTCGCACGGCGGTGGTAAAGTCGTGCTGTTGCTGAAGGGACATCAGACCTTCGTTACGGACGGTCAACGCAAACATCACAATACATCGGGATCGCCGGCAATGGCCACGGCCGGTGCGGGCGACGTGCTGACCGGCGTGATCGCGGCTTTGATTGCCCAAGGGCTATCCGGGTGGGATGCTGCGTGCCTGGGCGCGTTGGTCCATGGGCTGGCCGGCGAACTTGCCGCCGAATCCCGCGGCCCCGTCGGCGTCATCGCCACGGATTTGATCGACAAACTGCCCAAAGCGATACGGCAATTCGGTATCCAGGGCGCGAAACCGTAACCGTTCACGAGCCAGGGTTTCGATTGCGCCAAAACCCAACGTATCCCAACAGTACGCAGCCGAGAACGAACAAACAGCGCGGCTCGGGAACGGATGCAATCTCGATGATGCCAAAGTATGGACCGTCGGTGTTCGCGCCAAATCCCGTTGTCCCATCCAATGGGGTATCATTCCACGACCCCTTGAATCCGAGAAATCGAGCGTAGTCCCAATTTGCGGCGACGTAATCCTCGTTGCCCCCTAAGTTGTTTGGTTCGCCGCTTTTCCAGTTGAGAAAGGTTACAGGCTCGCCGCTACTCCAAACGAAATTCCCTTCGCTTGCGAAATCATTCAATCCTATCCACAAAGGGAGTCGCTCATACGCGCCGACCAGAAAGCTATTATCAATAAATGTTTGCTCCGCCAGGTCATTTACTGACACCAGATGGCCTCCCAAGCTCATCGCCTCGGCTTCGGCCGTGCTCCAGCTTGTTGCTGCGCTCGTCAATAAGTATTCATGGCCATTGTAGATAATCTGAGCATCGGTACGATCGACGGCTAATACGCACGAAATCGCGAAGAATGTAAGTATCCAGAGCGAGCGCAACCACAACCCACTTCGGATTGCATCGTTTCCTTGATCATTCATGACTAGACCTTTCAAAAAAAACGCCGTAAACAGGCATACTTGATTGGATGCGCTGGCCCTGGATTTCTGCCGATTGATTTTGTCGAAACAAGTTATCGGCCGGGTTTTCGTACGCCACGGAAACTAGTAAGCGTTCACGGGTTGCTATGCGTCGCCCACGTTTTTAGGGGGTCAGGCACATTTTCGGCGGCGAATGCGACATTCAAGTACCAATTATTGAGCCGAAAATGAGCCAGACCCCGGCTTTTGAACAGTTACCGGAAACTAACGACCCCGACCAGGACTATGTTCAGGACGACAAAACTGCTTGGCTCGGACATGGCCGCAGGCCTGCTTTGGATCAGAAAAGCATTTCGATTTTCGGCGAACTTCTTGCCTCTACCGCCAATCTGTTCCGCTTGAATCTTGGTCGTCGATCCTGCGCCCGTTGGTTGAAAAAATCTGGGTATGTTGCGGATTCAGTTGGGTGATCGCCACACGTATTTCGCACTGAGTTACACATCCAACATCTCAGAGGAGCTCTCATGGGCGGTCGCATTCGAGGTCCGATATGTAGTACCAAGTCCGGCGGGAAACTAGGCGATGGCACGTGTCGCGCACCCACGACGGCGCGTGGACCTGCGGGGCAGCACAACGGTGCGAGCGCCGCGAGTCGGTCACCGACTAAGCACTTGCATGGGGTCGATGCCGAAACCGTGTTAAAGACGGAGCTTCCTTTTGTCTTGCCGTTTCTCAACGACAGGCAGCTTGAACAAATCCAGCGCATCGTGGATGCGCCGGTGGTGAACCCGGCGTTGCAACAAGAAATCGTCGAAGTCTACCGCCAGGCTGCTTCTGCCCACACCGGCAGCCAAACCAAGCGTGACGCCGAAGTGGCGCGACAAGTGGATCGGATTCGTGCCGCGCGATCCACATTACCGACGCCGACAAGCGAATCCGTTTGAATTTTACGCCGATGTTGTCGACAGACGCCCTCAAGCCGCGAAGCGACAATCCCGATGAAGCAGCCTATCTGAACTACCTTCGACAAGCACTCGTGGAGAAAGGAATTTGGCTGCGCATCGAACCCAAGCTGGTGCGGGACCCCGACCCGGACAACTACGGGCATTGGATCTACGACGGAAAGTCGTTCCGAGTCTGGCTGTCATTTGGCCCCAACGGAGATCCGATTCCGCTTGAAGCGCCGCGGATCACGCGTGAAAAGCTTTTGAAGAATCCGTTGATAGCGACCGGTTACTACGAACAAGTCATCCAAGGACCGACGCTGCGAAAATTCCACCAGCAGGTCAATCTTCTTGAGAGCCAAATTCGGATTGGGTTTAGCGAACACGCTCGCTTGGAACAACGAAAGGATCAAGCGCCGATTGTTGGAGGGATCTCCGATTTCGTTGGCGGTGCGACCTTGCCGAATATTTCCATTTGGGATGGGCCTCACAAAGCTGTCGTCAAGGCATTGACGTTGAGCAATCAAGGCAACTTGAAATTGGCCAGTGCGAACTTGGCTAATGCCGCCATGCTAACCCGAAACGCGGCTCAACTAATTGCCGACTACGCCAAAGCGTCCGCTTCTGGCGCCGCGTCCGTGGTCACTTTTCTGAAAGTCGTCGTCGTTGTCGGCGAAATCGCTGAATTCGCGATGATGATCGGCGATGCGCTGAAAGTTGGTCGCATCGTGAAGGAGGTGGCGACTGGTGAAGAGGCTTTGGAAATTGCCAAGACGCAAGTGGCAAGAGGGGGCCGCGAGTCAATGGAACTCCGGCCCCGCACCCAGCCCACGGAATTGCGGCCACGCCCGGAGCCCACTGAACTGCGGCCGCGCACTGAGGTCGCGAAGCATCCGCCGACGCCAAGTGGCCGCGGCGAGATCGCGGACGTCCCCAAAGGAGAGATGGTCAAATATCAGCCAGGCCACATTCAGAAGTATCACCCGCCTGCACGTGGCCGCGGCGAAATCGTGGAAGTTCATGGACGTGGTGAGATTGCGGAAGTCCCAAAAGGTGAAATGGTCAAATATCAACCAGGGCACATCAAGCCGTACGTCGACCCGTTGGTGAACGCAAAAATGAAACTGCTCCATGACGAACTCGCCAAAGAAATCGTTGCCAGAATGCAAAAAAATGGCGGTATTCCAGTCTCCTGGGAAGAAGGCCGACGCATCTACGTTGCCATACAACAAAGGCTCGGCATTCACTATCACTAACAGCCCACTGAAAAAATGAGTAACAAATCGGTGCTTGCGCCGTCATGAACTACGATTGCAAAAAACGACGGATGTCTAAACAGGAAGACGACGGTTTAGAAAAGGGGTACAATGATGCGCAATCATTCGGCGTCTAGGTCATGAGGTTGTCACGCGCAAGGATCTTGAGAAACAGAGCTGGCGACAAATTGGCGAACTTCGCGTCATGCACTCCAATCCGGAATACCCCGAAGAGCCTTCCTGGATCGTTTTCGCTCGCGATTGCAAGGCCGGCGAATCGTTCCTTATGCGCACCCACAAGTATCAAGTGCCGATCTTGATTTGGGGTTCCCCGGAAACCAATTCGTAGTCCGGCGTCAAAGCTTGCGACTTGGCGGGATGCCGAATTGTCCGGCAGGTTCGTGGACTCGAGGCAGATAGCAGCGGACCCAATTATTCTTTTTTCGGCCCGAACAACTTGTTCAAACCGTTTTGCAGCTTTTGTTCCGCCGATTTTTGCAAAGCCTCGTTCAGGTTTGGCTCGGGCGGAGATCCGTTTGCGTTTGCTGCCTGATCCGACGAGGCGTTCAGCCCGGGAATTTTGTCGCGCAAGTTATCCTGGATGAGATTGTTCAGGCGACTTTCGACTTGCTGCGTGGTGGCTTGTTTCACTAAGTTCGCCGAGAGCTGCGCGATCGAACTCTTATCGAGCTTGGGCTGCGAAAGCGTACCGCCGATCGGCAGCCGGAGACTCGTTCCTTTCAAACTCGCCAGCAAAGGCTGGCGCTTGATCCAATCGTCTTGTACCGGAATCTCAGCTACCAACTTCAAGCTCGCATCGGATCCAATGCTGCCGCTGGTTCGGATCGGGACACCTCGGACGCTGACCGTCATGCCCCGATTCATGATTTGGCCATCCTGGATCTCAAAGCTGATTTCTTGCGCGGGCAGTTCCATCAAAACCGACGTCTGGTTTGACGTCAATGCGGCCGCCGGTTGCAATAGCGTGGCCAGCGGTTGTCCTTCGGCGACTTGCTTGATCGAGTTTGCCAGGCCGATGACTTCCTGACCGAGCGGTCCGGGCTGAACGATCGCCGACTCGATCTTGATCTTGCCTTGGGCAGAACCCGCCAAAGGATCGAACAGGGGCATCCGAATCCCGTCGGTGCTGAGTGAGAATTTGCCTTGGGCGCGTGTCGCTTGCGCCAACAACGGGGCCACGTATTTGAACCAGCCTTCGCAAATCTCCGGAGTCAAGCGTACCGAGTCCAAGAGGACGCCCTTGTCAAACACGATTTGCGGTTCGGAGCGCAGATCGATCACGGGGTTGAAGTTCACGGTCCCTTCGCTGAGCGGAATCTTCGGCTGGTTCAGGTTGACGACGCCATTGGCTAGGTTGGCTGTAATCGACGATGCGCCCACCGGAAGTCCGTAAAGCCGAGCGCTATCCCAACCAAACGACGTCCGCGCCACCAACTGCGGCGAAATCCACTCGTTGGCGTTGCCGCTGCCCGAACAGATCGGCCCTCGAACGACGAACGACTGAGGCTGGCTGTTGGCTTGCACGTCGATTTGGTCCCCCACGTAGCCTTTGATGATTTGCGAAATCGCCGGCCCGTTGGGCTGCCAATGACCGTTGAAGTTAACGGTGAACGTTTTCGCCAGGTCGCGGATGCTCCCGCGAGCGTCGAGACCAACAAGTTGCGACTGGACGGCGAGGTGCTCGAAGTTGATCTGATCAAAGTTTGAATCGATCGCCAACGTCGATTGAAGTTGAGCGGTCGGTTCTTGCCAAAGGACTTGCCAGGGGTTCGACCCTGGGGCTTGTTGTTTTGCAGCCGGCTGGAGCTTGGCAATCGCCAAATCCTTGATCGTGGTGGTCAACTGTCCGCCGATCGAGTTGGTTGCGGGAACCATCTGCAACGAACCTTCGGCTTCGCCAAACCACTGAACGACAGAGGGATCGTTCGACGTGACATACCAATGGTAAACGCGGTTGACATCAGCTCGGTAACTGACGGCGCCGGTCAATTGCCAGCCAGATTCAGTAAATGCCATTTGTACCTGGCTACTGCGAGCGGCGACCGAGGAACTCGACAGGGTCAAATCGCGAGAAGCCAGAAGCATCTTTTGCCAATCAAACGACATATCTCCGCCCCCGGTGACTTGCGGCTCGCGGATATGCATTCCCAAACCGTCCAACGCAAGATTCGTGAGTTCATATTTTGCCGAGTTGAGTTGAATGTGTGTCGGATCGATCGCCGCGGGACCGCTGACCTGAATCTGCCCGGTGGCGACGATCCCCAGGTCGGGGAGAAAGGGCTGCAATCGAGCCAACCACGAATCGGCGTGACCGGCCATATCCAGGCGGACTCGCCACGTTTTTCCGGTCGTCGGCTGTTCCACTGGTTTGACCAATGTCGTGGTTAAGCGGTCGCTGCCGGAGATAAAATCCAACGTCCCTGCGTCCAATCGTTCGATGCCGTTTTGCGAAGTAATGCCTTTGCCTTGGATGGTAACGCCGGCCTGATTCTCGACGAACCGATCATAGCCAGGGATCTGCACTGCGAGGTTGTCAAACTGAAAGTGACTGCCGATTTCGATGGGCCAACTTTCGGCACCGATTCGATCGATGGCTTTGGAAGTCCACGTCATTTCGCCGTCAAATTTTCCCGCCAGGTCAAAGCCTTCGACCGCAAAGACTTGGCGGACTTCCGCCAACAGTTGGCCCAAGTCGCCGTTGGCGGTGAATTTGCCCGTCTGCAAATCACTGCTACCAGCAATCGAGACGGAATTGGTTTCACACTGCAGTGATTCCAGCCGCGGTCGTTGACCGTCCTGCACCAGCGCGGCCGAGAGACGTATCGGTTTGTTCCACCGAATTGGCCGCCCTGCGCGCGTCGCGTCAATGTTGCTCGCCGAGGCGTCGATCAAGAGCCTTCGCCGACCGCCCTCCTGTCGGCTGAAGGAACTGAATATCATGTCGGCCCGCCGCAACTCGACACCGCTTTGCAAGCCAACGGTATTAGGGAGCATCCGCGCGACGTGCACAAGTCAACTCTGCCAGAGACATTGAAATCGCTGGACGGCAGTTGGCCTCCCGTCAGCGACTGGGTCAATTGCTGCCAATCGAATTCGCCGTCGGCTTGAATCTGGGCAAACTCGGTCTCCAGTTGCAATTGATTGGCGCTTAGTCGTTTCGGCGACTGTTGGATTTGCCCCGTACAAGAGAATCGGTTTACAGAGAGTTGATCGCCCTGCAACCAATGGGTCGTGGTCAAGGCCAATCGATCGGCCGAAAGACGGTGGACGTCGATGTTGAATTGATTCGCCGGATTTGTCCAGGTGATCTCGACGTCCGCGCCGATCAGGCCACGACAGTTCGCGGGTTCGCCAAGCCGCAACAGGATAGGTCGGACAAAGTCGCTGGCCAACGTATTGGCGGTTACGTGAAGTCTACCCGGTCCGATGGTCTGGCTCGGCCCCGTTTCGAACTCGCCCACCAACTCCATTTGTCCTTGTTGGTCATCGATTCCACGCGTCATCCCGCCAAGGTTGAGGCTAATTTGGCGGGTTGTCGGATTGGCAGTGATTTGACCATTCAATCGGCCAATTTGATAAGCCTTCGCGTCACCGGCGCTGGCGATTTGTATCAGGCCGTCGATGAATTGCACTCTGACTTTCGGAAGTCTCGACGACTGGTCGCTCGCTGGCTTGTTGAGGACTCTTGCCAGCACCCTCTCCAGGTTGGTCGTTCCCGGTTCAGCAAGTAGGTTGACTTGCGGGTTGACGATGGTGATCGTTCCGTAGTCCCCGGTAAATAACAGCGTCAACAGATTGCGATCCATCTTGAGTTCGTCAAGCTGGGCAATGGTATTACCGCGAGTGTCCGTCAGCTTCACGTCGGCCAGGCGGGCCGTCGCCAACCAGCCAAACGACATTTCGCCCACCTCAACTCGTCCGTCAATGTCGCCGGTTGCCCAGCGTATCAGCATCGACCGAATCGGTCCGAGCGACGCCAGCCGAGGGGCCAGCACAACGACCGCAACGACCAGGACCAACCCGATGAAAATGAGTCGCCGCAACCGGGCGAACGCCGATTTGGGGGAGCTTGTTCGGCGGCGGCGCCCCCACCGCACAGAGCGCTTGTTGGACATGTCACACTCGCACAAGAAATTTCGAGCCTGGGAGCGTTTTGCGGGGGGATTGTAGGTAGACGCTGACTGCGAGAAAACAGCAATCGACTCGCTCAGCTTCGACGAGCAAAACTCAGCGTGAAATGACGCCGTAGTCGGATGCCCACTGTCCATGTTCAACGGTCAATTGCATCGGACAATGGGCAAATGATGGGAAGAATGGGAAGAATGGCGATTGCGATTCGAATTCTCGGCCAGATGGTCATTCTTTTCGGTTATCGCATCATTCCCATCGCCTTTCATAGCAACTCCCGAATCGTCGTCAGCACTTCGGCGCTCTTGCCCTCCAGCGCCGCTTCGTCTTGCCAATCTTGTTCGAGCGCAGTTTCATTTCAAATGAAAGGATGCCAGGCGCTCTGGCACACCTTTTCTTGCCGCCTCCAAAACGATTTTCAAGGCCACTGGTTTGCCGTCCTCTCGTCTGCTTTGATCGGCGGCCGACATGAAGGCGTAGATCTCGATCGTCTCGTCGGCGGCCACGGGTGGGGTTCCCGATTGAAAGAAGCGGGCAATCTCTGCGACGAGACCGTCGTACCCTTCGTATCCACCTGTCGACTTTTGTCCCTCGACTCCAAAGACCGTGCCGCCATAGCCTAGTTTGCCATCGCGAATTCCTCGAAAGATCCCGATGCGACCGTCCGACCAAGTCCCGACGACGACATCGGCTCCGTCGGTATGCGTTCGCGAGACAGTCGTGCAGCCCGTTCCCATGACGGTGAACAATTGTTCGATTCCATGAATTCCATACCAGTACAAATCGGGATGCGTCGGCTCCAAGTGACAGGGGCTGTACGTGTCGCAGCCGAATACCTGACCGACCAATTCGCCGCGGCGGGCTTGAAGCGCCGGTTGGACGAACCGCAAACTCGACGAAGAAAACAGCGGCGTGTTCAGTTTTTCGGCGGCCTCGAATATCGCCAGCACATCCACCAAATCCGCAGCCATCGGCTTGTCGACGAATACCGGCTTGTGAGCCTTCAACACCGAAATAACCTGTTCCAGATGGAGTCGACCGTCGTTGGTTTCCAGCATGACCGCATCGACGCGCTGGATCAATTCATCGATCGAGTCGACAACTTCCACGCCCAACTCTTTAATTTGCGCGGTGTATCCAGGAATCCGCGAGACACTCGATTCAATGTCTGCACTGCCGTGCGGGAACGCACAAACGACTTGGCATTTGTCAAACGGCGGCTTCTTGTCGGCGGCGTTGATCGTTTTGGTAAAAGCAATCGAGTGCGAGGTATCGAGCCCGATGATTCCAATCCGCACATCCACTGCCACTTCCTGTGGCAACGCAGATTCACTCGCCAATCCGACGAGCACGCACGTGAGAAAACAGCAGTGAATAGTGGAGCGAAACATGAATGTCCTTTGAATCGTGGATCCTATCGTGACTTTTGCGAGGAAAATGAACTCGCAACGTTTGCCTGCGGCAACCGAAAACGGAGCCCGCGTTGGCTGTCTTGCCGCAGTCTCCGCGCAACGGACAAAAACTACTAGAAACTGGGCATTTCAAAGCCCTTTCGATATTCGTAGTGCAGCAGTTCGTTGGCCGCCGGATTGTCGCGGCAGCGTTCCGCCTCGGCATCCCAAACCAAGCGAGAGCCAGTGGCCAGAGATATGTTGGCCAAATGTGCAAACACGGTGGACCGGTGTCCCTCCTCCAACGGACATCGTGGTGTCTGTCGACTCTTGATGCAATCCAAAAAATTGCGTGTGTGAGCCTCCACGGAGTGATCGCCTTCGTCGGGAGTAAACTCAAATGCCTTGGCCCTAGGTCCATCCTTTTGAAACTGGCCCGCATGTTCGGTGATAACGTGAAAGCCCGACGGCGCTGCGTACACGGTTCCCATCGTACCTCGCAGTTCGACTTCACCCCATTGCAACGTCGGATTGCTGTTAGCCTCGTACTGGCCAAAGATCAATAATGAACCGCCTGGCATCTCGAAGATCGCTTCGGCGGTATCGGGAATTGTGCGATCATCGTCGACCGCATACCGTCCACCGACGCACACCACCGATTTCGGCGCCTGCTCGCCGAGCAACCAGCGGATCACGTCAAAATAGTGGACTCCCCAGTTCCCCATTTGAGACGAATAGGATTGCCACCAGCGGAACTTGTACGGCGCGATATTGTCTTGGTAAGACCTCTTGAATCGCGGTCCCAACCACAAGTCCCAGTTTAAGCCAACGGGCGGATTGCTCGGCTGCCGTTTTCCAATACCGTCCGGAAACATGTTTTCCAGTCGATACGCTCGAGAAACGGTAATTTGGCCGACATCTCCCTTCTTTAAGTAATCGCGAAGCTGGAGATAGACCGGCATCGAACGTCGCTGCAAACCGACTTGGACGACGCGCTGGAATTTTTTCGCCGCGTCGATCATGATTCGCCCTTCGCGAATCGTGGCAGAGATCGGCTTTTCCACGTATGCGTCTTTGTTAGCCATCACGGCAGTAACCGTTTGCAACGCATGCCAATGGTCCGGCGTCGCGATCACGACGGCATCGACGTCGTCTCGGTCCAGAATCTTGTGGTAGTCTTCGTACGAGTCAACTCCGGCGCTAGTTTTTCGGTGGCGCATCGCAAGTAAGACTCATAGACATCGGCCACCGCGACAATTTTGCAGTCGTCGTGAGTGGAAAACGCAGTCATCAGTTGCGATCCGCGATTCCCCACGCCGATAAATCCCAGACGAACGACATCACTCGGTCCAGGGCGACGGACTCTCGTTGATCGTGGTTCGGGGGCGGCGGCAAAGGCTGTTAAACCCGTGGTCGCGGCCTTGGTGAATTCGCGTCGATCAAATTGGTTCATCGTTCCCGTTCCTATTGAACCTCTGGGAGAGTTCAAGCACTCTCGTCCAATGTTTGACGCAATCCAGCCGATCCGGGATAACGCCTTCCGAACCGTGATCATAATGGGAAATCTTCATGTGGTGCATTACCCTCGACCAGTCCATAGCGGGCTCGCTTGCCGTAGGTCGTACAGTTTCTGCCCGACGAACATTGGCAACGGATGTAGCCATCTTTTGTCAAATTAGCCCACTACCGAGTGATCGATTGCACACCGGAATTGCAGGGGCCGAGTGATGCCATCGATCTTTTGCAACTCGTTTCGATACGTATACAGAGATATGCAGCGATAATTGGTCTATAATGGCCCTCCGAGAATTCGGCGAAGTTGCCCAGGGGCGGTGTTGCCTCGGTTTCGGCAACCCTCGAAGGGCTTGCTCGATGCGTAGGAATAATCTGGTTCGATGCCGCCGGCTGTGGGCGGCGACGGCATTGATCGTCGCCTCGAGTTGGAGCGCATTGCTTGTCTGGAGTCAGGAACCACTCGCCACGTCGACGGAAGCGGCCTCCAAAATCAATTTCAGTCGCGACATTTTGCCCATTCTGTCGGCCAGATGTTTTCAATGCCACGGTCCTGAGAAGCACGAAAGCAGTTTCCGGCTTGATGTTAAGGACGTGGCGTTAAGCGGTGGAGACGAGTCAGCCCCCAATATCGTTCCGGGCAAGAGCGCCGACAGCCATTTGATCCAATATGTCCGTGGCCAGGTTGACGGGATGGAGATGCCACCGACCGGCGATCGGCTTTCGGCGGAGCAGATCGATCGCTTGATCGCTTGGATCGATCAAGGACCCGATTGGGGCGAGGCAAGTGATGCCGACGCCGCTGATCCAATGAACTGGTGGTCGCTGAAGCCTCTCCAACCGCCGAGCGTTCCCGATGCGCAAGCCGGCTGTCACAACGAGATTGACGCGTTTATCAGATCCAAGCTGACGGCGATGGGAATCGAACCTTCACCCGAAGCCGACCGTCGGACGCTGATCCGCCGAGTCTTTTTTGACCTAATCGGTTTACCACCAACGCCGGAAGACGTTCAAGCATTCGTCGACAGCGACGAACCAGACGCATATCAGAAGCTGGTGGATCGATTGCTTGATTCACCTCGATATGGCGAGCGTTGGGCCAGGCACTGGATGGATGCGGCCCATTTTGCTGAAACCCATGGGCACGACCAGGACCGGATTCGCGAAAACGCCTGGCCCTATCGAGATTACTTGATCCACGCATTCAATTCCGACAAGCCGTACGATCGGTTTGTGCAAGAACAAGTCGCCGGCGATGTGTTGTTCCCCGATGATCCGCAGGCGACCGTGGCGCTGGGTTTTTTGGCTGCCGGTCCTTGGGACGAAAGTTCGCTCCGGGATATACGCGAAGACACCCTTGATCGACAGATCGCGCGGTATCTCGATCGCGACGACATGATTTCGAACGTGATGAATAACATCGTAAGCGCCACGGTGCAATGCGCGCGTTGCCACGACCATAAATTCGATCCGATCACCCAAGCCGACTACTATTCCCTGCAAGCGGTATTCTCAGGCGTGGAACGAGCCAACCGCGAATATGACGCGGATCCGGAGGTCCACGCTCGTGGCCAGCACCTGCGCCACGAATTGAAAGTCCTTGCGGACGAGGCCAACGCACATGATTCCGAATTGCAGTCCCAGGAAACACAAGCCGAAGTCGCAACGTGGGAACAAGAGATCCTACATGCACAGGCGGCTTGGCATGTCCTCGTCGCCGAGACTGCCGACTCATCGGATGGAACAGCCTTGAGCCGGATGGAAGATGGATCGCTGCTGGCAACCGGCACCAATCCAGAGCGGGACACGTATTCAATCACATTTCCGATTTCGGAAGGACACTACACGTCGCTGCGCTTGGAGGTTTTGACCGACGACAGTCTGCCCCAACACGGACCGGGCCGACAAGACAACGGAAATCTGCACCTTTCTGAGATTGAGTTGTATTCCGGCAAGTCGGCGGCAGAACGAATCCCCATCGCGCGGGCCACCGCAGACTTTAACCAAACCGACTGGGACATCGGTAAGGCAATCGACGGCAATCCGCAAACCGCTTGGGGAATCTTTCCCAGTGTCGGTCAACCGCATCAAGCCGTGTTCGAATTCGAGCGTGATCAAACGTTGGGGCCGGATGGCGGACTCACGGTTGTATTAAAACAACTACACGGAGAAAGGCATCTGATCGGCCGGTTGAGAATATCGATTTCCGATTCGCCCGTGCGATTCGCCCGTCTTCCACCCAACCGCATTGCCTCCATACTCGCCGAACCCACGGATCGCCGGACGGACGCTGAGCGTGTTGAGTTACGCGCTATTTTATCGGCAGGAAACGGTCGCCGCAGAATTGTTGCAACTTCCGCCGCCATCGTTCATTTACGCGGTGGCGAGCGATTTTGAACCCGATGGCGGCTTGAGACCTCCGCCTGGGCCGCGACCGATCAACGTGCTCAAGCGCGGCGATATCCGGCAGCCCATGGCGCCTGCGTTTCCCGGTGCACTATCTTGCGTGTCAGCCATTCCTGCGCGATTCGAAATACACGATGAATCGTCGGAGGGCGCGCGGCGAGCGGCCCTCGCGCAGTGGTTGACTTCGCGCGAAAACCCGCTGACTTGGCGATCGGTCGTCAACCGCATCTGGCAATACCATTTCGGTCGCGGCTTGGTGGCTACCCCCAACGATTTCGGAAGGATGGGCAGTCTTCCCTCGAATCCAGAGTTGCTCGACTGGTTGGCCACGTGGTTTCGCGATCATGGACAGTCGATCAAGAAACTCCATCGCCTAATCGTCACCAGCGCCACGTATCGCCAAACCTCGGCGATCGGTGACGCCAGCCGATTGGCCAACACACTCGACGTCGACAATCAGTTTCTTTGGCGGATGAACCGTACGCGATTGGATGCCGAATGCATTCACGACACCGTCTTGGCCGCCTCCGGCAAGCTTGACCTGCGGATGGGTGGACCGAGCGATCGGCAGTTTGACTTGAAACCGGGCATTCACGTGACACCCTTGATCGATTACGGCAAATTCGATCTCGACAGCCCGGCAGGATCTCGGCGCAGCATTTATCGATTTTTGTTTCGGACGCTTCCCGACCCCTTCATGGAAGCGCTCGATTGCCCGGCCGGCGATATGATTACTCCGTCGCGCGAGAACTCCGTGACCGTACAGCAAGCATTGGCGATGTGGAATGACGCGTTTATCGTGTGTCAGTGTCGACATTTCGCCGAACGGCTTCGAACGATGGGGAGCACTACGGACGATTACGTATGCGCCGCCTTCCGATTATCGCTTGGCCGCGAACCAAGTCCGGACGAACGGCAAGATTTTACCGACTATGCCGACCAATACGGTCTCGAAAGCCTTTGCCGACTCGTTTTCAACTTTAATGAATTTGTTTTTGTTGACTGATCGATGAACCTGTTGACGACGCTTTGCCGAAGAGAATGGCTCGGAAACGCATCCGGTGGATTGTGCGGCATTGCCTTGGCCCACATCTTGGCGCACGATGGGCAGTCCGCCTCTGCGCAGACGGACGACGGCGTAATTGGACTACATCATACACCCAAAGCGAAACAGGTCATTCAACTGTTCATGAACGGCGGCGCAAGTCAGATGGACTTGTTTGATTTCAAGCCCGAACTTCAAAAGCGACATGGTCAGAAATTCGATCCCGGCACGGGTGAACGGGTCGAAGCGGCCACCAGCGAGGTCGGAAACGTATTGGGGTCTCCCTTCAAGTTTCAACAATACGGCCAGTGTGGGCGCTGGGTCTGCGAACAACTGCCTCACCTGGCGGCGCACGTCGACAAAATGGCATTCTTGATGGCGATGACGTCGCGGACCAATGTACATGGCCCAGCGAGTTACCTCATGAACACCGGATTCTTGTTGCCCGGCTTTCCGTCGATGGGCGCCTGGATCAGCTATGGGTTGGGAAGCTTGTGCGACAATCTGCCGACCTTTGTCGTTTTGCCGGATTCACATGGATTGCCCTACAACCAGCGCGGGAATTTCAGTGCAGGGTTTCTGCCGGTGATGCATCAGGGCACGATCATTCGAGCCAACGGCCCAGGGCTGTTGTCGGATTTAAGCCCACCTGCTTCGGCAGCGTTTATTTCACCTAAATCGGAAGCCGATGGATTGGCATTGCTGCAAAAGTACAATCGTCAACACCTGGAACGGAACGACCAGGATTCACAATTGAGTGCTCGAATTCGAGCTTATGAGTTAGCCGCCAAGATGCAAGTCAGGCCCCCAAGGCGTTTGATCTAAGCGATGAATCCGCGGATACCATCCAGCGATACGGAATTGGTATTCCGCCAACGAACGAATTCGGCCGCCGCTGTCTGCTGGCTCGCCGATTGATCGAAAAAGGAGTTCGATTCGTGCAAATCTGGAGCGGCGCGGGTGGGCCGACGGGCAATTGGGACAACCATGCGAGCATCCTGAAAGAATTGCCGCCCATGGCCGAAACCATCGATCGGCCGATTGCGGCATTGCTGTGGGATCTGGAAGTGCGCGGATTGCTCGATGAGACGCTCGTCCTGTGGAACACGGAATTCGGCCGAATGCCGTTTTCACAAGGGAGCGAAGGCCGCGATCACAACGGCGGCGCGTTTGTGGGTTGGATGGCCGGCGGTGGGATCAAGCCCGGAATGGCTTACGGTCAAACCGATGCATGGTCTTGGTGCGCCGCGGAGAACGCCGCCAGCACTTATGACTTTCACGCCACCGTTTTGCATTTATTGGGAATCGATCACCAGCGACTGACGGTTCGTCATGATGGCGCCGACCGACGTCTGACCGATGTTCACGGGCACGTCATTCACGACATTCTTGCGTAACGACTCATTGGAAATCGTATGGCAGGTGGGATTCCCAAGGCATGAAAATCGCGGCGTTTCCAAAATGTTACTTGGAGGCCATCACCGAAGGCCGGATGAGTTTGTTCGATTGGATCGAGATGGCTCGGCAGTTGGGGGCCGAGGGACTGGAACTTTACAACGGGTTCTTGCAGTCGACGGAAGATTCGTACTTGAACGAGGTCCGGGACGCCATCGCTAGCGCTGGATTTGCGATGCCCATGCTGTGCTGCAGCCCGGACTTCACCGACCCGAACGAGTCTGACCGAATTCAGGAAATCCAACGGGCGGGCCGCATGATCGAGGTCTGTCGCCAACTCGGTGGTCCCCGATCGGTTTGCCGTGTCTTGACCGGACAGCGGTACCCGCAGGTTTTCGTCGAACAAGGAATCAAGTGGGTCGTGGCGGCGATCACCCAATTGATTCGCATCGCGAGAGACTGCGAGGTCGTGCTGGGACTTGAAAATCATTACAAGGACGGTTATTGGGCGTATCCCGAATTCGCTCAAAAACAAACGATCTTTCTGCGGGTGCTGGCGGCGATTGAAGAGCGCGAGTGGTTCGGCGTCCAATACGACCCCTCCAACGCCATCGTTGCCGGCGACGATCCGATCGAATTGTTGCAGCACGTTGCCCCGCGTGTGGTCAGTATGCATGCCAGCGACCGGTACCTTGCCGACGGGGCGTCGCTGGACGATCTTAGGCAGGCCGATGGAACGATCGGTTACTCGCCAAAACTGAAACACGGCGTGACGGGGCAAGGGCTCAACGACTACGACGCGATTTTCAGAATCCTCGCCAGCGTTGGATATTCCGGATGGGTGAGCATCGAAGATGGCATGAACGGGATGGATGAAATGAAGACATCGATCGATTTTCTCAAGGCCAAACGCGACCAGTACTTTCCTGCCGCGTCATGAAACCACTCGTGCAAATCTCGCTAGATCTGACCACCATCCCGGAGGCGTTGGCGACGGCCCAAATCGCTATCGAGGCCGGTGTCGACTGGTTGGAGGCGGGAACGCCGTTGATTATTGCCGAAGGAATGAACGGTGTCCGGGCTTTGCGCAAAGCGTTTCCGGATACACCGATCGTTGCGGATCTTAAACCATGGACGGCGGCTACCTCGAAGCCCAAATGATGGCCCAAGCCGGCGCGACACACGTCGTCGTCATGGGCCAGGCCCAGCGCGAAACGATTGAATTGGTGGTTCGTGCCGGTCGCGATTTCGGCGTCCAGGTGATGGGTGACAACCTCGGAATGCCCTGCCACATCAAAGGGGCACAGTTCCTGGCCGAGTGCGGTTGCGATATCGTCATTCACCACATTGGCTACGACTATCGGACTCTGCGCGCGAGCGCGGACTTCCCTTTGCCAGCCCGCTGGACGAACTCCGCGAAGTCGTCAACGCGGTTTCGATTCCCGTCCAAGCCGTCGGCGGGCTCTTGGTCGAGCAAGCCATTCGTGCGCCGGAATTCGGCTCGCCACTGGTCGTCGTGGGTGCGCCGCTGGCGATCGACGCGAAATCATTTCGAGCCGCCGATGGCGACCTCGGTGCGATCCTCAAACAAATCTGCGACAAGGTTCACAGTTACGGTTCAAGGGGTCCCATCTCATGACCAACACCATGCCGGCCGTCGTGAACTACGCGCTCGAACCCAAGAGCGTTGCGCTACGCGAGGTCCCCATTCCAAAAATCGGTGAGGAAGATGTCTTGTTACAAGTGAAAGCCGTCAGCGTGTGCGGCAGCGACCTGCACCAATGGCTCGGCGGCGTCAGTTGGAAAGTCAATTATCCCTGCATTCTCGGGCACGAATTTGGCGGAATTGTCGCTCAAACCGGTTTGAGTGTGAAACGGTTCAAGGAAGGTGATCGAGTGGTCAGCGAAACCGCAGCCGTGATCGACGAGTCGTCTCCCTTTTCGCGGCGCGGACTTTACAATCTCGATCCGCATCGATTGGGGTTTGGTTACGGCGTCGACGGAGCGATGACACAATTCGTTCGCGTTCCCGAACGTTGTCTTCATGGAATACCGGAAGGATTGAGTTTTGAGCGCGCGGCGCTGACCGAACCTTGCTGCGTGGCTTACAACGCCGTCTGCGTCAATACAACCATCCGACCCGGCGATAGCGTACTGGTGCTCGGTCCCGGTCCCATCGGATTGTTATCCGCGCTCATGGCCAAGATTAGCGGTGCGGGACATTTAGTAGTCGTGGGCATTCCCGGCGACGAAGCTCGGCTGGCCGTGGCGACGGCGCTCGGCGCCGACCACGTATTGACCGAAAACGTCGACGCGTATGTGCGCGACTTCGGCGATGGATACGGCTTCGATGTGGTTGTCGACGCCGCCGGTGTTTCACAAACGCTTGCCGTAGCGATGCGAGTCGTTCGACCGGCGGGACAGATCACCAAAGTCGGTTGGGGACCGCAGCCGTTGAACGTGAGCATCGACCCGATCGTTCAGAAGGCTGTTCGACTGCAGGGGAGCTTTTCGCACAACTGGCCTATTTGGGAGCGGGTCCTGTCGATGATGGCCACGGGTCAACTGGACATTTCGCGGATGATTAGTCGAACGGCGGCGCTGGAAGATTGGGAATCATGCTTCGCCGGCATGCACCACGGCCAGTTGGTCAAGGCCGTGTTGCAGCCCGATGGATCATAGGCCGGGACGAACATGAAGACAGGCCGAAAACTCTTTGACGAAGTCGAGGCCACCGACGCCGATGGATTCTGGTGGCTGGGACAGCACAGCTTTGTCATCAAGCTGGACGGCGTCACGATCCTGGTCGATCCATTCTTGACGCCGATGCCGGAAAGACGGGTTCCGCCTTTGTTTTCTCCTAGCGATGCGACAAGCGTCCGGCTCGTATGTTGCACGCACGATCACTTGGACCATCTCGATCCGACGGCGGTTTCGGGCTTGGCCAGCGAAACGCAAGCGACGTTTATCGCGTCGCGAGCCCACCGACAGCGATTGCGGTCTTTGGGAGTGCCAACGAATCGGATGCTGCTGATCGACGATCAACTTTCTGCCGAAACAAATCGCCTCAAGATCACCGGTGTGAAAGCGGCACACGAGTTTTTCGATCGCACCGACGATGGATTCTTTCCGCATTTGGGACTTGTCTTCGAGGGAAATGGCAAAGTGCTCTACCACGCCGGCGACACGCTGTGGTGGGAGGGACTCCAGGCACGGCTTGCGCAATGGAGTTTTGATGTTGCCCTTGTGCCCATCAACGGTCGAGACGCAAAACGGCTTCGGGAAGACGTTCAAGGCAACATGACATACCAGGAAGCCGCCGATTTGGTTGGCGGGCTAGATGTCAAGTTGACCGTTCCCGCCCACTACGACATGTTTGAATCGAACAGCGTCGACCCACAACTCTTCATCGACTATCTCCGGGTAAAATATCCGCAACACCGGGCCTGGTTGGGCTGGCCGACTGAGTTCGTTTCCTTTTGATGCCTATGGTTTTGACGGACAAAGTCATTTTGGTGACCGGTTCCAGCACGGGGATCGGCAAAGCAGTCGCCAAGCGTTGCGTTGCCGAAGGCGCGCACGTAATGCTGCACGGTTTGAATGCGGAGGAGACCCGGTCGGTCGCCGAAACGCTCAACCAACCGTACGCGGCTGGCGACTTGGGCCAACCGGCGGTATCTCAACGTTTGATCGACGCCACGATTTCACAGTTTGGCCGAATCGATGGCCTGGTGAATAACGCGGCCATGACAACGCGGGCGAATCTTGAGGAGACAAGCGCCGAGTTCTTCGACCGCGTGATTGGGGTTAACTTGCGAGCCCCGTTGTTGTTGATTCGGGCGGCAGTTCCATTCTTTCGACGACAAGGTAACGGTGTCGTCGTCAATATCGGGTCGGTCAACGCGTATTGCGGAGAACCGAATCTGTTGGCCTATTCCATCGCCAAAGGCGGACTGATGACCTTGACGCGGAACCTGGCTGATGCCTTGGCCGCGGAGAACATTCGCATCAATCAAATCAATCCAGGTTGGACGCTCAGCGAAAACGAAATCGCCTTGAAGATACGGGAAGGGATGGCTGAAGACTGGTTCGAACACGTTCCGCCTGAATTCGCCGCCGAGCGGCAAACTCATGTCAACCGACGAAGTCGCGGCGCACGTGATTCATTGGCTCTCCGACGCGTCGCGTCCGGCCAGCGGCGTCGTTCACGAAGTCGAACAATACCCCATCATCGGCCGCAACCCTCACAAGCATTGGTGATTTACTGTAGGTCCGTCAGTCCCTGACGGACAAACCCTGCTGTAGGTCCGTCAGTCCCTGACGGACAAACCCTGCTGTAGTTCCAGCCGTCCCTGCCGGACAAATCTTGCTGTAGGTCCGTCAGTCCCTGACGGACAAATAACGGTCCCGCATCAACCTCCAACGTGGAATGGCCCCACCGCATGGTCGGCGTGGAAATTGCAGAGAATGATCGGGTTGCATACAATGTGCCGGAACTGCAATGGATGCGCGGGGGAAAAAGACAAGGCGACTCACGACGGCTTGGGAATCGGCGGACGAACTCAACGCTGATAACGTCTCTTCCCATGCGAATGGAATATGTCCGAATCGTTGCGTTTATGCTCCGACGGTGGCTGAGTGTTTGACGGCGCCGTCGCCAGTTTTGATTGATTTGTCTCAAATTCGTTGGAAACAACAAACGTTTTTCAAGGTGCCTGTTTATGCCACTTCAGAAGTCGACTGTTTTTGGAATCGTGATTTTGATTGTATCGATTCTCCATGGCGCGATCGCCAACGGCCAAGACGAATTGCCTTTCGTTGGTCGCTGGAAGATTGACGCCGAGGCCACGAAGAAGGTCATGATGGAATATGGATCCACCGAAAACGAGATTGACTCAAATTTGGAGCTTACAAAATCCGTGGTCTTTGAATTCTCGAATGACAAGTCACTAAAAATGGAGAACGACGGAAAAGTTATCAAGTCGGCGACTTGGTCGGCTACCGCTTCGGAGGATAAGGGTTCGTATACGCTGAAATTGAAGTTGGACGATCATCATACAGACACGGGAAGGATCCAAATGCTTGAAGCCGGTAAAATGAAGATTATTCCAAGCGATCAACCCCCCGCCATCTTCGTTCGGGAGAAAATGGACAGTGCTGGCAAACCCTTTAAAGAATTATTGATTGGCACTTGGTCCGGGGATGTCAATGCAACGAAGGCCGCCTTGAAAGACGCCGGTACTGAAGACGACGAGGCAGATCAGCTTTCCCAACGGGCTGGGGTGCTCTCGGTTAACTTCAAGCAAGATGGACGATATACGCTAAACATCGCCGCCGGCGACTCGCCACAAGAAATCAACGGCGCGTATACGTTGAAAGTGCTCGACGCTGATAAGGGAACCTACGATTTGACCGCCGTCGCCGACGAAAGCGACGGTGGAGAAACCGTCAAGTTTACAATATCCAGTTTGAACAAAGATCGAATTCAATTGACGGATGAACGCCACCACGTCATGATCTTTAGTCGCAAACAAGACAACGAACAGCCCGCCAAGTAACGTTCACCAATCGCCAGTCTTGAACTGCTAGGTTAGGCCGCCAAGAACATTTGGTCGCCGACTTCGATTGGGAGATGCGGTATTGGACTGGGAATATTGCTGCCGTTATCGCTCGGCCTGTTGCTGTCGCGGTATTACTTTCCCGATGTGAGGAAGCTTCGCATCTTTGCGTGTGTTTATTCAATCGTGGCGCTGCGATACTCATTTTCACAGCCGTTGCGATTGGTGTGATGGGGTCGAATGCGCTGTTATAACGCGATCGCTCCGTCGACTTATCTCTTTCTGGTTCTTGGGCCAGCCCGTCCTGGACTTTCTGCTCACAGGCGGTCAGCGCACTGCTGCCGAATTCAGTTCACAAAAAAATCAAAAAAGTCTGTCCCGTGATCGTTTGAACTGCGTGTATCACCTTGGGGACGGTAGTCAGCAGCGATTCTAGCCCGCCTTTGCTTCCGTCATTGACCAGATTCTTCTTGCGCCACAGTGCACCTCGGGCTGTTTGTGCGCGAACCCATCAGGAGCTTGACATGAGTATCGTTTTTGCCGGCATCGACGGCACCGGAGAGTACAACAACGACGCGTATAAAAAGACCTTCCAAAATAGCTTTGTAAACCAGCTATATCGGATGTCATATCTGTGGAAGGGAGGCACGTACTACCATCGCGGGCCGTGGTGGATGGGAACGGATATGCCACGTTTGGTGGGGCTGGCGTTCGCTTACGTCATGAAGCAGCTGCTGTCGGGGGCGGCGGATCGAGTGTTCCTCGCCGGTTACAGCCGTGGCGGTGCGGGAGCGATTCAGGTGGCCAAGTTGCTCAAGCACGCCGGCTATTCGGTCGACTGTCTGATTCTGTTCGACCCCGTCGACCGCTCGATTCTCGGCAACAACGGAAATCCATGGAACGACACACCGATTTATGAAAACGTCAAACAAGTGCTTTATGCCAAACGAGATCCCGCGGCGGGCTCACGCGAGTCATTCGGCAATTGTGGCACGAATCGATACGGCTCGCAGTTGCGTGACCGCAAGAAAGAATTCTTCTGCACGCACGGCGGCGTGGGGGGAACGCCTTGGTGGGACACGGCCGACAAGTCGACCAAGCAACTGTCCGACTTGATCAATGAAGACGAAACCAGTCCTGTGGAGTTGGATGGCATGACCGAGTGCACCTATCAAGAAGATTTGAATGGATCTCGCGAAGTCTGGGCTTGGATGTGGTACTTCATTCAAAACGCGATTTCGAATTCGTATGTTCCACCGCCCAAGAATCCAACTTCTCCGTCGCGGCCCTATCGGCCACAACCGACCCAGCCATACGTTCCCAGGCCAAAGCGGCCCGCTCCAGGTTCACGGATTTACGTCGTTCAACCTGGCGACTGGCTTTCCAAGATCGCAGGAACGTACTATGGCGATATCTACAAATGGCCAGTTATCTACGACGCAAATCGCGCCACCATCGGCGACAATCCTGACTTGATTGAGCCCGGTATGCAGTTGGTCATCCCCAAGTAAGACGTTGGGCGACCCTTCCAGTTTGCCGGTCGCACGCCGAGCAGACAGCGCGGTAGTCGCCAAACCCGTTAACCACCGGAGCAGGTCCGGTGGGGCTTGCCATCGGTTTGTACGCTGCTGGTAGTCGTCAAACCAGTCTTGTGTCGGTCGGGGACTGACCGACCTACAGTGGGGTCGCCCACGGCATACGAAAACTAAGGTTTGAAACGGCCGGGAACGATAGAAAGCTAATTGTTCTCGGCTTTGGAGCGAAGTTTGAGATACTCGCGGAAGCCGTCGCGGAATGGCAATGGCGGCTGGGTAACCGAGCTGTCTTCGTTGAGATTCTTGATCGAGTCCTTCTGCATGCGATCGCTACGGACGTTCGGCGCACCGTTTTGCAACCCAAGCGATTGGAGCGATTCCTCGTAATGCTGTTGCGCGGTCTTGTCGCCGCGACTCGCTTCGGCTCGGAGCTTTTCCCATCGGCTGAGAAACTCTTGCATTTGCTGTTGCGTCCAGTTCATCTCCTTCAGCATGTCCTGGTCCGGATTGCTTTTCTGATCGCGCAAATAATCCAGCACCAACTCGGTGGCTTCTCGTGAGGCCTCGAGATTTTCTTTTTCCTGCAGGCTGGCCGGTCGTGGGTTGAATTCGTCTGAATCGTATCCATGCTGGGGGGTCGATTGTGGGATTGAGTCACCGGAGCGCATCGAGTGCTCATCCTTTGAACGGTTCGATGGTTGGTTGGATGGATCGGACTTGTGGTCCCCCGAGTCGTTATCCGAATGGTTTTCAGACGGCTCGTTCTCTGGATTGGCCTTGTTTTCGTTGTTTTGAGGTCGGCTGGACTTGTTTCCGCGTGCGGAGTCACTTGGAGAATCGTTCGAATTCTTTTCGTTGGATTTCTCATCACCCGCCCCTTTGTCGTTCGAGGCTTGGTCATCTCCCGATTCGCCGTCTGATTTCTGGCCTTTCGGATTGCCGTTGGGCGATCGGTTTGAATTTTCAGTTGGCTGCCCCTCGGATTTGTCCTTCTTCTCGGCGCCATGTTCGGCGTCTTCTGGTTGCGACTTAGGATTCGCCGTTTGGCCCTGGTTTTCAGAATCTTCGGCCGCCGTCGGCTGGGCGCCAACTGGCTTGGCTTGGTTATCGGCGGCTTCGGTGCGGTCTGCCGTCGCGTTTTGGTTTGCCGGTTTTGCGGCTGAATCGCTTCCGGCGCCTGCTGCTGATCGGTTTGCGATTTGTTTCCATTCGAGAGGTTCTTGTCCGCACCCTGGTTTTTTGAATCCGACTCGTTGTCCGTTTGGTTCGTACCGGAGCGTGAATTCGACTCGTTGTCGCCCCCGGTTTCGGAGTTGGGTTTACTCGCGCGATTCGGTTGAGCGTTCTTGTCTGGTGGACGTTGGTCGTCAGATTTCACGTCGGTTCGATGATCGTCACCCTTGGAACGGTCACCCTTGCTTGGACGGTTCGCCGATGGCTTTGATGGGTCGTGTGAATCTGAAGACTCAGGGTTGCCTTCGCGTCGATTGTTGGCGTCGGAGTCGTTATTATTTGCTGCGGATCGGTCCTCCGAATTGCCTTGAGCGTCGGATTCCGATGTCCGTGAGGGCTGCTCGTTTTGATCTTTGGCCCGTTGCAATAATCGCTGCATGCGTTCGCCGTCCGTGGCATAGTCGTCCAGAGGTTGTTCGTTCTTGGGCTCGCTAGAATTCTCCGCAGATTGTTCGCCGCCTTTTTGCGTGCTCGATGTATTGCTGTTGGGAGATGCGGATTTATCTTCAGACGATTTATCCTGTGAGTTGCCGCCAGCATTCGTTTGCGCATCGGGTTGTGACGAATTGTCCGATGGGGAATTCTGTGAGGCGCTTCGATCTGTTTTCGATGGGGAGTTCGGTTGGTTCTGCGAATCGCCCGCTTGCGAGTTCCCTGAACTATTGGATTGGCTGGCGTCCGATGGTTGAGCGTTGTTATTGGGACTCGTCGAGTTTCCACCGGAGTTTTGTTGCGATGAATTCGATCCGTCTTTTTTGTCGGATTGAGAGCTGGAGCCGGATCCGCCCGGATTGTTTTCACCGCTTCCTTGTTCGTTTGCCTGATTCTTGTCGCCGCCTGATTTGCTGTCTTTATTCTGACCGGAGTTCTTATCGTTTCCGCTATTCGCGGTGGTCTTTTGCGATGGACTATCGCTTGGCGAACTTTCCGTACCTTGATTCGGGTTTTCTTGGTATTCTGGTTTACCGGTGGCTGCCGTGATTTTCAATGTGTATTGGGCGGAGCGGGACTGATTCGGATCGAGCTCACCCGTCAGTGAGTGCCGATTATCTTTGGCGATCGCGTACATGACGGCTTCGTCGCCGGCTTTGAGCCCGACCGCCTGCGGCCGGAGAATATAGCTTCCCTCGACATTGCCGACGCCGGTTTCCGATTCGAAACGAACGCGTTGCTCGACCGAGTTTCGCCCCTTGTGCACGACGTAGAGCCAGATCGCAAAAATCTTGAAGTCGGGATCCGATGCCCGCAATTTAACGTCCAGCTTACCGTCAACCGGCACCTCACAATCGGGCTGCGTCGGCTGAAGGACCACGATTTCCGGTGCGATGTCCGGATGCGTTTTGATGGCGTAGATCGATTCGCGGCGATTCGACTCTCCGCGCACGTTGTTGAAACGAATGCGATAGTGCGTGAATCGAGGTTCGCCATCGAGCCGCGGCAGTTGAAATTCGCCGACCGCGGTCTGCTCGTGCGGCGTCATCGTCAATCGATCGACCGTTGTATATGTGGCGGATTGGCTAGTTGATGTTGACAACACCTTCAAGAACTCGATGCTTGCCGAAGCGACGGGCATGTTTGCGATCGCCTCGATGCGCACCCGGCTTCCTTCGATCGCCTCGATCTCGCCTTGGCCGTCGGTTCGCGTTTTTGGCATCTCGGTATACTCCGGTGGAGTCACCTCGACGGCCGAGACGGCGATCGTCGGACTGGGATGAACATTCACCCGATAGTCGTTTGAGCGGCCATCGCCGGCCACGATGCGATACGTCAAACTCTGTTGAATCCCGGCTTCGGTCGGCGACAGCGTCCCGGCATACTCGTTGCGGTTTTCGGTTGGCGTCAACGGCAGCGAGGCATTGACGTATTGTCCGTCGTCGGTGGAAAACACGATCGCCATCGGCGTGGAACTGAAGGCGCCTCGAATTTCGGCCGTTACATTCACCGTTTGTCCGAAGAAGACATCGATCGAACCGGGTTGCACGTCTCGGATCTTGATTCGCGAAGGAGGCTGGACGTCGGCCAGCGGCGCAAAAAACCGCTGAATGCTTTGCACCGGATCCTTGGGTGAGAGCAACTTGTACAGTCCGCAGACGGCCACCACGGCGACCAGCGCAAAGCCGATGCGGATCAGCGGCGTGCGGTCGATCGTCGACTCGATCGCGATCGATGAGAGGTCCTGCGCGGCTTTTTGCTGAACCGCACTGTAGACGAGATTGGAGTGGCCCGCCGAACGGGCGCGCAGAAACAAATAATTGAGCAAACTGTTTTTCAGTTTCGGTTCGCTCCGCTCAATCATCTGCGCCGAAAAGGCTGGATTGATCTTCAAAATCAGCAGCGGGATCAGCCCTCGAGCGGTGAAAAACAGCGCGTAGCCGCACAGCGAAACCAGGATCGCCAATCGCAACCAGACTGGAATCGAAAAGACCCAAGCATCGACGACGCAGACCGCCAACAAAACCGACAATGTGACCACCGCCAGCCAAGACAAGCCCGAGATAAAGTCGACGAGCTTGACTTGCGTGCCGGTTCGCCCCAATTGGCGGACGACGTAAGCATCGAACCGGTTATCGGAACCTGGTTCGGGTCGCTCGACAGATTGTTTGACAATCGTGCTGGACATGGTTTTCTAACTTGTCCAAAGGGATTCTCGGCCGCGTCGCGTTGGAAGCCGCGGTCAAACGAAAAGCGCGAAGCCAGTATCTCGTGGTCCCGGCGCAAGCGTAGGTCGGCCCGCTCTCATTATACCGGGAATGTCGGTCGAAAACTGCGAAATCGTGCGAAAAAGCAGCGTCGATCGGCGACTTCTCTTGGATTTTTGGATTCGACGCCACTCTATGAAAAGATTGCGGAGGCGGTTGGTCAGCGGGTCGTTTGCCGTGGATCAGGCTTCCTCGCTCAACCACTGACGGCCGGGGATAGCAGCCCGACCTCGAATGGGCTCTCAACCGCCGGTTGTCGTTCCAAGTGACTTAGGATCGCACGCAAAATAACTTCCGGGTTTTGTCGACCCTCTGCTTCATCTCTCCCGGGAGGGCGAGAATTTACGGCGAAGTTATCTTGCGTCCGATCCTTAGCGGTTTCGGCGCTTTTCCTCCCAGAATCGCCGCTCCAATTCCTGGCGTCCCTGTTCCGGCCCAAGTTGTTCGATGTAATTTAGATATTCAACCATCAGCCCGCTGAGGAATTGATCCAATTCCGCGGGCGGGATCCGGGCGAACGGAGTGGCCATCCACCACTGTACGACCAGCCGCGATTTCGCTTTGTCGTTTTCCTTGCTTTGCAGGATTTGCACTCCGGCCGGGGACAAGCGCTGGGCCAGTTCTGCGAAGTCGGAATCGTCGAAAAGGTTTTCGCGTTCGAGCGCTGGAAACAGGTGGATGATTTGGCGGTTGTTGGCTTGAAACTCCTTGGGCAACCGCGCATCACCCTCTCGCAGCTTGTCATACTTCTTGCGCAAGGTCGCTTGAACCCATTTGATGAACGCCGGCACGTCGGCCTCGGGGAGGCGCGTTTGTTCGGGCACGCTTCTGAGTCGTTGCCGGATCAACACGCGGTTGATCACCTGAATCCGATCCGAGACTTTGGTAGGACCGAGCACTTCTTGCTTGGTCTCTCGGTCCAGGGCCTTGAGCCACCGCGAATAAACGCGCAACAGTTTGAGCAATTGAGTCGCATTGGGCTCTCGATGCAATTGTTCGTCGAACTCTCGAAGTCGCGCTTTTTCGTCCGCGGAGATCGAGTCGAACATTTCTTTTTTCCGTCGGAGTTCGGCAAGTTCCTGCGGTGACATGGCCGTCAGCCGTTGCTGGTTGGCGACGTAATCAGCGGCTTGAAATCCAACGAACCAAGGAACCGTCAAGGCGACGGCGCTGGCGATCAGCAACCAACGGAGCGAGCTACTCATCGTTCGCCTCCTCCGTGGAAAACAGCTTCGCTTGATCGAGTTGTTTGAGAAAATCCACGTAATCGATGTTGCGGTCGATCTTTAAATCCGAGTAGACGTCCATGTTCTCGATGACTCGCAGGTCGCGAATCAAAGCGCGCGTGGGCTCTCCCTGAGAGTATCGTATGATGGAAAATCCCAGAGTCGCACAGGCAAAACCTGCCAGCACAAACAAGCCGGCGCGAACCGGTTTGGCCCAACGGCCATGACGTCGTAGCGTCAAGTCCTTTGCCGCTTGCCGTGCCACCAATTCAATCGTGGTCTTGGTAAACGAGTCCCCCGTGTGCGCGTCGGGCAAACGGTCCAACAAGTCCCAGGTCGCCTGCAATTCCTGCATGCGACCCCGATATGCGATGTCGCTGAGCAATCGCCGTTCGACCTCGGCCGATTGGGTCTCGTCCAGTTCACCATCCAAATACGCGACTAGCTGCTCGTCGTCGGCGGGGGAACTCGGCACATATGTTTCTGAGTCGGACATCGCAGATCAAAAATCGGAAACGGCGTTTTCGCTGGATGGGTCGTGAACGTCCGAGTCGTCCGCATCATCCGAACCTTCCGCGGCGGTTCCAAACGGGAGCACGCCGCTCGTGACGTACGGTTCCAGCATTTCACGTAAATTGGTGCGCGCCCGCGACAACAACGACTTCACCGCCTTCGGCGTCAAGTTCATCGCGGTGGCCACGTCGGCGTAGCTCATGTGTTCAAACTTTGACAATAACAAGGCGACTCGCTGTCGGTCATTAAGCGCTTGGATTGCCATCTGGACCATTTCACTCAATTCGACCTGGTCCAACTTGCGGTTCGGCATCAACCGGCTGGGCTCTTTGGCCAGATGATCGATCGACATGGACTTCAGCGGGTTCTCCCGATCGGGTGCGACTTGCACCTCTTTTCGCCTGGCGACAGAGCGAATGGTGTTGTTGGCGACGTTGTCGGTGATGGTATACAACCAAGTCGAGAATTTGGCTTCGGGCGTGTATGATTTTCGGGCTCGAAATACCCGCAGGAAGACTTCCTGGACCATGTCTTCGGCCAATTCGCGATTGGGGAGCACGTGCTGCAAAAACTTCAACAGCCGATCCCGATAACGATCGACCAATTGCTCGTACGCGCCGGCGACGTCTTCGCGAACCTGCAACATCAACCGTACATCCGGATCGATGAGGTCGTAGCGCTTGTTCGCGCGGGCGTCTTGAAGGTTGTCGCTCAACGATGACTCCCATCGGCTCGACCCTGCCCCAAGGCGACGCGAATCGCTCGGGACAAATCAACTCGTGGCCAAGTTCTGGAAGGTCGCCAGCCAACAACCTCTACTCCAAACTCACTGCCGCTCAAAAAGTTTCTGCCGGATTTCAAAAAACTCACCCGTTCAAAAGAATTATTAAGGTCGCGCGTTTTTTCACAACAAATGACAGCGGTTTTTCGAAATCAACCGTCAGGGGCACACGTCCCGGAGGATCACGGTTTTCAGGCCCTCGGAATCCCCCTCCATTCTAGTGCCTTGCTCCCAACCTGGCGCGACAAATGGCGTTGAATCCTAGCTACGGTGTCGAAGCCGCATCCAATCGAACGTCCATCCGTGTCGTCTTATCGATTCCTTCGACATCGACCGGATCGTGCCGGGTCAGGACGTTTTTGAGCCAGCCCATCCGGCCACGCGGCGTAATTGGCCGCAGGCGGCATTGATTTGCTCTCCCTTGCGCTCCCGAAATTGGACATTGATTCCGCCGGCAACCAACAGCCCGCGAAACGTCGCGATCGCTTGCGCCGACGGCGTCCGATAGGGCAATCCCGCCACTGGATTATACGGGATCACGTTCAGCAGCGCCGATCGTTGGGCCAGCAATTTGACTAACTGCTGCGCGTGTATCGGCTGGTCGTTGATGTCCTCCAACAGCACGTACTCGAAGGTCAGTCGCCGACCCGTTTGAGCGAAATAGGCATCGGCGGCCGTTAGGATCTCGGCAATGCCGATCTTTGTGTTGACCGGTACCAACGTGTCGCGAAGGTCATCGGTCGGCGCATGTAACGAAATTGCCAGTTGATAACGACTGTTGAGTTCGGCGAGTTTGCGAATGCTCTGCGGCAACCCAACGGTGGAAATTGTGATCCGGCGAGGGCTGATCCCCAAGCCATCCGAGGACGCCGCCACCTGCAATGCCGCCAGGACGTTGTTCAGATTTGCCAACGGCTCGCCCATCCCCATCATCACGATATGACTCAAGCGGTCACCGGCCGGAAGCAGCCGATGCAGACGAGCCATCTGCTCGACGATTTCAAAGTCCGCTAGATTGCGTTCAACGCCATCCAGTCCGCTGGCGCAAAAAAACACATCCCATCGCGCACCCCACCTGGCTGCTGAGGCAAATCGTCCGCCGCACCCCGTCCCGCAACAACACGCACTCGATCGTACCGCCATCGGAGAGTTGCAACAGCAGCTTGTCGGTACCGTCGGAGCTGGTCTGCCGCCGCAACAGCCTGGTCGACCAAAAATCAAATGCCTCGGCCAATTCCGTCCGCAATGACTTGGACAGGTCACTCATGTGATCGATCGATTCAATGTGACTGTCCAATAGCCAGCGACGGATTTGCGCAAACCGAAACCCCGATTGTTGCCGCTCTTGCAGCCAACTTTCGAGATGACCCGTATCGAATATTGAGTACTTCATCGCCGCAACCCGCAATGCCAGCCGATCGCACATTCACGCGGAGCCACCAGTCGGAGCAAACATGCACGCCGAGGAGTGGGGTATTCCACATCGGATGGCCATCCTTGGCCGACCTACAGCCATTGACCCTCTACTCACGCCGAAGTGTGTTGGACCGAGATGCGATTCCCGCCTAAACTGAGTATTGTACGCGGAATGGGACCCCAGGACACAAATGCCATGGAACTCGATGACGAGTTATGTCTGTGCTTCCACGTCAGTCGACGCAAGATCGCCAATTTCATTCGGATCGAACGGCCGCAGCGAGTCTCGCAGATTAGCCAATGCGGCGGCGCCGGCACTGGATGCGGTTGGTGCCGCCCCTTTCTCGAACGACTGTTCAAACAAGCTGCCGAGCCGGTAGATGCGGATTCCCTACCGTCGGCCGAGAGCTATGCTAACGATCGTCAAGATTACATCCAAGCAGGTCACGGTCGCCCGCCCGGCGACCCGTAAAAGAGTTTGTTCAGGTTGGGGCTGTGTTTCACTGATTCGGCAAACGACCTCCGTCCTGATGGAATCTAACCGTTGCCCATCGACGGCGTCTGCGCGTGATACGGAATCGGCCGATTTGTGCTATCCATCTCCCGATCGTGGATACGATTCCAACTCGGTTATTGTGGACGCTTGATCATTCCCCCTCCTCGGCACTTCGTCCGCTAGAAGAAAGCCCGGCTGGCCGATATGATGTGGATTCCGACGGCCTGGGGATTGACTCCGTTTGCGATGTCGCCGAGATCCGCGCCAGAGCCCAATTTCCCTCAAGCGTCCGTTGAATATTCAGTTATCTTTCGTCAACGTCCGAATGTGTGATCATGGCACGAAAAGTCGTAAATCGAAAACAGCTACGCGAAGAAGCCGAAGCCGCCGAAGCCAAGGGAATCAAAGAAACCAAGGAATCCAAGGAATCCAAAAAGGCCAAGGCCGTCAAGAAAAAACCGGCTAAGAAACGTCGGGCCAAGTCGAAAGATCCCGATGATCAACGGCTGAAAATCTTCTGGGGCGTCTACAATCATTCGCTGAAGCGGGTCGCCAAATACGAATTCAACCAGAAAAAAGCCGCTCAAAAGCGAGCTCAGGAACTCACCGCCGACGGCAAACCGCATTTCGTCCAAAAGGACAAGGAGCCTGTCGAAGAGGTCTAGGACGGGTTTCAACACACGGTTCGCGTACCGTAACGAACACAGCGTTCTGTCCAGTACCCCCGATTTGCCAACCCGCAGCGCAACCCCGGTGGAGAAGCTTGCATGCCATCGGCCAAACCGTCTTTCGTTGACCAAATACTCGCGTCTGAAGACGAAGATTTTCCAGATATCTGGGACGCGTGTAAGCCATTCGCATCGATTCCCATCGAAGCTGGGTTGAATCTTTTTCGGGCAGTCAAGTACCTGGTTGAAAACAAAGTCAACGGCATCCTTGTTTTTTGCGGGCTTGATCGCGGCGGCTTAGTACGGATCGCGGTGCAGACGCTCCAAGTGCTCGGTGCGTCCAGACGCTTCGTTTTGATTCATGCGACCGGCGACGCCACCGAACTCGCACAGCGCCTCGGGAACCGTGTCGCGCGCGAGATTCTGCGGGACTTGGAATCCACTGGCTATGATTTGTCGAAGATGCGAATCATCGAAGGAGATATCCAACAACGGATTCCCCGCGCCAGCGTCGCCGCCGCAGGGTTGTTGGCATTGAACGTCCAGGGCTTTGAAACCACCTATGGCGCCCTCGCGCATTTATATCCAAGGCTGGTCAACGGCGGCGTGTTGTGGATCGACCACTTTCAACACGAAGTCCAACAAGGCGTCGATGAGTATTTTGGCGAACTCGGGCCGGCTCCCCTGCCCCGGCCGAAGCGTCCGTTTTTCCAGCGCATTGGCGATTGCCGTCTGGGGATTCGATTGCTGGCATCCGACTCAGTTCCGCAACCGACTGAATCAGCCGTTGAATCCGAAAACGCATTGGATCCATCAACGACAAACAAGTCATTCCCGCGCAGGCGGGAACCCACCGCTATTTCTGATCAATCCCTGGCCGATCAGCAGATCGCCTCGCCAACTCGAACCACCAGGCCCACGGTCCCGCCCAACGAATCGCGATACGACTACGTTCCTCCCGGATTGGTCGCCCCCAACCTGCTTCGTTTTTTCCCGACGTTGGTTCCCGGGAATCTGCGCCGCAACAAGTGGAACTACCTCAGAGATACGGCGCCCCATCGATGGCGAATCGACGACCGCAGTGCGAGCAAAGGGATTGGCGTGCTGTCCGTCGAGGAAGCGACGCTGTTGTACAATTTGGCGATCCCACTTGCCGGTCGACGTGGTTTGGCAATCGGGTGCCATTTTGCCTGGTCGACAGCGCACCTTCTGGCCGCCGGATTGGATCTGGACGTCGTCGACCCGGCGTTGAACCGCGCCGAACAGTATGCCGCCGTGCAACAGAGCTTGGATCAGATTTCAACCACGGGCAGCTACCGACTGTGGGCTGCGTTTTCGCCGTCGGTGATTCCCGCGATCCGCACCGTTGCCGAGCAGCCTTGGTCATTCGTCTTCATCGACGGCGACCACGAGGGCGACGCACCGCGATTGGACGCTGAAGCGGTCTTGCCCCATTTGGCGGATACATCTCTGGTCGCCTTTCACGATCTGGTTTCGCCGTATGTCGCCGCCGGCCTGGATGTCTTTCAGCGAGCAGGTTGGACCACGCGCCTGTTCAACACGATGCAAATCATGGGTGTTGCCTGGCGGGGAGAGCTCGATCTTCCGGAACACACCGCCGATCCAAGTATGCCTGGTTTTCCAGGTCACTTGAAACAGGCTAACGACTCCTGACATCTTGTTGTTTCCCGCCCCTTTCTCAACGGTCCGTTAGATCGCGTCGGGGCCCCGTTCTCCGGTGCGGATTCGGACGCATTCGTCGAGCGGGAGGACGAAGATCTTGCCGTCTCCGATTTCGCCCGACTCGCCCGAACGGGCTCCTTGGGTGATGGCTTGAATCGTCGGTTCGACGAAGGCTTCGTTGACGGCGATTTGAAGTTGCACTTTGCGGCGAAGATTGGCCGTGAATTCCTCCGCGCCATACAGTTCGGCCTTGCCCCCCTGGCGACCGAATCCCTGGCAGTCGACGATGGTCAAGCGAAATACTTCGACCGCCGTCAGTTCTTTTTTGACCGACTCCAGTTTATGCGGTTGGATGATGGCAATGATCAGTTTCATGATCGGGGCGGCGCCGAGCCGCAAAAAAGGGCGGTTTCGCACACGTCTAACAGCGGGCTGTTTTCCGTTTCCTGCCGACGCGTTTCATCGACTCGATCTTCTTGATGGACTCGACCGCATTGGGAACTTTGCACGACGTGTCACCCATGTCGATTTCCAAGGTGCCAATTTTCTTGGCGGCTGCTTTCGCCGCCGCTAACAGCGGTTTGACGTAGGCGCCGACCGAAATCACAAAAGCGTTCATCGCGTACCGCACTCGGTCCTTCGCCGTAGCGATGGTCTGGACAACCTGTTCGAGCAACCGTTCAATCTCTTGCATGTCGAGTTCCGAGTCGGGTTGCGTCGACAACAACGCTGCGTACGTGGTCCAACCGCTGGCGGCTATCTTGGGAGTCTTGGACCCGATCCATTTCAGCGCGTAACTCCCGCCCGCCGCTGTTCTCGCTGGCGACCCAGGGAACGGTGTACTCGGAAAGCATGTACCAAGTGGCGTTTTTGGCCCAAGACTCAAGCTGCGGTTTGGTCATCTTTTGGCCGTCCGCCACCAGCCCGGCGAGATACATCGCGTCGCTGTTTCCCGTCGCGTATAACCCCATCGCCAGCGATTGGTTGCCGCGAATTTTTTTGGCAATGGTTTTGAGGTCGCCCACTTTGACGCCAAACATTTGCGGCGGAGCTCCATGTCGCGCAAAGGTCCTGCGGGTTTGTTCGGAACCCAATTTGGCGAGTTCCGTCATAATTTCTTCTACCGAGTTCATTGAGAATTGCCCTGGGAAAACTGATTGGATAAAGGCGGCCAACGGCCAGGCGATCACCCGACGCTGTGGCTAGTTTACGATGTCGCGGAGCGTTGGCGTAGAAGGGCATCGGCGGCGATCCATCCCGAACGCGGGTTCCAGATTCGGGGATTCGTCGACCGCGGCACCGCAACGAACCGAGTTGGCAAACCACCGTGAGGTAGTCCGCGCGGACCGTGGTGACACTGCATTTCCGCCGTAAAACCTTCGCCAATCGAAAAAGTCTGCCTGAAGCTCCAAAAACAAACCACCAATTTGTTCCGGCCCCCCATTGCAATTGTAAATACGACAACCGGCCTCACCGATATTAACCGCATCGGCCATTCAATGTCCGTATTTGATT
Source organism: uncultured Planctomycetaceae bacterium (assembly GCA_963803365.1). Lineage (GTDB taxonomy): Bacteria > Planctomycetota > Planctomycetia > Pirellulales > Pirellulaceae > JANMEB01. The sequence continues at coordinate 536,420 of CAWDMH010000008.1, forward strand.
CCAGACGTGTAGCGGTACTTTTCGTTAAAGGCCCTGTCGGCAGGATGAGGGAAATCCCCAGGCTGAATTTCTTTGGAGGCTGCAAAATGCGCCGTTTGTTGCTCATTGCGTCATTGATTTGGCTGACCGCCTGCTGCGAACTCGCCCAGGCACAAAACGGAAACCACTTTCCGGGAGCGGCGCAGCCGGGAACCCGATCCCCTGCGACCTCTGCCAACGACAACTCGATTTGGCAGCGCGACCAAGTCTACACGCTTCAAGACGGACAGAACCTCTCCGACGGCCGCCCCAACTACATCAACGCGGCACATTCATCGGCGACCGGTACGATTTCCGACTCGGGGATCGTTCAGGAGTTAGGTGATACGCTGCAAGACCAGAACCCTTCGTCACAACAGGTGCCCAACGCTCCCGCAACGAGCGACGCCCAACGTCAGGTGGGGCCCGGTCTTCAAGTGCAAAGCAATGCGGCGACGCTCCCCGATGAAGCTTACGAACGTGGAAGTTGGTGCCAACTCGGCGAGCCCTTCCATTTGTTCGGGTGTACGCCGCGCGGCACGATGATTGGCGGCTGGTGGCAATCGGGCTACCACAGCGACGACGACGGACTGTTCAACAGCCACGACGATCGCCCTCGCCTGCACCAGGCTTGGCTTTACGCCGAGAACAAGGCCGACCGGTGTTGCACGTGGGACGTGGGATACCGAGTCGACTTGATGTACGGCGTCGACGGAATTGATTTGCAGGCATTTGGAAATCCTCCGGCCGGTGCACCGACCGGATGGGATAACAGTTGGGATCATGGCATCTACGGCTGGGCTCTGCCCCAGGCTTATCTGGAATTCGCTCGCGACAATCGTTCGATCGTCGTCGGCAAGTTCTTCAGTCCGATGGGGTACGAGAGCTTGATGTCGCCGCAGAATTTCTTCTACAGCCACAGCTTTGCACGATATTTCCTCCAGCCCTTCAGCATGTCGGGCGTGTTGTCCCGGTTTGACTTTTCGCCCGACCTCCGTCTGCTGAGCGGCGTTACCGCCGGTTGGGATACCGGATTTGAACAGGCCAACAGCGGCCTCACCTACGTGGGTGGATTCGAATACACGCCGTGCGAACCGATCAACGTCCGTTATTACGGTTCGGCGGGCGACACCGGCTATCTAGGTGACGGATGGACCAGCAGCCTATCGTTTGACCTGATGCTCACCCAAAAGTTGAATTACATCGTCGAAGCCAACGCCCAAAACTTGGACGCCACGGATCAATACGGTCTGGTGAACTATCTGCTGTACCGCGTCAATCCTTGTCTGGCGGTCGGGTCGCGGTTTGAATGGTTTGTTTCGGACCGGTTCACTGGACGCGAAAACGCCACGTATTCTTGGAACGGCGGCATCAACTTCCGCAAAAATGCCAACATCACTTTGCGTCCGGAAGTTCGCGTCGATTGGGGAGCTGGCGCAGTCGACCCAGGTCAAGTCATCCTGGCGTCGGACTTCATCCTAACGTTTTAGACGTCATGCCTGAGTCGACGGCCCCGCCGCTGGTTATTTGAACTTCACTGCGTAGTCCGGGGCTTCGTGATACGTCAACTCGTGACCGGGCACCCATTGTTCGTTTTGATAAAACTCGGACTTCAACGATAACGTGCCGTCCGGCTTGAGTTCAGAGGTCGCGCGGACTTCCGTAATTCCTTGCTTGTTCCCAACCACTTTCTCAAGCGACGTCCAGACCCAACCCTCGATTTCCATCGTACCGGTCGTGCGGAAGCCGGCGGTTGTGAAGTACCAATAAGCGATCTTCTCGTTTTCGGCGTCCCACATGATGATCGTCTCGCCGCCGTAAATCCCGTCGTTGACCGAATGCAGCACGCGTATCGCCTGGCCGTTGAGCGCTCGCTCCCATTTGGACACGTCAAACATTGGCTTATCCGGAGTGGAATTGGCGAATTCACCTCGAAACGTCTTGCCGATTAGCGGCTGGAAAATCTTCAAATGCTCCGATAGGCTCAAATCGGGATCGTCCGCAAACAGCTTGCCGCAAAAGATCGAGAATGCTGCCAGCAAAATCAACGTCATCTTCTTCATTTCAAGCTCCCCAGAACAAACAAGGATGTGTGAAACAACTCGATAAAAACCAACCTCAACTACAGAATCTTTCGGTCTAATGGCCAATTCTCCGACCTACAAGCTTTGGGTGTCAGCGGTCCGGTCAAGAAACTCATCAAACCGATGAACCGCGACAGAAACGTCGGCTTGCCGGTTTCCACGTACGCCTTCAACGTATTGACGATTATCTTCGAGCCGCTCGCCATGTTCTTCTCGGTCTTGGTGCCGGCCGGAACCCCGGATGTGATCAAGGTGAATTCGGTGCCCCCCTCAATCGGTTTGAGTTCATAAGTCACGGTGCACACCGCGTCGTCGAGATTTGTGAATTTGAAAGTATGCGAATACCGTCGCGGCGGTTCAAATTCCAGGACTTCGCCCACCACCGCAGTGTATTTGCCGTTGGGTGTACGCATCCGGATCGGAGCGCCCGGCGCGAGGGTCGTCGTGTGCAAGACCGAATTGAAAAAGAACGGAAGAACCTCGCCCTTTTGAGTCAGCACGCTCCAAACTTTTTCGATCGGCGCTTCGATCACAATTCGATAGACTTGTTTATCAGCGACACTCATTTTTGTTTTCGGGTTTTCTTGTTGCGTGGCGGGTTTAGGGGATGGCGTTTCGTTCCGGCAATTTCCGATTCAATCTGAAACTTCAAATCGGTTGCCTTGCTGGCCCAAAACGCGCTGTACTCGGTCGTCCAACGGTCGTAAATCATCTGAATCGGCACCGCGTTGAAGTACAGTTCGCAGCGGCGTCCATGCTTTTGAATCACGATCAACTGCGTCTCTTCCAACACCCGCAAATGCTTTAGGACCGCAATCCGGCTGACGTCGAAGTACTTGCACAAATCGTTGACGCTGCAACCCGGCATGCTCTTGACAAGGTCAAGGATTCGCCGCCGCGACCGGTGCGCTGAGGGCGTGAAACAGCAAGTCCATCGATTCCGGATTCATGTGTAACCACTAGGTTACATATCCGCATTGTGCTTTGCAAGCCCCCCGATCAAAGAAAATTCAACAGAATTACCGGGCGGCCTGCGTCGCTTCAATAAACACTTGTGCACACATTTTTCAACAGACTGCTAGGCGACCAAGCCTTTGGTGACGGTCATGAAGACGTCTTCCAGGGTTGGTTCTTTCTCACTGAAGCTGCGGACGTCGATCCCTTTTTCAACCAGCTTTCGCAAAAGGCTACCGGGATCGGCTTCCAACGAGTCGAATTCGACCCTGACGTTATTGCCATCGGCCAGGACATCGCGTACGGAAGTGTGGCTGCGAATCACCGACAAGGCTTGCTCGACGCCGCTGTTGAGCTTGACGTGGATCACCGGGTTGGATCGGATTTGGGAGTAAACTTCGCGTATCGGCCCGCACATCAGCAGTTGGCCGCGCTCGATGATTCCGATCGAGGTGCAGCAATCGGCCAGTTCTGAGAGGATGTGGCTGGAGATCAAGATCGTCTTCCCCATTTGCCGCAGTTCCTTCAGCAGGGCTTTGACCTCGATTCGGCGCGCGGATCCAAGCCACTGGTGGGCTCGTCGAGAATCAGCACCGGCGGTTCATGCACTAACGTCTTGGCCAGGCACAACCGCTGTTTCATACCGCGCGAAAGACCGTTGACGTAGGCATCTCGCTTGTGGGTCAGATCGAGCAATTCCAAAACGTCGCGAATGATTTGTTTGCGCTTGGTTTTAGTGATCTTGTAGGCCACGGCAAAAAAATCGAGGAACTCCCAAACTTTCATGCCGTCGTACACGCCAAACGCATCGGGCATGTAACCGATACTTCGGCGGACATCCATGGGCGCTTGGGAGACGCTGTATCCGTTGACCGTACCATCGCCGCGAGAGGGCGCAACAGCGTCGCCAAGAATCGAATCGTCGTGCTTTTGCCGGCCCCATTGGGGCCGATGAACCCATACAACTCACCTTCCTCGATTCGCAAGTCCAGCGATTGAACCGCCGTAAATTCGCCGAAGTCCTTGCCAAATCCGTTGATCTCGATGATGCTCATTCCGCGAGTATTCCGGTCGAGTGCGTGTTTCAATGACGGAAACGAAAGATCTCCTCGGCGATCAATGGACGCTCGACTTGTTTGGCGGCGGATACCGCAAATGAGCGACCACCACGGAAACGCCCGACGATTGAGTTTCCTTGGGGTAACAGATCATCGGGGAAACTGGCTGATCGAGATTAGCGATCAACCGTACTTCTCCAGGATCCAGGTTCAAACTGAACAACGCGGCGCGGATCATGCATAAACTGACGCGGCCGGCGTACTCGTCGCCTTTCGCCCGAATCGATTCGCGCCGAATCAACTCGCGAATCAGGGCGTCGAAGGACTTCGTTTCGACGTGGATGGTGTTGCGTCCTGAGTCTAATTCGGCGGCATATCCCACATAGAAAGCGTCGTCGCGGCGGGCGATGACCACGGCGTCGTGAAGCTCGAGCGGACTTTGATTGTCCACCGACACGTCATCGGAAGCACTTTCCCAACGTCCTGAAAGCGAGCCCCCGATATCGACCATCCGCTCCGAATGCAGCAGACCGGTCGAATTGGACTGCACTGGAAATCCTTCCACCTCGGTCTTGAATCCACGTTGATAATACATGGTTTGGAGCGGTTCGTCCGCCAGAGATGCCGGCGAGCGGTTTAGGTTGTCAAACAACACCATCGGCAACAACTGCGCGTCGTTCTGCTCGAATTCAAACCGATAGCGCGTCGACAACGAACTGTAGAGCGCCGTGAATTCGGAAAGATGACCGCGCGGCAGACCGGACTGCATCTCCAACACGGAGATCGTGTGTCGGCTGCGCGAGAACCCGATATCCAATTGGGCCAGCCGGGTGATGGCCACCGCCCCTACGACGGAAATAATCGGCGCGGCAATCCAAGCCCATTCGAGGCGCCCATGAATTTGAAGACCGCATAATTCACGGGAACCAAAACGACGAGGTAGATCAGCAACATGCGCATGACCCAAACTGCGGTGGGTGGTTTTATCCCGGCGGACTCGCGCAAGGCGATCTGCGCCGCGCCGGCCACAACGCTGCCGTCGTTCCAAGCCGCCCCGCCGGCGGTCCGGCGAATCTCGCCGTGGAGTCTGATCGCGGCGTTTAGCAAAACCATTCTAAGCTCAGACGTGTCTAACGGCGCGGTACTGCTCGTCTCGGGCTCCGCCTCCGTAATGAGAGGTTGGTGCTTCACCGGGGCGCCAGGCGCCGCGTCGGCGGACTCGAATACGCGAAGCCATTCGTCGGCGCCCTCGGGCACTGGCGGCATCGCATCGCGGCCAATGAAACTCAGCTTTGGATCGACATCCGAAAGCTTCGGCTGATCGGAGCCGCGGTAGCCCAACTGTCCGAAGTTGTTGAGCGGCGACTCCAGCCGCTCCGAAGATTTGAATTCCGGGCGGTTCAGCAACACGTCGCGCACGAATCCATTGAAGTCAGCCCATTTTTTGAACAGCTCGGTATCGAAGGAAAACGCCGTGGCCACAATCCGTCCACGGCCGACGCGGCGCGAACAAACCAGCTCCCCGCAGTGGGCTTCATATTCCGCCGTTGCTGCCAGTTTGAACTTCATCGACGCCAGCCGCGCTGGAATCATCATGGCGAGGTTGTCCCGCTGGGTCCAATGGTCGCTGATTTCCCGAACCGGTTCGCTGTCAACCTCCTGATATCCGTCAAAGCTGGCCGGCAAATACGGTGCAAGGAAACTCGTCGATAGCCGCTCCAGGCAATCCGGTCCCGACAAGATCAAGTTTCCGCCCCAATGAATCCAATCGACGAGCGCCTGCTGTTGCCCTTCGTCCAATCGGTCGGGCGACAAATCTCCCCACAACACCATGTCGATCGTGGTCGAGGTCAACAAGGAATGCGGCCAAGGCACCGTCCCATCGGCGGAACAATACACGCAGTGGTAATTGGCCAAGTCCTCCCCTCCACCCAGAAACTCGTCCGGGACGCCAATACAACTCAGTTTCTCCAAAAACACAAATCGAGAAGGGTTCTGATCCAAAATCACAAAGTGAAACTGTCCCGACTGCAACAGGATTGTCGGATTGTTCAAGCTCGTCGCGGGCATCAAATCGTACTTCAACGTCGCGGCCCGAATCGATTGCTCGGTCAATCGTGGAGGTATGTAAACCGTCGACTCAAGCTGCTTCCACTGTGTCTTGGGCAACGAGACGCCGCGGCGGGAAACGAGTTGGAACGGCGCATAGGGCAATCGAACGGGGCGGCCTCGGGCGTCCACCGCCATGATCTGTAGCTCGCCCCGGAAGTCGATTTTTCTTGAAACGGCGATGGGAGTCGCTTCGTACCAATGGCCTTGCTTGACCCGATTCTTGGGATTGTAGTCGGTGACGAGCGTCCGGTTGGGCTTGGCTGGGTCCGCACCGATTTTTGGGTATAGGCCCGGTGCTAACACCGGGGCGTCGATTTCAATGTCCTCTAATACTTCCTGACTGCGAGGCGCAGGATTTTCGGGAATATCGTCTTGCGCAACAGCCACCCAGGTCAACGACAGCAGCCCGATCACCACGGCGCTCGATCGTCGCAAGGTGGACGCAAGAACGAATATCATAAATCAACTCCCATAGAGGAAACAACTCAAATTGAACTAGGGGTTTGTGCCAGCTAATTATTAGGGTTAAGGGGTCAGTATTAGGGCTAAGGGGTCAGGAGTCAATTGTGCGAATCACCCGCAGGGCCGTTCCGGCAATTGACTCTTGACCCCTTAACCAACCTGTAAATCAAGCAGTCACAAGGCTCTAGTTGCTGCGATGTTTCGGTACAATAGCAGTTGCGTGCGCTGGTGCTGCATCACGAGTCCGAAGTATAACTGCATAGCCAATCATGTGCGGCCGATTCACGCTCAAAACGTCGCCACAAGCGATCTCGATGTTGTTCGACGACTTGGAACTCGAATCGATCGATTTCAAACCGCGCTATAACATCGCTCCCACCCAAGAGGTCCTGGCGGTAAGAACGCATCAGCCACAAGGCCGCCAGTTCGCGTTTCTACGATGGGGTCTGATTCCGTTTTGGGCCGAGGACCCCTCGATCGGCAGCCGGCTGATCAACGCCCGGGCGGAATCGGTCGCCGAGAAGCCGGCGTTCCGTCAGGCATTTGGCAAACGCCGCTGCTTGATCGTGGCCGATGGATTCTTTGAGTGGAAGACAAACGGCAAGCGCAAGCAACCCTATTACATCACCGCGGCCAACCGCCAACCGTTTTGTTTTGCCGGTCTTTGGGAATCGTGGACCGACAAACAAGACGGCCGGGCCGTTGAGTCGTGTACAATCATTACCACCGAGGCGAGTCCGGGACTTCGTTCCTTACACGACCGGATGCCGAGTGTCGTTCCGCCGGAGCGCTTTCGGTTTTGGCTCGACCCAGACTTCAAATCTGTCGAAGCATTGCGGGAGATTTTGACTCGCTCCGCCTTCGACTGGCGATTTGCACCGGTGAATCCGGTCGTCAATAATGCTCGGCACGACCAACCGGATTGCATCCAGGAACTCTCCTCATGAACGATACTGCTGAAACGCGACGGGGCGGCCAGACGACTCGGCCGACCACGGTGACCAACGGCGATCGATGTCAAATTCGGTTCGCCACAACCAGTGACGTACCCCGGATATTGAACTTTATACGACAGCTTGCCGAATACGAGCGCATGGCGGATCGAGTCGTCGCCGATGAAAACGTCCTGCGCGAGTCGCTGTTCGGTCCGCACCCGGCTGCCGAAGTGCTGCTGTGTGAGGTCGATGGTCGGCCCGTCGGTTTCGCACTTTTCTTTCACAACTATTCGACGTTTCTGGGCCGCGCAGGAATTTACCTGGAGGATTTGTTTGTCGAGCCTGATTTTCGGGGCCGCGGCTTCGGACGAGCGTTGATGCAACGTGTGGCTCAATTGGCTGTCCAGCGGAATTGTTGTCGCTTGGAATGGGCCGTGCTCGATTGGAACCGGCCGGCGATCGACTTCTACAAGGCACTTTCTGCCGAAGCCATGTCGGACTGGACGGTGTTCCGGTTGTCGAGCACGGCGCTGAACAATCTGGCCGATCTCGACGAGAGCGCCTCCACTTGAAAGTGTCCACGGCGAACATGTCCGAGCCAACCGATCCGAATGCCGCGCACCGCACCGCTGCCTATAACATCTCGCAATGGAGCGAGCGAGGGCAAGTCTCGCGAGAGGATCAAGTTGTCGTCGAAGAGCCGATGGAGATTCGTTTGCTGTTTGGCTCGTCGGACAAGCGCGCCCTTCGCAGTCTCTCGGTTACGATGCGCACGCCGGGCAACGACGACGAACTGGCAGCGGGCTTTTTATTTACCGAAGTGATTCTGCAATCGCCTCAACAAATCGAGCAGATCGAGTCGCGCGGCGTGGACGATCAGGGACGACCGACCGGCAATACGGTGCGAGTGGCGTTGCGGCCCGACGTCGAGATGGACTTTGCCAGGTTGCAGCGGCATTTCTTTGCCACCTCCAGTTGCGGTGTTTGTGGCAAGGCCTCGCTCGACACACTGGAAGTCAAAGGCCTTCGGGCGTTATCGCAGACATGGCGAATCTCGGCGGACGCCGTCCGTCAATTGCCTGCCATGTTGTGCGCGCGCAGCCCACATTTGCTTTGACTGGTGGATTGCATGCGGCTGGCCTGGCGGATCTTGGCGGCCGGTTGCTGGCGGTACGCGAAGACGTCGGGCGGCACAACGCGGTCGACAAGCTGATCGGCCGGTTTTTTCTGGACGGCCAAACTCCATTGGACGATCGCGTGTTGGTCATCAGCGGCCGCGCCAGTTTTGAGATTCTGCAGAAGGCTCTGGTGGCTCAGCTTCCCATGATCGTCGCCGTGGGCGCCCCGTCGAGCTTAGCGGTCGATCTCGCAAAGCGTTATAATCTTACGTTGGTGGGCTTTGCGTCCGAACAACGGCTGAACATCTATTCCGCCCCCGATCGCATTGTCGTGGATTAACGCAGAATCTTTTCACCGTTCAGGCTATGCACAAAACCGGCTCGCAGCGAGAAAAAATCTTGGAGTTGTTAGAACACGCCGGAGGTGTCACGGTTGAATCGGTACGCTCCGTCGCTGCGCAAACGGGGGTGCCCGAAGCCGAAATATGGGGGGCCGGGCTTTTTTACACGCTCATCAATCGACCCGGACGGCGCGTTCGAGTTTGCGATGGATTGACCTGCCAGATGATGGATGCGGACGATCTGGCGGCGCGATTGGCGGCCGAGGGAAAATCGGTCGAACGAGTCAGTTGCCTGGGCCAATGTGATCGAGCGCCGGCCACGCTCGACGAAGCGATGGAGCTGATCACTTACGAAGGCCGTCCGTACGGAGTGACGCCGGACGATCCGAATTTGCCGATCAATCTTGCGGGCTCGGAAGATACCTCGTACACGCAACTGGCCCGCGCCCGAACGCTGTCTCCCAAAGACATTTTTGACATGGTCGAACAATCGGGCCTGCAGGGACGTGGCGGCGCAGGGTTTCCGGCGCATATCAAATGGCGCGCCGTAGGGCAACAGCCAACCACCGAGCGATACGTCGTCTGCAACGCCGACGAAGGCGAGCCCGGAACCTTTAAGGACCGCGAAGTCATCTTGCGCCAGCCGCACAAGATGCTCGAAGGGTTGGCCATTGCGGCCGCGAGCGTCGGCGCACGGGACATCTTCATCTATATTCGCGGCGAATTCACCAACGAGATCCGCTCTTTGGAAAAGGCGATCGCCGAGGCCCGCTCCAGGCTCGGTGAGATCGAGGTTCACATCGCCAAAGGGCACGGCGCTTATATCTGCGGCGAAGAGACCGCGTTGTTGGAATCGCTGGAAGGCAAACGCGGAATGCCCCGACTCAAGCCGCCGTTTCCGACTGAGAAGGGCTTTCGGGGTAAGCCGACGCTAATGCACAACGTCGAGACAGCAGCTTGCGTCCCGGCGATTATCGAGCGCGGGGGCGACTGGTTTAAAGCGCAGGGCCGCACCGAGGCCGGCTCGAAACTGTACTGCATTTCGGGACACGTCAAGCGGCCGGGAGTTTACGAGTTGCCGCTGGGTGCGACGTTGGCGGAACTGGTAGCGGCGGCCGATGGATATGACGGCACACCGATTGCCTTTAGTCCGGGTGGCGCATCGTCCGGGTTTTTGCCGATGAAATATGAGGACTTACCGCTGGACTTCAAAAGTCTGGCGAGCGTGGGATCGATGCTGGGCAGCGCCGGCGTGGTTGTGCTAAATGATACCGTTGATATCGTTCGCGCCGTCGCCTGGCAGCTTGAGTTTTTCGAACGGGAAAGCTGCGGGCAATGTGCGCCTTGTCGCATCGGGACTCGATATTTGCGTCGCCAAGTCGATCGCTATTTGCATGGAGGCCAGTCCGCGTCTTTGGAAAAGGCGGCTGAGGTTGGCTGGGAGATGGAGGAAGGCTCGATTTGCGGCTTGGGCATGGTCGCGGCGAAACCCTTGGAAAGTGCCCAGAAGCACTTTCCCGAGGCATTTCGAAATAGAAAATCAGTGTGAATTCGCTAGAATGAACTTGGCGACAAGAACGCGGTAGTTGTTGGATGGCACGAGCGGTGGCTGTGAGTCGTCGCAAGTTGGAGTTGATCGATGAACGAAATCATGCGGACCGGACTGATCGAAATCGAAATCAACGGCCACGTTTGCCAAGCGCGGCTGGGAGAGACAGTTTTGGATGTCGCGAAGCGAGAAGGGATTGATATTCCGACACTTTGCCACGACCCCCGGCTCGACCCGGCGGGTGCTTGTCGCGTCTGTTTGGTTGAAGTCGAGGGTCAACGCCGCCTGCAACCGGGCTGTGCCTGGCGCGTAACGCCGGGCATGAAAGTCGTAACCGAGTCGCCGCGCATCGATCGGCATCGATCGGCATTGTACGGATTGTATCTGGCTGACCATCAACTTGACGAAGACGGTTTGCCGATCGAGACGGCTAACGGGAACGAGTTACGAGCCTTGGCCAAAACGACACCACCACTGCAACTAGAGCCGGTCGAAGCGCCTCGCCGCGGTCGCGATCAGGACATCAACCCGTATATCAAGTTTGATCCGTCGCTGTGCATTCTCTGCACCGCTGCACGCGGTATTGCGACGAAGTCGAAGCGGTGAATGCGATCACGCTGGCGTTTCGAGGCGCCGAAACGACCATTTCAACTATCGGAGAACAAGGCTTACTGGACACCAGTTGTGAGTTGTGTGGCGGTTGCATCGACGTCTGTCCGACCGGAGCGATGATCGAGAAGAAAGCGCCCCACATCTTGCCGCCGCAAACCAAAGTCACGCGGACGACGTGTAACTTTTGCGGCGTCGGTTGCCAACTCGACTTGCACGTTCTGGACAACAAAGTGGTCAAGGTCACTAGCCCGCCGCCGGGCGAGACGCTGAATGACGGGAATCTTTGCGTCAAAGGCCGCTTCGCCTACGATTTCATTCACCACGAGGACCGGATCACCGAGCCGCTGGTTCGCGGCGACGATGGCGAGCTTCATCCGACGACGTGGGATCACGCCTTGGAGGTTGCCGCCCAGGGACTGTTGGCCGTCAAGCAACGGCATGGTCCCGACGCGCTGGGCTTTATTTCTTCCAGTCGCTGCACGGGTGAAGAGAATTACTTGGTGCAAAAACTGGCGCGGGCGGCGTTCGGGACGAATAACGTGCACCAGTGCGCCGCCACGTGACACGCCCCCACCGTCGCCGGTCTGGTGACTATGTTTGGTGCGGGGGCCATGACGAATTCGATCGCCGAAATTCGCGATACCGAGTTGATGTTCGTCATCGGCTCGAACACGTCCGAAGCTCATCCCATCATTCCCATGGAGATGAAACGGGCGGTGCGAAATGGTTCGCAGCTGTTTGTGGCTGACCCGCGAAAAATCTGGATGTCGGAAATCGCCGAGAAGCACCTGCAACTCCGGCCGGGCACCGATGTCTGGCTGTTGAACGCCATGGCCCATGTGATCATTCAGGAGGACCTGGTGGATCACGAGTTCATCCGGCGGAACACCGAGGGCTTCGAAAAAGTCGTCGACGCCACTCGGGACTATACTCCCGAAGAAGCGGAAAAAGTCACGGGGGTCCCTGCCGACGACATTCGCCTGGTCGCTCGTTTGTACGCCACGACCAAGAAGGCGGGAATCTACTACACGCTGGGAATCACCGAACACACGCATGGCACTGATAACGTGTATGCCCTAGCGAATCTCGTACTGATGACGGGCCATTTGGGCGTTCCATCGGCGGGCATGAATCCGCTACGCGGACAAAACAATGTCCAAGGCGCCAACGATGCCGGGGCAACTCCCATCTTTTTCCCAGGTTATCAAAATGTCACCGACGACGCGGCGCGCAAGAAATTCGAGACGGCTTGGGGATGCGAGATTCCTGCACACGACGGCTTGAATCTCAACGTCATGATGAAGGAATTGCAGAAAGGCCATATTCGCGGTCTGTTCGTGATGGGTGAAGACATCGTCATCTCCGAACCGAATGTCGGCAAAGTCGAACAGGGACTCAACGAGCACTGCGAATTCCTGGTGTGCCAGGAGATCTTCCATAACATCACCACCGGTTTCGCCGATGTGGTGTTGCCCGGTGCGTGTTTCGCCGAAAAGGACGGCGTGTTTACCAACAGCGACCGCCGCGTGCAGCGGGTCCGCAAGGCAATCGATCCGCCGGGCCAAGCTCGTGCCGATTGGGAGATCCTTTGCGAATTGGCCCGACGCTGTGGCTATCCCATGCCCCCATACCCGGTGCGGACGAAGTCTACGATGAAATGGCGGCGCTGACTCCCAAGGTCGCCGGGATTTCACACCGACGGTTGGACGAACGCCCTCGAGGTCTGCATTGGCCTTGCCCGGACGCGAATCACGAAGGGACGCCCACGCTTCACATTGGCGGTCCGCTCAACGGAAAGGCTCAGTTCCAGGGAGTCAGCTACCGGCCCAGCGACGAGCTACCCGATATCGAGTACCCGTTGGTGCTGTCAACGGGCCGAACACTGTACCACTATAATGCGGCGACGCAAACACGCCGTGAATCCGGGCCGGTCGCCAAGCAACGCGAGAACTTTATCGAGGTTCACCGCTCCGACGCCCGCAAGCTGGGCATTGACGACGGCGAGTCGATACGTATCCTGTCGCGGCGAGGCGAAGTCCAAGCCAAAGCCTGGATTTCTCCTCGCGTCCGTCCGGGCTGTACCTGGATGCCGATGCACTTCGCCGAATCCCGCGCAACATTCTCACCAACGACGCCGGCGACGCCGTCACTCAAACCGGCGAATACAAAGTCTGCGCCGTGCGCGTGGAAAAGCTGACGACGCCGGCCCTCAGTTCGAAATAGGCCCAGCTTTGCCGACAATCAGATTCGCCGTCACAGCGCGATGCACCAACGTCCGCGATTGAGGGATCTTGAACGAGCGGTCATGGAACGTGCTAAATTCGATTCCCCCAGTTGTCGAGCCAGTCTACAATTGCGCCATGAACCGAAAACTACTCGAAGTTGCCGTACGAGCGGATCAGTTCTTTATGTCGCAGTCGCCCATTCACGATACGATGCGGCGCTTGGCTATCGTGCTCAACGAATTGAAGATCCCGTTCGCGATAGCCGGAGCGATGGCAGCCAATGCGCATGGACACCGTCGAACCACTGCGGATGTCGACGTATTGTTGCGGCGAGAGGACCTAACGCGGTTTAAACAGACGTGCTTGGGACACGGGTGGATTGACAAGTTTGAAGGCTCGAAAGGATTCATTGATACGAAAAACCGGGTTACCGTCGACGTTCTGCTAACCGGAGACTATCCCGGTGACGGCTTGCCGAAACCGGTCGCCTTTCCAAGTCCAGAGTCGGCCGTCGAAGTTCGAGACGACCTGCCATATCTTTCGCTAGCGACGTTGATCGAATTGAAGTTGGCCAGCGGCATGACCGCCAAACACCGGCCGCGTGATCTGGACGACGTCATTCAACTCATTCGTGCCAACCACCTGAGCCTTGATTTTGTCGATCGACTGAATCCTTACGTTCATACGGCCTTTAATGAAATGTGGCAGGCCGCTCAAGTCGAAGAAGATTATTAGCAGCCCGTTGAAAGAGTAGCGGAACGGCGCGAGCCGTCCGGTTGTGTTGGCATCCACACGGCGAATTGCCGGGCGGCTTGCGCCGCTCCGTTTCAATAAACACGTGGGCACACATTTTTCAACAGTCTGTTGGCAAATTGGCCTAATTACCGGGAGAAGGCGGGACTCTCCTTGATCGCTGGCAACAGTACTTTGGCGATCACTTCCGGGGAAATCTTATGGTCTCTGTGCGTTTCGTCGGAATACAGCTTCCAACTGCCGGTTTTCAATTCGCTGACGCGTTTTGAGAGCGGCTCGGCATAGGTCTTAAATACCGGACCGCTGAAACAACAGGAGTCGTACAGGTTCAACACCTGAATCTGTTGCCGCGGGTGATCGGCGTCGGGCGAGATTCCCCCTAGCGCGTAAATTTCGAGCCACGAGCAAACTCCGTTCGCCCGGTCCGACACGCCATCGCCGTCGCTGTCGACTTCGCCGAACAGTGGCGCGTATCGTTGTTCGATATCGCCATCGCTGCCGGGACTGAAGGGACGTGCGTAAAGGGGCAGCGACCCGGCCACCGGGATCGAAACGTCGATTCGCCGCTCGATCGCTGCGGCCATGTGAGTCGTCCAGCCACCGCCCGATAGACCGATCATCAACAAACCGGCATGACCGTCAGGGTACCGGACGCTGAATTCGTTGACCGTTTGAACGATGGGTTCCAGAAAGAACGCAAACACACCGCCGTGAAGCTTGGGCTCCAGGGCCCGAAACAGATCGTTGTGTCCGGTCGTTCCTCGCGTTTCGATCTTGAACGGCTCCTGGCTCGGCAGCACGCCGTCGTTGTCGTGGTTCCAACCCACCAACGGCATCTGCATCACCGCGACGATGAATCGCTCGCGCAGCAGGGCTTCGACCGAACGCGCTGAGCCCTGACGCGAGATAGTTTTCCGGGCCTTCCGGCATGTGCCCCGCACAGACGATCGCCAGCCGAACAGGACCTTTGGGCGAAAGTTTGGGAGTCGCCACGAAGACCCAAGAATGAAAATCATACCCTTCGACGTCGATGTCGTATCTGTCAACGCGGTCGATCAGCGAATGATCGACCGATGCCAATTCTGGACAGTCGTTCGCCACGGTGGTGACCGTCGGTCGGGTCGCCGGCAATCCGCTGGGCCAGATAAATCGGATCAGCTTTTCGCGCATAGCTTCCGCTTGCGGGACGCTGTCGAATCGGATGAGCTTGCCAATGTCAAAACCATTTAGTCGGGCGTCAAGTTCCTGAGAATTTGCCGGTGCGCCGGCAATGACAACGAGTCCAATCGCCCCGACCAGTCGAACTCGCATCCGTTTTTGGTTCGAGAACATGACAACCCTTTATGTGGAAAGATATCACCGTTTCGACGGCATTGGTTTGCTCAACATCGCCTTCGAACTTCGGTCCAGTGGTTGAGATGAGTCGTTTTTCAGTGCGATGTTATCCTTCGGCGGCCCGGTCGGTCAATCTTAAGTCTAGCGGCGACCGTGCACCAGCGGTCGCGCGATGAACCACCACACCGTGAGCGAGTCGATGAACACTCATATCGACGTCCAAGTGTTCTCGTAGAATTTTCGGGGCAGTACATCGATGGCTCAATCGAATTCGCAAGTCGCGTCGGCAGCTTTCTGCAATCGCCACCCGCTAGTGCCGTGTCAAGTTTAAATTTTGGGGTGCCACTGGCTGTGCCAGTGTACATGAGCGTCGTGTATTGCCGACCCGCACTGGCGAAGCCAGTGGCACACAACCCCAATTCTAAGACCTGTCAAAGCACTAGTGCATTGTCACAACCTAATGGACGGATCAGCCGCAGGGCGGTTAGCCCCGGTTCAGCAGCGAAAAACCGGGGCTAGCGCCCATCGGCTAATCATTGCAACCCGGATTTAAGCCGCAACGCAGCACGCGTGCGTTATTTCACCCCGTGCATCCAACGTTTCATCAAGGGTGTTAACAACAAGGCAATTACCGCGAAGACAGCACCAACTTCGGCGCTGAAAACGAAGAGCTGATCATATTTCGAAAGCGCCTCGCCGACGTTGAGTTTTTCCACGTCATTCATATCGATGGCGGCGATTTGGCCGAACGCCGCGGCGAGGACTTCCGAATACGAGGTCCCCAAAAACCAGCCACCCATCATGAGTCCCACGACGCGCGGCACCGACAGTTGCGTCACGGCTGCCAGGCCGATGGGCGACAGCATCATCTCGCCGATCTCCAAGACAAAATACGCCAACACGAACCAACCGATTCCGGTCAACCCGTTGCTTTGTGGATGCCGCGTGCTCCACACCAAGATCAAGAACGCCAAAGCCGCGAAAACAAGCCCCCAACCCGTTTTGGCCGGCTTGCTGGGATTCAATTTCAAGCGATCCAAACGTGGCCAGAGCCAGGCGAAGATCGGCGTCAACACGAAAATGAACATCGCGCCCAACGACTGGAGCTGGCTCGCCCCCCATTCGCGCCATCCCAGCCAACGATTCATCACCCGATCCGAATACAACGTCCATGAACCGGACGTCTGCTCGTAAAGCGCAAAGAAAACGGTGCCGAAAACGATCAGCGCAAGGACGACAAACATCTGCTCGCGTTCGACTTTCGTGCAGCGCACGAACATGAAATAAAGGATCCCCCCCAACAGACTAAGCGCGACCAAATGCATCGACAAAACGACGGGCGAAGGCTCGAAGATCGACGGAATGATCTTGACGATCCAATTGTTAAACTGGATCAGTTGCCAAATCACCAGCAATCCGCTCAATGCACCGAGGTAGATCCACCACTCTCGCGACAGCGGACCCAAACGGCCGGCCAGCCGTTTGGGATCGGGCGGTTCGGCGTGTCCGTGCAAATGGGGCTGTCCAAGCACAAACGTGAACAAGCCGATGATCATTCCCAGCCCGGCGGCACCGAATCCATAACGCCAGCCGTATGTCTCGCCGAGCCAGCCGCAGATCAATGTCGAGGCGAACGCGCCAAAGTTGATGCCGGCGTAATAAATCGTAAATCCGGCTTCGATGCGCGGATCATTCTTCCCGTAGAGCCGGCCAACAATCGTCGAGATGTTCGGTTTCAGAAAGCCAACGCCGACGATGATCAACGAGAGCGAAAAGTAAAAGACTTGCATCGCAAATTGATCGCGGACGATCTCACCACCGACCGCCCGGGCCGGATGTCCCTCATACGCCATCCCAAAATGACCAAGCACCAATAGGATGCCGCCAAAGATGACCGCCTTTCGCATCCCCAAATATCGATCGGCCAGCATCCCGCCGATCACCGGTACCGAATAGACCAAGCCGCCGTAGGCGCCGAATAGATTGTATGCTGGCGTGTCGTCGAACAACTGATACTTGGTCACGTACAACAGCAAGAGCGCTTTCATCCCGTAGAACGAAAATCGCTCCCACATCTCGGTAAAGAAGCAGACGTACAGCCCGATCGGGTGGCCGAGTAACGTCGGCTCATGGGTCTTGGCATTATTTGTCGTCACGTGATACATCACCTTTTGAACTGTCGTGGCTCGCGTCCATTTGGGTCAACGCCTCCAAATCTTGATGGACGCGATCGATCCAAGGTTGCAAGTACGTCTTGACCTCGGGGAGGCCCTGGTTATACACCGCCAACGCGGATTCGTATGCATCTTTGGCCGCCTCGTATTCTTGTTTCATCGTACAAGCCGCGGCAATTCCTTGATACGAGTTGACGACCAATCGATGCGTTTCCGGGTCGTGCGGATCGGCGGCGGCGATCGGCTCGCGGATCTTGAGCGCGGCCTGATACGCGGCGATCACTGCATCGGGCCGTTTGAGCCGCAGATTCGTCCTTCCCAACTTGGCATACATCGTCGCCACTCCCAATTGCGTACGGATGTTGTCCGGCTCGACGTTCAGCTTGGGCATCGACTCGTCGAGCGATTCCTGATAAACCGGCAACGCGTGTTCAAAGTCGTCGGTGTAGAAGTAGTATTCGCCGAGCCGCTCCAGAGCACACGAAAGTGCCCAACGGTTTTCGGCCGAATTGTTCTTGGCCACTAATTGGCGACAAAGCTTAAGCGCCACTTGGTAATCCGGAAGGCTTTGTTCGGCACGCTTGCTATCGACGTAGGCGTCGCCGATCCGCTGGTGAATATCGGCATACTTTCGAATCACGTCGTCCGTCGCGTCGGATTCGTACAGAGGCTTGAAGCGCTGCCTGGCCTGTTCATAAACTTTCAGCGCCGAATCAAAATCCTCGATCCGCGCAAAGTAATCGCCCAAGCAGCGGTACGACCAAGCCAATCGCAGTTGCTGTTCGGCTCGCTTCTCCGGTGCAACGGTCGACGGGATGGCGGCGACAACGGCTTCTCGCGATTCAACAGCCTTTTTGAACGATTCCCCACAGGCCTCGTAGCGAGCTGTATCGAACAAAGCGTTTCCCAAGCCGTCGTACGCATCCGCTACCTTACTGGTCGTTTCCCAAGTCTGGGTTCCCTCGGCCAGGATCGCCGCGCCGATGTCGGTCGCCGATGTGTACAGGTCGATCGATTTCTGCGAACCGTTCAAGCCCGATTCGTCTCCCAAAATGCGATAAATTTCAGCCATTTGCGTGAGGATGGCCAACTGCTTGATCTTGCTGCGGTCGTCTGACTTGAACTGGGACGAAAGAGCTTCCAAACCGGTCAGCCCCTCCTTTAGGATCTCTCGACGTGCTTGCTGGGCGGCGGGAATCGATTCCAGCTTTTTGGAGATGTCCAGAAAGACGCTTTGCAACACCGTCAAAATGAACTCGCTCTGCTGGCGATCGTTTTGTGCATTCAAGTTGGCTTGAACGGCAAACGAATTGGCGCGGACCGAAAAATAGCTTGCGGCGATCGCGCCCCCCAACAACGAAACGACGAACGCTGCGGACAAGCCAGCGACCAACGGCTTCCGTTTGCACCATTTCCAGGCTCGACCAATTAGCCCCACGGGGCGTGCCGCAATTGGCCGCCCCTCCAAATAGCAATCGAGGTCGCCGGCTAACTTGCCGGCGGTCGCATAGCGGTGGTCCGGATCCTTTTCCAGGCATTTCAGGCAGATCGTCTCCAAATCGCGATCGATGTTCCTATTGAATCTTCGCAAAGGGATCGGCTCATCGTGGATGACTTGAGAGAGGATGTCGTAAGCCGTGGCGGCTTGAAACGGCGGACGGCCGATGATCAGGTGGTACAAGATCGCGCCGATCGAATAAATGTCCGAACCCTCGCCGACTTCCTCGACCGAAGCCCGGGCCTGTTCGGGAGGCATGTAGCTGGGAGTTCCTAAAACTTGACCGGTGGCCGTCAAATCGGAATCGCCGTGAATGGTCTTGGCCAAACCAAAATCGGTGATCTTGGCCTGTCCGTTCCGCTCGATCAAAATATTGGCAGGTTTGAGATCCCGATGGAGCAGATGCCGATCGTGCGCGTACTGCATCGCTTCGGCGATTTCACGGCAGAATCTCGCCGCATCGCGGGCCGGCAAAGGACCCTGGCGAACGAGGTCAAGCAGGCTTTTCCCTTCGACCAAGGCCATCGAAAAGAAGTATTGATCGCCGTCCTGGCCGACGTCGAAAACTTGTACGATCCCGATGTGGTTAAGTTTGGCGGCCGCTTCGGCCTCCGCTTGGAACCGCTGGACGAATTGCGGATCATCGGTCTCGCCGGGCTTGATCATCTTCAAGGCCACGATGCGATCCAAGGCGATCTGACGCGCCTTGAACACGACCCCCATTCCGCCCTTGCCAATCAGTTCGATCAATTCATAGCCACCCACTCGGTCCCCGGGCAAGAACTTGATCATCGGCCGGCCCGAATTGGGATAGCTCGAGTCGAGCGAGTCGCCTTGCGTGTCGACGCGGAAGTACAACTCCGATACGCGGCGGATCACCGGCTCCATGTCCGGATAGGCGCTCAAGTACTCGTCGCAATTGACGAAGTCTTCGTGGGCGCCGACGTATTCCAGTTCCAGTTCCAGAAGGTGCTCGAACAACAGTTCACGAAAGCGCCCCTCAAATCCCTCAAGATAAGAAGCGAGGTCCGGTCTGGGTTGCTGCTCGTCACGGTTCGCTATCCAGGCGTCCTCGAACGCCTCGCAAACGGGATTGATTCGCGCCAAGGTTACGTCGCGTCGCAGGGCCATCTTGAGCGGTGGTTGGAGGTGTGGCTAGTCTTCGGAATCCAGCGATTGCCAAATCTCGCGTATCGTCTTGAGATATCGTTCGATCGATTTGATGCTGCGATCTTGTTGGGCGGCGATTTCTTCGTTGGAAAAACCTTGTAACCGCAGCAGCGCGATCTCACGCAATCGGTCGTCGAGCACGTCGAGCAGGTCCCCGCACGTAGCGGACAAATCGTCGACGAATTCGGGGGAAACCTCGGGCCCGGCGACGTCCGCCATCCCCAAGCCCGGTTGTGCAGCATGCGCCGCCCGCCAACAGCGACTCGCCGACTTCGGTGCGTCGAGCATTCTTGCGCCACGACAACGCGGCCTTGCGACTCGTGATCATCGCCAACAACTGCCATAGATCGTCGCGATTCTCCAGCTTCGTGAATGCACCCCGACGTGCGCCGTCACACAACGCATTCAGTGCACTCAAAGCCAAATCCTCGTCATCGGCGACTCGCCTGGGAAGATTCCCCATCTTCTTGAGTGCCAGTCGACGCACCCTGTCGAAAAACTGATTCCAGATGTTCTGGGCAGCCAGTGAATCGCCCTGTTTCAGTCGATCGATCCACAATGAAATCGGATTGTCTTCAGGGGTCAGTCCCATGGCCTTTGAAAATGGATTCGCCATCCCCGCGCAGGCGGAGAGCCAGTATTGGAAGTGTTGATTTCCGCTGGATTCTCGCCCCACGCCTTCGCGGGGGGCAAGTTTTGCGGAAATGTCTTTCGGTACGGTTGTTGCGATGAGTCTTTTTTTCCAACCGCTGCTAAGACGGTTGGGATTCGGTTCTGTTGTGCGCGGCCCGACGGGTTTGGAGCTCGATAGTCTTTCCCATTGCGGCCCGCGCTGCCGCCTCGGTTCTCTCCGGTCCGCTGACGGCTGGACGTCCACCATCGTAACGACCAATTGGATAAGCGTGGACTCGCCATCTTCTCAAAGTGAGCCCATATGTTGTAGGTCCGACATCCTTGTCCGACAAAGGACCGTCAGGGATGGCCATCTTACCCCGAATTTGACGGCTTGCCACGTTCGGCAGTTGGCCGAAAAGTCCTCAAAACGGGACAAAAAAACAACTTTGGGAAAAATCTGGTTTTTCGTGAGGGATTGCGGAGCGCGGTGCAAGTCCCTGAATGAGTCCGATTCAACAAACACTAAACCAAAAATTGGAAAAGGAGCAAACCATGAAAACGACTCGGGAAAACACGTTGACCGCCCTGTTCGTAGTTGCTTTTGGGTTCTTGGCTGCTTGCAACTGCCAAGCTCAACAAAATCGTTCCCGCGATTCACGAACTCTGGACGGTAATCGGAATGGAAAGTCGCATGCCAAAGCATCCGTTCCCGATGATTACAACCCGCCGCTCCCCTCGGCTCATCTCTCACAGATGTTGGGCATGTCAGCGGCTCGCCTGATGTATGGGGGATTGCAAATCAATTCCGTCGATCGCAACTCGCTGGGCGAGTTCATGGGATTGGAAACCGGCGATGTCATTTATTCCGCTGAGGGCCGGGAAATCGGTTCGCTGAAGGATCTTGAGGACGCCGTCAAAGCATCCCGCGGCACGCTGATGTTGGATCTCAAGAATGTTCGCACCGGCAAACGTGAAGTATTACCGAGCCCAGACGGACAAGGCCAACGATTTCGACGACCGCGACAAAAGCATCGGCAACGCCTTGTGCAACTGCCGGCGTTAGGCATGTCCGTAGAGATCATGCCCAACGGACGCGATTACAAGGTGAGTACCGTAGATACTTGGGGCTTGGGTGCGAAACTCGGACTTCAGTCGGGCGATGTCCTGCGTCGTCTGAACGGCCAACCGATCCAACAAGTCACAAATTTAGAAAAGGCGGTCCGCGGCGGATTTACCTTGACTTATTACAGCACACGATTGCGTCAGGAACTGACCGTCTCCCGGAGCGATTCCAGATTGCAGCCCAACGATCCCATCGTGAACCCTTACATCGACCACGACCGTCATCCTTGGCGACGGCGTGATGAATCGTCCGATCGGCCAATCAACGGAGACTGGTCCGGCGCGGTGACCATCAACGGCCAAACGCTGGAATTGATCGCCGGGCAAAACGAACAAGGTGACTATGTGATCCGAATTCGCCACTAATCCGATGGGCCCCAGAACAACCGTAACCAACCTTCGTCACAGCGATCGCAACAAGCCTGCCGAATTCGGCAAGCTTGTTGTCGTTTGCGGCCGTGGTAGACAGCCATGTGGCCAGCACGCTAACTTGCTGTAGGTCTGGCAGTCTCTGCCCGACAAACATTGGGCAATTGGTGTAGCCATCCTTTGGCAGATTAGCGCACAACGCATCGGCAAAAAGACTCAACAGTTGCTCCAGCCATTGAAGGGCAAAAGGGGACGCAGCTCATTAAACTGTCTTGAAAACAAAGCTGCACAACCAAGCAGCAGAATCAACTTCTTCGGCTGGCTCATCTCGGTTTCCTTGGAACCCAAGATCTACCGTCGGCTTCCAGAGCGTAGGCAGACTCCTGGGGCAGTTTGGTCATTAATTGGACTTATCCCCTTTTGCGCCAATCGCCCACTGGATTCCGCCGAGAAGATGCTGCTGGAACAGCGGATTCGTCCAGACGTCTGCTCGGTGCCCCATGGCGGTGTAGAACACGCGTCCTTGGCCGTACGACCGATGCCAGGAAATCGGATAAGGCTCGACGGAATTGTACTCCGACTGTTTCATGCTCTTGGTGTTCAGCTTCAAGTCGACTTGGATGTCGGGCGAGAAGTTCTTGAACATGTACCATTCATCGTTGATCTCAAAAGACTTCGACTTGAAGTGAGTGCATGACGGAAACTCTGCATTGACCACCTCGACTTCAGCGACTTCCTGTGCATGGTGCGTCTGAAATTCGGCGCCGATCATTTCGATGTAAGGGAGTTTGTCTTGTTCCTTCCATCCGTGAAACGTGTCGGTGGCACAATGGCTGCCGATAAATCCCTTGCCACCAGCCACATAATCCAACAAGTCCTGCCGGTTGGGGATCGGCAGATCGCCGGTCGTATAAAAGAACACGGCATCAAATTGCTGGAGGTAATCAGCCGTCAGCTTGGAGCAGTCTTTCGTGCAGGTGACTTCGATGTTCGCTGCGGCGCACAAGTCCGTGAGAATTTGTTCTGCGTGTGATAGTTTATCCGGCGCCGCGGGATCGCGTTTGATCACGTCGTGTTCGAATCCGGCCGATTGCGTGACAAACAGAAGCTTGTGCGCTGGACGATGACCAGGCGTCGCATCGCCGACTTGGCTGACAACAAAAAACGCCAGCGCCATCCAAAGCGGAACAAATCTATGGATGTTCGCGCGGAAAATGAGCCCATTCTTTAAGCCGCCATCCCACGGACGTCGGGCTTGGGTTGATCGCCCTGGCCCAGTGGCCGCGTAAAGGTCAATCGTTTGAATACGTTTCACTTGGCAGTTCCTCGCAATGGATGATCGGAATTAACCCCACGGGATTTTCATCTGAAGATAGTATACCGTCGCCAGGCCGAACGCAGCACCGGTTGGTCGAACCCGTACCAGAAACGGGGCCGAGCCCACTGAAGTGCACGGCTCTGTTTCCCCGCCTGCGAACGCTTGGGATCGCAAACAAAATAACTTCGGTCTTTGTAATTGCTCTGGTAATGTATGGCTGAGCAGTCGTGATCCCGCCGGGGCAGGCCCGACGGAGATCGGGTTGAATGCGGAAGTTATCTGGCGTTGGGTCCTTCGCTATTTTGTGTCCGATCCTAACGAGCGACCTGGAGGGAATACAGTACCATAGTAATACTGCAAATGTGGCCTGAGGCGTTTTCTATTGTTCCTGAACGATAAAGTTGTGGCTATCATAAGACGGACGTGTCGGTAGACTTGTTCAGCGGGCCAATCGTTGCGACAGGATAACGGCTATGAGTTGGAAAACAAATTGCCCGGGTTGTCAGGCAAGTCTCAAGCTTCGAGCAGAACCGCTGGCCTGGAAAAAACTCAAGTGCCCCAAATGCAACGAAGTATTCCACGCCGTTACGAGTTCCACGAGTGAACCATCGTACGATCCGGAGTCACCGTACGAATCGCTGGCAGCAACTCTGCTCAATAATCCTAGCGGTATTTCTCACACGCTAACGACCGAAAATCAAAATCCGGCGAGTCCCTATTCGGCCAGCACTTCACCGGGCAATCAAGCCGCGTCGCCACCGTCCATGCAATATGGTACCCACTGGCCGCAGCCTCCAGCGGCACAGATGAAGCGCCCCAAGAACGCTTCGGAACAAACGCGAGGTTAGTCCGATTCGGTTTCACGTTAATCACAGTCGGAGTGCTAGGTGTTATTTTGCCAGCGATCGGTCTGCAGTTGAGAATACTCAATGTCTTTGGCGGCGCTTCCCAGGGCGTTGGTGTTTTTGTCGGACTCGTGGGTTCGCTATTGGTTTTCCTTGGATACAGGGTGCATGACGAAGCACAAAAGGGTTTGATTTCAGCCGGAATTCCAGCCGGCTTTTTCGCATGTATCGCGGCACTTGCCATTTTGATTTCGATGTTCAACTCGAAATCCAGCGTCCACCGCAATGCGTTGGCCAAGACGAACCTTAGACCAAGAGGTTTCAGCTCTTCCAACCTCGCAAATGGACTTAGCAGCAATCCGACGCGAATCCAGCCGAACCAACCATCGCGTTTTGCCCAGCCTCGGTCGTCGAACGACGTACAGTACAACGTACAAACGCCGGCATCCAGCAATCCCGGCCGCGTTGATTCTTCGCGTGCTTTCGCGGAACGCATGACGCCGCCGGTGCCGATCGAAGTGGATTCAAAGGAGACGAACACTTTTGAGGCAACTCAAAAGATCGCCGAATCGGCGGACCACAACACTGAAGATTCGAATCCATTTCACGCGACTGAACGCGAAATCGCCAACGACGCACCGCTTTCGGAAGGTCGTACAGCGACGTTAGAGACGTCCGAGGATAACCATCGGTGGATGGAAATAATGCGGTCACAAAGCGCGCGAAATTTGCAACTATTTTGCGCATTCGGTCTGCGCCGCGTGGAAGATTTTCCAGCCGAGTTTATTTCACCAAAACTGGGCAGGCAGTCGGGTCCGATTAAAGTCGATGTCGATAAGGATAAACGCCCGATTCTCGGTATCGAGTTTTGTTGGGATAGCCGTAGGTAACAGTTCACCAGCCGGGGTCTGGCTCATTTTCGGCCCAATGATTGGTACTAGAATGTTGCATGAGCCGCCGAAAATGTGCCTGACCCCCTAAAAACATGGGTAACGCATTGGCAACCCGTGAACGCTTACTAGCCGTAGAGACCATTTCTCGGCAATCGCTCCGGTCTACCAATCGAGCGACCCGCACGTGGTGTTAGCCAAAACGGGTTACGCGTTGGCAGGATTGAACGTGGTCGAAAACGGCAAGATCGTGGGGATTCAACCGATTTTCATGAAGCGTGCGGGTAAGTCGTTTGCTTCCAGCGACCGGTATGTGGGACTTTGGTACGGACTGGAACACAACGACGAGCCTTTTATTACGCTGGCGACGATGGACGTGCGGTTTTCGGCTTTTGGATGACGAACAAGGGCTTTGAAGTCGACGGCCTGGCTCTGATCATTGACAAGGCGGTGATAAAAGCGAAACCGAAATAGACCCTGGCTATCCCTTGGCACCGTCGTCCCCATCGAATCCCGACCGTGAAGCGATCCGCAGGCGACTTCTGGAAGCCGCCTCACGACCGATCGAACCGGTGGTTCGTACCCGCAACTATTCGAAGCGTTTGGTGCGGGCGGCAATGGCGATGGTCGTTGTACTCATTGCCTACGGGTTTGTCTTGCTGGTTCTGTTCGGGTTCACCATTGTCGGATTCCGGCAGACCTATCTTTCGTTCCTGAGACTCTCGATTACCGGTTGTTTGTTCTCTGGGGTCCCCACGTTTCTTGCCGTCTGCATATTGATCGCGCTAGTCAAGCCGAGTTTTGCGCCGACCGATGAAGGGCTCGACGATTTTGAATTGAACCCTGCGCACGAGCCGCTGCTGTTCGAGTTTATTCAGCGATTGTGCGTATCGATCGGTGCGCCTCAGCCTGCCAGCATCGTGGTCAACCAAGAGGTCAACGCGGGTGCCAGCTTGATGCACGGCGTATTCAGCGATCGACTGCGACTGACGATTGGTTTGCCGTTGGTCTTGGGACTCAACGCACGGCAACTTGCCGGCGTGATCGCTCACGAATTCGGTCATTTTTCACAGACTGGCGCGATGCGGGCGAATCGTGTGCTAAGGCAAACCAATGTGTGGTTTATTCGTGCCGCCTTCGAGCGTGACGCTTGGGATCAACGGTTGAACGATCTGGCGAAGAATTCAGGAGCGGCCATCAGTTGGCTGTTCTGGTCGGCGTTGTTCGTTGTCTTTTTGGCTCGCAAGCTGATGGTCGGACTTTTTTGCATCGGCCACTTTTTTTCGGCCAGCTTGATGCAGGAAATGGAGTTCGATTCCGATCGGTTCGAAGCGCGCGTTGCCGGCAGTCAGTCGTTTGCCAGGACCTGCAGTCGAATGCGATTGCTCATGATTTGCCATGCCGCGGCGACCGAAGAACTCGATCGATATCGGCGTGAATCAAGACTACCGGACAATTTTTCGGCCTTGGTCGTGGCCAACGTCGAGCACATCAAAATCGATAAGTTCCGTCAAGCGGAGCGCGAATGGCTGGACATAAAGACTCAGTGGTACGATTCGCATCCGTCAGACCGCGAACGCATCGCCAACGCCGCAAGCGAGCGAGCTCCCGGAACGTTTCAAGTCGACGTTCCCGCGTCACATCTCTTTACGGATGTCGACGGCCTGAGTCGAGTGGTCACGTTGCGACTGTATCAACACGCATTCGGATGCAAGTTCAACGCCAAAATGATTTGCAACACCGCCGATCTGATCGGAAAGCTGAACGTCGAGGTCCAAGAGAAAGCGGCGGGACTCCGGTTTTTCCTGCATCAATTCCGCGGCTTCAACACGGCCTACATTCCACGCTTCGAATTGGGGAAGGCGATCCGCAGCAGCCAATACAAGGTGGTGACTCTCGAACGCCGCGAAAAGTTGATGTTTGAAGTTTGCGGCTATTGCATCGTCCTCAAGCAAGAAGATCAGTTGATGGACGACTTGGCCAAGGTGACCTGCGCCAAGCAACTAATCGAGGCCGGATATGATCTCAGCCAAACCGACGGTTCGCTTTTTGGCCAAGAATCAATTCGACGTCCAACAGCGTTCGCGCCAATTCGTTCTACGCGAAAAGCAAATCAAAGCCCAATTGCGCCTGTTTCGGCAAACGTGCGGAGAACGATTGATCGATGCGTTGGAATTCTTGCGATCCGAAAAACTGGTCGCCCAGATCGGGGAAGTTCTTAATCCCGGAAATCCCCGATGTCAACGATATTGCCGATGTCGGAAAGACGGCCCAGGATTTGCTGAACAACCTGGGCGTCTTTCTACGACTCAGTCTTTCACGTCTCGGAACTTTAGCCGAGAAAGTCGAAAGCGCATTCGGGTTCGAACCCCTTGTGCCGCCACAAGAAGTCATCGACGCAGAATAATCGTCCGATTTGGCTAATTGCAACGGCGTCGTCTCGGCGTCCGCAAAGGTTTGCCCGCATTGTGGCGTGACGTTTGAAGACGCTTCGTCCAGCGGAAGCGGATTTCGTCTTTGTGGACCGACGATCGGAAAGCTCATCGTTTTGGGTGTCGTCTTGGTGATATCATCGGTTAGATTCAAGGTTAAAATGGCACCTGGAAAGGTTAGCGTTCACGGTTTGCCAATGCGTCGCCCAAGTTTTAAGGGGTCAGGCACATTTTCGGCGGCGCATGCCAACTTCAAGTACCAACAATTCGGCCGAAAATGAGCCAGACCCCGGCATGTGAACGGTTAACTTGGAAGGAATTGAAGCATTGAGGTTGCAGTGTTTCAAACCAACGAGGAGACATTCAACGATGACCGAAAAAAACGATTTCAGTCGACGGACATTCCTGGCCGCATCCGGTGGAGCGCTGTCCGCCGCTGGTCTAAGCGGAAGGGCCCTCGCACAGCCGATCGAATCCCGCCGCTCCGCCAAGATTCGATTGGCCGTCGTCGGTGGAGGTTTTGGGGCCACGCATCACTGGCACGAGCATCCTCAGTGCGACGTTACCGCGGTAACCGATCTGGTCGAAGAGCGTCGAAAGGCCCTGGAAAGTGCTTATCAATGCCACAACGTGTTTCCGTCGTTGGAAGTCATGTTGGAAACCGCGGCCGATCAATTTGACGCCGTCGCGATCTTTACCGAAGCGCCCAATCACGTCGCCCACGCGGTCATGTGCATGGAACGAGGCAAACACGTGGTGAGCGCGTGTCCGGCGGGGACTTCGCTGGATCAGATCGAACAATTACTGGAGATCAAACACAAGACCGGCCTGACATACATGATGCATGAGTCGAGTTGGTATCGGCAGCCGTGTATCGCTGCTCGCGAAGCGTTTCAGCAAGGTGATTTCGGCAAACTCTGTTTCTCCGAAGTCGAATACTATCACCCCGGCATCGGCTCCCGACATAACTCGCTGTCACGTTGGCAAGGGCTCAAGTCATGGCGATACGGATACCCACCGATGCTCTACCCGACCCACTCGCTGGGGCTGTTAGTCGGCGTGACTGGCGAACGCATCGTCAAAGTCTCCTGCATCGGTCAGAGAATCGGCGATGATTTTCCCGATGCGGAAGACAATCAGTATCACAATCCTTTTGACAATGAGATTGCTTTAGGAGTCACCGATCAAGGAAACATCTGCCGCTTCGCCGTCTGTTGGCAAATCGCCGCCGAAGGTGAACGCGGTCAATGGCTGGGCGAAAAGATGTCTTGTTGGATGAGCAATTCGGGCGGCCAACCTAGCTCCCAGAAAAAGATCGACGGCGGCTGGCAGCCATGGAAAGTCCCCAACTACTGGGAGACCGACCGCTTGCCGCCGCCGATGCGGCACGACAGCGGGCATGGCGGAAGCTCGGTGTTTCTGTGGCCGAGTTCGCCAATGCCTTACTGGAGCAGCGCGAACCGGCCGTCGATATCTACGAGTCGCTGGCGATGACGGTTCCCGGAATCATTGCCCACCAATCGGCATTGCAAGGGGGACGGCAGCTCGACGTCCCTCAATTCCATCGGCCGACGTAGCGGTCTGGAGCCACGCTCGGCTAACAGCCCGTCGAAAAATGTGTGCACAAGTGACGATGAAGCGGAGTGGCGCAAGCCGCCCGGTGCATTGCCGAGTGGATGCGAACGCAACCGGACGGCTCGCGCCGTTCGGCTACTTTTTCAAACGGGGTGCTAGTGCTTTGTCAGGTCTTAGAATTGGGGTTGTGTGCCACTGGCTTCGCCAGTGCGGGTCGGCAACACACGACGCTCATGTACACTGGCACAGCCAGTGGCACCCCAAAATTAAAACTTGACACGGTGCTAAGTTCCACGGGCTGTTAGGGCGACAGACGTTGAATTTGCCAAGAGCCTGGAGCGGGCTGACGATATTCGAAACGATCGTGGAGCCGATTCGGTTGGCCTTGCCAGAATTCGAACCGGGTGGGGATGACACGGAAGCCACCCCAGAACGACGGCAACGGGACCTCGCCGCCGGTGAATTTGCGTTTGAGTTCGGCCAGCTTCGTCTCCAACAAGCTTCGCGTGGTGATCACACTGCTTTGTTGAGAGACCCAGGCGCCGAGCTGACTGCCGCGCGGACGGGTCGCGAAATACTTGAGCGAAACGGCGGCCGAAACTTTTTCGGCACGGCCGTTGATTTCGACCTGGCGATGAAGCGACAGCCACTGAAACAGCAACGAGACGTTTGCGTTTTCAGCAATGTGTTGCGCTTTGCGGCTTTCGTAGTTAGTGAAAAACACGAATCCGGACGGATCGTACAATTTCAGCAATACCGTGCGTTGTGTCGGGTGGCCATCCGGCGAAACCGTCGCCAAGGCCATTGCATTCGGTTCGACCAGTTGGGCGGCAGCCGCTTCTTGATACCAAATCTCAAACTGCTTGAACGGATCCGCCGCGAGATTCTCGTCGCTCAGCGGCGGGCTATGATATTCGCGCCGCGACTTAGCCAGGTCATGCGTATGGTCATCGGTCATCAAATTGATCCGCGCTTGTCCAAAGAAACCGAACAACGACGTTGACCCGGCCGATTTGGCATCATCACTAGGTAGGTTGGGCCGGCGGCAAGTACGAGCGCAGCCACTGACGGCGCGGGTCGCTCAAATCCGGCGCAGGGGGCGGTTGCGAATAGTCAAGTCGGCGTTCGTAGCCGGGATCGTCGTACACTTGGTTCAGCAACCGTTGCATATCCAGTGCGATATCATCGTCGCCCGGAAGCAACGGAACAGGTATCTGTGGCACACGAGATTCGAGCGGAACCGGCCAAAACGAAGCGTGGGGGCGGTCTTCAACGCGACTTAATTTAATCAAATAGTCGAAGTGGTCGACAATGGGCAACGTCATCGAACGGGTGCCAGCCCGCAGCAAATCGATTTCGATCAAGTGTGTGCGCGAGTACAGGATCTCGTCGCGCATGGCCATGTAATGTGTCCGGCATTCAGAGCCCGGTAGTTTGTTGGTCGGTGAGAGGACTTCTATGATCGTCACAATTTCTGGTCCGTCGCCGTGGTGACGTGTGGCGCGGATGGCGATGTAGCGTTCGGAAATTTCGTCTGGCAAGATTTCGGCGCGAATAGGCGGCGTAAAGGTCATCGTGGCCGTCCCGCGTGCGGATTCAGCCTGGCGCCTGCATCTCCTTAATCGTAACGTCGGGAATCATCAGGCTGAAATACGGATCGCTGGGACGAAGCAGGAATACTCGTTCTTCGATGTCGGCGAAATAGTTCGGCGGCGCAGCTCGATTGATTTCGTTACCGAGTGCCGTAATCAAACGGTTGTGAACGCCCGGCCAAATGGAGGGTGACTCCATATAAGGGTTCATTCCGGGAAACGGGGACGGCATTGATTCGCTCAACGCACCAGACCTTAGTTATTCTATTCTCGATCACATTTGTCGTCGATTATTCACTCGGCGCATCGGCGGCGGCCTGAAGCTGTTCATGTACCGTTTTGAAGGCCTTGTCCGAGATGTCTTTGCGGCACCAAGCGCCGGGCCAGCGAATGCATTTGACCGCACGATAGGCTTGAAGTTTCGCGGCGGCGATCGTGTCTGCCTTGGCGGTAATCCCTAGAACCCGGCCGCCGTTGGTCAATACGCGGTTCTCGACGAGTTTCGTCCCAGCCTGGAAGATCTTGACGTTGTCGATTTTTGCCGCTTCATCTAAACCGCGAATCTCTTCGCCCGTCTTGTATTTGCCCGGATAGCCGTCGGAGGCCATCACCACGCAGACCGCCGACTGTGGACTCCAACGGGGTGGTGAGATTTCGTTCAAACGACCCTCCACCGCCGCCAACAGGATCTCCACCAGATCGCTCTCCAACCGCATCAGCAATGGCTGGCATTCCGGATCGCCAAATCGCACGTTGAATTCCAACACGCGCGGACCTCCGACTGTGAGCATCAGCCCTGCATACAACACGCCGGTGAAACGGCATTTGGCGCGGTTCATCGCGTGGACGGTGGGCACCAGTATGCCCGCTTCGATTTGAGCCAACTGCTCGTCGGACAAGATCGGGGCCGGGCAATACGCGCCCATCCCTCCGGTGTTCGGACCGCGATCGCCATCCAAGGCCCGCTTGTGATCTTGGGCGGGTGGCAGTGTCAATATCGTGCGCCCATCGGTGATTGCCAGAACGCTGCACTCTTCGCCCGCCAGACACTCTTCGAGCAGAAACCTATCGCCGGCGGAGCCAAATTCTCGACGCCGGGCGACTCGGTCGATGGTTTCGAAGACCTCGCGGCGCGAGCGACAAACGATGGCGCCCTTACCCGCAGCCAGTCCGTCGACTTTAACCACCAATGAAAAATAGTCGCCCTCATCGGCAAATCGTTCCTGCACAAACCGCTCAGCGGCCTCGGCGGAATCGAACGCATGATCCACTGCGATCGGAACGGCGGCCGAACGAAGCAACTTTTTGCAAAAGACTTTGCTCCCCTCCAATTTTGCAGCCGCTTTGCTGGGACCAAAAATCTTCAGGCCCGCACTGCGAAAAGCGTCAACGATTCCAGCGCAGAGCGGCATTTCGGGCCCCACTACGGTCAACCCGATCGCGTTGTTTTTAGCAAACGAAATCAGTTCGTCGAACTTATCCGGCGCAATGTCGACGTTGACGGCATCAATCGCCGTCCCGGCGTTTCCCGGCGCGACGAATACTGTCTGCACCGACGGGCTCGCCGCGATCTTCCAGGCCAACGCGTGCTCACGCCCCCCGCTACCGATAACTAGAATGTTCATTCGATCTCACAAATCGTTTGCCGAGAGATTCCTGTGCCAAGCCTGTTTCGAACCGAGTTCAAGTTTATCAGACGCCACCGATTCCGTGTGCTGCCGGGCAACGGGCTCGAAACGCCCTTGGTCCAACGACGTCGGCTACGGACGAGATAAAGGACCGAAGACCTGGTACATAGAGCTTGCGGGCATCGGTCTCCATCGTGGGCGCTGCGATGCCCGAAGGGCTCGCGATGTGACATTTTGTCCGAGCCAAATGAAGGTCGAATCGGGGAACGCCTGGCAGCCCGTTGAATAAAGCCCATTGAATAAAAAGCGGAATGGCGCGAGCCGTCCGGTTGCGTTGGCATCCACAGGGCGAATTGCAGGACGGCTGGCACCGCTCCGCTTCAATAAGCGATTGTGCACACATTTTTCAACCGTCTGCTGGACGGGTCCTCATTCGTGGAACGCGGTCTCGACCCACCCACCGCCGCTCGACACTTGTCGAGCATCGCGCTTTTGACCCATAATGGGAATCTCAGTTCGTGCGGATTCAATTGAATCTCGCGCACTTTCGAAACGGCTATGGATCGCCCGACAAATAACTTCCCGATTTTGTTGACCTGTTCCATTACCTCTCCCGAGAGGGCTAGTGCCGTGTCAAGTTTTGATTTTGGGGTGCCACTGGCTGTGCCAGTGTACATGCGCGTCGTGTATTGCCGACCCGCACTGGCGAAGCCAGTGGCACACAACCCCAATTCTAAGACCTGACAAAGCACTTGGAATTACAGCGAAGTTATTTTGCGTGCGATCCTATGAAAGGCATCGATGAGAAATCTCTGGCTTGGTTTGATAGTCTTGATGTTGTCCAGTGAGGTCTGCTCGCCGAGTCGGGCTCAGGAAACGTCCTGGGGCAACTTCAAGGGGCGCATTGTCGTCAAAGGAACGGTTGCTCCGCCCAAGAAACTCAATCCGGACAAAGATCGCGAAATTTGCTTGCGAGATGGCGATTTGCTGGATGAAACTGTGATGGTCGCAGACGATGGGGGCCTGCGCGACGTCTACGTCATGTTGTACTTGGACCGGGACGAAGCGCAACCGCCCATCCATCCTTCGTACGAAGCGTCGTTTAAACAGCCGGTCGAGCTCGACAACAAGGGGTGCCGATTCATCCCACACGCCGCGTTTGTGCGAGTTGGTCAAACGCTAGAAATGAAAAACAGCGACCCGGTCGGACACAACATCCATACGCTCAACCGCAGCGAGAAAAACAAGAATGTACCCGCGGGCGGAACGGTCGACGTGACGTACGATGAAGCCGATCGAATTCCGGCCGACGTCGAATGCAACATTCACACGTTCATGAAAGGCTTGTTGCTGGTTCGCGAGAATCCGTACGTCGCCATTACGAACGACAAAGGTGAATTCATGATCGAAAACGTCCCAGCCGGAAACTGGAAGTTCCAGTTTTGGCATAAGAAGGTCGGCTATCTCAAGATGCTCACTCGCGATGGCAAGGAGTTTCTCGGCCGGCGCGGCGAAGCCGAATTCAAAATCGAAGACGGAAAGACCAACGACGTTGGCGATCTAGTGCTGCAGGCCGAAGTATTGAACGCCGATGACTAGGATCTTGTGCATGGTGCCCGCACCGGACGGGAGGATTCCCGACGGAATTCGTCCCGATGCGAGGGCCCGCCATGTCGCTCGGTATTTTCGGACGACTCGCCAGCAACGCACTTGGTTACCGATCATTTTCCGGATCGGCGTTGGGCTGTTGTGGGTCTCGCTCGCCGTTTGTACGAGCGGCTGTGGAGGCGGTGCGACCCGCCGCGATGTCCCAAACATGCAGCGGGCGAAACTCCTCAGATCTGACGTCGAAAAGCACCATTGGTAAATGTCGGACCAGAATGGCTTGAATGAAACGAGAATCATTATGGTCCACACGTCATAAACGCGACGTCAGGACATGGTTTAGCCGACTGTCGAAAAATGTGTGCATAAATTTTATTGAAGCGGAGCGGCGCAAGTCGCCCGGTAATTCGTCCTGTGGGTGCCAATGCAACCGGACGGCTCGCGCCGTTCCGCTACCTTTTCAACGGGCTGCTAGAGTCTAGATGGGATTTCGCAATCTAATGTCGACCGACTGCTGCCAAGGCCGATGGCTCATTGCGTTCCTGGCACTGTTGATGAGCGTCGCGGTGGGCTGTTCGGCGGAACCTCACTTCAAACTCAATCGTGTCGAATTGTTGAAAATCGAGTACCAACAGTCCGCCAGGAACGAGCCGCAAATTGCGGAGCAAACGCAACAGGTGGTGGATATCTTGGCGGGATTGTTCGGCACGCCGGACGAACCGTATTTTCCCGTCGTGACGGACAAGGACGATCCGACTCACGACATGATCGATCTGGCGAAATTGAAGCGGGCGGCCGGCCCTGTCAGCAGCAATCGATCCGGCGAACAAGTCGGCTTGTACCGCGAGCACTGCGCCCACTGTCACGGCATTAGCGGTGATGGCGCGGGTCCGACGGCCGGGTACCTCAACCCATACCCGCGCGATTTTCGCTTAGGCAAGTTCAAGTACAAATCGACGAAACTCGGTCAACCTCCGACCGACGACGACTTGTCGAGAATCATCCGTAACGGGGTTCCGGGAACCGCGATGCCTTCGTTCCGCACAATCGACGACGACGATGTGGCGGCGTTGATCGGCTACGTTAAGTACTTGTCGATTCGTGGCCAGGTCGAACAGCGACTGTTGGCCGAGCTGCCCGGTCTCAAACCCGACGAGTCGCTGGTTGATCTCAAGTGGCGCAGTGCACATCCCGACCTGACCGAGGAGAGCGCCGAGGGCGAATCCAAAAAGCATCTCGCCGATTACGAAGACCAGTTTGCGGTCATCGTAGAAGACATTTTTCTGGACGTCCTCGACAAGTGGAAACCAAAACCCCCGACTCCCGTCCCCGATCCGCCCGCAGTGCTGACCGGTTCCTCTCCGGAGCACGATGCGCTTGTGCAGCACGGACGCGATCTGTTTATCGGCAAAGCGAACTGCGCAGTGTCACGGCCAGACCGGGCTGGGCGATGGCCAAACCGAGAATTACGACGACTGGACGAGCAATTGGCTTAAAGGAGCTAATATCGATCCGCTCCAACCGTCTGCGTTCGCGCCGTTCATTGACGCCGGCGCTTTCCCGCCTCGAACGATCCGGCCGCGGAATCTGCGGTTGCGAGTCTACCGCGGAGGCGATCGTTACGCCGATTTATACCGTCGCATTGCCAACGGCATCGAAGGGACCGGGATGCCGGATTCGTCGGTGTTGGGCGACGACGAGATTTGGGCCCTGGTCGCGTACGTGCTCAATCTGCCCTACGAAACGATTGGGGTCGAAGGGTTGCATTCATTGGTTGCCAGTCCACGGAAATAGTCTATTCGCATGAGTCGAATCTTTTGGAGTCTGTTTTTTCTGTGCGTGCCACTGGGGGCTGTTGCGGTGTATGCCGCTTGTGGACATGTACCGGGACTGCAAACGGCGACTCTGCCCGCGAATTACTCGCCTACTGGCGAGAGAATCGATCAGCTCTACTGGTTGATTCACGGCATTTGCGCGGTGATCTTGGTCGGGACCGGATTGGTGTTGGCCGCCGCCATTCTTCGGTTCGGTGCGCGAAGCAGTTCACGCGCGAAGCACATCCACGGCAGCCTGAAGCTGGAAATCGCCTGGACGATTCTACCTGCAGGCATCCTGGTCTGGTTGGCGCTGCATCAAATGCATGCTTGGGCGGAGAACAAGTTGGTGCGGCCAAAAGCGGAGATGAACGGCGTCCAGGTCGACAAGCCGCCTCTGGCTCGAATCACTGCCAAACAGTTCGGTTGGGAAATCCTGTACGCCGGTGCGGACGGGCGTCTCGATACGCCCGATGACCTCTACGTGGAGAATGAACTGCATTTGCCAGTCGATGAGGCTGTCGTTTTGGAACTTCGCAGCCGCGACGTCATCCACAGCTTTTTCGTCCCGCAGTTGCGCGTCAAACAAGACATCGTTCCCGGCATGACTCAGTATTGTTGGTTTTCGATATTTCCAGCGGCTGCCGGACGGCGGATGGATATCGTCTGCGCCGAACTGTGCGGTTGGGGGCACTACAACATGAACGGTTGGCTGTTCGCCGATAGCCGCGCCAATTTTGAACGGCAAATGAAGTCGTTGGCTGCTGCCCGCTTTGGCAAACAATGAGGATCCACTGAGGGCATCCATGGACAAGACCGACCAGTTTGGTCCCAGCGGTGAACGACATGCGCCGGCCCCCCGACGTTGGTTGTTCCGGTACGTCTTTTCCACCGACCACAAGGTTATCGGGATACAGTTTCTCTTTTCCAGTCTGGTTTGGCTGACGATCGGCGGGTTGTTGGCGCTGGCGATGCGTTGGCAATTGGCTTGGCCGTGGACGAACATGCCGGTCATCGGACCTTGGTTGTTTGCGGCCGAAGGCGGACAGATCACGCCCGAATTTTACGCGACGCTGTTCACAATGCACGGGACAGTGATGATCTTTTTTGTGATCATCCCGCTGTTGACGGGCGGGTTCGGGAATTACTTGATTCCGTTGATGATTGGGGCGCGAGACATGGCCTTTCCCCGGCTGAACATGCTGAGCTATTGGCTGATGTGGCCCGGCTTTGTGATGATGGTTCTGAGCTTTTTTACTCCAACCCATGGAGCGGGTGCCGGATGGACCTCGTATCCGCCCCTGTCGATCCTGCAAAATGCGATGCCCAATTCACAGGACGGCCAAACATACTGGTTGTTGGGATTGTTGTGCGTCGGCACGTCGTCGTTGCTCGGTTCGATCAATTACCTGACGACGATCATCGCCTTGCGAGCACCGGGATGCACTGGTTTCGCTTGCCGCTGACGATTTGGGCGCTGTTCATCACGGCGGTCTTACAATGTACGACCTTGCCCGTGCTGACGGTGGCGCTACTGATGCAAATCGCTGACCGGCAGTTTGGTACGGGTTTCTTTTTGCCCGAAGCCGTCATCGTCAACAACGCGGTGCAGACGAACACCGGCGGCCAACCTTTGCTGTGGCAGCACCTGTTTTGGTTTTATTCGCACCCGGCGGTCTACGTGATGATCCTGCCCGCGATGGGGATGGTCTCCGATATTCTGAGCACCTTTTCGCGCAAGCCCGTGTTTGGTTATCGACCAATGGTTTATGCCATCTGCGCGATTGCCGGTTTGGGCGTGATTGTCTGGGGCCATCACATGTTTGTCTCGGGCATGAATCCGCTGCTATCGATGGCGTTCATGATGTCGACGATGCTGATTGCGTTGCCCAGCGGCGTGAAGGTCTTTAACTGGCTGGCGACGATTTGGGGCGGGAACCTACAGTTGCGGACGCCGTTGTTGTTCGCACTGGGATTTGTGAGCATGTTTGTTATCGGCGGTCTGTCCGGGATTTTGATGGCTGCCACACCGGTCGATATCTACATTCACGATACGTATATGATCGTAGCGCATTTTCACTATGTGTTGTTTGCCGGAACGTTGATGGCGGTGTTTGGTGCAATCACGTATTGGTTCCCCAAGATGTTCGGCCGAATGATGAACGATTCGCTGGGCAAGCTGCATTTTGCGCTGACGTTCATCTTTCTCAATGGGACGTTTTTTCCGATGCACTTTCTCGGCGCGCGAGGCTTCCCGAGACGCTACGCGGATCCATATCACATCGGGGCGTTCGCCGATCTGCTGCCGCTGAATCGCTTCATTACTTACTGTGCGTTCGGCATGGCGGCGGCGCAAATCGTGTTCATCGTAAACTTCGCGTGGAGCTTGGTCGCCGGTCGGCGCGCTGCGGAGAACCCTTGGCAGGCGAATACGCTGGAGTGGTCGACCGCGAGCCCGCCACCTCATGGAAACTTCGCGACGATTCCGATTGTCTATCGCGGTCCGTACGAGTACAGTCATCCGGAACACGAATCGGATTTTTTACCGCAATCCACCGATTGAAGCGATATCAGCGATGTCGAAGGTGTCGCGGGTTGCGACGAAATGACACGCATGATGGTTTGCGATGAAGCCGTGAATTGATGAAAATTGATCCCGACGGCTTGGCCTGGTTGGCCGTTGCCAGTCTTTGTGATATGGACATCGTGGCGACAGAAGTAACCTTCAGAAATAAGGATCGCACGCAGAATAACTTCGGTTTTTTGTCATTGCTTGCGTAATGTGTAGCTGAGCAGTCGTGATTCCGCCGGGACAAGCCCGACGGAGATCGGCAAATGCTTGTACATTGAGGTTAGCCTCTGGTAGCTGACCAGTCGTGATCCCGCCGGGGCAAGCCCGACGGAGATCGGGTTGAATGCGGAAGTAATTTTGCGTTGGATCCCAAGCGGGGCGCACGGCGATTTCGGATGGCGATCGCTAGCGCGATGAGCAGACTCGATGAAACCCAAAACCGACGAAGTGCAATCGAAGCGGTCGCCATGGCCACATCGAGTCTCGGCGCTGCTGACGCTGATCGTCTTCCCGTTGATTTGGGTGGGTGGGTTGGTGACCACGTCGGACGCGGGCATGGCCGTTCCGGATTGGCCGAACACCTACAACTACAACATGTTTGCGTATCCGATCCGGGATTGGTTCTTCGGACCTTGGGATTTGTTTGTCGAACACGGGCATCGGCTGTTGGCGTCGACCGCAGGGCTATGTTGCATCGCGCTGGTTGTCGTAACGTATTGGTGTGATCGACGGCGGTGGGTGCGGCGGTGGTCGGTGTTGATTTTGATTTTGGTGGTTGCCCAAGGCGTGTTGGGCGGGCAGCGAGTCATCCGCGACGATCGGGTTTTGGCCTTGATTCACGGGTGTTTTGGCCCTCTTTTTTTTGCGTCGGTTGTGGCGATGCTCGTATTCACCTCGAAATGGTGGGCCAGCGGCGACCGCGTGACGGATCCGCGCCTTTGGTCGGCCGCCTCGATGTCGCTGGTGAGTTGGAGTATGCTATTGGCCAGCTACGGTCAGGTGGTTTTGGGGGCCTGTTTGCGGCATATCCAAAAGATCGAAGCAGACCCGACCGTGTATCAAATCCTGATCCTGTGGCACTTGGCGGTCGCGACGACGATCGTTGGATTGGCGATCGCGGCCGGCTACCTCGGCCGGTTGAGGAATTTGAAAGGCAGCGGCATTCGATCGCTGTCTGGCGTTTTGCTATTACTAGTCGCCACTCAGATCGGACTCGGGTTGACGACCTATGTAGTTAAGTTTGGCTGGCCGCCGTGGTTTTCGAATTGGGGAGTAGCCGCCAGGTTTGTCGTTTCGGAGAAATCATTCTGGCAAATGAACCTGATCACCGCGCATGTGGCGGTCGGTTCGCTGATTCTCGCATTTTCGACGGCTCAAGCAGTTCGATTTGCCCGAGCGCGATCCGACCGGGTCCAAGCCGGATTGCAAGTTGGCGGCCGGTCCGCTTCGCCGTTGCCACCGGGAACAGCCAAAGTGGCTGGATTGTAGTTTTCGCCTCTGGAGAGCATGAGTCGGCGTGAAAACATTCGCTCGTACTTCTGATAAGCAAGCCGCGCTGGCGAACGTTCGCGAGTATGTCGAGTTGACGAAGCCGCGGATCGCCGCGATGGTTTTGTTGACCGTGGTAGTAGCCGGCATTTTGGCGCTGCCAGCGGGTCACAACCTGATGAGCTTGATTCACGTCGCCGTGGGCGTGCTGTTGATCGCCTCCAGCGGCAGCGCTTGGAATCAGTATCTGGAACGGTATACGGACTACTTGATGCCGCGGACTGCGCGGCGGCCGCTTCCCAAGTTCCGGTTGACCGCTACTCAGGTGGCGTTGTTCGGCGCGATGACGCTGGGCATGGGCATCGCGTATTTGGCGGCGATGGTTAATTGGGAGGCGACGCTGTTGGGCATTGCGACTTGGGTTATGTACGTCGTGGTGTACACACCGTTGAAGCGACGAACCTGGTGGAATACTTCGATTGGAGCCGTCGCGGGAGCGATGCCGATACTGATTGGGGCTGCGGCGACCGGGACGACGACCAGCCTGGTTTGGGTCTTTTTTGCGACATTGTTCCTTTGGCAGTTCCCCCATTTCATGGCGATCGCCTGGCTCTATCGAGCGGATTATGCCTCGGCCGAATTAAAAATGACGACGGTCGTCGATCCGAGTGGGCGACTAGCGGGCTGGCACGCCGTTTTGGGGGCTACTGCGTTGTTGCCTACGACGTTGGCGGGAGCCTTGTGTTTTGAGACGCGAGCCGTCGCGGCGGTTTACGCGGCCGCGGCTCTCTGCTTGGGCGTGTGGTATCTGTTGGCGTCGTTCCGATTTTTCTTTGCAACCGATGATCAGGCAGCCCGGCGACTGATGCGCGTTTCGTTGTTGTACTTGCCTCTATTGATGATCGCCTTAGTGTTGGCGTTTGCGATGCGAGCCTAATGGCGAATCACTTTCGAAAGCGTTCGTGCGACAGTCGGGTTTTCTGGCCGGCGGGCGAGCCCTCGGTGGCGATGGACGCCGAGCGAGCGTTATGAACGATGAGCCACGATCGAGCGTGGGCATTCACCCCAGCCGCCTGTTCTTGCTGCTGTTCCTGTCGACCGAAGCGATGTTTTTCGTCGCGCTCATCGGTTCCTATTTGATTTTTCGCGTTGCCGCCGGTGCCGATTGGCCGACGCGTAGCGAAGTGCATTTGAGCTTGGCGCTGGGGACACTCAACACGGCGATTCTCTTGCTTTCGAGCTTCACGATGTCGCGCTGCGTGGCGGCGGTCGGAAGCGGTCGATCACCGACGGCGAAACGGTTACTGCTGGGGACGATGCTGTTGGGGTCGGCATTTCTGGGAATCAAGGGAATCGAATATTCGACGAAAATCGAGCACGGCTTGTATCCCAGGCGTCCGCGGCTGTTAGTCTACTCGCGCCCGGATATCAATTATCTGGCGGCGGTCAAAGAGGAAATTGCCAACCATCGGCGGCGGTTGGCTTTGGACACTTCGGCGGACGACGCAAACTCTGCTGCTGAAATCGAGTTTCTCGACCGTCTGAAACTTGGTCTGGTCGACTGGACGGCGCGACTGGTCGCCGAATCAGACAATCCGTTCGAACAAAGCATCTCGTTGCAATCCGTAGCGTTTCTGATCGAGCCTTCAAAAGCGACCGAACCGGGAGTCGCCTCGTACCTGGCGGTCGAATTTGATGCGATCCAAAGCGAACAAGGGGCGCTGACCCTTCGCAAACAGCAACTCGACAGCCGAATCGATGGCTTGATGAAACAACTGGAACCGGGCGACGGCGCCGCAGGAAATCCAAAATCTGAAGATTCAGTCGAACTGCAGAAACGTCAAACGGAATTGGTTAACCTGCGGACCGCATTGGCAGCAACCAATGACCGCCTGTCCGCCATCGACGACCGGCTGTGGATGTTACGCCAGTTAAGCATCAAGGATTCGAAATCGGCGGACGACATCGACGAGTTGGCCCAGGGATTGAATGACCGGTTCGGCTTGCGATTGCCGGTCGTGATTCCCAACGGCAACCGCTGGATCAGCGGCTATTGGCTGTTGACTGGCTTTCACGCGTTGCATGTTTTCGCGGGTTTGGTCGTGATGGGATTTCTGGCGTGTCGACGTTTGAGTTCCCACCGCTGGATGTTCGCCCACAACCTCGGCACGTATTGGCACTTTGTCGATTGCGTTTGGCTGGTGATCTATCCGCTGATCTATTGGTGGTGATGGCGTGGGCGATGGGCCTTGATTGCGGTTATTTTTTATTGAGCGAATCCAAGAATTGTTTGGTGGCTGCTTGCTGCGAAGCACTATCGTCTTTTACGCGGCGCGACGGTGGGATTCGAGTTCGTTCAGCCGGTTGTAGAGTGTCTTGATGCTGATGCCGAGTTCTTCGACGGCGGCCCCCTTATTGCCGTGATGACGCTCCAGCGCGGCATCGATCGCAGCGTACTCGATCTGACGGAGAGTCTTGCCCGCAAACCAATCCTGATTGGCCGGAGATGGTGCTTTGGCCCGCCAAATCGGCAAGTGTTCCATATCGATGGGCAGGGCATCGCACAGGATCGCGGCTCGTTCCACGGCATTGGCCAATTCGCGGATGTTTCCCGGCCACGGATGATGGGTCAATTGTTCCAGAGCGGCTGGCGTGAAAATCGTCGCAGCTCGAGCGGCATCGCTTCGAAAGCGGTTTAGCAAGTACGCCGCCAGGATGGGGATATCGCTCGTTCGCTGGCGAAGCGGCGGCAAGCGGATTTCAAACGTATTGATGCGGTACATCAAGTCTTCTCGAAACGAATCGTCGCGAACCATCTCTGCCAGATTTCGATGCGTTGCAGCCACGATCCGCACGTCGACTGTGAATGGCTGGTTGTCTCCGACGCGGCGGATCTCGCCACTTTCCAACACGCGCAGCAACTTGGATTGCATCGACTTCGGCAGTTCGCCAATTTCATCCAGAAACAAAGTTCCTCCGTCGGCGACTTCGAACAATCCCGTGCGGCTTTGATCGGCGCCGGTGAAAGCGCCCTTGCGATGGCCGAACAATTCGCTTTCGATCAGGTTTTCCGGGAGCGCCCCGCAGTTGACAGCGACAAACGGCTTTTCGGCGCGACTGCTGGCAGCGTGCACCGAGCGCGCGACTAATTCCTTTCCGGTGCCGGTTTCGCCGACGACCAGGACCGTCGAGTTGGTTGGAGCAACTTTGGCGATCAGACTCCGCACCTGATCGATCGACGGATGCTGGCCGATCATGTCGCCGTGGCCTTCCAGTCGCAAGAGACGAAGTTCGAGCACCGGCATTTCTTGGTCAGTCGCCGTTTCTCGACCACTCGCCCTAGCAGCGAGCGCAGGTCGGCGAGCTTACACGGCTTGAACAAGTAATCGAACGCGCCGTGGCGGAGGGCTGCGACCGCCGTTTCCGTGGAACCCTTGCCCGTCAACACGACCGCTTCGCAAGTCGGCGTCAATTCCTTGACCCGCCCGATCACATCGATGCCGTTCATTCCAGGCATATCGAGATCGACCAGCAGGCAATCGAAATGATTCATTTCGGCCGCGGCGATCGCGGTCAAGCCGTCGGGGCAGACCGTCACGCTGTGTCCCATTCGCGGGATTTCGATGCGGATCAATTCTTGCAGTTGCGGTTCGTCGTCCGCAAACAGGACTTTGAGACGTTCAGGCTGCGGCGAGGCGTCTTGGTTTTTGTTCATACTCGTTCAAAGGAATTTGTACGGTGAAGCGTGACCCGCGTCCGATGCCGTCGCTATGGGCGCGAATGGTACCACCGTGTTCTTCAATGATGCGAAACGTGATGGAAAGCCCGAGCCCGGTTCCGCTTCCGTCGGCGCGGCGCGTAAAAAAGGGCTCGAACATATGCTGCTGGACGTCGGCGTCCATTCCACAGCCATTGTCTTCGACGACGAGAACAAATCGCCGCCGGTCTTGTGTCAATTGAACCTTGACCACGCCGCCGGCGGCAACGCTATCGAGTGCATTGGTCACGAGGTTCAGCACGACTTGTTTCATTTCTTGCGGGTTGACTTTTGCGATCACATCGCGTTGGCAGGCGAGTTGAAGTATGCGGTCTTGGTATTTGCCGAGAGGACGGATCATCTCCACGATCCCTTCCAGCAAGCGGCCGATATCCGTCGACGACTTCTTGGCGTCGCCGAGTCGAGAGAAATCCAGCAATCCCACGGTGATGTCCTTGCAGCGGAACGCCTCGCTCTGGATGCGCTGCAAATACGTTTTCATTTCGCGAATCTCTTCGGTGTCGTCCTTCGGCGCAATACCTTGAGCCGCGAGGATTTCATGCAGGCGCATCTCCAGCGATTCAGCCGACCAGGCGATCGCCGCCAACGGGTTGTTGATCTCGTGCGCCACGCCGGCGGCCAGGAATCCGACGCTGGCGAGTTGCTCCTTGCGAACGATTTCCTTGGTCCGCAACCGGACTTGCTCGTCCAAGTCGGTTTTGATTTCGTAGAATCGGCTGGTCATCTC
Source organism: uncultured Planctomycetaceae bacterium (assembly GCA_963803365.1). GTDB lineage: Bacteria > Planctomycetota > Planctomycetia > Pirellulales > Pirellulaceae > JANMEB01. Next base: position 581,188 of record CAWDMH010000008.1, read on the forward strand.
GTTGAACGCCGTGGCCAGGTCGCCCAATTCGCTGCGGCAATGCGTTTGAATACGGAACTGATAATCGCCTCCAGCGACACGACGGGAGCCGGCGATCAACCGTTCCAGCGGTTTGAAAATCGAACGGCGAAAGACGATCACCAGCCAGATCATGAGCGTGATGGCCCCCAGGAAAAAGATGCCACTGATGAACATCCACGAGTAATATTGGCCGCGAACTTGTTCGGAAAACGCTTCCATCCGCGTCTTGAGATAGCCGGGAAGAAATCCAACCAGCGGCTGAAGCTGCGCGACCTCCTCCTCCAGTTGGGCCCGAACGCTGCGGTCTTCGAAAACGATGTCCGGATTCATGATCAATCCGTCGATTCGGTCGAGCCGCCGGTCGATTTCGTCCACCGTGGAAAGTTCGGCCGAAATGTCCGCAATGCGCGGGTCGCTGGGGTGGTTTTCGACGAGCTGATCGTGATAGTCGCTCAGCGCGACGCGTACATACCGCATCCGCTCGATAAACTCCAACAGCGCCCGGGTTCGATCGCCGACCGGAGGCGAGCGGTACGACCAAAAATCCGCCGGACGAAAGATTTGAGTGTAAGCCACGCGCAGGTCCGCAACCGACCGATTCAATTCGGCGGTCAGCGGCAACTCCCGCGATCGGGCACGGATGTTTTTCGTCAATTCCCGGAAGTTCAATGCCCCGTTGAACCCGGACGCCGACAACACGACCACGACGACGACCAACATCGCCAGGCCGAAATACATTTGCGTTCGAATTCGCGAGCGGGCAAACAACGCTTCGTCCTTTCGCAAACCACTAGTGACGCGCCAACCTCAACAGCATGTGAACACCCAGCGCCAGCATGACCAAATTGCCAAACCAGACAAATCCCGGCGGCAGTTCACCGGTCTTCGTCTGACTGATGCCAATCATCAGCATTGGATAGTACGCCACGAGAATCGGCAAAAAACACAGAAAAAAGACGAGCCAAAAATCCGCTTTTTGTAGACGCAAGGCCAGCGGGGCTCCGACCATCACAAAACACAAACAGCTAAAGCCGTTGGCCCATCGCCGCCACGGTTCGGTGGCGATTCGAAATTTGCGCATCTCGAATTCGCGCAACTCGTTGAACTCCGGACCCCAAATCGGATCGGTCAAGCCTACCAGGTTGCCACCGAGCATTTGAAACGAGGCGGCCATTGCCAAATCGCGGCGCTTTTGCGCCAGCATGAGTCCGCTGTTGCGGTATTCCTTGCCGATCTCGTGAAGCGGAATCATCGACGGACTGTCTTCGATCGACTTGGGTTTGCGAGTTGCGTCGGCGAGTTCCAAGTCAAATGTGCCGTCGTCGATCACCATGGTCGTTTGCTCGCCGATTTGAGAGGTCCCATTCTTGATCCACACTTTGAGTTTGTTGGAAACCGGATCGCATGTCAGCCGAGCTTTTTCGGCGACCAGGCGAAAGCCGTTCTTGGGATCGTCGGCAAATTTCTGAACCTTCAAACCGTACAAGTCGCGGCCATCGATTTCCTGGACGGAAAACGACAACCGTCCATTGTTGAATTTTTGGTCCGCGGCCAACACGGCATAAATCGTTCGTTCAACCGAGGTCAAGATGACGCGATAAGCCCCCTGCCGCCCCCAAGGAACCGCGACATCGTTGAGAATCACTGTGATCAGACTCAGCAGAAAGCTCAAAATGATCGCCGGCCAGACGACCACCAGCGGGGACTGCCCCATCGACTTGACGGCGACAATTTCGTTGGACGCCGACATGCGGGCGTAGACGTTACATGCAGAAAACAGAATCGTGGTCGGGATCGCAAAGAAAAGCGCCTTGGGGATCAAGAACGGGATCAATTGCAAAATCGTCAGCGGCGTCAAGTTTTGCTGAACGGCTTCTTGCACGACACCGACCAGCATCATCAGGGCCGTCATTCCGAAAACGGTAACCAAGAAGACCTTGATCAGTTCGAGCAACACGTAGCGTGACAGGAGATTCATTGGCCGGGAAAATCGAGTAGATGCATCGCTAATAAACAGCGCGGGCGTTGACCACTGCGGACTGTAGCAAGCACCTGCGATGAGGCAAAGAGCAGCGTTGCGACCTGAGAGTATGCGTTTTCCCGTAACAAGAGGCCGGCGGTTAGCAGCCAGTTGAAAAAAGACTCATCTCAACAACCATACCGAAGGTCATTCCCGCGAAGGCGGGAATCCAGCGGAAATGGACACTCGCAATACTGGATCCCCGCCTTCGCGGGAATGACGAATCCTTTCTTAACGGCCTGTTAGATCGGTTGATAGCGGCGGCCCCGCTAGCTAAGCGATTCACGCGGAACGTGCGAAGTCGACTGAGTTCGCAAAGTCAGCTGAGTTGGGAGTTCGCGCAACGCTTGCCCCGTCCGCTGAGTCAGCAGCCCGTTGAAAAAGCCGCTGTCATCGCCGCGAAGGCTCGTCATCCCCGCGAAGGCGGGGATCTAACATTGCGGGAGTCAATTCCCGCTGGACTCCCGTCCCCCGCCTTCGAGGTCATTCAGCTTCGTTTGGAGCGTACTATCAAGCACGCTGGGAGATTGTCTTCGAGGTCATTGTTACGCAAGCCTTTCGTAATTACCCTCCCGATTCGGGAGGGTCGGCCGCAGGATGCGGTCGGGGAGGGCCAATGGAATTTTATTTAGAATTGGAATGAAGGCCGCTTACAGATCAACGCTGGAGTCGCTGGATGACTGCCCACGCCTGAGTTGTTCCATCAGAAAGCTGATCGAGCGAGCAAACAGCCGAATGGCGTCGGATTCGTCTTTTTTGGCCGCCGCGGCGCGGGCCTTGGCAACCAACTCGTCGAGCTTGGCAAGATCGATATTCCAGTTCTCGACAATCGCTGCTTCGCGCAGTTGACTGGTGATGATTTCCAGTTGTTCCAGCAGCTTTTGACCCGATGCGCAATCGGTCCGAGTGTACGGTGCTCGGCCAAAGCGTTTGTTCGGGGCGACGACTTTCCCCTTGCCGAAAACACCAGACGACTGAAACCCAATCCAAATCAGCATGACCAGCGATGCGAGAGCGGGTACCGAGGAGGCCGAAATCGAGTTGGTGAGCTTCCATAACAAGCCTGCCATCAGCAAACAGGCGCCGAATATCGACCACAGCACGACCGCCGCGACTTTTGGCTTTCGTTTGGCACCAAGAGTCAACGGTTTGGATCGATGACTGGCCATAAACTCGTGAGTGATCTTGGCGATGACCAATGTGATATTGTCGGGCCCGCCGCGAAGATTCGCCAAGTCGATCAGCACTTGAGCTGCTTGCTTCGGTGGCAAGCTGGCCAATAGCGGTCCGAGCTCATCGTCGGCCACCTGGCCGGTGAGTCCGTCGGAGCAAATCAAAAACGTGTCGCCGACCTCGATCGGAAACGGTCCTTCCAAGTCGACTTTGACGTCGGGATACGGACCCAGCGACCGGGTGATGACGTTCTTGGGAATGCTCAGGGCCGCGTCGCTGTCCTGGTTGATTTGCCCGGCGGCGCACATTTCCCAGACCAGGCTGTGATCAAACGTCAATTGCTCCAAACGATTCTTGCGCAACCGATACACGCGGCTGTCGCCGATGTGTGCAATCACGGCGCCTTGAGGGAGAATCGTCAGCGCGCTGCAAGTCGTTCCCATGTTGTGGAATTCTTCGTTCGCTTGACCGCGGCGGTTGATTTCGCCGTTGGCTTCGATCATCGCTCGCCGCAATGCTTCCGGAGCCGATTGACCGGAAAACTTGTAGTACAAATGCGAAACGTGATCGACCGCCAACCGGCTGGCTGAGCTCGCCCGCGGCATGCGCCCCCATCCCGTCAGCGATGATCAGCAGATGCCCACGCTGCTGCCACTGCTCGGAGCCGCTTGCCAGCGAGACGATGTAACTGTCCTGGTTATTGGTGCGGCGCATGCCGATATCGCTGAGACTGGCGATTTCGAGATAGTCATTCCAATGAACCGGGGCTTCATTCATCGAGCAGATTGGCTTTTTTTGAGTTGACAACTTCGCTGCTGAGCGGGATCGACGATACGAGTCCACGGTCGAGCCTACGAACCACAAGGATTCGTCTTGGTTTCTTTGGACAATTTAGCGCCGGCACGTTGCGGTTTATCTTCAACTGACGCTGGCATTACGCCATAGTATATCGTCGAAAGCGGCGTCGAATCATTCCCCTGTTTAACCAATCTACCACGCGGTCCGTCAAAAAGGATGTCGAGCCAATCGCCTTTTTTGGCCGCGAGCGACGTTGCCCATCGACTGTGCTTCGATTAGACTCCGCCGTCCGCGAACCCCAAAGAGAGGTGCCGTTTTGGCGAGGACTTGTCGAATTCGGATCCTGATGGCGTTATCGGGCGTGCTGCTCGCATCGAGTGGATGCGTGCATCGCGTGATGATGATCCGCAGCGACCCCGACGGCGCGTTGGTCACGGTCGATCGAACGGCGGTCGGATTCACGCCAGTGGCAGTTCCGTTCACCTACTATGGAACGCGGGAGATTCGGCTGGAGAAGGATGGCTACGAACCGGTGATGGCCAAGAAGCGCATCCTCCCGCCGTGGTACGAGATCCCGCCGATCAGCTTTTTATCCGACCATTTTGCGTTTCACGAAATCCGGGACCGTCGCGAGTTCGACTTTCGCATGACTCCCAAGACGATCACCGACGAGAGCTTATTGCTGGAGCGTGCCGACCAGCTTCGAACCGATGTCGCCCGCGGAACGGTGACGCTGCCAATCGCCGAGTCGAATGGTACAATCGTCCATTAAGGATCGGACGCAAAATAACTTCGCCGTAAATCCTCGCCCTCACGGGAGAGGCTTAGTGAGAGGGTCGACAAAACCGGGAAGTTGTTTTGCGTGCGATCCAAAGTGGCCTACCAATTCGGATTGAGTCCGCCCAACATCGTTCCCTTGTAGCCGGAACCGGCGGGACGGCGTTGTAGGGCGCCGCGGACGCCCAGTTGTCCCGGATCACGGGCCAGGCTGTCCGCGAAAACGCGCAAATCACCGATAATCGGCTTTAGCCGGAAGCTCAGTTCGCGGACGTTGGACAGCGTCGCATTGAGATTCTCATACAGACTCGGGTCCTTGACGAGCCGCCCCAGGGTCCCCTCGGAGTTACCGAGAGCCTGAGAGAAGTCGTTGACGCTCTTCACCAGCCGGTCGATATTGTCCAGACTCGAATTCAAGCGATCGACGATTTCGGGGCCGTGTTCGCCGAGCGATCGGGTGAACTCTTCGATGTTTTTCAGGTTGCCATCGGCGCGCTCCCCGACGCTGCGGAACTGGTCGATCGCCGAACGGGCGTCGGCCATCGTCTGTTTGGCATCTTTTAAGAAACCCGGCAGACCCTTGATCGCGTCTTTGAGTTCTCCTTGGAAATCGCTGTCGTTGAGGAATTCGTCAAATCGTTTCATGACGTTATTGAAACTGGCTAACGTCGTATCCGCGGTTTCGGTCATTTTGCGAATGTTCGTCAGGATGACTTTGAGGTCGCTGTTGTCGTTCCCCAATGCTTGCTGGAATTGATCGGTCACGCGCGTAATGCCCTGCCCTGCTCCGTCGACGGTGTCGGCGGCGCGGCGGATCGAATCGACGGCGTCTCCGATGCGGTCCTTAAGGTCGATGACCACACCCACGACTTCCAGCGGGTTAGGTTTGACGCGGATGTTGTGGATTTCGCTGCCGTCGGTCAGCAACGGACCGCGCGTCGCGGCCTCCCCGGGAACGAACTCGATGACCGCATCCCCCAGGAACGATTCGGTTCCGACCTGTGCCACCTCGGAGTCATAGATTTTTTGTCCACGATTGATCCTCAATTGCAAAATCACCCCGTCATCGGTTGTTTCCACGTCCGAAACTCGGCCGATAAGAATCCCGTGCTTGCGAACCGGGGTGTTTCGCGTGACCCCCGGCGCCGTGCTGGGCCGCATGTAGACCGAATATTGCGGGGTCCAACCGCCGCTGAACAGGAAAATCAGCGTGCCGGTGATGATCGCCGCCAAGATCACGACGATGCCAACCCGCAGTTGTAGAATTCGCTCTTCCATTGTTTCCTTTTCAACGGCCTGTTAAGTCTTCCGCCATCGGCAGACGACGAAGACTTCGCGAAAACGGCCTCCGACCTTGTTTTTGCTCCTAATTGCCTGATCCCGCCGCGGCTTCGGCTCGCATCTCCATCAGCCGTTGTCCCGCTTCGCCATTGACGAACTGCCGGACGCGACGGTCGCGGATGGTATCCAATTCTTGTGTTGTTCCGTCGAAGATCACTTGGGGTTCGCCCATTTGCAGTCGCGCCAACGGGTACAACATCACGATCCGGTCGCCAACTTTCCGCGCCGTCGTCATATCGTGAGTCACGACGATGCTGGTCACCCGTCCGCGTCCGCGCGTTCGCAGGATCAGTTCATTGATCACGTCGCTCATGATCGGATCCAAACCGGTTGTCGGCTCGTCATACAAGACGATCTCCGGATTCAAAATCAGCGCCCGGGCCAAGCCGACGCGTTTGCGCATGCCGCCGGATAGTTCGGCCGGTTTTTTGTAGACGACGTCGTCCGGCAGACCGACCGCCGCCAGGCTCTCCAACACCAATTCGCGAATCTGCTCCGTTCCAGGCTTGCCATGTTGCCGCAGGGGGAACGCCACGTTTTGTCCAATCGTCAAACTGTCGAATAGCGCCGCGTTCTGGAAAACAAACCCGAATCTCAAACGCAACTGGCTCAGATCTTGATCCGAAAGCGACGCCAAATCGCGGTCGTCAAAAAAAACGTGTCCCGCCGTGGGACGGATGAGGCCGATCAGCGTCTTCAACAATACTGTCTTCCCGCAACCGCTTTCGCCGATCAACACCAGCGTTTGACCGACTGGAATCTCCAACGAGATTTCGCGCAGCACCGCGTTCGTGCCGAAATTCACCGACACCCCGTCCAGCTTCACCAAGATTTCCTGACCTTCAGCGTTTTGCATCGCATTCGATCACCGTTATTGGTGACCGCCAACAGTTCGCTGCGCAAGTAGCGGTACGGCGCAAGCCCTCAGGTTACATGGGCTTCCATTCGCCGAATTACCGGGCGGCTTGCGCCGCTCCGCTTCCATAAACACTTTTGCACATATTTTTCAACAGCCTGCTAAACCAAACCCGCGGCGTCGGCGGCGTACCAACTATCGTAAACCGATTCCAAAAAGATTCCCAAAAACAAATCCAGCATCAAGATGAGCACAAACGAGTACACGAATGACGACGTGGCCGCCCGCCCCACACCTTCAGCGCCGGCGTCACAGTTGAATCCCTGATAACAGGCGACCATGGAATCGCCGACCCGAAAAAGAAACTCTTGATCACGCCCGAGAACAAATCGAAATTCGTCACAAAATCCGCGCTGTTGGACCAATAGTGATGGATGTCGATTCCCAAAATCCAAACGCTGTAGAAATGACCGCCCGCGACCCCCATGAAGTCGGCCATCAACGTCAACGTCGGGATCATGAAGAAGCACGCCAGACATCGCGGAACAACCAGATAGCGGATTGGATTGGCTCCCATACTCGCCAGCGCGTCAATCTGTTCCGTAATTCGCATCGTCCCGAGTTCAGCCGCCATCGCACTTCCAACTCGGCCCGCCAACATCGTCGCCGCCAACACCGGCCCAAGTTCGCGAACCAGCGACATGTTGATGACAGCGCCGAGCCGCGTCTCTAACCCCATTTGCTTGAATTGAGCGTAGCTTTGCACTGCCAATACCATGCCGATAAACGTGCCCGTCAATGCAACCACAGGCAGGCTACTGACGCCGACCTGGTAAAAGTTGGGTGCCAGCGTTTCGCGCTTCGGCAGCCGCGTGAACATCCAAAACATCGTTCGCCAAATAAACAAGCCGAACCGGCCCAACGCCGTAATGCTTTCCAAGAAAGCGTTTTGCCAGTCCGACGACCACTCCAGAAACCGCTTGCCGAGCCGCTCGACAAATCGATTGACGAAAAAATCGCGTCTGGAGTTTTCAGCGGCTGGAGCCATGTAACGAACGTTGATGCTGATTTGTTAAGGTTGAACTAAGGGCCGCACGCAAAATAACTTCACGATCTTGTTAACCCTCACCTGACCTCTTCCGTAAGGGACTTAAGGCGAAGCTGTTTTTGCGTGCGATCCTGACCGGCCGGCCAGCGCGCGACAGCACGTATCTTCAACTGGATCGGCTAGATAAAGTTTACGGCTTGAGTAAACTTTGTCGCGCGAGTCGCTGAGCATGGAATTGTATTCATTACGCCAGCCAGCAAAGCCGCGGTTAGCAATCCGTTGAAAGACGACTCGTCTAAACAACCATGTGTAATGTCATGCCCGCGGAGCCTTTAGGTCGGGCAGTCCCTGCGCGACAAATGTTGTCTCAACAAGCATATGTGGTGTCATTCCCGCGAAGGCGGGAATCCAGCGGAAATCAACTCTGGCAACGTTGGATCCCCGCCTTCGCGGGGATGACGGGTCTTTGCTGGGATGACGCGCGTTCGCGGGGATGACGCGCCTTTGCTTGGATGACACGCATGCGCGGGAATGACACGCATGCGTGGGGATGACACGCATGCGTGGGGATGAGGCGGGTGCGTGGGGATGAGGCGGGTGCGTGGGGATGAGGCGGGTGCGTGGGGATGAGGCGGGTGCGTGGGGATGACGCGAGCTTTTTCAACAGCCTGTAAGATGCCTAACGGTGCGGTTTCCATCCGGGTCAGTTTGGATTTTTAGCGGGGTCATTTGCTGTAGGTCGGGCAGTCTCTGCCCGACAAATGACGGCCAAGCATGGTCGTTCCACGATAAATTCCCCCACTACCGTTGAACGCGGTCGCACCTTCTGCGGCTATTTTGGCGGTTCGCTAAAGATCGGTGGCACCCCCGCAGAACGAATCTGTTCGTTGAGCGAGCGAAGATCTCCGTCGACGAGTTTGTGCAATTCCGCCAGTTGACCGTCGATTTCAGCGACGAGTTGGTCTCGCAACTTGACCGCTTGATCGGTCGGTCGAGCGTCGGCGCTAGCGGCGATGTTGGTCAAATAGCTGAGCCGGTTGTTGAGCCGGATCGGGAAGTTGAGCGGATCTTCCGAGCTTTTCGACTCGGTTTGGTAAAGCGTCTTCTCGATTTTCGCCATCGCTTCGATCAGTTTCTGGCCGGCTTCGATCAGCGGTTTTTTCGCGTCGTCGCCAGCGAGCCGAGAGTTAATCGCCGTGATCTGTGTGCGGACATCGCGGATTTGTTTGATCCCGCGATGGATTTCCGTTAGCTTGTCGCGGATCGAAATCAAGAAATCAAACTGTTGGCGGTAATCATCGTCGGTCGCGGTGAGCCGCGGGTCTTTGGCGATTTCGAACTTGCTTTCCAACGTTTGATCGCCCAGGGTCAACCGTGCCGTGTAGGTTCCCGGCGGGGCGGTTGGGCCTTGAGTTCCACCGCCCCACAGGACCAGGCCGTCAAAAGTTTCGGCGTTGGGATACCGCAAGTCCCAATGAATGCTATTGAGCCCCGCATCCAATTTTAGTGCCTCTTCGCGCTGGGACTTGTCGGGTTTTCGTGAATAGACCTGCGCCGGCTTGCCGTCGGGTCCGAGGATCTCGAGCTTTGCCGCCGTGTCATCAGCCGGTTTATCGCGTAACCAAAACCGAATGGTGACGCCAGAGGTCGGGTTGCGGCCGCGCGTCAAGCTGTTGCCCCCGCCGGGAGGGGAGCCGGGCAAGCGGTACACCGGCCGCGAATCAAACAAGTGCAGCGAATCCGTTTTGATTTCCGGCTTCCATTGGTGGAGTCGCGTCAGGTCGTCCAGGATCCAAAACGAACGTCCTTGGGTGGCGACGACCAGATCGCCGTTCTTGATGGTCAAATCCGTGATGGGAACGATGGGCAGATTCAGTTGAAACGGTTGCCAATGTTCGCCGTTGTCGAGCGAAATGTACATTCCGTTTTCGGTCCCTGCGTACAGCAAGCCGGCGCGATCGGGGTCGGCGCGAACGATGCGCGTAAAGTGTTTGACGTCGATGCCGGTGGTGATCAGCTTCCAAGTCTTTCCATAATCGGTCGTGTGATAGAGATAGGGTTTGTAGTCGTCGAGCTTGTATCGCGTGGCGGCGATGTATACGCCCCCCTTTTCGAACGGGTCGATCTCGATGCTGTTGATCATCGACCACTCGGGCAAGTCAGGCGGCGTCACGTTTTCCCAATTCTTGCCGCCGTCTCGCGTGAGTTGAACCAGGCCGTCGTCGCTGCCCGTCCAAATCACGCCGGGTTCGTGGGTCGACTCGGCAACGGCGAATATCGTGCAATAGACTTCGACACCGGTGTTGTCTTTGGTGATCGGCCCGCCGGATGATCCGAGTTTAGTTGGGTCGTTTCGCGTCAAGTCGCCGCTGATTGCTGTCCAGCTTTGCCCCTCGTCGGTCGTTTTGAACAAGACGTTGGCTGCGGTGTACAGCGTCTTTGGCTTGTGCGGTGAGAAGACGATCGGGAAATTCCACTGAAAGCGATATTGAAGGTCCCCTGCCCCGTGGCCGATCGGATTATCCGGCCAGACGTCGACGCTGCGAGACTGGTGGGTGCGATGATCCACGCGAGTCAAGTCACCACCGTAACTGCCGCCATAGACGATTTCAGGGTCGTCCGGATCGGGTGCGATGTGGCCGCTTTCGCCTCCGGCCGTCGGCTCCCAGTCGTCTTCGCCGATGGAGAACGAAAGACTTCGGCTGGCGATGCGGACGGTGCTGTTGTCCTGCTGGGCCCCGTAAATCCGGTAGGGAAAGTGGTTGTCGGTGACCACGCGATAAAACTGGGCAGTCGGCTGGGTGTTGTAGTCGGACCAGGTCGCGCCGCCGCTGAAGAGACTTGTGCGCCGCCGTCGTCGGCGATGATCATCCGCTGGTCGTCTGCCGGGTCGATCCACAGATCGTGATGATCGCCGTGTGGAGTCCCGATGCCGGAGAAGGTCTTGCCGCCGTCGCGCGAGCGGAAAAAGCCGACGTTGACCACGTAGACTTCGTCGCGGTTCTTCGTCCCGGCATAGACACGAGTGAAATACCAGGCCCGCTGGCGCAGATCGTGATCGTCGTTGACTCGACTGAACGTTTGGCCGCCGTTGTCGCTGCGAAACAACCCGCCGTCGGCCGCCTCGACCAACGCCCAAACGCGGCTGGAGTCGACCGGTGAGACCGCCACACCGATGATGCCCACTGTGCCTGCAGGTAAACCGCTGTGGCGAGTGATCTCGGTCCAAGTATCGCCGCCATCGGTGCTCTTCCACAACCCAGAGCCCTCGCCGCCGCTTTCCAAGCTATACGGCGTTCGCTTGACCCGCCACGTCGTAGCATAAATGATGCGCAGGATTGTTCGGATCGAGCAGCAAGTCGCACGCGCCGACTTCGTCGCTAACAAACAGGACTCGTTCCCAAGTCGTGCCGCCGTCTCGGCTGCGAAAGACGCCTCGTTGTTGGCTGGGACCATACAAATGACCGAGGGCGGCGGCGTACACGAGATTCGCGTCGCGCGGGTCGACTCGGATGCGAGGGATGTGTCGCGAATCTTCCAAGCCGACGTGTTTCCAAGTCGCTCCGCCATCGTCGCTGCGCCACACGCCGTCACCCGATGAGACGTTGCCGCGAATCGTAACTTCGCCGCCGCCCACATAAATCACGTTGGGATCCGAATCGGCCAGCGCGACCGCTCCGATCGACCCGCCGAAAAATCCGTCGCTTATGTTCTTCCACTTATTTCCGCCGTCGGTCGTTTCCCAAAGACCGCCGCCCGTCGCCCCCATCAAGAACCGAAGTGGATTGTGCACATCCCCGCAAACCGCCGCCGATCGCCCCCCGCGAAACGGTCCAATCAATCGGTACTCCATGCCTGACAACAATGGATCGCTGGCAATGCCTTTGTCATCGGGCGATTGCCGGGCGGTCAGCGCACCGAGACAACTTACGAAGAAAAAAAACAAGACGGCGGTTCGCGAAATGACAGCGGTTGAAACGTTCATATGATTGCGGCGATGAAGAAAATGGTCAGATACTCGGGGATCCATAGATGGCTCCTATTCTAGTTGCCGCGGTGGTCAAGTTCGAGTTTTGGCAGCCTCCAAGCAAGTTTCCGGGTAAACTATTTCCATGAATGAAGATGAGCTTAAATCGTTAATTCGCGAACAGAGCCCCTTCGTTTTTGACAGGATGTTTGCCGCCGTGGAGAAAGTCCGCGAAAGATTGGACCGCACCTGCGGAGCACTAGAAAAGGCCGGTATTCCATACGCCGTAATCGGCGGTCATGCCGTGGCGGCATGGGTCGCGACAGTCGATGAAGGTGCGGTGCGCAACACGCGCGACGTCGATATTCTGCTCCAGGCCGAAGATCTCGATCGAGCCACGCAGGCACTGAGCGCCGTTGGATTCTATCGGGATAAGGTGATGGACGTCATCGTGTTCCTGGACGGCCCCGACGGGAAACCAAGTCAGGGAATTCATATCTTGCTGGCTGGAAAAAAGGTCAAGCCGGACTACGTCAACCCGACGCCGCAAATCAGCCAATGCGAAATTGTCAACAACAAAAGCGTCGTCCACTTGAACGAGTTGGTGCGGATGAAACTGAACAGCTTCCGACTACAGGATCGCGTCCATTTGTTGGACATGATCGGCGTCGGCCTGATCGATGCATCGTGGCCTGCACGCTTTGAGCCGATTCTCGCCGAGCGATTGCAGTCGCTGCTGGATAACCCGGACGGGTAGTGATGCGGGAGATGTGGCTTGGGTTAACAGTCTGTTGAAAAATGTGTGCACAGTTGTTTATTGAAGCGAAGCGGCGCCAGCCGCCCGGTAATTCGTCGTGTGGATGCCAACGCCACCGGACGGCTCGCGCCGTTCAGCTACTTTTTCAACTGGCTGTTAGCAGCGAAGGGCGAATGGGTGGCTGCCTGCAAATGGCTTATACTAATGAACTCGATTGATTGGGACTTGCCCATGCGCATATTTCCGTTGTCTCGGTTCGCTCCGGTTCGATTTTCGGCGGGGTCTGCGTACGTCGTCGGCATGGTTCGGGCGACTGCGCTCGCGTTATGGCAAGTTGCAGTTTTGACGGTCAGCACCCAAGCTGCCGTGTGCCATTGTTGGCAAGAGGACGGTGCCGACGAAAATGATTCGCAAATGTTGTTGGTGACCGTTTTGGATTATGACGGTCAGTCGATCGAGAAAGCTGATGTGGAACTGACCGTCCGGGATTCGTTTGGGGTACGAAGCGATCGATACGACACAGACAATTCGGGTCATGCAGTCGTGACGGTTCCTGCCGATTCCGACTTCATTTCACTGACCGCTCGAAAGGACGGCTTCTCGCCTCGAATCCGGCGCTGGCTGACTCAACGGGGGCAGCGAGTTCCGGACGACATCACGATCGAGCTTGCGCCGGGAATCAAGATCGGTGGCACGGTCACGAACGAGCGAGGCGAGCCGATCAGGAAGGCCAAAGTCGAGCTCATGATACGATCCATGCGATATTGGTTTGGCGATTACGCGACCCCAAGCAACTTCTACTATGTCGAGGACAAACAATCGCCTGTTACCGACGCCGATGGACGATGGATATTTGATGGCGTCCCCGGCGACGCTGTAATCGCTTTGAAGCTCAGCCATCCAGACTATTGTTCAGACGAGGACTTTATTCGCAGCCGCCCCAATCTGAAACAATCGCAATTCCGGGACTTTTCTGCTGTCTCGAAAATGACGGATGGAGTTCGGATTTCAGGCAAGGTGATCGACTCGGAAGGTCATCCCGTTCCGCGCGCTGTCGTAGTGTCGGAGCCAATTCTGAACCGATTTGGCAATCGGCTTTCGGTCGTGGCGGATGCCGACGGTGGTTTCAAGTTACCTACCATGAAGCCCGGCAAATTCCACATCACCGCGACAGCAAGCGGATGGGCACCGACGATGGTGGAACGGGAAGTTAACAGCGACTCCGAACCGGTCGAAATGACGTTGAATTCCGGTTCGCCGATCCGGATCCGCGTCATCGATGGCGATGAACATCCGGTCTGCGCTGGAGTCGCCATCGGTTGGAAAGATTCGTCTTCGCTATACCCACGACAAATCGATGGCGTCGCCGATCCGATCGTTCCCAACCGCACCGATGACCAAGGGATATTCGACTGGCCCAACGCACCGCACGAACCGCTCAGAGTTTGGATCAGAGCCCGCGGGTTCAAACCGCAGACGATCGATGCTACCGCCGGCGAAGATGAGGTCACCGTCCGCTTGGAACGCGACGAGCCGTTGATCGGTCACGTTGTCGATGCTTCGACCGGTGAGCCCGTCGATCGATTCGTCGTCGTTCCCATGACGGGTTCCACGGTCTATCGAGGGATGACGATTGAAGGACGCCACGGAGCGTTCGCCCTCAAGAGCAGTTTCCTGCTGGGACAGTTTCAACTCTTGATAGCAAGCGACGGTTATCGTGTATTCACGTCGCCAAACGCAATCGACAAAAACTCAAAAGCGGATGACCTGGCATTTGAGTTGGAGCCTGCCGAGCCGGTTTCGGGCACGATTGTCGATCGCGACGGCCACCCAGTTTCGCGCCGAGATTTCGGTTCGACCGACGAACTTGGCGGGGCAGATCACCGGAAGTCGCGGTCCGGAATTCAATCGAATGCATTCGGATCGGAATGGCCGATTCAGCTTCCCGGCCCAAGCGAGTTCGTATCGCTTGACCGTGCGTTGCGAGCAGGGATATCTCCAAGAGACATTCGACCGCAACCAAGCGGACTTGGGCGAATTGAAACTGGATGCCAACGCCAGGATTCGGGGCATTGTGCTGGCGAATTCACGTCCTATGCCCGGCTCCCTCGTCCGGCTGTCGGATAGTATGTCTCAGCAAAGCACGGAAACCGACGCGGAGGGCCGCTTCGAATTCAGCGACGTGTCGCCCGAAAGCGTGACGCTTACTGCTTTCCGTGGCAATCCGTTCGCTGCCAACCCCAACGCCTCGCCTGATCAAATCGACCAAGCCGTCAAGCGAATCAAACTGAAACCACAACAAACCGCCGACGTGACGGTCGAATTCGGTGATTGACGAATCGCTGTCTTCGGCGGCGGTTTGATGGCGGACCGGACGGGACTCGTCTAGGTCCAGGCACGTGGTTGCCCACCTTTCAAATCGCCTATTAACGTGTCGGCGCTTGAGACCTGGGCTGAGGTTGTGGAAAGATCGTGCCGTGCGTGTCGCTGGGCCCGTCGTATACGGGAGACCGCGACGGTGTGACAACGACGACTTTGATCACGTCGTGCGCCTTCTCGGCCGGCGTCTTCGGATCGCTCGTATCTTGGCTCCCGAATGCCGTGCACGCTGACTTGCCATATTCGATGTTCCAGCCCGTTTCCACGCGCCGCACAAATGGACTGTTATCCGGCTTCACCGAGACGAGCCTTTCCTCAAAAACCAATCCGATCGTTATGTGGTCGTCATCCGATCCTGCGATTGGCGTCAGCCTGAGCTTTGTGCCCGAAAAGTCGTGCTCCGCAGAGTCGATTGTGCTTGTACGATTTCGAAGGCGAACAAGACCTGCGATCGCCCATCCAGGTTGTGCGAGTCAAAGATGCTCCACAGTTGGTCACAATTCGTGGACAAATCAAAGGACCGGCCGGCGCCGATCTGAGACGAATCGAGATTATCCTGGTCAAAATCGATTCGATAGGCGATGAGGGAGGCATCGAATTTGAGAAAACGCACCGTCCCGATCCATCCGGCGGAATCCCTTGGTACTCAATCCAGGATGCTGTCAGAAGCACGCTCGTGACGTCCGACGGCGCCAACGGCAACATTGGATTCCCAGGGGGCGATGAAATGTCTACCGATTACTTGATCGACATGCTTCGCAAGACTCGCCACGCGATTACCGACGACGAATTGCAGCGCCTGCGCGGATCACTCGTCGAATGATGTCGGGATGCATTGGGCAAAAGCGCCACCCGTTAAAGTTCGGCGGTGCCTTTACATTCTGGGTAGCCGGTGCAGCCCCAGAATTGTTGGCCGGCGTTTTTTCCTTGCCGGGCGGTGCGCAATGCCATCGGCTTACCGCACTGGGGGCAATTGGGGATCAGATTGGTCGGAACTGACTGATCTGACCCTTCCGACTGATCGGACTGATCTTTTTTCTTGGCGCGCTCCGCGAACCGCGCAGCGGCGAGTTGTTCGCTGTAGCCGCCCTCGGTGACGAACTGCTGTTCGATCGCGTTGATCTGATTGTCCAGCAAATAGTTCACCTGATGAATCAGGCAGATAACCGCATTGGCGCGGACCGCGGGGTCGTCATGTTCCAGCCAACGTGAGTATAACGCCCAGCGCTGCGCGTCATTTAGATCGGTCAGATTGGTCGGATCTGACGGATCCTTTCGGAACTCTCGCGGCACATTGCGAACGGCCAAGGCATCCGAGCTGTCCGGAGTCCATTGCGGCAATCGCCGATGGCGTAGGTAGTCCTCAAAATCCAACAGCAGTTCTTCCAGGCTGGCGCGGGCGACGTTGACTAGACGCAATTCGGTTTGGGATGAAGTTGCGGCCGCGCGGCTTCCCTCGGCAATATTCTGTCGGCCGGAGCGTGCCGCTTGCACCATCTGGTCCGTTGTTCTGGACCGTCGATCGACGAATCGTTCACAAAAATGGAACGTCGCATCGTAGATCAGCGTGGCCGTTTGGAACGAAGCCAGCGTGCGATAACCGCCGCTGGGGCGAATGCGGGCCATCACAAACTCCGGTGGTCGGTTAAGGGGTCAGGAGTCAATTGCCGGTACGGCCCTCCGGGTGCTTCGCACAGTTGACTCCTGACCCCTTAACCCTAAACGTTAGCTGGCACAAACCACTAGACTATTAGTGCGACGATCGAGGAAATACAATAGGGTGTTCGTCCTGCTTGTCGAATGGAACTTCAATGTTGAAAAGCACGTTTAGTGTTTGCATTTCGCTGGCGGTAATCGTTGTTGGCCTTGGCGGCGTATTGCACGGTCAAGAGCTCGAGGCGATCGCCGAGAAATGCGATTCGCTCTGTCAGGTCTCCGACGCGCCGTGGCGGACGATTCCTTGGGAGATCGATTTGGTCGACGCGCAAAAAATGGCGGTCGAACAATCCAAGCCAATCTTCATTTGGGCAATGGATGGACACCCGCTGGGGTGCACGTGAAACAACGGAGTGCTCGACCGTGAGTCGACGTTTGCCGATAAGACGATTATCGATTTGCTGAAAAGCAAGTTCATCCCTGTCGCCATCGACCAGTGGTATACCCGCCGTCAACAGGACACCGAGGGAGATTTCTATCGCCAGATCGCCGGCCAAGGTCCGCGGCACAATTTCAATAACACGACGCAAGGCCTCTACATCGCCGACCCCAGCGGCAAGCTGATTGCGTTCAACAACAATCGCGGCCCGGAACGAATCCGCGACTTGTTAGAAAAAGCGGTTTCTGATTATTCGCCGCCCCGGGTTGAGCCGCTGAGCCGCGACAAGATTGATCGCCGGTATCATCCGGAGTTTCCCGAGGGTGCGATCGTGCTGCGAACCAGTGCGAAGGTCCTCAGCGGTTACGAACCGACCGAGGATCGCTGGCAGCAGATCTTTCAAAACTCTGTCTCGCGCGACAACTTGTGGATCACTGTCGACGAGCAGCACCAGTTGCTTAACAATCAAGTTCCAACGGCATTGGCCAAGCGCATCGCGCTCTTTCATTTGGTGGACAACACACGCGGCGAGCCTCCAACTTGGCGGCCCAACGAGATCCGCAAGCTCGAATTGACCGTCGCCGATGGCAAGCTCAGTGGCTCCGTCCATCTGGAAACCGACGATCACGAGCGCGGCTATGAAGCGACATTATCCGGCGTCATCCAGGCGGACGGCGACAAAATCACGCGCTTCGACCTGCTTTCCGAGGGCCAGTTCTGGGGCACCGGGACGTTTACGATGGAGCCGCCCAAGGGCAAATTCTCCTTGGCGATCGCGTTCCGCTTGGCCGACGGCAGCGACATCGCGGATGCCATACCGCCGCACGCATCACGCGGATGGTTGGACGGTTATTTGGATCCCGATCGATAAGCAATCCCATCGCTGCGCACGGAAAACGTTGTCCACGGTGATTCTGCTTGGCATTCAACGGCCACTCAACCGGCATTCGCTTGCTCCAGCCCGTTATTGCAGCGCGACTAGTTACCGCTATTGGCGTGTCATTGCCGATGCAATTCTAACTCGTAGAACCAGAAGTCGTTGTTGGGTTGATCGATTTTCAGCGCATCGGTTTTGCCGGCGCCGTCGATGGTAAACGTGACGAAGCCTCGAGGGAAATTGTAGTGCACGGAATCGCGCCAACGGATGCGAAATGTGTTGTACTGCCAATGTTCCAGGTCGGCAACGAAATTCGGCGCTGGAACCATTCGCAGCACCAAGCGATCCTCCTCGACGTCGACGTTGACGTCGCCGTACAACTCGCCCGAATACGTCCCGCCGTAATCGGCCAGCGGCAAGGTCGGGTGGGTTCCCAACACGCGAGCTTCGTCGATTTTCTTTTGCTTTTCGGCTTCCTCGGTGTCGGCTTTGACTTTGCGGGCGATTGCCTCCGCATTCCAGTCACGCTGGGGAGCGCCCAACATGCTGTCGAGGATCTTGTCGCGCATGATTGTGGCGACGGGCGACTCGCTGTTGGTCAGGATGACCGTCGCCAGGTTCTCTTCCGGTACGATGGCCGTCTGGGAGATCATCCCGTCGAGACCGCCGCTGTGGTTGACGATCTTGCGGCCTTGATAGTCGTACAACACCCAGCCCATACCATACGCTCGGAAATGCCGAGAGGGCACGCTTGCCGCGGCAGATGCGGAAATCGGAATCATGATATTCGGCTGCCACATTTCCCAAGATTGCTTGGCGCTGAAGATCTGTTTCCCCTCAAACGTTCCCTGGCCAAGCTGCAGCCGAACCCAGCGAGATAAGTCCGCGACCGAAGAATTGATCCCGCACGCCCCCCAGCAATTGTCGACGTTTCCTTGCGGCAGGGCTCGCAGCCGTTTTTCCCCATCGGGACTGGCCGACTCGTTGTGGGGCGAGGCGACGTTGTCGTCGTCCTCGGTGACGCTGGTCGTTGTCCGACTCATTCCCAGCGGCGTCAGTATTCGCTCGCGTACGAATTGAGCCCACGTCTTACCGGAAATCCGCTCAACGACTTTGCCGGCGGCAATAAACATCAAATTCTGATATCCAAAGCTGCTGCGGAAACTGGAGGTGGGCTTGAGAAAGTGGACGCGACGCAAGACTTCGTCCGCCGAATATGTCGTGTCGTACCACAACAAGTCGCCGCTGAACGTCGCCAGGCCGCAGCGATGACTGACCAGGTCGCGGACCGTCATCTCGTGCGTGACAAACGGCGAGTACATCTGGAATTCCGGCAAGTACTTGCGGACAGGATCGTCCCAATCAAGCTTCCCCTCGTCGACCAGAATCGCCAGACTGGCGGTGGTGAACGCCTTGGAGTTAGACGCGATGGCAAACAGGGTGTTCTCGTCAACCGGCTCGGGCTTGCCCAACTCGCGCACGCCGTATCCCTTGGCAAAAACGACCTGGTCGTCCTTGACGATGGTGATCGCCATCCCCGGCACGTGCCAATCCGCTTGGGTCTTCGCGGCATAGTCGTCGATCTCGTGAAGAATCGAATCCAGCGACTGTGCGAAGGATACCGCGGTACAGCAAACCCAGATGAACAGGCACACAATCAACCGCGTTTGTTTCATTGCATTTCCTGCAAAACAGAAATGGGAGATGGTCTTCGTCATGAGTTTTGGCTCGATGTTTGTGTTTGCCAATGCTTTTCAACCGCCGACAGTAGCGGGTCGATCGTTCGCGATTGTATCTTGTGCGGCGGATTCCAGTCGAACCAGCGGTAGCCCTCGTGCTCGCTGACGCGGATTTTCGTTGCACGCGTGAGTTCGGCCAAGAACACGATCAGTTCCTTGAGTCGCGCCCGGGCGTTTTTGCGGCCGCGGTCGACCCAATATCGGTGAACAAAGCGAAATTGCGGATCGAGCGCAATCGAATCTGGAGCAATGGCCGTTTCCTCACGTAACTCCCGTAGCGCACATTGAATCTCCGGTTCTTCCGGGTCGACGTGCCCTTTGGGAACATCCCACCGGTCGGAATGTTTCAATAGTAGAAACGACCGCTTCGGCTGGACTCGAAAAACCAAAACGCCGCAAGCTCGAATTTCGACGTTTTCCGTTTGAGAACTCATGACGTGGAGATAGTTTTCGACGAGGCCAAATCAAGTGAACATCGTACCGATCGATTCCGTCGCACCGGTCGTCTCGGCTTCCAGAAAGGCGGTATCCCAACCATCATAGTGGCAGGTACGTCGTGCGGACAACCACGAACTCGTTTGACTACTGGACTAGTTCGCCGTATGAATGCCAACGCAACCGGACGGCTCGCGCCGTTCCGCTACCTTTTCAACGGGTTGCTAGACATTTCCACTCCATTCATTCGCATCAATCGGCCCATGAACCAGCACCTGGACACCATCACATGACAAAGATTTACACCAAGATAGGCGACGACGGAGCGACGTCCTTGATGGGCGGCGTCAAAGTCTCTAAGTTTGATGAGACGGTCGAGCTATTGGGAACGCTCGACGAGCTAAATTGTTGGCTGGGCTGGTCGCTGTCGAATTCCGTGGAGCCGGAGGATCGCGAACCGCTTTTGCGAACGCAGCATCAGCTTTTCTTGTTGGGGGCGATGGTTGCCGGTGACCGCGAGTCGACGAAACGGGCGTGTGCCGAACTGCCCGATTGGGTGTCGGTCATTGAAACGGAAATCGACCAGATGTCCGATGGCCTGCCGCCGCTGCGAAATTTCGTGCTGCCCGGCGGAGATCGGTTGGCCGCGATGCTGCATTTGGCACGGGCCGTTGCCCGGCGAACCGAACGAGTTTTCTTTCGTTGGCAATCGATGAATCCCGATGAGTCGAATCAACAAATCGGCGTTTATTTAAACCGGCTCGGCGACTGGCTGTTCACCATCGCCCGGCGGGCAAACGTCCGCGTTGGCACCGACGAAGTAATCTGGGGGTCGGGATCCCGCCCGTGAATCGGTGTTTCCCCGGCTCGGGACGCCTTGTCAGGAAGTCGCCATCGATCGTATCCTACTGCCGACAAACTCGCTAAAATATCGCGCAGGGTCCCGAAATCGGTTTCCTGCCACAAGGACAATTCATGAAGAAGATCGAAGCGGTGATACGTCATTTCAAGCTCGAAGACCTGAAGCTGGCGTTGGATCATTGCGGCATCGGAGGTATGACCGTCACCGAAGTCAAAGGTTTTGGACGGCAAAAAGGTCATACGGAAATGTATCGCGGAACCGAGTATGCGATCGATTTCGTTCCCAAAGTCAAAGTCGAGGTCGTCTGTCCCGATTCATTGTTGAATGCCGTGGTTCAAACCATATTAGACAAGGCGAAAACCGGGCAGATGGGCGACGGCAAGATCTTCGTGTCCCATTTGGATGAAGTCATCCGCATCCGCACGGGTGAAACAGGCGAAGATGCGATCTAGTATGTGACGATCTGACCGTGTAAGTGGCTGACGGCTCGCGGTTTGGGCTTTGGCGCCAGCGATGTGACTCGTCGATGACCCGGAAACGGGCGGATTTGCCTGCCCGCTGTTTCGACTTGTGGTGCCAAGCATTCGGCTTGGTAGGGCCGTGTCGGGCCCGATGTTTCGAGGTTGATTGACCCAACGTACATGAACGAATCGACCACGCAATCTGGAGTGTTTCGCACATCGCTGCCCGAACACGTCTTGAAGATCCGCCAGGAATGGTCGGAGTATCTGGCGACCATGCGTCAGTTGCATGACGAGGGCGGAACGGGCCGGCGGATCGTCACCGCGCTGTCCGACTATCGAGATCAAATCATCATTCAGGTGTATCAGCTCGGTTTGGAGCGATCTGCGGATGCCGACTTGGGCTCCAGCACCGCGTTGGTGATGCATGGTGGATGTGGCCGTCGCGACGTGGCGCCGTTTTCGGACGTCGACTTGATGTTGGCCTGTCAGACGACCAGGACTCAGGCGTTGGTAGAGTTGGCGAAATTTATCAGCCAGTCGATCAACGATATTGGTTTTCGCTTGGGGTTTTCGGTACAGACGCCGCGCTCGGCTTGCACGTTGGCGCAACATGAACCGGCGACGTTTTCGTCATTTATCGACTCGCGGTTTTTGATTGGGAATCTGGAATTATTCGAAGCGTTCTTTACGCGATTGCACCGATTGGCCCAGCGACGGGGCTCGACGCTGATTCGCGAAATCCTGCACGAGCGCGAATTGGAGCGCAGCGAATTTGGCGACACCGTTTACTTGTTGCGGCCCGACATCAAACGGTCGGCGGGAGGACTGCGCGACATTCATTTGATTCGCTGGATCGGGTTTTTGAAGCATGGCGAGACGGATTTCGAGAAACTGTCGACCTCTCGCGTACTGACGTCGTGGGACACCACGCGGTTAAACGACGCCGGCGAATTCCTGCTGCGACTGCGAAACGAATTGCACTTTCATGCCGCCGGCGCCAACGACCGACTGAGCAAAGCCGAACAAATCCGGATCGCCGAGAAAAGACGAGTCGCAAAGTCCGAGGGATTGCTCCCGGTCGAGGTCTTCATGAGGCAGTATTTTCACCACACCAGTGAAGTCCGATATTGCAGCGACCACTTCATCTCCGCCAGTCTCTTCCGGGGCTCCAACCGGTTGGCACCGTTAGTAACGCGGACGATCGAGAACCGATTTCGCGTCGGATTGTTTCAGGTTGGGGTCAAGCCGAACCTGCTGGACGAGGTCGCACACGACCTGGAACAGATTCTGCGGCTGATGCAGTTGGCGGCGATTCACAACAAAGAAATCGAGCATTCCACCTGGCAGGCGATCCGGGAATCGATGACCGAATCCGACGGCGAGCAGCTCGATCCGAATTGCGCCGCCCGTTTCATGGCATTGTTATCCAATCTGTCCCGACTGGGGACGATGCTGCGGCGGCTTCATGAACTTCTGCGCTGGAGCGGATCCTCCCCGGCTTCGTTCACGCGCGCTGTCTGCTGCAATTCAACGAATACCATCAATACACCGTCGACGAGCATTCCATCCGAGCCGTCGAATGCGCGACCCAATTCAACGAGGATCATGGCAAACTGGGACAGGCGTACCGCGAAATCCGCCAAAAGGAACTATTGCACCTGGCACTGCTGCTGCACGATTTGGGCAAAGGTTACCCGGCGGACCACAGCGAAGTGGGAAAAAAAATGGCGGAAAAAACCGTGCACCGCCTGGGGCTCTCCCACGAGGACGGTGCGACCGTCGTCACTCTGGTCCACAAACATTTGGCGATGGATCACATCGCCACCCGGCGCGATATCAACGACGAATCGATCGTGGCGGAATTTACTTCGCTGGTCGGATCGATCGACGTCCTGCGGATGCTATACGTATTGACCTGTGCCGATATCTCCGCCGTGGGTCCACATGTGTTGACCGAGTGGAAAAGAGGCTTGTTGACCGATTTGTACCGTAACGCCAAAAGCTTTCTAGCCGGTCATCACGGACCGCAGGCGGTCGACGAGCGACTGGGAAGCCTCTACGAGTCGGTTCGGGCGAGAATCACCGATCCGGCCGACGCCGAATGGGTCGTCGAGCACGCCAAGTCGCTACCGCGGAACTACTGCCGCGATCACGGCCCGGTGATCATCGCCGATCAGTTGATGCAGATCCGACAACTTCAACGCGGTGAATTCAGGTGTTGGATCACCTACTCCGAAAAGCGAAATACGATCGAAGTCTGCTTGGGCAAATATCAGCAGCGGTTGGCCGGCGTCTTCTATCAAATGACCGGGCTGCTCGCGTCGCTCGGCTTGAAGATCCGCGGCGCCGATATCAAGCCCCTGGACAACTCGTTGATTTGGTATTGGTTTCAATTGGAGGATCCGACGTTCAGCGGACCGCCCCCCAAAGGTCGGCTGGAAGAGATCCAGGGCTTGGTGGAGGATCTGGTCAGCGGTGTGAAGATCGAACCGCCGCGATTTCCCGCCACGTGGGACTCGAACGAAGAACCGATTCACGAACTGACTCCGGAAATTCGCGTTCAAATCGACAACCACACGGTCGAACACGCCACCATCATCGACGTGTTCGCGTACCAAAAGCGGGGTCTGCTGTATATCATCAGCAAGAAGATCTTTGAGTTTGGACTGGACGTCTTGTTCTCCCGGACGTCCGTGTACGGACAGCGGATCGTATGCGTGTTGTACGTCACTGACGAGTCCCAATCGAAAGTCCGCGATGTGCGCCGGTTGGTGAAAATCCGGCGCGGGTTGCTCAACGAAACGAAAACCTTTCTCGGGGTCGCCGCGAGCCGCAAAGTCTCAGCGTCGGCCGAGCGAAAACGAAGAAAGAAAACGAATTGAACCGAGCCGTCCAAATCTCGCTGTCATCCTTCCTCAAGAGTTGCCGGCATGCCGTCCAGGAATAAACTGTTTGGAAAAAGTCGTTTGACGATGGTCGTTGCCGCGGCCTTTGCCGTGCTGCTGCTTGGCCCATTGACGTATCCGACGTTGCGAAGCGAATCGAGATTTTGGCGGTTGGCGGTGCTGCAGAATCGCTTTAGCGCGGGTGATGTCGGTGCGATTGACGACGTGCTCGCCGAACTCAACGGCTCGAAGGTGCTCGATCTATCGACGGTGCGGCTGGCGGTCGCCATGCTGTTGGAATCGGGCCGGTCGGCCGAGGCGGTTCGCTGCTGCCGACGGGCGATCGATCAACAAGGGAACAGCGATTCGTCGAAGTCGAACCCCCTGAGCCCATTGTTGCTAAATGCGCAACTGGACGACGGCGAATACGATGAAGCACTACAGACTTTTCAGACAATTCTGGATACGAAGAAAGCGTTGGCCCCGCAGCAAACGTTTGAGCCAGACGACGTCAATGGTCTTGCCTATCAGCGCACCTTGGCGGGCGTTGAATTGGATCAGGCTCAAACGGATATCGAGGAAGCGATCGATGCCGTTGAAAGGGCGGACGTTTTCGGGACTCGGATTCCGCTCCACCTCGTCGCCATTTTGGGCGCCGCGATGCTGGCCGACGACGAGCATCCAACCGACATATTGCTGTCCGAATTGGCGAGTGAAATCGAGTCACGTAAACCAAGCGCCACGGCACCGGAATTCGTATCCTCGAAAAGTCTCGCAAACCACCGCAAGGATCAACTTAAATTGCTGTACACGGTGCGAGCATTTTTGCTCGAACGACTTGGACGGTTCGACGAGTCGACATCGGACCGGGCCGCGGTGAATGCTGTGGGTGGGAATGCGGATCAGATCCTACGCCAGATTCACTCGAACAAAACGTTGTTCGAGTTCGTGGAGCGCGCCGGGATGTATTTGGATACTCGCGCGTATATTCAATACCGACTGAACACGTCGAGTTTATCCTGGGCCGACAGGACATTGACGAACCTGCTGCTTGGGCGGGCGCCGTCTGCTGGCGCTTCGTCGCTCAAGGATTTCGACGCGGCCGTGATCGCTGCGCAGGCATGTTACGAGCATCTGGCAGATTTTCCAGGAAGCAATTTGGATCCGTCATTATTTGTGGATGCCCACAGCTATTCGCTGGCGTTGCAGGCTTTGCGGAAACAGTTAGCGACGATCGTATTGCACCGGCTGTGGGCCGAGCGACAGGCTGGCGACGAAACCAGCGCCAAAGAGGATCATCGCCGGCTCAAGGATCTCGGCTTTTCCGAAAGCGACAATCTACATTGAAGCGGCGATTGGACAAGCGACGACGCGTGTGGACTACCTTTTGATGATGTTTCCTTTGAGGCACATAAGGCCAACGGTCAGTGCCGTGACCGCCACAATGATGTACGTCGTTTTGGTATCCGTGCTCGCGATGCGATAAATCTCGTTCCAGGCAATTCGAAGGTACTCGCTCATGGTCTCACTCTCAGGTTTTCGACAAGCCGGTGAAAATCGCCTCTGACGTTGGGCAAATATGGATGATTGATTTGCTGATTCGTAAGCCTCATCGTTGGGGGGCGAGGAACATGATCCTCCTCATTCAATCATCCGTAGTACTTTACGATACGAGTCTTGAGCCTGAGTTTGATCGTGCCCTGCCGGGATCTGTGAATCGGTCAGTCGGTGTCGCGATGGGTGGGGATTAGCGATTCTGACGGTTGTATGTGAACCCGTTTGGGGCCGCTGCCAGAAATTGAGCCCAAGCCGAATCATCGTTGGCCTAGCAGCCCGTTGAAAAAGAGTAGCGCAACGGCGCGAGCCGTCTGGTTGCGTTGGCATCCGCACAGCGAATGATCGGGCGACTTGCGCCGCTTCAAGAGAGACTTGTGCTCACACTCTTCAACAGTCTGCTAGGCAGGACCTGGAAGGACTCGGCCGGCGGCTCCCAACGATCAATCCGGCTCTTGCCGAACCGGAGAGTTCTCGCTATCGTTAATCTCACCCTGACAACATCCGGGGCCGTAGCTCAATTGGTTAGAGTACCGGACTGTCGATCCGGTGGTTGCGGGTTCGAGCCCCGTCGGCCTCGCTGGCAAAATAGCCTGAATCCATCCAATAACAGCGGTTCGGGTTTTTTTCATGCGTTCAACCCACCGGGATGCGATCGGTTGAGACGCGCAGATTTGGTCTGTTATGCGCCGTTGGTGAGCACAACACTTAACAGCTTTGTTGTTTAACGAATCGGTTGTGAACTGGATTCACAACTATCGACATCCCGGGTGTCACAGGCGTTCATTTTCAATTGGACGACGCTGATCAGAAGCGGGAGAACGTTGACTCGTCAACGCGGGACGGGCATTGCGATAAGGATGCTTGCCGCGTCGGACGAGACCGAATCTTCGCCTGCGGCTCGTCTTCGGTCATGTTCGCGTTACGAATCGTAGGGGGTGAAGTCGTCGTCGCGAATTAGCAGGTTGAGGTATTTCGGGTGGATGAATAGCTTCTCGCGGCCGACGGTTCGTTCTTCCAAGACGCCGATGTCGACTAGTTCCTTCAGGTACCGCGATGCCGCTTGGCGTTGTGCGATGTCGGCGTCGACCACATTTTGAATGCGACAGTACGGCAATTCGAAGATCAAGCTTAGCAATTCGTAGCTGTAGATCTTGGGGCGACGCGCACGAATATACTCGCCGGTGTGCTCCAATAGCCGACGGACAGCTTCGATCTTGGCCCGAGTCCAGTCGGCGGTGACTCGCACTCCGCCGATGAGATACAGCAGCCAGGCTTCCCAATCGTTTTCACGAGTCACCGACAGGAGTAAGCGATAGTAGTTCGCGCGGTTCTCGATGATAAAGCGGCTGAGATAAAGAATCGGCAACGTCAGCAGCCCCTCGTGAATCAGGAATAGACTGTTCAGCACTCGTCCGGTGCGGCCATTTCCGTCGGTGAACGGATGGATGGCTTCGAATTGATAGTGCCCCACGGCCATTCGGACGAGCGGGTCGATTTCGGTTTCCTCGTGCAAGAATCGCTCCCAGTTCGCCAGCAACTTGCGAAGCAGGTCTTCGCCTTCGGGAGGTGTATAGACCACCTGTCGATCGCCTTGGCCGGTTTCTTTGGCGAGCGCGGTTCCCGGCACGCGGCGGACTTGCATTTCGATGCCCTTGATCCTGCTGCAAACCTGCTCGGCGGTGCGAGTCGTGAGCGGACGTTTGGCGAGCGATTGAAAGCCTTCCAGGAGCGCTTGGCTGTAGCGCAAGGCCTCTTTGGTCGCGGGATCGGCTTGGTCGTCGCTGCCGCGATGTTGGAAAAGCTGGTCCGTGGTGGTGACAATGTTTTCGATCTCCGAACTCGACTGAGCTTCCAGCAGCGGCAAGGTGTTGATGAGCACGGATTGATTGGGAATCAACTGAGCCGCTTGTTTGAGTTCACCCAGGGCTGTGCGAGCCAGGATGCACTGCTTGAGAACCGCGTGGGTTTCCAGTTCGGTGGCTGGGGGAAGTAGCGGAAGGTCGTTGTATGGGGCTTCCGCCCGCCACGTAACTCCTTTCGTTTTCAGTGGTTTTGATGTTTTTGGCATGTTGGGAGCTTATGTCGTCGTCGGCGACAGGTCAAGAAGATATGTCGCTATTTTTGAGTTTTGGCGACATGTTTTGCGGACGTGTCGTCGGCGGCGACATGACGCACGGAACGTCGACAAAGGCTAACAGCCCGTTGAAACAGGGATTGTCATCCTCGAGAACGCGGAAATCCAAAATTGCGGGAGTCAATTTCCGCTAGATTCCCGCCTTCGCGGGAACGACGTTCGGTCCAGTTGTTGAGATGACGTTCGGTCCAGTTGTTGAAATGACGTTCGGTCCAGATTGTTGAGATTCCAAAAGCAAGACGGCGGGCGAGGTCTTCCGGGGGCCTTCGCGGGAATGACGTTCGGTCCAGTTGTTGAGATGAGTTGTTTTTCAACGGGCTGCTAAGCCTTGATACAATTGGGGACTGGAATTGGGGAATGCCGGGTTGTCGATCCGGTCCTTACGGGTTCGAGCCCCGTCGGCTTGGCGGACCGTTGCCCGCCAAAGCGAACGTATCGCTGACTCTTTTGTTTCGACTTGGCCAACTTGTTTGTGAAAACCTATGCCGGAGTTGCCCGAAGTCGAAACGATGCGGCGAGGGATCTTGGAGATCGAGTGCGCAACGATTACCGGCGCGATTCGAGTTCCTTGCAAAAAGAAGCCCATCGCCATCACGCCGCGGATCGATTGGTTCGACCGACGGACTCGAAACAAAACCATTGTTCGTATCGAGCGGATTGGAAAGCGAGTCGTTCTGGAGTTGAACGACGCGCAGCGGATCGTCTTCGAACCGAGGATGACTGGGCTGGTGTTGACCGGCCGGCCGCCGAGTCTGGAATATCTGCGATTTGCTCTTCAGTTGCGCAAGGGACGGCGCCGGAAAACTCTCCGATTCTGGGATCGCCGAGGATTGGGAAGTGTCGCGCTATTGCGAGAGTCGGAGTTTCGCCAGAGATTCGCCGACGAACGTATCGGACCCGATGCCTTGAACCTAGGTCTGGAAGCCTGGCGCATCCGGCTCGGTTCGTCCCAGCGAGAGATCAAAGTCGCCCTCCTCGATCAACGCGCGATTGCGGGAATCGGCAACTTGTACGCTTCGGAGATTCTGCATCGGGCGAAGATCCATCCCCAAGCTCGGTGCCACCGGTTGCACGCGGCCGATTGGGATTCGATTTACCATTCCACTCAGTTTGTCTTGCGGTCGGCGATTCAATTCGAAGGTTCGACGCTTTCGGACGGAACGTATCGCAACGCGTTGAACGAGCCCGGCGGCTATCAGAATCACCACCGAGTTTACGATCGTGCCGACGAAGTCTGCGGCACTTGCGGCCGGGCAAAAATCGTGCGCATCGTTCAGGCTCAACGCTCGACATTTCTATGTCCGAGTTGCCAACGGTTGACAAAGCAGGCAAAGTAATTGTCCAATTGGAAGCAGCCCTTGGCGATTTTGCACTTCTCATTTGATCGGAGTCCAACCATGTTCAAGCGTTGCAATCTATGGGCCGTTGGGATATGCCTGGCCGTGTGCGGAACATTGACAGCCCAAGAGTGGGCGAAGAAGCGACTGGAGGACTCACCGCGACACGGTGAATGGATTCAACTCAAACACGGCGATCGCCAAGTCGAATCGTTCGTCGTGTATCCCGAGGTCAAAGACAAGGCGACCGCGGTTGTGGTGATCCACGAGATCTTCGGCTTGACCGATTGGGTGCGCGGCGTGGCCGATCAATTGGCCGAAGCGGGTTACATTGCGATCACGCCGGATCTGCTGTCGGGCATGGGAAAGGACGGCGGCGGTTCATCGAGTTTCGACGGAGACGGGGTTCGTCGCGCGATCATGCAACTGCCTCCCGATCAGATCACGGCGGATCTGGATGCCGCAGTGGACTACGTTGCCGGGTTGCCGTCCTGTAATGGAAAGGTTGTGGTGATCGGGTTTTGTTGGGGCGGCACGCAGACATTCCGCTTTGCCACGAACAACGCAAAGGTCGTCGCGGCGATGCCGTTTTACGGGACCGGCCCTACGGACTCGGCCGATATCGCGCGCATTAAGTGTCCGGTGTACGGCTTTTATGGCGAAAACGACAACCGCGTCAGTTCCACGATCGACGAGTCCAAGCGACTGATGAAGGAAGCCGGAAAGACCTATGAACCCGTGATCTATGCCGGCGCAGGGCACGGATTCATGCGCGCGGCGAAGCCCCCGATGCCGACGACGCCAACAAGAAAGCTCGAGATGACGGCTGGATAAGGCTCAAGGCGTTGTTGAAGAAACCATCGGCCGATTAAGAAATCCGCCTTCTAGGTCAATGGGAGTGGATTCGGCAAACGGGTGCCCAGGTTCCCGCTTGGGCACCGGATTTCTTGGAAGCTCCTGACTGCTCTGGTTCGCTCTTTGTTGCGGAAACGTGCGAGGCGGAGCCTCTACCGCAGTGCGTTACCAGGCGGGAGCCTGGGAACGAGTAAACGATTAAGCCTGGGAACGAGTAAGGCGATTTTGCCCAACGAATGGCGATCATTTGCTTTGTGCCAATTCCGTCGTATTTTTTCATGGACACCAAACTTCCATTCCGAGGTGGTCGATGAACGACGTGCAGACTGAGTCTATCAGTGATCATCCGATAGTTTCGACTGACAGCCAAGTCGGTGGTCTAGATTCTCACCGAGAATCCGATACGAGCGCAAAACAGCGAGCGCAGCAGCGGGTTCAACTTTCGATGAATGCGTTTGTGATGACCGTCATCGGCGTCGTGTTCGGAATCGCGTGGATCAATCGCAACAGCATCGTCGAATCCGTTCAGTCGTTGCATCAACGGACCAGCAACCCTGCAAATCTCGTACTGTGGATGGGAGGTTCCGACAAAACGACTCAAGATCTAGCTGAAGGATTTTCCAAGTCGATTGAGACAACCGATTTCAAATGGCAAGACGAATTTCAAGGCAACAATGAAACGATCCAGAAGGCCCTTAAGGATGCTTCGCTTCTGACCAACCAGCTCAATCACGAATGGCAGAAACCGTTGCAGAATTCGTTGCGCATCAATGCACCCAATCGATAGGCGAACTACCGTCACCACGGGAATGTTGCGGCGGCAGCACGCTAATTCGCCGTAATTTGGATTACCTGTAGGTCGGTCAGTCCCAGACCGACAAACGGCGGCAGAGATGTGGCATTCTTCCGCTTGATTTGTTTGACAGCGCGACATTGCCTATGATTTCGCCTTGAGTCCTTTAACGGCGAGTTATCGGCGAGCGCTGCCGAATGCGCCGCTACTGAAGGCGCTCGCCGATGGCTCGCGGTTAAACAATACGCGCGGCTTCCGTTGGGCTCGCCGTTAATCGAGTCAGCATAGCCGCACTGTCCAGTTAGTCCACGACGCTCGCGGCCGTGTGCTTCGTCCAAATTCAGTTTACGGGTCGAGTACCGAACGGCTGGCGCCGTACCGCTAACACGTATAGGCTTATAGCGGCAGGTCGAGTACCGAACGGCTGGCGCCGTACCGCTAACACGTATAGGCTTATAGCGGCAGGGCGCAAGCCCTCCGGTTAATTTGAACCCAAAGTCTTGGTCTGGACAAAGCATTAGTGCGTCGGCTGCGGATCGATCAAACTCATCTCTGATCGCCAGTGGTCTAGCGATCGTTTCAGTCGCTGTTGCTGATCTGGATGCGCACCGCCACATTCATACGATTCACTGGGATCGGCCTGCAAATCGAACAACTCCAAGGGCTGATTCGTTTGTGGATGCAACGCTCCATAGCGGCCCGTCTTTCCGTCGAATGTCTGGATCAGCTTCCAGCGACCGTCGAAACACCACGAGTACAGCAGACTCTGGTGCGGGTCGGAAAGATTTGCCATGTCGTGCGCAAAGACTTCACCGTACACGATTCGGTCGGGCGTCAAAGCCCCGTTGGCCAACGGCAACAAATCGATGCCCGACATCTCCGGAGGGACTTCCATGCCAGCCGCGTGCAGGATGGTAGGAGCAATATCGATACTGCTGACCGCGGGCTCGCGGATACCGGGCTCAATCGTTCCCGGCCAGCGAAGCATGATCGGCGTCCGCACTCCTCCGTCGTACGGGGATTGCTTCGAACGGGGCGCAACGTCTGGTTCCAACCATCCGGGACCGGCGTTTGGGGCGTGCGCTGAATCCAGCCGTTGTCGCAAACGTAAATCACCAGCGTGTCGCGCGCGAGCTTCTTTTGATCCAAGTAATCAAGCAGCTGACCGCATGTCTGATCGAACCACTCACACATCGCAAAGTACTTTGTCAACTCGATGGGCCGATCCGGACTGCGGTAATGTTCCAACAAATCTCCCGGCGGATCGTGCGGCATATGGGGCATCATCGGGGCGTACCAGACGAAGAACGGTTTGTCCTGGTTTGCCGAAATAAAGTCAAAAATCGGCTGGAGGCCTGAGCGTCCAATCAACAATCCCAGGTCACCGTGCCGCCCCCCGCGTGACCGATCGCCGTGCGTCATTCCCTCGGTGAACCCACCGTGAGAGTAACTGCCGCCCCACCACTTGCCGCTTTGGAAACTCACGTAACCCTGTTGACTCAACAGGCGGGGCACGCTCGGCATCAGGTCGTACCGGGCGATCATCCGGTCAATCAACTGCCGATAGCCGGGGTCTTCCAGAGCCGCCGCCGCGGTTAAGCCATCCGGCAAGGCCGGGTCGTTGCCGGTAATCCCGTGCTGACTGGGATAGAGCCCGCACAGGATGCTGAGCCAGCGACGGCGAACAAAGACTGGTCGGCACATAACCGCGTGGAAACACGGCGCTTTGATCGGCGAGCTGATCGAGACGAGGTGTGTGAATCGAGGGATGTCCCATGAATGAATAGTCACCCCAATGTTGGTCGTCCGAGATGATCAGCACGATATTGGGCGGCCGCGTTCGTTGCGACGGCGAAAGAAGCGTTTCGCTGTCTCGCGAAGGAAACCGCTGGCGCAAATACTCACCGCCGAGCGACTGGCGCAACTCTTTCATTCGCTGCCGCATCACCTTCAACTGAGGATGGTTCGGCTTTGTGATCGCCAGGTTGACTAATTCGTCGGGGTCGTTCTTCAAATCGTGAAGAAACTCAAATGCGGGCTGCTGCTCGAAATAACGTGCATACACCCAACGCTCGTCGCGAACGCCTTCCCATTTTGGGATGCGATTGGGCAAGTGAAACAGATGTTCGCAAAAGAAATCGGTTCGCCATTTCAACGCTTCCTCGCCCTGTTGAACTCGCGGGTCCGGTTCGACCAATGGCTTGAGGCTGCGGCCTTGCATGGATGGCGGTACGCTCAGGCCGGCGTAATCCAAGACGGTCGGGGCCAGATCGACGTTGAGTGCGATTTCGCTGCGAACTCGCGACGGTTGGCCGGAGTTCGTCGATCGCGGGTCGTAGACAATCAGTGGAACCCTGAGCGACTCGTCGTAGTGCGACCACTTCCCCGCAAGGCCTCGGTCGCCGAGGTACAATCCGTTGTCGCTGGTGTAGATCACCAGTGTGTTTTGGTCCAAATGACGGGCATGCAATTCCTGCGCAATTCGTCCGACCACGGCATCGACGCCGCTGATCATTCGCCAATAGGCCCGAATGTTGCGAGAGTACTTTTCGGGAGTGTCCCACCGCCAATACCAGCGCTGCCGATTGAATGACCGTTTCAGGAAATCGGGTTGCGAGGCGAAAATCGCGGGATCCGCAAGTCGTGGCGGTTCGGGCGTGACATCTTCATAAAGTCCGTCGGCCTCCGTCGGCCAGGGGAATGGCGTTTGTTTGTCATTGTCTTCGGCGTGCGGTGCATTGAAACAGACCGTCAGGCAGAACGGTTGATCCGCCGCTTGCCGTTGCAAAAAGTCCACCGCCCGATCGCCGGTGATTTGAGTCACATGTCGTGTCGATCCGTCGGGTTGACGCTTGATGTACGGCGTTCTGGAGAGGATCTGCAGTTCGTCGAACATCTTGGACGCGGAGTCCTCGGCCAGATTCACGCCCAGTTTGCCGACGAAACCAGTTCGATATCCCGCGGCTTTCAGTAGCGCGGGATAGCTGTCTAGACAGAATTCCTTTGCCAACGGCGGCGTGCCAAACGTGAAGTGGTGGGTGCGTTCGTACAGCCCGGTCAAGATCGACGCGCGGCTGGCAGCGCAAATCGGCGTCGTGACAAACGCGCGTTCAAATCGGACTCCATCGGTCGCCAATCGATCGACGTTGGGAGTGGCCAGGTGTGGATGTCCGGCGCAGCCCAGTTGATCGAATCGTTGATCGTCGCTGACGATGATGACAAAATTCGGTCGTACGCCATTCCCCTGCTCGACTTGTGCTGCGCAGACACTATTGGCGAGCAAGAGCACGATGGCGGCTAATTGCAGCTTGGGGCCGATCGCTCGGTGAACAGTTGGTTTAGATATTTGAGTCGAATGCATCGGACGTTCTGAAAAGTTGGCGGTGGCTTGCACGATCCCTCCGAAACGGGCTGAGTCCATTTTGTCGCGCGGTCTTCAGCGTGACGAAGGTTGCCTGCAAAACAACCTTGCAAAGATATTTTTTTGTGAAAAATCCTTGGCCGAAAGCGTCAAAAACTTTTTTTGTCCAGTTTTTGGGGTTGAATTTGCGATCGAACTCTCAAGAATGCGTTCAGGGTTGTGCGATACACCATTTTTCTATTACTTGAATCTGATCGGCAACTCCGACACACAAATACGCATGGGCAGCGCCTCGAATTGCTGATTTGACCCGGAGCGGGTCGCCTCAAAATGGTGAGGAATCGGCCGGTGTTGCCCAGATTTTCAATGTTTGCCGAGTTGTGCGGCTTGCCCCGAGTCGTTTGGCTTCTGTGAAGCACGACGGCTTTCGTGGACGCTGGTTAACTGTCTACATCGAGTATAGGGTTCTGCGATCGGGTCGTGGAACTGTCACTTGGTGGGTTCGTTTGGAGGAATGCATGATCCAAAGGAAACCAGAATCACGGTCCAACAAAAATCGATCGCGCACCGACTCCAGCGTCGTGCGCTATGTCCGCCGCTTGGATCAAATTCCGCAATTGAGTGACGGCGAGAAATCGCGACTTGGCGGCGGTTGCTGAACGATACGTGTTTCGGGCGAACGAATACTACCTCAACCTGATCGACTGGGAGGATGCGGATGATCCGATCCGGCGGTTGGTCATTCCGCAAGAGAACGAACTGTTGGACTGGGGCGAGTTGGACGCCAGCAACGAGTTGGCCAACACGGTCGCTCGCGGCGTGCAGCACAAGTACACGGACACGGTGTTACTGTTGTGCAACGAAGTGTGCGGCGCGTATTGCCGCTACTGCTTTCGCAAGCGGCTGTTCATGGACGACAACGACGAAGTGACCAACGACGTCAGCGCCGGCATCGATTACATCCGCCGTCATCCGGAAGTCAACAACGTGTTGCTCACCGGCGGCGATCCGTTGCTGATGAGCACGCGTCGACTCCGCGAGGTCATCAGCCAGCTATGTCAGATTCCGCATGTAGGGATCATTCGCCTTGGCAGCAAGATGCCGGCGTTCAATCCATATCGCGTTCTCAACGACGACGAGTTGCAAGCACTGTTTCGTCAATACTCCACACACGACCATCGCATTTACTTGATGGCGCATTTCGATCATCCGGTCGAGTTGACAGATGTCGCCATTGCGGGTCTTGAGGCGTGCTTGCGGAACGGATTGATCTGCGTCAACCAGTGTCCGTTGATCAAGGGAGTCAACGACGACGCGAACACGCTGGCGAGGCTGTTTGAAAAGCTATCGTTTGTCGGCTGCCCTCAGTACTATCTATTTCAGGGGCGGCCGACGGCGGGGAATGAACCGTTCGAGCTGCCGATCGTAGCGGGCTGGCAACTATTTCAGCAAGCGCTGCAACGCGGCAGCGGACTCGCTCGGCGTGCCCGGTTTGTCATGTCGCATGCTTCCGGAAAAATCGAGATCATGGCCGTCGACGAGCGTTTCATTTATACTCGATATCATCAGGCGCGAGATCACAACGACCTCGGCCGGTTCATGATCTTTCACCGCGACGATCAAGCGTATTGGCTGGACCAATTGCGGAGTGTGTAAATCATGTCCGGACCCGTCGGCGCCGCTTGTTTCACCCGCGGTCAGCGCGCATGGAAAAGAGCCTGGTCCGACAACCGGCCCCCTACATCAATCTCAACATCCGCGGCTTGCGCCCTTCGGCGACGTTGGCCATCAATCAGCGGTCGCGTGAGTTGACCGCCCAAGGAACCAGGATCTTTCGGTTGGGTCTGGGCCAGTCGCCGTTCCCGGTCCCGACACCGGTGGTCGAGGAGCTGCGAGCCAACGCGTTTCAGAAGGACTATCTCGCGGTCGAAGGCCTCTGGGAGTTGCGCGAAGCAGTCGCCGATTATCATCGTCGCTCGCAGGGGCTTGCCTGCACCGGCAACGACGTTTTGATCGGGCCCGGTTCAAAAGAACTGATGTTTCTGTTGCAGTTGGTGTACTACGGTGACCTGCTGATCCCCACGCCGTCGTGGGTTTCCTATGCGCCTCAAGCTCGGATCATTGGCCGCCAGGTACATTGGTTGAGGACCACGGCCGAGGATCGGTGGATGCTGACCGCGGACGAGTTGTCCAGTTTTTGTGAACACGACCGCGAAGCGCCGCGGATCGTGATTCTCAACTATCCCTGCAACCCGACCGGCGCCACCTATGACGAAGAACAACTGCAGGACATCGCAGAAGTGGCGCGGCAAAATCGCATTGTCTTGTTGTCCGACGAAATCTACGGCGAGCTTCATCATGAGGGCAAGCATGTTTCCATTGCCCGCTTTTATCCAGAAGGGACGATCGTCAGTTCCGGACTCAGCAAGTGGTGTGGCGCCGGCGGATGGCGACTGGGAACGTTTACCTTTCCGTCGACGATGGGTTGGCTGCGAGAAGCGATGGCGGCGGTCGCCAGTGAGACGTACACGTCGACATCGACTCCGATCCAGTTTGCTGCGGTGCGGGCATTTCGCGGCGGGATGGAGATTGAACGATATCTGACGCACTCGCGAAAGATTCTATCGGCGTTGGGACGGCGCGTAGCGGCCCGGTTGTCGGCGTTGGACATCCTCGTCGCGCCGCCGACGGGAGGTTTTTACTTGTTCCCCGATTTTTCGCCGTTGAAGGAACCGTTGCGTGCCAAAGGCATTCGCACCAGCCGCGCGATGTGCGAAGCATTATTGACGCAAACCGGAGTAGCCGTTCTGCCGGGCAGCGATTTTGGTCGTCCGCCCGAGGAATTAACGGCGCGGCTGGCCTACGTCGACTTTGACGGCGCCGCGCCTTGGCCGCCTGCGAAGCCACCTCCGCCGAAGCGGAGCTCGACGATGCGTATTGCCAAACCTATTGTCCGCAGGTCTTGGAGGCGGTGGACCGCATTGGGCAATGGCTGCATTCGGACTAGCCGCCTGTTCAAAAACGACTCATCTCAACAACCGGACCGAACGTCATTCCCGCGAAGGCGGGAATCCAGCGGAAACTAACTCCCGTCATGCTGGATCCCCGCCTTCGCGGGGATGACAGAACCTTTTTCAACGGGCTGCTACGGGGCGGCCAACGGGCTGCCATGGCCGTCAATAGGGCTGCTAGGGGCGGCTATAGGGCTGCTAGGGCCGGCTAAATCTGAGACGTGACGCCGTCCTCGTGATACTGCACGCAGTACAGATCGGTGCGACGGTCCTTCCAGTTTTGCGTCGCGCCGGTTTCGCGATGACGTCGAAGCTGTTCGAAGTCCAAGTCGTGGATGATCAGCGTTTCCACGTTGGGATTACACTCGGCAGCGACGGCGTCGCGCGCGAACTCGATATCGGCCGGAGTGAAGATCCCCGACTGCGCGTAGTGGATATCGGCGTTCTCGACGAACGGGAGGTTGCCGGTGCAGCCGGCGATCGCCACGAAGAAATGATTTTCAATGCAGCGCGCCAAGGCACAATGACGGACGCGCAAGTAACCGTGTCGCGTGTCGGTGTTAAACGGAACGAAGACGATCTGGACACCCTTTTGGGCGACGATCCGCGACAGTTCGGGGAACTCGATGTCGTAGCAAACTTGGATCGAAATGGGTCCGCAATCGGTCTCGAAAACTTCCACCTTGTCGCCCGGTGTGACACCCCACCACTTTCGTTCGCTGGGCGTGATGTGAATTTTGTATTGTTTGCCGATCATTCCATTGCGGCCGAACAAATAGGCCGTGTTGTAGAGCGTATCGTGTTCGACGACGAATTGGCTGCCGCCAATGATGTTGACGTTGTACCGAACAGCCATTTCGGTGAACAACTCCAAATACTGCGGCGTGAACTCGGCGAGTTGTCGGGCGGCCAGACCCGGGCGGCGACCTTCGACGCACGACAAGAGTTGCGTGGTGAAGAGTTCCGGAAAGAGGACGAAGTCGGACTTGTAATCCGAAGCGGTATCGAGAAAGAACTCACATTGCTGAGCGAACTCGTCAAACCCGCTGATCTTCCGCATCTGATACTGCACGACACAAACGCGGATTTGTTCGACCATGCTGTGGTAGCGGCGTTTGGCTCCGCGCGCGTAGTCGAGGTTGTTCCATTCCAGAAACGTAGCGTAGCCGCAGGACTCTTCGTCCCCGGGGAGGTAATTCGGGATCAGGCCTTGAACCGAAAAGCCGTTGGAGATTTGCGCGGTCAGCACCGGATCGTAGATCGCTTTCTCCTCGACTTTTTCGATGTAGACGCGCGCGGACATTTCCTCGGCGTGCTTGTGGTAACCGGGAATCCGCCCGGCAACGATGATCCGCGCCAGGTTCATTTCCCGGCACAGTTCTTTGCGCATATCGTACAGCCGCCGCGATAGCTTCATCCCGCGGAATTCCGGATCGACCATGATCTCGATGCCGTACAGGGTGTCGCCGTTCCGTTTGTGGTTGCGGATGAACCCACGGTCGGAGACGGCTTGCCAGTTGTGCCATTCCAACTGCGGGTCGTATTCGAGGATCAAACTCGCAGAGGAGGCCGCCAGCGTACCATCGATTTCGATGCACATCTGTCCTTGGGGGAAAATCGACAACTGGCTTTCGATTTGTTCCCGCTGCCACGGTTTCATCCGCGGAAAACACCGTTGCTGCATGGCAATCAACGCGTCGTAGTCGTCCAGCTGCAATTGACGTACAGTGATTTGCCATTCAAACTCTTTGAGATCAAGCGGTTCCATAACGTATTTGGGATCTAGAATCCTCCTCCAAAACGCGGTCATCACTTCGATTATAACGGCGGCGGTGTTTGTTGCGAAGTCAGATGCAAAGTCATGCCAGATCGACCGGCGCTGACTGGAGGAGGAAGCTGACCTTTGCGGCGCTTTATCTGAGCGAGGGAGCTCCGATCGGATACTTGTGGCTCGCGCTTCCCACGCGATTGCGTGCACAAGGTGTCCCGTTGGAGCAGATCACGTGGCTAGCCGCCATTTTGGTGTTGCCGTGGACCTTTAAATTCGTTTGGGCGCCTCTGATCGACCTATTGCGGTTTTCCGCGTGGGGATTCAAGCATTGGATCTTCGTCGCGCAAACGTTGATGGGATTGACGCTATTGCCTTTTTTTTGGCTCGATCCCGTGAAGGACTTTTATCGGCTGGCGACCATCGCCGTGGTCCACGCGTTTTGCGCCGCAACCCAAGATGTTTCCATTGACGGGCTTTGCATCTCGACCACAGTTCCGCAACAAAGGGGCGAGCTCAACGGCTGGATGCAACTGGGGATGTTTGTCGGGCGAGCCATGATGGGGGGTGGAGCGCTGGTGTTATCTCGATACATCGGCAATTCATTCGTCCTCGTCCTACTGATCGGGATCACGACGTTTTCCATGTTCCTGTTGTTGTGGTTTCCTGTGGAAGAGACTTTGACGGCACAGGGGACGAAGCCAATGCGGGGTGAAACCAATCACCTCAGCGAATTGGGGCGTGCGTTGTACCGTGCGGCGCGATCGAGGAACACATGGCTCGGATTCGCCTTTGCGTTTGTTGGCGGCGCATCGTTCAAGTCGTTTGAGATCATTTACGGCCCTTTCTTGGTCGATCGCGGCTACGCCCAGGAGTGGATTGGTTGGTTTTCGGCCGGCCCCATGATCGTGGCTATGGTCGTCGGCGCTTTGATCGGTGGGCGGCTCGCGGATCGACGCCATCGGCGAATGGTCGTCGGTTTGTCGCTAGGGCTGGTGGCTGGGTTGATTCTGTCCTTCGCCCTCGTCGATGCGTTGACCGGCGGACAGGGCGGCGTCTATCTATGGGTGGGCTTAGTGATGATTGGCTTCGCCATCGGAATGTTCACCGCGACGTCGTATGCATTCTTCATGGACTTGACGTCGCCCAGAATCGCCGCTGCCCAGTTCAGCGGATTCATGGGCGCCACCAACGGTTGCGAGTCCTGGTCGACGTACGTCGTTGGCAAATTGATCTCGGCGGGCGGATACGGACTGGGCATCGCGACGATGTCGCTGGTGTCGTTGGCCGCGATTTCGATCTTGTGGTGCTTCCGTTTTCCAACCAAAGAGAGTCCTTACAATTCAAGTTGCCGTAGGTCGGGCCGTCCCAGCCCGACAGGTAATGGCTATACATAAGCGTCCAATGTCGGGCTGGGACAGCCCGACCTACAGCAAGTGACTGGACTACGCCACTACGGGGCGAATCGCTCTGCGGAAAAGTGATGAATTGAGAAACCTGCGACCAACGGTATCGACCCCATGAAGACGAACCAACTGGAAACGGAAATTGACGAGTTGGCCCGGGAATTGTGGGAGGTCATTCGTCAATCGGAAGGATCGGCTGTCGCCGAGCTAGTCGCCGAGGTTCGCGACCTGTCCCGCAGGCGCCGCAACGGCGACGAGACTTCTGCTCAGCGGATGCAAACTAGGATCGCGGCGCTGACCGCAGACGAATTCGATTGTCTGATCGCTGCATTTAGTATTTTCTTTGACTTGGCCAATCTCGCCGAGGATCGACAGCGCGTCCGAGTGTTGCGGCGACGCCAGTCCGAGCGTGATGATGGGGCCCGGCCGGAATCGATCGGAGACGCGCTACGCGGGCTGAGCCAGCGCGGCTTGTCGGCCGAACAAGTGCAGTCGATTCTGGACCATCTGCGGATCGAATTGGTATTCACGGCGCATCCCACGGAGGCGAAACGCAAGAGTGTTCGGGAAAAGATCCGCGATTTGCGTCGACATCTGGCGCAGTTGGACAACGGGGATCTATTGCCCGATGAAGTGCAGCGGCTGAACAAGCTAAAACAAGGCGACCTGTTCACGCTGTGGCACACCGATCTGCTGCGACAACGAAAGCCGACCGTTCTGGAGGAAGTCCACCGGGCTTTGTTTTTCGCAACGACCTTGTGGGACGTCATCCCGCGGCTCCAAGACGACTTTCAAGCGGCGCTCGACCAATACTTTCCCAACGTTCACTTCAACGACGGGCTGCCGATTCGATTTGGTTCCTGGATCGGAGGCGATCGGGACGGTCACCCCGGCGTGACGTGCGAGGTCACTCGACAAACCCTCCATGCGCTGAGGGACGCAGCGATCGAGTTGCACCTGGCGCAATGTCGCGGAATTCGACGCTCGTTGAGCTTGTCGGACCAACAATGCGAAATCGCCAGCGACCTAGTGGAATCGCTGGAGGACTATCTAAGACGATTTCCGGAAGCCGCGGAAATCATCGAGCCCATCGCACCTCCGGAGACCTGCCGCAGGTTTCTGCGAATCATCGAGTGGCGGCTGGAAAAAACGCGAGGACCGATGGCGTTTCCGATGACTCCGGCGCCTACGAAACCTGTGGGGCGCTGGCGCGTGACCTGCAACACCTGCAAAGCGCCGTGGAACGAGTACCGGGCGGTGACGCGATCGGCGTGCGGTTGCGTCAATGGATTTGTCAATTACACACCTTTGGCTTTTACTTGACGCGATTGGATATACGACAGGAGTCCGGCTGGTACGCAGGCGTTCTCGCCGAATTGTTGGCCCAAGCGTCGATCGAGTCGGACTACCGTCGTTTGGGGGAACCGGGGAAGCAATCGCTGTTGCTTCGTACGCTCGATCAGCCGATCGACATCGAATCCGCACATTTGTCGCCGGAGACCGAGGAGACGTGGCAGTTGTTTTCGTTGCTGGTCGACACCGTCCGCGCCGCCGGCGCCGATTCCCTGGGAGTGCAAATCGTCAGCATGACGCACCAACCCAGCGACCTGTTGGGCGTGTTATGGTTGGGGGCTCAGGCTGCCATCGCCAAACAGCTTCCCGGCGACACGCTGAGGATGCCGATCGCTCCGTTGTTTGAGACCATCGACGACCTGCAACAGGCCGAGCAAACACTCGACCAACTATTGCAGATGGACCGGTATCGTTCGCACGTGGAGCAAACCGGAGGTCAAACGGTGATGGTTGGGTATTCGGACAGCACCAAGGATGGTGGTTACCTTTCGGCAACCTGGAACCTATACCGCGCCGAGTTGCGCATCCACGCCGTCACCGATCGACAGGGCGTGCCGTTGACTGTGTTTCACGGGCGCGGAGGAGCATTGGGGCGCGGTGGCGGTCCGGCGGCCCGAGCCATCATCTCGCTGCCCCCGCGAACATTTCACGGATCGATTCGAATGACCGAGCAGGGAGAAGTCCTTTCGGAGCGGTACGACGATCCAGCCATCGCCTTGCGCCACCTGGAGCAAGTCACTTGGGCATCGTTGCGCGTGGCGGCCAACCCGGGCCAGGAGATTCCGGCGAGTTGGTTCCACGTGATGGACCGGTTGGCCGAAGGCTCGTTACGATGCTATCGCCAGTTGATCGAAATGCCGGGATTTATCGATTTTTTTGAGCGAGCCACGCCGATTCGCGAGATCGAACAATTGCCGATCGGATCCCGACCCGCTCGGCGCAAGTCGCAGCGTTCGCTAGAGACGTTGCGGGCGATTCCCTGGGTGTTTTCCTGGACACAAAACCGATGCATGCTCCCGGCTTGGTACGGCTTGGGCGGCGCTGTGAATGCACTGGCGGGTTCCGAGCCAGGGCTCATGCCACAACTTGAAGAGATGTACCGTCAGTGGCCGTTTTTTGAGGCGATGATCGGCAACGCCGAACTGGCATTGGCCAAGGCGGACATGGGGATCGCCAAGCTGTACGCGGGACTCGTCGAATCAAACGAGAACCGGGATGCGATTTGGAAAAACATTGAGAACGAGTTTTGTGCAACGCGGCAAGTCGTATTGGCCATCACCGGATCCAATGAGTTACTGGCATCGATACCCTGGTTGGAGCGGTCGATCGAATTGCGAAATCCTTTTGTTGACCCACTGAACTTTATCCAAATGGAACTGATGGTCCGCGTCGCATCCCATCGCGGGCATTCCGAAGAACTCAATCGATGGCATCAGTTGGCTCGCCTCACCGTTCAAGCGATTTCGGGTGGCCTGAGAACCACGGGCTAGTCGACGTTCGAAATCCAAAACATTCCGCTCCGGTCGAAAGGTGTGCGCGGCAACGACGGGACTTGTTGCTAAGCAGTTTGTGGGAATCGCCGTTGGCGGTTACGATAGGCGGTACCGTGATCGACCACGGCCTTGAGCAAGCGACTCATTTTTAACACGGCCTCCCGCCCGGGGGGCCTTCGGCTTCATTTTTTGGCGAAAGCTCGACCGTGCAACTAATCATTCTTTCCCGCGGCGCTCGCTGCTACAGTACACGCCGATTGCGCGAGGCGGCGACGTCTTTGGGT
This sequence comes from uncultured Planctomycetaceae bacterium, assembly GCA_963803365.1. Taxonomy (GTDB): domain Bacteria; phylum Planctomycetota; class Planctomycetia; order Pirellulales; family Pirellulaceae; genus JANMEB01. The sequence goes on from CAWDMH010000008.1 coordinate 625,034, forward strand.
CATAACGTGAGGGTGATGGACACGTTGAAATTCTCGATCGACGTGGCTCGGGGCGAGCCGAAGCTCTACTACCGGTCGAAACGACTTGCGCATCCGGATGCCGTTCTGCCTCGAATCGGAGCTTCGATCACGTATTTTGGGACGGCGGTTGTCCGGCAGTTCGAACAGATGGATGTCTATTGCGCAAATTCTTCGAACGGCATCATGAATTCTCGCGACAAACTGCGTGCCTTGCAGATTCTCTCGCGCCATCAAATTGGGATGCCGGAGACTACGTTCGTGCGGGATCGCGATGACGTCTTCCCGGCGATCCGGCGCATCGGTGGCACTCCGATCATCATCAAGCTGCTGGAAGGGACGCAAGGGGTCGGCGTTATCTTGGCCGAGAACGAAAAGGTGTCCGAGGCGATCATCGAGACGCTGCAAAGCGCCAAGCAAAACGTACTTGTCCAACGGTTCGTGGCGGAAAGCAAGGGACGCGACATTCGAGCGTTTGTCGTCGGCGATCAGGTCGTGGGCGCCATGCGTCGCGTCGCCCAGGGGAACGAATTCCGAAGTAACGTGCACCGCGGCGGCAAGACAGAGCCGGTGACGCTGGATGCGAGCTACCACGAGCTGGCCGTTCGCTCGGCACAGATCATGGGGTTGCGAATCGCCGGTGTCGACATGTTGGAAGGCAAAGACGGTCCTCAGATCATGGAAGTCAATTCGTCGCCGGGACTGGAAGGGATCGAAGGCGCGACGGGATTGGACATTGCCAGATCGATCATCGAGTACATCTCGGCCCAAGTGCAATTCCCCGAACTCGACATCCGTCAGCGCTTGACGCTCGGCGCTGGCTATGGCGTCGCGGAATTGCGAGTTCCAGAGGGGTCCGATTACGTTGGGAAACCCATTGCCGATTCCGGTTTGCGTGATCGCGACATCAACGTGCTGACGTTGAATCGAGGAACCGCCGTCATTCCAAACCCCAAATCGAATCGCCTGATGGAAGCCGGCGATCGGCTTCTTTGTTTTGGAAAATTCGAGTCTATGCGGGAACTGATTCCGCCGGCGGTACGGCGACACAGACGACCTGCCACCCGAAAGTTGGCTCAATGAAATCGGGTTTCGACGATTAAACTCATGACCGAACCTGCTGAATTCGGCTCGCGTTTGCGATACCGCTGGGACGATGACGGCGTGGGGCCTGGGAAAACGACCGAATTGCCGTTAGTGGTTTCCGAGAGCTACAGTGGGGTCCTGGTCACCATTCCGGTTGTTGTTCGACGAGCGGTGGAGGACGGTCCAACCGTTTTTATCACCGCCGCGATACACGGCGACGAATTAAATGGAACCGGCGCCATTCGCGAGATTATCTGGCGCGAGCCCAACCGGTTACGACGCGGCACGCTGGTTTTGATTCCGGTAGCCAACATCCTTGGATTTGAGCGACATTCGCGGTACTTGCCGGATCGCCGGGATCTCAATCGCTGTTTTCCTGGCCGGGCTGACGGGAGTATGTCCGCGCAGGACGGCGCATCAGATATTTGACTTTCTGATCGGCCGTTGTGATTACGGAATCGATTTGCACACGGCTTCGATTCGCCGAACGAATGCACCCAATCTTCGCGCAGATCTGTCGAACCCGGACGTGGCCCGACTGGCGAAAGCGGCCGGCACCGAATTGATCATCGATCATGCTGGCCCGCTCAAGAGTTTTCGGAGGGAGGCAACATTGGCCGGTTGCCCGACCCTTGCATTCGAAGCGGGCGAGGTTTGGAAAGTAGAGCCATCGGTCGTGGACTATTCGATTCGGATCATTGACAATGTCCTGGCATCGCTCGACATGATCGAGGGCCCCGCGACGCATCCGCCGTTTCAAACGGTCATCAAGCAGACGCGTTGGATTCGCGCTAGCGGGGAGGCTTTCTGCGATTTCACGTCGCGCCGGGCGAACTGGTTCAGAAAGATCAAATGATCGCCACCAATACCAGCCTCGCCGGCGATCAACAAAACGTGATCTATAGTCCATTCGACGCGGTAGTTCTCGGGATGACGACGCTGCCGGCAACGGCGCCGGGCGATCCGATTTGTCATTTGGCCAAGTTGGAATCCGGTCCCGAAGGAATCGAAGCGATTCGTCGACGCCTGTCGGGCGAGCACATGCACGAACAGTTATTAAGCGACTTGGCAACCAATCTCACGATTCAACGCGAGCGCGAAACCAATTCGTTCGATCCTAGCGATTGACCGTGGCCGCCGATGCGGTTCGCAAGTCCGCATGAACCGACGGCGCGAGAAATGCCTGCAGATCGGTCACGCCGAGGTAGCCCACACTGTAACGGCGCTTCCAGTCATTTCCTTTTTTCTCAAAGATGATGAACTGCGGGACGGGGCGGCCTTCGGTGAGTTTTTGAGCGATCGTGGCGTCCTTGTCGAGGTCGACCATCGCGAAGTAGAAATCGGCAAAGCCATCGGCGGCCAACATTTCTTTGATCGTCGTGTTCTTTAGATTTTGACACGGCGCACACCAGGTGGCGGTCACCAGGACCAACAGCGGCTTGTCTCCTTTTTGGGCCAATCGGTAGCCAGTTGCATAGTCTGTTGGCTGTTGTTTAGTGACGTGGGCCGCGTTCATGGCCGTCGACATCGACACGAACAAGACAAGTGCCGGAAAAAAGTTCATCCATGAACTCCTTTGTGGAAAGGGGTGGCTGTTAATCGTATGCGGCGGGCTAAGATTCGACGATTCTCAACCATTTCAATGTATCGGTTTTGAAAGTTGCTATCGTCCGACTAAAATTAGCCGAGCGGGAGGATTTTGGGACTTCTCTCGGCCGCGCGCGGCAAACTTTAAGGATTCTGCCGAGAAGGCGTATTCCGCGTCGATTTCTTCTATTTTGAGAGACTTTCGGATGGACCGACCGGCAAAAGGGCTTACAATACCGGGCGCAGGACCGGATGGAGCGGGCCATCGAAAACGAAATCCTTTTTGACGGGACTTTGTCGAGCGAATGAAATTGCGAGTGGGTCTGGTCGGTTTGGGGGACCAGTGGAACAATCGTCACCGCCCGGCTTTGAGAGCGTTGTCCGATCGATTCGAAGTCAAAGCCATCTGTTGCGAAGTCGCACACAAATCGACGCAAATCGCGAACGAGTTCCAAGCCGTTGCATATGACGGCTTTGCGCGATGCTAGAGAACAGCGACATCGACGCCGTGTTGGCCTTCGCACCGATTGGGCGGGGCCGATGCCGATCCTGGCGGCGTGTGAGGCGGGCAAGGCGGTTTACAGCGCCGCCGCGCTAGACATCCTTCCGGAACAAGTCGAGGAGATTCGCCGCCGGGTCGATGCTTCCGGAGTAGCATTCATGGCCGAGTTGCCTCGGCGTCACGCGCCGGCGACGCTTCGGCTGAAAGAGTTGATCGCAACGCGGCTAGGACGACCGACGCTGCTGTTCTGTCATGAACGCCTCGCCGCGGAACAGCAAATCGATCCGCGCCGACGAAGCGGCTACTGCCCGGTCACCTGGCGAAATCTCATGGAGCTCGTCGATTGGTGCTGCTACCTGGTCGATCGCAGTCCGACCACGGTCTTCTCAGCCGTGCAGAGCTTGCACCTGGAACATGGAAACTCGTTCTATCAAATGATGAGCCTCGAATTCGGTTCGCCATCGGCCGACAAGTTGTCCGCCATGGCGCAGTTGAGCTTGGGCCATTACATGACGTCGAATTGGCCCGATGCACTAGCTTATCGCCGGCCGGCGTCGGTGCAGATTGTCTGCGAGCGGGGAGTGGCTTTCGTCGATCTGCCGTCGACGTTGATTTGGTTCGACGAAGCGGGACAGCACACCGAGTCGCTGGACTTTGATCGCCCCGTCGGCGAACAGATGCTCACGCTCTTTCATCGCGCGGTCACCAGCCTGGTCCGACGGACGTCCGACCTGACCGACGCATGGCGCGCGATGGCGATTGTGCTGGCCAGTAATCGCAGCATTGGCGAAGGGCGACGGATCGATCTGGAATTTGCCAACGGCGGAACCTAGTGCCATGTCAAGTTTTAATATTGGGGTGCCATTGGCTGTGCCAGTGTACGTGAGCGCCGTGTATTGCCGACCCGCACTGGCGAAGCCAGTGGCACACAACCCCAATATTAAGACCTGACAAAGCACTAGCAGCACGTTCAAACACGACTCAACTCGACAGCCGGACCGAACGTCATTCCCGCGAAGGCCCAAATCCTAGGCGAGGTCACTCTGCCTGCTACGGCAAAAATAAAAAACCCGCGATCGCTAATGCGAAGAAACGATCGCGGGTCGTTGGAAGAGACACGAAACCAGAACGAAGATGAACCGAATGTCTCTCCCATCTTACGAAGTTCGCACAGTCTATGAATCGGTCAGCGAATTTCCGGCGAGCCGAACTCAACGGAGTGTCGCCTTGGACTCGTGTTCAATCACGATCGATCATAAAAGCCATCTGGCCGTTACGCGGCAGTTCGTCGCCGGCGACGCACGGTGGTTAGGAGTCCCAGCGCCAACATCGGGAGGACGATCGACGTCGGTTCGGGAACGGCCGTGATGGTGATTCTGGCAAAGAGTGTCCCGGGGTCGGGCAAGGGACCGATCGTAGTCCCCGCGGCCGTCATGGTGCCGACGAAATTCCCGAGTCCTGGATGGTGCATGACCACACCCCCGATGGTGTTCGTCGACATCCCGCCGTTCGTAGAAAACGCGGCCCCCATCCCATCGTTCTCTTCGGTCCCGGCGTCCCAGATGTCGCCAAACAGCAAATCGATCGTTACGGGAGAGGTGAAGTTTCCCGCACTGTCGAACACTTGATACATCATCGGGTTGTCATTTGCCAGGAACGCATCGTTGCTGGGAATGACCATGGATCCAAAACTGAAAAAGCGGTTCACGTTGGGGTTATTGACATGCACAATGCGGGTCGCCGTTTCTCCCGGGTCGATCACCGGTGCGCCGGAAAACCGGCGGGATTGGCCAGAACACCTTGGGTGCCGCCAGGCTGAGCAGCGCCAAACAAGCCGGCGACACCGCTGATGACGCCATTTTCCGCCAAGTTTTCCAGTTCAGGCGACGCCGGCGAGCCAACATCAAACAGGTCGAATGATCCGTCGTGGATGCCGAACCAAAACGGTGTTAAGTAAAAGCCGTTAGCGGGCATGAAATTCGTCACCTGAACCTGCAAGTGCTGTGCTTGTGTCGCATTGCACCAACAAGCGAAGAACAAGATTGCGACCGAACGGGCCGCGATTCGAATCAACTTCATCGTTCAAGCTCCGTGATAAAATGAAAAAAGGAACGAATGCAGGAGCACCCTTCGGATCATGTTGGCTGCCAAACGTTTTGCGGCGCTGGAAAACTCTGCAACCCAGACCGCGTTCTTCGCTGACGCAATTGGCTCGAGAGTCTCATCGTTGCATGTCCGTCCGATGCCGCGGCATTTTGCGCGACGCCAACTTCAATAAATTCCGAAGGAACTGCGAACTGTTTGCTTAGTCGGCGCTGATTCCAAACGATTACAGAATAGAATTATTTTTTTTGAACCCACCTCTGCGCTGCATGCACGATCACGCCGCCACGCTGTCGGAGCGACGAGACGCCAATCCCGAAAACTGGTTGGGCGACCACGGCGACATGTTGTATCGATACGCGTTCGCGCGCGTTCACGACTTGCATGTCGCGGAGGACCTGGTTCAAGAAACGCTGATTTCGGCGATCCAGGCCCGCAAACAATTCCGGCGCGGGTCGAGCCTTCGCACGTGGTTGGTCAGTATTCTCCGTTTCAAGATCGCCGATTATTTCAAGGACCATCGCCGACTGCGATTCGCGCCCAGCGGACAAGGACAAACCGGCGCGTTGAGTTCGTTGCGAGCGCCGCAGATTTCGAACGAAGACTTCCGGAGCTTGACCGAGAAGCAGGAGTTCAAACAAAGCGTTCAGCGGTGCGTCGGCGAGTTGCCCGTAGCGCTGGCGGAAGTGTTTTTGGAGCGCCTGCGGACCGACCAGCCGGTCAAGGACGTCGCAGACCAGTTGCATATCTCCGCCACGAACTTTTCCGTACGGATGTATCGAGCGAGATTATTGCTGCGGAAATGTCTGGAGAGACTTTGGCTGGGGATGCGCCGATAACGAGGCCTTGTTGAGGGGACGACGAAGTTGCTGAAGTCGCTGTATCGCGCCGTGGTGTTGATCTTGACGCTTGACTGCGAGCAGTCGGCGCAATTGACATCGGCCTCGTTTGACCGCAAGTTGAGCTGGGCCGAACGCATGGCGGTCCGCTGCCACAACGCGATTTGCTCCAAGAGCCGGCGTTTGGCCAACCAGCTTCGACGATTGCATTGGACGGTTTGGGAGCATCGCGACGTGATCATCCGCGACGTCAAACCCGCGCGTTTATCGGTTGCGGCGCGCCGACGCATCGCACTGGCGATACGCCGGGCGATGCGGGACGGCGACGGCGAATCGCCACTAGGGAACCCGCAGCCCATCCTCTAGCCACATCCGGTGGACGGTCACTTCACCCCGATTTTCGCGTTGGTTCCTGTTCGTAGTGGGGGGCATTTGCTGTAGGTCGGGCGGTCACTGCCCGACAAATGACGGCCAAGGATGGCCGTCCCACGTGAAATGCCCCCCACTATCATCCTTTTCCTTGGCTTGCGTTGCGCGAGGGTGTCCACTAAAAAGTTGGTGACCCGTTGTAATCCACGGCCAGCTTTTGAAATCCACGCAACGGGCGCGAAGACCGCTTGGAAGGAAACGCGATATGAGCAGCGACGTCTCTCAAAAAAAGCCAAAGTCCGACGACTCATGGTTTGGACATCCGCGACAGCTTGCCCGATTGTTCACTACGGAAATGTGGGAGCGATTTGGCTTCTACGGCATGCGCGCTTTGTTGACGCTGTATCTGGTGAAGCATTTTGCGTATGGCGATGAAGTTGCAAACGGCTTGTACGGGGCCTTTACGTCATTGGTGTACTTGACGCCGCTATTTGGCGGTTTGTTAGCGGACCAGTTTCTGGGCTACAAGCGTTCCGTGAAACTCGGCGCCGTGCTCATGTCGGTCGGATACTTTATGCTTTGTTTGGGCGGTGAAAATGCAAAGCCGTATCTGGATTACAACGGAGCGCACCACGAAGTCACTGTGGAGCATCGGACCGTTGAAGGCAAAAAGACGGAGGTCGATTTTGTCACGCTGGATGGCGTGAAATACGAAGTGGCCGGCAACGAGGGAGATGCCCTGAAACTGGAGGCGGCGGACGGGACGGGCACGAAGCTGTTGGCCAAGGAAACTTATCGATTCGACGGGAAACGGAATCGGTTCTGGGTTCAAATCATGTTCTTGGCGTTATCCTGCGTCATCGTCGGGAATGGATTCTTTAAGCCGAATATCTCGACGATCGTCGGCTCGCTTTATCCCCAAGGAGATTTGCGACGAGATGGAGGCTTTACGATATTTTACATGGGCATCAATTTGGGCTCGACGGTATCCCAATTCTTATGCCCATTGTTTTATGTTTGGATTGACTTTTGGGCCGGATTTGCCTTAGCCGCATTTGGCATGTTGTGTGCCTGGGCCTTGTTTCAATTTGATGGCGGACGTCTCGATGGCTACGGCGAACCGCCGAGCAAAGGCAGCACTTCGTTCATCTGGATTTTCATCGGAGCGCTGGCGTCGATCGGTTTGATGTATCTGTTGTTGCTCAATACCGAAGCCCACGCCGCGGCCGCGGCCACGGCGGCCAAAGAGGGGAGCGGTGTGATCGGCTATTTATTGGCCTTGCCACTTCTAGGAAAAGTCTTGTTCACCGTTTTCCTGACGTCGGTCGTCGGTATCCCGATCTGGTCGTTTATGGTGGGGACTGCGAAGAAGCTCAAAAAATGGTTGTCGCGACGGTCCTGGTCGTCTTTTCAGTTGTGTTCTGGACGCTGTTCGAACAGGCCGGTTCCTCCTTGACGCTATACGCCGATCGAAACACCGATCTGGTGCTGTACTGGACGAAGCCGTTTTTCACATTTCTCGTAAACGTGCCCATCATGAAATTTGTGATTCCGATGATTGGGTCGGGTCTGGTTGGTTATTGTCTGTATTTGGTATTTGGTTCGGGAGGCACGCCCAGCGAAAAGACCGGCGTGGGGATCGTTTCTGCGGTGATTGCCGCAATCATGCTCGTTGGTTCGATCATGGCGGCCATAAACGTCAAATCGGGCGAACCGTATGTCATGCCGGCGGCACAGACGCAGATTTTCAATCCGATTTTTATCGTGATTTTTGCCCCGATCATGTCCGTCCTGTGGATCAAGCTGGGGCGACACAATTTGGAACCGTCGATCCCGGTCAAGTTTGCGATTGGCTTGCTTCTGGTTGGCCTGGGATTCCTGACGCTGGTCTACGGTTCACGTTTCGCCAACGAGACTTTTCGTGTCGGACTCTTCTGGCTGGGAATGGCGTACTTTCTGCACTCGATCGGCGAGTTATGCCTCTCGCCGGTGGGGTTGTCGATGATCACCAAGCTGTCGATTGCGCGAGTCGTTGGGTTGATGATGGGCGTGTGGTTCCTGTCTTCGGCGATGGCTCTGTACGTGGGAGGCGTGATCGCTCAGTTTACCGCTACGGAGACGGTCGGCGGAAACGTCACCGACCCTCACAAGGCGCTGGAAACCTATGTCACCGTATTCAATTACATCGGCTGGGCGGGGGTGGCGGCCGGCGGCCTTTTGCTGGTTCTAGCGATTCCTTTGAAACGGATGATGCACGGAGTGAAGTAGACGCGGGGCAAAGGTGTGACGAGTCGGCGTCTCGAATGCATTCGGGCGACCCTTTTGCCCGGGCCCAACCAAACCCGGAAGGTCAGTTCAAGAAAGCGAGTAGGCGTCGCCGTACTTCGTCGGGTGACACATCACCGACCAAGAAGCGCTTTTGCGACGAGGTTTGTCCGCGTTCGATGACAACGGACGTTTTGGGTACTGCAAGGTGTTTGGCCAGCAGTTCAATCACGGCCTTGTTGGCTTTGCCTTTGTCGGGCGCCGCGGTGACTGAGATGCGGAGTGCGCCTGCTTGAACCCCGGTGATGGCGTTGCGCCGGGCGCCGGGATTGACTTTCACCTTGAGGATCGTGCCCTGCGAGGTCTCGCGCAATTCGAGTTCCGACGGCGATCCATTCACATCATCCCCTCGAACAAGATCGAGCCGATCCGGACGATGGTCGCTCCCTCGGCGATCGCTATCTCGAAATCGTCACTCATGCCCATCGACAGTTCGTGGAGTGCTATGCTATCCGGCGCAGAGGACCGCAGTCGGTCTCGCAACTGACGCAGTGACGCGAATTGACGGTGTGTTTCAGCTTCGCCGCATTCCAAGCTCGCCATGCACATCAGGCCGCGGACGTGAACCGATTCAAGCAACGCGGCGCGATCGAGAACCGCCGAGACTTGGTCCGGTTCGAGTCCTTGCTTGTTGGCTTCGCCGGAGACATTAACTTCCATCAGGGCATCAACGATCCGCTGTTGCTCGGCGGCGATCCGGTCAATCGCTTCCAATAGCCGCAAGCTGTCTACCGAGTGGATCAAATGCACAAGCGGCAGGGTCCGGCGAATCTTGTTCCGCTGCAGCGATCCGACCAGATGCCAGAGAATCGACGACGGTTCGGTGATCGCGTCGGCTTTTTCCCACAAGGCTTGCGGGCGGCTTTCCCCCAAGTCTGTCAGTCCCAACGTTGCCAATTCCGCGGCGGTTGCAGCGCTGACGTATTTAGTTACGCCCACCAGCCGAATCTGCGACGGATCGCGTCCCGAACTGCGCCGCTGCTTGATCAATCCGTTGGTGAACGTTCGCCAGATTGACCGCGAGCTGACTGTGAACATTCATTGCCAATCCAACCGTTGCCAACCAAAAACATCGGCGCCGCCGACAGTGCCTGCCGACCCCACCAAGCGTAGGCGCCGAGCCCGCACGAATCGAGTTCGAACTCCCATGAATCGAATGGCATCCTGTGCATCCGGAGCCCAATCGTTGTTACTCGACGGGTGGCGAATCGATTTTGACTAGTTCCTTGATCGTATCGTCGCGGTGGATGCGGCCCAAAAACAGCTCGCAGTTAAAATGCTGGCCGAAGGCGCGATAGCAGCCAAGGTGGGGGTCGACACGGCGGTAGAGCAGCCATTGTTGGTCGCCGATCCGGATGCGGTAGGCGACGGCGCAATCCGGATTCTGAATGATCAAATCCTTGGCGACTGTGAGTTGACGCCAGGTGCGGGGCTTGAGGCTGCGCTTGGGATCGAGGTCGAAGAATGTGGCGGCGACCATGCCGCGGCCGTGACGTTCCTGTCGCAACCGTAGGACGTGACGGTCCGCGCGACCCGTTTCGATCGACAACGAATGGGTTGATCGTTCGGCTTTCCATTCCGGCAAGGCGAGCGGCAACACGAGCGCCTGGATGCGTCCTGCGGATCGCAGGTATCCCTCGCGAGTTTCTCCTTCCTCCAAGAAATCGATTCCCTCGGCCAGTGCGTAGTCGACCTGGTAGCCAATCTGCACCGGCGCGGGCAGCGTCAGTACGTCGAGCACAACAGCGAATCGATCTTGTACGCCGAGCATAACCGTTCGGTCGACGACAAGGGCGGCGGCGTAATTGATTTGCATCTCGACAAGCTGAATGTCCGGATCAGCGTACCAACAACTGACTTCGCGCGGTTCGACTGGATCCAATTCCAGCGCGTCGACAAAAACGGTCGGCCAGAACGGTCCGGCGACGAGCGGCTTGCGAGCGGAGAGTTCGAATTCCATCCGCGCGTCATCCGCCAAGACGCCGATTTTTTCCGCGGTCCGCGACCAGCAACTCTGCAGAATCCACGGTCCGTCGTCCTCGGCAGCTTCGCAGCAAACCGCTTGAGCGGATTTCGATTCGTCCGGAGAATTGCCCATGACCATGGCGACTATTTTTCGCGTCGTCCGATCGAGCGGCAGTTTGTGGGCCAACTTGAGCAGGTGGCGCGAAGCCACATTCGACCGACGCCGCGACGAACATTTGATTTGCGTCCGGGGACGCTAATCGGATCGCCTGTCGGACTGCTAAGGCGAGCCGACGCCATGAGTCTTCCCCAAGCCCCAACTCGAGCTCCTTGCCAAGATTGCCGAGCGAAGCCAACCGAAGATCAACCCGCGAAAATCGAGCAGTTGTCCCGATGGCGGCAATCCGTAATCGTCGAGCCAACGAGCTAACGCCCGTTCAAAGTCTGCGGCCGTATCCTGCATATCTGGAACGATGCCGATGAACTCAGGAAATTGGTGACCCAACGTCAACGGAAGTTCGATCCGCAACAGTTGGTAAAGCCAAGGACAGGTGAACTCAGCGCTTCGCGCCCAATCACTCGCCTGGACCAACCGGTTCAGCAATTGCCACCACTCTGCGTCGCTCAGCTCGGTGATCATCGTTTTGATGTGCTGTGCGAGATCCACCGTCGACAGCGCGTTGGCGATGGCCAAGTCCGACGTCTGGCCACTGAGTTCAGGCCAACTCCATTTCGGTTGGGACGTCTTGTCATCTCCGGATTGACGGCGTGAAACGCCAGCGCCGGTTCGAATGGGTACGATCGCTGGCTGCGGATCGAGCGTCGAGCGGACTCCCCAAAGAACAGGCCGTGACTTGCCCGCGCCGAACAACTGGGCAGCCGACCTTGGTTTTTTTCGCTTGCGCAAGTAGGCCGACCACTGTCCGGAAGATCTCCATTCCCGGCTTAGGCCCAAGTAATCCCACAGCGATTCGAAATCATTTGTCCGCGCGGCGACATCATCGGCTGCGCCAACATTCTGGCCGTTCCGTTTCGCAGTCTGCTGCCGCCGTCCCTGCGTGTTGTTGTGGGTGGCAATATCCGTCGACATTTCGCGCCTTTTGATGGGTGTTCCTGTTCCCAGCGTATCGGAAAACTGTGCCGCTTGTCCATGACCGCGTTTGCCCGAACGGCAATGTTGCGGTTAGCGGTCGAGATCAACGCGACGTGCGCTTTCTACGCTTTTGCCGCTGGCGGAACTCGCGGACCTTGATCAAATCGCCGCAACTCGCGGCGCACCAGCGTCGCGTCCGGCTGCGCGTCGAGTCGTAAAAGACCCAGCCGCAGTCGGCGTTGGCGCATATCTTCAATCGTGTCGGGTCTTCGCTGGCCAAAAACTGGGCGAACGAGTCGGCCACGGCGAAAAGCCAGGCGTCGACACCGGTCGCGGCGGAAACCAACTCGACGCGAAATGTCCCCTCACGTTCCTCCAATTGCGGCCGCACTGGCTGGGCCGTCAAGTACTGGTTGAGCGATTGGACGTCACGAAGTGAAACCGATTCGCGGCGCACGATCGATTGCACGATTCCGGCCAGTATTCGACGCAGACGACGCAGGCGATCTCGCTCCTGGTGCGACCGAATCTGGACCGGACGCAGTTGCCATCGATCGGCCAGCTGGAGCATCCAGTCCGGGTTCTCCAAGCGGTCTTGACCGCTCCCTCGACCCAGGGGATCGCGGGCGTCGCTGTTGACGAAATCGATCCACAACATTTGCTGGTTACCCCATTCTCGGCCGGGCCGCCTCCACAAGTTCACAGAAAATAATTTGAGATTTCGAAGTGTAACACCCAATTCGCTTATTGACTATTACACGCAGGATCGATAAAGTCAAGACATGTAACAGTCTAAATCAGTATTGATCATTACTGGAGATCGCGATGGTTGCGACGAAGACAGCGGTGGACGACCGCCGATTACTGGAACAAATGGTCGAGGAGGCCTACCGCATGCCGAACTGGAACGCCACGAGTTTGCGAGCCGCTCTGCGGCGAGTGACTCCGGAGATGGCCGGTTGGCGGCCGCCAAACGCCCGCCGCTCGATCGCCGACATCGTCGTGCATTGCGCCTACTGGAAGTATGCGTTGCGGAGGCGGCTCAGCGGTGACCGCCGGGGGGGGTTCCCCTACCCGGGCAGCAATTGGTTCAAGACGGACAGTCCGCCGAACCGCGAGCGATGGGTCGAGTATCTGGCGTTGTTGGAGCACGAACACTTGCGGCTATGTGAAGCGATCCGCGCAGGCCCGAGTAAGATTCGACCATCGTAAACCACGGCCCGACGGACGCTGGACTTCGGTGCAGCGCGTATTCTGGCTGGCGATCCACGACGGTTATCACACGGGACAAGTCAACCTATTGAAGGCGATGTATCGGCGGGCTCACAGCGTGAGGGGGCTTAGTCGGTTGACCAGACAAAAGTGCAAAACTGGAACTTAGGATCGCACGCAAAATAACTTCACATTAATTCCTCGCCCGCACGGGAGAGGTCAGGAGAGGGTTAACAAAATCGGGAAGTTATTTTGCGTGCGATCCTTAGTGACTTATTCAATTCTTGAATGGGAGATGATCCATGAACTACTTTAGGACTCCAACTCTTGAAGACAAGCTGATCGAGCGACGGGATGCGTTGTTGAAATCGATCGCGGAAGTTGAGCGTGCCGACGACTTGGCTCGGCTGTTGGTCGAGGTCGATCGGGCGTTGGAGCGGTTGGGAACCGAGGCGTATGGCCGTTGCACGGTTTGCGGCGGCTACATGGACGACGACGAAATGAATGAGAATCCGCTGCGGCAGTATTGCTTGTGCGACTTGAACCCGCGCAAGCGCGCCGCGTTGGAGCGGGATCTCGAAATGGCTTGGCAGGTACAAGCCTCGTTGTTGCCGCCACAAAACCTGGTTCACGCCGGTTGGAGAACGCATTATCGATATCAACCTGCCGGACCCGTTGGTGGCGACTACTGCGAATTAATCGCTCATTCGGTGGGACAGGAATGGCTTTATTTCCTGGTGGGAGATGTATCGGGCAAGGGGGTCGCCGCGGCGTACTTGATGGCTCATTTGTCGGCGTTGGTGCGGCGTACGCTCGACAAGCCGGTCGCGGTGGATGACTTGGTGCGGACCGTCAATCGACACATGAGCCAACGACCCGACTCTACGCATTTTGTGACGCTGGTTGCCGGCCGCGCCAATCGCAACGGACGAGTCGAAGTCAGCAATGCGGGCCATTGCCGCCCGATCGTATTGCGCAACGGGGAACTGAATGAACTTGGTTCGACGGGGATGCCCGTGGGAATTTCGCTTCAAGCCGAGTATCAAACTGGCGTTGCGGAATTGGACGTTGGGGATTCGATCGTGTTATACACAGACGGGGTCAGCGAAGCGCGGAATGCCCAGGACGAGTTGTACGGCGTCGAGAACCTGACACGTGTCGCGGCGAACCATCGTCATCAGTCACCGACGCGCATGGCCGCGGCCTGTCTGGGCGACCTTCGTCAATTCCATGATCCGGCGGCGCCGCGAGATGATTTGACGATGATGGTGATACGCTTTGAAGGGGCGGTCACAGATTCAACCGGACCAGCGGATCGGCAACTTATCGCCAATTCTTAGGGCCGCTCACGAAGGGATGAGGGTGAAAAGCGAACCGCAGCAGGAGTTCTTTCGCCGAGGTCACGCCGATGCGTCGCGTGGTAATGACCTCGCAATCACAGAGCGAGTCGCCCGTGGCGTCTTCGATCCATAGGAAGCGTCCGGCGGTCAAGTCGTGTCCGTTGAGCGTCGGTCCGACCGCCAACGCTTCACACAATCGGGCGGGGCCTCGCGCCAAGTCGGTTCGTCGATCGATCGAGCGGCGTTGCTGCATCGTTTCGATTCCCTCCAAAGGCTCCACGGCGCGGATCAGCACGGCTGAAGGCTTCCCGATGGATTCGGTCACAACATTGAAACAATAGCGGGCGTGAATCGGATAGACGTAAGCGAATCCGGCCGGGCCGAACATGACTTCGTTCTTGCGAGTCTGTTTTTTCGATCCGTGACAGGCCGAATCACCCTGCGCGAGATAGCTTTCGGTCTCGACGATGATTCCGGAAGTGCGCCGGCCGTCGATTTCGGACACCAATCGCTTGCCCAACAGTCGTCGCGCCACCGCGCGCACATCGCGGCGATAGAAGTCTTGCGAAAGGACACGGGGGGCGTTGGACATGGTTGCAGTGGATCGCGTTGGGACGAAGAACGACCGCTGCCGGCAGCGGATGGGTTCGATGTTATGATGGACCGCCAAACGGCTTGGAGCAAGTTCCAATGGTTGGAGGGACATGAATCTAAACATTGTGTTGCGGCTGCTTGGCTCGGTGTCGTTGTTGATCGGCGGCTTCATGTTATTTAGCTTGCCGTGGGCGTCGCCGCTGATCGGGCGACACACTTTGGTATCGGCGACCAGCGCCGACATGGAACGACAGGGGCTGGTGGCCTTGTTGGTCAGCATGCTGATCAGTTTTTCGGTGGCTGCCATCCTTTTCTGGTGGGGCGGCAAACTGCGGGGTCCGACGAAGTTGTTTCGCAAGGAGGCGATGGCGGTGGTCGGCTTGAGTTGGATTCTGGCGACGATTCTGGGAGCTTTGCCCTATCGCTTTGCAGGCGTGAGACGGGGACCGGCGATCCGTGTTTTTGCAACGGATTCGACCATATTGGTGGCGGAGGAGCGATGGAATTTCTTTTATAGCTGGACCCGCCACGGTTCGCTGGATCCCGACGGACTGGCCGTATTGCGAGCGGCGTTGACTGGCGGCGCTAAGGGCCTTAGCAGTGCGGATCTAATTCAAAAGTCGCAGGTCGCCACCGCGGTCGAGGTTTTTCATCGATTGCAGCGCGATTCACGCTGGAGCGGCTTGCTGATCGGGCCCGGCGACGACTCGCAACCCGCACCGGCGGACCGGGCGTTGAACTACCGCGTCCGCTGGGTGGTCATGAACATTTGGGACTGTTTGTTCGAATCGCAGTCCGGGTTCAGTACGACCGGAGCGACCGTGATCTCCGATGTCGAGGATCCGAATTTGGTGCCCCATTGCATCTTGTTTTGGCGCAGCAGCACTCATTTTCTCGGCGGGCTGGGGATCATTGTATTGTTTGTCGTGCTCTTGGGGCAAGGTTCGGCGGGCAAGGCGATGATGCGGGCCGAGATCACCGGGCCGACCAAAGAGGGAACGGCCGCGCGGATTCAGCATACGGCTTGGCTGTTCGCCGGGATCTACGTGGCGCTGAATCTGGTGTTAATCGTGATTTTGATGGCCTTGGGAATGAACTTGTTCGATGCGAGTTGCCACGCATTCGGCACGATGGCGACAGGTGGATTCAGTTCCTACAACGCCAGCGTGGGGAGATTCCATTCCCCCGCCATTGAATACGCGATCACCGCGTTCATGATCCTGGCGGGCAGTAATTTCGGCGTGTTGCTGTTGGCGTTGACCCGTCGAATTGGCAATCTCATCGGCGACGTGGAATGGCAGACCTACATCGGTATCATTTTCGTCGCCACCGCGCTGATTGCCGTGATGGGCTTGGCCAACGGAACTAGCAAATTCGATTCGGTGGGCGCCGCGGTGCGCTATTCGCTGTTTCAAGTCGTCAGCATCCTAACCACCACAGGATTCGGCACGGCGGACTTTGACAAGTGGGGACACTTTGTCCGTTCGATCATGCTGGTGCTGATGTTTATCGGCGGGTGCGCCGGCAGCACCGGCGGTGGCGTCAAAGTGATCCGGGTCGTGCTGCTGTTCAAGATCTTGCGTCTGGAATTGGAGCGGGCATTCCATCCGCGAGTCGTTCGTTCGCTGCGCGTCGGCGGGAAACCGATCGAAGACGAACATCTGCCGCGTAATATCCTGGTCTATTTTGCACTGATCGGCATACTGTTTGTCGCCAGCAGTCTGCTGGTGATTGGGTTGGAGTCCGAAAACGTTTGGGGACCCAATGCGGGACACAAGATGATCGATTCGGCCAGCGCAGTTGCCGCCACGCTAAACAACATCGGGCCCGGTCTGGGCCTGGTGGGCGCCAGCCAGAACTACAGCCCGTTCAGCGGCTGCACCAAAATGATTTTCGTATGGCTCATGATGTTAGGTCGGTTGGAAGTATTCGCCATCCTGGTGCTGTTTGCGCCGTCGTTCTGGCGGAAGACGTAACGCGTATCTGTCTCTCGCGTCGCTGCGAGTCTACTTGTTAGTGGAACAATCCTCGCATTTAGTCGTCGCGTATCGCCGCAACGAAAGCGAGTATGCTCGCGAATCCTACCAAGGGCTCGACGTCGGAATTCTACTCCCTGAAATCGAATGCGAATTGTCGTTGAGCGATTTGTATGCCGACGTCGAACTGACACCGATCGTGTCGGAAGATTCCGCCGACTATCAGTAGACTCTTGTAAGCGGCTTACAGCCCGTTGAAAAATGAGTGCACAAGTGTGTATTGAAGCGGCGTGGCGCAAGCCGCCCGGTAATGCCCGGTGATGCCCGGTGTGGATGCCAATGCAACCGGACGGTCACGCCGTTCCGCTACTTTTTCAACGGGCTGTCAAACCGTGATTCGTCGGTTGCGGGCGACGATTGTCCAGCGGTCGACCAACCGCCCGTTCGATACGACGTGCGCAAAATCGAACGCGACGCTGGCGGGGCAGGCGTGACGCGGAAAGGCCAGCAACGCATCGCCGAGTTTGAGTTCGTGTGCGGCGTCGGTCTTCACGACCAAGTGTTCTTCGGTGTGTTGGAATTCGACCGCATCGGGAAGCGTCGGGAAGTACAAACGCTTTCCGGCGGGTTGATCGGCCGCGCACGACTTGTGCCCAACGTCCAATGTCACAAACCCGCGGCAATTGCAACTGATCACACGAGTCAGAATGGCCAAGGCAGGCACGAAGGGCATTTCCGGATACAATTCGCGGTAGCCTTGATCGTGGTAGACGGTGGTTCCCGGCGAAAGCTCCAAGCCAGGTTCGTCGACTTCCGCCAAAATGGGAAAGGTCCCCGTTCCGGCGGCGACGACCGCTTCGACAGGCAAGCCCTGAAGCAGTAGTTGATTTCGAAAACCAAGTAGTCGATCCCAACTCGCCAGGCATTGCCCGCGCCGCTGACCGAGATCGCTTTCTCGGATGTGGCCGTCGTACCAGTGGAGACCGGCGGCGCGGATGAACGGCGTGGCGCAAATGGCTTCATACAGTTCCATCGCCGAGGACCCAGGGGCGATTCCAGTCCGGTGCATACCCGGATCGAGGTCCAGGAAAACGCCGATTTCGCGGCCGGATTGTTCGGCTCGTTTGGACAATGCTTCCAACGCATGCAGATGGTCGACGGTGGCCGCGAACCGAACGTGCGGAAAACGGTCTGTAAGTCGTACGAGTCGATCGACGTTGGGACCGACGACTTGATAAGCCAAGAAGACATCGCTTGCACCGGCGTCGGCCAGCATTTCGGCTTCGGCGATCGTGGCGCATTTGTGTTTGGTCACGCCGCGCTCAAGCCACAGGCGAATGATCTGGCGCGTCTTGTGCGTCTTGCAATGCGGCCGCAGTCGATGGGGCGAACCGGCGATTTCGAGCATGTGATCCAAATTCGCTTGGACGTGATCCAGGAACACGATCAACGCCGGCGTTTCAATTTTGTCTTCGTCAAGCAGTCGATAGTTTGAGTCGATCACTCCCCTGCCCTTCTGTCGTGTCGAAATTGTCCTAGAATCAGGGTTCCCTTGGCCAACGAATGCTCGCTCGAAAAGTCGCTTGAGCCCTGTCGATTAAATCCAATATCCGCGATCGAAATCGCAGCCAACCTCATTGAAAGGAATTCAGCCCCGTGGATCATCGCAGGATCCTAGTCACCGCGGCCCTTCCATACGCCAACGGTCCGATCCACCTCGGTCATCTCGTCGAATACATCCAAACCGACATTTGGGTGCGGTTTCAACAGCTTCGTGGTCATCATTGTATCTATATTTGCGCCGACGACACGCACGGCACGGCGATCATGATTCGCGCCCGCAAAGAGAACCGGAGCGAGGAAGAATTGATCGCGGATATGAAGCAACAGCACGAAAGAGATTTTGCGGGTTTCCAGATTCGGTTTGACAATTACGGCAGCACCCATAGTGCTGAGAACCGGGCCATCTGCCAGGAAATCTGGTCGAAAATTCGAGCTGCCGGGCTGGTGGTCGATAAGCATGTACACCAGCTTTACGATCCGGAAGCCAAAACGTTTCTGGCCGATCGGTTCGTGCGCGGGACATGTCCTAATTGCCGAGCCCCGAATCAGCCTGGGGACAATTGTTCGAATTGCGGTTGCACCTATAGCCCCACCGACTTGATCGACCCCGTCAGCACGCTTTCGGGAGCCAAGCCGGAGATTCGTTCGGCGCCCCACCTGTTCATCGAATTGGAAAAGCTGCACGATTTCCTCGAAACCTGGACACAATCGGGGGAGCATTTACAGGACGAAGTTGCGAACTACCTGAAGGGCCATTTTTTGGGCGACCCGGAATCGAAAGAAGGCCGAAAACGGCTTCGCGATTGGGATATTTCACGACCCGCCCCGTACTTTGGATTTGAGATTCCCGATGCGCCGGGCAATTATTGGTACGTTTGGTTCGATGCGCCGATCGGCTATATCGGCTCGACCAAGCAATGGTGCCAGAAGACGAGGGAGGATTTCGACCGCTGGTGGCGCGATCCCCAGACCGAACTGCATCAGTTTCTCGGTAAGGACATCATCTATTTTCACACGCTGTTTTGGCCGGGGATGTTGAAGGTGGGCGGCTTCAATCTACCGACCAAGGTTCACATTCATGGTTTCTTGACCGTCAACGGCGCCAAGATGTCCAAGAGCACGGGAACCTTTGTCCGCGCCGAAACGTATTTGCGGCATCTCGATCCGGCGTGCTTGCGATACTACTATGCCTCGAAGCTGGGACCGCGTTTGGAAGACCTCGATCTGAACATTGAGGAGTTCGTCAACAAAGTCAATGCGGACCTGGTCAACAACGTGGTCAATCTGGCGTCACGAAGTGCAAAATTCGTTGCCACCAGCGGCCTCTCAGCAACGTATCCGGACGATGGAGGATTGTTTGCCTCAGCCGCCGCCGCAGGAGACGAAATCGCAGCAGCCTACGAAGCCTGCGATTACAATCGGGCCACGCGAACGATCATGGAAATCGCTTACCGCGCCAACGCATTCATCGAACAGGCGGCGCCGTGGAACTTGAAAAAAGATCCTGCCAAGGCGGCGTCGTTGCAGGACGCTTGTACGATCGCTTTGAACCTGTTTCGCCAGATCGCGATCTATCTCACCCCTGTTCTTCCGCGCCTGGCCGAACAAGCGGGCGAACTGCTCAACGACGAACTTCAGCACTGGGATCAATCGAAACAACCCTTGCAGGGAACGCCGATTGCCCCGTTTAGGCACTTGATGAAACGCATTTCATTAGAGGAAGTCAACGCCATGATTGAGGATTCCAAACAAGCCGATCCAGCCGACTCGCCGGCCGCGACGGCCACGGTCGATGACGACCGAGCGATTCAAGCGGACCCGATTTCACCGGAAATCACCATCGACGAATTCGCCAAAATCGACCTGCGAATTGCTCGAGTCGTAGCGGCCGAACAGGTTCCCGAGGCGAATAAGCTGTTGAAGCTGACTTTGAGCCTGGGCGGCGAACATCGCCGCACCGTTTTCGCCGGCATCAAACAAGCGTACGCGCCAGAACAGCTCGTCAATCGGCTGGTCATGGTCGTGGCCAACCTCAAGCCACGGCAAATGAAATTTGGGTTGAGCGAAGGGATGGTTTGCGCGGCGGGCCCCGGTGGCTCGGACGTTTTCCTAATCGGCGTCGATCAAGGCGCCATTCCCGGCCAACGAGTCAAATAGCCGGCCCCGGTCGAGATTGTCGTCACAGCACAGCGATGCACAAGGTTACCTGGAGGAGCAAAGTCATGCGATTAGCGTCACTGGTACTACTCGGTTGGTTTGGTTTGGGTCTATATTTTGGCGACCTCAACGCGGACGAGCCAAAGACCGTTCGGTTGTGGGAAGCCGATGCGCCTAACGCGCTGGGCAAAGAGGACAAGGACGTTCCGACTGCGATTGTCTATTGGCCGGCTGCGTCGGCGAAACCGGTCGCGGCGATGGTGATCTGTCCGGGCGGCGGTTATCAAAACTTGGCAATGGACCATGAAGGAAAGCAGATTGCCCAGTGGGCCAACCGGATGGGAATGGCCGGCATCATCTGTTCGTATCGGCATCACGGCCGGGGCTATGGCTACCCGAATCCGTTGCTCGATGCTCAGCGAACGATGCGGCTGGTGCGTCATCGAGCGTCCGAATGGAACATCGATCCGCATCGCATCGGCATCCTCGGGTTCTCCGCCGGCGGACATTTGGCTTCGACCGTTTTGACGCATTTTGACAGCGGTCAAAACGGTGCAGAGGATCCAATCGATCGAGAGAGTTGCCGCCCCGATTTCGGAATACTGTGCTATCCGGTGATTGCCTTTGACGAACCGTTCACACATCACGGCAGCCAGGTGAACTTGTTGGGAGAGCACCCCGATCCCGACCTGGTCCGATCTTTGTCGAACGAAAAGCAGGTGACCGATCAGACTCCGCCAGTCTTCTTGTTTCACACGCAAGAAGACAAAGTCGTCAACGTCGAAAACAGCATTCACTTTTTTTCAGCGCTGACGGCCGCCGGGGTCAAAGCCGAGTTACATATCTTTCCCGACGGGCCGCATGGAGTCGGATTGGCGGCCTCGATTCCCGGCACCAACCGATGGCCCGATTTGTGTCGGGATTGGCTTTACCGATCGGGGTTTGCCGACGAAACCCGCACGCAAAAATGAGCCGCGGGACGAGAAGTTGCGAAGGCGTCGGCACCTGCCAGCAAACCCGCCTCAGATCGCATATTTCTTCATCAACCGTAACTGTTCTCGGTTGACGTGGGCTTGAGTAATGCCGTCCACGTCGACAATGACGATTTCTTCCCAGTTGCGTCGCGTGGCCACGCCTGAGAATTCGATGGTCTGCCCGCCTTCCAGAAAGATGGTGCCTGCGACTCGTTGGCGGTGCGAGAATCGACGGCTGGACAGAAGTCGGATACCGCGAATCGACAACTCGATCATCGGATAGCGCTGGTTGTCGTCGAAGGCGACCCAGGGGACGTCGTCGTGCGGGTATCTCAGCCGAAAGAACTCGCGTCGATTGTCTGGTTCGTGGACCATGGGGCGCGTCAACCGCGAAGAATCATCTTCGCCAGTTATCGTTCAATTCTTGGATGCCTTGCCGCGACTAAGAGCTTTTTCTGGATGAAGCACCGTGGCGTTTTGCAACCCGTCCAGGAATCCGGGCGTGCGTGCGGCAAACACTTCGATCCGCCCGCGGCGGGGATCGTGTGGCGCCGTTTTCTTATACATCGTCATTCGAATATCGCGAAAGCCCGCCCAGAATAGGATTTTGCCAATCACCGCCGGACCGCTCGGCAGCCACGACAGCAAGTGCACTCCCGACATCACCGGATCAGGGCTCTCAAACGTACAATACAAATTGTTGCCGTCGTCATCGTCATAAGTCGCAGAATTGAACCACAGGACCTCTTTGCACAAGTCGGCTACGAGCTTGAGCGAGTTGATCGGATCCGGTAGGTGATAAAAGATACCCTTGAACAACACGAAATCAAACGGTTGCAGGTTTAGCCGATGCAGGTCCAGTAAATCGAGTTGCTGGAATTCGATGTCATCGACTGGGGCTATTTGGCGGTGGGCCAGGACGAACTTTGCTTGGTCGATCCAATGTTGCCGCACGTCGAATCCAAAGCACCGGTCGGCGCCGAATTCACGCGCAAAAAACAGTAGGCTCCGGCGTTACAGGCGCAGTCCAAAAATGACTTGCCGTTCAGCGACCCGCCGAAGACTTTGGCGACGTATCGGCTGAATGATTCGCGCGGCGAAATCAGCGATACGCCTTGATTCTGTTCGCGTTCCAAGGACGTCGCGCCAAATGCCATGCCGGTCGAGAGGTCCTCGGTCAGTTGGATGTCCATGTGCCAGGGGGCCAGTCGACGGATTTCATCGAGCAATTGTTCGGTATTGATGAGCACGTTTCCCTCGTATTTTTTCCGTGGATCAATGTGCCTTTGATCTTGGCAATTGCCGATCATTGAAGCAACCCCGAAAACTCGCCTCGATAAAGTAGCTCCCCCCAGAGAGCCGCACGAATCTGCCGTTTTTTCAACTGATTTCTCGAATCGAATGACCCGCCGGCATCGCCGCAGCATAGAATCAATCGATGGAGACGAGCTAATCGTTATGATCGACGCCGGCGGCAAACTGCGACGGAGAAGATCCGCATTTTTTTCGGGCATTTTGGCAATTTCGATCAACCCTGACGTTGGCCAAATCGTACGTTTTTCTAATCAAATCCGCTACGTGACCCATCACAATTCCGCGTATTGACGTTGCTTCCGTGTTTGTCTCACCTCTGATTGCTCAATCCATGCAACTGTCGCCCACGGCCATCATGTGGTCGGTCGGCGCAGTCCTGGTCGGGTTAATTTGCGGCATCGTGCTCGGTGGCGGTTACGCCTTGTACATGGCCCCCAAACGGCTCAAGCAAGAGAAGGCCCGCACGCTGCAATGCCTGCTGCAAATCTTGCAAAGCGCCGAACAGCTTAATGCCAACGTCGATTCGCATAACGACCAATTGAAGTCGGTGCGGTCGTCGGTCGACGAAATCCGCAGTATCGACGACGTCAACTCGATTCAGGAACATCTGGTCAGTCAAATCCAAGCGATGGTCGATTCGAACCGTCGTTTGGAGAACGACCTGGTGATCACCCAGTATCAACTTCAGCAACGAGCGCAGGAATTGGACCATACGCGCCGCGAGGCCCGCATCGACAATTTGTCGGGACTGGCGAACCGTCGGGCCTACGACGAAGCGCTCGCGTATTTCTTTTCGTCGTTCAAATCCAAGAACGAGCCGTTTGGACTCATCTTGGCGGACGTCGACCATTTCAAGCGCATCAACGACACCTATGGGCACAACGCCGGCGATCGCGTGGTGGAAAAGATCGGCGAGATTCTGCGCATGTGCGTCCGTGGTGAGGACGTCGTAGCCCGGATTGGAGGCGACGAGTTTGCCATCATTCTCAAGGGCGTGGCGGAAACCGAGTGCCGTCAATCCGCCGCACGGATTCGCAGCACGATCGAACGTACGAATTTCGAGTTTGACGACAGTTCTTCCGCGACGTCGGTCACCATTAGTTTGGGTTTGGCGGTCGTCCGCCGGGACGACTCGCAAGAAACGCTGGTCGGGCGGGCCGACAAAGCGCTTTATCGCTCGAAGGAGCTTGGCCGAAATCTGGTACACGCCTGGGAAGGCGACGACGCGATGGTCAACGTCTGCAAGGCGGAAATGACTCAAACCATGTCGACCGAACAACCGACGTCATAGTCTAAGCCGCTACACGGTTTCGCCCGAATTCGCTATGATTCGGCTCATGGATGAAGAAAAGAAGTCGACGATGACGATGGTCCGCACGCTGTTGGTCGACAACGACGTCGATCACGCTGAGGCGATGGCGGAAAGCTTGGGTCGCATCGGTTACGAGTGCGAAATCTCCCATAGCGGACCCGATGCGCAGCAACTTATCGCCAAAAACGACTACAACATCGTCGTCACCGATTTAGTGATGAACGACGTCGACGGGATGCAACTTCTCCGCGAGGCCAAGGCATCGTTGCCGGACTGCGAAGTGATCTTGGTGACTGGACACGCATCCATTCCCAAGGCGGTTGAAGCCATGCGGGAAGGCGCGTTCAACTTTCTCGAAAAGCCGATCTCCCCCAAGACGTTGCAAGCGGTCGCTCACAAAGCGATCGAATCGATTCGGCTAAAACAGCAAAATCGCGAATTGCAAGGCCGTCTGGACGAACGATTCGGTTTTGAGAATCTTGTTTTTGCCAGCAAGAGCATGGAGTCGGTCGTCGATCGCTTGCGGCGCATCGCACCCACCGATGCGGGTGTGCTGCTCACCGGCGAAACGGGAACTGGCAAGGACGTGGTGGCCCAGGCGATCCATCAAAACAGCCCCCGCCGCAAAAAACCCTTCGTGGCTATTAACACCGGCGCCGTCGCCGAGCACCTGGTCGAGAGCGAGCTGTTTGGACATGTCAAGGGAGCCTTCACCGACGCGATTTCCGACCGGTTGGGCAAGTTCGAATATGCCGACGGTGGCACGTTGTTCCTGGACGAAGTGGGTGACATGCCGCTGGCGACGCAGATCAAGTTTCTGCGGGTGCTGGAAGAACGAAAAATCACCCGGGTCGGCGACAACAAACCGATCGACGTGAACGTTCGAGTCATCGCCGCGACCAACAAAGACCTTGAAGCCGAGATCGCCGCCGGGCGACTTCCGCAGCGATTTGTATTTCCGCTTGAAAATCGTTACAGTTCACTTGGACCCACTGTGCGATCGGCGTGACGACATTTTGCCGTTGGCCGATACGTTTCGCAAACAGGCGAATAAGGCCCACAGTAAGAGTAGCAAGACATTTTCCAAACAGCTTCGCTCCTGGTTGCTCAGTTTCAAATGGCCGGGCAACATCCGCCAATTGAAAAACGTCGTGGAGAGTCTGGTCGTGATGGACATCGACGGCATCTTGGATATGGACGATTTGTCGCCGGACCTATTGGAGGCCTCCCCTGACGGGCCGTCGGAGGCGGTCGACGTCGAATCGGATTCGCTGCTGGTCGGCAAGTCGCTCAAGGAGATCGAACGTTGGGCGATCGAACAAACCTTGCGTCTGGCCGGCGGCAATCGTGAGGAGACCGCCAATATCTTGGGCATCAGTCAACGGAATCTGTACCGCAAGTTGAACGAATACGAATTGAGTTAACGAGATGAACACAGCCATTCAGCTGGGCCGCATTCAGCGCTTGCCGGCGAGCGTCGTGAACAAGATTGCTGCCGGCGAGGTCATCGAGCGACCGGCCAGTGTGGTCAAGGAACTGTTAGAAAACGCGGTCGATGCCGGTGCACGGCGGGTTGAAGTGACAATTGTCGACGGCGGCCTGGAGTTGATCCGGGTGGCCGATGATGGCTGCGGCATGTCCCTGGATGAACTTCCATTGGCCGTCGCGCCGCACGCCACCAGCAAGATCGCCGACGCCGACGACTTGTTCCGCGTGACCACTTTGGGTTTTCGCGGCGAGGCGCTGGCGTCGATTGCCGAAATCAGCCAGTTGACGATTCGTAGCAAACCAGCCGACGGCGACGCCGGGCACGAGTTGTTGGTTCAAGGTGGCAGCGCCGAATCTCCGATGCCCTGCGGCTGTCCTCGCGGCACCGTGCTCGAAGTTCGCGATTTGTTTTTCAATACGCCGGTGCGACAAAAATTCCTCCGCACCAGCCAAACCGAACTGGGACACGTCACCGAAGCGTTCACGCGAGTCGCCTTGGCGCAACCAAACGTGCATTTCAGTCTGCAACACAACGATCGCCTGATCCACGACCTGCCCGGAGGCCAGCCGCTGGCTGCGCGTATCGGGCAATTGTTCGGAGATGAAATCCGACAGGCATTGATTCCCATCGGCGGCCGCGACGGCGCGGTGGAACTCGCTGGTTATGTGGTTGACCCGGCGCAATCCCGTTCGCACAACCGGCTGCAGTTCCTGTTTCTCAACGGTCGGTACATCCGCGAGCGGTCTTTGCAACACGCGCTCGGCGAAGCGTATCGCGGCCTGTTGTTGGTCGGCCGATTCCCCATTGCGTTTTTGACCATTCAGATGCCACCGGAGACCGTCGACGTGAACGTGCACCCGGCCAAACTCGAAGTCCGCTTTGTCGACGGCGGACGACTGTACAGCCTGGTGCTGGGAAGCATTCGCAACAAATTCTTGACGACGGATTTGACCGCGCGGACGGCTCTGACGCAGCCACAGCGTTCAGCGATGACGGAGTCCACGCCGAGTGACGTAGCCGCCGTGGGACAAGCGTCATCGACGCCGGTGGCCGCGGCCGCGCCAACAACACTTTTCCATGCCGACCGACACGGCTCGGCTCGATTGGACGTCGAGTCCTCGTTCGCCGAGTTCTTGGGGCGGGCCGGCCGGGCCCTTCCAACCTTTTCCCGATTCATCCCCTCTGGATCGGCGATCCGAGTTTGCCGCTTCGCCGTTTTCACCACCGACGCCCTCGGCCACGCTAGAAACTAGCTCACCGGCCTCCCGCGCCCTGCAAGTGCACAATCGCTACTTGATCACCGAAAGCGAGGAAGGGGTGATTGTCATCGACCAACACGCGCTGCACGAGCGAATTATTTACGAACAGCTTCGCGAAAAAGTGCTCGGCGGTCGGCTGGAAACGCAAAAGTTGCTGGTCCCGGAGCCGGTCACGCTGTCGCCAACCGAGGTGGCGATCGTCAACGACTCGTTCGAGGTGCTCCGTCAGATAGGAATCGAAGTCCAACCGTTCGGCGGCAACACCGTTTTGATCGAGTCGTATCCGGCGATGCTGGCCAATCACAATCCGGCGGAAATGTTGCGGGCGGTGATCGAACGTTTGACGACACGCTCGGCGAAAATCGATCGGCGCGACGTTTTGGATGAATTGCTTCACATGATTTCTTGCAAGGCGGCGGTCAAGGCCGGCGACCGCTTATCCGTGCCGAGATCGATGCGCTGCTTGAACACCGGCGGCTTTGTCAAGACGCGCACCACTGTCCGCACGGGCGGCCGACCGCGTTAGTCTTTTCGCGCGAAGAGTTGGACCGGCGGTTCAAGCGCACTTGAGAAACGGGATTTCTCAGTCGAAAATCGCGAATTGCGTGCGATTGCCAATTGTGATCGGCGACAACTATCATATGATTAGACGAGCCTACAAACGCGGGAACCTGACGGTTAACGCGCCGCACGTGGGCAAACCGATCGCCGATTTTCTCCCATCAAAACTAGCTGTCCCAGCGGCAACCGTCGTTGGCGAATTCATCCTTCATTGAGAATGGCTCGATGATTTGTGTCAGCATCGGTCGCGGTCGGCATCGCATGATGAAAGCCGAACACAAGCACCTAGCCGAACAGGGCGTGCAACTGGTGGAATTGCGGCTGGATTACATTCGGCAAAGCGTCAATCTCAAGCGGTTGTTGGAGAACCGACCCTGCCAGGTCATCGCCACGTGTCGTCGGGCCAACGAGGGAGGCAAATGGGAACACAGCGAGCGAGATCGTCAGGTGCTGCTGCGAACCGCGATTGCCGACGGCGTCGATTTCGTCGATCTGGAGTGTGATGTCGCCGAATCGATTCCGCGTTACGGCAAGACGAAGCGAATCATTAGCTACCACAACTTTCGCGAAACGCCGTCGAATATCGAGGAGATTCACCACAAGATTACCAAGCTCGACCCGGACATCATCAAGATCTCGACGATGGCCAATCATCCCAACGACAACATCCGGGTATTGAAGCTGTGCCGCGCCAGTTCGGTTCCCACGGTGGCTTTTTGTATGGGTGAGATCGGGCTCCCGTCGCGCGTCCTATGCGGCAAATTCGGCTCGCCGCTGACCTACGCCACCTTCCACCAGGACCGGCAATTCGCTCCAGGCCAACTGAGCTTCACGCAGATGCGCGACGATTTCGCTTACGACGAAATCAAGCCCGAAACGCAAGTGCTCGGCGTGGTGGCCGATCCAGTGGCGCACAGCTTGAGTCCGCGTATCCACAACGCCTTGATTCGACACTATGGTTTGCCGATGATCTATTTGCCGTTTCGCGTCCCGTCAGAGACGCTTGCGGCGTTCATCGAACGCTGTCAAGAATTGGGCACGATCGCTTTGAGCGTCACGATCCCACATAAGGAGCGAATTCTCAGACATCTCACGGCGTTGGATGACGACGTGATGGGCATTCGTGCGGCCAACACCATCGTTTTCCGTGACGGCAAGGTCTTTGGTTACAACACCGATTGCGATGCAGCCTTGGCAAGTCTCCAGCAGATCGTGCCGATGGTCGACGAGCAGAAGTATTTCAAGGGCTACCGAGTACTCATCCTGGGCGCGGGAGGCACCGCCAAGGCCGTGACTTACGGGTTGAAGCGGGAGGGAGCGCTGGTCACTGTCTGCGCTCGCGATTTCCGCAAGGGGGAGGCCTTGGCGACGACCCTGGGTGTCAAATACATCGACTGGCCGGTTCGACAAAATCACGAGCACGAGATCTTGATCAACGCGACCTCGGTCGGAATGCACCCAAATTTGAACGAATCTCCGTTCGAAGCACTGTGGTTTCGCCGTAACGTCTACGTGTTCGACGTCGTATACAACCCGGAGCAAACGTTATTCGTCAAATATGCTCGACAAGTCGGCTGCGACACCGTGACGGGAGTCGACATGTTTGCCCGCCAGGCCGCGCAGCAATTCGAGCTATTCACCGGCATCAAACCCGCACTCGAAAAGATCCGCGAAGAGATTACCCGCGCCACCAGCGCCGCCAGGTATTGAGCCAGACCAATCCGAGTTCACGCGGCCACGGGTGGGTCCATGGCGGATCAAGTCCCAGGGCCGCATCATCAACACGGGCTCTCCGCATTGTCCAGCATTGCATAAATGAAAGCGTTTCGCGGAAAACGTGGTCTCGATGATTGCAGGAATGGTAATCATAGTCGCAGCTAGTGCGATCCTGATATACAGATCCCGCTAAAAAGAGCTGCGTCCCCTTTTCGCGCTTACAGGATGGGCTGGAATTTCGAACTGGCCGCTTTACGGCCAACTGGCAAATGGTTAAGTTGGGCGACATGGAAGGTTTGGGCCGCCCGAGCTCCAGACTAATCTGATTTCAACTCATCGATCGGGGAGTCCCTACATGTTCACGTTTGTAAAATCTCGCCATGCACTTCGACTCGTGTCCGCGTTCAATCCGATGCGACAATTCCCAGTGAAAAAACTGAGTTTTTCTTTGGTGGGCTTGATGGTGTTTTGGATGTTAGCAATTCCTGCAAAAGCTGACTTGACGACCTTCAACGTCTCCTTCAGTGCCAACAGCTTTCAAGTCGGATCCGGCGGCGATCCGCCGCCCGTAGATCCAGTTGTAGGCAGCTTCAGGGTAACACTGGACCCAGGGGTAGCAGTGTCGAACTCTACGGCCGGAATTACGTTGCTCAGTCTAAACATTGTCTTGGGATCACCTATTTCATTTACTTACGATCCGAACGCAGATGGATCGTTTCCGCCGGGGACGTTGAGGGTCGGTGGCATTGCCAACGGCACGGACGTCATCAATTTCAACCCTTCGACCGATGATTTCTGGCTATTCATCAACGACTTTACTGGCACTCCGGCATTTCAACAGCTTGGGTACACGCAGACGTCGGTCAGCAACAACAACTTGTTCTTTACCATCAATCAAACCGGCTCCGTAAACGTTTCGGTCGTCCCAGAGCCGTCCAGTTTCTTTGCTCTTGGTGTGGGGCTTGCCTGGATCGGGATGTTGCGCCGAAAGCGTTCTCCGTAGCGTACGTCGAATTGTTTTTGACCTTGGTGCAGGAAATGCGCCAGGGCTCACCACCGGATGGCCGAGTCTCCGCGATGTCCTGACGTTCTGAGAGGGCACACCTCTGAAGTGGGTGCTGATCGCGAATTCGCTCGTGGTTGTCCAGCCTCCAGCATGACAACAGACCGCGAACTGTGCGAGGTCGACTTGACCGACGCAGCCAAAGCCGTTCCGGTCAATAGCCTCTCAAGAAAGTTGATCGCGGGCAGTTTGTGGTGAAGTCGACTGCAAACAATTCGATCGGCGCTGGGCCCTGGGCGCTGGGCCCCGGTGGGCGCTGGGCCCCGGGGTCACACCAACATTCAGTGCCGCACAAACCATGAGGCGGTACTCACGGGAGTGCCTGGGAAGCAATCATCGAGGCGAGCTTGAGCATAAGTTGGATTGCTTGAGAATCGATGCAACTGCCTGAAATCCCCGGCAAATTGCATTACCATTGCAGGGCTACCGGACATATCTACTTGATCAACTCTTGAAAACTGTCCGGCAGCAACGTAAGATGAAATGGCGACCGTCGAAGCATTCCAGATCGAGGGTCTGAAGCTCTGGTTCTGGTCGAACGATCATGAGCCTCCCCTTTTTCACGCCAAACGCGCCGGTGAGTGGGAAGTCAAAGTGCACTTCTTGCTGGAGCCTGCGGAGATGATTGAGGTGGACTGGGCGAAGGAAAAAGGTGTCCAGCAAAGTGCTGAATAACCTGACCCCCCTGGCGGAGGAGCACCGCGCGGAACTGCTTGTGCCGTGGGAGCAGGTCCAAGGGAATTGAGAATCAACATGGCAACACAAGCAGCTAGAAAGATGACACGCGGCAGCGGAGCGGGGAATTTTCGCGTCGTCGCGACCAATGCCCTTTACGGGCGGCTCTGCCGCACGTCGCTGAAGATGTTGCCTGCCGCCTACCGGGACCGGATCGAACTGAGCGAGATCGCGAGTCTGGACGAGGTAAGTCTTCCCAAGGCGAAAGCCGCGAGCACCGTTTATGTCTCCCGGCTCGCCGATCTGCCGAAAGACGGAGCGAAGAAGGCGTTGAAAACACTGAAAGCGCTGAAGGCTGGCGGCCAATGGAGGCAGCTTCTGTTTTTGGAGAGCCTGCCTGTCGAAGCCATGGCGAATCGCTTGCTACAACTCGACATCCGCAATCCACGCCGTTTGCACGTCGCAACGGAGCGGGAGCCCGAGTTGATTGTGGCGCTCATCTACCGACTCTTCAGTGGCATGGCGCAAGCGGACGGTCCACAGCCGATTGTCGATGCCTGGGTAGAAAACGAGAATCTGGTTCTCCTTTCGCCGTCGTTCGATCGCCTCGCCGTACCGCTGAAGGATCTCACTGAGTTCATTGGAACGAACCGAGAGCAAATCGAGGCATTCGAGATCGACGAAGACGGGCGATTTCTGTTTTGGCCGCATGCCAATGTGCATATGGGCTGGGAGCAGCTCCTGCAGGTCGTCGACCCGGCCGCGGCGCTAGCTGCAAAGCAAAAGTCCGAGAAGTTCAACCAGCTTTATGGCGAGGCGATCCGGGCTCGCCGTGAGGAGCATGGCCTGAAGCAGTCGGACATTTCCGGTTTGACGGAGCGGCACCTACGGCGGGTGGAACATGGCGAGCAAGCGGCTTCGAAGTCGACCCTGGAAGCACTTGCGATCGCCCACCAATTGACCTTGGA
Organism: uncultured Planctomycetaceae bacterium; assembly: GCA_963803365.1. Taxonomy (GTDB): domain Bacteria; phylum Planctomycetota; class Planctomycetia; order Pirellulales; family Pirellulaceae; genus JANMEB01. The sequence continues at coordinate 657,094 of CAWDMH010000008.1, forward strand.
TGAATACCTCAAGCGATTAGCCGAACACATGGGGACGCAATCCTCACGGTAACTCGCGACGCGGTGTTGTCCGGGCACCGACCGATAGGTTGGTCGCGGTCCACCAGTTTTGGAGGCTGGCTGCTCGCCCAGGAGCACACTCGTGTAAACAGGCGGTAGGCAGGAGAAGCCATCATTCCTATTCCAGCTTGCGCCCCGCGTCCCGGTTTTCCTTGGCCAGTTAGGATCGGACGCAAAATAACTTCGCCGTAAATCCTCGCCCTTACGGGAGAGGCTTAAGGAGAGGGTCGACAAAACCCGGAAGTTATTTTGCGTGCGATCCTTAGGTTGACGGCTTGCCCATGCCCGGAAAGTGGCCAGCAACAGCGGCAAATCCCATGAAGTAAAGACATGTAACAAGGGCAACCCAATTCCACCAGGTATACCAAGTTATCGATGTTCTCATTGCCTCAATAAACCCAAACACTGACAGAAACACGATGCCCAAAATAGCAACAATCCTAACAACAACAGGATTGCTTTTTCTGGTACTCCAGGGATCCACCAGTGAGTGTCCGATGATTGCCTCAACTTCGCGTGGAGTTAGATCAAGGAGCACCCATTGCGTTCGACGGCGGAAACTAACAATGATCATGGACGCCGGCAAAAGGACCCCCATGAGCAAGGAATTTTCAAGGTCGATTCTATGGCTAAGAACAGTCGCTGGCAGCACAGTCGAAAGCCATAAGCCGAGGAAGCTGCCCAAAAAAAGGAAACTCAAACCGACCCAGATGCGATCCGAGACCAACTGACGGTGTGTAATTGCATATGTTTTCATTTTGGACCCACGGAATGTTCTTCGATCAGGGTAAGCGTTCACGGGTTGCCAATGCGTTACCCACGTTTTTAGGGGGTCAGGCACATTTTCGGCGGCTCATGCGACATTCTAGTACCAATAATTGGGCCGAAAATGAGCCAGACCCCGGCTCGTGAACTGTTACTCGATCAGGGCACTTGGAACGACGAAACCAGGGCAGACGTTCCGGAAAATCCAGCGTGACGCAAAACCGCTTCGCAAACTGAGAAAAGTCGAGACAGTCGGCCAACTGAGATTGTACCGCGAATCCATTGGCACCAATGAAGATCGGCTCTTGGATGAAGCGATCCATGAACTGGTCGTCTAGGGCGGGTCCCTGATCCAGAGCGTCCTAGGATTTACCATCGAGTTCTGACAAGTTGATGCATGCGTGGCGCTGAAGTCTTTATTCCTCCATGAAACAATTTGCTCAAGCCGGGCGTTTGGGCTGTCCCCGGGGCGACCCGTTTTCGGATCGATGCCGCCGCCGCAGAATCCATCGGATACAATGGAACGTAAATCGACTTGAATTCAGTCCGGTATTGGCGCAGAGCGATACTACAATGCGACCGACGCGCGACGCCATTCACGATCTCACTCAGCCGGTGCAGTTCGCCAAAGGTGTCGGACCCCAGCGCGCCGAGAAACTGGCGAAATTGGGCGTCAAGACGGTCGCCGATTTGCTCTTTCTTTTTCCGCGGCGCTATCAGGATTATTCAAACCTTTGCACTATCGACCAGCTACAAGAAGATCGGCCAGCCAGCATCGTCGGTGAAGTGATCGAGTTTGAACAAGCGGTCAGCGGCCGCGGCAAGGTCGTGTTGTACCTGCTGCTCCGACAAGGCATTCAGTTCATTCGCGCCATCTGGTTCAATCAACCGTTTCTCAAAGACCGACTGCAGATCGGGCAGCGGATACTCTTGCGAGGAAAACCGCGACGGCAAACGACTCGCTGGGAAATGATCCATCCCAAAATCAGTTGGCTGGCCGCCGACCAACAGCCTGAACGCGGACAAATCCTACCGGTGTATCCGCTGACCGAGGGACTCAATCAGGAAGAGATGCGGCGGATACTTCGCACGGTCGTTGAAGAACACGCCGACACACTGGTCGAGGTTTTTCCGTCGGGGTACTTGCGCGACCATGACCTCGTGTCGATTGCCGGCGCCGTCCACAACATTCATTTCCCGGAGACGCAAGAATATTTGGATCGTGCCCGACGGCGTCTTGTTTATCAAGAACTGTTGGTGCTGCAATTGGCTTTGGCTATGCGGCGGGCGCACGTGCGAAGCGGCCAGCACTCGGCGTCGCTGCCGCTGGGTGAACGGTTGCGAGCGCGCATTGTTCGGCGGTTTCCATTCGAGCTCACTGAATCACAGCAGACGGCGATCGACGAAATCGCCGCGGATATGGCCCAACCGGTGCCGATGAACCGCTTATTGCACGGCGATGTCGGATCGGGAAAAACCGTCGTGGCGACCTTTGCCATGCTCTTGGCCGTGGCGCACGGTTACAGCGCCGTGCTCATGACGCCGACCGAGATTCTGGCGCACCAACACTTCCGCAATTTGAAACATTGGCTGCGGGCAAGTCGCGTCCGCATCGAACTGTGTAGCGGCGCGCTGTCGGCGGCGGAAAAGCGACAGTTGCAGGAAAAGATCGTCGCAGGCGAAGTCGACATTCTGGTGGGAACTTCGGCGGTGATCTACGGCGAATTGCAATTTCAAAAGTTGGGACTGGTCGTGATCGACGAGCAACACAAATTCGGCGTGCGGCAGCGTGCGCGGTTGCGGCAAACCGGGCTCGATCCGCATTATCTCGTGATGACCGCCACACCCATTCCGCGGACGATGGCGCTGACATTGTTTGGCGACCTGGATATCTCCGTGTTGCAACGTGAACACCGTGGCGACTTGGCCGTTCACACGTACATGGCGGAACCCGAGCAACATGCCAAGTGGTGGGAGTTCTTCTGTCGCAAGATTCGAGAGGGTCGCCAGGGCTTCGTCATTACACCGCGCGTCGACCACGACGGAGCCGTCTCCGGCGCTGAACAGGCTTACGAGGCGCTGGCCAACGGGATCTTGGAGGAGTTTCGCATCGATCTGATCCACGGCCGGCAGTCGACCGAGGAAAAGGAGGCAGCGATGTTGTCCTTCGAGCGCGGTCACACCCAAGTCCTGGTTGCCACCAGCGTGGTCGAGGTCGGCATTGACGTACCCAACGCGACTCTGATGGCGATTCAATCTCCGCAGCGATTTGGACTTTCGCAGCTTCATCAGATGCGTGGGCGAGTGGGCGCGGCGTCCATCCAGGCTATGTGACGCTGTTACTGGATGAGAACACGCCGGAGGCTGCCAAGCAGCGGTTGCAGGCGTTTACCGAAACGAGCGACGGATTCGAGCTTGCGGAACTCGATTTTCAAACTCGGGGACCGGGCGAGATGCTGGGGACGCGACAGCATGGCATTCCGGCGCTTCGAATCGCCGATTTTCGCACCGACCAGCAGGTGTTGGAGTTGGCCCGCACCGACGCCCGAACACTCATCGAGCGCGATCCGACTTTCGCGTCGCCCGAATTCGACCGGCTGAGGCAACTCGTGATGCGACGATACGGACGACTCTTGGAATTGGGGGACGTCGGCTAGTGCTCTGTCACAGCTAAAAGTTCGGGTTGTGCTTACTATTTGTCGGAATGTGAATTTTTTTCCAGAATGCCGGAATCTGGCGGCTGACTGGCGGTACTACGTATTCACCCAACGATTCTTCGGACCGCAATGCCCATCGACGAGCCACTCCGCCGATTGTTCGAAAGTGCCGTCGATGAGTACGCCGACTCGATGTATCGGGTGGCTTATCGGCTGACTGGCTGCCGAGACGCTGCCGGTGAATTGGTTCAGGAAACTTACATGCAAGCTTGGCGCAACCTAACGACGTTGTCGGATCGCTCCAAAATTCGCGGCTGGATGTTCGCCATCCTGCGCAACCAATTCAGCAAGCAGCGGCAGCGGTCGCAACGATATCGGCCGTTGACCGAGCCGCTGGCATCCGAGTTGGTTCGTGCCGACCGCCAGACGCCAACCGATCAACAGGAGATGGTGCAATCCGCCATTTCCCAGTTGGACGACGACCACAAATTGCCGGTGTTGCTAGTTTCCATGGAGCAGATGTCGGTGGATTCAGCTGCCGAAGTCTTAGGCATTCCGCGCGGCACCGTATTGTCGCGTCTCCACCGTGCGCGGCAGAAGCTGAAAGACATTTTGGAACGACAGATATTGGCCGACCCTTGTTGAACGTTATTGCAAAGCCATGACCTTGGATGATCAAAAACTTGACCAACTTTTGCGGGACGTCGATGTTCCGGCGGAGTTGAAGCCTTGGTTGTTGTCGATTGGGCAGACCGAACCCGGCAAGGAACTTCTGGTCAAAGATCGTCAGGCACCCATTCCATCCAGTCAATGGGTTGGGGCACGGCTCAAGTGGATCCGACCGGCGATCATTTCGGCGGTTGCCGTCGCGGCCACCATTGGCGGCTTGATCTTGTTCGTATCCATTCAGAACACCAAGCAACAGTTGGCACAGACGCAGGCGGGTGAATCCCAGGTTCAGCCGGGCGACTCCCAGGCGGTGGCGGCCTCCGAACGTGCCCCGCAGATTTGTCGCGAGATCAAATCCCAAGCGGCGTTTGTTTCGCGTACCGTACAACAATTGGAAATCGATCAACTTCGGCGGCGACTTGCTGCGATTCGCTCGCGGCAATCGTCAAATCCATTGGAGCCGCGCGAACAGCGGTCGATGATCGCCAGCCTAACCGCCCAAGCGGGCCTGGACTGGGGGGCGAAACCCGAGGCGGTCAAAAGCGAGATGTTGCACATCGTCCAACAGTATCCCGATTCGATCGGCGCCAACATGGCGACCGCATTTTTAGAGGCAAACTAGTTTTGAGTGCTGGATCAATCCCAAGGAGAATCGCATGAGCTTGAATCGTCTATTTATGTTGTCTTTGTTGACACTGGCGGCAACCGGCTGCTTCTTTTCCTCGTCGGCATCGGCGTGGCAATCGGTTGGCGAATCGAAGCCGAAGCCGCCGAGTCAACGTGTGAAGGCGTTGAGTGCGCACCTGCACCAGGTTGAAAAACAGTTGCAAGTCTTGGCGACTCAGATTGACCAGAGCCAACATGAACTCGACATGGCGCGCACCAAGCACGAAGAACTGATCCGCGATAAGGGTCCCAATGCCGGCTTGTCCGTCAGTTCATTCGGTGAAATCGTGGGATACTTACAGTCGCAAAAGGTTGCATTGACGATCGACCTCGCCGGGTTGGACGCGCGACAAAGCGCCATCGAAGAGGCGGCAAAAAAGGCTAGCCAGTCCGGCAAGCATAACATGGAACGACAAGTCATGATTGACAAGCTGCATCAGATTGTCAATGTCCAACGACAGAAGCTTGAACAGGCTGAAAAACTGAGGAAACAAGGATCCGCCAGCGAAGGAGATTTCCAAGACGCCGAGCGGCAGCTATTGGAAGCCGAGATTCGCCTCGCCGACGCCACCGCTTCGTTCGGTCAAGCCGAAGACTCGACGTGGAATCAGCAGTTGATCGCGGTTTCACTGGACCGCGCCGAAAAGCAAGCCCGACTACAGCGAGTCGAGGACTTGCTGGCGCAATATGCGGCCACGCGTCCCAGCGTCGATCAGGTCAATGAACTCAATCAGGTCATCGGTCAACTCAATGCTCGAGTCCAGGAATTGCAACGCGATCATGCCGAACGACAAACGGAAGTGGAGCTTCTCAACGACGAATTGAGCAACGCACAAGACGACGCCGCGTCCGGCGATGATGACGGACAATAAACCTCTAAAAGAAACAATACTATGCGAAGCCTACAAGTGCTATTTAGGTTGACGGCCGTATGTGTCGCCATCGGCCTGGCTGTTCCCTGTTCGATTGCGGCGGGTCAAACGGGAGTCTCATCGATGGCGGTAGGAGCGGCTCGAGCCGGAGTCTTTCCCCCGGCTCGGGACATTCGAATCGAAGAGTTCATCAACTACCACCATCACCAGTTGCCGCTTCCGGACGACGGTCGGATGGTGCGGCTGGATATGCGCTGGGACCATCTCGGCGGCGACAAAGCTGTGCTTCAAGTGGGCGTGGCAACGGCTTCAGCCCGCGACGAGGAACGGATGCCGCCGCTCAATCTGGTGCTGGTGATTGACCGTAGCGGATCGATGTCGGGTGACCGAATTGCCCATGTGAAGGAGGCGGTTCGCGAGTTGGTGGACCGGCTTCGGCCGACCGACCAGATTGCGATCGTCAGCTTCAATCAAACCGCTCAGGTCGACCTATCCGCTTGCCAAAAGGCGGACCGTCAGCGGATTCGACAGGCCATTGACCGCCTGGAAGCCGGCGGCAGTACGAACTTGCACGATGGCTTGATGCTGGGATACGCCGAAGCTGAAAAGCACTTGGATCGAGAGCGATCCAACCGCGTGATCTTGCTGTCCGATGGGATTACGAATACAGGCGTGGTGGACTCGGCGCAAATCGCCCAGGAGTCGCGGAGATACAATGAGCGCGGCATCGACCTTTCGACGATCGGACTGGGCAACGATTTCAATCGCCAACTGTTGCGAGATCTGGCGGATGCTGGGCGAGGCCTGATTCATTTTGTCGGCGACAACGAGGATATTCAGAAGATCTTTGTCCAAGAAGTCGACAGCTTGTTGGCGCCGGCGGCAAAGAAGGTTCGCCTGCGACTGGACTTTGGTCATCCCGAACGATTACTCGAAATCTATGGCTATCAGCCTCGAAGCGACGGGGCCATCGTCGAAGTGGATTTGGACGACTTGAATTGCGGAGCGACCGAAGTGGTCTTGGCTCGCGTGAAAACGAGTGGCCTGAATCCGACCGTCGATGCTCGTCTGGAATTCGACGATCCGGTGACGGGCCGCTCACAGTGCTTGACCGATTCGGCGACGTGGCGGCCAAGCCGCGACGGAGCGAAACCGTTGATCCTGGCGGACCCCGACATTCGCAAGAACTACGTCATTGCGCGATTGGCCAAGTCGATACGGCAAGGCGCCGAATCGGCCTCCGAGGGCAAGCTCGATCGCGCTATCAAAAAGCTCAACAGCAACATCGAGTTTGCGCGGCAGTATTTTCGCGACTCTCAGGATGCCGACGTCGATCGAATGGTACAAATCGTGCGAAGTTATTTTGCCCGCGATCCTTATTGAAGCGGAGCGGCGCAAACCGCCCGGTGATTCGCCGTGTGGATGCCAACGCAACCGGACGGCTCGCGCCGTTCCGCTACGTTTCAACGGGCTGCTAGTGCCTCGAATCAATCACAGGCACTCCAAGCATGTGAGGATTCATATCCGAGTTCGATCAAATGCTGGCCGGCGAACGAATCAAACGCCTGTCGCGACTCTGTGGAAAAATGCTGTTTCCAATCGCCCGCGACGCCTTTGCGGATGAACGAACCGGCGGCGGATTCTCCGCGTTTGCGGCCGGTCATCTGTTGGAAACTGTATCGGCGCACGACTCCGGCGGCGTTCTGCGGATCGAGTTCCACTCCCGTTAGCCCAAGGACGACCCGCTTCAATTCGCCGGCCGCATCGGCGAGCAAGTCTTCGTATTTGACGACCACCGCGCTTCGATCCTTCCAAGATTCGACGAATTGCGTCCACGAGCAGTGCGTGGTGCGGCGCGGGTATTCCATAAACATATACTCGATGAATCGAGGTAAATTGGTGCGAATATCATCGTAATCTCTGAAGTTCAACCGTCGGCGCTTTTCTTCGACGCCGAAGGGCAAGTTGGCATCATTGTGAAACAGGAAATGATAATAAGCCGACACCATGATATCGCGGCCGTCCCGATGCACGACGGTCACATTGTGAAAACGGCGGCTGTACAAGAACGTGCCTTGAAGAACGCTTGAGCGAAACGTTGCGGCGTTGTTGTTGCGGGCGAACGGCAGTCCCAAGCATTCGGCCAACATCATGCTGAACCAGGTTCCTCCCGATTTAGGGAACTCGGTGACCAGGTACAACGGCAAGACTTTCGAAAATCCGTACCACATGGCCATACGCTTCAAAGTGCGCAGCCGAACCCGCCAGCGCGGCGGCTTGGCGTCGATCCGGGTCAGGTCACGATTGTCGCGTTCGACGTTCATTGGCTGATCCACCCACGAACTCACAAAGTCTTCCGCCAAACGGTTCGGTCGACGTAGTCAGTATAACTAAGGATGATGCGAGTGACTTTTTTCGAGAAGTTATCTACGTCGTAATCAGGGACCAGCTTGAAATGCCGTTCGCCGGCGCTGAACTGATGCAGGACGACGTCGATCGATTGCAAAATGCGTTCGCGCCCCAGCCCCGTCATGATCAAGACGCCTTCATCCATTCCTTCGGGGCGTTCGTGGGTTTGGCGGATCGTGATCGCCGGAAAGTTTAAGATGGAGGACTCTTCGGTAATCGTGCCGCTATCGGAGATCACGCACGTGGCCTCGGTTTGTAGTTTGACGTAGTCGAAGAATCCGAGCGGTTTGAGGAATCGAATCCGGGAGTCCAGGTCCTGACGATTCAGGCTTTCAAGGCGCTTCTGAGTTCGCGGATGAGTCGAGACGATCACGGGAAAGGTGTATTGGGCAGCGATCGCGTTGAACGAATCGAGCAGGTCGTTGAGATGGCGCTCGCAATCGACGTTTTCTTCGCGGTGAGCGCTGACCAGAAAAAACTGACGCGGCGTTAATTGCAGTCGCGATAGCACATCGGACTCACTGATTTGCCGTTGATGGTGCGTCAAGATCTCTTTCATGGGCGATCCGGTCTTGATCACGGTTTCGGGCCGCAACCCCTCGGCCAGCAAGTATCGGCGTGCGTGTTCGGTCAGCGGCAAGTTGATGTCGCTGAGGTGGTCGACGACTTTGCGGTTGAGTTCTTCTGGGACGCGCTGATCGAAGCAGCGATTTCCGGCTTCGCAATGGAACACCGGAATCTTGCGGCGTTTGGCAGCGATCACCGCCAGGCAGCTATTCGTATCGCCATAGAGTAGAACCGCATCGGGCCGCTCCGTTTCCATGACGTCGTCCGATCGAGAGATCACATTGCCAATCATGTGCGCGACGCGACTGTCGGCGACTTCCAGAAAATGATTCGGCCGGGGGACACAGAGGTTCTCAAAAAAGACTTCGTTTAACTCGTAGTCGCAGTTTTGCCCGGTGTGGACGAGGACATGGGCTACATGCTTGCTTAGCTCGGCGATGACGCGGCTGAGTTTGATAATCTCGGGCCGAGTGCCGACGATCGTCATGACCTTCATGAGTTGTTATCTCGGGATACGTGGTGGTGTTTTGAGGCGGGAGGCTGGAGGTTGGAGGCTGGAGACTTGAGACTTGAAATTTGAAATTTGAAATTTGAAATTTGAGATTTGAGATTTGAAATTTGAGATTTGAGATTTGAGATTTGAAATTTGAGTCGGGAAGTTTGAATCTCCTTGAAGTCTAAAGCCTGAAGCCCTGTGTCTCCAGCCTCGCGCCTCCAGCCTCGCTCCTCCAGCCTCCCGTCAGATCGAATCCAGCAGAGTCTCTGCCGTGTATTCGATTTGTTCATCGGTCAGTCCGATCCACGTCGGCAAACAAATCCCTCGCGCAAAGCATTCAATGGCGTTGGGAAAATCGCTGTCGCGATGCGGAACGTGACGATAGCAGGGCTGCCGATGCAACGGGCAAAACATCGATCGCGGCTCGATGCCGCGCTGGCTCATCTTTTCCATCGTGGTTTGCGCATCGTCGACGAACACGACTACGCGAAAGGGAACGTGCGAAAAATCGCTGCGCAAAAATAGCCAATGGACTCGATCGCCAAGACATTGACGGTACTTTTGATACAGCCGTTGTTTCTCCTGGCAAATGTAATCGAGCTTCCCAAGTTGCGACAAACCGAGCGCCGCTTGCAAATCGGTAATGCGGAAGTTGTAGCCGATTTCCGGGTGAACGAAAGTTCCGCTCTTCTTCCGGCCTTGATTCCGCAGGTAGACCATGCGGTTGTGGAAGTCCTCAGAGGCGGTGACGACAAAGCCTCCTTCGCCGGTCGTTATCGTCTTATCGGCGTAAAACGAAAACGTTCCAACCTCACCGAAGGTCCCGCAATGCGACTGGCCGTTGCGGATCGCAAAAGCCTGGGCAGCGTCTTCGATCAGCCACAATTGGTGGTCACAACAATACTGTTGAACTTGCTCGATGTTGCTACAAGCGGTGCCAAACAGATGTGCGACGACGACGGCCTTGGTGCGAGGCGTTTTCTGCAAACGTTCCAAGTCGATCGTCAAGTCGTTATAGCCGCGGATATCTGCGAATACGGGCGCTGCTCCGGTCATCTCGACGGCGTTGGCCGATGCGATGAACGTGACGTCTTGCACGATCACCTCGTCGCCCGGCCCAATACCCAGCGCCGCACGCGCCAAATAAATCGCCAGCGTTCCGTTGGACGCGAACACGCCGTACGGACTGCCAATGATCCGCAACAACTCGTCGTGGAATTGTTTGGAAAACGGTCCTTCGGCGACATAACCGCTCGCGAACACCGGCTCGATGAAAGCGTAGTCGGAATGGTCGACGAATGCCCTGAACTGGGGGACGTGGATTGTCGAGCGAGTCTTCGCGGGATTCATCGATGTCCTTCGACCAAAACGCTCATTGCCAGGATTGGGGCTCGGTCCCGGCGAGTAAGGATCGAATCTCCAAGCCGATCAGTGCCTACATCGCTTCTATCCAACGATTGCAAGCCGATGTGTCAACCGCCGACGCCATCCGATTCAACCTCATGCGGGTGAAATTGTCGGTTTTTAACCGCGCTGACCGGTGCGTACATTGTCTCCTGCGACAGTTCGTACATCATTTCTTTCCAAGACGGGATTTGGAGATTCATCAGTCGCTGTAACCGTTCGCCGTTCAGCGTCGGTTTGGTGAGTTTGCTCTCGTCCGGAATGATCTCGACGTCGATGTCAAACGCATCGCGTGCCAGGCACAACAAGTCGTATTTGGAAATCGGCCGCGGGATTGCCAACTGAACCAGCCCCGACAGTTCGCTGTGTTTTTCCATGATCTCGGCGACCACGTGGCTAAGATAAATCGTCGATACGCCGCTATACCAAGTCCGGGTGTATCCACGGATTGTTTTCCCGCGTTGTGCCAGGAACCATTCGAGCAACTCGCTAAATTCAACGAGTTCTCGCCCGACAAAAGACGATCGGATAGTCAACGCTGCCTCGCATCGCAACTCCCCAAGAGCCTTGGTCCGGCCGTAGACGTCTTGGGCGGTGGTGTCGCTGGTCTCGTCATAGTTGCCGACGGAACCATCGAAGACACAATCGGTACTAAAGTGGATCACGCGCCGACCCGTTTGCTCGGCCCAGTCGGCTCAGCCGATGGGGAAACCATGCGTTGACAGCGATCGCCTTGTGCATCTGATGGATTTGCGCGCGCCGCTTTGTAATTCCCACGCAATTGAGCACGAGGCCGGCGCCGGTTGCCTGAATGACTTGAGTGAGCCGATCGAAACCGAGCACGTCGACGTTATCGATCACGCGCGGCGTTTGAAACAGCGGGGTTTGGCCAAAGCGAGATCGGTCACCATGCAGCGTGCCGAACACGTCCCCGCCAAAGCGCCGGCTCAATTGCTCGAACAGCTTGTGCCCGATCAAGCCGCCGGCGCCGAGAACGATGATCCGAAAGCCCATGCGATCACCTACGGTTGACGGGCTCGAATCTGTGGCGAAGCGAGGGGTTCCTGTTGACTCTTCACCGCGCTCCCATTTCGACTGAGATCATCGGGCGGCGTGCGAATGCCTTTCTCCGCGGCGGCCCATCCCAACTCTTGCTTGATTTCCGGCAAGCACAGCAGTAGTTCTTCCGTGGCATCGACGTCCAAGAGGGGGACGCTGTCGGATGCGTAGTCGGTCCATCGCGTGACTTCCAAATCACCTTGGGATACGTATTTCGAATAATCTAAATCTCGATCGTCCATTCGAATTCGATAAAAGTCGCCCAGATCGTCGGCGCGACGAAGCTCTTCGGCAGTGGCCAGGACTTCGTGCAACTTCTCTCCGTGTCGCATCCCGATGCGATGAACCGGAACGTCGCTGCGAAAGATGTTCTTCAACGCCGTCACAAGCGTCTGGAGCGTGCACGCGGCGGCCTTTTTGATAAAGACGTCTCCCTGCGCGGCGTGCTCGAACGCAAATTGCACCAACTTGACCGAATCACTAAGCGGCAGCAAGAAGCGGGTCATCTTGGGCTCGGTGACGGTGATCGGGCCCCCGCCTCGAATCTGCCGGACGAATAGTGGAATCACCGAACCGCGCGAGTACATGACGTTGCCGTAGCGCACCGAGCAAACTCGCGTTGCAGATTGACGGCGAGCAGCCGCTTGGACGACCTTTTCCATTAAGGCCTTGGTCATACCCATTGAATTGACGGGATAGACGGCTTTGTCGGTTCCCAAGCAAACGACGGATTCCACGCCGTTGGCGATCGCGGACTCCACGACGTTCGAGCTGCCCAGGATGTTGGTTTCGACCGCCTGCATTGGAAAAAACTCGCAAGACGGCACTTGCTTTAGCGCCGCGGCGTGAAACACCAAATCGACGCCACGCATGGCATGGTCGACGCTCTGCCGGCTGCGGACATCGCCGATGTGACATTTGAGCGTATTGGAAGCAAAATGAATCCGCAGCTCTTCCTGCTTCCACTCGTCGCGGCTGAGAATGCGGACTTCGCGACAGCCGAACCGCAACAAATGAGCGACCATCGTTCGACCGAACGAACCGGTACCCCCGGTCACAAGCACAGCCTTTTGGGACAACTCAATACTCATCTGGCCAACCCATTCCGAGATCGCATCCTGCCAGGGACTCAAACCGCACGGATGGAATTCAGATCATGCGTTGTTAGCGGCAACGCCAAATCGGGAGACGAGGTGCGGTGAGCCTTCATTATAATTTGGCCCATTCGTGACACCAGCCGATTCGGGCGCGGGTAGTGGGACATTCGACGTGGGATGGCCAGCCTTAGCCGTCCTTTGTCGGTCAGAGACTAACCGACCTACAGCAAATGACCTCATTACTGGGTCGCAGCGAGTTTGGCCCGGCGCACCGATGGGCGGCCGATAAACCATACAATCAATACCAAAGGAATCAGGTCCAGAACGGTCTTCACAATTCCCGTTCCCAAATCAAGTCCGAGCCCGAAGATCGTAAACCGCGTGACCACGATCGAGTACATCAAGACCGCCGTCGGGTTTCCAAAGAAAGGACGAAAGTTCTCAAACAAGTAGCGCAACAGAATCCCCATCAACAACATTCCCAAGGGGATTCCGACGATCCCAAAATTCCAATAAAGATCCGCCACCATTCCCGGGGGTACGCCCGAGATCCCCAGCGTGTCGCCGTAGACTTTCTGGTTGATGAACAATCCGCACTCGGCCCACATCGGCCGTTGCTCCCAAGCCGACTTGGGAATCCAGGAAAACATCCACGCGTACAGCATTTCGCCGTTGCGGTAATCCATCTTGTCAGGGATGGCGTTGATGATGTGGCAAGTCTTGGTGACGTCCAACAGATCTCGGCTGCAAAACGTCTTCTCCATCAATTCCCCGATGTTTGCGTCGGTACCCGACCGGCTGTACAACATGGCCAGCAGCGAGGCGCAGACCGCAACGCCACCGATGAACATCGGCGCCAATGTCAATCTCATCCCCATGTAATAGCTGATGACGGCCATATCAAGAAACAACAAGGCGATGTTCGCGCGTGTGTTCATGATGAAAAACAAGAGCACCGTTTGCAGTACGGCCGCCAACAGCAACCAGCCGACGATCGACCGGAACGGCTTCTTTTTCGCCAGAATCCAAATCAACGCCAGGTACACGATGAACTTGGAGATCGACGCCCCACGATAAAGGTAGTACTTAACGTCAAACATGCGTTGCGCCGTCGAGCCGGCCTCGCTGACAAATCGCTTGCTCGATAGATCTTCCAACGAAGTGAAACGGACCCCCGCGGCGACGATGAACATCACAAGGCAGGCCAGGGAAACTATCGTCAACGCGAACAGCACAAACTGCAGTCGGGGTCCGTGCCAACGCTGGTTGCGGGGCATCAACAGACGGCGAAATAGGGACCACCGCGGCAGCCGCAAGTGATAGCCGATCACCAAACACAGCATGCCGGCGCTCAGCAGCGAAAGTCCGTAAAGGAATACACCCGGTTCGTTCCACAGCAGCAGCCTTGTGAGAACTTGATAATTGTCGTTTCGCTGGTCGACGATGTACAACAGCTTGAACGTCGTGCCGAACAATACCAGCAAGATCACAAAACTCAACGGTTCGAACAGGCTGTAGTTGCGACGCAAGAACACCGGCAGACTGACAACGACGGTCGTCAGCCACCCAAGAAACAGAACTCCAAAATCACTTTCCGACCGAGCAAAAAACGGGATCGCCACTAACACGCCGGCGTTGATCACGGCTAGGCTCAACCGGAAGATTAACAACAGTGGATCCACGCCCGATACTCATTCAATGGGGAAGTTTGACAAAACTGGTTGTGTCGAGCGGTTCATTCGTGGTCTTTGGTTCAAGCGGACGTTCGTCGGCCTCGCCTACGACCTCCTTGACCGAGTCGACGCGCACCATCCGCAGCCGATGCAAATCCGACCAATGAAACCGCGAGGTCCATTGCCAACGGCCAACGGCCTGGCGATCGACGCGGATCAACGTCAACAGGGGAAAAGCAGCGATCAGTCCGATTCTGGGCAACAATGAAACGTCCCAAGCTGCTCGCACCCAGCAGCATCCGGCGATCGTCAAACCGCCACCGACGGCCAGAAAGAACGCAGCCGACTTCGGTTCCCACGGCATCGGACAGAACGTTCGCACCGCCAAGATCGACATCAACGCGGTTGCCGCATAGGCGATCACCGTCGCCCACGCAGCTCCCCAAATCCCCATTCCCAACTCGCCAATCAGAACGTAATTGAAAAGGATGTTGATTCCCAATCCCACTCCCGTGAGAACCGCCAAAACCCCGGTTCGGTGGTGGTACATCAGCGGCTGGTTGAGCGCCACGTAGACTGCGAGACAAACTTGTCCCAACACGACAATTCGAAAGACGGCCATCGCGTCGGCATACGAATGTCGGGACAACAGTTCGATGAGCCAAAATCCTTCCGGAGCAAGCAAACAGCCAATCAGAGCAAAATAGAAAATGACAAAGAAATAGATCGACGCCAGATTCGAAAACCGGCGCCGCCCCTCGTCGGAACTTGGATCGCGGTAATAATGCGGTGTCCAAGCTGATCGCATCGCGTTGATGCCAATCGACAAAAACGCCGCCAATTGATAACCGACGTCGTAGATTCCGATCCGGTTCATCGGCTCGAATTGATTCAGGATCAGACGATCGAACGACGTCAATCCCCACAGGAAAAAGACATACCAGACCACCGGCATGCAATAGCGCCACGCTTCGCCCCAATGAACCAACCCCAGGCTTGGCGATCCGGCGCGCAACATGAAGACGGCCGACACGATCGTCCAAATCACGTAGCAGAGGAACTCGCCGAGAATCGCTCCGGTCACGCCCAGCCGAAAGACGGCGACCAAAACAACAATCAGCAACGTGCACAAGCCGAATTGCACCAACGAAAACGTGCGAAACTTGACCGGCTCTTCGCGGATAACGAACCAGGACTCGATGATGTTCACTCCCGCTCGCATGAAGCCGGTCGTGACGGCCAGTCCGATCAGCCAATACGAAATGTGTCCGGGACCAAAACGGCTGTAGATCAATCCCAGCAGAAGAACGACAACGTACGCCGGCAGGGCGACCAACCACCGCCCCCACCAGGCGGAGGAAACGTATCGATCGCCCGATTCGCCTCGTTCCAAATAAAATCGGCGGACGCCAGCGCCCAAGCCGAATGCCAACAGCGACAGACTCGCCATCATCATCGCCTGCAAGACCGCTAGAAGGCCGATTTCCGATGGCGTCAGAAACGACAGATAAAACGGAATCAATATGACGCGGGTGCTCTTGGTCAACACATCGCCAATCGCGTAGATCAACGACGATTTGACGAATCGCTTTGTCGGCCCGCTTTCAGTCATGAACGGAAATGTCTACGAGTAATGATTCACGCCACGGTTCAGAGATGGCGGACGGCGAAGAGAAGACTGGGGCCAGGAAGCTTGGCGGCTCGAGATTCCCAAGCAAAACCGGTTCGTCAGCAGGCATAGGTTCATCGTACCACGGGCATCGATGTTTGCCAGCGAAAGAGCAGCCGAGTGGCGCGGCCGTTTGCTGTAGGTCGGGCAGTCTATGCCCGACATACGACGGCCAAGATGGGCGACCTACCTGCAATCACCCAAAGACCAGCGGTCGAGTCTCGGGGGTCGCTGCACCTGAATTGAGTGCACCATAGCCGCTCGTTGAAAAACGACCCGTATCAACGACCGGACCGAACGTCATTCCCGCGAAGGACGATGCCGTTGATTGATCGCAATGAATCCATCGATGTATCAACAACTGACCGAACGTCATTCCCGCGAAGGCGGGAATCCAGCGGCAATTGACTTCCGCAATGCTGAAACCCCGCGTAACAGTTCACGAGTCGGGGTCTGGCTGAACCCGCCCAAGGCGGATGTGCCTGACCCCCTAAAAACGTGGGCAACGCATTGGCAACCCGTGAACGCTACTTTTCAACGGAAGTGGTAACGCCGGCCTGGTCGGGGCTAGCGGACAGTTCAAATGCTTCGACCGGGGCCACCCCGACTTCGAGGGTGACGTCATCCCGAGTTTCATAGCGTTTGTCCGGCCCGGCGCTGCGAATCAGGCACTTCCCTTGATCGATGTCGTACCGCAATGCGTTGTTCCATGCATCAGCGTGTTGAACGGTCAACAGCATCCCGTCGTATGGGTTCGGCATTTGACCGTCGTGAGCCAGGCAGTAGTCATCGATATCGTCTTCTGCCTTCTTGAGGATGGCGCGGGTTTCGACGGTTCTTTGGGCGTTGAATCGCTCGGTTCGGTGTCGTTGCAATCGGGCTTCGAACTCGTGGGAATGGTGGATCGCCGCCGCTACTCCCAGGGCCATCAGAGCGGTGATGCCCCCAGAAACCAAGGTGCTGAAGGTTGCCAGAATTCGGGGGGACCGGCGCATGCCGATCAAGCCCAACAGGAACGCCACCGGCGCCAACGTCCCGACGCTCAGGCCAAGCACGGCGAAGCTGGCCAATCCCCAACCATTGAACGGTCGCCGGGGACGGGGCGGAACGGTTTCGAAGCCAATGTAGATGGGGCAACCGCGACGACGATGTTCAAAGGGAATATGGTAGGGCATTGCAAAGTCCTCTCGAGAATCCAGTCTGCGGCTTGTCATTCGTCCGTTACGGCGCGATCTTGGCACCGAATTCACTTTTTTGCGGACATCCTTTGACAGCGAAGCTTTCCGGACCGCAATCGCTTGAACTTTGGGTCAGTTGATGGGCTTTCCACAAAAAACCAGATGTCCCAGTTTTGGCTCTCTTTTCTCCCTGGTATACTGTGGCACGACCCAAGGGAATTGCGGCGGTCCTTAGATCCATCGGGGAATCCAGATGACGAAAGTTGAATCGTGGGGTACGAGACTTGGCGTTATTTTAGCGGTCTCCGGATCGGCAGTCGGTTTGGGAAATTTTCTGCGATTTCCTGGGCAAGCCGCGCAAAACGGGGGTGCGCACTTCCTGATTCCTTATTTTTGTGCGCTGCTATTCTTGGGGATACCAATCGGCTGGGCCGAGTGGACTATGGCGAGGTACGGAGGCCGGAAAGGGCTTCATTCGGGGCCGGCGATTTTGGGGGTTATCGGTCGAGGCTCGCTCGCGCGATACTTGGGCGTATTCTCCATTCTGATTCCACTGGCGGTCTCGTTTTACTACACGTACGTCGAAGCATGGTGCCTGGGCTATGCGTGGCACTATTTAGTTGCGGCGACGGGGCTCGGTCACGGCGTTGGCATCGACGCGGCTCAATCGATCGCCGAACAAACGAAAAGCTCAAGCGATTTCTACAACAGTTTCGTGGGCAACAACGACAACGGCGTGCTGTATGGCGGTTCGCTACAAACGCTCGTTTTTTGGATCTTGACGTTCGCCGTAAATATTTTTTTGGTGTATCGAGGGCTGTCCAAAGGGATTGAACGATTCTGTTCGATTGCGATGCCGGCTATGGCGGTGTGCGCGATCATCGTGTTGATTCGTGTGCTGACACTTGGCACACCGGATCCTGCCAACCCTGATCAAAGCGTATTGGCTGGATTGGGTTATATGTGGAATCCCCAGTTCAAGGCTTTGCTGAACGCTCAAACGTGGCTGGCAGCGGCGGGACAGATTTTCTTCAGTTTGTCGGTTGGTTTCGGCGTTATCCTTAACTATGCGTCCTACATGAAAAAGAAAGATGACGTCGTTTTGTCAGGGCTGACCGCGGCATCGACGAATGAGTTGTTCGAGGTTGGATTTGGCGGCTTGATTACTTTGACAGCGTCATTCATTTTTTTGGGTGCCACTGGCACCTTGGCGGCTGTGCAAACGGGGACGTTTGGGCTTGGGTTTACGACGCTCCCGGTCGTATTCGCCCACATGGGGCCAGCTGGAAGTTTCATTGGCGCAATTTGGTTTTTCATGTTGTTCCTGGCGGCCATCACCAGTTCCATTTCGATGTATCAACCGTCATTGGCGTTTTTTGAAGAATCGCTCGGAATCAGCCGCAAAAAGGCGACGACGTTGATGGTCTCAATCTGTGTTTTGGGTTCTTTTTTGGTGATGTACTACAGCAAGGACGGGACGTTTCGAACCGCGATCGATGATTGGGTCGGGACGTTTTTGATCTTCATCTTGGCTGGAGTTCAGATCATCTGCTTTAGTTGGGTATTCGGAATTGAACGTGGCTGGAGCGAGATGCACGCGGGCGCCAGCTTGCGTGTCCCAAACTTCTACAAGATCATCATGAAATGGATTGCGCCGGGCTATCTGGTCATCGTGTTTGTCTTTTTCTGTAAAAACAACTTATTCAATCAGGTTGATTCCCAGACCGGTGTCATAGCCAAGGGTTGGATTACGAAGGTGCGTGAGAGTCCCCTTCAACAAGGTGCGCTGGCCTTGGTTGCCTGCGTATTGCTGTTCCTGCTTGGTTGCGTCTGGGTGGGTGAAAGACGCTGGCGGAATCAAGGGATTGACATTGACGACCGCAAACCACTGAAAGATTGATTGGAGCCAGAAATGACGCTGCTTGCAGAAACGCACACGCTCGAACCATTGGGCTGGATATTTATGGTCGTCTCCCTGACGTTTGTCGTTTTTCTGGCCGGCTATTGCTATGCCCGAGTCTTAACCCTGCCAACCGATCCAGCTGAAGAGTTGGAGGACGAAAAGTGACAAGCGTTGATTGCCAATCGTCTACTGCGATTGGCTGAATATCCGTCGACAAAAGTCGATCACGACCAGGTTAGCGTATCCCAACGCATCGGGACGCAGGAATTGCGTCGGCCGTCTGGCCCTGCTGATGAAGGACGCAGTAGCCAATTCAAATGTGATCCGACACGGGCGCTTGCGATGATCTAGACGCGAAAGATCATTTGCACGCGAGCACGCCTATCGCCAACTGGACGTTTATGCTGTCCCGACTGGCGAATGGAATTCACGAGAATTCAAGCGAATTCGCAGGCTTATTTACAGGCGAACGACATAGGACCTGACAAATCAGCTACGCAATCTGGCCGCACAATCCGCTTCTGAGACGGCAGAGGAACTCCGGACCCCTGTTTTTGACATAAAAACTTGTTAAAATTGTGTAAATGAAACGATGAGCTAACTATGGCACTTGAATTCGAATCGACCGACCGCACCGTCCTGGAGCTGCTTCGGCAGCATGGGCGACTCGGAGTCCAGGAACTGACGAGCCATCTTGGAGTCACGGCCACGGCGGTTCGTCAGCGTTTGGACCGACTTGTCGCTGGCGGCTACATCGACCGCCAGGAGTTTGTGCCGGACGCGGTCGACCCTCGTATCGATACGTTTTGACCAGCCGAGGGATGCGAGCGCTGGGACATAACATGGCCGAATTAGCGAAGGTCCTGTGGAGTGAAATCCAGCAGATCGAGGATGAATCGGTTCGCAGCGACATTCTTTCACGGGTTTCGTCAAGATTGGCCGAGGCTTACGGCGGATCGTTGCCGGCAGCGCTGGCGTCAACCGACAACCTGAGATCGAAGATGGAGTCGATCGCTGGATCGTTGCGGCAGAACCAATTTGTCGCTTCGGTGGAACCGTCGAGCCAAGGTCAGTTGCCGATCCTCAAAATCAGCGGTTGTCCCTATCCAGACTTATCCGAAGCGGATCATGAGATTTGCGAAGTGGAAACGGCGATGCTGACGGAGATGCTTGGCCGACCCATGTATTTGAGTCAATGCCGCTGCAATTCACCCGATGGAACTTGCACGTTTGAAATTGTCGCCAACACGGATTCGACGGCGACCAGTTAGAGATGGTAGAGGTTGGCGCAAGCGAGGACGCTTTCGCCACGCAAAGACGTGATTAGGATCGCACGCAAAATAAATCCGAGGAATCATGAGCGACCGACTTGAAATCAAGGACTTGCACGTATCGATCGGCGAAAAGTCGATTTTGCGGGGGGTGAGTTTGACGATACGGCGCGGCGAAACGCATGCGCTGATGGGTCCCAACGGCAGCGGCAAGAGCACGCTGGGGTTGGTGATCATGGGCCATCCCGGTTACCAGGTGGCCTCTGGGGACATCTTGCTCAACGGCGACAGCATATTGGAGAAAGAGCCGGACGAACGAGCTCGGTTGGGGATTTTTATGGCGTTTCAGCGCCCGATTGCTGTCCCCGGGGTCAAGCTCGCGGACTTTTTGCGGCACGCCACGACGAATGTTCGCAACCCTGAGCGGAAAGAAGGGGAAGAGTTGATTCCGATGCGTGAATTCCGGCGGAGCTCAAAGACAAAATGGGCCAATTGAAGATGGATGTGGAATTCGCCCGGCGTTACGTCAACGACGGCTTTTCCGGCGGCGAAATGAAGCGGGCCGAGATTTTGCAGCTCGCAATGTTGCAGCCCAAGTTTGCCATCCTCGACGAAACCGACAGCGGCCTGGACGCCGACGCCGTTCGTCTGGCGAGTCAAAGCATCGCGGAGATCGGCCGAGAAAAAATGGGGCTACTGATTATCACCCACCATGACAAACTGTTGGTGCACAATCCGCCCGACTTCACGCACGTCATATTGGGTGGACGGGTCGTCGAGACCGGTGGCGTGGAACTGGCCAAAGAACTGCATTCGGTCGGTTACGATCGGATTCGCAAACAATATCCGGAAGCAGCCGAAATAAACGATCGCAACGAAAACGCCGAATCGGAAATCGAAGCGGTCGTCTAGTGCTTTTTCAAGTCTTAGTCTTGGGGGTTGACAATGTAGGCTTTCGCTCCGCGAAAGCACGTCCTTTCGCGGAGCGAAAGGCGACAATGTTAGTTTGCCACATCGGTAATCAACCCAAATTCTTAAAGTTGACAAAGCACTAGTGATCACAACCCGAATATTTAATTGTGACGGAGCCCTCGGTGCCCAGTTGTGCGAACGGGAACTGTGCGAAGGGGGACTTTGACATGGCAAACGGAACGCTTGAATTAACGAAGTTTGAGGGGAAGACGATCTCAGACTTTTGTGACGTCGGCTATGTCGACGCCGCGACAAACCACTGCGCACATTGGGTTTCGCACGTCATGGGTTACCAGTTCGGTGCCACGTGCAAGACGATGATGCATCCTAAGAAAGCGGGTGCTACACCGGGTTCGATCCGCGTCCACGAGGTCTTCGCTCGCTGTCCGGAAGTCGGCGTTTGGGCCGACAAGCCCGCTGCCGTAACCACCTGTCTGGCGTTCGTCACAGCCAAAGGCAACGTAAACTTGAAGCAGAAAACAATGTCCAACGTCCCCAAAAAACACGTCGGGATCTTTGATGGGACGTTTGTGTGGCATTACTCCAACACCAAGGACCAAGTCGTAAAGGTCACCCCGGCCGATTTCCAAAAGCATTACGCCGGCAAGGACATCACCGTGTTTTACGGCAAATTTCCCGAATAGCTCGAACTGAAACACTCCGGCGAAGGAGAGGCAATATGAGTACTGACACGACAGAAACCGGTGCCCTGGGCACAATCAACAAATACGATTTTCGCACGCCGACGACGGCGGTATTCAAGGCCCGCAAGGGTTTGGATGCCGAAATCGTCAATCAGATTTGCGATCTCAAGAACGAGCCTGACTGGATGCGGCAGTTTCGCTTGACGTCGTTGGAGACGTTTTTCGCTAAGCCGATGCCGAATTGGGGCGGCGCCATCAACCTCGATTTCCAGGACATCTACTACTACCTCAAGCCAACCGATCATCAGGGCAAAACGTGGGACGACGTGCCGCAGGAAATCAAGGACACGTTTGAAAAACTGGGTATTCCGGAAGCGGAACGCAAATTCCTATCGGGCGTGAAGGCGCAATTCGAGAGCGAGGTCGTGTATGGTTCGCTCAAGGAGGACCTGGCGTTGAAGGGCGTGATCTTCACCGACACCGACACCGCGGTCCGCGAACATGCACCGCTGTTGCGCGAATATTTTGGGACGATCATCCCGCCGACCGACAACAAGTTCGCAGCGCTCAACTCGGCGGTCTGGTCGGGTGGTTCGTTCATTTACGTTCCACCGGGGGTGAAAATCGACTTTCCGCTCCAGGCGTACTTCCGCATCAACGCCGAAAACATGGGTCAGTTCGAACGGACTTTGATCATCGTCGACGAAGGCGCCCAGGTCCATTACGTCGAGGGGTGTACGGCGCCGATGTACAGCAGCGAAAGCTTGCATACGCGCGGTGGTCGAAGTCATCGTCAAGCGCGGCGGGCGATGCCGCTACACGACGATCCAGAACTGGGCGAACAACATCTATAACCTGGTGACCAAGCGCGCGTTCGCCTATCGCAACGCGGTGATGGAATGGGTCGACGGCAACCTGGGAAGTCGGCTCACGATGAAATATCCCGCCGTGTACATGATGGAACCGGGCGCCCGGGGCGAGATTCTGTCCATCGCGTTCGCCGGTCGAGGCCAGCACCAAGACGCCGGCGCAAACTGGTCCACGCGGCGCCAAACACGACCGGTCAGATCATCTCCAAGTCGATCTCAAAAGATGGCGGCCGCAGCAGTTATCGCGGTTTAGCTCGAGTCGAAAAAGGATCCCGGAACTCTCGCTGCAACGTCGTTTGCGATGCCTTGATTCTCGATCCCAAGAGCCGTAGCGATACCTATCCGTATATCGAAATCATGGAACAGGACGTCTCGGTCGGCCACGAAGCAAGTGTGTCGCGGATCGGCGAGGAACAGTTGTTTTACTTGATGAGCCGGGGATTGAGCGAAGCCGAGGCGAGCACGATGATCGTCAACGGCTTCATCGAACCACTGGTCAAGGAACTGCCGATGGAATACGCGGTGGAACTCAACCGCCTGATCCAGTTGCAGATGGAAGGTTCGGTAGGATAAGCCAAGAAACAAACGACTGTTATCGGCGTGGCTCTTAGGGACCGCACGCAACATAACTTCGCCGTAAATCCTCGCCCTCACGGGAGAGGCTTAGGGAGAGGGTCGACAAGACCGTGAAGTTATTTTGCGTGCGATCCTTACCCCATCCGGCCCCATTGCGCGGGTGGTTCGATGACTTCGTTGGGGCGGTTGCCGGCATCGCTGCGGCCGCTGCCCGCCAGGCGGCTGACGAGCCGTACGTGCATGTCGCGGTCGCAGAGCAACTGGCAACTGAGGCGGACGTTGTCCAAGTCGCGAGTCTTGACGAGTTCGGCTTCGGCGTCGGTCATGTACGGCGGTTCGCCGGCGACGAATTGGACTCGGCATGTCGTGCAACGGGCATTGCCGCCGCAAGCGTGCAATTGATCGGTCCCGGCTTCGTCGATAAGCGCGAGCACAAGTCGTTTGTTGGCGGGGACGTTGAATTCGCCGACACCGTCGACCACGAGTTTGGGCATGGATTCATCCTTTCACTGAGTGACACCATGAATACGGTGCAGACATTATGTCGCTAGAGACTGCGGTTGAGTACCCGTTTACCGAAGACGGTTTTGAGTCGTTCTTGTCGCGCTGCGACGAGCCGGCTTGGTTGATCGAGCAACGACGGTCCGCTTGGGAGAAGTTCCAGAACTTGGGCTGGCCGTCGCCGCGCAGCGAAGAGTGGATGCGCACCGACATTCGACTGTTTCATTTGGATCAATTTGCGATGCGGGCGGATGCTGACGTGGCGCCGGTACACGCGAAACTGGCAGAAGAGGTCGACTTGGCGGGTCGCGGTGTTTCGTTAGGCTTGTTTCAAGTCGATAGCCATCTGGATGCGCAATGGGCTCGTCAAGGCGTCCTGTTCGGTTCGTTGCAGCAGCTTTGCCGTGAACGCGAAGCAGCGATTCGGCCGCATTTGATGACAAGAGCATTCGACGCCGGCTACGACCGTTTCGCGGCGCTTCACGCGGCGTTTTGGTCCGGCGGCATGGTGCTGTACGTTCCGCGCGGGGTTACGATCGAGAAGCCGCTGCACATCCAAAACGTGTTGGGCGTTGGATCCGCCGATCTGAGCCACACGCTGGTGATTCTGGAGGACGGGGCGGAAGCCACTCTGCTCACCGAGATGAATAGCGTTTCGCCTGACGGCAAGGGCTTTCATTGCGGCGGAGTCGAGCTATTGATCGGACGGGGCGCATCGCTTCGTTTCGTCAGCTTGCAAGACTGGTCGCAAGGCGTTTGGTATTTTGCACATCAAAAGGCGATCGTTGGCCGCGACGCCAATCTGCAATGGACGTTGGGCGGCCTCGGGTCGCGGTTGGCCAAAGTCAATCAGCACGTCGAATTGGCCGGCCCGGCGCCTCGTCGCACGTCAACGGCGTTATGTTTGCCCAAAACAAACAGCACTTGTCGTACCACACGCTGCAACATCACCGCGCGCCGAGCTGTACGAGTGACTTCTTGTACAAGACCGCTTTGCAGGATCATGCGCGAACGGTGTGGCGCGGGATGATCAAAGTCGACCCGCAGGCGCAAAAGACCGACGGCTACCAACGCAACGACAACCTGATGCTCTCACGCCACTGCCGAGCCGACTCGATTCCCGGTTTGGAAATTCAGGCCGACGATGTCCGCTGCACGCATGGAAGTACGAGCGGCCGAGTCGACGAGGAGCTGATCTTTTACGCCCGATCTCGCGGTTTGACCCGCAAAGAGGCGATCCGCTTGATCGTGAGCGGATTCTTCCAGCAAGTCTTCGATCGGATCACCATCGAGTCCGTCCGCAACGCTCTGGGACACGCGATCGCCAGCCGCGTCCGCGAATATCAATAGCCGAGACGATTCGGGAACGGCATCTTGAGAGCGGGTTGCTGGCGTTTTTATCGCGCGGTGGATTGTTCAGCGATTTTTGCGTGAATTCTGCCACCGAACCGATCCCGCGGAAACTTATTAGAATGGAGTCATACCGTAGCGGACCGGTCGTGAACCCGCCGGGGTAAACCCGACGGAGATCGGCAACGGTTTGTTCATTGAGGGCGGCCATGGAATCGAATTGAATGCGGAGTTTATTTTGCGTTAGCAGTCCGTTGAAAACGGCTCTGTCATCCCCGCGAAGGCGGGGATCCATCATGGCAGTAGCTAATGTGGCGCTGGATTCCCGCCTTCGCGGGAATGACGTTCAGGTCGGTTGTTGACATCAAGTCCTAGCACCACGAATGGCCAGCGCCGACGGCCTTCGCGGGAATGACGTTCAGGTCGGTTGTTGAGATCAAGTCCTAGTCACCGTGAATGGCCAGCGCCGACGGCCTTCGCGGGAATGACGTTCAGGTCGGTTGTTGAGATCAATTCCCAGTCACCGTGAATAGCCAGCGCCGACGACCTTCGCGGGAATGACGTTCGGGTCGATTGTTGAGATGAGTAATTGTTCATAGGGCTACTAGTGCTTTGTCAAGTCTTAGAATTGGGGTTGTGTGCGTAACTGCTCAATAACCCATCGGAGGCTATCGTTTGTTTTGACGTGCTCAGCTGCAAGAGACTGGGAAATTCGACGTTCGGCGCCTTATTGGGCTGGCGTACACCGAAGGGTTATTGAGCAGTTACTTGTGTGCCACTGGCTTCGCCAGTGCGGGTCGGCAATCCACGACGTTGACTTACACTGGGACCGCCAGTGGCACCCCAAAATTAAGTAGTGAAAGCGCACTAGGTACCAACGTGTGTTCGAAACCCCTTGTTTGGGAGTACATCAGATGTCGACAAAGCAGGACATGTCTTTCGATTTCAGATGTGATGTTTCGATTGCTTTTCGAGTAATCGTCTGGGTGGTCTTTGTCACGGCGATGCCCCGAATCGCGTTGTCGTTGTCGCCGGCTGTTTTTGATGGAGTGGATCCACAATTGGCTGATGTGCTGCCGGACCGGCCGGGTGTGTACGTTTGGTGCGACGACGCCAAAGGGACCTTTGGCAGGTTGTTCGATTACGTCGCAACGTCGGTCCAGCGAGACCTAGCGGACGATGTGGAGCGGCTTGAACGGAATGCCGACGAATCCGAATTTGGACGGCGCGTCGCGGATGTCGCCCGCGCGGTGCGACTGTTGCGAGAAGGGGTTTTTGATTCACAAGCCGTTTGGATGTACGCCTCCGACGACGGATCTGAATTTCATCATTCGTTTATCGCTCACTCGCAGGCGTCGGACGAGGACATCACGTCACTGATGACCGGCCTACATTCGATGGCGAGCATCAGGGCGGGCGATACCGAGAACAATTCGGACAAACCCCCTAGCGAATTCGGCCGCTGGACTTACGAAGACGGTTGGCTTATCTGGTCTGAAAACGACGCGGCGGTGGACGACTTGCGACAGTGTATTCAGAATGGCAGTGAGCACAGTCTCGCCCAAAACCGTTCGTTCCAGATGGTGTTCGCCAGCCAGCGACGCAATCGCCGCGATTGGCCCAAGATCTCCCTGTTTGTCAGCAACGAGATCATCCCCAAGTTGCTCGTTTCGGGAAACCCATGCAAAGAACTGATGGATGTCAGCGGTTGGGATAAGTGGCAGCAGATTTGCGATGCGGCATTTGTCAACGAATTTCGGGGTTTCGGTGGCGAAATCTATTTGCCGAACGAAGACATGGCGCGACGCATGGATTCGATTCTCGCATGTGATTTGTCGCTCCTGGTCTCCGCGCCGCGATCTGGGGTCTTTGCCGCCATCGAACACAACCAAGGGATTACGTTTGACGTGCCTTTGATCGATAAACCGTTGGCCCAATTCATCCAATTCGAGGTGAACGGACAGAGCCTCGCGAGGGGGATACAAGAAACCAACGATCGAATGCAGGACTTCGCCAACTTGGGATATGCATTTGGACGGGCTAAGACCAGTGACTATTTCCTCAATCTGCATTCGCTGGATCGAATCGACGGGCAGTCGTCGCTGGAGTTGTTGAAAGAGACTTCGAGAGCCTTGTCCGTCGAATATTTTGAAAGTCCATCGGCCGCCGAAGGTCGACCAGAGTCACTCGACGTTTGGAATGCGATCGAAATTGGCCGCGCCGACGGGACCCTGGACGCCGTCACGCAAACGCTCAACGACGGACAGGATGGACTTTGGCAGCGGGAAAAGCACGGCGACATTTCGACCTGGTCGGTGTCGCCGGAATTCAAATCAAAACTGGCTGATAATCTGGATGAACAGATACGACAACGTGGTGCCTCTGAAAAACTTCAGTTAGCAAATTCCGAGGGGACCATACGAATCCAGTTCAGTATTGTGGGTAACGGCAATCCCGGCACCCCAGGAAACAACATCAAACCGGGCGCCATCATGCTGAAACTCAGCGACTTGGTGGTCGACATGAGCCAGGCGTATAAGGACAAACTGGCCCGGTATTTGTCCGAAGCCTATGCCTCGGTTGGTGATTGGCTGTTTATTCGCCCCATTCGAGCCAAAGACCTGGACCATATTCCCGAAGCGACTCGTGACGTCGGTCTTTGGCAAATGGAGGATCTGAAGTCAACTGTCGATAAGATCAATGCGGAGTTCGACAGCACTGCCTGCGGAGTCTTCGCCCAATGGCCGAAGCGGTTTTTGCGGAATTTCCGATCGTTACTGCAAAACTACCGTTCGGCTCAGGCGACGGATTCGAAAACAGATTTAGGTGAGGGGCAGACCGCTTCGGACGCCGACCGCGAGCCGGATGATAGCGAGCTTGATTCTTTACTTCAGCGATTGCGTGAATGTGCTGAAACCACAGCAGCATCCGTCGGCAAGATGGTCTTGGTCGTAGAAAATGGTCAATCGGGATTTCGCATTGTGGGTGGTGTGATGAAGAAATCTGTTAAGGAATCGGCGCCAGAGTCAAATTGAGGGTCCATCGCAAACAAATTGAATGTCGTTGGGTCCGAGTATATAGTTGAAACGGCGGTTACGATCGGACGCAAAAATAACTTCGCCGTAAATCCTCGCCCTCACGGGAGAGGCTAACGGAGAAGGTCGACAAAACCGGGAAGTTATTTTGCGTGCGATCCTTAGCGTTCACGGGTTACCAATGCGTCGCCCATGTTTTAAGGGATCATTTATGTCGAGCATGCGTTTCATTGCGCTCACGCTGTTCACAAGCGCGAGTATTTGCCTGTGGCCCGCGCTGGTTGTAGGGGACGACACCAAACGAGACGTTGTGACCCTAGACAACGGCGGTCAGTTGGTGGGCAAAGTAACCGAGTTGGAGGGTGCGAAACCGCCTGTCATCGTCGTGGAGACCGATGACGGGCAAACGCTTAAGATCTTCAAATCTCAGGTGAAGCAGATCGACCGGGCGAACGAACAGCTCGACGAATACCTGCAAAAGAAGAACTCCATGGCCGACACCGTCGACGACCACTGGGCAATGGCTGCCTGGTGCAAAGAGCATCTGGAGCACAGCATCGTGGTCGGTTTGGGCTCATCCAATTCGATGTCGCCTCAACGACGATATCACTTGGAGCAGATTCTTCGGCTCGATCCGGACAACGTCAAGGCACGCAGCCTGTTGGGCTACTCCAAAAAAAACGGTCAGTGGATTAATCTCGAGCAGCTACGCATGGCGCACGGACTGGTGCGTAAGAATCGCCAATGGTTGACGCCGGAAGAAGTTTATATTCTCGATGCGAAAGAAGCCTGGTTCAAGAAAGCAGACTCATGGTCCGGACAGTTGAAGCGACTGACGACTCGATCGAACGTGGGCCTCGCCGACGCGATCAAGAGCATACGCGAGATCCAGGATCCGACCGCGGTGTCGCCATTAGTGGAGATGATCAACTCGGATGTGGACTTGCAGATCAAGTTAGCTTGCGTCGAGGCGCTCGGAGCCATGCCGAACCGGGTTGCCACCCGAGAGCTCTCCGATTTGTCGGTAATCCATCCGGATGAATCGGTGCGTGAACGCTGTCTGGTTCAATTGAAGCTCGACGGCGTTGATCGGCAGGCGGTGGCAAATCACTTGAACAGTTACCTCAACTCAACCAACAATGACGTGATCAATCGGGCTGGCTTCGTGTTGGGTGAGCTAGGCCAGGTCAGTTCGATTCTGCCGTTGATCAAGAGCCTGGTAACAACGCATCTCTTTAAGAATCCGGCCGCGGGAAACCCGGGCCAAATCGCTCCCATGTTTGGCCACGACAGCAACGGGAATACATTCGGCGGACTGGGTGTCGGCAGCAAGCAACCGGCCACGTTCAAAAAAGACCTGCAGAATCGAGGCGTCCGCGAGGCATTGCAGAAAATAACGGGGAACGATTACGAATTCAATGCATCTCGCTGGCTCGATTGGTACACCAAGAGTCAGACGCTGGGGAACGTTGATCTACGGCGGGACGAATAGAACGGTCGATGCGTTTCAGATCGTCGCCGGTGGTGTATCGGGATGGCATGCTTGGCGGATAACGCGATCTTTTTCACAGGCAATCGTTCGCGCGCTGGGAGTCAACACCGTCCGCCCTAGCAGCCGGTTGAAAACTGTGCGCACAAGTGTTGATTGAAGCGGAGCAGCGCACGCCGCCCAGTCATTCGGCGTGTGGATGCCAACGCAACCGGACGGCTCGCGCCGTTCCGCTACCTTTTTAAACGGGCTCTTACGTGCCACAATCACCTATGGTTCCGACACTGTTTGTCCGTTGACGGTCGCTTTCCGGTATCCTCGTCCGTACGAGGCGCTGTAGCTGCTGTACCCGTAGCGGCCGCCGTAGGAGTAGCGCATCCCATCCTTGCGATGAAGTCCATTGACGACGGCGCCACTGAGCTTGGCGTTGACAGAGTCCAGGGATTCCTTTGCTTGTCGCGCACTGACTTGAATGCCGTTGCGGATTCGCAGTACCAACAACACCGAATCGACTTTGCAAGCGATGATGCTGGGATCTGTGACGGCCAGCAGAGGCGGCGTGTCGATGATGACGAAGTCATAATCTTTGCGGACTTCCTGCAGTAGAACTTGAAAATTCTCGGTGGTCAGCAATTCGGCGGGGTTGTGCGGGATCGAGCCACAGGTCATCAGCGACAAACCGTGGATGGTGGTCGGTTGAACGGCGGTTTCGATCGAGCATTCACCGGCCACGACGTTCGACAGGCCTTGTCGATTTTCCATGCCGAACAGTTTTTGCTGGATCGGTCGCCGGAAGTCGCCGTCGACGAGCAAGATTTTTCGGCCGGTTTGTGCCATGACAATCGCCAGGTTGGCGGCCGTAGTCGACTTGCCGTCGCCGGGAACGGGGCTGGTGATTTGAAAGATCTTCGAACCGTCCGACTGGGCTTGGAAGTAGAGGCGCTGTGCGGATACCGCGGTAGGCTTCGGCGGCTTGCGAGTCGGGCCGGTGGATCGCCACGACGTCGCCCCGTAGCGACTGATAGTCTCGGTTTTTGCGGCCGTTGCGATGGAAGGCGTGGATGTGCGAGATCACGCGGCTGCCCAACAAGTTGGCGATTTCATCCGACGAGCGAAATCGTTTTTCGGCCATCTCCATCAACGTGGCAAAGCCGAACCCGGCCAGGCTGCCCAAGGCCAATGAGGCGAGAAAGCTAATCAGCAGGCTCGGGCTGATCTGTTCGGCCACTGTAGCTTCATCCAATCGATTCAGTTTGCGCCACTGGAAATCCTTGAAAACGCTGATCTCCTTGAGGCGAGCGGTGGCGGCGGCGAACTCGGCGTCGAGCCGGTTGATTTCGCGGTTCACCGAATCAAGTGCGTCCAGGTCGGAGTTGATCTTGGCGGCCTCTTCGTGCTCTTTTTCGATCGAATCCAAAATGCTCTTTTCTTCGCCATCCATCAGCTCCAGCCGGGCCTTGACGCTGGTCAAGTAGACTTCGGTCAGATCGGGCAGTTCATCGCCGGAGACAGTCGCGCCCCGCATCCGGGAAAGCTCCTGCAGACGCAACACGTTGACGGCTTGGAGCTGGTTGCGAACCGCGCGGACGTCCGGATGGTCGGAGCCGAACTCCGCCAACAATTGCTGCTCCTTGATCCTCAACTCGACGTACTGTTGTTGCGTGGTGACGTAACCGCCCAGGTATCGATCATCGCCCCCTTGGAGCGCGTCCACCACCATCGATTCAGGGTTGACCCCGTTTTCTTTGGCGTGTTGGATCTGCTCCATCCGGCTCTTGATTTGCGTCCGCTCGCGGCGCAAATCATCCAAGTCGAACTGGTATTTGGAGATTTGTTCCTGGTGACTGTTGACCGCGGTCCCATCCTTGAACATCAAAGTCGGGCGCGTCATGATTTCGGCGCGGCGGGATTCGGCGTCTTGAATCTGTTCCTTGAGCGTGTGTTCCAGTTTGTCGATCAGACTAACCGTCTCGGTGCCGAGATCCTTGCGCGACTCCTGGATGTACGTGTCGAATGAGTTGATCAGCGCCGCCAGGATTTTTTGACAATCGTCCGGATCTGGACCGCTGTAGGCGACCCACATCACGCCGGAATTCGATTTGGTGTCGGCGGGTTTGGCGGTCAAATGATCGTCGATTTCCCGGCGCACGCTATCCACATCTTGCATCGACGGAAGCGTTCCCAAGCGATCGTTGACGATGGCCGGACCGACTACCGAAGAAGATCGAAAGACCTCGATGTACTTGGCCACGATTTCATCGGCACGTTGTTCGTCGCCAAAAGCTTCTTTATTAGAGTTCCCCAGCGTGGGAGATTTCTGCTCGTCGACGAACAGTCGGGCCCAGGATTGATAAGTCTTGGGGGCCTTGAAGTAGTACAACGCCCCGATGCCGAATCCGCAAAGAATGAAGAACAGAATGAACCAGAATTTCCGGCGGAGGATTCCCGTCACATCG
Organism: uncultured Planctomycetaceae bacterium; assembly: GCA_963803365.1. Lineage (GTDB taxonomy): Bacteria > Planctomycetota > Planctomycetia > Pirellulales > Pirellulaceae > JANMEB01. The sequence goes on from CAWDMH010000008.1 coordinate 689,401, forward strand.
ATCGGGACCATCTCGCTGTGCGGTTCGGTTGTGGTCGCGCCCGTTGACATCGGCGGTTGTTCCCCAGGGACTTATTCAATGGAAGTCAATTTGAATTTTTCAATCTGACGCAGCAAGCGTTTGATTCGATTCTCGTTTTTCCCGTCGATCGGCTGGCATCGTTGCAACTCGGCGATGGCTCGCGAATAGTCCTTTTGTTCCATCAACGATTCGGCGTAGGCAATCCGCCATGAGATTTGCCTTGGTTCCAGCTCAAGGGCCTTCCGGTAGTTGTCGGCGGCTGTTTCAAACTGGCCATCGAGGCGATCGATTTCGCCCGCAAGGAAGAACGTCTCGGACGAGGCGAGTTTCGAGTTTTCCAGGACCCCTCTAGTATGCTTTAACAAGGCACGCCGCGAAAGTGCGTCCTCAGGCTTGTCAAAGTAACTCTGCGCCATCAGAACCAATCGATAGGGATCTGCGGGCAACACTTCGTTCAGGAATCGGCCCGCCGGCAGCGATGCGCGGCCGAACCGCACAATCGGCTCGTCGTGCATTTTCGTTAGCCGCATACAGCGAGCCCAACAGCGAATCGCTTGCTCAGTTCGATTCGAATCGACGGCCAGCAACCCCGCGTTATACAACACGTCGCTGTCGTTCGGGCTGCGAAACAAAGCTTCCTCGAGCAAACTCATTTCGGCGTCCACCGAATCATCCGCGCCGACCAACGGCCATAACATCGCCAGTCGGACGAGCGTTTGTGGAAGATGCGGGCTGTACCCTTCAGCCAACTGATATTCGTCAAACGCCGGCCGGAGATAATCGGTTGTTGGAAGGCTCGCCCGCATCGCCGCCAACTGGTCTGGATCGACCGCTTCGTTGATCCGTGCAACGCGGTGTGTGGCCGGCAGCGAAGTCAATTCCCACGCTTTTTCGAAAGCGTCGAACAATGGGATTTGAGTTTGTGGATCGACTTCGGCGAGAAACTGTCCGGTCAGCGTCAGGCGATATTGAAGCACATACGCTTCGGCCTTCAAATAATGCAACTCCGAATCGTCGGGCCGGATCGCTAGTGCGTCATCCAGTAACCGTTGTGACTTTTGTAATCGTAGCGTTGCGTTTTGAGACTGCGGATCGAACCAATCGATTCGGCGCGCCGCATCACGCCGCAGATCCACGGCGTACATCTCTCGAACTGCCCACAGATCGACGGTGAAGATGCCCGCGAAAACCGCGATCCAAATCGCGCGAGAGACTCGAGGGAAACGTACAAGCGTCGCATCGTGAAAGGCCTTTCGGCCGACGAGCAGCCCGCAGAATAAGCCAAACAATACCGAATTCGCCGGCTGAAACAAACCGTAATCCAATATCGCCGCCACCGCGACACCTACCAAGCTCATGGCTCCCGCCCATCCGAGTGCCCGATCGAACGATTCGTGTTGTCGCAGCAGCCAGAGACAATTCACGGCAAACAAAAAAATCGCCGCTGCCAAAAGAGCAACGCCCGGCCAGCCAAGTTCTGCCAACGTCTCCAAATATTGATTTTCCGCATGCTGAAACCAACGATTGAATTGCGAGTCCAATTGAAACGGCGGATACATTAAGCGATACGTTCCGGCACCACTGCCCCACGGCAAATAAGCTTTCGCGACTTGCAAACCGTCCGACCAGTGCTCCCGCAGCGGCGTCGACGCTTCTGCATCGGCCATGGTTCCGACCCGTTGAAAGGCATCATCAAGCTGTCGCGAATAGCCCAGTACGAATACTGCCGCGATCCCGATCGGTACCACCCACAGAATGGCTCGAGCGCGATATCTTAGCGTAACGACTCCGAATACGGCCGCCGTTGCCAGCGTTGCGACGATCGCTCCACGCGAGAACGTGGCCAACAAACTAGCGATGAACACGACGCCGCCTAGCAACAAATAAAATGCTTGAGGCCGTAGCGAGCCAAACCGTCGCATCACCGTGTCCCAAATCGGCTGGCGATTTCTCGATGAATCTTGAGCGGTTCTGGTGTCCCGGCCACGACCTGCCTGCCGAATCAACGCTTCGATCACGAAGAACGACATTGCAGAAATGCTGATTAGCAAGAAAGTGCCGGAGTTGTTGCGGTTGACGAACGGACCAAACGGAAGACCGCCGCGAAGCAACGGGTAAGCCCAGAATATCTTGCCGTTCCACGAAATCCGTTGAGCAATCCCGGTGAAACCCACCAGCACACCGTTGACCGCGATTGCCGCCAACACCCATCGCAGTTGCCGCGGTTGAGCGCAGAGTTGGGTGCCAATCAGGAAGGCGGAGATTCCCAACAGTAATTCGGCCAGCCGTTGGCGAGTCGCTGCCGGATACGTCGTCAAGGTCGCAGCGTATTCGGCGTTGTCAGGTTCGACTCCTTCGGCAGCCGAAGCCGGGCGTACCTGAATGGGCCGTTTGCAACTGAAGATTTCAGCGATCCACGGAACCTGCTGAGACCACACATAGACCACGCCGAATAACAGAATCCAAACCAAGGCCGGTATCGTGGCGACGCGCCGCTGAAACATCGTTTGGAATAACAACAGACCCATCGCTAGTGTTGAACCCAGCAATGAAATTGTGCGGACATAGGGTTGGTTGCCGCCAAAGAACCAAACGATCGTCAACGCGAGAACCGCGAACGTGACGACTATTGTGGGCTGAACGAAGCGACTCATATTGGGATTTGAGAATCACAAGACGTTGAATTTCACCACTACCCCGTTCATTGACATGTTGCGACAGACTGGGTAAACTAGCGAAGCTGGCAAGCGTTGCGATTCTCTCCGATCTGGCACTACTTATCTCCTGGAGCGTGTGGCATGAGGTTCGCTTTCCGAGTTGCGATTACCTACGCGACAGTCATCATGCTCGGCACTTCACCCATTGTAGTTGTCGCCGACGAAGCCAGAGCAAACCTGGGGCCGGGAGACGCTGTTTATACTGACGAAAACGGCGACCTTTCCGGTTTTGTTTTCACCTCCACCGGCACGGAAAAGACTCCAGTTTCGACTGAGATTTCGCTCGTTGCAGATGGAAAGAATGTTGCGAAGGCGACTTCCAACGAGAATGGCATATTCACGTTCAAATCCATTCAGCCGGGTTCTTACAAGATCGTCGGCAACGAGGAATACTCGGCCGACATGGACCTCAATGTCGTCGCCTACACGAGTCTGGCACCGATGGATGCAATGACCGTGGCGGTGGAAGTCGTCCAGTCGGAACCGGCCGCGACAGCGCCGGCAGCTCAGGTGATTTCTGACGGTTACGCGGCGGGTGTTGGTTGCGTAACTTGTGGCGGCGGTTACTCCTATGGGGGTGGCGTCTCGCAGCGCGGTGCAAGTGTTGTGCGAAGCCGCAGTGGAATTGGACGACGCAGACTGCTGCTTATTGGTGGAATCATCGGGTTAGTGGTTGGATTATCCGTGCGAGAGGCTTCTCCGGATGCCGTGCAATAGCGCGTAGAATTCATAACGAATCAGAGCAAGCTCCTGGAGACGGGAGCTTTTTTCTTGCACTTTCGTCAAACTCTCTCCAACTTGCATAACCGCACCTCATTGCACTCGGTTTATTCGGCATCATCGTTAAAACCGAAACAACAATGCAGACCTGCAAAGTGGGTCAAGTTTGCTAATCCGCGCCAAGCCGGAGATTTGGAAAATGCGAAGGTCGTATTGCCGCTTGACCTGCGGATGGTTCGCCATCTTGGGCCTATTGGGTCTGGTCGGCTGCAAATGCGTCCCGAATACGATCCCGGCCAACAGCGTGCGCAACGCCAGTTGTTGCGATGATGGGGCTGATGCGCGCATCGATTTTTTGGCGCTGCGTCAACCGGAGCCCGATCAATACGTTTTGGACGGCGGCGATACGCTGGGAATTTATATTCAGGGAATTACCGGCGACAAGGAGACTCCGCCGCCGGTTCATTTTCCAGACGGACCCGGGGAGAAACCGACGATCGGATATCCCGTGCCGATACGCGACGACGGCTATATTTCACTTCCGCTAATCGACCCGATCAAGCTAAGCGGCATGACGTTGGCCGAAGCGGAGAAGGAAATCCGCGACGCCTATGTCGTCAAGGGAAAAATTCTATTGCCCGGCAACGACAAGATCATCGTTTCGTTGATGAAGTCGCGAAGTTATAACATCCTGGTCGTCCGTGAAGACCTGGTCGACAATCGGCACTTTTCGTATCGCCGCAACGAGTACTTTGTCGACGAGCCCAAGCAAGGCCAAACGTTTTCGATTGACTTGCCGGCCTACAAAAACGACGTGCTGCACGCGCTCAGCGAAACCGGCGGCATGCCCGGCGAAAGCGCTCGCAACGAAATCGTCATTCTGCGGGGGGCGATGAAAAACGTGCAAAACACCGGTATCGTGCAAGCGGTCGACGGCACCTCCGGCTACCAGTCGACGAACATGGTTCGCATTCCGATGAAGTTCAAGAAGGACAACATCCCCGTTCTGAATCAGTCCGACATCATCTTGAAAACGGGCGACGTGATCTACATCGAAGGCCGCGACCGCGAAGTCTTCTATACAGGCGGCTTGCTGGATGGCGGGCGATTTCCGTTGCCACGAGACTACGAGATCGACATCTTGGAGGCTATCGCGATGGCCGGGGGAAGCGTCTCGTCCGCCGCCGGATCGTCTGCCGGATCCACGTTTCGCGGAATCGGCAACGTCATGCCGGCATCGAAACTGACCATCTTACGATCCAAGAATTGCAAACACTGCGTGATCGAAGTCGACTTGCGCAAAGCAATCTGCGACCCGTCGCAGCGTGTGATTGTCCAGCCGGGAGACATGATCATTCTGGAATACCGCCCCAACGAGCTGTTAGTCAATTCGATCGTCTCGCTGTTCCAATTCGGTGGAATCTACCGCTTGTTCAACGCCAACTAGCGCATCGTAGGAAGTCAGTTTGTTGCTTGCGTGTCACTGGCATCGCCAGTGCATCGTTGACGAAACGTTTGGGCCCACGGCACTGGCAAAGCCAGTGGCACACAAACACAGGGGAAAACAAAACCGTCATTGGCGCGCTGACGCCGCACCAACCGTGATTGGCGCAGGCGATGCCCTAACCGTCATTCCGCGCAGGCAAATGCATCAACCGTCATTCCCGCGCAGGCGGGAACCGATTTGTCTGCATAAGCGGCATAAGCGTTTTAACGCAACTTCGGGATCACTTGCGATTCGGCAGCGTTAGTTGTGATGCGAACAACCAGCAGTTATTCTAGTCAGTTGTTCCTCGCCGCATGCACGCCTTTCTTTCATGCCACGCCAACTCGTCGGGCGCGGCGAGTCGCAAAGACATTGAGACCCAACGATGGACGCGCCAACGCCACTCGGTTCTTTGGATCAGCGCGACGGGTGCCCAACGGCTCCAGTACCCTCTTCGCGAACACTGCGCAAGCGACTGATCCGGGGGATGATCGCCGTGCGACTGCCTTTGCTGGTGATCGTGCATTTGATCGTTTTCTACGCCGTATATTCACTGGCATTCTTGCAACGGTTTGACTTCCGAATACCCGAGAAGTATGTGCCGTTGTACTGGTCGACGTTGCCGATCATCTTGGCGATCAAGCTGGTTATCTTTTACGGTTTGAAAAACTTTCACGGATGGTGGCGTTACGTCACGTTCGCCGATCTGGTCGGATTGGTGCGGGCCGCAACGGTTTCGACTCTGGTGATCGTCGCCGTGGATCACTTCGCCATTCCCCAGCAGATACCGCGCGGGATTGTGATCACCGATTGGGGCTATTCGATCGTGGCGCTAGCCCTTTTGCGATCAGTCCTGCGGCTGTGGGATGAGCGGATTGTCTCGATGTCGTCCACCACGCGCCGCCGAGCCCTGCTGGTGGGCGACGACAACGATGCGGCTCGCTTGGCCCATTTGATGAACAGTCTTCCGGCGCGTGCATACGCGCATCGTGGGGCTGGTCAGTGCACGAGGAAAGACCTCGGGACGGTTCAGTGACATGAGGATCGTCGGCTCGATCTCGGACATCGAACGGTTAGCGCGATTGTTTCGCGTGCGAACCGTCTACCTGGTTTCGGGAACCGTGTTCGGCAAACAACTTCGCGACCTGCTCGATCAATCGAGTGACAAGCACTGGACGGTGCGGATCATTCCCGCGCTCGACCATCAGTTGATGGGCGCCAAGCAGTTGGCGATTCGCGACGTGGAATTCGATGACTTGCTGCGCCGCCAGCCCGCGCGCTTGGATGAAAACGCGATCGGCCAATTGATCACCGGCAAGTGCATTATGATCACCGGCGCGGGGGGTAGCATCGGCTCGGAATTGAGTCGACAGATTCTTCGCTTTCGGCCAAGTCGGTTGATTCTGTTGGGTCGAGGCGAGAACCGGATATTTCGCATTGAACGCGAACTGAAGGCCGTCAGCGGCGTCGAATTGATCCCCGTAATCACCAACTGCACCGACGCCCCTCGGATGGATGAAGCGTTCCGCCGGTTTCGTCCCCAAGTCGTCTTTCACGCCGCGGCGCACAAGCATGTCCCTTTAACCGAAGACAACGAAGGCGAGGCGGTGATCAACAACGTCGTCGGCACCCAAGCGGTCGCCGATTTGGCGGATCAATATCAATGCGAAATGTTCGTGCTGGTTTCGACCGACAAAGCGGTGAATCCGACCAGCGTTATGGGCTGCACGAAACAACTCGCCGAACGCTACTGCTTGGCGCTTGGCACCCAGTCGCGAACCCGATTTGTTGCAACTCGATTCGGCAACGTATTGGGCTCGGACGGAAGCGTGGTTCCGCTGTTTCGCGAGCAGATCCGGCACGGCGGGCCGATTACGATCACCGACCCCAGGATGACTCGCTATTTCATGACGATCTCCGAAGCCTCCCAGTTGGTGTTGCAAGCCGCCACGATGGGACGCGGCGGCGAAATCTTCGTGCTCGACATGGGCGAGCCGGTGAAGATTCTCGACATGGCCCGCGATCTAGTGCGCCTGGCGGGCTTGCCCCCGGAAGCAATCGAAATCGAGTTCACGGGGATTCGCAAAGGAGAAAAGCTTTTCGAGGAACTCAATTATCTTGACGAGAAATCGATCAAGACCGATCACGAAAAAGTGTTGATCTCGCAGCATCGTCCGTTCGTCTACCAAGAGGTCAAGGAGTCGCTGCTGGAACTCGTCGACTTGGCGTACGGCGACCCCACTGAAATCCGTCGGCGACTTAAACAACTCGTCCCCGAATATACCTGGGAACCGACCGCGGACGACATTATTGGTGCAAACGTGTTTGGTGAAGCCTAGACGATCGACCGCGGATTGCGCAAATCGACGCAGATGGCAGTGCGTGCCGATCCCGGTGAGTTACTTATCTTGCCCCACGATTGGGCTGTTGCCGGCTGAACGAACGGAGGCGTTTTTGATTGCCAAGGTCCGCTCGCCTTCGAAACAAGCGACAAGAGGTTGCGCTGTAGTCCGGTGACCTATGGCGGCCAAAGCGGTTTTCGTCGGCCATCTGCGATCATCCGCGTAATCTGCGGTCAGCTCATTTCGTGGCGCCGATTTCTAGATGCGCCATGCTGGCGCGGACGACGCGATTGTTGGCCGTTGAAAGTCCATCCCACTTGAGCTCAAGTTTTTGATCCGCCGCTTCTTTCAGGGCGGATTTCCAATTCGTCCCCTGGCCGCGAAGCGTCACATTCAGCCGCTGACAGCTGAAGTCGACCGGCTGGCCGTCGATGGAGTACTTGAGATACGTATCTTCGGAATCTCCTTTGCGAAATTCGATCGGAGGACTGGCCCAAGCCAACCAGGGCGATTGGGCCTTGGCCGGCTCAACCATGATTTGAAACTTGTAGCCTGTGGGGATGTTCCCGATCTCAAATTCGCCGTTTTCGTTGGTACGGACTTCGTCGACAACGTTGCTGGACGGGGGCAGTTCATCGCCTGTAAGGGAAACACGGACGCCTGCCGGCCGATTGCCGTCGGCGTCGACGACCATTCCGCGAATCCGAGTCGCCGGAAGCATTACAAAGTCAATCCGTTGGGGCTGATTCGGCAAAAAGACATCTTCGGGTTTCTTGTCTCCCCAGCCGATATCCCCTTCGGGCAACTCGTACGCCGCAACCTTGTCGCCCTGGCGATACAAGTTCTTTTCAAAGTAGCCGTCCAAGTCGATCGAGATCGTAGCGGCCTGAACTCCCTTTTTGTCTTTAAACCAAATCCCGGGTCCGAATCGCAATTCATACTTGCCGTCAGTATCCGTAACCGCAGAACCGGTTTCGCGAAGCGTGCCGACGCCGCAATGCGCGTGAACCGTCACACCTGCCAACGGTTTGCCGTCCGCGCCGGTAACGGTTCCATTCGCAATCCAGGGCCGATCGGCGTCGTCCTGGACCTTGCGGTCAGACTGAGTCTTTGAATCATTAGGTGACTTCTCGTCCGACGACTCAAGGATTTCGTTAGCCGCCTGGCGAATGTGATCCAGATATCCCGGCCAGATTTCTGACGCCTTGGGCGCAGCGGCGACGTTGAGGTATCCCAAGCCGCAATGCCCAAGGTACGAAATAATCTGACGATTCTCACCCTTTCCCAACTCGTAGTCGTCCGGCAGCTTTTTGTCGGTAAACCAGATTTGAATCCCCGTTGAATCGCGCTTGAGGTCGGTGGGCAAGTAGCTCAAGAACAGACCCTTCCAGCCCGACCCGAGACTCATCCCATTTGCCAAGTTCCATTTTTCGGGCAATCCCTGTCCCACGTTCTTCAAGAGGATTCTGAACGACGATTGTTTTCCTGCGCCAATGGTCAGGCTGAGCTTGTTGGATGATGGATATCGATCGGCCATGCGTTCCGGCGCGGCCACCATCAAGTCCACTTTGCCCTCATCCAACAAATAAAGATTGCTGACGTCTTCGTTGTCCCACAGTGTCATCGTTTTGCCGGGGCCCAGTAGGTTCGACTCACCGCTGGTCTGTGGCGTCATGCCGATAAACGTGTCCGATTGGCCGTTCTCGCGAGTTGCTTTGAGAACGCGGAACGGCTCATAGTATTGCGGATCGAACGGATACGGCTTATCGCCAAAATTTTTAATCTCCAAACGCAGCCGCAGTGGCTGACCGACTTGAGGATTTTCGTCCAGCAATGTCAGTCGCAATCGCAAGTCGCTTTTTTCCGGTTTCGGACCCCAATCGTCGGGAGTTTCGAGTTTCGTCTGTGGCGGGTCGTCGAAGAGCAGGTCCTCGACCGACTTTCCCGTTTGCTCTTCGGCTTCTTCGGCGAGTCTTTTCAGGTCGTAGTGCCACTTCATTTTCATCCGCAGCGGTGCGGAGCCATCTTCCGGAGCGGGGATGATTTCGTAGCGAATCGCACCGTGCGGCGGTTGATTTTCGTCTTTGGCGGCGCCCGTATCGACGTTCATGACGACTTGGACCTGACTCTTCTCGTCATTCGGGGATTGCTTCGTCCGCTTCGCACCCAGGATCATGACGACCTCGTCATTCTGTGTCTTGCAGTGCACGACCAATTGATCAGTGCCGTCGACTGGTGCCGCCCAAGCTCGAACGACTCCGCCGGCGTCGATCAATTCCAGCTTGCCGCTAGTGACGACGACTTCGACGGCGTCATCGAGTTGGCGGCTTTCGATTTGGCTGCCGCTGAATTCGGCACGCATGCTCGATCCCTCGGGCAAGTTGAAATAGACCTCGGCGGCGTTCATTCGATCCTCCAACCGATCCATCGGCGAAACGGCCGAAACGAGTGTTTCCATATTCGTGATGTCGCCTTCCCATTGCCCTCGGCCTACACTTTGCATGCCCGGCGCGAAATGACGGATTAGCTCGGCGGGCGTACGCCCTTGAACTTGGCAGCGGATCATCGCTCGGGTGACCCGATCGCCATCTCGTTCGACGACGTGCACGATGGGTAGCGGTTCGTCGTTGGTTGTCGACCGACCGCTCGCGGGCGAATCGATTTCGGGTTCTTGGGCGACCTCACCTTGCGATTTGACATTCATCCTTTCACCGCGGTCACTTGGCGGTAGCGGTGGCGGTAGCGGTTTCGACAAGCTCCCAGTCTTGGCATCGACCCCAGACATGAAGTAAACGACGCCCACCGCGGCATGCCACAACCCTTCGCCGTGCGGGCCTCGCGGCATTTGAGCCCAGTCGTGTCCCAAGACTCCAAATTCCGAATTCTCGTCATTGAGCACCAAAGCGTTTACCGGACCAAATTCCGGACCGACACCCAACGCGACCCGGTCGATCCGCACGATCTTGAACACGTGTTGCTGGGTCTTGTTCATTCCGTAGAAAGCAAGATGATCGGGAACCCAGGTATCATCGATATACGGGACGACGGTCACGCTTTTGTCGACAGGCTTGGTGAGTTCACGTACCGTCACGGTGTGAACGTTTGGGGCGACTATAGGCGTTTGGTGTTTGGTGTCGGCGGCATTCGTCCTCGGCCCGATTATCATTTGAAACGGATGGGGTGCTGGCGGCGGTTTGTCGCCAAAATCAATCTCACCCAATTCAACGGCGCCCAACTTCTTGGCCACATTCGAGGGAAGGAATGTGTATTCCAAGACGTTCGAATACATCATGTCGAGTTCAACGGACGTGCCTTGGCTGGCGTTCTTTAACGTCACATTTGGCAGCACGAGCTTTTCGAGTTGGGATTTCGCGTCGGTTCTCTTGACTTCGGATTTTTGCACGGGGTAGTCCTGGCGGTCCGAATCGATGGAATTTACATTGTTCGCCCTGTCCGCGACGTTGTGTTGGCCTCCTTGAGCGGATGCTTGCGAAAGCCAAATCCCGCCTCCCAGCAACCCCATGACGCTCAAGACAACCAGGCCCGCCGGCCACCAGCCGACGGTGTTCAGCTCTCGCTGGCCGACGACGCGACGAATACGACTGAGCAACGAGCTGCCGCCGGCGGACATCGCCAGCTGCCCAGAGTCGCAACGGATCTCTTCCAACCGGGCCAACGCGCGAGCAAACGCGATGCGGTCCCCACAAACAGCCACGGCGATGTCGTCGCAACAGTTTTCTCGTTCGGCGCGGATCACTCGCGACAACCACCACACAGCCGGATGATAGAACAACACCGTCTCGATCACGGTTTGAATCAAGTTCACGAGATAGTCGTGGCGGCGAACGTGTGCAAGTTCATGCGCAATCAGCGATTCTAATTCCGCAGCCGTTAACCCCGAAAACATGCTCGCTGGCACCAATATCGCCGGACGCAGCCAGCCGATCACCGCAGGCACCGTCGTTTGAGTTGATTGCAGCAACGCGACGGCGCGGCGGATTTGCATCCGTTCCAAAAGGTGTTGGAATCGTGAGTCCAAGTTGGGATCGCCAGCTTCCGTCGCTTGGCCTCGCCAGCGTCGGACGCGCGTCAATCCAAACAGCAGTCTGGCCGCTAGAAGCATTACGCCCGCGCACCAAAAACCGACCAACAGCGGCAACCACGCTTGGATTTTCGTCCCGAACGATCCAAACAACGCCGACCAACCCTCGCCCGCAGCCGCCGGCTTAGGAGTTTGTTGGGTCCTCGTAAGTGCACGCCGCGAGTCTGCTTGCGGTACAACGGCAACATCGCCCACGCGACTCTGAGCTGTTGGCTCTTTCGATTTCGTCGTCGGATTATCCGAATTCAGTTGAGATTTCGCGATTGATGCGCTCGCCACGGCAGCTTGCCAACGCGACTCATCGACGCCCGTCAGCAAAATGACGAATGTCAACACGGGCGCCGCGATCATCGCAAACAAACCGCAACACGCCGCGGCGTACCGAGCGTCGGCCGATCGCCGCTTGAGTGCGCCCAGAACGGTCGCGGCCAACAGCGCCACGACGACGGCCTGCCAGAGAAAATGGAACAGCGTCCAACCAAGCGTGACGACCCACGGATGATTGCCAATCGACTGAGTCCAAGCCGCGTTCATTGTGCACCCCCTTCGAGTTCATCGAGCAGACGGCGAATTTCGGCCAGCTCCTCGCGTGTCGACTTCTTCGCCGAAAGCGCCTGGAGTACCAATTGCTGGGCGGAGCCGCCGAAGACTTGATCGAGCAGTTGGCTCACGATCTGCCGTTGAGTCTTAGAGCGACTGACGGCTGCTTCATAGACGTGGGTCCGTTGCGAATCGTTTCGTCGCAAGAGTCCCTTGTCGAACATGATCTGCATCAGCTTCAGTGTGGTTGTGTAGCCGGTTCCGCGTTGGTCTTGCAATGCCTCGAGAACGTCGCGGACCGTACTCGGTCCACGGTTCCACAAAACCTGTAAGATAGCCAATTCCGCTTCGGTCGGCCGCGGTCGCTTGGGTCTCATCGTACTCCAGTGCCAGATGTTGAAAACGGACCGTCGTTGACGCCCAGCTTATTTATACGAACGTCTTCGTAGATTGTCAACGAAGATTTTCGTAGAAAAGCAAAAAACGTTGTTGACTGCCTCGCGTGGCGGCGAAATTCAAGTACCAACAATTCGGCCGAAAATGCGCCAGACCCCGGCCTGTGAACGGTTACCATCCAAAATAACGTCCCGGATTTGTTGACCCTCTCCTTGAACCTCTTCCGTGAGGGCGATGATTTAGGGCGAAGTTGTCTTGCGTGCGATCCGCATTAAGGCGTGACGGCCATCGAGAGTTGCCGCAATGAACGCACCTGGCGGCAGTCTCTTCGTTTCCCGCAAACTCGATACCGGGCTGCGCATTCGCTGTGGTTGGGTCGACCGTCCCCAATCCCCAACAACCCCCGGTGGAAGATGACATTGCGGTTTGGGTCCGATCGTGAAACGCCGATTCTGCGTAAGATCGCGAGAAAAGACTTCAACTCAAATTGCGCCGCTTCGCTATGACACGAGGCTTTTTCGCCAGACACTCCAAGGCCATCCTGCTGGTCGTGCTGCTTTGTATTCCGGTACTCGTGATCGGCTCGGCGCGAGCGGTGCGCAGCAACAACAATCAGGTCGAAGATTGGCTGCCGTCGAATTTCAGCGAGACGCGCGACCTCGCCTGGTTTCGCGAGTTCTTTGCCAGCGACCAGTTTGTAATCATCAGTTGGGACGGTTGCCAGTTGGGCGATCCCAACAGCGAGGGGTTTGACAGGCAAGACGATCCGCGGATCGAAATGCTGGCGGAAGCGTTGATTCCGAACTCGCAGAACGACGAAGTCGACGATTTCTTTCCAATCGCCTTTAGGAAGCCGCCGGTCGAGACGCGTTTCTTTAAATCGGTCACGACGGGCCGTCGCGTATTGAATGCCCTGGTGGCGGCTCCGTCCAGTCTTCCGTACGAGGATGCCGTCCGCCGACTCAAGGGGGCTTTGATCGGTCCGGATGGCCGGCAGACGTGCGTGGTGGTGACGCTGACGTCCGACGCAACGCATCATCTACGCGAAGCCGTGGGGCGAGGATCGACGCCCAAGTTCTTGCGATTCGAACGGCCGCCAGGCGAGCTGCTGCAAAAGATTCAAGCTTGCCACATCGACCTCGATTCGGTGAGGCTGGGTGGTCCGCCGATCGACAACGTCTCGATCGACGAAGAAGGGGAAAAGACCGTGATGCGGCTCGCCGCCCTGGCGATGGTGCTGGGAGTCGGATTGGCTTGGTGGTCGTTGCGCAGCGTTCGTTTGACCGCGATCGTTTTCGGCTGCGGCATTGTCAGTGCGATGTTGGCGATGTCGTTCGTGTACTACTCTGGCCAAAAGATGGATGCGATTTTGATGTCGATGCCGCTGCTGGTGTATGTCCTGGCGATGAGCGGCGCCGTGCATTTGGTTAACTACTACAAGGGTGAGTTGCGAAACGGGGACGTCGATAACGCGACTGGGCGAGCGGTTCGGCACGCTTGGAAACCTGGCTTGCTGTGTTGCGTCACCACGGCGATTGGATTGGCATCGCTGTACGCCAGCGAGTTGGCGCCGATCCGCAAGTTCGGCATGTTTTCTGCAGCAGGCGTGATCGGACTGCTGTTAATCACGTTCATTTATCTGCCGGCGGCGTTGCAGGTTTTCCATCGTCGTAGACTGGTGCTTGAACCATCGCCGACGTGCGACACGCCGACGGGGAACTCACCAGCCGACGCCGAGTTGCGGCGGCGGCGACGGCGAGAACAGAGATCGAAGCGAGCAACGGCCGCCGCGGCTTCCGTGAGACATCCCAAGACGATGGCCGAACGGATTTGGTCGCGATGTGCCTTGTTTCTGATTCGGCATTCGACTCTCATGGCGGCTGGCAGCATCGGCATCGCCTGCCTGATTGGCCTTGGTGCGTTCAAGCTGCACACCTCGGTCGACTTACTCAAACTGTTTGAGCCACATGCGCACATCCTGCAGGACTACGCTTGGTTTGAACAGAATATAGGGCCGCTGGTCCCATTGGAGATTGTTGTCCGCTTTCCGGCCGACGAGCAGCAGGAATCGGCGATGGAGACTAACCGCGTCGTGATCGACGGCATCCAGCTTGCCGGACCAGGTGATTTGGCGGCGGATCAGCGGAATCAACGCCAAGCCTTGATGCACAAACTCAGTTTCCTCGAACGGGCGGAACTGGTTGCACTTTGTCAGGAAATGATCGAGCGAAAACATGGTGCCACTGGCGACGAACTGGTTGGCAAATCGATGTCGCCGGTGACGTTTACCGCTCCCTTACCGACTGGCCGGAACGACGCGCTCACTGTGGCTAGCGGCATCGGCCACCAGCGACTTGCTGTGGAGCCACCGAGACGGCTTTATTTCCAGCGGATTCTTGCAGGTCTCGCCGCAGGATCAGTCCGAATTGTGGCGAATCAGCGTTCGCGTGAAGGCGTTTGCGGGCGTCGACTTCGGTCACTTTCTCGAAGAAACTCGGGCCACGTTGAGACCGGTGTTCGCCGCACATCGCTGTCGCAAATTAGTTCTTCAGCGGCTGGACGCCGATCGTGGCGAGAAATCGCCGGGCAGTGCTGTCGTCGCGTTGTGGATTCCAGATATCGGGGGCGACGTCGACAAGCTCCCCTTGCCTCAGCAGTTTTTCGTTCGCTCGCTCAAATACCTGTTGGCTCGCGATGGCGTCCAAGTCAAAGTCATCGAATGCAAACCGGACTCGAATCTTCCATCGATAAACGACCAAACACGCGCGCTGCAACTAACGTTGGTCGACCTGCCGAAGTCGTTGCAAGCCGAACTCGCCCGGAGGCAAGCGCCATCATCCGGTTAAGTGAATTCGATCAGGGGATGGTGCCACCACCGGCAGGCGAGCCTGATTTCTTCGCCCGCGATGCCCGAGCCGCCTCGAACGGGGTCGACGCCGTATTCACTGGGGTTGTGCCGATCGTGTACAAGTCACAGCGAAAGCTGTTGGATGGATTGATTAGCAGCACCATTTGGTCGTTCCTGACTATCACGCCGCTGATGATGCTGGTTTGCCGAGGCATGTTGCGAGGCGCCGTGGTGATGATACCCAACGTCTTACCAGTGCTGTTCGTTTTTGGCGGCATGGGTTGGTTGAAAATGCCGGTCGATATCGGCTCGATGATGGCCGCCAGCATTGCGCTCGGCGTGGCGGTGGACGATACGATACACTATTTGACTTGGTATCGCGAAGCGCTCGCTGCCGGACATAGCCGCAAGAGTTCGATTATCAAAGCGTATCGCCATTGCGCCTCTCCGACGGTTCAATCGGCGCTGATTAGCGGGTTCGGACTGTCGGTGTTTATGATGAGTACGTTCATGCCCACGCGCCGACTGGGTTTGTTGATGTTGGCGATTTTGTTCGCCGGGTGCGTGGCTGAGCTATTCATGCTGCCAGCGATCCTGGCCGGACCGATGGGCCGCGTCTTTCGACGTGTGAACAGGCAACGTGGCGGCGAATGCGTTGTCAAGCCGAAGTCCGGGCTGCGCGTGGAACAAACCTTGGCCGCGACCACGGAACAAGTCGCATCGCCGACCGAAGCCGACGAATCCCAAGAGTTGATTCGCGTCGATGCCGCCATCACCAGTCGCACGAGGCGGTCGAAGCTCTCGAATCGCGAACGAAAACATCACGCCATCCACTGAGGATCGCACGCAAAATAACTTCACCTTAAATCCTCGCTCTCACGGGAGAGGTCAGGAGAGGGTTAACAAAATCGAGAAGTTGTTTTGCGTGCGATTCTGACCATCGCGGGAAAACAACCTTTCCAAGGCTTCATGGGTCCGAGTTTAGGGACGAGATCGGTTGACGTTTACTTGCTGCCGCGGCTCATCCCCGATGGAGCTTTGCGGGATCGGCAAGTGTTCGTCATCGATGTGCTACGCGCGACGTCGACCATTATCACGGCCTTGGCTCATGGTGTGCGCGAGATCATTCCCAGCGATGACATTGGGCGGGCTCGTGAGGTCGCCGCGGCGATGAGACCTTGCGCCCTGCTGGGCGGCGAGCGCAACGGCTCCAGGATCGAAGGATTCGACTTGGGCAATTCACCCTTGGAGTATACAAGTTCGGCGGTGGCGGGACGATCGATCGTGTTGGCGACGACCAACGGCACCTGTGCGATGTTTGCTTGTCGTCAGGCTCGAGAAGTCCTCATCGCAGCATTGGTGAACGTCTCGGCAGTTTTGTCGGCCGCCCAAGCCGCGTTGGCCGATGGACATCCGCTGGGCTTGATCTGCTCAGGAACCGACGGAATGATTACGGCCGAAGACGCTTTGGCCGCCGGCTACATCGTCGAGCACCTGCGTCGCGTCGATCCATCAATTGTGGTGAATGACCAGGCGCGACTGGCCCAAGCCGTTTGGCTAGACACTTGGAATCAGACCGGCGACTCAGCAAGCTTGGCCCGGGCCATGTTCGACATGCACGGTGGCCGCAACCTGGTTCGCCGCGGGATGCAAGAAGACATTTTCTATTGCGCGACGTTCGACTTGTTGAATATCGTACCGCGGTTAGAATTGACTGAATGGTCGATTAGGACTTGACCGTGCCCCAACGTTCTTTGAGGGTCATTATGAGCACTGAAATACCTGGCGACATGGCCACGTTCGTTCAGCGATTGCTTCTGGAGCGACGATATCTAAGCGAGAGTGACGTCGTTGCCGAAGGCTTGCGAATGTTGCAGACACGCGAGACTTTACGCGACGAGGTTGCCAAAGGGTTCGAACAACTCGATGCACTTCATACAACTCCGGCCGAAGTTGTGTATTCTCGCGCTGAAGAACGAGTACGCCAGATCGAAGGTCGAGATGCATAATGCCCGTTGTGGCCTTTGCACCGTTAGCGGAAAAGGATCTTATAGACATCGCCGAATTCATCGCGCATGACAAGCCGGAGGCGGCGCGAAAGTGGATCGACAGTATTCGAACCACTTGTGCCATGCTTGCTGAGAATCCCAGCGTCGGCGAACTCCGTCCCATTTTCGGCGTCTCTGGATGCCGATCATTTTCAATCGGCCAATACGTGGTGTTCTTCCGGGCCAACGCTGGTGGGATCGAAGTTGCGAGAATAATCCACGGCAGCCGCGATTGGAAGAACCTTTAGGCGTTAGAACCGGAATACCACCATGGACATGGAAAAAATCGTCTCGCTCTGCAAGCGGCGAGGGTTTCTATTTCAATCGAGCGAGATCTACGGGGGGATCAATGGGTTTTGGGACTATGGACCGCTAGGCGTCGAGCTGAAACGCAATATCAAAGAGGCCTGGTGGCGTGATCTGGTCACCACCCACAACGACTTGGACGCCCCGGCGGGAGCCCCTCAGGCCTACGAAATGGTCGGGTTGGACTGCAGTATTATCATGCATCCGCAGATCTGGAAGGTGTCGGGCCACTACGACTTGTTCTGCGACATGATGGTCGACTGCAAAACCGAAGGCTGCAAGGGGCGCTTTCGCGTCGATCAGCTTCCCACCAGCCAATGTCCGTTGAAGCCCAGCAAGACGCCGGGCGGCCACGACAAATGTCAACTCACCGAGCCACGCGAGTTTAACTTGATGTTCAAGACGATCGTCGGTGCACTCGGCGGCGAAGAAGATGCGGCCTTTCTCCGTCCGGAAACCGCTCAAGGAATCTTTGTGAACTTCAAGAACGTCCTCGACAGCACTCGTGTCCGAGTCCCGTTTGGCATCGCGCAAATGGGTAAGAGCTTCCGCAACGAGATCACGCCGCGATATTTTACTTTCCGCTCTCGCGAGTTCGAGCAGATGGAGGTGGAGTTCTTCTGCCACCCCAGTCAGTCGCCTCAGTGGTACCACTATTGGCGCCAACGGCGAATGGATTGGTATCGCGGCCTGGGACTATCCGGTGACCGTTTGCGGCTGCGCGAGCACGAGCCGGAGGAGTTGAGCCACTATTCGGTCGGCACCTCCGATATCGAATACGCGTTTCCGTTTATGCCCCCGGGAGAGTTCGGCGAGTTGGAGGGGATCGCCCACCGCGGGGACTTTGATTTGCGCAGCCACATGGAAGGGAAACTGAACGAAAAGGCCAAACCTTTGGCGGTGGAGATGGGCGAGGATGGCAAGCCGAAATGGCGAGGCAGCGGTAAAGACTTGACGTACCGCGACGACCTGACCAACGAGCGTTACACGCCTCACGTCATCGAGCCGTCAGCCGGCGCCGACCGAGCGACGTTGGCGTTCCTATGCGAAGCGTATTGTGAAGACGGAGCGCCGGACGAATCGGGCAAGATGCAGAGCCGAGTCGTCATGCGTCTGAATCCGCGCATCGCTCCGGTAAAGGCAGCGATTTTCCCCCTGGTAAAAAAGGACGGTATGCCGGAGATGGCCAAAGAGATCTACTTGGCGTTGAAGCGGGAATTCAACGTTTTTTACGACGAAAAAGGCGCCGTGGGCCGTCGCTACCGCCGCCAAGACGAAGCCGGAACGCCGTTTTGCATCACTGTCGACGGCCAATCGCTGCAAGACCGAACCGTCACCATCCGCGACCGCGACAGCTTAAAGCAAATCCGGGCAAAAATCGATGACACCCCTGCCCTGCTCCGCGCCGGCGCCAGCGGTGCTCCGATCTGCGCGTGACAACATACCACGCAGTTCAAACGCCCTTGTTTGACCCAACAGTCTGTTGCTTCTTCCCATCCATGGAACTGGGTTCCGGGACTCAGCCCGGAATGACGAGTTTTTGCGTTATTGCACCGCTCATCCGTCATTCCCGCGCAGCCCACATTTGACCCAACCAGTCATTCCCGCGCAGGCGGGAACCCAGTTTGATGCACCTCGCGTGTCACAAGCCTTCCCATCCGTGGACCTAGGTTCCGGGACTCAGCCCGGAATGACGCTACCCTCCTCCAGCCTCCCACCTCCAGCCTCCCACCTCCAGCCTCCCACCTCCAGCCTCCCACCTCCAGCCTCCCACCAGCCTTGCCGCCGCCGCCGTTTATAACTACAGTGTCGAGTTCAACCGAAAACGAGATCAACGGCAATGAAAACGGCAACCCAAGTCGACTCGAAAGAGCCGGCAAGTCAACTTCAAGCGAAGATCGCCTCGCTGGAGGCGGTGGTGGGTGTCGTGGGGCTGGGCTACGTCGGGTTGCCGCTGATTGATGCTTTTTCTCTCGCCGGAATGTCGGTACTTGGGTTTGACATCGACACGCGGAAGGTTGAGATGTTGGGCCGTGGCGAGAGCTACATTTCGCACATTCCATCCGAGCGGGTGCGACTATGGTCGGCAAAAGGCAAGTTCTCGGCGACTTCGAATCTGAATCGATTGTCCGAACCCGACGCGATCTTGATCTGCGTCCCTACGCCGCTGACCGAGAGTCGGGATCCCGACCTGACGTACGTTGAAAACACCGCCAATGCCATCGGGCAGGTGATTCGGCGCGGTCAACTGATCGTTCTTGAGAGCACGACGTATCCCGGCACCACGCGCGACGTTGTGCTGCCGCTGCTGCAACAAAACGGACTTCGCGCCGGCAGCGACTTCTTCGTCGCCTACAGTCCCGAACGGGAGGATCCTGGCAACGCAACCTATTCGGCCCGCACGATTCCCAAAGTCGTCGGAGGAATCGATCCCACCAGTTTGCAGTTGGCCTGCCAGTTGTATTCCAACGCCGTGCCGCGAACGGTGCCGGTCTCCAGTTGCGAAGTTGCCGAGGCGTGCAAGATTCTGGAAAACACGTATCGCAGCATCAACATCGCGATGGTGAACGAGCTGAAAGTACTGTTTCAAAGAATCGGCATCGACATCTGGGAAGTCATCGATGCCGCCAAGACCAAGCCCTTCGGTTTCCAAGCGTTTTATCCGGGACCGGGACTGGGTGGACATTGCATACCCATCGACCCGTTTTACCTGAGTTGGCTGGCGAGAAAACACGAAACGTCCACCAAGTTCATCGAGTTGGCGGGTGAAATCAACACCAGCATGCCGATGTATGTGGTCAATCGCGTCGGGGAGGCGTTGAATCAGTCGGGAAAGCCGATTCGCGGTTCGAAGATCGGCATTTTGGGTGTGGCTTACAAAAAAGACGTCGACGATCCTCGCGAAAGTCCTTCGTTCAAACTGATGGAGATCCTTGCTTCGCGGGGTGCGATTCTTTCCTACAGCGACCCGCACGTCCTCGCTCTGCCGTCGATGCGGCATTTCGACGTGCCTAATTTGAAGAATGAACCGCTGACCGCCGCCTACCTACAAGGACTGGATTGCGCCGTCATTGCGACCGACCATTCGGCATTTGACTTCGAACGGGTGGTCGCCCATTCGGCGATCGTCGTCGATACGCGCAACGCCACGAAGGACGTCGTCGAGGGCGCGAACGGATTTGGAAAGCATGACCGCAGGGAAAAACGGCGAGATCTTACTGACGGGCAGCGCCGGGTTTATTGGCCATCGCGTCGCCAGTCAACTGTTGTCGACGGGTAACTCGGTCGTTGGCGTCGACAACTTGAACGACTACTACGACGTGCGGCTGAAGCATCACCGCCTGGAGCAACTCACCGCATTTGGCAACTTTCAGTTTCTCCCCCTGGATATCGAGGACAGAGACGGCGTTGAGCAACTATTTGATCGCCATGCATTTAGCAGCGTCGTCAACCTGGCGGCTCGGGCTCGGGGTTCGTTACAGCATGGAGAATCCCCACGTCTACATGACCACCAACGCGATGGGGACCTTGAATTTGATGGAAGCGATGCGCCGTCGAGGCATTCACAAGCTCGTTTTGGCATCGACGTCTTCTCTGTACGCAGGTCAGCCGATGCCGTTTGTCGAGACCCTGCCCGTCAACACGCCGATTTCACCGTATGCGGCTTCGAAAAAGGCCGCTGAGGTGCTCAGCTTTCTCATATCACCACCTGTACCAACTTGATGTGACAGTCGTTAGGTATTTCACAGTGTATGGACCGGCGGGGCGTCCCGACATGAGCATATTTCGCTTTATCAAATGGATTGATCAAGGGGTGCCGATCGAGTTGTTCGGCGACGGCACGCAGTCGCGCGATTTCACCTTTGTGGACGATATCGCCGCCGGAACGATCGCCGCCATTCGCCCACTGGGATACGAGATCATCAATCTCGGCGGCGGCAATCGGCCGACCTCGTTGTTGGAGATAATCCGCCAAATTGAGCATCATTTAGGCAAGACAGCTGTATTCGATCGAAGACCGTTTCACCAGGCCGACATGAAATCGACCTGGGCCAACATCGACAAGGCCAAGCAACTGCTGGACTGGGAGCCGACAGTTTCGCTGGAGGACGGCATCTCCCGCACTGTGCAATGGTATCAAGACAATCTCCCGTTTAGCGGTGAAGTTATTGTCTGATCGGTTGTTGATGCGAGTTGTCAAGTGCTATTTCGGTAGCGATTAGAGCGGCGATGTGAGTATTTCCGGTAGGATGATTCCGGCTGCAACAATGTTGCAGGTTCTTCCGTAGATCGCCCCCCAATGGTGTGGTTACAGGCGTTTCAGAGGATTTTCTTTAGGTTTTAGTTAACTTCATTGAAAAGTCGCTGAAGAACGTATACTCTGGAATTTTTGACAAATCGCATCTTTCGCGATCTGCTTTGTACCCCTTCCGTCTTCTCAATCCCTTTTAATCAAGTGTGGTCACCCACGGGAACGGAGTGCGCGCTTATGGCGCCACTTTCGGAAACCGTGTAGTCATCGAAGTCCGTCGGGTTTTTCGTGGCGAAAGCTCAAACCAAATCTAGCAAAAAGCGGCATAGGCGTGCGGCAACGCACTCAGCACAAGCAAGCAACCCTTTGCCAAAGGCGGCTGGCGCTGGTCGGACGAATCGGCGTAGGAAAAGCGATCCCGGGCCAATCGAATCGAGTGTATCGCCTATTACCGTTCGAATGCGATGGATCGTGGGTGGAATCCTGGTTTTGTGCTTTTTGTGGTCGTACGCAACGACGATCGGCGCGTTGATTGATCAATGGGAACGAATCCCGGACTATTCGCATGGATTCTTGGTCGTGCCGCTAGCGTTGTTTTTGCTGTGGATGCGATATCAACGAATGCCCATGCCGGACAAGCGGCTTTACTTGCCAGGGGTTTTTCTGATTGTCGCGGCGGGTGTCATGAGAGTAATTGCTGCGAGATATTACCTTTTCCCGATCGACGGATATTCGATTCCGATTTGGTTTGCGGGATGCGTGATGTTGCTTGCCGGTTGGCGAGTTTTTGTGTGGGCGCTGCCGGGCTTGGCGTTTTTGGTGTTCATGATTCCTTTGCCGTACGGCCTGGAAACGGCGCTTGCCCTGCCGTTGCAGACCATCTCGACAGAAGTCAGTTGCTTTGTCTTGCAATGCTTCCTACAGCCGGCGATTACCGCACGGCAACACGATTGTTTTGGGGGATCAAACGCTGGAGGTCGCACGTGCCTGTTCGGGGATGCGGATCTTCTTTGGCGTGGCTGCATTGGCGTTTGTATTCTTGACATTGTTCAAACGCCCATTGGTGACCAAATGTCTGTTGGTCGCTGCCATCCTTCCCATCGCGTTGATCGCAAATTCTTTGCGGATCGTGGCGACGGGAATGCTTTACCAGACCAGCTTTGGGGAAGCGGCGAAGCTATGGACGCATGATATAGCCGGCTGGATAATGATACCGACGGCTGCGGTTTTATTTGCAGTTCTGTTGATGTATTTGGACCGATTGCTCGTGACACATCGCTCCCTTGATCCGCGTTCGTTGACGCGATCAAGTCTGCACCGCGAAACCTCATGATAATGGACAGAACCTTGGCTAATGAATTGAAGTCGAACGAGAGCGTCTTGGTGAATTCGGCCGCAGCCGCCCGAGATTTTTCCGAGCACAACCAGAGCAATCCGCAATTGCGCATCCTGGCGAATGTATTAAGGATGCATTTTGCTTGGGTCTTTGTCTTGAGCGGAGTTCTGGCGATCGGCTCCGTCGTGTTGATTATGAAGTTTTGGAAGCCGGTGTATGAAGCCAAAGCCTATTTGCGCGTCATCCAAAACCCCGGCTATTTTCAAGTCATCCCTGAGAAGTTTCAAACGCAAACCAATGCGAAAGACGAACTTGCCCCGATCAAGAGCGACTTGCTACTGAATCGCGTACTCGAAATCGAAGAGATTCGCAAGCTCCCCAGTATCGCGTCCAGCACGGCAAAGACCAAACAACTGGGCAAGATGATCTCCTTTAATTCCGCCGGCGGTCAGGAGTTGTTCGAAGTCGCTTGCGAATCGACTTCGCCACAGGAAGCGGCGACCATAGCCAGCCAGGTCACGAATGTCTATCTCGATTTCTTCCGTCAATACCGCGACAACCGATTGCGCGAATTAAGTCAAGATTTGTCCGATGAAATCACGAACAAGAATCGACAAATCGATCAGATCAAACAGGACTTGGCCACGCAGGCCGGATTGCGCCAAGGTTCAGCAATCGACAATTCCGTTTACGATCCTGACGGCGAATACTTGGCGGATTTGCAAAAGAGTCAAACCAAGCTGCAGGTCGAGTTGAAGGCCCTATTAGCGGAAAGGGAACTAATAAAGATGCCGATGCCGCCATCGGACTCATCACCAACGGCCGCCGCCCCACCGCCGGCGACGGCAGACGCTTTGAAGACGACCGGGGACGCATCGCAATCGACCGCAGATGCGTCGTCGAGTCCATCAGCCGATGCAACCCAACAGGTACCCGCCAAACCGATCCTCCCATCCAATCCCGTCGCCGGCGCCAATCCGCCGACGGACATCGTATCGCGTGTAGAGACCAGTCCCGAAGTCGTTCGGCTCAAATCCGAGCGCAGCAAGTTGAGCGTAGATCGCCGCGATAAGCTCAGTCGGGGTTTGGGAGAAAATCATCCCGACATCAGAGCGATCGATATGAACTTGGCCAGGATCGATGAAGAGCTGGCCCAAACCAAGAAATTTCTGCGCAATATCATTTCCGCACAACCGGTGGTAAACCAAGTGGTCGGAGTCGACCCGAACAGCGGTCAGCCTGTTCTCCAAGATATTCGCAACGCGGCCGCATTGGACTCTAAGATCGCCGGGCTCAAAACACAATTGGACTTTTACGATGTGGAGATTAACAAGCAACGGGCGCGAATCAAGGAAAACAACCAACAGTACTGGCAGTTCAAGTCCAAGCAGCAGGACTTGGATCGCGCCACGGGAGAACTGGACCGCTTGCTCGATGCGGAGTCGACGCTTCATTTCCGCAAGTTGTCGTTGCCGTACCAAATCACGCGCGAAGGATCCGAGGTCGTGCCCATCCCAGACGCTCCGCTGGAAGACTATCCGTTGAAGATTCTAGCGATCGCCGTGGCGGCTTCGCTGGCCCTTCCGTTCGGCTTGGCCTTCTTGTTGGAACGACGAGCCCAGCGCATCAGTCAGCCCGAGCAATTAAGTCAGCAGCTTCCATACGGATTGGTGGGTGAAGTCGCAGCGGTTCCGTATCGCAGGATTGGAGCGCGAGCGACGTCACCACGGTTGATCCGAGAACAATACATTTATCAGGAGAGCGTGGACAAAATCAGCACGTTATTGGCCTTGACCGGCGAACAGGACTTTCAAGTCATTGCGATTACCAGCGCCGTCAGTCACGAAGGCAAATCGACTCTCGCCAGTCAATTGGCCATCAGCCTGGCCCGTTCGACCAACCAGGAGATCTTGTTGATCGACGCCGATCTGCGATCGCCGGTCCAACATCGGCTCTTTGAAACCTCCAATCAAGTCGGACTTGCCGACGTAGTTCACGATGTCGAAGATTGGGCGTCAGCGATTTTCGACACTCGGATACCCAATTTGCATATCATGCCCGCCGGGATTTCCCATGCGAAACCGGCCAGCTTTTTCGTCAACAATTCTTGGGAAAGGCTGTTGGCTCAGGTGCGTCCACGATTTCGGACGATCATCGTGGATTGTCCCCCCGTTCTGTCGGCGAGCGAATCCCTGGCCATCTGCAAGGCATGCACACGAACATTGTTATGCGTGTTGCGCGACATCAGTCGAGCGGATTCGCTGCATCGAGCCCACGCCCAACTCACAGCCGCCAAAGTACGCGTCATGGGATGCGTCTTTGGCGGGATCGATCAATCCGACTATTCCTACCGCTATGGCGGCGAATATGAGACGAGCGACCGATCGTAATCCTCGGTCACGCATCGGTCTTCCAGTAAACACCAACAACATCCCGCCTCTTTGACTGTGAATCTCGGCAAGCCCCACAAACTGCTGCGCCAGGCGCCTTTCTACAAAGTTAACGGTCGCTGCTTGATAGCGACTATCGTATGCGTTGCAGCGATCACCCCAGCCGTCATTTGGTGGCATGCTCATGCATTATATGCCGTCGCCGAATCGCTATTCGAACGGGCGAACGCCCTGGAGGCGGATGTCGGCGACAAGTTGAACGGGCGCGAAGCTGCTGATCATTTGACTCAAGCATCACGTTTGCTTTGGAATTATGTTCAATTCCGTCCAGATGATCCACGTGGCAAGGTTCGATTAGCCGAAGTGTTCGCCAAATCGCCAGAGGGGTTGCAATTGCCAAGGCGGCGCGCCGCGGAGTTGTATCGTGATGCGATTGCCGTAGCGGACCCCAAGGACTCTAACCGGCTGCGACTGCAGCTGGCCGAAACGCTGTTGGCCTCCAATCTGGTAAACGAGGCGGCTACCACGGTCTTGCAGTGGATTCAAAGCCCTGAGTTTCGTAACGAGCCGGATTCGCCCTACGCCGCCGACGCGTGGCGCATCCTGGCAAATTCATTGGCCGGGCAGATCGAGGCGGGCGGCCTTTCGACACGCCGCGAAGCGTCGCTGGCGATCGGCATGTCGGTTGGCGAGGTGGTCGAGAAAGCCGTATCGTACAATCCAAAACACCCCGAATTGGCCATTTCCCTGGCCGATCTATATCGCCGCGACGATCGAGATCGCTATCTCAGCCAGACGCAAAAGACGGAACTCGCTCAGCAAAAGCTTTCACCGGTCGAAAAAGCCGATGAGATGGTCGAGAAGGCATTGCAACAAAACCCCGACGATCCAACCGTGTTTGTGGCCGGCTTTGTCTACAAAGAACGATACGGCATCGACAGCGCATTCGACAATCTGCAGCATGCGTTTGATCTGGATCCCCAAGCGGAAAACACAAACATCTTGATGGGATCGTGGTTTATGGATCAAGCCAACAAATTGGATCGGAGCTCAATCGCGGCAAATCCTGCCAACCCACAAGACTCGCCGTGGCGCCAAGCAAAATCCCACTTCGAAACCGCGATCCAGGCCGATCCAAAAAATCAGTGGTTGTACTTGAACCTGGGAGAGGCCTGCTATCGACTAAAAGAGTCGGGTCAAGCGATTCAGACTTGGGAAAAGGGCGTGGATGAAAAGTTCCTCGGCGAATTAGGCGAGCCAACGCTGGACGTGTATCCACGCTTGATTGGGGCGTTGATTGAAGACGGACAGTTTGATAACGCCGATCATTACTTCGACGGCTACCATTCCTTCGCCACACGCCAGGCAAGAGCGGCGAGCGGCAATCCACGTCGCATTAACGAAGCGTTTCGCACAGAGACGTTGCTGCATGGAATCTATTTTCTGAAGCAGAAGAAGTACGGTCTTGCCATTGATGATTTGTTGCGGGCGGCATCGATTGCATCAGAACAGAAATCCGAGCGCGCCCGAGCCTATAAGCTGTTGGGCGACATTTTCACTAAGCTGGGTTCGGCCGACCGGGCGGCGCACTACTATGAATCCTGTGCGACGTTGGTCCCCAGCGACCCGGAGTTCTGCCGGCTTGCTGCCGAAAGCAACGTTTCGGCGGGTCACACCGATCGCGCGGACGCTCTATACGAAACGCTCGTATCCTTGTCCCAGTCTCCCGAAGACCTGTTGCGATATGCTTCGTTCTTGCTCGATTCCCAGATGCAGCGTTCTGCGGAGTATCAGAATTGGGGGCGATTGGAACAGGTCGTGTCGCACTTGGAGGAACTCGTCAAAGCGCAACCAATCGAAAAGCCTTGGCGCGTCGCCGCACTCCGCATCACGATGCAGTTGGCTAAGTCCCAAGCGGCGAAGTCGGACGGGGCCCATGCCGACCCAAACACTGCCTCGGACAAAGTGAATCCGGGTTTGGCTGACTTGGACCAGATTTCCGATACCGATCCGGACCTTTGCAAACAACTCGTCTGGTGGCACTTGGCGTTGGGGGACTCCGAGCGAGTCCAAGCGTTGCTCAAGCAGTTTCAGACGCTGGCCGGTTCGACCGCCGATGCCTACCTGCTTCCAGCGTTGGTGGCGATTCGACAGGGTGACACCGCATTGGCTGCTGCGACGTTTCAAAAAGGGATTACCGAGGTAGCCTCTGATGCCGATCGATTATCGCTGGAAATGTCGGCGGCGCGGCTCGAGGCGACCCAATTGAAGTTCGACGACGCCCTGGCTCGTTTGAAGCGATTGATAGTCGAGTTTCCAAGCGAGCCCAGTATCATTCTGACCACGGTCGATTGGATGATTCAACTCGACCGCATCGACGCCGATGTGGAACCTTGGGAAGAACAATTGCCGGACATCGAAGGTAAAAACGGTCCGCTGAGCCGAGTATTTGAACGCGAGACGACTGATCCTTAAGGCCGAATCCGCCCCGAATGCCCCCCAGGCACAGAGTTGGTTGAACTCGGCCAAAGCGCATCAAAAAGAGGTCGTTCAAGCGCTTCCGAATTGGCCGCCAGGATACACGCTAGCGGGCTGGATTGCGGACGCTGAGTTGCGCAGTCGTGTGACCGAACAAACAACGCACGCACAAGCGACATTGTCTGATCGGGCGCGGGCCGCGTACCAGCGGGCCGTGCAGTTGGGAGAACGGCGGCCGGCAGTGCTGTTTCGTCTTTCTTTCCTGCTGAACGACCCCAAAGAGGCGGCGGCGGTCCTGAGTATGCTCGATCAACAGACGATTACCGGCAACTCGGCGCTTTCACAGCGACAAACCGAACTTGCATTGAGTGTCAATGATTTGGAGCACGCCGCTCGAGTTGCTGAGATTGCCGTCAAAAAACGTCCCGACGAACTCAATTCCTGGTTGATGTTGGCTCATGTTCGATTGCGGCAACAGAAGTTCCAGGAGGCCGAGGAAGCGGCGAACAACGCAAAGACTCTGGCGCTCCAAGCCGCCGATCCACTGCCGGGGCTCAACGACATCTTCTTGTTTCACGTTTCGGCCGCCACCTTTACGTCCAACCCGAGCCTAAGGAAAAACCAATTGGACCAGGCCCGTCAGTTGGCTTCCACCATCATCGACTTACATCCGGAGTCCGAACGGGCGTTTGCAAGAGCCACGTTGTTGTCCTCCATGGGGGACTCGGCCGCCGCTCAGTTGTTCTTGGATGTCGAAAGTGCCAATCCCAAAGACATCGAATGCGTCGAAAAAATCGTCGACTACTTTTCCAAACACGATTCTCCAGAATTCAATTCGCTGGACATCGTCGTGCGCAACCTTAAGCGGCTGATCCAACTCGATCCCCAAAACTCTGATTACAAGCTCCGCTTGGCAAATGCCTTGGCGCAACGCGCGAACATTGATGACTGGAACGAATTGGAAAACCTGCTCAGCGAACCCTTTGAACACATCCGATCCGATGATGGCCCGGCGGGTCAGGGCCAATTTGTTTCTGCAGCGGCGAAATGTTCCCACTGCCGAACGACGGGAGAATCTGCAAAAAGCTATCGCCGATCTGAGCGACATCGTGGGAAGCCCCGACGTCACCGCAGCCGACCACATTTTGATGGCGCAGGCCTATGAGGAACAACGCCGGTTGCTGGAAGCAAATGATCAGGCTCAGGCCCCCTCATTGCTGGAAAATGCCAAGGCGCAATACCTGCAAGCCTCGAACATGCCCAATGTCACGGCAGGCGACCGGTTCATGATTGCAGAGTTCTTTGTGCGCCAACGGGATATTCAACAGGCTGAACTCTTTGTCTCTCGATACGAGGAGTCGTTAAGCGATTCGCTCGTTCCATCGGCCGGCCCCGTCGCGCTTCGCATCCAGTTGCAACAGATACAGCATTTGCCGGATCGAGACGATCGCATTTCCAAGTTGATCGACGATTACATCGCCAAAGCACAATCGCTTGGGGCGTTGGCGGCACCCACCCAAGCCGCATTGTTTGTACGGATCGCCTCGCTATACGAACTGGCCGGCCGCTCTCAGTCGGCCGTCGAATGGTATCGCAAATCGAGCAACGTCGACCCCAAAACGCTGTCGCAATTGGTCCGAGCGCTCGGCGAACAGAACCAAAAGCGCGAAGCGGTCGAGTTGTGCCGACAAGCGTTCGACCGCGACAAAGACGTCGAATTGATCTACGTGTTGGCTGACGTCTTGATGGATGGAACGCCCGACGATGAAGCGTTCGCCGCGTCGAATACACTCTTTCAGTCGGCGATCCAAGCGTTTCCTAAGGATGCCAAACTTATGTTGGGCTTCGGAAACTGCCTCGCTCGCCAGCCGGATAAGGTTGATGAAGCCATCAAGGTCTATCAAGCTGGACTGGACGTCGACTCGGGCAACGTCTTTCTGCTCAATAATCTGGCGACTGTCATGGCGGACATTCCCGAACATCGCGCTGCGGCACTTCAATTCATCGATCGTGCCATCGCGATCCAGGGAAATCATCCGGCACTGCTGAATACGAAAGCCACTGTATTGATGTTGCAAAATCAGGACGAGCAAGCCCTTCAGATCCTGACGCAAATCAAAAACGCCGAAACCGATGCACGGACGTGGATGGTGCTCGCGGAAACCCATTGGCACTTGTATTCCAAGACGCAAAAAGACGAGCACCGTTTGGAGGCCAAACACGATCTTGAGTTTGCTATCAACAATGGTTTGGAAACGGCAATCTTAACGCCCCCGGAATTGGCTCGTTTGACTCGCCTGAAACAAGAGTTAATGCCGAGCCAGCCCGAATCAGCGTCCGTGAATCGTGAGTAACGTTTAGGGTTAGAATCGCACGCAAAATAACTTCGCCCTAATTCCTCGCCCTTCCGGGAGAGGTTAGGAGAGGGCTAACAAAATCGGGAAGTTATTTTGCGTGCGGTCCTAAGCAACCCGCAATTGTGCGAAGCACCCCGGCGGGCCGTTCCGGCAATTGACTTCTGACCCATTAACCAACCCGTAAACTTAGGATCGCACGTAAAATGACTTCGCCCTAATTCCTCGCCCTTCCGGGAGAGGTTAGGAGAGGGCTAACAAAATCGGGAAGTTATTTTGCGTGCGATCCTAAGCAATAATAAAGCACTAGAAAAAGCAAAACGTATGTTCCGTGCCGCAAACATCTACCTCGCGAGTGCCCTGGTAATCGTTGCAACAGTCCTGCCGGCAATTTACGAAGGCAACAGGAATTTTCGCTGGGGTCACGATGCCAAATTGGATGAGTACATTCAGCGAATGAAAGCGTTTCCCAATCAAATTGGTCAATGGACGCAATCCGACCGGCTGATGATGGATGCCGATAGCCGAAACATGTTGAAACCATTCGCCACGATCAACCGAGTTTATTCGAACGGAGAACGGCTGGCGAGCGTTTTTGTGTTGTTGGGGCCTACCGGACCAGCCGCTGTTCACACCCCGGATATCTGCTTTAGTGCGCGCGATTACAAGGCATTGGGCTCGCGAATAGCAGTGAACGGCGAAAACGGACGGTCGCACTTTTGGCAAATCGATTTCAAGAGCACCGGGATCGAGGGAAATGCGCTGCGAAACTGGTACGCCTGGACGTCCGATGGACGATGGCATGCTTCGCGGGATCCGCGATACGAATTTGCCGACCAACGATTCCTGTTCAAAGTCCAGGTCGCGATCGCTTATCCGTCGGTAGAGGACCTAAGGGCGGATACCGATTCGGCCAAGTTTTTGCTGGAGCTGGAAAAGGCATTAAACGAGTTTGTTTTCACTCGAACGAGCGCCAATTGACGATCTCGCGATGTTCAAGAATTTGCTGGTAACTGTTCACGAGCCGGGGTCTGGCTCATTTTCGGCCCAATAATTGGTACGTGAAGGTCGCACGAGCCGCCGAAAATGTGCCTGACCCCTAAAAACGTGGGCAACGCATTGATAACCCGTGAACGCTTACTTGGGATTCCTCAAGTATTTATGCAGAATATGAGTTATGCTGTGAAACGGGAAAACCAACCATCCGTCATTCCCGCGCAGGCGGGAAGCCATGCTACAAACCGTCATTCCAGCGCAGGCGGGAAGCCATGCCACAAACCGTCATTCCAGCGCAGGCGGGAAGCCATGCCACAAACCGTCATTCCCGCGCAGGCGGGAATCCAATTGGATGCACATTACATGGCGGAATCCTTCCCGTCCGTGGGCTGGATTCCGGATCTCAGCCCGGAATGACACCGAGTCGATTTGACAACGTAATGACTATCAGATCGTTAAAAAGGGGTCTTCGTCATCCCCGCAAAGGCGGGGATTCAAGACCGCGAGAGTTGATTTCCGCTGGATTCTTGCCCGCCACCTTCACTGGGGACAAGCTTCACGGGAATGATATTCGGTATCGTTGGTGAAACGAGTCGTTTTTCAACAAGCTCTCAGGTGGCGCGCGGCCACAATAGCCTTTTGCCGCGATTGAACTTTCACCTCATTTCCTAAACCCCTGCTATTCACCCTTCTAGTGTTCCGACTCTTCAAGTCACTGCCTTCGTACCATCATTTCAGAAATTGGAGACTCTAAATGGAGTCAAGCGAATTCGCTTTCAACCAGCGCGTTGATCATCTTGAAGTAAATCAAAATCACTCGACACATCAGTCGAGTTCGCGACACAACGGAGTTGCAAAAAAGTGCATCAGGATATCGAGTTACTTCCGTTGGAAGTACGTGATCGAACGAATCCTCGCGGTGCCACTGTTGTTGGCGGCGTTGCCGATTATCACAGTGCTCTACGTCTTGATTCGGGTGACCTCGATTGGGCCGGGGTTTTATCGGCAACGGCGCGTTGGGCAAAGAGGAAGAACGTTTATCTTGTACAAATTGAGATCGATGCGATGCGATGCGGAACGGGACTCCGGGCCGACCTGGGCCAAGCTCGACGATCCGCGGGCGACCATGCTGGGCCGATGGCTCCGCCGAACCCACTTGGACGAACTCCCACAATTGTTTAATGTCATGCGGGGCGAGATGACCCTCGTGGGACCGCGCCCGGAGCGACCGAATTTCGTTGTGGATTTGTCGAACAAGTTTTGCCGCTACCATCAGCGGCACGAAGTCCGCCCGGGCATCACCGGAATGGCTCAGATCTATCTTCCGGCCGATGAGAATGAGGATTCGGTTCGCAAAAAGCTCGCGTTTGACTTGGAGTATATCCGTTCTGCCACGTTTGGCTTGGACCTGCGAATCTGGGTGTGTACGGCACTGCATTTGCTGGGGTTGCGGCGCGGTTTGGCGCCGAAAATTGTCGGCCTGGATCGCCAGGTCGATCGTTTTCGCGATGGAATTCGCGAGAATCAACTAGACGCCGCGGCGCGGCGCGGCAATCGTCGGCAGCAAAAAAGGAAGGCTCTGCGTCGTCAAAAACGACAAAAGGCCATCGCCATCGCCCCGCTGTCTGACTCGTCACTTGAACTGCTTTTGGACCCCCCCAGCCGCCGCACCCGCCACGTCCGGTTGCGCATCCAGCGCCCCAAATAGCCAAGTCGGTTACCCCGTAGGGTCGGCTGTCCCCGTCCGACCCCCATTGCCCTGTAGGGTCGGCTGTCCCCAGCCGACCACCATTACGCCACCCATGCACCCACATGTCTCCAGCCGACCACCACATCATGCCACCCATGCACAGCAACGTCCGTTGCAGAAATGCCATAAGGCGAGTCTGTCCCCAGCCGACCACCATTCACCTCGACGTCTCAGAATGACCCACACATGTCCACCCACCCGTCATTCCCGCGCAGGCGGGAACCCACATTCGTCATTCGTCGCAGGCGGGAACCCATGTTGAAGTACACAGCACGGCGCTATCCTTCCCATCCGTGGATCTGGGTTCCGGGACTCAGCCCGGAATGACGAAGGTTCGCTTTATTGCACCAACCCCACCCGTCATTCCCGCGCAGGCGGGAACCCATTTTGAAGCACACAGCGTGGCTGAATCATTCCCATCCGTGGATCTGGGTTCCGGGACTCAGCCCGGAATGACGAAGGTTCGCTTTATTGCACCAACCCCACCCGTGATTCCCGCGCAGGCGGGGACCCACATTCGTCATTCCCGCGCAGGCATGGACCCTCCCCGGATGACGTTCACGTCACCCACCAACCCCACCCGTCATTCCCGCGCAGGCGGGAACCCATCGAATCCGGAACTTTGACAAGGAGCGTTCGACCATCTTCGGCACCTGCCGAACATAATGAGGACTAACCGCCAAAGTCCTCGGCGAAACGCTCCATTGGTCCCACGGCCACCCCGCCTACCCACCAAGCAAGCATTCTTTCATCAAATCAACCTTGATCGAACAGCGACCTAATCGGACTCGCCCCGTCAACGCTTTTACTGTCGACGTAGAAGACTATTTTCAGGTCACCGCGTTTGAGCGAGTGGTCAAGCGATCCGACTGGGACCAGATCCCTTCGCGAGTCGAGCAGAACACGCGTCGGATGTTGGAACTGCTCGAGGCGCACGATGTACGGGGCACGTTTTTCATTTTGGGTTGGGTTGCGGATCGTTTTCCGCAATTGGTTCGTGAAATCGATTCTGCCGGTCACGAAATCGGCTCGCACAGCTATTGGCATCGACTGGTATATGAGCAGACTCCGGACGAGTTTCGTGACGATCTTCGGCGATCCAAGCAAGTTCTCGAGGAGATCCTGGGTCGGCCGATTTACTGTTACCGCGCCCCGACATTTTCGATTACCCCCCGCAGTCAATGGGCGTTGGAGATCCTGGTCGAGGAGGGATTCACGGTCGATTCGAGCCTGTTTCCCATTCGGGGCCACGATCGGTACGGCATGCCGGGGATCGAGCCGGGGATACATCGCATCCAAACTCCCGCCGGCCCACTTTGGGAAGCGCCGTTAACCACCGCGCGATTCCTGGGCATAAACATCCCGGCCAGCGGTGGCGGCTATTTTCGTTTGTATCCCTATTGGCTGACCAAGAAACTGTTCCGACGCGTCAACACCGCCGGCCGACCCGTGATCTTCTACATCCACCCTTGGGAACTTGACCCGCAGCAACCAAAGCATCCCAACCTTTCGGCTAAGTCTAGATTTAGACATTACATCAATTTGAACCATACCGCGGCTAAGATCGCCCGTTTGGTCGACGAATACGATCACGCACCAATAAGCGACTTGCTGGCGGTGCCAAAATGTTCCGCGAAATCGCTGGTTCGATCAGGTTGAGTCAAAATAACCGGCGAAACGGGCGCCGATTGTCACGTACGTAGTTTCCCATTAGGTTTTATGGCTATTAAAACTCATTCGCCCTTAACCGTAGCGGTTGTTGACGAGGGCTTGCCGTTCCCACCTGTTACCGGCAAGCGCATTCGAAGTTACGGTTTGCTCAAACGGCTGGCGAGTCGTCATGACGTCACATTGTTCGCCCATGCGAAACGCGATTCGCGCAAAACAGTGAGGCCGTACGACATTTGTCGTCGTTAGGACTTCATGTGATCCTAGTCGACCATTGTGTGCCGTCGGACTCCGGTGTAACGTTTGCGTGGCGACTTGCCAAAAACGTCTTTTCGCCTTTACCGTATTCGGTTGAGCGCCACATTTCCGTGCCGATGCAAGAGACCATCAATCGCCGACTTGAACAATTTGACCTTTGGCATTGCGAGTGGACGCCTTATCTCATGTATTTCCAGAAACACCCAACGATTCGTTGCATCGTGGATGCACACAATATTGAAGCGCACATTTGGCAAAGGTATTACGAATCTGACGCTTCATATCTTCGCAAGCTTTACATTCGTCATCAATGGAAGAAGTTTGTTTCGTTCGAAAGATGGGCATTTTCACGCGCTCGCGTTCAATATTTGTCAGCAAATTGGACGAAGACGACGCGATTAAGAGCTTTAATGCTGAGCGTACCACCGTCGTTGAAAATGGCGTCGATTGTGGCTATTTCAGCAAGGTGGTGCGCCGGCCGATCGTCCATCGACTGCTGATTCTCGGGAGCCTGTTCTGGCGTCCCAATTTAGATGGAATACGCCAGTTTCTTGAGCACGCCCTACCGATTATCAAATCCAAAACTCCAAACATTGAGGTGCAGATTGTAGGTAGACTTCCTCCTGCATGGCTCGCGAAGTATGTTCGTCAGTTTCGAGAAGTTTCTTTGCACGCTGATGTTCCAGATGTACGAAGCTATTTGGCGGAAGCGGGGATGTTAGTTGTTCCCCTGAGAGTTGGTGGCGGATCAAGACTGAAAATTCTGGAGGCGGCTGCATCCGGCGTTCCCGTCGTGAGCACATTGGTTGGTGCGGAAGGCCTGGAGCTAGACGACCGGCATTTTTTCCCCGTTAAGGATATCGCAGGCATGGGCACGATCATCAATTCCTGCGTCGGGGCATATGATGAATGCCTGATTCGAGCCGGCGCCGCCAAATCACTCGTTGCTAGGAAATACGATTGGGATTTTTTGGCGGCGAAGTTAGATCAAGTGTGGCGCAGTACCGCCGCGGGCCTTCTGGATGTGACGCCTTCAACATCGATGCACCAATACATGTAAATTGTGTGTCCTTAGATATGAGCGAAATGCGATGATTATTCGAAGTGATTTTTTAACGGAGGGTTTGTTTGGGCAAGTGTTTGCCTGGATGCTGGAAGTGCTTCCGTATATTGAGTCCATGGGCTGGAGGCCCAAATGGGAGATATTGACACGCAACTACGGCGGGCCGCCAGATTTCAATGTTTTTCCGGGCATCATCGAGTGTGTTTATGAGCCTGAGGGCTCAAACGATTTGGCGTCGTTGGAAAAGTTGCAGCGGAAGAAGAAGCACAATTTTCGCTTTGACTTTGCCGCGGCCCACCGGACCTGGAACGCACATTTTCGATTTACTGCGGATGTCCTCGAGCGTTTAGATGAATTTTGGTCGCAATATTTCGCAGATCGAACGGTGCTTGGGGTGCATTACCGCGGGACGGATAAAAGTGTCGACCTGTATCAGACGAATCCGGTCACACAATACCAGTTTCTTTGCGTGATCGAGGATTTCTTAAATCATCATTCGGACATCGACGCCATTTTCGTTGCCTCCGATGACGCACGCTTCGTGAAGGCCATGAATCAGTTTCCCAACGTGCATCACTTCCCGCAGACGCGGTCGACCGACAATCGCCCGATGTGGAACAACCATGCGGCGATGCACAACCAGACAATGGCAAAGGATGCGATTCTCGACTGCCTGACGTTGGCGCGCTGTCGGTACGGGCTGAAGTGTATGTCGCAACTTTCTGCATTTAGCAAGATCATGAATCCCCAATTGGAAATCTATCGCGTGTCGGCGTGCAAGCCTGGCTGGTTTCCGGAGGCATACGTTCCTAGGTACCGAAGTGAACAGAGGGCAGTCAATGCCCTGTTGAACGTTATCCAACTCGGTGACTTTCAATCGAGTGGTTTGAAAAAGGCGAGCGAAATGCACCGGCAGGCATTACGATATGCCCGGCAGATTTGGCGAAAAGCCGCACACTCAGCGCAGCGTTAGCTCGCGGGCTTAATCGCTAAAAGCCCGTTGGAAAAGGATTCGCCATCGGCGCCAAGGCGGGATCCAGTATTGTGATTGTTGATTTCCGCCTTCGCGGGAATGACCTTCGCTGTGGTTCTTGAGACGATGTTTTATTCAACGGACTGCTACGCCTCCCAATTATCGCTTTATGTTTGAACTGCCAGACAAGAAACGCCTCCGACTTTTGGGTCAGCTGGCACGTGGCAATGTTCTCGATATAGGTTGTCATCATGTTCAGAACCCTCATCTTGTGGACGCAGTGGGGTTTGATCTACTTCGACCCGAAAGTCTGTCCCCGAATTACCGAGAGTTCGTTCGGGGTGATTGTCATTCGGTATCGGAGTTCTTTGCTCCAAAGTGCTTCGACACGATTGTTGCGGGTGAGATTATTGAGCATCTTGAGACGCCAATGCAGTTCCTTAAGTCATGCCACATAATACTAAAGGACGATGGCCAACTGTTGATCACGACGCCCAACCCATACCATTGGACCACAGTAGTAGGCAACTTGTGCTTTAATACGTCTGGAATCACGTTTGACCACATCAACTTGTTTCCTTTCCGCACCATGGTAGCCCTGCTACATCGAAGCGGCTTTGACCTTGATTCAATAAGAAACGCATCACGCGGAATGCGATTATGGCATACGACAAGGAGGTACTTCATTCCTTGCCCGAAGGCGATCGCGTGGCAACATCTGTATATCGCGCGGAAGACAGCGGTTAGTGGAAGAAATGACGCATAAAGCGGCATTTTGTCGTTGATTGGAGATTGATTGAATGACGGCATGCGAAGTTAAGCAGAACCAAGAGCTGGACGGATTGTTGGTAATTGCTGGCGCCGGTGGTGCCATTGACGGCGCCCTGGCCCGGTATTTTCACCAGCGAGGTTACGAGCGGATACGTGCTGTGGACAAGAAGCCCGTCCACGATTGGTATTAACATATGCCGGGCGTTGAATGCCTGAGTTTGGATTTGCGGAACCCAGAATCGTGCCACCGAGCCTGAAAAAGGGTCGCGAAGTATACAACCTTGCATGCGATGTAACTGTTCAATAACCATTGGTGGCTATCGTTTGTTTTGACGTGCTGGCTGCAAAAAACCGGGACATTCGACGTTCGGCACTTTTACGGCTGACGTATACCGATGATTTATTGAGCAGTTACAGAGAATTCAATACAGGTGAGATCGAGATCTGGGGAAACGGAACGCAAACAAGAAGGTTTCAGTATTTCAGTACATGGACGATTGTACCGTCGGGCTCGATCGAATCATGCATTGTGACGAATTGGTCGCCAAGCCAATAAACTTAGGATGATCAGAGCTGGTTTCGATAAATGAATTAGTCGACGTGGTTGAGGACATTGCGGGTGTCAGGCTTCGTCGCAAGCACAAAATGGATGGTCCCCAGGAAATGGCTGGACGAAATAGCGACAACACAATGATAAGACAGTACCTTGGCTGGGGGCCATCGACGCCGTTAGGGGACGGTCTTGGTGTTACTTTTCGTTGGATCGAGCGGCAGTTCAAAGACAGGGAAGAAGGCAAACGCGTGGTTGTTGATAAATTATGAATCGGTGATTGCTTCTACTTCCTCGACGGGAAAACCGTTTAGCGGTACGAGCGAAGATTTTGTGTTGACATGATGTCGTTGAAAATAGTGTATATCGGTGGTTATGGACGAAGTGGCAGCACGCTTCTTGACCGTATGTTGGGCAATGTTCAAGGGTTTGCGTCAGCGGGTGAATTGCATACCTATGGGATTGGGGTCTTGTGCGAAATCTGCTCTGCGCATGTGGCAGTCCGACGCGAGAATGCGCTTTCTGGAAGGATGTTTTAACAAGGACATTGGGCGACATTGATCGGGTCGACGGCAGGGCGTTAGCTGATTTGATGCGCCGTATTGAGCGTCGAGTAACGCCCGTTTCCTTGGGTTTCCCAAGCAAGATCGTCCGCAGACGGCACCCAAGATTTGAAGAGTACCGCTCGGTAATTGTTCGACTCTACAAATCAATTGCCGAAGTGGCGAAAGCAGTTTTCGTTGTGGACTCCTCTAAGCATCCGGCGCGGGCGACGCTCCTGGCTTCAGCTGACAAGCTTGACGTCTATTTAGTGCATTTGGTGCGGGATTGCCGTGGGGTGGCGTGGTCGTGGAAGCGAAACCGCATCCGGCCGGAGATTCGGGCGACCGAGACGCTGATGGATCGGCATGGTACGACGCGTTGCATCGGACATTGGCTGGGCTATAACCGGATGATCCGAAGTCTGCGGCAGAAAGTCTCGAAATATCTTGTCGTGCGGTATGAAGATTTGGTAACTGCCCCGACGGTGGAATTAGAACGGATCATGCATTGGCTGGGCGTGACCGGCGTCGACCTTTCATTTATTCAAAAAGACGAAGTGAATCTTGGGCGCGATCACACAATTGCGGGGAATCCGATGCGATTTCAATCGGGGCACCTCCGTGTCAAGATGGACGATGAATGGAAGGGGAAGCTCGGATTCCTGGATCGACTCTCGATCACCGCAGCCACCTGGCCGCTGTTACTACGATATGGCTATTCGATCAAGCCGTGACGCCGCTGATGCAAGTGTGTGTTGAGCTGTGGGGAGATTTCGAGTGAAGCTGTTGAATCTGACGTCGTCGCGGTTCTTCGGAGGGCCGGAACGGCAAATGTTGGGGCTGGGCAAAGCGTTGCACCCTCAACGCAGATCATGTTCGCTTCATTCTCCGAAGGCGACCGGAGCAAGTCGTTTTTGGAACAGGCAAAAAAGCAGGGTTTCGACTCCCATCGTTTGACCCATGATACTCCTTTTCTCGCGGCGGCCCGTCGAGAAACTACGGCTTTGCTGCGTTCACAACGAATAGACTGCTTGATTTGCCAAGGATACAAGGCCGACATTATCGGTTTGCTCGCAGCACGAAAGGCGGGTATACCGGTGGTTGCGGTGTCTCGTGGATGGACTGGACAATGCGTCCGTGTCAAGTTTTACGAATGGCTTGATCGGCGAGTTCTTCCGCGAATGGACCGTGTGGTTTGCGTGTCGAATGCACAGGCGATAAAAGTCCGAAACTGTGGCGTTCGTCGAGCGAATCGCCGTAGTCCGGAATTCCGTTGATGAGAACCGATTCCAAAAGGTAGACCTAGCAGACCGAAAAGGTCTGCTCGCGTATTTCCCCGTCGATCG
The DNA here is from genome assembly GCA_963803365.1 of uncultured Planctomycetaceae bacterium. GTDB lineage: Bacteria > Planctomycetota > Planctomycetia > Pirellulales > Pirellulaceae > JANMEB01. Next base: position 729,654 of record CAWDMH010000008.1, read on the forward strand.
CCACTCGCGTATTCGCACGATTTTCGGCGCTGCCGGACGCCTAAGCCCGGAAAAAGGATTTAATATACTAATCGATGCCGCTGCGGTAGTACTTGCTAAAAACCATGACTGTGGGTTCCTTTTATTCGGTAATGGCCCTTTACACGAGTCCCTACAAGCACAGATTAACGCCCACGGAATCCCGACAGTTTTGTGTTGCCAGGATTTATCGCGGATCTCGATCGCTGGATGCCGCACTTTGACGTTTTTGTGCAATCGTCATATACAGAAGGACTTCCCAACGTACTCCTAGAGGCGGCGGCAGCGGGTGTTCCAGTTATCGCTACGAACGTAGGTGGTACCTCAGAAATCATCGTCGATGATGTGACCGGCCGTTTGGTTCATCCAGGAAACGCAGAAGCATTCGCGCAAATATCGATCTAATGCTTCGCGACCCGATTGCTCGCAACGAAATGCGAGAATCTGCACTCAAGCGTGTCTGCGAGCAATTTGGATTCGATGCTCAGGCAAATGCCTACCTGAGTCTATTCCGGGATGTAATTGATGGAGCCGACACTCATAACATTAATCCACGCCACTGGGGTTCTAGTGCGTTGTTGAACGATGGATCTTGACGCCTCTTTACTTTTGAATGAGTCCGACTCTTGTGTGATGGATAGTGCGACTCATGCTCATCGGCCGATCCGTGTTGCATACTTGATCGATGAACTTGGAATCGGTGGTACTGAGACGCAACTTTTAGCATTGCTCAGTAATCTTACCGTTCGCGCGTGAACCATTCCTAATTTATTGAATGGCCAGCGAACATTTGACGAGCTAATTGTCTGTTTCACAACGCTCCTGTTTTGCGACTCGGAGTTCGGCGACTACGGTCGCTTTCGGCTATACGATCGTTTTGTCGGCTGGCCCAATTTCTTCGAAGCAACCATATTAATATGTTGCATTTGTTTTTTCCCGATAGCACGTATTTTGGTGTCATTGCGGGCAAGTGGCCAGAATAAGGAGCATAATTCGCCACGCAATAATGACAATTACTGGATGACACCGATTCATCGTATGCTGGGGCGGTGCCTGAATCCACACGTGACGCTAACGATATGCAACAGCGCGTCCGGGCGTTTGGCTGTCCTCGCGCGATGAAAGCCCCGAGCCTTCTACGGTGATTGTGATCGAAAACGGGGTTGATTTTGAGAGATTTGCACATATCTCGACGGGCGAAACTTTGAATAATGGGGAGAAGACGCTTACCGTGGGGATGATCGCCAATTTTCGGTACATAAAAGGCGTAGATGTATTTATTCGTGCCGCTGCGATGGTAACCGCACAACATTCCAAGCGTCCGGTTTCTCATCGCAGGCGAAGGGAAATGCGCATCGAGCTTGAGAGTTAATTGATCAATTGAGTTTAACCGATCGATTGCATCTAGTTGGCAACATTGACGATGTCCCCGGTTTCTTATCGAAGCTTCACATAGCGGTCCTCAGTTCCCGGGGGGAGGGTACACCAAATGCCCTTCTTGAATACATGGCTGCGGGACGGGCTATTGTGGCAACTGCAGTCGGAGGGGTGCAGCAATTGCTCGCAGGCGGTAAAAGGCAGATTAGTTCGCAATGAGGACCACGACGGTTTGGCAACAGAAATTCTGCGACTTTTGCGACGACCGGACGAGGGAAGGAATTTGGCAGCGGCCGCTCGTAACTATGTTCGTAGATTTCACTCGCGGGCAAATTGGGCGAATCAATTAACTGCAATTTACGAACGGCTGAGCAAAGGCGAGAAACCGTGGAGGCTAAGTCACCATCGCTTGTGCCAGAAACGATTCGAGACGCGATCACAGGCATTTTTATCGTCATGTTTTGTCCTCTCTGGCTGGTGTGTCGCGTCGAATCAATGCTGGAGGGCAAGGAGGTCTTATTTAAAGCGATCGGTCAGACATTCTGTCTCGTCCCTGGGCCGATTGGTGTTTCGGCGCGCCGCGCGTTCTATATAATGGCACTGAAGCGGCGTGTGGACGCGACGTTTGTATTGGATTTGGCACGTTGATATCTCACCGGGACCTATCGATTGGGCGTCGAGTCTACATCGGTAGTTATTGCACGATTGGAATGGGAAACATTGAGGATGATGTGATGATCGGAAGTAATGTTGACGTGCTAAGTGGCCGCCATCAACATGCAATCGGCGGAACCGATCGGCCGATAAAGGATCAGACGCGAAGTTTTATCGGCTTGCGTATTCTTCGTGGTTGTTGGCTGGGCAATAGTTCGGTCGTAATGGCGGATGTCGGGCAAGGAGCGGTGATCGGTGCAGGAAGTGTCGTTGTTACGCCGATTCCCGACTGGGCCGTAGCCGTCGGAAATCCGGCAGTCGTCAAATACTTTCGTAATGAAGAAAGCAGGACACATTATGTTAAAGCCGGGGCGATTTCTGCAACTCCAAACTAGTAGACGATAACAAATATGTTTAGCCTAGTAACCGTCAGCGCCGAGGATGGAACGTTACTCTCGTCGGTCGCCTGATGATAGATGTCGTGAGACTCGCATCGAAGTAGATTGCTCACCATCACTTCCAGTCCGACTCGTTGGCATTTTGCATTTATCATTGCGCCATTTCCTAGCAGATGGGACCAAGCGCATTCGATGCTGCAATGTCAATTTGCGAATAGCCAGCGGCTTGAGGTCATTGTTGTTATCCACGCCTAAAGCATTTCGTACCAACCAATTGGATGGTCGCCAACCGAATGGCTGAAGTACTCGTAACTCGTAATCACGCGTCATTGGACCATGGTCAACGATACGAGTCCGACCTAACCCAGAACGCCGCGTTGGAACCCGCAAAGCCATTATTACCGGCGATTCTGTGCGTCGTATATATGTGGTGGTTTCTCACGACGCCTATGTATTCCAACCGCCTGGCGTTTCTAGCCGACTGGAAGTTTGAAAGACTGTTGGCGGGCATTTTCATCATTGTCTCTCTGGCTCAGGGTAAGCTATCCAATTTACTCCGGCCCATTCCGATGTTGCTATTCCTCTTAGCATGTTGGATGTGGGTGTGCGCAATCATGTCGCCATACGCAAACGTGCTTGAGGCAGTGCATTGGCGAGACAACTATTGGAAGCTCTTAGTATTTTTTGCGTGTGTTACATTATCGGTTAGCCGCGTGGGACAAATCCGCGTCGTGCTTATCGGTGTGGCGTGGATTATCTTTTTATATCAAATCTATAGCTGGATCGATTTTGTTCGCGGTGGCTCCTACGTTTACCAACAAGGCATGAAACGGATGATTGGGGTTTGGAGCCCAAGAGGGTATGGGGGCGGCAATGCGTGGGGGTATCTTGGTCTCTTTGGCGTTCCTTTAGCTATAACGTGGTGCCGACTTTCCAGACGACAAACGCCACGCGTACTGGCATTGGCTTTTCTTGTGAGTACATGCCTGTGTATTGTCTACAGCGGTACGCGCGGAGCGATGGTCGTGGCTTTGGTTTATCTATTGTATGTGTTCCGCAAACAGCTTTTGAAGGTGCGAACAATCGTCATTTGCTTGATGGTTGTTTTGACAGTGCTTCCAGTGTTGCCGACCGGTGTCCGCCATAGAATGGCGCTTCTGGTGGTTCAAGTTGATGACGAGAATGCGACTGGCGCGGACAAAATTGCCGAGAAATCGGCAGAAGGACGATGGCGGGGCTTGATCAATGGGTTTCAACTTGCTCAACGATCGCCATTTTTTGGATGTGGTCCCGCGGCATCACCGGACGCGGCATTGGACCTTCGGCGGGAGTTGGGCACGTCGCCAAAAGATGATCATGCTATGCAACTGCACAATCTTTACGGGCAATTAGCTGGAGAGTTGGGTTACGTTGGCTTTGCTCTTTGGAGCCTATTGATCGTTGTTTGCGTGGTGCGGGGATTCGCCGCAAGGAGGCGTCAAATTGCGTTGGACGTCGTGGATAGGCGGGCATTGAGTGTGTTTTGGGAATGTCTGCTAGGAATGTTTGTCGTCTTTGTGATTTACGGTATGGCTGGGCATACGTTATATGACGAAAAGTGGTTACTGCTATTTGGACTGGTGAACTCTTACGAGAATCTTGATGTTAATTGAGTTCACTAAATGCGGAGCCCATTCGAAGGACGGCGTATAGTTGGGGTCAAAAAGTTGTTAATATGATAATGTGCGCGATTTGATGATATGCGTAGTACATGGGTTCATGAGACAATTGCATTCGTAACGCGCGACTGAGGCGACGCAAGCCGGCGAACTGGCCATTGTTTTTTCGCTTTTCCGTCCTCGAAGGTAGCGTCATAGTATTCGTCCGAACTTGTGGTTGCCGTGGCGGGGATTTGGTTCGATGAGTGCAAATTAAATGCTAGGTTCTATCCCAGGGCCGGCGCATCAAAATCTTGACAAAACCGTAGGAATTTGCGTATTTTACCGCAAGTGGAGTTGTTGAATTTCGGGCCTGGATGTCCGAAGACCGCGTGGGTTTGGCCGGAGACTAAGCATGGATGCTGTTGCGTTGCGGGAAGCGGAGGGGTTTGTGTCCGGGGTAAAGTCATGTTTTGAGGAGCTTGAAGATCCTCGCGTCGTTGGCCGCTGTGATCATTTATTGAATGACATATTAGCGATTTCGTTATTAGCGGTTCTTTGTGGGGCGGAGGATTTCCCGGACATCGAGGAATTCGGCAAGCGGCGTAAGGACTGGTTGGAAGAGTTTCTAGACCTGCCCAAAGGCATTCCATCGCACGACACGTTTCGTCGGGTGATGGGCGCGATGGATCGCAAACAGTTCGCCGCATGCCTGTTCGAATGGACCAAAGCGCTGCATGAAGCCAGCGGCGGTAAACTGATCGCCATCGACGGGAAAGTGTTGCGTCGTTCGATGTCCAAGAAGTCGGGCTTGGCAGCACTGCACTTGGTCACAGCCTGGGCCAGCGACAACGGGTTGACTCTAGGGCAAGTTGCCTGCGAGGACAAGTCGAACGAAATCACGGCGATCCCGGAACTTCTGACGTTACTCAACATCCGCGGTTGCACGGTGACGATCGATGCGATGGGGTGTCAAAGGGAAATTGCCGCACAAATCCGCGGACAAGGCGGTCATTACGTGTTGGCGCTCAAAGGCAACCAATCGAAAACCGCCGATGACATGCATCAGCTGTTCGAGGAGAGCTTGGATAATGATTTTGCCGACGTGAAACACGAAAGCTTCGAAACGAATGAAAAAGGACATGGTCGGAAAGAACAGCGTAGTTGTCAGGTCATTGAGATCCCGCAGGACCATCCCCAGCGCTCAAGGTGGAAGGATCTGCGCACGCTCGTGATTCTCACGTGTTGTCGCATCGTCGCCGGTGTGGAATCGTGGGAGACACGGTTGTACATCAGCAGCCATGGCCGGAACGCTAAGGCCTTAATGGAGGCGATCCGAAAACACTGGAGCATCGAGAACACACAACACTGGTCTCTGGATGTGACATTCGGCGAAGATTGGCGACGCCAACAGGATCGCAACGGCGGCGCCAATCTGGCGGCGATAAGACGACTAGCGTTGAGCCTATTACGTCAAGAGAAATCTAATAAGAGAGGCCTTAAGAACAAACGCTTCGCCTGCGCGCTCGATCCCAATTACTTGCTCAAAGTGCTCGCGAATGCCAAGTTTTGATGCGCCGACCCTGGGTTCTATCCCAAGACTAGTCTTCCACGAAATTGAGGGAATCTGCGACGGTAGCCGTTTGGTTTTCCCAAAGCCATGGTAGCCCGCACCTTAATGGGTCGACTGTTGCTAATTGATGATGATTGGGAATTGATCGAGAATGTCATTCCAAGCCTGGTGGGTGAGTGGACGTCCGCAGGTTGATCGGCGAATCCCGATTAACGGGATTTTGCGGATCCTCCGGATGGGTTCGCCGCGGCGCAACTTGCCTGCCGAAGTCGGGAGTTGGAAAACCTGTTGGAAGTTGTTCGACGAGTGGAATGCTGACGGCACGTTGGAGCAAACCGTTCGCCGACGTTGCGCCGCGTTTGCCGATGTGGGTGCGGTTGATTAGGAGCTTTGGACCAGCCGCATATTCCACTGCACAATAACCTGTCAGAACGCGACATCCGGGAATACGCTCGTCTCCGCAAGGTCAGTGGCGGAACACGTAGCGATCTCGGCAAACGTTGTCGCGACACGTTTCTTAGTCTGAAGAAAGCCTGTCGCAAACTTCGCCTCTCGTTCTGGGAGTTTCTAAAAGACCGGCTGACGATGAGCCACGATCCTGCCCCTTCCCGAACTGATGAGGCAAGTCGCCGCCGCGACCGAAGCCTAGTCCCCATTTCACCAAGAATCCGACTCGGGAAGAATTGGCACGCACCACCGCGCCGCCCAAGGCTCCGATGGGTTATTGAGCAGTTACCACAAGTTCACCAATCTAAGCCGTTCTCGTGAATAGCAGGATTTGAGGTTTTGAAATGGGTCCTGTTGCGGGGTGCGAGCAGTGCACCTTCTCGGTTTTTCCTGGAGGATGTCATATGGGAGTCCGTTCTACTGTTGTTCAGAAAATTCTTTATCGACTGGATTGCGTTCGCACTCGCAAATACTGCAACTAACATATCGACATGAGTTTGAACGAAGCCAGTTTTACTCGCCAAGTCAAATTAAGGAGATTCAATTTGAACGTGTTAGGTGCCTTCTACGTCATGCCGCGAGACGATGTCCGTTCTACGCGAGACGGTTTGCAGCGGCTGGGTTTGACCCCGACAAACTCCACGATGGGTCTGATTTGTTGGTTATTCCTCCGTTGACAAAGATCGAAATACAGACAAACGCCAGTGATATGGTTTCAGTCGATTGGCCGAGAAACTATTCGATAGTTAACCGAACCGGTGGTTCGACGGGCACACCGATAGAGTTTTTTATGAGTCGCGACCGCGTGTGCTCAAGGGCCGCTGCCACGTGGCGTCACAATCGCTGGGCGGGGTACGAAATTGGGGATAAGGTAGCCACCTTGGGTGGGGATGAACGAGACCACGTCCTTCGCAAGGGTCTCCGAAGGTTAAAGGACCAATTGCTGATGCCGACGTTGGAATTGAATGCTTCGGTATATTACCGAGACAGCCATGCGCCAATTCCTTTGTGATGTTAAGACCTTTAGGCCCAAGGTCATGCTCGCTTATGCAAGGTTGGCGGCGCTCCTGGCTAAATTTATTAAGTGCGGGGTTGAACCCATATCAATTCCGGTCAATTATCACGTCGGCTGAAGTGCTGGAACCGGCCGATACGGCACGCTATTGGAAGAGACATTTGGTTGCTTTGTTTTCAACAGATATGGTAGTCGCGAGGTATCAGTCATTGCGAGCGAATGCTCAGAGCATTCGGGATTGCACATTATGGCGGAAGGGTTACTTGTCGAAATTATGCCAAACGGTCAACCATTAGAACAGGGGCGGCAGGGGATCGTTTTGGTTACAGACGTGTTGAATTATGCGATGCCGCTGATTCGCTACCGAATTGGTGACATAGCATCCGGTGAGCCAGCGGAATGCAAGTGCGGACGAGGTCTTCCACGGTTAAAAGGCATTATTGGGCGCGTCACGGATTTTCTTGTCGGTTCGGACGGGCGAATTGTATCCGGTGCGGCGTTAACCGTCGCGATGGTCGCACGGCGGCCTTCATTAGGCCAAGTCCAGATTGTGCAGAACCAAAGGGGGCAAGTGCTTTTTCGAATAGCCTCGCCAAAAGGAACTGAATCGTCAAAGGCTGATCTCTTGTTTCTCCGTTCTGAAGCAGAAGGATATCTTGGTTCACCCGTGTCGGTCGACTTTGAGTTTGTCGATCAAATTCTCCCCGAGCCATCCGGAAAAATGCTCTTTTCAAAGTCGAGTGTTCCTACATTTGTATAGTGGCGCGCCGAATATTTGCCTTCGTTAAAGGATAAGCCCGGATTATTCACGAGACATCAAGTGCTGGCACGGCAAGGGACGGAGAAATACAGTGCATCGTGGCGTTTTGGACGGATTCCGCGACGACCCATTTGGGTGAAGCGGAATTAGTCGTAGAAAACGTGGCGTATCCCACGTTTGCAGGGGCCAGAGCATGGCTAGCACGGTCATCGTGGTGAATAATCCGGGATAAGACGAGTCGTGTCATCGGGCAGTGTAACCGTTCACGGGGTGATTTGAAAAAGTTTTTTCAGACGGACCAAACGTGTCAAGTTGCGTGCCGATGGATGGGGCATGGCAACCAAACGTTGGAAAATTCCGAAAGACATCGATCGTGAGCTGTCGCCGAAGGGGCGAAAGTTTGTTCGTGGGTTGATTAGCGAACTGGAGGCGTTGCAGCGGGAGAATGCCGAGTTGCGTAAACGGATCGAAGCGTTGGAAGCGCAACTTCAGAAGCTGACCCCGCAAAACTCGTCCGTTCCGCCCAGCAGCGTTCATCCGCACGCCCGCGCCAAAGCCAATCCGCCCAAACCTTCTGCTGGCTCTAAACGCCGAAAGCAAGGAGCCCAGCCGGGACATCCGCGAGCGACTCGTCCGCTGGTTCCGGCGGAAGCTTGCGATGACATCAAACACTTGCGCCGGACCGTTGTCGCAAATGCCATGGAAAACTGTTCGGCAGCGACCCTGACCCGATCCGCCACCAAGTCATCGACATCCCGCCGATCAAGCCGACGATTATCGAATACCGACGCCACCGACTGACGTGCTCCTGTGGCCAGTCGACTTGTGCCCAGTTGCCCACGGGCGTACCGAGCGGGCAATGCGGTCCGAGGTTGGCGGCGTTTGTCGGACTGCTGATGGGGCACTTTCGCCAGAGCAAGCGACGCACGGCCAACTTTCTGCAAGACATTCTGAATGTCCCCTGTTCGACCGGCTGGACTTGCAAGATTCAGAATCTGGTCAGCAATACACTGGCCGAGCCGTACGAGGAACTTCGCCAAGAGCTGAAAAACCAACCGCAACTGTTCGTCGACGAGTCCCCCTCCAAACAGCACAAATCCAAAGCCTGGTTGTGGGTCGCCGTGGCGTCGCAGTTTGCAGTCTTCGGCCTTTTCCTTAGTCGAAAGCGGGATGCTTTGGTCAAGCTGATCGGCGACTACTCCGGGATCATCATCAACTGCGACCGGGCAAAAATGTATTTCGATGGCGATCGATTGCAGTGGTGCTGGGCGCACCTCAAACGCGACATTCAGAAACTGATCGACAACCGCACCGATGGGCAAGTCAACCGATTGGGTCATGACTTGATGCGCCAGTTCCGGACGCTGTTCGAATGGTGGCGACGCTACAAAGCTGACGAAATTCCTTGGACAACATTTCAAGCCGAAGTTCAGCCGATTCGCAAAGCGTTCGAGGACTTGCTGCTGCGCGGGGCGTTTAGCGGCAACGACAAGCTGACCGGGATGTGCGACGAACTCCATAAGCATCGGGCTTGGCTGTGGACCTTTACCGAAGTCCAAGGCGTCGAGCCGACCAACAACACCGCCGAACGCGCGCTGCGTCCGGCCGTGATCTATCGCAAGCTGAGCTTCGGAACCCAGAGTTCCAGCGGCAGCCGCTATCTGGAGCGTATCCTCACCGTCAGCGAAACCTGCCGTCTGCAACATCGCTCACCCTATCAATACCTCGTCGAACTCATGCAAGCCAAATTCGACGGCCAACCCACCCCTTCGCTTCTACCCCTCGGCTATAATCAACTCGCCAAAGCCGCCTAATTCACAGCAAATCTCATCCGACCCGTGAACGGTTACTCGGGCAGTTTAAACAGGCAAGCAATCTAAAATAAGCGTATATTGAATGGAGACGTTCGCCGACATAGTAATGACGAAGCTAATGGTCCCGGCGCTTGATTGGTATCGAGGCGATAAGCGAAACAACTATCGCGCTGAAAGTATTATCGAGTTAACAACGCCAGTTTCGAGGCGATATCTAGGTTTCAGTTGGAACGCATTCGTTCGATATGCAAGCATGCGTTTGATACAACGCGATTTTATCGTGCTCGTTTTTTGGCCGCCGGGGTCACGCGGGTCGATAAAATCGGGTGGAAGGAATTCGCAATGATTCCTCCGCTAACGAAATCTGACATTCGGAATGACGCACAGAGTTTGATCAGCTCTCGGTTTAAACAGCATGAGTTGCGTTGTAGTGCCACTGGGGGTACGACTTCGTCGCCAACGAAAATTTGGATGGACTGGCCAGCGTTTTTTCGGCGATGGGCTGCGTCAGAATTTTTTGACCATTGGATGGGGTACTCACGAGGCCAAAAAATTGCGTTGTTGTGGGGTGCTCGACAGGACTTCCCCGCATCGAGTCTGAAGCAGCGTTTGGTCAACAAGGTTACAACTCGATCGCTTTATTTTCCTACTTCGATATTAAACGACGACGTTTTGTCCCGATACGAGAAAGAGCTGCGAAGGTATCGCCCCCAGCATCTTCAGTCGTATGTCACGCCGCTGACGATTTTTTCGAGGTATTTAAACAGAAATGATTCACGCATTCGTGTACCTAGTGTGTCCGTTACGGCAGAACCGGTTTCGGATTCACAATGCGATGAAATAGAGCGCACAGTTTGGATCTCGCCCATTCGTATGGTATGGTGCCCGTGAGCTCGGACGAATAGCATGCGATTGCACACATCATATTGGAATGCATATAAACAGCTATTCTGTTTACGTTGAGGTCGAGGATCCAGATTTCATTTCCGGTCTTGGCTCGTTGCTAATTACAGATTTATGGAATTATGGTATGCCGATGATCCGATATCGAATTGAAGACGTGGGTAAACTCAATACTGATTTATGTGCGTGCGGGAGCTTTCTCAAGGATTGGAAAGCTCGAAGGGAGGGTGACTGATTGCTTTGTGAACTCGAAGGGCGACCTCGTACCGGGCGTGAGCTTCACGAATCGAATACTCAAGGACAACACTGAAATTCGGGAAATGCAAATTGTACAAAAAACGCCAAAACTATTTGTTGTGTTTGTCGTTCCGGGATACGCTTGGGACCAAGCTATCTCTTCAGAGAAACTCAGATCGGCTATAGAAACGTTTATGTGCGAGCAGGTACGCCTTTCAGTCAATCTCGTTTCTACGATCCCCCGCGAACCGTCGGGAAAGTTGTTGTTCTGTAAATGCTTGGTACCGCATGGCGCTACTGAATTTACGATGACCGCGCGAACCGAACAACTATTAACCCGGATTATTCACGAGACATCAAGTGCTGGCGTAACCGTTCACGGGGTGATTTGAAAAAGTTTTTTCAGACGGACCAAACGTGTCAAGTTGCGTGCCGATGGATGGGGCATGGCAACCAAACGTTGGAAAATTCCGAAAGACATCGATCGTGAGCTGTCGCCGAAGGGGCGAAAGTTTGTTCTTGGGTTGATTAGCGAACTGGAGGCGTTGCAGCGGGAGAATGCCGAGTTGCGTAAACGGATCGAAGCGTTGGAAGCGCAACTTCAGAAGCTGACCCCGCAAAACTCGTCCGTTCCGCCCAGCAGCGTTCATCCGCACGCCCGCGCCAAAGCCAATCCGCCCAAACCTTCTGCTGGCTCTAAACGCCGAAAGCAAGGAGCCCAGCCGGGACATCCGCGAGCGACTCGTCCGCTGGTTCCGGCGGAAGCTTGCGATGACATCAAACACTTGCGCCCGGACCGCTGTCGCAAATGCCATGGAAAACTGTTCGGAAACGACCCTGACCCGATCCGCCACCAAGTCATCGACATCCCGCCGATCAAGCCGACGATTATCGAATACCGACGCCACCGACTGACGTGCTCCTGTGGCCAGTCGACTTGTGCCCAGTTGCCCACGGGCGTACCGAGCGGGCAATGCGGTCCGAGGTTGGCGGCGTTTGTCGGACTGCTGATGGGGCACTTTCGCCAGAGCAAGCGACGCACGGCCAACTTTCTGCAAGACATTCTGAATGTCCCCTGTTCGACCGGCTGGACTTGCAAGATTCAGAATCTGGTCAGCAATACACTGGCCGAGCCGTACGAGGAACTTCGCCAAGAGCTGAAAAATCAACCGCAACTGTTCGTCGACGAGTCCCCCTCCAAACAGCACAAATCCAAAGCTTGGCTGTGGGTCGCCGTGGCGTCGCAGTTTGCAGTCTTCGGCCTTTTCCTTAGTCGAAAGCGGGATGCTTTGGTCAAGCTGATCGGCGACTACTCCGGGATCATCATCAACTGCGACCGGGCAAAAATGTATTTCGATGGCGATCGATTGCAGTGGTGCTGGGCGCACCTCAAACGCGACATTCAGAAACTGATCGACAACCGCACCGATGGGCAAGTCAACCGATTGGGTCATGACTTGATGCGCCAGTTCCGGACGCTGTTCGAATGGTGGCGACGCTACAAAGCTGACGAAATTCCTTGGACAACATTTCAAGCCGAAGTTCAGCCGATTCGCAAAGCGTTCGAGGACTTGCTGCTGCGCGGGGCGTTTAGCGGCAACGACAAGCTGACCGGGATGTGCGACGAACTCCACAAGCATCGGGCTTGGCTGTGGACCTTTACCGAAGTCCAAGGCCTCGAGCCGACCAACAACACCGCCGAACGCGCGCTGCGTCCGGCCGTGATCTATCGCAAGCTGAGCTTCGGAACCCAAAGCGCTACCGGCAGCCGCTACCTCGAACGCATCCTCACCGTCAGCGAAACCTGCCGCCTCCAAAACCGCTCGCCCTATCAATACCTTGTCGAACTCATGCAAGCCAAATTCGACGGCCAACCTACCCCCTCGCTTCTACCCCTCGGCTATAATCAACTCGCCAAAGCCGCCTAATTCACAGCAAATCTCATCCGACCCGTGAACGGTTACAGTGCTGGCACGGCAAGGGACGGAGAAATACAGTGCATCGTGGCGTTTTGGACGGATTCCGCGACGACCCATTTGGGTGAAGCGGAATTAGTCGAAGAAAACGTGGCGTATCCCACGTTTGCAGGGGCCAGAGCACTACTAGCACGGTCATCGTGGTGAATAATCCGGGATTAAGGCAGTATTCGGACACATTCTCACGTAAGCGTTCACGGCTTGCCAATGCGTTGCCCAAGTTTTAGAGGGTCAGGCATATTTTGGCGGCTCATGCGACGTTCACGTACGAGTTATTGGGCCGAAAATGAGCCAGACCCCGGCTCGTGAACAGTTACCTCGTGAACAGTCACCATTCTCACAACTGCGCCTCTCAGGATTCGACTTGCATTAGCCACCGCTCGACTGACTTGCCAGCAATAGTAGGATACGCGCCTGAACAGTTTCCGCGCGGCCGCCTCGTCCACGATGACAAGCTTCCGCAAATCGTCCTCGCCGGACGTAGCCAACGTCACTCGTTAGTGCATGTCCAGGTCACTCGCCGAGCGTTGGGGTCTTCCATGAACCCGCGACAAAAGAATACGATCCATCGGCTGAGATGTGACAGAGCTCTAGCTCGCGCGTAATCAATAAGCCGTCGGCGGACCCTCGAGTTTCTGGCGCCCAGTTCGGTAGGCTCCAGCCACCCGATCCTGGTTTTCGGCAAGAAACAACCACGTGAATACTCAAAACCGCCCAATCGATTACACGGGCATTTCCGTTTGGGAGAGAAACGGTATTTCGGAAACGGCGATCCGACGTTGTGCCAAGCTCATCAGAAGCGAATGTCCAGCAATGAGCCATTCATTCATGGCCCGAATTACCAGTGTCGTGCACATCTCAGAGATCCGAAACATCAGCTTTGATCACAGGATCTCAACGGCGTCCATGGCACGTTATTAGGCCCTATCCGCCACGACGGGCCTTCGGCAGCCTTGTACGCCCGCTAAATATCGTCATTCCCCCCAAGAGTTGGTTCTCGAATGCAATTCACCAATAGGGGAAAAGGCTGATCTGTGGAACCGGTACGAATGTCGGGCAACAATAGTCTTCGTGATGGTCAGATGACTTCATGGATGTTCTTCAAACGCGCTAACCTATGGAGGTGGTACGCTAATTGGACAGGCAGTGTCATTCTTGCTACTTCCCATTTACACGCAATTTTTGAGTCCTTCGGATTATGGAATTTTGGACATTTCTGTATAGAACCGGAGATATCATTGTCATTTTGCTCATGGGTCGCGGACTGTCAGGGGCAACCTTTACTTTTTATTGCCAAGAAACGGATAGCAATTCACGAGCTGCAGTGGCTGCTACAACGATTTTGGCAGTTTGGATAATAGTCGCAGGGGGACTGCTGGCCGCGTTTTTGTTTGCAGGCTCACTAAGTACGCTGTTAAAGATACAAGACGCTAATTTGACGCGGATGGGCATGATTGCTGCATTTAGCCAGCTGCTTCTAGTTGTGCCATTGGCCCTTATGCAAGCAAGAATGGAATCAGTGGCATTTGTCGTCACGTCCGTTATCTCCGCCCTCGCAAGACTAATCATAATATTATGGGCAGTCGTGATGCTTCGTGGGGGAATTGAGGGCGTGCTGTGGGGCACGATTATTTCGTCCTGCACCACATCGGTCTGTCTATTTTTTCGCGAATTTCGACAAGTTGGTTTTCGGTTAGATGTTCGTCGAGTTCCAGCGATCTTGGGATTCTCTCTCCCGTTTGTACCTGTAGGTGTACTGGGATTTATTAGGGCGTGCAATGATCGCTATTTCCTTCTTGACCAGTGGGGACCTGACGAAGTAGGAATATTTGCGTTGGGTTCGCGGATCGCGACCATCGTAAGCACCATTGCATTCGCTCCATTGTTTAAGGTATGGTCAGCTTGGTTGTACAAGGTTTATGCGCGGCCAAACGCGGAGCGGGAGGTTGGCGAATATCTTACGCGCCTTGTTGCACCATTCATGTTTCTCGCACTTGGTGTTATCTTGTTTAAGGACGAAGTCGTGCGTGTCCTGAGTAGTGAAGCCTATTCCCCGTCTGCATTTTTAATTGGACCATTATGCATTGGTCAAGGATTTGTGATTGCGCAAACTCTTTTCGATGGCACGTTTTATTATTTTAGGCGGTCTGCGGTGAAGATCTGGATCATGATGGCAACTGTGATAGCCAGTATTGCATTGAACGCGATTCTGATACCTCGACTAGGGGCAAAAGCGCGCTGCGATTTCGTTTGTATTGCATAACGCAGTATTTGCCACAATAACGTTTCTTGTGGCTCAGCACGTCTTCACAATCAGAGTCGAGTGGCGGCTCTGCGTTGGTGCCTTATTAGCGGTGCTGATATGGTTACCGACGTTGATCGTGCCGTCAATGATGACACCAGTAGTCGTGAGGGGGATATTGTGGTTTGGCTGGTTGGCAGCCTTGTGGCTAAGTGGAGTCATCCGTCGTGAAGAAAAAGAGGCTTTCAAATCGGCTGCCGCCAGGGGTTTGCGGGCGGTCCGTTTGAGATTCGGCGGGTGACGATTCGAGTCGACTAGGTATTGAAGTGTCAGCACCGGTCTCCCAAACTCAAATGCAATCAAGACACGTCAAATCGGGTCTCAAAGCAGGGCCGGCGCATGAGGGCAGGCGCATCAAAATCTTGACGTAACGCTAGGATTTCCCGTTCTTTACCGCAAGTCGAGACGTTGTGTTTTGGACTGGACGTCCGACGGCACCTTGGGTTTTGCAGGAGAATTGGCATGGACGCCGTTACGTTACAGGAAGGGGAGGGATTTTTGGCGGGACTAAAGTTTTGTTTCGAGGACATGGAAGATCCGCGTGTCGTCCGCACATTGCGATCACTCATTGACGGACATCTTGGCGATTTCGGTACTGGCAGTGCGATGTGGGCGGAGGATTTTTCGGACATCCAGGAATTCGGCAAGCGGCGTAACGACTCGCTGCAGGAATTCCTGGATTTCGCAATGGCATTCCATCGCATGACATATTTCGTCGGGTCATGGCTGCGTTGGATCGCAAGCAGTTCGCTGCGTGCCTGTTCGAATGGACCGAAGCGCTGAATGAAGCGATCGGCGGTAAGTTGACTGTCATCGACGGAAAGTGTTGCGGCATTCGATGTCCAAGAAGTCGGGCTTGGCCTCGCTGCATTTGGTCACCGCCTAGGCACGTGATAATGGGTTGACGTTGGCACAGGTGCCGGCGAGGACAAGTCGAACGAAATCACGGCGATCCCGGAATTGCTTAAGTTGCTCGACATCCGCGGCTCGCACGGTCACGATCACTGGCGGATTGATGGCGGGAGTGTTTGCCAGCCGCGAACTTGCCCAGGCCAGCGAGCAGACGCGGCGTCAGTACTCGTACCCGCTTGCCAGGGGTCGCAAGCGTACGATGGGTTCGGCTGTTGGGCGGCTTCATCATGTGGGCCACGTCGTCATGGGAGCCAGCCAGAACCGGCGGCGGGAAAGCAAAAAGAGAAACGGCCGGGCGTGCACATCGAGTTGGAGCAGTTTCGTTTTGGCAAAGGGATCACGCCAGCGGTCGAAAGCCAGGTGGCGCGTCAAGCGGCCTTGAGCCCCTCGCTGCAACTGGCGCGTAGCGAACTGGCACGCGTGGGTCTGGACCTGGACTACAAGCTGGTTCGTCGCCTGACGCATCAGTGCGGCGAGGACTTGCTGAAACTGCGAACCGAGCGGTTGCGTCAGTGGCATGCCGGGACGCTCCGGGTCGGCAGCGAGCTTGCCGGGAAAAAACGTCACGGTGCAGATCGACGGAGGCCGCACCCGTTTGCGGTCGAAGCTGCGGGAAAAAGAGGCTTTTTCCGAGGTGGTTGACGAGGATGGCCTGATTCGCCAAGACGCTCCGGGCCGCTCTCGACCCCGTGCCAAACGGACGTTCGATGCCGACTGGCGCGAGCCCAAACTGGTGACAATCTTTGTGCACGACGAGCAAGGCCGAATGGTGAAGAAGTCCCTCGCAACGATCGACGGAACATTCCAGGGGCCCGATGCGCTGGCCGAAATCGTGGCGATGCACCTGCACCGACTGGTGGCGGCCAAGGCGCTGAGCGTGACGTTCGCCAGCGATGGTGCGTTGTGGATTTGGGATCGGATCGGGTGGATCGTCGACGCCGCCGGGATCGGATCGGAAGTCAAGGTGTACCAGGTGCTGGACTGTTGCCATGCGGCACCCATGGCAGTGGCACTGAAGGAGTATGGACTGAACGAACACCAGCGGATGCCCCTTTACCGACAGTACCGCACGCAGCTTCGCAATGGCCAGTGGCGCGAGGTGGCCCAGGGCTTCAAGAACTGCTGGACGAAAGCGACCGTCACTGCGGCGACATGCAGCGCGAAATGATACCTCCGAGCACGGTAAGCGCCGAATGGCTACCCACACTTCCGAGGTCTCGGCCTGCCGTAGGCAGCGGTGCCGTCGAAAGCAGCATTCGCCGCGTCGTGAATCTGCAACTGAAGAGCAATTCGATGTTCTGGCTGGAGGCCGGCCTGAAGGGATGTTGCAGTTGCGGGCACTGGTCATCAGCGACCGCTGGGACGAAACGATCGCCGCCAAACGGCGCGATGCGTCTAAAAACTCAACTGCCCGACTGGCACTGGACCCCCAACCCCGCCGGCCCACCTGAAGCGGCGAGCCAACTCAACAAACCACCCAAAACAAAGCGAAAACATGACCGCAAAACGGGATTGCACCCACTCGCTTTGCAACAGCGGCCAGGGTTAAACAACCCGAGAAGGATAGCGAGAAGCCAGCCGCCGCTACCCACACCGACAAGCCCAAGCTGAAAGAGTGCGACATCACGGGACTGATGTACTTCGATCGGCTCTCGCCGCTGCTGGAACGGCCGCACCACGATGGTTGCCAACGCGATCGAGCGGGAAATCGGCAGCTGCATTTCGATCAGTACTGCATGTTGTTATTGCTGTACCTGTTCATTCCGATCCTCACCTCGTTGCGTGGCATTCAGCAAGCCAGCGAACTTCAAAACGTGTAGCGGAAACTGCGGTGTCCTCGAACCTCGCTCGGTTCGCTTTCGGAGGCCACGAGCGTCTTCGACGCGGAACGATTGAAAGAGGTCATCGAAGAACTGGGCGACCAACTGCAGCCATTGGCTCAGGATCAACGGCTTTCGGAAATCCGACAGACGATCACGCTGGTCGACGGTTCGTTAGTCGCGGCATTGCCGAAAATCATGGAAGCATCTTCGCTAAGGCTGGGCTGTCAAAAGTTTGGTATTGACAGTGTTTTTGCATGAGGGTCTTTTGTTCCTTTTTCTGAACAGGGTCAAGCGACTATTTTAAGGTAGGACCAATCGTGGTTAAATCGCTCGATGAGTATCGCTCACCGTCCCACAAGATCATCGCCATGCTCAAGAAGGGCCGGGACAAGCTACGTCTGAAGTATCGTGAATTGATGGGACAGCGGCGGGTGGCAGAGAATCAGGCTCGGGTGGTGGAAAAGAGTCGCGAAATGTGGCGAGCCGGGCCGAGGCCGCCGAAGCGGAACTCAGAGAACTAAAAAAAAGTGTTGAAACCCGCTCCCGTTTTGCCGGTTGACAGCCGCTCTGTGATCACCGCCCTCGGACCGGTCGATCTACTGGACGGGCCAAGGTTCCTGGTAGCAACCAGCCGATCTGCCTGGCCGTGTTCGTCCTCAGGCTGGTGATCGAGGGGGCCGTCTCGATGAGGGCCGCCGCGAGGATCAGCGGACTGTTCTGTGAGTTTATTGGAGGTCATTACCTGGATGGTATCAGTCACAGTACGGTGCAGAATTATCTGCTTCGGATTGGCTAACAGCATCGACCAGGCGATCAAACTTTGCCCCGATCGCATCTGGATCATCGACCACATGATCGCCGCCGGCTCACTCAAATGCCTGATCGTTCTGGGGATCAGTTCCCAAGAGTTCGCCCGTCTGGACCGTCCCCTGGAACATCACGACGTCGATGTGTTGGCACTGATTCCCACGGAAGCTTCCACGGGAACCGTCGTCAATGATCAACTGGACGCACTGGCGCGGCAGCATGGCGTCCCGTCGGCGATTCTGACGGATCGCGGTTCCGACCTGAAAAAAGGGGTCGAATTGTTCCAGCAGTGGCATCCCGAAACGATTCCGTTACACGACATCGTTCACTTGGTGAGTCGCCTGATCTGGAAACGACTGGAGAAAGAAAATCGCTTCAGCGATTACCGGCAGGCCTGTTGCCATTGCGCCAACAAGCTTCGCCAGAGTCCACTGGCCCACCTGAAACCGCCCCGCCCGAAGACCAAGGCCCGTTACATGAACCTTGATTCGGAGGTTCGCTGGGGCCAGCGTGCCTTGTGGTTGCTGGACCGGGTCCGCGGCGAGGCCTTGACCGATCGCCAGCGTCAGCGACTGAAACGGGACGAAGTCGAATTGCAACTGGGCTGGCTGGATGACTACCGAGGTGAGCTGGCCGAGTGGATGGAAATGATCACCCTTGGGCAAACATGTTGCGTGGTGGTGCGCCGGTGTGGATATTCAGGGGAGACGCTTGCGCCGATGCGGACAAGCCTCGGATCGGGCACAACGCCAGCGGCCCAGGAGCTGACCCTTGAGATACTTTCTGCCGTGGAGCATCAATGTCAACAATGCGAAGGCTATCCCCACAAGCTTCCAGGCAGCAGCGAAGTCGTTGAGTCGCTGATCGGCAAGGGCAAGCGACTGCTGGGAACATCGCAGAACAACAACAGTTTGACGGGGCAAATTCTTTCGATGGCAGCGAGCACGATCCAGTTGACGACCGACAAGCTGAAGGAAATATTGGATCGCTGCCGATTGAGGCATGTCAGGGACTGGCTCAAGTCGAACATTCGGCCAGGAATTCACGTTGCTCGCCAAGAAGACCTGACGGACGCGGACGACGGAATAAAAGTTGCGCAATTTCAAATGGCCACAACCCCAAACTTTTGACAGCCCATGCAAGGCCTCGACCGGTAGCGGCATGGTCAAGTGGCGGCTGCATACGCATTTCGAACTGTTGCGGGGGATCCCGACTCGGATCGATGTCACGCCTAACGGCGGTGGCCAGCATGACGAACGGGCGGTGCTGGAACGGACGATCGAGAAGGA
The DNA here is from genome assembly GCA_963803365.1 of uncultured Planctomycetaceae bacterium. GTDB lineage: Bacteria > Planctomycetota > Planctomycetia > Pirellulales > Pirellulaceae > JANMEB01. Next base: position 749,596 of record CAWDMH010000008.1, read on the forward strand.
TCAACTTTACGTGACCGATCGCGGTTATGCCAAGTTTGCATTGTTTAACCAGATCGTCTGCTGCGGCAGTGGCTACGTCTGCCGACTGCGAGACAACAGCGTCTGGGAAGTCGTCGAACAAAAGTATCGCAACGACCAGGCGGGGCTAGACGAGGTCCTCAGTGATGAAATTGTGCGTTTTCCCAACGGCGCGGTCGAGCGTCAACCGAATCATCCCATCCGCGTGATCTGTATTCCGGTCAACCCGCATCCCACGCGTGGCAAGTCCCGTGGAGGCTCTAGCGGAGTCGACAGTGATGGCATCCTGCGCATCGCTACCAACCGGCTGGACGTGCCGGCGGAGATCATCGGGATTCTGTTTGCCTATCGCTTGGCGATTGAGATTTTTTTCAGATTTTTCAAACACATTTTGGGTTGTTGGCACCCGCTCAGTCATGATCAAAACGGTATCGAGATACAGACCTACTGTGCGATCATCGCCTGCATGTTGATCGCCTTGTACAAGGGCAAGCAGCCCACGCTTCGTACCTATGAGATGATCTGTTTCTACTTCATGGGTCTAGCGACCCAGGACGAGCTGATCGCGCACATCAACAAGTTGAAGCCTCACTGCCCATAAAGAGTCCGCTCGCCGGAACCTTGTATGCCACTTCATGCTGCTAAGATCATCCATCGGCTGCCAAAGTCGCGGCTCTGGACGTAACTGTTCACGAGCCGGGGTCTGGCTCATTTTCGGCCCAATAACTCGTACGTGAACGTCGCATGAGCCGCCAAAATATGCCTGACCCTCTAAAACTTGGGCAACGCATTGGCAAGCCGTGAACGCTTACGCTCTGGACGCCCACCAACGATCGCCGTGCCCCCAGTCGTCCACTGCTCTCAACCCACAACGCCAAAAAAAGGTCCTTCACGGTTTTGCGTGGGTTTGGGAGAATTCTCCGTAAAGGAGGACCCCGATGCAAGACAGCGAGTTGTACCAACAGATTCTGGGCCTGATGGCGCCTTGGACGGTCGTAAACGTTCGGTTGATGCCGGAGGAAGAGGAAATCGTCGTGGAAGTTGCTCACCCTCCGGGATTCGCTTCTGCTGCCCGGAATGTCAGCGGGAGTTGGGGTGTTACGATCATTCCGCAGCCAAGGCGATGGCGGCACCTGGACAGTTGCCAATTCAAGACGATCCTCGAAGCAGCCCTTCCGAGGGTCCAATGCCCGGAACATGGAGTGCGACAGATTGCGGTGCCGTGGGCCGAGGGGAACAGTCGTTTTACGCTGTTGTTTGAGGCGTTTGCCATTAACCTTCTGAAGGCAACACAAACCGTGCAAGCGCTGCGGACATTTTGCGGACCGGCTGGGAGCCGACGTGGAACATCATCCAGCGCGCCGTTGATCGAGGAAAACTCCGCAAGGAGGAATTCCCGATGCCGCACATCGGGATCGACGAGAAGTCGTTTGCCAAAGGTCAAAGTTATTTCACATTGCTCTACGACCTGGACCGGGGAACCGTAGAGGCGATTGCCGAAGGAAGCGACACCGAAGCGGGAAACGCCTGTTTTTCCCAGCTTTCCGCGGAACAACGATCCTCGGTCCAGGCGATCGCAATGGACATGAGCGCGGCATACGTCAAAAGTGCCAAAGCGTGTATCCCGTTGGCCGAAGAGAAGATCGTGCACGACCGTTTTCATGTGATGAAGCTCGTGACCGAAGCGGTCGACCAGGTTCGCAGAACCGAACACAAGATCCTCTTAGGGGGAGGAGATGATCGTCTGAAAGGCACTCGGTATCTCTGGCTGACCAGTCAGGAAAATCTCACGGAGCAACAGCGCCAGCGGTTCGATCAGGCCTACCATCGGCACTTGGCCACGAGCAAGGCCTGGGGCTACAAAATGCTCCGAGAACTTTGGGACCACTCGACCGTTGCTTCGGCCAAAGCATGGTTCACTCAGTGGTATCGCCGGGTGATCCATACCAACCTCAAGCCATTAACCCGGATTATTCACGAGACATCAAGTGCTGGCACGGCAAGGGACGGAGAAATACAGTGCATCGTGGCGTTTTGGACGGATTCCGCGACGACCCATTTGGGTGAAGCGGAATTAGTCGTAGAAAACGTGGCGTATCCCACGTTTGCAGGGGCCAGAGCATGTTAGCACGGTCATCGTGGTGAATAATCCGGGATTAAAGAAGGTGGCCCGCACGATCCGTGAGCGGATCGACAACGTCGTCAGCTACTGTCAACACGAGATCACCAACGCCGTCGCCGAGGGAATCAACAGCAAAGTTCAATCGATCAAGCGACGCGTCGGTGGCTTCCGCAACAAGCAAAACTACAAGACCGCCATCTTCTTTTACTGCGGCGGACTGGATCTGCACCCACGCTAAACCTCGATGGACCTAAAAAAAGGCACCGTGCCGAACAGTATTGAGCGCCGAGCCTATTACGCCAAGAAAAATCGAATAAGCGAGAGCGTAAGCGTTCACGGGTGATAAATGCGTTGCCCACGTTTTTAGGGGGTCAGGCACATTTTCGGCAGCTCATGCGACGTTCACGTACCAATTATTGGGCCGAAAATGAGCCAGACCCCGGCTCGTGAACAGTTACAGCGAGAGCTAACCCAAGTTAGAGAGCGAGCCTGTCTAGCGACAATTAGAATTCCGGTTCAGCGACAATTAGAATTCCGGTGTTTTCCCAGTAAGGATGGTGGGGACTAGTCGACAATTAGAATTCCCTGATTGTCGCCGGTTAGTTGAGAATCACAACATCTTGTCAAACAGGAGGTTGTGATGATCATGGACGGTCAAGTACGGAAGCTGTGGCAGCTACTAGCAGGCGAGCACAAGCCTTGCTAGCGCGGCCAGGAGGACGGGCATGGACGAGAAGACGGCCAGCAAGTATCGAGAATCGAAATCACTCCCGTCGCAGCGTCACGTGGCTACGGCGGTATCGAACGCGACCTGACCCGTTCGCCGAGGTCTGGCCCGAGATCGAATCGCGGTTGGAAGCCGAGCCGAAACTTCAGGCCATCACGCTGTTTGGCTGGTTGCAAGATCAGCACCCAGGTCGGTTTCCCGACTCGCAGCGGCGAACGTTCGAGCGGCGGGTTCACCAGTGGCGGGGGAGCCGCGGTCCGAACAAGTCGGTGATGTTTCCCCAGGTGCATCATGCCGGAGACCTGGCCGCTTCGGATTTCACCAACATGAATGATCTGCGTGTGACCATCGCCGGCCAAGCGTTCGATCATTTGCTGTATCACATGGTGCTGACGTATTCGAATTGGGAGAGCGTGTCGATCTGTTTTTCGGAATCGTTCGAAGCCCTCAGTGGCGGATTTCAAGACGCATTGTGGAAATTGGGTGGCGTGCCGCAGCGGCATCGTAGCGATAGTCTCGAGCGCGGCGGTGAACAACCTGTCGGAAGACCGCGAGTTCCGCGGACGCTACCGCGAGCTGATGGACTACTACCAGATCGAGCCGCAACGCACCAACGCACGTCAAGCGCACGAGAACGGTGACGTCGAATCGTCACACGGACATCTGAAGACGATGATCGACCAAGCCTGTTGTTGCGCGGCAGTCGCGACTTCGTCGACCGTCGTCGTACGAAGAGCTTCCTGCAGCAGTTGATCGAGAAACGCAATGCATCGCGACGGGACAAGTTGTCGTTGGAACAACTACGCAGCTGCGAGAGCTTCCGGTGGGCAAGCTCGACGTCCGCCTGTGGGTCAGGAACATCAAAGTCAACTCCAGCAGTACGATCCAAGTCAAACGCAACACGTACTCGGTTCCCAGTCGACTGATCGGTCACAAAGGTCACGTGATGATCGACGCGGACTATCATCGAAGTCTGGTACACGGGTGATCGCGTGCAGATCATGCCGCGTCTGGCCGGCAGCGGTAAACACGCCATCAATTATCGCCACGTCATCGATTCGTTGGTGCGAAAGCCGGGGGCCTTTGAGAACTACCAGTATCATCAAGATCTGTTTCCCACCAGCCATTTCCGCATGGCGTATGACGATCTGCTCCGGCGTCACAGTCCACGCGTCGCCGCCCGCCAATATCTAAAGATTCTGCAGTTGGCGGCACGCGATAGTCAAGACGCCGTCAACGATGCCTTGCGGATGGCGGTCGCCGACGGTGTGCCGATTTCACTCGAGTTGATTCGTCGCGCCGTCGACGATCATCAGCAGCCCCCGCCGCCGACTGAACTCCACATCGAGTCTCCCGACTTGAGCCAATTTGATTCCTTGCTTCAACACCATCACGACATGGAGGTCCATCCCGATGACTACGACAACAGCCACGCACGCCAAGACCGATTTCACCACGCCGAACCCGGACATTCATTGCCCAAGACGCCGCCGAAGTCCACCGCAGAACTGATCGAACAGTTTCGCGAATTGCGGTTGCCGATGTTCCGCGAACACTTCGAAGTTCAAGCGACGCGTGCCACTCAGGAATCACTCAGCCACATGGAGTATCTTTCGGAGTTGGCCGAGTTGGAATGCCAGGCACGACGCGAGAGCCGGATCGCCCGATTGATGAACCAATCCCGACTCCCTACATCCAAGACTTGGGACAACTTCGATTGGAAGCGTTTGCCACTGCAGGTGACTCGCCAAATGGAGAGTCTTCGCGAGGGATCGTTCCTGGATCGCCGGGAGAACTTGCTGTTGTTCGGCAAACCCGGTTCGGGGAAGAGCCATTGTCTTTGTGCACTGGCCGAACAGTTGGTGCAAACAAGGTCGCTCGGTGTTGTTTACGACGTGCAGTTTGTTGGTGCAACAGTTGTTGCTCGCTAAACGGGATCTTGAGACTTGCCAAGATCCTCAAGAAACTTTCGTCGGTCGACGCGCTGGTCATCGACGACCTCGGTTACGTCCAGCAGAGCCGCGAGGAGATGGAGGTCTTGTTCACGCTGTTGGCCGAACGCTACGAACGAGGGAGCGTGATGTTGACCAGCAACTTGCCGTTCAGCAAATGGGAGCAGATCTTCAAGGACGCCATGACCACCGCCGCCGCCATCGACCGGCTCGTGCACCACAGCGTCATCTTGGAACTCAACGTCCCAAGCTATCGCCTCGAAACCGCACAGCGATCCAAGCCAACTACTACAAAGGACGCAAGCAGCAAAATGAAACAGCCAGAAACATGAATTCGGACCGGAATTCTAATTGTCGCTAAAGCGGAATTCTAATTGTCGCCGAACACACTGCCATGTCGCAATTGCAGCACCTGTTAACAGGGTCCTTGGAAATCAGCGTTCGCCATCAAATGTCCACACGAATTGAAACGCGAGTTATCTTGTACCTGTGCTCATGCCAAGTCCTACGACGTCAACAGGTTTAAGGCATAATCAGGTACGCCAACCGATATGCTGTCGTTAATCGGGTCATAGTGGCTGGTGACAACGCTGAAGCCATCAAATTTGCGGAACCAATTGGCCGATTCGCACACGCCGAAGTCGGCGTCGAATTGCATCGCGTCCGGACCGGCCGATCCCCACAGCGTTAACTCGTGACTGCCCGTGCCGGGAACGGCGGAGGCATAAACATAGCGGAACGAATCGACCCGGGAACTGAAGCCCGAACCGCTGATCTCCGTATGATCGGCGTACATCATCGCAGCGTCGGCTCCGGCGCCAACAGTCAGCCGCACGGTATCGGCGCCGCCGCGGTCGGAGTGAATCACTTGCGAGCCAAAGCCGTTGGCATACACCCAGTAGAGCGGGCTCAGCAACTGCGCCGACGCCTCGCCGACTAACACCAAGTCGTCGCCCGCCGAGTCCGACAAGTCGAGCGAGTCGTTCCCGCCGGCCGTAGCAGTCGCGTAGACCGTGTGGAAACCGGTTGCCATGTTGGAGAAGCCGACTCCAGACAACTTCAAGCTCGACATGTCGCCCGTTAGGAAATCGTCGCCGGCTGAGTCCATCAGGTAGGCCGTGTCACTGCCTCCGGACGATGACGTGGCAACGCTGCGGTCGAAGCCGTTGGCCCGGTTTTCATAACCAGCGCCTTTCATCACTGCCAGCGTGGCGTAACCCCAATATTGATCGTCGCCGGGTGAATCTGTAAAGACGGCCACGTCACCTTGGACGCCCCCGGTGCTATAGGCGATATTGCGCCCAAATCCGATGGCGCTGTTCACTCTTGACCCGCTGGTCAGACTGGCCCAAAGTCCCTGGGCTTGAAACAGGTCGTCTCCGACCGTGTCGAAGAAATAGGCCGTGTCGTTGCCTCCAACGCCGGCAATGGCCTGCACGGCGTTGAAGTTATTCACGCGGTGGACGTAGCCCGCGCCGTTCAAGACCGAAAACGTTTCTCGAGCCCGAAACGCATCGTTGCCTGCCGATCCATAAAGCTGGACAACCGCGTCAGGCGCCGTGGAACCTTGGATATCCTGGCGAGTGAATCCCGACGCGTTGACTTGACGTACGCCATCGGTCATTTCGGCCAGGCCGGCATGCAGGATGATTTGAGTGGCGTCGGTCGCCGTGAGATTGATCCGGTCCATATCCAGGGCCGTCGTGGCGAACGCGTCGACCGTCCGGAATCCGACGGCGACGTTGAAATACTCATCGCCGACCATCCTGATCGAACTCAACGTTCCGTATACGTGATCGTCGGATGTCGAGTCGAATAGTGCGGCGTGATCAGCCCCGGCGCACGAATAGGTGCGCGTCTCGGCGAACCCATCGGCTCGCAGGACCACGTTGCCTGCAGTCAATTCGGCATACTCCGGAGTCGCCACCAACACGTCATCACCAAGCGAATCGTACAGGAACGCCTGGTCGCCGCTGAGTCCCCCGCTGCTGTGGGCAATCACATGCGCGAACCCAGAGACGCTATGGGCAAACCCCGGGCCCGTTAAGGTGGCGGTTTCCGGAGTGGCCGAAAAGAGATCGTCTCCCGCCGAATCGTATAGGTCGGCGGTATCGTTCCCGCCGCCGCCATCGACGTCGATCAACTCGACCGTCTGTCCTTCGATCGTCATGCCACCGCTGGCAAACGAGTTGCTTCCGACATAGGCGACCAGGGAATCGTCGCCCGCCGAGCCGGTCAAATGCATCGTATCCGTTCCCACGTCACCGACGAAAGTGATCGTGTCGACCCCGCTCGGTACGTCGAACTGATAGTTGTCGATGGTGAATCGCATCGAGTTCGTGGCAGTCCATGTAAATAAGTTATCGTTGCCGTTGCCGTAGACGAACAAGTGGCTCCCTTGCAAATCCGTCAAAAACGGGTTCGACGCGACGATCTGGATTGTTGCCGACCCCACAACCGCGCTGAACGCGGTAGTTCCGCCGTTGGCCGATGTGCTGACCTTGGTCCCGAAGCTTCCACTGGTTTGATCCCAAGCGCGGAAAGACAGGCCGACCGCACCGATTGAACCATTCGGGACCAGGCGAATCCGGTCGTTGCTGCGCAACAACAGTGCCGATGTATTGGATACCGCGCCAATCGCCGACCAATTCGAACCGTTATCGGTCGAGAATTGCCAGGTGCCGTAACCGCTGTCGATAGCGGTGATGGCAATGCCCTCAACGGCGCCGATATCGACATCGGTGATTCGATCTCCACCGGCACTTGCGATCATCGACGTGACCGTGCTGCCGCCGTTGTTGATATCGTCCGTGGCGATCGTCGCCAGCGACATATTTCCGCTGTTGTCCAAGACGGGAGCATCGTTAACCGAGGTAATCGTGATCCATGCGGACTCGACGGCCAAGCTATATGGAGTCACACCGCCGTTGTTGAGCGTGCTCTCCTTCCTGCCGAATGCGCCGCTGGTTTGATCCCATGCGCGGAACGTAATCGACGCCAACGTTCCATTCTGACCGTCGGGAACGTAACGGATGCGGTCGCTGCTGCGCAACAGTAGCGACCACGAGTTGGAAACCGTTCCGACGTCGATCCAGCTCGCGCCAGCGTTTACCGAATACTGCCAAACTCCGTTTCCAGCCGTAAGCGAAAAGATGGCGATCCCTTCGACGGCGCCGATATCGACATCGGTGATCCGATCCCCGCCAGCACTGGCAATGATGGCGGCGATCGTCTGCCCCGTATTCGACGCCTGATCCTCGGTTTTCGAGATCAACGTCATCGTGCCGCTGTTGTCTAACAGCGGGGCGTCGTTCACGGCGCTGACGTCGATCGCGGCGGACTCGACCGCCGTGCTGAAGGCGCTGCTGCCCCCGTTAACGGAAGTGTCGACTTTGGTTCCATACGTACCGCTGGTTTGATCCCAGGCGCGGAAGGTAATATCGGCGGACGTGCCGTTTTGTCCGTTGGGCACAAACCGCACCAGATCGACATCGCGCAGCAAGAGCGCCGACGTGTTTGAGACCGTTCCAATGGTCGACCAACTTGATCCGTTATTGGTGGAGAACTGCCAGGTGCCGTTGCCGCTAGTCAACGAGGTAATCGCAATACCTTCAAGCGCCCCGGGTCCGAATCGGTGATCCGGTCTCCGCCGGCACTGGCGATGATCGCGGCGATCGTATCGCCTCCGTTATTCGATTGATCTTCGTCGATCGCCGTCAGCGTCATGGTGCCGGTGTTATCCAGCACGGGAGCGCTGTTCATCGACGTGACGGTAATCGAGGCGGACTCCACCGTCGTGCTGAAAGCACTGCTGCCGCCGTTGGTTGAGGTGTTCACTTTGGTTCCAAAATTGCCATTTGTCTGATCCCAGGCGCGGAAGGTGATATCGGCAGACGTGCCGTTTTGACCGTTGGGTACAAACCGCAGCAGGTCGACGCTGCGCAATAACAGCGCCGAACTGTTGGAAACCGAGCCCACAGCGTTCCAACTTGAGCCATTGTTGGTGGAGAATTGCCAGGTGCCGTTGCCGCTGTTCAGCGACGTGATGGCGATCCCTTCGACCGCGCCGGTATCGACATCAGAGATCCGGTTTCCACCAGCACTAGCGATGATGGCGGCGACCGTGTTGCCGGCGTTGTTGGTTTGATTTTGGTTGATCGTGGTGAAGGTCATCGTGCCACTGTTGTCCAACAGTGGGGCATCGTTCACGGAGGTGACGTTGATCGAGGCGGACTCGACCGCCGAGCTGAAGGCGCTGCTGCCGCCATTGGTGGACGTGTCGACTTTAGTGCCGTAGCTGCCGCTAGTCTGATCCCAGGCGCGAAAGGTCAGGTCGGCCGTGGTGCCGTTCTGCGCATTGGGGACGAACCGCAGCAGGTCGATATCGCGCAGCAGCAGCGACGAGGTATTGGAGACGGCTCCGACGGCACTCCAACTTGAGCCATTATTGGTGGAGAACTGCCAGGTACCGTTTCCGTTCGAGGTGGCGGTGATGGCGATCCCTTCAAGCGCGCCCGTATCCGGATCGGTGATTCGGTCTCCACCGGCGCTAGCGATGATCGAGGCGACGGTTTGACCGGTATTGCCCGTTTGGTCTTCGTTGAGCCCATTCAGCGTCATGGTCCCACTGTTATCGAGAATGGGGGCGTGATTTCCAGATCCACCGCCATCGACGATGACATCGATGCTTTGTACAGCATCAATTTTCACCTGTTGCTGAACAGAATTGGTTCCCGCAGTTACAGAAAGTTGGTAGTTATTAAAGTCGGTTTTCGTTCCCCCCTTAGTTCGAAATTGAGATGCGACAAATTGTACTTGGCCGCTCGAATCAGTGGTTCCTGTGTAGGCGACATTTCCGGTAGTATCAGAAACCTGGACATTCGCCCCGGTCAGTGCATTTCCTGCAGAATCCTTCGCGATAATCGTCGTCGACCAATCGCTTGAAAATGCTGCACGATCATCCGGCACTCCCGTTATCCATTCGTGTCCATTCCGGAAAGCTGCACTTTCGAAGTAGCTTCTACTTGACGCATCTTGAAAAACCGTGTCAACGAATCGCAATTCCGTATGAAGGCTCTGAATTGTCGAATAGTCCGTCTCGAAAATAAACGGGTTACTAACAGGAGTCGTTACAACAATGGTCGTTCTTACCAAATCCATCAAAGTTTCAACCATATTCCCGGCGATGCCATCGTTCGTCGCGAGAGTATTGTCCTGAAAAACGATGTCTCCCGTTGCAATCATCGCAAATTTTATGCATGCGGCATGTCCCCCTTCTCCGGACGCCACAGCACTAAAGAGATTGTTGTGTACGAACACATTTGACATCCCGCCATTGTTAAATCGCAAAGCGTAAGCATCCGCTTCAAATGCGTATGCGAAAACTTGATTGTCATAAATCTCCAAATTTGTTCCCCACTCGCTCTGGATTCCATATCGCCGCCGATGGGCACCCCTTCATACTCTTGATTGTTTATCGCTTGTTGAACTTTTATCACGTTGCTGTAAACGCGAACTGGGTTGTTGGGGTCGTCGCTGCCTCCAGTTATAATGCCGCGAGAATTGAATTCTCCCGCGCCATTATCAATAATGTTTTGATAGATTTGGCTGTGCGTTTTCCCTTTCGTAGCAATGGCAAAGGCATTAGTATAGCGAGCTTTCAGGCGGATTGTGTTTCCATAAATATTGCTTTGCCCCGCGTAATGCCAATGTGTGGGCCATTGTTTATCGAATTGTTGTAGATATTTCCCGTGACGTTGTTGAGCACCGCTCCATCGGCATGGTCACGCGAGGTAATTGTAATTACGTTACTCGTAAAGTCGCAATTGTATATCGTTTGATTGAGGCTTCCGTCCCAATGGTACACGCACGACGTGTTATGCCCAGCAACTGTTACATGCAAATCATGAAACACCAGATCATCCGGATATCGAAAGTGAATTGCATGACTCCAAACACCATTGTCTTGTCCTTGAACGATAAATCCGTTCTCCAAGACATGCGCGATTTCCTTCACCGAATTTAGTGATGCCAGGATAATTGCCAGCCGCGCCTGATTGCGCACTAACTGTGACTCCGAAGTCCCATTTTCGGTGAATCTGGATGTCGTCTATATAAAACGGAACGCTAGCTCCAGATGCGGATGTAACGCCGACTTCGACGTTGTACGTCTCGTCTACTGATCCCGTCGTAAATTGGTATTCCACCAATTGAATCCCCCGGTTATTTGTTTGATTCCAACTCGTTTGTCGCGTTGGCAAGCCACTCCCGACGAGTCTCACGAACCCAGTCGCTCCGGTGGAGTTGACAGCTCTTCCATGGCCTCCGAACTCAAACATGCTCGAAAGCACATACGTCGTATTTGCCTTTAGTGTTACCGTTGACGTCGAGCGAACCACTTCGTCGTTCGAACTCGGCAAGGCAAATCGCAAGGAATATGATCCATCGTATACCTCGTTTTGCAACCAGTTGCCTTGGTAGCGTTGAACGTCCGGTGCTGCGGAAAAATCCCAGCCTGTCGCTGTCACCCCTGTCCCTTGCTCGAAGCTGCTGTTAAACACCGTGATCGGCGTGTCATTGTCGTAGGTAATCGTGTGGCCGTTGAGGTCAAATACGATATCGGAGGCAATGATTGCAAAAGCCGTCCCTTTGGTGCTGACGTCGGTCTGGAGAATGTAGGTCGTATTGGCTTGATCGAGGTAGTACGGACCGGGGCCCTGGGAATTGAGCCAAGATTGCGTAATGTAGATATTGGGGCCAAGGAGTTCGTCCCAGTTAGTTTGAATCGACGCACTGAACGCGACTCGATGATCCACCGTGCCGAAATGATACTCGAAATCCCAATTGGCACCTAAAATCGTCCCGCCCGTCGGATCGTCGCTGGCGGCGACATCCGCGTCGGTCAACAATCCGACCGCCTCCAGAAATGCCTTGCCATCGCGGCCAGCAGCAAGGTCGCACCCGTACATCAGAATGTCGGCGTCGTCGCTTCAGCGCGTCGCGCCACGACAGCAAATCGGTGGAGTGCTCGGCGACGTTATTCAGGGTGAGCCACTCGTTTCCCAGCATTAGAGCACCATCGGCACCGTGACTGACGATGTGCAACGCGGAAACCGAACGGTAGCCCTGCAGCGCTTGGGTGATCTGGTCGACGCCGTCGCTGGCCGAATCCAGGATCACATAGTCGATCGAACGGCCGGCTTGCTGCTGCCGCTGGATGTCGGCCGCCAACTGTCGCCAGTTGTCCACACCGCTGTCGATCACAACCAGCTCGTCAACCGAGCGTCGCGCACCGCGCCAAGCGTCGGTCAAGAAGCTGCTCAGGTCGAACTGTTCCGGGGAACTGAATGAATCGCCAGGGCGGTAGTGGGCAAAAAAATGTGACGACAAAGAAGCGTCATCGATAGGTCCCGAAGCGGAATGGGCCGAAAGAGCTGCCCTCTCCATCCGTGAAAACAAGTCGTGAGAGTGACTGTGGGGCGAGTCCAGCGCAACCAGCGCGGACGGAATGTTTGCAAACATGGTCTCGGTGCCTGCTAACAGTGTTGAAACAACCAGAACGACAAAACACATTCGTCGAGGCAGGTGGTGGCGCATGGGCCAATTCAACGGTACGTCGAAAACGAACTTGCAAAGTCCGTCTTCCTGGAAGCGGCAAAACGCTGGCGACTTTGCGGCGACAAAATCGACAGAACAATTAGAGACGATACGATCCGCAAAGATCCGGCTGAAAGGCACCTGCACCTAGGGTCTTGCAACGCCTGTGGTTGGCAGCAGACGAGCGTTCTCGCAGTCCATAGGAACAACAAGCCCGTGACATCCGGATTCCTCTAGTTTCGTCGCGAAGACTAACAAGATTCAAAATGACTGTCAACCACGGTCCGCTTGGCAGTGGGTCATTTTTCTGTAGGTCGGTCAGTCCCTGACCGACCGGCGATTACGATCGATGTGGCGACCGATATCGAGTTAGTAGTTGGGTGAAAAATGTGTGCATATGGATCGCACGCAAAATAACTTCCCGATTTTGTTGACCCTCACGTAACCTCTCCCGTGGGGGCGAGGAGTTAATGCGAAATTACTTTGCGTGCGATCGTAAGTGCTAATTGAAGCGGCGCAAGTCGCCCGGTGATTCGCCGTGTGGATGTCAACGCAACCGGACGGCTCGCGCCGTTCCGCTACTTTCTCAACGGCTCGCGCCGTTCCGTTACTCTGTCGACGGCCTGTTACGGCAAGCGTTTCAATATGCTCGAATAAGCACGATTACGACACTGCAGAGTATGCGGTGAGGGGTCAAGCGCGGAGATCACGAGGGCCGCCAAAAAACTCGACCAACTGTCCCCAACCCGAGGCAGCGTGAATGGTCAGAAAAACAAGCGGCATAAACAACGCGACGCGAAAGTTTCCGCTGTTTCGACACGCGACGATCGTGCCAATGAGGACCAACAGAAAATAGACCGCCAAGATCACGACAAAAACCGGTCTGAAAACTGGGAACAATATCGAAACCAGCGACCCGATCAGCAAGCCGACGACAAACAACGCCGTAATGCTTGCTTTCAGCCAGCGAGTGTTGCGATGCTTGCGCGCAAGCGGATCCGTCCTTTTCCGTAGCGGACGAGTTGTCGAAACAGGGCAGTCAAGCTACCGCGGGGTTGATACGGAACGGCAACCTCGGGCGTAAAGAAACACTTGAGACCTGCTTCATCGATCCGGTGATTCAATTCGACGTCTTCGCAGGCGTCGAACCGCTCGTCGAACAGGCCTACTTTGTCGAAGACCTCTCGCCGATATGCCACCGCCACGCTGAGGCCGGAACAAATCGCTCCTGTGCAGAATAGATGAATGAATCCGGATGGTGCCCCAAGGGGGAGCGTCGTGCCACGGCGATCGCTTGTTGCATCAGCGTGGCGGGCGCGACCTCAAGCGGTTGGGGACGCCCGATGCAATCCGCTCCACTACGACGAAATGCCTGGACAAGCTTTAACAGGTAGTCGCGATGAACCAATTCACTATGGCCGTCGACAATCAGCAGATACTCGCCGCGCGAGGCATGGACTCCGATATTGCGGGCGGCGCTCGACCACCGCTTCGGGTTTTGGCGCAAGCTAATTTGTGGATGCTTTTCGGCGAGATCGGCGACAATGCCCGGAGTCCCATCCGTCGATTCACCGTCGACGACGAGGATTTCGAACTGGTCGTACGGGAAATCTTGTGCCAAAACGCTTTCGATAGTTTTTCGAATCGAATCGGCTTCGTTGCGAATCGGCATGATGACGGATACTAGAATCGCCATGCCTCACCGACCCGAAATGCGACTTCTCGATCAACTAGCTTAGCTTTGTCTAATTGCTTTGCTTCCATCAAAACACAATTTGAACAAAAAAAAAGACCCAGCGGAGCAATGTTCGCTGGATCTTTTGAAAATCACGATCGCATCGGCGTTATGATACCCGACGACGCTTCCAGGAATAGGCCAGTCCGACCATTCCCAGCACGGACCAGATTGCAATCGTCCCAGGCTCTGGCACAAACAAATGTGCGTTAAAGCTAGTTGCACCGGCGCCGGAATGCGTTATCGAGGCGACGGCCGTCAACGAATACAAGCTGCCAGGCGGGCCAACTGAAACACCTGAGCCGGAAAATGCTCCTGGGCCATATGGTCCCAAGGAATGTAAAAGCGTTCCCGTGCCGAACTCGACATTGCTGGTATCCGCATAGCTCTTGGCAGTGACGCTCCCCACTGTTGTTCCGCCTACGTTAAAGTCGAGGGGAAAGGTACCCGTGAATCCTTTTTCGGAAAAGGAAATGGTTAACGTCCCCGCACCCGACGACGACACATTAACAGAATTTAGATCTAACTGCGGCAATGCCGGCGAGCCAAGCGCCGGATACGTTATTCCTGTGGAGACATTGATGCCCCATCCTCCGATTGAACCGATGAACGTGATTACGCCGGCGGCTCCATTTGAATCACCGGCACCACCGTCAACGATGGTGATCGTCGTCGCACCAACGGACAATTTTAAAATCGACGCATCGCACGGACGAGCGACCACCATGGCAACTGCCGCCACGAGCAGCAACTGCCAAGACCGGCAAACGACCGTGCTACGATAAATCTTCCAAAGCATTTGAAAAACTCCTTCAAAACCAAGATCGCAAAAAACCAACCGTCAAGCGACGGCAATCTTGGGTATTTTGATCAACTCATCAATCGGTGAAGGAGGCCGGAATTGAAAATGGTCGACCAGCAAATATTCGAAATTGCAAACCGGGGACCAAGTGAATTTGTTCGCTAGACAGGCGGAAGAACCGACCGTTGGCATCGACGCACTCAGCAGGCCAGCCATCGAGTTGGTATCGGCAGGATTTGCCTGAAGAACAGTTGGTCGCTCGTGCGGTGCGGCAGAAGAAGACCAAGCAACGTCGGTACTGTGAAATGCCAAGCCCTTTTCGGGCGCGAGTCCAATCTGCAAGCTTGCGAGTGAAACGTCCGCGCTGAACGCCGATAAAGCGATCGCAAAAGCGTACATCAATCGCGCAGATGGGAAGCGCATGGTTACGAACTGTCTCCAAAAACTAAGTGACATTCTCGTCATTCGACGACGATAAATCAATCGTCGTGACACGTTTTTTAGACAAAAACCGCAACATTTTTGCTCGCCAAAGTGCGGTACAAATCCACGCCCACTGCCACAGTGCAGATCATTACTGCAAATCATCACGCTCTGCCACAATCCGTAAGCGTTCCCGGGTTGCCAATGCATTGCCCACGATTTTGGGGGTCAGGCACATTTTTGGCGGCTCATGCGCGATTCAGCTACCAATAATTAGGCCGAAAATGAGCCAGACCCCGGCTCGTGAACTGTTACCCAAAAGCCTGAGACATTCAAAAAGGCACGTTCCGAGTAATCTGCATCGCCCAACCACCCATAGGAGGGGGGTGAATGAGGTGGGTGGCAAACTGGGGATGTCTCGAACTGGCGAGTTGTGTGCCAATTTGACCAAGATGGCTACATCTATCGCCAATGTCTTTCGGGCAACGACTGCCTGACCGAAAGCACTATCCGGTTACCTATTGGGCACTCAGAATCGCACGGCAAATACCTTCCCGGTTTTTTTGACCCTCTCCTTGAAACCTCTCCCGTGAGGGTGAGGATTTACGGCGAAGTCATTTTGCGTGCGATCCATTGTGTGCGATCCTAAGCGTAGACGTTACGCACTCGATCCAATGCGCGACACCTTGTTCTGCCAATCGCACAGAGTCCGAACAGGCCGGTCAAAGTCCAAACGACCAGACTCGACGGTTCGGGAACCAAAGGATGGTACATGGCGGTGATTTCAAAATCGTCGACGGCCAAACCGTCATCTTCGCCGGTGGCATCGAAATCACGCCAACGAATCCAGATCGTCTGACCTACCCCGAGGACTTGGGCCAGGGAAAACGAAATCACCGACGAATTCTCAATTGCATTGCCATCTAGAGCCCCAACGGTTCCAGCGGTGACCGGCGCAACGAAGTCCAGCGCAGCTGACATTGGTCCAGGTACCGTCCGAAAGACTCGTGGCATCGGTGGAAAACTCGAAGATCAAACGATCTTCCCTTCCCAACGCTCCCAGACGCCATTGTTCACCGATATAGAAGATCGACAAACTATCGATCTGTGACGTGCCACCGTTTTGAAACGAGGCGCCAAATAGAGGCACGACATTATCGTCTCGAAGACCGCCCAGCGCTCGTTCGCTCATTTCGCCAGCGCCGTAACTGTACGTATCCCCGGTGCTTAGCGAACCGAAGTCGGCGGCGTAAGTTGAATCTGCGCCGGAACCCGATTCAACAAAATTCCAGCCAACTGGAACCACGCCCGTATATGTACCTGGATTGTTGTTGAGCGTGTTAAACGTTTGAAAGTAAAGCGGAGCGCCTTTCGGAGAGCAAGATGCTGGCGTGTCCGGTGTTGAGGGCAAGAACAAACAAACACAAAGCTGAAGCTACAACGCGCATCGCCTACTCCTGTGCAAAATCGATGCTTCTCCACGGTTCCGTTGTTCCAAGTTAAGGATCGGACCAAAATAACTTCCCGGTTTTGTCGACCCTCTCCTTAAGCCTCTCCCGTGAGGGCGAGGATTTACGGCGAAGTTATTTTGCGTGCGATCCTAAGTTCGCGGGAACGAACCGCCACATTGTACCGAATTGCACACGTCCAGCAACCAGGATTTCTAAATCGGTGGTCGGGCATTCGACGTGGGGCGGCCATGCTTGTGTGTAAGGTGTCGGGCAGAGACTGCTCGACCTACAGCAATTGACCGCACTACGCCTCACAGACTATTGAAAAATGAATCGACAAGTGTTTATTGACGCGGGCGAAACCGCCCAGGCATTCGCCATGCGGAAGCCATCGCAACCGGTCGGCTGGCGCCGTTCCGCTACTTTCTCATAGGGCTGCTAACAGCCGCCCCGAAAAAACGACCGTCCTTGATACTCACGCCTTAAGGCCAACGTTCCCGCCGATTTTCCCGCAGCACCACGGAAAAACTTCTTTAATCCGTTCAGCCGGCCAGATTGCGACCTGCAAAGGCACGGCATTTGGCGGAAAAGCCGAGAGACCATTTGCCCGTCTGTTTTACCCCAACGACAATATTGTGTAACAATAGTAATGGGCTCGGTTGCGAATTCCGTTTAGCTTTTCGAGCGTAAGCGCCCTGCATTGCACAAACCAAAGGGTCAGCAGGCTGTTGAAAAAATTCGTCATCCCCGCGAAGGCGGGGATCCAGTATCGCAAGTATTGATTTCCGCTGGATTCACGCCCCGCGCCTTCGCTGGAGACAGGTTTCACGGGAATGACCTTCGGTACACTTTTTGAGATGAGTCTTTTTTCAACGTGCTGCAAATGCTGCGTTACAGCTTAATTTTCGGATCAGCCGCAGGGCAGTCAGCCCCGGTTTTGCAGCGAATAATCGGGGCTAGCGCCATCGGCTAGTAATTGCAACCAGAACTTTTGGCTGTGACAAAGCAATAGTTCGGCATGCTCACGCCGACGTTGGGACGCGAATGTCATCCAATCTCTTTCATTCCGATTCCTCAAGTATGAGGTCCACAAGCGAGCGGTTCAAAAGCGCGTTCTGGACCGATTTGGGACTGGCATTCGGGTGGCAGGACCCAACGGGGACCAAACGTTTGGCATTAGTCAGCCGTTTGCCGCATCGGCTCGCATCCTCGTTCCGAAGTGGTGTTGAACCATGAAACGGCGGCCAAGCGGCATCTATACCTGCAGGCAACGCCGTTTGGCGTTTACTGCATCGATTTCGAGCTGCGCAAGTCGATGGGGCATCGCGTTGACTTTTGGGTCAGTACTCGGCGGCCGCTGAAAGTGGGGCCGTACCGATTGACGGTCCAGACCGATCCTCCCGTGGAGCGAACCAATAATCGCCACAAGAAATGGAACACGCGCATTCCCGACGATTGGCGACGAACGCCCGTGTTGAAGTTCTATTCTGATGGCGAGCCGATGGGAGAATACCCGATTCGCCGACGCCTAACGTCAATCGGCAGTCATGCGTTGAACAACATCGCTTTGAAAACGCGTTCGGTGTCCGAGTTCCACGCGGTTTTCATTTGGAACAATGACGAATTGTGGGTTGTCGATTTGTTTTCGACGTCGGGCACTCGGTTGTTCGGCGCGGAAATCGATGCCTCGGATTTCAAGGAGAATGCCGAGCTGGGGCTTGGCCGTATCGAGATCTCGTATGCGTGGGTCGAGGACTGGAAGCCGGTGGTAGCTGAATACCGTTCGTTGTGGTTACCCGCCAAATCTCCCGCGGTCGTGGGCGAGTCACCGCCGCTGGTTGGGGACGCAACTCAGTCCGAACTCGAGACCGAACAAGAGTCACAAAATGCGGCCGTCGACGAAATTGAACCGCAACCAGACGCCTCGAATGATGAGATTGAGCGATTGGAACAACGAACGGCATCGCTGAGAAATGAAATCTCGCAATTGACCGATGAGCGCGGAATGATGGCGGATCAGATTGCTGAGGATCGGCGCATAATGGACGCTTCGAGAATGGCGATCGAGCTGCTGAAAACTGAACAGACGTCGCTGGCAGACAATTTGGTGAAGTTGACCGGCGAGCGCGAATCACTGGCGGATCAGATTAACGAGGATCGTCGTAGGTTGGATGAGTCGAGGATGGCAACCGAGCGACAGAAGGCTGAAGCGACGTCGTTGGCAATAGATGTGGCAGAGTCGGCTGGCGAGTCGCGATTCACTGGCGGATCAAATCACGGCAAGCCGCGGCCAGCTGGACGAACTAAGCAAAGCTGTTGAGCAACTGGAGGTCGAACAAGCCTCGCTCACGGATGCCAATGCGCGGCTCAAGGAGACAAACGGTTTGCTGGCCAATGACGTAAAGCGAGATCGCGGTTCATTGGACGAGTTGGGAGGCGAAGTCGAACGCTTGAATGTGGAACGGGATTCGTTTGCGCGAAATCGCGGGGCTAACGGTCGAACGCGATTCACTGGCAGGTGAAATCAACGAAAATCGACAACGGCTGGATGAACTCAAAAGCACGAGCGAGCAAGTTTCTGGCGAAGCAACTTCGCTGAAGAGTAACGTCAGCCAGTTGGCTGCCGAGCGCGAGTCGCTTTCACGAGAAACCGATGACAAACGGAGTTCGCTGGAGGAACACAGGGCCGAAGTCGAGAGGCTCCAAGGGCAGGCATTGACATTGACCGACGAGATCGCCAGTTTGACAGCCGACAGGGAGTCGTTGGCGAGTGACATCGCCGAACGCCGCCGGGTGCTCGACGAACTGACAAATCGCATTGATATCGGTACTCAGGAGTTCAGCGACATCCAGGGGCAGCAGGCTGCTGCACAAGCGGAGTTACAACGGATTAGCGAGCGGGCTGCCAAGGTTGGGGAATCGGAACGCCTCATACACGAAACGCTGCAACGGTTGAGACGCGTGCAGCGCAAATGGAGAGTCAAGTACTTCGAGTCGAAGCGTCAATTAGAAGTCGCGCGCGACGAACTGACGGAACGGGCGGAGAAGCTGGGCCAGAACGAATCGCGGGTGAACGAGCTGGCGAAAGAGGTCACCCAGGCGCGACAGGAATGGATGCGAATGAACAGGGATCAGGAATCACAATCGAACGAAGAAAACGAGGCCGCTATCAAACGGCAGGTGGAACTTGATGAGCGTGAGTCCGCTTGGAACAACGGTGAATCAAATGCCATCGAGGCCGAACCGTTGGATGACGAGAGCCAGGCAACGGGGATTACGCCGGAGTCCGAAATCGTCCAGCAATCGCTATTTGCCAACCTCGAACGATTGCGCCGAGAAAAGTCGGGTCTACGCAGGCTGCTGTGGCGAATCTGGCCGTTCACTCGGATTTGAGGAAACACCGAATCGCATTAGGAGTGTATGGTCGCACGTCGTTGTTTGCGCTGGACCGCGGTCTGGCTCATTTGGCTTTATGGATTGTTCGTGTTGGCGATCGCCGTCGCGATGCGCTGGTTCGGCGATCAAACGTGGTGGGGCTCTGTGATTCTGTTTAGTCCCCGCTGGCTGTGGGCGATTCCATGGCCGATCGGCTTCGTGGTCAGTCTGGTATTGGGTCGATGGAAGACTCGAATAGTTGCGCTCTCCACGGCGGTGGTGCTGGTTTTTTGGGTGTTGGGGTTTGTGATTCCGTGGACCAGCATGCTCCGGCGGGGGCGCGGCGAACCGATTCGGGTATTGACCTGCAACTTGGGTGGTAAACTCGTGGATTACCAGTTGTTGCGCAAACTGCTGGAGGACGTTGCCCCACAGATCGCGGCGTTCGAGGAGTCGGATCGGGAATTAGACGACAACTTGCCACCTGGATGGAACTCGATTCGCGCTGGCGAAATCGTGGTCGCCTCGCGGTCGCCGATGGTTCGGAAAGCGGTCGTCGTCCAGCCTCTGGCGCTGGATATTTCATTCCGATTTGCAATTCGGTCGAAGTTCAATTGGAGTCCGGGCCGGTCCAGTTCAATGCGGTTCATTTTGTGTCACCGCGGAAGGGCTATCCAGAATCTTGGATTCACGAACGGTGTTGGCACCCTCCCGGCGCGATGTCTTGGAGGGTGTGTTGACGATCCGGCGTCAAGAACAGCAGCGCGTCAAAGATTTGATCGGCGGCGATTCGATGCCAACGATTGTGGCTGGAGACTTTAATACTCCCATTGAAAGTTCCATATTTCGTCAGGTCTGGGGAAGCATGAACGATGCTTTTTCGCATGCCGGTTGGGGGACTGGAGGGACGATCAAGGTCGCCATCGGTGAGTTGGCGTATTGGTCGCGAATCGATCATGTTTTATACGACCAACATTTTCGATGCTTGAAGTGTTGGACGGGGCCTTCGGTGGGGTCGGATCACATTCCGTTGACGTGCGAACTGTATCGCTGAACGGGTTTGGGTTCCCGCCTGCGCGGGAATGACGGGTAGCGACATGGGGCCGCACATCGAAGGATCGCACGCAAAATAACTTCCCGGTTTTTTTGACCCTCTCCTTGACCTCTCCCGTGAGGGCGAGGATTTAGGGCGAAGTTATTTTGCGTGCGATCCGACTGACGCGTCGTAACGGATGCCTGCGCGGGAATGATGCGAAGCGACAGGGGCCCGCCTATCGAACGACGTGGCAAACGTGGACGTTCGACTTGTCGATCGCACAAAAGCGTGGAGTCCGCAGGGCTTCTGGCGGCAAGCTGCAAGATTGTGCTGAATTGATTTGTATCATGGCGGACAAGACCAAAGCTTGTTGTTTCGTAAGAAAACAACGGCGCCAATGTTGCGGCGCTCACTCTTGAAAGCAACGAACTTCCGGCGGCGTTGGCGGCACAACTCGTTTTTTTGATTTTTTTGGAGCCGCCGCCTTGAATTTGTCCGTTAGCGTATTGATACTGAGATTGTTTGCAGCCCATCAGGTTGAAGACTCATCGTTATTTATGTGCTCTTGCACCAAAGCGCATCGAATTTGAATTGCTGCCTCGTTCCAGATTCCACCAAATGTTTGCCGGTGCGCAAAACGGATGGTGAATGTCAATGGAGATGATCAATATGTGTCGACGATTCTTGGCTTCGTTGATTTTCGTATGCTTGGGTTTGCTATCGGCAAACGTCCGAGCCGATCTGTTACAGGTCGGCGATACGATTCGGTTTAACGACGGACCCGGCTTTGGTGGCCCGGTTGGTGGCGGGGAATTCCAGGTTGACAAAAAGGTCGGCAGTTCGTGGAGCAATGATATCTTTCGGACGTTTTGCGTCGAATTGACCGAGCACATATCGTTTAACACGGCCTACAAAGTGGGCGGCATTTCAACAAAGACGGTGGCGACCAACATGTCGTTGACCAAGGAAGTCGCCGTGTTGTATTCCGAGTTCATGAGCAAGTCGACGAACTTTTTTGGATCGGGCGTGACCTACGACTACACCAATCCGACGCAACACGACAAGGATGCGACGTCGTTGCAAGAGGCCATTTGGTCGTTGATGGGCTGGAGTACCGGCAATTACAGTGGGTTCAATTTCGTGCTTGACGCCAAAGCGCTGCAGTTCATTGCGGCGGCGCAGAATTTTGTAGCAAACAATTCAGCTGCAGCAAACGACGCGTTCGCACACGTTCGCATCTTAAACGTCGTTGACGCCAACGGCAACAATAAACAAGACCAGCTGTACATGGTTCCCGAACCAACTTCGTTGTTGGTGTGGAGCGTCATCGGTCTTGTCGTCGCGACGACATCGGTTTCTCGCCGCCGACAGTTGCGGTGAGCGATTCACGCCTCGACTCGACCCGCGGGTCCAACCATCGAATTCCCATGTAGCCCAGGCAGTCCTTGCCTGGGTTTTTATTTGCGCACCTGAACAACACGGTTACCCATGTAGCCCAGGCGTTAGCGTTCACAGGTTGCCAATGCGTCACGCATGTTTTAAGGGGTACTGGACTCCGTTTGTTGCTATCTTCTCATAAAGTTTAGAATGCTTAAGGATCGGACGCAAAATAACTTCCCGGTTTTGTCGACCCTCTCCCTAAGCCTCTCCCGTGAGGGTGAGGATTTACGGCGAAGTTATTTTGCGTCCGATCATTAAGCACCCGATGGGCGGGTGCCGTGTCAACTTTGAATTTCCGCCAGAGCTTCGTCGGGAATGTCGTAATTGGAAGAGACGTTTTGGACGTCGTCGTGATCGTCGAGGGCTTCGATGAAGTTGACGATTTTGCGAGCGGTTTCGAGGTCTTCGACGGCGACGTAGTTTTGTGGGATGCGAGTGAGTTGTTTGGTGTCGACTTCGATTCCGGCCGCATCGAGCGCCTCGTCCAACGAAACGAAGTTTTCGGGTGCACAAGTGACTTCGAAGAATTCACCGGCGCGTCGAATGTCGTCGGCGCCAGACTCTAGCGCGATTTCCATCAGGCGGTCTTCCGTGGTTTTGTCCACGGGAATCAGAAAAAGCCCCTTGCGATCGAACATGTAGGCGACACAGCCGGTCGCTCCCAATTTTCCTTCGTGGACTTCGAAGAGTTTTCGGATTTCGGGGGCGGTGCGGTTGCGATTGTCGGTCGTGATTTCGCACAATACGGCGATTCCGCCAGGTCCGTAGCCTTCGTAGACTAATTCCTCGTAGACTTCGCCGCCGAGACCGCCACTGCCTTTTTTAATGGCTCGCTCGATATTATCCTTGGGCAAGCTGACGGCTTTGGCATCGGCAATCGCGGTTCGCAAGCGGGCGTTCATTACCGGGTCGCCTCCCCCCAACTGCGCGGCGACGATGATGGCCTTGGAGAGTTTGCCCCAGAGTTTGGACCGTTTTTTGTCGACGGCAGCTTTGCGATGTTTGATGTTGGCGGCGTGTGAATGTCCGGCCATAGGACGCTCCCAATCAACGCGAAGTATTTAGCGAGGCTTTTTTCTGGATAGTTGCCGGGTGGCAGACGACGATTTGCCGTGTTTTTTTGGCGAGGATTGCGTTCGGCGTTTGCCGGGGCGTTGTCTGGGGGTTGACTTGTTGCGGGTGGTTTTCTTTTTTTCCGCGGCCTCAGCCTCTTTTTTCTTTCTGATTTTTGTGGAATCTTTTTCGGCGCCCGGCTGGCTTCACGTGTTTGTTCCGCTTGTTTGGCCCGCTTTCGGCCGCCGCGTTTGGGTAAACGACTTTTGGCCTCGGGATCGATATCCATGACGATGCTACGAATCGACGGATTGTGAGGCGAAGCGAACAGGGACGCGGCCAACTGGTGGACCACCGAAAAGAACTCGCCGCCCTTATTCTTTGGGATCGCGCGTTCCAAGCCCGGCGCCTGGAATGCTTGGGCATCCTTTTCGCCGATTAGGTCGAGCGTTACCAGCAACGCAGCCGTCGCCTTATCGATCGCGATCGAATGCCCGCCCAAGCTCACTTGAGTGGTATAAGAGATGACGAACGGGGTGATTCCGTTGTATTTACCGAGATGTTGCGTGGCGTTGCCGAGGCTTTCTTTTTTTAACGCTTCGATGTCGAACGAGTAATGGATTTCGAACATTGAATGCAGCGTCCGTTTCAGGCGCGCCGCGGCGTCGATCGGTTCGGGCAAACAGCTCATTACTTCGGACAATTCTTGAGTCGTCGTGACGCGGATTTCGTTCCAATCGAAATAGTCTTGCTGCAGTCGCGCGAAGGCTTCATCGGCCGCGTCGAACTTGGCGTTTTCCAAGCAACAAGCGTAGAGCATATTCTCCAGCAACGTGCGGTGAGTCGGGGGCGAAACGGGTGGGAAGTGCTTCTTCGCCACCTTGTGCAGCTTGACGAATTTTGCTGCGCGATTGGGGACTGCCATGATCGTTCCTGAGTCAGGTTGTTTCTTGCGCCGCACCGATTGGCCGGGCGAGTCGGCTCGCAGCGCGTTGAAAAAATAGCGGAACGGCGCAAGCCGTCCGGTTGCGCTGGCATCCACACGGCGAATTACCGGGCGGCTTGCGCCGCGGCGCTTTAATAAACACTTGTGCACACATTGTTCAACAGTCGGCTAGGTGTCTCTGTCGTCGAACTCGGCACTGAGTTCAGCTTGGTTCCAAGAGTCATCGTCGGCGTCGGGTGAATCATTCATCGTGGGTTCGTCGGCATTGGACGGGGCGGGCAGCACTTCTTTCAGGATGCGCGTGACGGCCATGGCGTTTTGAAAACCGCGATCGAGTTCGAACGAGAGTTGCGGGGTGAACTTGGTATCGACTCGGTCGCCGACTTTGCGTTGTAGGAATCCGGCGGCGTGTCGCAAGCCTTGCAAGCAGAGGCGTTGTTTTTTTCATCCCCCATGATGGAGACGTGCACCCGGGCTTGTCGCAAATCGCCGGAGACTTCGACGAACGTGACCGTGACGTTTTCGACGCGCGGGTCGCGGATTTGGGTCAGGATCGCCATGCTAACGACTTCGCGGATGGCTTCGGCGACCTTAAGAACTCGACGTGAACTCATGAATCGGCAACTGGCAAAAGGCGGTGATGCTTCGGCAGAACAACTCGCAGGCTCAAAGTTTGCGTGCGACTTCTTCGATCTTATAGGCTTCCAATTGGTCGCCTTCTTTGACGTCGTTAAACCCAGCGAGCTTGATACCGCATTCCATGCCGCGTTGGACTTCGCGAACGTCATCTTTTTCGCGACGCAGCGATTCCAGTGGATAATCGCCCATGACACGGCTGTCGCGAATGACGCGGATTCGGCAATCTCGCTGGATTTGACCGCGCATCACGCGGCAACCGGCGATCGTTCCGGTGCGACTAATGGAAAAGGTCCGCAGGACCATGGCCATGCCGACTTCCACGACCTGCTGATCGGGTTTGAGGCGGCCTTCGAGCGTCGCCTTGATATCATCGGTGATCTTGTAAATGACTTCGTAGCGACGAATCTCGACCTGGACTTCGTCGGCCAAGCCGCGCCTGATCGTCGGGGACGACGTTGAATCCGAGAATCACGGCGTTGGAGGCCTGGGCCAAACGGACGTCGGCGCTGGTGATGCCGCCCACCAAAGCCTGCAGAATGTTGATGCGAATTTCCGGATGCTGTAGGCGTTCAAGTTCTTTTTGGATGGCTTCGATCGAACCGCGGACGTCGGCCCGCAGAATCAGGTTGAGTTCGACGAGTTCGTCGGACTTGCCAAGCGTACCGTCCTCGAGCCGTTGCTGGAACTCCTCTAACGAAACGCGCGTGGTCCCGCCCGAGAGCGATCGCTGGCGGCTATCCAGATCCCGCGAAAGCGCGATCTCGCGGGCTTCCGCAATGTCATCCAAGACGTAGAACTTGTCACCCGCCGCTCGCGCGACGTCCAACCCGGTAATGTTAACCGGTATCGACGGAGTCGCTTCCTTAACGCGTTTGGTGGTTTTCAGAGTGTTATACATGGCTTTGACGCGGCCGTGAGCTGCGCCGCAGACGATGATGTCGCCCACTCTCAACGTCCCGTTTTGAACCAGGACTTTGGCGATCACGCCGCGACCCGGTTCCTGTTCCGCCTCCAGGCACGTTCCGCTGGCCGGCCGATTCGGATTGGCGCGATACTCGTGCAATTCGGCGGTGACCAGGATCGTCTCCAATAATTCCTCGATGCCGATCGCTTGGGTGGCGCTGGTCTTGACGACTTCGATTTCGCCGCCCCATTCGCTGGGCAAGAGATCGTGCGCCGTGAGATCCTGGTACACCTTTTCCACGTTGGCGGACGGCAAGTCGATTTTGTTGAGGGCGACCACGATCGGTACCTTGGCGGCCTTGGCGTGGCTGATCGCCTCGGCGGTTTGCGGCATGATGCCGTCGTCGGCAGCGATGACCAGGACCGCGATGTCGGTGACGTTGGCGCCGCGGGCTCGCATTTCCGTAAAGGCCGCGTGCCCCGGCGTGTCGACGAACGAAACCTTTTGGTTGTTTTTGGTGGTGATGTCGTAAGCTCGAATGTGTTGGGTGATCCCACCGGCTTCGCCGGCCACGACATTGATTCCGATAATTGCGTCCAGCAAGGAGGTTTTCCCGTGATCGACGTGTCCCAGGAACGTGACCACCGGCGGCCGGGACATTAAGTCTTCGGGCGCGTCTTCCGCGGCGAAACGAATCATCAGGCGGCGTTCGGCGGATTCGGCCTGTCGGAAATCGACTTGAACGTCAAAGTGATCGGCCAGCATTTGGGTCATCTCCGGCTCGATCGTGGCGTTGACATTTGCCATCACGCCAAATTCCATCAGAGCTTTACAGACGGCGCCCGCCCCTAGCCCGGTTGCCTCAGAGAACGACCGCACGGTACACGGCAATGTCAAAATGACTCTCTCTTTTCTGGGCGCTGTGATCGCAGAACTGGCGCGGGCCGCGGCGCGGCTTCGACGGTTGGACCGATCAGGCTGGTCATCGCGATCGACGCGAAAGCGTGATTCTTGTCGAGCACGACGTTGGCGGATCGAACTGAGTTCGGCATCGACTTCGTCGCCGTGGCGTCGACGTTTGTCCTTATCTTTGTCTTTTTCCTTGCGACGGGCAGCATGCTCTTCCAATAAATCGGCAATCGTGGGTGGCATGGCGCCTCCCGATTTTCCTTTGCCGCTGCGTTTATCTTTGGAAGTCTGCGTGAATTGAGACAGCGGCGCTGCGCCTGATTTGGCCTTGCGAATCGCGTCTTGAGGCAGGGCGATATCTGGTTTCTGGACTTTGACCTCGGGCTGGCTGACGACAGGATCCGGCTGCGTGACGTCCGGCATCGCCGCAAGTTTGACCACCGGCGTTTTTCGGCCGGCGTCTCTGGAATCTCTCCGGCCATCGCGAGCCATGTCGCCGGGCCGTTTGGACTTGGAATCCAGGTCGCGCACTTGAGCGGACCGGCGGACGACAAAATCGTCACGCCGCGGCGCCGTTTCGTCGGCCCGGTCCACCTCTACGGTGGCCGTCGCCTTGGTGTCGGCTTTGGTGCTGAGAAAGTCCTTGATGCGGGTGATTTCGTCGTCTTCCAAGCTGGCCAGCGCAGAACCTTTCCCGCGGATGCCAAGCTTTTCGCAGACATCCAACAGGGCTTTGTTGTCTAAGCCGATTTCTTTGGCGAACGCGTAAATGCGAATGGGCACTTCGGCCCTCCTCGGGTGGGTCGCCAACCAGGGCGACATCAGGTTGCCATAATAAACTCACATGAATTCCTCTCCTTAACTGCTGGACCTCGTCCGGCAACCGGGATCGGACGATTATAGCAGGGGAATTAAATGAACTCGACGTCGCAAGCCGTTTGCCGAACGTCGCACCGCGCTGCCACCGCCGGGTGCCGTGCGAGGGGTTGCCGCGTCCCGAATCGGGCGCTGGCTCAGGTCTCCGCCCCTTCCTCCGCGCCGCCGGCATCCTCGTCGACGGTGGGTTCCTTGGTAAGGTTCTGGCCATCGTGCGACGAGCCGTTTTGTGCGGTGGAGGAATCGACGACGGTGTGTTGGCGGCGACGCTCCTCTTGCACCATCCGCTCGGCCTCCGCCGCTTTCTCTTCGGCGTGCAGCACGATTTCCTCGACCTGGTCGCCACTCAAGCCGCTCATTTCGATCAAGTCGTCCGGTTCGATCACCGAAAGGTCGTCGTACGAAAGATAGCCCTCTCCGACGAGCTTGTTGGCCAATTCTTCGTTGACATCGGGGATCGTACTGAAACCCGCCACGGCGCACTCGATCTGCTTTTCGAGTTCCTCTTGAGTCATGATCTCCACATCCCAGCCGCACAGCTTACTGGCGAGCCGGACGTTTTGCCCTCGCTTTCCGATCGCCAGCGACAACTGGTCCTCCGCCACCAGCACGATGGCTCGCCCCATCATCTGGCATAAGATGACTTCGTCCACCTTGGCCGGCTGCAAGGCGTTAGGGATCATCACCTGGGGGTCCTTGTCGTAGCGGACGATATCGATGCGCTCGCCCCCGAGTTCTTCGATAATGTTTTTGATCCGGTTGCCTCGGATGCCGACGCACGCGCCGACACAATCGACGTTGCTGTCGATACTGCTCACGGCGATCTTGCTGCGGTAACCGGGCTCGCGGGAGATGGCGTTGATGCTGATGACGCCGTCGGCGATTTCCGGGATTTCTTGTTCGAACAATCGTTGAACGAACTTGGGGCGCGTCCGGCTGAGCACGACCTTGATCCGGCTCCCTTGGGGCTTGACCTCGGCCACCATCGCCCGAATTCGCTCGTTGGGTTGGTGCGATTCACCGGGGATTTGTTCGCTACGAGGCAGGATCGCTTCGACGTTTCCCAAGGTGACAGTGGTGACGCTGCCTTCATTTCGATTGACGGTGCCACTCACTAGTTCGTCGATTAACGCGGAGTACTCTTCCATCAGAGCATCGCGTTCCGCTTCACGAACTTTTTGGATAATGACTTGTTTGGCGGTTTGAGCGCCGATGCGGCCGACGACTTCTTCGTAGTCCAATGCCTGATCGCCGAAGCGACCGGCGATTTGGCCGTTCTCGCGGTGGATGTTGAATTCGATGTCGGCTTCTTCGCCAAAATGCTTGCGCAGCGGTGACCAGCGCCGATTCGATCGCTCGAAAGACGATCTCTTTCTCGATGTTCTTCTCGCGGTGCAGCGAGTCGACAATGCGCAAAACTTCACTGGCGTTCATAGGGATTCTTTCATCAGGTTGTCGCCGCTGACCGGATCGAACCAAACCACGTCGTCGGGATCGATGTCAATCGCTGCCGTCATTTCCGGCGGCCATTGTTCAGCGGAAGTCCCCCGGGCCCGCAATCGCTGCAGACCATCACCCTGGTTCCGCAGTTCCAAATGAATCAGCGACGAATCGCCCAGCCAATCGTTTTGCACGACGCGTCCGACGATCCCGCCGTCAAGTCGATCCATGCGGCGTAGCGACACATGTTCCGGTTTGACGCCCATCGTGACCCTGGACTGCTGAGGAATTCGCGAGGTTGGCAACGGCAAAACCAGACATCTTTGATCGTCGAGGAATCTCCGTTGCGGTCCTTCCCCGACAATGGTGCCATCGACGAAGTTCATCGGCATGGTCCCGATGAATTCGGCCACAAATCGGTTTGCCGGATTGCGGTAGACCGCCTGCGGGGTCCCGGTTTGTTCGATTCGTCCGCGGTTCATCACCGTGATTTGATCACCCAACGTCATGGCTTCGGTTTGGTCATGAGTCACATAAATCATCGTAGCCGCCAACTCGTGGTGCAGGCGTTTCATCTCTGTCCGCATCTCCATTCGCAACTTGGCGTCCAGGTTCGACAGCGGTTCGTCAAACAAAAAGGCCGCCGGATTCCGCACAATCGCTCGGCCCAAAGCCACGCGTTGGCGTTCACCGCCGGACAACTGGTGCGGTCGACGCCCGAGCAAATGCTCGATAGACAATCGCCGAGCCGCCTGCAGAACCCGTTGCGAAATGCCCCGCCGCAAACGAACCAACTCGTTGGCATGTGCGGGGTGAAAAATGCGTCTCAGGACACGAGCAACAATGCCTCCACCGTAACGCAGTTCTAATCCAAACGACAAATTCTTGTACACCGTCATGTGCGGGTACAAGGCATAGTTTTGAAAAACCATCGCCAAGTCCCGATCTTTGGCGGCGACTTCGTTCACCCGTCGACCATCGATCCGGACTTCGCCGCGATCACAGCTTTCCAAGCCGGCGATCAACCGCAAGGTCGTACTCTTGCCGCAACCACTCGGTCCCACCAAAACCAAGAACGCGTGGTCACCGACTTCCAGACTGATATCATCGACAGCAACTACAGAACGCGAGAATCGTTTGGACACTGAGTCCAACACCACGGTTGCCATACGTAAAGTCGCACCGCGAATCGAGTCGCGCCCGCCAGCATTTCGTCGACGAAATCAGCCCTTGGGTATCCACAGCCTGGGTAAATATCATACCGAATGCGACTTAATCGTCAACCTCAGGTGCCCCAAGACGCACCGATATGGGGGGTGTCGAAGACCCTCTCTTGCTGCCGTCGCCGCGTTGACCCAAAGAGCAAATCGAGGGGACAAATCGGGAATCCACTGCTTTCCTACGGGGCCCCTGATTGAGGTCAAATAAGCGGAAAGGACATCAGTATTTATTCGCCTTGTTCTTCAGTTGCCGTCGCACCTATACTCCGCCGCTCCCCAAGGCAACCCCCACAGAGGCGCCACACGATGAAACTCGCAAGGATTCAGACATCAATACTATTTCTATGGTTGGCGATGGCCGGTGCGGCGTCAGGACAATCGGCTTCCGAATCTCAGGCGAATGCGTCTCCGAATGCACCGATTCATCAGCCTGCGTTCGACCAGCCCGTCGTGGACTCACAGGTCAAGCCAGCGGCATGGGTGCAAGACGCTTCGCCGCCATCCGGGCCGTCGACCCAATACCCGCCGCTGGTCAAGCTTGATTCGCTGCCGAATTCAGCCGGCCAAGTCTTGCGGCAATACGATCTGCGCCCCTACACCCATCAAATCTCTACGACGAATAATCCACAACAGGCGGTAGTGGACTGGATTCTGCGCGAGACCGGAAGCGAGATGTGGTTTAACGAGCCGGTCGGAATGCTCAGCGCCAGTCGCGAACAATTGATCGTCTACCACACCCCGGAAATTCAAGCGGTGGTGGAGAAAACGGTCCAACGGTTCGTAAACTCCGGCGGACGTCCTCAGGTGATCAGCATCCGACTAATGACGTTGGCGAGTCCGAATTGGCGGGCGGCGGCGTATTCGATGTTGCAGCCGATTGACGTTCAATCACCAGGGATCGAAGGGTGGATGATTTCCAAGGAGAATGCCGCAATCCTGTTGAATCAACTGCGGCGGCGGGCCGATTTTTCCGAGCATGGAGGCGGAGATATTACCGCGCAAGATGGCCAAAAAACCGTTCTCACTCGGACGCGACCCATTGACTTCGTCCAATCGCTTCGCTGGGTCGCCGGACAAATCCCACCGTACCAAACGATCACCAAGCGCATCGACGAAGGTTACAACCTGGAAATCAGCCTGCTGACCGACCAGAACAACGTAGTCGAAGCAGCCTTGCGCTGCAACGTCGACCAGGTCGAACGGTTGCAACCCGTCAACGTCGAGGTGCCGGATCTGTCCGGACGCCAGCTGGCCGTGGAACTCCAAGTCCCACAAGTCGTAAGCTGGAGGCTGCAAGAGCGATTTCGCTGGCCGGCTGACCAGGTGCTGTTGTTGAGTTGCGGTGTCGTGGCCAGTCCGTCGGATGCGGCAACAGGTGGCTTGAACCTGCAGAGCCTGTTCAATGGTTCGCGCGGGCGAGCCGACGCGCTGTTGATGATCGAATACAAAGGGGTCGCCCGGCAAAACTTCGCCCCTCGGCAGGCCAGCCAATCTGGTTTGGTTCCGGTACAGCCCGTCCGCTAGGATCACCGCATGCGATGTGCCTGAATCCCTGGGTTCCCGCCTGCGCGGGAATGACGGATGGTGAATTGCCTGTGCGGGAATCCAGGATTGGGAACTGCGTGTGTAGAAATCTAGGATGGTGAATTGCGTGCACAAACCGTCGTCATTCCGGGCTGAGTCCCGGAACCCAGTTCCACGGAGGGGAAGGGTTGCACACAAACCCGAAGCCTAGTGATTTGTCAGGTCTTAGAATTGGGGT
This sequence comes from uncultured Planctomycetaceae bacterium, assembly GCA_963803365.1. GTDB lineage: Bacteria > Planctomycetota > Planctomycetia > Pirellulales > Pirellulaceae > JANMEB01. The sequence goes on from CAWDMH010000008.1 coordinate 782,022, forward strand.
TGTGTGCCACTGGATTCGCCAGTGCGGGTCGGCAATACACGACGCTCATGTACACTGGCACAGCCAGTGGCACCCCAAAATTAAGTATTGAAAGTGCACTAGCCTTGCCGGGGAAACGGCTCGTGGGATGATATACGTTGTCCCGCGATCCTTGGTGACACGGCGCAATTGGTTTGCCGTGGGTCATCCGCGCGGCTGGTCAGGGTCATCATCGAAATTCCTGGGGGTATTGGTACAATGCTCGTGTCGCTTGTCTCCTTTTGATCTTCCACGATGGCAAGTCGTCAGGCGGGACGACAAACTCACGATTTTGAGCCGATTTTTCACGTAACTCGTTAGCATGGCCAATCGTTCTCGCCGCGTTGTTATCACCGGAGTCGGATTGATTTGTCCGTTGGGAAGCCACAAGTCCGACGTTTGGAACGCGCTTGAATCGAAAGCGAGCGGCGTTGGGCTTCTGGATTCCTTGCCCGGCGATCAACTCACCACCCGAATCGGCGGGCAGGCCCGACAGTTCACTGGAGACATCGAGAGTTTTGGGCCGCTTGAAAAAAGCGTCCAGCGGGCGATCAAAAAGGGCCTGAAGCTCATGTGCCGGGAAATTCAAATGGGAGTGGCCTCGGCGCAATTGGCATTGAACGACAGTCGACTCGACATGCGGCAGAGCACGCCCGAGCGGATCGGTACGATGTTCGGTTCCGACTACATCATGACGCTGCCCGACGAATTCACCACAGGCATCAAGGCATGTTTGAATGAACAGGGACAATTCGACTTTGCGCGTTGGGGAGATCTTGGCCGGCCGCAAGTTGAGCCGTTGTGGCTGCTTAAGTATTTGCCCAATATGCCCGCCAGCCATGTGGCGATTTACAATGACTGCCGAGGGCCCAGCAATTCGATCACGGTGCGAGATGCCTCCTCCAATTTGTCGATTGCCGAAGCCGCCACCACGATTGCTCGCGGCGCGGCGGATGTCATCGTGGCGGGGGCCACTGGAACTCGTGTTCACCCGCTACGGACAATCCACGTCTGCCTGCAAGAGCAGATCGCGTCGGGGGCGGGCGACCCGCAACGTGAACCGCGGCCGTTCGACCGGGACCGCACCGGACTGGTCATTGGGGAGGGGGCTGGAACGGTGATTGTCGAAGCGTTGGAGCATGCCGAAGCGCGCGGTGCAACGATCTACGGAGAGATTGTCGGGCAGTCCTCCAGTTGCGTGGTCGATCGAAACGGCGCTGCGGACTACCAACGCGCATTTGCGCATGCGATTCGCGGCGTTTTGGACAATGCTGGAATGGGTCCGGCCGACATTGGACATATTCATGCCCACGGATTGTCGACGACTTCCTGCGATCGCGCCGAAGCCCAAGCGATCCAATCGGTTTTTGCCGACACGAAAACGCCTGTTACCGCGGCCAAAAGCTATATGGGAAGTCTGGGCGCCGGTAGTGGCATCGTGGAATTGATCGCCAGCTTATTAGCCATCGAGAAGGGAATGCTATTTCCAATATTGAATCTCGAAAACCTCGACCCGTCGTGCCCCATTCATGCTGTCACCGAACCGTGCTCACCGGGCACATCTGTCTTGAATCTCAACATTACGCCGCAGGGACAAGCCAGTGCCGTGGTCGTGCGCCTTGTAGCGCTTTGTGTTTTGCGACATCGAAGTGTTTTGCGACATCGAAGTGTTTTGCGACATCGAAGTGTTTTGCGACATCGAAGTGTTTTGCGACATCGAGCTCGCTCTGGCTTCTCGTTTTGCCGAAACCAAGGCGGGTATTTCGACTCGAGTTGTCTTGTCATAATGGAGTCCTGCGCGATTTGTTACACGCGGCAATTCGACTTGAAACCGAAGTTTGTCTCGGCAAGTATGAATAGCTGAAGCCGATCCGCAGGCAAAGCAACATCGCTGTCGTTTGGGCTGGGTAACATCGCGATGCCGGCATTCTCGACGTCACTCTCATTGTTTAGGAGCGAAAAAATGTCACTTATCGTGGAAGGTTCAGGGCGATTGCCGAGCTGCAGGCCTCTTGGCTTACGTGGACTGGCCGGGTTTGTCGCGGTGCTCGTTATCACGTTCATGGGCGGCGTCGCAGTGGCGCAACAGGCCGCGCTCAACAGTTCGCTGAAACTGGTTCCGCAGTCGACCGCGTTTTATGCCGCGTCGATGAATCACGCTGCGATGTGGCAAGCGATCGTTGGCAGCAACGCCTACCAACAACTCAACAAAACGCCGGCCGCAGTGAAGATGCGGAAAGCGTACCGGAGTGGACTGTTCCGCGGCTGGGAGCAGTTCGGCGACAACCCGATGCGATATTACTTGGAGGGCTGGTCCCAATCGATTGACAGCGTTCCCGGAAAAATTGCGATGCCTTTTGTGCGGCAATTGTTCGGCAACGAGGTGTTTGTGTATGGGGACGAAGACTGGCTGAAATTCTCGGCAGCCTTCAGCCAGGCCTATAACGAAATGTCGCCCATCATTGCCGAAATGCAAAAATCAGACGACCCTAACGACTACCAGAAACTGTGGCCGGTTATCCGCAAATACGCTCAAGGGATCAATACCCCGACATTGGTCGTCGGGGCTGTGCTCGACGAGCCTGCTGCATTTTCCGGAATGTTCGATCTGGCGGCCTCGGGGATCGAGCAAGGATTGACACAAGTGCCCCCGGAACTCGACTTCGTTGTCGACGGCTATGAAAAAATCAATGGCAGCGATACCCATTTGCTGACCCTGACCGTCAAGGGAAAGGACATCCCCTGGGAGGAAATCGGGGGCGAAGACGAGGAATTTGCAGAAATCGTTCCTTTCCTGCAAGAGGTTTGCGCCGACAAGTCGGTTTGTGTGGCGATGGGGCTCAAGGGCAACTTGCTGCTGTTTTCTTTCGGTCCGTCGATCGACCACATCAAGCAATTGGGTACCGGCCCGCTGTTGATCGATCAGCCGCTACTGGCACCGGTCAAGGCGGCAATGAATGAGGGCAAGAAACTGACCTCGGTCACGTTCGTTTCAGAAGCCATGGCACAAGCGAATACCAACTTCGAACACGCGTTCGATTTTCTCCCAGCGATTGTTGAGAAGGCGCTGGCCGAGAGCCGAGATCATTCGATTGACGAACAGTCCCAGAAAAAGTTGGTCGACGAGCTGCGTGTGGCCGCGTCCCAATTTGGAGCGGATCTGACGCGAATCATGCCCCGCTCCGGCGCCCAAATCGGCTACAGCTTTTTGCAGCCCAATGGAATCGAAGGCTACGCCATCAACCATGGCGAAAACAAATCGCAAGATGATTCGGCACCGATTTCATTACTGCAACACATTGGCCAACACCCCGCCGCGTTTGTTCTCAGTCGCAATAAGGCGTCAACGGACCAGTACGAGCTTTTGCAAAAATGGGGGCACAAGGCGTACGAATTTGCCGAAGAATATGCGCCCAAATTCGCCGAATCCGCGGGCGAGAACAGCGACCAGGTCCGCAAGGCTTTGCAGGAATTGCGCCCGTTTCTCGATCGGCTGGATGCGATCGTTGGAAAACGAATCCTCCCCCAGTTTGACGGCGGAGAAGGAGGTATCGTGATCGACTTGTCACATCGTCGGCCATCCTGGTTTGGACAGATGCCGTCCGTCGACGCTCCGGTGCCGCTGCCGGCTGTTGCCGTCATCGCCCAAATCAAGGACAAGAAGGTGCTTGTGGAAGCCGGCGCCGACCTGATGAAATTGGCGAACGACCTCGTCGACTGGGTCCGCGATCAGGTTCCAGATGGCATTCCACCGGATTTCTTCTTGCCCGATCCAGAATCAAATGTCGATGCAGATTCGGAGATGTATTACTATCAACTGCCGGCCGAAGCCGATGTCGATGACGCCTTGGTTCCACATGTCCGTTTGACCTCCGACTTCATGTTGCTGGGTTACCTGACCGATCAAACGGCCGACATGGTCCAGACGCACTCGCCAACATGTTTTGGACCGGCCGCTGAATCTGGAAAGGCGATGCAGGTCGCCTTTTTTGACAACCGGCAACTGATCGACGCGATTGACGCCTGGGTGCAATACGCCTCCCGAATCAGCGCAGCGCAAGGCCAACCGTTTGAACTGAACGGAATGGGAGAAAGCGACGCACTGGATATGTCCGAAGCGGAGATCCAGGAATCGCTATCCGGGCTGTATCAATTCCTCAAGTGCTTTCAAGGGATTTCCTCCCGCAGTTACATGTCAGACGGGGCACAACAGACGCACTATTTGTGGCGGTTTGAGGATGTTCCCCCCAAATGAGGTGGGCCTCTGGTTTGGTTCGCGTGAACGACAGACCGGCGAACCTGACGCTTGGGACGTTCTTGCTCGCATTTTCCATTTTTCTGTTTTTGAATTCGCCATGTTCCGAGGCGCTTGCAAAGGGATGTTCGGCAACTAGGATAACTGCCGTGTCGGCTTCAGAGTTGGTACCTTGTTTAGGTCAAACGAGTGCTGGTTCGGCGGAGGGTTTTATGAAACGACCAATTGTTCAGATTCTTTTGTTCGGATTTGTTGTTGGGTGTTCGGTCATCGCGCAGGCGGATCTCGTCGTACCCAACAGTCTGGCGTCCACGGAAGGTGATGGCATTTTTGCGTTGACGAGCACGACGTCAGCAAGAACCTATCAATTGACCATTGACTCCGGCCAGCTTGCCGGATTGGTAGGTCAGAATCTCACGGGTCTCCAGTGGCGTTTGAATGGCACCGCCACGGCGAATTGGCCGCCGGTGGATGCGACCTATTCTTTTTTCAACGTTCTGATCGGTCCAGGAGTGGATCCGTCGGCGATGAGCGACACGTTTGCCAATAACTACACTTCGGGTCCAACTCAAGTTCGTAGCGGAGCGCTGACGTTTTTCGCGAATTCGTTCACCGACGGCAGTTCACCCAACGCGTTTGGACCGGCCGTGAATTTCGACACTGGCTATTTCTATACCGGTGGCGACCTCACGATCGAGCTACAATTCTCGGCGCAATCCGGCGCGACCAATCAGCCAAGTTTTGACGGGGTCTTGGTTTCTGGTGGTCCAGGAAATGGTTGGGGTGTGGACTTTGCCGCTCGATGGACCTCAAATCCGGCTGGCGGCGTCGGCGTGAATGGCAATTTCTTGGTGACCAACATTTTGAGTCAGGCGGTTCCGGAACCTTCGTCCTTATGCGGGCTTGGAATTGGATTGGTGGCTCTCGTGTTGCGTCGAAGGCGCAAGTAGCTTCCTGGCATTTGACTGAAAACAACGGTCTGCTAACCACGTCCGCCATGTCCATTCGGATGTTAGGATCGCACGCAAAATAACTTCCCGGTTTTGTCGACCCTCTCCCTAAGCCTCTCCCGTGAGGGCGAGGATTGACGGCGAAGTTATTTTGCGTCCGATCCTTAAGTACGCCGAAAGCTGAAGCGACGAGCCGTTCAGTGACGCGATAGGGGATTGGGATGTTGTGCCTGGAGCTTTGGCGATTTCGGGGTACAAGGCATTCGTTTGGGAGGAGTTATATTCGCCAAACGACGAGGGATCTTGCGAATCTATCGTGGGATTCACTTGTACGATCATGGGCGGCGCTCCGAACGCAACAGGGTTGTTGACGGCCGGACCGCTGTCGCCCGAAGCGTTTCCACTGCTGGTAAATGCTGCGGGTCTGAACGAATAGCTGCCTACTCCGGAGATTGAAAAATAGAATGGGTCTTCGTTGGAATCGTTGTTGGCAAACTGAATGATTGCCGTACGGAGGCCTGTGGCCGTTGGGGAGAACGTCACCTTGAATGACGCGGCTTCACCGCCGGCGATTTCCGTGGGTGGTTGAATGGATACCGAAAAATCGTTCGGGTTGGCGCCAACGAGAATGACCTGCGGCATCCCGGTCAGGTCGAGCGGGGCGTTTCCAATATTTAATATGACGAATTCGCCTTCGGCGCCGAGTTCGCCCAAAGTAACGGTTCCGAAATCAGTTCCATCCGCGGCGCACGGTGTCGAGTCACCCTTGATAATTGCGTATCCGTTTCCGTTGACTGCGACTTCCGGGGCTGTTCTCACGGCGCCTTTGCGAAAATCAAACTTACGGTTTTTGGTTCCCATCAAGACGACCGGCATGAATTGGGAATCACCCAAACCGACGCCACTGACCAGAATGCTGTAACGTCCCTTGGGCAATTCCAAACTGTACCCGCCGGACGGCCATGTCGTGGTGGAATAAGTCTGCCCCCCTCCATCTCGTATGGCGGTGATGGTAATGCCGCCGAGACCCTCACCGGGGGTATAGAAACGATCACGAAGGAGAGAGTCGTCGTAAACCACACCGGTCAAAAAAGCCAACGCATCGGACTTGGCGAAATCTTGGGTCGCCATGACCGAACTATATCCATTGAATTGTCCGCTGCGAACGCCCACCCCAACCTCGGCGAACTGATCGTTGAGCAGGTTCAGACGATGGCCTCGTCCAGGTATGTTTTGGTCGACGAACAAGGCCTCTTCGATGCTGCGTGTGAATTCGACGCGGTTCAGCGGTCCCGTGGTTCCTTGGACACCAATGTTTTCCCCCCAAGTCCAGCTGCCATTAAAAACGTAGCCCGCCGCTACCATGCGTTGTTGTGGATTGGAACCTCCGGCGCCGGTGTGCGAAAACGTATTCGTGTCGAGCATCCATTGACTGTGCTGCCGAGCCGCGTCGATGAGCAAAGGGTTGAAAGCCAATGGCTGCTTCGCCGCGGAAGAGATCGTGCCAGTGGCCAAACCCTCGTTCAAGTCGACACCCAAACTTGCGGCGTAGGCGGCCGGGTCTCTTCGAGCCACGTTGCTCAGTTCCAGCATGTATTGCTCGTACATCGAAGGATACGCCGACAACAGCACTCGCTCTTCCAACGTTTCCAACGACAGACAATAGGACTCGCTGGCCAGATCTGCCGTCCGCAGTCTGTTTCCAAACAACTGCTTCCAAAACTTCCTCGCCGATGTAATCACGTTCATGACCAACGTGCCCTTCCAGAACGGATGTCGAGTCGATTCGAGAGAACTCACAACAACCCTATGTCGAAAAGGTTTTAGCAATCCGCCGAATTCGCTGAAAGCGGTAAAATGCAACGCAGCAGTCGTGGATTGGTTACAAAAGGCAACCAGGTTGCATCGGCGCATCACTGGCTTCACCGCAATTTGGCGTCAGTGAGATCGGATGATCCGTCGGGTACTTCCGGCGGAACAGGACGGATTGCGAGCAGCCGTCGCTCGTCGGATTACCAGCGCGGCATTGGCGGAATCGGTGCTCAACTGTAACACCCGATCATTTACTCGACGGCCGCAGCAACGCGTCCGCGGCATTCACCGAAGCCGATGCTGCGGAATCCTTCAGCAGTGCAACGGCCGCGAAACGTGACCTCGTCACCATCTTGTAAGAAGGTTCGCCGTTCGCCAGAGGGAAGTTGCAGCGGTGTGCGTTGCGATCCCGGAACCGGCTGGCCATATTCGCCGTCCCATGTTAGCTCCAGCAGGCAACCACGTGAACTTCGCTCCGGGCCGCTCACCGTACCGCTGGCCAATAGATCGCCCGGTTGCAAGTTGCAGCCGTTGCTGGTGTGATGAGCCACCATTTGAGCCAAAGTCCAATACATCGTCGCAAAGTTGCTCAGACTGACACGATGCGCCGCGGCGCCGGCGGCCCGCATCTTCTCAGTGCTGAGTAAGACCTCCAACTCAAGATTGATCCCGCCAGCGGACTCATTCCGAGCATCCATCAAATAGGGCAATGGCTGTGGGTCGCCGGCGGGCCGTGTAAACGCCGAACAGCGAAATGGCTGGAGCGCTTCCATGGTGACGATCCACGGCGAAATGGTTGTCGAAAACGACTTGGCCAAGAACGGGCCCAACGGCTGGTATTCCCAACGCTGCATGTCACGAGCCGACCAATCGTTGACCAGCCCCACGCCAAAAATGGAGTCGTCCGCGCGTTCGATCGAAATCGATGTTCCCAGCGAGTTTCCTTGGGCGATGTAACAGCCGACCTCCAATTCATAATCCAAGTTCTGACAAGGGCCGAAACTGGGGCCTGCACCTTCGCCCGCAGGCGGCAATTGCCCACGGGGACGCCGGATGTCGTGTCCGCTGACGACGATGCTGGACGCGCGACCATGATATCCGATGGGGATGTATTTATAGTTGGGCAATAACGGGTTATCCGGACGAAACATGCTGCCCACGTTGGTGGCATGAAACATGGACGCATAAAAGTCCGTATAGTCGCCGATGTGACAAGGCAACTGAAATTCAACCGCCGAAATCATCGGCAAAGCTTCCTCGACCATGGCCTGATCTCGGAGATCACGGCAATTGGCCGAAAGCAATTCGCTGAGTCGACGTCGCAAGGCAACTCGTGAATCGAGTCCAAAACCCATCAGCGTATTCAGACTCCCAGTCGATATCGCCTCGCACGCCCAATTGGGCAATAAGTTGGCTTGAGCGCACCATCGCAAGTCGAGAACTCGATCACCGATCCCAATTCCGATTCGCACCGGTTCCATGGGATCCCGAACAAACTGGCAAAAGGGAAGGTTTTGTATGGGAAATCCCGCTGCCGAGGCGTTGGCACTATCCAGCCAACTCGTCAACGCGGGATCATGGGTTTCGTCAGTTTTTCGCATTGGAATCGGTATGTCTGCGATTAGCCAAGCACGCCCCATTGCTGCAATTCATCAACGGGCTCGCAAAACGAGCACGAACCAAAAGAGACGGCAAACTCAGTGCGTGCGCGTTGGATGGTCGAAGTGCTCAAGGCGATGTCCTGCCAAACTATCTTTTCTGGATGAATTTGAAAATGACCGACATCGGTCTCGGCAAGGATTTGGCCAAGCAGTTCGAGATCACGCACGCCATCGAATGCCGCACAAGCTGCCAAGAAGACATTGAGGAAGCCGTGCATTACACCCCTGGATGAGTCCTCCTGATACGTCAGGTTCCGCTCGCTTCGGATCAAATGGTGCAGGCCGGCCGTGGCTTTAAAACTGACGCGATTCGTGGCAGCGACATGGATAAACTCGGCGACCTGCGGAATCGGCGGAATGCTTGATTTGGTGATTCCGCCCGTTCGAATCTTGACTTGGAGATGATGAGCGCGAAGTTGTGAGACGTGAGCGATGAGAACTTGGCAGCGTTCGGTCGGCAATTCCAAGAACAAGTCGCAATCCGACGGGGTTGCGTCTCGCGCAGCTTCGATCTCTTGGATCGAATTGGCCTTTCCCTCGATGGCATCCACGTGACCCAGGGGGCGTTGGGCCTGGTGCTGACGGGCGTTGAACCGATCGATGGCGGCGACGGCCTCTGGAAACTCCGCGTCGGCTGCGTTGGGCACCAAAGCACTTATCTGCCAAGGCGCCGGCGGCTGCGAATGGTCGAGTATCTCGCTGGCAGATTGCTCAAACTCGTCCAATCGACCGGCCGGTATGACGATCCTGGCGAGCATCCATCGTTGGGAACCCGTCAAGTATTGCCGATAGTTCGAAATCGTGGGTCGCATTGCCAATCCCACGGGCGGAAAAAGCCCTGCGTAGTCAATCAGTTTGAACAACAACGATTCCAAAGCACTCGACACGCGCCGCCTCTATTCCGAACGAGGAAAAACTGGCTTTGCACAGATTATACCGATCGCAACCGGATGTCGACACGGTTCGAAAGCGGCACGAGTTCGAGAGATTGGCGTCGCGGATCCTTATCGATCCTGAACGCCGAATTCCAATCCATCAATGCGAATTTCTTGAGCCAGCACGTTGAACGCCAAATACGCAGCCAGACTGTCCGTACGATGCAACCAAGGCGGCGTGTATAAGGGCTCGGCTAACGTCTTGGTTTCAAAATAGGGTTCCAACCGCAAGACGTCTTCGATCGTCATTCGGCCGGCAAACAGATATTCGCACAACTGAAATCGTTGGTTGTCGAACGCCCAATGAAAGAACGTATGGACTGACATCAGCCCGCGCAGATAGACCGTGTCCTTGGTGAATGCCGAGCCACCGCTCAGCGGCGCCGCGGAAGACTCGCATCGCGGAGTTAAAGCTCTCGATTTCCGGCTGACCGGCTTCCAGAAAAAACTTGAAGAGATCCAGAAAGTCTCGGCCATTTAGTGCTTGGTCGATGGCGACCACGCGTAACGCGATTCGAGTCAATCGCGTCAAGTCCATCGTACCGGTCACCAACTCGGCAAACGTCGCCAGTCCTTCCTGCGTCCCGGTGGTCCGCGGAGCCGACAGCCCGAAGCAACTCAGCCCCAGCTGGCTATGGCCATTGATCGCCGTCAGGGAGTGGACCAGGGCTTCGTGCTGCAATAGTTGTTCCAGGTCATATTGTGAGAAACAGGCCGAGCCGCGGATGCGAATCCGGCTCATCCCCGCGGCCGCCTTGGACGCCAGGTGATCGTCGATGACGACTTCGATTGGATGATTTCGCAGCACTTCGCGAGTTCGCCGCTGGAGTTCCGCCGCAATCACCGACGGCGGCACACTACCCGTCTGATCGTCGACGTAGCCAAGCTGTTGAAACGACCGGCTGACATCGATAAAATGCCGCGCCGAATCGAGCCCGGTCAAGTCACTGCCAACAATTCGGTCCGTAGGCCGGCCGTACAACTCGGCTGAGATCTCCGAGATCGCGACGGTGCCCGCCCGTTCCAATAGCAGGCAAAGTTGAACGTAGGATTCCGCTGTTTCGGCGACGTAGCATTCGAGCGGATCGTGTCGGTCCAGCCCATTCGCGATCGACTGCAGCTCGGCACGGGCCGCGTGCATCGGATCGATGGCGTAGCTGACTCGCGGCAAACGCGGCCGACCCGTTCGCCAGGCGTCGAGGAATTCTTGTTGCACCGCTGCCGGCCAACTGAGGCGGCTGAGCACCTTGATATCGCGGGCCGCCGCCACGAGCCTGTCGTTGATCGTCGAGAGTTTGTCAAACCGCGACATCATGTTGGGTATCGTCCTTGGACAATCGGCTGAGCAACGACGCATTTCACTGTCGTCGGCGCCTGTCTAGAATCCGCTCATAGCCGAAAAGTACCGTTGCGGTCAATCGAAACATGTCCCGCCCCCGAATTGCTATCATCAATTGTCGCGAACTTCCCGAACCGGATCCCGACCACCAACCGCTGGTCGATGAATTACTCAGGCGCAACGTAGACGTCCGAACGATTGCTTGGGACGGCGAACCTTTTAACCCGTTGACCGTCGACTTAGGCATCTTGCGCGACATGGAATTACTACCATCATCATGACGAATTCCTCCGCTGGATTCGGCACGTCGGCGAAGCAATTCCTTTGTTCAACCCGGCGGACATCGTGGAGTGGAACAGCGATAAACACTACCTGTTAGAGTTGAGCGCAAAAGGCGTTCCCATCGTTCCAACGGTGTTTTTCGATCGAGGTTCCGAACCAGATGGGTTTTCGAAGGTTTGGCAAGACGTCGGCCGCTCCGCTTGCGTGCTCAAGCCTGTCGTTTCCGCGGCCTCATTTTGCACGCGCCGGTTCGCAATTCACGCACGCGCGACGCATTCTCCTTTCTGCAATGTCATCTGCCAATTCGCGCCATGATGATCCAACCATTCATCGGCAGCACGCAAACAATGGGCGAAAAGTCGGTGGCTTGGATCGACGGCGAAATCACACATGCTTGGATCAAATTTCCCCGATTTGCTGGCGAAGATGAAAGCGTCCGACCCGCCCAGGACATCTCCGCAGAAGATCGACACATCGTCGAAAAGTGCCTCGCGGATCTTCACGGCAAAATTCTCTATGCCCGCGTCGATCTCATGTACGACGACGACGGCGCGCTGCTGCTCTCGGAATTGGAGCTGATCGAGCCGTCGATGCAATTCCGCTTTTCGGCAGCGGCGCTTAAACGATTTGCCAGGGCGTTGGTCCAAAAAGCCGTTGGATATTTGCCGTAGAACCGCTTGATGTAATGCCGTCGCGCGGACGATTCCAGGTGTCGCTCCCAGCCCAATCGTTTCAACATGGGATCGGTGATTCTGTCGTTGGTTACCTCGCAGAGAATCGCGTCGGAATGTTTGATCCGGGCGACTTCATCCAGCACGCGAATGGCTGTCATTAACGTCTTGTACGACGTGCCGAAGCTGGAGACGATGTATTTGAATGCCAGGAAATTCCGGTGACCAAACGGTTGATTAAAGTACAAGCGGCAAGCGTCCGCCCGCAACCGTTGATGGGTCCGCTGTCCCAACCAAATGACCTCGGCGAGGGAGACGATCTTGGGCCAAGGGCGAAAGGCGATCCGTTGGAACTCACCATCGATGACTTCGATCACGCCGTACGAACGGCGTCCAATCGTACCTGCGCCGCAATCCAAGTCCCGCACCGATTCAAAGAGCTTTGCCATGTGTGCTTCCTTTCACCGATGGCCAGCCAACCGCATTTTTATCCGCCGCCAACCCAGCAGCATGGCCGCCATCAACATCAAACAAACCAAAACGATGACCAATACGGCGGGTCCCAAAAAGAAAATGTTGGGCCGAGCCCAGTCGTTCCAAAGCCAGCCCCAATTCAACAATGTGAACACAGCCGCCACACTCAAATACGGTCCAAATGCAATTTCCGGGTGCCCCGTCGTCATCAATTGAAAGACCGCGATCACCATGGCGGCAAACGGTGCAAAGCAAAAAATCAACAGCGCGGGCTGCCAACCGAAAACGGCGCCGATCATCGCCATCAACGTGACGTCGCCAAAACCCATTGCCTCCCGATCCAATACGCTGCCCGCGATCATCCTGACGGACCAAACCAATCCGCCCCCGAAGCCCAATCCGACCAGTTGGCTAAAGTAGGAGTCCCACCGCTCGCCGCCCGTCAACCAGGCCAACGTCGACAGTCCCGACAGTGCCACGGCCAGCCCCAGCGCCAACCAAGTCAGCGGGTGAACGCGGCGCGGCGGCAATGAAAACTTGCCCGCGCGGCGTCGAGGCGGCGGCCAAACGCTCAACCACATCAGCTTCAGCCCACGGACAACCCCTCGCCGCCAAACCACTCGCTTGGGGATCAGCGCTGCCATCCATACTACGATTACAAAAACTGCGAGGATCACGCCCCCGACTCCCGTGTGCCAAGTCGGCATTGGATGTGGACTGGCGAAATTCAAGCCCTCGATGCGAACGCCCGGGTTCAGCAATTGAACTTCTGGCAAGCGCGATACCGGCAGGCACCAGGCCACCAATAACGCCAGCAGAGCTCCCGGAAGTGTGATCTCGTCGGGAATCGTCTTCTCGTCAAAGTCGATGAACGTTGCCACCGCCAGCGCAGCTAATAACAACGTATACACGCCAAACCAAGTCCAGACCTGGGCTTCGTTGGGTGGCGGCAACGCCGCCAGTGCACAGGTCGTCAATCCGCCCGACCGAAAAAAGGCAAATAGCAGGGGAAGCGCCGCACCCAACGCCACCTCGATCAACATCGGCCGAACCCAGAATCCACGCCCGAATTCTGCCGCGTAGTGTCGTTGCCACAACCAACCAATCGCCGGAACCAATGCCAACGTGGATTGTTCGCGTTGTCCCAAACGACTCCACGGACTGATGGCGCGTGGTTGGATCACGGCAAAAGAATAAATGGCCCAATTCACCGCGGCGCCGAGTATAAGGCCCAAGGGAATCAGCGCCAGGTCGATCGTTCCGTTGATCATCAGTCGCGTTTGGTGCTTCGGATTTCGAGCTTGGACCGGGGCCACAATCGTTTCAGTTGGCGTCGACGATTGTTCAAGGGTCGACGTCTTCCTCGACGATGTCGTCGGCGACAAGCTCTTCGAGCGCCACTTCATCCCCCGCCGCACTTTGTGATATATCGTCCGAGCGAATCCAGTTGACAATCTCTTCGGCGACTTCCTCCGGCGTCAACTGGGTGGTGTCGATTGTGAAATCGGCACAAGTCATATAGATCCCCTGCCGATCCCGGTTCATTTGATGCATTTCCTGCAATCCGGAAATCGAACCGAGCCCGGGACGAGTGCTGGGAGTCTTGGGGTCCTTCTGAATTCGTTGCCAGAGGATCGGGACGGCTCCCTTCAGCCAGATCAGCGAGCCCGATTGCTGCATCAGAATTCGGCTCGCTGGATCCAAAACGGCGCCCCCACCAAGATCGACAATAAGGTTTTCACTCTTGACGATATCGCGCACAACGCTGGCTTCGTGACGGCGAAACTCCGATTCACCCGCCACTTTGATCAATTCGGTAATCGTTTTGTGACATGCCCTTTGAATCATGTCGTCGGTCGAGACGTAGTCACGGTTCAACATATCGGCCACGATCCAAGACACGACCGTCTTGCCCGAGCCCCGTAATCCTGTGAAATAGACGTTCATGTGTTCCTCGATCGAGTCAAAACCCGGCGCCGCGCGCCCTGAGGAAAACGCCGTCAACGTTGGGGCTAACGACGGCGCACGTATGGCTGGTATGCAGCCACGGCCAACTCGTCGCAGCGATCGTTTTCTGGATGTCCCGAATGTCCGGCGACACGCGTGTACTTGACTTGGTGGCGGCTCAGTAGTTCATCGAGTTGTCGCCACAAATCCTCGTTCTTGATTGTAACCCATTTGTTCCGCTCGCGCCGCTTCCAGCCGTTGGCCTTCCATTTCGGCATCCATTGACTGATCCCCTTGCCGACGTAGACGCTATCGGTAAACAATTCGACCGAGCAATTCCGCTTTAACGCCGACAGTCCCTCGACCACCGCCTTCAATTCCATGCGGTTGTTTGTGGTCTCCGGTTCTGCCCCCGAGCGCTCGTTCTCGGTCCCACTAGGCAAGTGTCGGAGAACGTAGGCCCAGCCCCCCGGACCGGGATTGCCGCTGCACGCACCGTCGGTGTAAAGATTGACTTCGCTCACAAATCGTTCTGAGTTGGGGGCCGCGAATCCTCGATACCCCAGTGGAATCGAATCGAATTAGGTCGCCGGGTCGGCTGGCTGAAGTTCGGAAGCGGGGCGGTCCAGGTTGCGACGCGGCTGGCGGGCAAGTTCTTCGATCCGCTGTGAAAGGTCCAGGTTAGTGGCGCGGGCTCGGGCATCATCAGCGGTAACGTGACCGTAAACAGGCTTCCCTTGCCGACCTCGCTGACCAACTCGATCTTGCCGCCCAACAAGATGCACAATTCGCGAACGATCGACAAGCCCAGACCGGTGCCCGAATGCTCTCGCGTTAAATGGTCCGTGCCCAGCGCCGCGGCCCCTTGACGAAATTTCTCGAAGATCAAATCGCGTTCCTCGTCGGCAATTCCCACTCCCGTATCGGCGATGTGCAATACAAGGTGTTCGTCGTGCGCCTCAGCCGACAAGACAATGCGTCCCCCTTCGGGAGTGAATTTGATGGCGTTGCCGATGAGATTGGTCAGTATTTGTCGAACCTTCATCTGATCCTGATGAATCAGCGGCAGGGCGTCCGGGACCCGCAGCACAAGGTCGATCCGCTTTTCGTTGGCCAGGGTGCGAAACATTTCCGTCAATTCGGTCAATAACGGGCGCACCTGAAAATCGGTCGGGCGCACCGCCATTTTCCCCGATTCCAGTTTGGCCATGTCCAAGATGTCATTGATCAACTCTAGCAGAACCCGCCCACTACGCTTGATGTTGCCCGCATAGCGCTGTTGCTTTTCATTCAACGATTGGCTCGATTGAAGCACATCGGAGAAACCCAAAATGCTATTCAACGGCGTCCGCAGTTCGTGGCTCATGTTGGTCAAGAATTCGCTCTTGAGCCGGTTCATCTCGAACAAATGCATCGCCAGCTGAGCTTGCTCGTCGATCCTTTCATCGAGATCCTGGTTCGCTTCACGAAGCGCCTGTTGCGTGTCGATCAAATGGCGCACCATCTTGTTAAACGATTTGGAGAGGGCTTCGAATTCATCTCCGGTTTTCAATTCCGACCGCGTGTCCAACTGGCCGTGACTGATTCGATCGCTGACATCCTGTAAATGCCGCAACGGCTTGACGATGATATAGCGTACGATGAGCCACAGAAAGAAGATCGACACAAACACCGTTGCAATCGCGATCGCGATCAACACCGCCAACGTCTGGTTGAGCGCCGTGCGAAAATCGCGATACGGAAGCGCGGCGCGAACGACGAATACCGGCCGGTCTTTTTGCCAGGCGACTTCGCGCAGCCGGTTTTGCGTTTGCAAGTCCAGGTTCGGCGGTGCTACAAACGCCTTGCTCGGATCGCCCTTGTCGTTGTGGCAGTTGATGCATACCGAGCGAAACACGAGTGGTTGGTAGAAATAGTATTGCCGGTCACCGCCAAAACGATCGCGAGAGAGTCCGGTCTCCAAGCCTTGCTTCAGCGCCAACGAATCGTCAGCGGCGGTCGTCCCCTGCGCTGCAGCAATCATTTGCGGAAATATCCGGCTCATGAACTGATCCTGAATTTCCTGCAAGATCGCCCGTTCACGCGAATCGTCGGAAATCACCGCCTTGAGATCCTCGGCTGGCGCGTACGGAGACAGGACGCGGATCTGCATCACGGCACCCCCCACCGGAATCTGTCCCGACAGCGATTGGTACATCTCTTTGTAGTCGGCCGAATTCTCGCTCAACGGGATCGATTCCAAATGTTGCCTGAGCAAGTGCGTTAAAATCAATTGCTGGGCCTTAACCTGGCTACTAGACCGCACCAGGTTTTCCGCGATCTGCATCACATACCAAAACGACCCGCCGATCAAGACCAGCAAGCTCACGACGAATAACAGCAGCAATTTGGGTTCCAAGCTGCTTTCGCCGAGGACTCGTTTGATCGACCGGTACGACATGCGGCTGCTACATCATATCCAACGGATCGACGTCGAGGATCCATTGCACGTCGCCTGAGTACTCCCAAGCATCGATCGCGGTACGCAGAATGGGTTGCACGGCAACATCATCGTCAAATTGTAACAAAAAGTGAAACCGGGTTTTGCCCCGTAGTTTCTCGATTGGCGCCGGAGCGGGCCCGGTCAACCGCAACTCAATGCCCTGGGCGACAGCTCGCTCGGTCACGCGCCGCGCCAGCTCTTGAGCGACTTGAGTGGTCAGCGTCGGGCTCTCGCCGCGAACGACCACCCGGACCATGCGGCCCGTCGGGGGATAGGCAAACTCGCGTCGCTGGTCCAACTCGTAGGCGGCAAAGGATTCGAAGTCATGCATGGCGGCAAACCGAATGGCCGGATGCTCCGGACAAAACGTCTGAACCAAAACGCGGCCTCCCTTGGGGCCGCGCCCACTGCGGCCCGCGACTTGAGTCACCAAGGCAAACGTGCGTTCGGCTGCGCGGAAGTCGGGCAAGTGCAATGCCGTGTCGGCATTGACCACTCCGACCAACGTCACGTTGGGAAAGTCCAATCCCTTGGCAATCATCTGCGTGCCCAGCAAGATATCGATGCGGCCCGCGCGGAATTCGCTCAATACGCGCTCGTGGCTGCCGTGCCCCGACATGGTGTCGGTATCCATGCGCGCCACGCGATGTTCGGGAAACCGGGAGCGAACTTCCATCTCCAGCTTTTGGGTGCCGAATCCCAGAAATCGGATCCCCGAAAAGCCGCATTCGGGACAGACTTGCGGTGCCGGGATCTGGAAATCGCAGTAATGACAAACCGCTTTCTCACCCGCTTTGTGATGCGTCAGTGGAATCGCACAATCCGGACAATAGACCGCTTTGCCGCACGCCGGGCATTGAATGGACGTCGCGAATCCGCGTCGGTTGAGCAGCAAGATCACTTGTCCGCCGTCTTCGACCGCCTGGCGAATCGCCCCATGCAGTTGGCGGCTGACGGCCCCTCGACTTCGGTTGCTTTTGAATTCCGTGCGCAAGTCGAGTATATCGACGGTGGGCAACGGTTGCGCGTGGACTCGCTTGGGCAACGTCAACAGTCGATAGGCCCCAACCGTTGCCCGATACCAGCTTTCAAGCGACGGAGTCGCCGAACCGAGGATCAACGGACAGCCTGCGCGCTGCGCTCGCCAAAGTGCCACCTCGCGCGCATGATATCGCGGATTGTTGTCTTGTTTGAAAGACGCATCGTGCTCTTCGTCGATGACGATCATGCCCAAGTTGGTCAGCGGCGCGAAATGGCGCTGCGGGCGCCGATCACGACTTGGACTCGGCCATGCTGGATCTCTTGCCAATGCCAGGCCCGTTCGGCGTCCGACAAATGACTGTGGATCACGGCGACGCGGTCGAAGCGCGCCCGAAACCGTTGCCGCGTCTGCGGCGTCAAGCTGATCTCAGGAACGAGCACGATCGCTTGGCGGCCAAACGCCAGCGCACACTGGATCGCGCGTATGTAGACTTCGGTCTTGCCGCTGCCGGTGATGCCATGAATCAGAAACGTGGCGTGACGGCCGTCGCGGATTTGGGCTTCCAGTTGAGCGAGCCCCGACGCTTGCTCCGGATTCAGCGTCCAGTCGGCTTCGCGCCGCTCGGCGGGGATCACGGGAGTTGAAGTCCTAACGCGCTGCGTCGATACCGATAGCAAGCCGCGCTTTCGTAGTGCCCGCACGGGGGCGGCAGTACATTGAGCCTGTTCACACAAAAGGCCGATCGGCATCGCCTCCTCGGCGGCGGCCAACACGGACAGGATCGCTCGCTGTTTGGGAGGCAGTTTCGCCGACGACAAAGCATCGATCGCTTGCGGGGTCATCGAATAGAAATCAACTTCGCGGGTGCCGGCCTTTTTACGGACGCCCGGCGGGACCATCGTCTCAAATACCGATGCCAGCGAACAAATGTAGTAATCGCTAATTTGGCGGGCCAACTCGACCAAATGGAGCGAAATCAACGGAACGGTGTCGACCAATCGTTCGATCGGTTTCAACCGCCGAAAGTCGAGTCGATCGGTGTCGGGATGCTGACCAGGCAAAAAAACGTCGACGCAGTAGCCGGTTGCCGTACGGTTACCTCGCCCCAATGGAACCTCGACGCGCATCCCCACGGCAACCTGCGCCGCCCAGGCATCGGGAACCACGTAATCGAAGGGCCCAAACGGCGGATCATTCAACGCAACACGCACGACAACCGCAGGCGAGGCGTCATCAAGTTCCCACGGCGGCGGCTTGACGTCGAACAAGGCCCGTTGCTTTTTTTCCATGAATCGACATCATCCACGTAGAAAGCCGCATCAACCCACAATTCGGAATCCTCGGTGAGCAGCAAAATCGGCATCTGCGGCGGTTCGTTCGACCCGATTCATTATGGACACTTGCTGATGGCCGAACAATGCCGAGAACAATTCGGCTTGGATACGGTGCGCTTTGTGCCCGCCAATCACGCGCCACTCAAGGCCAGCGGACCGCGCGCCACCAAGCAACAACGGTTGGAAATGGTGCGCCTCGCAATCGCTGGACATGACGCCTTTGTCGTCGATCCCATCGAACTCGAGCGATCGGGCATCAGCTATACGGTAGACACGTTGGCCGCGTTGAACGAGTTGTTTCCTGACGACGAGCTGTATCTGATGATGGGCTCCGATTCGCTTGGTTCCTTCGACCAGTGGCGCGAACCTGCTCGGATCGTCGACTTGGCGATCCCCCTGGTTGTGGCGCGGCCGGGGGCGACTGTGGATCTGACACCTTTGCAGAAACATGCAAGTCCCCAAAGGTGGCTGCAGATCCAACGCGCCGCTGTGACCAATCGGCTGATCGATCTCAGCAGCAGCGACATCCGAAACCGCGTCGCCACTGGCCGCTCGATCCGCTACATGCTGCCCAGGGCCGTCGAGATGTATATTCAAAGCAACTCTATTTACCGCCACGAAAATGCTCAAGTACATTGACTTCGTCCCCCAACAGCTTGAACCACCAGGCATTTTCAAACCGGGACAACATCAGAATTTCGACGAGGCCATCGAGCAAGCCAATCGTTGGCTGGCCACCAGCGCCGTGGAACTCGTTAGCGTTGAAACCGTGGTTTTGCCCAATATCTGGAGCCGCTGGGAAGAAGGCTCCAGCGACGCTTCTCTAACCACCAGCGGGGAATCTCCGAGCCGTTGGCATCAAGTGCTTCGCTGCTGGTACTTTGATCATTCCCCGCCCAAGACCGTTGATACGTGATCCGATTTTTGTCCGTGTGATGGGTTCAACGCGACCGCCACTCCCGTGATTGTGTTTTCAGCTAGCAATCTTTCACCGCGCTTAATTGATCTTGCTGCCGAGTACCCGTTCCAGGAAACTTCGCGCCGCGATGTTCTCGACTAAACGGCCGCCTGCTAAGAATTTCAACCGCGACTCAATGCGAACACTTGTATCAGCCTGTTGTCTGGCAATCCTTTTGGTCGCCGTTGGCTGCGCCGCGCTGGAACAAATATTGGACGGAGCCACGCTGCGAATCGATCGATGATATTCCGAATCCGTTGCCGGTACCGATGTGTGATCCGTGCATCGTGATGGATCAAATCTCGGATGAACTCGACGATTACTTTCGCATTGCCCGCGAGCAGCGAATTCGCGTCGTCGATTCCGTATTGACGGAGGGCTGGATCGAAACGCGACCACGAATCGGTTCGACCCTCGGCGAACCTTGGCATCACGATTCCCAGCCCGGCTTTGAAAAGTTACACGCAACGTTGCAGACCATCCGCCGATTTGCCAAAGTCCGTGTCGTTCCGAGCCAAGATCAGTATTGGATCGACGTCAAAGTCTACAAAGAACTTGAGGATTTGCCGCAACCGATTGGCAGTGGCATCCAGGGCCAAATCCTGCGGCACGACAATTCGATCAACCAGGACGAAGACCTGTGGACCGCGCCGCCTAATCGGGGCTGGATTCCATTGGGCCGCGACATCGCCTTGGAGCAAACGATCCTGGAAAACATCCAACACCGAATCGAGCATGCCTGCGGCTTGACTCAATAAGAATCGCACGCAAAATAACTTCGCCTTAATTCCTCGCCCACACGGGAGAGGTAAGGTGAGGGTTAACAAAATCGGGAAGTTATCGTGCGTGCGATCCTAAGGTAATGACATGGAGTTCAAGTTCATTGGCGTCGCCCAGACTTACGACATACCACTGGGGGAAGGGCGAGCCTTCAACGTCGGCGACAAAGTGATCGCGGTGTTCAACGACCAAGGCACGTATCGCGCGATCGATGACATGTGTCTGCACATGGGTACTTCGCTGGCGACGGGCCATCTGGAGAATTCGGTGGTCGTTTGTCCGTGGCACGGCTGGCGTTTCGATACCCGCGACGGCACTTGGTGCGACAACCGCCGGGTCAAGACGGGCGCCTACCCGGTCCGCATCATGGGCGACGAAATCCAAGTTGGGATCCCATCGCCCGCGGCCAACGCAAGCGAGAGTTGAAGGAATCCTGTTTGTTGTGGACTTCGCTGGAATCCCAAACCGCGTCCTGGCCGCGTCACTTCTAGCAGCCCATTGAAAAAGGATTTGTCATCCCCGCGAAGCCTGTCCTCAGCGAAGGCGGGGGGGCGGGGATCCAGCATTGCGGGAGCTCATTTCCGCTGGATTCCCGCCTTCGCGGGAATGACGTTTGGTCCCGTTGTTGAGATGAATCGACTTTCAACCGCCTGCTAGTGCATTTTCAGTACTAAATTTTTGGGGTGCCACTGGCTGTGCCAGTGTACATGAGCGTCGTGTATTGCCGACCCGCATTGGCGAAGCCAGTGGCACACAACCCCAATTCTAAGACCTGACAAAGCACTAGGCACTAGCGATGTTTCAATCGCGTCGCCAGCGATTTCTTCATCCCGCCGCCGGCTTGATGAGCGGATCGGTGAGTTCGGTCAGGGACAGGATGCCGACGACCTGTTCGCGGGTGTTGAGGACTTTGGCCAAATCGACGCGGCGAGTTTGCATGCGCATGATCACCTCGCCGGCGTGCTCAGATCCCTTGACCTCCATCAGTTCCTTCGATTCGTGGATGACACCGTCGTGGTCGAGGGCCAGCAACAAGTCAATCGTACGAACGTAGCCGACAACATTGGTGCGAGTGCCCTGGTGGATGACGATATTCGCCAGCCGAAACCGTTGCGCGTAACTGATGGCGCGGCGGACCGGCGTTCCCCGCGGCAGGCTGTGAATGCGGGCGATCGGCTGGCATTGTTGCGAGACCGGCTTAGCCGCGATCAAGAAGAAATTCTGGCTCATCTGCCGTTGAGTTGGGTGCAGAATGCCGGCTTCCTCGCCTTCCTTTAATAACTGATCGAGTTCCTTGCGAGCCAACGTCAAGCGAACTTTTTCGGGCGAATGGCCCAACAGTCGTTCCAAAAATCGTCCAAATACAAACAGTACGCCGATGATCGGCGCGAACAGAAAGAAGAACATCAGATAAACCGGTCCCGCCCACCGCAAAAGTCGATTTGTGCAAGGTAAAAAAGGTTCTTCGGCAATAATTCGCCATACACAAATACGATGGGAGTCAACAAAAGCGGTGCAACCAACTCCACCGATGGCGATTCGGCGTACAGCCCCCGGGCCATGAGCACGATTGACAGCGAAATCAAATAGTTGGCCAGGTTGTTTCCAACGAGCGACGTACCGACGTAGAGCGGCGGATTGTTGGCCATCCACAATAAATAACTGCGCGACCCGATCTCCTTCGAGTCCGTCCAGCACCCAACGGACGCGGCTGGCCCGGTAAAAGCCGGTCTCGCTGCCGCTGAAGAACGCACTCATCAGAATACCCGCGACGAACAAGCCCAAACCCAGTCCGATCATGAATCGGTCTCCGCTTGAGGCCACATCGTGATTTCCACGAGCATATGTCCGCGAAAGGGATACTCGAGCACTTTCAGATTGAACGGTCCCCAGCGGCATTGGTCTCCCGGCTGAGCTAGACGTTGGAGATTCTCTTGGATCACGCCCGAAACCGTCACGGTGCGCGTCGGCGGCAACGGAACATTCAATCGGCGCGAAAGTTGGCGGATGCCAACCATTCCCGAGACGACCCAACAATTCGGCCGGATGTAATGGATTGGATTCTCGTCCAATAACCGCTTGCTGCGGCTCGGCGCGTAGTTAAAGATCGTTTCGAAGATGTCTTCGATCGTCAAAATGCCAATCGTCTCGCCGTATTCGTTGACAATCACCGCGACATCCCGCTCCAGTTGCTTGAGGTGTTCCAGCGCCCGTGCCACCGTCGTACTCCACGGCAAATAGACGACGGGCAACGCCAGCCGGTCAATGTTGCGATGGGGCAGTTCGGATAAGTCGGCCAGGCGGATCGCACGGGCAATCTCCTCCGACTTGAATTCCGTGACCAACAGATAGCCGCCCGGAAGTTCGCGTCCTTGCAAGTCGCTCAGGTGAACCGGCGGCCGGAACGCTAGAAATTGCGTGCGCGGGCGCATCCACTCATCCACGCGGATATCCGAGAGCAAGACGATATTGTTCAGCACCGCTTGTTCCTGTCGCAAGAGTTCGGCGTCGCTCACCGAAAGCTGAATCGCTCGCTCCAGATCGGCGATGTCTAAGTAGCTTTCGCGCCGAAAGTGGGGCCAGATCAATCGCCGCGAAATCAAGTTGGTCGTCTGCAGTAGAGGCAACAGCGGTCGAACCAATCGCACCGACACCGATAGCGGAAACGACACCCACCGCGCCAAGCGACGCGCGATCAGCACACCGACGCTTTTGGGCAACATCTCCCCCAAAAAAATGATGACCAGGAACGAACCCACCGCCAATCCAATCGCCAACCACCGCGACGAGCCGGCCTGTTGTTCCAGCTTGATCGCGTAGATCGATGACAACGTGAAGTATGCGATGTTGATGATCAAGTTCCAAAACAACACCGCCGACAACAGTCGATCCGGATCAGCCAGCAGCCGATCGACCAATCGATCGCCCGCGGATCCGCGGCGGAGTCGCCCGCCGATCAGGCGGCTTGAGATAGAACAGAGCCGCCTCACTGGCGGAAAAAAATGCAGAGCAGCAGACCAGGACGGCCATCGCCGCCAGGCCGGGCAGGATTTCGATCAAGCTACTCATCCTCGGTCAGCTTGCTGCGTCCCATCGCGATGTTGTATTCGCCCAACGATGGAACCATCATCGCCAATGTTGCAAACCCATACGCCGCCGCCATCACAAGAAACACCGACAAGTAACGGCCCAGCAGCAAACTGGTCACCGCATAAAACATCGTCGCCGGCAAACAGATCGTGGCCAGGACCATGGCCGACGACGGATTCTTTGCGCCGATCGCCGTGTACAATCCGATGGCCCCACCGACGATGAACGCGAGAAACGGCGCCAATTGAGCTTCCATGTTGCCGCTGAAACTCACCAGCATCATCATCGTCGTGGCCACCCCCAGAAACAGGAAAAACAGCGTCCCCAGACTTGTCCCGATCGCCTGCCGACTGCTCCAGTACATCATCCCACAGTGGATCCCGAGCATCGCCGAAAAGATGTTCAACACAAACCAGCCGAGCGTGAGGTATAGCAGGTTCTCCAACGAGACGGCCCGGACGAAAGACAAATAGATGCAAATCGCGAGCGGCAACAGCACAAAATCCAGCGAAATCGTCAGTACTCCGCCAAGCTTGCCGAACAAGAATTCCTTGGGAGATAAATCGGTGACCATCAGCAAGTCCAAACACTTGCCGTCGCGCTCGCTGGTAATCGACGTCACCGCCAACGCGTTGACGATGACCAGGCTCAACAACATGAACGTGCTCAACAATCGCGTTGGCGGCGTCAGCTCCCCTGAAACTCCCCCCGCCGCAAAACCGGAACCGCGACCGATCATCCAGTACAGGCCGTAACCCACCAGCGCGGCCATCATCCAATAAGCAACTCGAATGAAGACAATTTTTTTGCCGTACGCCCATGTCCGCGTCTCCCGCCAGTAAACAGGATTGCGGCCGACATTTCGCGACTGAATATTGACGGTACGGCGACGATCATCAACGTGGCCGCGTTGCCGCGCCGCCAATTCGGCTTTGGGATCCGCGTCGACGGTGGATGCGGCCACCGATGCACCGGTTTCCTCTTGTTGTCCCGGTCGAATGTCCCGGCTGGGGTTCCACTTGCGCACCCGCCATATCCCGATTCCGACCACCAGCAGCGTCATCGCCGTCATCACCAGCAAGTACGGCGCGATTTCCGCCCGCCACTGATGGGCAATCGACGGGCTGGCCGCGGTGATCAACGCATGAATCGGACTGGTTGCGGCCACGATTTGTTGCGACGGCAAGCCAAGAATGGGTTGGCCCACCAAGCCCACGGCCTCCCACGCCCCAACCCAAAACACCAATATCAACAGCACCAACGCCAATGCCTGAAACGTCTTTTCGCGCCACAGCGCCAACGTTGCGCCCAAACTCCCCGCCGCCAGCGCCGTGATCGCGGTCACGGCGAACGTCCAGCCGACTTGTTGAAAGGACGTTCCGCCAAAAGCCACAATCAGCATAAAAATGGGCAGCGACGTGATCAGCATCACGATGATATTCAACAAACTAGCCAGCAATTTACCCAGTACCAACTCACTGTTATTGAGTCGCGTCATCAATAACAAGATCAACGTCTTGCGGTCTTTTTCGATGGACACGGCGCTGGCGCTTTGGACCGCTGCCAGGAACATCATCAACGACAATTGCAGCAGCGCGAGGACTTGAAACAATAGCGCCCCAAAGGACGCCATGTCGCCGATATTACGGATCAACTGGGTGCCGGTTACGACCATCCAAGCCGTACACATCAACAACAGCAGCCCGAGCGCGTACACGGTCCGCTGGATGTAAAACCGAGGTCGGCGGGGGGCCGTGATTGCTTCGCGACTGAAAACCGGACCAACAAACACAACGCCTCTCTCGCTACTATTTTGTCGCCAAAGCCGTTTGCAAATGGCCTAGACTCAACAACGCCATCGAGGTT
Organism: uncultured Planctomycetaceae bacterium; assembly: GCA_963803365.1. GTDB lineage: Bacteria > Planctomycetota > Planctomycetia > Pirellulales > Pirellulaceae > JANMEB01. The sequence continues at coordinate 807,858 of CAWDMH010000008.1, forward strand.
CCGTAGCACCGTCCGAGTTCATGCGAATCGACAAAACAACCGTCGATTTCCGGCAGTTTAAGGATCAAATCGCGGTGAGCCGTTGCCAAACGCCGCCGAGTCGGGGCGTCGGCGATTCGCGAAATCAACTCGGCGCGGCCGCGCATATCGTACCAAAAGAAAAATCCCCCATACGCCAACGTCGAGGTGTGGTTGTCGTATTTGTACGCCACGTCGAGCAAATTCTGATGGTCCAACGAAATCCGCGCTGTCTGGGTCAACTGTTGATCATCGATTTTTCCCCAGTACCACAACGCCAACTCGCAAATCGGCATTCGGCCGGCGCTGGCTTCCAAAGAGCCGTTGGCCGCTTGGTCGCCCGGCCGGCGAGTACTGTACGGATAGGCTCCGTTCTGATATCGATCTTCCAGCAGTGCGTTCAAACCTGACTCGACTTTCGTCAAATCCACTTCGCCGCCGCGATCCCGAGCGGCGTGCAATGCCGCCAACGCGGTCGCAGTGACAAACGGGTTGGTGTACTCGTGGTACCAATGTCCGTTCTTGAGTTGAATCGATTCCAGACCCTCGACCGCATGATTGAGCGCATCGCTCCACCGCTGCTGGTCGCCGAATCCAGTCTCGATCAGCCGCGCAAGGAACCGCACTCGGTAGGCGTACGACCAAAGAATCTCGTCGCGGTCTTTCGGGTTATGGTGGTGGTCGTCGGTGACGTAATTCGCCGCCCGGGCCACGGCGTCCTCGACCGCCGGCCGCAATCCGGCGCCGACGTGGTCGCGTGCGTCCAGCAGCGCCATGCCCGCAATTGCCGTCACCGCCGAGTAGACATTCGGCAGACTGTCATATCCGCCGAAATCATAGTCGGAGTCGAAGAAGCCACCGTTCACGTCTTGCATGCCAAGCAAAAAGCGAACGCTGCGCCGCCACAACTCCGGTTCATCGTAAACGCCGTTGGGCGCGTGCGTGCCCGGCCGATTCCGTTCCCGCGAGATAGGCCTTGTCGGGAAGTTCGCAGAAGACTTCCATGCCGCGAACGAAAGGCCCAAATCCTTCTGCCTCCGCAGCCGACTTCCAAGCCAACGGCGATTCCGGCTGCGCTGCGGAAGCCCGTTGCCACAGTTTCTTGGCCTCGTCGTGCTGGCCGCGACGGAATGCCAACATGCCCGACAACATCAGTTTTTCCGTCGCCAGCGGATCCTTCGGGTCCACGTCCGCCCAGTGGGACGTGAAGTCGCCGCGACTCAACGCCTGCCAAACTTCATCAATCTCACGTCGATCCGCGGTGGACAACGGGTTCGATGGCGGCCCGGCAATCAATCGTTGCAGCCAAAGCGGATGCAAGGTCGTCAAATGATCGACGCGCCGCGTCACGGCTTGATTGTCATCGAGAATTAGGAACCCTGGTTCGACAAACTTATAAGGTCTGAGATCGAATTTCTCCGCTTGATCGTCGGTTGGTGGCGTTCTGTACGGGACGTAGCTTTCGTTGAGCGCGGCGATGATCGGCGGCCAGGAAAAGGGGCCGGCTGAGCAAGTAACGATTGATTTCTATTTTCCGATCGGTAAACGTTCCGGGCACCGTGGGAACATACCAAAAAATCGGCTTGCCGGACTGCCGCGAGGTTTTGAGCGCCGTCTCCCAGTCGTCGACCCAATGAACCGCCGTGCCGATCCTGGCAGCGGTTGCACTTGGTTTGACGCGGATCAGGCGGTTCTGATTGTCCTCCTGTCCAAACGCCAACAGACCACTCGACACAACAACAATGGCAACCAAAGGGCCGCGAACATATCGCTTCATGGGATTGGACTCGGGGTTAAGAATCGCACGCAAAATAACTTCGCCTTAATTCCTCGCACGCACGGGAGAGGTCAGGAGACGGTTAACAAAATCGGGAAGTCATTTTGCGTGCCATCCTAAGACCAGCACGGGCCGATCCGGCGTAACCACCGCATCGATGACCGCCATTGAGGATGCACAAAAAAACTGCCCTGCGCCGAACCTCGGCAGGTGCTCTAGCTGGAAGACGATTATAGTACATCCCGATGGGTTGCAGCGAAGGGCTGAATCATGACGATTTCGCCGGCTGTGGAGCCACCACGTCGAGCCATTTCCAAATATCGTCGGTTTGGCCATTGAAGAGCCCGAAAAAGGCCGACTGCAACCGTTGCGTCAGCGGTCCAGGACACTGCTTGCCGACCGCAACCTGATCCACCGATCGGACCGGGGAAATCTCGGCAGCCGTCCCGGTCATAAAGATTTCATCCGCTAGGTACAGCATCTCGCGCGGCAATACTTCTTGTCGCACAACCAACCCGAGATTCGCGGCAAGCTGGAACACCGTGTCGCGAGTAATCCCGGCAAGAATCGAGGAAGACAGCGGTGGCGTATAAATGATGCCGTCACGCACAAGGAATAGGTTCTCCCCTGCCCCTTCAGACAAATAGCCATCGACGACGGCAATGCCCTCGTCATAGCCATTCCGTTTGGCTTCCATCGTAATGAGTTGGCTGTTGAGATAATGCCCGCCCGCTTTGGCCAGCATCGGCTCACTGGCCGGGGTCGTCCGTTGCCAGGACGAAACGCATACGTTGATGCCACGCGATAGACTATCGGCGCCGTGTAGATTGTCCCAGGGGAAGGCACCCACGACGACGTGATTCGGTGTGGCCGCGGTCCGCCCCAATGTCAACTCGCCGAACCCAACATAAATCAGCGGGCGAATATACGCGGCTTGCAATTCGTTGTCGGCGATGACCGTCCGGCAGGCATCACAAACCTGAGCCTGATCAAACGGCACGTCGATGCGATATATCCGAGCAGACTCGAACAGTCGGCGAATGTGATCGCCCAATCTGAAAATCGCTGGACCGACCGGCGTGGAGTAAGAACGGATTCCCTCGAAAACGCAGGTGCCGTAATTCAGTGCATGCGACAAAACGTGTTCCGTCGCGTCCTCCCAAGCAATCAGTTCGCCGTTCTTCCAAATGTACTTGGTGGGTTGGATGGCCACGGTCGGATGCCTTTAACCAGTTCGGCGGTCTATAATAATTATCCCGGGTCGAGCCCCGGATTGCTCCCCAGCTTCTAAGATCCCGAATACTATCAATTGAGCGTGGCCGGCGGCGCGTCTAGCTATCTTAGTTGCTTCGTCTGGTTCAGAATACACCACATGCAAAGGACGCCGAACCACCACTAATGCCGATGGGAATTGTGCGGTCGTTTACCGGATTGATCTGGCTGCTGGCCGCCGCGCTGTGCGGACTGGCGCTGATTTTCGTTCCCAATTGGTTGATCTCGCAGTATCAAACGGTACGACAACTCGGAAGCTTCTGGGCAACGCTGTATTTGATCGCCGTGGGAAGCGGTGCGGTGCTGTTGGGTGGGAGCGCGAGCTGGATATTTTGGAAACTGTGGGGTCGTTCCGCGGCTAAGCAACTGCGCCGTCAGCGCCGCAACAAGAACCCCAGTGAACTGACGGTGCCGCAGATGGACGCCGAGATCGACGAAAATCTGCAATCGGTGTCAGATCTGCGCGCACAGCGCCGATAGAGCGGCGACCGATGGTGAACTCGATTCATTAGTGCGAAACTTGGGCGCCAAGCGCAGCAACAGACGCTGGAGATCGTGGCATTCGGTACGATTTCCAGCGGCAAGTCTTCGGTACTTAATGCACTGGCGGGGCAGGATCTTTTTCCAACCGATATTCGTGGCGGAACGACGACGCGCCGCAGCGAGATTCCCTGGAACAAACTGGACAAAGTCATCCTGGTCGATACGCCCGGATTGGGCGAAATCGACGGCGCCGAACACATCACGGTTTCCACGCAAGCCGCCAAAGACGCGGATCTGATCCTGCTGGTCGTCGACGGGCCCCTCCGCCAAAGCGAACATCAGTTGCTGGAGCAACTCGGCAAGATGGAGAAACGCATCATCATCTGCCTCAACAAATCCGACTGGTACACACAGGCCGATCGCGACAAGTTGCTGGGACAAATCGAGCGGCAAGCCCAGGGATTGGTCGAGCACGATGACGTGATCTCGATCCAAGCCAATCGTACTCGCCGAAAGCGGAAACGCGTTCTCTCGGACGGTTCCGCCATCGACGAATTTGTCGATGTGCCGCTCGATATCGAACCGTTGGCGGAACGAATGTCGCATACACTTCAGCGAGAAGGAAAAGAACTATTGTCGGCCAATCTGTTGCTTCAGTCTCGAGGTTTGGTGGAGAAAGCCCGCGAGCGAGTCCGCCAGTCGTTGGACCGGCGTGCCTGGGGAATTGTCGACCGATATATGTGGGGGGCCGGAGGTGTCGCCGCCGTGATTCCTTTTCCCGTCGTTGATTTGTTTGCGGGGATGGGGATTTCGACGAAAATGATCCTCGACCTGGCGGAGGTATATCAGCAGAAAGTCGACTTGGAAACGGCTCGTCGCTGGCTGGGCGAAATGGGTAAAAACCTGGTTGGCGTCTTGGGGATCAATCTCGCCACACCGGCGATTGCGTCGATCGTCGGCTCGCTGATCAAGACCGTCCCGGTGGCGGGAACGATCGCCGGCGGCGTGCTGCAAGGCGCGGTGCAGGCGCTGATCACCAAATGGATTGGGTCGGTCTTCATCGAATACTTCCGCAATGAAATGAACGCACCGGAGGGGGGGCTTGCTGGTCTAGCCCGTCGACAATGGGAGCACGTGACGACATTAGACGAGTTGCGGCGGTTAGTGCAGACGGCGCGGTCAAAACTTCGGCGAAAGGAAACCCATTGAGTTCGACCACGTCCACCGAGCTTTCGCCTGAGGACCGCCAATATCAGCGGGCGATCGCGTCTGTCGAATCGACGCTCGCCAAGCTGCGCAAGTGTTCCCCCGAGGAGCGGGATCGAATGCGGCGTGACGTCGAGCAGCTTCAGGAGATGTACACCAAGACGACCTCCGGCCGTGTAGAAATTGTCGTCTTCGGCGAGATTAGCACCGGCAAATCAGCGTTGATCAACGCACTAGTGGGCAAGCATGTCGCGGAAGTCGACGTCCAAGGGGGATGGACCAAACAGGCCGCGGCCGCCCTCTGGGAAACCTGCTCGTACCACGTTCCCGGGATGGACCGCTCACAGGTCATTCTGATCGATACGCCCGGCATCAACGAGATCGGCGGCGCGGCGAGGGAGGAATTGGCCGAGACGACCGCGCGGCGGGCCGATCTGATTCTGTTCGTCATCGATTCGGACATCAACGAAACCGAATACGCGTCGCTTTTGGAATTGGCGGCGATTCAAAAGCCGATCATTCTCGTGATGAACAAACAGGACTTGTACGAGGAGGACAGTTGGGGCTTGCTGCGCCAGGGTGTCGTGCAGCGCGTCGGCGACTTGATCCCCAACCACCACGTCGTTTCCACCAGCGCCGACCCGCGGCCCGTGGAAGTCGTGCGGCAGAGCCATCGCGGACGCGATGAAATGACTTGGCAAAAGCCCGAACCGGACGTCGACCAACTCAAAACCCTCATCCTTTCGACACTGGAAAAGGAAGGACTCGAGTTGATCGCGCTCAACGCCGCGATGTATGCCGCCGACAAAAGCGACCGCGTTTCGGCGATGCGAGTCGAGATGCGAAACCGCCGCGCCGATCAAGTGATCTGGAGTATGGCGGCCACCAAAGCGACGATTGTCGCCCTCTATCCTCCCGTGGTCGACATTATCAGTGGTATTGTGACAGATGCGGTCATGATCGTCACTTTGTCGAAAGTCTACGGGCTGAGCTTCTCCATGATCCAAGCGCGACGATTGGCGCGAACCATCGCTCAAGCCGCCGGGATCTTTGCGATGGGAGAACTCATTTCTTGGGGTGCCAGCGCGTTGAAGTTGGCGACGTTCCATCTGGCGACCCCGATCACCGCTCTCCCACAGGCCGCCGCCGCTGGTTTCAGTTCCTACATCATTGGCCAAGCGACCAAATATTACTTCGAACAAGGCGGCTCGTGGGGAAGCGGCTCGCCAAAAACCGTCGTCAAAGAAATCCTGGCCCAAACCGATCGCGATTCCGTGCTCAACCACCTCAAGGACGAAATCCGCAACCGTCTGGCCTGGAACCGCCACGCCGAAAAAGGCGTGGGACGCTCCTAAGTTCCAGTTTTGCACTTTTGTCTGCTCAACCGCTAAGGATCGCACGCAAAATAACTTCGCCTTAATTCCTCGCCCGCACGGGAGAGGTCAGGAGAGGGTTAACAAAATCGGGAAGTTGTTTTGCGTGCGATCCTAATAGTTCGTGGATCAAGGTTCTGTCATCCCGGCGAAGGCGGGGATCTAGTGCCGTGTCAAGTTTTAATTTTGGGGTGCCACTGGCTGTGCCAGTGTACATGAGCGTCGTGTATTGCCGACCCGCACTGGCAAAGCCAGTGGCGCACAACCCCAATTCTAAGACCTGACAAAGCACTAGCATTGCGGGAGTCAAGTTCCGCTGGATTCGCGCGATCGTCAAGGTTATTTGAACGACCGGCATACATGACTCGACCCGAACAAACGCTATACGCCGTAGCTTAGCGATCGAAAAAACGCTCCCTACGTGTCGATAGAATGAATCCGCAACCTAGACTTGATCAAGAAATCGCCGTTTATCGGTCGCGTGCTCGTTCGTAGAGGACGATCGGAGGTGGTTTTAAGCGTGGCGATGCAGACTCCAATCTGTCGACGGTGAGACGAATGAACACGATAGTGCGGCGAATCAAAAGATTCTTGGTGGACGAGAGTGGACCCACTGCGGTGGAGTACTCGATCATGTTGGCTCTGATCATTCTTTCGGCGATCGGTGCCGTTCTGAGCACCGGCAGCGTGCAAAAAGCGTTGTGGCAAGACAACGCGTCGTTGATCAACTCGTCGTTCAACTCAAACTAGTACCGGGCCGTTTCGCGGGTTCCGCCGGAAGCGCATCGAGTTTGAGTTGGAATTCGGGATTGTCAGGGAACAACTCCCGACCGCGCTGCAGCGTCAGCCGGGCGTTGGCGTTGTCTCCTCGAGCGCTTTGGATGCGGCTCAGTTCCAGGTACAACTGTGGATTGCGATGGCCCATTTCAATCGCCTGGACCAAAGTGTCAGTGGCGCTTCCAGTTGTCCCACGTCCGCCAACGCCATTCCCTGTAATAAAGAGAAGTTCTCGGGTAACTCGTCTCGGTTAAAGTCCCGCAGGATGCTTTCGAGAATGACTAGCGTCCGCTGCGATTGACGCAATTGGAAATTGACTTCGGCCAACTCATATCGGACGTCCAGGAGTTCGGGGTTCAGCGCTACCGCTCGGTGCAGATCAGTTTTCGCCGGATCCAGCCGCGCCAGAGCCCGCAGGGAACGACCGCGCAGGGCCCACGCATCGGCCAACTTCCGATTGAGCTTGATGGCTCGCTCCGCTTCGGCCAGCGCACGGTCGACCTGGGCCGTTTTCAAATACAACTTTCCGAGCTCCACGTGATACGGCGGTTCGTCCGGCGATAGTTCCGTGGCGGCTGCGCATCTGTTCGATCGCCCTGCCCATTTGGCCGCGATTGGCCAACGCCTTGGAAAGCTCGGCCCGGACCCGCTGGTCGTTCGGCGCCGCCGCCACCGCTTCGGTCAACATCTGCTCGGCCTCTTCAGCACGGCCTCGCTCCATCGCATCGATGCCGCCGTAGGTAAGCTCGCGGGCCAAGGAAGATTGATAATCGATCGGGCACGTCCGAAAACTGTGGCATCCGACGCAGATGGCAATTAAGCAGACAACTACAATGGGACTGACGATGGGATGGCTCAAACCGATTCCCAGACGCGCGCGTCGACGATGGCGATGGAAAACGAACACGTTCGTTACGCCCAGAGACAGTCCAACAAAGTCCTTGACGTGGTAGCATCAAGGCGGTCGACTGTACCAAAGCGTACGCATCGACGCTACGGCGATTGCGTCCATGTCCACCGCACGTCGCTCATCTTGTTGAACGAGGATGACAGGATGAGTCGCTTGCTGATTTCGCTGACCCGTGGCCCAGTTTTCCGCCGGCGCGAGGCCCGCATACAAAGTCATTCTTGCATTTTTCCTCAGCGAATGCCCCGCCAATTCAAAAACAACGATATCGAATTCCTATTTCCCGAAAATTGGGAATTAGCGGAATCGTATCAAGAAACCGAAGGAGTCGAGTTTCAAGTTACTTTGGAGAGTCCGACCGGAGCGATGTGGTTGCTGACTGCTTGCAGGGGCCTGACTCAAGCCGCGTCGCTGATCGATGAACTGAAACAGGAAGTGACTCGGCAATTCGATTCCATCGAGTGGTTGGAGGTATCCGACCAATTGCTCGGTCAGGACTTCTCGGGCCTCGACGGGAACTTCTTCAGCCTCGACTTGCTGGTTGCCGCTCAAGTCCGCTTGTTAAACGTGGGGACGCGCATCCTCGTGATTCTCAGTCAAGCCGAAAGTCGGGACTTTGAAAGACTTCAGCCGGTGTTTCGGGCAATCGCCACCAGCCTCCTACAGTCACAGTCGACTGCCGGCCAGCGCGACACAGAGAAACTTGGCGGTTGATCGACTATTTCCCCAGTTCGACGCCAAATGCTTTGGCGACGTTCTCAGGGTTGAAGTCGTTCGGGACGGGTTCGTCTTGATTTTCTTGAAGTTGTGACAAGGTCAATGGTTCCACGGGACTGACGCCGCCAGCAGGGACTTCGCCGTCGGGCGCACCAGACAATCGCGTTCAGCACCAGGCGGCGGAACGTCGGCTGTCCCCAATTCCAGTGATAATGCCCACCGGTAAAACCAAAGCCACGACCGCCCCCTTCTCGTTCCGCCGCCCAAGCGACATGCTGTGGCTGACCGGCTTCGGCGCACACAAATCGGTTGCCGCTGTGGGAACCGTCCGGGCGATCCAACGTGCTGGCCGGCGGAACCGCTGTTAGAATTGGCGTAACCCCAGCCATGTCCGGCCGAAACCGCATGTGATAATACCATTCATCCTGAATCGAAAACGGTTCGATCCCTCGAGTGATGGGGTGCTTTGGAAGCTGTTTGAAATCCGCGGTCCACTCTGGATTGACGGACCAATCGGTTTCAAAGTATCCGCCAATCCACTTGAGAAACTTGTCCCCCGACTCCCCTTTAGGGACCTCGACGCCATAGTGCAAACAGACGATGCCGACCCCTTTGTCTGCCAAGGCGTCGATTTGTTCCAAATGCTTGTTGACTGGATGTCCGTCGCCGCCGTCGCAATACATCACGATTGCATCGGCGTTCGCCAGAGTTTGTTCGTCGGGCCATTCCGTGCGGACGACGGTTGTCTTGAAGTTTGGCATCGCGACTTCTAAGTTCTGCGCCAACAAGACACAACCGGCGTAGTGTTCGTGAGCACCGTAGCTATGGCTCGGCCCGCCGGCGAAAAAAAGCACATTCTTCTCGGCCCGTGCTTCTTTTTCGGGTCGCGCTTCTTTCTTTGGCCGCACTTCGTCTTGAGGGGCCCGTTGCAGCAAAAGGTCGTACGCTGGAACCGTGGTCCCATCGGACCTTTCAAAGCCTACGGGATTCCAGCAAATTGATTGACGGCCAAACTGGCTGCGCACGTAGCCACAATGAATGCTGCGGAACCCATGCGATTCAACCGAGCCGACTTCTCCCGGTTCGCTGATCCCATTCTGATTGCGATCGTGCCAGATGGCCAAGCCGCGCAGTTCCTTGCCAACCAACTGGCCGTCGCCGTCGTCATCCAACGCAGCGAGCGCTTCAAATCCGTTCTCCCAGAAGCACCAAAATGAAACGCCGCCAAACATCTGCAGCGCCGAGTCGATTCTTCCCAGTCCTTGTCCGTCGTAAACCAGCCAGCCAGCGTCCGGAGTCGTCCACGACCATAAATCAGGCGTTCCCGAGCCGTCCGCATCAAAACGAACTCGGGCGTCGGCGTCATAGACATCGCTGAATTCGCGGTGAGGGCCCAGCGGGATCGCAATCGGTGTGATGGGCCGCAGGATCTTGTTCACCTTGGATACCTTTTTATCCAATTCGGCAAGTTCTTGCTTGTCAGCTTCGGCGTCGAGGTGCGGTCTGAGGTATTCGGCCACTTCTGCAACCACGCTATGGAACTTGATACCAGCGGACTTGAGGTCTTTCTCTTTTTCCCAAGCGTCGTCGAGGACCTTCCGGTACCGCTCAATCGCCTCTTCATCTTGACCGGCCTGGTCGAGCGTCCAGGCCAAACCCAGGCGTGCAGCCATATCGTCTTTGTCCAACTCGACCGCGCGGCGAAAGTGCGCGATCGACTGATCCAGGTGCTCTTTGGCGGCTGCCTGCAGTTTCTTAAGGCCGGCCTGGTCGAGATTTCGCTCTTTGGCCAGCGTTTCGCTCAATTCCACGACCTGACTAAACGGAACGTCTGGGGAAACAAATCCAAACCACGGCAGGTCGGGCTTCTGCTTGTTGACTTCCACCTCCTCGGTCTTGAGCGAGTAGGCCATGCCATGAACTCGGGCGAGGTTTAGCTGCAGGGTGGCGTTATCCGGTTCCTTGTCCGCCTGGGCGGTCAGGTTGTCAAGCAACCGTTGCACCGGAACTTTTTCCAATTCAGGCCGACGATAAATTCCCAGACCAAAAATGGCTGCGAACAAAACTAAAAGTGTGACCGGCCACCGTCCTTTTATTGCGAACCGAGCATGTAGGTATTGCGTTTTCTTCATCGATGAACTCCGGAATGATCGCCCTGTTACCGACCGAGAACCTCGATTATAGTGTTAACCTTTGGAAAATTCATATCGTGCACCTCCGCAACAAGAATCGTGGGGAAAGTCCAACGCATCCTGGTGACCGGTGGAGCGGGCTTCTTGGGCTCGCATCTGTGCGAACGGCTCGTAGCGCAAGGTCACGAAATTATCTGTATCGATAATTTCTTTACCAGCCAGAAAACCAACGTCGTTCATCTACTCGACCGGCCCAACTTCGAACTGATTCGACACGACATTACTCGGCCAATCTGGTTGGAGGTCGATCAGATTTACAATTTGGCGTGTCCGGCAGCGCCCGGCCACTATCAGTACAACCCAATCAAAACGATGAAGACGTCCGTGGCCGGCGCGATGAATATGCTGGGCATGGCCAAGCGTTGCCAGGCCAAGATCTTTCAAGCCTCGACGAGCGAAGTTTACGGAGATCCCGAAGTTCATCCTCAGACCGAATCGTATCATGGCAGCGTCAATCCGATCGGCGTGCGGGCATGTTACGACGAAGGAAAGCGCACCGCCGAGACGTTGTTCATGGACTACCATCGGATGCACAGATTGCGGATTCGCATTTGCCGCATCTTCAACACGTACGGTCCCAGGATGCATCCGTTTGACGGCCGCGTCGTTTCAAACTTCATTCGCCAGGCACACGCCAACCAAGACATCACGATATACGGCGACGGTTCACAAACTCGATCGTTTTGTTACCGGGATGACTTGGTCGAGGGCTTTATTCGATTGATGAATGCTGACGATTCGTTCTTCGAGCCGATGAATATGGGCAATCCTGGAGAATACACGATCCGAGAACTCGCCGAGCTGGTCATCGACTTGACCGACTCCAAGTCAAAGCTCGTTTACCGTCCCTTCCCGGCGGATGACCCCACACGCCGTCGCCCTGATATCACGCTGGCGAAAACGCATTTGAACTGGGAACCGACGGTCTCGTTACGCGAAGGACTGCAGAAAACGATCGATTGGTTCCAGACAATCGACCCCGATCAATATCGTCCACCGACTCCGAATTATTGACCGGATACTAACCGACTGTTGAACAATGCGTGGACAAGAGTTTTTTGACGCGGAACGGCGCAAGCCGCCCGGAAATTCACCATGTGGATACCAACGCAACCGGACGGCTCGCGCCATTCCGCTACTCTTTCAATGGGCAGCTAACCCCAGAAGGGTGGCCGTTGAATCGGTAGGAGAGGCTGATGATCGAATGCGAATGGATTGTGGTCGGCGCCGGCGGGATGGGGAGCGCCGCGTTTTGGTTCACCGCGCAATCCGGGCGTGAGGTCGTGGCGATTGACCCGTTTCCCGCGGGGCACGATCGAGGAAGTTCGCACGGCCAGTCGCGGATGATTCGTGGCGCCTACTTCGAACATCCAAACTACGTACCGTTGGTGCTGGAGTCGTTCGATCGATGGCACGAGTTGGAACAGCGGAGCGGTCGCAGGTTGCTTCACCCGACCGGTGTGTTGGAGGTCGGATTCCCAGGCGGGCCAATCATCGAAGGCATACTTGCCAGCGCTGGCCAACACAACTTGGCGGTCGAGACGCTGAGTCGAACCGACGTTATCAATCGATTTCCTCAGTTTGAGGTTGGTTCCGACCAAGTCGCCGTCTTCGAGAAACGAGCGGGCTTACTCGTGGTCGAAGATTGCGTGCAAGCGATGATCGAACAGGCGATCAGCGCCGGCGGCCAATTCGATACTGGCTCGCGAGTGCTTTCGATCAAACCCAGCAACGACGGCTACCACGTGCAAACGGACCGGGCCGATTATCACGGCCAAAAAATCGTGGTCACCGTCGGGCCCTGGTCGGGTGAGCTTCTTGATTTTCTGACGCCGTACCTGATCGTGCGCCGCAAACATCAATACTGGTTTGCGATGCCTGATCCGGCAATGCAGATGGCGCAGGGCGGGCCGGCGTATTTCTTTGAAACCGCTGCCGGATACTTTTACGGCTTTCCGGTGATGGAGGCCGGATTGGGCAAGCTCGCCAGGCATTCGGGTGGCGAACCCGTCGGCGATCCCACGAACGTTCTTCGCTCGATTGACGAGGATGACTTGAGGCTGGTTCGCGGTTTTGCTCGCCAGCACCTGCGTCTGGATCTCGGACAGCCCAACCGGTATTCGGTCTGCATGTATACGGTCACTCCGGACGAGCATTTCGTGGTGGACCTGCACCCGAGCCTTCCCGGTGTGGCGTTTGTCGCCGGGCTTTCAGGTCACGGGTTCAAATTCGCGCCGGTTCTTGGAGAATACGTGATTCGATTGGCCGACGGTCAACGCGATTCACGGTTTGATTTTTTGCGTTGCTCCCGATTCCGCTAACACCTACGAAGTAAGATTCTCCGCGCGAACTGACCCTTCTGTGACTTGTATGACCAAGCAAACCAACGTCGTCGTGATCGGCACCGGGCCAGGTGGAGAAGGCGCGGCGATGCAGCTTGTCAAGTCGGGTCGGCGAGTGATCGTCGTTGAGAAGTATGAGCAGGTTGGCGGCGGGTGTACCCACTGGGGGACGATTCCCAGCAAGGCGTTGCGGGCCACGATTTCTCAATTGGTGGAAGCCGCTAACAACCCCCTGCTCAAGTCGAGTGGCATGCGGACGCAGTGGACAATGCCCGAGTTGTTGCAAAACGCTCGCGCAGTCATCGCTCAGCAAGAACAGATGCGGCGGAAGTTCTACGAGCGAAACGACATCGAGATCGTCAGGGGACACGCGCGGTTGCTGGATCCCAACACGGTTTCGGTCGATGATTGTGAAGCGATCCAAGCAGACTGGGTTGTGATCGCGACCGGATCGCGGCCTTTTCGGCCCAACAATGTGGATTTCAATCATCCGCGAATCTTCGACAGCGACAAGATTTTGCGACTTGTCGAACGACCCCACTCGATGACGATTTACGGCGCCGGCGTCGTCGGTTGTGAATACGCCTCGATGTTTCGCAACCTGGATGTCAAAGTCAACCTCGTCAACAGCAGGGCCCGCTTGCTCGACTTCCTGGATGATGAAATCAGCGATGCGCTCAGCTATCATTTGCGGGAACGCGGCGTGGTGATTCGCCACAACGAAACGATGGAACGGGTGGAGGGCTGCGACGACAGCGTCATTCTGCACTTAGAAAGCGGCAAACACCTCAAAACCGACATCTTGTTGTGGGCGATCGGCCGCACCGGCAACACAGGTGATCTGGGATTGGAATCGCTAGGCATACCGGCTGACAGTCGAGGCTACTTGTCGGTCAACGAGAATTTTCAGACCAGTGTCCCCAGCATCTACGCGGTGGGCGACGTGATTGGCATCCCATCGCTGGCCAGCGCCGCCTACACCCAAGGCCGAGCAGCCGCGATGGCGATCCTCGGCAAGCCTCAGGCAGGGACGACGCGGAGGTATATCCCGACCGGCATCTACACCAGTCCGGAAATAAGCAGCATTGGCCGCACAGAACTTGAATTGACGAAGGCCAAGGTCCCGTTTGAAGTCGGCCAGGCTCAATTCCGCAGCTTAGCTCGCGCCCAAATCACCGGACACACGGTCGGCGTTCTCAAATTACTCTTTCATCGTGAATCGCTGGAGCTGTTGGGGATTCATTGTTTTGGGGCGAACGCTTCTGAGATCATCCACATCGGCCAAGCGATCATGTGCCAACCCGCTCCCGGCAACACGCTCGAGTTCTTTATGACCAACACGTTCAACTATCCGACCATGGCCGAGGCGTATCGCGTCGCGGCTTTGAACGGGTTCAACCGGCTGTTCTAACTCAATTCGACGAATTCCCAATCAGTATGGAACCCCAATTTCGCAAGTTGTTCGAATTGTATTTCATTTCGTCCACGGATAAACAGAGGAGCTTTCTGCAGAGGTTTCCCGAGCGCGACTGGAAATTCGATCGCCCCAGTTGCCGGATTACGTCAGCCGACGGCCAAACCACCTTGGACGTTCAGTTGCTGGGCCTCGAAGATCAAACCAGCGGGGATTGGCGCTGGATTTGGCATGATTCGCAGGACGACAGCGATTCGGGTACAAGCCCCATAACTCGACAGCTCCGGTCGATCGGACAGAAACAAGCGATTGAAACCTTTACCCGCGGCGCAACTTCATTGAAACACGTTACCGGACAGCAGCTCTCGCTTGTCGCGTTGGGCCTGCTGGAGGCTTCGGCGTATTGGACCCATGACGAAGACGAGAACACGCTCTTGTTCTTCATCGTTCCGGCGGACCAACTAACCTACGAACCGAATCAGGATCCCAATCACGTCGCCAACACGATCGCGCAAGCGATTTTCAGTGGCGAGATCGAGCACCATGTTCCGGGCGTGCAACTGTACTTGGAATCGATTGGCTATTCGGTGAACGCGGAAAACGGCGTCTTGCGAGCGTCGTTGGCGGGCGTGTCCCAGTTACAGGCCAGCTTCGACGTCGAACAACGCCTGACCAGCTTGGAAAAAGTCACGCAGAGCTAGTACTTTGTCCAAATTCCGTTTACGGGTTTAGTACCGGACGGCTGGCGCCGTTCCGCTAACACGCGTAGGCTTATAGCGGCAAGGGTTTAGTACCGGACGGCTCGCGCCCTTCCGCTAACACGCGCAGGCTTATAGCGGCAGGGCGCAAGCCCTCCGGTCAATTTGAACCCAAAACCTTAGGCTGGAAAAAGCATTAGCCTCAAATCGTTAGTCTTTCAAACGCACGGTTCTCAATATATCGCGACGAAGAATTGTCAGTTCAAGCAGACCCTGAGACGGAAGTTGCGACAACAATCGGTGCAGATCGTCGACGCTGACGACAATGCGGTCGTTGAGAGCGACGATTTGGTCGCCGGTTCTGCAATCCGGACCGTTCTGCGATGCTTCCTTGAAATACTTCCAAAATCTCTACCGCACGATCGGTCAACAAATCGTTTTCGCGGACAACGGACTGGGGCACGGCGACTGAGGTGGCAGTGACGCCTAGCTGCCGACGGCGAACGCGACGATGTTCGAGGATCTCACTGGTGACCCAGGCTGCAGTGCTGCTTGGAATCGCAAAGCCGATGCCCTGTGCAAATGCGATCACCGCGGTGTTGACACCGATAACTTGACAGCGTGAGTCGACCAGCGGCCCGCCAGAGTTCCCCGGATTGATCGGCGCCGTGTGTTGCACCACGCTTTCGATGAGTCGACCGTCTTGACTCCGCATACTCCGTCCCAGGGCGCTGACAATGCCGCTCGAAACAGTGGATTGAAAGCCGAGCGGACTGCCCATGGCGACCACTAACTGTCCGACTCGCAATTGTTTGGAATCGCCGAGTTGCGTGGCCGGCAAGTCCCTGGCACTCAGCCGCAGTACCGCCAAGTCCGTTGCGGGGTCATCGCCCAAGACATCCGCCGCAAGCTGATCGCCGTCGCTGGTTTCGGCGATTAACGCGGAGCGCTGAGCGACCACATGACTGTTGGTCACGACCAGACCATCAGAGGAAATAATGAAACCCGATCCGGACCCGGCTTGCCTCTGGTCGGGTCGCCCGCGCAAAGAAACGACCGCCGGCGAAACCTGATCGACGACGCGGATGACAGCGTTTGAATACGCGTCAAACAGTTGTGCATCGTCGGTGCCCGGTGTTCCAGCGAAGGAACTCTGTTGCTTGTTTGGTTCATTGGCAAGGAGTTTGAATCGCATAATGGGACCTCTACCAGCCCGTTGAAAATAAGTGCACACGTGTTAATTGAAGCGGAGCGGCGCAAGCCGCCCGGTAAGGATCGGACGCAAAATAACTTCGCCGTAAATCCTCGCCCTCACGGGAGAGGGTCGACAAAACCGGGAAGTTATTTTGCGGGCGATCCTAATTCGTCGCGTGGATGCCAACGCAGCCGGACGGCTCGCGCCGTTCCGCTACTTTTTCAATGGGCAACTATGCCGCGTAACTGTTCACGAGCCGGGGTCTGGCTCATTTTCGGCCCAATAATTGGTACGTGAATGTCGCATGAGCCGCCGAAAATGTGCCTGACCCCCTGAAAACGTGGGCGACGCATTGACAACCCGTGAACGCTTACCTATGCGGCTTGCAGTCATCTGTACTGACAAATGGTTTGCCGGCTTCGACATGACGTCAAGATTGCCAATAAAACCGAGTAGAAATCGACATTTTTCCCCAAGCGACATTTGGATTATCTATATCCAGACCATTGGGTCACATTCGCGCTGGCTGCACCAAATGTCGAGGTCACGGAATTCGTCCGAAAGCACGTTCGCGAGCGCTTCCTGGGCGAAACGCTCGCTCGCGTAATGCCCGACCAAGATCAAGCTGACTTGGGTCGCCCGACAATCCAGCGCCGTGTGAAAACTCGTCTCGCCGGTGACGAATGTGTCGCATCCGTTTTGCCGTGCCGGCTCCAACAGCGAACCGCCGCTGCCACAAGCAATCGCGACGCGAGTTACTTCACGTGTCAGATCGCCAGCGATTTCCAGGCGTGTTAGATTGAACGCCCGTTTGACCGTTTCAACGAACTGGGACAATGGCTGTGACTTGACGAGCCGGCCCATTCGCCCGCTGCCGACCAGCCTACTGGGTCCTTCGCCGAACCCAGGTGCGTCGCCGAACCCATGTGGCTTGGGCACTGAAAGTTCGATCGGCCGCAGAGGTTGCAAATCGACTAAGCTCAGTTGCTGGCCAATTTGCTGATTGATTCCGGAAAAGGCCGAGTCGTATCGCGTATGCGGGCTATAGATCGAAATGCCTTCACGGATCAAATTCCACAGCAGGCGACCGGTCGTGCTGGCGGTCACAATCTGGTTCAGCGGCCGAAAAGGGATTGGGTGATGCGTCACGATCAAGGACGCATGTCGCTCGATTGCTTCCCCGGACGACTCGGGAGTAATCGTCAAGCAGGTCATGATCCCGCTCACCACGCCGTCAGGATCACCCACTAGCAATCCCGTGTTGTCCCACGATTCCGCCAACTCGGCCGGCGCAAACCTGTCCAGAAAATCGCAAATCGACCGTACGCTGAACACGCGACCCCCCCAAGCACTTGTTGGCGTTATCGCCATCGCGAATGTCAAAGTTTATGATACGCATCGCCACGTTGCAACGTTGTCATCGTCCATCACTCACCGACGTCTCGACAACACAAGTCACCAGGCATTAAGTCCAGAATCGAGAACCGAGCGTGTTGCAATTGAAACTGGGAGTCAATCTGGAAAGTTTGAAGCAACCGTTTCGCGCGGTGCTGCGAACTGCCGCCGAGCTGGATGTTTCGGCCGTCGAGATCAACGCCCGCAGCGAATTGCCGATCGCCGAAATGTCAAATACCGCGATTCGTCACATTCGTAAGTTGCTGGCCGACGCGAACCTGTCCGTCGGATCGTTGACTTTTCCCACGCGGCGCGGGTTTGGAGAATCACAGGAACTGGATCGACGCATCGAGGCAACCAAGGTCGCCATGAAACTGGCCTACGAACTTGGGGCGAAATGGGTGGTGAGTCGTGTGGGAACGCCACCGGAGGACAAGGCGTCTTCGTCGTACAAGCTGTTGCTGGAGTCGCTGTCCGAACTCGGCAGACACGGCCAGCGCGTTTGCGCGATGTTGGCCATCCGAACCGGAGGAGAGCCGGGCGATCGGTTGCGTGCGCTCATCGACGACCTGCCACCGGCCTGTGTGGGAGTCGACTTCGATCCGGGATCACTGATCATCAACGACTACTCGGCCACCGACGCGATGCAACGGCTAGGCTCAGATGTGGTGAACTTCCGCGCAACCGACGCCGTGCGCGACTTGTCACAAGGCCGAGGCGTCTCGGTACAAACTGGCCGAGGCTCAGCCGATTTTCCGATGCTATTGAGCTTGCTGGAGGAACGGCAATACAGCGGCTATATCGTCGTCGAAGCGCTCGCCGTAGATCCAACCGCCAGCGCCACGCAGGCTATCGAATACCTGCGCAACATGTTCTGAACGCAGGTCCATCGTCACCGCAAAAGCCAATCGCCAATCGTCAAACGAATAGCCAGATATCTACCAGAGCTCCCACTCTGTTCATCTTACATTTTGCATTTTTCGATTCTCAATTTTCAATTTTCAATTCCTCTCGACTCACTTCGGTCCGCCGTCAAACTGTTGTGGCCGCATGCTGGACATTGAAAAAGTTCAAATGCAAAATGCAAAATGCAAAACTCAAATTGAGCGACCGGTGAGGGGCCCGTTCCTTTTTTGTGGGCAAATCCCGACGGCACGTACCGTTTCCAGAAAATCCATCATCACGCGCAAGCCATTCCGCGCCTGCCAAACAGACAGCGAGCTTTCTGCCCAAACATTTTTCAATTTTCAATTTTCAATTTGCATTCCTCATTTTTCATTCTCCGCGGCCGTTGGGGTCAACTCATCTCGGGCAATCGGTAGGGCCCCGGCAAACAAACCGCGAATGACCGAGGTCATATGATCGAGGTCCAACTTTTGCCATTCATCCGACGGTTGGTGATAATCCTCGTGGAGTGATCCGGCAGAAAAACTGTGAGCGATAACGCCTTTTTGATCCAGCGACCAGTTATCGCTTTGTCGATAAAGCCCGGCGCTGTACCGGGGATGTTCGAAGATGATGGTGCCCACGCGCTTCGCTCCGAGGGCCATGAGCGGTCCCAAGTTCGAGCGGTCCCAGCCGGTTTCCCAGACTTTGTTGCGTGCGCCCGATTCGGGACGGCCAACCATTTCGATATTGACATTCGCCACGATCTTGTCCAGCGGCCAAAGCGGGTGTTGCGCAAAGTATTGCGAACCGAGCAGCCCTTGCTCCTCGCCCCAAAACGTCATGAAGATGGTCGACCGCTTCGGTCGCTCTTTCAGCGCGCTGAATGCGTCGGCCAACGACAACACCGCGGTCACTCCCGACGCGTCGTCGTCGGCGCCGTTATAGATCGGGTCCTTGCCGCCAGGCACCGTTCCCAGGTGATCCAGATGAGCCGAAAAGACCACGGCTTCCTTGGCCAGTTCGGGGTCGCTGCCCGGCAAAACGCCGATTACATTGCGGATGGGTGTTTGGGTTCGGATGGCCGCAGGAAAATCAATATCGAACTTGCCTGTCAGCCGGCTATTTTTGTCGACCAGCAAAACGGGCACCTGCCATCTCGATCGCCTTCCGGTTCGCGGGCGCTGTTGCGCAGATCGGGCGGCAGCGACTAATTCATTTTCGGGCTCGACCGGCAATACGACCGCGGTGGCGCCGCGCTGCTGAAGCTGATTCACGTCGCGCATCAGAGTAAACAGGCCGCGGCGGTCCGAATAGGCATTGACGTCACTCAGCACGACGGGCCCTGAATACGATTCGCTGCCGGTCAAATCAGCGACCGCCAGCTCACCTTGAAACGTATATCGCTGGTCGGCGGCATTCAACAAACCAAAGTTCTCCACCGGCTCCGGACCGTTGAACAAGACTCCGGAATCCGGCTGTTGAACCGTATCGATTTCTGCCACCTGGTAAAAGCCATCATCACCGCCTCCGGTCAATCCCGCCCCTTGGAATCGTGCCGCGACGTAAGCTGTGGCCATGTGGAATTCGGGCGACGGCGTTCCCCGCCCCCCCATTTCATCCGAAGCTAAAAAGACGATGGCGCCGGTCACGGTGCGCAAATTGATCACCTCCATGGTCTTGTTGTTCGTCTGGCGTCAAATCCTTGACAACGGGCTTGTCTTGAGCCGGCAGCGTCCGCAGGCATACGCCAGGCAGCCACATAGCCGCCGTCAACAAAACGATGGACTTTGCGACAATCAAAAATCGAATTCGCGACGTTCTCATAAACTTCTTTCGGTAGGTGAAACGTTTTCTATCGATGTACGTCAATAGCTCTTCGCTTCCGCGTCTCGAGCGATGCACCAGATTCTGGTCGACCATACACGACACAAACGTGCACGAAAGCGCGGCGGTGTACGAATGCACATCGAATTCAACAAACTCCATGCGCCCCACGACAACGAGAGATCTATTTTGGTGCTTGACGAAGCGATTCACAAGTTGTACGCCATCGATTCACACGCCGCCATCATAGCGTATTCGGCTTCATTCACGAGTTCACCATAAATCGGATTCCAGCCATCAGAACTGTTTCGGGCACGAACTTCATTTCGATCAGAATCCTGACAACTCCAATCCTTCTGAACCAGACGAGCAACCTCTGCTTGACTCTCAAGTCTCGTCGGCCACAATCGGAGTACACGATTGGTGTTCATTCCGATTCCTTCAGGACTTGTTCCGACAGTGGACCACGCGGCGCCGAAGTCTGATACCGAGTTGATTCAGCGGCTCAAGTTGGGTGACAAGGAGGCGGCGGATGAACTGATCGGCGCTATTTCGATCGCGTGGTCCGGGCGGCTGAAAAGCGGCTGGCGGATCGACGAGTGCATGCGATTGACGGCGACGATATTGCCGCCAGCGTGTTTGAAAGCTTGTGGCGTCGGGCCAGCCAACAACGCTTCGACGACGACGAACTGACCGATTCGGACGAGTTTTGGCGGCTGCTCTGCAAAATCGTCAGCTACAAGGCCCGCGATCATCTGCGGCGCGAAGCGCACAGAAACGCGGCGGCGGCGTCATCAAAGGCGAAAGTGGTCTGGCTGATGCACTCTCCGGCGAGCCGATGGGAATCAACCATTTTTCGAGTCAATCGTTTTCGCCCGAAGACCTGGCCATCTTTCGAGAAGAACACCAGCGGCTGATGCATCGATTGGCCAACCAGACGTTGATGCAGGTTGCGATCATGCGGCTGGAGGGACACAAGTCGCGCGACATCGCCGATGCCTTCGCCAAAAGCGACCGCTGGGTCCGCCGCAAACTGACGCTGATCCGAGCCATCTGGAATTGCGAACTCGAATCCAACGATCCATAATTCTGTTTTTTGAAGCGGAGCGGCGCGAGCCGCCCGGTAATTCGCCGTGTAGATGCCAACGTAACCGGACGGCTCGCGCCGTTCCCCTACTTTTTCAACGGGGCGGTTAGGATTGACAAGGTGCTACGAAACTAGCGCAAATCCAACCCGTGTTCCAGGTAGGCTTTGAGACACATCGCCATGTGGGTCCAGCCGGAGCAGTTGTCGTGAGAGCCCTTCAGGCCGGGGGCGTCGGTTTTCCAGCCGGCTTCACTGATACTCAACATTGTGGACTGGGCGTCGAGTGCTGCGAGTTCCATCCGCACGAGAACTTTGTAGCCGGCGCCCGTGGTCTTTTTCCAAGCCGTCGAATCGAATTCGACTTCGACGAGTTGATTCGGTACGACTGTTTTGACCGTCACCGGATAATCTCCCCATTGGCTCCAGTGCCACTCGACGGCTTGGCCTTCAGCGAGCGGGCCGCTTGTGCGGTCGGTGAAATAGCGCGAAAGCTTTTCAGGATCGACGATCGCCGCGAAGACTTCTGCGACGGGACGGTTGATCTTGGTTTGAACGGTGTAACTGGCCTGGTTCATGGCGTTCTCCTGGAATGAAAGTGACTGAAAAAGAGTAACTGGACAACCGTGACAATACATGTTATATTTTTATAACATGTTCGCCAGTCGTTGTGAAGCGTGAATCGGCGCGGAATTTGTCCTTGATGTCAAAGAAGCGAAAACTCAAGCGGAGAGCGGCGCCTGCGGACCCGTTGGACGTGGTGTTCAAAGCGCTGGCGAACTCCGATCGCCGAGCCATTCTGGACTTGCTGCGTGATGGCCCGCGGACCACCGGACAACTTTGTGATGAACTCGATTGGCTGGACCGCTGTACGGTCATGCAGCATTTGGCGGCGCTAGAAAAGGCGGACCTGATTATCGTGAAGTGCGCCGGGCGACGCCGCTGGAATTATCTCAATCACGAACCGATTCAACGAGCCTACCGGCGTTGGATCAAGGACTTTGCCGAACCGGCGGCGGACTTGCTGGTCAAGATGAAGCGACAAATCGAGGGGGCAGACTAGAAGTTCGACAACGCCATTTGGAGTGCCACCAAGCATCATCTAGCAGTCTGTTGAAAATATGCGCACAAGTGTTCGTTGACGCGGAGCGGCGAAAGCCGCCCGGTAATTCGCCGTGTGGATGCCAATGCAACCGGACGGCTCGCGCCGTTCCGCTACTCTTTCAACGGGTAGCTGGAGGTGACTTCGCAACCTATCGCCGCCGCCACGACCAAAGGGGTGGGGCAACAGGTGGGGCGCTATTTGCAGGAAACCACATCCCAGCAGGGAAACGAGACGCAACCACTTCAACAAAAAAGCGGGGAAGCGATATTCTCCGCAGTCTCCATAAGTGCCGAGCACGCCCGACAGGACTCGAACCTGTAACCCTCAGTTCCGAAGACTGATGCTCTATCCAATTGAGCTACGGGCGGCGTGGGGTCGACGACCGCACTGCGAAGAAATCGGTGACGGACTCGCCTCAACGATTCCGGAATTTACGCAAATCCAAACGACTAATCAAGGCGGAAGACCAACAAGTCGCGGACCTGCCACGCGATTGAACGGTCGCGACTATTGTACATACTGCCGGCGATGATCGAATCGGCCAAGAAGGATCTTGGAAAGCGTTCCCCGGATGCGAAGTCGATAGCGCGGATTGCTGCTTGACGCCGGCGCCTGGAAAATCCCGAAAAAAAAGGTTTCTTGAATCGATTCGACTCGCGAAAGGGGTTAGAATTAGCGATTGCCTTTCTATTTGTGTAAGACTTCGCGCGGCCGGTCGTTTTCGATTGTGGAGCGGACGTCTATTTGCTTCCGGACATCACGGTAGGCGCCTGTCTTTGTTGTTCGGCCATAATCCGGAATGAACCCTATCACTTTGAGAGTTGTCGAAGGCGCTGACCGTGGCCGAGTCTACAAGGATCTCGTTGCTCCGATAACCATCGGACGGGAAGAAGGGAATTCGATCCAACTCAACGACGAACGGGTCAGCCGATTTCATGTGCGGATTCAATTCGACCAGGGCCAATTGGTGTTGACCGATTTGGAAAGCACCAACGGAACGAAGGTCAATGGCGAAGAGACCCAACTGCGGATATTGCGGCACGGTGACGTCGTTTCGATCGGCCGCAGTACGCTGATTTACGGGACGCGCGAAGAAATCAACCGGCGGCTCGGCCCGACGATGCGTGAGCCCGCCAAGGCTTCCAGCCGCGATCATCGGCCGAAAAAGACCGACAGCGAGGTCGTCTTGCCCAATAACTGGAAGGACGACGCGAACTATCAACTCGACTTGCTGGAATTGGATCCGCCGCAGCTACCGACGCGGCTGAGCCCAGCCCAAGCAGCCCAGTTGTCTGAGGTTGTCGAGTACGTCCACATGCGACTACGCAACCTGATATCCCAAGTGGACAGCGATGCACGCGGCCAGTGGTTTCAACTCGACCAGCGTCAGTGGCAGTACCTGTTGGACATCCAATCCAGACTATCGGAGTATCTGCGTCAGATTGTCCATCCGGACAACGCGAACCCATAACCGCAATCCGGGAGCGCGTTATTTCCCGCCGTCGTCCCGGCGCTCAACTCGTGTGCGAGCGTTTCGTGGGCCGAAGCCAAAGCGGCCTGGCCCGTTGTCCTTGAATTCGTATTTGTCGCCGGTCATTTCGTCGATTTTTTCGCGTTGTTCGGGAGTTAGTTCCTGGAGTAGTTCCTTGCGCATATCAGCCTTGAGCGCTGCAACTTTGTCGTCGAATTGTTTCTTCAGTTCTTCGGCACGCTTCTTAAGTCGATCCTTTTGTTCGTCATCGATTCCCAACTGTTCGGCGATCGCCTTGGACAATAGTACGGACGAGATCCCTTGATTTTTCTCGTTCCGTTGGAAAGAGATCTGTTTCAGCCGATCAAGCTGATGGACAAGCGGGAGCGTCGCGCCGCGCTGCGCGAGACGCTCCGCTTCTGGGGCGGTGTCTATCGGCAGCAGGGGCGGGTGCCTCTCGACGACGACATCGACGAAGCGGCCGAGATCGCCGGCCTCGGGCACGCGCTCGATCTCCATGACGGTGCTCTCCGCCGGTCAGCGAAAGCGCGCCGGACTCGCGCGGATTATTCTCTCGCCGCGCCCGTTGTGGCTGCTCGACGAGCCGGCGTCCTCGCTCGACAGCGAAGGCGAGGCGCTGCTCGGCCGGCTCATGGCGGAGCATCTTGCGCAAGGCGGGCTGATCCTCGCGGCGACGCATCAGGCGCTGCCGCTTGATCCTCACTGACGCTCAGGCTGCGCGTGATGCGGGCCTTCTCGCGCTCACCGCTCAGACGCTTAGGCTTGAGCTTCGCGCCGGCGGCGGCGCGATCGTCGCCCTCATCTTCTTCCTCGCCGTGGTCACGGTCGTGCCCTTCGGCGTCGGGCCGGACCTGAAGCTGCTTGCCCGGATCGGCCCGGCGATCCTTTGGATCGCGGCGCTGCTCGCGTCGCTCCTCGGGCTTGAGCGGCTTTTCGGCGCCGACCGCGAGGACGGCTCGCTCGATCTCTATGTCGTCTCCGGCGAGCCGCTCGTCCTCTACGTGCTCGGCCGCGCGGCCGGCCACTGGCTCGCGACCGGGCTGCCGATCGTCGTCGCCGCGCCGCATCCTCGGCGTGCTCCTCAACCTCGATCCGCTGGCGATGGGCGCCGTCGCGCTGACGCTTCTCGTCGGCTCGCCGGCGCTGACGCTGATCGGCATGGTCGGCGCGGCGCTGACCGCCGGGCTGCCGCGCGGCGGACTCCTGATCGCCGTCCTGGTGCTGCCGCTCACCATGCCGGTGCTGATCTTCGGCGTCTCCGCGACGCTCGGCGCGGTCTCCGACCCTGAGCCCTTCCTCTCGCCGTTCCTGCTGCTTTGCGCCGGGACGCTCGCCGCGCTGGCGCTCGCGCCATTCGCCGCCGCGGCGGCGCTCAGGCTCGCATTTGATTGACCCCGCCCGCCCTTCGGCCGCATTGCCCAATCGGCGGCGCGGCAATAGTTTCCCCGCCATGCCGAGCATCGCCGCGCCCCTGTCCCTCACGGCCTTGGCCAACCCGACGCGCTTCCTGGCGCTTTCCGCGCGGCTTCTGCCGTGGCTCCGGGCGCTTGCGGCGCTGCTCTTCGCGGTCGGCCTCTACCTCGCGCTTTACGCCTCGCCGGCCGACTACCAGCAGGGCGACAGCGTGCGCATCATGTACGTGCACGTGCCGGCGGCGATTGCTCGCCATGGGCTGCTACGCGCTGATGGCGCTCTCCGCGCTCGGCACGCTCGTCTGGCGCCATCCGCTCGCCGACGTCGCCGCCAAGAGCGCCGCGCCGCTCGGCGCGGCCTTCACGCTCCTCGGCCTCATCACCGGCTCGATCTGGGGCAAGCCGATGTGGGGCGCGTGGTGGGTGTGGGACGCGCGGCTCACGTCGTTCCTCGTGCTCTTCATCATGTATCTCGGGCTGATCGCGCTGTGGCGCGCCTTCGATGATCCGGCGCGTGCCGGCCGCGTCGTCGCCGTCTTGATCCTCGTCGGCTCGGTCAACATCCCGATCATCAAGTTCTCGGTCGACTGGTGGAACACGCTGCACCAGGGCGAGAGCATCTTCCGCATGGGCGGGCCGTCGATCGATCCGTCGATGCTCTATCCGCTCTTCGTCATGCTGGCGGCGTTCGCGGTGCTCTTCGCCGCGCTGCTTCTGCGGCGATGCGCGCCGAGATTTCCGCCGCCGCGTACGCGCCGCCGAACTTGTCGCGCGCGCGGCCGGCGGGCGCCGCCGCGAGCGCGGTCGTGACGGGGGCAGCGCCGTGACCCATCTCGGCTACATCATCGCCGCCTATCTCGCGGCCGTCCTCGTGCCTCGGCGGCATGGTCTTCGGCGTGCTCGCCGACCTGGCGCAGCAGAAGCGCAAGCTCGCGCGGCTTGAGGCGCGCGGCGTGCGCCGGCGCTCGGAGCGGACGGCGTGAGCGAGGCGATGGTGCCGCCGCGGAGAAGAGCAAGCGCGGCGGCTTCGAAGCGCCGGCTGTGGCTGCTGCTGCCGCTTGTCGTCTTCCTGGCGCTCGCCGTCCTCTTCGCCTTCCGCCTCAATTCGGGCGACCCGTCGCGCGTGCCCTCCGCGCTTCTGAACAAGCCGGTGCCGGAGTTCACGCTCCCGCCGATCGAAGCGGCCGACGGCCAGGCCTGTCGAGCGCCGACCTTCGAACGGCGTCCATCTGGTGAACGTCTGGGCGTCGTGGTGTGCGCCGTGCCGGCTTGAGCACCCGATTCTGCTGGAGCTTTCCGAGGACAAGCGCTTCGACCTTGTCGGCATCAACTACAAGGACGTGCCGGAGAACGCGCAGCGCTTCCTCGGCGCGCTCGGCAACCCGTTCGCCAAGGTCGGCGCCGATCGCGAGGGCAAGGCCGGCATCGACTGGGGCGTCTACGGCGTGCCGGAAACCTTCGTCGTCAAGGACGGCATCATCCTTCACAAGTTCATCGGCCCGCTAACCGATGACGGGCTGAAGGATGACCTGATGCCGGCGGTCGAGAAGGCGCTTGGGAGCGCCGGCTGAGCGCGCGTTTGCTGAAGGCTAGCTCTTTTCTGGCTCGGGCAGCGCGTGGCGCTGGATCAGCGGCATCTGCGTCAGCGTGAAGAGGATGGTGAGCGGCATGATGCCGAACACCTTGAAGTTCACCCAGACGTCGTCGGAGAAGTTGCGCCACACGACCTCGTTCAGATGGCGAGCACGAAGAAGAAGAGCCCCCAGCGGAAGGTCAGCTTGCGCCAGCCTTCGTCGTCGAGGCGGAAGACGGTGTCGAAGACATAGCCGAGGAGCGAGCGGCGGAAGAGCGAGCCCGCCGAGCAGCGCCGAGCCGAAGAGCACGTTGACGATCGTCGGCTTCATCTTGATGAAGACCTCGTCCTGCAGCGCGAGCGTCAGCCCGCCGAAGATCAGGACGACGATGCCGGTGACGACCGGCATGATCGGCAGCCGCCGGGTCAGCGCGAAGGACGCGACGAGCGCGACGAGCGTGGCGGCGATGAAGAGCGCGGTCGCCGACAAAGAGCCGGCCGCCGAGCGCCGCAAGCGGCGGAAACACATCGCGCCAGCTTCTCGCCATAGGCGTTGCCGAAGAAGAAGACGCCGAGCGGCCCAAGCTCCAGCGCCAGCTTCAGAAACGGGTTGAGCTGCGCTTGCGCCGGCATCGTTCGGTCCGCGCTCGAAGATCGCCATCAGGCGAGCCCCGCGATGGCGCGCGAGAAGTCGCGCGCGGAGAAAGGCTGAAGGTCGTCAACCGCTTCGCCGACGCCGATGAAGTGCACCGGCAGCCCGGTCTTCGCCGCGATGGCGACCAGGATGCCGCCGCGCGCGGTGCCGTCGAGCTTGGTCATCACGAGCCCCGTCACGCCTGCCTCGGCGCGAAAACCTCGACCTGATTCAAGGCGTTCTGCCCGGTCGTCGCGTCGAGGGTCAAGAGCACGGCGTGCGGCGCGGTGGCGTCCTGCTTCTTCAGGACGCGGACGATCTTGGCGAGCTCGGCCATCAGCTCCGCCTTGTTCTGCAGGCGGCCGGCGGTGTCGATGAGGAGCACGTCGGAGCCGGCCTCGCTTGCGCTTCGGCGAGCGCGTCGAAGGCGAGGCCGGCGGCATCGGAGCCGGGCGCGCGGGCAATGACCGGCGGCGTCGGCGCGCTCGCCCCAGATCTTCAGTTGCTCGATGGCCGCGGCGCGAAAAGTGTCGCCGGCGGCGAGCGTTACGGTCTTTCCTTCGGAGCGGAAGCGCGCCGCGAGCTTGCCGATCGTGGTGGTCTTGCCGGTGCCGTTGACGCCGACGACCAGGATCACGAAGGGTGTTCTTCGCAGCATCGATCATCCAACGGCTTGGCGACGGGCGTCAAGGATCTTTTCGACTTCCGCCGCAAGCACTGCGCGGACCTCCTCCGGCGATGACTTCCTTGTTCAGCCGCTGGCGCGACAGCGCCTCGACCACATGCGCCGGCGGTGTCCATGCCGAGGTCGGCGTGCAGCAGCAATTCCTCAAGCTCTTCAAGCGCTTCGGCGTCGAGCTTGCGCTTGGTGAAAACGTCGGCGATGCCGCTCGTCAGCGACTGCGAGGAGCGGGAGAGGCCGGATTTCAGCCGGCCCCACCAGCCGCGTTTCTCCGGCTCGTCGAAGATAGCCTCTGATGTTTCAGCGGCTTGCGATGTCTCATCAGAAACAGGACTCGGCTGCCGGAGCGTGGTCTCCGCCGCCTCGCCGCCGCCGAAAAAACGCCCAAGCAGACCCTTGCGCGGCTCTGCCATCAGGCCGCGGTCCTGAATGTCGTTTGCGATCAAGAGACTTCTCCGTCGCCCCTGTAATGCGCGCTCGCACGATCGCCGCCAGCTTCGCCGCCTTCGAACACGACCGGAAGGTAGTGCTCCGTGCGGCCGAATCCAGGCTTCTCGACGAGGATATTCCGCACCTTGCCCACCTCGGCGGACAACCGCGCCGACAATGCACTATCGCCCTGCCTGCCGCACGCGTCTGCGCCCGCGACTGCACCAGGTGACGGGTCAACTGCGGCATGCGCGCGGCGGGCGTTCCGGGGCGCGGGGAGAAGGGGAAGACGTGGAGAAGCGTGAGCCCGCAATCGTCGACGAGCGCGCGGGTGTTCTGAAACATCGCGTCGGTCTCGGTCGGGAAGCCGGCGATGAGGTCGGCGCCGAGGACGACGTCGGGGCGAAGCCGCCGGACCTCGTCGCAGAAGCGGATGGCGTCGGCGCGGCTGTGCCGGCGCTTCATGCGCTTCAGGATCATGTCGTCGCCCGATTGCAGCGAGAGATGCAGATGCGGCATCAGCCGCTCCTCCTCGGCGATGGCGCGCATCAGCTCCGGGTCGGCCTCGACGGAATCGATCGAGGTGAGGCGGAGGCGCGGAAGCTCCGGCACGTGCTTCAGGATCTGCCGCACGAGCGGCCGAGGCGCGGGCGGCCCGGCAGGTCGGCGCCATAGGCGGTGACGTCGACGCCGGTCAGCACCACCTCGCGCGACGCCGCTTTCGCGACAAGCCGGCGCACGGCGTCGACCACCGCGCCCATCGGCACGGAGCGCGAATTGCCGCGGCCGTAGGGGATGACGCAGAAGGTGCAGCGATGGTCGCAGCCGTTCTGCACCTGCACGAAGGCGCGGGCGCGCGTCGCGCCGATGTCTGCGTCGGGCGCGGCGAAGCCGTCGGCGAGATGCGCCGCGGTCTCGCGCACGGCCATGATGTCGCCGACGAGGATTTTTTCGTGCGGCGGGATGGCGAGACCGGAACGCTCTCCCCCCTGCGGGGAGAGGGTGGACGGGACCGAGCGACGCGAGGTGCCGGCCGGGTGAGGGCGAGCGCCGTCGGGACTGGCCGGAGCAACCCCTCCCCGCAAGGAGGAGGGGAGTGCGCCGCGATAAGCCTCCGCCGTCAGCTTCTCGGCGTTGCCGAGGACGAGGTCGACCTCCGGCATTGCGGCGAAGGTCTCCGGCTCGGTCTGCGCGGCGCAGCCGGAGACGACGATCGCCTTGCCGGGATGCTCGCGCCGCGCCTTGCGGATCGCCTGCCGCGCCTGGCGCACCGCCTCCGCCGTCACCGCGCAGGTGTTGACGAGGATCGCGTCCTCAAGCCCCGCCTCCGCCGCGCGGAGAATCATCGACGCGCGATTCCGCGGCGTTCAGCCGACAGCCGAAGGTGAGGGTGTCGAGGGGCATTGGCGGGAGATGTAGCGGGGATGGGGCGGGTAGTCAAATGTCGGAGGCGATTTTGCCCGATGAACCGACTGGGCCGGATTCCTGCGACGAGAAGGTGATCGCGCAGCGCCCTGGAGCCGCGCGTTAATCGTGCGGTCGCCGCGGATATCTTCAACGCTCCATATCGAAAAGCTCTTCTTGTAAATCCGTGTTTCGTTCGCGTTGTGACAAGTTGACGGAAATAAAATGAGGGAAGAGAAGCAGAAGAAAATGGGTTGATTTGCTGAACTGGAGACGAATTTTATATCTTTTCGGCGCGTAATGGCGTAAGGGCATTTTGCGTTCGGCTTGCGGTCTGCGTGAATTCCTGCGGTCCGGTCTTGCCTGGCGCTCTTAGGATACATGCAGCGCGAGATACCGGGCACGTCATAACGCAGCGGCGCCGTCGCGTTGAGCTTTGCAGCGTGATCCCATGCTGCGCTCAGGCTGCCTTTCCCGAGGAGGGAAAATCGGATGGCAATCAGTGGACTCGCGCGACGAAGCGGTGGGCTCGATATCGTGACGCATCATCTTCATGCGGCGCAGGCGAAGTGGGACCGGCTGACGGCCTCCGACTATGCAGCCGTCCGGACTGCGCGCGACCTGATCTCCTCCGTTCAGACCCGCTACAGCCTGACGCACGAACAGGCGAAGCGCGACGTCGAGCTTTGGCTGCAAGATGTCGGACGCTAGCCCTTCATCGATCCCGACTGCAGAGCGCGTTGCCCGCGAGTGCGTCACCTTCGCGAAGCCGTTCTTCGTCGAGGGCCTCGACCGCGAACAGCCGGCGGGGACCTACAAGGTCGAGATCGTCGAAGAGCTGATCGAGGGCCTTTCGTTCCTGGCCTATCGCGTCGTGTCGACGTCGATCGTGCTTCCGCTTTCAGGAGGCGGCGCGCATTCCTATCAGCTCGTGCCGATCAATTCCGCGCTGGTGCGCGCCGCATTGCGCAAGGCCGAGAACGGCGAGCGGCAGCCGCTTCAATATTTGAGCGATAGCATGCCGGATTGATCGCCGCGAGGTCGAAGGCGCTATCGGCACGCATTTGATGCTCATGCTGGGATTGGCGGCCCTCGCTGCAGGCGGCGATCGAGGCGTGGGCGATGGCCGCATTTTCGGAATAGCCATGACGGACGCATCGACCTCGACAAGCATCGCGGAATGGCGGCGCAGAAAGCGACCGAGCTGCGCCGGCTGGTGAGCGAGGTCGCCGCCGACCGCGCAAACCTCAAGGCGCGCCAGGACGAGCTTGAGAAATTCCTCGTGGCGGCGCCGGCCAACGAACTGGTCCGACGTCGCGGAGAAGGCGCGCTACCTTCTCTCGCTTTTCGCCGCGACCTCGGAAGCCCAGGACCCGCGCCGCAAAACCCTGATCGCCAATCTCCTCGACGATTTCGAGCGGCTCCTCGGCGAGACCGGACGCCGATTCGCGACGTGACGCAGCCGCGGACGACGATAGCGGACGGCAAGAGTGATCGCCCGACGCTAAATTCCGCACGGGTGCTTCGGGAAAAATCCAGATCGGCGCGCGTTTCCCTTAATCAGAGGATAATCGCAGCCCTTTTCCTGAATTCGTCGCCGACAGACGGTCGAATAATTAGGCCGACAGGATCACAATCGCAAAATTTGATTCATTTGCCTAATTTAAAATAAAGGCGCAAAGTATTACTGTCGGATATCCCTATTGGCTCCGAAACCGAGTGCGGGCCCGTATCGATCCCGATAATCAACCGAATAGAGGGAGAGAGACCATGACATTCAGCGAACGCGTTGAGCGGGCAAGCCGTACCTTACCGGCATCATCCTCGGGCTCATCGCCGCGCCGATCATCGCTTCAGCGCCGGATGGGTTTCCACCAGCGGCGCGCGCGCCGAAGCGGTGGAGAACGCACGCATCGAGACGCTGGCGGGCATCTGCTCGGCAACGGCGGAGCGGATGGCGGCGGCCGATAGCACGGATCTTGCCACGTTGAAGGGCTACGAGAATCGCGCCAAGCGCGAGGCGCTGGTCGCCGCCGCGATGGCCGAAATGCAGGTGCCGGACGCGCTTGTGAAGAAGGTCGCCAACAGCTGCAATCGCACGCTCGCGTAAAGCAGGCGGCGCAAGGGAGCGCCGCTGAGCCGCTCCAGGGCGAACAGGAGGCGCGCTGCTGTTCCGGCGCGCCGCGGATTTCCTTGAGGGCGTCGAGGATCTGTTGGGGGGTGACAATGGCGATGTCCTCCGCCGCCGGACGGATGTCTTCAGGGAGCACGGCCGCGAAGAGGGTCGGCCCGTAGCGCAGCGCGCCGAGCAGCAGCAGGGCGCTGAACATCATCCACAGGAGCGTGCGGGAGAAGAACTGAGAGCGCGGCGCGCGGCATGGATATGCTCCATCAGACTGCGGCCTCCTCGCGGATAT
Organism: uncultured Planctomycetaceae bacterium; assembly: GCA_963803365.1. GTDB lineage: Bacteria > Planctomycetota > Planctomycetia > Pirellulales > Pirellulaceae > JANMEB01. The sequence goes on from CAWDMH010000008.1 coordinate 840,568, forward strand.
GTCTAAAGCATTGGGCGCAAAGGGCAAGGGGACCGGCGCCTCGAAGCTGCCGTGCTGTTCCGGATGAGGTGCGCGCCGGCTACCGCGAAGCCTCTCCTGGACCGCACCCCCTCTCGCGGCCGTCGGCGTAGTTAGTCGTTTCGCGACCTCTCCCAGAGCTTCCGGAACGCGAGCTCTCCGCCTTACCCATATGGTCGAGCTTACGCCGCGACGCCTTCGCGGGTGAAGGCGCCGGTCTCCGGATCGAAGGCGCCGGAGAACTCAAGCTCCGCCGGGCCGGTCATCCAGATGTGGTCGCGCGCGTCCCATTCGATGAAGAGTCGCCGCCGGGAAGGCGTGACGGTCGCAGCGCGGCCCGTGCGCCTGGTGCGCGCGGCGCAGACGAGCACCGCGCAGGCGGCGGTGCCGCAGGCGCGGGTCATCGCCGACGCCGCGCTCCCAGGTGCTAAGCGTGATCGCGTCGCGGCGCCGTCACATGCGCGAGCGAGATGTTGGCGCGCTCCGGGAAGATCGGGTGGTTCTCGAGCAGCGGGCCGATCCGCGCGAGATCATAGGCCTCGACGTCGTCGACCCAGAAGATCGCGTGCGGATTGCCGATATTGGCGACCGAGGGCGAGTGCAGGATCGGCGCGTCGATCGGCCCGATCTGAAGCTCGATCGCGCGCGTGTCGCGGAATTCCTCGGCGAGCGGGATGTCCTGCCAGCCGAATTCGGCACGCCCATGTCGACGGAGATGAGGTCGAGCGCCGTCGCGTGCGGGCCGCACGAAGAGCAGGCCGGCGACGGTCTCGATCGCGGCAGTGTCGCGGCCGGTCTCCTCCATGATCAGCCGGCCGACGCAGCGCGTGGCGTTGCCGCAGGCCTCGACCTCGCCGCCGTCGGCGTTGTCGATGCGCATGAAGGCGTCGGCCGGGGCGCGTGCCGCTTCTCGATGGTGATGAACTGGTCGAAGCCGACGCCGGTCTTGCGGTCGGCGAGCGCGCGGATCACGTCCGGGCGCGGGCGCACGGGCGCGGCCCTCGCGTCAACGACCAGAAAGTCGTTGCCGAGGCCGTTCATCTTGCGGAACGGGATCATGGGCATTCAGACCGGCGCGCTGCTCCGATGCGGAGCTATATGGCGGAAAGGCGACGCGGGTTAAAGGGCCTCGCGCAGGCGCGGCGGCTGAGCCGGGCCCTCATCGGCGGGCTGCCGGATCAGCGGCACCAGCCCCGCCAAAGGCGAGAGGCGATCTCCATGCGCAAGCTTCGAAAGGAGGCCGCATGGCTGGTCATCTTCGTCTTGGCGATCGGTCTCGGGGCGCTCCTGGTTTGCCGGGCGCGCGGCCGCGGCCGAAATGCTCGGCCTCTATCAGGCGCGGCCGATCGTGACGGGAACGCGGCGAAAAGAACCGCGCGCTCGGGTTTGCGCAGGCGCTTGAGGAGGTGCTGGTCAAGGTTTCGGGCGATGCGCGGCTTCTCGGCGACCCACGAGTGAAGGCGATCGACGCCGGCGCGCTTGTCGCCTCGTTCGTCTATCGCGACCGGATGGAAGGCAACCCGATCCATGACGAGCAGGGCTCGCATGACCGCCCGCACGACCTGACCGTGACATTCGACACGGGGCAGTGATCGACGCCGGCGCTTGCCTCGCCTTGGCGACGCGCCGTGGACCGAGCCGCGGCCGACGCTCGTCATGTTTCTCGGCGTGACCAACGGCGATCGACGCTTCGTGCTCTCGGCGGAGGAGCCGCGCGGCATTGACATGCGCGAGTCGCTCGACAACGCCACATTCCGCGTCAACATCCCGGTGAAGACGCCGAGCACGGCGGCGCTCGATGCGGCGGGGCTAACGGTCGCGACGCTGCGCCGACGCCGACCTGGGTACGCTCGACGCGCTCGCCAGGGAGGCGGGCGGCGACAAGGCGATCGTAGGCACGCTGGATTTCTCGGATCAGGCGCATGGCTGGCTGGTGCGTTGGCGCATGCTCGGGCCGGACGGCAAAGCCTACGAGTGGCGACAGGCCGGAGTCAGCTTCGACGACGCCTTCCGCAACGCCGTGCGCGGCGCTGCGCAGGTGCTTTCGGGGCATGGCGCCCGCCCCGAATAGCCGCCACGCTAAACCTCGCAGACGACCCTGCATTCCGACGCGCCCCTGCCAGCCGACGGTGTCGGGGCGCATCGAGTCGCGATAGGCGGAGCGGCAGATCGCGGCGTTGTGCGACCACGCGCCGCCGCGCAGCACATGATCGCCGCTCTGGGCCGAATAGGGCGCGCCATCCTTCGGGATGTGGCGATAGTCGGCGAGCGCCGGTGTCGAGGCAATGCTCCCAGACATTGCCGTGCATCTGGAAGAGCCCGAAACGGTTCGGCGGGAAGGACGCGCGCCGGCATCGTCGTCGTTCTTGAAGCCGCCGATCGGCCCCGATCGTAGGCGCCGCGCGGGATAGGCCATGTCGTTATAGGTCGTCGCTCGAGATGTCCTTGCCGTGGTCCATGCCGCAGACGGCGCCGCCGGTGCCGCAATAGTTGGCGAGGTCCTGGGTGAGCGTCGGGCCGAAATGGAACGGCGTCGTGGTGCGCGCGCGGCAGGCATATTCCCATTCCGCTTCGCTCGGCAGCCGGCATGCGAAGCCCGGTCAACATCGACAGGCGGTCGGCAGAATCCGACGGACTGATTCGCAGCTGACGGTCTCGACCGGCAGATCGTCGCCGCGAAAGAAAGACGGATAGGGCGCAAGCGTCTGTCCGCCAGTCTCCTCCACCCGGTTGACCACCGCGGCCCATTGGCCTTGCGTGATCGCGGTGCGGGTCATCGCGAATTCCT
>CAWDMH010000009.1:0-39256 GCA_963803365.1 uncultured Planctomycetaceae bacterium
TGTCGCGTGGCACCGCGGCAAGCTCCGGCAATTGCAGGTCGAAATCCGCCGCGGCCGCGAACAAACCGGCTTTGTTACCGTAATACCGCATCACCAGAGCGGGGTCAATGCCGGCATCGGCGGCGATGGCGCGGATCGTCGCGCGTTCATAGCCCTCGGCGGCAAATCGCTCGCGCGCGGCAGCGAGAATGTTGGCGCGGGTGATATCGCAACGCCCCAGTCTTCGAAGTGTCGTCATCATTCATGAGGATGGTATAGTAGGTTCAACACTTGTTCAACGTCGGGTATTGCTGGGCTCTTTGTCAACGAGTTCTTAACATTGTGGTGGATGCCGTTCGGCGTCGTCGTTCCTCGAGCGGCCGTCCGGTGAAGGTATCGTAGAGCGATCCGATCCTCGGCGGACACTGTGACGGCGCCGGTCCCAAGAATTGATCGGCGAATGCTGTAGGAATGGTGATGGATTCGCAAGCAGATCATGGATGGGATGAGAAACTCGGTGGTGCCGGCGATGTGGCCGATGACGCAACGCGCGCCAGCCGAATGGAAAACGTAGCAACTGCTGATGGCGGTGTTCGGCGTAGTAGTCCTGCTGGGGTCGGTATACGGTGCCTATTGGTGGATCGTGGCGCGTTATACGGAAGCGACCGACAATGCCTACGTGGGCGGCAATGTCGGTTCAGATCACACCGCAGGTCGAGGGTACCGTGGTGACGATCGGCGTCGACGATACCGATTACGTACAAGCGGGGCAACCGCTCACACCGCTGGATAGAACCGATGCGGCCGTCGCGCTGAAGAAGGCGGAGGCGCAGCTCGCCCAGACCATCCGCGAAGTGCGCGGCCTTTACGCCGATAACGACGTCTGCAGGCGGCGGTGGCCGAGCGTCAGGTCCACGCGGATAAGGCCCGAGACGATCTGGTCCGCCGCGAAAAGCTGGTGAAATCCAATTACGTGTCAGATGAGGATCTCCAGCACTCCCGCGATGCGGCCCGCACTTCAGAGGCGGCGTTACAGGTCGCACAGCAACAACTCGCCGCCAACCGTGCGCTGACCGACGCCACCTGTGTGGAAACCCATCCCAATGTAGAGCACGCCGCGGCGGCGTTACGCGAAGCCTCGCTCGCTTATCAACGTACGACCTTGTTGGCGCCGGTGTCGGGCTACGTCGCCAAGCGCAGCGTACAGCTGGGGCAACGCGTGAATCCAGAATCGGTGCTAATGGCGATTGTTCCGCTGGACCAGGTTTGGGTCAACGCCAACTTCAAGGAAAAGCAGCTCGAGAATATCCGGCTCGGCCAGCCGGTCTCGCTGCACGCCGATGTTTATGGAGGCGATATCGAGTTCCATGGGACCGTGACGGGTCTGGGCGCGGGCACCGGTAGCGCATTTGCCCTGCTGCCCGCCCAAAATGCGACCGGTAATTGGATCAAAGTGGTCCAGCGGCTGCCGGTACGCATCGCATTATCCAAAACGGAGCTCGAGGCGCATCCGTTGCGCATCGGTCTATCGATGAATGTCGAAGTGGATACGCATGATAGGGAAGGCACGCGAAGGTGCCGAGCGAACACCAAGCGCCGGAGTATCAGACGCATGTCTTCGACCAGCAACGGCAGGCGGCCGCTGAACTGGTGGCCCGGATCATCGCGGCCAATGTGGCAAGCAACGCTTCGCCCCGTAGTGGCCTACAAACGGTCGCTGCGGGTAGGCTCGCGGGCGAATGCAAGCCGGAACTGTTTCACCTTGCTCTACACTCCACAGCCATATCTCGGGACCTCAGATAAGAGGGGGCCAGTGTATGAGCACTCAGACTCAACCAACTTGTCTCCAAGGACCGGCGCTGGCCCTGGCCACCATCGCGCTGGCATTGGCTAATTTCATGGAAGTGCTCGACACCACCATCGCCAACGTATCGTTGCCATCGATTGCCGGCGATCTCGGTGTGAGTCCGACCCAGGCGACCTGGGTCATTACCTCCTATGCCGTGGCTAACGCTATCTCGGTGCTACTCTCGGGCTGGCTTGCACAGCGTTTCGGTCAGGTGCGGGTATTCGTGTCCGCAGTGTTGCTGTTCACTCTGGCATCTTGGCTGTGCGGTGCGGCACCCAGTTTCCAGACCCTGCTGGCCCTGCGTGTGATGCAGGGCAGCGTCTCCGGCCTCATGGTGCCGCTATCGCAGACGCTGCTGATGTCGAGCTATCCGGAACACAAACGGGGTATGGCACTGGCGATCTGGAGCATGACCGTCGTGATCGCCCCGGTGCTCGGCCCGATTCTCGGCGGCTGGATCACCGATACCATCGGCTGGCCGTGGATCTTCTACATCAATGTCCCGGTGGGACTCGTGGCCGCGACGCTCACCTGGCGGCTGCTCGCCGGGCGCGAGAGCCCATAAGGAAGGTGCCGGTCGATGCGGTGGGTCTCGGGCTGATCATTATCTGGGTCGGGGCGTTGCAGATCATGCTCGACAAGGGCAATGAGCTGGATTGGTTCGGCTCGCCGGTCATCGTGGCGCTGGCGGTTATCGCGCTCGTCGGGCTGGCGGTCTTCGTCATCTGGGAATGGACCGAAGCCCATCCGATCGTCGACCTGCGATTGCTCGGGCGAAGCAACTTTCGTGCGGGCACTATCGCCGTTAGCCTGGGTTATAGCCTCTTCTTTGGCAATGTGGTGCTGCTGCCGCTCTGGCTGCAGACCCAGATGGGCTATACCTCGACCTGGGCGGGCCTGGCGGTCGCGCCCAATGGGGTGTTGGCGTTCCTGCTTTCCCCGCTGGTCGGAAAGCTTCTGGGACGTGTCGATCCACGCCTCTTTGCGAGCGGGGCGTTTGTCGTCTTTGCCGCCGCCAGCTTCTGGCGCGCCGGCTATACGCCCGACGCGGATTACTGGACGATGGCCTTGCCGCAATTGCTACAAGGCGTGGGCATCGCCCTGTTCTTCGCGCCGCTCATCTCGATTACATTGGGTGGTTTGGGCCGGAAAAGCTCGCCTTCGGATCGGGGCTGGTCAATTTCTTCCGCATCACCGCCGGGAGTTTCGGCGCATCGTTGGCGACGACTTTCTGGCAACGGCGCGAGGCGTTGCACCACACCCAGCTGGTGGAAAACATCACGCCGTTCACGCCGCAGGCGACGCAGACGATGGACCTGCTCGGCCGCTCCGGATTGACTAACGGTCAGACGCTCGACCAGCTCAATCACATGGTGACGCAGCAATCGTCACTACTCGCGGTCAACGATATTTTCTGGCTGTCGGGATGGCTGTTCGCGTTGCTGCTGGTCTCCGTGTGGTTCGCCCGAAAGCCGTTTGGTAGTGGAGCGGTTGCGGAACATTAGCACCTGGCCAACATGTGCGGCCTTCAACACGATTACCGGAGGCTTCAATGAAATTAGCGAAAATCACCTTCATTACCGCGGGTATCTACGGTCTAGTCACTCTCGTTCCATGCTACTTTCTGGAAGCCAGGATTGGGATGGACAATCCGCCGGGACACGGATTGGATTGGACAGGGATGTCCCAAGGAACCGAACCGTTCCAAGCTGGAGCGCTATCCCGAGGCGGTTGTTGACACCGCGCCGCTTGCTGATCAGTTCCCGGGTGGTGTCGTCAATATGGAAGTAACGCGCGAGCTCCTCTGGCGAGGGCTCGTCAGCAAAGCGACCGTATCCCACTCTCTGGGTTTTGGTCAGAAAATCAACCGGCATGAAGGTGTCTCATCAAACGACCTAAAAAAATTCACGCTCCTGTCGAAATCACGACTGTCTGTTCGTCTAAGAGTAGGCAGTACATTAAGCGGTCGCTCAATGCAACCATCTGGAGGAAGCGAAAATTGTCCCGAATGATCTTCGACAACAACCCGCAATTGACTGACGATACCGCCGCATGCATGGTATGGAGCGAGGCGATCAACGTCATACTGCTTACGCAGGCGAAGTGGCGCACCTTCACCGACCGCCCGATCCCACCGGCAACCTCGAGCGAGGTGATGTTCGCCTTGTCGTGCGACAGCCGCGAAGCGGTCGACGCCATGAACGAGGCGGCTGCCAAAAATGGCGGCACGCTGTCGTCGACGCCTCCGGCACGGTTCCGGACCCCCACCATCCCCGGACGACGATCTCGGGAACACGGTGCCGTAGCGATCGCGTTAAACAGCATGACGAAGTTCGTCTTCTCCAGAACCCTGAAGGACGTGACCTGGAGGAATTCCCGCCTGCTCCGCGAAATCGACCCACGCGAGATCGAGACCATGAAAGGGCAGCCCGGCAAAGCTATGATCATCTTTGGCAGCGGCTCCATTGTGTCGCAGCTCACCCAGCACGGTTTGATCGACGAGTATCAGTTCGTGGTCTGCCCGATCTTCCTCGGAAGCGGCCAACCGTTGCTCAGTGGCGTGTCGAAACGCTTGCGGCTGGATCTCTTGGAGGCCAAGCCACTCCCATCTGGCGACGTCATGCTTACAGCCGAGCGTCAACATCTTATCTGGGGGCTAAACATGGCTGCCATTGCGCTCCTGATCAATGGCATCGGTTGTCATATTAGTTTAGCCGGCTGTCGAAGGCTTGATGTCGCCCACTACTCCCCTCAGAGTTATTTTGCCAGGTAGCCAAGGGTTCCGCTTGATAAGTACGCAAGCCTATATTCCCTTGATGCTTAAAGCATTTTTCGCTTGCTCACGCTTTTCTTGTTGTTCCATGCCCAGGAGATTCATAAACACCTCTCTCACTTCTGGGATTTCCGCGTTCTCGGCCATCATTTGATAGAGGTCGATCAGGTAGTTATCAAGGCGCAAGGCGACGCGAATCACGTCGTCCACCGACATTTCCGGCGTAAGTGCCACTTCTTCTAGCAGTTCAGAAGGATCGATCTGCGGTGTATACTGATACCAAGTATTCATCACCATTTTGGACGCATTTTCATTGTAGACCGCAAGACATTCATCGAAATGTTTCTCATGCCGACTCAAGTAGTCGAGCAGTAACTTCACCCGCTGCTTCTCTGCTTTGTCCTCAAGATGCTGATAGAACTCACTCAACAGTTTGTGGTAATTACGAACATGCTCCAGCACATCTCTTGTTTGGGTATAAGTCTTCATGATTCTTTTCCTTACCTAACGTTATCTTTTAATGCAAGCTATATGGATAACTGTTGGATCTAGTTGAAGTCTATATAACGATACTTCTAGACGGCTTATGAGCGGCAAACCGCACTATTTATAGGTACCCGTATTACATTTACTGAATCCCACCGATATTGATATCCAGCGCAGGCACGGAACGAACTTCAATTCGGCCCTAGTTCCCAAAGAAAATACACTGCGTCGACTCAGCGATGCTAATGCGTAATTGGGCATAATGATTCTTAAAGACACAAGCAAGATAAACGCCATCTATTTAAAAAGTTGCTTATGTTATCCTCGATCTTTTCATCAATGTGGATGTGATTAAGCACTTAGCTGTTCGTATTGAAAAATTTCAATACGCTGAAATCCATTCACAACACAATATTCAAACGATACGCAAATGCCATCTAAATGCTATTTAATGGTGTTGATTGATCAAGCCGTTAGTTAGGCGAAGGATTTGCTCTTCGCCGAACATCCATTAAAAGCACAACGCTGAACTGGACGACACCACTTCGCCCATGCCGCACAACACATGCGGCTGCCCCGTGGAGACTACGCGGCGAAGGCACACCTTCTCAGACAGTCTGACTCGGGAACGAAGCCGAAACACATTAGCGTAGGACTAAAGCCCACGACAGGCAATTGCGTACCAAATCCAACATAAGCTCACTCGGCTATTGACCTATAGGATTAGACGTATTATTAAAATTCTATTCATCAGCACATACTTAGGCTAGATTATGATTTACCAAGAAACAGGCCTACTCGTCGTCCATAATCTCTTTTGTCATTAATACAAGCAATTCTTGCGACGACTTAACCATCATCCTGATATTACTCTTTATGTTTTGCCTGATCGTTTGCTCATACGAAGTTACCCTCACATTGCAATAGCATTGTAAGAATTACACATTAAGAGACACACTATAAATAGTACAATTAGCATTCCCCCTACTTAAAGCCTTTTACCCGCCACCCAAGGGATCAATCAAACGGCACCTTGCCGGGCGGTTCGGCATAGAAACACAAGCTCCGCTCCACACCTCATTCTCTTTGCCAATTTTTATCATGAGCTCCCGTTAAATCATTAAGTAGGGCGTACGTTGGCCGACGATCACACGGATAGTCACGCGACTAGGCCCATGATTAACTTAGAAGGCTTGCTAGATCCATTACACCGCGCGCACACACATCACCAATGACTAACTCACGGACTATCTCCCCGGCATTACGCAGTGCAGTTCGCTCGAGCCATTGGCCAGCTCATGCCAGTCTGGGTCGTAAGACGGGTAAACAGCCAAAGGAACTAGTTCTTGATAGTCGCATTTAGAATCGAGTTCGTCACCAGGTATGGTATATATGCTGCTTAACCACTGCATTGGACATCCACGAACTTGGAAATATTTTCTAAAGGTATTAAACCCATGACGACATCAGGTTTTAGATTGGGACGTATTGCCGGCGTTGAGGTAGCAGTAGACTGGAGTCTGTTGATCATCTTTGCACTGATCACATTGGCACTGGCAACCGGAGCATTCCCCATATGGCATCCACAATGGCCTCCAAGTCTCGTATGGGGGACTTCATTGCTCGCGGCTGTTTTATTCTTCGGATCGGTCCTAGCTCATGAGTTATCCCACGCATTGGTCGGTCGGGCCCAAGGCATCGAAGTTCCTCGAATCGTGCTCTTTATCTTCGGTGGCATGGCGCAGATGCGAACCGAGCCCCAGGGTTGGAAAGCGGAATTTTCCATGGCAATCGTGGGCCCCATTACCAGTATCGTACTGGGCTTCATCTGCCTGAGTATCGCCACGCTGATCAGCGGGTCCATCCCGATGGATCCGGAACGGATTGCGCAGGTGTTTGAGAGACTCAGCCCGGCTGCGACTCTGCTCGTATGGCTTGGCAACGTCAACATCATTCTCGGCGTGTTTAATCTCGTGCCCGGATTTCCGCTTGACGGCGGCCGCATATTACGTGCAGTGATCTGGGGACTCACAGGCGATTTGCAGCGGGCAACAAAACACGCTTCCCAAGCCGGTCAAGTATTCGCCTGGATGTTGATGTTCTCCGGATTCGCGATGATGATCGGGCTCTCCGTTCCCGTTTTTGGCACCGGTTTCATCAATGGACTATGGGTTGCATTTATCGGCTGGTTTCTCAACCATGCGGCCATTATTAGCTACCGGCAACTGCTGGTGCGCGAAGCACTGGAATGATGTACCCGTCTCACGGGTGATGCGAACCCCCGTTCAAACCGTCGATTCGGAGCTATCGGTTGCTGAATTCATCGATGATTACTTGCTAGGAGGCGATCAACGCGCTTTTCCAGTAGTAGACGGCGGGAGATTAACGGGGTCGTATGTTTGCATGATGCCCGCCGCGTAGACAAGGCGTCACGAACCACGACTCGGATAAACGAAATCATGACACCGCGCAACCGCATGGTTATCCTTAAGCCTGGTGACGATCTGTTTAATGCGCTATCCATGCTGGCAACCCACAATGTCAATCAGTTACCGGTAGTGGTCGATAATCGCATCGAAGGAATGCTAACGCGTGAAGATATCATGAAATGGTTGTCGTTATTCGGCAATATTGGAATATCAGATGCGCAATCTACCTTTCCGCATACTCCCAGGAAAGCAAATTGAGATGCAAAATAACGAATTATGGCTCACCATCTTCACAAAGCCTGCACCCCTCAAACATAAGCAATGAGTTGATGATGCGTTTCTACGATTATGGTGATGATAACCAGCAGGCAATCAAGCAATGCAGGTAGGAGCAAATGAACAATGTTAAACAAAAGCACTGCTATGGAAACGTTAGTCTTTTAAAGGAAAATATTCAGTTCCATGGTACGGGTGGAATAAGCCAAGGTAATCATCAAAGTGGTTTTGTTCCGGGTTTCCTCGATACAGCTACAGGCACCATTTATCGGTCACGTTTTTCTGACGGAAGACCGGCCCCAATACATGTGTTAGAAGGACTTCCATCCAGTGTAGTCGTTCATCGGTCTCCTTCGGGATGCGTGGATGCAATTAAAACATCGATCATCTCCGGTTTTATTTATCATCGGCGATTCTACACAAGAGAAGAGGCAGCAATAGCGGCCAGAGCTCAGTCTTCCAAATTGACGGCTTGAAGACTTCTTGGGAAAGCCACAGAAAAACTCTCCTCAGTAAATCTTTCAAAAGCTGTTAGGCGAAACGGCGTAACCTAACGTAGGTTTGAACCCAATAAAAACATGAACGTGGAATCATCCGGCTACCGCTGTCGATAGTCCATACCCACCCAATAGACGAGATTCGTCAGCCGCGCTGTCCAGGTGATCCCGATTGATCCGCAGCATGGAGTGCGAACCAGCCTGGCACTGGCCGCCACCGTGCTTTCGCGCGACCGCGGCCTCATCTGGTTTCCTGAGGGTCAGCGCTCGCACAATGGCAAGTACGACCGTTTAGCCCGGGTATTAGCATCTTCTCGACGTTTTCTCCCGTGATCCCGGTAGGTCGGTGAGCGACGACGCAATGCCCCCAGGCCAGTGATCACGTTGTGACGGCTGACAGTGAGGGTTTTACGCCACATCAGCTTGCCGAACAGGGCCAGGGGGACAACAGAGCAGAACGTATTGCCCATGCATTACACAGCCACTTGCGTGAGCTGCATTAGCCATCACGATTAGCCGGACACCCGTACATCACGATCAGAAATGCAATCATAAAATTACCCCTACCCAAGGATCGTTAGACCCTAATTTCGAGGCTCACTCTTGAGCGGCTAGCTCCAATTCCTTCACGTTACACTCGTACACCTCGGACGATGGCTTGCTTAATGAACGCAAAATACCTTTGCGCTTAAACTCCGCAAGGAACCGGCTAACACTTTCTGGTGTCACGCCCAGCACCGTTGCCATTTCATCGCAGGTTAACAACTTGACATTGACCGATGAATTTCCATATTGGAGCCTTGAGAGGAAATTAATCAGGCGCGCCACGCGGGATTTGATCGGACCTGTGGAAAACTCAGAGATCCAAAGGTCCGCTTCTCGGAGATGTCCATGCAATTTTTCCATAACCCGATAGTAAAGCTGGGGACTGCCTTGCTCCAAAAGATGGAGTTTAGCCGTTGGCGTGCAGTACGCTCCCACATCATAGACAGCGATCGCGGTTTGCTCATACGGTTGGCGTAACAATGCCTCCAAACCAACCCAATCGCCTTGGCCATGCAATCTGACTATTCGTGCTCTGCCATTCGGGAGATAGCAGAGAAGCTTGACCAACCCCCATTCAATGGCATACAGGGTATCGGATGAACCCCGTTGTCGATAGATGATATCTCCTGCCGAAAAGTGTTTTAATTTAGCCTCACTTATGGGGATTTCGAACTCAATCGATCCGCAATTGTCGGTAGCGGCTGGCATGCCTTCATTCCACCTAGTTTGGTGATTGTATTCGATCTCCATTGCCATTCTGTTTTGGTTGGATCTAGTGGCCATATTCCAGCTCCTCAAATTTCGATCGGTTAGATTCCTCGGGAGACACAGGCAAGGGGACGGTTAGCACGACCATTCTTCCAGCACAGGAATATTTAGCGGAGGTTAATATCGCTGGTAGTTCTCGGCCGAAATAGGTATCAGGTTATCGGAAGAAACTTTGCCTTGAACAATAATTGCGATTCCCGGTTTTAATTAACGCCTACAGAAGGCTGGGCCAATCATGCGCGAAAAATAGAAAAAGTTTTAAGCTTGAACTTCGACCCTCTGGCCCCGCGTTATCCATGCTTATAGGCTATACCGGTTAAAATCAGGCCACTTGTCATTACTTATTATTTCCAATGGCCATGATCGATAATGTCTTTTCGTAACAAAATACCACTCTCATATTAGTTCACGCACCTTGTCCGCCAGTACGGTAAGCGCAATCTTGTCACGATTTGGCGAACCCTTGAGCAGGGACTGCGCGAGCTTTTTGGTCTGTTCCAGTGTCGCTTTGGGTGGCATAGGCGGCTCATGTGGATCAACCACCGCTTCAACTAGCACAGGTCCCGCCTGGTTTAAAGCCTCGTCCAGAATCGCACCGCACTCCGCGGGTTCCTCAATCGTATACCCCCGGGCTCCGCACGCACGAGCAAACGCCGCGAAGTCGATCGGTTGCAACTCGCAACCAAACTCTGGATTGCCGAGAAAGACCATCTGTTCCCACTTGATCTGCCCGAGCGAGTTATTTTTGATGACGATAATCTTAACAGGCAGGTTATATTTTACGCAGGTAGCGAATTCTCCCATCAACATAGTGAAGCCACCATCGCCGACAAACGCTACGCATTGACGTTGCGGCCAGGCAACCTGTGCGGCGATGGCATACGGAAATCCGTTGGCCATGGTGGCGAGATTACCCGACAAGGTGCACAACTGACCTTTCTTGACGGGAATATGGCGGGCATACCAAGTGGCAATGGTGCCGGAGTCACAGGTAAAAACCGCATCCTCCTGCAGACGTTTGCCCAGCTCCCAGGCCACCACTTGGGGTTTCATCGGTTTGTCGCTTACACTGCTCCGCGTCTCCAGGAGCATCCGCCAGTCGTTCATTCCCGACTGAGCTTTCCCGAGGAAACTCCGGTCCTGCTTGCGGCTAAGCGCCGGCAGTAATACTTGGAGTGTGCGTCTACCATCACCGATCAGCCCTATCTCTACCGGATAACGTAGCCCAATACGTTCCGGGTCGATATCGATTTGCACACAGCGCGCCTGATCAGGTTTAGGATAGAACTCGATATATGGAAAACTGCTGCCGACAATGAGTAGCGTGTCGCACTCTTCAAGCGCCTCCTGAGAAGGCTTTGTGCCCAGCAATCCAACCGAACCTGTGGTGTAGGGGCTATCATCGGGCACAGCGGCCTTACCCAACAGAGGCTTGACGATGACCGCGCCGAGGATTTCGGCCATTTGCTCTAGCACTTCGCCGGCACCGATCGCGCCCCGCCCTGCCATAATTACAATTTTACGGCCTTCATTAAGCACATCGGCGGCTGCCTCCAAATCCGTGCTCGCAGGTAGCCCAGCGCCACGCGCATAAACACTGGAGGTGTGATCCGCGATGTTGCGTTTAGAGCGATTAGTTTTTTTTGTGGGCATCTTCCTGTAGGTCAACAGGAAAGGTAATATGCGCAACCCCCCGCCGCGCTAAGGCCGTACGGCACGCTAACTCCGCGACATTTTGTACGTGTGCGGCACTCATTACCCGACTGTTATAGACCGCAACATCCATGAACAATTTATCCAGCTCGACATCCTGTTGAGTATGGGTATGTATGAGATCATGAAACTGCAGTCCGGTGATGGCGAGTACCGGTGCGCCATCGAGCTTGGCGTCATACAGGCCATTCAGCAGATGAATGCCTCCCGGGCCCGAGGTCGCAAGACAACATCCGAGCCGGCCGGTCAGCTTGGCATAGCCACAAGCCATAAAAGCAGCAGCCTCTTCGTGCCGCACTTGCACGAAACGGATCGTGTCCTGATGAGTGCGAAGTGACTCTATAATCCCATTGATGCCATCGCCGGGTAGCCCAAAAATCACTTCGACTCCCCAATCATGAACAGTTTCAATGAGTATATCGGCTGCGGTATTCATCATAGTAGACCTCTTCAATGTCCTTTACTTAAAAATAGGTACGTTAACAGGTTTACGCGAGATTAGTGCCCCGTTTCTTAAGCAACGGGGACAACGGCCCTTGATAGCAATAAAACTCTAAACCGATGAAGCTTGACCGAACGTGCAAATTGCCCTCGGTTCATCAAGATAAGGCACGATGCTCTCGCTTAAGAATAGGTGATAGTGAATACCATCATTCGCGGAATAGCCTGCCATCAAATCCTGCCCCAACACAAGCTTGCCAACCCGATCATCAATCAGTACGGCCCCCTCGATAGGGGCTTTGAAAACGCCCCGCTGGCACAGGCGTTTCAAATGATCAAGTTGCAGCATGTCCGTCCCCTCATAGCGACGGAAAAGATTATTATATAGGGACGATGAAAGTATTAGAGCATAAGGGCCATGGAATCCATTATCGTCCAGCATTGTGACGGCTTGAAGCACGTCGTTAAGTGCTTGTTCAACTTGGTTCCAGTTTCCACCTTCGATTTGATGGCGGTTTTTGGCGGTCAGCAGACCTTCCATATCAAAACTCGGTTGTCCGTAATAAATAAATTCTTCCTCCCGCCTAGCGACGGCGAAAGCAGCCTCCTCGATCGCGCTATCTTCGAAAGGATGGCCCATGGTCAGATACGCTTCAACTTGACGAATGCTAAGCAGGAAACTCTTGCGGATCATGGGCACGGATTTGGCGCGACTCAACACCGCACTCGCTTCACCTTCAGCCGGCTCACGGCAAAACGCATCAGCACCCACTTCAACCGAGGTTAACCCCACCCCATATGGACCATCCAGATCTAAAAACCGCCGTCCCGTCAGTACCTTTCTTACTGCTTGGACGGCCGTGTCATCGATCCGTACCCATAACGCCGGCGGTAACGGGGTCATCATTCGATTGAGATAATTCATGATCGATTCTCCTTGAGGCTTCCCACGGTCAGAATCGGAATATCTAGTTCTGCGATCGTGCCGCCTTCTCGATCGGGGTTGTTCTCCTCAACTTCTTCCCCGTTGACGTTATGCTCCGAGCTCTTGGTTTCCGCTGCTTCCACCTCGGTGATTAGGTCGTCAGTGAAAAGATAACTTCGCAGTTGAGCATCAAAATTCTTATCATGACGCCGTAACCACTCCAGCACCATAGTCGCATGCTCTATTTCCTCACTCATATTGTGTAACAGAATCTCACGCAATTCATCATCTTGGCAGGCATCGGCACGCTGCCGGTACCAATCGATCGCTTCCAACTCCTCTTGCAACGAGATCAGAGCACGATGAAGTTCTCGTGTTTGGAGCCGCAGGTCATTGTCTGTCTCGTGAAATTCGTGGCTTGCCGCACTCATCTCGTTCTCCTTAGTAGTTTGAAAAGACTTCTTGAGTATTTTGATTTTGCAAGCAATACACCCCTTCTCTCCGCGCCATAACGTCAACAAGTGTTTTGATTACTGGGCGTGTTAATTTTGTAAGAGCATGGATGGCCGCAATCCACTGTCGAAGCATGTCAATACACCCACTGTAGTTTCTTAGTCTAAAGATAATATTGACAATGGTTAACGCTATGCGAACTCCGTGCCTATAAAAGTCGGCAAGACGCTTTGTATGAGTCTTCGATGTCGTTTCCAAATATAAGGAGAATCAACTAAGGGCAATTGCTTAAAAACAATAGCGTGTAACAAGCTTATTTTTATTGCAAAGAGGCCTACAAACTCCAGGAACTCTAGATTGCCAGAGATCGACCTCTTTATTTCAGAATCCCTAATCGACTCGGATCAGCTCGTGTAATAAACGTACCGTTAGGCTTTTATTGATTCTGATAATTTCGGCATTAGTTTTGCTCTAAAAAGATTAAGCTTGTGAGATCTATTTTCGAGGAAATCCCCTGCCATGGAAATCAATGACTGGTCAACCATTGTCTGCCTGATCACCGCTTCATTCCTGTTTGTCGTAATACGGCCGTCACCGCGCAATCGCGATGAAAATCCTGATCTATATCATCACCTTGGCAACCTACGGATTTTTGTGAGCAATGTCGGATTGATGCGCAAAGAATCGGCGCCAATTGCCGGCGCACACCGTCTGACCGCAACAACAAAGGGCACATTTCTACTCGGTAAAAATGATGGAAATCTCAGAAAATTTTTAGTCGAAAGCGTTTCGAATGCGGAGGCTTCGATTAGCGAAATGGATGAGCCAGTAACAGTTTAGTAGGCTTGATGCCAAGGAGCTTAGTTAGAGAGATAATCGATCACCATGCTGGCGATTATATTAAGCCCTTTCTGATTAGATTCGTGTACAAAGACCCTAGAGTTCCTTCGGGTAGCGTAATCCAAGTAAATGTTGCGGTAATAAAAAATGTCGTAATCGTCATCGCCTATCAGAGACGGAGTAATTGGTAATATCCAGAAAAGAATTGACGCTTAGCTTCTAAAGTTTTCCGAGTTTCTAAATCCTTTGTAAAATTGTCAATGCTCCCGTTGTTAATGTCGGTGCACGCTCTGACAGGCAACACCTGAGACATCGATAAACTACCCAGATTGTCGAGTCTTGATACCAAAGCGGATTTCCCATACAGACGAGCTGATGATCGAACTTTAAGCTTATCTTCGATTAAATGCTAGTTAGAGCTACGGGATAGTGATTAGTCCCTTTTCATGACCGCTTCGTTTGAAATTTTTCAATTGAATAATGTAAAAATTACATTATTCAATATTAATGCTCGTAAAAATTACAATTACAATTACAATTCCAGTTCCATCCATTCAATTAATTAGGGAAATTTTTGATAAATCTGTTTGCCATAAATCGTAATTCCGTCGGTGGCCCACCGATATTCCTTCGATATCCTCCATGGTTCGTTAGTCCCGCAATGAATGCGCATTCATTGGAACGCAACCAAAAATCCAACCTGTTCATTGGCACCACGCAACCATTCATCGCGAGAAAGGCAAAAATTCCTTTGAGCGCCACAGATCGACTTTACTCTTGGAGCGAACGGTATTTTGGCCGTGGCATGGTTGTTGCGGACTACTTCAAAATTATGGAGCGACTTAGCTCACAATCGCGTAAAAACATCTTCAATAGAAAACACTAGTGTTAAAAAAATGTCGGAGACTTTCATTAGTTTTATCATCCATGAGCAAAATTGTGCTGGCTGGATAAACTAGCTAGTTGCTTTGCGATGGATTAAAGAACGGGTGACTAAGCAACTAGATGAATGGCAGATTACCGAACTGAAAAAGACACGCTGGGCGAAATTAAGATTCCAATAGATGCCCTCTATGGAGCCCAAACCCAACGGGCGATAGAAAACTTTCCTATCAGTGGACTGCGGTTTCCACGCCGTTTTATTCAGGCGTTAGGGTTTGTTAAGGCTGCCGCGGCATGTGTCAATGCCGAGTTAGGATTGCTAGAAATTAAGCTGGCTAATGCTATTGAGCAGGCAGCCAACGACGTGGCGAAGGGATTACACGATCGCGAGTTTCCGGTTGACGTCTTTCAGACCGGTTCGGGCACCAGCACCAATATGAATGCCAACGAAGTCATTGCCAATTTGGCGGCTCGCCGTCTCGGCACGAAGGTACATCCAAACGATCATGTCAACTTGGGACAATCCTCCAACGACGTCTTCCCGACAGCGATTCATATTTCGAATTGCCTGGAGACAACTAAAAGTCTGCTGCCGACAATCCAATATCTGGAAAAAACCATTAAAGCCAAAGCGGATGAAGTCGGTGCCGTAATCAAGACGGGGCGCACCCATTTGATGGATGCCATGCCCATCAGTATTGGCCAGGAAATGAGCGGTTGGATAACTCAGTTGACTAAATGCCATGCACGCATTCGTACAACCCTTGAACGGATGCACCAACTTGCCATCGGAGGAACAGCCGTTGGCACCGGCATCAACTCCCACCCGGAATTTGGAAATCGAGTCGCCACCCTATTGGCCGAGCGCACGTACATCCCGTTTGAAGAGGCGGAAAATCACTTCGAAGCCCAGTCGACCATGGATACGACCGTAGAGCTCAGCGGTCAACTGAAGACCTTAGCGATCAGCCTGATGAAGATTTCCAATGATCTCCGGTGGATGAATTCAGGACCTTCAGCGGGATTAGCCGAGATTAATCTGCCCCCGCTTCAGCCCGGGTCAAGCATCATGCCTACAAAGATCAATCCCGTTATTTCGGAGGCTACCCTCATGGTTTGCGCCGAAGTGATTGGGATCGACACAACCCTCACAATTGCGGGCCAGAGCGGGAATTTTCAGCTCAATACCATGCTGCCATTGATCGCCTACGATCTACTGCGCTCACAATGTCTACTTGCCAATGCCATGCGTCTTTTAGCGGACAAGGCAGTAGCCGGTCTTAGCATCAATATAGAATCAATCGCATCGAGCTTGGAGCGTAACCCCATCTTCGTCACGGCGCTTAATCCTGTTGTCGGTTATGAACGTTCAGCCGAAATAGCTAAAAAGGCGGAGGCAGAAGGACGCAGTATCAAAGAGGTTGCGCTTGAATTGAGTGGTTTAACTGAGCAGCAGTTGGCTGAACTACTCGACCCGGCACGCCTCATCCATCGAGGGATAGACTGAGAAATGGTGTTGGTGTGGTTGCGCTGGCAATCGCCCCATGATAACAAACCTTCCCATTACCCAGTAGAATCATTGGGACCATTCCTCACAAGTTAAGTAGTTAAGAGAGAAGTCAAGTCCCGCGGAGGGGATAGAAAAGCCGAAGGCGAGGATTTTTTACGTTGGCGCTTGACGATACCCAAGTCCTTATTTTCAGAAGCGGAGAAATACTTGACCGGTTCCTGGGCGAGCCCCTTCTGATAAGCCACAGAGAAATGATAGAGCCCGCGCACGAGCATCTCCAAAGAGATCCGGTCAAAGGGGACCCCGAGTTCGTCGGCGACTGCGTCGCCCAGGTCCACCAATACGGCGAAAAACAACCAAGTGCTCCACACTTGTAGCAGCACGCCGTTGATCGAGCCGGTCCAAAGGTAAGCGAGGTGAAGGACGCGTTTGACGATAAAAAATGCTTCTTCAATTCGCCACCGGCGCCGATACAGATCGGCCACAATATGAGCTGGCATGACAGTCGGATCGATGACACTGGTCAAGTAGCTATACCAGCGATGTCCAAAACGGACTTCCACCAAGCGCAGGGGATGACGACAACCGTGAATCGACACCACTCGATCACGTACAAAATCGTTCGCTACGATGACTTGGGTGACGCTATAGACCAGATTGGATTTAGTGCGGGTTAGCCAAGCCCCTTGGCGGTCGATGAGGTGCTCAAAGAAACTAAAGTCATAGAAGCCGCGGTCAAAGATCCACAGAGTGCCGGTTCGGGTCACGCTGAGGATGCGATCGAGAAACTGCGTATCGTGGGCCTGCGGGGCTTCGTTAAACCAAATGTATTCCGGCAGGCGGGAGGCCAAATCGATGACGGTACACATCTTGCCCGCCAGCGTGCCTGGGTCAAGCTCTTGTAAGGCTTTAAGCTTGCGAAAGAGGGCCTCCAAGGTGGAACCATCGGCAACCAAGACTCGCGTAAAGTGCTCGCGGGCATGAGCCACCGACTCGGGTAAGGGACGTTGGCGCTGAGCCCAGCGTTGTCTAAGCCGGGGAAGCAACGTCTTGAGCACCTGTTCAAACAAGTGGGCGGGAAAGCTCAGAAAGCGTTGGCTCAAGGCCTGCTGGGAGACCTTGAGTTTGGGAGCCCAAAGGCAATCTTCGCGGGCCAACACTCGCGTGAGTTCACACACACTGGGAACCTGACGCCACAGCAAGGTGAGCACCGCGGCAACCATGACGGGAAAGCTGAGGATACGATCACGTAAACCTAACAGCCGAGCGTAGCCCTGTTGGCCTAAAATGGCCGGGCTCAGCAGCAACTTTAAACGCTCTTCGATCACTTCGTTACTGGGGTTAGGTGCATTTCTGCGGCGAACGTGATCGGCGTTACGTGGCTTTGTTGACTTACTCATCGCCTGGGGACAGAGTGAGAAAAAGCCAATTATTCTGAATTTCCCCTCTTGACAAGCATTGGGACGTTTCCTAGACGAGGAGTCAAAAAACCAGCAAGTCAGCTATCTATATCCACCTTTCTACCCACCACGACCTCCCCAAATCTAGGAAACCCACGGTATCAACCGATTGCTGATTCAACTGACTCACAATAGACTCGAAGTTGCATTGCGTATCATCTCGACAAGAGCGGCCGGGTAAACCCCTAACCCAATAAGTACGGCTGTCAGTGCGGTTAGCACGGCGGCGCTGATGCGTGGTATCGCGCCACCTGCAGTTGGCAATGGGGCTTCGCTAGGGGCAGCGAACAACACTACGATAATACGCAGATAATAGAACAAGGCCAGAATACTGGTAGCCACCAAAAGGCCAAGCAGTATCCACAGTGCGCTATCCACCCCTGCCGCGAAAACATAGAACTTGGCCATAAATCCGGCGGTCAACGGAATCCCGGCCAGCGAAAGCACCATCGCGGCAAAGATACCGGAGAGCCAGGGGTGGCCAAGCCAAGCCGCTGTAATCCGCCAACTTGTCGGCCTCACGCGCCGCACCAGTGGAACAGACCGTCAGCACGCCGAACGCGCCTAAGGTCATAACGAAATAGGCTACGAGGTAGACACCTACCGCCTCGATCCCAAGCTCACCGGCAGCGAGGAAGGCCACCAGCAGATAGCCAAAATGTGCGATGGACGAATAGGCCAGGATGCGCTTAATATTATCTTGTAACAAGGCAAGTAGATTACCCACAATCATGGAACCACCCGCGAGCAGCTCCAGCAGGATAATGACCGAGGGAACAGCGTAAGCTCCGCTTTCAAAAAAGTAACGCATCAGCAGTACCAGCACCGCCCCCTTGGATGCGGTAGCCAGAAATCCAACCACTGGGGCTGGCGCTCCCTGATAGACATCGGGCGTCCACATGTGAAAGGGCACCAAGGAGAGTTTGAAGCCAACCCCCGCGATGAGCAGCGCCGTCCCGCCGAGAAGATATCCCGTCATCACTTGTTCCGGTCCACTCAATCGCTCCCCGATCGCCGCAAACCCCAGAACCCCGAGCTTGAGATAAATCAGCGCCATGCCGAATAAAATTAAAGCGCTCGACATGGAAGACAAGATCAAGTACTTGATGCTCGCCTCGAGCGGCTGTGGGTTCCACCTCGGGTACGCTAGCATGGCAAAGAGCGGAACGCTGACCAACTCGAGCCCCAAAAAGAAAGCTGCCAAATGACGGCTCGAAACCAGCACGAGCGCACCCAAGAGCGCGATGACCAACAACAGATAGAGTTCCTCCCGGGGTCCATCGCGGGGAGTGACATAGCCGTAGATTAGCAGCGCCGTCACGATTGCGGCGAGCGTGACGAGCCCCATGTAGAACACGGCCAGCTTGTCGACTTCGAGCAGTGGTGTGATCGCTATCGGAACGTGATGCGCAACGAGCGGCAGCGAAGCAAGTTGTACGACTAAGCCGCTGATGGTCAACGCCAGGCTCAATCCATGATGGCGTGCTATAGCGATAACGAGCACTAGCGCTACCGTCACGCCGCCGGTGATGATCAGCGGTAGCAGTGCGATCAGTTCGGAAAGGCTCATGACAGGCTCCCTATAAGCGCGCTATGGGCTACGGATGATTCGGTCAGCATGCGCAACGCGGGAGCCGCCAGCTCAAACACCGGCTGCGGGTAGAGTCCCAACCCAACGATGATTCCAATCATGACCGTCATCATGACCGTTTCTTGTACGGTATAATCGGATACCTCAATCCCGCCATGCGAAGGACCGTGGAAGGTTTTCTGTAACAGTGCCAAAGCATAGAGGACGGCGGCGACAGGCCCGAGCACCGCCACGACGGCGAGCGTCGGGCTGACCACATAAGTACCCATCAATACGAGGAACTCAGCGACAAAGGTCCCAAAGCCGGGCAAACCCAGTGAGGCAATCGCAAACACAAAGCCGATGGCGCCGATGCGAGGCATTTCGTTCCAGAGTCCCCCCATGCGTCCCATCTCGCGCGTGTGTAGACGCTCCTGCAGGCTCCCCGCCAGCATGAACAAGGCACCCGTGGTGATGCCGTGAGCGATCATCTGCATGACTGCGCCCTGCAACGCCCAGGTGTTCATTGCGAACACACCCACCAGGATGAAGCCCATGTGGCTGACGCTGGAATAGGCTATCAACCGTTTGAGATCCGATTGCGCGAAGGCGAGTACCGCCCCATACACAATACCCAGTATCCCGAGCGTCATAGCAACTGGGGCGAATTCCGCCGCCGATTGGGGAAATAGTGCTACCACGAAGCGGATCAGTCCGTAGGCGCCCGTCTTGAGCAACACTCCGGCGAGAATCACGCTGCCGCCGGTCGGTGCTTCGGTATGCGCATCGGGCAACCAAGGATGAAATGGAACCACCGGTAGCTTCACGGCAAATGCGGTGAAAAACCCAAGCATCACCCAGAATGCGACCTCGGGCGCGAGCGTCGCGTTGCGCAGCGCAAAATAGTCGAAAGTCAGCTGTCCCGTGTGGGCATGATGAAACAGTACGAGCACCAAGATACCGATCAGCATCAGCAGCCCGCTGCCCTGGGTAAAGATGAAAAACTTGATCGCTGCGGGCGTCCGGCCGGAATGGCCCCATATGGCGATGAGCAAAACCATGGGCACCAGCATTACTTCCCAAAATACGAAGAATAGAAACAGGTCGAACGCCATGAAAACCCCCAGCACACCCGCCAGTATCCAGAGGAGATTGAAGTGAAAAAAACCGGTGCGCTTGGTAATTTCTGTCCACGAGGCAAATACCGCCATGAGTCCGAGAAATAGCGTTAGCAGACTCATCAGCAGACTTAAGCCATCCATGGCTAGATGAAAGCTGACGCCCCACTGAGGAATCCACTCGAGTCGGACTTGCGCAAACCAGGCCGCTTCCGGCCCTAGGCCTAGCCTGCCGGGCGCCTCAACCCACAAGCCTATAAGCCAAACCAGGTCCACGGCAAACGCAACCACCGCCACCCAACGCGGTGCGACGCTGCCGAAGCGTTCAGCCACCCAGGCCAACAGGCCGCCAACCAGCAATACAACAATTAAACTGACTAAGACCATAGTTATCCGCTTCTCGCTCGGATTGAAAACCGCTTGTTACCCTTTGTTAACGGCTATTCCTCACCCATCACTTCCAAACCACCACACTCAACATCACGATTGTCCCGGAAGCGATGCCTACCGCGTACCAACGCATTTTGCCGGTCTGCGTATGACGCAAAAAACGGTGTCCCAGGCCAGCACCTGCCGTCACGAGGTTATAAGCCGCATCGATGATGTCGTCTCGATTCGCTCGTACGAACCATAAAAATGGGGATACCAATAGCAAGTTATACAACCGATCGAAACCGAGACCGCCTAAGCTGAATTGGTATAATCTTTCGGCGCCGGGCACGAGTTGCCACCGCACGAGCAAATCCGGATGACGCAAGAACAGCACATAGGCCACATAGACACCGAGCAATGCCAGCCCCGTGGTGAAAACCTCTACCGCGAAAGCTGCACTGCTTAGCTGGAAACCCAGGGTGGTGTCTTGGCTGAACGAGGGATCGAGTATTGTCGGAACGTTAAGCCACCCGCCGCAGATCGAAAGTCCCATCAGTACCACCAGCGGCACACCCATCCGCAGCCCGTTCGTAACAGTAGGTCGGGTCCGCGTCTCGCCAAAAAATACGATGAACACCGCCCGGAAAATATACACTGCCGTCAGGAACGCCCCAAGCGCTCCCGCCCCCCATAGCCATGGCTTGGCCGCGCTCTCGTTCCAGGCGTACTCTAAAATCAGTCCCTTGCTGTAATATCCGGCCGTTATCCAAGGCAGCGCGGCCAGCGCGGCGCTGCCGATCATAAACGCCCAGAACGCCAGCGGCCGCTCGCGGCGCAGTCCTCCCATGTGAAAAATATTGTGCTCGTGGTGCAGGCTCAGCGTGACCGCCCCGGCGGCGAGAAACAACAATGCCTTGAAGAAAGCGTGTGTCACAAAATGAAAAATAGCCGCCGGCCACGCTCCGATTCCCAGCGCCAGGAACATATACCCGATCTGACTCATGGTTGAGTAGGCGAGGATGCGCTTGATGTCGACCTGGCTCAGCGCCGCAACGGCTGCGAGGAGCAGGGTGAGCGCGCCCAACACAGCCACCACGAGCTGCACGGACGGTGCCAGCTCATACAGCGGATGCATGCGTGCGATGAGATACACGCCCGCCGTCACCATCGTCGCGGCATGAATCAGAGCGCTCACCGGCGTAGGGCCCGCCATCGCATCCGGCAACCAGGTCTGAAGCGGCAATTGTGCTGATTTACCGACCGCTCCTCCCAACAACAAGGCTGCGCTCGCCACCGCGAGCGTCGAGCCCGGGGGCCAGTGCTCGGCCGCACTGGCCAGGAGCAATGCAATGTCGGTGGTGCCGAGCTGCGTGAATAATACCAGCAGGCCGACTAAAAACGCCGCATCGCCAATGCGGGTAACTAAAAATGCCTTACGCGCCGCGAGGCCATTGGCGGCATCCCCGAACCAATGACCGATCAACAGATAGCTGCACAGGCCCACACCTTCCCAGCCGACGAACAGGACCAGCAAATCCCCCGCGAGCACGAGAAGGAGCATAAAGCCTATAAATAGGTTCATGTTGGCAAAGAAGCGGTTGTAACCCTCGTCTCCCGCCATGAACTCGGTGGAATACAGATGGATAAGAAAACCGACGCCGGTGACCACGAGCATCATTACCAGGGAGAGACGATCCAGGTACAAGGTGAGTGACGGCGTGAATCCGTCCACCGTCATCCATTGCCAAAGCACTTGACGAAAGACATCGCCCGAGGGCGTCACAGCAAGAAAATCATGGGCGACGGCTGCGGAAACCAAAGCGGCGAGCCCAACGCTGCCGGCACCGATCGTGGCAATCGCGGGCGCGGGTAATCGGCCGCCGGTGACAAATAGGCTGATAAAGCCAGCAAACGGCAGGGCGGGAACCAACCACAGCCACTCGATCATTTCAACCTCGCATCCGGCTCACCGCATCGGCATCCAGCGTGTGGAAACGTCGATAAATCTGCAATACCAACGCCAGCGCAATGGCCACCTCCGCTGCCGTCAAGGAGATAATCAGGATAAACATGATCTGCCCGTCGGCCTGTGCCCACCGGGCACCGGCCGCGACGAAGGCGAGCCCCGCGGCATTGAGCATGATCTCCAGGGACATTAGGATAAAGATCAGATTTCGGCGCATCAACACACCGAGCAGCCCCAATACGAAGAGCAGCACGGCAGTCAGCAAAGTATGGTCAAGCATCGCGTTCACGGTCGGTCCCCTCCTCTGGTTCGTCGGATGGCGTCTGCCGGCCCAACTGCCAGGCTCCCACCACACCGGCCAGCAGCAACATGGATGCAAGCTCTACGGCAAGCAGGTATGGACCGAACAGTGCGACGCCAACCTGCTTGGCCTCTATGGCTTCAAGCTCTGTGCCCGCCCGTATACCAAAACCGATGACATAGAGCAGCTCTGCGAGCAGCACCGCGCTCAATAAGGCCGGGCCGATCCAGATAGTCGGCGTCAGCCAGCCTCGCTCTATGGCCACCGCCTGTTCGCCGAGATTGAGCATCATCACCACAAAAACGAAAAGCACCATGATCGCCCCGGCATAGATGATGACCTCCAGAGCGGCGGCGAATGGCGCACCCAGGATAAAAAAAATCAGTGCCACCGCCAGTAGCGAAACCACCAAGTACAACAAGGCATGAACCGCATTGAGCCGGGTAACGACCATCACGGTGGCAAGCACCGCGACCGCAGCCGCCAGATAAAATGCTTGGATCATGGTCCGTCTCCTCCGCTAGGGTAGCAATTGCCGCACATCCACGGGCTTGGCCTCGTTCTCAGCCTGCCCTTTATCCTTACCGCCAATCGCCTTGCCGGCGACCCGATAGAAGCTATAGCCGGGGTACTTGCCGGTACCGCTAATCAATAGATCCTCCTTTTCGTAGATCAGGTTCCGCCGAGCGTACTCCGCCATTTCGAAATCCGGAGTAAGTTGAATCGCGTTGGTCGGGCAAGCCTCCTCGCAAAATCCACAGTAGATGCAGCGCGAGAAATTGATGCGGAAAAACTTCGGATACCAGCGACCCTGCGCGTCTTCCGTCTTCTGTAACGCGATACAATCGACCGGACAAGCCACCGCGCACAGGTAGCACGCCACGCACCGTTCTTCGCCATCCGGATCGCGCGACAAGATGATGCGACCCCGATACCGGGGGGGCAGATACGGCTTGTGTTCCGGGTACTGTACTGTATCCCGCCGCCGAAAGGCATGTTGAAACACCAGCCACAGGGTTCTCAATTGGCTCCACATGATGGCTCCTTACGTTGAGTTGTTTAGCGCTAGCACTAGGCCACCGGTCACCACCACATTGGCCAACGCCAGCGGTAACATCATCTTCCATCCAAACGCCATGAGCTGGTCGTAACGAGGCCTCGGCAAAGCCGCGCGCAACAGGACAAAAAGTACGATAACCACTGCAGTCTTGAGCACGAACCAGAATAGCGGTGGCAGTACAGGGCCAAGCCATCCCCCGAAGAACAGGGTCACGATGAGTGCCGCCGTCAGTACGATTCCGATGTACTCGCCGATAAAAAACATCCCAAACTTCATGCCCGAGTATTCCGTGTGAAAACCCGCCACCAGCTCGTTCTCGGCTTCGGGCAAATCGAACGGTAGGCGATGATTCTCCGCGATGCCGGCGATAAGAAAAATCACTAGCCCGAGAAACTGGGGGATGAAAAACCACAAGCCGCGTTGCGCCTCCACGATTTCGCGCAGATTGAAGCTGCCGGCAAGAATCACCACGCCCATGAGGGACAACCCCATGAAGACCTCGTAGCTGACCATTTGGGCGGCCGCGCGCAGTCCCCCCAGCAACGAGTACTTGCTGTTGGAAGCCCATCCGCCGAGCGCGACGCTGTAGACCGCGAGCGAGGTCATGGCAAGAAAGAACAGCAAACCGATGTTGAGGTCGACCACACCGATGCCTGGAGCAATCGGGACCACGGCAAAGGCGATCAGCATGACGGCCATCACGATGGCCGGAGCGATTACGAAGATCGCGCGCTCGGCAAATGGCGGCACCCAATCTTCCTTGGTTAGCAGCTTGATCCCATCGGCTACTGCCTGCAGAAAGCCAAATGGCCCGACTCGGTTTGGTCCGTAGCGATCCTGCCACAACCCGAGCAGGCGTCGCTCGACCCAGGTCAGCAGGGCCGAGACAAACAGCAGCGCCAGCAAGATACCCCCGACGTTCAGCCAGACTAGGGAAGTCTCGCTCATTAGGCTTGCTCCTCGCTGCTTGCGACACGCACAACCCCCCAGGCCGGCAGGATAACGTCTTCGAGCCCAATTAAACCCACCGGCAAGCCCGCCGTTCCCGGGACGAGTGCCGGATGGATCGATGTCGCCAGCCGATAAACGTTCCCCTGCAATTCCACTTGCACCTCGTCTCCTGCCACGATGTCCTGTGCCTCGGCATCTTGCGGGCAAAGCGCCAGGTAGGGCCTCGGAGACCGTTGTGCGATGGGTTCGGCCTGCCGGCTCAGTGCTTCACTGCCAAAGATGTGATACAAGGGCAATAGCAACCACTCGCCGGCACGCGGTTGGAACGCGGCAGGGTATGTGCTGAAGTACTGCGGCCTGGCTGCGCTGGACGGGTCGATCAGCCGCACGCCGGGATTGCCGCCGCGCAGCGGCCCGGCAATCTCTTCCTGAAACTTGTTCACCGCCGCATTGGAGTTCCACGCTGGCGTCCAGACGAAGGGCAGCAGCGACGGCGGTATACCAGCTCCTCGATAACCCTCCATGGAAAAAGACAGCGGCGCATCTGGATCTTCCGGCGGTTTGGGCTCATGCACGGACCGATTCGCCGTCATAGCCGTGCGCCCGCTATAACGTTGTGGGCTGCGCGAGATTCGCATCCCGTGCATACGATAGCCGGACGCCGGGGCCGCCCGCGATATCGGCGTAAAGATTGACCATTCACGTGCGCAGTCCATGTTCACCGCATCCAGGGAAGACCAACCCGACGGGGCGACATTGGCCGCCTGGCGTAAGGCATCGAGCCAGCGCCAACTTTCGCGGATTGGCGTCTCGGGCGGGAACACCTGAAAGTAGCGTTGCGCCCGTCCTTCCGCACTGACCAGCGTTCCGTCGCTCTCGGCGAAGGTGGCGGCAGGGAAAAGCAGCTTGGCGCGCTCTGCCGTGGCGTGCTGAAGTTGATCGATCACCGCTACGCTGTCTGTTTCAGCGAGCGCGGTATCAACCTCGCCCCGACCCGCATGGCGGTAGAGGTCGTTTTCCAGAACGATCAGCGTATCGGTATCCTGCGTCATCAAGCACTCAAAGGCGTCTTCGATCGGCGGTGCATCCATCAAAGCAAGCCCTGCGCTATTGCACTCGGGTAGTGCGAAATACACGCGGGGATGTTGCCCCCGGGCATGTAATGCCCAAGCAATATCCGCCGCTGCCTCGAGCACGGCGATGCTGCCACAGCCTGTACCGCTGACAATTAACGGCCGTTTGGCAACACCTAAAGCCCGTGCCATGCGTTCGGTAAAATCATGCATTTCCGAGGAATGCATCTCGACCGCCGGAAGCCGATCCAGCAACGCGTATGCGACACTAAACCCCAGCCGCGCGAGATCGTCCGGGGGCGCGTACCAGCTTTCACCGGCCGCCGTATCGAGCGACGTGGCGTCGACACACGCGGTGAAGATCGGAGACGAGACCGGTCCGGCCGCCTGCCGAACGGAAGCGTCTTGCCAGGCAGGGATACCCTCCCGAGCCGCAACCGTCCGGGCGTGTTGACGCACCGTTTGGCGCAACGCCAAGGCTACCCGCGGAGCCGTATTCGTCAGATCCTCGCCGAGCACTAGCACCGCGTCGGCCTGCTCCATATCCGGGAGCGTCGCGGCGGCTACCGGACCAGACCGTAAAATTTCAAGCGCCCGCTTCACCAGAGTGTGCTCGGCAAGGGATACCCCGGCGAAAAAACGCTCGCTGCCGACCAGCGAACGCAGCGCATAATTGGCCTCCAACGAGGCCCGAGCCGAGCCGATGCCGATGGCACGCTTCGCCTGCACTCGCGCGGCGAGCAGAGGAATAGCGAGCTTTTCCTCTAGGGGTCGAAACACGCCGCCACTCTCCGAGGATCGGCTGAGTACCTTGCGGATGCGCCGCTCGCTGTTGACGAAGCCGTAACCAAAACGTCCGCGGTCGCAGAGAAAATACCCGTTCACCGCCCCGTTGTAACGGTTCATGATGCGTCGTAGCTCACCGTATCGCTCACCGGGACTGGTATTGCAACCCACGGCACAATGTACGCAGATCGATGGCGCGCAACGCAGGTCCCACTTGCGCGTGTAAGCATGGCCGAAGGTCTTGTCGGTAAATACGCCCGTCGGACAGACTTCGACCAGATTTCCACTGAACTCGTTTTCCAGTATTCCGTCCTCATGCCGGCCGAAGTACACCCGGTTGCCAATCGCAAACGCCTGCAGATCCTGCCCACCGGCATAGTCTTGATAAAAACGTATGCACCGATAACAGGTAATACAGCGGTTCATCTCATGGCCAATAAAAGGACCGAGCGCCTGATTGCGGAAGGTTCGCTTCGGAAAACGATGACGACGGTAGACATGCCCGCTCATTATCGTCATATCTTGCAGATGACATTCCCCGCCTTCCTCGCAGACAGGGCAGTCGTGCGGATGATTGTTCATAAGCCATTCGATAACAGCCTTGCGAAACTCCCGCGCCTCGGGATCATTTATCGAAATCCGTGTACCATCGACCGCAGGTAGCATACAAGCCATAACGATGCGCCCTTGAGTATCCTCCTCATCCTTAAACTGCTTCACCGCGCATTGCCGACAGGCGCCGACCGAACCGAGCGCCGGGTGCCAGCAGAAATACGGCAAATTAAAGCCCAGCGAAAGACTCGCATGCAGCATATTTTGCGATGGATCTGCTGGAAAAGGCCGATTCTCCACGAAGATCTTAGCCATCTCGGTACCTGTACGGGCAGCGCCGTTCATCAATGTGCCGTTCAAAGTCTTCGCGAAAAAACCTAAGCGCACTCTGCAACGGCTCCACGGCACCCGGCGCATGGGCGCAGAAGGTGTGCCCCATGCCCAGCAACCGCGTATGCTGCTCAAGTCGGTCGAGATCTTCCGTTCGACCCTGTCCCTCCTCGATGGCGGTGAGGGTCTGTTCGATCCAGGGCAGACCCTCGCGGCATGGCGTGCACCATCCGCAAGACTCTTGGGCAAAGAAATGCTCCAGGTTGCGGCACAAGCCTACGGGGCACGTCCGGTCATCGAGCACGATGAGCGTTCCGGTACCCAGCCGACTACCGGCCTTCATGACCGAATCGAAATCCATCGGGGTATCGAGCTGCTCACCGGTGAGAAAATCCGTCGATGCGCCTCCGGGCAAGACACCACGAAAGAGATAGCCGTCGCACATGCCAGCGGCATGTGCTTCCAGTATCTCCCTCAGCGGGGTCCCCATGGGTAGCTCCCACGCGCCGGGGTGACGTACCCGCCCGCTGGCTCCATAGATTTTAGTTCCACCGTCCTCACTGTGGCTGAGCGCGCGGTAGGCTGCGGCACCGCGGTTGATGATATGCGGCACGTTGCAGATCGTCTCGACATTGTTGACGACCGTGGGGTGGCCCCACAGGCCACTCACCTGCGGAAAGGGCGGTTTGGCGCGGGGAATTGCCCGCCCGCCTTCGAGCGCACTAATTAGCGCGGTCTCTTCACCGCAAATGTAACGGCCCACCCCGGTATGCAAATGCACCGCGAGACTGAAACCCGATCCTAGAATATCGCATCCCAACCAGCGTCCAGCATGGGCTTCAACGATGGCCTGGCGCAAGCGTGCCGCCGCAGTCACGTACTCGCCGCGCAGAAAGATATAGGCTACCGCGGCGCCAATGGCATAGGCGCTTATGACCATGCCTTCGAGTAACTGATGGGGATCACCTTCCATCAACAGCCGATCTTTGAAGGTACCGGGTTCCATCTCATCGGCATTAACGACGAGATATCTGCGCCGTGGGGCGTCTTTTCCCCGGGGTACGAAGCTCCATTTCTTGCCGGTAGGAAAACCTGCGCCACCGCGCCCACGAAGCTTGGCAGCACTCACTTCCTCGATCACCTCTTCGGCGCTCATCGCCTTGAGCGCGCGACGCAGCGCTTGGTACCCTCCCGCCTGTTCATAGGCTTTAATCCCAAGTGGGCCGCCGTCGGGCCGGATATTGCCGGTCAGTGGTCGGTCACTCATAGCGCATCAAGATCCGATCAAGCCGATCGAGGTCGACATCCTCGTGTAAGGTCTCGTCGATCATCAATACCGGCGCATGATCACAGGCGCCTAAGCACACGCTAGGCAACAAGGTGAAACGCCGGTCGGTAGTGGTCTCCCCGAAGCCGATGCCAAGCCGTTCCTCGAGTCGCGCACGCAACCGCTCGTATCCCAGAATCCAGCAGCTCGCACTGTCGCAGAGCAAAATCACATGCCGGCCCACCGGTTGCCGAAAAATCAGGTTGTAGAAGGTGGCAACGGCATCCAGCTCGGAGGGTGATATCCCTAACATCTGGGCTATGGCCACCAGTGTCTCATCCGAGATCCAGCCCCGCCGGCTCTGCACGATCTTCAAGGCATCAACGCAGCCGGCCCGGGCGTTTTCATAGTGACTCAGTTGTATCTCGATTTCGCTTCTTTCGGCTTCGGTCAACATGATTGCGTATCCCATTAATTACTCTATCTCACCGATCCACATCCGCCATCACAAAGTCAATACTGCCGAGAATCGCCACCAGATCCGCTACCATGAGGCCACGGCTGATCAGCGGGATCATCTGTAGCTGGGCAAAGGACGGCGTGCGAATTCGAGTTCGATAGGAAACGGTGCCACCATCCGAAATCAGGTAATAACTATTTAATCCCCTGGCAGCTTCTACCCTGGCGCTTGCCTCGCCGGGCGCGATCACCGGGCCCCAGCTCACGTTGAGAAAGTGCGTGATGAGCGTTTCGATGTCGTGCATCGTGTGCTCTTTGAGCGGCGGTGTGGTAAGCGGATGGCGCGCCTTGTAGTCTCCACTCGGCATGTGATTAACGCACTGCTCGACGATGCGCAGACTCTGACGCATCTCTTCCAGGCGCACCCAGGTCCGGTCGAAGCAGTCACCGTAGTGCCCCGTGGGAATGTCAAATTCAAATTGTTCATAGCCCGAGTAGGGTCGAACCTTACGGTAATCCCATTCGAAGCCCGTGGCGCGCAAGCCAGGACCGGTGATTCCCCAATCAATAGCCTCCTCCGTCGTATAATCGCCGACCCGGCGGGTGCGACGCCGGAATAGGCCGTTCTTCAGCACCATGTCTTCATATTCCTTGAGACGTGGCGATAGGTAATCGATAAAATTGCGCACCAATGAATCCCAACCTTTTGGTAGATCCTGCGCCACACCGCCGATGCGAAACCATCCCGGGTGCATACGGAAGCCGCAGATCGCCTCGATAATGTCGTAGGCCCGCTGACGATCGCTAAACATGTAAAAAATCGGCGACAGCTGCCCTAAATCCTGGGCCATAGTCCCGAGAAATAGCAGGTGACTGCAGATGCGGAATATCTCGCATAACATCACGCGAATGACTTGGGCGCGCGGTGGCACTTCAATGTTTGCCAACAGCTCGACGGCACGCACGTAAGGCAGGTTATTGAGGACCCCGCCCAGATAGTCGATGCGGTCCGTGTAAGGGATATAGGTATGCCACGACTGCCGCTCGCCCATCTTTTCCGCTCCACGATGGTGGTAGCCGATGTCGGGAACCGCGTCGACAATCTCCTCGCCGTCGAGCTGTAGGACGACCCGGAATGCGCCATGCGCACTGGGATGGTTTGGCCCGAGGTTGAGGAACATGAAATCGGTGCCGTTATCGCGCCGCCGCATGCCCCATTCTTCGGGGTTAAAGCGTAACGCCTCTTGCTCAAGCTCCTGCTTCTCCTCGGACAGAGCAAAGAGTCCCATCTCTGTGGCGCGTGCCGGATGATCTTTGCGCAACGGATGTCCCTCCCAAGTCGGTGGCAGCAGTATCCGCTTGAGATGCGGGTGTCCAGTGAAGCGAATGCCGAACAGATCCCACACCTCGCGTTCGTACCAATCCGCGTTGAGGTAAATGTGCCGTACAGAGGGTAATACAAGATCGCTCTCCCGCAACGCGACTTTGAGACGGATATCTTCATTGCGTTCGAACGAGAGCAATTGATAAAAAACGGTGAAATCGCTCCGCGGCTGTTCTGCGCGGTCTTCCCGCACGCGCTCATCGATGGCACTGAGGTCATAGAGCATCGCATAGGGGTTCGTGATTCCCGACTTCAGATAGCTCAAGACGTCTTCTATACGCTCGCGCACCAACCAGAGTGTGGTAATACCATCACATACCGGCTGCGGCTTGAAGACTTCATCACCGAAGACCTGTCTCAGCGTTTCTTCCGCGGATATCACAACGCGCTCGGCGATGGCCGCTTCAGACATGATCAGGACTCCGTAGCGTAGTAGCGTCGATGCGGATTTCTCGCTTGCGCTCGCGCTGACTTGGTAACGGACCCTTGACAACGCCTTGAGGTCCAATCATCCAGCTCAGGGGGCGTCGCTCGGTGCCGATCGCATCTTGCAGCAAGATCAGTCCTTCAAGCAGCGCCTCGGGGCGCGGTGGACACCCGGGCACGTAGACATCGACCGGCATGAACTTGTCTACACCCTGCACCACACTGTAAATGTCGTACATTCCACCGGAGTTGGCGCAGGAGCCCATCGAAATCACCCAACGCGGCTCCATCATTTGCTCGTATAGACGGCGAATCACCGGGGCCATCTTGATGAATACCGTACCCGATATGATGAGCAAATCCGCTTCTCGAGGCGTGGCGCGAATCACTTCGGCACCGAATCGCGCAATGTCATGCGGGGGAGTAAAAGCCGTCGCCATCTCCACATAACAACACGATAATCCGAAGTTAAACGGCCAAACCGAGTGCTTACGACCCCAGGCAACCAGGTCTTGCAGCCGCGCAAGGACTAGACTACGACGCACGGCATCGGTCGTGGTGTACTGGTTGGATTCTTTTGGATCCCGCTGCGCCTTACTCAACCACCATTGCATAGTCATTCACCTTACACGGGTTTGTCGGCTTAAACGTCGACCTCGACGAGAACCCCACTCTAAGGCGCCTACGCGCCACAGATAGATTAGCGCCACCACCAGAACGCCGATGAAAATCAGAATTTCGATATAACCCGCCCATCCGGTCTCGCGCACCGCTATGGCCCAGGCGAGAACAAAAACGGCTTCGAGATCGAAAATCACGAACAGCACCGCAACAAGAAAAAAATGCGCGGGATAACGCAATCGTCCATAACCCACCGAGACCACACCCGATTCAAAGGGCTCGCCTGTAGCCCGTTCCCGGTGTCGTTGTCCAAGCATGAAAGAGACCAACATCACACCGCCGATCAGTACGAGGACCGCTCCGACGTATAATCCCAGTGGCCAATACATCGATTGTGTCTCCATCATGTCCACTCTTCGCAGCCGAGCAACTGTTATTCCACAAGGCCGTTTATCAATTCCCTAGATGTGATAACCCCTACTCCATGCCCGCTCAGTACCCTATACACCTCGTTATCGGTTTGCGGGTAGACGGGGCGCGTCATATCCCACAACACACAGGTGCGAAAACCTGCCTGCGCTGCATCTAATGCTGTCCATTTAACGCACACATCACGGGCCAACCCGCAACAGCATACGGTGTCGATGTTCCGCTCGCGCAAATAGCCCGCAAGCCCTGTGGGCCGCCGTTCGCCTAACGGATTCCAGTTATTTCGAAAACCACTATAGGAATCGTTGTCCGGCTCCATACCCTTGCGAATAATCACCGCGGCTTTATCCCATAGAATAGCCTCGTGCAGCTGTGCGCCTTCTGTGCCTTGCACACAGTGATCCGGCCAGAGGGTCTGCTCATGCCCATAGAGGTTAATCGTCTCAAACGGCTGTCTCTCCGCGTGGTTGCTTGCGAACGAAACATGGTTCGAGGGGTGCCAGTCCTGGGTCGCCGCGTAATAATGGAATTGTTCCGATGCCATCAGCAAACGCACCGGCTCGACGATACGGTCACCCTCTTCCACCGGCAAGGCACCGCCCGGCATGACATCGGGCTGAATATCGATGAGCAACAACACGCTGTGGGTGCGATCGATGTGAATCATTTTTTCAGTCATTCGCATCATCTCCAGCAATGTCTTGAAACTTGCAAGGGGCATACCTTCATGAACACGACGAGAGCACATGATTCCATGATTCAAAAAGTTAAATTAAAGAAGGGTCGAAATTACGAGGACACCTAAAGAAAAGAATTGCTTACCGTGCTTCTAATAAATTGTAAAAATTACACACCGGTGTAGTTTTTACATGTCATCCGTTGCGGTTACAGACCATGGGGACAGAAGATCGGCAACCCTCGCGGCTAAATTGGACGTTCTATGGGTTTTAACCCTAGTAGGCGTAATTCATGCAGACTGTTTGATCAAGTGAAACCAACGGCGAAGGTGTGTGGCGCAGCCTATCTGGACAGACGTACTTGAGAACCGCGAATTAACGTACCTTTCGAGCGGCGGCGTGGGGTCGTTTTCGAAGCGTGCGTTCTCAGGACAGTCGCAGCAGCAATCCGCCTAAAAGCCCAATGTCGAACCGCACGCTTTGTGCCAAGCCCATTCTGAGACAGCCATTCCTTAAGAAGCATGTCAAGCAACCCAGGCGCAGCCCACGGAGGAAATGTTTTATGAATCCCTTGTTAATGCTTGAACGTTACGGTCAAAGTTATTGGCTCGACAATCTTACGCGCGCTATGATCAAGCGGGGTCAGCTCCAAACATGGGTGTCCGATCGCGGATTACGCGGAATCACCTCAAACCCGGCGATTTTTCACAAAGCGATCGCCGGCAGCCGCGACTATGACGAGCAAATCCAGCAACTTGTGGAAAATAACGATGGGGCCACGCAGGCAGTCTACGAAGCCCTGGTCACCACCGACGTGCGCGAAGCCTGCGATGTGCTACGGCCCGTCTATGATCGGACGGAAGGGATAGATGGATACGTGAGCTTAGAGGTTTCTCCACATTTGGCCCACGACACGAAGGCCTCCGTCGCTGAAGCCAAACGCCTGCACCATCAAGTGGATCGGCCCAACCTATTCATCAAGATTCCGGGAACGATCGCGGGCTTAGCCGCCATCGAGGAACTGCTCTTCGAAGGCATTCCCATCAATATCACCTTGTTGTTTTCTATCGACCGCTATTCCGCCGTCGCAGAAGCTTATTTAAACGCCCTCGAACGGCGGGCCAAAGCCGGTCGTAGCCTAGCTGAGGTCGCCTCGGTGGCGAGTTTTTTTCTGAGCCGCATCGATGTGTTGGTCGATAAGCTGCTCATGCATCGCATCACTCCAGCGACAGCGGCTGAAGCCGAGTCCCCCGCACAACAGCTCCTGGGCAAGGCGGCCATCGCCAACGCCAAACTCGCCTATCAGCGCTTCAAACGGATGACGGAGAGCGAGCGCTGGCATGCCCTGGTTGCGAAGGGCGCCAGGGTTCAGCGCCTGCTGTGGGCCAGCACCAGCACCAAGAACCCCAGTTACCGCGATGTGATGTATGTCGAACCCCTGATCGGTCCGCACACGGTGAATACGCTGCCCGAGGCGACGATTGCCGCATTCGCCGATCATGGGGTCGTGGAACCTACCCTCGAGTCGGAGATCGGTGCGTCGCAGCGGGTCATGGAACAGTTAGCCGCGCAGGGTATCGACTTCGAGTCGGTCACCGAGCAACTCCTCAACGAAGGAATCCAGAAATTCATCGATCCTTACGTCACGTTGCTGGATACGCTCGGGTCACGCTGTCAGCGATACAGCAACCGCAAGGCGATTGCGGAACTCGCACAAATCGCGAAACGATTGCGCCGCTTGGTGCTGCGTATGACCACCGCCGCTGGCTCTGGCCACCCAACGTCCTGCCTGTCCTGCGCAGAACTGGTCGCGGCGTTATTTTTCCACGAAATGCGCTGGGACCCCGGCAATCCTGATGCGTGCGACGTCGATCGTTTTATATTGTCCAAGGGCCACGCCGCCCCCATCCTGTGGGCCGCCTTGGCCGAAGCGGGCGCAATCGCTGAAGACCCCTTGTCGCTGCGTCAAATCGACAGTCCCCTGGAAGGCCATCCCACGCCGGAAAGCCCCTGGGTGAAGGTGGCTACCGGATCGTTGGGCCAGGGCCTGGCGGCGGCCAATGGCATGGTGCTGGCCAACCGTCTCGACGGTTTGGACACGCGCGTCTATTGCCTGCTGGGTGATGGCGAATGCTCGGAAGGTTCGGTGTGGGAGGCCGCCCAATTCGCCTCCCTACAATCACTCGCCAATCTCGTCGCCATCGTCGACGTCAACGGACTCGGTCAGACCGGCTATACCCCCTACCGGCACAACACCGAGTGCTGGCGCAGCGGTTTAAAAGCTTCGGCTGGCAAGCCTGTGAGATCGATGGTCACGACCTGGCGGCGATTCTTGACGCCTTGGAAACCGCCCGGAAGGATGGCCCCACAGCGATCATCGCACGTACTGAAAAAGGCAAAGGCATTTCGTTTCTAGAAGGCCAGCAAGGCTGGCACGGCAAAGCACTGGACAACGATCAACTCGAACGCGCCTTGCAGGAACTCGGCGAGGCCGAGGCCCCGCGGCAGATAACGCCACGTCGTCTAGGACAGACAACGGCCCCGCCTATCGCAACCCCGAGCGCTATAAGCGTAAACGAATATGCCCTCGGCGAAGAGGTGGCCACGCGCGCGGCTTTTGGCAACGCCTTAAGAAAGCTCGCCGCGGTTAATCCTCACCTCGTCGTGCTGGATGGCGATGTCAAGAATTCCACTTATGCGGAGATGTTCGCCGCAGCCGCTCCGGAACGCTTCTTCCAGAGCTACATCGCCGAGCAGAATATGGTAGGAACCGCGCTCGGGCTGGCCGTCAACGGCAAGGTTCCCGTTGCGACCAGTTTTGCCTGTTTTCTCACCCGAGCGGCCGACTTTGTGCGTATGGCCGGTCACACGCAACCCCCGCACCTGGTACTGTGCGGCAGCCACGCAGGTGTTTCCATCGGCGAGGACGGCCCGTCGCAGATGGGCCTCGAGGATTTGGCACTGTTTCGCGCCGTGGTCGGTAGCACGGTCTTCTATCCCTGCGATGCAGTGAGCGCCGAGCGGCTCACCGAACTGGCCACAACCACACCCGGCATCGTTTACCTGCGCATGACCCGCCCCAAAACGCCGGTCATCTACCCGACGGAGGCGAGTTTTGCGGTCGGCGGCAGCAAAACGCTATGCAGCTCGGCAGAGGATACCATCACCCTCATCGCGGCAGGCATCACGGTTCACGAAGCCCTAGCCGCTCATCAAGCGCTAGCTAAATACGGCATTGCCTGCCGTGTGATCGATGCCTACTCCATAAAGCCGCTGGATACGGCAACCTTAACGCAAGCGGCGCATGAAACGGGACAATTGATGGTGGTCGAAGACCACCTTGCCGAAGGTGGACTCGGCGAAGCGGTAGCCGGTGCCGTAAGCGCTCTCGCCCCGGTACACCGGTTAGCCATCACGAGACACCTCCACTCGGGATCACGAGCCGAGCTGCTCGCCCGTCAAGGAATCGATCGTCAGTCCATCGAAGAGCGCGTGCTTGAAATCGTGGAGGGCCGCGGCACCGCTCACGCATCGGCCTTTTGATCGGCAATGGATAGGGTGCGCGTAACCCCGCACCAGCTATTGTAATGTTTACTAGTGCTTTGTAATTGTTACAAACCCGAAGGCCTCATGGATAAATAAACATGGCTATGAACGTTGCACAAACATCGATCGCTTCGCACCTGATGCAGGGCAATCTGACACCGGGCGCGGAGATCTCGATCAAGATCGACCGGACCCTTACGCAGGATGCGACCGGCACCCTGGTCATGTTAGCTCCGTTGCCCGATGGCCATGACGTGCCCATCGAAAAAGGTCCCAACATCAAGCCGCTGCCCGTACTTGAACCCTTGCCGAATCGAATCAAGGGGCCGGTACTGCTCAAGTTTGAAGACAACAATCTCCACCGATGAGATCATGCCCGCGGGGGCCCGCGTGCTGCCTTACCGCAGCAACATTGAGGCAATCGCCAGGTTCGTCTTCGAACCGATCGATGCGACATTTTGCGAGCGCACCAAGCCCTATCGCGATACGGGCTTGTTTGTGGTTGCCGGGGATAACTACGGGCAGGGATCGAGCCGTGAACACGCTGCCCTTGCGCCGCGCTCGCTGGGGCTGCGCGTGATCCTCGCTAAGAGTTTCGCCCGCATCCATTGGCAGAACATGGTCAACTTCGGCATTGTTCCGCTGAGCTTCACCCATAAAGAGGACTATGACGCCGTGGAGTGCAACGACATTCTTGCCATCAACGAGGTGCCCGAAACACTTCGGTATGGCCTCTCACTAAAAATTATTAAAAAGGATATGGCGCGGAAACACCTCACTATTTGATCGACGTATCACATTCATTCGCCAATCGATCCAATGAATCCCCGACCGATGTCCTTCTATCGCAACAATCGGAGTGAGTTCCTTTAAAGGTTCGGTCAGAAGAATAGGGGCAGGAGTTGCCCATATCGAGTTGATTATACACTACCAGCTGCCTATCGAGCTTTCCAAGCAGGCGATTGGTGATGCTCAAACCCAGCCCATCCCCCCGGCCGTCAACCGGTCGAACCATTGCCTCGGGGAAACGCAAGAAAAGGTTGATGGGCAGCGATAATCGGCTATGCATGCTGTCCCCGGATCGCTAGCCAATCTGCTGACGTACGCTCAGTCGCGTTGCAACAACCGGCGTAGATCAGCAATACGACGGGTGTTGATCACATCACCCGCTTCCAGCCAACCGCGGCGTGCTTGATCGACTCCAAGTCGCATATTTTGTAAGTT
Organism: uncultured Planctomycetaceae bacterium; assembly: GCA_963803365.1. GTDB lineage: Bacteria > Planctomycetota > Planctomycetia > Pirellulales > Pirellulaceae > JANMEB01. The sequence goes on from CAWDMH010000009.1 coordinate 37,940, forward strand.
CGCCGTGCTGTGAGAGTCGGTAGAGATGGCGACCTTTACGCCCGCCTCCTTGGCCAACCGACACCCCGCAGGATCCAGATCCAGGCGTTTTGGCTGCGCATTCACCTCTAGAAAGCAGCCGTGCTTGGCCGCTGCTTCGATGAGCTTTTCCAGATCCACTTCATAAGCCTCACGCTCCCCGATCAGGCGTCCGGTGGGATGAGCCAGGATATTGAAGTAGGGGCTTTCCATGGCACGCTGGATACGCTCGGTCTGCTTGTTTCGCGGTAGATCGAATTTGTAATGGACTGAGCACACCCGAAGGTCGAGCTGTTTCAGGATCGTATCCGGAAGATCCAAGGTGCCATCCTCGAGGATGTCCAATTCGATCGCCTTAAGCAGCTCAATGCGGCCATCCAGCTTGTCATTTAGCCGATCGATTTCGTTGATCTGCGCAGCAAGGCGTCGTTCATCCAGGCCGTGGGCCACGGTCAGATGCTGCGAATGGTCGGTGATGGCAAGATAAGCATAGCCACATTTGGCGGCGCCTTCCGCCATGGTCTCCAGGCTGTCGTAGCCATCGCTGGCCCGAGTGTGGGCATGCAAATCACCTTGTATGTCCGCGAGCGTAACCAGATGCGGCAGTTTGCCTTCACCGGCAGCATCGATCTCGCCTTGGTTCTCGCGTAGCTCCGGCTCGATATAAGGGAGGTCGATGCTTTCGTAGACTTGCTCCTCGGTGCGTCCGCCGACCCTCTTGTCGCCTCGGAACACACCGTATTCGTTGATCTTCAAACCTTTCCTGACACCCATCCGGCGCACCGCGATGTTGTGAGACTTGGAACCGGTGAAATAATGCAGCGCCGCGCCGCGCCGTAGCTAAGCTGCGGCACCCGCCGCAGATCCACCTGCATGCCGGAGCTCAGGATCACGGTGGAACGGGCTTGGCCTTGAGTAACAATCTCCCGCACTTCGTCGTAGCCGACGAATCGCTCCATTACCGGTGCGCCCTGCGTGGCCGTGACCAGGATATCGAGGTCGCCCAAGGTGTCCTTGCGGCGACGATAACTGCCTGCGATCGTCAGATCCTTAATTCCGTCGATAGCCTTGAGATAGTCCAGCAGGGACCGGGCGATTTCTTCCGCCTGCGGCAGTGGCGTGCGTCGCTCAGCCCCTTCCCAGCGGGCCAGCCGTTCGCCGATGCTCTGCTCGGTCTTGGCGCCGAAGCCGGGAAGCTCGCGCACCTCGTGGCGCTCGACCACCCGCTCCAGATCCGCCAGGCTATCGACGCCCAGATCCTGGTGCAAGAGTTTTACCCGTTGGGATCCGAGGCCAGAT
>CAWDMH010000010.1:0-3929 GCA_963803365.1 uncultured Planctomycetaceae bacterium
TTGCTTGAATCGCCCCGGGTTTTCTGGAGACTCCATCATTTGAGAGGATGGGGTCATGGACAAACAGAAGCGTTACCCACCGGAAGTACGTGAGCGGGCAGTTCGGATGGTTTTCGAGCACACGAAAGAGCATTGCAGCCAATGGGCGGCGATCTGCTCGATTGCGGGCAAGCTGGGCATGACCGCAGAGACGCTGCGGCGTTGGGTCCGCCAAGCGGAGCGTAATGAAGGATTACGCCCGGGGCTCACGAGTGACGAGCGAACCCGCGTGAAGGAACTCGAACGCGAGAACCGCGAGCTTAAGCGTGCCAACGAGATCCTCAAGAGCGCTGCGGCTTTCTTCGGGGCGGAGCTCGACCGCCGCACCCGGAGATGATCGCCTATATCGACGCTTACAAGGAGCGTTTCGGGGTCGAGCCGATCTGCAAGCAGTTGCCGATCGCCCCTTCCGCCTACTACGCGGCCAAGTCGCGCCCCCCGTCTGCCAGGACGACACGGGACGAGGCCTTAAAGCCCGAAATCCGGCGCGTGCACCGCGACAACTTCGGCGTCTACGGGGCACGCAAGGTATGGTTGCAGCTTGGCCGCGAGGGAATGCCCGTTGCCCGCTGTACAGTCGCACGCCTCATGAGCGGCCTGGGGCTTCGGGGCGTCCGGAGAGGCGCCTTCAAGGTCACGACAACCCCCGATGGCCGTGCGATTCGCCCCGCCGACCTCGTGGATCGCGACTTCCGAGCGACACGTCCGAACCAGCTCTGGGTCGCCGACATCACCTATGTGGCCACATGGAACGGGTTCGTCTACGTTGCCTTCGTCACCGACGTGTTCTCCAGGCGGATCGTCGGTTGGCGGGTGTCCCGCTCACTTCGCAGCGATCTCGCGCTCGACGCCCTTGAGATGGCGCTGTGGGCTCGTGGCAAGAATGCCGACGGCCTCGTGCACCATTCCGATCGCGGAAGCCAGTACCTCTCCATCCGCTACAGCGAGCGGCTCGCCGAGGCCGGTGCGGTCGCCTCGGTCGGTTCCCGGGGGGATTCCTATGATAACGCGCTCGCGGAAACCATCAACGGGCTCTACAAGACCGAAGTGATCCGGCGAAGGGGGCCTTGGAAGAATATCGACGACGTCGAGTTCGCCACTCTCGAGTGGGTCGACTGGTTCAACAATCGGCGCTTGCTCGAACCTATCGGCGACATCCCGCCGGCCGAATACGAAATGCGCTACTGGACGGATTCCGACAGGACGGATACAGTCGGACTCACAGAACTGAGTCTCCACTGAACCCGGAGCGATTCAGCTCAACGATGAGCTTGATATCGTTACTATTCATGGCGCCGTTGCGGAACAGCTGTTCGCTCAATACCACACCCGACCTCCAATCAACGGGGCGTGGTCGCGTAAGCATTGATCCCACCCTCCCGGATATTTCTTCTTGATGGTTGCTATCGGAACCACGAAGTCAATAAACTCGAGACAGATGGCCATAGCTAACCCCACCCTGCGTTAACAACTCCATTCTCATCGTTGTCACGCGCATGAGCATGACTCCAACCTATCCTTCGCCGCTTCCTTCCAGCCGCGTCAGGCGGCGGCCCGTTGTTGGTACAGGTACTTCTGGAAGCCGGCGAAGACCTGCCCGATCTCTTCCGGCCTGCCCAGGTCGGCCACGGCGTCGGCGATGGAGTTGTGGTACTTGAGCCGCAGAAGCGGCGTGAGCTTCTCCTGGTCGAGCTCCTCCACGCCGACGCTCGACGTAGTGCGAGAGGACGAAGTCGAGAAAGACCTGCTGCTTGCTGTTGAAGTGCGTGCTGATGATCGACCTTGGCCTTGGCGGCGCGCTCTTCGCGGGTCAGCGGCGGCAGCGCGTAGGCGACGTGGGCCAGCACGTCGAAGAGGTCGCTCTTCTCGGCGTCGATGATCTTCTGCATCTCGGCCAGCTGCTCTCCGCCGAAGCCCTTCTCGGCGAGACCCTGCAGGAGCTTCGCTCGCGTGTCCGGGTCGCTCCAGAGCGCGCGCAGCTCGGCTTCGTCCTTGAAGAACTCCGGCAGCTTGCCGAACAGCATCTCCATGAACTGCTGCGCCGACATCGGCGTGCCGTCGGGATGCCAGAAGGTCGTGCACATCATGTGCTGGATCGTGCGCTCCTTGCCGTCGGCGAGCTTCACCTTGACTCCTTCGGCCGCCGGGGCGGATCCGGGCTCCGGCTCGGTCCTGGCGCGGTCACGGGCGGCTCTGGCGCAGTCGGCTCGTGGCTCGGGCTTCTCGGCTCCGGCTCGAGCGGCTCGCCGTCCCACTCCGGGTCGTTGAAGTGGTGGTGCGCCTTCACGAAGTCGTAGATCGTGAAGTAGTCCTTGCCGTCGTAGAGCCGCGTGCCGCGCCCGATGATCTGCTTGAACTCGATCATCGAGTTGATCGGGCGCATCAGGACGATGTTGCGGATGTTGCGCGCATCCACGCCGGTCGAGAGCTTCTGCGACGTGGTGAGGATCGTCGGGATCGTCTTCTCGTTGTCCTGGAAGTCCCGCAGGTACTGCTCGCCGAGCGCGCCGTCGTTGGCCGTGACGCGCTGGCAGTAGTTCGGGTCCTTGCTCGTCTTCATCTGGTTGATCAGGTCGCGCACGGCCAGCGCGTGGTCCTGCGTGGCGCAGAAGACCAGCGTCTTCTCGCTCTGGTCGATCTGCTCCATGAAGATCTTCACGCGGTGCGCTTCGCGCTCCTTGATCTCGATGATCTTGTTGAAGTCCGCCTCCGTCGTAGACGCTTGCCGGCTCTCGATCTCGCCCTCGATCAGCTTGTCGTCCGGCGTGTAGACGTACTCGTCGAGCGTGGTGGAGATCTGCTTCACCTTGAACGGCGTGAGGAAGCCGTCGTTGATGCCTTCCTTGAGCGAGTAGACGTAGACCGGCTCGCCGAAGTAGGCGTAGGTGTCGACGTTGTCCTTGCGCTTCGGCGTGGCGGTGAGGCCGAGCTGCACGGCCGGGGCGAAGTATTCGAGGATGCCGCGCCAGTTGCTCTCGTCGTTCGCGCCGCCGCGGTGGCACTCGTCGATGACGATGAAGTCGAAGAAGTCCGGCGGATACTCGCCGAAGTAGGGCGACGGCTGCCCGTCCTTCGGCGGGCCGCTCATGAAGGTCTGGAAGATCGTGAAGAAGAGGCTGCCGTTCTTCGGCACCTTGCCCTTCTTGCGGATGTCCTCCGGCGCGATCCGCACGAGCGCGTCCTCGGGGAAGGCCGAGAACGCGTTGTAGGCCTGGTCGGCGAGGATGTTGCGGTCGGCAAGGAACAGGATGCGCGGGCGGCGCGTCGGCTCGCGGCTCAGGTTCCAGCGGCTGTGGAAGAGCTTCCACGCGATCTGAAAGGCGATGAACGTCTTGCCGGTGCCGGTGGCGAGCGTGAGCAGGATGCGCTGCTTGTCCGTCGGCGATGGCCTCCATCACGCGCTCGACGGCGATGTCCTGGTAGTAGCGGCTCGGGTGCGAGCCGCCCTTGTCCTCGAACGGCACGGCGGCGAAGCGGTCGCGCCAGGCGTTCGCTTCGGCGAAGGTCATCGTCCCAGAGTTCGTCGGGCGTCGGGATAGCGCGGCTAGCTCGCCTTCCTTGCCCGTCTCCATGTCGATGCCGTAGATGCCCTGGCCGTTGGTGGCGTAGGTGAAGCGGATGGCCAGCTTCGCCGGCGTAGTCCTTGGCCTGGCCGACGCCCTCGGTCAGCGGCTTCGTCCCACGCCTTGGCCTCGATGACCGCGAGCTTCGTGTTGCGATAGACGAGGACGTAGTCGGCGGTCAGCGGCTTGCCGCGCCGGCCGTGGCCTTCGATGCGGCCCGGGCGTGATCGGATACTCGCGCAGGATCGCGGCTGCCCTCGACGACGCCCCAGCCCGCCGCCTTCAGCGCGGGATCGATGTGCTCGGCTCTGGTCTCGGCTTCGTTCA
>CAWDMH010000011.1:0-330716 GCA_963803365.1 uncultured Planctomycetaceae bacterium
ATGTGAACCAGTTTTCGCTGGGCGTCGACGTCGCCGACTTGCAAGTGCAGGGCTTCATTACAACGCAAGCCCATCGAATAGACGGTCCAAAAAGAAGACACGCATCCGCTGGGTCGTCGCCGCGGCAATGATCTGGCGGACTTGATCGCGGGTGATCACCTCCGGCAGCGTCGAGACGTTTTTCAGCCGCAGCATCGCCAGGACGTTCCAATCCCGCTGGCAGGTGGTACTATAGAAGAAGCGAATGCCGGACAGGGCGACTCGCAGTCATCCATAGGCGAACTTGCGTTGGTTCTTAAGGTACAGGAAGTAGCGTCTGAGTGCGTCGGTGATCTCATCGGGTGCCTTGCGGCAGTGATCGGCAAGCTGGCGGACCGCGCAAAGGTAACCATGCACGGTCCGCTCGGCTTGCCAGTCAGTTGCAGGTCGTCGTGCATCTGCTGATAGAGCGGACCATGGAAATACTTAGAGGGAGTCGGTTTGTGGTAACTGGGCATCGTGCAAGCTCCTGGAGATGAAAAACCATCGTCAACCGCACACGCTGTGCGCGACCAGGCATCCAGGATGAGCGAATTGTTTGACTCACCCAATCACTCACCACCAAAATGTCTTCACCCTCCCGCCGCGCCAGCGGCTACTTGAACAATGTGATGCACGGGAGCCGGACTTGCGTGCGTTTTCAAATGGTAAGATCAACGGTTCCGGCCCCGTGATCACTAGCGTTAGGTGCTCATTGCGAACTGTACTCGACGATGCCAAGACGTGGTTCCTTCACGCTTTGGTCTACCAAGACGAGCTGCGAGTGATCGTTGCCGAAGGCTTCGTCGGCGACCAGACGGAAGATCTGCAATTCGGCGAACACACTATCAAGGATCTTCGATCTGTCGACGTGAGCGACAAGAGCAGACTGTTCGAAATCAGGTGTCCGCAATTTGTGGCGTGGCAGGTCGTCAATGAGTCATTTACATCGTTCGACGAATACGAAATGCGTGACGACACCGGAACGCTTCAATCTCTTTCGCGATCCAAGTACTTGGACTACGTGAAGGAAACCATGGCTGTATAAAGACGTGATTGGCCCGGCGAAACACTACCGTGTCTGGACAGAAAATGAAGTTGTTGACGTTGTGGCATGTGAGCCGCCAACAATCCAGCCGTGGAAACGCACCTAACAATCGGTTCAACCGGAGCCGCGGGCGGTGCGGTTTCTGAAATCAACGTTGGTTGGCCGCGGCCCGGTTAACCGTGGCGTTAGACCACTAAGTGAATATGCCCGAAACACAATGGCCGATGCAAGGAACAGCAGGATGGTTGCAGAGACGCAGAACGCAAGTCTGAGCAGGGCGAAGGCTAACAAGGAAGACGAGTTCTACACGCAGCGCAAGACATGGAGCGGGAACTCAAGCACTACCGAAAGCACTTCAAGGGCAAGGTCGTCTACCTCAACTGCGACGATCCCCGGATCAAGCAGCTCTTCCATTTCTTCTCCTACAACTTCGAGAAGTTCGGTCTCAAGAAGTTGATTGCAACGTGCTTCAGGAACCAGGAGGCGCGATCTCTTCAGTACCCATGACAGTGAGAAAGCGATCTACCTTGAATACGAGGGCGACAAGGACGGCGACCGCCTACCCGGCGATGACGAGATCGAGGTCAACTTCTTGGAAGGCGACGGCGATTTCCGCAGCGCGGAGACCATCGAACTCTTGAAGAAGGCGGACATCGTGGTCACGAATCCGCCCTTCTCCCTCTTCCGGGAGTATGTCTGCGCAACTCGTCGAGTACGACAAGAAGTTCATCATCCTTGCGAACCAGAATGCCATCACCTAGAAGGAAATCTTCCCGCTGCTCAAGGACGAGAAACTGTGGTTGGGTGCCAACAGCGGGGACATGAATTTCAGGTTCCCGACCACTACACGAACGCGAGACGCGGTTACTGGGTTGACGAGCACGGGCAGAAGTGGCGGAGCTTCGGGAACATGTGCTGGTTCACGAACTTGGACATCGGAAAGCGCCGCGAGGATCTGATTCTCTACAAGACCTACAACCCTGACCACTACCCGCCTACGACAACTACGACGCCATCGAGGTCGGCACCATCGCCAACATTCCCAAGGACTACGAAGGTGTCATGGGCGTCCCTCCCGGATTTCTCGCGAAGCACAACCCTGACCAGTTCGACATTGTCGGTATTACCAAGACGTGGTTCGGTGCGCGACCAAGACGTATCCGAAGCAACAACAGGTGAGCGCGAATGGCAAGGTCAGCCACGTGAGGAAACTGAACGATGGCGCAGTGATCAAAGGTGGCGAAACCTCCCCGTGGCAAGACCTACTACAAGGTAGACGGTGAGTTCTTCATTCAGACATACCCTCGCATCTTAATCCGCAGCAAGAAGGTTGAGGTCTGATGGAAATCGAACTCAAGGAAATTCCAATCCGCGAGCTAGTTGCCGACTACGAGGACCACGAAGAAGCAGGAGTCCGAGGGTACGGCGGCAGACTCGACATTCGACCTCCCTACCAGCGCGAGTTCATCTACGGCGAAAGGAGCGGCAAGCCGTCATCGAGACAGTGACGCAAGACTTCCCTCTCAACGTCATGTACTGGTCAGTCCGCGACGACGGCAGCTTCGAGGTGATTGATGGACAGCAGCGCACAATCTCCATCTGCCAGTACGTCGAAGGCGATTTCTCGTGGAACGACCTCTACTTCCACAACCTCACGGACGATCAGCAAGAACAGATCCTTAACTACAAGCTGATGGTCTACTTCTGTAAGGGACCGACAGCGAACGACTCAGCTGGTTTGAAACCATCAATATCGCTGGAAAGGAACTGACCAAGCAGGAACTACAAACGCCGTCTTCGCCGGTCCGTGGTTGTCTGACGCAAAGAAATACTTCAGCAAGACCGACTGTGTCGCCTACAAGGTCGGTGGCGACCTCATGAAGGGGACGCCGATTCGACAGGACTACCTCGAAACGGTCATTGGTTGGAAGTGCGGCGACAAGAGCGACACCGCCATCAGGGACTTCATGGGCACGAACCAGAAGAAGTCCAAAGCAAACGATCTGTGGGTTTACTTCCAGAACGTTGTAGCATGGGTCCGCGCACGTTCCCGGTCGATGCAGCGCAGATGAACGGGCAACCTTGGGGGATCCTTTACAACGAGTATAAGGAAGAGACCTCGACCCCGACGCACTTGAAGAGCACGTGTCCAAGTTGATGGCGGATCCAGACGTCACCAACAAAAAGGGGATCTACCCATTGGTTCTCAACGGCAAAGAGAAGCACCTGAGCATCCGTCAGTTCGATGAGCGGATGAGGCGAGAGGCGTTTGAGCGACAAAAGGGAAAATGTCCCGATTGTGGCGAGTCCTTCGCCATCGAGGATATGGAAGCAGACCACATCAAACCGTGGCACGAGGGTGGCAAGACTGAGGCGGCGAACTGTCAGATGTTGTGTATCCAGGACAACCGAAAAAAAGGGGGGAAATGACGTGGTCTAACAAATCGAGTAAATTCGCGGAGTTGGCTCGCCTTTCGGTTTTTCAACGTCGTTTCCTTCGTTTACAATTGTCGGCGTGCCAACGTCAACTCCGTTGGTCCGCCAACCCGGTTACCTCATGCGTTATTTGTCTCAGTGCTCACAAACATAAAGGATTGCAAGACGTGAAAAACCTACTCGACAAAAGCGAGATCGAAATCCCCTGCGAGAATTGTAGTCGCAAAACGAAGAAAACCATCGGATGGATAAAGACGCACAATAAGTTCACCTGCGTTTGTGGAACTGAAATCACTCTCGATGCGAAACAATTCAAAACCGAGATCGCCAAAGTCGAACGTTCTCTCGCTGACCTTGAGGCGACCCTCAAGAAGCTTGGTAAATAAGACAAACGGTGAGCCGTCGCACTTAATACTGATTGTTTGTGATGCCATAACTGCTCCAAAAAAGACAAATAACCAATAAGCCTTTGACATCGCGGCTAGTGGATGGAGGGTGTGAGGGGCTGGGTTGTGTGGCCGGCCGAGAAGGGGGACACAGCATTTTCTTCGATTTATTTCACGGCTGTGACCAAACGAGTCCGCGGGCTCGGCTACCATCGCCCCAGACGTGGTCCATTGGCGTCAGGCCAATTCAACGGGGATCGGTCACTGTGAGTTAAGGGCTTTTACCCTTGGGGGGAATAACCATGGCGAGATTGGCTCGAGTGGAGATCTTTAGACCGGATGAGATTGCCATCGTGCATGTGATGAACCGCACGGTCCGGCGATGCTTTTTGTTGGGCGATGACCCACTAACCGGAAAAAACTACGACCACCGTAAAGAGTGGTTGGAAACACAACTGGTGCGATTGGCCGCTCAGTTCGGCATCGACTTGCTGTGCCAGGCGATCATGTCAAACCACTTTCATTTGGTGCTTCGCTCTCGGCCCGATGTCGTGGCCGAGTGGAACGATACCGAAGTCGCTCGGCGATGGCTGATGCTCTGCCCGGTCCGCAAAGACGATCAGGGCCAGGCCGAAGAGCCGAGCGAAGCCGAACTGAACTCGATCCGCAAGAACAAGAAGAAACTCGAGGCGATACGCTCTCGGCTGAGCGATATCTCTTGGTGGATGCGGCTGTTGAGTCAGAACATCGCCCAGCGGGCCAACCGCGAAGACCAAGAGGTGGGCAAATTCTGGCAAGCGCGCTACCGGGCGGTCCGACTGCTGGATGAAACTTCGCTGTTGGCTTGTGCGGCGTACGTCGACCTGAATCCGATCCGAGCGGCGATGGCTGAGACGCTGGAAGACAGCGAGTTTACTTCGATTCAAAAGCGGATTCAGACGCTGAAAACTGTGTTAAAGGGCCAGAAACGAGTCAAATCCGGTCCTGGCTCGAAGACTTCGGAATCCGACATCCATACCTTGCCCGACGGCTACTTGGCGCCGCTGGAAATCAATGAGCGGCGGGACAAGGCCGGCCCGTGCTGCAATACCGGGGCGGTCGTCACTGCAGCGACAAAGGGATTCCTGCCGATGCGGAGTGGCGGCTTACATCCGCTGCTGGAGTGGACGGCGCGTCAGGTCCGGTCCGACAAGTACGACGCCGGCCGAGGTGAAGCCGATCTTTGAGCGGCTGCAGATCAGCGGCGAAGTCTGGTGTGAGCTGGTGAAGAGCTTTGGCCGACTCTTCTACGCGGTCGCCGGCAAGCCGCACGAGATCGACGCTGGTGCGAAGGCGCGACGGCCGGTGGCCGGTACAAAGCCAAGCGAGCAGTCCGGCGAGCTACTGGCATGCGATAAGACGCTCCTGGCGAGCGAGAGTCGCGACGAGCACGCCGCAGCCTACAACGTCCAGACGAGAAGCGGGGACCACAGCATATTCTTCGATTTATTTCACGGCTGTGACCAAACGAGTCCGCGGGCTCGGCTACCATCGCCCCAGACGTGGTCCATTGGCGTCAGGCCAATTCAACGGGGATCGGTCACTGTGAGTTAAGGGCTTTTACCCTTGGGGGGAATAACCATGGCGAGATTGGCTCGAGTGGAGATCTTTAGACCGGATGAGATTGCCATCGTGCATGTGATGAACCGCACGGTCCGGCGATGCTTTTTGTTGGGCGATGACCCACTAACCGGAAAAAACTACGACCACCGTAAAGAGTGGTTGGAAACACAACTGGTGCGATTGGCCGCTCAGTTCGGCATCGACCTGCTGTGCCAGGCGATCATGTCAAACCACTTTCACTTGGTGCTTCGCTCTCGACCCGATGTCGTGGCCGAGTGGAACGATACCGAAGTCGCTCGGCGATGGCTGATGCTCTGCCCGGTCCGCAAAGACGCTCAGGGCCAGGCCGAAGAACCGAGCGAAGCCGAACTGAACTCGATCCGCAAGAACAAGAAGAAACTCGAGGCGATTCGCTCTCGGCTGAGCGATATCTCTTGGTGGATGCGGCTGTTGAGCCAGAACATCGCCCAGCGAGCCAACCGCGACGACCAGGAGGTGGGAAAATTCTGGCAAGCGCGCTACCGGGCGGTCCGACTGCTGGATGAAACTTCGCTGTTGGCTTGTGCGGCGTACGTCGACTTGAACCCGATCCGAGCGGCGATGACTGAGACGCTGGAAGAGAGCGAGTTTACTTCGATCCAAAAGCGGATTCAGACGCTGAAAACTGTGTTAAAGGGCCAGAAACGAGTCGAATCCGGTCCTGGTTCGAAGACTTCGCAATCCGACATCCATTCCTTGCCCGACGGCTACTTGGCGCCGCTGGAAATCAATGAGCGGCGTGACAAGGCCGGACCGTGCTGCCACCGAGGCGGTCGTCGCTGCAGCGACAAAGGCTTCCTGCCGATGCCGATGGCGGCTTACATCTCGCTGTTGGACTGGACGGCGCGTCAGGTCCGGTCCGACAAGCGTGGCCGGACGCCGGACAAGATGAAGCCGATCTTTGAGCGGCTGCAGATCAGCGGCGAAGTCTGGTGTGAGCTGGTGAAGAACTTTGGCCGACTCTTCTACGCGGTCGCCGGCAAGCCGCACGAGATCGACGCCCGCCGCAGCCGTGACGGTCGCCGCCGCTACAAAGCCAAACGTGAAGCCCGCGAGCTATTAGCCGCCTGAAGCGGTCCTTCCTACAAATAAGTTCGGCCAACTAGAATCCCCGATCTCCCCGAGTCGATGCGGGTCGAATCGCCGTCCCGTTCTCTGGACTTCAGATGCCTTACACAGTTGAAGCTCGTCATCTCGCGCCTCGTATCTAGCCGCCGGGCATCACACCCGAGTCCCCGATCCGCCATGGCCCTTGATCCTCGCCTTCGTGCCGTATCTCAACACATGCGTGGCCTTGGAATAACAGGCTGTGTCCCAATACTGTTCGGCACGAGATTTACAAGCCTGAAAACAGGGTCTGACCCCACCTCTTGTCAGTGAAACGATCGGAAAGAGTAACCTTGGGACGCGAGCGACCGTAACGGTATCGAACGCCGCCGAGCTGCACGCGTTGCGTCACGCTCAATCGCCGACAATTTCGCGGCCGCGGCGCTGGCCAAGGCGAATCCGACTTCGGGCGACAGATTTCGTCCCAACGTGCGGGTCGAGCCATCAACCAGAACCGCGTTGGCACCGCTTGGGTGCCGCGAGCATGGTTGGCCAACGCCATTGCCTACGTCGACCACGCCGCCCTGCCGATTCGCGTATGTTGCCCAGTCGAAGGCCAGCCCAGGAGTGAACATAGCTTTTGGTTGACGCTACGCCCGTACTCCGATACGCCACCGCCGGTGGGCCGTAGAGGCTCAACACAAAAGACGACTTGGCACCGCCGTTGACATCCAATTCCAAGCCGCCAGACCCGGGTATGATCGCCGTGCCTATCGACTCCCAAAATAAAAGCGTATTGGAAAGCCCGTCGCTGGTCCGCGCCATCGTTTCCTTGGGTATCCCACTGCCGGGGATTTGCGCTCCAATCGGCCCATCCGCCAACGCTGGATTCGTCGGAATGGTGGGATTGTATCCGCCGTTACCCGTGTAGTCGCACGTCACGGCGTCCAGAGCTGTTACGGATGGGCCCGAGAACAAAGTTGCGATGTCCGTAAGCAGAACGGGTTCCCTATCGGCGGATGGGCAGGACAATAAGCCTATTGGCACTGCAAGGACTCCGACGTTCGCAATATCAAACGTTGTCGGCGCCGTTCGAATCTGTTCGTCGCGTCCGGTTTCTTCGATGTAGGGCAACAATTGGACGAACAACCCTCGATCGGATCGGTACGCAGCCGAATCTGGCGGCGCGTTAAACCAGGGTCCAGGCAAGAATTGCCAGGCACTTTCGTAGCTCTGTGCTGCTATTCCCAATTGGTGAAGATGATTCTTGCATGCCAAATTTCTAGCGCTTTCTCGCACCGCCTGCACCGCCGGGAGCAACATCCCCATAAGAATCCCAATGATCCCGATGACCACAAGAAGTTCAACAACCGTGAACGCGTTCTTACGACATTTGCCAAGCCGCATGTTCATCGCGCTGCCCGAAGTGTTCGACACTGCCGACACCTTTTTGAAGAGAATTCACAACAAAATGTTTGGACGGTCTATTTAATGTCCATTCTAGTTACCTGCATTCACTATTGCTTAATTTCCATGCCAAGTATCACCTGACAAGCCGTGCTCTCCGTCGCATCCATACCGACGCGGCAATAAACAGTATGCCGACAACGACCAACCAAAATGACGATCGTGTCCAAAATGACCGCTTCGTTGGTTGCACAATCCCATTGAGGCCGTAATACCCTAATGTGAATTCGGCATCCGCCGGCGGCGAAAGCTGAGTCGCCGTGATCGTCTTTGTCGAATCCCCAAACACCGTAGACGACACCTCGGTTCTAACTTTTATCTCGCCGGGGCCTGAATAGTCCCACGTAGAATTGATTTTGCTCTCGTCTTTTTCCTTTCTAAACTCCTTAATTCCCCGTTGCCCAAGGTTCGTGACCCTGGTTTCTTCGCGTGACACAAGGCGCCATGAATTCACCGAGTCAAAAGTGCATGTACCCGCTGCTTCGATCTCCGGTCTCCCAACTGCACCGCCGCCATCATTCATGGCATACGAAACCAAAAGCAGGCCGCCATTCTCAGCGCAAGATACATCCGTACATTTGCGCAAGAAATCGGAAACCGGCAACCCATTCACTGAATACGCCAAGTCTCTATACGTAGCAACCGGTATCGTCTGTTCCTTTGCGTTTTCGTAACCTAAATACAACCACTCTCCATTCTCATTTTTTTTCAATGTAAAGCTGGCATCTGGCGAATATACTGCGAGTCCTGAAGAGACACTCCCAGGCTTATATTCCGCACGAACGACGTCAACCAGTCGTTTCTCGCCCGTTTGTTTGATAATCAATTCAGAAATTCCTTTGTCCGTTTCAATTCTTACGCGCCATCCGTGTGCACTTGTTGATAAACTCTGTATTCTTTCCGTCCAACACTGTGTTGCAGCTTTTGGTATTGCCTTCAATTGGTCTTCTTGATGAACCGTGAGCAGGCAAATCATGCCAACAATCGGCGCAAACGCGCGCATGGCCAAGTCCTTTCCGATGAAATCAATCAGATCGCCAATCAAGCACCCTACTCTAACAAATTTGCGACATCGTGCGGATGTGTCGACACGGACCGACAACGCTTCCGGCCAACACTTGAGAGCTTGCCACAATAATCAAGCCACCCATGCCATTTTGCTGGGGTGACTTACGAGAGACGTGGTAGTTACTGCGACACGCAAGGCCCGCAACGCTTTGTAGTCTCGATTCGGTCGTATTGTCTGCGGCGCAAACAGTATTCAATTGATTATAGGCCAATGCTGACCGCAATACTCGTTCGATTAGGTCCCTGGATTGGGTAGACATCGGCATCCGCCTCAGGGCGATTTCGCCATTTTGGGTAATCTGGCATGATTAGGCAATCGCGAATTCCGTTGCTCGCCGGGAGTCGGCGAGAATGGAGGAATTCGCTTATGCCAGGAGGTCATGCCATGTCGAAGGTCAAGTCGGCTCGGATGCGGGATCATTTCGAGGAGTTGAGCGATCCCCGAACCCGGGAGGTGACGTATCCGTTGATCAATGTTGTGATGATCGCCGTGTGTGCTGTGATTTGCGGTGCGGATGATTTTGTGGCGATTGCCAAGTTTGGTAACACCAAACGCGATTGGTTCGCACGGTTCCTGGACTTGAACAACGGGATTCCATCGCATGATCGGTTCAATGCGATTTTCAAGGCGATCAAGCCGGCCGAGTTCGAGAAATGTTTGTTGAGTTGGATCACGGCCATGCACGAAGTCACCGATGGACAAGTCATTGCGATCGATGGAAAGACTCTGCGTCGCAGCTTTGACGCTCGGACCAGCAAGGCCGCAATTCACATGGTCAGTGCTTGGGCGACCGCCAACCATATTAGCCTTGGGCAAGTCGTCGTCGATGCCAAGAGCAACGAGATTACGGCGATTCCCAAGCTGCTGGAATTGATCGACATTTCCGGGGCTTTGGTCACGATCGACGCGATGGGATGCCAAACCGAGATCGCCGAAAAGATTGTGGATGGCGGCGGCGATTATTGTCTGGCAGTCAAAGGCAACCAGCCGACCTTGCACCAAGGAATCGAGAACCATTTTCTTCAGGAATTGGAGAACGATTTTGTCGAAACACCGGTGCGAAGACACGAGACGGAGGAGAGCGGACACGGCCGCGAGGAAACACGATACTACTTCGTGTGCCCCGTCCCCGAGAACCTGCCGGATCGTCAGCGCTGGGTGGGCTTGAAGGCGATAGGCATGGCGATCAGTGCCACGCTTCGCGCCGGAAAACAATGCAAAAGAAGCAATGGGGACACAGCCTATATCTTGACAGGTGCGCCGGGGCGTGTAAATTGGGTGGTTTGAGAATTAGGTTGGTTTTCTTGGGAGAGTTGCGATGGCACGATTAGCTCGCGTGGAGATCTTTCCGCCGGATGAAATCGCGATCGTCCATGTGATGAACCGGACGGTCCGGCGGTGCTTTTTGCTGGGAGATGACCCGATTACAGGTAAAAACTACGACCACCGTAAAGCGTGGTTGGAATCTCAACTGATACGGCTTGCCGCCCAATTCGGCATCGATCTGCTGACCTCAGGCGATCATGTCGAACCATTTCCACCTGGTCCTCCGCTCCCGGCCCGACGTGGTGGCCGAGTGGGACGATACCGAAGTCGCCCGGCGGTGGCTGATGCTCTGCCCGCTGCGGAAAGACTCTCAAGGCCAGGCCGAGGAGCCGAACGAAGTGGAACTCAATACGATTCGCAAGGATCCTGAGAAACTGGAGCAAATCCGCTCTCGACTGAGCGATATAGCGTGGTGGATGCGGCTGTTGAGCCAGAACATAGGCCAGCGGGCCAACCGGGAGGACGAGGAGGTGGGCAAATTCTGGCAAGCTCGCTATCGGGCAGTCCGGCTATTGGATGAGACCTCGCTGTTGGCCTGTGCGGCGTACGTCGATCTGAACCCGATTCGGGCGGCGATGGCCCAGACGCTGGAGACAAGCGATTACACGTCGGTGCAGAAGCGGATACAGTCGCTGAAATCGTCGGCTTCCCGTCGATCGAAAGGACGCGGGAAGCGGCGGCGGACTGAATGCCCGATGGCTATCTTGCCCCGCTGGAGATCAACGAGCGTAAGGACCGCTCGGGGCCCTGCTGCCACCGCGGAGGCCTTCGTTGCAGCGACAAGGGCTTTTTGCCGATGCCGACGGCGGCTTATGTGGCGCTATTGGACTGGACTGCGCGTCAAATACGGGGCAAGAAGCGAGGGCGGACGCCGGCGCGGATGAAGCCGATCTTCGAGCGATTGGGGATCAGCGGCGAGACTTGGTGCGAGTTGGTAAAGGAATTCGGCCGGTTGTTCTACGCCGTTGCCGGTAAGCCGCACGAGATCGACGCTCGGCGATCGAGGGACGGACGACGTCGCTACAAAGCTCGAAAAGTAGCCCGCGATTTGTTAGCGGCCTGACGATCGCTGTTTGGTTGGTGTCGCTGCCTAGCGAGCTCGGTTCCTAATTGAGCCCGGGTGTCTACTTTAGAGGCCTCGCCACCTTGCTGGCCTGGATGCGCGATCCCGGCCAGTCATTTTCCTCTCTGGATCGTCGATTCCGGTCGTTCCATCGCAGCGCTGTTAAGTGCGCGACACAATCTCCGCCGTGGTGCCGAGCCTGAGCGAGTTCGACCTGCAAAACCGGGAGCCACAAAACCAGGGACCGCTGAAGTTCCGACGATTTGAACTGGGATTTGAACTGGTTTGAACTGGTGTGTCCCGATTGCTTCCCGCTGAAGGTCCGACGATTTGAACTGGGATTCGAACTGGTGTGTCCCGATTGCTTTTCCGACAGAGCCGGTTCCAGTATCGGCTTAGCAGGAATCCAGCTACGTCAAGTGGGGTTTTGACCCACTTCTACTGTTGGCAATTGCAAAGAGTATAATTGGAACAGGAGTTTACCATGACAAATCAAGAATTGCTTTCGACCATCCAATCGCTGCCGCCAAGCCAACAGTTGGAACTTGCCAATACGATTTTGGATCGACTGGCCGAATCGGGCAGTTGGCCACTGAGCGATGAAATGAAACAGATTTTGGATCAACGTGCCAAAAACGCCGAAGAGAATCCGGAAAGTCTGATTCCTGCCGAAAAGGTATTTGCCAACCTTCGAGCGAAGCTGAAGGCGATCTAATGTCGTATCCGATTCGCTTTACGGAAGAAGCTGAAAAGGACCTTGCTGACGCCGCGGTTTGGTTTGCCGATGAAGTCGGCATCGATTTGGCGGACCGATTCATCGACTTGGTTGAAACCAACACCCGAAAAATCGCCGAGAATCCCGAGCATTACGCGGTTGTATGCAAGAACTATCGGCAGTGCGTCATCCGGCCCTTCTCCCATGTTTTGACGTTTCGAATTAACGAACAAACCGTTGAAATTCTTGCCATCACGCACGGCAGCCGCAATCCGAAGGTTTGGAAGCAACGGTAGGTCGAAGACGATTTGACAGAGCCGGTCCCAGTAACGGGCTGAGCAGGCGTTCGATGGCCAAGGCGTTCCCGCATTGAGCTTGATCAAGCAAGTGATCGTCGCGTAGATGTTGCATGACGGTGAATACCAGAGGCTCGGTTTGGGCAGAAAAAGGCTCGCACTGGTTACGTCAGCGCAAAAAATGGAGCTGTGCACGGAGTGCAGGGGTCAGACCCTGTTTTCAGGCATTCAGTTTTTCGATGGCGGTCGTCAAGCCAGCGCGTTCCGTGGCGCTTTTTGCCGTGGATCCAACAAAACCTACAAGCCTGAAAACAGGGTCTGACCCCACCTCTTGTCAGTGAAACGATCGGAAAGAGTAACCTTGGGACGCGAGCGACCGTAACGGTATCGAACGCCGCCGAGCTGCACGCGTTGCGTCACGCTCAATCGCCGACAATTTCGCGGCCGCGCGCTGGCCAAGGCGAATCCGACTTCGGGCGACAGATTTCGTCCCAACGTGCGGGTCGAGCCATCAACCAGAACCGCGTTGGCACCGCTTGGGTGCCGCGAGCATGGTTGGCCAACGCCATTGCCTACGTCGACCACGCGCCCTGCCGATTCGCGTATGTTGCCCAGTCGAAGGCCAGCCCAGGAGTGAACATAGCTTTTGGTTGACGCTACGCCCGTACTCCGATACGCCACCGCCGGTGGGCCGTAGAGGCTCAACACAAAAGACGACTTGGCACCGCCGTTGACGTCCAATTCCAAGCCGCCAGACCCGGGTATGATCGCCGTGCCTATCGACTCCCAAAATAAAAGCGTATTGGAAAGCCCGTCGCTGGTCCGCGCCATCGTTTCCTTGGGTATCCCACTGCCGGGGATTTGCGCTCCAATCGGCCCATCCGCCAACGCTGGATTTGTCGGAATCGTGGGAATGTATCCGCCATTACCCGTGTAGTCACACGTCACGGCTTTCAGAGCTGTTACGGATGGGCCCGAGAACAAAGATGCAATGTCCGTAAGCTGTACGGGTTCCGTATCCGCGGATGGGCACGACAATAACCCGATCGGCTCGGCAAGGACTCCGACGTTGGCAATATCAAACGTTGTCGGCGCCGTTCGAATCTGTTCGTCGCGTCCGGTTTCTTCGATGTACGGCAGCAATTGAATGAACAACCCGCGATCGGATCGGTACGCAGCCGAATCTGGCGGCGCGTTAAACCAGGGTCCAGGCAAGAATTGCCAGGCACTTTCGTAGTTTTGCGATGCTAATCCCATTTGCCGAAGATGGTTCTTGCATGCCAAATTTCTAGCGCTTTCCCGCACGGCCTGAACGGCCGGCAAAGTTAGCCCGATTAAGATGCTGGTTACGCTCAAGACGACAAGCAATTCTACCAACGTAAACGCCTTGTTTCGGATTTGGAACAATGTTTACGACCTCCGAGTAACCAGACCGCAATTAATCCCGGGACTTCTGTGTCAAACCTTTGGAATAAATCACAAAAGCTGCCACCAAAACGATTACTCCAATTGCGGCCCAAACCAATGCCCACGGCTTCCCGTGCTTTTCCGTAGGCTCGGGAATTCCGAATCCGGCCAACTGGAATTCCTCAGGATTCGGTCGGGCATGTAAGAACGCAACCTCCACCTCCCGGCGATTTTCACTGATCCTGTTTCGATTCACATTGCTTTCCGATTTCATGTCAACAACTACATCAAGTGTATCTTCTGATTTGCGGTCATATGAATAAACTGCTGACTCAGTCCAGTTGTCGGAAGCCGAAACCTCTAATTCAATTTTGTACTCGACGGGCAGCCAATCATTTCGTGGGTCGAGCGTGACGCGACCGCGCTTCCACGGCCGTAACGTCTTCGATTCATCGCACTCGAAAACAACTTTCACGAATTCGCCTGATGAAGACACATCTTGGAGATGGAATGCCGGGTCGACCACCACGTTGTCCAAGTATTTATTCGCGACCGACAACAAAATGGTGGATTCCTCTCCCATAAGACTTGTTTTGTCATACAAATCACGCTCCGTCTCACGCAGGAATATCGATTGCACGGCAAACGAACTCGAGGGATTGGATTGCCGCAATTCAAACGCGTATTCCCCATTGACACCCCTAGCACACCACCGGTATTTAAGATTGGATATCATGTCGGCAAGCTCGCTTTCGGACATGCTAGATACAGTTGCCGGATCGTAATTGTCTGGCACTATCGACTCGGTCCATCGATAAACATACGACGCATTATGACGCTTGAACTCATGCTTGGTTTTTGGCTTGAGCGGCTCGGGGACTCTAATTCCTCGGAACTCAAACGTTGTTCGAGTCCATTTGGTTTCAACGTCGCCGCATCGTTTCAGCAGAGCCTGCCAACATCGTGGCGCTTCATCTATCAAACGGTCATACAACTCGCCGTTCTGCGGCCATGCGCTGGAGCTAATAAATAAAAGGCCCAGCCAGATCAAAGCGAACACAATGCAAATGAACGTTGATTTCATACCATCATTTACTCAACAAGCCAAGTTTTGGTACCGGTCGAGCCCGCGACAAGGGCCGGCTTCACAGTTCGCAGCTACAATCATGATTTCCACCTCCCCCATCTATAGCTTTGCAGTTGCAGTCGGTGCAGTTACCATTCGATTGCTCACAATCATTGATTCCATTACATTCAAAGTGGCCAGGTGGGTCTTCCGTGGGTGTGTCGCTGGGACAGGTACTGCCCGCATTACAAAATGACGTAACACAGGTGCCGACCGGCGTTCCATCGCCGACACAGAATTCACTAGTCGGGCCAATCACAATTGACACGGCGAGAAAGACAAAAGCCAAAGTAAACCATACCGATGAGAAACTTTTCGTAAACATGAATCACTCCTAATAACACCGAAAAACAGACACTGTACAATTAAAAACCGATGATTTCATTTCCAAGATATTCGAGCCAAATACCCACGTCGTCACCGTATCTTTCCGTTTCGGACGGGTGCGAACCTCTCTTTCGAAAGGTGCAACTGGGTGCAACCGACGGTCCTGGGGGCGCCAATACAAGACGGCGATCGTCGACCAACGTTGCGTAAGTTGCGCGTCCTCTAAATCCGGCGACTTTCGCTACGGCAAGGGTCGATCCATTGTCGATATACAACACAATCGATCCGGCAAATAACCCCTCGTCCTTGGGGATCTTAAAACCAAACTCGATTCCGATTTCCTCACCCGCCGGAATTTCAACGGGCATCCGCGACCGAACACGCCATGTTCGGGTTACAATCGGTCCCAGCAACGTAATTGGCCGACCGTAACGATTCACAAATCGGATAGTCTCATTCGGCGTTGTGCCCGACATTTGGGTACCCAATTCAACGAATTTTCGGGTCGCAAAAACGCCATTCCATTGCATCTTTCCGAAAAACGGGTCCACAGCTCCAGAATCAATTCCCAATCCAAGGCAAAAAAGGCATCCGCCAGCAACGAACAGTCGCGTCGCCAAACGCACATTTAATTGTTGAGTCGACAGCTGGCACAACGAAACCACGCCTCCAATCACGATGCACACATCTGTAATGAGAACGGGCGCTATCGGTATCGCACTATTTCCAAAGCAGCCGCATCGCGTAACGCCGCTGGCTGCGAACACGGAACTAACGATCGTAAAAGCGGAGAATAGGCCACACATGCAATACTGTTCGGCACGGGGTATGCGGTGATGTGGAACGGGGTGGGATGGGAAGCGATTGGGCGGCAGCGCTGGGAACTTTCGATTGCCAAGAGGATAGCGATCGACGGTCGAGAAGTTAAATATTTCCGTTTTAGCGCAGCAGCAAACGGTCTCGGGATGCGGGGCAAACCGAGTCCTCTAGATTTCAGCGGGTCTTAGTTTTTCGATGTGTTGCTCCAACTCGTCTAACGTGGCCCAGCCCATCATGTAGAAGCCGATCATTTCGAAGGTGCGTTTCGTGGGACTGCGCCCCGTGTGCAAAATGATCAGCATGCAGGCGATGATCGCACAGTAAACCTGAATCTCCACGCCATTCTGTTTGGTGCTCAACAGGTGGCGACAGCCAAGGAGGTGCTTGAACATCTTGAAAAACAATTCGATGGTCCACCTCAAGGAATAGATTTGTGCGATCAGTTCGGCTGGGACATCCAGCATGTCGGTGACGATGCGAATGATTCCGTCGCTGCTGGGGCCTGTGCTGGAGAATTTGCGGCCATGGCGACGGCCCCGACTGGTGTGCGCTGATCCGCGAACCTGAATCAGGCGGAGGGGGTGATCGACAGAGGAGCCCTTGCGCTTAATCTGAATGATCTGATCGGCCAGGACTCCTGCTTCGTGATCCGCTGCGCTCAGCGGTCGCTCCTGGAGGACTTGGCAGGCCATCTTGTCGCGTACTCGGCAGACATAACTGCTCCCGCGACGGTGAATCGCGTTCCACAGCTCCCACTTCTGATAGCCTCGGTCCATCACGTACAAACGGTCCGATTCAAGGGTCCGCTCCAGTACGGCTCGTTCGTCGTCGGCTCCTTGAGGGTTGGCAGACGTGGCATCGATGCGATGGGGGATCCCGCGGAGTATTTCAAATTGCGTGTGCAGTCGATAACCGCAGGTGGGATTGCCGTCGCCGATCTGAATCCAAGCCAACCGAGCGACGCGCGCCAGAACCTGCACCACCGAACCATCCACCGCTGTCAGCGTTTTACCGATCGTCGATAAGCGCTCAGCAGCCAATCGTTCAATCCCTTGCGATGACTGTCGAGCAAGCCTGCGCGGCAGCTGGTCCCCCAGCTCTGTGGCAATTTGTTTCAGCGGCTCGGGGTCAAAGACTTGCACCGATTCGGACAACGATCCCAGCGAAGTCCTCGGAACGCCGAGTTTCCGCCGGACTTTATTCAACGTCGACGCCTGTTGAAGAGCCCGCAAACTGGTCACAAGCGGTGAATAAAGCCACAGCAGCACCAGCAGACAATACTGGTCCATGTGCAATTGGCGATTGTCGGCTTTGTCGCGAGCCGTTCCCGTCGCATGAAGGCGTTCCAGCAGCGGTCTTAAAGTTTTGAAATACCGCAAGCCCTTAACGTCGCGTGCGCGAATCTTCGTTTTGTGCTGGCGGTTTTCCATTCGGCTCGGCCAATCTGGCAGTTGCTAGTCGCCCTGAACATGCCTGGCGCAAATTGCATGCCAAACTCATCGATTATCCCAGCGCAAATCTCGTGCCGAACAGTATTGCCACACATGACCAAAATCGAAGTTTTATCAAACCGCCGAACTAACAGCAAAATACATACGCCGACTTCAACAACGATCGCGGCAAGTGTCAACCGAGGCCATCCTGCGGCGAGGTATCCACTTGGGTCAAATCGCAACATCGAAGCCGCCTTTGCGATCGCGGCAATCAACAGCGTCGTTACGGCAATCATTCCGACAAGCATTGCCAACCACCGCCCGGCAGCGAGTTGCCGTACGGTTGCCTTATTAAATTCATTTCCGCCCGTGTCGTCCCCCGTTTCGTTGTGTGGCACCCAGCACACTTTCGGGTCGGTTTCGCCACGATTAGCCATTTTCCTGCCGCCCTGTGGAATTAGAGACTGGCCGAATTAGAGACTGGCCGAATTAGAGACTGGCCGAATTAGAGACTGGCCGAATTAGAGACTGGCCGAATTAGAGACTGGCCGAATTAGAGACTGGCCGAATTAGAGACTGGCCGAATTAGAGACTGGCCGAATTAGAGACTGGCCGAATTAGAGACTGGCCGAATTAGAGACTGGCCGAATTAGAGACTGGCCGAATTAGAGACTGGCAACGTACCTTACCGAAACGAAAACGCCGTGTCAAGAAATCCGCGGCACATTCTCCAAAAAAGCCGAATGTTTTGAGCGGAGTTGGCGGCAGAACGGCACGAAATAATTCCGGATATACGCCACGCCGGCTCACGTAGAGTTCTCGCTGGCAACGATTGCCCCTAGAATACAAAGCCGGCCGGACCCAGGGAGTTGATTTGAGTGGTCAATTCGCCGGAACAGCCAAAACCCTTTCGACCCCAAGTAGTTCGGGTGAAACATGAATAACTTGATTGCGAAACTCCTTTTCGTCCTTTCCATTGCATTAATCGGAATCGGGGTCTTCCAAATGACCGAACGATGGCGGCAGCCATCGACGGCCAAGGTTCATGCCAACTTTCAAATCCCGAGCGATTTGGTTTCAGACGCGGAGTACGAATTGCCTCTTACGATTCGTAACGATAATCGCTCGGAAATCAAGATAGTCGGCGAGTACAGGTGTTGAGGCGCGAATTGCACTCTTCGGTCGAAGAGTTCCTGGCCCATGTCTGTCCAGGCCGGACAAGCGGTAGAATTGAAATGGACCCTGCTGACGGGCAATGCCGGCGCGTTCAGCCAACAAGTGCATTTGTTCTTGGAGCTGGGAGACCGCCTCGTCGAATATACGATCGATGTCAATGGCGATGTCGCCGCAAAGCCAAAATGATCCGCGCACAGCGGATCAATGTGATTTCAATGCTGCTGAACTCTGAAGCCTTGATCTTTCGTATCACCTCGTACGGTCGCCCGGCAGAGGCAGCCAAACGACTCCAAATCGCTGGACGCTGATGTCTTTTTTCAGCGCGCGGATTCGGATTTCTTCCAACTCGAAAGATTGAGCGTCCAGCTTGTTGCCGAGTGCCGCGAGTTCGGCATCGAATTCGGACTGCAACTGCGCTTGTTTTTCCTGCAGCGATTCCAGCTTGTCTTCGGCGCGATCGACATCGCCTTTCTCGGAGGCGGCCCGCCCGGCGGTTCTGAGCGTCGTCGAGGCTTTGCCGAAGTTGGTTTTGGAGAGCTTTTTTCGGCTGAAAAGGGCTCCCAGAATCGTCGAACCGGCGCGAAATACCGTGTCCCAACGCTGTTGCTTGTACTGATCGGTTTCGCGAGCTACCGATTGGCGGGCGCGTTCGATGCGGTCATTCAAAGTTTGAAATTTCTCCGCGTATTTCTGCCGCAGTTTCTCCGCTTCCATGTCCCGACGTTCGGCAGCCAGCTGTTGTACGCGAACGCGAAAGTCGCCTCGTGATTCGTGCGGCCGGGAAGTCTCCTGTAACTCCCGACAGCGAAATACGACCAGTTGTTGTTCCCGATAGAGGAAATCCTGGAAGCGACGCTCCCATTCGGCGAACGATTGACGGCGCTGCATCTCGGCCGGCAAGCGAGCACAGCGGAACTCGGGCGGCGGATGGTCGACCAGGGGCGGGAGCGAGTCCATTCGCTGTGCGGTGGACCAGACGTCTTCGGGCATCGGTCCGTCTGACGGCATGACGATGAACGTACGCGAGTCGGATAGATCAACGCCCGCTGTCGACTTGGAAAAATACAGCTTGCCAATTCCCAGAAGGGCAGGGCGGTACACGATCCCCCCCGGCGAAGCGGGCGGCTGCGGGGGTTCGGCGAAATACTGGGAAACGTCTTCAGGCACGGATGACCAATCGCTGGAAGGCCGAGAAGGGGGAGAAGGGGGACACAGCATTTTCTTCGATTTATTTCACGGCTGTGACCAAACGAGTCCGCGGGCTCGGCTACCATCGCCCCAGACGTGGTCCATTGGCGTCAGGCCAATTCAACGGGGATCGGTCACTGTGAGTTAAGGGCTTTTACCCTTGGGGGGAATAACCATGGCGAGATTGGCTCGAGTGGAGATCTTTAGACCGGATGAGATTGCCATCGTGCATGTGATGAACCGCACGGTCCGGCGATGCTTTTTGTTGGGCGATGACCCACTAACCGGAAAAAACTACGACCACCGTAAAGAGTGGTTGGAAACACAACTGGTGCGATTGGCCGCTCAGTTCGGCATCGACCTGCTGTGCCAGGCGATCATGTCAAACCACTTTCACTTGGTGCTTCGCTCTCGACCCGATGTCGTGGCCGAGTGGAACGATACCGAAGTCGCTCGGCGATGGCTGATGCTCTGCCCGGTCCGCAAAGACGCTCAGGGCCAGGCCGAAGAACCGAGCGAAGCCGAACTGAACTCGATCCGCAAGAACAAGAAGAAACTCGAGGCGATTCGCTCTCGGCTGAGCGATATCTCTTGGTGGATGCGGCTGTTGAGCCAGAACATCGCCCAGCGCACAACCGCGACGACCAGGAGGTGGGAAAATTCTGGCAAGCGCGACTACCGGGCGGTCCGACTGCTGGATGAAACTTCGCTGTTGGCTTGTGCGGCGTACGTCGACTTGAACCCGATCCGAGCGGCGATGACTGAGACGCTGGAAGAGAGCGAGTTTACTTCGATCCAAAAGCGGATTCAGACGCTGAAAACTGTGTTAAAGGGCCAGAAACGAGTCGAATCCGGTCCTGGTTCGAAGACTTCGCAATCCGACATCCATTCCTTGCCCGACGGCTACTTGGCGCCGCTGGAAATCAATGAGCGGCGTGACAAGGCCGGACCGTGCTGCCACCGAGGCGGTCGTCGCTGCAGCGACAAAGGCTTCCTGCCGATGCCGATGGCGGCTTACATCTCGCTGTTGGACTGGACGGCGCGTCAGGTCCGGTCCGACAAGCGTGGCCGGACGCCGGACAAGATGAAGCCGATCTTTGAGCGGCTGCAGATCAGCGGCGAAGTCTGGTGTGAGCTGGTGAAGAACTTTGGCCGACTCTTCTACGCGGTCGCCGGCAAGCCGCACGAGATCGACGCCCGCCGCAGCCGTGACGGCCGCCGTCGGTACAAAGCCAAACGAGCCGTCCGCGAGCTACTAGCCGCTTAAAGCGTTCCCGCCTCTTTTGCTAAATGACACAACCGAACCGTTGCCACCTGGTTCGGATTGATGTCATCCTCGCAGCCCGGCAGGTCCTGATATCGTCTGAACGCCTCAGCCCGTGCACCCCTTCCACTGGTAATCGCCGTTTTTAGAGCCCGGGCGGCATTCTTGATTCGTTTCGACCATTGCACCCCCGTCACAAAACTGCCGGTCCGCAAGCTAATTAGCTGTGTCCCTTTTGGTTTTTTGGTTTTTTTGGTCTTTTTTGGTCTTTTTTCAGCTGCGTCCCCTTTTCTTTTTCTTCTACTCACCCGACGGCCGGACAGGCGAGACCGGAATCGTCGACCGACGCTACCGTTGACGGCTCCCTTGATCAAGAATGACCGCCCGTGCTATCGATCTACTCAAAGCTTACAACTTCTCGACCCGATCGCGTCGCCAATTCCGCAATGATTGAATTTGCGTCGTATGGGAGGAACTTGACGGAACCGTCGCAGCAAGCAAAATTGGCTCCGCCTGGATGGGGGCTCCAAAAATGAAATGTGTCGCACATCTCATCGAAGTTGCCGCGTTGGTATTCGTAAGGGCCAACCGGGCAACCTTCGGCGTGCTCAACCTGAAGATTAGTTTCATGAACACCCATAATCATATCGGTAATTCCGTCGTCATTCTGTCCAAGGCCAGCGTACCACCAACCGTACCAGTTATCCGGGCTCGGTGGACGCTCGCCGAACGCCAACGTCGTCGAAAGGCCGTCTGTTATGTCCGACGGCGCAACGGATTTATCGAATACAAATACCCCACTTTGATTGTCACGATCTACGCCGGCGACGCCGACATAGCTTGTCAATGCAACAATCATCGGGCCATACGTCCATTGTGGTGTTCCGGAGCGGCCGTCAGACGGGCAGCCATACAGAGGCACAGCCGTTTGAAACGCGATGTGGCTAAACGGGGAAATCCCTTGTCCATAACTTGCCTCGGAAGATTGGCTCAATGCGTCTTGCTCGATATGCGGTAGGATCGCGGAAAGCCACGTCTGCCAAGGGTGTTTAGGATCTCCGCCGGAGCGGCATCCGACTGGGAATTGCCTGAAGGTTGATTCGTAGTTCAAGATTGCAAATGCAATTTGCCGAACATTATTTGCACAAGATGTTCGATGTGCGGCACTGCGCACAGCTTGAATCACCGGCAACGTGATACCAACTAAAATCCCGATAATGCCGATGACTACCAAAAGCTCGATTAAAGTGAACGCCCGGCGGCCAATCGGTCGCGACTGCCGCGGCGCTACTTTAGTAATATTTTTTTTGAACCGTTGGCGCAGACCATAGACCCGTGCCAAATACCAAGGCGCCGATGATTGCGATCCACGCCGCCGAAGACATCAACGGCCAACGAACACCAGGTGGTTCCGGGAGGCCGAACGCCGACAGCCTAAACTCTGATTCAGGATAAATCTTCCCCCACGAATCGTCGTAAATCCAGTCTTCGTGCTTCGAATCGTTGCCGTCCACTCGCTTCCAGTCGTACACTTCCGCGGTGACATAAGGAATTCCCATTCGTTTTTCCGGGTCATAACTATATCTCCTTGTGGCGTGGATCACGTCGTTCGTTCGCTCTGACCGAACGACTGCCCAACTTCGAAATGGATCACACCACAAAGTGACATGATCAGGCTTTTCATATTTCCGATTAATCGTCTTATCAATGTTGAAATCGACGCAACAGGCCGACCAATCAACCTCGATGCGAATTAACTCATGTCCGTCAACATTTTCTTTGGTCGCGCCTCTTGACCGAGAAATTATTGACGTCGAACCAATAAATGCCACCCGAACTGTTCAAGGCGCACTTACGCCGTAAAAGCTGAGCGAAAGAAGGTTAGCTGCAAAGGAAACCATTGGGCGTGGAAGCCAAGCCGATGGAATTCCGGATTCATATTTTTCCGGATCATAGAATACCGGATCTGGCGGGCCCACAACCAGTTCCGTCAATTCCCATCTCTCTTGACCGGCAAGGCGGTTAATCATAAATTGATACTTCGGATTAATCGCCGCGATCGTTTCATTCCCCTTGTCGCCGATATAGTATGCCAAACAACTGGATTGTCCGCATTTAATTTGGTACGTTTCGGACGACCCCTTTCGCGTTCTGCAAAAGCTAGTTCGAAACAATTTCCGATGAATCGACCGCCACGCATTCGGGGCTTCGTCTTCAAATTTGGCCTTCCAATCCTGACTGCGACAGGCACCGGCAATGCAAGCAATGGTCAGAATCGTCATTAAATGATTCGGCTTTCGAAAAAATTGAAACACAGGCGCGGTCCCCTAAGACTACAAGGCGTTCACTGTGCCGACCGGCGATGCGCTCTTGAACATGATTGACGTTAGCCGTCATAGGCAGTTGCAGGTTGTACCGATCGTTGGATTCAAACCGGGGTCACAGGCGCCTGTACATAAGCCACAATCTTCAAGCGGCGTTGTATGGCAGAGTCCTGGCATCCCCAGTGGAAAAACGCCAAGCCAACACGTGTCGCCGATCAAGTCGGCATCGGTGTCAGTCCATTTCCCGCAAAAATTGCAGTTGTGGATATCACCCGTCGAATAACAGTGCTTTACGATTGCGTACGCCGGATCCATCGTTGCCACCAACGTTGCGACGGTGAGAACAAGCCATCCCGACATGCACCCAACTATTGACCAAATCCGAAGCGACCTATCAACAAATAAAGGTAACATTTACACCTCCGAGAATAAAACATCAACCCATCCCGATAGTCACGGTGCAACGACGATTCTAAGCCACGCAACGACTAACGGCACATTGTAAGAATCTGTGAAAAACGTGGCAGGAACGAAGTACGTTCCGCTTGTTGAGGGAGTCCTAAATACAGCCTTGATTCTCTGACGTTCATAGGGCCAACTCGATTGGAAGCGAGCCGGGCTGCACCCCGATTCCACAATTTCCGCGCTTCCCGAGCGAATGTGATCGTTGTCGACCTGCGGTTTTCAAATGTAATCGAAAGCTGGCAAGTCGCATTTCGCTTGGCGGTTGGAGGAGCGTCGGCAATGACCGCGGTGATTGAGTTAAACGAAGCGAGTCTTCTAATGCCGGAGCGAACGTTCGGGATGCTTACCGCAGAGACCGAAACCGCCAGAAGAACCAGCACCCCTAGCAGTAAGCCGCGGTTCAATCGCAACGTCCTTGCTAGGACTAAACGGAGGCCCTCTCGCGGAGCACTAGCAGCCAATGCTACGAATCCGAATCCATCAATGACACCGGCAGCAAGCGGAGAGACTTTTATCGCGCCGAAACAATCGCAGTGTCGAAACCCGATCTGAATTAAATGGATATTGAAACCCAAAAAGCTGGCGAATAACACCAGCCCAATCAACCAGGGAACAGGTTTGTCAGGGCACATTAGGATGTACGCCCCCACAACGATCTCTACTATTGCAACGATAAAAACGATCCTGGGGGAGATCGGCATCTCGGTCACATCAGCGGCTGTTGCAAATTCGCAAAGCTTTAACGCACCTGCAAACAGCAGCAACAAGGCTGCTGACATGGCCAGGATTCTTAACGAACTCCTGAGAGTAATTGGATGTGACGTCATTCCGGAGATTTTACAAGTCAAGGCCGTGCCGTCAATCAATAATTTCGCGGCGATTGTATCAATTCATGTCGCTTATGGTGCAATGGCGGAATGTAAGAAAAATCGATGGCTTTCCAACCTGATTATTCGGGGGGGGGGGGGCGAAGGGAAGGATTTCGTCCGTAAGCATGAAGATTGTTTTTAGTAATGTTTTTGCGTCACGCGGAAAAGAACGGGGGCGACAAACGGGGGCAGCCCTGAATGGCACTTAGGATGATCACATTCCGTTGAGCGGCAAACGTTTACGCAGTTCGTTTCGAGGCTTGATCATAAGTCGGTAGTTCTTAGGACGACGTTTGAGAACGCGCGGTTCGACTCGGTCGGGGCGGTTGCCCACGAGGTGAGCCGCGATCGGCTGTCAGCGTTTTACCGATCGTCGATAAGCGCCCAGCAGCCAATCGTTCAATCCCTTGCGATGACTGTCGAGCAAGCCTGCGCGGTAGCTGGTCCCCCAGCTCTGTGGCAATTTGTTTCAGCGGCTCGGGGTCAAAGACTTGCACCGATTCGGACAACGATCCCAGCGAAGTCCTCGGAACGCCGAGTTTCCGCCGGACTTTATTCAACGTCGACGCCTGTTGAAGAGCCCGCAAACTGGTCACAAGCGGTGAATAAAGCCACAGCAGCACCAGCAGACAATACTGGTCCATGTGCAATTGGCGATTGTCGGCTTTGTCGCGAGCCGTTCCCGTCGCATGAAGGCGTTCCAGCAGCGGTCTTAAAGTTTTGAAATACCGCAAGCCCTTAACGTCGCGTGCGCGAATCTTCGTTTTGTGCTGGCGGTTTTCCATTCGGCTCGGCCAATCTGGCAGTTGCTAGTCGCCCTGAACATATCTGGCGCAAATTGCATGCCAAACTCATCGATTATCCCAGCGCAAATCTCGTGCCGAACAGTATTGGCTGTGTCCCCAATTGGCCCCCACAACTTGTTGGCCGAGATTCCGATTCTCGGGGAAAACCCAGGCATGGACCGCGTTGCCGATGAACTTGTGCGCCGATCGCTGATGCCCACAGACGCTCGTATCGATGCTTTGCATGTAGCCATCGCGGCGTTGGCCGGTGTACAATATCTTTTGACATTGAATTGTCGGCACATAGCAAACGCCACAATGTTGCCCCGTATTTACCGTCTGCTCGACGATTTTGGACTTTCCGGAATGCTTGTTTGCACTCCGATGGAATTCCTGGGTGGCACAACTGATGACTGAAAATCCGATTCTATCCGAACTGTACGCGGTTCGCGCGCAGATATTGGAAAACCACGGCGATAATCTATCGGCGTACCTGCACGCGGAGTTTGAGCGACTTCGGGCTGAGGGACATCCGATTTCCGAGATTCCGCAACGAACCAATAAGCCTTTGACATCGCGGCTAGTGGATGGAGGGTGTGAGGGGCTGGGTTGTGTGGCCGAAGTGATGGAGGGTGAATCGCCGGGAGATTGAGCCGATGTTCAAGGGCTTTGTTCAAGAAGCCCGGACGCCCGATATGGGTTTTGGACTTTCGGCTTGGCGAGTTTGCCAGGTGAGTCGATAGCCGCAATGTGTCGAAACGACTGTCTTGGGGGGCTTTCCGAGTCGTGGCAGGAGCGACGCGACGGCAGCCAGCCCTCGGTGAGGCTTGCCGATGGAGGCCGCGGCGCTGGATTGGAGTCCTCGGCGCAGACCGCCGGCCCGCACAGTCTTGGGCTGCGTTTCAGAATGATCAATGGATATGCGAAGTATTGGAACATCAGCGTCTGTAAGGAGCTCATCCGGAATCGAGATAGGATTGTGGGTGCTCCGACAACGTCGGCGCCACGGGTTGGTTGGCGTGGTGTAAGCGTTCACGGGTTATCAATGCGTTGCCCACGTTTTTAGGGGGTCAGGCACATTTTCGGCGGCTCATGCGACGTTCACGTACCAATTATTGGGCCGAAAATGAGCCAGACCCCGGCTCGTGAACAGTTACTGGCGTGGTTCAGGGCATGGAAAGCCATTCCTCCGGCGCGTTACGTCGCGTTTCTGGGCATGTCCGGAAGATAACCCAACTCCCGCCGAGCTTCAGAAATTGGACTTATCCCCTTTTACAGATTGCCAGGGAACGGCTTGGGGAGGATCGGTCGCGTTTTGGAAGCTGGTTGTGGCCACGGGATTGGATGATTGAGCTTGGACGTTTGCCAAATGCTCTAGCAGGATCCGGCGGACTTCCAGGATCGCCAGGGGGTGCCGATGCAGTTTTGCGTGTTCCTCTGCGATTTCGATTTCGGATGCAGCGTCGGGATCCTTGGCGCTGTCCAAGGAAACGATTCCATCGCCGTCGGACTGTTCAAACAACGAGGCCAACGACCAACTTTCGTGAGGCAAGTTGCCGACGATGTTGTGGTATTGCGTCCAGGGGGGGCGGGGTGCGGTTTGCATCGCATTGAAGAAATCGGAATCAGGTGACAACGATTCGATACTGGTCTTGACCGAGAAAAACTGAGGGTCGCGAATGACCTCACCGTTCTCGCGAACCAGCTTATCGGTCTTCGTCGCCAGCAAATCTGGAATTTGAAACAGTTTTCGGCCGAGCCACTGAGCGGTTGAGTTCGCATAGGCACTGCCGCGATGTGGCGTGCCAATCGTGATCACTTGTTTGACCGACGGATTGGGTTGGAAGAAGAACAAGTTTTCAATCCCGCGTAGGCTGTCGGAATCGCCGGTCAACGCGGAGAAAGGTTGGTCGCTGACGAGATGCCAAAAAGCATCCCCGCTGTCGAGCGTTTGGAGTTCTGAAACTAACCCCCCCATACTGTGCCCGACCAACACCATCTGGTGCAACGCGGTGCTTTCATTCCGCGGGTCGAGGACCTGATAAGCCTTGGCCAGGTCGTCGCGCATTTGCTCGGCGCTGAGCCAAAACGGTTGACCGGTCGGATACAAATAAAACCAAAATTGATAGTTTTGTCGGATCTTGGGCATCGATCGCAAATCGTTAAACATCTCCGTCCAGGTCACAGGCGTCGACCACAATCCATGCACCATGACCACCGGAATCTTGTTGGGATCGAAGGGTTCCAACATGTACAGGCCCCGGAATTCTCGCACCAGATTTGCGTTGAGCAGGGAAAAGGTTGGCAGCACCTCGGTGTTCAGCAGCGGATCGTTCAGGAAATAAGCCAACGGAGTCGTGATGTCGCTTTCCAAGGGTGCGACTCGGTCGTTGATCTGGATTTCCGTCTGCCGCATCGGATCGTACAGATGGAGCACACACTGTTGCCGGCTTTGTGCTGTGCCGTCCACTGGTTGGGCGCAATTTCCAGAAACGCCGTTACCGGAAAGGCCAGGCCCGGCGGGTAGAACTGTTCCCAGGGACGAGTGGGAGTGGTCGAATCGCGAACCGCAATCAGCGGCACACCCAGCCCGTAAGTGTTGTATTGGTTCTTGAGCCCTTTGGTGCGAAAGTCGGAGACGAACTCGAAATGCGACAGGTCGTCGGGATCCCAACGCCCATCGTTTTCCACGGCGAACTCGATAGGCGTGCCGTACAAATCGATGGTGTGAGTCGAACCCGCTCGAAGGTTGTCTGCTCGATCGATGATTCGCAGAATGCCCTCTAGTGACTCGTTATAAATATCGCACGCCCGGCGGAACTCCGGGTCGTAGGCGTTGCGGTAGTCCGGCAGATCCCCGTCGAACAGGTATCGATACGAGGCGATCAATGCCGTGGCGAACATCTTCGATGAGTGGTCCTCGTTGCCTCGAATCCGCGCTTTCTCGCCTTCGACGTACGCGACCTCGGCCAACGCGTACATCGATTCCAGACTCTGTTCCTGTCTCGACAGGTTCAAGAGCGCCACCAGGCAACGCTCCGGGTATTTATCGTACAGCGAGGCCAAGTCGAATCGCCGCAGGAACTGCCGGGTCCGATCGGTTGGCGTCGGCCCGCGATAAGTCATAAGCTTGAGTTGATCGGCCAACGGATTCCGCATTTGTCTGCGGACCGTAATGGTCTTGGCCTGACCAAAGCTGGCGATTCGCGCCAGCGCCTGGCAGAGTCCAAATCCCATGTCCGACATCCAGTCGTTGTGATGGGCAAAGTCGCCAGCAACAACCAAACGAAGAAGCGTGAGCCTAAAACATGAGACATGAGCTAATTCGACTTATCCGTCGACAAAGTCGCAACGCAGGCGAGCGGCTTGTCAACATTGGGTGCTAGATGCGATGGGCGTCCGAGCCCGCCGAATGTTGCGCTGAACGATGGCATTGGAAAGTCGTATGACAGTAATCGTGCTCTATTCTTAGCGCCGAAAAATCGGGGCTTGCTCGCGCGTTCGAATTTGTAGCGGTTTGGCAGTCACCTTTTGGGCGACCGACGTCGGCGCGGCGGCTGGGCGATCGAGGACAATGGTGAACTCACCCAGGTAATGCGTCACGCTGCCAGCACGGTTGAAGCTGACGACTTTTTCATTCCAGTTAACCTTCTTGCGAACGAGCACACCCGTGGCCATATCGAACTCGACTTGTCCGTGAGTCATTTGCTGACAGATTTGCGACTGCACAGCGGGACTGTTAATCGGCGTGAGTACTTGCGTGTCAAAGCGAATTTTGGCGAGATGGCCGTCGACCGATTGGAGTTGGTATTCGACTTGCGTTTTGATCCGCTTGTAGCTGCCATCGTCGTCCTTGGCGATGAGTTCATTTGGAATCGACCATTTTTGACCGACGGGGATGGGACGATCTGGCAATGGAATCCAGAAACTGCCGGCGCCAAAGTCGTAATGACTTTGATGCGCATCGCTCTGGGCGATCTGACCATCGGTGTGTACGGTGATGGCGGGGAGCGGCAGACCGATTTTCTTGGCTTCCGTCGCGAATTCAGTTGGTGGTTTAGGATCGGCTGTCGAATCGTACGCGACCGGCTCGCCAGCGCCGACCCGCTGCCAGAATTTGATCGATTCAATCGTCTGAACCAATGTCGCCCGTCCCAACGAATCGACGCTAATCACCCGCCATTGCGTAACCGAGTCGGTACGCGATGAAGCGATTTCGGTATATTCGTTAATCGACGTCTTGGTCGTCTGTACGTGTTCGACCGTCCACCGAAACTGAGCACCCTCGGAAAGTTTGTACTTGAGTTCAAAAAGCTGTTGTCCGGTCGCCCCTTTGATCGCGCGGTTCAACGCATGCCTCGAGCGACGATGCTTGGTCCGGCGCTGTTTCCTGCGCCTGGCTACTTGCCCCAATGCCCATGGGATTAGGAATAAAATGTTAAGGAATCGCCGATACATGATCACTCCCCTCAGGGCTGCGGATTCGCCGAAGTCATACGATGACGTGCGTGGAAACCAAGGCCGCCAGGGTTTCCCAATCCGGTCCGGCCGACGTCAGAACGCGGAAACGACACCAAAGTTCACGATTGGACAGATTTAGGATCGCACGCAAAATAAATTCCCGGTTTTGTCGACCCTCTCCCTAAGCCACTCCCGTGAGGGCGAGGATTTACGGCGAAGTTATTTTGCGTCCGAACCTATAGGGTCGCCATGCCGCAACCAGCGTTTGGATGCTCCGGCGTGCCGATTACCATTTCGGGGGAGGTTAGCGGTCGATCGAACACAGGTCAATTCGGACTTTTCCAATGAAAGCACGCCGCACTCTGACGGTAAGCAAAGCCTGCCAACAAACGGCGGTAGCGGCGACATGTCGGACAATCGACCGGAACACGAAAATGGGGCGCCGCTGGCTTTTATCGCGGTAATCGTCACCATCGCGTTTCATTTGTGGATGCAGCGGAACGGCCCAAACATATTCTTTATTGTGGGTGCCAGCGGTTTCTGGTTGACTTTTCTTTTGTGGAATGCAGTGAGACATCCGCGTCGAATACGGGGCTGGGGATTTCGGACGTCACAATTGAGTTCGGCCTGCCGGGATTGTCTGTTCGTTTTCGCTATCGTGGCTTTGTCGTTGATGTCTTACGCGTTCTTTATGGATCGCTTGAGGTTTCCTGCAAGTACGGTGTTGCTGCTTGCAATTTACCCTGGATACGGATGGGTCCAGCAGTTCCTGGCACTGGGGATCGTCTGGAGCACGTTGGCGGTATCGCCCTTTTTTGTTCGGCGGCAGATGTTGGCGGCGGTTGTCGTGGCGGCGTTGTTTGCGGCGGTTCATCTACCGGACCCCGCCCCGGTGGCTGGCACGTTTGCGTTGGAACTTGTGTTGATTCACGTCTATGTTCGTTGGCGAAATTTGTGGCCCATTGGCGTTCTTCACGGGTGGAGCGGGGCGTTGTTCTATCTTTGGTTCGAGGGACGCGACATGGTTCAAGAGAACGTGCGGATGCTGCATTGGGGGGTCGGGAGTACCTTGACAGGTCGTTGAAAAACGACTCGTCTCAACATCCATGACTCGTCTCAACAACCGGACCGATTGATTGAGGTAGGGAAGCCGCATTGGGTTGCGGCTTCCCCCCCACCGAACCGGACTGGCGGATCTCCCGCATCCGGCTCTCCAGTTGATTGTTACTGACGAGCAGATTGACTTTCACCAGCATGGGCTACTGCTAGACTAAATAACCCAAGTTGCGCGAAGTAGGCATTGGGATAGCGTTGATGTTCGTGCCCGCGTCCGGGGCCGTGACGGCCCGCACGCTTGCGAAGAGTGCTCCGCAGACGCATGCGTATCCAGCCGTCCAGGATGTCGAACGTCCTGGGCCAGCTGTGTTTGAAATACTCATACCAGCCGCGTAAGGTCCGGTTCACGTCCGCGATGATCGCCTGCAAGCTGTGGCCGTTGGTCCGTTTGGTCTTGCCGCGAATCGTTTCCTTGAACTTCGCCAAACTCTTCTGCCGGGGATACCGGCGATGTTTGATGAAGCGGTAACCAAGGAATTCAAAGCCCTCTTCGTCCACGTGGACGATCTTGGTCTTGGTCGGGTGTAGCGTTAGGCCACGCTCGGTGGTCCACGTTCGCACCAACTCCAAGGCCGCTGCGGCTTCTTCGGCGGTTCGACTCTGAATCACCAGGTCATCCGCGTAGCGAGTCATCTCGTATCCGGCGGCGGCCATCAGGTGGTCCAACTCGTTCAGATACAGATTGCTGAGCAAGGGGCTGATGATCGCTCCTTGCGGTGCGCCCGCTGTCGGCGTCCAGCGCTCCAGTCCGTCCAACACTTCGGCTTGCAGAAACTTTTCCACCAAACCGATCACCGAGTTGTCCGCAACGTACTTGCGCAGTTCCTGGACGAGTCGATCCTGCGGGATGGTGTCGAAGTAAGATTTCAAATCGACGTCGACCGTGTACTTGTAGCCCGCTTTCACGAAACGGTCCACGCGGCGCAGCGCGTCTTTGCAACCCCGGTTGGGGCGAAAGCCGTAGCTGTGCTCGGCGAATTGCCGTTCCAGAATCGGTTCCAAGACATGACGAAGTGCGTTTTGCACGACGCGGTCCCGCACCGTCGGAATGCCCAACGGCCGAGTTTCCTTCGTGCCCGGCTTGGGAATGTGGACTCGCTTGATCGACTGCGGACGATAAGAACCCTCGCGCAGTTGCTGTTCAAGTTTGTTCACGTTCCGCCATAAACCGGCAGTGAAGTCTTCGATCGTGATATTGTCCACGCCCGGTGCGCCCTTGTTCGCGGCCACCTCGCGGTAAGCCGAGTAGAGGTTGTCCGGTTTGTAAACTTTATCCATCAAGCTGTGCCATTTACCTCCTCGAACGCTGGATTGCTCCAGCGTAGCCAACATCGGATTGGTCCAAACACTTGGTTCCGTCCAGGCCCAATGGGTCAAGTCGTCTCCTGAGAATCTAGGCGCCGCCCGATTGCTCGGCGGCACTATTAAGTCAGGTTGTGTTTCCAAGGGTTCGTCCTTTCTCGATCAATCTCCCTGCGCCCCTTTGCTCCACGGACGTTACCCCGTTTCAAAGCTCTTACGGGCGCTCTGACCTCCAACGCGGTGTCGCCGAAAACGTGCCTGGCCCTGTGGGTGAGGCTGCTCCCGTGATCGCTCGACAAGTTGCCCCGCGATGGGGTTCCCTGCTTATTGCGTTTGACCTTCCAATCGTTCTGCCTCCAACCACCCCCCGTTGCCTCCGGGTCGATCTGTCTTATTTCCGGAGCTGACCATCTGCGACCTTGGTAATCCGGTGTGCCGGCTTCGATGGCATCTTGGGCTTCGCCTTGAATGAGCAGGCTCACCACAACGATAGGCCGAATCGAGTTCGTTATCCTGCGGACCGATTGTTCACTTCCAGTTGCTCTCCACCTCCTCTTGCGAGAACGCAGTTACTTTCAGCTAATGGGCTCAGATCGGACCCATGAAGGGACTTCCACCCTTCCGATCAAACGCCCTCACAGGCGCACTCATTCCCGCGTAGGCGGGAATCCAGCGGGAATCAACTCTGGTAATGATGGGTCCCCGCCTTCGCGGGGATGACGGACGCATTGCCCCTCGGCCGGTTTCATATCGTCGCGTCTGGTAATGATGGATTCCCGCCTTCTCGGGGATGACGGACGCATTGCGCATTGGCCGGTTTCATATCGTCGCGTCTGGTAATGATGGATCCCCGCCTTCGCGGGGATGACGGACGTATGGCGCGTTGGCCGGTTTCAAGACGGGATCGTTACGGCGACGATTGAGATCGTTTTTCCTTGACCGTCAACTCTCCGGCTGACCGCAGGACTTCGGGGTTGTCGACGATGGCCGAACGCGACGACCGGCAGATATCCAGAATGTCGTCCGCGAGTTGTCCCAGTTGCGACAGGTTTGAGTTGTTTTCGGCGAGTCGAGTCTCCAGATCTGTTGCGGCTTTGAGCAGAGGTTGGATGTTGAACTCGGAGGCCACTGATTCAACGTGCCTGGTGACGTCGGCGAGTTCTTTGACATTGCCGGAGGCCAGCGCGACGGTCAATTGTTCGACGTAGACGCCGAGTTTCAGCGCCGATCTTTCGGCTTGGATTTCCGACAAGTCGAGTTTGTCTTCCTTGACGACTCGTTCCAGCGTGCGAACGATCAGCGGATCGAATTGCACCGTACTCCAACGATACAATTCCGCCAACGCCTTGTCTTGACTGATTGCGTTGCGAAACACGCGATCGTTGGTCATCGCGTCGAATGCATCGCAAACGGTGATGATTCGGGCTCCGAGGGGAATGACTTTGTCGACTTCGGCCGAGGGTAGTTCTAGTGCATTTGAATAGTGCAGGTGGTGACAGCGGATGTACTCGATGATGCGTTCGGAGGCGAAGGCCGACCGGACGATTTCGACGCCAATTTGGTCATGCCGATTCATGACCGTCCATTCGTCGGGCGTCAGCGGGCCGGGCTTGCGAAGAATCGCGTCGGGCACACCGATTTTCCCAATGTCGTGCAGCAGCGCGGCGATCTCCAACTCGTAGAGTTCGTGGAGGTTCATCAAACGTCGACCGACCAACAGACAGAGTTTGGCCACTCGCGTCGAATGGACCGCCGTGTCATGATCGCGGAAGGCCAATGCGCTGAGCATTGCCGTGACGGCCGGGTACTGAATGAAGTTCTGTCGGTGGTATTCCCAAGAATCACCTTGGCCAGTGGATTTCCATTGAGCGTTATCGGCCAGCAACAGCGCCGAGGTGTTGCATTGATCCCAACGTTGGACGCGATTACGGCCTTCGCGTTTGGCGATGTACAGGCTCTGGTCCGCTTGATCGATCAGATGCTGGCTGTCGAGCGCACCTTGATCGCGTGCTGAAACGCCGACGCTCATCGTGATCTCGACCTCGGCTGGTTTGAGTTCGATGAGTTGTAGCCGCAACCGTTCGGCGAACTCAGTCGCCTGTTCCAAGCCGACGTTGGGCAAGGCGATGACGAATTCTTCACCGCCGTAGCGTCCGACAATCGCATCCTCCCCGCTCGTCTCCAACAGTAATTGGCCGGTCGCCTGCAGCACGACATCGCCGGTGCTGTGCCCGTAGCGGTCGTTGACGGATTTAAAGTGGTCGATGTCGACCATGATGGCCGACAACGGCTGTCCCGCATGACTTTCCCAAACCTTGCGAAACTGTTCAAAAAACGAGCGACGGTTGAGGCAGCCCGTGAGCGGATCGGTGCTGGCCAAAATCTGCAAGTCCCGGTTCTTCTGCTGGACTTCGTCGCGAGACGCTGCCAATTCCAGCAACATTTTCCCCAATTGTTCCTTTTTGGTTTCCAACGCCGTCACGTCATGAAAACTGACCAAGGCGCCGCGACATCCGCCATCCAAGCCCGTGATGGGGGTCGTGGAGACGGCGTACCGCATCACTTGTTTTTGATCGCGACGCAACCAGATCAACTCGCCGCGAAGCGTTTCCATTTGTTTCAAGCAACGATGCCAAGGCGCTTCACCCGCACCAAGTTTTTCGCCATTAACTTCCCAGTCGAAATCGTTGATGGTCTTGGCCTGCAACTCCCGTTCGCTCATGTTGGCCATCCGTTCAAAGGCCTGGTTGGCCATGACGATTTGAAAATCCGTATCGACCAGCATGAGCCCGTCGGTCAGCGCGTCAAACGCGACGCGCACTCGTTGGGGAACCACCCTGGATGGATTGAATTGGCGCAAGGTTTGGCCCAAATACGACCAGTTCAACAACATGACCAGCGCGCCACAGAATAGAACCAGCGGTAACGGGAAGGCAAACCAATGGTGCCAGCCGGTTTCTTGGATGGGCGAGAACTTAATCTCCAGTGTGCCCCATGGGCGGTCGCCGTCGAATATCTGAACGGCCATTTGATCGCCGTCCGGGCTGGTTTGGTCGGCATTCCAGAGCGTTGCGTGGTCGCCGACCGAGAATTGCAAGTCACCCTCTTTCGAACGGATTCCACACGAGACGATATCCGGGTTTGCCTTGCAGACGCCGACTAAAAACGCCTCGAATTCGCGCTCGTGGTGTTGTTTGACCAGGACGGTCGCGTTGACGGAGATGGCCTTGAACAAGTCGACTCGTCCAGCGAGCTTGGATCGGACAGCGTCCGGAAACAGATTCAGCCCCAGTGCAAGCCAAATGACCGAGACGGTAATCGCCCCGGCAGACAGCGCGATTCGCGTTGACGACTTGATACTGCTCACAATTCGACTTCCCGATGGAATTTCCAGTGCGAAACTATAGGTTTGCCCGTTGATTCAACCCGAAAAAATCTCCCAAAAAACCAGAGCCCTTTGTTCGGCAGTTTGCGGTGCAAGCCCAATCGAGAACTGACTCACGCGCGATGTCGAGATCTGAAAAGGAACCCTGCGATGCTGGCATGTCTGCCGGTTGTAGCGGCGGTCGTCGACGATCCATTCCCTAAAACTGGAAAGAACCGAACAACTGGCCAATCCCATATAACCGAGTTTCCCCATACAACTTGCACTCGGTCCGTTTTGCGGGTTGGGTCGGTGCAATTGCGTCGATCAAATGCATGTTGTGGAAAGGACTTGCTCGCGCGGATTTGCAACCGATGCTCGATTCACCGAATAGTCCGGAAGTGGCTGCAAAACTGGGTGGGGGGATTGGCTGGCGTTGCGGCGCGTCGCGACTCCCCCTTCTCAATGCCTTTTTGCTCATCGTCGGACTGAGTCAGCCCGTGGGCTGGGGTTCCATCCAAGATGCTCCGTTTGGCTGGACGTCATCGATTACCAACGCCAGTCCTGGACGTCCGGCTTCCGGATATTTTTCCGAACACGAGTTAGGTTTTCAGGCGTTGACACAATCGACCAATTCGCAAAATCTGTCTTCAACGGCAAACAAAGCCCTCGCCTCGCTGCCGCCCCAATCCACTGTGCCGCGATCAGCGGAACATAAATTGGACTCGTCTGTGGGAGGCCGAGACAAAATGGTTTCGTCGCCGCTTGCATCGCCAACTTCACTTCCCGATCGGACCATGGTTGAGCCGCGAGCCGCAAGCTCAATGCCAAACGAGGAGTTGCATTGGTGGGATTCGCTTTTGACGACATCGATCCTGGAAGGTGATCGAACTACCCAGGCGATCGACCCGGATCAACTGGTTTACACCGCACTCCAAAATTCACCACAGATCCAGGCGATCAGTTGCGAGCCGGAAATCCGCGTGCAGCAAGTCCAGGAAGCCTGTGCGGCGTTCGATCCAGAGCTTTTTGCGCAAACTTTGTACGACGATCGCGTCGATCCAGTCGGAAACCTCCTCACCACGGGTGGCTTGCCATTCTTGGAGGACAATATCTGGACGGGAACCGCCGGACTGAGGAGAAAGCTGCCGACGGGGGCCAACGTCGAATTGAGCGAGAAGCTCGGCTTTCACAACAGCAATTCGCGGTTCTTCAGCCCGCAGGATCAGGGAACCGCCACATTGTTGATCGATCTGAATCAACCGTTGCTTGGCGGCGCCGGACGATCCTATAACCGCAG
This sequence comes from uncultured Planctomycetaceae bacterium, assembly GCA_963803365.1. Lineage (GTDB taxonomy): Bacteria > Planctomycetota > Planctomycetia > Pirellulales > Pirellulaceae > JANMEB01. The sequence continues at coordinate 37,239 of CAWDMH010000011.1, forward strand.
CCAGATCGTACTGGCACAGACCGTCGCGACCGCCGCTTGGGAGACCTATTCCGCCGATCTGCAAACAGAGCTGGTGAAGGTGGTCGAAGCTTATTGGAACCTCGCTTACCGGTGCGCCGTGTTGTTGCAAAAACGGCGTAACGTCCGGCGCGGGCTAGAGGTGTTGGACAAACTCAAAGGTCGTCGTGAATTGGATTCGGTTCCCTCCCAAATCCTACGAGCCGAAGCGACGGTCAAATCTCGGCAAGCCGAATTGGCCAATACCTTTCGCGAGGTCGAAGACGCCCAAGTGGAGATCCATCGTTTGACCGGCGAACTCAACGTCGCGGAACTTTCGGCGGTTGAATTGATCCCGATGGAGACCCCGGAGTTTGTCCCCAGTCGCGCACGCTCTCGCAGTTGGCTGAGATCGCTCTGGGCCATCGTCCGGAAATCCGCGAAGCTGTCCAGGAGGCGAAGTCGGCGTCGATCCAATACGACGTTTCCGCGAACGAGTTGCTGCCGGAACTAAACTTGATCTTCCGCACCTACGTCAGCGGCTTGAAAGACGAATCCGGGGTGGGGCGCGCCTGGGTTCAGCAGTTCTCTGGTACCACACCCGGATTCGCCTGCGGTTTGGAATACACGCTGCCGTATGGACGACGCGCCGCCCACAGCCGTCTGAGCCAACGGCAATTGCAATTGACCCGTGCGCCAACGAAGTCAAGGTCGCCACGCAACAGGTGATTGCCCAGACGACCGTTGCGGCTCGCCGGGTCGACTCAACGTTCCGCACGTTGCAAGCGGCCGACGCGGCCATTGAAGCCGCCAACGCGGACTTGGAGTATCAAACGCAGCGTTGGGAATCGTTTGCGCTCGTCGAAGGAGACCTGACCGAAGGCCAGCAGCCGGTTACAATCCTCGATCAACTGCTTGACTCCCAACAGCGGCTGGCTAACGCGGAATCCGTTTTTGCTCAGTCTGAGATGGAGTTCAAGATCGCGGAGATCGAACTCAAACGTGCATTGGGACTGGTTCTGACGTACTCAAACGTTCCCGACGGTACCGACGGCAATTCAACGGAACCCTCGGCAACCGAACGCTACCGTCCGCAACAATAGAACATTCGGAATTGTTGCATTTTTCTTGCGCGCCGGTTTGCAGTGCAAGCTACGGTTGTCGACCGAATCCCTCAAGTCATCGTGCGCTGCCGATTTTCCGTACGATTCCGGCAGGACCGATTATGATTCGCTATGCTTTGACCACCGCCAGGCTGTTCGCGATAAGTATTTGTTGTTTGACCTGGGCGGCTCGTTCCGCGATCGGGCAAATCGAAGGTTTCACCGAGCCGTTTCGCAGTGTCGAACTGGCCTCGGACGAAACCGGCACGATCGCTGAAGTGTTGGTCGTCGAGGGCCAAACCGTTCACGCAGGGCAATCCATCGCGCAATTGGGAAATGACGAACAGTCGATCCGATTGCAACTCGCTCGGCATCTGGCCACTTCCAATAGTGCCGTCGAAGCCGCGAAGCAGACCTTGGAGAAGCGGCAACTAATCTTTGACCGACTGCAGAGCCTGAACGCCAAGGGCCACGCCTCTGACAGCGAGTTGATCCTGCGCCGACCTTGAGCTGAGCTATCGCCAAAGCAAAATATCTGGCGTCGCAGGAAGATGCGACGTCTCGGGAAATCGAATTGCGGCGCAGTGAGATTGAGTTCAATCATCGGACGATCCGAGCGCCCTTCGACGGCGTGATCGCCAAGCTCTACAAGCACGAGGGCGAATACGTTTCACCCATTCGGCCCGAGGTTGTGCAACTCGTGCAGATCAACTCGCTGTTGGCCGTGTTCGCCGTTCCCACCTCGGATCTTCACTCTCTGAAAAGCGGCGCCGAAGTCGCCGTCAACTTCGATAACGGTTCCAGTATCGTGGGCACGGTCCACTGCATCTCGGTCCTAACCGATGCGCAAAGTGACACCGTCCAAATCAAGGTGCTAATCAATAACGATCTCGGCAACTATCGCAGCGGACAGCGCTGTTTCTTAAGGCTGTAGCAATGGCAGGCGGGGGAAATCCATGAATCGCTCGGGCGATGCGTGCCAGCATGCACAAGGTTCGACAGACCGGTCGCCACTGACCCAGGACGAGTGCGACTCAAACGGGTCTGCCGAGGCAACGTCGCCGTTGCGACAACCAGGCACAGCCTCGCTCTCTCCCAACGAAGTCCGATCACCCAGCGAAAAAGCCACGCCGCAATTGTCGGACCTTGTAAAGCTTGCAACGTCGGCCAATTCGATCGTCGAGTTCATTGGCCTCGCCGTGACACCTTTGATCGAGCAAGGCATGATTAACGCGGCTTGGCTGTTATCGCTCAATCGCGAGGTCAAGCCACGATTGCACGCCTTCGCCGGTGATGCGGTCCAACCGCTATGGGAATGCATCCGTGACGAAATTGGACCGTTCACCGAACGCCTCAAGCTGGACGGTGACGTCCGACACGACGTCTCGCGGCATCTGCCCGAACAGCGGATGTTCGTGGCCCGGCTCCATTTCGACCAACAAAGCCAGGAACTGCTGATCGGATTGATCGACCAACGCGTCGACGTCGCGTCGATTGAATCGCGATGGATGGCGATTGCGTTTGCAGTGGTTCAAATGCAATTTGCCCAGCGGCTCGAATGTCTACAAGTTCAAAATGGGCAGTTGGCTCAATGGTTGACTGTCGGTCAATCGATGTTGTCCGCCCGCGACGTACAAGCCACGCTGATCAACGCGGTCAACGGATTTAAGAACCTTGTGAATGCCGACTTTGCTGCGATTGCGCTGTGCGACGAGCGGGGTCGTTCGCGCCGACTGGCAGCCCTTTCCGACGTGGAGTCCTTCGACCCAGCCAGTCCGACCAACAAACGCATCGAAACCGTGGTGGCACAGGCACTCGACTCGCCGGGCAACTGTGTCATTCCCGCGGCAGACCCGATGCTGGTCAATCCGGTGGTCCAGCGTTTCTGTCAGGAGAATTCGTACAGCGGATGTCTGGTTAATCGCATGCAAACAGCGGACGGGAAGCTGAAGGGTGCCGTCCTGATCGCCGGATCGGCCGAGAAGCTGACCGAAGAATCTCGACAAAAGACGATCGAAAAGCTGACCCGTTGGCTCGCCGAACATTTGACCAGCGCAATCGACGCCAAAGCCTCGGTGTGGGCTCGGCTCAAATCGCACCTCACACGGCTTGGCCGCCACCCTCTTCGTAGGATTGCGCTGGGGATTTCGCTCCTGCTGCGCCGTTGTGCTCGCCGTTCCGATTCCCTATCGCGTTCGGTGCGACTGTCAACTGCAGCCAATGACACGACGCTTTATTGCAGCGCCGTTCGAAGGTGTTTTGGATCAAGTTTCCGTCCACCCCGGAGACCTCGTCCATGCCGGCCAGGTGCTGGCGAGAATGGATGGCCGAGCATTGCGCCTCAAAGCTTTCCAGTTTGGAAGCCCAACAATCCGCCGAAGCCAAGCATCAAAAAGCCTCGCTGGCCAAAGGCGATATTGCCGAATCGCAGATCTCGACTTTAGAGATCAATCGGCTGAAGTCCGAAACTGAACTCGTTCAACAGCGGCTCGATCAACTCAATATTTGCAGCCCGATCGACGGCGTCGTCGTTCACGGCGACTTGGATCAGAACCAAGGGGCGACGCTGGAGATGGGACAAAACTTGTTTGAAATCGCGCCGCTAAACAAGATGCTTGCCGAAGTCGCCATTCCGGAGCATCAAATACGATACACGCGATCGGCCCTGCCAATACGCATCCACCTCAACGCTTATCCCTACCAATCGTGGTCGGCCCGGATCGAACGTATTCGACCGCGGGCCGAGTTGGTCGAGGAGCATTCGGTGTTCGTGGCCGAAGTCTCTCTCGACAATCCAGACGGCGGCTTGCGACCCGGTATGAAAGGGCGCGGGGCCATCCAATCCGATCTTCACTCGATCGGCTGGATCCTGTTCCATCGTGCCTGGGAACAGGTCCGTGATTGGTTTACATGGTGAGGCGGCGAAAATGACTGCAGCCCAATCAGTCTCCACCAAGACGGCCGACGCAGGTCAACAATGGATGACGCGGCGACTGCGTTTGCGCCGGGATTTGCAGTTTAGCTGCACCGAACAACAAGCACGCCCCGTATACTTGATTGAAGACCATCGGCGTTGCAAGTTTTTTTACGTCGGCGTTGTCGAGTTTCACTTTATTCAGCGGTTGGACGGCACCAGGACGTGCCGCCAGGCCTTTGATGAAACGGTTCGGCAGTTTCCCGAGGGCGGGTTTGATTCCGACAGCATGCAGGCGATCTGCAATTGGCTTATACAAACGGGGCTGCTGAGTGCCGACGGCCCCGGTCTCGTGCAGCGACTGGTCCAAGTTCACACGTTACAAAAGAAACACCAGCGAATGAGTTGGCTAAACCCGCTCATGATACGCATCCCGTTGTTCCGCCCCGACGGACTGCTAACTCGCCTGGCGCCCAAGTTCGGGTGGCTTTTTTCCCCGTGGATGGCCGCGATTTGGACGTTGGTGGCGGCCGTTGCGTTTCGCGAAGTCACCGCTCGTTGGCAACAGATCTGTTCGAAAAGCGATGGATTGCTATCGCCGGATACATGGCTTTGGACGTTGGTTGGTTGGTTTTTTCTAAAAGTCGTTCATGAAACGGCACACGGAATCGCCTGCAAAAAGTACGGTGGACACATCGGCGCGGCGGGAATCCAGTTCATTTTGTTTACCCCATTGGCGTTCATCGACGTGACCTCCAGTTGGCGGTTTCGCAGTCGGTGGCAACGGATCGTCGTCGGCGCTGCTGGGATGTACGCCGAGTTGTTTCTGGCGTTTCTCGCCGCCTTGGTTTGGGTTTGGAATCCCGATTCGACCTGGGGTGATCTTTGTTTCCGTGTGTTTGTTCTGTCGGGCGTCACGACGGTTCTGTTCAACGCCAATCCTTTGATGCGCTACGACGGGTACTACATCCTGTCGGACCTGTTGGACATTCCCAACTTGTACCAGCGGGCCCAACAAAAACTCGGCTCGTGGATACTGCGATTGATCAGTTCAAAGCCACTGCCGAACCCCCAAAACACTCGCACGGAGTCGATCGTTTTGTCCGTATACGGCGTCGCCGCATTGTTCTGGCGAATCACATTGACCCTCAGCATTCTGCTGGTCGCCTCGAGTCTGTTTTACGGTGCGGGGATCGTGTTAGCCATCATCGGCTTGGTCATGTGGTATGGCCCCAAACTCGTGCACCTGGCCCATTGGTTGAAGCGCGTTGATCGATCAAAGCTCCGCCAGCGACCGGCATTATTGATTGGTGCGATCACAGCCACAATATTCTTTGTGTTCGGCGTCTTCCTCGCTGCGCCGGCAGTCAAGTCCGCTCCTTGCCTCGTGCAGTACAAGGACGAATCGGTGATCCTGCGCCGCGTGCAATGGATTCCTGTCGGAAATCTTCGTGCAAGATGGCCAGCGCGTCGAAGCCGGGACCACGCTGTTTCACGTCCAGAACCCCGAACTCTCGCTGGAGCTTCAGGAATTGCTTGACAAAGCGGAGCAACAGGAAATAACTGCACGGCGTTTCCAATCCTCCGGCGAGACCGCCCGCTATCAAGCCACCGAAGCCGAACTGGACTCGCTGCGATATCAAGTTGCCCAAAAGCGACAACAACTCGAACGAACAACGGTTCGGTCACCTATTTCCGGACTTGTAGATCGACCACAACTTCACAATTTGCTCGGAAGCTACGTTGCGCAAGGGACCGCATTGGCGTCGATTTCGCCTCAGTCCTCGAAGGAAATCCAGGTCTCCTTCGATCAATCGGATTTGTCTTCGGTGCGGCGAAACGTCGGTCGGGAAGTTGCCATCCTGTTGCCCGGGTTTGCCAAAATCTCGGGCGTGCTGCAACAAATCGACCCACGCGCTTCGCTCGTGCCGCCGCACCCCTCCATGTTGGTGAATTACGGCGGGCGACTACCTGTGAAGCTTGTTTCAACCCCGGGCAAACCCGATAGTTCGGCGTATCAACTTACGGCACCGCGATTAACCGCCAAAATCTTTCTGGCTCCGGGTATTGGCAATCAACTGCAAGCCGGTCAGCGAGGCCGTGTTTTCTTCCGCGCCACCGACCAAAGCCGGGCTTCGTGGTGCTATCAGTGCATCGCCGCCTGGATCAAGAAGAAACTAGGCTACAATCCAAGTTATTGACGATTGGTTTAACGCTGTGCCGTCTTTGTGGTCGTTATCGGAGACCAAACGCTGCGTTGATCGTGGACTCCAGCTTCACCTCCTTGGGATCGGTGCTGAGGATCGTCAACACGCCCTCCTTGTCCTTGGTCTTCTGCGGAGAACGCGAGCGGTTGTAGCCGTACGGGCCGTAATCCGAATACGGATTGTAATCTTCCGAGAACGAGTCATGTGAGGTCAGCATGCTTAGCGGCCCCAGCTCTTTGGCTGCCGCGGCAGCGAGCTTTCCGGCCTTGGCCTTTGCGTCCGCGAACGCCTGTTTCATTAACTCGTCCCACTCCGCCGGCGAAAATCGGCGGCCGAAAGTGAAGTTGGGTTCCCCCGGCTTTGTCTCGTCGCTGGAGGAATAGCGGTCCATCGATTGCGAAAGTTCGGCGTCCAGCTCTTGCTGTTCGGCGGTCAATTTATCCGGTTCCTTGATGCCCGCCACATCGGATTCGATAATTCGATCCTTGAGTTCCTGGATGGCGAGCAACAAATCCTCCTCTTCGCCTTCGGGCATTTTCCAATCGGCGGTGACTTGTACCGAAACCGTGACCGGCGGTTCAACCGACATCAGTTTGTTCGCCGCTTCGCTGTCTCCAAAGTTATTGCGCATCATCATTTTCATTTGCTGGATACTCGGTCCGCCGCTTTGGGTGCCCATGTTGATGGGACTGAAATTAATGGAGTCCTCGTTGGCTTCCAGTTTCTCCAGTTTGATCGCCGCCTTTTTTTTGCGATCTTTGATCGATTCAATCGCGGCTTGAGTATTCGAGCCCTTGCTAACAATCGTTAACGTCATCCGCAAGAATTCAGGCTTGGCGGACTTTGTGGCGATGCCGGTCACGCCGACGCCGTTAAATGGATCTTGTGCCGCGCACCGCGGAGCCTGAATGAAACAGATCAAAGCCAAAAGCAGGATGGTTTTCAACAGCGATTGCATCATCAATTCTCCTGTTTTCAAAGGAACATGGTTATCCGGATTCTCTTCCACATTACGCGACATTTTTCTCACGAGCTTTAGTTCAAACGCGACATGCCGACTTCGTTGAGGATTCGTTGGCGAAGCGCCATCGCTCCCGGCCCCGTCATCGAACGAATCGTCCAATACAACCTCGACGAAAAACTGGTGTCGCGAATCCCTCCATTTACTTCGTAAATCTGAGTCAACACGGGAGTCGATTCGTCGTCGTGTCGAACGACGATCGCGTCGACCACCAGCATGGCAATGCCTTCATCATCCTGGTTGCGGCGCCAGTATTCGACCAACGACGACAAGGGTTGATCTCCGCCCAATAGAATTGAAAAATAGGTCGCCAATGCCTTGAGATCGGCGTCGTCGCTGTCCAACAACGGTGAGATCGTGGAAAGTTCCATTCCGTCGGGAGCCTTGGGTACACGCAGCTTTGAATCGGAATTGCTACCGCTATATCCCATGCTCATGCTGCGATAGGGAATCTGGACGTCGCTACCGGATGAAACTCGGCGATAGGAATTTGCTCCGCCAAACGCCAAATCTTGCAGGACCATTTTCTTGGATTTTGGAGGCGCCAAATTCAACAGCTTCACCGCTTCCTTTTTGAGCTGGTCGTCAGTCAGAGTTGTCAAGCGGATTTGCATGGCAACGTCCTTGACGGCTTCGTCGGCATCGGCTTGATGTAAGATTTCATCGGCGAATGGAACGGCCGATTCTGGGTTCACCCAATACAGCAGCGCCAGGGCCACCTGCCGCGTCACCGCGGCTGGATTTCGGATCCCGCAGCTTCGTTTGCATTTGCGCCGAGGTTTGCTTGATCAGGTATTTGTTGATGTGATCGTCTTTCGACAACGCTCGGTAGTAAGGCACTTCGTTGCCGAACGTCGCCTTGACAATGGCGCTGAACATTGCCAGCGGCTTGATGGCTTGGTCATCGACGTGCTGCCACAATACGTCGGCGGTGCTCAGGCTACGGACTAGCGCAAAACTATTGACCAATTGGCTAAACGTGGCCTGATATCGCCGGACCTTGAACATCTTTTCCAGCAGTTCCGTACGCGCGTCCAACGGAAGCCATGGAAGAAGGCCCCCCATTTTCTGGAACATGTCGGCATTGGTTAGCGCAACGTCATACGCAGCGGCGACGCGTTCCGGTGTGGGATCAAGAGCGATCAGGTCCAGCATCGCGGGAAATCGCTCCTTGGAGTCGGTCGCTTTCGACATCGTTTCCAACAACGGTTCTGATTTCGTCGCCCAATCTGGCCGGCCCTCTTTGTGAGCGATCCAATTGGCCAGCCATTCCTCACGAGCCTCGGTGGGCAGCAGATTCCTTACATCCTGATTCGCCAGGTCGGCTTGGTCGGTCTGGCTGTTGTCCTTTGTCATTTCTGGGATTGCTTGGGATGACGGCCGGGCCTCGGAAATCGCTGGCTCAACACTACTGCTCGAAGGAACGTTTGGTTTGTCAGTTGAATTTCGATTGGGCTCGATCCGGGACGGCGGCGCGGCGCCTCCGAAAATTCCTTGAATGATGGAGCCAAGCAACGAAGGCTCAGGTTCCTCACCGGTAATGTCGGCTTCCCCCGAACTGAACCCTGAGACGACGTCGCGCTGTCCAACGGTATTCTTCACCGAACTATCGGCCCATTCATTCAGACGCTTGCCGAAAGCGTTTACCGCCTCGATCCGCACTTCGACGGCCGGATCGGCAAGCATTTTCTCGAAGTCAATCTTGGAAATGGCGTCGGTCGACAGGCCGTGGACACCCGCCGCCCGAACCGCTGGGCGGTCGTCGTTCATGAAGTTCACCAAATGACTCGTCGGCGATACTTTGCGGCTGGAATCGTACCCGTAATCGTTGTCCTTGCACATCGCTTCCACGATCTGGCCCGCCAACTCCGGCCGCTTGTCGACAATCGCCACCAGACGATCCATCATCGCCTCGGTCTGCGGCGCCGGCGATGCCTTCAACAGCTCTTGCGACCACGAAACCGTCGTCGTCGTCAATCAGCTTGGCCAGCCCGTTGGCGACGGCCACTGTCGACACCGCCGATGTGTTATATGATTTTGCGAGTTCACCTAACACTTCGGCAACCATCGCCCGAACCTGCCAACTGGGATGAGTCGAAAACTTCATCAAAGTCGGAAGCTGTTGTTCAGCCTTGGCCGTCTCTTTGAAAAACCGCAGAGCGTGCACGATCAAGTCGCTGTCCTGTTCGGTCTCAAGATATTTTGCCACGTACGGGATCATCCGTTCGGGTTTCTGTTCGGCCAACAGTTTCAACACGGCCGCCCGCACGTTCAAATCGGGATCGGACAACAGCCGCACAAGCGCTTCATCGGTCTGCTGCGCTCCGACCTTCTGCAAACCCCGCAGACTCAATTCTCGGATCAATGGATCGCTGTCCCCAAACAATTCCAGCAGCAAGTCGGCGTCGGCGCTGGATGCCCGAGTGAGTACTTGCCGGACCGCCTCGCGCCGCACGTCCAAGTCGACCGCGCCCAGTTGCGTGAACCCCGTGCTCCACGCCAGCCGCATGTGATTGCTGGCCGCCAACCAATAGCGCACGCGCCAATAGCCTTTGCCGCTGGTCGTCCGAATCGGTTTGGCCGAACCGCCGGTAGACTTGCGGCAACAGATGCTTTCCGTATCGAGAGAACGCGGGGAGCAGTCGCGAGATCTCGCCCGAATCTTTCAGGAAACGGTCGAGTTGCTCGTTGGCGTTGGCCAGCTGCTCCGGGGTCACCGTTTCCAATGCTTTGGAAAGCTCTTCGACCGGGGTCTCGCACCATTTTTTCAGCGATTCTGCCCGAGCGTCCGTCAGCGAAGTCATGTCCCAAGCGTCGATGCCCTCAATGGGAGCTTGCCAACGATTCAGCAAGTCGATCAGAGACAATCGAGTCGCCAAGTTGCCACCCCGCAAGGCATCCACCGCGGCGGGTCTGGTTTTCTCCGGGAAAATTGCCATTCGTTCGATGGCAATCTCGCGAATTTCGGGACTGGAATCGGCCATCGATTCGATGAGTTCTTTGATTTCGGTTCTCGTCGGAGCTTCAACACTCACCAAGACTTCGTCCGGTTCGTGAATCGCTAACTTTCGCCCCGAATTCAGCCAACGAACCAGCGCCGCAACCTCGACCGGACCGCTTTTTCGAGCCACTTCGCGTCCCGAGGCGTCCAAGACGATCATCGTCGGCAACTCGCTGACGCGATACTGATCGACGGCTTCGGATTCGCGATCGACGTCCAGTGAAACTAGATTCCAATCCGCTCGAGCCGCGGAATTCCTTGGCTTGCATTGCCGCCAACAGCTTGGTGCAGTTTTCGCTCCAGCTCGCGTGAAACAACAGCAGCGATGGATCGCCCGATAATCGGCTCCGATCCCGGGCCGATTCCAGCGAGATAAATCCAATGTCTTGTGGGCTGCCGTTGTCTTGTTGGCTACTGGTTTCCTGCTTTTGATCTTGTTGAGTGGATTCAGTTTTCTGGGCCGCGGCGGCGATCGTCACCAAACCGCAGCAGAGCCATATGAATGCAAACATGATCCCGCCTGCCCAACGGCGATGGGGCGCCGAAAGTCGAGCGACAGTACGACGAGCGATTTCGACTTTTCATCATGATCCAGTTCCCGCGTTGTCTCCCGACGCTTCCGAACGATTCAGCTTTTCACCATGAACGATCTTCGACCAGTATTCGTCGTAGCGGAAGTTCGGGCTGTTTTCTCGGTCATGGCACACGACGCACTGGTCGCGACTTTGAAACGGCGTCCGCTTCAGCGGCTCGGCCACATGTTGCGACGAAGGTCCGTGGCAACTTTCGCAGCCGACATTGGTCCGCGACAAACTTTTTGCGATCGTCTGAAATCCACCCGGTTGTCCGTATCCGGTGGTGTGGCACTGTTGACAAAACGGATCGGCGAACGATTGTTTCGGTTGAAGCGAGTCCCACGCCGCCGCGTGCTTGGTCGTCCGCCAGTGTGTGCTATCGTGCTCGTGACATCGGGCGCACGATTCGCTGCCGGCGTATTGCTGATCGCCAGTGCCGCCGCCGGAGTTGAAATGTCCGACCAACGTGGAATCGGCCGAAAAGTCCGCGGTCCGCAGCCGCTGGCGAAAGTCGTCGAGATTAGCCACCTGGCGAGGGTCGTCGCTGAATGACTCATCAACCTGCACGATCTGCCCTTTCCATTTACCGCGCTCGTTGCTTTTTCCAACCGGACCACGAACTTGCCCTTGTTCGTCGCCGAGCAGACCATCGCGGCGCCGAACTGACGGGGCGAATCGTCTGTCCAGTCGGTCCGCCGATGACGGCGTCTACTTCTGGCAGACGACCTGCCAAATCGAACAACTGTTGCTGCGGACACCAGGCCAGCACGACGACGCCCTGCCAACTTTTATTAGGGTATTGCGATAGCGTTCGTAAAACGGCTTCGGCAGGATCCGTGACTTGGATGTCTTCCGTGGCAAAACTCGGATCGACGACGCCGATCAACAGGACGTTGGCGTCGCCTCCAGACCAAACTATCGCCGGTGGGCAAAGCGGCTGGCCGTCTCGATCGGTGGTATTTGCCGAAACAAACGGAACGTGTAGCGCGTCGCGGATCTCCTGGAGGACGTGTGGTCCAAAGGCTAATTCGCTGCCTCCCAGATTGTGTGCGGTCAGTCCCATCGCCAGTTCGCCGCGCAGGATCGATTCGAATTTGGTGCGATGATAGGCAGACACGCCCGCGGCAGCGCCGCCGACATCGGCTACAATCACCTGGCTGCCGCCGGCGGCCGCGTCGGAAACGAGCGAAGCTCGTCGCAACAGTCCGCCGCTTTGACCGGACGAACAGCCGCAGGGAACGATCCAACCGGCGGTATCACCGCTCACCACTAGCGTGATTGTCGATGAAGTGCCGACCCCCGGCCGTCCGTTACACCCAACCATGCTGAAGACGGTGATCAGGCAAATCCGGATCCGCCATCGCCCGTCGCCTTCGAATAAATGTAATAAGTTGGTTTTCACGAATCCAAACCGTTTCCTAGCAGCTCGTTGATACAGCAGCGGAACGGCGGCGAGCCGTCCGGTTGCGTTGGCATCCACACGGCCAAGGACCGGGCGGCTTGCGCCGCTCCGCTTCAATAAACGCTTGTACACACGTTGCTCAACATTCTGCTAACCGTTTAATGCGTCAGTGCGTAGGCTAACATATTAACGTTGATCCTTGCGCAATTAGTAATTTCGTTTCCACCACAACAGCAACAGCCCGTCGTGTGTTCGGTGTCGTTTAGGCCGTCCTGTGAATACAACACACCCAAGCGGCCGTCAAAGCTAATCCCTTCCAATGGATGCGGATCGCCGTGATGAGCTTGCAGGCTGTCGATGTCGTAGACGGTGTGAAAGACCGTATGGTCGAGCGACAATTGTTCGAGCGGGTTGTTGGCAAACACGATGGCCATTTCCCGCCGGAAGGAGCTGTCCCATTCCGGCGAAGAGCAGCCGGCGGAGGCGACCAGAAACCCGCCCGCTTGCACGAATCGACGCATATTCTCGCGTTCCAAGTCGGGCAGCGTGAAGGCCCCTTCCCCAGTCATGATCAGCAAGGGAAAGTTGTAAATCTCTTCGGAGGAGAGTTTCACCGCCCGGAAGCGACGGCTAGTCGAAATCGCTGCGTCCTGTTCGGCTTGAATCAAAAAGTGGTCCGAAAAACACTCGCTGCTCTTCGACTCGGCATAAACCAGATTGGCGACCTGCACGATGCTGTCCGCTTCCCCACCCACTTGTTTCGGGTCGGCGATCGGTTGTCGCGGATCGCTTCCTTGCGCGGCGGGCAACGATGAAATGTGTTTCGTTTCGTCTTGCTTCGATCCGTCCGATGGTTTGACCGCGGCGCCCACATTCGGATCTTGACAATACAACGGTGAAACGACGACAAATGCCGACAATATCAATGCACGAGTATATGTTTTCATAGTATTAGCATCTCCAATCACGATTAGTCGCCGGACTCGTCGGCGAGCCGCCGAAAATACTCGCCCGCTCGTCGTTGATACTTGGATGGAATCGTCGCCGCGGAACTGCCGGTTTGAGCTTTGTCGGCACCGGACGGTTGACTGCCCGCCAATCCGATTCGCTGATCGTTCGTATAAAAACTGCCCGCGGCATCAGCGTCCCGATCGCCACTTCCGGCTTCCGAAGTCTGAGGGGTGAGCGGCTGGTTGCCGTAGAGCCCGATATTGTTGGCCGTGGTTCGACGCTGGCTAAATCCGCCAAGGTTGCCGCCCCCCGTTTGCAATCCGAACATCTGAGCGATTTGGGGTAAGGAGTTACCCAGGCCGGGCCGCGATTGAGTCGGTGCGAACCGCTTTTTCATGGCATTCTCACCGGCCTGGCCCATGTCTTCGGATCGCTGGACAAACCGCTCGAGAATCGTGGCGGCCTGATCTGCGTCGGGGTGGCCCTTGACGCCGGAAAACTCGGAGAACTTTAGCTCGGCAGACTCCATCAATTGATCGGCGCCGCAGTTGGCGACGGCTTCCACGAAGTCCAATGCCGACTCTCGCAGCTCATCGAATTCCTCGTCCGCGGGCAGTGCATTCGCCGCGTCCTCTATCTGTTCGAGCAACAAGACCAGGACCGAATACAACTCAGCTTCGTCCTCGGCGAATTCCATCAGTCGCCGCCGCGCATCGGGATCGTCTCCGCCGTCAAAGTCTTTAAGGCTCGCCGAACGGTCGGCCAAATCTCGCTGCCGCAAAACCAATTGCGCAAATTCGCTCTCCAGTTGCATCAAGTGAACGACTTCCGCTAGTTCGGTCATGGGCTGCATCACCTGTTGATCGAAGTCGCCTTGCTGACCGCCGAGCCGTCCATTCAACTTGGCAATGGCTTTTTGCAATTCTTCATTCGAAATCTCACCCGCCTCGGCCTGTTTTTTGAGCGCTTCCAACTCGTCGGCGATCGCGTCGAGTTCGTCCGCCATCGCCTTCAGCCGGTCGTTGATCTCCTTGTCCACGTCGATTGGGATTTTTTGGGCAATCTTTTTTCGAATGGTTTCCGACGTTTCGCGGGCTCCAGCGGCCGCATCACCCAGCCGCATGGCTTCGTTCGCACCAGATTTCTCGCTGGCAGGGAGTTTGTCGATCGCTTCCTTCAATGCCTTCTGGTCGTTCGCGAGTGCTTCGATTTCGCGCTGGATTTGCCGGTACTTCGACATCACCGCTTCAAAGCCTTTTTGCTGACGCAACATGCTGTCGAAGTCTTCTTGGGAAATGATGTGGATCGAATGCACTGGACTCTCGGACCCCTTGGCACCCGCCGGATCGTTGTCCTCGACGCGCGCGAACAATTTGATAACATCCCCCGGCTTCAGTCCGAAATCACGCAGGTCCATCGAAGAGCGATCCACCCACCGCGTGGGTGTTCCCGTAATTTCAAGCTTGTGGGGTCCGGCAACCGAGTCGTTCAGGCTGCGAAATAGAGTTAATGACGAAAGCCCATAGTCGTCTTCGGCTTCGATCACTACCGGCACCGTCGCGTCGGGCGTGGCCAGCGAAGCTTCCCGCGGACTTGCAATCCGGACAAATGGCCGATTGTCCGTCAACAAGACGATCGAGCCGGAGACGCTGCCGCGCGAATTCTGTCCATCTACATCTGTGACCTGCAGTTCAAATTTGCCGGCTTCGCGGATTTCGAAATGACCGGCGACGGTGTCCGGTTGTTCAGCCGTCGGGGCAAGCGTGACCGAATGCGGCTCTCCCGCGGCCGGCAAGAATCGCAGCTCTCCGCCGCGAAGTGGGCGATTACTGCTAACAAATAGCGTGACCGCGGTTCCCGGCAAACCTGCCAGGCCGGCTGCTGGAATCGGGCCACTGGTCGCCCCGAGATGAGTATACGGTGGCGGCTGAACACGTGCAGATACGTCACGAATTTCCGGAATCGTGATCAGCGAGATTTGAAACTTTTCGCTGCGGGCACGGCCGCTGCGCACAAAATATTGGAGTGGCTCGGTGAGGCGCGTCAACACCGATCGCCAGTGGTTTTCTGTCCCGCTGAACATCGGCGCGGTCTCCAACCGACCGTCAACGTGGATCAGAACCAACTGCAAGTCGTCGACCGGCGTCTCGCTAACCGTGGCGGTAACGTCGAGGCCTTCGCCGAAGACGATTTCCGCATCGCCGGGTGCTACCGAGATCTTGAGCGTGGAAAAAGGCGGCACGTCGTCGAGTGGGTTGGCAAATCGGTTCCACTGGGTGCGGGCGAATCCGGGCATCAGAACCGCGATCACCGTGCAGGCGACTGCCAATCCGGCGAGCACCCAAATCTCGCGCAATATAGGCTGCGCCGGTGCCGCCACGCGCACCGGAATCGCCGCCGCAGTCTGCGCCGCTCGCGAAACAGCCAACTCGGCCAAGCCCGCCGTGATATCCGATCCGTGATTGGCCTGACCAGCCAGATTCAGCCCAGAAACGATTTCGCCGCCAGTCGCACCCGCGCGGTCAAGATCGTGCGCCAATCGCACCGCAGCGCTTCGCCGGGACGACATCCAACCCAATATCAATGCAGCCAAGCCACCGCACAAAACGGCAACTCGAATCGCCATGATCCTGGCCGCCGCCGACAAGTCCCATAGCGAATCAAACCAGACTGCAACTAGCACCGCGATGGCAATGACCACGACCGCCCAAAGAACCGCCGCTAGAATTCCGATCGAAAGACAGCGCGTGCGGATCGCCGAAATACGCGATCGAAGCGCACCGCTGACTTGCTCCGCGACCCGATACTGTTTTTCAATGCCCGTCGTGCTCATCAGATCAACCCCGACTTTCTACGCAGTGCCCATGTCGACGCCCAAACCGCGAGGACACATAGCAAGATAAACCAACGATCCCACATCGCCACGCGTCGAACCTGGGGCGGCCGAGTTTGGGAGAGATGCTGTCGAAAATCATTGCCGATTTCGCCGGCCGAAGCCTGCTGCAAGATTTCCCCGCCGCTTTCGGACGCAATCCGCTGCATCACGTCCGTTCGCGCATCCAATTCAAGTCGTTCGATCCACGGCTCGCGGACATTAAATGCCGTCTCGGCCAGCAGACTAGCTGCCTCGGCGACCGCCTGAAGGCGATAACTCCCCGCGGCCAGCAAGCCCAAGTCGACGCGAAACACGCCAGGATCCTGTCCAGCCGGCTCGGTGCAAACTCTGAGGAATTTCCCGTCGAGTCCGTCAGAACCAGTTTTGGAAGCGGCTGGCTCGATTCCTGCCGCAACAACAACGTCGCCGTTGCATGTTCGTTCGTGCCAAACAGGATCTTGTCGGGCTGAAGAGCCGCGTCCTGACCGGGCAATAACCCCGTTCGCGAAACCAGCCAACGCATCAAGCTCCGCCATAACAGCCCATACACTTCTCCCCGAGCAGCGTTCTCCGGCGCCAGCAAAGCCCAGCGCCACATCCCGGCTCCCTCGATCACGACGGTTCGCCCCGTGCCATACGGCTGGAACGAAATCATCGGCGTCTCGTCGTCGGATTGCCCGCCGGTTCCTGCGGCCAAAACATTGGTTAAGCCGGGACGCTGTTCGGGATGCGTCGACAGCGCCAAGGACGGCATCGCGGATAGCGCATCGACTGAATCGCCGCCAAAGCCGGCCAGCCAACGCAGGTCTCGGCCCATCGTCGTGAGCTCCATTCGCGATCGCGTCGCATGTCCCGGACTCCACTTGACCGGCAATAAACGACCCAACTGCTGATCGATTTGAGACAACGGCGCTCCCCGCGAACACACTAGTGATCCGCCGTCTCGCGCCACCCAAGTCTGGATCAGCGAAACGGTTCGCTCGTTCAAAAAGATCTCGGCGTCCCGACCCAGAATCAATACTTGCAAATCTCGCAGCGCATCGGGCGCGAGGACGTCTCCGGCGTCATGAATGATGCTTGTGCTCTCAGTCGTCGGGCCGGCTCCCTGGGTTGACTCTGGCGTCGCCGAGTCGGAGGTCGCAAGCGGATCCGTCGGATGTTGAATGACTCGTTTGAGAAAACGCGATTCTGTCATGCGGACAACGCTCGTCAGCTCGATCGACGGATCGCTGGTGAGTTGCGCACCAGGAACTTCGAGTCCCAGTAAGGTTTGCCCTCGACCAACAACACCTTCACGGGCCGATCCACCACGCGCAATAGCAACGTGGCGGAGTTGTCATCAACGGTCGCTTCGCCGTCGATGGGAGCCGCGCGGACCTGAAACCGGTAAAGCCCAGCGGTGTCCTCACCGATCTCAAACTCGATTTCGTTTCGGCCATCGATCTCAGCGACGATCTCTTTTTGATCGACGACTTTGTTGTCCCGGACCAATTCGACGTGAATTGCTGCGCCGACCAAGGCCCGGGATTCGACATCGACGCTCACGGGAATTCGTTGCCGGATAAACGATAATTCCTGAGGCGAGCGCAAACTCACCGATACATTCTTCAGACCCACCGCTCCGCCCAGCGTTCTTGGATAGACCGGAATGTTCAATGTCTGCGCCAGTTGGGCGCTGATCAGCATGTCGCTGACAGACGATGCATTGTTGATTCCATCACTCAACAGCACGACCGCTTGCCCTTGTGGAACGTCCTCGCCCAACACGCTTCGGAGTGCGGCGGCCAAGTCGGTCTGCTGTCCATCAGGAACTCGCGATTGCACTTGATCGGATTCGACAGCCACGACGTCCGTGTCGAACATCGCGTACTGTAAATCGAATTCGGACGCCAGTTGCCGCTCCATATCGGAGACGATGTGGGCCGCTTCGGCAAACCGGGTGGATCCCGCGGCGTCCTTGGTTGCCATGCTGGCGGAGCGATCGATCAAGACATGGATCACCGGCTTTCCCGCCGGCGGGGGAACCGGCTGCAACCAGGTCAAGTTCAGCAGGATGATCAACGGCAAAATCAGCGACAACGCCATCAGTGCCAAGATGCCGAATCGCGTAGTCGTCGTCACCGACGGCCGCCATTGCCACGCATACCAAATCCACACAATCAGCGCCACGGTCGCCAGCGCCGACCAAAGTGCAATCGGAATATGAGGCTCGGCAACCAATCGCATATGAACTTACATTCGAAAAACTTTGAGTGCCAAAACCTCTGCAACCATCGCCACCACGCATCCGGCGGCAAACCAAATCCAGGCATCGTCTCGAGTGGAGATCGGCTGCGCGGATTGCCGAAAACGAACGTCGCGACCACCCGCTAAGCGTTTCGTCAAAACCTCCTCGTCTAACGCCCGCAAATCGGCCTCCTCGGGCGGAGATTTCAACGCCAGCGAAAACACGGCACGATCGCCATCCATCACCGAAGCCACTCCGGGCTGATGCGGATTACTCCATTGCCAAACGACACCGTCGCCCGACTCGCGTAGTTGTCCGGCGTCGGTCATGGTCGCCTCGGCCGATCCGGATGATGTGATCGGCCGATGAATCAGGCTCAAACCGCTGACTTCCGTCGCTTCCGGCGGCAGCAGTCGAGCCAGAGGCTCGCCGCAATAAGCAGTCGTCTGGATGTCGCCCCCGGGTAAAAGTTGGTCCGTCAGCTCGGAGACCAACGGAACAAAAGCTCCCATCCGCGTCACATTGGACTCGCTCAAATCGGCGTTCAGCACCGCGATGCTGCCAGCGCCCACGGAACTGGTGAACAGCAGCGTGGAGCGGTCGTTCAAGGTGGCCAGCACGTCATCGTCCAGCGAATTTGGCGCACGACGAGTGGTCAAACCGCCACCGATCCGAATTCCAGCCAGCAAGGGTTGCAAGGCGTCGCCGAAGACGTTGAACGGCCGACGCTTTTCCCTCACGTCGGCAATCGTGAATCCGTCCCGGCCAGTGTCCCGAAGCGTCGGCAACAACTCAACCGGGGCTTGCAGCTCTTGTCCCAGAACGTCGGTTAGTTGGCGAAAATTGTTCGCGTCAACCAACTCCGACGTTACGTACAACAGGGACCGCCCGCGTCGCAACCACGACGCCAGCAAGTTGATTTGCTCAGCCTCAAGTTTTCCCGGGCGGACCAATAACAGCAACTGACATTGGCCGATGGCTTGCGGTCCAAGTCGCAAGGGGTGGATTCGCTGGGTTCGCGGTTGTCGTGCTGCTTGTTCACCCGTGTACGGCGCAATCGCGCGTTCCAAATACCATGTCGCACTTCGTTTTTTCGTCGGCGGTTCACGAGTCACAATCCCAATCGTCGGCACGGTCTGTACCTGACCGACTAGCGGACAGACATCGTCTTGCGGCAACGCGTCGGAATTGTTCAATAAACGAGCGGCTCCTTGAATCCAGCCAGTTTCACTCAGCCCAACCGATTGTGACAGGGTCGTCTTCGTCAGTGGCGGACAAACGCCGGTCAACGTCACCGCGTGGTTTGCAAACGTGACTTCGCAGCGCACGTTTCGCACGGTCGCACAAAAATTCGCAACCACCACCTCGAGGTCGGCTTCCGTCCCGCGTGTCAAACGGCCAGTGAAGCGTGCCGATTGGATCGCCAAATTGTCAGGCGTTTTGCTTTCGGCAACCGATTCGAGTTGGATTTTTGTGGCGGCCGGCAACGCCGAAAAATCCGCCGCGCCCCAATTGGTCCGCTGGAAATCGCTGATCACGATCAACTCCAACAGCGCATCCGGAGAAGTCGCCGCGGCAAGCATTCGAGACGCCTCGTTGATCGCACCCTGCACATCGGCCTTTTCCGCCGCAGCCTGGCTGGCTTCCAATCGTTCGTTCAACACGTTGAAGCTCGACGAGAGGCGGTCGAAGACCCCGCGGGGCTGCGCCGGCCAAAATCAAATTCGCGACCATCCCACTCTGCGGGCGCAAAAACTGAGTCGCTCGAGCGCGCACCAGTTCAAAGCGACTGATTCCGGATGGACTCGCCGCCATGCTCTGGCTGACGTCCAAGATCACGACTCGACGGACGCGATTGCCTTCGCCCGATTCCAACCACGGTCGGACTTGAAACAACGGTCTGGCAAATGCCCACCCCAGCAGACCGACGGCCGTCATTCGCAAAAACAGAATCAGAAAATCTCGCAGCCGATGTCGGGCTTTCTTTTGGGCCACCGCCTGTCGCACAAAACGAAGGGTCGACAACGGAAAGCGAACCGGCCGTGGGCGCGTCAAAAAATGAATCAACAACGGCAAGCCAACTGCCGCCCCGGCGATTCCCAACATCATTGGTTGCAGAAAACTCATCAGCCCATTCGGTCAACGAGGAATCGATTCAAAGTCTGTAAATATGGGACCGCCGTCGAGGTCAACCGATAATCGCATCCGGCCGATAGACTCAACTTGCGAACTTGGCCCAGATGGGCCGCGAAGTTTCGCTCATACAGTTCGCGGATTTCCGACGGCGAGCAGTTCACCGAACCGTCCGACTCCAAATCCTCAAAGCGAAACGCCGTGCCCAACGGCAATCGCTCCTCTTGCGGATGCACCAAATGCAGGGCGATCACGTCCCAGCCCCGATGTCGAAACAGTCTCAGTTGATTGAAGACGGCGTCCAAATCCTCCGCCAGAAAATCGCTCACCAGCAACAACACGCCACGCCGCCCGACTCGCTGGAACAATTGCTCCAACGAGCGAGCCAATTCGGTCGTTCCCGTCGGCACGATCTCTTCAATCGCCGAGTGGATTCGTACCAGATGATCCGACGTGCTGCCCGGTGGAAAATGCGATTTCAATTCGTCGGCGACTAATGCCAATCCGACCTGGTCGCGGCCAAAACATATTACATGACTCAATGCCGTGACGAAGTATTGAGCGTATTCCAGTTTGGAGCCGGCACGCGACGTGCTCGACGCTCCGCCGGGCAGCCGGCCGTCAAATCGCATCGAGCCGCTGACGTCGATCACCGGGATGCATACCAGGTTGGTTTCGTCGTAGTGGATCTTGACATACGCCCGACCGGTGCGCGACATCACGCGCCAATCGAGCCGTCGCAAGTCCTCGCCAGGCGTGTATTCGCGATAATCGGCAAACTCGCCCCCGCCCCCCAACTGGCGCGAAATGTGACGACCGCTGCAAGTTCCTTCGATCCGCTGTCGTGTCGAAAACCGCCGATGTTGAATCGATGCCAGCGCTGCCAGTTCCAGGAAACGACTCTGTGGTCGGGAAACAATCATGCCAGGCCCCGCCGACGATGTCTTCGTCAGTTCGAAATATCTAGTCGCCCATCTCATTTAGTAGGTGTTCGACGATCGCATCCGTGTTGACGCCGTCGCCGATAGCTCGGTGATTGGCAATCAGCCGGTGCCGCAACACCGGCTTGGCCACGCGACGAATGTCCTCAGACACCGGGGCGGTGCGCCCTGCAGCAAAGCTCGAGCCTTAGCGGCCTTCACCAGATTCTGTGACCCGCGTGGACCGACTCCAAAGCTGACGTAGTCGCGCACCATGCTGGTCGACTGCGAGTCCTCCGGCCGCGTCGCTCGGGAAATCGAAACGGCATAGTCCACGACGTCGTCGGCCACAGGTACGGCGCTCACCAATCGCCTTAACCCCAAATAGTCCTCGCGGCTAAAGACCGCCGGTGGCAGGTCAGGGTCGCCTCCAGCCGTGTTCAGCACGATCTGCCGTTCTTGCTGCGGCGTCGGATAGCCGACGCGAATCTCCATCATGAACCGATCCAGTTGGGCTTCGGGCAGCGGATACGTCCCCTCTTGCTCGATCGGATTTTGCGTCGCCACCACGAAGAACGGCTCGTCCAGCGGATACGTTTCACCTCCGACCGTCACGTGCCGTTCGGCCATCGACTCCAGTAGCGCCGATTGCGTTTTCGGAGCGGCGCGGTTGATCTCGTCCGCCAGCACCAGGTTGGCAAAGACAGGTCCGCGTCGAAAAACCATTTGGTGCGAGCCGTCCGCTTGACTGCGGCCCAACAACTCGTAACCGGTGATGTCCGAAGGCATTAAGTCGGGCGTGAACTGAATCCGCGAAAACTTCCAGTCAAACGAACTCGCCAACGCTTTGACGATTAGCGTCTTGGCTAAACCGGGAACGCCCACCAATAATGCGTGTGAACCCGTCAGGGCGCAAATCATCAGTTGATCCACCGTTTCTTCCTGTCCCACGATGACGCGATGGAGATTGTCGCGAATCGCGCTCACGCCCGCGCTAAACTCATCGACTTGTTGCCTGGCTAAGGTCGCTTGCTCTGTTTGGACCATCATTCCTGCCCCATCGACTTGAATTCTTTTGTCGTACGATACGTGCGGAATTCTTGCACGCGGAGTGCCCAACAGTCGCAGGCCTGTTTGATTCGTAGTGGAGTCCCCGGCAGTGGAATTCCCCCACAAACGGTTGAATTGGTTCGGCGCGAGTTCGCCGCGTAACCGTTCACAAGCTGGGGTCTGGCTCAATCCGCCCAAGGCGGATGTGCCTGACCCCTTATAACAGGGGCGACGCATTGGCAACCCGTGAACGCTAACGTTGGCCGCCTACCACGGCAATTCGTTCGACATTGCAATATCGCCGCTCGCCGTCCGGCTTGATAATACAGTTGTGCAACACCAATTAGAACAATGTTTAACAAATTTTCCGCGAAATTTATGATGCCAAGTACGACCATCGGGATACCTCAATGTCAAGAATTGAATGGTGGTCGACTTAGCAGAGTGTTGCAAAATGTGTGCATAAGGATCGCACGCAAAATAACTTCGCCCGAAGTCCTCGCCCTCACGGGAGAGGTAGGGAGCGGGTCAAAAAAAGCCGGGAAGTTATTTTGCGTGCGTTCCTAAGTGTTTATTGAAGCGGCGCAAGCCGCCCGGTAATTCGCCATGTGGCTGCCAACGCAACCGGACGGCTCGCGCCGTACCGCTACTTTTTCAACGGAGTGTTAAGGTCCAACGCAAAATAGCTTCCGCATTCAAACCGATCTCCGTCGGGCCTGCCCCGGTGGGATTACGACTGGTCAGCTACATGTGCTTGACCCCCTAAAAACTGGGCAACGCATTGGTAACCCATTGGTAACCCATGAACGCTTACACTCACGCGGCCCCGAATAGATCGCGAAGTGAAGATTAGAGTAGAAATCCAAAGCCGCTTGCGGCGCTCAAATGACGGTGTTCGCATGGCGTTTGGCCACAGTACATGCTAGAATCGCGCATCGGTTTATCACTCGCATAATGTCATCCGATCGCATGTCTAGATGATGCAATGTCAATTAGTTCGCGTCGGAAGCATGGGTTGGGTCGGGCCGTTCCGCTCTGCACTGGGCTCAGGTTTTGCTCGCGGGACAGATGTAGTTTGCCGTACCGTTCGCGGCGTTGAGGTGGGACAGATCGTCACAGACGAGCCGTTCGATGCTGATCGAGAGGGCGGTGAAATCCTGCGGCCGTTGAGCGATGAGGATCGATTGGTGCAAAAGCGGCTCGAACGATATCGAGCCCGGGCCATTGCGGCCTGCGATGCGAAACTGCAAGAGTTGGGTCTGGCGGCGACGCTGTTGGATGCCGAATTGACCTTCGATGGCACGCAACTCTTCTTCTACTTTCTAGGCGAGCCGCCCCCACAAATTGAACAGATCACCGGCGAGCTATCGGAGATTTATCAGGCCAAGATCCATTACCGTCGCTTTGCGGAGACGTTGAGAAACGGCTGCGGTCCCGATTGCGGAACGAAAGACGGCGGCTGTTCGTCGACGAGTTGCGCTTCCTGCGGGGCTCACGGCGCCTGCCGCAAAACGTGAGTTGAGCCGTAATCATGGACTAGGTGTCGAGTCGCGAGCATGCGCTGGGCGACACGCGACTGTTCCTTTCCCAGGGGTGGACACAGAACAAGACGCGACGCGAGCAGGCGGGCGTGTCGAAGGGAGTTCGCTATCGCACGCGGCATCAACTGTGCCTGGCAATGCTCGCGCAGCACGGCGACCGACTGCCACATGCGTGGATCGCCGGGGACGACGACATGGGCCGTCCGTACTGCATACGAAGTCCGCGACGAGCTTGCTCGCCGGTACCATTGGAAGCGGCATAAACGCTTGGCTCCGTAGAACATGAGCAAGATACAACTCGAAGATATTCGAAATAGCGATTGTCCGTTTTCCTTGTCCGGGAATGTCGAGTCCTTAGATGATTTTCTTCGGTCGACGGCGTCTCGGGGGCGTTGTCACCGGCCGGATGGTCGAGACAATCCAGAAAGGCGTTGAGGCATTCGATACGCTGGTAGGCGTCGTAGATATCGTGTTGGAGCTTATGCAAGTCGTCATGGATGGACTTTGGATTCGAACCGATTGCCTTTCCGAATTGTTGTTCGAGATTTGCCAAGTGCTGCTTTTCGGCGTCGATCGCCTGAATTAGGGCATCACGAACTTGCTTGGCATCGATGTCGGTTGAATTCGCATCGTCGCCAATTTGAATGGAGCGCTTCTCCATGTCACTTAACGAAAACGGTTTCGGCTGTTCGTTGGTCGACTGCAGAGGTCTATCCGAGTCGTCATTTGGATTGTCAATGACAATACCGGGACCAATCACGACGATCTCTTGCTCTCCGGTGGTAGGGTTGGTCTGCAGATGCAGTTGAAATTGTTGAATCTTGTCCGGATCGTCGGCATCGTTGCCGGACAGAATGACCGATAAACATTTTTGGCAGGGGGGGCGGATTTCTGGATGCACAGAGAATTCCAGCGGTTCGCCATCGCGCACCGCAAGCAACCGGATCGATTCCCCGTCACTCGCCTGGACGGCGGTATCTAGCGCCTGGCAGCAGGTGATCCGCTGGCCGTTAATCTTGAGAATCAAATCATTGATTTGCAGGCCGGCGCGTTCTGCGGGCGAATTCGCGGCGACCGCCAAAACGACCAAGCCGCCGGGAATCCGCAGATGGGTTCGAGTCAATTCGGGAACCGGATGGCAAATAACCCCGATCCACAAATGGGACGGGGTCGCAGTGGAAGAATCTCCCTCGCCACCAGCGGCGTCCGAATCATGTCCCTGCATTGCGGCCGACGATTCGAGCAAAGCTATTACACAACAAAGCGACAACGCAAACTGCAAAAAGCTTCGCATGACCATGTCTGCCGAAGGGGACTACTGGAATCGTGACAACTGAATACGATCGTACGGAATGATCACCAACTTTCCGTCTTGAGTCATGATGGGGTAGAATCCTCGTTCGATTTGAAAGCCTGCCGCCCGGTTCTTCAAGATGTTCAACACGGAATCGGGGATTTGATCAAAATCCAAGGCGCTTACCGGATCTTGATTGCCCTTTTGTATGGACCTCAATGGAACGTGCAGAATCGATGGTCTTCCGGTAGAAAAATCGCTAAACTGAACCGACGCAAACTGCTCTGGTCCCCGGCGGTGTGGCTGCGACTCGTTTGACTGAATCGACGGCATTTGAACCATCTGATTCGACTGCGCCGTCGATGGGTTGGATGAATTGTGAATTGCAATCGTCGAATCCGGCTCAAGGCGATTCGACGGCTCGCCCATTTGAAACCTCTGAACCACAAACCAAACCACGAGGCCAACCGCGAGAACGCTTCCCCAGCGACCCAACGGACGTTCGTACCACCGGCGAAGCGTCCGAGAGCTTTGCACGGAACCGTCGGCAGGCGGACGGCTCTTGTGGACGGTTCCATTCACGACGGCGAACCCTCCCCCTCCAAAGCCGTTGTCGGAAGCATCGCCGCTTGGGCGAACCACAACCGCAGACAACTCCTGCTGCAAGGCTTGCTGTTCGAGAAACGCCAATCCGCAACGACGCCAGCCATCAGGCTCAAAATCCAGCCTTTGAAGCAACTGTCGGTAGTCGGTCGGAGACAGTTGCCCGTCGACGAGTCGTTCCAACTCCACTGGCAAATCCGAATCTGAATTTGAGTTCATCGCGTGACCTCAACCTTTCGGGTAACAGCTTCGAGTTGCAACAGGACATTTCGCAGTCGTTCACGGGCTCGGTGCAAACGAGCTTCGACGGCGCTGTGGCTGATTTCCAAACGCTCGGCAATGTCGTGGTAGTTCCAACTCTCTGCGTATTTCAACAACAAAATCTCCGCATCTGCGGCGTGCGCAACCGCGAAACTGCCAGCCGGACAAGCTTGCGCCGTTCTTCCGACAGCAACCAATTCAACGGGTCAGCCGAGGATTGGCGTTCCACGTGGTCGTTTTCGAAGCGGTTGGTATACCGCTCCAACAGTCGGCGTTTGCGCCCCATTTTTCGGCGGTACAGCAAGACGTGACGCACGGCCAATCGATACAGCCAAGCTCCGATCTTGGATTCGTCGGCAATGGGAGCGGCCTGTTTGACGGCAGCCAAAGCGACGTCTTGAAAGACGTCTTCCACCGCGCCAGCTTCACCCAACCGCGCAAATATCACGGTTCGCAACCAGCGCTCATTGCGCTGAAGCTCCGAATCCCAGTCAATCTTCGCGGTCGATCGGGACGTCACCGATTCACGCTGAGTTTGGATTTGCCGTCCAACGACATTTGAATCGTTTCCGGTTTGCCCACATTCTTGCTGGTCAAATCGAAAAACAGCCCGCTTTCACCAGACCGTTGCGAGCCGTTATCATTATAACTAGCCGCTCCCAACTCATGACCACCCTGTCCACGGAATCAATTGCTATGTCGACCTTCGATCCAAAGAACATTGGTCCCGTCCACTCCAGAACCATTCGATTCTGTTTGACCGCCGTGTTAGCGACGATGTTTTGCGGGAAATGCCAGGCGCAAGACCCCCAACAAGATGGCGACAAACCTCCCGCCAACGCGACCGTCAGCGTCGTCGAGACCATCTACGGACAGACCGCCAACGGAGAGGATGTTCGCATGTTTTCCTTGACCAACAGGAACGGTTGGAAGATCGAGATGATGACCTACGGGGCGACGATGATCTCGTTTCAGACTCCCGATCGCGACGGCAAGATGAAAAACATCATTCTCACCTGCCCCAATCTGGCGGCCTACCAAAAAGGCAAATCGTATTTCGGCTGCACCGCCGGTCGATACTGTAACCGAATCGCCTTGGGGAAGTTTTCGATCGACGGAAAAGAATACACGCTGGCGACAAACAACGGACCCAATCATCTGCACGGCGGCAACATCGGCTTCGACAAAATCAATTGGAACGCCGAAATGATCACCGAAGCCAACTGCGTGGGCGTGCGATTTACACACACCAGTCCGGATGGAGACGAGGGCTATCCTGGAACCGTCAATGCGACCGCGGAATACCGGCTAAACAACGACAACGAATTGCTGATTGATTTATACGCAACGACCGACGCCCCAACGCATGTCAGCTTGACCAATCACAATTATTGGAACCTGGCGGGCGAGGGCACAATCCTCGATCACGTCCTGACACTCAACTGCGACCAGTACTTGCCGGTCGACGATACGATGATCCCAACCGGCGAATTGAAGTCGGTGGAGGGAACACCGATGGATTTCCGCGAGCCGACCCCGATTGGCAAGCGGATCGAGCCGCTCCGCGCAACCTCGCCCAAGGGCTACGACCATTGCTTTGTCGTGAAGCGAGACGGGAACAATCTCGTCCCCGTCGCCACCGTGGCGGATCCAAGTTCTGGCCGCGTCATGCAGGTCTGGACGGACCAGCCCGGCTTGCAGTTCTATTCTGGAAATTTCTTGGATGGGTCAGAAGGGAGCGGCGGCTATGCAGAGAATTCCGCGTGTTGCCTGGAATCTGAATTCTTCCCTGATACCCCCAATCATCCAAATTTCCCCTCGTCACTTTTGAAACCTGGTGACACGTACCACAGCCGGACCGTGCACAAATTCTCGATTCAAAAATAGTCATGATGCATCGCGGAAGGCTAAGCCAAGAGGCGCATTCGGTGCTTGCGCGTTAACGCCTTCTTCTTAGACGCCAACGACGACCGGTCCATGCAAAGAATCCTTTTACGTGCGAAGATCCACCGAGCCCGCGTCACCGAAGCTGACTTGGACTACGAGGGGAGCATCTCGATCGACGGCGACTTGTTGGATTTGGCCGGTATTGCTCCGTTCGAAAAAGTCGAAATCTACGACATTACTAACGGTCACCGAATCGAGACCTATGCGATCGTAGGTGAACGAGGCTCAGGTGAGATCTGCGTCAATGGCGCGGCCGCCCGTTTGGTGCGGCCAAACGACCTGATTATCATTTGTTGCTTCGGCATTTGCGAGGAATCAGAAATCCGCCAACACCAGGCGCGGATCGTCTACGTCGACGAGAACAACCGGCCGGCGAAGCCGGAGGCCCAGGCCGCGAATTCCGCTCGATCGTAAGCCAAACTGGCGGCGCGGGGCCAGCATGCCGGCATCTCTAGTGCTGCGTCAACTTTAAGAATTGGGGTTGTGTGCCACTGGCTTCGCCAGTGCGGGTCGGCAGTACACGACGCTCATGTACACTGGCACAGCCAGTGGCACCCCAAAATTAAAACTTGACACGGCACTAGTGCTGCGTTAAGGCTGTGTTTTCAGGTGGGATCGCAAGCAAAATAACTTCCCGGATTTGTTGACCCTCTCGTTAAACTCTCCCGTGAGGGCGAGGATTTAGGGCGAAGTTATCTTGCGTGCAATCCTTAGGCGGAATTAGTTTGACGGAATTAGTTCGGCGGGGACGGGTTCGGCGGGGACGCACCACCATCGGAAATCGCGTCCAGGGACAGCTCGATACCAGTCGAAACGGTCGTGGACTGCTGTTTTTTCTGTTTTTTTTGTGGAGGGGCGCCGATGCCCTGGATAGAATAGCACTAAGTTCCGACGACGAAAATCTTTGGCCGAAACCACAATGTTGGACACCGATTTGTTTCAGATTCCAGATTCCTTTTCTGGAATTGTACGGTTGTTTCCGTTGCCCAATCTCGTGATGTTTCCCGGCATTATTCAGCCGCTCCATTTGTTCGAGTTGCGGTACGTTCAGTTAGTGGAAGACGCGCTTGCGGGTGACCGATTGATCGCGATGGCGCAATTGCGACCCGGTTGGGAACCCAACTACGAACAGAGTCCGCCGATTTACTCGACCGTCTGTGTGGGCACAATCATTACGCATTCGCAATTGGACGACGGGCGGTACAACATTTTGCTGCGCGGATTGGGACGGGCAAGAGTCCAGCGAGAGATTGCCACCAACCGACTTTTTCGTATGGCCGAAGTCGAACTCGTGCCATGTCCGTGTTCGGCGAGCGGCGAGCAGGATAGCAGTCTGGCGGCGGTCACGGCGCGACTCCGCAGACAGTTCTTGCAGTTTTGTCGTCACGACGCATCGTTGGACTATCACGCCATAGAAACCTTGTTGGGTCAATCGCTATCGCTGGAGCACTTGGTGGATTTGATCGCGTTTTCATTGGACGCCAACGCGGCGTTTAAGCAAGCGGTTCTGGACGCTCGGACGTTGTATGCGCGGCTGGAGTTAGTCGTCCAGGAACTCGATCGGTCTTTGTCGCGGACTTCCTCACAAGTTCAAGCGCAGCCGCAGGCCAGCGCGGGTGAACCAAAATTCCCGCCGGTGTTCAGTGCGAACTGAATAGGGATGGCAAATGCGGCCTTCCCCCATGCGATGTATCCTGAAGCGGATTCGGCCGCTGGTTCTTGACTATAATGAAACAGCGTGGCGCGGATCGGCGGATGTCGCAACCCGCATGAATGGGCCTAGCGTCGCGGCCGAACGTACGAACATCAAGTGCACGATCGCCGTCACGGTCTGCCGAGTCGCCGTTTGCTCAATTCAAGCCGTGCTACGAACTGGCGGCAGTTCTAGTTGACGCGCGTTCGATCCGTTAAACATACTGAAGGCCTGGAATAGGCTCTTGTGCGGCAGCGGTGTTCCTATGACGAAACTAATTGGGCACGCATTTCAATCGGGAACCATCACGTTCGGCAGACGGCAGAACGCTTGGGCCTTTCGTCGACTCGACGCTGAACTCAAGTCGGGACAAGAAAACCGCATCGTGTTCAATCCCGCACTGGCTCCGGTCATCATCGAGCCTTCGCCGAACACGACCGAAGAAGAGTTGCCTTGGCTGGAATCCGTGCGCTCGATGCTGGCGCTGGCGTCGGTAGTATACGTCGAACGTCGCGACGACTTGTTAAGGTTTCGGCAGGCGATCCACAACGTCGGGCAGCACGAACGAATTATCACGTTGGGTACCGCCGCGGAGGTCAACCATTTCGCGGAGACAAACTGGCACAAGCTGAGCCACTTCTATGCGACGCGGCGCGAGGGGTTCCGGTTCGATTTGGAAAAACTCGTGGCGAAGGACAAGGACCAGAATCGATCCTTCGACGTCATCGAACTCAGTGCGCGCTTAGGTGCCAATCCCGACACTAGTGATATGCAATTGACGTTTGACGCCACCGGCGCCAACACCCACAACGATTTGATCCTGTGGAGGAAGACCGTTGAGGACGGGCAGTGCGGTCGGTTTTGCAACGAGGCACTTCGCGTCGCATTGTCCGTGACTAATTTCAAACAGCCCGTGAGCTTTTGCGAAGAATATCACCCCGATTTCAAGAGCCGCTGGTTCCTTTTCGATCAAAAGACGCTGCACAACTGGCTGGCCAAAAGCAAGAAAAAACGCGCGTAGTCAGCCGTCGACGATCTGAGAGATGTCGATCAAATGAAGTTGTCGGCCCTGTCCGTTGTGGGGCGAATCGATACAGACAAGTCGGCCGGAACGACTGGAGCGAGGATGCGTATCGCAGCGCCACTCGCCGCGGTACTCCGGCGGCGAACGGAACTGACCGAGCGGTACCTTCCGGTTGCTCTGAACATCGAACAGATACGGCTTTTGATTTCGGTCGGCATCCGGATACGTGTCGCAAAGAATCCACCGATTGGCGTGTTTGGGCAAATAAGTGTTGTGACCATTTTCGGTCATCACACCCCGACCGACCGGTTCGATGACGTGCGTGCGGTCGCGAAACAAGTAGAAACCGGCCGGTTTGCCCGATGGTTGAGTCCACATGCAGATAGTCGTCTCGTCGCGCCAAATAAAATGAGACGTGTTTCCCGAGGGATCGAGAACGTACAGGTTGCTCCCGTCAATGTCGGCGGTGATCATCCGAGTCGTGAAGCCGCCAGCAGGGCTGCCCGTCTTCGCGTTGTGCGCCCGCCAGCGGTGCAGCACGATAAAACGACGGCCCGCCGGATTGATCAACAAGTGGTTGAAATAATGCCAAACGTCTCCTAGCGGCCGATCGTTGTGCGGAATCTGTGCGACTTCCTGCAGCGGCAGAACCAAGCTCGACTCGCTGGTTTCCATGTCGACCTTGAAGACGCCCGAATCGCGCGGCGCGAGTTGATCGGCGAATCGATCGGGCAGGCCAACGTATCCATAGCCCGGCCGCATCACTTGGATTTGCGCAAAGTCCGCCGACAGTGCGAATTGTCCGTCGGGACTCATCGTGTAAATGGGCTGCGGAAGGGTCCGTGCTTGTTTGCTTTCGACATCCAGGATTCGGCAGACAAAGCGGTCCTCTTCGCGGTCGTTCCACACCACTTGCGATCGATTGCCGGGACGCCATTGCAGCATGCAGCCTTGCTGCCAACACCAAGCCCGCGTCGAGCCCAATTCGATCCAGCGATCTTGATCCTGGATATCCACCATCCCCACTTGAATCTCATCGTCCGCCGTCGGCGTGCGATGTTCGAAGTCGACCTGGTTTCCCAGTACAAACCGGTCTGCGACGTCGAATTGCAGCTTGTCGTAGTACCCGAACCAGTGGTGCTTGGGCCCTTGCGTGATCGTGCGTACGGGCGGGAAGTCATCTCGAGGCGGAACGATCAGCGCCGGCATCAATGCGACCGAAGCCGCGGACGCCAAAAACTCTCGCCGATTCCGCTGGCATCCTCGGATCATCGATTCCCACTCAGGGGTTTGGCGGTAATTGTTCACGGGTTGTCAATGCGTCGCCCACGTTTTTAGGGGGTCAGGCACATTTTCGGCAGCTCGTGCGACATTCACGTACCAATGATTGGGCCGAAAATGAGCCAGACCCCGGCTCGTGAACAGTTGCGGTTTGGCGCGATGATTATTTGTCCGGACTCTTGTTTTCGTCCGAACCCGCGCTGCTGGACTTGCCGTTTTTTCGCTCCAGTTGCTGGCCGATGAAATCGGCCAGCCCAGAACCGCGAAGTTCTTTGGCCGTGGCCAGGATTTCTCCGGAATCACCGTCCACCAGCAATACAAAGGGAATCCCGCTGACGTCATACATCGTGCCTAAGGAGGTGTCCCAAAACTTGCCTTCATAGATTTGGCTCCAGGTCATTTCGCGATCCTTGAGGAATTCGTTCAACTTGTCCGCCATACCCTCGCGGTCAAAGCTAATCCCGAGAATCTCAAATCCTTTGTCGTGCCATTGCTTGTACGCCTCTTTCACATTCGGGATTTCACCGACGCACGGCCCGCACCACGTCGCCCAAAAATCGAGCATCACAATCTTGCCAGCATAGTGTTTGGGAAAGTCCACGCTCTTGCCGTCCAGCGTTTCCGCCGTGAACGCCAGCGCCGGCTTCCCAATCGACAAGTCCGGTGGCATCGGCATAAGATCGACAACTTGATCGTCAGGCGCCTTATCCAACGAAAGCTCGCCGTCCTTCAACGAGAACACATAGGTCGTACCGGTGAAATTAAAGGGCTCGCCAACTTTCGTATGCTCGAAATGGTAACTGATCCTTCCATTTCCGTCGCGATCGATCGGCAACGATTCCGCAGAATCGACATTGCCCGCGACGACAGTGCTGAATTCCTTGCCGTCCAATTGGAACGACAATTCATAGCCGTAATCGGTGTAGAACAACAACGTATTCTTAAGCGCTGCGCGTGGTTTGTCGTTCGGATCAAAACGATAGAGTCCCAGCGTACCGATTTTGCCATCTCCCAAGTCAATTTGGCCGGTGCCGCGGTACATCGTAACGTCGTCGCGCGTTTGTGGTTCCCACTTAGTCAGCGGGTCATTGGTCAAGTCGCCGTCGGCGTTGGTATCGATATACAGCTTGGCCGGCTTGCCCTCAGGTTCATCCAAAACAAAGGCCCAGGATTTCTCGCCGATTTCAATCTTGCCATACTTTGGAGATTCCAGACCGTCGGGAGCCGTCGAAACGATATCGGCTTCCTTGTCCATTTCCGCTCGGTTCGGCCGATAACCACCTACCTTGGCCGTGACACCGCTGGGCATGAACTTCTGTTTCAGATCGTCAGCGGAGACGAGTCCCGAGGAATAGATCGCCGTCAAAATCATTCCGAATGTAAAACCGATTGCCGCACGCATGATTGTCTTCCCCCTTATCGAGTTGTTCTCATCTGATCGCCCCGGATATTGAAGGAACACTCTACAACCTGGCTGCAGCCGCGTCAAATATGCGTGCGAACCGTTTTGGGTTCGTTTGCTGTACGTCGGGCAGTCCTGCCCGATAGGTGACGGCTAAAGATGGCTCTCTCAAGTGAAATGTCACATTAGCGCGACCGGTAATGGGCTACGTCTGGTAAAATCTCAGCCATTTCACGGCCAACAAATGACGGGACGCCACGCAAAATAACTACGGGCTTTGTGATCGCTCCGTTAATTGTGCGAAGCCGAACAGTCGTGATCCCGCCGGGACAAGCCCGACGGAGACCGCCAAAGAGATTAGAACTCGACGGGGGACAAACGCTGGCTTTCGCGATTCAACTTCAGCTTCGTCCAAACGAACTTCTTGCTGCCCAACAAGTCCTCGACGGGAAAGAAAAATCGTCCCATGTCGGCGGCTTGGCTCCGTGAGATTGGCTGGTTGCCGGTACGGCTGGCATGTTTCGAGATTACTAAGACGTTGACGTCGATCGGACCGACAAGCTTCAGGTCAAACGCGCCTTGCTCGTTGATTCTTACGACGCGGCCCCCGATCGCCTCGACCGCCTCAATGGCTGGATTTTCCAACGGCTTGAACGAATCGGGGCGCAATCCGTCCAAGTCCGGACGTGAACGAAGGCGCTGATCGGCTGGTACGACGATCACGACCGCGCCTTCATCCGCGAGGCGCTGGTCGGTCTGCTGATACGTCACCTCGCCGGTCAGTTGGCATGGATAGCTGGTGTTGCCCGGCAACGACCTGCCGGAGGAAGTCTGCCCAATCATTACTCCAAACACAAAGAATGTCCCTGCCACTGCGGCGAGCAAACCAGCTTGCAAGTAGACCGTCCAGCGCGGCATTTGAATGCGATCATTCCAGCGAGTTGACGATTCGCTGCGACTGGATTCACTTCGGTTTGCTTCGGTCGCCGCGTCGGCAACCACGGGCCGCAGAGCTTGTGTCAACGGAACCGGTTCGGTCAGCTCGGCTACGGCGGCGGTCTTCACACGCTGAATTCTCGCGGATTTGGATTCGGACGAACTCGGCTGGGGAATGCTCGGTGTGGAATCGTCCTGCGTCGACATCTCCGGGATGCGAATGGGCTGTTGGCAACCGGGGCAATTCGAGGTTCGCCCGGCTTTGCTATCGGCCACTTTCAAACGGATACCGCAATGGGCGCATTTGAACTTTACCGTCATGCTGCCGGTCCGGTATTTCTGGGTCAGGAATCGCTACGGCTGCACCGCTATTGAATTAACGCCGCGAAGACCCGCGCCCCGCCCCTATGCCAAAGTGTCGAGCAGGAAGTTGCGACCGTTCATCCACGATCAATACGCCAGCCACTGAACTCCCATCTGGTCGGCGATAAAGTCGGACCAGTCGCGTCGAGCGTCGATGGCATAGCCGCGGATAACAGGACTACTGACCGGCGTCTTGAACGTGGCCAATTGTTTCAGGAACTGATCGCGCAATTCCTCGTCGGTGCGGGGGTCTTGTTTGGTCTTCTGAATCAGGTAGACGACGGTTTTGTCCGCGTTTGGAGCGACACCCAATTCGTCTGCCTTCAAACCGAATGCTTCGGCCATGAATTCGTCGCCGGGCTCCTGAACCTGCAATGGCGGGCTCGATGAAAACCAAGCGAATTCACCGGTTTGCTTGGCTGTATCGGGATACTTCTCCAACAACGATTTGCCGCTCTTGACCAGTTCGTCGGCGGCTTGTTGGGCGGCGGCCGTCGCCAGTCTCAACGCTTCCTGCTTCTTCCAATATTCGATTACATCATTGCGAGCCTCGTCCAACAAAGGAATTCTCGCTTCATGCTTTTCGCTGACCCAATACACGTAGCGACTGCCGTCCAACGTCGGCGCCGGCGCCAGATTGGGCGTCTTCACCGTGATACTGTCAAAGTTCATGAAGATCTCTTCGGTGAAACTGACCAACCGACGATTGACAAACATCATGGCCTTTCCAAGTTCGGTGTCCTGGAATTCCGTGAAGTCGACCAGGTTGGTGGACCCATAAGTTAAGTGATACTTGTCCGCCAGTTTTTTCAAGTCCAGCGGGGCGGGCTTCTCTCCCGGAGTTTCTCCTGCCTCGACGCTATAATCGTAATCCGATATCAGGTTACGGTAATCTTGCATGTCCTCGTTGGCTTTCTCGATGGCCTTCTGCATTGCGTCTTGAGCTTCATCGTGCTTCAAACGCTCTTTGATTTGCAATTCCAAGACCTCATCCAGTTTGCGCGGCCGCTTTTTCGCTTCCGGAATGACCGGTTCCTGCGGTCCGGTTACGGAAGGTTTTTCCGTTGAAGGCTTTGGCTGATCCCCCGACGACTCGGCCTCCTTTTCCTTTCCCGGTGGTTGAAGGTGGGGCGGTTGGTCCGAAGTTTCTTGAGGTTCTTGCGTCGACAACGAAACATACTTCGTTTGGAGAATCCGCCACAACGACGTTCCGTCTTTGTTGTTGTCGCCGGGTTGATTAGCCTTGTCCGGGGAGTCGTCGCCTGGGCTCTTGTCGGCTCCGTCCTTATTCTCGGTACCGTTGTTCTTGTCGCCATCAGCGGATTTCGGCGGGCCTTTGTTTTCGGATTTTTCGGCGTCCGGCGGATTCGGAGCAGCGTCGTTGCCGGATCCCGGCGAGTTGTTCGTCGGATTGGCGCTCACGTTCGGTTTCTTGCCGTCCGGTTGCTTGTTGTCGGGTTGGGCACCTTCGGTTTTCTTTTCGCCTGGCGTAGGAACTTGATCCGACCCTTTTTCCGGTTCCTGAAGATTTTCGGAGTCGTTTGGCAGCTCAAGTTTCGGCGTTTCTTCCGATGGAACATCTTCCATCACCAGCGGATCTTTGGCTTCGACCAGGCGATTGTATTCTGCGAGCACTTCTTCTTTGGTCACGTCTTGCATCGAGCGATCCAAGAACGCTTGGAAGTCGCCCTTGAGGAATTCCACAGCGAGTTTTCGAGGCCGCTTAAACCCGGGTTCGTTGGGCCGCTCGCCCGGCGTCAGATACTTTCCCTGGTCAAATAGTTCGCGAATCTGGGCGTTGCCGGGCTCGGTTTTGACCTGCATCAAATAGTCGGAGACCGTGAATGGAAGGACGGCGCACTCGAACCGTTTTTCCTTTTGGATAAACGAAAGGAATTGGTCGACGGCGCTGCCGCTGGAGATGGCCCGATTGTTGCTCAACCCGATGAATGGAACCGATAGGCTGAGTAGTTGGTACATTCGCAATGACGCCAACTCGATTTTCATATACTCCAGAATCTCACGGAAATCGATTTGGCTGTTGGCACTGGCGTTGATGCTGAACAAGTCCTGATCGGACAGGCTCAAGTCGCTGAGCAAAAATAAGTACTCATGGACTTGATCGTCGGAAATAACCATCCCCATTTTTTCGCGCAGGTACTGCGCCAGCAGATAACGGAAAAACAACTCGCGATCAAATTCCTCGGATTGGGGTTTGAAATTAATGGCTGGAAGCAATTGGATTCGCGGACCGCCCCAATTCTTGTTCGTCTGCGCCTGCCGCATCAATTGTTCGTAAAATCGCTGCGTGGCGAAATGAAGGTTTTTGAGTCGTGTAAACTGGAAGCGATTCAACGAACCGCCATTCCACTTGACCACCGTTTTATTTGCATCGGCGTTTTGAGTGCGGCGGCCACCGCGACCACCACCGAGCCACGGCAAGGCGCTGCCGACCACAAAAACCAGCATCAGGATGACGCCGAAAAAGACCAGCATCACCTTTTGGTGTTTTCGAAACCAACGCATTTTTATCATGGAGCGAATTCCTGATTTTGGCCTCGTAGGGGCCAGGATACGTACTCGGCTCGGAAGCCGGGGGGTTGACAACGATCCCCGCCAAATATTAAAGCATCTTTGCTAAGTTTTCCCCGTGGATCACCAAAATGCAACAGACCCGGCGCTGCCAACGTCCGAGCCATCGACGACGGAACTCCCGCACAAACGGTGCCCTCCACGCCCGAAGTACCGCGTCAAACCGGTCCGAGAATTGAATTCGATAACGTTTGACCCCAATTTTATCCGAAGACCTTGTTGATTGCAGTCGCAATCCCCGATTTTCGGCTGTTCGGTTGGCAGTCCGCATTGGATTCTGACCAATTTTGGCTGAGTCGTAGACTTCGTACAATCCCAAACTTGAGCTTGCTTATTGAAACCGTTTGACACAGCGATGGGAAAAAACAAGGAAAATTCTGATGGCAAGGCGCTGGTGATCGTCGAATCACCGGCCAAGGCCCGAACGATCAGCAAGTTTCTCGGCAAGGGATTTGCCGTCGAGGCGAGCATTGGACACATCCGCGACCTTCCCTCGGGAAAGAAAGAGATGCCCGAGGAACTGAAGAAAGAACAATGGGCACGGCTGGGCGTCAACGTCGATGAAGGTTTCAAACCGGTGTACATCGTCCCAGCAGACAAGCGTCAGCAAGTCAACAAGCTGAAAAAGCTGCTAAAGGAATCCGATAGCCTTTATCTGGCAACCGACGAGGACCGTGAGGGAGAGGCAATTAGTTGGCATCTGCAACAGGTGCTCAAACCGAAGGTACCGGTGCATCGGCTCGTGTTTCACGAGATTACGCAGCAGGCGATTCGACAGGCTCTTCAACAACCGCGCCACATCGACAGTGGTCTGGTCAAAGCGCAAGAGACGCGACGCATTCTCGATCGCCTGTACGGCTATGAAATGTCGGAGTTTCTTTGGAAGAAGAGTTTGGGCAAGTCGGCGGGGCGCGTCCAAAGCGTGGCGGTTCGTTTGATCGTCGAACGCGAACGCCAACGCATAGCCTTTGTGACAGCGACCTTCTGGGACTTGCTGGGCCAGTTCCGGACCGAGGCGGGTGAACTACTCTCGGCCGAACTGGTTTCGGTCGACGGCCTGAAGATCCCATCCGGAAAGGACTTCGACGCGAGTACTGGACGGCTCAAGGCAAGCGGCTTCCTGCTGCTGGACCAGGCCGCCTGCGAACAGCTGAGACAACGACTTGTCGCCGAAAACTTTGCCGTTGCTGACCTGAAGGTGCAGCCCTATACCCGGTCGCCCGCCGCGCCGTTTACTACAAGCACGTTGCAGCAAGAGGCCAACCGCAAGCTCGGCTTTACAGCCCGCAAGACAATGTCGACTGCGCAGAGCCTTTACGAGAATGGATTCATTACGTATATGCGAACCGATTCAACCAGCTTGGCTCGCGAAGCCGTGGATGCGGCACGGGATCTGGTTCGTAGCGAATATGGCGAAGACTACTTGCCGTCGTCGCCCCGGGTGTATGCGTCGAAAGTTAAGAACGCCCAGGAGGCTCACGAAGCGATCCGGCCGGCGGGACATCCTTTTCGAGTTCCGCAGTCGCTGCGTGGCGAGTTGTCCGGCGATGAATACCGGCTGTTTGAAATGGTTTGGAAACGCACGATCGCCAGCCAGATGTCCGACTGTAAAGGGCGGACGATGACCATCGCGATCTCCGGTGGCAGGGCCGTCTTCGAAGTCAGTGGGAAGACGATCGACTTTCCGGGTTTCCTGCGGGCTTACGTCGAGGGTTCGGACGATCCGTCGGCCGAACTCGCAGATCAAGAGAAAATACTTCCGGCGGTCGCCGCAGGACAGCCCTTGCAGTGCGGGCAATTGGAGTCGAAGTCGCATGAGACGCAACCGCCTGCTCGATTCAGCGAAGCCGCTTTGACACGCGAATTGGAGCGGCGCGGGATCGGACGTCCGAGTACCTACGCTTCCATCATCGAAACGATTCAGGCGCGGAAATACGTGTTCAAACGAGGAAATTCGTTGGTACCGACCTGGCCCGCTTTCGCTATGGTGCGGATGATGGAGGAACATTTCAACGAGCTGGTGGATTACCAGTTCACCGCCGACATGGAGGACCTGCTCGACTCGATCAGTCGCGACGAAGCGGAAGCGAACGACTACTTGTATGAGTTTTATTTCGGGCGGCGGCCGGGACTGAAGTCCAAATTGGAAGAAAAACTCAAGGAGGTGGACGCGCGAGCGATTTGCACTTTTCCCATTGCCGGAGCAGATGGGTCGGACGGGGCGGCGTCAATCGCCGTTCGAGTCGGCCGGTATGGACCGTATTTGGAGCAAGGGGAGCGCAAAGCGAGCTTGCCGGAAGATCTTGCGCCGGATGAATTGACGGTTGAGTTGGCGACCAATCTGCTGGAGCAATCCCAAACGAGCGATGAGCCGCTGGGCATCGATCCGACGTCGGGCAAGCATGTTTTTATCAAGACTGGGCGGTTTGGTCCTTACGTCCAATTGGGCTCGGCCGACGACGATGAGAAGCCGAAGAACGCTTCGCTTTTGAAAGGTATGTCGATTGACGACGTAACGTTGGAGCTCGCGCTGAAGCTGCTTGCCCTGCCGCGCACGGTCGGTGTCCACCCTCAGCTCGGTGAGCCGATTGTGGCTCAAAACGGTCGGTTTGGACCGTTCATCAAATGCGGCGACGAAACGCGGCTCCTTGCCAGCAGACATGTCACCGATCGACGTCACTCTGGAACAGTCATTGCACTTGTTGTCACAGCCAAAGACGCGCGGCCGCGGACGCGCCGCGCCCAGGGAGCCGCTCAAGACCTTCGAGCCGCCCTCGCCCGTCACGGGACAGCCAGTCAAGCTGCTCGACGGACGCTACGGGCCTTACGTCACCGACGGCGTAACCAACGCCTCTCTCCCCAAGGGCATGTCGCCATCCGATTTGGCATTCGAAAAGGCGCTCGAATTGCTGACCGAACGCGAGGCCAAAGGAACGGACGGTAAACGGATCACGCGAACTGCCAAAAAAACCACAGGGAAAAAAGTATCCAAACGCCCTTCGAAGAAACGAGTCAGGAAGGCTAAGTCCTGAGCGCGATGGTTGCGCCCATTTACTGCCATCCGCTTATTTGGTGCCATCCACCTATCCTCTATTTGGTGCCGTCCACGTTTCGAGGTTCTATTTAGTGCCATCCACTTTTCGAGGGGGCGTCACTTGCCGTTCACCCGGAGTGTGCGGTTGGACTATATGGGTGGCCAATTTAAACGCGGCTAATTCTTTTGGTGCGATTCCCTTTTTCGCTCCCTCTTTTGGTAAAATGACGCGACACACTTAAATGGAGGGTTTCTTATGGCGACTTGGGACGATTTCAAAAAAGAGATCAAGACCAGTGAGGGCTCGATTTCGCATATGTACCTGGATACAGTTGGGGCGGTGACGGTTGGGGTTGGCAACATGATCCCCAACGTCGAGGCGGCACAAAAGTTGGGATTCATTAATCGAACGACTCAAGCAGCCGCGACGGCGGATGAAATCAAGGCGGATTTTGAAAACGTTAAGCAACAAACCAAAGGCCTTTTGGCGAGTTCCTACAAGCAATACACGGCCTTGGATTTGCCGACCCGTGAAATCGATTCGTTGCTTGACAAGCGGATCGAAAAGTTCAAAGCCGAACTAAAAGCCAAGTTTCCCAAGTTTGATAATTATCCCTTGACGGTGCAATTTGCGCTAACGGATATGGCGTTCAATTTGGGAACGAATGGATTGGTGACAAAGTTCCCCAGTTTTAAGAAGGCGATTGAAGCCGAGGACTGGGCTAAAGCAGCCACCGAATCCAATCGTCCGCAGGTCTCTTCGACACGCAATGCGACGGTTAAAAAATGGCTAGAAGATGCCGCACCAAAGGCCGCTAAGAAATAGAACCTATAATGACGCGCTGAAAACGGAAATGGCCTTGGGGGTCGTTGGAACGCGGGACTTTAGGGGACTTTAGGGGACTTTAGGGGACTTTAGGTGCCATCCAAGACTTTAGACTTTAGGTGCCATCCATATTTTGGAGCCAAACGATTAGAGCTGGTGCGGGACGATTCTTGTATGCAAGCGGCTACGTGTGACTTGAAGCGCTTGTCTCAGCGGCCAAGATTGGATGGAAGTCGGGCACGCCGATTGCGTTTCGCGATGGTTTGCGGCAATTCGAGGTTTTCAGCAGCTTCGCTTAGCCACAGCGATGCTACAAAGATAGAAGCCTGCTATCGGTGGACAGATCGCGATTCAAGCAAGCTCAAATGCTTGTGATCGCTTGCCCGATCAGCGAAGAATTGAAGGGAAGAATGAAGAATGGTGCCATCCATGTTGTGGTATAGATAGGTGCCATCCATAATGTACAGTCGCACTTTCCAACTGGGGGCCTGATTCGCGGCTCGAGGTCGCCGCGTTCGGTGAAGAATCAGCGGTCCACATAGCGCCGATCGAACCAAAGCCGATTGGGCTTCGACTAACCGTTCCCACCGACATCGCAAACTTCAAGAAACAAAACCGGCAACACGCGAAACAAGTATTAGCGCGAGAATGTCGGCCCTTTCACAATAAGATTGAAGCCAAGCAGCACGTGGAACATTCCGAGATCCCAAGCCCAATCTCCGTGTCCTCGGTGCCTCCGTGTTTCGAACAATCCACCCGCAATTCGTCGATGCTGGTGGCGAAACCGTCAAGGAGTGAAAGCCTGAAAAAAAGCCTGGCCTGAAATGTGCCATCCATATTTTGGCAATCATCCAACTTCTGGCAATCTCGGTCAACTTGCTCGGAGCGAATCCGGAGAATTGGGCGGCGCATATTGAAAACCTGCGCTCGCCCGGAAGTGTGTAGCGTAATCGCTAGGCGATAACGCGGATCGAAGGAGATGGTCAGGTGTTGATCTGCGGTCCGCGACGCGTGAACGCGGGTAAAGACTCGATCTATTCGAGCGCGATTGGATGCTGTCAAAATTGGAGCCGTTAGGCGAAGCAGACGGCTGCGGCGCGCTGGCCGCGGGTCCAGTGGCGGCCTCGGCGGGCGGCGTCGGCTTGCAGGCTGGCCGGGCTGCCGGCGCTGCGGCCGAAGTATCGCTTGAAGTTCCACACCAAGTCGCACCACATGCTGCCCTCGATCCCCAATCGACTCAGGATCGACTGTAATCCGCTGGGAATCTGGCCCCGTTTGTCCTTGCGGCCTTGGCGACCCGTCCAATCGAGCAACCGCAGATAGTCCCGCAGGCTCATCGACAGGAAGCCCTTGTCGCTGGCGCGAACCCCACTGCGACTGGCTTGCGGACCTGGGCTGGAACGCTCTTTCAGCTTCAGCGGCGAAAGCCAACCGTCACGTGGAATGCGACGCCGTCCGGTTCGCTTGACTGCGGCTGCGACGGTGGAACGACGCTCGACCGGTGTGTTCTTGATCAACTCGGCTGCTTCGTCCGTGGAGATCGGAACAAGCTGGCTGGCTGCGGAGTCGACTTGGTCGCCTTTGAGGGCCCCAATCCGATCGAAGGCCGAGGTGTGACGACTCTGTTCAGCAGTGGCGGCCATCGCT
The DNA here is from genome assembly GCA_963803365.1 of uncultured Planctomycetaceae bacterium. Taxonomy (GTDB): domain Bacteria; phylum Planctomycetota; class Planctomycetia; order Pirellulales; family Pirellulaceae; genus JANMEB01. Next base: position 80,059 of record CAWDMH010000011.1, read on the forward strand.
GCCCGGATCGGGTTGAGGTCGACGTACATCGCACAGGCCAACAAGCCCGATTCGTCGGTGATTCGCTGAGCTTTGAAGCGTCCTTCCCAGAAGCGGCCGGTGCATTCGTCTTGTTTGTTGGCCAGTCGGGCGATCGGCTCGCTGACGCTCCGCATGAACCAGGAGATGTCCGATAGCCGCAATCGGACCGTCGCCAGCCGTTTCTTGTTGCGCACCAGCGTCTGGATATCGTTCTGGGTGGGTTGGCCGAGGTGTTCATCGAGCCGGCGTCCGGGAAAGACTTTCAGCCAGCGTTCGGCGACATCGCGATCCGACCAGGTTTTGACCACATCCGGGCGGTTTCTCAAGATCAAGTGAATGTGGTTGGAGAGAATGGCGTAGGTCAGCACATCGACCCCGAAAACTGCAGCCAGGATCTCCAGTCTTCGGCGGATCCACTCGCGACGGGCGTCGAAGTCTTTACCGGTTAAGGGGTCTTTCCCCGCCAGAAACGCCCGTCTGACGCATCGCTGGACCGTATGCACAATGCAGACTTCGGTCGGTAAAAACTGCTCGCTACGTGATGGCCGTGGCATCGCAGACCCCCTTTCGATAAACAGACTATCGGGCTGGAAAAGCGTGAGTCTACCGCAAATTCTGCGGACGTCAATAGATGGCTGGCACTAATTGTGAGCACCAAAAACTGCTCGCTACGTGATGGCCGTGGCATCGCAGGCCCCCTTTCGATAAACAGACTATCGGGCTGGAAAAGCGTGAGTCTACTGCAATCTTCAAGAATGTCAATAGGTGGGTGGCACTATTTGAACCTATTCTATTTGAACCTATTTGAACTATTTGAATTTATCCAGACTGCTTCGCCATTGAGTCGTGCCGAAACGCTATATTAAGGACTGCAACGTACGGGGAAAGGACGGTTCTTGAGGTTCTCTTTCGAGACGGGAGAGTGGTAGACATGCATCCAAGGTATTTCGCAAAGTCGGGTGTTGGCGTTGGTTGGCTTCTGTGCCTAGTTTTCCCACTACGGCTGGCGGCCCAGGACGTTACTTTTGCGTCGCTGCTGCACGAGCTGGTCGATCGCGATAGCCGGGCACAACTGCCAGCTCCCTTTTTCACTTGTCGGCAGTTCAGCAGCTACGATCGCGACGCCACCTCGCCCGAGAACCAAGAAACTTGGTACGCCAACGCGGATCGAAGCCAATTTGTGCGAGTCGAAGACTCCGCTACAGGCAAACAGTACGTGTTGATGGATACTGCGGGTCCCGGCGCCATCGTTCGATTCTGGTCGACTTGGGATGGGGCGCCGCGGGAAGCCTTTTAGCAATGGAACTCTGCGAGTTTTCTTGGACGAACAGGCCACGCCGGTCATCGAAGCGCCGATTGCGGACATCGTCGGCGGCGGTCAGTTGACTGGCCCACCACTTTCCGAAGGCGTTTCGCCGGAAACCGACCCGGCTCAGCAGGGCCACAATCTCTATTTGCCGATTCCCTACGCCAAGCACTGCAAGATCACCTACGCGACCGACGCGCCGATGGATGTGGGAGCCCGACAAGGCGAAGCGTTGTACTACCAAATCAACTATCGCACGTACGAGTCCGGCACGGCGGTGAAATCATTTTCGCTCGATCAGTTGCACGATCGACCCGCCCCGGCTTTGCTGGCCGACGTACAAGGCAAATTGGCGCGATCCGACGGCCCCTCGCTCGACAATTTGAAAAGAGAACAAGTGCCGGCTCACGACTTAAAGGGCCAGCCGTTGTCGATTTCGCTGTCGGGACCCGCGGTCGTGCGGCGGTTGATGTTCAAACTTTCCGCCGCCGACATGCAGCAGGCGTTGCGATCAACGGTGCTGCAAATCAAGTTCGATGGCGAAGCGTGTGTTTGGTGCCCTATCGGCGAGTTTTTCGGCGGCGGCTATCGCGGTTCGCCGTTTCGCAGTTGGTACGCGCAAGTTTCGGCCGACGGGAGCATGTCCTGCTTTTGGTCGATGCCGTTTCAGCGCAACTGCGAGATATCGCTACAGAATCTCAGCAATCAACCGGTCCGCGCCGAAGGCGAAGTGGACTACGGTTCGTGGAAGTGGGACGACCGATCGATGCACTTTCACTCCGCCTGGCGACAGTATACAGATATCGATACGCGCAGCCACAACAAGACCGGCGGCGGACACTTTGATGTCAACTACGTCGAACTGAAAGGCCAAGGCGTTTACGTGGGCGATACACTGTGCCTGTTCAACGGCGCCAGTGCCTGGTGGGGCGAGGGGGACGAGAAAATCTACGTCGATGGCGAATCGTTTCCATCGCATTTTGGAACGGGCAGCGAAGATTATTACGGATACGCTTGGAGCAAGCCGACGTTTTTCGAATCTCCGTTTCATGCTCAGCCGTCGGGCAAAGGCAATGTGCAAAGCGGCTACAGTGTCAACTCTCGCTACCGTGGTTTGGACGGGATCCCGTTTCAAAAGTCGCTGAAGTTCGACATGGAATTGTGGCACTGGGCGGAAACCAAAATGAACTTTGCGCCGACGACGTTTTGGTATGCTCGGCCCGGATGCACGACGAACGTTGAGCCCGATCCGAAAACGGCTCTGCTGCCGGTTGCGCAGGCGCCGCGAAGATATCGTTCCGGTGCGGCATGTTCCCGGGGCCTTGGAGGGCGAGTCGCTGAAGATCGTGGGCAAGCCCGCCGGAATCATCGAAATGCAGCAAGTCGACCAATTCCATTGGAGTGGCGACGAGCAACTCTGGTGGCGCGACGCCGCCCCGGGCGACTCGTTGCAGTTGGCGTTCGACGCGCCGCGAGCAGGAACCTACGAGATCATCGCCAACCTGACCAAAGCCAATGACTACGGCATCGTCCAGATGAGCGTCAATGGAAAGAAATGCGATACGCCGTTCGACCGTTATGCACCGGAGGTCAGCAACGACGAAATCTCGCTGGGTAGCTTCGACCTCAGCCCCACAGACAACAAACTGCTGATCGAGATCACCGGCTGCAACCCTAAAGCCATCAAACGGTACATGTTTGGATTGGATTATCTGAAGTTACAGGAAAAATGAGCATGACTACTGCGCAGTTCCTGGGCCGCGTTCGTTATCTTGATGATGATGTTAGCGTTAGGCTCACCGACGTCGGCTCAAGATACGCGACCCACGTTCCAGGCGAACTGGCAGTCGCTCAACTCGCGCCAGTCGCCGGCGTGGTTTGGCCAGGCCAAATTCGGGATTTTCATCCATTGGGGTGTGTATTCGGTCCCCGCGATTTGTGACACCAGCACGTACGCCGAGTGGTACCAGTATTGGTACAACCACGACTCGCACAACGGGCTGGTGCGCAAATTTCAAGATCGTTGGTACGGCAAGGATTTCAAATACCGCGACTTTGCACCCCAATTCCGAGCGGAACTTTGGCAACCGACACAGTGGGCCGAGTTGTTCAAGCGCTCCGGCACTCGATACGTGGTCCTCGTTTCCAAGCATCACGATGGATTCGCAATGTGGCCCAGCGACCTAGCCAGCAGCACACGAGGTTATCCGTGGAACAGCGTGCAGACCGGTCCCCAGCGAGACATTTGCGGAGAGTTGGCCGAAGCGGTCCGTGCGGCCGGTTTGAAAATGGGCTTTTACTATTCGTTCATGGAGTGGGAGAACCCTTTGTTTGATTCCGATCGCGAAGCGTATGTCCAACAGCACATGATTCCGCAAATCAAGGACTTGATCACACGCTACAAGCCGGCGGTATTCTGGCCGGACGGAGAATGGGAGCAACTGGATTCCGTCTGGCATAGTCCCGAGATTCTGGCGTGGATATACAATCATTGTGAGAATCCGGACGAGTTGGTCGTCAACGACCGCTGGGGCAAGGGTCTGCGCGGCCGCGTGGGGGATTTTTACACTACCGAATACGGCTCTGTCGGTGGCGATTCGCCGGGGCTTGCCGATCCCAACAAGCCGTTTGAAGAATGTCGCGGCATCGGTCACAGTTTTGCGTTGAATCGTCTGGAAGGCTACGACGCCTACCTGTCGCGCGAACAGGCAGTGCAATTGCTAATCGACAAAGTCAGTCGGGGTGGCAACTTGCTATTGGATCTGGGACCGACGGCGGACGGTCGGATACCGCTGATTCAGCAAGATCGAATCATCGCGATTGGCGATTGGCTGGCGGTCAATGGGGAGTCGATTTATGAGTCTCGCAAAGGCCCGTTGCAGTCGCTGCCCTGGGGCCGCTCAACCGCCAAAGACAAAACCATTTATCTGCACGTTTTCAATTGGCCGGCAAACGATCAACTCGAAGTCGACGGTGTGCAAACGACGGTGCAGCGTGCCTCCTTGTTGAACGACCCCACGCGCTCACTGGAAGTCCAGCAGACTTCGACTGGACATCTCACGATCGATTTGCGGGGCCATCACCCGTATCCGAATTGCAGCGTGATCAAATTGGAATTCAACGAAGCACCGAAAGTTACCCCCGCGACAGATTCTTGAACGGTGAATCGATAATTCAATAACCCACTTGGAAGAACAACCATGTTGAACGTGACTCGCTTTATCATTCCCATCAGTGGCTGGCTACTTGTGTTATTCGTTGTGTGGCCGGCGGTTTGCGTTGCTCAGGAGCGTGACTTTGGGCAGGATGTTGACTTCCTCAAACAGCACACGCAGACGATTGTTCTGGGTGGCGGCGGCAGTGAGGCTCGAGTAGCAGTGGTTCCGGCGTATCAAGGTCGCGTGATGACCTCCGCAGCCGGCGGCGACCGCGGCAAGAGCTACGGCTGGATCAACTATTCTCAGGTTGACAGCGGCAAGTTCGCACCGCAAATCACCGTGTTTGGAGGAGAAGACCGATTTTGGATCGGCCCCGAAGGCGGACAGTTTTCGATCTTCTTCGATCCGGGCAAGTCGTTCGACTTTGCCAATTGGCGGACGCCGCCGTTGATTGACTCCGAGCCGTTTGATTTGGTCGCTCAATCGGATCGCCGCGTGAGTTTTCGCAAGCGGGCGTCGTTGGTCAATTACAGCAACACGCATTTCGAATTGCAAATCGACCGAGAGGTTGCCTTGTTAGACGCCAAAGAGATTGAGAAGGCACTCGGAACGTCGATTGAAGGGTTGAACGCGGTGGCGTATGAAACTGCGCAATCAGCTTAGCAACCGGGGCGAGGCGGCCTGGGACAAAAGCACTGGCCTGTTGTCGGTTTGGATCCTGGGTATGTACAAACACGGAGATGGAACGACCGTCGTCGTTCCATTTCGACCGGGAACCGATCAGGAACGCGGCCCGATTGTGAGCGATGATTATTTTGGCAAAGTGCCTCCGGAGCGGCTGATTGTCGATCGTGGCGACAATGTTTTGTACTTTGCGGCCGACGGAAAGAAGCGATCTAAAATAGGGCTTTCGCCACGACGGGCTCGGGGTGCGCTTGGCAGTTGGGACGCAGTTCGATCCGTCTTGACAATCATCCAATACAACGCGCCAGGTGAAGACGTGACGGATTACGTCAACAGCAAGTGGGAGCTTCAAGACCACCCGTTCGCTGGCGATGTTATCAATAGCTACAACGATGGCCCGAACGACAGCGGCGGCGTGTTGGGGCCGTTTTATGAAATCGAGTCGTCCAGTCCGGCGCTGGCCTTGAACAGCGGTAGCCATTTCACGCACATCCATCGCACCATTCACCTGGAAGGTGATCGAACGGCACTGAACCGAATTGCCGAGAGCGTCTTCGGTGTCGGGCTCGACTCGATTGAAGGGGCCATAAAACTCAAATGACCGGGCCGGACCGCCGGATGGAAAAGTGGATGGAAAAGTGTTTGTGGAAGTTCAAAGGAAATCAGGCAATGCTCAAATCAAACATGGTGAACATCGTATGCATATCGATCTTGGTGGGACTGCAACTCGCCGTTGTGGGCTGTACACCGTCCAAGGAATCGTCTTCGGCAAATACTTCGACTGCCAAGAAACGTATCGCGGTGATTCCCAAGGGCACGACTCACGTTTTTTGGAAGTCCGTCGAAGGTGGAGCCCGACAGGCGGCCGCCGAATTGGGTTGCGAAGTCATTTGGAAAGGCCCGCTCAAGGAAAATGACCGAGCGGGTCAAATCCAGGTGGTGCAAGAATTCATTTCCGACAAGGTCGACGGAATTGTGTTGGCGCCGCTGGATTCCAAAGCGCTAATGGGACCGGTGAAGGCGGCGGGTCAGGCACATATCCCCGTGGTGATCATCGACTCGGCACTCGAAGGGGAGTTGGGAAAGGACTATGTCGCGTTTGTGGCCACGGACAATCGCCATGGGGGCGAAATGGGAGGCGAGGAACTGGCAAAGATTCTCGATGGCAAGGGTAAGGTCGTGTTGTTGCGGTACATGGCAGGTTCGGCAAGCACCACTCACCGCGAAGAAGGCTTCTTGGCCGCCGTCGCCAAACACGACGGTTTGCAGGTCATCTCCGACAATCGTTTTGCCGGTGCCACGTCGGGTGAAGCCCAAACGGCGGCATTGAATTTGATGGACGTGTTGCGCACTGCCGACGGAGTCTTCTGTCCCAACGAGTCATCGACCAACGGCATGCTCCAGGCTCTGCGTAAGGAAGGCTTGGCGGGCAAAATCAAGTTCGTTGGCTTTGACGCTTCGCCGCCGCTGGTCGAGGCTTTGAGAAATGGCGAAATCAATGCGCTGGTCGTGCAAAACCCGCGAAAAATGGGCTATCTCGGTGTCAAGTCACTCGTGGACTCACCTCAGCCATGAGCTGCAACCGCCGCCGCCATTAACCGATACCGGTGCCGTCGTCGTCACCAAACAAAACATAGATGACCCAGACATTGTCCAATTGTTGCAATAGTGCTTTGTCGCGGCCAAACGGTGGGGTGAACGGCCTGGGGATTCAATGTGTCCAGCACGGATGGATTGCTTGCCTCGATTGAAGTACTGGCTTGGGTATAGCACTGGCTAGGCCGGTGTTATTAGCTTAAGGATCGCACGCAAAATAACTTCCCGATTTTGTTGACCCTCACCTGACCTCTCCCGTGGGGGCGAGGATTTAAGGCGAAGTTATTTTGCGTGCGATCCTGAACGTTTGGCCCATGATGCACTGGCGAAGCCAGTGGCACACCATTCGATAGCTAACGGCCCGTAAAAAAGGTAGCGCAACGGCACAAGCCGTCCGGTTGCGTTGGCACCCACACAGCAGATTACCGGGCGGCTTGCGCCGCGTCGCTTCAATGAACGAGCCTTTTGCCGATCTCCGTCGGGCCTGCCCCGGCGGGATCACGACTGGTCCGCTACACATTACAAGTGCGATTACAAAGACCGAGTTATTTTGCGTACGATCCTAAGACTTCACAAAGCACACACGTAATCGCCATGCCGCCTCGATTGAAGATGCACGACATTTGCAAGTCCTTCGGGGCGACGCGGGCTTTGGATCAAGTGGATATCGACGTCGATGCAGGACAGGTCCACGCGATTGTGGGGGAGAACGGTGCGGGCAAGAGCACGTTGATGAAAATCCTCGCCGGCGCCTATCCGGCGGATCAAGGCAGCATGTGGATCGATGGCGTGCCATACCGTCCGCATCATCCGCGCGACGGCCGCCGAAATGGCATCGCGATGGTTTATCAAGAATTGTCCTTGGCCCCTCATCTTTCGGTCTCGGAAAACATTTTGCTGGGGATTGAGCCGGTCGCCGGTCCATTGTTGCGTCGAACTCAAATGCGTCGACTCGCCCGATCCGCGCTGCAAGAATTGGGTCGAGACGATATCGACCCAGCAGTTCGAGTTGCCGACTTGAGCCTTGCCGACCGACAACAGGTCGAGATCGCGCGGCGTCGCCAGTGGATGTCGAATTCTTGTGCTCGACGAACCGACCAGCAGTTTGTCTGCGCAGGACATTGAGAAGCTATTCGATTTGATTCGGCGACTCCGCGACCAAGGAATTGGAATCCTGTACATATCGCACTTCTTGGAGGAGGTTCAGCGAATCAGCGATCGATTTACGGTGCTTCGAGACGGCCAACGAGCGGGTGGCGGCGACGTGCGCCAAGTGACCACGTCGGAAATCGTGACGTTAATGGTGGGCCGCAGCGTTGACCAGTTGTATCCAAGATCGGAGCGTCAGGTCGGACCGGTGCTGCTGTCGATCGAGGATTTGATGAGTCGAAAATCGTCGGTCGGGGCGTCGCTGGATCTACGGCGCGGCGAGGTGGTGGGCATTGCGGGGCTGGTCGGTTCTGGACGCACTGAATTGATGCGGGCGATCTTTGGATTGGACCCGGTGCGATCCGGTGCGGTGCGAGTGGGATCGTTCCACGGCGGTTCGGCTAGCCGCATGTGGGCTCGCGGAGTGGGACTCGTCAGTGAAGATCGTGCAGCCGAAGGCCTGGCGCTGAATCTTTCGATCGCCGACAACATGACGCTTCCGTGGTTGCGGAATCTCGGTCCACTTCAACTGGTTCTACCTTGGCGACAACGAGCGGCTTGCCAACGGTGGATTACCTCGTTGCCGATCAAATGCCGTTCGAGCAGCCAGCAGTTGGCCGACCTTTCCGGTGGCAACCAACAGAAAGTCGCTCTGGCCCGTTTGCTTCACGCCGAGGTCGATGTGTTTCTATTGGACGAACCGACGCGCGGAATCGACGTGGGCTCTAAAGCACAGATTTACCAGTTGATTGACCGAGTCGTCCGGGGGCAACCCGGAATTCCCGCCAAAGCAGTACTGCTGATCAGTAGTTATCTTCCCGAACTATTGGGCGTGTGCGATCGGATAGCTGTGATGTCGCGAGGATGCTTGGGGCCAGCCCTTCCTACCAGCCAATGGAACGAACACAAGATCATGATGGACGCTGTTGGATTTGCTTCGATGGCAACTGATTAGTGCTTTGTGTAGTGGGTCCGTTGGACAGAGGGATGCGACATCTTTAGCTAAGGATCGCACGCAAAATAACTTCCCGATTTTGTCGACCCACACCTGACCTCTCCCGTGGGGGCCTGGAGTAAGCGTTTACGGGTTACCAATGCTTTGTCCACATTTTTAGGGGGTCAGGCACATTTTCGGCGGCTCATGCGACATTCTAGTAACAATCATTGGGCCGAAAGTGAGCCAGACCCCAGCTCGTGAACTGTTACGGGCGGGGATTTTAGGCGAAGTTATTTTGCGCGATCCTAATTGTTTGTCGGTCAGGGACTGACCGACCTACGGCAGACGCCCGCTCTTCCGTGCTTTGTGAACAAATCGACTTGGAGTACGATGGCTGCCGCGACTATCGAATGACGTTTCGAACATGGGTTTGTCGAGCCATTCGCGTGATTTTTGGATTGACAGGTACGACCAACGACCGCAACGAGCATGAGTGATCGCACAACAGAAACTCGAAGGCGACGTGTCGGAAAATGGATTGGCCAACTGGGGCCGACGTTGGGTTTGGTGTTTGTTTGGGGCTTGTTTGCCGCACTGACGGGTTACGACTTTATTGCTTGGGGCAACCAGCGTTTGATGCTGCTTCAGACGGCGGTGGTGGCCACGGCGGCAGTCGGGGCGACACTGATTATCATCTCGGGTGGGATTGATTTGTCGGTCGGCTCGTCGATCGCGTTGGGCACGATGATTGTCGCGTTCTTGTTGGAACATCGTTTCGCACCGTGGCTGGCGGCGTTGACGACGATCGTGTGCGGTGCCGCGATTGGCGTCGTCGTGGGTTCGTTGGTGATCGGTCATGTCGGACGGATGATCGCGCTGTTGTGCGGCGGATTGGCCATCGGCTTTTGTTGGTCGAGCAGGCTCACGCCTGTCGGCGCCGTGATCGTGGGGGTGTTGTTGTCGGCAATCTTGTTCTGGCTCAACGAGAAGCTCCACAAGCGTGTCGAGCTGTCGCCATTCATCGTGACGTTGGGAATGTGGGGCGCACTGCGCGGGATTGCCAAAGGCATTGGCAACAATCAACCCATTTATCCCGATCAGACCTGGCTCACAGATCTCATGCAACCGGCCAGGGGTGGTTTGTTTGCGATCCTGGCGCCCGGCGTGTGGCTGATGTTGCTGTTGGCGGTTGCGGCGGGACTGGTCTTGCGATACACACGCTTCGGGAGATACGTGTTTGCGATTGGCTCGAACGAACAGACGGCCCGGTTGTGCGGCATCCATGTGGGGCGTACCAAGCTGGCGATCTACGCCTTCGGGTTATCTTGCGCTGCTTTGGCCGCGATTCTTCAGTTTGCGTTTTTGTATGGCCAAGGCGACCCGACCACTGCCGAGGGGTACGAGTTGAAGGTCATCGCAGCCGTGGTGATTGGCGGCGCCTCGCTATCAGGCGGCGAAGGTTCGATTCTGGGGACGGTGGTAGGCGCGTTGATCATGACCGTCGTCGACAACGGCTGCACGAAGCTGGGATTGGAGAATTGGGTCCAAGAAATCGTCACCGGCGGGATCATTATCGGCGCGGTCACGATCGATCAACTTCGCCATCGTCGCGAGTGGTATTAGTATCCTTGGTTGTCGCCTTCGCCAATCACGCGGTTGAACAGTTGGTCGAAGGGGCTGGCGCTGGTCCCTGTGGGGTATCGTCCCCAGATGATGGCTCCGCGCAATTCGCCGAGAACGGGAGTTGGCCAGACGGTATCGAGGTAACACTCCAACGTCGCGGTTTTGACCTGCTGACTCTTCGGATGCGACTTATCCCATTTTTCGACTTCGTACTCCAACAAACGCCGTTGGATTTCGAGTATGGGCAGGCCGACTAGATCGTGGTGGAACTTGCGCCAATGGAACGGGGGCATTGCCGACAAATCGTCGAGCGGAACGCCCGGCGTCAGCTTCCGACCCCCTTCGAAGATATCCGCTTCGGATCCGTCTTCGAGCCGGGCCCGGTAGACGAACCACGGATTCTCGTTTGGCGGGCGGCCGAACATTTGAAAGTGTTGGCCAATCCCAAGGGCATGCCCCACGATTTCGTAGGCGCTTAAAAGTGGGTTGTCATATTGCCGAAACGTTTTCTGACCTTTCGGCTGGTCGGGATCCTTCACCTCGTAACAGGTCCATTGCGGATAGATGTTGAACACGTTCCACAGCAGCATGAATGGGATCATAGCCGTACAAAAGACTTCCACGGCCGAACGCAGCGGAGATCGAAACGCAGCCGCCGCGTTGTGGTCGGCGATGCCGATTGATTCCGCTGGCTGCGAACCAACATTCGATCGCAAGAACCGGTCCCAAAAGCCACTTGGGATCAGTCCTATCCAAATGGTGCAACAAATAAACGAGAACAATCCAATCGACATCGAAAGTACGATCGCCACGTGAAAGAGGCAAAACGTAATGAGATTCGTCCAGCGCCACCAGGAATTTTTCCAGCCGATCAGCAGTAGCGGCGGCAAAAAAACTTCGCTGGCCACCGTCGCGACGGAAACGAACTGGTGGACCCATGTCCAATTGCGCAGGCTATCTCCCAATGCCGTCGTGTAAATCTTCAAGTTTAACACGATGAACATGGCGTTTCCCTGCCACCAGATTTCGTTGCATTTGGCCAATCCGGTGAAGAAATACAGAATAAAGACTTGAAACACCAAGCCCGCGGTCGCGGCGCTAAAATACTTGTACGATTCGGACTGAGGTCGCCCACGACGTCGCGCGAGCCAGGCGTCGACCGACCAGATTCGACCTAACGGCAGGAACACGCACCAAAACATCACCAACCGCATGTACGTATCGCCCGAAGTCAGAATGAACGGGTTGCGGTTGTGCAAGGAGACGAGCAACAGGAAACTCGCCACCGTAGCAACGCGGCTCCAAAGACCGATCGCCATCAAAAACGCGAAGACTCCCGCAACAACGAACAGCACCGCAAGCGGACCTGGATCTCCCGACCAGAAATGCAGCGACCAGGTTCCCGTCCCCCATTGCCACAGACATTCAGCATCCATTTTGGCCGTCATGTCGCGAAGCATTTTTCGCGGCAGCACTCCCGCGTCCGTGTACATCGCTTCAAACAGCCGCGACCGGAAGATGAGATCGGCGATCAGCAGGACACCCAAACCAAAACGCAGCACCGCCAACGAACGGAGGTCCAGTGTGAAGGCGGCTCGTTGCCCATCGCTGGAACACACTCTTTTTATCACGCAACATTGCAACGAGTTTTACTGAAGTGCAATTCGTTCTTTTTTGTGCCGCATTGTGGGTTCCAACGCAGCGTAAGGACCCAACGCAAATATGGATCGCACGCAAAATAAAATCCACACGTAGCGTTCCCCACCGGACCTGTTCCGGTGGAAACGAGGTTTGGCGACTATTCTCTAGTACCCAAACGTGCCCGAGGGCGGAGGTGTCAAACCACTCTCCACCGGCACGAGGCCGGTGGGGCATGAGTCAATACTGAGTTGGCTACTCAAGCCGAAGGCCCCTCCCAACTGTTCAATAATCCCTTCAACGTCGCGTTGGTACAAGAGCGATCCGCCGGGCGAGTCCGTTTGACAGCCGTTATTCGGCGCAACGTCAGTACGGGCTTTTTGCATTTTGCGGATTGCGCCGTCGGCGGCGCTGGTCGGCGTTCCTACCAGACCGTTGAAAAAAGTCTCGACATCCCCGCGAAGGCGGGGATCCAATGCCGATGCGGTGGGGCCGCTCAATCGATCCACAAGTCCCGATCGGATTCAACCGAATCGGTCGCACGTGATTCATCCAACTCCTCGCGGGGTGCAGGGCTCCACGTCAGTAGCACCGCGATAATGCCGGTCACGAAAATACCGTCGTAGGTACCCGCGCCGCCGATCGAAGCCACCGGGGCATCCAATCCTTGAAGGTACCCCAAATTCAGCAAATCCGCTCCGATCAGCGTTCCCAAGCACCCCGCGATGTACGACAACGGCGCCGCGCATCGCCCGCCGCAAAACAAGCCGACCACGGCCGCAATCAAGGGCGGGGCCAACGTCGGCACCGAAATGCCAACGCCCGGAACTAACGTTGCCATGCGATTGACGATTAGAGCGACGATCGCGGTCCCAATCAGTGCCCGCATGAAGATCTGGTTCCTGATGATCAGGTAAATCGACAGAACCGTCGGTACGATCGCACCTCCCACATTGACTGCGATCGTGGTTCCCGGCCAGGTTCGCGTCAAGGGAACAACGTACTCGAAACCACCCAGTCGCACCACTCGATTCTCGACTGTGGTCTTGGGCGGCAATTCCGCGACCGGGATATTGATGGCCGCCCCCAAAAATGATGCAATCATGATCCCCAAGACATATCGAGGATGGACACCCAGCTTCTCATACGCATACACCAAGATCTGAAATTGGATCAAGGTCACTAGTAATCCCAAGAGCAGCAACAGCATCAACGCAAAAGGGACGGTGAACGGAAAGTAATGAATGGGAGTTAGTCGCATGGTCGCATTTCCCAATGGATGGTTGTCGCGAGGCTATCTCATGGTCTCGCACGGCCGCCGAAACGCATAAAAACCCGTTGGCAAAGTAGCGGAACGGCGCGAGCCGTCCGGTTATGTTCGAGCCGTCCGGTTACGTTGGCATTCACAAGGCGAATTACCGGGCGGCTTGCGCCGCTCCGCTTCAATAGACACTTGATTCTCTAACAACGTGGCAACTTCATCGAACGAGGATGCCAGCGTTTCATTCGAGATTGTCGATTCGAAAAGCGGCAATGACGTTGGCATTCGATTGAACCCGGAATAAGCTGACGATTGATTGTACGCAGCCTCGATCGTAGTGCATTGTTAATGATTTGTTACGTGTTGGTTAAGGGGTCAGGAGTCAATTTCCGAAACGGCCTTCCGGGTGCTGCCCACAATTGACTCCTGACCCCTTAATCCTAAAAGTTACCTGGCACAAACTAGCAGTGGGATCGTTTGCTGAAGGTCGGGCTCCCTTGTCCGACCCATGACATAGGAGCGGAAGGCTTTGGGAAGAGGTGGAATGCCCAGCCAAGCAGAAGCGGCGAAGGCTCTAGTGAAACCGCACGCGATGTCAGCCGAAGACGTCGTCGGACAGCTCGAATCCGACGTCCAGGCGGGCCTCAGCGAGACGGTCGCCCAAGCACGGCAGTTGAGCGTCGGGTTGAACCAAATCCCGGAAGCAAAACCGCCGCCGGCTTGGAGAAAACTGGTAGCCCAATTTCAAGACTTGGTGATTGGGATCTTGTTCGTCGCAGCGATAATCGCGGGCGCGATGGGAGAGTGGTCCGATGCGGTGACAATCTTGGCGATCGTGCTCTTCAACGGAATCCTTGGGTATCTGCAGGAGGCACGGGCCGAACGAGCGCTATCGGCATTGCGAGCGATGTCGTCGCCGACCGCCAAAGTACTAAGAGGTGGCTCTGTCCTTTCTGTGGCGGCCAAAGAATTAGTCCCCGGCGATATTATCCAACTCGACGCCGGCGACCACGTACCGGCCGACTCCCGTCTGGTCGAGTCGTATGGCCTGACGGTCCAGGAAGCCTCTATGACCGGCGAATCGAGTCCCGTTGCCAAACGGGCATCGCAGGTCCTCGATCCGCAAACCGTAATCGCCGACCGAGTGAATATGGTCTTCATGGGAACCGTGATCGGCAGCGGCAAGGCCACGGCAATCGTCACAGCGACGGCGATGCAAACGGAACTGGGCCAAATCGCCCAGGTGTTGAGCCGCACGGATTCCGAGCCGACTCCGCTGCAACGGCGGATGGCCGAACTGGGTCGAGTGCTCGTGGTGATGTGCTTGGTATTGGTGGGGGCGGTATTTACGGCACAGTATTTGCGCGGCGGCGAGTTGATCGAGACGTTGTTGATCGCCACGAGTTTGGCAGTCGCTGCCGTTCCGGAGGGGCTTCCGGCTGTCGTCACAATCGCGCTGGCCATCGGGTTGCAGCGGATGGTCAAGCGGCGTGCGTTGGTGCGAAAGTTGCCCAGCGTGGAAACCCTTGGCTCGGTCACCGTCATTTGTTCGGACAAGACCGGGACGCTCACTCGCAACGAAATGACCGTACGCGAAATCTGTGTGGGAACTCGCTGTTATCGAATCACCGGATCGGGCTACTCGCCGCAAGGTGCGTTCGAGCCGATGGAGTATGCCGCCAGCGAAGAAGTTGCGAGCAGCTCCGGCGACGATCCTCCGGTTGCAACATCGCACGACGACACAGTGTCCGTCGCCGATCTAGACCTGGAACAAGCTCTCGTTATCGCCGCGCGCTGCAACGGCGCCTCACTGCAGTATGACGAATCTGTCCAGAATTGGACGGTCATCGGCGATCCGACGGACGGAGCGCTGTTGGTCATGGCGCTCAAGGGTCATTACAAGGTCGATGAGTCCGATCGAACCATCGTGTTCGAGATTCCTTTTGATTCGGAACGTAAAACGATGTCGGTGATCGCAAGGTCCAGCGACGGTCGTTTGATCCTTTATCACAAGGGGGCGCCAGAAGTCGTATTGACCTCGTGCACGCGAGAACTATGTAACGGACAACTGCAACCGCTCTCCAACGAGCGTCGCCACGAAATCCTGGCACGAAGTTCGGATATGGCTCGCCGAGCGCTTCGCGTGCTGGCGCTTGCCTATCGATCCGAGCTTCGCGAAATCGAATCGGACGGCGCGGAGCGGGATCTGATATTCGTCGGCATTGTGGGGATGATGGACCCGCCGCGAAAGGAAGTCATTTCGGCGGTGGCAGAATGTCGTCAGGCCGGAATTCGGGCGGTCATGATCACCGGCGACCATCCCGACACGGCATTGGCGATCGGTCGCGAAATCCAAATCGCCTCGGACCACAGCGAAGTCGTCACCGGGCTCGACCTGGACTCGATGAGTGACGCGGAACTGGAACGGCGAGTCGAACGCATTGCGGTCTATGCGCGTGTGTCGGCCGTCCACAAGTCGCGAGTCGTGCGGGCGTGGAAAGCTCGAGGTCAATTTGTGGCGATGACGGGTGACGGCGTCAACGATGCGCCTGCCGTGAAGGCCGCAGACATTGGCATTGCCATGGGGCTCACCGGAACCGACGTCACCAAAGAGGCCGCCGACATGGTGCTGACCGACGACAATTTCGCGACCATTGTCAGCGCAGTCAGGGAAGCCAGAGGCATTTTCGACAACATACAAAAGTTTGTCCAATACTTGTTGGCGTGTAATGCTGGCGAAGTCATGCTCATGTTTTGGGCGGCGATTCTCAATTTGCCGCTGCCGCTGCTGGCGCTTCAAATCCTGTGGATCAACCTGGTCACCGACGGGTTTCCCGCATTGGCATTGGCGATGGAGCCTCCGGAAAGTGACATCATGCAGCAACCGCCTCGGCCGCCAAGACAACCGGTGATCACGTGGCGCCGCGGCTTGTCGATTGTGGGACAGGGTGTTTTGATCGCCATGACTGCGTTGCTGGGCTTTTATTGGGTGTTGAAGAGTGATCCGAACCATCTCGCGGCGGCACGGAGTGTCGCCTTTTGCATCACGGCGTTTTCACAACTGGCGTTTGCCATGGTTTGCCGCAGTCAAAGATTCACGCTGCCGCAACTTGGTTTGTTTTCAAACGTCTGGTTGTTGATTGCGATCGCGGCTTCCGTGATGTTGCAGTCGAGCGTTTTCCTAATACCGGCGGCCCGTAGCGTTTTTGACGTGGTACCTTTAACGCCGCTTCAATGGCTGCTGGTGATTGGCTGTTCACTCGTTCCCGCAACGGTCGTTGAGGTCAGGAAGTTAGTGGTTATTGGCTGGAAGTCGAGTCATCAGCATCCAATCAATTGACCGAGCCGACCTAATGGTTGTCCCGGCTCGAATTGAACGATCGACGTGGCCGCCCACTTGTCCAAATGGAATTTCGAACGGCAATGCCGCTGCATCAAGCCGCCGCTGGGAATCACAGTTTTCTTCCCTACCGGACCTGGAAATAATTGACCGTTGTGGCTCGCGAACGAAGTCAATTACCGAGCAGGGTTTGATTCTTGACGAATTCTTTCCTTTGAGTTGCGCCGGAAAGCAGCGAGGTCAAACATGAAAACCAATCTGATTCTCTGTCCTGTCGACTTTTCCAAATGCTCTGAACTCGCGGCCGATGTCGCTTGCAAATTGGCGGTGCATGGCGAATCAAAAGTTTTCCTGCTGCATGTGGTGGAAACGAAAGACCCCACCGACGAAGCCGTTACGGTGATCGGTGCACAGACGCGCAAAGCCAAGGAGCGGCTCCGAGATTGGTGTTTCGTGAAGAACTCAGTCGACGTACAACACGTCACGCTGCGCGGCAAACCGGCGGATGTCATCGTCCGTTTTGTCCGAAGAATGAAGATCGACGTCGTTATCATGGGAACCCACGGCCGATCCGGGCCGGCCCGAATGGTCGCTGGCAGCGTCGCGCAGGAAGTCATGCGACGGGCCGCCCTGCCCGGTGATTTCGGTCAAGCCGCCGTCGGAAAACGTCGCGCCGTTAACCGCCACCGAGTTACTCTCTTGATCGTTTCCGCTGCCGATCATCGGCGTGATCTTCGGCATGGACCGTTGCTTGGCCTCGAGCCCCCATTTCAATCTGCAAGGGCGGCTGGCCGTTGAGGTTCAAGGGTATGCCGTTGCCCGACATTTTCGTGTATTTCATGTACAACTTATAGACGTCGGGGTGTTGCTCCTTTAGTTCCTTTGCGTCCGCAGCGTGATACTTCGTGGTGACATCCACGTGGACTTCGATCGTTGAATCCCCGAGCGTCTTCGGGATGGCTGCCAGGAACATGTTCAATTCCGGTTGTTCCTTTTCCACAGCCGCCATGTCATTGGAGCTGTAACGTTTGGTGACGGTGCAGGTGATGCCGCTGGCTGGGTCTTCTGCAAATCGAAACTTCTGTCCATTATCGGTGACGTCAGTGATCCGCACGCCATTGACTTCGGAGACACTGATCGACGTTGCGTTTGAAAAGACGTTTCCGTTGAGTTCAAAAACGCCTTGGACATCCCCAATTAGGGGCATATCGGCTGCGCGCGGCGAGATTCCGTCCAAGCGGTCGACCTGAGCCAAGGCGACTGCCGAAAGGGACGCGGCGACTACGGAACAAAGCGAAGCCAGCACGAGCAAACGGATCTTGAACATGATTTGCCTCCGGGAACTGGCCGAAAAACAGCCGATAAAAAAAGTTTGCGAAAAAACGAACGATGCCCCTTGAGTTAGGCCGAACTCCCCTTATACTTTTCCCTCCTGCACTTAGGATCGCACGCAAAATTTGTCGACCCTCTCCCTAAGCCCTTTCCCGTAAGGGCGAGGATTTACGGCGAAGTTATTTTACGTCCGATCCTTAAACGCCATTTTAACAAATCTGGGCTTGGAGTTGCGAGATCTTCTGCGCGTTAGGACGGATGGCCGTGGATGCTCGGAATGAGACAAAAGGCTTTGCGCGGTAAACTGGGTACCTTGTCCGACGAATGAACGTCCTGAGGTGGGCGCGAGTTGGGTTGAGTTCCTGGCGGCCAGGCGCGTGCCTGTTGGCGTTGACGGTGCGCGGCGAAACGGTATGATTGAGAGTTTCGCCTTGGGTGGCGTTTTCGGCGATTTGGGCTCGATGGAGAGTTCGAATCGCCGCGAACTAGCGGCTGACTCGAGCATAGCTCGGGGTCTGATCTTTGACAATTTGACTTGAATTGATGGCATCTTTGTGACCACGATCGGCTCGTTTTTGCGAGTCGGTTTTGGAAGCAATAACCACTCTTGATGCGCCGTAAGCTTGGCGGCACGACAGTGTCGTCGAGTGATCGTCGATTAAATGAGAAAGATCGTTACGGATTACAGTAGCGGCCGAAATTCAATCGTTGGCTGGGTTTGCGCAAGCGAGCTTGGCTGGGGGCTGGATATTTGTGGTCAAGCTACTAAGAGCATATGGGGGATGTCTTGGCATCAGAAGGCGAAGAAGGGCGTGGAAGTCTGCGAAAAGCCTGGGGTAGTTGACAAACGAACGTTGATCCCGGGATTCCCAAACCAGCGTGCACTGAATACATAGGTGCACGGCGGCCAACCCAGGGAACTGAAACATCTAAGTACCTGGAGGAAAAGAAAGAAAAATCGATTTCGTCAGTAGCGGCGAGCGAACGCGAAAGAGCCCAAACCGTGGGGGTTTCCCCCGCGGGGTTGTAGGGCCTTCCACATGGGAGTTACAAAGTTCGAATTAGCGGAACGCTTTGGAAAAGGCGTCCACAGAGGGTGACAGGCCCGTACGCGAAAATTCTGAACCTCCCGGAGGGTACCTGAGTAAGTCCGGTCACGTGGAACCCGGGCTGAACCAGCGGAGACCATTCCGCAAGGCTAAATACTCTCTGATGACCGATAGCGAACTCAGTAGCGTGAGCGAAAGATGAAAAGAACCCCGTCTAGGGGAGGGAAAGAACCTGAAACCATATGCTTACAAGCGGTCGGAGCCCTATGATTCGTTCAGGGTGACGGCGTGCCTTTTGCATAATGATCCGGCGAGTTATCGTCAGCGGCTCGGTTAAGGCCTTACGGGCTGGAGCCACAGGGAAACCGAGTGTGAATAGCGCGCATGTCGTTGGCGGTAGACGCGAAACCTAAGTGATCTACCCATGAGCAGGTTGAAGCGCGGGTTATACCGCGTGGAGGACCGAACCCACTTGGGTTGAAAACCGAGGGGATGACTTGTGGGGAGGAGTGAAAGTTTAACCAAACTGGGAGATAGCTCGTTCTCTTCGAAATATATTGAGGTATAGCCTCGTGCCACTCTGTGTTGGGGGTAGAGATACTGATTTGGATGATGGGTTTTCCAAACTACATCACTGAACCAAACTCCGAATACCAACATATTTATCACGGGAGTCAGACCGCGAGGGATAAGCTTCGCGGTCGAGAGGGAAACAACCCAGACCATCAGCTAAGGTCCCGAATGGATACTCAGTCACTAAGGAAGTTAGATTGCTGAGACAGCCAGGATGTTGGCTTAGAAGCAGCCACCATTTAAAAAGTGCGTAACAGCTTACTGGTCGAGCAATCTTGCGCCGATAATGATCGGGAGTAAGTATCCAACCGAAGCTATGGGCTCGCGCAAGCGAGCGGTAGAAGAGCGTAGTACGGGAGACACAAGCCGGACGGAAACGACCGGTCGCGGCCCGTACTAGTGATTATGCCGGAATGAGTAACGATAAAACAGGTGAGAATCCTGTTCGCCGAAAGCCTAAGGTTTCCTGGGGAAGGTAATTCCGCCCAGGGTTAGGCGGCACCTTAGTCGAGGCCGATAGGCGTAGACGATGGACAGCAGGTTAATATTCCTGCCCCGATTTGTGGAGCGATGGAGGGACGGCATCCGAAAAGTAAGCGGGACGAATAGAAATGTTCGTGGAGGACTCTGAGTTGGAGGGATTGGCAAATCCACCCTCATAAGACAAGGGGTTCGACCGACTGGCTTGACCAGGAAGTTACTGGAAGGATGTCCAAGAAAATCTTCTAAGCTTTGAAGCAAATCGACCGTACTAAAACTGACACAGGTAGGCGAGACGAGAAGTCTCAGGCGCTCGGGAGAACGGTGGTTAAGGAACTCTGCAAATTGACCCCGTAAGTTCGCGATAAGGGGTGCCCGTCGCAAGGCGGGCCACAGTAAATCGGCAGCAGCGACTGTTTATCAAAAACACAGGACTCTGCGAACACGCAAGTGGAGGTATAGAGTCTGACGCCTGCCCGGTGCCGGTAGGTTAAGGAAGGAGGTTAGCCGTAAGGTGAAGCTTTCGACCGAAGCCCCGGTAAACGGCGGCCGTAACTATGAAACGGCTCGATCCAATTCGTGAGAAATCGTGATAGGATCGAGCGGACCGCCGGCAATCCTCGGATCGCCGGAATGATCGTAGTTGTAAAATTTGGCTATATGCTGGAAAACCTGAGTATCCGACGGTACTCGCCGTAGACGAATTCGCAGGAATTCGCTCGTCATTCTTGAATCAATGCGATTCTAGAATCATGTCGGCAGTGACAATTCGTTCGGTGCAGGCAATCAGCAGGAAAGGCCACAGTGTTGAACGTCGCACAGATTCCTTTACCCATCGGGTATTACTTTGCTGGATTTGTCGACGGCCAGGGAAGTTTTCATTTAACTTTCCGCCGTCGCTCCGATGACCAGCTTCCTTGGAAGGTATCGCTTTGCCTCAATGTCTCGCAAAAGGATCGGGTTATCCTGACGCTTTTGAAGAGACACTTGCAGTGTGGAACGATACGCGAGAAAGGAGGCGGTGTTTGGATGTTCGAAGTCAACAACTTCGAAGCGATTCGCAGCCAAGTCATCCCGTTTTTCAATCAATTCGGATTTCTGTCCCACAAGAAACAGCGCGACTTTGCAATCTTCAAACAGATGGCAAAGTTGTTCGAAGCAGACGCGCACTTGTGTCGATCGGGAATTCAGGAATTGCTTGATCTACGGCGGCAAATGAACGATGGCGGCAAACGTAAATACTCGGAAACAGAAATCATGTCAGCGTTCGACGCAGTGGAATCCCCAGAGACTATACGCCAAATCCGCCCCGTGGCGGAATGATATAGTCCGAGCTGCATGGCGACATGCAGAAGCCAGTAGTATTCTGGCTCTTCTTTGTGGTTACATTCTGGCCACAAGGCAGTAACAATCTGGACGGTCCTAAGGTAGCGAAGTTCCTTGTCGGGTAAGTTCCGACCTGCATGAATGGCGTAACGACTGCTGCACTGTCTCAACCACCGACCCGGTGAAATTGTAGTCGTGGTGAAGATGCCACGTACCCGCGGTTAGACGGAAAGACCCCGTGAACCTTTACTGTAGGCTGATATTGGGCTGAGGTATATCTTGTGTAGGATAGCTGGGAGACTGTGAGGCCGGCACGCCAGTGTCGGCGGAGTCAACCTTGAAATACCAGCCTGGCTATGCTTTAGTTCTAACGTTGACCCTTGAATCAGGGCAACAGACAGTGTCAGTTGGGCAGTTTGACTGGGGCGGTCTCCTCCGAAAGAGTAACGGAGGAGTACAAAGGTACACTCAGCCTGGTTGGCAATCAGGCGTTGAGCGCAAGGGTAGAAGTGTGCTTAACTGCGAGACACATAAGTCGAGCAGATACGAAAGTAGGTCCTAGTGATCCGGTGGTCCCGTATGGAAGGGCCATCGCTCATCAGATAAAAGGTACTCCGGGGATAACAGGCTTATCGCATCCGAGCGTCCATAGCGGCGATGCGGTTTGGCACCTCGATGTCGGCTCATCACATCCTGGGGGTGAAGAAGCTCCCAAGGGTTTGGCTGTTCGCCAATGAAAGTGGTACGTGAGCTGGGTTCAGACCGTCGTGAGACAGGTCGGTCCCTATCTGCCGTGGGCGTTCGAAACTTGAAGGGGTTCAACTTTAGTACGAGAGGATTTAGTTGGACGTAGCTCTGGTGTTCCAGTTGTCACGCTAGTGGCACGGCTGGATAGCTAACTACGGAAAGGATAAACGCTGAAAGCATCTAAGCGTGAAGCCCTCCCTAAGATGAGGTTTCGTAAGTCTGCCTTCGGGCGGACGAGAGTCCCCTGGAAGACGACCAGGTTAATAGGCCAGACGTGTAAGCGTAGTAATACGTTCAGCTTACTGGTACTAACGGACGAAAGCTTGACCACAAATATCCATCTCTCTCGATTGTTCGACGAGAGACGGCCACCAAGAGCCACCATCAATTCAGTCGATTGCCAACAAGTGCGGCGAAGCGAATAGGTTCGCCGCACTTCTTCCGGCGACCTTATCGAAGTGGTCACACCTGTTCCCATCCCGAACACAGAAGTTAAGCACTTCGAGCCGATGATAGTACTGCAAGTGCGAAAGTAGGTATCGCCGGTTTTTGAAAAACATCAGCCCTTTGCTGCCAAAGCAAAGGGCTTTTTTGTCCGTGAGGCTCGTTGATGATTCGTCTCTAATGGGTAGTGGTCCGATTCGAGGTGGGATGGGGTTGTGGTTTGTCGTGTCGGAAACTTTCAAATGGTAGGCCACTCCTGGGGCAAGCTCGCCTTCCTGTTGTCCATGCCGCTCGTTTTGTTCGGCCCCGGTAACCATTTCCGATTGAGCGGGTCGTGGATTACGACGGAAAGCTCAAGATCGGAGTGTCGAGTTGCTCTGGGTGCCACTCACGATTGCTGCCCGACGGTGCGGTGCTACGGGGAGCTCCGTCCAATTTCGACTTGTCGGATTCGCCGGCAGTTAAAATCTTGCTCTCCAAATTTTACCCGAACTCCGCGCTTTCCGAGGGACAACGGTTTTACGAATCGTTTGGTGTGCCTTGGCGAAACGACGACGCGGCGGCGTTATTCAGGACCAAGAGCGACGATGAAGTTTCGAGTTTCTATGATCTGGCGAACGGCGCTCCACCAGGCACGATGTTCGATCGCTTCAACGGCAGCCCGCTGTTTTCCACTCGAATGGCCGATTTGATCGGCGTGAAAGACCGCCGATACCTCGACGCGACCGGAACGCATCTTAACCGTGGCCCCGAAGATATTGCGCGTTATGGGATTTTGGTTGAATTTGCCGATAGCGGGGTATTTGGATCCCATCATTTTACTCCCGAATACAATCAGCGGTTGCCCGTCCGCCCTCTCGATGAGGCGATGGATGCGTTGGGGCTTTATGTCTAATCGCTAGAACCGGTGAAAAGTCCGTATTCATTGGACGACTTGGCCAAACGCGGACAAGAGATCTTTACATCAGAGGGCTGCGCTGCGTGCCACACTCCGCCGGTCTACACGAACAACAAGCTCGTTCCCGTTCCTGGCTTTGAGCCGCCGCTGGACGATCCGGCGACCAAGCGTTTGGACATCTCGCAACGTCGAGTAGGAACCGATCCTGGCCTCGCACTCAAAACCAGGAAGGGGACAGGATACTACAAGGTTCCGTCGCTGCGCGGCCTTTGGTATCGAGGCCTCTACGAGCATGACGGCCCGGTGTCGTCGCTGGAGGATTGGTTCGATCCCCAGCGTCTGCGCGAGGACTACGTACCGACGGGGTGGAAGGGACCCGGCGTGACTCACCGCGCGGTCCCCGGACACACTTTCGGCCATGACTTGTCCGACGACGACAAGAGCGCCTTGATCGCCTTTTTGAAGACGTTGTAAATGCTCAGTCGTGTACCCGGGTTTTTCCGCGTCCGGTCACAACGACCTTGGCCCTGTAGTCGCAGCAATTCCAGCACAATGTGGCGATCTGGCGATGACCTACGCCATCTCGCCACGCGACTGTCGGCGATTGGCCTGCGCAACAGGCAGGAACATCTACGCATGCTTTGTAGCTGCAACCGCACGGATCGATCAGGCAGACATCCGTGGGTACTTTCGGAGTCCGACAGCGACAGCGAATCGCACAACAGACGCGGCAACACTCGACCGGCGCCGAATCGGATGCGATCATCGGCGCGGGGGCCGCGACGTCTGCTTGTTGAGGCTCAGCCGGTGGAACGGCCAGGTCCTGAACGACCACGCGATCCGAACTCCCCGGCGGCTGCAAGACAGAAATGGCCGACCCATCGGTCGAATTGGAGTCCTGGGCCATAGCCAACCCGCATTGGCACAGGGCGATGGCGATGAATGATTTGATGAAAAGTTTCATGGCGACTCTCCGCATGGATGTCGAAAGGTTCCGGAATCTGGATCACGTCCAGGATTTCAACTCTAGTTCTATGCTAGTCCACGCGACCCGCCACGACTAAGAGCGCGCTATATGCAGTGGCCTGTGGTAGGTGCCTTGAAGAGTTCTGGATCCATTCGATCCCGCCTGGGTGCCCGCGTGGAAATCGTCAGATCCAATGGCTTTGGCCACACAATTGCCCCGCACTTTCAATACCCAAGCCGCAAGACGCCAGCCCCCGGTTATTCGTTGCTGAACCGCGGCGAGCGCCTTGCGGCTGATCCGAAAATCAATTTGTGACAAAGCACTAGCCGACACGTACAATAGACGGCTACGGTTAAAGGACGTTTGGGCTCCAGAGGGATCTCAACGAACGGACAACCAATAAAAGGCTGGAATGCTGGCGGGGATTGAAAATGGTTACTTGGATTCGCTGCTCGATGCAGCTGGTCATATTGGGATTGGTCATCGTTGTTGGGCCAATCGGACCGAGGACGGTGTCTGCGCAATCGCGTGACGAAAAGGTTCGTGAAGATCGCCGCAAAGTCGAAGGGGAAGGCTTTTGGATCTACAACGATTGGCCGTTGGCGTTGGAAACTGCTCGGCGCAACGGAAAACCAATCCTCGTTGTGCTGCGGTGCATTCCTTGCGAAGCCTGCGTCAAATTGGACGACGACCTGGTCGAACAGGATCCGATCATCCGTCCGCTGCTGGATGAATTCGTTTGCGTTCGAATTGTATCGACGAACGGGTTGGATCTTTCGTTGTTCCAATTCGATACGGATCAGTCGTTCGCGGTGTTCTTTTTGAATGCTGACGAAACCATCTATGGTCGATTTGGCACTCGATCGCATCGGACCGAATGGTCTGGAGACGTTTCGTTGGCAGGATTGGCTGCGGCGATGCAAGGTGCCTTGGAATTGCACGCTCATTACCCCCAGAACGCCGCGGTATTGGTCGCAAAACGCGGTCCGGATCCCACGGTACGCTCACCCGAGCTGTTTCCTTCATTGAAAGACAAGTACACCAATTCGCTTAACTATCAAGGCAACGTCGTGCAAAGCTGTATCCATTGCCATCAAATCGGCGATGCCCAGCGAGTCGTATTTCGAGCCAAGCGCGAACCCTTTCCGGAATCGCTGCTGTTTCCATTTCCACATCCCAAGGCAATCGGCTTGATTCTCGACCCCGATCATCGTGCGCTGGTGAAAGCGGTCTCCGACGACACGCCAGCGGCCATCGCTGGATTCCAAGCGGGAGATGTGATTGAATCGTTGGCCGGACAACCTTTACTTTCCATAGCGGATGTCCAATGGGTACTTCACAATACGCCGGCATCCGGGGGAAAACTTGCCGCAACAATCTTGCGTGATGGACAGGAGCAAAAACTGACTTTGCAATTCAAACCGGGTTGGCGACAAGCGGACGAAATCTCCTGGCGTGTGTCTTCCTGGGGCATCCGCCGCATGACGACCGGCGGAATGGTCTTGGAGCCAGCGACGCCAGTGCAACGCAAGTCCGCCGGCGTGCACGAAAACGAGATGGCATTGCAAGTCAAGCATGTCGGGCAATACGGACTGCAAGCCGTCGCGAAGGAAGCCGGTGTCCTGCCCGATGACATTCTAGTCGCCTATGACGGCCGCACCGACTTGATGAATGAGGCCGACATTTTTCGCCAAGGTTTGAACGAACGCAAACCCGGCGACCATGTCCCGATCGTCGTTTCGCGAAATGGGAAACGCCTCGAGATGGAATTGTTGATGCAAGAATAATTGGGCGTTTTGCAGCCTGTTGAAATAGGATTCGTCATCCTCGCGACGGCGGGGATCCATCAGAAATCAACGCTCGCAAAACTGGATCCCCGCCGTCGCGAGGATAACGAGACCTTGTTCAGACGAGATTTTGTTCAATGGCATACTCACGTCCACGGCCATAGATGGCGGTAGGCTGTGGCAGCTTATTGATCGCGAACAAATCATGCACATCGCGCGGTCGCGCACCCTTGCCTCATGTATTTGCTCGTTAGTCTAATCGTGCTTTGTTTGGTCGTTGGTGCGGCGTACTGGGTCATGCGGCCGCACTTCATTTTTCGGATCCGCGTCCGCGATGCGCCTTGCGGGTCGTCCAGGGTAAGGTGTCTGCGCAATTCCTCGAGGCAGCGAACCGTGTTTGTGATGACTGGGACGTAACGCAGGGTTGGATTGGTGGCCTCGAGCGTCGAGGGCGGATCGTCCTGCACTTCTCGAGAAGCATTCCACCGCCCTGCCAACAGTCGCTACGCAACGTCTGGAACATCTGACATGCAGCAAACGGATTTACGTTCTGACGGGCACGCTTGACCTACGGGGTGAAATAGAAGGTCTCGGTATCGGGGCGAAGCGGACGATTGAGCCAGAGTGGCCGGCGCAAGCGAGACGCTTGCCGAGTTTGTCGGGCCAGCGCAAGCCATTGTCGGTAGACTTCAAACGACTTGTTGGTGTCGACTTCGACGTCGCCGTAACGATCATCATTCTGGGCCGGGGTCACGGTGACTTTTTGATGCCAGCAATGCATGCCGCTGATCGGATCGGGGTGCACAGCAAACGCGAGATTTTGTGCCACCCCTCCATCAGCCCAAAAAATTCGAGCCGAATCGGGATCGCTACTGGAGTGCGGCTCGATCTTCGAAATGTGACGGAGACGCCAGACGCCGGGGCGGACTTGTTGCATGTCGACCGTGCTTGTCGCCCAGCGGTTGGCGGGCGGGTCATTCGTTCTTCGCCAGCGACCCAAGTGATGCGAGCAAGCGACCACGCCGGGCTTGATCGCTTCGGTCACCCAAACCCGATCGACGAAATGGCCAATTTCCGTAGTGACGCGAATCAGATCACCGTTGACAACGCCGATCTCTTTGGCATCGCGCGTATTCACCCATAAAGGATTCCGGTGAGAGATTTCCGCAAGCCACTTGGCGTTTCCCGACCGCGAATGAATCAGCGTCGGCAAGCGAAAGGTGGGCGTCAGCACAAACTGACGATTACCGCGATCTAGGTGATCCGGGTGCACGTGCGATTTCACGTATTCCGGCAGCGCATATTCCGGCCAACCCCATTCCTTCAGCGTTTCACTGAACAGTTCTTGTCGCCGCGACGGGGTTGGAAAGCCCACGAAGGGCTTGCCATCGACGACCACGCCAATTGCCGAGCCGGACTTGCTAATCAAGCCGCTTCCAGGGTCGGTCACCGACGTCGCCAGGTCCGATGGAGAAACCTCAGTTTCGTGCTTGTTGTAGGTGATCCGTTCGACTTCAAACGCACCGTATTTGCGCATGTAGTCGAGTGGCGAGAGATTCTTCTTGGCCGACGCCTCCGGCAATCCCGGTGTATGATCAAAAATATATTGATAGTATTCGTCGATCGTGACCTTTTCTCCGGCCCGATACGGCGAAACGAAATGTTGACGGATGCCAAGGTCGCCGTCCCGGTCGATTCGCCAAGAGAGCTCGATCCAAAACTCGTCCTCCTCCCAGACTTCGCCCGGATTGGTCTCGTAGGTAAACTGCACCGACCGCCCTGCCCGCCGAGCCGCCTCTCGCAGAATCGGTTGACGAAACGCGATCCAGACGCCGGGGTGCGTTTCGTAACTATTCAGATCGTGCCGTTCGGAAGCGTGTCCCATGGGCAACACGTAATCGGCGAAATAGGCCGTCTCATTCCAGGTCGGTGTCAGAGCCACATGGCATCCGACTTTGCTTTCATCGCTCAGCACGTCGATCCAAGAAAAACCATCCGGATAGCTCCAAACTGGATTGAAAACCCGTGTGAAATACGTATCGAGCCGTCCGCGGTTTTCTTTGAGAAAGTGCGGCAGCAGAAAACTCATCTCGTAATGGGCCAGCGGATACTCGTCGGGAAAATGCAATTCGTTCCAGAACTTGTGCGCGGGCGGCGAATCGAAAAAAGTCGGTTTGAATTTGTTCCACGCGCTGGGAGACGTGCCGCCGCGTGTTCCCACACTTCCCGTGAGGACATTGAGGAAATGAAGGCAGCGAGCCACCGCCCAACCCCCTAGATTTCCGCTGCCTGCACTTCGCCAATTGTGAGTTGCGAATCTTTCGCCGGCCCGTCCAATCAGCCGCGCGACTTCCACGATCGTGGCAGCCGGGACGCCCGATTCACGTTCGGCAAACTCTGGAGTGAAGCTGTCGTAGTGTTGTCCCAATCGTTCGATAAAGTTCTCAAACGTCGGCTCGGCGTCCGGGTGCAATTCGGACATGAAGGTACGCCAGTTGACCCAATTCTCCAGAAAGCGTCGGTTGTAAAGGTTTTCCGCGATGATGAGCCGCGCCATGGCCAACAACACGGCGGCTTCGCTGCCGGGCTGTGTTGGCAACCAGAAGTCGGCCATACTGGCGGTATTGGACAGCCGCATGTCCATTACCGCAAGTTTGGCGCCGGACAACATTCCTTCGATGATTCGTTGGGCGTGAGGGTTGAAATAGTGCCCGGATTCCAAGTGGGCGCTGATCAACAAGATGAATTGGGCGTTCGCGTGGTCCGGAGACGGGCGGTCGTAACCTTGCCAAATGGCGTAACCAAAGCGTGCACCAGAACTGCAGATGTTGGTATGGCTGTTGTGTCCGTCAACTCCCCAAGATTTCAGGATGCGGTCCATGTAGCCTTCGTGACCCGGCCGGCCCACGTGGTACACGATTTCATTGTTCCGCCGTTCGCGCAGTGCATTGGCGATGCGAGCCGCAATGTCGTCCAAAGCCTGGTCCCACGTGATTCGCCGCCACTGGCCGGTGCCGCGGGCTCCGTCGCGTTTGAGCGGGTAGAGGATGCGGTCGACATCTTTGATCTGATTGATCGTGGCCGGGCCCTTAGCGCAGTTACGCCCGCGGCTACCGGGATGCTGGGGATTTCCTTCGAAACGGTCGACTTCACCGGTCGACTTGTCGATGAAGCCGAGCAATCCGCAAGCCGACTCGCAATTGAAGCACGTCGTCGGCACAATCATCATCGAGCGAGTCTTCTTCACGGGCCAAGCCGCCGCATCGTACTCGGTCCAATCGTCCCACTGTTCGGGCGGAGGATAGTCGGTCAAGCCAGCCGGAGTCAGCCGTTCGACCTCAACCGCCTCCGTCAGACTTCGATCCAAATTGGGGATCAGTGCAAGGCGACAGCGATCCGTTCAATCAGGCTACGTCTCGGTTTCTTGATCATTGGCAATCGTTCCCGCCGAAGGCTACGACAATGGCACTTCTTGAGGGGCGCGGACCCAAATGTGCTCGGCAACGTAGATCCCGGTCAGCATCGCCAGACCGGCAATTGGCGCCACCCAAATTGTCAGCGCCAAGAGTGCCACGGGCAGCACGCATCCCAGCAAGACGGTGTATCCCCAATACAATCGGCGAAACTGACCGCGCGTGATCGCTTTCGCCGTTCGAGCAGCGTCGGTGGTGGCGTGCGTCGTGCCGAGTTCCAAAGCATCGCTGACAAGTTTAAACACAATACTTACGATTGCGGTGACGACCACGAAGTGTCGCCATGCCTCATTGGACGTAAAGGGCACGGCAAGCAAGAATACCGCAGTGCCCGCCATCACCGCGTGAACTAACATATGCAGCCCGAGCAGCGGACTTTGCCAAAAGTCACGACCCTTCGCTTGGGCGAACAGGAGTGCCGTGTACATCGCCGTCGCTGCCGCCAACACCACTAGCAACGCGTCGAGCCACGCCGGTGAGCCACTCCAAAACGCCGCGGTCCAAAGCCGAAAGACGAGTGCCGCGCCGAATGCTGTAATGATGTAGGCCCCGCGAACGAGCCAAGACCGCCACTGCGGCCGCAACAAGACGTAGACGAATCGCAGGGGCTGATCGAGATCGGCCGCAAGCAGCGCACCCGTCAGACCGAGAAACAACAAGCTGACAATCGCGGCAACGACTTGCGTGGCCAAGGACGGCTGAGCCCAACCAAATAATCCCGCGGCCATTGGCAGAATGATACAACCAGCCGAAATCGCTTTGGTCCACATATACGCGGCGACTTGCCAGCCCCAGAGCGTCCCTTTTTTGGGTGCGTCGTACGCGCGCCGCGTCAATTCGTGGGCCACGCGGCGCCCCGCTACTTCGGCCTTTCGATCGCTTGTCGGCTGCAATACTCCCGTTTGATCGCCGCCCAGAGACAAGAATTTTTCCAATGTGTCGATCAAGGTTGGCTTTTGGCCCGCCGCGGGCAATCGCGTCGACTCCTGACCTGCGGCCCCGGCATTCTTGTGTCGGCTATCGTTCTCATCGGTCCGAGTCCGTTCCATCAAAAACTGTGCGTAGTGTCCGACGCCGCGAGTCTGATCGCTCCACATGCCTTGGCCGGTCGACTCCGTTTCATTCGGATTGAGTGACGCCGCGTCGCCATCGATGTAATACAGGGCCGGAGAGTTCCCTTTTTCGGGCTTTCGAACCGTCACTGCTGTTCGCGGCTTTTCAGTTGCGATATTTCCGAATCCGGATCGTCGAGATCTCCGGAAATGATCGCGTGGGTCGGGCAAACGTTGACACAGGCCGGCTCCAGCCCACGGTCGATCCGATGAGCGCAATAGTTGCATTTGGCGGCGGTGTGTGTTTCCGGATCGATGTACAAGGCGTCGTACGGGCAAGCTTGCATGCAAGCTCGGCAGCCGATACAGCGGCGGTTGTCAAAGTCGACAATTCCGTCTGACCGTCGGTACAACGCGGTGACCGGGCATATTTCGACGCAAGGAGCGTTGTCGCAGTGGTTGCACCGCAAAACCGAAAACATCCGCTGCGTCTGAGGAAATACTCCCTTTTCGACGTACTTGACCCAAGTCCGATTGACGCCGACCGCCACGTCATGCTCGGCTTTACATGCAACCGTACAAGCATGGCATCCGATGCATTTTCGGTTGTCGATGATAAATCCGTAGTTGGTCAAGGGAAGTACGTTGATTCGAGCAGAGTCGGAGAACGGCGACTTTGTACGGAAGGCGGCGAACGCCGTAAGGTCAACGTTGCAGACCGATGCGGCGTTCTTTGAGTGCCGGCCGCGATGGTTCACACGCACTCGCTCTATCTTATGTGCCGCTCATTCACTCGCCAACCGGCGGTGTGAAATCGGCGTCGCCACGGGTCGTCTGCGAAACGCTTTTAGCCAGAGAATTTCGCTAAATCATCCAGAAATGAATAGATCACGGGAACGGCCAGCAGCGTCAGCAACAGCGAAAGCGTTTGGCCGCCGACGGCCAGGACGGCGATCGAGCGCCGCTCTTCGGCTCCGGGTCCGGTCGCGATCAACAGCGGCATCAAGCCGGCGACAAAGGAGAACGTGGTCATCAGAATGGGGCGCAATCGGTCGCGATTGGCTTGCAAGATCGCCTGTGCTGCGAGGCAGGCCGGTCGCGCGCAAAGCGTTGGTATGATCGACTTGCAAAATCGCCGCTTTCTTGACGACGCCAAACAGCACCAGGATCCCCAGCGCCGAGTAAACGTTGAGCGTTTCGCCGCCCCAATACAAGCTGAGCAGCCCAAAGGGTACGGCCAGCGGCAAAGTGAATAGAATCGTCAGCGGATGGATCAGGTTTTCGAACTGGGCGGCCAGGACGATGTACATGAAGATAAACGACATCACGAACGTCCACAAAAACTCAGTCAACGTCCGTTCCAATTCGCGGCCGCGGCCCATCACGCGAGTTCCGAAACCAGGCGGTAAGCCGATCGTCGTTCGCCGCGGCCTGCAATGCCGCGATCCGATCCGCCAAAGCAAACCCCGGCGCCAAATTGGCACGGATCGCAACCATCCGCTGCCGATCAAGCCGATCGATGCGTGCCAGCGTATTGCCAAAGTCGAAATGAAACAACGTTATCCAATCGGACGAGGTCATTCCCTTTTCCCAATCCGCCATCGGTTTGGCCGTCTGTCCCGCCTCGGGGACCGCTGCCGTTGACCGATTGGGAGCCTGACCCCGTGAGTCCATTGCCGCGCACGTACAACTGCGAGATCGACTCGATATCTTGTCGATCGATTCCGACCAGTCGCAGTTCGACGTCATAGGCATCGTCGACCGAGGCGTCGCGGTACCGCGAGACGCGATCGTCGCCTCCGACGGCGACCCGCAGCGTGTCGGCGATTTCGGTCACATCCACGCCCAGCGCCGCCGCTCGCTCGCGATCGATCGATACCAGCAATTCGGGCTTGTCCATTTTCAAAGTCGTATCGACGTCGACGATGCCGGGAATTTCTTCGGCTGACGCTCTTTCAGTGTTTCGCTGAACTCGAACAAACTGCTGGAATATCGGGGCCGGTGATGGAGAAGTCGATGTCGACCGGCGCCCCGGTGCGCATCGAAGTCAGATTGCGGACCGACGGCGTCGATGTCGGGAAGTTTTCCAGTCGGCGTTCGGACCTCCTGCATCGTATCCCGCTGCGAGAAGTTGCCGCGAAAGCCGTCGCCCGGATCGCCCGTGCCGCAGATCGCTCGCCACAAGCCGGGCGAACGAAAATGACCGCGTCTCGATATCGGACAAGCGCACGATAATTTCGCCCCGATTGACGCCGCCAAAGCCGCGCGTGCCGACGGTGGTCAACATCAGTTCGATACCGCGGATTTGGACTTCAGTGCTTCTTCGACGCGCTGCATCGACATCGTCCATCGAACTGCAGACTGGTGCCTTCGCGGGCCGTCAGCGGACTTCGAACTCCGACTCGTCGACGTTGGTCGGAATGTAGTCTTGCTTGACCAGTCTGATAGAGCGGAAAGTTGCTGGCGATGACGCCGATCGCACAACAGCCAGCACCAGCCAGCGGAAGCGCATGGCCCTCACGCAGACACCATAGGTAGGCCGACTTCGATCCAGTGATAGAAACCTCGTCGAGATCGAGGACTGCGGGTACTCGTCGCGATTCCTTGGCCGCGTCGCAACAGCTTGCTGCACATCATCGGCGTGAGCGTGAAGCTGACGAACATCGAAACCAGAATGGCGACGGTCGCCGTGATGCCAAACTGATACAGCATGCGGCCGGTGACGCTCGACAGGAACGAGACCGGCAAGAAACACGATCACCAGCGAGATCGTGGTGGCCAACACGGCCAGGCCGATTTCCCTCGTTCCGCTTGGATCGCCGCCGTCGAATGGGCGACATCGCCTTTTCTTCGACGCAGTGAAAGACGTTTTCCAGCACCACGATCGCATCGTCGATCACCACCCCGACCATCAACACCAGCGCCAGCATCGTCACATTGTTGAGCGTGAAGCCGAATGGCTCTCATGAAGGCAAACGTGGAAATGATCGATGCCGGAATCGCGACCGCGGCGATCAGCGTCGAGCGCCAGGACCGCATGAACAACAGCACGATCAAGCTGGCGAAAATGCTGCCGGATGACCAGGTGCCGTTCGATTTCGTTGCAGCGCCGCCAGAATGTAGTGCGACTGATCTTGGAGAATGGTGACCTTGCAATCGGGCGGCAGCAAGCTCGAGCATCGCGGCAGTCGCTCTTTGATCGGCTTGAATCACGTTGACGGTGTTTTCGCCCGATTGCTTTTGAATTTGCAGAACGACGGCCGGAGTGCCGTTGAGCCGGGCCAGCGTCCGCAGTTCCTTGGTGGCGTCGCTGAACCTCGCCCAGATCGCTGAGCCGAACGGGCGTTCCGTTCACCGTGTCGACAACCAGATCGGGAAAGTCGCGAGAGTCTTCGACTCGGCCCAGCGTCCGTAGCGAACGTTCGCGGATGCCCTTCGTCGACCCGTCCACCGGGAATGTCGATGTTTTGCCGCGCCAGCGCATCGCGAACTTGCAAGATCGAAAATCTCGTGGGCGCCAAGCTCTGCGCGTCGATGTTGACCTGCACGGCGCGCTCCGAGGCGCCGGCGATGTAGACGTCGCCGACGCCTGGGCCGGATTCGATCGACGCCTTTGACATAGCGATCGGCCAGAAAATACAGTTCGCTGCTGGTGCGGGGACCGGCCAGACGGCCAATGATCATGATCGGCGAGGATTCGACGTCGCTCTTTTCAATGACCGGTGGGATCGATTCCAAACGGCAGGCGATTGGTCACCCGGCGACCGCGTCGCGCACGTCTTGAACCGCTGCGTCGATTTCTCGTGTCAATTCGAAAGTGACGATGACGAACGACGAGCCTTCGGTGGAGATCGACCGCAGTTCTTCGATTCCCGCCACCGTGGCCACGGCATCCTCGATGACTTGTGTCACCTCCGATCTCCACTTCCTCGGAGGAGGCTCCCGGATACACCGTACGCACATACACGTTCGGCATATCGATGTTGGGAAAGCGATCGACGCCTAGATTGGGAAACGCCGCGACTCCGGCCACGACCAACGCCATGATCAGCATCAGGGCGAACACCGGGCCGCTTCACACAGATTTCCGCAAGCCAATACATGTAATGAGAAAGGGTTTGTGGTCTAAGGCCGGTTGGAGCCGCTGGGTGTTGTCTTAGTGTCGTGCTCTGAAATCTCAGTCGGCTTTCGGTCGGCGACCGGCATGGGGGACGTCACGGTGGCGATTCGGCCTTCACTGCCATCGGCCACGATGACGTCGCCGAGCGCCAGTCCGCCCAGGATTTCTACGTCGGTCTTGTTCTGCCGTCCCAATTGCACGACGACATCTTGCGTTTGACCATGTTCGACGCGCCAGACTTTTTCGATACCGGCGAAACGGACCACGGCAGCTTGTGGAATGACGACGGCCTGAGCGTTGGGATCGAGTTCCAGCGTCGCTTCGGCAAACAAGCCGGAACGCAGCGAATGAGTCGCGTTGGGCACATCGGCTTCGAACATCAGAGAGCGATTGTTTTCGGTCAACGACGGACTGATCCGCGAAATCGCAGCGACCACCGGTTCCTGCAGCGATTCAACGTGCAACGTGAGTTGCTGACCAACTTTCATTTGGCGAGCGTATCGTTCGGGGAGGCTGCCGCGGAACCTTAGGACCGAATTGCGCACCAGCTCGATCAGCGGTTCGCCCACTTGCACGTACGTGCCCGGGGCAACCAACCTCGCGCGGACAATGCCGTCAAACGGAGCCGTGGACGTGGCATCGGACAACCGTTGCCGTGCCAAAGCGAGGTCGGCGGCGGCGACGTCCACTTCCGCGATCTTCTCTCGAACGCTGTTGACGGCCGATGCGTATCGGGCTTCGGCAACGTCGGCCGCGGATTTGGCCTGATCGAATTCAGAGTCGCTGACCGCCCGCTGACTCTTCAATTCCTGCAGACGCTTGACTTGTCGCACCGTGTCGTCCCAGACTGCCTTGGCTTCGATCACCGGCGGCGTTGCAACGGGATCGACGGTCGCCGTGGAATCGTCGGGCTTCATGCCAATCGCCGCTCGCGTTTGCAACCAGCGCCTCGGCGGCCGCCACCTCCAGTGAGAAGACGTCTTGATCGAGTTTCACCAGTTCGGTTTTCGGGTTCACCTGATCGCCGATATCGACAAGCACCTCGGAAACGCGGCCAGCGACCTTGGCGCCAACGATCGCGGCCTCGTCGGCAACGAGCGTTCCTTGCGTGCGAACTTGAGTCGGCCAGGTTTGATTGCGAACGATCATCAACGTGGGCGCGATCGAAGGAGTTGCTGCCGCCGGATTCTCGTCCAGTTCGGCGGACGGTTTGGCACAGCCGACAACGGCACAGGCAAACACGGCGAACCCGCAAATCGTCGTCTTGAAGCGTCGGCTCATGCGTTGGTCTAGCGGACTTGAAGGTCGATCGGTGGGCACAAATGCATTTCTTGCGGGACCGTGGTTCCTACAATTAACGATGGAGTCATTTGCTGTAGGTCGGTCAGTCCCTGACGGACAAACAATGGCCAAAGCTTTAGCCGACCCTTGCCAAATTACTCCACTACACAAGCCCCCATAGCGGGGTCATTTGCTGTAGGTCAGTCAGTCCCTGACGGACAAACAATGACTAAAGCTTTAGCCGACCCTCGCCAAAATACTCCACTACACAAGCCCCCATAGCGGAGTCATTTGCTGTAGGTCAGTCAGTCCCTGACGGACAAACAATGGCCAAAGCTTTAGCCGACCCTTGCCAAATTACTCCACTACACAAGCCCCCATAGCGGGGTCATTTGCTGTAGGTCAGTCAGTCCCTGACGGACAAACAATGGCCAAAGCTTTAGCCGACCCTTGCCAAATTACTCCACTACACAAGCCCCCATAGCGGGGTCATTTGCTGTAGGTCAGTCAGTCCCTGACGGACAAACAATGGCCAAAGCTTTAGCCGACCCTTGCCAAATTACCCACGGCGCAAGTCGCCGGATGGTTGACCACTCACCGAAATGAATCATACACTGTCGGGTTCGACATTGTAATCGTGATGGCCGTCGGATCCTGCTTGTCGGCTTCCGCCGTCGTCTGTCAGCGTCATTCATTATACTCTGATAAATCCCAGGAACATCGCACGTGCCGGGAATCGCGGTCATCGGTTTGCAATGGGGAGATGAAGCCAAGGGCAAATTGGTCGATTGCTTGACCGATGGCCAAAAGATCATTGTGCGTTACCAAGGTGGAGCCAATGCGGGGCACACGGTCGTCGTTGACGGCACGACTTACAAGCTGCATTTGATTCCCAGTGGAGTCTTGAACCCCTCGGCGTTGAACATCGTCTCATCTGGCGTGGTACTCGATCCGGCGACCATTCTTCGCGAGATCGAAGGACTTCGCTTGCAAGGGATCGAGGTTCGCGAGCGGCTTTTGTTGTCGGACCGAGCACATGTCGTCTTTCCCTGGCACGTGCTCGAGGATCGCTTGTGGAACGAGATGTTGACCGGCGAAGACAACATTGGCACGACGCTGCGCGGGATTGGGCCGTGTTATCAGGACAAAGTCGGTCGGAGTTTCGCCATCCGACTAGGCGATCTCTTGCGTCCAAACTTGCGGCAGCGAATCCAGGAAATCGTTCGATACAGCGCGCCGCACTGCAAGGCTTTGCAGCCTCTGAGCCGATCGAACTGGATGCGGAATCGATTCATCAACAATACCGGGAATACGCCGACGCACTACGACCGTTGATCGTCGATACCACGGCGATCCTGTTGGACGCGGTCGAAGCCGACTCGCGGGTCCTGTTCGAGGGGGCGCAGGGATCGCTGCTGGACATCGACTACGGAACATTTCCTTTTGTCACCAGCAGTAACAGTTCCGGGGTTGGAATCGCGGCCGGCGCCGGCGTGCCGGCTCATTTCATTACCAAAATCATCGGCGTGATCAAGGCCTATTCGACGCGAGTCGGGGAGGCCCCTTTCCCACGGAATTGAACAATGAAACAGGCGAACGAATTCGGCAGCGCGGGCGTGAATATGGCACGACGACGGGCCGTCCTCGCCGATGCGGTTGGTTTGACGCGGTGGCTGTGCGTTATGCCGCCCGGCTTGGTGGGGCTTCGAGTTTGGCGCTCGACCATGCTGGATGTTTTGAGTGGAATGGACTCGATTCAGATCTGCACCGCATATGAATTGGAGGGACAACGGTCATGCCACTTTCCCAGCCATGCCCAGGAATTAAGTAGGGTACGGCCCGTTTACGAATCGCTGCCGGGATTCGACGTCGATATTTCGAGTTGCACGTCGATCGAGCAGTTGCCCTCGGCCGCGCGGCGGTACCTCGACCGTATCGCCAGTTTGGTAGGCGTTCCGATTGAGTTTGTGTCGGTCGGGCCGGACCGCCGCCAGACGATAGACTGCGATGAACCTCATTGGGTTTAGTGTTTGTCACGGTTAAGGGTTCGGATCGTGATTACTAGTGTGTTGTCAACTCTTAAAATTGGGGTTGTGTGCCATTGGCTTCGCCAATGTGGGTCGGCGATATACGACGATCACAGACACTGGCACAACGAGTGGCGCCCCAAAATTAAGT
This sequence comes from uncultured Planctomycetaceae bacterium, assembly GCA_963803365.1. Classification (GTDB taxonomy): domain Bacteria; phylum Planctomycetota; class Planctomycetia; order Pirellulales; family Pirellulaceae; genus JANMEB01. The sequence goes on from CAWDMH010000011.1 coordinate 118,479, forward strand.
ACTGAAAGGGCACTGGTCCTTTTTTCAAACCGCATGTTGGAGCAAGCGAGTCGCGGCGGCAGTGGTAAATTCTCTCGAGGTGTCAATGCAATCTGGAATCAGCGGAGTGTCGCCGGAAAAAATGCCGCGGCACATTGCCATCATTATGGATGGTAACGGACGCTGGGCAGCTCGGCACAAGCAACCGCGAGGCGAAGGCCATCGTCAGGGTGCGGCAGTCGTTCGCGAGATCAGTCAAGAATGTACGCGGCTTGGAATCCGACAACTGACCCTGTACTGTCTGTCGAGCGAGAATTGGAAAAGGCCGCAAGAAGAACTCGATTTTCTAATGCACCTGTTGCGCTATTACTTGATCGAGGAGCGTCCGACACTGATGGAGCATCAGTTGCGGCTACGCGTCATCGGACGGCGCGAACGAATCGATTCGGAGATCTGTCGTGAAATGGACCGGACCATCGAGATGACCGCGGAAAACACCGGCACGACGTTGTGCCTGGCCATCAACTACGGCGCCCGAGCGGAGCTTGTGGATGCGATTCAGGCAATCGCCGGCCATGTCGCCGCGGGGCGTCTCTCGGTCGATCAGATCAATGAATCGTTGATTGCAGATCATTTATACACCGCGGCGATGCCCGATCCGGACTTGTTGATCCGCACCGCAGGCGAAATGCGCGTAAGCAATTTTTTATTGTGGCAAATCAGTTACGCGGAATTGTGGGTCACCGAACGGTATTGGCCCGATTTTCGGACCGCCGATTTGCACGAAGCCATTCGAGAATATGCGGGCCGCGAACGGCGGTACGGCGGATTAAACTTCAGAGAGGACGCGGATTGACGTGCTGCATCGCCGGTTGCTTTCATCTGCGTTTTCGATCGCCGCGGTGCTGGCGTTAATTCGATTCGACTATTTGGCCGGCGAGCAATGGGGTTACCGCGGCGTTGTGATATCGGTCGTCGTATTGATCTTGTGTTTGTTGGGGGGTGAAGAGCTTCGCCGATTGTTGGGCCCCGATGAGCTTCGGACGTGGCAAGTCGCGATCCCGCTTGGATTATGTGGCGGTCTGAGTTGCATTCCTGTTTTTTGGCGAGAGCCGCCTGGCACCGTTTCGTTGGCACCATCAAGCATGCTTGTTTTGGGTTACGCCGCCGCGTGGGCGTGGATGTTTCTGTCCGAGATGCTTTGGTATCGGCAGCGGCAAAACTCACTCGTCCGGATCCAGCGATTGAGCTTGATCGTCGGCTATTTGCTGTTGTTGATGTTTACCGTGCAGTTGCGTTTTGCGTTGACCAATCGCTGGGGTGTGGTGGCCATCTTTTCACTGTTGTTGACCGTCAAGACAAGCGATTCATTCGCCTATTTGGTCGGGAAGGCATGGGGACGCAGCAAGTTGACACCGCAACTCAGTCCGGGAAAAACGATCGAAGGCGGCTTGGCGGCGTTAATCTTTGGATGTGCCGGTGCGCTGTTCGCACTCTACCCGGTGTCGTATTGGATGACTGGTGAGTTTGCCGTGGCAAACGTCTGGTCGGCGGTGGCCTTTGGCGTGTCCGTCAGCGCCGCGGGGATTGGGGGGGACCTCGCGGAATCGTTGATCAAGCGCGAATCGAACCAAAAGGACTCGGGAAGTCTCATTCCGGGCATGGGAGGCGTACTGGATGTAATCGATTCGGTCCTGGGCGCCGCGCCCTTGGCTTTTTTCTTTTGGGTGTCGAGAATGGTCGGGCCAACATGACCTACGTGGTGTGAAAAAAAATACCCAAATGTCCGTCAAAACTCGTATAATCGGACGACTTCGATTGAAAACAATTTGCAACAACCTACAGTTAGAAGATTGGGGGGTGGGGACGCAATTGACATTGTCAACTTACGTTCCCCATCCCGTTATGAAACCCGGAGCGGTGTACGCATGCCACCGCGCTGCTGAATGATTCAAGCAACCATCCCCTCGATTGAGCCGCGGTTCGTGTTGCCGCTGTTTGGCGCACGAGACCAGCATCTCCGGCGGCTGCGCGATCGATTCCACGTAGAAATCACGCACCGTGATGGTGAAATCCGAGTCATTGGCGAAGAAAACGCGGTCGCTCAGGCCACCGAGGCCTTGGAAAAGCTGGCGACGATTGTACGTCGAAACGGTAGTTTGACCCCGGACCAATTCGACGACACGATTGCTCAGGTCACCGGCCACGCCGAACCGCAACGTCCGCCGGCCCCGCTGGACATCTTGGAGATCGGCCGCCAAATCCGCGCCAAAACCCCCGGTCAAGCGGTCTATATTGAGGCGATCCGTAACCACGACCTGGTTTTTTCGACGGGCCCGGCGGGTTCGGGAAAGACGTATCTGGCCGTCGCGGCAGCTGTCGAGGCGCTCAAACATCAGTCGATCCGCAAAATTGTCCTGGTGCGGCCAGCGGTCGAAGCCGGCGAAAGCTTGGGATTCTTGCCCGGCGACTTGCAAGCCAAAATCAATCCCTACTTGCGGCCGCTGATGGATGCGATCCACGAGATGGTCGGGTTCGACCAAATCCAACGGCTGATCCAACAGGACATCATCGAAGTCATCCCGCTGGCGTACATGCGCGGCCGGACTTTGAACGACGCCTTCATCATTCTGGATGAAGCACAGAACACGACAATCAGTCAAATGAAAATGTTTTTGACTCGGATGGGGCTAAACTCAAAGATTGTCGTCGCCGGCGATCCGACGCAAATTGACCTGCCTCATAACGTCCGCAGCGGACTGCATGATGCGATTAATCGACTGAATTCGATTCCAGGCGTTAAGATCATTCAACTAGGGCGTTCCGACATCGTTCGCAATCGACTGGTACAAGACATCGTTGACGCCTATGAAAAGCCGGGGCGACGAGCCAAACACGACGGGGACAACGGGCTTGAACCATTTGCCACTCGGGCCAAGTAGTTGCGAGCTATATTCCGAGGTATTTCGAAACGATTTTTGGCGAGCTTCAAACCCTTGACTAGTGTCTACTGCCGTAATTACCGCCATCAAGGCCTCGACCCGTTGGCTCATCATTTAACGCCGTTGTGCCCCTCGGTACAATTACGTATAGATCGGCCACATTCGTTTGCCGCGGTTGATGACGACAGGGAGGCGAAAGAAACTGTGGGCAGCCGGAACTCAGTGGACGATCACAACTGAACATGCTTGCCGTGCTTGACAGCACGTTGTAGATGCCCGAATCGAGCCAAACCCGAACACGCTGGAAGATTCCGGAACCGCGCGGCTCGATCAAGCCAGTGATGGACTCGCTGCGCAACTCTTACTTATGGTGCCGGATCGGGGTTTGCGGCGTGGCGACCTTGATCCTGTGGATCGCGTTTATGGGGTGGTCGTCGCCATTTCCGTATCGCGTTCGACAATCCCCCGCCAATCGGCTGCTGGCTCGCGTTCCGTTTGAGTACATCGATGTCAAGGCGACCAACGACGCCAAGGCCCTGGCCCGCGGTCTGGCCCTTTGCTATTACCACAACACCAAGGGTCCCTTGGAGAATTTGCAGCAAGCACTCCGCGACCAGATCTTCGAGTTGAAAAGCAAGACGTTTGATAAATTGCAACGGGGAGCCTGGATGGCGTTTTACGGTGACGCCAGCGGCGATACCAAGACCGCGGAGTCCGAAGCGACGGAGGCCAGCTTGGAGAAGTTTAAAAAGGCCTTAGAAAAGGACGACAAGCTGGAAGTCGTCCAGCGCGTTCTGCAAAACGCCTTTTTTGACTTTGAGCGAAACGGCCTGTTGATCAGTCTTGAGCATCAGTACACCCAGGGAAACATGCAGGAGATTTACGTCTTCACCGACTCGCCCGAGAACGCGCGACGAGTAGACGTCTCAAAAGTACGGATTGAGGAGATTCGAGACGAATTGCATCGACGGATACGCGATGAATTTGACGAAGTCAGCGACGTGATTTCGGATCCCGAGTTTGTCGCCGACCGCGTCTTTCAGTGGTGTAGTTCCAAGCTACCGACGACGTTGACTTGGGATCAGCCGTTGTCGCGGCGCAAAGCGGAGAAAGGGGTCGACGCGCTCCCGCCGACGTACAAGCAATTCCAGCCGGGCGATCTCTTGGAAATCGCCAAACCTCAAACGACCGAGGCGGCGTTGGCGCCGTGCGCCGCGTTCTCGAAAAGGACGACATTCAACTCTTGCGGGCCGAGCATGCGGCATACGTCAGCAGCCAACCGTTCTCGGCAAGAGTTTTTCGCTCGTTCGCGTTCTTTGGAATGATGGCCGCGGTGTTCCTGCTGTTCGTCGGCTACTTGCGGTATCGAGACCGGGAGCTTTTGGACGACATCGGCCGCTTTGCCACCTTAATTGGTTTGATGCTGATTGCGTTGATTGTCGCGTGGATACTCGCCTGGAACGAAGATTCACGAGCGGAATTGGTTCCCGTGGCGATGCTGGCGATGCTGGTCGCGATTGCGTTTTCGGTGGAATTGGCAATCCTGTTGGGCGGTTTGACATGTCTGGTGTTTGCGATCGCACACGGTTACGGCTTGAGCGAGTTCGTGTTGCTGGCGGGGACGGCTTCGACGGCGGGGTTGCTGTGCCGTTCGATCCGCAGTCGCACCCGGTTGATTTACGTCGGATTTGCAATCGCCGCGGTGGCGGGACCGACGACGGTAGGCGTCAACTACATGCTCAACCAACCGCTGTCCCTGGGATTGTTTGTCGATGGTCTGTGGTATAGCGGATCGGCGATGCTCGCGGCACTGTTTATGACCGGGCTGCTGCCGTTTCTGGAGCAATGGTTTGACATTCAGACTGACATCAGCCTGCTGGAATTGAGCGATGCGAACCATCCTTTGCTGAAGGAACTCGTGCAGCGCGCGCCGGGGACTTACAACCACAGCATCAGCGTGGCGTCGATCGCCGAAGCCGCGGCGAAAGCGGTCGATGCGAACGGCCTGCTCTGCCGCGTCGGTTCGTACTTCCACGACATCGGCAAGATGAGAAAGCCGGAATACTTCGTCGAAAACCAGATGGGGGCGATCAACAAGCATGAAGACCTGGTGCCCACGATGAGCACGCTGGTGATCATCGCCCATGTCAAGGAAGGAGCGGAAATGGCCCGCCAGCATCACTTGCCCAAACGCGTGCTTGACATCATCGAACAGCATCACGGTACGACGTTAGTCGAGTATTTCTTCAATCAGGCTGCGCGGATGGCCGACGAAGATTCGGAGCCCCAAGAATCGTGCTTCCGGTATCCCGGTCCCAAGCCGCAAACGCCGGAGGCCGCCGTCGTCATGCTGGCCGATGCCTCGGAGAGCGCCAGTCGAGCACTGCGGGATCCCGGACCCGCCCGGTTAGAAAGTCTGGTCGAATCGATCGTGCAGAAGCGACTCACCGACGGGCAACTCGACGACTGCTCTTTGACTTTGAAGCAGCTCTACATCATCAAGGAAAGCATTATTAAATCGCTCAACGCGATGTATCATGCACGCATCAAATACCCGGAAGCGACGCACGGCGCGTAGTTCCGATGAGGTCTTGGGATTCGCTTTGCGACAGACTGTAAGCGTACACGACTGGCCAAGGCGCATTTCCAAATTCAGAGGGTCAAGCGCATCCGGCTTGGGCGGATTGCGTCAGACCCCGAATCGTGAACCATTATCAACGGAATTGATCCCGCCAATGATGCAGGTTTCGTCCGCCGTTGGTAGGCAGTTGCCTCACTACACGATCGACATTTCCAATCGCCAAGCCGGGCGGATTCCTCGAGTTTGGCTGCGTCGAGCCGCCACTTATGTCCTGCACGCGGCGAACGTTAAAACAGCCGAAGTCAGCATTGCCGTAGTCGACGACCTCGAAATGCAGACCCTCAACCGGAAGTTTTTGCAACACGATTGGCCGACAGACGTCCTGAGTTTTCTGCTGGAAGGCGACGCACGCGACGGTGCCTTGACTGGCGAAGTCGTGGTTAATGCCGAGACGGCGTGCCGCGTCGCCAAAGAGCTCGGTGCCACGGCGCGGGCCGAGTTGCTGCTGTACGTCATTCACGGTGCCCTTCACCTGGTAGGCTATTCGGACGGGACGACCGCGGCGCGGCGGAAAATGCGACGCGCCGAACAATCCGTTTTCGAAGAATTGAGCCTGCCACCGCCAAACTTTGTCGAATCGACTTCCCGGAGCCGAAGCCGATGACATCAACGACCACCCTCATTCTGTTGATCGTCGGCGCTTTTCTCTCCACGTTCGCGGCGACGGCGGCACAGGTCCTCCACGAATTTGCCCGGCACGAACTGGAGGAGTATTGCATTCGTCACAACCGCCGACATTGGTTTGATACGATCATCCGCGGCCGCGATCGATTCGCGTTGGGCGCCGAGGCCTTGCAGATGATCGGCATCTCGTTCGTCGCCGTCTCCGGGTTGACACTGGTGCTGGGCAAACTGCCGTTGGAAGCGGTCACTGCCTGGGCCTGGTCCGGTTGGATCGCTTCGCTGATCATCGTATTGCTGTTGTGCAACAGTTGGATTCCTTGGGGTGTCGTTCATTTCGCGGCGGCGCCGTTTCTGTTTCACACTTGGCGGTTCTGGTGGGTTGTTTCCCTGGTTAGTTGGCCGTTGACCATCGGCGTGCAAATGGCATCCGCAGTCATGTCCCGAATTTCCGGCGACCCTCACACCGAGGAGGATGCCGAAGAGGAATTCGAAGACGAAATTCGATCGATGGCTTCCGAAGGTGAACGGGGCGGCTGGCTCGAGACCCGCGTTCGCGACATGCTCGAAGGCGTTCTCGATTTGGACGATACGGTCGTGGCCAAAGTCATGACGCCACGCAGCCGAGTCGATGCCATCGAGGTCAGCACCGACTGGGATACGATGTTGAAATACGTCGTTGAAACCGAGCGGACTCGGCTTCCCGTGTTTCGCCAACGGGCGGACAACGTGCTCGGAATCTTGTATACGAAGGACTTGCTGACCGAGTTCCACAAACCTATCGACAAGCGACGACCGCTGGAACGGCTGTTGCGGCGACCGTTGTTCGTCCCCGAATCAACACGCTTGGATGAAATGCTCAGTCGGTTCCTGCAAAACCGCGTTCACTTGGCCGTGGTGATGGACGAATATAACGCCGTATCGGGAATCATCACCATTGAAGACATTCTGGAAGAAATCGTCGGCGAAATACAGGACGAAACCGATGTGGCCGAACCCGCCGTCATCGAGCGGCTTTCGAAGAACGAGGCCCGCGTCGCCGGTACCGCACATATCGAGCAACTCAACCAGGAACTCGGCCTGCAACTCCCCGAAACCGACGATTATGACACGGTAGCGGGCCTGCTGATGAGCAAGCTGAATGAAATCCCGCGCCGCGGACAAATCATCGCTGTTGGAAACGTTGAATTTGAAGTTCAGCAAGCCACGCCGCGCGTCGTCGAAATACTCAAGCTCAAAATCAACGACGAACCGACCGTTTAGGACTCAACGCGGAGTAACTTCCGCATTCGACCCGATCTCCGGCGGGATCACGATTGGTTAGCTACGGTAGGCTGCGCTCAACGATCAATCCTTTGCCGATCTCCGTCGGGCCAGTCCCGGCGGGATCACGATTGGTCAGCTACGGTAGGCTGCGCTCAATGATCCATCCTTTTGCCGATCTCCGTCGGGCCAGTCCCGGCGGGATCACGATTGGTCAGCTACACATTACTACAGCAATCACAAAGACCGAAATTGTTTTCGTGCGAACCTTAACGAAGCAATGGCCCCGGTTTTACTCATCAACCCCCGCAATGCTCTTGCAATAAATCTGACATTGCCCAATTCTCGCGACTTTCCTAGTCTGCGGCGTCATGGCCTCGCGGCCGAAAGTTCCAACACTCGTCGGATTCTGTCTTGAACACCAAAGTCTTGTGGCACATCGGACTGGTCGCCGTTGTCAGTTCGCTAATCATGTTCGCGAACCTGGGCGGCTCCAAGTTGTGGGACCGCGACGAACCTCGCAACGCCGGCTGCGCTTTGGAAATGGTGCAGCGTGGCGATTTGATTGTCCCGATCTTCAACGGCGAACTTCGACATCAAAAGCCGGTGTTGTTGTATTGGCTGATTGCCGCCGCCTACCTGGTGTTCGGTGTTAGCGAATTCGCCGCACGATTCTGGTCAGCGTTTTTCGCCGTGGGTACTTCACTTGCAACGTACTCGATCGGGCGGAGGCTGTTCGGCGGCTGGACGGGGCTAGTCGCATCCATGATCTTGACGACCAGCGTCATGTTCGTCGTTGCGGGTCGAGCGGCCACGCCGGATTCACTTTTGATTTTTTGCCAGACGATAGCGTTGGCAATCTATGTTGGAGGATCAAGCGGCTGGGTGTCATCGAGCCCAACCGAGACTTCCGACGCTGCGTCGCGTGGCGACACTCGCGCAATTCGTTCCAGTGGCACCAGCTTTTTTCCCGGCAAATCCTGGCAAATCTGGAGTATGTACGGATTCATGGGGCTCGGCGTGTTGGCCAAAGGATTGATCGCGATCGTGATGCCGATGGCGATTATCGGCTTACACTTGTTGATCGTTCGGATGCCGCAACGAGTTCGTTTGGGCTCCGAGCATTACGGCGGTTGCACGCGGTTTCTACTTGGGATTCTCCGGCCGTTTCATCCGGTACACTTCTGGCGGACGTTGGTTTCGATGAAGCCCTGGATTGCGATCGCGGCCATCGTGTCGATTGCTGGACCTTGGTTTGTGTGGGTCGGCCTACGCACGAACGGCGACTTCTTACGGCTGTTTTTTCTCCAGGAGCACTTGGGGCGCGCTACAACGGCATTCGAGCATCACGGCGGCGGATATGGGTATTACCTGGTCGCTGTGTCAGTCGGCTGCTTTCCGTGGTCGGTGTTTTTTCTGCCAACATTTTTGCGAATTGACCGCGAATTAACTCAACGGCGAAATTCTGCCGCAATCACATTTCTGTTGTGCTGGGTGGGATGTCAAATTGGCCTGTTTACGTTGATCTCAACCAAGTTGCCGAGCTACGTGACACCTTGTTATCCGGCGTTGGCGATCCTGGTGGCTGTGGGACTTCGACAGTTGAGCTCCCAGTCACAAGCGATCCCTGGGGGATGGTTCCGTTTGGCCGCTGCCGCGACGGGCCTTTCTGCCGTGGCCATTGGCATCGGTGTTTTCCTACTGGCCGATCAATTGCTCCACGGCAGCTATTGGCTGTTGGTTCTTAGTTTCGTTTGGATGGCCACTGCGGTCTTGTCTTTGTTCTTGATGGGAATCAACCAGGGCCGCTGGGTTGTGCCTTGCTACTCGACGGCGGCGGTCGCCTTTAGTGTTCTGGTCTTTGGCTTTGCCACGCAGGCCGTCGATTCAACGCGACAAACTGAAACGTTGTTTGAGAGTCCGCTTCGGCGAGGTTTGCCGGCCCCGATCGCGAGCTATCGATGCTTGGAATCGAGCTGGGTTTTTTACGCCGGCCAGCCGATTTGGGAACTTGCCGAGAGCCGCTCAACGGCAGCGGCTTCAACCGTTCGGACGCGTGATTGGGAACCCAAACCGCGCGTGGAACCGGCAACGTTCATCGCCGAACATCCGGGGGCAATGCTGGTGACAACCGCCGACCATTGGAACGAACTCTGCAGTAAGCTCACGGAGCCATACCAGATCGTCCGCACCGCGCCGTATTTTTTGCGAAATAAAGAGTTGGTGTTGGCCGCCCCGGTACATGGCGCTGATTCTCTTCGAGTCGGTCAGCGAGAAACGAAACTGAAATAACAGGCCGATCACCACAATACTCGGCAGCGAATCGTTCCGTCGACCTTCCTCAGTTCGTTCATCGCCAGTTCGCTGTACTCGCGATCGATGTCGACAACGACGTATCCCACCGACGCATTCGTTTGCAAATACTGGCCGAGGATGTTGATTTGATTTGACGAAAAGACGCGGTTGATCTCGGACATGACGCCAGGCCGGTTTTGATGGATGTGGAGCAACCGATGCTGGTTGGCATGAGCGGGCAGCGCAACTTCAGGAAAATTGACCGCCGAAACCGTCGAACCCAAGTCGCTGTAGCGAACGAGCTTTTCGGCGACTTCGCGTCCGATATTTTGCTGCGCTTCGACCGTGCTGCCGCCGATGTGAGGCGTGAGCAAGACGTTATCGAATTTGAACAGCGGTGATTCAAACGCCACTCCACCGGACTTGGGCTCATCCGGAAAGACGTCGATCGCCACGCCCCGCAGGCGGCCGCGCGACAGAACGGTTTCCAATGCCTCCAAATCGATCAGCGACCCGCGAGCGGCGTTAATCAGCACCGCGTCTGGCCGCATCAATTCAAGTTGTTCGAGGCCGATCATGTTCTGCGTGCTCGGCGTCTCCGGCACATGCAGAGTCACCACGTTGGAAACCCGCAACAATTCCGCCAGCGGAACTTGACGTGCGTTTCCCAAAGGCAGCTTGGTGACAACGTCGGTGAATACGACCTTCATCCCAACCGCCTCAGCCAACACGCTGACTTGTGTACCAATGTTGCCGTAGCCGACGATCCCCATCGTTTTGCCTCGGACCTCGTTTGCACCGTCGGCCGACTTGCGCCAAAACCCCTGCCGAGCCGCGTGTTCCTTTTCCGGAACGCGCCGCAACAACAAGATCGCTTCGGCAATCACCAACTCGGCGACGCTACGCGTATTTGAATAGGGAGCGTTGAATACCGGTATGCCCAAAGACGTAGCCGCGTTCAATTCGACTTGATTCGTGCCAATGCAAAAACAACCGACGGCAATGAGGCGAGTCGCGGATGCCAGATCAGACGCGGTTAACCGAGTCCGCGAGCGAATCCCCAGCATGTGACAATCACAGATTTCGGAGCGCAGTGCGTCGCCGCTCAATGACTCCGAATGCTGCATGAGATGGCAGTATCCCGCGGACTGCAGCATCTCGATGGCCGTCGCATGTATTCCCTCCAGCAATACAATCTTGATTTTGCTCTTGTTCAGCGAAGTGGATTGTCTGTTTACGTCCATCGACAACCTGGTTGATACGTACGAGATGGGGAAGTGGGCTAACAAAATCGGGAAGCTATTTTGCGTGCGATCCTTACCAATGTGGCAAACCAACATTGTCGCCTTTCGCTCCGCGAAGGGACGTGCTTTCGCGGAGCGAAAGCCTACAATGTCAACCCCAAGACTAAGACTTGACAACGCACTAATTCGTCCGCTGAAACTTGCTCGATCAATGGTTGCCACCATTTTAGTGTTCGGTGCTGGCCTCGACGATGCCGGTATGGGGAGCCGGTTCGGTGAGGCGTTTCTGCTTGGCGTTTTCGACCGAATACCCTCGCGTACGACCCAATGGACCACAGACTGAGAGCGCCCCACCGGGTTGACGACGTCCTCGATTGATCTCGCCGCGCGTTATAATCGGTGGCACATTCGCGATAAGGGTCGCACGCAAAATAGCTTCCCGATTTTGTCGACCCTCTCCTTAACCTCTCCCGTGAGGGCGAGGATTTACGGCGAAGTTATTTTGCGTCCGATCCCAAGGAGTTTGCAACTCGGAGAACATTTACAGTAGTGCGCCTAACAACCGGTATTATGAAGAACGTCTCGGCCACCGATAACGCGAACCAAGAGCTTCCATCATGACGACTTCAGACGTTCGTTCGCCGTCGAAACGCGAAAATGCCGCCGCTGGCATCGCGCTCTATCAGATGGCGATCGGCCACTATCTGTCCCGAGCGCTCAACCTGGCCGCCAAACTGGGCTTGGCGGATTTGATGAAGGACGGCCCGCGCAATTATCATGAACTGGCCGCTGCGTCCGAAACTCATGCTCCATCGCTAAGTCGGGTGCTGCGGCTGCTGACTAGCGTCGGAATTTTCGAGGAATTTGACAGAGACCGGTTTGGGCTGACGCCGTTGGGCACGTTGCTTCGGTCCGGCGTTCCGGGCTCGATGTGCGCATTAGTGATGTTGTTCGCTGGAACCGGACTGCAGGACAGTTGGAAAGAACTCGAATACTGCGTGCGTACGGGTGAGCCGGGCATTTCGACGGACCAATCCGGATGCGGATCCCTTCAGTCAACTGGCACAGGATCCGGAACAAGCCGCGATCTTCGACGAGGCGATGGCCACCTTCGCACCTATAACGGCTGCCGCGGTTGCAGAGGCGTATGATTTTTCGGCGTTTGAAACAGTGGCGGACATCGGGGGCGGCAACGGGGCACTGCTGATCGGCATTCTCAAGGCATTTCCGGCGCTGAAGGGCATGGTGTTTGACTTGCCGCCGGTCGCGAAAAACGCTGCGAAACAAGTAAAAGCGTCCGGGCTATCAGATCGCTGCGAGGTCCTGAGTGGCAGTTTTTTTGACGAAGTTCCGGTTGGCGCCAACGCATTGTTGCTCAAGCACGTCATCCACGATTGGAACGACGAACGGGCGGCCGAAATTCTGAAGAATTGCCGAGCGGCGATGCCGCCGGACGGAAAGCTGCTGATTGTCGAGGCGGTGTACCCGACACGAATCGATCAGTCTCCGGAGAGTCGCAGTGCCGCCGCCAACGATGTGAATATGCTAGTTGCGACCGGTGGCCGCCAGCGGTCGGAGGCAGAATTCCGCGATCTATTTGCCGCGTCCGGATTTCAATTGCGTCGCGTGATTCCAACCTCGGCACGCGTTTGTGTGATCGAAGGCGAGCGAATCTAGTGGTTCGTCGAGTCATAGCAAACCGTTGAAAAGGTCTCACCTCAACAACCGGACCGAACGTCATTCCCGCAAAGGCGGGAATCCCGCGGAAAATAACCCTCGCAATGCTGGGTCCCCGCCGTCGCGAGGATGAAAGAACTTGTCTCAACCGGCTGTTGGGTTTAGGGGCATTTTCCCGCTTAGACTCGAACCAAGAACCTACTGATTCTGACTTTAGCAGCCAAGTTTTGCATCCCGCGGTTCACCGGGGTGCGGAGGATCGAAGAATGTCAGTTGCGGTCATCGCCCATGGCGAACGGCGCCTTGAAACTCGTCAACATGTTTTGGGTTAATCGGATCTCCGCCAGCGACAATAGGAAAGCCAACGTGGATTCGGCACCATGATTCCCGTTAACTCGATCTACGTGCAGTCCATCGCTGCAACCACCGCTTTCTGCGGAATATAGCTCCAAGCCGAGATCGTTCCAGCCGATAAACCAATCGAAAGCTCGCTGCGCTTGCTCGTACCACCAAGAGTCCGAAGTTGTGCGAAAGGCTGCCAGGCAGGCGGAAACCATCGCTTGCGCCTCGATTGGCTGTTGGTCAAAGTCGGCGCGAGTGCCTCCACGGCGGTAAAAGCCATTGCTACCAATCGATCGAAAGTGTCCTTTTTCAGTGACTTGCAGTTCGGTGAGCCAACGCAGAGCCTGCAACCCGCATTCAAAGACCGCCGAATTCCCGGTCGCACTCCCACTCAAGATCAAGGCATGCGCGAGCTTCGCGTTGTCGTACGATAGCTCCTCCTCAAACCAAACCCAGTCCGGCAGCGCATTTCGCTGGAACAGATCCATGAGCCTGGAAACCAGTGTCTCCCGCGTTTGATTAACAAGGCTGTCACCGCTCAACCGTCGGAGGTACTCATGGATGCCGATCAGGCCGAACGCCCAGGCACGAGGCGATGTGAACTCCGTCAGGACCGGCAGCGCTAGGGCAAAGAGTTGTCCGGCCATCATTTGGAAACTTCGCAACGGCGAACCTCCTACGCCGACGCCGAGTGCCCAGATGGCTCGGCCATGACAATCCTCAGATCCATAGTCGTCGAGCCAACGCCGGTCAAAACTCAGGAAATTATGAAAGCGTTTGGTGTCGGAATCGAACGCATGATGGAGAAAGCCGGCGCAGATGGTTGACATCCGTCGCGCGATTTCCGTGTCTTCTCCTAATTCGCCGAGCAAAACCGCCAGAATAAATGCCCGTGCATTGTCGTCGGTACAATAGCCATGTGAAAAATTCGGCACGCTGAAAATCGCGTGTTGAAACACCCCCGTAGAATCGGTCATCCGCGACAGGTGGTCCAGCTTCAAGTCCGGGAGTTCCCGCGGCCTCTGATCGAGCGTCTTTGTGAGCAGTGATTTTCGGGAAAGCGAGGCGCCGTCCATCCGAGCGAGTTCGAACGAACGCATGTAGAGTTGCCCAGCCTTGCTCCAGATCATGTCGCGCCCCATTTTGTAGGCATTTTTGCGAATCGCGTCGCGCCTGGTATCGTCCGTCAGCAGGCCGATCACTTCGTGCGCGATCGCTGGCGCATCACCGAACGGCACCAAAACTCCTCGATCCTCAGCGAGCAGTTCGGCGGCGTGCCAATAGGGCGTCGAGACGACCGCTTTGCCAGCGCCAAACGCGTACGCCAGCGTCCCCGAAGTGATTTGCGCTTCGTTGAGGTAAGGGGTGATGTAGAGGTCTGCGGCGCCGATGAATTCGGTCAGGTTTTCAAGATCGACGAACCGATTGTAAAAGATAACGTGTTTCTCGACCTTGTTCTTCTTGGCAAGTATCTCCAAGCTCAACCGATAAGCGTCTCCGTGCTCACGTAGTTCGTTTGGATGCGTGGCTCCTAAAACGATGTATACAACGTCGGGAAACTCAGCCAGTATTACCGGCAACGCGTTGAGCACATTTTCGATTCCCTTGTTGGGAGAGAGTAGGCCAAACGTGAGCAGAACTATTTTTCCTTCGACGTCGAACTGATCCTTAAAATACGTCGGGTCGACGAAACTCACGTCGGGGATCCCATGCGCGATCAAATCGATTTTCGTCGGTGGCGCGTGGTAAACATCCTGCAGCATGCGACGCCCTCGCTCGGTCATCACAACCAGCCGCGTCGAGAGCGAGATGAGTTCCTGCATGACACGCCGCTGATCTGCTCGCGGTTCTTGCAGAATCGTATGTAGGGTGGTGACGACGGGTGTGCGCAATTCACGCAAAAACGCCAAAATATGGCCCCCCGCGATTCCACCAAATATGCCGAATTCATGTTGCAGACAGACGATATCCACGTCGCTGATATTCAGGAAGTCTGCGGCACGCAGGTAGGACGACAAGTCCTGCTCCTCAATTTCGAAGCGAACAACGTCAGGGTATTGGTAAGCACCTGCGTTGTCGTTCACTGACACGGAAATACACTCACTCCTCGGATGTGCCGCCGCCACGGCCGCCAACAAGTCCGACGTAAAAGTGGCGATGCCGCATTTGCGAGGTAGGTGGTTGCCGACAAAGGCAATGTTTTGCACGTTCGCAGTCTTGTTGACAACCGTTTCTGTGCGGCTGTGCAGAGCTCGGTTCGCCATCGATCACTCGGACGCCGCTGATTGCGCCAAGGGTAGGAAATGACGCGAAGCGCGCAAACCCTCGGAATGGTTGTCCACGTCAGGAGCGGTTCGCAGTGCTGGAGATGCCGGTGGCTTGCAACCCGACTCGTTCGCGGCTCTGTCGATACTCCGGCAACCTTTCCTGGATCGCTCATTTTTAAGCTCCTTCGTGTTAGCATCTGCTGTGCAATGTCATTCTGACCCCCGTTCGCCTCCCATCGGTCGAAAGGTTGGCTGAGTGGTCAGGAGTCAATTGCCGGAACGGCCCTCCGGGTGCTTCGCACAATTGACTCTGGTTGGTTAAGGGAGGAGTCAATTGCCGGAACGGCCCTCTGGGTGCTTCGCACAATTGACTCCTGACCCCTTAACCCTAAAAGTTAGCTGGCGCAAACCACTAGAGTCCAAATGGCGTTTCTGACCGCGCCGGCTCATGATCGATTGGCCCTCGCCGCCGCCAATGAATCCGCAAAAGAAAACCGATATGGCAAAACACATGCGTGTACTTTGCCACATCGGCTTACGTATTAACGAGTCCTCTGGTCAGCCAGATTACTCTTTACCTTGTCATCCGAAATGGAAGCCAATCAAATGGTCGCGACCCCTTCGCTCAGCAAATGAATCCTATCAGTTGATCGTAAACCTAGCTAGGTCAAACAGGCTTTTCGAACCGGATTTGTCCAATTAGGATCGGACGCAAAATAACTTCGCCGTAAATCCTCGCCCTCACGGGAGAGGTTTAAGGAAAGGGTCGACAAAACCGGGAAGTTATTTTGCGTGCGATCCCTAGTCACAAGACGGAGTTTCGAGCCACATGCGATTGAAGAATCCGTCCTCCCCGCTGTTTGCAGAGTTCGATACCTAGAAGATGTATCAGCCCAAGACACAAGTCAGTGAGCGGCGATTCAGAGCGACCAGGACGAAGCCTCCCATCAGAATAAAAGCGCCCGCTTCTGCAATGAGACCCGGTCCGAAACCCAATACCACACACGGACCCGAGATTTTTTTCTGTCGCATTCGTTCGAGAATAAATAGCACTGTCGGCGAGGACATGTTCCCAAAGTCATGAAGAATCTCACGCGAAATGGCGGTGGAACCAGCTGGTAAATCGAGACCGTTTTCGACCGCTGAAATAATCCGCGGACCGCCCGGGTGAATCGCCCAAGCGTTGATATCCGACAGTTGGTAACCTGATTTTCTCAACCATCCTTCAAGCCAGGCACGCAAATGTTGCTCGATGAGATCAGGGACTCTCGCCGACAGACTCATTTCAAACCCGTGGTCGCCCACTTTCCAAGTCATCGCGTCGGTAGAATCGGGAATTAAGCAGGAGCCAGTCGCCGCGATGCTCCAATGATCACCGCAAGTCGTCGACGCTTGCCGACAAACAATGGCCGCTGAGCCGTCCGCGAACAACGCATTTCCCATCATCCGCTCCGGGTCCCAAGCAAAATGGTAGTGCAGGCTGCAAAGTTCCGTGGCACACAGCAAAATCGTTGACTCTGCATCGATGCCGCAAGTCCACGGGCCGTTCGAATTCCGTTGATGGCCGCATGACATCCCATGAAGCCTACGTTCACGCGTTCAACGGTCGGCGGCAAACCCAGTCCGTTAATCACATCGACGTCGACGCCGTGCGCGAAATCCGGTGCAGGACACCGTGATCAAATGCGTTATCTCGCCAACGTTAACGTTGGCATCCCGAAGTGCTTGCTGGGAGGCCTCTAATGCAAGACCGGACGCATGTTCCTCGTATAAACGCATGCGTTCGCCAGTCGAAGGACCATAATTCCGCGTCGCGACGACGGTCGTTTCCTCCTCCGTCGCTAGTAGGCTGCGATTCGCCACCAAGTTGTTGTTGTTATTGTGGTGCGCAGCATCGGGGACGGAAATTGCGGGCGCCATCCAAGCGTATGCCATGGGGTGTGGCACGACGGTATGGCGATTGGCGACCTGCGCCCGTCGATAAATCACTTGCATCAAGCGTTGTTCCTTTTCCGTTTCGCAGATTAGGTCCATCGCAAGATTGGTTGCTTCGGTCTGACCATCGTGTGCACAGGGACCGCAGAACCTTGCCCCAGCACCCGGAGATAGCGGTTGGATCCATTGCCTGACTGTTGAGTTTCCATCATGAACATGGCCTTTGTAAAAAGTGTTCGATTCACCGATTCAGTAAACTGACGACGGGAGAAGCCAAGATCGGGAATCTCGCCAGCGTCGAAACCAGCAGCCTGGTAGCCATTGGGCTTCGCAAGATTCGGCTAACCCATCCGCACGTGATTTGTTTTCGCGCGATACTACTCAAGTACTCGGTCTGCCACTTTTGGCTAAGTCCGGCATTCCAATGCATCGCCCCAGCAACGGGTGCAGCGGCGCTACTCGAATCGCCGAATGAATCGCCCACGCCATCCCTTCGCCCGTAAACGGCTCGACATAACCAGCCGCGTCGCCGATCACAAAAATGCGATCGTCTGCCACTGTTTGACGCGATCTGGAAAGCGGTGGAGTTCCTTGCCACTGGCTCTCAGCCAACCCATCGGGGAGCGCCATGTGGCAACGTTCCAAAATCTCAATCGCGACTTTCAGCAGCGATCCCCCACTGGCCCGCAGTTTCGATACATCAAATGCCGCAGCCACATTGAATTCATCGGATTCGGTACGAACAATTCCCAAGTAGCCAAAGGAATCGACTGCCATATAAATCATTCCTCGCTCATAAGTCAAACGGCTGCGAGAGGTCGCGCCCGAAGAAACAACGGTCCCCGCGCCGATCCGGGACGACGGCGCCACGCGAACGGACGACAGTGGCGAAGCGAATTCCTCGCCGGCTCCCCGCCGTAGCGAATTGCCGGGAAGTCCATCCGCGACTATCACGATCGAGGCCTTAAGATCAAATTGGCCGTAGACATTTGGCGTGGATTCAGACGCTGTGCCCGTATTTGAGGAGCGATTGCCGGTTGAGCGGACTTTGACGTGCGTGCCGCGTTGAATCGCAGACCGAACATTCTCGCCGCGATCCCCGATTGCAATGGCTGCAGTCGCCGGGAGGAAGTCGGCTCCGGCGCGCATTGATTCTTGAATCAAACCAGCGTCAAATGCTTTTCGTGAAAGAACCGCGCCACCGGGCAGATTCAGTTCCGCCTGGCCACGGTTCGAAAACAGTTTGAATCGGTTGACGGGAATCGCACCGCTCCTGACCAGCACATGATCCAGGCCGATTTGATGCAAGCGGTTTAACGCGCTTCGATTGAGGCAACAGCCGCAGACTTTTCCGCGCGGAAAACTGGCTTTGTCGATCAAAATCACACGCAAGCCACGCCTGGCAATTTGCCGCGCCGCAACGGATCCCGCCGGCCCAGCGCCGATCACGACGACATCCCAATGGCGCCTCGTCGCCTCGACGATCGTGATCGTCGGTTCAATCTGTGTGACGGCAAATATTGGACAGCCTTTTTCGTGATGGGAAATTACTGGCATGCTGCCGGTGAGATCATGAGCAATCGAAACGGCCATTTAGGTTTGACCGTTGCAAGTCTCAAGCCGACACGGCGGCATAAAGCTTTTATTTCTTCGATCGTAAACTCGCCTTTTACAGAGCGCGGACCATCGACACGAACGATTCGACCGCGTGCCACCGTCCGGCAAGCAACTTGGGCAAGCCAATAGCCCAACACACTGCGGCGAAGATCATTGACTAGCACCAGCCGGGGACCGGACTCATGCATCCTGGTCAAGAGACCGACCGCATCTTTCTCGCTCAGATGGTGTAGGAATAACGAACAGACGATAACATCGTAGCCGGTCGGCAGTTGTTCAGCCAAGACGTTTCTCAATTGAAATCCTACGTTTGACAAACCGTTTGCCATCTGCCGAGCCGTTGCAATTGCGGTTGAACTGATGTCCAATCCGGTGACATCGATGGCCAATTCGCCTTGATTCGATTTCGCGCCAAACCGATCGTGACATCGCCGCCACCGCACGCAATATCCAGCACTCGCAGTGATCGAAGATTTCGCTCAATCGCGAAACGACGAATCTCGCTCCATAGGATTCCGACGCTGTGGCTCCATTGGTTCAGACGTCGTAGCCCAATCAAGGCGCGACGATGCTCATCAACATCAATCGTCGGATCGTCCATCAACTCGGGCTGGCGGTTTCGTGTCTTGAGAGTGAACAACTAATTCAAGTCTTGATCGACGTGATTAAGTGGTTATTTCGTAACAGTTCACGAGCCGGGGTCTGGCTCATTTTCGGCCCAATTGTTGGTACTAGAATGTCGCATGAGCCGCCGAAAATGTGCCTGACCCCCTAAAAATGTGGCCAACGCATTGGCAACCCGTGAGCGCTTACGGTTATTTGCGATCCATTGGCGAGTCGCTCGCCACGTTTTCGTTTCTGCAACGGAACGTCACTTTCAAGCCATGATTGTAGTCTTTGGACGGCGGAAAAGTGAGGTTGCCTTGCCGTGAAAACATAGTGACTGATCCAATCTGGGACGATCGAAATCATGTTTATCTAGTTAATCCGGACTTGTCCGAACAACCTTATTGCTCTCGTGAATCGACGTGATCATTCAAGTCGTAGCGCGGCGATCTACTTTCTTTATCCTGAGTGTCCGATCGTTATTCGAACAAAACGCCCATCCGCGTTCTTAACGGTGGGGCGGGACAGGAACGCAAATAGTCAAGGATGTCTGATAGTTGACCGGTCGCCAACGCGAGGCAGGAGTCGGCTCCACCGTAGTACATCCGTACAGCACCGGTCGCCGGATTCAAGATCCAGCCACACGGGAACACGACTCCATTGACGTCGCCTCGGGTTTCGTACGACGCTTCAGGTGCGAATATCCATTCGTCGCTACGACGAAGAACTTGCCACGGCTTTTCCAAGTCGAGCAATGCCAAACCAAGTCGGTACAGACAGCCGCCAGGTGTATGCCGCACGCCGTGATAAAGAATGAGCCAACCTTCGGGTGTCTCCAGCGGCGGCGGGCTGAGACCGATCTTGTTGGCATCCCACCAGGCGCCTCGGCGCGCGTGCAATAGGATATGGTGATTGCCCCAATGCATCAGGTCGGGTGAGAACGAAAGCCAAATATGGGCGCCCGAACTGCCGGTCGATACCGGGCGGTGGATCATGGCGTATGAACCGTCAAAGCGGCGAGGAAAGATGGCGGCGTCTTTGTCTTCGGGGGGCATGACGGGGCCGAGTCGGGAGAAGGACAGAAAGTCCTTGGTGCTGGCCAACGACACCATGGGTCCGCTGGGCGAATACGCTGTGTAAGCGATAATCCATTCGTTGCGTTCCTCCACCCACGTCAAGCGTGGATCCTCGACCCCCCAACGTTCTTCTGGAAAGCTTGTTGGCTCCGGTGCGAAGCTGGGCATGGCGTCGATTCGCCAATTGGCAATCCCGTCATCACTGCGAGCGACGGTCAGGTGGGAATGGCCCCGACGATCTTCCACTCGGACCAGCAACAACGTCTCATTTCCCAATTGGCAGGCTCCCGCGTTGAAAACGCTGTGGGCCAAATAAGGCCAGTCTTTCGCGGTGAGCAATGGGTTGACTGGATGACGCTGAAACAAATCAGGGCAAGTGTGAGTTAGGCCCGCTGGTTGCGACATATTGAAGTGTCCTTACTTTGCTAGGGTAAATAAATTTCATGGAACAACCGCGGCGGTTTCTCAGGGTCTACGAAACCTGTTCCATTTCTTTCCATATTGGTTGCCCACTGGCATCGACACCGCCGCACAAACGCGTCCGACTCCGACTCGTGAGTGATAAACGCGCGACACGCGATTGGCGTGCGAAGCTATTACTTCATCGTCGCGGTGACTCAAGCAGGCGACTGCCGGTTCTCGGCAGCTGACTTGGGTAGAATTTGTTTTGCGATTGCGACAATGTGTCCCGACGCTAGTGCACCGCATATGAAACCGACGATCAATGCGCCGAACAATAAGGCAGCGTTTGGCATCGTCATCGTAAAAAACAGTACCTTCGTCTCCACGGCTTGTGTGTTTTGCAAAACCACGACGACGGCTACCAATGTGAAAATGCCGATGGCGACAACCTTGACTTTGTTCATAGTTCCCTTCAACATGTTTCCTCCGAATACAACAAATTGGATTCGCGGTTGTCGACCCGTAACCGTTCACAAGCCGGGGTCTGGCTCATTTTCGGCCGAATAATTGGTGCGTGAAAGTCGCATGAGCCGCCGAAAATGTGCCTGACCCCCTGAAAACGTGGGCGACGCATTGACAACCCGTGAACGCTTACTGTCGACCCCAGCAGTCGGTGCGCGCAACGCGACCGAAATCAGATGCGCCCCATCAACAGTAGTGCGATTACGATAATCACTAGCAAGCCCAGCCCACCGCTGGGCAGTGCGCCCCAATTCCGGCTATGGCCCCAGGTGGGTAGCGCGCCCAAAAACAAAAGTATCAAAACCACCAGCAGAATAGTCCCTAACATCGCAGTTCTCCTCAAATCAATGAATACATTCAAGCCAAATACGAAACTCATCCCAATCGGGCCGGCGGTAATTGGGTAATCATTCCACTCCGCCGTTCACCACCCGCACAAATTCGTTCCCAAATCTCCAGGCGGTGGACGGGAATATCGACATCGACCTCAAAACCGAGCTTCACCTTGCTGCCAGTGATGTCTAACACCGTGACTTTAAGCAAACGCTCGAGGCCGCCGCCGCCTCCCAATACCACCGATTCCCGAGCTTTTCTCGATAGAACGAGCATGACAAATCTCCTTATATCATGACGGTTACAAAGTTAGTTTTCCGCTTTTTACAGCGCGCCGCTAGTGCTTTGTTACTGCTTAGTTTACGGGTTGGTTAAGGGATCAGGAGTCAATTGCCGGAACGGCCCTCCGGGTGCTTTGCACAATTGACTCCTGATCCTTTAACCCTAACAAATGTGTTCCTTTCGACCCTGGTGCTAGTCGACCGTGACGGTCCGCTGAAAAATAGCGGAACGGCGCAAGCCGTCTGGTTGCGTTGGCATCCACACGGCGAATTACCGGGCGGCTTGCGCCGCTCCGCTTCAATAAACTCTCGTACACACATGTTTCAACAGTCTGCTAAGAGCTAAATCATTTTGCAACTTTGGTGTCGCATACCATGCGGAGGCCTTCGTCGTCGGCGCGCTCGATCGCCGCACCATCGGTCCCCGAATTCGGCAGCGAACCCTGGGTCAGCAGGAACACTTGCACCATCGTACCCGTGGTAAAGGCATGTACGACGGCGCCCGTCCCCGTTTCGATTTCCACGGCCGCTTCGCGTACCAGCCGGCCCGTGATCCGTTTGATCTCCTCCCGCATTTCGTCGGTCGAATTTGCAAAGAGCTGCCGATGAAACTCCTGTACTTGGGCGGCGCCCTCTAAGCTTCGGGTTAATACCCTTTCGGCGGGTGTCAACGCCTCGTGTAACGTGACAACCAATGTGTCGTCACTGAGGACGACGGTCACCGCCTTGGGAGCGTAACCCGTTCGCTGCTCCTGGAGCCGGCTGGACAAATTGGCGAGTCGACGCGCGATGTTCGAATCCATCTCATTTGGTTTGTTTACAACATTCACGAGACCTCCTTGGTTGGAGACAAAACCAGTACTCTGTCAGTGCCGCCCAAACAAGTTGTCGAAACCCCTAAGGATCGGCGCAAAATCACTTCGCACTAACTGCTCGCCCTCACGGGCGAGGTAAGTTGAGGATCAACAAAACCGGGAAGTCATTTTGCGTGCGATCCTAACTTGTCGATCGGCGCAAAAAAAAACCGATGTCACAAAACACCTACGCGTGCCCTGTCACATCGGTATACGGGTTAACGAGTCCTCTGGCCCGCCAGATTACTCCTTATCTTGTCATCCGAAGTCGATTGCCAATTAAGGGGTCTGTTGGACCACCTCACTCAGCGAAAGCATTGTACCTGTTGATCCGTGGCGAATCAAGGAGCAACTGGCTATTGGGAACAGATTATCGAATTTGCCCAATTTGCTTCATAAGGGTAATTCGGGCTGGATGCAGCCAGCTGTAATCCATGCTCTGCGAAGCCTGTGGACTCGATTGCTATCAGAAATTGCCCGGAAAACGCCTCCCTTCAATCATTCAAGCCTGTCATCGTCGAGCGTTCTCATTAGAATCACCGCAGTCGTTTAGCCCTCAACGAATGATTCCGCTCAGCCATCAACTATTCGCCATCAAGTGACCCGGTAACTGTTCACGAGCCGGGGTCTGGCTCAATCCGCCCAAGGCGGATGTGCCTGACCCCTTAAAAATGTGGGCAACGCATTGGTAACCCGAAAACGCTTACAATGACCCGTCGGCGATTGTTCAACTACCATCAAATGGCTTTATGAAATCACAGGGTGAAATCGAAGCGGCTATTTGCGAAGGGATGTCGCGCTTCGAGCAAGACTTCATGGGCCGCGGCCCCAAAGACATCCGTACTCATTTGATCGATGATATGTTGGTGGTTCGCCTCCAAGGTGTATTGACTGCCGCTGAGCAACATTTGGTGAAGGCACTCCCGCCGGAGAACGGGCGAGACTTGCTAAAGCAAGTCCGCTCGCAGCTTATCGAAATAGCGCGGCCGATTTTGGAGAAGCTGGTTGAGGACGTCACTGGTATGAAACCCCGGTCGTTGCACCACGACATCAGCACGATCACTGGCGAAGAGGTTGTGATTTTCACGCTGCCCGCGGCGCCACAATTCCGTGACATCAAAAAGAGATAAATGGTCGCAGCGGCGGACCGTCCCTGAGGAACCGGTCAAGGATTTCTTTTAGTGCCCTGCGTGCGGGTCAAACACGGCACGAAACGCTTTGAGAGCAGCCGGATGAAAGATCGTTGAATGCTTCTCTTCCGGCATGCGTTCGTAATGCCAGTGGATCCCCGACGGCGCGTCCTTGTCCAGGACATTCGCCAACCGATCCGCGACCTCCGAAATTCCCTTCTCGTCGCTGCTGGCCATGTAGATTGTCTTTACTAGTTCCGGCCGCGACCGCAGTTGTTTGGCGGCGCCATTGACCAGGTCTTGATTGTTCCACCAAAGACTTGGATCGATGGCAACATACGTGTCAAACAAATCAGGCTCCAGCAGAAACGTCTCGACAACAAACAAGCCCGCAAGCGACTCTCCGACAATCGCCGATTCATCGGTCGCACGATATCGCTGCCGCACTTGAGGCATCAACTCATCGCGGATGAACCGTCGGAATGCCTGCGAACCGCCGACATGCGGGGCGATCTTTTCGTCGTCCTTGTCCTGCGTAGGACCGGTCATGTCGCGACGGCGCTCGGTGTTCTCGATCCCGACCAGCAGGAATGGCCGCATCGTCCCATTCGTCACCGAAATCTGAACCAGACCCGCCACATGTAGAAAATCTTCGGCGAGCCCTCCGTCCGGCATGTAAAGCACAGGAAATCGGGCATCTGGCGCGTCCGCATAGCCCGGCGGCAGGTAAACATTGATCCGTCGCGTCTCGCCCAGAACCGTTGAGTCGATTGTAAAGGTTTCGCCGATGACCAACGGCTCAGATCTGCTTTGGGCGTGGCCTTGGACCACATAACCGATTACGACGATCAGCCAACATACTGCCACCGACAGCCCATGATTTCTAAACACGCCGCTATCTCCTCAAACCAAACGCAATCGACGAACCAACTGACAACCTGCTTCCCAAAAACCGCCCGACGTGGATGTGTCGGCGGCAGCTTCGCACGGAATACATCTCGACGAGTTTCACGACAGGACCTTGTGGCCGGACAGCTGCAACCTTTGGCTCGGCACCGGTCACAGGAAAACCGACAAAACTACTCGCTGACCCAACGCTTTGCTTCGGCAAGCTCGCGGTTGTGAAACACGCGAACGTGCCCGGGCATGGCAAGTCCAAAGATCTTGACCGCCCAGCGGATCCACTCGACGTCCGACACCAGCCCCAGTTTCTCCCATCCCGATATGTGTCGAAAACCCAATTGGGCATCGTCCCAAGCCGCGGCGGCATCAATGCCTGAGAATTCGTCGCCCAGATGATACAGGAAACGAACCTTGCCAAGACGCTTAAGCATCGCCTCCACCTCAGGAATGATTAACGACTCATAGTCGTTTGCCGTAACTTTGCCCTTGGCCTCGAAACCGAGAACGTTATCTGGCAGCCCTGTTATTTTCTCAACCATTTCAAATCCTTTCGCATTCCGAGTAACGCCCAACTGTCTAACCCACTATTTGGAGTCGGGCCATCTAATCATTGTCCGCATTGTGGCCGTCAAGTTCAATTCGGCATCGACACGCGTCGCGGCAAGCGTTCAGTCATCGATTAACAGACTGTTGAAAAAAAGGCCTTCACATCGAACGCCGAGATCGGTCAGTATTGGCGGGTCATATGTTGCACGACGAACCCAAGAATCCTGCGCCAGGATGATTCGATCGAGTCGTTCCATTGCTTGTCAAAGTCCCGAGCCGTCTCGATGATGGCAGCCAGCCAGCCATCGTAGAGTCTGGGTTCGATATTGAGGTGATGACGATCGTGTGTCGTCGCCCGTTCAGTGATTTCGTGCAGGGCTTCGGGATCCCCAGCGGTAGCGCCGGCGCATAACTGGATCGATCGAAGGAGCATCTTGTTTTGCTTTTCAAAGTTCGTTAATCGGAATTTGTCGCGGATTTCTTCGGACGAATCAAGAAAGCGTTCATAGAAAGCTGGGATAAAGCCCTCCGCCGCCGAACATCGTTCGACACTTTGCAAGAACTGATCCTTGGGCGTTAGTTCATCCATTTTTTTGAATCGCAAACGAATCCGTCGAGCGATGCCAAACCACCCACGTTTTGTGTATACAGATTTGGATTCTCGGTCGATCGTGATACGATCGCGCCAAAGTAGCAGCGTGCCAATCGCCAAGTGGCCACCGCCAATGATAATCATTCCGATCGATTGAACGAAGAGCCCCCGTGCGCCCGGCCAATCCACAATCGCTGGCGTAGCGCACGCGGTCCTTAGACCATGTCCACAAACATGGCCGCCCGTATTTGATTGGGCCGCAATCGATTATTTCTGTTCCACCGCGGCCTGGATATCGTGGAGGTCTTGCAAGAGGGCCTTTTTCACTACGCCCTTGAACAGAAACAACATCGGGATCGACAATTTTGCGACGATCGTTTGAGGCTTGGACTCATGAGACTCAGTCAACGTCATGCCGCGACTGCTCTCTGAAATACGCTTGGTGGTTAAAAATACAAATCCACCATCCTCTGCTTTGGTTTTGTAGAACTCATTCTCAGCAGCATCAGTGATCCATTTTTCCACGGTCGCTGGCTTGCCGAACAAGATTCGGGTTTCGCGCCACTTGAGTCCTACGAGTCCGCTGGCCGGCTTTTCGATAACCTCAATACTTTTGATGCCGCTAATGACTTCCGCGGCGTTCTCGATATTGGTGATTGCGGCCCAGATTGCCGCCTTGGTTCCGTTGATGGTGACCTGTGCTTCAACGACCATGGTGTTTCGCCCTGGATTCGCGTGTTGATCTATTGCCCGTGGGAAACGTAACCGTTCACGAGCCGGGGTCTGACTCAATCCGCCCAAGGCGGATGTGCCTGGCCCCCTAAAAACGTGCGCGAAGCGTGACAACCCGTGAACGCTTACGTGGGAAACGCGGGAGGTCGATATCGGCGCTGACTCGCGTCTGTCGGTCTAACAGAACTCTATCGCCTTTTCAATGCGTTGTTTGCTTGTGGCATAATTCGATGAACTCATTCCTTTGTTTGTCCAATGTACAAAGTCCTTCAAGTACTTCGTGGCAACAGTCTGCACCGCGTCGTGCTGTTCCGCAATCGCTACGAGTTGAGCCTTTATGTCTGATTGCTGCGCCTCAAACTGTGCATCAAGGCCGGCTTCACGATGCTTGAACTCTAGTTCGTGGCGTTGAACGAGAGAATCAAAGTTCCGCTCAAACCCCCTCCAATTTTGCACGGCATCAAACAAGTATTTGCGCAATTCTCGGCCGTTGCGCAACTCCGTTTGAGCATTCGCAAGTCGACTTTGGCGATCGAGAGCATATCCAATCAATAACAGCCCGGCAGAAAATACCAACATTGCCACGAGCGCTGCCGTAAATGCTTGACCAGCTATTAGCAAAATCGCGATAACAAGTAACGCAATGGCCGCTAGGACAACCACGGACAGCATGAGATAATACCACTTGGTATCGACGGGCGCCGTAATCGGTGGTTCTCGCGGTGTGTCGTTTGGATAGTCGAAGAATCGAACATTTGCTTTGCAATTTGGACAGTTCAGCCGATGTTCGAATTGTTCCTTTCGTCCGCGAGCACTGTGGCCACATAACGGACAAAAGCGAAGTTCAAAGTCGTCCGACATTTTGTTTGGCTCGGTCACGTTCAAAACTCCTGGCCAATCGTGCAAGATCGTCAATTTACAATTGAATGCAACAATAATCCATCATAAGAACTTGATTGGACGAACAAGAGAGTTGTCGATGTACAAAACGTATCGAAGGTGGATCCGCCTCGTCCATTGCTGCAAGTATGCAAAATGGCGCACGAACATGAAGAGTTGGCCGCGGCATTATTCGATTTCTACCGGTACCGCAGGTATCGCAAACGTCTCTTCCTTGCCGAGAACAAAGATCAGAACTTCACAGTGACGTTGGCGGTTTCGCCGTAGGGCAGTTTGAAGGACTTGGGAATGGGTGACGGGTAATCCGTTGACGCGCCGCCCTTTTCCTGTGGCGCGGCGTTGGCCAAATGCGCTGAGCCTGTCAGGGCAAACGTTGTCGGCAGAACAAGAATTCCCAACAGAATCATTGCCGTCATGTTTGCTACCGTGCCGCTAGTCGCTGCTTTTCTCGATCAACGCCTTCAATCGCTCGATATCTTCTTGTTTCAACTCGCTGTGATCGGCCAAATGCAGCAAGTGAGGCAATGGATCTCCGCCTTCGCGGAGATGACGAATCCTTTTTCAACGGGCTGCTAGGAAGAGTTCTCGATCGCCCGTGCACGTTGCAGCCATTCGTCTTGAGCAAATCCGGTATGTACCGCTTTTGCGCCTCAGGAAACTTGCTGCACTTGCGACCGCCGCAAGGTAAGAAATAACCGTCATTCAGCGTGTTTTTCGGTCAGTGGAGCCGAGGGGAGTTGAACCCCTGACCTCTTGAATGCCATTCAAGCGCTCTCCCAACTGAGCTACGACCCCATTGCGAAACTGGGCAGGCAAAAGTGCTGACCGCCCGGCTCAAATCGCAGTAAACGGTAGCACTGACGCACACACATGTCAAGACTTTGCGCATCGATGCAATGGCTTTGGATCGAATGCAAAATAACTTCGCCCGAAGTCCTCGCCCCGCGGGAGAGGTCAGGTGAGGGTTAGCAAAATCGAGAAGTTATCCAAACCTCCCGGATGGAGAACATCCAGGGACCACATCCCGCTTTCGACGAGGTTCTCCAAGGAGGGCCGGTCATACTGTGATTTAGTCACGTCTGCGTTTCCAGCTACCAGCCCCTTGAACTATGTGCGCACAAGTGTTTTGTTGAAGCGGAGGGGCGCAAGCCGCTCGGTGATTCGCCGCGTGGATGCCGACGCAACCGGACGGCTCGCGCCGTTCCGCTACTTGTTCAACGGGCTGTTAGGCCATTATTGTCGGTCAGGGACTGACCGACCTACGGCAAATGCCGCCACGACCCGCATCGACATACTCGGTTAGTGACGTGACGGCTTTTGGCCGACGATGATGCCGTACCCAGTATGCGGGCTACGAAAAATCTGTTCGGATTCCAGAATGATTTTGAGTCCGCGAAGTCCCCACATTCTGATGATTCCAAATACTAGCTTGATCCGTTTGCCAAATCTCAATTCGCGTTTGAGGTCCTTGGTCCAAGTGGGAATCAGCGAGGATTTGTCGACCGTTTTGACATCAACCAGCCCTGCCTCCTCGAACAAGCGTCCCCAACCGTTAAGCGTCTCCGGCCGCTCGCCTTCGATCTCCGCAAGCCGCTGTTTCATGGGGTCTGGAGTATCGGTCCTCCAGCAAACGTCGTGAATTCCTACATACCCGGCAGGCTTCACGACTCGTACCATTTCACCGATGGCGACGGGTTTGTTGAGAATACAAGTCGTGCATTCCGAGATGGCCGCGTCGAACGTGTCCTCGCCAAAGGGGAGTCGGTGCGCATCGCCCTTCTTGAACTCAATATCGAGTTTTCGCTCCGCTGCTTTTCGTTTGCCCCGCTCGATCATGTCATCCGAAGCATCGACTCCAACCACGCGAGCACCCAGGGTCTTGGCCAGAAAACAGGCCGTCTCTCCGGTCCCCGAGGCCACGTCCAAAACGAGAGTGCCTCTTTCGACGCGGCATAGTTGCACAACTCTCGTGTGATATCCAAACCTCCCGGATGGAGAACATCCAGGGACCACATCCCGCTTTCGACGAGGTTCTCCAAGGAGGGCCGGTCATACTGTGATTTAGTCACGTCTGCGTTTCCAGCTACCAGCCCCTTGAACTATGTGCGCACAAGTGTTTTGTTGAAGCGGAGGGGCGCAAGCCGCTCGGTGATTCGCCGCGTGGATGCCGACGCAACCGGACGGCTCGCGCCGTTCCGCTACTTGTTCAACGGGCTGTTGGATATTGCCGCTAGAATTCATGTTGTGGGATGGCTTCAAGATCAGGCTGGATGAACTGCGCGAGCTGCGTCAGAAAATAGCACTTCGGCCGAATAGTGGGTGAGCATGATCTTCGAATCGAGTAACAAGGGACGATCCGCCATAAAATCATCCGCGGATCCATAGCCCGAGCCCGAATCCATGAAATGCCGCACAGCCAAGATCCATGCACGGGTCATGGTTTCATGGTATTTGGAAATTGGAATGCCATTGTGTTTGAGCAATCTCAGTAGTGTATTGCGCATCAAAACATGTGATTGCTCGACATCGTTCTCACAAAGATAAACGTAAGCCAATCGAATATGGGCTCGGTGATTGAATTGTGCAGGTGGGAATGAGCATTCCTCGACGCTTTTCCGGAATTCGACGTCTTCGAGCGACGCAAGATGTTTCATTGTTGCACCTTGGGATCACCTGCAAAATGACCTCGATCTTTGTAATTGCTCCGGCAATCTGTAGCGGACCAGTCGTGATCCCGCCGGGAAAGGCCCGACGGAGATCGGCAAAGGCTTGTCCATTGAGGGAAGCCTCTGCAGCACGGCCTCTTTGCTCCATGCCCGTTCTTTGCTCCATGCCGTAACTGTTCACGAGCCGGGGTCTGGCTCATTTTCGGCGTAAACATTGGTACGTGAACGTCGCATGGGCCGCCGAAAATGTGCCTGACCCCCTAAAAACGTGGGCAACGCATTGATAACCCGTGAACGCTTACCTCCATGCCCAGTGATTTGCCCTGGTTAATCGTCCCCTCCAGGTAGCTACCTGGCCCACGTCCCCAATACATCTCGGCCCGAAATCTGTCATCGGTTCGTTCTTGGATCTCGATTTCGATAATTTGATTATGTTGAAGTCGATTATACAAAATCGTCGAAACCGTCTCGACTGGCTTTTTTGGTCTCAGTGGTGAAGTCATTCCAAGTGGTGCTGACGATTTAATGATCGAATGTCGGGCGGGGACTGCCTGAACTACAGTTTAGCCATCGCTTGTCGGGCAGGGACTGGCCGAATTACTGTTGGGCCATCGCCGCGAGGAATCACTTTAAGTCGGTCGATAATCCGGCAGGAAATCGGCTTCGGCCATGGCGGGTGAGACGACGCTCTTAAAAAGAAACGGTACCGAGAAGAGTCTCATGACCGCGTTGCGAATGCTTATGGCCCAACGCGTCTTCGGCACGAAAAACAAGCGAGACAATCGGCGGGCTTCTTTCTGCCGCGTGGCGATCGCGGGCCGCATCAGCTGTTCGTAGCTTGCAAAGCCAGCTCGATAGTCGCTACCGGCTCGCTCCAACTCACCCGCCAACGCATAAGCGCCGGCCATCGCCATCGAAGCGCCTTGGCCTGCGAGCAACGTGAGGCATTGGCACGCATCGCCGCACAACGCCACGCGACCTCGGCTCCACTGCGGCATTTGGATTTGGGAGACAGGGTCTTGAAAGATTGGCGTGTCGTCGCCGATGGCGGACAAGACGTCGGGAATAATCCATTTCATGCCGCCAAACACCTTCCGCACATGCTCCGCCCTGCGCGGAATCGACGTTGAGCCCGACAGTTGTACGATTCACAAAGTACACCGCGATCACGCGCAACGGATGCTGAAATAACATGACCAGCCTTCCCGGCTCGTTGTACAGGTACGCCGCGTTTTCCAGCCGCCAACTTGCATCAACTGGCAGGATAACCGCGGAGACTTCGCATCCCAGATACGTGCTGAAATCTTCTTCGGGGCCAAAAACTAGGGTTCGCACATTGGAGTGGACGCCGTCGGCGCCAACGGCCAAGTCCCACGATTCGGTCGCTCCGCCGGTCAAGTTGGCTTGGATTCGATCGCCGCAATCTTCAAGCCGTTCAATCGAACTACTTGTGCGAAGATCGATTTTACCGCGCACGCGATCAAACAAAACTTCCTCTAAGTCGCCGCGAAAAAAACTAAAAACGCGACCGCCGAGCACTTGCGCAAACCGCTGTACGTTCATTCGAGCAACCGGCCGGCCGGATCGAACGACGACCCGCCACTCTTCCGGTTCACATTTGCGTTGAGCCAATTCGCCGACGATACCCATTCGCTCGGCGACGACGAAGCCGGGACCCCAAAAGTCGATGATGTAACCCTTCGACTTCGCGGGATTCAGTTCTCGTTCCACCAGAGTTACGTTATGACCAAATTGCACCAGCCAATCGGCCAGTGTCAGGCCGGCGATTCCGGCGCCGGAAATCAACACTTTCATTAGTCGACCTAAATCTCAGCGAATCGGATATTGAAGGTTGTTAAGTTCTCTTCACAACGCCGCCACTTCAAACCATCATTCAATCTTTTCCGGCCGCGTCAAACAAGGCGGGGACCACGCCGCGGCCGTGAGATAGCTTGACATAGGTCGGCTACTTCTTTCGCCCTTGTTTGTCGGTCAGGGACTGACCGACCTACTGTTGCCCCATCGCTTGTCCGTCAGGGACTGACAGACCTACTGTTGCATCGCTTGTCGGTCAGGGACTGACCGACCTACTGTGCCCCATCGCTTGTCGGTCAGGGACTGACCGACCTACTGTTGCCCCATCGCTCGTCGGTCAGGGACTGACCGACCTACAGTAAATCAGCCCACTACCACGCCCCAGCCGTACCTGTCGATGCGCAGTTCATTTAGTTACAATTTAGTCGTCTCGAACGGATCGGATAAGATTGTTTTTAGGAGCGGGCCAATGACCATCACTCGGCGTTTCTTGCTCAAGGCCGGCGTGGCCGGTGGACTGTGTACGGTTCTACCGAGTCCACTTTTCAGTGCGATCGACACAACAACAATGGGCGTGATTGCCGACTTGCATCACGGGTTGGCCCCCACCGCTTTGACGCGACTTGAAGCCTTCATGGACGCGGTTGCCAAGAAGTTGCCGGCTTCCATTCTGCAGCTCGGCGATTTCAACTACGGCGACCCCGACAGCGAGGTGTGCACAAATCTATGGAAGCAATTCTCGGGGCCCAAACATCACGTGCTAGGCAACCACGACATGGACAAGTTTGGCAAAGACCACATGCTTGAGCGTTGGGGCATGCCTCACCGCTACTATTCGTTCGACCAAGGCGGCTTTCATTTCATCATTTTGGATCGGAACAATTTAAAGATTGACGGCAAATTCACGGCCTATGAAACGGCCAACTTCTATGTTGACGGCAAGTATCGAGGGTTTGCCGACGACGAGCAACTCGAGTGGCTCGCGGATGATCTCGACAAGACGAACCTGCCTACCATCGTTTTTTCACACCAAGGCTTGGGAATGCCCGA
Source organism: uncultured Planctomycetaceae bacterium (assembly GCA_963803365.1). Lineage (GTDB taxonomy): Bacteria > Planctomycetota > Planctomycetia > Pirellulales > Pirellulaceae > JANMEB01. Next base: position 151,710 of record CAWDMH010000011.1, read on the forward strand.
TCAAGTCTATCCGCCGCCGGAAGCCAATCGGCCGATCGAAAACGTTTTGGCCAACGCGAATCGGAGTCGGACTGCACCTCGCGTCCTGGCTTGTCTCTGCGGCCATCACCACATCGACCGCTACCATTTCCAGGACAACATCCACTACGTCTGGATCAATAGCGCGTCGTATTATCGGGTCGGCGAGGAATACGGCAGGATGGCTCCGTATACGGATCCGTTGTTCTGCTTTTTGACTTGCCGGGGCGACGGGACGATCGAAATCGAAGGTCGGCAATCTTCATGGGCCGAACCCACGCCACAACAACGAGGCTATCCGGACGCCGACCGACTCACGCCATTCATTCTCACTCGCAACCTGCGCAGGAGTTGAGTTGGACGTCGCAGCGCACGTCGACGGCAAATGACGAAATCTGATTCGTTACGATCACACCTCCGCTGGAACCGCTTCGATCATCGAAGAAGCATAGTCTTCGTAGGCTTCCCAGTAACTCTTCCCATGAAATCGGGGAAGACATGGAAATCGCCGTTGGCCAGCGCGGTCACAATGGCTTCGGCCACGACCGAAGGCGATTCGGCGACGTCACCAAATCCCGCCGCGTTCGCCATGTCAGTTGCGATGGGGCCCGGATGAACGCTAACAACCAGCGTGCCTTGTTTGCTCAAAACGTCGCGCAGGCTTTGTGTGATCGAGTACGACGCAGCCTTGGACGCACAGTAGGTCGCTGAGTCGCTGAAGCACTTGATCGAAACGACTGAATTCAGTTGCACGAGCGCTCCGCCGCCATTGGCAGCCAATATCGGTGCGTACGTTTGCGCCATTTGGATCAAGCCAAAGACATTGACACTCAATTCAAACTCAAGCTTCGACGGCTTCCGCCGACAGCGGGCTCACCCCTCGAAAAGCACCGGCGTTATTGATCACAAGTTGTACGTCGTGGGTCAATTTGGCCGCGGCGGCAATCGTATCTGGATTGCTGACGTCGAGGCGAACGGGTACCACCCGCCCGCCGGACGCCTTCACCAATTCCGCCGCTGTATTGGGATCTCTGACCGCCGCATAAACTTTCGCTGCCCCGTGCTTCAACAGCGATTGCACGATGGCTTTGCCAATCCCGCGATTCGGCACCGTAACCAATGCCGTCTGACCTTTGACATCAAATCTCATTTCAAATCTCCTTAACAAAAATGTTCGACTCGAATCAACCAAGCCAATCAAAGAGTACGCTGCACATTCCAAGAATTGTAGTTGTATTGCGGTGCTACTGGCCGTCTAATGAAGTGAGCTTCAATGTTTTGCCGCCGATTCACTGGCCAAGCCAGTGGCACACAACAGAAAATCAATGATCTGCCAAAGCAGTGGATTCCCGCCTGCGCGGGAATGACGGACTGTGGTTATTGGGGTCCTGCCTGGCGGGAATGACGGTTGGCTTACGGTGGCATTCCACCTGTGTGAGAATGACGGTTGGTTTACGCTTACCGTCATTTTTGTATAAGCACACCGTCATTCCGGGCTGAGACCCGGAACCCAGTTCCACGGACGGTAAACGGTGCAGCGCTGAAAGTACACAATCCTGGGTTCCCGCCTGCGCGGGAATGACGGACTGCGGTTATTGGGGTCCTGCCTGCGCGGGAATGACGGACTGTGGTTATTGGGTTTACGCCTGTGTGAGAATGACGGTTGGCTTACGCTTACCGTCATTTTGTAAGCACACCGTCATTCCGGGCTGAGACCCGGAACCCAGTTCCACGGACGGTAAACGGTGCAGCGCTGTAAGTACACAATCCGTCATTCCCGCCTGCGCGGGAATGACGGGCTGTGGTTATTGAGTTCACGCCTGCGTGGGAATGACGGAATGTGGCTGTGGGTTCACGCCTGTCCGCTCGCCACGCTTAGTCAGATAAGCACGCAAAAACAGTAAATCCGAGACAAACTTCATCAAAAGATCACAATCATGAAAATTCGACGACGCGGTTCCGCCACTTGGCAAGGCGGCATCAAAGACGGAAAAGGAAAAATAACGACCGAAAGCGGTGCTCTCAAGGACTACCCGTACGGATTCGCTAGTCGCTTCGAGGGACAGCCCGGCAGCAATCCCGAAGAGCTAATCGCAGCGGCTCACGCTAGCTGCTTCACCATGGCACTTTCCTTGATACTTGGCGAAGCCAAGTTGACGCCGGAACAACTGGACACCTCGGCGGAAGTGACGCTGGAACAAGTCGAAGGCGGGTACGCGATCACCGCCGTACACCTCAGGCTCAAAGCGAGGGTCCCCGGCGTCGACGACGCGACGTTTCAATCTCTTGCCGCAAAAGCGAAATCCGGGTGCCCGGTGTCAAAAGTACTGAATGCAAGCATAACTCTCGAGGCCAAGTTGCTCGGTTGATCGGAATGATGGTGAGGCTTCACGGGTTGCCAATTCGTTGCCCACGATTTAGGGCGATTTAGGGGGTCCGGCACATTTTCGGCGGCTCATGCGAAATTCCAGTTCCAATAAATGGGCCGAAAATGAGCCGGACCCCGGCTCGTGAACCCTAACGGTTTGATGGGGCTGCCGCACAGGTTCTGGATCGTCTTCAGGAGTCGGCTCTAGTGCGAACCAGAATCTCGCCGTCGGTTCGCTCTCGCACGCGTGGCGCGTCGAATTTCAAACCGTGCTGGCGGAGCATCCAGAGTTCCGGAAGGATTTCCGAGATGTTATTCCCTTCATCGAATACGCGAACGATCGAGCTTTCGGAAACGACGACCGCCACCGCCTTTGTCCGCCGAGTGATCGATGCCGCCGCCATGTGCCGACTTCCCAATCCCAATGGCAGCAGGACTCCATCGGAAAGGACGTCGATATAGCGGGCAGCCGAAATGGCGATGCCTGCATTCGAAATGACAAATGCTCCATCGAGTTGCGCGAGTTCTTTGATCGTTTCCCGCATATCTGGGAGCGATATCAGTTTTTTTTCGTCGGGATGTCCGAACAAGGGATCTAACACCAACGGTCGCGAATTCGCCATGACCGCGGCTTCGTCACCAACGGTGAACAGCGTACCAATCTTTCGTCCTTCCCGGCCCTCGCCACGATTTCCACCGCAAGATATAATATCTCCTCGAGGACCTGCGTATTGATTCCCCGTTTTTCAGGACAACAGACGTCTGCGAAAATGTCTTCGACCATAAATACTCTGAGCCTGTCCTACCTGGAATTAGCCCACTACCCAAGCAATGTCAGAGCCAATGGAATCTTATCGCGGAGCCTAGCTGCTGGCGAGACCTTAAAATTGTCCTTCCGGCCAAGTGGCGGATGAACCCATGACAGAACTTCAACTCTCCACGGCGTTTCCTCAACTCGACGCAAAACAAATGAGTTGTGTTGCGACGGTCGGCGAACTTGTCGTCTTTGAAGAGGGTGAGTACCTCTTTGAAGCGGGACAAACCGACTACGCGTTTCACGTGATCAAATCTGGCGAAGTCGAAATCCAAGAGTCGTCGTCGGGTCAGCCGAAAACCGTGGTGATACACAGGGCCGGACAGTTCACCGGCGATGTCGACCTGCTGACCGCTCGCCCCGCGGTCGTCTCGGCGGTCGCCCTCGGCCATTGCGAGGTCTATCGCGTGCCCGCCGCAAGGCTGCGAAGGCTGTTGAACGAAATCCCGGATCTGAGCGAAATGTTCTTGGAAGCGTTTCAAATGCGCCGGTCGCTGCTGGAAGCGTCTGGGTTTGTCGGCATCCGAGTCGTGGGACCGGGCAACTCCCGAGACACGCTTCACCTTCGCGAGTTCTTCTACAAGAACCACGTCCCGCACACGTTCTTTGACACGAATGAACCTAGCGGGCAGCAGCAGCTCAACGACCTTAACGCAACCGCCAACGACACGCCGGTCCTGGCCCACGGTTCCATTGTGGTCCACCGGCCGTCGGTAACCCGGGTTGCGGAGTGCTTGGGGATTTCTCGCGACATACCGGACAAACTTTATGACCTGGTGATTGTGGGGGCTGGCCCTGCCGGTTTGGCCGCGGCGGTTTATGGAGCTTCCGAGGGGATCTCGACGCTCGTGATTGATCGGCTCGGTCCCGGTGGTCAAGCTGCTAGTAGTTCGCGCATCGAGAATTTCATTGGATTCCCCTCCGGTATCAGCGGGGCTGAGCTCGCCAACCGAGGATACTTACAAGCGCTGAAATTTGGCGCTGAATTCACGGCGCCGGTCTCGGTTCTGTCGCTCGACACCAGTCACCCTGAGGAGCACAGGCTGCAGTTGTGTACCGGTCAGACGGCGCGGACGCGATGCGTCTTGGTTGCCAGTGGCGTCACCTATCGCCAGCTCGAGTCGAAAGGATGCCGGGAGTTCGAAGGGGCTGGCGTTTTTTATGCGGCGACATCCGTCGAAGCCCGCATCTGTCGCCGAGCCACCGCCGTCATCGTGGGTGGAGGCAACTCGGCAGGCCAAGCCGCGATGTACCTGGTGAACCACGCCGATCGCGTGAAAATCGTGATTCGCGGCGAACAACTCAGCAAGAGCATGTCCTCCTACCTTTGCCATCGGATCTTGGCACACGACCGAATTGATGTGATCGCGAATTCCGAGCTTGATTGCGTGGAAGGCAATCTGTCCATCGAGCGCGTTCGAATTCGCAACAAATTGACGGAACAGCTTGAGACAATCCATTGTGCCGGCGTGTTTATTTTCATCGGCGCAAGGCCGCACACGGACTGGCTTCCAATCTCGGTTCGGCTAGACACAAAAGGTTTTGTGTTGACCGGATCCGCGGTGGAAGCCGATGTACTGTGGCCGCTCGATCGCCCGCCGTGTGACTTGGAGACGACTTGTCCGGGCGTGCTCGCCGCCGGCGACGTTCGATCCGGCACGACGAAACGTTGCGGATTTGCCGTGGGCGACGGATCGTTGGCCATCGCGTGCGTCCATCAATATCTCAACGACTTCAAGGCACTCGCCATGAATTGACGCCGATTATGCCAACAGGTCGTGTACGACTCGTCCATGCACGTCGGTCAAGCGATAATCTCGACCTTGAAAACGATAGGTCAAGTGCTCGTGATCGAAGCCGAGCAGAGAGAGAATAGTTGCTTGCAAGTCGTGAACATGAATCTTGTTCTCGACAACGCCGAATCCGAGTTCATCAGTTTTGCCGAAGTTGAAACCCGGCTTGACGCCACCTCCGGCCATCCACATCGTGAAACAATCCGGGTAATGATCTCGCCCCAGGATTTGACTGCCGGCGGTACGCCCCTCGCGAAACGGAGTCCGCCCGAATTCGCCACCGCAAATAATCAGCGTTTCTTCGAGCAATCCACGTTGTTTCAAGTCGCGGATCAACGCGGCGATCGGCTTATCGGTCTGAGACCACTTGTTGGTCAACCCATCGCGAAGCCCTTCCGCGGCACTAGTCCCGTGAAAATCCCAGCCCCAATCGAATAACTGGACAAAACGCACTCCCTGTTCTGCCAGCCGTCGTGCCAGCAGACAGTTGTTGGCAAAGCTCGACTCGCCCGGCTTGGCGCCGTATGCCGCCAATGTGTCGGCCGACTCTCGCGAAATGTCCATCACCTCCGGCACCGAAGTCTGCATCCGAAAAGCCAACTCGTATTGTGCAATCCGCGTCTCGGTTTCCGGATCGCTGAGTTCTTGCGATTGCAGTTCATTGAGCCGTCGAAGGGCATCCAACGAGCGGCGTCGCAACGGGCGATCCATTCCGGCCGGATCGGACAAGTACAGCACCGGGTCCCCCTTCGATCGGCACTGGACGCCTTGGTAAACGGAGGGCAGGAATCCGCTGCCGTACGAATTGGCGCCGCCGTTGGGCTGAACGCCGCTGCTGATTAAGACGACAAACCCCGGCAGGTCTTGGTTCTCGGTCCCCAGTCCGTACGTCACCCACGAACCCATCGACGGCCGCCCGGGACGCGGCGAACCCGTATAGACCAACAGTTCGGCGGGGGCATGGTTAAACTGCTCAGTGTACAGCGAATGAATGAAGCAGATTTCATCCACGACGCCTCGTAAGTTCGGAACTGCATCGGACAGCCACGTGCCCGACTCACCGTACTGTGCAAACGTCCGCGGCGTTCCCAACAATTTTGGCACGCCTGTCGTGAACGCGAACGTTCGCCCCTTGAGAAACTCGTCCGGACAGTTTTCGCCGTCGCGTCGCACCAATTCGGGTTTGTAATCGTACACGTCGAGATTTGGCGGCGATCCGGTCAGGTGTAAATAGATCACACGCTTGGCTCGCGGCGCAAAATGCGGCGACCGTTCCGCCATCGGATTCGATCGGAGAGGTGTGCGGCCCACGCGGTCGGAAGCCGACGTCGAGTCGGCAAATGTCGACAGAGCAACCGCTCCCAATCCCAATCCCGTTCCACGGAGAAAGGCACGGCGGGTCTTTTGCTGTAAGAACCTAAAATACGGATTCATGATTGTCTGCTAACGTTTCAAAAACATTTCGTCCAGGTTCAACATCACATTGCCGACCACGGTCGTCGAAGCCGCGACGGCTGGGTCCAAACCATCGGGCAAAGGCCCCAAGGGCTCGGTCGCCAGTTGCATTGCCAACTGTGGCTGGCCGCTCAGGCGGGCCAGCGAGTCGTCGTACAAGTCGACCAATGTCTGCAATTCCGGCGAACTCGGTGGCCGCAACAAACAGCGGCGAAACCCCGCCGCGATCTGCTCGCTGACGCCGCCGGCTTGTTTCAGCATCCAACGGCCCAACGCCTGCGACGCTTCCACGTAAACCGGGTCGTTAAGCGTCACGAGTGCCTGCAACGGCGTGTTTGTGCGATTTCGACGAATCGTGCAGACCTCGCGGTTCGGGGCATCAAACGTCGTCATCGAGGGATACGGATTGCTTCGCCGCCAAGTTGTGTAGATCGCGCGGCGATAACGGTCTTCTCCCTCGCTCGGAGTCCAGTCGGTGGATCCACCGAACGCGGCCGTCAACCCAAAATTCGGTTGCGGCGGCCTGACCGGAGGTCCGTACATTTTCGAACTCAACAGACCGCTGACAAACAACGCTTGGTCACGAATCTCCTCGGCCGTCAAGCGGACGCGCGGCCCACGAGCCAGCCAGCGGTTCTCCCGGTCGCGTTCCGCCAAGTCCGAGGAAACCGCCGACGATTGCCGATACGTTGCCGACATGACGATCAACTTGAGCAGGTGTTTGACATCCCAACCCGATTCCATGAACTCGACCGCCAGCCAATCCAGCAACTCGGGATGGCTCGGAAGCTCGCCTTGTGAACCGAACTCTTCGCTCGTTGCTACCAGACCTCGTCCGAACAATGTCTCCCACAGGCGGTTCACTTGAACTCTGGCCGTCAACGGATTGTCTTTGCTCACCAACCACTTCGCCAAGGCCAAACGATCGATCGGCGAGTCGCTCGGCAAAGTGCCCAGCGCTGCCGGAATGCCCGGTTCGATCTCCGGGCCCAAGTCCAAGTAGTTCCCTCGGTGCTCCAAATGAGTGACGCGACGGTTTTCTCGAAGTTCCTGCATGATCAGCACTGATGTCGACGGCTGAATCTCCGCCAACCGCTTTCTCGTCGCGGCCAACTCGGCTCGTTGCGGGGCCAGTTCGTCGGCGACTTGCTCACGATAGTATTTGGCCAGCTTGGATTTCTGATCGGCGTCCCGTTTCTCGACGGGCAAATCAACCATGTCCAGAATCGGCGGCGTCAACTTGGCTCGCTCGATCAAGATTTCCGACGACGTCGTGCTCAAGCGGAATCGGCCAAGCAGGTGATTCCGGTGCACTGAGTTCTGTTCGACGGTCAACCTCAGCACGCCGGGTTCTTGAGCAACCAACGGTGCGTGCAACACCAATACCAACTGATGAGGCTCGCCCGTTGCGCCGCCAATCGCCCAGCCCTTGGTTCCATCCGGGTTTGCTTCCAGCACACTGGACGCCGGGAATTGGTCCTGTTGATAATCGGCGAGTGCGGCCGAAAACTCGATCTCGCGGATGTTGCTCGGCGTCAGCTCGATGGAGGGGTCCGGAAAGTCGTTAACTTGCTGCTGCCAAACGACTTTGCGATCTGGATCCAACAGTGAAACTTGGAAATCGCTCAAGCGGTTCTTGACGCCGTCGTCGGTGCGATTCCAGACGACCAATCTCTCGATGTCTTGTTCGGACTTTAGATCCAACTCCCACCACGGGTCGTCCGAATTGGCGGTATGCGTAACGGACTTATTGGCGAAGAGCCCGTCGGTATTGCCGTCGATCGCCAATTCCGGGCGACCGTCGTAATCGACGCTGCTTTGCGTAGCCGTACCGGTGGATGCGATGTTTCGGCCGCCAGCAAAGACTTGCACCTCGGCCAAGGACAAGATCTTACCCTTTCCCTCGAGAGAAACACGCACAAAGCGGGCCTTCGGCATACGTACTTCGGAAGGGACGAATTGCGATCGGATTCGTGTAACGACGAAGTTTCCATCACCGAAGCCGCTCCCCTGGTTCGGCAGCGATTTGTCGGGCAACGTCTCCAAGCGAACCGCCGAGATCCCGTGCCCCTCGCCACCATCCGCAGCAGCTTGGATCGGCACGTCGATAGTATACGTATCGGTGTCCGCACCGGACGCAACCAACAAACTTTGATCGTCAAGTCTTTCCACCTCGCCGCCGCTGGCGCGAACCGCGGACGCTGGCGCGACGTCCCACGACGGGCGTGTTCGAAGCTGTTCTTCCCAACGGTGTTGCGATTCCGCAAGTGCATCGGTCGGCGTGTCGATCGTTCGTTGCAAAGACTCGACCTGAACTTGCAAGGCTTTCCGTTCGCGCTTTTGCTCGTCGGTATAAATCGGCAGGCTGGGTGAATCGTCCGACAAGTCGGCGTCTTGAGTGTTGTTCAAAATGGCGAACACCCGAAAGTAATCTTCCTGCGAAATCGGGTCGTATTTGTGATGATGGCATTGGGCGCAGGCCAAGGTGGTCCCCATCCAAACCGCAAACGTCGTGTTGACGCGGTCCACGATGGCGACGTTGCGAAACTCTTCGTTGTTCGTTCCACCTTCGTTATTGGTTTGCGTGTTGCGGTGAAACGCCGTCGCAATCAACTGATCGTCGCTGGGATTGGGCAACAGGTCGCCCGCGAGTTGGTCAATCGTAAATTGATCGAACGGCATGTTATCGTTGAGTGCTCGAATCACCCAATCGCGATACGCCCAAATGGTTCGCGGCGGGTCGTCCGCATACCCGGAGGAATCTGCATAGCGAGCCAGGTCAAGCCACTTGCGAGCCCAATGCTCGCCGAAAGCTGGCCGCTGAAGCAGCCGATCGACGAAATGCTCGTAGGCGTTCCGGTCCGGGTCGTCGACGAAGGCGTTGACTTCATCCACGCTGGGCGGCAATCCGGTCAGGTCGATAGAAACTCGTCGCGCAAACACTGCGCGGTCGGTTGGCGGCGAAGGTTGGAATCCATGTGCGTGCATCTTGGACAATACGAATCGATCGATGGGGCTTCTGGACCATTCCGCTGACGCAACCTCCGGCTCTGGCAGTTGTGGGCGGACCGGTCGCACATACGACCATTGCACCTCGTATTTGGCGCACTTGTTCGATCCAAGCTCGCAGTGTCGCGACCTCCTCGTCGCTGAGTCTGGGACCGAAATCAGCAGGAGGCATTCGCAGGTCGTCGTCCGGCTCGGTAATCCGAGCGATCATCTCACTATCCTCGGGCCGACCGGCCACGACGGCAATGCTGCCGGAGTCCAAGGGCTGTGTGGCAATTTCTCTGGACGCCAATTGCAACCCCGCTCGGACGGTCTTGGGATCGGGGCCGTGACATTTGAAACACCGATTGGAAAAGATCGGTCGTATGTCGCGATTGAACGAAATGTCTTGAGCGCGAAGTGAGGCAGCCGATCCCCAGCCCATGACGATGATCGCAAGCAAGAGTTCGTTTCGCATCGACTAGATCACGGAGGCTGTGGGCTCCTCATAAGCGAATTTGCATTGGCCGCGTTCGACCTGCAATTCAGTATAGCTGGGTCGCCGTTGAATGGACACCGCAACGATTTGCCGCGATGTCGGGTGTTTTCTGTAGGTCGGTCTGTCCCAGACCGACAAACGAGCGCCATACAGGTGCCTCCCACGCGGAGCATCCATACTTCGACCACTTCCCGCAACGATTTGCCGCGAAGTCCGGTGTTTTCTGTAGGTCGGACATTTTCTGTAGGTCGGTCTGTCCCAGACCAACAAACGAGCGCCATACATGTACCTCCTTTAGTAATCATCGCGGTTCCCAAAGAATCATTGATTCATCTGTCGAAGGCACGCAGTCCTGTTTCTGACCACCAGGGCGTCATCAGGGTTCAGCGACAACGCCTGTTTGTAAGCGGTCACCGCTTCGGATCATCAATGGATCGGTACACAATCATCCGAAGTGTGAATCGCGGTTGCCCGAACGGGGATGATGAAATATGTTGGACCGTTTGGAATCTGCCGGCTTCTGAATTCGAATCGGTGCGCCGCCCCAGTGCGCAGTAGCCGACCATGCGACTTGTAAAACGAATGACCCCATCGCGACGGCTTGCCGTGTTGATCGCCGTCGCCTGGCTGCAGCTTCTGCTTTCGGCTTGCCGAGCTCAAGTACCCACGGGGCAACCAGAGGCTAACACGGTGCCAGCCAACACGGTGCCAGCCAACACGGTGCCAGCCAACACGGTGCCAGCCAACACGGTGCCAGCCAACACGGTGCCAGCCAACACGGTGCCAGCCAACACGGTGCCAGCCAACACGGTGCAGACCGACACCGTGACTTTCAAGGATATTGAAGAGGCGGTAGCGCAAGTCGACTTGTCGAAGGACCTCGACGATACCGCCAAATCTCAAATCAAGGAGATCTACACACAAGCCAAGACGGAACTTGAAACCGCCGCCAAACGTGCCCAGGAAGCGGCGCAGTTTAAGTCGTGGATTGATACAGCCGACCAGGACGTCAAGGCTGCGGAGCGGGAAAAGCGTGAGCCGGTTCGCGGTTTCGATGTTTCAAATTTGGAAAATAGCGACCTGAACAGCGTTGCCCAGGCTCATGCCAATCTGGAGCAACAGGTCGCCGACACCCAAAGGGAGTTGTCAACAGCGCTGGCGGAGCCACAACGACGAATGAACCGCAAAGCGGTCATCGCCGATTCGCTGGCGACGTTGAAACCGCAGTTGCAAGAAGCGAACTCGGCGCTGTCGGCGGCCACGACGGGTGCGGCGGACGGGACTTCGCCGACGCTTCAGCGGGCTCGATCCACTTTGTTGCGTGCCCGCCGGCAAGCGTTGGCCGCCGCGATCACGGCTCTGGAAACCGAGCAACAGGCCTACGATGCACAGGGGAATCTACCTCGGCTTAAGATCGACCTGGCGACGACTCGATACAACCAACTTGAAAAGGACTTGGATCAACTCGGAGTCCTGCTCAACCAGCGTCGGCGGCAGGACGCCCAGATTCAACACGAAGTCGCCCAGGAGGAATGGCAAGCGGCACCAGAACCGCTGAAGTCGTACGCCAAGCAAAACATCGACTTAGTCGCTCGCCGTCAAAAACTGGCGGGCGAGATTCGGACGGCCGATACGGACCGGGGCGCCATTAGCGGCCAACTAAAAATATGGAAAGACGACTTGGCACGCATGCGCGAACGCACCAAAACGGCGCCATCGGAGGCTCTTGGGCGATTGCTGGTGGAAAAACTTGACACGCTCCCTTCGCGCACCGACCTGCAGCGAGAGATTGCACTTCGGGAGAAGTTAGTGCGCGAGTTTGAGGGGGAGTTGTTTCACTTTGAGGAACGCCGCGCCGAGCTTGCCGACATCGACCTTGCGGTTCGCACGGCTCTGTCGGAATTACGTCGTTCCGACGTCACGCTGCCGGGCGACGCGGATGCGATTCTCAAAAAAATCATGACGTCCGAAAAACAAATCGTCGACAGTTTGTTGGACGACGCGACTCCGTATCATACGACGTTGATTTCCGCGTGGCAGGATGAACAAGACCTGGCGAAGGTCGTACAAGAATATCGCGATTTTATCACTGAGCGCGTCCTATGGGTTCGCAGCACCGATGCGTTTCAGTTGGCGGACCTCCAACATGCCCGCGACGCCGCGGTCTGGCTGGCCCGACGCGAGCCCTATCGCGCCGCTCAGCGAACAAGTGATCGCCCAAGTTTCAACGCATCCGTTTCAGGCGTTGGCGATGGTCTTGGCTTTGGTGATTTCGTTTATGTATTGGCGGCCGCTGCGTCGCCAACTTCGCGAAAATGGCGAGGTGGCTTCGCGCATCGCCTGTCGCAGCATCGGCCCGACGTTGCAAGCCTTGTTTTATTCGGTGCTACTCGCGCTTCCCTGGGCGTTTTTGGCTTGGGCGATCAGTTGGAGTTGGAAAGGAACGACGGATCCGTTGGTGAGTGCAACGGCCTATGCCCTTTCGACCATTGCTCTGGGACTGCTGCCGATTGAATTCGCGAGGATCGTTTGTCTCCGAAACGGACTGGGTGAATCGCATTACGATTGGACGGCGGAGGGGATGTCGGTTGCCAGGTCAAATCTTCGCTTGTTTGAGCTGTTTGGGCTACCGTTCGCGTTTTTGGCAATCCTGCTCGAGCGGCAGGCAAACTCGCATTTCCGCGGATCGTTGGGTCGTGTGAGTTTGACTATTTGCCTCGTCGTGTTGGCATTTACGCTGTGGCAATTGTTTCACCCAAAACGAGGAATCTTCACCGCGGCAAATCAGCAGTCGCCGCGGAGCTTGTTGATTGGTTCTCGCACGATCGGGTTCCCCTTGATCGCGTTGTTGCCGGTGGCGTTGGTCGTTATCGCGCTGGACGGATATCAATACACCGCGTTCCGGATCGGCACCGCATTGTTCGTCAGCCTCGTTTTTTTTGGTCTGTTGTGGGTTCTGGCCGCTACGCTGTTTCGTTGGATTCGCGTGAAGCGGCGACAGCTTCGTCGGCAACAACTGATGGAATCGCGAACGCGCGCGACGCCGGAGGAGGGTGCAGAAATGAGCGATCTCGACGCACTGGCGATCAAGGCGGAAGCGGTCGACCTGGTGGCGATGGACCAGCAAGCTCGGCGCGCGATCGGCGTCTTGTTGTTCGTGATTGGGTTGTTTGGCTTTTCGGCCGTTTGGTACGAATACCTGCCCGCTCTCACGCCGATATTGGGACTCGAATTGTGGAGCGTGACAATTGCCGGCGGCGCCCTGAAGACGATTACGCTGGGGATGTTGATCCTGGCCATTCTGGTTTTGATCTTGGCGGTGCTTGCGTCTCGAAACATCCCCGGACTCATCGACGCGATGCTGTTGGGCCGGTTGGGTATGGACTCGCCATCCCGCTACGCCGCGAGCACCTTGACTCGCTACGCGTTGGTGATTGCTGGCCTGTTGACCGCCTGCGACCTGATTGGAATCACGTGGAGTACGGCTCAATGGCTGGTGGCGGCGCTCGGCGTCGGCTTGGGATTCGGATTGCAGGAAGTCGTCGCCAATTTCGTGTGCGGCATTCTGCTGCTGTTTGAGCGCCCGATTCGCGTCGGCGATTTCGTCACCTTGGGTGAGACGACCGGCGTCGTGACGCGAATCCGCAGTCGCGCCACCACCGTGCGCAATTGGGACCGACAGGAAGTCATCATCCCCAACAAGGAACTGATCACGAGCCGCATCGTCAACTGGTCGTTGGACGATCAAGTGAACAGGATCGTGATCAAGGTGGGGATTGCCTACGGCTCGGACACCGATCGCGCTCGTGAGGTGTTATTTAAAATCCTTGAATCCAACGGCAATGTACTCGACGACCCGCGGCCCCTCGTCGTGTTTGATGGATTTGGAGACAGCGCGTTGAATTTTACGATCTTCGCGTTTTTGGCAAAAATCGACGACCGCTTGGAGACAATCCACCAAATGCACACTAACATCCATCAACAATTCGCGCCGAAGGAATTGAAATCTCGTTTCCGCAGCGCGATTTGCATCTGCGTTCTATCGATCCGTCGTGGGCGGACATCCTGTCGAATTCCGATCGCCACGAGTAAGCAGCGTCAATCCGCTTTTGGAAAGTCCCTTCGGTATCTTCGCAGCAATTTGTCAGCGTCCGCCGGCACAATGTAGATCTTTCCATGCATCGTTTTGGTTTCGTCGGGAGCCAGTCCGCCGATGCGGAAGTCACTATGAATGCAGGTGATCACACCTTGAAACAACTCTTGGTAGGGTTCCCAAGCGGTCGCCAGAATCGTGCTGTCGTCTGCCGAAAAGCAGCCGATCAGCCCATTGCTCGGGATGACCTCGCTGATCGGGCGCGGATTCAAATCGGCGCGATCGATCGACCGAGGCGCCCAGACCTGGCCCGGCGTGTATCGCGCGCTTTTCGGCCCACGGCTCGGTCGGTAGCCGCTTCAATTCCCCGTCGACGAAGACAAAGCACTTCGCCAGATAGGTCTGCTGGTCACGGCCCGTGAAGTCGGCCACCTGAATGCAGGGTTGGGCCCAAGTCGCTTCGGACGCCGTGTCGGTTGGGTTGTGAGCGGTCAAACGAAAGTCGACTTCGTCGGTAGTCGTGGTGATTACATGCTCCACCGTCACGCCGTCGCGCAATGTGCATTTGAGTATCAGTTCATGGCCATCTTGGGATCGAGAAATCAATTCCGTAGTGTGGCCAATGACCGTCTTGTCCCACTCGCGGTCGCTTGAATTGGGTCGGCAGTACGCCTCAATGTAGAGAACCTTCAACGTGCTGCCGGGGACTTGGTCGCCGCTGATTTGTAGAAAGTTGTTTTCCCAGTTCAGCTTCAGTGGTTCATCACCGCGTGTAACGCCAACGACAACGCTGATCATGATCGACGTCAAAATAATCCGATGCCCTGTCGTCACTTTCACTGTACTCCCAAAAACATCATGCTCGTTCAGACCGCTGGGCTGATCGTTGATTTTCGGCGTAGATCCGCCTGTTGCAATATAAATCGGTTAGCCTGCAAACGGAAAGGGTCACGCCTAATACGTCGGAGTTTTGAAGGAGGATGAAGCATGTTTGAATTATCCAGGATTGGCGAAGCAATTCGTGCCGAAGGAGGTGTTTGGCGACGCCTTTTTCTGGCTTACAGTGCCGCGTTGAGCGCAGTGCCATTACTGGGACGCACCGCCAAGGCGGAAGCATCGCCCTCGTTTGCCCTCGACCCATTTACTCCCGGGTTCGCATCCCGCGATCCCGATGCTCATAGCGTCGTGCTTTGGACTCGGCTAGCGCCAACGCCGTTGGAACCCGGCGGCGGAATACCCTCGCATGCGGTTAAGGTGACGTGGGAAATTGCCGCTGATGAAACTGTCAAGTCGATCGTGGCCAAAGGCAAAACTGTGGCAACGCCACAGCTAGGTCACTCCGTCCACGTCGAGGTGAGCGGATTGAAACCTGATCGTTGGTATTGGTATCGCTTTCGATCGGATGACGCGGAAAGCCCGATTGGACGAACTCGGACGCTGCCGGACCCGACGGTCATGCCGAAACAATTCCGGTTTGCGTTCGCGTCCTGCCAGAATTACGAACAGGGCTTGTACACCGCATACGAGTGTCCGACTACATGGTTGTCAGCGACGTCCTGAAGCCAGGCGGCAAAGTCTTTCCCAGGGCATCGTTCGTCGTCGAACAGGACGATCCCCAGCCCAAGCCGGCGTGATTTCAAGGAATTGAGGAGTGAGTACTGGATACTGAGTACTGAGTACTGAGTACTGAGTACTGAGTACTGAGTACTGGGTACTGGGTACTGGGTACTGAGAATCAAGTCCTAGCGCCTGGAGCTTGTTTACTTTTTCGTCGCAGCGGCCTTTCGGGTTCGGTTTGACGGATTCGCCGCCAACCATATCGGACGCCGCCTTGGTGGAATCGGGCTCAAATTCGACAACAGTCCGCATAGCTAAACGGCCAACGACCGACGAGAATATTTGTCTTGACGTTGTCGCGGTCTTTCCGATACGTTTCGCTGCTTTTGCCTTGCGGCGCCGGTGTGCGGAAAATTGCATGGAGCGTTTGGCGTATCAGGCAATGGCATGCCGATTCGGCCGAATTTGTATGCATCAGCGGCTTCTTGGCAATTGAGCTTGGGATTGCTGCTGAGATTGAGAATCCATTCCTCGCCGCGTCTGTGAAGACAATCATTGCTCGCCGCAAAGGTGGTATTTTGACCGAGCCCACGGGAAAACGCCGCACGTCATTTCGCGCGCGACTAGTCTGGTCGCTGAGCGATTATGGTTTCCGTAATCTTGTTTTTTCTGGGCGTGCTTTATTTCGGTGCCCATCGTCAACCGCGATTTTATGCGGCTGCGTTGCGGATGGACGATTTGCGAGGCCGCGAATCGGGCGACCAGTTCGAGTGCCAGATGCTCCATTTGCGAAACGACATGCAAAAGGCAGGCCTGTGGCTGGCGACCTTCACCGAAGCCCAGATCAACGGTTGGTTAGCCAATGAACTTTTGGAGAAATATCCCAAGGCGCTTCCGGAGGGCGTCGAGGCGCCTCGAATTGCGATTAGCCGCAACCGACTGGATATTGGATTTCGGCTTAAGAGTTCCGCAGTCAGCGGCGTCATTTCGCTGGGCGGCGAGTTGTTTTGCACGGAGACACCGAATCAGATTGGCTTTCGGCTCGACTACGTTCGCGTCGGCTGGTTGCCGTTGCCGATTGGCCGTTGGGCCGACAATATCGCATCTCATTTCAACGCAGTGGGCTTGCCTATGGTCTGGACTGAGGAGGACGGAGCGACTACAGCGCTGATTCAACTGCCGACCAAAGTGCGTTCGGACAACTCGCTGAGTTTTTGTCTCAGCGCGATTGAGCTCGACGACGACCAAATGCGAATCGGGGGCTATACCAGTGGCGATCGACCCTTGGGCGTTGCGGTTCAGGAGTTGCTGACCGATTCACTCAACCGGTTTGTCTTGATCTCTAAACTCCAGGAACTGAGCAAGCCGCGTCGGCTCAGATAGAGATCGCCGTGCAGCACGTTTCCATGGATGCGTCCGACAATTCTACGATCGGACCATTGCGACGGCCGGAACTCACCCGCGTCGATTCGTTGAATGTGTCCGCGCCGGTCTGACAGCGTGCCTTCGAATTCGAGATAGACCGGTCGATGATCGGCGATGGCTTCGGCGAGAACTTGGTCGTTGTCGTGCGGCAATCGTTCCAGCCGCCAAGTCCAGAGCATTGAGCCGGATTCGATCATCAGATCCCAGTGCGATCGAGCTGGTTGGTCTTCGTCCAATTCATGTCGCAACAAGACAAACTTCCGCAGGTTCTGCACGCCGATCGACGGAGTTCCCGAAATTGGCTCTTGGCGCGGAACGGTCATTTTTCGAAGATAACGGCGGAGAGAATCCCAAATGTCCAGCTACATCTTACCGTCGATCAAACCTATTTACATCGGCGACGTCGTTGTCGATCCCCCTATCCTGCAGGCACCGATGGCGGGATTCACGAACTATGCGTTTCGTCAAATCGTCCGTCAATACGGCGGCGTGGGACTCCAAGCCACCGAGATGATCAGTGCCCGAAGTTTCGTGTGGATGGATCAACACGTGGCCGAACATCCCGATCGACTGTGGGGGATCAAAACCGAGGCACGGCCGCTGGCGGTGCAGATCTGGGATAACGAACCCGAAATCCTGGCCAATGTCGGCCGCCGCTTGGCCACGGAATACGGTGTGAGCGTCGTCGATATCAACTTTGGCTGTCCGGTGAAACAAGTTACAAAAAAGGCTCATAGCGGATCGTATTTGTTGGGTCATCCGCAGCGAGTGGGTGAGATTATCGAGACGGTTGTTGCGGCTTGTGCACCAACTCCGGTGACGGCTAAAATTCGCCTCGGATGCACACGCGACTGTGTGAATGCAATCGATGTCGCTCAAGTCGTCGAGGGGGCTGGGGCCAAGGCCTTGACGGTTCACGGCAGGACCGCTCAGGACATGTTTCGCGGGACCGCGGATTGGGAAACCATTTCACGAATCAAACCGCACTTGAAGCGAATCCCGCTGATTGGCAACGGCGATCTCGACTCGGCAGAAAAGGTCGTGGCGGCGTTTCAACACTTTGATGTCGATGCCGTGATGATCGCGCGGGCGTCGTTGGGCCGGCCCTGGTTGTTCGCTCAAGTCGACGCAGCACTGCGTGGTTTGCCCGTTCCCGCCGAACCGAGCCTGGCGGCTCAACGCGAGTGCTTGCTGCACCATTACCGGTTGGTCGTCGAGCGTTTCGGCGTCGAACGCGGTACACTGTTGATGCGCAAGTACGCCTGCTGTTACGCCCAAGGACGAAGTGGCGCACGATATTTTCGTACCTATGTTGCCAAGGTCTCCACGCCGGAGGAGTTTTTCTCCGTTGTCGACGAGTATTTTCCGACCGACGATATCACCGACCAAATTGATGAACTCGCTGCACCGACAATCGCGCTAGCCGGATGACCACCGAACCCATCGAGCCAGACTCGATGGGGCGCACTCGGACTTCGTTCGCTAGGAGCTTTTTCGGGGCAGCGGCCTAACTCCTTGCTCAAAATTATCTCGCTGATCGACGTCGTGGAGCCGGCGACGCAATCGACTCGACCGAGCAAATGCTCTCGCTTTTTGGCCAGTCGGTCGATCAAGTTTATTTTCGGCATGATGTGACCCGCTCGCGGCGCGACCGTCCAGGCTCAGCGATCGTCGCCTTTTCGGTGAAATGACGAGTGGATGCCGATCGCGATCCTTCGTGCCGATGCCAACTCAACCGGACGCCTCGCGCCCTTCCGCTCCTTTTTTAACGGGGCTGTTAAGCATTGCTGCGGCGGCGTCCTGGTGCTTGTTGAATCCGGTTGAGTTCTTGTCCATCCAGCCACACCAATTGACAGCGCGGGCAGCTATCGATCACGACAGCTCCGGGACCATAATACGGATGAACCTCCATCGGTTGCCAACACGCGGGACATTTGCGAACGACGGTCAGCTCGTTCTCGTTGAGAGGGCGGGGCGGGTATACCGGACCCTCGTAATCGGCCCGCAAGATTTCCACGACATGGGCCAAGACGCTGAGCTCCAGCAGAATGCCTTGACACGTCGTGCAGCCAACTATCTTGATCCCCAGCAGGTGACCAAACGACAATTCGCCGCATCCATTTGGACAGGCGACCTCGGCAAGGCGAGATTCAAATTCCAGGCAATCGAGCCGAGTTCGGTCACGAGCGGATTCGCCAGCAGCATTCATTAGAAAGGTCCACGTCTTCGGGAATTGGATTTGCGATTATTGGAAGTGGGGGCATTTCACGCGGTACAGCCATTTGTGGCTGTTATTTTTCGGCCGGCGACTGCCCTGCCCACGGCAATGACGCCACGACGCGACTAGCGCAAGTTTGGCTTTTGGGTTCACGTAGTTAACGAATTTGCCTAGTGGCTTTGCTCGATTTAGACTCGACTCAACTGCTAAACCCCAAACATCTAGCAAATTCAGACATTGATTTCAGGTTCACCGCGTGTTCTGCACGGGTTGGTTGTGGGGGAGTCTCGCATAAAATACCTGCATTTATCGCTCTTGTGTGTCCGTCAGGGACTGCCGGACCTATAGCTTTTGTGTCCGTCAGGGACTGCCGGACCTACAGCTCTTGTGTGTCCGTCAGGGACTGCCGGACCTACAGCCTTGTGTGTCGGGCAGGGACTGTCGGACCTACAGCTTTTGTGTCCGTCAGGGACTGCCGGACCTACAGGGAATTAGCCCACTACACACGTGATCATTTCACTGCAAATGACATTCGGCTAACCTGATGCAGGAGCCATCTGCGGCCAACAGCGTTCCTGCTCCCGTCTAGCAGGCTGTTGAAAAATGCGTGGACAAGTGTTATTGAAGTGGAGAGGCGCAAGCCGCTCGATAATTCGCCGTGTGGATGCCTACGCAACCGGACGGCTCGCGCCATTCCGCTATTTTTTCAGCGCGGCTAATCCGCCGCATTCGGTTTTGACCCAATCAAAAATCATGCTGCGAATTCTGATAGGCATATCCCTGCTGTTGATGTGCTCCCAAGTCGTATTGGGGCAACGTGTTGGCGATCGCGTGATGGTCACGCAAGCGTTTGAAACAAGACTTGGCAATGAGAAAGTCGACAAGGTTTTGCGGGGACAAATCGGAACCGTCGTCGACATCAATGGGCAATGGTGCTCGTTGCGGGGGATCAAGGGTTGGCTGCCGGCGCAATACGCGATGAATTTGGACACCGCGCTCAAGTATTACGACGAGCGATTACAGGCCAATGCTCAAGACGCCGAGGGTTGGACGACGCGCGGCATGCTGCATTATGAATTAGGAAAGTTGGATGAAGCGTTTCAGGATTTCAACGAGCGCTTCGGATTGACAATCGCTTGTACGTCGCCTGGAACGACCGAGGCATGGTTTCAATGGCGCAAGGGAAATGGAACAACGCGCTGCGCGAGATCGATTATGCAATCAAGCTGAATCCTGAATATGCCGACGCGTTGGCTAATCGGGGATTGGTGTATTCGAATCTTGGCCGTTTTGACGATGCGATCGCCGATTTGCAAAAGGCCGTACAACTCGACCCGAAGAACGCCATGCATTATGTTCGATTGGGGGGAGTGGAATTGGAAAAGGGGGACCTCGCCGCTGCTTCTGCGAGCTTTGACCAGGCCGCCGAGATCGATTCTGGGCTGGCGGATATCTATATTGGGCGCGGCAACGTCGAATTACAGCGAAACAACCTCGCGGAAGCCAAAGAAAACGCCTTGCATGCACTGCAGTTGGACAAGCGCAACGCCAAAGCCTACAACTTGTTGGGATGGTTGTTGTTTCAGTCGCAGGATTTGGCGGGTGCGATTGAGACGTACGATCAGGCGATCGACCTTGCGCCGACGTTTGCCATCGTATACAACAACCGGGGCGTCGCACTGGTCGAAGATGGCCGGGTGGGTGAAGCTATCAAGGACTATGACCGGGCGCTGAGCCTGAATCCCGAGTCGGCCTTGACCTACAGCAATCGTGGGGCCGCATGGATGGATCAGGGGGAATTCGAGCGGGCGCGGGCCGATTTTGAAAAGAGCTTGCAGTTGTCTTCCGATTTACCGGATTCGGACAACGTCTATGCCTGGTTCCTTGCAACCTGTGACGACCCCACGTTTCGCGACGGTAAACGAGCGTTAGAGTTGGCAGAAAAAGCAGTGACGGCCTCCCAACACCGGAACTGGTATCACCTCGATACACTTGCCGCGGCGCATGCGGAGTTGGGCGAGTTTGACAAGGCGATCGAATCGCAACAAAAAGCGATCCAACTTGCGCCAGAGGCCAAGAAAGACGCTTGCCGGACTCGACTCCAGCACTACCAGGCGGGAAAGCCGGCTCGCCGCGAGCCCGGAAAAACAGCTTCCCGTTAGCAACGGTCGTGGCAAATCGGATCCGTTGCTCCATGACGCGAGAGTCGGGCGAGCATGTCTTTGCCATTCTGTCGTCCACATGGCTGATTCAAATGGGAAGCCAATTTGGATAACGGCCGCGGTTATCGGCTCGATCGGTCCGGTGCGTTCGTTTTCTTTCGCAAAATCCGTACAACGCGCGAGGCAGGCAAAACTCGTTCAGCGCGGTTACTTTGACAAGGCGCGGTCCGCAACCTAACCTTTTGGGCCACCAACTAGTTGTGCGACTCCCCGCTGATCCATTTGGATCGTACGGCGAATAACTTCTCGATTTAGTTAACCCTCACCTGACCTCTCCCATAAGGGTGAGGATTTAAGGCGAAGTTATTTTGCGTGCGATCGCTACCGGGCGCCACAGTGGGTGATTACACGGGATGCATTGGGCTGAGTTCCGCGGCCGATGCAGACGGCGGCATGGCTGAACGCGATGTCGATCCGTTGTGGTGCGTGCTCAAGCTGATCGTCCTGCAACTTCATCCATTTCCGCAATCGCATATGGCACCCAGTTCCTCGTTGGATAACGTCAAGTCGTCCCCGGCTTCGATCGACGATCTGCTGGATCGAATTCGCAGCATGACCGGCGAAGGCGGTGGCAATAACAATAACGGCCGCAGTCAAAGCAGCAGCGAGACGACGGTCAAAACCGCCGAAACGACCGTCCTTTCCGATCACGAATTCGTTCCTCGCGTGCCGGAGTCGTTGTACCAAGCCGGCATCTCCGACGGGTTTCTGGAGGAGTTGATTTGCAAATTCCTGTTGGCTAAAGGCGAAGCCGCCGGCCGAGAAATCGCCGACCAAGTTAAACTTCCGTTCGTCAATGTCGAAGAAGTACTGGCTCGACTTAAGAAGGAACAAGTCCTGTCGTATGTCGGGCAGGCGGCGATGAACGATTATGTTTGCAAGCTCAGTGAGATTGGGTGCGAGCGGGCATTGCGTTTTACGCGCGTTTGCACTTACTTCGGCGCGGCTCCCGTGCCGCTGCGAGACTACATTGCTGCGATCAAAGTCCAATCGCTGGAGAACCAACATCCGGGCGAGGACCAGCTTCGCCAGGCCTTTTCCGACCTTTTGATCAATCAAGATATGTTTGGGCGACTTGGCCCGGCAATCAACTCCGGCAAAGGAATGTTTCTGTTCGGCTATCCCGGAAACGGTAAAACGAGTATCGCCGAGCGCGTCACTACCGCGTTCGGCAAGTTCATTTGGATTCCGCGCAGCCTGCTCGTCGACAGCGACATCATTCGCCTCTACGATCCCATGGTTCACGTTGATGCCCCGCTGCAAGCGAACAAGGGCATTCTGGCCAATCACGACATCGACGAACGCTGGGTGCGAATCGTGCGGCCGACGATCGTCGTGGGCGGCGAGTTGACCCTAGAGCATTTGGAGATTAACTACAATCCGGTCACCGGAATCAGCGAGGCACCGGTGCAACTGAAGAGCAACTGTGGGACGCTGGTGATCGACGACTTTGGCCGCCAACGGATCAGCGTTGCCGAATTGTTAAACCGCTGGATCGTACCGTTGGAAAAGCGGTTCGATTTCCTCCGCGCCAGCAACGGCAAAAAGATTCAAGTCCCGTTCGATCAGCTCGTCATCTTTTCCACCAACCTCGAACCGCGCGATCTCGTGGATGACGCGTTTCTACGCCGCATCCCCTACAAAATCGAAGTCCCCAATCCCACCCGCGACGAGTTTGTCAAGCTGTTCGAGATCATGGCCGATCGATTCGGGTTCGAATTCCAGCCGGCTTGCATGGACTACTTGATCAGCAAGCACTACTTGCCGGTCAACCGACCGTTTCGGAATTGCCATCCTCGCGATCTGTTGCTGCAGATCAAAAACTATTGCAAGTATCGCAAGCTGCCGATGGAAATCACCCTGGAGGGCCTGGACTTCGCTTGTGAAAACTACTTCTCGATCGTGTGACGTCGAAGCAACTCGTAAGCGAATCGTCGTTCATACAAGCGACGCACGCTGGCTATAGCACACCGGTTGACTCAATAGCTCGTTGAAAAACGACTCATCTCAACAACCGGACCGAACGTCATTCCCGCAAAGGCTCAAAGCGAGTGGAAAGCATGTTCTGCGCTTCGCATTTCAACAACCGGACTGAACGTCATTCCCGCGAAGGCGGGAATCTAGCGGACATTGACTCCCGCAATGCTGGATCCCCGCCTGCGCGGGGATGACGGGACCTTTTTCCACAGTCTGTTAGGACGCATCAGTCATGGGCGTCTGTTGGGAGGCATCAGGCTGGGCGTCTCGCCACCTAGCCATCCGAGACCGTTGCCACAGAATCCAGCAGGGACAACAGGAATTGCTCTGCGACCTGCGCGATTTCGGGATCGCTGCTGGCACGAGGCCCCGCGACGTTGAGCACTTGGACGTTGTGGCCGGCCAGCCATTGTTGGACCGACCGCACGGCAACGGATTCGATCAAATCGATGGCAAGACAGGGCCGACGGTGCTTTTCGGCCATGCGCACGGTCAATCTTGAACCTCCTCCCAACGATCCTTGAAACAACACCAAGGTGGCATCGGAATCGATCACATTCTGTTCGGTCCTGGCCGCATAGTCTGTGGAGTCGGTTTCGGTCAAGTGATACACGGTGGGGATTTGACCGTCTTCAGCCAAACGGCCTCGCGGACACCAGCCACCATGATCGAGCCCAAGGAATATGGCCACGTCCAGGGCAGCGCGGTCCACACCCGTTTGCCCTCCCGATACGATTTTTCGAACATGCAGTTGCATGGTTGGGTCGCGCGAATCAAGGCCGTCCGAGACCGCATCACGAACGAAAACGGGCTTGGAGTGCCGAGTCGATTTCGGTCATGAATTCTTCGGTCGTTAAGAACGGATGCTGGGGATCGATCAATATCGCTAAATCCTTGGTCATCTTGTCGGACTCGACGACATCGACGCAGACTTTTTCCAGCGTCTGAGCGAATTCCGTCACCGCCGGAGTCTGGTCGATGCGACCGCGATATTGCAAGCCGCGCGTCCAGGCATAGATCGACGCGATGGGATTGGTCGACGTCGGCTTGCCTTGTTGATGCATTCGGTAATGCCGCGTAACGGTGCCATGCGCCGCCTCCGCTTCGACGGTCGCTCCGTCGGGCGACATCAGCACAGACGTCATGAGTCCGAGGGAGCCGTAGCCTTGAGCCACGGTATCGGACTGCACGTCGCCGTCGTAGTTCTTACAAGCCCACAAGTAGCCGCCGTCCCATTTGAGGTTGGCGGCGACCATGTCGTCGATCAGTCGGTGTTCGTACGTCAGTTGCAACGGCTCGAATTGGTGGCGAAATTCCGCATCAAAAACCTCCTGGAAGATGTTCTTGAATCGGCCGTCATACGCTTTGAGAATTGTGTTTTTTGTGGAGAGATAAACCGAATAATGGCGGGAGAGCGCGTAGTTGAAACAAGCACGCGCGAATCCCCGTATCGACGCATCC
This sequence comes from uncultured Planctomycetaceae bacterium, assembly GCA_963803365.1. Classification (GTDB taxonomy): domain Bacteria; phylum Planctomycetota; class Planctomycetia; order Pirellulales; family Pirellulaceae; genus JANMEB01. The sequence goes on from CAWDMH010000011.1 coordinate 176,598, forward strand.
AAATTGAACATACCCATCGCCACGCCGGGACCGTTGGCTTTAATGATCTCGCGCTCGATTCGATCGCCGCCTCCCTCGGGCGACCAGCAAATCTTCAACGAGCCGGGACCGGGAAACTGAAAGTCCTGGCGCGGTATTGGTCGCCGAACCCATGGCGGGCGACGACCACCGGCTTGTCCCAGTGCGACACAACGCGGGGAACATTTTTACAGACAATCGGTTCTCGAAAAATCGTGCCGTCCAAGATATTGCGAATCGTACCGTTGGGACTTCTCCACATCTGTTTGAGATGAAACTCTTGAACCCGTGCTTCATCGGGCGTGATCGTCGCGCATTTGACCGCCACGCCATATTGTTTGGTCGCGTTGGCCGCGTCGACCGTGATTTGATCGTTCGTCTTGTCGCGATTTTGGATCGACAAGTCGAAATACTTGAGGTCCATATCCAGATAAGGCAAAATCAACTTTTCTCGAATCCACTGCCAAATGATCCGGGTCATCTCGTCGCCATCGATTTCGACGACCGGGTTTTTAACCTTGATTTTTGCCATCAGTGCTATGTCCTTCGATGCCGCTGAGTTGCGTATGATTGAACAGCGTTTTCGGCGGTTCTTTCGACGAGTCGCTCGGTATTATGGCGCGAGGCCGCTGCGATTGACCAGCCCCTTGAATCAGTGGACGGATTGAAGTCAACTTGACCGCGACTCGACGCGGTCGCCGCGACTGCTTCGTCGGCGGATTGCCGTTCCATCGCGATTCCGATGCCCAAAGATTTCTTAGCTGGAGTTCAAGACGCCTACGACGTCATCGTCATCGGCAGCGGTCTGGGCGGACTGACTGCAGCCAACGTTCTGGCGCACGGTGGCCGCAGCGTGCTGCTGCTGGAACAGCACTACAAGCTGGGCGGCATGGCCACCTGGTTCAAGCGTCCTGGCGGACACATCTTCGACATTTCATTGCACGGGTTTCCGTACGGCATGGTCAAGAGTTGTCGCCGATACTGGACGCGAGAGATCGCCGATTCGATCGTGCAATTGCGGCACATGCGGTTTGACAATCCGATGTTCTCGCTGACCACCACGTTCGATCGCCAGGACTTCACGGAGTTGCTGTCGCAGCGGTTTGACTCGAACCGCAGACGGTGACGTCGTTTTTCGATACCGCCCGAGGGATGAACTTTTACGACAATCAGTCGCTGACCACCGGCGAACTGTTCCAGCGATTTTTTCCGGGTCGCGACGACGTCGTCCGCCTGCTGATGGAGCCGATTACGTATGCCAACGGATCGACGCTCGAGGACCCTGCGATTACTTACGGAATCGTCTTTTCCAATTTCATGTCCAAAGGGGTTTATACATTTCGCGGCGGCACGGACTTCCTGGTCAATTCGATGGAAGCCGAAATGCGGCGAAGCGGTGTCGATATCCGCATTCGCTGCGATGCCGAGAAGATCCTGTTGCGCAACGAGCGAGTTTGCGGGGTCCGAGTCAACGGCCGTGAAATCAAACCGCAAGCGGTTGTCGCCAATTCCAACTTGCGATCGACCATCTTTCACTTGACCGGTGCGGAACATTTTGACCCATCCTTTGTGGAAGAAGCTGAAGCGGTTCGGCTGAACAATTCCAGCACGCAGGTATACATGGCCTTGAAACCCGGCGACTCGATTCCGCACGAAACGGGTGATTTGCTATTCTGTTCGACGGCCCCGCTGTTTCGGACTGACCTGCTGCTCAGTCGCGACATCACCAGCCGGACGTTTTCGTTTTATTACCCCGACATCCGGCCAGGCGGTAAGCAACGCTATTTGATCGTTTCCAGCACCAACGCTCGTTACGAAGACTGGGGCGGGCTTACCGAGGAAGCGTATGCGGCCAGCAAGCAGGACTTGATCGACACGACGCTCGACGCCTTGGAGAAGTACGTTCCGAAATGCCGTGAGCGAATGGATCACGTCGAGGCGGCGACGCCGCGGACCTTTGAACACTATACCAAACACCTTAGTGGCGCCAGTTTCGGCACGAAGTTCGAAGGGTTGGCGGTCAGCCGCGGACTCCCCGATCAAGTCGGAGGTTTATACCACGCCGGAAGTTGCGGAATCATCATGTCGGGCTGGCTGGGCACGATTAACTATGGAGTCATCGTGGCCAACGACGTGGACAATTACTTGACGCAAACGGCCGGGTCTGGAGCCCTGTCGTTGGACCGAGGATGATGGGCCGGTGGTGCATTGAATGTCGCACACCACAACGGGCTGCTGCAACAGGCGCATTTGGCCCAGAACACTCGAACCGAATAGTTTTTGACAAATTGGCGTTGCCATTCGACGGCGGTCGACTAAGAATAGAGAGATCGCTCACTCGGCGGTTTATAGATTTGGGAGATTGACACATGAGCTTGACGATTACGGAAAAAGCAGCTGACGAAGTACGGCGCACGATTCAAGAACAGAACTTCGACCCCCAGGCCATGTTGCGCGTGGCGATTGTGAGTGGCGGCTGCAGCGGATTCAATTACAGCCTGGCGTTTGACGACACTTACGACGAAGCCAACGACGCCAAATCGGAACAGCACGGCGTCACCGTCGTCATCGATCGTAAAAGCGCACTGTTGCTGGATGGGACGACGCTCGACTACTACGAAGGGCTGGATCAGCGCGGTTTTCACTTCAACAATCCAAATGCCAAGCGAACGTGCGGGTGCGGGAATTCGTTCCAGGTGTAGCGGCGACTACCAGCCCGTCCAAATCAGCAGGCTAACCGCTAGAATTGCCAGCAGCACCCAGCTTCCCGCTCGCTCGATCGGATGGCCGATAAACCCGACGCTTAATGCGCCGCATGCCAACAAAGCGGTCCCGGCCCAAATCAGGACTTCGTAGGCGGGTTTCCAGGCGGCATAGTTCCCGGTGCCCGACCGCGCGGCATGTTCCATTTCCAGCCAACTTCCACTGGTGAGTTTGGCCTGTTCGGTCGCTCTCTGTCGACTCACGCGAATCTGTTCGTCCCGAAGCTGGATTAAGCGGGACTGTTGATCCGCGTTCAATCCGCCCGCCGCCGATAGCTCGGCCATTTCGGCGTCCAACGGCCGGGCAAGTCGGTCGTATTTTGTCTCGAACTCGTCACGAGCCAAATCCAACAATGCTTGTTGCCGTTTCGCATAGCTTTGGCCAATCGAATCGCAGCCGCGGCCCAATATCATCAGCAGCAAGCCTGCCAACACGAGCAGCCGTCCGTATCGCGTTCCCCACTGATCGAGTAGTTCGGGATTAAGATTCCAGGTTCGTCGGGTCCGCCTAATGCGATCGAACGGCATTTCGTCGTCGACGTCTGATGCTGATTCTCCGGAAACATCCCCGTCAATCGGTGCGGTGCGGTCGGCGATTCCGAACTGGCTCAATGACTTTGCCGGAACCCAATCTTCCATTCCGGAATGCCACACCAGATCGGTGGGCCGAACGCGCCCGATGTCGATCAGACGCTTTAGATCGGCGACTGTAACGGGGCCGCGCTGGTGCTCGCCATCGGCGTAATACCAAATGGGTTCGGATGACATGACGGCCTCAGGTCGATTGGGTCTAAAGCGATTGGGCGCCTGCCGAAACGTGCGGATTCCCGTAGTGGACTGATTTGACAAAAGGCGGCTACGTGGATTGGCAATGTTTGTCCGGCTGGGACAGCCAGACCTACAGCAAACTTGTCCGGCTGGGACAGTCGGAACTAAAGTGAATTTGTCCGGCTGGGACAGCCAGACCTACAGCAAACTTGTCCGGCTGGGACAGCCAGACCTACAGCAAACTTGTCCGGCTGGGACAGTCGGAACTAAAGTGAATTTGTCCGGCTGGGGCAGCCGGAGCTACAGTGAATTAGCCCGCTACCTGGATTCCTTGCCGGCTGCACTGCGGCAACACCAGAGGCGCATCCGCGTGGAGCTTGTCGACCGCCATTTGCGACAACCGCCTGGCGGCTATCTCTTGGACGATTTCGCGCGGCCAGCGTTTCGACCGGACTTCGATTTCTGATTTTTCGATTTGGACTTAATCGACTTTGACTTTGACGCTTTGACGCCAAAGGCTTTCCCCCAGTTTTCCGAGTACTGGCGGCTGGAACCGGTTCGCAAAACGGTCACTTTAATGCTCCTGACCAAATGGGCTCATCACAACACGACTCCATATCAAATCGCAGAAGTGCGTTCAGGTCAAGGGTCGTTTTCGACAAATGTCCCGCTGGCTTGCGGGGCGGTTCTCAACCACCGTTTTCACGCTAAACTAGGTCAACCGTTCAGGCAGAACTCCGGGAGTCGCAAACGTGTCATTGTTCGGCGATCCGCATTACCAGTATCGCGATACCTATTTTGTTCTGTTTCCTCGGGCCAATCGCCCCAACGAGTTGGCAGTCGAACAGTTGACCGCCGAGTTGGGATCGAAATTTAAGGCGGGTGAGAAACGCTTCATTCAAGGCCAGTTCGAGTCGGCGACGTTTTTTGCACCGCAGGACTATTCTGCCATCGATATCGCCTACGTCGAAGGCGAAGACGTGGTCAACCAGATCAAGGAAATCCGCGAAGACTTTCGCTCGATCACGGTCCGCAACGAAGACTTGGAGAAGCTAAAACAGGTTCGGGACTACGATGCCCGTCTCGACATATTTCATTTCGAGCGACTGGTGGCAGGCGTTGAAGACGATGAATGCTTTGATCCGGGGAGCCTGCTGTTGATCTTGGAGAAACTGGCCGAATTGTGTCGCGGAATTGCCTACGACCCGCAGTCTCAGTCGTTACTGTGAGGCTCGTCCCGTCGTCATGTTGGCGAAAGAAATCAAACCCGGTTCGATCGTCGAATTCGAAAGTCACCCCGTGCTGATCGAGTCGGTGGCGGTGCAGTCGCCATCGGCCCGCGGCGCGGCCACGTTGTATAAGTTTCGGGCGCGGAACCTGGTCTCCAAACAGAAAGTCGACTTTGTTCTGAAAGGGACTGAGTCGCTGAATCCCGCCGATTTCCAGCGACGAGCGGTGACCCTCATGTTTCGGGATGCGACCCACATCCATTTTCTTGACTCGGCCGACTTCAATCAATATAGCTTGCCGTCCGCAGAGATCGAGTATGAATTGCAATTCGTTCGCGAGGGATTGGATGGCATGTTTGCCTTGATCTACAACGACGAGTGTGTTGGCATCCAATTGCCGGCGGCCGTGGACCTGTTGGTCACCGAATGCGATCCCGTGGCCCACGGCAATTCGGCAACTGGGCGAACGAAACCAGCCAAACTTGAAACCGGGTTGACGATTCATGTCCCAGAGTATTTGAAGCAGGGGGAGCGCATTAAGGTGGACACTCGAAGCTGCGAATTTCTGTCGCGCGCGTGAACGCGGCTGGCAGACGACGGGCTCGCAATCCTGGGGCGCGATGCAGAAAACTTTGCCCAAACGACGTCATTTGGGATCGGACGCAAGATAACTTCGCCCTCATTCCTCGCCCTCACGGCATAGGTAAGGTGAGGGTCAACAAAACTGGGAAGTTATTTTGCGAGCAATCCTTACGCGACTTTTGGCAACCCGTTTGGTTTTTGGCTTGCGCGTTTGAAGTTGTGGTCGGTTGTTGGTATTTTATTGATGCTCGCGCGGAAAATGAGCTCATAGTTCAAGCCGTCATCGCACGGATCCCGGGCTTCCGTTGGTCGCCTTGGCCCATTGCCCGCGCCAAGGTAGACAGCATAGCCTTCGGGTTCCTTTTCAGGGTCCCTTACGCTCATATCCGTGCGTGGTGGTCGGGAGCGACGACTTGGCACGAGGCGATAGCAGGAGTCGCGTTTTGATTCACAAGCAGCCGATCGTCGATTTTACCGAGTTCGATTTGGATCACCTCGTGGCCACCCGGCAGGATGTGGAAGCCGTCAACCCGCATCGTTTTGAAATGTCCCTGATTGACGGCGTGGTTTTCGAAGACAATATCTCTGGACGGTGCGTGGGATTCGGCGACGTGAAGGGATCGGCGTTTTGGACACGCGGTCACTTTCCCGAGGTCGCGATCATGCCCGGCGTGCTGATCTGCGAACTGGCGGCACAACTGTGCGGCTATTTTGCCCTCAAAAATCGAACTCTCGATTCCAATTTGATCGGACTCAGCGGCCTGGAGGACGTCCGGTTTCGCCTGCCCGTGCGTCCAGGCAAGCGTCTGGTAATGATGATCGAACGGTTGAAGAGTCGGCCCATCCTCACCAAAGTTCGCTTTCAGGGTTTTGTAGATCGGGAATTGACGGCTGAGGGCATCCTGACGGGCATTGTGTTGCCAGATAACATCATGCGCCCATCTTCGGATTGTTGAAGGCCACCACAGTTTCGGCGTCGAGTGTTGCTGACGCAATTTTGCTGACGCCATGGGTCTGGCTTTGTGTGTGAACTTCACCAAAATCAATCACGCCGTCCAAGAAGATCAATCGAACCACGATCCCGCTTGACGATTTGATCCCAAGCTCGATCTATCGCCAAATGCGATCGTCCGATAGCGGGTTCGGCCGCGCGTCAAACCGGACGCGATCCGGCGACTTGAGGATGGATTGCACCAGCTTCAAGTCATCGGGCGTTGTGATCTTGATATTTACGCGGATCCCTCAACGAGATGCACGCGGTGACCGGCAAGCTCCATCAACTGCGATTCGTCGGTGTAGTCGTGCAATTTGTCTCGTTCGTAGGCGGCCAATAGTGCCGCTCGATCGAACACCTGAGGCGTCTTGCGCAAGATACAGCGGCTCGCGGTCCAGCGTGGACTCAACGGTCTTACCATCGACCGATCGTTTCACAGTACTCGTTACGTGCACCGCTGGAATGACGTTTTGATGTTTGGCGGCTGCGTTGAAGATGCGATTGATCAAGTCGTCGGACAGGCATGGCCGCGCGGCATCGTGAATCGAAACTAGCGGGAATTCGCTGCGAACGTGACGGACGCCGTTGGCGACAGAATCCGCTCTCGCGGAACCGCCCGTCACGACGTCGAATCCCCAGACTGCCAGGTTCGCGGCGTACTGCGATAAGAACGATTCGTGATCGTCGGGCGCCACGACGACCACAACCTGCCCCACGTCATCTCGCTTGAGAAAGAACTCAGCGCTGTACAGCCAGACGGCCTTGCCGTGGATGCTGGCGAACGGCTTTTTGACAATTGGATTTCCAAACCGTTGGCTTTGGCCGGCTGCGACGATGACGACGGCGAGTTTCGACATGGCTGCCCCCTTGTCAGTTCTGATCCCTTGTCAGTTCTGTTCTTCATCCAATACCACGGCAACATCCACTTTTTTCCCGTCGCGAAAGACGGTCACTGTGACTCGGTCCCCCGGACGATGTTTTTCAATTTCGTTCAACAAGTCGTCAAAGCTTTTGACTTGATGTCCATCCACTGCATAGATCAGGTCTGCCCGACTGGGGTCGACGCGTTGAGACACGATCACAGCGCTTCCAAATCGGCGCCGTTCAATTGTCATGGCCGCTTGCAAGCCAGCTTTTTCGGCGGGACCGTCCTCCACTAAAGCGTAAATGCCCAACAAGCCGTTTGTCATCTCGAACGTCTTTTCAATTCCCAAAGTCGGTCGAATGACGCGTCCGTTTTCGATCAATTGAGGAAGCACGCGCTTGATCGAATTGACTGGAATGGCGAAACCGATCCCCGAACTGTCGCCGGTCGACGTAATGATGGCCGTGTTCATACCGACCAGGCGCCCGTGCGTGTCCAGCAGCGGCCCGCCCGAATTGCCTTTATTCAAGGCGGCATCGATTTGAATAATTGATTTGATCAAGCGGCGCTCTCTGGACTCAGACCGCAGCGTCCGATTCAAGCTGGAGACGATTCCCTCGGCCATCGTCCGCTCGAGCCCAAACGGATTGCCAATCGCAAAAATCTTTTGACCCACGCGTAACGCTGCCGAATCGCCTAGCTCGACCGGTATTAAGGACTCCGGTGGAAAATTTGCCTGCAATACAGCGACGTCGTTGGCAGGATCCGTACCGACAATGTCTGCGGGCAATGCCTGGCCGTCGTGCAACGTAACTTCGACTGAATTGCTCCCTTCCACCACGTGATAGTTCGTGACGATGTGCCCTTTCTGGTCCAAGACCCAGCCCGACCCAGAGCCCTCGACAGGAATCGCTTGGAACGGCAACTGTCCACGAACTTCTCCCGTTGTGCGAATGTTCACCACGCTCCGGTTGACTTTGTCGTAGACCGCAATGTTGACAAGTTCCTCGGGAGTGTAATCGCCAAATTGAAAGGCCTGCGGCTGGCTAAATTGCACGTTCGACGGCGTTCGCTCTTGATTTGCCGGTCCACGTTGTTCCGTGGCCGCTTTCGCCGAATTCCACCCCAGCGTCCCGTTGGAAATCATCACCGAGACCAGGCCGCCTAGGACGGCCGATGCCGCACATAACCACAATGTCGTTTTCACTTTGGTTCTCCGCAAACTACCCAGTTCCTAAGTTTATAACTCAGAATGCCTTTCCCGAATAGCAATTTTGGCCGCGAGAAGTGGATCGATTTCGCGTAGTTTATTCGTCTCCGCGTGAAAATGATGTAAGCGTCACGGGTTACCAATGCGTTGCCCACATTTTTAGGGGGTCAGGCACATTTTCGGCGGCTCATGCGACATTCTAGTACCAATCATGGGGCCGAAAATAAGCCAGACCCCGGCTCGTGAACTGTTACGAAAATGATTGGCAAGGATCGACCCGCCACGATCCAGCGACGCCGCGACTTTGGAACACCGGCGCCCGAATAATGAATCCTCGTCGAGTTGCAGCGTTCAGTTCGACGAAACCGTTTAGAAACGCTTGATGATAGCGGCTCCGCTGCCGCCGTCCCCGAAGTAGGGAACGATCTGAAACTCATCGCTGGCATGGGTACTTTGGACAGCGCCGATGACAAGTATGCGATGTACCAACCCAAGAACGATTGTGATACGTAATGGGCGCGGTCGTTAACTCGCGACAAGGCGGCGAGCGTCGAGCAGGCGGTCAAAACGAGCCGCAAGCCCTGCCGGTCTGTCATTTGGGCCGCGGTCAAAAACGGTATGGCTCCGACAAATGCATGTCCGCTAATCCCGTTGTTGTCAGCAAACGGTTCCCATCGCGAACCGGAAGCCGATTCACCTGGACGAGAGGCTCCGGTTACGAACTGCCCAACAAAAACGACCGGCGAACCCACGACAAACGTGCGCCAACTGCGTTCACCCCACTCGGCGATGACGCCACCGAGCACCGAATCGTCCAACACGGGCGTCGACGCCGTGATCGCTGCGAAAATCGGAACCACCCATCGATCTTCGCCGAATAACTTGAACGTGTGAATCGTCTTGGTAGCTTCCGGTGAAACGTTTTCGTCGTACAGGTCAAATGTCAAATATTGATCGAGATCAGAATTTGCAAACACGGCCGCTGCGGCCAGCCCAACCGCCAGACTCGCCATCGTTGATGGAGAATAGAAGGCCGCGTAATCCTCGGCGCTCAGATCCACTTGGCGGGTGATGAAGTACCTGGGTGAAACCGCCTCGTCGACTGGGCCTAGCCAGGATTGGCGGCCGATGGACATTGAGTCACTCTTCTGCTCGCCCGCCAACATCTCGTTCCCATCGATTCCGTCTAACGGCGGGTGCACTTTCATCGAAAGCTCGTCCTCGCCAGATCGGAATAAAGACAGTCGGCCGTCCTGCGAATTAGATTCGTCCAACAATGAGTCGTTAAATCGAGTCGTTAGAGTCGACCCGCCATCGGCAAAATCCAGGTAGTCAGAATGACCGCCAGCGCGACAACCTTGGTTTGCTAGTTCGTCGCTCGTCGAGTCGGACGTTTTCGCGGCACTGTCCTTTCGATACGAACTTGGAGCCAATAATCGATTGCATGGTACGGCGTCAATTCGATCGGTGGCCGACAACTCAACATCGTCGTCGCCGGCCAAACTCGGAAGTCCAGCGCACGCTAACGATTGATCCGAGACCTTGAGTGCGGGGTGGCAGCCCAGCGACGTGACCAGCGGCCAGAAAATCAGCAGGCGCGACAGCTTCAGCATTTGTGGTCGCCATCATGAAGGGATTTGATTTCGAGCGCGAACTGTAGGCGAAACGGCGAATGGTCGCAACCGGAAAAGTGGGTCGCCAGCGAGTTTCGGTGCATGTCAGCTATTGCGGTGCTCCAGAAAGCAGCAAAAAAGCCAACGGAAGAAATGGATGATTGTCTGTTGGCAGACTGTTGAAAAATGTGTGCACAAGTCTTTATTGAAGCGGAGCGGCGCAAGGTAAGCGTTCACGGGTTGCCAATGCGTTGCCCACGCTTTTAGGGGGTCAGGCACATTTTCGGCGGCTCATGCGACATTCTAGTACCAATCATTGGGCCGAAAATGAGCCAGACCCCGGCTCGTGAACTGTTACCGGCGCAAGCCGCCCGGTAATTCGCTGCGTGGATGCCAACGCGACCGGACGGCTCGCGCCGTTCCGCTACTTTTTCAATGCGCTATTATGCGGCGATACGATCTAGGGACATCGGACGACGACGTTGAAGGCCGACAGCGAGTCCGCACAAGCCCAGGGGCGCCCAGACGAGCAAGCTCGATGGCTCCGGCACGATCGGCGCAAAGTTTGCCGTGATCGCGAAATCGTCGATCGCCAGACCATCGTCATAGCCGCTCGCGTTAAAGTCATTCCAACGAATCCAGAACGTGCCATTGACACCAATCGATTGCAACAATGCGTTCAATGAAATCGTTTGCAACAACGCGGCATTATTGATGTTTCCGTCCTTAAGTCCAACAGTGCCTATTGAAATTGGCGCCAAGAAATCAAGCAGGTCAACGTCGACCCAAGTTCCATTGTCGAGACCTGTGGCATCCGCGGAAATCTGAAAATCTAGTCGGTCTTGTCGTCCTGACGTTCCCAATCGCCATTGTTCCCCCGTGTAGGAAATGGTCAATCCAATGATGTCGGACAGACCGCTGTTGGTAAACTCGGCGCCAATCGTGGGAAGCAAGGTGCCGCTTTGGAGCGTGCCGAATGCGCGTTCGGACGAGCCGCTATCGCCAAAACTGTACGTATTTCCCGCGTTGCTCGATCCGGTCCCCGCTGCATAGGTCGTGTTGGCGTTTGTACCGCTTTCCAAAAACGCCCAGCCGTTAGGAACAGCGCTGCCGGAACCGGAACTTGCTAACGTATTGAAGTCTTGCTTGTAGGTTGTCCCTTGAGTGAGCAGAATACTGGCCGAGGCGATGTTGGCGAATAGCAAGCCAGTGGCCACGGTGAGAATGAGAAATAGCTTACCCATTTGCTAGTCTCCTTCTGGCTGAATATTTCGTAAACTTGAAACGGAAGGCTGGGCAATTCGGGCATTGTAACACTTGATGCTAGCGACTCAATATTGGGGTGAGCACTCTTGTGGCCTTCATCGAATCTTCATCAGCTAGTGCCAGAGCCACGCTGAAATGAGGGTTTTACAAAAAAACCCTTGAAAGGGTGGTATATCGATCAAGCGAGGATGCTGCTCTGCGCTGGAAGCGGTGTGGATTTTGCCCTAGAAACGCCGAGAAATCGCAAAAAAACCGGGTGAATCTGGTCCGCGAAATATTCTGAGGAGGCGTGTACTACCCAATGTGTAAACAGTGGATTCCCGCCTGCGCGGGAATGACGGATTGCGCTTGATGTGGGTTCCCGCCTGCGCGGGAATGACGGTTTGTGTTTTGCTGGCAAACAGAATTCACTGGAGTTGAACTGGGGCGCCGGACAACGCTGAATGGAAGCAAGCGTCGAGGACTTGTTGCGTTTTCAGCGAGATTGTCGGCCAATGTGAATCGGGCTTACCACCGAGAGCCAACGCCGAAAACGTCCGTATTAGGTTTGTCTCTTGTGCGTTGGCGCCACTGTTGCTGTATTCGTTGACCACAAAGCGGTGCGTCGGCGTTCCATTTTGAAGTCGCAACCGTCCTCGATGAAGTCCGATTGGACCAATTCGAACGCGGTTTCCGCCCCGAAAAATGGCAGCACGAAGTCTTGGATGTACAGGTAACCGGCCGTTCCGCTGAGGTTACTCCACTGCTGGTGGTGTGTTCGGAAACTGCAATAGAACGTTGCGGACACCCCGCCGGGGAACGTCAGGTCGGCGGCGAATTCCATCGGCACGGCCTGCGGGCTATTGGGCCGTTTGAGCGAGTCGAGCATATTGGCGGAGACCGACGCAGGCATCTGCCAATTGACGGCCCAAAGGGCAAAACGGATCAGATACCAACCCAAGTCGCCAAGGCAACCGTGCGGTTCAAGCTCGCTGGACGTGCGGATGTTTCCGTCGAGGAATTCTTGCGGGGCACAAAAACTGAATTGGGCAGCGATTCGTTTGAGCTTTCCGATTTCCCCTTGATCGATGGCCTCGCGAACACGTTGCAACCGGGCGGTGTGCATATACATGACGCCGTCCATGAACTGGACCTTATTTTTTTCGCAGGCAGCGATCATTTCCTGTAGATCGGCTGCACTGACGGCGCAAGGCTTTTCACAGAGCACGTGCTTACCGGCTTCGGCGGCGCGAATGACCCATTCTTTGCGCAGTCCCGTTGGCAGGGGAATGTAGACGGCGTCAATATCGTCGCGTTGAATCAAAGCCGCGTAGTCTCCGACGGCTTCCACGCCATATTTGACCGGTTCACGGTCTTGGCACATGTCGATGAACTCGCGACAACGGTCGACGTCACGGCTGGCGACTGCCACCAAGCGGGCGTTTTCGGCCAGGTGAATTGCCTTCCAAGTTTTGCGGGCGATCACGGCCGTGGACATGATGCCCCATCGACAGAGTGTGCGTGGCATTTGATTTCCTTTCATTCATGAAGGATTTCAAGTTTTGACGTCGAAAGACGTGGGGCGATTGTACTTGATCGACGCAGGGTAATGAACAACCCGTTATTGGCGGAGGCGAGAAGACGCGGTTGTCATCCGGCGCGTTGCGGTCGTCGTTGACGCACCGTGCAAGACGTTGAACCAGGCTTCGTGACGTCGAACCAAGCTGCCTCAAATCAAGAAGTGTGTATGCAAAACCTGTACATCTACCTTTGCCAGGTATATCGAAGTTCGTCTGTTCTCAGTTTGGCGAGTTGGCTACAATAGAAGGGATATCATGGCGAGATTTTTAGTTCTGTTTCGAATGGCCGCGCAATGCTTGACCGGATCAGTGAAACCGCTGTCGACTTGTCGCATCGGGAGTTCCGCGACGACGAATTCTGGCGGACGATCCCGGCGTGGGTGGACGTCGACCGCGACGAGTTTGCCGATCATCACTGGCAGTCGAAGAACTCGATTCGCAAGCTCGAGCAGGTCAAAACGGTCTTGGGCGACCGCGTCGGCGACGATTTGATTGCCGACATTTCGGCGGCATTGAAGATCGCGCCGATGAACGTGCGGATTACGCCGTATGTCTTTGCGCTGATCGACTGGGAGAATCCCCTGGCGGATCCGTTGCGCAAGCAGTTCCTGCCGGTGGCGTCTCAGATGCTGCCGGATCATCCGTACTACTTGGCCGATTCGCTGTACGAGGACGTCGACTCGCCGGTCCCAATGTTGACCCACCGCTATGTCGACAAGGTGCTGTTCTTGCCTCTGACGACGTGCCCGGTCTACTGCTCGTATTGCACGCGCAGCCGGATCATCGGCGGCTCGACCGAAGCGATCGAGAAGGAGACGTACGGTCCAAACCCGGCCAATTGGGAACCGGCATTCAACTACATTCGCGAGAATCCTGAGATCGAAGACGTCGTCATTTCCGGGGGCGATGCGTACAACTTGACCGCCAAATACATTCGTTTGATCGGCCAGACGCTGCTGGAAATTCCGCACATACGGAGGCTGCGGTACGCCACCAAAGGGATCGCGATCATGCCGATGAAAATCCTCACCGACGAGGATTGGCTAGACGCTTTGTTGGAGATTCACCGACATGGCCGGCAGATCGGCAAGCAAGTCTGCATCCATACCCACTTTTCGTCGCCGCGCAAAATGACTCAGTGGAGCGTGCGGGCGATGGAGCGATTGTTTGCCGAAGGCGTCATCGTCCGCAACCAGGCGGTCTTGCAAGAGGGAGTCAACAACGACGCCGATGTGATGGTCGAGTTGACCAAGCGACTATCCTACATCAACATCCAGCCCTACTACGTCTACATCCACGATATGGTTCCCGGTTGCGAGCATCTTCGCACCACGTTGGCCGAAGGCGAAGAGTTGGAGAAACAAGTCCGCGGCGTGACGGCCGGATTCAACATCCCCACGTTTGTTTGCGACGCCCCGGGTGGAGGCGGCAAGCGGCATGTGGCTTCGTATGAATACTACGACCGCGACAACGGGATATCGGTCTGGCGCGCGCCGAACGTCAAGCCCAACGAGTTGTTCCTGTATTTCGATCCGCTGCGTAAACTGTCCACGTCCGCTCAGGCGCGGTGGCATGACTCGGATTCGCGGATCGCGATGATTCGCCACGCCATTGATACCGTCGATCCCCACCTGGCGCGAACCGCTCGCGAAAAAATCAGCGATCGGCTCGAAGAAGCCGTCAAACTGTAGGCACCGCGTGCCAAAGCTTTTTTGTCCTTCATTCGAGCAAAACTGCGATGAGTCAACCGGCCGGTGCGAATTCCTGGTCGCGGGAAGAAATGGCGGACGAGATCATCGCTTTGTTGGAAGACGGCTGCAGTTTGAACTTGGGAATCGGGCTGCCCACGTTAATCGCCGAGCGGATGCCGCCCGAGAAAAATATATTCATCCATTCCGAGAATGGCGTATTGGGTGTTAGCGGCCGGCCAACACGTCAGACGGTCTCTGCGACCCTGATCAACGCGGGCAAAGAGACGATCGCGGTGCGCCCAGGTGCCTGTTATTTCGATAGCGCATTGAGCTTTGGAATGATTCGCGGCGGCCACATCGACAATTGTGTCTTGGGCGCAATGGAAGTCGACGTGGCTGGCAACCTGGCGAATTGGATGATTCCCGGCAAAAAGGTTACTGGCATGGGTGGCGCGATGGATTTGGTGAACGGCGCCAAGCGGATCATCGTGATGATGTCGCACTTTTCCAAAAGCGGACAGTGCAAACTGATGCGCCGTTGCGAACTACCTTTGACGGGCACCGAGGTCGTGGATTTGGTGGTGACCGAATTAGGGATTTTTCGGCCCAATGGGCAGGCTTTTGAGATCGTAAAACTTGCCGCGGGCGTGCGACCGGAGAAGCTTTCATCCGACGAACATTTGTTTTCTGACGGGCAACTTCAGGAAGCTGGGTTCCCGCCTGCGCGGGAATGACGGGAGGTGAGAGTTTCCCGCCGCGCGGGGGAAGACGGGTGGCGCACGTTGCCGCCTGCGCGGGAATGACGGTCCTTACCCGCACCAAATTGTGCCACAGGCTGTGGCACAATTGCAAATGGTTATTATTACCGTTGTCGCGTGACAATGATGATGTGGGGGCCAGACAATGGGGCCCAGAATATGGGGTGGCGAAGGTGGACTTTGGCGATAGGAGATGGCGGTGGAACGAGCAGTGTTTGTGGCGGGGTTGCTGGACGCCTTTCGGGCGGGCAGGCAAGGGTGCTTATGCCGAAGTGCGGCCGGATGATTTGGCCGTTGAGTTGGTTCGGGCCCATCAGCGGCGATTTCCAAGTGTGTGGAGCAGGCCTCCCGAAGACTTTGTCGTTGGTTGCGCTTACCCGGAGGGCGAGCAGGGATACAACGTGGCTCGGATGATCGCGATTGGAGCTGGCTGTGAGGTCCCCGGTACGACGGTCAATCGACTGTGTGCCAGTTCGTTGGAGGCTGTGGCAATTGCGGCAGCTCGCATTCGAGCGGGTTGGGGTAAGCAGTATTTTGTGGCGGGCGTCGAATCGATGAGCCGAATTCCTCGGCGCGGCGCGAACTTTTCCGAATCGGAAGTGGTTCGAGCGACTTACCCGCTGGCGTACATTACCAATGGCGAGACTGCCGAGCGAGTTGCTGAGGCAAATCCACATCTGACTCGAACGGTGCAAGAGGAGTATTCTGGCCGTTCGCACGAGCTTGCCGCCGCAGCGTACGACGCCGGTTTTTACACCTTGCAGATTCACTCCTATCGGATTGAGCGCGATGAGTTTATTCGGGTCCCTGTCGACCGAGCGAAAATGGCCAGCTTGCCGCCTGCTTTCGATCCCGCCGGTGTCGTCACGGCCGCGACGAGTTCGCCGTTGACCGACGGCGCGGCGAGCGGCATGGTGCTTGACTGGGATGGCGCGTTGCGGACGGAAATGCGCTGGGGATTGGAGATCATGGATGTTGCTGTTGCACATGTGGCCCCGGAATTCATGGGTCTTGGTCCCGTTCCGGCCACGCGAACGCTGCTAAGGCGAAACGGGATTGAGCCGAGTTCATTAGCGGCCATCGAGATCAACGAAGCATTTGCCATTCAGGTTCTGGCGTCAATCGAGCAATTGAAACTGCCGATCGAGCGAGTCAATGCATGGGGCGGCGCCATCGCGGTTGGACATCCGTTGGGGGCGAGCGGCCTGCGATTGATGGCCACGCTGTTGGACCGAATGGCCTGCCAGGAAGCCGCTGACGAATTGGGCCTTGCGACATTGTGTGTTGGCGGCGGCCAGGGGATGTCCGTCTTGGCAAAACTGGTTCGATTGAAGTGAGGGTTGCCGGCGGAACAGATTCTCACGTTAAACTGGCGAGACTTTAACGATTTCTCGGGTCGAACGAGAGTTTTTGATTGGCTGCGTCGGAATAATTCTAACTGGTTTGAGCGTCTTGCCGATTGATGGAACGTATCGTGTTGTACGTCCATCGAGTCGGGAGGACCAACCATGTTTCGCAACATATCGGCAATTGTATCGCTGTTAGCCTGCGCGGCGGTGGCCGGCACCCAACAATCGCCGAGGGTACCGCCCATCGTTTCGGCGCCGAATCACGTTTCCGGTTCCACGGCGACATTTCGCAACCCGGGTGCGACGTACGTGCCCAACAATGCGGGTTATTCGGTCGCCGCGCCGACAGGCATCTATCAAGACGTGGTCGCGGACCAGAATGCCAATGGGAAGGCCCCGGTTCAGGGCCAGGTTGGCAACAACGGTGGAAGTTGCGGCGGTTGCGGCGATACCGGGTGCGGATCGTGCGGTGAATGCGGTGGATACTTTGGAGCCGGGGCGGAGCACTGGGGCGGGCGGTTGATCGGTCGAAACGGTGGCTGCGACGATTACGGTTGCGGAGACTGTGGATGCTGCGATCGATACTTGAGCGTCTTTGGTGGATGGAACCATGTGTTGGACTATAACGGTGAAAACGAAATCGTCGGGGCTCAACTCAATGGGACCTTTGCCGACGGTTATGCGCTGGGCGCGGCGCTTGGGCGGCAGGCGAGGTGCAACCGCAATTTGCGTAGCGAGTTGGAATTCACATACCGGCACAATGGCGGCGACGAATGGACCGCGAATTTAGTTGGAGCGGCTCCGGTGACTCAGCCTTGGGACGGGGACGTGAATGTTTATTCGGGAATGCTGAATGTGGGCTGGGACCTTGGTGGCCGCACGTTGGGACGCATCACGCCGTACGTCTCCGGGGGGCTTGGATTTGCGTTTGTCAATGCCGAGCTTCAGACGGCGACCACACAATACTCGGTGGACGAGTCGACGTTTGCCTATCAAGCGGCCGGAGGACTTTTGTTCCCCATGGGTCCACGGGCGGATTGCTTTTGCGAATACCGATTTTTCGGCACGGACGACGTGAGCTTGCAGGACGTAACGAATGCCAACGTCGGGTACGTCGGCGATTTCGAGTACCGCAGCCACAACATATTGTTCGGAATCCGCTTCTGCCGGTAGGTAACAGTTCACGAGCCGGGGTCTGACTCATTTTCGGCCCAATTATTGGTACTAGAATGTCGCGCATGGGCCGCCGAAAATGTGCCTGCCCCCCTAAAATCGTGGGCAACGCATTGGCAACCCATGAACGGGTACTGCCGGTAGGCACGGTGGACCTCGGCAAATGGAATTGCCCGTTCGCAAAGTGGGGTAGATTGCGGCACGTTGGTCTTTCTTCTGCAACCAGTGACGGCCAGGGATGACCGTCCTACGTCGAACTGGCCCACTCCCCCCGTACGCAGTTTGCTTTCGATTTAGGCGGCTTCGATGACCATAGCGACTGCGTTGCCGCCGCCCAGGCACAGGCTGGCGACGCCGCGTTTTTGTTGGGTTCGGCGAAGTGCGTACATAAGCGTGACCAGGACGCGAGCCCCGCTGGCCCCGATCGGGTGGCCGAGTGAAATGCCGCCGCCGTAAATGTTGACTTGTTTCCGATCGAGCTCGAGTTCGTTGAGGCAAGCGACCATTTGGCTGGCGAAGGCCTCATTGATTTCGAACAAATCGATATCACCAGACTTCAGCCCAGCTTTTTGTAGTGCCCCTTGGACGGCGGCGACCGGCGCGATGAACAGATCTTTCGGCTCGGTACCGGAGGAGTGACTGGCGAGGATGCGGAATCGCCATGCGCAGGATTTGGCGGTGGTCTCGTCGGCAACGACGACGGCGGCCGCACCGTCCGAAAGGATGGACGCATTCCCGGCGGTGACGGACCCGTCTTGGTCAAACACGGGGCACAGCGCGGCGAGGGCCTCTGCCGTCGTTTGGGGGCGAGGCCCTTCGTCGGTGTCGACAAGGCGTTCGGATTTCTTCTCTTTGACGGTGACCGGAACGATTTCCTCTTTGAAGATCCCTTGAGCGATCGCAGCGGCCGCGCGTTGTTGGCTGGCCAAAGCGAAAGAGTCTTGTGCGGCGCGGCTGACGTGGTACTTGTCGGCAATGTGTTCGGCGTGACAGCCCATGTGGCAACCTTCAAAACTGCAAGTAAGTCCATCGAGAATCATCGCGTCCTGCATTTTGATCTCCCCCATTTTAACGCCGCCACGCAAGCCATGAACGACATGAGGTGCCTGGGACATATTCTCCATGCCGCCAGCCACAATGGCGTGAGCATCGCCGCAGCGGATTGCTTGGCTGGCCATCATCACGGCTTTCAGTCCGGATCCGCAGACTTTGTTGACGGTGACGGCCGCGATCGTCGGGCAATCCAGCTTTCAAAGCCGCTTGCGCGCCGGCGCTTGACCGAGTCCGGCGGAGATAACGTTGCCCATGATGACTTCATCGATTTCGGCCGAAGTCAAACGAGAACGTCGAATGGCTTCGGCGACTGCGATTCCGCCCAAGTCCGTGGCGGTCAAGCCTTGGTAGGCACCCAAGAAAGCTCCGATTGGCGTGCGGGCTCCGGCTATAATAAATGCGTCGGACATGTTTTGCATCTTGAACTTTTGCGGTTAGAAGTCGGAATCGGTTCAACGTGATTGAATCGGTTGCGTTTTGAGCCCATTTGGGCATAATGTTGGGCACTTCATTCGGTTTCCGTGCGACCCCATTGGGCACTCCAGGACCGCCGGTCACCAACCGGCAATAGAATTCTAGCCAATCGCTGGCGTCGGATTGTTAGCGGGATCGATCTCGCCCAAAGTGTCAATTAACTTATATCGCGAAACGGCTTGCACGCCAACGAGGGTTTGATTTTATGTCGTCAACGTTGACAGAACTCCAAAAGAAACAGATCGAACAGGCTGAGGAGATTCTGTTCTCGGGGCCGGAAAAAGAGGGTTTTGCCAAGGAGTTATTCTTTGGCCATTCCGCGCCAATCGATGATTCCATTTCCCGAGCTGACGCACAGGCCCGGGCGATTACCGATCAAGCGGTGGAGGAGGTCAAGGAATTCTGTCTCCGCACATCGATCCGGATCAAATCGACCGCGAGGCGAACATTCCTGATAAGGTCGTGCCGGCGGGACTGGGGGGACTTGGCGTCCTGGGGTTCACGATCGCTAGGAAACTCGGTGGACGAGGGATGTCGCAGTTGGCGTATTGCCGAATCATGGAAGTGATCGGTGGGCATTGTGGTTCGACGGCGGTTTTTGTCAATGCGCATCACTCGATCGGTTTACGTGCTTTGGAATTGTTTGGCATCCGAAGCAACGAGAGCGCTGGATGGTGCCCTTGGCCGAGGGTCGAGCGATGGCCGCTTTTGCATTCACCGAACCCAACGCCGGATCGGACGCGGGCCAACGTCCGGACCCGCAGCGGAACCGAGCCCCGATGGCGAGGCTATATTCTCAACGGCGAAAAACGGTGGATCACCAACGGCGGTATCGCCAGCGTGCTGACCGTGATGGCACGCACACCCGACGTCGAACCGACCCGGACGGGAAGATCACCGCGTTCTTGGTGACGCCCGATATGCCGGGCTTCGAGGTCCTCGACGCACGACATGGAGAAAGTGGGTATTCGCGGGACGGCCACGGGCCGATTAAATTCACCAACATGTTCGTGCCCACGCGAGAACATCTTGGGCCCCATCGGCAGAGGTTTGCGGGTCGCCTTGACGGTGTTGGACTTTGGCCGCACGACGTTCGGCGCACAGTTGCACCGGGGCGGCGAAATACTGCGTCGAGCGGATGATCTCCCGCGCCAGAACCATCGCGCGACAATTCGGCCAGACGATGGGAGAGTTCGACTTGGTCCGCGGCAAGATCGCCGAGGCGGCGGCGGACACCTACGCCATGGAGAAGCGCCACGTTGCATACCGCCGCCCTGATCGATAGCGGCGCCGAAGATTACATGATCGAGACCGCGATGCTGAAGGTCTTTGCCAGCGATCAATTGTGGCGAATCGTCAACGACTGCCTGCAGATCTGGGGGGGCAAAGGATTTTTCACCGATCAGCCATTCGAGCGGATGATGCGCGACGCTCGACTGAATCAGATCGGCGAAGGAGCCAACGACGTGTTGCGGTGTTTTATCGCAGCGGTTGGCTTGCGCCATCTGGGCAAGGACATGGAGCAAATTCAAAAAGCCCCGTGGCAGGTCTACAAGCTGTGGCGTGGCATGCCCAGCATTCCGTGCAAACACGATCACCTGCGAGTATTATTCGCGCGTGATCGCCAAACAGATCGCCCGGTTTGCGTGGAATTGCGAGTTCGCACTGTTCAAACATCGCGAGGGGATCCTTAATCGGCAATTCATTCAGGCGCAGTCTGGGGGATATCGCCACCGAACTTTTCATGGCTAGTTGCGTCTATTCGCGTTTATCGTCGGTGATCGTCAACGGGACGATTCCCGAGCCCAATAAGCATCGCGAACTAAAGACCGGGATGTTGTACATGCGATATGCAAAGGCCCGAAACATCCGTCGCTTTGAGGATTTGAAGACGAATTTCGACGAGCACGTCGTGGACGTCGCCAAACTTTGGCTCAAGCACGACTTTGCCGACGACATCGATTGGGTGCTGATGCCAAAGAACGAAAAGCAAGAGCAATGATCGACGGAGGTTCATTCGAATCTCAAGCACTCAACCACGCATGAATTGGCAATCCATCGTCGATCAGTTTTCTTCGCAGGCCTCCGAGATCGAAATGGGAGGCGGCGTCAAGGCCATCGAGCGGCAGCACAAAAAGGGACGACTCACGGCTCGCGAGCGGATCGTTCGATTGTTCGACGCCGATTCGCATTGGCTCGAAATCGGGTTGTGGGCCGGCCTCGGGATGTACCAGGAGTGGGGCGGATCTCCGTCGGCCAGCGTGGTGTGCGGAATCGGCAAGGTCGCTGGCCGGCACGTGATGATCATCGCCAACGACGCCACCATCAAGGCCGGCGCCTTCTTCCCCATGACGTGCAAGAAAGTGCTGCGTTCCCAGCGGATCGCAATGCAAAATCGACTGCCACTCATTTACCTAGTTGACTCGGCCGGTGTCTTTTTGCCGCTGCAGGACGAGATCTTTCCTGACGAAGATGATTTTGGACGGATTTTTCGCAACAACGCAGTCATTTCCGCTCTGGGTATCCCGCAAGTCGCGGCGATCATGGGCAGTTGCGTCGCCGGCGGGGGCTACCTGCCGGTACTGTGTGACAAGTTGGTTATGACCGAAGGGTCGGGACTTGTATCTAGCCGGTCCGGCTTTGGTGAAGAGCGCCATCGGACAGGAAGCCTCCAGCGAGGAACTCGGCGGCGCCCAGATGCACGCCAGTATCAGCGGTACAATCGATTTTCACGAACCCGACGACGCCGCTGCAATCAAACGAGTTCGATCGCTAGTGGGCCTGCTTCCCGAAGATTGCCGCTGCAGCCGGTTTCGCCAAAGCTCTTGGAGCGAACCGGACGTCGATCCCATCGACATCTACAATGTCGTACCCATCGATCCTCAACAAAGGTATGAAGTCCGGGATTTGATTCGTTTTCTGGTCGATCCGGATTCGTTCAACGAGTACAAGGCGGAATACGGTCAAACGATTGTTTGTGGTTACGCCAAGATCGGGGGGCATCAAGTCGGCCTGGTCGCCAATCAAAGAACCACCGTGATGACCCCCAAGGAGGGGATGCAATTCGGCGGCGTGATTTACCATGACAGCGCCGACAAGGAGGCGCGGTTCATCATGGACTGCAATCAAACCTGGTCGCCGATCGTCTTTTTACAAGATGTGATGGGGTTCATGGTCGGCCGCGACAGCGAACAAGCCGGCATCATCCGGGCCGGAGCCAAGGTGGTCAACGTCATCTCCAACAGCCGCGTCCCCAAGATCACCGTGATCACCGGCGGCAGTTACGGCGCCGGCAACTACGCGATGTGTGGAAAGGCGTTCGATCCGAGGTTGATATTCGCTTGGCCCAATGCCCGTTACGCGGTGATGGGTTCGCGACAAGCGGCGACGACACTATTGGATATCAACATTGCGGCGATGAAGCGGGCCGGCCAAAAGCCCGACGCGGAGGAACTGGAAGCGCTCCGCGAACAAGTATCTACGGCCTATGAGAACTCGACCGATATCCGCTACGCCGCGGCGCGATTGTGGGTCGACGGAATTATCAACCCGGCCGACACACGCGAGACGCTGATTCGCTCGCTGGAAATCGTCACCCGCCACGCCGAGGACGAACCATTTCGTACCGGCGTGCTGCAAGTCTAGCTGACCGTTGAAAAAGGTCTCGTGATCCCCGCGAACGCGCGTCATCCCCGCGCCAGTGCGCGGTCATCCCCGCGCCAGCGCGTCATCCCCGCGCGAGCGTCATCCCCGCGCGCGATGCGCGTCATCCCCGCGCCGATGCGTCATCCCCGCGAAGGCGGGGATCCAGCATTGCAAGAGTTCATTCCCGCTGGATTCCCGCCTTCGCGGGAATGACATGATGGTTGTTGAGGCGAGTCGTTTTCAACGGGCTGCTAGCGTTGGCGGGCGCGACGCGACTGCTTGATGTATCCGAATTGCACCAATAGCAGGTTTTCGTCCTGGACGAGGCCGATTCCAGGCGCGTACGTCTTGGTTTCCGAATCGCCCTCCAGCGGATTGTCTTCCCAGACTTTGAGGCACTTGGAGTATTCTCCGGAGGGCGTTTTGATTGTCGAATCTACGCCGACAATGCGAGCCCGGTCCATCGCTTGCTTGGGAGCGAATTCTTGATAGAACGCCGCGCCCAGCACGCATTCTCCGGGCATCATCATTCCCGCATGCGCGCCCTTCCGGCCGTGCTGCCAGGCGCCTTCGTGCGCGACAACCTCCCCGTTCCGATAGACGTCGACGTCTTCGCCAAAGTAAAACACGCTTCCGGTCGATTTGCAAATCGCATAGAAGTTTCGTGAAACTTCCGTAAGTTCACCGTCAACCGACTCGCGTTCTTCAACGACTCGCGTATCGATTCCTCCGACTTCTCTCGTTTCATCTAAAACCGTGATTTCCAATCGGGCATCGCGATCGCCGTCCTTGCCCCCCAACACCAATTGGTAACCGGGTTCCAGAATAAAAAACCGGTTTTGGCCGGTCGTCGACAGTTCGCGATGCTCCAAGTCAAAACTGTTTTGAAAATCGCCGCCGTCGTCATTATTGCTGTTCGACTTTTCTTTTGCTTCGTCGTCCCCGTCCTGGCTACGCCGTTTTGTAGTGGCGTTTGAATTGTCGTCGCGGTCGGCCTTTTCGTGCTCGCCGTCCTCGTCACCTTCCTCCTCTTCGCTCTCCTCTTGGCCTTTCATTTTCTTTTGAGAGTGCTCGTTGTCACGGTCGGCCTTTTCGTCGCCTCGTCGCCTTCCTCCTCTTCGCTCTCCTCTCGATCTTTCATTTTCTTTTGAGAGTGCTCGCTGTCCTGGTCGGCCTTTTCGTGCTCGTCGCCCTCGTCGCCTTCTTCCTCTTCGCGCTCCTCTCGGCCCTTCATTTTCTTTTGAGAGTGCTCGTCGTCACGGTCGGCCTTTTCGTGTTCGTCGCCCTCGTCACCTTCCTCCTCTTCGCGTTCCTCTCGGCTTTTCATTTTCTTGGGCGATGCACGTTCATCATCGCTGTTGTTTTGGCGTTGTTCGGAAACTTTGCCTTCGAGACTTTTACCGATCACTTTTCCGTTGGCGTCAAATGTCACGTCGATCTCTTGTCCGTCGCGATGCATTTCGATTTCGTAAGTCTTTTTGCCATTCGCAGTGATTTCGCCAATGTCGATGAGTTTACCGTCGGCCACCGTCTTTTTGATTGCCTTTCGAACGCTTGCGGGGACCTGATCGATACCCACCTTTTTCTCATTTTCCTGCGCTTGGGCTGTGTTGATTGCAATCGTTCCGGCGACCGCAAGGATCACCAGCAGGCATTGAATCATCGTTTTCATTTCGCACCTATTTTTTACTGATTGTTAGAAACTGTTTTCCTTGTCGAATTCAAACTCTTCGGCTAGGGAGACGAACATTGTAGCGGCTCAAGCATTAGACGACGATGAGAATCAAGTAAGGATCGCACGAAATGATACTTCGCTCTACGGATCGCACGCAAAATAACTTCCGGGTTTTGTCGACCCTCTCCCTAAGCCTCTCCCGTGAGGGCGAGGATTTACGGCGAAGTTATTTTGCGTCCGATCCTAACAGCATGTAGCGGAACGGCGCGAGCCGTCCGGTTGCATTGGCATCCACACGGCGAATTACCGGGCGGCTCGCGCCGCTCCGCTTCAATAAACATTTGTGCACACATTTGTCAGTGTGGCTGTGGTTCGGCCTGGCTGACTTGGCGAGCCTGGGCGGCCGCGGTCGGTGAGCAGGGCAGCTCGACGGTGATCGAGATTCTATGGTCGGGGCTCAACGTGGCGGCGATGTTTCCACCCAACAGCTTTATCAACGATTGGCAAATCGAAAGTCCCAAGCCACTATGTCGGCCCGTTTCGGAACGCATGGTATCTTTGCACAAAATCGATCGAATAGCTTGGGCAGGTCGTTTGATTGCAAGTCCATCGTTTGATTGGTGATTTGAATCGAACAGCTGGCCTGCGAATATCTGATTTTTGCATCCACCATCGAGCTTTGGGGAGCGTACGCGATCGAATTGTCGAACAGATTTCGCAGGACGATGAGTAGCTTCTCGCGATCCGACATGATCGTACCTTCGTCATCGGTTTCCAGTTGAAAATCAAGTCCCCGTCCCGCGATATCCAACTCGAATTCGGATCGAACTTGTTCGATCAACTGGAGCAGTTGAACCGGTTCGCGACGGATGGTCGCCCGGTCGCCGTCGAGCCGTGCGGCGGTCGCCAGGTTGTCGATGGTCCTTTGCGTTTGCAGGCAAATTGTTTGACACTTGCTGAGGACCGCTTGATATTCGGGGGCAGCTCAGTTGCGCCGGAGAGCAACTTCGATCGCGGAGCGCAATCCGGATAACGGCGTGCGAAGTTCGTGGGCGATGTTGGCAGAGAATTCTCGCTCGCGGTGAATCAAGCCGTCGATTCGGATCAAGAGTCGGTTCAGTTGATCGACAATCGGCGCGATTTCCGCCGGGGCGTTTGGTATCACAATCGCGGTGGTAAGGTTCGATCCGTCAACCTTCGAAATAGCCTTTGCCGTCGAATTCAAGGGTGCCAGGCCGATACGTGCGGCCCAGGACGCGGACAACAGACCCGCTGCGATGGCGACCATGGTAATCCAAACGATCAGCCAGCCGATGTGGCTTAGTGTGCGGTCCAGATCCAACGTGTCCCGGCCGACGACCAAACTTAGCGGCGTCGAAATGCCAGGCTCGGCGGACGCCACGACCGCTTCCGGGTCGACAAGCGGGGAAAACTCAACCGAGACTACCCGTCCGCGTCGGCCATCCGGCAGCACTACACTTCGGCAAGTTCCCGACTGGGTCAGGCGCCGATCATACGACAGCGAATGCGGACCCATGCGAGCCGACTTTTCCAACGAAGTGCCGTCTGCGTCATAGACTTGATAGTAATCCGGCCGGCTGACTCGAGAGAATAGAGGAAATTCTTTCTCGGCCATTTCCGTTTCGATCGATCGCCCGTTGGTTTCGATCATGGCCTCCAGCGAAATCGCAATATGCGTCAGCGAGTCATCAAACTCTTTCACCAAGGCGTGGCGGACCGCCGTGTATAAGGCGATCCCCGAAATCACGGAAAGCGTCAAGACAACCAACCCGACGGCGAACACGATTCTGCGATTCAGCGAGTTCACGTCGCCTCCTCGGCCAACAAGTAACCCAAACCGCGCCGGGTGTGAATCAGTTTTGGCAAGCGATCGTCCTCAATCTTTTTTCGCAAATAGCCGATGTAAACGTCCACAACGTTGCTCTGCGATTCGTCCTCAAACTCATACAGATGTTCCCAGATGTCGGTTCGCGACACGACCTGGCCGGCTCGGACTGCCAGGTACTCCAATAACGAGTACTCGCGAGCGGTCAGCTCGATCCGCTTCGATTCTCTACGGACCGACTTTCGCGCACGTGTCGATTTCCAAGTCGCCGATTTGTATGATCGAGTCAGGCACGTCATAACGTCGGCGCACCAGCGACTGAACTCGCGCCAACAATTCGGCAAACGCGAACGGCTTCACGAGGTAGTCGTCTGCCCCTTCATTCAATCCGGCGACGCGATCTTCGATTTCACTGCGGGCCGAGAGCATCAGAATCCCGGTGCGCGCTCCGCGCTGTCGGATCGCTCGTAAAATGGTGAGCCCGTCGACCAACGGCAACATCCAATCGAGGACGGCAACGTCATAGTCGTTCGATTGGGCCAACCACAAACCGTCTTCTCCGCTGGCCGCCTCGTCCACCGCGAAACCGGCTTCTCGCAGCCCTTGTGAGACCGATTCCCGGATCGGCGGATAGTCTTCGACCACCAGAACTCGCATACTCGACCTTGCTTGACAGCAACAAAAACAGTCCTAGCTTCCATTGTAAATGGTCCGGATGAGAATCGCATGAGATTGAATCGCGGCCGTCACAACTCCGAAATAGAAGAATGGTTGCCCGTGTTCCGCGTCACATAACTGTTGAGTGCCGAACGATTCACTGGTCGGCAAAATCGAAATGCGATTTTTTTCCGAAAGAATTTGCGGTACTTCGGTCACCAAAGCTTGAGATTGCCGCCCAAACAGCGTAATTTGATGAATCGCTCTTTCGCCGTCCTTTCAGTTGATTTCTCTTTGTCTTGGGAACCCCACATGAATTTGACCAAGCTTATTCTCCGATTTGCGTTCGCCGCCACCGTTTCCGTTCTGATGTGCGGGTCGCTACTTGCCGACCTGCTGGTTTCGGACTACGGAGGCAACGCGGTGTTTCGCTTTAACCAAACTACTGGGGCGCTGATCGGCAGCGGTCCTTTTATTGCGGCTGGTTCGGGCGGCCTGAGTGGCCCGGTTGGATTGCGATTGGACGTCAATGGCGACCTGTTAGTGGCCAATCAAAACACCGATCAGATCTTGCGGTTCAACGCGAACACCGGATCGTTTTTGGGCGTTTATGGCTCGACCGGCTCGGGTCCCGCGGACATCCGATTTCACGGCAGCAATCTGTTCGTCGCCGATTTCTTTGGCAGTTCGGTCGACATCGTCACCAGCGGCTCGGTAACGCCGTTTACCAACGGCGGTCCGGGAATTGCCGGTACCTCGTCGTTTGCATTCGGTCCGAACGGCGATCTGTACGTCGGCAGTTTCAATTCCGGAGATATCCAGGTTTTTGACGGCATGTCGGGAACTTACTTGAATACGTTTGCAAGCGGTTTGCCCGCGCACTCCGGCTTGTTGTTTGAAGGCAGTGATTTGTGGGTTGCGAGTCTGTTCACCGGAGACATCTCTCGGTTTGACTCCAGTGGAAATCTGATCGACAGCTTTTCGACAGGAACGACGTCGTTTCCGTCACATATCATCGTCAATCCAAACAACAGTAGTGAACTGCTGATCGCGTTGACGGGTGCTGGTGGCGTGTATCGCTTTTCCAAGTCGGGAACGCCGCTCGGTTTGTTCGCCGGCGGCATGACCATCCCAGGACAGATGTTGCTGGTTTCGTCGGTACCCGAACCCACTGCTGGCATCGTGCTGTCCGCCTTGGTGTGTGGATTGCTGTTTCGTCGGCGGCGCTAGATAATGAGTGCGTGAATCGTTAATGGGCCGTTGAAATACGTCTCGTCATCCCCGCGAAGGGCGGGGATCCAACATTGCGAGAGTTTATGTCCGCTGGATTCCCTTTCACTGATTGAGATGGTGACACGATGGACGCGCAGCACCGAAAAAACCGCATCGGATTCACGCTGATCGAGTTGCTGGTCGTGATCGCGATTATCGGCATCTTGATTGGGTTGCTGTTGCCCGCGGTTCAAGCGGTTCGCGAATCGGCTCGGCGAACCGGTTGTTTAAACAACATTCGACAATTGGCGATTGCGGCCCAGAATTTCGAGAGCAGCTTTCAACGATTTCCAGTCGGTGCGGATTCAAAGCCCTATCCGTCGAACCCCACTTATCCGTACAACTTTTTTCGTTGGTCGGTTCTGGCACATTTGACTCCGTATATGGAACAGACCAACGTGCACGACACCATCGACTTCAATATCCCGCTGTTTGCGCCGCCTGGTTTCACAATCGACCCACATAATGTCACGGCGGCGACAACAGAGATTCCGTTATTCTTATGTCCCAGTGATGTCGCCAAGCCGGTATCGGAAGGCTTCGGAGCCGGAGTTCTGGCCCCGACCAATTACGCAGGATGCGCTGGGACCGGTGCCGGTGGAGGGACACCGTTTGCCGACGAAGGGGCGGACGGAACATTCTACATTAACTCGAAAGTCCGCCCCCGCGATTTTGTCGACGGTCTGAGCAATACCGTTGTGTTCTCCGAAAGCACGCTGGGAACCGGAAACGAGAGTACTTCGAACCCAATGTTCGTACAACAATCGCCGGGAACCGTCTATCGTTACGTGGGGACAGCGCCATTGACCGATGCACTCGCAACGGGCGCCTCGCTATGGAACGTCACGAACCGGCGTGGTTTCATGTGGGTTGACGGCGAATTCCGGTGTACCCTGTACAACCACTACTACGGGCCCAATAGCCCGACGCCAGACTGCGTGGGCCACAGTTTCAATCCGGACCCGGCGAAACGATTTACCGGTTATGGGTGGCGGGCCGCGCAGCAAACACCCTGGTGGCGTCAATGTCGCATTGGCGGATGGATCCGTTCGGTTTATTGCCCAGACCATTGCGCTGGACCTTTGGCGCGGTCTGGCAACACCCCAGGGCCATGAAGTCCCTGCTGAATACTAATGGTGGACGGCGTCTGGCTGGTTCTTCGGGCGCACTGTCACCTCGTTGTGCAAAGAGTCTCGCGTCCGCCTGAAAAAGTAGCGGAACGGCGCGAGCCGTCCGGTGGCGTGCGAGCCGTCCGGTGGCGTTGGCATCCACATGGCGCATTACCGGGCGACTCGCGCCGCTTGCATGTAGAGGTTCGTCGCCTGTTTGGAGCGGTCGACGTAGTGGCGACCCGATTCCCGTTGTTGACGCTGTAAATCGTCCACGATCTGATCGAGGTCGTTATTGAACTTGGCCGCAAGGTGATTGGCGGGCATCTCGGATTTGCTGTGTGATTGGATCTGTCATCATTATCCCCCGGGGATTTCGGGCGGCGAACAAATAATTGGAGGCGCAAAACCTGCGTCACGGCAAGTCTGCCCTATCTTGGATCGCATTGTCACGTTGACAATGTGCTTGTACTCCTAAAAGGGGGCTAAATCGCAAAAAAGAGCTGCGTCCCCTTTTCTGGTCTTTCACTCAAGCCGGATAACGAATTGCGATTTATCCGTGTTGTGGATGCAAGATTGTACCGTCGGTCAGGTTGTGCCGGCAACTCGGATGGATCGTGCGTTGAGCTTTGTTGCCGAAAAGAAGGACCATCCGTAACGATCGTCCCAAATGGCTATGCGAATTCAATCGAGCACAGCCCTATTTGTATATCCGCTGCTGGGAACGATGCTATTGGAAGGCCACCGCTTGGACATCGATTATCAGGCGAAAACGGTCGAACTCACGTAAGTCGGCGAACGACAAAGATCACGGGGCCGGAGGAGTTGATTTGCCATTTGAAACCGACTGCGCCGACGGCTTATTGTTTCGCCAACTTACGGTGCTGGTATGCCCAAGTCTCGGCAGATCTTGCGCACGAGGAATTCATTGATTTCTCGATGGCGCGGCACTGCGGACGTTTGATTATTGCTTGGATTGAAGTATAGGCTATGCTTTCTACCTTCGCGGAGCAATTCGCAACCGTGAGATTCCAGGTGCCGAATGAGTTCGCGTCGCTTCATTGCGCCGTCAGATCGAACGGTTCTCTGGTGACGTCCTTACCAGCAACGGACTTCGCCGCAAGTTCTCGGTTGGCGTCCAATACCATTTGGACAGCCTCTTTGAGGTTTTCCCTGGTTTCGTCAAGCGTCGATCCTTGCGTATTGGCTGCCGGAAGTTCCTCGACGAACGCAATGTATCCCTCTGGAACGGGCATGAAGACGGCGGTCAGTTTCATTTTAAGGTTCCTTGAACTCACTCCATTCTAGTTTGATGCGTTGCTCAGGGAAATGCAAAACGAGCGCTACCAGCGGCGTTTCGATGGCCTGGGTCACCTCTCCGAATCTGGGCGACCACTAACGGCGCGGCCTGCAACTCAATCGCTGTTGGGCCAAGTAAGGACTGCATCATTCGGCCTCGCGTGTTCGACCAGTGAAAGCAGCGATGTCTAAAATCACCCGGTCGCGACGAGAGATTCTCCATTGTCAAAACGCCCGACTTCGCGACTCGTGTGCATTTTTTTGTTCAAGTAAGCCGCTGGGGCGGCGAGAGGGTGAGGACATTATAGTGGAGAGTGATTGGGTGAATCAAACAATTCGCGCATCCTGGATGCCTGGTGCGCCGCACAGCGTGTGCGGTCGACGATGGCTTTTTCATCTCCAGGAGCTTGCACGATGCCCAGTTACCACAAACCGACTCACTCCAAGTACTTGCATGGTCCGCGCTATCAGCAGATGCACGACGACCTGCAACTGACCGGCAAAGCCCCACAAGACAGTCGTTTCGACAAGTTCCGGCTATTGACCCACCCGGCAAACTCGCCAAGCCGAAAGTCCAACACCCATATCGGGCATCCGGGCCTCATGAACAAAGCCCTTGAACATCGGCTCAATCTCTCGGCGATTCACCCTCCATCCCTTCGGCCACACAACCCAGCCCCTTACACTCTCCATCCATTGGCCGCGATGTCAAAGGCTTATTGGTTCTGGCTTCGGTTTCGTGCTCGTGCTCAGCGAAGCGGTGCTCGTGCTCGTAATCGACCGGCATATCATACTCCGCCAGCGTTTCTGAAACAGTATCGGCTTTCATGACTAATCGCGTGAGCATCGAGACGATTCGCTTGAGCGTCGCCTTCATCTCGCGATTCGAGTCGTCATTTAGACCGGCCGACGCTGTCAGCACGTCCTGAATCGCGGCACACTCGAATGCCGAGCCGCGTGCAATTTCGAAGTATCGTGCGCGATCCTTCGGACTGCGTTTGCCGTTGCCCTCGGCAATATTCAGCGGAATCGATTGAGCTGCTCGCAACCACTGGTCGCGAGCATGACGATGGAGGCCGCTAAGTTCCTTGGCGACCGAAAATGATTGGGCGGTGTACTGGATTGCAAGACCGTAAACATCCAGCCGATCGTGATCGAAGATTGCATCGGTCATGGCTGCCCCCTTCTTTCGATTACGAGCACGAGCACGGATGATTCATTGCCGGAACGACTAATACGGCAGACTATCACGGGAAAAACGAGGAAGCAATGGAAGCGTTACGGTCATCGCGGATAACGCCTCATGGTGATCGGCTACGCAGCCTAGCAGCTCATTGAAAAACGATTCCTCTCAACAACCATACCGAATGTCATTCGCGCGACGGCAGGAATCCGGCGAAGATTAACGCTCGCATTATTGGATCCCCGCCTTCGCGGGGATGACGAATCCTTTCTCAACGGGCTGCTAATAGAGAAGTTTCAAACGAATGCAGAACTTGAGTCTTTAGCAGAAAGAGTCGCGAAGCCTTGGGGTCGATGGCGGGAAATACCCAAAGCGATTCAGTGCGAGCGATCTCGCGATGTCGGTAGCGGCAGCCATTGATTGGCCAGACAGACGAACAAGCCCGCTCCGATCATGTCGGCAGTCGTGCCTGGGTTGCGACGATGGCCGTCGCTGCGCAGCCAAAAATCCAATGTCGACAAGCCGCGCAGGTATTCCGGGCTCGACGGCGCCGGATGTCGCAGGACTTCTGCCGCCAGGGCCGCTGCTTTGCAAGCGGTTTCGGCTCCGCATTTTCGGGCGATAAGACTATCCGGGTACCGAGCCATCGTCTGCACATGGGTGTGAATCACACTCTCCGTGAGCGACCAGCCGCGCTGCAACGACTCGCAAATGGCCGGCGCGACAAAATCAAACACATCGACAAAACTGCGAACGTATTGCGCGGCAATCAAATCGCGATCGGACGCCTCTTGCATTGCGACCAACAAGTCCTCCGGCGGATCGCCGTGCACATCGTACCGATCGGCCGAGCCCAAACCGCCGGGTGACGCCATTCGAATCGCTTGATAAACGTCCGCAGCGTCTTGCCGAGTAAGCTGTTGAAGGCAGGTCGCAACCGCGGCTTTTTCCAAGGGGCCTTTTGGATCGTCCGCGCACGCTTTGGCCAAAGGCGATAACAACAAGATCAATCCCAGGTTCGTGTTCGTCCCGACCCACACCCGCGTCCGCTCAACCGAATCCCATATCAATCGGCCGACGGGCAGCGAATCGGCGTTTCGCAGGACTTCGGCGAAGACCTGGCGCTGATAACGAAATCCTCGAAGGAAGTCGACTCGAAGTCGGCGCCGCGATGGACGTTGCCAGGTTTTGGCACCGTGACTTCCAACAGACACGCCAAAGCGGCGCAGGAAGAGATCGACAGGGCGCCGTCGCCGAAACTCGACTTGTTAGGTTGGTTCAATTCTTTTTAACTTCCAACGGATGCCGCTGGACAAACGATTCAATGGCGCCGATGACGTCGTCCGGAGCGTCTTCCAGCACGTAATGCCCAGCCTCGGCAAGTTCGATCGATTCGGCCGACGGCAGCAACATCTGGATTCGCTGCAAACATTCTGGGCGAAAACACCAATCGTTCATGCCCCACACGATCAACGCGGGTCGCGAATCGAACTCGGGGACTCGCCGCTCGATTTCTTCCAATCGCTTCCACGTTGCGCTCTTTTTGGACAAAGGAATATCTTGCACAAAACGGTGGACGGCAACTCGATTTCTCCAGTTGTTATACGGTCGCAGCAGACCCTCTCGCGCTTCGGAGCTCAACCCGCCAACTTGGACTGTTGCCTGGTTTGCCGCGGCCCGACAAAACGCATTGAATCCGCGAATCAAAATCGAACCAACAATCGGAGTGCGACAAGCCAGAATCCGCCAGGGGACATATGGGGGCGGAAAGCAACCGGTGTTCAACAGGACGAGCCTGCGCGATTCGATCGGGAGTCTCCAACGCCGCGCCCAAGCCGATCGGCCCGCCCCAATCATGGACGAACAAAGTGATTTGTCGCAAATCGAGTCGCCGAATTAGTTCGCTCAAATTGGCAATGTGCCGGTTCAAGCGATACTCGTACCGCTGCGGTTTGTCGCTGAGCCCACAACCCACGTGATCGACCGCCAGACAGCGAAACCGATGGCCGAAGTCTTGAATCACCCGCCGATAGTAGAACGACCAGGTCGGGTTGCCGTGCACCATCAACCAAGTTTCCGGTCCCGCCGCGCCGCTGACCGCATCGCCAGCACCCACCTCGCCGGCATTCACGCCAACACCTGTGTCGACGTAGTGCATTCGCTGCCCGTCAATGGTGATCCAATGTGACCGTTCCCGGTCTGGAAACGCCGGTTCCATTACTTGGTAACTCCCGGCGACACGCCTGCTAACTGACAAGTTTCCTGCCAGTTTCTCGCGCCTTGGCTCGCCGAGCGCCGTGACGCTCCAGGACCCTGCCGCCGCGGCGACCTTGACCGCTTGCTCGTTGGGTAAGCCCCGCACAAGAGCCGCGATGAATCCAGCAACGAAAGCATCTCCGGCACCCGTCGAATCGACGATCGGCAACGGCGGACAAATCGCCGGTACGCGAACGTACTCCCCAGGGCTAAAGCTCACCACCGAACCGCAGTCGCCCAACTTCACACCGACCGTCCCGGCGTGCGCCAACTCGCGATATCGAGCGATCATGGACTCGGGGTCGACACAACCGGTTTGATGACGAGCTTCGTCAGAGTTGGGCAAGTAAAGGTCGACCAATGGCAGCAGATCCGCCAAAGGGTCCAAGCCTCCACCGCTGCCAGCCGTATCCAACGCAACCCTCAACTTCATACGCCGCGCCGCAATAAACAAGTCTGCGCAATCCGCGATCGGTCTCTTCAAACAACGAATAATAGCCGAACAACAGCCACCGGGCATTTGGAAACTCGGTCAACGTCGCGGCGATTCGCTCGGTCGGAAGTTGCGCCGCCACACCCGCTGAAAACAGGAAGCTCCGTTGTGAGTCATCTCCCACGAGCACGTTCGATACTGAAGTTGTCCCGCCCTCAACGACGATTAAGCCGTGACAGTCGATCGACGCGCTTTCCAACTTCTCGCGGAGAAATCGCCCCCAAACATCATCGCCGACGCAGGTCACCGCCGCCGTGGAGATTCCCAGACGAGCCAACGTCACTCCCGCGTTTGAAACACACCCGCCAGTCGCCAGGTCGATCTGTTGGACCTTGCGCAACACGCCAGCGCCGATCGGCTGGTTCAACGGCGACGGCCACGTCAAGATGTCGACGGTTGCCAGACCGCAAACAATGACGTCCGCATCGGAATTGACTTTCGATGAGATCACCCGGTTAATCCATCACGCGATCCTTGATCAACGGGCTTAGACACAAGAATTCGGCAATCGCTTTATAGCGGGTGATGCGTGGCGGCTGAAGGGGTCAGTGTAACCATTCACAAGCCGGGGTCTGGCTCATTTTCGGCCGAATTGTTGGTACTCGAATTTCGCATGCACCGCCGAAAATGTTTCTGACCCCTTAAAACGCGGGCGACGCATTGGCAACCCGTGAACGCTAACGTGAACGCTAACGGGGTCAGTCGCCGATCCGGGCATTAAAATTCAAATATGGAACGCGAGGAAGGCAATCGCCAAGTTGGAAGAAGAATCGCGATTGGATGCTGCCGTCGGCCGATTTTCAATGAATGGCGTTTTCACTTTCGTTCTGCGCGAGGTGTTCGACCGGCTGATTGGCAGGATGAGTCCCATCGTCGCTGCCGATCATCGCTTTGATGCGGGCCACGTCATTAGGGTTTTCAAAGCTAAATAGGTCTTTGGACTTATCCATTTGCATGAGCATCCCAGCAATCTTCCAGCCGAACTCGCCACGCTTAAGCATCAACGAGAATTCTTGGGTGTCACCGTTTTCGACGACAACGCACGGCACAAAGGCCACCTTTTGTTGCGACGTGGCGTATTCGGGCGTTAGATAGCGATACGTCGCATCGGGTCCGCCAGGCGCTGAGAGTTCCAAGTTGCACTCTCGGATGTATTGCATCGCCTTTTGCGTCAGCATCTTTTCTGCCTTCAACAGATTGCCATGCTGCAGGCGATCGATAAAGCAATGGCAGACAAGTTCCGGGGGCGAATCAATCGCCAGTTCGATCCCGCTCACGGCGTCTTTGGAATCATTTGCGATTTGATCGGTAGTCGCCGCTTTCGACGAATGTGGGTCGCCCGTGTTCGTCGCCCCACCGCCAGAGTTGCCGGATGGTTTGGAAGAGCAACCACAAACTGCTATGAGGCACAGAAACACTAATGGAGCTTGGCACTTCATCGTTGACCCTCCGTGGTCATGACAACCTTGGTTGCATTCGTTGTGCGGAAATTTCGGCGCTGCGTGATGCCGTTAGCTGCTCGTTGAAAAAAGACTCGACTCAACAACCATACCGAATGTCATTGCCGCGACGGTAGGAATCCAGCGGAAATCAACTCTCGCAACACTGGATCCCCGCCTTCGCGGGGATGACGAATCCTTGTTCAATATTCACAATACCGGATCCCCGCCTTCGCGAGGATGACGTCTCATTAGTTCAACGGGCTGCTGGGACGTAGTGTTTCAGAAAACTGGCATTGCGGTCAATATCGTTTGAGTGGCGTTTTCGTGCTGTTTTCGTGCTGTTTTCGTGCGTCCTTTCATCAATGTACGCGCACTAGTCCCGATCGCACAGACATGCACTTCTATTGGTTGGCGAACCATATAACCTGCTCGCGGTGCTGTAAGCGTTAACGGGTTGCCAATGCGTTGCACACGTTTTTAGGGGGTCAGGCACATTTTCGGCGGCTCATGCGACATTCTAGTACCAATCATTGGGCCGAAAGGCCCGCGCATCAGGCTGCCAGTTCTTCTTAAAAACGCCCTACGACCCAAACGCCCTTCTGTTGTTGGTCGAACAAGTGCTGGCCGAATCCGGGAATTGGATGTATGACGGACCTGAATTTGAGTCATGACCCTGCGGCGCGACTACGCGCACTTTCAGTACTTAGGATCGGACGCAAAATAACTTCGCCGTAAATCCTCGCCCTCACGGGAGAGGCTTACGGAGAAGGTCGACAAAACCGGGAAGTTATTTTCTGTGCGATCCTTAATTTTGGGGTGCCACTGGCTGTGCCAGTGTACATGAGCGTCGTGCATTGCCGACCCGCACTGGCGAAGCCAGTGGCACACAACCCCAATTCTAAGACCTGACAAAGCACTAGCGGCAGTAGACGAAACCGGCCACGGATGCCGGCGCCTGATTCGTCCCGCGGTTTAGGCCAGCAAATCTTTGATCACGTGCCCGTGAACGTCGGTCAAGCGATAATCGCGACCTTGAAACCGGTACGACAGTCGGTCGTGATCGAAACCGAGCGCATACAGCACCGTCGCTTGCAAGTCGTGAACGTGCACTGCACCTGGATTCATTTTATCCTTAGTCGGCGCTATCGGTTGTCCGCTGGAATCAGCAATGTTGTATCCGTATTCGTCCGTTTGGCCGTACGTCTGGCCGCCTTTGATTCCACCACCGGCCAGCCACATCGAAAAACAACGCGGATGGTGGTCCCGACCATAATCGTTGGCGGTCAAGGTCCCCTGGCAATACGAAGTCCGGCCGAATTCACCTCCCCAAATCACCAGCGTTTCGTCGAGCATGCCGCGTTCGCGCAAGTCTTTCACCAACGCTGCCGAAGCCTGGTCGGTTTCTTGACATTGGCCGCGAATCCCTGCCGGCAAACCGCCGTGTTGATCCCAGCCTTGATGATAAAGTTGAATCATGGGGACGCCGCGCTCGGCCAATCGCCGTGCCAACAAGCAGTTCGATGCAAACGTCCCCGGTTTGCGCGTCCTCGCCGTATAGCTCGAACGTCGACTCCGGCTCGTCGGACAAATCCGTGACGTCCGGGACACTCGTTTGCATCCGATAAGCCAACTCGAACTGAGCGATCCGCGATTCGATCTCCGGGTCCAATTCGCTGGCCAACTGTTCGCGGTTCAGTTCGGCGAGCGAATTCAACATCGCCCGCCGGCCGGATTGGCAGATTCCGTCGGGATTTGACAAGTACAACACCGGGTCCTTGCCGCTGCGAAAACGAACGCCTTGATAACGAGCGTCCAGGAATCCACTTCCCCAAAGCCGCGAGTACAAGGGCTGATCGCCTTGGCCGGAGGTGACTAACACCACAAACGTGGGCAAATCCAGCGATACATTTCCCAGGCCATACGAATACCACGAGCCCAGCGAGGGACGCCCCGCGATCTGCGAGCCGGTCTGAAAAAACGTGATCGCGGGATCGTGATTGATCGCTTCGGTGAACATCGAGCGCACGATGCAGATTTCGTCCGCGATCTCGGCTGTGTGCGGCAGCAATTCGCTGAGCCATGCTCCACTTTGGCCGTGCTGCGAGAACTTGAACACCGAACCGGCAATCGGAATCGAAGTCTGATGACTCGACATCCCGGTTAGCCGCTGGTGGCCGCGAACACTCTCCGGAAGTTGCTGACCCTGAAGCTTATTCAGCAGCGGCTTGTAATCGAAAAGTTCCTGCTGCGCCGGACCGCCACTTTGAAACAAGTAGATCAGCCGCTTGGCCGTCGGCGGATGATGAAAAGGCTCGGCGCCAATCGAGGCAAGGTCGGGGCCGTGAATCCCGCTCGCCACAGCTGGTTTCTGACCTAACAATTGTGCCAAGACGGCGCCGCCCAACCCGGCGGCGCTGCGGCCGAAAAAATGCCGTCGCGTCAAGTTCGCGAGATATTCCAGACGAATCGACATCGATAAAATCCTCGTCGAATCCGCGTTGTGGGCTAATTTGCTTTAGGGTTTGTCCGGCTGGGACAGCCCGACCTACAGCAAACCAGACCACTACCCGAGCCTACAACGTCTACCTTAACCCAATCAGCTTGCTTACGAAAGTGCTCGTAGTGGGCTAATTTGACAAAAGCCGACTACATCTAATGCAAATGTTTGTCGGGCTGGTAAGCGTCCACGGGTTGTCAATGCGCCGCCCACGTTTTCAGGGGGTCAGGCACATTTTCGGCGGCTCATGCAACATTCTCGTACCAAATAATTGGGCCGAAAATGAGCCAGACCCCGGCTCGTGAACTGTTACATCGGGCTGGGACAGCCCGACAAGCAGCAAATCAGCCCACCACCAAGTGCTCAATCCGTTTCCTGACGCGGGGCTCGAATCTGGACATGGTGCCCGGTCAACTCAGCGTGTACCAATCTGGCAAATTCCAGCGAGTCCGCTTGATCTGAATGCAAGCATGCTGTTTCGGCGTTAACGTGAACCGCAGATCCATCGATGGCTTCGACCGTGCCGGTTTGCAAGATTCGCAACAATCGTCGAGCAGCGTTCGCGGCACCCACGACGACAGCGCCCGCCTCTGAGCGGGAAACCAGTGTCCCGTCGCTGAGATAGTGTCGGTCGATAAAGACTTCATTGCATGTGCGCAAACCGACGGCGTTGGCCGCCAGGATCTGTTGGCTTCCCGACAAACCGTACAAGATCAGCGAACCGTCAAAAGCGGCGATGGCCGAACACAATCCCGCCGCGACAGCCGAATCTTTGGCCGCCAAATGGTACAACGCTCCGTGCAGCTTGACGTGCGCCAATTTCGTTCCGGCAGATTCGGCGATTTGAGAGATCCGCTTTAGTTGTTCGGTCACCGACGCGCACATTTGAACGATCGACAGTTGTAAGTCGCGTCGTCCGAAATGTTCGGGGTCGGCAAATCCGGGGTGGGCTCCGATGGAAATTTGGCATTCAATTGCCGCGTCGATGCATGCACGCATCGTACGCTCGCTGCCAGCATGTGCGCCACACGCGATATTGGCCGACGAAATGAAGCGCATCAACTGGCGATCCCGTTCGATCCCGGCGGGACCATCGCCCTCTCCCAAGTCGCAATTCAGGTCGATCGCCAACATGACTCACAGTCTAAGTTGAATGCCAACAGCCAGTTTTCGCAGCTCCTGATCGATGCGTGCCGACGCAGCGTACGCTTCGTTCAAGTTCGTTTGAACGAATTCCAATTCCGTGCCCGGCTTGGCTTGAGCCAACGCGGGCAAGTCGGCAGCAACGACGTAACCGATTTGCGGGTAACCCCCAGTCGGGGCCGCGTCCGCCATCAGCACCATCGGGCTACCGTCAATCGGCAGTTGAACGGTTCCGGGAGTGGTCGGCATGGAGGGAATTTCCTCGCGTCGGACGAAACGCAAGGGGGGACCATCGAGGCGAAAGCCAATCCGGCTGCACTTTGGCGTTATGAAAAATCGTTCGCTCAACAACATTTGTTGGCTTGACTCTGTCAGCCATTCAAAATGAACTCCCTTCAACAGCCGCAGTCGAAGAGGTCTTTTGTGCGTCGCCGCATCCTCAATGGCCGACGACCAATGAACGGTCGCAACAGGAGAGTTGACGGTTTGGGAATTGCAAAGCGATTCGATTTGCTTTCCCAAATCGGTCGGCGGACCAATTGCGATTCGGTCGCCGGCCCGCAAGGCGCGACCTTGAAAACCGCCAAAGCCGCTTTGCAAATGCGTGCCGCAGCCGCCCAAGACGGTTTCCACGTCGAGGCCGCCGCCGCTGGACAGATAGGCAAAATTGCCCGATCGACTCGGTTGAAAGCGAATGTTCATTTGCGCCGCGAATGCGCACCGGTCGATTCAACGGCACGCGGCCGCCGCCGGCGACTGGGTGCAAATCCTGCGCCGGTGATGGCGATCAACGTCGGCTCGGAAAAGCTGAGTTCCGTTCCATACAGGGCGATCTCGATGAGCGGCGTTGTCTCAGCGTTTCCGACTAGGTTGTTGGCAAGTCGGGCGGATAGGCTGTCCATCACGCCCCCAACGCAAACCCCGATGGCTTGATAACCGTGACGACCCAAGTCCTGCACCGTGGCACAGAAACCGCCTTGTTGAACCTGTAGTTGATTCACGGCTCGGAATAATGGGTCCGGAATTGTTGAAGCGAAATCGGCTGGAATCGCGCGCGGTCACCGACGGCGAATAAACTATGCGGAGTTGCAAACGCGTCAAAAAGCTTCAGCGGCGTGCGGCCAATAATCTGCCAGCCACCCGGAGATGCGTTCGGGTAAATCCCGGTCTGGCCGGCAGCGATCGCCACCGAACCGGCGGGCACAGACGTTCGCGGCGCGGATCGACGAGGCACATGCAGCAGAGGGTCAAGTCCCGACAAATAAGGAAAGCCGGGCGAGAAGCCAACCATGCGAACCCTGTATTCGGACCGACTGTGCAAATCGATGACTTGCTGAATTGACAGCCGAGTCGATTCGGCGACCGACGCCAGGTCCCAGGCGAACTCGACGTCATAACAAACGGGAACTTCGTGACAAACAGGTTCAGCAAACGCAACCTTGCGCGAAGCGTGCAGCGCTTCGAGAACACGATCCCGCACCCGATCAAAATCAGTCTTTCGGCGATCGAAGTGGACGGCCAATGTATCGATCGCGGGTACCGATTCAATCAAGTCGTCGCTCGTCGATTGCTCGATCCGGTTCCGACAACGAATCAAAGCCTCGAAGCATTCGGCGTCGGAAGCCGCAGAAACCCGCAGCAGCAACGCCGACTCGCCGAGCGGAAACATTGAATATTGCGGGGCCATTTATCGCTGCGGGATTCGCGTTGACTTCAATCGGAAACTGCTCAGCCTCCCAGTCCCAAGGTCGCTTGAAGGTTCAGCGGTACTTTGATCGTTTCCGACTTTTTGAAATACTTGACTTTCGCCGATTTGACGTTGTCGGCCGCGCCTTTGAATTGAAAGCCCTGGGTGCACGTCACCTGATTTCCAAAACCGAAGCTACTAGAACCTGCCCGGGACGCTTCGATTTCTTTCCCGTCATTTGTGACGAAGGTGACTGATTGAATCGTCTCAAACGACTGGTGAGCTTCAAGCTCAACCCGGACAGATCCCTCATCGAATCCGTCCCCAACCTGAGTGATCTTGGCGTCGATGCCGCCCCATTTGACCGAAGCAGACTCCTCCAGCTTTGCCGGAACGGTTTCTTCGGCCGGTTCGCTGCCGCAAACCAATTCGACTTCGGCCACGACTGAAATCGACGTCGCGTCTTTGGCCGGCAGGTCGCTGGAAGAAAACGGGATGGTCACCGAATGATGATCCTCCGCGATATTCGACATGAACCCAAAGTTGGAAGTGTCCATTTTGAGCTTCTTACCCGATGAATCCTTCAGCGACACATTAGGCTTGTCTTCATCTGCGATCTTAATGATGTAGTGGTCAGGTTGCAGCACCCGAACATAGACCTGCACGCCGGAAGGCATTCCTGGTACGATCGACTGTCCAAATTGGTTTGTCTTATCGGGCATGGCTACGGTCAAGCCGACGACGGTCGCTTGGTCCGATTGACCCATCAAGTCACCGCACAATCCAGCCACGAAAATTGCCGCAATTACTGCAACACGATTGCTCATACGTTCCTCCGGTCATAAGCTAACGACGACTGCCAAAACGATCCGCCGCATCAATATACCGTCAGACCGGTTCAGTTCCTATGATCTAGCGGACTGTTGAAAAATGATATCGCAAACAAAAACCACCGCTGCCGACGACCGGGAATTGGATGTGCGTTTTGAGTACGCACAGGAAATCGTTCGTCAGGCCGGCGATTCAACACTAACCCTTTTTCAAAGCAGCGACTTGCACGTCGACCTAAAGGCCGATCGTTCGCCCGTAACGGCCGCCGACCGCAACGCTGAACAACTTTTGCGACGGGCAATCGGTCGGCGGTTTCCCGACGACGCCGTGCTGGGAGAAGAATTCGGATCGAGCGATGGTAAAAGCGGCTTTCGCTGGGTGCTCGATCCGATTGATGGTACAAAATCGTTTATCTGCGGGGTTCCTTTGTACGGAACGATGGTCGCGGTCGAATTCGAACAGCGCTCGGTGATCGGCGTGATCTACTTTCCCGCACTGAACGAAATCGTCTATGCCGCCGACGGACGCGGATGCTTTTGGAAATCATCCGACCACGGCGTTCGACCGGGACACGTTTCAGCCAAGTCGGTGTTGTCAGATTGCACGTTGGTGACTTCGGACGCCAAGGCCTTCGCCAAACGAAACGCAAAGAGCGCGTACGCATGCATTGAAGACCGCGTCCGATTGGCTCGCACGTGGGGAGACTGCTTCGGCTATTGCCTGGTCGCCACGGGCGCGCCGACATCATGATCGATCCGATGCTCAAAGTCTGGGATGCGGCCGCCGCCATGCCGATCATCGAACAAGCCGGGGGCACGTTTACCGATTGGCAAGGCCACCCCAGCACCGTAAGCGGCGACGCAGTCGCAGCGAATTGCGAACTCTGGCCTCAAGTGATCGAGATCACTCGAACCGCCCCGCCATATCATTCAACCGAGTAACCATCGGGGACATCGGACGGTCGCCTTGGGATCGCTCGCAAAATAGCTTCCCGATCTTGTTGACCCGCTCATTACCTCTTCCCCAGAGGGCGAGGAATCATGGCGAACTTATTTTGCGTGCAATCCTTGGTCCTAAAGCGCGTCGTTCCGGTTCGATGCCATTGGTCCCGTCGAACCCGGCGCCAGTTGTGGTTCCCCTACGCGGCCGAACGAATCACAATGCCGTCCGCAATACCCGTTGTCGATCCGCACGTTGGGAAGCAGCTTGACATCGGCCAGGCAATCCAACCGCGAAGCGAGGTGCTGCTCGCATCGTGGTTGCAAAGGGAACGATTCGCGTTCATTGATATGCGAATGGCCGGCCAATGGCCTCGGCCAATAGACGCTGGTCTCTGGATGACGTGCGGCAAGTCCGCAGTCGCGGCAGCCAGGCACCCGATCGACGTAGGGCTTTCCGCCGAGCCCTGGGATTCTCCCAAGCCCACAAGGTCCGACGCACGAAAACGGCCGTTGACAAGTGCCACATCCGGCTTCCGTACCGCGGCCCAATTGTGCTCTGACTTCGCCGGACACGAAGCCAAACGCGATCAACAGGACGCTCAATCGTATTGCGTGATGCATCGTGGAAATCGTTGAAGAGTTGCGATCCAAATAGGTGGTCGGCTCGGACCAACCGACCCAGATCATCTGTCTATTTCGACGAGCACGCTGTCATGCTTGCGACAGACATGGTCCAATCGATCATTCAAGATCAACCCAGTGAGTGATTCGACGAATCTTCCGAAACGGCAAACTGCCGCGAGTTTGCTGGTTATTTGCGCGATTTGGAGTACCTTAAGCGGTTGGTGATTTCATTGGACAATCTGCGTGGGAACCAAAGATGAAGTGGGTGTTTGTCGCGTTTGCGGGTGTGTGTGTCTTTCCGTTCCTTGCCGGATGCCAAAACGATCGTTTTGCTACGGCGGCTTACTTGCTGAAGCTTCGCGAACTGGAGGCGAAGATCGAAAAGCAAGACCAGCGTCTGGAACGTATCGAAGCCGAATTGAAGCGAGTGGCTGGACGGTCGTCGGCCGGATCACCTGCGAATACAAATGACAATTCAGCGGCGTTACCTGGAGCGTCCCAAGTCGCCGAGGCAGGATTGTCCGACGCGGAGAAGACCGCTCAAGCTACGCTGGAGAACGCCGGCGCTTTGCTAGAAAAGAACGGCAACGGGTTTGTGACGAGCGTCGACCTGTCGGATGCGATCGTCGATGCGGATTGCCTGACGGCGCTGCGGCAACAGAGTCAGCTTCAGAGCATCGCGGCCAGCGGCGAAGAGATCGATGACGCACTGGTCGAATGTGTTTCGCAGATTCCAACGCTAGAAGAAATCAGCTTCGAAAAATCGACGTTGACC
Source organism: uncultured Planctomycetaceae bacterium (assembly GCA_963803365.1). GTDB lineage: Bacteria > Planctomycetota > Planctomycetia > Pirellulales > Pirellulaceae > JANMEB01. The sequence continues at coordinate 221,337 of CAWDMH010000011.1, forward strand.
GGCGAATCCTTCGACCGGCTCGCCAAGCTTCCACAACTAAAGACGCTGCAACTGTTTCGTTCCAGCGTCAGCGACGACGACTTGGCGACCCTCAGTCGATTTCCCAGCCTGGAACAAATCCGCGTGGGGCAAACGACGATCGGCGACGACGGACTGTCTCACTTAAAAGACATGCAGAATCTCGCCGCTTTGGACTTGAGCGACTGCAACCGCGTTTCCGATGCCGGGCTCGAATACCTGACCGGTTTGTCCAAGCTGAAATTCATCAAGGTTTGGGGGCCGCAGATTTCCGACGCAGGCATGGCGACGTTGGCCAAGATTCCTTCGTTAGAGGTGGTCAGCGCTAACGACACGCGGATCACCGACGCCGGCGTACAACATCTAGCCTCCCTCAACAAACTGAAGGAGTTTTCCGCAACGAGGACGCAGATCGGCGATCCCAGCCTCGCCGTTTTCGGCAGCCTTCCGAATATGTCGATCTTGCGAGTTCGGGACGCCCACATTTCCGACGACGGCATCCGCTCGCTTCGGAATTGTCACTTGACTGTCCTCGACCTCAGCGAAACGGGCACGCCGGGAATCGGACCGGACGGCATGGAAACACTTCGCCAGATCGAAAGCTTAAGCGAGCTCAACCTTTGGTCGACGACGGTTGATGACCAATGCATCGAGAAACTGGCCGGCCATCCGGGCCTGTCCTGGCTCGATCTGGATAATACCAAGATCACCAACGATTGCCTTGCCACCCTGGCCACGCTACCCAAGCTGATTTGGTTGCACGTCGGCTCGACCATCGTCGACGACAATGCGATCGACGCGCTGCTGAATCTGCCGCACCTGAAGACCTTGAACATCCGCCAGTCACGGATTTCCGAAGCCGGATTCAAAAAATTGCAAGACGCTTTCGAAGCTCGTGGCGGGCAAGTGGTTGGGCCGTGACGGAAGAAGACCTTGATCCGGCGACAATTTACCTGTGGGCTGCCAATGGGTCAGGGCGAGCAACGGAAGCCCCGGATCCGTGGGATGACGGCTGGAACTATGAGCTCATTTTCCGCGCGAACATCAGTAGATACGCTTGATGATCCATTGTTGGAGCCCTACCGTAATCTCAAACGCACCAATCGAACGCGCGATTGTGACTGGTTTGTGGCCGAAGGACGTTGGGTCGTGGAGCGGCTGCTGGAAAGCGATTACGAGGTCCTCTCGGTGGTCCTTGGCGATCAAGCAGCCAATTCTCTGGCTGCAACCATCCCTGCCCACGTACCAGTGCTGCGACTTTCTCGAACCCTCGTATCGCAGTTGGTCGGTTTCGACTTTCATTCGGGGATTATCGCCTGTGGTCGCCGCGTTCGACGACACCAAATCAGCTCGATCACACCTCGGCCAAATCAATCGCCGGCCACGGTCGTCGTTTGTCCGAACACGGTGTTGCCCGACAATCTCGGTTCGATCGTGCGGCTGTGCTCCGCCTTTGGAGCGACCGCGTTGATCGTCGGCGAACAAATGCGCCGATCCATTTTCGCGCCGCGTTGTCCGAGTTTCGATGGGAAACATCTTTCGTTTACCGATTGTAGAACCGCCGTCGGTCTCCGATGCACTTCACGAGCTCAAGCACGATTACGGATTCCACTTGGTTGCAGCGACCGAGACCGCGACCGAAAATCTACTGCCGATGCCAAGACCGGCTAACCGGCTGGCCATCGTCGTGGGAAACGAGGCACACGGATTGACCGAGGAATTGTTGGGCCTTTGCGATCGGCGCGTCGCCATCCCGATGTCCGGTGCTACCGACTCGTTGAACGTCGCTCAAGCCACGGCGGTGTTGTTGTACCAGTTCACTCGTGTCAGCCCGGCATGCCCACCGCTACACCATGAATGATGAAACGGGCACAAGTGATATAAACTGAGAGGATCGGCCCCCGGTTCGATCCAACGACGGCGCGAAATGGTGTTGGACCCTTGACGTTTTATCGCAATCCGATCTCCGTCGGGCTTGACCCGGCGGGATCACGACTGGTCAGCTACCAGAGGCGGCCCTCAATCAACAAGCCCTTATCTTGAGTGTCGTCCTAAATCGAGTTGCCGCAAAGGCCCGGTTCCATGAAGTACGCCGAATTATACTGCAAGTCGAACTTCTCCTTTCTCACCGGTGCGTCGCATGCGGACGAATTAGTCGGGCGGGCCGTTGAATTAGGATATTCGGCGTTGGCAATCACCGACGAGAACAGCCTTGCCGGCGTCGTTCGGGCTTATGCCGCCGCCAGGCAGTCGCCCTTGAAGTTGATCGTTGGGGCGGAAATTCATTTGCAAGATGCTCACAGCGTCGTTCTGTGGGCGACCGACCGGCCCTCGTATGGGAGATTGTCTAGATTGCTGACGGTGGGGCGGCGTCGCGCTCCCAAAGGCGAATCCATCTTGCGATTTGACGACCTGCTCGACGACACCGCTGGTTTATTGGCGGGCATTGTCCCTACGCAGGCAGATTTATCCGGTGCGTCTTTCGACTCCGAGGACGGCTCCAACAAATTACAGGGGATTTCCGAGTTGCGTGAGGTCTTCGCCGACCGAGCCTACCTGCTGGCGTGTCTGTACCACGAATCGGACGACGGATTGCAGTTGGCAAGACTACAACAGCTTTCGCGGCGAGTTGATGTGCCGTTGGTCGCTGCCTGTGACGTCCTGTATCACACGCCCGCCCGCATGCCGCTGCACGATGTGTTAACGGCGATCAAGCATCAGACGACGGTCGCCGACGCCGGCCACTTGCTGCAGCCGAACGCACAACGCTACCTGCATTCGATCGCCGATCGAGTCCGACAGTTTGCCGAAGCGCCGGGCGCCATCGACCGAACCTTGGAAATCGCTGACCGCTGCAATTTTTGCCTCAGCCAATTGCGTTATGAATACCCGCACGAATTGGCGCCCGCAGGGCAAGCGCCGATCGAATACTTGCGGCATTTGACGTGGACCGGCGCCGAGGGCCGATACCCGGCGGGCGTTCCGGAAAAGGTCCGACGGCAACTCGAACACGAACTGGCGTTGATCGATGACCTTTGCTACGAAGCTTATTTTCTGACAGTTTGGGATCTGGTGCGGTTTGCGCGAAGTCGCGAGATACTTTGCCAAGGCCGAGGCTCGGCGGCGAATTCTGCCGTTTGCTACTGCCTGGGCGTGACGTCGGTCGATCCGAACGCCGCCGAACTGTTGTTCGAACGATTCATCAGCCGCGAGCGAAATGAGGCTCCCGACATCGACGTCGACTTCGAACACGAGCGGCGCGAAGAGGTCCTGCAGTATCTCTACCAGAAGTACGGGCGAGAGCGGGCTGGCCTGACTGCGACAGTCATTACGTATCGCAGCCGCAGTGCGATCCGCGACGTCGGCAAGGCGCTCGGTTTCTCCCTGGATCGCGTCGATTCGCTGGCCAAGCAGTGCGACGGCTATCACAACGTCGACAACCTGCCGGAACTTTGCCGACTCGGCGGGATCGATCCGCAGGTGCGTACCGGCTACCACTTTTGCCATTTGGTTAACGAGTTGCTTGGCTTTCCGCGGCATCTTTCACAGCACGTCGGCGGAATGGTCATTACGCGCGGACGGCTCGACGAACTCGCGCCGATTGAAAACGCGGCGATGGACGAACGCACCGTGATTCAATGGGACAAAAATGACCTGGAAGAGCTGGGGATTCTCAAAGTCGACTGTCTCTGCCTGGGCATGCTGAGTGCGATCCGCAAGTGTTTTCAGTTGGTCGAGCGGCATTGGAATCGGCGTCTTTGCCTGGCGAGTATCCCCGGCGAGGACACCCAGGTTTACGACATGATCTGCGCGGCCGATACGGTCGGCGTGTTCCAAATCGAAAGCCGCGGCCAAATGAGCATGCTGCCCCGGCTCAAGCCGCGGACCTGGTACGACCTGGTGATCGAAGTGGCCATCGTCCGCCCCGGTCCGATCCAAGGCAATATGGTTCACCCGTACTTGCGACGGCGAGCCGGGTTGGAGCCGGAGACTTATCCCAACGAGGAAATCCGCGACGTGTTGCACCGCACCCTCGGCGTGCCGATCTTTCAAGAGCAAGCGATGAAACTGGCGATCGTGGCGGCCGGATTCACGCCCGGCGAAGCCGATCAGTTGCGGCGGGCCATGGGGGCCTGGCGAAAGACCGGTGTGATCGAAAAGTTCCGCGACAAGCTGATGACGGGCATGCGGGCCAAGGGCCTCGGCGACGAATTCGCCGAGCAAGTCTTTCGTCAAATCCGCGGCTTCGGCGAGTACGGTTTTCCCGAATCGCACGCGGCGAGCTTTGCGCTACTGGTTTATGTTTCGGCCTGGCTGAAGTATTACTTTCCGGCGGCCTTCACCGCATCGATCATCAACAGTTTGCCGATGGGCTTCTACGCGCCGGCCCAACTCGTCGCCGATGTTCGGCGGCACGGAGTCGAAGCGCGGCCAGTCGACGTCAATCACAGCGATTGGGATTGCACGTTGGAAAAAAACGGCGGCCAATGGGCGCTGCGACTGGGCTTGCGAATGATTTCGGGCTTGCCGTCGGCGGTAGGTCAGTTGATCGTCGCGGCTCGACAAGCGGGGCCCTTTGAGACTCAAGCCGACTTTGCCCGGCGAACGAAACTGGGACAGGCTCCGCTGACTCGCCTCAGCGACGCCGACGCTTTCGGTTCGCTCGATCAGGATCGACGAGCCGCTCTCTGGCAAGCTCTAGGGCAAGACAAACAGCCACTCGATCAACCGTTGTTTTCAGAGTTAACGTCGGAAGACGACGACCGCGCGCCGCTCCCCGATTTGACGCCGATCGAACAAGTCTTTGCCGATTATCGCGCGACCGGTCTCTCGCTCAAAGCTCATCCGCTGTCGTTCTATCGCGAATCCTTGCGGCAAGCCAAAGTCGTGGCCGCGGCGGAATTATCGAACGTGCCCGACGGCCGTTATACTCGAATCGGCGGATTGGTCATTCTGCGACAACGCCCTAGCACGGCCAAAGGGATCACGTTTGTCACCTTGGAGGATGAATCGGGCACCGCGAATCTCGTGGTCAAGCCGGAGATTTGGCAGCGCTACAAGACCCTCTGTCGCACGAGTGCTGCTTGGATCGCACACGGCAAATTGGAAAAGCGTAGCGGCGTGATCCACCTCGTCGTCCAGCGCCTGGAAGACCTAGCCCAAGTCCTATCCACCCTCCGCCAAAAATCGCGCGACTTCCGCTAAAAGGGGACGCAGCTCTTTTTGATACTGCGGATTGAATCGCTACACCATTATTTGAGCCATGTTTTACCTAGGACATTATATTCCTCCGCGTGATGGCTATGACATGGTTCATTATTATGTGTGTTACGGACGCCTGATAAACGCAGCGTGTTTGACGTACTACGGCTGCATATCGATCCGAAATTCATATCCATCGGTGCTGAGGAAGAGAATGTCGGCAAGCAGGTAGCATTCATACCTGATTGAGCAGTTTCAAAAAGTATAAGGGCTTGAAGAGAAGGCGCAACTCCTTTCATACGTTCGATAAAGAGCTGCGTCCCCTTTTATAGGGCGGGATTGCCGGGTGGGACGGCATCGTCGAGCCATTGAGTTAGGCGAGATTGCAGTTCTTTGACTTTGTCGGGACGAGCGTCGGCGACATTGTTGGATTCGCTGATGTCGGCGGCCAGGTTGTAGAGTTCAATGCCGTTGCCGCCGCCGGCGTTGGCGGCTTTGGGTCTGGCAAGCAGTTTCCAGTCGCCCATCCGAATCGCGGCGGCGTTCGGGGACATACCGGGCAGAAACAGCGCGTCGTGTGGCGATGGAGCGCCTGCTGTCAACACTGGCCAGATGTCGCATCCGTCCAGTGGCAGGTTGTGGTCGAGCGAGCCGCCCGCCAACTTCACCAGCGTCGGGTACATGTCAACGATGTGCAGCGGTTGGTCGATCGTTTTGCCCGAGGGAATGTGGCCTGGCCAGGCAATGCAGGCACACACGCGGATGCCGCCTTCGTAGATCGTGCCCTTGCCGGCTCGCAGCGGAGCGTTCGACGTGACTTTGCCGAGCGACGGGCCGCCATTGTCGCTGGAGAAGACGATCAGCGTGTTGTCGAAGATGCCCTGTTCCTTCAACATCGCCACGATCTGCCCGACGCCCTCGTCCATCGCCGCCACCATGCCCGCGTACGTGCGGCGGACTCCGGTGAGCTTGTCGAACGGTTCGGTGTACCGGTCGGGGACTTGGTGCGGCGCGTGAACCGCGTTGAACGGAACGTACAGAAAAAGCGGCTTGTCGGCTTGCCGCTGGCGAATCAGGCGGCAAGCTTCGGCCGCCACGAGGTTCGTCGAGTAGCCTTCTTCTTTCAGTGGCTGGTCGTCGCGATGCCAGTCCAGTTTGCCATTTCGCATGTGCGTGAAGTAGTCGATCGCACCGAACCAATGGCCGTATTGATGATCGAAGCCGCGATGAGTCGGCAAGTAACCAGGTTGAAACTCCCCCAGATGCCACTTGCCACAGATCGCCGTTTCGTAACCGGCGTCGTGCAGTGCCTGGGCCAACGTTCGCTCGGCCAGCGGCAATCCCCACGGCGCTCCCGGCCGCACCACTTGATAGACTCCGGTCCGCGTCACGTAACGGCCGGTCATCAGCGACGATCGAGTCGGCGAGCAAACCGGCTGGACATAGAACGACGACAGAACCACACCCGAGCGTGCCAACTTGTCCAGATTCGGCGTGCGGATTTCCTTGCTGCCCATGAAGCCGGAGTCCTGGTAGCCTTGGTCGTCTGAGAGAATGAAAACGATGTTCGGTTTTGAACGATCCACCTGCGCAGCCGCCAGTGTCCCGGTGAAGAGCAACGTCGTACCGACGATCAGCGTACCGAAGTGTTTCGTCATCATTGTGCATCCTCCAATGGCCAAACCAGTTTGCATCGAGCAAGTCGCGACTTCTTCATTTTCCTGTCCGTGATTTTCCTGTCCACTACACCCGTACACCAGAAAGGGGACGCAGCTCAATTGCCCAATTGCTCAATGCGTCTCCCCAAGCACTGCCATACCTCCAGTCATCCGCGGTCGTCGACAATCCGACCCGCAGCGGATTTCGTTCCACGTAACGGTGTACGGCCAGCAGATGCTCGCGGGTTTTAATCTACAGGCTCGAAAGGACGCAACTCTTTATGCGTTCAAGCGAGAGATGCGTCCGCTGGAAATTTCTTGCACGGCGACGACGATCAAGTCGTCCCCATCGGCGCCAGTGCTATGCTCTCGTCAAAACTGGTTTAAGATGCGAAACTGAAGGTGTATAAGGGGGCTCCACACGGAATGTGCTCAACGCATCAGGTCGAGGTGAACGAAGACCTGCTGGAGTTTTTCAGGTCGTGAGCGGCCCCACAGCTGCTGGTTCGAACCTGATCATCTTTTCAGCTTTTTGAAGGAGCACCCATGACAACGGTAAGCGATATGTCCGCCGGGCTTGGTATTGAAGCCGTCGACAAGATCTCGCAAGAACTTCGCCAACTATTGGCGGACGTCTTCGCGATTTATTTCAAAACGAAGAACTTTCACTGGCATGTCAGCGGTCGGCATTTTCGGGACTATCATCTGCTGCTCGACGAGCAAGCTGGGCAACTGTTCGCCATGACCGACGATATTGCCGAGCGGGCTCGCAAGATTGGCGGAACGACGTTGCGGTCGATCTCGGACATCACGCGCAACCAACGCATCAAGGACAACAACGAAGAATCGGTCGCTCCCATTGAGATGCTGGCCGAGCTTGCCGCGGATAATCGAGCGTTGACGCAGTCGCTGCGGGAGACACATGAGATTTGCGATGAATACCGCGACGTCGCGACAGCCAGTCTGATCGAGAATTGGATTGACCAGACCGAGCGGCGAGTCTGGTTTCTGGCGCAGATCACAGAAGGCCATTAGTCGACTCTCCCAAAGCGGATCCCGTCGGACACGATTTGTGAACGTTTACGGGTCCATTGATTGTAGCTGAATTCGCAAGGGTTCAGTTTCCAGCGAGTTAACGAATTTTCGGGAATCCGGCTAGTGCTTTGTCAGGTCTTAGAATTGGGGTTGTGTGCCACTGGCTTCGCCAGTGCGGGTCGGCAATACACGACGCTCATGTACACTGGCACAGCCAGTGGCACCCCAAAATTAAACTTGACACGGCACTAGTCGAAAACAAAGCGGTGACAAGGCACTACCTCACTCACGCGCAGCATCCAACGTGACGCCGGCCGCTTTTGCCGCAGCTTCGACTTCGTTCCAAGTTCCGAAGATCGCGTCGACGTGCTTTTTCAATTCGTTTCGATTGGCATCGTCGATTTGACGAATCTTTGCAAACAGTTCGTGCATTTCACCGCGCAGCGAATCGTGCCGCCGTAGAAACTCGATCGATTCCTGCCAAGCATCCCGGTGTCGCTTGAAAGCGGCGACAAAATCTGTTGGGCATTGGCCAAAATCTAGACAGTCGATTGCCAAAACATAGGCCGCAACTGCAGTCCCCAACGATTCGGTCTTAGCCAACAAATCGCGTTGTTTCCCCAGGACCGAATCCATTTGGATAATGCGCTGAATCTCTACCGGCGCGTTAGTTTGATGGCCCAGAACGAATTTCCCGTTTTCGTCGGTGATCCCGATAACTGATTTTCCGGTCGAATCGTCTCGAAACTGGACGGTCAAGTGTGCCTGCGGTTTGCCGTCCAATAGGACGGTTCCAGCAACCGCATGCTTATTTGTAGTCGAATCCAAGTCGCTCCGCCGCTGACAGGCGAATTGAACCTCGTTCGATTCGCCGTGCCGCTCGATCAACACGAAAATATCCATTCGCTCAGCGTTGACTCGGCGAAACGTCAACCCGTCGAAGAACGCTTCGTTCGCGGTCAACTTGAGCAATGGAAACTCAACCGACTTGTCCTTGTCCTCCCATCCAACGAGATTCGCGTCAAAGTGTTTGATCCGCAGCCGAAGCGAATCGCCATCGGGAACGATCGAGCAGATTTCGTAGAATCCAATTCCGTCCTCCTTGACCAATTTGAACATTCCGACCATCGTCCCGCCGCTGGGTGGATTCCAGGTTTCCTCGAAGTGACCACCCAATGCCTCGCCCTGCCAGCTCCCTGCAATCCAAGCTAAATCGTCAACTTTCGCCGCCGGTCGGCTTGTTACGTCGGACGCCGACAGCAGGTTGGCAAACTGCTGGCGATCGTTTTGTGCGAACGTCGCGGATGCGGTCAAGGCACCGACGGCGAGCAGGAGAATGCTTCGAAACATGTTCGGCGTTCCTTTCGGATTCATCACGGTTGCTTTGAGATCGACGATACTATAGCGGGTGTCCAATCCGACTTCCACTAATGGGTTGCTAAGCGCCAAACCGGGTGACCACCGGAGCGGGTCCGGTGGGGTCGTGGATGGAGATGCCGTACGCGCTGACGAGTGCGCAAACCCGATGACCACCGGAGCAGGTCCGGTGGGGGAACCGCATGAACGGACTGCGTAGGGAGATCGCGCGAGGGGATGGCAAGAGGAGATGGCGCAAGGAGATTGGACAACGAAACTGGGCGGGGAGGTTGCGCAATGGGGTTTGCCAAGGAGTTTGCCCGGGGGTTGTATTGTTATTGGGCCTTGATGGAGAGGCTTTCGCTGTGGCTACTGAATTCGGGGGCGTACATACATTGAATCTCCGCGAAGCCGGTTTGGTATTCACCGCGCAGTTGCACGCGTGTCGAGTACTCGAAGACGTACGTCCCGCGTGGCAGATAATCGATGAAAAAGTGACTCGCGGTGTCTCGCGTCGATTGGTAGTACGCCAAGCCATCTTGATAACGATATTGCGATAGTACCTCGACCGGTTCGGTACCGCTGCCCCGGTAGTCCTTCATGTGCACGAATTCCATATCGCGATCGACCCGAAGCTCGATCCGCACGACGAGTTCGTCTCCGACAGAAACCGGATCGTTGCCGACCGGGACGAGCGTGGGGCCTTGGTCCGTGTTCTTCTTGACGTAGAGCGATTTTTTAAGTTTCAGTGGTGTACCTTCGTACGCCGTGACCTTACTCATGTCCTCCAAGTACTGCCAGTGAAGGCTTCCCCAAGCGATATTGGGATTCGGATTGACGACGGTGATTTGAGCCATTTCGGGTTTGATTTCGGCGGCCGGAAAGCGATGCCGATAATATCCCGTCCCGGCTTCGACCTTGTCGGGCGTGACGGTAACCGAGCCGAGTTTGACTTCGACGAGTTTGTCGGCGGCCAGCCAATTTCGCCCTCGTCCAAGCAATGCGTACACGGCGTCGGCGGTTGCTTTGGTGGTCTTCCAATCTTGAGTCTGTTTTTGTTTGACCAACCAGATTTGCAGTTCCTCGACCGCAGCCGGATCCGCAGCGACTTCGTCGAAGACTTCGATCATCAGCGCTTGCGTCTCAATCGGTGCGCGGTACCACCACCATTGCTCTTCGCCTTCGCGCCAGTACATTCCCATCTCATCGTCTTGAAGGCTGCGTTCGCGAAGCGACTTGACGATTTCTTTGGGTGTTTCTAAATCGCCGAATCGTTTGAGAGCAATCGCCAGGTGGCCTTGCGGCATGCGATCGCCAAGTTTGGGCCAGAACTGTTTGGCCTGTCCCAAGAAGTAGTCCACGGCGGTCTTGGCGGCTGGGTCGATCGCTTGGTCTTTTAAGAAGAAGCTGCGGCCATAGAGATAAAAACAAATCGTTGGCGACAAATGGTTGGCTTCCGGATGACCGTGGTGCAGAATCTCTTGATAGGTCTCGTCGATCCACTTGTCGAGTTCCGCCAGCGACTTGACGGCCGGACTGATATCGACGTCGACGCCGAGGTGCCGCAATCGTCCGAAGCCGGTGGTGATATACAGCGTGATGAATTCGTTGGCGCGGCCACCGGGAAACCAGGACCAGGTGCCGTCGACATATTGGTTAGCGACCAGTTTCTGCATCGCAATGCGGATTTCGCTGTTCATGCGATTCTCTTCGAACAGAATTCCGACGTTGCGACGAGCCTGGCTTTCCTGTTTGGCCTCCAGCAGCCAGGGGGTCTCCTGAATCATGATGGACTTCAAGTCTTCGTTTTTCTCTAGCGGGCTGTCCAATGCGTCCGTGCCGCGCCATTGATCGAAAATCTTGCGGACCTTTGGATCGCTGTTGGCGATATGTTGCGCCAGTGCGTTGGCGTAAAGTCGATTAAACGTCTGCTCGTTGCACTCGTATGGATATTCCATCAAGTAGGGCAGGGCGAGCACGGCGTACCAGGCCGGGTTGCTCGTGACCTGTACGGTCAAGCTTTCCTGAACCAACGATTCGGACTTGACCGCCTCGGCCATGCGTTGAAAGTCGAACTTGCGAGTCTGATTGCCGCGGATTGGCAGCGGCAGCGATTCCTGGACCAGGACGCGTTTGGTGAGTACGGGCAAGAAGCTTTCCTCGCCGTCGGACAATCGATCGGTCGCCCCAACGACTTTGTAAGTGACGACTCTTGCGCCGTCGGGAACCGTTAACTTCCAAGCAATCGTCTGCGATTGTCCGGCGGGAATGTCGAATGTCTGGTCGGCTTGCGAATTGCCGAACAACGAATCGAGTGGCTCGGAATTTGACGCATCAGTCAAAGAAAGTCGCCGTTCCGGATTGAGCCGTCGCGGATTGATTGCTGACCTTGGCGGTGAACTCGACTATGTCGCCCTCACGCAGAAAGCGCGGTGGGTTGGGTTGGACCATCAAATCTTTTTTCGTGACCACCTTGCCCGTCAACAAACCTGCGCAGAGGTCTCGGTTGTGGGCAAAGCCGAGGAACTTCCATTCAGTGAGTGCCTCGGGCATCGTGAACTCGATAGAAACAACGCCGTCTTTATCGGCAATCAAGCTCGGGAAGAAAAACGCCGTTTCGTTCAAATTTCTTCGCGCGCTGACTTGGCTGAGATCGGGACCAGGAGGAGGAGCCCCCGCAGGTCCATCGGCGGGTTTTTCGATGCCGAGGTTAGCCGTTTTGGTCGCCAGCCCGTCAAAACCTCCCAGATCTTTCCCGCCCTGTACGCCAGACTCCGCCGCCGATGATGGAAGCGCCGAATTAAAATCGGCGGTCCGATCAAACATGCTCTCGTTTCTTAACCTCCCACCCATCCCTTGCGGTCGAGCGTAGTACCCAAATTGTGCGACGATGTCCGGTGAAAAATACCGATACGTCCAAGATTCGTCCTGCAAATCAGTCCGCCAGCCCCAGTACAAGTAGTTCAAGGTCTTGAGTTGGTTTTCGAATTGGAAGCTGAAACGCGAATTGTCAATTCGAAAGACATTAAATCCCGTTGGCCAATCGTGTGGCAGAAACGCATCCAGCGAAGCGTCGTACAGCGCTGCCACCATTTCCATCGCGCGATCGGCCGCCTCGGGCCCAGTGATCGACACGGACCATTTTTCCTTCGCTCCCGGTTCGAGCTTGGAAACAAAGTGTTCCCATTTGACCTTCAGTTCCTTGTTGCTCCAGGGAACGTCGACTCGAAAGGACGTCAGGTAAGCGCGGTTCTCCTGAACATGCGTCACGTGAACGACGAATCCGCCGCGCATCGACTCGCTGACCGGAACGCGAATCATCTGTTGCGTCTTGTTGTCGCCGGTCCAATACGAATCGATCATCTTGCCGCGGTGTTCGATCTCTACGAACGCGCGTCCGGATTCGTAACCGGTGCCCCAAAGCCCGACAAATTCTTGGCCGACTTCGACCGTCGCCTTTTCGGCTCGAAAAACGTCGGGCAGCTTGATGGCGAATCGATCGGCGTTGGGAGTCAGCACTTCGACTACTTTCTCGTCGCTAACCGAGTTTCCAAAGCGATCTTGAGACTCGACGACTACTTTGTAGACGCCGCCGCCTAGCTCGAAGGATTCGGTCGCTTTGCCTTCCGCGTCGGTGGTAACCTTTTGGGAGGTAACTTGTTCGCCAATGGGCCAGGTCTTGATATCCGACCAATCGGGAGGAACATCGGGAAGCTTGTCGAGAGTCGGATTTGGCCGGAAGTAGTACCAGCGCGGACTCAACTTGACTCGCGATACCGATTCGGGCGACTGAAGCCGGTAAACGTTGATGGTCGCGTCGGCCGACTGCGGCTTGCCGTCCAAGGTTGTCGTGGCGACGTTGACCGCGACCGGTTTGGATTCGGTTTGCCACTCGTCGATGGCGACCGCGGCGTTTAGTGCCGTATACCCGACGGTGATCGTGACCGAATTACTGCGGGTTTCCCCAGTCGTATCGGTGACGTCGGCGTAGATGGTGTAGCTGAATTTTGGTTCGCTGAGTTTGGGAACGGTGCGATCCGGCACGGCCGTGAATTCGATGTCGAATGTGCCATCCAATTTGGTCGTTGCGGCGCCGTGCGCGATCTCTTGCGTTTCTGTATTGATCGGCCACCACCAGCAACGCCAATACCACCACGGAGCGATTTGCACGCCGCGAACCACGCGGTACGCAACGCTTGCGCCGTCGATGGGGGCGGAGGTGTATGAAGTCGCTGTGCCGGTGACGGTGACTTTGTCGTCTAAGCGAGCAGCGATCTTGGGAGGTTCGACCTCGACATAGAACTTGGGACGTTTGTACTCTTCGACGTTGAAATTCGTTGTGCCAGTTGATCCCGATGTAACTCGAATCGACATTTGCCCGGTCCCTCGGTCGCGGGGCGCGGTGAAACTTCCGCTGATCGATCCGAAGCGATTCGAAGTCAGCTTGAGTTCTTCGATTTGCTGATTGTTGTAGTCGAACAAAGCAACCGTGATCGAACGATCGGGGATCACGTGATAGACATCTGCCGACTGATTCTGGTCAAGCACCACTCCTTTGAACTGGATCGTTTGGCCGGGTCGGTAGATCGAGCGGTCGGTGAAAAAGACGGTCGTTTGTTGGTTGCTATCCCATTGATGACCATCGTAGACGTAGCCGCCTTGTGCCGATGCGAGCATCTGGTCACCGTTGATTGCCCGAACCATATAGCGAAACTGTTTATCGCATTCCTTGCGGTAAATACCGTTTTGATCGGTGTGGAGCACCTCCGGCAGGGTGAATCGTTCACGGCGCTGGCGGTCGTTGACAACCCACAATTCAACTTTTGCGTCGGCCACCGGTTTTCCGCTGATTGCGTCCAGCACCATGCCTTCGATCACCCGGTCGTATCGGGTTCGCTGAATGAGCGCCAGCGTACTGACCCACACTTCGCAAAACGACAGGTTGTTATCGTTCTTGCCAAAGTCCTCGCGGTGGCTGGAGATCAAGTAATAGGAACCCGGTTTTAAGTCTTGCGGGATCGCGATTTTTTCAACTCGTTCGCGAAAGTCCGTGGTGGGTGGCAGATTTGCCGACCAGGTTCGCGTCGGTTTTTCGAGGAGCAATTTCTCCCGCGCGTCTTGACCGATGTTCTCCGGCGACCAGTCTCCGGACGCAGTCCAGGTCGCAAAATCAAACGGCACCAGACGAAAGAATGCTTGGTTCACGTTGCGATACGTAATATCGATCGTCGGCAACGGCTGATTCCAAACTCGCTCGGTCGTGATGGAGACCGAGGGCGCTGCGATGTTCTTGATGATGTTTCGGCAGCGGTTGGCCAGGGGTCCGTCGGTGTGGCGGGCGATCGCCTTTTGGCAAACTTCGCGTGCCTCGACCGGCTTGTCTTGCGATTGCAGCAATCTCGCCCACTCGGCCGACGCGGCACACATCAACTCGTGATCTCCGGCGGACTCGATGAATTGCGCGAGGGCCGCTGAAAACCTCGCGTCTTTTTCCGGCCCGAAGGCTTCATCGTGTCCGTAAAGCAGTCGCTGCAAGTCGAGATCCATTCGCGCCGACGGATCATCGTCCCGGGCATGAAATTGCATCAAGTCTTGAAACAGCCGGAGCATTTGACGATCGGCGACGAATTGTCCGCGGGCAGTTTCCAAGCGAGAAAGTCATCGGTCGGGCCGAATATCGCGGTGCCGGCCGACAAATCGAAAGCGTCTTGGGGCCGCACTCGCTGTTCGGCCAGGCTGTAGAAGGTGATGGCGTCTTGCGCCATGAAGTCAAACAAGGTCGGCCGATACTTGTCCGGCGCGGTCCCTGCCACCAGCAACGCTGAGTACTTTTCGACGGGGATTTGTTTGAGTGTATCCGGGTCGGCCAGCGACCCGGTGAACAGCTTTTCGGCCTCGGCAAGAATCCGCGTCAAGTCCCACGTTTCAAAGTCATCGCCGGGAGCTTGCACCGTCTGTGTTCGCTGTTGAAACTGCCAACGGTTTTGCTGATAGTAGTTCCAATACCAATTCGCCAAGATCGCTTTTAGGACCGGCTTCATTTCGTCGGGGTATTGGTCCAGGTCGGATTGCAGCAACTTGATGGCAACGGCCTGACTGCCGCCTTCGATTTGTGCGGTGATGACGTACTTGCGGCAGACCGCGTGGATGGCGTCGTCGAATGCTCGATCTTTTTTTGCCGAAGCGATGATCTTGTCGAGTTCCTCGATCGCCGTTTTGGGCAATGCTTTTCCCAACGCCTGTTCAACTTTTTTCCACATCGCTGTCCTGTCGTCGTCTGAGTGGATCGCGACTCGATACGTCGCGGCCGCAAAAACTATGAAACCTGTTACGGCCAGCAAAACAATGGCCAATCGCCACGGGTCATTTGTTGTTATCCTATTTGATTGTTCCAGACGACGTCAGCGTTCGCAGCACATGTTGAGAAAAAGCGGACGCTAGAAAAAACGGAGGCTGCCACCGTCAACTTGAACGTTGGACAGTTTACCGCGAAGGCAAGTTCCACATAAGTTGCCCTTTTTTCAATCTGATAATGGCCGACGCCAGCTTCACGATTCGCGGCGCCAAGAGATCGACAACATGTCCCATGCTGTCATGACGAACGAAGAACCCAAGTGTTACGCCGGCACCTTCTAAAAGGACAGACATCCGAAAAAAATGACCGTTGACTCGCAGCCCCACTGGGAAGAAACGAAGGCTCAGCGACTCAAACTCGTTGAACTTCTCCGCAAACAGGGCATCGGCGATGATCGCGTACTGAAGGCGATCGCCACGACACCCGAGAAATCTTCGTGCCGACGGCGACTCCGACCGAAGGCTTACCGGAACACGGCGCTGCCCATCGGGTTTGGCCAGACGATCTCTCAGCCCTTGGTGGTAGCCATGATGTTACAAGCGGCGTCGCCGCGGGCTACCGATCGGGTATTGGAAGTCGGGGCCGGCTCCGGTTATGTGGCAGCGTTGACTGGAGCGATGGCAGCGGATGTTTTCGCCATAGAACGCGACGCGAGGTTTGTTCGCCGGGCTCGCGCAGAATCAGTTGCCTCGGACGCAAGAACATACATATCATCCACGCCAACGGTTTCGACGGATGGCCCGCGCAGGCTCCATTTGACGCAATCATCGTGTCCGCTTGCCCCGGCGATTCCGCCGGCACTGAAGGCTCAGCTGAAAATCGGCGGCCGGATGGTGATCCCGTTGGGAAATGAGCGCGAAACGCAGCAATTGGTATTGCTCACGCATCCTGGAAAAGACGTATATTCCCAAATGGACATCGCGGCGGTAAGGTTTGTTCCTTTGGTCGACGAGTTTCCTGCGAAATCCGAGTCCGATTGACGATTCCCGGCGACGCGGACCGTTGTTGGACGTCAATCAATACTAACGTGGTGTACCAGTGTATCTGAGAGTATCTCGAACGACCTTGCTCCCATTGAGTTCATTCCAGGGTTCGCCACCGTGACTGTTGTTCCACCCGGTTTTATGAGACGATAATAACTGCGGCCCGCCACGGAACGAGAACTCGAATTTGGATTGAAAATGTCACTGTTGTTAACCGTAACGAATGGCCCGTTGGTCGGCAAAAAAATCTGGGTCAACAGCGGCCAGACGTTACAAGTCGGCCGCACCGAATTGGCCGACCTACAAATCGAACCCGACAAATTGATGTCGCGGTTACATTTCGCGATTGATTGCGAGCCGGACTCCAGCCGCATCCGGGACTTGGGCAGCCGCAATGGGACGTTTGTCAACGGTTCGTTGGTCAAAGTGGCCCCGCTGTCCAACGGTGACCGCGTCTTGGCCGGGGAGACAGAATTCTCCATTTCGGTCAAATCACCCGGCGCCGGCCCGGCCACTGGCACCGCCCGCAAATCGTGGACGAAAGACCGTTTGGACAAGAAGACCGCCACGGGAGCCGCGGCTCCGCCGCAAAACACAAGCCCCATCGTGTTGGACGAAGCGCAGCGGTTGGCGGTGCAAACCTTTGTCATGGGCCCACCTGGCTCCGCTGTTACGAACATTGACGAACTGACGATGACGGTGCCGATGAAATTCTTCGAAGCGTCCCGGGGGCGCCGCCAAAACCAGCACAACCGCCACCCAAGCCACACGGCGCGCGCGGCTTGCGATTTATTGCACCGCCGGCCGGTGCGACTCGGCCGCTGGACTTGGCTCGCGTTCTGTCGCCGCGGCCGGACTTTTATTTGCTGATCAATCTCCAGAACATGGAGAGCGAAGCTCGCAGTTATTTTCTCAGCCCGATTCAAGGCAAGCGGTTTACGCACATCAACGAATCGATGGTGTTGGTATCCACGCGAGATGACGTCGATTGTTTCGAGTTGTTTCGCCGAGCTTGGGGACGCGACGCGATGATCGGGATCATCAGCCGGACGGCCAAAGAGAGGTTCGTGGCAACCATTCGCAGCTTTGAGAATTCCTATCGGCATCCCACCACGCTCCGCAAGGAAATCGACAAGGCTCCCCCGGAAGGAATCGCCCTGATGTTTACCGGAATCGATGCCGTGCTCGTGGAAAGCGAATCGGTTGACGGCTGGTCTTTGATCGTCAATCAAGCCGTCGAATTGAATCTGAAAGACTTGGGAATCACCTAGCCGCCCATTGACAAACGACTCAGCTCTGCGACCCTCCCGAATGTCATTCCCGCGAAGGCGGGAATCCAGTGGAATGCAACTCTCGCAGTGTTGGATCCCCGCCTTCGCGGGGATGACGAGCCGTTTTCTTAAAGGATTGCTCGTGCTTTGTTAGGTCTTAGAATTGGGGTTGTGTGCCACTGGCTTTGCCAGTGCGGGTCGGCAATACACGACGCTCATGTACACTGGCACAGCCAGTGGCACCCCAAAATTAAGACTTGACATGGCACTAGTCTGGACGCCGGATGATGATGTTGTGAGCGTTCCGAGTTCCACCGTCGTTGTCAATCGCCGAGAAACGCTGCGCCGACGTCGAGCGTGTGGAACGCTTGATTCATTCGATCGACTAATAGAGAATTGACGGTCGACGAACCGGTCACAAGCGGCGGCGTCCGCGCACGGCCGGAACGGTGCTTCATCTCGATCCATTTCTTGGCCACGATCTCGAGTCTGACATGTCACGACCTGTTGTTTCCAGCAAGAACTGGCGATATCGGCGACAAGCGAAACCGGCTGGCCGCGGGCCCGCGATCGTCATGCTGATTCTTATCGGACTGTTGGTGACCTGGTTCGTTTTGTCCTTGTGGAAGGCGCCGCGAGCGGCGCCTTTCGTCCGCGTCCTTTGTGTCGAACGGTACACGAACGAACCGCAGTTGCCGTTTTTGAAGAACGACCTGGACGCGCTGGCTTCGGCATTCTCGGTGGCCGTGGATCAATCCCAAAAAGGCGTCTCGCCATCAGCCGGTGTCGGCAGCTTTGATATCCACAGTCAAATCTCAGAGACCACTTTGGTTGATTTCGCGCCGTACCTGAGTCAGTTCAACAACGCCAAATCCAAAGACATCGCAATTCTTTACATTGCCGCCCAAGGCGTGGCGATTGACGAGAAGCCGTATTTGTTGGGCACGCCTCGCAACTGATTGATTTGCGGCGATCATGTCCGGTGGAGGGAATTCTGCAGCAAGTGCACAATCTCCCGGCCAAGACCAAGCTCATCCTGTTAGACGCGGGCAACATCCAAACGGCGCTGCGGGCCGGGATGCCCATCAACCAGTTCGTCTTCCGCCTGCACGAACAGGTCAAGGCGCTCGACGACGAGAATCTGTGGGTGATTTGTTCGAATTCGATGGGCGAAGTCTCGAACGCCTCACTCGCCAAGAAACGCTCGATCTTTTCTTGGGCGCTGGTCGACGCGTTTGGCAAACTTAAGCGAGATACCCCGTCGGGACCGATCAGTCTCTACGATTTCTACGACTTCGTCTTGCGGCATTGCACGACCGCCACGAAAACCAGCGGCGGGGCGCTCCAAGTCCCGCTGCTGATGCGAGGCAAGACGGGCGTGATCCTCGATTTGCAATTGACGGATTCACTGAAGGAAACACTGAAGAAGCAAGTCGTTTTCTACCGCGACAAGGTCAAGATCGTGCAACCGGAAAAGCCCGCAGCGGCAGACGGCGCCGCAAAGAAAACCGCGTTCCTTCCACGCATGCTTCGACTAGAGTCTTTGACCGCGACCGTCATGGCGCCAAGTTTTGCCTGGACCGGGAGCCCGGCGCTCGAAAGCGGGGGATCGTCACCGCAGGACCCGGATCGCGCGTCAACACAGCCATCGGAGAAGCCCGCCGCGTCGCCGGCCGCCTCAGCACCTCAGCAACCAGAACCGGCGCCGTCGTCAGCCGGAGATGGCGCGCAGGAGAAAACGGCGCAGACAAACCCGTATGTCGAGATCCTCAAGAGCCTGGACGAAAACCCGACGAGTCTGGACCAGGCGCTGTGGCAGAATTGGCAGCTCGTCGATTTACTTCAAAATCGTGAACGGTTTCTCTGGAGCCCCGTAGATTTCTCGCCCAATGTTTGGCGCATGTTGTTGGAAAGCCTGGTTGAAACCGATCAGCAAGCCCGGTACGGCTGCCTGGGCGACAGCGATGGCGCGATGACGAGGATGCGGCAAATCAAGACGCAACTCCGATTGTTGCTCGACAGCATGGAGGGAAATCGACCGATCGACAAATCGGCGATAACCGATACCAAACGCTTGGAAGACAGGCTGTTGGCCGCGTGGAATGGATTCGTACCGGCGGTCGACGACGTCAATCGCCAATTGGCCCCATTGACGGCGGATCAAAAACAGATCGCCAGCAATTGCCTCACGTACGAATGCAAATTTCGAGATCGCGTGTTCCGCGCGGGTCAATACGTGCACTGGTTTGCCTTCGACAGCCGGATCGATCCGACCGGCGCCGTTTCGCCGATAGATCGTCTGTTGAATCAGATCCGCATGGAAAATCGGACGGATGTCTATGCGAAACCGAACATCAAGTTGATCGCCGCGGCGGCCAATGAAATGGTCGAGTCCGACCGTCGACTGCGCAGCGCGGAGGAGCAGGTGTTTGAATTCTTTCTGAAACAACTGGATTTTGCGGTGGCGTCAAATCGCGACAATTTTGAACGGCAAGAGTTGCTCAATGGTTTGTTGCGGTTGACGGTGTTGCGGCCGGAGACTTCGCTTTTTCCGAGCGGAGACCGAGACAAACGGCTCAACCGAAAGCACATCCTGGAGACTCTCAATGACGCCATCAACCGCCAGAATCCAGATTTCAACCTCATCGAACAGAACTGGCCAAGCCGAATCATCTCCAACCAGGGCATCTCGGCTGCGACGAGCCAGTTTCAATTGGTTGCCGAGTTAGCCGGGTTGGCTGACACAACCCCGGCTCACGACAATCTCGCCATTCAACCGCTGACCGATGACGATCGACAGTCGGACGAAATGTTGCAGCAATGCAGCCAAGTGGGCGCGGCGCTCAGCGATCGATTGAAACAGTTCGACTTGGAAACGACTCCATCCGGTAGCGTGTGGCTGCAAGCGTCGCTCGGCGATTCATACGATCTACGCATTGGTTTGCAATTGGTGGACGCAAGCTACGCAGCCAACCTGCCGAAACTCGTGCCGGAAGAAGTCCTTGAACGAATCCGGTTTGACGAGCTCCCGATCGAGGTCAATCTCGACGGCGAGAGCAGCGCTACATTTACGGTGTACGTCGAAGGCGACAAGCGGAGCGCCCTTCCGATTCGAGTTCAAATGAGTGAGGCGGATCAGGCGAAAATCATCTGCCAGACATTGGAGGGACAACCCGCCGACTTGTTATCGGTCCCCGTCCGCGACGGGCGTGCCATATTTGACCTGAAGTTTATCGCCAGACAGACCAGCAACTCAGACGAGGACTTTGCCACCGTCGAATTGTCGGTCGATCAAATGCCTGAAAAGAAGCGGTCGGTGCGAATCAGCCTCCCGCGCCCCGATTCGATCTGGTTGCTTGCAAAACAACAGTATTGGCTAAAGAACCCCAACGACTATCACTTGTCCGATCAAATCGACCCGAATCAGTCGGCACTCGCCATGAAGTTGCTACCGTTTTCCAACTTTGACAGCTCCTTCAAGTTTGACTTGGAAAACCATTCTGGTCGAACGAAAAAAATCGTTGCCGAGTTTTATGCGGTGCAATTGGTGAAGCAACTTCGTCCCTCGTTTTTCGACTCGTTTCCGCCGGGGCGAAATTCGAAATCGGGAAAAGTTGATGCGGAGTTGCGGAAAGCGTTGGAGCAGGCCGTCATCGACGGACAATTGACCCCATTTTTCACCGCCCCGGAAATCGAGTTGACGCCGGCGGGTCAAACCGACTCGCGCAAGTCGATCTCGTTCAAACCGGCGCCGCCTCCCGCCGAACCGAAAGATGGAGCCGCTCAGCCGCCAGCCCCACCTCCCAACGCCGAATTCGATCTCAATCACGGCTTCATCGTTCATGCCATCGTCGATGACGCGGGGATCAAAACGAATCGCTTTTATTGGATCGAATTTTCGCGCGTCACGAGCGATCGGCTCGTGACGGGAGATCCGAAGGGAACGTTTGACAAGAACGATGGTACGTTTCGGCTTCCGCTATCGGCCAACGTCGACGTCTTCGATTTCCGGCAAAAGATTCCGCTCAAATGTGAAGCGGCGGCGCCGTACGCGACACCCAGTCCGCGATGGGTGGCAGATCCTCCCAGTGTTCTCAACGGCGAAATCACGGTTCAAGTCCCCGAGGAAGCGATACGGACGATCAACGACACCAATGACGTTTTCGCCAATCAGATTTGTATCTCGGTCAACGATGAGCCACGCTGCTTCGTCTTTCTGATCAGTCCGCGCGACTTGGGGACCGAACGAGGCAACGTGCGGCCCGGATTAACCCAGGTTCGAGTCACCGGCGTCACCGGGATCGACGCCGATGGAAAGCCGATGCCCGGCATTCCCATGGGAGACCAATGGGTGTTTCGATCATCGCCGAGTATGCATGCAACGATCGCAGCCGATTGGCCATTCATCACAGAAAACGAAAGTGAACTGCTGCTTTCGGTGCAGAGGCCAAAAACGAGCCGCGCGGTTCCAGAACCGACACGATTCACCGATCGGCAAGTCCGATATATGGGGCACATTGCCGATGGTGAGTTTCTGATCCAGGCCCATGTCTCCGATCACGTCCTCGACGTTGATACGGTGGGTGAAGGAGCATTCGAAATCCAGGCTGGCATGAAGATCGGCGAAGTTGTCGCAACCGGGGCCAACGCGGGTGCTCGACAAACGGTCATCTTCGATCAAACTCCGCCCACCGGGGATTTATTATTTTCCGATTTGACGACCGTGTCTTCGGCCTACGTCAACTCGGACGTCCGATTTCGCGTCGACGCTCAAGATGAGTTGACCCAAGTCACACGCGTACAGTTGGTTCGAGACACGCAACCCAACGGCAAAGTTGATGCCGAGGACAAACCCGTTCCCAAGCCATTCGAACTCCAAAATGGTGTCTGGGGACTCGAACTCAAATTCACCGAGCCCACCGCCGACGCAATGCATTTTTTTGCGACCGCCGAGGACACCGCGGGCAACTCCGCGAGTTTTGGCCCAGTCCAATTAGTCGTCGAAGCGGCCCCGACCAAACCCGCCGATGGCTCGCCCGGCACGAAGCCCACGCCGCCGGCAAAAAAGTACCGAGTTGTCGTGAACGTCGCGCTTGTATCAAAGCCTTTAGACAGCGATGCCACCCTGGACACCATCGAACTCACGGGTTCGGGCGTCAAAGGAGTCCGGTCGGATGCCCGCGTCGGGTTCGACGGCGTCGTCGCCGGCACCTACAAGCTCGTGCTCAAAGGGTACTCGGCCACCCGCAAAAAAATCGCTGCGGAAAAAGAGATCATCATCACCGACAATGGAGAAAAGGGCGACAAGACTTTCTCCGTCAAAATGGACTATGAAAAGTAAATAGGAAATGAATTGTCTAGCTCGGCGTCCCCAACGGGCTACAGCAACCGTTTGGACAGGAGGAATCGGCGAGGAAGAAATTGAAACAGTTGTGCCATCTCTCGGCCGGCGGCAAGAACTCAACTGCTGCTCTGTTTCAACGGTTGACTCCTGTTCGTTCCGGATCCGAATTGGGTCTCGGCCAGCCGCTTTTGGCGTGCTGAGCAATCTTGTCAAAAAAGTCGCGCGTGAGGGAGTGCCGCAGGTGCGATTGCGCTTTTTGAGCAGATTTTATCGCCGGATGATATTGGAGAAGATGATGAACATCGGAAATCCGATAATAACGAACGTCTGCGTTTGCAGGACTGTAAACATTTGCAATCAACTGACGGCCGAAACGGCCACTACGGTTGTTCGGGGGGAATCAAATGAATCGTCGAAATCTGGTATCGATTCTGACGTTGTTTACGTGCCTTATTGCTTTCAGCCTGGGCTGTGTCGGTCCCACTCAGCCGGTGACCACTTTGGGCCAGAAGCTGGGCATTCCTCAGGCTTTCTTGTTGCTGCGCGACAATTTCACCAATCGCAAAGGGAACAAACCGCAATGCGAGCGTAAACCGCCCTTGCTGCGAATTGCCGACCCCGCGAACTTGGCATCGCCCAACGATGCGATCAAGGCCGCAGCTCAGGTCAAGGCTGAAGAGGATCTGGCGCCGCAAAAGATCAAGGCGTTGAAGTTCCTGGCCGGAATCGGATGCGGATGCTACGACGAAGACGGCAAGGTCAAGAACGCCATCCTCGCCGGCTTGGCCGACTGCACGCCCGCGGTTCGGATGGCGGCGATTCAATTGATCGAAGCGACCCTTGCTTACTGCGACGACAAGAACACAGACACCAAAGCCAAGCGGTGCCCGCACTGTGGCGGCCGAGGCTGCCCGCTGTGTCAGTCCGATCGACGCGCTCAAAAGAAGAAGGACAAAGAACTCGCGGCGCTCCAGAAAAAGAAGAAGACACCACTCTGCCAACGTTGCCACGGCGCCGGCTGCTCTAGCTGCTGCGGAAGCTGCTGCTCGTGCAACTCCGCGGGCTGCTGCGGAAAAGACGTTCAGAAAAAGTTGAACGATATGGCGTACGGCATGGATGAAACTACCGGTTGCTACAAAGAGCCCGTTCCTGCCATTCGAGCAGCGGCGCAACGCGTCTTAGAGATGTGCCCCTGCGTGATGGAACCCGCCGCAGCGACGACCGAGGAACAAAAGCCAAAGGGCGATGTTCCGGAAGGTGGCCAAAAAAAGCAAGAAGGCGATAAGACCGAAGGCGGCGACAACCAAAACGGCGACCAGTCCAACCCGCAAACCACCTCCACCTACCCCGGAGAGTATGGGCCGGACGACGTCGATACGGTTCGCATCATCACGCCAAATGAATCGACGATGCACAATACGACGTATCGGCCCGCCAATTCCCAGAACGGCGATCCGACCTCGGGCATCGACATCCCAGTTTCCAGCCGTCGAACCAAGTCCGATTTTATCAATCAAACGATGACCACCAGCAACGACATGGTCGTTGCGGCTGTGGAAAACATTGATGCTTCGACCTCACAAGTGGCTATCATCTTTTCCAACGAGTTGATGATTCCCGTGGGTCAAATGTTGCTGATTCAAACGACGACTGGCGAAGCGCAGTGCCGCGTGGTCAACTCAATGCCGGGCCGGTTGTACGCCACGGTCTTGAGCCACAATTACACTTCGACTCCACAGTCTGGCGAAATGGTTCGCTTCGGCGTGCTCTCTCAGTAACGTCCGCGCGGCAAACGAAATGAATGCCCGCGGACCCAAGCCGTGGAGGTCGTCCGCCCATTCGATTTAAGGTGGGAGGACGGGGATTCGCTCTCGTGAGTCTCGCGGTTTGCCGTGGTGCCGCAGGCGAGAGTGAGTGGCGCCTGGGTCATTCCGGCGCGTCAGTCGGTCCGTCGCTTGGCCAACTCGTCTCTCAGTTCGGCTGCCAATTCATACTGTTCGGTGGCAATCGCGTCGGCCAGTTGTTCTTGGAGCGTGCGGTCGATCGAGTACTTCGCCCGGATGTTGTCACGAAATTCGGTGAGTCGGCGCACCAACTCGTCCTCGTCAAACTTCTCTTCGACCTCGTATTCGACGAACACGATTCGCAAAGCTTCGAGGCCACGGTTGATTTCCTCGATCGCGCGCTCGGCATCCTGCTCCTCCTCAAGCAGTCGCAGCGCCATCGCCTTCGTCCGGTGATAGAGCACGAAGGGGCGATACTGTTCATGGGAAATGGTCCATTCGTCGTCGGGTGAATGGCGTTTGCAGAAATCCATCAACTGCAGCGTGTGGTCGGCGTCGTGGACGGCGTTGGCGAATTGTTGCAGCTGCAGCCACGCGACTCGACGATGGTAATATTGAACGAATTCCCGGTCGACTTCCATGCACATCGGCGCATCGAGCCGAAAGTCGCCGCCGTTGCTGGCCGCTTTGGCGGCCAGCCATTCCAGGCAAGTGGGGAATCCCTCGACCTGTAGGCCGTCGGGGCGGCCGCCGACTTCCAACTGCAATACGCCCAAATCGACCCGCATTTGGATCACCTGGCGCTCCGGCAGTTTCAACAGCCGGACTTTGATTTCGCCTGGCTCAAACGGCCATTCAGACAAGATGTGATCGATATTCTGCTTCTTCTTTGTCATCGCGCACCAAGATTGCAGTACGGATCGCCCGATAAATAACATCCCGATTTTGCTAACCCTCACCTGACCACTCCCGCGAGGGCGAGGGCGAGGACTTCGGGCGAAGTTGTGTTGCGTGCGATCCTTAACCGGTCGCCCAATTATAACCGACGGACTGCGTCAGCGAACCCGACTCGCTGGAGCCACCGCGGCATGCCGCGTTGGCACGAGGAACGGTCCGGGATCTAACGCAGGACCTGCTTTCAGCGTTCCTGGCACATCGGTGCGATATCTTGACTGCGATATTTCGACAAGGCCTTTCCGTCTGGTCGTCGCGACGAAGTCTGGCACACTCACACATCGTCCTTGGGACGCCGCCGAGATTGCTTGGTTTCGGATCGACGCTTCTTTTCTTGCAACCGTCGCCGGTTCGACGCCAAGGTCTTCCGCGTCGGACGTCGCCGTCGAGGAGCGTGCTCGACGACCGCCAGCATCGCCCGGAGTTTCTCCAGGCAATCATCGACGTTCTTCCGTTGATCGCGGAATCGATGACTCGCAATCGAAAACTCTCCCAACTTGTTGATTCGGTTGCGGTAGGCCTGTTGAAAGCGACGCTTGATGCCCTCGGTCAAGCTGGGGCTGATCAAGAATGACCAAGTCAGAATTGCCTTCGAGTTAACTTTGTTGACGTTTTGGCCGCCGGGCCCTGGGCTGCGGACAAACGTAAAACGAAACTCGTCGGTCGGTATTGTCAGTTGAGGCGAAACTCGAAGCATGTCGATTCGTGTCCGCGCAGGGCGCTCGCTCTGCTTGGGGCTCGAAAAACTGCGGACGATGCATGACGCAAGCGTGCCGTGGCGGGCGAGCTTTGAACTCGACTATCGCACGGGATACGTTGCCAACGTCCGACCTGAGTCCAAGCGACGGTCGTCCCGGTTACGAATCCGAAAAACCTTCCGGAGTTTTGCGTGCCAGACCCCACATCCCGTGCACCGAGGGCTTCAGGTCGACTCCAAACTGTCGTGGCATGTCCTGCACCAGTCGGTCCAGCGTCTCAAACGGATTGACATCGTAAAACTCAGTTCCGAACAACTCGACTTCATAAAGTCCGTGGTATCCACGCGATTCGAAAAAGTGATTCCAATCCGCCAGTTGTAACGACCCGCTGCCTGGCAAGCACCGATCTCCGGTCAAACCGCCATCGCCAAGCGATTGGTCAGCCAATTGCACAAGTGCCACGCGATCGAAGTTTTCGGCGAGTACCGCTTTGGCCTGCTGCGACGCGCCAAAATGAAACAGGTCGAACACAATCCCCAGTTCATCGGCCGGATAGCCGCGACAAAACGCCAAAGCCAATTCGATACTGTCGAGATATGTAAACGTTTGGGCCCAACCCGGCTGCATCGGCTCCAACGCCAAACGGACTCCGAAGTCATGGGCGACGGGGACCAGTTGTTCCAATGCCGTCGCCAACAATCGATACGCGTGATTCCGAGTGTGTCCGTTGGTCGCGCCGGGATGAATAATGACGCACCCAGTGTTCACGATCGACCCCAAACGAATCGCGGATTCCGCATCATCGACAGCTTCGTCAAAGCTCAGCCCTTCGCTGCCCGTAAAGCCTCCGGCCCATTGCAGGCTGGACACCTGGAGTCCCTGATGGCGGAGATGCCCGGCAATCGCCTGTTCGCAGTAATCGCTCAGCTTGTGCCGCCAGAGCCCGATCCCGCCAAAGCCGTATGTGCGGTAGCGAGCCACATCCTCTTCAAAACTCCAGTGAAACGTCGTGACTTCATTGATGGAAAACCGTTTCATGTTGTCCAGGCAAGTTCGAGTGGCGGATGCGACGAAATGAAGTTCGCACAGTATGCACCTTGAGGCGATTGATGTAAACCTGATTTTGGCCAATGCGCTGTTAATTTTCCGCGATGCAATTAACCATGCATCCATGGGCCCCGAGGACTGTTGGTCACCGCCGTTTTTCCAACCACATGGTGCTCCGTCGCCGTCAAAAGTTCGAGCAGCAATGACTCGCCGATGGGCACTGGCCCCAGTTGTTCGCTGCTGAACCGGGGCGAGTGCCCTGCGGCTGATCCGAAAACCAAGTTGTGACGGCGTACTCGCATCCAATGCTCGGCAACACCGCCGTTGCAAAGTGCTTGCACTGTAGTTTCAAAAAAAACGAATTTACCTATGGTCAATCGCAACAAAATCCATATCATTTACGTAGAAGCTGAGATTCGAATGGGTTCTGTTTTGGTGAGTTGCGTCGATCAACGAGTCATCCGCGGTAACCATTGGCAGCTCGACGGCGAGCGGTTTCTTGAGCGACAATCATTGGGAATTACTGGACTCCGGCATCACCATGCGGAGTCCACTGACGATAGTGTGGCAGATTCTGCACAACTTTCTGGTCTTTTGATTCTTTCGGGACCCGTCAAATTCGGTTAGCGGTCATTCAATGGTCGCCAAGGAGGAAACGATGAGTGGATCGACGGTCACGCATCCAGGATTCGGGCAGCCGACGCAGGTTGAATACACTGATTGCGATCTAGCCCAACGAGTCCGTTGCTTTCTGAACAGCCGGCATTTTCCGGCTTTTCGCAGATTGGAGGTCAACGTCGCCAATGGATCGGTGTTCGTCCGCGGGCACGTCGGCTCCTTTTACGAAAAGCAAGTCGCTTTAAACAGTTGCCGCCGCGTGGCTGGTGTGATATCGCTGATCGACGAAATCGATGTCGAACACCCGGAAATCGGCCAGCGGGTGGCCGCCGAAGTTAAGCCTCGATAGCGGACGGCGAATTTCTATTGGATTCGCAAATTCCAGGCTTCGTACCAAATTCGTCCGCCACGTCGGAACTTGAAGTCGTCAATCAAATGCTGCTGCATGTCGGGCATGTGACCGGCCCCAAAAAAAATCCCGATCTTTTGTTTGCCCGCGTCGATCTGCTTCTGCAGAATCCGCAACACTTTGGCATTTCGATGAGTGATAATCGTCGAGCCGTTTCTGCCCTCGAAGATCACCATCCCGCTTTCCATGTCTCGCATTTGATCGGCCATCAATCGCCGAATCTTGACGACCGGGTCGTTGGACATCAAGGACAATAGCACGTCGACGTTGTTGATATTGCTCGAATTCTGCATGGCGATGCTCTGGCCGATGGCGCGAAGAAACATCTTGCCAAAGCTCTCGTCGTTGCTTTTCATGCTCTCCAGAAATTCATCCGGAGTCATATCGGCGTGCGTCAAATTCTCTTTCGTGTAATCGATGTGATCCAGTTGGAATTCGAGCTGCAACATCGTCTTCATTCCGTTTTGCAGAGCCGCTATCGGGTTGAGTCCTTCATCGACGCGGCCCCCCTTCGGAATTCGAGTCCCTTCCGGCGCCACCAACTCGTACAAAATGACGTCGTAACCCGTAAACAACTCGTTCAACTGTTCGTAGTATGCCTTCTCGCCGATGTGAACGACGCCGATCAAGTCCACGGAAATCGGCTGGCCCGTCCCATTCTTACCTTCAAACCGCGTGATCGACGTTTCCAGGGCGACGGGCGACTGCTGGCGGTCTTTTCGAATGCGGATAAAGCCGTCCAAATCCGCTTGCGTCACTTTTTTCGATTTGGATTCCGGCGCCTGTTGTCCGAAAATCGCCATCGACCCAAAGGTCATCACAAACAGGATCAACAAAACCCGAATGATTTTGACTGGCATTGGGCACCTATCTATAGGGTCGAGGGCTCGGCAAATATGGACTCTCTGTCTTGAGACTCCTTGTGGTTCAAGTGTAACGCCTGCCCACCACAGCGGCAACCAAACACGCTGGACGGTAGACGCGCCAGTTCCAGGTAGGACGCCATCCCTGGCCGTCATGGGCCAGGCCAGGAGGCCCGAACTACAGCGCACAATTGGTCGGGCAGAGACTGCCCGACCTACAGAAAGTGATGATTTTCAGCGCCGGTGACGCTGATTCCATTTCGCGATCGCCGTTTGGCGACTCGCCGGATCGTCGAATCCCATTTGCCGGTATGAATCGGCAGACAAATCTTGGTCAAAGTCCGGCTCGACAAACCCGTAATCCGCTGGCTGTTCGCCCGAGGACAGGATTAAGACGGCCAGCACGACGTCCGACACCTTGACCTGATACGCCTTGGATTCGTCCCGGTTTTCGGCGTAGACGATCGTCGAGTCGTTCAGCAGCGGCTGAACTAGCCGTTCCAAGGACGGATCGCGCGCTATCAACAAATGAATCGCAGCGCGAGATCGGATCGAACCGGCTTGAACGCCGGAACCAAGGACCTTGCGGCTCACTGTTCCCAACGATTCGCCGATGTCCCAAATCTCGGCGATCGTCAAGGCGCTACCCAAGGATACGTCGGTCAAGGATTGACGGTCCACCCACGACGCGACCAGGTGACGCAGGCATCGTTCCTTGATACCGCCCGACAATCGCTCGACGAAATCCGGCCTCCCCAGTAGTTGGTCGATCCGAATCCTCAGCGAGTTGGGAACCCAAAACGACCACGAATCATCCTGGACCTCGCACGCCAATAGCAGACACACAACGGCCTGATCGACGACGTCGAATTCCCAGTCGGCTGCGTCCGTAAAATCGACGGCCAACACCGAATCGATCAACGTTCCAATGCAGGATTCGCGCAGACGGCGGTCGCGCGAAAACGCCGAAAGTTCTACCGGATAGTCCCGCAACAACTGCACAAAGTACTCCCGAAGTTCGGCCGAATCTCCCAAGAGCGCTCGAAACGCCGACCAGCCGGGCAAGTCCGCCGCGGTCGCTTCGGGCTGGTTGGACAAAAATCGCGAAATCTTCTGGTCGAGTTCGCGGCTACGAATGGCGGCCAACACTCGTTCTGATCGCAATTGCGATTCCAATGCGCCGTCTCGTCAAAGCGCTTCCAGCCGATCCACCGCTGGCAATCCGATCTCCACCAGCCGTTTCGCGGCCGCTTGGGAAACCGAAAAATCATCCGCACAAAGTTGTTCGATCAGGCGAGTGATGTCTCCATCCGGCGTCTGACCAAACGCCGATAACGACAGGACCACAACCGTCAGCGCCAGGATAAACCGACGGATCGCTCCCCACCAATCTCTTGCTCCCCACATCATTCGTCAGCCTTCCTGGCTTCGTGCGCAATCAAACCGACTGGAATGGCCATGATCATGAACAAGTGTCGCCAATGGACCGTGTCGATTGAAAAGCTGTTCGACATCACTCCCAAGAAAATGGCCATCGAAACAATGTAAATGTATTGATCGTCCGCTTTGCGGCGAACGCCCCGCCACGTATCCGTCACCCAGGCAAACAGAAAACACAGCAAGCCGATCATCCCCAAATGACCATGTTCGACCCACGTCCGCAAGAACAGACTGTGGACGTCGTGCAAATAGTTGTGCAGATTCCAGCTACCGGGGCCGATCCCCACCGGGTCTTGTCCAATCGTCTGCAGAATGTGTTGTTGGTTTTCGAAGCGAACGTCGTCGTACGATTGATACGCGAACCGATTAACGAAGAATTCGGTTAAATCGGTCTCATGCAGCACAAACACCCCTGCCAGCACGATCAACACCCCGACGGGAATGAGTCGAATGATCAACGTCTCCGAAGCTCTGCGGAAATGCGGCTGCAGCCAGAACATCCCCGCCAACGAACCGAAGGTGACTATTCCCGCCAAATACGCGCCGCGCGAATATGTCATCAAGATCGCGACCGAGTAAATCGTTAGACAAACCACTTGCCACAACTTCAATTTCTTGCGGACGAAGGCGTCTGCAACCAACATCGCGCACGCCGCCACCAAGTACGGCCCCAAAACGTTGGAGTCCTTAAACGTGCTGCGAATCCGCTCACCCTTTTCCGTCAGCATGAACTCGTTCCAGTTGGGTAATACGTGCAACCCCGCCAGGATGCCGATGGTGGACGTAATCAACGCCCCAATCTGAAACGATCCGTTGAGCACGCGGTAGACCGCAGAACCATAACGCGCCACCAATGAAACAACTAACAAAAAGTACAACAACAAGTAGACCGTGATCATGTAATAGCGCAACGACACCAAGACCTCGTACGCGACCGCCAGCGAGATCGTGTTCAACGCGAAAAACAAAAAGATGCCGAAATAGAGCAGTGGATTTGCCGGCCGAACCAATGCGAAACGGCCTGTGATCAGCATCAACGGCGCCACTAGCACAAACGCCAAATCGCACGGCGCCGGCTCGCGAATGACGTAACTGCTAGTCGCCGTCATGAGAAAGAGACTCAGGAATACGTCCCACGGCAAGCCAAAGATCTTCTTCGAAGACCCAGTAGTCGCAATGCCTGCTGTACGAACGACCGATGCCATGAGGATTTCGCTGTCCGACTCGGATTGGGGAAGGTTTCTTAGCAGCCCGTTAAACAGGTAGCGGAACGGCGCGAGCCGTCCGGTTGCGTTGGCAAACACATGGCGAATTGCCGGGCGGCTTGCGCCGCTTCGGTTCAATTAGCATTTGTGCCCATATTCTCAACAGGCTGTTAGGCGGATCTAAACGAATGCCGAATTCCGGCGCGCCACCTTCCAATATAACTCCAGCGTCCCTAGGACCATCCTTTCCACGGCGAACTGGCGACTTTTTTCCCTGGCGGCCGCCGAGAAATCGGCCCTCATTTGAGAATTGTCGACGAGACCTTGGATGGCTTGTGCCAACTCCTCGGCCTCGCCCGGGGCAACCAGCAAACCGTTGCGGCGGTGATCCACGCTCAAACTTGCTCCGCCCACCCGCGTCGCCACCGTCGGTATCCCCAACGAAACGGCCTCCATCAGCACATACGGCATGCCTTCGTATTGGCTGGGCATTACGAAGATGTCGAACGCCGGCATGATCTGCGCCGCCGTCTTGTATCCGAGCCAATCGATGCGGTCAAACACTCCGCGCCGAACCGCCAATCGCCGAACCGCCGATTCCAATGGACCCGTCCCGACCAATGCCAGCCGGGATGCGCCGCCGCGTAACCGCGAAAACGCCTCGATCATTAGTAACGGGTTCTTTTGAGTCGCCAATCGACCTAGGAAGCCAATCACGACGTGCTCATCCGAATAGCCAAACGCCTGCCGCACCTGCCGCCGGTCCGGCCAATCGACTTGACGCAGTCCGTTCGGAATCACGTGAACCCGATCCACCGGAAATCCAATCTGCAACATATGCTGTTGCTCTTCAGGTGAAACAGCGATAACCGCGGCCGAGCGGTTCGCCAACGTCCGCTCGACCGCTCTGACTGCGAACCTCATCCACCTCCCAAGCGTGGGGTTCATCGTGAAGATACCGTTCGGCGTATACACCGTGGGAACTCCTTGAGCGACTCGTGCAAGTGCGTCAACCCGCCAGCTTTTGTGCTGTGGCCGTGCAGAATATCAAACGGTCCGTTTTGTCGAAGATAGCGACGAATGGCCCCGGCGGCGCGCCAATCGGACCAATGCGGCCAACGGTGCATCGGCAGGGAATGTCGCCCCGCGATCGCCAAGTGTCTCAACCGTTGGGCAAACGAATCATCCATCCGGCGATCGGAATAGATCAAGTGCGATTCACATCCGGCTTCGGTGAGCCCTTTCGCCAAATCCAAGACATGCCCCCCCACGCCGGCACAGGAAGCTTCGGTGACAAGCAGGACGCGCAGGGTCGGCTTCCGCTCGACGTCGGCCGAAATACGGTGCGGCGACGATAATTCGATCGACGGAGGTTGAGGCAAAATGTCCACGAATCCAACTTCATTCACGGATGGGCTTGGGTTTGGGTGTTCGATGAATGACAAACCGAACGAGTTCCCACAGAAAGGACAACGAAAAGTCGGCTTCGGGCCGGATTCCGACTTTCCAACGGACGACCAGGTATTGACCGAGTCGAGAAACCAAAATGGAACAGGCGACCACTGCAACCATTCCGACGACTCCCATGGTTTGAACCGCCCAGGGACCCGCGAATAGGATGGGCGCTGCCACCAAAAAACAAACGAACGCCGCCAGTTGATGGCCCGTCATGATCAGGATCGTATCGCACGGCCCGGCCCAGTTTCTCACGAGTTGTACGACACACAGCAACGCCAACGCCGCCGCGCCGCTGGCAAATGATTGACGATAAACCGTCGCCAAAACGGGACCCCCGAAAACTGCCAGCGCGAGCAGCGGCCCGATCGTCACCAACGTGCTGACGGTACTGACGCCGCGACATAGCTTCTCCAGACGGCCACGGTTTCCCGTAAACCAAAATTCGGCCATTGTCGACGCCGCCGCCAATCCGAGCATCGTCAATGGAACAACGCCGATTAACGCCAAACGCCAACTCGCCTCGAAGACGCTCACGTCGATGGCGCGGCCCGTACCGTTGTGAAATGAGTTGTCCAGATTGGTCGAACGCCAACGCGACGAGGTTGACCAGCATGATCGGTACGGCCGATCGAAGGAGGACGGATGCCGCCAGCAGCTTGCCTTCGTCGAACAGCGAACCACCTTGACCACCGTCGCGCCTGGGCCATGCAGCCGCCAGCCACGAAAGCCCTCCCAGTGTCGGAACGACGAAAGACAAGGCCGCAGCCTTGACGACGTTGTCCAACTGCAATTGGCCGGTTGCGTGCAGCGTAATGACCGCGGCCAACAATTGAATGTTGGCAACCAAGCCGCCTGATATCCCTGCCAACATTCCGGCAGCGAACAAACGATGAATTCCCCTGAAGGCTTC
Source organism: uncultured Planctomycetaceae bacterium (assembly GCA_963803365.1). Classification (GTDB taxonomy): domain Bacteria; phylum Planctomycetota; class Planctomycetia; order Pirellulales; family Pirellulaceae; genus JANMEB01. The sequence continues at coordinate 255,945 of CAWDMH010000011.1, forward strand.
GGCGACGATCTGACTGAGCGCCAACAAGAAGATCCAAACGCTGATCCATCCACGCAAGTCGATCAGGTCTGGACACAAGAAAGTTCCAGCCAACCAAGGCGCCGACCACCAGAATACGACTGCTACACCGCCCGCCGCGCCTCCCCCGATGAATCCGATTTTGCGAGCCATTTTCTCGGCCGTCGTCGAACGATCCAACGCCAATAACGCCGCGACGTTGCGACATACCAAATGGTTCAAACCCAGCGATCCGACAACACCCAATAACGTCACCACAGCCGCGGTAAAAATGTAAGCTGCAAATTGCTGCGTGCCCGGCAACCATTTCGCCAATAACGCCCCAGTCAAAAAGACTGTCGCCATACCAAGCGAGCGGCCAACAAAAATCCAGGCGCCTCCATATCGCAGTCGACGCGACACGTCGTTGGCATACAACCTCGACTCGCTAGCCCGAAGTGGACCTCGCGGCACTTCACGAAGTGTCGGATCGATCTGTCCACCTTCGATTTGTCTACTTTCGATTTGTCGAATGTCCGATGTCAGATCCATGCGTTCCTTTTCCCGATGACTTTCGCCGCTGTTGCATCTGGGTTTGTTTAGCGATTTCCCCATCCACGCTGGGCCGACCCGTCGTCGTCCATGCGCCACGGTACCCAGCGTCAAAAGGCGCCATCTCCCGAAATGACGACCTTGGCGGTCTTGGCCAACAAATAAAGGTCGTACCACGGCGACCAGTTTTGTACGTAGTAGCTGACAAGCGCCAACCGCTGTTCATAGGGAATCCGATTTCGGCCCGATACCTGCCACAAACCCGTCATGCCAGGCAGCATCCGGCAGAACGATTGCAGGTGCGAACCATATTTCTCCGGTTCGTCCAACAAGATCGGGCGCGGTCCGACCAAGCTCATGCGACCCTGCAACACGTCCAACAACTGCGGCAATTCATCCAGACTGGTGCGCCGTAGAAACCAACCGATCGCGGTGACACGTGGATCGTTTTTGAGTTTCTGTTGCGTCTCCCATTCTTCTCGCCGCTCGGGATGCTGATCCAGGTAACCTGCCAAAAACGGCTCGGCGTCGACACGCATCGTCCGAAACTTTGTCATCATGAATTCCCGGTTTCCCGTGCCGATACGAGGGCTCTTATAAAAAACGGGCCCCTTGGACGAAAGCTTGACCAGGATTGCAATCAAAGCGACGGCGGGCAACGCCACCAGGCCAATCAGCGTGCCAAACAACAAGTCGGTCGCTCGTTTGGCCAGACGGTTGTGGGGCAGCAGCAAACGGTCGCATTGATGAAAAAAGCCTTCGCCATCGATAAGCACCAAGCCTTCCCAAATCGAAACTGGCGGAGTCAACGGGCTGGGCCGCGGGTACAGACGGTGCGGAATCGACGCGAGTGCGGCAGGTAATCGCGGGTCGTTCCGGACCGATTCGGCGCCGTCAATGATTACCCAGTAGACCTTATTCTCACGTACGAATTCACCAATTTCGCCAATGTCTCCCAGGAATTGGTTGCTGACCGAGGCGTCCTCCAGCCACTGGTGCCGCGCGTCGCCAAAGTAGCCACTCAATCGAAATCCTGCGTTTCGATGGCGGGCGACCAGATCCGCCAATTCCTCGTAACGGTCGGCGCCCCCGACAACAACGACGGGTTGGGTCCACCAATCGAACCGCTTGACGGCGCTGCGCACGAGTGATCGTAGCGTCGGTGCAGCGATGGACCAAACGACAAACAGCACCGCCGCGGCGATTTGCCCGGTGCGCATGCCAAGTGGTCCGATCATCGATGAGACACCGAAGGAACTGCACAAGACGCCAACGATCAACAGTTGGCGCTTCATTTCCTGCGCCGGATGAATCCCCACCGCCGGATACATCCCAAACGCCATGAGGCCTGTCACGTAACCGACCGCGCAAAACACGTACGCAAAACCAGGGGACCATCCCAAGATCGACATTCTTAGGACTGCGACGGAGAGAACCGCGACGGCGGTCGCCGAAATGTCTGCAGCCAACAATGGCATAGTCGTCAACGCGGCACGCCATAGGTAATGGGCGCCAGCCGGTTGGATGGGGCTGTACGTTGCTCCTGGAACTTGCGACGCAGCGCAAGCCCTTCTTGCAAAAGGGGCGGCGAAACTTGGGTCATGAACGGTGGCTAAAGGATTTCCGACGACAATGGGTCATTGTCTTGGCTTACTCTAACGCGGGTTTCTAGCGACGAGTTCTTCAATGTGGCGACGCTCCGCCTCGGGACGTTCGATGTGGTTCACCGTCGTGGGCGATCGACGAGTGCGTTGCCGGAACGAACGTGCCTCAGCCATCAATGCGGTCAGGCCGCCGAGAAAAACACCCAGCACCAGGCCAAGCGATAGGTTCAAAGGGATGATCGGAAACACCGGCATGTAATCCAGAGTCGCCGGTTGCGTGACGGCAATATTGGTCAGCTTCAACTGCTCGAGTTGGCTGTCGACCCGGGCTCGCTCGGCGTCAACCGAGTACTGCTGGTAGTTGCTGGAGAGAATGCCCACGTCGCGAGTCAACTGATCGACACGCAATTCGTCGTTGTTCAGCTTGTCCAACGCTGTTTCTTCGCCATTGAGCAATTGTTTGAGACTGTCGATCCGCTGGACGATCGCATCAAGTTCAGCGTCTTCCGCACGACCGCCAAGTTCGTTTCGTCGTACGATGTGCTGCGTCCCGTGAGGATTTGCTGCCGCGAAGCCTGTTCTGCCTCGAACATCCGCTTCGACTCGGCGATCGCGTTCTTGAGTTGGCGTACTTGGACGTGATCCTCGGAGTACTTCTGCATCAATTCCTTGAGCCGCGTTTCCATGTCAAACAATTTGGCCTTCATCGTATCGATCGCGGCATTTCCCGGACCGGTCAATTCCGATGCGACCTGCGTCTCCGACATCCCCGACAGCGAAGCCTGCAATGTGGCCACTTCAGCATCCAAGCCCCGCGCTGCGATTGGGCGTCCATCAAATCGGACTTCAGTTTGGAAATCCGGCCCACGAGTGCACTGCGCTGCTCGGCTGGCGCGATCAATCCGGATTCGCCGCGAAACCGCTCCAGCTGACTTTCTTTGTTCTCCAACCGATGTCGCGCTGCATCGAGTTCGGAAGCGAGAAACTGATAAGAACCCGCGGTCCGGTAGTTTTGTGAGTGTTCAACCAGGTACGTGTCGACAAATGCCTGAACGATTTTTTGCGAGCGGATTGGATCCGGGCTGTCGTACGTCACACGGATGACGCTCGAGCCGTCCAAAGCTTTGATCCGCAACTTCTTTTGCAACTCGTAGATGGCGCGATCCCGCTCGCCCAATGCATAGTAGGGAAACAGCCATCCTCCAACCGCCTGGATGATTTTGTCCTTGGTCGAATGTTCCTTATCGAGGATCGAGTCATACCCCACGAGATCGACAACGCGCTCGGCGAGCGTCCGCGACTTCATCACATTGGTCATCGAGTTGATTTCGTTTTGCGCGTGTCCACCATGTTAACGCCGGCCTTTTCGGCCAGGGCCGCCGTCGCGTCCACCCCCAGGTTTTCACGTCCCAATCGAATGAGTAACAGAGATTCCGAGCGGTACTTCGGTTTCAGCACGGCGGAAACCGCAGCGGCCAATCCGACACACGCCAGTACCGCAAACAGGAGCAGATACCAACGGCGGCGTAACACCTGAAAAATGTCCCAGACAGTGATCTCGGCGTACATGAAAGACTCCGGCGGCACGGCAGTTCAATGGGGCAATGCCCGTTGGGTCAGCGAGGTAGGTCGAATCGACGTGAGGCGTCGATGCACGTTGCAGAGGCGAATCCGGGTCCGATTCCACATTGGGTCGACTCTAGTTGCGTTATCGCGCAACCCCACATGAACCGGGTGGGCATGGGGAAGTGCATTATAGTTGGGGACTCATCGGCTTCAACGGCAGCCCAGCGGTCACCGCCAACCGTTCTTTCTCGACCGAGGTTGGTATCGGAAAACACACACCCGTTGGCGATTTGAACATCGTCCGATTGTTGGATGCACTGACGGCAGGTCCAACGATAAAATCGAGAGTTTTGCCGAGTCCTGACCTGGTCCGCAACCCTGTTCGACAATGTCGCACAACACAAATTCCGTGTCGCTCGTTGTCGTCATTCGAAGATTTCAACTAATCTTAATAGGCCCACACAACATCCCTTTAAGCGTCCTCGCATCAGAGGTAGGTGTTCACGGGTTGCTAATGCGCCGCCCACGTTTTCAGGGGGTCAGGCACATTTTCGGCGGCTCATGCGACATTCAAGTGCTTTGTCAAGTCTTAGAATTGGGGTTGTGTGCCACTGGCTTCGCCAGTGCGGGTCGGCAATAGGATCGCACGCAAAATAACTTCGCCCCTAATTCCTCGCCCTTACGGGAGAGGTTAAGGAGAGGGTCGACAAAACCGGGAAGTTATTTTGCGTGCGATCCATACACGACGCTCATTTACAATGGCACAGCCAATGGCACCCCAAGATTAAGTACTGAAAGTGCACTAGTATCAATATTGGGCCGAAAATGAGCCAGACCCCGGCTCGTGAACAGTTACCATCAGAGGATCAGAGAATAGCCTTGCCGAAATGAACGTGGTCCACGAACCCTCATCGATTCCCAAATCGGACAACCGGACAGACAAAACCAGTCGGCCCCTCGCCAGCATTTCGCTGGACTTGGACGACAAGTGGACTTATCTCAAGACCCACGGCGACCCGTGGGAAGCGTTTCCGAGTTATCTAGAGCTCGTCGTGCCTCGGATTCTCGAATTCCTCGAGAAATCCACGCTCCGGATCACGTTTTTTATCGTGGGCCAAGACGCCGAATTCGCTCGGCATCACGCCACGCTGCAGTCCATCGCCGACGCGGGGCACGAAGTCGGCAACCACTCGTTTCGCCACGAGCCCTGGCTGCACGATTACACGCAGCAAGAAGTCCAACAAGAGATCGAACGCGCCGAAGAGGCAATACAGTCGGCCACCGGACAGCGGCCCATTGGTTTTCGAGGACCCGGTTTCAGCATGTCACAAACCGTCTTGCAGATCCTCAGCGATCGCGGCTATCGATACGACGCATCGACGTTCCCCACGTTTTTGGGTCCGGCGGCCCGAGCCTATTACTTTTTGAAGTCCCGACTCACCGGACAACAAAGGAAACAACGCCGGGCGCTGTTTGGCCGTCTGCGCGACGGCCTGCAATCGAACCGGCCTTTCCTGTGGAACACACGGAATCCGTTAGTCGAAATCCCGGTGACGACGATGCCGTTCGTGAAGCTGCCGATGCACATGAGTTATCTCAACTATCTCTCGGCGTACAGTCGCATCGCCGCCAAACTCTATGCGTGGAAGTCGCAAACTCTGTGTCGACTTGTGTCGTTGGGCCCGTCGCTGCTGCTACACCCGCTGGATTTCTTGGGACCCGAGGACGAGAGCGACTTGTCGTTCTTTCCCGGCATGAACCTTTCCGCCGCTAAGAAAATCGATCTGTTGATCGGCGTGGTTCGTTCGATGCGAAAGTCGTTCGACCTGGTGACGATGGCACAACAAGCTAGCCGCCTCGCCACAGGTCGGCTTCGCCTTCGAAATCTAAACACGGCCCTACCCGGCCGCCCAATAGCGCGTTGAACGACGTTCTGTCATCCCCGCGCAGGCGGCGATCCAGCCAGTTTCTGTCATCCTCGCGCAGGCGGGGATCCAGCATTGCGGAAGTCAATCCCCGCTGGATTCCTGCCTCCCACCTTCGCTGGGGACAGGCTTCGCGGGAATGACGTTCAGCCCGGTTGTTGAGATGAGTCGTTTTTCAACACGCTGCCAGACTGACGTTCAGGCAATAGAACTCCGCTCAATCCACACGCAACTCTAGCGATTGATACTCTAGCGATTGATGATTCGCGGAAGGATTCGCGGGAACGGCAACGGCTCGCGCGGCGGAAGCCGCAGACCGGTCTCCCGTTGCCATTGAACTCGCTCGGAACCGTCGGCGTAATACCGCAACCAAGTCTCCTCTTCCACTTGCGGATCGATGCATTGCCAGTGAAGGTAAGTCTGCGGCAGCAATACTTGCTTTTCGTATTCGGGCAAGATACTGCGGGCAATCAAGCAGTAGAGTTGCCGATCGGACAAGTGTCCCGTGTATTCCAACACGATATGCTTGTCAAACAGCTTGGCCATCGTCTGGTGGAGCAGCCGCATCAACTGTTGATCGTCGAGCGTTTCGGGGCGGGGCAAAGTCAACTCCGGGTCAAACCAGCGGCCGATCGGCACCACCGGAGCGCGTTCCCACGCCAACAACGATTCCAAATACTCGTTCTCGACCCCTGTCGTCATCTGTTGCGTGTCGACGACGGTCATCGATTCATCGGCGTACCGCTCCAATTCATTTCGCAATTGAGCGTTGTGCAACAGTTGATCGACGTCTTGCATGGTTCGGTTGACGGTGCTCAAAGTATCTGGCCTCGCGAGTCGCGTTAGGATCGGACGTAAAATAATTTCGCCGTAAATCCTCGCCCTCACGGGAGAGGCTTAGGGAGAGGGTCGACAAAACCGGGAAGTTATTTTGCGTGCGATGCTTAGCTGCTTTTGGCTGCAACACGAAGATACTCTATCCGCTGACTTGATGGGCTCAATGGGTTTTCGACGCCATTTACAGAGAATGTCCGGAGTCGCAGATCACAAAGCCGAAAACCGGCAAACTTTCTCAATACGCAGATCGTTTCAAAAGCAGCTTATCCCTATTGCTGGGGACTGGCCGGGGCGGCTTTTTCGCGGTTGGATTTCTTGCGTCGCTTTTCAATCTCCTCGGGCGGCAACACAAACGGGCCAGCGAACGCATCGTAGACCACCAAGATATTCAATAGCCCCGCAATCATGGTGAACAGGGTCCCAACGTCGTAACGTTGATTCATCTCATAATGCCACATTCCCAAGACGTCGTTTTCCTGTTCGTAAATCGGTCCCGGTGGAGGGGCGTAAAGGCCATCGATCAAGGCCTGATCGCCGATGCGCTTCAATTCGTCCGGATCGTCGATGATTTGAAAACTGCGAAGATTCCCTTGGAGGTCCTTACCCCCCTCCGGATAACGATGCGCCAGCGGAAAGAGCGGCGCCCCGTTGTCTTTGGTCTTGTACGCTTGGAAAATCGCCGGAACGGATAACCCGCCAGCTCCCAACTGAAAGAAATACTGCCAGCGAAAGTCGTGCTTGCGCGTCGAGGCATAGACGACTCGGCCGCGGCCCAATCCCATCCCGAACACAAACGTCGTGACGATGCAGATCATGAACAACAAACCCTTGGCGGTCCGGCGTTGGTACAAGTGGCCGGCCCCTGGCCAGAGCCATGCCAAAAACGCTGCCACGAGAGGATCACGCAGGTTGATTTGAAGGTCTGGCCGATTCTCTTGTTTGATTCGGATTTCCGTCATTGCTCCGCGAAGCCGTAAAAGTAATACTTGAAACGTGTTAGCGGGTATGCGAACGAATTCGGAATTCTATCGTGCCTTGTCAACCAAAGGTGTAACTGTTCACGAGCCGGGGTCTGGCTCATTTTCGGCCCAAATATTGATACTTGAATGTCGCACGAACCGCCGAAGCAGAAACCGCCGAAAATGTGCCTGACCCCCTGAAAACGTGGGCGACGCATTAGCAACCCGTGAACACTTACACCAAAGGTTGCTATTGCATGGTCCAAGCTCAATTGCCGGATTAGCCGCAGGGCGTTAGCCTTTAGCAGCGAACAACGTCGCTCGTCCGCACAACCCAACTGCTGGACATTGTAAAGCGATCACCGCCTGCGCGACCAGTGCAAGGTCCGAAATCGAGCATGTCGGAACGTTTTTTTTTCGAAGCCCCGATCGAATCAACCGAAGTCGTTTTGACCGGAGACGACGCCCATCACGCATTGCACGTGATGCGACACATCGTCGGCGATCAGATCGTACTCTTCGACGGCAGCGGACGGGAATTCACGGCGACCATCCATTCTATCGCCAAACACACGGCAACATTGCTCATCGGCGACGTGCGCGAGGTGTCTCGAGAATTGCCCGGGCGCCTCGAAATCGCCGTCGCTTTGCCCAAAGGCGATCGCCAGAGGCTCTTGATAGAAAAATGCGTGGAACTCGGCGTGACGCGATTGATTCCGCTGGCGACTGATCGAGGCATCGCCCAATGCAGTTTCGCGTTCGAACACGCTTGAGTCGAGCGGTCGTGGAAGCCAGCAAGCAATGCTTGCGCAGACCGGCTGATGGAGATCGCCGAGCCACAATCGGTCGGTGACACGCTCGTCCGCCACGCAGTCGCGCCGGATTGGAGCCGGTTCGTCGCGGACCCGAGCGGATCGGCATTCAACGTCGGCGAACTCCGGGCGAACGCGATTTTTGTGATTGGACCCGAAGGCGGGCTCTCGCCGCGAGAGCTTCAATCGGCCCAGGCGAATCGTTGTCAGATCATTTCGCTCGGACGCCGCGTGTTGCGCGTAGAAACGGCCGCCCTTTACCTGGCCGCCATCGCCGGACAACACATGCAAAGTCGCCCCGCTTAGGATCAACGGCGTTGCTGGTGGGGACCGTCCGACTCAGCAAGAATCGGAATCTCGATTTCGTTGCGATAGTTCTTACCCTGAAATATCCGCTGCACGAACAGTCCGGGTAAATGGACATCCTCAGGGACAATTCCACCCATCGGAAGCAACTCCTCAACTTCGACAATCGTCGTTTTGGCAGCCATTGCCATCAGGGGCGAGAAATTCCGCGCGGTTTCTTTGAACCACAGATTCCCATATTCATCCCCCCGCTGAGCCTTGATAATGGCATACTCGGCTTCGAGCGGAAACTCCAGCAAACATGGACGATCGAACTGGCGAACCTCTTTGCCCTCGGCAACCAATGTGCCATATCCAGTGGGAGTGTAAAAGCCGCGAATTCCCATGCCCGCGGCGCGAATCCGCTCGGAAAACGTCCCTTGCGGTACCAACTCGACGGAAACCTCGCCGGAGAGCATCTGTTCCTCGAGGTCTGGATTGCCGCCGACGTAGGAGCACACCGCATTGGTGATCTGGTGATTTTGCAGCAAGACAGCCAGGCCGCGTCCGGAATTTCCGATGTTGTTGGAAATGACTCGCAAGTCCTTAATTCGGCGCCTCGCCAATTCGTCGATGCAATTCTCCGGAATCCCACACAGCCCGAACCCACCGCTCATCAACGTAATTCCGTCGCGCAAATCTGCCAATGCCGCGATCGCATCCGGAAAGACTTTCGAAGATGTTTTCATGAAGAGTCGCTGCGCTGCCTTTCTCGCCGGGAATTGATCCTCAACGCAAGTCCTTGTACTCAGTGGGGTATCCGGCGACTGCAAGAAACCAGGGCACATTGTTTCTATTGGGAACTTTGCCCGCCGCCATAACGCCCGCATTCTAAACAACTAGGCCGGCGATAGTCAGCCGTGCGTAATGCGGATATTCATCGTAGGTCGGTCAGTCGCTGACCGACAAACGATGGCCAGAGATGGCCGTCCGACGTGCAACACGCTTAGGATCGCACGCAAAATAACTTCCCGGTTTTGTCGACCCTCTCCTTAACCTTTCCCGTGAGGGCGAGGACTTACGGCGAAGTTGTCTTGCGTCCGATCCTTATTAACAGTCTTGGCAAATTGTTTGCATGATTCTCAGAGTCGGTTATAATCGCGGACCCCATTTCATGAAGTACCGGTGGCTGCGGTTCCCGTGTAATTCTCATTGGCCAAATTCATTGACGTCTTAGTGCTCAGAACTGACAAAGGAGAAACCAATGATTCGCTCGTTGACAATTGTTCTTGTCGTATCCGCGGCTTCTTTGTTCGGCGATTCCCATGCCGTCAAAGCTCAAGATTCTGCCACCGAAGACGCGATGCAGGCAAAATGGATCGAGTTCATGACGCCGGGCAAGGCACATCAGGCTTTGGAGTATAAAGTCGGCAAGTGGGATTTGACCGTAAAGATGTGGCCCACCCCCAACTCCTGCGCCATCGGAAAGCGAGGCGACATCTGACGTCGAGTTCATCATGGGTGGCCGCTATCTCGTCGACAAGACTCGCGGATCCTTCGAGGGACAACCCTTCGAAGGGATGGGGACGACAGGATACGACAACTCCCTAAAGAAATACTTGGCAACCTGGATCGACAACATGGGAACTGGCATCATGGTCGGCGAGGGCGACTATGATCCGGAAAAAAAACAATGGACCTATCAAACCAAAGGAACTGATCCGATCGCGGGTAAGTCGATCAAGATGCGCTCGATCGAACGGATCGTCGATTCCAATAAGTGGGTGATGGAGTCGTACAGGCCCGGACCCGACGGAAAGGAGTTCAAGACGATGGAAATCACTTATCAGCGGCAGTAGGTTCGTTTTCCGGTGAAGCGAGCGACTTGCGGACTTTGCGTATTTCGCCTCACCGTTGGAACGGGTGACAGAAATTTTGTTTCCGCCTTTTTTCGACGGCCTTTTCGAAACGGTCCTCGCCCATGTTGGGCGAATTAGGTCGGTCAGAACCGCCTTATCGTCCAAAACTGTCGTGCCAAGCGACTAGCTTCTGCAAAAAAACGCACTCGTGACGGCCCCGTGGGATCCATCGCGGCTTGCCAAATGCCCGGACAGCTAGAACATTAAACCCAGTTTTTCGAACGGCGGTCGATCGACAGTCGCCCGGGCGAAAGATTTGGTTTGCAAAGTGCTTTCCTTAACCACCGCTGTTTGGTGGTGGTTGGATCGACGTTGCAGTAAAAACATTGAGTGGTATCGCCGTACCGCAAATCGACATCGTATCAGGATCGACGGTCACTTCAGGATTCTTCTTTCAATGGACGGGTGATGCTGCGTTCACGAGTCATCGGTTCCTGCCGAAATCAAGCTGCGAACAAATGCGTTTTTACCCGAACTGCAACCAGTCCACTCGACCAAGGAAAATGGCATGGCGTCGTCGCGTAAACGAGGCCTGACCCAATGCCGGGTAACACGCAAATCAAAAGACAATCAGAGGAGTGTGTAATGAAGTTCTCGAAAGTTCTACTTTCAGTTGCCGCTATGTCGAGCATCGTCCTTTGGGGCGGCGGTTGGGTGGCAGCCCAATGCGCGAACGGAAACTGTCCCTATTCCACAAACGTCTATCCCACCGTGCAATCCGCACCCTACACGACCGTCTCGTACTACGCGCCGTACGAAAACACGGCATCAACGCCGTACGAGGTCTATAACGGGACGATCGTCAACTACGCGCCGTCGCAGCCGGTTGTCGGAGCCGCGAACTGTTGCGGATCCGTATGTAACAATTCATTCCAGCCCGTGACGAGTTCGTACGTAGGCATGCCAATCGATCAGTCGGCAGTCGTCTACCCGGCGGCAAACTCCTTTCCCAGCAATACCGTCGTCGCCAATACTGTGTACGCTGTCAATTCCAGTCCCGCGTATCCGGTTGGTTCGTATTCGGCAAATGTGCCTGACTCCAATATTGTGTATGCGACCAATTCCAATTCTGGGTATGTCGTCGACTCCAATTCTGGGGGGTATGTCGTCGACTCCAATTCAGGATACGTGGCCAATGGCTGTGGCGGGTGTCCGATAAACTCAAACACCGTTTATTACAACAATACCGCGGCGTATGTGATGCCGGCGGCGTCGCCGTGTCCAAACGGTAGATGTCCGCGTCGATAACGCCCCGGTAAGGATCGCACGCAAAATAGCTTCCCGGTTTTTGAGCGTTCCAATTGAACGAAGACACCGGAATCGATTAGGTATTTCGGGGCTTGGCGGCGTACGAACCGCCAAAAATCGATGTTGCCTGGACGAATCGGCTGCCTAAAATAGGTCAGTTTCGATGGGAGTTGATTTTGCCCCGAGAGCGGCTTGATGGTCGAAAAACTGCGTGTCGGACCGTTTGAGATTATCGGGCGACTGGGCTCGAATCGCCGCCATCGAGTCTTTCAAGCGCGTCAGACGGAGCAGTCGCGCGAGGTCGCGCTCAAATTTATTCGCTTGCCTCCTGACGTGGATCGCGTCCGTGCAATCGGCAAGATCCAGCGCGAGATCGGCGTTCTAAAGCAACTCGATCATCCCCATGTGGTCAAAGTGTTTGGCGCCGGTGTGGATGACGACGAGATTTTTTTTGCCTGCGAATTGGTCCATGGAGAGTCGTTGGCCACGTTGTTGAGCCGGCGTGGCAAGCTGGCCCCGGACTTGGCTGTGGATTACGCGCGGCAGATCGCATCGGCACTCAGCTATTTGCACGAAAGTGACATCGTGCACGGCAAACTGACGCCTGACAAGGTCCTCATCGATTCGAACAACCGTGTGCACGTTTTGGACGTTCGGCTCAATCGAGCCAAGTGCCGCGGTTGGGACGCGGCCGATCGCAGAGAATTGGATTCGGCGGCTTACATGTGCCCGAGCAATTCAATGAAGGGACCGAAGAAAAGTCGGACTTGTATTCTCTTGGCGCCATCTTGTTTGAAATGCTCACGGGCCGCATTCACGTGGAACCGCAGACGATCTCCAAACTCTATCAACAAAAAATGAGTTCGCCGCCGCCGTCGGTATCCAGCATCGAACTCGATTGTCCGATATGGCTCGACCGACTGGTCGCGGCGCTATTGGATGCTTTACCGCGCAATCGGCCGCACACCGCTCGGGCGGTCGTCTATGCGTTGGAGGAAATCAGCAAAGTCGACCGGAATCTCACATCCGTGGTCGATCAAATGACATCCGGATTCAACCCGTTGACTGCCGGCGCCGACAAGACAGAAGCGCGGCGTTTGTTAGGTCAAATCGTCGATGAACCCGAGTCGGTTCCGATTTACCAACGATTTTGGTTTCAAGCCGTCATGCTGTTGTCGCTGCTGGCGATCATCGTTTATGGTGCGTGGCCGCCGAGCAATCAAGTACTGTTGGCCAGGGGAAAGCGACTTGCCGAATCGGACCAGATCGACCAACTCAGTCGAGCCGAGGATTATTTCCAACGGATCGTCGAGCGTCGCGGGGCCGACGAAGCGACTCATCTCGCTGAAGATTTGTTGCAGTCGACCCGCAGCAAAGTACTTTGGCTGCGCGTCCAAAGTGGTTACGTCGGGTTGGAACCGAAAACGCGGATGTTCGCCGACGCCTATCTGGCCGAGATCAACGGCGACCTGGAAACCGCCCGGCTCAAGTATGCCAACGTAGTTCGCTCGGCCAAAGACGAACCTGGCTTGCGGCACTTTGTCATCGAGGCGGACAAGCGGATCGCAGCAATCGACGCAAAGTTGGCCAAGAAATCATCAAAAAAGCCAGTTGCGACGCCAGAGGAAGCATCGGGAGAACGTCCATAGGATCGGACGCAAAATAACTTCGCCCTAAATCCTCGCCCTCACGGGAGAGGTTAGGGAGAGGGTCGACAAAACCGGGAAGTTATTTTGCGTGCGATCCTTAGTCGATTGGTTTTCGCGATCTTTCGTCAGGTGTGTCGCCCTGGTGCCGGCGCGTCCGTTGCAATCGGTTCAAAGGTAACTGTTCACGAGCCGGGGGCTGGCTCAATCCGCCCAAAGTGGATGTGCCTGACCGCTTGAAAACGTAGGCGACGCATTGACAACCCGTGAACGCTTACGGTTCAAAGGGTCGCGACCATCGGGAGAGTTCGACATATCCAGAAAATCCAACCTTCGGACCGACTTTTCGACAGAACTGGTGGGCGAACCATTCTCCAGCAGTTAAATTGAAGAGGTGACTCATTTATGTTGACGGAAATCCGTTGAACGACGTTGCGCTATGTCTGATTCCACTCTTGTCATGTGTCCGAAATGCCAGCGGGAACTGTCGCTCCCAGTCGATCTGAGGCGCGACGACGTCGTCCGCTGTCCCTTGTGCCAACAACAATTCGCTGCTTCGGATATCGCTTTGCCGCCCCCTCCGGCGTTGGAAATCGTGCGCCGCAAGTCGGCCGACCGCGACGTGAAACGAGCGAATCGCTCTACTGCGGAGGTTCCGAATCCTTCATCGACGCAGATCCACAATGATGTCGCCGCAGCGCAGACGATAGATCAGAACCAGGACGAGCCGGTCAACGATCAAGCCGCGATCGTCGTCAATACTCGTTTGAACGACGCGCCCAAGACAGTTTACGAGCGGCGACGCTACTATAGCGAAAGTCAACTCGCCAAAGCTCCGGTCGCCAGTTCGAAGCGATATGTCAAGCTGCGCAAGCAGACGTTCGGCGCGGCAGACGTACTCAAGATTGTCGTCGGCGCGTTGATCGCCGTTCCGGTCGCTCAACTCATCTTGTGGTGGGTTTTGGGCCGGGATCCATTTCACGCCGGTAAGCTTGTGAGCCACGTTATCCCGGTCATCGTTCCGTCGGATTTCCGCGACGGAATTCAGTCGGTCCCTGATGAAGTCACCCAGGAAAAGCCACAGAGCTTGTTGAGAGTTGAATCTCAGTACCAATTCAGCGACCTGCCGCCCGAACCGGCGCCAACGGAAACGCCTTCGAGCGAGAAAACTCCCAAGGAACCTCCCCAAGCACAGCCGGCTCCGCCAGAATCGCCTCGGACTTCAGACGCCAATTCAAACGCGGACGGAACGGATTCCAAGCCGACCGACAAATCCGGTACTCCCAAAACGAGGCAATAGTCGTCGCCGGATGAATCGGGCAACGATTGCGTCCGAGGATTCACTCACCGGGAAAAACGCTGTGCTGAGCGATCGCCAACAACGGTCTGAAATCGAAGTTTACTTCGACCCTGTTTTTCTACGACACCAAACCGGCAGCCATCCGGAATGTCCCCAACGACTGGAACATTTAACGAAGTATCTGCGCGCTGTCGAATTCGCCGATCGCCTCAATTTGCGGACGGCCCCACCGGCGTCGATCGAGACGATCGCAGCCGTCCACCAACGCGCGTACGTCGAGGCGGTGCGGGAAATCTGCCAGCGCGGCGGCGGCGCTTCGGACCCGGATACACCGGTGAGCCATGATTCTTTCGACGCCGCGGCAACCGCATGCGGAGTTGTTTGCCAAGCCGTTGAGACCGTGGTGAGAAATCCGGCCACGGCATCGTTTTGTGCTGTTCGACCTCCGGGGCATCATGCTCGCCCAGCGGCTGGCATGGGCTTTTGTCTGTTCAATAGTGTTGCGGTCGCCGCGCAAGCGGCTATCGATCAGCTGGGATTGGCCCGGGTGCTCATCGTCGACTGGGACGTGCACCACGGAAATGGAACTCAAGAGATCTTTTGGGAGCGAGACGACGTGGCGTACTTCTCAATCCACCGATTCCCGTTTTATCCCGGTACCGGTAGTCAAGGCGAAACGGGTAGCGCGGCCGGACTGGGATCGACGTGCAACGTTCCCGTCGAATTCGGGACCGCTCGAGCGAAATTCCATGAGATGTTTGAAACCCATTTGGAGCGATTTGTCAGTCGCGTCCAGCCCGAATTGATCATTCTGAGCGCAGGCTTCGATGCGTTTCGGGATGATCCCGTGGGGTCACTCGGTTTGCTCCCCGAAGATTTCGCGAGGATGACAAAGTTCATTGTTCAATCGGCGGAGACGTTTTCTCAGGGAAGAATGGTGGGGGTTTTGGAAGGGGGATATCATTTGGACGGACTTTGCCATTGCACGGGCGCCTATCTGGCACAGTGGCTATCGTGCCGAAACGGAGAACCGAGTTGAACTCTGGTGGCGACCACTCCGGCTGTTCAAACCACGTAACATTGTTGGAAATTCAACGGCAAATTCCAAAGAATTGACTGGTGGACGGTTGAGGAGGCGGGATATAATTGAGGTTCAACGGGGTGCCGGTGTGTAGGTCGAATCACAGTCGATCTGGCAGTCCGGCGAGGTTGGCTTAGGATCGCATGCAAAATAACTTCGCCCCTAATTCCTCGCCCTCACGGGAGAGGTAAGGTGAGGGTCGAAAAAATCGGGAAGTCATTTTGCGTGCGATCCTTACGGGGATGTCGGCCGAGTGCCACACGTGATTCGGGCGCCTGCAACACAGTTCGCATGTGATGCAGACACCGTTTCCCACGCGCGTCCGGACTCGTCGCGTTGCCACCCATCCAGTTTTCTTCGCGACGAACGGCGAAACGTCGGGTACATCGTTCAAGGTCATGCTATGTCAAATACGACCCAGAAGCAAAAAATGGTAGGCTCAAACAGCAGCGGCAATAGTAACAGCAACAACATCAAGGGTTTTGGCAAGATCCTCATCGATCGCGGGATCATCAGCCCGGAACAATACCACGAAGCCGATATCGTTGCCCGCGAGACGAACTCAACTGTCAGTGACTCGCTGGCGAAGCTGGGGCACGCAACCGCTGATGAGGTCATGGAGGCCTTGGCAGTCGTTCACCGACTGCGTTACGTGGACCTCAATAAGACCGATATCGCGGAAAATGTGGTCGAATTGGTTCCCGAGTCGGTGGCGCGGGAAAACAAGATTCTTCCGCTGGAAGAGGTCGACGGTCGTTTGGTCGTGTTGATGAGCGATCCATCCGACGTCGATACGCTGGAAAAGCTCAGATTCATTCTCAACCGCGACGTTTCCATCGCCTTGGCGCCAAGAACGCGAATTATGGAGGCAATCAATCGTGTCTACGGCCAAATCGAAGGTGAAAGTGCCGACTCGATCTTACAGGAATTCACCGATACGGCCATCGATTTTACCGAGACCGAAACCTCGGCAGACCAAGCGGACGAGGAAGGCGACGAGGCTAGCGCTCCGATTGTCCGATTGGTCAGTCTAATGATCACCGAAGCGGTTCAGCTGCGGGCCTCGGACATTCACGTCGAACCGTTTGAAGATCGGGTGCGAATCCGCTACCGAATCGACGGCGTGCTGCACGAACGCGATCGACTCCCGCGCCGGCAACTGGGTGCCATCGTTTCCCGCATCAAAATCCTGGCAAAAATCGACATTGCCGAACGCCGCCGCCCCCAGGACGGTCGGATCAAGATCACCGTAGGCGAAAAGGAACTCGACCTCCGGGTCAGCGTCATCCCAACCAACCACGGCCAATCCGTCGTGATGCGACTACTCGACAAAGACAACATCAAGATCGGCGTTCGCCAGCTCGGTCTCTCCGACGAAACTTACAAAATCTTTCAGCAACTGATTCGTCGGCCAAATGGGATCATTTTGGTGACGGGCCCTACCGGTTCCGGGAAAACGACGACTTTGTATGCAGCGCTGAACACACTAAACCGACCCGACCGAAAGATCATCACGGCCGAGGACCCGGTCGAATACTATCTGCCAGGAATCAACCAGGTCGAAGTAAAGCACATCATCGGGTTAGATTTCGCACGTATTATCAGATCCATGTTGAGACAGGCGCCGAACATCATTCTTGTCGGTGAGATGCGCGATTCGGAAACGGTGTCGATGGGTATCCAGGCAAGTTTGACTGGACACCTGGTTTTTAGTACACTCCATACGAACGATGCGCCTAGTGCTATTACACGAATGGTGGACATGGGGGTCCCCAATTATCTGGTCGCGAGCAGTGTCGTGGCGATCCTTGCTCAACGTCTGGTTCGAACGAATTGTCAAAAATGTCGACGGCGATATACGCCACCGGATTCGATCCTGAAAGAGGTCGGGCTCAGTGCCGAAGAAATCGCCAAGTCGAACTTCATGAAGGGCCGAGGCTGCAATTCATGTCAGAAGACGGGCTACCGTGGCCGAATTGGCATTTACGAGCTCCTGCTAGTAGATGCGAAAGTGCGTCAGATGATTTTCAAGAACGAATCGACTGCAAAAGTCCGCGAATATGCCATCTCGAAGGGGATGCACACGCTATTCCACGACGGGATTCTGAAAGTTCAATCCGGCTACACGACTTTCGAAGAAGTCTATCGCGTGGCCAAAAAGACCGAACAAGACGTGATCTACTAGCCAGCTTCGGTGGGCTATTCCCCGTAGCCAACGGCGGAGATTGGTGGCTCTTGGCTGGCTCGATTCCTAGCCATTCCTGTTGGAATCATTGCCAGCAGCATGGGTCCGGTGCGATCAAATCCTAAGTAAAACCGGACCTGACCCGCCCCCGCCATGCAGAAATTGCAGTCGATAGCTGTCAGTCAGCCAACGACAAATCCCGCCGGGGGATGGCGAATTTCCCGCATTTGTTTGCTTTGGCGAACTGCCGAACAAATAATGAAGCAGTTGTCAAAGGAAATAGCGTCCTCCCCTCGTCTATTCGACTTCAACCACAATTATCCTGGGATTTTGCACGACAGGCCGTCTTTCGGCATGCGAATTTATTAACTTTCGGGTGGACATAGCATGGCAACTGTGCTGATTGACAAACTTTTGGAAGCTTGCGTCAAGCAAGGAGCGAGCGACATTCACATCACGGTGGGGCAGCCTCCCGTTTTCCGCATTCACGGTCGCTTGCGTCGTCTGGAGACCAAGGTATTGGATGCCGAGGACACCGTTGGCTTGATGAAGTCCATCGCTCCAGAGCGTTGTCAGCGGGAACTGCAGGAGGTTGGCACGTCGGACTTCGGGTTCGCATTTGGTGACAAAGCCCGCTTCCGCGTCTCGATCTTCAAGCAGCGCGGCAGCATCGCGATGGTGCTGCGGCAAATCCCCAACGACCACCTCACGCCAGAGCAACTTGGTTTGCCCAAGGTGATGACCAAGCTGTGTATGCGTCCTCGCGGACTGATTCTCGTCACGGGGCCAACCGGATCGGGCAAGAGTACGACGTTGGCCAGCCTGGTGAATTACATCAACGAACGGGTCGACCTCCACATTATCACGATTGAAGACCCCATCGAATTCTTCCATTATCACAAGAAATCGACGGTCAATCAGCGTGAGATCGGCGTTGACGTACCCAAGTTCTCCGAAGCGATCCGACGTGCATTGCGGCAGGATCCGGACGTCATTCTGGTCGGTGAAATGCGCGACCTGGAGACAATGGAGGCCGCGATCACTGCCGCGGAAACGGGCCATATCGTCTTTGCCACGTTGCACACCAACAGTGCTCAAGGAACGGTGAACCGAATCATCGATGCGTTTCCGGGCAACTTACAGGACCAGATTCGAACGCAGTTGTCGACGACCCTCCTTGGTGTTTTGGCGCAAACACTTTTGCCGCGGATCGGCGGCGGCCGGATTGCGGCCTTCGAAACACTGGTGGTGACTCCGGCGGTGGGAAATTTGATTCGCGAGAACAAGACTTTCCGAATCAATTCGGCGATTCAAACGGGCGCCAAATTCGGCATGCAGTTGCTCGACGACAATCTGTTTGACCATTGGCTGGCCGAGCGGATCACGGCCGAGGACGTATTAACCAAGGCACACGACCCGGATGCATTAGCCCGCCGCATCGCGCAGGCAAAAATGCAAATGATGCAAGGAACGTACAACCCGGACGAAGTCATGCCGCCGCCGGAAGAGGCCGCGCCGGCGAACAAAACTTCCACCTGATCGGACGGACTGACCGGCAATCCACCTTAGAACACGGCACGAGACACCTTAGAACACGGCACGAGACACCTTATGGCGCTGCGACGTATCGGACAGATTTTTGTCGACTTGGGCTTCATCACCGACGATCAGTTGGAGATGCTCGTCGAAGAGCAGAACCAGCATCCGGGCCAGTTGATCGGCAAGATCGCCGAAGACATGGGACTGATCAGCGACGAGCAGTTGATCCAGGCGTTGGCCGAACAATTCAACATGCAGACGGTCGACATTGAGGGATTCACGCCGCCGGCCGACGCCCGCGATCAAGTTTCCGATGCGATGGCGCAACTTTATCGGGTCATCCCCTTGCAGCTCAACGACGGGGTGTTGACCGTGGCCACCAGCGAGCCGCAGAACATTTCGATGCAGGACGAGCTGCGGCGGTTTATTGGCTACGATATTCGTCTGCTGATTGCCACTGAGAATCAAATCCGCAAAGCGATTGACAAGTTCTACAATGCTGAGGCCGAGAGCATCGAGCGGATTATCGAAGAGCTCAACACCGATGAAAACCTACGGCGCGCCGCCTCGTTGATCAGCGCCGACGGGCCGATCAACCTGAGCGACGTCAACGAGCTCGTCGACAGCGCCCCGGTCCGCAAGTTATTGAACATGGTCCTGTTGTTGGCGATCAAGGATCACGCCAGCGACATTCACTTCGAACCGTTCGAAGACGAGTTCCGCATTCGGATCAAGGCCGACGGCGTGTTGTTTGAAATGGTCCCCCCGCCGCGTCACTTGGCGTTCGCCATCACCACGCGCATCAAGGTCATGGCCAACCTCGACATCGCCGAGCGGCGGTTGCCGCAGGACGGCCGGATTGACCTTTCGGTGGGCGGGCACCCGGTCGATTTGCGAGTCAGTGTGTTACCGACGATGTTCGGCGAAAGTGTCGTGCTGCGGGTCCTCGATCGCTCGGTGGTTTCGCTCGACCTGAACAACGTGGGCATGGACGAGCCAACGATGGCCCGCTTCCGCGAAGTCATTTGGAAACCCAACGGCATCATCCTCGTGACCGGGCCCACCGGTTCTGGAAAAACCACGACGCTCTACTCGGCGCTGTCGGAATTGAACCGCATTGAGGACAAGGTCATCACGACGGAGGATCCCGTCGAATACGACATCGACGGGATTATTCAGATTCCGATTGATACCGACATCGACGTAACGTTCGCCCGCTGCCTGCGGTCGATTCTGCGTCAGGACCCCGACAAGATACTGGTGGGCGAAATCCGCGATTTGGAGACGGCGGAAATCGCCGTGCAGGCTTCGTTGACCGGACATACAGTTTTCAGCACACTGCATACCAACGACGCCGCCAGCACGGTGACTCGCTTGAAAGACATGGGCATCCCGACGTTTTTGATCACCGCCACGTTGGAGGCCATTTTAGCTCAGCGGCTGGTGCGACGAATCTGCTTGGAATGTCGTGAAGAAATCGATCCCAGCGAAGAAATGCTGGCGGAACTCGATTTCCATCGCGACAAGTTGGACGGGAACAAGTTTTTCCGCGGCGCCGGATGCAACACGTGCAACAACACCGGCTACAAGGGCCGCGTCGGGCTGTTCGAGTTTATGGTGATCGACGACGAACTCCGCGAAATGATCATGAACAATGAAACCACCGATGCATTGCGCGACCGAGCCGAAGAAAAAGGCATGGTGCTGCTTCGCGATGCCGGTCTCCAATGCATCTTTGAAGGTCTGACCACGATCGAGGAAGTCGTCCGCGAGACGATTCTGGAGGCCTAAACCGACAACGGGGCAGGGGAGACGAGAACCGAGGGGACGATACACGTAACACCGTTCAGCGACCGACCGAGCAACGGGGGCGCGGCGGCAAGCGCGGCATGCAAGCGCGGGGCAAAGACAATCGAATTCGCCGGAACGGTCGAATTCAGGAGACATTCATTCGCGGCTCTATTTAAGTCGCGCCATTTGTCGTAACTAGTTCGAGGAATCATCATGCCAGTCTTTCAATTCGAGGCGATGGACCCTCAGGGTCAAGAGATTCGCGACGTGATCGAAGCCCCAACTCAGGATGAAGCGCAAGCGACAATCCGCTCGATGGGCTACTTCGTCACGCGCATTTCGCTGGACAAGGGGGAAAAGAAGAAGTCGACCAAAGGGGGCCGGCGCAAGTCGTTTGCCATTGGCGGCGCCAAGGGCAAAAAGATGGTCACCTTCACTCGGCAGCTTTCGATTTTGCAGGATGCCGGTCTGCCGATTCTCCGCAGCCTCAAGATCCTGGAGAATCAGTCGCCTCCCAGCGCTTTGAAGAACGCTTTGATCGACGTCTGTGACGAAATCGAAGGGGGCGCCACGCTCTCCGAAGCGATCGCCAAATCACCCAAGGTTTTCGACCGGCTGTACGTCAACATGATCAAGGCCGGCGAGGCGGGTGGCTCATTGGAAGTTATTCTGCGACGGCTCGCGGAATTCAAGGAGCGGACTCAGTCGATCAAGAACAAAGTTATCGGCGCGATGATTTACCCGATCATGGTCGTGATTTTCACGATTTGCATTTTGAGTTTCATCATGATCCGGATCATCCCGGTCTTCAAAAGCATGTTTGAAGAATTCCACATCAAACTGCCGCCGATGACTCAACTGTTGATCCAGACGTCGAACCGGTTTGTCAACTTGTGGTTCTTGATTCCACTAATCCCCATCGCAATTGCACTATTTATTTCCTTGATTTGCAAGTTCCGAGCCGGTCGCATGGGCTGGCATTTGTACCTGCTGAAGCTGCCGATCTTTGGCAAGCTGGTGGAAAAAAGCAATATGGCTCGCACCTCGCGCACCCTCGGGGCGCTGGTGGCCAGCGGCGTGCCGATTCTGGAAAGTCTCACGATTACTCGCGAGACCTCCGGCAATGCGATGTTCGAAAAACTCTACACCAAGGTCACCGATTCGATTCGCGAAGGTGAAACGATCGCACAGCCGATGAAACAATATGCCACGCCAGGCTTTCACCCGGTGGCGGCGTTCTTTTTCATGGCGACCGTGGCCTTGCCACCGCTGCTGGTGCTGCTGATTGAGCCGTCGTTCCTGACGATGGTGTTGTACGCCAGCGCGGCCTTGGGTCTGATCGGGTTCTTATGGTACTTCCTGGCTTATCGCAAGCCGATCGTCGAGGACCTGGTCATCAACATGGTCGACGTCGGCGAGGAAACCGGCGAACTGGATACGATGCTGTACAAGGTCGCTGACTATTACGACGAAGAAGTTCAAACGATCACCGACGGCATGATGAAGATGATTGAGCCGCTGCTGATTATTTTCCTCGGCTGTACCGTTGGATTCATCGTCATTTCGTTGTTCTTGCCGATGATCACCATGATCAGCAGCCTGTCCGGTGGCGACCGGCTTGGCGGCGATTAACAACACAAGCACTCCGCGGGTCCCATCGCCGATACGGTGGAAACGCCCAAGAGGTCGGAACACCAAGAATTAGCTCAAACACTGAACAAGGAGAAACTATATGTTCCGTTCGCAACCTCGTCGCCGAGCCTTCACGCTCATCGAACTTCTGGTCGTGATCGTCATCATCGGCATTTTGATCGGCTTGCTGCTGGTAGCCTTTGGCCCGGTGAGAAACCGGACACTTACCTTTGCGATTCAGTCAGAAAATCAACAACTGGTTGCTGCCTTGGAACAATTCAAAATCAAGTTCGGTTTTTATCCGCCGTCGCATCTCGGTGATCTGAACAACCCGAATGACTTGGTCACGTTCAAGGCTTATTTGCGCAAAATCGCGCCCGATCACGCCGAAACCAATACGACAATCGGCAATTGGTGGAACGAAGTTGGAAAGACCTTGGACAACGACTCGATCCTCGTCTTTTGGCTTTCGGGCGTCAATCAAAGCGCTCAATATCCGCTAACGGCTTATGGAAGCGACATGCAATACGGGACGGCAGATGACGAGGTTGCCTACGCGTTTAACGCCGAAATCAACCCGCCGGCGCGCCCGCGAATTATGTGCCGCCAAGCAAACATGTCTTGTTCGAGTTCGACCAGACTCGTTTGGAAAACGTTCAAGACGCAAACAACCCAAGCCAATTCAACGTCAAAGTGGCGCGGTACCTGCAAAGCAAAGTCTTCGATAAGTCGGATCCATCGAAGCCGGCGCCGGCCAATACGACCGCCTACGTTTACTTCAATGCAAAGACTTACTTTAACACGAATACCAACACCTATGTGGACGTGTATCCCAACACGGTGGTTCAGGGCGAAGTGTACGCCGTCAAGGATTTTCGACAAAGTACACCAACGTTTTTCAATCCCGATTCCTTTCAGTTGTTCTCGAGCCGGCGTCGATCGCCAGTTTAACGACATGGACAACGCGACCCCATTATCGGATCCGACAAACTGGACTTTACAGCCCGATTTCGCATTCGCTCGCGACAACGTCGCCAACTTCTCCGACGGCGTGTTAGAGCGGGTCGCGGTCGAGCAATGACCTGTGGTGGCAATGACTTGTTGCGATGATGAACCGGGTTAAGGTTGGACCCAATTATGAAAGCTGATCCTAAACAATGGCGTAACTGCACGCATGCCGGCTCGTCGGGCTTTACCCTGGTGGAATTGTTGCTGGTGATTTCGATTCTGGCGATTCTCAGCGGGTTGTCGCTGTCGTTGATCCACGGCGCCCGTTACGAAGCCAACGCTTCCCGCACCGAGACTCAAATTCGCCGCATCATGCAGTTTCTGCAAGATCGAATTCGTGAATACCAGGTCCGGGTCTTGCCGTACAAACTGCGCGGGTTTACCAACGGCGGCATGCCGCTCCAACCTATCGAGATCGCCCGACTGCGCCATCGAATCTTGATCGAATACATCACTAGCGAACTGCCTTGCGATCCCAGTCAGATTGCCCTCATTGCATCGTCGCCACCTTATTGGAATGGCACCCGAGGCTTCGTGGAATCTCCGCAGTTCAACGCCGACTTTGGCACCTACATGGACAGCAGCGGAACGCGGTTGATCGACGTGATGAGGAACCAACCCCCAACCTTGGTCAAACGCATGGCGCGTAAACTGGGTGGGACGCCGCCCGCGGCGACCACCACGGACGATACAGCCTCGGCCGAATGCTTATATGAAATACTCAATTCGCAAAACGACTACGCCACATCGGGCTTGGATGCGTTGTTCCCCGATGAAATCGGCGACACCGATGGCGATAAACACAATGAGGTCCTGGATGCTTGGGGCGATCCGTTGTTGTTCTATGTGACCTTAGGGGCAGTTCCACGCGGGCCCGGCGTTCCACCTTCGGCCAATCTCGTCAACCCAAACAGCCCGCCCGTCGATTTGTTGAATCGGTCGCAGCCCGCCGACATCCTCAAAGCTGACGAAGAGGGACCGACGGCGGTGCGTTTTTATTTGAAGTCGAAAAACTTACTCGATCGATAGACTTGAATTCGTTCGGATTGACTACGTGGGGTTCCAGATGATTCCGCCGAAGACCTTCAAACACCGAAGCGGTTTTACGCTCATCGAGTTGCTCGTCGTGCTGAGCGTCCTGATCGTGTTGACCGCGATCATCATCCCCACACTGCGCATCATCTCCTCGGATCGAAAAGTGCGCGAGGCCGCCCGCGTCGTCGAATCCTTTTTTTCGGTCGCCCGAGACGATGCGATGGCCAGTGGCTTTGCCGGCGTCGAACTGGATAGCCGAACCCTCTATCGGCTTCGCGCTTTGCCACCGTATTCCGGTGACGATTACACCGCGACGGTGACCGTCAATGCGGCGTACACACCGGACCCATTTGATCCTATGGTGCGGCTATATCCTCTTACGTATACGCCGCCGCCCATCGACCCCGTCATTGTCATGGACGGTGAGTTTATTCAGCTCCGCTACGCGGGCCCCAAATATCGATTGCGCACATTTACTCAGTTGGTGGTCGATCCCCGGGTGCAGCCGCTGCCGCCCACCAACGTCTTGCTGAAGTACCAGGTGTATCGGCGCGCGGCCCGGATTGAATCAAGCGCGACTCAATTGCCAGATCGCCACTTTGTCGCCATCGATTTCTCGGGCGATCCCGCGTTTACCTTCACCACGATTCCCAATACGAATACGATCACTCATAACCCGTTCGACGGGACCGGACCCATTCGAATTTTGTTCGAAAGAAACGGTGGCATCGACCGTGTGGAGGACCAGAATCGAGAGGGCTATATACCGGTCGGACCGCTGTTCTTTTTGATCGCGATCGACGAGGAGAAGTATGACGAAACGAGTGGCCGCATCCTCCTGGATAACGAAAGCAATCTGTGGATCACGGTTGGAAACACAAACGGCAGCGTCCTCGTGAGCGAGATGGGTGTGAGCAGTCCAACGGATCCGATCGCCAAACGACTGCACGACGCACGGCAACCGGCCCGCAACCGTTACACGGCAAGGCAGTAACGTATGACATCGACAAATCCCATAACTTACCGATCCATCATGAGCAAACGACCGCATCCTCAGACCGCAGCTCGGCGCGGCATTTCATTGATCGAAGTCTTGGTTTCCATCGTGGTGGCGGCGATCGGCGTGTTTGGCGTGTTTGCCCTGATCCCGTTCGCCATCCGCCAGGCGGAAATCGGCATGAACGAAGAGGCCGCGATCACCGTGGGCCGCAACGGAATCGAGGACTTCGAGGCGCGGCGGTTCACCAACTACAACCGCTGGGCCGTCCCCGATTTCCTGGACGACGACGGCAACTCGGCGACGCAGTTCTTAACGCCGTTTAAACAAACGACTAACTTTCCATACAACATCTACTGCATCGATCCCTGGGGATTCACGAATCAGGACACGCCCGACCCCAATTTCAACATCGCGCCCTATTCGGATTTCGCCGGCTCGTTCCCTCGCTTTCGGCGGATCACCTTGTTCGATCAATCCGGCACCCAAACGGTCTTTTCAAAGGCGCTGGCGCGTGAGCTTTTTTCAACGGCTGACGACGTCGTGCACGCGCGGCAAAAAGACTCGCTCGACTTGGAGTATCCTCAACAGTTTTATTTCACCGGCAGCGCGCGGCAACACGCCGGCAAAACCACCTGGCAAATGTTCGTCATTCGGCCCTTTGTCGATATTCCGGGCGTACCACCCCCAGGCATGTTGCAGAACGATCAAGCGAGGTACTACGTGGCCGTTTCTTTGAACCGCGATCCGAACGCGCTCAACGACCGCGCAACCACCGGCGAGTTGGCCCAACACTACGATCGGCTTTTCCGAGTTCTCATGCCGCCCGGACCGGTAACTCAATTCGAAAATGGCGGCGGTGACTTCACGATCGAAGAGGTGTCTGCGGCGCTGCCAGACCGGCAGATCCACCGCGGCCGCTGGATGATGCTCATCACCGCCGATCTGACGACTCCGAGCAACCCCGTCGCCGTCAATATCGGCTTTTATCGCGTGATGGACGTCGACGACCTGGTGGCTGCACCGCCAAGATTCGACGTCACGCTGCAAGGATCCGACTTTACGATCAGCCAGGATCCAGTCAATACGGCATATTCCAACGTATACGCAGTTCTCCTGCCGGACGTCATCGCCGTTTACCAGCGGACGATGAAGCTGGCGAATTCCTCGTCGATTTGGGATGCGTTTTAACCCTTTTGGGAGCTAACCAATGCAACGCCTAAACAGCAACCTGCCAAGCCCACTAATTGGCAGGCGTCGAGGAATCACCCTCATCTTTGTATTGAGCTTGATTTTGTTGTTCTTGCTCATGGGTGCCGCGTTCGTCTCGGTCACGGGGAACTTCATGCGCACATCGCGCGCACGAGCCCAAATTCAGGTGCGCGGCGATTCGTGGCAATCCTTGGTTTCCCGCGCCATGTTCGAGTTCATTCGGGGTCCGTCCCTGGACGATCGAAACTCGCCGCTGCGTGGCCAGGACCTGCTGTCAGACCAATACGGCTACGGCGCCAAAGGTGTTGTAGCCGAAACCCCGTCGCCTGATTTCGCTCCGGAAACGTCAATGCAGTTGATACGGTTCTGCGTCAGCAACGACGCTGGAACAGTTAACCATGTCACGTCGTTGCTTGATCAATCGGACATGGTGCTTTCGGATGCCAGCGGCGCATACGACGGGATGGTGATGACGTTTGTCAAGGACCCGCCGCCCACCGCACCGGGCGATTACTTGCCGGTCGGTCAGCTTTCGTTTCGCATTTTTCATTATTACGTCGACCCAGCACTCAATCACTGGTTCATGTTCGCGGTGCCAGCGAACAATGGCTTGAAGTGGAGTATCGGCCCAAACTTAGTCGACGCGTTTTCCGATCCGACGCGATTGGCCGGCGCCCAGGTAATCATCAACGGCCGAGATTTCTCCGGCCGCGGCAGCGCCGAGAAGCCACCTCTGGCGGTTTTGCCAAACGGGCCTCGTCTGACGGGCGAAGCGCTGAAGCCCAATCGGCTGTACGATAATCCTGGGACATTGGCCAACTACCTAACGCGCGATCCATTACAGGCCGTTTTCGGAGAACCGCAGACCGGTCAAAACGTCAACGAACCGTGGGACGCGATCGACGTCCAGAATGCGTTCTTGGGAGCCTTTGACCACGAAAAAGACAAGATTTACGCAAGCTTCTACGGCGGACCATCCACAGCGACGGTCCCGCTACATCCGTACGGGGATGCAAACGAAGATGGGGCTATCTCGGTTGGTGAACGGACATTTCGGCCGTCGACTTGGCCGCAAATGCTACCTGATCTAGTCGACAACAAGACCGGTGCACCCGGACCCGATGGGGAGCCGGATTGGGAAGTCGATACCGACGGCGACGGCCGCCCAGATGCGATCTGGATGGACATTGACTTACCCGTACAGACTGACGCTCATGGACGGAAGTACAAGCCGTTGGTCGCGGTGATGATTCACGATCTGGACTCGTCGTTTAATCTCAACACGCACGGTCACGAAACCGAATCGAACCGCCTCGATCTGGAACAATACCGGGCGGGAATCATCGGCGCTATGAATAACCGATCTCGACCTTTGCTGGGTGGAATCACCGACCCGATTCAACCGACCAACCCGCCCTATCCGCTGGGCCAAGGCTACGGACCCGCCGAAGTTTCGATGTATCCGCTGTTCACCAACGGTTACGATCCACTGCTGGCTGGAAACGGAACTTTTAACGGCCGTTACGGCCAAGCGAATGCCGCGCCGGTACGACCTCTCCCGGGTACACCGATGTCCGCGAAGCCTGGTCACAAGTCAAGCTCATGGGTTACCCGCCGTTGGGGATCGGCAACCTGTTCGGCTCGCGCATGGACTTGCTGGGCATCTATTGCTGGGGCTTTCCCGATTTGATGGATACCAGTGGGGCGTTGCCCTACGGTATGCCTTGGATCGACGCGTATCCATTGGCCGGTCCCCCGCCCAATGACGATATCACGGACAATCCTTACGAGATGTCGTTCGCGGGAGTTTATCGTGCGGGCGCAACCGTATGCTCCGCGCTACGGCTCGATCACCCAGGAGACCGACCAATTGTTCAACGCGAACGAATTGGAACGGGTCCTGAGGATGTTCGACATCGATGCGCCGATGTTGCCCGACCGGTTGCTGACGCTGATGCCGATCGAATTGGGTGACCCGGACAGTCGCTACATCGTCACCACCGACAGTTGGGAAGTACCGGTGCCCCCAGAAAACCTAGTGCAAATTCTGTACGATGCTTTGCATGGCTTCAACCCCGGGTGGACCCCGACGCAATTGAATCAGGAAATCGAATTGATGCTGGGACCGGAACTCATCAAGGGTCTCAAGATGAACGTCAACCGGCCCTTTGGCAATGGAGTCGACGACAACGGAGACGGCGTGGTCGATGATCCGGCGGAGATTCTAGCTGGTGAGATGGAGCCGTACCCGGATTCCAACGGCAATATTGTTCAGACGCCGATGGATTTGAGCAACAACGGTTTTGGGACGGCGGACAACTATTACGACATCCGTTGGGCTTACGCCCGAGCGTTGTATTGTCTGGCGGTCATTAAGTTGGGAAACACAGACGTTAATGGTGATGGGGTCGAAAGCACGACTCCGTTACTTCCGGATCCGCCCGATGCGCAGAAACTTGCCCAATGGGCGATCAATGTGGTCGATTTCCGCGATTCGGACGACATTATGACGCCGTTCGACTACGACGAGGATCTGCGAGACGGTTGGCAGCCGAACAAGCGTGTCTGGGGTTGCGAGAAACCGGAATTGCAGTTTTCCGAGACGCTCGGTTTGCATGACCGTCGCACCGAAGACCTGGCAACGGTGGGAGGCGGTCAGTACAACCCGGCCGGACCGGACTTCGATTTTGATTCGCGACTAATGCCGATCGATGCCGCATTCATCGAGCTTTACGCCCCGCAGGTCGCTGACGACGGTACTAATGCTCCAGACATGACTTACCCTGCCGAACTTTATGCGGGGAATTCCGTCGACTTGCGCGAAAGTCTCCAAACAACGGGTCGCCCGTGTGGCGTGTTCTGGTCGTTCGCAATGTCGGTGACGTCGGTGTGGAACGACAGACGACCGACGTCCATTATTCGAATCCTTCGTTGTACGACACACTGGATAATCGGAACCGCGATCCGGACGAGACTCCGAATCCGTTCGATGTCGGCGTTGATTCGACCGACGGGATGGATAATCGCGTGTTGTATTTTACGAATCCACCTGCGGGATACGACATAACGGCCAACGCTGGAAAAGTTGCGTTCTTTCCTAGCAATCCGATTCAAAACCTGCGCGGTAACTGGTTGTTGCCTGTCGGCGGTCACGCTGTGGTCGGTTCGGCCGGGAATGTCAGCTCCGACGCGGCGGCGAACCTTTACACCACAACGTTTGGTCGACGGTTGGGGATCACCCAGTTGAACGAAGGCTCGGCGGCGACTCTGGCGCTGGGCAATACGCGCAAGATTCAGTTGGACCCGATTAACAACCAGGTCCGCGTGCGCGATTACCAGCAATCAACCACATCGATGATGACGCGAACGCGAACGGGCGTTTTGGCCCTGCCGATCGATTTGTCTCGATATTTTGATACCACGACGGGGGTCATGATCACTCGGCCTCGCTCGTTTAATGTATCGGATCCATTTGAAGGCTACCCAACCGTCGATTCGACGGGTAACCCGGCGGTGGACGTGGGCGATGATTTGGCCTACACGGCGGCCTACAACGAACCGCTGGACAGCCGGTATTTCAATCCGAATCGGCTGAGCGTCTATGGAACGGCGCATCCTCATGCCAATTTGACCGAGTTCAATTCGCTTTCATTCAACCGGACCAGCCCGACGTATCGCGTGGTTCACTTGCAACGGTTGGCGAATCCATTGCAGGACTACGACCCTATGAACAATCCGTATCGGACGGTTGATTCGATGTCGGTCAACCTGACGTCGTTTAACGGAGTCGACCGAGGGGACGATGAAAATCTTGACCCAAATACGACTCCACCGCGACCCGGCGCTTCGCCGTTTGAAAAGGTGATTGATCTGGCGTCGATGGAACGGGGTCGCAATCGGAAATACCCGCCGCGAGGACAATTTGATCCCGTGGCCGGGAACCTCAACGAGCATCGTAATCTCTGGTCGAATGACGGAATCGACGAGTTGCGAAAGGGTTTTCTGATACGCACCGACCTTCCGGTTAATATTAACGAGGTTGTTCGAGCCGGTTTGCCGGTTACGCAACGGACGCTGTCGATCGCTAACCCGGCGGCCGGCACGGCGGACGAACATTACTTTGACAATTCGATTTTTGAAACGCTGGGGGCGTTCAACGATTCCTGGTTTGATGGGTGGGCCGACAATAATAATCGACCGACGAACCCGCCGCCTCGCGGACCCTTGGCCCCCGGCTATACCATCGGCATGGATGCGACGAAGCCGTTTAACTGGTTGACTTGGCTGAATCGGCCGTTTGTGAGCCAGCTCGAGTTGACCAACGTGCCTCCGTATTCGAGTTCTCAGCTGACGTTCCGCGCGTATTCGCTGGCCGCGAACGATCCTTATCCAGCCGCCAACACAAACATTAGCGGCTTTGGTTATCTGTGTAATTGGTTCAACGACCGCAAAGACACCTACTCAGTCGGCATGGGCAGCAACTTGCATGAAACCGAATGGTCGCGATTGCTCGATTTCCTGGAGGTCCCCTCGCGGTATATCGGCACGGAAACGTACTTCAATCCGAACAACCCGGATCCGATGGCGGGACCTGTGTTTTACGGATTGAATCCGCCGTACAACGGCTTTTCAAACTTCCGATATCCGGGAAAGATCAACGTCAATACAGTCTTCGATTCACGAGTCTGGAGCGGGCTTATGGGCGAATTGGCCGATCCTTCGTTGTTTAGT
The DNA here is from genome assembly GCA_963803365.1 of uncultured Planctomycetaceae bacterium. Lineage (GTDB taxonomy): Bacteria > Planctomycetota > Planctomycetia > Pirellulales > Pirellulaceae > JANMEB01. The sequence goes on from CAWDMH010000011.1 coordinate 287,806, forward strand.
TACAACGCGATGGACAGGACGCGTTACTTTGTGGACGCCGCCGACCCAACCCGTCTCAAGTCCAACCCGTTCCGACCTGCCGAAGCGGCCGACTCCGTCGTCGATGGCGCGACCGTGCTGGGTGCAGTGCCGCCGTACGCCACTGCACCGTTCACCGGGGTCGATTCGGGATTGTTCCGACGGCTTGGTTCACCCACTGCCGTAGGAGTGCCGCCGCTGTTCGACCTGATTCCAGCAATGCAGTTGCCGTTTCAAAATACCGACCGAAATGCGTACTTCCGACATCAAGGCAGGCAACGGTTGGGCAACCTGGTGACGACTCGCTCCAGCGTTTTTGCTGTCTGGATTACGATTGGATATTTTGAAGTAGACGCCACAGGTGCGGTGACTCAGAACGAAGTCGGAGAGGATTACGGAGACGTTCGCCGGCATCGGGCGTTCTTCATCTACGACCGTTCGGTTCCCGTGGCATTCGAGCCGGGCGTGGACCATAACGTGGAAAATGGGATCCTGGTGGAGAGCTTTATCGAATAATCAAGACCAAAGGATGGCCAGGGGCTAAGCTCATCCGCCAGAGGCTAGGGACGGTGTGCAAGTACTGATCGTCATTCCGGGCTGAGTCCCGGAACCCAGTTCCACGGACGGGAAAGCATGTGCCGCATGCATGCCGCTGCCCTAGGTTCCCGCCTGCGCGGGAATGACGGTTTGTGCGTTGTAAGTTCACATTTGCGCACGAATGACGGTTTGTGCGTTGTCAGTTCACGTTTGCGCACGAAGGACGGTTTGTGCGTTGTCAGTTCACGTTTGCGCACGAAGGACGGTTTGTGCCTTGTCACTTCACGTTTGCGCACGAAGGACGGTGTGCAAGTACCGATCGTCATTCCGGGCTGAGTCCCGGAACCCAGTTCCACGGACGGGAAAGCATGTGCCACGTGTATGCCGCTGCGCTAGGTTCCCGCCTGCGCACGAATGACGTTTTATGCGTTGTCAGTTCACATTTGCGCACGAATGACGGTTTGTGCGTTGTACGCTCACGTTTGGGCACGAATGACGATTTGCAATTGTCGTAAACGGCGGAAATTGAGCAAACGCTAATTTGCGTTGGTTGTCGCTGCCATCGTCGGTTCTTCCTATAATCAACCGGCATGGAGAATCCGCGAATCGATTCGGAACGGGCTGCCCGAGCCCGTCGGCGCCTATCCGCATGCACGACGGGTAGGCAACCTCCTATTTCTTTCCGGCGTCGGACCCAGGGAGCGTGGCTCGAAGGTTATTCCAGGAGTCGAATTGGACGCCTCCGGTCGAGTCGTGCGGTACGATATCGTCGCCCAGTGCCGCAGCGTTTTTAGCAACGTTCGGGCGATTGTCGAAGAATCTGGTTCGTCGTGGAATCGAATCGTCGACGTGACCGTTTTCTTGACCAACATGGCGGCGGACTTTCCGGCGTACAATCGTATCTACGCCGAGTATTTTGCCGACAATCAGCCGTGCCGCACGACGGTCGAAGTCGGTGCGCTACCCACGCCCATTGCCATCGAGCTGAAGTGCATCGCCACGATCGATTAAACATGCGACCCGACGAAATCCAAAGCGAGTACGAAATCGTCCGACAAAGTGGAGCGGCGTTTGACGTTTCGGCACGCACCCGGATCAAGGTCGCGGGCCGCGATCGCGTCAACGTCATCAACAATGTCTGCACCGCGGCGCTCAAAGGCCTGACCGATGGCAGCGGCGCCGAGGCATTCGTTCTGGACGTCAAGGGCCATGTCATGGGCCATGTCGCGATCTACATCCAGCCCGACGAATTGTGGCTGGAGACGGTGCCCCACCAAGCCGAAACCTTGATCAAACACATCCAGCAGTATGTTGTCAGCGAACAAGTGACCTTTGAAGACTGTTCGGACACAACCTGTAGCATCTTGGTTTGTGGGCCGAGCCAGCGACAGCTCAACGCAGAGTTCGAAATCCATCTAGACAAGCGGCTTGCATGTCAGCGTGTGGCCTATTACGAACATCGGCTGCTGGTCTGCCAGTCTGACCTGATCGGGCCCCCAGGGCTACTATTGATCTGCGGGACATCCGACCAGGATGTCTTGATGCGGCTGTTGCAATCGTTCGGTGTGCGATTCTTAAGTCCCGAATTGTTGGAGGTGTTTCGCATCGAAAACGGCGTGCCAACTTTCGGGACCGATTTTGACTCGAAGAATTTGCCACAGGAAATCAGCCGCAACCAGCAAGCGATCTCGTTCTCCAAAGGCTGTTACCTAGGGCAGGAAACAGTTGCTCGTTTGGATGCATTAGGCCACGTCAACCGGCGACTGGTTCGGCTGCTGTTCCATTCGCGAACCGTTCCTCCCAAGGACTATCGGATCGAGGTTGACGGCAAGGCTGTAGCACGCGTGACCTCGGCGAGCTTTTCACCGTCGTACAACATGCCGGTGGCGCTGGCGATCGTTCGCTCTAGCGTCGATACTCCAGGAACGAACTTCAATACAGAGTTCGGCGCCGCCACGGTCGAAGAATTGGTATCCGAGCCGAAGCTCAAATGAGCCGAACTACGATTCTTCTTTTGGTGGCGTGAGAATGCGGCCCATGTAATACCCGCACGTTGGGCAGATGACGTGCGTTGGCATCGTGGTACTGCACTTGGGACAAATCGTCAACGGTTTGGCCGTGAGACGATCGTGAGCTCGGCGGCGACCGGATCGAGAATTGGAATGTTTTCTTTTGGGAACAGCCATGGGACAGTGCAGAAAATGGAGCAAACAAAGCCAAACCGGAGGGGCAATTGTAGCCGATTGCCAGCCGTCGATCAACGGCCGTCAACTGTAGGTCGGTCTGTCCCAGACCGACAACTCCCAGCCAAAATATGGTAGGTCGGTCTGTCCCAGACCGACAACCCCCAGCCAAAAACACTGTAGCTCGGGCTGTCCCAGCCCGTCCTACCTCGAATTGGCCCACTACTCGAATGGCGAACAGAATTTCCGTCCGATCTGCGTTATGATTTGCGATGGTCCTTGCCCCGTTTGATCTGAACGCTTTGATCTGAACCGACCCACCCAAGAAAACAGAAGATGCGGCGAATAGCATGCAATCGTTCTCAGTCTGTGCCCAAATGATTAACAATGACGTAGTGAGGTTAGGATCGGACGCAAAATAACTTCGCCGTAAATCCTCGCCCTCACGGGAGAGGTTAAGGAGAGGGTCGACAAAACCGGGAAGTTATTTTGCGTGCGATCCTTATTCTGTGTGGGACGGCCATCCCTGGCGGGGGCTTGTCGGGCTGGGACAGCCCGACCTACAGTAAATGACCCTATTACCAACAGAGGAGTCTGTTCGTGTTTGACCATCGCTCAACGGTATTTTCACGATTCGCGATATTGCTAAGCCTAGTCGTCTCAACCTGCGCTTGGGCACAAGACAACTCGTCGAACGATTCCAAAGCCGACACCGAAGTCTGGCAAGGAACGTTGGACGTTGCCCCGACCACATCGCTTCGCCTGCAGTTTAAACTAAGTCAGGGCGCGGACAAAAAATGGACGGGGCAAATGATCAGTGTCGACCAAGGAGGTGCCGTCGTCCCCCTCGATTCGGTCGAAATCGACGACACAACAATGCATTTGACGATCAAAAAAGTAAAAGTCGACTTCCGTGGCGAATTCAACAAGGATCACACCCAGGTGACTGGCACCCTTAGTCAGTTTGGCAGATCGTTCAAGTTGACGCTTCAGCCAACCACACTTGCTAAGAACCTGAAACATGTGGAAACCTGGCAAGGGACCATGACGGCGGGCCCACAACGATTCGAGTTTCAGATTCGGGTGTTTCAGTCCGATGACGGGCGCTTCTCGGCCATGCTCGATAGCTTCAGCGAAAGTTTGATGAACTTAGCTGTTGACCTCAAGACGCACGACGATGCCGGCATCGAGTTCGAATTGCCTTTGACCAAGGCGAGCTATGCCGGAAAATACAACTCCGATCACACCAAGATCGACGGCCAATGGCAACAGAATGGCCAATCATTCCCGCTTGTCTTTAACAAGATCAAGCTGGAGGATACTAAAGAGCCGATCGTCAAACGTCCGCAAAACCCCAAGAAGCCATATCCGTATCGCGATATCGACGTCGAGTTTGACAATTCGGCGGACAACGTCCATTTGATGGGAACGCTCACGTTGCCCAAGGCGACAGGGCGTTATCCGGCTGCCATTTTGATTACTGGTTCGGGTCCGCAGGACCGTGACGAATCTCTCTTGGGCCACAAGCCGTTTCTAGTCCTGGCCGATCATTTGACGCGCGCGGGCTTCGCCGTCTTGCGATACGACGAGCGTGGCGTTGGCAAATCAACCGGCGATTTTTCGATGGCGACCTCCGAAGATTTGGCTCGCGACGTATCGGCGGCGGTCGATTTCTTGAAGACGCAAGATGAGGTTGACCCGTCGCAAATCGGTTTGATTGGTCACAGCGAAGGTGGCTACATCGCGCCGATGGTTGCCACCCAGCGCAACGACATCGCGTTCGTCGTAATGATGGCTGGTCCCGGCGTGCCCGGCAGCGAGATCATCCCCAATCAGACGGAGTTGATCAGTCGAGCCGCCGGTGCGTCGGACGAAGACATCCGCAAAAACATCGATTTATTGAAACAGATTATCGCACTGGCCACCAGCGATAAACCCAAGCCCGAGATCAAGGCGGCGATCAAGGAAATGACGGACAAGCTTTCGGCAAACATGACGGATGCCGAAAGAAAGGCAACCCCCGCCGAAGCGCTATCGGCTCAAATGGAAGGCATGATGCTCCCCTGGTTTCGTTTTTTCCTGACCTACGACCCGCGTCCGGCGTTGAAGGCGATCAAGTGCCCGGTCCTCGTGCTCAATGGCAGTAAGGACTTGCAAGTCGATCCGAAACTCAACTTGCCGGAGATCAAGAAAGCATTCGAATCGGTCGGCAAGAAAAACTACGAGATCGTCGAACTCGAGAATCTGAACCACTTGTTTCAAACGTGCAAAACCGGATCGCCATCGGAATACCGAGGCATCGAAGAGACCATCGCCCCAGTCGCGATGGACACAATTACCAAATTCATGCAAAAACATTGCCACTCGAATCCCCAATAACAGTCCGTTGAAAAAGGCTTCGCCGGAATGACGCTCGGCGCGGTTGTTGAGATGAGTCTTTTTTTCGACGGCTGATGAGGCAGGCGGTATGTTATGAACAGGCAACTCGGTTGGTCGGCTTTCCTGGTTTCTATGCTCACTGGAATGGCAGCAGCGCAAACCAACAAGCCGACAGTGCTGATCCTGGGCGATTCGATTTCGATGGGATACACGCCAATCGTTCGTGAATTGCTCGCCGATCAGGCGGCGGTTGTACGCCCGACGGTTGACGGTAAAGACGAGAACTGCGAAGGAACGCTCAAAGGCGTTGCGAATCTGAATCGTTGGCTGCGGGACGCCGGGCAACCGCAGGTGATCGTTTTCAATTTCGGTCTGCACGATCTTAAGCACGTTGACCCTACCAACGGTCGCAATTCGAACGATCCGAGCAATCCGCGTCAGTCCGAGCCTGATCGATATCGAAGTCAACTCGAGGAAATCGTCGAACGACTTGAAAAGACCGATGCGCATTTATTGTTCGCCACCACGACACCGGTCCCGCCGGGCGGCGTAAAGCCGTTTCGCAGCGTGGGAGATCCATTGGTTTACAATGCCATCGCGCACCAAGTCCTGGAACCGCGCGGCATCCAGATCATCGACTTTTACGCGCTCGCCGCCAAGAACCAAAAGAAATGGCAACAGCCGGTCAACGTGCATTTCAACGCCCAGGGTTATCGGGGTTTGGCCGAAGCCGTGGTCGCGGCAGTACGACCGTTGCTCGGCCAACCGCATCAGCGGTACGATCCGATGCCGTGGCAGCCGAATCCTGATTTGGTGTCGCGGTTGAGTTCTCAGCAGGACGTCAATTACGAATCTCGCGTCCCGGAATACGAATTGCCGTCCATTTTGAAAACGGCAGATGGAACGCCGTTGGCATATTCGAATTGGCCAGGTTTCCGTCAGACGATGCTCGAGCTATTTCGGAACAACGTCTACGGAAAGGTACCGGAGGTTTCGCCACCGTTGACGGTCAAATTCACCGCTGGAGATCTCGACGAAGGATTGTGTGCCGGAAAGGTCGCGGCGCGAGAAATACGTGTATCGGCGATTGCAGATCACGGTGATTCCGAGTCCGCTCAGTTCTCCTTTCCGATGCTTTTGTATTTACCAGCTCATCGTCCAAAGCCGTCGCCGGTATTCGTTTTGATCGACAACCGGCGGCGTCCCGACCTGGTTGGTCAAACGACTGAGCCAGACGGATTTCTGCCGGTCGAGCTAATCACGCAACGTGGCTTTGCGGTCGCTGTTTTTTTTACCAGCGATGTCGAGCCTGATCGAAAGGACTCGCGCGACCAAGGCATTCGTGGATTCTTCGACCGCATGGGAGCGGTGTCGGAGCCGAATTCGAGCGATTGGGGCGCCCTGTCTGCTTGGGCCTGGGGTGCCAGCCGCGTGCTCGACTATCTCCAAACCGATCCGGCGGTGGACGCCCATCGCGTGGTTGTCATTGGACATTCGCGTGGTGGCAAGACGGCGTTATGGGCTGCCGCTCAAGACACACGGTTCGCTGGAGCGATCTCCAACGAAAGCGGTTGTGCCGGCGCCGCGTTATCGCGTCGCTGTTTCGGCGAGCGCGTCGGTCGCATCGAGTCCGTCTTTCCATATTGGTTTTGTCCCAAATTCGCCGAGTTTGCCGGAAAGGAAAATCAGCTGCCGATCGATCAGCACCAACTCATCAGCCTGATCGCACCGCGACCGGTGTACGTCGCCAGCGCGGGCGATGATTTGTGGTCGGATCCGCGAGGCGAATATCTGGCCTTGGTTGGGGCGGCACCCGCGTACGCGATTTTCGGCCTTGAGTCTCTTAACGATTCAAAAATGCCGCCGATCGGAACCCCAGTTCGTCGTGGCCGGACCGCCTATCACATACGACCTGGCGGCCACGATTTGACCGAAGGCGATTGGATCCGGTTCATCGATTTCTTTTCGAGCGGTGTCCTGACAGCCAATCAATAGCAGGAACGTCTCGTCGGAACATGCGTCGCGCGTTAGGCTCGCATGCAAAATAACTTCACCCTAAATCCTCGCCCTCACGGGAGAGGCAAGGTGAGGTTCAACAAAGCCGAGAAGTTATTTTGCGAGCGATCCTTACTGCTTTTTTTCGATGGTCGGATCGGTCGGTTTATCGGCGACTTGAACGTCTGCGGCCGAGGGTTTCTTAATCAGCTGGCAACTGGTGATGCGCCAGCCGTCGTCATCGGATTCGACAATCCAACCCACCGGGCCGAGGAAGGGAGCCACTTCGGTTTTGAACACCGGCAATTTGGAGCCGTCGAATGGCTTGACGACTTTCCCTTGTTTGACGGCGTCGTCGTGCGCCTTGGCCAAGATCCGAGCAAGTAGCGTTTTCGCGGATTTCAATTCGTTGCGGCGAGTCAATTCATAGTTAGCTCGCAGCACTTGGTCCAAACGGCCAAAATGCCGCAAACTGATTTTGGCCGGATCCACCAGCTTGTTCAACGCCGAACGAATGCGCCCGAAATCCTCGGCGTTTGCCAAATCGCTCGGCTTACTCGTCAGGATTTTCTTGAGATACTCTAAGTCGTTCGACACGAGAATCGCGTCGTGGTGGACGGTCACAAACGCCTTTTCGAAGATCTGCGAATCGTCCGCGGCAGGCGTTTCATCATCATCGAAGCCGTTTCCAAATACGGGCGGGACGGTATCCTTTTCCTCTTGCTGGGAATAGACTTCGATGTCATTGATCTTATTCACGGCAAGTTCACCGCCGAAATAATTCCGAACCTGTTCCCGTACAAAGTCTGCGCTGTCTTTGATTCCAAACGCCACGACGATTTTTTCACTGTCGGCCGTGATCGGTTCGACCACTTCCGAAACCACGCTGATTCGGTTGTTCAGGTGCTTGACTAGCTCCCGCACGTCGAGGTGATTTGACTGGATTAGATTCTCGAGCATGCGATCAAACGAACCGTCGTCAGCCAACGCGTCGACGATATACTTGACGTTGTTGACGAGCTTGCCAAAGTCCCAGATGAAGGAAACGTACGACGACGCCGTCTTAGGAACCCAAGCTTCAGGTTCCAAGCTGATTTTGTCTCGATTGACGAAATCCAAAATCGCCGCTGCCTGGAGATATCGATTCTGCCCGGCCGCCGGGACAGGCGGGGCATAGATGAACGTGCGGTGCAGGATTTCATGCTCACCGGTGTCGAACGCCATCTCGCCCGAAACGCCTCGAATAGCGTCAAAACCACATTCCTTGACGATCTTTGTAAAGTTGGTGGATCGTTCGCGCGTGGCGGGGTCTTGGGCCTCTTCCGCCAGAATCCGGGCTAGATCCAGATAGCCGAACACATCGACGTACCAACGAATGTGCTCCGGAAACCGAGCGTCGTCAAACTTTGACCGTTTCATGATCTTCTGAAAATCTTTGTCGTTGGCCAGCGTTTCGACCACGGGAAGATCCGGACGACTGATCCAACGAATGACCTGGCGAAAACTGTCGGCCTCGTTGCTGGCCACCAGCCAATCGTTGACGATCGCATGGTGAGCGACTCGCTGTCGAGCGCGTCCGCGTGGAGCCGGAAACGTCCACTTGGTCGTCTTGATGTCGTTGATGACTTCGGTCGTAGGCACCGCGTGAGCTTTGGTTAGATCAACCGCTGTCTCCTCCAACAGCTTTTCGGCTTGGTCCTTGCACTTGGATACGTCCACCAACACGACCACGGCCCGCCGCTCGGGCTTGATCGCCCCGGTCGCGTCGCGCGGCAAGATTCCAGCAATGCAGATCTCGCCCGTTTCCATATTCTCCAGCTTCGAAAGGCGAATGCCGTATTGCATATCGCCGTCGATCATCGATCGTAATTGGTCGGTCAGGTCTTCGACGAACGGCTTCAGCGACTCGTCGTGGACCAACTGGCCCAACTGAGTCTTGGCGAACGCCTCGTTAAGGAATTTCGGGTTGGGTACTGAAATCCAGGCACGCGTTGAATTCGGCAGGAATGACTCGGATGATTTCTTTTCCGGCGTCGCCGCTTGCTGCTCCGGAACAGGCTTTAGCGCGGGCTGCGACGGCGCATTGGTCGCTGGGGCCTGTGGGTCGGGCACTTGTATCGTGGGCACTTGTGCCGGTGAGGTCTGTGCCGCCGGCGACTTAGTTGGGTCCTGCTTGACTGGCGGCGGAGTCAGTTCTTGCGCCGACGGCAGAGTCTGACCTGGCGGCTGGGGCGATCGATCTTGCCCCAAACCTGTCCGACCAACCACCAAGATTAATGCCAGGCATACTGAGAAAATCAAGTGCCGTAGTTTCACAAGTGACTCCTTTCCCAGGGACCGTACGCCTGCGCAGACGATGACGTCACTTTTCTATCGTCGCAAAAACGGCTGGGGAAATATGCCAATCTAATTGATCGACAAAAGCTACGTGTTTGTAAAGGTCGCAATCATGATATCAAACCCAGGCGGGTTTTCAAACAAAGCATTTCCACCAAAATGGGGGGAAATTCGACCGTTTCTTTTGGCAACAAGACCCGCCAAACGGCCTCGATGGCTTGGACTTCACTGGATGGGACACGATCCCAACTCCGTTTACTCTCGGGAAGATCGACGACAAAATGATCACTATGCGGTGCAAAGTATCTCATGATCGCGTAAGCGTTCACGGGTTCCCAATGCCTTGCCGACGTTTTTAGGGCGTCAGGCACATCCGCCTTGGCCGGATTGAGCCAGACCCCGGCTCGTGAACTGTTACCATGATCGCAAACCGCGACGTGGACTGGCTGGTTAGGATCGGACGCAAAATAACTTCGCCGTAAATCCTCGCCCTCACGGGAGAGGGTCGACAAAAACGGGAAGTTATTTTGCGTGCGATCCTTAAATACGAGCTTTGACCAGACATTGATTGCTGATGAAACACGTGAAAAGCTGGAGCCGGCTTTCCGCATAATTCTCACTGAGTTGCGAGGAATGATGTCCGACGTCTACGAGAACCCGTTGATTTCACGCTACGCATCGGCGGAGATGAGTCGAATATGGAGCGAACAGAACAAGATTTCGACTTGGCGACGTCTGTGGGTCTTTCTCGCGGAGACCCAACGTGAATTGGGATTGGACATTTCCGACCAACAGCTGAGCCGAACTCCGGCAGGCTCATGACGCGGCCATCGATTTTGCCGCCGCCCGTCGATACGAACGCCAACTGCGCCACGACGTCATGGCGCACGTGCACACCTTGGGGGACGCCTGCCCGACGGCTCGACCAATCATTCATTCGGGGCGCACCACGAGTTGCTACGTGACCGATAACGCCGACTTGCTGTTGATCCGCCAAGGCGCCGGTTGATTCAAAATCGGTTGGCGGAAATCGTCGGGTTGCTGGGGGACTTCGCTGCATCTCATGCACAGCTCGGTGTCTGGCCTTCACACATTTGCAACCCGCAGCCCACCACGGTCGGCAAGCGGGCATGCCTCTGGACGTATGACCTGATCAGCGACCTCGAGCAACTCGAGCGGTTCGTCGATGGCCTGCTCGGCGCGGCGCCAAAGGCACCACCGGAACGCAAGCCAGCTTCCTATCGCTTTTCAATGGGGATCACCAGCGTGTCAAGGAACTCGACCGACGCATCGCCGAGAAAATGGGATTCGCCCAGTCATACCCGGTCACCGGACAAACCTATCCGCGCAAAGTCGACTCGCGACTCCTGGATACACTTTCCGGAATCGCCCAGTCGGCCCACAAGATGGCGACCGATTGGCGATTGCTGGCGCACCGCAAGGAACTAGAAGAACCGTTCGAATCGGACGCAGATCGGCTCGTCGGCGATGCCCTACAAACGCAATCCGATGCGATCGGAACGCATCTGCGCCTTGGCTCGCTTCGTTTTTGGCTTACAGACCAGCACCGTTGAAACGGCTGCCAACCAATGGCTCGAGCGAACGCTGGACGATAGCGCCAACCGACGATTGGTGATTCCCCAGGCGTTTTTGGCGGTCGACGCCATTCTGATTCTGATCCGGAACATTGTCAGTGGCTTCGTAGTCTATCCAAACGTGATCGCGGCAGAATCTCGCGTCCGAACTGCCATTCATGGCCAGTGAGAATATCCTGATGGCCGCTGTCGCCGCCGGAGGCGATCGACAGTCGCTGCACGAAGCGATCCGCCAACATAGCCTCGCCGCAGCGGAACAGGTCAAACAGTTCGGCGCCAAAAACGATCTCGTCGAACGGTTAATAAACGATCCGAAATTCGACGCGATCAACGTCCACGAATTGCTGCACGTATCTGCGTTCATCGGGCGTGCACCAGAACAAGTTTCCGAATTTATCAGCGATTTTGTCGAACCGGTACGTCGACGATATGCCCGCCAGTCTCCGTCTACCGCTGACGTCACTGTCTAGGAAGCTGTCGAAAAAGGCTCGTCATCCCCGCGAAGGCGGGGAACCAACATTGCGAGAATTGATTTCCGCTGGATTCCCGTGTGCAAACTTCGCTGGGGGCTGATTTCACGTCATTTTTTGCGACAAAAACTGATTCAGCCTAGCCGTGTCGTGCTCGGCAAGCGCGTAATTTGCTGTAGGTCTGGCTGTCCCAGCCGGACAATTATTAGCCATCGATGAGCCTCCCCCATCAATTGACCCCACTACTCCCCGGCCGCGCAGTGAGGTCGAATGCTGTAGGTCTGGCTGTCCCAGCCGGACAATTATTAGCCATCGATGAGCCTCCCCCATCAATTGACCCCACTACTCCCCGGCCGCGCAGTGAGGTCGAATGCTGTAGGTCTGGCTGTCCCAGCCGGACAATTATTAGCCATCGATGAGCCTCCCCCATCAATTGACCCCACTACTCCCCGGCCTCGCAGCGAGGTCGAATGCTGTAGGTCTGGCTGTCCCAGCCGGACAATTATTAGCCATCGATGAGCCTCCAGCATCAGTTGACCCTCTACCCCGGCCACCTCCCTATTGCATTTGTAACCGCTTGTTGCTATGCTTATTGATACTGATTATCAATAACAACAACGCAAGGACTCCGAATGGATCTTGTCCCCTTGAAATGTGTTCCCTGTGGCCAGATCGTCGAGGTGGGAGAAATCGTCGGCCGGATCGACCAGACACAGCGCTTGTGTGAACTGGGTTTGGCGAAAGGTTGCCGATTTCAAGTCTTACAACAAGGGAGTCCATGCATTATCCGGCTATCCGGAACCAAGTTATGTTTTCGCGAAAACGAGTCAACCAGTCTGCTGGTTCGAATTCCGGCGACAACATCTTGAATTTGGCAGGTTTGGCCAAGGGGACTCAGGGGATTGTCGGCGACGTTATCGGCAGCGATGCAATCGCAGCACGCCTGTTGGAGATGGGACTGACACCCGGCACCAAGGTTTCTGTTGTCGGCACAGCGCCCTCGGGCGATCCGATCGAAATCAGTCTTCGCAATTATCGCTTGAGTCTGAGGCTGAGCTGAAGCTTCTCGAGTGCTTTTGGTCCCCGAGGTCGGTCACTAACGTGGGGCGTGGCCAATGGCCGACAAAGTCACTGTCGCATTGATCGGCAATCCCAACACGGGCAAATCGACCGTCTTTAATGCGCTCTCTGGACTCAATCAGCGAACCGGGAATTATCCTGGGGTCACGGTCGAGAAAAAGATAGGGCGGTTTCAATACGCTCAGGTCCTCGTTGAAGTCGTCGATCTGCCCGGAACATATAGTCTGGCCGCCCGTTCCCCTGACGAAATGGTCGCTGTCGACGTTATGCTCGGTGCCTCGCCGGGTATCAGACTGGACGGAATCGTTGTCGTTGTCGACGCTAACAACTTGGAACGGAATCTATTCTTGTTCAGCCAGTTGATGAGCTTGCAAAGGCCGTTGATCCTGGCGTTGAACATGTCGGACGTTGCCGCTCGCAATGGAGTTAAGGTCGACGTGACGGAATTGCAGCAACGGTTGCGAGTGCCCGTCATTTCGATGCAAGCGAACAAGGGAATCGGCATTGGCCAATTGAAGGAGGCGATTGCACAAATCGGTGCACGATCTGGCGCCGACGGACAAACCATTTTTCCAGGACCGATTGCGGCGTCGATCGACCGTTTAGCGGAGCGACTCGCTGGCACAAACGGAGCCAGCCCTGGTTTCCTGGCCCAGCGTCTGATTTTCGACAGCTCAGATGCCTTTCGCAGCCGATTCGCACCGCCGCATAGTGAGTTGCGAGCGGAAATCGCGCGGGCCAAACACGAACTCGCCGAAACCGGTTACAGCCTATCTTCGATTGAATCGGTGAGTCGGTATCAATGGATCGAGAATCTCTTACAGGGTGTCGCCTCACGGCCAACGGTTACGGTCGTGACTACCAGCGATCGGATCGATCGCGTCTTGACGCATCGGTTTTGGGGAACGTTGATCTTTGCCAGCGTGATTCTCCTGGTGTTCCAAGCGGTTTTCGCCTGGTCGCAGCCATTGATGGAATGGATCGAGTCGGCATTTGGCTGGGTCCAAGCGTCGGCGGCTTCCTGGTTGCCGGCGGGGACGGTGGAATCGCTGATCGTCAATGGCGTCCTGGGCGGGATCAGCGGGGTGATCGAGTTCGTGCCGCAAATCATGATTCTTTTTTTCTTTATTGCGATCATGGAGGATTGCGGCTACCTGGCCCGCGCTGCTTATTTGATGGACAAGCTGATGTCGCGCATCGGACTCAGTGGCAAATCGTTCATACCTCTTTTGTCATCATTTGCATGTGCCATTCCGGGGATTATGGCGACGCGGATCATCGAAAACCGCCGCGACCGGTTGATTACGATTTTGGTGGCGCCACTGATGAGTTGTCACGCACGGCTTCCGGTTTACACACTGCTGATCTCGGCGTTCATTCCGCACAAGACCTTTTTGGGAGGTGTGTTAACGTTGCAGGGATTGACCCTGTTTGGGCTTTACCTGCTCGGGATCGTGACGGCGGTCGTGGTGGCGACCGTGTTACGAAAGTCGATCTTGCGCGGGGAGACGCCGCCGTTTGTGATGGAGCTGCCGGAGTATAAGCGCCCGTCGATACGGATTGTTTTGGGAAGGATGCTGGAACGCGGTTGGGCATTTGTGCGGCGAGCCGGATCGTTGATCGTGTCGGTGTCGATCCTGATTTGGGCAGCCACCTACTTCCCTCGAATGGATTCGAATGCACCGAATGTAATTGCGGCTGCTACGCACAGTATCACGCAAACAAATCAACGACCGGATGTTCCAACGGCGAAGGAAGTCAAGAGCGCGCTCGCCGCGGCTCAGTTGCGAAACAGCTATCTCGGCCGCACCGCTCGTATCGTCGAACCTTTGGTCCGTCCGGTCGGCTGGGATTGGAAAGTGGCCGCGGCGGTCATCGCTTCCTTTCCGGCACGAGAAATTGTAGTCGCCGCCCTGGGAGTCATTTACAGCCTGGGTGACGAAGAAGACGCAGAATCACTGTCGCTACGAGAAAAGTTAAAAGCCGCCACGTTTGACGGCACCGATCAGCCGGTCTTTACGTTGCCAGCGGCGTTGTCGTTGTTGGTGTTCTTCTCGCTTTGCGCCCAATGCTTTAGTACACTAGTGGTGATTTACCGCGAAACCAACAGTCTTGTTTGGCCGTTGTTTTCGTTTGTCTACATGACTTCTTTGGCGTACTTGGCGGCGCTGATCACTTTTCAAGTAGGATCGCTGTTTTAATCATGGGCTTCCAGGAAGTTCTCAGTTTGATGCTGGTAGCAGCCGCGTTGGCTCACGTCATCTGGCGTCTGGTGCGATTCTGGAGACTGGCCAAGCAACAGGACAGCGGTTCGTGTAGCCACTGTCTGACGGGATGCTCGGCCAGCGAACCATCGCGACGAACGCTCGTGCAACTCGAGGCCCGGCGGCGATGAGGCTTCGCGATTGTCTCCATCGGCATTTCGGTCTCGTCGCGCTGTTCTGGCTTGGTGCTCTGGCGAGCTTCGACGGCGCTGCCGGTCAAGACGTCCAAACGGATGGCCACCACGAGCAACGCTTTCGGCACCAGTTTCCGGCGATGGGCGTGCAGTTTCAAGTTGTCCTGTATTGCGACAACGTCTCGTTGGCAACAAGTTTGTTTGAGAAGTGCGAACAACGGGCGCAGTCGTTGAACCAGGTTTTTTCCGACTACATCGACGACAGCGAAGCCGCACAACTGAGTTCCGCTGAAACCAACATTCGCCTGAAAGTAAGTCGCGACCTGTGGACCGTATTGAATACGAGCCGCCAAATCAGCCAAGAGACGGGCGGTGCATTCGATGTCACGATCGGTCCGCTGTCTCACCTGTGGCGCACGGCCCGCAAGACCCATCGAGTCCCCGACGCCGCGACGCTGACTCAAGCGAAAGAGGCCGTCGGTTGGCAGAAGTTCGAACTCGATCAGCCCAGCATCGTCGTGCTAAGGGCCGAGCACCTGCAATTCGATTTCGGAGGAATCGCAAAGGGCTATGCCGCGGACGAATGTCTGAACCTCGTTCAACAAGCCGGTATCAAAAGCGTCCTAGTTGATGCCGGTGGCGACATAGCGTTGGGCAACGCGCCGCCTGGACGCCCGGCTGGCTGGGTTGTTGCGATCTCTGCGGGCGCCTATGATTCACCACCTGATTCATTGCCCCTCCATAAACTCGTTTTGAAGAATTGCGGCGTGGCGACTTCTGGTGACAGCGAACAGCATTTGGACGCCGGTAGAATACGTTACTCACATATCGTCGACCCTCGGACGGGCCAGGCGATGACGACTCGCAGCAATGTGACGGTGATTGCATCGACGGCGACAACCGCCGACGCGCTGGCTTCTGCCCTGAGCGTCTTGACGCCAGATGAGGGGATCCAACTTGTCGATCGTCAAGCGGATGAAAGTGCGCTAGTCGTTCTCGACGCCGACCAGCCGCACTTGAGAAAAGTCTTTAGATCTAGCAGGTTTCCGGAATTCGTCGGCTCACCGCAGAAGTGAATTGCATAGGGTCGCATGCCAAATAACTTCGCCCTAAATCGTAACCGTTCACCAGCCGGGGTCTGGCTCATTTTCGGCCCAATAATTGGTACGTGAACGTCACGTGAGCCGCCGAAAATGTGCCTGACCCCCTAAAAACGTGGGCAACGCATAGGTAACCCGTGAACAATTACCTCTAAATCCTTCCCCTGCGGGAGCGATTAGGAGAGGGACAACAAAACCGGTAAATTATTTTGCATTCGATCCTCGTTTGGCATACCGCTTGCACTTATTTAAACTTGTGGTTGGCAACCCACCATGGGAAACAGGGCCAACCACAGAATAACGGGGAATTCAACTCAATCGCAACGGATGGCGGCAACGAAATGGGGAGAATCACGATGATCAATTTGACTACGATGCGCCGCGTTCGCGCAACAATTCTAAACCAGCGACTTTTGTTCGTAGCCGCATTTTTCGCGGGTCTATTCGTTTCAATTCGTTGGATTCGCGCTCAGGACGTTGGCCCCACGCTTCGGAGCTACGACGTTCTACAAACAATACGCAATGGAACTCCAATTGGTTCGCCAACAAATGTTAGCGTTCAAAGTTATAGCGTTCAGGATCCGGCTGCGCCAGATCGAGCGTCTGATGAAAACGGCGATGTTTCAGACCAGGATGTCGAGGTATTGCAGCGCGGTCCGCTACACGAGGCGTTTGCGCAGGTCGCGCAGAATCGCACCGGTTGCCTCTCCGGTGATTCCTCGGCAGCCACCTGAACCGATCAACGAAGTGCCTCCCGAATACAAGCCTGATGGCGACAACATTCAGTGGATTGGCGGCTATTGGGCTTGGAACGACGTTGACAACAATTTTATTTGGATCAGTGGTATTTGGCGCGAAATTCCGCCGGGACAACGGTGGATCCCCGGCTATTGGGAACAGGCCGATGGAGGCTACCAGTGGATCTCTGGATTCTGGGCTCCGGAACAAACGGACTCGATCGCGTATTTGCCGCCGCCGCCAGAACCTTTGAATTCCGCTCCGCCCTCGCCAAGCCCAGGCGAGAACTATTTTTACACGCCAGGCAATTGGCTCTATCAAAACAGTACGTACTATTGGCAGCCGGGCTATTGGCCCCCATCCGTTGACAATTGGGTTTGGGTGCAGGCGCGATACGTTTGGACACCCGCCGGTTATGTTTTCTGCCCGGGTTATTGGGACCGGTTGTTTGAAGCACGTGGGATCGCGTTTGCGCCGATCGTTTTGCGCGACCCATCTATTCACTTCCCAATTATTACTATCGTCCACGCTACCGAATCACTACCGGACTTGACTTGCTGGTGCACTTGTTTGTCCGTCCCGGCTATCGCCAATACTACTTCGGGGACTGGTATAGCTATGACAGTTTTCGTGGCGGCGGCTTTTACGCTTGGTGCGATTGGGGCCGCGGGTATCGTGGCTACGATCCCTTCTTCAGTTATTACACGGTACGCCGTCCACGTTATCAGAACACGACGGTCATCAATTGGGTGATCAATGAGCATCGGAATTACGACCGCGAGGCCCAGTGGCGTCCGTCGCGGACATTTCATGAAACGAGCGCACGGTTTGACCGAAATGGCAACGACGACCGGTTCGACTCGAATCGCCGCGGGGGCCGAACCGAGTTGGCGGATAACGACAACCACCACCGGGCTCAGTTGGTCGATGACCTCGCCCGACAAGCCAACCGATCGCCTGCGTCCAATAACGACCAACGACGCAAGACGTCTTCCGAGCCGCCGATAACCAAGGTCAACACGGCCGATATCGATCGCGTCAAACGCGATATCGCCAACGATCGACAGTTGCAGGACTTGCGGCGGAAAGGCGAATCTGAACGCCGGGCACGAAGCACCGGACGCGACAATCGCGCCAGCGACAACCGTAACGATCGCGACGTCCGTACGGCACTTCTCATCCCGAAAGCGAAAGCCTCATCTTCAGCGGATAACCTTTCGACTCGGGGCGAGACCTCGTCTTCACGACAGAATCGGCAAAACAACGACGCGGCGTCTCGGTCCATTTTGAAATCCAACGGTGGCATCGACACTCGGACTCGTAACGACTCGAACTCGAGAATCGACCGCCGGACTGAACCGCGAAACGACATTCGCCCCCCCAATTCCAATGGAGCATCCTCGACGAATAATCGGTCGTCGACCCCCGACAATATCGGCCGGGCGGCGCGACAATGAGGTTCGTCCCGGTGATCGAACTGCCGGTAGGGCGCCCGATGTAATCCCGCCGCGACGGGACTTGCCAAAACGATCTGATAACGGATCTGGAAGGGATGGAAACGTCAAACCGCCCAGTCGGAAAGCGGGCCCCCCTGATGCGTTCAAAGGATCGTCGACCACTCCGCCAAACGATAATCGCCAGAACCGTTCGTTCAACGATCGAACGGAACGTCGTGCGGCGACACCGACGCCTCAGCCGACTGTGCAGCCGCCACGGACCGAACGGCGTGAGTCGCCAAATCGCGGTTCGACCGACAACCGACGAGCCAACGACTCTGGGAGTCAATTCCGTGCTCGATCCGCACAAGTCCCGCAAATCGACCGGGATCAACAGATCCGCGGAAACCAGCGATCCGTTGAACGAAGCAGCCCACCATCGATACAACGAAATCGCGCCGACGAGTCACGACGATCCTCGACGCCTACGTTTGCGAATCAAACCCGTTCGCGGGAAGGTGCCAATCAAAATCGGTCTTCCCGGTCGACAAATAACTCTCGGTCCGCCACCGAGCGCGGCAACTCGCCGGCCGGCAATCAACGGCGTTCGTCGCCCGCCAGTCGCGCCGTTCGTCGGCCGGCAATCAACGTCACGGCCGTTCAAAATGACGCGTCCTGATTTGACGCCAGGCGGATTCGGTCGAAGCGCAAGTCAATGGTTTGTGACGTGCCGACTTTGTCCAGCGAACCATGTTGGGTGACAAACTCGTCGAGCATGGCGATTTTCTGATCGGCGGTGGACTCTTTGGAGCGTTCGCACCCGGGCGGACTTCCCCACAGAATCTTGGTGCCCGCCAATCCCCGAATCGTCAACAATTCAAATTCTCCGGCCGCGTCAGTCGAATTGGGTGTGATGGGATCAAGTTTGACGCGGACGATTCCCCAAGTCTTCGCGTGATCGGCGATGCGCCCCGCGAGCATCGCCGCGGCCACGACTCGATCGTCGGGCCAAACATCCCCGCTGACCAACGACCCGGTCAACGGCGACTGGACGGTGATCCGCAAAAATTCCGACGTAGACGCCGGGTTGAAGTCATTTCCGTCCAGCACCGTGCCTTGGCCATCGACGGGTAACAGCAGATCGTCCGCGTATTCGACCAGTCCCACGGGCCGCCGATACGTCAAGTCGACTCGAATGTCACGCGAGCTTTTTCGAACCGCGACATCGCGGACCCATGGCTGAACCGCGAATGCTTGCGCGACTTTCGTCACCGCGTCTGTATCCAACAGGTTCACCTCACCCAAACCACTCCCGTCGAAGGCGGTCTGAACGAGATCGGACCGGATCCAGTCGGGCTTCCGACTTACCGTCATCCGCTCGGTCGTCAGACGATACGCGTCCCGGTCCATCAAACGATTCCGATTGACTTGCCACAACCAGTTTCCAGCAACGATCACCGCGACGGTTGCCAACAGAAACAGGCTGAGCGGGTGAAGCATCAACAAGTGGAGCTTGACGTCGGCAATCGCGTCAAGGTTAGATCGCTTCGGCTTCTTCGTCATGTGACCGAGGACTTTCGCAACTATTCGTGTACTGGAAAGTGGAACGATGTTCGCGTCGATAACGTAACTGTTCACGAGCCGGGGTCTGGCTCATTTTCGGCGCAATGATTGGTACTAGAATGTCGCATGAGCCGCCGAAAATGTGCCTGACCCCCTAAAAACGTGGGCATGCCTGGGCAACTCGTGTACGCTTACGTCGATAACCAACCAAGCCACCGTCGAGATCTCGCCCTATTTCGCGCGTCGAGGGCAAGCGATCCTTAGCTAGAATCGATCCGGCGGGAGTCCGAGATTGAAACAAAGCACAATTTGACTCCGGTAACGAATTTCGAGGCGATAACGAATCTCGCGATCAAACGGGGTTCGCCGTCCCCGGAAATTACAGAACCAGCTCGGCCGGTGCGGGGCCGCGTCAGGGCACAACCTGCGGACCGTCTGCCGCGCAAACGTTACCAGACTCGCAATCCTTGCTCCAGATCGATCGACAGACGGTCTTTGACGCGTGAACGAATGAGTTCGATTAGACGCAGCACGTCATCGCTCTTGGCACCCGCATCGGCGACAATGAAATTGGAGTTGCGTTCGGAGATCTGGACATGGCCAATGCGCGTTCCTCGGAGCCCCGCCAAATCAATCAGTTTGCTCGCCGACTCGCCGCCATGATCCTTGAAAACGTAAGCAGCGTTTTCCTGCGACATCGGCTGCGCGGCGCGACGGGCAATCCATAGCTTTTGCAATCGCCGGGTCAAGCCAACCGGATCCTCGCAATCAAATCCAAACGTCGCCTCCAAAATCACCAGCTCCGTCAAACTGCTTTGTCGATACGCAAAATTCAATTCTTCCTGTTTCCGCTCCCTAATCTCTCCGGCACGCGTGACCACGGTAACCGAGCGGACCCAGGATCCTATGTCCGCGTTGGAAGTTCCGGTGTTTTCATGCAAGGCGCCCCGACCGTGCCGGGAATGCCCACCAATTGCTCTGGCCCAGAAAACCCCTCTCGAACCGCCGCCGAAACAAAATGAGCCAACGACGCGCCGCCGCCGACGGTCAGTTGATTTCCGTCGACGCGAACCTGCGAGAATTCCGGCGATGACAGGTTTAACACCATCCCTGGAACACCTTCGTCGCAAACGAGCAAATTGCTTCCTCCGCCGATCAAATGGATCTGGGATCCGTCGTCGGAGCAGCGGCGAATGGACTCAATCAGTTCATCGACGTTGGTCGGTTCGGCCAGATACTCGGCGACACCGCCCAATCGCAAACGCGTGAACGGGGCCAGCGGCTCGTTTTCTTTGATGAAATGTTCTAACCCGTCGATAAGTCCCATGACGACGCTCTAGAAATGCAGAATCTCTTTTCCAGAATACTACCAATATCGTTCGACGACGATGTTGCCCGGCGACTTCTTGCGGTGCTTTTGCAATCCGCGATCGATCAATAACGATTCGACTTCATCCAGCATCGCAGGATTGCCACACAGCAGCATGGTTGATCGGTCGGCTGCAATGCGACAGCCTGCCCGCTCTTCCAAACCTTGATCCACCAATCGAGTCGTAATCCGCCCAGCCAGCCCCTGCGGACAGTCGTCGCGAGTCGCCATCGGCACATAGGTGAACACACCTGGACGGGTTCGCTCGTATTCTGCCAACTCGCCGGTGTACGACAAGTCCCGGCGATATCGTACCCCATGCACTACGATGATTCGCGCGAACGAAGCCCATACCGCCGGCGATCGCAACATGGCGATGTAAGGCGCCAAGCCGGTTCCCGTCGCAATCAACCACAAATCCGGATGCCGCGGAGCATGGGACAAAGTAAAGCTGCCAGCAGCCCGCTCACTGATTTCAATCGCATCCCCATTGGCCAGATTCCAAAGTCGCGGAGTCAATGCTCCATCATCAACCCGTACAATGTAAAACTCCAACGATGGGCCATGCGGAGATGCCACGCTGTACGGCCGGTAGATGCGGCTTTGTTCATCCGATTTCACGCCCACTTGGAGAAACTGCCCCGGTTCAAAGGGCATTACGCCGTCAACCGCCACGTGCAATGTAAACAGTCCCTCCGTCCAAATCTGCTTTCGCGTGACCGTTCCACGGCACCAATTCAAGCCCATCAGTTCTCCTTAGAATTGTTTCTTTATCATGCGTTCGCTAAATCATCTGTGATTTCGCGGATGCTGGCAACGGGACGCGAAAACAGTCAGCGCATCGCACCGCAGCCGAATTTGCAAAGACCGTCAAGCGATCAAATGCACAGGTAGTGGGTCAATCGAGGTCGCTAGGAAAAATTGTCTATTTGGCATTTCGATTGCATCGTTTGGCGAGAATTGGCAGGTGGCCTGCCAGCGAGGATTTGGCCTTTAACCGGAATGCCATCGCCTAGTCCCGTGGGGGTCTTGCAATGAGGGACTCTTGTGGGGTGTTGAGGCAATTGTCGGATGGGGCCAATGCATCGTTTTCGATGGTCGCATTCTTATAAAGGAGTCCGTTATGTCCAACACTCTTCAAGTCTCGAAGCCGCGCGAACCTCGTCCAGGCGTGCTTAACCTAATGCCATGGACGCAAAGCGGAATGCTTGACGTTGCACGGCTGTTCGACTCGTTCCTTGAGGGCGATTTCACGACCGATACTCCCGGCGCCCGGATGGACGTTGCCGAGACGGATCAGGCGGTCGAGGTCCTGGTCGATTTGCCAGGCGTCTCCGCCAAGGATATCGACATCCGCGTCGAGAACAACATGTTGGTCATCCGCGGCCAACGCAAAGAGGAACATGAACAGCGAGACCCCGCCAAGCAGTTCCACCGGATCGAACGGCGATTCGGCAGTTTTTCTCGTAGCCTGATGCTCCCGACGTCGGTGAACGATTCGGAAGCAGTCGCCGAATTCAACGACGGTGTGCTGAAGATCGTACTTCCCAAGGCGGAGTCCGCCAAATCGCACAAAATCAACATCAAGTGACCGCGGTGCGGTTCGGCGCCTATTCCAATTTCAACCATTGCGAGCTGCCTGCCACCGCCCCGTGGGCGGTGGCAGTTGGCGGACAATACTCGCCAGTGCGGCAAGCATCCACGGTCGGGCCGGTTGGCTCCGCCGCCAACCAAACGCACTGACGAATCGGCTCAACGGCGACGCAATCGAAATCCGAAGTAAAGCGGAAATACTCGTCCAAAGAATTGCGGGAACCGCAGGCATCGTTCCAACACAAAAAGCTTGGGCATCGCCGATCGCAATCGTTCGCGCCGTTGTCCGTAGCAATCGGATCCACGATTTCCCGTGAGCAGCCGCAGCCCAAGGTCGGCAAGTCGGCTGTCGCCGGGTGTGACCACGATCAGCAATCCGCCCGGCTTGAGCACGCGCCGGATTTGCTCGAGTGCCAATTGGGTGTCCTCGGCAAACTCGAGCGAACTCATCGCCACAACCGCCTCGAAGAAGCCCTCGTCAAAGGTCAACGCTTCCACCGATTCGCATCTCAGTTCGGCAGCGACGCCATACTTTTTGAGTTGTCCCTGCACCTCGGCCGGTCGATCGTGGATGTCGATCCCGTAGAGCTTTTCGCAATACCGGCGCAGAGTCGGAAGGAAAACACCGCTTCCGTAACCGACTTCCAACATCCGATGAAATCTGTCGTTCCCCAACAATTTGACTGCCAAGCGGTACCGCTGGGGAATGATCCAGCGCAGCACGAACTTATAATTCCAGTCGGCTTCATCGACCGGGCCAGTCTTGATCAACAAGTCTTTGGGCAGCAAATCGATCGAGGAGGGCATGCGTTAATCCGAACAACAGCGGTCCAGAATAGCGGCGCGGTGCGAAACGCTGCCGCGGGCGGCGAGACCCATCCTAATCAAGGCGCACCCGATTTCAACATGCATCGTTCGTTGATCGGGTCAAAGTGCAAGTATCGCGAAAGCACAAAAACGCAGAGGTAGAAAGGAATCGTATCCAACAACGCTGCCACAAACTTGAAAAGGTAACCGGTGGCGATGAACGTCATCAGATGAACGGCCAACGAACGGCCTTCGGGTGGAGCTGGCAGGGCGTGCGCATAAAAGTGAGTGATCAAAATAACCGCCACGGTATCCACCATTTGGCTAACCATCGTGGAACCGTTGTTCCGCAGCCACAAATGGCGTCCGCGAGTGACTCGTTTCCAAAAATGAAAGACGTAGACGTCGCAAAACTGCGCAGCCAGATAGGCGATCATCGACGCCGTGACAGCGCCAAAGGTCACGCGCCCGTATGCGGTAAAACGCAAATGAATCGTTGTCGATCAAGTGGCCGCCGGCATCGACCGCCAAGTGGTTCAACGGTGGCAACCCGGTTTGGGGATCCATCTGTGGAACATAGGGCAGAACACCGCCGACCCACAGAATCAGAATGACCCATAAGTTGACCAGTAGTCCGACAAACACGACCCAGTTCGCTCGGCGCCGACCATAGAACTCGCTGATCACGTCGGTGCAAAAGAATGTGATCGGATACGGCAGGACGCCAACAGCGAGCGCGAAGTCGAGCCCTGAGGCCGACTGGTGCCAGTGTCCCCAATGAATCTGCCAGCCGTGCGTTGCTGGATCGATGCTGAACAGCACGATGAATCGGCTTATGCCCAAAACATTCAGCAACGCCAATGTCGCCAGGAAGATTCCGGCGAAAATCAAGAAGACCTTTTCGCGTCGTGCGTGCAACACCGACGCTTCGATCGGATGCAACGCGGATTTCAACGATGGTGTTTGCCGAATGGACACGTTCAGTTCCTTTGAATGACCGCCGAGGAATGCTTCCTATGCTACCGGACAACAATGCGCCGCGACCACTATGCGGTCCCACGGAATGCGATAAAATACCGTCGATTGCCTGCTTTTACCGGACGGTTGCCGTCCGCCAGAATGCGTTCCAAAACTGCCTGCCATACTTGTTTGGTGGATAAGATCCGGACCGAAAATGGACAGTACCGAAGTACTATTGAAAACGCCTTTGACCGACTGGCACACGGTGCATGGCGGTCGCATGGTGGAGTACGCCGGTTGGTCGATGCCCGTGCAGTACACCTCAATCATCGATGAGCATTTGGCGACGCGAAATGCCGTAGGTATGTTCGACGTTTCTCACATGGGTCGCTTTATTTTCGTGGGGCCCGACGCAGAACGATTTATCGATGGCTTGACCACTCGCCGCATCGAAAAAATGAAGGTCGGCCAGATCCGTTACTCGCTGATGACCAATGACGGCGGTTGTATTTTGGACGACATCCTGGTGTATCGCCTGCCCCGTTACAAAGAGGGTGAATTCTTTGCCATGGTCGTCAATGCCGGCAACCGCAACAAGATCAAGGACTGGATCCTGAAACATCAGCGGAGCTACGACATCGGCTTCGAGGACCGGACCTTCGAGTCCGGCATGTTCGCGGTTCAAGGTCCGGCGGCATTACCGCTGGTGGCGAAACACTGCGAATGCGATCCGGCTCAGTTGGCTTATTACACCGGTTGCCGGACTGAGCTTTTCGGAACAGAAGTCATGATCAGTCGCACCGGATACACTGGCGAAGACGGATGCGAAGTGGTCGCGCCCGATGAAGACATTGAATCGATTTGGCAGCAATTGTACGAAGCCGGTGCGACGCAGGGGCTGAAGACGGCCGGATTGGGAGTGCGCGACACCTTGCGGCTCGAGGCCGGGATGCCGTTGTATGGGCATGAGTTGAGTGAAGGCATCAATGCCGCGCAAACCGGTCTGGGCTTTGCGATTTCCACGAAGAACCGAGAGTTCATCGGCCGCGATGCCATTGTCGCGGCGCGGGCGAAGGCATTACCACAACGCGTCGGCCTGGAACTGAGTGGCCGTCGACCGGTGCGAAGGCTGCGAGATCTACTTGGACTCACAGTCGATTGGACGCGTGACCAGCGGTACGTTTTCACCAACGCTGCAACGTCCCATTTCAATGGCATACATTGATGTACAATACGTCAGCATCGGACAAGTGGTCGAAGTCGACAATCGAGGAACGCACCAGTCGGCGAAAGTCGTGTCGATGCCGTTCTACTCGCCAAAGAAAACTGCTTGAGACGATGAGTTCGCTATCCGAATCTTTACGCTGATTGCCCACTGGCTCGTTGGATGGAGGGCTTGGACTTGAAACCGGAAGACTTGTTGTATGCCGAAACCCATGAATGGGTTCACGTGGAAAACAAAGGCGATCAAAAAATCGGTACCGTCGGCATTTCCGCGTTTGCCATCGAGCAACTGACGGACCTCGTGTTTATGGAACTGCCCAAGATGGGTCAGACCGTGCGCCAAGGTGAAGAGTTCGGCGAAGTCGAGTCAGTGAAAGCGGTCAGCCCGCTGTACTCACCCGTTACCGGCGAAGTGATCGAAGTCAACCAGGACTTGCCGAATAGACTCGAGACCTTGGCGGACGATCCGTATGAAAACGGCTGGATCGCAAAAATCCGAATCACCGACGATCAATCGTTAACCGGGCTAATGGACTTCAAGACCTATCAAAAGCAATGCGACAGTTAAGGTCTTGGTTCGGCGCTTGCCTGTAGGACGCCGCAAAGCGACTGTGCGACACATCCCCGCGCGGCGGACCAAACCGTGACCCGAAATCCGTTGGCGACATGCGTCAAGCTCGATTGATCGTCGATTCTGCGCTGGAAGGCAGTCTGAACATGGCCGTCGATCAGATGCTCCTGGCCAGCGCGAATGCATCCGATCAAATCACTCTGCGTTTCTATCATTGGATCCGTCCCACGTTGTCGCTGGGATATTTCCAATCGCACTTGGATCGAAAGCATCATCCGGCGAGTTCCAGTTGCGATCTGGTGCGACGAACTACTGGCGGCGGCGCGATCCTCCATGACCGAGAGCTGACCTATAGCGTCACGGTCCCGCGGACGCACCCCGTGGCGGCGAGACACCTCGAGTTGTACCGGCTGGCGCATCAGACGTTGATCCAGTCGTTGGCGCTATGCGGCGTTGATCGCGCAGTGTTATACTCCGAACCGGCGTCTGTTGGTGCGCCGAGACAGAGTCCGTTCCTGTGTTTTCTGCGGCGAAGCGTCGGCGACGTCATTTTGCACGGGCAGAAGATTTGTGGCAGTGCCCAACGGCGATCGAACGGCGCAGTGCTGCAGCATGGCAGTATTTTGGTGGGTCGATCCCAATTTGCTCCCGAACTTCCCGGAATCGAAGATCTTACGCCCGGTGGTTTGGAAACTTGTCGATTGGTTCAAGCTTGGGGAAAGAGTCTGGAGACGGTCCTAAATGTCGCGCTGACTCGGAAACCGTGGACCGCATCTGAAATGGAATCGGCGCGTCAAATTCAGCGTGATCGCTTTACTCGACCGGACTGGAATTGTCGACGCTAATCGGGCATTGGGGTTGTATAGCCATTTGCCTACTGGTTGGCGGCATTGTTTTTGCCTCGTTCTGGGGCATTTGCCGAAGGTCGGTCAGTCTCTGACCGACGATCAGTGGCTAACAATGTAGCTGTCCTTTGTCAACCGAACCCACCACATTTTGCCTGATAGCGTTGCAATTCGGTCGGCCCCGTCGTTATAATCTAGGTGGCAGCAGAAGTTTGAATAGGGAGTCCATTTGACCGCAGGGGTGCGATCAAGTGGGGCCGTGTCTTTAGGAGATCTGAATGCAAGTAAATCTCAAGGTCATCGGTGGCAAGAACGATGGTCGGATGATTGGAATCGCAGTTTCCGAATTTATTATCGGCCGGGGCGAACAAGCTCACTTGCGCCCTCAAGCGAACTCATTAGCCGGCAACATTGTTCGCTCAAGATTCAAGATGGACAGGTGATCATCGAGGACAAGGGGAGCCGCAACGGGACGTTTGTCAACGAGCAAAAGCTCTCCGGTCCATATCACGCCAAAGTCGGAGACGTGCTGAGAGTTGGCCGCCTGCAGTTCGAGGTACTCATCGATCACGTCCAAGCCGGCGTCAAGAAGCCGAAGGTCAACGATGTGGTCGAGGCTGCGTCGCGCACCGCGGCCCAAAAAAGCGACTGGAGCGATGAATCGGTTTCCGATTGGTTGGCCGAACCAGACGCCGGCACGCCATCGGCAGCCAACTACGACACACGTCAGTTTACGTTGGATGATACAAGATATCGAATGGACGCCGCGCATGAGGAGTCCGAAGAGTCTCAAGAATCGAAGACCGTCGTCGCCGGCAGTAGTGATTCCAAGACCGAACCGAGCAGCGGCATCTTTGGGTTCAAGCGAAAGAAAAAAGAGACGAGGAAACTTCCGCCGCGCTCCAAGACCGGCGCTGAAAACACCACCGATGCGGCGGGCGAAGTCCTGCGAAGATTCTTCAATCAGCGATAGCTGGGTTTTGACAAGCAAATACGAGGCCGAATCGAATTCGATTCGGCCTTTTTTATTCGATGCGTACAAATCCGTGCAAGAAACGCTCGGTTTCGGCGAAACAATAGTGGGATCGATTCACGATGGCTTGAAACTACCCCACCGTCGGTCGGGTATTGATTGATTGCACGAGCGAGGGCCACGCTTGCACAGCGAATTTCAACTACTGGTGAAGGATTGCCTGGCAGGTCGTCAAATCGCCATGCGCGATTTGGTGGGGCAATTCCAGTCCCGCGTTTTCGGGTTGTGCCTGCGAATGCTTGGGCATCACCACGACGCCGAAGATGCGACGCAGGAGACTTTTGTTCGTGTGTTGCGGAATCTCCACCGTTGGGATCCCGACCGCGATTTTGAGCCGTGGTTGATGACTATTGCCGGAAACCGCTGCCGTAGTCGGCTCACAAAGCGAGCCAATCATCCCGCGGTGCAGTTGTTCGATTATCCGATATCTGACGCGACCCAGTTGGAGCAATCGGGGCGGCAACTCGCTGAAGAACTTGATTTGGCGCTGCGGGACCTGCGCTCTGACTATCGCGAATGTTTCGAGATGTTTCATCAACACGAATTGGCATACGGCGAAATTGCCGAGCGGCTTGACGTGCCGCTGGGAACCGTTAAGACATGGGTCCATCGGGCGCGAAAAGAGATCATCAACCGCCTTCAGGCTAGGGGAGTGATCGTCCATGATGCGAACTGACTGCTTGGAATTCGAAGCGCGAATCCAGGAGCTTCTAGACGACCGCCGAATGTTGACCGACGACTCGTCGCTTCAAGGACACCGAACCACCTGCAGCCGTTGTCGGGCGATGTTTGACGCATATGTAAGCTTGATAGCGTTGATGCAGGCGCGGTCAGCATGCGGCGAATGGGCTGATCGAGCACCTGGGACCAACGATCGCTATCCAGTGAAAACTTCGCTCGTTTCCGCAAACACGGATAGCGCATCGAGTACAATTCAAAGTCGATTGGACTCCGGGCGGGACGCAAGCGAATGGCATCCCCTCCCCGCATCGCGTTATCACCGCTATGGCCGTGTGGCTTGGGTCCTTGGGTTTGTTGCCGCAACCGTTCTCTTGTTGGCTCTCCCACTATTGGACTCGCAACGAGGTTTTGAGCCCGTTCGGGACGTTGCTTTGCGGCCCCCACAGACTTCTCCGTCGTCGATCGCGATTCCTTGGACGGCGTGCCCGGGCGAACGCGCAGACGGGCTGACACCCCAACAGGCGATCGCCCGGGACACTCAAGCGCTCAAAGAGCAAGCCCAGCAATTATTGACAACGATCGAAGGGATTCCGTCAAATCTGGAGGGGATCGAAACGTACTGCCTGTGCACCGCTTCGCTGTCAGGCGTGTCGACGATCACGTCGTCGGTGAATTTAACCGTTGATATCCTTCGTCGACGTTGGTCCACTCCTGCCCCTTCTAACGCTCCGCCGGCGGCCCCGGCCCCGAACGACAATTCGTTGCGAATCGTCGGCCCGACGCATATTGCTTAGGATCGCACGCGCAATAGCTTCCCCCTAAATCCGCGCCCTCACGGGAGAGATTAAGGAGAGGGTCAACAACCCCGGAAGTTATTCTGCGTGCAGTCCTTCAGTTGTTCCCAGACGGATTTTTTGACGGCTCGTGCTTTGTCAACACTTAATCTTGGAGTTGACCATGTTGGCTTTCGCTCCGCGAAAGCACATTCTTTCGCCGAGCGAAAGGCGACAACGTTGGATCGCCACATTAATAATCAGCCCAAATTCTTAGCGTTGACAAAGCACTAGCTGGCCAGCCCCCTCGAACTTTTCGTTGGGATGTGATATGGACTAGTGCTTTCAATCCAAGGTTGAAAGGACGAGGCATGTCAACGGTCGGCCCCCAACATTTCCAAAACGTCAACTACCTATGGTCGGACGAGAAGGCCTTGTTCGGACTTAGTGGAATGTCTAGTTTACCGGTCCAATCTACTGGGGAGCGACGGACGGATCACGAACACGGGGGGCGGAAACACCTCGTCGAAAACCCTGGAAACAGACCCGCTAACGGGTGAACCCGTCGCAGTGCTTTGGGTCAAGGGTTCCGGTGGCGACCTACGAACGGCTCGTCGCGAAAATTTTGCCTCGCTCTATCTACAAAAACTCGTGGATCTGCAACAGGTCTACGCGGCAGCGCCTCAGCGAGGCGTCAAGACTCCCATCGAAGACGATATGGTTGGCTTGTATCGCCATTGTACGTTCAACCTGAATCCGCGGGCGCCATCGATTGACACGCCGCTGCATGCGTTTATTCCATTTCGACACGTCGATCATACGCATCCTAACTCGGTCATCGCAGTGGCGGCCTGCCTTCATTCGCGCGAATTGACCGAAGAGATATTTGGCGACGACATCGTGTGGACAGAATGGCTGAGGCCGGGATTCGAGTTGGGGTTGAGACTTCAGTCGATTTGGCAGGAGCAAGCCGATTGTCGCGGCGTGATTCTGGGTCAACATGGGCTGATCAACGGGGCCGACGATCCCAAGGAGTGTTACGAATTGAGTTTGGAGTTAATCGAAAAGGCCGCGAATTACATCCAAGACCATGACCGAGGACCGAATACGTTCGGTGGTCCGTCGCTTGCACCGCTCGCTGAGAAAAGTCGAAACGATGTCCTGGTGGAAATACTGCCGTGGCTTCGCGGAAAACTCTCGGCGACAAACCGCGTCGTCGGAACCGTTCAATCGGACGAATCGATGCTTCGCTTCGTTAACAGCGTCGATGCCTCCCGCCTAGCTGAATTGGGGACCTCGTGCCCCGATCATTTCTTGCGAACAAAGATCAAACCGCTGTTCGTCCCTTGGGATCCACACGTTCAGAACATTGCCGATTTGAAAGCGATGCTCGCCGAAGGGCTTGAGCAATACCGTCGTGATTACTCGGCATACTATCAACGTTGCCGACGTTCCGATTCTCCGCCGATTCGTGATGCAAACCCGACAGTCATTCTGATCCCTGGTCTGGGAATGATCGCCTGGGGAAAAAACAAAAGCGAATCGCGGGTCACCGCCGAATTCTACAACTGCGCCGTGGAAGTCATGCGGGGTGCTGAAGCCATCGATCAGTACATCGCTCTTCCGGAACAAGAAGCATTTGATATCGAGTACTGGCAATTGGAGGAAGCAAAGCTACGGCGGATGCCGCCGGAAAAGGCGTTTG
Source organism: uncultured Planctomycetaceae bacterium (assembly GCA_963803365.1). Lineage (GTDB taxonomy): Bacteria > Planctomycetota > Planctomycetia > Pirellulales > Pirellulaceae > JANMEB01. The sequence goes on from CAWDMH010000011.1 coordinate 319,196, forward strand.
CCCGGCGGATCGTTCTAGTCGTCGGCGCCGGCAGCGGCATCGGCAAAACGACCGCTCTTCGGCTGGCCGTGGAAGGCGCCCACGTGATCTGCGCGGATCTGGACTTGGCAGCTGCCCAAGTGACCGCGAGCGAAATAGTCCGCCAATGGGGTTCTGGCATCGGAATCGCCGGCAGCGGGGTCTCTGGTTGCGGTCCCGCGATCGGCGTCCAAATCGATGTCACCGAGCGCGATAGTGTCCGAGCCGCGATCCGGCAAACGCTGTTGGCATTCGGCGGATTGGACCACGTCGTCGTTACTGCCGGACTGTATGTACCGCCTGATGTTCGGGGCCACATCTCGGATAACCGCTGGGCTGACACGTTTGGAGTCAACGTAACGGGTGTTTTTTTCGTGGCCGATGAAGCCAAACAGATTTGGGAAGCGCAAGGACTTCGCGGTAGCCTTGTCGTGACGACTAGTGTCAACGCCGTCGTCTCCAAGCGAGGAAGTTTGGCCTACGATACCAGCAAAGCGGCGGCAAACCACTTGGTTCGAGAGTTGGCCATCGAACTCGCGCCACACGTCCGCGTCAATGCAGTCGCTCCAGCGACGGTGGTGGCCGGGTCGTCGATGTTTCCGCGAGAGCGGGTCATTGCATCGTTGACCAAGTATCAACTCGAATTCGACGCGAATGAACCGACGCAAACGCTGCGGGATCGCCTGGCCGAGTATTACGCGGCGCGGACCTTGATCCAATGCCCTGTCTTGCCCGAAAACCAGGCCGAAGCGATACTGTTTTTGCTGGGTGATCAATCTTCGCGAACGACCGGCCAGATTCTTGCGGTCGACGGCGGACTTCACGAAGCCTTCATGCGTTGAAATGGTAATCGTTCACAAGGCGGGGTCTAGCTCATTTTCGGCCGAATTGTTGGTACTTGAATTTCGCATGCGCCGCCGAAAATGTGCCTGACCCCTTAAAACATGGGCCACGCATTGGCAACCCGTGAACGCTAACGTTGAAATGACTTCTGCATTCCTGGCAATCGATTTCGGCGCGGAATCCGGCGCATGATTGCCATTGAACTTGTCGAGTCCCGCGTCGGTTGGACGGAAATTCACCGTTTTAGCCATCGTCCAATCGATCTTCCATCGGGATTGCACTGGGATATTACTGGCCTGTGGCGCGAAATCGTCGCGGGATTGACCCGTGCCGGTCAATGGGCGCGCAATGCCGAGGTTCAAATTCGGTCGGTCGGTGTGGATGCTTGGGGAGTCGATTGGGGACTCTTGAATCAGTCCGGCGAACTGGTTGGACTGCCACACGCTTACCGCGATCAACGAAACGTGGACGCTTGCAGGACGGCGCTGGAACTCGTCTCCTCGGACGAACTCTACCGAATCACCGGAATCCAGTTGATGCATATCAACTCCGTGTTCTCGCTTTTCGCGCAGCAGCGGGACGGTCCAGAGCTTATCGACGCGGCCAGTCAAGTGGTGTTTGTTCCCGACTTGTTTCATTTTTGGCTCAGCGGTGCACGGGCTATTGAAGCAACCATTGCATCCACCAGCCAGTTGATCGATTTGGCAACGGGCGATTGGGCGACAGCAATCATTGAACGCTTATCATTGCCGGCCAGGATCTTTGGGCCCATGAGCGCCACCGGCTCGATATTGGGAAACGTTCGCCCCGACCTTGCGGACGCCTGCGGTTTGCCTCGAACCGTTCAAGTCGTCTTGCCGGCTTCCCACGACACGGCCAGCGCTGTCGCGGCGGTTCCCGCTGAACCCGGCTCCAGGTGGTGCTTCCTGTCGAGCGGCACTTGGTCGTTGCTGGGTGCCGAGCTGACTAAACCGTGCGTTTCGAGGGCTGCTCAACAGGCGATGTTTACAAACGAACGCGGTGTGGGAAACTCGATTCGGTTCTTGAAAAACATCGCCGGCCTGTGGTTGGTCCAACAAGTACGAGAGGACTTGAGCACTCGCGGACAGGAATTGAGTTACGAACAGTTAACCGCGGCAGCCGCAGCAGCCAAGCCTTTTCAAAGCGTGTTTGATGTTGATCGTCCAGAATTTCAGCGACCCGGAGATATTCTCAATAAAATCGACGCTGTATGTCGGCAAACTCATCAAGCTCAGTTGCGTACCGCAGGTGAGTACGTCCGAAGTTGCCTGGAGAGCCTGGCGCATGGCTTATCGAAAGACGTTATCCAAGCTGGAAAACGTTCTCGATTGCACGTTTGACACCGTTCATGTCGTCGGTGGGGGAGGTCAAAACGATTTGCTCAATCAATTGACGGCAGACGCTTTAGATCGCGCGGTCGTGGTCGGCCCATATGAAGCGACCTCCTTGGGGAATGGACTGGTCCAGGCGATGGCGCTGGGGGAATGCCACGATTTAGCCGACCTGCGCCGCCTGGTCGCCAACAGCACGTCCCCCAAGCGGTTTCATCCCCAAAATCAAGCCGCCTGGAACAATCTCGCCGCCCCCTAGCCAGCCCCACCGCAAAACAAGGACAGGCATAGTTGACAGGTCTTGTCGGGTTGGGTAGGCTGGACGGGGCGTGGTTTTGGGGGTAGAAAATATGGAAGCAATCAGGAGAAAAGTGATGACGATGGCCAGATCGCAGTTGGTGAATGTTGACGTAACTCCTTGGTATCATGTGATTTCCAAGACGGTCAGAGGAGCAATCCTGTTGGCCCAGGGGGACACCGACCGCAAGCAGTGGATCGAGCAGCGGCTGCAGTTTCTGAGCGAGGTGTTCGGCATCGCCGTGGCCGGGTTCTCGATCCTGGACAACCACTTCCATGCGCTGGTGCGTTTGGAGCCCGAGCGGGTGCAGAACTGGAGCGACGAGGAGGTCGTTCGCCGCTGGGCACGGCTGTTTCCTCCACGCGGCAAGGACCGCAAACCGCTGAAGCTCACCGCCGCTTGGATCGCCCAGAAACAGGCCGACCCCAAGTATGTCGCTCGCACACGGCAGCGTCTGGGGAGCTTGAGCTGGTTCATGAAGTGCTTGAAGGAGCCCCTGGCGCGGATCGCCAACCGCAGCGACTCGCAGACCGGGGCCTTTTGGCAATCGCGGTTCAAGTCGATTGCGATCCTGGACACCGAAGCGTTGTTGGCGACCTGCGCGTACATCGACCTCAACCCGCTGGCCGCCGGGCTGGCTCGGCTTCCAGAAGACTCGCCGCACACTTCGGTCAAGACGCGTGTCGATCACTGCCGCAGCAAAGGACGGCTGGACGACCTGCAAGCCGCCCGCGCCGGCTCGCTGCCGGGCCTGCAAGCCAGCCGCTCGATGGAGTCCGGCTTGTGGCTCTGTCCGATCGAAGACCGCCGTCGCCTGGGTGCCGACCGCGCCGGTCTGCTGGAAGGCCTGTCGCTGGGCAGCTACCTGCTGCTGGTCGACTCCACCAGCCGCCTGGTCCGTCAGGGCAAGGCCCGCGTCAGTTCGGCGGTGGCCTCGATCCTGGACCGGCTGGGGACCGACTGGTCGCAATGGTCGCAAAACCTGCGTCAACTCTTCTCGCGGACCAAGACCGTGGGGGTCGCCTTCTCCTTCCACCGCGATCGCCTGACAGCCGCCGCCGCCCGCCGAGGCCAGACCCGACTGGCCAACCTCAACGCCTGCGCCGCCTAACGCAAGAGCCGTTCCACGCAAACAGCTCGCCATTGAGTTAGGATCGCACGCAAAATAACTTCCCGGTTTTGTCGACCCTCTCCGTAACCTCTCCCGTGAGGGCGAGGATTTACGGCGAAGTTATTTTGCGTCCGATCCATACCGACCGGTCTCCGGCCGCGCTCTTCTTGCCAACTGCTCGCGCTGCTCCGCGTTCCAATCGCACGGTTTGACCCGGCAACCGCTCTCATCTCGGCGTTCTGCACGGCCATCGACCCGAACTTTCACATCCATCGCTCCGCACGCTCAATACATGCGGATTGCCGATACAATGCCTGTCCTTGTTTTGGGGAGCGGGATCGCTATTTTTGAACGTCTAGGCTGTATTGCTCGATCTTTTTTCGAAGTGTCGTTCGGTGGAGACCCAGGAATTTGGCGGAGCTGGAATACTGGCCACCAAACTTCTTGAGGAGTGTTCGAAAGATCGGCGTCTCCACGAGTTCCATAAAGCGATCGTAAAGCCGACCCTCCGCGGCCGGATCGTCGATCGCTTGTCGGGTCCACCGCTCAAGCAAGAGTCGGATTTGACCTTCCAGTGGTTCGCCTTCTGACTCCGACGGCAGATGCTGCATTGGTGGCGGCAAGTGTTCTGGCGAAATGGTCGACCCGCGGGATACGATCGCTGCATGCTCGATTGCGTTTTTCAGTTCTCGAACGTTGCCCCACCAAGGGCGGCGACGTAGCTCCTCGATAACCTCCGCGGACAATGCGTTAGGTGTGTCTGGGTTGTGTTGGCACATGTAGTATTGGGCAAGCAGTGTGACATCATCGATCCGATCGCGTAGGGGCGGAAGATCGATTCGAAACGACGATAGGCGGAAATACAAATCATGCCGAAAATGAGACTGTTGGACTAGTCGGTTGATATCGCGGTGGGTGGCGCCGACAACGCGAAAATCGGTTGGAATAGCCTTGTTGGCCCCGACCGGGACCACTTCCTTTTGCTCGACCGCCCGCAACAATTTGACTTGGATGGACAAGGGGATATCGGCGATTTCATCGAGGAACAAGGTTCCTTGATCGGCATGCACGAGCAGGCCGGTGCGGGCTTGATCGGCTCCGGTGAACGCGCCTCGGACGTGCCCGAAAAGCTCACTTTCCGCAAGCGAAGGGCTGAGCGCCGCGAGATTGACCACCACGAAAGGCCCCTTGGATCGTTGGCTGAATTTGTGAATGGTGCGCGAGACGATCTCTTTTCCCGTACCACTTTCTCCGCAAACCATGACGTTCGCGTCCGAGGACGCTGCCAACGCCAACCGGGCAAAGACGTTTTGCATTGCCGGCGTCTGTCCAATAAAGCCCTCCACCGGTGACACTTGGTCTGTCATGACCACGGGTGACGCTCGCCGCGCCAACGCGCGCTGCAAAACACCGCGAACCGATTCGGCCTCGAACGGCTTGACGATGTATTCAAAGGCACCCAAGCGAACCGCTTCGATCGCAACGTTCAAGTCGCCATGGGCCGTGATCACGATAATCGGAACTGAATCGAACAGCTTGCGCATTGCGGGAATCGCATCCAAACCGCTCATACCGGGAAGCCGTACGTCGACCACGACAACGTCGAACCGGTGTCGACGACCAATTTCCAGCGCTTGCTCAGCGCTGGACGCGGTAGTGACATCGCAATTCAGTCCGCGGCCGATCTGAGTCAGTCCCCAGCAAATCGATTGTTCGTCATCCACGATCAACAGACTTGACATCAATCCTCCTATCGTGTTGGGTATGGTCTGGCGTCATGGGGAGTTCGACGACGAATTCGGTTTGATTGTCGTGCCGATACCAATCGACGGTGCCCCCGTGCTGCTGGACGACGCGATTGACCATTGACAAACCCAGTCCGACTCCACCGGGTTTCTCGGTGATGAACGGTTCGAACATTCTTAGAGCGATTTCTGACGACGGTCCAGCTCCGGAATCAGTCACTGCCAAACGCAATCTGTCACTACCCAGGCGGCGAAGCGTAAGTCGAACCTTTCCCAACCGATTTGCCCCGCCGTTGGGCACGGACGCGGAGGAAGCCGCTGCGTCGATTGCGTTCCAGACCAGGTTTAACACCAGTTGCTCGATTCCGTCGATGTTGCCGTCAATAACAACATCGTCATCGCCCAAGTCAGCCGACACGACGACACCCACGTGACTGGCGGTCGGGACGACTAGCGGCATCAGCGACTCGATGAGATATCGAACGTCGACTTGGCTGAATTCCAGACTCTCATCAGCACTGAGCGACAAGAACTTCTTTAGGTATTTTTCCATGAGGACCAGTTGCCGCTGCGCCACGTCCAGCCCCTCGGACTCCTGCACCAGCGGGCAATGTTCGCGATGCAAGTCGATGGCCAATTTCGCACCAGTCGCCGAATTCCTCAGTTGGTGTGCTAATCCACTGCCCAGCAGCCCCAGCGTCCGGATTCGTTCTATCTGTCGTGTGTCTCGCTCGAACTGAGCCAGTTGGTCGGCCATGTGGTTGACGGAAATCTCCAAATCCCGCAATTCATCGTCACGATTCGAGACCTCGATCGGTTGAAAGTCACCCAATGCAATTTGTTCAGTTTTCTCTCGAAGTAGACTAATCGGTTTACTCAATCGAGCGGAGAACCACAGGGCAAAACTCGCTACCACCAGCATGGCCATGCCGCCGATGATGATCGCAGGAAGTATCGCTTCGCGGCGTTGTCGAACATAATCGGCTTGAGGATAGTATATATGGAGGAATTCTGGTTCCCCTCGCTGTGATCGGACAACGATGGTCGCCCGAACGTATCGATCGAGCGGCATCTGGACTGACGCGCCGTCTTTCAAACGAGACGATTGCTCCGGCGTAGGGCGATCGGTCGGCAACCCTGTTGTGGTCGACGACACGATTGAGCCGTCAGCACGCTGCAACAATAACTCAGCGTTGATCAAGTCTTTGATCTGCACAAGGATTTGGGGCGTCAATGGAAAATTGGCCCGCGCAATGGTCTGAGCGACCGCCTGAATTCGGCCTGCGATCTCGCGTTGTTTGTTTCGAGCCGCTAACCAAGCCGAGACCCAGCTTAACACCGCAACGGTCAGTAATAGAACCACAATCATGGGCAACAGCATTTGATATCGCAGCGGCCATCGCACGTTGGCCTCCTTCGGTTATTTGGGCGTCGCGGCCAGCCGACCATTCGCCGCGCCACCGCAAAGCAAACAACAAGCGGGTTATGTTTTGGCCAAAGTGTCACCTATCTCGTCGAATCCATCTGGGGAATTCTGATTCTCCGCTTGGCACGAAAGCTTCCGCGCAGGAACCGTCACGCTATCCGCGTTTGGTCGATTATACGATTCTGCGATCGTTGCCGTTTCGATTCTATTCATTCTAATTGCCGCAAAAAACTTTCGGTGGGGGACGCAAGCGAGAACGCTTAGGATCGCACGCAAAATAACTTCGCCCGTAATTCCTCGCCCTCACGGGAGAGGTAAGGTGAGGGTCAAAAAAATCGGGAAGTTCTTTTGCGTGCGATCCTTACACGACGGATTGCGTCGGAGGCGGGGTAGGACGATTTCGCGACAGATGGGCCGGCCTTAGGCCTGGCCACGTCCTGAAACGGGATGGATTCGTGATTGCAGTTCACCTTGCTCACAACCTGACGCCGTCACGCCGTGGTCGTCGTCGTCCCAGTCGATTCCCGCATTGACGAATTCTCAAGTATCGTCTAATTACCTCATCGCCACGGCGAATCAACAATGGTTCGGTTTCACGGGAGCTGGTCGATGTTGACATGGATGTGTTCGCAGGTTTGCTTGCAGCGTTGGGAGCGCCGTCGGATCCCATCCCAGTGATCATCGAAGAAAAGGTCGACACCGTCGAAGTCAACCACTACTTTGACGATCGCGGCAACAAGGTGTTCGATCAAGTCGTTTATTACAACTGGTCGCAGGAATACAACCGATTCACGGCTTGTGGCTACCGCTTGATCAAACAGGACACACAAGTTCCAGTCATGGCCACTCCCTCGATTTATCATTCGATCTGGTCCGACGGCGATTGCCTTCGCGACCTGAATGCTGCAGTCGCGGTCGAAACCTGGTCCCAGTGGGATCCGGAACTGGCCGAACGCAATTATTTGCCAAAATCGATGCGCAGCGAATTCGCCATTCCGTCGCCGTTGTCGACACAACCCCCTGCGGTTGCCGTACCCAAGACCGCTGCTCGAGAATCCAACCGACGATAATGTCGGGCGCGACGAAGCTTAACTTTTTGTGTATCTGGCCGGAGCGGCCGGCATCGAGACTTGACTCCGGAAACCGATGGTCACGTACCCAACCGCACGAATAAAGTCTGACGCGGCATCGAGTGCCGGTTGGATGTTCTCCGGTTGTTTCCCACCCGCTTGGGCGATATCGGGCTTGCCGCCGCCGCCACCGCCGACGACCGGCGCAACCGCCTTGACCCAATCGCCTGCATTGAGACCAGAATCCACGAGATCACGGCTGAGACCAGCCACCAAATCAACTTTGTGAGCGCCGCTGGCGGAGGCAAAAAAGACTGCCGTTCGATTTGACTTACGTCGAATCTTGTCGATCAGGTTGCGCATTACTGCTGGCGTTCGCGCCGGGGAGCTCCCGCACAATCAGCAGTGTACTGTCGAGCAACTCTGCGCTTTTGATCAGGTCATCCGCATCAAGTCCTGACGACTGTTGAAGATCGGCAAGCTGTCGTTCGATCGTTGTTGTTTCCGCCAACATGGCATCAACCCTGGCCAACGTATCGGAGATGCCGACATTGAGTAGCTTGGCGACTTCGCGAACAGCGTCGCGCACAACTCGATAATCCAAGGTTTCCGCGTCGCTGCCCTTTCGTGAGGGCAGTGGTTCCTCAACTTCAGACTCTTGACCAGAGGCCAATTGTTTCTTCAGAGCCTTAATTCTTCTGAGCAACGTGGCCACAGTAGCAGGAAGTTCCGAAACCGTGCAATTTAATCGTCGCGTCAATTGGCGGGCGAGCTCACGCACGTGTTGCGCATGCTCGTCCGCTTTTAATCCGGTCAGGGCAACGATCCGGCGGGTTCCAGCAGAGACTCCTTCTTCCGCCAATATCTCCAACGATTGGATTTCGCTCGAATTGGAAAGATGAGTTCCCCCGCACAGCTCGCGGCTGAAATCACCGATCGAGATCATTCGCACGGGGTCGGGGTATTTCTCGCCGAACAACATCATGGCGCCAACTTTTCGGGCTTCGCCGAGCGGCAAGACTTGAGCGGCTATTGGTGATTGATCGGCGATTCGCTGTTGGATTTCACATTCGATGGCCGCCATTTTCTCGGCGGATACGATGTCTTGATTGGTAAAATCGAACCGCAGCCAATCATCATCGACTTTGGAACCCCGCTGTTGAGCGTGCCGCCCTAGGTGCTTTTGCAATGCGAAGTGAAGCAGGTGCGTCGCGGAGTGCGCGCGGCGAATTCCCGCCCGTCGTTGCTTGTCGACCGCCACCCAAACGGATTGCCCAGACGAGATCGTTCCCGACAACATGTGTCCATAATGAAGGATCAAATCGGAATCTCGTTGAGTGTCGACGACCGCAAACGTCCCCGTTTCCGAACGGACTTCGCCGCAGTCGCCAACCTGTCCACCGGCTTCTCCATAGAACGGCGATTGGTCCAGGACCAAGATGACATTGCCATCACTCGGATTCGCCGCGACATTATCGGCACCGATCGACTGGACGCGTTCGTCGCCGACAACCAGGGCGACGATTCGAGAAGAGCATTCCGTTTGTTCATAGCCAACGAACGGTGTCGACTTGATTTCCGCTTTGATTTCGTCGACGGGTCCAAAGCTCCCCATGACGCCCTCGTGGATGATGCCCGACTCTTGGCTGTGCCGGGACATGGCTTCTCGATATCCGTCCCAGTCAAATTCAAGCCCCTGTTCGGAAGCCATCGACTCAACAAGCTCGGCTGGAATGCCGTATGTCTGGTAGAGCTCGGCGGCCACTTGGCCGTCGACGACGCGTCGATGGTCGGACTTCATCGAGCGAAAGACTTGTTCGATCCGACTGAGGCCTGCGTCAATCGTCGAAAAGAAGCTCGCCTCTTCTTTCTGGATCCCGGCTGCCACGCGCGTTTTCGTTTCGAGAAGTTCTGGATAGGGACGGCTCATGGCGTCGACGACCGCCGGAACAAGCTTAAACAAAAACGGCTCCAGGACGCCGAGTTCCGGCCATCCAGCACTGCCCGGCGCAGCAGGCGTTTGACGACGTATTGCTCTTTATTGGGTCCCGGATATACGTTTTCGTGGAGTGCAAACGTACAGGCCCGGACGTGATCGGTGATTCGACGCAGCCGCCGCCCGGCATCGTTGGCCGGATCGTATGGGACAGAGCACACGTCGGCAGCGGCCAGCACGATGGGCTTGAGAATGTCGATGTCGTAGTTGCTTTCAACGCCTTGTAACGTCGCCGCAGCCCGTTCCAGGCCCATTCCCGTATCGATGTTCTTGCTGGGAAGCGGCTTCAAGTTGTCCGGCGGTTCGCCAACGCGGTTGAACTGGGTGAAGACCAGATTCCATACCTCGACTTCACCGCCATCTAAGGCGTGGAAGTAAATCTCGCTGCAGGGTCCGCAAACGCCATCGGGTCCGTGGGTTGGGGCACCGGCAGGCCAAAAGTTTTCGATTTCGTCTCGGCGGTCGATTCGATCCAAACTCATTCCGATATCTCGATGCCAAATCTCGGCGGCTTCGTCGTCGTCCAGATAGACCGTCACCGTGAATCGTTCCGGGTCCATCGCCAGCCAACGCCGATCGGTCAGAAACTCCCATGCCCACGCAATCGCTTCGCGTTTGAAATAATCGCCGAAGCTGAAATTGCCGAGCATCTCAAAGAAAGTATGGTGGTACGGCGTCCGTCCAACATTCTCGATGTCACCCGTGCGAAGACACTTCTGGCAACTGGCAGCGCGGGTGAATTCCAGTTTGACCTTGCCGAGAAAATGGTCCTTGAATTGGTTCATGCCCGCGGGTGTGAAGAGGACCGTTGGATCCCACGTCGGCACCAGCACGTCGCTCGGACAGATTCGGTGCCCTTTTGAGGCGAAAAAATCCAGGTATTTTTGGCGGAGTTCGTCGGTTTTCATGTCGTGCGGCGTTTCGATTTGCGGACAAGCATCAGCCCACCGACAAATATATCGAGGCCGCCCGTTTGCGAACAGACGCGAGCCTGCGATGATGCCACCGCACTTGTTAGATGGGCCGTGATCCTAAACGGCTTCGAGATCGCAGCCAACTCGCGAACTTGACGTCGCTTTTATTATGAAGCAGTATCCATATCAAAACCACTGCCACGAAAGCCGCCCAAAGCGTCGTCAATGCTTGATAACCGATCACGGATTCACCGTTGGTCTCGAAGACTTGACTGAGCCAACGAGAATGGGCAACCACAGCGCGATTGATCCGCACGATGCAAATCGAAAGTGCATTGTGGGTAAAGTGGAATGCGATGCAAGGCAATACGCTACGGGTTTGAACGGCCAAAAAGCCTAATGCGAGTCCGACAAAGAAGGTGATAATCGATTGTTGGAGAATGGCGTGGGCGATACCGAACATCAGGCTCGTAATCAACACACTGTTGATACCCCCCAGCTTTGAACGCAGTCCGTTCAGTATGAATCCGCGAAACGCCAGTTCCTCGCAAATTGCTGGAGCCAAGGCAATCACCAAGACGATCGCCCAAAGGCCGGGAGCCCCGACAAACAATTGGTTGAGAGCCTGGTCGAGATTAGCGATTTCGCCCGATGGCGGATACAGCCACATCACCCAGTCGCTCAGGGCCATGAACAACGGATGCAGCATGGCCGCCAACAAGCAATACGTAATGTTGAGCAACAGATA
>CAWDMH010000012.1:0-135485 GCA_963803365.1 uncultured Planctomycetaceae bacterium
GCCCCAACATTTGGTCCCGCGATGGATGGCTCGCGATCGGTCAACGTCGGCGTCGCTGCGCACATTACCGCCGCGTCAGAGGGTGGGCCACGATACGACGCAACTCTTACCGCTGAGCAACGAGCCTGCGAGGATAACGGAATCTGGCTCTGCTCAACTCACGCAGCGTTGATCGATAGAGACGTTGATCGATTTGCGACACCTGTCCTTCAAGACTGGAAATGTGAAATCGAAAATCGAGCCATGAAAATGCTCGGACAGCCTCGTGGTTGTGCGTCATGTAAACTCGCAACGGTCTCGCCGGTTGCACGGGTTGGTGCCGAGCAAAGCGTCTTGGTTGACGGGGCAACTGCCTTACGTGTCAATTTTCGACGTTGATGGAGAGTATGAACGCCTAACATGGTTCGTCAGTGCATTTGTTCTTCAATTCTCAATTCAAAAGAACTCCAATCGTACAAACGTGATCGTCGATCACCTTATCGTCACCGTTCATGAAACAAAACCGATTCCACCTTATCGTCCCTTGATGGGCGTGTATCCTGCAGAGGTCAGTCTTTACTACGTCGAAATCGATGGGAATAACGGCACAATAGCGAGGGAGTTTGTTCCATCACGATACTACTCAATGGCGGTCGACGACAATCCGGAAACGCAACAATATCCTCCGCCGATCGTTCTCGATGACAACGTTCCCGGCAAATCGCAATTCGATTCAACGCAAAGACATCGGCCATGTACTTGATTTCCATGGACGCGATGTTGTCGTGTGGCGACGAGCCAGAGAGAATACCGATACTTCCGCCGCAATGGACTATTTTCGAACAATACGAAGACCCAGATGAAACGGGGTAACAAAGCGTTGGACACGGAGCCACGGATCGGGCGGTTTTGAAGTGGATACTTTACTTGCCGCGGCCCGGTCAACGCGAGCGTTATGTCGCTGAAATCGAATGACACGAACTCCATCCCAAACTGTCGATGCGATCGTTGAAGAGAATCGCGAAATATCTGTGTTCTGGTCGAAGGCACATGGATGGGCACCGATTGAAGCCGCTGAATTGATGTCAAAGTCTCGACTAGATTGGCAGGTCGAGCTTAGCACAACGCTCCATCTGTGGATTGCGACACCGCCGCCTTCCGAAACGAATGCTCATTTAATTCTTGGCTGGGCGAACTTGGGAGCACTTGTCGAGGGCACCATAAATGGCTGCTGTCTGTTTACTATTCCGACTACAAGACAGATGTCGATCCACTCAAGAACCAAAAAGGAAATGTCGTGTCCCCTGATGGACAAACTCTTGAACCATTACGACAATTCTTCCGAAAACGAATGTGGCATGATGCTGATGGCTGGGATGATTGGGTGCTCAAAGTACAACAACGACGAAATGCGATTCATGCCTACAAGGATCGCGAATTGGGCACTCACGCGGAATTCCTCGACGACATTGTAAAATACTCGCAATTCCTTTCCGAAATACATAGTCGCGTTCCATACCCAGACTTTACCTGAAGCAAGTATTGGTAAAATGGCGAACAAACAGGAGGCGCGACATAACATTGGGATCAACGGGAGGGCTCGGCGGAGTCGGTCCTGAAGCCTAAGTCTTCTCCTCGCCCCCCGTTATCCCAAGCGTTATCCGACAGAAACGGAGCCAACATGCCAAGCGTCGAAGAATTGCGAGCTGACCGTTTTCGGTTCCTGAAAGCGCTCTACGAAGCGGGCGGTGGTGATGAGTACGCTTTCATTTCAATGTTCGCGATCAGCGAGTCTTTGGGATTTGATCGTGGCTACACCTCAAACATCGCGCAGTACCTCAAGGGCGAAGGTCTCATTGAATTCAGAGGCGCTCGGCGGCATCATCAGCATTAGCCATTATGGAATTCGCGAGGTCGAGGATGCGATTTCGCATCCAGAACAACCGACGCACTACTTCCCTGCCGTCAACAACATCACCATCGGCACGATGATCAACTCATCAATTCAACAGGCCAGCCCAGAGGCGACCCAAGTATTCTCGCAGGGTGATGTGCGGATCGGAGAATTGAAGACACTGGTCGACCAGATCAAGAACAGCCTCGATCAATTGACGTTGTCGCCCGGTGATCGGCACGATGTTGAGGCTGATATTTCTACAATTGAGGCCCAGTTAGCGGCGTCCAAACCAAAGACAACGATCATTTCCGAATGTCTTTCAACGATTAGAAGCGTTCTCGAAGGCGTTGCCGGGAGCGCAATCGCAACCGGTTTGATTGCTGGCATCGCAAAGTTTCTTGGCGGCTAATGGTCGGATAACCATGCGGTGAACCCGAGCGGCGGATCGGGCGGGTTTTGAAATCAGAGGTTCTTGGCCGCCGCCGGGTTACCTTGGACGTTCGCATCCAGCAGCACCATCTCCCGGCCGCGTTATCGCAAACGTTCGCAGCTAAATCTGAGTTTATGGCGGCAAGTCAATCACCGCAAACTTGCTTTCGCGAACTATGATCGCTGTCCGGCGCCCGCTGGGACTCGACGAAGTCGTAGTCGCTGCTTGCGAAAAGCAATCCCGGCGATTGTCAGGTGCGTAATTGGGGGATCGCCTGCCAAGATGTGCCTGCTCAGCTCTTCCTCGGTATTAACTGATACTGTCTCGCTCGTTCTACGGTTGATCAGTACAATCCTCGATATGGACACAAAGACCCAAATACCCGCCCGGCACGTCGAGATGCTCAATCGCATTAAGGAAGCGGATGACGAACTGACCGAGCGTCTTCCGCGACAAGATGCAGGTGAACCGTGACATTGATCGAACCCTCGTCAGCTTTCAGGCGAACAAGGCCGAGGTGGGACATCGTTGGTGCAAGTATCGCGAAGGATTCTCGGCCGCGTTGATCCGGTACATCATCGAGGAAACCGGAATGACCGGCCCCGTGCTTGACCCGTTTGCGGGAAGTGGGACCTCGTTGTTCGTCGCGGCGGAGATGGGTTTGGACGCCGTCGGCATCGAGTTACTGCCTTGCAGCGCCGAGATCATCCAAGTTCGACATGCCGTCCTACACACGGACAAAGCAGCGCCTGCAAGAGGCGTTCGTTTCGCCGCGAGAAGCGCTGCGTGGATGGAACCAGGTAAAGAATGCGGGTTTTCGCACTTGAAGATCACTGCCGGCGCGTTCCCCGCTGAGAACGAACGACAGCTAAGCCGATACCTTTTCGAGGCATCGCAAACAAATGACGAACTCTTGTCGCGTGTGTTGCGATTCGCCGCACTCTCAGTCCTGGAGGAAATCAGCTTTACGCGCAAGGATGGGCAGTACCTCCGATGGGATCAAAGGTCTGGCGCTGTATGGGGAAGAAGATGTTCGACAAAGGTCGAATCTACAGCTTCGACGAAGCGATTCTGCGGAAGCTCAACCAGATCATTGCGGACATTGAGGGACGCAAGTATCAACCAACACTCTTTGACGATCCGATGGACCTGCCCGCTTTGGGCGCGATTGAAGTCAAAGTCGGCTCATGCCTCGACATTGTTCCGCGGATGGAAGCAGATTCGATTAGCGGAGTAATCACATCGCCGCCTTACTGCAATCGCTACGACTACACGCGGACGTATGCCCTCGAACTGGCGACGCTAAATGTGGACAAGATGGGATCCGTCGGCTGCGACAAGCGATGCTCTCATGCACAGTGGAGAACAAGGACAAGCAAGATTTAGTGCAGAAGTTTGGTGCCGAGACGTTTGAAGCCGCATTCAGTGCCTATGAAAACCAAGTCATGCTCTCGCGGGTTCTCGAATACCTGAACGCCTGCAAGGCGGATGGCACGATCAACAACCCCGGCATCGTTCGGATGGTCAAGAACTATTTCTTTGAGTTGGCGCTGCTCATTTTTGCGAGCGCGAAAGTCTTGAAATCCGGTGCATCGTTCGTCATGGTGAATGACAACGTGCGCTATCAGGGGGCGCATGTGCCAGTCGATCTGATTTTCTCCGACATTGCTGAGCAAGCCGGTTTCGACGTGGAATCTATTTGGGTGCTGCCGAAGGGCAAAGGCAACAGCAGCCAACAAATGCGGCGGCATGGACGACAAGAAATCCGCAAGTGCGTGTACGTCTGGCGCAAAGGAAAATAATGACAAAAGCGTACGGCGATCATCTCCAATCCAGCCATGATCTTGAGACCACGTACGATGCCATTCGCGCCGGATTTGTTCGCTGGCGCGGAGAAGAACCGCCGAGCAACGCCGTTCGTCGCGGAGGCACGCGCACTGAAATCGGCCGCGTCAAAGGCGAAGGTCCCGATGGATCTTATCAAGATTCCAACCATTCGCGCCGGACTGCTGATGGCCGCTGGCGTTTCCGACAAAGCGGCGGGCCATCTTCAGGAAACGAACAAGGATGAGGCCATCGCGGGATTGATCGGCAAGTACCTCGAACCCGCTGGCGGCAAACTTTGTCGAGGAATTAGTGTTCCGGTTTCTCCTGACGCGAGGCGATACCTTGGGCGGCTCCATGCGTAACGTGGGTGGGTTTATGGCTCAATGCAAGCTCACACGATCGATCATCGCGAATTTGAAACTGAGTGGCGCGAAATATCGGTGGCTCTCATCGGACAGCAAAGTTTGGGCGGATATGCCCGAAGATGATACAGATATCGAACTCAAACTCCGAGGATTGGCGTGGGGCGATGCGAAGAGCCGAACGCTTGTTTACAACCTAACCGTTCCGCTATTCGGGAATAACGTGGACTTGTGCTTGTTTCAATGTTCATCGGACCAAATATCCAAAGAGATACATGCTACACCGTGCGCCTACGTGGCCCTTGGCGAACTCAAGGGCGGAATTGATCCGGCAGGCGCGGACGAGCACTGGAAAACCGCGGCACAGCGCTCAACCGAATTCACTCGGCATTCGCGAAGAAGAAGTTGAAACCACATACATTTTTCATCGGGGCAGCGATCGAAGCAAAAATGGCGAGCGAAATATGGGCGATGCTCAAGAACGGTGAATTGGAGAATGCCGCAAACTTGACTGACGATGGGCAAATTGCCTCGCTTACGCGGTGGCTTTGCGCTGTAAATGGGAAACAGAGTCACCAACCATGAAGAAGACGGAGAATGGCTCGATGATTGCAAATGGCGACGCTAAAATGCGAACAAAGCGGTGAACGGGAGCCGCCGATTACGCGGGATTTGAAATCATAGTTTTTTGGCGGCGGCCCCGTTACCGCTGTCGTTCGCCGGATCAAACACACTTTCAAATGAGGGACAGGCCGCTATGAATACACGTATCACCTTATCGTTCGCCTTCTTGGCAGCGCTGCTCTCTGTCGCTTCTGTGACCGCGCAGGAAAAGCAGACCCCCGAAGTGCACGAGCCTACGTGGATTCAGGACAATCACGTCATTGTTGTTATACCGAGGAATCGGAGGTCGTGACCGCATACAGCTTTGAACGAAACCTCTGGAATCGAATCGAATTTGATTCTCCATTATCGCCAGATGTAAAACCGATTGTGTCTCAGGGCCTGGTGGCGTTGAGAGACGGGCACTCTGTTTATTGCTTTTCGGCGAAGTCCTGCACATGGGACAACGTCACACTGGAAATGGGAAGCGACGCAGTTCCTGTCGTGCAATCCAATTGCATTACGCTAAAAGACAATG
The DNA here is from genome assembly GCA_963803365.1 of uncultured Planctomycetaceae bacterium. Taxonomy (GTDB): domain Bacteria; phylum Planctomycetota; class Planctomycetia; order Pirellulales; family Pirellulaceae; genus JANMEB01. Next base: position 5,637 of record CAWDMH010000012.1, read on the forward strand.
ATTCATTCTATGTGTTCGGCGTGAACTCCGAGGCGTGGTCGGGCGTGGACTTGCGAACTGGGGAGTCTTTGACCATCAAACGCGTGTCCGGCGAACAAAGCGATCAACCGAAGTCGCGGTAGCCGGGCGTATTCACAATGGAAAATCAACCGCCGCGACTCGGTTATCGCGGCCGTTCGTCAGGGCCATGATTCGTACTCGTACTCAGTGCAACGGTACTCGTACTCGAAAGGAGCGTGATGAACGAACCGACTTTTGATCACGACCGACTCGACGTGTATCGCCTCTCGATTGACTATGTCGCCTTCTCGTACCGCATTGCCAAGACGCTAAGCGGAGTCCATCGTCCGGCTCGTGACCAATGGCTGCGGGTGGCCCAATCGATTCCACTCAATATTGCCGAAGGCAACGGCAAACAAAGCCTCAAAGACAAAAACCGATTCTTTGAAATTGCGAGTGGTTCTGCGTTGGAATGTGCAGCGATTCACGACGTGTTGCGCGTGTGCGGCGTGATCGATGATGAATCCAATCATTGTGGAAAATCTGACTTGAAACGAATCGTGTCGATGCTGACTCGATTGATCCAACGGACACACACCGTCGCCTAAGATCAAGCGAGTACGAGTACGAGTACGAGTACCGCGATGCTGAGTACGAGTACGAGAATCCATGAATATTGCTCTGAGTTTTGTTGACGGATAGACTGTTCGGGAGAGTTCGACGCTTCGGCCTTGTGCCATTGTTGACCCAACACCTGACGAACCAATAAGCCTTTGACATCGCGGCTAGTGGATGGACGGTGTGACGAGTTGGGAGATGTGGCCGAAGCGATGGAGGTGAATCGCCGGGAGATTGAGCCGATGTTCAAGGGCTTTGTTCAAGAAGCCCGGACGCCCGATATGGGTTTTGGACTTTCGGCTTGGCGAGTTTGCCGGGTGGGTCGATAGCCGGAACTTGTCGAAACGACTGTCTTGGGCGGCTTTCCGAGTCGTGGCAGGAGCGACGCGACGGCAGCCAGCCCTCGGTGAGGCTTGCCGATGGGGTGAACTGGCTGATGGGGACGTAGCGGTCTTTGGCCCCTTTGCCGCGGTGGATGTGAACCAGTTTTCGCTGGGCGTCGACGTCGCCGACTTGCAAGTGCAGGGCTTCATTTAAGCGCAAGCCCATCGAATAGACGGTCCAAAAGAAGACACGCATCCGCTGCGTCGTGGCGGCGTTGATGATCTGGCGGACTTGATCGCGGGTGATCACCTCCGGCAGCGTCGAGACGTTTTTCAGCCGCAGCATCGCCAGGACGTTCCAATCCCGCTGGCAGGTGGTACTATAGAAGAAGCGAATGCCGGACAGGGCGACTCGCAGTGATCCATAGGCGAACTTGCGTTGGTTCTTAAGGTACAGGAAGTAGCGTCTGAGTTCCGCTTCGGTGATCTCATCGGGTGCCTTGCGGCAGTGATCGGCAAGCTGGCGGACCGCGCGAAGGTAACCATGCACGGTCCGCTCAGCTTTGCCAGTCAGTTGCAGGTCGTCGTGCATCTGCTGATAGAGCGGACCATGGAAATACTTAGAGGGAGTCGGTTTGTGGTAACTGGGCATCGTGCAAGCTCCTGGAGATGAAAAACCATCGTCGACCGCACACGCTGTGCGGCGCACCAGGCATCCAGGATGCGCGAATTGTTTGACTCACCCAATCACTCTCCACCATAATGTCCTCACCCTCCCGCCGCGCCAGCGGCTTACTTGAACAATCGGATGCACCCAAGTCGCGGTTGGTGCGCGTTTTGCCAGTGGATCATCGATCATCGCGGCCCGGTGATCGTGGACGTTCGTCTGCGATAAAATGACTCGATGGACTTGATCTACGTCGAAACAACCGTGATTGGTAATGTCGCCGGGCGTATCCACTCGGATCCGGATGTTGGGTCCCGCCAACGAACAACAAGAACTTGGTGGAACGCTGCGGCGGCCCAATACGAACTTGTGATCTCGCAGCTTGTTATTGATGAATGCAGCGATGGCGATCCTGCGGCCGCTCAAGAGCGTCTGGACGTCCTCGATGACTTGACTGTCCTTGCGATCACAGATGATGCAAGAACACTGGCACGCGTACTAAATGCCGAGGGTGCTGTCCCGCATCGGAACCGCGAGACGCCTTGCACATTGCCGTTGCGGCGGTTCAACGCGTACAATACTTGGTGACGTGGAATTTCAAGCACATCGCCAATGCGACGATGCGATCCAAGATCGAGCAGACTTGTCGCGACGCGGGTTTCGACCCTCCAATCATTTGCTCGCCACCCGAAATTCCGGGGGACACTGATGACTAATCCAATCACACAGGAAATCCGTGAAGCCCGCCATCGGCTTGCGGCGAAGTTCAATAACGACCTCGATCGGATCGTAGACGATTTGCAGCGTCAACAACGCCAATCCGGTCGAATCTACGTTGACCGCTCCAAACAGCCGACGAACCATCCGATGCAACGGAGCGGCGGTGGTGACCTTTCTGAAGATGGTGAGTCAACTCCCGCCGCCCGCTGATCGCCACCTTCGTCGCCCACGGCAAGTGAGCTGCCCCACTTTGCTTGCTTGTTCTGAGGGAGTGGAGCGTGACGAAATGTGACTTTTTCGGCAGCAATGAGTAAGGGATTACTCGCGACGCTAAGCATTGCGATGCGCCGACGAATATCCAACGAGGACAGGTTTTGGACATTGCAAAAGCATAAGAGGGGCCCACACACATCCATGAACGACTCGCAATCCCCAATACCGTCGTCCGGCGACCCCGGATCACCACCCGACCGAAAAAAGTTTTTCCATTTCTGGCGATGCTTCTGGCTTGCATTCCTCGTTGTCTCTCTCGCCTACGCTTGGTACTGCTTCTACGTCCCCTCCAATAGCGTCGCCTGGGCTGACAACTACACTGTCGCCCAACAGCAAGCTGTCCAGGCTGGCAAGCCCATGATCCTCTTCTTCACTGGCAAGTGGTGCGTTCCCTGTCGGATAATGAAACGCAACGTTTGGGCAGATAAGCAGGTGACGGCTACCGTCAATGCAGCGTTCATCCCCGTGACGATTGACGTGGATGATCCTAACGCGGCCGCAGCGATGAGTCGTTATGGTATTGGTGCTACGCCCAACACGATCGTCACTGATCCACAAGGGAATGTACTCCAACAGAAACAAGGTGGAATGGGCAAAGCTGAATTCCTCGAATTGCTTAGGACGTTGAATCCATCCGCCACAAAAGATTTGTAACGTCGAACCGCATGGTAACCAACCGTCTCACCACGAAAATGGTCGACGAACAATTGCGTGAACCGGCGGCGAATCCGGCGGATTTTAAAATCAACGCGTCACGTCGTTGCCCGGTTACGCAGGTCGTTCGGCCACTGGCGACACGTAATGAATGATTTCATTCTCCAAACAGATCGTCTCGACTTGGTTCTCGAGGAACCCACGGATGTGCTCGCTCGAATTGACGAGTTGAGTCCTGCGGATCGCGCAAGTTTCTCCTGTGTGGCTGGCGCAGGCTCTCGCGGCTACGTCCGCTCAGCCCCTGGTTGCACGGTTTCAAGCTTATTGACCGAGCCGCTGGTGCTGTGGTTGGGGGCTGTGGGTTCAAAGGGCCACCAGTCGAACGGATAGTGGAACTGGCGTATGGCGTCAATTCGGATCACCGGGGCCGCGGGTACGCGATCGAATGTGTGAATGCCTTGGTGGATTTCGCGTTCAGCAACGGAAACATCCGAACCGTTCGCGCACACACGCAGGTTGCGAACATCGCTTCACAACGTGTACTCGTGAAGGCGGGGTTCAGGCGGATTGGTGAAGTGTTCGACCCCGAGGACGGATCAGTGCTACGTTGGGAGCGACACAATCCGTTGGCCGAACGGCATCCACCGAAGTCGGCGACAGTGCCCTAATTCAATGGTGGCATCGCAATCCATTGCGACAGAACCAATGGGATGCACGCGGAGTCGCCGAACGCGCGTTTTCTCAGTGGTAAATCAACTCCGGTGACTCGGTGATCCTGGCCGTTCGTCGACAACCGGGCAGTATGCAAGAATTATCGTTTCCTGCCGAATAAACTCTGATGAATGACGAATAGTCTCTATGTCTGGAGCAATGCGTCTGGCGGCAAGTGGAAGTTTTTGAGCGTCAGAAGACAAGCATGAACGAATCGCTCGAACAGCGAACCTGCGTGGTCGGTAACATTGTTTGGTGGGTTTCACGCATCATCAGTGCGCTGGTGATATTGACGATGGGCGGATTCACGGTGGCCTACTTCATCGGCGGAACGGAGCATGTATCTCGTGAATTGACCGCCTCGGATCATGTCGGGCTGGCTGCGTTTGTCGTTTCGCTTGTCGGGCTTCTAGTGGCTTGGAAGTGGGATGCTTTCGGCGCCGCTATTACATTAATTGCTGTTCTGGTGGGTGTTGCCGTCAACATGAACGTTCTTATGTTCCCGCTTGTTCTTATTCCGATCTGCGCCTGCCTGTTTCTACTTAATGCGTGGATTCGAAGAACGTCAACAAGTTCCCGGATCTGAAAACTCAATAACAAGTGTATGAGTGAGACAACTGGTGTAGTGTTCGGGTAAGCGTTCACGGGCTACCAATGCGTTGCCCACATTTTTAGGGGGTCAGGCACATTTTCGGCGGCTCATGCGACGTTCACGTACCAATTATTGGGCCGAAAATGAGCCAGACCCCAGCTCGTGAACTGTTACAGTGTTCGGCAACGAGGCGACGAACAATTGCGCGAAGCGGAAGCGGCGAATCATGCGGGATCTGAAATCAATGCGTACCGTCGCCGCCCGGTTACGCAATTCGTTAGCCACCATGAACGATTCTGGCTGGCCCTTCGATCAACCGCGGAATTGCGCGTAGTCACGTTGCGGTCAATCGTGTTCAATGGATGTTCAATACTTTATCAGAGCGCCTTGGCAGCGTTCTCCCATTGGCTAACAAGTCGCACAATCGGCGGATCGTCAGTTTCCTGAAATCAATGCTGTTTGCCCGCCGCTGAGTCACCGGTGGCGAACTGTCGCAATCGTGAAACATGACATGGTTTGAGAGTTTGACCGGCTGTCACGAAGAATCGCCCGAACATGTGCGCGAACATCTTACCGTGGACGGAAACCAATTGCGTTCCAAAATCAACGGCAACGCATGGTCTTGCGGGGAACACGAAACGCCAATATTGGCGGAACTCCGTCAACGCGCCTGCCGGATTTCACGCACCTCACCGACAACAAGCGTTTGCGAGGTAGTCGCTGATGTTCGAGCACTTCACTGCGACGTGTCGAACGCCGCGCAATGTTTCAGGTCGCGTCGCAATTCAATCTGCTTGAAATGACTTCACCCAATGTAATACCGGAAGACGGTGTTGGGATCTACGAACGTGATTTTAGTCAGGGCCCTGCCTGCGCAATCGCTGCTGGTGCAGGCACTATCTACCGAAACTATTTCGTCAAAGTAAACGGCCAGATTGGCCAATCCTCTCAGAATCAAATCGATTGTCTTGCGGATATTGGCGAGCGGCTTGGCAACACGGATCAACGTCTGTGGAAAATGGTCAACGGTTACGCACTTCCATCCGCTGAGGGACTGGAATCTATCAACGACCACCTCACTAGACTCGACGAATCCGAACGCGACGAATTACGCACTGCTTCGGATTGGCGCTCACACTGACGTGCAGGTGACGCTTGACAGTTCGTCTCACGTCGTCTCACAGGCCTATTGTTCTGCGATGCCTGTTTCCTATACCAGACATTCATCTGAATCATGGTCACCCTTCGCAATCCTGATTCTTGAAGCTGCTTACGAGGCGACCATTTGTGCGTCGATTGAAAATGCAGCTCGTACGGGAAATAACCGCCTTTATCTGACGCTTCTCGGTGGCGGTGCCTTCGCCAATGAAATGGTGTGGATACTTGACGCGATTCATCGTGCGGTATCCTTGTACACTGATTGCGGCCTGGATATTGCCATCGTCAGCTATGGGCGATCAAAGCCACCTGTCCAGCAGCTCGCACAAAGGCTCTCGCTCCGGCCACAATGATTCGTGTGCGGATTACAATAAGTCGTCGGTCGCGTGTCGGCTCCGAAGTTGAATTCCTCACCGGCAGTCCGGTGAATGTGAGCGATGGGCGTGATCACTAAACGAGCATAAAATCAACCAATGTTCAGCGAGTGGGCCGCCTCGCGTCCCAATTGCAAATTCCCGACATTGATGTGGCACAGAAATGACCAGAATTGCATCGAAAATCGGTTTCAAAGCACGACTCTTGCGGCCGGCGGCGTCCGAGAAAGGCGGCTCGTGGACCTTTCTTCTCTTGCCCAAGAGCGCCAGTGCGAAACTTCCCACACGTGGCATGACGACCGTTGAAGGCACCATCAATGGCTATCAATTCCGAGCCACGCTTGAGCCAGATGGCCAAAAGAGTCATTGGCTCAAGGTGAACCGGAAGATGCGCGAAGCCGCGGGCGCAGACGTCGGCGACCTCGTCACGCTAGAGATCATTTCGACTGGAGAGGAACCCGAACCCAGGGTTCCGGCAGATCTGCGGAAGGCTCTCACCGCCGCCCCGAAGGCGCGGGCCTTGTGGTCGGACATCACGCCGATTGGCGCAGAGATTGGATCCACTGGATTACTTCTGCCAAGCGGGCAGAGACTCGCGCGACGTCGGATCGACAATGCCTGCGACATGCTCGCTGCCGGGAAGCGCCGCGTTTGCTGCTTCGATCGGTCTGGGTTTTATAGTAAAAGCTTAGGCGCTCCTAAAGCGGCGGACTAGATGAACTCCAATTTTGCCATCCTTGTCGTGTTAGTTGTCGTCCTCGGCTTGCGGATGGACCGTGAGTACGAACGCGGTGTTATTTTTCGCCTTGGTCGATTTCAGAGCGTGCGCGGTCCGGGACTATACTGGGTGATTCCATTGTTCGACCAGAAGGTGCGTGTGGACATTCGCACGCGGACGGTCGATATCGAAGCTCAAGAAACCGTAACGAGTGACAGTGTTACCATTCGCGTCAACGCCGTTCTGTACTACAAGATCACGAATCCGGAAAAGGCGGTCATTTCTGTTGCCGATTACAAGAACGCAACTTACCAAATCGCGCTCACGACGTTGAGAAATGTTGTGGGGCAGCATTTTCTGGATGAAGTTCTCAGAGATCGCAACAAGATTAACAAAGCCGTGCGGCCCATCGTTGACGAGGTGACCGACCCGTGGGGATTGAGCGTTGAACGCGTGGAAATCAAAGATGTTGAAATCCCCGGAGCCATGCAACGTGCGATGGCGAAAGAGGCGGAGGCCGTCAGGGAAAAACGGGCACGCCTGATTAAGGCCGAGGCCGAGCAAGAAGCGTCGACGAAACTGACACAGGCGGCACAAGAAATTGCCAGCAACCCCGCGGCGTTGGAACTTCGGCGAATGCAGATGGTTGCCGAAGTCGGCGTTGAGCAAAACACGACGACAATCATACTGCTCCCATCGGACTTTCTGACGCTTGCCAAGGCTGTTACAAAAAAGCTGGATGGAGAGTCAAACGCGAGCGAACGGTCTGGTTAATCTGGCCTTTGCTCCGAGCACGCCAACGGCTGCCGATCCGGCCAGACGCGTACGGAGTACAAAAAGTGGAGGTTGGGCGCATGTTCTGTTTGTCGAGAGTCGCTGGCGGCCGTCCGGTTAGCTCCGTCGTTACGTGATTGGAGAAAGCGACGAAGATGTGGCTTCGGAAGGTTGGGGCATGCATCGCTTTTGCTGTCCAGCAACGATGCTCTCCTTGCGGTCACACTCGAACCCTCAAGTCTTCGTGTGTTTCGTGCTTTTCGTGGTTCAATACGCTGCTGCACAGGCCGAAGTGCGAGGTCATTGGCCGCGCATCGCTGGTCGCTTGGGTATTCCATGCATAGCCGGAGACGGACAAATCAACACAGAGGACACGAAGAGCACAGAGAAGTGAACCCATCGTTTCGCGCCATTTGATCGACTTCTCATCCGCACACGTAGCCGCCACCGTAGTGGGTTAGCTGGACGAACGATCGGTACATGCTTGGCGAATTGTCGTCGGTCAGGGACTGACCGACCTACAGCAAACCGCACCACTACCGCTTCCTCACAAAACTGGCAGCTGAAACCGGAATCGAATAGAATCTCAAACTGTGGCAAGGCCTCAACAACGGAAATCAAGTTCTCGAAATCTCGGATGATAAATAACCCATGCCAAACGGAAGCCCTGGTGATCATCCTCTGACTGATTTACTGCATTACAAGATTGACACGTTTTCGCCAACCGCGGACGAACTCATTCGACAAATCGCCCAACTCGTACCGACATACAAACTCCATGAAATGTTTGAATGGTGGTCGCCGCCGCCGATCGAAGAATTCGAAAAACAACTTCGTGAAACGCTCGATAAATTGCGTCAAGAGGCCAAAGACAGTGGTTGGGAAATAGATCCGTAATTGCGGCATGTAACCGTTCACAGGCCGGGGTCTGGCTCAATTCGCCCAAGACGGATGTGCCTGACCCCCTAAAACATGCCTCGTGAACAGTTACGTTCGGCGACGATGCTCCCCTGGCCGTCACATTTGAACTCTCAATCCTTCGTGTGCTTCGTGCTTTTCGTGGTTCAATACGCTGCTGCGCGGCCGAAGTGCGAGGTCATTGGCCGCGCATCGCTGGTCGCTCGGGTGTTCCATGCATAGCCGGGGACGGACGAATTAACACAGAGGACACGAAGAGCACAGAGAAGTGGACCCATCACTTCGCGCCATTTGATACGCTCCGCATCCGCACACGTCGCCGCCACCATAGTGGGTTAGCTGGACGAAAGATCGGTACATGCTTGGCTATTTGTCGTCGGTCAGGGACTGACCGACCTGCGGCAAAACGCCCCACTGGCATGCTTGGCTAATGGTTGTCGGTCAGGGACTGACCGACCTACGGCAAAACGCCCCACTAGCATGCTTGGCTAATGGTTGTCGGTCAGGGACTGACCGACCTACAGCAATTCGGCCCACTAGCATGCTTGGCTAATGGTTGTCGGTCAGGGACTGACCAACCTACAGCACATCAGCCCACTACCGCCCTTCACAAAACTGGCAGCAAGACGCGGAGAACGGTCTACGGAAACTCGACCGACCGAAAAGCACGCCGCACCGATATTTCACTCGACTTTTGCGAAAACCCATAAAGCAATGTGCGTTTGGGTTATTAGTCGCAATTAGTTGGTGAGGATCGCATGCAAACGAACTCGGCTAAACAGCCCGTTGAAAAAGGAGCGGAACGGCGCGAGCCGTCCGGTTGCGGTGGCATCCAAATGGCGAATTACCAGGCGACTCGCTCCACTCCGCTTCAATAAGCACTTGTGTCCACATTTTTCAACAATCCGTTAAGTCCTCGCCCTCATGGGAGAGGTCAGTTAAGCGTCAACAAAATCGGGAAGTCATTTTTCGGGCGATCCTTAATATCGAAAGGCTGATTGCCGCGCAACATCAACTGGTACAACCCGCGAATGTTCAAAGCCGCTGCATACGTTTGTGGCGGGCAACGTGAAAACCCAACCACAGGAAATCTATGAAACCGCTAAATCTACGTCGCGCTACCGTTACCTTTTTTGTTCACCACATCTACCGCATTGCCTTCGTCAGCCTGGTGCTTGCCGGGCTGGTTTTAATTTCGTCGGGCGCTAAAGGTGATGTGATTTACGCCACGGGCAACAACGATGCCGTCGTGACGTACTCCCCGCCTGGTCCTTCGCTCCTTTTTGCGCAGTTGCCGTTGTTCACAAACGTGGAGGGGCTTGTCTTTGACACCCACGGCAATCTTTTTGTGGCAGGTGCCGCTAACGTCAGCAAGGTTTCACCCGACGGCACCGTAAGCTTTTTTGCAGCATTGTTGGGCTCGAGTATAGGCGGCTATGGCATGGCCATCGATCACGACAACAATCTGTACGTTGCCGAATCCTTCACCCACCAGATCGTCAAGATTGATTCCTTGGGTACCGTAAGCCTTTTTGCGGAACTTGGTTCTTCGGGTCCTACGGGTCTGGCTTTAGACGACATGGGAAATGTTTATGCGAACACGGCGCAAACCGTTACCAAGATAACTCCAGATGGCGGGACGCTCAGCACTTATGCGACGCTTCCCGTAGGCTCCAACAACACATACGGCCTCGCCTTTGATGCGGCGGGCTACCTTTATGTCTCAGATTTTTTCGCACCTTCGATCTTCAAAATTGCCCCCGGCGGTGGCTCGATGACTAACTTTGGGACAATTTCCGGAGCCAAGGGTCTGACCTTCGACGCCGACGGAAATCTGTACGCCGCCAATACGTATGGTGATTTTATCTACAAGATCACTCCGGACGGGACCACGACGATCTTCGGCACCCAAGTGAACAATCCTCGATACCTGGCGTTTCGGCCCAGTTCGGTGCCCGAGCCTTCGGCTTGCGTGATGCTGTCGGCCGCGATCGTGCTTTTCATTGCCCGACGCCGACACCGAAGTCAGTTAGTTTGACATACGCAGATACATCTTTGGCTAATGCTCGTTCATCGCCGCGGTGACGGCGATGTCGACCATTAGCTGGCGAATGCGACATCCCGACTCGATGAACCGGTCGGTCAACTCATCCAGCTTGTGCTCGCCATAGGCGGCCACTGGCTGTTTAACCAGATGATGAAATAAAGTTTCGACAAAGTGCCGTTGCGTCTGTCGAGATCCGGCCAGAAACTCCGCCAACTCTCGCGGCCCTTCCAGTTCGATGGTCTGTTCGCCGTCGGTTTGCACAAGGACACGAGTATCGACGGCGTGGTCCTTTTCGGTTTCGCGGAGCCGTCCGACGGCGTCGAGACTCTCCAACGCAAATCCCAGCGGGTTGATCACGTGATGGCACGACATGCAATTATCCGGCCGCGTCTGAAACTCGACACGCTGTCGTGTCGTCATCGACAGGTCAAAATCCTCGGACAGCGGTTCGATAGCGAACGGGGGCGGACTGAGCCGGATGCCGAGCAGATTCCTAGAAACAAAAACTCCGCGATGAATCGGAGATGTCGTCCGATAGTATGCCAACTGGCTCAGCAGTAATGGATGCGTCAACAGGCCGGCACGCTGATTCGGATCGACCGAGACTTTTTGAAATGGGTCGTCGTCCGCCGTTTCGTTGGGCGTTGCCGCTTGCACACCATAAAATTCCATCAACCTCGGATTCAGCCACAGGTAGTCCGCCAACAGCAACTGGCGAAAATCGTCGTTGTCGCCCCAGAAGCAATCGTCGACGAAGCGCAACAGCGACTCGTGCAAGTCGTCGACGAGATCTTGGTTGAATTGAGCAAACACCGCTGGGTCCTTGGCCATTTCACTGGTTGAGTCCAATCGGAGCCAACGCACGATGAACTCGCGAATCTTCGCTTTGGCTGCGGAGGTGTCAACCATCTTTTCTGCGATTTCGCGAACCGCCGCTTCGTCGTTCAGTTGGTTCTTATTAACCGCGATTTGTAACCGGCGGTCGGGGATCGAATCCCACAAATACCATGCGAGCCGTTCGGCAATTCGTTCACTTGGCGTCTGACTCTTTTCCAAGCCGATGTACAAAAACCAAGGTGATTTCAAAATCGCGATCAGCGACCGGGTGCAGGCCTCACGCGGCGGTTCGCCGTCGGCGAAGAACTGATCGATATAACGCTGACGCTCGTCGTCGGTCAGCGAGCGGCGAAACGCGAGTTGGGCGACTTCGCGGCACATCCTTCGAGATTTCCGCTCGACCTCCGACTCGGACTTGGCCCGCGCAAGAATTCGAGGTGGTTCGAGATCACGTCCGCAACCTCTACCGCAGCATCGGTCGTGGCAGCATCCCACTCTTTGGACACCAAGGTCCCGCGAGGGTAGCCGACGCTACTGTCATCGGCCGGAAAGACGGTTTGCACAACGACTACGGGTTGAACCGGCTGCCGAAACAGCCAATGGGCGGCGATCGGCTTGGGCAAACGGCCCGGCCGCTGCCAAGTCAATTGAATCGAGAACTCGGATTCTTTGAACTTGAAACATTCCAGTTGAATCGAGTACCAACGTCCGCCCAATAGTTTTATCGGTGCCGTGTGTTCAGGTTCTGACGGCGTGGCCACCCAGTTGTCAATCAGCGGCTCGCTTAGCCTGTTGACAAACAACCGGAATCCGTTGGGCGAGCGGACGATGAATTGATACGTTCCGGTTTCCTCGGCGAACACGGAACCTTCCCAGCGGACGTAGAATCCGTCTTTTCCTTCGCGGTTCTTGAAGGGCTCCGCCGACAGCAAGTCTCCGTCGATCGCCGAATCGACTCGCGACGAGATCAGCTTGTCCTGGTTGGCGTCTTTCGAATCGTAGAAACTGGCTTGCAGTCCGTGTTTGAACCCCGGGTTTTTTTCTTGCAGCAATTGGCTTGCGATGTCGGCGACGGCGTTCTCGTATTGCGGAACGGTCAAATGGACGAGTTCGATTCGAGGCTTTTCGGCGGCCGGTTCGGCCATAAACTCAACTTTGACAAAGGCTGCGACGGAGGCTGCATCCGCGTCGACGCATGAGTCCGGATCGTCATCCGGCATCGTTTGATCGATCAACGCCGCAAGTTGTTCGACCGATTTCGAGCCGCTAAATGGACGATCGTATTTGCCATCCACACCTTGGCCGTGATCGCCGTGGCAGGTGACGCACCGGTCGGCATAGATTTTCTTGCCGGCGGCGACGTCCTGATTCGCCGGCTCGGTTTGTGCGATGGCGTCGCGAAAAGAAATCGAGGCGAGGACAAAAACGCCAACGGTTGCGAGTCTCCGCCCAATGCGAATCCGGTTCACTGGAACTGCCATAGTCGATCGCAGTTGGAAAAGCTCCTAAAGACGAGACAGGTTTGCGTTCCGAACATTATGCTTGAACCGGCGTGGAGTTCCAAGGTTAGCGGCCCGTTGAAAAAGTAGCGGAACGGCGCGAGCCGTCCGGCTGCGTTGGCATCCACGCGGCGAATGACCGGGCGGCTTGCGCCGCTGCGCTTCAAAAAAACACTTATCCACACATAATTCAACAGAATGACCGGGCGGCTTGCGCCGCTGCGCTTCAAAAAAACACTTGTCCACACATAATTCAACAGAATGACCGGGCGGTTTGCGCCGCTGCGCTTCAGTAAACTCGTGTGCACACATTTTTCAACAGTCTGTTACGTCGAGAGCGCGGCCAACGCTTCAAGGATTTGGATCGCGTTCGAGCGCGGCGCCCTTTCTCAGTTGATCGCCGCAAGCAAACAGCGTCCATGTTTCGAATTCGGCGTCGTCGGAAGCTGATCCGGCGACACCCGGCGGAATTCGGGCCGGCCGCAGACGTCCCACCAGCACTTCGTCCCGTCCGGACGCGGCCAAAGGAGTAGGAAAGGAACCGCTCACCGGATCGTCGATCAAACGAATTCCCGGAAAGTTTCGCAATGAATCGCGAAGCTGCCGGCGCGAAGCAGGTTTCGTCAAGCGGACCCAAATCGCCTGGCTGTGGGCGCGGAACACGGGCACGCGAATACAAATCGGAGAGATCGGCAAGTCCGGCGAGTTCCAAATCCTCCGCGCCTCCGTGATTATCTTCAGCTCTTCCCCACAAAGTCCCGTCGGTTGGTCCAACGGCGATTCGTGACAGAAAACGTTGAACGCACATGGCTCGGGAAAGACCTTTGGCTCGATAGCCTCTCCATTCAAAGCGGCTTGCGAAGCATCCCGCAGTTCCGAAATCGCCGCGTTGCCCGCCCCCGATACGGCTTGATACGTCGCGAGCTGAATCTCGTCGATTCCAAATGCTTCGCGGATCGGATTCAGTGCCATCAACAGAATCACGGTCGAGCAATTAGGATTGGCCACCAAACGCGGCCCAGACGAGAGTTGGTCGCCATTGACTTCGGGAATCACCAGCGGAACCGTCGGATCGTTGCGAAAGGCGGATGAGTTGTCGACAACGAGGGCACCCTGTTTCACCAGTTTGGGGGTTACCTCGGCTGACGTGGCGGCATCGGTCGCGACGAGAAAACAATCGAATTCCGCCGCTGAAACTTGTCTGACGTCGTTCACGCGAATGTCAGCATTACCATGGCGAATGATTTCACCGTCCGAGCGGCTCGATGCAAAAAGCTGAATCTGATCGGCCGTGACGCGGCGTTGATCGAGGATCGCGAGCATCTCGCGTCCGACAGCGCCGGTGGCGCCGATGACTCCGATGCGACCGAATTCCCGGAGTGCCGATAGCTTGCCGTTCCGCTCGGAATTGAGTGTTTCCCGCACGGCGAATGCAGTCGCGTCAGGCGACGGCGGCCGTTGCCGTTTCTTCATCCAACCGCCTCCGCCAGCACCGTCGTTTGCGATGCGTTCTGTTCGCCAATTTTTACATGCCCACCTTGACCAAGCCTTGTATGGGCGATGTCAAACAAGTCGGCCAAGATACTCTCGGCGGTCGGCCATGCACCGGCGCCTTTTCCTCGAACGATTCGACGTCGCCCAGTTACTGAGCGGATCTGGACGACATTCCAATTGTTGCGGCAGCGTCCCCAAAGACTTGTGGTGGGGACTTCGCACAACCGAACTTCCGCGGAAATGCTCGAGTCGTCGATGTTCGCTTCGGCTATCTGTCGCAAGGCGAACCCGCCCGGCAAATCCGAAATACGATTGAGCAGCGACTGCGAAAACGGTTCGCACCGAATCGCCTCGGTCCGCAACCAACGGCCGGTCGCTGCGTGAATTGCAATCACGAGCTTGTCGGCGGCATCTTGCCCGCTCAAATCGCGAGAGATGTCGTGCTCGGCCAAACCGGCAGATTTCGCAGCCGAGATGGCGGACTCCAGCGACTCGCCAGCGGCAAGTTGCTCGAACACGAAATTCGTCGTGCCGTTCAGAATGCCGCGAATTTGCGAAATGCCATCCCGCCGAGCGGCCTGTCGAATCGACTCGATGACCGGCGCCACGCCTCCGACCGCCGCCGCAAAACGAAGTTGGGCGCCGCCGGATCGCGCCGCCGTCACCAGCTCCTCGCCATGCTCGGCAATCAGCCGTTTATCGGCGCACACGACGGAGATTCCGCGCTCAAGACAGGCGGGTACAATTCGTCGCGTCAGGTGTGTTGCTCCGGAAACGTCGACCAATGTATCGAACTGCCGACGTAACAAGTCGTCCACCGAATCGACCAACAGGCCCGAATCCAAGTCGTCGTGCTTGCGCACGTCTGCACCGCGACCCCAGCGACCTCGAACTTCTCAGGAACCTCAGACAACAAACGAAGTAGTCCTCGTCCCACCGTTCCTGCACCAATCATTCCAACTCGCAATCGGCGAAGCGGCGAGCCATTGCCGACAAACTGGGGTTCAAAGTCGCCGACGCAAGTGTGGCGACGATCTTGTAGAGAACCGACCTCGAACGACTGGCGACGCTGCACGGCCGCGCGGATCGCTTTGTGTTGCACAATCGTTCCGTCGAGTTTTAAGGCGTGGTCCCACGAAAGCCGTCGAAACAACTTCGGCCGCGGACCTGCAGCTTGCGGGTCCCATTCGTAGAGTCCCGCCACGTCTTTGACCAGGCGGCAACGCGAACCGAGTACGCCAGCGACGAACAGCGCCGTGCAGTCCGATCCGCCGCGACCCAACAGCGTGACGCGGCCGAATCGATCGCGCCCAACAAAACCCGGAATGACGACGATCGGTTGGCGATTCAATGCCGCCAGAAGGCGATTCGAGGACAACTCGGTCGGCGAAGCGTCGGGCGAGCCATTATCGGTCCGAAGTCCGATCGCGGCCGAATCCAGCAATTCGTGTCCCAACCCAGTCCGCTCTAAAGCGAGAGAAAGATGCGCGGCACTCCGCAACTCGCCCGTCGCCGCCAACATGGCCGCACCGCGTGATCCGGTCACATTCCCGTAGGACAGGGCCTCTTGCAACAATGAATCGGTGTCCCCTTCAAACGCCGAAACGACGGCCACGATGCGCCAGCCCAAACGCAGCCAACGATAGATTTCGTGAACGACTTGCGTGACGTCGGCCGGGGTGCGGAGGACCGAGCCGCCGAACTTGAGGACGATTACGCGATGACTTCGCATGACTCCGCCTCCTTTCGGGACGTCGGCTCAAATGTCGGTTTCGACTTTTGGTTCGATCGCGTTATGGCCTCCACAGCAGATTGCAAATCGCCGACGATGTCCCGCCAATCCTCAAGGCCAACGCTCAGTCTCAGCAAGCCGTCGCTGATCCCTGCGGTTCGGCGGACGCGGGGTGAAACGTCCGCGTGAGTCATCGACGCCGAGTGCGTGATCAACGTTTCCACTGAACCGACGTGCTCGACGAGGCGGCAAAGTTCGAGGCGTTGAACGAAGCGGACGGCATCCTCGAATCCGCCCGCCAACTCAAACGAAATGACGTTGCCGTTTCCCGCCAGATGCTGCCGCGCGGCAATCGGTTGCTGTGAAAACGTCTCCAAGCCCGGATAGTTCACCCGCGCGATCTCCGGCCGCGTTTGCAACCACTCGGCAATGAGGCGTGCGTTGTCGAACTGGGCCTTCAAGCGAATCGACAGGGTCTTGAGCCCTTGCAACGTCTGCCAGGCATTGAACGGCGTCTGGATGCAGCCGATGCTCTTGCGAATGAACTTGAATCGCTCTAGCAGTTTTGCGTCGCGCGTAACCAGTGCTCCGCCCAAGGCAGCGGAATGCCCATCGATCAGCTTGGTGGTCGAGTAGACGCTGATGTCGGCGCCCAAGTCCAACGGCCGTTGCCCGAGCGGCGTCAGAAACGTATTGTCCACGGCGACCAGCGCACCGAGTTTGTGCGCGAGCAGCGAAATGGACTCGATGTCCGTCAGTGCCAACGTGGGATTGGCCGGAGTTTCGAGAAAGACCACTCGGGTTTCAGGCCGAAACGCCGCTGCAACGTCGTCGATGTCGGTGCTGTCGACCAATGTGTGTCGCACGCCAAGACCGGCCAGCAATTGTTCGAGCAAGCGAACGGTGCCGCCATAGACGGCTCGGCCGCAAACAATGTGATCGCCGGATCGCAATAACGCCAGCAACAACACAGTTTCGGCAGCCAAACCGGTCGCGCAACAAACCGCCGGCAACGATTCTTCGAGTTGACCCAGCCTCTCTTCCAAAGCATCGACGGTGGGGTTTGAAACTCGAGAATACGCGTGAACTCCCGTTTGACCGATTTCGGTTTGAACAAAAGTGGTTGATTGAACGACCGGGACGCACAACGACCGATGATCGTTCTGTCGTCGGGTTGGCTGGACCAGAGCGGTTTCCAGTGAGAGATGCTTTGACATGTCGTGAACTCCTCACGACATCGAAAGCAGGCTGTAACAGACGCGAGCGTGGCTGTATACGCAACGGCCACAATTTTGACGAATCTCGCCACTATCGGCGATTTCGCCCGCATCGAAAGACCCTTGGCAGGTCAGCCCCGGCACCGTGGCGACTCGCAGCCGCTCGGTTGCCGCCCGCAGCGCACTCGCGCCGCAGTACTCTTGATGCCAGAACATATTCTGTGCAAAAGATTTTGGCTGTCAAGGTACGCGTTTACGGGTTACCAATGCGTTGCCCACGTTTTTAGGGGGTCAGGCACATTTTCGGCGGCGCATGCGAAATTCAAGTACCAACAATTCGGCCGAAAATGAGCCAGACCCCGGCTTGTAAACCTTTACGCTGTCAAGCGGCGATGGCATTTTACATTGCCAATCGAGTCGCAAAGTTGAACGGTTGTCGATAGTACTTTTCACGGAGTGAAAAGCCACTAAAGTGAAAAGCTAAAGTGAAAAGCTAAAGTGAAAAGCTACGGTGAAAAGCCACTAAAGTGAAAAGCTACGTGGCCGTTCACTCCGTGAACGGAATCACAACGGCGTACGAAAAGAAAAACGGCGGCTTTCACCTACCCTGTTTTTGTGTGAGACATGCAAAAACGTCGATAAAAGCCGCCACCTTCGAATACACGAATATGTCTTCGACCTGACAGGAATACGGACGCTGTCGAAAGAAATACGAAAAATCAGGCTGCAACGCTGCACTATTCAGAGTCGTCCAGTCCGGCTTCCAGTTGCAAGAGTTCTTCGATCCAGATTCGAATGTCGTTGTCGTATTCGCTTGCCAAGTCGCCTTTGACCAATTGCCGGTGAAACGCGGCCGCGCCGCCATCGAATAATTCGGCGGCTTCGGCCGACGGAAACCGCTCGCCGGGGTCGGCCGCGACCAATCCAAAGCAGAACGACATGAGCAGGTCATTGCAAGTCACTTCTTCGGGAAGCAAATCGTATAGGGAACCTGCCAGGGAACGCTTGATTTCAATCAATTCCGGCAGAGTTTCGTTTCCAGCAAACAAAGGCCGCCCGGCCAGCAGTTCAATCAAGACGAACCCAAGGCTGGCGAGGTCGCTGGCGGCAGTTGGTGTTTCACCCTGCAGCACTTCGATCGACGCATACGCCGGTGTACACGCTAATCGCTTCGGGGGGGTACTGATATCGAAGGCAGCGCCGATGTCGATCATCTTGGCGTGCCCGCTACGTTTGAGCATGATATTGGCCGGTTTCACGTCCCCGTGAACAATCCCGCGCCGATGCAGCGCCGCCAGCGCAGACAGGCAATGCCGCACGATTTCGACTGCGACGCCAGATTTGAAACGCGTTTGCAAATCGCCGGTAGTGGCGATGACGTCGTTCATGTATTGCCAACGGCGGCGCACTGACTCGATCGCGTAGAACCCCTAGCATTCCCGGTGCCAACAAGCGTCGGAGGTCAAACCCCTCGACCCACTCCATCACCATCAGTCGAATGCGGTTTCGCTCCAGGAAGTTGTCGACTCCCACCAGATAATCGTGTTGTATCCGGGCGACTTGAGCCGCCACCACCCCCATGCGCCCCATGTCTTCATAATATTGGTCCGGGTTGGCGTATCGTTCGGGCGAAAAAATCTTGAGAGCCACGGGAACCGTGAATCCGTCAGCCCCTTTCTTTTCGGTCAAGAAAACAACGCCTTGGCCTCCCGATCCAATTCGGCGGCGAAAGTGCAAATGGGTCGTCCAGTGAAAACGATTCTCCGCGATTAATGACTCATACCATTGCATCAATTCGGCACACGCCGCATTGTCGAGCGGCGCGGTCCGATGCGTAATGGTCAAGTCGATTTCACTGCTGGTTTGGAGTTGCATAAAGACTCAGTTTGACACGGCACATTAGGATCGCACGCAAAATAACTTCGCCGTAAATCCTCGCCCTCACGGGAGAGGCTTACGGAGAGAGTCGACAAAACCGGTAAGTTGTTTTGCGTCCGATCCTTAAGCCGTATCCGTTCCGTGCTGGTTCTAGGTTCAAGTCGACCGTCGCCAGCGTTGGTGTCCAGCCGGAGAAGGGTGTTTTCACGTTCCATCTTAGACAGCAACGTGATCAATGGTCCAGACCGAAGTAAATCGCAGGGTGGATGCCAACACAACCGGACGGCTCGCGCCGTTCCGCTACTCGTTCAACAGGCAGCTCGATCTCTCCACGTGATAGCAAGCGAAACGCCATTCGTAGCCTACACGGGAGCTTAACAGCTCCTTAAAATGCCTGTCCTTTTGGGCGTCTTTTGGGCGGCGTTTTGAGTGGCCTTCTTCTTGGATCCCGCCTTCGCGAGGATGACGAGGCTTATTGACGGGCCCGGGAGTCTTTCAAGGGCCCGTCAACGATTGGCTTGCCAGCGGTTGTCGGGATGCGGGAAGCCGAGACGCTTGTCCACTTGGTTGATCAGCCGCTGTTCCCCCAAGAATCGGGCGAGGTTGTCGCAAAACAGTTTTGTTACCCGGTTCAACCTCTGTGCCGACTGGGCTCCGACGTGTGGTGTGACCAGCAAGTTCGGAGCGGACCACAAACGGCTGTCCTTTCCGGGAGGTTCGTGATAGGTCACGTCCAGGCCCGCACCCGCCAAGGCACCGGATTCCAGTGCGTCGACTAGGGGATCTTCCGCAACCAACTGCCCTCGGCCGACGTTAATGAGATAAGCCCCACGGGGCAGCCAGGCGATTTCGTTTGCCGAAATCAATTCTCGCGTAGCTTCGGTCAACGGCGCTGTCAGGATTAAGACATCGGCGATCCGCAAAAGTTCAGCCAGTTGGCTCGGCGGCCAGACTTGGCTAACGTTGTGAGGTGGTTCAATCGGAAAAAAGTCGGTGGCCACAATCTTCAAACACCACGGCGATAAGACTTCGGCAATCCGTGCTCCATTACCTCCCAGCCCGACAATTCCCACTGTTTTTCCGGTCAAGTCGTCGGTCGGCAACCGCTGAAATTCTCGCCGATTCCAGGCCGGCATGAAGATGTGAAGCCGGCGCAACAGCCCCAGCAGCAGCGCCATGGCTTGTTCAGCGACCGAATCGGCAAAGACCCCACTGGCGCTGCAGACGACGATCTCCGAATCCACGATCGCCGGATGCAGGCAGTGATCCAAACCGGCGGCGGTCGACTGAATCCAGCGCAGTTGCCCGTTCGCGGCGACGGCGTCCCAGTCGACAGCGACTTTCGCATGGCCACAAAAGATGTCTGCCGACAATAGCTCGCGACCCAACGTCGCCGGCTCGGCCAAAACGACCTCAGACGTCGGCGCAATCGACCGAATCGAGTCAATGTGTGACGGCCGCGCCGGATAGCCGAGGACAATTCTCATGGCCGAAACAAATGATTACACTGGACCGATTGAAGCGCCGGACCGATGGTTGGATGATCTTATGCCCGAATTGACTCTTTCACAACTACAGCAGCACGTGGACCAGTGGATCCAATCTGTGGGTGTTCGTTATTTTTCAGAACTGACCAACCTTGCACAATTGGTCGAGGAGGTCGGGGAGTTGGCCCGGCAGTTATCTCGCCAATTCGGCGATCAAAGCTTCAAGTCGGGAGAAGTCCAATCGGACCTGGCGGCAGAAGTCGCGGATGTGCTGTTCGTGCTCGTCTGTATCGCGAATCAAACCGGAGTCGATTTGACCAGCGCCATTTTGAAGCGCATCGATGAAAAGACGACCCGCGACCGCGCGCGGCATGCCAACAACGCGAAACTGCAATCATGACGCTGCATGTGATTCGCCGAATCCGATTTTGCGCCGGGCATCGCTTGTTTCAACACGGCGGCAAGTGTGAAAACCTCCACGGTCACAACTATGTCGCCGAGATCGGCGTTTCTGCACCGGAAATCGACACGGTGGGTCGGGTCGTCGACTTTGCGGAATTGAAACGACTGTTCAAGGGCTGGATCGACGAGCATTGGGATCACGGTTTTATCGTGTACGAGAAAGACGAGCAAACGATCCGAGCGCTGAAATCGGTCACTCCCCACAAGATTTATGTGCTGCCGGACAACCCCACCGCCGAGAATATCGCCCGGCATCTCCTGGAGCGGGTCGGTCCTCAGTTGCTGAGCGAACTCGCCGAATACAATTTACATGTATCTCGCGTCGCAGTTTGGGAGACCGAAGATTCTTGCGCGGAACTGTTCGCGACGTGACCCGCCGTATCACTAGTGCTTTGTCAGGTCTTAGAATTGGGGTTGTGTGCCACTGGCTTCGCCCGTGCGGGTCGGCAATACACGACGCTCATGTACACTGGCACAGCCAGTGGCACCCCAAAATTAAAACTTGACACGGCACTAGTTGGAAAATGCGATGAATCTCTCCGCGCAGCTCACGGCGACAAAGATCCGCAGCGCGGCTTCCAGTCGACGCACTGGAGCATGGTCATCGCGGCGGGCGGCGACTCGACGACTTCGGCGGTGGCGCTGGCACGGTTGTGCGAAGCTTATTGGTATCCACTGTACGGATTCGTGCGACGGCGCGGATTCGACGCGCACCAAGCTGCTGACTTGACGCAAGGCTTTTTTGCGGAACTTTTGCAGCGTCGCGATTTGCGGATGCTCGATCCTCAAAAGGGCCGATTCCGAGCGTTTTTATTGGCGGCGATCAAGAACTACATCGCCAATCAGCTCGACCACGAAAAGGCGATCAGGCGAGGGGGTGAGCAGACTATCTTGTCGATTGATGCCGCACAGGCCGACCAACGCTTCTCGCTCGAGCCCGCCGTCCAGCAGAATCCGGATGCGGCGTTCCTCAAGCAGTGGGCGCTGGCACTCATTGGACAAGCGACAGCGGCGGTAAGAGCCCAATACTCCCGTCGCCAAAAGCTCGCGTTGTACGACGGTTTGCAGAGTCTGTTGGCGGGTGGATCGAGCCGGAAGTCACAAGGCGAGGTCTGTCGTCGGCTGGGAATGTCGGAAACCGCCGTCAAAGTCGCGTTGCATCGGCTCCGACAGCGAATTCACGACCAAATCCGCAACCAAATCCGAATGACGGTCGACTCCGAGCAGGAAATCGATGCGGAAATCCAAGAGTTATTCGAGGCGCTCCGATCAACGTAAAGTCAAATACCAATCTTTTTCCAATTTGCTTGTAACTGGATCGAGTTTTTGCTTCTAAGCATATTGGCCGAAGTCGCACAAGTCGGTCAGAGTCGCCACGTGATGTCCGCTTGAGTCGTTTAGAGGAATTCGAAAATGCCGTCGATCCAGATTTGTTCGGAGTGTGGCGCCGAGTTTTCGTCCGATTCCGAATCGGCTCCTTGCCCGGCGTGTTTGATAAGAATGGGATTGGCTTCGTGGGAAGCGAGGGTCGCCGAAACGCTGCCCCCGTCAAGACAACACCCTCAAATCCCGAATTCGGGCGATAAACCGTCAAAGGAGTTGGAGTTGCCCGACCTGGCTCAGCGGTTTCCGCAATTCGAGATCCTTGAGTTGTTGGGACGGGGCGGCATGGGGTCGGTCTACAAGGCCAAACAGAAAAGCCTTGACCGGATGGTCGCGTTGAAGATCATCGACCCCGACGCCAACACCAAACCAGGATTTGCCGAACGATTCGTGCGCGAAGCACGTGCGTTGGCGCAAATGAACCATCCCAACATCGTCACCGTGCACGATTTCGGACAAGCCGACGGACTCTACTACCTGGTGATGGAGTACATCGACGGCGTCAATCTTCGGGAGATGTTGCGTGCCAAACGGCTGGAACCGCGACAAGCTTTGGACATTGTCCCCGTCGTTTGCGACGCGCTTCAGTACGCACACGATCACGGCGTTGTGCACCGAGATATCAAGCCGGAGAATATCTTGGTCGACAAGTCGGGTCGAGTAAAAATCGCCGATTTTGGGCTGGCGAAACTGCTGAATCGAAGTGTCGGCGAGGTGTCGCTGACTCAAACCAACCATGTCATGGGAACGATGAACTACATGGCGCCTGAGCAATGGGAGCGGCCGTTAGAGGTCGATCATCGGGCCGACATTTACTCGCTGGGTGTGGTGATTTACGAAATGCTCACCGGCGAATTGCCGATTGGCCGATTCGCGTTGCCGTCACAAAAAGTGCAGATTGACGTGCGGCTTGATGAGATTGTGCTGCACACGCTGGAAAAGGAACCGTCGTTGAGGTATCAGCGAGTCAGCGACTTGAAAACGGACGTTCAGAACGTATCGCGTGTGACGTCTGGTCCTTGGGCCGCCGCCAACAACAAGCCGCCGCTTGCGCGGCGCGTATGGCAAGACACCGTTTGTCCCGCCGAAACCGCAACCGATCGACTTTGATCGGACCGTTACGCTGCCGCCGTTCTGGTCGAGTTTGGCGTATCTGTTGCTGTCTTTTCCGCTGGGGACGTTTTACTTTGTATTTTTGGTCACGGGCATTTCGGTTGGTTTCGGCACGCTTGTGATCTGGATTGGGTTGTTTGTGTTGTACGGCGTGCTGGCGGTATCCCGCGCGTTGGCGCGATTCGAGCAGTCAATTGCGCGAGGGATGCTCGGCGTGCGATTTTCCAGTCCGGCCCCACGAAATCAACATTTAAGCTTGATGCAATCTGCCAAAATGTTGATTACGTCTTCGGCAGCCTGGCGATCGATTGCATATCTGTTCGTGAAATTCCCGCTGGGAGTGCTTTCCTTCGTGGTGACCGTTACGATGGTATCGACTTCGTTGTCGCTTCTGTTGACGCCGGTTTTCTATCGCATGAAATGGGCACAATTGCAGATTGGCCGCTGGCACCTGAACACGGTGGGTGAGGCGACGCTGGCCGCGATTGCAGGGCTCGTTTTGTGCTTCCTGACGTACCACGTTCTTCGCGGAGTCGCTTGGGTTCACGCGTGGTGGGCGCGGACCATGTTGGCGGATTGAGGACTTTGGGAGTGGATTATGTGCCGAAAGATGTTTGGCCTCACTTGTTGGATCGCCTTGCTCCCGTGCTGCGTGCCGGCCGCGTTTTCGCAATCCACGCAGGACTCGACCGAGCCGCTATTGCTGGTTGATGCAAGTGTGATCGACGTCGTTGGCGGCGAAGTGAATCGTGATGGATTCGTCTTGATCAAAGGCGATCGGATTCTTGAGGTTGGCTCGATGAAGTCGCTGGAGCGGCCGCCCGAAGCAGAGACGATCGCGCTACAAGGCATGTACGTTGTGCCGGGGCTGATGGACTTGCACTCGCATTTGTTGCTGCATCCCTACAACGAAGCGAGTTGGAACGACCAGGTGCTCAAGGAATCGCTGGAGAGCCGCGTGATTCGAGCGACGGTTCAGCGCGGCGGACCGTCGAGGCGGGGTTCACCACGATACGAGATTTGGGAACCGAAGGCGCCGGATTTGCCGATGTCGCTTTGCGAGATGCGATCGCGGCCGGCACGATTCCAGGACCGCGCGTTTTCGCCGCGACCCGAGCGTTAGTGACCACTGGCGGCTATGGTCCGGCGGGATTCGATCCGCGGTTCAAGATTCCGCAAGGAGCCCAGGTCGTTGACGGGCCGGTAGAAGCCCGTCGGGCGACGCGCGAACAAATCGCCGCCGGTGCGGACTGGATCAAGGTCTACGCCGACTATCGGCGAAAACCAGGTGATCCGTCCACGCCGACTTTTTCCATCGATGAATTGAAGGCCATCGTCGACGAAGCTCATTCGGCTGGGCTGCCCGTTGCCGCTCATGCCACGACCGATGAAGGGATACGACGCGCCTTGGTCGCCGGAGTCTCCACGATCGAACACGCTTACGACGCCTCGCCCGAGACCCTGCGCATGATGAAAGATCACAACGTCGCCTTGTGCCCCACGCTGGCGGCTTCGGAAGCTATGTCGATCTACAGCGGCTGGCAGCCGGGCCAACCCGATCCGCCACGAATTACCGCAGCGAAACTGCTCATGCGAAATGCGTTAGAAAGTCACGTGACGATCGCGTGCGGCAGCGACGTGGGCGTTTTTGCTCACGGGACCAACGTTAGAGAAATGGAGCTGATGTTCGCCTACGGAATGCCAGCGGCCGATGTCTTGAGGAGTGCGACCTGCATTGCTGCAAAAGTCGTGGGAAAAGACGACGAACTTGGACAAATCCATGCGGGATTCCTTGCCGATTTGGTCGTCGTTCCGCAAAATCCGCTCGATGACCCCCAAAACCTTCGTGATCCGGTTATGGTGGTAAAATCCGGCAAGATTGTCGTTCGCCGCAACCGTTAGCAGACCGTTGAAAAAGTAGCGGAACGGCGCGAGCCGTCCGGTTGCGTTGGCATCCCCACGCCGAATTACCGGGCGGCTCGCGCCGCTCCGCTTCAATTAACAATTGTGCACATATTTTCAACGGGCTGTTAGGACTTCGCACGAAGCCACGTTTTCGGAACAAAATCGGGTGTTGGACCGTAAAGAGAATTCAACGGATCTTGATTGCTGACAAAACATTGGATGAATTGCCAGGCTCAATTGAAATCATCCGGTTTGCGCACAACTCTTTACGCCACAACGACTTATGCAACGACCGCATGCTCTCCTGGTGATTGCTTGTTTGACCGCTTCGCCACTGGTTTCTAGAATGTGACGCTTTCAAAAATCAACGTGGAATTGTTTGCCGATGGATTTCGAAGGTCACCGGAGTTCGCCAGCATGAAGAAAGTCGAGATGAAGCCTTTCAAGGAGCTGCTGTTGGAGTTGCGTCGTCGTTTGCGGGGAGACGTAGCTGGCATGGCTAACACGGCTCTTTCGCAATCTGGCGACGCGATGAACAGCGAGCCTTCAACTATTCCGAGCCACATTGCGGATTTGGGCAGTGAGACTTTCGAACAAGACAACACGCTGCGTCTGTTGGACAACGACGGGGAAGTCCTCGGCGAAATCGAAGCGCTCTTGAAAGGATTGAAGAGGGGGTTTATGGTTCTTGCATCGAGTGCGAGCACAAGATCCCCAAGACCCGTCTAAAAGCGATCCCCTACACGCCGTACTGTGTCAAATGCGCCAGTCAGTTTGAATCAGGCAACCGAGTGTGATTCGGTGGCTCCTCGACTGCGCAGCCGAAACGTTCCTTTGGCGAAATCGGCTGGTGGTCTTTCTCACCCTGGCGATTAGCGGTTTCGCGATCGATAACGTCACCAAGTCGTTTATCTTCCGCAATTTTTACAACCCGACTGCGACCACACAACAGGCAACGTGGTTGGTCGACGGCGTCTTCGGGATTCAAACCACAACCAATCCGGGAGCACTGTTCGGCATTGGCCCAGGCCGGGGCATGCTTTTTTCGGTGCTGTCAATCGTTGCGTTGTCCGCCATCGTCCTGTGGCTGTTTGTCAAAGGCGCCGCGCGCGATCGCTTCCTAAATACTTGTCTGGGCATGATTTCCGGCGGCATTTTGGGAAATCTCTACGATCGACTCGGCTTGGGATTTCGGCCGGAATATCCTCCCGAGGTCCGAAATAACGTCCGTGACTGGATATTATTCCAGTGGAAGGGGATTCCGCTCTTCGAGCCGTGGCCCAACTTTAACATCGCCGATAGCTTGCTGGTTTGCGGAGCGATTTTGCTGGTGATTCATGCACTGTTTTTCAGTCACCACACCAGCCCGAATTCGAAGGAACCTATCGCGCCCCAAGCCGCCGACCCGTTGACAACGAACCATTAAAAAATGGCACCGCCATTTTCGGATGCAGCCATCCTTTTCTGTAGGTCGGTCAGTCCCTGACCGACACACGATTGCTAAAGATGCAGCCGTCACTCACTGTAGGTCGGTCAGTCCCCGACCGACAAACCGCGGCTAACGATGGAGCCCTCATTTCCCACCCTCCCTGTGGGCAGCATAATGAGCCGTTTTTGGAGGTTCTGCAAGATAACGATGCAGCCGTCGTTTCCCACCCTCCCTGTGGGCAGCATAATGAGCCGTTTTTGGAGGTTCTGCAAGATAACGATGTAACCGTCATTTGCCACCCTCCCTGTGGGCAGCATAATGAGCCGTTTTTGGAGGTTCTGCAAGATAACGATGTAGCCGTCGTTTCCCACCCTCCCTTTGGGGTCGCATCCGTTCGTTGAAGTGAACAAGCGAGTAGGAACGATGCAGCCGTCGTTTCCCACCCTCCCTTTGGGAGGGTCGGACGCGAATGCGGCCGGGGAGGGCCTTCTCGACATCGCCATCAGTCGACATCGCAATCAATCAACACAACTTAATCATGTCTCGACGAAAAACCCCCACAACGACGCGGGCGAGATCACTTCGCGTCACCGCAACTGACACCGAGCGATTGTTGTGGAGCGTTCTACGCGCAAAACAACTCTGCAATTTGAAATTCCGACGACAACATCCGATCGGTCCGTATTTCGTAGATTTCGCGTGCCTCGCTCGTCGATTGGTGGTCGAGATCGATGGCCGATACCATGATGCGACAGCAAAAGCGGATCAGGATCGCGAGAATTATCTCACGCAGAATGGTTGGACAGTCATGCGATTTGCTGCTGACGACGTCGAACAGGATGTGGAGGTCGTAGCGCGTGCGCTTGCAAATAGACTTGGATTGACGTATGAAGTTCGCAGGCGTTTGGGGACTGGTTCAGGAATGAAGAGCATCGAAGCGCCGAAGGAGCGTGATTGCTGAGCGATTCTCGCTGCGGGATTGTTAGTGGTTGTGTTCTGCGGGAAGGTTACGCGGCCCTCCCCGGCCCGTTGGGCCGACCCTCCCAGAGGGAGGGTGTGTAAGGAAGGTGTGTAAGGAAGGTGTGTAAGGAAGGTGTGTAAGGAAGGTGTGTAAGGAAGGTGTGTAAGGAAGGTGTGTAAGGAAGGTGTGTAAGGAGGGTGTGTAAGGAGGGTGTGTACGGTGAGGATGATGGTTCGGAAAGACTTTCTCCACGAACGAATTGCAATGGCGACTTTCTCCACCAACGACTTGCAATAGCGATATTTCTATACGTACGACTTGCAATAGCGATATTTCTCCATGTACGACTTGCAATAGCGACTTGCTGCACGTACGACTTGCAATAGCGACTTGCTGCACGTACGACTTGCAATAGCGATATTTCTCCATGTACGACTTACAATAGCGACATGCTGCACGTACGACTTGCAATAGCGATATTTCTCCATGTACGACTTACAATAGCGACTTGCTGCACGTACGACTTGCAATAGCGATATTTCTCCACCAACGAATTGCAATAGCGACTGTAACTGTTCACGAGCCGGGGTCTGGCTCATTTTCGGCCCAATAATTTGGTACTTGAACGTCGCACGAGCCGCCGAAAATGTGCCTGACCCCCTAATAAGTGGGCAACGCATTGATAACCCGTGAACGCTTACATAGCGACTTACTGCACGAACGAACTACACATCGGTATGGGCGGCTTTGGGTTCACGGCCACCTGCGGTAAAAGCCCGCTACGAGTTATTGAGTTTTCTTGATTGGCTGCATTTCGCCGGCCTCGGGTTTTCCGGCACCATTCAGACGGCTCGCAAGTGGCAGTCCTCGCGCCAATCTTGCCTTGGGAACATTTGATGGGAGGATGGCGCGCGGTGGAAACAAGGCGGCGTTGACTTGGCGACGCGCGATCGTAGCTCGTTTTTGAACTTCGACACAACAATTCTGCCACGTGCGGTGAACCGAAAACGACTGAGGAGGCGGTTGCCAGCCGGCCCAGGCCGTCGACGCCAAAGCTTCAAAGAATTCGTTTTTCAACGGGTGGCGGGAACCGAATCTCCACGGTTTGAACTCGGTCGTAAAGTGAATGGCGGCGGGCGAAAGGCTTGCCGACTCGAATTCATCGGCGCTCATCGGAGCATGCGCGGCCGTGGGGTATTCGAAGACGTGCGAGCCTAGATTCCAACGCAACGGCAATGCGCTCCAGTGTCCCGCCAAAACCACGTTAAGCGCGTATTGGTCCCAACACCAGACGTGAGAATCGTGCTGCTCCAGACACTTCAAGAACCGGCTCGCTAACGATTCACGCCGCCAAGCCTCCAAGTCAATCACCAACACCCCGCTATTGAAATAGTGATCACCCGGGTTCAGTCCCAGTTCTCGCCAATTCTGCACCGGCGCCAGCGTCGCCATAAATGGGCTCGCAGCGCAAAGTTACAGTCGGCGTACCGCGTGTCGATATGTGGACAGGCGATATCGGGCGCGGCCAGGCACCAAGCGCCATCGAACGTTGCATCCCACAACTGACACAAGTCGTCGCGAAACAAGAGATCCGAGTCGAGGTAGAGGACTCGTCGCAGTTGCTGTGGCAAGATCTCCGCCGCCAATAATCGAGCGTACGCCGCATGCGAAATATGATGTGACGTTTTCAAATGCCGTAAGGGAACCATATCGAACGGAATCGGTATCAAATCGATCGGCAGATTCGCTAAGGTCTCTTTCAAGCCGATCCAACTCGACTCGGCGATCCCCGAATCGACCAGGAATACGGTCAACCGGCGTCCGACCGACAGGTGATCGACGGCACTTCGCAACGTCACCGCTAAGCGGCATCGCGTACGCATCATCGGCCGCGCACATGACTATCGGATCGCCGGCGTCGGGATCGCCAAGGAATTCGTCGAGCGGGTGGGTCGGTACCATAGGGGCGTATTCGGCGGGGAATCTGCTCAGGGGTTGCCGTTGACCTCCTGACCCGAGGACGGCTTCTTGGACCATCGCTTCATGGCATCGACCATGCGTTGCCGGATTCGCATGACAGGTCCTGCTACCGGATGCCGTTGGATTTGGCGATAGAATTCGTTGGCCTGAGCAAGTTGCTTGCCAAGCTGGTCGATTTGCCGCTGAAGCAGCAGAATCTCGCGCCGCGAATGAGCCAGTTCGGCCCGCAATTCCTCGACCTCGCCCGGCATGCCGTCAAAATGCTGGGGGAAAACCGTGGCAATTTCCAGTGGGCTCGCCGCCGTTTTTTCCGTCGGCAGAATCGACCCGGCGAACTCAAGCGGTTTGCCGATCGCCGCACATTCCAAACTCCGCTCGTGCATTGCATGTATCAATTTGGATAGCCGGGGCAATGCCGGACTCTGACATTCCAATTCATCATGTAAGATCGACCGTTGAAGCGACATCCGCTTTGCATCCGGCGACAACGCCGATCGAACGATCAAATCGATGTCGCCCGCGTGTCGGATCGTCCAGGCCGCCGGAACATAACTCGGTGATGCGTGGTAGTCCAATAACACGGTTGGTCGGTCGAGCAGCATCGACTCGAGCATGGCCGTCGAGGCGGTCGTGATCACGGCATCGACTGTTTGCAGTTGTTGAACGAGTTCCTTTCCAGTCAGGTCCGTCACCGAGTTCGGCAACCCCAATTCCTCGTCGAGTCCTCGAGTCAGCCGCCACGTGACCTTAAGCGGTCGAGAACCAATCGCCGAGTTGTCTTCGATCCAGCGAGCGACGTCGATCAGCGATTGCGTGGTGATCGCCGTTTGTTCCGGCGTAAAGCCTGGAAACTTGGCCGTCATCACCAGCAGAGTAATCTCGCCACGACTCGATTCGATCGAGCTTTCGTTGCCACCGCTCAACCCGCACGTCGATTGTTCCCGTCGCTGCGAACATAATCGATCGAGCCGTGGAAGCCCTACGACTTCGATTTTGTCGCCATTTCCCCAGTCGCGCAAAACTCGTGCCTGATGCTGCCCAATGCAAGCCGCTTTGTGGGACAGAATCGGCCGCATCGTCCAGGGGCAAGCAGGTTCATCGGGCCGATTTTCCCAAGCATTTCGCCATTCCAAAATGCCATCGATGGCGTAAAGCGTAGCGATGCCGCGTTGCTTCAATTCGCAAATCGGCTGGCGAAAACGCTCAAAGTGTTCCGAGAAAAATACCGCGACGTCCCCGACCGTTGCCACATCGGCCACCGCTTCAGCCGCCGTCATTCGCACGTCGAATTCGCCACGCACGGGTTCGGCATGATGAGACACTTCCGACGCCGTACCGACGTAATGAATGGTGAAAGAATTGCCCATTGGCGGCCGTTGATTTGGCGTGTCCGGCTCGTGGTTTGTACCAGCTAACGTTTAGGTTAAGGGCTCGGTAGTCATTTGTGTGAAGCACCCCGACAGCCGTTCCGGCAATGGACTCGTGGCCCCTTAACCAACCCGTCCTCAACCGATTCAAGCACTCGCCCGCCGAATGTCTATTTGTAGTCGGAGACCGGTTGGTGATCTCGCCGCGAACAGAGCCGGCGAAATGTTTCGAGATCAATCGAACTCGAAATCGAATCGACGTGACCATCCACAAAAACAAAGTTGCACAGAGACGAGTGGCGCTGCCGAATACCGGCACGGTGCCCGGCTCGTCGACATCGAGCCTACAGTTGATCGCCATGCCAGGGCCGCCCAGTCGCATGATCGTTCCCGGCTCGTTGCCGTTAAACACGCAGCCGTCACCCCAGCCGCCCGGGTTGCGCCGAAAATTCAAGTTGACCGCTTTCTCACCTACCAGAATCGTTTGTGACAAGCCGTCGACGATATCCGCCAATCGATAGCGGCCAATCGGACCCTTGACCAGCCGACCCGCCACAATCGGATTATCAGTATCGCGGCCAGAATTCATCACGCCATCCGGATCCGTGTCAAACAAAGCCCATTGATCCCCCGGATAGTACTCGGACGAACCCGCGTTGCCAGCGTAGTCCGCAACCGCACCAACGTTCTCGCCATTGGTTTCAAAGACGCTGATCCCCTCGGTACGCCTCGACGGGCAGAAATACAACGGCACTATCGTCTTCAACAAATCCGGCGGCTGATCGATATACAACGCTTGAAGGTCAAATTGGTCGTATAGGTTGTTCTGTTCCATAAACGGCATCAAGAACACATACCACGTCAAATATCCATCCGCAGGACGCGAAGGAGGCAGTCGCGTCATCGCATCGTGAAACTGTGTCGTGGCCAGCCCGATCTGGCGAATGTTGTTGCGACAACTGGTGCGTCGAGCCGATTCGCGAACGGCTTGGACGGCAGGTAAGAGCAGTCCAATCAAGATGCCGATGACGGCAATCACGACTAACAACTCAATAAGCGTAAACCCGTTCGAACGGCGAAGGCGAACTTGGTTCATGTCTGGGATCTCGTGTAGGTCGATTCAATCCACAACTGTCAAAGTTACAGTGGACAATCCAATTATTCAAGGATTCGGCGTGAATTCCGTTCAATTCAGCCAGATTTATCGAACGGTTGGGAGAGCAGGAACTCGGTCAGTTCCCGCAAGACCGCCAAATCAGACAATTCCCGCTTTGCAGTCTCGGCTGCCTGTCGCGACCGCGCCCAACGCAACGGGGGATCGGCCATCCACCGGCTAATCGTTTCCGCCATAGCCGCCACCGATGGCGCCCCGCAACAACTTTCGGCAAACGATAGAGGGATTCCGATTCGCCCCGCTTCGGTGGTGACGACCGGGCGGCCGTAAGCGAGCGCCTCGACATTCTTGATCTTGAGCCCAGTGCCGAACCGGACCGGGTTGATGGCAATGTCGATCTGGTCATAGAACTCAGCAACCGTACGGAAATCGCGGATGCAGCGAATTCGCTGCTGCGCGTTCAGTACCGCAATCGCCGGCAGATCGATGACCGTTCCTCCAATCAACAACGTCGCCGTCGGGTGAGCACCAACAACCGCCGGCCAAGCTTGTTCGACGAACGCCATGATCGCATCGGTGTTGGAAGAATTGTTGGAGCCAAAATAACCGATGACAACGTCCGACGACGGCTCTCGGAGAGTGACTTTCACGTCGTCAAAGTCAAACGAATGGCCCACGACCATGACCTTCGCCATGGGTACATTGTCTTCAAACCACGCTGCCTCATCGTCTTGAATCGCCAAGATCACATCAAACGATGCCGCGGCGATCATCTCCTGACGCGAGTCAATCGCCAGCCAATGCGTATGCCCGGCCGCGCAAAATTGTTCGCAACGACGATGTAATAGGTCATGACTGTCCAGGATCAAGATCGGCTTTCGCGTCAGGCGATCGCCTCGAACCGATTCCGCGAGATAAGCCGTCGTGACGTACTCGAAAATGATCGAGTCCGGATTGAATTGGCTGACCGCGCGGCGGAACTGCTGGATCGCCGCGGGCCATCGGTAATCGTCCAGCGTCAGCGACTTGGGTTTCGGGTCGGATTCACAAGTTGTTTCCGGAGCACGTCGTCGTTTCGGAAAGACTCCACGCAATAGCGACAGCCAAGTGCCGCGCGGAGAAAACTGTATCAGTCGATAGTGCAAATGGCTCGGTGGCGATCGGCCCTCCCCGTTGCTGGATCCAAGAAAGTACACTGCCAATTCGAAAGGTGGGCGACCAAAATAACGCGCCAGGCTGGCCATTCGCTGCTCGGGCGCCGGTTGCGCGGTTCCAAAACGGCACGTCGGTGACGATCAACATTCGATGCAGATCGCTCACGACTTAGCTCCCGCGGCGAACCAAACCGTGAACGCAAATGTCGTCGCCCCGCGGCTGAATTCCAAGTCCGTGATCGAGGCGCCGTCGACAATTTTTTCCACGCCGCCTCCGGCCACCGCCGCAATGGCGCCGGAACCGCCAACGATCCGCGGTGCGACAAATACGTAAACCTCGTCGATTTGACCGCCATCGAAAAACGTTCCCAGCAACCCGCCGCCCCCTTCCAGCAATACGTTGGTCGCGCAACGCCGCGCCCAGTTCGTCTAACACCTCCAGGACGCGGTCCACCGGGTCGTGCGCCGACGGCGAAAACAATTCGGCACCGGCATTTTCAAACGACTGACGTCGGCCCAAGTCTATGTTGGGATCCACCACGATCAACAGCGGAAACTCCTTCGCCGTTTGCAATAGTTGGCTTTGTTGAGGCAAGTCCAATCGCGAGTCGAACACAACGCGAGTTGCGACGCGCTTGCCCGCGGGTCGAGCCGTCAACAACGGATTGTCGCGGAGCGCCGTATTACGGCCAACCAGGATCGCGTCCACTTCCCCCCGCAACCGATGCACCACCGCCCGAGACGCTTCGCCGCTGATCCAACGACTGTCGCCACTGGCCGAAGCAATTCGACCGTCCAGCGACATCGCCCACTTGGCAATCACCCAAGGCTTTCCGGTCCGAACGCGCTTAAAGTAGGGCGCGTTCAGTCGCGCCCCTTGGTGTTCGAGCACTCCACTCTGGACGTCGATTCCGGCGCCGCAATTCCGCGATGCCTTTGCCCGCAACCTGTTCGAACGGATCGAGATTTGCGATTACCACCCTGGCGACACCCGCGGCGATCAGCGCTTGCGTGCACGGCGGCGTCTTGCCGAAATGGCAACAAGGTTCCAAATTGACGTACACGGTCGCTCCGGCCGGTTCTGCGATTTGGCCAAGCGACTTCAATCTCCGCGTGGCGGCCGCCGAACTGTTGATGCCAACCCCGAGCCAGTTCTTCTCCCTGACGGATGACCACGCAACCGACCAGCGGATTGGGCTCGACCATGCCCTTGCCCGCCGCCGCAAGCTCCATCGCCAACCCCATCCAATAGCGATCCGCCGCCGGGTCGTGTGACATCTGAGTTGGATTTGATTGTGGAATGATTCGCTCGCCGATGGCTGCCCTCGCCTGTTATCGTTGCCGCAAGTCGATTCGAGGTTTCGTTCAACCGATTGCGGCGATCCTTCAGTCGTTGCTGTCGCCGATCTCCGTACGGACGTCGCCCAAAGCGATGGCGTAAGCGACTGCAAACGTCCGACAATGCGAAATGCTGATCATGACTTGCGAAATCCCGCACTCGTTGCACGTCCGTTTGGCGCCGCCGCTCAAATGGATCGATGGTTGCCCAGTGACGTCGTTTCGCACTTCAATATCCGTCCATTGAATGCCGGCCGCCCAACCGGTGCCCATCGCTTTCAACACCGCCTCCTTCGCCGCCCACCGCCCTGCGTAATGCTGATTCGCCGCTTTCCGCAGACTGCAGTATCCAATTTCGTGCTCGGTGTAAACTCGCCGTACGAACAATTCGGCGTGCTTTTCGATCATCAAGGCAATTCGTGGGACCTCGATTATATCTGTACCGATCCCAATGATGGACATACACACTGGCAAGAATGCTGTCGATTTTGTGCAGGCCGCAGCTCGATCCAACCCGTCTCAACCTGGCTGAAGGCCACCGCCCATTTCAACAGTCCATTTTGGCTGGCTGCTACCCGACCGTCAAACCCGCCAGGACAACCAAGGAGGATCGAACGCAAAATGACTTCGCCGTAAATCCTCGCCCTCACGGGAGAGGCTTAGGGAGAGGGTCGACAAAACCGGGAAGTTATTTTGCGTGCGATCCTGACCTTTGGTGCGGTTTTTGTAATGAGTCTTTTCCAACGGGCTGCTAAAACTCAATCTGCCAATGCATGCCAGGCGGTGGGCGATGATGCCAACGATAATAGGGCGGCGGCGCATAATAAACCGGCGGCGGGACTTCCACCCAATGGTCTTGAACGACCGTCGGCGAAATATGACTCGGTGGAACGACCGTGTTTGGAGTTACAACGGTCGCCGCCTGCATGGCGTTGATGATCGCGTCGCTGACTCCACGTTGCTTCAAATAGACCAGATCATTGACGCCCAACGGCTGCAGGACTCCGTTTGTCCGAACCTGCTCGATAATGACCGACTCGCCCAGTCCGCCGTTGACCATGTCGACTACGTTTTGAAGCGAGACGGCGCACGATGTGGCCTCTTGGTACGCGGCCTGGCGATTGGACGCATCACGCACCTCGGCCTGATCGACTTGATTCCCCAACAATCCACCCAAGGCCCCGCCGGTCGCCGCGCCAATCGCCGCACCCTCCAACGCTTTGCCCCTGTTCGAACCAGCCAACGCACCCATCGCCGCGCCGGTCAAACCGCCAATCGCACTGCCATTGGCTGTGTGGTATCCCGAAGATTGACAGCCACTGACTCCCATCAGAATGGTGAATAGCACACCGCTGGTCACGCATTGGCGCATTGTCCGTTCTCCTGAGGCAAGCTAGCTTTTTGTCGTCGTTCGCAAGCGACATGGCCGCCATGAACAAGTTCCGCCGACATGATTTTGCTTCATCGGTAACAACCCGACGACGAGTTCACTATTTCGGCCTTCAACGATACTCGCTCACATTTGACTTGGAACTCTGTGGTGCGTCGCACACGCCAATTCTCACAACCAAGCCACTCACGCGCGGATCATTTCAGGCGGCAGCAATTCGGTCAAGATTGGCCAGGTGAAAATCGATTTGGATTTCGCACAAAAGACACCGGGAAAATGGGCAATCGGGGCGGACTCGGAAAACTATGCCGTCGCCATTTGATAAACTAAAATGAATCGAGATTGATCCATCAACCCAGCAACCAAGGAGTTGAAAATGTATCGCAAGTTTGGTTTGGCATTGGCACTTGCCGTGTTGCCCGTCGCGGCGACGGCACAAAGCGGCTTTTGGTATCCATCTTGTTCCAGCGGCAATTGTGGTCAAAGCGGCCGGGCGTCGTACGTGATTCGATCGCAGGTCTGTCCGACAGGAGATTTCGTCCGTCCGGTTGCCGTTTCGCCAAACGTCGTCGGCGCCGTGCCGCCTAATCAGCCACTCAACTCTCCAGTCATTCCGACCACCCCGCCTGCCCCTTCCGCCTCCACGATACCCCCGCCCAATTCGGTAGTGCCAAAATCAGTTCAACCGTCTCCCAGCGATGTAAATGCGAATGCCGCTTCACGTGACCAAGAGTTCGAAGCACTTCGACGCGAGATCGAGTTCCTGAAGCAACGAAACGATGGGATCGAACAAGCCATTCGCGAACTTCAAGAATCGCAAAAGAATTCAGTCACGCCCGCCAAGCCTTCGGACACAAGTGATTCATCGAAGAAGCAGAACACCGACAAAAACAAGTAGGTTTAAAACGATCCGGCTCGCGACTGCTAATTGTAGCGGCGTAGCGCAAGCCGCCCGGTAATTCGCCCTGTGATTTCAACGCAACCGGACGGCTCGCGCCGTTCCGCTACTTGTTCAACGGACAGCTAAACTGCTAATTGTAGCGGCGTGGCGCAAGCCGCCCGGTAATTCGCCCTGTGATGCCAACGCAACCGGACGGCTCGCGCCGTTCCGCTACTTGTTCAACAGGCTGCTAAGCCCTATAGCTGAATTCCGACCACGACTGGCGCTAAGGATCGGACGCAAAATAACTTCGCCGTAAATCCTCGCCCGCACGGGAGAGGTTAGGGAGAGGGTCGACAAAACCGGGAAGTTATTTTGCGTGCGATCCTAAATCAGTGGGGCCAATTGCTATACTTCCGGCAGTCTCTGCTCGACATATAACGGCCTAGGATGGCCGTCCAACATGGAACTCCCTCACTGACGGCGCCAAACGAACGTTGCGGGCGGATTCCCATGTCTCTATACTTTCGCGCGGAGTTCGTCGGTCCCCTTCTTATTCAATGAACGCAAACGACACCTCAGTGAGTCAAGGTCCACCGATGCTGCTGGCCGGCGTCGACGTCGGCGGTACTTACATCAAGCTCGGTCTAGTGGACCACAACGGCCGAGTGTTGCAGCACGACAAGATTGAAACCACCACCTGTCCGTCACCGGATGAATCGGTGCAACGCATCCGCCAGTCGCTCGCTCGGCAACTGGAACAACTGGGGAATTCCTTTGCCGACGTGAATGGGATTGGGCTGGGTACTCCAGGGCCGCTGGACATACGGACGGGAGTTGTGATTTCACCCAGCAACTTGCCTGCCTGGCGCAACTTTCCGATCCGGGATCGCCTTTCGGCCGCTTGCGACGACGTCGCGGTGACGTTTACTAACGACGCCAACGCGGCAGCGTTTGGCGAGTATTGGATTGGTTGCGGGCATGCGGCCCGCAGCCTGTTGTTGTTGACTTTGGGAACGGGAGTTGGTGGCGGAATCATCATCGATGACCGGATGCTGGAAGGATGCCATAGTTCTGGCGCCGAGGTTGGACATATTTGCATCAACCACGCGCCGGACGCGCGGATGTGCGGCTGCGGTGTGCGTGGCCATTTGGAAGCGTACGCCAGCGCGACGGCACTTGGCCAACGAGCCGCCGAAGCGCTTCGTGCCGGCGAACCAAGTTCCCTGCGAGACGCCGCCAGCGACGGCGAGCCACTTTCCGGACTGGTGATTTGTCAACACGCCGACGACGATGACGGACTGGCATTGCGTCTGGTCCAAGAAACCGCAAAATATCTGGCCTGGGGAATCGCCGATCTTGCCCATGTCATCGATCCCGAAATCATTGTGCTAGGCGGCGCGATGAATTTCGGCGGCCCAACCGCCCCCTTGGGCCAGCATTTCATCGGATGGATTGCCGACGAAGTACGCCGGCGGACCTTTCCGTTGATCGCCCAGAATCTCAACATTGTTTTTTCTAGTTTGGGGGGCGACGCCGGCTTTATCGGCGCCGCGGGTTGGGCGCGGCAATCGTTGTTGAGGACTTAACGGCGGTATCGAGACCTATGTCGGAACTTGACTGTCGGAATCTCCGCAACTTCTGCATCATCGCCCACATCGACCACGGCAAAAGCACCTTGGCCGATCGCCTGCTGGAATCTACCGGAACGGTCGCGCATCGGGAAATGCAGGAACAGTTGCTCGATGACATGCAACTGGAACGGCAGCGGGGGATCACCATCAAAGCCCGCGCCGTCGCGATGCGGGCCTCGCATCACGGTCAGATCTTTGAACTGAATCTGATCGACACGCCCGGACACGTCGACTTTCACTACGAAGTTTCGCGGGCGTTGGCTTGTTGCGAAGGCGCCCTGCTGGTCGTCGACGCATTTCAAGGGGTCGAAGCACAAACTCTCGCCAATGCCCTGGCGGCGATGGATCAGAATCTGGCCATTGTGCCGGTGATCAACAAGATCGATCTCACGCACCAGCGAGCGGACGAAGTCGCCGATGAAATGGAACATTTGCTGGCCATCGACAAAAGCCAGATCGTTCGCGTCAGCGCCAAAGTCGGCATCGGCATCGACCAACTCATCGAAGCCATCATCCAACTGATCCCTCCTCCGCGCGGCGATAAAGACGCACCGCTGCAGGCCATGGTGTTCGACGCTCATTACGACGATTTCCGCGGCGCGATCACCTACGTCCGCTTGATGAACGGCCGCGTACAAAAGGGACAAAAGATCAAATTCCTCCGAACCGGACGCACCTACGAAGTCCAGGAACTCGGCCAGTTCGTCCCCAAACGTATTCCGCGAGAGCAGTTGCACGCCGGACAGGTCGGGTATCTGATCTGCAACATCAAATCACTGGGCGAAGTTAACATCGGTGACACCGTCAGCATTCCTGGCGTAGGAGCCGCGGCCCCACTGCCTGGATATAAGCATCCCAAGCGAATGGTTTACTGTGGACTGTATCCCTCCGACGGACAGGACTTTTCTGAGCTTCGCGACGCCCTCACCAAGCTCTCGCTAAACGATCCGAGCTTCGAATTCGAGCCGGAATCGAGCGAGGCACTCGGATTCGGCTTCCGCTGCGGCTTTCTGGGGCTGCTGCACATGGAAATCGTCCAACAGCGTTTGGAACAGGAATCGGACGTCGACCTCGTGCAAACCGCTCCCAACGTGACGTACGAAATCGTATTTCGAACCGGCGAAGTAAAGGAGATCCACCGTCCGCAAGAAGTCCCCGACGCCGGAGAAATCGAGGAGTTCCGCCAACCGATCGTCCGCGTGAATGTGATCCAGCCCGCCGAATACATGGGTGCAGTAATGAAATTGTGCGTCGACCGGCGCGGCATCCAAACCGCCACCGAGTACTTGTCGCCAACCCGCGTCATGCTAACCTACGAGTTGCCGCTGGCCGAAGTGATTTACGATTTGCACGACAAGCTCAAGAGCATCACCCGCGGCTACGGCACGATGGATTATGAATTGATCGGGTATCGCCCGGCCGATCTGGTGCGAGTGGATATCCTGGTCAATGGCAACCGCGTCGACGCGCTGGCGATTATTTGCAACCGGGCCGACGCCGACCGTCGCGGCCGAGCCGTGGTCAAGAAGTTGAAACAGGAAATCGATCGGCACATGTTCGAAATCGCCGTGCAGGCCGCAATCGGCTCGCGAGTCATCGCCCGTGAGACGGTCAAAGCGATGCGAAAGAACGTCACCGCCAAATGCTACGGCGGCGATATCACTCGCAAACGGAAGCTGTGGGCCAAGCAACGCGAAGGCAAAAAGCGGATGAAATCCATCGGCTCGGTCGACATCCCCCAGAAAGCGTTCATGGCCGTTCTGCAAACGGGTGACGATACCTAAGGATCGCACGCAATATAAATTCCCCATTCAACCCGATCTCCGTTGGGCTTGGCCCGACGGAATCACGACTGGTGAGCTACACGTTGCCAGAGCAATTACAAAGACCGAAGTCATTTGTCGGGCGATCCTAAAAGACTTCCAACATGTCCCTTGAGGAATTTCACATGCCATCCGACCCGCTGGAAAACCTGTTTGAACAACGCGAACCCGTCGTCCGCGAAATCTACGACCGCTTGCTGAAACAAGTCGGTTCGTGGAAAGGTGTCGTTGCGTCGCCCAAAAAAACTTCGATCCACCTCGATCGACGAACGAGCTTTGCCGGCGTCCACCCCAAAAAGAAATGGCTCGATCTCAACATTCGTCTTGCCGAACCGCTGAAAAATTCGCGCGTCGCCAAGAGCGAACAAATCTCCAAGAATCGCTTCCATCATCTCGTGCGATTGCATGCTCCCACCGACGTCGACCGCGAGCTGATCGGTTGGCTGCGTACCGCTTATGATCTGAGCGAATAAGCATCGGACGCAAAATAACTTCGCCGTAAATCCTCGCCCTCACGGGAAAGGCTTAGGGAGAGGGTCAACAAAATCGGGAAGTTATTTTGCGTGCGATGCTTAGCAACCCGTGAACACTTACACCTCAACTTGGCACTGGTATGAAACACGGTTCGAATATCGATCCGCCGAACCGCTTCGAGCGAATCCATTTTGAATTCGAACCAGATCAGTTGGAGTGGGAAGCGGACTATTTGACCGCGCTTCAAAACCGACGAATCGAGTATCTCGTCGATCAATCGGAATCGATCGTCTCCGAGAATCATTCGCCCGACATCCCGTTTCGATACAGCGTCAATCCGTATCGCGGCTGCGCCCACGCCTGTCCCTATTGTTACGCCCGGAACACCCACGAGTATCTGGGACTCAACGCGGGACTCGATTTTGAAACGAAGATCTTCGTCAAACGCGACGCGCCGGAATTGCTTCGCGCGTTTTTGTCGCGAAAGAGTTGGCGGCCCGAGTCGATTACGTTTTGTGGAGCGACCGATTGTTACCAGCCTGCCGAACGGCAATTCCGCTTGACGCGAGGGTGTCTGGAAGTCGCCAACGAGTTTAACCAGCCAATCTCGCTGATCACAAAAAACGCACTGATCCTGCGCGACCTCGATTTGCTTGGCGATCTGGCGCGATGCCGGCTGGTTACGGTGAGCCTTTCGATCGCCACGCTCGATCGGCAGTTGGCAAGTTCGATGGAACCTCGCGCCAGTGTTCCCGCGGCGCGACTGCGGGCCGTCTCGGCGGTAGCCGCTGCGGGCGTCCCGGTGCGCGTGATGGTGGCGCCGATCATTCCCGGCCTGACCGACAGCCAAGCGCCCGCGATCATGACGGCTGCACGACAGGCGGGAGCAGGCGATGCCCGTTATGTCATGCTCCGGCTGCCGTTGACCGTCGAGCCCGTTTTTTTGGAGTGGCTTCGACGCGAACTTCCGCTGCAGGCCGGTAAAATCGAAAACCGCATCCGAGCCGCTCGCGGAGGCCAACTCAATCAAAGCGAATTTGGTCGGCGCATGACCGGTAGCGGCGAATTCGCCGACCAGTTCCGCCATCTATTCCATTTGCTGTACGACAAACTCGGTTTCGCCGACCTCCCCGCCACGGACTCCAGCCAATTTCGAGTCCCCCATCGCGTGGACCCGCAGCGGACGTTTGATTGGATTTGAAACACCATAATCTGCTCTGGCGCCAGTGAGCAAAAACACGGTGTTGTCGCTTAATAAATCGCCGCGGCGCAAGCCGCCCGGTAATTCGCCGTGTGAATGCCAACGCAACCAGACGGCTCCCGCCGATCCGCTACTCTTTCTACCGGCTGCGGGTGACAGAGTGTTACAAGTCGTGAATGATCGTCACCTGACCACCTATGGCTGACCTTGCGAACCGCCCCCCTCATCAACGATAATGCGCGCCTGCCGGAGGGTAAGCGAATGGTAGCAGGCTGATTCGAAATCAGTTGCCCAGCAATGGGTTGCGGGTTCGAGCCCCGTGCCCTCCGCTACGACAACCAATGCAAATCGTGCCAAATCGTGCCAACCGTTTGCGGTGCAAGGACTTTCGATTTAGGCGAATGAGAACGTCCTAGGTGTTCTCGGTGACAGTGACTGCCAACGAAAGTCAATCAATGAAAATAATTGGTATAAGCCGGAGCATAAGCAGAAACAGTCAATGGTCTTGCGGTTTTGCGTTTTGATCGGCAGCGACAAGAGCGCTAATGGCCTCGCGAATTGACTTGGACAACCTTGGCCATGCGTGGACGACGAGCCTCGAATCAGGCGGGACCCTTGCATGAACCTGCTTGGAAGTTGGCTTAGCGGGGCTGTCGATTTCTAGCGGCGGAAGCATCCGGACGGGAGATTACAATTGAAGACGGATCAGAACGGCGATACGGTCACGTACAATTACGATCTGGCCGGACGGATGACCCAGCGCGACTACCGGACGAAAGCCAACAGCCCCAGCGGGACGATCGCCGATAGCGATACGTTCACGTTCGACCGTTCCTCGCGGATGCTCACCGCCGTCAGCGGCCGGTACAGCAACACGGTCACCATGGCCTACGGAGATAACGACGGGCGGCTGGAGGACGAGTCGCTCACGATCGCCAGTCAGACCTACACGGTGGGTCGAGCGTACGACGCTCGCGGGAACCCCTACCAGATCACCTACCCCAACGGAGCGGTGGTCGAGCGGACCTACACCGACCGCGGCCAGCTCTACCAAACCAAGTACAAGCAGACCTCGGGCGGTTCCTTTAACACCGAGGATACTCGCACCTACGACGCCGGGGGACGGCTCTCCACCAGCGCCTACCGCAACGGAGTAACGACAACCTATGCCTATCGCTCCAGCGGCGGTAGCAAGGACAACTTGCTGGATTCGATCTCTTTCACCCATCCCGGCGGGCTTTCGACGGCCCAGAAAGTCGGCACGTATTCCTACACCTGGGACGCCAACAAGAACAAGACCAAGGAGACGATCTCCGGACAGATCTCCGGCTACAGTTTCGATACCACCGTCGGCAGCGATCCCGACGGCTACGACGACGAAGACCGCTTGACCTATTACAAGCGCTCCAGCGTCGGCAGTCCGCAAACCTGGACGCTGACGGCGGTGGGCGACTGGAGTTCCTGGTCAGACTTTGGGACGTCTCAAAGCCGCACGCACGGCGCGGCGCACGAGATTCTTACCGCGGGCAGTTCTCCCAACCACACGATCGTCCACGACGTGAAGGGGAACATCACTGACATTCCGACAAATATCGCCTCTCCGGCGCGGGAGCTCTTCTGGGACTTCGACAACCGGCTCACCGGCGTCGACAACACCGGCGACAGCACCTCAGATGTGACGTACGCCTATGACGCACTTGGCCGCCGCGTCTCGCGAACCGAAAGCTCCTCCACCAAAGTCTACGTTTCGGCTGGCCAGCAAGTCATTGCCGATTATCCGAGCGGCGCATCTCCCACTTCGACCCCGACGTATCGTTACGTTTGGGGAGACTACGTGGACGAACCAATTCTCCGCCAAACCGGTAGCGGTAGGCGCAATCAATTACTACCACCATAACCAACAGTACAGCACAATCGCCTTCAGTAATTCCTCCGGGTCTGTCTTTGAGCGGTATGCCTACACGGCGTACGGACAAATCAAGGTGATGAGTGGAAGCGGTGCCAGCCGACCCTGGTCGACCAACAACAATCGTTATCTCTACACCGGTCGCGAATGGGACGACACCGCCAAATTGTTCTACTTCAGAGCACGGTGCTATGAGCCGATCTTGGGGAGGTTTGTCCAAAGGGATTCACTTGCCTATATAGATGGCGCGAATCTATATAAAACCAACTTTCCACTTGCCGCTGTTGACCCAACCGGCCATAGAGTATCGGATCCACTCGACATCTACGGCAACAAGTTCGTTGGCGAATACGTGCCACCCGACCCGAATGGATGCACGCTGGAGGTTTG
Organism: uncultured Planctomycetaceae bacterium; assembly: GCA_963803365.1. Lineage (GTDB taxonomy): Bacteria > Planctomycetota > Planctomycetia > Pirellulales > Pirellulaceae > JANMEB01. The sequence goes on from CAWDMH010000012.1 coordinate 50,232, forward strand.
TTGCAAGGGCGTTTTGCTTGATCGCATTCCACATGGACACTGTGTTATTCGATTTGTCATGGGAGATGGCAGGATATTAGGGTGCCGTGGCGGGCCAAGTGGATGGCAGATTCGAAATATTCCCAAGGAATGTTGCATGACTGCTAGATTTGGAGGTGAGGTTTTTGGTGTCCTTATCACCACATGCGGTAGCGGACATATTGGCAATAAAAATCCAGGAGAACACGGTCTGGGATTGGATTTAGATGATGCACTGCACCATCCTGAGCATTGTGTGGCATATAACGTTGACCCATCGCAGTGCAAGCGAATTAGGTCTTGCGTCGAAGCCAAAATGCTGCAGATTAATGCGCTTTGTCTTTCATATGGTGGTCTTGGTTATAATAGCAATTCCGCTTGGGAAACTGCGCTGCGAGGGTGTTTAGAAGGCGTGCCTTGGCTTAAGCCACCCGGGTGGCAGCCGGGCTCACCATCGATTCCTGGAATAGACTAATATGACGTTCAGAAGCAGGGCGAACGCAAACGCTGGGTAATTAGGTAAAAAAGACATAAAACTCAACAATACGCGGGCTCTAAAGCGACACAAAATGGGAATGCATCCTTTTCAACCCCGGAGAACCGTCGTAGGATCTCATGAAGTGCTATACGAAGCGAAGGTCCCCGCCGGTCCACTGATTCGAGGGTCAAAAGATGAACGACAAGCCATCAAAGCACGTTAAAGACTCGCCTTTCTCGACCGAGTCATTTTACATTCGGACGATCCTGATTCCGGTAGGCGCGTCGATGGTCTTTGATGCTTGCGCTTATAATTCGATTGGTGCTGCGCAATCTTGGATGGGGGGCGTCATCCTACCGATAATGCTAGGTTTGTTTTTGTCGTTGCGTTTTCGTCGCGACATCAAAAGGTTTTGGCTGTTTGCTTGTATGTACGCTATCGTCGCCGCGTGGATCCTTTTTCTTGTCGGCGTTATGTTTGATCCACCTTAGTTCGAGTTTTGTACTTTTCGCAATTTGATAATGCATTTGTTTCGTTCATTGAACACGCGATTTCCAGCAATAAATGAATTGATGAGACACGTGCGGTACGTTCACAGGTGCGATCAATTCGCGAAAACACGCTTGCTCCCACAATAAAGGGGCTGGCGTTGCTAAGAAAATGCACTTCAATATTCGGCGACTTCCGAAAAACGCAAAACTCGAACTTAGTTCTACTTGTCCGAAGTGGGGTGTAGTCTCCGTGAGTGTGGGAAACAGGGAGGTGGCGCCGAAATGCCGGACAGTCCAAGTGCTAAGTTTAAGGGTCGCGGTAGGACCACCCGTTGCCGGGTGGCCCCCGCACAGATCCCAGCGTGCGGCACTACCGCACTGGGCTCCTACTTTGGGTGTTTGGCATAGAAGCGCACGTTTGGATAAGGGAACCGCGAGCCAACGGGGACACACCATATCCTCCACACATTCTGCCGGTGCTTCCCTGGTTATGACCAAACGAGTCCACGGGTTCGGGTACGCTCCGTCCAGAAGGTGTCCGTCGTAATCAGGGCAGGCATCTTGAGCAAGTGGTTTTGACCCGGGCGATTCCAGCTACGGGATCGTCGAATTTGCCTACGATCCGGCCGGGAGATTACAATTGAAGACGGATCAGAACGGCGATACGGTTACCTACAACTACGATCTGGCCGGACGGATGACCCAGCGCGACTACCGGACCAAAGCCAACAGCCCCAGCGGGACGATCGCCGACAGCGACACGTTCACGTTCGATCGCTCCTCGCGGATGCTCACGGGCGTTAGCGGCCGCTACAGCAACACGGTCACCATGGCCTACGGAGATAACAACGGGCGTCTGGAGGATGAATCGCTCGACGATCGCCAGCCAGACCTACACCGTGGGGCGTACGTACGACGCTCGCGGAAACCCCTACCAGATCACCTACCCCAACGGAGCGGTGGTCGAGCGGACCTACACCGACCGCGGCCAGCTTTACCAAACCAAGTACAAGCAGACCTCGGGTGGTTCGCTTTAACACCGAGGATACTCGCACCTACGACGCCGGGGGACGGCTCTCGACCAGTGCCTACCGAAACGGCGTGACGGCGACCTACGCCTATCGCTCCAGCGGCGGCAGCAAAGACAACTTTCTGGATTCGATCTCTTTCACCCATCCCGGCGGGCTTTCGACGGCCCAGAAAGTCGGCACGTATTCCTACACCTGGGACGGCAACAAGAACAAGACCAAGGAGACGATCTCCGGACAGATCTCCGGCTACAGTTTCGATACCACCCTCGGCAGCGATCCCGACGGCTACGACGACGAAGACCGCTTGACCTATTACAAGCGCTCCAGCGTCGGCAGTCCGCAAACCTGGACGCTGACGGCGGTGGGCGACTGGAGTTCCTGGTCGGACTTTGGGACGTCTCAAAGCCGCACGCACGGCGGGGCGCACGAGATTCTCACCGCCGGCAGTTCCCCCAACCACACGATCGTCCACGACGTGAAGGGGAACATCACCGACATTCCGACCAATATCGCCTCTCCGGCGCGGGAGCTCTTCTGGGACTTCGACAACCGGCTCACCGGGGTCGACAACACCGGCGACAGTACGCCCGATGTGACCTACGCATATGATGCCCTGGGACGGCGGGTCTCCCGCACCGAGAGTTCCGCGACGGTCGTCTATGTCTCGGCCGGCCAGCAGGTGATCGCCGACTACAGCAGCGGCTCCTCGCCGACCTCGACGCCGCTTTACCGCTACGTCTGGGGGGACTACATCGACGAGCCGATTCTGCGGCAGACCGGCAGCAGTAGTCTTCGCTATTACCACCACAACCAGCAATTCAGCACGATCGCCCTGACCAACTTCGACGGCGAAGTGATCGAGCGCTACGCCTACACAGCCTATGGGAAGATGGACGTCCTGACCGCCAGCGGCACCTCCCGCGCCTGGTCGACCAACGCCAACCGCTACACCTACACCGGAAGAGAATGGGACGACACCAGCATGATGTTCTATTTCAGGGCAAGGTGGTATGAGCCGGTTTTGGGGAGATTTATGGGACGAGATCCTGTAGGTTACGTGGACGGTCCAAGTCAATATCTGCAGTATTTTTCATTGTCGCGCACTGACCCTTCCGGTAAGAGCCCCTGCAAAGGCAATTGTCATCAATTAGGTTCCTCCAATCATGTCGTCGTTGACGTCGCTTTTGACGATCCCAATCATGGGGCAGGACCTTGGGGTCGCGAAGATTTTGCTGAAACGCTCTCAGCGCGCATGAAGTTGCTTACGCTGATCTACGCGCTTTATAAGCCAGGCGAGCTTTGTGAGGGGATACTACAAGTGATTGAATGGGGAGTACACACCGGTGTGGAAACTAAACTTGTAGAAATACTTAAACAACTCCACCTCGAATCACGCGTCATGATTTTTATCAAAGTAAAGGCAGATTGTTGTAGGTGGGAGTCCTGCTGGGAATGGAGAAGTGGTTATTGTGGCTTGCCATATCGCCAACAAGTATGGATAAAATGGTCTCGACCTTGGGAATACTGGTACAAATGTCATTGGATTGCCGCTGAGGGTCACGAACCAGAGGAAGGTTTCGATCCAACTACCGAAGCAGATCAAATTGCACTCGCTATTCCCAAATGCATGAAAGAGGCAATCTGCGGGTTTGATTGTGACCACAAAACTAATCTACAATGAGTAACCGAGCATTTAAAAAGAATTATGTTGGTGAAGTATGAGAGGTTTGGCGATGTCTAAATTCAGCTTTTGTGCGATGGTAGCGCCTTTCATCTTGGTAGTTGCAATGGGCCGGGCATTTGCACAAGACGGGTTTATGGATGCAAGAGAAGCCCTCGATGAGGAAGCGGTCCGGAATATTCAGATGCGCGCGGCCAACATTAGTCAAGGTGGACAAACTGAAAAAAAGCTTTCTAACATTCAATTTGTGTTTGTTCCGGCGGGCCGATTTCTAATGGGATCTTCTGGAACACCCGAATCCGTTGCGAGCATGTTTTTCCCTGGTGGACAGCCTTGGGTCCAACGATCTGTACGCAAGGAGTTTCCTCAACATGACGTGACGATTTCTAAGCCCTTTTGGATTTGCAAGTATGAAGTGACAATGAACCAGTTTGCGCAATTTGTCGATGAAACAGGATATGTAACGCAAGGCGAGCTGGCAGGAGAACCAATGTGGGGCTGGGATCGTGATCAAGGCATTTGGAAACAGTCTCGAGAATATTCTTGGGACAAAGTCGGTCGAGACGTCAATGATAACATGCCTGTTGTCAATGTCGGCCATGCGGATGCCGTCAAGTTTTGTGAATGGCTAAGCAAAAAGCAAAACGCGACGTTTAGATTGCCGACGGAAGCGGAGTGGGAGTTTGCGTGCCGTGCCGGGACAACTACCGCCTTTTCGTTTGGTGACGATTTGTCCCAGGCCAAATTGTATGCCAACACACTTGATGAGTCAGGCTTGAACATGGCAGCAAAATCGGCCGCATATACTGACAAGTGGAACGATGGATTTGAATGGGTTGCGCCCGTGGGCAGTTTCCGGCCAAATGCGCTTGGCGTTTTCGATATGCACGGCAATGTGTCTGAGTTTTGTCAAGACGTATTTGACGCCGATTATTATTTACATTCTCCAGACAAAGACCCGATTGGTGCAGAGGATTTGCAGGACGGTGTTTACCGGCCCTCGCACGTTATTCGTGGTGGCAGTTGTAATTTCGCAAGCAACCGATGTAGAAGTGCGTTTCGCAATCAAGTCGGGCGTCTTGTTCCAGGGGGAATGGATGTTGGCTTCCGTGTTGTTTGCGAAATCGAGAAAGGGAAAGCCAAAGGGGACACAGCGGACGCAGCTCATTAAATGCACCGTAATTTCATTACCGCAGGTCCGCGAGGATCGGTGGGGTTAGGATCGGTGGGGTTGTTGCGGTGAGGGCTGTGCGGAGCCAGTCGAACGGTTCGAGAAGTCGTTGCTTTGCGGTTTCAATGAAAGACATCAGGTATGCTTGTGCCTGGGCGCCGGACCATGTGCGGCCTACGTCGATCTGAACCCGATCCGAGCGGCGATGAGCCAGACGCTGAACGAGAGCGCGTTCACTTCGATCCAAAAGCGGATTCAGACGCTGAAATCTGTGGTAATGGGACAGAAAAGAGTCGGATCGGGCTCTCTTGCTCGGCGCAGGTCTCCTGACCTCGTCGATATGGTGGTGCGGGGTCGGGAGACTCGCGCACAGCGCGGCGAGACCCGCGCACAGCACGCCGGATCGGGTGCAAGTTCTCTTGCTCGGCGCAGGTCTCCTCACCTCGGCGATATGGTGGTGCGGGGTCGGGAGACCCGCGCACAGCACGGTGAGACCCTCGCACAGCACGGTGAGACCCTCGCACAGCGCCGGATCGGGTGCAAGTTCGAAGACTTCGCGAGACGGGACGATTACGTCACCCGACGGTTACTTGGCACCACTGGAGATTTACGAGCGGCGTGACAAGACAGAACTATGTTGCCACCGCGGCGGTGGTCGCTGCAGCGACAAGGGCTTCCTGCCGATGCCCACGGCGGCGTACATTTCGCTGCTGGAGTGGACGGCGTGACAGGTCTGGTCCGACAAGCGTGGCCGGACGCCGTCGAAGGTTCAGCCGATCTTTGGGCGGCTGGAGATTAGCGGCGAAATCTGGTGCGAGCTGGTGAAGAATTTTGGCCGGCTGTTCTACGCGGTTGCCGGGCAAGCCGCACGAGATCGACGCTCGCCGGTGCCGCGACGGCCGCCGCCGCTACAAAGCCAAGCGAGCCGTCCGCGAACTTTTGGCCGCCTAATCCGCTCCCGGGACTACATCTCACCGCGAACGAACTATGTCGCCGAGCGCACCGGTCAAAAACCATTGTGCAGCACGGTTTGGATTGACCAAAACGCGTTCGATTTCCTAAAAGGCTTCACAAAGTCTCAAGGAAACACCGGCAAATGCGCCCATTCTGGCTCTGTTGCATCGCGTCGACGATCTGGATCTCGGGGTGTGCGCATTTTCAATGGCGGCGGGCTACATCGGAGACAATTCACGCCGGAGGCGCCGACTTGGCACAGGCGCAGCGGAAGTTTGACAAAGCAATTGCAAAGCTCGATGCCTGCCAATTCGATCGAGCCGAAGAGATGTTGCGGGAAGTTCTCGTCTTGGACCCCCGATTCGGCCCGGCGAGAATCGCGCTTGGGCGAATCTATTTCGATCAGAAGAAATTCTATTTAGCCAGTTGGGAGTTCCAAGAGGCGGCCACCCTTATGCCGAATCGCCCGGAACCACAGAACAATCTCGGCTTGGTAATGGAGTCGGTGGGTCGATTGGATGAAGCCATCACCTATTATGAGACTGCCTACTCTCTGGATCCGACGAATCCCGAATACTTGGGGAATCTCCTTCGGGCGAGAGTACGAAATGGAGAGCCCGTGGTGTCGCTCGAACCGATGATCAACGACCTGATCTTGATCGATCATCGAGCCGCATGGGTCGACTGGGCGAAATCGCTATCGGCTCTCGACCGAACCAACTACCTGCCGACGTCAACACTGGGTGGATCCAGGCAAGACGAGAATGGTCGATTCGAAATCATCGAAACTCCATTCAAGGAGCCGGATGATGGAACAATGGATTATTTTCGCGACGTTCCAATCCTGCAGCCTGATCAAATCGAAGAGCTGCCTCGTTCATCGCATCAATGATTGTCGGCGCATCTGATTGTGCTTTCGACCGACGAAACGATTGCCGGCCATTCGAGATGGGCAAATAGGCGCCCTGCCTGCGACCGGTGTGAATTGTGGATGTCGCGGGCGGCTTCAATCGGGGTTGCAAACATCCTCAATGCTCCGACGCGACTCGACTGACTTCCTCAAACGTCGTTCGACCGGCAACAACTTGTTGGACGCCGTCTTGAATGAGAGGAATCATGCCAAAACGCACCGCCAACTCGCGGATCTCAGAAGCATTCGCGCGACGCTGAATCAGGCTCCGGATCTCATCACCCACGGTCATTAGCTCAAAAATCCCAAGTCGTCCGTGATATCCCGTTTGCCGACATTGCTTGCAACCGGCGCCTGTAAATGTGGGCGAGTCTCGATCGATAGATTCGGGAAGCAAGTTTGTATCAACGACACTGTTGATCGGCGGCCCCGGCGTTCGGCAGTGTTTGCAGATCCGCCGAACAAGCGCGCTGCGCCAATACACCGACGACGCTGCTTGCCACCAAATACGGCTCGACGTCCAAGTCCAAAAGTCGCGTTACGGCGGTCGGCGCGTCGTTGGTGTGGAGCGTTGAAAAAACCAAGTGCCCGGTTAGAGCCGATTGAATCGCCATCTCAGCGGTGTCGACGTCGCGAATTTCGCCGACCATGATGATATCAGGGTCTTGACGAAGGACGTTTCTCAGGCCATTGGCAAACGTCAGCCCTTTTTTCTCATTGATCTGGGTCTGACTGATCCCATCGAGCTGGTATTCGATCGGGTCTTCCAGAGTCAGCACATTCCTATCTTTCGAGTTAATCCGCTGCAGCGCCGCATAGAGGGTGGTGCTCTTGCCAGCCCCGGTCGGCCCGGTAACCAGAATCAAACCGTGCTCAACGCGAATTAGACGATCGAAAGACCCAAGTAACTGCGAGTTCATTCCGAGGTCGTCGAGCGTAAGGAGCCGTGCCCCCTTGTCAAGAGTCGAATGACGATTCGCTCACCAAAACTGGTAGGGAGCGATGCGATCCGCAGGTCGATCAAGCGATTGCCGATTCGCACCGACGCCCGGCCGTCTTGGGGGAGCCTCTTTTCGGCAATGTTCATATTGCCGATGATCTTGATGCGACTGAGCAGTTCGTCCTGTGGCTGTCGGGGCAGGACATGCTGATCGAACAGCACGCCGTCGATGCGAAATCGAACGAGGCAACGATCCTCATACGGCTGGACATGAATATCTGAGACGCGGGTTTGCGCCGCGTCGAATAAGATCGAATCGACCAACTTGACTAGCGGTGAATCGTCTCGGTCGTCCAAGAGATCTGGCCGCCGCAATTGACCGATGAATTCGACGGCATTGCCCGCCGTGGTTTCTAACGCCGAGATCGTTCGTTCGGTCTTGCTCTGACGCCGTTGGTAGGATTCATCAATCGCATTTTGAATGACTTCGGTGGGACAGAGAAACAGCGTGACGGTTTCCGCCTTGAGGAAACGTTTTGTCATTTCAACTTGCGCAAGCCATCGAGCGAACCTGCCGCCAACAACAACTGCTCGGTTCCGCTCTCAAATCCCATTAACGAATATTGTCTTGCAAACGAAATCGGGATCGCGTCGAGGAATGCCACGGATGGAATGAGCGACTTAACCTCATCGCGCCACTGGATGTCGATCGCGGCTGCAAGACTGTGGTAAATTGAGCCTCGTCGGCGATCTTTTCGTCCTTGCAGAATTCCACAAACCGGGTAGGCGAGTATTGAGCTAGGTGGGTCGGATCAGGCGCGAAGTCGGGATAGTGGCCGATGAGTTCGGCGGCCCAACGCTCGATGAGACTGACTTTACTTGCGAGAGTGCCGGCCATGTTCGAATACACACATAACGATTTGGGTTCGACGACTGCGGCGAACGTCCTAGGCAATTGTCGGATCTAGCGAATCAACACCGGCTGACTTTGGGGAAACTCACAGGGAATGCAAGCTTGCCCGCGATCCTGCTCTGACAGGAACCGCAAGTCCTTGAACTTGTCGTCCCGGAGGATGATCGGCTTGATGAACACGAAGATCATTTGCCGCTCGTCGATCACTTGATTCAATATCGCTTATGAACTTCAAAATGGGAATATTCTCGATGAAGGGAATTCCGTCTTGTGCATTGGCGAGGCGTTTGCGGCTTAGACAACTTCCTGGGATTAGGATGGAATGACGTAACTCCTGATGAGATCGGGCTCGTAGAACTTACAAATCAGGCTGGAAAAGTAACCAATGATGGACAAACGTTCAACGCAAAAGCCGGTGATTTTAGGTCAGTTCATGTTGCTTTTTTGTCGTTTGGCCCGTGGATGAATCTGATGGGCAATGTGCGGTGTTTACGACAGAGATTACCGAGTTAATCACTCTCGACAAGGATAATAAGGAGATTGAAACAACGGGAGCTGTTCAAACAGCAACAACACAAGAGGCCCGAGGTGATTCTTGGACGGTTGCCGAGTTGTTTTAGAAGCAGTTTCAAGATCTAGACTTGACTTGCGAAAGTGAGCATTTGAGCTGAATTGTTACGAAAACAGCCGGCTCCAAGAGATGCGAAACCGCTTTGGGAATCTCAAAATGCCCGTTGGAGGGCGGTCAGAATAACAGCTCGTGATGCCGTAACCATGCGACGGTAAGATCCAGTCCTTGGGACACGTTTACTTGAGGCGCATACTGGATCCGTTGGCGCGCTTTATCGATGGAGTATTCGACTCGCAATCCGTATAGCTTCAGCTGGTCCAGAGTGGGGGTCAGTTTTAGCGAATATTCTGTAATTTTCATGTATCGTGCGATAAGCGCGCTCTTGGTATGCAGGTTCATCAACGTGCCGTGAAAGCGATTCAGCGCGAACCGTCCTACGGCGCGCACCGGAGACAACAGGCGGCTGCGAATGACCACTGGCCACGTGTTTAGAGTCGGCAGCGATTGTCGACCGAGTGCTTCATTAAACCGCTGAAAATAAGCATTCCAACTAATGATCTCTTCGCCGTTGATGTTGAACGTTTCACCGACGGCGGCTTCCTCGTGAAGCGCCCGATAGATCGCCTGCACCACATCCGTCACATAAACCAGATTGCAGATTCCTTCTCCGGACCGGCCGAACGTTCCCCAGCGACCCGACCAAATTCGATTCGCAAAGCTTACTGTCCACGCATAGCTAAAGGGGCCATAAATGATTGTGGGTCGCAGGATCACGACCGGCGTGCCGAGATCGATGAACTCCTCACAAATCCGTTCGGCGGCAACTTTGCGTTTGGCATACGCATTTCCGCGCGGCGAATGCGGACAAGTCTCGTCGAAGACTCCTGCCGTACTGCCATAAACCGCCACCGAACTGAGGTGGATCACACGACGCAGATTCAACTCGTGCGCCACGGACAAAACATTCCGCGTTCCGACAATTGTCACCGTATCGTTCCCGACGGCGCAATGCACTACCGCATCGCATCCTTTCATTGCATCGCGCAATTGGGGGATGGACAGCACGTCGCAAGCAACGATTTCAGACGGTCGCCGAGCCAATCGAACGGCGCCGTTCCACTGCCGAACGCCGCGCGGACTGGTAGACCGCAGAGTTGGAAGGTCTCGACGACCCACGCGCCGACAAAGCCTGCCGCGCCTGTGACCAGTGTCCTAGGCATGTGTCCGTATCCGACCAGGTTCTATTCGATTCATGGTTGGTTGCTTGTTGGCCGGCTTTTCAAGATCGCAATGTTGGGATCGTCCTCAAACCACGGCAGCGCCAACGGCGTGGCTTGGCGATAGGCGTCGTCGATCACCCCAATCGACGGAGCCACGTCCTCGGCCGTGAACAGTGGCGGCGAGTCTTGCTGGACAACGTCGATGAAATTCTCCAAGAGTTGCCATGCGTATTGGCGGTAAAGCGGCGGGTTGGCCGGCGACAACCGGTTGCCGCCGGCCGTTGCGGACAATCGCAAACTTCGACGCATTGAACAAACGGCCCACAATCGACGCCTTTTCACACTCGATCATGTACGTATTTTCTAGCTTATAGAAGCGGCTAAACGTTAATCGAATCGTTGCTTTATCCAAAGCCAACCGAACTTTCATCAAGCCCTCCGCGCCCCCCATCGCGTCGGAGTACGATTCCACGACGCGAGGCCGACCGGACAACCACCAGCAGACGATATCTACGGTATGGGCGCCTCGGTCCAAGAACACGCCCTTGGCACGCTGGGGATCCCGCAAATAGAAATCCGACACGCTATTCCAGTCGAACGGGCTGCCGTCGCGGATTTCGACTCCCGTTACCGTGCCGAATTCACCGGAGCGAAGCAGATCATGAATTTGGCGATAAGCCGGAAACAAGCGGCGGCAATTGTTGACCATCAGCGTAGTAGTGCGCCAGCCTGTGCGGCAGCGATCATCTGCGTCACCTCGGCCGCGGAAACACCCAGTGGTTTTTCCACGAAGACAGGTTTGCCCTGACGCAAGAAGTGAATCGCTTGCTCGGCGTGCAAGTGATGTGGTGTGGTCACAATTGCGGCATCCACTTCAATGGGCAGGCTCTGATAGTCCGCACAGCGGTGTTGGAGCCCATACTGGTTCGCCACCGATTCAGCGCGGGATACGCTGCAATCAACGGCGACGATCGAGCTTCGGTAGTTGGGAAATCTCGCAAGTGCGGGCAGACAGAATTCTTGAGCCGCGGCCCCGCAGCCGATGATCGCCAAGCGAGGAAGGTTTCGCCGTTTTGTTGGCCTGGTTCCGACTGTCATCAGGTCGCCTTCGTTCGCTTTACGGTTTCCGTCGGGTGTCCGCGCGGTCGGCAAATCCTTCGCGGCCTAAGCGACCGTGGTCGGGAAGACTGGTGTCGGGGCGGTACAAGTCGATGCCGAACCGGTCCAAGACACGAAAGCATGCCGACAGTTCGTCGGGGCCGATCCTGGCTTGCCACCCATCCAAGAATTGGCCCGGGTCGCGCCGACCAATCGCTCGTTGCATGTCGGAACTGCTCGCTGGCGTGACGGATCGGGAGGGCCGCTCGAGTTGCTGGGTCATCGCCCGTGGGTTGTCGAGGCGAAGTCTTTCGCACAAGTCATCGATGACGGCCGGACCGTGCAAGATCAAGTCCTCATAACTCACGAACAGCCAATCGGGTCGATCTGGCAACAGCGCCAGGGGAACCCGGTTTTCCAACGCCCAATCGACGGTTCGCCATTCCAGTTCGCTTCCAGTCCGGTACAGGTCCCAACACATGGCTTCGAGATCGTCCGTCAACCATTGCCCGACAAACGCCGCGTTCTTGAGCAACCCCTTGCCGGTCATCAGCCATCCGTTTTCGGCGACGGAGAGAAGCTGAGCGATGGGGTGCCGAGTCAGAACCAACGTGTGGACGTCGAATCGTTGATCGACCCAATCGATGAGGGCCTTGGCATCCGTGATCTTGAGACAGATGCGGTCGTTGAAGAAATGGAAGCCGCGGCTCCAGAACTTCCACGGCGAGTTGGCTCGGATCCGGCCTTCGATTAGCCGTTGGAAGTACCGATGCAAAATGGCGGCTTCATCGGCGTCGGGACAGGCGATTTGACTGTATGCAAAGATGGGCAGGCGGTTAATGTTGGCCGAACTGATCGAGTACAGTCCGAACGGTTGATCGCTGAACATCACGCCACGATTGGCGCCGATCGTTTGCATCAGTAGCGTACTCCCGCTGCGCCGCGATGCGTAGATGCAAATCGGCTTCTTGGTGGGTCGAACTCGAACGGCCGCCCACACCAGTTCCTTGATCAATTGAGCACAGGCGGTTCGAATGGGGGGACGCTCTTGCCCGGTCTCACAAACGGGGGCGAGTTGTTTGCTGGCGAGTTGGAGACGGCGGCTGGTGGTCAAGACGAAAACTCAACTTCCACGTTGGCGAATAAACTAGCTTTCGGGAGGATCTGCTGCATCCGCCACTTCGGCCGAGGACGCCTGATCGTCGGCGTCGGCCTCCGACATCGAATCAACATCGTCGGCCAATGGCCACAAGTTGGCCAGACCCAGAAATACGGCAACCATCATCGACGTCGAACGTACTCCGCCGATATTATAGTCGCGAAAAAGTGACGCCGTGAGCGTCAGCACCAGGACGCTGCGGACCAACTGCTGTTCGCGCGGATACGGCGTCGCCTTGCAAATGCGAATCAGCGGGACAACGTATAACAGCGCATAAAAGAAGACGACAATCAGCCCTTCCTCGACGGCCTTGGTAATAAACGTGTTGTGAAATGTTGTTCCGGCACCGCTGTATCCGCTCGTTCGCAACAGTTTCCGGCCGGCGGCGGACAATTCGCCGGATGAGCCGAAACCGTGGCCCGTCCACGGCTGTTCTTCGATCAATGAAAACGCATACTGCCATGCGACATCACGTCCCGAGAGACCGCGTTCCATCCGCAGATAACTGGCTACGCCGGGAATACCGGCGATTTGCGGCCATATCAAAAATGGAAATACGATGCACAGTGCGAGACCGCCAAGAAACAGCGGAACCGATCGACGGAACAACTCTGGGAGAACACCGAAAGCGGCGGCGATCAAGACGCCCAGAATGCGCCGCGCCCTTGAGAGACGACTAGCCCGGCCGACACCATCACCAAACAAAGCCCGTAGAACCAATTGCCGGACTTTCGCAGCGCATAAAAACAACAGAAAACCCCCACCGCCATTTGCAGGGCCAGTCCTTCCGCGTGCTCGAATATGCCGCCGCTGGCAATAATGCCGGAGAAGCTGGAATACGCATACTTGTTACTCAGCGGAATGCCGCCGATCGAATCGATACCCAAGCGTGCCGACATACGACGGTATCGCCAACAAGTGCAAGCGACGGCCACCACTTTGACAAAGACGTCGAACAGTCGCCGGTCCAACAACAGCCAGACCGGCACCAGTACGTACGTTGCATACGCAACCAAGGTGTAAGCAACCATTTCACCGAGCCGGGAGTCGCCATGAAAGCTAACACAAAATCCGAGCGAAATCATCGAAAACAAATGCAATGGAATCGTGGCCACGATCACCGGTTGAATGACATGAGGCGGATATTCTTCCAACAAGAACGCCACTGCCAGCGATGCAAGCACCGTGACGGCCACGATAGCCCGCAGTCCTTCGTGGGGGATGATGAACAAAGTGTCGTACGCGACGCCGGCCAGAAACGCCACCGCCAAGCAGATCGAAGTTAGTTGTTTTCGATAATTCACGTGGCGCGAATAGTCTTCAATCGTCTTATCTGCTCCACGCCGGCGACCCGTGTGATCGCCGAGCGCATTGCTGCGGACCTACGCTGTTGGAACCGCCATCGCCACCAACCGTACCATATCGCCCGTATCCACAAACTGCGATTTGGGAAGCGACTCGATACCATACCGCATTTGTACGTACTGGTCGCACGACATCTTCAAGAGCATATCACAAAGGCTTTCGGTTAATGGATTGTCAAGCGAAACACCCAAATGACGCTGGCGGACAACGCGACCCGTTTCGTGATCCGAAACCGCCAGCGCCGGGATGCCGAAATACCCGCCTTCATACAAGCGGTTAGGCAACAACCATCGAGAGTTGTCGCCGTCGCACAGGTCGATGCACCAATTGAAATGGACCCGAGAGTAGATGTCCGGCAAATCGTCGGGAGCAAGGTATTCGCCTTCAAAGATCATGTTTTGGCGATGGCGAATCGCGTTCATGAGTGTCTCTTTCCCGATCAGAGTCACACAGCCGCGCAGGTAGATCGTCACGCGATCAGAAAGTCGATCCGCAACTTCGGTCAAGATGTGCAGACTTTCCGGACAGCGAATATTGCCAAACCAACCAATGGTCCATCGCGGACCCAGATCGTCCAGTTCGCATGGAAGTTTCGTCGGCAATCGAGCCATCTGAGCTTGCGGCCATTTGTTTTCGAGCAGGAATGACTGTCCGGAAAACCGTTGCCTTGGACGAAAGTAGTTCTCGATGAATGCGGGGGAACTGACGACCAGCAGCCGACAACGCCGCAGAACACGTCTCTCCAACCATCGCAGCAAACGACTACGCAGACCCTGCCGCGTCAGTGCCGGATGAATGTCCAATATCTCGTACACCAGCGGCGCGGTGCATCGCGTCAGCTGTTTGCCAATCAGAGTCAACACGGCCAGATCGAGACTACGCGCGTACAGCAAAGACGCCGTCTGCCAGGTGCGCCTGTGGCGGCGAATCACCCCAGCGCTCGCAGGAACACCCAGACTCGCGTCGCCAAGCGCCGCTCGGTGGTCATGCCCAGTTCGACGTTGGGCCAGTCGGGAATAAAGTTCACGTTGTATCGACGGCGACGAAAGCTAAAACTGCTCAGCTCGATACCGGAATCGAGGAATCCAGCCACGCGCTTTTGTACTGCACTATCGGTACAGTCTGGAGTTACGTAAATTACGCGTGTCCGCTGTTCCGGGCGGTCATCGGTACCAGACCCTGGCTGTCCGTCCAATTCGCTCATGGTCGCCAACTTACTCAGGCAGTGGGGACTTGACGGTTGGGCCGCCGACGAAGGAATGACGTAGAGGCTTGGGCGCCGCCTCTGGAAGCATGTTCTCGCAATAATGCTTCGAGTCTGTCAATGGCAGCCTCGCCGTCGTAGTCTCGAGCGCGACGGAGACAGCTCGCTTGCAAATCTGCGAATCTTTTCGGCGAGCGTTGAAAGGCTGCGCAATGCATTGGCCAGGTCCTCGACGTCGGACCAGGGAACGACGATCCCCACACCGTTTTCGACAACTTCGCGATGGAGTGGTCCGTGATGATCCGAGACGGCCAGGATGGGCGTCCCGATGCACATCGACGGCATAAGTTTGCTGGGGAAGAAGGCGCCGCCGCCGCTCGATTTTTCTGGGATCACAAACCAGTCGGCCTCGTGAATGGCCTGCACGAACTCCGACAGCGGCAACAAAGTGTCGAATTGAAACCGCGCGTCGCCGCTGGATTCGACCCACCGCCGTACCGAAGCCGCTTCTCCTCCCTCCCCGCGAATATCAAACAGAAAATCTCCGGGGCAACGGCTTAGTCGTTGGCAGAATTGCAAGAGTCCTTGCTTCTTGCCGATGGTTCCACAATACAGCAGCTTGGTCGGCTGCTGAACGGCCCGCCCTACCTTGCTGGGCAGTCGCTGGATTTGCTCGTGCAGTGCTTGGGTCAGCCAGTTGGGACAATGATGGATCGGCAGGCTGCTGCGTTTGATCGTCTCCAACTGCCGAAGCATATCGGGTGAAATGCTGCTCCAAGCGTCGGCACGGTTCAGCACGAACCGTTGCACCGCCGACGCCAACCGCGCCAGCAGACCTGATTGAATGATCCCGCTGGCCGCCGCCGCTTGGACGGGAATATCCTGGATATTTACCCACAGCGGGTCGCGAAAAATGATTTTTCGCAAAGCGGCAAAGGCCATCCCGCCAATCAGCGGACAAAAAACCATGACGGCGTCATACCGCTTTCCATGCATGAGGCTTTGCAATAAGCTGAGCGGAAAAGACAGTTCGTGAATTAAACGCGGGATCAGGCGTGAAGGGCTCGCGGGCACGAATATTCGGTGCCGACGAACTCGTACTTTGCCTAGGGTTTCTTGTCGAACTCGCCACCGATTTGGTTTCGTTTTTAGCTTCCATTCCGGGTAATAAGGATAAGTCGTATAGACCGTAATTTCGTGTCCTCGTTTGGCGAGCGTCTGGCACATGTCACTTGCGATCGCGGCGATGCCCACGCAGTCCGGCTCGTACATCATTGTGATGACCAGCAGCCTTAGTTGTCGTGGATCAGGCATCGGGACGCATTCAAAAGACTCGTGAATGGAATCTGGCCGACGAAGCTGGACCCGTGCGCTGCAACAGTTCACGAGCCGGGGTTTGGCTCAATCCGCCCCAGGCGGATGTGCCCGACCCCCTAAAAATGTGGGCAACGCATTGGTAACCCGTGAACGCCTACCGGTGCGCTTGGCCGGGGCTCTGATCCCATTCATTTTCCTGAAATCAAAACGAGCGGGGTCCGCAAAAGGATTTGAAGATCGAGCCAAATCGACCAATTGCGAACGTAGTAAGTGTCCCACCGTTGAAACTTATCTGTGCTGCCATCGTTTCGGCTGCAAACTTGCCATTGCCCTGTGATGCCAGGCGACATCGTGCTTCGCAGTTGCCGAAATTCATCGTCAAATTGGTCAAAGTGATACTGTGGAAGCGGCCGAGGGCCGACGAGACTCATTTCGCCCAGCAGCACGTTCCAGAGTTGAGGCAGTTCGTCCAAGCTGTTTCGACGCAAAAACCGTCCGAGCCAAGGGATGATGCGAGGATCATCGCTCATTTTAAAGGCGGCGTTCCATTCCTCGAACAGTTCCGGATTGTCCATCAGGTGTTCGTCCAATCGGCGTTCGGCATCCTCGACCATCGTCCGGAATTTCCACATTCGAAAGGGCTTTCCATCAAAACCGATGCGAACCTGGCCATACAAGATCGGCCCGCGCGAAACGCATTTGATGGCGGCCGCGATCAACAGAAAAACGGGCAACAGGAGCAAACCCAAAATCGCTGCCAACGACAAATCAAGGGCACGCTTGACTTTGCGAGCAATCGGCGAAACAAACGGCTTATCGGCGCGGTGTGGCGCGATTTCGAGCGGCGTTGCTTCATGCGACCGTGAACCAAAATCAGTATGTTGATCTTGATTCTTGCCGAGCGCAGAACTTGAATTCGTCAACGTCACGGAGTAGTCCTCAGTACCCTGGGCTCGGATGTCGGCGTGGTCGGCCAATTAACGAATGGCTTGCTCCGTGCGCGACGACGTGGACACGCCGCTTGAATTCGGGGCGGGTTCATACCGTCGCATCTGATACTGCTGTTTCAACAGCACGCCGCTCAAGCGGTTGACGACAATGCCCAGTATGTTCACATGGAAGTCGATCCAAGACGGCGATCGCTTGCTTCGACCTCCGCCGACTGTCCCGAGTCGGCTTCAGCGTAAGAACGACGCCGTCTGTTTGAGGGGCGATAACTCTCGGATCCGTAGCTGATAACAACGGCTCGGTGTCGATGAAAACATGGTCGTACGAATCCCGAACCAGATGGAGGAGTTCACCAAATCGAGGAGACGTAAACAGTTCGCGTGGACTCGTCGGAACAGAACCTGCAGGCAATAGCCACAGATTCTCCACGGCCGTTTGAACAATGACATCATTCGGTTCCCGGTCCGAGGTGACCATCGCGGCCAAACCCGTATCCGCGTGGGAGATGCCAAACAACTGTTGTTGACGCGGTTGACACAGATTGGCGTCAATCAACAACACGCGTTTTCCGATGAGCGCAACACTAATGGCGAGGTTGGCGGCAACGGTGCTGGCCCCATCGTCAGCGCTCAACCCGGCGACCAGAATCACCCGCGGCACTGCATCGATACGATTGAATTGGAGTGCCGTGCGAAGCTGGCGGTAAGATTCCGCCGGGATGGACCGCGGTTCATAAAACGAACAAAGCATCGGGTCGAGTGCGACCTCTCCCGACCGGGCGCTTTCGTAATGAGTTTGATGAAGGGGTGAAGAAAGGGATCTGACCCACGACCGGCAGACCTAGTTGCTGTTGAATCTGTTCGCAGGATTGGAAGCTGTCATCTCGCAATTCGACCACCAAGGCCAGCATCCCACCCAGCAACATGCCGGCCAAGGCGGCGATGGGTAGGAGCACCAGGCGGTTTGGACTGACCTTCTCGCCAAGTTTTGGCGGAGCGATCACACGAGTTTCAAAGCCGCCGTAGTCCTTGACCAGACTGGCATCTTGCAAGCGATTGATCACCAGATCGTACAGCGCTTCGGTGCGTTGAATGCTGCGATGATAGCTCTCGTCCTTCAATTGGAAAATGCTCTGTTCCTTGGCCGAGTCATGTTCACGATTGTAAAGGTCGGTCAACAGATCCTCGGAAATCTGTAGCCGCTTGAGTTCCTGTTCCAGATACTGCGTGTACACGGCCACGGAGTCGGTGTCGGCCAACGTCGCTTGCGCGTCGCCCGATTCCGGTTCCTCGATGTGCGCGGACGTCGGCATGGCAAATAGACGCCTCGCCGCAGCGATCCGGTTTCGGATCATAATGACGTGCGGGTGATTGGGGCCGTAATTCTCCAATAGCCGCTGTTCGTCATTGATTAACTGAATTAACTCATTTTCCAATGCGGCGGATACGTTGGGCAGACCGTTCGCGGTGGTCGCTTGTTGCCGCATCTCGGACACCATCGCCAGCAATTGTTGATCGTCGCAACCATCCTGCTTGGCTTGCTCGAGTGACTTCAACTGACGTTCAATTTCCGTGCGTTGCAACAACACGTCTGACCGCTGCTGTTCGATGGCCGTCAAACGATCTTGAAGCGGATTGACTTCCTCTTCTCCACGAGCGACGAGAGGGGATTTTTGACGAAACGAACTGTAGGACTCCTCTTGCTGCGCCAGATCGTTCTTGAGCAAGTCGCGAGCTTGCTCGATCAAATTGACGGAGTTATCAGACATTCCCAAATACACTTCGTGGTGAAATGCCGCGTAGCTATCCAGTAAGGCTTCAATGACGATCGGACAATCTTCGGGAACGCTGCTCCTAAAAGCCAACGTCATGATGCTATCGGCGCTTTCGCCGAGTTCTCGCGAACCCCCTTCCACTTTCAGTCGATCGATAATCGCGTCGACCAAGTGCTCATCGGGATTCTCGATATCCGCGAAGCATGCCAGGGATCCCAAGTGCGATGTTTTGATCGCGCGCTCGACAATCAATGGGCTGGTGATGATCGCCAAATGCGTGGCCAGATAATCTTGAAAGCCGGACTGGTATTGGACGTCCCCCGTGACGGGCTGAGGCCGCTTTTGAACGACCAGCACCTCGGCGGTCGATTCGTACATGGGAGTCGCCAGGAAACAGTAGAGAGCGCCCAAGAAAATTCCCACTAGTGTGCAGGCAATGACGTACGTCCGACGTCGCCACAACAGGTCTAGCAAGTCAATGCTGGACCGAGGGCTGCGTTGTCGAAAATCACTGATGCCCGTTGTTTGGGTAGGCGGCATAGCCATCTGTTCCGCGATAAGAGCCGATGAGTGGCCAAGATCGAATCGACAATCTGTAGGCCGAGACACTGGCATTGAGGCGGCGCGGCCTCAATGAGCTGCTTCGAATCTTGACTATAATTGACGCTGAATCGACTGTAAACAAGATCATCGATCGCTTCGCCGCCGAGACGTTTTGAGGGTCGAAGATTCCAGCTGCGCCGGATGTCAGGAAACGAAGTGTGCCGGTTCCGCTCATGTGCTGTGTGCTCAAAGCTTTCGCATGCGCATCGCAGGGGATAGGGTGATTCGACAATCAGTACGATCACTCGACGACCACGTTGGTTGTTGTTCGCGCCAAACGCCGGCGAGAACGAACGCCGGCGACAATGAACGCCGGCGACAATGAACGGCGCGCAACGGCGCGCGACTTGCGATTATGTCGTGGCAGTTTGGCAATGTGTTATGGCAGTTGGACGCGGCACAGGACCTTAATCAGCACTACGCCATCAGATACCAAGATCGTGAAGCTCGTTTGTCAATTGGGAGTCGGAAAGGCAATCGCGAAGTTCGTCGAAGTTGGCAATCGTGTCGCGCAGATCCATAGAATTCTGTTTGACGCTCGCCGGCTTTAGCGAGGACACCTGAGCGATCCCCAAAAACTCAAGCAGTTGGGCTTGAACGTCCGAATCGAATAGTGATTCGTAGACAACATCCAGATGCGGTTGGCGATTCTCGGACAACTCCGACGCCAACCTTGCGTAGAAGCGTTCATTTATCGAAATGTGGTCGTGCAGTGGTCCAAGGTCGACGTGGATGCGGGGGCGAGGCATTGCCAATTCCTGCGGAGAATAGACCTCCCATTGCTGCGTTTCTTGCGCGATCTTTTCCGAAACAAACGTCTTGATTCGATTGCGTCGACGAAGCACGATCTTCTCGATCCCGGCGTCGGCCACGACACGATTCAGCACAACTTCAATTTGACCACGCGTCCATTTGAACCCAATGCAATCTTGTTCGGTTCCAGTTTGCCAAACGCGATCGAGAAACGCCAACGGATCGTCGTCGCGTTCGCGCAGCGATTGGATGGCGAGGGCTTGACCGCGGTAATCCAAAGCAGCAAACACGCCGCGGGGATTGAACACTTCATGATGGCAGAGAATGCGCGGGTGCGAGTTTAGCAGTGTGCACAGCAGATTGCTGCCGGTTCGCGGAGCGGCCAAGATGACAAAACGCCTCATTCCGTCGGACCTCGAACCGACTACATCACCACCAGTGGCGAAGTCTCTGTCGGGCGGATCAACCGACTGGGATGCAGTCGTTGACGCATACTTCTCAAAGTGTTCAGGACGGACAAGTCGTCTGGCGCACACAATATGCTACGCCGTCGTAAGACACGGCGATCAATTCACGACCGCTCCGGGCGACCGCGCTAATACCATTTTCTGCAATTTGGCGTGCCACAACGTGACGGCTCGCCAAATCCACTCGCAACAACTCGCCCCAATAATTCGTCACGATCACGGTTTGCGGGTCAAAGAAACAAACGCCCTTGGGCGAGCGATGGCCTAACGAAAAGGAATCCAGCAATTGGCCGTCGGAGAGCCGATAGACTTTCATCGTGAAGTCGCGCGAGACGCTGGCGATGAGATTGCCACCGGGGTCGATGTCGACATCATCGACGATCGCCATGTGACCTGGGAATCGTTGCAATAAGTTGGCGTCAAAATCCCAAGACAACAAAGCCCCATCCGCGCTGCAACTGACCCCCAGCATTTTGGTTGGGTGCAGTCGCAGGGCTTTCACCGCGCCGTCATGAACGCGAATCGTGTTTTGGACTTGGCCGTAGCGGTTGACGTGCACGATTGCGCCACTGTAGCAGGCCACCAGCGCGTCGCCTTCGTAACCAGGATGGTGGGCGACACGCACGCTGTTGATGGGACCCTCGCCGATCGCGACCTCGATTTCTTGGTCCAGAATACTCCCGTGCTTGTGAAAGATATGCAGCTTCTGATCGTGGGCGCCACAAATCACAAGTCCGAACGCGTCGTCCATCGTCACGGCGTTCGCCAACATTCGCCCAGAGGCCGGCTCGACCCGCGCATTCCACTTGGAAACAGTTCCGTCGAGTTGGCCGAGGCGTACGAATCCGTCGTCGCTGACCGTAGCAAACTCGCCCTTTGAATTCGCCGAAACATCATTCAGACAAACGTTGCCGGTTCCTCGTTCACCGATCTCATCCAGGCAACTTCCGGTCGTCGCGTTCCAAACGAGAATCGTTCCGTCGAACGTCCCCGCGATGATCCGCGTTCCGTCCGGCGTCCAGTTGAACGAACGCTCCCACGTTGTCGCGCGTCGCTCCAACGATACCTTTTGGCGAAAATCGGCGGCGTCCCAAACGAGAATTCTCTGGTCATAGGCTGCCGACAGAATGTCGCCGTTCGCGGGGGAAGTGGCCACTTTCTTGATTCCGGACCCGTGGGCCTCGATTTCGGTCAACATGTCCGAACCCACGATATCGAAGACGCGAATCACACCGTCGTCACATCCTAACACTGCGCGGCCGTGCAAGGCATCGATCGCGCAGCTATCGGTTTCGTTCTCGAACGGCCCCCACATCTTGACCAGGTCGCCCGTTCGCAAATCCCACACGCGCAAGGTCATATCGTCGCCGGAGGTGTAAATCCGACCGGAATCATAGACCACCGACAGGACATCTTTTTCGTGTCCTTCGATGACTCGCGAGATCGCTCCGGTCTTGAGATTCCAAACCAGAATTCGCCAATCGCGTGACACCGAAACGCCCGGTAGAATCGTCGACGAAGACAAAATCTTCGACATCGTCGCTGTGCCCCAGCAAAACTTGCTGTCGTCGGCGGTTTGATCAAGTCCCAAATGTAGACCGTGTAATCCGACGATGAAGAAGCCGCCAGCGTCCCCTGGCGATTGACGGTGATCTTGTTGGCCAGATGATCGTGATACCCAAGCAGTTCGATGCTCCGGGCGCTGGAGGTCGCAATACGCAATCGCGCCGTCGTACCCTGAACTCACGGCGGCATGGGACCCGGGAATCCCAGCTACGCACGTCACCGGGCCTCGATGCCGAACGAACTTGCTGTTGCCATTTGTGACCACTACAAACCACCTCGTTGATGCCGGTGCCACTGAGAGGTTCGTCTCTTCAGTGATAATTTCGCACCGCGTATTACATTCTAATCTCGATCTTGAACACCGGACACGGAATCCGTTCATTACGATCGGCGGAACGATAGCTGTGCCAATAGCCTGCAGCGCGAACCGAATTCACGTTGATGTTGTTGTAATCCGATCCGAATAGCGAAAGATCAGGAGAGGCTTCGACGATTGCATCCATCCATCGTTCGTACATCTGTCGACGTTCTTCTATCGAGAAAAACCAATTGCCGTAAACGGTAAAGAACGCATTGCTCCACCAAATGACCGCGCCGGTTTCCGCCCTCATTTGCTCTAGCAGCGGCGCGGGATTCGTCAGGATATCGCATTCGACAAAAACATGCGGAAGTTTACGATAGGCGCGCCAATGATCGCGAAATTTGCCCGAACCGCCCCAACGATCCAACTCGCACTGCCAGCGGCGACGAACGTCCAATGGATCGAGTCCCTCGGGCGTGGCGTCTTCCCAAAGTTGATAATACGTTGCCGGATACGGGAAAACGCGGAATAGCTCCTGAACGAACTCTGGAAAGTCTTCGCCATCCCAGTGGTCGAGCATGTATTGGCGAATCTTTAACGCGTTGGGACTGTAATCAAAAAAAACGACGCGAGTTTCGTCGTCCCAACCGTGCGTGTGGAGGATCCGATTGGGCTTGAATCCGGCCGCAACGCAATAAAGCGAACTCACCGGCGACTTGAAATCCTCGCGGGGCAATTCAATGTCGGCGTAGGATTCGATATTCCACAAAAACGCCCCATTTCGGGCGCCGCGAGTCTGGGGTTGGATCATGTCCAGAAAGGCGGCTTGATCTGCGCCCAGTTCGTGATCCGCATCGTGGCCACGATAGTTCGCAATGCCCTGATCCAAGTATTTCGCGATCGCCCGCGTTCGTGCCGGGCACGTCGCCGATAGATCCAACAGGCCACGCCGCAACGGTTCGTCGAAGCCGATCACGGGCACTTTGTGTTGGAGGCTCGCGGCAATCAAATTCCAACCGACCAGGGCCGGCTGACGCACTTCGGTGTCGCCCGTCGGCAGCAAGGCGGAAATGCGATCGTGGTCCCATACCGGCCGTGCTTTGGGTACCACGATCGGCCGGGGACAACACGCATCGAAACGGGGCGCCGATAGCTGTTGGTAAACGGAAAGATTGACAAAGAGACATCGATTCTCAAACCCGAACCAGGATGCTTCGTCAAGCGCGATTGTCCCGGCCACCAGGAATTCACTGTGCGCGACGCAATTTCGCAACGCCGAAAAAAAGTTCGGCGCTGGACCGTGCCCAGGAATCCAGCGCTCTGCGATGACAAATCCATGCGGAAGGATCAAGCACCAGCGATGCCCGCCGTTGGTTGCCAGCTCAAGTATCTGGTCGACGGTCGCTGCTTCGATAATCTCTCCGCGATAGTCGTAACGTGACCACGAAAGTGTAAAGTCCCGGTATTTGATGGCGACCGCGCGATCACTTATTTCTGCCGAGATGTCCAGCAGCCCAAGCACCAAGCCGTCTAGCGCGAGTGCCCGAGGTGCGTCCTCGTTCCAATGGATGCCGCTCATTTGGGCGGCCCGTTGGACATCGGGGCATACGCGGATTGAGCGCGACGTGGAGCGGCTTTGGACTTCAGATGCCCCCAAACGATTAAGTCTCCATCCATTAATTGATACTGGACATCATCAATTTCTGGAGTCTGTTCCCAGGCATGAGTGGGGTTCACGGCCCGCAGGCCGCCGACGAATCTGGGTGCAATCGAGAGCAATAGTTGGTCGGCGATCCGAGCCGTCAGGAAGCTAGTGATGACTTTGGCGCCCCCTTCGACCATCACCGAATGAAAGTTCATGTGTTTGAGCCGAGCCATCAGTTGTCGCAGGTCGATCAATCCGTCCTCTTGCAGCGGCACACAAATCACGCGCGCCCCGGCGGCAGTCAGTGCAGCCGCTTTCTTATCACACGCGAACTTGCCGGCTGCAATGATCGGCGGTACACAGGTGCCGCGCAGCAGCTTGGCCTCGAGTGGAAACCGTAATCGGCTATCAACCACAATCGGCTGCGGATTGTTGCCGATTGCCAAACGAACCGTCAGACGCGGATCATCACAGAGTACCGTATTGATGCCCACGAGTATCGCATCGTGCAAAGCGCGGACGCGATGCGTCAACCGTTGAGACGTCGAATTGCTAAGTTGCAATTTGCCTCCCCCAAACGGGGCGATGCAACCGTCAACGCTCTGCGAGTATGCCAAGGTCACGATCGGCATGCCATCCTCGGCAAGCCCCCGCCGCGATTCGGCCAGGCGAAGCCGCACCTTCTCCAGGATATCGACACGTTTCATCCGAGAATCATCCAAATGGTTCATGTGGTCGCTCATGCACAGCGAGTTTGAGCGCGGTGGATTCCCGTTTGCATTCGCGGTCAGTGAATGGCCGAAGTGCGCTTACCGTTGACCCCTGCCGACGAAACCCCAAACAAATGTCCCAGCTTGTCTGCCTTGGTCTCCAAGTAACGTTGATTTTCAGGTCGTGGCGGGATTTCAAGCGGAACGCGCTCGATCACTTCGATATTCCCCGCCTCCAGGCCCAGGATTTTTTGCGGATTGTTCGTCAACAAGCGAACCCGCGTGACACCCTGATCGCAGAGTATGGCGGCCGCGACCGAGTAGGTGCGCCCGTCGGCCGGGCAGACCCAAATACAGATTCGCGTCGACCGTATCCAGTCCTTCATCTTGTAACGCATACGCCTGGACCTTATTCGTCAAACCGATGCCACGTCCTTCTTGGCGTAAGTAAACCAAAATCCCGCGCCCTTCGTGGGCAATCGACTGAAACGCAGACAGTAACTGGTCACGACAGTCGCATCGTATCGAGCCCAATACGTCGCCGGTGAGACATTCCGAATGGACGCGGACCAGCGGAGGTTCGCCGTGAGGCTCTCCCATGCGCATGCACACGTGTTCCTTGCCAAATTCGTCATGATAAACCGTCATCAAGAACTCGCCGTAGATCGTTGGCAGCCGCGCGGAGTAGTCGCTTGTCACCATTGGGTTGGCCTTCCGCTGCTCGTTCATTCACTACCTCAACGCAACAAGATCTCGCGCCAGGGGGTCAATACCCACGAAATGTCTGGCCACGCAAAACGTGTTCCCGCGACTATCGCAGATTGTCCGAATCCTCATCGATGCTCGATCGGTTCACTAACCTCCCAAGCAATACGACGCAGTTGTTCACGGAGCCCCAGCGATCTCCCCGTAGGGTCAGTGCGCCATGGTCAATAGAGTGGCGGATATATTACGAATGTTATCGGCGGCCCACCAAGACGGCTTGTGGATTGGTAAAGGATTTAGCCCTCATCTTTCGAACATAATTGAGCGTATTCCTCCCGTCAAGAATCGAAGGTACGACTCCCTCGTTGGTGCGCCATCAAGCGGCCGGCGAAATCGTGTTTCCATCGATCCGCGTGCGGGTGTCCTTTTTCCGAAAGATCGCTCGCGGCTGATTAAGCGAGGAAAGGGCATGGCTAATTTGTCCGTTGGCCTGTTCATCGGTGGACATGTCGCTCACCCAAACAGGAGGATCATCGAATCGCAAGGTCGCAGTGGTTACTTTCCGCACACCCGTGGGTCATAATTGCGCGAAACGTCTGCCAAGAATGTTCGGCCAGTTGAAAAACCTGATGTTTGCAGTTAAAAGCGTTGATAGTTGAATTTTTACAACTCGGCGGGAGCGATTGATCGCTCGGTGTGCTTGGGAGGAACGAATGTCATCAAATCATGATCTCCCGGGTCGTCGCAAATGGCTGGGACGAATGTTGAGCGCCGCGATTTCGGTCACCGTCGTGGCGATTGGGTATCCGGTGCTGGCGTTCTTGCGGCCCAGACGCACGGCCGCGTCCTCGGGGATAGAAGCCGTTGCTCCTTATCGGGTCGACCAGTTAGTGCTGGACGCCAACGGCCAATGGCCGGCGCCATTTGATTTTGGTGGGTCGCCTTGTCTGTTGGTCAAGACTCCTGACGGCACCGTCAAGGCGTTCAACGCCGTTTGCACGCACTTGCAGTGCACCGTGACTTTTCGACAAGAAAAGCAGGACATCTTCTGCAATTGCCATAATGGGGTCTTTAACCTAAGCGGCAAAAACGTCGGTGGGCCGCCGCCGAAGCCTCTGGAAGAGTACAAGGTCACTCTGCAAGGACAAACCGGACAGGAGACGATCATTGTCACGCGCGGTTGAAGATCAAACGTCCAGTACTTCCGAGGACCAACACCCAGGTTCGGCGAAAAACGGTCGGCTGCGCGAGTTTTGGACGGAGCGATTGGGCCTTGATCTGCTGTTTGATCTGGGCGTTAAGAAACGTGTCCCGATTCACCGCACCACACCGTTTTACTTTCTCGGCGGGATGGGATTGTTTTTGGTGGGCGTACAGTTCGCCAGCGGTGCGCTGTTGTCATTGTTCTATAAGTCGACTCCGGATCAGGCGTTTGAAAGCGTCCAGGCGATCATGACGGACGTCGATTTCGGGTGGCTGCTGCGTTCGGTGCATTCCTGGGGCGCCCAGTTGCTGATCGCCGTGCTGATTCTGCATTTGCTGACCACCTATGCGATGCGCGCTTATCGGCGGCCTCGTGAATTCACCTGGATGACCGGCGTCCTCTTATTGGGGCTGTTCATGGCGTTCGGCTTCAGCGGGTACTTGTTGCCGTGGAACCAGTTGTCCTTTTTTGCAACGCGAGTTGGCACTGCCATTGTTGGCGTCGTACCGTTTGTCGGCCAAGAGTTGTTGGTCTGGGCGAGGGCAGGTCAAAACGTCACCGGCGATACCTTGGCACGCTTTTATTCCTTGCACGTTGCGATCTTTCCCCTGATCGCAACGGGCTTGCTGGGAGGCCATCTGTACCTGGTCCAAAAGCATGGGATGAGCGTCCCCGACGCCGCGGTACGGGCATCGGGAGGAGTCCATCGAATCCGCTCGATCCCGTTTGTACCTGATTTCTTGTTGCGCGACGCCGTCGGTTGGTATTTGGCGCTCGCCTTATTGGCGCTGCTCTCGGCATTGTTTCCTTGGGAATTGGGTGAGAAGGCCAATCCGTTTGGTTCGGCGCCAGCCGGTATCAAACCGGAATGGTATTTCATGTTCATGTTTCAAGCACTGAAGTTCATACGGCCCCACATTTTCGGCTTGGAAGGCGAAATGGTCGGTATCATGTCGTTTGGGTTCTGTGGCTTGATCGTGTTGTGCGTGCCCTTCTTGGATCGCGGCCCGAGGAGCCGCTTGGTGCTCAATGTTTTGGCCGTCATCGCGGTGGTGTTTGCCATTGTCATGACCGTTTGGGGATATCTGACGTGAGCCAATCATACTTGATTTTGTGGACCATTCTGTTGGGAGTCGCCGTCGCGCCGATCCGAGCGCAGGACGCTGCAAAGCCAACGGTCCCGCAATCCAGCTCGTGTCTCAAATGCCACGGCGAGTCTGATCTCTGGGAGGGGGACCGGCGGAAATTCTTCGTGACCGAAGCCGATCTCGCCGGAGACCTGCATTGGCAAAAAGGAATTCGCTGCGAGGATTGTCACGGCGGTGATCCCAAGAGCTTGAATTTTCGCGAAGCCCATTCGGCCGACGCTGGATACCGAATCATTGAGACGCCCAAGGACATACCAGCTTTTTGTGGCCATTGTCATTCGGATCCGCAATACATGAGTCGCTATCTGCCGTCGCCCAAAACAAATCAGGAAGTTGATTATTGGACCGGTGACCACGGTCGCCCGCTCAAAGCATTAACTGACGAAAAGGCAAAGAAAACCGGTGTCGCATCGTGTACCTCGTGTCATGGCTACCACGGCATTCAAGCGGTAAACGATCCCACATCGCCGACCTATCCAACCAACGTGGCAAAGACGTGTGCCAGTTGTCACTCGGATCCGCAGAAGATGGCGGGCATCGAATACAACGGTCGGCCGATCGGTCACGACCAATACGACTTATGGAAGACGAGTGTGCATGCCAAGTTGTTGTTAGAAAAAGGCGATCTGTCTGCGCCCACCTGTAACGACTGTCACGGCAATCACGGCTCGGTCGCGCCGGATGTCAATTCAGTGGCCAGCGCCTGTGCGACGTGCCATGGGAAGATTGGCTCGCTGTTCGAGACCACGGTCATGAAACATCGATTTGAACAAATCAACTTGCCGGGTTGTGCAACCTGTCACTCCAGTCACGCCATTCAACAACCGTCCGACGAGATGATCGGTATGGAAGAGGGCGCCGTTTGTGCGACGTGTCATGTGGGCGGCAAGTTCGGTGCGCCGGTCGCCGGCGCCTTTGAGGCCAAAAAGATGCGGGATGCGTTGACCAGCCTCAAGCAAGAAATCGCGCATTCGGAGTCCATGGTGGACGAGGCGGAACGCTTGGGAATGGAAGTGCGAAAAGCCAAATTCAGGCTGCACGACGCGCGCACTGCGCTGTCGAACGTGCGCGTCGAGGTACATAGCTTTGCCTTGCAGCCGCTTCAGGACGCCATCGACAAAGGCCTCGGGATTACCCAGGAAGTCGAGGCCAATGCCCAACAAGCATTGCAGGAGTACACGTTTCGACGCGTCTGGTTGGGACTTTCGCTGATCCCCATCGGCGTCGTCGTCATTCTGCTGCTTCTTTACATCCGCACGCTACCCTCGCCGACGGTTGAGGATTTGGGGCATTGATTATTGCGCGGATCCCTTGTCGTAATCGGGGTGTGCTTTATGCGCCTTGCTGGTATGACACGCGATGCAGGAGTTCTGCGGATTTAGTTTGTAAATCGAATCCCGCGCCATTTTTTCTTGTTCGGGACTCAGCTTTTTGGTGGCTGTAAGCGCTTGGCAGATTTCCTGGTGTTTACTGCCGGGGCCGTGACAAGCCTCGCAGGTCGTGCCGGCCAACTGCGTGTCAGCCGCCGTTTTGAAACCCGACGCTTCGCCAAATCCCGTCGTGTGGCACTTCAGACAAGAGGCGTCGGTCTTGTATTTGTCCGGCAAGATCGCAAATCCCTGCGCGTGCTTGTCCTGACGCCAAGTCCCAAACTGTTCAAAGTGGCAGGATGAACAGGTCTTAGTCCCCACATACGTCTGACCGGGCGGTGGCGCAGGCTCGGTTTCGCCTTCTGGATCTTGCAAAAGCGGAGCCGACAACGCGCCCGAAGTCGCTGAGCAGACAAAACAACATCGCTAGCGCCAAGCGAAATGCGGCGGCTGTGTTTTTCGCTGGTTTGAACATGAATGCTCTCCTAAATGCAGTTTGGAAACGAGTTGAATTTCAATTGTCGCGGGCTGACAGATTTGTTATACGTCGCGCACGTTGTTTTGTCATCTCGGCGCTGTGCGCTTTGACGAGATCGATCGAACCAAGAGAAATGCGACCGCGCCGAACCGTTATTTGGTGGAAACCGTTTGATCGTTCGCCGGTGGTTTGACGTTGGTCGGCGCCGGGTGTGCATCCATGACTCAATGTGCGGAGTTGACGGACTGAAATGAGCCCAACGTTCAAACTGGGGATTGCCACCTGCGTGATCGCAGCCTCCACGACGTATATGGCATACCTGGGAACGAAGACAAGTTGGAAATATTATTTGACGGTCGACGAATGCTTGGATCATTCAGACTCGTGCAAAGACCAACGAATGCGCGTGAGTGGCCGGGTGACAGTCCACTCGCTCGACATTGCGGCGGGGCGACAACAGGCCACGTTCGAATTGACGGGGACGCATGGTCGACTTCCCGTAGTTTGTCTGGGACCGCTCCCCGATAACCTGACCGAAGATATGGATGTTATGGTCGAAGGACGACTTGACGATCACGGCACATTGCAGGGGGACAAACTGCTGACTCGCTGCGCGAGCAAATACAGTTCCGACGCGAATCGGACGATGACCACGAACCAATGGCCGACAGCCTCCGAGGAGACGGCCAATAAAGTCGCACGAATTCCAGCTGAGAGCGATGTTCGATGAGAAGCGCTGGCCAAATCTGTTTATGGACCGCTTTTGTCGCTTTCGGCTACGCCGGATTCGCTTGTTGGATTGGCGCGCGAAGGCGTCAGCCATCGTGGCGGCGAACAGGAACGATCAGCGCCGGAATCGCAATGGCAACCTTGACCGCCGTTGTGATCCTGCTGGCTCGGGCCCTCATCGCCAAGGATTTTGGTTTTCAATATGTCGCTCAATACTCAAGTCGATTGTTGCCGTGGCATTACTCATTGTCGGCGTTGTGGGTTGGCCAAGCTGGATCGCTCTTGTTGTGGACGTGGTTGCTCGGCGCTCTGGCCCTCGTATTCCGGTGCGGACGAAGGACGCAGCTCCGCGATTCCGCATTCGGATTAGTGATGATGTATTGTGGGTTCTTGGCGGCCACGATGGTGTTTGCGGCGGATCCCACAGAGGCCAACATCGCCCCGGGCCAAGAAGGCGCAGGCCTGAGTCCGTTGCTGCAACATCCGGCCATGTTGATTCACCCCCCGATCGTGTTTCTCGGCTATGCCGCTTGGACCATTCCCTGCGCGCTGGCTATTTCCGCGCTAACTAACGGCTCGAGGACCTGCAAACCAGGCGACGTATTGGATGCCGAGGCGGATGGTCAACACGATCAAGCATCGCCGTTGGACGCGAGTTGGGTTCAGATGGCTCGGCCCTGGGCACTTTTTGCGTGGGTCGTTCTGGGCAGCGGCATATTGATCGGCGCCAATTGGTCGTACGAGGAATTGGGTTGGGGGGGGTATTGGGCTTGGGATCCCGTCGAAAATGGATCGCTGATACCTTGGTTGATCGGCGGGTCGCTGATCCATTCGCTCATGGCTTGGCAGATTCGCGGGATCTTAAAGAAGACGTGTATCTGTTCGGCGATTGCCGTCTTCGGCATGTGCAATTTCGCGACGTTTTTGACACGGAGTGGAATCTTTAGCAGCCTGCATGCCTTTAGCCAGTCGCCAATCGGTTGGCTGTTTCTGGGCATGATGCTGTCCTTGACGATTGGAGCCTCGGTTTTGATTCTGCGTCAGCGTCAACGGCTTTTGGAAGATCATCGATTTACAAGCGTTTGGTCGCGCGAATCGTTTGTCGTGATCGCGCTACTCGCCTTGTTGTTATTAGCGACGGTCACGTTCGTCGGAACGCTCAGTGGCGTGCTGTCCGCAGCTCTCATAGGGCGGCAAGTACTCGTCGGCGTGGAATTTTACGACTACACATTGATGGTGCTTGGGCCCTTGTTGCTGGCGGCGATGGTGCCGGCGCCGCTATTACGCTGGGGAAGTCCACCGACATCCGATCAATGTCGCGGTTTACTGATATCGTCACTGACGGCATCGGTCGTCGCCGTTGCTGCCGGCTTGTGCGGCGCACGTCAACTTTTGTTGTTGATCGTGGTCTGGCTGAGCTGCATTTGCCATGACAGCGCTGCTGATATCAATCGTGCTGGAGGCCTTGCGGTTTGTGCGCCCGACGCCCTTGGCGAGACGTCGGAACGGCGTTGGCAGCCGGTCGTCGCACGCACGCCGGGTTCCTCATCCATCTAGGGTTTGTCTGCATCGCGATCGGCGTGACGGGTTCATCCTTGGGCAGTCAGCGGAGTGAGTTTGTTATGCAGCCGGGCGAAGTGGTTTATCGGTTTGGCCGAGCAATTCGGTTTGACCGATTGATTCAACGGGAACTGCCCGATAAGTACGTCGTTGAAGCCGAGTTGGCGGTGTCGCAACGCGGTCAGCGGTCTTTTCGACTGTTTCCTGCCCAACATTTGCATCGACTGCAGAATCAATGGACGACCGAAGTCGCGATTCAGTCGACTTGGAGCAATGATTTGTACGCGATCTTGCAATCTGGGGAGAGCGCGACTCGATTCGATTGACTCTCATTCAAACGCCACTTATGCGCTGGATGTGGATGGGCGGGTGGATCATTCTGGCCGGCGCCACAATTCGATTATTGCCTGCCTGGCGCAAGGTCACTCAATCCGATGGTCCGGCGGCCGCCGAGCAAACACAAATACCGGCCCTCCCAATGCCACATTTACGGGGTCGTGGAACGAAAATGTTGAGAAACAAGTCAACTTCACATGCGAATTAAGATCCATTATCGCGGTTGCTTCCGAACCCGAGCTCCCTTTTTTAAGCACGGTTCGACCGATGGTCCTCAGGATTCAAAGTGGAACGACGCGTTGAGCGGTTAGTTCCTTTGTCGTAGAAAGCGTCAGGATGCAACAAGTTGCGGCGATCGAAACGAGACGACTCTCCAAGAGTCTGACGGGTCGATGGGTCTTGCGCGATGTCGATTTGACAATTGCGCCCGGCGAGTGTGTCGCCATGACGGGCGCGAACGGAGCCGGGCAAGACGACGCTTCTTCGCTGTTTGGCGGCGGTGATGCGGCCGACAGAAGGCCAAGTCCTATGGTTCGGCGAATCCGCGGCGAAAACCGTGGCGTGCCGACGACAGGTTGGAATGGTCGCACACCAAAGCGGGCTGTATGCCGAATTGACGATACGTGAAAATCTACTTTTTGCCGCCAGGATGAATTCGATTGCTCAGCCGGCGCAGCGCGTCGATGCGGTGCTTCGCGAGATCGAATTTGACGACTGGGCTGATTGGCAAGTCGGGCAGATCTCGCAAGGAATGCGGCAACGCCTGTCGGTGGCTCGAGCCTTGATCCATGAACCCAGGATCTTGATGCTTGACGAACCATTTTCTAGCCTCGACGCCGCGGCCAGCGGTTGGTTGATTCGCGTGTTGCGAGGACAGCGGTCGCGCGGTGGCGCGATATGCATAGCGACTCACGACCATCCGTTACTTCAAGAAATCGCAAACCGGAAATTGATCGTTCGCCATTCGTCGGTCCTCGACGGCCACCTCGCGGCCGACGCACGCGTCACAATCGCGAAACGGCACATCGCGTAATAAAGGGCGATTATGGCAAGCAAGCTTTGGTGGCTGATCCATAAGGACTTGATCGTCGAATATCGCTCGCGCCAGGCGATCCCAGCGATGCTCTTATTGAGCGTTGTCGTGGCAGTCATGTTTTGCCTCCAAATGGACATGCCGCTACAACAGCGGCCATCCATCGCCGGTCCGACGCTCTGGCTGGCGATCTTTTTTGGCGGTTGGGTTGCCATAGATCGAACCTTTGCCGTAGAGCAGTTTGATGGATGCTGGGACAATCTGAGGATGTATCCGCTGTCCGCGTCGATGATCTATATCGCCAAATGGGCTGTGAATTTCTTTGCCATATTCATATTGCAATTGGTGTTGTTATTGTTGTTTGTCGCTTTGGCGGATGTCCCACTATTGAAGCACCCCGGCGCGATGCTCGGGGTAACGGTTCTTGGCAGCGCTGGATTGTCCGCTATCGGGACTTTAGTAAGCGCGATCACCCACGGTTTGCGGCAACGCAGCGCCGTGCTGGCGCTGCTCCTTTTGCCCTTGGTGCTGCCCTTAATCTTGGCGGCGGTCCAAGCGACGCGTTTCGTGGCCGAGGACAGCATCGACGCGCGATGGTTGCGCTGGATCCAATTGCTGGGGGCTTTCGACATCGCGTTCATTACATTGGGCCTCGTGCTATTCGGGTTTTTGATGGAGGAATAGATTGAGCCATGAAGAAGCAAACGTCATTTAGCGACCGCGGCGGTTGGCGGTGGACCTGCGCAAGCGGAATCGCGTTGATCGCTGCGCTCCTGGCCGTTGCCGGGGCCCCAACGGAGACGACGATGGGACAAGCTGCAGCGCATTCTGTATGTCCATGTTGCGGTCGCTTGGCTGGCACTGCTGGGATACGTTACAACGGCCGCGTGCGGATTGTGTTATTTGTTCCGCCGCCAATTGTCATGGGATCAATGGTCGTTGGCGGCTTGCGACGTCGGTTGGCTGTGCGCGACGTTGACTCTGATCACAGGCTCGCTTTGGGCTCACGAAGCTTGGGGGGCATGGTGGACGTGGGATCCACGCTTGATCACGTTTTTCATTCTTTGGGTCTTGTATAGCGCGAATTTAATTCTACGGAGCGGTTTGTACGATCCGCACCAACGAGCGCGGTCGGCGCTGTCCTGGCGATCATTGGTGTTGCCGATGTTCCCTTTGTCACGATGGCCACTCGTTGGTTTCGGACGATCCATCCCACCGCACCGGCAATGGAACCGGCAATGCGATACGTGTTATTGGCGAGCGTGATTGGTTGGACGGCGATCATGATTCGTATCGTTGTTTGGCGTCGTGCCGAGCTTCGATTCGAGATGCAATTAAGTCGATGGCAACAGTGGCAAGAGCCAAGCTGGACCCGGTAGGGCCGCGATAGACGTCAACACGATTTCTCGAACCATGATGCGTTATCGAATCAGATACGACTAACGAATTGGAGTCATACAAACTCCCATACGAAAGGACTTACGATGGGAACATTCATAGCCGCGTACGTGGCAGTTTGGCTGGGAGTCGTCGTTTATGTCGGGCGAATGGGTCAGCATCAACAGCGTCTAGACCGAAGGCTCGAACTCCTTGAACAAAGCGTGGCCGAGCACGCGGACAAAGCGATGTCTTTCCGCAAAGCGGCCTAATTTCGTTCGCGACGTCAGCCCGTTTGAGCGTCCGCGTTCGCGAACGGCTCTTGAGACGAGCTAGTTTGCGTCCGGCGACCTGGCAGCGTACGAGTAAAGCTGGAAGCCAACATGACATCAACATTTTTTTGGGCTGCGCTGATTGGCTTGCTGGGGCATCTTCCGCCGGACGTTGGTTCCATTCGGGGTGTCGTCGTGAACGGCTCCAAAGACATGATTCGCCTTGGCGGCGCTCAAGTCGTTCTCCGCGTGCAACTCGATGGCCAGTTTGTTGTCGCGGCGGAAGCGGTAGCCAACGACTCGGGAGAATTCACTTTCGACAATATTCCGACTGATTCCGAGTACATCTACTTGCCGGGCGCCAACCACGAGGGCATTCACTATCCGGGATCGCGAATTCAACTAAGCCGCCAGGCGCCGACTGCCCAAATCACGTTGACTGTGTACGAAACGGTCAGCGAACCTTGCCCACTTGTCGTTCTCCGCCACGACATCGCCGTGCAACCGGAAGCCAACGCGCTGCGAGTCACCGAGTCGTTGCTGATCGACAATCCGACGTCATTCACGTACGTCGGTCAGCCCGCACCCGGGAGCAGTCGCGCAACCACGCTGCGACTCTCAATTCCCGCGGATTTTCGCCGGACGACGTTTCACAAAGAGTTTTACGGCCGCCAGTTTACTCTCATCGACGGGCACCTGGTCACCGATGTACCGTGGACGCCCGGTCAACGCGAAGTCGCATTCACATACGTGCTACCGAATGAAAATCGTTGCCGCATTTGGGAGCGTCCAACCGATCTGCCTTGTGATCACTTGCGGATCGACGTTCACACGCAAAACCCAGATCAAGTTCAGTGTAATCTCTCTCGGACTTCTGATGCGCCGCCAGGGTCCGTCACGTTTGAATCGATCGATCATACGCTGCCAGCGGGCTACCTGATTCGATTGCAACTACAAAAACTGCCGATGTCGTTCGCCGTCTATGGTCGTTGGCTTGCCCTTGCGGCGCTGGCCGTGCTCGTCATTGCCACAGCGCTGTTTGGCCGTAGTTCACCGCGGATCAATCGACGATCCCAATCTTCATCGCGATCGGCATCAAAACGAGCTGCGTGATGTCGCGACAATTCAAGTTCTAGCGAGAGGAACTGTTGCAACGCACAGACTCAAAACGCACAGCCGCTTGTCGGCGAGACTTGATCTAGTCCGAAAAGCAAAGCCCACTTGTGCAAACTCTGCACACTCTAACGAGTAAAATCATCCCACTCCGCTTTTTGATCGATTGTCGCGGTTTGTTTCTGATGCAAGTTCTTGCACATGCCGAAAATGGCTATTAACATCGATTTAGGGGTTATCGCTGGTTTCCCAGCGTATCGTCCGCGGTTTGTGGTTTAGCCAGCTAGGTTGCATCAATGTTTCGTCGAAACTGCGTGGAGATACGCCCTGGTACGTTCGTCGCGTGCGTTGTGCTAGGCAGTTTTCTGCTTTCGCCCACGCCGACCATTGATCACCCCGCAGGCCGTGTCGTCCCCCAACCTTGGCAGTCGTCAGATCTTCCGGCCGAACAAACCTATCTGGGCACAGATCAATGCATTACTTGCCATCGCAAGCAAGCCAGTGCATGGTCGTCAACTAAACACGCCAATGCCTACGAGACTCTGCCGTCGCAGTATCAAAACGCCGTCGCATGTCTGCAATGTCATCTAACGGGGTTTGGCGAACCGGGCGGTTTCAGTCTGAACATGAAGCCTGACGAACGACAGGCATTTCAAAGC
This sequence comes from uncultured Planctomycetaceae bacterium, assembly GCA_963803365.1. Classification (GTDB taxonomy): domain Bacteria; phylum Planctomycetota; class Planctomycetia; order Pirellulales; family Pirellulaceae; genus JANMEB01. The sequence continues at coordinate 87,504 of CAWDMH010000012.1, forward strand.
GTGGGCTGCGAAGCATGTCACGGTCCTGGCGCAGCTCACGTGGAGGCGGTCAAACGTTGGACCGCTGCGCCACTGGGGGAGGAAGACAAATTGCTCAACGCCATCAAGAAAGCGATTGTCAAGACACCTTCGGATCACCTATGCGCCACATGTCATACGACGCAGGCCCATCAGTCGCATCCCTACTACTTGGGACAACCCGTTCAAGTCGCCGTTCACCCGCTTGAGATCTGCCCGACAACGGCTGCCACGGTCACTTTGCCCCCGACCTCTCACAGCTACAGCGTCAAAACGTGTGCCTCCTGCCACTACACGCAATACAAGCATTGGCAAGTCGAAACTCATTCTGGAATCCACACCCGCCTGCCGGAAAAATACCTGGACGATGAGGGATGCAAACAATGCCACCGTCTGCAGCAGGACAACTCCGAGTGGCATGGTGCGGACGACGCGTCGATTGAAGGCTCTCATCAGACAGGGGTTGGCTGTGAATCATGTCACGGACCGGCACTCGAACATGTGTTGTTTAATAAACAGCAGATTGGCCGAACGTCGGCTAGGCGGGATGTCGAGCAAATCGTGCGCGATTTAATGCGAAAGAACAAGCCGGCGTCGGCCTGCATCCAATGCCATACACGACTGGGCCATCACGATCATCCAGCGTATGATTCGCCGAAAACAACGGAGAATACGCAGGGTTCGCGCTGATGGAATGGCGCTGCAGGTAAAATTCGAATGGTGACGTATTCCGCGTGGGGCCCAGGCCACCCCTGTGTTTGATCCGTTGAGCGGCCTACACTCGCGGTGCCCATTCGACTTCACAGGGAAAATGATGTGAGCAATCCTGTATTGATCCGCCGTTGCTTGGTGTCTCATTGGCGATCCAGATTTTTTCTCTCGCAAGGGCCAAACGATTCGAGAACTAAAGGCAAGAGTCGACGATGATTTTGAGGTGGTTGTTACTCTCCATCCCCGCGCTTTTCAGCCCATGTTTCTTGTGGCGCAAGACGATGCGATCAAACCGCTGGCGGAGCGCCTGCCGGAATCGACACCGATCCTCTCCGCGCCGGTCGACCGACCTTTTGTCGGTACGGATCAATGTATTAAGTGTCACCGGGAACAAGCTGCAACCTGGTCTGAGACCAAACACGCCCTGGCTTTTGAGCACTTGCCCGCCCAATATCAGTCGGACGCGTCGTGTTTGACCTGCCATGTACTCGGGTTCAATAATCCCGGCGGATATACACTCGATGCAAAACCTGACGAGCGACTGCCGTTTGAAAGCGTGGGTTGCGAAGCATGTCATGGTCCCGGAGCCGCTCATATCGAAGCCGTCAAGCGTTGGACGCTTTCCCCAACAAACGCCGACGAACCATTGCTGGCTGAAATTAAGGCGGCCATTGTGAAGACGCCAAGCATTGACCAATGCGCCACCTGCCACCAGGTTCAGGCCCACCAATCGCACCCTTCGTACGTGGGTCAACCAGTGGCGCAAATGTTATCGAAGCCGGCGACGGTGGATTCATCGTTTTCCTTGCCAAACACCTTGCCTTCATCGCCCCACGGCTACAGCGTGAAGACCTGCGCGTCTTGCCACATTTCGCAATACACACGCTGGCAATCGGAATCGCACTCTCGGATCATCGCCTCCCTGCCTAACAAGTACGCGGCCGATGACAGTTGTCTCAAGTGTCACGGCGTTCCTGATATCACGTCCGAATGGTATGCGACCTCGGCGGACTGCGGCGCGAATGCCGACCGCGTGGGAGTGGGCTGCGAAAATTGCCACGGCCCAGCACTTCGCCATGTGTTATTCAACAAAGTAAAAATGGTTGGCCCCAACGTTCCGGACAACGTCGTGCAATCGGCTCGTGAGACTTTTCCGAACCCCAAGACCTCTTTAGCTTGCCTGCAGTGCCACATCAGTCAGGCTCATCAACAACACCCCCCGTTTGACAAGTCAGACGCCGCGCCAACGAATTGATCGATCCGGAATTCCGAAGCATTCATCCCACCTACGGAAATCGAACGAGACAATTGGACATGCAAGCCATGAGCCGCGGGGGCTTGAATCGCCAGTCTGAACGAGACAATTGGACATGCAAGCCATGAGCCGCGGGGGCTTGAATCGCCAGTCTAATCGAGGCGGAATCGGGCCAATTGCGGGAGATGGTCACTCAATGCAAACGCGGTTTTGTCTTTGAGATTCAGCCGAAACGCTCCCTCGAACAACGGTTTCGATTCCACGATCTTGCCGGCTGATCGGTCCCACCGCCATCACGTAATCAATTCGCCATTTGGGAATGTCGGAGCGGTACGTGAAACCATTGCCGCTCCCGGCTTTGACAAAAGTATCGATCAACCCTCCGTCGATCCAATGTCGATACTCCTCGGTCTCGGGGCCATGATTCATGTCACCCGTCACCAACACCGAATGGCCGGCGTCGATGTCTGATTTTAGAGAACGCAACACGCAATTGATTTCACGGATGCGAACGGCGACGTCAGTAGTGGGATATAGATGAACCGAGTCCACAACGCAATGTTCCCCCGTGGGTAACTTGACCGTGCAACGACCCCAATGGCGCGTGAATAGATCTTTGGGGCGTTGCCCATCGATCGGGACGTTTTTCGAACTAACGATCTCAAAGCGGGTCAATAACGCACCCGGCCAACTGCCGGGGCTGGGGAAGAACGCGTAGTTCATCTTCAGCAACTTCGCAATTGCTTTGACTTTCTTTTCACTCGGCGATTCTGAGAAGCCGACGATATCTGGATTGTATTTTGACAGTTCGGTCGCCATCCGCTGCAAGATGCTGCCATCGGCAACAGTCTCTTTCGCCGCCGCCCGATCCTTTGGCCAACCCGTGCAAGCAAATACATTGTAGACAATGACACACAGCGCTGATTCGTCGTGGGGTCGAACGTACGTCGCGCGATCCAAAATGCCGAGGCAACCGACGGTGAACAAAGAGGAGAATTGGCGGCGCGATATCGACATCGGCAATTAACTTCGACTATTGTCAATCAGCTTACCCGATTCAATAGTCCATGATGGGTACGCTTAGTCTTGGGTGCGACGTCCGTGCGTGAAACACTCATATTCTATCGGACCTCAAGCGGCGTATGAACTCGTCGTTTTCCCCACCACAGTTATTCCAAGTTCAATTCCTATCTAAATCGTGGTCGGGTCGATTTCCGCACCTATTGACGTATTAGCTGTGCGGCAACGCCCAGTCTTTAGCCAATCGTCAACTGGTCAGCGGAAAAAATGCGACTCAAAACCGTATACCGCGCTTGACCGGATCAAGTCGCATAATCGTTACATCCGAAATCAAAAAAGTATGTGAGGTGTCATTCGATCCGCGCAAGCTTCTCGCAATGCGCAGGCGATGTAGCAAGCACTGGTGGCGAGGAGTTGGACGTGCAATTCATGCGGCGACCGCATCGAAACTGGTTTCTCAGGCAGCAAGGCCTTTTGTTCTTGGCGTTGTCGGTTTGGATGATTGCCTCTTGTAGCCGCAGCGCACGCTCCGTTGTCGACTCCAGACTCGTCCCATTTTGGAGTAGCGCCAGTCTCGCCAAATTCCAAGAGCCGGCGCTTCCCGAGATAAGAATCGCCTATCCGGAAATCCCGGGAGCGGAATATGTCAACGACGATCAATTGTGCCTGACGTGTCATCAGGCGTACGTCGAGACATTTACCCACAATGTTCATCGGCAGGAAAAGTGCGAGGACTGTCACGGTCCGGCTGAGCCGGCACCTGGCGACCCGAGGGAAAGAGCCAGGCCTGATATTTGATTTTCACAAGCTCAAAAAGGCCGAGCGCTCGGAGATTTGTCTCAAATGTCACGAGCAACACCAGTGCGAACCGAACGAGAGCTGGCGAACTTCCAAGCACGCCCATAACGGAGTAGCCTGCACCGACTGCCATACGGCGCATTACAACGTCCCGCCCGGAACCCAGCCGAACGACGCTCGGCTCGATAATAAAACACCCGACATCAAACAGGTGTCGTTTGTTCAAACCGATGCCGCTTCATCGATCGACCAAGATTCCCTCCGCGTCGAGTCCAATCACTTAGGCGCTATCACGCCTCAGGTTTGTTACCGGTGTCACGCCGGCATGCAACAATTTGAACGGGTGGCCAGTCCTCACCAAATCATGGGTCCCAACGGCTTCACGTGCGAAACGTGCCACGACCCGCATGGCAATATCCGTCAGGCAACGCGAACCGACCTTTGTCTGCGATGCCACAACGATGCGCCGACGATGGCCTGGCATTCTTCGATCCACAGTTTGAACGGCGTGGCATGTACGGACTGCCACGACCCGCACCCGTCGACCTTTGTCGACCAAAGTGTGGGCCTTTCTCACACCGACATCTCGGAATCCAAAAGATTGCCCATGGCCGTCAACGAACCGCAAGTCTGCTACAAGTGCCATTCCCAGGTTTACGCCAAGACGTCCATGCCGTCGCACCATCCGATCAAAGAGGGCAAGATCGTTTGCTCGGATTGCCACGACGCGCACGGTCAATCGCAAGGAAACTTAAAGGGCGCCACGATCAACGAGGTTTGCTATCGCTGTCATGCCGACAAACAAGGTCCGTTTGCCTATGAACATCCGCCCGTAACCGAAAGTTGCGTGATCTGTCACGAGCCGCATGGAACGGTGACCAATAATCTGTTGCGGCAGCCAACTACATTTCTCTGCCTGCGATGCCATTCCGGACATCGCGTTGGACCGACGTCCGGTGCCCATACGTTCGGTGGCCTTGTCGATGTGGGGACCAACGTCGGTCAGCAGAAAGCATTTTTCAGCGACTGCACGGAATGTCACGCGCAGATTCACGGCAGTGACTTGCCCTCACCGCACAATCCCGGCGCACTTATGAGGTAAAGTCTCCGCTGCCATCGGTCTCACGATCCATCACAAATCCGATGGGTGAACAATTTCCCGGTTCAACGATATGACTCGACCCGTTTTAGTTTTGGCTGCAAGCTTGCTGATCGCGTCAGCGTGGACGGCGGCCCAAGACGTATCGAACGAGCCTGCGGCATCGGTCGGTCTAGTGCCCTGGCAGACAAGTGCAGAGACACCCGAGAAAGCCGATGATCAGGCGTTGACGCATCCATCGTCGGACCCTTGGGACTCTGTTTCGTGGATGCCGAATTCGGCCGCACATCAACACGACGATCGATCCCTCCCAGCCGAAGCCTCCGCAGTGGGCAACAACGGTGCAGGTGGAAACGGTGCAGGCGGATCGCTCGATTTTGGCGAATCAATCAATCTGATCGGCGGCAAAAGCTATTTCACCGAGAAATGCTGCAGGAATTGTGGTGCCGCCAATCGTAGCGACGGCGGAAACGTCGACGACTTTGGATTTTGGGTTTGCCGGCAATGTGGTTGTGATGTGCTTGGTCGACCGGTAGAGGGACCGACCGACGCCATCCGACTGGTGCATTGGGTCGTCGATTCAAATGGCAGCAAAGCCAAAGTCGGCGAGTTCCAGGACTTGGCCTCCTCGCCGTTTTGGGAAGTGGACGGGATCAAGACCAATGGCTCACAGACGTTCGACTATTCCGTGTCCGGACTCGACCAGGAAGCGAACCACGCCAGGGCTTATTACTACGGCGGTCCGAACCTAGGTGCAAAATTCAAATTCGAACGGTTCCTGCACCGACTAGATCATGATCCGCTGAATGGTTTCGACCTGAACAACGGATCGCCCGGTCCCCAAGACAAAGTGGTTTCGGACGATGTCAACGTGGGCCAGGACTACGCCATTCGCGTGCAGCAGTTGGACGCGCAGTTTCATGGCAAGCTCACGAGCAACCTCAAGTGGAAGCTAAACCTTTGGGAAATGCACAAGGTCGGTGAACGCCAGGCCAACGCGATGGCGCATTGCTTCAATGTGAATCCTCCGGCCGGCACCGCCGACTACACCTGTCACGTCCTCAGCGAAAGTCAACGCATCGATTGGACAACCCAGGAAATTACCCCAACCTTGGAAGCCAAGTTCGGCAATGCCGTTGTGGAATACTCTCGCACGATGCGCGCGTTCGGACAAAACGACCAAGTCGTCGATCGAACGTATACTGCGTTTAGTTATTCGCCGACGTTTGGTACGCAAGGCCCGCTGTATGATTATGCCTGGGTGCCTGAAAACTTCACACAGATCGACCGCCTGAAGCTCAGCCTCCCGCTCGACTGCGCCAATCAACTGTATGCCAATCTGTATCTCGGCGACACCGAGGATAAGTTTCGCGGAACGAATCGGAACTTTAACGGTTGCGACGTGCGGCTGACGAACTGCGCGGTCGAAAACGTCACCCTGACCGGGTACGCCAAAATCGACACGCAGAATAACGAAATCCCAAGTAGTTTGTTCACCGCTGCGCCATTTGGCGTGGGTTCCGGCAGCGCCTCGTCTCATGAGCCCGGCTCGCTGCAACACTTGATCGACTACAATAGTGCTCGCGCCGGCATCAAAGGAAAATGGCAGTCGCCCACGCACTCAGGATTCTACGTCGCAGGCGGCTACGAATTTATCCAATTGGCCCGCGATTTCGCCGACTACAGCACGCTGTCGGGACCGTTCACGCAACAGGATTCGCGCACGCACCAGATCAATATCGGACCGTATCTGCGAGTGTCACCGACCCTGGACACATTCATTCGGTACAAAGCCAGCTTCACGGATTATCCGTTGATCGGTGTACGGGAAGCGGATGGGCGGTTCAACACGAATCAGCCAACGCAGCAACACCGAGTCGAATTGGGCGGGACGTGGAGCCCCTCGGCCAACTTCATGGCCACCGGATCTTTTGGGATTGAAAACAGTTGGAACAACTCCCCGTACGCGAACTTCAACGAAGACAACTACCCCATCGTCGTTACCGTCTGGTATGCACCGACGACTCGGTGGTCGTTGACCGGCGGTTATGCCTTCTTGTCGAATTGGATCGATCAGGATATTACGATCGGCTTCCAAAACAATCCGACCGAAACCACGCCGTGGAACTACGACGGATATAACAACCTGTTCAGTATCAGTGCCAACTATGCTTGGACGCCGTGTACGCAACTGGTGGCGGGGATCGAGTGGGACCGGGGAAGTAACCTGTTTACGGTGCCCGCGTCGCCCGCCGGAGCCGACTGGACGGCGCTCGCATCGTTTTCCGACGTGATCGCCGAAACCACACGAATCAACGTAGGTGTCGACCACAAGTTTGCTCCGTCAACAAGCGCCTACTTCCGCTACCTGTACTTTGACTATCGAGACTTGTCGGCAAACCTCGACAGCGGCACGGCAAACTTCTTTCTAGCCGGCGTCGCTCGAACCTACTGATTCCTTCACGTTGTGCGTGAAGACCGCGATTCACCTCCGTCGACAAAGCCCAAACACGATCGCACCTGCGCTCGATCGGTTTGCGCCGTTGCCGATTGGTTGAAAACACAGAGGCACGGAGGACACGGAGTTTGCTCGCCGGCCCTTTTTTTCTGCTGCTGTCAGTGCCACCGGTAGTAGGGCATTTCGAGGTAAGACAGCCTTCCTTGGCCGTCATTGGTCGGGCAAGGAAGCCCGACGTACCGTCTACAGCAAACTACGCCACTACTCGGCCACCGGGTACCTCCGCATTCGGTCGGGGAATCAGCTACAATGCAAGCTAGTGCACTTTCAGTACTTAATTTTGGGGTGCCACTGGCTGTGCCAGTGTACATGAGCGTCGTGTATTGCCGACCCGCACTGGCGAAGCCAGTGGCACACAACCCCAATTCTAAGACGTGACAAAGCACTGGGTGACGTTGTAAAATCGAAAGAGGACTGGGAGGCGTGCAATGGTCGATTTCAAATACCTCTATCTAGGGCTTTGCGGGATGTCTCGAGCCCATGACGCGAACGCCATGGCCGGACACCTGGGGGCTGCGGTCGTGGCGGGTTACTTTGTCGGCGAAGACTTGCCTGATCTTGACCCAAAAGTCTACACGGCGATCGAGGCGAATCTCGACCGGATCATTCAAGGTGACGAAGGAATCTGGTACGACGCCAAGAAGTTGGGGATCCGAATCCCGGAGTTGTTCGAGCCGTTTCCCGACGAGCCTTCCGAACAAGTCGATGTCGCCGTCATTCCAAAAGCGCTAGGCGACAATATTCGCGCGTTGCGCCAAACGGGCCACAACGTCATCTTTACCTCCATCGCGGTTCGGGCGCTGCGCGAACACTCGCAGTACGCAACCGAAGCCATCGTGGCCGGCATTCAAAAACTGATCGCATTGTTTGACCATGCCAACCCTGGCCGCGGCTACTACGGGAAGTCGCCTGGCTGGATTCTGGGCAATGAAGTGACGCTCGACGAACACACCGAATTTCCGCCGTATCAAAACCAACAAGACATGGTGGAAACGGTCATCGACGAACTAATTCAAACTGGATCGGTTCATCGCCAAGGTTTTGGCGGACTGTTCCATGTTATCAATCATGCCGCGGCCATCACGGAACTGGCTCGTTTTGGCTATCAGAAATTGGCTCAGCAGGGACTGGCAGCGCACCATCATCACGTGCGCCTGTGGCGATCCCTTCCCGATGAAGAAGCCGAACTGGGACCGCTCAAGTCCGCTCAACACGACCCGCGCACACCGGAGTACTGGCAAGAAAAGGACTCGCACCAATGGTCGGCACATCTTACGCATCGCATTAAGACCATCTACGGATTCTTCACGCTGTTGCGTTTCATCGAATCGGAAACCAAGCGGCAGCAATCTTTGGAGAAATTCCGCTATCTCATGGCCTAGTGCTTTGACACCTCGAAGGTTGGAGTTGATCGCTAACTTCCGTCACTCCGATGCCCGACTGCTCGTTGAAGCTGCCGCAGACAGTCGTGAATTTCCTTCGATCCATTGAGCCGGAGGAGTGTCTTGCCCGCGCCGTGTTGCCGCAGGCAATCTTGTACCATTGGCGCGGTGACGGCCTGAAACCGCCAGATATATCGAATCCAATTTGCATAATGCAAGCGAGCTTTTCGCCGCCACAGGACCGAGAAACTCAATTTTTGATCGGTTGGGACGGGCGTGACATGGGTGTCGACCGTTGCTTGGCGTCGCATCACTCGCCAGAGACAAGCCAGTCTTGAGGATTCGATCATGACAACGGCGTCCGCCGCCGGTATGCGAAGATCGAGAGTGCTCTCATAGGTGCCATCCATCACCCACGCGGGTTTTTGGATCAATGTAGACACGATTTCTCGCCAGCGATCCTGCGGCGTGGCGGTCCAACCTGGTTGCCAAAAATGGACATCAAGATGGATCGTCGGGAGGTTCAATATCTGACTTAGACGATTCGAGAATATCGACTTGCCGGCTCCGCTCGGGCCGAGGACGAGAATTCGCTTTGCTGACGCAAGCTGGGAAATCGAATGCTGAATGGTCGTCATCGAACGGGCGTTGCGGTTTTTCCATCGAGACTTTTGATGTTCGCGCGGAAATTGAGCTCATACTTCAAGCCGTCATCGCACAAATCCCGGGCTTCCGTTGGTCGCCCTGACCCATTGGCGCGCCAACGTCAATAAGGGGATTACCCCATCATAGCTGTGCATCCATTGCCTCCGACCATGTAAAACGCTGGAATTGTTGTGCCACGATTCAACGACAGGCCGCTTGGATCATGCCGATGCCGAGGGTTGCCGGCAGACGTGCGCCGTCGAATTGTACGTTGGAAGCGAGGTAATTTGCCGTAGATCGGGCAGTCTCTGCCCGACAGGCCTTGGCAAAAGATGTAACCGTCTTTTGTCAGATTGGCCCACCCCACGCATGTTCGACATGTCTCGATCGTTCGCGGGCGAAACTATAATAGCGTCTGAAGCCTTAATTGATTGGATCACAAACATCTATTCGCGCAAGACGGCGACAAATGTTGGCAAAAGAACGACACCAAGCATCCGATCATCGCATGATCATCGTCGATCCGTATTCGTCCGGCGCCCTGGTGGTCGATGCGTTGCGTGCCCGTGCGCGCACAGTGTATCGCGGTTGAGAGTTCGCCGAGACTACCCGACGCGATGAAGACGCGATTCAATCCCGCCTCGTTCGTGACGGTTGTACAGCACGATACGGACATGTGCGAAACCGTGGAAGCTGTGAGGAGTTACCGTCCGACATACGTGGTCGCCGGATTTGAGTCGGGCGTCGAGTTGGCCAATGCTCTGGCCCACCGGCTAAGTTTGCCAGCCAACAGCTCGCCGTTGAGCAAAGCCAGATGTGACAAGTATCTCATGAACGAGGCGGTGCGGGCGCGGGACTTCGCACTGCGGTTCAGTTTCAATCGAACAGCGTCGACGAAATCGTCGGGTGGGCGCGAAACACCTTGGAATGGCCCGTTATCGCGAAACCAACCCAAAGCGTTGCGTCCGATCAAGTGTTTTGTTGCCATTGCGAAGGGGAACTCCGCCGATACGCCGAAAGAATCCTTTCAACGGTCAACGTCCTGGGCAACCGAAATCCAACAGTTATCGTTCAGGAATTCATGGCGGGCATCGAGTATGCGGTCGACATGGTTTGTTACCAGGGACACAAGAAAACGACCGCCATCTGGCAATATCGAAAGCCCACCGGAGTGCCCGACTACATCGGTTACGATGCGATGGTACTGCTGCCGTACTCCGGTCGGCGCCAGAATTCATTGCAATGTTACGCCGCGGCCGTATTGGATTCTCTAGACATTCGATATGGGCCAGCACACTGCGAGCTGATGTGGGTTGGCGACGGCCCGGTCTTGGTCGAAGTTGGGCGCGCCTCACGGCCGGCAACAACGCGATTTTGAGCGGCGTGTGTGGAGGGATCTCTCAACTCGATGAGACGGTAGACGCCATCCTCGTTCCCGACCGATTTTTGTCCACCTTGAATTGCCAACCACACCTGCAACGGTATGCCGCAAATGTGTTCCTCATCCCGCAACAAGAGGGTCGCTTGATCCGCGTTCATGGTTTGGAAGCAATTGAGCGATTGCCTTCGTTGCATCGCCTATCGGTGAGCGCCAAGCCTGGCAGTCGACTCGGTCGCGTGGCGGGGATGGTGACGCTAGTCCACGAAGACCTTCTTACGATCGAACGAGATATCGATACGATACGCCATCTTGTGCGTGAAGGCATGTTTGGGGTCGAGCCGACGGCGACGATTTAGACGCACCGATTTAGACGCACGGGATCGTTTGACAACCAGCAAAGAAATCCATGCCCCCATCTACGAAGCCAAGTTGCGACCACTATCCAGACATCCCGCAACACCGGTCCACTCTGCTGCGGATTCTCGCCGAAAAGGGAACGCCGATCTTTCTCGGCGAACGTGCGAATCTAATTCGCCGGTACCAAGTGTTGATAAAAAGCTTGAAGAATCGCTGGGGTCCGCACGCGGTTAGCTATTCCTACAAGGCCAATTACCTGGTCGCCAAGTCCGGCGTCTTTCAAGAATGCGGTGCTTGGGCCGAAGTCGTCTCGGGCGCGAATATCGACTTGCACGTCAATTATGCGTTCCGGGTCCGTCGATCATTTTCAACGGTCCCTTTAAGACCGATCATGACCTGCAAACTGCCATCGAGGAGGGAGCCTTGATCAACGTCAACGATCACGACGAACTGACCAGACTCATTAGGATCACCGCGACGGCGCCGTCTCGGGTTGATATCGGTTTGCGACTTAGCAGTACGCTGCCCCGGCTCGGTCAAAGTCGCTTTGGATTTTCGCTGGAAAACAGTGAAGCTGCGTCAGCTGCAGAGCGAGTCCGCGACTGCTCCGGACTCAAACTGTCGGCACTCCACACGCATTTGTATGGGGATACCGACGATGCAGCTATGTACGGTCTGGCGGCAAGCCGGCTGGGTGATTTTGCCAAACAACACGTGTCGGACTATCAGCGCACGTTGCGATTCGTTGACATGGGTGGAGGGTTTCCCGCTCATGGTACACAGCCCAAAAGCCGCCAGACCTGGGACCCGCAACCGATTGATGTCTACGTCAAGACCATTGCGGACGCCTTACGCGATTATTTTCCAGACGAGAATCGGCGGCCAATCCTTATCCTTGAACCGGGTCGATACCTCACGTGCGATGGCATTTTGCACGTGACCCAGGTCGTACACGCCAAGGAGCGCGACGGGACGCAACTGGTCAATTGCAACGGCAGCATTTCGATGGTACCGCTGACGCATTATTGTCCCCAGATTATTCGGGCGTATTCGAGCGAATTGGTGGCACGCGACGAGGACAACACGCGCACGATTGTTTACGGATCCACTTGCCGAGAAAACGACATTTTGTACGAAGGAGATTTTCCGACAACTCGACCGGGAGACTATTTGATTCACTTCGCCGCCGGCGCGTACAATTCCAGCCTCAGCCCCGATTTTATTTTTGAATCTCCATCGTTGGAACTTTTCTGAAACGACTCAGCCGCCGGGAGTTGAATGATGGGATTCGACTTCCGGCAGGTGGCGGTTTCGACGCAGATGCACCACCCGATGGTGGAAGTGGTCCGAGATCACCACTTCATTGCGATTCAACAAGGTCGCCCAACGAGGTTGATTCAAGGTCGATAGCGGCGAGTCCGCAATCTCGGAAATGTCCCAAAGCAGTTGACCCTTGGTGGTCGATGCCAAGATGCGGTTATTGCCCGTGTCCACGATGACCATCGTTTCGTCGTCGACCACTTCGACGTATTTTGGCAGGTTGAACCGGCAGATAAAGTGACCGCCGTCAATAGTCTCAATACAATCGCAACAACGGCCATGTTCGTCGATGAACAACACTCGATGATTGCCGGTGTCGCAAATCACGAGCCTACCATCGCCCAGTTGTTGGGCGCGTGTGGGGATCTGCCAAAGGCACGTGAGTATCGTCGCCGATCTCCCGGTACACGTTGCCTAACCAGTCGACTTCCAACACAACATCCTGCGGCGAGTCGGCGATGAGCAAGTGCCCGTTGGCCAAGACTCGCACGTCATGGGGATCTTGTAGTCCTGACGCTCGATGCCATTGGATGTCCACGAGTTCCTTTAAGATCCGGCCGGCGGTCGTCATCTCGATGATGCGACCATGGCGGCCGTCGGCAATTAGCATCGTTCCAGAGGGCATCGGACGCACGCAACGGGGCCAGAACAACTCGCTTCCGGGACAAGCGACGCTTTCAATCTCGATTCCGTTTGAGGTTGTGACAATTCGATCGTTAGCCGTGTCTGCAATGACGTATTCGCCCGCCGAACTTACAGCTACCGACCTTGGAAAACACAAATGCCGTTTGGTCCGAATGGGTGTGCCGCATTGCCAAACAATTTCTCGTTGATTGTCCAGTTCGATGACGCGGCCATTGCCACTGTCGCAAATCAACAAGTGATCGTCGGGACTGATATCGGCGAACGTCGGGTCGCATAACGCGCCCTCGCCAAGTTCCAGTTCCAAAGCCGTCTTGTCGATATTCACATGAAGTAGCCGGTGATTGCGGGTATCGGTGATCAGACACCGACCGTCTGGCAAGGCACGGGCACACGTTGCGCCGGAGACGCGTTGCAAAGTCCTTGCGGGTTCGCCGGGTTCTCCGAATTGCCACACCACGCTGCCATCGCGGTCGAGTTCCCAGACGACATGCAAGAACGCATCGGCAATCAACAGCGTATCGGTTGACGTGCGTTGGACACTGGCGGGCACCCCCAAATAATCCACCCGCTGCGGAAGGAACCAGAGTAACCGTCCGTCGCGGTCGATTTCGACAATGTCCAGCCGACGCGAACGGTCGAGGAAGACAATCAAAAACGTGCCTTGGTGCGTCGCCGTCACAACCCGCGGCAAGTACTTGCTCAAGGTAACCAGATCGATGCGGCGTCGAATCGTTCCCTGCGGCGAGAGAAGAATGAGTTCCCATTGCGTGCGGCGAAGTATCGCAACGCAGTCATCGTCGAAAAGACAGCCATACCCGTCATCGATTCCCTGGGCTTTCGAATCCCAAGTAATTCGGCCCTGCGAGTCCAGCCGAATGGATCGGTATTCCATGCGAAACGGGATGGGCTTTTCCGCGCATTGCTCGTCGACGATCAAGTACGTCCCGTCGCGCGCTTTCGCCGCATAGACCGGCGACCGCAGTTGCAGTCCTTCCGGTGTGTTCGATCGAGCGGCGTATTCGATGCCAATCTCTTTGATAATCGTCCAACTCGCGTCGCTCATCCGTGCACTCCGCAACGAACGTGTGATTCAACGAGAAACTGGGATGCTTTGAAGCACAGGCGAAATTCGGTCATCAGGCTGGTTTCCATTTTGCTAACCCGCGTCCAAGTGGGTGAGCTGCGATTCAAAATCCGCCACTGTTGCATCGGCGACGAACTGCAAAGCTGCTTGCCATCGAGCGAATTCGAGCAGCGGAGATAGCAGTCTACGTCCAGCAGCAATTCGTTTAGAGCCGTCGACCAGGGTCTTGAATCTTGCGGTGGACACACATACTCGCTGCCAACTAGTTGGGCCGGTGCGACGGGCAGCAGATAGTCGACGCCGAGCTTTGCTTCCGGCAATCCGCCCAGATCACTGGCCAAAACGGGAATGCCGCGCAGCATGGCTTCGGGGACGACATAGCCAAACGTTTCGGGCCACAGCGATGGGACCAGCAGTACTCGCGTTTGGGCCAAGATGTCTTCGATGTCATCCGACGGCGGTAGGAGGCTTACGTTGGGCAATTTGCTTAAATCGTCGAGTATACGATTGTTGCAGCCCCAGGTTGGCACGGCTGCGAATTCAGTTTCCGAATGCGCTCGTGCGAGTTGAATGAAAATCGAAACACCTTTTAACTCACACGGGTTGATCATCGTAACGAATCCGGCATCGTAACGAGCCAGATCGGGGAACGGGCCAGAGCCATAAATGGGCAATCGGATGACGTGAGACATCATGTCTCCGTGTTCACAGATGTACTGCTGCATGTATTTGCTGATGACGAGAATCGCTCGCGCCATGCGCATAAGGTCCTTCTGTGCGGGGCGTTCGTCAACCGACAACGGACCAAACGGCAACTGCATAATCGTTTGCAGCAGCAGTACGATGCGTTTCGGTGCGGTCAACGCCGCGCTGGCAAGCATGAATCGGCGTTTGTCGTCGGCGACCAGCACCCAGTCGGGTTCAAAGGCTTCGATTCGCGCAAATATAATCTCCTCGGGACTCGATGGTCGACATGTCGATCGCTTCAACGGTTACGTCGCGGTTCGAATACGAAAAAACGTCTGCGGAGGTCCGAAGAGGTTCAATGCCGCGCGATTGCAGTTCCCGTTCGAATTGCCAAAGGTTGTTGGGGCCATCCGGCGACTTCGTCAGCGCCCGTGTTATCGCCAGACATTCGTGCCCGCGACGGGCCAATCCCTCCAATAGACAGCGATTGGCCTTGATCCCGCCCGCTAGAGCCGGCAAGTAAATCTCGTCCTGCAACAGTGCGATTCTCATGTTGCCGGACGACCGTCGCTTTGACGTTTCCGCAGCACGGCCGTGCCGTAGGCAAGCGGAAAGTTGATGATGTCGTAGTTGCCCGCTTGACGGATTTCATCCATCAACCTGAAGACACCGCACGGTGGGCGATAGTTGATCGTATCGTGAAGCGTAATAATGCCGCTATCTGGAACCAACGTGCAATACAGGTCCCAATCGAGCTTGACTCCTTCATAGTGGTGATCTGCATCGATGTGCAAAAAATCAATGCGCACGCTATTCGGCTGAAAGTACTGGCGAAATGCCACGTCCGTGAGTTCCAAGCGGATATCGATATCCGGATAATTCCTGCGCAACACAGAATCTTGCGGCAACCAACAGGGCTCGCCCCAAATATCCTTTTTGCTTTGCGGGATTTGGAGTGTTCCGTCGACCAGGTAGGTACGGCTGTCCGCCAATCCCAAATCGCGCTGAGCCTGTCGCATCAAACGAGGCACAAAACCGCCACCCGAGCCCAAACAAACGCACGTTTGGGTTTTGAGCGAATAGGCTAGTGAATAATACAACATGCCGGCGCCCAAGTATTCAGCGCCATCCCCAGAACCATGCGTGCGGCACCACGGGTCACTTGCCGTCAAATTCGACTTGATGAAGTCTTTGTTAAGTAATGACCTACTGATCACAGACGATCTGCCTCCGGAGACCCATTTGGCTGTTTCCACTCTCGGTTTGATATTGTAGTCGCAGGAATCCTCGTCGGCGAATCCGCTTAGCAGCGCGGAGCGAGGTCGGTTAACGCAGATTGAGTCGGCCCCCGGACCTGCAATGGCAACGTTCAAATTCCAACGAGCAAATCAGCAGACTGTTGAAACAAGTGTACACAAATGTTCATTGAAGCTGAACGGCGCAGGCCCCCCTGTAATTCGCCGTGTGGATGCCAACGTAACCGGACGGCTCGCGCCGTTCCGCTATTATTTTCAACGGGCTGCTGGTCCACGAGCCGGCATCGAATCAGTTTAGCTGGCGGATCAAGTTAACGACTGCGTCCAGTTCTTCCGTGCTGAGCGTCTTACCAAGATCCGACGGCATTTGCGATACCTTGGATTTGCGGATCTCAGGTTGTCCATTTTCGGTTTCAATCTCCGAAATCGGGATTTGGCGAAGCTGAAGTCGACTCTGTTCATCGCGAATCGCCAAGACCACATTCATACTTGTGCGGCCGACCAACCGCCCGCTCAAGGTCTTTCCGTCGCGCTGCAACACGGTTACTGACTCGTAGCCGGTCTTGATGATCTTGTTGGGATCGAGCAACGCCTCCCGAATCGTCTCGACGTCGTTGAGTCCGGCGCCAAACAACGGCGGTGCGAAGACGGTGTCCTCCGGGGCGCTGAATCGCGAATGGCATTTAAGGCATGCGCCTTTTTCGTGCAAAACGTTTTCAGCCAATTGCATTTGTTCGAGTGTAATCGATCGTGTCTCGCTTCTTCCCGGTTGGCGTCGGTCGGGAATATCCAAGTGCTGAATCTCATCGTAGTTGGGAAACGCGCCGCAACTGGCCAGATAGCCGACGATATTGCGAATATCTTTAGGATCCAGGCCTGCGGCGACATTGGGCGGCATGCCCGGTCTCCCACCCGGCGCAATAAACGCATTGGGATCGACAATCGACTCCAGAATATATTTCGCAGCCGATTCGTTGGGTTTGCGTGTTGCCGCAGACATGCCGATGTCAAACAAATTCGGACCAATATGAGCCGGAAAGCCGGCCTTCGTAAAATGACATGACTCACAATGCACGGTAAAAAGTTCGTGGCCGGAGTTGACGTCGATACCATGCGTTTCGGGCGGGATCGACATGAAGGCCGCTGTCAGGCAAAAAACCAACAGCGGCACAATCAACGAGACGGCCATTCGCCCGAACAGTTTCAGCGGCGAGAGTTCACTCATCGAGTCCCCCAACGGTCGATGACCGAGGACGGATGCGATAGACGTTTTTTGTATTTCGCGAGACCACGAAGAATTCTCCCGACGGTGTGGCCGCAATATCAACCGGCGAGGAAATCGTGGCGAAGGTTTCGACCAACGTCACTTTATACGTGTCGCCAGATCGTTCGAGCTTCAACCTGAGAATGGCATTCTGCATGAAGTCAGCAACATATAGACAGTTGCGGTACGGTTCGGGCAGATTCGGCGACGTCGGGTAGGCCATTCCGAGGAGGTTGGATTCCAGGCCGCCAACAAATATCGGATCCCGAAATCCCTTTGACTGGACAAGCGGCTCATTCGGAACGACATATGGATGTCCGTAATGTCCGCCGCGCACGACGTGATTCAATTCGTCCCCCGGGTTCTCGTCGATATCATTATCCGTGACGAACAACTCATTGTCGGGACCGATCGCGATGCCGAACGGGTTGCGAAATCCTTGAGCAAAGACCTCCGTTTTTTGGAAATCGGGACTGACGCGCAACACGGCGCCGTCCCAAGGATGTTGGGCCAGCGACCGGTTGGCGGCATTGGCCGTCGTGACGTAAAGCGTTCCATCGGCCGCAAAGCAAATTCCGTTGTTCTGGTGCATGGTGACCGGTCCGCGGACGCCCGGCAGACCGCTGACGACATCGTGGATATATTCGAAATAGCCGTCGCCGTTAGCGTCTCGCAGTTCAGTGATTGCTCCCAAGTTTTCGTACGAAACCGTTCCCTGAGTCGCCGTCGAGCCAAACCCGGATCGGGAGACAAACAATTCGCCGTTCCGCGAAGCCAAACCATAGCATCGTATCAAGCAGGGTGAGTCCGCCACGATTCGCTTTTGAAATTGACTCGTGGAACCCACCCGTGACAATTCGACGATGCCCCCACCCATCGTGCCAGCGTCCTCGAAATAGTCGTAGCTGACGAAAACATGGCCCACTTCGTCGACAGCGATTCGTATCGGAGCAAAGTCGAGCTGAGCTATTTTTTCGACGACGAACCCTGGGACATGCATTCGCACGACCGGATCGCGGTGGATACCTCGTATGTCATTCCAGATGAAGAGTTGGCCAAAGAAGACTACCCCCACGATCGATGCCGCCAAAAAGAATGGACTCACGACATGTTGTATCGAGCGATCGCGTCTATTCGGGCCAACACTTCTACCTCGATCGGCCAATCGAATTAACCACGTCAGCGCAGCCGCCACGCCCAAACCGCCAGCCGCCAGGGCACTGAAGTCATGTTCGCGGACGAGAAACCAAAGCAACGCCGGGTAGCTAGTTCCCGGCTTCAAGTGAAAACCGACAACCGTGGTCGCCGCAACCGCGACCAACGCGATCGCCGCGAGAACTAACGATGAGAATCGGCGCACCCACAGGAACTCGGCGGTCGCCGCAACCGCGACAACGAGCGTGTAACACGTCAACGCCACGCACAAATCAACGGCGGTCATGTAAGGATATCTCGTCCGTGGTACATCTCGTCACTTCCGCGACAGAAGTGCCAGCCCAGTCATCGAATCGGGTGGGCCTTAAGTGGAGAGGTTCATTATAAACTCGATCGATACGACCATCCAAAAGGTCCAGCGACGGAGTAATGGGTCCATTCGAGGCAGGACGGCCATCCCTGGCCGTCAGTGGTCGGGCTAGGAAGCCTGACCTACAGCAAACTACCCAACTTCCAGCGATGTCGCCGAGGTGACGCGAACCATCCACGCACTGGAGTCCAAATCCACGCAGTCCATGACGACTAGGCCCGCTCGATGCGGGAAAGACTCTGCGGGTCCGACAACTGTTGGGATTGCCATAGCCGTCGATATAACGCGCATTCTCGCAATAGTTCCTCATGCGGGCCAAAACCAACACAGCAGCCGCGGTCGATGACCAACAATCGGTCGGCGTTACGCAGGGTCGACAGTCGGTGGGCGACGACGAAGCTGGTACGCGACTGGAGCAAATGCTCGATCGCCTCTTGAACGCGGGCTTCGGCTACCGAATCCAAACTGGACGTAGCCTCGTCGAGCAAGAGAATCGGCGCGTTCTTGACAAACGCCCGCGCCACATTGATCCGTTGCGCCTGTCCCCGAGACAGTCCCCGCCCGCCGACGCCAATCACCGTTTCGTAGCCGTCGGCCAGCCGCAGGACTTCGTCGTGGACGAATGCCGCGCGGGCGGCCTCTTCGACCTCCAAGTCCGACGCGGACGGACGCCCGCAGCGGATATTGTCGCGAACCGATGTCGAAAACAGGAATGGTTCCTGGGTCACGATGGCGACTTGGTGATAGATGTCGCTCAATCGCAGACGCCTCAGGTCCACTTCATCAAACTGCACGGCGCCCGTGGAGGGATCATAGAGCCGGATCAACAGGTTCAAAAGCGTGGTCTTGCCGGCGCCGGATGGACCGACGATGCCAATCGTCTCGCCGGCCTGAACAGTGAACGAAATGTCTTTCAAGACCTCTGTATCGCGATAGGAAAAGCCGAGGTGGTCGCAGGCAATGACGCGAGGCGGCGAAATCAATGATGTGGCATCGGGACGGTCCTGAATTTCGGGTGTTGTCCTAAGAAACTCGACAATCCTCCCCAGCGATGCGTGATACTCATGGACTTGCAACAGCTGTTGATGCATCAGGTTCAGCGGCGTGTGCATGACGCGAATGGCCATCAGGAACGCCAGCAACGTCGGCCACCCAAGCGATCCTTTGATGACCTGAAAGCCACCGACGAGCACCACCACGACGATGCTGAGGGCGGCCAATGATTCCATGCCGGCTCGCCCCATTGCTTGAAGGTGGGCAACGCGAATCATCTCGTCAAAAAATGCATGCCCTTTTTCCAAGCTCATTTGGGTTTGAATTTCTTCGCCCTGATACGTCTTGATGACGCGCATGCCCTTGAGGATTTCCAGGATCACGTCAAACAAGACATATCCCTTAGTACGCACCGTAAGCGAACGTGCTCTGAGTCGTTGCGCTACCAGGAACACCGGCAGCGAAACTGCGGGCAATACCAACAGGACCCACATGGCCAGCAAGGGGCTCATGTACGCGGCCATCGCCAAGAGTCCGACGACGACAACCCCTTCCAGGAAGATATTGGCAACGGCTTGTACGACCATGCGCATTTGCGTGACGTCGGTGCGCACGGTCTGAATGATGTCGCCGTGACTTTGGTGGTCGGCATACGGCACCGAGAGCTTGAACAGGTGCCGGATGACGCGCTCCATCGCCCCCAGCTCAATCACTTTGATGATCCGGTGAACGACGATATGGTTGTCGTAGAAAAAAGTGCGCCCCCCAAATACGTGACCAGCAGCCATCCGGCGGCCCACCACAACCCATGGACCGTCTGGTGGGACGACGCCGCGGCATTAGCGCGCGCGAGGAACTCGCGAATAAAGAAGATCACGGCCATCGATGTGGCCGCACGTCCCATCGATGTCAACACAAATCGGACCAACAACATCCGGCGTTGCCGAAAAAGTTCGCCGATGATCTGGGCGATCGATCTCAACATCACGGGCTCCGAGCAGGCGTCCGAAACCAACATGCCGCCAGAGGCAAGACCCTGATCGAACGATGTCTATTGATGTTCGCGCGGAAAATGAACTCATAGTTCAAGCCGTCATCCCACGGATCGCGGGCTTCCGTTGGGCGCCCGGGCCCGTTGGCCGTGCAAAGGTCAATGGAATCGAATCGCGGAATGGCCGTCCATTGACCGCCACACACAAGACTCGATAAAGAGCGTCGCTTCGTGGATTTCAATGAGCGCTCCTAGACGGCAGAGTTACGAGATAACACGCGAGTTGGGTCAGACGGTCGCTCAAACGGTCGCAGAGCCGCATGCGAAATAAGAAACGATCCGGCAGTTTTCGTGCATCGGCAGCGCGGTCGGCATGCTCCAGCCAGCCTCCCACCTGCGTGGCGAGGCGCTGAACCACCGGAGATCGATCGAGTTTGGATTGAATCTCCGGCGATAGGTTTGCGTCCAGCAAATTACCAGCCAGCCATAAACCCAGCCACACCGAACGATGGCATCGCATCCGTCGCGCCGTGGCCTCCACTCGATTCCAATCGTTGATTCTGCCGCAATTGACCAATTCGGCGATATCACAAATCCAGCGGAGGCGCTCCCACCAATGCCGGGTACCGTGCATACACAGCACGCTGACGGCGTCTTCGGCACCCAAGTCCTTTGCAAAACGGCACGACACCTCAAACGGATGTCCGCTTGTCCACAGACGATCGAAGTCCAGACGATAATTGTGCCAAGCCGGGGCCAGGTCCCAATGTACGTCGAGCTCGACGCCTTCGCGGTTGAATTCACACGCAAACACTTGTCGTTTTCGTTCGCTTGAATTCTGATCCCATAAACAGGAAAAACCTTGGGTTGTAAGCAGATTCCGGACGCGCGGGAAATCTTCGCGGCGGATCAGAATGTCCAGGTCTCCGCATTCTCGAAGGCTCACGTCTCCATAGGCAGCGATCGCCAACGTGGGGCCTTTGAATGCCAACATTGGTATCGCCGATCGCTCGAAAAGCGACGAAAGATCCCTCTGCATCGCGAGTAGTCGTTGGTTGCGTTGGTTGAGTTCGCTCGCGTAGCCGCCCAATTCTTCCAGAAACGTTGTCGGCACAACGTGTGCAGGCTGGTCGCGAAGATATCGATACGTTAGCGGCCGAATTCGATGCCACCAACTGCGACTCAAGACCGTTGGCCAATCAATCGGCTCACGCAAAATCTGTTCGAAACGTTCCCGGATCGTTTCCGATTGAGAGACGCGAGCGCAGCAAATCAACAACTCGTCCTCGAAACACGATGTCGCGATACGACTTGAGGGCCTCACGTATTTCACTTTGCGCATCTTTTGGAGCAGCAAGTATAATCCACCGTCAAACGGACTTCAATCGAAAGTTCGCCATTGCGACCCGTGCTGTTATTCGATGTGATGGATACTCTGGTTTACAACCCGTTCAATCGGGAGATTCCGGAGTTCTTTGGATTGACTCACTCGGAACTGTCCGCTCAAAAGCATCCAAGCGCCTGGATTCGTTTCGAAACAGGCAAAATGGACGAGGCAGAGTACTTGCGGACTTATTTCGCGGACGGTCGCGCTTTCGATCACGCCGCCTTTCGTCGCGTCGTGCGGAAAGCGTATCGTTGGATCGAAGGCGCCGAAAAACTTTTGCAGCGTCTTCGTCACCACAAATTTGAGATTCATGCCCTTTCGAATTACCCGATTTGGTACCGCACGATTGAGTCCAAACTGAAGCTCTCTCAGTATTTGAACTGGACGTTCGTTTCATGCCTGACTGGTGTCCGCAAGCCCGCGGCGGCTGCGTACCTCGGCGCGGCGGATTTTTTGGACCGTCCGGTCGAATCCTGTCTATTCATCGATGATAGCAAGATCAACTGCCAAGCGGCCGTGACCATTGGGATGCCGGCCATTCATTTTCGCGATTCGGCCAATTTGTGTGACGAAATGGTGCGCCGCGGCCTCATTCCAGGATGAATGACCGGCCGTTCGAACTGCCGAACATGCACGCACCGAACCACACATTCATTCGTGTCAGCGACCACGGCGAGAAAAACACAAAAAGAATAAGGCCGACCGTCAAAGTCTGCCGAACCGATACGAAGGTGCAACAATTGATCTGCGCCAGCGTTGCGTCTTCGTGGCTTTCTCCCCAGCTACCGTTTGCGACGTGTTCCCCGATCGAAAGGATGCTTGGCGACGACCGGTCCCTGTTGTCCTTTCGAAATTCGGTTCGGACTTTGCGTGCGTCGGCGATGAAAGCCAAACTGCTTTTGACTCTGTTCACTCTCAGCGTGTCGGGTTCCGGGTGCGCGCTCAACCGCGCTCTGTGGCAGACGACCATCGTCCAGCCCAGACAGTACTGCAGCGATCAGGACGAACGTCGGGAGGAACGCCACTTTCGCCAGTTAGCCAAGATCGAGCTCGAGCGGGCGAAGGCCAACGCTCGTGCCGAGTCGGACGACTACGCCCGCGATCCATTTTCGATCGACGAAGAGCAGGGATTCGAGGACGGCTTTGTCGATTACGCTGTCTACGGCGGCACCGGGGAGCCGCCCCCACTGCCACCGCGTCGATACTGGCGAGCCAACTGCCAAAGCGGCTGTGGGCACCGTGCCATCGAAGACTGGTTTAATGGATTTCGACAAGGCGCTGCGGTTGCAAAAACTTCCGGTTATCGCGATTGCGTTACGCTCCCGCTGAGTGACTTGCCACTCAACGATACATTGCCATCGTATGCGGGGCAGGCGTCTGGGTTCGACTGTGCGAAATCGGGCTCGTCGACGGAGCCGATCAACAAGCTACCGCCACCATCTGAATTTGGCATTTTCGCGGAGGACCAGACCGCGCCGTCCACGGACGAACCACCTTCGATCACTGGGTTGACACCTGCTTTACCATCCTTAGAAACACACGTCGCAGATAGCGCCACCCATGCCGAAACGAGTCAACACTAAACGCAACCAAATTTCACGACGACTGCGGATTGGCATCGCGTGGGCTTTGGTTAGTTCCTTGGTTACGGGTTGTGCCTCGTTGACCAACCCGGTGCTGAACGGAATTCCGGTCCGCCGGCTACCGACCGAATTGTTGTCGGCCCCGAACCGTGAACGATTGCAGACGATTCCGTTGTCCTTGTTGAAACAAGAACAGCCTGACGACTACATACTTGCGGCCGGCGACGTGATCGGTGTGTTCGTCGCGGGGGTGTTTCCATTGACGCTTGCGGATCAACCGCTGCCCACGCCGCCGGTGTATTTCCCATCCCAAATTGATCCTCTCGGCGCCGGACTGCCGCCGTCGCTCGGTTACCCGATTACGATCCGCAAGGACGGGACGTTGGCTTTGCCGTTTGTGGAACCGATCATGCTCGCTGGTTTGACATTGGAACAGGCGAACGAACGGATTCGCGAGATCTATTTGAACAAGGGCATTCTGCAGCCAGGGCGCGAGGCCATATCAATTACCTTGATGCAGCCGCGACAAATTCGCGTTCTAGTGTTTCGCCAAGAGGTGGGAGGGTTCACGGCCGGTGGCCGGGGAGATATCGCCGGGAATAACATCAAACAAGGGACGGGGCATATCGTCGAATTGCGGGCCTACGAAAACGATGTGATCACTGCTTTGGCGAAAACGGGCGGCCTGCCTGGACTGGACACGTTTGACGGCGTGTTCATCTTTCGAGGCGGACAGTCCAACGCGGGCCTAATCGATATACTGCCCACATTAAAGCCGAGCGAGGTTTCCTCGCAGTGCTGTGAACTGGGGGTCAAAGTCGACTATATCCCAACGCGGTGGGCATCCGGCGAACCGCTCCCGTTTGGCCCGGAAGATGTGATTCTTCACGATGGCGATGTGCTACTCGTCGAAGCCCGTTCCAAAGATTACTTCTACACGGCGGGGTTATTGCCCGCCGGCCAACACGTGTTGCCGCGGGATTACGATTTGGACGTCGTCGAGGCGATCGCTCAGATTCGCGGCACTATCGTCAACGGCGCGTTTGGCGGCAGCAACTTTTCTGGACGACTCATACAACAGGGGGTTGGTAATCCCAGCCCGAGTGCTTTGACGGTCGTTCGCCGGACGCCGGACGGCGGGCAAATCCCCATCAAGGTGGACCTGAATCGCGCCCTGGTCGATCCACGCGAACGAATCTTGGTTCGACCGGATGATGTCTTGGTCCTTCAGGAAACTCCCAACGAAGCAGTCGCGCGTTACGTTGGCGACGTCTTCAACTTTAATATCTTCTTCTATTTGTTCCGCGGTAGTACCGGCGTTGGTAACGCAGGCGTCAATCAAGTACCAACCGCACGCTGAGCACGTTCAATTTCGCGGCCCTACGGAATTCCGGGACTAGTGCCGCGTCAAGTTTTAATTTTGGGGTAGAGAGACTTCAGCTTCTTTCTGGCGTCTTTAACGTTGAATTGCCAAGCGACGCCTGGTTGCTTGTTGTTGGAGTGGTTTGGCGTGTCCTGATTGTATTGTTCGTTCCTAATAGATGCAAACAGTGAGTGAAGTCGCCAATTCTGCGTCGTGTCCACGTTATCGTTGATCGCGATTAGCCGCGTCGACATTACGCATCCCGCGTTCCTGTGATTGGGGCATAACCAATGAGCCTTTGACATCGCGGCAAGTGGATGGAGGGTGTGA
The DNA here is from genome assembly GCA_963803365.1 of uncultured Planctomycetaceae bacterium. Classification (GTDB taxonomy): domain Bacteria; phylum Planctomycetota; class Planctomycetia; order Pirellulales; family Pirellulaceae; genus JANMEB01. The sequence goes on from CAWDMH010000012.1 coordinate 113,116, forward strand.
GGAGTTGGGAGATGTGGCCGAAGCGATAGAGGGTGAATCGCCGGGAGATTGAGCCGATGTTCAAGGGCCTTGTTCAAGAAGCCCGGATGCCCGATATGGGTTTTGGACTTTCGGCTTGGCGAGTTTGCCGGGTGGGTCAATAGCCGGAACGTGTCGAAACGACTGTCTTGGGCGGCTTTCCGAGTCGTGGCAGGAGCGACGCGATGGCTGCCAGCCATTGGTGAGGCTTGCCGATGGAGGCTGCGGCGCTGGATTGGAGTCCTCCGCGCAGACCGCGGCCCGCACAGTCTTGGGCTGTGTTTCAGCATGACCAATGGATGTGCGAAGTACTGGAGCATCAGCGTCTGAAAGGAGCTCATCCGGAATCGAGATAGGATAGAGGGTGCTCCGACAACGTCGGCGCCACGGCTTGGTTGGTGATGCCGAGGATCTTCATCGTTGCTCCGCAGGCGGCGCAGCGGACTTTGGGGAAAACGGTCGGCGGTGGCTGTGGCGTGTGCGCGGTGGCTAGCCAGTAGACCCAGCCGAGCGAGAACCAGACGATCAGCGGACGCCGCGAGACACATACGTGCAACCCCTAATGCTGCCTTCGGTGATGTTGACCTCTGCGAGTTTCGCAGCTTCCGTCGCGGCAGCGGTCTGCATCGACCACCGCGGCCAAGGATTGCAGCGAAGTGCAGGCGGTGTGTTTGCGGAGGGCACACCGCTGAAGTTGGTGCTGATCGCGAAGTCGGTCGTGGTTGTCCATCCCCAGCGTACCAAGATGGTAGCCCGCGTCTCCTGTCCCTGTCCGCCACCGAGTTCGACGTGACCGAATTCGAGATTGCTGCGGTCGATGCGGATTCTTCGAACGATCGCCAGCTTGAGCCCACATCCGTTCCAGTTTGCCAAAGCAGCGGCAAACCGATGAAGCCGAGCCACCTCAGCCCGCGGCCCCCGTGGCGTGAGGTCTTCGACTCACCCTTTCGCCCCATCTCGTACACATCCCATTGGCCACCATTGTCTGCCGCAAAAAATTGGCCGCGATTACCGGAATCGAATAGAATTTGCAACGGATGTTTGCAGCCTGCAGTAGGTCCGTCAACAGCCAACCTATCCACTTCAAACACCCCCGTTCGGCGACCAAGTTCAACGCCCGATCTATCCGTGTTGTCGTCGCACACCCAATCCACGTAAAATTTTTTCCCCACAACACGGATAGATTGCAATTCGTTATACTGCATGGATGGCTCATTGTGAAAGTTGCGGCCTATCAGGCTCCCTTGCTTCCTAGTGGCTCGATGGAGTCACTCAACCTCATTCGCGACCAAATCGCGCGGTGCGAAGCTGAGGGAGTGCAAATCCTTTGCTGCCCGGAAGCCGTTCTGGGTGGGTTGGCCGATTACTCGGACAGCCCCGAATGTTTTGCGATTAGCTTGGACGGCGGTCAATTGCACAAAGTGCTAAGTCTGCTTGCCAGTGACACGGTCACCACGATTATTGGATTCACCGAGGTTGCCGATGCTGGCCGTCTCTTCAACGCCGCCGCCGTGTGTCACAAAGGTGCTGTGCTTGGCGTTTATCGCAAGTTGCATCCCGCAATGCGACAATCGGTCTATGTCGCCGGCACGGAGGCCCCCGTTTTTCGCATTGGCCATCTGACATTTGGAATCGCCATCTGTCTAGACTCGACTTTTCCTGATCTGGCGAGAAACATGGCCGCTTCTGGCGCGACCGCTCTATTCGTCCCCACAAACAATGGTCTGCCCCGAGAAAGAGAATGCGCGGACATTCCGATGCTCGCAAAAAACACGGATATCTCCGCGCGATCGAGAACAGAGTCTATGTAATTCGTGCCGACGTGGCCGGGTGCAACAATGAACTGCTATCATTTGGATCATCCCGAATCGTCGATCCTGATGGAGTGGTGCTTCAGTCTGCCCGGGCGTTACAAATGGATCTGCTCGTCTCCCAAATCCAAACGTCGCGCCGCGATCGGGCAACAACAATCGAAAGCGGGATAACCGGGTAGGCGCCGCCATTTCCGACCGCTTCCCACGCCAACACGCTTGTTGACAAAAGAACGACATTGATCTTGGACGCGTTGAAGGTGAGAATGGATGGGGTGAGATTGGAGCGAATCAGCCAACAAAGCCGATTCCACCCAATACCAAGGACTTACATGGATTGTATCAGGTGCGATAGACGGGTCGTTAACTTTTTCACAGCGTTGCAAAGAGTCAGATTCAAGGTTTGCCCGTGGTAATCGCGAATGCACAACTCGAGCAGTTGGTAATCGACTATCACGGGTGTTGTTTGCTCCGCAACGTATTTTCGCCAAATACAATTGCTACGCTCGCCGAAGAGATTAGTGATTCGCTCGGCAGCGAGAATTCGTGCCTTGTTCGCCATCGATCCCAAACGTTGGGCGCTCGAAATCTGGCCGCGACTTGGGACGGCTGGCGTACCGTAGTTAGTTGCAAGCCGATCAAACAACTGCTTTGTAGGTATGTAGGTGAGTCATTTGGATTGGTTCGAATCCTCTATTTTGACAAGCCGCCCGGGGACGGGTGGTCACTACCCTGGCATCGCGATCAGACCATCGCAGTCCGACAGCATTTCGTCCCGCTCAATCCATTCTCGAAACCGACAATCAAGACCCGCGTGCCGCATGTCGAGGCGACGCGTGAAGTCTTGCAGCAAATGTTGACGCTACGTTTATCGCTGGATCCGATGACCGCCGACAACGGGCCCTTGCTGTTCGTGCCTGGGTCCCACAACGATCTGGACGATGCAATAGCTCCCCAAAACAATATTTCTCCGATCGATAAAACAATTGTCGAACTCCAGTGTGAGGCAGGTGACGTCTTTGCAATGCGGCCTCTCATACTTCACGCTTCGCGGAAATCGAATGACGCCGCGAATATCCACCGCCGAGTCATCCATATGGAATTTGCGCCGAAGGATATTCTGCCGGAACCTTGGCAATGGCATTCGTTCAAACCGACGCAATGATGTCACTCGAAGGGAATCTGCAGTTAGACAGTTTTGGAACGCGTCGCACAAAAAGCGGTGTGCCGGAGTTGCCGCTCGGACGGAAGTCAAACGGGCACCCATCTCTGATGGCTTGGCGATTTCCGAAATATCTGATCCGCATCACAAGGAGATTGCGATGGACATTATTATCCTTATTGCAGCTCGTTTCGCCTTTGGTGTGATTTATCTCGTTATCTTGGCGCCAAGCAACGCTTTCTACAAACAATGGCCTGCAATCGACGACGACGAGTTCGTACGCCGATGCTCGCCCGGTACAGATCGCGAAGTCGCATTGAGGGTTCGGAGTATCATCGCGGATGTGAGTGGCGAGGATTACGAGCACGTCCATCCAGAACAACGTCTTGTCGACATTCTCAAGTAGAGAATACCAGAGAATCGAACGGGGCTCTTTACTCCCGGCGATGTGTCTCTTGCGAGACAGGTTCGCTCGCCATGTCTGAATGGAAAACTCACACGCCGGATTTGGACAACCTGTTCTCGCAATACCAATGTGGGCTGGTGGCCGGTCAGCAGCTGGCGCTTCGCAAGGACTTGGGCATATTCAATCACATGGGCGACCCGACCGGCGAAGTTCATCTGGCCGGCGAGATTTGGCAGGTATTGCCTGGCGTGAAATCAGATACTGTGCGGTGGTTTCGCAGACCTGACGGCGAACGTCACATTTGGGATGATGATACCGCCTCTATTGCCGAATGGTTCCGAATCGAGGGAACCTATGACGCTAACCGGGTACTCGCCGCCATCTCTGACCGCGCCCCCCACGTCACCTTGCGGCCCATGCCGACCGACATTGATCTTGGACGCGTCGAGGGGGAGAATAGAGGCGTGAGGTTGGGGCGAGTTGGCTAACGTAGTCGACTCCACTCCAAACCGCGGAGTTACATGGATTCTTTATGCAGTTTAGGCCGCTTCCGCTTGCCCTGCTTGATAAGCCAGGCAATCTAAGCAACCTTTTCCCCGCCGCAGGACGAGGGTTTTTCGGTCAACAGCTTTGGCGTTGACAGGTACGACTCCATTTTTAGCCTTTTTCATTTCACGCGTGTTTTGCCGTGCGAAATGCTCGCAGGACGAGTTGAGGCTCGTCCCATGGATTTGAACCTTTGGACCGGTTTGAGCCTTATTGGGGTCGAAAATCTGGTGGAGGTGAGTCCCGCGAACGGGTGGATTGCGGCGCCAATGTCGTAGAGGGTCAGACCCCCGTTTTTCGTCGAAGACTCCGAAAAAAGGCGTCAGACCCTGGGCGCTTGCCGCGTAGAAATGAAAAGGCCCGCGAGTAAAAACTCACGGGCCAATTTTGTGTTGAGCCCCGTTGTGGGGAACGGGTGAGTGGAGGCGACGGGATGGACTCGCAATGGGGCGATAAACCGCGCGTGTGAAGAGTCGCTGCATGCTGCATCAATTCCCTGCTGTTAGATTGGATTTTGGCAGTTTAGCCGTTCAGTTGTGTCGCATACAATGAGTGGTAGAGAAACCAGGGAGCACGAAAATGAGCCAAACCAATATACCGGCAGACATTCTAGCGTTGCCGATTGCCGAACGCGTGGAGTTGGTCGCAAAGATTTGGGACAGCATTGCGGAGGATGCGGCCATTGGCCTCACCGATGACGACCGCAAACTTTTGGACGAGCGGCTCGCCGATCATCAAAAGAACCCCGAACAGGGAATCTCCTGGGAGGCACTGAAAAAGGAACTCCGCGACGGCCCATGAAATACGAATTGCTGATCAAGGAAGGAGCTGAAGCCGACATTATCGACGGCTTTCAGCATTACAGCAAAATCAGCCCACACCTCGGTGATGATTTTCTCCATCGGTTGGATGACGCGTTCGGGCGAATACTGTCTGGTCCCGAGATGTTCGCCGCAGTCTTCAAGGAAATCCGTCAACTGAAAATTCGCCGATTTCCGTATGTCATCAGTTACACGATCGACGTCGATCGAATTGTTGTGCTTGCAGTCTTGCATGGTGGCCGCAATCCGGCGGCGTGGAAGGGACGAGGAAACAAAAGAGGAAACAAAGGGGCACAGCATTGAAGGAGGAAACAAAGGGGGAGAATCGAAGGGACACGGCGAAACAAGGGGACAGGCGAAACAAGGGGACATAGGCAATACTGTTCGGCACGAGATTTGCGCTGCGATAATCGATGAGTTTGGCATGCAATTTGCACAGGCATGTACAGGGCGACTAGCAACTGCCAGATGGGTCGACTCACACCAGAATTTCATGAACCACTTCCCCATGGACATCGGTCAGGCGAAAATCCCTCCCGGCGTAACGATAAGTTAATTGCTTGTGATTCAATCCCAGGCAGTGCAGCATCGTGGCATGCAAGTCATGGACACTGGTTGGGTTCTCCTGGGCCTGGAATCCGAATTCGTCAGTGGACCCGTAAACGGTTCCCCCCTTAATTCCACCGCCCGCAAGCCAGACGGAAAACCCCCAGTGATTATGGTCCCGCCCCTGCTTGGCATCGCCTCCCTTACCTAACTCGACCGTCGGGGTTCTTCCAAATTCGCCACCCCACAAAACCAAAGTGTCATCCAGCATGCCGCGTTGCTTTAGATCGGTTAACAGTGCCGCAATAGGCTGGTCGAGCTGATTGGCGAGCGCTTGATGATTGTGTTTGATATTTTCGTGACTGTCCCAGGGTTGCCCAGCTCCATGCCATAACTGTACGTACCGAACATCCCGCTCAAGCAACCTTCGCACAATCAACGTTTGTCGACCATGGACGCCGGCACCGTACATATCCAGCACATGTTGGGGTTCGTCGGAAATATCAAATGCTTCGCGAGCGTCCCGCTGCATCCGAAAAGCCAATTCATATGACTGGATCCTGGCCTCCAGACGCTGATCGATTCGCACCGCACGATGTCGATTATTCAAACGTTCAAGTAAATCCAGCTGCCGTCGCTGGTCCTCAGTGGATATTTGCGCATGTTCGATGTTTTCAATCAACTTGCGAATTTCCTGATGCTGCGAATCGACATAGGTTCCCTGGTACGCGCCCGGCAAGAAAGCCGACTGCCAGTTTTCGTTGTCTTTGATCGGCAAGCCGCCGGGACACATCGCGATGAACCCGGGCAGATTCTGATTCTCGGTCCCCAGTCCGTACATCAACCAGGAACCCATGCTCGGACGCGTTTGAACCGAATCTCCACAATTCATCAACATCAACGATGGTTCATGATTGGGAACCTCGGCGTACATCGACCGGATGACTGCGATGTCATCGATATGCTGTGCGGTGCGAGAAAACAGGTCGCTGACTTCGATTCCAGATTCGCCATATCGTTGGAACTTGAAGGGAGAAGGAAACGGGGCCCCCGTTTTGCGCTCGGTTGTCAGCGTACTGACCAAAGGCTTTCCGGCGTATTTCTCCAGAGACGGTTTGGGGTCGAATGTATCGACGTGAGATGGTCCACCATTCAGGAAGAAGTGCACGACACGTTTCGCGCGTCCTGGAAAATGCGGAGTTTTTGCGGAAAGCGGATTGGAGTCGGCGGATTCGTTTTCTTGCGCCAGTAGTCCGTCGCTGCAAAAAATACTGGCCAGACCCAAACTTCCGAATCCCAGTGCCGATCGTCGTAGCACGTCGCGGCGATTGAGATACAAACTCATGGTGAACCCCTGTTTTTTCGGGAAAAGTGCATCGGCTATTTATTGAACCTCGCGCGGTTAATGAGCTTATACTTCGAGCCGAAACACCACGGATTCCGGGCTTCCGGTGGTCGCCCTGGCTCAATTGCAATGCGAAGCTCCATAGGACCGCGCCAATTTCAGAGTTTGAACAACAGAAATGCGAGCTCTTTGTACCCCCTCTCCCACGAAGCAATTGCTCAAGGAATGTTCCATTTCAAGGTGCCTTTCTGCAAGTGCTTTGGGGGAGAGGGGACAAAATGTGGCGCACTGTCCAACTAGTCTACGAACAGGAACTCGTTGGTGCAGAACAATACCTGCGCCAACTGTTCCCACTCGTCGAGCATTCTGACTTTATTCCTGGGGAAATCGTTTTTCGAATTCCAAATGGTTGTTTGTCCTTCTTTGCCCACCCGTTCCTCAATCACGATATCGCACAAATACTGGTCGCTGTTGAGCACCTCGTCGATGTCGACAACAAAGTCAATTGTGTCACCCTTTTTCACTTGGAGCAAATCAAGGTTGAGGTCAATGGTGCTGTGATGGAGTTTCGTAGACTTTAGCAAACCGGCCGCGGAACTGACAACAAATATCCGAATCCCGTCCCCCTGCTCCGGTTGATGCATCCAGTTTGATCGTATGGAAACCGCCATGTCTTTTGGAGCTGTCCAGCGACGCACCGAGGCGTGATCACGAGTATTTCCAGGATGGCCACCTGTCGGCGTCAACCGCACCCAGCCAAGCGTGGGATCGGGATAAGACGGTCCGCCTTGCCATCCATCTTCGGTGAAATACGGCAAAGGTGCAAATTCAGATAGCTGTTTTGTGGATTCATTGTATTCACCCAAGCCATAAGACCAGTCACTGACCGTCGGCGACTCGGATTCGGTGGCGCTGATACAACTCTGCCGTAGCAATCCAATCGCGTCTGCAAGCTCTCCCGGTTCGGGATCTCGCTGAAATACCTGCTGGTACATCCGTGAAATCCCTTTTGGCGGATCGTCATTACGAGCCAGTTCGGCGAGTGCCCGGGCTCGCTCCAAAACCAGCGGATGATTTAGAAAGAACAGGGCTTGTTGGGGGACGGTCGTTTCGTTTCTTTTGGGAACATGCAAATCGGGATTGGAGAAATCAAACACGCGCAAGACCGAGGCAAAAAACTGTCGATCGACCAAACCGTACAACGTTCGACGGTGTGAATACGGTTGAGCAAACAGATCGGTGGGTCGCCCGCCCATCCGGCGATCGATGGCGTTGGTTGCTTGCAACATCGAGTCTCGTATTTCCTCGAACGTCAGCCTGTGAGAATTCATCCGCCATAACAGACGGTTTTCCGGGTCGACCTGAATGGCATGCTGAAGAGACTGTGTGTTCAAAGCGACGACTGATGCCTGTCGGAATGTGGACGACAACAGGATCTCGCGTTGCAATTTTTTTAGACTCCAGCCTTGTTCCACAAACTCCGTTGCCAACCAATCGAGCAATTCAGGATGAGTAGGTTTCTCCGCCCGTAATCCGAAATCACTTTCCGTCCGGACCAGGCCTCTGCCAAAATGATGCGACCAAACTCGATTCACCAGGACGCGGGCGGTTAGTGGATTTCCCGGATCGATTATGGCGTTGGCCAGCTCCAGACGGCCACTTCCATTTTGGAAAACCGAATCAGAATCGGATTTCAAGATAGACAGAAACTGCCGTGGCACATCCTCCCCTAGTTTCAGCGGATCGCCACGCATGAAAATGCGAGGCTCGATGGGCGTCGGTTGATCTTTCAACACGAGCGCGACTTCGATATCGTCGGGCCCATTGATCAGCCAGCGGTCAACTTCGCCTTGCAGTTTCCACAACTCCGTGAGGGTATCGGTATCAAAGTACGTTTCCGAATGTGAAATCGGTCCCTTTGGAATGCGACACGGGCCTGGCGTGTCGTACAACACATCCCCATACAGGACTTGGCGGATCGCTTCGGCGCCGGGATCCGGCAGTTCGGCCGGGACGGATCTATTTTCCGCGACTGCACACTCGCTTGCGGCACGCCACTGCTGATCGACATCAGCAAAAACCTTTCCGTATTGATCGCAACACTCCCGAAACGTTTTTGGGGGATTTTGAAAGGCCTTCACAATCAACGGATTTGCCTGCCATTCAGCTGATACTCGGCGATCACACTTGCTGCGGAATTGGAAAACTCGTCGGATGAAAATTGTGCGCAACGATGCCAGATCGAAAATACTGGGTCCTTGTTGATTTCGGCAGCTCGCAAAAAGCGGGACCAATTGCGAACAACCGCCGGCAACAAGTCGCTTTTTTGAAAAACCTGATCAAACCCGTCGGCCGGATACCGCTGCAATTCCGACTGGGCGAACAGATAATCGGCAATCCGGTCGCGAATCCGCGCGGTCGATTCCAGTGTTTGTTGTGCAAGTTTGTCGCTCAGCGCCGCTTGTCGTTTCTCCAGCTCTGCGCGAAATGCCTCGTCACCGATGTTTTCGGACAATACCGTTTGCTCTTCAACACAGCTGTCGAAAACGCCATATAGCGAGTAATAATCGGCTGTCGGAATCGGATCGTATTTGTGGTCGTGACAGCGAGCGCAACTGACCGTTAATCCCATCGTTCCGCGCGACACGACGTCAATACGATCATCAATTACATTGCGCCTTACGCCAAGAAATCGACGCCCGAGCGTCAAAAACCCCATGGCCGCGAGGTCATGGGGCGAGCGGTCAGAGACCTGATCTGCAGCAATCTGCAACAACAAAAACCGGTCGTACGGCATGTCGTTGTTCATTGCCCGAACGACCCAGTCGCGATACGCCCAAGCGTGCGTCCAGAATCGTTCTTCCCGGGCGTAGACATATCCCTTAGTGTCGGAGTATCTCGCGACGTCCAGCCAGTGACGCGCCCAGTGTTCGCCGTAGCCAGGTGAGGCCAACAATCCGTCAACCAAATGTTCATAGGCTAGCGGATCGGGATCTCCAACGAATTTTGCGACTTGCTCGGCAGTGGGAGGGAGACCTGTCAATGTATAACTGGCGCGGCGAATCAGCGTCCTGCGATCAGCCTCCGGCGCGGGAGAGAGCCCCTGCTCACGCAACTGTTTCAAGACAAAAGCGTCTATCGGAGTGCGAACCCAGGCATCTTTCTCGTTAGGTGGTTCAACGCGAATCGGCGGCTGGAATGCCCAATGCGTCTTTGCAGCCTCTGCAATGGCCGACGTGTTCATGTGAGCTGTGTCGGCTGGCCAAACTGCTCCCTCATCTATCCATTGTTGCAATCCAGCAATTTCCAGCTCTGGCAATTTCTCATCGGGAGGCATCGCGAGTTCTTTTTCATGTCGAATCGCCTGTACCAAGAGACTTTCTGAAGAATCGCCTGGCACAATCGCAGGACCACTGTCACCTCCCTTCAAGAGACTATCCAACGAGTCAACCCGTAAACCAGACTCCTGCTCTTCAACACCATGACATTCGGTGCAGCGTTGGATCAAAACAGAACGAACGTGTTTCTCAAAAAACTCGATTTTCGCCTCGGGGGAAACGGGCTCCCCGAAACTGCCGTTTTCCTGCGCCTGCACCGTTGTTTGCATCAGCACAGCGGCGATTGAGAATATCAACGAAGTTCGGATAAAGCGGGGGGCCATGTTCGTTCGCGGGCGATCATGCCGGGAGTGGAGAATTGACGAGAATGTCATCTGTGGATCTCGTGGGGTCAAAATACTCATCCCAGCATTAAACACCGCCTCAAGGCGCCTTTCAAGTAATTGCAAACCCCTGATCTCGGCCGGGAAGCGATGCCCGCGAGGTTCCCGCAATCATGTTCACCGGAATGAGTACAATCATCGAACCCATGGAAGTCTTTCGGCACAGCTTTACATTCCGGCCCTCACCGATCATCGTCTCGGGTTTTCCGAATCACCGAGACGCCGATGAAATTCATTCTCGAGCCGTGGCAGTTGATGTTGTTCGTCCTTGCCAGCTGGGTCAATCGCCAGCAGCAGGAATTGATTGAGTACCTTCGTACGGAGAATGCCGTTCTCAAAGAGCTGCTTGGAAAGAAGCGAATCTTTCTGAGCGATGGCCAGCGTCGCCGACTGGCAGTCAAAGGGAAAATCCTGGGACGCAAACAACTGCAAGAATTCGGCATTCTGTTCACGCCGGAGACGATACTCCGCTGGCACCGACAACTGGTCGCCCGAAAACGGGAAGACTCTCGTCGCAAGGAGAAAAAACCGGGGCGGCCTAGAATCGGCCAGGTGATTATCGACCTGACTCTGCAGCTGGCCAGGGAGAACTCAACCTGGGGTTACGACCGAATCCAGGGCGATCATTCTAAAGTCGGTTACCAGATTTCCGACTCGACGGTCGCCAACATCCTGAAGGCCCATGGTATTGAACCCGCACCCAATCGCCAGCGCACGGGATCTTGGAGGACGTTCCTCAAATCGCATTGGGACGTGATGGCGGCGATCGACTTCACCACTGTCGAGAGCTGGACCAGGCGTGGCCTGGTCACATTCTATCTCCTCTTTGCTACGGAACTCAAAATGCGTCGCGTGCACTTCACGGGTTACGCAACCGCTCCCCTTGAAACGTGGATGAAACAGATGGCTTGTGAGCTGACCGATCATGAAGATGGATTTCTCAAAGGCAAACGGTACTTGATCATAGATCGTGATACGAAGTTCTGCGATTCATTTCGGACTTTCCTGAGCAATGAAAATGTGGAGCCCGTACGCTTGCCTCCCCAAAGCGCCAATATGAATGCCCGCCTGGAGCGATTTTTCGGTTCACATAAATCCGAGTGTCTCGATCGCCTGATTCTGTTCGGCGAAAAGTCCATGCGAAATGCCGTTCGCCAGTTTCTCGCCCACTATCATCAAGAGAGGCCGCATCAGGGCTTGGGCAACCAGTTGATTGAACCGATCAAACAACCACCGATCGCTGGTGACAAGATCGAAACGACGGAGCGGCTTGGCGGTCAGCTGCGATCCTATCGCAGAGCGGCCTGAGTTGGCGTTTTCCCATTGTGGTTTCAGGCCGATTTAAGATCGGTTGGGGCGACTGCTGCGCCCGTCCTCAATTAGACCTGGATTTCGGTGTCTGTATCGACCGTCGGTGACAGACTCGACCGAAAATCCGATGGCCGCGAACGATACAAGCTCAACATTTCTCAGCCAATGTGCTCGTTTTATTTCTTTGACCCCACGCGACTGACTTTTCAAATCCTTTCGCTTATTGATCCACAAGCGAAGAACGCTTACCATCGCCTCGTGATCGCTGCTTTTTTGACTTTTTGCGCGTCACAAACTACAGCCGCAACCCGTTTCCCAAACGCGACCATCCGCCGCCATAATTGGCGTGTGGTCGTGTGACGGTGGAGACGGCTGGCTATTGTCGTAGCCACCATAATATGCGACCGGTGACCAGTCCGGACTAACGGGCGGCAAATGGGGGGCAAGCTGAGTATAATTGCCTTGACCGTAGACGACCTTTCCGCCGACCATCGTCAGCACACTTTCGATACTTCGTATCGCGTCGGGCTCAACGGAAAAATAATCGTTAGACAACACTGCCAAGTCAGCGAAGCTGCCTTGAGACAGCGTACCCTTGTGACCATCTTCGCTGCTGAACCAAGCACTTCCGTGTGTATACAGTCTCAACGCTTCCTCGCGCGTCATGCAATCATCAGCGTCATGCATCACTGCTCCGCCGACGGTTTTTCCTGTTACCATCCACCACATACAAGTCCACGGATGATAGCTGGCGACGCGAGTTCCGTCGGTACCGGCTCCGACCGGTATACCCATCTTCAGCATTTGTCGGATCGGAGGATGCTTCTTAACCTGTTCGACTCCATAGCGACGGATGAAATATTCGCCTTGATAAGCCATACGGTGTTGGATCGCGATCCCGCCTCCCAGCTGCTGAATGCGTTCGAGATTTCGATCCGTTACGGTTTCGGCGTGATCAATGAACCATCGCAGATTGTCGATCGGATGCTCGCGATGCACGCGTTCGAAGATATTCAGAAAACGATCGATCGTCTCGTCGTACGTGGCATGAATTCTCCACGGCCATTTGGCTTCGGCCAGCTTCATAACGATTGCTTCTAACTCGGTTTCCATCACCGGTTTCAGCTCTGGTCGAGGCTGAAGGAAGTTTTCGAAATCCGCCGCACTCCAAGCAAGATTCTCGCCCGCACCGTTGACGCGTAGTAGGTCCGAACCATCACCTGGTTTCGTCATCCCTAACCAACGAGTGTAGTCGTGCAGCTCGTCTCCAGGTTTCTGCGCGAACAAACTGTAGGCGATTCGCAATGTAAGGTGCTCATCCTTCTCAAGTTGATTCACAACCGCGTAATCGCCGGGATAATTCTGCCCGCCACCGCCCGCATCCGAAACACTGGTAACACCGAACCGATTCAGTTCTCGCATAAAATGACGAGACGAATTCAATTGATCTTCGAATGACAACTTGGGTGCGTTCGCGATTGTCGAATAGAGGATCAATGCATTCGGTTCTGCGATCAACAGTCCCGTCGGATTGCCACGCTGATCTTTGGCAACCAGGCCGCCGGCCGGATTCGGGGTGTTCTTGTCCATCCCAAGTGCTCGGATGGCGGCCTTGTTGAGCATTGCGGAATCGTAGAGGTGCAGTAGAAAGACCGGCGTGTCTGGGGCGGCTTCATTTAGCTCATTGAGCGTTGGCATTCGACCTTCGGCAAATTGGAACTCGTTCCAACCACCGATCACTCGAACCCATTGTGGAGGAGGCGTTCGTTGGGCTTGGTCCTTCAGTTGTCGCATCGCCTCGGCAATTGTGGGCACGCCATCCCAACGGAGTTCAAGATTGGAAAACAAACCGGCGCGAATGACGTGCAGATGAGAATCGTTCAATCCTGGAATCACTCGACGATTCTCAAGATCAATTTCTTGCGTCGATGAATCCGCCAGCGCTAGGACTTCGTCGTTCGTCCCAAGGGCAGAGACCTGCCCATCCGAGATCGCGATGGCTGCAACTTCTGGACGTGACTGGTCTTGCGTCGTTATTCGACCGTTGAACAGAATGGTTTCAATTGGCATTGGTTCGCTTTTCTTATTGTGAACGTTGGCTTAGCCACGGATGAAACAACTTCGTTAATAGCGGCATCGCGCCCCACGTCAGCGTCGCAACGACTGCCGCGTTGATGGATGCCGCACGAACTAGCCAGTGCTGGTTCGATAACATGGGTCCGAGCAGGTTCGACCAAAACAGAACCGCAGGCAAAACGCCAAGAAATGTCACGATCGCCATCTTCCAGCGAGGCGGCATCCAGCCTCGCTCGGAGCGAAAAAACGCCTCAAGACCAGTCAACCTGCGATAAACTGGCTCACCCTCAACCATTGGCTCTACATCACTCAGCCAATTCTTGAATAAGTCGGATGCATAAAACTTTTCAGCTGCTGCCTTGCTCTCAAACGATCGCATCACACCGTACTCGCGGTCGCTCGTGTCGGGCGCTGGTCGCAAAACGTGAACGCCAACAACGCCTTCGGCCAATATCGACTCGCGAACAAACGCTAACAACTTTGCATCAAACGCCTCTTCGCTTCCAGGGCGTACTCTTCTGGTGACGGCGAATGAACCACTGGCATCGATAAGCTCCGATTGTTTTAGCCGGTCACTTTACGAGCCGGCGGCGCCTTATGCACCATCGTGTAGCAGTACTCGATGCCCGTGCCGTAAGCGCCACCGTGATCGCGGAACAATTGCATCAGTGCGTTGTAGTGATCACGGTTTGCCCAGTCGCGTTGGAACTCAAGGACGGTGCCGATTGTGGTCATTCGAACCGCTCCGGCCTGAACCATGCGCGACAAGGCAGCATCATGTGCTGCGGCGGACGTGCCTCCGCAAGCGTCTTCGACGACGAAGATGTTGTAGCCTTCAGCGATCATGTTGAGCGTCGGCCAAGCGACGCAAACCTCCGTCCACAGCCCCGACATGATGATGTTCTTCTTGCCGGTCGCTTTGATTGCCTCGCGAAAAGCTGCGGTATCCCACGAATTCATGCCCGTGCGTTCAATGGGTGTTTGGTTTGGAAAAACGTCTAACAGCGCCGGCCACATTGGCCCGCTGAACGATTCCGTTTCCACCGTGGTCAAGATCGTAGGAATACCGAATTCTTTCGCACCTTTAGCAAGCATCAAGACATTGTTGACCAGTTGCTGGCGATCAATGCCACTGGCAACACCAAACGTCATTTGTGGCTGGTGATCGATAAACACCAATGCACAGTTCTCAGCGGTTAGCAAACCACCGTCGGTATTTGGAAGGATATTTTTCACTTTTATTGCCTTTCGTGTAAAAGTCTGAGCATGAACAACTTCCGCAACACATCTGCATTCTTGTACAGCTCGCCAACACGATTAACAACGTTGACTAGCAGTCCTGTCTAGATTTTTACATGTAAACGAATACTGGGCGTACGATTCATTTTGGGCACGGATTGGCGGCTTTTCTGTGGAGCCTCGATGCCTGTTCGGCCTCCGCGTAAGTCAGGTGACCGATGAGCGTTTCCTGCCACTCTGTTAAGGAAGCGCCTATTCTTGCGAGAGTGTTTCGTCCGCGTTCCAGCAGCACAATGTTGATCTGCTGGCGATCATCTGTATCGCGAGCACGCTTCACAAATTCGGCACGCGTCCGCCGATCCAAGTTCGCACTTAGCGCAGTCGCCTTTCGAGCCAAACGTTCATTGATTGCCCCGGTCGGCAGTTGCCCATCCGCGTCGTCGAGCGCTGCAAGAATGTCGTACTGACAAAGCGTTAGTTCGTAGAGCTTCAGGAAACTTGCAAAACGCCGTTCAAACTGATCTGCTGTGAAGATCGTTGCAAAAAGCAGCTCTTGAAGCGGTTGGCCAAATTCCCCGTTTCTTCCTAGATGGATGGCGAAACTCATCGCACAACTTTCTCAACTTGGGGTGAGTCGGACTTTACATTGTCAAAACTAAACAGCCCTGGGCCGTTGGCCATCAGAAACACCATCGTTTCCATTATCGATAAATTCTTCATGAATTGAATCATCTGTTGTTGCTGCTCATCGTCCTCAAAGTTCCAAAAGTCGTGAAAGAAGTAGGTCGCCAGGACTAGAAAAGCGAGCAACAAACCGGCCCCGATCATTGTCTTGTATCCCGCGACCACAGACAGACTACCCGCGATCAGGAATACGATGCCTGCGACCAACATCAACCGGGGCAGGCGAACTCCTTCGGACGCCATGTAGCTGGCGACGCCGTTGAAATTGGGAATCTTGTTCCCCGCGGCACTCATCAAGAATATCCACGCGCTCATGATGCGGCGGCGGTCTCCAATCTCAAATGCAATTTGAAGCGGTGGGATTCTCGAGGAAAACCTCATCGGGAGTTGGAAACCCGAGGCACTCGCGTGGGCGTCCGTTCAGTAGAGTTTCCACCCGGCGCACGTCGGCATGGGAGATGTCGCGAAAGTCGGTCCCCTTGGGAAAATACTGTCGTATTAGACCATTGGTATTCTCGTTCGTGCCGCGCTGATACGTAACTGTTCACGAGCCGGGGTCTGGCTCATTTTCGGCCCAATTATTGGTTCGTGAACGTCGCATGAGCCGCCGAAAATGTGCCTGACCCCCTAAAAACGTGGGCAACGCATTGGCAATCCGTGAACGCTTACCGCTGATACGGACAGCCCGGATCTGCAAAGTATAGCGTCATACCCAGATGCTTTTCCAGCCGTTGGCAGCGAGCGAATTCCGTGCCATTGTCGAACGTGATCGAGCGGCGGCGTTGCTCGTCTAACTCTCGCAATCGCTCCTTGAGTTTCCGATGCACGTGGTCTGCCTCCTTGCAGCGGATCTTGACGATGATCGTAAAGCGCGACTTGCGGTCCACCAACGTCGCCAGGCCACCTGTCCCAGCCGGCCCAAGCACCGTGTCACCTTCCCAGTCGCCCAACCGCAATCGTTGCTCGATCACTTCCGGCCGTTGGTCGATGGGCGCGCCGATTCCATCGGGCTTTGTGCGGCGATAGGGTCGCTTTCCACGCCGCCGCAGAAACGATTTCCAATGGTCCCGCTGTTCGTCTTTTTCAATCCAAGTGTAAATCGTTTGCGCCGAGACGTGGCGGTCAGGACAGTCGGCGTGTTCCTGTTTCAGGCGTCCCGCGATTTGCGCCGGCGCCCACTCGTGCGTGAGCCCACGACGCACGGTTTGGTTGAGTTCGGGATTATTCATTTTACGCCTCCGAGGGCGTTCGCTTCGCCGCCGAGCGGCTTCCCGCTGTGCTTGCCCTGCGTAGTAATTGTTCTCCGTTCGATTTCTTCGCAGTTCCCGACTGATCGTCGCTGGAGAACACCCCACGGCCCGCGCGATCTCCTTCTGATCGGCTCCCTGATGTAACAATTGAGATATGCAATCACGCTCTTCCAACGTAAGATGACTGGCCATCGCTGGGACTCCGTTCCCAAGGGAAAGTTTGTAAGACTTCTTCCCATTGGAAACTCCCAGCGATGTTTTCTCCTACATCACTTCAGAACCCCCCTTTCGAAGGGTCTCGATTGCATTTGAGATTGGACACCGCCCCCCGTGGAAACAAGTAAGTAATTCGTACAAAACGTTTGACATGCCCTTTTTCCATTGTTATGCTTTCGTCCTGGCCACCTTGAAGATTCCCTAGCATTTCAAGCAATGCTAAAGAGAGCGAACCGATGGGCCCACTGCAAATTAATGACGGTTCGGGCGGTGCACAACGGATTGGACTCCGTAAAGCAATGATAGCCGCATGTAATCTGGCGGCCGGAGTAATTCTACTTTTGTCGTCATTGTTGAAGGCGATTGTGCCAATTCAGAATACGGCATTTTTTGATCTGACTGCAACTCCGATATTCATTTATTGGGCCTTGGTGTTTTTGGAATGGACCATCGGCTACGCTCTGCTGGTTGGATTCATGCAAAAATTCGCCGGATTGGCGGCAGCGGTTCTTTTTCTGGCTTTTGGGATTTTCCATACGCAGGATATTGTTTCGCCATTAGCATGCAATTGTTTCGGCCCAATTTCAGTCCCACGGATGCCGCTAATGGTCCTTGAGTTTTTGCTTTCTATTGGATTGGTTTCGCACTTCATCGCCGCGACGCGTAACGCGACTCTACATAAAAGCGCCCACAGCTATTGCGCTTAGAAAGAAGGTAGCCGTCTTCGCCATCCCGATTATCGCAGCTGGCTTGCTGTCAACCGGCCGTAAGCGTTCACGGGTTGCCAATGCGTTGCCCACGTTTTTAGGGGGGCAGGCACATTTTCGGCGGCTCATGCGACATTTTAGTACCAATCATTGGGCCGAAAATGAGCCAGACCCCGGCTCGTAAACTGTTACCAACCGGCTTTGCGGTTTCAAGTTCGGCAGACGCGCTTAGTCCAAATTCGACTGATATAACATCGCTGCAACCAAGTGTCGTGAATCTGGGGACACACGCCGCAGGCGACATTGTAACTTCAGACGTCATATTGACAAACAAGCTGAATTCGACGCTGAGAATTACTGGAAATCGCGCGGCTTGCAATTGTCTTGAGTTGAAAAATCTCCCGATCGAGTTGGGACCAAAACAGTCAGCAACAATCTCTTTGATACTAACGGTCAGAAAGGGTTCCGTCCCCGTCGATACGCGTGATGTTAATGTTCGATACGTAGTTTTCGTTGAAACTAACAAGCAATCCTGGATTTCCGGAGTTGTTCGATGCCAAGTGGCCGATGCAGGCAACAAAGAAAACGTGCCGGTTATTAATAGGCTAAATGAGTAAATAAATGATGGAGGGCGAGTGCTTAGCCAATTGAAATCCAGCACAATCGCCAACTGACACGGGTAGAGCCAAGGACAGGTGGATGCCTTAGAAAGCTAAACGTTATGTCGCCCTCATATGAAGTTTTCGGAATCGGCCGCTATGTGGGCAAATCTTACGATCGAAAAAAAAGCACGCGTTCAACGATGGCTCGGGTTAATTCGGGCCGACCGAGACTGAAACAAACTCGCAAGGCCGATGGTGTTTAGCATATGGTATTGCCGACATGCCTAGAATATAATTTGCGGTTGATGTCTTTTTCGCGTTGTCTAAATAGGAGTGCTTTCATGAAGACTTTTGTGTTCAGGGGGGCACTCTGGTTGGGTTTTTTTTTGCTAGGGGTTGCAATCGTGCTCTTTCCAATCGAATCGCGCGGAAGAGTTCACGCTGACCAGGTGCTTCTTTTTGCGGGTATTGCCTGCGATGAAAATGAGGACGCCTGTTCAAATAGAACGCCTAGCTGGATGGTTGTCGGAGGCATTGCGGGTTGGATGTATTGGTCCATAGGAACCGGATGCAACCAGGATAACTGGAATTGGCCAGTATGTTGGAACTGTTTTTGCAATCCGGATAGAGCAGCCTCGCCGCCTGTTTTGTGCAAATGTCAGTAGATTATGCGTATATCATGAATTGGAGACCCTAAAAACGTAGAACAGGCAGGGCGTAGAACAAGAGCTCAACGAGTCCTTGTTCGGTCAATGTTTGGCATACGCATACGCATCATCCCTCGAATAGGTTGGTGACGGTACAGGTGCCAAACGGATGCGACAAAAACCGGAATTGTGCGTGGTATTAGTATCTACAATGAGTTTTTCCAGGCCCCAGCCCATAGAGGGCCCAGATTTGCTGGCTAGATCACGGTTGCAACAAAATGTTGCTAGGAATCGGGCCTTTTGCTTAAAATTGAGCGAGAGTTAGACTTGGTACGAACGTAACGTATTATATCTGGACGCATTGCGCGTTTTTCGCCGTACAAGGTATTCCACGAATTTATTCAGTTTGAACGGGGGCGAGTTGGAATGCAATGTTCTGACAAGAACTGGCGGTACTGCCATGCCGAGGCGAAATGCCATGGAGTGCACGCGAAATGTGGTGACGGAAACGTGGATAAGGCGACTGATAGCATGAATGCCGTGAATTGCTCGACACCAGTTCGTTGGTTAACATTTCTTGTGTGCGCGAGTCTATTGATGTCGTTCGAGGCCGATGCTAGATGTCAGCAGGCGCATACCCTCGATGGGTTTCCAAGAACAGCGTTCGATTCATGGCATCAGTATTACAACGACCTCAAGATCTATGGGGCTGATGCTACCATTGAGTTCACAAGAAAGTCAGACGGCTTGGGAACGCAATTGTCAAAATGGATCGAAAAAGATGGCCAGTTTGCAGTCGAGCGAAACGGGGCCGAATATGCAAAAGCCGTTAATTCGAAGTATTCCTTTACCTTGTCAAGTAAGACCTCGGGGACTCCGGCTATTTTTGAACTGAACATGGCGCCGACTGCGAGTTTCAGAACGTGAACGGTTGAGCAGCACGTATGGATCGTATTTGGCATATTGCGTCATCCCAGGTCTATGGGACCGGCTAACTTGGTTCGAATCCATTGGCCCAGCGTTTCATATTACGAAGGCGGAAGTGGATGCCAACAACGCATCACTTGTGCACATCGCATTTAAGATCGATCCAGAGCAGCCGCGTTATCCCGTATCTGGGACAATGACGTTGGACAGCTCAAATTTTTGGTTGCCTACAAAAATGGAATTTGCGTTGCCGAGATTTCAGTTATCCGCTAAAGATGCCAAAGCATTATCGCAAATGAAAAGCCGGGAGTTGGGGAAGAAAGTTGAAATCCAGCCGGGCGATACGGACCGAACTGGTATTCTGGCGACTTGGCATTATACGCGTATACATGACCGGCCATATGCCGATCGATTCGAAATCGAAGATGAAAGAAGCAAATTTACGAGTGGTTTCCCCCCTTTAGTTGCGAGTGGAATTAACTACGTTTTTGATCCGCCGGTTGATAACAACCGCTTTCGCCTTTCGCATTACGGTTTCTCGGAGCCTTCGGGAGTCCGCTGGGGGTGGCCGAATTGGTTGCGATTTCTGGCGATCGGGTCGGCTGTTTTATTGGTTACTTTTTGTATTTGGGCCTTCCGAAAACGAGGCGGCAGCGATCGAAAATGAAAAACAATCGAGTTGGATTCACGGTTGTCGAACTGCTCGTTGTGTTGGCTATTTTGGCGATCCTTGTTGGAATGATCGCTCCAGCGGTGCAGGCGGTACGTGAAGCAGCAAGGTGCGCCAGATGCAAGGACAATTTGCGGCAGCTTGGTCTTGCAACGCAGCAGTACGAAAGCACTTGTGAACACTTGCCAGGTCCTTGGTTTAACGCGCCGCCTGACTCGTCCCAATACCATGAGGACCGTGGGCTATTTGTTCCGCTTCTGCCATTCATCGAAGAGACTAACCGGAATGAAGAAATATGCGCCGCCCCAACAACATTTGATGCTGTCAATTCTCCAGTTCTGTCCGAGCCAGTTGGCTTGCTGTCGTGCCCTTCTGCCAGCGGCGCTCCGGTGCGCTTGACCGAGATCGCATCTCTTTTTTCCGGTCCTGGCGTGCCGGGAAATACTGCAGTAACGTGTGATTACATCGGAAACGGAGGTTACATCCCGAGCATTCCAACGAATCCAGCTTTGACGGATGGACCGATCGGCGCACAAATTCCACAAAGCGGGATTCCTCGAGAGAACATGGCACGCATTAGTGATGGTCTTTCGAATACTCTGCTTTTCTGGGAATCTATTGGAGGCGCGATAATCAATACTGGTGGTGCACCAGAATTTGATGTGAATGATGCGGCGGAATCAAGCTTTGTATTTAGCATTTACGGTCCGCCAGTGGTCATGTATCCTAGTGTCGGCGTAGCGTCGTCTAAAAGTTATTTGCATTCGTGGGCCGGCCTACGGATAGGAAATCTCTGGGAATCATCGGGACGGGTCGTCAACGTTGGCAACACCGCGGGCCAACCTTGTTCTCGGCATCCCGGGGGTGCCAATGCGGTTTTAGTCGATGGCTCTATTCGCTTTCTCGCGCGTAATTTGTCACCAGAGGTTGGATTTGCCCTTGCAAGTGCTCGCGGACGCGAAGTACCGAACGAGTGAGCCGTACCCGCTGACGGCGATCGCCGTGAAGCCGTACGCCGAAACAAAGTTTTCCGCATGACGGCAGTGGTGCCGGCCCTTGGATTCTTGGGCGGTCGACTGAATCCGCGAAAGCTAACGGTCGATTCTGAAAAGTCGATAGCGCAGAGGGTTTCGGGTCCTTCCGACATGAGATTTCTTTCGGGGAACACCAAGGGGCCACCCATCTTTTTCTCCAGCTGTGTGAATATAGGCATTTACGGGCAAACGGGCAACATAGGGCAATTGGGAGGGAAAACAAGGGGAAAACAAGGAAGGGGAAAACAAGGGGACACAAGTGGAAAACAAAAAAACAAGGGGACACCAAAAAAACAAGGGGACACAGCCAATACTGTTCGGCACGAGATTTGCGCTGGGATAATCGATGAGTTTGGCATGCAATTTGCGCCAGATATGTTCAGGGCGACTAGCAACTGCCAGATTGGCCGAGCCGAATGGAAAACCGCCAGCACAAAACGAAGATTCGCGCACGCGACGTTAAGGGCTTGCGGTATTTCAAAACTTTAAGACCGCTGCTGGAACGCCTTCATGCGACGGGAACGGCTCGCGACAAAGCCGACAATCGCCAATTGCACATGGACCAGTATTGTCTGCTGGTGCTGCTGTGGCTTTATTCACCGCTTGTGACCAGTTTGCGGGCTCTTCAACA
>CAWDMH010000013.1:0-407632 GCA_963803365.1 uncultured Planctomycetaceae bacterium
TCCATGGACACCTCTATGGAACGTTCGGACGACTCAACGTGCAAATGCTCAACGAACAGATTGTACAAGACGGATGAAAAGATTTCGATTCGATTGCTTGGAGCTAAATGAGCACGTGCTCGACTTCATCCAACGAAACTTCGTCCCGAAGACGGTTGTACAGGTTGGTTGTTCGGGAGGACGCGTGTGCGGCCATTTGTTGGGCTTTTTCCAGCGTGCCGCCGTTTCGCATGTACTCGGTGATCCCGGTGGCGCGGAAACTGTGGCAGCAGATATGGGGGGAGAGACCGGCCGCAAAGGCCCTTCGTTTCACCATTCGCAGGGCGTCGTTGCGATGCATGCGCGGGGCCGAAGAGTTGCTGCCACGGCCGATGATGCGGAATAGGGGAGTGGACGGTTCTTCCGCAAACCGGCTGTGTTGATGTAGGCCAGCAAATACTGCTCGGCTTTGCGATTCAAGGGCATTTCGTGGAATCGGCCGCCTTTCTCGTGCAGCCGAATCCAATAGCGACCGTCGCGGATTCGGACGTCGGAAACTCGCATCTTGAGCGCCGCTCCAATGCGAGAAAAAGTGAAGACCATCAGGCCGATGAACGCCCGGTCCCGCAACCCGGCGACGTCGCGAGTGTCGATACTGTCGAGCAATTGGCGGGCTTCGCTCGCCGAAAGGATCGGCGTCGTGCCTTTGAGGATCGTGACCTTCGGCCCTTTGACGGACGCCGCCGGATTGACTCGCATGATTCCGCCGGTGACGAGAAAGTCGAACAGCATCCGAATGGCGGCAAGGTGTTGTTTGACGGTCAACTTGGAATACTTGGCCATCAGCTCCTCGACGTATGCCGCGACAACAATCGGCTCGATTTGGTCCAACGTGATTCGCCGCCGTTCTGCCCAAGAGCAGAACGCCCGAACGCGCGAAGGTAAGCCAATCGCGTGTTTTCGTTTCGGATATTCGCCGTGAAGAACTCGACAAAACGTCGAATTGTGTCGAAGCCTGCCTCGCGAATGAGAGCGGGGACCGGCACTCGGCTGGCCGGAACAAGATGGCGTTCGCCGCGACTGGAGCGAAGAATCGGCAGTTCAGGTGACTAGAAAAGTCGCGCGGATGATACCCTGCATAAAGGACATTATGCAACACAATCCGTTGGCAGAATCGGTCGACGTGCCCGACGCATCCAAGTCAAATCACCAGACGAAATTCGACACGTTTTCGAAAATACAAAGTCGTGACGTCGTGACACGGATATTGCCTTAACGCCTTTGAAGGCGAATAATGTCGACATGTCACTAGATTCCCTCGGCGATTTGGCGGACGTGTGGTCGGCGCTCTTGCAGAGCGTGAAGATGTGTGTCTTTCCGGCAGTGCTTGCACTTATTGCCTCATTTTGGCACAGAAAGAAAAAAACTGTTTAATGTTGTCCGGTGGCTAAAGGCTCAGTGATATCTATTGCGATGCACTAATCTGAGCGGGTCTGTCCCCATAACCTCGAACCAGTCGTTCATGTCTTCATAGCCATAGAGGGTCCAAGGAACTGAAGCGATTGCCGACAGATCAGCCTTGATACCTTGCCGGACAACTACCGTCAGGTTTTGAGTTATCGGAATGAATGTTCCCGGAGCTTCTTGGAGTTGGTCGTAGCAAGTCGGAACGGGGCCTGTACGAAGAAGCGAAACGTTGCCGCGTGGAATTGCGGCTACGATGTAGCGCGACATCGGCTCATAATGGGGTCGGGCAACGTCCAAGTTGGTTTTGTATCGGCAGAGAATGCAAGCGCGTTCGCGGCTAGGAGTCGCGCGAGAGCCGCCACGTCTTTCATGCGGTAGACAGCTGCTCTCGCAAGCAGACCGACGGGAGTTTCGGCTGAAATCGCTACGCTTAGTGCCTCGTATTCCGAAAGTTGTTCACGGACGGTTCGGGCGAAGCTGTTAAGCAAACTTCTCCTTGCATTGTCGTTCGTGCATCGAACGACCCTCGGCCCTTCGACACTCCATCTCAGCTCGTCCAATAGCATCGTATCGACGTCGTGCGATTTCAGATGTTCTCGGAGCCGTCGTTTCCTAGCCGTTTCCCTACGACCGCGATGGTGGTCACTCGAGGATAAGTTGCCCATGAGATGTCCGTTCGTTCCGATACACCGATGCAATTTCAATTTCAATGGATCGCTGGTAACGGGGTAGGCCAAACTGGTGCTAGTCAATCACGCTGCCCAATCTTGGCATAATAACTCGGCTTGTTGAAGCACGGTTGTGACTGCCTTTTCCTGTTTGTCCGGCGGGTAGCCGTGTTTCTTGAGGATTTTCTTGACCATGACGCGGAGCTTGGCGCGGACGCTTTCTTTGACCGTCCAGTCGATCGTTACGTTGCGGCGGACGGTGTCGACCAGCTCGCGGGCGATGGTGCAGAGGGCTTTGTCGCCGAGCACGGCGACGGCACTGTCGTTTACTTCGAGAGCCTCGTAAAAGGCTTCCTCGTCTTCGGTCAGACCGAGTGCTTCGCCGCGTTTGCGGGCTTCCCGCATTTCCTTCGCCAACTCGACGAGTGCGTTGATGACTTGAGCGGCGTCGAGCGAGCGGTTCTGGTACTTCTTGATCGTCTTTTCGAGCATCTCGGCGAATGATCGAGATTGCACAAGATTCTTGCGCGAGCGGGCTTTGATCTCATCGCTCAGCAGCTTTGCGGAGAACTTCCAGGGCGAGATTTCGCTGAGGCATGTCGCGGACTTCGGCGAGGAACTCGTCCGACAAGATCGAAATGTCGGGGCGGTCCATGCCGGCGGCGGCGAAGATGTCGACCACTTCGTCCGATGCAACGGACTTGGAAATGATCTGGCGAACGGCGGCGTCGAGGTCTTCCTTGGTCGTGTCCACCGCCACCCCCGCCTCCGCCGAGCTTGGCGAACTGAGCCCGCAGGCATTGGAAGAACGCAACTTCTTCGCGAAGCTTCACGGCGTCGTCATGCGTGGCGACGAGTGCATAGGCTTTGGAAAGCTCCGTCACCGCCTGTACAAAACGCGACTGGCCGTCTTCTTGTTGGAGAATGAAATCCATCGCTTCGGGAATCACAGCCACCCGCCCCGATGCCTTGCCGGTGAAGAACTTTGAATAATCGAAGCCGTGCAAAATACTCTGCACAATCTCGTATTTCTCCATCAGCACTTCGAGGACCTGGTCGATCGGGATGCCGGTGTCGTCGCGGTCGGTTTTCGTGTATTGGGCGAGAGCCTTCTTGAGTTCGGCGGCCAGCCCGAGATAGTCGACGACCAAGCCGCCCGGCTTGTTCTTGAAGACGCGGTTCACGCGGGCAATGGCCTGCATCAGGTTGTGGCCGCTCATCGGTTTGTCGACGTACATCGTGTGCAGACACGGCGCGTCGAAGCCGGTGAGCCACATATCGCGGACAATCACCAGCTTGAGCGGATCGTTCGGATCTTTGAATCGTTTGGCGAGTTCCTCGCGACCGCGCTTGGTGCGGATGTGCTGCTGCCAGTCGGTCGGGTCGCTGGCCTGGCCGGTCATAACGACCGCCAAGGAAGCGTCGTCCTTGTCGCCGTTGACCACGTAAGGCTTTGCCGGTTTCGGCCGCCAAAACCGTCGACGGAATCAGTTGCTTTGGTGATCACGTCCGCCGAGCCGCCCGGCGTCGCCAACATTCCCGCCCACTCCGGACGCAGGCGGACCAATTCCTTGTAGAGTTCCACGCAAATGCGGCGGCTCATACAAACGATCAGCGCCTTGCCGTCCATCGCGGCCAGCCGTTCTTCCCAATGATTCACGATATCCTGAGCGATCAGCTTGATCCGCTTCTCGCTGCCGACCAGCGCCTCCAGGGCCGCCCACTTGGTCTTGAGCTTCTCCTTGGCGGTCTGCTCTTCCCCTTCGGTGACTTCCTCGAACTCCTGGTCGATCTTCGGCCGTTCCTTCTCGGTCAATTCGATCTTCGCGAGCCGGCCCTCGTAGTAGATCCTGACCGTCGCCCCGTCTTCGACGGCTCGGCTGATGTCGTAGATGTCGATGTAGTCGCCGAACACGGCCTTGGTGTTCTTGTCGCCGAGTTCGATCGGCGTCCCGGTGAAGCCGAGGTAGGACGCGTTGGGCAACGCATCGCGCAGGTGCTTGCTGAAGCCGTAGCTGATCTCGCCGGTCTTCTTCGCCTTGGCGTAGTGGCCGTACTGGCTGCGGTGGGCTTCGTCGGCGATGACGACGATATTGCGGCGATCGGACAGCCCTGGATACGACTGGCCGGGATCTGGAGCGAACTTCTGCAACGTCGTGAAGACCACGCCGCCCGATGCCACCTTCAGCAGTTCCTTCACTTCATCGCGATCATCGGCCTGCACCGGCTTCTGCCGCAGCAGTTCATGGCAGCCGGAGAACGTGCCGAAGAGTTGCTCGTCCAGGTCGTTGCGGTCGGTGATGACGACGAGCGTCGGGTTCTCCATCTTCGGATGCCGGATCACTTTGCCGGCGTAGAAGGCCATCGTCAGGCTCTTGCCGCTTCCCTGCGTATGCCAGACGACGCCGACGCGGCGATCCCCTTTCGGCGAGATCGCCTTCAGCGTGCAATCGACCGCCTTGTTCACCGCGTGGAACTGGTGATAGCCCGCCATCTTCTTGATGATCGTGCCGGCGTCGACCTCGAAGACGATGAAGTGCTGGATCAGGTCCAGAAACCGCTCCTTCTCGAACACGCCCTGAATGAGCACATCGAGTTCCGGCTTTCCTTTCGAGGCGATCTCTTCGCCGTCGATCGTCCGCCACGGCATGAAGCGGTCCCAGCCCGCCGTCAGCGTGCCGATGCGGGCGGTGATGCCGTCGCTCGCGACCAGACAGGCGTTGTACGTCATCAGCGTCGGCAGTTGCAGCTTGTACGTTTGAAGCTGATCGAACGCTTTCTTCGTCGTGGCGTTCTCGTCGGCGGCGTTCTTCAATTCGATCACGACCAGCGGCAGGCCGTTGACGAACAGAATGACGTCGGGCCGGCGCGTATGTGCTTGCCTTCGATGACCGTGAACTGGTTGACGGCCAGCCAGTCGTTATTGTCCGGGTCGGCGAAGTCGACCAGCCAGACCTTGTCATGCACGGTGCGGCCGTCGGCCTGATACTCGACGTCGATCCCATCGACCAGCATCCGGTGAAACCGGCGATTGTTTTCGAGCAGATTCGGCGTCTCGGTGCGGATGACGCGCCGCAACGCCTCATCGCGAGCGTCATCAGGAACTTGTGGATTGATCCGCTCGATCGCGTCCCGCAACCGCCCCATGAGCAGCACGTCACCGAACGATTCCCGCTCCGCGGCCGGTTCGCCGGGTGCGATCTCCGGCCCGTGCAGAACGGCGTACGCCGAGCCCATCCGCCCATTCCAGGACGGCTTCTTCGACGGTGGATTCGGTGAACTTTGAAGGCATTTGCGGTGTCTACACCTTATCTGAAGACTGGGCTGGGCGCACGTATCGGAGAGCAGGACGAAGTGCCGCGGACGTCAAACTGCGGCTTGACTTTCTTCGATGCCTGACCGATATTGTTATTGGAGGCTCGGCTGCGGAACGGCTCCTTGTGGGTGGTTCCAAAAGCATTGCCTCTTTTTTATGCGCGAGTGCATCTCAAGTTCTCCCGGCGCGTAGGGGTTTTGAACGTAAACAATTCCCCAGCACTTGAAGACGTGACCGTCCTTCTCGCCTTCGCCAGCGAATTGAAGCTGGTTCAGCCACGGCCCAAACTCATTGCCGATCTCAGCACGGGTAGTGCGCATTCATACCCTGCGATGGAAGACGAAAGCCCCAGTTGAGACAGTAGATGCACAGGTCAGCCGCCTGAACCGGATAGGTCATATCCGATGACACGAAGAACGGTGTTGGCACGATCCACGCGGTACGAAAACGCCCGGCCGTCGTTCGCGTAAAGTAGGTTTCAAGTTGGCGAACAAACTTGCGATCGGCTGTCTTCTCCACTTCGTCCATGACCAACAGGCCATGTTGACGCTGTGCCTCCAGAAAGTAGAAGAACCGTTCTTGGAGGAACACATGATCTTTCCGCAAGTAGTCCTCGATGTGAGCATGCGCTGGTTTTCGCACGGAACATGGAATGACTGACGCGAAAAGAACCGCTCTGTGATCTCGGAGTAACTGAAAGGTCCCTCTCGCCATTTCCAGACAAGCTTGTCCGTAAGCGGTGAACTCATCACGAGTCGGCGTCTTCTTTTCTAGGCCCTTCGTGAGAAAACCTCTTGCGTGCTTTCGGCGAGACTCTGGCGTCATGGGCGCGGCTTGCTCAGCAAACTTGAACCGCTTCTTGTCGAGCAGTGTGCTTCCTTTGAGTTCTTTCTTGTATTGATGAAGTTGTCCGCCAAAGCAATCGATTTCCAATCGCTGCATCGCCTGCACAAACGGCCAGAGTTGCGAATCCTGCAATGCTACTCCGCCCCTCACCTCATAGGGCATTTGCTTGTGGTCGTGACCGCTTTCGTCGAGGAAAAGGAGCCAACTCACGAACCGCCCTCCTTTGAAACTGCAAGTTGTCCTGAGAGTAATTCTGGCAAGAGCTTGTCACGCATGGCAACAAGGGCGGCAGACTCACGGGCGTTTCTCGCAACCAAGAACATGAGTGGCTCAATCTGATGCTGGTAGGCACAACGCAATGCTAACTTCGGGTCAACTATCAGGAATTGTTTCAAGTCCGGACCGTTCAGGTTGGGGAAAACCGATCCTGATACACGTGAGAGCATGCGTTCCAAGCTGAATTCGACCAGCTGATGGATGAAGCACCACTCACCGTTCAGTGGTCGCATCGCACAAACTCCTCTACCAAGACAATAGATTCCGTCGGCGATCACGCGTCGACCGGTCGTCGACCCGCGAACACAAAAAATGAGGTCATTGGATTGCGAAAGCTTGTTCGGTTTCGTGGTCCACTTGCGTCGGATCGTAAATCGCTCGCCGAATTCGACGGGGCCATTTACCAGCGGCATCCCGATTCCAACGTCGTTATAAGTGTCGCCTGGCGGCGACGTGCCCATGATTACTTCGGCGACACTTTCAAGCGTGTCTACGGTCCATCCCTTCGGAATCGGTCCGAGCGTCGAGTCCTCGAAACTATCGGGGAAGAGTTCGGCGATTTTGGGATCGAGGTTGGGAAGGACGCGGCGGGAGAGGTCGGAGTTGCTGAGTTTGGGGTGCTCGCGGCGGAGGGCGGCTTTGGCGTGGACGGGGTCGAAGTCGACGAACCAGCTCTTGAACAGCCGCCGCGCCATCGCCTCCAGCGTCTCATTCATCCGCCGGTTCAACTCGATCTTGTCGTCCAGCTTGCCTAGGATGTCAGCGATGCGTCGTTGATCGGCTAGAGGCGGAATAACGACCGTTAGCTTGCGTTGTGCGGTTATTGGAACTTGATTTCTGGTCGAGTGGCTCATGACGGCCTTCAGTTGGTTCTGAAAGTCTCGTCCAGTGAAGTATGCAGCAAGGTATCTTGGCAACAACCGAGTCTGGTCAAGACGAAAGTACGTCAATGAGGTTCCTACAAGCATGCGTTCTCTCAAAGGAGGAACCACTGCAACGCGGCCTATAGTTGCGTTGTGCGACAAGAGCACGTCGCCCTCTTCGATGAAGCCGAAGGTAAGTTTCTCAGCTTTGGCGAACTTCAAGCGGGGAAGCTTCACCAAACGCAATTTGCCCCGCGTCGCTGAGGAGCTTAGCAGTTAAAAAGGGCACGCCTTCATTGCCGAATTCAGACGTGCGCGGATAGAAGGAACCGTAGTTACCGTCCTTGTGGGCAGTAATCGTCCCGTCGCCGATAAGCGACTCAATCGTCACATTGTTCCATGTGAGCTCAACCATGCTTCACCTCCGGAAAGAGATAAAGCACGGTCCCAGGTCTACGGCTGATCGCCGTGGCAGATCGCTCCTGCCGGTGATGGAAGTGGACTTCAATCATCTGTTGCGTTTCTTACGCTTCGGCTTCTTCGCCGCTTTCTTCTTCGCGGTCTTCTTGCCGGGCGTTTTCTTCTTCGCTGCCTTGGCCTGCGTCTCGATCTTCTTCAGTTCGTCGAGCGACTCGGCGAAATGTTCATCGACCGGCTGCGGCAAGGCGGCCTGCTGCTGTTTGAGCAGCGCGAACTCGGCCTCGGCTTTCTCCACGGCCGTCTCGTGCGAAATCTTGCCGGCGTGCGTCAGAATCTGGCGATCGGAGAGCCGCAGAAAGTCGTCGAGCTTGCCGATCCAGTCGGCCATGTACATCGGCTTGCGATTGAGCGCCTGTAACTCGGCGAATTCGAGATACGCGGTGACGATGCGGTTGAGGGCTTCGATCTCGTCCTGCTTGAGGTAGTTCTTGGCGATCGAGACGTCGGCCTTGCGCGGCTTCGGTCCGTCCCAAGTCGTGAGGCCCATGTTCGGTTGCGATGCGTTCGGCCCGCCGGTGAATCACTTCTGCCGCCGTTTGACCGTGAGCGGCCCAGTGCATCTTGTTCTGCACCGTCTTGAAGAACAGCAGCGACGTGTCGGCCTTCGGGTCGTAGTCGATGCTGGTGGCGTAGATGTCGAGCACCTTCCGCCAGAAGACTCGCTCGCTGCTACGGATGTCGCGGATGCGGGCGAGCAGTTCCTCGAAGTAGTTGCCGCCTCCGGCCCGCTTGAGCCGTTGGTCATCCATCGCGAAGCCCTTGATGAGGTATTCGCGCAGCCGCTCGGTCGCCCAGATGCGGAACTGCGTGCCGCGAAGCGAGCGGACGCGGTAGCCGACGGCCAGTATGGCGTCAAGGTTATAGTGATCCACGTCGCGGGAAACTTCGCGATTTCCCTCGGTTTGAACTATCCGGAATTTCCGGATAGTTGCCTTCGGATCAAGTTCCCGTTCGTCATAGATATTGATCAGATGCTCGTTTGCGGTCTTCACAGTGACCTGAAACAGGTCGGCGATCAGCCGTCTGCGGCAGCCAGACCGTCTCATGCGCCAATGCGGACCTCGATCCGGGTGTGTCCGTCCTCGGTTTGGTAAAGGAGGAACTCGCCGGAATCGTCGGGGGCCGGTGGGGAAGGGTTAGGTCAGTCATGAGGATTCTTTTCCGGTAAACCCGAGGCTGGCCAGATTCTTGAGGATCGCCTTCTCCAGTTTGGCGGACTCTGCGAACTGCCCTTTGAGCTTAGCCGTGAGTTGCTCCATCCGCTCGTCGAACGGCATGTCGTCATCGTCTTCGGTTTCTTCGGCTCCGACGTAGCGGCCAGGGGTGAGGACGTGGCCGTGGCTGGTGATCTCTTCCAGCGACGCGCTCTTGCAGAAGCCGGCGACGTCGGCGTATTTGCCGGCGTCCTTCTCGCCCCGCCAGGCGTGGTAGGTCTTGGCGATGCGGGCGATCTCGTCGTCGGACAGTTCACGGTGCGTGCGATCGACCAGCACGCCGAGCTTGCGGGCATCGATGAACAGCGTCTCGCCGCGACGATCTCGGAACTTGCGAGCCGATTTACCATTCTTCTTGTTGCGGGCGAGGAACCAGAGGCAGACGGGAATCTGCGTCGTGTAGAAGAGTTGGCCGGGGAGCGCGATCATGCAGTCGACGAGATCCTTGCTCGATGAGCTGGCGGCGGATCTCCCCTTCACCCGACTGGTTACTGCTCATCGAACCGTTGGCCAGCACGAAGCCCGCGATGCCGCTGGGGGCGAGATGGTGGACCATGTGCTGCACCCACGCGTAGTTGGCGTTGCCGACCGGTGGCGTGCCGAATTTCCAGCGGGCATCTTCGCGCAGCCGATCGCCGCCCCAGTCGCTGATGTTGAACGGCGGATTGGCGAGAATGAAGTCGGCCTTCAGGTCTTTGTGAACGTCGTTATGGAACGTGTCGGCGTTGTGCGGCCCGATGTTGCCGTCGATGCCGCGAATGGCCAAGTTCATCTTGCACAACCGCCACGTCGTGTTGTTGCTCTCCTGTCCGTAGATCGACAGGTCGCCGACGCGGCCGCCGTGGGCCAGCACGAATTTTTCGGACTGACACGAACATGCCGCCCGATCCGCAACACGGGTCGTAGATGCGGCCCCTTTCAGATTACTGTAGGCTCGATCATTTCGACGAGCAGTTTGACGACCGACTGCGGCGTATAGAACTCGCCGCCCCCTTTGCCTTCGGCGTTGGCGAACTTGCCGAGGAAGTATTCGTAGACGCGGCCGAGAATGTCCTTGCTGCGGCTTTCGGCGTCGCCCAGCCCGATCGTGCCGATCAGGTCGATGAGTTCGCCGAGCCGCTGTTTGTCGAGCGATGCCCGGCCGTAGTCTTTCGGCAGCACGCCCTTGAGCGTCGGGTTGTCCTTTTCGATCGCGGCCATCGCGTCGTCGATGAACTTGCCGATCGTCGGCTGCTTGGCATTGGCTTGCAGCTTCGCCCAGCGGGCCACCTTCGGCACCCAGAACACGTTCTCGGCGAGATACTCGTCGCGGTCTTCGGGATCGGAGTCTTTGTCGGCCGCCAGTGCGTCGTGCAGTTCCTGGAACGCGTCGGAGATGTACTTGAGGAACACAAGCCCTAGCACGACGTGCTTGTACTCGGCGGCATCCATGTGGCCGCGAAGCTTGTCGGCCGCCGCCCAGAGCTTTTCCTCGAAGCCGAGATTGGCGCCGTTGGAATTGGGTTTCTTACGCGATTTTGCCATAACGGAATGGGTACCTTTCGGCGGTATTTTAGCAGAGAAAATCGCGGCGCCCGAGTGTGTGGCGTGGCGATTATTGCTGGGATAGGTGTGGCCGATAATACACTAGGGGGATTGATGTCCAAGGCGACTTGGCTGCCGATTTGCGGTGCGGCAGGGCTTTGCTCGAAGCGGGACAAAAAAGGTGGTAGAATAGAGGCATGGAAACGGTAACCCACAACGTCAGCGATCTGAACGCAAACGAGCGGACGGCAGTTGAGCAGCTCGTGGGTCATGGACTGCGCGAAAACCAGCAGATCATTCTTCAGGTGATCACTCTCACCGGAGAGAACGAAACGGAACAGAAAACCAAGCCCAATGGTCAGTTGCCAGATTGGTGCAATGTCTTTGACGGGCTTTCCGACACGGAAATCGAAGAGATTGAAACGGTGATCCTCGATCGTAGTGGCTGGGGCCGGAGTTCTTAATTCACTCTATGCAGTACGCTGCATTGCGTCTTCAAGGCCGAATGCTTCGATGTAACCGCGCAGCGCTTCCCGAAGGTCGGCGATAGCCTGTTCAGGGGTCTCCCCTTCTCCGTAGGCCGGAATATCAGGCACCGCGCGGTGTGCCCGCCTTCGGTGGGATCAGCGATCAGTTCGACGGCCAGCATACGGGCACCTTTCTTGCGACAATTGTAGCACAGTTCTGGCTGTTCAGACCAGCAAATTCATCGTCAAACATCCCTCTGCTGCCTTCGCGACAAGTGCGGTTCTATTCTCTCCTCCAGGCGATGTTCATTCGAAATAACCTGGGTGGATGTACCGTGCACCGTGAAGGACGCGGACGACTTGAATTCCGGCTTCGACTGGTCGGTAGTAAACCACGTATTTCTTGCGAACCACAAATCGGCGGCATCCAGGTGCCAGGTCGTTAGCCGAGATTCCAACGTCGGGCAAGTCCGCCAACATTCGAATTGCCTCGGCTATATCGTCAAGCAATTTGTCGGCGGCAACAGGACTGTGATTTTCAACAGCAATGTAGTCCCAGATGTCATCAAGATCGGCCAGCGCCGGTTTTGAAAGCTCAATTCGAGCCATTAGCTCTTTCTGGCCATTCGTTCCCGGCGCGGCACTTGATGTCGTCGGTGTCGAGTTCGGCAACATCGCCATTAAGAATCGCGTCCAGGCCCTGGCGTAGCGCCGACCGCGTGTTGTCGTCAATGATCTGACGCAGGCTTTGGTCGGTCATGACGTAGAATACGCCGCCGGATTCGCCCTCGGTACGAAGCGGCTCGTCAGGCTGGTCTCCGACCGCTTTTGCGAGACTGGCTGGTAACTTTGGTGTCATGAATGAAGTATACCACAGGCCGTGGCCACAGTGAAGTTGAACTGGGTTTTGGAAAAACCCCCTGCCGCCGTCGCGACAGGGGTGCGCTGCTCTCTCGGCCAAGAGAGAAAATAACGTCAATCCGTTGAACGCTGGTGCTCAAAGATCCATTCCTGAGCTTTTCCCAAGGCGTACACGACCACGGGAATGTCCTGAGGACGAAGGGTCTTTGTCTTCTTCCATTCGCTCGTCGTCGCGGTAATTGCGGGCGAACGATATCGAGTGCATGTTGACCGTGCGGCCACCATCCACAACAATTTCATTCGACCATACGGCAATTCAATCGAATTGCCTTGACCGCTTGAGTAGGGCCCGAAGCTCGCAGCCGGGGCCTTGTTCGAAGCGGTTTTTTCATTTGCCTCTGCGGTGTTGGACATCGCATCGACTCCTTTTGAAAAGGAAACTGGAATTTGCTGATCACTCAGCACGCCAATGCCTGCCCCTCGGGGCAGAGCAACTTTTGCAGACTGATCGTCTCGTACGCCGCCTTCAGCGGGTACGATTGGAATCGGTCCTTTAGGACCTCCGTAAATGCATTTAAGAGCGAATACGCAGTACGCTCCTGAAACGCTTCGCACGTTGGGCTGCGCCATTCGCGGAGAACATCCGGAATCGCTCGCCAGCCGATGACGTGCTTTTCAGCCGATTGGAGAATCAGGCTGTTCGCTTCGTCCTCCGATAATGCACGGGTCTTCATTGCCTCAATGCGCCGCTGTTCGTGAGCGACGAATTGGGGCAAGCTGCCAACGGCGTTGGCGATCCCCTCCCGGTAGCGATCCTCACCGAACCGCGTGTGCTTCTTACTGATGACGATCTCGGATGAGAACGCCAGGTTGTCGCACACGAAGGTCCGGGCCCCGCAACAAAAGCCGATCGGAAACGACTTGTCGTTGGAATTGCGAATTCCAATCGACAGCGATTCCGAGTCGCCAATCTGCGAACTCAAGGTCGAGGACGCCGAAAAACCGGGAGCCTTCCCTGGAAACTGACAGGCGGGATTTCACGATGGAGAATCCCGCTCGGTCAAGCGTCCCTTCGACGGCATCGAGGACCGTCGAATGCTTGACCGGAAACCAAGTGTCTGTGGGCCGAGGCGCATCGATGAGACCAAGGTCATCGCGCGAAATATCCTGGGTGCCACAATGCAAAACGAGTGTTGTGCTCAAAGCAAATCCTCCTGTGTTGTGAGAGAACAGCAGCGAGAAGAATAGCTGAGCCGGATTACGCATTTGCTCGATTTCGACTTGCGCGAAGCCGCGATTAGCGGGCAAGCTAACGTCGAATGGATTTGCCCAAATCAGCGCCGATTACGGACGAAGGGACCCAGCCAGACGTCAACGACAAAGTCGCGGTTGTGGAGGAGTTGAAGGGCTACCCATGGCCGGCAAGTAGGCTGACGACTTCCGACATGCGGAAGCTGACGATCATTCGGAATCAAACCGGGCGAGCAATTACGAAACTGCTTCACGATGCAGTTGAAGCATTGTGGTCAGCTCGATCGAATGGTGACTCGAAAACAGGCGAACGAAACGATCAAGCTGGCGGCTGAGTTGACCTGCGCAATTCGATGCGATCGGGGTCGTTCATGTTGAGAAGTCGCACCGTGGCTCGGCCGGTGGGAGTTCGGCCTTCGATGGTGTCACCACTTATCGCAAAATGCTCTGCCCACGCCTGGGTCCGGGGATTGAAAAGAGGCACGAGTTCCCCGGCATCGAGACTGGACAAATTAGGCCCCTTATGAAAATTGCACCAATGACAGGCGAGACCGAGATTCGACTCGTCATCGGTTCCACCGTGCTGTCGGGGAATGACATGTTCGACGTGAAAAGTCGCAAATGGAAACTGCTCCTGTGGAAGGTGGCAGTATTCGCACTGATCGCCCGCTCGTTTTCTAACGCTTTGGCGGATGGCTACGGAAATGGCCATATCCTTTACCCAGCGGACGAAGTCGCCAATACTTGGCGTGCCTTTGCCTGCAGGACGGCAATGAAGTTCATGCCACGTACGTACGAGTCGTACTCGGCTCGTTCGGCATCGGTCAAAGTACCGGCCGTGTTCTTTTCCGCTAGTTCGTCAAGCCGGTGTTGGACGTCGGAATTCGCGCGAAGTTTCACGAGCCGCCCTGCGACTTCTGGGGTGAGACAGTCGCCAACGGGATCAAACAGCTGTTCGAGGACTTCAGTAGGTGACATACGGCTGAATTATACCACATGCTGAGAAACGAGCGAAGCTCGATCTTTGACGGGCGCTGAAACTGGAGAATATCGCCTCTGCATCTGCCGCCGCACGATCTTCTGCCCGTTCTCGATCGAAGTCGGAAGGGGGCGGAAGCGTCTGAAGTGAAAACGGATTGGACGGGAGTCCGTCGATCAGTAATCTCGCGTATGCGGTGTATTTCGGAAGTCCAGACAAATTCGCGGCATCGATCTGCCCCTGATATTTTCCAAGTTGTTGGGCTAAGGTTTCCGCATCGTCCCCTCCAACCTGAAAACTGACGATGGAGCCGACGTTGCCAAATACTGCATCGGCAGTCACCTCGTTCAGCTGCGCCAAATACTGATGGGCAACGATCAGCGACAGCCGGTACTTTCTCGCTTCCGATAAGACTGCGGCAAACGAGCCCGTCGTAAAATTCTGAAATTCGTCGACGTAGAGAAAAAAGTCCCGGCGGTCATCCTCCGGAATATCGCGCGAGTCATTGCAGCTTGCTGAATGCTTGTGATTAGGAATGCACCAAGCAACGTGCTATTGTCCTCCCCAAGACGTCCCTTGCTCAAATTGACGATGAGCACCTTCCCTTCGTCTATGATGTTTCGCAAGTTGATCGAATGTCGTGGATTGCTGACGATATTGCGGATGTTCGTGTTTGTGAGAAACGGCCGAATCTTGTTTTGAATGGCGGCCACGGCCTCGGTTCGGTAGTTATCGCTCCAGCCGGCGAATTCATGCATCCAAAAGGACCGGACGATTTCATCTCGAATGTGCGGCACGATCTGCTCTCTGAAACTCTTTTCTCCGAGAAGTTTCATCACGGTCATCAAATCCCCACCTTGTTCGACGACGGCAAACACGGCGTTACGAAGAGTGTCCTCCAGTCCGGGCCCCAAGAGTCGTGCAGTTTTCGGAAAGCACTCACGACACCCGACGTCACCTGATCTATCCTCGTCGCATCCGGGCAAGCTAGTGGGTTAAACCCAACGGCGCATTCTCGGCTTGCCGCGTCAAACAGGATCACGTCATTGGTCCTGTATTTCGGCAACAATCCGACGATCATCTCCGCGAGATCCCCATGCGGATCAACCAGGCAGACTCCTCTCGCTATCGGCGATGTCATCCACGATCATGTTTTGCAGGAGCGTCGTTTTGCCCATACCAGTCTTTCCGACGACATACAAATGGCGTCGGCGATCTTCGAGACCAAGCTCCACAGGACGAAAGTCCTCGCGAAATCGCACAGGGCCAAGCACGACTCCCCCACTCTCTCTTTCCGAGTCGAACCGCACGGGCGGCGGTAGCTCTTGAAAGGCAGAGACGTGCAATCGGTCGGTGGCGACCGTTGCCGTCGGCGGATGCCAAAGTGTAGCCAGCTCTTCATGGCTGATGAGAAACGAAGAAATAGGATGGCGCAATGGACCGTGAGTTGGCTTCCCCGTATGGAAGGTAGCAAGGCGGGGTCGGGTGAATGCTCCAAGTGCCCCAGCAATGGTTCGGATAGTCTCGAACGCCAATCGCCTTTGGCCACGAGGAACCCGGACGGAAATATGCATGCGATGCCTCAAAAAGATGGCCTCCGATTTTGTCAGAAGCTGCCTGAATATCGTCTTCGCGATCGTGAATGCGACTTCCCGTCGTATCGAGAATTGTGTGGCCGGACGGCGCGCTTTTTCTTGCCAGATGAACGAGCGGCCAAAGAGCTAATCGGCTCTTGCCAATTGCGCGCTTTGCGTAGAACCGGGCTATGCGATGGTGGGATCGGAAGAATTCGCGATCGAGTAGTTTCACTGCCTTCAACGCTCGTTGAACCTTGGCATGGCTCGCGGGTCGAAGTCTTATTTCAACTGAGGCCGCTAAGCTATCGGCGCTTAAAGTATTGAGCAGCGTGCTCAATGGATCTGCGAAAGCGCGAGCCAGCGAGTCCTCAAATTGTGCGTGCCTAAGTATTGGGAATAACTCGGGCACAAGTCGAATGTTTGCAATCCATTCGTCCCCGTGATGTGATTCATTTTTGTCGGGGTCGACGATCGAAGGCGCTGGGATAATTGGCCTCAATCGGATCAAGGACGGTGTGCTTTAGGGATTCGCGCACAATTGACATATAGACCAGTTTGCCCGGTTTCCGCGGCGGAAGGAGACCGTGAATGATGCCAATCGGGGCAGACCTTGGTGAATCGCCGCAAATGCCTTCTCCATGTACCTGGGGCTTCGATCGTTGTTGGCCGGAGCCGTCAACATGAACTGCACATCCGGACTCTATCGCGAGTCGCGACAAGTTTGGATTTGCGTGACTGGAAAGGGTTGTATGGATTATAAATCGTCCGGCGGTGGAGTAAATCTGAAACCGCCCCGTTAGACCTGCGTACGTCCTTCGAGGCGGGCCACGTGCGTCTCACGGTCGGAGACTCCCTTCCTCATTCTCATGGGGGTAAGAAGGAGGGGCGCGGCGTGATACCCGCGCCAAGCACTCCGGGCGAACTCAAGCAGCCGCGTCAACATATCAGTCGGTTGCCATTCGTGGCAAAGCCAGTAACGCGTTTTTGCACACACACGACGTGAGCCTGAAACCAAAACGTATCGGCCGATATGACCGAAGCGCGCAGTGACACGCTGGTTCGTCACAGCTGGCGCCTGCGGACAAGCCTTTAGTCAATCACAGCATAGGGACGTACAACCTCAACTCCGCCAATAACCCCAGCAATGCCATATAAAAACTGGGCAGGTTGCGTCCGCAAGAACTCGCCGATCAGCCAAGAGAATCTTTCGACGATGCTTTCGTACGCGTATGGCTTGTACCGAGTGATGGAGCCGAGATAGAACATTACGGCATAGATTGCCGCGAGACCTGGCAAGCGGCCAGGTTCGAAGAAATCCCCAAAATAGTGACGCTGGCCATAGTTAGTCAGGATGGTCCACACTCCCACGCCACGCAGGATCTCTCCAAAATCTCGAATGGCACCATCGACCGCTCTTCGTTGCGCTCTCAAGTATCCAGTTTGGAACCACCGCTCACCAGGATTCGGCGATGCAACGCTATCAAGAATCGACGAAAATTGCCGCCGTTGAACCAATAGCGACAATCGAGAGCGAACGTCTTGATCGTCGCGTTTCAAAACGACCCTTACCCAGTATTCCGAGCGGTCATGCAACACTTCCAATCGGGAAATTGGAACGAAGCGAGGAGCTTCACGTGACACCCGACAGTATGTGCGATGTACGCCCGGAACTTGCGATAGAAGAGCGAGGACGCCGTAATCCCGTGAACGTGTTACATCGCCGCCGAGTAGCGAAACCGAGCTCGGGAAAAATTTGTTGTCGATTGTGCGATTGCCTTTCCATTCGGATGATTTGTCCGGCAAAACGCACCCTCTGCCGTTGATTCACTCTTGGGTCCGAAATGCCATGTGTGACTGTCGTAGGAAGTTGAACACCCTCAATCAGCAAGGCGGCCTTTGCCAGATTGAGAAATGCGTAATAGTACAGGAGTGGTCGTGATGCCAAGTTGGGATTTGAGGCAGCAGTGAAAAACTCAAACGCTTGGTCGATGAACGAAATGGCGACGCGCTCATCAGAACGACGAAGACGCTCGCTTGCAACGTATCGAAAATAAGACCACACGTCGCTCGTGACAGCGCGAGGAACTCGTCGAGCTACGAATACCGGAAAACCTGGCGGAATGTCTGGCGTAGGAGTGCCCTGCCAAGCTTGTGGAAATGCCATGTTGTATTCTTTTGGAAGTGATTCGCTCGGAAGGGTGAAACGCTCTACACCACTAAGTAAATAATCACGGAGCAGTCGTCAGTCAACTGGTTTGGAACGGTGTCATGTCGAAGATGATCGTGCGTTGGGATAGCCAAGGCGAACGTGCTCTGGTCCGACACACCGGAGTCAATTGCACAGGATGGAAGTTTTTCGATGTTCAGCACTCAACGATTGCCTCTATGCACCCCAACATTGTGTGTGAACTCCGGTAGCTTTCCAAAGTTTCAGACTATGGCTTGCGTCGCGGCGGGCGGGCGAAGCCGAATGGGCGATCTAGGAATGAACGCAGCGGTCGGTTGAGCATTCACGAGCGGCTGCCAATTTCCATGGTGGTCATTGAAGATGGGACTGGTGACCACCATGGGGCAACCAAGGAAGGCATCCTGTGTCGTTGCGTAGATCAGTCGACGGTCCTTATTGCGGGCGAGCGACTGGGCAAGCCACAGGATGTGGTTCGCTCGCTCAGCGCCTCGGGTGAGAAATGCCACCCGGAAAGATGGACGGACGCCGGTGCGATGCGATTCCCGCCACAGTTGGAGGACCCAGTCCTGATACGACTCATACCCAAGAATTTTGGTGCGGATCGATTGTTCGCGTCGCGAGTCCAGGGGTTCAGTCGCGTTGTCGATCTCGAAAAGCAAATTGAACGTCAGCCCGCCATTGGATAGTTGGAAGTGGCAATCAGGTTGTTGGCGATACTCCCCTACTTCGAGGGTAAGTCGTCCGTCGCCATGAAATTGATGGATGAGAACGTGGCTTTCATGGCTCGATACGAGGACATGCACAATAACGTCGGCCGTCACCATGGCATGGTGAAATCGAGATGGAGCGATGTCGGTATGGAGATTCTTGGGGAGAGGATCGACGGCGTCGGGGTAAATGGCCCGATAGCCAACGGAGGTTAGTCGATAGTAATGAGTCGATCCGCCACGCTGGAGCGATGCGTTGCAGGATCTGGTGAAGCCACCCCCCGTAAGCGTTTGCAAACGTTCGCGAACGCGTCGTTCGTCCCGAAATGGTTCATCTGGAAACGTCGCGCTGGCTCTTCGAATTTGAGCGGCGGTGGCCGGCGTCATTTCGAGAAGCCGGAGCATCGCCAAATCTCGCCCGCTGAGGCTGACGACGGTGGCCATGTTTGCACTTCA
The DNA here is from genome assembly GCA_963803365.1 of uncultured Planctomycetaceae bacterium. Lineage (GTDB taxonomy): Bacteria > Planctomycetota > Planctomycetia > Pirellulales > Pirellulaceae > JANMEB01. The sequence goes on from CAWDMH010000013.1 coordinate 19,120, forward strand.
GGATACCTCGCGCTAACATCAAAACTCACTTGCGTATGACTCGTCCCGGTGGGTTCATCGACGTTGACCGCGTACAGGCGGAAACAACGCTTGAAGAAGCGGCGGCGAAGTGTGGAGTGGCGCTTGACGCCAAAGGCAGTAGCGCGGAACGACGGATTGACTGTCCGTTCGGATGTCAGGGTGATCATGCCGGGAGGCGGGAGTTGGCAATCAATGTTGATAATCCTCAGAAAATATTTCAATGTCATGCTTATGGCTGCGGCTTTCGCGGCAATCTACTAACACTCATGCACGCTTGGACTACCGGCACGAAGCCAACCGGAGGAAAGTTGAAAGGAGAAGAATTTCAGCGGGTGAAGCGTTTGTTGGCAGGCAATGGCGTTACGGCGACGGGAACAGAAGTAAAGTCATCGATCTCATCCGATGAATCCCTTTCGAGGAATCCCCGACTCCCAACAAATGTTCCGCTTGTCGACGCGGCCGATCCGAAAGTTCGCGAACTGCACGATATCGACTCCAAGTTTGTTAGGGATTTGAGCGTAATGAATCCCGCGGCAGCGGCATACATTCGTCGCCATCCATGTTTGACGGCGGAGGCAATGAAAAAATGGCGGTGTGGTTATCTTCCGAACGATGGCGGCGGCGACAAACGCGGATGGTCGCTTCGTGGCGGAATGGTGTACGCGGTGTTTTCGGAAACGGGACGAGTCCTTTGCTGGGTTGGTAGAGATTTACTTTACGAGCAGAAGGAAGTGGCGTTTGCAGCGATGACACCGGCGGAACGGGCAGGAAAGGAACCGCCGGCGAAGCACCGGTTTCCAAAAGGATTTCATCGGAGCGTCGAACTGTTTGGACAGCATGCGAGTCGTTTGAATGATCCAGGTTATCGCGAGTTCATTTCCAATCATGGACTGATTATCGTTGAAGGATTCAATGATGTGATCAATTTGGACAATCTGGGAATCCCTGCATTAGGCATCATGTCGAACCATATGACGGTGGGCCAAGCTGAGAAGGTGGCGCGATGGGCAAAGCATTTGGCTGGTAACCGAGTGAATCTGATGCTCGACAATGACGGACCCGGTGTGGAAGGAGCTAAAGACGCATTGTGGAAACTTGCAGAATGGAGAGTCGACGTCAGGCTTTCATGGTATCCCAAACTTGCGCACCAAGACCTTGGGAAGAAACAACCAGAATTCCTAAAGGAAAGCGAGGTTAAGGATTTGATATTTCGAAAATTGGACGGTATGCCCCCGCCGTGATTCATTCAAAGAATCAAAAGAGTTATCCAACTTGGCGCACCATCAAGACGTTCGAGGCGAACTCAGCAGATTTACGAGCTTTGACAGAGTAGTTTGGTTGCTTTTGTGATCGACGAAGCAAAAACGGAGGGCCCGCAGTTTCGTCGACGACAAAATTAGTTTTCGCAATTTGATACCCGATGCATTCCGCGGACATCCCACCAAAAGATGGCTTAATATAGAAGGCGATAAGCTGACAGAGCTCATCAAAAGTCTCGACGAAAAGATTGTGTCTGCATTGGCCCAAAACCTCCAAACAATAGTGACTGGGGCCAATAAAACGAAATGGACGGGTCGGGCGAAAGACTCTTTGAATAGAGTGCGCAAGCAACCATCGAGGGACGCCTGCACTAGCTGCAAAGAGATTCGCTTGCCTCTCAAGAATATTCATCGTTTGATTCGTAATGCTCGTCTCCGTTGTAATTAATCGCTCGGAGCTAGAGGAAAGCTGTGATCGCAAGAAATCGCCCTGTAGTAATCCGTGTCCGCCGACTTCGTGCCAAAGCGTAAATGCTCGCCGTGGGTCAGTTGAATTGCCGGAGAGGATTAGATCAATAAACGCGGTGTTGGACTGGACATCGTACGAGCCCAGGATTTTTTCGCCATTTTCATCGAAGCCCAAATCTTCGCCTTCCACGATTTCAATTTCAAATTCTGGATAAATTATTTCGCGATAAATTGCATCAAATCCGGTGTACAAAAGACCAAGCTCAGGTTCAATTAACCTGGCATATCGAATTGTTAACTGCTCAGCGATACGGATGATCTCAGAATTGCACAACTTAGGAGCGGTAATTGTCGTTCGTTTGGATCTCATCTCGGCTTACGCTTTCTGAAGAGTTGAATCGTCGTTTGGTGCTTCTGCGTTATTTCACTTTCGGTCTTGGCCAATTGATCTTTCTTAACCAGTGTCAGTAGCAATTCGATTTCAACTTGGAAGTACGTTGCAACGATCAATACGAACTCAGTGCTTGGAATTTCTCCTCGCCCTTCAATGCGAGAGATGTATCCCGCGGACTTGCCGATTGCATCTGCAAATCCGCGCACGGTTAAGTCTTTTGATTTTCGGAGCCGCTTTAACTCCGTCCCGAAAAGGCTCATGGGGGTGTTAACCTCTTTGGGTAAACACCTAATTTATCGTATGTGGAAAACGTGTCAACTGAGTGTTGAAACTACGTTTGTAACCACGATTTTGCAGAGTAATGCAGCGGGAAATATGCAGGAAAACGCAGTACCGCCCTCCGGGCTGGCCGACGGGCCGCGGGGCCCGTGTAGTGCGGGCGATCGTCGCGCGAGGGCGCGACAAACGGGCGGGAGCCGCGTCCGGTCACGTCCGCGTGCCAGCGTGTTGATCGCCCGTTTGTCGCGGCGGAGCCGGCGACGATCTGCCCCTCGCAGCGTGGCAGGGCTTTCGGCTTTCCCAAGACGCGTAGTGGGTCGAACTGCGTTCGCCACTCCCCCACTCCCAAGTCGCCAGGCTCGGCGATCGATCGGCGAGCCATCGGCGAACTCGGAAAGCCACGGCGAATCATTTCCGCCGGGCCATTTCTTACCGCGGCAAAGCCGGACCATTTCTAAGCAGGGAAATGAGGGACACACCATTTCCTTCGTTTTCTTCGATTTATTTCACGGCTGTGACCAAACGAGTCGGCCGGTTCGGCTACCATCGCTCCAGGCGTGGTCCCTTGGCGACAAGCCAATTCAATAGGGATCGGTCACTGTGAGTTATAGGCTTTAACCCTGGGGGGATAACCATGGCGAGATTGGCTCGAGTGGAAATCTTGCGCCGATGAGATTGCGATCGTGCATGTCATGAATCGCACGGTCCGGCGATGCTTCTTGATGGGCGATGACCCGCTGACCGGTAAAAACTACGACCATCGCAAAGAGTGGTTGGAAACACAACTCAAACGGCTGGCCGCTTACTTCGGCATCGACTTGCTGTGCCAGGCGATCATGTCGAACCATTTTCATCTGGTGCTTCGCTCCCGGCCCGATGTCGTGGCCGAGTGGGACGATACGGAAGTCGCTCGGCGATGGCTGATGCTCTGCCCGGTCCGCAAAGACGAGCACGGCCAGGCCGAGGAACCGACCGAAGCTGAACTGAACTCGATCCGCAAGAACCGGAAGAAACTGGAGGCGATCCGGTCTCGGCTAAGCGATATCTCTTGGTGGATGCGGCTGTTGAGCCAGAACATCGCTCAGCGGGCCAATCGCGAAGACGAAGAGGTCGGCAAGTTCTGGCAGGCTCGTTACAAGGCGGTACGGCTGCTGGACGAAGCTTCGCTGCTGGCTTGTGCGGCCTATGTCGATCTGAATCCGATCCGAGCGGCGATGGCCCAGACGCTGGAGACAAGCGAGTTCACGTCGGTGCAGAAGCGGATTCAGAGCATTAAGTCGGCGACAAATTCGAAAGGCTCGAGTCGGAATCAGCCGGACGCTCCCGACGGTTACCTGGCGCCGCTGGAGATCAACGAGCGACGGGACAAGCTGGGTCCGTGCTGCCATACCGGTGGTCGTCGCTGCAGCGACAAGGGGTTCCTGCCGATGCCGACGGCGGCGTACGTCTCGCTGTTGGACTGGACGGCGCGGCAACTGCGTGCGGACAAGCGTGGCTCGACCCCGTCGAAGATGCGTCCGGTCTTTGAACGCTTGGGGATCAGCGGCGAGATCTGGTGCGAGTTGGTCAAGAACTTCGGGCGACTCTTCTACGCCGTGGCCGGCAAGCCGCACGAGATCGACGCCCGCCGCAGCCGCGACGGCCGCCGTCGGTACAAAGCCAAACGAGCAGTCCGCGAGCTACTGGCTGCGTAAGACGCTCCTGGCAACCGAAAATCTACGAGCACACCGAGCCGATACCGTTCGAATCGGCTTTGAAGCCATCTTTCGGCCTGATATGGCGAATAGCGTCGACATTCTTCTGCGCGAGCCATTCTTATCTAACCGCAGCGCGTTTCGAGCACGACTTCGCTCCCATTTCATGCTCGGACTTCAGCGTAGAACCGAATCAGAACCCCGAGTAAACCGCTGTGTCCCTCTGTTAGTTTGTCTCTGTTAGTTTGTTGACTGTCACCGTTACGATCTGTTATCATACGGAGTAGCGAATTTGAATGGGCTTCATTGATCTCTTGTTTTGGGGTAAGCGTTCACGGGTTGTCAATGCGTTGCCCACGTTTTTAGGGGGTCAGGCACATATTCGGCGGCTCATGCGACATTGAGGCACCAATAATTGGGCCGAAAATGAGCCAGACCCCGGCTCGTGAACAGTTACTTTTTTGGGGAGTGGATCGAGTATGAGCGTTTCGCGCCGTCGATTTTTGCTGGCCGCAACGGCTACAGCGGTCGGTGTTCCAATATTGAACGTACCCAGATTATTGGCGGGGCACTTCGCCGGAAACCAAGATGATCCATTCGGCGGATTTCCGATCGGTGTTCAAAGCTACTCCCTGCGCAATTTTGACTTACAGACGGCGGTGAAACAAGTTCAAGGACTGGGTGTGCATTTCATCGAGTTCTACAGCAAACATTTGCCTTTGGATGCCACCGACCAACAGATTAAGGCGACCCTGGAGTTATTGCGCAGCGCCGACATCCGACTTGATGCCCACGGGGTTAATGATTTCACTAAAGACCACGACGCCAACCAACGCATTTTCGAATTCGCCAAGCGAGCCGGGATTCGCAACATTACGGCCAATCCCCAGCCGGACTCGTTTGACAGTCTGGATCGGCTATGTGCGGATTACGATATCCGAATCTGTATTCACAATCACGGTCCCGGTGCCTTGTATGACAAAATAAGCGACGTTGCCAAAGCGGTGAAGGGTCGACACGCCAATATCGGAGCATGCATTGACACCGGTCATTTCATTCGATCCGCGGAGGATCCCGTGAAGGCCGTACGCGAGCTGAACGGTCGCGTTTTTGCCATACATCTCAAAGACGAGGCAGAACAGCGTGCGGATTCCCACAACGTCGTAATTGGAACCGGGCATCTGGACGTGGTGGGTCTGTTTCGATCATTGCGCGAAACCAAATTCCCCCAGGATGGTTCAATCTCGTTGGAGTACGAAGCCAAACCGGAGAATCCCATCGACGACATGCGGGAATGTTTGGAGCAAGCCAAACGCGCGATCGCCAAACTGTGATTGTCAGTCGGCCCGCCAAAGTCGGATCCGTGGGGTGATTCCATGCGGCCGGTTCAGCCATCCGTCGGCGTATGTTGCGAGGGCGATTCATGGAGCAATACTCGCGAAAGTCGACGTTTGCTCGGACTATCTCTTCAAAACGGTTCGCGTTATGCAGGCCGTGACTGAACCTTGACCGTAGGTTGCCGCGTCAAATTTTCGGCGCAATGAGAGAAATTGGCGAACCCTCAGCCACCCAAGCCGAATGCGGTGCCGCCGAAAGCGCTTTGACAAATCGCCGGCCGTACAGGGCTCCCACGTCGGTTGAAAGCGCACACGATTCCGCATCCCAGACATTCCAACGAGGGTGCTGGACAGAGTACTCTAAGGTCTCGCCGTTTTTGCGCCGTGAATACCCCCAATAATGTTCGGTGACGAATTCGGTAAGCGATCCACGTGCTGGCTCATCCAGCGTCCCCTTGGTTTTTGCATAGAGTTCTGCCCAAGTTCCGCGGTTTTTCCATTGGTAACGAAACTCTCCCCCCTGCCGTGGCGAGTGAAGGTCATTCCATTTGAAGCCATGCCGCATGGGGACACGCGAGTAGTTCTCGTCAAACGCTAATCTTGCAACCAACGCGACGCTGCGACTTGGCACGACTTCTTTGATAAAGACGACGCCGCGTCGCGTTTGGTCTCCGATGCGACGTTGGACATAAAACCGAAGATTCACCTCTTCGAAACTGGAGACGCCACAGGAGCGGAATCCGACCCACTAGACAAGTACGATCGAACAGAAACCCGACAACACTTACGAGACAAGCACCGTGAAACAACTCCAATTCGGTCCCCGTCGGGACAAATGTTCGCAGAATCTTGGGCTCAACTTCGAAGTTGACCATCACTAAATTCCGCCAGTGTGCCGTCAGAAACGGCAACCGAAAATGGGACCGCAACTTGGTGCTCCTCGGATAATGTTAGAGTGTCCGACGGCTACATTATGATGAACCGTAGTAAAGATCGGCCGTTAACTTTACTTGCATGAAACACAGAAAGTAAGCGTTCACGGGTTGCCCATGCGTTGCCCACGTTTTTGGGGAGTGAGGCACATTTTCGGCGGCCCATGCGAAATTCGAGTGCTTTGTCAGGTCTTAGAATTGGGGTTGTGTGCCACTGGCTTCGCCAGTGCGGGTCGGCAATACACGACGCTCATGTACACTGGCACAGCCAGTGGCACCCCAAAATCAAAACTTGACACGGCACTAGTACCAATCATTGGGCCGAAAATGAGCCGGACCCCGGCTCGTGAACTGTTACGCGCAGAAATCACATCGTTGTCGCGTTTTCAGTGTTTTACCAACGTCGAATGGTGAGACGTACGGAAGTCGGCCGCTCTTACCGATCAAAGCGAGCAAAACAGAATCGTGGCGAGATCCTGAGGGAACACCAACGTACCGGCCAACATCCAAGCAGATGTTCCTGTCACCGTGGTGAGTACGTTTAGTAAAGGACGGCGTCCTTCTTAGCCAATGGTCGTCGGTCAGAGACTGACCGACCTACAGCGTTTTTCGTCGGTCAGAGACTAACCAACCTACAGCGAATGCTCCCACGACTCGCGCGAACCGACGGTGGTCGCTGTTGCTGGGGGTCGCTATAATCGTTTCCTGGCGATTCGCTGAGTGCAATGAGATTGCTCGGCAGTATCGCTCATCTGTGGACCGTCCTCGGCGAAGCGGTCAAGTTCAATACTCATTTAGACCGACTGTTGCGCGGCATCGCGGTACCATTACAATCATTCTCTGCCCACCCGAACGGTTTGCAAGTCGCAACGCTGGACAACGATAACTCTCATCCAGCGTAACATGGGCTTTAGGACCGAATGAAAGTTCAGTGACATGAATGCAAAACTGAGTGATACCCCGGCAACTGGACGGCCGTTGCATGGCAAATCGCTGGAAGAAGTTCACAGCACTGTCGAGACGCAGTATCCCAAACTATGGAAGCGCATCTTTGCTTTCGCGGGACCGGCGTACCTGGTCAGCGTCGGTTACATGGACCCCGGCAACTGGGCGACCGACTTGGAGGGGGGTTCGCGTTTCGGGTATGCCCTGATTTGGGTGATTCTGATGTCGAATATGATGGCGGTGCTGTTGCAGACATTGTCGGCGCGGCTGGGGATTGTCACCGGCAAAGATCTGGCCCAGGCCTGCCGCTCGGAGTATTCGAAACCCGCCTCGATTGCGCTTTGGATTCTATGTGAGATCGCCATTGCGGCTTGCGACTTGGCGGAGGTATTAGGAACGATCCTTGGGCTGAACCTTCTATTTGGCCTCCCGTTGCTCTGGGGAGCGATGGTCACCCTGCTCGACACGTTTGTGTTGTTGGCGATTCAGAAACTGGGAATTCGCAAGATGGAAGCGTTCATCTTGTCGTTGATTTGCGTTATTGCCGGCGGGTTTATCATCAATCTTTTTCTTGCCAAGCCCGACTGGGGCAGTGCGGCGGAGGGGCTGGTTCCTACCGTGCCCGAGGGATCGCTGTATATTATTCTCGGCATCATTGGGGCGACGGTGATGCCTCACAATCTATACCTTCACTCCTCATTAGTGCAGACGCGCCGTGTATCACGGATGGTCGATTCGAAGGCCCAAGCCTGCCGGTACAATTTGCTCGATTCGACGATTGCCTTGAACGCAGCGTTTTTTGTCAACTCGGCGATTCTGATTCTGGCGGCAGCAGTTTTTCACCGCAACGGTGTGGTCGTCACCGAAATCCAGCAGGCCCATAAGCTGCTGGAGCAACTTTTGGGAAGCCAAGCCGCTCCGACGGCATTTGGATTGGCATTACTTGCGGCAGGTCAGAGTTCCACATTGACGGGGACGTTGGCCGGGCAAATCGTCATGGAAGGCTTTGTCAAGATTCACCTGAGACCGTACCTTCGTCGATTATTGACCCGTTCGATTGCGTTAGTGCCAGCCGTAGTCGTCATCGCCATCTCGGGTGATACGGGTACTTACAAGTTGCTGATCTTGAGCCAGGTGATACTCAGCTTGCAGTTGCCCTTCGCCGTCGTCCCATTAGTGCATTTCACTAGCGACAAGCTGAAAATGGGTTCGTTCGCCAACAGAGGTTGGGTCAAGGTGTTGGCCTGGATCACTTCCGTGGCGATCATCGCGCTGAACGGCAAACTTGTTTATGATCAGATTTCAGATTGGGTGGCCGGCGGCGCTCCCCTGATTGTTTCCATTTTGACCATCCTATGTACGACCGCGATTTCGTTGTTTCTCGGGTACATCATCGTTCTTCCTTGGATACGCGGGGAAAAGAACTGGAAGGAGGAAAAGGTTCCTGGATCGTTGGCAGTAATCGAGAAGATTCAAACGCATCGCGTCAAGCATATTGCGGCGGCACTGGGTCGGGATGAAGGCGACGCCGCGATCGTCAGCCGTGCTTTGTCCTTGGCCAAGGGCGAGAAAGCCGTGTTGACCTTGATCCATGTCGTCGATTCGGCATCGGCGCGGGTCTACAGCGGCGACGTCTACGACGAACATACGCGCGCCGACGAACAATACCTTCAGGAAATCGCCGAGGAGGTGCGATCCTCGGGCGTCGTGGCGGAAATCGCGTTGGCGTATGGCGACCCCTCCAAGGAGCTAGTCAATTTTGCGGCCTCTCACAAGGTCGACTTATTGGTTATGGGCTCGCACGGTCACCGGTTGTTGGGCGACCTCTTGTGGGGACAAACGGTCGATCCCGTGCGTCACAAGGTGAACATACCGGTGCTGGTCGTGCGATGATTCTCATCTTAGGATACGAGGCGAAATGCATTCCTTTTTGAGACGCCGCTGTCGAAATCCAAGGATTCGGGCTTAGGGGGATCGTGAGGATGGCTAGATTCTTGCCGATGGTACTTAGTATCAACGCGGAACATACTGGTTGGCGGCACCCCAGCGAGTCGGTGGAGCGAGATTTGCGCCGGCCGTTTGATATTGGAGCTGGCTCTGTAGCTGGGCAATTTTTGCGGCGGCTCCGGGCTGATTCGCATTGGCTTGATAGGCCCGCATGTAGTTTTCCAAGGCCAATTGCAGTTGGCCTTGCTGCTCGCGGATCGTCGCCATTGCCATCAAGGCTCGTGGATTTTGTCCGTCGAGTGCCAGGGCGTTGGTCAAGTGCTGGATCGCCTGATTTTGATCGCCGTATTCCTGGTACAACCGCGCCAGCTCGACAAAGGGTTCAGCCGAGTCTGGATGACGCTGCTGCCATGTCCGTACCAGATCGAACGCAGCGTCCGTCCGTCCGGTTTCCGCCAACAAGACGGCCAGTCCGCGATGGGCATCGCTGTACCGGTCGTCCAGGGCGATGCTTTGGCGATAAAGCTTTTCGGCGGTCTCAAATAGCTGTGGGTTCTTCGTTTGTTTGGCGAGCAGATGGTAAGTCGAAGCCAGATTGTAGTAGGCGTTAGCGTCACGAGGATTTCGATTCAGCGCCGTTTGAAATCGATTGATGGCTTCGTTGTACTGACCGTTTTCATAGGCGGTTCGTCCTTGAATGTCGTTGAGCCGCGCGGTGGCGTTGCAGCCGGCAAAAATTGCCAACGCGGCGATCGTTGCCCAGCACCACGTGGGCGTACAAGACTCAAGCTTGCTCATGGTTGCTCTCGTATGTTGTTGTCGAAGCAATTGGGCCTTTAGCGAAAGGAAAGCAATTTGTCGCGAAACTTAGAAAAACCGGCAGCGGCCAGCAAGCCCATCTGTGCCAGCATTTTTCCGGCATTAGACAGATCGCGGCTTTACGAGAAAGGTGAAAAGAAACGACGGCGCGAACACTTCGCCGCGTTGTGGCCGCTGTGTGCTCCGGTAGCAGTTCACGAGCCGGGGTCTAGCTCCATCCGCCCAAGGCGGATGTCCCTGACCTCCTAAAAACGTGGGCAACGCATTGGTAACGCGTGAACGCTTACGTGCTCCGGTAGCAGGCCCCAACAAGAAAACAGTGAGTGGTGGGCCTATTCGAACGTGCTTTCGCGGAGCGAAAGCCGATATTGGCAACGCCAAGAATGAGCGTTGACAAAGCACAAGATGTTCGGCGCGTCGTCGAGCGGGCTTTACGTGCCGAATTCGCCGCGCCGGCGACTGAGTTGCTGTTGGAGCCGTTGGACGATGCTGCTGTGCATCTGACTGACGCGACTTTCGCTGAGGTCGAGCGTGGCGCCAATTTCCTTCATCGTCAGTTCTTCGTAGTAATACAGGATGATGATGAGGCGTTCGTTGCGGTTGAGTCCTTTGGTGACCAGCCGCATCAAGTCATTTTTCTTGATCCGGTGCGTGGGGTCCTCGCCGCGTTTGTCTTCCAGAATGTCGACTTCGCGGACGTCTTTATAGCTATCGGTCTCGTACCATTTCTTGTTGAGGCTGATGAGATTGACGGCGTTGGCGTCGCTCATCATTTTTTCGAGTTCCTGAACTGAGATTTGCAAATGTTCGGACAGCTCCAGATCTGTCGGGGTGCGGCCCAACCGCAGTTCGAGCTGCTTGGTCGCTTCGGAGAGCTTGGAAGCCTTGGAACGGACCAAGCGTGGCACCCAGTCCATCGTTCGTAGTTCATCCAGCATGGCGCCGCGAATTCGCGGCACGCAGTAGGTTTCGAATTTGACGCCGCGTTCCATGTCGAATGCGTCGATGGCATCCATGAGGCCGAAAACGCCCGCCGAAATGAGATCGTCGAGTTCGACGCCGTCGGGCAACCGGGCCCAGATGCGCTCACCGTTGTATTTGACCAACGGCAAGTACCGCTCCATCAGCCTGTTCCGCAGCTCGGTGCTGCCAGGATTCTTTTTGTATTCGATCCAAACCTGCTGGATGTCATCGGCTGGCGCCGCAGTCGTTGCCATGCAATCCTCCGTGATTGTCGCTTCGATTCGCTAGTCGTTGGCGATGTGTTAATCGATACCGAATCTCACTGATTTGATCCAGGTCAACGCGAGAACAGCCCTGATCCGTATATCGGCAGTGCGAACTAGAGACACGAGCTAAAGATTTCGATTTTTCCGCAATTGCTAACTTTTTGGAATGGTGATCGACAATTCATGCAAATTGTTCCGAGCGATTGAGAAATTGAGTGAGCCCTGTCACGTTAGGATCGGCGCAAAACGACTTCCCGGTTTTGATGACCCTCACCTTCATCTCTCCCACCAGGGCGAGGATGTAAGGCGAAGTTATTCTGCGTACGATCCTTAAGCCGCGCGAGCCGCAGGCACGAATTCGACTTTGACGTCTGGCGTTAAGTCATTCGGGCTGAGGACGACAAGGTCGGGGATCGTAGCATACGAAAGCTGTTGGATGCTAGGCCGGATTTTTTGTCCAACCAGCAAGACCGGCTCGTAACCCTGTTGGACCAGTGGCGCCAAAGCGGCGCGAAATTCTCCGGCGATTTGTTCGGTCTGTGTCGACGTCAGGTTCGATCTGAGTTGGCCATCGCGATGTTCGAAACTTTCGGCGACGACTTGTTCGACGTCTGCTGGCAGCCGCGCCGCATGCAGGACGTTATTTTCATCGCAGTGTTTCTGGCAAATGCCGGGGGCCAGTCTTTGGCGGACGAATTCGGCCAGCCATATGATGTCCGTTGTTCGTCCGGCATAATCTCCAAGTGCTTCGAGGATCACGGCCAAACGCCGAATCGAAATCTTTTCGCGCAGCAATGCTTGGAGGACTTGTTGCACATCGGACAACTTGAGCAAGTTGGGGAGCAATTCGTCGACGACTGCCGGGGAGGTCTTGCGAACCTGGTCAATCAAGAAACGGGTCGCATCGCGCGTCAATAGTTGGTCGGCATGGCGCAGAGCGGTTTTCTTCAACTCGTCCGCCAAAACTTCGGCCGCCGGTCTGCAGCGCATCCCCGCCGCTTGGGCTTGGGCTAAACGACCGGGCTCGATCCAGGCACCCAGGGCTGGATCAAAGGGATTCGCCGGGACCCCCGCGATGGTCGCTGTCGTGCGGTCGTTGGGGTCGCCGGTAGCCAACAGCCGATCGGGAAAGACAGTTCCCGAGGCCACCACGACGTTGTTGATCTTGATGCGGAACTCGTTTTTCCCAATGCGCAGGTTGTCACGGATGCGGACTTTGGGCAAGATGACACCCATCGTGGCTGTGGTTTCTTGCCGAACGACGACGATTCGCCGCAACAGATCGCCTCCCAAATTTGTATCTGCCAATGCGACTAGGTCGACACCAATTTCCATTTCCAGCGGATCGACTCTCAGTAGTTCTTCAAGCCGACGATCGTGTTCGTCATTGGTCGCCGACGACGTGGCCGTTTCGTTTTGCGGTTCGTCGTTTGCGTTGGACGCTTCGCGTCGTTGAAGCCATACGAGGGCTATGCAGATCGCGGCGATTGTTAGCAGAGGTACGGTGGGCAGATGCGTGAAGACCAGCAACGCCAAAAAGACGGCTGCCATTGTCAAAACGGCGGGTCTTCCGAACAACTGTTTCCAGAAGACCACAGGGAGATTGGTCTTTTGCGAATTCCTCGTCATCAAAATGCCGGTGGCGATGGCGATAATGAATGCTGGGATTTGACTTGCCAAGCCATCGCCGATCGTCAATCTTGTGAACGTTTCTCCGGCCGCCGAGAGGCTCATGCCATGACTGATCCCCATGGCCAGGCCGCCGACGATATTGATGAATGTGATCAAGACGCCGGCAATGGCATCGCCCCGAACGAATTTGCTGGCTCCGTCCATCGCGCCATAGAAATCGGCTTGCAGCGTGAGGTTTTCTCGTCGTAAGTTCGCCTCTACCTGATCGATGATTCCGGCGCTTAGGTCGGCGTCGATGGCCATCTGTCGACCGGGCATCCCATCCAAAGCGAACCGTGCGGCAACTTCGCTGACTCGTGTGGCGCCTTTGGTCACCACGACGAACTGAACGACGGCGATGATCGAAAAAATGATCAGCCCCACAATCAACTGCTCGCCGACGACGAAACTGCCGAATGACTGAATGATTCCGCCGGCGGCGTCGGCGCCTTTGTGGCCGTCGGTCAAGATCAAGCGAGTCGTCGAGATGTTCAGCACCAAACGGCTCATCGTCGCGGTCAGCAGCACCGCCGGAAACAAACTGAATTCGATTGGCGTCTGGACGTTGAGGGTGGTCAGCAAGATGATGATGGACAGCGCGATGTTCGCCACCAGCAGCACGTCGATTACCGCCGGCGGCATGGGGACGATCATCACGATGACGCAGGCGACGAGTGCCACCGGCAGCAGCCAAGAACGCCAATCCATCGACGTGGAAACCCTTCATTGTGGAACGTATGTCGTGGTCGCGCACGATGATCTGGCGATCTGTCCGGACACGGCGCAACGGGCGAACTTAGATAAAACCGGTGCTATCGTCCAGGCAGATTTGGCGAGGATTTACTTACCGTCCTGATTCGGCTTCGACAGCGGGTCGGGGAGGCAGCAAGGATCTTGCTCAGCGACCAGGCGATTCCTCAGACAAGCTGCATGCCGGTTAAGGATCGCACGCAAAATAACTGCCCGGTTTTGTTGACCCCTCACCTAACCTCTCCCGGAAGGGCGAGGATTTAAGACGAAGTTATTTTTGCATGCGATCCTAGTGCCGTGTCAAGTTTTAATTTTGGGGTGCCACTAGCTGTGCCAGTGTACATGAGCGGCGTGTATTGCCGACCCGCACTGGCGAAGCCAGTGGCACACAACCCCAATTCTAAGACCTGACAAAGCGCTAGGTGCCGATCTCGATCACTTAGCAGACTGACGAAGAATGTGTGCACAAGTGTTTATGGAAGCGGAACCGCGCAACCCGCCCGGTCATTCGCTGTGTGGATGCCAACGCAACCGGACGGCTCGCGCCGTACCGCTATTATTCAACGGGCAGTTAGCCCTCGCATTCTTACGGAATCGTAATTCTGGGCTGTTTTTTATCACAAGTTGATCGATTTCTGCCGGATCGGCGAATTGATGACTTGCCCTTTGGGGGTCCGAACAGATGATAGTGGGGACGATTTTTGCCCACGCTTACGTTTTCACCTAGACGGCACCTATTGAGATTGTGAACGGCCATGAACATTCTGGTAGTTGAAGATGACACGCTGACCCGCAATTCACTATTGCAAGGGCTTGCCGAGGCCGGTCACGAATGCAACGGTGCGAGCGACGGCGACCGCGGTTTATGTTTGGCCGACGAGAAGAATCCCGACCTGGTCATACTGGACCTGATGTTGCCCGGGCGGTCCGGCGTCGACGTCATCAAGGAAATCCGGCGCACGCGGCCAAACGATGCCGGTGATCATGTTGACGGCCAGAGGCGCCGTTGGCGATCGGGTGACTGGATTGAATGCGGGGGCCGATGATTACGTGATCAAGCCGTTTTCCTTTATCGAGTTATTGGCGCGGGTGGAAGCGGTCGCTCGACGATCACACGAGCGAAGTCCGTCCAAGCTGTCGGCGGCTAATCTCACGTTGGATTTAACGACGCGGCGCGTTGAGCTTCGCGATCAAGTGGTCGAATTGACACCGACCGAGTTCAGCATCCTGGAAATGTTGATGCGGTTTGCCGGTCAAGTCGTCACGCGTCAGGTGTTGTGCGAACACGTTTGGGGATTTCGCTGGGAGGGCAACACGAACGTGATCGAAGTTCACGTCAATCGGTTGCGGCAAAAGCTGGATCAGGAGAACGAACCGTCGAGGATTCAGACAGTTCGAGGGCGCGGCTATGCGATTCGCGCGGCTGAATAGCTGGTACCAGCGTCTGCCGCTGAAAGCGAAGTTGACGCTGTGGAATTCGATCGTCGTGTTGTTGGTGGCGACCGCCTCGATGCTCTTGCTGCGCGAAGGCCGCCGGTGGACGATGACCAGTGAACTCCAAAGTGCATTGACCGCGCAGGCATTTGAGATCGTCACGCTCAGCAACCATCCTCGCGCCGATTTCGTCGCCATTCAAAGCGACTTGGAATCGATCGAGGAAAACCGGTTGAGGCCTGGCTGGTTCTTGGAGCTATTCGATTCCCAGCGGCAAAAGATGATTTGGAGCAGCGCTGCGACACCGACAGATTTGATAAACCGGGGCCTGGATACCGATGAAACGGACTTGAATCTGGACGGACAGAAATACCGTTGCGCCTACGGAATCCTGCACGTTGCGGACGGTCAATCTGCGACTTTCCGAGTCGGTGCGCCGTTGACGACGATTTCGGCGGCGGTTGCCAGCGCCACGCGAATCATTCTGATCGTGATGAGTCTGCTGCTGTTGATCGCGCCGATCGGCGGCTACTTGTTGGCGAATCGGGTGACGGCGCCGCTGCAGAAGATCATCGAAACAACGACGTCCCTGGGAGCCCACAAGCTTGACGAGCGGCTGACGATCCGCGGCACCGGTGATGAGCTCGATCAACTCTCGCTGGTGATCAACCAATTGCTGGACGAAATCGCGACCCACTTGCAGCGCAACCGGGACTTTGTCGCCGATGCCGCCCACGAACTTCGCTCACCGCTGACGGCGATCATCGCTTCGGTCGAAGTCGCGCTGGTCAAAACGCGAACGCCCGGCGAGTATAAAGACCTGTTGGCGAGCGTATTGGATCAGTGCCGCAAGCTCGCCCGGTTGTCGAATCAACTGCTGGTTTTGGCCGAGAGCGACGCAGGGACGCTGGAATCGGAATCGTTGGACACAGTTCCGCTGGACACGATCGTGGCCGACGTCGCCGAGATGTTCCGAGGAACCACCGAAGAAAAACTCATCGCGCTAAACGTCGACGTCGAGGACCGCGTCCGTCTAAAGGCCGACCCGGTCCGGATCCGGCAGGTGGTCACGAATCTGATCGACAACGCATTCAAATTCACCGAAAGCGGCGGCGCGATCACCGTCGGTCTGAAGTTTGATCCCGAAAGGCAGATGGCATTGATTCGGGTTAGTGACACGGGAGTCGGGATACCGATCGCCGTCCAGCCGCATGTCTTCGATCGGTTTTTCCAGGCCGACTCCTCACGTCGGTTGAATACTCCGATTCACGGGACCGGATTGGGCTTGAGCATCTGCAAGGCGATTGTCGAAGCGTATGGGGGCACGATCAGCGTTTCTAGTCACCCCAATCAAGGGTCGACCTTCACCATCGAGCTTCCGTGCGAAGAAGGCCATCCCGCATATCGTGCGTCCAGCCGCGGATTCGGCGCATCGGTCCCTCGCTAACAAACGTCGTTGAACCTTTGACGCGAGTGCGCGCGCACGGCGTTATTCTTCGAACGCCGTGCGGAGGCGATTGAGATCCTTTTCCTTTCCAACCACCAGAATCATTTGCTCGTCGGACAGGCGGGCTTCGCCATCGGGAAACATCGCCAGCTTTCCCGTCAGGGCATCTTTGACGGCGATAATCCAGACGCCGAATCGTCGGCGAAAATCGGCTTCGATCAGCGTCTTGTTGTTAAACGCCTCCGGAACCGCTAACTCCATGAAACTGTATTCGGGATCGATCGGCAGGTAGTCGATGATGTTGTGCCAGGCCAGGCGATTGGCCAAATCCACCGCGATTTCGATTTCGGGAAAAATCACCCGCTCCACGCCGATTTTCTGCAACAGTTTCCCATGGTCGATCGTGACCCCTTTGACCATGACGTTGCGGGCGCCGAGGTCTTTGGCATGCAGCGTCGCCAGCAACGAATTGGTGATCTCTTCCCCCAAGCTGATGATCACGCCGTCGGCTTTGTCGATCGCCAAGGATTCTAAAACGTCGCGCTCGGTCGCTTCGCCAATCACCGCCTCGAACAAGTAGTCTCGCAATTCCGAGATCGTTTCGGCGTTTGAATCCAGCCCCGTAACACGGCATCCATTGGCCTTGAGCTTTTTGGCCAGAGCCGCTCCAAACGTCCCCAGTCCAATGACGACAAAACGCTTCATGGTGGTTTGATCAGCCTATCAAAGGTTCATCGTGTGCAAATTCAACGGCATCGACGTTCTGACGGCGCGCCACCGCCGCGAACACCGTGATTGGACCGAGCCGTCCCATAAACATCAGCAGAATCACGATACATCGGCTGGCATTGGAAAGCTCGGTTGTAAGACCTGTCGACAGTCCCACGGTGCTGAGCGCCGAAACCGCCTCGAACATCGTCTCCAGAAAAACGCGACGCGTCGGGCGATGCGATTCCAAGTTGGAGTCAAGCACCAGAATCACCGTCAGCGCCGCTGCCGCGACCGCCATGTAAAGCAATACGGTAACCGCGGCGCGGTCGATCGACGGCTGTGAAATGGTGCGCCGGAAGATGTTGGTGTGCCTTTTCCCGGTAAAACGAGTGGAGGCGTAGACGACCAATAGGGCGATCGTCGAGATCT
Organism: uncultured Planctomycetaceae bacterium; assembly: GCA_963803365.1. Lineage (GTDB taxonomy): Bacteria > Planctomycetota > Planctomycetia > Pirellulales > Pirellulaceae > JANMEB01. The sequence continues at coordinate 36,886 of CAWDMH010000013.1, forward strand.
TCACGCCACCACCGGTCGAACAAGTCCGGCGCCGGTGACCATCAGCACCACCGATACGAACAAGGAAGCATTCGACAACGCCGATACGTCGATCGTGTTGAATCCCGCAGTGCGGCACGAAACGCCATGAAAAAACGAAGCCATCACCCGCGACGGCCACGACAACCCATTCAGCGTCCCGTTCCATTCCAAAGCCGTGAATATCAATCCCCCGCCGACGAACACAATCAGCGTGGCCATCAACGTCAACTTGGAGTGCAAGTGCAATGACGACCAACGCTCCGACCAGGGCAACCGCAAGCTCCCCAACAAATCAAGCAACACGGGAAACCCGATCCCACCAATAACGATTAGGCCGCCGATAACGAAATTGACCGTGAGATCGGATTGGTAACGCACCAGACTCGTCGAATTCAGCGAAAATCCAGCATTGCAAAACGCCGAAACCGAATGAAAAACGGCTTGCCAAATCGCTTGCCGCGGACCGTAGTCCGCCAGGAAGCGCACGAATAACAACACGGCTCCAATGAATTCAGCAAAAATGGTCAATACAAAGACCGCAAACAAAATCCAACGCAGGTCGTGACGAGGATTGGCACCCAGCGTCTCGGAAATGACTGCCCGATGCCGCAAGCTCACACCCGTGAGTTGGGACATCACAAACGTGGTCAGGGTCATAATCCCGAAACCGCCGATCTGGATCAAACCCAAGATAAAAACCTGGCCCACAAATGAAAAGTCGCCTCCGGTGTCGCGCACCACAAGCCCGGTTACGCACAACGCACTGGTGGCAGTAAAAAAGGCGTCTAGCAATGTGATCGGGTGGTCGGGATCAGCGGACGATACCGGCAACGCCAAAAGCACGGTTCCAACCAGCAAGGCGCTCAAATACCACGTCAGCAGCATCCGTGCCGGATAGTGAACCAAGGGGCCAGCCAACTGGACCATGAAGGAGCCAAGTAAGAGAATTGCCGCTGTTCAAACAGGACGCCATTTTAGTTGAACCAGCTATCAGTTCCAGCACCGCTTGTATCGAGGATTGAGCTGTATCGACTGAAGCATAAGGTCCCCTCTTGACCGCCATTTGCTGGGAAAAACGCCCAATCTCTGCAAAACGAGTCAACCACTAGTGCCGTGTCAAGTTTTAATTTTGGGGTGCCACTGGCTGTGCCAGTGTATCTGAGCGTCGTGTATTGCCGACCCGCACTGGCGAAGCCAGTGGCACACAACCCCAATTCTAAGACCTGACAAAGCACGAGACTCATTTATCGCGCAACGGTTCGCTCGATCGATGCGACGTGCAAACTTTCATGATGGGTGCAGGTAGCCGCGAAGGCAGTTCGTCGATGCCGACCGCCCTTTCCGCATTTCCACGGAGACGCTCGTACCCGCCGAGTTAATCCGGGCAATTGGGGAGAAGATTACGGCCTGGATCACCTTTTTGGGATCTGCCGGTTGAATCGTTTGTTATGAGCATGTTACCTGTATCAAATGGAACGGTCGATAAAGATTTTCGGGCGGCAACGATTCTGCTGATTTTGCCGCTTTTGCGGCCCGATTGTCCTTGGAAGCATAGCCCGAAACATTCCATTCGATCGACGACCTTTGAACGACAGCGATTCGTTAGCAATTCGACTCGTGTTCACGGCGCTGTTTGTCGCTGCGCTGGCGGGTTGTCGCGCAAACTCACTGTTCCGAAGCTTCTCGGATTCTTATCATCGGCCACACGTCCAGGCGGGTGACATCACGGATTCACCGCCGGTTTCGTTGGCGATTGAAACTCCGACGCTGGAGACGACCGACGCCGAACCGAAGACGATTGCGGCGCCGTTGGTTCGTACCAGCGATATGCCCAATCAGTTTTGGGACCTGTCCATCGACCAAGCATTGGAACTCGGGCTTTCGAATTCCAAGATTCTTCGCAGCCTCGGCGGACGTATGCTTTCCAGCCCCGACAACGAACCGTCGTACTACGATCCGGCGCTACAGGAGAGCGATCCCATTTTTGGCGCGCAAGCGGCCTTGGCGGAATTCGATGCGCGACTCGATGGAACATTGCTGTATGCCAAGAACGACGACGTCTTTAACAATCCGGCGTTGGGGGGCGGAGCCAACCAAGTTCAACAGGATCTGACGACGTTGAACTGGAAAATTGAAAAGGTGGCAGCCACCGGCACGCGATACACTTGGTCGTCGTCCGTTCGGCTCGACGCGAACGACTCGCCCAACGATTTGTTCCCGAGTTCGTGGACGGCAGTGGCTGAGGCTTCGATTCGACACCCCCTGTTGCAGGGGAGCGGCGTGGAGTTCAACCGAATCGCCGGACCGAACGCCCAGCCTGGTTTTCGCACCTCTACGGGGATATTGATTAGCCGAATCAACCACGATATCTCGATCGGACAGTTCGAGGCCAGCGTGCGGCAGTACGTTCAGGACGTGGTCGGCGCCTACTGGGATTTGTATTTTGCGTATCGCAACTATGACGCGGCGAAGGAGGCCCGCGAATCGGCGGCCGAAACGTGGCGTGTCGTGAAAGCCAAATATGAAAATGACCTTCCGGGCGGCGAGGCCGACAAGGAAGCGCAGACCCGCGAGCAGTTTTTCCTGTTCGATGTGCAGCTGGAATCGGCTTTGAACGGCGATCCGCGGCGAGGGATTACCGGCGTTTTGCAGGCTGAGGCGAACTTGCGACAACTACTGGGTCTGCCACAGAGTGACGACCGTTTTATTCGGCCGCTGGACGAACCGCTGAATGCCAAATGCTCGTACGATTGGGACGCACTGATCGGATTGGCGATGGATCAGCGCGTCGACTTGAACACTCAACGATGGCGGATCAAACGCCGGGAACTGGAATTGGTCGCCGCGCGAAATTTCTTATTGCCGCGACTGGACGCGTTGATCACCTATCGCAACAACGGATTCGGCGACAAATTGGCCGGCGGACAGACTCAATTTGCCAGCGCGGCAACCGACTTTTTTTCCGGCGATCACCAAGAATGGCAGGCTGGATTTGAATTGACGACGACGCTTGGATACCGACAGGCGTTTGCCGCGGTGAGAAACGCTGAGCTGGAATTGATGCGCGAGCGTACCGTTCTCGACGAGCAGGAGAAGGAAGTCGTGTTTGATCTGGGAAGCTCGATCCGTCGTTTGGAACGCGCTTATAACACGATGGAAAAATCATATAACCGGATGCTGGCGGCAAAACAAACGGTTGCGGCACGCAACGCGTCGTTTGAAGCCGAGGCCGTTGCCGCCGACTTGTTGCTGGACGCGCAGCAACGATTGGCCGAAGCGGAGACGGATTACTACCGCTCGCAAACCGATTATGCCGTCGCGCAACTTTCTGTGCAAAACGAGTCGGGGGCGATTCTGGCCCAGTTCGGCTTGACGCTTAGCCGAAGAGCCGAACGACATTTGCGGTGGGGCCGGCAGTCGGTCGCGTTGCGCTCGGCCAAGAATTCAAGCTTGATCGATTATCGCTTAACGTGTCCGGGGAATGTTGCCAAGTAAGCTCTAGTGCACTTTCAGAACTTAATTTTGGGGTGCCACTGGCTGTGCCAGTGTACATGAGCGTCGTGTATCGCCGACCCGCACTGGCGAAGCCCGTGGCACACAACCCCAATTCTAACACCTGACACAGCTCTAGCAGCCCGTTGAAAAAGTAGCGGAACGGCGCGAGCCGTCCGGTCGAGATGGCATCCGCACGGCGAATGACCGGGCGGCTCGAGCCACCCCGCTGCAATTGAATCTTGTACACACGCTTTTCAACCGTCTGCAAGGAATGATGCGTGCGCCAAGGCGCGTTTGACGGATGTTCCGATTCTTGCAGATAATCCGACTAGTAAAATTGCGGTCTCACGGTGCGCGGGATGATTTTTTGACGCAAAAATTGCGTCAGGTGTTTGTCGCAAGCCTATTCTTTTGTTTGGCTTTAGCGCAGAATAAGACTAACTTTGAGCCGCTTGGGGCGAGATGGCTGCTTTGAAAAACGACTAGTCCGCCGCATTTTTGCTGGTCGTCATACCACTTCCAAATCCATGTCCCTTCCACGGAATCGCCCGGTGCGAGATCTCGTACCTCCCCCGGTCGGTGACCGTGCCAGGAAGAGAACTGGCTCCAAGAATTGACCCAACAAACGCCGCATGATCCATTCGCTCCAGTCGAATCACCCGCGACGCTCGTCGAAGTACTGTCTCGTGACTGGCGTCACCGGTCTTTTGGGCCGTTATCTTCTGCGGGACTTATTGCTAGCAGGGCACCGCATAGCGGTTTTGGCGAGATCGAGTAAACGGCATGACGCCGCCGATCGAATCGAAGCCATCATGCAACACTGGGAGCGGGAAGCTCAAGCCTGTTTGCCGCGTCCAGTGGTTTTGGTCGGCGACGTTCGCGAGCCGAACTTGGGGATGAGTTCCGCCGATCAGAAATGGTTTCGCGCGCATTGTGACCGGGTCGTTCATGGGGCGGCGGTGCTTCAATTTTTCGGCGACCGCCAGTCCGAACCCTGGACGACCAACGTCGACGGAACCCGCAACGTAGTCGAGCTATGCCGTCGCGCCGGGATTGAAGAATTGCATTATCTTTCGACCGCTTATGTGTGCGGCAATCGCAAGGGTCGAATCCTGGAAGACGAATTGGACGCGGACCAGACGTTTCGCAACGACTACGAGCAATCCAAGTTCATCGCCGAGTCGATGGTCCGCGACCACTTTTCCCAAGCCTCGCTGACGGTCTACCGTCCGGCCGTGATCATTGGCGATTCGACGACCGGGGCGACGAGCAGTTACCACGGCTTATTTTTGTACTTGCGATTGTTGGCGATGTTGGTGCCGGAACAGGGATTGGGCCGTGACGGACTGCGCTACACGCCCATTCGCTTGCCGTTTCGCGGCGATGAACCTCGAAACCTCGTGCCGGTCGATTGGGTTTCCAGGGTGATTTGCGAGATCGTCGGCAATGGGTCGACACATGGCCGGACCTTTCATTTGGCACCCGACGTGGGAACGACCGCCAGGTCGGTGATCGATTATTGCTGCGAGTATTTTGGTTCGTACGGCGTCGCATTTTGCGACGACCCTCCGGACGAATCGACGCGCCGATCGAGTTTTGCCGAGCAGTTTTTTGAAAACACGCGGATTTACCAGATTTACGAAAAGAGCGATCCGTTGTTTGATCGGACGAATCTATTGCAAGCGACCGCCGGATTCCCTTGCCCCGTGGTTGACCGACCCATGATCCATCGATTTCTCAAATTCGGACAACTCGATCAATGGGGAAAAGCCAAGCGGCCCGGCGTGCGCCGCCATCGAGATCTACGGCCGCGTTTGCGCCGAATGTATAACGCGATAGGTAATGGTCACACGGACCGTTCGCCGATCGGATTCGATGTTTTGGGGATCGGTGGCGGCCAATGGACGCTCAGCCGGAAGGATGGTAGGGTCTACTGCGCGCGGATTGCGGGTCAATGGCGACCAGATTTTGACGATCGCCTCATCTCAATTGGATCGAACCGCAATTCCGATTGCTACTAACGGTGGAGGCAACGTCTCCGTCGCATTGGCCCCGTTGGCGCAGCCGGTGCCGACGTCCTCGGAAGTTGATTAAGGTTAGGATCGCACACGGAAATCGGATTATCGGATGGAGTTCGATGACCCTCGTAATTGGCGTGGATGAAGCCGGTTATGCACCCAATTTAGGACCGTTGGTGATTGGCATCACGGCCTGGCGTGTGGCGGACGCCGAGTTTAATTTCTTTCGTGCGTTGCGCGGCTGTGTGCAACCGAACGGTTCCGGTTCCAGCCACAAACTAGTGGTCGCCGACTCGAAGTCCGTGTACCGGTCGGGGGGGCCTTTGGCGCCGTTGGAACAGACGGTCTTTTCGCTGTTGGCAGCCCTCGATTCCATTCCACGGCGGGTGGACGAATTGATGGCCAGGATGAACGGTTTTGACAACATGTCGCGGCAATGTCCGGACGATCTACCAGAGTTTTTTGATTGGCGTGGTCTTGATTTGCCGTTGGAGTGTTCGCTGAGCAGGATTCAGCGTGACGCGACGCGGCTTCGATGGTCGCTGCGACAAAGCGGTGCTAGTTTGATCGCCGTTGGTTTGCGCGGTCCTGCCCGACGAGTTCAATCGCCTGCTCGAGCGCCACGGCAACAAGGCATCGCTACTTTCGGCGTGCACGCTGCAATTGGTCGGGCGAATGCTGGCCATGTGCGGTGACGACGCCAGTGTCTTTTGCGACCGCCACGGTGGGCGTGCCTTTTATGCACCGCTGATCCAGCAGCAGTTGACGGAACATTTCGTTCAGGTCGTCGACGAGAATTCCAGTTGCAGTCGATACCGCTGGCATGAGCCGAATCGCACTTGCGAAATACGATTCGAAGTCGGCGGAGAATCGCGATTGCCGACTGCCGCCGCATCGATGATTGCAAAATATATTCGCGAAGTCTTGATGAAAAGCTGGAATCGGTTCTGGCTGCGGCACGACCCGGCGGTTCGGCCAACGGCGGGTTATCCGGGCGATGCACGGCGCTTTCATGAACGACGTCGCCGTCATTCGACGTCGGCTCCGAATCAGCACCCAGCGGGTTTGGCGGATGCGCTAAGGATCGCACGCAAAATAACTTCCCTGTTTTGTTGACCCTCTCCTAACCTCTTCCGTGAGGGCGAGGATTCAAAGCGAAGTTATTTTGCGTGCGATCCGTAAGCGTTCACGGGTTGCCAATGCGTTGCCCAGATTTTTAAGGGGTCAGGCACATTTTCGGCGGCTCATGCGACATTCAAGTACCAATCATTGGGCCGAAAATGAGCCAGACCCTGGCTCGTGAACTGTTACGTGCGATCCTAACGCTGTCAGATGATCCCCATCAAGACCACCAGCGCCAACAAGCGAAAATGGTTGAACAATGTGGGCGTGGCGAAATAGAAGGGTTCTTCATTGCCGTGAAATCGCCTCTTGTATTCGGCGTGCCCGCGCACGTTGTATAGCCATCGGTTCATGACCGCCGATCGAAATCCAAGCCGAAAGATCTTGTCGAGCCACCAATTCTGATGCGGATGGCGTCCATCGATCCAGGCTAACGGCGACAACCCCAGCTTCAAGACTGCGTGCCGCTCCTGTTGGAACGTTTCGATGGCGTGTTTCATGATCGCGTGTTCGCAATACGTTGGGGCGATTGGATGGCGGCGCTTGATGCAGGTCACATAGCCGATCAATCGGCCGTCGCGGTAGAGCGGATCAAAGAATACAAACGCCCGCAGTTCGCCTTGCGGTCCAAAGAAAAAGAATCGCCGCACCCCCTCTTCGTGCGTCAGTCCGATCGGGCGGTTGAGAAACCGGACTTCTTTATGTTTGACGGTCCGGGTCGTTCGCCAAGCCTCCGAGACGTGGTCGATTTGTTCGACGCCGACTTCGTCGATGCTGCATTCGCGAATCGAATAGCCACGACGGCCACACCAGTTTGCTGCGTACCGCAGCCATTCCTTTTCCTTCCCGGCAAACGAATACGTCGTCAGATCCAGAGTCGTGTCGACTCCGATGGGGTTGACGTAATGCCCCGCGGCCGCAAGGTGGTCCGCGTTTTCGCGGTTCACTTGGCAGAATGCGGCTCGTGGAAACGTCTCCAGGAATTCGTTTAGCAACGATGCCTGCGCGCGGCGCTGCAAACCGGATCGCCCAGCGCAAACACAAATCCCCACCGCCTGCCGTAGGCGATATAACCGTCTTCGTCGCCGAAAAACTGTAGCCGAGGCTGAATGGCCGTCGAATACGCCAAGGTGAAATCACCGTGTTGCTGGACCAATGACAAACGAGTCGATCGCGACACCGGCTGCGGCGCTTCGGAGTGCAAACGTTCAAACGCCCAGAAGGTCTGACTCAAACGGCGACGTTTTCTGACCCCGGGTGCCAACTCCCGCTGCCACGTCGCGTCGGCAGGATCGATCGCGCTGGAACTCGTCGGCTTCATGCCACCCTTTGTCCCACAATGTTTTGAAACAAGACCGGCCCGCGCTGACAAAAGCGGAAATACTCGACATGTCGGAAGTCAACCCCGACTTGATCCAGCAACGCAACATAGTCGTAGTTATTGTGCCAAGGGACCAGCCCCAACGTCCAAAACAACGTCATGGCAAACTTCAAGTAGACGACATTGAAACTTCGCGAGATCCAATGGCCCTGCGGCAACGCCACGTCGGCAATCATGTAGTATCCCCCGGGCCGGCAAAACGACGCGGCCTGGCCCATCATCGAACACATCTGCTCGGCGTGAAAACAATTCAAGAAATAGTTCGTGGCCACAACGTCGTAGTAACCCACTCGGTCGTGTCGTCGGGCATCGTCACAAATCAACTCGGTGCGCAAACCCTTCCGCGACAAGCGTCGTCGCAGCCGTGCCAGCATGCGTCGCGATACATCGATGCACGTCACCCGGGCTTGCCGCTTGGCCGCCATGATGGCATCCTCACCCGCGCCAACGCCGAGGTAGAGCACGCGGTCATCCGGCTTGATGAATCGAACCTGAGCGGATTTGGACTTGCGGATTTGATTGGTGGAATAGAGTCGCGACGTCTGCTCGTAAAACCAGGCAACGCGATCGTAGCTACGCACGTTTTTCGAGATGGCTGACATCAAAGGGAATGTCGGAAGGACAAAGAGACGGCGGTGCGCGGACGGCCGAGCACAAACTAATCCACCCAACAGGCTCGCTGCAATAGAGGTTCAAGGGACTCTCAAATTCAAATGACGCCCTCATCGCCGCACGATCGGCGAGAGCGCTGAAATGCTTGCATTCGTGCTGGCAACCACGCGGAAAACCGAGGTTTTGCATGACGCCCAACGCGCTCGCCGTTCCGGCTTGGATGGTGAATCGGATCACGTATTGGGCTACGTGCTGCCGCTTCCGCCATTGCAGCGATTATCCAATTCCATGTATTTTCCCGCAACTATTCACCCATCCAAACAGCCGGGTTCGTCCCACGGTTTCGTTGGCGGCTGAACAGTTCAATTAAATTTCCATTGCTGGCGACGGAATCATGTTGGCACACAGTTTCATGCAAACGCGAGTTCACAAACATTGTGGTATGAGCTACCAAACTTCTGGGAGCCTACCCGCGGCCGGGCTCCGACGCTCGATTGTGATAGTTGCCGCAGTTGTTCTTTTCATTTGCCAGTGTCCGAATCGCGTGTCGGCTCAGGAAGGTCAGGTTGGCGGGACGCCAAGCGTTGAGTCGGTATCACCAGCTCCGGCAAACACCGCCGATCGAAACGTCATTCGATCCAAATCGTTGCTACAAGTACTTCGGGACGGCGGACCCTTGATGATTCCTATCGGCATCTGCAGCTTCTTGCTGTTGGTGTTCGTCTTCGAGCGATTCGTCAGCTTGCGTCGCGGCAGAATCGTTCCCGGTCCGTTTGTCAACCGCTTTCTCGATCAACTTCAAGACGGAGAACTGACGCGGGAATCGGCGCTCGAGTTATGCGACAAGAACTCCAGTCCCGTTTCCCGGTTGTTTGCCTCCGGGATCAGAAAATGGGGAAAGCCGTCGGTCGAAGTCGAACAAGCCATCCTGGACGAAGGCGAGCGGATCGGCAACCAGTTGCGAAAGTATCTGAGGTTGATCAACGGAATCTCCACGGTCAGCCCGCTACTGGGTCTGCTGGGCACCGTGCTGGGAATGATTCAGGCGTTTGACGCCATCGCCCTGGTGGACTCGTCACAAGACCCCAAGGCTTTGATCGCGTTGGGAATCAGCCAGGCGTTACTGACAACTGCCGCAGGGATGGCGGTCGCTATTCCCGCGTTGATTGCCTATTTGTACATCGCCGGTTCCGTCGATCGCCGGATCATGGAGATCGATTCGCTGGGAATGGAAGTCGTCGGCTGCATTTCGGCCGAAGCGCTCGCCGGTAGCGAACGGAAGCTCAATCGCACGCGCAAGCGAAACGACCGCTCCGCGGCATAACTCAAACTGGCCACGAAAGACAGGTGTCTCGATCCCATGCCGCTCAAAACACTTCGCGAAGAGCAGCCGACGCTGAACCTGGCGCCGATGATCGACATCATCTTTCTGCTTTTGATCTTCTTTATCGTGGGCACGCGATTTAGCGAACTCAACGAAGCCGAACGCGACATTTCATTGAACGTTCCGCAAGTCGCCAAGATGGGTGACGCCACCGCCGCTGCAAAAAAACGCCTGATCAACGTTTACAGCGATGGCCGAATCGAACTGGACCGAAGTCCGATTTCGCTCGATGAACTCAGGTCCGTCCTGACGTCCGAACACCAACAGCACTCCCAACTCGGGGTTGTCGTACGAGGCGACGCCGGCAGCCGCTATCAGAACATTGCCGATGTCATCGCCGCTTGTCACCTGGCGCAAATTACGGATCTAAACATTGCTGTCCGCGTGGCCAAGTTGGAGCGATGAAATGCCGGCCGACTTCGCACTGCACCCGAACGATGTAGAACCATTGGCAGTTCTCGCCGCGACCAGTTCCAAGACGTTGGCGATCATCTTGTGGAGCGGTTTGGGATTGCTGACCGTCGCCCTGATTCTGTTGATGCGGACTCGTTGGGGAAACGCCCGTACGGTAACAAAATGCGTCTGGCTTTCGATGTTCGCTCATTTTTTGTTGGGCGGTCTTGCCTACGGAACCAAGCTTTTCTTTCAAATCCCGCCCTCAACACAATCCGACGTCGTCCGCATCCAAATCGTCCTCGACTCAGGGGATGATCCCGAAGCCGATGGACCCAACGAGGACAAAGATTCGTTGTCCGATGAATTGGCGTCGAGCGATCCTGCCGAGAACGTTGACTCCATCGATGATGATTTGAATGTTGATGTCCCACCGCCAAACGACGTCATGGAGCCATCTGAAAACGATATTCCGCCGGCGGCGCCCGATTTGCTTTCGCCGACGATCAAACCGGAAACTCAGACGCCGATCGCTGTCGAATCCCCAAATCCCGATCCGCAAAGCCCTCCCGAATCTAACGCAGAACCCAACGACGCGCTCGTGGCCGATCGAGCCTCCGAACTCGCCAACGACGACTCGCAGTCACAACCGCCAGTTCAACCAGGTGCACCGAGTAACCAAGACAATTTAGTTGCCGTCACCGAGGTAATTGACGGCGACCATGCAACGCCCGAGTTCGACGTCGATCCGGAGGAGTCTTTGCAGCCGGCCGCGTCGCCCAAGTTCGTCCCATCCGTGGCCACTCAAACTGCACCGGGCCAAGAGCATTCTGCCGAGACTCCGAGGGATTTGGCGGCGCCGACGACGACCGTCAAACCAAACTACGTCGTACCGGCCCTTTGTTCATTAAGGAATCCATCCAAGCGACTCGAAAACGCGCTGGCCAGGGGTGGCTCCCAGCAGACCGAGCAAGCGGTCGAGCAAGCATTGCGCTGGTTGGCCGAAATGCAACAGGACGATGGCCACTGGGACCCGGCCGCTACGGGCGCGGGACGTGAGGACTATGTGTTGGGACAAGACCGACAGGGTGCCGGACGCCAGGCGGACACGGCTCTCACCGGTTTGGCACTGTTGGCATTTCTGGGCGCCGGTCAGACTCACCTCGAAGGCGACTTCCGGCAGACCGTCGCTCGCGGACTTACTTTCCTGATGCAATCGCAGGATCCCAGCGGGCACTTGGCGGGCCATGCCGAGTTGTTCGCGCACATGTACAGCCACGGGATTGCGACGCTGGCGGTGAGCGACGCGTTGGTGCTGACCGGCGACCGGTCTTTGCTGCCGTGTGTCGAGCGGGCGATCGCTTATTCGATCAACGCTCAAGATCCGCAGACCGGCAGTTGGCGTTACATGCCCCGCGAGTCCGGCGACATGAGCCAGTTTGGCTGGCAAATCATGGCGCTCAGAAGCGCGCATAGTGCCGGTGTGGCGATCCCTCCCGAATCCATTCAGCGTGCGAACCGGTTCATCCAACTTTGTTCCAGTGGACGCTACGGCGGCTTGGCGAGCTACCGTCCGGGGCAGCCACCCAGCGAGACAATGACCGCCGAATCGCTGGCCTGTCGGTATTTCGTCGGGCAGTCGGTTCCCGAATCGATTGCCGGCGAAGCCGCCGATTACATCGCTCGTCAACCGCCCGGTTCTGGGGACGTCAATTACTACTTGTGGTATTACGGTACGCTGGCGATGTTTCAAAGCGGCAGTGGTCACTGGTCAAACTGGAACGAGTCGCTGCAGCGGCAACTGTTACAGACTCAGATTACGTCGGGAAGTAATCGCGGTGCTTGGCCGGCCAATGGCAAGTGGTCCGGCTACGGGGGTCAGGTGTACAGCACGGCGATGGGAACATTGTGCTTGGAGGTGTACTACCGTTACGCCCAGTTCAATCGCATCCGAGTCGCAGATGCCAATCCGGAAGAAAAACAAGACTGGTTGCGTTAGGATCGCCCGCAAAATAACTTCCCGGTTTTGCGGACCCTCGCCTTTCCTCTCCCGTGAGGGCGGGGATTTTGGGCGAAGCTGTTTTGCCGGCGATCCTTAGCTTTTCCGTAGAAATCCCGGCCCGGAACGTTGGTTGGAACCCGAAAGTCTCCGCAAATTCCCGCCGCCCCGTAGATGCAACGACAACCGGGTTGTGGGGGAATTCCACGTTGGACAGCCATCCTTGGCCGTCAAATGTCGGGCACAGACTGCCCGACTTACAGCTAATGACCCCACAACCGAACACCGAGGTGGTTTGACACCGAGAACGCGACTTTTAAAATTAAGGTACGAATGGAGTCGCGTGTGGCAGCCAGACGGTAAAGGCCGTGAGTGAATGCTGCGTAACTAGTTTTTTCATTTGCGGTATAGATATGTTCAATATGGGCTGGTCCGAGTTGTTGATTTTCATGGCAATCGCATTGTTGCTGTTCGGTGCCGGAAGGTTGCCGTCGCTGATGCACAACATGGGCCGCAGCATCAACGAGTTCAAGGCGGGCATGTCGGAAAAACCCAAGGCGATCGAAGACGCCAAGGACTCGACTGAACCATAGGCCGATCTCTTTGAACCTGGTACTTCATGTTTGGAATCGGCTACGGCGAGTTAGTGGTCATCGGGATTGTCGCGTTGTTGTTGTACGGGCAACGTCTCCCCGAGGTCGCGCGCACTTGGGGTAATACGTACCGTGATCTGCGCCGCAGTTTGAACGACATGAAATCGTCGATTTCGATCGACACGTCCCCCCCGACGCCGCGGATTTCCCAAGTCGAAGAGTACGACGACCGCGAGAATGAATCGGCACCGAAATTCATTCCGCCGCCCCCCGGAAGAGTCAACTCCGGACGAGTCGACCTAAACGCCTGACGTAGGGCATGTTGGCAGTTTGTCACCAAGGGTAATGCGCCGGCAAACGATCATGCTCTCCCGTCCGTGGAACTGGGTTCCGGGCCTCAGCCCGGAATCACGCTAAAGATCATTGGGACCAACTGCCGGGTCTCAGCCCGGAATGACGCAAGGCCGGCATACCGTCACTCCCCATTCCGATTGAGGTAGGGAAGCCGCATTGGGTTGCGGCTTCCCCCCCACCGAACCGGACTGGCGGATGTCCCGCATCCGGCTCTCCAGTTGATTGTTACTGACGAGCAGATTGACTTTCACCAGCATGGGCTACTGCTAGACTAAATAACCCAAGTTGCGCGAAGTAGGCATTGGGATAGCGTTGATGTTCGTGCCCGCGTCCGGGGCCGTGACGGCCCGCACGCTTGCGAAGAGTGCTCCGCAGACGCATGCGTATCCAGCCGTCCAGGATGTCGAACGTCCTGGGCCAGCTGTGTTTGAAATACTCATACCAGCCGCGTAAGGTCCGGTTCACGTCCGCGATGATCGCCTGCAAGCTGTGGCCGTTGGTCCGTTTGGTCTTGCCGCGAATCGTTTCCTTGAACTTCGCCAAACTCTTCTGCCGGGGATACCGGCGATGTTTGATGAAGCGGTAACCAAGGAATTCAAAGCCCTCTTCGTCCACGTGGACGATCTTGGTCTTGGTCGGGTGTAGCGTTAGGCCACGCTCGGTGGTCCACGTTCGCACCAACTCCAAGGCCGCTGCGGCTTCTTCGGCGGTTCGACTCTGAATCACCAGGTCATCCGCGTAGCGAGTCATCTCGTATCCGGCGGCGGCCATCAGGTGGTCCAACTCGTTCAGATACAGATTGCTGAGCAAGGGGCTGATGATCGCTCCTTGCGGCACGCCCGCTGTCGGCGTCCAGCGCTCCAGTCCGTCCAACACTTCGGCTTGCAGAAACTTTTCCACCAAACCGATCACCGAGTTGTCCGCAACGTACTTGCGCAGTTCCTGGACGAGTCGATCCTGCGGGATGGTGTCGAAGTAAGATTTCAAATCGACGTCGACCGTGTACTTGTAGCCCGCTTTCACGAAACGGTCCACGCGGCGCAGCGCGTCTTTGCAACCCCGGTTGGGGCGAAAGCCGTAGCTGTGCTCGGCGAATTGCCGTTCCAGAATCGGTTCCAAGACATGACGAAGTGCGTTTTGCACGACGCGGTCCCGCACCGTCGGAATGCCCAACGGCCGAGTTTCCTTCGTGCCCGGCTTGGGAATGTGGACTCGCTTGATCGACTGCGGACGATAAGAACCATCGCGCAGTTGCTGTTCAAGTTTGTTCACGTTCCGCCATAAACCGGCAGTGAAGTCTTCGATCGTGATATTGTCCACGCCCGGTGCGCCCTTGTTCGCGGCCACCTCGCGGTAAGCCGAGTAGAGGTTGTCCGGTTTGTAAACTTTATCCATCAAGCTGTGCCATTTACCTCCTCGAACGCTGGATTGCTCCAGCGTAGCCAACATCGGATTGGTCCAAACACTTGGTTCCGTCCAGGCCCAATGGGTCAAGTCGTCTCCTGAGAATCTAGGCGCCGCCCGATTGCTCGGCGGCACTATTAAGTCAGGTTGTGTTTCCAAGGGTTCGTCCTTTCTCGATCAATCTCCCTGCGCCCCTTTGCTCCACGGACGTTACCCCGTTTCAAAGCTCTTACGGGCGCTCTGACCTCCAACGCGGTGTCGCCGAAAACGTGCCTGGCCCTGTGGGTGAGGCTGCTCCCGTGATCGCTCGACAAGTTGCCCCGCGATGGGGTTCCCTGCTTATTGCGTTTGACCTTCCAATCGTTCTGCCTCCAACCACCCCCCGTTGCCTCCGGATCGATCTGTCTTATTTCCGGAGCTGACCATCTGCGACCTTGGTAATCCGGTGTCCGGCTTCGATGGCATCTTGGGCTTCGCCTTGAATGAGCAGGCTCACCACAACGATAGGCCGAATCGAGTTCGTTATCCTGCGGACCGATTGTTCACTTCCAGTTGCTCTCCACCTCCTCTTGCGAGAACGCAGTTACTTTCAGCTAATGGGCTCAGATCGGACCCATGAAGGGACTTCCACCCTTCCGATCAAACGCCCTCACAGGCGCACTCATTCCCGCGAGGCGGGAAACCAAACCAGCCGCATACCGTGATTCCCGCGCAGGCGGGAAGCCAGGGGAAGGGGAACGACATCGCCGTCGAAGCGAATAAAAAACCGCAGTCCAGCGACTGCGGTTTGTGTTGAGGAGAAGTGGCGGAGTTCACTTGCGGAATCCGTTTGCGGAGATCGGTTTAGTACATGTCGTAGTCGCCGCCGTGTCCCTTCTTGGCCTTCTCATCTTTTTTCGGCATTTCTGCAATCAAGGCGTCGCTGGTGAGCAGCAACGTCGCCACGCTGGCCGCGTTTGACAAAGCGGTCTTGGCAACCTTAGCCGGGTCGATCACCCCGGCTTTGACCAGATCTTCGTACTGGCCGGTCAAGGCGTTGTAGCCGAAGTTGCCTTTGCCCTCGACGACCTTCTCGCAGACGATTCCGCCATCCTGGCCGGCGTTTTCGGCGATCATCGTCAGCGGCGAGCGGCAAGAGCGGACGACGATGTTGTAGCCAACTTTTTCGTCGTCGGTCGCATTGTTGGCGGGTTTGACGTCGGCCGCGGCGCAACAGGGCGACGCCACCACCTGGCAAGATCCCTTCTTCGACGGCTGCCCGCGTGGCGTGCAAGGCGTCTTCGACGCGAGCTTTCTTTTCCTTCATTTCGCTTTCCGTGGCCGCGCCCACGTTCACCTTGGCCACGCCGCCGGCGAGTTTCGCCAACCGCTCCTCCAGTTTTTCGCGGTCGTAGTCGCTGGTGGTGTTCTCGATTTCGTGACGGATTTGCGCGATCCGATTCTTGATGTCGGCGCTCTTCCGGCGCCCTCGATAATCGTCGTGTTCTCCTTTTCCACGATGACTTTCTTCGCGCGGCCCAGATCGGTAATCGGCAGTGATTCAATCTTGATGCCCAAGCGCCTCAAAGATGGCCGTTCCACCCGTCAAGCAACCGATGTCTTCCAACATAGCTTTGCGGCGGTCGCCGTATCCAGGCGCTTCACCGCACAACATTGGAACGTGCCGCGCAAGCGATTGATCACCAGCGTGGCCAACGCTTCGCCCTCGATGTCTTCGGCGATGATCAACAGCGGTTTGCCTTGCTGAACGACCTTTTCCAACAGCGGAACAAGATCCTTGATATTGGTGAGCTTCTTTTCGAAGATCAAGATGTAGCAGTCTTCCAGCACGCACTGCATCCCTGCGGTGTCGGTGACGAAGTACGGCGAAAGATAACCGCGGTCAAACTGCATACCTTCGACCCATTCCACTTCGGTGTGAAGGCCCCGGCCTTCGTCGACCGTAATGACGCCGTCCTTGCCGACTTTTTCCATCGCGTCCGCGAGCAATTTACCAATCTCACGGTCATTATTGGCGGCGATCGAAGCGACGTTGGCCATTTCGTCTTTGTTCTTGATCTTGATGGCCATGTTGGTGAGTTTGGCGTTGATGTCTTTAACGGCGCTTTCAATCCCCTGTTTCATTTGCACCGGATTGACGCCAGCGGTCACGGCCCGCAAGCCTTCGTTGAAGATCGCTTCAGCCAACACAGTCGCGGTTGTGGTACCATCGCCGGCGACGTCGCTCGTCTTGCTGGCGACCTCTCGGACCATTTGAGCGCCCATGTTTTCATAGGTGTCTTCAAGTTCGATTTCCTTGGCGACGCTGACTCCGTCTTTGGTCACCGTTGGCGAGCCGAAGCTCTTTTGAATAATGACGTTGCGGCCTTTGGGACCCAACGTGACTTTAACGGCCCGAGCCAATTTGGATACACCGCGACGAATCGCCTCGCGGGCTTCTTGTTCAAATGCAATCATCTTTGCCATGAGTTGTTTCTCCGTCAGAAGTTTGAGTTTTGGTCGATGGGTTTAGGTTGGGCCGGCCTGTTGACAGCCTTATACGTCTTTCACACGCATTCCGGAAATTGCGTTCGGTCCGTCGGTGAAAACCGATCAGCGATCATCCGATCACCGCCAGCACGTCGTTTTCGCTGAGCAGCAGATACTCGTCGTCGCCGATTTTGAATTCTTCCGGGCCGTAGCTAGTGAAGATAATTCGGTCTCCCGGTTTGATTTGCAGGGGCACACGGGTTCCATCTTTCATCAAGCGGCCTTCGCCGATGCTAATAACCACCCCGCGAACGGGCTTCTCGCGAGCTGTATCGGGCAAGTAGATTCCACCCATGGTCTTCTGTTCGGACTCTTCCCGCTGGGCCACAAGGCGGTCACCCAATGGCTGGAGATTAACCGTGGTTTTCTTCTTGGACTTCAAAGTGGTGGACATAGGATACCGAACCCTCCGTTGAATAGGCGCAAATCGAAACTGACAAAAAGTCTGAAGATTGGATCGAAGCCGGTTTAGGACGGCAATTGTTGCGCAATTTAAGACATTTTTGCATCCGTTGCAATTCACCGGGCGATCCGGTCGTGGCGTAATTCGTTAATGCATGACATCTTTGGCCGACATTTGTCCGCTTGGGACTGCTCAACCGACACCAAATGACCCCACGATGGGATTGACGTAAAGTAAAACGAAAATCGTGACAATTTGACATAAATTCTGACGCTGCATCTAAATCGATTGAGATTGGCTCGCCAAGAGCCGCCGGACCGTGCAGGTCTTTGGCTCATGGTGGGGCGGAAGCTTGAACCGCGGAGCATCAGAAAATGGTCGATGCCAATTGGTTTCGGAGCCGTTTGCCTCCATTCGTTTGCAGGTGCGAATCGACCAGCGGTCCCGAATGCTCGCCAGGCGGTGTGGCTTGGGTCAAGTGTCACGGACTCCAACGGCGAAGTTATTTTGCGTGCGATCCTTGGTGACCTGGGCTCCGGTCTGTTCGGCGTTGAGACGGCGAATTCAAGAGACTCGAGTTGCGTGTTGATTCGATTCTGTAGTGGACCTATTCGAAGTAGGACGACCATCCCTGGCCGTCATTGGTCGGGCCAGGAAGCCCGACCTACAGCAAACTACCTCACGACGAATTCGATCGGAAGTCAATTGTCGGAATTCAGCGAGCTATGAGCCATTTGCCGTTGAAATTCGCGCCAGCCCAACAAAGAATAATGATAACGGGCATCTTTAGTTATTTCGAGGTTCAAGAGTTCCGATCCAGGTCGCGATATGGCAATCAAAGTTACGTGCGGGTGTGGGCATTCGTTTGTCGCTCCGGATGAGTTTGGCGGCAAGCATGTGAAATGCCCAAAATGCAAACAGCCCGTCGCGATTCCAGCGCCGGCTGCTGCCAAGTCGAAGTCAACCGGACGAACCGCAAGTGCTCCGGTGCAGGCAACGCGAGCGTCTGGTTCGAGCATTCGCTCTACGACTCAGCGGCGTGTCACGCAAGCGCCGCCCAAGGTCCAACCCAAAGCCCTAGTGACCAAAGCAAGCCCCCTGAACATTTTTGATGGATTCAATCCACTTTTGGATTTGCTGGACGATGCCGGCGTCAAGGGCGTCAGTGCTTCTCCGATTTGTCCTAATTGTGGAAGTGACATGGCGCCGACGGCGATTATTTGCGTCAACTGCGGGTTCAATCGCGAAACCGGCAAACGGTTGGAGACTTTTTCCGACGTCAAGCTGGAGGAAATTCGCACGACACATACCGAAGGCAACGCCCAGCTGTTGTTGGAAAAGGCCGAGCGCGAAATTCAAGGCGAGACGATCAACCCCGTCAACGAGGATTTTGGCGAGGGCGCCGATTCGGTGGTCGTCGCGATTGGTGCGTTGCTGGGATTTCTGGTGTTGGTGGTGATCGGCGTCTCGACGGTGTTGCTAATGGATCGGATCGGCGAGGCCGTCACCCCAGCGAAAATCAGTTTTTATACGTCGATTGGGATCACCCTGTTGTGCGCCCTTTACATCACATGGGTTGCGTTTCGGGTGCACGTCGGGCAGGGATTGGCCTGTTTATTAACAGGCTTCTTGTACTGCATCGTGTTTGGATTTCTGCAGGGACGATCGATGCTGTTTTACACGATCTTGATGTTGGCCTCGATCATCATTGGGATCGCCACAGGCGTTTATTACTTCAATAGTCTGACGCCGACGTATTGATCTGGGCTCCGTCGTCATTGTCGGTCGAGTTTGACGATCGGCTAAGCTTTACTAACTCGGTTGAGTTTGCTGGGGTAACTGGGGCCGCAAGCTGTCTGGCGGGAGAACGCATTGGCCGCAAAATGGGGGAGGATTCAAAGTTCGCCCCTGTTCGACGGATGCAGAAAACCGATACGATTTAGAGGGATCACCTCCGCCCTGCGATCCTCGCTAATAGATATCGTATGACTTGCGTTGATCAATGCGCCTACTCCTGGCGCCAGCCATCGGCCGATTGGGGATGATGCTTCGGGTGTAGGCCAAACTCTGGACGTTTTTCCGGAACCGCGTTAGTCTAATCGGATTCGCACCGACGCGTCGGTGTTCCTCCAAGTCAATTGATCGATGAGCAAGTCGTTTTTTGGACGCTTCGTCCCGTTTTTTGGGAATCGCGCACTGCTGATTCTGTGCGCGGTTTTCTTCTTGCTGCCGTTCGCGCTGCGCGGCGCACGACTTGCCCTCAACAACATGAAAAACGACGTCACGGACTGGCTGCCCAAGACGTATCGTGAGACCGAAGAGCTGGCAGTGTTCCGCAAGTTCTTTCTGGGCGACCAGTTTGTCGTGATCACTTGGTCGGGCTGCCGCGAAGACGATCCGACTTACATTCAATTGCTGTCCAAGCTCAAACGTGAATCGCTCGAATGGGACGACAAGTTGACCCTGGAAGAACGACGGGCTCGTTCGATTGGCGATAAATACGCCATTTACGCCACAGGGAATTATCACGAGGACTGGTCGGCACATGGCGAGCGTTGGTTGAAGGGGCGGGACTCTTGGTTTTTCATCACCCGCGACGGCTCGTTGTATAAGTGGGATGGCGACGAGAACATCGTACAGGCGGTCGCCCGGAGCCTGGACCGCTTTTACAACGGCAAGAACAAGGCGACCGGCAAATTCATCACGCGGTTTCAACCCGATTCCGACAGCGGCAATGCGCCTGGTGAAAACAATCCGTTCTATCAAGATCCAACGAAATTCTTCGCCCGATTCTTTAAGTCCGTGACCTCGGGGCCGGAGATTTTCAACAAGCTCGCGGGCGAAAACGGTGTCCTCCGCTTGGGGAAATACGATGAAAAGGACCAGGCGACGTTTGATGTCAAGGTCGAAGCCAATCAAAAGCTAACCGGTTTGCTGTTCGGACCGACGCCACCGCCCGAATTCAAGTGGACCTTTGATTCGCTGGTTCAATGCCTGGAACGCGACTATCCGGAAAAAGTAAAACAACTGAAAGAGAACCGGAGATTCGACTTCGAGCAATACGTCGACAACCTCGTACAAACGAAGTATGGCGGCGACAAGCAAAAGCTGTTGTCCGCCGATCACGACACTCGGCTGGCCCACTGGTACGACATGTGGGACAAGTTGCAGTTGGAGGCGCCGAAGCGGCAAACGTGCATCGTGGCCTATCTCAACGATCCCGCCCTGGACGATTTGTCCCGCGTGGTGGGGCGGCCCTTGTTGGGGAAACCGCGTGGACGAATCCTCGAATTGGCTTCCGGTCAATGCGGGATCGATCCGGATAACTTGCGCCTCGGCGGACCGCCGGTGGACAACGTCGCGATCGACGAGGAAGGTTCGATCACGCTGTTGAAACTCGTGGGCTTGTCGCTGGCGATCGGAGTCGGGCTCGCCTATTTCAGCTTTCGCAGCGTGAAGATCACCTGCATGTTGTTCTTTGTCGGCGGCGTCGCGGCGATCGGCAGCTTGTCGTTGGTCTGGTTTGCCGGCAGCACGCTCGATGCGATCCTGATGACGATGCCTTCGTTGGTTTACGTTCTGGGACTGTCGGGCTCGGTCCACATCGTCAATTACTATCAGGACGCCTTGAACGAGGATCCCGAACGGGCGGTCGATTTGGCCGTCAAACATGGCTGGTTTCCCTGTACCCTGGCGGCCTTTACGACGGCGCTGGGGTTGATGTCGCTGTACACTTCGTACCTGACGCCCATCCGCAAGTTCGGCATATTCTCGGCGGTCGCCACGATGGCGACGTTAGTCTTGCTGTTCAGCTATCTGCCGGCGGCGCTGTATGTTTGGCCCTCGCAACGCCGTCGCCAGCAGTTGGCCGCCAACGAAGGACTCGGCAAAAAACTGAGTCAACTGCTGGATTCGGGCTTCGATCGGCTGGGGAGTTTCGTCGTTCGGCGTCACGCTTGGGTCGTTTCCGGTTTCATGATCGCGATGCTGGTCGTCGGCCTGGGAATCGCGAAGATCAAGACGACAGTCCACCTTCTAAAGCTGTTCGATCCGAGTGCCAAGATTCTGCGCGACTATCGCTGGTTGGAGGAGCACCTTGGAGCGCTCGTGCCGATGGAAATTCTCGTGCGAGTCGACGCCGACGCGCAACGACAGTTGATCGCCAAGAATCCTGCCGGGGCGGAACATCCGGATGCCGCTGGGGCCGAGCCAGGCGCCGCTGCCGCTCCGAAGAATCCGCAGGGATTGGATATGTTAGAGCGAGCCGAATTGTCTCACCGAATTCGCAGCGAGTTGGCCAAGGTGTTTGGCCCCGACGGCGCCGATATCGTTGGGGCTGGAACGTCGGCCGATATGTTCATTCCGTTGTATGTCATCGACTCCAACTTGCCGAGTAATTACCGTCGCTCGGAGCTGGCGAGAAGCTTGGAAGAACGTCGCTCCGACATCTCGCGCAACGTGGAGTACTACCGCGTCGATCCCTCCGACAACAGCGAGTATTGGCGGATCAGTCTTCGTCTGGCAGCGCTTGCCGATATCGACTATGGCCAGTTTGTCAGCGAGATACGCAAGGTCGTCGAGCCGATTCTGGCGGCCTATCGACAAAGAGATCGAATTATTCGCGAAGTCGACGCGATTGCGAGTCAGCGGGTCGCCGCTGGTTCCAATGACAAGCAGAGCGGCTGGGAATCGATGAAGATCATGCTCGTGGGCAACCACGATACGGCCAAAGCGGAATCCTTCGATGCGAAGACCGGTCATACGGCGATTGATCAGATCGGAATTTTTTCCCGGACATTGTCGGAGTTGTTGGAGAATCGCGGCTTTGAGCCGATGGTCCGCCAGAAAAAACAGCCCAAGGTCGCCTACTATTGGTTGACCCCGGCTGAACTGGCCGCTCTCAAACAGAAGGAATCGACCGAAAATGCTCCGAATTGGTTGGATGTGGTCGGACGCTTCGACTTGGTGGTCGGCGTCGAAGGTTTCTCCGGCGTCGATTTCCGAGCCGTCAAGGAAAAAAGCCAGCGGTTCATCGATCTGTCGACCGACGACCTCGGCCGCCACGAATCCGCCGCTCAACTGGCCAAGGACGATCCAGATTCAACCCACATCACCGCCGCCTATACAGGGATCGTCCCGATCGTGTACAAGGCCCAGCGCTCGCTGTTGGAAAGTCTTCGCCAAAGCATCGTCTTGTCGTTTCTGATGATCACGTTGGTGATGATGATCTTGCTGCGTGACTGGCTGCTCCGCTGAGGATTGGCAACTCGATCAACGTGGCGGCCGGTTTGATCTCCATGTTGCCCAACGTCCTGCCCGTCATTCTGGTGTTCGGCGGGATGGGTTTGTTGGGAATGAAAGTCGACATTGGATCGATGATGACCGCCAGCGTGGCGATGGGTATTGCCGTCGACGACACGATTCACTTCTTGAATTGGTACCGTGACGCATTGCGGCAAGGTTTGGATCGCACCAATGCTATCCGCGAAACATATCGTCGCGTTGCCAAGGCCATGTTGCAGACGACGCTGATCGCCGGATTCGGATTGTCGGCGTTCGCCTTCAGCACGTTTACACCGACTCAGCGATTTGGCGTGATGATGCTCATTTTGCTGGCAGTTGCCTTGATTGGCGATTTGGTATTGTTCCGGCCCTGTTGGCCGGTCCACTGGGTCGAGCGTTCGGCAGTCCCAGCCAAGTCTCCGATGGCGGGACAAGCCAGCAAGTGGTTTCGGGGGAAGACGGAGCGACTCAACCATCAGCTCCGGAGACAACAGGTTCTGCCTCCGACGGCACTTGGCAAGCAAACTCAGAAAGCAAGGCGTGGCGCGGCGATCCGCCGCAAACCAAGATCCCCTCTACGCATTTTTCAGAATCCGTCCATTCAAAGCGCAAAAACGCCCGACGCAGGCGACTAAGGATCGCACGCAAAATAACTTCGCCTTAAATCCTCGCCCCCACGAGTAACAGTTCACGAGCCGGGGTCTGGCTCATTTTCGGCGCAATTATTGGTACTAGAATGACGCATGAGCCGCCGAAAATGTGCCTGACCCCCTAAAAACGTGGGCAACGCATTGGCAACCCGTGAACGCTTACCCCCCACGGGCGAGGTCGTGTGAGGGTCAACAAAATCGGGAAGTTATTTTGCGTGCGATCCTAACTATTCCGACGTTGGCTTGCGGCGTTTCTTCAGCCGGTGTCGCAACGGCTCATCGACCGTCAAATAGCCCCAATCCAGCGACTCATCTTGACGGTAGTTTTTGTCCAATTGGCGAGCGGTCGCGGCCTTGCTCAGTTCGTAGCCCAGATAAAAAGCATGTTCGGCCGTCATCGATTCGACGTGCCGTTTCATGAGCTGATCGAAAAGTTCAAATGGGTCAGACCCGGCGAGGTGCTCACCGCCGCCAACCAAATGCAAGCCGCTATCGGAAAGAAAAATCCGGTAGTTCCGGTCTTTGATCTGTTGCGACATCTGCCGAATATCTGCGATCGCATAGCGAATCGGTTCGACGTCGCGGAGAACGACCAGTCGTGAATCGATGTGCTTTGCCGGTGTTCGATTAAGGTGGGCATAGGCCAACAGCCGTCGGGCGAGATCGAGTTCCCGAACGCTCGATCGCGCCAGTTAATCACTTGCGTCGTCAACACGCTGCCGATCGATAACTCTTGGCAAACGGCTGCCAGGACGAAGTTGACGCCCGCCGAATCCACTTCGCTCAACTCGGTGATGTTGCCAACCCCCATCATCATCGCCACGTCCGGCCAACGTCGACGAACGTCCGCATATCTGAACAGACTTTCGGCAAAGCCCACGCCGATGGGTTCGATAATGGGATCGACGCGGAACGGGACCTGCTGTTGCTTGAGCCAATCGGCCGTCTCAAACAGTGTAGTTAGATCGCCGGGATGGTCGGGAACGACGACGACTTCGGCATTCCAGTCGATGGCTGCGGATCGGTTTCCACGGTTGACGCTGAGCACTAGCTCGGCACCGGCGCGAGTTGCGTCAGCGACTTCGGCCGATTCGAAGCTGTCGACCGAGACGCGCAGCCCGCGACCGCGCAATCGCTTAACGCACTCGCCGATTTCAGTCCACCGGTACCCGAGTTCGCAGCCGATGTCAATGACGTTGGCACCGTCACCGGCCAACGATGCGGCGGCCGATTCAATCTCGCTCCAACTCATACGCGGCGCATGATTGATTTCCGCAATGATCTCGATGTCCCATCGATCCAGCGTCGGCGAAGCAACTGGTTGTTGAAAATACGCCGGGAGTTGAAATAGATCTTTCGGGCCGATCTCGACGGGGCAGTTCGCCATCGACTCGATCTGAGTCAAATCGCCACGGCAATAGCCGGGGATGATAATGCGCGACGTTTCAGCCGGAATCTGCAGGTGCCGAGCGATCCAGTCCGGAGTCATCAGGGCAGCTACGGAAATCGGTAACTCGGCAATCGAATATTCGAATCCGACGGAATCGGCCACACGCCCAACCGTCGCCCGCAGCATAGGCGCTGCCAAGCGGCCGGTGACAAACAAAATCTTGGAAGATTGAGGCATCCACCGAACCTCCGTCCAAGATGCGGTAACGTTCGAATTGTCGGGTTGGCCATTTCACCATTGGCGAAACGAGCGGTCTTCGTCTCGTCACGCATCGGACACGATAGACTTCGCACAAAACGCACACAAGTCGGGACGGATTTTGCTTGCCCCGAACCCGGCGCTCACTTATTCTGATTCTAGGAGAATGTGTGTCATGAAGGGGTGGTGGTCACGTTCGCAGCCGACTGCCGTACGTGCGTTCCGGCAATACCGCCTCGGCGAATCGGGCTCGACTCATGAAAACGCTGCGGTATGCGAAACGGCTCATCGAGTTCAACACGTCCAGTCATCTATCCAACCGGATGATGATCAAGTACTTGGAGATGAAGCTGGCCAAACATGGCTGCGTCATCGAAAAGATCGCCTACCGCGACCACAACCGCGTACCGAAATACAATTTGATCGCCAAGAAGGGACAAGGCAAAGGAGGGCTGGCTTTTTTTGCCCATGCCGACACCGTCCCGGCCACCGAATGGTTCACCAAGCAGTGCACGCCGTTCACCGCAGCAATCGCCAAGGATCGCTTGTACGGACGCGGTGCGTGCGACATGAAGGGCGCTCTGGCCTGCATGATGACCGCCGCCCAATTCTTCGAGCCTGTGCAACTGAGCAGGCCGCTGTATATCGTCGTCACCGCCGATGAAGAAGTCGGACACGTCGGTGCGAATTGCGTCGCGGAGGAAAGCAAGTTCTTTCGCGAGATGGTCTCCGGACAGACCAAAGGGATCATCGGCGAACCGACGATGCTGGAAGTTGTCTATGCACATAAAGGGGCATACCGGATTCGCGCGTCGCCCACGGTCACGCGGCTCATTCCAGTACGGCCGGCGGCGTCAATGCCAACCTGGCGATGATTCCCTTCCTGGTCGAAATGAAAGCGATCCATGACGAAACGCTCCAGGACCCCAAATGGCACCACGAGCATTTTGATCCGCCGACGCTGTCATGGAATATCGGCATCAACGATCGGAATACGGCAGTCAACGTGACCGCCTCGCGATCGATTTGCACCGTCTATCTTCGGCCCATGCCCAACATCAACATCGAACCGCTTTTGGAGCGAACACGACAAGCGGCGCAGCAGAATGGTTTGCACCTGGAAATCGATCGCTGGGGCGAACCGCTGTTTGTCGCGCCGGACAGCCCATTCGTTCGAGAGGCGTTGGCGTTGACTCACCACACCACCCCGCAGACTGTGCCGTTCGGAACCGACGGCGGCGCATTCACCGAATTGGAAAACCTCATCGTGCTGGGGCCGGGCAACATTGAACAAGCTCATGCGATCGATGAATGGGTCTCGATCGAACAACTGTCGCACGCGACGGAAATCTATTCGCGTTTTATCCGTCAATACTGTTGCGGGCAGGTACCGATACCGGCCGCACAATAACGATGATCACGGCGGAGTCTGGCGCAACCCGGGGCTTGGGTTTTGGGTTGGATGCCATTGGCATCGCCTATGTATCGTCGGCGTAACTGTTCACGAGCCGGGGTCTGGCTCATTTTCGGCGCAATAATTTGGTACTTGAATGTCGCATGAGCCGCCGAAAATGTGCCCGACCCCCTAAAATCGTGGGCAACGCATTGGCAACGCGTGAACGCTTAGGTTCGGACGCAAAATAAATTCGCCGTAAATACTCGCCCTCACGGGAGAGGCTTACGGAGAGGGTCGGCAAAACCGGGAACTTATTTTGCGTGCGATCCTTACTTGAATTCCGCCAACGTTTTCCCTTAGATTGACGACTTCATTGCAAAATTGACCGAGCGAGACGCAACGAGGATTACGCCGCATAACGGGCCAACGCAAACATAACTTCGGCATTCAAACCGATCTCCGTCGGGCCTGCCCCGGCGGGATCATGACTGCTCGGCTACACGTTAGGGAGAAAGCACAAAGACCAATTCTATTTCGCTTTGGGCATCAACCAACCGCCTATGAAAATCTCTTTCTACAACACACTGACCAATCGAACCGACGAATTCCAACCGATGACCCCCGGCGTCGTCCGGATGTACGGCTGCGGGCCAACGGTCTACGACTTTGCGCATATCGGTAATTTCCGCACGTTCTTGTTCAGCGATTTGATGCGGCGGTTTCTCGAATTGATGGGATATCGCGTCGAGCAAGTTACCAACATCACCGATGTCGGCCATATGACCGACGACACGACGTCAGACGGCGGCGGCGAAGACCGCATGCAAGTCGCGATCGCGCGGATGAAAGAAGGGAAAAAGTCGGGCAAAGTTCCCCGCGACGCCATTGATGATCCCAACGATCCGTTCCAAATCGCTGAGTATTTCACCAAGGCGTTCTTAAACGATGGACGGCAACTCGGATACAAGGTTGCTTTTGAATACCCGCAGCGAGTCCCTCGGGCCACCGATCACATCGGCGGCATGATCGAGATGATCGGGATGTTGATCGACCGCGGGCATGCCTATGTCGCCAACGACGGCGTCGTTTACTACAGCGTCGAGAGTTTTCCCAATTACGGACAGCTTAGCGGGAACACCTTGGACAACCTCCACAGCGGGGCGGGCGGCCGAGTTTCCGACGAGAACCAGGCGATGAAGCGGCATCCTGCCGACTTCATGCTCTGGAAACCCGATTCGCATCACATCATGAAGTGGGACTCTCCATGGGGCACAGGCTACCCAGGCTGGCACATCGAGTGCTCGGTGATGGCGACTAAGCTGCTGGGTTCTCCGGTGATCGACATTCATACCGGCGGCGAGGACCTAATCTTTCCGCATCACGAGTGCGAGATCGCTCAGACTTGCGGCGCGACTGGCCAGAACACTTTCGCTCGATTCTGGATTCACTCCCGATTTTTGATGGTCGAAGGGGAGAAGATGTCCAAGAGTCGGGGGACGTTTTTTACCGTGCAGGATGTGTTGGACGGCCGGGCCTTGCAGGTGCTTGAAGGCAGAGATTCGGCCCGCCAAGTCGATCCAGCAGTCCTGCGGCTGGAGTTGATCAAGTCGCATTATCGCTCGAATTTGAATTTCACCGCCAAAGGATTAAGCGACTCGGCGGCGATCGTGCGCCGTATGGTGGAATTGCGGCAGCGACTCCAGGAGCGGACTGGCGGCCGGGCCGACGACGTCGATTTGACGCACCCGGTTTTGGCCCAGTTTGCGGCGGCCTTAGCCGACGATCTCAACATTTCCGGGCGCTCGGCGTGGCGGTTCCTTGGATCGGAGCGGATCATAACAATCCGTCCGAGTCGCTGGGTGTTCTTAACGTGATCAACTCGGTGTTAGCCATCGCCCCGATCCACCAGGGTCTGGACTATTCGCCTGCGACCGACGAATCAGGCAATGACCGGTATCAACAGGCAATCCAGTGGTGCCAGGACCTGGACGCCGCCCGAGCCGAAAAGCAGTACGAATTGGCCGATGAAATCCGCAAGAAGCTGCTCGATGCCGGATTCGAAGTCCGCACCACCAAGGCCGGCACCACGATTCAAAAGCAGTTGGTCTAGCGAGCCGTTGACAAAGTAGCGGAACGGCGCGAGCCGTCCGGTTGCGTTGGCAACCACATGGCGAATCACCGGGCGGCTTGCGCCACTCCGCTTCAAAAAGCACTTGTGCGAATCACCGGGCGGCTTGCGCCGCTGAATTACCGGGCGGCTTGCGCCGCTCCGCTACAAAAAACACTTGCGCACAAATTTTTCAGCGGGCTGCTAGGCGATCTTTACCCAATTTTTTTCAAGTGTTAAATCTGTGTTAATTTCCACTCTTGCGGGTTGGAAATCCGTCGAGATTCGATAAGATCAACGCGATCTAGCGACGCACACAGAGCCTGGACGCTATTTGTTCAGACTCGTCCGATTCCCACGCTGGCAAACTGGTTGCACACAAGTTTTTGAGGAGCAAAAATCGATGAACCTCAGTCGCAAAGCTGGATTTACACTGATCGAATTACTGGTCGTGATCGCGATTATTGGAATTTTGATCGGCCTGCTCTTGCCGGCTGTTCAGGCGGTTCGCGAAGCTGCCCGACGCACGAGTTGTCAAAACAACCTCAGACAGGTTTCGTTGGCCGCCATGAACTACGAGAGCGCGTTCAAGAGATTCCCACCTGGTTTTACACAAGATTACTTGCCGAATCCGACCGGCAGCGGGAGTTCATATCAAGGACACTCGGTCTTTTACTACCTACTGCCTTTTATTGAAATGACAAATCTATTTGACACGATGGATGCGAACATCCCCAAGGCCAACGTTGCGCACACGGCGACCGACGGAAAAGCTGGAACTCCGATTGCAACATTTCTTTGCCCTTCTGACATGCTGAAGAATGAGACGATTCCGTATCCGGAAAGCGGCACCCCGATCGAATACTATGGCGGAACGAGCTACCTCGCCAACGGCGGGTCGCGCCCGATTTATGCAACTTACTCAACCAATGATGGCGTGTTTATGGCAACTGGGTCCGCCGCTCGAAAGGCCCCAACGGCACCCCAGGCAATCATCTGTCGCATTGCCGATATCATCGACGGCTTGAGCAATACGATTCTTTTTGGGGAACATCGTCACGAGGATAGGAATTTTGATACGTTTACCGTCGCCGGATGGAATAGTGGGAGCACCATTAGGGGTTGGTCACGGTGGTATCCCGCGGGGGGTGATAATGGCTTGGGAGACATCATGGGCGGGGCCTATGCTCCGATCAACTATCAAATTCCGTGGGCACATGGTGATCCAGGGGCACCCGGCAGCGCCTCAGCCTGGTATGATTATCAAGATCGTCGATTGAGTGCCTTTGGCAGCCTTCACCCAGCAGGCGCGAATCTCGGTTTGTCCGATGGCTCTGTGCGGTTCGTTGCCAGTCAGATGACGCAAACGATATTGACTTACTACTGCCAGCGAGCTGACCACAACGTGATTCCGGGATTCGAGTAAACCGGTTTCCCAGAGATGCACTTTGCGACCCTGTTGAAACGTCTCGTCCGACTCTTGTGCAGGTTAACCATGCTGGTTCGTTTTAGTTTGTTGCTCGTCGTGACCGTTGTTTGCCTTGGCTGCTCCGGGAAAGTGTACACCATTGCACCCGTAAAAGGGACGTTGAAGATTGACGAAAAGCCAGCCGGAAATATCAAGCTTCAGTTTATGCCGGATGCGTCAAAAGGAGCTCAGGGTCCGTCGTCCGAAGGCGTAACAAACGAGAATGGGCAGTTCGAATTGACCACCCTCGAAAACGTCCCCGGGGCGGTCATCGGAGACCACGTTGTATTGCTCGTGGACTTGGAGCAGGATCGTCCGGCCCAAGGCGAGGAATCGGAGCATCCGTCCCGAATTGCATCATCCTACATGACAGAGAGGGGGGGGCTTCGAGTAACGGTGCAAGCGGGTTCGGACGTTGAGCTTAATGTCATCAGCGGAGAATCGCCGTCTGGGCAAGATGCAGAGGAGAACTCGCCGCCGTCTGATTCCACCAACTCGGAAGATCGAAGCGGAGCTCCGTAGCCAGCGCCCGTTTCCGCTCATGCCACCCATGAGGTGCATTGCTCAGACGATTCGACTTAGATTGGGTAAAATAACACGATCAGCACCGGCCAAAAAATGAAAAATGCCATAGGCCCCATTTGCTGAAAATGGCTTGCCTTTGTCACCGTCTTGGCGACAATCCAAAACGAGCGAAGCGAGTGTGGATTTGGCAGTTTTTTCTGGCGTGGGCGTGTAGTCTAGTTGCATTTTCGGCACAACGTCTACAGAATATCTGTCTGTTCTGCCAATAGTTGGCGGGGTTATGCGAAGGTCAAGTTGGGACGTCGTACGTCTTCGACCGTACCATCAGAACTTGTGAGGAAAAAATGAATCGAATTGTCAAGTTTGTTGTGTTGGGATTGTTCATGCTCTCGTTGATCGCCCCGTTGGCAGGTTGCACCGGCAGCGGCAGCACCAGCAGCACATCTGGTAGCGCGACTGGCGGCGCGACTGGCGGAACCGGCAGTACGACGGGTGGCGGAGATACCAAGCCGGCCGACGCCAAATAAGCCGATTTTCCAATTCGACATCGTTCAAGTTGTCGAAGCGGCACCCATTTCGCCGAATTTACCAGGGAGCACACGTCTCGCGAGTGCTCCCTGTTTTGTTTGTGAATGACTTTCTTGTCAAGCAATTTCCGGCTAATAGCCCGTCGAACTGGCTTTGTCATCCCCGCAAGCCTGTCTCCAGCGAAGGCCGGGAGCGGGGATCCACCATTGCACGAGTTGATTTGCAATGGTTTCCCGCCTTCGCGGGAATGACGTTCGGTCCGGTTGTTGAGATGATTCGTTTTTGAACGGGCTGTGAAATAAGTTCGTTTGTTCATGGAGGCCACAAGGATGAAACTTCTACGCGTTCTTTGTCTGGCACTTTTTGTGCTCTCGTTGACGGTCGGTTGCGGTCCCAAGCGACCGGATACCGATCCGGCGGCTGATGATTTAAGTCTCCCGCAGATCGACAATGGCGGCAACAGCGACAAAACGACCGAACCATCAGCGGAATCCATCAAGAAATTGCCGTGACCTTCGACATCTAGCATGCCTTGATGCCGACGCCAACCATCGAAGAGGCTGGAGGTTAGAGGCTAGAGGATGGAGGCTAGAGGTTACAGGCTGGAGGCAAACAGCGCCAACCGACGTGGACGATCTTGGTCTTGGTCGGGTGTAGCGTTAGGCCACGCTCGGTGGTCCACGTTCGCACCAACTCCAAGGCCGTGTGCGGCTTCTTCGGCGGTTCGACTCTGAATCACCAGGTCATCCGCGTAGCGAGTCATCTCGTATCCGGCGGCGGCCATCAGGTGGTCCAACTCGTTCAGATACAGATTGCTGAGCAAGGGGCTGATGATCGCTCCTTGCGGTGTGCTCGCTGTCGGCGTCCAGCGCCTCCAGTCCGTCCAACACTTCGGCTTGCAGAAACTTTTCCACCAAACCGATCACCGAGTTGTCCGCAACGTACTTGGGCAGTTCCTGGACGAGTCGATCCTGCGGGATGGTGTCGAAGTAAGATTTCAAATCGACGTTGACCGTGTACTTGTAGCCCGCTTTCACGAAACGGTCCACGCGGCGCAGGGTGTCTTTGCAACCCCGGTTGGGGCGAAAGCCGTAGCTGTGCTCGGCGAATTGCCGTTCGCAGAATCGGTTCCAAGACATGACGAAGTGCGTTTTGCACGACGCGGTCCCGCACCGTCGGAATGCCCAACGGCCGAGTTTCCTTCGTGCCCGGCTTGGGAATGTGGACTCGCTTGATCGACTGCGGACGATAAGAACCCTGCGCAATGCGGTTCAAGTTTGTTCACGTTCCGCCATAAACCGGCAGTGAAGTCTTCGATCGTGATATTGTCCACGCCCGGTGCGCCTTTGTTCGCGGCCACCTCGCGGTAAGCCGAGTAGAGGTTGTCCGGTTTGTAAACTTTATCCATCAAGCTGTGCCATTTACCTCCTCGAACGCTGGATTGCTCCAGCGTAGCCAACATCGGATTGGTCCAAACACTTGGTTCCGTCCAGGCCAATGGGTCAAGTCGTCTCCTGAGAATCAAGGGCTGCCCGATTGCTCGGCGGCACTATTAAGTCAGGTTGTGTTTCCAAGGGTTCGTCCTTTCTCGATCAATCTCCCTGCGCCCCTTTGCTCCACGGACGTACCTCATTCCCGCGCAGGCGGGAACCCAGCCAGCAGAGCCTCGCAATATCCGCCACACCGTCATTCGCGCAGCAACTAACCAAATCGGCGCAAGCTGAACAAGCGCCAACCGTCATTCCCGCGCAGGCGGGAACCCAGGGGATCAGCACGATTTTGGCAAGTAGTTGCCATGTAGATTGTGTACCACTGGCGTCGCCAGTCTACCGTTGACCAAGCGTTGACGTTTCGGTCACTGGCGCAAATGGAACTGGCACGCAGGTGGTGCATGCTTTCCCGTCCCTGGATCTGGGTTCCGGGACTCAGCCCGGAATGACGCTGAAGCTTATTGGATCTGGGTTCCGGGACTCAGCCCGGAATGACTCTGAAGTTTATTGGATCTGAGTTCCGGGACTCAGCCCGGAATGACGCTGAAGTTTATTGGATCTGGGTTCCGGGTCTCAGCCCGGAATGACGCTGAGGTCTATTGAAACTCTCCCGCCTCCCGCCGCCGACCTCCCGCCGCCGACCTCCCGCCTCTGAACCGTTCCCCATATATGCGCCTGTTCGGCTGGGTGGTCAAATAGCGGCTTTCGACTGCGAAACGGGTTGACCGTCGATGAAATGCCCTTACTGCCGGTGTGACAATGACAAGGTAATCGACTCCCGCTCTGGCGAAAGCGGGTTTGTGACTCGGCGCCGCCGCCAATGCTTGAACTGCGACCGCCGCTACACCACCTATGAACGGATCGGCGAAGTCGACATCAAAGTGATCAAGAGGAGCGGCAGCCGCGAGCTGTTTTCCCCAGACAAAATCCGTAGCGGATTGTTGCGCGCTTGCGTGAAACGACCCATTTCAACCGATCAAATCGAATCGCTCATCGCCCGCATCGAGCAGCAGGTGATGACCGATTTTGAAAGCATCGGGGAAATCCCAAGCCAGCAGCTTGGCCAGCTCGTGATGGACGAGCTATTCCAGTTGGATCAAGTCGCATATCTGCGCTTCGCCAGCGTGTATCGCCAGTTCTCCGACGCACGGGATTTTATCCAAGAAGTCCAAATGATGTTGCGGAGACACAAGGAATAGCCAGGGGCCGATAGAGGCTGGAGGCCGGAGGGGAGAGGCTGGAGGCTGGAGGCAAACAGCGCCAACCGTCATTCCCGCGCAGGCGGGAACCCAGGGGATCAGCACGATTTTGGCAAGTAGTTGCCATGTAGATTGTGCACCACTGGCGTCGCCAGTCTACAGTTGACCAAGCGTTGACGTTTCGGCCACTGGCGCAAATGGAACTAGCACGCAGGTGGTGCATGCTTTCCCCTCCCTGGATCTGGGTTCCGGGTCTCAGCCCGGAATGACGCGGAAGCTCATTGAGACCCTCCCACCTCCAGCCTCCTAGCTCCCACCTCCTGCCTGAAACAACGATCGACGGCTACCACACGAAAAAACACAAAAAAATCTCTCCAGAGTCCTCTCCTCGGACCAAACGTGTCCAGCACGCGCCGAATACTGGTGTAACCGAATGACAGCCACCTGCGGTTGCGGTACATTATTGGGGTAACAGTTGGCGTGGTAGGTCCCTTGTTTGAAACGAATGGGAACTATTTCTGCGTCGACTGGTCGCTGAATTGTTCCGGCGCGGTTTTATCGGGCGTCGTTTCCGGCGCGGTTTTGTCGGGCGTCGTTTCCGGCGCGGTTTTGTCGGGCGTCGTTTCCGGCGCGGTTTTGTCGGGAGTCGTTTCCGGCGCGGTTTTATCGGGAGTCGTTTCCGGCGCGTTGTAGTGCAAACAGGCTGATTTGCCGGGTGGGCGTACGGAATTCTCGAAAGGAGACTAACCATGACGAGTTCAACCAACGATGAAAAAATGACCCGCAAAGAAAAAACGGGGAAGGCAACGGCCAACAAGGCAAAACACCGTGAGGGTGGTTCACCCATTAACACGCTGCTCAAGGAAAACGAGTCGCTCAAGACGGCGCTGCAGCAAATCGAGAAACAGTTCGGCGATGGCGCGATCATGACCTTGGGCGGCGATAACATCAAACCGATCCGTGGAATCAGCACTGGCAGCTTGTCATTGGATATTGCCTTGGGCGGTCAAGGCCTGCCGTGTGGGCGGATTATCGAAATCTTTGGCCCGGAATCCAGCGGCAAGACGACGTTGGCGTTGCACGCGATTGCCCAATCGCAGAAGAACGGGGGCATCGCCGCCTTCATTGACGCCGAGCATGCCTTCGATCCAACGTGGGCCAAAAAACTGGGGGTCGAACTGGAAACGCTCATGGTCAGCCAGCCGTCTAGCGGCGAAGAGGCCATGCAGATCACCGAAATGCTCATTAAGTCGAATTCGGTCGATATCATCGTCATCGATTCGGTGGCGGCTCTGGTGCCGCGCGAGGAACTCGAAGGCGAAATCGGCGATACACACGTGGGGCTTCAAGCACGTTTGATGAGTCAGTCGATGCGCAAGCTCACCGGCGTGATTTCCAAGAGCAAGACGTGCACCATCTTCATCAACCAGATTCGCGAAAAAATCGGCGTCATGTTCGGCAATCCCGAAACGACACCGGGTGGTCGGGCGTTAAAGTTCTACAGCTCTGTTCGTTTGGACGTTCGCAAGGTCGGCGTGCTGAAAGAAGGCGAAGACTCGGTCGGACAGCGGGTCAAGGCCAAAGTGGTCAAAAACAAAGTCGCGCCGCCTTTCCGCGTTGCCGAGTTCGACATGATGCACACCAACGGTATCAGCTACGAGGGCGATCTGCTGGATTTGGGCGTCGCACACAAGGTCGTTAGCCGTAGCGGTGCGTGGTTCAAGTACGGCAGTCTGCACTTGGGACAAGGCAAAGAAAAGGCGCAACTACTTGATCGAAAATGCTGCGACCGCCGAAGAGATCAAGAACAAGATCCTATCCGACGGCGGTTATTTGGTGCTGGGCGAACCGATCGGCGAACTCGCATCGACCGACAGTGTTTCGGCTGACGCCGATTGACACGCTGTGTAATATCGACGACATTCCGCAAGCCGGCGCGGCCCACGCCGGCTTGCTTGTTTTGTGGTCGCCCGGACAACAGTCACCCCGAGGAAGTAAGCGTTCACGGGTTGCCAATGCGTTGCCCACGTTTTTAGGGGGTCAGACGCAACCGCCTTGGGCGGATTGAGCCAGACCCCGGCTCGTGAACTGTTACCCCGGGCAACGGCCATCTTGGCCGTCATTTGTCGGGCAGGGGACAACACATTACTTGTCGGGCAGGACTTTGCAGCGTTTCCCATTGAATCGAACTGCAATTTCGGGCATGCTACGATGCGGGATTCGTGTCGGAGAAGTGGATGAAAAAGCAAGAAAAAAAGGCACTGGGTTACGGAGAATGGTTGAAGTATACGGCGATGCTGGTCGTCGTTATTGTGGCGTTCTATTTCCTGAGAAGAAAGCTGCGTGGCATCAGTTGGCACGCTTTCGTCGACGGCTTCAGCCACATATCTACCTACAAGATTCTATTGGCGGTATTGATCACGTCGGTAAACTTCATTGTCTTGATCGGCTATGACTGGATCGCGGTCCGCTATCTGAAAAAGAATCTGGCATTCTCGAAGATAATGGTGGGAGCGATTGTCGGGTATTCCCTGAGTAACATCTTTGGCTGGGTGTTCGGGGGGACGGCGGTCCGCTATCGGATGTATTCGAATTGGGGATTCAAGCTGTTCGAGATCGTCGCCTTGCTGACGATCCTTTCGCTGACGTTTTGGTTGGGAATGTTCATGCTGAGCTGGGATTGCATTCGTTGGATTGCATGTTCACTTACCGCCAGAATATGCTGATTTGGCGATTTTCGAAGCCCATATCTGGGGGTGGCTGTTCCTGGGTGTCGTGGTCCTGTATTTGTTGGCCTGTTTGTTCATCCGGCATCCGATCCGTTGGAAGAATCAGGCCTTTGCCTTGCCACCGATTCAACTGTCGTTCATGCAACTGTTGGTCTCGGCGATAGAATTCTTGTTGGCTTCGGCCGTGTTGTTTGTGTTGTTGCCGCACGACAAAATTAACTTTAGCACTGTGCTGGTTTCCTACATGGTCGCCATGGTGGCGGTGGTTGCAACCCACGATCCAGGAGGGATCGGAGTCCTTGAGTTGATCATCTTGCACATACTCGCGCCGGAGGATGGCTCACCGGAAACCAAAGCGATCAAAGTTTCCGTGTTGTGCGGTCTGGCATTGTATCGCCTGATCTACTACATCGCACCGGGCATCATTGGTGGACTGATTTACGCGTATCACGAGTATTACTATCAGCGGCACGGCGGTGAATCCACCGTCTCGGATGTCGAGCCGGACGACGCAGTGAGTCACATACGCAGCGAAGCCGCCGAGTTGATCGCACATCCGGATCATCCGCCACAGGCCGATTCCTGAGGTGGACCTCGATGGACGCGAACTCGATTTTGATTCGCGCCCGTTGGCTCATCCCCGTGACTCGCCCGCCCATCGAAAACGGGTGGATTGTAGTGCGCCAAGGTCGCATCCAGTCGATCGGTCAAGGCGAAGGCCGCTCGCCGGACCTGGATCTAGGCGACTCGGTCGTTTTTCCAGCGTTGATCAACGCCCACACGCATTTGGAGTTCAGCGATCTCACGGAGCCGCTAGGGACGTCGGGCATGGCGTTTCCGGACTGGATCCGCGAAGTGATTCGACGGCGAGATACGAGGAATCGGTCGACGCCCGAAGGCGACTCAGCGGTCGGCGACTCTGCAGCGGTTGCCCGCGGCTGGGATCAGCTTCGAAACTCGGCGACCGCCTTCGCAGGTGAAATCGTTGCGCTGCCGTCCAGTAGCCGCACGTACGCGGACATCGGTTTCCGCGGTGTTGTTTTTCACGAAAGATTGGGACTGTCCGCGGATTCCGTCGATACGACTTGCCGCGAATTCGAACAGATGTTGGATCGGGAATCGGCGCGGCCCTCTACCCACCTGAGGCATGGAATCAGTCCGCACGCGCCCTATTCGGTTCATTGGCAGCTATTTCAGGCGTTGGTCGAAATCGCGGAGCGGCGTGGTTTACCGGTCGCGATGCATTTGGCAGAAAGCCGTGACGAATTGGAGTTGCTGCGGCACAGACGAGGCCCGTTTCGACGTTTGTTAAGCGATCTCGGCGTATGGCATCCCGATGCGTGGCCCGGCCCCTTGTCTCCCATCGATTACCTGCGGTCACTGGCGCGAGCCAATCGTGTTTTGCTGGTGCACGGCAACTATTTGAACGATATGGAGATGGACTACCTGGCGTCCGAGCGAAACCGATTCTCGATCGCCTATTGCCCTCGGACTCACGAATATTTCGGTCACGAACCGTATCCACTGGCTAAGTTCTTGCAGCGTCGGATCAACGTGGCGGTCGGTACGGATTCGCGAGCGTCCAATCCAGACTTGTCGGTGGCGGCCGATCTGCAGGCGGCGGCTAAGCGTTTTCCTCAACTTTCCGAAGGCACGGTGTTGGAAATGGCCACTCTCAATGCAGCCAAGGCTCTTAGCGTCGAAGCAGATTTGGGAAGCTTGGACGTAGGCAAGTTGGCTTGGCTGGCAGCGGTTGGAATTCCGTCAGGCGATATCGGTCGCAAACCACTTGAGACGTTGCTCGCCGAATTTCACCGCGCAGTTCGTTCAAGGCGAGGGCTTGTGCAGGCTGTAATCAAGTCCCGTCAAGGCACCGGATTCTTGATGATTGACGAACGGGCTGCTGCCTGCGCGTTGAAAACGTTTCTGTCATTCCCGTGAAGGCGAGGATAATAAGTGTTCGCGGGTTGCTAATGCGTCGCCTACTTATTCAGGGGGGCAGGCACATTTTCGGCGATTCCTGCGCCATTCAAGTATCAATGATTGGGCCGAAAATGAGCCAGACCCCGGCTCGTGAACAGTTACGCGGAGATCCGGGACTGCGGGAGTCAATTCCCGCTGGATTCCCGCCTTCGCGGGAATGACATTCGGTATGGTGATTTTGTCGGGCAGAAACTGGCCGACCTACAGCAACTTGGCCCACTTCCGCGCAGCGTTAATACTTGACAACATATTCGGACGAATTATACAAACGAGATTCTATCTTCAAGAGGAATGATGATTCATACGATCGGCCCAATCGAGGAACGTTTGGTCGACAATGGATTCCGCCATGTGCACGAAATGTTCAAACGGGAGTATCCAATCTACGGCTGGATGCTGGGCGGTGTCGCGGGGGAGGTTCGCCGAGACATTCAAGTTTATTTGGCTTTCGCGCATCAGGTTTTGGGATTGATGACGCAGCCACCTGCGCCGCTGGCGACGTCGCCCGCTTGGGATGCGGCCCGGAACCAGCTTCGCGAAACGCTGAATTCCACCACCAATGACCCATTGCACGCGGCCCTCGTCGACGTAATCCGCCGTCGTCGTATACCGAAGCAATTGCCGTTCGATCTGTTCGACGGCGTCGATACTTGGATTCGTTTCGGAAGATTTGATTCGTATGAAGCGATGGCGCACTTCGCCGCGGAAACGGGTGGCTCGACCATGAATGCCTTGGTAGCGATCGTCGGATTTGACCGATCCGGGTTCGAGCAGGCGGCTGCGAAGGCCGGACAAGCGGTTGCGTTATCGCATCTTTTGCGCCAATCCGGCTTGCCGACCGAACACGCCCGCTCGTATTTGCCGGTCGACTTCTTACGCAAATACCAATTGAAAGCTGACGAATTGGATCCTCACAATCACGATCCTGAGTTCGACCAACGTTTCGCGATGCTCATCCGAGCACTGGCCAGCCGCATCGAATTGGAATTCTTCGAGGGAGCGTCGTTGTTTCCGTACTTGAACTTCGACGGACAACGAATTCTCAAGTCATTGTTCGCCGTTCACTGGTACTTGTTAAACCGCATCAAGGAAGATCCGTGCCACGCATTAAATACACCGATCGGGCTGAGTCGCCGAGAGTCGATCCGATTGCGGATCCACCATCTGCTGGGGACCGAGGGCTCGGGCATCCCGTTTGTGGCAACGATGAAGTCGCTGATCTCGGCAGACCATCACTGAGGACCGACCACTACCGCCACATCAAGTTCTGCAGATTCTTGGCGACCGTCGCGATATCGACCGACATCCACAGAATCGTGCCAACCGCCAGCAGCAGGCCGACGCAAACCAAGACGATTCCCCGCAGATTCGGCGCCCGTCGCACGGGTCGCAGTGCACCGCGCAGTAGTTGTTCCAATCGCCTCCATCCCTCGTAGTTTTGTCGCGTCCCGACAGCAACCAACTGCACGTTTTGCATCCACGAGTTCCCTTCGAGATTGACGTGGACGTTCAGCGACGGAATCATCAGCGAGTCGTCCACCCATCGAGCCTTATTGTCCATTTGCGCCACAGCGCTCGCCAGAATCGGGCGAAGCTGATCGGCTGTCGTGTTGTATACGACAATCCGCGGCCGCATCAACAACACGACCAGTGATACGCAAAGCCCGTAGAAAGCCAATAACAGCAGCCACACAAAGGCGCCGAACCGCAGCGCCGCGCCTTCGGGAAAGAACAGCTCCATCGGTCCGATCACCACCAAACCGACGATCGCGATGCCCACCGTCGCTGCATCTCGCGCACCGGTTGTGACAAAGGGTCGTCGAAGCAGGTTGATGACACCCATCACGATCAAATAGACCGCCAGCGGGCAAGCAGCGATGAATATTCGTAAGGGATCCACGATCAACCAAAAAAAGCCCTCGACACCGGAGGATGACGAGGGCTCGAAAGGAGGTTGGAAAGGAGTTTCAAAACGGCCTCGGAGGCGTCGCGGTTAACGCCTCCGCCGATAGTGATATGGTGGCTCAAGCATTGGCAGCCCTCCATCGTTGAGTAATACTCGAGTCGTTCTCAACACACTCGATTATAACCGATATTCGCGATTCTCCAAAACCAAATTGCCTTTTTTTGCCAAAAAGCTTTCCTGCGTTTTTAGCAAGATGGCCGACAAACGGGACCGGGCAATTTGATCCGATTGCCGACGATCAGGGATTGAATGCGGTGCCCAGCTTAACCTTCCTCAACGGTTCAAACTAGTGCTTTGTCACGTCTTAGAATTGGGGTTGTGTGCCACTGGCTTCGCCAGTGCGGGTCGGCAATACACGACGCTCATGTACACTGGCACAGCCAGTGGCACCCCAAAATTAAGTACTGAAAGTGCACTCGTTGACGAAAGCAGGTGTCTGTCGATCTGCACTTCAATTGCTACGGCTCATCTTTTCGGAAGGATGTTTTCGTCGACTTCGTCGAGCTTCATTCCCTTTTCGATTCCGCGAGCGTGCCGTTCGAGCACCCGATTGGCTTCGTCGCGGACCAAGGCACTTGGGTCGGATTTAGCGAGCGATTCGATCTTTGACTTCAACTTCAAATTGTCGAGTGCGCCAATTCGTTCGATCACATCCAAAACCGATAGCCGAAACGACTCGTCCTCCGAATCGAGCTTGCTGGCCAAAAAGTCGGCTGCGGGTAATGCCGTCGAGCCCATCGAACCGAGTGCGAAGACGGCATCCTCTTCCAAATCCACTGTCTTGC
This sequence comes from uncultured Planctomycetaceae bacterium, assembly GCA_963803365.1. GTDB lineage: Bacteria > Planctomycetota > Planctomycetia > Pirellulales > Pirellulaceae > JANMEB01. The sequence goes on from CAWDMH010000013.1 coordinate 78,351, forward strand.
CCAATTCGATCAACGTCTTCAGGGACGGTTCGGCATCGCCGGTAATCTTCCACAGCGCCACGGCCGCATCGCACTGAACCCCCTTTTCCGGGTTGTTCATCAATTGTTCGACTGCCTCTTTGGCCTTTGCCGCGCCCGAGCCCATCATGCCCAAGGCGGTCAGTGCCCGCTTGCGCTCGAAATACTGGAAGGCATTCAGATGGCTGACGATCAAATCGACCACATCGAACTCATCGACCGGCCCGATCGCGGCCAGGGTCATTAGCGAATGGGACCGCACCGAAGTGTTCCCCTTGTCGGTGAGCCCTTTGATTTTTTCCGCGGCGGCCGCGGCGGCCGGACCATAATTCCGGAGGATGCGCAGCGCGCAGACCTGGTTGTTGAAGTCATCATCGTCCAAGAAACGGATGGCTTGCGTCATCAACTCTTCGCTGTTGCTGCGTAGGTTGCAAGCGGCGAATAGGGCAAACTTATGGTAATTGTAGAACGGCTCAGGGTCGGTCTGCATCATTTTTACTAACTTGGGTACCGAACCATTGCCCGCCGGCCCGACGCGGTTGATCATTTCGCATCCCGCACCCAACGTGTGCGGATCGTCCGAGTCGAGCAGCTTGATCGCTTCGGCGGCCAGAGGATCTGCGAGTTGATTGATCGTCTCTTGCGCGGCGTCTTGAACGACCGAGTCGGGATCTTTGACAAGCCCCTCGAGCAACGGAAAGAAAATCTCGTCGGCTTGATCGGCAAAGTGGGCAAAGCCGTGCATGGCCGCTGCCCGTTCGGCGGCGTCCGCCGATTTGGCCTTCTCCAACCAGTACTTCAATGTCTTTTCGCCAGTGTCTTGGGAGGCTGCCGACGACTTCTCAGCCGATGGTTGGGCAGGCTGTTGCGGGTCTTGCATGGCCGCCGAGCAACCCGAACACCAAAGGATTCCAAATAGAACAAGTCTCTTAAGTTCTTGACGGGCCATGGATGTGCTTCACTTGTATGGAGTTCGGTTCTGGAGGATATGACGGTTGTACACGCAATTCGGCCGGCGTTCCAGTGTCAGAAGTTGACTGGTTTCAGTTTTGCATTGCGTCCGGCGTGAAGCGCAAGACGATCATCGGGTAGCGGATACCCAATTTACCGGCGGATCCGGCTATCGACACTCGATCGAGGGAAGCTGTGCGGGCTGAATTCAAGAATCTAATTGTTTCGGGAATAGCAAAGGCGAAGGCCGCTGTATCGACGCGAATGACTTTTGGTCGATGCTGGTCGATAAGGAGAGATTTCGCTCCAGTGCCGACCGAAGGTTGGGGGACCCGGCGCCGTCCAACAGTCGAGGATTGTGGAGACGTTGCCGGTAGGCCGCTCAAATTCAGAGGCGCTCGAGTCGAGTTTTAATTGTACGCATGGACGCACTTCCGAATGCGGATCGATTAGTCCGACGCGGGTCGGCCGATCGATCACCGACGGTTCGGAAGCATCGGTGAATTCCGTTTTCACAATCGGTTGCGGCCATGACGACATCTCGAAATCTAAAGACTGATCTGCTGGCCATCGGCGTTTTGGCGATGGTTGTCTATTTGGCCGTGGCGCTCGTCTCGTACGACCCGGCCGACCCGGTGATTCAGCTTGTTACGCCGTTGGATCGTCTCTATCAGCACGACGTCTTGGTTTTCCCTGAGAACGCCGAACCGCGAAATGCCTGTGGACACGTTGGCGCGACGGTCGCCGACATGTTTTTTGCGACGCTGGGTATAGGCAGTTTTTATGTTTTGGCTGGATTGTCGGCGTTGTCAATTTCGATGCTTGCGCGGCGGCGTGAACTCGATCTGGATGCGATCCTCGGGATGGGTCATGTCGCTGATTGGGCTGTCGGCCTTGATCCATCCGCTGGTCGGCAACCGGGGCGAGGGTCCGCTCATCGGTCCAAGCGGTTATCTTGCGCGTTGAGCTACGGATTGCTGGAGATGCATTTCGGTTGGACGGGCACGCTGATCATCGCGGCGGCGCTATTGCTTGTGGGTTTCATGTTTTGGACCGACTACTTGATCTTCCGTGTTTGTCGTTGGGTGTTTTTTCCGGTCGCGGTCGCCGCGGGCGCCGTGACGGCTGGAGCGGCACGCACCCGGCGACTTGCGTCGTTTGGCAGACAGTGCGCCGAGCGGTCGCTGGGGGCCAGGCAAACGGATGCGAACGAATGTTCGCTTTCCCGGTCGCGCTCGTTGCGGGACGACCTGTCGAGTTCTCGCAAGCTGGTCCAAAGTCCGAGCGGCGCGGTCGACGACGCTCCACAAGACGTACCGCCAAGTAAAGAGACCGACTTCATTCCGACCATTCCCATCAGTTCTCGGCTGGCGGCCAAGCAAACCGAGTTGCCCGAGTTGCTTTTGGCACCGCCCGCAGTTCCCGATCAGGGAGTGCCCGATGCTTCGGCGCCACCCGTCACCTCAAAACAAGCCGCGACAGCATATGAGCGGCAAAAAATCATCCGCCAACTCAATCAGGCGTCGCTGACGGAACAACCGGGCGAATTCGACTTACCTGGGCTCGATTTGTTGGAACCGCCCAGCGAAATCTCTGTGGAGGAACTGCGGTCCGACGCGCCTGCGCAAAGCTGGCATTTTGGAGCGTACCTTTCAGCAATTCGGCTTCAACGTCAAAGTGGTCGATATCGAAACCGGTCCGGTTATCGCGCAATACGAACTGGAGCTGGAGGCCGGGTTGCGATTGTCGAAGATCACCAGCCTGGCCGACGACCTGGCGATCGCATTGCGCGTGCCAAGCGTGCGCATCGTGGCCCCGATACCGGGAAAGAACACCGTCGGCATCGAGGTTCCCAACGAATCGCGGCAAATCGTCGGGCTTCGCGAAGTGATGGAACGCGGGGCCGGTAACGCTGTGAAGATGAAGATTCCGCTATTCCTCGGTGAAGATGTCCGCGGTGAACCGATGATCGTCGACCTGGCCACGCTGCCGCACTTGTTGATCGCAGGGCGGACCGGCACCGGCAAGAGCGTCTGTTTGAACGCCATCATCGTTTCGATCCTGATGACGTGCCGACCCGACGAAGTGCGGTTGCTGATGATCGATCCGAAAATGGTGGAACTGAGCGGCTACGGTGGCTTGCCGCACTTGATGCATCCGGTGGTGACCGACATGCGCAAAGCCGAAGCGATTCTGGCTTGGGCGGTCGACAAAATGGAAGAACGATATGCGCTGTTGGCGCGGGCCGGAGTGCGTCATGTAGCGAGTTACAATCAACTGGGCGAACAGGAATTGATCGAACGGTTTGAACCCGAAACCGACGACGAAGCGGCGTCGATTCCGCTCTCGTTGCCGTTTATCGTGATTGTCGCCGACGAGATGGCCGACTTGATGATGACCGCCGGCGAAGGACGTTCAGCAGCACATCATTCGATTGGCTCAAAAGAGCCGCGCCGTCGGCATCCATCTGATCCTGGCCACTCAAAAGCCGACCGTCGATGTGATCACCGGTTTGATCAAATCGAATCTGCCGGCCCGCATCGCCTTTCAAGTCGCCACGCGCACCGATAGCCAGGTTGTGCTCGATTCCAACGGCGCTGAAAAGCTGCTCGGCAACGGCGATATGCTGTTCCTGTGGCCCGGAACCAGCACACTCTTGCGGGGGCAAGGCACCTACTTGACCGACGACGAAATCAACTCGGTCACGGCGTCGGTGTGCACCGGCGAACAAAACTTCGTCCACGAACTGGTCAATATCAAAGTTTCCGATGCGGTCGAAGGAGAGGGGCAGGGGGCCGCGAGCGATTTCCAGAGTCGCGACGAGCTGTACGAATCCGCGGTCGAGATTGTGATCCGGGAAGGCCGAGGTTCCGTCTCGTTGCTGCAACGGGCTCTGGGCATCGGTTACGGCCGAGCGGGCCGGCTAATTGATTTCATGGAGCAGGATGGCGTCGTCGGCGTCTACGCCGGTCAAAAATCACGTGAAGTTTTGATGACGATGTCCGATTGGCTGCAAAAGCGATCAGGCGGAGAAGTGCCGGCAGCGTTACTTCCAGAGGCCACTGCCAACGACGGGCAACGCGTCACCGATGCGCACGACGACGACGAGGACGAGCCACTAGCCAACGACGACGAGGATGACGTCGACGGCTATACCGGGCTTCGATTTGAGCCGCGCTAGACCTGCGCTAAATCGTCATTCTGTTGACGACACGCTATGGTTATTTAGCCTCTATCGCGGCCACGGATCGTTGAGCCAATTTTGCACGCTGGGATGATCTGCCTCGAGACGGACGCGAATCGCACCATCACGGCCCGTCACCCAGATCCTTGGCCGGCCCTCGCCCAAACCGCTTGCGTTCGGCAAGAATTCCAGAGGCGGCACATCGGAGTTGCAAACGACAAAACTCTCTGCATGCGCCCACCGGACGAATTCGACGGGATCGCTAAAGCGACTACCGTGATGCGGAATCATTGCCACACAAGGGCGAGGGAATGATTGAGCCATCAACATATCCAACCCTTCGCCCTCGACGTCCGCCGTCAACAAGACGCTTTGATTCGCGTATTCAATGTGCGCCACGATGCTGCCGGCATTGTCCGACTCGAACGAGTAGTCTTTTGGCGGGTGGAGTATTTCCACGACGACGCCCGAGTCGCAATGAACCGATTGTCCAGCCCATGTCGCCACGACTTGGATATCTAGTCGTGCCAGTTCTTTAAGCAGAAACTCGACCGTCTTGGAAGGCTGTCGGATCATATTCGGCGGCATGTAGACACAACCGATGGTGAACTTTTGCGTCAAACGTAACAAGGCGCTGTAGTGATCCAAATCGTCGTGTGAAATGATCACAGCATCCAAATGATGGACTCCGGCGTGCCACAAAACACCCGAAATGCGTTGCGCCGTCGTCCCCGGTGCATCCATGGACCCAGCGTCGAACAGCAGGTTTTGCTTTTGTGGGAACTGAACGAACGTGGCGCCTCCGTGTCCCACGTCGATAAACGTGACTTGCAATGCAGATTCCTTCGAGCGTGCGAACCGAATTTCGGGAATCAGCCAGGTTGTCGTTAAACACACGAGCGAAACCGCGAAAGCCCATCGAAACGGCAGTCGCGTGGGACGGTAGACAAATACAAAGAACGCGACGGCATAGTAAACCAGCGTTGCGAACAAGCTGGGCCCGGTCGTCCACACGTGTCCCATCGGCACCGTGGCCGCCCAATCGACCATGCCGCGAATCAATTGCAAGCTCAAATCACAGGCCGATCCAAATACCGCTGCAACGGGCGACAGCCAACCGGCAAATACAAGCGTTCCAAAACCCGCCTGCAAGGCGATTGCGATGGGGAACATCAATAGTGGATTGATCAATAGACCAATCGGAGACACCAGATGGAATCGGTTCGCCACCAACGGAAACGCAAACAGGGTGATAAAAAAACTGTAGGCGTACAAGCTGCACAGGTTTGCCCATCCGCGCCGCAACCAACGCACCGGCCAGGATCGAGATTCGTCGATCAACTGATCCAGTGGGTCACGCGTGTGGGATTGTTGCATCAGTGGCCTTGCCAGGGTGATCGAGGCGAACGCCATGAACGACAATTGAGCGCCAACCTGGAACAACGACGTTGGGTTCAGCGCCAGGACCACGAATCCCGACAGAGCCAACGAGTTAAATGAAAAGCCGTTTCGCAACAGCAACTTGGCCAGGCACCAGACCGATATCAGAATCGACGCCCGCACCACGCTCGGTTGATAGTCCACGAGAGCGCAGTAAAACAGCACGAAACCGATCGTGGCGGTCAACATCCAGTTTTTTCGGATGCGCAACAGTCGACCGATCGCCAGTAGACAGCCCGTCAGGATCCCCACGTGCAGTCCGGAGATCGCCAGCAGATGGATCGTGCCCGTGGCCATGAAGCTTTCTTTTTCGTCGTCGTCCACATTGTCGCGAATCCCCAGCAAAATGGCCGACGCCAGATTTGGTTCGGCCGAAACGTATTGCCAGATCGCCGCATCCAAACGGCTGCGAAGCCTGGCAATCACGCGCGACGGCGCCCCGACCGCATTTCGCTTTACGATGCGAACGCAGTTGGGTTGGTCCGCGGAGAGGCTCGTGGGAATGCGGTGCGCTCGTGCATACCAGGCGAAGTCGATCTCGCCAGGGTTGCCGGGCGTACGCGCGTGTTGAAGTCGGCCGACGACCGTCACTCGATCACCGCTGTGAACCGCGGATACTTGGCCAGCCACATACACGTTTAAGCAGCCGTTCGCATCACGCCAGGTGCGTCCATCGCGAATGGATTCAACCGACAAAGTGAACGACGTACTGACACTGGGCGGCGTGGCGTCAAATAGGTCATCGGGCGGCGGCAGTCGCCAGCGCGGTTCGCGTTTCACGATGCCTCGGACACAAGCGTTTGTCGGACTTGGTCCGGTGGCGAGGTGAACGGATCCACTGGGGTAAAAGTTCCACCAGATATGATGATGCAGCGCCCCAATTGCGCCAGCAGACACCAACAACGCCAACGACCCAATCGCCGTTGTCCGACGCCAAAACGCGCCCGACCAGATTGCCAACGCCGCCAGGAAAACCGCTAGATACCGCCACCAAGTCGCCTCGCAATATCGGTCGAACAAGATGCCGGCGCAGATCGCCACCACAAACAACACGAGCGGTTGGCGTTGAATCGCCCATCGCGAAGATTCCGGTGGCGGACGAGAAACCATGCCAGGCTCGGAATGTGGATCGCGACGCCTTCCCGATGTTGAGACGCCGCGGGGAGATGCGCCAATTACAACGTCTCAACAACCTGACGGAGCGACGGCCATCCTAGAATGTCGAATCCGGCCGAATCAAGAGACCCATTCTAGCGGACGCTGTGGAAATGAATACTAGGTTCGGTGTACAATGGGTCGAAAATGGAGTTCGAACGATGAGAATCCTGTTGGCCAGTCCGCGAGGTTTTTGCGCGGGTGTGAACATGGCGATCGACAGCTTGGAGATTGCCCTGCGCAACCTTGGGACGCCGATCTACGTCTATCACGAGATCGTCCACAACCGTTACGTGGTCGACTCATTCCGTTCGCGCGGCGTCGTTTTTGTCGAGCAATTGACCGACGTTCCACCTGGCTCAAACTTGTTATTCTCGGCTCACGGCGTGTCGCCGGATGTCCGACGCCTGGCCCAGGAACGAAAACTGAACGCGATCGATGCCACTTGTCCCTTGGTCACCAAAGTCCATGTGGAGGCCGTTAGGTATGCTCGCGAGGGATATACGATTCTGTTAATCGGACACGAGGGACACGACGAAGTGATCGGCACGATGGGCGAAGCTCCGGAGGCGATGATTTTGGTCGAAACCGAAGAGGACGTCGACCGATTGAATTTTCCACCCGGAACCAAGTTGGCCTATCTAACCCAGACGACGCTCTCGGTCGATGACGCCAATCGCATTATCACCCGGCTGAGGAATCGATTTCCAAGTCTCGTCAATCCTCCGAAGGACGACATTTGCTATGCCACGCAAAACCGCCAAGAGGTGGTGCGGCTGTTGGCCAGTTCTGCGCGAAGTCTGTCTCATTTTTGGCAGCCAGAACAGCTCCAACAGTCAGCGGCTGCGCGAGATCGCTGAGAGCCTCGGTGTGACGGCGCATTTGATCGACGGATTGGAAGATATTCGCGCCGAGTGGTTCTCACCAGACGACAACGTGCTCGTTACTGCCGGGGCCAGTGCTCCAGAATGGGTTGTCGAGCGGTGCATTGATTGGCTGCAACGCCATTTTGATGCAACGGTCGAAGTTCGCATCATTCGCGAAGAAGAAGTTCGCTTTCCGTTGCCCAAACCGCTCCGGCAATACCAAACGCCGCGATCGGACCTTCCAAACGCGGCGCGTGGCACGTAAGTCAAAGACGTCTAGTTCCACCACCAGGCGTTGTTGGACGACGCCAACGCCTTACTGCGGATGTCGGTCAACTCCGGCGCATTGATCTGGTTATCGGCAACCGACCAAGAATCGACTTGAACGCCGCCTGAGGCCGTCACCAGCCAACTGGAGGTGAGCTTCACGAAACTACACTGGGTAGGAACCGTTTTCGGGACGTTATAACTTGGAAGATCCAGTTTCCCGCCGTCGAAAATCCGCGGGATATCAAGATTCGCCTTGGCAAGCAGGTTCTCTTTGGCGATCAGTGCGGCGACGACGGACATGTCCATCAAGTTCCGCAATTCCAAAAAGACAGGTTCCTTGGCCGCCAGCGAGTCGAATTGATCGGTCATGGTCGAGGCCCATTTCTCCGCGAGCGTGTCCTTCCGTTTTGCGACCTGGCGTTCGCCGTTTTGTCCGATGAACCCAGCTTCGGTAAGCGTTTTGACGCCTTGCCCGCGCAACTGCCACGTCAAACCGTCGTCGGTCGTCGCCAACGGAAGATAGTTGCATTCCATCCAGAAGCGTGGGCTGCTGGTGCCGCGATCGCGGTTGACCCGTTTGGCAAGGTCCAAATAGCTAGGCATATTATTGACCGGCGCTTCCTCAAATCCCATCGAAAGCCGTTTCATTTTGTAATCGGCGGCGACCAGAACCTGGCTGTAGTGGCTATCGGTTGGAATTCCGGTAATGGTAATCATCTGAGGCCCACCGAGTTCTTCGATCATCGTGCTCTTCGCCGGATTGAACTGTCCAATGAAATCTTTCATTCGACTGAGCTTTTCGGCGGCTTCGTTCGTCGGGTTGATCGAACAACTGATCCCTTGATCGCGGTTGGCATTTTCGCTTGTTCGCATCGCCACGATGAAATCTTCCAAGTGCAGAACGGGCAAACCTGTCGTCAGCCCGACCACGTTGCCTTGTTCATTGGTCGTCCAGCCTTCTGCGGGTCCGGCTAGAATGATGTCATGGGCCTTGGGATCGACAAACACGAACTCGATTCGCTGCAGGCCGCCCATCAGGCTGACCTCGGCAGAAATCGGACGCCGTTCGTTGACGGCCGCTTCGATTTCGCCATAGATTCCGCGCAAGGAGACCTTTCGAAGCGCGACCCCTTTTTGGCTCGCCAATGCTTCGTTGCTGGCGACCGCTTCGGTGAGCTGTCGCAATTTATTTGCATCGAGGACGTCGGCGCGGTAGTTCACAACGCCGTCGACGTTGAACCAGATGCCGCCGATTCGATTCGCGAAGAACGTGCTGTTGAAGCTGTTACCATTCTGTGCACACAGATTTGGGCCGACGGCGAGAATCAGACAGACCGCCACGAATCCGTTTCTCAGATTCGCTTGGCAAAACAACGATGACGACATACTGCTTACTCCAATTGCTTTGTTTTTTTGCCCCCTGGCAGGTTGGCCTGGAACGCCGACAAGCTCGGGTGGATTCCCCGCCGTCACTCGATGCGGCTGATAATGATTGTAGGTTGGCTGCCGATTAAGATCAATTTCACCCTAATTGCCCAAATCGATAAAATCAAGCGATTTGGCATTCAAATTGATCTGAACGGCGCGAAAACTTAACATAGAATACCGTTGCCGAATGCGGTATCGGCTCCGGCGACCGCCACACCGCAGCCAAGTTCGACCATCCCCCGGAACCTCTTCAAATCGTGCTCGCATATTTGGTAATTCGAGACGGAACGAAATGGGCAGATGTTTTTCGTCTGATTCCCGGCAGAACCGTTACCATTGGCCTGCGCCCCAACCAATCAAATCGTGATTAAAGAGGAGCAAGCCAGCCGAAACCATGCCGAAATCTTTTTGAATGAGGGGAAATGGATTCTGCGCGACCTCGACTCGCGAAATGGCACCGCCGTCGGTCAAGAACGAATCGTCGGCGACCAGCCGTTGAAGCCGGGCGACGTGATCTGGATTGCCGGAACCCAGTTGGCCTTTGTCAACGATTTGTCCAAGGCATACCGGGGCAGGGAGGCCAAAAAGCTGCTGGACCGCGAGGCTGGCACCGAAACGGTCGTTGGCCTGGAAGCGGATCACGCCTATGAAGACGACCAGACGCTTCCACCCGCTGAGCCAACCACGATCACTCATCGGCGCCAGAAGACTCGGTATCATCATGCCGAGCCGGAACAAGCGGACGAAGCGGTCCCCAAGGTCGGCAGGGCCGCCGCCAAACTCTGTCGCATCGCGTTTGACTTGGCCAACCAGACCTCCGTCCGCGGCATTGCCAAGATTGCGCTCGACGGGTTGTTGGAGAGCACCAATGCCGATTGCGGCGCCGTCCTCATGACGATGCGGTCCGGCGCATCGCAACCGGGTGACTTGGACGTGATCGCCTGGCGTTCCGAAAACCGCCCCACGTATCAACGAGTCTCCAATTTCCTTAGCGAGACCGTGCTCAGCAGCGGCGAAGCCATTCTCGCCCGAGATGTTGAAGACGACAGTGCGTTGGGCATCCGCGACAGCAAAGGGATTATTCACGCCGTTAGTGTGATTTGCGCCCCGATCCGCTTGAACGATCGCGTCACCGGCCTGATCCATCTTTATTCAACACAACAAGGCCGCACGCTCGATCCCGACGATTTGGATTTTACTTTGGCCGTCGCCGAAAACGTGTCGCTGGCGCTCAAGACTCGCTTCCGCGAACAGAAGCTCGTCGAGGATCTGTCCAAGACCAAGACTGAAATCAACGAACTGCGGCAGCAATTGGGCGTCGAGAGCGAAATCATCGGCGGCAGCCCCGCCATGTTGGCCGTACACCAGCAGATCGCGCGAGCCGCACCTAGCAATGCAACGATCCTGATCCGTGGCGAAAGCGGCGTCGGCAAGGAACTGGTGGCGCGGGCGATTCATTTTTCCAGCCCCGACAAAAAGGGGTCGTTCATCTGTCTCAATTGTGCTGCGTTGTCGGAAACGCTACTGGAAAGCGAACTATTCGGCCACGAGAAAGGAGCCTTTACCGGCGCGACCGAGCGAAAACTGGGAAAGTTCGAGGCGGCCCACAAGGGGACGCTGATGCTCGACGAAATCGGTGAAATGAGCCCCGGCATTCAGGCCAAGTTTCTCAGAGCTCTTGAAGGACATCCGTTCGAGCGTGTCGGCGGTAGCAAGGCCATTGCGACCGACGTCCGCGTGATTGCCGCCACCAACCGTGACTTGGAAAAAGCGGTACGAGAAGGTTCGTTTCGCAAGGACCTGTTTTTCCGCCTGCACGTCGTCCAGATCGAAGTCCCGCCGCTTCGCCGACGACCGGAAGACGTCATCGAATTGGCGGAGTACTTCTTGCAGCGGTTTACGCAGGACACGGCACGGCGCATCCGCGGCTTTACCAACGCCGCCGTACAACAACTCAAAACCTATCGCTGGCCCGGCAACGTCCGTGAATTGCGGAATGTGATCGAACGCGCCGTCCTGTCGCGCGGGGCGACCAGATCGATGCCGACGAGTTGCTATTGACGAACCTCATGACCTCCAGCGAGTCCCAAATGGAGTTTTCCGCCATACAGAATTCTTATAAGCCCGAACCGCTGGCGGAAGTCGAACGGCGTCACATTCTTCATACGCTCATCGCCACGAGTTGGAACAAGAGCAAAACGGCTCATATTCTCGGCATCGAACGCACCACGCTCGACCGCAAAATCCAACGGTACAGCCTGAACAAGCACAAGCAGACCTAACAGCCTGTTGAACATATGTGCACAAGTGTTCATGGAAGCGGTAAGCGTTCACGGGTTGCCCATGCGTGGCCCACGTTTTTAGGGGGTCAGGCACATTTTCGGCGGCTCACGCGACATTCTAGTACCCATCATTGGGCCGAAAATGAGCCAGACCCCGGCTCGTGAACTGTTACCTGGAAGCGGAGCGGCGAAGTCGCCCGGTAATTCGCCGTGTGGATGCCAACGCAACCGGACGGCTCGTGCCCTTTCGCTACATTCTCAACGGAAAATATGTTCACAAGTGTTAATGGTAGCGGAGCGGCGCAAGTCGCCCGGTAATTCGCCGTGTGGATGCCGACGCAACCGGACGGCTCGTGCCCTTCCGCTACTTTTTCGACAGGCTGCCGGCCCATCTTTCCCGTCTCGCCGTTTCGTGCATCCAAGGATCGCACGCAAAATCACTTCGCCTTGAATCCTCGCCCTCACGGGAGAGGTTAGGAGAGGGCTAACAAAACCGGGAAGTTATTTTGCATGCGATCCTAAACGACTTCGGGCGACCCCAGGGCGGGCAGCAAAAAGGTTCGCTTTCGAATCCTCCTGCCATTCCATGACGATTTCGGAGGTTTATGGCGACGATCGAATCGGATGCAAGGGGGGGAGTCCCTGGCACGATCGACAAAGGCGTTTCCACGCGGATAAAGCATTCGATGGCGTCCAGCGGACCAGCCAATCAACCTGACATTTATTTCTCTGGTGCAAATTTGACGGTTGCGAATTCCTAGTGGATAATGAACACCCTTCCCCGGGAGTTCTCGCCTCAGACACGACCTGGAAACGACTTTTGAAGCGTCGCTCGCCGGTTTCGAAAGCGGGCTCGTAAGACGATTGAATTTGTAATCCAACATTTTCGCCACCGGAGTTGAATGTCATGTTTTTTTCAAACCTGAACAACCGTATCAAATCCGTGTGGACGCGGCACGGCGCACGGTCGTTAGAAACCAGCCAACCAGAATTGTCCTGTGAAGTATTGGAACGACGGGACATGCTGACCGCGTTCATCGTCAATACCACCAAAGACGTTGTCGCGAATGACGGTCTCTTGTCGTTGCGCGAGGCCATTCAGGCCAGCAACAACAACGCTACCGTCACCGATGCGACACGTGGCTCGGAAACCGGCGACACGATTACATTTGCTGCGTCGCTGGCCGGGGCGACGATTAAGCTGACCAACGGTCGACTCACCATTACCGACGACTTGATCATTGCGGGTGATGCGGCCAATCCCATTACGATCGACGCGGGATCGCAATCACAACACTTTAGTAGTCTGTCGGAACAGGACATCTCGATTAGCAACGTCCGGCTGATCAACGGCTTAAGCGCGAACAATTCGGGAGGCACAGGCAACGGAGGATCGATTGAGCTGGGTCCAGGAGTGTTCCAGTGCACACTCACGAATGTTGAATTCGTCAACTGTAATGCCACGAACAAAGGCGGAGCCGTCTACGGTTCCGACTATGCAGATTTGCGGATTGACAATTGCAAGTTTGACAATGACCACGCGGCCCAGGGTGGTGCCGTCTTCCTGTTTGCCAGATGGTTCAAGTTTCCGGAAATCAACAACACCCAGTTCATCGATAATTCCGCAGCGCAAGGCGGCGCCGTTTATCTATCGATGTTTAATACCGACGTCATCGTCCAAAATACGACATTTATGGGAAATGATGCCGAAAAAGGCGGCGCCGTGTACGTGACCAATCCCAATCATTTCGATCGAACCCTCCAATTCGTCGACGCCACGTTCCAAGACAACACCGCCAGCCGCATCGGCGGCGCTATTTACTCATCGGCAGCGCGGCTGTTGGTGCAAGCGAGTTCGTTTGACGACAACGGCGCCGCGGATCCCGCCTCCGGCAACACGGGCGACGGCGGCGCGATCTATCTCAGCGGCAGCATTCAATCCAACATCACCGCGAGCACGTTCAACGACAATTACGCGGAGCGGGATGGCGGGGCTATTTTCACGGATAGCAATACGACGGTCGCGTTCCACAACTCCGACTTCACGGGCAATCTCGCCAAGGGCAATTTGGGCCGAAACGGTGGCGGCACCATTTACAATAACGGCGGCGTGGTCCGCATCTTTGATGCGGTCTTTACTCAAAACAGAGCCACCGGCCCATTTAGCGCCGGTGGCGCCATTGCGACCAACGGAGGTTACCTGGCGATTCGCAGCAATACTTCGTTCACCCAAAATCGCTCAAACCGATCTGGCGGAGCCATTGACATCTTCAATGGGAACGGCCGCTTGGAGGACATTTCGTTTGGCGTCAGTGGTCAAACGAACCAAGGCAATAGCGCGGGAGTTCCCGGCGATACATCCGGTTCGCAAGCTCAGGGCGGAGCACTTGCGGTCAGTGCACTCGCCGGCGTGAACACGGTCCTGATCGTCGATTGCGGTTTTTACGGGAACTTTGCCTATCGCGGGGGCGCCATTCTGATTGGTGAAACGTCGATTGTTCAGTTTGTCGAACAGACGTCGACGATTGAAGCCAACGAAGCCGTGCTGCGCGGCGGTGGAATCCTGGTTGGCGGAACGCTCGAATTTGACGTCGGCGTAACGATCAGCGGCAACTCGGCCGGCGTCAATGGCGGTGGCGTGTTCAAGTCCGTTTCGGCGACGATCGAATCGCTGGAAAATGCCACGTTGGAGAACAATACACCCAACGACATCAACGTGTAATTCGGTTGGCCACGAAGCGGTATGACATCCAAGGCACGCCACGAGAAATCCTCGCGAGCGACGACAGACGGTTCTCGTCCGGCCCGTTTGTCGCATAGTTTGTCCCATCCGGCGTGCGTCCCACCGAAACATCGTGCAGTTGACCCACAGTTGATTTTGGCTGAAACAGATGCGGCGGAAACGGCGGATCGAAAAATCGAATCCCCCCGAAACGGTGCGCGCACGGCGCTGGCGGCGCTACGGTCTGCGCTGCAAACGGTTCGCCAGAAACTGGTCGGGGCCGCCCAATCCAAACGTACCCGCGCCGGACACGTTCATCAATTGCGCATTAGCACGCGCGTCGCTGAAACCGCACTTCGATTGCACGCCAACATCCTGCCCGGTCGGCGATCGCGCTGGATTCGAGACGCCCTACGGCGAATCCGCAAGGCCGCCGGCGCGATCCGAGATCTGGATGTGTTGGCGGCCGACACCGAACCTGCGAAGACGAAGGGCGTTCGCAGTTTGCTCGCCGAATTCCGCAGACGCCGCAGAAATGCCATTGCCAAATTGGCCGCGATTCACAGCGAGTTGAATCATCGCGGCGAAATGGATAAACGAATTCGGAAGTTACTGCGCTCGATTGACGACGCGCCGAAAAAACTTGCCAACCAGCCGGCGAGTCGGTGGTACACGCAATCGATCCAACGATTGCTGCAGCGAGTCCGCGACAATTGGGCCGCCGGAGCCGCCAACTTGGCCAATCTGCACCAGTTTCGCATTGGCCTAAAGCGGCTACGCTATGCGCTGGAAATGCTGGAATCGAGAATTGAGCCATCGACGTTCGTCCACCTGTTGGATTTGCTGAAGCAATTGCAAAAACGGCTGGGACATTTGCAGGATCGTGCTGTCGCGAGCGAGTTTTTCATGAATTGGCGCAACCATCATTCTGATCCAACGATCGCGGCCGCAGCCGAGACACAACATCGGCGGGCCGAACGCGACCTGGAGCAACTCCGTCGGGAATTCGCCCGTTGGTGGACCGCCGCCCGACAACGCGAACTCAGCGAACTGATCGCGGACTTGCAGATCCATTGAAGGACGCCGGCGGATCGCCCCACGGAGGTATCGTCTATCGGAACTGCTTCCCGCCGATTCTCTCGCCCCACAGCCCGTTGAAAAAGGATTCTGTCGAAATCACGTTTCGAAGGTCGTGATGCCGTGATGTTGCGAGCGGGAAATCATCTCTTTGGCGTATAGTCCGGCGAGAACGAACTCGACGCAAGAAGCCCGCAGCGCCGGATCCTGCGCCGCGTTGACTTCGAATGCCTTTTCCCAAACGTTAGGCACTCGTTGCAAACGATTCGCATAAGTGCTGGAAGGGATCATGTCGCCGACTTCGATCTTGATGCCTTTGCCGAAGACCTCGGCGATTTCGGCAATCCCGTGCTTGGTCACGTACTCGTCGAACACGGCCTTGATCGCCTCGGCCACGATTCCGTCAAGCACCTGTCGCTCGGACATCTGATGGCTGCCCATCAAGTCGAGTTCCAGTTTGCCGAGCGAAGACGTGTAGAGATGCGCCAAATCGCTGATTCGCGGCACCGCGGGACGTTCGTTGTGGACCACCCCTCGCTGACGAGCGCTAGAAATCATGGTGCGATAGTTGGCGATGCTGAATCGAGCACTGACTCCAGACTGTTGGTCGACGAACTTGCTCTTGCGGGCCTGGATCGTGATTTGCTCGCAAATCTCCTTCATAAAATAGGGAACGCGCACCGGATAATCGCCGTCGAGGTCGAGAGCGGCTTCCTGCTCCATAATTTGTACGCCCAAGTCGCGGTCGCGGGGGTAGTGTGTCTGAATCAACGAGCCAATGCGATCCTTGAGTTGAGGGATCACTTTGCCGCTGCGGTTGTAAGTCGTGGGGTTCGCCGAAAACAACACCAACACGTCGATGTCAAACCGAATGGGGAACCCGCGGACTTGCACGTCGCGTTCCTCCAAAATATTGAACAAGCCGACTTGAACCGATTCGTCCAACTCGGGCAGTTCGTTGATGGCAAAAATCCCTCGATGCATCCGGGGGATCAAGCCAAAGTGCAACGCTTCCTCGGCCGACATGCTGGTTCCTCCCGCCAGTTTCGCCGGATCGATTTCTCCGATGATGTCCGCAAACTTGGTCCCCGGCGCCAACCGCTCGCCATAGCGGTCTTCGCGTGGCCACCAGCGAATTGGCACGTTGCGGGGATGATTCGAATTGACCAAATCGCGTGCCACGGCACTCAAGGGCTTGCACGGGTCTTCGTGAAATGGCGACTCGGGCACGTCGAGATACGGTACGAACGGATCGAGCATTCGCACCAACGATCGCATCAGCCGACTCTTTGCCTGACCCTTCTCGCCGAGGAACAGCAGGTCGTGGCCGGCCAACAAGGCAATGTTGATTTCTGGAATGACCGTGTGCTCGTAGCCGATGATGCCGGGATACAATTCCTGATCGTCCGCCAGCATCCTTAGGAAATTGTCGCGGATTTCTTGTTTAACGTTTTTGCTGGAGTAACCAAGATCGATCAATTGTTGTAGATTTGTTGCCAGATCGGGCGAAGTTGTCGGCATGGCATTCCTTGAGATTGCGGGAAAATCCTGAAAGATTCACGGCTGGCAGCCGTGACGATGACTCGGCATTAGTCTGCATTATACGCAACGACAAGCGCCCGCGAAGAGAAACGATTCGTCGGCGCAATTCGATCGCGTATTTTCATGCGTCGAAGCGGCCGACACTCGAACTTGATTCGAAACGTGTAATCGGCCGTGACAGCCTCGCAAAGCATCAACGACCCCATCCAGCATACGGGATTATTCCATTGGTTGCTGGATTTCCTGTTGGCGATTGCAGTGTTCGGCCTGTTTGCGTTCGCCGCCGTGCCGGGTGTCAATGAAGCTCATTACTTTACGAAGGCCCGCCAGTTTTGGAATCCCAATTGGTTGCCGCATGACTTGTTTCTGACATCGGGATTTGCACATTGGACATTTTACGGGATCTTTGGCTGGCCGACTCGGTTTGTCCGCCTTGACGTAACTGTTTGGCTCGGACGAATGGTCGGTTGGCTGATGCTGGCTGTCGGCTGGACGCTCCTGTCCAAAAGTCTTCGGCTGACCCGGTGGCAGTCCATGCTGGCAGCGGTTTGCTTTTGCGTTTTGACGTCTCACTTCAATCTCTCGGGCGAGTGGGTTGTCGACGGCATCGAAGCCAAAGTTCCCAGTTACGCTTTCGTACTGGCGTCTTTGGCATGCGTCGTTTGGCGAGCCTGGCCTGCGGTCTGGCTACTAGCTGGAGCCGCGACGGCGTTTCATCCACTCGCCGGCGGCTGGTCGCTGATCATTCTTGCCGGCCTACGCGCCTGGAGCCTGAGGCCCCAGCGTCCCAGCCGAAAGGAATCGATTGGCTTCCTAGCGGGTCTGGTGGTGGCGGGATTGCTCGGCGTGCTGCCGGCCTTGCTCATGGATTGGAGTGCGCCCGCTGAACTACAAAATGCTGCGCATTGGATCACCGTCCGACAACGGCTAGGCCATCATCTGTACATTTGGGATTTCGCCCGTTGGAACTTCATTCGATTCGGGCTGGTCATCGCCATCTGGCGCAGTTGTCCCGCGTCGCCGCCAATCCGAGAGCCGCCGACTTGGACCGTTTTGCGATCGGTGCATTGATCTTGGCGGGCGTCGGAGCTGTGTTGAGTTCGGACGAATTCAATCCGGATTTTTCGGACGCGTTGCTCCGGTTCTATTGGTTCCGGTTGGTTGACGTCGCTATACCACTCGCCGCATCGATCGGTATCGTCGGTTCGATTCGAACTGGAGCCGGAGATTCTCTGACCGGAACAAGGTCTTCGTCGGCGTCTTCCAAGCCACAACCGTGGCGAAACAGGTTGGCTGCGGCAGTTGCCGCCACGATTTGCGTCTTTCTCTATGGCGGACAAGTGTACCAGCAATGGACCAGGCCCATATCGGGCGCCGACCGGCAGTCTCTGCCTTCGTATCCCGACAGCATTCGGCGAACCGAAGAAACTAGCAAGAACTGGCGACGTGTTTGCGAATGGATTCGAGATAATACTCCCACCGACGCTGCCTTTTTAACCCCCCGCTTTCAGCAGACGTTCAAATGGCATGCGCAACGAACGGAATTCGTGAATTGGAAAGACGTACCGCAAGATACACGCAACCTCATCGAATGGTCGCGGCGAATGGCTACCGCCTATGGGCCCGATTGGCAAGAGCCCTCGGCGCTGTGGCTGACGCCGGACTCGCTCGCGGGCCTGGCTCGGCAATACGATATTCAGTTCGTGGTTGCCGAGCAGTGGCAATACGAATCGATGTCAGCGGCGGGCCTGTTGGACGGACTTGAATGCGTTTATCCGCCGGATCTGAAACAACGAACGACCTATGTCGTCCTGCGGATCGTGATGGAAGCGACTGGGAGGTGAATCACCGGGTCGTGAAGCACGTTATTCGTCCATCACGTCTTTTTCGCGAGCCTTCGCCATTTCGTTGACTTGATCTTCGTATTTCTTGGTCAGGTCTTGAATCTCGCCTTTGACCGATTTGCAGTTATCTTCGCTCATGACTTTGTCTTTTTCCGATTGATCGGCGGCCTTGTTGGCGTCGCGACGAATGTTTCGGATCGCAACTTTGGACTCTTCAGCCAACTCCTTGACGCGGGCCACCATCTTTTTCCGCACATCCGTCGACAGGGCGGGTATGTTGATCCGGATGACGCGACCATCGTTTTGCGGATTGAAGCCGAGGTCACTGGCCACGATCGCTTTTTCAATGTCTTTGATCGTATTGGCGTCGTACGGCCGGATCACGATTTGAGTCGGTTCGGGGGCGCCAACGGAGGCGACCTGCTTGATCGGTGTGGGCGAACCGTAAACGTCGACTCTTAGCGAGTCCACGAGGCCGGGATTCGCTCGGCCGGTCCGGATCCCGGCCAGAGTTTTCTTCAACACGTCGATCGCCTTGTCCATTCGTTCGGTGGCGTCAAAAAGGATTTCATCCTGGTTCATGTCAAATCCCCGTTTTTTTCCCGCGACTGGTTCGAAGTCGGCTGCCGTCGAAATCGCCTTAAGTCTGAATTCGCAAACGCCGAGCCGGATTCGATCGAACTACAAACTGACGACTTGCGGTTTCTGACTGCTGATCAGCGTCCCGATCTTTTCACCAGCGACCGCACGCTGAATATTACCATCCCGTTTGTAGTTGAACACCATGATCGGCATTTTGTGTTCGGCGCAATGGGCGACCGCCGTCGAATCCATGACCCGCAAACTTTTGCTCAGTACGGTGGCGTAGTCGAGTTCAGGTAACAGGACCGCGTGCGGATTCTTTTCCGGATCGTCGCTGTACACGCCGTCGACCTTGGTCGCTTTCATCAACACGTCGGCGCCGAGTTCCAGCGCACGCAGTGCGGCCGCGGTGTCCGTAGTGACAAACGGACCACCCGTACCGGCTGCCAAGATGATGATCCGACCATGATTGAGATGATGATCGGTGCGCCGGCGAATGTACGGTTCGCAAACGACGTCCATTTGGATGGCGCTCATCAAACGCGTCACGCACCCGACCGACTCCAATGCGTCTTGCAGTGCCAACCCGTTGATGACGGTAGCCAGCATTCCCATGTAATGCGCGGTGCCTTGCTGTATGCCGGCGTTCTTCGTCGTGAACTGAGCGCCGCGCAGAATATTGCCGCCGCCGATGACAATCGCTATTTGGCAACCCAACTTTTGCGTCAACTGAATCTGTTGTGCCGCCAGGATCACTTCGTCCATCACGATCCCGCGTTCGCCGGCGCGACTAAAGCACTCGCCCGAAAGTTTGAGCACAATCCGGCGGTAGTGTGCGGTCTTTTTCTCGTCGGCATTCATCGTAATCGAGTCCGCAAGGCGAAAGAAATCGGCTGGAGATCCCACCGAGACTGCGTCAAATCGTCCCCGTTTCGCCCAGCTCCCAGTGGACGAACTTCTGGATTTTCATTCCGTTCGATTCGGCGAATTTCCCAACCGTTTGCTTGTCGTCCTTGACAAACGGCTGCTCCAATAGAACCTTCTCAGCGAAGAAATTCCGCAACCGTCCCTCTACCATCTTGTCGACAATGTTTTCCGGTTTGCCTTCGCCCAACGCCGCGGCGCGAAGAATCTCCCGCTCTTTGGCGACCAAAGCCGAATCCAGGTCCTCTTTCGTCAACGCGGTGGGGCGCATCGCGGCAATGTGCATGCAAACGTCCTTGGCCGCCTGATCGTTGCCGCCGATTACCGAGATCAACACGCCGGACACGGTGCCCAAGTTGTGCGAATAGCCACCGGTGGCGCCGTCGAACCGCTTCATCCGGCCCACATTGAAGACTTCGCGAATCCGATTAAACAATTCATCTTTTTGCTGCGCAACGTTTTTCCGGCTTTGCTCGGAGAGGGCTGGTCCAATAACTCGTCGGCTGTCGCCGCATTCGGTCCAGTCGCTGAGCTGTTGAGCCAGGTCGTTCGCCAGTCGCACGAACTCGTCGTTCGCCGCCACCGGAGCGCTCTCACACTTCAGTTCCACGATCGCGCCGGCGGCCTTGTCCACGCCGCAATACAGGCCAAAGCGGCCGAACGCCGTTTCTCGATCCGATCGCTTCGCCATCACCGCGGCACCCCGCTTTCGCAATAGTTCAATCGCCTTGTCCTCGTCGCCGGCGGATTCTTTCAATGCGCTCTTGCAGTCCATCATTGGCAAGCCGGTCTTTTCCCGTAGTTGCTTGACCGCAGTCGCGGTGATTTCGCTCATGAAATATCTCCTGCTTATTCGATATCTGATTGTTCGTTTTTCAAATGATTTGCCGAGCTCCTGTTCCTGCCCAGCAACAGACAAACGATGGTGTGTTTGAGTTCGCTCGGCGTAGGCGTCTCGGTTGGTTCGCGTCCGTTCGACACAAATTCCCCGCAATTACGTGCGATGCGACACATGTAATCATCGCACGTCTAATCATCGCACGTTTGCCGCATTGTTCATCGTCGGCACCGGTTGCGCGATGCCGGCTTCCCAAGTCAACTCGCTGCCACCGTCTCGGTTTCCGCTTTTTCTGCGGCCATCGTTTTGGCTCCCGACAGGACCGCATCCGCCAGTTGCGACAGGATAATCTCGATCGATCGAATCCCGTCGTCGTTGCCGGGAATCGGCAGGTCCACCGTGTCCGGATCGCAATCGGTATCGATCAACGAGACGGTGCGAATCCCCATCGCACGAGCTTCGCGAACCGCGTTTTTCTCCTTGTTCGGGTCGACGATTACCAGGCATTCGGGTAAGCGATTCATGAGGCGCAAACCGTTCAGGTTGCGATAGATCTTTCGGTACTCGCGAGCCAACGCGGACTGCATCTTTTTGGAGTACGTCTGCAGTTCGTCGCCACTTCGAATTTTTTCGAGTTCTTCCAATCGACTCATGCGACTGCGAATCGTGCGGAAATTGGTCAGAGCTCCGCCCAGCCACCGCTCGCTCACAAAGGGCATGCCGCAACGAATAGATTCTTGCTCGACCGCGGCCGTGGCCTGCTTCTTCGTGCCGACAAACAGGGTCAAGCTCCCTTTGCCCGCAACGCCCCCGAGAAACTTTTTGGCACGCAACAGCCCATACACGGTTTCCCGGATGTCGATGATGTGAATTTGGTTTTTGCGGCCGTAGATATATGGAGCCATTTTGGGATTCCAGCGGCTGGCGCGGTGCCCAAAATGTACTCCGGCGTCAATCAGATTCTGTACCAGTTCGGTAGCCATGCACACTCCGACAAGCCCCCATGGCGGTACTGCGACCGCACAGTGAAGCCTTGAAGCAGGCTTGCTGGGACTCTTGGCAAAAAAACGAAACAACCATTGCCCGGGACGACATCGCCACCGGCTAATTGGGCAGAATTCTAGCCGTTTCGGCGGCTAGTCACAATGGGTGATCCCAATGCGCGGCCAAATGGGAGCGCTTCAACTGGGTTCCCGCCTGCGCGGGAATGACGATTGGGCTGTTCGACTTCCGACTTCCGACTTCCGACTTCCGACTTACAGCCTACAGCCTACAGCCTACAGCCTACAGCCTCCGGGTTCCCGCCTGCGCGGGAACGACGGCTTGCGCGGGGTGTGTACACGATCACGCGCGGGTGACGCTCGCCGGTGGCACCTTCGCAGCGACTATTAGAAGCACGAGACGTAGCCGTAATAGAACTTCAAGAATAGATCGAGCGGATACGCATTGGGGCCGCTAGGCGGCACGTCGTGCTCGTCGTCACCCCAAGTGAAAATCTGGAACTTCACGCAGTTGTTGGAAAAGTCGATCGGCGCAGTCATCACCACCCAGTGATTCGGAATAGTAAAGATCTGCGAAATGAAACCGCGACGTTCCGGAATCGCTTCGATTCCCTTGTAATCCACCAACAAGCAGACGTTGTGACCTTGACGGAACAGCGCATCCGCTTCACGAAGGTTGCTCTCGCCCTTGGTAAAGTAAAGGTTTGTTTCGTTCGCAATGTTGGTAAATCCCACGCACGACAGCCAACGCGACAACGTCATGGGCAGCGTGATTCCGGCGAACGCGTCGTCGACTTCGTCGTAGTCAAATATGGCGTTTTCCGAATCGCGCAGTCCGGCCAGACCGACCCAATCGGCTTCGGCAATCTTTCCGGCAGGATTGTAGTTGCGGCAGTCTTCGCCCGGCTCGACGGTCAAGCTACCCAACATGGCTTGCCCGTACTCGTACAAGTCGATGATGTAATTGCTGTACTTGGACGGAAAATACGTGCCGGTCAAAAACAACAGTGACGCTGGACCACAAAGACTGGAAGAACGCTGGTGGATAGCGCCGGGGTGCGCCACGCGCTCCCACAACGTCTTGTATAAGTCGGCGCGAAGAATATTTGGAAACGCCGGATCGTGATCGACACTGGTGGCTGGGCCGTGCGGAACTCGGTTGCTGTCGCCAAACGGATTTTTATCCGCGAACACATCGTCCACCAATTGTGTTCCGTACATGCCCAGCGGGCCCCGGACGCGATACGAGTCGTCAATAATCTGCCGAATCATGGATGGTCTTTCAGGCAAAAGCGCGCAACAGCCAACACAGCTTGTTTACGTCAATGTTCGTCATTTGTCGCCGGAATGATCCCAAAAAAATGCGTAAAAAATCACTAGAATTGCCGCAGCAAATATCGCCGGATAGAGCCAAATGGTGTGCCAATCGGCCGTCTTGCCGTGCGTGTTCATCATGACATGAGCGAAAAATAGCTTAGCCCCAAGACCCAAACCCAACCCCTGCGTCACCAGCACCAAGAATCCCTGAGCCTGTGCCCGAATGTCCTTGCTGGCCTTTTTGTCGGCGTAAATCATCCCGGTCACAAAGAAGAAATCGTAGCAAACCCCGTGCAACAGCACGCCCAACAAAATCATCCAAAAGATCTTGTTTTCAGCCGCCACCGCAAATAAGCCGTACCGAACGAACCAGGCCGCCATCCCAATCGCCAACATGTTCTTGACGCCTAGCCGAACGAAAAACCAGGGCATGACCAACATGAAGAAGATCTCGGACATCTGGCCAAAGCTAATTGTGAACGTCGGACTCGCGACCGGCGATTCGCTGGCGTTTGAAGCGTCCGAGGTGGCTGCCTGGTCTGCGGGTTTCTCGGGCGTGGTCTGAGCTCCGAAATACGCTTTAGAATCGCTGACGTAATTGCGTGCTTGCTGGTAGTATCCCGCCAACGGGATGCACAATAAGAACGAACAGACGATGAACACGATGTAGGCAGGTGACCGAAACATCTTGAACGAGTCGATACCCAGGATTTGACCGATCGACGTCGACTTGCCTTTGGCCGGCGGGGGCGTATGCGGCAGGGTAAAGCTATATAGTCCCAGCAAAATTGCGGCGCCGCCCGCCATAATGAACTGGGTGGCTGATTCGTCTTTGTCGGGTAAATAACCAACGGCGATATTGCCGACTATCCAACCGATCGTCCCCAACACGCGGACCACAGGAAACTGCTTTTCTTGGCTTTTAAGATTCTGAAACGACAGGCTCGTTGTCAGCGCCAACGTCGGCATGTAGCACAGCATGTGAGCCAGCAGCAACAAGGTAAACGGCTGAACGTAAGCGCTCAGGTCGTGAAACATTACCTTGTACAATAAACTTGCATCGGCAGGCATTTCCGGCAAATGAAACGGCTTAGCAACCGACGGCGCCATGATCACCAGGACGCCGCCGATTATGTGCAGAACACCGAGCACTCTCTCGGACGCAAAAAACCGGTCGGCCACCAGCCCCAAAAAAAAGGGGGCGATGATCGCTGCGATGGGACCGACCGTGTACGCCGCCCCGGTCAAGTCCGCCATGTTGGCCTTGTTGATAAACCCGGTCATGGATACGTACCAGGCTCCCCAGACGAAGAACTGGAGAAACATCATCACGCTCAGCCGAAACATGTTGGGAGTCATGGGCGTTTCCAAAACTGCGCGGGTTGGAAAGAGTTCTCAGCAGTTTACCCAAAAAACTCGACGTTAAAAGCTGGTTGGCTACAAATCGCATGTGCCGATTTCCGTCGGGCCTGCCCCGGCGGGATCACGATTGATCAGCTACCAAATCGCATTGACCTAACTTCGGGAACGACGCAAAAACCCGTCTCAAGGCGATGTTGCACATGCCTCCACAATCAAGGTGGCGATTTGGCCGGTGGTGGCTTGGCTGAGTTGGACGGCGGCGGAGCGGTCGGATAGCTCTCGGGCGCGGCGGCGACGTTGACTGGACAATCTGGATCGGGCGTCTCGAAATTCAAGGTGCCGGGCAATGTCCGCTCGCGCAGCGCGGTGATACTGGCGATAAGTTCGACGATCGAGGTTCCTGGACCGAGATTGCCGAAATAGCTTTTGGGCGCCCAAACCGGAACATCTTCCAAAACCTCGACAATCCCCTGAGCTTCGATTGCGTCCCACTGCCGGTCGCTCGTTGCGTTGGCGCTGGCAAAGGCCAAATCGGCGGGGCCACAGTCGCCGCGCCGCAGCGCCGTGTCGATCGACCGAGTAATCGCCCGACTGAATTCGGACGAGTTCGGATCGCAAAAGCAGCGGTCGTACGCGGCAATCCGGGCCAGCGGCGAAACGCCCCGGGCTTCGGCGTGAGCCCGACGCTCCAAGACGATCGCACCGGCGCCTTCTCCCAAAACCGTGCCGTCGCGCGCCAAGTCGAACGGCCGCATCGCGGCACGCGGCGCATCGATTCGCCGGCTCAACATGTTCCAGCCTCGATACAGCGTCGCGGTGGTCTCCATCGGCGAGCCGGTTCCGCCGACGATCACCACGTCCGCAGCGCCGCGGCTCAATCAAATCGATTGCCTCGATGACGGCGAGTTGGCCAGAGACTTCCGCTTGACAGATGGAGTTGCTCGGCCCCCGCGCGTCGTAGACGATCGAGATGTGCGAGGCCACCATGTTCGGCAAATACTTGAGCATCCACAGCGGCATGATTTCGCGCATCGAAAACTCGCCCCAACGATCGTGATCGTAACAGCGGTTCACGACGCACTTGCGAAATACCTCGGCGACTTCTTCTGGGTCGGCGTAAAACGTTTCCGAACCGAATACCGTGCCGACGCGGTCGGGGTCGATGTTGCCGACTGCGATCCCAGCTTGATCCACGGCCATTTGAGCCGCCGCGTATCCAAACTGGATTTGCGGACACATGACCTTCAGACTCTTGCGCGGTTTAACGAACAGCTTTCCGTCAAAACCCCGTACGATTCCACCGATCCGCAGTGGTAAACGGGTCTCGGCCAACGACTCGCGTATGCCGATTCCACCAAGGCCAGCCAACATCGACTGCCAGAAATCCGCCACGCCAATCCCGATCGGACTGACCACTCCCATGCCGGTAATGACCACGTCAATATGCTGCTGTAAGGCCATTCGGCAATCGCCAGCGGGCTGGCGACTCGGGTAAGAAAGGACTCATTTCCAAGCAAAGTGCCGCAAAACCTGTCTGAACGATGCCCATTCTATATCGCCGCAAAGCGCATTCGACAGGCCATCGCGGCGATATCGTTGCGATCAACACAAACTTTTGACGCCAACCAATCGGCTTCCACTCCGGTCGAGAGCCGCTTGGTAACGGCGTCCAAATACGCCGACCTCCGACGCAAGTGGATTGCCCTACCGGCAAAGGACCGCTGTCCGCGATGGACTCGCAAAGGTTTACTTTGCGGCGGTCTCGACGAAGTCATAGTCGTAAATGCGGAAGGTGTGCGTCCGCTTGGCGCCGCCTCGCTCCAACGTTTTGCGCGAAAGGTGGTTTGACTCAAGGACCCAGGAGAATTCGCCTTCCTGAATGCCGAACGTCAAAACATCCGCAACCAACCGCCGCATCAAGACGAGCCCGACGCCCCAACGCTGATATTCGGGCAACACGTTGGTGCTGACCAGGCGGACTCGCTTGAGCGACTTTCGTTGAAGCAGAATTCGCAGAAATCCAAAGGGAAATAGCCGTCCGTCGATCTTCTTGATGATTGGGTTGTAATCGAGGATGCCAAACACAGCGCCGATTGGTTTCCCCTCAACTTCCACAATCGTCGTCAAGGCAGGGACGATCAGGTGCTTAAGACCGGCGGCGATGTGTTCGAGTTCCGCAGTCGACAGCGGTACAAACCCCCATTGTCCGGGCAATGCCCGATTATAAATCTCCAGGAAGGCCAGAACGTCTTCTTTGAATCGCTTGCGATCGAGCGGTCGGACAGTCAGATTCAAGCGACGAGTGGCTTCGTCCGCGACGAATGCAATCCGCTCGTCCAACGATTGCAGCATGTCAACGTGCCCCCAAAACGAAAACATGTCCTGGGCTTGTACAAATCCGTATTGTTCCAACAGCGTCGCGTAGTAAGGCGGATTGTAGGTCATCATGAACGTTGGCGGCTGATCAAAGCCGTCGATCAACAATCCCCATTCGTAGTTTTGGGACGGATTCGACGGCCCGCGCATCGCCGTCATGCCTTTTCCACGCAACCAACGACCGGCCGCGTCGAACAGGCCTTGGGCGACGTCGAAATTGTCGATACAGTCGAAAAAGCCAAACATTCCTCGCCGTTCTCCGTAGAACCGGTTGTGCGCGCGGTCAACGATCGCTGCGATGCGACCGACCACTTTGTTGTTGGCCGTCGCATAAAATGTTTGGATTTCCGCCGTGTCGTAAAACGGATGCGGCTTGTAATTCAAGAGCTCCTTTTGGTTCGTCCGCAGCGGCGGTACCCAATTGGGGTCGTCGCGATAAAGCGTCCAGGGAAACGCAAAAAATCGGCTTTGATCGGTCCGCGTCTCAACAGCCACAATGTGAATCGACTTGGTTGGCATCAACGTTTCCAGTTCGGTTCGTTTCAACGTCTGAAACAGTTTAGCCGAGTGGCAAGGATTTTTTTACCCGCTTGACGAATGAAACAGACAAGGCCGGCCGTTTTACCGTTGTGGGTTCGTTTGACAAAGGACAACTTCATCTTTGGCCATTGTTCGTCGTTCAGAGACTGCCGTACTTTCCGCAAATGCCCCAGGCAAGCCAAGCCGTTTTACAGGTGCTTTCCGGTGCCAGCCACGGCGGCCGCGCCGGAAGCCCATTCTACTGGTAGATTGAATATCGAAAACGTCTGTCACCACAAGGTATCACACGTGCTTTTTGCGAACACGGAAGACAATAAGTCCGCCCAACGATGAACATTCTTGTCACCGGCGCCACTGGATTCTTGGGCAACAATCTCGTGCGGCTGTTGTTGCAGCAAAACCAACAGGTTCGCTGCCTGGTGCGGCCTGGCTACGATCCAAAAACGCTTGCCGGACTTGATTGCGATGTCCTAATTGCGCCGATGGACAACGCACTGACAATTGAAACTGCAACGGCAGGTGTCGATGCCGTGGTGCATTCGGCGGGATTGATCCACATCGGCTGGGCCCGGCAAGCGGAATCGCGGAGCGTCAACGTCGACTTGACCGTTCGCCTGGCGACCGCGGCAGCTCGACGCCGAATTCGTTTCATACACGTTTCGACCGTAGATACTTTGGCTGCGAGTCGTGGCGGGCGACTGTGTCGCGAAGACGATCGCGAACCGTCCAAGCCCCCTTGTGCGTATGTCGTTTCGAAGCGGGCTGCCGAAATCGAAGTTCAGAATCTCGATCGTCTCGACTGGGTAATCGTTCATCCTAGCTTCATGATCGGGCCCTTCGATTGGAAACCGTCTTCCGGGCAGATGATGTTAGCTATAGGCCGGAGATTTGTTCCGTTGGCACCCGGCGGTGGTTGTAGCGTTTGCGACGTCCGCGACGTCTCCGCAGCGATTGGTAAAATCCTTCAAACGCGCCCGCCATCAAATCGATATATCCTGGCAGGCACGAATCTCACTTACCTGAGACTTTGGCGAGCCATGGCCCAAGTGGCTGACCGCCGCGGACCTTGGAAAAGAATGGGAAAAAGTCTGGGCAAATTGGCCGGTCTCAGCGGCGATTGGATCAGCAAGTTGCGCCGACGAGAAACCCGCGTTAACTCGGCAGCCATTCAGATGGGTGAGCTTTTTCACTATTACTCCAGCGCACTGTGCAATCGCCGAACTCGGTTACAACATCCGGCCGCTGGAAGAGTCGCTTGAGGATGCCTGGAAATGGTTTGTCGACCACGATTACGTCTAACTCGCAAATGAGAACTTTGGGTATTAGACTCTGAATAGTGATGGAAGACATCGCGACGACGTCCGCGACACCATCGCCTCGATGTCAGCCTACGACAAACTCGCCAACTTGGCCCGCTGGCTTTGGGTTTTTCGTTCGTACACGTCGTAGGCCAAAAAGAATGCCTCGCGCAGGTTTCCTTGGGCCTGCTGGTAGCAACTCATTAATGCGGCATCACCGACCGGAGTTGGCCGATTGCGTTGCAAGTCGCGAGCCAGACGCAGGAACATTTCGGCCGACGGTTTTGTGCGCAACAGAACTGGCAGTCCGATTGACCGATGAGACGTCACCAACAGCCTCGCCCGCAATGTCCAACACCAACTCGAAATGGCTTGTCGAGCCAGCCAGCCCAGCGAATCAAAACCGTCCACAATCAACAAATCAGGCGATCGATCCAACCTGACTGTGGAACGCGACCGACGGGTGATAGACGGCAGCAATGCCGGCACCTGACGGGATTCGAATCGCATTTTGCCGGCAGTCACGATCACCATCCTGATCGACGGAAGTCGTTCGCCGAGTTGGTTCATTAGCGCGATCGCCAGTGTCGACTTGCCCGAACCATGCGGACCGACAATCGCACCTTGAAAACGATGTTGGGAGACCGTCGTCTCAAGTCGCCTAAATACGCTTGGATCGGTCCTGTAGCGCAACGCGCCAGGCTGGATGCAGCGGGCGGAAAATGGGTTGCACGCCGGAAGCGATACCGATGACGTAACGATCACGATGCGAGCCCTTTGCGTTGGCGATCCGACTCGACCGTCGCGGCGCCAACGATGCGTGCCTGTCCCAGTTGAAAAGGCAGATCCACTCGTTGTTCCCGGCCGCGGCCGAAGTAAACTCGCACCCGAATGCACCAGCGGATTTTGACAAGTTCGCCGTCATACGACAACGGACTGTGCGGCAAAACGGTCTTGAAGCGATAGACGGCTTGCAAATCGCCGTCTCGCGCTTGGCGACGGCGTCGACGATCGAAGAAATGGACGCCTAAATCTTCGTCCCCTTTGCCCTCGGTAAACCAAATCACCGAGGTCTCAACCGACCGGATCGGTTCGTCGACATGAGCCACCGAGTATTCGCACTCCAGCACATCGCCGGGCGCGAAACAAGGCTTCGGAGCGATGATCGACAGCTGGACGAGCGGTGACACTTACGCGACCAGCCTTTCGTACGATGCAGGAACGACGACGACCGAAAAATGCCGGTGGATCGGCGACCAGCCCTTAACCTCACACACAAACCGGATTCGCCAAACCACGCTGTTGTTAGGCGAGCGAAAACTGTGCATCACTTCCAGCGGCAGGTGAACGTCGAATGCGGCTTGAAACGGATGGGCTCGTTCGATGTCGATTCCACGCTTGCGAAACAGACGCTGGCGGTAAACGACTCGGCTCTCGGTTCTCACGTCGGTTCCTTGGCGAAACGTCGCTTGCTCCTCGCACTCCAGCAGCAATTCCAACAAGCCGATGCGCAATCTCGCCGGCTGCGAAAGAAATATCTGGTAGGTCCCGCCGGCCGCGAGCGGTAGATTCGAGATTTCCAACTCGGTCGGGCCCACGGCAGTCTGCTTCAATAACGCGACAAAGAATTGGACCATGAGCCACATCGTCACGCCGCCCAGCAACGCCGCCAGCACGACGCCGATCCAGTCCATCCCGTGACGGCGAATGGAGTCGACCACCAGTACCACCATCGCGGTCGAAATCAACAAGAAGAACCCCGTCATCGCCCCCGTTGCCAACACGTTCCACCGCGTCGCGCCGCGCTCGAACCCGAAACTTTAACCGTTCGCCGCGCAAAGACCATTGTTTTTGGTCGAGCGGAATTCCCGGCAGAAAGCGGCGAATATCTGCCAATTGGTTCAGCAACTCGACATCCCGAGCTCTTGAGACGATCGCCCCTCGTCGCTCCGCCGACGTCCCGATTCGCCACAAGATGCTGAGCACTCGCGTCACGCCGGTCGCCATCAAGCCGACAATGACAGTTGCCCAAATCGCCAAAGGCAGCGTCGACAAATACCAGACTTCGGGCGTTGACTGCGTCCATTGAACGACCCCGACCACGGTCGCCAAAATGAGTCCGATTCCCAGCAGAGCCATCGAAAAGGCGACGTCGCTGGCCACGGCCCAACGGCGCGAACCCGTCTGACGCAAGCCCTTCTTCTTGCCGAGGATTTTGAAAAGGTCCTTCATCGGCCCGCCACTAGATGGTGCACAAAAACGAAGTGACCGGTGGAATCCCGCGCTGGCTTATCAGGCGGTCAATCCAACTCGGTCACGCCGATCATTCTGATTCGAGAGCACCCAAAAATAAAGCGCTGTTGCCGGCCGGTAGTGGGCCAATTCGAGGCACGACGGCCATCTCTGGCCGTCATGGGCAGGGCAAGGAAGCCCGAACTACAGCAAACTGCCCCACTGATGCGCTGGCCCGCGCCGGATGCACTTTACTTAGGGTGGCGATCGTGGCCGGGACGAAAAAAGCCGATCGCTTCCAGCGCCTTGTACACCTCCTCCAAGGTCTTTTCGCCAAAGTTCGAAATGCTCAACAAATCTGCTCGAGATGTGTTCAACAAATCGCGGACCGTGAAAATTCCCCGATCCTCCAGACAGTTTGTGGTGCGGACCGTCAACCCAATCTCCGCCGTGCTCATCTCCAACTTCAATTGCATGTCGCGACGAGCTTCTTCGGCGGCGCTCAATCGAATGCGCGTTCGAGCCATGTGGATTCCTCCCAGAATGGTGTTTTTGGCGGGATTTACCCGCTGCTCCTTGTTCACCCAGCCTCAAACTATAACAATAAAACAAGATTGCGAAATCGCCTTTGGTTGCCCTGCCGCTGAGCACGGACGTCCCATGTCTTTTGAGCAACAACTGCAACAACTCAACGCCGCGCAGCGCCGCGGTCGCTGTCCTCGACGGTCCGCTGCTGGTCCTGGCCGGACCCGGCAGCGGTAAGACGTCGGTGATCACGCATCGCATCGTCAACTTGATTCGTCACGGCATCCCCAGCCAACAGATCGTCGCGCTGACCTTTACCAACAAGGCGGCGGACGAGATGAAGAATACGAGTCCAACGCCTGGCCGACAGCCACCAGGTCTGGATCGGCACCTTTCACAAGTTCTGTGCACGGTTGCTGAGCACCTATGCGCCGTCGGTGGGACTAAGCGAGAATTTCACGATTTACGATACCGCGGACAGTCGCGTCTGGCGATGCGCGATGCGTTTGAATTGGCGGATTTGAACCGCAAACAAGTCAGTGTGGAGGTGATCACCGAACAGATCGCCCACGCCAAGCACAACGCGGTCGACGTCGAATCGTATCAGCCCCGACCCGGCAATGCCTTGGACGTCGTCATCGCCAAAGTCTATCGAGCGTACGCCGGGATGTTGCTGCAGGCCAACGCGGTCGACTTCGACGATTTGCTGTTGCACACGTACGTCTTGCTCCGCGACAACGCCGAGCTGCGCGCATCGTTGGACGAACGATTTCGCTATATGCTGGTCGACGAATACCAGGACACCAACGCTTGCCAGTACGCCATCGTCCGGGCCCTGTCGATCGATCACCGGAATTTATGCTGTCACCGGCGATCCCGATCAGTCCATTTACGGCTGGCGCGGCGCCAATATCGACAACATCTTGCGGTTTGAGCGAGACTTTCCCAACACTCAAGTCGTCCGCCTGGAACAAAACTATCGCAGCACCAAGGCGGTCCTCCGCGTCGCCGATCAACTGATCCAGAACAATGTGCGACGGATGTCGAAGTCGTTAGTGACCGAGAACGACAACGGCGGACCCGTGCGACTGGTCGCCTATCCGACTCCGCAACAGGAAGCCACCGACATCGTCGACTCGATTGTGGTGGCGATGCATCATGCCGGGCGTGACGCCGAAGCGACTTTGCGATCCTGTACCGCACCAACTGGTTGTCCCGATCGTTCGAACACGAACTTCGATCGCGGCGGATTCCGTACATTATCGTGCATGGTCACGAGTTCTATCAGCGCAAGGAGATCAAGGACGTATTTGCATTCCTGCACTTGATGAACAACCCACACGACAACATGGCGATCCAGCGAATCATCAACGTGCCGCCGCGCAAGATCGGCAAGGCGACCGTGGACAAGCTCAAGATCGACGCGGTCCAACATCGTCGATCGATTTTGGAGTCCGCTCGTAAATGCGGAATCAACGAATTGATCAGCAAACAGGCGGCTGCCAAAATCGCCGGGTTCGTCGCCTTGTACGACCGGATGTGTGAAGTCAGCCGCGAGCCTTCGGTCCGCAAGATCATCGAAACCGTCTTGGCGGTCACCCGTTACCGTGATCATCTGTTGGAAGACGATACTGAAAACGGCCATGAGCGCGCGGCCAACGTCGACGAATTGCTCGTGGCCGCGGAGGAATTCGACGCACAACATCCCGACGACGGCGGCTTGGAATCGTTTTTGGAATCGACCGCTCTGGTCAACGACGTAGATGATTGGGACAGCCAATCCAATGCGGTCTCGCTCATGACATTGCACGCTGCGAAGGGATTGGAATTCCCCGTCGTATACATCGTCGGCCTGGAGGACGGTTTGTTGCCCCACGAGCGAAGCAAACATAGCGACGCCGAAATCGAAGAAGAACGGCGGCTGCTCTTCGTCGGCATCACGCGAACCCAAGAGGAGCTTCAATTGAGCCGGGTCGTTCATCGCGTCCGACGCGGCGAGATGTGGCCAACCATCGCCAGTCGCTTCCTGATGGAGCTTCCGCGCGAAGAAATGGCGGTTTTCGGATCGACCAGCTACGAATTTTACGGCAGCGACGAGTCTGACGCCGACGACCACGACAACGACGATTTCGATTGGGATTCGGGACAATTCCGCGAGTCCAGCGGGGCGTTTCACACCAGCAGACCGTCAACCGTCAAGGAATCGCGCTCGCCCTCTGAACTCAGCAGTCAACCCAAACTCATGACCGCGGCCCAGATGTTGCACGGCGATTCAAAGCCGCTTGCAGGGCCCCGCATTCGCCTGCCAGTCGAAGTGTTTCACGCCGGCATGCTGGTTGAACATCCCGAGTACGGCGCCGGCGTCATACAATCGCTCAGCGGAGCGGGCAACAAGAAGGTCGCGAAAGTTAGCTTTGCCGATTGCCAACACTCGTTTCGCCTGGCCCACAGCCCGTTGCAACCGATCAAGAAACCGACGGCCGCCCATCCATCCAACGGAGAATAGACATGCCCACCGGCGATCCGATAAAGATTCTGTTGAAACATAACCAATGGGCGACCGCACAAATGATCGCTGCGTGTCGTCTTCTGGGTTCGGATCAATTTCATCAACGCTTTGAAATCGGCTGCGGCAGTCTGCACGATTCGCTCAATCACATCCTCGGCGCGATGCAGCTCGCTGGGCAACTTCCTGGCGGAGTGCCCCATCACGGTTCGGCTTGAAGAGACCCCGCACACGTTGGACGAGATGGAAACGCTGTTGAGCGAGTTTTCCGACGACATGATGAAATCGGCAACGACGCACTCACCGGACGAAGTGGTCAGCGGCGAGCGGGGCGGAAAGAGCTACAGGCTGGCGCGCGGCGCCGTTCTCACGCATATCACCACTCACGGTATGCACCACCGCGCTCAAATGCTCAACATGCTTCGCCAACTTGGCGTCGCGCCCCTTCCGAAGTCGGACGTCATCTCCTGGGTCATGGCGGCGGATCAAGCGTAGTCATTTGTTGCACTTAGTCGGCTAGTGCTTTGCCAGGTCTTAGAATTGGGGTTGTGTGCCACTGGCTTCGCCAGTGCGGGTCGGCAATACACGACGCTCATGTACACTGGCACAGCCAGTGGCACCCCAAAATTAAAACTTGAAACGGAACTAGCAGTCCGTTGAAAAATGACTCGTCTGAACACGTATACAGAATGTCATTCCCGCGAAGGCGGGAATCCGGCGGAAATCAACTCTCGCAATGTTGGATCCCCGCCTTCGCGGGGATGACAAGACCTTATTCAACGGTCTGCTAGACCATGTTGACGTGCTTCACGGTGTTTTGCTGCGTTTGGCCGAGGGATCGAAAATGAAACGACATCTCCTATGTTTCCTCGTGATTGCAATTCTCGTCGTCGTTTCTTGCTGGGGATGGTTTAACTACCTTGGTGCGCTCATGGTAGGCCGCGGCGATGTTCGCGAAGCATGTTACCTTGCCTCAGCGTTTACCGACTTTTGCCGCGATAACCATCGGACGCCCAACCGGGAAGAGGCTGCCGATTTGGGCGTTCGTTTGACATTTATCGGAATGCGCGATGGCGGATACGTCTACCAATGTGGGCTGTATGGTCGAGACGAACTGTTCATTGAGCGTGATGGCAATGGCCGATTTCAGTTCTTGGTCTCCGGCAACTCGTTTCGGTGATCGACGCGGCGAAGACGCACGCCAGATTTGCGTCCGTCAAGGTTTTGAGTCGGGGCAACGTATTCCAAGTTTGGTGCGCTTTCATCGCTTTCATGTAAACGCAAGTCCGAATCGGGACTGGAAATCATTACAGGTCGTGCAACGACGAACGACTTGAGGAAAATACCGGAAGGAAATCCGACGGGCGTTGGATCGCGAGTGAGGTTGGTTGTCTTGTGACTTCGGGGGGCGTGTGTTCGGCTCGAATTCAAAGTGCCTTCGTCGACGACTGTTGCCGGATCGTGATTTGCCGAGTTTGCTCACCGGTTTCTATGAAATGAACATCGATGCGCTCGTCAGGCAAAGCGGCGGCGACTTTGTCCGCCCATTCGATGACGACGATCGCTCCTTCATCGAGCGACTCCAGCACGCCTAAGTTTTCAAACTCCTCGCGGTCTTTTAATCGATACGCATCGACGTGGTACAGTCGCAGACGTCCCTCGTAAATGTGGCATAGCACAAAGGTCGGACTAGAAACGTCCGCCGGGTCGATACCAAGTCCCGCCGCCAACCCTTGAACGAATCGCGTCTTGCCGCTCCCCAAGTCTCCGATCAACGCCAAACACTGGCCGCCGTGCAACTGCCGCCCCAATCGCGAGCCCAATTCTCTGGTTTCGTCTTCGCCGCGGGTGTCGAAGACCTCAGCCGAACTCATCGATCGGCTCCATGTTCGAATCCGCGAATCGCTAATTCAGTCAACTTGCCGTCGTCGTCCCGCCCAACGATTTTTGATCCCTGGATGATGGTTCCGATTTCGGTCAATCGTGCGGGCAAATTGAAATCGGCAATGATCCGCGCTGCCTGCTCCGGCGGACTGACGATGATCAATTCGAAATCTTCACCGTCATACAGGGCGGCGCTGCAACGGATCCGACGCTGAACCGGTCGCCATACGTGCCGCATCGGCGATCGGAATCCGATTGAATTCGAGTTCGGCCCCGACTCCGCTGCCTCGACAAATCGACGCCAGGTCGATCACCAGACCGTCGCTGATATCCGTTGCCGCGTGAACGAAATACTCTGCCGCCACGTGATTCGCCAAGTCGCATCGCGGCTCAAACGAAAGGTGGTGGCCGAGGATGCTGCCCCCCAAGGCCCCTGAAACCAAAATCGAGTCTCCCACTCGGGCGCGCTCTCCGCAGCCAAGGTTGATCGCCATCTTCCAATTGACCAATCGCCGTAACGCTGACCATCAATACGGCCTGCGTGAAATTCGTATCGCCGCCTGCGATTTGCACGCCAAAACGATCGCACAATCGCTTCATCCCAGCGTATAACGACTTGACGTCGTTCAGCGAAGTTGAATTTGGCAGCGCCAGCGTCACTACCACGGCAATGGCACGGGCACCCATTGCCGCGATGTCGCTGAGGTTGACGCCGATCGCCTTGTGGCCGATTTGTTCCCAACTGTCGTGGGTGGAATCAAAGTGAACTTGATCGATAATCGCATCCGTGGTGACCACGATCCTTTGAGCATCGGTTCGCATCACTGCCGCATCGTCACCAATCCCGAGGCAGACCGGTGGCTTGGCTGGGAATCTCTGCTGCAGCCACTCTATGATTTTGTGTTCCATCAACAGAGGCTTTCGGGTCTCGTTGGTTGGGCGACCTTCGCCGAGCGTTTTTGATGGCAGTTTGTGCTACCAAGCTGTGCTGTCAATCGCATGAGACTTGGCATTGGCTCAAACTCCCGCTCCGGGTAACGTCTGGCGACTCTGGCAACGAGAGGTGCTGAAGCGCTCGTCGTGCGCCGATTCTCTTCGATTGGTCTTGCCAGGTACTGTGACCCCAATCTCCCCATCAGCCAATGCCCATCGACGGAGAATTTCGCAAAGTACCGTGGTATCAACGCTGGGGTGGCGTCGGCTGCGCATGGGTGTTGCGTTGCGCGATCGAACTGCTCGATGTTCAGATCGCCTATTATGACCGTTCGATCGACCCACGCCAGAGCGAGTACTTCGAACCGTGCATCTACGTCTTTTGGCACGAGTATCTTGCGCCTGGCGGTCGGCCACTGGTCGCATTGTCCAATCACTATGCTGGTCAGCCAACATCGGGATGCCGAATGGCTCAACCAAACAGCTGAACGCCTAGGGTTCTCGGTCGTCCGAGGGAGTACTCGTCGCGGCGGAACGCGAGCGATCCGGGAATTGCGGCGAATCTGCAAAACTCAAAGCCTCGGGATTACGCCGGACGGTCCACGCGGGCCTCGCCGCCAAATGGCGATGGGACCCGTCTTTCTGGCATCCATGTTCAAAATGCCGATCGTGCCAGTCGGCATTGGTTACCATCGTCCGTGGCGGGCCAACACCTGGGACCGGTTTGCCATGGGTTGGCCGTTTTCCAGAGCGAGAATTGTAACGGGCCCCAAAATCTCTTTGCCCACAAGACTCAATCGATCGCAGATGGAAGATTATCGCGCACACATCGAACGCTTGATCAATCAACTCACCGACTTCGCCGAAGATTGGGCAACTTGCGGATTTCACGTCCCTCAAGCGGAATCGCTTAAAAAACCCCGACGAGTCCCTTCGGCTGAATCACGATATCAACCTGTGCCGAAGGCCTTACCGAAGGCAGATCGCGTTGCGGCGTGACCCTCGCCGCGGTCTCCAGATCACACCGCGCTGCAAATTCCTCGCGTGTCGCAGCGTGGTCGCACTATGCACAGCGACCCCCCACTATCCACCGCGACACCCCACTATCGGGTGTGACTCAACAAAAATGGCGGCTCCATCCCTGCTTTTGCATTGACACGCAAACGTTTTTTGATTGATGAAGTCCGCCGCAATAAAATACAGAACTTGGGTTTCGGCCGACAGGAAAAACAGCTTTTCGCAAGAAATTTTGACCAAAAGTACTTTGAGTCTTCGTTGTGGGGTCATTTCACATGGGACGATAAGCGTTTCATATGGGACGATAAGCGTTCACGGGTTGCCAATGCGTTGCCCACGTTTTTAGGGGGTTAAGGAGAGAGTCAAAAAACCGGGAAGCTATTTTGCGTGCGATCCTCATTTGTCGGGCCGAAACTGGCCGATCGATAGCAAGTGACGCCACTCTGCGAGCTGTGCTTCCAGGCTCTCGCCGCAAAGCAACCTACCTGCGACGATCCCAATTACCGGGCGAATTCGTCAAACCAAGCCTCGACTTGAGCCCGGTCAAATTTCCCCCGGAAAATCACCAACTGATATCGGAGATGCAGTTTTTCCCCCGGCTTCAGCACAAATCGCCCGCTCCCGGCCGGCTCCCCTTGAAACTCGTGTAATCCGAACGGATTCGCGGCAACCAGACCGTAATCGCGTGCGTGCCAGGTCGTCGGATGGCGAAGATTGCTTGGATGATCGAATATCGCGATGCCAAAGTCCTGCTCGTCGATCTTGCCAAAATAACTAACCCATTTCGCCCGCTGGCCCCATAATTCTTTGTCATGCAGCCCCTCGCTGTTTTCGGCATGCCCGGCTGGCGGTGCCTCGTCACTAGACTTGGTTAGATTAAGGGCCGGATTTGTTCGCAAAGCAAATGTTCCCTCCTTCGTGTCGCCGAACGTGACGTCTCGGTCGCCGGTCAAGACGTAATCGCAGTCGACGAAGCGTTGATCGGCTGTTGCCTTGAACCGAAGCGTGCCGACTTCGCGACAAACCGGCCCGTCCTTTCCCATCCACCGATTGTGAGCGACGATTCCTGCCCAATCTGCGGCATTGACGTCGTCGATGCGCTCGACAGAATCGTTTTCGATACGCGCCTTCTCACTCCAAAAATCCAGCCCGTTGACGTCGCCGTGTGCAAACCAAAGCGATTTGTGATGCGGGTGATCGTGCGCTTCTCCAACGACGTCATCTCGCATCGGCCAGTTCCGAGTGATATTGACCTGGCCGGGCGCCATCAACGGATACAAAATCGGCTTGGAATACGAAGCAAAGTCATACTCGGCGAACAAGTCGCCGCCTGTCGTTACTACCGCCTTCGTCTTCTCCACCGAAATGCGAATGCCTGTGTCGCTTGCCGACCGCTGCTCTTGGGCCAACAAATGAGGGCTTCCCGGCCCCGTTGTCGCACATACGCAAACAAGCAGCGCAGTCAAAACAATCGTTCTCTTAAGCGGACGGCGAACGTGAAATACCGCGAACCGCGCGGATCGGAAAAATGTTGGCGATGCCCGTCGGCCGCCCCACCAATTCTTTCGCTGGATTTCGAACATGATGTTTTCCTGTTATGAGCCCACCACAATGCGTCCTGCGCGTTCTATCCTGCGTACCAGACCCTAACCGTTCACGAGCCGGGGTCTGGCTCATTTTCGGCCCAATGATTGGTACTAGTGCTTTGTCAGGTCTTAGAATTGGGGTTGCGTGCCACTGGCTTCGCCAGTGCGGGTCGGCAATACACGACGCTCATGTACACTGGCATAGCCAGTGGCACGCCAAAATCAAGTACTGAAAGTGCACTTGAGCAAAGTTATTTGCCTGCGAAGCTAAACGACTCAAGGCTCCTCAACTATTGCACGACCTGCGTCACGATCTGTCTCGAGTGCGGGCGAGAGGGCTCGAACCTCCACTCTTTTACAAGAACATGGCCCTCAACCATGCGCGTCTGCCAATTCCGCCACGCCCGCGGACTGCTTCGCAGCAGACTAGTCTATGCGTTGGACGACAACGGTCAAGTCTCGCGAATCGGTGGCTGATTTGCTGTAGATCGGGCAGTCCCTTTTTGCTGTAGGTCGGTCAGTCCCTGACCGACAAGCGATGACGAAGGATGCGGCTAACTGAATCTCTGCTCTGTTCCCTCTGTTGACTCCTGTTCATTCCGGATCTGGATTTGTTCCGGGACGTGCGTTTTTGGTTGTAGTTCGAAACGGCCCACCGGAATCGGTTGAACAGGAGGGAACAGAGGGAACGGAGTTCGGGGACTATCGAACGAGTCGATGGCCCACGACGAACTCGCGATCGGTGGATTGATTCCAGCCAGCTGCGCAGAACGTCAATGTTATTTCGACAAGTCGACCACGACTCGGCCCTTGATTTTGCCAGCCAGAATCTCGTTGATCTTGGCATCCAATTCATTGCGGCCGACCACCGAGCCAATCACATTCAAGTGTTTCGGATGCCAATCATGGGCCAGCCGATTCCAGATTTCCCGCCGCCGCTGTTGAGATATCGAAGCGGAATCGATGCCGCACAGACTGACGCCGCGCAGGATGAACGGGTACACGGTCAACGATAGATCACTGCCGCCCACCACACCGCAGGCGGTGACGCAGCCGCCCGTGCACGATTGCCGGACAATTGTCGCCAAAGTATTTCCACCAACCGTGTCGACGGCGCCGGACCAAATCCCAGACAGCATGGGTCGCTCGCTGTCGTCGTTGAGTTCTTCTCGAGAGATGACGCGGGAGACACCCAACTCACGCAACCAGGCAGCTTGTTCCTGTTTCCCCGTCGACGCCACGACCGAGTAACCCAGTTGACCCAATAACGTGACCGCGAGACAACCCACGCCGCCGGTTGCGCCGAAACAACGACCTCGCCGGAGTCAGGCTGGACGCCGTGACGCTGCAGCGTTTCAACGCACTGAGCCGCTGTGAAACCAGCCGTACCAATAGCCATCGCGTCTTGCGGCGACAACTCGTCCGGCAGAGGCAGCAGCCATTCCGATGGAACTCGTGCGAATCCGCTGTAACCACCCCAGACTTCAGTGCCGAACTTTGCATTGGCGAT
Organism: uncultured Planctomycetaceae bacterium; assembly: GCA_963803365.1. Lineage (GTDB taxonomy): Bacteria > Planctomycetota > Planctomycetia > Pirellulales > Pirellulaceae > JANMEB01. Next base: position 119,561 of record CAWDMH010000013.1, read on the forward strand.
CAGCACCGCTTGCCCGATCGTCCAGTCAGATGATTCGCTCGCCACGATTTTGCCGACCGCATCGATCCCTGGGACCATTGGAAACTTTCGTGCCACGCCCGGATGCCCGGTCGCCGCCAACGCGTCTTTGTAGTTCAGCGACGAATATTGGACCTCTACCAGCACTTGGCCGGGCGGTAGATCATCAAGCTGTATGGATTTCCACTGGCGCAAACGCGATCGCCATTTTTTGCGACCACCATCGCCGAGAATGTGTTGATTCTGTTCATAGGCTCCAAATCTCAAAACATCGAATTTGCTTGCGCGAGTAATAAGGATCGGACGCAAAATAACTTCGCCGTAAATCCTCGCCCTTCCGGGAGAGGCTAAGGAGAGGGTCGACAAAACCGCGAAGTTATTTTGCGTGCGATCCTAAGGAGGCAGGAGTCCGCAGTCGGGCCATTTGCTGTAGTTCCGGCAATCCCTGCCCGACAAACGACAACCATAGATGAACGTCGCACAAAGAACGACCCCACTTGCGCGGACGCCTGTGACTTGCAACGTGCATGTCGCCTTCCGAAAATGAAGTCGGTTGTGTCTAAGGATCGCACGCAAAATAACTTCGCCGTAAATCCTCGCCCTTACGGGAGAGGCTTAAGGAGAGGGTCGACAAAACCGCGAAGTTATTTTGCGTCCGATCCTAAGTGACAAGCAGCGACATGCGCAGGCGTCGATTCAAATTGGATTCATGTAATTATGACAACAATTCGACCTCCGAATCGTTGGCGTGGGCTGCGGTTCTTACTGCCTCGACGAGTCGATCGTTTTGTCGTCATTGCGTGCCTGATGGCACTGTCCGGGATTCTGTATTACCTTTCATTTCGCGTGAAGAACGTTCCTCTCGACACATATGCTTTGCCGATTGCCGGTGGGCTGTTCTTTGCCGCCGCCGCGTCGACCGGAGATCGACGTGGATCGCATTGGCGGCGATTCATTCTGTCAATGGGCGGATTGTTGTTTGTCGGTGCGACGTTTTGGGAGTCCCGGCTTGACGGCATCTGGCGACCGAGCGCTTCACTCGACGCGTTCTCGGTCGATCCCGCCGCCCCAACTTTCTTCTGGCTGATATTCCTTGTTCAAGTATTCGTCACAATCGCTGCGTTGGTCTGGCTGGCCGACTGGATCGTCGACCGGGTTCACACCTATTGCGTGCAACGGGGGATGGGGCGCATCTGGTTCTTGGTGACTGCCGCAGTCCTGTTGGCCATCGCGTACGTCATTGCCGACATCCTCAACAGGAACGTCGCCACCGATTATTTCGGTCGGCAACAGTGGGCCCGGCAAGGCGGGATTATGTGGACGTTGGTTGGATTCGGCGTCTTCGGAATTCTGGCTCCCGGCGTATTGTTCAATCGTCTCCAACAATTTTGGGAACGTTTGTTGGCCGAACTACTCTACTTTGCTTTTTTTGTCGTCGCTGCGGATTCGATCGTGAAGTTTTTAAATCAGAACAGCCATCCAACGGTGGCCCTAGCAGCTTATGCGGTAACGTTTTTGGCCACACATCTGATCGCCGCGCCAACGCGCAGAATGCGGTCAGCCAAATGCATTCAGTCCGGTACCTTCTTTATGGATCGTCTTTCCATCGGCGGCATTGATCGCCAGTCTGATCTTCGTCACTCGCTACGATGTCTTTTGGATATTGCCCGAAGAAAGCCCATGGGGCTCCAGCGGACAATGGAGGCCGGATTGGGAATTCGCCAAGTTGTCTCGGGAATTGGGGACGGGGAACATCCGCGACATGAAAGACGACTTGCTGCTGGATGCCGTCGTAGGAGACTCCACCCAAGTGGACTTTCTTCGGCGCTGCCGCAGGCGATGAGTGAGTTGGGTATCGCCCTTGAAAACATTAACCCGAATATCGACCTCTCATTTTTGCCCGCATCAACCTCCGAAGTCGTCCTCATCGACGGCAACCTATCGGGACGCCAGGCCGCATCGTTACTCGCACTTCCAAACTTAGAACTATTGCATTTGTGGAATGTCAGAATTGAAAGTGGGACACCATTCACGTGTCCCATTGGTTCCATGCGACCGTTGACCATTGCGACCACAACATGGAATCGATCGTCGGATATCATCGGCCTAATCGGTCCCACTCCGCAAACAAGGAAGTTGAGTTTGCAAGTCCGACGGGTTGAATCCGTCACGAAACCAAACGGTTCGCACGTCGAAAATACGATCTCGACCATTCTATCGCTGGACCAGGATCCAAGTGATTCGATTCTAACTCCAAACTGGCTACAACCCGCCGGCCAATGGTATGGTCCCATTTTCAGCAATCCGCGACATGCGATGATGAACTTGCGATCTCTGACATCGTTCCCAAATCTCTTGGAACTTCGTTGCGATGATATTGATCCAACGGGTCCGTTACCGAAGTTCAAGCAACTGCGTGTTGTCGATGTGACCGAATTCTGGTTCGAGCACCATCCGGACGCCTTTTCGGCTTGTCGCCAGTTGACGTCGTTGACAATTCATTGCAATTCCAGGAACTTTGTGAGTGACGTCGATTTCCTGAATCCTCATCTGATGAAGCTTCTCCAACAGTTGCCGTCGCTCCATGAACTGAACATCATCGCCCGAAGACCTTATGACGATGACTACATTTCTGGAATCAAAGAGGAACTCGAATCCGAGCTGCCGAACCGCGTCCACGTGACGGTTGGATACGACCCGCGCGACGAATGACCGCTGGCGAGGATTTCCCGAAGGTCCACATGAAACGCATCCTCGTGAGATTGCGGTTGACGTATGCCGATCGCGTTGTTTGTTTGATTGCGGTGTGGATTGCGTCGACATTTGCCGCGACCCTGGGCATCCAGTTTTATTGGCTCAGTAATGGAAACTATTGGATTCCCGTATACGCATCGATGGCGGCAGCGAGCTTTGTTGGTTTTTTGTGCGCCGCAGCGGCGCAAGCCGGCAGCTTGAATCGACCCTCATGGGCCAGAGGACTTCTGGCAACGGGGCTGGGCCTCACGCTGTTAATCGGTTATTGGCAAGCGCAAGCCGTCGGAATGTGGGCAACGTCGGCGGTGGGATCCCGCGGTGAATTAGCGATTTCGCGACAATGGATGATGGCTTTCGTGATCGGCTTTTTCGTCATCGCCGCGGCACAGCAAGCGATTCAGCGCCTGTTTGAACTCGTCCGAAAGCTCGCCTCAAGATACCGCGTGCGCCGTTTGCATTGGTTGCTTGGCATTGGACTGCTGCTCGCGCTGGCCGTTTGGACACGCGATATCGCCCAGCAGTTCAACGTTTCATTGAGCGTGTATACCGACAAAACGTGGCTTTCAGTTCTGGTGTCGGTCGGCGGCGTGTTGTGCTGTTCGATTGGTCCCGAGATGGTGGCAGATGGTTGCCGGAGCGTTTGGCGACGCATTGTTGGCATCGTGCTTTTGGCGGCGGCGACCTGGTTGGCTTTTTCAGCGACCCTGGTGTTGGTTTGGCCCTTTGTTCGATGGCCGGTTCCGGTCGCGGTGTTCGTCGTGGTCAACGGTCTGACAGCCATTTGGTTGCGGCGACCGACGAGCTCGGTGGTAGATCGCTGTGGTACTGAATCGGTCCAAGAGTCCATGTCGCTGCGACCGTGCGAGCGATTTCGACCGGGGATGGGGTCACTGGCGGCTTCGGTGCTGGTTGTCGGATTAATCGGCATTCATGTTTTCGTCGATCCATATTTCTTGTTGGGTAACGGACGCACAAGCTGGAAGTTAGCCCGAGCGGCGAGGCTGCTCGGATCAAAGGGCATTTTGTTGGAACGCGAGCCGATCCGCGCTGGCAACGTCTATCTGCGCGTCGGAGGAGCGACAGGGGTTTGCGATCTATCCCCCCTGAATGCGATTGGCAGTGTCGGCCGGCTGACCATGAGCGATTTGAACGACCAAATTCATGCGATTCAATTGCCAGATAGCGCGACAATACTGTCGATCGATCATATTACCAGCCAGCAACTTCGATCGTTTTTTACGAATTCCGCCCTCCAACAATTGAGTCTTCGTGAGTTTCTTGCGGACCGCGATCCCGAACCAATCGACGTCCCAGCTTCGTTAACAATGTTGGCAATCTATTCGAACCGTTCGGGAACGATTGCAAGCTTCCTGCACGCAGTCCGGTTTTCCGAACAAACCAATTCCTTATCGCTTTATTTGGGCGCTAGAAACTCGAAAGCCGACTTCGACGCCGTTGTTGCATTGGCCCAAACGGTTGATCTGACCGTTTATGCCGGGAACAAAATCGCCGAGGATTGCTACTTGGCTTCCCACGCCGAATTGACATTGATGAACGACGGCAAATGGCTTCGCGAATTGAACAATCCACTGAACCCAAAAGTCTACCGCGGATTATTTGTGGCCAAGTTCGCTCGAGCGCTCGATCTTGAGAACGTCAAACTCAACCCACAAACCGAGGAGCGGCTCAAGCACCTGACTGACGAAACAGCCCGCGAAATGGGATGGGCGTATTCGATCGACGAGCAGTCGGGCGAGGTCGACAAACTGTTTCTGCCGGCACTACTCGAAACCTACGTTCCGCAATTGTACGACATGCCTCGCCTGAAAGCGTTGAGCCTCGAGCCCGAATGGATTGATCCGTTTCTGATTTCGACGACAGCGGCCAATCAACTGAATCGTTTGTCGCTGGCGCCGTTGAATAGCCTGACCGAATTGCGAGAGTTATATTTGCCGTCGGTGAGGACTGCGGGAACTGGAGACTTTTTCAAAAGCATGCCGCATTTGGAGGTGTTGCAAATCTCCGCTGAAATGGCCGATCGATCGCGACTCAATCTCGCAACCTGTGCCGAGCTAAAGCGGTTGAACTTGTATGGGAAACCATCGACAGCGTTGCTGAACCAACTGGCCGAACTCCACGAGTTGCGTCAATTGGTGATTGTCGATCGCGAGCATTTTCTTGTCGACGCTCCGGGTCGGGTCGAACAGATCAAAAACACACTCCCTAACGTCAGCGTCCAGATCGTGGAGCCGCCCGATGGCATTCAGCCGCCGCCCGACTTCATGGCCCATCGTGCAAAAATCCGGCAACAGGTCCGGCGCGAATCCGAAGCGGAGATCGAACAGCGCGATGCGGAGCTAAGTAAATATGCAAGATGACATCGAGCTTTGCCGGCGCATGGCCGCGATCGATACCTTGATTGGCAACACGCCATTGTTGGAATTGCGATATTCCTTACGGGGCGTGAATGGCCGAGTCTTTGCCAAATACGAATCGGAGAATATGACCGGCAGCATCAAGGATCGCATGGCGATTCACATTATTCGTTCCGCGTATCATTCGGGAGTCTTGCGGCAGGGCGACCGAATCGTGGAGGCCAGCAGCGGAAACACGGGCATATCGTTTGCCGCCATCGGCGCCGCGTTGGGTCATCCGGTTACCATCTTCATGCCAAACTGGATGAGTCATGAGCGTGGCGACTTGATTCGCAGTTTTGGAGCCGACGTCGTTCCGGTTTCTAAGGAAGAAGGAGGATTCTGCGGTGCGGTTCAAATGGCGGCCGCGCACGCGAGTCAATCCGATCGAGTCTTCTTGCCGAGCCAGTTCCAAAACACCGAAAACGTTGAGGCTCACCGATTGTTCACCGGTCCTGAAATCGAAAGGCAGCTTTGCATGTTTGGCGTCGAACCCGACGCGTTCGTGGCCGGTGTGGGGACTGGCGGTTCGGTGATGGGAATCGGACAATGCCTGCGCAAGAGTTGGCCTGGTGTGTCGATTCACCCGCTCGAGCCAGCGAATTCTCCGACGCTCAAGACCGGATTGCGCGTCGGCTGCCACCGCATTCAGGGGATTTCGGATGAGTTCGTGCCGCAGATCATCCACCTGGCAGAACTGGATGAAATTGTTGACATTTGGGACGGCGATGCGATCATCATGGCTCAAAAGCTGAGTCGAACGCTTGGCCTGGCCGTGGGAATTTCATCGGGAGCGAATTTGTTGGGTGCGATCAAACTTCAACAACGACTAGGACCGGAATCCGTCGTGGTCACACTTTTTCCCGATTCGAACAAGAAATACCTTTCGACCGATCTTTGCAAGTGTGAAACCGAGTTGCCGAAGTATCTCGCGCCTTGCATTGAGTTGCACTATTTTTCCGCAGTTCGTTAATTCCTAAGAGGTGTCGTTATGCGATTCGTCACGCTTATCCGGTTTACCAGTCAAGGCAGTTCCAAGATCAATCTGACAACGAAACGAGCGAAGGACTTTGAGAAGTCGGCCAAGGCGTTGGGCGTCCACGTCCAAGAGATACTGTGGACCCAGGGCCACCATGACGGCATCATTTTGTTTGAAGCTGGCGATGTCGAGTCAGCGTCAGCAGCGATGTTGTCATTGGCCGCGAAAGGTAATGTGCAAACGGAGACCATGGTCGCCTACGACGCCGCGCAAATGGCAAAAGTCCTGGCTAAGGCAAAATAATTCTGCCGCCAATCCGCGAATCGAATAGGAAAAGTGAGCACGACCAACAACCGTACCATCGTTCGGTCTGTGGGCTGTCGTCGTTTTCGGATCCCACGCAAAATGACGTCCCGCCTTTGCACCTCGATTGGTCTTTTGGTATTGGTGTTGGCGGCACCCGTCGATCGTACGTTGCTTGGACGCCCTACCAAGTTTCCGTCGACCCGTCCACCGGACCCGTTCCGGTGGAATTCGGGTTTGCCAACTAAACGAGCGACCTTTCGACAATATCGGATGTGTCACCTCGACGAAATTCGGGATGTAACATCAAGTCTCACGGTACTTGTCGCGTAATTGGCAAGTTTGACAAAGACCGGCTACATCGTTAGCCATTGTTCGTCGGTCAGAGACTGCTTGACCGACAGCAATTACCCCCTCAATCACTCATCGCAACCGATTGCAACTCATGCCGAAAGAGGCGAAAATCACTTTCTGCAATTGGCACTCCAGTTTGGCGGCGAACTTGAGGCACTGAACCAGGCCGAAGGACTCGACCACCAGTTGCTGATCGAACATTTCGAGCGGACGGGGTTTTCCAATCAATCGGTCCGCGAGCTGATGACACATGTTCCGCTTACCGTCGGCATGGAAACCACACTCACCCAGGCCGCGGCCGACATGGTGCCCAATCGCGTCCATCGTTTGGCCGTGACCGACGACGATGGAAAATTGATTGGGCTGATCTCCACGATGGATATCGTGGCGCCGTCGCGGAATCCTAGCAGACCGTGGAAAAAGGTCTCGTCGTGAAATGGTTGCAACTGATTCCGCGATATCCGGTGCGAGTGTTGTGGGCTGTTTGCGGGTGGGTCTTGGTGGCTGTCGTCGTTGCAGGCCAACTCTCGACCCAGAGTGACTTCTTCTTCGCGGACGTCTGGCGGCAACCGTGGCTGAGCGTCTTTGCCGCCTTCGGTCTGACGATCGCCGCTGTGGCATTTCAACCGGGTCAGCCGCGGTTGGTTCGCGGCATGGCCATTGGCGGACTTGCCGGCAGCCTTGGCGGCGCTGTCGATCACCGCGATCAAGCTGGGAGTTTGGTCGAGTTCGTTCACGCGTATCCAGGCCACTGGTTTGAAGACTGTCGTTTCTCCGTCTTGGCTGTTGGCGCTCGCCGGGTTGTTTGTTTGTACGGGAGCGATTTCCTTTTACGCGGGGAAGTCCGTGGATGCCATTGTCCGAGTCACTCGTCGATTTGCCACAACGAAGACGCGAGTGCTGATTGCCATGGCCATTGTGTTGTCGGGAGTTGTCTTGTTCCGCGACGGTTTGTTGGCCACGGGATTCTTGCGAAACCCGCTATCGCCTGGGGAGACGATTCTCGCGACATTATGGCTGCTGATCCCGGCAATCCATGTCGCTCCGGTGATCATCGTGACGCGGGTTCCGCATCCTGCGTTGGCGTTGCTGGACGGTGTGGGATACATGTGGGGCGTCACGATGCTTGGATCGTTGTTCGTCGACATGCTGAACTTCCCATTGTTTTCGGATCCTCAGTCTTTGTCGGTTTACGTGACCGCGGGTTTTGTCCTATTGCTGCTGTTATGGCCACGCGACGAAGGGCTAGTAGGACCGCGCCTGCCGACATCGAAACGATCCGCGCTGGAGTTTGGGTTGCCGTTAGCGCTGTTGGCGGTTGCAATCCTGGCCTATTCTACGGTGCTTTCACCGGTCGCCGTCGAGTCGAAATGGAGTTGGCGACTGCTAGGACAAAAAATGGCAGGAATGACGATTCAAAACCACAGCGAGGACGACGTCCACAATCGATTGCAACTATCGCTGGAATTCGTTGCAAAAACGCCGGCCGATGCATTGCGGCCGTTGGCGGACTGTCCGCGGACATGTTCGATCTTGTTGCGAGAAGCACTCCCCAAATCGACTTCAGCTTTTTGCCGCGGCACACAACACAATTGATCGTCCGGAATTGTACTTTGTCGCCGGAGCAGTTGGAGTCGATTGTCATGCCTCACGAACTCGAATGGGTATCGTTTCAGGGGTGTCGTATTCCGCCACTTGCGGTGGCCAATACTGGCCGAGTCAAGTTGCCTCTCTACTCGTTGACTTTTGATAATTGTTCGCCAAATTCGATTTGCAACTTCCTCGAATCCGTCGATCGCATTGAATCCGCTCGGGATCTGCAGTTAACCATTTGCGGGACGATTGCACCCCAGACTGCGAATTGTTTGCTAAAGCTTTCAACCAATGGGAATGTGGAGTTGATCGTGGGGCCCGCCGAACAGCAGTTTGCCCGACTGGCAGCCATCTTGGCGGCTCGTGATGACCGATTTGGAATCAACGTCTGGCAAAGCGGCTGGTTTGCCAACGCCAACGAAACGGCCAAGACATTGTCTGATCCAGGGCGTAATCGCTTGTTTTTTGCCGGGCATTGCATGATCGCCGACTACGCCATTCCGGGACTTGACCGGTTTCAGGGCGATTTGACCAAGCTGAGCAAATCCAATCGATGGGCGTATCAACTGTCGGCGGATGGTTCAAAGATTCTCAAGCTATACATTCCCTTCGAGTTGACTCAGTTCCTGGTGCAAGCCGGACAACTCGCCGATCTGGAGGCGCTGAGTCTCGATCCGGCGTGGATTCCAACGCAACTTGACCGGCGCGGTCGTCTCAATTCCAAAATGGTCAACCTAACGTCGCTTGGAGCCCTAACCAATCTTCGCGAATTGTATTTGCCGGACTCCTTCGTCAACCTGCGAAGCGCCGACTTTTTGTTGAAGCTAAAGAACCTGGAGGTGCTTCAAATAGGCTGTGGTATGTTCGATCAGTCGCTGGCCGAACTGCGAAATTGTAAAAAGCTGCGAAAGGTAATTCTGTTGGGCGTGCCGGATGCCGCGTTGATTTTGCAGATTGGATCGCTTCCCAAACTTGAACAATTGATCGTCGTCTACTCGAACATCGAGCCTGGGATTGATTCGATTCGAGCCCATTTGCCGAACGTTGACGTCACGGCGATTGATATCAAAGTCGGCATTCAACCCCCGGGGGACTTTCGCCGACATCTGGAACAGCTGCGGGACGAGATCACCGCTGGACAGAACTAGTCGCACGCAAATATGACGGCACCAATCGCAAGTCGCTCGAAATTGCCTCCGGATCGATCGTTGTTAACGCGAGGTGCCGGGCGATGAAGGCACAGATACTCGAACGGACGGGGCCGATCGTAGTCGATTCGCAGCCACTGCAACTGGTCGATCTGCCAAATCCAACGCCGGGCGAGGGTGACGTTTTGATTCGCGTGACCGCTTGTGGGGTCTGTCATACGGAATTGGACGAAATCGAGGGTCGAGCATCGCCTGCGAAGTTTCCGATGGTGCCCGGTCATCAAGTCGTGGGACGCATTGTTGAATTTGGTCGTGATGTCGATCAATGGTCGGTTGGCGATCGCGTCGGCGTAGCGTGGATTTTTTCGGCGTGCTGCAATTGTCCTCAATGCCACGCGCAGTGCGAGAATCTGTGCGACGAGTTTCAAGCGACAGGCCGAGACCAATTCGGAGGGTATGCGGAGGCTATGGTGGCGCCCGCGGCGTTCGTCTATCGCATTCCGAACTCGCTGTCTGCGATCGAAGCCGCACCGCTGTTGTGTGCCGGCGCCATCGGTTATCGGTCGTTGCGACTGGCCAACGTGTCGGAGGGCCAGTCGCTGGGACTGTCGGGGTTTGGCGCTCGGCGCATTTGGTGCTAAAGATGGTTCGATTCCTGTGGCCGCGAACGCCTGTCTTCGTTCTGCGCACAGGGCGCATGAACGAGACTTTGCGATCGAGTTAGGCGCCGTTTGGGCCGGCGACTTTCACCAGCCGCCGCCGCAACGGCTTGACGCGATCATCGACACGACCCGGCCTGGCTTCCCATCGTCAAATCGCTCGAGTACTTGTCGCCCGGGGGACGGCTAATCGTCAACGCTTTACGCAAGGAACCGCACGATCAATCACAGTTGTTGCAAATTGACTATCCGCGACATTTGTGGAAGGAAAAGGAGATCAAGTCCGTCGCCAACGTGACGCGGTCCGACGTTCGCGAGTTCTTGGAAGTGGCTGCGAAGGCGTCGCTGAAGCCAAAAGTGCAAATGTACTCGCTGGATGAAGCCAATCGCGCGATCGTCGACTTGAAGATGGGAAATGGAGTGGGCGCGAAAGTGCTGGCGATCGACCCAGACGAATCGACCGCGATGTGAAATCCCGTAGGTCGGTCTGTCCCAGACCGACAGACAATTGGCGTAGCACGCTCATCCTTGGCGTTCTTTGTCGGTCTGGGACAGACCGACCTACAGTGTATGATTCGCTATTGCGGAAGCCGATGAGATTCTGCCAGCCGCAAAAAATGGTAAAATCGAAGAGCAAGTTTGGTCGATGGACGTTGCCCGAAAGTTGACCGACGATTTGGAGTCGCCCATCGACTTGAACGACGCCAGCAAACAGGAGGCCCCTTAACGATTAGGATTTCACGCAAAATAACTTCCCGGTTCTTTTGACCCTCACTCTAATCTCCCGTGAGCGCGGGGATTTGGGGCGAAGTTATTTTGCGTTGGATCCTTAGTCCTGCGACAGGCCGTTCTATGCCTCGATTCATTGGATTGTTAACCGCAATTCTTTTCCTGGGATGCACAGGGGGAGGGAACACGATGCAAACCAAGCAATCGTCCGCCAACCCAAAATCTGGCGATTCCGTGACTGCGTTGAAGGTTACGTCTTCGGCGCTGACTGACGGGCGCGGATCGCGGTCGAATTCACCGGCAACGGCGACGATCATTCACCGCCATTGTCCTGGTCGGCGGGTCCGAAAGGGACGCAAGAATATGCTTTGATTTTGCACGATCCAGATGCCCCGGGCGGCGTCTGGTATCACTGGGTGTTGTACAACATCGCGGCGGACATAATGTCGCTTCCGGAAGGCCTGTCAAAAGGCTCTAACATGCAGTCGCCGATCCAGGCCCGACAAGGGCTCAACTCCTGGCCGACGCAGAACATTGGTTATCGCGGTCCTCTGCCACCCAAGGGTCACGGGACCCACCATTACGTTTTCACCGTTTACGCTTTGGACCGTCCAATTGATCTGTCACCCAACCAAGCTACCGCTGAGACGCTGAAACAGAAAATGCAAGGACACATTTTGGCCGAAGGAAAACTTGTCGGGACTTACGAACAAGAGTAATAGATCTGCCATGCGCACCAGGTGTGGTTTCAATTCGCGAGATTGGCGGTGCCAATCGCTATGAGTAACGGCCCCGCAAAGACTTTTGAAGTCGGCAGTGTGACGGCGGTTCACGGGACGGTGGTAGACGCTCGCTTTGACGGCGAAGTGCCGCAGATCGGATCGAGGCTTCAGATCCGCATGCCCAACGACGGTGAGATCGCTGCGTTTGTGCACTCGCACCTTGGCAACTCGTCGGTGCGAGCGATCGTGGTCGATTCAACCCGAGGGTTGCAGCGTCACTGCCAGGTCTTCAGTGATCTGCAGCCCATGACGGTTCCGGTGGGCGATGCGTTGTTGGGGCGGGTCGTCGATTTGCAGGGTCGAGCACTCGATGACGGCCCGGAACTAGCGGAAGTCGATCGTTGGCCGTTGAATCGGCCTCCCCCGGTCAGTTCCCGGCGTGTTTCCGGAGGCAAGATGTATCCGACCGGCATCAAGGTTATCGACCTGTTTTGTCCCTTCACTTCGGGCGGACGCGTGGCCGTGTTCGGTGGGGCGGGCGTGGGAAAAACGGTGGTGCTGACCGAGTTTATCCACAACACGGTCGAAGGACATCATGGCGTCGCGGTTTTTGCCGGCATCGGTGAACGGTCGCGTGAGGGGCTCGAACTTTGGCAGGAATTGTCGAATCGCGGGTTTATGAATCGCACGGTTATGGTGTTCGGGCAAATGAAAGAGCCACCCGGCGCTCGGTTCCTGGTGGGTCAAGCGGCGTTGACGATCGCCGAGTACTTTCGCGACCAACAGCATAAAGACGTCATGTTCGTTGTCGACAATCTCTACCGCCACGTTCAAGCTGGGATGGAAGTCTCCGGGCTGTTGGGACGGTTGCCGTCACGAGTGGGCTATCAACCGACCCTGGCCGCCGATATCGCGTCTTTGGAGGAGCGAATTACGGCTACGCATAACGGTGGAATGGTTTCGGTCCAAGCCGTATATGTACCTGCCGACGATTACTCCGACCCAGCGATTACCCACGCGTTTTGGCACATGGACAGTGCGTTGGTGCTGTCGCGCGATGTCGCTGCCGAAGGGATTTACCCCGCCGTCGACCCGCTTCAGTCGAATGCCAAAGCACTCGATCCGTCGGTTGTCGGCGCACGGCACTACGACGTGTCCCAAGAAGCGCGGCGAGTATTGGGGCGATACGAAGAGCTGCGAGATTTGATTGCGATGCTGGGGATGGATGAGTTGTCGGCGGAGGATCGGGAACTGGTCGGCCGCGCGAGACGGCTTAGAAATTTCATGACGCAGCCCTTTTTCGTCGCCGAGTCGTTTACCGGTATGCCGGGGCACGCGGGTCGATCCGGAAAAGACGGTGGATGGTGTGGCGGCGATCCTAGACGGTAAGTGCGACGAGATGCACGAGGACGCATTGTTTATGATCGGTGCCTTGGACGAAGCAAGCAGCAAGTGAGTGCGCAACAACTGAAACTGACGGTGCGAACACCGCGCGAAGTCGTCGTCGATTTCGAAGTGGCTTCGGTTCGCGTTCCCACGGAAACCGGTCAGGTCGGTATCCGTCCTCGAATGGAACCTTTGGTGTTGGCGGTCGAGCCGGGGCTCGTGTTGGCTCGGCACAAGGCTGGCTTCGAGTTTGTCGGGACGCTGGGAGGTTTGCTTCGCTGCGATGGCAAGACCGCTTGCTTGCTCACGCCGCTGGCCGTAACCGGCGAGGACGAAGACGCCGTGACCCAGGCGCTGGACGAGGCACTCGCGCGAGCCGAGCGCCGAAATGGAAGCGCGAGCGACCCTGGGCCGCCTGCAAAATAGCATCTTGCGCGAACTGCGAAGCGGTGACCGTTCGATCCAGCCGGATGAGTAGATTTATGCCCGACGATCCCGACAGCCAACTTCGAAAAGACGTCCGTCAAGCGGTGCGGCGCAACTTCTCTCGGCATTCCCGGCGAGAACAAGGGCACCGCACGTTTTGGCAGTCGCTTGGAGTGCTCGGAATGGTTGGGTGGCCCATTGCACTGGCCTCGGTGGGAGGTGCCTGGATTGGACGCTACCTGGATGGCCGGTTCGGCACGGGTGTTCGGTTCACGCTGATGCTGCTCACCGCCGGCGCCATGATCGGCAGCTATACCGCATGGCGTGCTTTAAAGGGGCGAACCGGATGACCTGGCTCGATGCAATTTGGTTGGTGCTTGGATTGGCGACGGGCGTCGTTCACGCGGCGGGAATTCGGCGATCGACGGATCGATTTGGACTGCTCGCCCCGCTTTGGGCTATGCTGCGTTTGTCGATCGTCGGTTTGACGTTGGCTGCGGCCGCGTTCTGGGGTGGAATTCTTCCAGCCGCCGCAGGTTGGGCGCTTGGATTCCTGTTCAGTATCCTGCTGCTCGTTCGCCGCCGAGTCGAAACGCGTGAAGGGCAAACCCCGACATGAAAGTCCATGTTTTCGGTGATCCACGGCTGTTCGAAATCGGTCCGGTTCCGGTTACCGAGACGATGGTTTCATCGCTGGCGGTGTCAATCATTCTGGTCATCGCGGCGGCACTCTTTCGCGTCGCTGCGCTGCGCCATCCCGATTCCAAAGCAGCGACGGTTGCGATGTTTACCGTGCAGTGGTTGGATGGCACCGTTCGTGAAATAATCGGTCGAGCCGAATCGGGCGTCGCCGTGCTGACCGGCAGCCTGTTCATCTTCATTGCGGCCTGCAACATTTCCGGACAGTTTCCAGGAGTCCATCCCGCCACCGGAAGTCTAGCGACGACTTCAGCTTTGGCGATTGTGGTGTTTCTGGCGGTGCCCGTTGCGGGAATTCGCAGCCGCGGCGTTTGGGGTTACATCAAGCATTATTTCGCACCGAACCCGCTGTTGTTTCCACTGCACTTTATTTCAGAGATCTCACGCACCGTCGCGCTGGCGATGAGACTATTTGGCAACATCATGTCGGGGCACCTGGTCGTGGGTTTATTGGTCGTATTGGGTGGATTCCTGGTTCCGATTCCATTCATGGCCCTCGACTTGCTGATCGGACTTTTACAGGCGTACATTTTTGCCGTACTTTCAACTGTGTTTATTGGCGCCGCGATCGGCGTCGGGGAGGAATGATGAGCGCATCAACCATCATTGCGATGGTCTCGATAATAACCGCCAGCGGGACCATGGCCCTGGGCGCCGTCGGCGCGGCGTTGGGCGAAAGTCGAGTGGGCGCGGCGGCGATGGATGCGTTGGCTCGACAGCCGGACGAGTCCGGTTCGATCACGCGGACCCTTTTCGTCAGTCTTGCGATGGTGGAATCGACGGCGATCTTTTGTTTGGTGATCGCTTTGATTCTGATTTTTGCCAATCCATTCGTGACGAGGTAAGGGTTCTGTGGGCGACAGCGTTTGGACGTTCGTGTTCGAGATCGCCAACTTTATCGCGTTGGCCGCTGCCCTGGGCTGGTTGTTCTTTAAGCCGGTTCGGGCCGCGATTGAGAACCAGCAGGCCGCAGCGCGTCAAGTTCGCGAGGTGGCTGCGCAGAAATTGGCGGAGGCCGATCGCTTGCGCCAGCAAGTCGATGCGCAGCGAGCGAATTTGGCGACCGAACTCGATGCGATGCGGACTCAGGCCGCCGAGCAAACGAAACGCGAAGCTCAACAGCAGATCGCGGACACGCTAGCCGAGATCGCCCGTGAACGCGATCGATACAAACGCGAAGTCGTGAACATCGACCAATCGCAAACCGCCAAACTTGCTCTCGCGGTCGCAGGCGCCGCTCAACAGGCGATGACGCAGTTGCTGCAACAGATTAAGGGGCCTGAGCTGGAACAGGCGTTGTTGCGGGCGGCGTGTCGGGAACTCCGAGCTTTGGGCGCCGACTCGCTCGCTCCAGTAACGATCGAATCAGCAACGGAACTCGACGGAGGGTCGAAGGAATTGCTCCAGGACGCGCTCGGTTCCGCCGCCGCATCGACCCACTTCCGGATCGTTCCTGAGTTGCTGGGCGGCGTTCGCGTCTCGACCAGTCGCGGACTGGTTGACGCATCGATTGCCGGGCTGGCGAACTTCACCGAACACGCACTCTCGTCCCAATTGCAATCAATCGTGCTGGAGGAACCTGCCAATGCCTGATGCTGCGCGAGTGGTCGAATCGGGTGTCCGCCAGGCGGCCGGCCAACTGAACCTGGTTGAGGGCCTGAAGCCTCGAGGAATCGTCCGTCGCGTGGGCGATAACGTGGCCCACGTCGTTGGATTGGACGACGTAGGCTACGAAGAGTTGGTCAGGTTTGATTCGGGCAGCTTGGGGATGGCCTACGATTTGGCTGAAGAAAGCGTCGGCATCGTCTTGCTGTCGCATGGTGACCGAGTCCGTCAGGGCGACGGCGCCCGTGGTGACAAGCAGTTGCCGTCGATTCCAGTTGGACCTGCCACGTTGGGGCGCGTGCTCGATCCGCTTGGCAATCCTTTGGACGAGGGCCCGCCGCTGGCGCCACAGCCGTCGTTGCCGTTATTTCGCCCCGCCCCCGAAATCATTGATCGCAAATCGGTCGACGCGACATTGTGGACCGGCGTGATGGCGATCGACGCCGCCATCCCGATCGGCCGCGGTCAACGCGAATTGATTATCGGAGATCGAAATGTGGGTAAGACCGCGCTGGCGATCGATATGGTGGCTGCTCAGCGCCGGGGAGATGTCGCATGCGTCTACGTGATTGTGGGGCAACCAATGTCCCGCGTCGTCACGTTGCGCGAGACGTTGGAGCAGGCCGGGTGTCTCGACAACACGGCGATCATTGCTGCCGAGGCCTCAGCGTCTCCCGGCTTGCAGTATCTGGCACCGTACGCCGGCGCTTCGGTCGCAGAGTCCTTTCGCGATGGCGGCCAGCACGCCTTGGTGGTCTACGACGATTTGACAAAGCACGCCGATGCGTATCGCGAATTGGCCTTGCTGCTGGGACGTTCGCCGGGTCGCGAGGCATATCCCGGCGATATCTTCTATGTGCATGCCGAACTGCTGGAGCGCACAGCGCGCGTCGATTGGATCGTGGCGGCGGTTCGGTTACGGCGATTCCCCTTATCGAAACGAACGACGGAGATATCTCGTCGTATATTCCCACCAACTTGATATCGATTACCGACGGACAAATCTACCTCGACACCGGCCGTTTTGAACGAAATCTGCGCCCCGCGATCGACATCGGCCGTAGCGTTTCGCGCATCGGTAGCGTCGCGCAGAGCCCCCTCATGCGCGAGGCGTCCAAGAACCTCAAAATTCTGCTGTCGCGATTCGAGTCGCTGGAGTCGCTCAGTCGAGTCGGGTTGGAAATGGATGTGGGTATGCAGGAGACGCTACGGCGAGGAGCCATCCTGCGAGAGTTGTTGCGGCAACCTCGGTTGGCTCACCGAAACTCGGTGGACCAAATCGTCGCTCTGACCGCCGTCAACCAGCAGTGGCTGAAGGATGTGCCGCCGAAACAGGTTCGGCCGATGATCGATGAATTGTCCGAGACGGCTCGCCGCGAAAACCCGGATCTGATCAACCAAATCTCTGCCGGAGAGGTCAAGTCGGACGAGTGGCGCGATGTGCTGGGCAAACTTGCCGATCGGCTGCGACTACGATTTCTGGAACGTCACGCGTGAAACGAGAACGCTATTTACTGCGACGGTTGCACACGTTGGGCACACTGAATGAAGCCGTGTCGGCGATGCGTTCTCTTGCGGCGCATCACTTTCGACTCAGCCGCCAAGCGATCCCGGACGCGCGAATCTACCGTGAACAAATCGAAACCGCGCTGGCCGAAATCGGCTTAAGCCATCCCGTCGGTATTTTGGCGCCTCCGGGGTTCTTGTTGGTCGTTTCAGATTCGGGGCTTTGCGGCGATTACAATACGCGGCTGGTGCAAGCCTTTCTGGCGGAATACCAAGCCCAGGGCGGTGGCCCGTTGTATTGTGTCGGCCATCGGCCCAAGGCAATCTTGGCGCGGCATCAGATCCAGCCGCAACAATGGTATCCAGCGCCGGCCAGCGTCGACGGCTTGCCAGAGACACTACTGAAACTCGCGCGCGATGTCTTGAATGACTTCGTGCATCGAACGATTGGCAGCTTAGAGCACGGTCTCGGCCCGGTTCGAAGGGGCAGGGCGTTTTTCGCCTGTGGTGACCCACTTGTTGCCGCTTCAACCTCCCCGGACTGCTGCGCTGGTTCGACCCACGGTGTATCAACGCCAGCAACATCTAACTGCGGTTGCGGTGCGAGAGTTTCTCTACACGACGTTACACGAACTGTTGCTCGATTCGCTTGCGTCGGAACACGGCATGCGTCTGCTGGCCGCCGAACGGGCACGCTCCTGGCTGGAGGATTCGACCGAGTCCGTCCATCGCCAACTCGCCGCCGCCCGCCGCGAAGCCAGCACGCAAGAGGTCCTCGACATCGTCGCCGGTTCCCGTCACCTGTGATTTAGCGTTTGCCTCGCAATCAATGGGCCGACCAGAGCAGGCAGGAGCCTGCACGAAATCCGGTGACCAGGCGGGAGCCTGAGCACCAGTTTGCATAAAAGAAGTAGTTAAGGGTCCGTAATTATGCAAACAGCTAATCAGACCGTCACAGTTCGCGAGCCGGGGTCTGACTCATTTTCGGCCAAATCATTGGCACTAGAATGTCGCATAAGCCGCCGAAAATGTGCCTGACCCACTAAAAACGTGGACAACGCATTGGTAACCTATGCAGCAACGACACCAAACCCCAAGGAGCTTTTCCGTGATAGACGAACCCGCATCCCGCGTTTCCGGCTTATCTCGTCGCACCTTTTTCAAGCGCGCAGCCAGATCGGCGCCGTGACTCTGGTGGTCGTGCCGGGACTTCGGTACCCGTGGGTGGCCCCGATGTTCGCCCCACACGAGCCAAGGATGGCGCCACGCATCGTAGGTCCACAACCGGAGGCGCTATTGTCCGGCCTCCAATGGCGCATGTTGGGGCCCTTCCGCGGCGGGCGGGTGGACGCGGTCACGGGGGTACCCGGACGCCCGAACGAGTTCTACTTCGGTCACGTCAACGGCGGGGTATGGAAGACCGTTGACGCCGGCCACGTATGGAAGCCCATCTTTGACAGCCAGCCTGTCGCCTCGATCGGGGCGATGGCCATCGCTCCCTCGGCGCCCGATGTGCTTTACGTGGGAAGCGGGGAATCGACGCTGCGCGACTCGGTGGGATACGGCAACGGGATGTACAAGACGACCGATGGGGGCCAGTCCTGGACGCATCTCGGCCTCGAGGA
This sequence comes from uncultured Planctomycetaceae bacterium, assembly GCA_963803365.1. Classification (GTDB taxonomy): domain Bacteria; phylum Planctomycetota; class Planctomycetia; order Pirellulales; family Pirellulaceae; genus JANMEB01. Next base: position 138,481 of record CAWDMH010000013.1, read on the forward strand.
AACGCAGCACATCGGAAAGGTCGCGGTTCATCCTCGGAATCCCGACATCGTGTTCGTGGCGGCCATCGGCCACCTGTATGCGTCCAATCCGGAGCGAGGACTGTTTCGATCAGTGGACGGCGGCAAGTCGTGGAAGAAGGTGTTAGGCACGGACGACGTGGGTGCCGTCGAGGTAGTATTCGATCCCGTGAATACTCAGGTTTTGTATGCCGGCCTGTGGAACACGCGCAGGCCTCCTTGGTTTACGTACGCACCCACCAACGGACCGGGCGGCGGGATTTACAAGTCCACTGACGGCGGCGACACGTGGCAACCGCTGTCTAGCGGTCTGCCGAACGAGGGGATCGGGCGAACCGGGATCGCGGTATGTCCAAGCGATCCGCAGCGCGTGTACGCAGTGGTCGATTGTCTCGTTCCCGAGCCGGGTGCGACCCCCGAGCCGGAGGGCAACCGTTTCGGCCGCGGTGCCTCGGGACAGGGTGGCTTCTTCCGCTCGGACGACGGTGGTGCTAATTGGCGGCGGGTGTCGTCGGATTCGGCGCTTTGGGGACGCGGCTGGTATTTCGAGCAGGTTGCGGTGGACCCCGAGAACGCCGACTTGGTCTTTGTGGCGAACGTCTCGGTGTCGCGTTCGTGGGACGGGGGCGCGACGTGGGAGCCGCTGCGCGGATCGCCCGGCGGCGATGATTACAATCAGATGTGGATCTCGCCCGACGACCCGAACAGCATGATCGTGGCCAGCGATCAGGGCTGCATCATCTCGCGCAACGTGCGAGCGAAGGACCCAACCGACGTTACGTGGAGTTCGTGGTTCAACCAGCCAACGGCCCAGATCTATCACGTGTCGGTCGACCCGCGATTTCCCTATTGGGTAACTGGGGCGCAGCAGGATAGCGGCGCCGTGGCCGTGTGCTCGCACGGCAAGTTCGCCGAGATATCCATGCGCGATTGGGAACCGATCGAGGCCGGCGGCGAGAGCGGCTATACGGCCGGCGATCCGCTGCACCCGGGGATCATCTACGGCGGCGCGGGGGAGCGGTACGACTTGGCGCTCAACCGCAGGGTACCGGGAACGGGGCAGCCCAAAGGGCCAGAGGATGCGCGTACGGATTGGACGCAACCACTGGTGCTATCGAAGGCGGATCCGCAGGCTCTGTATTATGCGAATCAGTTTCTTTTCAAGTCCTCCGACACAGCCGTATCGTGGACCCAGATCAGTCCGGACCTCACGCGGCCGGACCCCGGGGTTCCGGCAACGCTCGATGCGGCAGCCGCGGCGGACAAAGGCAACAACCAGCGAGGCGTCATCTACACCATCGCACCCTCACCGCTACAAGCTCCGCTGGTGTGGGTGGGGACGGACGACGGGTACATCCACGTCACTGCGGACGACGGGAAGACGTGGCAGAATGTTACGCCACCGGTGCTGGTGGCCTGGAGTCGGGTGACGATGATCGAGGCGTCTCATTTCGACGTCGACTCGGCGTACGCCAGCGTGGATCGCCACCAGCTTCAGGATTTTGATCCGTACATCTATCGCACGCGGGATCGTGGGAAGACCTGGCAGCAGATCACGGTTGGACTTCCGGCGGGCGTGTACGTACACACCATCAAGGAAGATCCATTGCGGCGGGGAATGTTGTTCGCGGGCACGGAACGCGGCGCATTCGTTTCGTTCGACGATGGCGATCACTGGCAGCCGTTGCAGCTCAACCTCCCCCCGACGTCGGTGCGCGACTTCGAGATCTACGGCGACGACTTGATCGTGGCGACCCACGGTCGTGGGTTCTGGGTGATCGACGACATCAGTCCACTGCGTCAAATCGACGATAACACGGCGCTGGCCGAGGCCTACCTGTTCAAACCCGCCGACACGGTGCTGTTAGATCAAGGAGGAGACAACGGAACGCCTTTTCAAAAGGACGACGCTCAAGCGGAGAATCCACCCGACGGCGTGCTCCTCTATTACTACCTGAAGGCGGATTCCCCGCAGCCTGTAACACTTGAGATTCTTGACTCCAAAGGCACGAGCCTCACGACGTTCTCGAGCGAGCCATCGGCGGGGCCGGAGGGTCCGCGTGGCCAGGGCCGACCGGACAGGATCCCAAACACGTCGGCGCTATGGCGCCGGCCACCCGCGGTGTTTTCCGCGAAAGCCGGCTTACATCGGGTCGCATGGAATCCGAATGGGCGTCGCGGTCGCGGGTTCGGAGGTTTTGGCGGCCGCGGGGGTCAGAGCAGGCCGCCGGTAGAGTTGCCGGGGCAGTTCACAGCCAAGCTGACGGTGAACGGTCAGACGCTGGAACAGACATTTACGGTAAAGCCGGATCCGAGGTCGTAAACGCCCCGTCAGATGTGATTGCGATTGATGCGTTGGACGTCATGTCCGTTCAACAGCATGCGGTGGCTGGCGGAGTGACGGGAATCATGGGATTCATGGGAAACATGGCTATTGCGGCTCGGGGCGTTGGCCTCACTGTCATTCGTCCCATTCATCGCTCATTCCCATTATCGTTCACAACAACCTGCGAATTGTTTGCAACACGTCCTCGCGCTCTCGCTGTCCAGTGTCGTGATTTCGTCCATGATCTCCTGCGGGGTGCGGTGTAACAGTTCGCGAGCCGGGGTCTGGCTCATTTTCGGCCCAATGATTGGAACTAGAATGTCGCATGAGCCGCCGAAAATGTGCCTGACCCCCTGTAAACGTGGGTGACGCATTGACAACCCGTGAACGCTTACGGGTGCGGTGGACGATTTCCTCGCCGCCGCGGGGACTCTTCACCGACAGGTCGAACGTCGCCGGGTCGAAGCCGAACGCTTGCTCAAACATGAAACTCGCTAGGAGAAAGCGAGAGCAGCTAGATGAACGGATTCATCAGGGCAAGTCGAATCGCGTCGTTTTGACTGCTTCTGCAGATGCCTCAGTAGCCGAGGCGGGACTCGAACCCGCACGGGAGTAACCTCCCACAGGATTTTAAATCCTGTGCGTCTGCCATTCCGCCACTCGGCCAAATCGTGACTGGTTCGGTGGAGGCCATCTGAATAGAGGCCCTTCGTTTCGAACCGGACACAGGTGAATTTACGCGATTTCAGGCGACTTTGAAACGCCGTTGCAAATGCATTCCATCGCGTCTGTTGGCATCCAGGCCACGGGACTGATTCCCTCAGCGAACGAAATTGGACACAATCGAACACGTCAATTCGATTGCTCGGATATTAACGCGCCGTCGCCAGGCTCGTTCGGGCAGACTCCTGCGCACCAGGGGAAAGCGAAGGCAAGACTCGCCGTTCTTCGCAATTTCGAGCTTGCGAGCATCAACAAGTTTTAACCCATGTCACCCGATGATTGAACCGAATGCCGTTTTCGCGATTCCCTTGATGCTGTCGGCGGGCATTTTCCGGCGCGTGGATCGTTTATGTTGGACGTCGTTTTCATGGCGACGTTTGTGGTGTTGTTGGCGATGTCGGCCAGTATCTACCTGGTAAAGGTCCGGCGAAACTTCCGGCTGCATTCCCGGATACAGTTGGCCTTGTTCGTGATCTTGGTGATCACGGTGGCTGCGTTTGAAATCGAACTGCAGTTCTTCACGAATTGGCGGGAGCTCGCCGGACCGTCTCCGTTTTACGCCAGCGGTTGGGTTGATCGCGTGTTGGCGGTGCACCTTTGTTTTTCGATTCCCACACCGATTCTATGGTTGGTGACCGTCGTGCTGGGGCTGCGCTGGTTTGGATGGAACGCGCGACCGAATCGAAATTCGCGCCGCCATCGTTTCTTGGGTTGGACCGGCGCTGTGTTCACGGCGCTAACGACGATCACCGGCTGGATATTTTACTACCTGGCGTTTGTGGCCAGTTGACGAGTCGGCAGGAGTCTCGTGCCGTGTCAAGTCTTAATCTTGGGGTGCCACTGGCTGTGCCAGTGTACATGAGCGTCGTGTATTGCCGACCCGCACTGGCGAAGCCAGTGGCACACAACCCCAATTCTAAGACCTGACAAAGCACTAGGGTAGTTTTCAGCGCTCAGAGGAAACGGCATGGGGATCGCACGCGAAATGCCTTCGGTCTTTGTAATTGCTCTGGCAATGCGTAGCTGACCAGTCGTCATCCCGCCGGGACAAGCCCGACGGAGATCGGGTTGATTGCGGAAGTTGTTTTGCGTTGGGTTCTAACGCGAATCACAGTCGCCTATGTGATCAGTTATCCATCAGAAGATCGCGCACTTTGAGCGTGGCTTTGGTCCTGACAAGTTTTTCGCCTCGTTGAAGTTCGATGTCGATGACTTTGCCGGGTTTGAAGCTGCCGACGACCGTGATGAGCTGCTGGAATTCGGTGACGGGTCGGTCGTTGACTTTTGTAATCACGTCGCCGATTTGGATGCCTGCTTCTTGGGCCGCGGATCCGTCGTTTACGGTGGAGATGCCGCAACCGGCGTTGGCATCGAGGGATCCCATGACGCCCAACAGCGCTGCCCCGATAATTCTCACACGAACCTCAGGTCGCGCGGACTGTAGATCAAACATGTCGTCGATCTGATACGAGCATCTTAGGATCTGCAATTGATCAAGGTCGGGAAGCTTGGCGATGATCTTCAATTGTCGTTCGGTGAGGTCGATTCCCTGGATGGTGAGGCTGTTGAGGTTGCGCAGCCGGCCAAGCCATCGAAGGCCCTCGTCGCCGCCGGTCCAATGTTCATCGATTTCCGCGTTGCGAAAACCAATCAGTTCACGAAGCCGCGCCTGATCCGGACGCCCGATTCCTTGGTGAAGGATCGGGGCAGCGGCAAGATCGGCGTTTGCGGCATCCTGTTGCGGGTCCGTTTTGGCTCCGACGGCGCCGTTGCCGGATTGGGACGCGGCGTCGGCAGCCAGCGAAGTGTCGTCTTCATCCGCCGAATCCGCAAGTATTTCAGTCACGTGATCAAGAATCTGCTGCGTATCTAGTTGGTCTGCTTTCGCCCGATCGGAATCCTCTGACGCAGTTTGATCCGGCCTAAGAATCGGGCCTTGTTGGGGATCCGCGTCCAACCAAATGTTGGCATTAGCGACGTCGAATCCATTGCTTTCCGTCACGATGGCGCCCAACCGCGCAACCGGACAATGATCTTTTGTTCCTGGACGACTTGCCAGCGACTCATCAGCGTCTCGCTCTTTTCGCGAAGCGAAACGAGACCGTGATCACCCAGCCAACGGAATACGCGAATGACCTTGCCCAGCGCGCGTTCGTCGCCGTTGAGCGCGATATCTTCCAAGGACTTGACCGCCCGCCAACGAACTTCCGGATTGGCATCGATCACCGCCACGGACAACATCGGAATCGAATCCAACCCGCACGATGTCAGTCGTTGCATCGCCTGCTGACGAGTTTCAAAACTCCGCGACGAAAGTTGAGCAACATGTTCGGCAATCTGCTTTTCCGGTTGTGCATACACCGCGTTACAAGCCATCGCGAAACCGAACGCGATGGCGCAGCAAAGTATCCGGCGACTGTTTATGTAAGCGTTCACAGATCGTCAACGATTCCGCAGAAGTTGTATCGTGATACAGGTTCGCGCATCGGGCCCAACGGGTTCGAATGGTTCGCCTTATATCATCATTGCAGATAATTCTGCTACGGCAAATTCGAGCCGCTGCACGACAACGTAAGCGTTCACGGGTTGCCAATGCGTTGCCCACGTTTTTAGGGGGTCAGGCACATTTTCGGCGGCTCATGCGATGTTCACGTACCAATAATTGGGCCGAAAATGAGCCAGACCCCGGCTCGTGAACAGTTACCACGACAACAGAGTCGATCCGTGTGAAACGGCCAATTTTGGCAGCCAATTGTCGTGCCGGGACTGCTCGACCGACAGTAAATGACCCGTCTACTTGCTGCACTTATTTAGAATGGCACGCAAAATAACTTCCCTGTTTTGTTGACCCTCTCCTCAACCTCTCCCGTGAGGGCGAGGATTTAGGGCGAAGTTATTTTGCGTGCGATCCTTATTGGGTAAGCAGCGTCAATATTGGATCGGATTGGCCCATTCCCGGTTCAACGGCATGAAACGCCGAGATTGACGAAAATGAGGCACGGATTGAGAATCGTACGTGGCATTTGTTCGTCAGGGAATTCGCAACAGCGAGATGTCGCCCTTTCACGCCAAGAACTGGGTGAAACATCGGCTTCGGTTCCGAACTTCCTGGCGCATCGGTGACCGATTCGATCGTAAGCGTTCAGGGGTTGCCAATGCGTTGCCCACGTCTTTAGGGGGTCAGGCACATTTTCGGCGGCTCATGCGACATTCTATTACCAATAACTGGGCCGAAAGTGAGCCAGACCCCGGCTCGTGAACAGTTACGATTCGAGTTGGCTTGCTGCGGAGACTTCCATGTTGTCGAGACGAAACTGCGATTGGTTGATCCCAAGTCTACTTTTGGTATTGGGCACGGTCATCCCAAGTGTACAGGCGCAGATCCCTCAGCAGCTACAGCGTTGGTTAGGGCCGCAGCGATGGGAACGAGACGCCGACGGGCCGGTCTTATCTTTGGGTGAACCCGGCCAATTTGACGACACGCATATTTTTGCGCCGATGGTTGCTCGCGACGGTGGTCAGTTTCTGATGTGGTACTGCGGCTCGCAAGGTTCGGCTCACGACCTCGCCGAAGAACGGACTGTCGACCAACGCGTCTTCAAATTGGGGCTCGCGACGAGCCAGGACGGAATCCATTTCGACCGGCATCCAGCGGGGCCGGTGTTCGCCCTGGATGACATGAAACGCTCGGTGCTGACTCCCTGCGTCTTGCGGAATGCGGACGGCTCGGTGTTGCGTGAGGCGGGCCAAATTCGCCTGTGGTTCTGCTCGGCAACATTGGGGGGCGGCGGCCGTCCTCATTCCATTCAGACGGCTTCCAGCCCCGACGGAGTTCACTGGTCGAAGGCTTCTGGGGTCTTGTTGGAGAAGGCCTATGCGCCGTCGGTGATTCGAACGGAAGATGGTTACCACATGTGGTATACCGAGCCGGGCGAGTATCCCTGGCAGATCAAGCATGCCCGCAGCGACGACGGCCGCAGTTGGGAGGTCACGGACGAACCCGTTCTCAAGGTGTCGCAAGCATGGGAACACGCTTTGCAAATCTATCCGAATGTCACAAAAATTGGCGACGTCTACCTGATGTGGTATGCGAGCTATGCGGACGAAAAGCGTCAAACGACGGCGATTGGTTTTGCCGTCAGCCTGGACGGTCTTTCATGGTACAAACATCCGCAGAACCCAGTGCTCAGTCCCGACCCGACTCGCCCTTGGGAATCCAATTACGTGTCCAGCCAATCCGTGATTCGGCTGCCGGATGGGAGCTTTCGAATGTGGTACGCCAGCCGCAAAAAACCGCCGTTTACCAACTTGTATTTCGCGCTAAACACGGCGTGCTGGTCGGGGCCGGGTGCCGAGCATTCAAACGAAAGCACCGTAAGGATCGCACGCAAAATAACTTCCCGAATTTGTTAACCCTCTCCTGACCTCTCCCGTGCGGGCGAGGAATTAAGGCGAAGTTATGTTGCGTGCGATCGTTAGCGTCGATTCGAATAAGAGGTTGGGTGAATGGCCCCGCGTTTGGGGTCAGCAAACTGTTGACAAATGCATGCACACGTGTTTATTGAAGCGGAGTGGCGCAAGCCGCCCGGTAATTCGCCGTGTGGATGCCAACGCAACCGGACGGCTCCGCCGTTCCGCTACTTTTTCAACGACCATTGCCCCCCACCTACTGGCTCGCATTGTCAAACCGGACGGCTCGCGCCGTTCCGCTACTTTTTCACCGGGCTGTTCGTCAAGGACGCCTAGAGTTTGTCGTGAAATTAGCCAGATTGTTGTGTGTTGGAAACAAGTGAGGACGCCCGATCTACGTTCCGGATGCGGTTTGCTCACCGTAGCGGCATGGGGGTGTTGCCGGAAGAGTTGCCGGGCGTCGGAGTTCCGTCGGCGGGCAGGGGCACGGGAGACCCGGTCGCACCGCTCCCGATTGGCGAAACGTTCGTGGCGTCTCCATTTTGAGACCCGTTCGCCGCCCCTGCACTTTGTGGCATGTTTTGCGGTTCGGTACCCGGTTCGATGGACATGATTTGCGTTGTGGGGCTCGCCGTCCAGTGGTATGCCCTCAGCGGCGTTGATGATTTGTACGGGTTGATCGGGCGTATTCGGCCGGGCAATGACGAGGTCGCGGCAGACGTAGTTCATGGGTCGAGTTCGTAGCGACTCGCGCCGCCAAGCGTCATTGTACGCTTTGGGCGAAGACGCAGATTCGGCGAGCGAAACGTTGAAGTACGAGAGCAACGTCGATCGCTCCTGATGAACGTTTTTGATGGCCAACATGTATTCGACTTGAGCTCGATAGTATTGGATCTTGGCATCGGCCACTCGGCGTTGTGCTTCCAGCTTGACATCCAACGGAGCGGCGTTTTTCAAATCGACGACCGCTTCGAGCGCATCGCGAAGCTTCTCCGCCGACTTGAGGCGATTCATCGAAGCCATCTTGGATTCGAAAGCCCGCTGCAACTCGCCGATGGCATTGCTGAGACCGAGCATGACGTCGCGTTGTTGTTCGCGAAACAGCGCTCGTTCCTTGGACAGCCGCAGTTCGGTATTTCGCACAGCGGCGAATTCGCGGCGATAGCCGATTGGGATCGAGAGTTCCGCGCCGACCTGGAACTCCTGGCGCTTGCCTGAAAGCAGGTCGGCCACAGCGGAGCTTTCATCCGGGTTATCCGAGAAATCGACATCGTTTCCCAAATAATCCTGACCGAAACCACGGAACCGATAGCGTCCCAACAGGTCCAACCGCGGTAACAGGAAATTCTTCGCCGCCACGTATTCAAGCTCGACGCGTTTGATGTTCCATTCCTGTTCGCGAAGCTCTGGGCGATTTGCCAATGCGGTGTCAACCGACTCGGCCCAATCGAATTTGACCATCGCGTCGGTGGGTGTATCGCTGGGCCGAATCAACTGTTGCGAGTTGATCGGCATGCCGACGAGCAATCGCAATCGACGCTCGGCGATGCGGACCCCTCCGTTGGCTCGAAACGTACCGCCGGTGGAACCGTTGTTGGTCCGGGTCCCGTCAATCATCCGGCCGTTGAGCAGCGTCGATCACTTCGGCGTCGAACCGGAAATATTGTTCTTCGGCCTGGGCGATTTGTTGTGTTTCGGCACCGGAGCGTGAACCTTCTTTGCCAGCAGACTGTGAAGCGATCTTTTGCCACGTCGCCAAAGCTTCGTCACGCGCGTCGATCTTGGCTTGCAGGTCTCGATAGGCAAAATACAGATCCCAGTAGGCGTTTTCCACATTGCTCAATAGGTCCTGGATTCCTTGTTCGAACCGCGCCAGGCTGATGTCCGTTTGGGCCCGCGCCAAAAGAACGCCGTTGGGTGCGCCGGGCGTTGAGCCGGGTCCGGCGATCCGGTTAAAGGTTACGCCGCCACCCTGTAACAATGGTTGGCGAAATTCGAAGTCGACATAGGTATCCCAACTACTGCTGGGCGTCGGGAAAAAGTTTCCGAGTTGATTGTTGAAATCACGAACCGTCGTACTGCTCAGGCGAAAATTGGTCCCGGTGGCAGTTGTCTTTTGTACGCCCGCCTTATACGTATAGAGTTCCTGATCCAAAAGGCCCAGATCCCCGAGAAACCTGTTGTTCGACGCGTGATCGTTCTTTTCGAAGGTGACGCTGGAGAACAGGTTTGCGTCAAAGGAGCTCAACGCCGCCTCTTCGCCCTGTCGTGGGTCGGTATAGGTGATCGCGGAGTCATATGTCGAGATTAACGACGACGGAGCGCGGAGTATCGTGACGCCCAGGTCGCGCATGATCTTCGAGTTCTGGAGGGCGCTGGCGACGCATTCTTCCAGCGTCATGTCCAGATAGTTGATTTGAGAATAGTCGCTGATGTCGTTGGGGAGACCACTTCGCGCACGTCATCGTCGCAATTCTTCATACAGGCATCCTCAGGCGTTAGTTGTTGAGGACTGTTGAGGATCGGCGTCAAACACTCGGGACGACAGGGCACGCAGGTTTTATCGCATCGATCTCGAAACCAGCAGCAGCCGGGAACGCTCATCGAGACGATCAGCGTCGCCACCAGCAGTCGCTTCAGAAGCTGGCGCACCGTAAAATGGGAGGCCGAACGTTTGCGAAGATGCCTGCCAAGGACACCGACATGGGAAAGTTTGAGTGGTCTCATGGGTACTTTGAGAATCTGAATGGCGAGACAAGCTAGCTGTAACATCCGGACAAATGCATTTCGGCGCACAAACGCGACAATGCTTAGTACTGGTTTCGACCTAAATCTCCTCAACAATTACGTTTTCGCTACAACCTGTACCATTCGCTCCGGATTTTCGGCCGGCCAACCGCTACGACCTGCCAAGCCAGCTAGATTGGCTGGGACTGGACGAGGGACAAAGTTTCCCTTGTTTGCGCCAGTTGCCTGGCTGATGTGGCTGCAAAAGATCGGCTGATTTACCTAGACTCACCCAGATTTCATGCTGGCATACCGAGCGAGCTTTCTGGTAATCTACACCCCGTGAAACGCGAAGCCGACACCAAGACCGAAGCACCCTCCGAGCCAAACGGCGTCGACGTTCAATTGGTGCATGAACTCGACATGATGTTGGACGAGTTGTCGGCGTTGCGCAAAAACGCCCGAACGATCCAAGTTTTACGCCGTCGCATTGAACCGTGCGCTGCTTGCCACGGGGTCGGCGGCTGTGGCGGTATGGGTCAACGGCCCCGACCAACTGCTGATTCCCGGATTTAACCATCAATTGGACCAGATTTACTCCGGTTCGCGAAGTTCCTCTGCACTCGCGGTTGACCAACGCGAATTGTCCTCGCTGAGGCGGACCGGCCATAGCACCGCATTGTTGACGTCGGCGACGTCCCGAACCATGGTCTGTCAGTCCTTGACGGCACTGGACCAGAGTATCGGTGTGCTCGTATTTTATCGCCCTGCCGACGAAGTGCCTTCGATCACGAAGAGCTTTCAAGACCTGATTGCGGCGATCGCCGAGATCGTGATCGACTACGAGAAGAATTTTGCGTTGCAGACCGTTCAGCAGCAGCTTGCGGCTCAGCGAACGGTTGCGGGATTGGCGTTGCAATTGAATGAGAGCCGATCGTCGACCGCGTTGGCGTACGTGATTGCCAATGACGGCCGACAACTGGTTGGTTGTGACCGGATCAGCGTCTTTAAATATGGGGGCGGCGCCCGGCATGTTGCCACGAGTGGCGTTGCCAAAGTGGATCGTCGCTCGCGCGACTCGCGCCGCATGACGCAATTGGTTTCGCGCACGATGCGTGACGGGAAACCGATGGTTTATTCGGGACAGCTCAGTGAATTGCCGCGGCGAGTGCGCCCGTTGGTTGAGCCGTTGGTGCGAGAGAACAATCTTCAACTATTCTCGATCGTTCCGCTGAGGACGCGGCCTGGATTCTGGGGATCGCAGCGGGTGACCGGCGCCCTCTCCGCTGAATTCGTCACGCCGGCCGATGCCGCGACGGCCTGGCACAAGCTGGAGATACTTCATGCGCCATGCCAATGTCGCTTGGGAGAACCGGTATCAGGCCGAGCGGAATCCGTTGCGATTGCCGGGGATTTGGTTGGCGGCGTTGTTTTCGCTGTTCCGACTCGACCGGCTGCCCGAACCGTGCTGGTGCTGCTGATGTTGGCGGGCGGACTGGCGGCCTTGGCGTTGGTCAAAGACGATTTCGAGATTGAGGTTGCGGGGGAATTGACGCCGGTCGCCAAACCGCACGTTTGGGCGCCGATAGACGGGATCGTGAAACGTGTCTTGGTGCAGCATGGTGCGGACGTCACCGCCGGGCAGGTCGTTGCCGAACTTGACTCGCCAGAGTTGCAGTTGGAAGTGCAAAAGGTTCAAGGCCAACTCCAGTCGGCTCGGCGCCGCCGCGACGGTTTCAATCTGTCGTTGAAGCAAGCCGAATTGGCCCGCGCCGATCCATCCTACGATCAGCTAAAGTTGTCCGCCGAGATTGCCGAAACCGAAACCGAAATTGAAAACTTGAGCGGCGAGTTGCAATTCATCAAACAGCAGCAGGAAAAACTGACGATTCGAAGTCCTATCGCCGGCCAAGTGATTACTTGGAATGTCAACGAACAACTGATGAACCGGCCGGTGCGGCGAGGCGAGTCGTTGATGGTGATTGGCGACACCGCCGGCAAATGGCACGTCGAATTCTTGGTACCCGACAAAAAAATGCGATACATTGGTGAAGCGCAAAGCGAATTCGGGCCACAGTTGCCGATCGACTGCCTGGTGGCGGCGGACCCGAACAACCGCTTCGCGGCCAAAATCGAATCGGTTTCGGCGGCGGCTTCGATGGGGGAGGGGAACGCCCCGGAAATCAAGATCAAGGCCGATTTTGATTTGGGGCAAGTCCAATTCCCGCGCGTCGGACTATCGGTCGTCGGCCGCATTCACTGCGGGCGTCGGAGTCTGCTGTACATCTGGACGTACGAGTTTGTCGATGCCGTGCGGCGCCGGTTTTTCTGGTAGTCTCGAATGGGGAGAACATAATGAGAGGTTGCGGTTCAGTGTGGGTCTGCGGCTTGGCATGGATCCTTGGTTGGCCCGTTGCGGCATGGAGCCAGCAGCCGATCCAAGTCGAAAACGCGCTGCTCAACATCGTCGAGACGATCAACATTCCCGCTGGCAGCGATGGGATTTTGGAACAGTTAGCGGTCAAGGAAGGCTCGGTGGTGCAAGCCGGCGACTTGATCGCCGAGATCGACCATCGGCGTGTCGAACTCGACCTCAAGGAAGCCCAAGCGCAGCTTGAGATTTCGCAACGTCGTGCCGAAAACGACGTCGACATCCGCTACGTGCAAAAATCATTTGAGGTTTCCAAAGCCGAGTTGGATCGCGCACTTTACGCGAATTCGGTAGTACAGGGTTCGGTCAGCGCATCGGAGATCGACCGTCTGCAACTGGTAGTGGAAAAGAATCGGTTGGAGATCGAACAGGCCAGGCACAACTTCGAAATCGCCCGGTTGACGCAGCAAACCGACACACTCAAGGTCCAGCAGCAACAACTCGCGTTGACTCAGCATTCGATCCAAGCGCCGATCAGTGGCATGGTTGTTGCGCTCAACTTTCGCGCCGGCGAATGGGTCCGCGTCAGCGATGCCGTGGCCCGGATTGTACGCATGGATCGTTTGCGTGTGGAAGACTTCGTACCCGCGGAAATCGGGATCGACGGCCTGGAGAATCGTCCCGTCACATTTCACACTTCATTGCCGCAACTCAAGGACATCGCGTTTCATGGCCGGGTCGTTTTCGTCCATCCCGAAGTCAACCCGGTCAAGTCGCAAATGCGGATTTGGGCCGAGATCGAGAATACTGGTCTGCGCTTGCGTCCCGGTTTGCAGGGAACACTGACGATCCTGCCGCCGGAGTCCAACTGATCCGAACGAACGTGGCAACGGTCTCCCCAACTTCGTCATCCGAGAACCCGCCCCAAGCTGCGGCGCCGATCCGCAGATACCGTTTCGCGTTCGGCCCGATCTGGTCGCCAGCCGTCAGCGGTTGGGTCACAACGAAGTCTGGGTGATTCATGATCCGGTCGCGTTGAGCTATTTCCACTTTGGTCCAAACGAGTGGTTCTTACTGCAAGAACTTGATGGAAAGAAAACGCTGCCCGAATTGCAGCGGCGATTTGAGCAGCAGTTCGCACAAAGCATCTCGCAGACGGAACTGAACTTATTTTTGATGCGAGTGTTCTCGGATGGCCTGGTTCAAGGGGTCGCTCGACCGGGCGAGGGCAAGCAGCTTTACCAGTTCGGACGTCGGCAACGATCTCGCACGCTGGGCCTAAAGGCGATTCAATTACTCGCAATCCGTTTTCCCGGGATCAATCCACAATGGCTTTTGGACGGATTGGCGCCGCTGGGCAGATTCCTGTTTCATCCGCTGGTGATGTTGTTCGTGGCCGCCGCCGCATTTTCGACCGCGGTCGTAGCGATCTCGCAATTCGACACGATTTATTCACGGCTTCCCACGGTGCGCTATTTCTTTCAAGGAGAACAATTGTTGCTGCTGGCGCTGGCCTTGGCATTTGTCAAAGTGCTTCACGAATTGGGACATGCCGTTTCGTGCCAAGTGTTTGGTGGGCGGTGCCACGAAATCGGCGTGATGCTGTTGTGCTTCGTGCCCTGCTTGTACTGCGATGTCAGCGACATTTGGCTGTTCCCCAATCGCTGGCGGCGAATCGCCGTTTCGGCAGCGGGCATTTACGTCGAGTTGGGGTTGGCCACCCTGTTTTTCTGGCTTTGGATGGCGAGCGTGCCCGGAGTCTTTAATGCCTTTGCGTTGAACGTCGTGCTGGTCAGCTCGGTCAATACGTTACTGGCGAACGGAAATCCATTGTTGCGTTACGACGGTTACTTCATCCTGTCGGACTTGATCCAAGTCCCCAATCTCGCGACGCGCTCTGCGCAGCGAACTGGCACGGGTGCTGCGACGGATCTTTTTTTATCCGAATCCGGCCGACCGCGGTGGCAGCGGCGAATTGGGATTGGCTGCGTATGCCGCAGCGTCCATCTCCTATCGGATCATGGTGATCTTTGGCATTCTGTATGCGTTTCATAGAATACTGGATCCGGTGGGTTTGAGCGTAATCGTGCTGCCGCTGGCGATCGTGGTCAGCGCATCGTTGTTGATGCCGCTGCTGGCGGGCGCAAAACGACTAATGCGAGTGAGAACGCTAACGACGATGCGATGGTCACACGTCCTGTTCGGAATTGGATTGCTGGGCGCCCTGGTGGGTATTGCGATGGCGGTGCCGCTGAGCTTCCGGATACCCGCTCCGCTCATCGTCGAGATTCACCAGCCTCAGGTCGTTTACGCGGCGGTCGCCGGTCGGCTAACGTGGACAGTCGGTCCGCAATCCACGGTCAAGAAAGGGGACCCCATCGCGAAACTGGAAAACGACGACTTACAGTATCAACTCGACACACTGAACCGGCAGATCCGGATCGAACAGACGAATCTGGAGAGTCTCAAGCGACAGAGTCAGACGGGGCGATCCATCTTCGAGATTAGTTTGCTGGAAGGGAAAGTCGCCGATCTCAACGAACAATTGTCGCTGGTCGAAGCAGAACGTCAGAAATGCGAAATCCGAGCTACGGGGGATGGAACGATTTTTGGTTGGGGTCGGCGGGCACAGCCGGAGGACGACTCCCGGACCCTGGCGACCTGGAGCGGTGATTTGCTGGCCGATGAAAACCTCGGTTGTTGGGTCGAAAAAGGGACGCCGATTTGCCAGATCAGCGGTGTTGGACTTCAAGCGGTAGCGTATGTCTCACAACAAGATATTGATCGCGTTCGCGTCGGCAACGAGGTCGATTTGATCTTTGATCAAGTCGGCCCTGCCGGTCTCCTCGGCACCATTTCGGAGATCAGCGGCGAGCAAGCGACGGAAGTGCCGTTTGCCTTGGCGAAGGACCG
The DNA here is from genome assembly GCA_963803365.1 of uncultured Planctomycetaceae bacterium. GTDB lineage: Bacteria > Planctomycetota > Planctomycetia > Pirellulales > Pirellulaceae > JANMEB01. The sequence continues at coordinate 153,969 of CAWDMH010000013.1, forward strand.
CATCCTGCGCGTCCAACCCGATGCGTTTGGGCGAATCAAGCCGATCGAACCCGTGTTCCGCGTTACGATCCAAATGAAGCACTGGCCGAACGTCGTTCCTGGTACCGTCGGCAAGGTGAAAATCCACACGCAGCCAGAAACATGGGTCACTCGGTTCCGACGTTTCGTGCGGCGTACGTTTCGCTTCGAATGGTGAGACAATTGCCTGACGTTGCTGCAACGATTCTCTTCCGACGCTGATCCATTTTCCACGATTTCGAGATTTCTACCCAATCTAATGGAAACATTTTCGGCCAACGTTCGTAAACTTGGGATTACCCAACGTGCCGTTTTGCGCGTTGATGGAGCGGACGGAACATGTACAGCTACAACAAAAGGGGAAACCAATGAACGCCAAGATCCCAGCGCGTGGATTCGGTGATACGATTGCGGCGATTACCAAGTGGTTTGGCATTGAACCGTGTGGCGGTTGCGAACGACGCCGCGAGATTCTCAACCAATGGCTGCCGTATCGATCGCGTCGTCTGGCTCCCGCCGTTCACACGACATCGTCGAGGATCATTCTCCCTACCGAATCGCAGTCTGTTTCATTTGGTTTTGGTTCGGTCGGCGGGATTCGGCTGCCCAATATCTTTGCCAGCACGGGCGGATGGCGGGCGCCGGACCGCCGATCGGGTCCGGCGGATTGGGAGGGAGACCGTCGCGAACGACGATCGGCGGGATCGAATCCGGGCACCGGGTCCACGGGAGGTGCCAAACCCGCCTCGTTTGCTTGCGGGATCGACGTCACGGACGCGACCAAAGCCGCGATTACCACGACCCGCGGCGAATTCGCCAAGCTGTCGCCGGATAAGAAAATGGAGGCATGTGAGGCCTTAAGCAGCTTGAGTACGGGTGCGTATGCCTGGGACATCATCGATCTGCACAGTCAAGTCACCAGCGACGTGCTCAACAAGCCATTTCGTCCGATCTGTGCGACGTCTGGCGCCTCGCCTGCGTGTGGCTCGAGCGTTACCGTGGACGGTTCCTGCCATTTCGCAGGTTCGTCCAATTACGTGATCTTTGGTGTGATGTGCAAACTGTGCTCGACGTACTATCACGACATGCTCAACAACGCATCGTGGTACGAGATCTTTGACAATGACACGTATCGCCGAGGTATTCTGCAATTCACCAAGTCAGGGATGTTGGGACTGATCGACTTGTACAAAAAGTACATCCCGCTGTTGACGCTCGATTCGCCCGCCGGAAATATTGATGCGGCGAAACGCTGGTCGATCGCCGGCTACGATGGCTGGCCCACCGGAGTGTCGACGCCGGCCGCCGATCGCGCCAACTGCACACTGACCTGTCCACATCGCGCGGCCGGACTATTCAAAGTCTCCTGGTATCCGTTCTTGAATCCCTACTCCAGGTAAGGTAGTGGTCCAATTCCAGGCAGGACGCCGGACTATCAGCAAACTACTCCATTCCGAGCCGTAGCCTTGGCGAAACCAAGTTGAGGGCAGCCTTGCGGGCAAGCGGGATGTCGCTCGTTCAGGTTCAGCCGATCATCATCGTTCGGGTGCGCCCGGTGTCCTTGATCATGGGTCGGGGACGGCGATAGACAACTCGTTCGATCCATCCTGGCGTGAAACGCCATCCGGCGGCCAATAGGGTGCCGACCGCAACAAGCATCATCCTCGTATAGCCATAGACCATGGGACACGCCAGCCGTCGTTGTGTGAAGACGTCGTCGGATATTTGTATGCCTTGGTCTCGGACTTGATCGATGATCGCCTTTTGATCCAATTGTTGGAAGAGTTGTTTGTCCCTCGGATCTTGATACATCGGTGGATTCCAGAATGGCCTGACGACCAACCTACCGGTATCGGGCATTTGATAAATATTGATCAACCATGAGATCGCCAGGACAATTCCGCACAAATAGCCGTAGACGATTTGTCCGAGGTCCATATTAGACCGAAGGCAATAGATCGGCACCCAAGCGGACAGAAGAATGAAGAATGCAAAGAAAACTTCAGCTGGCGGCGGCGGGAGCACGGCGTGCGCCTTTCAACAGACTAGCATCTTGGTTTGACTACGACCAAATTGGCCCTACCGCCACTATAAAGCAATCCCGATATGACCGCCAGCAAACTGATGACAGTCTTCGCAGATTGCGCTCTCGACATCGGCGCGTTTCTGTGCGGACTTTCGGTAGTCAACCTTCCGTCACCGCTGACGGCGAAGATCCGGCGCCGTTTTTTCTTGCGCAACGCGAGGTTCAACATCTCGACGACGATCGAAAAGGCCATCGCGAAATAGATATACCCTTTGTCGATGTGGGCGCCAATCGCATCCGCCACGAGCACGACACCGATCAGAATCAGAAAGCTGAGGGCCAACATCTTGATCGTCGGATGGCCGGCCACAAACCGGCTAATGGTTTCGGCAAATATCAACATGATTCCAACCGCCAACACGATGGCCACTGCCATGACCCACAGATCGCGGACCATGCCAACCGCCGTGATCACGGAATCGAGCGAAAAGACAATATCGAGCAATGCGATTTGGACGAGCACGCCGACGAACGAGGGAGTGCGCCGCGGCCGGTCGACGTCATCTGATTCAGAAAACTGTTCGTGAATCTCATGGACGCTCTTCCAAATCAGGAACAATCCACCGACGAACAAGATGATGTTGCGCCACGTTACGCCGTTGATCGTCGCCAAATGTTCTGGCGTGACCCCGTGCTCGTCCAGCGTTCCAAGCCTCTGCAACACGGCTTCTGGAATCCCCAACGACGTCAAGGTAAACACCGGTGTGTTGTTGAGTTCGTTGACCACGTATGAAAGCGTTGCCAGCAGCAGCAAGCGGCGTCACTAAGGCCAATGCCAAACCCAATCGGCGGGCCGACGGCTGACGGGGCTCCGGCAACCGATGCGAGATGATCGAGATGAATACGATGTTGTCGATACCCAAGACGATTTCCATGATCGTCAAGGCCACGAGCGCGATTGCAATTTCCATACGGCGTTCGCTTCAACGCAAAATCAATGAATCGAAGGTAACGGCGGCCTGGTTCCAGCTTTAGATTAGGGCAAATGAATCCAGAGTCAATTGCCGAAGCATCCAGCACGCGGATACGTCATGGACCCGTCGAGCTTTTCTTGGAAATCAAATATCGAGACCACGCCGTCCATTATTTTGAGGGCGAAGGATCCGGCTCACGCGGGCTCGGTTCAGAATTTGCCTTTAGCAATTCCGAAAGCGAGCGGATGGGGTCGAAGCCTTTGAACAAGTTGAACGACGGGAGTCCGTTCGGCGACGTTTGAGTTTCTCGCTGAACGTCCATGGTGCCATGAACGACGAACTGGTTTTCGGTTTGAATGACTTCGGCATCGATCCCCCGAAACCAACGCAACAACGGCGCATGATAATCGGCGGGGACCCGCGGCTGCGTCCATGAAGGCCAGGCCGACGACTTCCACGCTCCGTCGAATTGATACTCGCCTCCCAAAGGACAAACAAATCGCGCCCCGACAATGGACTCGGCGGTCGCCCATGCCCCTTCGGCTGGTAGTTGAAACTTGTGCGCGACATGATTGACCCATTGAACGTTGGTCAGCGACGTCTTCCAAGCTCGGCGGTAAAACAACCAGTTGGCCAAGCCGGCGACTTTGGTTTGATTCAGATCGGCGACGTGCAATCGCAATTGCGCTACCGAATCACCGGGCACGACATGAAGTTGACTCGCCGCAGATTCCAATCTCTTCCGATTGAACCCCATCAACGCGAATTCCCCTGTGTCCAAACGCCACAAATCCAGCAACCGCGAGTAGTTGAACCCGTCCGATTCATTGCGGTTTCGAAACCCCAACAGCCAACGATCGAGGACTCCGGGGCTCGGATGCGCTCCGATATACGCCGGGAGCGATCGCAGCATTTCCAGCGTTTGAAAAATGCCTTGGACTTGCAGCGAGGCTAGATCGACATCTTGGTTCTCAACGATTCCGAACAACTGGTAAAAGTCGTTGCTACGTTGGTGGCTCGCCAAATCTTTCTGGAGACTGATTTGTACGGTCAGTGGATCGTCGGGCTTGGCGACGATCCGATCGGCGGTCGCCGGACCCAGTACCGAGCCAAGCCAGTCGTATTTGAACGGTGCGAACGGCGCAATCCTCGCATCGATCACCAGCCGTTCCTTTTGATCGTCCAGTTGATATCGCTTTAAGGCCACGACGAGCGGATCAAAACGGCCAATCTTCGATGAAAATAGTCGGCCCGCTGCCGATACCAGTCGGCTTCACTTGCGGTCACGCTGCCGATGCGAACATCCGCCAAAGGGACATTCGGTTGGCACATCGCGAACAAAGGTGTGTGCGATGCTCCTTCGCCGATCGAATCGGCGGTTGGCTGGACCAGCCAGGCCGGAGCAGACCGGCACGCGCCATCCCGGCCCGATCGGTCGGATCGAGTCCCTCGCAACGAGCGCACAATTCGAGCGCATTGTTCGATCCTGGAAATGGCGGTCGCGTAGCTGCGGCGCAACAACTCGATTTGGTAAGTCGGGCCGAGGAGATTGTGAAAAAACGACTCGGGCACAAATACGAAAACCGTATCGTCGCGTTTCAAAGGCATGAGCCGACGGGCTAACCGAAAGCTGGGTTCACTCGCCAGATTGTGTCCGCCCTGCACGGCTTGAAGAAATCGTTCGACGAGGGTGATGCTGCTGGTGACCAAATGGAGATCCCCGCTGGAGACAAAAAACGAGCGAATCGTTCCGTCGCTGGAGGACAAGTAGCTAATGGGTTGACCATCGACATCCAAACTTTCGAGCTTGACGCCGTTTGCACGTTGTTCTTCGGCAAACTTGCTGCGTCGTTTGCTGAAGTTGTTCTTAAACAAATCGCCTTTGGATTGAAACAGCACGCCAATCGACGCGTGGCGTTGCGAGTAGACGTCGGTCCCGATGACTGCCAGGTCGGCGATCGCACGCCCCCCAAACAACTCATCCAAGCTCGACGATTGCAGTGCCAATGGCGCCAGCAAGTCCTCGGAGTTCGTCGCTCGATGACCGCGTAATTGAATGAGCCGGCTGAGATCGCCGCCGTAGTCGGCCAACAAATGCTTTAGCCAAAGCTGATTTTGCCAGTTGCCGAATCGCAGATAAAAGCATTCCCGCGGAACGCCGACAGCAATATGCTCGACCTCGATCGAATCGTCGATGGGCAAGTCGGGCGGGGCCGACCATTGTGGTGAATCCGGCAGGTTTTGGACGCGACCGTCGAAATCGCTCCGCCCCATCAATTCCGTGATCAGACCCGACTGAAACGACTCGGAATCGAAAATCAAGTCAAGCGTCGAGCGAAGTGGATCTCGTTTGTCGTCAGCCGTGAACAAGTCGCGCGAATCATTTCCGAGACGGCCGGCGAGCATCGCCACCAGGTAAGCGTCGATCAGCGGTGGGATATCGCCTGTCCGAGCCCGGTGCTGCGCGGCATCCCGGTATTCTCGCCACCATTGGCGGGCCATGCGCCGCTGGGCGTTGGGCCGCACTTCCTTGACGTCCACCTGCGCCTCGGTCGTCGTCCCGCCCGACAAACGAATGGTCAATGGCTGACGGCCGCGCACCAAAAACCAAACCGTGAGCCGGCTGGATTGAGTCGAACTTGCGTTGTCGATCGCGTCGATGACGCGATCGAGGAAACGTTGTGAGATGACCGGATAGAAAATCCTGTGGTCTGCGTCGGAAATCTGGAAGTTATCCGTGAGTTCCGTGAGCCCATCGCCGCTGCCGGGCTCAAACGTGATCTTGCCGAATCCAAAAGGTTCACCCGCGATCACTTCGGCGTTGGTGATGCGCAGGCCGTCGGGTGCTGATCGAACAACGGTCGACGGAATGCCCATCGCCCAGGTGACGAGCACCCCCATCGCAGTGGTAAGAGTCCACATCGCACAATCATCCAAAAAGTCGGCGAACTCGGGCCGCTAACGCATTGGCGACGGCGACCGGACGATCTCACTATTTGTTATTCTTCAAGAATTCGAGATCTTGTTCAGACAATTTTGAGCGTGGCACGGGAACGATCTTTCCGTCACGGGTCTTCAAGACGATTTGATTTGCATCAGAATCAATCATTTGTGCTTCCACCGTGAACATACCGGTGACATCCGTCCATGTGCGAAACCCATCATTCGACGAGCTGTCGGTCGATGAATTAGCTGGGGAATCGGATTTCGCAGTCGAGTTGTCGTCGCCGTAAACGGCTTTCTTTAGTTCTGCATCGGTCAGCGTAATCAACACGGTCACCGCGATCGAACCTCGGCCGGGGAACTCGGCCGTCGCTGTGCCGGCAACGTAAACCGGCGAGGGCAGCACGTCTTGGCCAATCGACAATCCTGCTGTCGATGGGACCCACAGCAAATAAGGAGCGTCCTCGTACGCCACCGCCACGTCATGATCGTTGTACGGATGCAATGCGTATGCGTCCGAAAGAAAGCCGATCTTGTTGGCGCGGCGCGGATCCAAATGAGGACCGTAATCCTTGAGCAAGGCGTACAGCGAGTCATTGTCGGAGGTTTGGGAAAGAGACGATCTCAGACTTTCCAAATCCCTCACGCGCATTTGCTGGCGGTTCACCTCGCGGGCCTTGACAGTCGAGTTGCGAAACCAAAATTTCTCAAGCCCCCGCGCACTTCGGGTTCGCCAAGCATCGGCATCGCCGTAAGCGCCAGGCGGCGGCGTCGTCTCGCCTCGTTTGAACATCGATAATTTGGATTTTTCCTTCGAGAATTCTTGGACCAAGTCCTTCAACAGATCCGGGTACATACTTCTGCCTTCATCGGCATACTCTTTCAAGGCGCTGGAGGGGACGTCTTCGCGTGCAATGATCTCGCCCGATTCCGGATGTTCGTCCTCGATGTCGATTTCGCCGATCCCTTTCGTCAATTCAACGATGGATTTGCCTTGGGCATCGGCCACCAGTTTCCTGATATCGTCGACGGAAATCCCGAAGTTCAAGTTTTGGGCTCTGCCGCCGGTCTGAACCCAAGGTACTCATGGCGACCACTTCACCCTTAAGATTGATCAATGGTCCGCCGCTGTTTCCGGGAGATATCGGCGTGTCGGTTTGAATCCACGTTCCCTCAATCGACTCTCGCCCGACGTCCTCTTTCATTTCCTTTTGAGATCGGATGGCGCTGACAATTCCTTTGGTTGCCGTAAACGACAGTCCTTGGGGGGATCCCAACGCCGCGATCGTTTCGCCTTTCCGAGGCAGCGTGGCAGCCAACTCGATTTTGGGAAAATCCTTGCCGTCCAGTTGGCCGACACAGATGTCACGGTTCTTGTCGAAGACATAGGTCCCGGTGATCTTAAATGACTTGCCGTTGGGAAAAAACGCAACGGCCTTTTGAGCGCCGGCCAACACGTGGACATTGGTTACGAACATGCCGCTCGTGGCCACCACGTAACCACTTCCGAGGCTGCCGCCCTTTTTACCCTCGACCTCGATGCGCAACACACTCGCCTCGGCGCGAGCGATCACATCTGCAAAATCTTCCTGGGCGGCGACTGGGCGACAACAAAGCGTCGATATGAAACAGAGCAGCGCCGAAAGAGGGAGCAACGCCCAAAGTTTTTGCGTCATAGTTCACCTCAGGAATTATGAATGACCGATTTATACTACCGCGAATCGGTAACCAGCCCGAAAAACATCCAGTCTTTTTACCGCAGCCGGGATGGAAAACCAGATGGGTGCGGAATTCTGCTGGTCGTGCGCTTACCGCATCCCTCGGACGCCAAGGATCGCATGCAAAAAAACTTCGCCCTAAATCCTCGCCCTCACGGGAGCGGTTGAGGAGAGGGTCAACAAAACAGGGAAGTTATTTTGCGTGCGATCCTAAATAGGTCGTTCAAAATCACTCCCGTGCGCGGGTAAAAAGATTATTCGAAAATAACACCCGCTGATACAAATGTCAACTTTTCACCCGCATAGTATGCGGGCTAGTTTGTTGTTTGTCCATATTCAGGGGAGTGATCCCATGCAACCGCTCATCAAATCCAGGATCCGCCGGTAGCTTCCTCCGCGGGTTAGCGTTCACGGGTTGCCAATGCGTCGCCCATGTTTTAAGGGGTCAGGCACATTTTCGGCGGCGCATTTTCGGCGGCGCATGCGAAATTCGAGTACCGATAATGTGGCCGAAAATGAGCCAGACCCCGACGTGTGAACGGCTACCATCCGCGGTGCACGCATCCAACGAGACGGACGATCAACCGGTCGAAGCGTCCGACCGAATGAAACGGCCGATTTTGGATTCCATGATCCACCAATGCGGCTTCATGGTTCGCCGTTTGAGCCCAAAATGGTTCATGGCAATCTCACTGACTTGTTGAGCGATTTCAGATGGTGAATCGGAGACGATAAACCGATCGACGTCGGATTGATCGATCGTGCCGCTGTGGACCATCGTATTCTTGAGGAACTCGATCATCGGTTGCCAATAGTCGACGCCCGAAAGCACAATCGGAAAGCGCTCCACTTTGCCAGTTTGGACTAGCGTGCAGATCTCGAACAACTCGTCCATCGTTCCGTAACCGCCCGGCAGCGCGACGAAGGCGTACGAATACTTGGCCAACATTAGCTTGCGAATGAAGAAGTATTTGAATTCGACAAAGTCATCTAGGTATGCATTGGGCGTTTGCTCCCGCGGCAAGACGATGTTGCACCCGACACTCCGTCCACCAGCTTCCTTCGCACCTCGATTTGCGGCTTCCATGACGCCCGGTCCTCCGCCAGTCATCACCGTGAAGCCGGCCTTGGCCAATTCAGCTCCGATCTGTCGTCCGAGTTGATAGTACGGATGAGAATCGGAGAATCGCGCCGAACCAAACACCGTGACGCAAGGCCCGACAAAGTGCAGTCTGCGGAATCCGCGAATCAATTCCGAAAAGATGCGGAAAGCCCGCATCAATTCGGACCAACGCGAATGCGGACCTTCCAGAAAAAACCGTTCCTCGGCGCCATTGTGAAACGAAGATGATTTTGTCATGAGCGGTTTGTTTCTGAAAGTAATCGAACGGCGTAACGGACGCTGCAGGCGTGGGCCAATGATCCGGACCCCTTTACCTCGATGCCACACTGTGGAACCAACTCTCCGAGCTTGGTGGTTGTTACGCCCCGTGCGTTCAATCCTGAAAGCGTATCCGACCAGGCGGTTTTTTGTCGAGGTGAAGTCTGTCGACATTGGTCCGGAGGTCCGAGTGGGCCAGCGCCAAGTGTCCCCGGCCGCACAATCTTGATATCATAAAGAGACTGCGTATTGCACGGATTTCCAAGTACATCGCCAATCCTAAACAATTGGGTGTACAGACGCCGGGCGGCGGCCGGGTGCGTTGTACATCGACAGAGTCAAACCAGGCGGCGGGCAACCGATGTCTTTGGATGCAACTCGAGACCTCCGATCGGACGACAACGCCTGGTACCGTTGCTCGTGTGGAAACAACGTGCCGGTGATGCGTTCGGGCGGAGGAAAATGCTCGCAATGTGGGCGAGTCGTGACGGCGGAGCAACTGCGGCATGATTCGGCTTTGGCGATCACCGTCAACAAGGTGCACTCGACGCGATGCGACCCGGATCAAGCGACAGATACAGATGTCGAGACGGCAGCGGCGGACCAGCTCATCGGACGTCGTCTGGGTCATTTCGAGATCGTCGAGTCGTTGGGGCGGGGCGGAATGGGGCATGTCTTTCGGGCGCTCGACCATTCCTTAAAGCGCGATGTGGCGGTCAAGATACTTCGCCGGGGAACGTGTCAAAACGACGAGCGGCAGATTGAATCCTTGCTCCAGGAAGCGATCGCGCAGGCTCGAGTCAACCATCCCAATGTCGCGACGATTTACTACGTCGGCCGGGAGGGCGCCGATCCGTTTTTGGCAATGGAGTTGATCGAAGGTGGGACGTTGGCGGCCCGCATCAACAATGGACCGTTGCCGTTTTCGGAGATCGCACCGATCGCGATTCAGATCGTCAAGGCGCTTAAGATATCGCATCAATTGGACTTGATCCACGGCGATCTGAAACCGACGAATCTTCTGATCATGCCGTCGGGTGAAGTCAAGCTGTCGGACTACGGCATGGCGCGGAGTGCGTCGGCGACCGATTCCGAGTCGGGCTTTGGCGGCACGCCCAACTATCTGGCGCCGGAGTTGTTGCTCGGCCAGTCGCCGTCCATTCAATCGGACATGTACGCGTTGGGTGTCACGCTCTATGAAATGATGTTCGGACGACTGCCAGTTGAGCTTTCCGGCTCGACGATCCCCCAGTGGATCGACAGTCACGAGCATGCGAAGATCGTTTTCCCGGAGCCTTGGCCGGAGTACATTCCGCGCGGCTGGCGCGATTTCCTTCAGCGGTTATTGAGCAGGGAGCCGGCTCGGCGTTTTGCCAACTACGACGAGATTCTGGACGTGCTGCAATCGCTGGAGCCGACTCGCAGCCCCGCGGCGCGGCGGTTGCCGAGGATCACAGCCGGTTTGGTCGATTATACGCTGGTCTTCCTATTGTTCCTGATCGCCCTGGTTCCGCTGAGTATCCTAGCGTCGGTGGAGGGATTTGTGCTGAGCCATTGGCTGCTGAGGTCCGCACTCGCATTGCTGGGGATTCTACCGATTTTGGGCTATACACTAGTGATTGCCCTGTGGCGGCAGAGCTTCGGCCATGCCTTGATGCACTTGCGCGTGGTCAATCGGTACGGTTTGCCGCCGCCCACGCGGACTCTGGTCATGCGCAGCGTTTGTCGCATGTTGCCTTTGTGGGAAATGGCATTGGTGAACATGATTGGCGGGCAGGCCGAGATTTGGGCTTGGATCACGATTTCGTTCATGGCGGTCGCTTGGTTGTGGTTCATGGTGGATTTGGCGACCCTGCTGATGCTTGGCCGCGGGCACAGCTTGCACGATTTGTTGGTCCGAACGCGCGTGGTATTGGGAAGCGATTGAGAAAAACGGGGTGACGCGACCTGGTCTCGAATTCGTGCGCGGCAGGCGAATGCCGGCGAGCGACGGCGTTGTCGAACCTGGTTTTTTTCGTGATGCGAGGTGGAACGAAACATTTTGTGTAACGTCAGCGGGGTAATTCGGCATTCGAGCTGAGGAGGCTGTTTTGAGGGGGTTGCAGGATCGGCTCGATGGCAGACAAAAAAGTTTTGGAATTCCTGCAACACGCTCAAGCGCCAACGATAACCACTATGTCGGTCGAGAAAAGCCGACGAAAAACGCGGTTGGACGAAGTAAAAAATCGCACATTGGTTCCAGTTTCAGTTTTTTTTCTTTAGAGGAGTTTACGATGGCTGGTTACATTAAGATCGGAGATATCAAGGGCGAGTGCATTGACGCCGAACACAAAGGCTGGGTCAACCTTCTGAGCGTCAGCCAGGGCATGTCGCGGCCAGTGAAGGCGGGTCATTCGGGTTCCACCCGGCAACGCGCTTCGGTCGATGTCGGCGACTTGGTTTGTGTGAAGGAAATGGACGCTTCTTCGCCGAAATTGCAGCAAGCGATTTGCACCGGCAAGAATTATCCGGAAGTCGAACTCCACCTCGTCACGTCAGTCGGTGGCGAAAAACGCGAAAAGTACTACCAAATCAAGTTGTACAACGCGGTGGTGGTCAGCTACGACGTCAGCGGCTCGACCGCCGACGGTGCAGTTCCCACCGATTCTTTCTCGCTGAACTTCGAGAAGATCGAATGGACCTACTACTGCCGTGGCCAGAATTTTGCCGGTTCCGGCCAGATTGACGCGAGCTGGAAAGTTGGCGAAGGCACCGCCTAATCCGCTTGAGTGTTGGACTAGAAACATTGCCGGCTTGACTCGCTCATCTTGCGGGTCAAGCCGCCTTGTTGTTCCCTCCTCGCATCTGCTTTACTCGGTCCGGTTCCTTTTGCAGCTTCAGCCAACGGTCATCGATCATGATCCAAGCCAGTCGATTTATCGAAGTCTCCACACCGCTAGACAACAGCAAGATTCTGTTGCGTGGATTCCAGGGTCGCGAGCAAATCTCTCGCCTATTCCATTTCAATTTGGAATTTGTCAAAGTCGACGGAGAATTTTCGGAGAACGAGCTGATCACCAAGTTGGTCGGCAAGAACACCACCGTTCGCATCGATTTGCAAGATGGCTCGCGACGCTACTTTAACGGCAATGTCTCGCGCGTCACGGCAGGCTACAACGAAGACTTTGGCACCGTCTATCGAGCAGAGCTCGTTCCTTGGCTCTGGTTTTTGACGCAAACTTCGGACTGCCGGATTTTCCAAGACAAAAAGACGCCGGAAATCATCCAGCAGATCTTCGAAGATCTGGGGTTTTCCGACTACACACTCGATCTACAGGGTGAATTCAAAAAATGGGACTACTGCGTCCAATACCGCGAAACCGACTTCAACTTCGTTTCGCGGATGATGGAAGAAGAAGGGATGTTTTACTTCTTCAAACATGAAGACGGCAAACACAAACTCGTGATTTCAAATCATACCGGCAGTTACTATACGCTGCCGGAGTCCAAAGTCGCATATCCGCTGTCGCGTGGCGCCTCGGGACATCACGACGACGTGATCAAGAGTTGGGAGCGTCAAATCGATTTCGTTTCCGGCAAGTGGGCTCAGACCGATTACAACTTCGAGACTCCTTCGACGAACTTGATGACCAACGAATCGTCGACCTTGAAGTTGAGCGACGCCAAGAAATATGAAATCTACGACTACCCCGGAGAGTATTTGGAAAAGTCAGTCGGTCAACGACAAACGAAAATTCGCATGGAGGAAATGGAAGCGCCCTTCAACCAGGTGTTTGCGACCAGCACCTGCAAGACATTTTCGCCGGGCGGCAAGTTTACGATCGACAAGGACCACCCGAGCAAGAGCGAGGTCGGCAAATCGTATGTGATCACCGAGATCACGCACTCAGCCGTGGAAAACACTTCTCATAACCGCAAGGGTAACGCCGAGTACTATAATTCGTTCACCTGCATCTCCGATTCGGTGATCTTTCGACCGCAGCGTACGACCGCCAAACCGCTCATTTCCGGCTTGCAGTCGGCCGTTGTCGTCGGCCCCAAAGGCGAAGAGATTTACACCGACAAATACGGACGGGTCAAAGTCCAATTCTTTTGGGACCGAGAAGGCAAGCGAGACGAAAACAGCTCCTGCTGGATCCGCTGCGCCCAACGCGTGGCCGGCAACAAATGGGGACACATGGCCATCCCCCGCATCGGTCAGGAAGTTCTGGTGGAATTCGTCGAAGGCGATCCCGATCGACCCACGATCGTTGGCAGCGTCTATAACGCCGAACAAATGCCGCATTACGATCCGGTCGAACATGCCGCCAAGACCTACATCAAGACGAATTCGACCAAGGGGGGCGACGGATTCAACGAAATGTTCTTTGACGATGTCGCGGGCAAAGAACGCGTCTTCATGCACGCTCAAAAAGACATGGATGTCCGCGTGATCAACGATTCGCGCGAAAATATCGGCAATGACCGTCACCAAATCATCGGCCGTTCGAAGGACGGTGAAAACATCGGCGACCAGACGGAGTTGGTTTACGGTAGCAAACAGCAAACCGTTAAAAACCATCATTTGTACTCCATCGAAGGTAGCCAGGGGATCAAGATCGGCGGAGGGAGCTGTGACGACCAGCCAGGCGTTCGCGATCTTTGGATCGAGAAAAAGGATCGCATCTACGTGGGGAAGGAAGGCAAACATCAAACCATCGACGGCGACTATCTCACCAAAGTCGGCGGCGACTACGGCTTGAGCGTCCAAGGCAACGCATCCAGCAAGAGCACCGGAACATACTCACTTACCGCCGGCGGCGACCTGAACGCCAAGTCGATGAATGCCTCGCTCGAGACCGACCTGGAGATCAACGCCAAAGGTGGAATGAAAGTCGCCATCGAAGGCGGGATGGAAGTCCACGTCAAGGCGGGAATGAGTGCTGTAATCGAAGCGGGAACGGCGGTCACGCTCAAGGTGGGAGGAAACTTCATCTGCCTCACCCCGGCGGGGATTTTTATCCAGGGCTCCCTTGTCCTAATCAACAGCGGTGGCGCAGCAGGCAGCGGATCCGGTTGCAGCCCCAAGGCTCCGTCCGATCCGACGCAACCCGAAATGGCCGCTGAAGCCGAACCGGTCGAACCAGACGAAGCCCACAGTGAAAAGACAGGTTACAAGTCCGCACCGGACTAGTGCCCGTTGATGCTCGATAATTCACCGAATCCGGATTGTCCGGCGGCGAGCGCAAAACCGATTCAACGCGATTGATTCGCCAGAACAAATTCAGAATACAATTCCGAAACAATCAATTGGGAAAATGACCGATGCCACCCGCTGCTCGAATCGGCGATATGCACGTTTGTCCAATGGTTACTCCCGGAACACCACCGATTCCCCATGTCGGTGGTCCTATTAGCATGGGTTCCCCAAACGTTATCATCGGTTTCATGCCCGCCGCAAGAGCCACCGACATGTGCGTCTGCGTCGGTCCGCCGGATGCGATCGTCATGGGCTCGATGAGCGTCGTAATCAGCTTCATGCCGGCAGCACGCTTGGGTGATCCAACACTTCACGGCGGCAGCATTGCCATTGGAATGCCGACGGTCATGATTGGTTAGCCGCGGTATTCCATCTCAGTACCATGCGAGCTCTTTTTGTCCGGGCCGTTTCGCGAACTGACTTGCCGCAAGTGCTTTGTCACAGCCAAAAGTTCGGGTTGCGATTACTTGCCGATGGCGCTCACCCCAATTATTCGCTGCCAAACCGGTCTAGCGCCCTGGTAACATTTCACGAACCGGGGTCTGGCTCAATCCGCCCAAGGCGAATGTGCCTGTCCCTCTAAAAACGTGGGCTACGCATCGGCAACCCGTGAACGCTTACTCGCTGGGGACAGGCTTCGCGGGAATGACCATCGGTAGGGTTGTTCAGTTGAGTCTTTTTTCAACGGGCTACTATACAGCTACATCTCGATTCTGTGCCCTGTTTCACCATGGCGCTTGGCTTAACTGTTGGATGATTCGGGCGAAACGGGTTTTCTGAAAGAATTCGTAGGGAAACGGCTTTCCCATATCAGTGGCGTGTTTGTCGAGAAATCGGCGCTGCGCTCATCTTTGCCGTAGGCACTCATCCTTTCAAACCCAGGTAAGGCCATGACCCAATTCTCTCGTCGATTTCATCCATGGATCCGTGGTTTTGTATTCATTTCTTCCATTTTTTGGCTCCTCAAGCCCGCCACCGCCGACGACCTCGGCGCGATCGCCAGCGGTACTTGGAATAACCCCGCTAACTGGACTGGTGGCATGGTACCTGGAAGTGGAGACAACGCGTTTATTGGAAGCACGTTTCCGACCGGGTCGATTCCCACGGCGACCATCAATCTGGATGCCGATCAGGTGGTTAACAACTTAACCCTCGGCAACAACGCCGGCACCAACGGCACCTTGGATTTGAATGGATTCAATTTGACGGTCAACAATACGCTGTCCATCGGGCCGTTTGGCGGTGTCGGGACAATTATCCACAACGGGGGCACCTTTGCGACTCAATCGCTCATTGTGAGCGGCGGCAATACTTTTGGAATGGCGGCTGGGGATACGACAAACAACCTCACGGTGAACACGGGATCATCCGTTTCGACCGCCGCTGTGGGCAACGTTTCGACGGGAGTTCTCATTAACGGAGCCGGCGCCAACTCAATTTGGGTGCCAATCTTTCGTTGGTAAATGATTTGGACATTCGCGGCGCCAGCGGCACGCCGGCGATGGTGAATGCCAACGGATTTGATATCACGGCGCGCGACATTTTCATTGGCCGCTTTGGAAATGCCGGCGACATCCTCAACGACGGCGCGATCACCGCGACTCGCAATCTGGAAGTCAGTGCCGGAACGTTTTCGCTCGATGCCGACGACAATGTGGCGATGACGGTTACGGCATCCAGCGGTGGGACTCTCAATCTCCACGCCAACACCGCCGCCCAAAATGCAACCATGTTCTCCGCAGGGACGATTAATACTGTGGCAACGTCGAACCTAAGCGGCTTTGTGCAAGTCATCGATCAAGGCAGTTTGTTGAATATGGGCGCCAATTTGGTCTTATCTCAAGACCTCGACATTCGTGGGACCGGAACCAATCTGGCGACGGTTAATGCCAACGGCTTTGACATCACGGCGCGAGACATCTTTATCGGCCGCTTTGGAAATGCCGGCGACATCCTCAACGACGGCGCGATCACCGCGACTCGCAATCTGGAAGTCAGCCGCGGGACGTTTTCGCTCGATGCCGACGACAGCGTGGCGATGACGGTTACGGCATCCAGCGGTGGGACTCTCAATCTCCACGCCAACACCGCCGCCCAAAATGCAACCATGTTCGTCGGAGGGACGATTAATACCGTGGCAACGTCGAACCTAAGCGGCTTTGTGCAAGTTATCGATCAAGGCAGCTTGTTGAATATGGGCGCCAATTTGGTCTTATCTCAAGACCTCGACATTCGCGGGACCGGAACCAATCTGGCGACGGTTAATGCCAACGGCTTTGACATCACGGCGCGAGACATCTTTATCGGCCGCTTTGGAAATGCCGGCGACATCCTCAACGACGGCGCGATCACCGCGACTCGCAATCTGGAAGTCAGCCGCGGGACGTTTTCGCTCGATGCCGACGACAGCGTGGCGATGACGGTTACGGCATCCAGTGGTGGGACTCTCAATCTCCACGCCAACACCGCCGCCCAAAATGCGACCATGTTCCTTGGAGGGACGATTAATACCGTGGCAACCTCGAACCTAAGCGGCTTTGTGCAAGTTATCGATCAAGGCAGTTTGTTGAATATGGGCGCCAATTTGGTCTTGGCTCAAGACCTCGAAACCCGGGGGACGGGAACCAATGTTGCGACGGTTAATGCCAACGGCTTTGACATCACGGCGCGCGACATCTACATCGGCCGCTTTGGAAATGCCGGCGACATCCTCAACGACGGCGCCATCACCGCGACTCGCAATCTGGAAGTCAGCCGCGGGACGTTTTCGCTAGACGCCAATGACAGCGTGGCGATGACGGTTACGGCATCCAGTGGTGGGACTCTCAATCTCCATGCCAACACCGCCGCCCAAAATGCGACCATGTTCCTTGGAGGGACGATTAATACCGTGGCAACCTCGAACCTAAGCGACTTTGTGCAAATCATCGATCAAGGCAGCTTGATGAATATGGGCGCCAATTTGGTCTTGGCTCAAGACCTCGAAACCCGGGGGACGGGGACCAATGTCGCGACGGTTAATGCCAACGGCTTTGACATCACGGCGCGGGACATCTTCATCGGCCGCTTTGGAAATGCCGGCGACATCCTCAACGATGGCGCCATCACCGCGACTCGCAATCTGGAAGTCAGTGCCGGAACGTTTTCGCTCGATGCCGACGACAGCGTGGCGGTAACCGCCACCGCTTCCAGCGGTGGGACTCTCAATCTCCACGCCAACACCGCCGCCCAAAATGCAACCATGTTCTCCGGCGGAACAATCAACACGGCTGCGGCGTCCAACCTGAACGGATTCGTCCAGGTTACCGACCAAGGAAGTCTTCTTAACGCCCAAGCCGATTTGAACCTGTCAGGCGACGTCGACGTCCGCGGGACAATGACGAACGTGGCAACCGTCAACCTGAACGGAAACAACCTGGCGGCCAACACGCTGTTCGTTGGCCGGTTTGCGAATTCTGGACGACTGATTAATGACGGCGCGGTGACCGTGAATCAACTCTCAGTCGACTCGAGTAGCCTGGACCTGACGGGCGGCAACGACACCGTTCTTTCGGCTGCGACGATGTTCAATGCCTGCGTCGTCAACGTTTTGCAAGCCGCCGGTGAAACGACCGGACTGACACTCGACGGCAATACGCTGAGCATTCTAGATACCAGCGTACTGCACCTCGATTTTGACAATGTGGTTGTCCAGGGGTTGGATTGGGCGTTCCGCTGGGCTAATCCGGGAGTTGGCGACCGCGTCACCGCGATCAATGCCTTGATCGGCGGCGGTCAGATCACGATTCAAGCGCCGTCGGCAGTCAGTGTCTTCGACCACGGTGACGGGTACACCTACGTCGGCTTTGTCGCTGTGCCGGAACCTGGAATGCTCGGCGGATTGTTAACCGCGTTGATGTTGGCCACCTGTGGCAGGCGACGTCGGAATCGCTAACGGTCGACTTTCTTATTTTTGTCCGTTCGGCACGTCCTGAATACTTGACCCCAGCAATTGTCGCAGTGCCGATACCGAGTGCAATTTGCCACCGCCGCAAAATCGTCGTCATCCAAAAGCGCTCTGGCATAGTCCGTATGGCTGACAAAGTACGCTTGCTCGGCGAGTTGTTTCAACAATTTCCAACAGCGGTCCAGGCAAGAGCGAATTGTTTCGGCAGAAATCTCGAAAAACTCATCTGCGAATTCAATGTCGGACTGGCCGGAAGCCTTCAACTTCGAATTGGCCAATTCCAATTGCGCGGCGATGACGCTCCACGCGGCGGCCAAAAAGAACTGATTGTCAGCCGACAAGTCCTGCCCAGACTGAGACCGCGCCAGCGCTAGCGATTCGGCAAATTGGCGGCATCGCGCAAGCGACCGTGCCAACATGATCGAGCAATACTGCCGGGTCGGGTCGTCGACCGCGTTGTCCACGGCAATTCGCCAATCCTGAACAATTTCTGCCATCGGCCGACCACTGACCGAGTACATCGCGCGATTGCCGTGCAACATCGCCTTTGCCGATCGGGCTTCGACATTTTTCGGCTCAAAATCCAAACATTGATCGACGGAGTCAATGCCTTGCGAGCAGTAATCGACCGCTCTGGCCTTCCCCACGGTGCCGGCGGCAAGATTACTAAGATTCAAGCAGGTGATTGCCATCGACACATCGACCTGGAGGTTCTTCGGATCGGCCGTGTGAACGGCTTGCAAGACTTTTAAAGCCTTTTGAAACTGAAGATCGGCAGCTTCGAGTTGATTCATCGCCAGCAAAGTGCTGGCCAGACTGGATTGTGTTTCGGCCAAGGCGACGGCGGTGTCAGTTCTATCGGGCTCTAGTTCGGCCGCTCGTTGCCGGTCGTTGACCGATCGCTCGTAGTTCCGAGCTGCTGGCTCTAACTTTTTGAGATAGAAAAGACAGCCTGCGTAACTGTGTAGGGCCCACGCCATGTGATTGATCCATCTCGGATCGTTCGGCCGATGGGCGACCACGCGATCGGCAAGTTGCACGGCGATCTCGAAAATGTGCTCCGCCTGCGGGAATTGTTTTTTCAATTCGAAGGCCGAACCGAGTTTGATGTACGCCTTGATCAATTCGAACTGCACGTCATCGTCATCCGGGTGCTCTTGGATCAGCGACGTCAAAATCTTTTGGGCCGCGAGAATCAGTGCCTGCCCTTCGTCGATTTCTCCCGTGGCGATTAACGAACTGCCCAATTGAATTTGAATATTGGCCAGATCGAGTTGCGATTCGCCTGTTTTCTCCTGGGCGGCCAACTTTTCAAACAACGCCAAGGCCGAGCGTCGTTGGGCGATCGTCATCTCCATCAAGCGCGGAATATCCACTGACGATTCGGTTTCCGCGCTGGCCAGCATCTGCCAGATCGCCTCGCGAGCTCGATCGTAGTTGGCCGAAGCGATATCTCTTTGTGACGTGAGTTGTTGTTGTTGCCGTACGGTTAACGCGACGACCAACGCCGCTGCGATGGTCAAGACGCCGATCACGGCGACCGGCCAGGGGTGGCGGCGACACCAACGCGCGATCCGTTCGCTGCGCGAAATACCTCTTGAGACGATCGGCTTTCCCGCGAGAAATCGCTCCAAGTCCGCTCTGAGGTCTGCGACGCTGGAGAAACGCCGAGCCGGATTCTTTTCCAGGCACCGGTGACAGATGGTTTGCAGGTCGCGCGGGACTTGGGGAACCCACCAGCGAATTGGCGCCACGTCCCTTTGCAACACGCGGCTCAGGATCTCGGTGTTGCTTTCACCGACGAACGGCGGTCGGCCCGCCAAGCACTGGTAAAGAATGCCACCTAGACCGTAAACGTCGGTGGCTGGTCCGATGCCGGCCAACTTTCGGTCGATCATCTCGGGAGCGATGTACGACGGGGTCCCCAAGGCTTCGCCCGTCAACGTACGAAAGCTGTCGTCGTCGAAGTGCGACAGTCCGAAATCACCGATCTTGGGTGTGAAATCGTTCAACGCTCGATGACTCGTGAGAATCGCGGGCGTCGTATGATTTGGGACGAGTAGTACGTTGTGCGGCTTGAGATCGCGATGCAAAATCCCCTTGGCGTGTGCCAGTTCAACCGCGCCAGCGATCTCAGCGACCAAGCTTGCGGCCTCGCGGGCTCCCAGCAATCGACCGTTCAAGTATTGCGCCAGCGTCGGTCCTTCCACGAGTTCCATCGTCAAATAGGGCACGCCGTCCTGGTCGCCGCAATCGTGGATTTGCACAATATTTGGATGGCTCAACAACGCCAGCGCCGCGGCCTCGCGGCGAAACCGGGCCAGATGAGCCGGGCTGGCAACCGCGCCGCCAAGCATCATTTTGAGGGCGACATTTCGACCGAGCTGTCGCTGACGCGCTCGAAAGACGATTCCGCCACCGCCGCGCCCGATTTCGTCGAGCAATTCATAGGCCTCCACCACGCGCGCATGGCGGGGATGGTTCGGCGGACACACTGCCGAAACTTTTTGTTCAAAGGCGTCGGGTTCAACTAAGGCTAGCGCAGACTGGCACGCCTGGCAAACTTCCAGATGTCGTTCGATCCAGCGACAACGATCCTCGTCGAGGATTCGCCCGTGACGATAGCGGGCCAGCTCGATCGACGAGGCGTGTTCAATGGTTTGGTCCAAAGTCATCCAATACGCTATGAATCATCGATCAGATGTTGTCCAAGCTGCCGCAGTCGGCGTAGGACTCGCGATTTGGCGATCGTCACTGCATTGACGGTCAACCCCAAAGCGTCGGCCGTTCGTTGGGGCGATTTCCCCTCGAACACCTGCTGCTGAAACGCTAACCACGTCGTCGGCGCGAACTCTGACTCGATCCACTGTAACAGCTTTTCCAAGATGTACTGATCGTGTTCCCGTTCCCACGACTCCTCAAGATCATTTTGCCATTCGTGTTCCGGCGATCCGTTCCAGCGGTCAGACGAGACCGCCAGGGCAAACTGTTTTCGACGGCGGCGATACTTCGATACGCGCTGAACCACGATCGACCGGAGCCAATTTCGAAACGCTCCGGTGCGACCGTTATGGGCAAATTTCGCCAGCGCGACAAACGTTGTCGCCAGCGACTCTTGTGCCAGGTCGTCGGCATCGTGCTCGGCGACCCCACAACGTTGAATCTGCCGCTGAATAAACGGCTGATAGATTTGAACGAACCGGTCCCATGCCAGAGGGTCGTTCCCCGCAGCCAACTGATCCAACAACGAAGTTGACGTGTCGATACTCATCCAAAACCCTTCTAGGGCATTGCATGTTGACAAAAACTATTGTTCTGCGATTGCCAATCATCGATTATTGACTGCCGTCGCGTCGAAGTCCACAATTCGATTTCCATCTGGACGACCTGCGCGGGTCACGGTCAAATGGGCTGACGCATATTGAGCCCACTGCCGACAATGGTATGCTTATAGACTGCAAATGATGGCCTGTCGTCCGAAATTCTCCCCTCGTTCGCCGGCGATGGTGAGAGCGTCTTCGGATCATTCCAAGGGACCTTCCTCGGGATTCTCTGAGAACGGCCGTTTGGCTTTGGCTCGCAGTTCAACGGGGACTGAATGGAGCGGAGCCATGCGGAAGCCGAGACGTCGTTGGCATTTGGGGGTTTAGCGGGAGGAATCGAATTCATGCGCAATCGCGCTGTACACTGGTCGGAGGGAATGTTCCTGCGGCCTCAGCATTTTCAGTCGGCGGACCGACATTGGCAGGAGTTGATCGCCACCTCGGATGTGTTCGATCACGCTTATAACTATGGACTTGTATCGATTGAAATCAACGAAAAAGCCCTGGCTAACTCGCAGTTGGAAATCATCGGCTGCCGGGCTCGGATGAAGGACGGGACGATCATTTCGTTCAGCGCCCAACACGTTGACCGTTTGGACCTCAAGGATGGCCTGAAAGGCCCCGACGAGATCGACCAGTTGTTTCTCAAACACGAGCACGTTACGGTCTATCTGGCGATTCCACAGTTGGTCGAGGGACGGGCCAACGTCGCTCATAACGGCGCTGCCGAGAATGCACGCTTCGTCGCGTATCCCTTGGAATGCGATGACGAAAGCGCCGGTGGAAACCGTCAAGAAATCGGATTCCGCGACGTCAACGTGCGGATCATGCTCTCGATCGAGGAGCGCGACGGATTCGACTGTCTGCCGATTTGCCGCATCCGCCGTTCGACCACGGGCGAGGGGAAACCGGCCATCGACAAAGACTACTTTCCACCTTGCTTGGCCATCGACGCCTGGCCCGACCTGGGCATCAACGTCGTCCGCGCCGTCTTTGACATGATCAGCGAGCGAGCGACGGTCCTCAGCCGCCAGATTTCCGAACGCGGCATCAACATGTCGAGCCAGCATCCGGGCGACTTGGAAAAGCTGTTCATGACGCATGCGTTGAACCAAGCGCTGGGAACGCTCAGTTGCCTAGCGTTTGCCAACGGCGTACATCCCTTTGTCGCCTACACCGCGCTCTGCGAAATCATTGGGAGCCTGTCCATATTCGGCAAGAACGTGCGCGCCCCGGATTTTCTGAAGTACGATCACGATGACCTGGCCAAAATATTCAAATGGGCTCAGCGGCAGATCGAGGCATTGATTTACGCCTTGCAAAAGGACGAATACGTTCAGCGCGTATTTGGTGGTGCCGGTCGCGGATTGCAAGTCGCCCTGGAGCCGTCTTGGTTCGGCCATGAATGGGAATGGTTTATCGGTGTCGACGCCGGCCAAACGCCGCCCGAGGAATGTTTTCACCTGCTGGCTAGTGGCAAAATCGACTGGAAACTCGGCAGCACCGATCAAATCGACTTTTTGTTCCAGCAACGAGCCGAAGGCGTCCGATTGTTACCGGTGAAACAGGTGCCGCGCGCGCTGCCGGTGCGTGGCAATTGGATATACTTTTCCATTTCACGTGACAACGATGCGTGGAAACAAGTCCAGCTCACCAACAGTTTGGGGATGCGGGTCAAGGAGGAACAGATACACAACATCAATAACTTGCAAGGGCAGCGCAAAATCATCATTCATGCCGAAGGCAAACTCGTCGGCCTGGAATTTGCCGTGTTCGCGGTGCGAATGAGGATTTGACGGAGTACGACTCAATGACACCAGCCTTTGCCAAAGCCGTCGATCCGATCTTTCTCTGCGTCCTCGATTTGCTCGAACGGATCGAGCAGAACAAACCCATCGTGATCAACGAAGAGCGCAGCCGGATCCAACGGCATATCGACAACTCGGAGATGATGCTCGGCAACACGCCCGATTGGGAACTCGCCAAGTACGCACTTGTTTCCTGGATCGACTCGATGCTGATCGGGTCGCCTTGGAGCGGCAGCAATTGGTGGGAGAACAACCCGTTAGAACGGACTTACTTCTTTGGAAGAAATGCCTTCACCCAGTTTTTCACCAAGGCCAAAGAGGCCTCGATGCTGACGAACAAGGACGCACTCGAAGTCTATTACCTATGTGTCGTTCTGGGCTTTCGCGGGTTTTACAACGAGCCGACGGCGGCCATGTATGCGGGACAAATTGGCTTGCCGGGCCGATTAGAGGAATGGGCGAATCAAACGGCCACCTCGATTCAAATAGGGCTCGGCCGACCGCAAATCGAGAATTCGCCGATCGTGGGCGATGGTGCGCCACCGTTGGAAGGAAGATCCCGCTTGATCACGATGTCGCTGATCGGGACGGCGATGGTCGCGGCCGCGCTGGGATACTTCTTCTTTTTGTATACTACGATCGGACATCACAAATGATTGGGATTCAACTCGCCGACCTTCCTAGCTGGAGATCACCGTCATGATGTACTGGATTACGAGAATCATCGGATTCACGGTGGTTCCGCTACAAAACTTGATTTACTGGATTGCGCGTTTGATTCCGGGGCTGCGAAAGCTGCCGCGAATTTCGGTGCCGCTGCGATATGCGATCCTCAGTTTTGTCTCGTTACTGATCATCGCGTTCGCACTCTACCTGCGTTATCGGTCTCAAGACTATACGGCGACCAGGGATCAATGGCTCAACCAGAAAACACTCTTGATGGTGGGCGGGTTGCTGATCGTGATTCCCATCTGCGTCTATTTTGCCGTCAAGATGCTGATGCAAGGTGCGATCTCCCAGTTTCCCGACATTGACTTTGCCTGGAGCGCTGGTATGGAGTCGCTCAAACAAAACGGTGTCGACGTCGCGCAAACGCCCATCTTTCTCGTCTTTGGAAATGCCGATCACGCCACGGCGCTGAATATTCATCGCGCCTCGCGGATCAGCATGAATGTCAAACAGATTCCCGAAGGCCCCGGCGCGCTCCACTGGTACGCCAATCAGGAAGGCGTCTTTCTGTTTCTGACCAACGCCAGCAGCCTATCGCGGTTGGCGGCGACGGCTCGCGCGTCCAACGAAATGGCGAGGCAAGCACCCGGTCCGGCTGCGGCGCGACCCAGCGCCGGTTACACCGGAACGATCCAGGCGGGCGGAGGTGGGGGTGGGGCCTCCGGTGGCAGCCCCATGCAGACCATTGCCCCGGGCGCAAGTCCCGTTGGCGAGCATACGGTTCGCGTGGATGGCGGGTCACCGGGTCCGCAGTCCGGTTTGCCGCCAGCGAGTTCCGCGGCGATGCAAACCATGCAAGCCAGTCCCATGCGCAGCATGGGCGGACCGATCCCATCCACGGCGCAAATGATGGAGCCGGTGATCAAACCACAGCTGGGTCCCGCAGACATCAACTTGCAAACTGCGCGGCTGGAATATGTTTGCTCATTGATCCAGCGCTTGCGAAATCCCGTCTGCCCGATCAATGGCGCTTTGGTGCTGCTCCCTTTCCAGTTGGTTGAGCAGGCCCCGGAACAATTTCAAGCGCTCGTCCAACGGGACCTGGCTGTCGTTCGCGACCACCTGAAACTTCGTTTCCCGGTAACCGTCATGGTGCACGAAATGGAAAGAGAGCCTGGGTTTCGCGAGCTCGTTCGCCGAGTCGGTGTCGAGCGCGCAAAGATTCAACGCTTTGGCAAGGGAAACGACGTCTGGACGCCGCCCACGGTCAATCGTTTGGAAGCGGTCGCCAAGCACGCATGCGGGGCTTTCGAGGATTGGTCGTACATGCTTTTCCGCGAACACGATGGGCTGCGAAAGCCGGGGAACTCCAAGCTCTTTAGTTTGCTCTGCCGAGTCCGTGGCGATTTCGTACAAAACCTGGAACGGATTCTCGCGTATGGTTTTGGCCACAATCCCAACTCGTCGAAAAATGAATCAGACGTTGACGGGTTAATGTTCAGCGGCTGTTATTTCTCGGCCACAGGCGAAACCGAAGATCGCCAAGCGTTCGTTCACAGCGTCTTGAAAAAGTTGGCCGAACAAGAAGCAGAATTGTCGTGGACCGCGGCTGCCGTGGCGGAAGACGAAAAATACCAACTCGCCGCCAATCTCTTCGCCCTCGCCGGATTCGCTTCGTTTGTCTGGCTGATGGTCATGATCGCCATCGACTACAAATGGTATGAAGTCTTTTTGCGAAAGTAACCCTCGGTCGCATCCTTGTTTCTCGCGACCAGCCGACACCAAGTCAACGACGCATTATTTAGCGATTGAACGGGTTTTGTGGCCCCGTGCCCTGTCGAACAGATGCTACACTTTGGCACGCAAAAGGCAAAACACAACCCGGATCAAGTCGATCCGTGTGCCGATAAACAGTGATTGAAGCGATCGGCGACGCACGCATCGCAGCGGTGGATAAGTCGATGGATCTAGATTGTCGGTTGGCACCAAAATCGTTGCCCCTATCGCTGAGTACGGTCTCGACTCGGACGCGGTGGTGGACCGAATTCCAGGCGTGTTGGACCCCGGATGTCGGCGCTTGGGCGGAACTTCATACAATGCGGCCCATCTCGACGCGAAGATTTTTCGCGGCGCTATCGATCGTGTGGGGCGTGCAACTGGTTTTGCTGATCGTCACCTGGGGCGTTGGGCGGACCTGATCGTCGACTTTGGTCGTGAGCTCTATGTCCCGTGGCGAATCGTCGAGGGGCAGGCTCTGTATCGCGATGTCGCCTACTTCAATGGGCCTCTGTCACCGCTGTTCAACGCACTGATGTTTTGGTGCTTTGGCACATCGTTCCGAACATTGGTTTGGGTGAATTCCGTGGTTTTGGCCGCTGTGTCGGGGCTGCTTCTAAAGAATTTGGCACAGCGATTTTCGATCGGCACTGCGACGCTGACGACGGTGATTTTTCAGTTGGTGCTGGCCTATGGACACACCTTTGGCATCGGAAATTTCAATTTCCTGTGTCCC
The DNA here is from genome assembly GCA_963803365.1 of uncultured Planctomycetaceae bacterium. Classification (GTDB taxonomy): domain Bacteria; phylum Planctomycetota; class Planctomycetia; order Pirellulales; family Pirellulaceae; genus JANMEB01. The sequence continues at coordinate 180,526 of CAWDMH010000013.1, forward strand.
TATTCTCACGAGATGACTCATGGAATTCTGCTTTGTCTGCTGATGCTGACCGCATTAGTGGCACGCAACCGTCCGATCCTCCGTCACTTGGCCGTTGGCGTTTGCTGGGGGCTCATTTTTCTGGGTAAGCCCGAGTTCTTCCTTGCCGCAAGTTTGATGTTTTTCGGCTCGTTATTGATTCGACAAGTCCAACGATATTCGCTTCGGACCGCGTGATTGAATTTGTTACCGTCTTGGCGAGCGCCGCGGCGGTGGTGGTGGCATTCGCCGCGCTGCTGGCAGGAAACCAAGGTGACTGGTCCACGTGTTGGTACGACGTTTTGGGTCCCTGGCGAGTGCTCGTAGGCTCGCGTGTAGCGGAGTTGAGTTTTTACCGCTCACTCAGCGGCTTCGATGAGCCGGTCTACAACATGATGCGGGCCTGCGCCGAACTCGTGGGCGTGATGTTGATCCTAGTCGCCGTTCGATGGCAGGGCAGGGGAGTTCGTAGCGAACGAAGTTGGCGAGTCGCGGTTGCCGCTTTGGGGGCGGTATTGTTGATGGCTTTTACACCCCTGGTACTAAAGAACTTTTTCGTTGGCGGATTGGTATTGTGCGCGCTTTTTGTGTGGGCTCTATTCCGATTTCGGCGAGACGAATTCGATCGATATCACCATCTGTTGTGCTGGTCGATCCTGGGTGTAGGTTTGCTGGCAAAAGTCGCGTTGAATCCGCGAGTCGACGGATACGGGTTTGCTTTATCGGTTCCGGTCATGACGTTGGGAACCGCGTTGGCCGTTCAATGGTTTCCGGTGCTGTACTTTCGTGGCCGGAACCGGACGTTTGTAAGAGCGTTGATCGCGGCACTGTTGGTGATTGACGTGTTAACGCTATTCTCCATCTCACAAGTCCGGATGGCTTCGAAAAACTTCATGGTCCAAGCGAACAACGAGGAAATGCATTCCTACCCATGCATCGGGCCGATCGCGCAACAAGCCATCGACTACGTGCAGCAACGAGTTCCTCCCGATGAACCGATTTTGGTGTTGCCCGAGGGAATTACGATCAATTATTTGGCTCGCCGACCGACGCCTACGCGGTATGTCAATTTCATGCCGCCAGAGTTAACGATGTACGGGGAACGCAGGATCGTCGCCGCATTGAACAACCATCCACCGGAGACCGTCTTGTTGGTGCGGCGAGTGGTGTTTGAGTATGGTTTCGATCGGTTTGGCGATGGCGGTTATGGCGAATTGCTTTTGGACTGGGTGAAGAAAAACTATCTGCTCCAAAAGACGTTTGGCGAGGATCCGTTGGGGGCTGGCGGCTTCGGGATCTCCATCCTCCGGCGCCGCGTTGAACGGCCGATGCCGGGGCAAGCGTGGCCATCGACGATCGGCGTCCAAAATGTTGCCCTGCCGCGATGGGCAACGGCGCTGCATCCGGCCAGCGACGCCGCGGCGTGTCTTTCAAGTCACGATTGACAATGCACCCGGCTTTGTTTTAAAACTCGAAGGCACCGAGCCAGGCTCGGTCAATAGGTCGAATGCCCGTCGGCTGGTCCGCACAGATCGACGCGATGTTTTGATTCACGCGCCGCCGCTATGGGAACGGCTCGATCCCTTTTTTTCAGCGACAAGGAGTTTCCATGGAAATTGCGATGGTAGGCACCGGTTATGTGGGCCTGGTCACGGGGACTTGCTTTGCGGAAAGCGGAAACGACGTAACTTGCATCGACATCGATCAGCGGAAGATCGACCGCCTGGTAAAGGGTGATATCCCGATCTACGAACCCGGCTTGGCAGAGCTTGTACTTCGCAACTCAAAATCCGGCGCATTGACATTTACGACGAACCTGGTCGATGCGGTCGGCTCGGCAGAAATTGTCTATCTGGCGGTTGGAACACCGCAAGGCGACGACGGATCCGCGGATCTGACGGCATTGCGGAAGGTCGTCGACTCAATGGCCAACCATATTCGCGACGACGTGGTCATCGTTACCAAAAGCACAGTGCCCGTCGGCACGAACTCTTGGATTTACAACCGACTGTACGAGCTGAATCGGAAGCGCTATCACGTCGCCAGCAATCCTGAGTTTCTAAAAGAAGGGGCCGCGATCAACGACTTCATGTATCCAGACCGCGTCGTCGTCGGCGTTCGAGAGCCGTCCGTCGGCGAGGTGTTGCGCGAGCTGTACTCGCCTTTCTTGCGAACCGACAAGCCGTTCTTGGTCATGTCTCCCGAAAGCGCTGAATTGACCAAATACGTTGCCAACGCGCTGTTGGCGACCAAGATCAGCTTCATCAACGAAATGGCGAATCTCTGCGAACGAATGAATGGAGATATCAACGATGTGCGGCGCGGCATCGGACACGATCAGCGAATCGGTTTCGCTTTTTTGTTTCCCGGCGTGGGTTACGGCGGAAGTTGCTTCCCCAAAGACGTCCGCGCCCTGGCAAGCATGGCCGTCAGCCACCATGTTGAGCCGACGATTCTGCGCACCGTGGACGAAGTCAACAATCGCCAAAAAAGCGTCCTGATGGACAAGATCCTTCGCCATTTCGGCAACCGCATCGAAGGCCTGAAGTTCGCCGTGTGGGGTTTGGCATTCAAGCCAAAGACTGACGATATTCGCGAAGCTCCCGCGTTGGTACTGATTGAGCAATTGCTGCAGCGCGGCGCCAGTGTCACGGCGTACGATCCCGAGGCGATGGACAACGTTCGCGCTCAACTCGACGGCCAAATCGACTTCAGCGAGCAAGCGCTGGATGCACTACAAGGAGTCGATGCGCTGGCAATCAACACCGAATGGGACGTCTTTCGCCATCCTGATTTTCGGCATATCAAGGCGATCATGAAGTCGCCTGTGATTTTTGACGGTCGCAATCTTTACGATCCCAGAGTCCTTCGCGAACATGGATTTACGTATCATTCGATCGGCCGCGCGCCGACATATCACGAGAATCTGATTGCACAAGCCCGATGAACCAGGCGGCCAACACAGAATTCGATCTGACCCGAGGCGGCAAAGTCTGTGGGCGGGTGATCGCGACTGCTGAATTTTGCACGCGGACCAAGCATTAGGTGGATCGCGACGATTCCGCACGACTGTCCACACTATCACGGATCCACTGCAAATAGCTTGGGCTGCCATCCAGAATGGGAAGCGCAATGATCTGGGGCTCCTGGTAGTTGTGCAGGGATCGTATGAGCTTGCAAACCTGGGGCCAGGCACCCCAAGTCGTCTTGACACTGCAAGTCCATTCATCCGCGCGGTCGACACGACACTCCCAGCGAAAGTAGCTGGTCAATGGACCGCCCACTTGCGCACAGGCGGCCAAATGGCGATCGACCACTTGCCGAGCAATTTCGTGAACGACATTCGCTTGGTCGCTGGTTGTCGTGACGACAATGAACTCCGTCGATGCATTCATGCTCATTCCGAGAAATGGACGCGATTTAGCTAAAATGATAGCAAAAAACGGCAGTCTTCTGTCGGCGAACCGCACGGGCCGTTTGCAACCGCGAGCGATGCATGGATGGCCCTTGGAGTTTTTCCCTTGTTACCGCCTCGCATGGCCCCTATACTCTGCCAGCTTTTTCCGGCGCCGGGATCAAGATGTGCGCCAGTAGCTCGCGAATCCGCGCAACAACAGTGCCGTTGCGACTTCGTCGGCCGCGGGTTGCATCGAACGAAGCGAACTGCGAGTAATCTGCCCAACTCGGTTTGTGATCAGACACTTTTACCTCAATACGACGGTCCTGAACGCCGCGTGGTACTCCATTCTGGGCCGGCCGGTTCGGCTGCGTATGCGCCTGCTCTGGTTTGTGTTCGTCACATTGTATGGTCTTCGGATGGGTATCGCGCAGGAATTCAGGCCGCCGATTCCCCCATCACCGGCGGATACCGAAGCTCGGCAAGTCACCTCCGCGGCCCACGTATCCAAGCTTCCCGAGGTCTTTTTTCCTCAGTCGGATATTTCGATTTCAATTCGCGTCGAATGCGAGCGGGGCACTTGGTGGCAACAAGGGCAGATGAAACTTTGGCTTTTGGAAGGCCCGGTGCACGTTCGACAAGGAGGCTTTGAAGCCGGCGGCGATTCGGCCGTGATTTGGGTGGATGAGGATGATGATCCCGCCGCCGCCAAAAAGTTGATCGTCTATATCGAAGGCAACGCACGCGTCCAATTGCCTCGAGCGAACTCCGCCTCCAATCAACCTGGATCCGATCAGATCGTTGACGACAGTTGGGTAGGTCGCATTTATACAAGCCAGCAAATCGACGTTGTCCCGAAAGTGACAGTCGACGGAGGCCCGGCGCCCAAGCCGGCAATCGTGGCCCGCGCGGAATTGATTCGTGCCAGCCAATGCACGTCCAGTGTTCAGCCCGTTCAGTTTGTTCAAGCCGCCAACAACGCCGAATCGACGAACCAGTCTCTGTTGATTTCCCCGCAAACAGGAGTTGTCCAATCTACCATTCCAGCAACGAGCTCGCCTCAAGTGATTCGGCCAGGAATCCCTGCCGGTCGAAGCCCTTCCGCTACTCGGGTTGAATTCTTTTCGCGCCAAGAGACCATCCCTTTGAATGTCCGCAGTTTTCCTGGGAGTGTCCCAGGCGAAACCGTGACTGTCTTCAGCGGCGGAGCTCGATTGGTGATCAACAGTCAAGAGATTTCGCAGCTCCCCGATCTTGGAGACGAGCTATCCAAACAAGTCAACATCCTGGCCGACAGCGCCGTCTGGTGGCAGAGCGATCAGGAGCTACCCGGCGGACAGTCGGTCAAACGCAATGAAGTCTATTTGGAGGGAAATATCGTGTTCAACGTCGGGCGTCGGACGATTTACGCCGACCGGATGTACTACGATGCGACCTACCATCGGGGTACGATCTTGAGAGCCGAATTCCTTACGCCCACGCGATCGTACGAGGGACTTGTCCGACTCAAGGCGGATGTGATGCAACAGTTGGACGACAACCGCTTTCAAGCATTCGGTGCGGCAGTGACCGGTAGTCGGATCGGCGTTCCACGCTACTGGTTGCAAAGCGATCGCGTCAGCGTGGACGGAGTTGAGAACTATGACATCGATCCGGATAGTGGTGCCGTCAACGTCGACCCACAAACGGGCCAACCATTGGTGAATGAAGAGTATTTTGCTGAAAGCCGTGGCAATCGAGTGTATGTCGGCACGGTCCCTCTGTTTTATTGGCCCAGCATTCGAACGAGTTTGGAGGACCCCAACTTTTATCTGAAGTCCTTGAAAGTCGGGAGCGACCGGATTTTCGGCACCCAAGTTCGAGCGCGGCTCGATCTCTACCAACTGTTCGGTTCCGGGAAAAAGATACCCGGCACGCAGTGGATTGGCGCCGTGGATTACCTCAGCGATCGAGGAGTCGGTTTAGGGACCGACTATGAATACCACTTGAATTCGTTGTTCGGCTTGCCAGGCAAAGTTGATGGCTTCTATCGCAGTTGGTTCATACGGGACGGGGGACTCGATACGCTAGGACGAGATCGAGCCAGGCTCGCGCCGGAAAAGGATTTGCGCGGTTTCATCTTCCTCAACCATCGCCAGCAGTTGACGCCCGACTTTGAATTGAAGGCCGAAGTGGGTTACATCCGCGACCGAAATTTTTTGGAGCAGTACTACCAGCAGGACTGGGACTGGCGAAAGGACTACACGACGGGTTTCTTATTGGAACGACGGTTCGGCAACCAGTCACTCGATCTTTGGACACAGCTCCGCATGAACGACTTTTTTACGCAGACCAACTGGTTGCCTCGCGCCGACCATTTTGTTTTGGGACAGTCGTGGTGGGGCGATTTGTTTGTCTACCACGCCCACAGTCAAATTGGCTACGCCAGTTTTCTGCCCGCGGACGCGCCGTTGAACCCAAGGGACTTGGCCAAATTTGACCCGCTGGCGTGGGAGACATCGCGCGCAACGGAATTCGCGCGGGCACCCGGCACGAAATTGATTTGCCGTTCCAAGCAGGTCCGGTTAAATTCGTGCCGTACGTTTTGGCCGACGCCACGTATTGGCAGGAAGATCTCGACAACCAAGATTTGTTCCGCGTCTACGGGCAAACCGGGGTCCGCGAGCATACCATTTTTCCGCTTCGATCCAACCATTCACAGTACGCTGTTCAACGTCAACGGTCTGGCTCATAAAGTTTCGATCGACGCCGAGTTCGCGTACGCCGACGCGAGTCAAAACTTTGATCGTTTGCCGTTGTACGATCCGCTGGACGACGACTCGCAGGAATTCTTTCGCCGCCGATTTGCGTTCGACACCTTTGGCATATTGCCAGGGGGAGACGTGCCACTCATGTTCGACGAACGAGATTTCGCCAGGCGGTACGGCATGCAGGGTTACGTGACGTCACCGACGGCCGAAGTTGCTGACGACGCGCTTTATATCAAGACAGGCTTGAGGAACCGTTGGCAAACCAAGCGCGGGGGCAGCGAGAACATTATCGATTGGATCACGTTCGATGTCGGCGCGACCATCTTTCCGTACTCGAACCGCGATAACTTCGGCGACCCGGTCGGTTTGCTCGACTATGACTTTCGCTGGTTTATCGGCGACCGCCTCAGTCTATTGAGCGACGGTTTTTGCGATTTCTTTCCGCAGGGATTGCGCACAATCAGTTTGGGAGCTTCGATCCAACGTCCGCTGGTGGGTGACGTTTACTTGGGCATCCGCAGCATCGAGGGACCCATCAGCAGCAATGTCTTGACGACTCGATGGACTTACCGGATGAGCGACAAGTGGGGCGTCCAAGCCAATTCGATGTACGACTTCGGCTCCACAGGAAACATCGGTCAACGGATTGCCGCCGTGTATATCGGTGAGTCGTTCTTGTTTCAGTTCGGCGTCAATTACGACGTCAGCCGCGACAACGTCAGTTTTCTGTTCGGCATGGAACCTCGATTCCTCGTTCGCCCACAGCTATTTCGCCCTGGTTTCCAAGCATTGCCGGCGCCGAGTTCGCAGTATCTAGAATAAACGAACATAAAAGCCCGGCCTTTGATGCAAAAAGCCGGGCGGTAGCGCGTTGAGATTGAATGCAACTGCTCAAAATGTTGCACGACGCTGTTACTTTCGGCGTCGACCGCCCAATGTTAATCCGACTAGTGCCAAACCAAGCAGCGCCATTGTGCTGGGTTCCGGAACGGCGATGCTACCTTCCAAGCGGAACGGCAAATCGACGGGATTGAGATTGGCATGCGTGAGTTGTGCCGTCCACGCGCTGACGTTAAATTGTCGGGCGGGCCCGCCCGAGGCGGTGTTTCCTTGACCGAGTATGGTGACCGGTGGACCAAACGTGCTCGCGGCGCCTGCCGTGGGAACCAACTGCCAATCGACCCAGTATTGACCCGGACCCAAAACCACATTGGGAATGCTAAGCAGATTGTCGAATACTCGACGAGCTGTATCGGTGAATGGAGGACCGGAATTGACGCTCTCGGCAATGCGTAGCGCATCGAATGTGGACGAAACTAACGTGTTGTTCGCCGAGCCATCATAGACAATGGATCCGCCGGCGCCCGGATCGCCCGACCAAACCCTTACGTTTCCACCAGCAGGCGGGGTTGCGAAATTGGTCGAGTAACCATAGACGTGGACGCCAGTCAACGTCCAGGTTTGGCCGGTCGGAATGATAAAGTCATCGGCAAGACGAAAAGGACCGGTCGAGTGAACTGAAAACCCAAGGACATTATCACCCAGAGTGACATTCTGCAGTTGGCTGACATTAACGGTACCCAATGTCGTGTGCGCCGCATTGGGGTGTGTAATATACGGACCATTGCTGTAGATGTCAGCGAACGATGAAGCCGCTGCCAACAAGGCAACGATTGCCGCAATAAAAAAGTAACGAGCTTGTTTCATGTGTGTCTCCCGAGGTAAAAAAACACCGTTCTCCGATGCTGGGTGAATCACTGCGATTCACGACCCGAACTTAAAAACTCCGCAACCGGCATCCAACGTAAACAGCCCAAGCTGAATGCGTCCTGCAACAGCTTTCACGTGACCCACTAAACGATTAACAATTCTTCAGTTAACATTGAGAACAATTGCAACGCTCATTCTGATTCCGGCTTCTAGCGATTGTCAACGATTTGAATCCTTAAAAAGCCGTAAGAATCAATCGCGGTCGATTGTCCCTATCGCGGCGAATCGTTCGAAGGCGATAAAGCGATGTTTCTTGCAACGAACACGTGGTGGGAATTCAATGCGAGCGAATCGGAATGAGTGAATCGGTCGTCACGGGGCGCCTCTGACGTGCATCGAATGGAGTCGCGACGGAGATGACCGAGATTCGATATCACAAATTTAAAGTGGAAAGAGCCATTCATGAATGCTATGAAGCGACAATCGTTTTTGCTGATGGGCCTTTGTTGTTCGATTTGTTCCGCGGCGATGCAGGAGGACAATTCGCCGCCGACCGGATTTACTGCCTTGTTTAACGGCAAGGATCTTGCCGGCTGGCAGGGCATGACGACCATTGACCCGCGTGAATACTCGGCGATGGGAGAAGACGAGCGGGCAAAGCGGAATGCCGCCGACAAGGCCAATATGGAGCAGCATTGGCGAGTAGAAAATGGCGAAATCGTAAACGACGGCCAGGGAGTCTTCCTTTCAACCACCAAGGATTTCCGCGACTACGAATTGTGGATCGATTACAAAACGGTGCCACAAGCGGACAGCGGCATCTATTTGAAAGGCACTCCGCAAGTCCAGATTTGGGACACGACCGAAGCAGGCGGTAAATGGAATCTCGGCGCCGACAAGGGATCCGGCGGCCTCTGGAATAACTCGCCCGGGTCTCCCGGCAAGGATCCATTGGTATTGGCGGACAAGCCGTTCGGACAGTGGAATCGGTTTCACATCATCCAAGTCGGCGATCGGACCAGCGTTTGGCTCAACGACAAGTTGGTCGTCGATCGCGCGGTGTTGGAGAATTATTGGGATAAGCAGAAACTCGAGTTTTCCAAGTCGCCTCGGCCGATCGTTGCGACTGGCCCGATTCAACTGCAAACTCACGGAGGAGAGATTCGTTGGCGAAATATCTTTCTGAAAGAGATCTCGCCCGAAGAAGCGGCGCAATGGCTGGCCAATGACGAAACGGGGTTTGAATCCATCTTTAATGGCCGAGACTTCGCCGGATGGTCAGGTCCTGTCGACAACTACGAAATCGTCGATGGCACGCTGCGCTGTAAGGCGACACGCCGGTGGGACCATTTACACCGACAAAGAATACACGAATTTCATTGTCCGATTTGAATTCAAGTTGCCGCCGGGGGGCAACAATGGATTGGCCATTCGATATCCCGGATCGGGCGACACGGCGTACGTCGGCATGTGTGAATTGCAGGTCCTGGACAACGAGCATGAAATGTACGCCAAGCTCGATCCGCGTCAATATCACGGTTCAGCGTATGGAATGGTGGCCGCGCAACGCGGATATTTGCGCCGACCGGCCAATGGAATTACCAGCAAGTTACGGTGGAAGGAAGTCGCATCCAGGTTGAGCTTAATGGAACCACGATTTTGGATACCGATCTCAGTTCCGTCACCGAGTTCATGCACGATTCGCCGCATCCGGGAAAAGACCGTACTAGCGGACATTTTGGCTTTGCCGGACACAACGATCCCGTTGAGTTTCGTCACATTCGCATCCGCGCGCTGAACGACTGATGCTGAGAATCTATGCCCGCCTGGTGCTGCTGTTTGCGGCGCTCGTCGGTATCGTGTTGCTCGTCGGAAGCCTGTTGCCACGTTCGTTTCACGTCGAACAATCGATCACAATTTCGGCCAACACCAAGACAGTCTTTGACCAGATTTCCGATCTCCATCGTTGGCTCAAATGGTCGCCCTGGAGCGTGTCGATTCCAAAACTAGGTGCCGAAGTTAAGCCATTAGCGGACGGCTCAGTGAGCTTGCGATGGCACGATCCTCGCGGCGAAGGTGAACTGTGGTTGACCGAAATTGAACCCGCTCATTCTGTGCGATTCCGAATGTCCATGGGCCGCTTCAAGGGGGTTCAGGGTGAAATCTCACTCACCGAAGACAATCCTACCCGTGTACGCTGGACGTTCGATGGAAGCCTACCCGCCGGTCCGTTTTACGGTTACTTTCAAGTCTTCTTTCGTGGCGGCATGCAACAACAAATGCTTGCCAGCTTGAATCGCTTGAAACAATTGTGTGAACAAAAGTGACGGGCGAATGCGTGGCGCCCACATGCCTCCCGAACTGAACTGAAGACTGTAATCTGTAGTCTGAAATCTGAAATCTGAGATTTGAGATTTGAGATAGTGGATAGGTACTTGAAACTTGGATCCGATCCCGTCGGCGAGATCGCGCACCGAAGTCAATGCGGCCCAAAGTCGAGTTATCATTCAATGCCCGCCCAGCACGACGAACATCGTTCAGAGAACCCCGCAGCTGTTTTCAATGCGGCAATCGCGGCTAGTGCAACGCTCGCCATTCTCGTACACGTCGTGCTTCGCCTTAGCGGTTTGGAAAGCGTTCAGGACTATCCGCTGAAAATCGGTGTGATTTTGGGCGGCATCCCCCTGGTCGCGCAGTTGTTGCGAAAGTTGTGGGGGCGCGAGTTCGGCTCCGACTTGCTGGCTGGAATGTCGATCGTCGTCTCGATTGTACTGAAGGAGTATCTCGCCGGGACACTGGTCGTGCTGATGCTGTCCGGAGGAGAGACCTTAGAGGCATTTGCCATCCGCAGTGCGTCCAGCGTCCTGCGTGCATTGAGCCGGCGAATGCCGACGGTGGCGCACAAAAAAGTTGGTTCACAGATGGAAGATACTGAGTTGGCCAACGTGGCGGTCGGCGACATGATCGTCGTTTTCCCACACGAAACGTGCCCGGTGGACGGCACGGTTGTCGACGGAAACTCCGTGATGGACGAAAGCTTTCTTACCGGTGAGCCATACCGAATCAGCAAGACGGTCGGGGCCAACGTGATTTCGGGAGCAGTCAACGGCGACGGGGCGATTGTCATCCGAGCTGATGCGCTGGCAATCGACTCACGGTACGCCAAGATTATGGAGGTGATGCGGACCTCCGAGCAGAAGCGTACACGGATTCGACGTTTAAGCGATCGTTTAGGGGCTTGGTTCACGCCGTTGGCGTTGGCGATGGGATTGCTGGCCTGGGTGATGTCCAGTGACTCGCGCCGACTGCTGGCAGTACTGGTTGTGGCGACGCCTTGCCCGTTGCTGATTGCCATTCCGGTGGCCATCATCGGGGCGGTTTCGCTTGCGGCCAAACGCTCGATCATTGTTCGGGATCCAGTGGCGTTGGAGACGGCGGACACCTGCCGGACAATTATCTTCGACAAGACGGGAACCCTCACGTACGGTTCTCCTGAGTTGACGGAAAATGTGCCGGGACCTGGCTTCGATCCGACTCACGTGTTGGCGCTCGTGAGCAGCCTGGAACAATTTTCGAAGCATCCTCTGGCTCCAGCCATCATCGAAGCGGGACGACAATCGAAGGTGGTCATGTTTCCCGTAAGTACCGTCAGCGAGAAACCGGGGGCCGGTCTCACGGGATACGTCGACGGCCATCGAATCGAAGTGACGAGCCGACGCAAGTTATCGTCCACGGCCCAAAACGCAGCCCAGAGTCTACCGCCCCAGTCCGGAGGGCTTGAATGTGTCGTCTTGATCGACGACCAATTTGCCGCTTTGTTCCGCTTTCGCGATCAGCCTCGAGACCAGGGAAAGGAGTTTGTACACCATCTGGCCCCCAAACACCGATTTGAAAGAATCATGTTGGTCTCGGGCGACCGCAAATCGGAAGTCGATTATATGGCCCGGCTTGTCGGCATCGACGACATTCATTACGACCAGAGCCCGGAACAAAAGCTGGCGATCGTCCATGCCGAAAACCTACGCTCGCGAACCATTTTTGTCGGTGACGGAATCAACGATGCACCGGCATTGGTGGCCGCAAGCATCGGCATCGCCTTCGGCCAAAACAGCGACGTGACATTGGAAGCCGGCGATGTGATCATCATGGATAGTTCGCTGGAAAGAGTCGATGAGTTTCTACACATCAGCCGTCGAATGCGCAAAATCGCTCTGCAAAGCGCCGTCGGAGGAATGTCGCTGAGCGTGGTCGGCATGGCGTTTGCCGCCATCGGTTGGCTGCCGCCGGTCGCCGGGGCAATCACTCAAGAAATCATCGACCTGTTGACGGTATTGAATGCGCTGCGGGTAGCTTTGCTCCCGAAGTCGTTGGTAGACTACGAACAGAGCTAAGGATCGGACGCAAAATAACTTCGCCGTAAATCCTCGCCCTCACGGGAGAGGTTACGGAGAGGGTCGACAAAAACGGGAAGTTATTTTGCGTGCGATCCTAACAACCTGGCGGCTCGGCTCAGTTCCTGACGTAACAGTTCACGAGCCGGGGTCTGGCTCATGTTCGGCCCAATTATTGGTACTAGAATGTCGCATGAGCCGCCGAAAATGTGCCTGACCCCCTAAAAACGTGGGTAACGCATTGGCAACCCGTGAACGCTTACGTTCCTGACGGTTTGTGGCTCGTCGTCGAGTGTCGTTTTTGTCCTCGAGCCATCGGATCGGCCACGCAAAAAAATCCAAGCATGCTCCCGGTCTTTTGGGGAAAACGCGAACGGCATCAACGGCTTGGGCAGGTCGCGGAGTTTTGCGACCGTTGTCTGTGCATCACCAGACACCAGTTGTTCGCCCATTTGGAAACGGCGCATTTGTACTTTGTGCCGCTGGTCAACCGAGAACTCAACCGGGAATGCTTCTGCAGCATCTGTGGAAATCTTTCGCTCGAGGAGCGCAAATACTGTGTGATCGAACCGATCCGCAGACAGCCTACGCCGATCATGCATTTGGTCGAACGCACGAACCCCGATTTGATGGGAGAGATCGACCGATTGTTGGAGTTTATCGAGCGGTTTAGCAGTCCGTCCGAGCGTCACGACTACATCGCCACCCAATTCCTAGCTGCACAGGATCAGTACATCGCACGGCATTTGGCGCACAAGTCATTGTGGGCATTGGGAATCAGCACAGGGCCCTTGGCGTCAGCGCTTGGATGATGTTGTCGGGCAACTACCTGGCCGCATTGTTGTTTGCTTCGCTAGTCATGCTGTCCCCCTTGATTGCGATGGCCGCGCTTAAGCGAGTCGTGTTGCAAACCGTCTTTCGGCGAACACAATGCCTGTTATCCGGGCCAGCCATGAATTGGCCGACGATGGAAAGGGTTGGAACAGCCAAGCCGAAACGCTTTCCGCACGTCCTACGGTTGTTGCAACATCGACGGTTTGACTCATTGCGACATGTGGCGCCCCAAACACGTTTGGCGAACGTGGCAAGTTGCGAAGATTACATTTGCATCGCCAAGGTCGCCAAATAGCAAATCCATTCGCCATTGGGAACGGGTGGATGGCGGATAAACCCAATTCCGACGTTCGGCGTTCAGGTGAACTCGAGTTGGGTTTAGCGTACAATGAATGCCGTCGAACCTCCCTCGCGAATCGAGCAAGCCATGTTACAACCCAACGAAGTGATTGACCGATATTTCCTAGAGACTCGCTGTATGTTGGTCGAAATCGCGGCCACGCTCGATCGTTTTGATCGAGCCGTCGTCGATAGCCATACGACGCCGCCCGACGATGCGCGGTGGCAACTCATACGCCAGTCTCTGGCGTATTTGGCGTCCACGACGCAACCCAACCGCAGCGAACAATTGTTGATGATGTTTTCGGATCCGAATTGAGTCGAGGAACATGCCGTGCAAATCATCCAACCACATTACCATGCGATTGCCAGGACGGCTCAAGACTACGAAAGGATGGCGATGTCCGGCGTTGTTGCCGTCGCCGAGCCAGCGTTTTGGGCCGGTTTTGATCGCCGTTATCCGGAGACGTTCATCGACTACTTTCGTCAAATAAGTGAGTTTGAACCGACCCGTGCCGCCCAATACGGGATTCGGCATTTCTGCTGGGTGGCCGTCAATCCAAAAGAGGCGGAGAACCCGGCGCTGAGCAAGGAAGTCTTGCGCCAAATGCCAGATTTCTTCGAGAAACCCAACGTTCTGGGAATTGGCGAGATCGGCTTTCACAAAACAACATCGAACGAAGAGGAGATCTTCGCTGCCCAAGTTGAATTGGCAATGAAACACCATCAGTTGATCTTGATCCACACACCGCATTTGGCGGACAAAGTGCGCGGAACGCGACGGACGCTAGAGGTCCTGAAGGACTTGAACGTCGATCCCGCGAGAGTTTGGATTGATCATGTGGAGGAGCACACGATTCGTCAGCCTTTGGAACAGGGTTACTGGGTCGGGTTTACTCTGTACCCGATTACGAAGTGTTCGCCAAAGCGGGCGGTCGATTTGCTGGAAATGTATGGCCGCGAACGGATCCTAATCAATTCATCCGCGGATTGGGGACCCAGCGACCCGTTCACGCTCCAGCAATGCATCATGGAGTTCCGCGCTCGCGGGAATACACTTCAAGATGCCATCGAGATATTTCACAACAACCCCTGTCGGTTTCTTGGGCAATGTCCCAAGTTCGACATTCAACCCATTCAACTGATTGAGTTTGAGTCGTTGGCGCCCATTTCCGGTTAGTACAATCGTAGGAACCGTAGTAATTGCGAGGCGCTGATTATCCCGGTTCCGCAACGGTAGGGGGCCGACCAAAGCTTGCCAAGGATTCCGATCGTTCGTTTCTAGTCTGGAATCCTTAGACGCAATCGCCAATAGGCCGATATCTACAGAGGTCGATTGTCAATTCATTCAGCTAAGGAGGGCTGGCCAAAGCCAACTTTGGCGCTGCTGTCATGAAGACTGGCCTAGTAGTTGTTTCGGCGATAGCCGTATTTGTCATTTTGGCTTCGCCCGCGTCGGCTCAGGATCGTTTCAGCAAGTTCCAACAACGGTTTGAGAAGCGCTGGGAAGATCTGCGTCCGAAAGGGAAACTGCTGCAACAAATCCGCGACAGTTTCACGGCCAAGGACGACAAAGCGCCCACACAGCGGCCACAGGGGCAGCCAACCCCCGCGGATCCGCAATCCAATCCCAACCGGAATCTGCATCGGCCCAATGGATCACAGCGCGAACACCTGGTGCCACGCCAACCTGTAGAATCCCAGGGGCAAGCCGCAAACAATCCTGGGAGGACCTTGCCGAGTCGGTTATCTCCCACCTCAGGTCGACCGGACAGCGGGCTCGTCCGTCCATCCGTCTCCGCCGGCGACCCGCCCAAGGTTTCGTTGGGAATTGTGATTGACGAGCAATCCAGCACCCGTGAGGGACTGTACATCGCTCGAGTTGCCACGGATTCACCGGCAGCCAGAGCCGGATTGCGGCCCGGGGATCGAATCATCTCGGTTGCCGGTCTAGACATGACTTCCGTGCAGTTATTCGACGAATTGCTCGGCTCGCTCAATCCGCAAGACCAGGTGATGGTTGAATTTGTCCGCAACCATAAGACCGAAAAGGCGGTCGTTGGATTCGTCGACGCTGCGGCGTTCGCCGCAATGCAGTCCGACCCATCTCGCGAGGACTCGGTGACCGCCCCGGCACCTCCGCTGTTGACCGATCAAGGGTCCAACCCAATCGGACCGGATAGCCACCATTCGGGATTGATGTCTGTCTTGGACAACGAGTCTGCGTCTTATTCAACGCAGACCCAACGCGGCGTCTATCCGTCGCCAGGAATCATGCCCGCCATCACGGGAAGTTCAGCGACCGCCGCCACGGCACTGCCCAAGTCGTCGAGTATTCCCGTGCAGAATGTTCAGCAGCTTCAACGCGAAATCATTCGCCAGAGAGCGCTCATTCGAGAATTGCAGGAAAAAATCGACGACCCTTCAAGCGACCCGCCCGACGATGGTTCCGGCTTGGAACTCTTGAGTCCGGACGGCGACTAGGCGATGTGCCCGCGCAAGTACGACGCGACGTCGATTCCACGCCATTCAATTGCGACGTCGTTCTTCCGCCTTCGCGTTTGCGATCAATTGACGAGGCATCTAGATCCCCGCACAGACTGACCTGACGCTTGTAACGGTTACACGGACTACGTTGTGCCAGAATGCTCGGGATGTACCAGACGGCGAACTCGGTCTGACGATTTCGACGAATTCGATCGTGCCTGTTGCGAAAAATGGGCTATGTTTTCACGTCGTTTATCAGCCGTTTTAGTTTTTGCCTCGCGAACAAGGCCCGAAAATGAGTCTTACAGCGTCCATTTCCACGTCGTCAGAGAGCAACTCGGAGTTTAATGAACTCAAGCAGCGTATCCACCAAAAGCTGATCGCCAAACTCGATTTGAATCGGATCAGCGAGTTGGAGGGCGGGGTGCTGCGGCGAGAGATCAAGTCGGTCGTCGAGCATCTATGCGACTCGGAAAACACCATGCTCAACCGCACCGAACGGGAGCGGTTGGTCGAGGAAGTCCTCGATGAAACTTTCGGGTTGGGACCCCTGGAGATGCTGCTCAAGGACCCGACGATCAGCGACATTTTGATCAACGGGCCACACAATATCTACGTGGAACGCAATGGGCGAATCCAGAAGACCGAAGTCCGCTTCCGCGACAATTCCCACTTGCTGCAAATTATTGACCGCATCGTTTCGAAGGTCGGGCGTCGAGTCGACGAAACATGCCCTATGGTCGATGCGCGTTTGGAGGACGGTTCCCGCGTCAACGCGATCATCCCGCCTCTGGCCCTGGACGGAGCGGCCATGTCGATTCGGCGATTTGGCTCGAATCCGTTGCGTCTGGAAAACTTGTTGTCGTTTAAGGCATTCACGCCGGAAATGGTGATGCTGATGGAAGGCGCGATGAAAGCCCGGCTGAACATTATTATTTCCGGCGGCACCGGCTCTGGAAAGACGACTTTATTGAATACCCTGTCTAGTTTTATTCCCAACACGGACCGGATCATTACGATCGAAGACGCTGCCGAATTGCAGCTGCAACAAGATCACGTCGTTCGCTTAGAGACTCGACCGCCCAACATCGAAGGCAAGGGGCAAGTCGAACGCCACCGACTTGGTCAAGAACTGTCTGCGCATGCGGCCAGAGCGAATCATCATTGGCGAATGCCGCGGCGCCGAGGCCCTGGACATGTTGCAAGCGATGAACACCGGCCACGAAGGCTCGATGACGACCACCCACGCCAATTCACCTCGGGACTGTATCGCTCGACTGGAGACGATGATCATGATGTCGGGATTCGAATTGCCGGTCAAAGCCATGCGGACCCAGATCGCCAGTGCCGTGAATTTGATTATTCAGGCCAACCGCCTGCAGGGGGGCAAGCGAAAGGTGACCCACATAACGGAAATCGTGGGAATGGAAAACGAAACGATTGTGATGCAAGACATCTTCAAATACGTGCAAGACGGGGTCGACGAGAACGGCCGGGCGGTTGGCCGCTTTGTCTGCACCGGCATTCGACCGAAGTGCATGGAACGTCTGGAATCAACGGGTGTCCGCCTGCCCGCCAGCATCTTCCGCGAACGGGTCATGCTGGTGGACTAGGGCGGTACATCCTCGACCGTCACAGAAGCACGTGGGGCACCAAAACACAATCGCCTTTGAAATACTAGAGCAACACTTATGACCCAACTCCTTATCTTTGGATCGGTGTTTTTCTGCGTCGCCTGCCTAATATTCGGGATCGCTATGACGATCCGTGGGAAGGACGACGACGAACTGGCCGCGCGCCTAGTCGATTTGACCAAGAACGGCGGCAGGGGAAAATCGCGAAAAAAAGGGACGAAAGAGTCCATCTCCCTCTTGTCCAGGCCGCTCAACGACGTCCCTAACGCGATCGAGAAGTTCGTCAGCCGGTTTTTCAACTTCCGCCGATATTTGGATCAGGCGGGGGTGGGCACGTCGACCACGAACTTTCTGATGGTCGTCGCCGGCCTAGGCATTGGGACCGGGACGGTTGTGGCCGCTGTTTCTACTTACTTCGTGTTCGCGCCGATGGCCGCCGTCGCCGCTGCAATCCTGCCGCTCGGCTGGCTCTGGTTCAAGCAAAAAAGCGCATGAAGCGTTCGGCGCCCAGTTGCCCGAAGCGTTGGAACTGATGTCGCGCGACTCCGCGCCGGTCACAGCTTGCCCGCCGGCATTCAGTTGGTGGCCCAGCAAATGTCCGAACCGATCGGTCCGGAGTTCCTGCGTTGTTACGAAGAGCAGAATCTGGGCATCCCCTTGGAGAAAGCGATCCGGCAAATGACCGAACGCGTGCCCAACGTCGACTTGCGGTTTTTTGCCACGGCGGTCATCCTGCAACGCCAGACCGGCGGCGACCTTGCCGAGATTCTCGATAAGATCGGCCGCCTCATCCGCGAGCGGTTTACCATTTGGGGACAAATCCAAGCACTCACCGGCGAAGGGCGCCTGTCGGGCATTGTCTTATTGGCATCCCCCCCGTCTTGTTCTTGGTCATGCTCAAGCTGAATTATGAATACGTGATGCTCCTTTTCCGCGATCCACTGGGGATCAAAATGCTGGTCGGCGGCATTATCTCCCAAGTCATTGGCGCCGTGGTCATCAAAAAGATTATTACGATCAAGGTCTAATCATGTTCGTTGCCACCATCGATTATATCTCGCTGCTCCCCTACGCATTATTCTTTGCCTTTGCGGCGGGAGCGTGGCTGGTCGCCGACAAGTTAATGGGCCGAAGGTCACGCACCGACGTGCGACTGGAGCAGCTTCGTACGGGCCGCGTCGTCGATCCAAAATCCGCCGCCAAGGCTTCCGAAGGGATCGCCAAACTGTTGCAAAGGGCGAGTCCGACATTGTCCAAGCCCTTCCAACCCAAGAACGAAAAAGACACCAACCAACTCCGCAACCGGCTGACCCATGCTGGGTTTCGCGGCGAGGCGGCCATCTCCTTGTATCTGACCGTCAAAGCGCTGTCGCTGATTGTTGGTTTCGTGCTCGGGGGCGGAATCGTTCTGCTCTCCAACGGCTTCACGATGTCATCGTTCATGCGTGTTGCGTTCATCGGCCTCGGCGCATTTTTCCTGCCCGACTTGGTGTTGGCATACCTCGGCAAGAAACGCAAGGAACGCATTTTTCTGGGGCTTCCCGACGCACTGGACTTAATGACCGTTTGCGTCGAAGCCGGTCTGGGGTTGGACCAGGCCATGCGCAAGGTCGCGGAGGAAATGACGCATACCAATGCCACCATCGCGTACGAATTCGGG
The DNA here is from genome assembly GCA_963803365.1 of uncultured Planctomycetaceae bacterium. GTDB lineage: Bacteria > Planctomycetota > Planctomycetia > Pirellulales > Pirellulaceae > JANMEB01. The sequence goes on from CAWDMH010000013.1 coordinate 199,746, forward strand.
ATGTGCAACATGCAGTTGCAAATGGGCTCGCAACGTGAGGACGTGCTGGTCGAGTTGGGGTTTCGGAATGGTGTGGACGACTTGAAAGCATTGGCGTCGATCATCATTCAAGCCGACCGATTCGGCAGCAGCATCGGTCAGGCATTGCGCGTCCAAAGCGATTCGATGCGCGTTCGACGTCGCCAGTTGGCGGAGGAAAAAGCGGCAAAGACTGCCGTCAAACTGATTTTTCCGCTCGTGCTGTTCATTTTTCCCGGCATATTCGTCGTGCTCGTCGGACCGGCCGCAATCACTATGATCAATGAAATGCTTCCAGCTTTCCAACACTAACCGCACGCGCCGCTGGAATTGCGGAATTCGGCTAGGCGTCACGACTGAGACAAGCCGAAATTATCCGATAACAAATAGACTTAGAGTCTATCCAAACAACCGCCGGGATCTGGCGCCAACTCGCGGAGGCATTGAGGCTGGGCCTTGTTTTCAGCCGGCGGCGCCCGCTCGAATCGCTCGCAAAATCGAATTCAAGCGCGAACTTCAGAAAAAGAGGTATCCTATGTCACGGAAATGGACTTTGATATTGGTGATCACGGTCGTCGCCACGGCGACGCCAACGGCTTTTTCTCAATTCTGGCCCGAACAAGCAACTCGAAATGGAGGTTGCGGAAACGGCGGCTGTGGCGCCGACGGACAGGAGGCATCACGCATCCAGAAATGGCAAGCCCACGCCGACTTGATTCACCAACAGGGAGACCTGATCGCCGCGCGAAATGACGCCTGGCCAAAACCATTTCAATGCTACGATCGCCAGGCCTACCACAACATCTGGGTACTCCAGTCGTATGCGGGATGGTGCAACGAATGCACGTTGTCCAACGACCAATTCGACCCGGAAACGAACGAACTCAATCGAGCTGGGCGGGCCAAAGTCGCGGGCATCATGAACAACCTGCCCACTCCCGCACGACAAGTCCTGGTCTATCACAACGGAAACCAAGAGCAAACCGAAGCTCGAATCCAGTCGGTTAATGCCAATCTGCAAAAAGAATTTGGCGATTTGCCGAGCCCGGTCGTATCGTTCACTCGTCGGCTTCCACAAGGTATGTCGGGACTATTGGTTGAAGACACGCAAACCAAGTTCATCCAAGCCCTGCCGCCACCGGGAGTACCCAAACCGGACGGGGCCGCCCTGGCGACGCAATAGCGGACCCAGTCTAGCACTCCAAAACTTGAATCATCGGGCTCGACATCGAGCCCTTTTTATTGCGTGTCCGGGGCCACTGCCGTCCCTAGGCTGAGGGTTCAGATGAGGATCAACCGCGTTGGTCGATCGACACGAATCGACGCTCGTTTTCGCCCACGTAAATCTGTCGTGGACGACAGATCTTCGGTGCGTTCGAGCTATGCATTTCCTTCCAGTGAGCGATCCAGCCGGGCAGACGTCCCATCGCAAACAGCACTGTAAACATCCGCACGGGAATGCCCAGTCGCGGTAGATTACGCCCGAATAGAAATCGACGTTGGGATAGAGTTTGCGCTCCGATAAAATACTCGTCGTGTAGCGCGACGTGCTCCAGCTTCTTGGCGATATCAAACAATGGATCGACAATCTTCATCTTGTTGAGCAGCCGGTCACTGGCTGCCTTAATAATCGTGGCCCGAGGATCGAAGTTCTTGTACACGCGGTGACCGAATCCCATCAATCGAAAGTTGTCCGTCTTGTCTTTGGCCTTGGCAACGTACTTTTCCACGTCACCGCCGTCTTCCCGGATTTGTTCGAGCATTTTCACGCAAGCTTCGTTGGCACCGCCATGGAGCGGTCCCCACAGGCGCAAATTCCCGCCGCGATCGAAGCAAACAGGTTCGCTTGCGACGAGCCCACCATCCGCACCGTCGACGTACTGCAATTCTGTTCGTGATCCGCATGGACAATCAACAGCATGTTGAGCGCGTTGACCGCGTCTGGGTCGATTTCGTATGGCTCGCAAGGAACCGAAAACATCATCTGCAAGAAGTTCTCGCAATACGACAAGCTGTTGTCGGGATAGACCAACGGCTGGCCGATAGACTTCTTGTGGCTGCAAGCGGCGATCGTGGGCAGCTTGGCCAGTAGCCGGTGGATCGAAATCTCGACATCTTTCGGATCGTTTGGATCGAGGGCGTCTTGGTAAAAAGTCGACATCGCGCTGACGACCGAACAGAGCGTCGCCATCGGATGCGCATCGCGCGGGAAACCGTTGTAAAACGAACGCACATCTTCGTGCAACATCGTGTGCCGACGAATCGACTCCCGAAATGCGTTTAACTCGCCCCGCGTTGGCAATTCACCGTAAATCAACAAATACGAAACTTCGACGAAGTCGCATTTTTCGGCAAGCTGCTCGATCGGGTACCCGCGATACCGCAAGATCCCACGTTCGCCATCCAGAAACGTCACCGCACTCTTCGTCGAACCCGTGTTCACGTAACCGTCGTCAAGCGTGATATAACCGGTGTCCGTTCTCAATCGTGCAATGTCGACCGCATATTCATCTTCAGAACCCACCACGATTGGCAAATCAATTTCTTTGCCGTTGAGCGTTAACTTCGCGGCGTCGGCTGAAACTTTGTTCTCGGCGGTTACTGTCACGGATTCTGTACCTCGATAATCGATGGTTGTGCAACGGCAAAGCGACGATGCCGCGTCGCAAACCGCAAGTCGGCGCCAGCCGCCCGTCTACTCTAGTCTAGCGATTCGAGCAGCAAGAGGAAACCGCCGCTAAAACAGGCCACACGGTCAGGTCCGAATGCGGACAGTTCCCCGCGGGGTACGTCTGGCCTAACGAAACGCCAAATGGGGCACTTCGCCGCTAGCTACGATCGTACCGCGTTCGAGAAACATCGTACCCACGACGCAGCGCATGCCCGCACATTTCGCCGACCTCGAACGACAAACCATTGCGATCGTGATGCGTCCGTTACGTTTTCATCAATCTCTTGTAGCGAAACCGGTGGGGCTCGGCGCCCGCGCCGAATCGTTGTTGTCGCTGTTGTTCGTAAACTTGAAAGTTACCTTCGCACCAATGGCAATAGGCGTCTCCTTCGAAAGCCAGGATGTGCGTCGCAATTCGATCGAGAAACCACCGGTCGTGACTGGTGACGACGACGCATCCGACGTAATTCAAGATCGCTTCCTCCAATGCCCGCAACGTATCAACGTCCAAGTCGTTCGTCGGCTCATCCAACAGCAGCACGTTGGAACCACGCCGCAACAGTTTCGCCAGGTGGACCCGGTTTCGCTCACCGCCGGAAAGCCGGCCCACTTTTTTCTCCTGGTCAGTCCCTTTGAAATTGAAGCGCGACACGTAGGCCCGTGCGTTCACCTTGCGGCCGCCCATTTCCAAAACCTCGTGGCCGCCCGAGATTTCCTGGTAAACCGTGGCGTCCGCATCTAACGCATCCCGATTCTGATCGACGTAGCCCAGTTCAACCGTTTCACCGATCTTAATCGTTCCGGAATCCGGCCGCTCTTGACCCGTTAGCATTCGGAACAAAGTTGTCTTGCCGGCGCCATTGGGGCCGATGATTCCTACGATCCCGCCAGGAGGAAGTCGAAAACTCAAATCTTCCATGAGGGCTCGATCTCCGTAACCCTTGCCAACGTGTTGGACCTCGATCACCAAGTCACCCAGTGGTTTTCCCCTGGGAATCTGGATTTCCAATTCGTCGATTCTGTCCGCGGCACTTTCGGTTGCCAGTTTTTCGTAGGCACTAATGCGGGCTTTGCTCTTGGCCTGGCGAGCGCGCGGCGCCAATCGAATCCATTCCAGTTCCCGTTGTAACGTTTTCAATCGGGCGTCCGCCTGCCTTTCTTCCTTCGCCAGCCGCTGTTGCTTCTGCTCCAACCAAGACGAATAGTTCCCTTCAAATGGGTATCCAATGCCACGGTCAAGCTCCAAAATCCAGCCCGCGACGTTGTCCAAAAAGTACCGGTCGTGCGTCACCGCCACCACGGTTCCTGGATACTCGGCTAGGTGATGCTCCAACCACAATACCGATTCGGCATCCAGGTGATTGGTCGGTTCGTCCAACAGCAGCAAATCAGGCTTTTGCAACAGCAGTTTGCACAACGCCACCCGGCGGCGCTCGCCACCCGAGAGCGTCTCCACGGTCGCGTCTCCCGGCGGCAAGTTCATCACATCCATCGCGATTTGGATTTCGCGGTCCAGTTCCCACGTATTCGTCGCGTCGATCTGATCCTGCAAGCGAGACATCTCGTCGTAAATCTTTTGCAGGGCGGCCTCCTCGAGGGGTTCGCCGCAACGGGCACTCAAATCGTAATATCTTTGCACGAGCGACCGCCGCCCAGCGACCGCCTCCTCGACGTTCCCCCAAACATCCTTTTGTGGGTTGAGTTGCGGTTCCTGGGGAAGAAAACCAGACGAAAAGCCGTCGGCTAAACGGGCCTCGCCATCAAACTCCTTGTCCACGCCCGCCATGATCCTCAACAAGGTGCTCTTGCCGGAGCCGTTGCGACCCAGCACTCCGATCTTGGCGCCGGGATAGAACGCCAACCAAATGTTGTCCAGAACCTTTTTGGCCCCGTGCTTCTTCGTCAAGCTGGCGATGGTGAAAATGTATTGCTGGCTCATCCCCGTAATCTATCATGCGCAAACTGTTTACTCCACTACGATGTCCTGATAACTCTTTTCCCGCTCGGGGTATTGTGGATGGAGTTCTTCGATCCGCTTCCGCAGCAATTCGCTAACGACGAGATTGCGATACCATTTTTTCTCCGCCGGCACGATGTACCACGGGGCCCATTCGGTATTGCACCGGCTGATCGCGTCCTGATAAGCCTCGATGTACTTTTCCCACAGTTGTGCTCCGCAAGATCTCCGGGATTGAATTTCCAATGATCGTCCGGGTTGTCGATTCGCGCCTGAAGCCGTTTTCGCTGGGTCTCTTTGCTGATCAACAAGAAACATTTGATGATCGTGGTTCCGCTTTCCGCGAGCAGTTTCTCAAATTGGTTGATTTGTTCGTAGCGCTGCTTCCAAACGGACTCGGGAACCAAATTGTGGACGCGAACCACCAGCACGTCTTCATAGTGCGAACGGTTGAAGATGCCGATATTTCCCTTGCGCGGTACGATTTGGTGCACGCGCCACAGAAAGTCATGGTCCAGTTCTTCTTCGCTCGGCTGCTTGAAGGAATAGACCTGGCAGCCGCGTGGATTGACGCCGCGCATGACCGTACGAATCGTGCCGTCTTTGCCCGCGGTGTCCATGCCCTGCAAAACCAGCAAGATCGAGCGACGGTTTTCGGCGAACATAACGTTCGCCAATTCAGCCATCCGTCGGGCGTTCTGTTTGATCCGCCGCCGAGCCGACTTCTTGTCATACTTGGGATCGCGTTCGGTCAAGTCAATACGGGCTATGTCGCAGGTTCGGCCGGGCTTAATTGTAATCGGTTCGGGCATGGCACCAATGGTGTAGAATAAACGTCGTTACGACATCAGTTGTCAACGCTGGTTCGATACGATTTTGACTTGGCGTCGCCCTGTTTTCAACGGCGTCTGGTAGTCTCACAGCACTTATTCGGCTTTATCCGATGGATAAGAAGACCAAAAAGCATTTGGACGTTTTGCGGCAGAAACAGCAGAAATTACAACGGCAGTTGGCGGGAGCGAAGAAGCAGGCGGACGACCCGACCGAAGTCGCTCAAATCGAAATCGAACTCAAACGGATCGCTGCCGACATCGAAAAGCTCAAGGATCATTGAACAGAGCCATGTTTGGGTTTCTCGCGGCGAACAAGCCCGTCGGCGTTCGATCTCGACAAGTCGTCGATGCCGTTGCCAGGGCCTTGGACCATTGCAAAGTCGGTCATGCGGGGACGCTCGATCCGCTGGCGCATGGAGTGTTGCTGTTGGCGCTCGGACCGGCAACCCGGTTGATTCCCTTCACCCAACAACCCTCCAAAACCTATCTGGCCAAGTTCATGCTGGGAGTGCATAGCGATTCCGATGACCTGGAGCGGCCGTTCACACACATCGACGGAAGCCCTATTCCCACGCGGGAAGCGCTGGATGCCGCCGCTCAAACTCAGATCGGCTGGATCGATCAAATCCCACCTCGCTACTCCGCCGTGAAGGTCAGCGGCCGACGGGCCTATAAACTTGCCCGCGCTGGCCGCGAAGTGACATTGCGGCCTCGGAGAGTCCGAATCGATTCGATCCAAGTAACCCGCTACGAGTTCCCGTTCTTCGAGTTACACGTCTGCTGCGGGAGCGGGACGTACATTCGAAGTCTCGGCCGTGACATCGCCACGCACTTGGGAACGAAATGCGTGATGACCAATCTGTGCCGAACAGCCATCGGTGAGTTCCAGTTGACCGAAGCAACGGATTGCCTATCCGCCGATCCACAGTTGCTGCGTCAGAAGGTTACATCGCCGCTATCTGTGGTCCGGCATCTTCCACGTATTGAATGTACGAATGACGTGGTTGAATCTCTGAGATTGGGCAAAGCCCTGGTTCATCCGACACTGTTACACCCCACCGAGTCTCTATCCGATTCCGTGGAGGAGTCGACGTTCGGTCACGCGTACGCTGTCGATTCCCAGGAGAATCTCGTTGCCGTGTTAACGCCTGGACCCAAGCGGGGCCATTGGAATCCCACGATTAACTTTTCACAATATTGGGACCGGCGTTCTTGATCTCAACGCTGGCCTGATCCGCGTACTTCTCGAAATTCTTGCAAAACTTGCCGACCAAAGCATTCGCGGCAGCATCAAACGCGCCGGGATTGCGCCAGGCGGTTTCTGGATGAAGCATATCGCTGGGCACGTCTGCGCAGGAGGTGGGAATCGAAAAACCAAACCGAGGATCGGAAACGCATTGAGACTTCAAGAGGCTGCCATCGTGAACGGCATCAATAATGGCGCGCGTAAAGGCGAGTTTGATGCGCGTGCCAACGCCGTAACCACCACCACTCCAACCGGTGTTGATCAGCCACGCGTTCACGCCATGTTTGCGTATCATCTTGGCCAATAGCTCGGCGTATTTGGTGGGGTGCCATACGAGAAATGCGGCCCCAAAACAAGCCGAAAACGTCGCTTCGGGCTCCGTGACACCCACCTCAGTTCCGGCGACCTTGGCCGTGTAACCGCTGATGAAATGATACATCGCTTGCTCTGGCGAAAGACGACTCACCGGCGGCAACACTCCAAAGGCGTCACACGTCAATAGGATGATATTCCGGGGATGACCGCCAACGCATGGGATCTTGGCGTTCTCAATGAATTCGATGGGGTAAGAACAGCGTGTATTTTCGGTCTTTGAACCGTCGTTGTAGTCCACTACATGGGTCTCAGAATCCTGGACGGTATTTTCGAGGACGGAACCGAAACGGATCGCCGAAAAAATCTGCGGCTCCTTCTCGGCCGAAAGATTGATGCACTTGGCGTAACAGCCCCCTTCGATGTTAAACACGCCGCGATCCGTCCAACAATGTTCGTCGTCGCCAATCAGTCGCCGTCGTGGATCGGCGGACAAGGTGGTCTTCCCGGTCCCGGACAAGCCGAAAAATAGCGACACGTCTCCACTATTCCCTTCGTTGGCGGAGCAGTGCATCGAAAGGACGCTGTTCTTGGGCATCAAATAGTTCATGATCGTGAACACGCCTTTCTTCATTTCGCCGGCGTATTCCGTTCCCAAGATCACCATTTCGCCGCGGTCGAAATTCAGAGCAACGCACGTGTCGGAACTGACTCCTTCGATCGTCGCATCGGCCGTTTTCGGACCCGCGTTGTAGATCACAAAATCGGGTTTGCCAAAGCCCTTCAGTTCCGCCGCCGTCGGACGAATTAACATATTGTGCATGAACAGTGCATGGTAGGCTCGCGAACAGATGACCCGCACTCGGATGCGGTGGTCCGAGTCCCATCCGGCAAAACCGTCAAACACGTAGATATGATCGCAGTGGTCCAAGAACTTAACGGCACTCGAACGAACTTGTTCGTAGGAATCGTCACCCAACGCGATATTGACGTTTCCCCACCAAACATCGTCGTGCACCGACGGTTGATCGACAATTCGTTTGTCTCTAGGGCTACGACCTGTCTTGGCACCGCTGGAAGTTGCCAAACCGCCGGTGCTGGTAATCAAGGCGTTATCAAAACGTACCGCGTCCTCGTATAAACAGGCGACGGCAGCGTTTCGCAAGACATCGCTGGGGAATCGGTTGTTTGCTATCTGTTCAAGTCGCGAAGTCTTGGTCGCTATGGCCATGGGATTCAATCGTAAACAAGGAATTCGGATCTACCAAAATAGGGTAACCGGGCAGATCAAAAAATGTAAGATCGGATCGGGCCCTAGATATGCGAAAACAAGACGCTTTTTGCGAACTTTGACCGCGATCTCCGTTGCCAATGACGAAGATTCTTGACGTCAAACGTAAATCCAAGCAATCAAGCGTGAGTCCTGCTTCAAGCCTTCATTTCTGCCTGAATCAGGTGACGGATACTTCAGGTCAGCAGCGAAAAAGTCGGTTTGCCCTTGGTGACTCAGACTGATATCGTTCGCGGTCCGCTGGGCAAACCCATTCCATGTAGGCTATCGCTCTAAACATCGCATGCGAAATAACTTCGCCTGAAGTCCTCACCCTCACGGGAGAGGTCAGGAGAGGGTTAACCAAATCGGGAGGTTATTCTGCGTGCGATCCTAAGTCACGACTCGATGCAACACTCCGCAATGCGATTCGCGCTGACAACTTTCACGATTGCAAGTTTTCTGATCGCCTCCGGCTGCGCGACCAACCGCACATCCAATACAGCTCGAACAGGAACTGAACAAATCCTGGTCTCCAGTGCTATCGATCACACTCTGGATCGAACGCCTTTTCCTCCGGTCGCTGATCGCAAAGTTTTCCTGGATGAAAAGTACTTGGACTGCGTAGACAAAGGCTACCTTGTAGCCTCATTACGACAGCGATTGTTTCAAGAAGGGGCCATGCTCACACCCAAACAGGAGGACTCCGAACTGACTCTGGAAGTTCGATCCGGCGGGATCGGAACCGATGACACGGGTATGTTCCTTGGAGTGCCAGGCGTTGCGATGCCCGGGCCGATCCCGGTCACACTGCCGGAAGTTCGAGTCTACGAGCGATTCCGGCAATTTGGGACGGCTAAAATCGGGCTGGTGGCTTACGAAACGGACACCGGCAAGCTCGTATTTGACAGCGGTCGCCACATCGCCCGCTCAGATGACAGCCGCTGGTCTGTCCTGGGCGTTGGCCCCTTCCGCCATGGATCCGCCCGCGCCGAAATCGATTCTTCCAAAAGCAGTGCCATGATTCACACTGCCAGCTACGAACAGCCGCAGCGATGATTCTCAAACGTCATTTAATCAAATTCGGGACTAGGGACAAATTCGGGACCAGGGATTTGAACCCCGACTAAAGGAGCCAGAATCCTTCGTGCTACCGTTACACCAGTCCCGAGTGTACAGTCGACTTCGCAAGATAGTCTATCATCGCCGGCGTCGGCGGAAAGTCCCAAATCAAACTGAGGCAACTGCGTGGGGCAGAAAGATCTCTGCCAGCATGCACCGGACGCTACCTCCACCGCATTGTTCGATCGTTTCGATGTCGACCGCAACGATTTCAGCGTCCTGTTGAAGGCATTCCAACTGATCCGCGCAGCGATTGTAGGCCGACTGTGGAGATGGCGATCAGTTTCAGTTGGCTCCCAAGTTGTGGATTTGATGCCGCAGAATCGCCTGGACTGGTTCGAATTTGCATGATGTTCGCACCAAACTGTGACATCTGACGCAAATCGATTTCGACCACCGTTTTCCCGCTGTCGACCAACGATGACCGAAGGGCTGCTCGTTGTCGCCGATCCTCAATGGCCTCGAGACATACGATCGCCCACGATTCGCCCAGACTGAGCATGACGTTGGTGTGATAGATGGGTCGTCTGCGGCCTGCGACCGGCGATGTCGCTTGAAACACAAAGCCTTGATAGCCGAACCGACGGCACCAACGATCGACTCCGTCCTGCGACGTTCGCGGCGATAACGAAGCATACGCAATCTCGTTGACCCGATCGAGCACCAACGAACCGGTCCCTTCTAGATATACTTGTTGCAACTCCCAGTGGGAGAGATCGACAATGTCATCCACGTGAAAACCGAACTCGCTTCGCAATCGCTCGATCACGACGACTCGCCGTTCGGATCGTCGATTCTCTGCCGCCAGGGGATACAACACCACGGTCCCATCGGCGTGAGTCGAAAACCAGTTGTTTGGAAAGACCGCGTCCGGGGCGTCGACGCCGAGTGGAGGATCGACCGTCACGACCCGAACACCTGCACTTCGTAGTGCCCCGACCAGGGCGTCGAATTCACCGACGGCATGCCGCCGACATCCCGCGAGATCACCAAAAAAGGGATGCTGAAATGCATTATCGACCGCCGTTTGCGTATTGAATGCGATCCCGCTCGGGGGGATCATCAGCACGCAATCGGTTAGTTGCCGCTGTGCCATTTCCGCTCAGTTGGAAGTCCGCATTGGCAAAATTCGCGAAATGAATCGCTTCTCGTTCCCTTTCCTGCGCCCTGGACACAGCGCCTATAATGTAGCGGTGAAGTTTCTCATAACCACCCCGGCAAAACAATCGAGAATCGAGGCTCGACAATGTGGATGTTCCGTTCCAACGCATGGGCGATTTGGCTAGTGTTGGGGCTGGTTCCGATTCGATCGCTGCAAGAACCAGGGACCCCATCGGCGGAATCGACAAAGCAGGCGGAATCGTCGCGCAAGCAATCGCCCGGCCAAACCGTTGAGCCTAACACGGCTGCCCCACGACCGGGTTATCTGGTGCAGATCAGTTTGCCGATAACCGCCTCCGTGCAGGAGCAGGTCGAGGCGACGCTACGACGGATCGCCGAGGACGCGCCGACCCCGCGCACAGCGGCGGAGCGAGCCGTCGTGGTCCTGGAATTTGACACCAGTAACGGCCGAGACGGACGCGGCAGTCGATTCGGAAGCTGCACTGATCTGGCCAGATTCTTGATCAGCAACGAATTGAGCCGCCTCGAACTAGTCGCTTACATTCCGGCACCGAAGGGATTTCTGGCAGACTCGAACACGAACGCGGCTCAACCTCAGAGCAAGCTGGTAGGGCATGCAGTATTGGTTGCCTTGGCTTGCAACCACGTCGTGATGCATCGCGATTCGGCGATCGGCCAAGCTGGAATTGATGAGCCCGCGATCGACGAAGGACTTCGAAACACGTATCGGCAAATGGCGGCCAAACGACTGGCGTTTCCCGTCGAATTCGCTGTCAGCTTGCTCGATCCGAATGCTTCGCTTTACCGTGCCGACCTAGGCGACGGCAAGTTCCGATTTGTCGACCGCGAACAACTCCAAGCTTTGGAGAAAGAGGGGAAGGTCGTGCAAACAGACACGTTGACCGAACAAGGATCGTTGCCTCTGTACTCGGCCGAATTGCTCGCCAAGTTTCAATTGCTCAAATACAAGGTCACTTCGCGCCGCGACATTGCCGAACGATTTCGCCTAAACCCCGGCTCGTTAGAAGGCGACCCAACGCTCGGCGGACAATGGAATGCAGTCAAGATTTCGTTGACAGGCCGGGTCGATCATCGAACGGTCAATTGGATTTCCAATGCGCTCGCTCAACTGCCGGGCAAAACGAATCTGATCATCGTTTCGATCGATAGTGATGGAGGCGACGCAGCGTCTTGCATGCGATTGGCTGAGCCTCTTGGCAGACTACGACTCCAACAAGGTTCGGACGGTGGCCTACATTCCGACCCTGGCACGTGGGAACGCGGCGATGATTGCAACGGCCTGCGATCACATCGTGATGGCGCCGGACGCCGTATTGGGGGGCGGGGATGAGGGACGTTCCGAAGGAAGCGGATCCAGCGAGAGCTTGCAGGAATCTGCCCAGATGTTGGCCAAAAAAACGGGACGGGATTGGTCGTTGATCGTCGCGCTGGTCGACCCGCAATACTCCGTCAAGTTGTGGACGCAAAAGACCAGCGGCCAATTGCGGGTGATGAGCCAAGAGCAGGTGACGCAAATGGACGCCGGCGAAGGGGCCGAATGGACGTTGGTTCGCGACTTGGATACCTCGGGCGGCCTGCGCGGATCGGAGGCCGAGTCGTTGTTTATCGCCCGATACGTGGTCGATAACGCGGCACAACTCCAGGCTCTCTACCAAATCAAAACCGAACCGACGACGCTCGAACAGACCCTGACCGATCGTTGGATCGACTTGTTGGTGCATCGGTTGGGAAGCCCGTTCATCGCCGCCTGGTTACTATTCGGCGCGATGTTCTTCCTCTCCACGGAGATGTCCACCCCTGGAGTCGGGGTTCCAGGTTTCCTGGGAAGTTTGTGTCTGGTCCTGTTCTTCTGGAGTCAGTACTGCAACGGCAACGCGAACTGGCTAGAGATTCTTTTGTTTATCGTGGGACTAGGATTTTTGTGCGTTCGAGTTGTTTGTATTGCCCGGGTTTGGCATCTTCGGCGTCGGCGGTATCGTGATGATATTTGTATCGCTGGTGCTGGCCAGCCAGACCTTTATCATTCCCCGGACCAGCGAGGATTTTGACCGGTTGCCAGTCTCGCTCTCGATGGTCCTGTCGGCGGCCGCTGGGTTCTTGGTCGCGGTGTTCCTGTTGCGCAAGTACATGGCGCAGATTCCAATGGTCAAGCGACTGCTGTTGGAGCCGCCCCAATCCGGCGATCCGCTGGAGAGTCTTGAACAGCGAGAGGCGCTGGTCCATCTTGGCCACCTACTCAAACAGACCGGCACATCGGTGACGCGGCTGGCTCCGTCAGGCGGCGAAGTTCGGCACGCAATACGTCGATGTCATTTCCGACGGTGACTTGATCGAACCCAATCAACCGGTCGTCGTGATCGAAGTGGCCGGCAACCGTGTCGTCGTCAAAGCGAAAAACGCCTAAGGATCGCGCAACAAGAAGCTTAGGATCGCGCGCAAAAAACTTCCCGGTTTTGTCGACCCTCTCCTTAACCTCTCCCGTGAGGGCGAGGATTTACGGCGAAGTTATTTTGCGTCCGATCCTTAGAGATTCTTGATTCCTTGGCGGCCGAACGCAGTCAAACTCTCCTATCGCTGGCCGCCGTGACGCCTACTTCTGAAACGCATTCTCATAGGATCGGCAATGCGGTTTGTACTTGGCCCAGCAACGGCAACAACTATTGATGTGTCGTTTGATTGCCCAATCGATTTCGGGATCCAAGGTGCCGTCTTTGAAATCGCCGTACAACCGGTCGACGTCGACGCACGTCATCACGGGAGTTTCTTGTTCCCAGGGAACCTTCAAGTCGAATAGGTGCGCCGCGACCGAAGAAATCAATACGGTGAGCACCACCGACACCATCGCCAACGCAAAAATCATCTTGCGTTGCTGCGAACGCGAATGCTGCTCAACAAAACTCGAAATCTTGTTGCGAGGACAGCGGTCCCAACGATACGACATGAGAACGGAAATGCGAAGAACAGGTCAAGCGGATTCAACCAAGGCATAATATAGTCTCATCGAGAAGAGACTGCCAAGATGTGAATCTCACAAACCCGTCTTAAGGGTAACATTCCGCCGGACGTTGCAATTCACTTCGCAGTGGCGGCGATTCCTCGTCGACTTCTTCGGCCAGCTTGGCCATTTGCCGAATGATCACTTGACGCCGCTCGACTTGAATGAGGCCTTCGTTTTGTAATTGACCTAGCACTACGGTCACCGTTTCGCGTGTGCTGCCGATTACATTGGCCATTTCCAAATGTGTCAACTTGATGCTGAGCTTCACTCCGTTGGGAACGGTCTGTCCGTAGCGTTCGACGAGTTCTAACAGCAAATGGATCAGTCGTTTCCGATTAGATTGGAATAGCAGGTTTCGCAATCGTCGCTCGATTCGCTGGCGGCGGAATCCAATAATCTTTGAAATCCCAGCGCTAATTTCCGTGTAACGGTGCATCAGCGATAACATCTCCTGCTTGGGAATCGCCACCATTTGCGAGTTCATCACCGCCTCGGCATACTCTCCTCGCGATTGGTTCCCTAGAATCGCCAACTCGCCGAACAGCTCTCCCGGCTCAATAAACGTCAAGATCGATTGTTTGCCATCCGACGTAATCTGGCAAATCTTGACTCGGCCGCTTACCAACAACAGAACTCCGTCCGCCAAGTCGGCCGGTAGATAGACCGGCTCACCCCGACGAAGCTGCCGGAATTTGGACACCGATTCAAGACGCTGGATGTCCTGCGGTGAGATTTGTTCAAAAAGGCAGCAGTTTTTCAAGTGCCAAAAGCTTTCGGCCATCATTATCTTTCCCAGTTAAAGGTTGCCCCTTTTCGATGTCATCGAAATGTTATTCGAAAACTCCCGAAATTAGTTGCCGCAGTGTCCACCATCCTGTGCATTTTCCTACTTTGTTTTCTGATTGACCGCCTGTGAAATCCAATTCAACTCGTCAGGATCAAACTTTTGAACTTGTACTCCGAATTCAGATGTCTCCAAAGCACTTGGTTGCAGGTGCGTTTATCCGCCACCGGGACCGCGGTTTCCGCCGCGATTGCCGCCACCAGGGTTTCCGCCTCCGCGATTGCCACCTCCGAAATTGCCGCCTCCGCCACCGCCAAAGTTCCCGCGATTAAACCCACCACCGCCGCCGCCGCCGCCGCGACCGCGATTTCCGCGTCCGCCACCGCCGCGACCCATTTGTTGCAATTGTTGTATAAATGCGTTGCGCGCGGCGTCTTGCTGTGCCTGTTGCGGATTGCCCTGCGGCCCGGCCGGTTGCCCCGGCAAAGACCCAGGCGCCGCCGTCGAAGAAGTATTGGTCTGTCCCGGAATTTGGACTTTGTCACCCATCGCCGCCTGCGTTAACTTGGCCAACATTTCCGGTTTGAAGCCTTGCGTCGGTATGAGTGCAAGAACCGTGTCGGTTGAATCCTTTTGATCGACCGTTTGAACAATCTTGGAAATCCGCTCGTAGATAAACGGCGAGCCGCTTACCAGCAACGCGTTACCTGTTGTGTCTACGCCCAAAACCGCTTTCTGGAGTTCAGGCTCTTTTTGGTTTTGTTGTCGTCCTCCGTTGCGACTACTGATCATTTGACGAATGATGTCTTGTGGATTGATTCCTTGATTGTTTTGACCATTGTTTTCATTGGGTTGGCGAACCAAGTCGGGAAGAACCGATTCGATCATCGTCTTGATCTCTGTCGGATCGCGGTAATTCAGCGGGATTCGGTAGAACTCACCCTGAACCGCGGGACTATGCGGCGGACCCGGTTGATCGATGACACCTACCAGAAAATCGATGATGCGCATGTCCCGTTCCGACGCTGAAACGAACAACGCCGCTAAAGTCGGATCGGCATGGATTGAAACCGGGGCGTCCATCTCAAATAACGCTCCCCCGCCCGATGTCGACGAACCGCCACCACCCAATAGGTCGCCCATTCCTCCTCCCGTCAGGTTATTGATCGCCCCGCCGAGCAATCCGCTCAAGGCGTCGGAACCACCCGAACTTGAACTGGATTGGCCAATGAACTCCTCTAAAAGCTGTTTGGCTTCATTCGGATCGCGGTAGTTCAAATAAAAGACCGTTGGCTGGGCCTCATCGGACGTTTCTGCCAAGTGATTGCGGATCGCCGCTTCGATGTCATCCAGAGCGTCGAGGTCGTCGCTATGGACGACGATGCCGTGATCGGTGATCTTCACATCCACCGGTGCCCCCGGGACGGATTTTTCCTGTTTCGCGGTCTTATGGCCAGTTGTGGAATCGTTGCCAGCCTCTGGCTCCTGTTCCTGTTGACCGGATGGATTGTAGGAAACAAAGCTTGCCAGCCCAGCTAGTGGAGCCAGCGAAGACGTGGGGTTCGAGACAGGGTTGTAGCCGGATTCGTTGCCGCCAGGCTGGTTGCCGGCAGGGGCCTTATTCGGTGGCTCGACCGGGTTGTTATCAGGTTGAGTCTGATTGGGTTGAGTCCGGTTGTCGTTAGGTTTAATTGCATTGTTCTCAGGTCCGGGCGCAGAATCGCCCGACTCGATGGACTGGTACGGGCCGGATTCCCCGGTGTCGTAAGTTCCTGCCGGAGTACGCCGCTCATCCATCAGTTGCCGTCGAACGCCATTTTTTGGCATCACCACGCGCAGCAGATTTACGTCTCGCCCGGTCGACGCAAAGATGTCCTTAATGAAATCCTCGTTCACTCCCGCCGTGTCGACCGGGATGATACGAGTCGATTGGCGAGCCGACTTGTCGATCACGATCTCGGTGTCCAATTCTTTCATGTACCGTTCGATGTTTTGAACCTCTTGCGGTGCGCCCGAACGACGATCCGGCGGTTGACTTCGTCGGCAAAAAAGATGGGGCCTTGAGCACTCTTGTCGGAATCACTGGAACTTTCGTGCGGAAACATCTTCTCTAGCATCGTGATCGCCTTGTCGGTCGTCATATGCTGCAGCGTGATGACTTTGAAATCACTGGTACCAGTCTGCAATGCGGCCAGCGTACTTTCCATCAAGGCGTGGTCTGCCTTGCGGCCCCAGAAGTAGATATTTCCGGAGTTATCGATGCTCAATCGGACGTCGCGTAGGGCAAAAATCGTCTGCAAAACCTTGTTAACCGTCTCGACATCACCTTGCACGGAATACGGCTTTACATACGGTTGCTCGACATTCCCCGAGGCCCCGTTTTCCAGCGGTACGTCGAGCTTGGTGACGATGTCCTTGAACGCATCGACCTTTTCTTTGGTGCCACGGGCAATCAAATTCGACGTGAACGGTTCGGGCATGACTCTCAGTTGGCCGTCACTCGACCGGTTGGTCGCGGGGTCCAAGTCCAACATGAACTGGGCCGCTGTAAAGACCGTTTCCGCATCGACGTACTTCAATGCAATCCGATCCGTGACTCCATTCGTTCGGTCGCGCATGTTCTGCAGCGTTTCGCCGATCGTCCGCAAGTTTTGGCCGTTATCGACGATGATCATTTGTCCTGCCGAAGGGATGTAATGCATATCCGATCGCCGCTCAGGCGAAATCAGCGAGGCAATCTGCTGTTCAATGCCGGCTTCTTCAAGACCCCCGATATCGAAGACACACTTCAATAACTCGTGCTTGCCGCGGTCCTTCAACTCTTCTGGCTTGACCGTTTCGATTAAATCTTCCGGAATGCGCTGGCTGACTTCGGTCAAGATCAACATCCTCCCGTGGCGGATCAACGTGAAACCACGCAACCCCAGGGCGTAATTCAGTTGATCGAGCGCTTCGATCGGTGTGAATTCAAAATCGTCCTTGTACGTGAAGGTTCCATCGGGGACGTGATCCATCGGCTGCAGCGAAAAGTCGGCTTGTTGGGCAAACCACTCGATGACCCGTTTCCAAGGAGCATCTGTAAAATCAAATTTGATCGACTGCGATTGCGCCGAATCCTTGACCGTGGTGGCTGGAGTCGTGGCTGGAGTCGTGGCTGGAGTCGTGGCTGGAGTCGTGGCTGGAGTGCCTGGGTCTTGTCCCCGACTCACCCGCGGCGACGCAATTGCCAACGAAAACACAGTCAGCAATGGGATCAGACTTCTGAAGCGGACGGTCGATCGAAACTGAGTCATTTTCAAGGCTCGCAACGAATGATTTGAGGTCAAATGCGAAATCGCGATTCAACTAGTACTTTGTTACAACTTCATTATCGGATCAGCCGTATGGCGTTTGCCCCGTTTCAGCAACGAATAACCGGGGCAAACGCCATTCGGCTATTACTCACAACCCGAATTCTTAACTGTTTCGCAGCACTGGACTTCCAGCATATAAGGTTGCCACAAAACTGCATCAATACCAGCACCTTGCGGACCAAACGCCAAAAACTCCCCCGATTTGCAGGTCGCCTAAATAGGCTGAAAACTCGACACGCCAACGCATTTCGGCTGTTTGTGATGCACCCATCTTCCATAAACCCTTGATTTTGTTCCTAGTTTCGCATTTTTCGTTGAAAAGCCAAGCAAATCAAAATGCTGTCGCCTAATCTGTTTTGGTGAAAAACCGCACCGCCCAGCCTTTTGATGTTGCAAAAATGCAGGGATCGTGTCGCCCAGCAATCTGAAATCGATCGACAAGCCTGTTCGGACTATGACGACTATGGCAATTGTTTGGGAATTTGAATCACACCCGGGTAGTGGGGTCATTTCACGTGGGACGATTATCAATGGCCTTAACCGCCCGCGGAAAAATGACTCATCTCAACAACCAGACCGAATGTCATTGCCGCGAAGCTGAAGAATCTGATAAACAACGGTCCCCATATCCTGATCTCAACAACCGGACCGAACGTCATTCCCGCGAAGCCTGTCCCCAGCGAAGGCGGGGTGCGGGAATCCCGCGGCAATTAACTCCGCATTGCTGGATCCCCGCCTTCGCGGGGATGACGAGAACTTTTTCAACAGACTGCAATCGTCTTTTGGGCAGGGACTGTCCGACTTATAGCGAATGACTCCCACTGCACTCCTCGGTAATGTGCCAATTTGAGGTAGGACGGACTTCCCCGTCCGCCGTAGGTCGGGCACGGGACGCCCGACCTTCAGTGAATGACTCCCACTGTACTTCGCCCGCCGATTCGACCTCCCGGCGACATTTGCTAAAATGAACGAAATACGGGCTGCATATGGATGCATGGGAGCGTAACTTGTTCCGTGACTTCAATTTCTTTGGTCTTGGGGCACGAACCGACCGGCCGCCGTCGACTCTGTACACCCGACAAGTCGAGCGTTTTCAAAGCTTTTTGCCGAGGCCGCATTCAGCGCGCGTCGTTTCGTGTCTAGCTGCATTTGCCCTGGCGATTTCGGGGCATTTGCTGGCTCAGAGCGATTCGCCATCTACAGATTCCAAGGACGAAATCCCCGGCGTTAAATTGATCGACCCCAGATCGTACGGCTTTCGGGTGAGCCCGAATTTCGTCGAGACACCCACCGACATGCGAGTATTGGTCCAACGGGAGGACCAGACCGAGGTTGCCAAAGTTCATGCCAAGGTCGGCGATGCCTACATTCTTTTGATGCCCGACGGGCGACTGATCGACCGAAAGGTCTCGGAAGTCCAAGTCACGGACCAACCGTTCGAACCCGTCGACGCCGACGAATTGATCAAGCGACTTCGTGTCGGACCCTTGGCCGATTTTAACGTCATGAAGTCGAAGAACTATGTGTATTTGTACAACACCAGCGAATCGTATGGCAGGTCACTCGGCGGATTCTCGAGTCGATGCTCAAGGGAGTATCGACCTATATGAAACGCCTGGACTTTGAGACGCACGAACCGTTGTTTCCTCAAGTCGTGATCATGTTTCGCACGTACGAAGAGTTCCGACAGTATCGCGAAATGCCCCGGTTTGTCGTGGCGTACTACAACGTCGCCACCAACGAAATCGTGTTGTTCGAAGAGCAGCCTGGGCCGAACGAAAACCGAGAGTTCGTCATGGGACAGGCCCTGTCGACCATTGCCCACGAAGGAGCCCATCAAATCTTACACAACATCGGCATCCAGAACCGATTGTCCGTGTGGCCGATCTGGGTCTCCGAAGGCCTGGCTGAATACTTGGCACCGACGAGCTTTGGGACAAACAACCGTTGGAAGGGAGCGGGCGACATCAACGACTACCGCATGTTCGAACTCGAGTCGTACATTCAGAGTCGATCCTTCAAGGGGCTCGACGGCGAGACCATCGAAAAGACCGTCACCGCACAGCAGTTGGATTCAACGGGATACGCATCGGCATGGGCCACCGTTCATTTTCTCGCCAAGAAAAAAGAGAAAGAGTTCAAAGAATATCTGCATCTACTCAGCGGAATGAAGCCGCTACAGGGGATGGCCGCGTCCCAACGAGCCGGTGCCCGAGAACCTGGAACATTTCCACAAATACTTCGGCGATGATCTGGCAAAATTGGAGAAGGACCTCGTGGCCCATTTGAAGAAACAGGATTATACTTCACCCGTCGCCACGTTACCGCATTTTGTCGCCAGGATCGAGTATCGAGACGGACGAAAACGTGTCCGACGCGGCGGCTTTTTCTACGAGGAAAGTCAAGCGAATCAATGGCTCCAGGATTACTTGCAATACCTTGATGGCGACCAACGCGCCGACGCCAAATACGACATTATCGCTTGCCCCAATCGTCGCGAGGCGAACAATCGAGTTGTCGCTTGGGTTAACAACTGATCGCTCGGCGCTCGGGAGGCGCCGATTGGCCGAGGCAACAGAGCACATTCCATTCATTTCTTTCGTCACAAGTTCGATGTCCATTTTTTGCAAAATCGATGACAAACACGTCCCGTTGTACCGAGTGATGTGGGTCGCTGACGTGCCGCACTATTGCGGCGAAGAAGACTGCGACGCCGAAGGACGCTACGAAGTCCGACTTGAACAAAACGAGTCGCTGTTTGCCAATCTTGCAGAACGAGATCAGCTGTTGCAGGCGATCACTATTTGGCATTTGGGGGGGCCCGACGACCAAACCCAAGACGACACACCGTTTTGATTCGAACAGCGCCTTCCGGCGACGTGGTTACGTTCAGTTAGGATCGGACGCAAAATAACTTCGCCGTAAATCCTCGCCCTCACGGGAGAGGCTTAGGGAGAGGGTCGACAAAACCGGGAAGTTATTTTGCGTGCGATCCTTAATGAGCTCAGATCAGCTCATGAAGTGACTTTCTCGCTCTCAACACAGTGCCTCATAGGTACAATCATTCCCGCGGTGGCGGGAACCCAG
The DNA here is from genome assembly GCA_963803365.1 of uncultured Planctomycetaceae bacterium. Classification (GTDB taxonomy): domain Bacteria; phylum Planctomycetota; class Planctomycetia; order Pirellulales; family Pirellulaceae; genus JANMEB01. The sequence continues at coordinate 220,540 of CAWDMH010000013.1, forward strand.
GGCGCCAAACGTAAACCCCGTGCATGTTAGAGCTTCACACGCGCCAACCGTTATGCCCGCGGCATGTTAGTGCTTCACACTTGCCAACAGATTGAGGTAGGGAAGCCGCATTGGGTTGCGGCTTCCCCCCCACCGAACCGGACTGGCGGATCTCCCGCATCCGGCTCTCCAGTTGATTGTTACTGACGAGCAGATTGACTTTCACCAGCATGGGCTACTGCTAGACTAAATAACCCAAGTTGCGCGAAGTAGGCATTGGGATAGCGTTGATGTTCGTGCCCGCGTCCGGGGCCGTGACGGCCCGCACGTTTGCGAAGAGTGCTCCGCAGACGCATGCGTATCCAGCCGTCCAGGATGTCGAACGTCCTGGGCCAGCTGTGTTTGAAATACTCATACCAGCCGCGTAAGGTCCGATTCACGTCCGCGATGATCGCCTGCAAGCTGTGGCCGTTGGTCCGTTTGGTCTTGCCGCGAATCGTTTCCTTGAACTTCGCCAACTCTTCTGCCGGGGATACCGGCGATGTTTGATGAAGCGGTAACCAAGGAATTCAAAGCCGTCTTCGTCCACGTGGACGATCTTGGTCTTGGTCGGGTGTAGCGTTAGGCCACGCTCGGTGGTCCACGTTCGCACCAACTCCAAGGCCGCTGCGGCTTCTTCGGCGGTTCGACACTGAATCACCAGGTCATCCGCGTAGCGAGTCATCTCGTATCCGGCGGCGGCCATCAGGTGGTCCAACTCGTTCAGATACAGATTGCTGAGCAAGGGGCTGATGATCGCTCCTTGCGGTGCTCCCGCTGTCGGCGTCCAGTGTTCCAGTCCGTCCAACACTTCGGCTTGCAGAAACTTTTCCACCAAACCGATCACCGAATTGTCCGCAACGTACTTGCGCAGTTCCTGGACGAGTCGATCATGCGGGATGGTGTCGAAGTAAGATTTCAAATCGACGTCGACCGTGTACTTGTAACCGGCTTTCACGAAACGGTCCACGCGGCGCAGCGCGTCTTTGCAACCCCGGTTGGGGCGAAAGCCGTAACTGTGCTCGGCGAATTGCCGTTCCAGAATCGGTTCCAAGACATGACGAAGTGCGTTTTGCACGACGCGGTCCCGCACCGTCGGAATGCCCAACGGCCGAGTTTCCTTCGTGCCCGGCTTGGGAATGTGGACTCGCTTGATCGACTGCGGACGATAAGAACCATCGCGCAGTTGCTGTTCAAGTTTGTTCACATTCCGCAATAAACCGGCAGTGAAGTCTTCGATCGTGATATTGTCCACGCCCGGTGCGCCCTTGTTCGCGGCCACCTCGCGGTAAGCCGAGTAGAGGTTGTCCGGTTTGTAAACTTTATCCATCAAGCTATGCCATTTACCTCCTCGAACGCTGGATTGCTCCAGCGTAGCCAACATCGGATTGGTCCAAACACTTGGTTCCGTCCAGGCCCAATGGGTCAAGTCGTCTCCTGAGAATCTAGGCGCCGCCCGATTGCTCGGCGGCACTATTAAGTCAGGTTGTGTTTCCAAGGGTTCGTCCTTTCTCGATCAATCTTCCTGCGCCCCTTTGCTCCACGGACGTTACCCCGTTTCAAAGCTCTTACGGGCGCTCTGACCTCCGACGCGGTGTCGCCGAAAACGTGCGTGGCCCTGTGGGTGAGGCTGCTCCCGTGATCGCTCGACAAGTTGCCCCGCGATGGGGTTCCCTGCTTATTGCGTTTGACCTTCCAATCGTTCTGCCTCCAACCACCCCCCGTTGCCTCCGGGTCGATCTGTTTTATTTCCGGAGCTGACCATCTGCGACCTTGGTAATCCGGTGTGCCGGCTTCGATGGCATCTTGGGCTTCGCCTTGAATGAGCAGGCTCACCACAACGATAGGCCGAATCGAGTTCGTTATCCTGCGGACCGATTGTTCACTTCCAGTTGCTCTCCACCTCCTCTTGCGAGAACGCAGTTACTTTCAGCTAATGGGCTCAGATCGGGCCCATGAAGGGACTTCCACCCTTCCGATCAAACGCCCTCACAGGCGCACTCATTCCCGCGAAGGCGGGAACCCAGGATGGTGTACTTACTGCGCTGCATGCCTTCCCATCCGTGGAACTGGGTTCCGGGTCTCAGCCCGGAATGACGGTAAGCGCTTGCAAACTGTTATTCCCGCGGTTCCGGATCTCAGACCGGAATGTCGATCGGTCAGCGCAATACTTTAAAGCCCCACGACTTTGGCGATGCCATTGTCACAGCGTGCACTCCGTCCCACACATCATCGCCCTATGGCGCTTTCGGATCGAACGCAGAATAACTTCCGCATTCAACGCGATCTCCGTCGGGCTTGTCCCGGCGGAATCACGACTGCTCAGCTACACATTACCAGAGCAATTACAAAGTCCGAAATCAGCTTTCGTGCGATCCTCAGCGGTTTCACGCACGAACCGTGGCCGAACTCATTACAGTCCGTCGAGGATCTCAGCGCCTATTTTTTTTGAGCCAGCGGCGAGTTCTGAGAGTTCATCGCGGATATCGGAGGCGACGAACACGCGAACTTTCTTGACATAATCGTCGAACTGATGTGTGGCCAGCGTGTTGACCACTGGAGAAAGCTGGGCCAGTTTTCTGAACTTGCCATCGTCGCCGGTGCGAACGTCTAGATCAAACTGTATTTCCAAATCCGCCGGGGGGGCATCGAGCAGTACGGACTGCGATGGAATTTCGCGGTGAAGTTGTTGCGATAGCCTCTCGGCCAATCGATCGCTGGCAATCAGCAGGTCGAAATAGGGCTGTTGGGCAAAGCGTCGATAATTCACTTCGTCCGAAAAGCAACTGAACTCCAACCAGCGTTTGTAAAGGATCCGTCGCGGTCCGAACAAGCCCTCGATCAACGGCGCCGTCGGCCTGCCGCGACTCGCGCGATACAGCAACTCGACCAACTCCACATCGGTCGATTCAAACAGTTGACTCAGATCGATGAATTCGTGAAGTTCGTAAAACGCCCGCTGGAGCATAGCGGTGGCGGCGCGGACCGCATGATGCCAGTAAACTTCGCTGAACATGATGTACCGGGCGAACACGAGCATTTCGGCGGCCGTTCGGCCTTTGTCGGTAATGGCCAGAGATTGGCCATCGCGATCCAGACAGAAACTGCTGATCAACCGCTGCCAGTCAAAGTTCCGGCCGTACGGGACACCCGCGTGCAAGCTATCGCGAAACAAGTAATCCATCTTGTCGACGTCGATGGGCCCTGACAGCAGCGAACACAACAGGGACTCCCCGGCTGTCCTGGCGCACCCGTCAACAGCCGCAGCACGTCGTCCGGTCGCAAGTCGAATTCATCCGCGAGAATGGTCGCAATCGGACCCGTCTCGACGTAACGACGCGCCAGCGATTCGTGATGGACAATCGGCGGCAGCCGCAAGTCCTCGATGGGATGGCAAAACGGCCAGTGACCGATGTCATGCATCAAAGCTGCCACGATAAACGCGAGCGCTTCGTTCGTTCGAACCTCGGCCGTGAACCCAGGATCATTGTCTAATTGGGCCAAGTACAGCAACGCCAACCGATAAGCGCCCAGCGAATGTTCGAAGCGATTATGGGTGGCGCCGGGATAAACCAATGAGACCATCCCCAATTGACTAATTCGCGTCAAACGACGCATCGCTGGCGCATCGATCAGGTGGCGAATCCGATCGGTGACCGGAACATTGATTTCGTCCGGAATTCGAATCAACGATGTCCGCGAATTGAGCGCGCGGACCTCAGGAATCTCGGCAATGGACAACATATTCATGGGCTTGAGTGAAACCGATTGAACGGCCCGAGGCAGTCGACGAGCCCACCCGCGGTCACACAAACATCTGCCAGACGTGGACCAGCGAGTGGACGATAGCCGAAACGGCATGGGCCGCAGCCTCCGGCGCCGTGTGCACCGCTTTTGGCGTTTCGAATTGACCCGGCAGCGCGCCGATCCCGACAATCCACCGCAGCAACAGCGTGCAACCCAAGTACATCCCGTAGTGCAACACGCCGGTCAAGTATTCAAATCCAAACGCCAAGGAACCGGCAAAGGCGCCCAAGCCCGCCATCGCCGCAAGCGCAATCCCCCATCCGACCGCGTCGTAACCGTGCATCGCGTATTCCATGAGCGGCATCGCCAACCAAAGCAGTGCGTAGACGGCGGAGCAACTGAGCACCCGGGCCCACAAATCGCGACCGGTGAACGCTCCCAACTCGGAATCCCGCAAAATCGCGTACGCCCCATACGTCGCAGGAATCGCAACGGCAATCGAGGCTACCACCGTAATGAACCAAGGAAATTGGGATTTGTCTGGGAACTGCATCCGCATCACAAACGCCAACACAAAAAACGTGAGGATGATCCCAACGATCACCGTCCACGTAAGCGCTGTTACCTCGGCTTCGATTCGAAAGATCGGCTTGGCGACCGAACGCCCGGCACTACTTTTGGGGCCAGCGTCCTTGGGCGCGTGGATCACGACCTCTTCGGTCTTGGCCGGTATGTGAATGGTTGCCTTGCACTTCGGACACGGGCCGTCTCGGCCGGCAAACTTGTCGCTGACCGTGAACCGGGTTTTGCATTTCCGACAAGTAACTCGGATCGGCATGGCATTTCCGTTCGTTGACTAAGACGCGACTGGGAGGTCCGATCCCACTCGAACAGGCGGCCCTCAGAATTGTTCTTCAGCCTGGTCTTCCAGCTCTCGCTCGGTGATCATGCGAATACCCTTGTGGGCCAAGGTCGCCTGCGCCTGCTCGATGTTGTCCACCATGAGGGCAAAGGTAAATCCGTGCCGCGAGCGAATCATCAAGGGATACGCTTGAACCAGATTGACTTCGGCTTGCAGCAACGCCGTGCACACGCTCAATAGCGGCTGGTCGTTGTCCTCCAACTCAATCCCGATCAAATCGCTTTCGATCATCGCCAAACCAGCGCGTTCGAAGATCTCTCGGGCTTGTTCGGGCCGGGTCAACACAAATCGGACAATCGAGCACTCTGTGCTATCGTGGATGTTCATCGCGACGATCCGGGTCGTGGTTCGCTCGAAACGCCGAATGACTTCCAGCAGACAGCCGACCCGGTTTTCCAGGAAGACGGTAAACTGGCGGATCGTCGGATAATCCCTTCCTCGGATGGTGCTGAGCGGCGACCCCGACGCCAGACCCCTCGCCCGTACTCATTGGTGCCCCTTGTTTGGTATAGTCGTACGCTTGACACCCGTTTCGCAATCAGTCTAACAGAATCTGCTTGTCGTTTGTAGGAAACGATGGCCAACGAAACGACTCCTCCGCTTCGCGAGCATATCACGCAGATTCGCGTCCGGTTTCAAGAGACCGACGCCCAAGGCCGACTCCACCACGCCAACTTTATCAACTTCTTCGAAATCGGACGGATCGAGTTTTTGCGGGCAATCGGTCACAGCTACCGACAACTCGAAGCCGACGGGCTGATGCTCGTCGTGACCGAAGTCGAATGCCAGTACTTTCGGGCGGCCCGGTACGACGACCTGTTGCAACTGCGGACGCGCATTCATCGGGCGCGGGGCGTGCGTATCGAGCATCACTACGAATTGACGCTGGAAGGTGAATTGGTCGCGGCCGGGCGCACCGTCATCGCTTGCCTGGACCGCGACGGCAAAGTTTGCCGGTTGCCGAAGTTCTTACAGTTAGACGAAAAATAGCGGGAATTCATCCAATCCCGATCGATAACATGGCGAAATTGTGCCGATTGCTGGCAACCGTCTAACGGGCCCGCCACGATGTTCCGATTACCCACACAGCGACCCAAGCACGACCCGCATGGCGAACCAGCACGGCGGAAGACAACCGGCGTCGGTTCGGCTCGTGCGACTCGTTGCGTCGTGACCCAGTGCCCAATGCTTGCCGGAAAAGGCTTGCTGATTGGCCGTGAACATCGACCAATTCCCGCGCAGACAACATGCCAACCATCGTTTCCGTCAAGCCATGGGAGTCCTTGCTTGTTGCATTGGTTGTCCTGCTCGCCGGCCCACCGGTCGCTCTGCGAGCCCAAGATAATCCGCGCATGACCCCTTTGGTCTCGGCGGTCGCCAAAGCTCGTCCGGCGGTGGTTAATATCCGCGGCAGCAAGACCGTGGCCAACGATTCACCGCGCGATGGCCAGCTGACAAAGCAGGTGAACGGCATGGGCACCGGCATCGTGATCGACAGCCGCGGGTTTGTCCTGACGAACTATCACGTGGTGCAAGATGTCTCGCAAATCCGCGTCTCGACTTCGACGCGTGAAACAGTCACCGGGGAACTCATTGCCCACGACGAACGCACGGACCTGGCGTTGGTCCGAATTCATGCCCGCGAACCATTGACCGCGATTCCGTTAGGGACTTCCAACACCATCATGTTGGCGGAATCGGTGGCGGCGATTGGGAACGCTTACGGCTACGAGCATACGGTCACCGAAGGCATTGTCAGCGAGTTGGGCCGCACGGTCCAAGTCAGCGACGACCAAATCTACTACGACTTGATTCAGACCGATGCGTCGATCAATCCCGGAAACTCGGGAGGTCCGCTGTTGAACCTCGAGGGGGATATGATCGGGATCAACGTGGCCGTGCGCGTGGGCGCCCAAGGCATCGCGTTCGCCATCCCAGTCAACGACGCCATCGAGGTCGCCGCGAATCTGATGAAACAAGTGGCGGGCCGCTCCGCGAACAGCGGCCTGACCGTTGAGACCAAGTACGACGGGCCCCACGTCTCGGTCCAAGTCGCGGCTGTCGAGCCCAATAGTTCGGCGGCCGAAGCCGGATTGCGAGTCGGTGACGAATTGTGCAGCGTGTGTGGCGTCGAATGTCATCGAGCGCTCGACGTCTATCGCACGTTCGTCGACAAATCGCCGCGCGACGAGATTGAATTCACTTACAACCGAGATCATCTACCGCAAACCGCGACGTGCCAACTGAAGCCTAGCAATTTCGGACCGGTGCGCTTGGCCTCCACCTCCAATTCGGGCGAGTTGGCTTGGTCGCTGTTGGGCATCGAAGTGGTCGAGTTGCCGCGTGAAGCGATGCGGCGCATCAACGCCAGCTACGACGGCGGCCTGCGCGTCGTGCAAGTCCGCCCCAATTCGCCAGCCGAACGCGAAAACCTTCGCGTCGGCGACGTGCTGGTCGCCATGGCCGAGTGGAAGACAGAAACCGCCGACAATCTCAAGTACATTCTGCAACAACCCCACGTCGCCGGCAGCGATGCCTTCAAGTTCTACATCTTTCGCAACAACGAACCACTCTACGGCCAAATCCGGATTGCTCAAGCCAGCAACGTCGGACAGTAGCTCTTCAGGTCGTGTGAGGCCTGCGTGAAGCTCGCCTGATCTGCGGCCACGCGATGCAAGCTGGTGTCACTTGGTTGCAGATAGCCCGTTGCACGCTTGCCCCACGTCAGCTTCTCAGGGCGCATCGGGAACGATATCGGTTTGCAAAGATTCGACCGCCGCGGGAACGGGCGACTCGGGCAGTCCAAGTTCACGCCGGACGAGATTGGTCCCTTGAGCGATGGCGGTCGTTTTGAAGAAAGCAATCTCGCGATTGCAGCCTTGTCGGCCAAAGCCGCAGTCGGTCGAGACCACGAGCCGCTCGGCGGGAACATACTTCAGCACATGCCGGATGCTGGCGGCAATCTCCTCCGGCGGTTCGACTTGTAATCGGCGATGACTTACGACGCCGACACAGATCTTTTTGCCGGCACTCTTCATCAGAGGCGCTAACAATTCGACGTCGCGCATGTTTCGGTCTTTGGTCTCGATCGTCCAAATATCGCCGCGAGCCTCGTTCATGTACATCTCCAGCGACGCCGCGTAGCTGTCGTTTTCAATCACCCGCTGCATGTTCGGGTTTCCCCAGCAAGTGTGAATCCAGATCTCGACGTCGTCCAGACCGGCGACCTCGCGGTTGTAACAGTCAAGATAAAACCGGACGTCCTCGTGATCCTTGCCAAAGGTGTTCGCCATGAAATGCAAGCACGGTTCTTCGATCTGAATACATCGGCAACCGGCCTCCCGCAACGCATGCAACTCGCGGTTCATCGCTTGGGCCATATCCCATAGCACCTCGCGTTTGTCCTGGTAGGCGTCGGTGTGCAAGTCCAAAAACAAACCCATGACTTGCGTACAGCAGGTTCCGAACTTGATCGGCCGCGCCGCGCGCAATTGCGCGATCCGCCAGATTTTGGCGTAATCCAGCGGACGGTATTCGATCTTGCCAACGACGTGCGGCCACCGCCAACCCGTGTAGATCTCGTTGAGCAACGTCCCAGGAGGATACTTGAGCCACGGTGAACGCGTTTTCCACGACTGCAAATAATCGCCGTCGAAGCCTCCCCAACGCTGGAGCGGATAGTGGTGCCACGATCGACCCGCAAAGTCCTCGTCGCAATGCAAGTCGCCGTGCGTCAGTATATCGATCCCGGCCCGCTGTTGGTCGGCTCAGCAACGCGGACATCGCATCTTGAAACTTCTCGCGAAATCGAACGTCCAACAGGCAAGTGTCCAGGGGACGCCCCCACAAACTGTCGTCCATCCAACGCGGACGCGGCCACGATCCGGTGACCGTCGTCGGCAGCAAAATATCTTGCGTGGCGGTGAACATGGCCGACCCATTCCCCTGGGAAAACAAAAACGGCAGACGTATTCATCGAGAGGTTCGACGAATCGCATCTGCCGACGATCGTACGTCAATAAAACGACTTAAAAGTCGTTGCGTCCGCGGCCACCGCGACCGCCGCCTTGGCGCTGCGGGAATTCGAACGCCGCGCCTTTGAATTCGTCGAAAGCTTTCTTTTGCTCGTCGGTCAACATGTCGTTGACGGCGCTTTCCAGATTCTTTTGCATTTCGGTTCGAGCTTCATTGGCGCCGTCTCGATCCTGATCCTGCATTGCCGCCAGAATTTTTTCCTGGCCATCCTTTTGAATCTGTTCAATCTTGGCTTTGATCTCTCTGGTTTTGTCTTCGTCCAACCCGATGGCCTTAGCCACGTCGTCTCGCACCACGGCGGCAATTCCCATTCGTTGCACCAACAATTGATTCAAGCGTTTCATCTGGTCCTTGCTCAATAGGCCGGCTAATTCCTTAGCGTCCTTGGCCGCTGCTTCGTTTTGCAACTTTTGAATCTCCGTCCTCATTTCCGATTGCTCAAGTCCTTGGTCGCGAAGTTCCGAGAACTTATCTCGCATATTTGAATTTGCTTCTTCGACGTACGCATTCACCTTGGTCAAGGCGTCGCCGTCCAGCTTGAGTTCCTTTTGAACTTCCTCCATCCTCAGCAGACCCGTCAATGAGTCGCCACCAAATCTAAAGCCGCGCTGGGCGAAACTGCTGTTGGCCATCAGGCAAAATGCCGTTGCCACCGCCATCATCGAAATTGTTAATCGAGTTTTCATAGGTCACCTTGTTTGAATGCAAGAACGAAACGCCTTCAAAATTGGAAGGGAACCCAGTCCGTTTGTCAAATGGGCTGCAAGAAACCTGGGGGCACGGCGCCGCAGCGGTCAGGTCGGAGCCGACCGCCAAGGCCGATTGATTGCGATGCCGCTCCACCCATCTTCCCAGACGTCGACAAAGCCGCGCCGATCGCGGAGAGTCAATATGGAGACTCTGTTTGTCCAGACATCCATTGCGTCGATCGTCGGAAGGCTAGGCAGACTAAGTTTGCCAACCCGGCCCATTGAAAACGCGCACCGGTCTCCAATAATATGGATGCCAATAGTTCGTCGGCCGTTCGGAAACGCGCCTGGTGCTTTGTCAGGTCTTAGAATTGGGGTTGTGTGCCACTGGCTTCGCCAGTGCGGGTCGGCAATACACGACGCTCATGTACACTGGCACAGCCAGTGGCACCCCAAAATTAAGTACTGAAAGTGCACCAGTGCTTTGTTACTCCTTAGTTTAGGGGTTGGTGACGGGGTCAGGAGTTAATTTCCGCCGATCCTCAGTGTCAGGCGCCGCACACTCCATTTGTTTTGAATAATACCAACGATGAACCTAGTCCTGCTCCTGGCCAACGAAAAAACAACTAGTTGGTTAACCCCCGTTTGGCTTTTGGGCCTGGCTTTGGGAATTGGACTTTTTATTTCGCTGGCCCTGGTGGGTTTGGTCTATTTGGGCACCTTGATTCCCGGTTTGAATCGCCTCAACGAGAATCGCCGGACTCGCATGCTGTCGGGGATGGTGCTCAGCGGAATCTTGATCGCATTGGGAATCGGCGCAAGTTTTTTGCTCGGCTGGTGGACGGTCGACACGAGTTGGGTCGATTCGGCCAATCGCTTGGACGTCCTGGAGAAGGAAAATGCCGCAGTCGGAAACCTGATGGTCCTTTGGGTCATTCTTGTTTGCGTGCTCGCCCCGCTGATCGGATTTGGGACCGTGTCGCTGTTGTCGGCGAGACGGCGCTATGAAGTACTCTCGGCGACTCGCGAAGGCTTCCTGTTTTGGCTGGGCACGGTTTGCCTGGGAGGCATCGCTTTTTTTCTGATCGGTTTAATGCTCGATGCCGCCGGCGGATTGGGGATGGTGACGATCGTCGAGCATTCCGGGCAATTCTTGACGTCAGTCGGCCGGATTTTTTCCACGGGGACGTTTGAAAAAGAATTCGACATTCCGGTTGCAGGCGACGGAGATACGGGTACCTCGATCAATGTTTCATTCATGGGACCTGAGCTGCGCTGGATTCAGTTCGACACCACCCAACCGTTGAGGATCGCCTGTGAGCCGATTACTCCGGCGTTGGAATTCTCCAAGTACTACACCAATATCAACGATTTATCCGAGGTCTATTACACAACTGTCAGCAGTGAAGCAGGAACGACGCCCATCCCGAACCAGTTCGTCAATCAGATGTACGTGGTCAACGCGGGAAATGCGCCGGCCAAGCTTCGCGTGCATTGGCAAACGGCGCCCCAAAAATCTCAGGTCGTGTTGATCGTCGGATTGTCCGCGCTCGTGGCCGCCGCTTACTTGTCGGTGCTGTTGTTCGTCGCATTCGCCCCCAAAACGTCCGCGATTGCCTTGGCCACCTTCAAGACCGAGGTTTCCCAGCCGATTTTTCTGATCCTCACCGTGATTGGGTTGATCGCCATCTTGTTATCGATCTACATCCCCTATTACACGTTTGGGGAAGATATCAAGATGTACAAGGAGAGCGGCCTCACGTTGATCCGCGTGATGGGAATCTTTCTGGCAACGTGGGCGGCCAGCAAGTCCGTTGCCGAAGAAATCGAGGGCCGCACCGCGCTCACCGTACTCTCCAAGCCCATCGGCCGCGTCCAGTTCGTGCTCGGCAAGTACGTCGGGATCACGATGGCGGTCGCATGCCTGTTCCTGTTGTTGGGCATCTGGTTCTATATCTGGACCGCCTACAAGCCTGTCTACGACACGGTCGAGTCCGCCGTTCGCGAATTCGATTGGGAAGTCAGCTTCTCCGAAGCCTACAGCATATTGCCGGGACTGCTGCTGGCGTTCTTCGAGTGCTTGATCTTTGTGGCGATCAGCGTGGCGATCTCAACACGAGTTGGAATCCTGCCCAGCTTTCTGATCACGTTTTCGATCTACGTCCTCGGCCACTTGACACCCAATCTCGTTTTGTCAAACGTCGGACAAATCGAGCAAGTTCGATTTGTCGGCCAGGTCATCACGATTTTGCTCCCGGTCCTCGACCACTTCGATGTGACGACCGCAGTCATGACCAATTCACAAGTGCCCCCGGACTATCTGGGGTGGGCCGGTGTCTATTGCTTGCTCTATTCGTCGATCATGCTGCTGTTGGGACTCGTGCTGTTTCAAGACCGCGATCTGGCGTAGCCGTCCATTGAAAATGTAGCGGAACGGCGCAAGCCGTCCGTTGAAAATGTAGCGGAACGGCGCAAGCCGTCCGGTTGCGCTGGCATCCAAACGCCGAGTCACCGGGCGGCTTGCGCCCCGCCGCTTCAACAAAGACGTGTGCACACATTTTTCAACAATCGGATAGCCGCCGTCATCGCTCTGGATCCGACCCGCGCCGCCTTCTGCAACCGACGACTTGACCATGTGATTGTTGGCCCTCGTGGCGGAAGAGAGTTGGTGGCAAACTCTCGGCGCCGTTCAGAACCACTTGATGCGAAAGTAACTCAACAATGTGATCTTTGGCCGCGGCTCGACCGGTTCCTCGTCGACCGGTTTGTAAGTCCCGAAGACCCGGTCCCAAACATCCACCAAGATCCCGAAATTGTGGTGCCACATCCTCTTGGAGTGATGCAGGTGATGCACCGGACGCGGCAGCCAAAAAACCAGTTCCGGTTTCTCGTGCTGCACTTGATGGGCGTAGGCCGCCATCGCTGCGTACGCCGTACAACCCAGCGCAAATCCGATGCCGGCAGATAGCGAAACCAGAAAGCCAAGCCAAATGATGGCAATGCCGGGCAAAAAATAGTCCTTGAATTCCATCAGCCAGCCCTGACCCGTTCCCAACTGATGGTGTTTGGCGTGAATCTTATACAGAAATTTGCCGGCGTGCATCAGTCGATGCACGACGTACTCAACCAGCGATCCGAGGATCAACGCCACGGCAAAAGCAATCGCCACCACAATCCAATTCATACCGCACCCGAATTCGAATCAAGACGTGCCTGGCGACCGGCGAACAAGTCATCCGCGCAGTCGCTTCGCCAGCATTGCCGCGCAAGGTATTCGTATTGTGGCGAGATTTGTTGGCAAGATCAATTGTCCGACCCATCGCGTAGTGCGGTAGTTTGCTGTAGGTCGGGCTTCCTTGGCCCGACACATGCCGGCCAAGGATGGCCGTCCCAACGTGGGATTCCCCACTACGAGCCATTGGCTGGCTGGTTTTCCACAATCGACAGGATTTCACTTGGTACGCCGATATCCACGACATGAACGTGACCGCACACAGCGCGGAATCCGGACGCGACCAAACAGGGCTTGAGCGCAACAAAGGTCGCGGTGATGTCGGCTTTCACCGAAACGGCGTCGGCTTGAGGATGGTCGCAATCCAGACCGCTGGGGATATCCACCGAGAACCGCCTAGAACCAGCCCGGTTCATCGCAGCGATGACTCGGTCCAACGGTGGACGCGGCGCACCAGTCGCTCCTGTGCCCAATAACGCATCCACGATCCAATCCGCCGCTAGGCCGCCCAGGCATTTGAGCTCATCGTCCAACCAGCGGTCCTGGGGGTCCGGTTCGAGTACGATCGGAACGCGAGTATGAGCGAGTATCCTGTAATTGATCAAGGCGTCTCCAGCTAGGGCCTCCGCTGTAAAAAACCCGAGTACCTTGACGCCCACGCCGGCATTAGCCAGATGTCGCGCGATGACCAGTCCGTCGCCGCCGTTGTTCCCTCGTCCGCAACACACGACGACTCGGCGACATGGTGGGTTGTCCAGCAACAAGCGGCGCATTCCCGGCCAGCGTTTTCCATCAAGATCGCGCCCGGCATTTCAATTTCACACTGCGCGATTTCGTCGACCCGTCGGCTCTGCCGCCGATCAAATATCCGATGTGTCATCGTCCACTCCTCGATCCACCAGATCACTCTTGCACTCCACGCGATCAAGAACTACTTCACGCCGAGCCGCAAGAGCTACTACAATCATTTTGCCAGTAACGACGAACCATTGCCTGGCCCATTGGTCGTTAGGAACGAGCCAGGCTTCATTCATCGCGTCGTTCGACTGAAGCGTCATCCTAAAGCAAGTCGGTCAATTCGAGAGGATAGACATGGACATCCCTTCACCGAGTGATGTTTCGTTCGATCAAGTAACGCAGGAACTTATCCTAGACGCAACCGAACTTGCACGGTTAGTCAATGAGCGCCGCCCGCTTCCGGCAGAAGTGCTTCACAACATTCAGAAGGAGCTACTAGGCGAACGAGTCTACAACAGCAACGCGATTGAAGGAAATACGCTGACGCTTCGTGAAACGAAAAGTGTGTTGGAAACTGGCGGGATTATCGATGTCGGTCGCAAACGTGAAGCAACTGAGGCTATTAACCTTGGAAAGGCAATCGCGGCTGTTCAGGAGTTGGTTGGCGATCGCGAATCGTGGAGCGACACTGCCAGATTTGTCGCCGTGCATAGAACACTGCTCACCGATGTCACGGATCAAGCGGCCGGAGCGATTCGATCTGAACGCGTCATGATAACCGGTGCAAAGCATCAACCACCAAATCCAATGAAGTTGGAAGCACTTTTGGAGAAGTTTTTTGGCGAACTACGAGATGCAATCAAGATTGAACCGATTCGGTTGGCGACATGGGTTCATTGGGCGATCGCGCGGATTCACCCCTTTCTCGACGGCAATGGGCGAATGGCTCGACTCTGGCAAGATTTGATCCTTTTCGGTCACCAACTCACTGCTGCAGTGATTCGACAACAAGATCGAAACGAGTATTACTTGGCCCTTTCTTCCGCGGACGACGGCGAATTCGATCCTCTCACCCAACTGATTACACGTTCGTTGAGCAATACGCTTCAGATTTACATCAATGCTCAGCGCGAAGTTGATGAGCTCAAGGACTGGGCGGCCGATATCGTAGGGGAATCCACCGCACGACTAGACGAAAAGCGCCGACTCGATTACCTGCGATGGGTTCGGCAAATGGAGCAATTACGAGATGCGTTTGAGCGCTGTGCGACTCAGATTACCAGCGCGTCGGACGGCAGCGTTGAAATACAAGTCAGATCGTTTGACGTGGTCGATCAGTCGACATGGGAGACGCTGCGATCCGGTGGACGCGCCGCAACGACATGGTTCTTTTGGACCGATTTTCGACGCGGCGAAGTGCGGATTCAGTATTGCTTTTTCTTTGGTCACCATTTCTTCTCTGTGGCCGATCGCGGGGTGCCTAATATCGGGCCCACTGCGTGTTTACTCGTCAGCGAGCAAATTGGCGACGAAGCGGCCGTACGCTTGACCGAGTTGGACGACTGTACCGTTTCTCTCGCGAAATCGTGATTGTAAACAACAAGATTGCGCAAAAACGCTTGGATGTCGGTCAGAACTCGCTCGTATACGATCTCGACGTCGATCCGCTGATCGTGGCTCGCGAGTTCGTTCAGGAGGTTCTCTTGAACCGAATGGCCTGAAAAGACTCGATGCAACGTCGTGTCCGCCGCGGATCGTCCATCGCGGTTACAAAGAGAAAAAGAAAGAGAAAAAGGTGCCATCCATCGATCGACAATTAGATCGACGCACCGAATACCTGATTGACGCGGAGGACCAGACCGTCTACACCCAAGTCTTGCAAGAAACCGAATTTAACCATGCGACCGGCGCCGAAACTATGTGCGTCGTCTGCACGATCGCCTCGACCAGTCCAGCCAACCTCCCTCCAGTCTCCAGTCTCCAGCCTCCAGCCTCCCTCCAGCCTCCAGCTGTTATCATTGGCTTGCGAATTGCTGATTCGCGTCGGGCGAAGGCCAGAAAATCGAGAACATGCACGTCATGAAATATCACTGGGATGTTCGAGTCACCAGGTCGCAGGCGGGAAGGTGCAACGTTTTCGCTCGCAAGTTCGGCTTCGAAGTCGAATCGCCACTGAGCTTCGATGCCGAACACGAGTCATTGACTTCGTTGGAGTACTTTCTCGGAGCACTGGCGACGGACCTGTGCGTCGGATTTAATATTCGAGCCCGAACGCGACGCGTAGAGATTGTCAACCTCGAAGCCCGTTTGAAGTGTGAACTGGATAACCCGTTGCGGTTTCTGGATGTTGTCGGCGAGACGGGTTCGCCCGCCATTAAACGAATCGGCGGACAACTTTATATTGAAAGCCCGGCCGAAGCGTCCGAGATTCAAGCCACTTGGGAAAAGACCCTGCAACTTTCACCGCTCTACCAGACTCTGAAATCGGCTGTCATATTTGACGTTGGACTCAAGGTAATTTGACACTGAAGAACCATGAACTTAATCGAAAAGCCGATCCTGGTCGGGGCCGTGCTATACGACCCGAAGGTCTCTGTCATTTGGGATATCATTCGCGACTTTTTTGACCAGAATGGCTGTCCGATCGACGTCGTTTTCTATACGAACTACGAACTTCAAGTCGAGTCGCTCGTTCCGGCCATATCGACATCGCCTGGAATTCACCTCTGGCCTGGCTGGATACGGTCAGGCAAACCCATGGCGCCTGTCGAGCGATCGCCATGCGGGACACCGATCAAGATCGCGTATCCCATTGGGTCATCAAAACAGGCAGTGGAATTGAGACGCTCGCCGATCTTCGAGGCCGCACCATCGCCGTCGGCGCCTCCGATTCACCGCAGGCCAAGTTGATTCCGTTGGGAATGCTGCAGCGAAACGGGATCGATCTGGAAAATGATCTTACGATTCGGCGATTTGACGTGCTTGTCGGCAAACATGGTGATCATATCGGCGGCGAACTCGGCGCATTCAATTGTTTGAAATCCGGCGATGCAGCGGCTTCGGCCATGTTGGATCTTAACTGGCAAGCCTGGATCTCGGATGGGACGATCAACCCTGGTCAATTCCAGATTCTGGCGACGACTCAGAAGTTTGACCATTGCGTGCTTGCGGTCAAAGACGATTTCGATGCGGATCGGGAAAAGCGCTGGCTGGATGTATTATTTTCCATGAGCTACGACAATCCGCTGCATCGCCAAATGATGGACATGGAGGGACTTAAAGCGTGGAAACCCGGCCGCACGACCGGCTTTGACGCACTTAACGCGGCGGTCGCAAGCCAGTCTTTCTTTCACGAGCGGCAAGCAACGTAATCGTTCATGGACTAATGCTTCTTCCTCTTTTCCCGGTAACGATGGTCGGCAGTTGGCCGCGCTCGCCCGAGTTGCTGCGCGCACAAAAGTTGAAACGAGGGGGCAAGCTATCCGCCGCGGATTTTGAGAAGACGGCCGACGCCGAAATTGCCTCGCTCATTAGCCTCCTCAACGAGATCGACGTCGACATTGTTACCGACGGCGAGCTGCGGCGCGACAACTTCTATTCGTTTGTGGCGGAAAAACTGAGCGGCACAAAGTTGATGACGCTGGCCGAGATGCTGGAAGTCGTCGAAGACAAGTCGGGTTTCGAGCGGCTGCTACAATCGCTGGATGTTCCCGCGTTCTCTCTTTCCAATCCCTGTTGCGTCGGAAGAATTGAGCGACGAAAGCCACTTGCCGTGGATGAACTAAAGTTCGCAAGACAGCACACCGATCGGCCTATCAAAATTCCATTGCCCGGCCCCTACCTGTTGACGCGCGCGATGTTTGTCAAGGAACTGACGCGCGAGACCTATCCCCACAAGGAGGCGTTAGCAGAAGACATCGTCAACGTCTTGCGAGAAGAAATCGCCGACCTAATTGCTGCTGGCGCGGACTTCATTCAGTTCGACGAACCCGTGCTCACCGAAGTCGCTTTTAACCCGGCCGGAACGCGGACGTTCATGTGCGCTTCGTTGGCCGAACGCGGCGACCCTGAACAGGAGTTGGAGTTTGCCACCTCGTTGATCAATCGTGTAACGGCGGGTTTCACCAAAACCGACGGCAACGCGCACGCGCCGATCTTCGGAGTCCACGTCTGCCGCGGCAATTGGAGTCAAAACGAGGCGATCTTGCTGAGCGGCAATTACTCGCCGTTGGCGAACTACCTGGAGCGTCTAAACGTCGATCAACTGGTGCTGGAATACGCAACCGACCGGGCCGGCGAGCTTATGCGGTTTGGGCAGAAGCAACTTGGGCTCGGTGTCGTCAATCCGCGAATTGAGGCGATTGAACCACTCGACGAAATTCTGAGTTCCATCAATCGGGCGCGAGAGTACTTTGCAGACGACCAGATTTTTCTCAATCCGGACTGTGGTTTTGGTACCTTTTCGAATAGCCCCGTGAATTGTGAGAGTATTGCCTTGGGCAAAATGAGGGCGATCGTCGCCGCCGCGAAAACGCTTCGTCAAAACAACGGCAGACCCGTCAGCGCTCGACCGACAAAGTCCTGCAAATGATCCACGGTGGGCGCCATCACCCAGCCGGCCCGAGCATCTCGAAAGATCCGCTCGATTCCCAAGTGCTTTGAAAACGCAGCCCCGCCACACGTTTTCATGGCCAAATCCGTGACGTCGACCGCAGCCTGCAACGCCGACATGCGCGACTGCAAAACGAACAACGGCGTCGTCTCGTCCGGAGTGGCCATTCGGTCAATCGTCTGCCCGAGCAATGCGCGGGATTGTTCCGTTTGCATGCTCATTTGTGCAAGCCTTGCCCGCAGATTGGGCAGATCGCGCAACGCCGAACCAAGATGCTCAAATTTCGAGTTTGTCAGATGCTGCTGCGTCCCCGATATTGCCGCCCGACACAACCCATGAGCCATCGCCGCGGTCCCCACACAGAACCAGGGTAACACCACTTCCATCATCATCGGCGCACCTGCGCCATGCGTGGTCAATAGATTTGCCTGGGGAATGTCCAGCTCATCAAACTCGACTGGCGCCGAGTCATTGCCGCGCAATCCGAGTCCGTCAAAAGCGGAGACCTTGCGGATTCCTTTTGATTTCGAGTGCACCAGATAAAGCGTCGACTCCATTGGGGAGTTTGCACCGGGCATTTGACCGCTGGCAACATACGAATCGGCGCGCTTGGCCGAAGTTATCCAGCTCTTGGAAGCGGTCGTCTTGAGCGAACCGTTACTGTTTGACGCCAATTTGGAAACGGGTGCCCAAAAATGCGATCGCGAACCCTTCTCGGAAAACGCAAGTGTCGTTAGGTGTTTGCCCTGGGCAACCTCACGCAACAGATCGTCGCGACCGGCCAACGTTGTCGATGCCGAAAACGTCTGCGCCGCCGATACGTGCATCACAAAGATCATCGCGGTGCTTCCGCAAGCCTCGGCGATGCGTTCGGTCACAGAAGCGAATTCGGCCGGGCCGTACCCCAAGCCACCCCGTTCTTTCGCCACGCACAACCCCAGCACACCGATTTCGCGAAGTGCCTGAATCGACTTATCGGGAAAGCTCGCTGACCGATCCGTTTCAGCCGCATTTTTTTGAATGACGTCGTTTAGAGCAATTCCAAAATCGGAAACGAATTCCCGGCTAAGCTTTACGCCGTAAACGTCTTTCATCAAAGTGCTACTTTTCTTGCGTTGACCTTGGTCCATGGAGCAATATCATATCAAAAAAGGTCCCAACGGTGGTCCACTTGTCCAATTCGAACGCCAATCGGCGCCATCCGCTAATTGGCGCTCGCAGACGGTCGCGAAAGAACTAACTCGCGTTAATTGGACTTATCCGCTTTTGTTCAGCGAGCCCTTGATGTTCGGTGAAGAAGCCATCTCTTCCTTGCGGAAAGCGATTTCCGTTTCTCCCGACAACGTCCCTTTGAGGTTGCATTTAGCGGAAACACTGTTGGCGATGGACCGCGGGGACGAAGCCGAAGCTGAATTCAAAAGCGCCCTCGGTTTGTCGCCGAAGAACACGCAAGCGTCGCTCGGCTTGGCGCAGCTGTTGGCAACAAAAGAAATCAAGTAAGGCGGTTGTGATTGTCGAAGACCTGATCCGCCATCCCAACGCGCCGGCCGCATCGTTTGTCCTTTACTCGCGGTTGCTTGTTGGCCGAGGGACGCGTCCCGGATGCCCTGGCCCATTACAAACTCGCTTTGGAAGTCTCACCCGACGCCGCCGACAAAGACCTTGAAATGCTCCTGGGCTACTCCCCGGGCGAATCGGGCGGCTCGGTCGTCGACGGGCGGTCGCGGTTGCCCAGTAGCCACCGAGATGACTCGCCCGAGGTCGACTTGGAATCCCCCAGGTTGAAATTCGTGCGGAAAAGGGGATAAGTCCAATTAATGTCCGCCAAACCTCACGTTTCGTGCCCCGAATTTGCCATAATTGGACTTATCCCCTTTTCCGCTCGTCGCCAACATGCAGCCGAAAGATCAGATCGCCGGGATCCTTTCCCGGAATGCTAGGGGGTGGTCGGGTTGGTTGTTGAGATAGAATTCGACCGCCGCATGGTCATCTTTGCCATCGAAACCGACCGAAGGTGGGCCAATAAGCCAATAAGCATAAGGCCAATAAGTGCCATCCACCTAATGGCGGTCTTCTTACAAACGCGCACTAGGCGACTAAACACGCGGCAATGGTGGGCTCGTCTGCTGCACAGACGACGTTCGAGTCTCAGACTTGCACTGAAGACCGGATCGACGCGGCTCATCCGACCGGCTACACCCAAGTTCTGCAAGAAGCCGAGTTCAACTAGGCGAATGCCGCATCGGCTGACGATATCTCGGCGCCCGCTGCTGCGACCCTGCCACCGTACGCTTCGGTCACAAGGACACACCGGTTGTTACTTTTTGAGCTCAATTCGCATGTCACGAACCGCTTCGAAGCGGGTGATGTCTTGCATTTGGCCATGCCGAGTCTTGGTCGTGAAGACTTCGAAGTTGCGGTCGTTACAATCGATGTTGAAGACGTTTCGGCCGATGGCTTTGCCTCCGACGGCCTTACTAAAAGTTAGAGTGTCGGTTTGAAAATAGTTCCGGTTCAAACGCACATTGGGAGGGACTACGCGGTTGACGACCTCGCCCCTTCCGGACACATCGACGGTCACCAGAAGGTCCACCGTCGTGCCGACAGGGTTCAGAATGCGGCATAGATCCAGGCTATTGATGCCCCCGGCGCTGTAGCCATAGATAATCAGTTTAGCACTAGCATCGTGCTCCACTGCGAGAAGGGCAGCGGCGGTCGTTACTCCTTTCTGCTTGTTCTTTAGCGAACCGCCGAAGCCGCGAACGATCGGCTTCTGGTCGCTGTTGGGCGCGGTCAAGCCCTCCATATCGGTCAATACTTCCTGACCGTGGTTACCTGTCAAGAGGACCCCGCCATTGCCAAAACCGTCAACATCGCCGCTAAAGTAAATGAGATTGTGGCGTACAGACGTCAGATCCTCGTCGATACCGAAGCCCAGCAGCAGGCCTCCAGCGGCGCTGGCGGGTCCAGCCGATCTACCGCCACCGTTGTTTTCGTTGGCGAGCATCCCGGCATCGAGCGCCGCGATCGTCTGCTTGCCAACGATCTCGTCGATCTGGCCTTTGAAATTGAGAATGTTCCGTTTCTGTTTGAACGCGCTGACTGCTGCCGCGGTGGCTTGGCCATAAGCCGAATCTTGAGAGATCGGCGCACCATCTAGTTGGATCAATGCCTGTTGGATCTTGGCGACGTGTGGCCCACGCGAGCCCCGAACGATGTGGGCAGGGTCGGAGACCGCAGCAGCTTCAAGTTTAGGATCTCCACGTAACAGACGCGATTGAAGAGCCATGTGAATTCCTCTTTTGACGCTAAATGTTTTGCCAAATGAGACCCTGGCAGCCTGTTGAAAATGGTCTCGTCATCCCCGCAAAGGCGGGGATCCAACATCGCGAGAGTTGCTTGCCGACGGATTCCCGCCCCCCGCCTTCGCTGGGACAGGCTTCGCGGGAATGACGTTCGGTATGGTCGTTGAGACGAGTCGTTTTTCAACGGGCTGTTAGCCCAAGCGACTGGATTCCCCTCAAGATCGCCCAAAAAATGACTTCCCGATTGTGTTGACCCTCTCCTGGCCTCTCGGGGCCTCTCCCATGAGAGCGAGAATTTAAGGCGAAGTTATTTTGCGTGCGGTCCTCACCAACTAATTGCGACTAAAAACCCAAACGCACATTTTTTTACAAACTTTCATAAAAGTCGGGGAAAATATCGGTGCGGCGTAGTTTGCGGTAGGTGGTGGTTCGGGCTGAACGTTGTGGGGTCCACTTGCCGGATGGGAGAGGAAAGCAAGCCGGCGAACGAAGAGCTCGTTGCGTTGATACACGAACGGCGAACCTGCTGCTATCGACGGTGTCTAACGTTACGTCATATCGAGCGGAGGAGGTGCGCCATGCGACACACGAATCGCGAGCCGTTTGACGAACAGCCGTTTTTTCGAGACGATGAGTAAACGACGTGTGGGATTCGCGTCCGAAACGCATGTCAAGCGTGGAGTGCGGCTGGTTCACGGCGATAAATTGTTGGAAGAGAGACTCGGGCGCAACGATCTCTGCCCCTGCGGTTCTGGCCAACGCTTTAAGAAATGCTGTCTCCAGAAAGGCCGTTTTTGATGGCGTGAACCGGAATTACTACTTTTAGGGACTGAACTCCTTCAACGCCCGCTCGGTTCAGAACGACCGGGTGGGTTTTGAAATCGTTTGGTTCAAACCGGCGAGATCACGGGACCGAAGGATTTGTAACGGTGCCTTAACAAAGCGGAAACCCTAGTGCCGTGTCAAGTTTTAATTTTGGGGTGCCACTGGCTGTGCCACTGTACATGATCGTCGTGTTTTGCCGACCCGCACGGGCGAAGCCAGTGGCACGCAACCCCAATTCTAAGACCTGACAAAGCACTAGGTCGTCATTCGACTCCCAGCAATAACTTTTGAGAACCTGTGCTTCTAACGCTCTCTACGGTTCACGAACCAGCCACCGACGTCGGTTTTTTGCTGCACAAGCACCCGGATCGATTTCAGATCTTTGACCAGACTAATTGAACGCTGCCGCAACGGGGCGGCCGATCCAAAAGGTTGGAGCGGGAACCCCAAGGCGCCTTGAGGACCGTCGGCGCCGTGTCGAAGGTATTCATCGGATCGGACAATTCAGTTCCCTCCCGAATGCCAGCGCAAGAATATCCGACAAGAGTCGTGATCTTTTGTGACGAGTAAGTTAATAGTTCGTGAAGATGAACGTCCCACGTCCGATGACCCCACAATCGAAGCAAAAATGATGTGTGCCCCCGATGGGTCCCCTGATGGGTGATGTGTGCCTGGATCGGCCTTGTTGCGCGGTTCATCAATCCGACGATTTGACGTTTTGATACACTGAATTGAGCGGGTGAACCGTTCGGCGTGACAGTAAGCGTTCACGGGTTACCAATGCGTTTCCCACATTTTTAGGGGGTCAGACACATTTTCGGCGGCTCAGGCGACACTCTAGCACCAATAATTGGGCCGAAAATGAGCCAGACCCCGGCTCCTGAACTGTTACGGCGTGACAAATGGTCGTCAGGATCTCGATGATTGACTGCTGCGGATCTCCGAGTTCCACCCTCTTCATAAAAAAGAGACAATGATGCGTGACGAGAGGGACGCAGAAGCAATTCACCCGGTTAAACTTGCTCCGACGGACAACAAGAAGTTTGACAAAGGATCCGCGGTAGATTCCGGCACGCCGGTGAGCAGACCGACGTATTGGCTGACCCGGTTTTTCATGCTTCGCCTGCTGGGGGCGCTCTACGCAGTTGCTTTTCTGGTGGCGATCAATCAGATCGTGCCGTTGATTGGTGCACACGGACTGTTGCCGGTCGACCTCTTCCTTGACCGCGTCGCCCAATTGTTCGGATCGCGCGGAGCCGCGTTCGTGCGTCTGCCGTCGCTTTTTTGGTTTGTGCATTCCGACTCAGTTCTCTTGGCGGCGTCGTGGGTGGGTTTAGCGTTATCCTGCATCGTGGTCGCCGGCTTCGCCAATGCGTTGTTATTGGCGGCTCTTTGGATGCTCTACATGTCTTTCGTTCACGTCGGGCAAGATTGGTACGGATACGGATGGGAAATTCAATTGCTGGAAACCGGTTTTCTGGCGATCTTCCTTTGTCCTCTACTCGACATGCGTCCGTTTCCCCGCCGCGCGACGCCGGCACCCATCATCGGCTTGTTCCGCTGGCTGATTTTTCGCATCATGCTGGGCGCTGGATTGATCAAGATTCGCGGCGACGAGGTATGGCGCAACGGAACCGCGCTTTACTATCATTTTGAGACTCAGCCGCTGCCGGGGCCGCTGAGCCGATGGTTTCATTTTCTCCCACGCCTGATCTTAAAAACCGGCGTCTGGTTCAACCACTTGACCGAACTGGTCGCGCCGTGGTTTGTTTTCTGGCCGGGGCTTGGCCGCTACATCGCCGGCGTCGTCATTGTGCTCTTCCAGGTCACGTTGATTCTCAGCGGCAACCTCTCGTTTCTCAATTGGCTGACGATTCTGCCTGCGCTGGCATGTTTCGACGATGCTTTCTGGTCGCGGCTGTGCCCTAAAGCGCTGGTGCGCTGCGCCGAAGCGGCCGAAAATCTCGCCCGACCTTGCCGTCCGATGTTGGTCGTCGCCTGGTCCGTTGTGGCAATCGTGTCGCTGCTGAGCATACCGCCGGTGATCAATATGCTTTCGTCCCGACAAATCATGAACACCTCGTTCGATCCACTCGATCTGGTTAACACCTATGGAGCCTTTGGATCCGTGGGACGCGAACGTCTGAACGTCGTGTTCGAGGGAACGATGGACGAGTTCCCCGACGATAACGCGAATTGGAAGCCTTATATCTACAAGGGATTGCCCGTCGCACTCGATCGACGGCCGCCTCAGGTCGCACCCTATCAATTGCGATTGGACTGGCAAATGTGGTTCGCGGCCATGTCGACACCCGATCAATATCCCTGGACGCTAAACCTGGTTTGGAAACTCTTGCACAATGACGCCGGTGCGGTCAGTCTGTTTGCAATCAATCCCTTTCCGGACAAACCCCCGCGATATATTCGAGCGATCCTGTATCGATATCGCTTCGCACCGCCCGGAAATCCCGAAGGCCATTGGTGGACCCGCGAGCGGATCGATGTATGGCTCCCTCCACTGTCGGCAGACGATCCGAGCCTGGTTCAGGTCCTGACAACTGCTGGATGGATTTCCGAGAAATGACGGAGTGACTTGTGCACGAACAACAGAAACGATTGAAGTATCCATCGAACAAGTGTTGCCCAAGCAAGGAGGTTGGACGATATTGATTGGCGACAAACGCTACTTTTCCTGGATAGCAGTGCGTTCGCATGTGCCGTGGCCTATTATTCTGAGACTAAGGATCGGACGCAAAATAACGTCTCGGTTTTGTTGACCATACCTTGCCTCTTCCGTGAGGGCGAGGATTTTAAGGCGAAGTTGTTTTGCGTGCGATCCTAGTGCTTTGTCAGGTCTTAGAATTGGGGTTGTGTGCCACTAGCTTCGCCAGTGCGGGTCGGCAATACACGACGCTCATGTACACTGGCACAGCCAGTGGCACCTCAAAATTAAAACTTGACACGGCACTAGACCTGGCGGCCAAGTTCGGACTACGCTTTCGACGTTATTCCCCATGCGGCTACGACGCAAGTCATCGCCCTTTTTTAAATAGTGAGTGGATCATTGAGTGAAGTGACTGACTCGGTAATTCCGAACCGGCCGCGCAAGATTAGCCGCATCGTCGTGCTCGGCGGAGGCACGGCGGGGTTTTTGGCGGCGATGGCCCTGAAGCGGCATCTGCCCGAGAGCGATGTCCGCATGGTTCGTTCAACGCGTATGGGCGTGATCGGCGTCGGTGAAGGAACTATCATTTCGATCATCCCCTTCCTTCATCAATATTTGGGGTTGGACACAAGGACCTTTCATCAGCGGGTTCGCCCCAGCATCAAGCTGGGGATCAAGTACCTTTGGGGCACGCGCCCTTTTTTCCACTACACGTTCTCTCGCCAATTGTCCCAGCCAGACCCCAACCTGAGATATCCTCGCGGCTATTATTGCCAGGAGTCGTTCGAGTTCGCGGATATCACTTCGGCGCTGATGATTCACGACCGGGTGTGCTTGAAGCGGATCGATGGTCGGCCGCGTTTTTTGGCCTCGTTTGCCTATCATTTGGAAAACCGATCGTTGGTCGAATATCTTGAATCGATCGCGGACGAACTGAGCATTCCGAAAATTGACGACGTGGTTCAAGACGTCGAACTGGACGAGAATGGAGTAACGGCGCTGCGACTGGAATCGGGACAGCGGGTCGAAGGCGACTTGTTTATCGACTGTTCCGGGTTCCGTTCCGAACTGTTGGGCAAGGCGTTGGGTGAAGAATTCGTGTCGTTCAAGTCGGCTTTGTTTTGCGATCGAGCGGTCGTGGGCGGCTGGCCACGTAGCGACGAACCGTATCACCCCTACACAACCGCGGAAACCATGAACGCCGGCTGGTGTTGGCAAATCGAGCATGACGAGATCATCAATCGCGGCTACGTATTCAGCTCCGACTTTCTGACCGACGATCAAGCGGAAACCGAATATCGGCGGAAGAATCCCATCGTGGAAAAGACTCACGTCGTCAAATTCCCGGCCGGCATCTATCGCCGCACGTGGGTCAAGAACGTCGTTGCCATCGGAAACTCGGCGGGCTTTGTGGAACCGCTGGAAGCCACCGCCATCGGAACGATTTGCGATTCTGTATCGCACGTCATTCGCGCGATACAAGCCTCTGGCGGATATCTGGAGCCGGTTCAGCGCGACATTTACAACCGGATTTTCGGCGAAAACTGGGAGATCATCCGGGACTTTCTGGCGTTGCATTACAAATTCAACGGTCGATTAAACACGCCGTTCTGGCAGGCCGCCCGCAACGACGTCTGCTTGGGAAACGTGCAGGAGATCGTGGATTATTACAAGACGGTGGGACCCGACTTGCGGCTGCTAAATTACGACCTCAAGCGAGATTTTTTTTCGTCGGAGGGGTATTTCGTGATGCTTGTCGGCCAGCAAGTCCCGTTTCGGCGAAAGGTCGACATCAGCTCAGACTCGGTCGCCGTGTGGCAAGCACAACAACGCGAATGGGATCAGCGCGCGCACAACGGCATGGCGATGTCCGAGTGTCTGGCCGACTTGCGCAAAAATGGCTTGCCGGGCTATGTCAGCGCTGAAGGTGCGGACGATGCCGGCGACTTGTCGCGATCGGGCTTCGACGAATTGAAATGGCAGTAAGTCGCACACGCAAAATAACTTCCCGATCTTGTTGACCCTCGCTTTACCTCGCAACTGTTCACGAGCCGGGGTCTGGCTCATTTTCGGCCTAATTATTGATACTTGAATGTTGCACGAACCGCCGAAAATGTGCCTGACCCCCTGAAAACGTGGGCGACGCATTAGCAACCCGTGAACACTTACACTTACCTCTCCCGTAAGGACAAGAATCTAGGGCGAAGTTATTCTGTGTGCGATCCTATGTAGCGAAATCGGACGGTTGGCGGCGGGACTTTTCACGGAGTGAAAAGCCACGTGGCCGTTCACTCCGTGAACGTAATTGCCGTGGCAACAGCTCAAGTCACTGGCACGCTGCCCACCCTGCTCAGTCCGACGTAGCGGATTCGGTCACGGCAGTATCTTTCGCCTTGTCGTTCCGCAATACCATCAACCAGGCAACGGGGTCGGGTCGAACGACGCTGGATTGAAAGACGGTTTCACAGACTTCCAACGACGTCAGCGGAGGCGAAAACAATCCATCCAATTCATCTCGTCGAAAATGATACGGCATCAATCGGGTTTGGCCGTTGACCGTATCGGTTTTCTGAAATCGCCGTTCGGCTGCGTTCATCATCTTGATGACCAACAATCCATTGGGTTTCAACAGACGTACGATCGATGCGGCATACAACTGAGTGTCGACAAACCCGAAAAGGCTATGGAAACAACCGCGGTCAAAAATCACGTCAAACCGGTCCGTCGGCAAACGCGAATCCAGAACATCGTCGAGCAGGAATTGAAGGTTGAGCCCGCGGTACTTTGACGCCGCGGTGGTTGCCTGGTCGAGGGCGGTTTGAGAAACATCTGTGCCCACGACCTCATAGCCTCGAATGGCCAATCCGATCGCTTGAGAACCGCTGCACGTCCCCAGATCGCAAACCGATTTACCGAGGGGAACCGCGTACTTGATCAAGCAAAGGTCGATGTCTTGATCCAATCCGGTGAAATACCAAGGAAAGCGGTTTTGTCCCGCCTTCTGGTAACAGTCCTGGTTCTTCCGTTCCCACTTGGCTCGATTCCATTCGAGAAACTTTTGGGAGCGATCTTGGCTGGATGGCTTCATGGATCAACGCTGAATTCCGCTCAGTGCCCGAGGGTTGCGCCCCAATCAACTTCGCTCGGCGTTGTCGGACTGCAGTTGGGGCGATGAGGCGTTTGCCTAGTAGGCCACGGAAACTATTTTAGAATAACAGACGAAACGACACGGTTGTACCAGATGCCTCGTAATGTTTTGGTTTGACGTTGGCAATTAAGACGCTCGATGGCGTCGCCTCGAGTTGTCGTTACGGAGTAACCGGCACAGGCGTTAGATCGACATCAACCTCACCAGATTATGTCCCCGGATGCAAAAGGGGGAGCTAAAATCAGGAGTTGTCGTTGTCGATCGACAGCGAGCGTCTTCGCGTCGAAACGGCTTGAGTCAAGAAAACAAAGGGACGAACACAGATGCCGGAAAAGGTGTTGTTGGTCGGCTGGGACGCGGCCGATTGGAAAATCATTCAGCCGCTGATGGACTATGGCCTCATGCCGACGGTGCAAAAGCTAGTCGAAGGGGGCGTGATGGCAAGCATTCTAACGATGCAGCCAGCGCTTTCGCCGATGTTGTGGACATCCATTGCCACGGGAAAGCGGCCCTATAAGCACGGCGTGCTGGGTTTTACGGAACCCACACCAGGGGACGCCGGGGTCAGGCCGGTCACTAATCTGTCCCGCACGACAAAAGCCATCTGGAACATCCTCGGACAAAACGGGAAACGCTGCAACGTCGTCGGCTGGTGGCCAAGTCACCCGGCAGAACCAATCAATGGCGTGATGGTCTCCAATCACTATCAACGCGCTCCCGGACCTATTGAAAAAGGGTGGCCGGTGCAACCAGGGACCATTCATCCCCAGCGGCTCGTGGACAGGCTGGCGGATTTGCGCGTCCATCCACAGGACCTTGGCGAGGACCAGATGAAGCCCTTTGTGCCGCTAGGTCATACAGTCGATCAAAAGACCGACAATCGGTTGGAATGGCTCGCGCAGATTATCGCAGATTGTGGTTCGATTCAAGCGTGCGCAACCTGGTTGATGCAAAATGAGCCGTGGGACTTCATGGCTGTCTATTTCGATGCGTGCGACCACTTTTGCCACGGATATATCCAATATCATCCGCCGCGTTTGCCGTGGGTCAAAGAAGAAGACTATGAGATTTACAAGAACGTCGTGGCGGCTGGATACGTTTTTCACGACATGATGCTGGCACGGTTGATCGAACTAGCCGGCGAGGAGACGACCGTGATCTTGATGTCCGACCACGGATTTCACCCAGATCACTTGCGTCGTCGTGAGTTGCCCAACGAACCGGCCGGACCGGCGGCGGAACATCGCGAGCACGGGATCTTTGTGATCAACGGACCGGGCATCCAGCAAGATGAGTTGATCCACGGGCTGTCGCTGTTGGATGTCGCCCCAACCATTCTTACGCTGTTTGGATTGCCAGTCGGAGAAGACATGGATGGCCGAGTGATCAAGGACGCCTTTGCATCTCCGCCAGTGGTTGAGTTCATCCCCAGTTGGGACAAGATAACAGGTCAGGATGGTCGGCATCCGCAAGGAACGCAGCTCGATGCAACTCAATCAGAACAGGGCATCGACCAACTTGTGGCTTTGGGTTACATCGAACGGCCCAGCGGCGACGCTGAGGAGGCGGCGCGGGAATCGCTTCGCGAGCAACAATACAATCTGGCGAAATCGTATGTTTTCGCCGGAATGCATGGCGAAGCCATACCTATCCTGTCCAGACTCTATCGCGAGTTTCCTCTCGAATTCCGTTTTGGAGTCCAGTTGGCCACATGTCTGCAGGCGATGAACTACGTCGAAGATCTGGCGCGCGTCGTCAACGACTTGCGGGCTCGCTGGCGCCGCGCTGCCGGCATGGCGCGGGAGCGGATGGCTGAAATTGCCGAGATTGCGCGGGAGCGAAGACAAAAGCTCGATGCATTGGACCAGGCCCGCCGGGCAAGACAATGAGCCAAGTCCAACCGATTCCAAGAGTCGCCCACGTCCTATCGACAAGCTATTTTCGAAGCCGGAACTTCGGGTGATTAAGAAGATTCGATCGATAGCGCGAGGTAATGACGCCACGTTGGATTATCTGGATGGATGGGTCGCCATGACAGAACGTGATTTCCAACGAGCTGCCAACTTCTTCCTCAAAGCGGAAGCGACCAGGTTAGAAGCTCCCGGGTTTCATTTTCACTTGGGTGAGGCCTATCGGCGACTCAAAGACTATGACCGGGCGCGAGAGAGATTTTCAAAAATGCTCGTGGTCGACCCCGGCAGTGCCAGCGCTTGGCTGGGTCTGGCGCGAGTCCATTCCAGTTTGCGTGAAAACGAGCAAGGGATCGAAGCCGCCAAAACCGCATTGGGGCTCAACTATCATTTGGCGCCGGCTCACTATTGCATTGGTGTTTGCCAGACCCGAACGCGGAATTTTGAAGCAGCCATCAAGTCCTTTGAAACAGCCATCTCGATGAATCCGAACTTTTCCCAAGCCCACGTGAGACTCTCGCGGATCTATCGCCACGTGTTTCGCGATACGGTCCGTGCCAACGAACACTACGAGACGGCAGACAGATTGCGCAACGAACACCAAGCCCACAAACGACGAAATGTCTTGAGCAACCTTCCGGATTTTGCGACGATCAACTATGACGAGGCGCTTCCCACATTTCCCAAAACGTCAATCAATCCTCGTCTGGGAGACAGCCCTCGGGAAGGTTCGAGCAAGAACGAAGCTCCGGTATACGTCGTGTCCGGGCTGCCTCGAAGTGGAACCTCGATGATGATGCAAATGTTGGCGGCCGGCGGCATCGAACCATATACCGACAATCAGCGGCAGGCCGATGAAAGCAATCCGCGCGGCTATTTTGAGTTGGAAAAAGTCAAACAATTGCCTCAACAAAACGATTGGCTGAACGAGGCCGTCGGCAAAGCGATCAAGGTGGTTTCGCCATTGATTCCCCATTTGCCGCAACAAAATTCCTACCGCGTGGTCATCATGAAACGCGAGATTGGCGAAATCCTGGACTCTCAGAAATCGATGCTCGAGCGGCTAGGGAAGAAGGGCGCCGACTTGACGGACAAACAGCTGGAGTCGTTTCTGACGGATCAGTATCGATTCGCGATCGCTCGGCTCGATATTCACGCCATTCCTTACCTGGTCGTGGACCACGCCGCAGCGATCGCGGACCCGGTTCAAACGGCCCACATCGTCGCTGAGTTCTTAGGAGTGCCTCTTAATCAAGATGCCATGAGCGGTACGATCGACGAATCACTTCACCGCCAAAAAAACAGCACGCCCGCACAATAACCCGCGCGTTGCACAGACAACAAAAAAAACTGCGCCAAACGACGCAGCTTTGTTGTTTCTCGAAACGAACGAACTAAGTCCAGACCGTTACTTGGCTGGATTTCGTTTACGTCGCGCCAAACCGGCGCCCGCGGCCAAACCTGCCAAACCCAGCAGACCAAACGTGGCTGGTTCGGGAATGCCGATATCTCCGACGTGAATCGGATTGCCCATGTTTTCATACGCCGCTGCCAGATACTGCACCGGGGATCCGGCACCGGGTGAATAATGGAGTTGAATCCAGCCCACATTGCCGCCCGTAGTCAGGAACCCAAATGTGTACGTGCCGTTCAAATTCGTAGGGAAGCCAATGCTCCCAAAAAAACCAGCACCAGCAGTTAGTATATTGCTGACAGCCGTTTGGCGAATGCCTGCCAAGTAACCCGAGCCAGTGACAGTCTTGCCGATTCCATCATTCCATTGTGCCCAATCCGATTCGGAGCCACCGATGAAATTGACGTTTTGGCGTGTGGAAGTCAACGTGCCCGGCAAATTGCCGGTCAGATTAATGATGTCTGCTTCCAGCGCTGGAGCCAAGCACATGCCGGACATCGCTGCGCCGAATGTTGCTACGACTCGTTTGGCGACTTTTTTCTTCATGATGAGATTCCCGTGAAGTGAGGTATTTCGCATTAGGGCTTCGTACGACGTCAACCCGGCAAGGCGGATTTCGATATCTAGTGTAATCCGTTACTCACGTTGTTCAATCTGGACAAGGGTTCCGGCCTAACAAAATTTCAAGAAATTCCCCAAATTGCCTGGATGCTACATTTTCAGGCTCAATCTGTTGGCAAACTCCTCGGAAGACTGCATTTTGCCCGCAAATCGGCCGGTTTTCACGGGGATTCCGCAAGTCTGAGGTGCGAAACCAACCTATCTACGCGACTGATCGACCGGAAATAGAGCCTTAAAAAGGGCGACTGGATTGCATCCGGCCGTGCGAAGAGAGACTTTTGACAGACCCCGGTACGACGAAAATCCGCGTCTTGTTGCCGAATCGGCTACGAAGCTATCAGTTGAGCTTGACGATCTCGATTCCTAATGCGACTGCCGCTATGACCGTCAGGGTGGATTGGTAATCACCACCTGACCCGGCGACAAAAACCATCGCCGGCTGCAGAAAATGCAGCCCCAACAACGTCCGTTGGCAATCGATTCGGATTCGATGATTGAGTTCATCTGGCTGAGAATAAACTCGATTTGCTCGTTTTCGATCTAAGCATTCAAGCAGTCGTTGGCGCGTCGCATGATCCAAAGTGTCCTCTATCCTTTCTCGAATGTGCTTGGCCGAACAATGACTCGGAGATACGCCAGGCAGTCGCCGTTGGATACTCACCCAATTGATGGCCGAGGCAACTCGCCGTTGCGCTTGCCGTCGAAGTTCGGCCAGTGGTGCTTCGGAGTCAAACGACACAAGCAGTGCGTTCACATCGCGGTTCCTGTTGATTGAGGCAGCGTGTCAAGAATTGTGTTAGATGATCGCCGTTCGTCGCGGGATCGAATGCGGGGTGCATGGATGAATAGGCCACGTCCACGATGCCAACCGGAAATCGTCGCGCGAGTCGATGGAGGCTTTCACGCACCGCGCGGTTCGAAACGGGTTGCAAAAGCGTTACAGGCAAGTCTCCCAGGCGATCGAAGCGGTGCACTCCCGCCAACATCAAATACCACGGTCGGCCAAAAACCAAAACAGGCTTTCCGCCACAGATCGACTCCCAGCCAACCGTGCCTGCGATGGTTGCTGCGAACAGGCAACGCCGCAACAACTCGTAGGTGTCGACGTTTCGATCGACCAGGATGGTTCGCGGAATATGACTTAGCCGTTCAAAGAATGCGGGGCCGCGCCAACGCCAAGTCTGTTTCGGGTTCTCTTTGACATAAATCCAGACGTCTGGATCCAGCTTTTCTCTCAAATGCTCGACGGCTGAGCAGTTGATCGCGGTACTGGTCGCCGATCGTCGACGTGGTCAACTCGGGTTGCAGGTGCAAGGGAAAGTAAACGAACCGCCTTCGCCAGTCGACCGGTCGAGTTGCTCGGCGAACACTATCTATGTAATCACGCTCGTAGTTGACCGGGCGGTTTGCTTTGCCGCGCAATCGATCCCACCCCGAGGCCGTCTTGAGTCGGCGGGCCAACGACTTGCACCGGAACC
Source organism: uncultured Planctomycetaceae bacterium (assembly GCA_963803365.1). Taxonomy (GTDB): domain Bacteria; phylum Planctomycetota; class Planctomycetia; order Pirellulales; family Pirellulaceae; genus JANMEB01. Next base: position 253,899 of record CAWDMH010000013.1, read on the forward strand.
GGTAGTCGTTGAAACGAATTGCGACCGCGTTTGTAATGTGATGAAGCCGGCCGCGGCTGACACGATTGGGTGCGGCGAGAGTCGATCGCATGTAGAACAAGTCTTTTTCAAAACGGTTTTCGAATCGAATCGGCGGCGCACTTTCGTCCTCGGCCGCGGTTTCGAATAACCCAAAATCGTCGATATCGGTGCAACAACAAAACCGGTTGGGCAAGACGGTTTGGTAGAGCAATAAGGTCGTGACATGCAGGCGTTTCGCGGCACAATACAACGCCCACTCGACTCCTTCGTGCGGTAGATTCTGAAGGACGACTAGCCCCACGTCGTGACTGGCAAGTTCTCGTTGAAACTTTGCTAGCAGGCAATTCCACAATTCACGATATTGCGCGTACGGCTGATCGATCATGCACGGATTGCGCGACATTTGCTCGACGAAGATGTCAAAGTCTCTTTGGTTGATGGCGGATTCACCCTGATTGAACTGTTCGGAACGGCTTGGCAATAGCCTTTTCGTGCCATCGCCGAGGCTTGACCAATCGATCAGTCCAAGGTGCCAATCTGCGATATCTTCAGTCCAGGTTCCGTCGGGACCAGTCCCAAACCACAGCGGAGTCCTGCAGATTCCCAATTCCGCCATTCGCCGCACGACGGACGCCAATCGCGGCTCATGAAAACCGTATAGGGCGACGTTCTTCATTGGCGTCAACAATTTCTGGTTTCGTTTTGGCGACGATGCGGAATTGAATCTCAGATGTTTGTTTTCAGATCTACTTTGGGGAGAGATTCCGATGCCTTTAGCGCCACCTGTATCTGGAGTACGTCAATCGATCGTCGACACAGCCCGTTCGTGGGTAGGAAAGATTGGTGGATTTGTCAACGGCAAAGTCAAAGGCGCCAACCACATGATGGACATGTACCGGGAGGCGATCAGCGGACCCGCAACATTTGTCCGAGCGATTCAAAAACGCGAAGTCGCGGATTGGATTCTGGAAGGGACCGAAAAGGGCCTTTGGATTCTGAAACGTGGCTGGCGGCCGATCCCGCCCAAGCAACCGGGCTATTTGCATGTCATGGTCGACTTGCCGGAAAAACGACAGGGGGTGATGTGGTGCGGCATTTTTGCCACTTGGATGCTGCAAAAGTGCGGCCTCGATGCTACGTGGGTCAACGGAAAAGGAATTCGATCGGAAACCAACGAAGTCAAACTGGAGTTTGCCACGAATAACTTGTCGACCGTGACGCAAGCCCAACGGGACAACATGGAAATCGGCGACGTGTGCGTCTTGGGTGAGAACCAGCACCACGTGATTCTCGTCGACGCACGCCCCGGGGTTGACGACGTTACGGTCGTCGAGGGGAATATCCCATTGCCCCGGCATTCGGTACTCGAAAGCCACTACAGCAAACGCGACTTTCATACCCATTACAAAATCGTGGAACGAGCTCGTGAGTCGCGTTTGGATCCACTGTACAAATGCCACTTGACTTGGTAGGACGTGTGGCGTCTCATCCGGACCAAAGTATTCGATTCCGGTGCACCTGGACGCTGGCGCAGTGCCAAAGCCCCCCAATAGGATTGGTCCATTCGGCTGTCCCGCATTCCGCTGTTTTTGCCGAGAACTGGAGGCTGAGCCAAGAAATAGGCCTTAATAATTGGCTGATATCCAGATCCGAAATTCGCGTTGTGAATCTGGGCCGTTTCGACTAACCTGTGCCGGCTTGGAGGCTCCTCTTTTAACCCGCGTGAGGAACAAGGATGTTCTGGCTCAAGGATCGAGCGGTCTTGATCACTGGCGGTACGGGATCGTTTGGCAAGAAGTGCGCCGAATACTTGCTGCGGCACGCCCAGGTGAAGCGGCTTATTATCTTCAGCCGCGACGAACAAAAGCATGTGGCGATGCAGCGCGAGTTGTTCTCGCCGGATCGATTTCCGCAAATCCGCTATTTTGTCGGTGATGTCCGCGACGCCGAGCGTTTGAGGCGGGCGCTGCGCGGAGTGAACTTCGTGATCCACGCCGCGGCGATGAAGCACGTCCACATGGCGGAGTACAATCCGCACGAGTGCATCCATACCAACGTCGGCGGCGCGGAAAATGTGATCAACGCTTGTTTGGACAGCGGTGTCGAAAAAGTCGTCGCATTGTCGACGGATAAGGCCGCCAACCCGATCAACCTTTATGGGGCCACGAAACTCTGCAGCGACAAGCTGTTCGTGGCTGCGAATTCACTGGCTGGCGAAAACGGCACTCGCTTCTCGGTGGTTCGGTACGGTAACGTGCTGGGCTCCAACGGCTCGGTCGTGCCGTTCTTTCAACAGCAGCGAGGCAATGGCGTGTTGCCGATCACGCATCCGGAAATGACCCGGTTCATCATCACGTTGGAGCAAGGTGTCGATTTCGTGCTGTGCGCCTTTGAACAGATGGAGGGGGGCGAAGTCTTCGTGCCGAAGATTCCCAGCACTACCATTATGGATATCGCTCGAGCTGTCGCGCCCGAATGCACAACGAAGGTCGTCGGGATCCGCCCCGGCGAAAAGCTGCACGAATGCATGGTGCCGCTCGACGAAGCGCGGCAGACGTTGGAGTTCGACGACCATTTTATCATACAGCCGGTACGGCGCAGTTGGTCGACATCGCTTCCGAAATATACCGAGTTTGGAAGGCTGCTTCCGGAAGGGTACAGCTACTCCAGCGATTCCAACGAAGACTGGCTGTCCGCCGTTCAGTTGTCGGACTTGATCCAAAAACACTGTCCGGCGTTGACCTCGGCCACTCGAAGTCGTTACGCCGCGGCGTAAGTACTCCCCATTCACTATTAAAGTAGTGCACTTCCCAAGTCGTGCGCGTTCAATCACAGAACATGGAACATCTCCCTTACGCTCGCCACCAAGTCGACGATCAAGACATCGCGGCCGTCATCCAAGTGCTGAAATCCGATTGGCTGACGACGGGCCCCAAGGTGACCGAGTTGGAAGACGCCATCGGTCAGCGCGTCGGATGTGATCACGTCGTCGCCGTGAACAGCGGGACCGCCGCGCTGCATTGCGCGATGCACGCCATTGGCATCGGGCCGGACGACGAAGTCATCGTGCCGTCCATGACCTTTGCCGCGACCGCCAACAGCGTGTTGTACCAGGGTGGCCGGCCCATCTTTGCCGACGTCGACCCGAGCACATTACTGGTCGATCCCGAGGATGTCCGCCGCAAGATCTCGCCGCGAACCAAGGCGGTGGTCGCGGTCGACTACGCCGGGCAACCTTGCGATTACGGTTCGCTTCAGGAAATCTGCGATCGATATCGTTTGGCGTTGATCGCCGACGCCTGCCATTCGTTCGGTGGAGGTTACCGGGGGACCCCAGTGGGCCGACTCGCGGATTTGACCTGTTGCAGCATGCATCCGGTCAAGCCGATCACGAGCGGTGAAGGCGGGTTCGTGACCACGCACAATGCCTTTTATGCGGCTCGAATGAGGAGCTTTCGCAATCACGGCATCGACCTGGACTATCGCGAGCGCGAACAAAGGGCGACTTGGCGATATGCGATGAATGAATTGGGATTCAACTATCGCTTGTGCGATATCCAATGCGCCTTGGCACTCAGTCAGTTATCCAAGCTCGACCAGTGGACCCATCGCCGCAATTTGCTGGCGACTCGCTATCGCGAAGCCTTGGTTGAAAGCGGTGACGAATTCGCCCGGCCGCTGCGTGTGAGCGACGACGTGCGACATGCCTACCATTTGTTCGTGGTGCGCTGGAATTCCGGGGCAGCGAGTATCTCGCGGGACGTCGCCCTGCAAAGCCTGCGGCAGTGCGGCATCGGCGTGAACGTTCACTATTGTCCCGTCTATTTGCATCCGTATTATCAACGCCGACTGCGTTATCGCGCCGGGATTTGCCCTCACGCCGAACGCGCGGCGGCCGAAATCCTGTCGTTGCCGATGTTTCCCGCCATGACCCATGCCGATGTCGATTGGGTCGTCGACCAATTACAGTTGATCGTGCGAAGCGTCGCGAGGACAGCCGCATGAACGATCCCAACGTCGTGGCGATCATCCAAGCGCGGATGGGAAGCACCCGTCTGCCCGGCAAAGTCCTGGCCGACATCGCCGGACGACCGATGTTGGAACGCGTGGTGCGCCGATTGCGAAGGGCTCGGCGTTTGAACCAGGTGGTCGTCGCCACCTCTGACCAGGCAAACGATCAACCGATCGTCGAGCTTTGTGGCGCCAAGAAATGGCCGGTCTTTGCCGGCCGTTACGACGACGTCCTGGATCGTTACGCCCAAGCTGCCAAGATTTTTTCGGCCGATATCGTCGTGCGCATCACCGCCGATTGCCCGCTGATCGACTTTCATCTCGTCGATCGCGTAATCGCATCGATGTGGGGCGAACACGAATACGATTATGCCTGCAATTTTTACCCGCAACGGACGTTTCCGCGCGGTCTCGACGCCGAAGCGATTCGCAATACCACTTTGCAAAACCTGCACCGCACCGTGCTCGATGCCCGGTTCCGCGAGCACGTGACGCTGTTCGTCTATCAAAACCCTCGCAAATTCAAAATTAGCTCGGTGGTGTGCGAACAGAATTTCTCCGACCTGCGCTGGACGGTCGATCAACCGGAAGACCTGCAGTTGGTTCGGACTATCTATGAACACTTCGATTCGGAGGATTTTAGCTGGGCGGATTGCCTGCGCCTATCAACATCATCCGCAGTGGCGAAAAATCAACCAACACGTCGATCAAAAGGCCGCATAAATGAACGGAAACCAGCCAGTCTTGCTGCTTCGCGTCGACGCCGACGTCGACATTGGCTGCGGGCACCTCATGCGCTGCATCGCATTGGCGGAAGCCTGGCGACGAATGGGCGGTCAAGTCACGTGTCTATCTCGCCGGCTCAACCACGCCTTGCGTGCGAGATTACAATCGACTTCGATCGATTTTATGGAGATCTCTGCCGCCGTGGGTTCGACCGACGACGCCGACGCCACGCGGCAAGTGGCCCACCAAATCGCCGCCGACTGGATTGTCTTGGACGGGTATCGGTTTGATGAGGCGTTTCAAAGGGCGATCGACATCCACGATGATCATTTCCGAGTCATGCTGGTCGACGACTCGGCGACTCCCACATCCGCCGTCGCAGATTTGCTGTTGAATCAGAACACGTTTGCCAACTCGAGGCTTTATCCAAACTTGTCGGCAGAACGCTTGTTGTTGGGACCGCGCTTCGCCATGTTGCGCGAAGAGTTCCGCCCGACGAACATCCAACAGGAGCACGAACCGGACATCGCCGACGTGCCGGTCTTGGACCAGCGACCCCACAACGATCCTCGTTACCTTGGGGGGAGCGGACTCGCATAATGTCACGGTCAAAGTCCTGCATGCGTTAAATGAGATCCGGGAACACCGGCCAAATGTCATCGCCGTGCTCGGTGCGTGCAATCCAAACCGCAGCGACGTCGTTCAAGTCGCGACCAAGTTGGACTACCCGGTCGAGATTCTGGACAACGTCGCAGACATGGCCGCGGTGATGCGCCACAGCGACTTGGCCGTTGCCGCCGGGGGATCGACCCTATACGAATTAGCAGCATGTGGAGTTCCGACGGTCTCGATCGTCATCGCTGACAACCAGGCGGCGGTCGCCCGATCGTTAGCGGCACGCGGGGCGATTATCAACCTTGGACCCGCCGAACTGCTCAGCAACCAACAAATCACAACCATCGTTTCGGGGCTTATTCGATCGAACCGACTTCGACAGATTCTGGCCGCCAACGCTCGCCGCCTGGTCGATGGCCGCGGTGCCGATCGCGTTGCTGCGGACATGATCCGGCGCATGCTGTCGATTCGTCCAGCCGTTCCGGACGATGCCGCGTTGCTATTCCATTGGCAAAATGATCCGCTCGTTCGAAAGGCCTCCTTTTCGTCGGGACCCGTTGACTTTGAACAACATCGTCGCTGGCTTGTTCAGCGTTGTGGCGAGTCCGACTCGTGCGTTTACGTGATCGAGTTTCCAAAACAAATGGCCGTCGGCTGCGTTCGCTTTTCGATCGAACTCGATGTAGCATCGGTGAGCATGAATCTGGACGCTGCGTTTCGAGGTCGAAGGCTGAGTTCGCATGTATTGGATGTTGGCATCTGGCGATTGACTCAAGATCGTCCGGACATTTCGACGATTGAGGCGTTCATTAAACCAGATAACGAAGCCTCCAGAAGGTCCTTCGCCACCGCCGGATTTGTCGAGCAGGACCTCGCCACCATGATGGGGCAAGACGCTCAAAGATGGACATTGGAACTGCGAAAAACGTCGGCGTACCGTTGTGCTCGGCAGACAACCAACAACAACCAGCCAAACACGGCGCATTGGGGTGATCTGTCGTTTGGACAACAGGGATCAAGTGTCAATTGTGCAGAGCACCCATGACATCGCGAGCGACAAATGGCTCTTCGCGCGTTGTAAATCGAAAGAGTTTAGATCAAGCGGGTGATCAAGCACTGGATTCCCGCCTTCGCGGGAATGACGGGTGAATGGATTCCCGCCTTCGCGAGAATGACGGATGAATGGGTTCTGGCCTTCGCGGGAATGACGGATCGTTCGAAGTTCGATCATTTTGGCAGACGTCCAAATATTGACGGGTAGTTCGATGGCGACGATTCAAATCAACGATCGGCTAATTGGTACCGGGCATCCCGCCTATGTAATTGCCGAGTTATCTGCGAATCACGGTCAACGGTTCGCTTCGGCTGTCGCATTGGTCCGCGCCGCCAAGGCCGCGGGTGCCGACGCGGTCAAACTGCAAACGTACACGCCCGAGACGATCACGATCGACTGCGACAACGAGTTTTTTACGATCGATCGTGGAACGCAGTGGGATGGACAAACGCTATTTGAGCTTTATCGTTCCGCCTACATGCCGTGGGAATGGCAGCCCGAACTCATGAAACTGGCCGCGGCTTTGGGCATGGATTGCTTTTCTTCGCCGTTTGATTCGAGTGCCGTGGACTTTCTGGAATCGCTGTCGGTTCCCGCGTACAAGGTCGCGTCTTTTGAATTGATCGACGTTCACTTGCTGCGTCGGATTGGAGCGACCGGCAAACCCGTGATTGCTTCGACCGGCATGGCCAGCGTCGAAGAAATTGAAACCGCACTGGCGACGCTTCGCGGTTCGGGGTGTCCACAAATCGCGTTGCTCAAATGCACCAGCGCCTATCCAGCTCCGATGAGCGATTTGAATCTGCAAACGATAACCGACATGTCGCAACGGTTCGGCGTTCCGGTGGGGCTCTCGGACCATACGCTGGGAATCGTGGCGGCCACAACGGCGGTTGCCCTGGGAGCTTGTATTGTGGAAAAACACTTGACCATGCGCCGTGCCGATGGCGGACCTGACAGTGCGTTTTCGTTGGAGCCCGCCGAGTTTGGCCGACTCGTCGAGTCGATTCGAGGCGCCGAGGCGGCGTTGGGAACCGTGACCTATGGAGGCGGCGTCTCCGATACGGCTTGTCGCAAGTTTCGCAGGTCCTTGTTCGTCGTGAACGACGTTGCCGCCGGCCAATTGCTGACCGATCAGAATCTGAGGTCGATTCGTCCGGGCGACGGTTTGGCGCCGATACACTTGGATGCCGTTCTTGGTCGCCGCGCGACGGTGGACCTTCCCCGAGGCACTCCCTTGCAGTGGAAGCACGTGGCGTAGATCGCGATTCGGCGCCGCGAGTTTCAATCGTCCCCGCCATATTGCCCTTACGCACTCAGCCGCAATTCGCTAGATTCTCCGCGAAATCAGGCCCTCACCGTCAAGGACGACGACCCGATGAAAAACCTGGCCCGCGCCCTCAAAATGTCGTTTCGATATCGTTGGTCTCTGATCGGCGGAACGATGTGCTCGATGTTGGTGGCGCTGCTGCGGGCGCCAACATCGGAGCGGTATTGCCGTTTGTCGAGGTCGTATTCAAGCAACAGTCGTTGCATGAATGGATCGACGGCCGCATCCAACAGGCCCAATCGAATGCCGCCGATTGCTCGGCCAAGCTAGCCGATGTGCAGCGACAATTGGCCTTGGGTCAGATCCAAGACACGGAAAAAGTGCGCCGCGAAATCAATCAACTCACCAACACCGCCAGCGCTGAAACGAGAAAGGCTGCAACGGCCCAGTACTTCGAGCCGTGGATCAAAACATATCTGCCCAGCGATCCCTTTCAAACGCTGCTGTACATGGTTGCCTTCGTGCTGATCGGCACGCTTTTGCGTGGTCTGGCGTTGATGGGGAACATGGTGCTGGTGGCGCGGATTGGACAGCGAACCGTCCTCGATTTGCAAAACCGTTTCTTTCGCCGCACGCTGCAAATGGAGTTGAACGCTCCGGGCGCGACAGGTACCGGCGACATGGTGGGACGGATTCGAGGCGAAACGGGTGCGATCGGATCAGCAATCACGACGTTATATGGCAAAACGTTTCGCGAGCCAATGAAGATGCTGGCGTGCCTGATCGGGGCGGCCTGGTTCAATTGGCGGCTGCTGCTGTTTTCGCTGATCATTTGCCCGCTGGCTGGCGCGTTGATGGTGACGCTGGCCCGTTACAGCAAACGAGCGAACAAGAAAGCGTTTGAAGAATCCGCCAAACTTTCCAACCGACTGTTTCAGGCTTTGCAACATATCAAGATCGTCAAAGCATTCACGATGGAAAATCACGAGCGGATGCGGTTCCGCAGCATTGCCGACGATGTCCGCCGAAAAGGAATGCGGATCGCGGTCTTCACCGCGTTGGCGCGAATGAATAGCGAGCTTTTGGGAGTGAGCGTCACGGCGCTCGCTTTCGTCGCCGGCGGCTATCTCGTGCTCAACTCGCAAACGCGGTTCCTGGGCATTACGCTGTGCAGTACGCCGATGACGTTTGCCGAGATGATGGCGTTCTTTGCGTTTTTGGTCGGTGCTTCAGATCCGCTGCGGAAAATGACGGATGTGTACACGCTGTTGCAATCCGGGATGGTGGCTGCCGACCGCGTCTTTCCACTGATCGATCGTAAGCCTTCGGTCGTCAGCCCGAAGAATCCTCGACCGATCCCCACCCAAAACATCGAAATCGAGTTCCGAGAGATTTGCTTTGCTTATCGTCCAGAGTTGCCTGTGCTGCGAAACGTGAATCTGCAGATCCCCGCTGGCAAAAGCGTCGCGATCCTCGGGCCGAACGGATGCGGCAAGACCACGCTGATCAATCTGATGCTGCGCTTCTTCGATGCTCAGTCCGGATCGATCCACTTTAATGGGACCGATATCCGCGAATTCCGATTGAAGGATTTGCGGCGGTCGATGGGCTACGTGACACAGCAAACGATGTTGTTCGACGATACGATCGCCAACAACATTCGCTACGGGACTCCCAACGCAAGCGACGCACTGGTGATCGAGGCCGCTCGCAAAGCCCACGCACATCAGTTCATCCTGGCGAATCTGGAAAAAGGCTATGAGACGACGATCGGCGAGGCGGGCGGCAAGCTTTCAGGCGGACAGCGGCAACGGTTGGCCCTGGCCCGCGCGATTTTGAAGAACCCGCCTATCCTGGTTTTCGACGAGGCGACCAGCCAAATCGATCCAGAAAGCGAGATCCTGATTCACGAAACGTTGTCTGAATTCATCCAAGGACGCACGACGCTGATGGTGACGCATCGGCTGTCAACGTTGGAATTGGCCGACGCGATTATCGTGATGGACGATGGCGTGATCGTCGACTATGGAACTCACCAACAACTGTTGGCACGCTGCTCGACGTATCGGCATCTTCAGTCCGTCGAAGTCACAGCCGCCGCTTAGAGGCGGGAGACGGGAGGCGGGAGACGGGAAAATTGAAAATTGAAAATTGAAAATTGAAAATTGAAAATTGAAAATTGAAAATCTGGAATCTGGAATCTGAAATCTGAAATCTGAAATTTGAGATTTAAGAACTGAAACCAAAAACCAATGCTCTATCGCTAGGATCCTGATGTCTGCTGTTGAACGACAATCGACGCACCCTTTCGAGGTCTACCAAGCGGCCGCCGAAGTGATCAAAGCAGAGGCCCACGCACTGGAGCTGTTGGCGGCGCGCATTCCTGCGGGCTTTGACAATGCCGTGCGGATGCTGATCGACTGCCGAGGGTGCGTGATCGTGACGGGGATCGGCAAGGCCGGCTGGATCGGCCAAAAAATCTCGGCCACGCTGGCGTCAACCGGAACACGGAGTCATTTTCTGCACCCCAGTGAAGCGATGCACGGCGACTTGGGCCGCATCGCCGATGAAGACATGGTGCTGGCGCTGAGCAACAGTGGTGAAACCCGCGAGTTGTTGCAAATCCTGCCAATGCTCCGCAAGCGACGAATTCCAATCTTGAGTCTGACCGCAACCGACGCCAACTCGCTGGCACTTCAATCGGACTGGGTGCTGGCGTATGGCAATATGACGGAAGCTTGCCATTTGGGCCTGGTGCCGACAACAACAACGACGGTGATGTTGGCGTTGGGTGATGCCTTGGCGCTGGTGACGGCTCAGCAACGGAGATTTGGCCCGGTCGACTTTGCCCGATTCCATCCCGGCGGCAGCTTGGGTCTGAGTCTCTCGCTGGTCGACGAGATCATGCGACCGATCGAACAATGCCGCGTCGCCCGCGAGTCGGAAACTGTCCGGACCGTCTTCGTTGAATCTCAACGGCCAGATCGTCGAAGCGGCGTCATTCTGCTGGTGGACGACGTCGGACGATTGACCGGCTTGTTTACGGATAGCGACCTGGCCCGATTATTGGAGCGGCAGCAGGACGCAATGTTCGACGTTCCGATTTCTCCAGTCATGACGAAACGGCCAATTACCATTTCGTCCGGCCAGCCCACCGGTAACGCCGTGGACATCTTGGCGACTCGCAATATCAGCGAACTTCCGGTCGTTGATGGCGACTGTTGTCCGATCGGCGTGATCGATATCACGGATGTCGTCGGGTTGCTACCCCGCGACGTCTGAGACGGCTAGTGCTTTGTCAACTCTTAATCTTGGAGTTGACAATGTAGGCTTTCGCTCCGCGAAAGCACGTCCTTTCGCGGAGCGAAAGGCGACGAAAGGCGACAATGTTGGATCGCCAAATTGATATCACTACCGACAATCGCTTTCGATAATCGCTATCGATAATCGTAGTCCGAGTTGTCCTTATCGAAGTCTTTGTCGGTCAGGCCGACGTTGAGTTCGAGATTCAAGTAAGTGTACTCTTCCAACAGTGGGGGTTCACCGCCGCGCGTGGCTGGCCAATCATAGGCGGCGTAGCGAACCGGAAGCTGAAGCTCTTTATCGATGAAGACTTCGGCGATGTGGAAGTCGTACGGTGCTCGTTGCTCGTCGTGAACGACTTTGATTTTGGTACAGGGGCGATCGTTAATTTTGGCGTCGTCGACGTAATCGACCTGACACATGCCGGCGGCTTTGTCCCGCTCGGCTTTTTCAATGAGTTTGACGACGAGGTTTTCCAGGCCGGCTTCGTAAATCGGGTGGCGGCTGTTTTGCATCGCCATCCAGCCGGTGGGATCGAGATAAACCGTTAAAAGACCTTTAAGCCCGGTATCGTGAGCGACTAGCTTCCCGTCGTTGCGACCTTCGACGTAAATGACTTCGCGTCCCCGAATCGCTTTGGGCTTCAAGAACCGCATGTAGACTGAAAACGGAGTTTGTTGACCGTTGTCCGAGGTCCGTCGATTGCGGATCTTTACCTTCATGAACTCCGGTTCATTCAAGGTACCATCGATTCGTTCTCGTTTGACCATGATGGCCTGATAGTCTTGAATGTCGTGGCGAATCGTCGCCAATCGCTCGGTGGCAATTTCGATGGCGGCGTCCAGCGGATGGGGCGTCGCTACAGACGCGACAGGCGGTGTGCCGTCGGTGCTCTTGGGAGTAACGTGAACTTCTTTCGATTTAGAATCGGCGGTGGTGTCTTCGGTCGATTTGGCTGCACCGGAATCGAGTCGCGCCACTCGGAAAATCGGTTCACGAGTTGGTTTCGCTTTGGGATCCTGCACCTGGGCAGTCAGGGTGAAACAAGTGAATAATCCGACCCCGGAGAATATGATCATGCAGGTTCCGAATTGGTTTCGCGATAGCCCCATCGATTCCTCCTTGAAAATGAGCGCTGTTTGGGCTGATTGTCCTTAAAGCCGGCGAATTTGCCAAGTTCGATTGCCAATTGAATTCCGGTGGCGCCGGACCGGGTTAGCGTTTGTTCCGTAATCGGCCGACGGAACTTCAGGGTCTTCGGTCCGCTAGCGACGACCATATCCGCCGCCCATCCGTCGAATTCGCCTTTTGGTTTATCGCCGTTCCAGGCAAACGCCATGACGCGAAACCACTTGAATTTGGGTGCTTTGTGGTGCCACGACGGCTCGAATCCGGTGCCCGGCGTCACAACCGGAACGCAATCGACAGAACCGGCAAAGCTTAAATGTTCTCGGTGGCGAATACCGTCGTAACTCGATATTTCCAGGACTCGCTGGGCCGCCCCGGTGCGAGAACTCCGGTTTCGTCAGCGCGCCAGTTTCGAACCCGCACGCTGATCTGCTGGGGTGTGAGTCGAATTGAATGCCGACTGCAAAAGAGTGAACACTGGTTTTGGCTTTCCGTCGGCGTCGAACAGTCCCCCGGCCGGAAAGCTGCCGTCGTTTTTGTCTTTCCAGTCGTTCCAAATCACCGCACGCATCAAAGGTCGCGACAACGCCAACTCGACCACCGTTTGCAAATGCTGAAATTGGCTGTCTGGATTCAAGCTATTTCGGATCGTCGGGACGCGATCGGTCGCGTGGGACGCAATCTGATCCGGCGTATACCCGGTCGGTGGCGCAGAAACAAGAATAGCGGCATACCGAATTGCGACCACGTATCCATCAGATCCAACCATTGAAGCGGATCGCGAATCAACGAGCCGTTCGGCCAATAATCCAGGTCAATTTCCAAACCGAACCCCGAAAGCCGAATCTCGTGTCGCAACAACAGGTCGGCAATCTGGATGCTTTGGGCGCCGCCAACGCTCCAAGCAAGACGCTCTCCCCAGGGCTGGGAAAAACTAATCAAGATGGGTACATCGTGATTGAATTCGTCCACCAGATGTTGCAGGTCAACGACCAACTGAATTTGTTGCGGAAAACTCATGAAGCGGTGACCGACGCCGTTCAATCCACTGGCAATGTGTAGCCAATCGGGTTGGTCGCGGATTTCGCTGAGCGATCGGCCGAAGTACTGGAGTGACTCGATCCGCTTCTTTTCAAAGTCGTTGATTTGATTTATGCGATCAGGCAGTCCGTGAATCGACGCATCCCAGATCGGACCGACGATCGTACGCCGATCGCTTTGCGCCACGCGGCCTTGCAGATCCACTGCGGACTCGCCGACTTCGTGCGTGTCAGTCGCGGGAAACGTCCAGCCCGATATTTCGACGTAGCGGAAACCGGGCGGAAGTTGTTCGATTTGCTCGTCGCTGGTCTCGTGCGGCTCAACACGAACCCCTACAAAATGGTCGACCGCTTCGTCGCGCAAAATGACCTGGGCAATCTGGCGGGCAAATTCGCGACATAGCCGATCGATCAAAGGGCAGGTTAGAGCCAAACAATCGTTGGCCAGTTCGGTCTGCCGGTCGGGATCGCCCTCGGCGAACACGGCTTCGCCAAGCTTGGTGACGGCGCGATCCGTCGAGTCGGCAATTTCCGCGGAAACTTGCAAACCGGCCTCCGACCACAAACTGGTCTGATTGCGCAACCGGTCGAGTGTTCCGCGTGCCAATTCAATCGCCAGATTGTACGGTTCGACGCGTTCTGGAAGCGTGCCGGTTCGAAGCGTCAACTCGCCGATTCCGTCGACCGGATAGGCCGCAATGACAATTCCCGAGTGATGGACGTTCCGATTCAGCGAGATGACGTTGCCGTCAACCGAAATTCGGCCGGGCCAAGGAACGGAGTCAAACCGCACGATGTGCAGCGTCGAAACCACACGCCGATCCGACGCGATCGATTCCGATACCAGCAGCCGTAAGATTCCCACATCAATTCAATTAAGTGCGGCCCATCAACACGTAGTCAGTTTTGCTTGAAAATCCGCTGCCGAGTCTAAACCAGAGCGGTTCAACATGCAATGATCGAAACGCGTGCCAGTAGGCCAAATCGACGCAGGACGGCCATCCCTGGCCGGGCATCGGTCGGGCAAGGAAGCCCAACCTACAACAACGACTCGACCACGAAACGCGGGGCAATACCTGGACGAGGATTTGGCGACCGAACTCGTCATTGCATTCTGTCAAACACGTTCGCTCGCAGCGCGCTGGAGAATAGTCGCCCATGATGTCAACTGTCTGTGGCCGGAAAAAACTCGTATACTCGTAGTGCCTTGTCAACGCCCACCGTTAGCGTTCACGGGTTGCCAATGCGTCGCCCATGTTTTAAGGGGTCAGGCACGTTATCGGCGGCGCAAGTGAAATTCAAGTACCAACAATTCAGCCGAAAATGAGCCAGACCCCGGCTTGTGAACGGTTACGCGCTCTCGGAAGGTTTCGGTTCGACTCAGTTTTGGAATATCGGCTCATGCATGCGTCAACGTTTGTGCGTCAAGGAAAGGTCCGGGACATTTATGATTTGGGCGACTGTTTCTTGATGGTTGCCACCGACCGGATCAGTGCTTTTGACTGGATTTTGCCAACCGAAATTCCGGACAAAGGGCGCGTTCTGACGCAGCTCAGCAAATTCTGGTTCGAGCTGTTGCGGGTCCCTCACCACTTAATCACGACGGAACTTGAGGGCTACGCCTTGCCCGCGGAGTTGGATGCGCGATGGCTGGCCGGTCGCAGCATGGTGGTTAAGAAGTGCAAGGTCGTTCCGATCGAATGCGTTGTTCGTGGTTATCTCGTCGGTTCCGGCTGGAAAGACTATCGGGCAACCGGCCGACTCTCGGGGATCGAATTGCCAAAGGGTCTGGTCAATTGCCAGCGATTTCCCGAGCCGCTGTTCACACCTGCCACGAAAGCGACTTCGGGGCACGACGAGAACATTTCTTTTGAGAAAATGTGTCAGGACGTCGGTCGCGATGTCGCCGAAACGCTTCGCAGGCGCAGCTTGGACATCTACAGCCGGGCCGCGGCATGCCGAGCAGCGCGGGATCATCCTGGCAGACACAAAATTCGAGTTCGGATGGTTGGACGATGAACTGTTGTTGATTGATGAAGTCCTGACACCGGACAGTTCCCGGTTTTGGCCGGCGAATGAATATCGGCCAGGACAAAATCAACCGTCCTTCGACAAGCAGTTTGTCCGCGAATACTTGGAAACGACGTCCTGGGACAAGAACAGCGAACCGCCTCAGTTGCCCGCCGAAATCGTGGCGAAGACCCGACACAAATACATCGATGCTTACCAGCGACTGACGGGCGCCAAGTTTGA
Source organism: uncultured Planctomycetaceae bacterium (assembly GCA_963803365.1). Classification (GTDB taxonomy): domain Bacteria; phylum Planctomycetota; class Planctomycetia; order Pirellulales; family Pirellulaceae; genus JANMEB01. Next base: position 269,320 of record CAWDMH010000013.1, read on the forward strand.
GTGTTAGATCGCACGCAAAATAACTTCGCTCTAATTCCTCGCCCTCACGGGAGAAGTCAGGAGAGGGTTAACAAACCGGGAAGTTGTTTTGCGTGCGATCCTTAGCGGCGAATCGACTGGTCTTCAATGCCAATGTCCGCGATCTGCTCCATGCGTTCGATGCTGCCCAGGTCGGATTGCAACTGTTCCATCAGGGCCTGGCAATTCTGATCAAGAGTGTCGGTCAGATGTTTGACTGCGGCTTGGTATTGGCCGTCGATGATGGCCTGCGATTGTCCGGCAGTGGCGCGAACTTCTCGACGTGCGGCGCGGGCGGCAGCCTCCGCAATGCGGTCACCCAGATCGCAAGAGCTTTCGACCGAGATGTGATCGAGCGTCCCGGAGAATCGGAGCTTGGTTTCGAACTGGTCGACGTCAGCGAGTTCGCTGTTGAGCCATTCTGCCATTTGCGGACCGCCAGCCAGATCGTGAACCGTGGTGACGGTGATGGCGGTTTGTGTTTGTCGCAATGAAAGCGTTCCGTCGACTTCTTGTCCATCAATCGTCACGTCGGCTTCGACGTACAGAAGTCCCGGAGCGGATTCGACCAGCATCACTTTGGGGTCGCCCAAGCGTTGTCCCTCCAACGACGTTTCTGGAAACACAAGATGAATATTGTCGACGACCTTTCCGTCGCGGCGATCCATTTGAGCGGTGATGTAGACGTGCGATCCGCCCTGAGCCCGAATTTCCAGCGAAATCGGCTGTTGGCTCGCGACCGGCGGCGACGTCCAGTCGTGGACCGTACCGAAGAAATTGAAGTTTCGACCGGAAATGACCGTGCTGCCGTCGAAGGAAAGCGATTTGATATAGACGTCCGACCGCGGCGTTGTTTTGTATCGTACTTCGACGCCACACGAGGGCCGCGGTTGGAATTGGTTGGGAAGTGTGGGAAACGAATTTCGCAGCCACTGGATCCACTGCAGAGACTCGTCGACTTGATCCAGATGTCGTGGTCCGATCAGAATCGATGATAGAAGCGACGAATCGAAATTGGCGGAGCAGATGATTCTTTTGGAATCGGCCAGGTCTGCGTCCCTGGCTTGAGAGAGTTTGACTAGTTGAGTGGCGAAATCGGATTTCAAACGCTCGATTTCGTCGCGCTTTTGTTGGATTCCTTGGCCGACCTGGGGGAGTCTTCCAGCGAGTTCCTGTAGCCGCTGGGACTCGCGAAGTGGATTTCCAGGGTTGTCGTTGAACTGGTGTGAAATCTCGGAAACCTGACCGCTGAGTGTGGAGGCCGACTCGCGGATCTCAGCTAGTTTCGCGGCGATGGTTTGTTGGATCTCGTCGCGCGATTGAGTCATATGCAAATCGGTCGGCGTCGATTCCGTTTTGCGAACTTCTACGGTGTCTAAGAATCGGCGTCCCAAGTCGCGGAGCTTGTCGCGGAGGTCCTGGGGAAACCAACGGATCAGCGCCGGCGAGTCTTGCTCGATCGGGTCGAGGGCGCCCGAAACCATCCGAGGCGTGTTGAGTTGCAAGTTGTGGAGAGTGCCGTCCCGGATGACAAATCGTCGGTGGACCAGGTTGGTTGGATCCAGTTGAATCACGGCCTCATCGGTCTGCAATAGGTTCATCATCGGGTCGCGCGGATTGGCAATTTGCAAGTCGAACAGCCGGATTTCGCCAGTCGACACATACGTTTTGACGTGCCCAATCTCGACTTTGGCTCCGGTGACCGCTTGGGCGCCTTGAATGATCGCCCAGCGCAGGACCGCGTCCTTGGCGACCCACAGGCCGGTCAACATCGACAGGACGAGCAATCCCCTTGCGATGATGTGCTTCCACCGATTCATGAGACGAACTCCGCCGGAACGACCGAGCCGCCGGTACTTCGAACGGCGCGATGGTTCCGATCAATCAACGGAGCGATCTTGGGAAGGATCCGCCGGAACGCGCCCAACGCCAGATAATAACCCGGACTGACGAGCAGCAAGCTGCTGGCCATCGCTCCGATGGCCACCGTGTTATCGAATCGCGTCCAGGGGATCACTGGAAGACTTGCACACGCATCCCACAGTGGAATCAAGCCGCGTGAGGTCAGTAGCAACGCACCAAGTTTGTGGAACAGCGGCTGAAACACACCGCTGAGGGCCCAAAAAAATGCGCTGCTGATCGCCAGCCACACTAGATGTGTGGGCAACAACATCGCCACCAAGGCGACTGAATAGGCGACCAGCGAGTCTTTGGGTATCAAGCCAATGCAAATCCCCAGCGCTGTCGCAAGGGCCATGCGGTTCGCCAAGTCGGCGGGTCGTGGTCGACGCATTGTTTCCATGTCAGAAGTGAATCTGGGTTCACATTGACGATCGCAGCGGGTGTTTTGTCGAAAGAATCTATAAAATCAGATCGACCGTTAAAGTCAGTTGACTTTAGATAACCGATAACAAAAGATTATCCGAGGATGTTTTTGCCCAGCGCCATTTCCCAGCGTCCTCAATTCGTTTCAGGCAGATTTCCCGCAAGGTTGGCGCCGATACAAAGTTTGAGGGGAGATGCTGGTTTTTCCCAGAAGTTTGCCAGCAAAAGCTTTACAAATCGGGCTGTGACCGATTAGGATGGGAAAGACTGCGCGACGTTTCGTTTTTGCTGTCAATACCCCTAAATCGCTAAGGACTTTTGATGGAACTACAAAGGGAGTTGTTTGCTGATGGAATCGGCGAAATAACCCTTGCCGGGGGTATGGTCCGCATGAGTTTGGTCACGATGGTTGGTTCGCGGCGGGAAGGCGACCAGCCTCGATTTGAACAGCGAGAGCGAATCGTGATGCCACCCGACGGGTTTCTACGGAGTTTCAGCGCCATGGAAGATCTGGTCAAGCAATTGATCAACGCGGGATTAGTGAAGCCACGCGGCGCGGAAACGGCCGCTGACGGCGCGCAGCCGAGTACACAGTCAGGAACACAGACTACAGGAACGCAGACCAACACACCAAGTTCGCCAAAGTCTCCCAACTTCTAGTGAGTACTGAGTTCCGGTGAGTACCGCGGCGTTTTTGTTTGATTGACAAGTAGGGGCTTTGTTTTTTTTATCGGAGCTTGAGAAATGCCTAATCTTTTTCCTCCACTCGTCAACGTGATTTCGGCGGACGTGGAAATAGGCAAAACGATCGGTTTGGCCAATTTGTTCTCGGTCATCGACTTGGACCAGAACACGACAATTACCAAGTACCGATTTCGCGACAACAGCAGTTACGTCGGCGGCGGCAAATTCGTAATGAACGGCGTCACGCAGGCCAGCGGTTTGTGGATCGAAATCGACGCGTCGCAGCTGAGCAATGTCTATTACAAAGCGGGGCTAATCGTCTCCGATGAAACGATCAGCATTCAAGCCTACGACGGCAAATATTGGAGCCCCGAAGCGTCCGGGATTCTCCGAACGGTGATCGCGAATGTCCAACCACCGGTCATCACCGCCACGGATGGTTCGGTATTGGGTTTCGAAGGCCTGATCGTGTCCAGCCTGTTTTCCGCGACCGACCCCGATGGTTACGCAATTCAGAAGTACAAGTTTATCGACTTCAACGCCAGCAGCAACAGCGGTTACTTTTTGTTGAACGGCGTGAAGCAACCGTCTGCGGTGTTATTTGATGTCCCGGCACAACAACTATCGACGTTGCGCTATTTTGGCGGCGCCACGGGCGGGGCGGAAAACATCGGTATCCTGGCCTGGGACGGCGCTATGTGGAGCGACGCGGCGTATTTGATGATCACGACGATCAATGACGCGCACGCGCCGGTTGTTAACGCGTTCGATGCGGAAATCCCAGTCGGTGCGGTGTTGAACGCCACCAACATGTTTAGCTTCAACGATCCCGACGGCAACACGATCAAGAAGCTCCAGTTTTTTGATACCGGTTCGTTGGCCACCGGCGGGTATTTCACGATCGACGGCGTCAAGCAAGCGGACAATCAATGGTTTACCGTTTCGTTTAACGAATTGTTGTCGGTTCAATACCACACGGCGAGCCAGAATGACTTTGAACGGTTCCGAGTTCGAGTGTTCGATGGCAAGTTCTGGTCCGTCAACACGTCCGCCAAGATCGTCTCGGTGGATTTGCCGACGTTTTCGACGGTGGCTAAGACCATCTCGATCACCGAAAACAGCTTGACTCCGTTTGATACGTTTCTCGTTCGCGACGGTGGACCGGCGATCACCGATATCGAAGTGATGGATTTGAACGGACAATTTGGGTCGGCGTCGTTGGTGTTGAACGGCGTTTTGGGAACGTATCTCGATGCCAACAAAGTCCATCATCTGACTGCGGCCGATTTTAACAACCTGAGCGTCTACGGAGGATTCCAATATACGACCGGCACGGAAGACCCAGGCCGCCGGTTCGATCCCATCATCTATCGAGCGTACAACGGTTTCTTCTGGAGCGAATGGCAGCGGTTGGAAGTCAACACGGATATTACAGCGGTTGCCGCGTTGGATGTTGGACTGAATTGGGCGAATCATTCGGGCCCGACCGGTAAGTCTGTGATTACCTATTCATTCCCGGAAGTGGTTCCCTATTACTATCCAATTGACCATCCAATCCGCTCAACCGGAGCCGTCGAATTGACTCCTTTGCAAGAAACGAGAGTCCGCGAAGCACTTGCCCTTTATGAAACGTTTTTGGATGTTGACTTCGTTGAAATAGCGGCGACCTCCGGTGTCGGCACAATCCCGTTTATGCGGAATACTCAATCGGGATCCGCGGGCTACACTTTGGTCCCCAATGCGCCGGGTCCCAATTCACCAAATGAAGAGAGTATTGCGGCTGATATTTACTTTAATAAAGCGGATCCGGACGTCATCAGCATGTCGCCGTTTGGTTTCTTGACGATCATTCACGAAATGGGACACGCCCTGGCATTGAAGCATCCCTTTGTCGACGGATCGAATCCTCCGCCGGGCTTGCCGGGCAACGCCACGCCTGAGATTGATGGGACGGATCAAACGCGCTATACGATGATGTCCTACACGCAATCCGGCCCGGATGTGACGACTCCCATGTTGTACGACCTGTTGGTCTTACAGCAGGAGTACGGCGCCAACATGGACTACAACTCCGATGACACGCAAATTTTCCTGCCGCCGGATTTCAGCAATTTCAAAATGATCTGGGACGGTGGCGGTTACGATTCGCTGAATCTCGGCAACCAGAATTTCGGCGTCGTGGGCGATCTGCGTCAGGGCAGGTATTCGAGTATCGGCGGGACGATCGACAATGTCGCGATTTGCTACGGTTGCGATATTGAAAACCTTCGTGGCGGCGTGGGCGACGACACCTTGTTCGGCAACGGGCTGGACAACGTGATCATCGGCGGCAAGGGTAATGACACAATTTCCGGATTTGGCGGTAACGACAGCTTGCGCGGCGGCGCCGGAAACGACACCTATAACTATACGTTCGGCGACGGCTATGACAGCATCGACGAAATGCGTGAGGCGGGTGCCGATATGTTGGTCATCCACGGCAGCAGCGAGCTCAATCAATTCCAACAGGACATTCGTTTCAGGCGGGCCAATGGCGGTCTCGACTTGGACATTGAACTCATGATCAATGGCGGAGAATCGCAGGGAGCGATTAGAATTAAAAACATGGCTTGGGGCGGTTCGCGAGTCGAAATCCTCAGGATCCTGGATGCCGACGATAAGTTGTTGCAGCCAGACGTCGATCTACGCTCAATCTTCGACCAGTCCAACAGCAGCTTGCAAGCATTCCGGTTGACGGAGTTCACCACGAATTACGGTGCCATCGCGACCCCAACGACGTAGTGGTCGCGAATCTGTGATTTGCAATTCCGCCCCGCCGGCCTAAAACTGTGCGGGGTTTTTTGTTTGTTGCACTCGGTTCCACATGTCAGATAAGCCAACGTCGGATCCCTCGGCGCCCGATTCCCCGGACGCCCCTTTCGAAGAATACGTCCCCGAGGCAGTCGTCGGCGCCAGCGACCGACTGCCGGTGGATGAAGAGTCGTCGGCCAAACCGGAACTCCAGCACACCGCCGTACGTTGCTTTGCTCTGATCGCCCGCCATCATGGCGCCGACGTCAGCGCCGAGCGATTGATCCACGACTATTCGCTCGAAGAACAGGAACCCAGCATCCGTCGCTTGCTGCGGATTGCCTCGGACTACGGTTTCAAGACCCGACACACTCGCCTGCGCTGGAATCAGCTGCGACGTCTAGGTCAAGGCTTTCCGGTGATCGCGCGATTGAACAACGGCAACTTCATCATTCTGATCGGGATGCGAGTCGTCGAACAAGACGACGGGAAGCAAATCGAACAGATTGTGGTCTTCGATCCGTTGGCCGATCGCAGCGACTTTTTGTCGCTCTCGCGGCAAGAGTTTGAGAAGGCGTGGAAAGGCGAAGTTATTCTGGCCAAGCGGCTGATGTCGATGCTGGATCCCAACCAGCCGTTCAGCTTGAAATGGTTCATCCCCGAGATCGCGCGACAATGGACGTCGTTCACCGACGTCGCGGTCGCGGTGGTGTTCATGCATTTGATTGCTCTGGTCGTGCCGCTCTATTTTCAGATCGTGATCGATAAAGTCCTGGTCAACAACGCCCGGGCGACGTTGCAAGTCATCACCGTGGGAATCGCGGCGGCGTTGCTGTTCGAGGCGATCTTGAGCTTCCTGCGCGGCTACATCCTGCTGCACGCATCCAGCAAGATCGATGTGCGCGTGGCCACGCGAACGTTTCAGCACATGATCAACCTGCCGATGGACTTCTTCGAGAAGATCTCAGCCGGGGTTCTAACCAAACACATGCAGCAATCGTCGGCGATTCGGCAGTTCCTCACCGGCAGCCTGTTTGTGACTCTGCTGGAGTCGACCGCGCTGTTTGTGTTTATCCCGATCCTGGGCTTTTACAGCCGCTCGCTGCTGATGGTCGTCCTGCTGTTTTCCGGCCTGATGGCGGTGACCATCGCCGTGCTGCTCGGACCGTATCGGCGGCGGCTCGAGGCGTTGTACATTGCCGAAGGCGAACGGCAAGGCATGTTGGTCGAATCAATTCACGGGGCACAGACCATCAAGGCGCTCAGCATGGAGCCGGTTCAGCGGAAAAAATGGGATGACCGAACCGCACAATCGGTGGCGATGCACTTTCGCGTCGGCAAGATTTCGACCTTGGCGACGAGCATCTCTAAATTGCTCGAAAAGTGTATGACGGTGGCGATCGTTTGGTACGGCGCGAATCTGGTGTTTACCGAGCAGATGTCGGTCGGCGCGCTGGTGGCCTTCCAGATGATCGCGGGGCGCGTTTCGGGGCCGCTGGTCCAATTGGTGTCGCTGGTCCACGCCTATCAAGAAACCGCCCTCTCGATCCGGATGCTGGGGCAGGTGATGAATCGGCCCACCGAAGCCGGCATTGGGCACGGGCTACGGCCGGAATTAGTCGGACGTATCGAATTCGAAAATGTCCAGTTTCAATATACCTCGGAAGCTCCCCCGGCGTTGCGCGGCGTCTCCTTCGTAATTCCCCAGGGCTCCGTCACCGGCATCGTCGGTCGCAGCGGTTCGGGCAAGACGACGATTACCCGCCTGATTCAAGGAATGTATCCGATCCGGCAAGGGTTGGTCCGCGTCGACGGGCTCGATCTACGTGAGTTGGACATCGGACATTTGCGTCAGAACATCGGCGTTGTTTTGCAAGACAACTTCTTGTTCAAAGGGACGATCCGCCAAAACATTGCAATGGCCAAGTCCAACGCGACTTTCCAAGAAGTCGTCCACTCCGCCAAATTGGCCGGCGCCGACGAGTTCATCGAGCAACTCCCTCAGTCCTACGACACCGTGATCGAGGAGAATGGCTCGAACCTGTCGGGCGGCCAGAAGCAGCGGCTGGCCATCGCCCGCGCCATGCTTACCAATCCCAGAATCCTGATTTTCGACGAAGCCACCAGCGCGCTCGATCCGGAGAGCGAAGCGATTGTGCAACGTCACCTGGCCCGCATGGCCCACGGCCGCACGGTCATTTTGGTCTCGCACCGTTTGTCGATGCTAACCGGCTGCGACTCGATCATCGTGATCGACCAAGGCCGGATCGATGCGATCGGCAACCATCGTCAAATCCTGGAATCTAGCAAGGTCTATCGCGAATTATGGCATCAACAGACGGGCAGACAGTAAGACAGGTTCCGCGCGGCAAGGTCAAGATCAACCGCCCGCGGTCCATCGCAAGAAGCTTGATCGAGTTCCAGCCGGACGCCGTGGAAATCGAAAAACGAAGCGTTCCCGGCCGAGCCCGTTGGACCTTGTACACTGTGGTCGCACTGATGGTGGCCACCGTGGCGTGGGCTTATTGGGCTCAAGTCGACCGGATCGTCGTGGCCAGAGGAAGCTTGGTCACGACCGCCCCCACGATCGTCGTCCAACCCCTTTCATCGGCGAAAATCGATCAAATCCTCGTGCAATTCGGCGACATCGTTCGTCCCAACCAGGTCCTGGCGACACTCGATCGCACGTTGTCCGAAGCCGATGTCGCCATCTATCGGGCTAAAGAAAAATCCCTTCGAGCCAATCTGGTTCGCCTCACCGCCGAACGCGACGGGTTGGAATTCGAACTCGGTCCCGATCAGACGTCGGATGTGTGGCAAGCTCAGCTTCGCGCCTTTATCGACCGTCGGCATGAGTACGACGCCAAGGTCGCCACGTTTGCCGCCGAGCACGAAAAGATCGTCTCCAAACAAGCCGCCAACAAGGAGAAAATCGAGCGCGTGAAGTTCGAGTTGGACATCCGCCAGAAGCTCTTCCAAAAACAAGAAAGCCTGCAGGCCAAGGATAGCATCAGCGAAATCGAACTTTGGAGTGCCCAAGTGGAACTGCAAAAAACCGAACAGTTGTTGGCCGAGGCAGAAAGCGAGCGAGAACAACTCAAACAAGATCTGAAAGTAAACGAAAAAGGGCAAGCCGAATACATCGCACACCGAAATGCTGAGGTCTCCACGGACTACCTGAAAGTCCAGTCCGACCTGGATCAAGCGGTCGAGGAGCTGAATAAGGCGAACTACCTAGACACCCAGGTCGACTTGAGAGTTCCATCCGATCTTGGACATGATGCCTATTTCGTTCAAGAAGTCGCCGAACGCCCTGTGATCGCCAAACCGACCGAGGCGATGTTCAAACTGGTGCCGCTGGACGTCGGAGCCCAGGGACTCGAAGCCGAAGTCGAAATCGAAACGCGCGATACCGGGTTGCTGCAAGGAAACGAATCGGTCCGCATCAAGATCGACGCTTTCCCTTATCAGAAACACGGAACGCTCAACGGCACGTTGAAAACGATCAGCGAAGGGACGTTCAAGAAAGGCGAGGGGCCCACCTCAAAAATGATCTATAAAGGACGCGTCGCATTGGGCGGCACCGAAACGCTGAAAAACATGCCCAAGAATTTCCGTTTGCTCCCCGGGAGTAGCATCAGTGCCGAAATCAAAGTCGGCAAGCGTCGCGTCATCGAGTATTTCCTCTATCCGCTGCTCCGCTACCTGGACGACAGCGTCAAAGAACCCTAGCATCCCGTTGAAAAAGTAGCGGAACGGCGCCAGCCGTCCGGTTGCGTTGCCCTCCACACGGCGAATTACCGGGCGGTTTCTTCCCGGTCAGTTGTTCGATTGGACGACGGTTTCTTCCCGGTCAGTTGTTCGATTGGACGACGGTTTCTTCCGGAGTGGGTTCAGTGGCTTTTCCACCCAGATGGTTGAAGGCGACGACTAACTGTGAGTCGCTTCGAGGCGAAACAGACCGCAGATTCAGAATCAACCGGCCTTCGTGGATCGTCCCCATCACCGACGGCACTCCGGTGCGCAGTCGCCTGGCCATCTGATCGACGGTGATATTCTTGGGCATTAACGAAACCTGATACGCGGCCAACGTCTGCTGCGGGATAGAACCGCCGCCAATCACAGCCGAACCTTCCTGAACCTCACACGCTTCGACAACCGGACAGGTGCGCAGTTGCGTGGCAATCTTTTCCGCGCGGAATTTCAAGTTTTCCATCGACGTTGACAACATGGCCAAGAGAGGGATCCGCTGCTCGGCCACTTCCAAGTCACGGTACAATCGCAACGTCGTCGCTAACGCTGACAACGTCAGCTTGTCGACCCGCATGGTGCGCGTCAGCGGATGACGTTCGATTCGCTCGATCCAAGTTCGTTTGCCCACGATCAGGCCGGCTTGGGGACCGCCTAACAACTTATCGCCACTGAACAAGACCAAATCGGCGCCACACTCGACGCTGTGAGGCACCAGCGGTTCGTCTTTCAAACCGTAGCGGGCAAAATCGACCAGCGCTCCGGAACCGACGTCGTCGATCACCGGCAAATCGGCACGGCGGCCCAAGGCAACCAGCGGTGTCAGATCGACCGACTCGGTAAAACCGACGACCCGGAAATTGCTCGGGTGAACTCTCAAAATCGCCTTGGTGTTTTGATTGATCGCCGCTTCGTAGTCCGCCAACCGAGTCTTATTTGTGGTGCCCACCTCGCGCAATGCGGCGCCGCTGCACTGCATCACCTCGGGCAGTCGGTAGCTGCCCCCGATTTCGATCAGCTGTCCTCGGCTGCAGATGACTTCGCCGCCCCCCGCAACCGCCGCCAGCGCCAGCATCGTTGCCGCGGCGTTGTTATTGACCACGGTCGCGGATTCCGCGCCCGTACGCTCGCACAACAGTTTGCGCACCACGTCGGTTCGCTGTCCTCGCTCGCCGGATTCCAAGTCGGTTTCCAAGCTTGAATAACCTGATGCGATCGCCGTCATCGTCTCCAGAGCTTCGGCGGCCAGGGCGCGCCCGGCCCAATCCTGTGTGCAACAACACTCCGGTGGCATTGATCACGGGCCGCAGACGATCTTGATCGGTGGTTCGAATCCAATCGGCGATCCGCTGCGCTAACTCGTGGGGCGTCGGAATCTGGATATTCGCCGAACTGGCCGCCGCCGACACCTGCTCACGCATCTTGTCCAGGAACGTGCGGACGCTGTTGACGACGACATTATGGCTGGCCGAATGCACTAACGCCTTAAGCGGCGGACTGTCCATCAACTGATTCACCGATGGAAGATTGCGGAACGGATTCGGGAGATTGGGCATTGCCGAGGTTCCTTATTCGGTCGTGCGTTCGCGCTTGGTGATGTCGTCTTCCGCGTCGGTGGTCTGGTGGTCGCCGCCGTACTGGGCGTTTTCGATATGGAATCGCAACCGGGCGTTGGTTTTTTCCTCCAACTCTTTGACACGCTGTTCCATGATCTTGCCGGGCTTAAACGTCACCACCAGCTTCTCTGGCACATCTACGCTGACACCCGTCTTTGGATTTCGGGCTTTTCGCGCTGCGCGGCGTTTGACTGCAAAGACACCGAAATTACGCAGTTCGATCCGCTCGTCCGTGACCAGCGCGTTCGACAATAGCGTCTAAAGTCTTCTGGACGATTTCCCTCGTCTTGGATTGAGTTAGTCCGATTTCATCAGAAATGGTTTTGACGATGTCCTTCTTTGTCGTGCCGTCTTTCTTGTCCGGGTCGTGGATCAAATTCACAAGATGTCTCCTCTCGTTCCGGCAATTGGCCCGCACAAGCCACAAATCACGATTTCCATTCCGATCCAACTAAGCGCCGTTATGCAAACCATTCAAAACGGGCCTGAATTCGGCTAGCGCGTGGCGACATGTCCTCAAAGACGAGATGGACATAAGTTTAAGTGCCGCAAAGACTAAAATCAACTCGCGTCGCCGAAGCCCCGTTTGCGGTTGCTGCGATGAGTCGATTTTCATCGGGCTGTTAAGGCCGAATCCCAGCTTGCGTCAACGAATAGATTGCGAACGTCGCCAGCCAGTGTTCGCCTTCGTAATGTCCACTGAAAATGTAGCGGTAGCCCGCCATCGAGTGCTCTAGCGCACTAGACCGCAAGCGATCGTGCCGGGGGTCGTCCGCCCCAAGTGCCGCCGCGACTCCATCCAAACACCAGCTTCGCGAAAGATTCAGTCCTGCCAAGTGAACGATTTTCGGATCGGTAACGTCACTGACGTCCACCGGTTTGACTCCGCCGGACCACGAGTCAGCTTGCAGGTTCGGCATGAACCCGCCGAGCCACTGGCGGAATTCGTCTCGCGGCAAAACGCGACGCATCAAATCCGCTTCATTGAGCCCACTGGACAGGAAGTCCTCACCCGACGGTTCGTACTCAAAGGGATAGTTTCGGTCCGCCAGAAAGTAGTCGCGGCTTCGTTGTTTGACTAACTCGGCTAAAGTTGTGTCGTTCACCACCCATGCATAATCCAGAATCTGCGCCAGTGCAAACGCCGTATCGGGATGCACACCGGTCCGAATCGGAAACTGAAGTTTTGGCAAGTAGTCGTCGATTCGTTTGACGAGCGTCTCCTCCAACGGACGAATTGCAGCTCGCCATTTTTGCGCTTGCGAATCCTGCGATTGTTCGAGTTCGGCGGCCAAACGCAACGCCCAGGCCCAACCATACATCCGCTCGAACGAACGATTCTCATCGAGCAAGAAATAATCGGCTTCTTTCCGAATCAATTCAACCGTCAGATGCTTGTCCAGTTCACTTCGGACTTCCGCGGCGATCGACATCTCGGGATAGAGCCGCAACAGGCGAACCAACATCCAGTGTCCATGCACGCTGCTATGCCAATCGAAGCACCCATAGAACGCCGGGTGCAATTGCCGTGGCGACAACACGCCTTCACTGCCGGTGATGACGTTGGACGGCTTGTTGGGATACTCCTTGTCGATCCCCACTAATGCCAGCCGGGCCAGCGCTACGACTTGTTCGTCCGACAATCGGTCGCCGATCTTGGGTATCGTCGGACTTTGTAGTTGGCCGCCTTGCGATTGGTTTTGAGGGATCGGTTTGTCTTGCGGGACAGCGCCCATCGCCACGTTTCCCAGCCACACCCAAGCCCACAACCCAATATTGAGAAAAACCGACTTGTCCATGTGCCGCCACGATTCCAACACTTGAGTCTAACTAATCTTCAGATTGGATTTTTCCTGGTCCATGATTTGTTTCGCCTCAGCGTCGCTGGCGGCTTCGGGAACCCGAGGATCGTTGGGATCAAACCAGGCCGGTTGGAATTGAATGAAGCCATGTCCGCCAGGTTGCTGCCCGTTGCGAATTGCCAACTTGCCGGTCAGCGCCAACACCGCATCGGCCAACGCCACCGGACCGTTGCAGCGTGGCTGCTGGTCCCAATCGTTTTCACGCACACACCACGCCCAGTGTTCGATTTCTTCTCGATAGCCGCGGCTGACCGGGCCGCTTCCCTGCGCCGCCTTCGCCGGCGCCGCATCACCGCTGGCAGTCGTATCCAGAATTGGCTGTCCCGCCTTGCCCACAGTGACCCCAGCTCGCGTGCTGGTGCTGGCGTCCTTGAATAAAAGGACGTCCGATTCGGTCTCCAATACCAACGTTCCGCGAGTCCCCATGACGGTTTCACCGTACCCCCCAAATCCATTTCCATTGATCGAAGAATAGGTAACAACGATTTTCTTTTGCGGGTCGCTGTCGTAACTCGGAATGCCGCTGGGCGGCGGGTAATTCATCACTACGTCTTTGTATCCGACGGGAAACGTGTAGTCGTATCCGGGGCCCGGGAACTCCAATGTGCAATACACGTGATCTTCCGAATCGCGGTCCTCCGGGAACAGATGGCGTCCGCCGACGGCGTGGATCGTCAATGGCCGAATGTCGTGGCCAACGTCTTTGGACAACGAAGAGATAAAGATACTGGCCGCGTCGAGTTGATGACTTCCCAATTCCGCCATCAGCCCGCCGCCGGTTCGATTCCACAATCGCCAGCGGATGAGTTCTTCGAGCGCCGTGCGCACCCGACCGTCTTCCTGCGTCTCCACTTGATAGCCATACTTGTCGGCCTCAACACGTTTGTCCGCGTCGAGCTGCTCCCATTGGGCGATTTGATTCCGCAGCCACTCAGCTCTGGTGGCAGAGGTATCGGCGGCGCCCAGGTCTTTGGTCAACTGCCGCAATTGAGCGGCGATCGTGTCAACAACCTTGTCCGAGCCGATCACTTTCTGGCCTCCGGGAATCGGTGGCGCCCAACTGTCGGCGCCGGGCAAATTGCCGCGATGCCATTGAGCGCGGATATGGTGCAATTCGCCCAGCAATCCCCAGCGGATCAAGTGCACGGCGTTGTCGTACAGAATGCTGTAATGCCTTTGGTGACCGATCGCCAGAAATCGCCGCCGGACATCCGCTGTTTGAGCCATCAGCTTGCACTGCGTGACGTCGTGCGCCATCAGCTTCTCGCACAGCACGTGTTTGCCGGCTTGCATAGCCGCCACGGCAATTGGCGCGTGCAAGTGCAGCGGAAGCGCGATGATCACGCCTTCGATTTCTGGCAGTGCCAACAAGTCTTGGTACTCTTGAAACACCTGGACGTGTCGCCGAGCGTAATCGTCCGACCAGCCGAAAACCTGGTTCAAACCGGGGCGCACCCGCAACGCGTTGTCGGAACTGTAGTCGCCGTGAAAGGCACGATGCACACTGGACGGTCGGATATCGCAAATCGCGACCACATCGACATATTCCGGATTCAACGACCCGATCAATACGTTGCCTTCATCACCCGTCCCAATGATCCCAATCCGGACCGGTCGGCTGGGCATTTGATAACCAAAATACATCGCACCGAGACCGCCCACGCCAACCGTCGAAGCCAACACGGCTTGCTTCAAAAAGTCGCGACGATGCACCTGCTCAAAACTCGTCACCGCCGAGTAATAATTCTCTTGCCCGACTTCGCGTTCTTCAGGGGTCAAGTTCATGAGTTGTTCTCCACGGGTTGCGGTTCGACAATTCGATAAACCGTCGATTGCCGATACAAAAGAGAATCGAGTCCAGCCAGCCGACCGGCACAAGTTGCGAATAACACAGCTAACCCAGCCAGTTCAATGATTTGGGAGATCGTATCCGCCGACTCCAAGAAAAATGGAGGCTGCGTCGAGATCACTCCGATCAACAACAAAGCTCCAGCGGCCGAGGCCAGTCGTGTGAATAGCCCGATCACCAGCAGCCCGCCGACAATCGCGTCGAACCACGGAATCGTCCAATCGACGATCTTCAACAACGAAAACCTGGGCTTCCAAGGGCGCTCCAGGTGTATCGGCCCGCGCCCCGATTGATCCGCCACGGCCAAGGCATTGATTTCGGCTTCCACTCCATCCCACATCGCGTTGACTTCCTGCAACCATGGACGTGCGTCGCCAATTCGATCGTGCTTGATTTGTTTCGCTTGATCGGACAAAGACTGGACGCCGGAAATTACCTTGGTCCTGTCCGATCCATCTTGATCAAAGCCGTTCAAACGATCGGCGCCGCGAAAATACGCGAGTATTTCCGTCTGGTTTTCGGCCAATAAGTCCTTGAGTTTGCCGATGTAGTTGTCCACAATCGCCAGGGCGCTCTCCTTTTGACGGCTGACGAGTCCGGCATTTTTTTTGTCCGCCGCCATTTGACTGCGAATCGTCTGTGCCTGCTCCTCGGAAAACGACGAATGCTTGGCCAGTCGCTCCGCCGATTCGGCGCGGCGGCGTTCCAGTTGCTTCACTAGGTCTGGATCGCCGAAGCCGTAGATGCGGGCCGCCCGGTACATAAACCCTTTCCAGGTCTCTTCCGTCACCAGCGGATCCAACTGCCAGTCGACTACTCCGTCCTTCGCTTGAGATTTTACCAAGCCCAATCGCAACTGGGCGTCTCCATCGTCAATCAACCCGGCATAGAACGGCGCCAAAGGCCCGTTGGCGTTGCGAAAGAAACCTTCCGCCGAAAAATCGCCCGACTTTATCTTGGTGATCCCTTCTTCATAAAAATGAAAGCCGATCACGAGCCGCAGGCAAACCAATGCCAAAATGGCCAATGTCCAATGAGTTCGCGAGAGCGGAAACAATGCAGTCTCCTGTCGGCTGTGGATTCGTCAAGAATTCATTAACATCGGACGCAAAATAACTTCGCCGTAAATCCTCGCCCTCACGGGCGGAGCTTACGGAGAGGGTCGACAAATCCGGAAAGCTATTTTGCGTGCGATCCTTAAGCTTATTATGCAGAAGCGGCCGCTGAAATTCCAGGCTCGATCGGCATGGTGTCTTGATCGGCATGGCGCCTGGGCGTGTCCTGAGGCAAGTTCGATCTTCGGCGTTCCGGATTCGTCAGACAAAATCCCATCGGAGGACCTTCACCATGAACGACCGCGGAAAACGCCTGATGGAAACGGACTCGCTGCGAATCCTGCACGAAGCGCTGGATCTGGTGGAATCGGGATTTGATACGCTGCCGCCGCTGAAAGACCAGGCGTCGGACGAATCGGCGATGCAACGCGTGCTGTTCGAAGTCGCACAGCGGTTGCAGGACAACTTCCCTTATTTCCACCCGCTGTACGCCGGACAGATGCTGAAGCCGCCGCATCCGATTGCGAGGCTGGCCTACACGCTGGCGCTGTGGATCAATCCAAACAATCACGCGCTGGACGGCGGCCGCGCCAGTTCACAAATGGAGAAAGAAGCCGTTACCGAAATCGCGCGGATGTTTGGTTGGGAGGTCCATCTGGGACACTTGTGCGGCGGAGGCACTATGGCCAACTTGGAAGCCCTGTGGGTCGCCGGGCAATTGCACCCCGGCGCCAAAATTGTCGCCTCCGAACAAGCCCATTACACGCATCGCCGGATCAGTAGCGTGTTGGGAATCGACTTCGAGGCGATCCCTTGTGACCGTATCGGCCGGCTGGATGTTGCCGCGTTGGAACGACGACTCGATCAAGGCGAGATCGGCACTGTCGTCGCCACGATCGGCACAACCGCCGTGGGTTCGGTGGATCCGTTGCCCGAATTGTTGCCGTTGCGACAGCGATATGGATTTCGCCTGCACGCCGATGCCGCGTACGGCGGATACTTCGGATTGGCCGACAATTTGTCGCCCCAGACGCACGACGTTTATGAGTTACTTGGCGAAGCGGATTCGATCGTGATCGACCCGCACAAACACGGCCTTCAGCCCTACGGCTGTGGTTGCGTATTGTTCCGCGATCCCTCGGTCGTGCAACTTTATCGACACGACTCGCCCTATACTTACTTTTCGTCTTCGGAGCTTCACCTCGGCGAAATCAGCCTGGAATGCTCGCGTCCCGGCGCCGCGGCGGTCGCACTGTGGGCGACGCAACGGCTGCTGCCGCTAATTCCAGGGGGCGCGTTTGCAAAAATGCTCAGCCGTTCGCGGTCCGCCGCCTTAGCTTTGTACGACAAGTTGAAAGCCGATTCGCGATTCTTGGTTCCGTTTCCGCCGGAATTAGACATCGTCGTTTGGGCGCCGCGAGCCTCACGGGTCAGTCAAGCTTCGGAAGCGGCGCGGCGAATATTCGACGAAGCTGCCCGCCGACAGCTATTTCTGGCACTCGCGGACCTACCGATCGAATTCTTTGATGTGAATCTGTCCGAGATGGAGTGCGATCGCTCAACGATCACGTGTCTGCGGTCGGTATTGATGAAACCGGAGCACGACCAATGGATCGACGAGATTTGGCAAATCATCCAAGCCGCCTCCGACGCACCGCCGCCATATTCACGCGATTAGTTCACGCTTCGCACTTGTCCAGACATTGCCCAAATCGGTCAGCATCTGGCCTACGAAAGCAGCGCCAATAGGTGGGTGGCATTTTCTGACCCGCAGCCGGGGTTTGGCGACTCTTGGCCAGCACGCTCGTTCCGCAGCGTTGCGGATCGACTTGGTGACGTTCGCAGCTGGCGATCAGTGTCCGTTTGGCGAACCGCACGTTGAGTCTGCGGTCGTGGTCCGCCTTACGTCTAGTTCACATTAGGGAATCTGATCGTGAAGAAACAAACTTGATGACACGATTTTCTCCCATTTTTGGTTATCTATGGTGACAATGGCTGAGGTCCAGTCAACGGACCCACCTTCTTCAATGCCATTCTCACATATGAATTTGTCTACTCTACCCATGAAACCCTCGGTCAGTTGAGAACTTGTTCTGATCCCCAAACGTTGTAGTTTTTTTTCTTGTCCATACGCAATGCCAACGTATGGTGTATTCAAATTCCAAGGCTTCAAGTCATCACGATGCAATACAACTTCTGAAACTATTTGCTTCGAGTTCGTTAGACAAAGCTGCATTCTCCATCCATTTTGGATGACACCATATTCATAACAGACACGGCTCCAGTCTTTTACATTCTTGCGATTTCCGGCATCCTCGAGGTCGAGTGGAAACCACTGCCGATCACGATCCAAATGTGGATGCGTATTTGGGTTGGCATCAGGATTACATGCAAAACCACGTGGGATTCGCAGCCAATATGTGGATTCCGCAAGTTTTAGCTCAAGCCAGCTTTCCTGCGCGGATTGTTTATCCCAAGGAAACGTGCACGTGAACCACCCTGAAAAGGCGTTTTCTGAGTGCACTATGACTGGTAATTCCCCAACAAAATTTGTTTTGATCGGCGGAGGAACTGTACCATCCGCGTAATGAATTCTGACAGAGATCTCGTTTCCGTCGGGTCTGCAAAAGCCGACTTTCCGTTCATCATCGTCATTCCAATGAAATCCTAGATGGAAAAATAATCCATCGGCAGCCGCTTCATCATCCATTGACATCGATGGTTCAGCAATCCCGTTTCCAAATACACATTTTACATCCGGGAAGCTAATTGACTGCCAAATGTGATGCTTGTTCTTGTAATCTATGGATTTGTTCGAATCGTCAAAACCAATTGCGATGGTGGCTAGAACAACTGTGAGGGCAGCATTCACTTGTATAGTCCTTTATGGCAAATCCCTGAAGCGGAAGAACATAAGGACGAATCGGGCGCACAAACTCGAGTCACTTTGCGCTGGATTTCTATCAAGAAATGAGAAGCAGTGTCAAGTCCAGACGTGGAAGTTACGACGCGGGAGGGTGAGTTAGGGTGAGTTAGTGCCATCCATATGTTGAACCATCCTTTGAGCACGCTAAGTGGGACGTTTCACGGCGTTATCCAATTCATCACGGACGTGAACACAGGTTGCTTCTTAGCGGGCATTCCAACCACCGCAAGCCCCTGTCGGCGTTTCGCGCCACAGCGGATACTGGATGTTTCGGCACCTGAGGTAACAGTTTGTCATTTGATGTACGAAGCAACTATGCATCATGCTGTACTACTGGGTGATTCAATCCTCGATAACCGCGATTACGTCTGTGGTGGTTCGCCGATTGTCGAGCAATTGCGCTCGAGGTTGCCGCGCGACTGGCGCGTAACGCTCCTGGCACGTGACGGTGCCATCGCCCTGAGCGTCTTGAAACAACTGCAAAGTGTCCCCGCCGACGCTTCACATTTGATTGTCAGCGCCGGTGGAAACGACGCACTCGAATGTAGTCCGTTTCTCAATTCGCCAGCACGCGACTCCAAGACCCAACTGGCAGAATTGGCCGCGATCCAGATTCAATTCCAGAACAACTATCGACAGATGATCTGTGGCCTTCGGGAAACAGGGCTGCCGATAGTCGCTTGTACGATCTATGATGGCATACCGGATCTGCAACAGTCCGAACGCATGGCTCTGTCACTGTTTAACGATAGAATCATGCGTGAATTGATTTCGTGGCGGATTCCCGTGCTCGATCTTCGGTCTGTGTGCAACGAACTCCGAGACTATTCTACGGTTTCGCCAATTGAGCCATCGGAAATTGGCGGCTTCAAAATCGCGGGCGCGTTGCAGAACATATTGTTGAGTCACGATTTCTCGCAAGCTCGGACTGTGGTTTACCCGTGATCGGAATGATTCAACTTGGGCATATTTGCGAGTTGGTGCGGTATCCGGTCAAGTCGATGGCGGGCACCGCGACCGAGTCGGCGTTATTGGATGGCGTTACTTGGATGGCACGGTCTTGACGGAGATCGACGCTTGGCGTTCCGGCGCTTGGGAGACAACAGCGGCTTTCCGTGGCTTACGGCAGCCCGCCACCCCGAGCTTCTCCTGTACCACCCTTTCGGACTCGACGAGACTTCGGGCGAGCCATTGCCAACTCATGTTCGCACACCGGCGGGTGCGCGTGTCGAGCTATTCGAGCGCCGCACTGCAGAACGAGATCGTGGAGCGCAGTGGCGCCAAAGTGGAGCTGATGAAACTCAAACATGGGATCTTCGATGACGCCTCGATATCGGTGATCAGCCTAGGGACCATGGCCGGCATCGGTCGCGCGGCCGGAGTGGATCTCGATCGCAGGCGCTTCAGAGCGAACATCGTGCTTGAAACACACAGCGCCGAGCCGTTCATCGAGAATGCGTGGGTTGGCGGGACCCTGATGTTCGGCGAACGCGAGCCAATGCCTGCTGTGAACCTTACGATGCGCGACTTGCGATGTATGATGATCAATCTCGATCCAGACACAGGCAAGCAAGACGGCCGAATACTGAAGGCGGTCGTACGGCTGAATGCGAACAACGCGGGAGTTTATGCGACGGTGGTTCGGCCCGGTACCATACACGTTGGTCAGGCAGTGAGCTTGGTTTCGGACATGCGAGAATGAAACGAAAATAGAGAATTAGAAAATAGAAGATGAAATGACCATAGGTGCGTGTCACTTTCTGACTTTCTGACCTTTTTTTCGGCGCACGATAACAAACTCGAGGTCCAGAGGTCCGGTAGTGGCACTCACCGATTCAAGGGAGCAACTTTCATCGACCTTACCAGCGCCAGCGACGAAAGGATGAAAGATTGATGAAATGATGAAATGATGAAAGGTGCCATCCATCTTTCGATCCATCTTTCGGCGGACGATGATGAAAGGTGCTGATGAAAGGTGCCAGCCATCTTTCGGCAACTTGGACTACACTTGCACGGAACGAATCTGGAGAATTGAAAGGTGCAGCCATCTTTCGGAGTGCTGATAAGGTGCCAGCCATCTTTCGGCAACTTGGACTACACTTGCACGGAACGAATCTGGAGAATTGGGCGGTGCTTGAAAGCCTGCGCCAAAACAGAAGGAAAGGGGATGAAAGGAAAGGGGATGAAGGAAAGGGGATGAAAGGATGAAAAAGGATGAAAGGGGCCATCCATCTTTCGGCAACTTGGACTACACTTGCACGGAGCGAATCCGGAGAATCGGGCGGCGCGTATTGAAAACCTGCGCTCGCCCGGAAGTGTGTAGCGTAACCGCAGGGTGATAGCGCGGATCGAAGGAGATAGTCAGGCGTTGACCTGTGGTCCGCGACGCGTGAACGCGGGTAAAGACTCGATCTATTCGAGCGCGATTGAAGAAGGAATAGGTGCTGGATGCTGTCAAAATTGGAGCCGTTAGGCGAAGCAGACGGCTGCGGCGCCTGGCCGCGGGTCCAGTGGCGGCCGCGGCGGGCGGCGTCGGCTTGCAGGCTGGCCGGGCTGCCGGCGCTGCGGCCGAAGTATCGCTTGAAGTTCCACACCAAGTCGCACCACATACTGCCCTCGATCCCCAATCGACTCAGGATCGACTGTAGTCCGCTGGGAATCTGCCCCCGTTTGTCCTTGCGGCCTTGGCGACCCGTCCAATCGAGCAACCGCAGATAGTCCCGCAGGCTCATCGACAGGAAGCCCTTGTCGCTGGCGCGAACCCCACTGCGACTGGCTTGCGGACCCGGGCTGGAACGCTCTTTCAGCTTCAGCGGCGAAAGCCAACCGTCACGTGGAATGCGACGCCGCCCGGTTCGCTTGACTGCGGCTGCGACGGTGGAACGACGCTCGACCGGTGTGTTCTTGATCAACTCGGCTGCTTCGTCCGTGGAGATCGGAACCAGCTCGCTGGCTGCGGAGTCGACTTGGTCGCCTTTGAGGGCCCCAATCCGATCGAAGGCCGAGGTGTGACGACTCTGTTCAGCAGTGGCGGCCATCGCTGCCCGGATCGGGTTGAGGTCGACGTACATCGCACAGGCCAACAAGCCCGATTCGTCGGTGATTCGCTGAGCTTTGAAGCGTCCTTCCCAGAAGCGGCCGGTGCATTCGTCTTGTTTGTTGGCCAGTCGGGCGATCGGCTCGCTGACGCTCCGCATGAACCAGGAGATGTCCGATAGCCGCAATCGGACCGTCGCCAGCCGTTTCTTGTTGCGCACCAGCGTCTGGATATCGTTCTGGGTGGGTTGGCCAAGGTGTTCATCGAGCCGGCGTCCGGGAAAGACTTTCAGCCAGCGTTCGGCGACATCGCGATCCGACCAGGTTTTGACCACGTCCGGGCGGTTTCTCAAGATCAAGTGCATATGGTTGGAGAGAATGGCGTAGGTCAGCACATCGACCCCGAAAACCGCAGCCAGGATCTCCAGTCTTCGGCGGATCCACTCGCGACGGGCGTCGAAGTCTTTACCGGTTAAGGGGTCTTTTCCGGCCAGAAACGCCCGTCTGACGCATCGCTGGACCGTATGCACAATGCAGACTTCGGTCGGCAAAAACTGCTCGCTACGTGATGGCCGTGGCATCGCAGACCCCCTTTCGATAAACAGACTATCGGGCTGGAAAAGCCTGAGTTTACCGCAAATTCCGCAGACGTCAATAGGTGGATGGCACCATTCGAATTTTGATTTTGATATGTGGGTGGCACAATTTGATTACTGCGGATTACTCCGACCGTTCGTCGCGGCGGAAGACGGCCACGACGTCTTCGACGGGCACAACATACAGTTGGTTGTTGGATTCGAAGTCGACGGGGATGGCGTTCTTCGGATGAAAGAGGACTTTGTCGAATTGTTTCAGTGGGACGTCTTCGTCGTGTTCGACTTGGGCCGATATGGCGACGATGCGTCCGGTGATCGTGGGGATCTCGGCGGCGTCGGGGAGTGCGATGCCTCCTTTGGTTTGGCGTTTGGGCTCGTCTTTGCGGACCAAAACCCGAAACCCGATGGGCTCGACCAATTCAAAGGTGGACCGAGTGGATTTGCCTTTTCCGGCCATAAAGCGCCCAACTCTGTTGGAAACGATCCGATATTTGCCGGGTTGAAACTTAACGGTTGAAATCGCCGGTTACAAGCCAAGTTGGGCTTGTAAACCGTCATTTTTCTGGCAAAATATCGCGTTTCGGCCGACAAGTTCCCGCCGGGCCGAGCACGATCGTTCGACGCGGACTTTGGCGTAGTTGCACCCGCAGATTCGATTTATCCATTGGCTTTGAGGCAGTTGTGACAGACGTTTTGAATGTAGCGTTACGCGATCAGACGGGGACGTTGCGAATGCGCCGGTTACGGCATTCGGGGCGAATCCCAGCGGTTTTGTACGGACATGGGGAAGCGAGCGTGAACCTGGACATTGATGTTCGCGAAGTTCAGTTGCTCGTTCGCCACGGCGCGCACTTCGTCGAACTAAACGGAGCCGTCAATGAACACGCGATGGTTTCCGAAGTTCAATGGGACAGTTTCGGCAGCGAGGTTCTGCACCTCGACTTGATGAGAATCAGCGTCACCGAATCGGTTGAACTGGACCTGCCCATCGAGTTGAAGGGGCAGTCGCCGGGGACCAAGGCCGGTGGGATTTTGAATTTCGTGCTCCACGAGGCGACGGTGCGAGGTCCCGCGAACCTGATTCCCGACAAGCTCGAATTGCGGATCGGCGGTTTGGAGTTGGGAAAGTGGCTGAACGCCAGCGACGTGCCTCTTCCCGACGGGGTTGTGTTATTAACCAAGCCGGATGAGATGGTGGTTGAGTGCCAATTACCGAAGACCGAAACTGAAGAACCGGGGACCGCCGATTTCGCCGTCGAACCGGAAATCGTTGGTCGCAAGGAAGAGGACGAGTCTGCCGAATCCGACGAAGGGTAGTTTTCCTCAGACAACCGGGTGCCCACGCCCTGGCCGGTGATTTAGCACGAGACAACGCCGAACGGATGACAGCGCCTTATCGTCGGCACAGCGGAAGTAATGAAAGTCATCGTTGGCTTGGGAAATCCAGGAAAACAATATGACGGCACGCGCCACAACGTCGGATTTTGTGTCGCGGCTGAACTGGCAAGGCGACATGGCCCGGGCACCAAACCTCGTTCCAAATTCGGCGGACAATACGTCGATTGTCGCATAGCCGACCACGAGGTGATGTTGGTGTGGCCTTTGACGTACATGAACGAGAGCGGCCGTTGCGTGCGAAAGATTATCGAGTTTTACCGATTGCCAGTGGACGACCTGTTGATTGTTTGCGACGATTTTAACTTGCCGCTGGGGAGAATTCGGCTTCGCGGATCTGGTTCGTCTGGGGGCCAGAACGGGTTGGAAGACATTCTCAACCAATTGCAAACAGAAAACGTCCCACGACTGCGGATGGGAATTGGACCCTTGGCGGAGGGGTGGGTCGCCAGAAACTTCGTGTTATCGAGATTTGCCACAGAAGAGCGAGGGACGATTGAGAAAATCATTGGAATTGCGTCCGATGCCTGTGAAAGTTGGGTGGCTGACGGGTTGACCAGTTGCATGAGCAGATACAATGGGACAACCGTTTAGGGATTGCGTGATTCTGACGTGGTCGCCTGAGGCGACGTGAGTGTTCATGGGTTGCTAATGCGTCGCCCACGTTTTCAGGGGGTCAGGCACATTTTCGGTGGTTCCTGCAACATTCAAGCATCAATAATTAGGCCGAAAATGAGCCAGACCCCGGCTCGTGAACAGTTACTGAGGCGACCGGCCTAGGACGGTTCGTTTCAAGCGAGGATGTCGATCGACAAGTCGTGAATGATATAAACTGATATAAGGATCGCACGCAAAATTACTTCCCTGTTTTGTTGTCCCTCTCCTCAACCTCTCCCGTGAGGGCGAGGAATTAGGGCGAAGATATTTTGCGTGCGATCCTAAGTTGGCGTTGCCTTGCACGGCAACAGTTCAACTAATCCAATAGCGGATACAAATACACTGCGGCCACTAAACTGCGGCAGCGCCGAATGGCGAACGCCGAATGACAAGCATTTTGTGGGAGAAGAACGTTGGCAAAGGTCGTTTTCGAAGGCATGTTCATCTTGGAGTCCAACTCCTACGCTCGCGATCCGGGGGGAGCAGCGGTCAAAATCAAGGACCTGATCGAAGGCGTCGGCGGCACCCTGTTAGCGAGCCGCTTGTGGAACGAGCAACGATTGGCGTTTCCCATCAACGGGCACCGCAAGGGCGTCTATTGGCTCACGTATTTCGAATTGGAGAGTACCCAATTCGGCAAGTTCAACAGGGCGGTTCAGTTGACCGATTCGGTCCTGCGACATTTGGCGTTGCGGATCGATCCGCGTTTGGTGGGCCCAATGGTCGCCGCGGCCAAAGGCGAACAACCCATGCCATCGCGAGCGGCGAAGGTCGAGGAGAAGTCCGCGCCGCACATCCAAGCGAAAGCGCATGGTGAATCGCACAAGGAATCGTCGGAGGAAGCCGAAGTCGAGGTGGTCGAATAACGAATGGGCCTGCCCGAACCAAGCTCGGCCTGTTCGCAGGAGAAGGGCTTGTCGAACCGGCGTTAGAGATCGACTGGTCGTCTGGCAGCCAATGCGGAATGGAATCATTGAATTTGAATTTGGGGAATCGCCGACCGATACGAATTCAAGAGGTGGATGATGGCAAGTTTCAACCGCGTCATTTTGGTTGGGAATATGACCCGCGACGTCGACGTCAAGTACACCAAGTCCGGAACGCCGGTCACCGAAATTGGGTTGGCGGTCAACGATCGGGTAAAACGAAACGACGAATGGGTCGACGAAACGACGTTTGTCGACATCACGCTGTGGGGTCGAACCGCGGAGATTGCGGGCGAGTACTTATCGAAGGGGAGTCCGGTTCTGATCGAAGGCCGATTGAAGCTGGATACGTGGGAGCAAGACGGACAGAAGCGACACAAACTACGCGTCGTCGGCGAACGCATGCAGATGCTTGGCTCGAAGGGACCTGGAAACCGGTCCACAGGCGGCGAACAAGTATCCGCCGGCGCCGAATCGGATTCGCTTGAGGCGACGCCGCAAGACGACATTCCATTCTAACGCAGCCGACAGGAAGAACTCGTCGGCGGTCGGACGAAAGGCAACACATTCCGCTTGTGGAAACAGCATCGTCCCCGAGTTGAAAACGAATTCCGAAATCCAGATCAAATAGACTGACACGCACCTTTTCAAGAAGTATCCAAGGAACCCGTTATGCCACGCAGTGCCACCGGCCGTCAGACAAAACCGAGTCGCCATCAGCGCTTGCCCGCGGCAAGAACGGCGGTATCGAATTGTTGCTGATTCAAAATATCGATCACTTGGGAAAGCAGGGCGAGGTGGTTGAAGTGCGATCGGGATATGCCCGCAATTACTTAATCCCGCAGGGTTTAGCGACGGTCGCCTCGGAGCACCACAAACGCATGGTGGACAAGCACAAAGCCAAATTGCTGGATATCGAGCGGGCTCGGCTGAAGGAACTTCAGGATTTGGCCGGCACGATCGAGCGGCAGAGCATAACGATCGAGGCAAACGCCAACGACGAAGGCCATTTGTATGGTAGTGTCGGGGCCATTGAAATCGTCGCCTCGTTGAAGCAGGCGGGGATCCAGATTTCGGCCGATCAGATTCGTTTGGAAGGCGTGCTCAAGGAATTAGGTTTGTATACGGTGAAAGTCCGTTTACACCAAAACGTCGAGAGCGACCTCAAGGTTTGGGTCGTACCGACGGTCTCCAGCGAGGGCGCCGAGAAGGGTTAATGCCTTGACCGTGTGCTAGAAACGCTCGCCAACAACGCGAACCGTACTCGATCGGACGAGCGCGGAATGCTCGGAAGGTGTCTGCAGAATTCAGGAGGGATCGACTCAAATGGCCATGGTTGGAAAGACACGTCGAAATCAGCCGGCAGAAGTCAAAGAACTGCTCGCGCGGCCGCTTCCCGTCAATCTGGAAGCCGAAATGTGTTTGTTGGGCAGCATGGTCATGTTGCCCAACGTATGCGACGAAGTGGTGACGCGGGTTGTGGCCGACGATTTTTACGACGAAGCGAACCGCGTTCTGTTCGAGTTGTTGATCGCGATGTACAACGACTCCAAGAAGATTGACGTCGCGCTGCTTCGCGAGATGTTGGTCAGCCGTAGTCAGTATGAAACGATCGGGGGAGCGGCGTATTTGGCCCGAGTCTTCAATTCGGTACCCAATGCCGCCCACGCAATTTACTACGCTGGAATTGTTCACGAAAAGGCGGTCTTTCGCTCGCTGATTTCGACGTGCACCGAGATTCTACAGTCCGCCTACGAGTCGCAGGAAGACTCGCAACGGGCAATCAGTTCAGCCGAAGAGAAGATCTTTGCCATCAGCGACGCGTCCCAAACCGGACAACTTCTATCGTTAGAAGACATCTTGCACCAGGCGATGGATCGGCTGGACGCGCGGATGCGCGGGGAGCACGCCGCGGGAACCGTCGAGACCGGTTTTGAAGAACTCGATCGCTTGACTGGTGGGCTGCATGCCTCGGAATTGACCGTGTTGGCGGCCCGACCCAGCATGGGCAAAACGGCGCTGGCCATGAACATCGCCGAACATGTCGCGTTGTTGCAGCGGCTGCCGGTTCTCTTTGTGAGTTTGGAGATGGCGGGGATTGAAGTCGTCGAACGAATGCTATGCTCGGTGTCAAAAGTCAACGGCCACCGATTGCGCAGCGGCAACCTGTCGCATGACGACCGACGTCGGCTGGTGGCTCATGCCAGCGAAATCAGTTCGGCGCCGCTGTTTATCGACGACTCTCCCAGCCGTACGTTGGCGGAGATCGCCGGTGCCGCGCGTCGGATTAAGCGCAAGCAAAAGAATTTGGGTTTGCTCGTCATCGACTATCTGCAATTGATTCAACCTGACAACGCGTTGGAACCGCGACACGAACAAGTTGCCAAGATCGCACGCCGATTGAAGGCTCTCGCACGCGAACTCAATATTCCGGTGCTGTGCATCTCGCAACTCAATCGACAGGCCGAGGACTCGCGGGATCACATTCCAAAACTCAGCCATCTGCGCGAGTCAGGAGCCATCGAACAAGACGCCGACGTCGTCATGTTTGTGCATCGCGAAGAATATTTTCTGCACGGTGAGGACCGGGCAGCCGTCGAGGGCGAAGCGCAAGTGATTGTCGCAAAGCAGCGGAACGGCCCCACCGACACGATCCCATTGGTCTGGTTCAAGGACTACACGCGCTTCGAAAACCGCGCTGCCGAGCGACACGAAGAATTCAGCGATTTTGCGGTGTAGCCTTCGATCACCGATGAAGCTCGGCCTGGCACCTTTGGCCGCGCCGGTCACGCGTTGATCACTTCGCGAAAGCTTCGCGGGTTGTCAATTCCGACTGGCGACCGCGTCTACCGGTTCTCGATGTTTGGCATCTGGATGGGCAGCGACCTCGCGTTTTTGCCGGTGGACGGCAACGAGATGCTCTAGGCGACGGATCTTATTCTTGAGCATTTCCACCTCTTCATGCTTTTCCGACAACAGCAACCGACACTTCTCGAGCCGAATTTCCGGGTCGCGGCGCAGAATCTTGTCAATCACCTCCAAGGTCAATAACGCTCGCCACGCTCGAACCACCAATCCCCGCAGCCGATAGACTCGAGCGGTCCGAGTGAGTTGCTTCAGGGCTAGGATCTGACCGAGTTGCGCGATTCGCAAAAAATCCAACAAAGGCAGACCAATCACCGCGATATCGACCCAGTTCTGTCGACAATATCGCCAGCGGTGCCGCGAAACCGAGATTACCAACACGAACTCCAGCACAAACGCCAACCAGATAAAAGCGGAGGTCGTGTCCACCGCCAACTGAAACAATGGGTGCCGTTCCAACGCTTCGCTGTAAAACAACTCGATCAGGACCACCGGCAACACCAACAACGCGATCAGGATCATCGGCACGCTGAAGACTTTGGTCAACCGCAATCCGAGATCGCGATGGGCGGCCTGCCACGACCAGATCGGCAGCCAGACATGCCGGCCGGTAATGTGGTCGCGAGCGCCGAGTCGTGTGACCGGGAGCAAACAAAAGAATATGTGCTGCCTCAGGTGTCCGTTTCGCTTGATGAGGTACAGCAACGCTTCGAGCGGGTAGATCGGATAGATGGCTAGGATTCCGTAAAGAACCCAAGTGCGATATCGCCCCCAAAACTCCGTTTCCTGCAAATAGAGCACGGCCGCCAAGAACACCATAAATAGCAGCGTCAGCCCAAACATCGGCGCCGCCAAGCGGCGATCCAGTGTGGTGGTGACAGATCGGATGTCGACCGGAGTTTTCATCTATGAGCGTTTCGTCGAGGTTGACATGAGATTGGCCGAATTCGCCGCGGAATTTCGGCGCATGGAACAGAATAACGAGCCCGTCAACGGACGGCAACGATTTATTGCGGCGATTTCAGAATCTTTGTACGACCGCACGACCGCCAGGTCTACACGATGGAGGGAATATTACGACATTCTTGTAGAGCTGCTTGGAGTCCGAAGCCATCGTTTAGGATCGCGCAAAAAAAACTTCGCTGTTTTGTTGACCCGCTCGTCAACCTCTCCCGTGAGGGCGAGGATTTAAGGCGAAGTTATTTTGCGTGCGGTCCTTAGTGCCGTGTCAAGTCTTAATCTTGGGGTGCCACGGGCTGTGCCAGTGTACATGAGCGTCGTGTATTGCCGACCCGCACTGGCGAAGCCAGTGGCACACAACCCCAATTCTAAGACCTGACAAAGCACTAGTTCTTTACGTCCAACGGATTGAATTCATAGAACGCGAACGCGAAATGCACGATGAGCACATACAGCGTTGCCCAAAAAATGGACGCTGTCACGCTGTTGCTCACGTCATTGCTCGAATACTTCGGGCGGTGCGCTTGAAAATAAGAAATGATGGCGATACCGGCCCCACACGTAATCAACTTGCCAACCAACCAGCCGGTGCCTCGATAAAACGGTCCGGTTGTCTTCTCGAGCACCACGTGAAAATTCGTGTCCCAAAAATCCGGACCGTGCGCCCGATGCGTGGCCACAAATGCCAACAGGCTGACGAATTTGGCGCAGAAGAATGCCAACAAGGTCAACAGCGGCGTCCCGATGATGAATGACCACAGGATCGGTGTCAACAAGTAGCAGCGCGGGGAGGCGCCCAGCGACTGTAGTGCCTCGACCTGGTTGCCGTATTGCTTGCTGCCCACGTCGGATGAAACCGCCGCGCCACAACGCGCCGCAATCAATACTGTGGCCAACACGGGAACAAAAATGCGGTACAGAGTAAACCCCATGGCGGACAACAAGTCGTCGATCAATAGCGGCTCGATATAAGCGCCGTATGGCAAGAAGCGGAAAATGAAATAAGTCGTCACGAAGCCGACAATCATGCCTGCGATGCCCAAATAGAACCAGGCCGTCGGCCCAACGACCAATCGCAAATAGTGCACGAAATAGCGCAAGCCCCATTTTGGATTGCGCCACACGGGAACCAAGCTCCATAGGCCAATCAGCGCGGCTTCGAAAACTTGAGTCGTTTGCCGAAACAACTTGATCGTTAGGTCGGTCGGCACTCTGCTCCAGGGAACTCGCTTTGGTTCCGCCTCGCGAACGGCGACGGCCGACAATGGTTTCAGCATATCGGTCAACTGTCCCCAACGCTCCCGCTCGATAAATCGGAGTTGCTTGATCTGTGGGTCGAGCACAAAGAGCTGATCGGCGATCGGCAGCAATGTTTCGTAATCGTGGGTCACCACCACCGACGTTTTCCCGTATTTCTGGTGCGTCGACTTGATCAACCAGGCGACCTGGGCGCCGGTCGCTGGATCGAGTCCCGAGGTTGGTTCGTCGTACAAAATCGCCGGCGGATTAAAGGCCAAAGTCCGGGCAATCGCCAGTCGCTGCCGCTGACCTCCGCTCAACTGAGATGTGGGGACGTTGTTAGGCACACGAAGCTCTGCGAGCATCCCTTCGACTTGCACGTCCTTGGATCGCTCGCCACCCAGATCCTTGGCGAACTTGACGTTGGCTTTGGGAGCCAGTTCATCGAACAAGGCAAACGATTGAAAGACGACGCCGACCTCGCCTTCGACTCGCTGGCTGCCGCCGATGTGCACCTGGCCGCTAAAGTGAATCGCATTGTGGCTGCCGTCGATGAGTCCCGCGATGATTCTCAGCAGGACGGACTTGCCGACGCCGCTGGGGCCGACGATCAACGTGATCTGGCCGGGCGCAAATACCGCCGAAGTGTTCTCCAGCAATGTTCGCTCGCCGGCGGTGACCGACAGATTCCGGATGCAAATTTCCGAAGGTTCGCCGTGCGGTCCGGCCACCGATTCGGTCTCGTTCACTGGCGCGTCTCCACGGGGATGTGAAACGGGTTCGCCAAACTGGCATTTCCGATTTCCACGTCGACGGATTCCACGGGCCGCGATTCGCCGCCTCGCTCTACCAGAAACCAATGAAAATCTTTTTTCAAGACCTTGTAGCGTAAGACCCGTGAGAATTCCGGCGTGATGGCGACGTGTGGGTCTCCGAACAACTCCTGGCCGATCGACGTGATCGCAAATTCCAACCTTTGATTGGTCAAGTTGATCGCCTGTTTGGCTTGCGGCGAATTCCAAATGTTTTGCAGGACGTCATTCAGCCGATCGTTGTTGACCAACACGTCGCGCAGTATGTCGATCGCGAGTTCCCTCATTTGTTGATCCTGACTGATTTTTTGTAGACTGTCCGCCACGACACTTCGTACCTCAGGATCGTTCGCGATTCGTTCCAAAATCCGCTTCTGAACGTCGATGATTTCCGGCAAATAGCTCTTGATCATGGGGACGACTTCGGATGCCACAAACCGTTGAAACTCCTTTTTGGTCAAATCGCGTTGCGGCAAAGGCAAAGCGTCGTACATATACCGCCAGCCAAAACTCCAGAGAGAGATCCGATTCCATATGCCTTGGCCAATCTTGATCAATACCGGATTGGCCTCCTCGGCGACGATCGGCCAAATGGTTTGCTGGACCAGGGGAAAGATTCGCTGTTCGATCAAGTCCGCTTGGTAGCGTTGTCCAATCTCGCCCAACTGTTCGCGATGGTTGGCGATACTGTGGATCAAGTCCTGCCAGACCAAGGGCGCGGCTTCCCGCATCGTCTGTTGCAATATGGGACGAAACTGCTGGGTGATCGCTTCAAAATGTTGTTGGTATGCGGCCGATATGATTGTTCCGATCCGATCCCGCCGTTCGGGAGTCAACATGGAATTGATCACCCAACCCATCGATTCGGAGGCCGGGTAATAGGTGCAACGGTCGCCCGCGAGATCGGCGCGGAACTGGAATAGATCTCGGCCACCGCGAAATCGGTCAAGTCAAAATCCCGAGGTTGGCCATTGCGGCTGGTAGCCACGATTTCACCGATACGAACATACGTGTCTCCGCGCCGTTCGAAAATCGGATCTCCCACGTATAACACCTCCTGCTGCGGGAATCTTAATTCCAACCGTTGTCTCGGCAGAAAAAAGAATTTGGCGACTTGAGTCGCCATTCCCGGTTGGCCGCCGTACATGTCGCGTGCCAGGTATAGCACGCCACAGACCAAGGCCACCGCCCAGATCGCCGCGCCAATTACAATGCGATAATGCTTCATCGTTTTCCCAAGGCATTCGAGGAGCAGTCGTCGACAAACTCGGGCAAACCAGCATGGCTGGAAATGGCCGTCTCAAGCAATACCAACATGGCCTGCCTTTCGTTTCGAGGTACAGGATGGTTAAGGGGAGTCAACTGTCGGAACGGCCCTCCGGGTGCTTCGCACAATTGACTTCTGACCCCTTAACCCTAAAAGTTAGCTGGCATGAACCACTAGGGCTCATCCTTTTTTTGTTCGGCGCCGCTGTCGGCCGTATCGAGCACCGACGTGTGGTCGTGGATGATTTTCCATTGATCGCCGAACTTGCGCCATATCAGCGTGAAGTTCCCGCCAGCCGGATGGTCGTTCTCGGTCAGTTGCCAACGACCGAGCATCATCGCTGCTGCGTCACCTAAGCCTGTCACCTCCAGCGACGAAAACTCCAAGTGCCCCATTTGACCTGTACTCTGATACTTTTTCTTGTACCGGTCCAGCGTCGCTTGCCAGCCGCGCGTCGTCCGCCCGCCCGATGAGAATGCCAATTGGTCCGATTTCCAATAGGCGTCCATGAATCCCTCCAGGTCGCCTCGGTTCCAGGCCGTTTTCTGTGCCTCCAACAAATTGGTCAACACGCTCGTCAAACGGTCCTGTGATACGTCCTGTGCAATCGCTATCGGGACCGCCGTCACGCACAACAGGCCAATCGCAGCCAAGTTTGCGGTCATCCTTGCCATACGCAAATTCTGTGGCAACATATTCGCTAAACCG
This sequence comes from uncultured Planctomycetaceae bacterium, assembly GCA_963803365.1. Lineage (GTDB taxonomy): Bacteria > Planctomycetota > Planctomycetia > Pirellulales > Pirellulaceae > JANMEB01. The sequence goes on from CAWDMH010000013.1 coordinate 302,656, forward strand.
GTCATTTAATCCTCCCTTGGTCGAAACAAAAATGACGAATGTCGACCGATATCGACGCTGCGCAACAATACGGTAGACTTGTCGGACAATCACACAACCTCCGCATACCTCCTCTGCAGCCGCGATCGTTCATGAAATCCGTCCAAGAGACTGCCAAGAAAATCATACAAAACGTCGAACGAGTCGTCGTTGGCAAACGCCAACAACTGGTTTACTCGCTCGTCGGCTGGTTTTGTGAAGGACATATTCTATTGGAGGACGTACCCGGCGTCGCCAAGACGATGATGGCCCGCGCCTTGGCCTTGAGCGTCGGGTGCAATTTCAAACGCATCCAGTGTACTCCCGATCTGTTGCCCTCGGATGTCACGGGGGCATCGATTTTCAACCAAAAGTCGAGCGAGTTTGAGTTTCGCCCCGGACCCTTGTTCGCCAACGTCGTTTTGGCGGACGAGATCAACCGCACCACGCCACGAACACAAGCGGCGTTGCTGGAGGCGATGGCCGAAGGCCGAATCACCGTGGACGGCGTGACGCACATCTTGGAGTCGCCGTTTCTGGTGATTGCGACTCAGAACCCGATCGATCATGAAGGAACCTTTTCGCTCCCCGAGGCACAGCTCGACCGGTTCATGCTCAAATTCAGTTTGGGCTACCCCACGCTCGACGAAGAGCTGAAGATGCTGTCCACACAGCGACTTGGTCATCCAATTCACACGCTGCAGACTGTCGTCTCTGGCGCGGAGATTGTCGCGGCCCAAAACCTCGTCCGCGAAGTTCACGTGGACGACAAGATCAGCAACTACATCTTGCAAATCGTTCATCTGACGCGCAATCACAACCAATTAAGTCTGGGGGGCAGCCCGCGAGCCTCGATCGCATTGTTTCGGGCCGGCCAGGCATTGGCGGCGATCCGAGGCCGCAATTTTGTCTTACCCGACGACGTGAAGATCGTCGCCCCGCCCGTCTTGAACCACCGCGTGATCTTGAAACCGGAGAGCCGGCTGCGCAAAATCACTTCGGAGTCCGTCGTCGAAGAAATCTTGTCGTCGGTTGCCGTTCCAGTGATTGGCAACTAGCACTCGGCAAGACTGAGTACGGGAGTTGGCCGCCTTCGCTCCGCCAGTCGATCCATCATGAGCGTCGTTCACTTCAAACGTTATCGAATGCAATTCGACTTGCGTGAACCGTTGCCAACGGCCCCGTCGCTTCCCAACGGCTACCGACTGCTTCCCTGGCGATCCAGGTTGCTGGACCTGCACGCCGCCGCCAAACACGCGAGTTTTGCCAAGGAACTCGACTCCATTGTCTTCACGTGCTTGTCCACCGCGGCCGGCTGTCAACAGTTGATGCGCGACATATCAAGTCAGTCGAACTTTGTTTCCCAAGCGACCTGGTTGATCGTCCACCAACCATCGCAATTGGCGACCATGATGCCCGTGGCCACCGTTCAAGGAATGCGCGAACCGGGCCGGATCGGCAGTATTCAAAACGTCGGTGTCGCCCCCGAGCATCGCGGACAAGGTTTGGGGACAATTCTGCTAGTCAGTGCGCTGGTCGGCTTTCAAAAGACCGAGCATCTGGCTTGCACGCTGGAAGTCACGGCAAAAAACAGTGCCGCCATCCGGCTATACGAACGCATTGGATTCCGACTTCAACGCGTGGTGTACCGCAGCGTTGACGTTTCCGGCGTTTCGGCGGCAATCAAATGACCCCTGCGAATGCGTCGGGCCCGCGTTGTTTAGCTGCGCAGTTCGTTGTGAAAGTACTTGCCAGGTTGGGCCACAGGATAGAACCCGTTTTCATCCGCCTCCACCGGCGCGGCACTATCGAACGTCGACATGGCATCGGTGTCGGCGAGGCTAAAGTCGAGATTCAGCAACTTATCCCACGGGACCACCTTGCCAGAGTAAGTCGCGATGCGGCCCATGATCGCGGTCATCGTGCTGTATGCTCCGTACTCGGCCTCATTGACCATGTTGCCTTTGCGTAAATCCGCGACGAGATCGACGTGCTCCAGTGCCCAGCCGCCTCCTTTTCCAGTGGACCGAAACGCTTCCTTCCCCTTGGTGTCGAAGATCGCACCGTCGGCTATGTGGGCCGTTCCCTTGGACCCGTGAGCAAATTCCGCCACTTGTTGCCAAGTGTTGGTTTGGTGCCGGCACTGGCTCAATAGGACGGAGCCGTCGGCATAGGTGAATTCGACCATGTGATGGTCGTAGATTTGTCCGAATTCCTTGCCGACACGGACTTGGCGACCGCCTTGTCCCTGGGCCTTAACCGGATAACCCTTCTTCAACCAGTTGATTACGTCCAAGTTGTGAATATGCTGTTCGACAATGTGATCGCCACAAATCCAGTCAAAAAAGTACCAGTTTCGCAGTTGGTATTCCAACTCGGTCTGACCGTCCTGGCGCGGATGCACCCACGGTGTGTCGCCATTCCAATAAGCGCGCATCAAGTTGATGTCCCCGATGGCCCCGTCCTGCAGTCGAGCAATCGTCTCTTGGTACTTCGGTTCATGACGACGCTGTAAACCGACCTGGACCAATAGGTTTTTCTTTTTTGCCGTTTCGTTGGCGGCCAGAATACGTCGGATCCCGTTGCTGTCAGTGGCCAGCGGCTTTTCCATGAAAACGTTCTTGCCGGCTTTGACTGCGGCCTCGAAATGCAGCGGCCGAAAGCCAGGCGGCGTGGTCAAGATCACCAGGTCGATGTCGGATTCCAACAGCTTCTGGTACGCATCAAAGCCGACAAACTTGTGATCCGAGTCGACGCGGACTTGTTTTGGCTTTTCACCTTGCAAGTATTCCAGGCCTTCCTTGACGCGGTCTTCAAACACATCTGCCACGGCGACCAACTGCACCGAGTCGTCGCCGACCGAATTCATCGAATCGAGCGAGGCGCCCCGCCCGCGGCCACCGCAACCGATCAAACCGACGCGCAACGTATCGCTGCCACCCGCGTGATAATGAGCGGCTCGCGCCGACGTGGTCAACAAGGCGCCGGCGGCAAGGGCACCGCTGGACTGTCCAAGAAACTGTCGCCGATTGCTGCCTTGGTTGGATGGATTAGACATAGCGTTCTCCCTGGTGTAAGTTGCGGTGGTTAACCGATTTGATGACGAACTCATAGGCGACTTGGAAACCACCGGGCCCGCCTCCAGAACGACGGTTGTCGAAAGTGACGGATGTCGGCCCTTTCGTTCTCCGTTTCGAATCGGTTCAAAGCAAAAACGCCAGCATAGATCTCCGCCCGCTGCTTTTCAATCCAGTGAATGCTTCGGAGGTGCGCCAATTCGACATAGGACGGCGACGTTTGGCCGCCATTTGTGGGGCCAGAAATTGTCCGACCGACTGCAATTGACCCCCATAAGAAGTCCACCGTAGGACGCGCCGCGTTTTGAAAGAGCCTTTTGGGGTGTAGATTGTGGCCGGTGTGTCCAAGCATCGCGGCAGAATCAATTCGCCGATTTTTTTTGCCGTACACGCGAGCCTCTCTCATGTAAGGGACGGATTGAAGCGAAGCCACCATTCCCCGGGGATCACGCAATCCAATGTTTGATCGCGCTCAAGTCGTGGCGTTTGTGGCGTTGGGAATCGGTTGCGCGCTGTGTTTTCTCGCGTTGAGAAGCCATTCGGCGTGCTTCAAGTCCCGGATGGTGAGCTGGTTGGCAAACCGGTTCGGCGACCGGCGGGCATTTCAGTTCGTTCTGGTCGTCGGCTTGGCTTTTTGCGGATTCGGGATCGCGATTGCCTGGCTCGGACGCTAAACGCCAAAAAAAAGCTGCTCGATCCGAGCGGATCGAACAGCTCTATTAAAGGTGGAACTTGGCGAAGTGTGGACTTTCGCCAAGCCCAAAAAGCTTTGGCAGGATGAGCGGGCACCCCTCGACGGCGGAATCTATGGAAAGAGTAATTGGGGGCTGAAAGCCCGCTCACATCTTTTGGTGAATGCAACGCTTGTGCCAATCAATAGCCACTGCTGGCGCTCCGGAAATGCATGGCGTTTTCCGGTAGATCCCAAGGTCTTACGAATTCGAAAGTGAAGTCCTGGTCTCATTTTGAGAGGCCATTCCAAAATTGAGACGCTCGGCTGACCCCGACCGTGCCGCCGAAGTCATGTCGACCAAGCGACGTTTTCCGTCGAGCCAAACGACAATGTAACTCCAGACAAATGTCTGAACGCGAAGTCATCTCGTGTCGAATCGCACTTTTCGCTCGCTCGTCAAACCGTGAAGTGACTCATCCACGAATCGCTTTCGCCAATCGCTCCATGCCTTCTGCCGTAGACACGCGCACTCGGTAGCCCAGTTCGCTTTTGGCACGTGAAATGTCGAAGTAATGCGATTTGGCCAATTGAGCTGCGAGGAATCGGGTTATCAGCGGCTCCCGATCGATATTGAACATTTCGTGGTAGGTCTCCAATAGCCAACCCAGACGCTTGGCAGCCGCATATGAGATCGAACGCCGAATCGTCGCGAGACCCGCTAGGTTCAACATCTCGTTGATCCATTGCCAGCAATTCACTGGATCGTCTTGGCTGATGAAATAGACGCTGCCGCAGACTTCGGATCCAGGCTCCAGTCGCTCTGCGGCCGATAAATGCGCCCACGCTGCATTCTCCACATAAACGTGGTCGATCATGTTCTTGCCATCGCCGACGCGGCGCAGTTGACCCAATTTGGCTCGCTGAATCAGCCCAGGAACAAGATGCGTATCACGCGGACCCCAGATCAAATGCGGTCGAAGGGCACAAGTCATCAGGTGGGGTGGATCGTTGGCCTGCAAGACTTGCTGCTCGGCCAGCGCCTTGGAATGGGGATAGTGGCTAAGCCATTTCTTGGCGTAGGGAGCCGTCTCGTTGACGTTGATTTGATGATCGCCGGTAAAGGTCACGCTGGGGCTGCTGGTGAAAACCAACCGCGAGACTTTTTGTTCGAGACAACCGCTGACGACGTTGCGCGTACCGACGGTATTGACGCTGTGGAACAGTTTCCACGGCCCCCAGATTTCAGAAACAGCGGCCGTGTGAAAGACAACGTCGACGCCTTGGCAGGCTTGGCAGACCGCGTCGGCATCGCGAATGTCACCGTGGACCACCTCGACGCTGCCAGAGCCGAGCAACTCGCTGCTCCGCCGGACAAACGCTCGCACCTGCCATTGCCGCTGGAGCAACAGTTCGACGATGTGCGAGCCGAGAAACCCGCGGGCTCCGGTGACGAGGGCTTTCACGAGACAAACGGCTCCGGCAAGATATTGCGGCAAAAGGCTGAACCGTGTTAGCAGCCCGTTCAAACAGTAGCGGAACGGCGCAAGCCGTCCGGTTACATTGACGTCCACGCGACGACCTACCGGGCGACTTGCGCCGCTCCGCTTCAATTAAGCACTGCTGCACTTATTTTCAACAGGCGCAAGCCGTCCGGTTACATTGGCATCCACGCGACGACCTACCGGGCGACTTGCGCCGCTACGCTTCAATTAAGCACTGCTGCACATATTTTCAACAGGCGGTTAGGATTCGGGCGACTGTCAGCCACCGAGCGCCATCACGGTTCCAAGACGTCGGTAATGGTAAGCATATAGACTACCGAATCGTCTGGCGACCCAACTATATCCAAATCGTCGACCTGGACGACGATCGAATAACTCGATTTTGTTTCGAAATCCAGAGTCACGCCCGCTTTGAGAAACAGCTCGGATCCCACGATCTCAAAAAATGCGGCATCGTCCCCGGCGAGGCTGGTCGTGTTACTGCCTTGTGCGTCATCGATGACGACAATATCCGCTAGTTTTATGGGAGCCGAAGTATTCGTATCTTCGGGTAGTTCGGAAACGATGTTGCTGAGCATGATCGTCGGAGGGTCGTTCGTGTCGGTGATCGTCAGAGTGTACTCGACGCTCGCATCGGGGGTCGAACCGACGTTGGGATCGTCCACCAAGACGGTGACCTGGTACGTCGACTTCGTTTCAAAGTCCAAGATCGTTCCGGCAGGCAGCACCAGTTGGCCGTTTTTTATCTGCAGCAGCGCCGCATCAGGTCCCGACAAGCTCAGTTGATTGTCGCCTAGGGCGTCGTCGGTCACGACAATCGAAGCCAACGTGATATCCCCGGCCGTATTGGCATTTTCAGCCAATTCCGTGACCGGATTCCCCAATGTGATCGCGGTCGGTGCTTCGTTCAAATCGTTGATCGACAGTACAAACGTTGCCGAACCATCCGGAGTACCGGCGCTGACGTCATCGTCGACGTTGACGATCACTGTGTATTGTGAGTTGGTTTCGAAATCCAGCGTCTCACCCGCTTTGAGGTGCAATTCGGAATCGTTGACAATCGTGAAGTGGCTGGCGTCGGGTCCCGACAACGTCAGCGTGTTTGTTCCCGGCGAACCGTTGTCATTGACGAGTATGTCGGCGACTTTGATGGAATCGGTCGTATCGGAATTCTCGTCAAGCGCCGTGGTCGTAGCGACCAAGCTGACTTGCGGGGTGCCGATGACGTCGGACACCCTGTCGATGACGATGTATTGCGTGGAAATGGGGACCGCATTGACCTGCGCGGCAACATTTGCCAGCGTGGTTTGAGCGCCGGTGGTCAGCGTTAATTCGGTATCCGAACTAACCACGGCGACGTCGTACGAGACTCCGCCGATTTGAATTCTTGAGTCGCCAGGGATGTCGGACCTAAAGCTCGTTCCCAAACCGATAACGGTCGCCGAACCTTCGTTTATGGAAACGGTCCCGGCGATCGAGTTGGAGAATTCCGTATACCCTTGCAACGGAACTTCGTTCAAGGCGGACTCGCCCGTCAGCGTCGCCACGTCATAGATGGCAATACTGGCGATGTCGTCGACGATTTGGATTCCCTCGCCGATAACGTAACCGAACACGGCATATTGGTTGCCCGTCGCGTCGAGCGATGCGTTGTCGTTGACGTTGATAAACCACTGACTGGTCGCGCTGTCCGGGTCGCTGGTCCGGGCCATCGAAATCGAGCCGCGGATGTTGAGTCGCGCCGGGTCAAACTCGTTGACGATCGGACTGTCGGTGGCAACCGCCGTGATTTCGGAACTGATCTGATCGACGACGAAGCCGCCCCCTTGAATGACGTCAATGCCTTCTCGGACCGAGCGGTGGATGATGGTCGAATCGTAGCGCGCCAGGTAGTTCAGGAAGTTCGCCGTTGAAATCGGCGCATCGTCGTCGAGCAACTCGATGTCAAAGAAACCGAGGCTCGTCTCCATGCGGACGACGGTCCCCACGGCATAGTGAACCGAAACGGTGACCGTATTCGCCGACGCTTGATCGCTGCTGCGCGCACAACCAATTGATTTTCACCGTGGTTGGCGGCGTTGTTGAGCAGCGTGACGACGACGCTGAAATTCCCGTCCGCGTCGGCTTGGGTACTTCCATCGTCGAACACGTGATCGCCGTCCCGAGCCACCTCGATGGTTGTATTCGGAGCGGTTTGGCCGCTAATCGTGAATTGCGAATCGCGGCTGAAGAAGTCATTCGGCCGGGATTCGGTCAAGTCCGAGTTCGAGAGGTTGATCGGATCGATCGCCAACGATACCGGAGCGCCAAAGACGGCAAATGCCGCGTTTGCCTTGGCAATTGCCCCGGTTTGCGGGTCGTTGAGCCGCGCGTCGACGACGCTCGCTGGAACCTGATCGGATTCGGCGCCCGCGCGAATTGTTTTCCCCGAGATCGCGACGGTCGAGTCGATTTGCAACTGATCGGCGCTCGCTCCTGAAACGCCAATCAAGTTGCCGCCGATCGTCGTACTGCCGGTCAACTGGATCGAGTCGCTGTTGCGCGAGGTTACGATCACGGCATTGTCGCCGATCGTCGAATCCGCGATGGAAACGAATTTGCTTCCGCGCCCGCCGATCAACACGGCGTCGTTGCGAATCGTTGAATGGGTCATCGACACCGTATCGGGTCCCGAACCGGTGATCGCAACTAACCGATCGTCGATCGTCGATTGGTCAACCGTCAACGTATCGTCGCCACCTCGAGCCCGAATTCTCAAGTCGTTGCCCACCGCGGTCGACCGGGCCGCCAGCGTATCGTCGCCGGAAGACAAATCGACCGACAAGCTTCCATCAACATTGGAGTTCGAAACGGCCACACTGTCGTCGCCGCCGGCGGTTGACACGTAGCTGTTTTTCAACACATGGACGTCATCGATTCCAATCTGATCGTTTCCGGATCCGGCATGGATAAACAGGTTGCGGTCAACTTGAATCCCCCCGCGCATGACGAAGATGTCGTCGCCGTTTCCCAAGGCGACGCGCAAATTGCCGCCGATTTCGGTGGAACCAGCGCGTAACGCAAACGGATCAGCCGATCCGTTAATCGTCGTTCCGTCGTTACCCGTCACAACGATGTTGCCGGCCTCGACGCTGACGATCACGTTATTGGCCTGTCGGTCACCCAAAAGATAGACGTTTCCACCGAAAATCTTGACATCGACGTTGCCCGAAAGCAGGATCCGCGGCTCCAATGCTTCCAGCGCCAATCGGTCAGTGTCCCAAGGGCGGAAGGCTTCGCGGCGGCGGCGAATTGCGCGAGATCATGGACGCTAACGACGATACACGACGATGCTGAGGCATAACTTGCAGTTCCTGGGTGAGCTTGGCGAGGGCGGCCGGTCGGAGTATGTCATGGCGCCATTCGAGGTAGGTGGGGCGTCCTTATCCAACCAACGACAACGAAGATCGCCGTCGAACTCTTAAACTAGTGCACGACTGGGGGGGAGGCAGTGGGTCCAATGCCGCCGTGCTAGTGTAATTTATAGAATACCTGGGAATCGCATAAACAACAAGAAAAACAAAACCTGCGCCGCCTCCGACGTTGGATTGTGCCAAGGGTACCAACTCTGCAATTGGATGCCTTGGTAGGCCCGAAGAGCCTCGCGGCTACTTGGACTTTTTGAGGACCGCCTTGACGCTCGCCGCGTCAACAACAGTCGGCTTGCGCTGGACGTCTTTCCATTTCATGGCGCGGCGTAGCGGTTCGATCCGCAGGACCACTTCACCGTTTTGGAAGATGCGCACCGTGCCGCTCGATTCGCTGACGACGACGGCGATCGCCTCGGTGTTCTTGCTGATCGCCGCACCGACGTAGTGTCGCGTGCCCAGCCCCGTGGTGATCGTCAATTCAACCGGCGCGGTGTCGATAATCCGACAGCAAGATTCCACGGTCCCGTCGGCGGCAATGATGAACGCGCCGTCCAGCTGCGCGATTTCCTTGAGTCCTTCGCGGACGCGTGGATCGACCAGATTGCGTTCGCGGCGGACATAACCTTTCATGGGATCGAATCCCGCCAAGCGGCTTTGGGCCAGGACCCGCCGATGATCTCCGACGACCATCATGGTTCCGACCGGCTTGCCCTCACGCCCTTCGCGGCCAATCTCGACCGCCAAATCGACGACGATTTTCAACGTATCGAGAGGGACCTTGGTCTCCAATCGTTGTAAGTCACGAGCGGTCAGCCTGCCCAAGTGCTCGGTCAGCTTGATCGAACTGATCGAATCGAGTTGATCGACGTCAAAGCTGCTGTAGACGGCGACGATGTTGGCGCCTGGCCGGAGCAACTCCGCCGCAACGCCGTCCAGAATCGCCTGAGTCAACCGGTCCTGGACCGTCGCTTCGGGATTGTCCATCTTAATGTGTGGCAGGGTCACCTCAACCGCCCGTTGCAACAGCGGTTCAGCATGAGCTACCAGGACAATCGCCACGTCGTCCTTTCGCGCCAATAACCATTGCAATCGCGCTTCGTCTTCGAATGCCGCCGCGATCGGACCGTCGTCGATTAGTAACATCACGGCGTCAAGATTCGATCCTTGACACAGTTGCACCGCCGCTTCCACGAATTGCAGAAAAACGTCTGTGGTAGGGATCAAATTCATTCGAACACGATTTCATTCAACGTTCCGCGGACGAGAAACTCGACGACTTCACTATCGGTGTCCAGCGCGTCGGTCCATGACACGATCGGCACTCTCAATGAAGAACCGGCGACTCCCAGAACGCAAGCAATTGGGAAGCGGGTGCCATCCATCCAGGCTTTATTGGATGCTGGCCAGCTGGACGTTTTCCCAAGTGTGTGCGGAGACAACGCCTAGAATGTAAATCGATCTGGAGACATCGACAAGTCGCAATTGGAAAAACACGCGTCGATGCAATGTTGCCGCCAACCGCTCGACGAATCCTTTTTCAACGGTCTGCTAATGGACGCCCAGCTCGGAGTCCGTTCCGGAAGCCGTACGAACGGTCGACGAGGGTTCGGTCGACGGAGTCGGCAGTTCGCTTTTGACGAACTGACGCCAAGCCTGAATATCTCCTCCGAATTTTTGGCCGGTCACCACGGCTAAAGAGTCCACGGCGCGAACCTGCAGCGCCGGGTCCGAATCCTCGATCGCCAAGGCCAATGCCTGGACGGCGCCCGGTCCCCGGAAGTTCCGAAGCTCGCGGGTCGCGGCCAGCCGAACGTCGATGTCCGTGTCGGCTCCCACCACTTCTTGAAGGACATGCAATGCCGCCGGATTGGCTTTGGCGCCGCAAGCATGCACGGCCGCCAGGCGGACATCGGCGTTGGAGTCCTTGGAGGCCTTCAAAAGGCTGCTCTCGGCGACCGGAGAATCGAGTTCCCCAAGGAGTTTGACCGCTTCAATTCGCAATAAGAGGACCGGTTCAGTGTCGACCATTTGTGCTAGTTTTTGGGCGATGTGATCTCGATCCGTCGGTCTGCCACCCTTGACCGCCGCCACGGACGCCCGCAAATCCTCTCGCCGGGAAAACAGCGTGGGAGCTATTCGCTCTTCTTCCGACCACTTCTTAAGCGCCCAAGGAGCGATATACCCTGTACGCCACAGCGGTCCTTTGGCACAGCCAAGCGTCATCACACATATCATCAGCATCCAGGACACAATCGCCAGGCTTTCGAACGACACGAAGCGAGATTTCATTTAATCACACGATGGACGCAAGTTGAAATCAGACCCGAACATGCCCGCAGACAACGCGATTCCCGTGCATCGACCGCCAGGCGACCAAATCCGGCGGAGACTACCAGTTTTCGACAAACGGACAAACAGCGATTTCGGCGACCCGACTGCTGGCAGTCAACGATATCAGGCTGTCACGCCGGTCGATAACCGCAAGTCAACGAAAAAAGGCTCACGGAATCCGCGAGCCTGTGGTAAGCCAATCAATGTGCAAGTCAAACGATAACCGACTATGGCCGTGTCAAACCTGGTCGCCGACCCGCGATTCGATACCGCGCGGCGGCTGTACCCGGGTTGGACGATCGTCTTCGGTGTATTTGCCGTTGCTGTATCCATAGCCATAGCCGTAGCCGTAGCCGTAACCGTTGTATTGGTAGCCGGCTCGATAGGCGCCGTAGCTGTAATGGGCGCCGTAGCCCGACTGGGCGCCGACGCCGTTGACCACGACACCAAAAATCTTGGCCCCGACGCTATGTAAGATCTCCGTCGCACGGTCCGAGCTGATCTTGACGTTTTTCTTGATGCGAAGTGTGAGGATGACGCCATCGACGCGAGCGGCAACGGGGCAAGGATCCGTGACGGCCAAGACTGGCGGCGTATCGATGATCACGTAGTCATAACTGTTTCGCATTTCGTCGATCAACTCTTTGACGCGAGGAGAACTCAGAATCTCAGCCGGGTTGCTCGGCTTGGTACCGCATGGCAAGATCGACAAGCCGGGGATTTCCTCGCATTCGTACACCGCCGAAGGCCATTGAATCTCATTGAGAAGGGCCTGTGAGAACCCTTCACCCGCTTTGATTCCAAAAGCGTGGTGGATCGTTGGCCGCCGCATGTCCGCATCCAACAGCAAGACTCGCTTGCCGGATTGCGCGATGGCCACCGCCAGGTTGGCGACAATCGTCGATTTTCCATCACCCGGCGTCGGGCTGGTAATTTGGATCACCGAGTGCGGTGAATCCTGAGTGCTGAAGAACAGAGCCGTGCGAATCGCTCTGAATGCTTCGGACGATTGTGACTTGGGACGATGATACGTGCAGACGACGGGATCGATGTACGAATTCTCGATCACATGCCGCTTGGAGCGTTGAATGACGGGGATGTGACCAATCAACGGAACGCTCAATTGCTTCATGATTTCGTCCGGGTTGTGGAAGGTCTTGTCGGCCAGGTCGACCACGTATCCCAAACCGAATCCAAACAATAGACCTAAGAAGCTGCCGAGAACAAGCACGATGGGCAGGTTCGGCCAAACCAGTTCGCCGGTCGACGGCGGATCAAGCTCATTAAAGACATAGCCTTCGTTGGGCTTGACGGTGAGCGGACTGTTGGTATTGACGTCCATGTAGCCCATGTTGACTTGGGCCAGTGCCGACCGCATGTCGTTTTGGAGCGACTTGAAGCCATCAATTTCCTTGCCAATGTCATCGATCTCGCGGCTGGCGCGGGCGACAAATTGGGCCTTGGCGTAGTGATCGTTGAATTGATCTCGCAGCGAGGGCAATTGCGACGAGAGTTGCACATATTGTCGAGACAATTCGTCGACGAAAGCACTCAAGCGTTGAGCATCTGAGTATTCCTCGACCGTTTTTGTCTCATCAATCAACTTGTCGTACTCGGTGGCGCTGGCCAACATTTGTTCGTTAAACTCGATTTGCTTGTCAATCATCGTGACATCAGGGTGATTCGGTCCCCTCAGTCGCATGAGTTGGTCACGCGTGTTACTCAAGTCGGCGAGCCGGATCTTCAGTTGATTCGTGAAGGTGGTCTTGGTCATTTGGGTCCGAAGTGCAGCATCCTCCTGCAGTCCGCTAACGCGTTTGATGTAACTCATTTCGCCAGTCGACGTCAGCGCAAGCACCACGCTTTGAACTCGGGGATTCTTATCGCCTTCGGATTGGAGTATCGCGTTGATTCGCTGAAGGTATCCAGGCACCAAATCCGGTCCCTCGTCCGCCCTTTCAAATAACTCCATGGCCGTTTTGATCGACCCCATCGCTTCCTTGGTTTGCGGAGCATTGATTTGTTGAATGCCCGGGGACTGAGGGATGGTTCCACTATTTGCCACACCGCCCGGCCCGTTGTTGGCAGGCTGATTGGGAACTTGCAGGGCCGGAGGTGGTGCGCTCAGCGGTTCGCCTCGCAAATTGTTAATTGACCGATCACCACTGAGTTTAAGATTTCCCAAGTCCATTTGGTCGAGTGCCGCGGTGGACATCGCCAAAGCGCCCTGAGCCGCCGGGCCGGAAGTGGCGTCGGAAAACGCAGTCAGATTTTCGTAGATGGATTTGATTCTGGAGGCCACATCCAACTTTTTGGTTCTGGTATCTTGATAGGTGTTGTATAGCACCGCGAGTTGCTGGGCATGCAAGGTAACGTTGCCCGGTGCGACAGGTACCGGGGTCAATTGTTCTTTATCAAGCGAGGCCTCGATTTTTTGCTTTTGGGTTTCCTGTTTGTCAATGTATTCCTGGAAATGCACGCCGATGAGCTTGATGTCTTCGGCGATCTTTTGCGTATCTTGGTCGATCGTCTCCTCAGTCATCTTGATGTACGTTTCGATGACCGCGTTGAGCATCACGCGGACGTCGTTTTGTTGGTCAGCGTAGAACGAGAGGTCGAATACCTCAGGATCCTCACGGTCTTGAGTTACCAGCAGATTGCCGTCCAGGATGTATTTGACCCGTTCTTCGTCGGTCATTCCGTTGAATATTTCCAAATTCTTAAGCGATTCGTTCGCCGGGTCGGCAAAACAACGGCGAATGGTCCTTTCACTGGCGATGTCTTTGTCGTGGCGTAGAAGCGAGTTTTCGGGAATGACCGAATTCATGAACAATGCAGTTTGGTTCTTGGGGTGAATGCGAACGATCGCCCGACTTTCCCAGCGCTCCTCGGCATTCGCGAAATAGAGATACCCCAGTCCGAGGCCTGTGACCAAGCCAAGTAGCAACAACCACTTGCGGCGACTCAACAATCCCCAAAAGTCGAACTTGGCCGGTTCAGCCGGGCAGCGCATTAACCCAGGGAATGACGGGCTGATTGGGCGAGGGCAAGGCTTCCACAAGTTTCTCCAATGACGAAACGCTACGTGATTGATTCGTTCGAAAATTCGCCAGTTAGTCTGGCCCAGTTAGTCTGGCAAGGGATGGCTCAACGGGACGGCACCTAGGAAACGCGACTAGAACAGGATTCACCCCAACAGGATTCGAGGTGAAGTCCGGCGGCAGGCGGGGTCGTGGAAACAACTTCTCCGTACGAGGCTAGACGGTAAGGGACCACTCAATCGACCTTGAGCAATTCTCGAAATTGTCCGTTTCCAAAGTCCCAAGAGAGTTGTTTTCAATATATGCATTTTTACGTAATTCTCAATGGTTCAGTTCGGATTTAACTGGATTTTCTTCAAGGTCGTTGGACGCGGGGGGATTGTTTCGAAGTTGTCAGTTCGCACGGTTTTCCACCCGAATCTCACACGCGCCGTTGTTTTCAGACGACACACTGCATCAACTGCATTCGGCCTTTGCGTGGCGGAATTCCCCAATTTTTTGCGCAAGCTGTCAGAGTTCAAATAGCTCGCAAATCCCTCATCTTTCAAACCACCGTCGCGACAAGATGCTTTGTCATCGCCCTAATGTCAAAACGCAGCATTCGTCGCCAACGACTCAACCCAATCTGCACATCCGGCACGAACCGCCAAAGCGTTTCGTTTGGGTAAGCGCCGAATCGCGTGTCGGACCAATCAATCCACACGTCGTTTGTCGTCGAGCAGGCGTTTCAACCGTCCTCGGTATCAACCTATCTAGCAGGCCGTTTTCGATACGCGGGACTCGAACCACAATTCGCCAAGTGATAACATGGTCGCATGAACTCGACCCCAATGATGCGACAATACAATGAGGCCAAAAACGCCTGCGGCGACGCGCTGCTGCTGTTTCGCATGGGAGACTTTTACGAGTTGTTCTACAAGGACGCCGAGACCGTCTCCAAGGTCCTCGGGCTTACCCTGACCAGTCGCGACAAATCGGAAGCGGCGGTCCCGATGGCTGGTTTTCCTTATCACCAACTCGACAGCTACCTGGGAAAGTTGATCAACGCCGGATTTCGGGTCGCGATCTGTGAACAAGTCGAGGATCCCAAGACCGCCAAAGGGATTGTCAAACGAGAGGTAACGCGCGTCGTAACCCCCGGAACGCTGACCGAAGACGCTTTGTTGGATCCGAAATCGACCAATTACCTGGCGATGATTGTCTCGGACGACCCGGCAGGGCGGCACGATGCCGACGACAATTTGATTGGAATCGCCTGGATCGAGTTGAGCACGGGGGTGTTCTTTGCCGTACAGATTCCGGGGTCGAGCGCCCTGGATCAGTTGAGCCGAATCGCGCCACGGGAGGTGCTGTGCGTGGAGAATTCGGCCTGGCAGCGGTTGTTGGCGAACGACGCTTGGATGGTAACTCCACGCGCGGCCTGGACGACGGCTCTGGACCGGTCGATTTCGGCCTTGGAAAAACAGTTTGGGACCGCCACGCTGGCTGGATTTGGATTTGAGGAATCGGATTCGTGGGCGCTGCGGGCAGCCGGCGGCATTCTAGAGTATTTGAGAGAGACCCAAAAATCGTCGTTGGACCACGTCGACCGATTGATTCCGTGCCATTCCGGCAGGACGTTGGAAGTGGATCGGGCCACTTGGCGGTCGTTAGAAATTACGCGGACGATCCGAGACAACTCGCGTACCGGCTCGTTACTGAGCGTCATCGACCGTTCTGTCACGTCGATGGGGTCGCGAAAACTCGGCCTGTGGTTGGCACAGGCGGCGGTCGACCTGGATCTGATTCGATCGCGCCATGATGCGATCGCCGAATTGCTGGTGCAGGCTGCCCTGCGCAGCGAGTTGCGCAACGCTGGGCGAGGTCGCCGATTTGGAGCGATTGCTGGCGCGGGTGATTACTGAACGAGCGACTCCTCGGGATTTGCTGGGAATCGGCAAGACGCTGGCGGCGCTCCCCACCGTCAAAACTCGAACGGCAACTTGTCAGAGTCCGTTGTTGGCCGACCTCCACCGGCGACTTGAACTAGTAGAGGCACTGCGGAGCGAGTTGCAGACGGCTTTGTCCCCCAATCCGCCGTTGTCGATTCGAGACGGCGACATCTTCAATACGGGCTACCACCCACAGCTCGACGAATTGCGTGACTTGGCGGCCGGCGGCAAACAATGGATCGCCGAATATCAACAGCGAATTCAGCAGGAGACCGGGATCGCGAGCATCAAAGTCGGATTCAACAAAGTCTTTGGCTATTACATCGAAGCGACCAACGCACATCGCGACAAGCTTCCGGCGAACTTCATTCGCAAGCAGACGCTCAAGAACGCCGAACGATTTATCACGCCGGAACTTAAAGAATACGAAGAAAAGGTTTTGGCGGCCGATGAAAACGCTCGACAGACTCGAGTTTGACCTTTTTTGCCAACTTCGATCCGGAGTCCAAGCGGCGGCGAACGTCCTCAAGCAAAACGCTGAAATCTTGGCGACGTTGGACGTGCTGTGTGGCCTGGCGGACTTGGCACATCGGCAGAACTACTGCCGTCCCGCGATGACCGACGATCCGCAGTTGACGATTCGTGGGGGCCGCCATCCCGTGCTCGATATTCTCGAATCGATGGGCTCATTCGTCCCCAACGATACCGACCTGGACGATGAACACGGCTGGATACAGTTGATTACGGGTCCCAATATGTCGGGCAAGAGCACGTACATTCGCCAAGTGGCGCTGATTGTGCTGATGGCACAAGCGGGCAGTTTCGTGCCGGCTACCGAATGTACGATCGGCCTCGCCGACCGGATCTTTGCCCGAGTGGGCGCCAGCGACGAACTGACCCGCGGGCAAAGCACGTTCATGGTCGAGATGACCGAATCGGCAAGGATTCTCAACACGGCAACCTCGCGCAGCCTGGTCATTCTCGACGAAATCGGGCGCGGCACCAGCACCTACGATGGCGTCTCACTGGCGTGGGCGATGGTCGAGTATCTGCACGATCAGGTCGGCTGCCGCACCCTGTTCGCCACACACTATCACGAACTGACAGAGTTGGAGAAATCGCTGGAAGGAGTGCGAAACTATAATGTCGCCATCCGCGAGTGGAACGATGAAATCGTCTTCTTGCATAAGATTGTTCCCGGCGCAACCAACAAAAGTTGGGGCATTCACGTCGCCCGGTTAGCCGGTATTCCTTCCTGGGTGCAGAACCGAGCCGAACAGATTCTGGATAAGCTGGAAACGGAACAAGACGCCAATGCTGCAGCCGAAGCCCTGAACGGCGCCGTCAAAAAATCAAACACGCAAATTCAACTTACTCTGTTCGACTACGCCCCCCATCCATTGCTTGACAAGATTCAGCGCTTCGACACAAATCGCGAAACGCCGCTACGGGCCTTGCAAACCATCGAATCCTGGAAGCAGGAACTGAAGCGCGAGGGTTAGGATCGCACGCAAAATGACTTCGCCGCAAATCCCCGCCGTCGCCCTTCGCTTGAGACAGGCTTCGCGCGGATGACAATACCCTTTTTTCAACGGGCTTTGGCGGCTACGAGCGCGGTTTGGGCTTTTTCTTCAACAGTCCGGCGCTGGAATGGAAATACTTCTTGCGGCGAGACGCAATCCGCTCGTCCGATTCGTCTTGCTGTTGCCGAAGATCCTTCAGCGCGGCGAGGGTGTAGGGGCACTTCAGGATCTTGATGCGAAAATCGATGTATTCCTTTTGCTCCGGCGGCAAAACTCCTAGCAAATATTGGCCGAGTAGAGTCGCGTCGGGGACGCCGATCTGGTGGGTCCGCCAGATTTCTCCGAGGGTGTGCACGCCGGCGTCCCTCCGTCGGTTGATCTGCGACAAGCGGGCGACCAACGTGGCGTCGCTGCGCATCGACAACTCGATCCGTCGGGCTTGTTCGCCATCCAGCGCCTCGTCCAAATACGCTTCGAGTTCTTCGTCGGAGAAAGTCGGTGTCGCCATGAGCTGTGGAGTCTACCGGCAAAGCCAACTATTCTAGCGACGATTCGGCAACCACTCAATCAATTGGCTGCGGCGACTGCTTGTCTGTGGGTAGTCGGGAAACGCCCTGTCGGACGGCCGTCCTTGGCCGTCACTCGCCGGTCAGGAAATGACCGACCTACCGCTGATGACCGCACTACCTGCCAATGCGGTGCCTTTGCACGTCGCTGGTGGTTTGGCTACAATGCTTGGTTTCCACATGGCTCGTTAGGACCGTCATTTGGCACATTTGATCGGTCGGCGTTTGGTTTGCGCTCCCAGGTTGTCCCGCCGACTGCTTATTCGTTCGTTGATTCGTCATGTTTGAATCGCTCCAAGAAGGTTTGCAAGCGGCTTTCAAGTCCCTGCGCGGCAAGGGCAGGTTGACCGAGGCCAACATGCGCGATGGCTTGCGGATGGTGGAGCAATCGCTATTGGAAGCGGACGTTAGTTACGACGTCGTCAAGGACTTCATGGACCGGGTGACCGAGGAGGCACTGGGCGAGAAGGTCCTGTTGGCGCTGAAGCCACACGAACAACTCGTAGGAATTGTCCACCGCGAACTGATCAATTTGTTGGGACCGGTCAGCCACGAGTTGCCGCTCACCCGCGACGTCAACGTGATCATGATGTGCGGGCTGCAAGGTTCGGGCAAGACGACGACCTGCGGCAAGCTGGCGATGTTGCTAAGCCGACACCAAATCAAACCCTTGTTGGTTGCGGCGGA
This sequence comes from uncultured Planctomycetaceae bacterium, assembly GCA_963803365.1. Taxonomy (GTDB): domain Bacteria; phylum Planctomycetota; class Planctomycetia; order Pirellulales; family Pirellulaceae; genus JANMEB01. The sequence continues at coordinate 321,415 of CAWDMH010000013.1, forward strand.
TCTACAGCGGCCCGCCGCGATCGAGCAATTGCACGTCATCGGCCGTCAGTTGGACGTTCCGGTGTATAGCGAGCCAGGGCAAACGGATCCCGTGGCGGTTTGCCAGCGCGCCATCGCCCAAGCTCAACAACAAAAGAATCGGGTCGTCATTCTCGACACGGCGGGTCGGTTAGCCATCGATGAAGTCTTGATGGAGCAGCTGCGCGAGATCGATCGCCAGGTCCAACCGCATGAAGTCTTGTTGGTGGTCGATGGCATGACCGGCCAGGACGCCGTCAAGAGCGCGAAGGCGTTCCACGAGGCATTGGAACTCAACGGCGTGATCATGACCAAGCTCGACGGGGACGCCCGCGGTGGGGCGCTGTTGTCGGTCAAGCACGTCACCGGCGTACCGATCAAATTCATCGGGACGGGCGAACATCTCGATGCATTGGAGCCCTTCCGTCCTGAGGGCATGTCGAGTCGGATTCTCGGCATGGGTGACATCGTCGCCTTGGTTGACCAGGCGCAAAGCCTGGTCGACGCCAAAGAACAGCAGCGGTTGCAAGAGCAATTGGAAAAGGGGCAATTCACGCTGGACGATTTCCGCGACCAGATGGAGAAGTTTGCGCGGCCGGGATTGATGCAAAAAATGTTGAGCTTGCTGCCGGGCATGGGTCAAATGCGCGAGATGATGAACAATGCGGACACGTCCAAGGAAGTTCGCCGGATGGTGGGCATCATCGATTCCATGACTCCCGGCGAACGAAAGAACCCCAAAGTGGTCGAGGTCAGCCGTCGTCGCCGGATTGCCGCCGGTGCCGGTGTCCCACCGCAATTGGTCAACGACTTGATCAAACAATTCGAGACCATGAAGCCGATGATGACCGGGTTGGCTGGCAAAAGTGGGAATGAACGGATGCAGATGATGGAAGACTTCAAGGAACAAATGCTCGACCCTTCCCGGCATGGTCCCAAGACCAAGAAGGGGACCGGCAAACGGTTGACTGCCAAGGAACGCGATAAACTAAAGAAACAACGCGAAAAGTTTCTGCGGCAAAAACGCCGAGAACAACGCGGTCGTGGTAAACACGAAGCAAACCCAAACGATACCTTTCAGGAGTAGTCCGACGTGTCCGTGAAAATACGAATGAAACGATTGGGACGCAAAAACCGTTCCTTCTTCCGCATCTGCGCCACCGATGTACGGGCGCCGCGGGATGGCCGAGTGATCGAAGAACTGGGGAGTTACGACCCCACCGTGCCGGAGACCGATGCCCGCGTCGTGCTCAATGGCGAACGGGTCGCATATTGGCTGGGAGTCGGCGCCAAGGCTTCGCCAAAAGTCAGCGTGCTGATCAAAAAATACGGCAAGGATGGGACGCATCTTGACGCCCAACAGCAAGCGCTCAATCGAATGGCAGCGCGAAAGTCCAACGCGATTACCAAGGCCCAAGAGGCCGCTCGGCTGGCTGCGATCGCCGAAAACAAACGACGCGAAGAGGCCGCAGCAAAACGGAAGGAAGAAGAGGCCGCAGCCATTGCCGCTGCAGATGCTGAAGCCGAGGCCGAGGTCGCCGCACAAGCCGCTTCGGAGGCGACCACTGAAGGCGAGCAGTCGGACAACGATTCGAGCGATTCGGGATCGGCTGCGGCCGCCTCCGCTGAATCACAAACTGACAGCGCAGCTTCGGAGAATAATGAATAGACAATGCGGATCGACGTTTTGACTTTGTTCCCCCAGATATTTCCGGGATATTTGAGTCAAAGCATCCTGTGCAAGGCGATCGCGCAAGACTTGATTGAAATCGCCGTCCACGACATCCGGAACTGGTCGACCGACCGACACCACAAAGTCGACGATCGGCCTTTCGGAGGCGGCCCGGGGATGATCCTCATGGTCGAACCGGTTGTCGCGGCCGCCGAAGCGGTCGAGGCCATGGCGTCGCCAACCGCGCATCGAATCCTGCTGAGTCCGCAAGGCCGCCGGCTGGATCAACCGATGATCGAACGACTCGCCAAGCTGCCACGGCTGATGCTGCTGTGCGGACGCTACGAGGGCTTCGATCAGCGGGTGATTGACATCCTGCAACCCGAAGAAGTTTCGGTGGGAGATTTTGTATTGAGCGGAGGTGAAGTCGCCGCGCTGGTGATGATCGACGGAATCAGTCGTATGATTCCCGGCGTGTTGGGTGACGAACAGAGTAGTTGGGACGATTCGTTCTCCCGCGGAAACCGCTTGTTGGAATATCCACAGTACACGCGCCCCCGGGAATTCCGGGGACTCACCGTCCCGGAGATTCTGCTAAGCGGAAATCACCTGGAAATCGAACAATGGAGACGTCGACAAAGCCTGGAGAAAACTCGATGCGTGCGTCGCGATTTACTGTAGTTCGGTTCACTGTAGGTCGGTCAGTCCCTGACCGACGCGGTTATTGTAGGTCGGTCAGTCCCTGACCGGCAACCAGCAGCTCTTGCGACCTTTTGAAAAATGTATGCACAAGTGTTTATTGAAGCGGAGCGGCGCAAGCCGCCCGGTAATTCACTATGCGGATGTCAATGCAACCGGACGGCTTGCGCCGTTCCGCTATATTTTTCAACGGGCTGCTAGTGCGGCGCTTTCATGTTTGACGAGCCGACGATGCTGCATCGAATTAACATTTAGCATTTTGAGTAATTAGCATTTTGATTAAAGGGACCAACACAATGACACAAGAACTCATGCAGCGCGTCGAGCAAACGGCGATCAAATCAGAGGCGCCGGAATTTGAAATCGGCGATACCGTCGACGTCCATTGTCTGATCATGGAAGGTGAGAAGACTCGGACCCAGATCTTCAGCGGCACGGTGATCGCCCGTAGCGGCGGTGGGTCTCGAGAGATGTTCACCGTGCGACGAATCGTCGCGGGGCAAGGCGTCGAGCGGAAATTCCCCGTCCACTCGCCGAAAATCGCCAAAGTCGACGTCAAACGTTCTGGCGCTGTCTGCCGCGCGAAGCTCTATTATCTTCGAGATCGCGTCGGCAAGGCGGTTAAGTTAAAAGAACGTTAAAAAGGCCGAGACCTCCTGCATCAGCCCTTCAACCTTACGAAATCTTAAGTAAGATGCTGGGTTTGTCAAACTGAGATTGATTCAGTTTGCGGTTGAAGTAGACCCAGCTTTGGAGGTTTTGTGATGAAAGGCTTTTGTTGTTTTCTATTTCTGGCCCTTGCCCCCCTTTCTGTTGTACGGGCCGACATCTTGTTTAATGAGACATTCAGCTATCCGAACGGCGCTTTGACGACCGTATCATCGGATTGGACGACCCACAGCGGCACTGCGGGACAGATGCTTGTCACCAGCGGCGTGTTAGGTGTTTCGACATCGAATACTGAGGACGTCAATCGGCTGACAGGAACCACTTTGACCAGTGGTTCGATCTTCGCCGGTTTCGACTTTTCCGTCACGGCACCTGCACCGGCTGGAGGCGGCGACTATGAGTATTTCGCTCACTTCGGTAATGGGACGTCAGATTTCACAGCTCGTATGGATGTCACGGCCGCGGTCGGAGCTGGCGACTTTACGGTCGGAATCGGCGCCACGGCGACGGCTGACCAAACTTGGGCGACAGACCTGACGTATGGAGTCAACTATCGCGCGGTCATTGGCTACAACCGCGACACCGGTATTGCTACGCTTTGGGTCAATCCGGTTGATGAAATGTCGACCAATATCGTTTCTGCTTCGGACTTCAACGATGTGACGGCGTTCTATTTCCGCGAATCAACTTCGTCGGTCGGCGAGTCGATTGCCGTGGACAATTTGATTGTCGCTACCACTTTCACCCAGGCGCTCGGCGTCCCCGAACCCGGATCGGCGATGGCGCTGGCTTTCGTAGGATTCATGAGCATTTTTGTCCGACGTCGGCGCACATCGAACTAACGGACTCGCCTACCGTTGTCCAACTGAAAATGAAGCGGCGCAGTGGTCAAACACTGCGCTTTTTTGGAGCCGCACATTCCATCGTGGAAACCATCGATCGTCAAGAAACCATAACCTTATCTCGGCGTACCGGAACCGGCGTTAGCATCGGCACTGGCGTTGGCTTGCTTGGGATTGGTTGTTGGAGCGCGACGCCGCTAGAACCGTCGAGTACCATCGATCTGGTGGAATCAACTAGAAACCTGGCATCCGCCAGGTTTCTTATTTTTCCTTCACGGCCAAGGCAAACACCGGCGCACCGGGATACGCGACCGAAGAGTCGGTGTGGCCGAGCACCAAGGCTTCGTCGGCAGCGACCAATGTCTCCTGCAAACGACCAAAGGCGTTGTAGACCTTGGCCATGGGCTGGCCCTGTTGAACCACGGCGCCAGGTGTGGCCAAGAACCGGATGATTCCGCTGGTCGAGGAAAACGGCTTGTTCGAATACCGGAAACGGATGCCTTCTACATTGGATGGCAGTTCAAACCTGAACGGTTCGCCTCGGTCGACCATGTTCAAGTGTTCGAGAATGGCGAAGCAGCTTCGGATCCCCAGTTGGACGTAGACTTCGTTGACGACGTAGGCTTCGGCCAATTCGATAGTCAGCGCCGGGATTTGGCGAGCGACCAAGCTATGCGTCAACGTGCGCTCGATCGCCGTTTCCTCGATCACGATGGGGAAGCCACTTGCCGCTGCCAAGTCGTCGATTCGATCGGCCAACGCTTCGGCGGTCGACGAATCGATCGGGTCAACCACGGTATACGGGATCGAACGGATCCAATCGTTGTGCAGATCCACGACCACCGCGGGATGCGTATCGACGATCGTCCCGAAAATTCGGGCCGCCATTCGTTCGGCCAGCGTGCCGTGGGGCCCCCGGGAAACGAACGGTTGAGGTCTTCCTTGCTGAGCGTGATTTGTCGCGCCGCGGTTTCGAATCCGTGTGGATTCATCAACGGAAAGGCTCGGACCTGTCCGCACTTCAGCGGTCGTTTTCGCAAACGCTTGAAGACCTCCTGGACGACAACGATCCCGCCCACCTCGTCGCCGTGCATACAGGCCGTAAACCACACCACGGGACCGTCCACCGGACTGCTTGCCTGCATATATGGCAGCCGCCGCTGCGAAAGTTCCGAACCACTGACGATTTTCAGCAACGAGTAATGAAATCGAGTCGCGTTCTTGGCAGGCTGATCGTTCACTTGGCGATGCCACCGACGGCGCATCGAGTTTGAGCGGCTTCGAGGATCATCAGCAGCAAGTCTGAATAGCTGTAATTGGCGAAACCGGCCATCATGTTGAGCTTACCGTCCCAACACCAACCGGGATTGGGATTGGCCTCCAGCAGCTTGACCGTCCCGCTGTCGTCGGCGCGAAAGTCGAAACGGGCATAGTCGCGGCAACCAAGCCGCTCGAACAACCGGCCACTGTAGTCGCACAGGCGACGCACGGTTTCTTCATCGGCAGTCGATTCGTGGAAACTGAGTTGCGTCCAATACGGGGTATCGGGTAGCCATTTCGATTCGTAACCCAAGATCTTGGGCAGCCCCGGATCGAGTTGGCTGTAGTCCACCTCCAACACGGGCAAGAACCGATAGCCTTGGCCTGGATTGCCGATCACGCCGACGCTGTATTCGTTGCCGGTCAAAAATTCTTGCACCAACAAGCCGATCCCCGGAAACTCGTTACGCATCTTTTCGACGCGTGCCACGAGCTGTTCGGACGCGGACACCACAGAATCCATCGTAATTCCCACGCTGCTGTCGCCGTAGTTCGGCTTGACCAGGGCTGGCAGGATGGACGGGATCGTCGCCGATTGATCGTCGGGGTCCACGTACGATTCCAGCGGCACGGGGATGTCGAACGCCGACGCGATGCAGCGAACGAACGTCTTGTTAAAGCAAAGACCCAACGTCGACGGCCCGGAACCGCTGTACGGAACGTGGAACGCCTCCAGGATGGCCGGCAGGTGCAATTCCTTGAACGGGTCGTTTCCCAATCCTTCGTCGCAAAAGTTCAATACAAACTGCGGCGGGTTCGACGTTAGCCGCTGAAACAATTCGGCATGATTGTCAACGTAGTCGAACTCGAATTGTTCGTGTTTGCTCAACGCATCTTGCAACATTTGGATGGTTTCAAAGTCCTCCGTGTTGAACTGTCCGTTGCGCTTGCAGGCATCGGGCAACCGAGGGTCCCCCATCATCACAGTGACCTTTGGATAAGCGGGGCGGCGTCTTTTCGGCGGACGCGCGTCAGCGGGAGACCGCGCGGAAAAACGAGCCGCTGGGCCATCATCCCCAAGTCCTGATTTCGGTTGGAGTCCGCAGCAATCGGCTCGTGTTCTTGAACTTCCTGAAATCCGGCTCGCGACAAGAGTTCGTTCAGCGATTCGCGAGAATAGAGCCGCTCGGCGTAGAACTGGTCGACGATCACCCCCTGCTCGGCTTGCACCACGACTTCACGCGAAATAAGCCGCTGGCCATCGGAGGCGAGCGACCGCTCCCGGCACACAAAATGGGCTTCGTCGATCCACTCCCAACTGCGAGGCGCGTAGTTGACGCGCATCCAGTCGCCGTTGGTCACGTCCAACACGACGGTGCCGCCCGGTTGCAGGGAACGCTTGACCGAATTCAATACGGCCAGGTCGTCCTCTTGCCGGTCGAAGTAGCCAAACGAATTTCCGAGCAACGCGACGACTTTGAAATTGTGCTCCTTCAACCGGAATTTACGGGCGTCGCCTTCGTGAAATGAGATTCGCAAGCCCTGGTGTTTGGCCCGTCTCCGAGCCAATCGAATCAAATAACGCGAGCGGTCGACTCCGACCACGTTTTGAAATCCGAGCCGCGCCAGCTCCAAACAGTGCCGGCCTTGACCGCAACATAGGTCGAGAAATCGGTCCTCCTTTTGCAAACCCGTGACTCGTAGCAAATGGTTTATCTCGTCGATCGTGTTTTGATCATTTTCGACGACGTCCCCATCGGTCTTCAAATAGACCGAGTTGAACAAGCTTTTCCACCATTCAGCGGGCAAGTGCCGCTCCAAATCGGAAACAGGTCCCAAGGTCCTCCGCGACAACTCAAATTCATCGGAGGGTGAAACCGGCGTGTCGAGCAAGGCGGCACCGCCGTTGTGAGTCTCTTTCAGTCGTGTCATGCTAGCTGTATTCCCTTTGTCTAACGTTGGTTAACGGAAATGTTTCGCGCCGTCACGCTCGACGACGGCTTGGCGTGCAAGGAAGATTTGGCCGCAGATCCCCGGCGGCTGGCTCCAGTCCTAGCCGGAAAGCGATAGCAAATTGATAACGGCAAAAACACGCCGTTCCTTCAGACCACGATGGGTCGACCATGCGAGCAAAAACCTGTGTCGCTGTAATCGGACGAGATATCCGCCCTTCAGACTTCGTGCGCGTGCGCACACAAAAAGCCACATCGTATTTCGATTAAAGGCCGCGACGCCGTCGTCAAACACGCCATCGCGACATCAAACTATGGGTCCTGTCTCCCTGTGGTTTCAACAGAAGCGTCACCCAGGTGGGGTGTCCATAGTCAGAATCCTGATATCGAAACCTCAGTCGCTGAATACCTGCGAAGGCAAGTATCAACTGCAGCGACGGCGTGGCGGCAATCGTTTCCCTTTTCGCGTCGTGGGGTGGTTCGCTGTAGGTCGCGCTTCCTTGCCCGACCGATGACGGCCAGGGATGGCCGTCCCACCTCGAATTGGCCCGCTACCCGTTTCCGGTGTCGGATCATCGGAGATGGATTTAAGCACCGATCGCAGCCAGATCAATGATCAATATAGAGTCCATCGCATTATCGTCCAGATGGATTCTTCAAATCGCCAAAACTTTTGCCCAACAATCAAAACAACAGCACTAGTTGCGGGCGGCGGCCAAATAATCGATTTCACTCAAGCGCAAGCGAACGCTGACAATATAGGGCGGTTCATCCTGCTGCCAATGACCGTAGGTCGTGGCCACGATCGTCCCCTCGGGCAAGACCTCGACTCCCGGATAACCACAATCGGCATCTTTGGTATTGTGCATCAGTCGGACGCGGTACTGTCCAGGACGGCGATGGACGACGTCGTCGAACGTGCCGACCCACGCCACCCAATCCCCGTGCGTCGGACTTTCGAGCGTTGTGTCGCGGAAACTGATGAACAATCGGCCGTCCGGCGCGTAGACGCCAACGTGTCGATCGCCCGTTAACGAACCCGGCAATTCCTGTGGCGGCGACCAGGTTTCGCCCTCATCGCTGGACGTGATCAGGAAGGAATTATGCGTCCGCGAGTTCTCTCGGAGCAAGACGGCGATCGTGGCACCGTCGGGCGAGCGAATCGCTCCCGGCTCGCAAAGGTGGACATCGGCCCGGTGGGCGATCTCCACGGGATCGGACCAACTCAATCCGCCATCATGAGAAAGCGTCTTGTAGACTCGAAATACTTCGGTCTTGCCGCCGTTGTGTAGGAATCGACCATCGTCGTGGAACAAGGCCATGTAGTCGCCGGACTTGAGACGGATGACGCTGCTCATCGCCACAATGCCGCCAAAGTCGCCAATTTTTTGCAGCGGCGTCCAACTTTGGCCGTCGTTCTCGGAAACCGACATGCGAATCGGATACAGCCCGGAGAACAAAATGAGCCGCCGTTTTCCGTCGCCATCCACAACTCGAAAAAGTGTCGGGGTCTCGAGCGAGGTCGCCCAATTCTCCGGCGTCGGCAACCGATCCGACCAAGTCAAACCCCCGTCGCGACTGCGGCGATAGATCAGCGGGCCTCGTCCATGGCCTTGCGGATACACGCAAAGCATCGTCTTGCCGTCCTCTAACAACACGGTCGTGGGATGCCCGAGATATTTTCCCGGTTCTCGATCCACGACAACTTGTCGCGAGGAATCCTTGGCCAAATCAACTAGCGGGATCTGATAGCCGCGTGACGGCGCTGGCTCGTCCGCTGGCTCTTGAAAAATCCCGCACACCGGATTCGGCAACGTCGATTCCCCAGCTCTTAGGCAATCGGTAAAGATCAAAGCGGACAGAAGTAAGGTCCAGCACGCGAGGACTTCCGAGGCTTGTTTCGTGATGGATGGCCTGTGCATACTTTTCTCAAGTTCCAGTTCTGACGAATCGCAGAATGGATTACTGACGATCGAGCTAAAAGACGGCCTTTCGCGAGAGTAGCAGGTCGTAGATTCTAGCGACGCATTCGGCCGTAGTCAGTTTATCCGTTTCCAGAACCAGGTCGGCGTCGGCCGGCGGTTCGTACTTTACAGAGTCCGCGCCAAAGTCGTTGCCGAAGTCGTCATCGCGACGGGGATGCCGTTGCGAGATCACTTCGGGCGCAGCAGTAAGATACACGAGCAGGAACTTGTCGCGGTCGATCACTTCGGCGGCCCGGCGACGAATTTCGTCTTCAGGCGCCACCACGGAGACGATGCTGATCATGCCGGCATTGTTCATTAATCGAGCGACTTCCGCGGCCCGACGTACGTTCTCTGACCGCTCCGCGTGGGAGAAACTCAGATCGCGCGACAGACTGAGCCGCAAGTTTTGCCCATCCAAAACGGCCGCCGCACGCCCTTGGTCAAACAGAAACCGCTCCAAGGCGTACGCCGTCGTTGACTTTCCGGCGCCCGGAACGCCGGTCAGCAAAATGGTCACGGGCATCTGGCCGTACCGCGCCGCTCGCTCGTCGGTGCTGACTTGGCTGAAGGCTTGAGCCAGCGACCGGCTTTGTGGGTTGTAATCCCATTTATCCGAGCGGTCGGAACTTGTGTGGCGATCGAGGATCATCCCCGCACCTACCGTCAAGTTGTTCAGCCGGTCGATGATGATGAACGAACCGGTCCGCGGTTGCGACGAAATGTGTCGAACATCAGCGGCTGATTCAGCGAAATCGCGCAGCGGCCAATGTCATTCAAGTTCAGCGCGGGCGCATCCATTCGGTGCAGTGTGTTGACGTCGACTCGATAGCGCAGCGTACTGATCGCGCCGGTCACCGAGCGGGTCGTATGTTTGAACAAGTACGGCTTGCCGGGGACCATCGCCGCATCGCTCATCCATACCACCATCGCATCGAATTTCTGCTCGATGCTGGGGACGTTGCCGGGCGCACGATCATGTCGCCGCGAGAAACGTCGATTTCATCGGTCAGCGTGAGCGTCACGGACATGGGCGTGTAGGCCTCTTCGAGGTTGCCGTCCAGCGTTACGATCTCCTTCACCCGCGACGTCTTGCGGCTGGGCAAGGCCATGACGGTATCGCCACAACGGACGATGCCCGAGGCGATCGTCCCACAAAAACCGCGATAGTCCAGGTTGGGTCGGTTGACCCACTGCACCGGAAAGCGGAAGTCCTCCAGATTGCGATCTGAGCCGATGTAAACATTCTCCAGGAAACTCAACATCGTCGGGCCGCGGTACCACGGCAGGTTCTCACTGTGGTCGACGACGTTGTCTCCGTACAGCGCCGAGATCGGCATGAAGTGCAAATCGCGAATATCGAGCCGCGAAACAAAGTCGTGATAGGCGGCCTGAATCTCGTCGTAACGCTCTTGGCGAAAGCCGACTAGGTCCATTTTGTTGACCGCGACCAGAATATGCTTGATCCCTAACAGCGTGACGATGAACGAATGCCGTCGCGTTTGTTCCAGCACGCCGTGTCGCGCATCGATGAGGATGATCGCCAAGTCGGCCGTCGAAGCCCCGGTCGCCATGTTCCGCGTGTACTGCTCGTGGCCAGGTGTGTCGGCGATGATGAACTTGCGCTTGGCGGTGGAGAAGTATCGATAGGCGACGTCGATCGTGATCCCCTGTTCCCGTTCTGCTTTGAGGCCATCGGTGAACAGTGCCGGATCGAACGAGCCGCCGGTAGTGCCTTGCGTGAGACTGTCCTTCTGGATGGCGGCCAGTTGGTCCTCATAGATTAATTTGGAGTCGTAAAACAGACGTCCGATCAACGTGCTCTTGCCGTCGTCGACGCTGCCGCAGGTGATAAACCGCAGCAACTCCTTGCGCTCGTGCTCGGCCAGGTAAGCCTCGATGTCGGTGGCGATCAGTTCGGAACGGTGAGACATAGCGGTTAAAAGTATCCTTCGCGTTTTTTTTCTTCCATGCTGCCTTCGTCGTCATTGTCGATCAATCGTCCCTGCCGTTCAGAAGTGGTAGCCAGCAGCATCTCCTGGATAATCTCCGGCAGCGTCGTCGCGGTCGACTCGACAGCGCCGGTCAGTGGGTAGCAACCGAGCGTGCGAAATCGCACCGGTCGCCTTTCAATTTCTTCGCCCGGTCGGATCTTCATCCGTTCGTCGTCCACCAGGATCCAGATCCCGTTGCGGCGGACCACGGGTCGTTCGGCCGAATAATACAGTGGCACGATCGGGATGTTTTCCAGATGAATGTACTGCCAAACGTCCAGTTCGGTCCAATTCGAAAGCGGAAAGACGCGGATGCTCTCGCCTGTGTTGACTCGCGTGTTGTACAAGTTCCACAGTTCGGGACGCTGGTTTTTGGGATCCCAACGATGAAACTGGTCGCGGAAGGAGAAGACGCGTTCCTTGGCCCGCGATTTTTCTTCGTCCCGCCGAGCTCCGCCGAAGGCCGCGTCAAACTGGTATTTGTCGAGCGCTTCTTGAGCCCTTCGGTCTTCATCAGCGTCGTGTGCTTGCCGCTGAAGCGGAATGGATCGATGTTTTCCCGCAATCCCTCTTCGTTGATGTAGGTGATCACTTCCAGGCCGAGAGCCCGTTTGGTGTACTCTTCCCGAAAACGGTACATTTCGCGGAACTTCCAGGTCGTATCGACGTGCATCAGCGGAAACGGGGGCTTGGCGGGATAAAACGCTTTCATCGCCAACTGCACCATCACCGACGAATCCTTGCCGATCGAGTAGAGCATGACTGGGTTTTTGAACTCGGCGGCGACTTCGCGAATGATGTGAATGCTCTCGGCTTCCAGCATTTTCAGGTGGGTCAGCCGATACGAAGTGCGTTTTCGAGACTCGGATACGGTGCTGCTTGAATCGGACATGGACGCGATGCTGGGTGGGTGGATGAAGGATTCCAATATAATTGGTGCGCCGATGCGCCTCAATTGCAATCACTGGTTGAGCAGGTCCAGCGCTTGCACGACTTTTTCCCGATGCTGGCTGCCAAAGACCAAAACCATCAGTTGGGTCATGATTTCTCGGTCGTTGCGAGTCAAAAATGCCTCGCCGCCGCCGATCTGAGCGATTTCAGCAAATTCCGTCAATCTTTGCTCGCTGTGACACGTGACCGTGCTGACAATGCCGCTTTGTTGGCGACGAAAATTGGCGGCTTGCGTCAGACAGGCTTTTTGGCGGTTCGCATGCGGGGGCGCGTCCCCAAATAATAAGATGACTTTGCGTGCCCGCGGTCGAAATGAGTTCTCATTGATCGACCACGTCAGTCCTTGATCCACCGCTTCCGGAACATCGCCGCCTCCGGAGGCAGAGATCGAATCGAGATACTCGGAGACTTTGCTCAAGCTGTCGGTCAGTTTTAGTCCTTTGACGACGTACTGGTCGCCTTCGTCGCGGTAAGTGCAGATGCTCAACCGCGTTTTAGGAACCAGTTGAAAAAGAGCGCCGCCAATCCGTTCGATCTTCGACTTGACTTGCCGAATCTCGCTGTCCATGCTGCCCGTGCTGTCAAACGTGATGACGATGTCCAATCCGTCCCGCTTGAGCTGCGTGATCAATTCACCAAAGTCTTGAGCGCCGGAATGGCTGGCGGAGTCGCTCGCCACGGCGTCAAAGTTGACCGAGCGGTCGAGGCCGCTGGCAACCGACGGCAACTGTACGGACATGTCCGCTGCCGTCCAACTCTTCTCCGAACTGAGTGGCTGGATTTCCTGATTCTGCGGTTGGAAGGAAGCGCGGTTCTGTGTCTCCAGCGCGGACGTATCCCAACTCTTATCGCGTCGGACAAGCGGTTGTCGGTCAAGTTGCCCGATCACCACCGATTGCCCTTCGTTGCCTTGGGGTTCGGACGCCGTACCCCAAGGGACCAAAGCCAACAGGACCACGACGAACAGGTGCAAGATCAGCGAGCCGAGTCCCGACATCGAGTTCTCGACCCATGCGGAAGGCTTTTTGACTTCGCGATGTCCCCCCAGCGAACGGTCGGCTTTTGGCAGACGAATCGTCGCGCCGCAATGCGGACATTTTCCGCGCGTCCCCAACTGGTCCGCGGAGATCGAAAACTGCTTGCCGCACTGGAAACAGGAGATGTTCACGCCAAAACTCGAGACGCGCCGATGCGATGTTCAATCTTTTTGTTCGACGCGAACCATGTCAAGGTCCGAATCGTTATCGATATTGTAACTTGTAAGCTGACATGTGACCGGCGTCCTCGACGACCCGAGCCCGCATTCGATCTGGAGAATTTTCCCATTCAACGGCCCGATGCGAAAGGATCGCACGCAAATTAACTTCCCGGTTTGTTGACTCTCTCCGTAACTGTTCACGAGCCGGGGTCTGGCTCATTTTCGGCCCGAATATTGGTACTAGAATGTCGCATGAACCGCCGAAAATGTGCCTGACCCCCTAAAAACGTGGGCAACGCATTGACAACCCGTGAATGCTTACACCCTCTCCCGTGAGTGCGAGGATTTAGGGCGAAGTTATTGTGCGTGCGATCCAAAGAAGGCGGTCGAAGATCCGCCGCGAAACCGACGGAAGTGGCATGGAGTTCGTTTTGCCTGCGCTAACGGCCCTGTGTTTCCACCGTGACCTGCGGATTCCCTTCGAGCACGGAAAACTCGGCCCACACCGGCAGATGATCCGAAATCGCCGTCGCGTCGGCCAACGCCAAATTAAATCGCCTGAGAAAATCGAGCGCGCCGCTCCGCCCGGTGTACTCCGAAGCGGCCAGCGGATCGACCAACAAATTGTCGTATTGCTGATTCAAGCGGACGTTGGTCGGAATCCCTTTGATCAGGCAAACGAGGCCTGCTTGCTGTTGCAACTGCGCCAAGTGCCGTTCGTCGGCGTTGAAGTCGCCTGCGATGATCACGTCGTCTTCGCCGCGGCCATCGGTCCGAATCGCACGAAACAACTGAGCCAGGTAAGCAATCTCATCTTGCGGGCGGCGCGAGTCTAGATGAACGTCGACCAGGCTAAACGTAAAGGCTTGTGCCGCATCGGCCTGGCGGCAGCGAAACCAGCCGACCAGCGGCTCGCGGCGCAATACATCGTCTGGATCGCCGACAACGTACGTATGGTGCCCGTCCAATTGGATCGTCGCCTCGTCGAACATGAATGCATAGCGCTCCTGGTACGTACTGCGACCCAGCGGATCGCTAACGATCAACGCATAATGGCGGCCGGTTACGTTGACTTGTGCCACGAAAGCGTTCAACGTCTCCGGACTGATGGTGCGGATCTCCTGCAGCGCCAGCACGTCAAATTGGCGAATGATTTCCGACAGGTAGCTGGCCGTCGCCGGTTGTTGAAGCTTGTCCTCTCCCAACGCCCGCAGATTGAAGGAAGCGATCTTGATCGTGGCGCGGTTCTCGGACAACGTCGAATCCATGGCCGACGATGTCAACCACTGGACTTGAGTCGTGGCCAGGCGAATCGCGTCGCCGATGCTGTGAATCTGAGTCTGGTGGTACAACGCCCAACCGCCGCCGACCAGCATCACGATGGCCAGCAGGCCGACCAGTTTTCGAAACATGACGAGTCCTCGCGGTAGGTCGTTGTCCGAATCGGCCAGATCGGCAAACCGGTGCACCTTTCCGCACAAGGTTTCGGTTTTGCCAGCGATCGGAACCTCCCACGCCGCAGATTTTCCCCGATCGGCGCATTCCGTTCGGTTTCTGCGTCAAGCCTTGGCGGTGAGTTGATCGAGATTGGGTCGGAAGAACGTCAGCAAGGCCAAGGGCATATACCAAGCGATGAACAAGCCCCCTTCGTAGCCAAGCCAGAACTGGACGGCGACCATCAAGGCCGCCGAATAGGCTATCAGCGTCCCCAGGTTTTTCCGCGCGGGCCAAAACACAAACGAGAAGCTCAGCACAATGAACCCCACGAGAATGGGTAACCGAAACCACGGATCCCAGCCGAGGTTCCAGATGCTTCGTTCGAGTCCCTGCATGCGAGGCACGAACACACCGAACATCGTCTGCAACTGTTCGAAGAACTGCTGCGCGGAATCGACGGTGCAACGCAGCGAAACGACGACGACCACCAGCGAGCCAATCACGCCGGCGGCAAACCTCGTCCGCCCCCGTTCCCAGTAAAAGCTAAACCAAAGTGGCAATAGAAAAATGGGATAATACGACACGCCCGCCGCCAACCCGATGAGAATACCTGTGATCAGCGGCTGTCGGTATGCGACGACCGCCCACAGCAATAGGGCCGCTGGCAACATGTGCCATGAATTACCGGCAAACTGAACCGTCGAAGGAAGCATCAAGTAAACCACGGCAACCGCCAGGCCGGTATGCGGATTACGGAAGTGACGCTGACTCATCAAGATCAATCCAGAGACGATCGCCATCTGCAACAGGGCCGCCATGATCTTCGCCACCACGACATACTCGATGGCAACATCCGCCGCATTGATCTGCCCGCGGAAAGTTCCTCGGGCAATAAACGTTGGGATCACGGGCAACACATGCAGGAAACCCAAGCCTGGCCCGTAGCGGCGAAAATGATTGGTGCTGCCGTCCGAATCCCGTTCCAGAATCCGCATCGCCTCCACCGGGCCACTCAGTTCGTCCGCGACTGGGATGTTTTGGAGAATGTCGGAAAAGATGAAAAAGAACAAGCAACAAGCCAAAAACGTCAAGCCGCCGGGGCTCAAGTTGGGTTCAAGCAGCGGCTTCCGCACCAAGCGCGGATCCAATAGCAAGCGGATTAGATAGAGCACCCCAATCGTGAACAACCAAATGAACCCCCAACGTTGTAACCGCATCCAATTCAGTTCGATCGGCGAACGAACGGATTCTGTATCCAACGCACTGCCCGGCGCGGTGCCCGGCGGCAGGTCGCTTCCGGCCGATTCGGCACCCGCCGGCTCCCGGTCCGCGGGATTCGCATTGGAAACCGCCTTGGACACATGGGCGTGCGATTTCTGTAACTGATCGAGCTTGGACGAACTCTGGGTGACGACGATCAGCCCCGGCGAAATGAGAATCAGGAACAGCAGGTCGAGATTTCGCATCGACCAAAAACGGCTGAACTTGAAGAATAGCGCCAGTATGAGCACCGCCGAAATGACAGCCCAAGTCACCTGCGCGATTCGCTCATAGCCAAACGGAAATTCGCTCATCAGATGTCCGGATTGCGGTCCCTGCACGGGTCGAGTCGAGACGTTCGGAACCCTCCATGTTAATCCGTGAACCGTTTTGGCTAAAGCGGCTTGCCCCAGCGGTAGTGGGCTAGTGATCGAACGCAAAATAGCTTCGCCCGAAATCCTCGCCCTCACGGGAGAGGTAAAGCAGCGGGTCAAAAGAACCGGGAAGTTATTTTGCGTGCGATCCTAACTTGCTGTAGGTCGGGCAGTCTCTGCCCCACAATCATTGGCAATAGATGTAGCCGTCGTTTGGCGAACTGGACCACGACCCCGCGGCGAGAAAAGGCGGAAGACGCGTAATTTCAATTTCACTCGGCGCCGCAAGCGAGAACCGAGCGAGAACCGATGGCAACGACCCTAGTGCACTTTCAGTACTTAATTTTGGGGTGCCACTGGCTATGCCAGTGTACATGAGCGTCGTGTATTGCCGACCCGCACTGGCGAAGCCAGTGGCACACAACCCCAATGCTAAGACATGACAAAGCACTAGCGGCGTTTTCTCCGCTTGATCATGGTGATTTCGTTGCCAGCAGCATTGTGCTTGACGTCGTCCATAAACGAGCGAATCAACAGCAGGCCTCGCCCGCTAAGCTTTTCCAAGTTGGAATCTTCGCGGGGATCGGCAATGCCCTCCGGGTTGAAGCCGGGACCGTCATCGGCAATGCAAAACCAAACTTCCTCATCGGTAAAGGATGCCGAGATCCGTACCCGCCGTTGCGAAAAGGGACTCTGCGACTTTCGCGATTGGATCGTTTGGTAATAGGCGTTGTCACATTCGTCGCGAAGCCCCGAACCAACTTCGAGATTTCCGTGATGCATGGCGTTGATGATCGCCTCGTGCAAAGCCATCGCGATCTGAATCGCATCTTCTTCCGCCCACTCCGGCAGATTGGGTTGCAAGTATTCGATCAGTCGGCCAATGACTTGATCGTTGTTGTCCAGATCAAATGAGACTTGACACGGCGAACAGGCATGGCAGGCAGTGGTTTTCACAGAATCGATCGACGCTTTGCCGTTCTGTGTCCACTCCGCATGATTTGCATTCTGCAGTCGGTCGGAGATGCCCAGAACCTGATTGAGCGTATTGACCAGATCGCGAGCCATCTTCGATTTTGGCGAATAGCTGGCGGCTCCCTCGCGCAACGCCGCCAACGCCGTCTGCTCGCTCCCTTGAGACGTAATCAGGACGACAGGGATTTCGGACCATTCTTGCCGAACGTGTTGCACAAGTTGCAAAC
This sequence comes from uncultured Planctomycetaceae bacterium, assembly GCA_963803365.1. GTDB lineage: Bacteria > Planctomycetota > Planctomycetia > Pirellulales > Pirellulaceae > JANMEB01. The sequence goes on from CAWDMH010000013.1 coordinate 338,907, forward strand.
CGTCGACGTATGGCATCTGCAGGTCCGTGACGATGACATCGGGCGGTGCTGCGCGGATTTTGCGAAGGGCATCCGCACCATCGTTGGCAAATTGAATCTTCCAATCCGGGATGCAGCGCAGCAACCCCCCGATTAGACTCCGGTCCACCGAACAATCATCGACGACGAGAATGGATGGCATCGACTACCTTCGGATTCAAACCTGAACCGCTCTCAAATTCAGGACAACGGCGACAACCCCGCTTGCCATCCGTGAAGGCCGTTGCCGGCCAAGCAGGGCGCTTTCGCGACGACCCTCTCGGCCCTCGGTTCAATTGGATCCTGCCCGCTCGAAACCCAAAACCCTATTGTATGAATCGGAAAACAGGTGTCGGGGTTCCGACAAAAAGCGAAACCGACGATTTTATCATAAAAATTGTGAAATTTGACCCCGGACACTACCGCCTCGCGCGGAGACATATGGATCGGGATAGTCATCCGGACACGAATAGTACGGTACAACTGTCCGAAGATACCTGCGTGCAAAGATTCTCTCGAAAACCGATTTCCTTACGATTCCTCAATTCTCGTCGTCGAATCGCTGGAAAAATGTCGCCCGTGAATGGTCGGGCAGACGCGCATAAATCATAACGTCTGTGACCGGGCGGTAACGCATGTCGAAAAAGGCTCCCGTCCGCGAGGAAAACCGATTCAACAAGTAACCTCGGGTCTCGCCCGGTAGGAACTCGCTCCCGTTTTCAAAGACCGAATAGTCGTGATTGACCCGCACATACCAATTGGTCCATGGCACCGAACCCGTGTTCGTGACCACGACCTGCGTCTCCGGCAGCCAGATCCTTTGATCGAACGGGAGTTTGTAGTAGCTGCCGGGCGCCGCATTCTTGATCTGGACGTCAGCTTGAAGACTGTTAAGCTTCACCGGCGGGAGCGTCCACCAAAGCAGTGCGATCGTGATCACCGGAATCAAACACATCGCGCTCAGCAAAATGGACAGTCCGCGCGAAGACAGTTTGGGGGCGACGTATCGATACGACGATTGGTCTTTGTCGGCTTGAAGGACACTGGACATCGAGCGTGAACTCCCAAAGAGATCGACTCATTCTAACAGCGCACGCTCGTCGTCCAAGACGCTCGCGGCAATTACGATGCGTCCCATTCGACTTGTGTTGCCTGCGGCAGGACCAGACTGACCGTCGTACCGACGCCGAGTCGTGACGTGATGTGCAAGTCGCCTCCCAAGCGTTGAACCAGGCTACGGGCCAAGAAAACTCCCAGCCCCGTTCCTTTTCCCGCTGGTTTGGTGGTAAAAAACGGCTCGCTGACTCGTTTCAGCGTGGCCTCGGACATGCCGGAGCCTTGGTCCTTGATCGACAGCGTCCAGGTATCCCGGGATCGAGACAACTCGACGGTGACGCCGCGATCAGGCGCGCTGGCATCGAGTCCATTCTGAATGATTCCGCGAATGGCCTGGGCAAATCCGGCCAGAGGCACCTGGACATAACTGGAGTCCAGGTCGACCGTCGTTTGCAGGCGAACTCGCTGAGCGTTGGCCAGCGCGTCGACGACTTCACGCCACACGCGTGCCCAACTAGTGCGCTGGATCACTTCGCCGACCGTCTGACCGGCTTGCGTCGACATCCGGTTGAGGATTTTTCGACATCGGTCGAGTTCACTGCGGATCAAGTGGACCTCGTCGACGATATCCTGATGGATTTCGCCTCCGCCTTGGAGCGCAGTTTTCGACTTCGTGGGCCACCACGGCGATCGTCGACAACGGCGTCGCCAATTCGTGCGCGGTTCCGGCCGCCAAAGTCGCCAGCGCTTCGAACTTGTCCATGTCCGAACGGATCTGTTGGATTCGACGAAGATCCGTTTGCTGCTTTCGCAAGGCAGAAGTCAATCGGGTCAAAAAATAGACGATGACCGACGAGCAAGTCGAAAACGCCAGCCACCAACCGAACTGAATCAACGAAAGTCGTCCCGTCCAGCGAATCGGCTCGAACCCCAGGGTCGTGGGCGGTACCATCATGGGACGGTGATCGTAGAGTAGCCAGCCAAAACATAGAATCGCCAACAGGTTGACCGCCCAAGCCCACGCGGGAGACAGCAACACCGCCGACAAACACAAGTTAACGTAGAAGAAAAGCGCGAACGGATTCGTCGCCCCGCCCGTCGCATACAGCAGCGCTGTCAACGACAACATGTCCATCGTCGACACCACACCCATGACTCGGTCCCATTGGACTTCCGAGGGCTGACGCGCCGAGTTGTCGGCGACGATAGAGCGCCCGCAACAATACATTCGAAACCGCCGTGGCGGAAACAATCCCCAGCAAGATTCCGGTCGGCAGATCAATGCGCAAACCCCATTGCACGGTGGCAATCGTGATCAATTGACCGACGACCGCCACCCAACGAAGGTTCAATAACCATGTTGCATTGATCGACTTATCTAGATTCTGTGTCGGCATTGAGTATCCGTTCTTCGGCAACGCTACATACAATACGCCTGGACGTGTCGTGGCGGCGATCGACATCGAAACCGCTGGTTGTGGGGTCGCATGCGATAGATCGGGCTTCCTTGCCCGACCCAATTCGGTCAGGGATAGTCGTCGCACCTCGCATTGGTCCACTACCAAACCGCCGAAGTCCTTGACCGCGGCAAACCGCGATCCTAGAATTTAGCGGCAAAACGCGCCATTAAAAATCAGCTATAATGGACAACCGGCCGCATTTGGTTCTCGGTTCAGTCAAATTTCTGTCTGCCCGCACGACCTTGATTGAGGCGGAGTCACCGCGATCCGCATCGCGGAAAAGATAACTTCGCCTTTACTCCACGCCCTTGGGGTAGAGGCCCGGGTGTAGACGTGAATGGGTAGTTATTCTTCTCGCGATCCTAAGTTTCGAGGCTGAGGCAAACCATGGCGGAAAATCGCTGGATCAAGATCTTTGATACGACGCTCCGCGACGGCGAACAGTCGCCGGGCTGCAGCATGAATCTGGGAGAAAAAATGCACGTCGCTCAGGCCTTGGTCAACTTGGGGGTGGACGTGATCGAAGCGGGATTCCCGATCGCCTCTCCAGGGGACTTTGAATCGGTGCGGGAGATCGCCTCGAACTTTTCGGGACCGATTATCTGCGGCCTTGCCCGTTGCAACGACGCGGACATCGACCGAGCATGGGAAGCGCTGCAACACGCTAACCCTGCGCATTCACGTCTTTTTGGCGACCAGCGCGATCCATCGGGAATTCAAGCTGAAAATGACGCCAGACGAGATCATTGCCACCGCAGTCCGCGGCGTGACGCGCGCCCGCAACTATTGCCCCGACGTCGAGTTCTCACCCGAAGACGCCGCGCACACTGAGATGGATTTTCTGTGCCGCGTCGTGGAAGCGGTGATCGAAGCTGGCGCGACCACCGTCAACATCCCCGATACCGTGGGATACGCCACGCCGTCCCAAATCGGCTGTGTCATCAAGAATCTTATGCAACGCGTCCCCAATATCGACAAGGCAACGGTCAGCATCCATTGTCACGACGACCTCGGTTTGGCCGTGGCCAACTCTTTGGCCGCCATCGAATCGGGGGCAGGGCAGATCGAGTGTACGATCAACGGCATCGGCGAGCCCGCCGGCAACTGCTCGCTGGAAGAGGTCGTGATGGCGCTGCGCACGCGAAACGACTACTACCATTGCGACACGCACGTCCGCGCCGAACAATTGGTGCCCACCAGTCGATTATTGTGCAATATCACCGGCATGGTCGTGCAGCGAAACAAAGCGATCGTCGGTAGAAACGCATTCGCCCACGAGGCCGGCATCCACCAAGATGGAATGCTGAAGGAACGCACCACCTACGAAATCATGCGGCCCGAAGACGTCGGTTTTATCAAGACCGATCTTGTCTTGGGAAAGCATAGCGGACGAGCGGCACTTGCGGATCGCGCCAAACATCTCGGCTACGCCGTCTCCAGCGATCAACTCAAGACCATCTTTGACAAATTCAAACAACTCGCCGATGAAAAAAAGGAAATCTACGACGGCGATATTGCCGCGCTGATCGAACAAGAGTTGTTCGGCGCGACCGAAAGTCAGTGGCTGTTGACCGAATACGAGATCACGGCGCAGGCCCATCTGCCCGGATCGCTCAGCCTCACGCTCCAGCGGGGCAAACAGCAGGAAACGACCGAAGTCCCTCTGACTTCTGGCCCGGTCGCTGCGGCGATCCAGGCGGTCAACAACATCTCCGGCCTTCAAATGACCTGCCGGGACTACCGCGCCCGCAGCCTATCGAGCGGTACCGACTGCCGATTCGAAGTTCTCGTGGAAGCTGAAGATTCTGGCCAGTCGGTCGGCGGCAAAGGTCAATCGAGCGACCTCGTTCATGCGACGTTGCTGGCGATCTTGAGTTGCTTGAACCGGTTTGAGTTGGCGCATCGCGCTCAACATGCTCAGGCCAACGGCAGTTCGCACTAGGCCTGGCGGAAATCGAAGGACTTCACGTTGAAGCCCCGCCAAAATGAAAAAGACGTGACGCGGCGTTAACCCCGTCACGTCCAGCATTCGCCTGTTCGGCAAGTCACCCGCCTAGAGATTCCGGAACAGCCGGCTAATGCCGTATGTAAAGAAGGTTTGCAAGCCGAAGTTAATCGCCTCTTCACACGGTTTGTAGCGCAAGATCAACGTATCCCCGGGCCGTACCAGCAATCGCGTGCGAGGATCGTTCATCGCTCGATTCAAGTCGATTCGAATGGCGATCTGTCGACGTCCGGGCAACGGCCGCAAAATGATCAGGTCGGTCGGTGGAACGGAGCCAGACGCGCCAATCAAACCGCCACCGAATCTCTGTGAAGTGCCGATCCCCAGCGATTGGCCGGAACGCGCCACCGCGGTCAACACATCCAGGTCATAGTCGCGGGGAAGCGGAAACTCGCCGCCGCCCAACAAGCCGCCCGTGTAGTAGACCTCGGTTTCCCGAGTATCAACGTAAACGATATCACCGTCTCGGAGAATGATGTCTTCAGGCTTGAAACGGGGAACCTCACCCGGCCGCAAGCGAAGTGGAATCCGCAAGGTGTTCAACCCGTCTGGTTGACCCGGAATGATGCCGTAGGGAAATTGTGACGGGGCATTCTGTTGGTAGAATTGCTGCAGTTGAGCGTCCTGTTTGGCAAAATCCTGACTATTCCCGCGCAATATGCGGACCTCCGCCTTGGCGTTGACGCCCGGCATGCCACCTGTTTGAGCCAACGCATTGAGCACGTCGTTTCGATACGCCGGCATGTTGAGCACGTAACCGCGGCTGCTGAGGTCCGACCGCGCCGACACCGCTCGGCTGCTTTGCGTTGCCGCGAACTGAGGGTTGTTGTAAAACGTGCTGTCCTGGCGAACAACAAACACGCGGTAGGTGCGCTCTCGCATCAAGCTCACAAGAACTCGCGACCGCTCCTGCAAATAGCCTTCTTCAACGTATCGGCACTTAATCAATTGTTCGGCCTGCTGAACCGTCAAACCGCGAACCGCCACGGAATTGACGAGCGGAAGGGAAACGGTCCCATCGTCTCGGATGGGGACGGGAAATCCCATAGACGGCGGCAAATCACTTTCGGGAGGTGGAATTTGAACGGGCGGCGCCTCGTCCTCTCTTCCCAAAATCCCTTCGATGAAGATTCCCAGCACGTCTTCCTTGTCGAGAATGTAGTGCGGTGGTTTGGGCTGACGCAGCCGGGCCACATCGATGGGCGTCTTATTGGCTTGCGGTTCGGCCAGAAACTGTGGCGGCACCCGATCCGCCGGAATCGTGGCGATCGGAGAGAGGAATGCCGTGCAGACCGGCTTGGGTGCTGGCAACGACCAGGGCCAGAACGTACAGCACGTAACGTTCGACTTTGGCCGTGCGGGATGAGTTGCTCTTGGCCATTTCGCTGAAACTCCAGTTAGTTCACATTGAGTCTGCGTTGGGTCGCGGATTATTGGTTTCGACTTGCCCTACTGTTGTAACGGCCAACTCGTCGCGTGAGCGGGCAAGGGTGTATTGTTGGGTGCAAGGTTCGGCAACGTCGGAGCGTCTTGCCAGGAAGACATGGGTTCCGACGGGATGCCAACAGGTGGCGGCGTCGACGAACCGCCCTCAGAGCCTTCGCTATTGGGCATTGGCAACGGCACGGCGACATCGGACTCGCCCGACGTGGGAGAATATTGATTCCAGACGTCGTCGTTCGGACGAAGCGCGGCGTCAACCATCCGCGAGACTTGGACGTCGCGGTATTTGCCCGCTCCGTCTTGCTGAGCAGCTTTGACGCCCGCGGGATACCCGGAAAACCAGGCGTCGATCATCTCTTGACCTTGAGCCGACTGGTAGGAATATCCCCAGTAGTTGCGTGGCGGCAAGGCTGGAGTGTACGCGTCGTCTCCACAGCAGATGGCGCAATATCCAGCGATGAACCCCTGTTGGAAATGCGTTGGATGGCGCGATTGGCACGTGGGATATCTCAGTCGATAAGCCCGTTTGGCCCAAACTTCATCACGCCACCCGCTGAAAAACCGGTCGGCAAAGTTCGAATCCGAGCCGTTTTCGAACGAGTAACAACCTGTAACGCTCAGGGAAGCCAGCAATAGCAAGATGGCCATCCCGTTGGAAACGCGACCACGCACCCAGTGGCAAGACCGGTGCAGCCGAGAATGGAACGCTCTCATGATCCCCCCAATTGATCGCCCGACGGCGACGTTCATGCAGTGCGAATTCCGTAGCGGCACAACTAGCGCCACTATGAAATCTCAGAGGGATAATCGCCCATTGCCAGCGTAAAAGTTTAACGAAGATTCGGTGCAAACCGCTTTTGGCGCGTATTTCGAACAAAACGGTTGTAGTCGGCGTGCCGATAATTCAGACGCTCACAGTCCGCCCACGCAGCGCATTCCTGGGCCGAGTCATCCAGTGCATAGGTCAGGCGCCTCACGTATTTGACTTGTTGATCGCGCGAGCCTTGGGCAGTGATAGCATCGTTGGTGATGGGTTGGCCAATGCGCAAACGGATATGCTTCCCTTCTTGCAGATTATTGTAAATTGCCCTTGCCTATTCGCAACACCGAGACGATTCGGTTTTGGAATCGATTGACCTATACATGACAACGAGGTTCCGCGTGATACCAGCCAAAACCGGACGAGGATTTATCTGTCTCAACATCACACAGTTTTTCGGCGCCGGCAATGATAATGTTCTCAAGCAGGTCTTGATCTTCGGCGTTGCAACAGGCGGCCTTTGGAAAGGGATCTTTGGCAACGGTGCACAAGCCTATGCTTCGCTCTGTCTGGCCGTTCCATTCGTCGTCTTTTCGGGTTTCGCGGGTCAATTCTCCGATCGTTTCAGCAAGCGAAGCGTTTCGATTGTCGTGAAGATCGCCGAAGTCATCATCGCGGCAATCGCCTGGTGGGGTCTATGGCTGACCAACGTTTGGATCGTGCTGTTCGCAATGGTACTGCTTGCTGCGCAGAGCGCCTTTTTCACGCCCGCAAAATTCGGCATACTTCCAGAGATCGTCGTGCCGGACAAGTTGAGCCGCGCCAACGGCACGATCAACATGTTTACTTATATTGCGGTGATTCTGGGTAGCGCCGTGGGCGGAGCCATCTACGATGCCTACGCGCCCGACCTGGCCAAGTCCCCCAACGCGGTTCCGGCGCTGTCATTGCCTGGTTTGATTCTTCTGATCGTCGCGGCCCTCGGACTTGCTGCGTCGTTTGGGATCCCGCATGTCGTCGCCAGCAACCCGAAACTTAGACTTCGAGCCCTTTTTTTCCGGACTTATATCAACACGTGGCGCGAAGTCTCGGGGACTCCACTGGCGTCGGTGATCACGGCCTGGTCGTTTTACTATTTGATCGTCGGGGGCGTGGCGATCATGATCATTCCAGATTACAAGTCAATGTTGAATATCTCGGCGACGCAGACATCAATCCTGTTTGCACTGCTGGGTGTCTTTACCGGCATCGGCGACTATACGGCGGGGCGAGTTTCCGGGCATGGAATCCGGCCGGAACTGATTCCCCTCGGCGGCCTCGGAACCGCCATCCTTTTTTTCTGGCTCGGAATGATGCCGTTGAGTGTCGTCTGGGTTTGTATCTGGCTGTCTGCGACTGGATTCCTGGCGGGTTTCGCCATGGTACCGCTGCAGACGATGACGCAGCGATTGTCCGCTCAAGAGCGGCGCGGTCAGGTCCTCGGCCTGTGGAACTGTTTGTCGTTTGTTGGAATTATCGTGGGTAACCTGTTGTTTCTGGTGGTGCGGAAGTTGGGGCTGCCATCCAATCGAGTGTTCTTGATTTGCGGCGCACTGGCGATGTTGTTTTCGGCAATCTATCAATTCCATTGGCACCCGATTTTTCGAAAGGCGATCGATCAGGCCGGGGCAAAGTAGTGCACGGTCAACCCCAAACATGACAAGATCAGCCTACATCGAGCGGCGATAGCTCATCGCCTCGACGACTCGTTCCTGCGCCAGTTGCAGCGCGGCATCCCGCGGCAGGATGTCCTCCTTCTTGGCCTTCGTCAGAACGGCTTTGGTGTTCTCACGGAGCTTTTCCTCAATCTCCGCAAAGGCCTGATTCTTAGTGCCCCCGCGGTATTCAACCGAACCGCAAATCACACCTCCTGCATTGGCTACGAAATCGGGAACTGAGAGGATTCCCCGTTCGTGCAGAATCCGCTCCGCGGCGGGAGTGATCGGGATGTTGGCACCTTGCAGAACGAGTTTGCAGGAAATCCGATCGGCATTGGTCTCGTCAATGACGTCAGGTTGCGCCGCCGGAACAAAGATATCGCAATCAAGCTCGATAAAAGCGCCCCGATCCAGCTTTTTGCCGCGTGGATAACCGCGCGTCCCGCCCTTTTCAGCCATGATTCGCGTTAGCAATGCAACATCAATCCCGTTTGGATCGTAGATCGTCCCATCCAAGTCCGTAGCGACCGTGACGATCGCGCCGAGCGCCGAGATAGCTGGCGGCGTGTTTGCCGACATTGCCAAAGCCCTGGATCGAAACGCGTGCACCTTTCAAATCAAGGTCACAAAACTCGACCGCGACCGAACCTGAGACTGCCAAGCCAAAGCCGGTCGCGCCGACCTGGTCCAATGGAATCCCGCCCAGCACTTGCGACAACCCGATCGACCTGCGAATCTCGTCGCGAATCCAGGCCATCGAAGTTTCATCCGTTCCCATATCCGGACCGGGAATGTATTCATTCATCGGCTCGATCGCTCGCGCAAACTGACGGATCAAGCACTCCTTTTCCAGATTGGTCAACGACCGCGAATCCGCGATGATTCCCGCCTTGCCGCCCCCGTGCGGAATCCCGGCCAAGGCGTTCTTCCAGGTCATCGCGCGAGCCAACCGGAAGACTTCGTCGACGTTGACTGTTGGCGTCATGCGAATGCCGCCGATCGCCGGGCCAATCGCCGTGTTGTCGATTACCACGATCCCCCGCAGTTGGCAGCGCGGTTCGTACACGTAGATGATTTTTTCCGGACCGTATTCGTCCGTGAAATGGTGAAAATTTGGATGGAGATCTGTTTCGTTTTTCGGAATGGCCGACGACTTCTCGATCACATTCGTCATGTTGTTTTCCCGCGCTACTACACGAAATGAGGATTGCCAGCTATTGAATGTGGCCCGCAATCGAATTTACCTCCAGGGGGGTGGCAAATCCGAACCGATTCTAACACGCCACAAAAGGTGATTCCAGCCATAACGCTCGTCAGAGTGTCGCAAACGGCTAACTACGGACAATCCGTCGCCATTATACGCATGTGACAAATCGAGTGGGATTGGCTGGACAGTGAGTCGAGGGCCAACGCGAGGTAGGACGGCCATTCTGTTTTCAGGCCGCTTTGTCGACGATGCGGCCATCAACCAATGAAACGGTTCGATCCGCGGTGGCGGCGATATTCTCATCGTGCGTCACCATGACGATGGTCACCGAGCTGTTTTGCTTCAAGCGCATCAGGGCGTCCATGACTTCACGACCGCTTTCCACATCGAGATTTCCGGTTGGCTCGTCGGCCAACAGCAGCAATGGTTGCGCCATCAATGCTCGAGCGATTGCCGTGCGTTGCATTTCGCCGCCGGACAATTCATTCGGCCTGTGTTTTAGCCGATGTCCCAAGCCGACGAGTTCGAGCAACTCCTTGGCGCGGTTCTGGTACATCGACCGACAGAGCCGATAACGCCACCAGCCGTGCTGGATCATCCGCGGCACCAAAACATTTTCCAACATCGTTAGTTCGGGCAGCAAATGGTAGAACTGAAAAATCATGCCAACCGCGGTGTTTCGAAAGCGATCCTTTCGGCACGACGACCACTGGTCAAGCCGTTCCTTCTGATACCAGATTTCTCCGCCATCAGGCTTGTCCAGGGTTCCCAGCAAATGCAGCAGCGTGCTCTTTCCGGATCCGCTCTTGCCGACGATCGCGATAAACGACCCCACGTCGATCTCCAGGTCGACCCCTTTGAGCACGGGCACAGCCAGCCTGCCTTTGCGATAGCTTTTGGTCAACGCCACAACCGAGAGCAGGCTTTCACGTGCGACCGCCAAGCGAACCGAACGGTCGCGATGCAAGAGCGAAGCTTGGGGCAGGGGACACTGCTTGGACAAGCGGATACTACTCATATCTCAAGGCCTCGACAGGGTTCAGCCGTGCCGCTCTGAGAGCCGGCAAAACGCTGGCCAAGACGGCAATCAACATGGCGCCCACGGCCACCCAGATCACGCAAACCGGGCTGATCACTGTGGGAATATCGTTAAAAAAGTACATCGTTGGATCGAAAACTTCGCGGCCCGTAACAAAGCGAATCAAATCGGCGATGCGATTGATGTAGACGACAAACAACAATCCCAAAACGATCCCGGCTCCGGCACCCACCGCGCCCAACGACAAGCCGTAAGCAAGGAAGATCCCCATCACGCCCCGCCGAGACGCACCCAGCACTTTGAGAATCCCGATGTCTTTGGTCTTCTCCACGACGATCATGTAAAACGTCGCCAAGATGCCAAAACCGGCGACCGCGATGATCATGAACAACAAGATGTTGAGGATCGTCAACTCCATCGTCACCGCCGATAACAGCGGCCGCTGCTGATCCATCCATGATTGCACCACGAGAAATGGCGGCTCATCCGGAGGGAAAAACCCCGACAGTTTCTCCTTCACGTGTTCGAGGTTGGCCCCCTCGCGGACCTTCAATTGGATGGCCGTCACGTTGCGAACGCCCGTTTGCGGTTCGATCATGCCGCGAATTTGTTGCAATTTCGTAAGCGGCATGAAAGCAAAGTTCGCATCGTATTCATGCATCTTCGAATGGTAGAAGTCCACCACGGTACAGTTCTGCGTGATGGCCGAGGGCGTGTTGCCCGCGGTCGGCAACATGATTTGCACATCGTCGCCCGGCCGCAACAGGTAGATGTCCTTGAGTTCGCCCGTTTTCGGGTCTTTAAACTGACGGTTGGCAATCGCCAAACCCAAGATGATCCCGGTGTATTGATCGACCATCGGATCGAACACGGGCTCTGGATTGATTTGTTGGCGGGCCGCCGCGTACGGATCGGACAATGTCGGCGGTACAACATCCTGGAACGAGGTCGAAGTCTGGATCAAATCGCCGCCGGAAAGTCGGCTCAAATTAGGCGGTTGATCCGGAAGTGCGACCAGCTTGGCGGGGCCGCTGGCCGACGCCGTCGTTGGATTGTCTGCAGCATTTGCCACCGGCGCCGTTCGGTTCGCTTGGCTGTCACCCCGCGGCGTGTCCGTGATTGCGGGCGGATTCCAGGAGGCTTCGAATTGACGCTGAAACGCAACTTCGCGTCGCCGATAGGGCCAGCCGACGTTGCCCAACTCCGGGTCGTAGCCACTTTCCTTTAGCAAGAAGTCGACTTTCTGTCGCATCGATGCGTTTTTTAAAAACGGCTCAAAATCCGCAACCTTGCCGTACGTCGCTTCGTCAATGCCGATCAACATGATTTGCTGCGACATCGGACGTCCACTGGGAAGCTCGAATTGCAGCAGCGCCGGGACTTGAATCACACCGGTCGCCGCTACTAGATCGTCGCCGACTAGCCCTTGAAGTTGATTGATCCGCCATTGTGCGCCGTAGATTTCGCCCATCCCCGTGCTGGAAATGTCGATGTCCGATAGCACCCCGTGCAATCGAATGTACATTTCGTGGACAAAGCCGCACATGACGCTGTTCACAACGATCAACGTCGCCACACCCAACGTCACGCTGACGACGGAGGCCAACGCAATGAACCGCGTTCGCAGATACCGCCAGGCCAGCAGCAAGATATACATGTCAATCCTTTGACAAAAAACCGCAAGTTCTAACCGCTTGCCTCGGGGCGCAGCAGCGGAAACAGAATCACATCGCGGATCGAGCGACTGTTGGTCAACAGCATCACGAGCCGATCGATTCCGATTCCCAGCCCTCCGGCCGGCGGCATTCCATTCCGCAGTGCGCGGACAAAGTCATGGTCCATCCGCGCCATCGACTCTTCCTCGGGCATTCCGTCGAGTTGAGTTTGAAACAACTCGGCTTGCAAATCGGGATCATTCAACTCGGTATACGCGTTGGCCAATTCCATTCCTTGCACGTACAGTTCGAACCGCTCGGCAACTGCCGGGTTGTCGCGCCGGCGTTTGGTCAGCGGGCAAATGCCGGCCGGATAATCGATCACGAAAACAGGGCCCGTCAGATTCGGCTCGACCGTCGCTTCGAAGACTTCACTCTTGATCACGTCGGGATGTTTCCCGGCGATGTCGAGTCCGATCTTTTGGGCGTGAGCTTGTACCGCAGTTGGACTGCTGGCGTCAACGCCGGAATATTGTTCGATCAGTTCATCGTACGTTTTTCGGGCAAACGGCGTAGAAAAGTCAATCTGGGAGTCCCCCCATGCCAGCATCGTCTCGCCGCCGATGGCGCGAATCGCACCGGCGATCAAGGCTTCGGTCAAGTCCATCATGGAGTTGTAGTCGCCGTACGCCTGATAGATTTCCAGCATTGTAAACTCTGGATTATGCTTCAGGCTGATCCCTTCGTTGCGAAACACTCGGCCCAACTCGTAGACGCGTTCCATCCCGCCGACCATCAGCCGTTTCAGATGTAGCTCCAAGGCGATCCGCAAAAAGAGTTGCAAATCGAGTGCATTGTGGTGCGTAACAAACGGCCGTGCCGCGGCCCCGCCAGCGATCGTGTGTAACGTCGGGCCCTCGATTTCGCAGAATCCGTGCTCGGCCAACGTCTGCCGCAACGACTGAATGATCTTCGTGCGCCGGATGAACCGGTCGCGAACCCCTTCGTTGTATGCGAGGTCGATGTACCTAGCCCGCTGCCGAAGTTCCGGGTCGGTCATCCCGATGTGCTTGGCCGGCGGCGGCTCAAGGGACTTGGTCAAGAAATGGACGTGCGCTGCGAAAATCGACAACTCGCCGGTTTTCGTGCGGCGTAGTTCGCCGTCGACGCCAATCAGATCACCCAAATCCAAGCACTGAATTACTTCCCAGTTTTCCGGCCCCACTTGAGCTTGGCCGATGAACAATTGGATGCGGCCGGTCCAATCTTCGATGTCGATGAATTGAAGTTTCCCTTTGTCGCGGTGCAAAAGTATCCGCCCGGCGGCTCGGACCATCGGACCGTGCAGATGCCCTTTGCCACGGTCGGCGAGCCATTGTTGGAAGTTGACCGGCTGGGACGATTCGAAGTCGGGCAGCGGGGACTCGGTCCCATCCTCGGCAACAAAACGAATTTCGTCCGCTCGGCGGCGGATCTCGCCAATCAAAGTCCGATCGTCGAAGCGGCTCCCCCACGGGTCACATCCCAGTTCGAGCAACCGATTCAGCTTTTTGCGCCGCGCCGCAAGCAGCACGTCCACATTTTCGTCCAAAGGCAATTCGTTTGTCATTTTCACGTTGCGGATTTATCGTCAAAGGCCCGCATTGTACGAACCACCCGCGCCGTGGGTCAATGTCTGAGACGACTGCTAAGGCATCGCCGATACTTACTGAATTTTCGTTTGGTGGCAGTCGCGTCCCCGTCCGGTATAATCGGTCTTTGGTGGCTGCATGCCACAGATGGTTCCAATCTCACTCGAGTCATTCGATGAACAAAAACAGAAATCGCCTCTTTGCCATAAAATACAGTGCCCGAAAATGGGGACGGCGCGCTTTCGTGGTGATGGTGCTGTTGGTCGCTCGCACTCCGGTTATTGCCTCCGACGATACCGATTGGAATCGTTTTCGCGGGCCCAATGGTTGCGGCGTCGCTGACGCAGTGAATCTGCCCACGGAATTCGGTCCGGATAAGAATTTGATTTGGAGGATTGACTTGCCGACCGGTTATTCGTCGCCCGTGATCGCACATGGCAAGATCTTTGTAACGGCCGTCGTCGACGAACAGCTTTTTACGATTTGTTTGAAGCAGGCAACCGGCGAGGAACTCTGGCGGCAGGAGGCTCCCCGAGACCGAAAAGAACCGTTGGATCCCCACAACAATCCGGCCAGTCCATCACCTGTGGTGGATGACAGCGGCGTTTACGTGTTCTTTCCCGACTTTGGCCTCATTGCCTATTCGTTGGACGGCCAGTTGAAATGGAAACACCCGCTGGGGCCGTTTACCAATCTGTACGGGATGGGCGCGTCACCCATTCTGATCGACGGCAAAGTCATCTTGGTTTGCGATCAGAACGTCGATTCATTCATCATCGCCTTGAATGCCGCGGATGGTGAAGTTGCCTGGAAGACGCCTCGGCCGGAAGCGACCAGCGGCCACTGTACGCCGATCGTTCACCGGCTGCCGTCGGGCCAATCAGAAATTATTGCGGTGGGCTCGTTTTTTCTAACGGCCTACAATCCGGACACCGGCGAAAAAGTCTGGTGGGTGGGAGGACTGTCGTTCGAAATGAAATCGACGCCGGTGTTGGGAAGCGACGACCTGGTATTCATCAATGGCTACGGTTCGCCGATGAACCAACTCGAATCCAACTACCAGATCGAGGATTTTGAAAAGGTGGTCGCCGCAAAGGACGCCGACGGCGATGGATTGCTCTGCGCAAATGAAATGCCGGACGAGTTGGCCAAGAACTTTTTTTCCGCCGTCGACTTGAACGCCGACGGCAAACTCGACCGAAAGGAATGGGATTATTACCGCGAGTCGGTGGCCAGCAAGAACAGTTTGGCGGCGATTCGATTGGGGGGCCACGGAGACATGTCGGGCGAAAACGTCGTTTGGAAATACTTTCGAAACATTCCCCAACTCCCCTCACCCTTGGTCTACAACAACTTGTTGTATATGGTCACGGACCAAGGGATTGTGACCTGTTTGGACCCGGCGACGGGTCAGGACTTGAAGCGCGCTCGACTCAAAGGCGTCAGCGGCAGTATCTACGCATCTCCGGTCGCCGCCGACGGCAAACTCTTTTTTGTCAACGAGAGCGGCAAGGTGGCTGTGGCTCGTGCCGATGCGGAATTCGATGTCCTGCAAGTTAACGACTTGGGCGAGCGATGTTACGCAACGCCCGCGTTCGACCACAATCGCATTTATATCCGTACCGTCAACTCGCTTTTCGCGTTCGGACGCCGGTAGTCGCTTTGTCACAACGTAGGATCGCAAGCAAAACAACTTCGCCGTAAATCCTTGCCCTCACGGCAGAGGCTTGGGGAGAGGGTCGACAAAACCGGGAAGTTATTTTGCGTGCGATCCTTAGTTTTCGGCTCAGTCTCACGAAGCAAGGTAGCGTAGCCGCCCGTTGAAATAGGATTCGTCATCCCCGCGAAGACGGGGATCCAAGTATCGCGAGTGTTTAAAACTCAACTTGGCGATTGCCGTTGTTCTTTTATAGAATAGACGAGCGCGGCTGGCTAAGGATCGGAGTAAGCGTTCACGAGTTGTCAAAGTGTCGCCCACGTTTTTAGGGAGTCAGGCACATCCGCCTTGGGCGGATTGAGCCAGCCCCCGGCTCGTGAACGGTTACAGGATCGCACGCAAAATAACTTCGCCGTAAATCCTCGCCCTCACGGGAGAGGTTGGGGAGAGGGTCGACAAAACCGGGAAGTTATTTTGCGTGCGATCCTAAACGGATGGCCCATCAAGGCCGTGGGCAAATGGAAGGGGGCAAGGAACGTGAGTTCAGGCAAGAGCGTTTAAAGTCGAGAGCTCAAAAGGAACGGCGCCGTCAGCGGAAGATGCGTCGACGACGGCAAGGGGCGGCCGATGGCAAGCCCGACATCGTGCGGCCGACCGGTGCCATGAAGTCCGAAGCATCGAAGCCCTTTACCGCTCAACCCAAAGCGTTTCCGGGCGAATCCATCGAAGATCGTGCCGTCTTGGCGGCTTCGGCAGCAACCCAATTGGATCCGCTCGTCCAAGGCCACGCCACTGCAATTCGCGATGCGTTGAAATCCGTTTGGGACGGTCAATTCGAAATTGCGACAGCTACGTTGCAAGCGATACCGCGTGGCAGCCCGTATTCGGATTGGCGCCTGTTCGTGCGCAGGATTGATCGCGTTTTACCAAGACAATTTGCCCGCGGCCGACCAGGCGTGGAAATCATTGGATCCGCAACGCCGACCGCACCGCATCGCGGCAGTGCTCTTGGCTGCCGAAGCGGGCGAGGTCAAACCGCAGCAGCCTCTTCCCGTCCAGGACAATTCCAACACCGATCTCGGAACGCCAATCGGCAGTGCCGCATCCACAACGACTATCGCAGAACGAGCCAATCTGGTTCGACGATTTCGCCACGAACGGCCGGCGCTGCAAACGGCGAGAAAGATTACGAGCATTCGGCATCGCGATCCGCATCTGAAATTCAGCGCCTATCAATTGAACGAACTAGCGAATCTGCGCGTAGCCTGGAGTCGGCTCGATTCGGAATTCGTTCGTCCATTCGAACTCGCTTGCATGCAGTTGTGCTTCCTGCAGCCGTTACCGGCGATATTTGAACTGGCGAAGCAGCGAATCCCGGGGCCGAATCATGATCGAATGTGGAATTTGCAAGCCTACTCGTACTACCTAAAGTTCCAAGGCGCCTCGCAACAGGCGGAATCGTCCCTGCGCAAGTTCCTTCACAACGACCTGCCTCACTTCAACGACTTGTCCGCGGAGTTGCGGGGCGCGATCACCAGCCTGTTGGAATACCGCTCCGCCCAATGCATGTTGTCCCGTCAGTCGTCGCCGTTTTTCGGGGCGTCGATGACGTATCGCGAAATCGATCTGATTTACGAGCGATCGATCAAGGCATATCCCGAGCATCGTGCGGCCCACGAAGCCCGTGTGGCAAACTTGGAGGAAGCAATCGACGAGATGCGATCCAAGCTGGAGCGGAACCAAGTCGAGCGACAGTTGCTGGCGGCATACCAAAATTGGCATCGCGCACTGCCGAACGACGTACCCCCGCGGCTGTGGCTGATCGACTATCACTTCGACGACGACGACCTCGACAAGGCCCAGCCGCTGATTGACAGCCTCAGCGACGTACGCCTGGACGATCCCATTTTGAAATCGTTGCCCTGGAAGCTAAAACTGCGGCAGGCGCTGGCGGACAGCCGCCGCAAAAACTCGATCGATAAGGCTCGCAAAAACCTGGCCGAAGCCGACTCGATGTGGCCTTCGTGGCTGCCGAAAACCTGGCTGGGCTTCTTGTACGCCGCGTTGGAACTGCGCACCGGGAATCGCACTGCATTTGAACAGAAGCTCCGAGCGGCGGCCGCCTCCGTTCACGACGACCCTTTGCTTCGCGACGTGATGATCTTCGGTGCGAATCAACACATGAATGTTCCGTCGGCGGTGATCAAGCCGTTTCGAGCAAGTGTGCAACAGCACGTCAATACCGCACAGACTCTAAGCTTGCCACAGTTGACACAATTGGGAAGCGTGTTTTGGGATTTGCAGCGAATCTCGCTGTTTTATCCAGGCTACCGCATGCACGGCAGCAAATTCGGTAACGCGTTTGTGGGCCGATTGGCGAGTCTGCCCGGCAATCGCCGCGTGGAAGGCATTGAGGCTGCCTGCTTGTGGGCGGCGGATTCCCACTTCTGGGGCAATCCATACGAACCCACAATACCACTGTGGCTGGTCGACAACTGCAAATCGAATCGGCTCGCCGCCTTGGCCATCGTTCGCTCGCTGACGTCCGTCCAATATGTTTGTCGCATGCTGCGCGTATCTGCGTCGCTCGTCGAAGACCTAAAACGGTACGCCAAGAACGAATCAGACCCGTATTATCGTTTCGCGTTGGCCGACACGGCGGCGCATGCGGAACAAAAAATCGCCGATTGGAAAGCGGAGTACGGAAGCGGACGGGGACATTACTTTGAGTCCGATAGCGAGTTCAGCGACGATGACGACGAAACGTATGATATGAGGAACGACGACGATGATTACGATGATGATTACGACGAAGACCCGGACGACTTCGATGACGACGAAAATTTCGACACCGTCGGCCCGGAGTTCAACGTGCCGCAACTCCCCGCGCCAATCAAGCGCATGTTCGCGAAGTTGTTCGCCCAGGAGTTCCTGACATCGGGGCCGCCTAAATTGCGATCTTTCTTTGCGCGAATTGGTACCGACGGCTTGGCCCAATTGATCACGTCAGAGTCTGATCGAGACCTAACGCGGTTCTGCAAACGATTCGCACCAACCAGCGACGAAATACAGGAACTCGAAAAATTTGTCAGTAACGGTTTCCCCAATCCCGGAAACCAGTCATCCAGCACATAATATCGCAAGCGTTTTGCCCGGCTTCGGCCCGTAACAGTTCACGAGCCGGAGTCTGGCTCAATCCGCCCAAGGCGGATGTGCCTGACTCCTTAAAAACGTGGGCAACGCATTGGTAACCCGTGAACCCTTACCCTCGGCCCAAACTGGAATTCGCCATGATTGCATTTGAATCGATTGACCCGCACGAGGTGCTGCAGATCCCTCGCGGCGCCAGCCTCGGCGACGCCCGCAACGCCTACCTGCGGCTGGTCAAAGAGAATCCGCCCGACCAAGATCCGGAGCGATTCCGACAAATTAACTCGGCCTGGCAATCCTTGTCCGATCCTCTGGTACAAGCCTCCAATTTGATCCGCACCAGCGACGAGTTGCCCTCTTTGAACCAGATCATCAGCGACGCGGAAAAGGTCAAACCGCGATTGCCCACCGAATTCCTGCTGTCGCTCGGCAATTCGGATTAGGTCCCCATCCTCGCCTTTTCACTGAAGTTGAGTTCGCCGTGACATTTCCCAATTGGCCCATCGCACAACCCGACAACGATCGGCCGACGGAAGAGTCGCCGGAGGACGTTGACCGCCAAGAAACCCAAGACGCAAACGAACCCGATTTCGGCGCCGTCGATATTGTCCAGGCCTTCACGGCTCTGAGACACGAGTTGAAACTGCAAGTCCGCGGCGGACGGGAGCTTCAACAGATACTCCTCGACAGCCTTGGCAAACTCGACAACCTGCCAAAACGGATCAAGGCTCAAGCCGCCAACGACAGCGATGCCAACGCTCAGTCGGCCCGCCGTCTGGCGCTGTCCTTGACCGAAGTCGACGACGCATTACAGCGAGTCGTGACCACCCTGAACTCCCAGTCAACGTCGGACGTCCGTTCCCCCACCGCAGCCATCGACGCAGAGTTCGCCCGGGTGCACTGGCTGACCGCCTGGTTCAGCAAACGGCTCATCGGCCGCGTCCGCGAACACATTGCCGAACATTCTGAATCACTTCGCCAACAAGCTGCTCTTGTCGATTCGTCGCGGCAGGCGTTAGAACTATTGCTGGCCCGCGTCCATCGATTGATGGATCACGCGCAAATCGTCCGCCTCGATGCGATCGGCAAACCGTTTGACCCGGAGAGGATGAACGCGGTGGAACTAGTCGAAATAACCGGCGAGGCGTCAGGAACCGTCGTCGATGAATTGCGGCCGGGGTTTTCCTGGCGAGGAGAACTGCTTCAATACGCCGACGTGCGCATCGCAAAATAGTTACCGTTTCAGCACAAGGAGGAGGACCGTGTCGCAAGATCAATCGGCGATTATCGGAATCGACTTGGGAACCACCAACAGTGTCGTCGCCGCTTTCGTCGACGGACAGGTTAAGGTGTTGGACGAGCAAGGAGTTGCCTTGTTGCCGTCCGTCGTGGGGCTCGCGGCCGACGGCAAATTGGTAGTCGGTGCGGCGGCCCGCAACCAGTTGGCGGCCTTTCCCGACCGCACGATCGCTTCGGTCAAGCGACGCATGGGCGAAGCGGTTCAATTGAAGATGGGGGAACACTCGTACATGCCTCAAGAAATCAGCGCCATCATTTTGCGACGGCTGCGCGAGCGTGCTGAAAAGGCGCTCGGACAGACCGTCACCCGCGCCGTGATCACGGTCCCGGCCTTTTTCGACGAACGCCAACGCGAGGCCACCCGTGAAGCCGGTGAGTTGGCAGGGTTCACCGTCGAACGAATCATCAACGAACCAACCGCTGCCAGTCTGGTCTACGGCGCGAACGACCCGCGCCAACGGCACTTCATCGTCTACGATCTGGGCGGCGGCACCTTCGACGTCTCAATCATCCGCATGGAACAAGGGGTGATCGAGGTGCTCTGCAGCAAAGGGAACACGCAACTTGGCGGCGACGACTTCGACCAGTTATTGTCGAAGACCGTCGCCGACAACTTCTTGTCCGATCACGGCGTCGACTTGATGGCGGATGCCTGCACCCGTTGGCGGCTGGTGCGTGCGTGCGAGCAAGCCAAATGCGAGCTCTCCACTCACGAAACCACCCGCATCATCGACGAGTTCATCGCGGAGGCCGGTGGCCGCCCGCTCAATCTGGACGTTCAAGTCACCCGCGCGGAGTATGAGGAACTCATCTCACCGCTGATCGAACAGACGATCGATTGTGTCGACCAGGCGTTGCGCGACGCGTCGATCTCATTGAATTCCATTGATGACGTGCTGCTGGTCGGCGGATCGACGCGTACGCCGCTGGTTCAGCAACGACTCCGCCAGGAACTGCAACGCGAGCCTCGCTGGGCCGTCAATCCGGACCTGGCTGTCGCGCTCGGCGCCGGCACGCAAGCCGCCATGCAGTCGGGCAAATCGGTGGGCCCCGTACTCGTCGACGTCGCCACGCACACTCTGGGGATCGAAGTCGCTGAGAGTCCCTTCAGCCACCATACCGTGTTCGCACCCATCATTCACCGCAATTCACCGCTGCCGGCTCGCTACGAAGAAGCTTTTACCACCCTGGATATCGATCAACCTGTGGCGGAAATCCACGTCTTCCAGGGTGAGAGCCATTCGTTGGAGCATAACCGGTCGATCGGAGAATTTAAGCTCGATGGACTCAATCAATCGGATGACCGCGATGGCAAGGTCCTCGTGCGCTTTGAACTGACGCTCGATGGAACCCTTAGAGTGACAGCGCGAGAGGCGCGTTCCAACGTTGCCCAGTCGGTGGTCATCCAGGACGCCAATGCGCGGCTGAATGCGGCCGCCCGCCAACAAGCCACGCATCGGCTGGAGTCGCTGTTCGAAACGTCGAATGAGTTTGAGGGGCCGCAAACATTTGAACGCTCCGACGCGGCTGACGAGATGTCGCCGCCAGCCGCCTTGCACGCGGGCCCATCCGACCGAATCAATGAGCTGCTGTCCAAGGCCCGCAGCACGCGAAGTCAAGCAGTGGAAGAGGACGCCCGCGAAATCGATCAGCTCATCGAGTCGATCGAGGACGCACGCAACCAAGGCGATCTCGATATGTTGGCCGCTCTGGAGGCCGATCTGGACGATCTGCTGTATTACGTCGTTGGATAGCCGTCCGGTTGAAAGAGTAGCGGCACGACGCGAGCCGTCCGGTTGAAAGAGTAGCGGTACGACGCGAGCCGCCCAGTTGAAATAGTAGCGGTACGACGCGAGCCGTCCGGTTGAAAGAGTAGCGGCACGACGCGAACCGTCCGGTTGCGTTGGCATCCACACGGCCAATAACCAAGCGGCTTGCTCCGCTTCAACAAACACTTGTGCAAAGATTTTCAGCAGACTGATAGCCGCCGATGGATAAACTTCTCTGTCCGGTTTGCCGGGCGCGAAATGCTGTCCAGCCAAACTGTCGCCGCTGCGGCGCCGACCTCGACTTGTGGATTCAGGCTCTGACCGCCCTCGAATCCGCCCAATCGCAATTCAAAGCCGCACGCGACTCAGGCAACGCTCCACAAATTGACGCCGCCTACCGACGCTTGCGTTGGCTCAGTCCACGAACCGCCCGGTCAACGGCTGCCGAGTGACAAGCCGCAAGCGCCCGATGCGACTCGATGGGCTGGATTCTCCGCTAAATTGCGATGCTATTTCGCTTCCTTCTTGAGACATACCCCCCGGCAGTGGCATGGTGCAATCGCCGGTCTATGATCGCAGGGCTGACTCGCCGGACCGTCCCAATCGTAACAGTTCACGAGCCGGGGTCTGGCTCAATCCGCCCGAGGCGGATGTGCCTGACCCCCTAAAAACGTGGGCAACGCATTGGCAACCCGTGAACGCGTACGTCCCAATCTTGTTCAACTGTCGCAAACTGCTCTAATTTATTCACGTTCGAATAAAACAGTCGAGTTGCAATCGGAAACTACTGGCGAAGGAAAATTGCGATGAACAGCATCATGAGCGTCCTGGTCGTATCGTGCTTGGCAGCCCTGCCGTTTCAAGACCCCTTGGGCTACAAAATTCAAACTCGGTATCCGGTTCCGGGAAACGGCGGTTTCGATTACCTGAAATTCGATGAAACGACCCGACACTTGTACCTTTCACACGAAACACAGGTGGATGTCATTGACGTCGATAACGGAAAGATGATTGGAACGATCACAGATACACCTGGGATCCACGGAATCGCTTTGGCGCCCGAATTCAATCACGGATTCACCAGCAACGGCCGGGAGAATAAGGTCTCCATGTTCGACCCGGCGACGCTGAAACTCATCAAGAAAATTGACGTGGGTCAACGGCCAGACGGCATTTACTACGACCCTCGGGTCAAGCGCGTCTTCACCAATAATCATGGGTCGCACGACATTAGCGCGATAGATGCCGAAACCGGCGAGGTTGTCGGTACGGTGAAAATCGAAGGTGATGGCGAACAAGCCATTATCGGCACGGACGGCTTGATCTATGTAAATTGCGAAGACACGTCTGAAGTCGTGTTGTTCGATCCGAATTCACTTGAGGTTAAGAAGCGATTCCCAGTCGGTGTGGCGAAGGCGCCGACGGGCCTGGCCTACGACGGGACAACCCAGCGGCTATTCATTGCCTGCCGTGAGGAACCAAAGATGGTGGTGATGGATGCCACGTCGGGCAAGGTGCTTGCCGACTTTCCCATCGGCAAAGGCGTGGATTATGCTTGTTTTGATCCGGACAACAAATTGGCGTTCTTTTCATGCGGCGAGGGAACGCTGAACTTTTTTCACGAAACGTCCGCCGATCAATTCGAAAGCGCCGGCGTGCTGAAAACGCAACCAAGCGCCAAAACCATGGCGTTTGATCCTAAAACCAAAAAGATCTATCTGGGAGCAGTGGAATACGACGAATCTCAGGCAGCGGGTTCGTCGTCACGCCAGAGACGTCGCGTCAAGCCGGACTCATTTACGGTTTTGGTGGTAGGAAAATAAGTAACAGTTTACGAGCCGGGGTCTGGCTCAATCCGCCCAACGCGGATGTGCTTGACCCCCTAAAAACGTGGGCCACGCATTGGCAACCCGTGAACGCTTACGAAAATAACGACCGTCATCCCGAACGAACGGTGACAAGCTTCCATTTGAAACCGGCTCGACCGCGTGTCTTCACGTGCCTGCTTGATTGTTAGGCAACGGGCTTTGCAGCTTTCGCCTTCGGCGGCATCGGAAGGATCATCGAAACACGTCTTTGATACTGCCGATAGTCATCGCCGTGGATGGCCACCAGAGTGCGTTCCTCGATTTGGATCGCCACCAGGACATAGGCCGTGGTCACAACGGCAAATAACAGATGCCCCCGCGTCATGTCCGGCGTGGCCCAGAACGCGATGAAGAATCCGAGCATCAGAGGATGACGCACCCACTGATAGAGTACCGTCTCCTTGAAGCGTACCGGCGTGTACTCAAGCCCGCTGTAAAAGAGCCACACCTGCGCGCAGGCCAAACAGATCGAAATGATTGATCAGCAACGTGGAATAAAGCACCAATCCCCAGCCGGCAAACGAGATAGCAAACAGGAGGAATCGCCCCACATTGTTATCGATGTGCCACACGAACTCGGGCAACGGCTTCCATTGCCAATTCATCAGCAGCAGGAGAAGGCTCGCCAACAACACGTACACAGTTCGTTCGATCGGTTGTGGAATGATCGTCGTCCACCATCGCTTGAAGCCAAGCCGCGCCATGATCGTGTGCTGGATCGCGAACAAACTCAACAGGATGATGTCGATCACCGCGGCCCAAAGAGGAGAAATCGCAGTTCCGGCGTCGATCGACTTGGGGACCCATAGATTGGCGACGAACCCGATCTGGTACAGGAAGGTACCAAAGAAGACGACGTAACACAGGACGCCAAACAACAAGACCGAAACCCGCTTCATTCGAATCTCCTTGTGTCAGAAGATGGTAACTGTTCACGAGCCGGGGTCTGGCTCATTTTCGGCCCAATGATTGGTACTAGAATGTCGCATGAGCCGCCGAAAATGTGCCTGACCCCCTAAAAACGTGGGCAACGCATTGATAACCCGTGAACGCTTACCAGAAGATGAAAAGCACGCCCACCTGAACTCCCTCGCGAAACGAATTGTAATCTATTCGGGCCTAGTGAGTGTTGCGACACTGGCGGCATCTTTTTGGCCCCCTCTGGCGGACTTTAAGAACGATTGCATTGAATTGCGTTAGGAGACCCCGTTCGGGAGATTCAATGCAACGTTCGGCCGCAGCCTCTGTGTTCTCCGTGCACTTTGTGTTTTCACGGAATGAGTACCAGGGGATAAGTCGAATGAATGGCCGGCGTTGATTATTTGGTATGGTAAAACAGGCCGTCGGTAATCATGAAGGATGGCTTAAATGTTGGGCCAAGGTCTAGTTGGTCAACTTCAAATTTTACCGACGAAAAGCGCTTGGACGCCGTCAGTTTCGCGTAGCCGTGCGGCGTGCCATTACGCATTCCCGGAGAAGCTGTTCGCAACGTCCACATCCCGGGGCCCAATTCGTTGACTTTGACCCAAACCGGAATCTTAAACGTTTTGCTCCACGCACCCTTGCCGTACGTGCTACCACCAATGATCGTGCCGGAACCCGGAAAGGAAATCCCGGATCCAGAGAATTCGTACATTTGCGTTTCCGCGCGCTTTCCATTTTTCACCGCGGCAATTTCGATGCTCAATTTCATGTTGAGGATCTTCTCCCAAAATCTACCGCCCAATTGTTTTGGAGCAGCCATGCGAACGTCCCATCCGCTTACGATGCGCATTTGAAATTGATTGGTTTGTGGAATCACGGCTGGCGGGTGCGGGGGTGGGGGCGGTGGGGGCGGTGGGGGCGGTATGATACAAGCTTGCCGAGCCTGAAACTGAACCCACACAGCTCGGTGTCGAGCTTCCTCGTTGCTGCCGGGAAAATTGTGTCGCTCACCAACGATGTCCGGCGCGAGGAATCGGTCTACTTTCAGGTCCCCTACTGTACAAGTTGCCGGTGCCCCCAAATGCTGCATGACTTTCTTGACCGCGTTGACCCGCCGTTTGGCAAGTTGAAAGTTGTGTGCCTCCGAACCTGTTCGGCTCGTTAAGCCGCGCAGAATGACGTAGCCGCTTTTGCGAAACGGCGACATGTGATGGCTGAGGAAGTCGATGTGTTCCTTCTTGACGGTGTCGCCATCGATGTCGAAATTCCAAAGCGAGATGTTCTCGGGACTGAGTTGATCTGCTTTGCCTTCCCCTGTTTTTTTCATGACACGAATCCTTCTTTGCATTTGCGATGTGAGACCGATTGGCTGTGACCGAACCCTACTTGATGAAGAAGAGCATCAAGCGTCAAACGGTCGTAAAATCGACGAAGTTACCGCAGAATCCCAAAAATCGTTCTGGCACCGTAATACGGCCGCCGAAATCCTGTACAGCCCAGCGAGAAATTCGCTTGTCTCTCATCCTTATTCGACGACGTCGATGCGATCCGGAGCGTCGACTGGAAACCTAAAAAGAATCCCAAAAGGACAAGCGTTGAAGTCACAGACACAGGAAGTCACAGCCTCCAGACTCAGCAGACTCAGCAGACTCCAGACTCAGGGACTCCAGACTCAGGACTCCAGATCAGGGACACACCACAGACTCAGGGACACAGCGTTTGCTCGCAGTCACAGACTCAGAGCTAGTCACAGACTCAGGGACACAGCGTTTGCTCGCAGTCACCAACAGATTCAGGGACACAGCAGTTTACTCGCAGCAGTTTACTCGGGGTTCTGATTCGGTTCTACGCT
The DNA here is from genome assembly GCA_963803365.1 of uncultured Planctomycetaceae bacterium. GTDB lineage: Bacteria > Planctomycetota > Planctomycetia > Pirellulales > Pirellulaceae > JANMEB01. The sequence continues at coordinate 365,397 of CAWDMH010000013.1, forward strand.
TTAGTCCGAGCATGAAATGGGAGCGGAGTCGTGCTCGAAACACGCTGCGGTTAGATAAGAATGGCTCGCGCAGAAGAATGTCGACGCTATTCGCCATATCAGGCCGAAAGATGGCTTCAAAGCCGATTCGAACGGTATCGGCTCGGTGTGCTCGTAGATTTTCGGTTGCCAGGAGCGTCTTACGCAGCCAGTAGCTCGCCACCAACAGATTCAGGGACACAGCAGTTTACTCGGGGTTCTGATTCGGTTCTACGCTTTAGTCCGAGCATGAAATGCGAGCGGAGTCGTGTTCGATACACGCTGCGGTTAGATAAGAGTGGCTCGCGCAGAAGAATGTCGACGCTATTCGCCATATCAGGCCGAAAGATGGCTTCAAAGCCGATTCGAACGGTATCGGCTCGGTGTGCTCGCAGATTTTCGGTTGCCAGGAGCGTCTTACGCAGCCAGTAGCTCGCGGACTGCTCGTTTGGCTTTGTACCGACGGCGGCCGTCGCGGCTGCGGCGGGCGTCGATCTCGTGCGGCTTGCCGGCCACGGCGTAGAAGAGTCGCCCGAAGTTCTTGACCAACTCGCACCAGATCTCGCCGCTGATTCCCAAGCGTTCAAAGACCGGACGCATCTTCGACGGGGTCGAGCCACGCTTGTCCGCACGCAGTTGCCGCGCCGTCCAGTCCAACAGCGAGACGTACGCCGCCGTCGGCATCGGCAGGAACCCCTTGTCGCTGCAGCGACGACCACCGGTATGGCAGCACGGACCCAGCTTGTCCCGTCGCTCGTTGATCTCCAGCGGCGCCAGGTAACCGTCGGGAGCGTCCGGCTGATTCCGACTCGAGCCTTTCGAATTTGTCGCCGACTTAATGCTCTGAATCCGCTTCTGCACCGACGTGAACTCGCTTGTCTCCAGCGTCTGGGCCATCGCCGCTCGGATCGGATTCAGATCGACATAGGCCGCACAAGCCAGCAGCGAAGCTTCGTCCAGCAGCCGTACCGCTTGATAGCGAGCCTGCCAGAACTTGCCGACCTCTTCGTCTTCGCGATTGGCCCGCTGAGCGATGTTCTGGCTCAACAGCCGCATCCACCAAGAGATATCGCTTAGCCGAGAGCGGATCGCCTCCAGTTTCTTCCGGTTCTTGCGGATCGAGTTCAGTTCAGCTTCGGTCGGTTCCTCGGCCTGGCCGTGCTCGTCTTTGCGGACCGGACAGAGCATCAGCCATCGCCGAGCGACTTCGGTATCGTCCCACTCGGCCACGACATCCGGCCGGGATCGAAGCACCAAATGAAAGTGGTTCGACATGATCGCCTGGCAGAGCAGGTCGATACCGAACTGAGCGGCCAGCCGTTTGAGTTGTGTTTCCAACCACTCTTTGCGATGGTCGTAGTTTTTACCGGTCAGCGGGTCATCGCCCAGCAAGAAGCATCGCCGGACCGTGCGATTCATGACATGCACGATCGCAATCTCATCGGGCGAGAAGATTTCCACTCGAGCCAATCTCGCCATGGTTATCCCCCCAGGGTTAAAGCCTATAACTCACAGTGACCGATCCCTATTGAATTGGCTTGTCGCCAAGGGACCACGTCTGGAGCGATGGTAGCCGAACCGGCGGACTCGTTTGGTCACAGCCGTGAAATAAATCGAAGAAAATGGTGTGTCCCAATACTGTTCGGCGGAGTCCTGGCCGATCAGATCATTCAGATTAAGCGCAAGGGCTCCTCTGTCGATCACCCCCTCCGCCTGATTCAGGTTCGCGGATCAGCGCACACCAGTCGGGGCCGTCGCCATGGCCGCAAATTCTCCAGCACAGGCCCCAGCAGCGACGGAATCATTCGCATCGTCACCGACATGCTGGATGTCCCAGCCGAACTGATCGCACAAATCTATTCCTTGAGGTGGACCATCGAATTGTTTTTCAAGATGTTCAAGCACCTCCTTGGCTGTCGCCACCTGTTGAGCACCAAACAGAATGGCGTGGAGATTCAGGTTTACTGTGCGATCATCGCCTGCATGCTGATCATTTTGCACACGGGCGCAGTCCCACGAAACGCACCTTCGAAATGATCGGCTTCTACATGATGGGCTGGGCCACGTTAGACGAGTTGGAGCAACACATCGAAAAACTAAGACCCGCTGAAATCTAGAGGACTCGGTTTGCCCCGCATCCCGAGACCGTTTGCTGCTGCGCTAAAACGGAAATATCTTACTCCTCGACCGTCGATCGCTATCCTCTTGGCAATCGAAAGTTCCCAGCGCTGCCGCCCAATCGCTTCCCATCCCACCCCGTTCTACATCACCGCATACCCCGTGCCGAACAGTATTGGGTGTGTCCCCTGCCTTGGGCTGTGGATAGGCTGTGTCCCCTGCCTTGGGCTGTCCCTGCCTTGCGGGTGATCGTGGATAGGCTGTGTCTCCTGCCTTGCGGGAAAATGAATTGGCCACCGGTGGAATTGCCGGATTGACAGCTCGATCACCAGAGACTTAAATACACTTAGCCTCAATAGCCCATTTTTGCTGTGTTAACAACTAGAGGGACAACGGTATGAAAGTGAATTTAACGGCGCGATTGAAAAAATACGGTGCGCTGGCCGTCGCCGGAGCCGCTTCAATGACGGCGACGCAATACGCCAATGCGGACATTATCTACAGTGGCATCCAAAACATCGCCGTTCCGGCAAATTTCACGGGTGTTTACTTGGACCTCGACGGCCTGACGTTCAACACGACCGGAAGTGTTACGGGAAGCGATTACAATATTTGGTTCAACGCCGACCATTGGGATACGTTCCATCCAAATGGCGCAACGACCGCTGATATCGTATCGGGCGCATTTGTCGCTAATTTGGCTTACGGGACCCCCGTCGTCGGCGCTACCAATACCACCCTGGCCGACCTCACGAATGGTAGCACAGGGACTTTCGATCCGCCGAACGGAGCTGGCTATATCGGCGTGTCGATCGCGGGAGTCGGACCTGGCTGGATCCAACTGGCGAATGTCGATCAGACCAACCAGACGCTGACGGTCGTAGATTGGGCATTTGAAAACGCAGGCGGGTCTATTTTCGCCGGTCAGACTTCTGCAATACCGGAGCCCATCTCGGTCGTCTTAGTTGGACTGGCCGGCGTCTTCGTATTGACGAGCAGCCGTCGTCGCCGGTAATCCACAACGGACGACTTGTCGCACGGGAATGTGTGAGGCAAAATCAATCGATTCGCGATGGAAGGCCCGATTAAAACCGGGCCTTTCTTTTTTCGCCTTGGTTGCATTGGACTCTCAGAGTCACACGGAGGAAAAGCCTTGACCGACGCAGTGTACAAGGTAACAGTTCACGAGCCGGGGTCTGGCTCATTTTCGGCCCAATTATTGGCACTTGAATGTCGCATGAGCCGCCGAAAATGTGCCTGACCCCCTAAAAACGTGGGCAACGCATTGGCAACCCGTGAACGCTTACCGCGCAAGAAACTCGTTTGCTTAGGTTGGGACGCAGCGGATTGGCAGCTGATCATGCCGCTGATTGCGCAAGGACGGATGCCGAACCTCAGGAAGGTCATGAACAACGGAGCCTGGGGTAGTCTTTCGACACTCGACCCGATTCTGTCCCCGATGCTGTGGTCTTCCGTAGCCACCGGCAAGCGACCCCAGAGCCACCAAATCTTGGGGTTCGTCGAGCCCAAACCGGACGGCTCGGGCATCCAACCTGTGTCCAGCACGTCTCGAAAAGCGAGAGCGTTTTGGAATATCTTCCACCACGCAGGGCTGCGAGGACATGTCGTCAACTGGTTCGCGTCGCATCCGGCCGAGCCCATCCATGGCACCGTGGTGACCAATATCTACGCGGCATTCAAAACCGAGGGCGACCAGCTGGCCCCGCTGCCGCCTCATACCGTCTCACCCGAGTCGCTGTGCGAGTCGATCGCAAAACTCCGCATCGGACCCCGTCGGCTGAACCCATCGGAAGTCCGAGCGTTTTTAAGTCGCAGCGCAAAGATCAAACCCAAACGCGACGGAGAACAGCTGGGCAAACTCGCCAAGATGATTTCCGAGATGGCCTCGGTCCAGGCAGCGTTCATGCACCTGCTGACTCATGAGCCATGGGATTACGCCGCAGTGTACTTTGGCGCCATCGACCACTTTTGCCACCAATTCATCAAATACATGCCGCCGCAAATGCCCAAAACGTATCCTCACGAAATGCTGAACTTCGGGGAGGTGGTCAACCAATGTTATGTCTATCACGATCAAATGTTGGGGGCGACTCTGAAACAAGCTGGTGACGATGCGATTCTGCTAATTTGCTCGGACCATGGATTTCTCAATGGACCGCAACGCTTGACACAGGAAGCGGATCCCGCCGCCTGGCACCGATTCCACGGGATCGTTGTATTGCATGGTCCGGGAATCGTCCAAGGCGAAGAACTGATCGGCGCAACGCTGCTAGACATCGCGCCCACTTTGTTGGCGATCATGGGGCTGCCGGTCGGTCAGGATATGGACGGCAAGGTACTGACGCAGGCATTCGAAGCGCCCCCCAGCTCGACTACATTCCGAGTTGGGAGGAGGTCGAGGGCGATTTCGGCGAACACCCCGCCGACGTCAGGGACGAGGGATACGATTCTCAGGAGTCCCTGCGGCAACTCGTCGAACTTGGGTACATCGATGCACCCGCTGAGGATGTCGAAGCACAAATTGAAATCGCCCGTCGGGAACAGCGGGTCAATCTGGCCGCTTCATACCAATTCGCGGGACAGTTGGACCAAGCCGAGAAAATCTGGGACGAGATTCTCGCCGAGTACCCGAATGAGGTGCGTTTTGTCCTGAAAGCGGCGGAGTGTTGCCTGTTTGCATTACGCTTCGACAAGGCTTTGACGCTGCTCGATCAGTGTGAATCGGAACATGGATCGATGGTGCAAATCGAACTGTTCCGCGCCCATATCGACATCTGTCGGGGGCAGCTTGACCAGGCGACCGAGCACTTGAACCGGGCGGCGTCGATGGCAGATAATTCGCCGCTGGTGCATTTGAAGATCGGTGAACTGCACCGGCGCAAACGTGAGTTCGCACTCGCACTAGAGTCGTTCAACCGAATGGTCTCTTTGGACCCCGACAACCCGCTAGGTCACGCCCACCGCGCCGAGGTGCTGCTGAAAATGAAAGACTTCGAGGGGGCGGCCGACGCGGCTTTGACCGCAACCGAGCGGCTGTTTTTTCTTCCTCAGGCTCATCTGACGCTGGGGTTGGCCGTGGCCAGGATGGACGATCTTGAGCAAGCAATCCAGTGCGTCGAGGTCGCCGCCCGACAAATGCCCAGTTGGGTCAGCGCACATCGCCTCCTGGTGACGCTCTACACGATGGTCGGGCGCGCCGAAGACGCACAGCCCCGCCGCCAGACGGTGCGCGACCTACAACGGCAGGCGGAAGCCACCCGGCCGTCCAGCATCAAGCCCGCTCTGGCGCCCGAGTAACAAGCCCGCTCTACCCGTTCCGAGTCGACACTATGACGCCACCCGATTTCATCACAGTTGTCAGCGGGCTCCCGCGGTCGGGGACATCCATGATGATGCAGGCGCTCAAGGCCGGCGGGATTGCCCCGCTTGCCGATGGTCAACGAACGCCTGACGACGACAATCCGCGCGGCTATTACGAGTTGGAGTGCGTCAAGAAGATCAAAACCGATGATCGCTTCCTGGATGAAGGAAAGGGCAAATCGGTGAAGTTGATCCACCTGCTGGTCACACACGTCCCCGTGCGACACAATTTTCGCGTGCTGTTCATGCAGCGGAACATCGATGAGGTGCTGACATCTCAGACCAAAATGCTCGCGCGGTTGGGCAAGAAGGGGGGTGCCATTGCTCCGGAGCGCTCAAAAAGACATTTGCCAAACAGCTTGATGACGCCTTGACCTGGTTGCGGCAACAGCCCAACATCGAGGTCTTGGTGGTCGACTACCAAGCCACGATCTCGAACCCCACAAGTGCCATGAAACAGATCGACACATTCCTCGGTGGAGGGCTGGATGTCGAGGCGATGTCCCGCATTGTCGACCCCACCTTGTACCGCAACCGGCAATCCTAGCGTTGGGGAAGCCTTGAAAGGAAAAGGGGATAAGTCCAAGTATGCAAATACGCGGAGCGAAACGTGAGGTTTGCGAAGTCCTCAACGACAACCAAATTCAGGCGGACATTGATTGGACTTATCCCCCTGGTTTCACCGTCGGTAGCTAGCCGGCGATGTCGCCCGGTCTGGCTGTCTACGTCAATTTATACTCGGTATGCTCCGGCTTGTGAGGCTCAAAACCAGGCTCACTTGAAGATCGTTACGCATATAGATATTGCTTCAACACGTTGCATAATTCTGCACCAACCTTTTTTCCTGTAGACATCCCAATCACGTCGTCCACGGTCCAGATGCACGCCAGATTTGCTTGAATATGCGACCGTTGTTGACGGCGGCAACGGGCGGCGATAGAAAAACTCCTATCGCTTTGGTTGTTGTTGCGAGCTCCGGCGGGGCGTCCATTAATAGGGACTTCCGCACAAATGCTTGCCACTGGATCGCTTTCGCTTGGTCGGTCGCAAAAGCTTGTGAGAACGCCGTGGGCTGCGACTCTATCGTCGTGCCACGATTTGCAAATGTCTTTTGGATGGCTGTTGCCAACGTCACTCCGTCGAAATTAAACTCGCGAGACAGGAGCCAGATGTCATAGAAGTCTTTCATGCGACTGTTTAATAGGCCAAGCTTGACCATCGCCTCGAACTTTTCGGCAACAGCGGTTTCTCGACTGTACCCACGAAGTCGTGGAACGGCATGGTCAAGGATGGTCGGATAGTCTGTCATTTGGGGGCCGGGATACACGACGTCCCCGAAACCGATGTCGATCTGCATCGCAATCCGGGCGTTTTGAAGCGATCCACGGAATGTGACTCGCACCCCTTCGTAGTCGGCGTCCTCCTTGATTACCGCCGCCGCGACGCCGTTCGAGTCAAAGACGACTCCGTCCGCCTCAACAGCTTGGTGACATACGTCGCGCATGACCGCTGTCAACGCGTTGGTACTGTTTTCCAAACGACCGAGCAGGTCGATATCCTTAGTGGGACGGGGCGTCGGCGCTCGCCACGCATTGAACATCAATGCCCCCTTCAGTACGAAACGGTCAGCATGTGGGGATTGGGCTAGGCGGTAGAGAAATCGCTCCATCGCATAGTATTGCAGCACCTCCTGAAATGGCCGGCCGGTTGACCGTGCGACATTCTGAAGCCGCTGCCGGACGGAGGCTGCCACGTCGGTCACTCGGCGCTTGTTCATAGGATGGCTTCAAGATAAGGCGTCAGGACGCGAGCGACTCCGCGAACACGGGCATAGCGCAGGAGCGCGTCCGTGTTAATACGGCGTTGCTGTTTGTAGAGGCGCACAGCTTCGAGGCAGGTGTCGAGACCAATCTTGTTGCGGTAACGGAAGCAGTCGGAAATCGTCTTCTCGCGACTGTAGATTCGGACCGGCACGCCGTCGAGGCGATGCACCTCGATTCCTTCTGAGAAAGACGCGCCGCTGAACCAAAACGTTCGCACAGGCGGGTAATCGATGCGCGGCGACTCGGCTCCTCTGGCGATGGCCAGGTACACTTCGTGCGGAATCTGCGTTGTCAGTTCGTGAAAGGCAAGGGCGGAGATCAAACAAATGACGCCTTCGGGAGCACGGAGTGCGACGGCGACGAGATCTGGATTCCCCAGAGGTATTGCGCTGGTAAGCCGATAGAGCCCCCAGCTCAGTTGTTCGATGCTGCCATCGTCGCGGAGCGCATAGAGCGTGCGGGGGTGGATTCCCTCGCGAGCGCGTCCCTGGTCCGTAGGATTCCTCCGTGCCTGCGAAAGGTGTCGAGTGCCCGCTTCAGGCTGTCGGCTTTGGTGGTTCTGACCATCATGGATAAATATACCTGCAAACTATCGAAAGTGCAGGTGATTTTATCCAAAGCCCTCCCAAATGGGAAGATCGCAAGTCCTATATCTTCATGACACGCTACCGGGATTGCGTCAGCAGCGTCACCCGCGTCACGCGGAACGGCCATTGATGCAAGGCTGTGCAACGGGTCAAGAAATGGTGTTAGGCACGAATGGCACTGTCGCGAATCATCGAGCGCGCAGTCTGTCTATTGACGCGCACAAAGATTTTTGAGAATCTGCGGCGAGCCGAAGTGATGTTGGAGTTTTCGCCCACACTTGGCTATGATTTTGAGGCCCTCCTTGGTGACACGCCACGTGAAAACCAAGGAGGGCTTTCCCATGGCCGCCTTCATACCTCATTCGCCGGCGCCAGGCAGCAGCAGTTTTTGCAAAGTGGTTGCGGCCTTTCTGGCCGGCGAGTCGTTACCCTTTGCCAACATTCTTTCGGCCGAGCGGATCGCACGCGTGTTTGCCAAACATGGTTGCCGATTCGGAATGCAGGGCGTTTACACGACGGCCCTGATGGTCTGGTCGTTTCTTTCCCAAGTGTTGCGCGACGGCAAGGAAGCTTCCTGTCAAGCAGCGGGGGCGCGGGTCGTCTCCTACTGCGAGCAGGCCGGCATCGCGCCGCCTACCGAAGATACGGGCGATTACTGCCGAGCCCGTGCGAAGCTCTCCCAAGCGGCGCTGCACGAGCTGAGCAACGAAGTGGCCCACGAGCTGGAGCAGGTCGCCGAGACGCGTTGGCTGTGGAAAGGCAAGCACCATGCCAAGTTGATCGACGGCTTCACGTTCACCATGCCTGATACACCGAAGAATCAGGCAAAATACCCGCACCCCAAAACGCAGAAGCCCGGCGTGGGGCTGCCGATCGCGCGGGCGGTGGCCATCGTGTCATTGGCCACCGCCTGCGTCATGGACCTGGCAATCGGACCTTACAAGGGAAAAGAAACCGGCGAGTCGGCTTTGCTGCGAGCATTGTCGGGAAGCCTTCACCACGGCGACCTGGCCGTGATGGACCGCTACTACTGCTCGTTTATGATGATTGCCCTGTTGCTGGGTCAAGGCACCCAGGTCTGCGCGAAAGCACCACAGGCGACACTCGGACTTCCGCCGCGGTCGGCGGTTGGGCAAGTACGATCACGTCATCCTCTGGACGCGTCCGCCGCGGCCGGAGTGGATGGACGAAGCGACTTATGACCAGATTCCCCAGACGCTCGAGCTGCGTGAGATCCGCTACAACATCGTCGAAGGAGGCCGCCGCACACGGACGATCGACGTCATCACGACACTGACCGACGCCGACGAGTTCACCAAAGAAGACATCGCCCAGTTATATGGTTTCCGCTGGAATTCGGAGTTGGACATACGAAGTATCAAATCGAACTTGAATCTCGGCCATGTCCGCTGCAAATCGCCAGAGATGGTGCATCGCGAAGTATGGACGACGGTCCTGGGCTACAATCTGATTCGTACGACAGCCGCCGGCGCGGCGCTGTTGCACGACAAGCAGCCGCGCCAAATTAGCTTCACCAGCACTTGCCAATACGTGTTAGCCTCTTGGATGCAATTGTCGTGCGGCTTGATCCCTGCCACGTCACTGGCGGCTTACTTAAAGTTAATGCTCAAGCAGATCGCCAGTTGTGAGGTAGCCAATCGACCCGGCCGATTGGAACCCCGCGTGCTGAAACGCCGCCGCCACGGTTATCAGCTCATGCAAAAGTCCAGAACCGAATTGCGGCGCGAAATTCGCAAACATTGCACATGAAACAACTTACATCTCGACAGTGCCATTCGTTTCTGACACCGTTCGCTTTCCCTTGTTTAATCCACGGCAAAACGCACCACGCAACGCGCTGGCTTGACGACCGCCATCAAAAAAACTGAATGCCTGAAAACAGGGTCTGACCCTGGCGCAGGCCAATTGCTGAATTGAAGCCGTTGTCCGCCATCGGAAATGACAACAAGGATTTCGCCGATGGGTGTCGTCAGGTCAGCGAAGGCGAACGAAATTCCCGAAACATCGAAAGACATGTCGACATTCGTCAGAGATGTGAACCGTTCATGGGTCGCTAATAGAGCGTCGGGGCGACGCAGCAGATTGCCACCGCACCCAGAATCAAACCGATGCGGACGAGCATTTGGGAATGCGTTCGTTCGATCCTCTCTCCCGACGGACAAAAGAGTTCCCAAAGCAGCCCTCCAGCCAAGGAAATCACAAGCGATACCCAAAGTACATAGCCGCTGACGGGAATGATTCCATCGATGCGCCATTTGCCTTCGGTTGTGACCCGCACAAATAAGCTGCCAACCGTCATCAGGCCAAGCACTACAACAGCCTTCTTGGTGTCGCGCAGCCGAACGTCTGGGGTCCCATATATTTTCTCCCGCGCCGATTGCAAGAACCCCTGGGGCAACGGATATAGAGGCAGATGTCGCTCCCGTACTTCCAGTCCCATTTGCAATGCAACTTGGTTTAACTGATCCCGCAGTTGGTCGGGAGCCGGCTCATTCAAGGGGACACCATGCTCAAATAAGTTGACCGGCTGACGATCCGGGCACTTCCACACCAACCTAACCATCCAAACGCAAACGTCCCACGGGGCGTCTGATATCGTCCGCTTTTCTGGCTCGATGGAGAGGTGGCTAAACGCGTCGAACGTTCCCGATTGGCGCCGGATGAACGGCCAAGTTCCTTTTCGGCGGCGATAGGTTCGGTTAGTCAGATCGATTCGCAACTCGTCGACTGCACCTGCCGCAAGCCAGCCGACAAGCACAAATAGTAGTCCTAGGCCCATCGACAAAACCTGCACCACTTGGGGTGACATCGTATCCGGATCCCCAAGGTTCTCCGGACCGAGAATGAGTGGCAGGGAGATGCACATCATCCCCATGACAGCGAACCCTAGTCCAGAAAACACGCGCACCATAGGATCGGGAATTCCGAACACCATCTGCTTTTGGTCTGCAAAAATCCTTTCCGGGGTCAGGAAATAGAGTGACATTTCGACGCTCCGCCAAAGTCAAATCATTGACAATTCGGGCTGTGCCATACCGAAAATCATTATAAGGGTGGGGGTCTCCAATCTCAAATGCAATTTGAAGCGGTGGGATTCTCGAGGAAAACCTCATCGGGAGTTTGAGCGTGAGAAAAAGGGGATAAGTCCAATTATGGCAATTACGCGGCGTGAAACGTGAGGTTTGCGGAGTCCTCAATGACAACCAAAGTCGAGCGGACATTAATTGGACTTATCCCCTTTTCCTTTCTTGCGGATCGACTTCTCGATCATCCGGTCGGCCAAACCGGGGGTCAGCCGATCGAGCCAGACGAGTAACTTTCCGCCCGGCGACAGAATGATCTCGTGCATCCGCGTTTCATGGCGGCAATCGTTTTGCGGGCGACCGCAGCGGTCGGCATCGCACCGCCGGAGTTTCGATTCGCAACGCCGGTAGTGTCCTCGATCACGGCCTCAAAGAATTCGCTGTCGGTGGTGCTGGGACTGACCAGCAGCACATCGATCTTCGATTCGGCAAGCTCAGCCCGCAGCGCGTCGCTGAATCCGTGAAGCGCGAATTTGCTGGCACAATATTCGGACTTCAAGCCAACGGCGCGATGACCCAATACGCTGCCAACGTTGACGATCAATCCGCGGTCGCTCCGCAACAACTCGCCGATCGCCAATCGTATCAGTTCGGCGGGCGCAAAAAAATTGACTTCCATGATCTGCCTCAAGCGTTCCGGTTTCGCCGCATCGAACCGCCCAATTGCCCCCACGCCGGCGTTGTTGATCAAAAAATCGAGGCGGCCAAATTCGTCCACCGCGGTACGCACAAGTCGCTCACGATGTTGTGCATCAGTGATGTCGCCCGGCACCGACCTGGTCTTTCCGCCCGAAGCTTGGATTTCACTGACGAGGGCCGTTAGACGTTCGGCTCGACGGGCAGTGACGAGCACGCGGACCTCTTCGGCTGCCAATTGCAGTGCTAGTGCCCAGCCGATCCCACTGGACGCGCCGGTCACGATCGCCACACCGTCTCTTAAGTTTCGCCGCATGAGCGCCGTACCACGCCTAATGTAGAAGAGGAAACGATGGATCTCCAAGTCCGTTGACAGGCACCCCGCACGCCAACTTTGAAATGTCGTCGAACCGGTACCGCTCCCAATTCTTGAAGTCAGTGCGTTGATTGCCGCCAACGACTTGTCTCAACAACCATACCGAATGTCATTCGCGCGAAGCCTGTGCCCAGCGAAGTCGACGGGCGGGAATCCAGCGGAAATCAATTCTCGCAATGTTGGATCCCCGCCTTCGCGGGGATGACGAGACCTTTTTCAACGGACTGCTGACCCCTTTTCAGCCCGGCGAAAAGAGTCCTGACCCGTTTTCACCGTTGGCGTCGCTATAGATGCGAACCGTGGTGTTCGGATCGTTGATCCGGCCCAAGGCCTCGCCCGATAGTCGGCAATGAACAAATGCCCGTTGATCGTCAAATCGTTTAGAGAGAATCTCGCCCGCAGACGCCAGAAACGCCAGCATCTTACCGTTGTCGACGCTTGTTTCGACGATGACATCTCGGAACGATCGGCTCAAGGCGTCACTGACGACTTCGTGAAGTTGTTCGAATCCGATTTTTTGTGCGGCGCTGATGAACAGGGCGTTGGGATAGCGATTCCGCAGCGCTTCCAACACCGAGGCGTCGCTTACTCGATCCACTTTGTTTAGGACCAGCAGCGTATCCTTCTCCTGAATTCCAATTTCCTCCAACACCTTATAAACCGATGCGATTTGCTGATAGACCTGGGGGCTGCTGGCGTCTGCGACATGCAACAGCAAGTCGGCTTGGCGGGTCTCTTCCAACGTCGCCTTGAAGCTGGCGATCAAGTTATGCGGCAGATCGCGAATGAAACCGACCGTATCGCTCAGCAAGACCGGACCCCAACTTGGCAATTGCCAGCGGCGAGTCCGCGTGTCCAAGGTCGCAAACAGTTTGTCTTCGGCGACGACGTTGGCGCTGGTCAAGGCGTTCATCAGCGTGCTTTTGCCGGCGTTGGTGTAACCGACTAGTGAGACGGTCATCAAGTTCCGCCGTGCCGCTACCTGCCGTCGCCGACGACCCTCGACCACACGCAGTTCGCCGCGCAGGTCGTGAATCCGCTTCTCGACCAGCCGCCGGTCGACTTCGAGTTGCTTTTCGCCGGGACCGCGCATGCCCACGCCCATCTTGATTCGCGAAAGGTGCGTCCACATCCGCTTCAGTCGGGGGAGCGAGTATTCGAGCTGCGCCAACTCGACGGCCAGGCGGGCCTCGTACGTTTGCGCATGTGTGGCAAAAATATCGAGGATCAGCTCCGTCCGATCGATGACCTTGACGCCAAGTTCCTTTTCCAGGTTGCGCGTTTGTGCCGGCGACAGATCGTTGTCGAAAATGACGACGTCGGCGGCGTGAAATTCGACAAGCCGCCGGAGTTCCTCGACCTTTCCCGGCCCCAAATACGTCGTCACGTGAGGATGTTCGCGGCGTTGTATCAATCCGCTGGAGACCCAGGCTCCGGCGGTTTCGGCCAACCCCGTCAACTCGTCCAAAGGATCGTCCCAAGCGATGTCGCCGTCCAAAATGACTCGGACCAAAACGGCAACTTCCCGCTCCACGGCTTGCTTGCGACTAGATTCCAGCACGTTCGATTGATTGCTCCGAGAACATTGTGGACCGTGATTCAACGATGAGGCCCCGGACTGCCGTATCTTTCCAGTTTACTTGTCCGAGCCCTTTTTCGAAGCGGATTCATCTTCTTTAGAAGGTTTTTCGTCACTTGGGTTCGCCGACTCTTTGTCCTTATTGTCGGCTTTGGCAACTTCTGGCTGAAGAATCATCAAAACGGGGGTTCCCAGCGCCGGGATTTTTGGCGTATTGGCTTCGAATAACAAGCTGCCGTTGGACGAGGTGCTTGCGATAGGGAGGTCCATCGTCGCATTGTTAAAATTGGAAACACACACCAATTCGCCGCCGTCGGCCGAATAGTACTCCTTCCCCGTGTCTTCATCGGTCCATTTTACGCTGCCGCCAAAGACGAATTCTTGGGTCATGGGGCTTTTGTCAGTGACTCGGCGGACCAAATCCTGAGCGCGATGTTCGATCTGTTTGCCATCGTCCATCCAGCGGACGCTGATCTCAACCTTCGGACCCCTGGCCGGTTGATACTCCGGGTCGAACTGCACCGGTGATCCGGGATGGGCGCCGACGGCCAGCAAAGCGGCATGCACGGCGCGCGAAGGAACGTCGACCGATACAATCGACTCGTGCTCGCGCGTATGCCGCGGACAGGCAAACATCTCCAAGCCCCCCGCCGTCAAGCAGATTTGGCCGCCAACGATCACCAGATGTTTGTCACGATCGATCCAAATCGGGTTGCCTTTACCGAGCTGTTTCCAAGCTTCCGGGATTTTGAAGATCTTGGTGAAATCCGGCATCTGTTCGCGCTCGGACTCGCCTTGATCCGGGTCTTGGATCACCGGAGTTCGACCGTAGCAATCAATACTAGCCGATACTGGCCTCACCCCGCTAACGGCTAGTGCTACCCCCAGGAGAGCAAACCCAATCGCTTTGTCGGTCAATACTTTCAACAACATATTCGTCTCGCTCGAAGTTGTATTCTCGACGATCTTCTCGATCCATGCTCATTTTCCGGAAACGTCCATTCAAAGTAAAGCGGACCGGAACGCAGGTAGGCATATGCGGTCAACCTCCGGCATGTGCGGTCAACCTCCAGCCACGTGCAAACACAATGCCGGCCGGGCGATATCCGCTCAGTGGATTTTGCCTGGTTACGTCGACGCTGGTCCCATATGTGCGGTTGCCCACCACAGTTGCGAGCCGAGCATGTGCTGCGGATCATGCGGCTTGACGGTTTGTTTGATCGGGCAAGCTTGGCAGAACCGGCGCGTCTCCAGATGCGGCTCCCAAGCGCACCGTGATTGACCGCACGCCGACCCAGCCTGCCGGGACGCAAACCGCCGGGACTTTGGCTAACAGCAGAAGGGCCGCCGCACGACCGACCGATGAAATGCCAAACAACAGAAAATATCCGGCAGGGCGCGTACCAAACTGGTTCAAGATCAAGCCACCCACGATGGCTCCGCTGACCCACGCGGCCGTATTCAGACAATTGTAAATCGCCAGCACGCTCGTTCGCATACGTTGTTCGATGGATTCGAAGAACATCAAGAAGAACCCGAGTTCGTAGGCCGCCCAGCATGCCCCGGCGACCAACTGTAGTCCGGCAATCCAAAACAGATTCTGAGAACAAATCCACAAGCCACTGGCCGGGACAATCCCAATGCCACCGATCCACAGCAACCGATACGCCCCAATGCGCCGGCCGACTCGACCCCACATCGGCAACGAAAGGACTTTCGAAAGATAAACCAGCGAAAGCAGGGTCACATAGAGTCCATAGCTGACGTGCAACTTCTTGAACAGGAAGGGAGCGAAATACGGACCGGAGATTTGAACCGCGCCTTGAACCACAATCAAATAAACCAATAACCGGCCGCTTCCTCCGCTGCATAATATCTTCCACATCTGTTGTGGCGGTACGCAGACAACGTTCGACGCCAACGCCGGCGATTCCGTTTGCCGAGCCAGGTTGGCAGCCGAAAACATACGGCTGCCCATAGCCAACAGAAACAACACGCCATAGGCCGCGATTTCAAAATGGCGCGTCGCCGCGCCTTGCAGCACTAGTCCGCCGCATAGAAAAGCACTGAACACCGCCAGTTGACAAGTTCGAGTGCGGGCAGCGAAAAAGCCCGAACGCATCCGCCTCGGCACCAATGTGTCGATCCAAGTATTCCAGGCCGCTCCGGTGGCCATACCCGCCCCCCAGTAGACGGTCGCCGCCAGCAAAGCCGTAGCAACATTTAGCGTCCCGGTGATCGCCGCCATGATGAGCGGCACAAATGCCAGCGACTGTATCGTGGCACAACCGACCACCCAAGTTTTATGCGACCCCAGCCGGCGAACTGCGTACGGCGAAATCAACTGGATTAACCCGCCAATAACCATGGGGATCGTCGTCACTAGTCCCGACGTCACTTCTCCCAAGCCCATCGCCAGAACGAAAGCCGCCAGATACGTCTCCCCCAATCCAACCATCGCGCCGTAGGCGGCGCCGTCAATCGTGCTGGCCGTCAGATTGTTTCGGATGGAAACTGTCTGTGCGGTCGGCCGCCGTTGGGGCGGGCAAGGTGGAGCAGTTGCGGAGCAAGCTGCAAGTGTCATCGAACGCAATCCGTGCGCAGAATTTAAGTTGGCCTAGCAATCGCCGTCGTTAGGATCGCACGCAAAATAACTTCTCGGTTTTGTCGACCCTCTCCCTAAGCCTCTCCCGTGAGGGCGAGGATGTACGGCGAAGTTATTTTGCGTCCGATCCTTAGGTTGAAAAATAGCGGAACGGCGCGAGCCGTCCGGTGGCGTTGGCATCCACACGGTGAATTACCGGGCGACTTGCGCCGCGCCGCTACGAGCATGGCTACCCACAGCCATCCTTGCGGGAGGGGGCGGGCGGAAAGGGTATCTGATTTTTGCCCGACCGCCGAGATCAGATTTGAAGCGATTTCCGCACAGTGCAGCACCACTGAGAATTGCACACAAAATAACTTCGCGCTAAATCCTCGCCTTTACGGGAGAGGAAAGGAGAGAGTCGACAAACCGGAAAGCTGCTTGCGTGCGATCCTGAGCGCACGCCGTTCCAATGCCAAAACGATTCCCGTCCACGATCCGTTTGGTAGAATGGGCTGTCACGACATAACATTGTGACGACTCAGACTTTCAGCGCCGTTCGATTGATGCATGCAATCCACCTTTGGGCTCCTGAGTTTAGTGAGGGAGGCGGCATTCAGAGTTTCAGTGCTCAAGTGGCATGTGCACTCCGCACCGATGACGTCAAACTTTTCGCGCAACGAGAGGGCCGCCTCGATGGATTTCCGATTTCGTTTCCGAGAAAAGGCGGGCTACTCACCGCGCGATTTGCCGCGATGCTCGTTCGCAAAGCCGTCCGCGACCGTCCCCGAATCATTCTGAGCACGCATTTGAATTTTGGCCCTGTTGCCCGGATCATCAAACGCGTTCTGGGAATACCGTATGTGCTGGTGGCTCATGGAATCGAGATTCACCCGAACCTGTCTCGTCGGCGGTTGAGCGGGTTAGCGCATGCCGATGTCCTGTTGGGGGTCAGCCAGCATTCGATTGACCGGCTCCGCGGACTGCCGCTCAGCCCATTTGCCTCGATGCGAGATCCTTCACAACACAGTCGACAGCGATCGATTTACATTTGGTCGACCGATCGTGGATCTTCGAAAGACGTATGGCATATCGGCCAGTTCGCCCGTAATACTTACGGTAGCCCGACTGGCTGCCGATGAAGGATACAAGGGATACGATGCAATCGTTCAAGCCCTGCCTACCATCGCCAATGCCATTCCCAATGTGCACTACGTGGTCGTCGGCAAAGGAAGCGATCGACCGCGATTAGAGTCGATGATCGACAATTTCGGCTTGGGCAATTGCGTGACGCTGACGGGGTATGTTCCCGGCGACCGCTTGGCGGATCACTATCGCATGGCGAATGTTTTTGCGATGCCCAGCCGCGGCGAAGGATTTGGGATTGTCTTCCTGGAGGCGATGGCTTGTGGAGTTCCCGTGCTGGCAGGGAATCAAGACGGTTCGGTCGATGCACTTGCCCAGGGCGAGTTGGGAAGGTTGGTCGATCCGACCAATATCGATGCAATCGCGTCCGGTATTGTCGACCTACTCAGTCAGCGTGGTCCGGCTTGGTGGTATCAGCCGGAGGAACTGCGCGGCCGAATGTTGGCGCGGTTTGGTAGAGATGTGTTCGGCCAAAAACTATGTCAAGTCATTGAGTCTGTCTCCTGTGTTGGTTAGCGTTCACGGGTTGCCCATGCGTCGCCCATGTTCTAAGGGGTCAGGCACATTTTCGGCGGCACATGCGAAATTCGAGTACCGACAATTCGGCCGAAAATGAGCCAGACCCCGGCTTGTGAACGGTTACCCTGTGTTGCATCTGCCGCCAGAAACTGAACGAGCTTGATATGTGTGGAATCGCCGGTATCGTCGCAGGCCAATACGACGCAAGCCTTTTGCAAGAGCGCCTGCAGTCGATGCACCAATTGATGCGGCATCGTGGCCCCGACGGGGAAGGCATGTATGTTGACGCGGACGGGTCCGCCGCGCTGGCGCAAAATCGGTTGGCGATCATCGAATTGAGCGACGCCGGCCGACAGCCTATGTCGACGTCCGATGGCCGCTTCACCATCATTTTCAACGGCGAGATCTACAACTATCCGGCGCTCCGTGCGACTCTACTGGATCGCGGCGTCGCGTTGCGAGGTCACAGCGACACCGAAGTGATCTTGAATTTATTCGCTATCGAAGGCCGCCAATGCGTCGATCGATTGAACGGCATGTTTGCCTTGGCGATTTGGGATCGAGAGCGGCGTTCATTGTTCTTGGCGAGAGATCCTTTGGGCATCAAGCCGATGTATGTTTGGCAGCATGGCGCCGCGCTCGCCTTTGCGTCGGAAATTCGGGCGTTGCTCGCTGCCGGATTTTCGCCTCCGCGGCTTTGCATCGATGCGTTGGCGGGACTGCTGTTATGGGGAAGCGTCCCCGAGCCCGCGACACTCATTGACGGAATTCGTGTCCTGCCAGCCGGACACACCGCGCTGTTCTCCGCCGGCGAGTTTTCCACGCAACCGTATTGGAAGCCCGACTGTGACGTGCCGCCGATGGAACCAGATCGTGCGGTCGCCGAGACTCGTGCGGTGTTATTGGACTCCGTTCGACGTCATTTTGTCAGCGACGTCCCGGTGAGCATTTTCCTCAGCGGCGGCATCGACTCGACATCCATTCTGTCATTGGCACGCCAAGCCGGCATGTCGCAACTCAATACGTTTTGCATTTCGTTCGACGACGACGCGTACAACGAAGGCGACGTGGCCTCCCAGACGGCTCGCCATTTCCAAACGCAGCATGTCGACTGGCGGCTGACTGCCGATCAGGGCAAGCAACTCGTGGCTCAGTTCTTGACTGCCATCGACCAACCGACGACCGATGGATTCAATACGTTTTGCGTTTCCAAGCTGGCGCACGATCACGGCGCCAAAGTTGTCCTGTCGGGGCTTGGCGGCGACGAGTTGTTCGGCAGCTATCCGTCGTTCAAACGCATTCCGCAGCTTTTGGCCTGGCACCGCCGCCTCGGTCCGGCGCGACGCGTGGCGGCGTCGGTCATCGAAGCGGCGACTCGCAAACCCCAGCGTCGCCGACTCGCCCATTTTCTCCGTAGCGACGGATCGATGCTCCAAGCCTACTGGGCGATGCGAGGGTTCTTCCAGCCGAGCGAAGTCCAGACCTTGGTCCGCCATTACACCGACTGCGATTACCAGTTCAACCCGAAATTGTTCGACGACGCATCGGGTGCGAATCGGCCGATGGGCGACTGGATTTCGCGGCTCGAGCTAACGCGCTACATGAAGAACCAGTTGCTGCGGGACAGCGACGTGATGAGTATGCACTGGAGTATGGAATTGCGCGTGCCGTTCGTCGACCGTCTCGTGGTGGATGCGCTGGGCGCGTCCCCTCGGCAACTCGTTTGGCTGAGGGCAAACAACTGCTCGTCGATGCAGTGGGCGACATCCCGCAGTGGGTGATCGGCCGTCCCAAGCGAGGGTTTTTGTTCCCGTTTCAGTCCTGGGTCTCGACTCAATGGAGCGATCTATTCGAATCGATCGACCGCACGATCCCCGTGCGATTGGGAACGTGGTACCGTCGCTGGCTGCTGTTTACGCTGAATCATTTTTTGCACGAACACAACGTCGATTGTGCGCGATGCTGATCCGATGGGCCAGCGCGACGGTGGGGCAAGCCGTCGGACGCCATTCAATTCCGCGTGGCAAGAGTCCGGTCGGCAGGCATGATCTGCGGCCGGATCACATGGCAGTCGATTGCGTGCATCGCATCGACCAAGGGCATCCACAAGCGGTCGTCGGTCAAAATTCCGACAATCGCTCCGCCGGAGCCACAAAACTTCGCGGACAAGCCAAGCGATCTGGCAGCTTCGATCATCCGTAAGTGATGCGGATGGATCGGGCAGATGCTGCGTCGCAGGTCAAAGTTCTCGTTCATCAAGCGATGCAACTCGCCGGTGTCCTCCCGTTCGACGGCGGCTCGACCGGCTTGGGCGATTTCGGCGAATCGTTCCATCGCAGCACGAACGGCAGCATCGCCTTCGTCGAACCTCTGTCGGAGGTTGCCGTGGACCACTTCGGTCGGCTCGCTCTCGGAGTCGGTGAAAGCGAGATACAGCGGCGGCAATAATTCAGGGTCTAGCGACTGATACGTGCCTCGCGTCAATTCGCCGTCACGCTGGCTCGCGGCCGGCGAGAAGTCCATGTACACCAGCCCCTCGTGGCACTGAACCACTCGATCCTGCAGTCCTGCGGGAATCTTCAGTTCTTTAGTTTCCACCGATAACGCCAACGACGGCATCCATTCCGACGGCAAGTCGACTTGGAAGAATTGTGCCAGCGCACGCAGCGTGGCGATGACCAACGCGCTCGATCCTCCCAAACCGAGTTGTCGAGGGATTGTCGAACGGTATTCAATTTCAAATCCTCGTGGGGGGATTCCGCCTTGGGGCCACAC
This sequence comes from uncultured Planctomycetaceae bacterium, assembly GCA_963803365.1. Lineage (GTDB taxonomy): Bacteria > Planctomycetota > Planctomycetia > Pirellulales > Pirellulaceae > JANMEB01. Next base: position 386,043 of record CAWDMH010000013.1, read on the forward strand.
GTAACGACAAAATCGCTTGATCGCCGCCTTGAGGATTCGAACCCCACCGTAGTAGCCGTGTCGTTCGACTTCCGCCACGAAATCGGTCAGCGAGTTGTAAATCAAATCTTCGTCGTCACCGGGATCGATTCGCATCGAGCTTCCTTCCGCCGGCCGTAACGTGACCTCGGCCGCCCAGTTTCGAATGATGCAAGAAATCGTCTTGCCGCCAAATCCGTCCGACGGATTGCCGAGCAAACCAGCCCGGGCAAATGCGTGTGTCTTGATGAGGCCGCACGAGTGGCTTTCAACGCGTTGGCCCGCGTGGCGTTCATCGACTCGAGCAAATTCGGCCGCCGCCCGAAAGTAGCTGGGGAAATCGCCCACGTCGAAACGCTGCTCGTCGGGCTGCAGTCGGACTCCAAACGCCGTTGCGCCTGACCGGATCATTCGGCTGAGCGCATCGGTCAGTTGAATTTCGTTCCCGACCCCGCGCGCCGTGGACTCCAAAGCGGCAAACACCTCGCCGCTCAGGAGATATCGGCCGGCGATTGCCAAGTTACTGGGAGATTGCCGCGGATCCGGCTTTTCGATCAAGTCGCGCAACCGAAAGACGGAGCCCGGTTCCGCAGGATCCAATTCGACGGGATCTGCGATGCCATATCGATCGACGTTTTCGCCGGCGACTTCCTGGAATGCGATCCCGATTTGAGCATCGTCCAACTGCGATTGATGCATCATGCGGACCAGCACGTCGCTCCGGCGGCCCGAACCCAAAACACAATCGCCCAAGGCGACGGCAAACATGCGGTCGCCAACGACCTCTCGCGCAATGGATGGCATCTCCCAAACCTCGCGGTTGGGGCTGTCGGACAAAGAAGAATTCCGGCGCCGATTTCGCGCCCGATCCGGTTTCCACACCGTTGAGTTGACGCTGGATTTCGACATCCCGAAAGTAGCTTTCGATGGATTCCTTGCCGTCGGCGGTGACGAAAACCAAATTGCGGAAGCCGGCCTGCAGAAGTTCTTCGACAATCCAATGCACGGCGGGCTTACGACCCAGCGGAAGCATTTCCTTGGGAATAGCTCGAGTCAGCGGCGCCATTCGCGTCCCTCTGCCAGCGACGGGAATGACGGCCCAATCCGTTTTCATATTTCCAGTTGCGGGTCCGTTGGCAACGTTGGCGTGCCGTCGCCGATCATTCGGATTTCGAAGTCTTTTCGGAGGCCGTGGGCTCGGTCTGACTGCCGCTCGTCTGAGTCGATTCGCCGGCGCCGGGCGTCGATTTGCCCTGGCGATGATTCAGGAATCCTTGTCGCAGAGCCTCACGGGCGATCAAGTAGTTGTCGATGACCTGTTGTTTCTCGTCGTCGGTCAACGGTACGTGAGACTGAACAAATGCCTGGACCTGATACGACTCCGATTTGAACAAACGGGCGCGAATCCGATTGTTCAATCGGTTGCGCACGCGTTCCAAAAAGCTGTTGAAGTCGGCCCAATCGGTCGGCGCGTTGAACGGATCGCCAAAGGCGTCAAAAAAGCTGAACAACAAAAAGCCATGCTGTCCAAGCGCGTTGTCAAATTGGACTTGGACGAAGGGCCAGATTTCATCGTTTTGGCTGGTCTCTTCCAGCTTCCGTTCCTTGCGAATCCGCGAATCGGGAACGATTTTCCAGCCTTCACTGGTATAACACCGCGTGAGTTCGTGCCATCCCGGAAACGGTTGATCGAGCGCGACGATGCATAGGTACGGCGTCTGGTTGATGTTGTACGACCATACGTCCGAACGGATGCCCAAGTCGCTGCCACGCGTACGGTCGCGGAAGCTGTAAAAACCCTTTCCGGAATCGTCGGCCATCCAGATGCCTTTGGGGCTGGCTTCGGTGTCGCCCGCCTTCAAACCCAGGACCCTCGGCAAGTCGGTTGCTTCCATGTGGGTCACGTGGTAGTTGTCAAAGAATTGAATACCAATTCCCGAACGCAGCGATCGGAACGCTCCGTCCATGCTGACTGCACCCACGAAAACCATCACGACCGCACCGACAGCGATCATCCCCAGTGACCCGAATCCAATCGCATTGTGCCGCCGCCGAGTCTCGCCCGAACTCTGTGCGGTTCCTGAAAACACTCGATTCCAAAACCGATTGATTCGGCGGACGAACTGACTCGATGATTCAAACGTATTCGGATCGACCGGACCAAACACAAAGCTCAAGAACTGATCGGTGCTGACGACCAGCAAGATCGCCAGAATCACACAAAAATAGCCCAACATGTCGTGCGACACGCCCGACGACAGATCGAGATTAAACGTCGCTTGGGCAATCGGGATCACCAGAATTCGCAACGTGTTCATCAAATACGCCCAGAACAACCCGGACAGCACCAGCAGGACCGATCGGAACCAGGGACGATGCATCCACACGACGTACACGGTCGTCAAAAACAGCAACAAGAAAAACGACATGATTCCGCTGCAGGCTTCTTCCACAAAATACTCGTGGTCCGGAAACTGCAAAACGTTGCCGGCCAAATAATGCAGATAACCCAGCAAGTCGAGCACGTTGCTGGCGGCGTGCGAACTGAGCGTCTGTAGCCAAGTGATGATCCACACGTCCCGGTCGAGTGGCAGTGACAACGACGTCAACAGCGGAAACGAAACGGGCAACATCGACCGGCCCGTCTCGCCATCTTTGGTCCTGGCACAAAAGCTGACGACGAAAGAATAGACGCTGGCGGCCGCAAACCAGTCGAAAATAAACAGCGCCCCGCAAATGCCGAAGATCACACCCAATACAAAAAACACGTTGCTCGCCGTGCTCGCCCGAAACGGCTGACGCTCCTTGTTCGGCCAGCGAAGATAAATTCCCGCCGCCGTGGCGATGACCGCAAACGGAAAGAACTGATAATGCGGATGCATCTTCCACATCTTGCTGTAGTACAACAACAACAGCGGCAACTGCACCGCTACACAAATGGCATAGGGAACGACGACGCTCAGCATCGTCGAGTCCTTCCATTTGGCGACGACGCCCACAGCAGGTTCAGAAGGTTTGGGAGCCACTTTGGTCGCAGTTGACATGACGAGCCTCAAATAGCTTGCAGACGCACGTGGATCCGTGTCGACCGCAATTCAGGAATGGAAGTGATAACCATAACGCTGGCAGGAAAGAGCATTCGCATCACCCCCCGGGTCCGGACGGACCGTTGCCAAACGACGGTCGCGAGTTCCGCGATGGGATGATCAACCACCCGGAAAGTTCGAACGCCGTTTCAAAGCCGATTCCTGCCAAGCCTAACGCTCAGTTTGACCGATTTTCGCCGTTTTTCAATGGTCAGGTTGGGAGGAGTCGGCCGCAATGATCCGCGGCGCCAAATTTCGCGGGCGTTATCGTTAAAATCGGAACGTCTTCGGCGTGACCACTTCATACGCTTTGACCAGTGTCCCCGCCGGGACCTTTGTCCCCGCGCGACAAACGCACCCGCCGCGATCCAGGATGAACATCCGATCACAATCGGCGAGACGATCAGGTCAAAACTCGGTTTGTGAAAGTCATGCGAGCCGGCACAAACAAAGGCTCGCTGCGAAATGCATACGTTATTCTCCACCGTGACTTTTGCCAGGTTAAGAATAAAGACTTCTTCGCCAATCCACACATTGTCTCCAATTTCCAATTTCCAGGGGAAGTGGATCTTTACCTGCGCCCGAATCACCACCCCCTTGCCGATGACGGCGCCGAACCTCCGCAACAGCCAGCATTTCAGCCGCGAAGGAACCGGGATTTCGGTGAGAAAGAAGAAATACGAGAACACCCGCCAGAGCATTTCGGTCAACCGAGACGCGCCGCGATCGAAATCTCGATTGTCGAATTTTGAAAGGTCAATCACGAGTGATCCGAGGTCGATAACCCAAGTCGAACGCCGATGTCGCGGTAGCGTTGAATAAATTGCTGGGCAATTCCGTCCCACATGTAATTGGCCATAGCGAAGTCGTGTCCGGCATCTCCCATCACCTGCAACTCGGCGGGAGTTTTGGATACCGCGCTGCCCAATGCGGACTGGAGCGATTCGACGACTGGATCAACATACCAACCACAACCCACCGAAGGCAAATTCGACCAAGGTGTTCCGGTCGTCGTAATCACCGGCAATCTCATCGCCAAGGCTTCCACGATCACGATGCCGAAGTTCTCGCTGTGTGTCGGCAACACGAACAGGCTCGCTTGTTCGTAAGCCTGCCATTTTTCGTCGTCAGCCACTGGCGGCCCGATCGTCATCACCTTGGAAAGCCCCGCGGCTGCGATGGCTGAGTTCAATGAGTCGATGTACGGCCGCTCACCCGGTCCGACAATGCGGCACTCCCAATCTGCCGGAGCGACACGCTTCCACGCCTCGATGAGAAGTTCGATCCCTTTTTTTGGATGAATCCGCGAAAGGAACAGCGCGATCCGGGGTGACCGTCGGCGGCGGCTTAGGCCGACCTGAGGCGGTCGAGGAATCCCGTTTGGGATGACAAACGTCGGTGGAGTCAAACCCAGTTTGCGAAGATTGGCCGCTTCCAATTCCGCCGTTGCGTGTAGCGCCGCCGCCCGCTGGAGGTCGTTTTTTTGGTACATCCACCAGCCAAGTTGCTTCTTCCATTTTTTTTGATTCAGACACCACGGTTCCAGCATGCCCCGTGGCGAAGACAGATAGGGGATGGAGTTCGCCCGTGCATATCGCGCTGCCGCGTGCGTCAGTCCATCCCAAACTCCGTGCAAATGAATCAGCGAACAACGCTGCTGCCGGTGTTCTTCAGCCAAGGCATCAGTCACCGAATTGTGTTTGGCAAGCAGTTTGCTGGTGTGGATCGTCGGCAATTGGATGACCGATTGGCCGGGCGACAGGTCCACAGTCTTATTTCCCCGGTCTTGAAAACAAATCGTGCTCCCGAATCCTGCCGAGATCAGCGCGCCGACAACTGCGAAACCGACCGCGACGGTCCGCCGGAAACCTGATCCAAATCGCGTACGACATGAACGACGTGCATCAAACGAATGGACGGCGCAACAGGTCGCAACGTCGATCGGAGCCGCTCGAGCCGACTGAGATATGCCGTGCGGCGTGGTTCCGCATCATACGATTCCCCCATTCGCCCGTCGGTCCTGACGGCAGTCAGCGTGCGTCGGTTCCATGGCGAATTTCATATTGTTGCGCTGCTGAAACGGTCGATTCGATCCATGCCGAACAATCGAAATTCGTGCGTTCGGCGAATTGCAGCAGATCGGGCACAACTTGTGTGTGGCAGACAAAATGGTGGAAGTCGTCGCAAGAGATCGTGCGGGAGGTCCGTCCAAGCAGCGGCACATCCACCGGCTTGATGCGCCATTTCGCTAATACGGACTTGAGGGCGCCGATCGGTCTGTTTTTGGCTGCCCAGCGAAACAACCTGCCGACACCGGTCAACGGACGACTTTCGCTAGTGACGTGTACCGGCCGCAGTATTTCGGGTTCGAGTTGCCGCCGGGTTACTTTCAAGAAGTCCGTCGTTCGGTCGAAAGCCGCTTGCGGCGTCGACTTGAGTTCGCTCGTGTCGAGGATCAGGAAACGGTCCAGTCCGAAATGCCGCAGCCAGCGAGTAACGCTTCGGCCGTACAAACTTTCGGAATGCAACCGCACGTCCTTCCAAGCGACTTCGAACCGCCGCCAGCTCAAGTCATAGCGTTTCTCCAACTCGCTATTGCGAATCATGTTCCAGTGGCTGACAGCCCGTTCGACCGGATGGCGAATGCACAGAATGAATCTCGCTTCTGGGTACCATTCGGCCCAACGCGGCGGCGCATCGGGATCGGCAAAGGCGTGAATGCTGGCATCGATCCGCAAGCCAGGCCGCGGAAAGCACTTCTCGTAGCGAGCCCAATCAATCGGACGAGGGAGCCTGCGAAACGTTCCCCGATGATCGGAGAGTTCGTTCGCTTCTTTCGGATCGGAAACACACAGTTCCGAGTGCGTGGCCAGTGCATCGGCCAACCAAGTCGTCCCGCATTTGGGTGCGCCGATCAGAAACGCTTGCACGACAACCGGTGCGGCCATCTCCAGTCTTTACAGCCGCGCCAGTTGGGGTTTCCGAGGCAGGACACCCGCGGGATACCCCTTCATGGCTGGTCGGAAGTGATGGTAACGCAACACCCAAAAGAATGGCAGCAACATGATGCCTACTTGCAAGACAATCGGCAGCCGGTTGGTCATGCACGCCGCTCCCAGGCGAATGTACGCAAACAGCAGCCAAAAATACCAGGCATGGAACAACAGCGAATTCGATTGCGTATACAACCATCGATACATCAACCCAAACACGATGCCATACAACACGGCGTACGAAAGACCGGCCCAGCGTAAGGCGTAAAACGATTCCGCTTCGCGCCCGATTGGCAAGTCGAATTCCGTGTAACTGTTTCGCCCTACGATGTAATGGGACATCCAATAGTTGAACGTGATCTTCGGTTTCTCCTTCCGCGTCACAAACGTGTACGCAAACGAGGGAATCATTTTTCGAAGATCGGTGATCGACCCGTAGGGGTAGTCCCCCTTGTCCTGATTGGGAGGACAGCTCTTGACCATCTCGACAAACATGATCGCATTGGTCGTCAAGCGGTTGATCGCGGATTCGATCAAGTCGCCGATTTGGCCCATCATGTCTTTGGTGATTTCACCCGATTGACGATAGACTTGAGGCAACGAAAGCTGGTTATCGTCGTAGACGCCTTGGCGGCGCACCGTGGATACAAACAGGATCAGGAACGCCACCCCCGCCGCCAGAAATCCCAGCCGATAGAATTTTCGGACTTTGGCGAAAAACGAACGCGCGTCGTCCTGCCGGCTGAGCAATGCCGTGGCGATGATGTAGAAAGAAACCAGCGAGTGCCCGCGGCCGCCATACATCACCGAGTATCCGAAATTCAACAGAACTTGCGCAATGAGGACCCCCAGCGCAGTCTTGTCGCCTTTGGCCACGTACAGTGCAAAGGCAATCCCCAGCACAAACCAGCGCATCTCGTATACGAGCCGGATCAAGTTTTCCAAAGGCGAGTAGCCGCGCTCCTTCGTTTCGTCCCCCAGACCGCTAAAGACCCCCGTGGCGACCCCCACCACATAACTCACAACGACGAATGAGAACAACAGCAACATGATCGTGGTTGTCTGTCGCAATGCACCAGGGGCCATCGACTTACAGCGGTCGGGGTCGACTTTACGCCCGCTGCCGTTGATCGCAAAGATCGTGAAAAACAGAACGCTGTTGAACAACGTCGTGTAGGCCAACGCGATCGTGTGCGCATCGGTCATCGTCTCTTTGGGCAAGATGAAACCGGAAGACTCACACCAATAGCGCAACGGCAGTGCCACGCAATCGACCGCCATCAGCGCCCCGATCGGATTGACAAGCCACAATCGAATCGGGACCTTGGTGACGTAAATGGCCAACAACATGAAGTTGACCAGCGTGCAGACCACTAAGTAGAAAAGAAACATTGCGAACCGGCGAAATCTAGATCAAATCGTTCCCAACCATCACCGATTGGTAAGCGTTCAATAATGCGGCGGCTAAAGTCCCGTCCCCTCGCCGCACAAAATCAAATCGAATTCAAATCGTTTCAATTGCGTCGAAAAATCTACTCCGAAAACACTTCCAGTCCAACTCGCCTAAACCAAACGCATAATCGATGCGAAGTCCGGGATCGATTTTATCGAATGCGCCAATAAACGCGGGAATCTCGTTGTGATTGAGAATCTCGGGAATGTCAATGCCTAAACCAAGGTTCAGCCCGACGATCGGTTTTCGGGCTGCGATGGCTTGGTAAATCTTGGAGTGTGGTCCCCGTGTCCAGTGGGCACATTCCGGCGGATAGGCGATGGCGATGGCATCCGCGTTGGCCACAAAGCTGGCGATGCGTTCGGGGGGAACGCCAGGAATCACCCGCAACCTCGGTGCAAAAGATTCGACGGGTCGACGAAGCACTGACGGCAACGGCACCGGACAAACAATCACCACCGACCAGCGCGACTGTCGCTTCGCCAATTCGAGAAGGGCTTCCCAATACGGAGCACTCGCGCCGAAATACAACGCAATCGGCCGGGTCATTCCTGCGAGTTCGATCGGCAGGTCCCAGTCCCTCGTATACGCCGCGGCGTCAAACCCGTTCGGCAAGACGACCGTGCGTTTCGCACTCGACCGATTCATCCCGTGCCCTCGGTACAAGTCCAGCGCTCGCGCATTGACCGCAACCAGCAAATCCACCTGATTCACGACGTCGATTTCGGCTTGTTTGATGTCGTCCGGAATCGATGCCCGAGCGAGCAGCGGATCCGACGGGCGATAAACGAATTTGGCTCGATTGAATTTTGCCTTCAACTCGTGAAACTGCTTAACGATCGGGATCGATTCCAAACAAACGAAATCGGGACAGGGAAAGTACCGGCTGGTCTTGGCGATCAGTCGCTTTGTCGCCCGTTCGTCGGCCCGCCGGCTGGATTGGGGGAACGCTCGACGAAACGGACCCGGCAACGCGCCGGAAAGCGTCGTGAAGTTGTGAATCCGCCCGCCGGCTAATTCGATTTTGGCGCCGACCGTCGCCAGTTTCCAAAGTCGCCTAAATCCGAATTGATCGCCGCGACGTAGCAGACCCGTCCATGACAGCGGGGAGGATGCGAGACCGACGTCGTAACCGTTTTCGGCAAACGACCTGGCAATCATGTGAAATCCAGCGATGCGAAAGTTGTCCCATTGGTGATCGCTAAACAGTAGCGCCGTCCGCGAGTCCGACTTCATTGGCGAACGCCGCATTGCCTGAGTCTCACCGACATTGATCCGTGCCTGTCCGGCATTAGGGTCAGTGCGATAGGTTGCGCCCGTGACACAACTCGCTGTAAAGATCCGCCAGCCGTTGGCCTTGAGTTTCCAAATTGTATTCACATTCGATGCGTCGCCGACCGCGAGCCAGAATCTCGGGCCAAAGTTGATGCTCAGCCAGACATTCCCGAAGTCGAGCTTCGATCGAATCCACGTTTCGCTCCTCGGCCAGCCAGCCGGTTTGACCGTCGAGAATCACTTCCGGAATGTCACAATGAATCGAACTGACGATTGGCATGCCGGTCGCCGCCATCTCGATCAACGACACCGGGGCTCCCCCTTCGCTATCGCCGTCGGACGCGGTGACACTGGTGGAAACAAACAAATGATGGTCGTAGGCCTGGCGCAACATTTCTGCATGGGGCTGGAAGCCCATCAGCCGCGTCTTGTTTTCCAAGCCGGATGCGGCGATTTGGTTCAGGATTCGCTGCTTTTCCGCGAGTGACCGGGCGAGGGTGCCGGCATCGCCGATGATCGTGAGGGCCACCTCGGTTGTTTGGGCGAGCCGACCGATTGCTTGCAAAGCGAAAGGAATTCCCTTTTTTTCACGAAACGAACTGGCGATCAATATGCGGAGCGGTTGACCGGGCGTCCACGTCCTCGGGACAAAGTTGAATTGAGACGTGTCGACCCCGAGATGCTGGACTCGGATTTTTTCTGGCGGGCAACCCAATCGGCGAAGGCTTGCTCCCATGAAGGATCCTTCGCACAGCACCATATCGACCTCGCCAAACATCCGACGGTACTCAGCCGCCAACTGTGGCCGCTCCCGTGGCAACAGCGACACGTCGGCCCCGTAAAACGTGACGACGTGTTTTATCAAGTCTTTTGACACGCCCGCTCGGTCGGCAACGCCGACGTCGCCAAAATGCGAATGCACGACATGGGGCGAGACCGTCCGAGCGTGTTGTTGGACTCGGTTGAATTGCCAAGGCAACCCGATCTTGTTGGCGATCCGGTTCCAGTGGAATCGGAATCGGCATTCCGATCGAAATGGGTGAACGTTGGGAAGGGCAAACTGGTCCAGATGCTTGGTCTCGAAACACGAAATATGAGACTCAATCGGCGGCGGCAGCGACTTGACCAGGTAGTACATCCAGGTCTGCGTTTTCGGCAGCCAAACCGGATGCGAATGAAGAACTCGGATGGGACCGCCGTTTGGGGCGCTGTCGGTCATCAACTCGATCCCCAGCCGACGAGTTTCATCGGGCAATGCTTTTGGCGCACGTCCAGCCCTTGAGTTGCTCACCGAGAAGCTGAACAAAATCCCGATAGGCTCGAGGCCGGAATCCAAATAACAGCGCCGAATAAACTGCCGCGCCGGATGGCACCAGGACAGCCAGTCGAACCAGAGAGTGCCAGCCAACCGGCAACGAACTCGACAGGCCAAATACCAACAGCCCCATGCCAACTGCCATGATGAGCTGTGGCAAAACGTGAACGAGCACTTCGGAGAATCGCAATCCAATCAACCGGCCCGGGATCGAAAAATTCCAATAAAGAGTCGACGCGACGCGAACGGCGTAGGCCACGGCGACTCCCATCGCACCCCAGAAAATGCCAATCCCGAACGCCAGGAACGTCAGCAGACTAGCGCCAATCGACCAGGCAAGTTGCACATCGGTACGCCCCTGCGATGTATAAATCCACCCGACCGTCGTGCCCACCGATTGCAGCATGCCGACGACACAAAGCACTTGCAGCAGTGGAATCGCGCCGCGCCATTTCTGGCCGTAAACTCCCACGACAAAGTCCGGTGCCACCGCCAAAAGTCCCAGCATCGCGGGAAACGTAAATAACGCAATCGTCTGCACCATTTTCAGATAGACGCGTTTGACTCGTGCCGGATCGTCCTGAATTCTGGCAAGCGCCGGAAACATGACGCGCGTCAGCACGTTCCCGATTTGGCGAACCGGCAGCAGCATCGTGGAATAAGCCCGCGTGTACAATCCCAACGCATCCGATCCGGCGACCTTACCGACCAACAGGTTATCGGCGCTCCGAACCCAATACTGCAGAATGTTGGTCCCTAATAGACTGCCGCTAAACCGCAGAAGTTCGCGAACCGCCGACCAATCCCACAGACGGTGTGGACGCCAAGCGGAAAACACCCACAGCAAGACGGTGAAGGCCGCGGTCTTGACCAATTGAAGTGCCACCAATGAGTACACGCCAAAATGCTGCAAGGCCATCACAACCGCGACGACACCCCCGATCGCCAGCGATGAAACTTCGGTGATCGCCAGCTTTCTGAAATTCATTTCCCGAGTCACTTGGCGCGCTGAACCACAATCAGCGGACCGATCAGAAAGCTGATCGCCATCCAGCGCGTGAGTGGAATCAATTGCGGCTCGTTAAAGAATGCGGCGATCAAAGGCGCCGACAGGGCAACGAGGACGCCGACCAACGCTCCAAACAGAATATTGACGTAAAACACACTCGATAAATGCCGCTCTTCGATGGTCTTTGCCTGGATCAGTGCACTTCCCAACCCCATTTCGTTGAAGAGCTGGGCAAACCCGGTGAACACCAGCATCATGCCAATCAATCCGAAATCGTCCGGCGCCAATAGCCGCGCCAGAATCACCGACAAACCAAACTGCAAGACCTGGCTGCTGCCCTCCGAAGTGACAGTCCAGGCAATGCTGTTGACGGCCGTCGACCGCAGCGAGGCGGGAATTGTGCTACCGGGTGTCGACATTCGCGTGTGGTCTCGCTAACCAATCTGTCACCGGCGGACCCCATCGTTTCGCCATGACTTCGATCGCCGGCCGGTAAATCGATTCCAATTCGGCTCGCAAATGAGTCGGAATCGAAAGCTGCTTGCCTGGGTTGACCACCTTGTCCAATTCCCATTGGCTCCAGTCCACATGCGGGTCAACTCCCAAATGCCGCAAAGCGCGGGTCAACATCGCTTGCGGATCGCGGTGGACGTCGTCAAAGAACAACACCTGGATTTGGTCCCGATCAAACACATCCTCCCAACGCTGCAACATCAACAAAAAATCGCTGCGGATGGTCGACCGGCCGCTATGAAAATGCGCCATGAACTCGGCATCGGAAACCTTGCTCGGATCCTTTCCCCGGTCACTGGCAAGATTCATGCGGGCGTGCGACCAGGCCCGCTCGATCGGATTGCGCAAGATCAAAAGGATTCGCACGTCGGGTACGATTCGTCGAATCCAGCGGATGCGGGATTCGGTGAGAAAGCCATACGCCGGAGTACATTCCCCTTTCACCTTGTCCGCACCAGGCTCAAAGAAAGTGGCGTAATATTCCAGCGGCCTATGAAAGTGCAAATCGAAATAATGGATGTCAAAGTACGGCAGGTTTCGCGGAATAAAGATCTGCGGATGACGGCCAAGATTTTCCATGAGCCAGGATGTTCCGCATTTCTGGCCACCAATACAAATGAAGTCCGGCAGCGTCAACTTCTTTGCACCCGACCGATGCCGCGCGATGGCGCGGCGTTTGGCCGGCAAGCTGATCGACGTCCGCAATCGTTGAAGTCGGTCGGCGATCCAAAAGCGTGCCCTGTCAATCATGTTGACGGCGCATCACCCAGCCGGTAATCCAGTGCTCGCATGTTCACGCCGCATATGTCTAGAATCCTCGACAGGTTCTTGGCACCGAAGAACTCGTCCCAATTAATGTCTCGGTTTCCTTTCGGCTGAAACTGGCGGTCGAGTAAAGAGGCGATGTCGACAGACGCCTCCAAGCCGCAGTCTGAGGCCAGACGGTCGATCGCTTTTCGCTTGGCCTCGACGAAGTCCTCGTAGCGAATCACTACCGGTCGAGGCGCGTCGCCGGTCGACAGGCATTTCGTGGCTTCCACCCAGCGATGCGCTTGAACGTCGATGTAGTGAGCCTCCGGCGAGCATCGATTCCAAATCGGGTCCATCACGGTTTCCCAACCCTGAGGAACGCGACGAAGGGACTCGCTATCAATCTGGTCGAGGTTTCCCGCAATGCCGACTCGGTTCAGAATGCTGCGGATATTGTCGCGCGGATCGCGAACGACCATGACGTGGCGACGAACCGGGAATGACGCTACGACCTGGGCAGACATGAACGTCAAACACGGCTCCTTGACGATCTGTCGCGAGAAGTAAACCGCGTGACGCTTCACGAATTCCTCGAGCGCGAGCGTGCCATCGCGAATCTGGGTTTCGGCTTCTCCCCAAAGGGGTGGAATGTCCAACGTGACGCTTTGTCGACAACGCGCCGCCAACAGGGCTGCGATCGCCGTCGTTCCGGATTTCTCTTTGCCCATCACGATCAAGGCGTTGCGGTTGACGCGTGCCAGACGGTTCTGAAGCCAAGACTTTAACCGCCGTGCCTTCTGCGTGATCATGGCTCGGTCGTTGTAGGACAAGACCGCCTTCCCAACAAAACGGAAATCCGCTCGCCGACATCCACATACGAATGGACTTCCGCCAAATTGAATTGTGGGAATAGCGATTGATACCAGGCGACGTTACGAAAGTACCAATGCGGCGCGTTCGGCTTGTGGGCGGTGTTTTCCACCAGGCACATGCATGCCGAGTCGCTTGAAACACGCACGATCTCCCGAGCCACTTGCGGCATATCCGAATCCCGGATCCCCCCCAATACCAGTGCAATCCACACGGCGTCGACCGATGCATCCGCCAGCGGAATCCGCCCCGCCTCAATCCGCAGATAGGACACGTTGGGGTTTTCAGGAGACAAGCCGAGCAGCGACGGAATAGGATCCGCGGCGTAGACGTGACACTTCGCCACAGCCGCCAATCGAGACGAGAATCGCCCACATCCACACCCAAAGTCCAACAGTCCGCGTTCGCGGCCGGTCAACGCCGCTTGGAAATGTGGGAAGACCTCGGCGCATTGTCGATCGGTAACCTCGTCCAGCTCGGCTGCTGAATGCGCCAGATTCAACACGGAGCGGCGTCCAAACTGCCGGACGCGGTCGTGCCAATAATCGATGTTATTTGAGTATTGGCGCGGGGGTTTGTTCCTTCGCAACAGTTTCTTGATTAACTTCAACATCGAAAAAACCGGCGATGGGTGTACATGCCGAAGCCCTAAACGGCCGCTTGTTGTCGAACGATGGCAACGACCGCATGGATAACCCGATCGACATCTTGAGGCGTCAATTTGGCGCTGATCGGCAGGCTAACGGTGCAGCGCCCGGCATCCCGCGCATGCGGATAATCGTTGGGCGACCAACCCAACCTGGTTTGATAGAAAGGATGTTCGGGGACGCTGAGATAGTGAACTCCAACGCCGATTCCGTGTTGCGTCATCGTTTGCAGGAAGGCGTCGCGGCTGATTCCACAACGAGCTTGATCGACCATGATCGTGTAAAGATGAAAGGCGTGTCTTGTTCCCGCCGCTGGTGCGGCCGGCAAGCCGATCGGCAATTCGGAAAAGCCTTGATTGTAGGCTTCCCAGATTTCGCGGCGGCGCGACCAATACTCGTCGATTCGGCTCAGTTGATGGATCCCAATCGCGGCTTGCAAATCCATCATGTTGTACTTGAAGCCACATTCGACAACCTGGTAATGCTTGTACCCTTCGTCGCCGAAACGCTTCCAAGCATCCTTGCTCATGCCGTGCAGGGCCAGCGTCTTCAGGCGGCTGGCGTCCTGTTCGGAACGAGCGAGAATCATGCCGCCCTCACCGGTGACAATGTTCTTGGTGACATAAAAGCTAAAGCAACCGAAGTCGCCGAATGTGCCCGTATGGCGGTCATTCCACAACGATTCAATCGAATGCGCGCAGTCTTCGATCACCACCAGGTCGTGTTCATTTGCGATCGCCGTGATCGCATCCATGTCACAAGGGCGCCCGGCGAAATGCACTGGAATCAGCGCCCGCGTGCGAGCGGTGATGCGTTGGCGGATTTGTTGCGGATCGATGTTCAACGTCGTCGGATCGATGTCCGCCAAAACGGGCGTGGCCCCCGCGTGCAAAACCGCGTTGACCGTCGCGCAAAACGTCAACGGCGTCGTGATGACTTCGTCGCCAGGGAGCAAATCGGCAGCCAGCAGCGATAGATGAAGTGCGGCGGTGCACGAGTTAACCGCCACCGGATGGTATTGGCCGCCCAGGTACTCGGCAAAACGCCGTTCAAACTCGGCGACTTTGGGACCGGTCCCAAGCCAACCCGACCGCATACATTCCACGACGGCGTCGATTTCCGGTTGTTCGATTCTCGGGGAACCGAAGATTAAGAAATCCTCGTGAGACTTTTTCATGGTCATAGGATGCCTAGCGGACTATTGAAAAATGTGCGCACCAGTGTTTATTGAAGCGGACAAGTGTTTATTAAAGCGGAGCGGCGCGAGTTGCTCGGTAATTCGCCGTGTGGATAGCAATGCAACCGGACGGCTCGCGCCGTTCCGCTACGTTTTCAACGAGCTGCTAGTCGACGAATTCGTTGATGCGCGTACCGGACAGGCTCCGCAGGTAATCGCCGTATCCGCTTTTTTCGTAGCGATCTGCCAAACGTAGTAGTTGCCGCTGGTCGATGAAATTCATATACCAGGCGATCTCTTCGATGCACCCGATTTTGGTTCCTTGCCGCTCTTCGATCACGCGGACAAACGTGGAAGCTTCGTTCAGCGATGCGAACGTGCCCGTATCGAGCCAGGCGATACCGCGGTTAAATACGCCGACTTGTAGCCGGCCGCGTTGAAGGTATTCGTTGTTGACCGCAGTGATTTCGTATTCGCCCCGGGCCGAAGGCTGAATCGTGTGCGCGATTTCCACGACGTCGTTGTCGTAGAAATAGAGTCCTGGGACGGCATAATGGGATTTGGGACTGGCCGGTTTTTCTTCAATCGATATGGCTCGCCGCTGACTGTCGAACTCGACCACGCCGTACCGCTGCGGATCGGTAACATGAGCGGCGAAGACCACCGCGCCACGCGGATCTGTGTATTGTCGGATCAACTGGCCGAAGCCGGATCCGTAGAAAATATTGTCGCCGAGAATCAAGGCAACCTTGTCACTGCCAATGAAATCCTTGCCGATCACGAAAGCCTGTGCCAGACCATTCGGTACTGCTTGTTCGGCATAGCGAAACCGGCAACCCAGTTCGCTGCCGTCTCCCAACAGCCGCTGAAATTGCGGCATGTCTTGCGGCGTGGAGATGATCAGGATGTCCCGGATGTCGGCCAGCATCAAGACCGACAGCGGATAATAGATCATCGGCTTGTCGTAGATCGGGATCAACTGCTTGCTGAGCGCAAGCGTAATCGGGTGCAGTCTCGTCCCAGCCCCGCCCGCGAGTATGATGCCTTTCATGAGCCGTGTTTGTCGAAAAGCGTTTGCAGTTGGTGCAGAATTTCCGGCTCCTCTTTCATTTCGCGTTGCTCACCGCATGCCTACCGAACCCGATTTCAATCGCCACTTTAATGAAAGGGTCGCCCATTGACCAATGTTCGAGTCGCGATGGGGAATGATCTCTACGGGAATGCCAAGCATCGTCGCATAGCGAGTTCCGGTCTTCTCGTCCAAGCGCCGTAGGCGGTCTATGCGAATTCGTTCCAACTCAAGGCCTGCGTACCGCCAGGCAGCCATCCACTGCTTTTCCACGTCAGTGGGCACCGCATTCTCCCAAGCCTTGCCGCTGCAGTCGGTAGTCGCCCGACAGAATCCGTTTCCACCAGGATTCATTGTCGAGGTACCATTGGACGGTCTTGCGAAACCCGGTGGTCGAATCTTCCACAGGACGCCAGCCCAGTTCATCTCGAATCTTGGTCGCGTCGATGGCGTAGCGAAGATCGTGTCCGGGCCGATCGGTGACAAAAGTGATCAATTGTCCGTAGCTGCCGATCCGCTCGGTCCGCTTGATGAGATGCCCGTTGATGCCCGGCGGAAGTAACTCGTCCATGATTTGGCACAGCAGGCCGACCAGGTCGATATTCCGTAGTTCGTTGTGTCCGCCGATGTTGTAGGTTTGTCCGGGGCGTCCGCACGTCAGAACCTGGTACAGGGCCCGTGCGTGATCGGTCACAAACAGCCAGTCGCGCACATTTTCGCCCTTGCCATACACCGGAATCGGCTCGCCCCGCAAGGCTTTAAGGACCACCACCGGGATCAACTTCTCCGGAAACTGATAGGGGCCATAGTTGTTCGAGCAGTTCGTCACCAAAACCGGAAGCGAGTAGGTATCGAACCAGGCTCTCGCCAGGTGATCCGAGCCGGCTTTGCTGGCCGAATACGGCGAATGGGGATCGTAGGCGCTGGTTTCCCGGAATGCGGTGTCTTGTGGGCCGAGCGAGCCATAGACTTCGTCCGTCGAAACATGGAGAAAGCGAAAGCGCTGTTTTGCATCAGCATCAAGCGACTCGAAATAAGCCCTCGCCGCTTGCAACAGCGTGAACGATCCAATCACATTCGTCCGAATGAATTGTCCCGGACCATCGATCGAGCGGTCGACGTGCGACTCGGCCGCCAGGTGCATCACGCCCTCGGGACGAAAGGATCGAAAGACCGCGTCGACCGCAGCCGAATCACAAATGTCGCCTTGCACAAATCGATATCGCGAATTCGACTCGACATCGCGCGAGAGACTCCAAGTTCCCGGCGTACGTAAGTTTGTCCAGGTTCAAGACTTCGGCGTCGGTCTCCTTCAGTAAATGGCGAACGAGATTGCTGCCAATGAACCCGGCGCCGCCGGTAACCAAAATTCGCCATTTCGAGTTGTTCATCGAGGCTGAGAGACCGCGTTCTGAAGGTCAACGGTACCCTTCAGATTCCGATCCACGTCCATTCGAGCGGTCGTCTGTCCCCCGACCAGTTCGTTCAGCAACGTCGCAAACGCTTCCACCGAGCGGGCCCGATCATAATGGTCAACGGCCATCTGCCGGGCACGCTGGCTCGCGCCACGACAAAACTCTGGATCCGCGGCGATCGATCGAATTCTGTCGGCAATCGCAACTGCATCGGCTCCGTCGACGACATACCCTAGTTCGTTGTCCGTCACAATCTCTGACAACTCGCAGGAGGGGTCGGCCAAAACCAGAACCGGACACGCGGTGGCCAACACACCATAGATTTTGCTTGGCATCAGACAATGCGTGATCCGAGGATCCAAAAACACGATGTGAACATTGGCGGCGCTGAGGCTTTCCGACAATTGGGATTTGGGTTGATAATCCAGAAACTCAACGTTGTTTAGACCCTGCTGGTCGACAAGTCGTTTCAGCGGGATTCGATTGGCGCCGTCACCGACCATTGCAAATTGAAAGCGAGCGTCGCTCGACAACAGCGTTGCCGCTTCGATCAACTGTTCCAAGCGTTGACTCAATCCCAAGTTGCCCGAGTACATAACGAGGAATTTGTCCGACCATCCGAGCCGTGAGCGAAAAGGGTTGTCCCGTTTAATCGGAAAGATTTTGCTCGTGTCGACCCAATTGGGAATCTTGGCCGCCAATACACCTCGCTGCTGCAAGTGTCGTTGCATATCGCGACTTAGCACGACGACCCGGTCAGCTTTGCGATAAACGCGATAAAACATCCAGCCGAGGGCGCGCACGACAGCCAACCGTCCGATAACTTGCCCAAGGCCACGGCGACGTCGGGATAAATGTCTTGGAGGTAACAAACGAGTTTGGAACGACGAAACAACTGAAGCGCACGGCCCAACAGGCAAAGCAAAGGCGGATCGGTCTCGACGACGACGACATCGATTCGCCAAAGAGTCATCGCACGCAGCGAGGCAAACAGCAGAAACGTGACCATGTTGGCCAACCGTCCAAAAAAGTTGGCCTTGTTAAACGTTGTGTGGCGGACTCGAACGATACGGACGCCATTCCTGAATTCGCTGCCGGAGACTTTGAACGACGCATGATCCGGATTCTGCACTGGTTGACCGCACATCACCGTTACCGAAAAGTGTTCGGCCAAGCCTTCGGCCAACTCCGTGAGAAGTTGGCCGGTCGCTTCGACGTCTGGCCAGTACGATCGATTGATGAAAAGAATGTGCTTCAAACCGTCGTTCGTCCGATCGGCGCGTACTCCGTTCCCGTGGGTGACAGTTGCCGTTTTAACTGCACTCATTGAAATCGTCAGTTTGTTCGAAACAACTTCCCAAGAAAAACTCGATGAGGCAGCATCGCCGCAGAGTCGCACTGGGAATTCAGGCAACGGGCCTGCGCTGGAAAGATCTCTCCCTAGCACACGGTGCTTGACTCTCGGCAAAATCGGCCGAACGTACTTAGAATAACCAATTCGACCCTTTCGATAAGGTGCGGCGTGTTAGAGTCATCGGTGGGGGGCCAGGCAGAGTCGGCGCACGTGATAAATGCCGAAAAATCGGAATCCGGGGCCGCGAGCGACATTACATTTTGAATTCGTTGAGGGTCCTATGAGCGGAAGCCAACATTCGAGCTTCTTTTTCCGCCAAGATCAAATCGCTCTCCACCATGAGTTCGGCCAATTGTTGACAATTCATCGATGGCTTCCATCCGAGTAACCTCGTCGCTTTGCTCGAATCACCTAACAGCAAGTCGACTTCGGTGGGCCGAAAGTAACGTTTGTCGATCTCGACGTGCTTTTGCCAATCCAAATCGAGACATCCAAAAGCATAATCCAAGAACTGGCGAATCGAATACGTCTCGCCGGTGGCGACGACAAAGTCATCTGGGCTCTCGTATTGCAGCATCAGCCACATCGCCTCGACGTAATCTTTGGCGTAGCCCCAATCGCGTTTCGCGTCGAGATTTCCCAAGTAGAGCTTTTCCTGAAGACCCAGTTTGATGCGCGTGGCGGCTCGAGTGATCTTGCGTGTGACAAACGTCTCGCCTCGGCGCGGCGATTCATGATTGAACAGAATTCCGTTGGAGGCAAACAGCCCGTAAGCATGGCGATAATTCACGGTTTGAAAGTACGCGTAGACTTTGGCACAGGCGTAAGGGCTTTGCGGACGAAAACGCGTCGATTCGTTTTGAGGCGATTCGACGACATCCCCGTACATTTCGCTCGACGACGCCTGATAAATTCGAACTTCCCGGCGTTTGTTCAACTGACGGGCAGCCTCTAACACGTCGAGTGCCCCCGCACCCGTGGCTTGCAACGTATAAACCGGTTGATCGAAAGAGACTCGCACGTGGCTTTGAGCGCCCAAGTTGTAAATTTCGTCGGGTTCGATGTCGAGCACCAAATTGGTCAGATTCTGAGCGTCGGTCAAATCGCTGTAGTGCAATTTGAGGCGCCGATTGCCGACGTGCGGGTCTTGATAGATGTGATCGATGCGAGAGGTATTGAACGAACTGCTGCGGCGCACGACGCCGTGAACCTCGTAGTTCTTTTCAAGCAGCAATTCGGCCAGGTACGAGCCGTCCTGTCCGGTGATTCCAGTGATCAGTGCACGTCGGGTCATGTTCAGCGTCTAGAAGAGTCCTCAACCTAACGATCCGTGAAGAAGCATCGTTCGTCGGGTCGATCCGATCGGGGCTTCGAGCCAAAACTCGGTACGCCGTTTATCGCGAATCGATTGCATTTCGTTTTCAAATAGTCCAACCCGGTTCGTTGCGGTCGGCCCAACCGAATTCGATGTCCGTTCAACGTTCATTGACGGATTGTATTCAATTCCAGTTCAGATAAGAACGCCGCATACGTTTGCCGCAATCCCTCGGCCAAATTGATGCGGGGCGCGCCAGCCTAACTTGTGCAACAGCGACATGTCGGTCCGTTTGACTGGAGTCCCATCGGGCTTGCTCAAATCGTGTACGATTTTACCGCGAAAACCGACGATTTCGGCGATCATTCGGGCAAGTTCGTCGATCGAAACATCATTGCCCGTCCCGACGTTGACCCAATCCGGCGGATCGTCCAGCTTCAGCAAGAAGACAATCGCGTCGGCCAGGTCGTCGACGTGCAAGAATTCGCGCCGCGGCGAACCCGTCCCCCATAACTCAGCTTGCGAGTCGCCGGCCATCTTCGCCTCGTGAAAACGCCGAATCAGTGCGGGCAGGACGTGTGAGTGTTCGGGGTGATAATGATCTCCGGGACCGTAGAGATTCGTCGGCATCGCCGAGTGAAACGTCACGTGGTGCTGCCGCCGATAAAACTGACAGAGCTTCAGGCCGGCGATTTTGGCAATCGCGTAGGCCTCGTTGGTGGATTCCAACGGCCCGGTCAACAAGCATTCTTCGCGAATCGGCTGGGGCGCCGACCGAGGATAAATGCAGGTGCTTCCCAAGTACAAATACCGCTGGCAGCCGGCACGAAACGCCGCCTCCACGGTATTGGCCGCCATCATCACATTACCGTAAATAAAATCGGCCGGGAGCGACTGGTTGGCGTGAATCCCGCCGACCCGTCCCGCAGCGAAAACCACCACCTCCGGACGCTGCGCGAGAAAATAGGCCAGCACGTCGGCCTGGCAATTCAAATCCAGTTCCGCGCGCCGACGGCACAAGATGTCCTCGACGCCCAATGCGCGCAAGCGGCGGACAACTGCGGAACCAACCATGCCAGTGTGACCAGCCACGAATATTCGTGTCTTAAGCAGATTCACGAAACGACCTCGTCGGCGACGCGTAGCGGAGACCCTGATTTTCACGGCGATTATCGTGACGCATCGTCAAATGACTTCCAAGAGCGCTTGGTCGATCTCCAGAGAGATGGATTGGTCGATAAACCGGATACTGAGCACCAGCCTTGTTTTCCGGTCGCGGCGGATGACCATTCCTTCGTACCCGGCGAACGGGCCGGAACGGACGCGAACGT
>CAWDMH010000014.1:0-35658 GCA_963803365.1 uncultured Planctomycetaceae bacterium
TCGTTCACTTCTCGCAAGATCAACGCCTTTTTGGCCAACGGGGATCACCGTGGCACCCGGGTGTCTGTATTTCAACGTCCGGGGCATTCAAGCGAACGCCTTGTTCCTGATCGGTCGCCATCATGATGGCCTGATCGCCGCTGACGTCCAATTTGATGTTTTGCAGGATCGGCTTGGGCCTGCGCGTCGGTGCCACAGCGGCGGCAAGTTGAAAGACTTGAAAGAACGATTCGCGTTGGATGGTTACTTTCAACTCCACGTGCCTTCTGTTCTAGTATTTTTTCTATTTGTAGTAGTTAAGAGCCCGCGCGGCCAAGCAATCGATCGTTGACGCCTAACTCGCTGGCGTCTCAGTGCTTACGAAACAATGCGATGTCGAAACCCCGTTCATAGACTGGTGACCGACCGTCAGCGGAAGGTCCAAAAGCTTGAAGAGACAAACATTTCAGGTTCGACCATCGCGATGGCGGAGAAGCGCTACAAATTTTCGACCTCAAACGAACATCTTTTCCCCACAGGAATCAAGAGCGATCAAACCTTTAATTCAGCAACGTTAACTCTTGGGCAAGTTGAAGTTTCAGTGACTCAAGACAAGCCGCTAGTTTTACATCGTCAAGCAAATCATGAGAGGTCTTGGCATAGGGGCGCATCACCCTAGAGTGATCTTTTCGCCCGCTTAACTCGGCAATTTGTTGCCAGGTGAAACGGAACAAGTCACGCCAGGAAATCACGGCGATACCGCGAGCTCGTACCAGCGACTGTCGCCGAGAAGCGCCGGTCATGTCGCGTGGTTTGACGTCGTAAGCTATTTGCCGACCAAGCGAAAAACGATTTTTGCCGCCCGTCTTGGCGACGTTGAATTTGAACCTTGAAAATCAACGAAATGATCCTAATGGCCAAGACGGATTCGCTCGGGTGCTGTCGCCGGACTCGCAAAATCAAATCGATCGAACCGGGGACTGAAAGCCATGAGGGCTCAGACAGCCACGCCAAGACACGCGCTTCGACCAAGAAATCTTGATCGTTGACGAATTCGTGCAACAGGCTTTGCTTAATCGGCGGCGACGCAAGCCCTAAACGAATCAACCAGCCCTGCATAAAGCGCCGCCAATCGAGGTCCACGCTCGCTCATCTCCCAAGGGGACATAGATCCACAAAACAACGACGGCTTGTTCGCCTCGAGTCTGCGTTCCACCAGCGTGGCAAGTGAGCGGTCAACCAATTCACTCGTTGAAAACCAATGCGCCTCGTCGACGACGAGCAGCGGCAATTTAACTAGAGCAGACAACGTCGACTCCAGTGAATCAACAACGACTGCGTGGCGAATGCGTCGATCCAAGTTGGCAGCGTTGAGGAAACAACGTTTGCTCGTAGCGTCGTTCGTGTCCGATTGGCTTAGAATCTTCTCAGCTAAGATCGTCGCTAAGCAAGTCTTGCCGGATCGGCGGAACCGTAGACAAAGATCGGCCGGAATCGAATCAGTTCTCTACTTCACCCTCAGCCAGCCATCTGAGCATCGCCGTTTGATGGTCGCCGACAAAACCGTTAGGCCGCCACGACAGTTGATTCGACTGCAAAATGGCATGCCAGTCGGCTGCCCCCCGGAATCCTAAAGGTAGTATCCACGCAAATCGAATCCAAAATCTCAATGGTCAGCAACGACACGACCGAACGAACAATCTCACGCCATCGCAATGAGAGATTGCCCCAAATTCGATGCGAAAAAAGCGATAAAAGCGGGGCAGTTTAGAGCTGTAATTTTGAACTCAGATTCTATCACTTTTCCGTGCTAAACGCGAGGGCTACCGGAGGGTGAAAGCAGCCGGTTTTGCACGCAGTTTTCGCACTAGACTAACGATCTTTTCCGCAGCCAAAGCCAACTCAGCCGGCTCGATCCAAGAATCCAAAGCTAATTCGACCCGACAGACACGAGTTCCTCCGGCAGACCCATAGCCAGCAGCACCGGCGACGGCTCGCTGGATCCGCTGGCACATGCAGATCCGGTCGCGATGGCAATGCCTTGCAAGTCGGCCGCCATCATCAAGGCTTGTCGGTTGACACCTTCAAATGCGACGCAAATCGTCTCGGAAGGCGATCGTGGGCGCTTGATCATCGTCACGCCGTCGAGCTGGTCGCGGAGATAACATTCGAACTCCTCACGCATTGACTTTAGTTTGGTTGAGCCTTCGCGGGCGTCGGCTTCTCGGTTACTCAACGCCAAATCCATTGCACGCGCCAGGCGACGTCCCCGGTACCGGGGCGCAAGCCGAATTGTTGTGTGCCGCCGCCCCAGACCGATTGAAATGTCAGATGCTGCGAACAGCAGCCCGCCAATGCCACGCGGCCCATGAAATTTGTGGGCTGTAAATGATAACGCATCGACACCCAATTCTAAAAACTGACGGGGATCTTACCACCGCTTGCACGGCGTCGGTGGGAAGCGGGACTCCCGCAGCCCGACAGATTTCCACAGCGCGATCTATAGGTTGCACCACGCCGGTTTCGTTGTTCGCCAGCATCAGCGACACGAGCGAGGTCCGTGAGTCAACCACGTCCGCAAGCCGATCGATCCGCCAAACTCCCGTGCGGTCCGCTGGCACTACTTGGACATCGACGCCCTGTTGACGAAGGCATTTCGCGGGTTCAATCACGCTGGGATGTTCGATCGAGGAAACGACCACGTCGCTGCCGGCAGGACCGGTCAATCCAAAAACCGCCATGTGGTTCGACCCGCTGCCGCCACTAGTGAAGATCAAGCGGTACTCGGCTGGACGCACCAAGCCGTCGGAGCAGATCCTGCCGGGTGGCCTCCAGGATCTTCCGAGCGGTTCGCCCCAGTGCATGTTGGCTGGCCGGATTCGCGTAATGATTCGCCAGATCAGCTCGAAACTGCTCCACGACCGCAGGGTCGATCATCGAGGTTGAATTGTTATCGAGATAGATCGAAGTCATCGAACGAACCGAACGTGGGAAAACGATACACGCCAAGGTAACAGTTCACGAGCCGGGGTCTGGCTCACTTTCGGCCCAATGATTGGTACTAGAATTTCGCATGAGCCGCCGAAAATGTGCCTGACCCCCTAAAAATGTGGGCAACGCGTCGGTAACCCGTGAACGCGTACACGCCAAGTGAGGATCGATCGACAAATAACTTCCCGATTTTGTTGACCCTCACTTAGCCTCTCGCGTGGGAAAGAGGACCTATTGCACTTTCAGTACTTAATTTTGGGGTGCCACTGGCTGTGCCAGTGTACATGAGCGTCGTGTATTGCCGACCCGCATTGGCGAAGCCAGTGGCACACAACCCCAATTCTAAGACCTGACACAGCAATAGGGCGAAGCTATTTTGGGTGCGATCCCAACAGCCCGTTGAAAAAGTAGCGGAACGGCGCGAGCCGTCCGGTAGGTTGGCATCCCGCCGTCCGGTAGCGTTGGCATCCAGACGCGAATTACCGGGCGGCTCGCTCCGCTCCGCTTCAAGAAACACTCGTGCACACGTTTTTTCAACAGTCTGTAAAGCTGGAACTCAGTGGAATTGGCTTTTGCGAATCGAGCTGCTTTTCGTACAATCGCAGCATCGGCGCCATGACTCCACCTCATCGAACACGATTCTATCCAATGAGCCAACCGAACGTACGATTTTGCCTAGTGTTGCACAATCATCAGCCGATCGGCAATTTTGACCAGGTGTTCCGGGCAGCGTACGAAGACAGCTACCGACCCTTCCTGGATGTGTTCGAACAGTATCCAGGGATTTGCATGTCCCTGCACACCAGCGGCTCGCTGATGGAATGGTTGCAACGAAACGGTAGTGATTATCTGGACCGCATCGCGGAATTGGTCGCCCGTGGCCGGATCGAAATCTTGGGCGGCGCGTACTACGAACCGATCTTGACCATGCTCTCCAGCCGCGACCGCATCGGACAGATCACGCAGTACTCGCAGATGTTGTCACGACGATTCAATGCTCACGTGCGAGGCATGTGGATTCCAGAGCGAGTTTGGGAATCGGCATTGACCAGCGATTTGGTTAACGCAGATATCGAATACACGGTGCTGGACGATTTCCACTTCGGCTGTGCCGGCCTGAACGGGGACGATTTGATTGGATACTTTGCGACCGAGGACTCCGGCCGGATTCTGAAGGTGTTTCCTGGCAGCGAGCAACTGCGATATCTAATTCCGTTCGCCGACCCGCAGCAATCCATCGACGTTCTTAGGCGACAAGCCGAAACTCATCCGGGCTCGGTGATTGTCTTTGCCGACGACGGCGAGAAGTTCGGGACGTGGCCGAAAACCCACAAACACGTCTACGACGATGGTTGGTTGAAGAATTTCTTCGAGCAACTGCAGGCGAACCAAGATTGGTTGCACGTCATCACGCTCGGTCAGGCGATCGATCAGACCCCGCCGATCGGCAAGATCTATTTGCCGGATGCCAGCTACCGCGAAATGACGGAATGGTCGTTGCCTGTCGATCGGCAACTTGCCTACCAATCGATGGTTCACCAAATGCACGGCGATCCGCGCTGGCCCGCGATTCGACCGTTTGTGCGCGGCGGAATCTGGCGGAATTTCAAGGTCAAATACGAAGAGGCCAACGAAATGTACGCGCGAATGATGCACGTCAGCGACCTATTGAAACAAGCCGAACAGGAGGGCCTCGATCGGCAGCAAGTCGACCCGGCGCGGCAACGTCTGTATCGGGGCCAGTGCAACTGCGCTTATTGGCACGGAGCGTTCGGCGGATTGTACCTTCCTCATTTGCGGCACGCGGTGTATCACGAGTTGATCCGGGCAGAAACCCTGTTGGAACAAGCGCAACGGCAAAAAACGACCTGGGTAGAAGCGACCGCGGACGACTACAACTTTGACGCCAAGACGGAAATACGACTCGCCTCCGATCAAATGGTGGTTTGGTTGGCGCCCAGCATCGGCGGCAGAATGTACGGTCTGGATGTTCGAGCGATCGGTCTGAATTTGTTGGCGACCATGATGCGCCGCCCCGAGGCTTATCATGAACAAGTCCGAGCCGGCCAAGATGCCCAAGCGGACTCGACGGCCAGCATTCACGACCGAGTCGTGTTCAAGCAACCGGGATTGGAACATCGCTTGCAATACGATCGGCAAACGCGCAAGAGTCTCGTCGATCACTTCTGGCCCGAAGCGACGTCGCTGGCCCAAGTCGCCAACAATGAGGCTGCAGAATTGGGCGAGTTTGAGGGAGCTGAGTACCAAAGCAAGATTCGCCAAAATCCCGAACGCGTTCAAATCCAATTGAAGCGCACCGGGACCGTCGACGGCCGCAACGTGGCGATTACCAAGGGCGTGACGCTTAACGCCGGCAGCGACGCGCTGGAAATCGCCTACCTGATCGAGGGCTTGAGCGCCGAGTCGGCATGGACGTTTGGCGTTGAATTCAATTTCGCAGGGCTGCCGGCAAGCGCCGATGATCGTTTCTTTCACATCGCCGATCGGCAACTCGGACCGCTGCAGACGCAACTCGACTTGCCCGCGGTTGAACGCTTGGGACTTTGCGATCAATGGCAAGGGATCGACGTCGAATTCGAGTGGCATCAACCGGCGGACATCTGGACGTTCCCCATCGAAACGGTCAGCCAATCCGAGGGCGGATTTGAACTCGTCCACCAATCGGTCGTGGTGGTGCCGCATTGGCGCGTCGTTGGCGACCCGCACGGCCGCTGGTCGACCACCATGCGACTTCGCCTGGACACTCGTGCAGCCACCACTGCCGCAAACCCCAGTCGGCGCGGCAGCGACATCCCAATGATGTCCAAGCAGCCCGTTGAAAAAGGTAGCGGAACGGCGCGAGCCGTCCGGTTGCGTTGGCATCCACACGGCGATTTACCGAGCCGCTTGCGCACCTCGCTAAATAATGCTAAATAATAATACTGTGTGAGAATGAAGAATTAACGCGATGGCGTTCGCAAGGCTTTGTTTACACTCCTGGCGCGTATATCCCTGACCGTTCGCGCCTGGAATTTCCGGACACCAGGGACACCAGGGACACCAGGGACACCAGGGGACACAGCATTTCAGTCGGACGGCGGATGGCGGTGGAGCGAGAAATCTCCGGATGTTTGATGGCGTGCCCTGTTTCGCGGCTCAAGATAACCACGATGGGTAACGTATTGGCGGGCAGAAATGCGATCCACGCATCAGGGCCGGTCAAGCATGGACTAACCGGTCAACAGAAAGGGCAGGAGGCATGAAAGGGGAGAGCCATGAAAGGGACACGGCAGATTATTCCGCCGAGCGTTGCGATTGCAGTTAGCGGTGCAGCCATGCTGGTCGGCACGCTTTAAAACCCGTTGAATGCGTAGACCGGAAAGGACGACGGAATGCCGCCAGCGCAACGGCTTTGCAGAGAGTCGCCCACGAGCGGTGAAGTGAGTGACATACTTGCGAATCGCCGGCCGTGTTCGGCGAACAGATACGCTTGGGTGAGTCCGTTGCGTGAAGTCGTCGAGGACGTGCGGTACCGGACGGTGGCTTCGCTTGATGCGTGGAGCTTCAGGCGGCGAGCAACTCTCGCGCTTGCCGCTTGGCTTTGTACCGGCGGCGGCCGTCGCGAGAGCGGCGGGCGTCGATCTCGTGGGGCTTGCCGGCCACGGCGTAGAAGAGTCGCCCGAAGTTCTTGACCAACTCACACCAGATCTCGCCACTGATCCCCAAACGTTCAAAGACTAGACGCATCTTCGACGGGGTCGAGCCATGCTTGCCAGCCCGCAGTTGCCGCGCGGTCCAGGCCAACAGCGAGACGTACGCCGCCGTCGGCATCGGCAGGAATCCTTTATCGCTGCAGCGACGACCATCGGTATGGCAGCACGGACCGAGTTTGTCCTTCCGCTCGTTGATCTCCAGCGGAGCAAGATAGCCGTCGGCGGCTTCCGCCGTCTGTTGACTCGAGCCTTTCGATTTGGCTGCCGACTTGATGCTCTGAATCCGCTTCTGCACCGACGTGAACTCGCTTGTCTCCAGCGTCTGGGCCATCGCCGCTCGGATCGGATTCAGATCGACATACGCCGCACAAGCCAGCAGCGAAGCTTCGTCCAGCAGCCGTACCGCCTTGTAGCGAGCTTGCCAGAACTTGCCGACTTCTTCGTCCTCGCGATTGGCCCGCTGAGCAATGTTCTGGCTCAACAGCCGCATCCACCAAGAGATATCGCTTAGCCGAGAGCGGATCGCCTCCAGTTTCTTGCGGTTCTTGCGGATCGAGTTCAGTTCAGCTTCGGTCGGTTCCTCGGCCTGGCCGTGCTCGTCTTTGCGGACCGGGCAGAGCATCAGCCATCGCCGAGCGACTTCGGCATCGTCCCACTCGGCCACGACATCGGGCCGGGAGCGAAGCACCAAATGAAAGTGGTTTGACATGATCGCCTGGCACAGCAGGTCGATACCGAACTGAGCGGCCAGCCGTTTGAGTTGTGTTTCCAACCACTCTTTGCGGTAGTCGTAGTTTTTACCGGTCAGCGGGTCATCGCCCATCAAGAAGCATCGCCGGACCGTGCGATTCATGACATGCACGATCGCAATCTCATCGGGCGAGAAGATCTCAACCCGAGCCAAACGCGCGCATGGTTATCCCCCCAAGGGTTAAAGCCTTTAACTCACAGTGACCGATCCCAACTGAATTGGCCTGTCGCCCAGGGACCAGTCTGGCGCGATGATAGCCAAACCGGCGGACTCGTTTGGTCACAGCCGTGAAAAAATCGGAGAAAATGATGTGTCCCCCTGGTATGTGTGCCCTGGTATGTGTGCCTGGTATGTGTGCCTGGTATGTGCCTCTGGTATGTGTGGTATGTGCCCCCCTGGTATGTGCCCCTCCAGGTTGCGACAACCAACTCCGCGGTTGAGCGCGTGAAAAGCCAAATCGCCTCGGGCATATCGCGACGATCTGGGCATTCATTGTGTTTACCTAAAACGGCCATGTTTACCTAAAACGACCATCCTTGTCAAATTTGGTGCTGTTCCGACAATGACAGTGCTTTTTCTCTTCTGCGGGCAGGTGTTTTTTCGACCGTTCGCCGCTGAAAATCGCCGCGAAACCGCGTGTTTTTTCGCCAATGAAAATCGCCAGCGATTTTCCGACAATTTTTTCGGGTTCTTGTTGACAGCCGGTTTCCAGCCGGTAAATTGAAGGCCAGTCTCTATCACAGGCCAGTCTCTATCACAGGCCAGTCTCTATCACAGGCCAGTCTCTATCACAGGCCAGTCTCTATCACAGGCCAGTCTCTATCACAGGCCAGTCTTTGGAGCTTTAAGTGGTATTTCCATCTTCATTGGCCGGTGCAGAATCGCAAGATCGAATGATGGGCTCTTCAGCGCAGTCCGTGCCGTTTTCTGTAATTGCCGTTTCCGTCGTTCTGTTGTTCGCCGGATCCGTCAAGTTGGTGAGCCTGGCTCCGGAACTTAATCCGACCGTTCAATACGCGATGTCGGAAAACGGACGGCTTTGGTTGATTGCGATGGTCGAGATCGCATTGGGTTGCTGGCTGATCTGCACACGCCGCAATGCATTAGCGCCACAGGCAGTAGCGGCGTTGTTTTTCGCGGCTTTCTTCGGCCATGCAGTTTTTTCCGCATGGCTTGGACAAACCTCCTGCCGTTGTTTTGGGGCCATACAAACGCCGATTTTCTTGTCGATGGGCATTTCGCTCTTTTGTCTTTTATGTTTGTTGGTGCGCTGACAAGCGGCGCGGACGCCCAATTCGGATTCCGGTCACGCCGTCGGGCAGGCAGTGGCTGCTGTACGTTCTTGGCGGTACTTTGCTGTTCGTTGGCCTGTTGGAAATCGCCACAGGATCAAAAAACGTGCGGTTGACTGATTTGGTGCGAGCCATTGACGGAAAATGCCTCGTCGCTAACCTTGCCAATCCAACTCGCAAAGTCGATTATTTTCGAGGGTTCGTGGAAGATTATGCCGTCTCCGTCAGGAACGACTCTTATTCGAAAACCGTTTCTTTGATTGGCGTCGAATTCAAGAACTGCGCCCCTGGTGCGGTTCGATTTATCTCCGGCTTGCCAGTGTCCATACCACCGCGAGCCATCGTTGAGATTCGTTTTGAGATTAGTCGAACCGCGATTCCAGAGGAGTCGATAGACGGGACGTTGGTGGAGTACTTGGCCTCCCCGCGAGTGCTGGAAACGAGGTACACGACCGTGATGGAGATCCTTGCCGACGACGCATCAAAAAACCTGACGTTAATGTTGAATTTCGAACCGTCAGACGATTTCTTGTCCCTCATCTCAGGATCGACATCGTCGTAATTCGTGGCATACGATTGCAAATCTGTTTGTTGAAAGTGTCCAATGAATTTCATTAACTCTACGAAGCAGGCGAAAGCTGATGAAGTCCTTGTCAAAACGTGTCCGTAGCCTGGTGACGGTTGTCTTGGCATCCGTGGGCCTTGCGTGCTTATGGCTCGCACTATCGTCAAGTTCGGTGTTTGCCGATTCCACTGCAGTTCGATGCGGATCCTGCGGCGGAACGTGTTGGGTATGGCAAACGGATTGCGAAAATAAAACTTGCGAACAAAGCTACTGGTTATGTAACCAGTGTCATTGTGACCTCGGGGTTGATGATTGGTGTCATTGTTATCCCAATCAGGGTACATAGGCTCTCGAATGAACGTTGGCCAACGTCTGATTCCCTCATGGTGCGTGGGGGTGAGTGTAGTCTTCGGGTTGTTGCCGGGCGGCGATTGCGCCGGTTGGCTTGGTGGTGCCAATTGTCCGTCGATCGGCGTGCCGTCCAACGATGACCGGATTCCGGCCGAGGCCTTCGCGGCCTGGCGGTTCGAGGCAGATCGCGCCGCTCGTCAAAATTCGACCTTTCGCGTCGAAGAACTCCGCCCGGACGGCCGGGGCCCGGGAAGTGCAACGTTCGAGATTTGCCAAAACGGTGACAAACGCATGGTCCGGCGGAAGGCTGATACAACGGATGGTTCCCAGCTTAGTGTGGATGTATATACGCCGGAAGGTGCGTTTTCACTTGGTCAAACGAGCGAGGGTCGCTGGATACTTCTTGGCACCCTCGATGCTGAAGTGCGAGACGTTTGCGCGTACTCAGATTCGGGAATCCTGGCTATTCAATACGAGGGACGCCGATCGAGAAATACTTGAAGAGTTGTGACCATGTCGCCGCCCAACGATCATCCGATAGTGTGTTGCGAGTACGGTATTCCCAGACGCGGCAAGGACCGCCTGGGGGGATATTGAAGAGCACGACAGAAGGCGAAATGGAGTTTGATGCGAAAAACGGTTGGCGTTTGCTTAAGAATTGCTACACGTCAACAAACGACCTCGGCGAACGGGGAATCCGGGAGTTCGGAGTGGACAAGAATGTCGAGACGGTGGAGGAACGACTTGTTTACCTCCCTGGGAATCGATGGCAAGTGATTGCGAAACACAAAGCAACCCTAGACGACAGCAACTACGAAGTCGTAACCAATGGGTCACCAGAAGCGCCCCGGGCCGATGAAGAATTTGATTTGGCTTTTTACGGAATTCAGACGGCGACAAATACTGCGCCGCCGTTTTGGCAGCGAGCAACGTTTTGGCTCGTGGTTATTGGAGCCGGTTTGATCGGTTTAGCGGTAATTCTGCGCCGTCGTCAGTTCGGCGCGTAGCCGCGCCGATACGTCAATATCTGACCGTTGGCGCAAGGGGGTACAACAATAGGGCTCAAAGTCAAATTGAAAGTATGACGCGTCGCGGGTTTACGTTAGTTGAGTTGCTGGTTGTTCTGGGCGTCATTGGCATATTGATTGGCCTGTTGCTGCCTGCGGTGCAGGCGGTGCGAGAGTCGGTGCGGGGAGTGGGGTGCCGGAATCATCTGCGGCAATTGGGGCTGGCAACGCAGAATTACGAAAGCACCACGCAGTTCTTGCCCGGGCCCTGGTTCAACGCGCCGCCAGACTCGCCGCAGTACAACTCGGACCGCGGGCTGTTTGTCCAGCTTCTGGCGTACATCGAGGAAACGAACCGCGACGATCAGTTCCGCGCGGCGAGCACGACCTTTGACCCGGCCAACGCTGCGCTGTTGTCCGAACCGATCGGATTGATGTGGTGTCCGTCGGCCAGTTCCGATCCGGTGCTGCTGACGGAGATTGCATCGACGTTTTCCGGGCCGGCGGTCCCTGGTTTGTCCGCGGTGACTTGCGATTACACCGGCAACGGCGGGTACATTCCCAGCGTGCCGACCGATCCGGCGCTGACCGACGGCCCGATCGGGGCGCAGATTCCTGGCAGCGGGATTCCCAAAGAGTCGATGGCCCGGACCAGCGACGGGCTTTCCAATACGCTGCTGTTCTGGGAGTCGATCGGCAGCGCGATCATAACGGGTTCGGGGACGGTGGAACTGGACGTCAACGGCGCGGCGAACTCCTCCTTTGTGCTGAGCATCTACGGGCCGCCGGCGGTGGCGTATCCGAGCAGCGGCGCGGCGTCGAGCAAGAGCTATCTTTATTCCTGGGCGGGGATTCGGCTGGGGAACATGCGCGAATCGTCCGGTCGGGTGGTGAACGTAGGCAACGCCGCCGGACAGCCTTGTTCGCGGCATCCCGGCGGGGCCAACGCGGTGCTGGTCGACGGCTCGGTACGGTTTTTGCCGAGGGACTTGTCGCCGGACGTCGGCTTCGCCCTGGCCAGCTCCCGCGGGCAAGAGGTGGTGAGCGAATGACGGAATCGCACGCGATGCGATCGACGAGGCGGGTGCATTGTCGATCAGGCGCCGGCCGCTGAAAATCGCCAGCGATTTTCCGACAATTTTTTCGTATTCTGGTTGACTGTCACGGGGCGCTTTAAATGCAGCCAGTGGTGGGCGCTTCAAACGCCCCTGCTCTCCCCCC
Source organism: uncultured Planctomycetaceae bacterium (assembly GCA_963803365.1). GTDB lineage: Bacteria > Planctomycetota > Planctomycetia > Pirellulales > Pirellulaceae > JANMEB01. The sequence continues at coordinate 11,871 of CAWDMH010000014.1, forward strand.
AACACGTCAAGCACAAATTTGAAAATCTGATAAAACGCCGGTGCCCGTGGCACCGCGCGGTACAATGCCTGTTGCCTCCAAACTCCAAGTACTATCCATTCCACACTTAAAACGTACACGCTCTGATCGCCAAAAGTAGTCGAGCCATTTTATCTTGCAACAGGACATTCATTACCTCAATCCTTTCCCACGCCAAAGCAGGAGTCGTTGAACACTCCTGACATCCGTGACAACGTTCAGAAGAACGGGTCAATCAGTGCCATCCACCGTTTGGGACGATCGTCAATGACCGTCGCCGTCTTTGCTTTGTGGGTCGTGGTGCAAGCTTGTAAAAAAATGGATGGCACCGTTTGAGCCCTGTTTGAGCCTTAGAATTTCGCATGAGCCGCCGAAAATGTGCCTGACCCCCTAAAAACTGGGCCACGCATTGGCAACCCGTGAACGCTTACGGATAGCCCAACTGCCGCCGAAGCCAATAATTGGACTTATCCCCTTTTTATTATAACCGCCGGACATTTTTCAGAATCTCGGGTTCGATCGGTTTTTTTCCGTACGCTTTGTCGCACGAACGCCTCTTAGTAGGTATCGCAGCCGCAATTCGACGCTATTCAATCGAGGTTATTCAAGGGGGTCTACTATGCTCTGGCTGGAAAAAGGCGATCGAACGCCATTGGTCGCTTGGCGCAGCACGTGCTCAATCAGGACACGCAAGCCAGCGCGAAGATGAAAATCGATGGTGATTTTGGGCCGACCACCCGACGACTCGTCATCGCGAGTTTCAGAAACGACGTCGTGTTCGGTCGGACGGCGTCATCAGTCCGTCGACTTGGAATGCGATGGCCAAATCTAACGAGCGATCGAATTGTCAATTCAAATACCCGACGTCAAAGAAGGACCCGAATCGCAAAAGTACACTTGCGATATAGAAGCGGTGAAGTTCACAACGAAGATACGGCCCTACTTCGCCAAGTTAGGCTCCATCGAATTGCACGGTTGTCGCGTGGCCAGCGGAATCACAGGCCATAAGTTGGTGGCCATTCTGGCGATGTCCAGCAACGTCCCGGTCAGCGCAGGAAGCGGGCTTCAATGGACATCACCGGCCGATTCCAAGATGAACTTGACACTGGAATCGCCTGTCTTCACTTTCTTTCCGATGGGTACCGATTTGAAGTTCTGGGCGGCTTCCAGAACGGGGAATCAGCGGGTTCTGAATTGACGGCTGGTCACACGGGAATGATGCATCCTGGATCGCTTCCCGCAGCAAACTGAGGCTCTCGTTCTGGCAGTTTCCCAAAGGCCGGCTGACGGCCAAAAAAGGAACCGTTTTCTTGCTCGGTGAAGCCGGACCGATCCAGCACTACGCTTCGGCACGCGCCATCAACGGACAACCCAACTACCGCCGACGCCAATAATTGGACTTATCCCCTTTTCAAAACCGGCCGACGGCGAGTGTGATGTTTTGGCCGCCGAAACCGAAGCTGTTGTTGAGGGCGACATCGCAAAGCGCTTTCGCGGGCCACGTTGGGAACGTAATCCAAGTCGCAGTCGGGATCGGGGTGTTCGTAGTTGATCGTCGGCGGCAACACCCGGTCCCGGATCGCCATCAAACAAACGATCATTTCGGTCGCGCCGGCGGCGGCAATCAGATGCCCCATCATGCTTTTGGTGCTGGAGACCGGAACTTTGATCGCGTGCTCGCCGAAGACTTCCTTGCAGGCCCTCGTTTCCACCCGGTCGTTCACCGAAGTGCTGGTCCCATGCGCGTTGACGTAGTGGATGTCCTCCGGATTGAGTTGAGCGTCCGCGATCGCCATTCGCATGCAGCCAATCGCCCCGCGTCCTTCGGGATGAATATCGGTGATCCGAAACGCGTCGGCGGTCGAACCGTAGCCAAGGATTTCGCCAAAGATCGGCGCGCCGCGGCGCTTGGCGTGCTCCAGCTCTTCCAAGACGACCATCGCGGCGCCCTCGCCCAACACGAAACCGTCCCGCAATCGATCGAAGGGTCGCGAAGCCCCACTGGGATTATCGTTGTTGGTCGACAACGCGGTCAGCAAATTAAAGCCGGTGACGCCGAACGGATGGATCATACTGTGCGTTCCTCCGGACAGCATCACGGTCGCTTCGCCTCGGCGGATGATCTCGGTGGCTTCGCCGATGGCCTGGCTGCTGGCGGCGCAGGCGGTCAAGCAATTCGCGTTGGGGCCTTGAGCATTGAACAGGGCGGCCATGTGGCCGACCGGCATGTTCGGCTCTTGTTCCAACTCCATGATGGGATTGAGGATTTCCATCCCCTTTTCGGTAAACTTCACCGGATCCAATTTGCCTTCGGCGTCTAGGCTGGCGGCCATCATCGAAGCGAATGCAAGGAAGTCTTGATTGCCTTCGCCACTGCCCAAATAAACGCCGAACTCGCGCGGATCGTCGATCGAGTCCAAGACGCCCGACATCGCGATCGCTTGTTTCGCTGCGCCGGCCGCGAAGCGAGTGTGCCGGCCGCGGAATCGCCATCGCTGAGGGTCTTCACCCGCGTCGGCAATGTCCCAGTTCTTTATTTCGGCGGAAATCCGCGTTTGAAACCGGCTGAGCGTCAAAAATCGAAGTGTACGAAACGCCGGACCGACCGTCTTTCAACGCCGCCCACACCGTTTCCACATCGTGGCCCAAGGGATTGATCATTCCCATGCCGGTGACTACGACTCGTCGTCTCATGCGACCTCGTTGATTGGAAAAGTCTTGGACCGGCTCATGCGTCGTTCTGTTTCATCGGTGGGTAGCGGTTGAGCGATTACTTCGCCGAGCTATTCAAGTGGAACGCTTCAAACCAGGAGTCCCAATTTGGACTCGGCGTCCAAGAAATGTTGCGGTACCGAAATCGGCGTGCCGTCCTGGTTTCGCCCCACTTCGAATAGTCTCATCAAGCGAATAAACCGACAAAACGCCGCCGGTTCAAACAACTGTCGGTTTGCGAACCGCGGGTGGTTGAGGTAGACAAACATCAATTCGACTTCCGACTGCAAGCGGTCCTCGACGGTCGCCCGACCGCTGACAACGCCGCCTCCGTCCTGCATTGAAATCAATTCGACGCGCAGCCGCAAGCTGTCGCCCGGCCGCGCTTCGAAATGAAATCGGCTGTCGTTGATTTTGCCCAACAGAACCCGCTGCTGAAAATCGCTTAGTTGTCCAATCAGCAGCCCCCCCATCTGGGCGAAGCCCTCGACGATCAAACTCGACGGGTAGTAAGTTGCTCCCGGAGCATAGTCGTCGACCGGCTCCTCGGAGAGCGAGACATTCTTGACCGCCGTGGCGTACTTGCCGCTGACAAAGTCGGTGAATCGGTCAATCCAGAACCAGCGCATTGAGGCGAAGTCGATCTGCAGGTGTCGTTGGGTTTCTCGGCCGCGCAAAACACGACGTAACGATCGCCCGAAAAATAACTTCTCGATTTTATCGGCCCTCTCCTAGCCTCTCCCGTGAAGGCGAGGATTGAAGGCGAAGTTGTTTTGCGTGCGATCCTAAGCATCTACAGCTTGGTTTGAACGTAATTGCAAAGATCATTCACCGTCAGCAGGCCGCCAAAGTCCTGGACTTTCGGGTCCTTTTCGAATTCCGTTAGATCGATGAACGGCATTCGCTCCTTGAGCAGCGCCAATCCCTCCGCGGTCACTTTTCCTTGTGTCACATATTCGGATTTGGAAAGGATGTCTTCGGGAAACAACTCGCTGCGGGAGATTTCGATCCCGAAGGACTTTTCCAGCTTGTAGACGATATCCAAGAAATCAATCGATTCAGCGCCAGATCGCCGACGATCGTTGCCTTGGGGACCACTTCGTCGTCTTCCACGCCCAACGCGTCGACCAATACAGACTTGACCTTTTCGAAGACCTCTTCGGATGGCATTACTTGTACTCTCTAAAATTACGGGACGACAAAGCGGCACACGTCAATTGAATCCGCCGGCCAACTTAGCCCGCCGGTGCAGATTCGGCCAGCCCCAACGTGCGCGCTGCAACTCGACATCAAGTTGGACTTCGGGCGCCAGCAACAAACGGAACTTGCGTTTGAACTCATTCAACAAATGCTTCTCATTACACGCGGTCCGATCCATCACATCGTGGACCCAGTAACGTTCCAGCGTTAGCTTGCCGCTGACCGCCGGCCGCCCATCGACCGCCCCACTGGCGGAGAACTCGGCCAAGGAACCATTCCACGGAGTCATTTCAGTTTGCACCACTAATTGATCGCCCGGTTCCACCAAGTCTTTAAATCGGACGTTGCGCGATCGTCGAAGCGCCACCATCGGATGCGTGAACCGATCGGCAACGCGGGCCAACCACATGCTGGCTTGAAACAACGACTCGAGCATGATGACGCCAGGCATGACCGGGAATCTGGGAAAATGATCCTCCAAATACTTTTCCGAAAGTGAAACGGACTTGACCGCCGTCAAACGAGTGTCGACTTCGATACGTGTAATTCGATCAATTTGGGAAAATCGCATATGCCAGAGGTTCACATCCGACGGGTGAAATGACACGAACCTCTTAACGACCAACGACAGGGAATTTGCTCCCGGCGATCGCGGCGGTCGGTCGGTTTTGCGGTTGCAAAGCGGAAAAGTATACCATTCGGCCCGTTTTCGCTCAACATCCAAACAATCGCGGTCGTGGGGCCGTTGCACCTGGGAGTAAGGACCGCACGCAAAATAACTTCCCGGTTTTGTCGACCCTCTCCGTAAGCCTCTCCCGTGAGGGCGAGGAATTACGGCGAAGTTATTTTGCGTCCGATCCTAATCGTTCACGGGTCGTCAAGGCGACGTCCACATTTTAAGGGGTCAGGCACATTTTTGGCCGGCGAAAATGAGCCAGACCCAGGCTCGTAAGCGTTCACTGGTTGTCAATGCGTCGCCCACGTTTTCAGGGGGTCAGGCACATTTTCGGCGGCTTATGCGACATTCACGTACCAATTATACGGCCGAAAATGGGCCAGACCCCGGCTTGTGAACGGTTACCCCGGCCCGTGAACGGTTGCCACGTGGGAGGGCGCTCTCGGTCGTGATTTGTCGGGCAGGGTTGTCCGTTCTACAGGAAATGACCCCGACTACCGACAGCGGGCCGTTTAAGCGACAGGTAAAGCCGCGATCTCGACCGTCAATCTCGCCCAAATCCCCAACGACGAACCCTTGAACAACGTCTGCCGCGCGTTAAATTCAGCGGATGCCCAAAGGTATCCCTGTATCGCCCGGTATCGCGATCGGATCAGCTTATGTGATCGATGATGTCTTCGTCGATCCAAACTCCAAAAAGCTGGAGGACTCGGAAATCACCGCCGAGTTGGCGCGGTATGAGACGGCCCGCGACAAGTCGAACAACGACCTGAAGATTCTGGAAAAGAAAGTCGCCAGCCAGGTTGGCAGAGACGAAGCCGCCATCTTTGCCGTCCATCAAGCAATCCTCCGCGATCCAGCCTTCACCAAGAAAATACGCAGTTGGATTGTCGACGACCGAATCACCGCACAGATTGCGCTTCAAAGGTTGCTCGAGGAATATACCGACATACTCACACACACCAAAGACGAGTACCTTCGCGAACGGCTCAACGACGTACGCGATGTCGTCGTCCGCATCGGCTCGCACCTCTCGCCCCTGAACGAGCCCAATCAGACAAAACTAGTCGGACCGATGATCCTGATCGCCAACGAGCTGCTCCCTTCGCAGTCGGTCGCGTTGGATAACATCGACGTTCACGGGATCGTCACCCAGTCCGGCAGTCAAACAAGCCATGCCGCCATCATCGCCCGCAGCCGCGGCATCCCCGCTGTCTCCGGCGTCAAGGGCTTGATCAAGTCGGTGCACACCGGAGACACGATTGTCGTCGACGGCCGAGACGGCCACGTCGAAGTCAATCCCAACGCCGAGACGCTGGCGGCATTCCGTAAACTCGAACGCGAGTTCTTCGACTTGCAAGATCGCCTAGTGGAAAATCGCCACCTGCCCGCGGTGACCACTGACGGAACCGAATTGCGGCTGCAAGCCAATGTCAACGGAGTGGCAGATGCCAAAGCCGCGAGTGCGGTCGGCGCATCGGGGGTCGGCTTGTATCGCACCGAGTACCTCTACCTCACGCATCCCAATATCCCCGACGAAGAAGAACAATTCGAGGTCTATCGCGACATCGTCGCAGCCAGCCCCAATAACCACGTCACCATTCGGACCCTGGACATCGGAGGCGACAAGACTGTTCCCTATCTCGGCCATCACAACGAAGCCAATCCGTTCATGGGATGGCGCAGCATTCGGCTCTCGTTCGAGCATCCGGAATTCTTCTACACGCAGGTCCGGGCCGTCATTCGGGCCGCCGCGGAATTTCCCGACGGGACCGTGCGACTGATGTTTCCGATGGTCACCACCGTCGAGGAAATCAAGCGCATCCGCAATATGGTCCGTCGCGCCTACAAACAACTCAGCAGCCGCAAAACAGAAGTCCAGCAATTCAACGAAATCCCGATGGGCGTCATGATCGAAGTACCCGCGGCGGCGGTCTCGATCGACGCGATTTTGGGATTCGTCGATTTTGTGTCGATCGGCTCCAACGACTTGATCCAGTACTTGATGGCGGCCGATCGCGACAACCCCAAGGTCAGCCATCTCTGCCAGCCGCTCTCGCCGGCAGTCCTGACCGTGTTGCAACAAGTGATCGCCGCATGCGATCGGGCTCACAAACCGGTCACGCTGTGCGGCGAAATGGCGGGACAGCCCAAAGCGTTCCTGCTGCTGCTGGGAATGGGCTTGAGGCGATTCAGCATGAGCCCCGCGTTTATCCCTTCGATCAAGGAGCTTGCGCGAGTGATCTCGATCGATGAAGCCAAGCAGATGGTAAACGCAGCGCTGAGTTTCACCACCACGCGCCAAGTTCAAATGTTCATGACGCGCCAAGTCGAAAGATTGGCTCCCGACCTCGTAATGCTCGATACCACCGCTTGATCATCCTCCAACGCGCGAACACGCCGGAACCCGCCTGTCCTACCTTAATGCGTGGCCGAATTTCCTGGCCGGGCGGTCGCTCGACATCCAATTTCGTTCGCAGCCCGTTGAAAGACAACGCAACTCAACAACCGGACCGAACGTCACCCCCGCGAAGGAATTTCGTCCAATGATTTCAGAATCACTTCGTCGAATCTCGACAACCGGACGGACCGTCATTCCCGCGAAGGCGGGAATCCAGTGGAGATTAGCTCACGCAATGCTGGATCCCCGCCCTCTACCTTCGCTGGGATAGGCTTCGCCGGGGCAGGCTTCGCGGGATCATGAAACTTTTCCAACCGGCTGAAAGCTGCAAGCCGATTTAGCCGGCATATGCCAGATACGCTTCCGGGCTCGATTCGCAAACTTGCAATCCAGCCTTCGCATCGGTGGTCGCGGTTTGATTCGGTTGTCTCGGTGGCAGCTCGGCACGACGAATGTGTACGTCGCGGCAGCCGCAATTCCCAGTCGAACTCGCCCCCCTCGCACGTCGATAACCTGAATGCGGATGTGGTCGTCGATAATGATTTCCTCGTTCGGCTTTCTGGATAGAACTAGCATTGGATTCTCCTTCATTGAGGCAATTGAGCCCTTTGGACGTTGGCACTATGGAAACTGGTGCTGTGGAAACTTGTGCTGTGGAAACTTGTGCTGTGGAAACTTGTGCTGTGGAAACTTGTGCTGTGGAAACTTGTGCTGTGGAAACGGTATTCGTGCAACCGGGCGACTCGTGATCGATGTAGCCGGTCGATTGATGCTGAGCATTCTTAGTGGGGCGAGTGACTCGTTCGGTCCGTCGCAGAATATCTTTAGCGGAATTTGAGAAAAAACCTCTCCCTTACTTTACGCATCCCAATCCGTCCTGGTTCCAGAAATCCGCGCTACGTAAAGAGGCCGCAGCTAGCAATCGCGCGAAACTTTTACGATTGAGCAAATTGCTCCGGCAAGCATGCACAACAAATCCGAATAACAGGCCGGATTCTTGGCCGTCTAAGTCCGATAATTCCGATTATTCCCAATGTATCGTTATTTCCGATTGTAACAGATTTGTGGAAAAAGCCGGTTGTATGAGCGCATACCGGCACGTGGTGTCCGCCGATGAAGATCCTCCGAATGACCTGTTTTCTCACGCTACTCTGGCTGGGAGCGACCGCTTTCGCTCAAGACGACAGCGGACAGGTTCCAAACTCAGAATCCGTTCACAACGATGCCTCCCCGATCGTGGTCGAGCTTCCCGAACTCGACGGCGTCGGCGCTTGCAAGAAATGCGATTTTGCCGAGCTCATCAGGAGCGAACCCGAGCGCATCGTACGAACACCTCCGCCGCAGGATCCGGCGCGTGTCTGACGCTCCTGCCCAGATGCAGAATGGCGTTGTCGATCAGACCCCGACGTCCACCTCACCGGCATCGACCGATGGTGGTCGGCTCGCAGCCGCGCCGCATTTGAAGCTTCCGAGCCTTGCCAGCGATGGTTCCACTGCGTCGATCTCCGACGACGATTTAGCTTTGAAGGAATCAGAACCCCCACAAACCCTGTTGCCCGAGCCCGTCCGCATCATGACCGCGCCGGTGAAGCGGGATGAAGGCGTCGTCTTCAAAGCACAAGTGATTCCGCCCACTACGCCGCCGTCACGAGAGGCCGCCTGGGCCGCCAAAAACCAAATGCCAAAAATGACATCGATGTTCTCTTTTTCCACGGTCGACAAAATGACCGAGAACCCGACCGTCGCGGCGCTCGGCGATACTCGTCCCCCCGCGGCATCGCTGGAAATCGAGACCATCCAACCCGACCAAGCGTTCTTGAATCAAGAGGCGACGTTCCGGTTCAACGTTCAAAACACGGGTGATGCCGTCGCCAAAAATGTGTTGTTGTCGGTGACCGCCAAGACGAAAGCGGCCATCGTTCGCGGCAACCCCCGCCCGATCCACCAAGACGGGCGCCAAGCCGATTTTGCTGTGGGTGATCTCAAAGCAGGCGCGTCGACAACGGTTGAATTGACGGTGATTCCGCAAAACGCCGGGGCCGTGACACTCGAATGCCGCGCCACATCGCAAGTCGTCGACCGTACCGAAGTCCCGGTCGAAGTCGCCGGCGTCCGGCTCAGCATTACAGGGCCGGATTCCGCTTCCGCCAACCAGGTCTTCTTTCAAGTCATCCAGGTGTGCAACGTCAGCGGTGTGCCCCTGAAGAGCTTGAAGGTAAAACAATTCTGCGGATCGTCCGGTCAGAGCGACGGAGATCAAGTCGTCACGCTGGCGGAGTTGCCCCCGGGTCAGTCGTGCACGATCCGCTTTGCAGCCAGGTACACACACCCTGGCCCCTTGGAAATGCGGTATGTCGCCGAAAACGATCTGGTCAACGAAGCTGTCCGCGATATCGTCCACATTGGCGAGGCAGACACTCAAACAACGCGTTAGCACGAATCGCGTTGAACGCCGTCAGCATTCGTTACCATGCAGGCCGCCGGAGAATCTCGCTCAAGATAATGGCCTGCCGGATGTTTTGCCGATTCGCCAACAAAGGCAACGGCACGACTGAAGGCCGCCGGGTCGTCGTCGGTGCTTGCTGTGCCGCTTCGTGGGATAGCCGCCCCAGGTCATGATCGAACGTCTGATGGAGCCGGGCATCCATAATGTCATCGGCCAAACCTACCTGTTGGCCCAGGTGCGATGCGTGCTCGGCTAGACGGCTGGTGTTGATGTGCGACTTGACGTGCTGCGCGACTGATTCTTTGCGGCGGCCGATCTGAATATCGTCTGCCTCGACAATGGTTCGTGGTTTGGATTTCCTGGTTGGCGCTGCCTTCGGTGGCGGCTGAGCGGGTTGCGCGGCCGGCGGCGCCGGTTGCCGGGCGCCCGCACTCTTGGCCTGTGCCTCGCGTCGCCGAGCGGCGGCCATTTTCAAGAATTCTTCGATATCTTTGGCCATAGTCGCACCTGTTTGATTGCTAACAACACCTTTTTTCAACGAGCTGCTAACTTGGCGGAGCGGTGGTTGCGGCGCCGCCGGTGCCTGAGCCCGCGATGTACTTGCGCATATCCGTATCGGCCTGAATGTTGCGCAGTTTGTAGTAGTCGAGAATCCCCAGCTTGCCGGAGTTGAATCCGTCCGCCATCGCTTTGGGGACCTCGGCCTCGGCCTCGACCAACTTGGCACGGCTCTCTTCGATCAAAGCCTGGTTCTCCTGCTCTTTGGCGACCGCCATCGCCCGCCGCCCTTCGGCCCGGCGCGAGCCACCCGCGTGTCGGCCTCGGCCCGATCGGCTTGAAGCCGCGCGCCAATGTTCTCACCCACGTCGATATCGGCAATGTCGATCGAGACAATCTCGAACGCCGTTTGCGAATCGAGTCGACGCCCTAACACCGTCTTGGAAATCATGTCCGGGTTCTCCAAGACGACTTTGTGGTCTTTGGCCGAACCGATGGCGCTGACGATCCCTTCCCCGACGCGGGCGATGATCGTCTCTTCCGTCGCCCCGCCAATCAACTGCTGTAAATTCGAGCGCACCGTCACGCGGGCGCGAACCTTGAGCTGAATGCCGTCTTTGGCCACCGCATCCAAAGTCTTTCGGGCGGTCCCCTTGGGGGGGCAGTCGATCACGCGCGGATAGACGCTCGTCTGCACCGCTTCCAACACGTTGCGTCCTGCAAGATCGATCGCTGTCGCCTCTCGGAAACTCAAGTGAATCGTCTTCGCCTTTTTCGCCGCAATCAACGCCCGAATCACCATCGGCACGTTGCCACCAGCCAAGTAATGAGCTTCCAAGCGCGGCTGGTAATGTCAGGGTCCTCCAAACCGGCTTGAACCGCCATGATCTTCGTCGGCACGATCACGCCCGGCTTCACCTTGCGAAAAGTCATTCCCAGCAAGTCAAAAAAACCAACCCCAGCCTTCGTCAGTACCGACTGAATCCACCAGCGAAAGTACATGATGAAGATGATGACGAATATGAACACCAAGAGCAGCGCGATTAAGCTGATCACGATCAACACAATCTGTTGGGTGTTCGGCCCGTTCTGAGCCAAAATCAATGTCGAAAGCATTGAGGACCTTTCCGTTCTCGAGCCACGAGATGGACACCAAAATCCAAACTGCCGGTATTCTAGCCTAGTCGACTACGACGTTGTAGATGCAAGCAGCCACCAGCGTCCCCGTTCACAAGCTTCCGCCGGACATTGCGGTTTGTCGTAGGTCGATCTGTCCCAGATCGACTGCGCGTCCCAGATCGACTGCGAGAAGCTCCCAATTCGCTTCTTCTTCTTGAGCTAGCCGTCGTAGGTCAATCTGTCCCAGATCGACTGCGGAACCCAGATCGGCTGCGCAAAACTCGTGTTTTGTGCACATTCACTGATCCGCGCATTTTCAAAAAATGGCACGGAAATACCCGTCATTGTTTTGGTTTTGAGCAGATGCCGCCCGGAAAGCTTTCGGACCAGCAAGAAAACTTAACGTGATCTTCCCACAACGTTCATTTTCGCCAGTTACCCTCTCAGGCCTGTTCACCCGATTCTAACGAGTCGGTTTGTTTTGACAAAGTTTGTTGGAGGATGAAATGCGTTATCTAGTGGCTTTCTCGTTGGTGGTTTGTATTCTGTCCAACAGGTCGTATGCGGATCTGGTGATTACAGAGGTGATGAGTTCGTCGCAAAACGTTAACAACGGCGACTGGTGGGAGTTGACCAATACCGGCAATTCAGGCGTCGATTTGACCGGTTATTACTGGGACGACAATGGGCCGATGGGCAATGACGGGTCGCTTTTTGGCTCGTACACCATACTGGCTGGCGAGTCGATCATCATTGCCGAAGACAGTGTTGCGGAGTTTCAAGTCGTTTGGGGTGCAGGTCCCACGGTGCTTGACCAGTCGTTTATGTCGGGGCCGGACACTTTTTCCGGACTGTCCAGCAACGGCGACCAGATCCAGTTGTGGGACGCAGATCCGAACGCCGGGCCGGCGAACTTGGTTGCCGAGGTCATGTTTGGCGCGTCCGATGGCACGGGTCGATCGTTTGAATGGGATACCAACCGCAATTTCCTGGGGTTCAGCAATGTGGGAGTACACGGCGCCTATCAGTCGTTGGACGACGGAGCCGGGCGGCGCAGGCATCGACGTCGGATCACCCGGCTTTGCTGTGCCGGAACCGACTGGGTTGGCCATTCTACTGATGGTTGGGATGGGGCTCGTGGTACGCCGCCGAAATAAGTAATTCATTCAAACTCAAGAATTCGCCGGCATCGAGATGCTCGAACCGCAGGATTGCCGTCGCCGCGCCGTCATGGCAGCTTGACTGCCATTTCGACACACGGCGATCCTGCCCGCCGCCGGCCCAGGAGACATCCCGCGGCATAGCGCGTACGTGCTGTCGCAGCGCCACTATTTGCAGTACGCGGGGCAAACACTGTCCGACACAAGATGGCTATCCAAGATGGCTATCGATGTGGCAGTCTTGCGACTGCATAGCAAAGTCAGTTTGCGGCAAGGATAGATGCTCCGTAACTGTTCACGAGCCGGGGTCTGGCTCATTTTCGGCCCAATAATTGGTACGTGAACGTCGCATGAGCCGCCGAAAATGTGCCTGACCCCCTAAAAACGTGGGCAACGCATTGATAACCCGTGAACGCTTACGATGCTCCAGCCACAAACTTTATCTGATAGTCACGATCCGAATCGCCACAATCCATAACTCCCGAAAAACGCTAATTACCGTCACGTCAATCACAGACCAAATGCGAATTACAGTCATAACCTACCGCCGTTCGTACTGTAATGGGTGACGATCCGTTGTTGAGTTCATCCGTATTCAGCGGAGTGAAGGCCCATTTTTGGTGGATAAACTCTCGTTTGGCGTCGCGCATTGTGGCGGGAGAATGGGTCTGACCCCGGCTCGTGCACGGGCCCGTTCGCACCAGGCAGGAATACTCATTGTAGGGAGTGCCTCCATGAAACCGCACATTTCGGTGCTCGCCGCCGTTTGCATTTTGGCTTTCTTGGGCTGCCACGCAAACCATAAAGCGTGCATTACTGCCGTTTCGCTGAACAACGACTGCCATTGGGGGATGGAGTCCGGCATTCCGTTTTACCTTCCCAAGCCGTTGTTGATCGTGTCCAAGAACTTCCGTTACATTGAGGAAGCAAAAGTCGGACTGACTGCTTCAGCGCCGATTCCGGAGTCCTATGACGATCAGTCAAAATATGCGGATGTCAACGCTCGGACCAATTTCAATTTCGATGGCGGCAATGGCAGCGGGGGAACAACCACGACTGGGGTCACTACGCGCCGCGACAAAATCAGCGCCTTACATTTTCAGCCAATCCGGTGCGCCAATATCGCCGGGGAAAACACCAAGTGACGGTTTGACCCCCGATACGTTTTACACTTACCACATTGTTTTCGTTCCAGATCTTGCACAGAAATATGGATTGCGCATCAGAGGCGGACCAGGCGAAATTCGCGCGGCGATGAATCTGGTCAATGGCTGGCAGTACACCGGCATGGGGCCGTATTACTCCAAGGATAGTTCCTCTGCCCAGAACATCTTGTCTGGTGGAATCTCGGCCAGACTAGGAGGACAAGCTGCAAAGGATGTCATATCCAGCGTTGCCGACTTGGCCAAATCCCTCCCGGGCGGCGGAACACAGGCTGGGGGAATGCTGGACATGTCCGACTCTCGGTTGGTCAAACTTTCGGAAAGCCTGAAAGAACTTCCAACACAATCCGAGCCTATGTTCATTCCTGATTTTGCCGAGATTCATGTATACGAGCCGAGCCTCGGTCCCGATGGCGTGATGACCTGGAGCGAAATCACATGCTGCACGTTCAATCGTGCTTATGTGGGAGCTAAGGAAACAAACAAAGAATTCGCGCAGCCGATTGCCAATTCGACTTCGGGTGGAGGATTGCAATCCGGGGGAGTCACAGGAACGATGTCTGACTCCATTGCCCAATCAGCGATTGCATCTGTGTTTGGCGTCAGTCCCAATTCACCTGCGATACGATCGGTCGGTGGTGCGTTGCAATCGGGGGGAGAGGGAGGTCAACCGGTCGCTGGGGGAGTCAGTCAGGTGAATGTGGTATATCCCGACGGCGAAACCGGATGCGAACCTCGTTCGCCAGGCGCAACCTGTTTGATTTCCTGCACGTGAGAAAAAAAGAGGCGGCAAAGGTCGTGCGGAGACGGGTGACGCTTCCACCCTCCGCGGTCGCGCCGTCCGTCGCACTTGCGATTCCGTCGGAGACCCATCAAGACTACATCCATCAGCTCCAAGGGCAGGTACAAGCCGGTGGAGAACTGTCTGGGAACAACCGAGCAGAGTTTGAAGGGTCCGTGTTCAACCACGCACTGTTCAACCAACCGGTGTTGAACCAACCGGTGCTGCATCAGCCCACGGCACCCGCGACTGTGCCTGTCCCCGCTGACGAAAACTCGCACTAAGGATCGCACGCAAAATAACTTCCCGGTTTTGTCGACCCCCTCCCTAAGCCTCTCCCGCGAGGTAAGCGTTCACGGGTTGCCAATGCGTTGCCCACGTTTTTAGGGGGTCAGGCACATCTTCGGCGGCTCATGCGACATTCTAGCACCAATAATTGGGCCGAAAATGAGCCAGACCCCAGCTCGTGAACTGTTACCCCGTGAGGGCGAGGATGTACGGCGAAGTTATTTTGCGTCCGATCCTAAGCGGTTGTCTTGCGTGTTTTGGCGTCCTTGGAAGGCGTTTTTTTTGACGTTTTCTTGTTTCTAGGTGATTGTTCGGTATAGGTGCCCTTTTCAAATTTGAAATTGCCGGGCAACGGTTCGATTGTTAGCTCGTCGATCGCCGCGCTTGGGTTTGATGATTTACGTGAGCCTGCGCTGATTTCACACTGTTTTGCCAATTGCGTAAAGACGCTTTTTGCTTGATTGAGCAACGCGCGCTCCAACGTTGAAGGGTTTGTTTTACTCGTGGCGAATTGAACGAAACGAATCAGGCTCAGGAGGAATTGTTCGGCAGGGCCGTCTTGCATCCCAGAGGGCTGTTCGACATTTGGGAACGGCGCAGCCATGGCGAATTGTTGGGGCGAGATAGTTGAATCATTGAACATCGTTGTATCCTTCTAATTCTTAGCCGTGACAAAGCACTAGAGTTCAAAAGACTATGAGGCGTCGACCGAGGGGTGCGTCTGTCGTCGCCATTGATCCAAGTGTTCCAATACGTATGCAGTCATATTCAACGCGGAACCGGGACCTGTCGGACTGATCTCTGATGTGTGGATGCCTCGGATCGTTCGACCGGCCCCCGGCGAGGCGGTCCACACGGGTCCCCCGCTCATTCCTGGGAATGTGTCGACTGAATACACGCTTCGATCGCTGTTGACCTCGTGCCAGTTGGTGGCAGGCGACGCATACAACTGCATTCGACCTGAACGGAAATAATCGTCAGCCGAAAAACCGGCAACGTCGGCCGAGAGGCTAACCGAACTTGGTGTCGTTTCGACCATGAACATTTGGCCGATTGGTATATCCATCGGTGACGGCAAAACGATCGCGCCGAAGTCAAACGCGGAGGTAATCCTGGTTTGAACGTTGCTGCTTCGCGAATGATTATTGACCCATTGATCATTAGACAGCCATCCGGAAGCGTTGATTGTCGGCAGTCCATTGCCAAATGTGACTCGGATTCGATATGGCTCGCCTCGATCGGTCAAAAATGGAATGCCGTTATTATATCCGTTGATTTGTCGATAGTGATCAAATACCACGTGGCCCGCAGTCAGCAAGAGCCTCGGCCCGACCAGCGCGGCCGTGCCGACGGCATGGTACGTTTGCGGCTCGAAAAAAAGCGTCTCGACAAATGCTATCGCCGGTAGCACTGACGACGGGATCGGTTGCATGCTCATTTGTTTCCGCGAAATACCAGCTTGAATCGGGGCCAGATCCATTTTGACGTCCAATTAAGGATCGCACGCAAAACAACTTCCCGGTTTGGTTAACCCTCTCCGCACCTCTCCCGTGAGGGCGAGGATTCAAGGCGAAGTTACTTTGCGTGCGATCCTAAAGGACTGTAAGTTCGGATTTGATCGATTCGTTAGGCGTAACGAGCGTAACCGTAACGTCGTTCAATATTGCCGAACTGTTAAGGGGATTACATCGGTCGCCGGACTCTGGGTGAATCCATCGTAAGCGTTCACGGGTTGCCAATGCGTTGCCCACGTTTTTAGGGGGTCAGGCACATTTTCGGCGGCTCATGCGCCGTTCACGTACCAATAATTGGGCCGAAAATGAGCCAGACCCCGGCTCTGTGAATGTGCAACGCGAACGGTCGAAGCCGAATGCTCTACTCAGCCGTGGTGGGGTCGATGATGGTGGTGATTTGGGAAATGCGGTTGGCGGGAAATCCGCCTTGTTGGGCGTGGTCGCGGACCAGTTGTTCGTTGGGGGCGTTGTAGACGCAATAGATCTTGTCGGCCGTGACATAGCTGTGTACCCATTGGATTTGCGGTCCCATCTTGTTCAACACGGTGCACGACTTTTGGGAAATCGACTTCAATTCCTGCGGTGACAAATTGCCGGCACCTGGGATTTCGCGCTCAATGATGTATTTTGGCATATTAGTCCTTTCGGATGGGGTTCGTTGTGTGCCGCAATAAGCCGACGCGGTATTTCCATCGCAGCCGTAAGGATCGCACGCAAAACACCTTCCCGGTTTTGTCGACCCTCTCCTCAACCTCTCCCGTGAGGGCGAGGATTTACGGCGAAGTTATTTTGCGTCCGATCCTAAGCGTTTACGGGTTACCAATGCGTCGCCCACGTTTGTAGCGGGTCAGGCACATCCGCCTTGGGCGGATTGAGCCAGAACCCGGCTCGTGAACTGTTACATCGCAGCCCTGATTATGTCAAACGCCGCGCCAGAATAGAATGGCGACAGGCGGACGGTATTGGGCTAATTTGCTGTAGGTCGGGCAGCCCCAGAAACTGGGTTCCGGGACTCAACCGGGAATCCCTTGAGCTTTCTTCGGCGCTTTGTCGTCTTCTCGCCGAGTGTGCGAGCCTGAAGCGAGCAGGTTTCGTCGCCACAAGCTGTCGGCGTGCGCTCGTGCTAGTTGCGGCGGACAAGCTGGACGGTTGGCCTGCGTTAGGACAGGAGGATGCAGAAGGCGCGGCGTTCACGATGGCATTTTTAGTAAAGACCGCTGATCTATTGATTCGCACCATTCCACCCCCGCGGATGGAGTTTGCGATTGGGGCCGGGCAGTCGTTGTTTCCAGAATGGATGCGGGTCAACGTCGAAGTTCGGATGGTGATCGAAAACGACGATGGTCGATCGAGTTGGGGCTGTGCGGCAGATTGGCCTTCGGTGGGTTGGCTGGACAAGCGGCCGGACGTGCCGCCAAAGCAAAAGCTCGCGGAATTGTTGCTATTGGTCGAGCTTGCTCGCGACGTATGGGTCGGTCAGCCGCCGAGCGCATCGGCCTTCGGCGCTTGGTGGACCGTTCACGAACGGTTTCGAAAAGCAGAGACGGTGCGAAAAGCGGTTCCGTTGTGTGCGGCGTTCGCTTCGGCGCTTTTGGAGCGGGCTTGGATCGACGCCGTTTGCCGGTTGCATGACCGCAGCTTTTTCGAAATGTTGCGTACCGGAAGTCTGGGCTTCGATCCGTCGCGGATTCACCCAGGCGTTCCAATCGAAATCCCGGTGGAAGATTGGCTGCCGGAATCGCCGTTGCGACAGATTCACGTTCGCCACACGGTGGGACTGACCGACTTGATCCGCGACGACGAACTAAACGACGGCAACCGCATCGGCGATGGCTTGCCACAAACGTTGGAACAATATGTCCATCAGCAAGGAATCCGTTACTTCAAGATCAAAGTATGCGGCGAGCAGTCCGACGACCTGCAACGTTTGGAACGGATTTGGCAAGTCATCGGCCAAAACGATGCACAAGTCACGTTGGACGGAAACGAGTCGTTTTCTGACGTTGCTCAACTCAGTCGTTTCATCGATGAACTCAAGCATAACCTGCCGGAATTATTCCAACAGACGCTGTTTCTAGAACAACCGCTGCCGCGTGCGGCGACGTTCGATCAGGCCAATGCCGACGCGATCAACAAAGTTGCCCAGCAGATTCCGATGATTATCGACGAAGCGGATGGGACCTTGAGCGCGTTTCGCGATGCAGTCGCCATCGGATTTCGCGGCGTCTCTCACAAGAACTGCAAGGGCGTTTTCAAGTCGCTGGCCAATGCCGTGTTCTGCGCACTTCGAAATCAGCGCGGCGGCCGTCTGTTTCAGAGCGCCGAAGATCTGACGAACTTGCCGATCGTCGCCCTGAATCAAGACCTGGCGGTCGTGGCAGCGTTGGGCTTGACGCATGTCGAGCGGAACGGCCATCACTACTTCGCGGGGTTGTCGCACCTGACCCCGGAGAACAAACCGTCGCCCGGCGAGACTATCGGCGAATGTACGTCGAGAGCGAAGGCCGCACCTACCTGGATATCCGCAAAGGTTTGGTCGACGTTTCCGGCTTGCAATGCGCCGGCCTTGGAGTGGCCGATCCGCCCGCTTGGGAGACGATGAAGCCCTTGGAAGTCTGGCTCGAGGATCTGAAATCGTGAACGGCAGTAGGCCAGTGAATTGGCGAACAAGCGACGCTTCGGCTATTCAATGTTTTCGGTGCACATTGTGCAGGGCGAGGAGTTCATGCGGATCGTAGCCACCACACTGCTCGGCGTGTTACTGTTGTTCAATCGAGGTGTTGCCCAGCCTGATGATTCGTTGCACTGGGAGAAACTGTCGCCGATCCCGGATGCCGAGGGCTTCGCCGGCATGTTTGCGGGAGTGAGCAACGGTCAGTTACTGGTCGCCGGGGGAGCGAATTTCCCCAACGGGCGGCCTTGGGAAGGGGGCGCGAAGCGTTGGTACGACTCGGTTTGGGCCCTCGATGAACCGCATGGCACGTGGACGCAAGTTGGACATCTGCCGCGACCACTCGGCTATGGCGTGTCGGTGACTTACCGAGATGGGGTGATCTGCGTCGGCGGCAGCAACTCCGAGGGTCACTTCGCGGGCTGTTTTCAATTGGCGTTGAAGGATGGGATGCTTACAACCAAGGTCCTGCCCGAGCTGCCGTTGCCGTTGGCGAACGCCTGTGGAGCGTTGGTCGGAGATGAACTGTTTGTTGCAGGTGGACAAGACAAACCCGATTCGCCGGTTGCCTTGAACCGCGTATTCGTTTTGAATCTTTCCGCAGACGATCGTCGTTGGCGAGAGATCGACGGCTGGCCGGGACCAGGCCGGATTCTGGCGACGGCCTGCAACTTCCACAACTCGTTCTGGCTCATTGGCGGGGCGGAACTGTCGAGAGGCGCTGATGGCCAGATCGCACGACGCTACTTGCGAGACGCGTATCGATTTGACCAAGAGTCGGGTTGGAATCGTCTCGCCGATTTGCCACGCGCGGTGGTGGCCGCACCATCGCCGACGAGGGGAATCGGCACAGGCCCCATTATCCTCGGTGGCGACGACGGAACCCAAATCGACGAGGCACCTGAGCACCATCGCGGATTCTCACGGCAGATCCTGCGGTACGATCAAGACGCGAATAGATGGGTCGTCGACGGCGAATTGCCGGCCGCACCGGTTACGACGCCGGTGGTTCTCTGGGGGGAACGCTGGGTGATTCCCAGTGGAGAAATCCAGCCTGGAGTGCGCTCGCCGGAGGTTTGGGCGGCTTCTCGAACACCTAACAGCGCGTTGAAAAAGTAGCGGAACGGCGCGAACCGTCCGGTTGCGTAGGCATCCGCACGGCGAATTACCGGGCGGCTCCGCCGCGCCGCTTCAAAAAGCACTTGTGCGCAAACCTTCAACAGTCAGCTAACTGGACGGACCAAGAAAACAATGCTTCCGCCTGCGACGCTAGATCGGACGCCGTCGACGTTGATTCGCCACGCGTGGTTGATCGTAGCGTTGCTGTGGCCCGTCGCGCTATTGAATTACCTTGACCGGCAAATGCTGGCCTCGATGAAATTCTCCGTGATGGCGGATATTCCCAGTATCCAATTGGAGGCCAATTGGGGCTACATGCTGGGTCAGTTCAAATGGGTTTACGCATTTCTCAGCCCGATCGGAGGCTATCTGGCCGATCGGTTCAGCCGTCGATGGGCGATCTGTTCAAGTCTATTTGTCTGGTCCGCCGTGACGTGGGCGACTGGACACGTGACCACCTATCACGGTCTGTTGTGGACGCGAACGTTGATGGGGATCAGCGAAGCATTTTACATCCCAGCGGCCTTGGCGCTGATCGCCGATTACCATTCCGGGAGAACGCGATCCCGCGCGATCGGAGTTCATCAGGTCGCCATCTATTGCGGAATTATCCTGGGAGGTTTCAGTGGATATGTGGCCGACGAACCGCGGCTTGGTTGGCGAATCGGATTCGACATCATCGGCCTGGTTGGCGTCTTGTATGCACTCCCCCTGTTGCTCTTGTTGCGAGATGCACCCAAGCGAATCGATCCGGCAAGACCGGTCGTCGGCAAACCGTCGATTGCCAGCGCCGCCAAAGAATTGTTGTCCAACGGTTCGTTTGTTTTGTTGGTGTTTTACTTTACGCTGCCAGCGCTGGCAGGTTGGGTCGTTAAGGATTGGATGCCGGCAATTTTGAAGGAGCGATTTGAAATCGGGCAAGGAATGGCGGGCGTGTCCGCGACGCTTTACGTGAATTTGGCGTCTTTGGCGGGAGCTTTTGCGGGCGGATGGCTCGCCGACCGGTGGATGCGCAAGACGAATCGCGGCCGGATTTATGTCAGTGCAATTGGAATGTGCGTGCTGATTCCGTCGTTGTTTGGCGTGGGAAACTCCGGTTTCTTGTGGATGGCCGTTGCCTACTTGGTTCTATTCGGAGTCGGCTGGGGCTTTTTTGACTGCAACAACATGCCGATTTTGGCTCAAATCGTGCGCTCGGATCTGAGGGCGACGGGCTACGGATTAATGAACCTGGTGAGCATCAGTTGCGGCGGATTGGCGGATTGGGGATTTGGGACGATGCGCGACCGGCACATCCCGCTCAACGTGATTTTTGGAGTCTTCGCCAGCGCGGCGTTATTCTCAGTAGTGCTCGTGCTGCTGATTCGGCCTCGCCAAGGCCTGATCGACCAGGAAAGGGAATTGATCAAATGATGAAGCGGAAGCTTTGCGGACTGATTGCTGCTGTACATACACCGTTTGCCGCCGACGGTTCGTTGAGGTTGGACGTGGTGGAGGGACAGGCAGAATACTTGCAGTCTTCGGGAGTGCACGCGGTCTTTGTTTGTGGGACGACCGGCGAAAGCCATTCGTTGACGGTGGACGAACGCATGAAATTGGCAGCCCGCTGGCTGGCGATCGCGCAGGGAACCGAATTGAAGGTCGTCGTGCATGTCGGTGCCAATTGCCTGGCTGACGCTGCTGCGTTGGCCCGCCACGCGGAAGGGCATGGCGCGGCGGCGATCGGTGCGATGGCTCCTTCGTATTTCAAGCCGGACTCGGTCGAGTCGCTCGTGGCCTGTTGCGCAAGTCGCAGCGGCTCCGCCATTGACGGCTTTTTACTATTACCACATTCCGGCGTGGACGGGGATTTCACTGCGCATGTCCGAGTTCCTAAACGCGGCGGCGGCGATCCCCAATCTCGCCAGCGTAAAGTACACCGATCGCGATCTCGTTGAGTTCCAATTGTGCCAAGCCGAGTGCGATGGGCGATTCGATTTACTATGGGGCGTCGATGAAATGCTACTCCCGGCGCTGGCCTGTGGCGTCAAAGGAGCGATCGGCAGCAGCTACAACTTCGCGGCGGAGATGTACCACCGAACGTGGTCGGCGTTTACGAAAGGCGATTATGAAACCGCTCGGCACGAACAAATCCGATCGATCGAGCTGATCCGCACGTTGTCCCAATTCAACTATCTCGCCGCATCAAAATCCGTTATGGAAATGCTCGGCATCCCCGTTGGACCAGCGCCTGCCTTTGCCGCGATTGAACGACGCCCAAATCGACGGCCTTCGGCAAACCGTGGCCACATTTGGATTGCGAGCGAATCAAGTGGCATCGTCCGAATAGATGAGTGAAACCTCGGTACGAATTTCGCTGGCAAAACGATTTGCGTGCGTAGGGCATCAACCTTGCTGTTTGGTGATCTTGCCCACGACCGACAAGACGACGGGGACGCCCTCAATAGTCGTCAAGAACCGCTGATCTTCTGCCGGTGGTGCGAGCAGATTGATCTTAACCGCGTACTGGCCGTCGCGCCGAGAAATCCCGATCCCGTTGACGTTGTCCAGCAAGGCATAGAGGTCGATCGCCTTGCGTTTCGCGACGCGGGCTCGTTCAAGTTCCTTGTTTTCTGTCATGGTCACCGAGGCTCCGACCGCTTATTTGATGGCGACTCACCGGGACCAACCTTGGCGAGCGACCGGCTTAGGATGCGTTTAATGACATCGATAAGTGTTGCACCGTGCGGTCAAAAGACAAGTTTGACCTTCAACGATTTCAACACGTTTTCGATGGCGTTTACGTACGTTGCATTCACGTCGTTGCCGGCGAAAAGCAGGCCGACGGCTTTCAAGTCTCGATCGACGATGAGAGAGCCGCTATCTCCCCCCAAACTAAAAGGCTTGTTTCCAACCGGTTCAATTTCGAGTTGATCGTCGAACAAAGGATGCCCTGATCGTATTGCACGTCCACTTGATCGACCTCGATAGCCGACACGCGGCCCTTTGTCACACCGGTCGTCCGGCCGACTTTGAATACGATGTCTCCCTCGTCGAGAGGTTCGGTTCGCACGCCGGTAATCGGCCCCAGCGTTTCCAGGTCGTTGAAGTAGTATTCGGTCCCTTCGTCGAGTGATGCAATCGCGCAATCAACGAGGTTTTTCAACTTCTTCAAGCGAGTAAAGGCGGCGAGGCGGCCGATCGTATCGGCGGGATTGCGGCCGCCGTCAAAGTCTCCAGGCTGAATGATGCGGTCGCCGACTTTGCCCGCGTTTTCATTCGCCAGGACATGGTTGTTCGAGAGTACGTAGTCAACGGCGCCGTTCTTGGTCACAAAACAACCCAGCGTCCCGGCTGTGATATCGACATGCCCGATCGAACCGCCGATTCGCAACGGACGGTTGCGAGACTGATGCCACGGTTTCTTCTGCTTAACGATTTTTCCGATGATTTGACGTCGGTTTCGCCCTTGGCACACTGGTGGATTTCCTGAAGCAGCCCGTCCATGCCCGGCGACCGATCTTGAATGCGGACGGCCAATCGATAGTCGCCCTTTTTGCCGACCAGCCCAGCGCAACCGGCCCCTAGCGGCTCCAGCCGCCGACGAAGCGGTCACCGAGCGGAGTGCCGGCAGTGTGGCCGCGAAGACGGCCCTCTGAACCGTCGCGGCCCCCAACAACGATTTCTTTAACTGTTGTACAGACGAGAGCTTCATAAATCACCGCATGTTGAGTGAGGAATGATTGGCCATCATATCCAAACGTAGGGCAGACTTCCAGCTTGCCCACCTAACAGCTCGTCGAAGAAGTAGCGGAACGGCACAAGCCATCCGGTTGCGTTGGCATCAACGCGGCGAATTACCAAGCGACTTGGTAACATCTCACGAACGGCTTGCTAAACCGAAATGGTCACAAGCCGCTGTATCTTGGAGACGAATCATTTAGGATCGCACGCAAAATGACTTCCCGATTTTGTTCACCCTCACCTGACCTCTCCCGTGGGGGCGAGGATTTATGGCGAAGTTATTTTGCGTGCGATCCTTA
>CAWDMH010000015.1:0-83819 GCA_963803365.1 uncultured Planctomycetaceae bacterium
TTCTGGTGTCCACGCCATGGTTATCCCCCCAGGGTTAAAGCCTTTAACTCACAGTGACCGATCCCATCTGAATTGGCCTGTTGCCATGGGACCACCTCTGGGGCGATGGTAGCCGAACCGGCGGACTCGTTTGGTCACAGCCGTGAAATAAATCGAAGAAAACGAAGAAAATGGTGTGTCCCAATACTGTTCGGCACGCCATGATCGTACAAGACCTGATCGACGCTCTATCGGATCTGGATCCGGACGCGCCAGTCCTCTTCGCGTGCGACTACGGCGATTATCACCACACCACACAAGTGCTGCCGGTAGCGGTGGCCAAAGATCTCGATCGCCGCCGTCTGGCTGAATCGGCCTACTCGCATTCGGGGCTGGCGTTAGACGACTCGACGGATCGCGATTGGGCCTGGGAATGCCAGGATTGCGGCGAGGTCTATCCGGGCGAACTCGAACCGACGCTTACCAAATGCGACTGCGGCTCCACGCGGCTTCACACGGTGGACGAAGAAGGCGCGCCGTTCGAGAGCGACGACGATGATGCGCCAAAGGTTGTGGTCCTTGCGATGGCAGAAATTGATGACTACGCCGAAACGCCTTCGGGCGTCGCGACGGGTTGGTTCCCGCCGCCTGACGATGGCAGCCAACAACGAGGTGATGCATGAGCGAGATGACGAAGCTACAGCGCCGAGCCGCCAAACGAGCCGCAAA
Organism: uncultured Planctomycetaceae bacterium; assembly: GCA_963803365.1. Lineage (GTDB taxonomy): Bacteria > Planctomycetota > Planctomycetia > Pirellulales > Pirellulaceae > JANMEB01. The sequence goes on from CAWDMH010000015.1 coordinate 709, forward strand.
GGCTGTGGCGTGGTTCGATGAGGCGATGGACGAATTGTGCAACGACCCGATGACCCACGGGGTTGGCGCTCCGGTCGGGGAGATCGCCACCGAATGGAAACGCAGGCATCGCCGCCAACTTCGGGAGTGCCTCAGCGACCCCAACAACACCAGCGTCGTCCGCCAGATGTTGGAGACGGCGCTCAAGACCTCCCAGTAGAAGCCGAAACGCCCGCGTGGCGTCGGCAGTGTGGTTCACGCGTCCTGATGATGGCAGCCAAACCATTACCTTTTTCCGGAGACGAACGATGACTACCAAGACCAAGAAAACCACCGCGACCAAAGCCACGACCAAGAAGGCAACGAAAGCCAAATCGGCACCGGCCAAGACCGCCAAGGCCAAGGCCGAACCAAAGGCCACCAAGCTCGGCGCCCTCGACGCCGCCGGCGCAGGTTCTGGCAACCGCCAAGGAACCGATGAACTGCCCGGAGCATGATCGAAACGATGGCGACCAAGAAGCTGTGGACCAGCCCCGGCGGCAAGACGCCGCATGCCACGCTCTATTCGGCTTTGCTTCGGGAGATCAACACGAAGGGAAAGGAGTCCCGATTCAAGAAAGTTGATCGCGGGCAGTTTGCGGCGAACTAGGCCGCGATCCAATTCGAACGGCTACGCCCTGGGATCGGGGCGTTTTGTTGTTGGTACGCAAATACGACCACCCAATTGTTGTCCCGTCGTGGTATAACAAGCGACATCATAAAACTCCAAACGAATTGACAGGACATAGAGTGCATGAGCAGTCGCAATCGAAGGAGGCTACTCAAGGCAATCCGAGCCAAGAAAAATGGCAGCGAAAAGAAAACGCCCATTTTTCGCACCATAGCAAAAAAGAATCTCAAATCCATTGGGAAGGATTTGGAGCCGTGGATTTTCATCGGAGCGATTTCGGTCGTACTGGTCTTTGCGATAGTCGCCATCTTTATTGAATCGAGGGAAACCGAACAAACGCAGAATGACGTGGCGAATGAGACCAAGTCAGATCGACTGTCGACTTGGCGCACGGGCGAATCCAATCGCAGTTCTGACGATTCGATTTCAGAGAGTAATTCCCGCAGCGATATATCTGAGTTCGGCGTAAATGCCGTTGACGGAAGACGCTGGTCACAAATGAGTTTTGCCGAGAAGGGATCCTTCGCACGAACAGTACGGCAACGACTTGCAAAAAGGTTTCCGGATCTAGATTCCGATTGGATAATCGATTTTCTAAATAAGTACTACGCTGGCGGAAATGGACGGGACGACAATGCAATCGAATTGCTGGCGATCGGATTGACTGTTCGATATTCGAATTGATGGTAATGTTCGGGCATTCACCTAGATTCCGGCTCAGAGATAAAACGTTCGAAGCAACGAACCGACAAGTAGTTTCTGAACCGGTTTAGACGCCCGCCAACAAGTCAAAATCGTTTGCGCAGATATTGCATCTCGAAGGATTTTCGCACGACGGAGACCGTCCGACTCATTGAGGTCGCAAATTGCCCGACAGCTTCGCGTGTATCCGCTCCAGTGTTTTCCGTTGAGCGGGAGAGGCGATCCGCAGGCGGTTTTGACCGCGCGGTAAAGCAGGGACGAACGATTGAAGTTTTGGACGAGCGGAACTGCGACTCGATATAGCCGGGAATGCCGGACATCGCCAATAAACACCATGTGCCCGTGATCCAACGTGTCCTTGTAGAAGTGCGCGTTGCACTTGCGCGCTTCCGGTTTCGTGCCTTTGCGTCATTGATTGAATCGCCCTCGCGCAGAATCTCCCCAATTCGAAGCGAACCGATGAGATTCCAAGATTGGCGGTTAGTAAACGTCGTCCAATTTCGACCGGCGTTGTCCCAAAGCAATGCCCAAAACAGAAGCGTGTCGCCCGTTCGGACATTGCCGAACTGACGCCGCGCGGGGGTTTAGTACGTAGTCGCCATAGGTTAGATTCGTCCAATCGGGGTCGGCATGAGTTTGATACCACGAAAGGCCATTGGTAAACGGCCATGCTTCAATTGAATATGGAATTGCCCCGTAGTCACCAAGGTCAAGCGGAAATGGCACATAAACAAACGATCCACCCGGAAACAGCGGGGATCGGGCAGAATTCCGGTGAGATGAGTTGGCGCCGACGTTGATGAGGTAAAGTCGGCTCATGAATAGAGTTGATGCAAACCAATCGCGATTAGCACGCTAAGAACTCGAACCAACAGATTGGGGCGTCGGCTAAACTTTCGACGAACCAAAGTCTAGACCCACGATGTCACGCCATTCCAAACTCGATAATACTTACTTCCGATCCTTCTGGCTTCACTCTTTTTCTCAAGCTGCCTACCCAAGACCGGGTCGATCGGTCCTACGTCTGGCGTTGGTGAATGACGCTTACGACACCTGCGGATCGGTGGCGGCTGTACCTGTCGACTTCGAAGAAACGTATTAGGTATTCGCGGTTGATTCGGTAACGTGGCCTGAGGCCATTCCCGACGTCTACGGCGGTCAATTCCGCTCGCCGGATCCATCCGAGTGCTTTCTCGCTTGACACTCGCAGCAACAAGGTAATCTCGGTGGCGTCAATTTGGATGGCAGTGGTCGGTCCATTTGGTCTGCTTGATTGGTGCCACCCACCGATTGGTTCCGACAGCCGTGAAATAAATCGAAGAAAATGGTGTGTCCCCCTTCTCGTGTCACAGCGTCTCCGCCAGATGCAGTCGCAAGGGCACATTGTCAGGCGAGACGAAGATGGCGGTGCGTAGGGAGGTAATGGCTTCTTCGCCAAACATGACAAGGGCCAGACAAGTAATGGTGTCGCGTGGAATGAACTTTTGCTGCCGATTACGGCATACGGAATCTCCGCGGAATTAAGAGCGCGGGTTACACGCCGCAAACGATCCTTCACCTTTTCCACGGCTCGGTCGATCCTCTGCCAAAGGTCATCGCCGGTATAATTGATTTCAATCATCGCATCTCAATCATCACAAGGGGCCTCACGACCATTTTACCATCGCCCGCTGCCGAAATGAACCCTCCCCGAACGAAACGCATTTCGTGAAGACTTTCTTCTTAACAATTCTCGCAGAAAGGCGAGGTCGTCCTCGCCTTACACAACCACATGCCCATGCCAACTAATTTCCCGGAAGTTTTTTCCGCACTCCGAGACATCCTCAGGCGTCATGCCGGCGGACTCGTCGTCACGGAAGACACGGCGAGTTGTTATCGTTTGGAAGGTGGAAAGCACCCGACGCACAAGAAGCCATTCCCGATTGCGTGGGTAACCGTCGGGAAAGCCTATGTGAGTTTTCATCATATGGGCGTCTACGCTCGTCCAGACCTACTCAAGGGCATATCGAAGGAGCTCAAGGCGCGGATGCAAGGCAAGTCGTGCTTCAATTTCAAGTCAGCTCGATCCGCAGTTATTTGCGGAGCTTGAGGATCTCACGGTTCGCAGCTTCGAGGCGTTTCGGAATGCGCCATTCATGAAATGACACCAGATCATGATTTCGCCGGTTTTGACGTTTTGGATGAAACGACGGGCCAATGGCAACGCATCTGCTGATTCATCACATGGACGATCGCGATCTCATGATGTTGAAAGGGCTCTAGCCGCCATGACCACAAGGGTACGAACCCCAACGCCATAGGCGCAAAAAATCAGTCGAAGACCACAACGGCCGCCACCGGTGCCAACTCCAACGGGGTTAGGCTAAATCAGCCCAGGGTGGAGCGACATGAGCGGCTAGCTCATGTCGCTCCACCCTGGGTCCACGAACGCCAATTACGCCAAAACCCCAACGGGGTGGCCCCAAAAGCCACGGACCGGCGGCCTAGGGCCACCCCGTTGGGGTTTCGCAATCTTGAATCGGCGGTTACCCAGGGTTGCGCGGCCTTCGCTGCCGCTGCGGCCGCTTCACCCTGGGCTGAAATAGCGTCACCCCGTTGCGTTTGAAGACGATCCGAAGCGACCGTCAAAAAAATGCGCGGAGGCATCCGATAAGCACCGCAGGCGTTTAACACCAAGAATTCCTGCGCGAATGAACAGCTTGGAAATGCCGTCGCACGAGTTTTTGAACAGGCTGACAAGGCCGTCGACATTACCACGGATAACGGCGTCAGGCCCACCATTTTCTGGGGTAAAAGTAGGGATACATCACGACCAGGAGCATCGCGCCCAGAATGGCGACAATCCAGCCGTACCAGTTGTGACTGGTCAACGCAAACGGCTCGACCGACGCTCCGCGGATGAGCGAGTAGAGAAAGCCGCCGACCAACGAGCCGATGATGCCCAATAGAATCGTCATCGGCGGACTCATGCTCTGCCGCCCCGGAACCAGAAATCGCGCACACAATCCCACCACCAATCCACAAACGATCCAACTGACAATGCTTCCAATACTCATCGTTTCACCACTCATGCTCAAAAATGGTTTCTAGTTGCAATCTTCAAGCGGCTGACAGCGCCGTCACTGATCTAACATCCAGTGAACACGCTGTCTTGTGATCTCCATCGGCACACGCCGATTGGCCACCGATCGTCGCCGCCCTACGCACGTCCCCGTTCTAGGTCTTTTGCACTATCCCTCGCGCCGTCCTTCGCGGTCCTTTGCCGCCCCATTGGCCCGCCCTTCGCACCGTCCCTTTCGAGGTCTTTTGCACCATCCTTCGCATCATCCTTTGCGCCGTCCTTGGTGCCATCCTTCGCACTGTCCGTAGCGCCGTCAGTAGCGCCGTCCTTAGCGCCGTCCTTAGCGCCGTCCTTGCGCCGCCGGTCAGCGCCTGGGCCTTTTTCCTTTACCGCGTCGGCATCCTCGTTCATCTTGTCTCGGTCGACGGTCAGGTTGAGTTCGACTTTGTTGCTCCCCTTTTCGACGTCCGGTCGCGACAATGCGAACCAGCCTCGGTAGAAGCCAACTCCGATCAAGACGATTGCCAAAACAATCAGCAACGTAAGCACTGCCTTCATCGTAAATCTCCTTCTTGATTATTGGACTGCGATTGGTTGTTTGGGCCTCCATCGGGCGAACCGCCTTTGCCACTTGATTTGCTCGGTTTTGGTTTGACCTTCGAATCTGGCTTCGGAACTTCGTGCCGCGGTGGCGGTATTTGGCTCTTGTCAATGTTTTTCGACTGCGCCGCGATTGGAGACTTTGGCAAATTCCCTTTGCCCCGTTGGAATTCTCCGCTGGGGCGGGACTGATCTGATGATTTTTTTTCCGACTTGTTATCAGACTTATTTTCGGGCTTGTTTGCAGGCTTGTTTGTAGGCTTATTCTCAGGCCTTTTGGTAGTCTTATTTCCAGGCTTATTTTCAGACGTATTTGCAGACTTGCTAGTAGATCGTTCTGCGGATTGATCTGCCGCTTGGTTTTCAAGCTGTTGTCGCTGCTCGCGGAATTGATCGAAGACTTTTTTTCGCTGAATCACCTGCTGTCGTTCCGTCGGGTCCAGCGTTTGCAATCGAATCACTTGTTCTTTGGACTTGGCAAGTTCGTCGAGCGATGCGGCAACCGCATTGTTTTCCCCGCTTGACTTCCCGGCTTTCAGAATGCGTGCTTTTTGGTCCGACCACGTGCGCGGAGGTCGCGCCTCCTGATGGTCGCGCCGGTTGGCGAAATTCGCCTCTAAGTTGCGACGCCATTGGGGGTCGCTTCGATGTTGCCAGCGCTGTTGCGTGTAAAACGGGTCGTAGCCGGTGTGGCCGGAATCGTACGAAAACCAGGGGTAAAACCCGTGAGCTGTATACGTAGAATCGTAGTAATCACCGAAGTAGTAGTGTTCGTAGCTGGGGCGGAGAAAGAGGTGATTGGAGAATACGGCCAAATTGATCACCGTTGCAGGCGAATATGAGAAATCACGCCGCGCATAGATGGGAGAACTGAAATACACTGGCGCGAAGATGATGCCGCGGCGAGCAACCACGTAATCGTAGTAGCCATCGACATACACATAGCCTCGAGGTGTCCATACGTAATACGCAGGCACCCAATCCCATTCGGCTTGCCCCGCCGTCCAGTAGCCGGAGCGCCACGCATAGTGATCTTGCTGCCAAATCCAGGATCCCGGTAGCCAAATGGTTTCTGCCGAGGGCGCTTTGATGTTAGGCCCCGCCTCGACGGATGTTGGCGGCTCGGGCAGGTATTCAATTTCGCTGGCGTTGGCATCGGCCCAATACCCCGACGTCCATTGAGCTCCTTGATTCAAGCGGCGCCAATAGCCGGGTATCCACTGGCGACCCGGCGGCAGTGCCCGCCAAAGGCCGCTGACCCATAGGAAATCTGTCCGCTCGTCATCCCAGGCCCAGTAGCCCGGTATCCAAGCTACGTTGGCCTCGGCCGGACGTTGTTCCGGTGGCAATTCCTTGAGAGCTTCCGGGGGCACTTTCGGTGCCACCAAGCCCGGTCCGGAATTGAACGTCACCGTTTCCGCGAAGGCCTCATGCACCGGCCCGCGGGTTAGGACTTCGACTCCGGCGTCATCGACCCGGCCCTGCTGCAGAGCAGATGCTGTATTCAATCCAAAGATAATGCTCAGGGCCACGAAAGTGGCCCCGAAGCTGAATCTGAGCGTACGAGAGTCGTTCATATTGTCTGTCCTTCGGCCAAAAAAACGGGTCTGACCCCCTGAAATCCGCGCAGCCGGCCGGTTGTTGGCATTGGAAGCCTGTTGAAAAAACTAGCCGCCTCGCATTAGCGTGCGGTTAAGCAACATCAGCCGCAGGCCAGCACATTGCGGCTGATCGTTAAACCTAACCACCGATACTCCCTCTGCGCATCCCACCAGCCAGGAAGGACAGAACGGCGACAACGAGGAAAACGACGAACAGAATCTTCGCAACTCCCACGAAGGAGCCGGCAATTCCTCCAAAACCCAAAACGGCGGCTATTAACGCTGCCACGAGGCAAAAAATGGCTAACTGTAACATGTTCAGTTCCTTCAATAAAAAAGTGTCTTAGGCCCATTCAAGGACCAGATTTAGATCCGCCCCACGAGCATCAGCACGACGACGATTAGCAACACCAACCCCAACCCGCCACTGGGGAAGTAGCCCCAATTTCGGCTGTGACCCCAGCTGGGCAAGGCGCCAGCTGGGCAAGGCGCCCAAAAGCAGCAGGATCAACACCACCATCAAAATAATACCTAACATCGCAAATCTCCTTTTCTTCCGTCAAAAAACGGTTTCTGGTGAACCACCTCGCACAAACCAACGGCAACGCGATTCGGAGCGGTGTCTGTGCACCGCCGACTTGCGCGTACGCATTCGAGCATCAGAAGTGTCTCGACGACCGCCGCATCCGCCGGCTTGTCGAGCAATAGGTTGATGCCTGCCGCGACGCTTTGTTGGCGACGCGGTTCATCAATCCGCTTCATGATTCCGATGATCAAGCAATCTTTCCTGAGAAATTCGAGCCACAATTGTCTTGCGACCTGGCACGCGTCCATATGCGGCATGTCCATATCCAGCAGCACGACATCGGGGTTGCGAGCCGCAGCCAATCCGTGGGCGGAGAGGCGATCGTGGGCTACGCACGCAGCGTGCCCCCAGCGGCGTACCAGCCTGATGGTCGCTTTGGCCATGTGCTGCTTGTCATCGACAACCATGACCTGGAGCACGCGCCGGCTCCCGGAGACCTGTCCAGCGTTACCCGCCCTGTCGTAAATCGACGCGTTTCGACGCGGTAACTGCCCGCCACGACCAAAGGCCTCAACATCTGCCGCTCCTACCGCGGCAAATTCATTCATCCATAACGTGGACATGTTTACCATCCTGAGAATTTGCATGGGGATTTGTGAATCAACTTGTAGAATCGGCTTGGGGCGCCACGCGGCAACTATCGTCAACTGCGCCCGATCAAGTCACGGTCGTTTTCCGCAACCTCCGCCTGGGTCAACAGAAACACCTGAACCATCGCACCGGTCGTAAATACATGCACGACGGTGCCCGTTGCCGTTTCGATTTCCGCAGCCGCCTCGCACACCTGGCGGCCCGTGATCCTCTTGATCTCCTCTCGCATTTCAACAATCGAGTTTGCAAAAACTGTCGATGATACTCTTGCACCTGGGCGGCGCCTTCCGGGCTCTGGGACATGGCCTTTTCGGCCGGCGTTAGGGCCTCGTGCAGGGTGACGACCACGGTGTCCTCGCTGAGAACCACGGTCACCGCTTTGGGACCGTAGCCCGTCCGCTGCTCTTGGAAACGGCGGGCCAAGCGGGCGATTTGCTGCGCGATGGTCGAATCAGTTTTGTTCATCTCGCTCATTCCTTAGGGACCTTATCCTTTAAAGTCACCAACGCTAGGCAGTATCGCGCCGGGCAAGCTCAATGCTGCCGAACAGCGCATAAAAAAAGCCGAAGTGGCGAATCACCCGCAGGTGTTTCGCCACTTCGGCTTACTTTTAAACAAGCCCCCTGATAGTCCCAGGTTGCTCTTTATTCAGTCATCCGAACATTTGATACTAAGGCCAAAGGTCCACCTCAGAATTGTTATCCCTTCGCCCAGCACATGGCATTATACGGCATGCTGTTGCCAAAACAAGGCCCGGCGTTTCGATTTCGAATAGGAATACATGGCTGGGGACGCAAGGACATCCAAGCACACTTGATCGGTGATCTGCCGGTGGTTCGGACGACTGACGGAACTGGCGAGCGTTCCCGCCAGCCCAATTTACTTCCCGCGCGTCGTCGTTCGGGTCAACGCCTAGCTGAGTTTTCGTCCGTCGCGTGATGTGTTCAAATGGACTCCCAAACGCACCTACCAATGCGAATTAAGGAAATAGCCTATGTCACGGTTTGTCTTGGCAATCGCGGTGATAGCGGTTCTGTTAGCCGCAATCATCTACAGCCAGATGCGAACGTCACCGGCCAAGGTCTCGGGGGTCGTCGAAGCCGACGAAATACGCTTGGGCTCGCGAGTCGGTGGCCGAGTGCAGGATGTGCAGGTGACCGAGGGTGCGGCGGTGAAAGCCGATCAGGTCCTGGTCACGTTTGAGCCATACGACTTGGAACAGCGGGAACAAGTCGCGGCGGCGGAACTGGCGATGCGGGAGGCGGAACTGAAAAAGCTCGAGGCGGGTTTGCGCGACGAGGAAATCGCGCAGGCCAAAGCCCATTACGAAAGGCTCCTCGCCCAATATGAACTCGTCGTGGCCGGGCCGCGCGACGAAGAGATCGCCGCCGCCGAACGACGAATGGACGCCGCCACTGCGGTCAAGAACCTGGCCCAACAAAACTACGACCGAGTCTCAAAACTGTTGCAGGACAATTCGGTTTCGCGCCGAATACGATCAAGTCGATTGGTGGCCAGACGGTGCCATCGATCTTTTGTGCCTCTTTTGTGTAATCCTGGTTGACCTGCTCCGAACGGAACCGGAGCGCCCATCTAGACGTGTGTAACGTAATCGCCTGGTGGCCAGACGGTGCCATCCATCTTTTGTGCCTCTTTTGTGTAATCCTGGTTGACCTGCTCCGAACGGAACCGGAGCGCCCATCTAGACGTGTGTAACGTAATCGCCTGGCGACACCGCGGATCGAAGGAGGTAGTCCGGTGTGGTCTGCGATCCGCGACGCATCAAAGCAGATAAAGACTTGATCAAACCCAGAGACGTCAATAGATGGATGGCACTATTTGACCGCCCGCGCGATCGGCAGCCCCACGCCGGGCTTCTGCGTTTTGGGGTGCGGGTATTTTGCCTGATTCTTCGGTGTATCAGGCATGGTGAACGTGAAGCCGTCGATCAACTTGGCATGGTGCTTGCCTTTCCACAGCCAACGCGTCTCGGCGACCTGCTCCAGCTCGTGGGCCACTTCGTTGCTCAGCTCGTGCAGCGTCGCTTGGGAGAGCTTCGCACGGGCTCGGCAGTAATCGCCCGTATCTTCGGTAGGCGGCGCGATGCCGGCCTGCTCGCAGTAGGAGACGACCCGCGCCCCCGCTGCTTGACAGGAAGCTTCCTTGCCGTCGCGCAACACTTGGGAAAGAAACGACCAGACCATCAGGGCCGTCGTGTAAACGCCCTGCATTCCGAATCGGCAACCATGTTTGGCAAACACGCGTGCGATCCGCTCGGCCGAAAGAATGTTGGCAAAGGGTAACGACTCGCCGGCCAGAAAGGCCGCAACCACTTTGCAAAAACTGCTGCTGCCTGGCGCCGGCGAATGAGGTATGAAGGCGGCCATGGAAAAGCCCTCCTTGGTTTTCACGTGGCGTGTCACCAAGGAGGGCCTCAAAATCATAGCCAAGTGTGGGCGAAAACTCCAACATCACTTCGGCTCGCCGCAGATTCTCAAAAATCTTCGTGCGCGTCAATAGACAGACTGCGCCTCGATAAATCGCGACAGTGCCATTCATGGGTGGCACCATTTGACCCAATTGCACCATTTGACCCAATTGACAATTCCATTTGACAATTGGCCTGGCGACACCGCGGATCGAGGGAGGTAGTCCGGTGGTGGTCTGCGGTCCGCGACGCATCAAAGCAGATAAAGACGTGATCAATCCGAGAGACGTCGATAGGTGGGTGGCACCATTTGACATTTGACCATAGATGGGTGGCACCATTTGACATTTGACACCATTTGACATTTGACTTGCGTCCGATCCTAATTGGGCCGAAAATGAGCCAGACACCGGCGCGAATAGGTCGGTCATTTTTCACGATCCCGGCAGCAAATCATGAAGCACGTCGTCTTCGTAGCGCCCTACTTTCTCGACGCCACGGAGCGGTTTATTGCCGCCGCGGCCGACTTGGACGACGTCCGTTTGGGACTGGTCAGTTGCGACCCGATCGGCAAGTTGAAACCGAGCGTTCGAGCACGGCTCAGCGGCGCATTACGCGGCGCCATCGATCACCACGGAGGATCTATTGGCCGGCGTGTCCGCGATGGGCAAGCAATTCGGCTCGATCGATTGTCTGCTGGGGATGCTGGAACAGATTCAAGTTTCCTTGGGCGAGATTCGATCTCGCGTGGGCATCGCGGGAATGGATGCGTCAGTGGCCAACAACTTTCGCGACAAGGCGCAGATGAAAAGTGTGCTGCGAGCCGCCAAGATTCCGTGCGCCCGACATCGCCTGGTGGCCGACGCTGTGGCTGCCGCTGAGTTTGTCGATCAAGTCGGTTTTCCGATCGTGGTCAAACCGCCCGACGGCGCCGGGGCCAAGGCGACGTTTCGTTGTGAGGACGCCGGACAGCTTTCGCAATGTCTGCACAGTCTCGTGCCGACACGCCAGAATCCGGTCTTGCTGGAAGAGTTCGTCACGGGGCACGAGCATTCATTCGACAGCGTGATGTTGGATGGGAGTATGATCTGGCACTCGATTTCGCACTACTTTCCGGGTCCGCTAGAGGTCATTCGCGAACCGTGGATTCAGTGGTGTGTGATCATCCCGCGAGAGACTCAGCACGCCCGCTACGAAGCGATTCGGCAGGCCGCTCCGAAGGCGCTTGCGGCGTTGGGACTGCAAACAGGGCTGAGTCACATGGAGTGGTTTCGTCGGAACGATGAATCGATCGCGATTTCTGAGGTCGGCGCCCGGCCGCCCGGAGCGCAATTTGTATCGTTGATGTCGTATGCCCACGGATTCGATTTTTATCGCGGCTGGGCCGAGTTGTTGGTCCATGGACGATTCGAGCCACCCGCGCGTTGATATGCGTGCGGTGCCGCGTATCTGCGCGGGATGGGAACGGGGTGCGTTGCGCACGTTCATGGTCTTATGGAGATCGTGCGCGATTTGGGGGACATCGTTGTCGAGGCCAAAATCCCGCAACCCGGCCAGGCGATATCGGGTTCGTACGAAGGGGAAGGCTTTGTGATTGTACGGCACGCCGAGACGAGCGTGGTTGAAGGCGCCCTTGATCGGATCATCACGACGGTCCGCGTCGAACTATCCGAGAAGGAATTAAGTTAGCCGCCGCAAACGCGATCCAGGAGTTGGCATCAATGAATGTGCTGATGTTCTCGCCGGGCTTTCCCCATGAGCAGCCGTTTTTCACGCGTGGTTTGGCTCGCCAGGGAGTGCGCGTGGTGGGCTTGGGGGATCAGCCAGCCGAGCAGTTGCCACCGATGGCTCGCGAAGCGCTGGCGGACTACATTCGCATCGGTTCGTTTACCGACGAAACCAACGTGGTGGCGCAAGTCCTTGAATACGCCCAGCGCCTCGACGATCGACCAGATCGAGTGCACTTGGGAGCCGTTCATGACGTTGGCGGCGAAGCTGCGCGAACGACTCGATCTTGCCGGGATGACGTTGCGCGAGACGATTCCCTTTCGCGACAAAGAGATCATGAAGCGCGTATTGGATCGGGCTGGAATTCGCACGCCGCGTCACGTTAGCACCACATCGGCGGCTGGCGTCCGCTCCGGCGTTCAGTCCATTGGATATCCGGTTTGCGTCAAGCCGATCGCCGGCGCCGGCTCTGCCGACACGTATCGCGTGGACAACGATGACGAGTTGGAATCGATCTTGCCGCGTTTATTGCATGTGCCGGAGGTCAGCGTCGAGGAGTTCGTTGATGGCGAGGAATACACGTTTGATACGATTTGCATCGACGGATCGATCCAGTATTTCAACATTTCTTGGTACCGCCCGCGCCCGCTGATCCAGCGGCAACATCAGTGGATCAGTCCGCAGACGGTGGCTTTGCGGAATATTGACGACGCGCGAATTGCCTCGGGACGCCGCATGGGGGAGGCGGTCATCGCGGCGCTGGAATTCCGCACTGGATTTACGCATATGGAGTGGTTTCGCAAAGACGACGGCGAAGCGGTGTTCGGTGAGATCGCGGCGCGGCCGCCCGGAGCCAGCTCCGTCGATATCATGAACTTCGCCAGCGACGTCGACTTATATGAAGGTTGGGCCGAAGCGGTCTTGCATCGCCGCTTTTCCACGAGCGTCAATCGGAAATTCAATTGCGGCACATCTTCAAGCGCGCTCAGGGGGACGGCCGAATCCAGCGGATCACGGGCTTGGAAAGTCTACTTGGCGAATTCGGACCGCACGTCTGTTGCGTCGATTTGCTGCCGGTCGGGGCTTCCCGACGCAACTGGAAGCAGACGCTTCGATCGGATGGAATGGTCATCGTCCGCCATCCGGATCTGGACGCCACCTGTGAAATCGCCGACGCCGTTGGATTGCGGTTGCAAATGTATGCCAGTTAATTAAGACTCTTGGCGTTGGCGATTAGGAATGTCGGAGTTAGGATCGCACGCAAAATAACTTCTAAGCCTCTCCCGTGAGGGCGAGGATTTACGGCGAAGTTATTTTGCGTCCGATCCTGAGAGCCAATAAGCCACCGAAAATGAACCCACAATGTCGTTGGCCAACGAACCGACGACAGCGAGGATTCTGCATATAATGAAGGCGCTTGAGGCGTTTGCCGGCCAAGCAAGCGTGCACGGGTTGACAATGCGTCGCCCACATTTTCAGGGGGTCAGGCACATTTTTGGCGGCTCATGCGCAATTCACGTACCAATTATTGGGCCGAAAATGAGCCAGACCCGGCTCGTGAACAGTTACGCCGGCCAATGACCTTCCGAAACATGAAAAGATGAAACGCGTATTCACCTGGACTCTTATACTTGCCGCGATATTCCAAGCGCCGAGTTTTGCGCAGGAAGCCCATGTCGTGCTCAAGAACGGGTTGGAATACGAAGGTGAAATGCAGCGTTTGTTGGCGTACAGCGTGCTCCAAACCAAACGCGAAGACGGCTCGATTGTCTTCATCGATGACGGCCTGCGACGAGTTTTTTTCAACATGTTGATGATCGCCTCCGAAGTCCAGGTCAATCCGGAGAATCCTTCGATCAAGGTGTGGCAAGATTTCGGCGGGAGCTTCACCGACGATTGGGAATTCGGGCAACTCACGTACGCCGACCGCTTCAACAAGGACGGCCGCCGGATCATCGCCTCCAACGGCCGCGAAAAATTCGTTCAAGGCATTGTCGAGGTCAACGCGCGCTACGCGAAGGTCGTCGCGTTGGGCGATCCTGATTGGGACATGCGAATCGCCACCACCACCTTGCCCAGCGACGTGTTGATTCCGCTTTTGCGGCGCGAAATCAAAGACCCCAACAGCATCAACGAGCGGCTGAAAATCGTCCGGCTGCTGGTTTTGGCCAAGCGGTACAACGACGCGAACGCAGAACTGGCATCCATTCAACAGGAATTTCCAGATCTGGCGGTCGAGTACAAGGACTTGCGCGGCGAAATGGAATCGGCGGTTGCGCGTCAAATCGTGGACGATATCCGACAGCGGCTCGAACATGGCCAGGCTCAGTTGGCGCAGGAGATGATTCCGTTTCTCACGCATTCCAATGTCAGCAGTAGTGTGTTGACTGATATCTCGGACATCGAGGATTCTCTGCGACAACAAGCAGCGGACGTCGCGGCCGCACAAAAGGCGGTGACCGAGCAACTGGCGAAGGTACGCGACGAAGGCAAACTCGACCCACGAGCAATGACGCGGGCCACCGAGATGATCGACGAGATCCAGCGAGATTTGAGCCCGACGAATCTCGATCGGCTCGCCACGTTCACTCGCTTCTTGACGGACGAAGCGCAAACCGCGACTCAAAAGCTCTCGTACGCGATTAGCGGTTGGCTCACTGGCAGCAGTGTCGCGACGGACAATATGGCGTTGTCGATCGCGCTGGCCGACGCCAGAACACTGGTTCACGAATACCTATCGTCCGCCGACGCGGCACGGCGAGCCGAAATCCTGCAGCAGCTTTCCCAAATGGAGTCTGGCGAACCGAGTCAACTCGCCAAGCTCATCCAGTACATGCTGCCGCCATGCGCCCCAAACATCGACGCCGACTCCGGCAAACCGCTGTCGTTCAACGTGGACTTGCCGAACGCGGCCGATGGCAATGGCACCCGATCGGTGGAATATCAGGTTCAGTTGCCACCCGAATACGATCCGTACCGTTCGTACCCTTGTCTGGTTGTGCTGCATCCCCAGGGACGTTCGGCCGCGGATGAACTGTTGTTTTGGTGTGGCTGGTACAATGCTCGCTTCAAAGCCGCAACCGGATATGCCCCGCGCAACGGATACATCGTCGTGGCGCCGAATTGGAGCGTGCCGGGCCGGCCGGGCTATCACTACACGGCGGCCGAACAATTGGCCGTATTGAAATCGACACGGGATGCGATGCGGCGCTTTTCGGTCGACCCGGACCGGATTTTTTTGGCGGGACATTTTGCCGGGGGGGACGCGGCTTGGGACATCGGGCTCAGCGTCCCGGACGTATGGGCTGGCGTGATTCCGATCAGCGCAGTACTCCGGGATCCGGGGCGGCTACCCGTATCAATGCTACGAAACGGCGAGTCGTATGAACGTCCCCTTTTATTTTGTCAGCGGCCAGCACGATCTGGAGAGCTTGGGCAAGAACGAGTTCGGTCGCGTCGGGCAAAACTTGTTATCGTGGAATCAGATGCTTAGAACTCGGCACAGCGCCACCGAAGCCGAGTACGACGTTACGTTTGTCGAATATGAAAAGCGATTGGCGGAAATGTTCGACGAAGAACTGCCGCAAATTTTTAAGTGGACCGAGCGACATCGGCGCAAAACGGTTGTGGACGAATTCGAGGGACGCTCGTTGCGCCCTTGGATTCGCCAATTCTGGTGGCTGGAGGTGCCGCAAATTCCCCCTCGCAACGTGATTGAATTCCACCAATGGCCCCCGGCGGTCGGCGCAGCAAAACCGGCGCATTTTTACGCCAAATTCGCGCAGGGACAGAACCGGATCATGATTATTGCCGTACCAGGCTCGGACGTAACGCTGTGGCTATCTCCCGAAATGGTCAACTTTAGCAAACGCGTCACGATCCAACACAATTCCGATCGGAACGTCGACGTTCAACCGAGCCGGTCGGTGCTACTGGAAGACGTACGCCAGCGGGCGGACCGGAAGCATCCATATTGGGCCCGCTTGGACTTCCAGAAAAACAACTGGGTGGCGCAGTAGATCAGCACAATTCCCCGGCGGGTGTCTCGTTGCGGAGTTGTTCGATGGCATCGCGGCAGGCTTGCTCGACGGCGGACTGCCAATCGGACGCCGATGTGAACCGAGGATCGTTGTAGGCAAAGATGATCGCCCGCGACGAGTTGATCAGAGCTCCCAATCCGCGATCGTCGAACGCTCCCGCAACATCTCGCGCCGAACCGCCTTGGGCGCCAAAACCGGGGACCAGGAACCAGGCGTGCGGCATCCGCTGTCGCAACTGACGAAGCTGATCGGGAAAGGTCGCACCGACGACGGCGCCGATGTTGCCGTATCCGCATTGACCGAGACAAACGGCAGCCAGCCGCTCGACGTGGTCGCCGACCCGATTGTACAATGTCGTTGTATGTCCGAGCGTCTCGGATTCCCCGCCGCCATCCAAACGCAGATCTTGGAAGTCGCTGCTTCCACGGTTGGAGGTCTTCACGAGCACGAACAGCCCGCCCCCGTCTTGCTTGGCCCGCCGGACGAACGGTTCGAGTGCATCCAATCCGAGATAAGGGTTTACTGTGACGGCGTCACTGAATGTCACGTTGCCCATCCGTCGGAAGAACGCTTCGGCATAAGCTTCGGCCGTCGAGCCGACATCGCCGCGTTTGGCATCCGCGATGACGAGTAGTCCGCGACGACGGGCATGTGCCACCACGTCTTCTAGAGCTGCAATTCCCTGCCATCCAAGTTGCTCGAAGAAGGCCCATTGCGGTTTGATCGCCGGCACCAGCGAGGACACGACATCGATGACGTCTTGGCAGAATTTGGCAAAACGGCCGGCGATGTCGGAGCGGTCGCCGGGGTTAACATGTTCAGTCAGCGTGGGCGGCAATTGCTCCCAGCGCGGATCGAGCCCGACGATCAACGGCGTTTTCCTGTCGCGGATGGCTTGTGCGAGTCGGTCGGAAAACCCCATCATTTCAAAGATACTCTGGAAAAACTTGTCCGTTTTTGCGTGGCGTTCGCCGGTCGACCTTTAACAACCAAGGGTTGTAGCATAAAACAAGTTGTCCGGCAGGCTTAGCGATTCATTTTTTAATGCAACGACAACTCAAGACAATCGGCTGGCGCGAATGGGCGTCGTTGCCGGAACTGGGAATCGACCGAATTCTGTGCAAGATCGACACGGGGGCTCGCTCATCGGCATTGTTTGCCACTCATATAGATCTCGTCGACCGCGAAGATGAGAGCCACTACCACGAGGCGTACATTCAATTCTCAGTGCAACTGTCGCACGAAACACCGACTCGCCAAGTTACCGTCGAGGCGCCCTTGCTGGAATACCGGCAGATTCGCAGTTCCAACGGCCAAATCAGCGACCGGCCCGTGGTGATTACGGAAATCGCCATGATGGGAGTTCGCTGGCCCATTCAAATCACGTTGGCCAATCGCCAGCACATGAATTTTCCGATGTTGATTGGTCGCACGGCGATCAAAGATCGCTTTTGCGTCGACGTCAACCGGTCGTTCTTGGGCCAAAAGCGCCATTCGTGAAAGAGCTGAGCTCCATGAGAATCGCCATCCTGTCCCGGAAGAGCAGCTTGTACTCGACGCGCCGCTTGAAAGAAGCCGGCCAAGGCCGCGGCCACGACGTGATGATCGTTGATTACCTCCGCTGCTACATGAACATCGCCGCCGGCAAACCCCAAGTTCTGTATCAAGGCATGCCGCTGATGTTCGACGCCGTGGTGCCGCGGATCGGAGCGTCTCATACGTTCTACGGAACTGCTGTTGTCCGCCAGTTTGAAATGATGGGCGTTTACGCGGTGAACGAATCGATGGCGATCAGCCGCAGCCGAGACAAGTTGCGATCGCTTCAGCTTTTGCGCGCGACGGCATCGGCCTCCCGGTAACCGGCTTCGCTCATTCCACCAAGGACATCGACGGCTTAATCGACATTGCCGGCGGCACACCTTGCGTGATCAAACTGATCGAAGGGACTCAGGGTAAAGGGGTGATCCTGGCCGAGACTCGCAAGGCGGCCGAGGCAGTGATCGAGGCGTTTCGCGGGCTGGAGGCGAACATCTTGGTCCAGGAATTCGTCCGGGAAGCTCGCGGCGCCGATATTCGCTGTTTGGTGGTCGGAGACAAAGTCGTGGCGTCAATGCAACGTCAAGCGTCCGCAGGCGAATTTCGCTCGAATCTCCACCGAGGCGGGTCCGCCGAAACGATCAAGATCACGCCGCAAGAACGATCGACCGCCGTACGCGCAGCGCGCACGATGGGCCTGCGGGTCGCGGGCGTCGATATCCTTCGCGCCACTCGCGGACCGGTGGTCGTCGAAGTCAATTCGTCGCCGGGACTGGAAGGGATCGAGACTGCCACGCAACTGGACGTGGCCAGTGCGATTTTCGAATTCATTGAAAAACACGTCAAGTCGGGCAAACAACTCGCTCGAGGCCGAGGCTAGGACGCAGACGGAACGCCGTACATGCTCGCAATTTCGTGCGACGGTTCCGACCGGTCTCGTTCGGGTGCTTGCCGGTATGACGACGACTGTTAGGATCGCACGCAAAATAACTTCCCGGTTTTGTCGATCCTCTCCTTAACCTCTCCCGTGAGGGCGAGGAATTAGGAGCGAAGTTATTTTGCGTGCGATCCTTAATGCATGCAACGACTGCGCCCCCACCGGACCCACTCCGGTGGTTAGCGGTTTGACGGCTAGTGCTTTGTCAGGTCTTAGAATTGGGGTTGTGTGCCACTGGCTTCGCCAGTGCGGGTCGGCAATACACGACGCTCATGCACACTGGCACAGCCAGTGGCACCCCAAAATTAAGTACTGAAAGTGCACTAGAGTTAATGCATATAACGATTCGCCCCCACCGGACCTGCTCCGGTGGATAGCGGTTTGGCAACTACCGTCAACCCAGTAAGCCATTGCCATCCCCACCGGACCTGTTCCGGTGGTTGTTGGATTGACGACTACGATCAAAACACAGAGCGATTGGATTTCCAAACGTCGATTGCGTTCCGATAACGTGAGGAGTTGATCTTGGGACAGATTCGAGGATTGTTGCGCGATACGTGGATAGTCTGGATGGCGTTCCTCGCCGTGGAGATTGCAGCAGGGATCTTCGTCGACCGCGTTGTTTTTGTTTGCATTCCACTTTTGTTGGTCACGTTCACTTATTTTGCGTTCATTCGCTACGACGAACACGGTAATCGAAAACCATGAATGAGTTCCGCCGCAGCGAAAGATTTGGCGAGTCTGGGAAACCTTCTGGCGTAACGATTAACAGCAACCCGTTTGCGTTTTAACTATCGAACTGGAGTCACTCGCATGAAAATCGCCCCATGTATGTTGTGTATCGTCGTGATCGCGCAAGCCTATAGTGCTCGCGCCGATGATTGGCCGCATTGGATGGGCCCGCGAATGGACGACGTGCTGCGCGAGAAAGGGCTGATCGACAAATTCCCCGCCGATGGACCCAAGATCGAGTGGCGAGCGAAGATCGGGCCTGGATACACTGGTCCCAGCGTCGTCGGAAACAGGGTGTTCCTCATGGATCGCACTAAGGACGATCGCGCGGGCGATAAAGTTGAGAACGATGTCCGCAAGTTTGGCATGATCCCCGGCGGCGAACGAGTCGTCTGTTTGGACGCAACCGACGGTCACGAAATCTGGTCCCGCGATTACGACTGCCCGTATAAGATCGCTTATCCGACTGGACCGCGATGCACGCCCTCGGTTGTCGGAGATCAAGTCTATACGCTCGGTGCTATGGGTGATTTGAGATGCTGGAATGTAGAAACGGGGGACCTCGTTTGGGAAAAGAAGCTGACTGAACAATACAAGACTCGCCCTCCGGTGTGGGGTTACGCCTCGCATCCATTGATCGACGGCCAGCATTTGATCGTCCCGGTCGGCGGCGAGGGATCGGCGGTCGTCTGTTTCGACCGGATGACGGGCGAAGAAATCTGGAAAGCACTGACTTCGTCCGACGTTGCTTACGCTCCGCTGGTCATGTACCAAACCGACGCGGCACACCGCCAATTGATTTTCTGGCACGGGGACGGCGTCGATTCGCTGAATCCGGAAACGGGTGAACATTATTGGCACGTGGTTTTTCCAGAAAAGAAAATGCAAGCGGCGGCGACCTCGATTATCACGCCGCAGATCGTCGGCGATCAACTATTGGTTAGCGAATACTACAAGGGAACCTTGCTGCTGGAAATCGGTTCGAACCCGCCCAGCGTCAAGGAAGTCTATCGCACGAATCGTGAGGATCCGGAACACAAGCACTCGATCAACGCTTTGATGACGACGCCGGTCATCCGCGATGGCTACGTGTACGGCATGACCGGCGACGGCGACCTGCGTTGCGTGCGGCTGGCGGATAACGCGATGCAATGGACGCTGCCGACACTGCTGGGAAAGAAGGCGGTCGAGTTTGGGACACTGTTCATCGTTGAAAACGAAGGTCGCTATTTTATTTTCGATGACGCGGGGGAATTGATCATCGGCAAGTTTTCACCGACCGAATTCACGGAAATTGACCGAGCTAAAGTGCTCGAACCGACCGGAGCGGCACGCGGCCGCAAGATTGTCTGGTCGCACCCGGCGTTTTCCAATGGCAAGATGTTCGCTCGCAACGATAACGAGATCGTCTGCGTCAATTTGAAGCGCGACGCAAACTAAGCGGTGTGACGCGAGAGTTTATTAGTCGGTCGAGTTAAACGCTTTCAGCAACATTTGGCCTTTGAACATGCAGTACGCCAGGTCCGATGGCAAGCGGGAACCAGGCTGCTCTGGAATCCAAGCGGTTTGACTTTGGCCCGCGATCGCGGTGCCGGGTTTTCCGTCTCGCTGAGCCTCCGCGACCAGAAATTCCTTGCCAAAGAAAAAACCGACAAATTCAGGCTTGATGTTGGCAAAGCCGTTCTCGGTTAGGTGCGCGCCAGTTGTTGAGCGGTTCGTTTGCTTGACGCGCTTAATCGTTCCACGTCGATCTCGAACACCTCATCGTGAGATCCTTGCCAACCTGCGAACAACGCATAGATATCTAAGGGTGTATAATCCAGCAACGATGGGCCGATCGCGTGCGTGCAGGGACGAGCGATGCCTATGTTGGCGGTTTCCCCTCCGGCCTTAGGATACACATAGCGAAACAAGTAACACGATTGGACGTCGTCGAACCCGGGCCAGTACAGCGTTCGCGAGTCAAACAATTCCAATCGCACCGGCGCGATGCCAAAGCGTGATGGCTCGGACAACCAAACGGCCAGTTCGCCTTCGGCGACGGCCTCTTCGGTTCGGTATTTTACATCGATCTTTTCGGACAGCTCCAACTCGTCGGCATACGCCAAAACGCGCAGCCTCGCGACCGGTTGTGAGGCCAATGCCACAAGCTTGTCGGCACCGCGCGGTTCCTGAAGACGAGCCAGCGCCGCGGCGGCCTCCGTTTGAATTCGCCGATGTTTCAATTCCAGTGCACGGCTGAGTCCACCCACTGCAGACCGATCGCCGATCAATGCCAGCGCATCGCAAAGCGCAACGGTCAAGGAAACCGAGTCCGCCACGCTTTCCAGCAGTGCGGCTTGCGTCATTCCGTTTGGCAATTTGCCGTTTTCTATGTTCTCCACCTGGCAAACGACTCCGTCCAAAAGCAACAATAGTTGCGAGAGCCTTTCCGCTGCCGGATGCGCGTCTACTTGCCCGGCACGAAAATAATGATTGGCGACATCCAATATCGAGGCGGCCAACACACGGTGGGCCAACGCCGCCAGTATCGTTGGAAACAGGGTCTCGATCGGCGTTGGTCGATCCCCCAGCAACGGTTCAAATATCTGAGCCACTCCCTCGGATGCCGTAGGCGGGTCGTCCGCCAACCATTGCGCAAATTGCGCCAGCGCCGCCGGACTACCCAAGACCGCCAACCAACTCAGCAGATGCCGCCGCAGCGGGGAAGCACCTGGAAGTTTGGCATACCAGCGATTAAGCGCCGGCGCGATGCTCAGGTAGAACTCGTCGCGATTCGGCGTATCGAGGCTGAACTGGCGAAACCATTGCCCCAGCGCATCGATTACGGGGCTGATATTGGCGGTTTGGCCGGCTGCGGCGTCCTGTCCTGCTGTCGACAGTTCTTGAAGCAAACGCGCCACGTCAACCGGCGGCCAACAGTGCGGGTGGCTCAACAACTGTTTCAGTCGATCGCCATTGGCTTGGTTCCGGACCAACGACATCAGCTCGTCGATCCAAGCGTTCGTCGGAAAATCGGACATTTTGAAGTTCTCGTCCATTGGCCGTTTAGGTTAATGGCATCGGCTATGCAAAAAAAGGGACCTAGCGAACTGATTTCGCCGGAACCGCACTCTACTAAATGCCTCAGGCCTGTTAGAATTCAAGCGATTGATTCGAAAATGACGCCTTGTTCTCATCGTTCCGTTCTCAATCTCGTGGATCAACAAAAAACAACTGTTCGGCAAAAGCTCGATTTTGAGACCTTGGGGCTTTCACAGCGGGCCCTCCGCGTTCTGCAAGAAGTCAAATATGAGAAGCCAACTCCCGTTCAGGCGGGCGTGATTCCGTTGGTCTTCCAAGGGGTCGACGTCGTGGGTCAGGCCCGCACGGGAACGGGCAAGACCGCGGCGTTTTCACTGCCGCTGATCGACATGCTGGCTGACGAACCGGCCGACCCCCGTCCCCGAGCGTTGATTTTGGTTCCAACCCGAGAGCTGGCGGTTCAAGTTCAAACGGAGTTTTCCAGGCTGGCGGCCGGCACCGATTTGAGAATTGTTGCGGTGTATGGCGGGCACCGAATTCGGACGCAGATCAATGCGCTGGCATGTGGCATCGATGTGGTCGTGGGCACGCCTGGGCGAGTCATCGATCATCTGCTGCGCGGTAGTCTGAGGCTCGACAATCTGCAATGCGTGGTGTTGGACGAAGCGGACCGTATGCTCGACATCGGCTTTCGACCGGCGATCGAGAAGATCATGCGCCGCTGTCCCGACGAACGGCAGACGCTACTGTTGAGCGCAACGATGCCAACGCCCATCATCGAATTGGCGAAGCGGTACATGCATCGTCCGGTGCGGATCGACTTTTCGGCAAAAAACCTTGGCGTCGAGACGATCGATCAATACTACTTTCAAGTTCACGAAGACAAGAAAGTCGATTTGCTGCTTGAACTGTTGCGTCGCGAGGATCCCCGCCAATGCATCGTCTTTTGCCGGACCAAAATCGGCACCGAGCGCTTATACCGTCGCCTGGTCAAGAATGGTATCAAGCGAATCCGTTCGATTCACGGCGATTTGACTCAGCCGGCGCGCGATGCCGTGATGAAGGACTTTCGCGCCGGAACTGTCCAGATCCTCGTCGCCACGGACGTTGTGGGACGCGGGATCGACGTCACTCGCATCTCGCACATCATTAACTTCGACGTTCCCGAGTTGTGTGACGACTATGTGCATCGAGTGGGCGCACGGGCGGCATGGGGCGTGGCGGCGTGGCATACACCTTCATCACGCCACTTCAAAACTCGGAACTCAGCGATATCGAAAAGCGGATCCAGCGATCGTTAGCCCGCGATCACATTGACGGATTGACCGTTTCGTCCGAAGAGGAGGACCGCATCAAATCCTTGGTCGTCCGCCGTCGACGAATTCGCCGGGCACTGTAGCCGATTCAAGATTTGATCTTGTCAGTCGTTTCGGCATCGGTCAGGAGTCGGACGAAGCGCCACCCATCGATCGGTCGATCGGTCGGCTTTGGCGCGATGACTCGCAGGTTTTGCTCGCGATGCGTTCACTGTGTGAAAAACTCGATGATCCGGCCCAATGACGCATTCCAACTGATCTCTAATCCCGGCGCGAGTGGCGGTTGGCTGGCATCGTTGAACGTGCGGAACATCCCTCGGGCGCAACGCGATCTGCAATCGTTGGCTTCGCGGCGGATTCCAGCCGATTTGCTGGCCATGATGCTCGGCCAGTTGGGCGAAACTCTTCCGGTTGCCAGCGACCCGGACATGGCGCTGAATAACTTCGAACGCTTTTTCATGGCAGCCCGAAGCGGCCTCTCGCTGGCGGCGTTGTTTGAACGCGAGCCGTCGGCAATCCCCGTGTTGATTCGCATATTTTCCACCAGCCAATACCTCAGCGACTTGTTAATCCGGGACGGAGAGAGCTACGACGCATTGCGACTGAACGAGGGGCAGCCGATTGCCCGCGATGGGTTGGTCGAGGAACTTCGCGAGGAGATTCAAAAGGTGACCGGGGTGTCGCAAGCGATGAATCTGTTGAGAACTTTCAAGCAGCGGCAAACCCTGCGAGTGGCTTACGGGGATATTGTGGGACACCAACAGATCGACGTGATCGCCGCGCAGATTTCATATATTGCCGACGCCATCTGTTCGGCCGCCGTGGATTTCTGTCAACGACAGTTGATGGAAAAGTTCGGGCGCCGCGAACCGAATCGGGCGATTTGGCGACGTTTACCGTGATCGCACTTGGCAAGTTGGGCGGCGCCGAATTGAATTACTCGAGCGACATCGACTTGATGACCTTCTACTCGGATGACGGAGCAACCGACGGACGGCGGTCGATTTCGAACCGCGAGTGGTTTGACCGCTTGGCGAGAGACTTTGTTAAACTGCTCGCCGAACCGACCGCTTTGGGCGCCGCTTACCGCGTCGATTTGCGGCTGCGGCCCGACGGCGCCAAGGGTCCTATTACCAACACGGTTCGGTCGCGCTGCAATACTACGATCTGCGCGGTCGGACATGGGAGCGTCAAGCGCTCATCAAGGCGCGGCACGTGGCGGGCGATCCCGAATTGGCCAAACACTTGCTGGCCCAATTGTCTCAGTGGATCTATCGCAGTTATCTGACGCAACTGGAAATCCAAGGCATCAAGGCGCTGAAACGCCAAATCGAGCGTCGATCGGAACTGCAGGGTGAATCGGAGACCAACATCAAGACCGGCCGCGGCGGCATCCGCGACATCGAATTTGTCATCCAATTCTTGCAATTGTTGCACGGTGGTGAGATTCCCGAGGTCCGCACGCCGAATACATTGTGCGCGATCGATCGACTTCGGCGGGCGAACTGTTTGACGATGCAGGAGGGGCAATTTCTGGGTGAGCATTACGTCTGGCTGCGCAAGCTCGAGCACCGTTTGCAAATCATGTTCGATCTGCAAACCCATTCGCTTCCGCGGCAAGACGACGAACTGGTGAAGCTGGCCGGACGGATGGACTACGATATCGACGACCGCGCCGCGGCGTTAGTGGCATTCCGACGGCGTTTAGCCGAAGTCACCCGAGTCAACCGCGACGTGCTGAATCATTTGCTGCATCATGCATTTCCATCGAGCGATCCGGCGGCCGCGGCGGAAGTCGATCTGATACTCGACCCGGAAATCGAACCCCAAACCGTAGCCGACGTATTGGGCCGTTATCGTTTCGGGGACGTAACCGCCGCGTTTCGACATTTGTTGTCGTTGAGCGATGAGAAGATTCCGTTTCTGAATCCGCGCCGCAGCCGCCACTTTCTGGCGGCGATCGCGCCGGCGCTGCTGGCGGAGATTGGACGCACGCCACAACCTGACGAGACACTGGTTGCCCTGGACAATATCAGCAATTCGCTGGGCGGCAAAGCCACGCTGTGGGAGTTGTTCAGCTACAACCGGCCGTCGATGGAATTGTGCGTCAAGCTCTGCGCAGCGTGCCGGTATCTAACTGATATTTTGACCCGCAATCCGGGTATGATCGACGGCTTGCTTGATTCCTTAACGCTTCGATCGCTGCCGAGTCGGGAACGCATGACAGAATTGCTGAGTGAACTGACTCGCAATGCAGCGGATCTGACGCCGATTCTCAATAGCTTCAAGAATCACATGCATCTGGCCATCGGAGTCCGCGACATCTTGGACCGTGACGACGTTCGAGAAGTTCACAAGTCGCTGGCGGACGTGGCGGAACTTTGTCTGCAAACGGTTGCCGAACATCAACTGAAACGTCTCGTGGAACGCTTCGGCCAGCCGACTACGTTCGATGGCCGACCGTGTGAATTGGTGATCATCGCGATGGGTAAACTTGGTGGCCGCGAACCCAATTACCACAGCGATCTGGATGTGATCTTTTTATATCAGGACGCCGCCAACACGAGTCACGCTTCGCCGGAACGGCAGACCACCAACCAGCATTTTTTCAGCGAACTGGCGACGAAGATCATCACGGGCGTCTCCACGATCGGCCCGCATGGAAAACTGTTCGAACTCGATTGCCGTTTGCGACCGACCGGCAAGAGCGGGTCGTTGGCGGTTTCCTACGACGAGTTCGAGCGTTATTTCGCTTCCGGTTCCGGACAGACTTGGGAGCGATTGGCTTTGTGCAAAGCCCGCCCGATCTTCGGATCCGACCGCGCCCGCGACACGGCGACCAGACTATTACGTCGGGCGCTAACCGCTCGAGCGTGGCAGGAAAACTGGGCCAACGAGATTCGGGGGATGCGGTATCGCATGCAAGAAGGCGCCGACCCCCAAAACATCAAACGAGGCATCGGCGGAACGGTCGACATCGAGTTCATCGTACAGATGCTGCAGCTGAAACATGCCGCCGAGCGACCTAACGTGGTACGCCCGGGCACCGTCGATGGCCTAATCATGCTGAGTCAACACCGCGTTTTGTCTCTGCAGGATTGCCAATTCTTGATCCGTTCATACCGATTCCTGCGCACTGTCGAAGCTCGAATCAGGCTGATGAATGCGACGGCCCGGCATGACTTTCCGAAGAGTTCGGCGGCGCAAGGCAAACTCGCTTATCTGTTGAACCGTTCCGACGGCGACTCACTGCTGCGCGAAGTCGATCGATATCGCCGCGAAAATCGGATGCAGTTTGAAAGGATCTTCGACGCGACGTAGGGGGGCCTTTGCTGTAGGTCGGGCAGTCTCTGCCCGACGTTTGACGGCCAAGGATTTCCGTCAAACGTGCGATTCTTTACGGGAACGGCGTTTCTTCCACGGACCGCGTCGCGGACAAGTACAGCACATTTGCAGCGAATGTTGGATTCTTGCTAATGAGGTTTAACGTGGCTCTCATGACGTCGCGACGACTAATCTGACCCAGTAGCTTGTCGTCGCGGACAACCGGCAGGCGACGCGTGGTGGTTGACGAGAAGATCTGTGCAATTGATAACAAGTCAGCGTCCTCCGAAATCGTTGTCGGTGACGTGTCCATGAAGACATCGACGCGGTTTGTTGGCAATTGTTCGTACGCCGCGGCAAGCAACACCTTCATACAGGACTCTTCCGAAAAGACGCCCAGCAATCGTCCCGCGGTATCCACGACCGGCGCCGGAAATCTGATGCTTAACCAGAATTTCGATCCCCTTGAACACGTCCAGTTCAGGCGGCAGCGTGATCAGCTTGCGCTGCATGATCTGATCCGCACGGATGTTGTCCGGTAATGATGGTGTTGCAGGCATGAACGGCTCCTGATTTCGTTCTGACGGTCGTACTTGGCTTTGGTTGCTTCTCCACACGTTGGGCGAGCGGTTAGCTTGCCCGCCACGACGAAAACAAACACCCGACTAGTTACCAAACCATTCACCACCGGAGCAGGTCCGGTGGGGTTGTGATTTGTTCGCGAGCCGATTGTGGTCGTCAAACCTGATTGTAGCAAACCATTGAAAAATTCGATTCACGATCGGCGGCTGCAACTATACACAATTCCAAAAAATACATCGTGAAATCTGTAACGAGGATCGGGGCGTTGTCGCGGATGGTCATTGGACAAAAATCGAAAGCAACTGTGAGCGCCGTTTGCGCGTCTGTCGAACGCCGACTATTCCGATTATCGAAAACGACATGTTTTGGCAGAGCTGTTCTCTTGGTTAGGGTCGCCCGCAAATCAACTTCCCGGTTTTGTTGACCCTCACCATTGGCGTGTCCCAGCTTCGGTGCTTGGGATGCAGCCCCGTTTGCCTTATAAAATAGGGGCCAAAACTGCGGATGCTTTGAAAACTATCGATTGTCCGGAACCTCCGGCCAGAACTACGCAAACATGTCTACGATCGCTGAACCGCTGCCGACTCGATTCGATTATTCCGCTGCTCAAGAGCGGATTTATCAAACTTGGCTCAACCATGACTTGTTTCATTCCGAGCCGGACGGCCGTCCCCCTTACTCGATCGTCATCCCGCCGCCCAACGTTACAGGCGCGCTCCATTTGGGGCATGCCTTGAACAACACGCTGCAAGACGTCCTGGTTCGGCTGCGTCGCATGCAAGGCTTCAACGCGATGTGGATGCCGGGCACCGATCATGCCGGCATTGCAACTCAAGCGGTTGTCGAGCGTCGAATTCGTGAAGAAGAGGGTAAGTCGCGACACGATTTGGGACGCGAGCAACTCGTTCGCCGAATCTGGGAATGGAAGGACCAGTACGAGGCCCGGATTATCGGCCAACTCAAACAACTCGGCTGCAGTTGCGATTGGCAGCGGACCCGATTTACTTTCGACGAAATCTGTGCACGGGCGGTTCGCCATACATTTTTCGACTTATTCCAAAAGAATCTGGTTTATCGCGGTAAGCGGCTGGTCAATTGGGATACGTTTCTGCAGACCGCAGTCAGCGACGATGAGGTGGTTTCGAAGACGATCAAAGGTCATTTGTGGTATCTCAAGTACCCGATCGTTTCTCCGCGAAAAGGCGAGCCGGAGTTCGTCGTCGTCGCGACCACCCGCCCCGAAACGATGTTGGGCGATTCTGCCGTTGCGGTTCACCCCGACCCTGCATCTGCCTTGGACAAAGTCGAACTGGAACTTCGTGAAAAGCTCCGCAGTGCATCGGCCAGCGAACGGGCGGATTTGCAGACGGAACTCGAAGCGCTGTCCGATCGTCGAGCGTCGATGCTGTCGTTGTTGACCCAACTTACGGAGATGGCTCGAGACCAACGAAAGATCTGTTTGCCGATTTTGCAGCGGGAGATCCCACTGATCCTGGACGAATGGGCCAAGCCCGAGTTGGGTTCGGGTTGCGTCAAGATAACGCCAGCCCACGATCCCAACGATTATGAAGTCGGTTTGCGTCACGGTTTGCCGATGATTAACGTCTTGAACCCCGACGGCACGCTGAATGCTCGTGCTGCACAGTTTGCCAGCATGGACATCAACAAGGCACGACGGAAAGTCGTCGAAACGCTTGAGGCGGCCGACTTGGTTGATCGCATCGAACAACGCGACATCGAGCTACCGCATTCGGATCGCAGCAAGACTCCCATCGAACCGTACTTGGCCGACCAATGGTTTGTTCGGATGGAATCGCTATCCCAATCGGCGATGGACGCCGTCAACGATGGTCGCGTCAAATTTATCCCCCAGCGGTACGCGCACGGTTATCTGGCCTGGTTGTCGGAGAAACGAGATTGGCCCGTTTCACGACAGCTTTGGTGGGGCCATCAGATACCCGTTTGGTCGCGAAAATGTGAATCCGAGGCAGAACTTGGCGATTGCATGTCGCAGACGACCTCACTGCTGAAAACCGCGGCCGACGCCGCGGCCGCACAGATCGAACGGCCCGAGGCAAGTCACGACGAAATGGAAAGCGTGATCGCTGGCACGATCCATGTTTGTTTGCGATCGGATGAACCGGAGCTGGCAGCCAAACTCAAGTCGCTGGGTTTTGTCCGGGATCCAGATGTTCTGGACACCTGGTTCAGTTCTGCGCTGTGGCCGCATTCGACCTTGGGCTGGCCGGATTCGAGCACCGATCTGGATTATTACTATCCCACGAATACGCTTGTGACCAGCCGCGACATCATCACGCTGTGGGTCGCTCGCATGGTGCTCATGGGTCTGAACAACTTGGGTGAAGTTCCGTTTCGTCAGGTCTACGTTCATCCGAAAATACTTGACGGCTACGGCGAGACGATGTCGAAATCCAAAGGCAACGGCGTAGATCCGTTGGACGTCATCGAGAAGTTCGGGACGGATGCGTTGCGGTTCAGCATGGTTCACTTGACCACGGAAACGCAGGACGTGCGAATGCCGGTCCAATTCGAGTGCCCGCATTGTCAGCATTCGATCGACCAGACGCACAAGAACCGCGAGTTGCCGCGCATCGAATGCCCGTCATGCAAGCAGCTTTTCTCGACGCAATGGGCATCGAGCGAGGCGGATCGTGCGTTGCCGCGCGGTGCGGTCTTGAGCGAACGATTCGAGGTCGCGCGCAACTTCGTCAACAAGCTATGGAACGCCGCTCGGTTTTCGCTGATGAACCTGGAAGGCTACCAGTTCACGCCAGTTTCGGACACCGACCTGCTGCTCGAAGATCGTTGGCTATTAAGTCGACTCAATACGGTCACAGAGCAGGTCACTAACGATTTGGACCAATACCGTTTTTCGGACGCGGCTCGAGTCCTGTACGACTTCACGTGGGACGAGTTTTGCAGCTTTTATGTGGAAATGCTTAAAAACCGAATGAACGACGACCAGCGACCGGTGGCACAGACGCTGCTGGCGTATTCGCTGGATCGATTGCTGCGATTGTTGCACCCTGTATTGCCTTTCATCACCGAAGAAGTCTGGCAACATTTGAACGTGGTTGCTCCGCATCGCGGGTTGGACCAGTCCGAGCCGCCGACTCCGTTTTTGATTCGCGGCGACTGGCCCACTGTCGAGTCGAGTCGAATTGATCGGGGAATCGAATCTCAATTTGCGCACTTTCAACAAGTTTTGAGCGGGCTTCGCGATATTCGCGCCAAGCAAAACATTGCCCCCAAGCAATCGGTTGAATTCGTCATTCGATGCGATCAGGAAACGGCAGCATATCTTGCACCGTTGGCAGCCGGTTTTCAGCGGATGGCCAACGCGACGGCTTTGGCGGTTGGCCCGCATATTCAGATTCCGCAGATCTATTCAACCGCGGCATTGCCTGGGCTCGAAATATTTGTCGATTTAAATGGGTTGATTGATGTTGCGGCGGAAATCGCGCGATTGACTAAGGAAAAAGCGAACATTCAATCGCAAATCAAATCGAAAGAAACCAAGCTTGGCAACGCCAACTTCGTCAATCACGCCAGCCGAGATCGTTCAAAAAAGCGCGAGGCGCTGACGCAACTCAACGATCAACTGACTGTCATCGACGCGGCAATGAAGGCGCTCGATTCTGCCTAATGTGGGGCGCACTGTCACTTCACGCATACTAACCAATGCGCTAACAAACTGGAATCTGCCACCGCGAAAGCTGTGCACATTAGGATCGGTCGCAAAATAACTTCGCCGTAAATCCTCGCCCTCACGGGAGAGGGTCGACAAAACCGGGAAGTTATTTTGCGTGCGATCCTTACGCACGTGTTTCTTGGCGAGATGCTCTGATTTTCGAAGTTGCTGAACAGACCGTTGAACAAGGTTTCGTCATCCCCGCGAAGGCCGTGATTCAACATTGCCGGAGTTGATTTTCGCTGGATTCCCGCCCCCCGCCTACGAGCTGTTCGCTTGCACGTTTCAACGCGCATCGGCCCTCCCCGGCCGCATCCTGCGGCCGACCCTCCCGATTCGGGAGGGTAATTGCTAATCCCTTGCATGACGATGATCTAAAAGCTGCGCGACCGGCTTCGTTGGATTCCGGCCATTGCTGGTTTCCCGCCTTCGTTCGATACTCGGCTCCCCGGCCGCATCCTGCGGCCGACCCTCCCGATTCGGGAGGGTAATTGCTAATCCCTTGCATGACGATGATCTAAAAGCTGCGCGACCGGCTTCGTTGGATTCCGGCCATTGCTGAATGTGCGCTTCGCGGGAATGACCTTCCGTATGGTTGTTGAGGAAGGCCCGTGTTCAAGGGCTGCTAAAGCGACGACGTTGCCGGCAAGAGTGCGTCGGGAAAAATCTCCAGCCCGCGGTTGTTGATCATTCCCCGCTGGTGGGCAAGTTTGTGCATCGCCGCTAACGCACGGTTGCCCATGTCGCCCAAATCCAACGTCCATTGGTTGACGTACAAATCAACGTGTTGGAAAAGCACTTCTTGGGAGAACTCCTGCGCGAATCGACGCATCGTCGGAATCGTGTCGCGGCGATTGGCAAAGGCATAGACGATCGAGCGGCGAACGCAATCGGCAATCGAACCAATCGTTGCCCGACCCAAGTTTCGTCGAGCGACGAGTCCGCCCAATGGCAGCGGCGCCTTGACTTGGGTCTCCCAAAGTTCACCTAGGTCCGCAACCAACTGCAAGCCGCTGTCCTGCCACGTAAAACGTCCTTCGTGAATACAAGCCCCCAACGGAAATTCGCCCGATCGGACGCGGGGCATGATTTCGGAAAAACACATCTGAACCGGTTCGACTGCGAACGGCAGCATCGTGCGACATAAGAACGTCGCCGTCGTGGTTTCTCCAGGACAAGCGATCTGGATCGGGCTCCGTGATTGGGCGGATTGTCGCGCAAGCGTTTCCAATAGCGTGGCCTTTGCCGATAGAAGGACCGGTCCCACTCCAAAACCGATCGCCGCGCCTGACGGCAACACCGCGACCGTGTCCGCCCAAGCAGCGCGGCATACAAGCTGACTTTGGCGACATCGAATTCGCCCAGGGCAAATCTCGCGTTGAGTTGCTGAATGTCCAGCAACTCGACATCAAACTCCAAACCTTTCAGATCGATGCAGCGGTTCAATATCGCGTGCATCGCAAACGTATCGTTGGGACATGTGGAAATCGCTAATTGAATTGGCTTCATCACCTGTGTTCCACGCCCCAATCACAACGGAGTTACTTCAGGAAGCGCGAGCTGTCTAGCATTCAGTTCAAAGCCGAGCGGTGTTTTCGCGAACACGATTTTCAAGAGTTCTTCATAGGACACGTCGTGAACTCCTTCGATTTCGATTCGCTCTTGCAGGTAGTCGGAGATGTCGCCGGCCAAGTCGAGTTGCACGCCGAGCGTTTGGCTGATCTTCTGGACAATGGCGCCGCGACTGGCGGTGGTTTTCGGCATGGAAACGGTCACTTTGCTTCCCGGTGGCGCGTTTTGATTTGCCGACGAACACTGCGCCATTTCTCGGGCCAGTTGGTAATGATCGTGCGGGGCACTCGTACGCGAATGGCGTTCTTACTGGCTACGACTGCCGCGGAAAGTTTTTGATCCTTCGCCCATTGCACGATGTCTTTCGGCTGGGACGTTACATAACTCGCGTCAAACTCCTCGGGCGCCGGAAAATCTACAATGGTCATCGTGGTGCCGTCCTGGCTGACCTCGGGCCATTTTCCAAACCCGACCAACAGGATGGCCATGCGTTCAGCCAGGGTCATTGGCGGCAAGTCGACTTGGCACATCAAGTCATGAGGAATGGACTCGATCGATCGGATTTGCACGCCATTGTCGGTAGCCAGTGCAGCGATGGCAGCCGCGGGCTGAGTCAACCGCGGCAATCGTAGCGCGGTCATATGCTGCCAGGTTTTTCGTCCGGCCGTCGGGAGCTGTCCCAATCGGCACCGCAGTTCGCGCAGCCGCCAAGGCAGTTGCACCACCACGTCACCGGGCCCAACGTAGACCGCACTGCCAATCGTACAGGCACCGATTTGATCGTCGGCGCCGGACACGAAAACTGCCGCGAGCATGTCTTGGTGGTCAATGGCGGCGTGGATGAGTTTGGAGGGGTCGACGCGGCGATCGACGAAGAGCGCCACGCCGCTGGAACTTATCAGTTGCGACAGAAATTCGATCCGGGGACCATTGTCCCAAGTAATCGACGTTGGTTGAGCAATCGCTTGATCAAACGCACGTCCAGTGAGCCAGTCGTCGGCAAACGCATTCGTAGCCGCGATCAAAAAAAATAAAACGGCAATCTGTCTTGATAGCATGGGCGGAATTTCGGCCGTCAAATTCGGTACTGATGCCCCTGGCTTTCGTATTTTAACATCAAAAAACAGCAAACTTCAATTTCCATCGGTCCTGGAAGATTGTCGCCATGCGGCGGCTTAACTAAACTCAGAGTCAAACAGGTTTCTGGCAGGTTTTTGGGAGTCTTGGTGAATGAACGCAAACGCAGAGCGACATCCGCAACTGGATCGCTTTTACTGCCGATATCTTCGCGATGAAGATTCGGCGGCGTTCATTCAATTGGTGACTCAAGCGTACACGCCAGGCACGTTGGAGCGGTTGGCGGTCAGCGGGCGACGCGTCACGCGGCGAGCGGCAATTCTAGCACTGGGATTCGTCGGCGACTATTCACACAACGATTTGCTCGGCCGGTCGCTGCACAACAACGACCGCGCAGTCCGCCTGTTGGCCGATCACGGGATTCGGCAACTCTGGTTTCGCGTGTCGGATCAAGTCGTTCGCCAGCGTCTAGGTTACATCGCCCGACTGAATGCGCGAGGACGGTTTTACGAAGCGATTGATGTCGCGTCGGAGTTGATTGCCGATGAGCCGCTGGTGGCCGAGGCGCGGTACCAGCGTTCACTGGCGCTTTATTCCCAAGGAGCCTTTGCCGATTCGGCGATGGATTGCCAAGCCGCCAGCGATATCAATCCCTATCACTTTCCGGCAGTGCTGACCGAAGCCCATTGCCACATCCAATTGGAAGACGGAATCTCGGCGCTGAAGTGTTTCCGCCACGCATTGGAAATCTATCCCGATTTGGAAAACGTTCGAGCACACGTTCGCCAGCTTGAACGATCGATCGAAGGACGCTGATCGAAGGTCTTCCTGCACCGATCGTCATTCCGGGCTGAGACCCGGAACCCAGTTCCACGGACGGGAAGGCATGCAGCGCAGCAAGTACACCATCCTGGATTCCCGCTTGCGCGGGAATGACGGCTGACGCGTGGTGGGTTAATGTTTCCCGGGAAGAGTAGCTTGCAAGCACTTACCGTCATTCCGGGCTGAGACCCGGAACCCAGTTCCACGGACGGGAATGCATGCAGCGCAGCAAGTACACCAACCTGGATTCCCGCCTGCGCGGGAATGAGTGCGCCTGTGAGGGCGTTTGATCGGAAGGGTGGAAGTCCCTTCATGGGTCCGATCTGAGCCCATTAGCTGAAAGTAACTGCGTTCTCGCAAGAGGAGGTGGAGAGCAACTGGAAGTGAACAATCGGTCCGCAGGATAACGAACTCGATTCGGCCTATCGTTGTGGTGAGCCTGCTCATTCAAGGCGAAGCCCAAGATGCCATCGAAGCCGGCACACCGGATTACCAAGGTCGCAGATGGTCAGCTCCGGAAATAAGACAGATCGACCCGGAGGCAACGGGGGGTGGTTGGAGGCAGAACGATTGGAAGGTCAAACGCAATAAGCAGGGAACCCCATCGCGGGGCAACTTGTCGAGCGATCACGGGAGCAGCCTCACCCACAGGGCCAGGCACGTTTTCGGCGACACCGCGTTGGAGGTCAGAGCGCCCGTAAGAGCTTTGAAACGGGGTAACGTCCGTGGAGCAAAGGGGCGCAGGGAGATTGATCGAGAAAGGACGAACCCTTGGAAACACAACCTGACTTAATAGTGCCGCCGAGCAATCGGGCGGCGCTAGATTCTCAGGAGACGACTTGACCCATTGGGCCTGGACGGAACCAAGTGTTTGGACCAATCCGATGTTGGCTACGCTGGAGCAATCCAGCGTTCGAGGAGGTAAATGGCACAGCTTGATGGATAAAGTTTACAAACCGGACAACCTCTACTCGGCTTACCGCGAGGTGGCCGCGAACAAGGGCGCACCGGGCGTGGACAATATCACGATCGAAGACTTCACTGCCGGTTTATGGCGGAACGTGAACAAACTTGAACAGCAACTGCGCGATGGTTCTTATCGTCCGCAGTCGATCAAGCGAGTCCACATTCCCAAGCCGGGCACGAAGGAAACTCGGCCGTTGGGCATTCCGACGGTGCGGGACCGCGTCGTGCAAAACGCACTTCGTCATGTCTTGGAACCGATTCTGGAACGGCAATTCGCCGAGCACAGCTACGGCTTTCGCCCCAACCGGGGTTGCAAAGACGCGCTGCGCCGCGTGGACCGTTTCGTGAAAGCGGGCTACAAGTACACGGTCGACGTCGATTTGAAATCTTACTTCGACACCATCCCGCAGGATCGACTCGTCCAGGAACTGCGCAAGTACGTTGCGGACAACTCGGTGATCGGTTTGGTGGAAAAGTTTCTGCAAGCCGAAGTGTTGGACGGACTGGAGCGCTGGACGCCGACAGCGGGCGCGCCGCAAGGAGCGATCATCAGCCCCTTGCTCAGCAATCTGTATCTGAACGAGTTGGACCACCTGATGGCCGCCGCCGGATACGAGATGACTCGCTACGCGGATGACCTGGTGATTCAGAGTCGAACCGCCGAAGAAGCCGCAGCGGCCTTGGAGTTGGTGCGAACGTGGACCACCGAGCGTGGCCTAACGCTACACCCGACCAAGACCAAGATCGTCCACGTGGACGAAGAGGGCTTTGAATTCCTTGGTTACCGCTTCATCAAACATCGCCGGTATCCCCGGCAGAAGAGTTTGGCGAAGTTCAAGGAAACGATTCGCGGCAAGACCAAACGGACCAACGGCCACAGCTTGCAGGCGATCATCGCGGACGTGAACCGGACCTTACGCGGCTGGTATGAGTATTTCAAACACAGCTGGCCCAGGACGTTCGACATCCTGGACGGCTGGATACGCATGCGTCTGCGGAGCACTCTTCGCAAGCGTGCGGGCCGTCACGGCCCCGGACGCGGGCACGAACATCAACGCTATCCCAATGCCTACTTCGCGCAACTTGGGTTATTTAGTCTAGCAGTAGCCCATGCTGGTGAAAGTCAATCTGCTCGTCAGTAACAATCAACTGGAGAGCCGGATGCGGGAGATCCGCCAGTCCGGTTCGGTGGGGGGGAAGCCGCAACCCAATGCGGCTTCCCTACCTCAATCGGTTGGCGCGTGGTGGGTTAATGTTTGCCCGGGAAGAGTAGCTTGCAAGCGCTTACCGTCATTCCGGGCTGAGACCCGGAACCCAGTTCCACGGACGGGAATGACATGCAGCAGCAGCAAGTACACCAACCTGGATTCCCGCTTGCGCGGGAATGACGGCTCGGCGCGTGGTGGGTTAATGTTTGCCCGGGAAGAGTAGCTTGCAAGCATTTACCGTCATTCCGGGCTGAGACCCGGAACCCAGATCCACGGACGGGAAAGCATGCACGCGCAGTAAGTACACCAACCTGGGTTCCCGCTTGCGCGGGAATGACGGCTGGCGTGGTGGGTTAATGTTTGCGCGGGAATGACGGTCGCGCAGAATGGATTCCCGCCTGCGCGGGAATGAGTGCGCCTGTGAGGGCGTTTGATCGGAAGGGTGGAAGTCCCTTCATGGGCCCGATCTGAGCCCATTAGCTGAAAGTAACTGCGTTTTCGCAAGAGGAGGTGGAGAGCAACTGGAAGTGAACAATCGGTCCGCAGGATAACGAACTCGATTCGGCCTATCGTTGTGGTGAGCCTGCTCATTCAAGGCGAAGCCCAAGATGCCATCGAAGCCGGCACACCGGATTACCAAGGTCGCAGATGGTCAGCTCCGGAAATAAGACAGATCGATCCGGAGGCAACGGGGGGTGGTTGGAGGCAGAACGATTGGAAGGTCAAACGCAATAAGCAGGGGACCCCATCGCGGGGCAACTTGTCGAGCGATCACGGGAGCAGCCTCACCCACAGGGCCAGGCACGTTTTCGGCGACACCGCGTTGGAGGTCAAGCCCCGTAAAAGTTTTGGAACGGGGTAACGTCCGTGGAGCAAAGGGGCGAGGGAGATTGATCGAGAAAGGACGAACCCTTGGAAACACAACCTGACTTAATAGTGCCGCCGAGCAATCGGGCGGCGCTAGAGTCTCAGGAGACGACTTGACCCATTGGGCCTGGACGGAACCAAGTGTTTGGACCAATCCGATGTTGGCTACGCTGGAGCAATCCAGCGTTCGAGGAGGTAAATGGCACAGCTTGATGGATAAAGTTTACAAACCGGACAACCTCTACTCGGCTTACCGCGAGG
This sequence comes from uncultured Planctomycetaceae bacterium, assembly GCA_963803365.1. Lineage (GTDB taxonomy): Bacteria > Planctomycetota > Planctomycetia > Pirellulales > Pirellulaceae > JANMEB01. The sequence goes on from CAWDMH010000015.1 coordinate 38,631, forward strand.
TGGCCGCGAACAAGGCACACCGGGCGTGGACAATATCACGATCGAAGACTTCACTGCCGGTTTATGGCGGAACGTGAACAAACTTGAACAGCAACTGCGCGAGGGTTCTTATCGTCCGCAGTCGATCAAGCGAGTCCACATTCCCAAGCCGGGCACGAAGGAAACTCGGCCGTTGGGCATTCCGACGGTGCGGGACCGCGTCGTGCAAAACGCACTTCGTCATGTCTTGGAACCGATTCTGGAACGGCAATTCGCCGAGCACAGCTCGGCTTTCGCCCGACCGGGGTTGCAAAAACGCGCTGCGCCGCGTGGACCGTTTCGTGAAAGCGGGCTACAAGTACACGGTCGACGTCGATTTGAAATCTTACTTCGACACCATCCCGCAGGATCGACTCGTCCAGGAACTGCGCAAGTACGTTGCGGACAACTCGGTGATCGGTTTGGTGGAAAAGTTTCTGCAAGCCGAAGTGTTGGACGGACTGGAGCGCTGGACGCCGACAGCGGGCGCACCGCAAGGAGCGATCATCAGCCCCTTGCTCAGCAATCTGTATCTGAACGAGTTGGACCACCTGATGGCCGCCGCCGGATACGAGATGACTCGCTACGCGGATGACCTGGTGATTCAGAGTCGAACCGCCGAAGAAGCCGCAGCGGCCTTGGAGTTGGTGCGAACGTGGACCACCGAGCGTGGCCTAACGCTACACCCGACCAAGACCAAGATCGTCCACGTGGACGAAGAGGGCTTTGAATTCCTTGGTTACCGCTTCATCAAACATCGCCGGTATCCCCGGCAGAAGAGTTTGGCGAAGTTCAAGGAAACGATTCGCGGCAAGACCAAACGGACCAACGGCCACAGCTTGCAGGCGATCATCGCGGACGTGAACCGGACCTTACGCGGCTGGTATGAGTATTTCAAACACAGCTGGCCCAGGACGTTCGACATCCTGGACGGCTGGATACGCATGCGTCTGCGGAGCACTCTTCGCAAGCGTGCGGGCCGTCACGGCCCCGGACGCGGGCACGAACATCAACGCTATCCCAATGCCTACTTCGCGCAACTTGGGTTATTTAGTCTAGCAGTAGCCCATGCTGGTGAAAGTCAATCTGCTCGTCAGTAACAATCAACTGGAGAGCCGGATGCGGGAGATCCGCCAGTCCGGTTCGGTGGGGGGGAAGCCGCAACCCAATGCGGCTTCCCTACCTCAATCGGTTCGGGTGTCGGGTTCCTGACTCCAGCCTCCGGTCTCCGGCCTCCAGTCTCCGGCCTCCCGCCTCCAGTCTCCGGCCTCCCGCCTCCAGCTAGCCCCACGCTCAGGCGCTTTGAATGTTACTCAATGTCCCAATTCGTTGACGATCCGGTCGGCTCCATAGATCTTGGTCAATGCTTCGCGGATTGCGCTGGAGTGGACGCTGGTGGCTCGCGATTGATCATCGCTGTAAAAATAGTCGGACGTAAGCGATTGGATGTTGCCGTCGAAGATGAGTCCGACCAGTTCCAAATCTTTGTTCACGACCGGGCTGCCGGAGTTGCCGCCGATGATATCCGCGGTGCAGACGAAATTCAGCGGCGTATCCAGATCGATATCCGATTTGAGCTCGTGCCAGGAATCCGGGAGTTTCCACGGTTCTTTGGCGTGATGCTCGGCCTCGTGTTCAAAGGCTCCGCCCATCGTTGTCCAAGCCGGAATCGCTTTGCCTCCCTCCTCGTAGCCCTTGACCGTCCCGAACGCCAATCGCAGGCTGAACGTGGCATCTGGATAGGTCGATTCGCCGTTGACCGCAAAATTCGCCTCGGCGATCTTCGCATACGCCTGTCGCTCAACCTCGTCCAACTCCTCGCTAATTTTCCGATAGTGGCGCGTATCGTCGTCGATCAACTTGGCGACTTTGATCAGCGGATCGTCGCAGGCATCGATGGCATCCTGGCCGCCCTGTACGAGCTCCTTGCGGACGTCGACCTGATCCAAGTGCGTGTTCATAATGAGTTCGGCGGCTCGAGCCTGCGGGCTCTTTCCTTCGAGCACTTTATTCAGTAGTTCGTCGTCGGCGCCGCGCAGTTCCATCGCCCGGGACAACATATCCGCCAAAATGACCTGTTCCAACTCCTTGTGGATCGGCGCGTCCGACAACAGAGCCCTCAGCAAGGAATCGCGATTGCTGACGCGGAATTCGCGAAGCGCTGTCCGTTGGGCTTTTTATCTTCGGCCGCGAGCTGCACGAGCTGCTGGGCCATGCCGGTCAACTGGGTGCCGAGGATGAGCGATTTGCCTTGAATTTCTGCCCGTCGTTGTTGAGCGTCAGCGACTTGATCCCAGGCCTTCACGTACTTGGCCGTTTCAGGACTGGATTTCAATTTGGCGAGCAGCGACTGTTCCTCGCGTTCCTTCTGATCGATGAAAGTCGGATCCTGCAGACCCTGGATCATGCCCATGTAGGCTTTCCGCGAATTCTGGAACCCCAGCAAATCGTCGGACGCCATTTGCTCATTGGCCTCATTCCGCTCGGAGAACAGCGTCAACAAGATTTCGCGGCGGCGGATAAAGTCCAGAACGTACGGAACACGGACATCGCGTTGGTATTTGAGCGCCGCAACGGTAAAGATTCGGCTGGTGCGGCCGGGATTACCGGCGACAAACACGAGTTCGTCCGTCGCAGCGCCTTTTTCCGACCATTTGAGGAAGTGTTCGATCTTCGCCGGTTTGCCGTCTTCGTACACGCGAAAGATCGTCGCGTCCAAATCGTAGCGAGGATACTCGAAGTTGTCCGGGTCGCCGCCAAAAGACGCCGCCGATTCTTCCGGGGCCCACACCAATCGTACGTCGGTATACTTTTTAAATCGGTACAGATGGTATCGACCGCCGCCGTACAAGGTGATCACATCGCTGCGAAGTCCGGTTTGGTCTTGCGAATCTTTTTCTATTTGGGCCATTTTGTCCAAGCGGGCTTTGCCAGCGTCGGCCGGATCCATGCCTGGGTTCACGGCGCGTATCGACTTGAGCCGTGACGTCTTCGATCGAGATCAACTGATTGAGTTCCAGATCGGGTGCCGGGATTTCTTCGTCCAATGACTTGGCCAAAAAGCCGTTGACCGCGTAATTGTGTTCGGCGGTCGAGACTTTGTGCAGCATGTCGCGGCCCACGTGATGATTGGTCAACACCAGGCCGGTGCTGGAAACGAACGACGCCGAACCACCGTTGTTGAACCGCACGCAGGACTTCATCAATTGATCCGCCCAGGCGGCATCCGGTTCGAAGCCGTATTTGTTCTTCAAGTATTTGACCGGCAAGTTATTGAACAGCCACATCCCTTCGTCGGCGATGGACGAACGGCAGACGGCAACCACGGAGGCAGCGAATGTGATCGCCGCACAAAAACGGACTATGGACTTCATAGCGATACCCTTCCATTTGCGTTGAAAAGCTCGTCGTCAAAACATGAGTGTATAGGTTGCCGCGGGCGCTGACAACTTGCCGGAACGACGGGTAGTGGGGGCATTCCACAGGGGACGGCCGTCCTTGACCGTCATAGATCGGGCAGAGACCGCCCGACCTACAGGAAATGACCCCACCACCCAACGCAGAAAGCGAATGCTGGTATCGAGCCTGACAATCGATTAGAACACTGGAGAAGATCGCCAAATTGCGGAGTCGCCCATGTCATTGTTTTCACAAGATGCGAAGAAGCGATTGCTTCTGCTGGACGGAATGGCGCTGGTCTATCGCGCTCATTTCGCACTCATTCGCAGTCCGCGGTATACGTCTGGCGGCGTTTGCACGTCGGCGGTATTCGGAATGGCAAACACATTTTTCGACTTGCAAAAGACCTGGCAGCCCACGCACCTGGCGATCGCCTTCGACACTGAGGAACCCACCGATCGACACAAAGAATTTCCGCAGTACAAGGCACAGCGCGACGCCCTGCCGGAAGATATTGGCACGCAGTTGCCGCTGGTGAAACGGTTAATGAGCCGCCCTGCGTGTTCCTGTCCTCGAGGTGCCCGGCTTCGAGGCAGACGACATTATCGGCACGCTTGCCCATCGGGCCGAGTCCGAAGGCTTTCACGTCTGGATGGTCACTCCCGATAAGGATTTCGATCAACTTGTCACCGAGCACGTTGTCGTACTCAAACCTGGCCGCCAAGGCTCGCAGTTCGAAGTCTTTGACGTTCCTAAAGTTCTCGACAAATGGCAGATCAAGCGAATCGGCCAGGTCGTCGACATTCTCGGGCTAATGGGCGATTCGAGCGACAATATCCCGGGCGTGCCGGGCATCGGCGAAAAGACTGCGCAAAAATTGATCGCCGAATTCGATTCGTTGGAACACTTGCTCGAAGGTGCCGAACGGCTCAAGGGAGCCCAGCGAACAAAGATCGAATCGAATCAAGAGCTGGCCCGGTTGTCGAAGAAGCTGGTCACGATCCACACCGACGCGCCGCTGTCGATCCCCTTCGAGCAACTCGCCTGCCAGCCGTACGACGAAACGGAACTTCGCCAGCTCTTTATGGAGTTGGAATTCGACACGCTCGGCCAAAGGATATTCGGCAAGTCCTTTTCGTCGGCAGCGGTGCGTTCGGCGGTCATCCGAGAGAAGCGGGAAAAGGAAATTCAAGCTCGCTTGTTCGACGAACCGGTAGACGAGAAACAACTTCACCAAATCGAACACGACTACCAGATCGTCCGTTCGCCGGAAGAACGTTCTGAGTTGATCAAGACACTGTTGGCGTGCGATTCGATTTGTCTCGACACCGAGACCACCGGCTTGAATCCTCGCGAAGCGGCTCCGCTGGGGATTTCGTTCTGCAATGATCCGGGGAAGGCTTATTTCGTCGTTTGTCCGGAAGAACGTGCGGACTCGCAAGCGATCTTGGAGGAGTTCCGGCCGGTCTTGGAAAACCCGAACATCGAAAAAGTCGGCCACAACCTCAAATACGATTTGACCTTGCTCAAATGGCTCGGCTTCGAAGTCAACGGCCCTTTGTTTGACACGATGTTGGCACACTCGATGAAGGAACCCGAGATGAACCAGAAACTGGATGACCTGGCCAAACTCTATCTCGGCTACCATCCAATCCCCATCACGCAACTGATTGGTCCGAAGGGCCCTGACCAGCGAAACATGCGGGATGTGCCGCTGGACCAGTTGGCCGAGTACGCTTGCGAGGACGCCGATGTGACGCTTCGTCTGGCCAACGTACTGCGCGGCGAAATCGAATCGCAAGGAGTGGCCCGCGTGTGCAACGAAGTCGAATGCCCGCTGGTCCCGGTGCTGGTCGACATGGAGTTTGAGGGCATTCGGCTGGATGTCGACGCCATCGAAGCTTATTCGAAGGTCTTGGAGCGCGAAATCAGTGAACTCGAACAGGCGATCTACGACGCCGCAGGCCATCGGTTCAACATTGACTCACCCAAACAGCTTGGCGTGGTGCTGTACGACGAAATGCAACTAGTGGATCGTCCCAAGAAGACGGCCACCGGACAACATTCGACGCGCGAAGCCGAATTGTTGCGGCTGGCGCCGAAAAACAAAATCGTGCAAGACGTTCTCGAATACCGCAACGCCGTGAAGCTAAAGTCGGTCTACGTCGATCAGCTTCCCGGTTACGTCCATCCCGACACCGGCCGCTTGCACACGCACTACAATCAGATTTGGACCGCCACGGGGCGCATCCAGTCCAACGATCCAAATTTGCAGACGATTCCAGTCCGCAAGGAGCGAGGACGTGAAATCCGCGCGGCGTTCGTGCCACGTGACGATGACTACTTGATTCTGAGCGCCGACTATTCGCAGATCGAATTAAGAATCATGGCCGAACTGAGCGGTGATGCCGCCATGATCGACGCCTTCAGTCAAGGCATTGACATCCACGCCGTAACGGCGGCCAAGGTCTTCAAAGTCGAGCCGGATCAAGTGACGCGGGATATGCGCGACAAGGCTAAAGCGGTGAACTTCGGGATTATCTACGGCATCTCTGCGTTCGGATTGCAGCAACGGCTCAACATTCCCCGGGCCGAAGCCAACGACTTGATCCAAAACTATTTCGAGAAGTATCCCGCCGTGCGCGAATACATCGATCGCACGATCGAAGCTTGCCGCGAAAAGGGCTTTGTGCAAACCGCGACTGGCCGACGCCGATACATTCGCGACATCAACTCGCGCAATTTCACGTTGCGCAGCGCGGCCGAACGATTGGCGATGAACAGCCCGTTGCAAGGAACTGCCGCCGACCTGTTGAAGCTAGCGATGATCAAAGTCCATCGAGCGTTGAAGGAAGGCTCGTACCAGACCAAAATGCTGCTGACGGTTCACGACGAAATCGTCTTCGACTTGCATCGCAGCGAGGAAGAAACGGCAGTCCCGCTGATCGTCGAATGTATGAAAACCGCGCTGCCAATGCGAGTTTCCATCGTCGTCGAAACCGGTACCGGCAAGAACTGGCTGGAGGCACATTGACAAATCGTGCAACAAAAACCGAATTCGTTCGTAAATCCGATTAGCATCGCCCGACAAGTAACGTCCCGATTTCGTTGACGCTCACCGGACCACTCACGTGCGGGAGAGGATTTAGGGTGAAGTCATGTCGCGCGCGATCCTAAAGTTTTATCGATCGATATTTTTATTGCGTTAACAAACTGGAGAAGCGAAATGGCCTGGTTTACACGATTTACGCGATTTGGCGACGTGCATCTTTGTTACGCTCAAGAGGCGGCGAATTCTTGCGGAATCGCCTGCGTGATGATGACCGTATTCAAAATCAACAAACTCGGGATGGGAGAGGCGATCCATCGCGAAAAAGAGATCTACAAACAGTATTCGGCGATCACCGGATCCCCCTACGACGGCAGTCAATACTCAAACGGTTTACCCTTGGCGACCGCGCTTAGCAAGTTGGGAGTCGGACTTTGGGAATGCGTCAATGTCGGCGCCGCGGGCGTCTCGCAAGCGATTGTCGATTCGCTGGGGTCGGAAGTGCCCGGCGTGAGCTTGCTGGCCGGTCCGTTGGCGCCAACGGCTTGGGCGATGAACCAACTTCGACCACGAACACCGATTATTTTGCACGTCGGCTGGGGCGGCGGTGGTGCGCATTTCGTTATGGTCGATACCGTCAATCAACTTGGCTCGCAAAAATACGCGAGCGTGTGCGACCCGTGGGATGGGAACGTCCATATCACCCCGTTCAGCATCGGCCAGGTCTTTCAATATAGAGCCGCCCATGTCCCGTTCTCCTGGGACTTGGGAGGGACCAAGCACGAATACTCCGGCGCCTCCAACGGAGCGACTTCGGGTTGGGTGATTCGAAAGAAGAGCTAACGCCGTTTCTTTGGTCAAACAAAAAACGCCCGGGTTGACCGGGCGGTTTTTTTTTGCGTGGATCGAAATACAAGGCGCCTAGTTCGACGAATCGTCGGACTTCGACGTGGTGGTCGTGGCTTCCGTGGTCGTCGCTTCGCTGCTTTTGCCAGCGTACGGACAAGTACCACCGGCCGGGCAAGAATCGCACTTCTCGGTGCATTCGGTTCCAGCGGCCTTGCAAGCTGGGCATGCGCCGTCGGCGCTGGTCATGATCGCGGCCGCCTTGCTGGCCGGGCAGCAACTTCCCGTCTCGCTGCAACACGAGGCCTTTCCTTCAGCCATCGGCGAATCGCAGCACGAGCCTGTCTTGGCCGTCACGGTGCTAATCGAGTTGCCAGCGTTCGTCTTATCGTTGGGCCCCGCGTTCTGGACGGCCCGATTGTAGACCAAAACTCCAATCGCCACAAAGGCGACGACGGTAATCAAACCAAACAGTGCCTTATTCATAACTTGTCCTTGAGTAAAAGTTGATCTCCGAAGATGACCTCGACCGACTTCAATTAAACGTCTTCGTGAAGCTGACCGATTGGCCTCAATATTAAAACCCCTATTAACAAACGGCAATAGCACAGTCCCGCCGATTCAATCGAATTCACCGAAATGTAGCGATCTCAGCAGCCTTTTCGACCGATTCCCAAACGTTTGTGCGTTTAGGAACGTATTGGTCTCAGCGCCACGCAAATCCAGCGCGGATCGCCGCATGCGAATGAATTCATCGTGCACTGGACCCAATCGAACAACTTGGTTGCAACGACTGGTAAGCAGCCCGTTGAAAAAGTAGCGAAACGGCGCGAGCCGTCCGGTTGCGTTGGCTTCCACACGGTGAATTAGGATCGCACGCAAAATAACTTCGCCCTAAATCCTCGCCCTTCCGGGAGAGGTTAGGTGAGGGGTCAACAAAACCGGGAAGTTATTTTGCGTGCGATCCTTACCGGGCGGCTTGCGCCGCTCCGCTTTAATAAACACTCGTGCGCACAATGTTCAACAATCTGTTAACGGTTGGCAATAATGGTCACCAACGTCGAGATGATACTCCCGGCCGCGCAACTGCCGACCAGCCAACGCCGGTTCACGCTCCCGATACTCGTCGACAGGGGCCACAGCATGCTGGCAATTAGCGTCAAGCGGACCACCAGTGCAAGCGGCATCCCAAAGCCGACGGCATCATAAAACAATCGCTCCATCGGCAGGAAGAAGCAGCCCGCAACGATGGCCGGAAACACGTCCAGCAGTCCGATTCGAAACCGCGTAGCGATTTGAACCACCGACACGATCGCGGCCGCAACGCAGGGCAACGCGAACAAGTAACTCGCACCTGGCACCGTCGCCGCAGTCAGAACGCCCAGCATCGCCCAAACGATCCAGACCGCGAACCAGTTCGATGTTGCGATTTCGCGCCCTTCGCCTCGAGCGCCGAACAATGAGCCTGCACCGATCGCGGCAACTAAGCACGCCAACTCGACGGCCAAGGCTGCCTTGGGCCAAGGCGGATTGAACAAGCCCAAAATCTTGAACAGTTGATACATCAGCGTCAAACCAACTGCGACGGCGATCATTCCTCCCAGTGTCGCGCAACGCCATAACTAGTTGGCGACGATTCACTGACCCGACTCCCGACCCGGCGATGATCAGCAGCGAGGCGACAGCCACGGGAACCGACCATCGTTCGGGCCACCACAACACGACGGCACCGAACACATCACAATAAACGACGCGACCGGTCGGCAAGCCTGTTTCAGACGCCTGTTCGAGCCGTTGAAACAATTGCCACGTAATATCACCCATGTGTTGCAGGCTGCCACCATCGGCGTTTTCAAAGTTGTCGCGCACCGTATGGTAGTTCAAAACGTTGCCGATAAACGCCAGGTTGTAGCCTTGCATTCCGGCTGCCTTGAACCGCGTGAAATCGGTGTTGTTCGGCAGAAAACGATAAATCTCAAAGAACAACGACGAAGTAAACTTCTTACCGCCAATCTGCGCAAACAGCGGAATCAACCAGCGGCTATCGGTCCCGGTTTCAAACAGCAACACCGGCCCGGAAGTCCCGCGAGCTTCCAAGTTCACAGCGAAGGCGACGTCGCGCGCCCAAGGATGCTCGGCCACAAACCGCGTCGATCCCAACAAGACGAATTCTTCGCCGTCGGAAAACAACAGAATCAAGTCGCGCGGCAACGGGCCGGCGGCGACTTGGTGAGCGATTTGCAGACACGTGGCGACGCCGAAACCGTCGTCGCAAATCCCGGGACCCGCCGGCACCGAATCGTAATGGCATGCCAAAAGTACCGCGTGGCGCGTGGTCCCTGCCCGGCTTTCGCGCCAACACGTTGACCACAGGCACGGTTTGACCGTTGTACGCCGGCCACTTGGAATTCTGGACTTGAGCCGTTGTCGATTGAAGTTGCACTTCGAAACCCAGCGACTTCAATTCGGCCACCAATCGACCGCGAACTTCCCGATTGGCATCGGAACCGGCCGGCCGGACTGGCTCATCGCCGAACAGACGCTGCAGATACTCTTCGGCGCCTGAAACATTAAATCGTGTTGGGTCCGAGTTGGACCGTATCACCGAGGGCCGATAAACAAGTTCGAAAACGCCGCCAATCGTCACCCAAGACGCGATGGCGATGAACAGTTTGACCGTGGCAATCCTGCTTTCCTGATAATTCGTCGCGTCGTTCACGATTGGATGGCCGCCGATTCAATCGACGGATCACGCTGAGACTGTTGGTTTCGGTCCAGAATCCACAGCGTGATGAAGATCACCATGATCGACAAGCTGGCAATCTGGTAAATCGTCAAGCCACCGATGACTTTAGCCTCCGGGCGAATGTATTCGCTGAAAAACCGATACACAGCGTACACGATGATATACAGCTTGATTCGCTGCCCGCGAAACCAATTCGTGGCACCCAGACGCCAAAACACGATGAACATCGAGGCGTGAAACAACGATTCATACAACTGAGTCGGATGGCGCGGCAGGTTGTCGGCTGCGCTGAATACGACGCCCCAAGGCAATTGGGTTGGCGTGCCGTAGCAGCACCCGCCGACAAAACAACCAATCCGGCCTATGGCGATCGCGGCCGACACCGGAAGTACGAATGAATCGCCGGTCCGAATCTTGATGTCCATGCACCACTTGGCGATCTCGACACCAAAATAGCCGCCGACAATCCCAGTCAGAATCGTCTTGCCGCTGGAAAACCAAGCCGCCCCGCTGACCAGCGCTTTCCAGTCCGAAAAAGCGAACGGGAGTTTCGCTCCCACCATCGCCCCCATAAACGCGCCGAGCAACAAGCCGACCCGCTGCCATTGGGATATCGACAGCGACCGCGCGGTTCGAGACCCAATCGCAGCGCCAATGATGACCGCCAAGACCATTAACAGTCCATGACCCACGTTCACAACACACCCACTTTGCACGCGTCGGGCTCCCTTCGCCGCACAACGTCGCCAAGCTCTGGCAGCGGTACCGCGCCCGTGCGGTACAAGATGTTGTAAGCATCAAAAGGAATCAGATGACCACTGGGGAGGATGTGATGGACGCACGACCGGATCAACTGGCGAATGTCGAAATTATAAGCGTCCATGAAACTGGTCGTCGTTATCCGGAAGACGTCCGAGGCGGACAAATCTTCCGTCATGGCCCGTTCGAGAAATTCAGAAATCAGCCGCGACGCAGATCCGTCGTCGTTGAGGTTCGACGTCGCGCTCCGGCCATTCGGCGTCGGGCCGTACACCGCCGATGGTCCATCGTTCGCGCGCGGCGAAATGTTAACGAGCGAATCGCCCGGTTGACCGTTTGGAAAGGCAGAACCGCAACCGCAGTCCGGACCACAGACCTGCCGCTCCATAAACCGTCGGATCACCTCGCGGGCACTGCGGCGAGTCAAACTGATGCCGTTGGCCAAGAGGTCCAGGTTGCCCTTGACATCGAGGATCCGCGTCAACGGTATGGTCTGACCGTCGTGCCGATAGGCGTAGGCCAGGCTATGGGCGTTGGGATGTCCACACGGCACCGGAAAGAAATCATCAGCTCGCCAGCGGCCGGCGGTTTGCGATTCGGCGGCGTGCAAAACGTCCGCAAACGTCACTCGCCGTTCCAACGAGTCCGGCATGACGCAGCGGCCGACGTACGTCGTTGGTTGAAAGCTGACGCCCGTGATCCAAGGCCGCGCAGCGGCAAAATCGATGAGCGCACCAACTTGATCCAGGTTTTCATCGGCTTCGAGCGTCACGACCAGCGTCACATTGATTCCGTACTCGCCGCAGCGCTCGATCGCACGCTGCTTGGCGTCCAGCACCGACTGGCCGCGAAGTCGCAGGTAGGTCGAATCACGCAGACTGTCAAACTGTAGGTAGATCTGAGTTCGGTCGCGTCGCTCGGCGATCGCTGCGGCCAGACCCCGATCGTTGGCCAGTCGCAAGCCGTTCGTGTTGATCATCACCAGGTCGATCGGTTGTCGCCATGCGTAATCGAGTATCTCGACAAACTGTGGATGAATCGTCGGTTCACCGCCGGAGAGCTGCAGAATCTCCGGCTCGCCTTCGACGAGCACCAGCCGATCGATCGCGCGCCGGCATTGTTCAACCGTCAAATGATGACCGCCCGGCCCGCTGCTGGCGAAACAGACCGGGCACTCCAAATTGCAGGCCGATGTGATTTCCAGCAGGGCGATACAAGTATGTTGCTCGTGCTCGCTGCACAGCCCGCAATCGTAAGGACAACCGCGACGCGGGTTGAGGCCAAAGGCTTCCGGCAATCGCCCCGGTACCGTGTGTTGATCCAGGTCGAAATATCGCTCGTCGGACAACACGAAATCGTCGCGCAGTCCGTGTCGCGGACAGAATTTGCGAAAGTAGACGCGCCCCTCTCGAGCGATGATCTTCACGGCTACGACATCCAGGCAACTGGGACAAAGACTCTGTGTCGTTCCCAAAAACCGATGATCTCTGAGTTGCGCCATGATCGAGTTAATTCTCTTTTCCGAATATCCAAGGCCGGCGGACATCCGTTTTCCAGCGTTGTCGAGCCAATCGGCCAAATAGGACGACCAGACTTATCAATACCGAGCCGCCAGCGATCAATCCAAAGGTCATGGCAACGGGTCCCTCCTGGGTCAGGCCATACGTCATTTCACCGACGACGGCGCAACCGACGCAAGTCCCAAAACAACAGACGATCAATGCGCTCACCGTCAAAAGCATCGATCCACAAAACAACGCGACCACGTGCCATCCGGAAAGCTGTTCCCTCGAATAGAACGCCCTCCGTCTTTGCAACACCAGCGCCGTGCGAACATAAGGTGGCATTGCCACCAAGCCCAAAAAAATACCGAGTCCGGGTGCCGCCATGGTGATCGCCATAATGACGGCAATCAACGTCATCAACAGAAACACGCTTCGCAGACCAAATACGGGCGACACGTTGGGCCCACAGCGTGCGCCGAGATAAACGATGCCCGCTTCACGATCGTCCCTGGAATCGGGTTCCAACGGCGAACTTTCATCCGAGAAGATCAAGGGTTCTGCCATACAGCCTGATGCAAAAAGGGGTTGACCGCGATTACAGGTTTTTTCGGGTCGTATCAGCCCGCCAGCGATCGCGGATCCAGATCCGAATCGGAACAAATAAGATGATCAAGCCCGTGATGGCGACGATGCCCCCGAAGGATAACGCCAACACGCGGCTTTGGGTTCCGGCCGCCGTACAAATCGCCATCAGCGTCGCGAAAAAAATCAACAATGACCCAGCGCTCATGGCGGCTACCACGATCCAAGTCACACCGGCCGATACCATGAACAGCGTCATTTTCTTGTCGAACGAAATCGATTCGTCTGGAAAGTCCCGCCTGCGCTTCTGGAATAATAGTATGGTCCGGATCGTGGGCGGCAACGCAAAAATCGCCACCAAAATCCCCAGCCCGGGAGCAATCACAAACAACGCCGCCACCACAGCGATCATGGCGACAATCGCCAACATCCCCGCAAGACCAAAGATCACTCCGGTGTTCTTGGCCTCAAACCGGTCGTCGTCGATTGGAAACTTGGAACTCATCGAACTCGCGAAAGGGTCAAGAATCGTCGAACGGACTGGCCGGCGATCACCCCCGCAATGATCAGCGCCATGACAATCATGATCTGATGATAACGAGGGACGGACTCAATTCCCAAAGTTCGAAACCATCCGCTGGGCCACTTGGCAAACGCCAGCACGACCAAGTATCCCGAAATGCTCCCCGCCGATGTCCACCAGACTAGGGCTAACCGATGCCGCAATCCCGAAAGCATAATGATCAAGAAATAACCGACGACCAACGGCCCTCGCGGACCCGTCGAAATGATCAAAGCCCCGGTCAAATAGACGATGTCGAAAGCCGTAGAAATCGAACCGATGTGGCGAACCGGGAGGCGCTGGGCCAATGCCAAATACACGCCAAAAGAAACCATAAGCCAGCCCAAGACGATGGCAGTCACGCCAATATGAATCTGGCGCGCCAATATCTCGGCGTTGTTAACGTCCAGCGCTGCCGCCAATCCGCCGGACAAGTAGTTCACCAAATGGACGCCATACAAGACGATGATCGAAGCAGACCGAATGAGATTGATTCGGGCTTCGGTCTCGAATTCCAATGGGAAGGTTTGAGCCATCGTCCAACACCGTCTCGCGGTGCGCTCCGATTCGACTATTCTCCCCCGCGCCGGTTTACGCTCGTCTGAAACACGAATTGGGATTACAGTCTTATTGCGTATGTCGTGCCACGATAACTTTCGGCGGCTTGACTGTCAATTTGGCCCAAAAACGTGGGGGAGTTCCATGTGGGCCGGCCATCCTTGGTCGTCATGTGTCGGTCAGAGACTGACCGACCTACAGAAGATGACCCCACTACCCAAAACGTGTAATCCGGGCGTTGGACAAGGGGCGGCTACATCTTTAGCCATTTGTTCGTCGGTCCGAGACTGACCGACCTACAGCCATTATTCGTGATCCAACCCTAAATTATTAGCTGTAACGCAGCAGTAGGGTGATCTTTCGGCAGTACCTGGCGGGTGAATTCGCCGCGCGATTATCTCCCAAAACTCTTCCGCAACGAATTCGGAGTGACGAACGCCTCAAACGATTCTTCGAGTACACACAACTCTGCGTCCAACCAAAGCGCGAACCGTTCCAACTGGACTTCGGTCAAATCGAATTCGTCCGAGATTCGGTTGCGTACGATATCTTCGATTCGTAGTGGCGCGGCGTTGAAGGATGTGGCTTCTTTTTCGTTCATCGTTGGGCCTCCCTCGCAATCTTAGACCCGGCGTTTATGTGAGTAGTTCGCGCGAGTCGCAAGATTATTAGGCAAATTGCGTTCCCAAAACCCGGGACGCAGAAAACTTGACGCGATTAAGTTGTGAAAACGGCTGCTTTCGCATGATTTTTCTTCGGTTTTCCCACTTTGATCCACGTCGCAAATGATTCAAGTTGTCTTCATTTTGAAATCAACTGTCTCAATTTGGTTATCGTCGTGGCTGTCGTTTTGTCACGGAAATTCCGGGCGACCAACTCGGATTTTCCAACGCCAGGCCGAAAGCTCGAAAGCAGCGAGCCCGGGACAGGGCGGATTCGGCAGAGTTTACTCGGCACGTTGGAGGAACTCCATTGCGATCGCACGGAAATTACTTCCCGGTTTTGTTGACCCTCACCGTACCGCTCCCGTGAGATAGAGGATTTTAAGCGAAGTTATTTTGCGTGCGATCCTCTTAGGCGACTTCAACGTGTTCACCCAGCCGACCCAACATCCTATCCCCAAGTTGCCGATCACAAACCGCCGCGACGAGGGACTGCATTTGTGTTCGGTCTGCCAAGGCATGCGGGGATGCTGGCAAGCGAAGAAATCGCATTGCCCCCGAACTACGGTTGCACCTATGATCCGGCCTCTCGCATCGTTGCGGCTACTTGCGCCGCCCAACTCGCAGGAGGTCGAAATGAAGCGCATCGGCAGCGTGGTCGTGATGTCGCTGGTTCTCGCCGGTTGCGGCCGAAGGACCAACTCAAACGCCGAATCGTCGCCCACCAACGATCGTGCACAGTCAACTGCGTCAGCAGTCGAGGCAACATCGCCACCGGATTCGCGAGTCGTCACTCACGAATCACCGTCGACGTATGACAACATCTCGTGGGATAAGGACCTGGCGAGTTTGATCAAGACTGCACACGACGCCGAAACCGGCAGCCAATTCGCCGAAGCCGCGAGCCAGTGGCAAAGAATTCGCCAGAAGCTCGTCTCGGTCCACGATGAACATCATTGGCAAGTCGTTAACTGTGACATGGCGATGACGACCGATCAGACCCTGGCGGCGATGACCGCACAGGACCTCCAGCGGTACAGCGAACTATTGAAATTGGACCAGCAAGCCGAGCGGCAGGCGATGACCGGGGCCCTTCGAAATGCTCTGGGGCTGGTCAAACAAGCGAAGCCGTTGGCTCGACAGTTGTTCGGGCCGCTTGGCAGCGTACCGCTCAGCCTGCAACTGAAGGCCGCCCAGCTCGCGCTACGACTCAATGACCTGGACGCTGCGTTTGACGAACTTCAGGACTATGTCGACAAAGCGCACCAGGTCTACACCGCATCCCATCCCGACTTGGAATCGGCCTTATTCGATCTCGGATCGATCGAGCATCGGCGCGGCCACAACGGCCGAGCCGTGGTGTACTTGGACGAGTCGCTGCGAATGGCGAAACAACTGTACGGCCAACGCGACTTGGCGGTGGCGCGGCGGGCCAATGACTTGGGCGTCGCCCTGCACGCCGAGGGGCGTTTTGACGAATCCCTTGCGGCGCTGGCCGAAGCCGAATCGATTCGTCGGGGCCTGGCCGGCGAAAACCTTTCATTGGTCGCCGAATGCGTTCTCAATCAAGCCGCCGTCTACATAGACCAACAAGACTGGCAAACGGCTCGGCAGAAATACGAAGCGATCTTGCAGATGAACGACAAGGCGGAAATCGCCTCGGCCATCGTCCAGGAAGCGCGATCGCGGCTGGCGAGCATTTTCACCGTGCAGAAGGACTTCTCCCACGCCGCCGAACTTCTGCAACAAGTTCTCGACTCGATCGATGCAAGCTCCGGCGACCTCAATCCCGAATACGCCGCCTATGCCTATCGCCTGGGAATGAACCTAGGCTTTCAAAAAAAGTTCACCGAAGCCGAATCCGTGCTCCGTCATGCGTTAACCGTTCAAACCAACTTGATCGGCGGTGCGAGTCCCGAGGCGAGAAAGTCCGCAACTGCTTTGATCGCCGTCCTGCAACGCTTGGATCGAGCCGACGAAGCCAACCAGATCGCCCAACAGTTTTCGATCTCACTCGCTCAAGAATCCGGCGAGCTGAAGTAGCACATTGGCAGCGACGGCAAACGCCAATCAACCATCACGGCCGCTTTATTCGAACTTCTCCATTCCGACGACTGTACGCCAAACCCTGCTCCAGCGGAAACAACGACAGCCCCTCGGCTCGCAACCGCGGTGCATGCTCGTCGACATAGCGGTCGTAGGCCGCTCGATCCGCAAACCGATAGTGGATTTCGAACGATCGGGTGGGGCCATCGAACTCGATCACTTCGACCGATTGAGCGCCGCAATCGAGCACATCCTGCAAATGGCGGTCTCCAAGCCACTCCAGCCAACGATCCGCGACCGCTTCGGCGCCGGGGGCAAACTGACAACAGACGATGTAGGCAAACATGATGTCGAGTTCAAAGCGAAGGCAAACCGCGCGGTAGTGTGGGAATCTCACGTGGGACGTCCATCGTTGGCCGTCATATGTCGGGAAGAGACTGGCCGACCTCCAGCAAACGACCCCACTACAAACCGCGTCGATGACTGGTTCGCGGGTCGTAGCTCGGTTACGAACGATCCGACCCCTCAAGTGACTTCGCTTCGGACTTCCTCAAGCTCCTTGACATAATAAAGGTCGCAACGGCAATGCCCTGTATTTCCCAGGTTTTGTGGCACGGGTCGGAATCCCAGTTTGGCGTACAGGCGATTGGCCGATTCCATGCGTGCGAGTGTCTCTAAATAAACTCGCTTGTACCCCAACCGCGCAGCGTCGACAAACAGCCGCTCGACCAGTTTTCTCCCCAGCCCCTGACCGCGGACTTCCGGCAGGTAGTACATCTTCTTGAGTTCGCAAGTTTCTGGATCGCCGCCGACCAGTGGGCCGATGCCACCGCAACCCACAACACGGTTCGAGCGATCGATCACATAGAACGCCGCTCCCGGAACCTGGTAGGCTTCGAACATCGCGTCGACCTCTGGGTCCTCGATCGAATAGCCTTTGCCCACCGCGCCAAATTCCGTCATCACCGTCCGAATGATCCGCGCAACATCCGCGTTGTCTTCGGAACGAATTCTGCGAAGTAAATAATCAGACATGGGAAACCCAATCCCTTCGCGCCGTCTAATCACCGCGGCTATTTGGGTACGCGTCGCGGAGACTCGGCGTCGACGGGCGCCACATCCGTCAGCGAGTCGTCGATGACTTGGCCGTCCAGCACCCCAGTTTCGGCGCCGGCGGCATCCTGACCTCCGCCGACTTTCGAAACGTGGTACCGCGCGATCCAGTCTTGCAGATCGAGTTCGGAAATATCCAGCTTCTTACGAATCTCGCTAAACTGGACATCGCCGGACAAAATTGATTCGACCACTGCGTCGCGATAGCGTGGGCTGTAATTCCGCGTTCGGCTGGCCCGATTTACCAGGTCGACTTGAGCATCGATAAAGTTTCCGACCCGTTCGATTTCCCGCAGCGGCTGATTCCGTGTCGACGACCGTTCGGGATCGTAAACGACTTGATCGCGGCGAAACGGTGGGAACAACAAACTGCGTTTGCCGCAAGAAACGCAATACCACGGGCCGATACTCAGCCAGCGGCTCAGTCCCAAGGTCATCCAGGAAAGCGTCCTGCCTGTTCTCGACCGCGCCGACCGCACATGCTGGACGTTGGCCAGACATTGCGAGCAGTAGCCAAGTTCGGAATTCGGTCGATTCATATGGACTCGTGTTGCGATCTAACGATTTTAATCTTTTTTTCCCAAATACCTAGCATTTCCACACAAAAACGACTGGAAACGCTGCGCTGTAGCCTACGAATCTATCGATTGCGTTGACATTTCACGATGCCCGTCAATACTTGATCCCGACATTCTTCTGAAATTGCTGTCGCATCGCGTCGCGGCCAAATTTGTCGGTCAATTCATTCCACTTTGCCGCGCATTGGGCCAATGCGTCGGCTGGAGTCTGGGAGCCGTCCAACGCCGCCTCGACCGCCGCTTGCAAGGCCGCAACATACTCGCGCCGATGCGGCAACCGGAGGTTGCTGATCGCCAAGGCACGCCGCTGGTACTCTTCGGTCACGTCGACCATCTGCTCGGCGGCCGAACGCGGCAACTGCGGATTGACCCAGTCGTATGGCTGGTCCAGTTCCGTCGCTAGAATCGGCGCCGATTCCACCATCGTCGTCGCGAGTTGCCGATGGACCTCCTTGGTACACAACCAATTGAGCATCCGCATCGCAGAGCGGACGTGGAGGCACTGTTTGCTCATCGACATTAACCGGCCCGTTACGGGAACGACTACCACGCGGCTGATGTCGACGTTGTTGTCGTCCTTCCACGCTGAATTGCGATAGTCGTACCAACGCCCCGCCAGCGGCAACGGTCCCACGGCAATCGGCAACGGTGTCACCGCGTCCGCCACGTCGGGTTGCGATGTGACGATCGTAACTGCCACCGCCGCTCGGCCTTCGACGACACGCTGATAACACTCGGTCGGCGTCTGCGCCTCGTCGGTCAGAAAGGGCTTGAGCGCGAGCATATCATCCAAAGCCGAGACGAAAGGCGGCGTGTCGATCAACGCATCCAGACTTGTCACGTCGAAGAAACTGGACAAGCGCCCGCGGATCGCCGATCGGGAGAGCGCGCGGTTCAACAGCATCTCGATCGACCAACGACCGCTCCAAGGCTCGCATACTTCTGTCGGCAAGGGCGGGTCTTTTGATTTCAACTGCTGGGCCGAATCGTGGATTTTCTGGGCGACCCTGGCATACTCCTGCCAGGTCTTGGGAGGTTGTAATTCCAATGCGTCCAACACATCGGTCCGCCATACGAGCATCAGCAACGGAGTTCCCAGCGACACCGCGACGACCGCCTCGCCGTCCTGAACCACTGTGAAACGGTCCAACGGCAACAAGACATTTTGGTCGAAGCTTTCACCGAAACCGGAACTCCGATCGAGAGTCTGCAACAGACCTGTCGCCGAAAGTTGCCCCGACAACAAACTTGGGTACAGGAATACATCGGCCTGCTTCAGCGGGTCGGAATTTTCTTCAAGCTTTGCCGAGTCCAAATACTCGACAGCGACTTCTCCGCCGCGCTCGGCTGACCAAAGCCGGGCGAGTTGGTCGGCTAGTTTCGACGAGTCGTCGATCGAAATGAGTCGGAGCTTCTGCGGCGCCGTCGGCGGATTGGAATTTCTCGAGGCCGATTCGGACGAGTTCGATTCGCGGCCTCGGCAACCCGCCACCAGGACCGACAACGAAGCCAACAGAATCAGGGCCGTGCACTTGGCACGAATTGATCTCAGATAACAGAGTCCGAGCATCGGCGGTGATAGACTGGATCGCATTCTTGGAAACGAAAAAAGTCGTCGTGAATTCAGGCCGTGTAGTGCTGGCCCGCCTCGATTATACCAGTTGTCGCCCCGCCACTGTTACCCGCGCCGCGGCGTTGTTACGATGTTGGCTCAGCCACTTTTTTCTGTTTGGGATTGACACCGAGATGAGCTACTACATTGGAATCGACGTGGGCACCAGCGGCACCAAGACCGTGTTGATCGACCCGTCGGGAAAGTTGTTGGCCGAGGCGAACGCCAAGTATCCGCTGTACCACCCACGGCCCTTGTGGAGCGAACAAAACCCTGATGATTGGTGGGAGGCGACAGTCAAAACCGTCCGTGCGGTCGTCCGTCGTGGCAAGCTCAAACCAGCGTCTGTTTCGGCGATTGGCTTGTCGGGTCAAATGCACGGCTCGGTTTTTCTCGACCGAGCGAACAAGGTCATCCGCCCCGCGATCTTGTGGAACGATCAACGAACCGCTGCCGAGTGCGCCGAAATCGAACAGCGTGCAGGGGGACGGGAACGGCTGATACAAATGGTCGCCAATCCGGCCCTGACCGGCTTTACGGCGCCGAAAATCCTGTGGCTGAGAAATCACGAACCCAAGAAATTCGATCGCACCCGGAAGATCTTGCTTCCCAAGGACGACGTCCGGCGGCGCATGACGGGGCAGTTCGCCACCGACGTCAGCGACGCCAGCGGAATGTTGTTGTTGGATGTTGCTCGTCGCCAGTGGTCGACCGAGTTGTTGCGTCGGCTCGAACTCGACGTGGAATTGTTTGCCCGTTGCTATGAATCGCACGAAGTTACCGGCACACTAACCACCGAGGCGGCCAAGGCGATGGGCCTGACGACCGACTGCAAGGTTGTCGGGGGTGCAGGCGATTGCGCGGCGAACGCCGTCGGCACGGGAGTCGTTAGCAGCGGCGTCTTGTCGACCTCGATTGGGACCTCGGGGATCATGTTCGTGCACAGCGACCAGCCTGCGATCGATCCCGCCGGGCGGCTACACACGTTCTGCCACGCGGTTGACGGCAAGTGGCATATGATGGGAGTCAGCTTGACCGGCGGTGGGGCGATGCAATGGTTTCTCGAGCGGCTCTGCCCCGAACTTGTGGCAAAGCACAAGGACCCGTACGGTGCCATCCACGCAGAGGCCGCGGCGGTTCCCTTCGGCTCGGAGGGCTTGTTCTTTCTCCCCTATTTGGCGGGAGAACGGACCCCGCACGCCGACCCAGACGCGCGGGGCTGTTTCGTCGGATTGACGCTCAAGCACACCCGTGGCCACCTGGCCCGCGCGATCATGGAAGGCGTCACAATGGCGATGCGGGACAGTCTGGAGATCATCCGCGAACTGAAAGTGCCGGTCCGGCAAATTCGCGTCTCGGGCGGCGGTTCGAAGAGTCCTTTCTGGCGGCAACTTCAAGCCGATATGTTCGATCAGCCAGCCGTGACCATCAACTGCGAGCAAGGCCCCGCGTACGGGGTCGCGCTGTTGGCCGCAGTCGGTGCCGGTGAGTTCAAGAACATCGCTCAAGCCTGTCAAGCAACGATCCAAGTCGTCTCGCAAACCAAAGTCAACCGGCCACCGCGAGACTATTACAATCGCGCCTTCCCCATCTACCAACAGCTTTACCGGTCGCTCAAAGACGACTTCAAAAGCATCTCGGCGTTAGGGAGTTGATGCCTTAATTGATCGAAATCGCTTGTTGCAGCGGAACCAACACGTTTTCGACGACGTAATTATCCGTGACTTGGAGACAGACCTCCTGAAGCTGCTGGCACACCGACGTGTACGTTTCGCCGGCGTTCAAGCTACCGAACCGGCGCGCCGTGACATACACGCTCAATTGCTCTTCCGGGTAATCGCCACTGCGAACCTGGTAGGCACTGGTTCGCGATTCGACGTTGACCCGGCACTGCAAGCGACAGTCTTCATCCAGCGAGAACTGGATCGTCGGCTCGTACGTCAACATATTGCTGCCCGGGATATCCAGCATCCGGTCAAATGCCGGTGGGACGCCCAACACTTCAGCGATCAACTGGTTCTGGTTCCCACGGTACGTGTAGTCAAAACCGACCAGGAAATTCAACGACTCACAGTCCAGTGGACTGACCGACAGCGCAAACGGGACGTTGTCCAGCACAAACAGGTGTTGTTCGGCTGCGGCGTCGATCGAAGTCGGGTTGACGTAACCCGAGCAGATCCGGCGGGGTTCGATCGAAGACCAGCGATACGACCCTTTCTCCTTGTCCTCCTCCAAAACAAAGTCACCCCGGTCACGAGTGTAAAAATGCGACATCGCGGGATATTTCTTGCGTAGCTGCTCGAAGTAATGCAGGACAGTATCGCGGCTAGTCGTTAGCTCCATTTCGGTGTTGAGATTGATGTTGACATAGAAATCGTCGCTGAGCGTATCGTATTTTGTCATCATATTTCGCAGGTAAGTGGTCGAAACGTGAATCCGGGAACGATTAGAAACGACCGGCGGGAGATCGCACAGGTTCGGTAAAGAAATACCTCCGTCAAAAGTGGAACGGTCGAAAAAGATGCCTTCGAGGAACATCCCCCGCTGTTTCATCGGCCATTTCTGTCCATTTCCGTTGGATAATCGTATTCTACCCAGCCAGGCCATTGGCTAAAACCCGCAAGGTTTCGAAGTCGTGGACGAATTTGCTGTCGGTCGGGCAGTCCCTGCCCGACAAGGGATGCCGATAGGCGCGGCCGACTTGGGTAGTGGGCTAATTTGCGGGAGGTTGGCGAGTCCCTGCCCAACAAGCAAGGGCGATAGATGCAGCCGTTTTATTTCAAATTTGCCCACTACGCCGACTTGGCACCCCTACTTTTGGGATTGGCCAAGCGCTAGACTATTCGCCAATCGGCACCTGATGCGAATAGGCGTTTCGACATGGGTGAAAACATAAAGCAATGTTGTTTTTCCAGCGAGTTGGGGTGGATCGGAGTGTCGATGGACTCTCAGCAAGTCCTCAGACGCCTGTGGTTTGGATATGCCAGTCGTGCTGGATTGCTGGCAGCTATTGAAACGACGGAGGAAGGACACGTCGCAAACGGAGTCTCTGAAATCGTCTCGGAAGGCGACGGCGACTGCCGCTGGCTGGTCGAGCGGCTGCTGGATTATTGTGCGGGTCAGCCGGTCTGTTTCGACGATGTTGCCGTCGACACCCAATGGATGTCTCCGTTTCAGCGGAGCGTGGTTCGGGCGACGCGCAAGATACGATACGGGAGGACGGCTTCGTACGGCGAAATTGCAGCGCGAGCAGGATCGCCGGCGGCTGCGCGAGCTGTGGGGTCGGTGATGGCCCACAATCGCTGTCCGTTGGTGATTCCCTGTCATCGAGTCGTCGCCAGCGGTCGTGCATTGGGCGGGTTCTCTTCGATCGACGGAGTCGCCATGAAGCGCCGCTTGCTGCAATTGGAGGGTTCGCTTGAACCCAAGTCGAATCGGGTCACCGCATGACAGACCGTTGAAGAACGTGTGAACAAGTACCCATTGAAGCGGAGTGGCGCGAGCCGCCCGGTAATTCGCCGTGTGGATGCCAACTCAACCGGACGGCTCGCGCCGTTCCGCTATTTCTTAAACGGGCTGTGAATACTGGCATTCTGCCCGGAACGAGTACTCCCAGGATGCTCGTCCGACGAGATCATCTTGGATCGAATTCGAGTGGCGCCCGGCTCCATCGTTCAACGCCAGAAAAAAGAAAGGGCGCTCGTTGCCAAGCGCCCTTTCGCGTGATTCCCTGAGCACTGGACCCGAAGGTCCAGTGCTCAGTATCGAGCTCAGTCGTGCGACGCTTGCCGAGATGGTCGACCCAGAAACCACGTTTCGGCAAGTTGAATGCTCTGACCCAGGAGGGAGGGCCGAAATCGAGTTCCCGCATCTCGATTTCGTCAGACCGAGCTCTCACAAATGGTTTAACTTCTCTTTGCGAGAGGCAATCCAACTTTGCGTCTGGCCTGTCGTTGGTTTGCGGCGGTACGTTTATTAAAAGAAGCGGATCACGACAAGATCATTCTTGGAGCGTTGGCAGAACTTTTTGCCAGATTTGAGCCGAAATCAAGCGAATTGGTCGCTAGCGGTCTCAAAAATCCCAGACGGAATTGTGTCGTGGGTCAATTCGAGGTAGACGCCCATTCCTGACCGTCATTGGTCGGGCAAGGATGGCGGTCCCACATGGAATTCCCCGCTCCCCCACCTCCGGTCAGATTGTCTCCGTTGGCGATTCACAATCGACTGTCGATTCGATCCGTCTGCGTCTGCGACGTTTAGTGTGCGTCAGACTCCACTCCTTCGTCATGATTTCGAAGATTTCAGGTGACTCGTATCGGACGACCGCTTTTCCCTCGGCGATCGGTCCGACTAATCCTCGATACAGAGGCAAGCCACGAAGACTCAAATCGGTACTGCAATCGTCGACGCCGATCTGTTCATGCGATTGATCGAGCCGTTCAAAGGTCTCGAATTCACGGACTCTGATTTGTCCGTCCGCACCGCGCAGTCACAACACGCACCAGTTTTTGAGCCATGCTCACTCCCCCGCGAAAAGCTTCGATTTGAAATCGCATCCATACCGAACCTTTCCCCGCCGGAGGAAAGCGAGAGTCCATCCCTTAACTCGTTAATCGGGTATTCGACAGGAAATCTTGCCGAGGCGATGTTTTTTTGCCAGGCCAAACAATCACTTGCAAAAGGAACCGCCGCTACCGCCAAGACAACTGGAACCGGCCATCCGGTATGACTCGACCAACCCGTACGTCAAGCGTCCACGCCTAGCCAAACTCCACCATCCGTGGAACTGGGTTCCGGGTCTCAGCCCGGAATGACGATGAGCACGTGCAAACTCCTCCATCCGTGGAACTGGGTTCCGGGTCTCAGCCCGGAATGACGATGAGCACGTGCCACGCGTCATTCCCGCGCAGGCGGGAAACCAGCGCTTTCAACTGGCATTAGTCATTCGCCAAGTCTTCGTTTCCTGATTGAGTGCCACTGGCTTCGCCATGGAATGTTTACGAACCATCGACGGTCTATGCCACTGGCGGAGCCCGTGGCCCATCAGCGAGTCGGCTCAGTACACTGCGCTAACCATTCTTGCGAACCAGCACATCCCAAATCGCAGTCACTGCAAAAATGATTGAAGTCGAGGCCACGCAAAGCGCAACCGCCATCAACCCTAGCGAAATGGTGATTCCAAACGCGAAGGCCATCACGTATTGTCCGGCTCGAGCTGATTCGGCTCCGATACAGATCAAGGCCACAACGCAAACCGACACAGCCGACAGCACCAGCACGGCGCGAACGGCCGAGCGATAGTCGCTGCGGCTGGGCGCCATGTGACTGGCGATGCAGGTGGCGATGTAAACGAACGCCCAAAACGCGAGTCGCTGCAAGTGCTCCACGGTCGCGATTTGGCGAATTAGATTTCCCGCGAAGTACCCAGTTCCGCGAACGGTGCCGACCAACAGATTCAGGTCAATTGCGTCCGCGTGCTGTTGGATCAGGTCTTTGTTGGGAAAGAGTTGAATGCTTGGAAAACAGAGCTTGATCAGCAACAGCATGGTCAGCGAACCGCCTATTAGCGGCGCCACCGCGATGAATAAATTGCCAATCTCTTGAAACCAGTTCCCTCGCTGATAGGAATGTCTCACAAAGCCGAGTTGGCCATTGTTGGCATCTGGACGAAACAAGGCGACTTGATCGATCCGGTGCCCAAACGCGATACACGCCAACAGATGACTCAACTCATGAATCGGAGTCCCGATCCAGCCAGTCACCAACAAACTCGACCAACCAAATCGTCGCACCAGCAGGCGCGTACTCAGTTGCTCCAACAAATCGATCGTGGCGGCGACCAACACCAAAGCGGCCAATTCAGCGATCACCGCCGTTGTCAACGCCGCCACTCGGGAAATCCAACCATCCACGGCCAACCACCTCGATCCACACGCCTGCCGAGCCCAATCTGCCGATTTGCAGCGGCCGATGCCACTTTGTAATCTGCAAGAAAGGTTCGGCGAAATAACATGTTTGAACAACGGCAATTGTCCGTCAACTGCCGCAGAGGGCCGACGGACCGTTGAAAAGCGACTCATCTCAACAATCGGACCCAACGTCATTCCCGCGAAGGCGTGAATCCAGCATTTCGAGAGTTAACTTCCGTTGGATTCCGGCCTTCGCGGGAATGACAGAACCTTTTTCAACGGGCTGTTAACGGGACATGAGACGGAGACGCTTGCCGCGGTCGCTTGTTGTGCAAGATTGTGAAAGCTGCGGTAATAATATCGGTCTGGGACAGACCGATGTACAGTAAACGTGTCGGTCTGCGAAGATGTCGGTTTGGGGCAGACCGACCTACAGTGATCGTGTCGGTCTGGGGACAGACCGACCTACGGGGAGAACGCTCGCTACGGCATCTACCAGCATTCCGGCGGGTGACCAGTTGTACGGCTGCCGCCTTATCTGATAGGTTCTCAAGATAGCATAACGGCGGCGACTGATAGGCAACCGCTAACAAGTTATGCCGTCCAGCCAAGCCAACTTCGACGCGGCGTGATCGAGCAGCGACTGCGATCGATGACCATCGTCGCGGTGGCCCGCGGTTGTCGCCAGCGATTTCGCCGCCGTATTCGACACGGTGCAACGTAACAGCTCACGAGCCGGGGTCTGGCTCAATCCGCCCAAGGCGGATGTGCCTAACCCCCTAAAAACGTGGGCAACGCATTGGCAACCCGTGAACGCTTACCGGTGCAACTCACAAGATATGGACACCCTACTGAACCCCAAGCCTCGACGGCAGGATTTGCTTCCGCACCAGGTGTTGTGCGAGTTCTGTACCGCCAAGTGCTGCCGCTATTTCGCGTTGCCGATCGAAAAACCGACGACGCGGAAAGACTTCCAGTACATTCGTTGGTACCTGATGCACGGGTATGCTTCGGTGTTTGTCGAAGACGGCGTATGGCACTTGTTGGTGCAAACGCCGTGCAAACATTTGCAGCCGGACAATCGTTGCGGCATTTACGAGACTCGGCCCGAGATTTGTCGCGAGTACTCCACGGACAACTGTGAATACGAAGATCATTACGTATACGAGCGTTTTTTTGAAACGTCGGAGCAGATTCAGGATTATTGTGACGCCATGTTTACTGAACCGGGTGACGAAAATTTCCGAAGTCCTCGGCCGAAGCTTTTGCCAATCATCTGATCGACCGCGTGTTGCGGCAGGGGACCATGAATCGATCG
Source organism: uncultured Planctomycetaceae bacterium (assembly GCA_963803365.1). Taxonomy (GTDB): domain Bacteria; phylum Planctomycetota; class Planctomycetia; order Pirellulales; family Pirellulaceae; genus JANMEB01. The sequence continues at coordinate 65,893 of CAWDMH010000015.1, forward strand.
CTGATTGAACCTCGAACGCTCAAGGGTTTCCGCGACTTCTTGCCGCAGGGGATGATGCCTCGCGAAGCGCTTTGCGACACCGCCCGCCGCATCTATCGCTCGTACGGATTTGCTCCCATCGACACGCCCGCTTTGGAATATGCGGAGATTCTCGCGGGGAAAGGCGGCGAGGAGACCGATCGCCAAATGTACCGATTTCGCGATCCGGGCGACCGCGACGTGGCGATGCGATTCGATTTGACCGTACCGTTGGCGCGGTTCGTCGCCCAGCACATCAACGAATTGGGGACGCCGTTCAAGCGGTATCACATCGCGACCGTGTGGCGCGGCGAGTCCCCACAGGCAGGCCGCTACCGCGAATTCATGCAATGTGACTTCGATACGATCGGCTCGACTTCCATCGCCTCCGACATCGAGACGGCGCTGGTGATCTACGACTTGATGCACGCCATTGGATTTGAACAGTTCAAGATTCGGATCAACAATCGCAAGCTTCTCAACGGCATGTTGCATGCGATCAATCTGCAAGACTTTTCGGTTCCGGTGTTGCGGGCGATCGACAAGCTTGCCAGGATCGGTGCTGTTGGAGTCGGCGAGGAACTACGACGGCAAACATCGGCAACGGACCCAGCGATCAACACGCTGTTGCAACTGCTATTGATCTCGGGGGCGGACTGGGAGGAGATCTTGCGAACCGCTGAACGAGCTTTCCGGCAACGAACTGGGTTTGCAGGGAGTCAGCGAACTTCGCCAATTGATTCGCGGCGTCGTTGCGGCCGAAGCCGATCCCAGCCGCTTTGTCGTCGACTTGTCGATCGCACGCGGTTTGGATTACTACACGGGGATGATTTACGAGACGATTCTCGACGAGCTTCCCAACATCGGCAGCGTTTGTTCGGGCGGACGGTACGACAATCTGGCGGAATTGTTCACACGGCAGCAACTCCCAGGAATCGGGGCCTCGCTGGGTTTGGATCGGTTATTGGCGGCGATGGAGCAACTTGGACGGCTCCCCGCGATTCACACGCCCGCCCAAGTTCTGATCGTGCAGTTCGACACAAGTCGTTTGGGAGACTATCTACGGATTGCCGCAAGACTGCGTGCTGCGGGCATTGGAACCGAAATCTATCCGGATGCCAAAAAAGTGGCCCAACAATTCAAGTACGCCGACCGCAAGGGTTTTGCCGCCGCCGTAGTGGCCGGAGCAAACGAATTTGACAAGAACATTGTGCAAGTCAAATGGCTGGCCGACGGCAACCAGGTCGAAGTCAGCCTGAACCACGATTTGAATGAATTGATCTTGCACCTTCGAGATCGATTGGAGCCGGCGAGTGTGGCTTGACGCCCGAGGCACGATTTCAACGTTGTACCGTCGAATCGAGCCGTACCACGCGTTCGGCGGTGACGTGGTCGAGCTTGAATTTCTGATGAAAGCCCTTTTGGCCGACGACGCCGATTTTTGCATTCAGAAAGCGGTGGAGGTTTAACCCGGGCGCCGGCGAAACCAACGACGTAATCTTGCCGTCTTCATCCTTCAACGCGAACATCGTCTGTCCCAACCCATTATCGGTCACTAGCTCGCTGAGCCATCCGTAAGCATCGAACTTGGTGGCCTCGGCGATTACGGGGTCGATCGTCGCACTGGGATCAGTTGGACGCTGATTCAAGAGCGGTTGTTGGCCGACATAGCCGAGAATCGACGGCGGAGCGGCTTGCACTTGATTTGCCGAACCGGTCGAAGCGGCAGCGGTATGCGCCAAAGCGTTCTGCGAATTCTGGATTTGTTGGAATCGCCGAATCTTGTTCAATAAGTGATCGGCAACCGCCAAATCCGAGGCGGTCGAAAACGTCGTCTTGGCGGATTGCACCTCGGCCGCCAAAGACGAGAGGTTCCAGGACGACGGTTCCTTGAGGACTTCGTTCGAGAGTCGCAGGTCAAGCGCTTGAAGCACTGCAGGCCACCGCGCATCGGCCGGGAGTTCGGCAGCCAGTCTGGGCAAGTCGTTGCCATTTGAAATTGAAGTCGTCGAGGCGACACCAGCCGGATGACTGTCCATCGAGGCAAGCATCGTCGACGGTCGAACGTCCCGCTCCGCCACGTGGACCAGCGGCCGTCGGGCCGGTCGCCAAACGTTGGCATCGTCGTCGGCCGCCGTCAGCTCGACTCGCGGCTCGTTTGTTGCAGATCGATCGTCGGCCTGAAAGCCCGGCGCCGGCAGCGGCGCGGCGGTCGCCTTACCTCCTTCGTCGACTTGGACTTGAAGTTGGTCGTCGGCCGATTCCACGTTCTTCGCCGAAGTGGATTTTTGGCTTCGCCGACCAAAAAGCCGTTGCCGTAGCGGAACGTCGTCCTGCGCACTAACCAACCGCACGGCAGAGCTATCGGAATCGCACGCGGCAACGATCAACTGTTGATCTTGCGGAGCGAAGTCGGCAAGTTGCATCCAGCGGAACTCGCCATTGGGCGGACTGATTTGATACCAGCCGGTCGACGACGGATCGTCGGGATTGGCGGGAATCTCGCCCAAGACCCGCACCCTCTCGCCCTGCTTCAGTTTGACTTGCCACATCGGTTCATCGACGGGTCCGAGCATGGTTCCAATCCAACATTTCTCTTCGTCGCGCGTGATCGTTCCGATCGCCTTGTCCGATTCGCTGACGGCGACCGCCGAATGTTCGACCATGCAGAAGCTATCGGTCGGTGGCCGAATTGCACACCAGTCGCCGGGATCCAACCGATAGACGTCGACGACGCTTCCCGCCTCCAAGCGCGACGTCGAATAGTGCGCCGCATCCGGTCCGGCAAACACCAGTGCGGAATCCGCGGCGATCGGCAATCGCAAGGGAAAATCTTGCGCCGCCGTGGCATGCACCCACATGGTTGTCAGCGCCACGATAAGACCTATATAACGCATAGTCCTTTCCAGATGCATGCGCGGAGATTCGTCGGGCGATCTTGTAGCGGATTGCGTGCTGGCACTCAAGGGAAGTCCCGATTGCTATCAAACTTGGAAACGATCAAGAATGTCATCCCCATGAAAGCAATGGATAACCCAGAAAACGACCGATGTGCCAGGATCGATGGGCGTTGGAGAATGCCAGTTTGGCTGGGCGGGTTGCTGCTGGCAACGGTCGTTGTCCTCTTGAGCTGGCGGGCAAGTTCGCGACTGAACGAACGGGGTGCGAACTATCCGGAAGTCGATCCGTCGAACTGGGCGTTTCGAGACTTTCGCGATGCGGTCTACTATCCGGTCCGGTCTTTTCTCGATGGGCGAAACCCCTACGACACGAAGACCCACGTGCAGTTTTATCCGGTAGGCCAGCATTTCCCGCCGTATTCGCCGTTGACGCTGTTGTTGCACCTGCCGTTTGGGCTCGTGCCTTTCGCGATTTCGCAGTGGTTGTATTTTGCGTTCAACATTGCGTTGACGGTGGTGCTTGCGAGCGTCATTTGGCGGCTCTGTGTGGGGCGATATGACTTGGGAGTGACGCTCGGATTGGCGGCGGTGATCCTGTTAACTCGGCCCGGGCAGATGAATTTGTTGTTGGGTCAGTCGAGTCTGATCTTGGCGTTGGCCACGATCGGATGCCTGCACTTCGGCGGGTCGCGGCCGTGGATCGCAGCACTTTTTTTTGCACTGGCGACGATCAAGCCGACGTATGGCGGTCCGCTGCTGTTGTTTTTGTTGGCTCGACGGCATTACCGGGCGGCCGGCCTAGGAGTAGGAATCACGCTGGCGGTAACGTTGCCGTTCTTGATCCATTTCGTCGATCTTCAGGGTGGTCTGTCAAACACTTGGATGATCTTGCGCGAAAACGCACAAGCATTCAATGCCAACCCTGGTCGCGACCCACTGCAAAGTTACACCCGAATTGATTCACTGTGCTTGTTGGCCAAGATCACCCATGTCGTGCCATCGGACTGGTTGGAACAGGTGTTTGCGTTGGCGCTGGCCGGCGGAGCAGCGGCGTGCGTTTGGATACATCATCGACGCGTCTCGAATTCCAGCGCCCTCGATGGCAGCGCGACGCTTGCCATACTGGTCATGTTGACTTGCATTTACCATCACGCTTATGACTTGGTGGTTGTGTGGCTGCCGCTGATCGCCGCGACCACCTCGGCGGGGAAATTCTGGCCTGGCGTCTCCAAGTCACTCAGGACGATTTGGATCCTAGTGATCTCGTTGACAATGTTGAACTTTCTGTCGACCCACACGTTTTTGTCGGTCGTCTCGCCGCGCAGCGTGCTGTGGACCTTGGTCACGTCACTCAATGGAATTGCGTTGTTGGCGGCCGCCATCGTGACGATGCTTGCGTTCATGAGCTTTCGTCAGCGTTGACTCCGTTCGAGGTAGGCGGCCATCCCTGGCCGTCCTTGGTCGAGGAAGAAAGCCCGACCTACAGCAAACTACCTCAGGATCGGACGCAACATAACTTCGCCGTAAATCCTCGCCCTCACGGGAGAGGCCTTAGGGAGAGGGTCGACAAAACCGGGAAGTTATTTTGCGTGCGATCCTCACTGCATATCGGGATCGCCAAGCTTCATTTCCAAATCTGGCGTATTTCGGTAAAATTCTACTTGCCGGCAAGGAGCCGGAACCTGTTCCGATCTATCGACCAACGAAATCGTGCTGGAGCGTGAAATGTATTACTTGAAGTCCGTCGTGATGATCCTCTTCGTAGCTTGCATCGGCGTCTCGACGGCGCAGTGCCGAGCGGGGGATGTAGCCTCGATCTGGCAGGACAAATCTTCGCCACCCGCCGAGGGCTCGTCGCCGGGCAAAGTGCCAGACAAGCAGGAACCCGAAAAATCCGAGCCTGCAAAGCCTAACCAGGAAAAGTCGGACCAAGAGAAATCGAATAATCCGAAAGCGGACAAACCAGCCAAAGCCGCCACGCCCAAGAAAAAGGAAGAAGCGAAACAACAAGACGGCTCGGCCGACTTGGAGGCTGCGGTCGAGTTGAAAGAAGCGGCAACCAGCACCCGCGATTTGGACAAGGTCGTGGATTTGTGCAAGTCAGCTTTGAAAAAAGGTCTGGACGAGTCCTCCAAGAGCCTTGCCGAAGGACTGATGAAGTCCACGTTGCAGGATCAAATCCAACAACTGATGGAGCGGATCGAAGGCGGAGACACCCGCTGGCGATTTTTGCGACGCGAGGCGCTCAACCGCTTGGACACGTTGCTGGAAGTTGATCCGAAACTCGCCCAAGCTCATTTGCAAATGGCTCGCCTCTGTTTGCAGCCCGACGGCGACGAAGAAAAAGGACGAGCGGCGATCGACAAAGCCATCGAGTTTGCCGGGACCGATAAAAAGACGCTGGCCGAGGCGTTGTTGCTGCGAGCGGCGATTGCCCCCGACGAAGACAGCAAGATCGCCGATTTGAATCAGGCCATCATTTTCGATCCCACCAATCTCAAGGCTCGCCTGGCGCACGGCCAATACTATATCGAGCACCAAAAAGTCGATCAAGCCATCGACGACTTCAAAACGCTGATGGATACTTCCGAAACCATCAATCCCCAGTTTCTGATCCTGGTAGCTGAACAGCTATTGCAAAACGACCGTGCCGACGACGCTCTTCAGTTTGTCAACAAGGCAATCGACACCAAGCCCGATGATTTCAACGCTTTGAAGCTACGCGGCGATATCTATGCGAGGCTGTATCGCCATGCCGATGCCCGCCAGGACCGGAACCGGGCCATCGAAATCCTCGATCAAGCGTTGGATTCGCGATCTGACAACGTCAGCCTTCTGCTGGCCAAAGCCCAACTACAAATGGACATCCCGGATATGGAGGGGGCGCTGAAAACTTTGAACGACGCACTTAAAGCCGACGATACGTCCATGAACGTCTTGCTGATTCGCAGCTTGGTCAATTCCCAGTTGAATCATGACGATGAAGCGATCGCGGACATCACCAAGGTACTCGACCGGGTTTCCGATCCCGATCATCGTTTCCGGCTGCAATTGGCCGCTTATTACACCGCGGCGAAGAAGACCGACGAAGCCAACAAGATCTACGACAAAATCGTCGATGAAACCGAAAAGCTATTAAAGGACGCGGTCGATGCCAACAACGACGACGCGGCAGAGTTGTTTCGGTCCACTCTGGCACGAACCCTCCGCGGTCGAGCCGATTCGTATTCCAGCGTCGACAATTGGAAGCAAGCCGTCGCGGACTACGAACGCGCCATCGACTTGGAAAAGGATACCGCAGGCGGCGTCGATGCCGGAACGCTGAACAATTTGGCGTGGCTGTTGGCAACCGGCATCGAACCCGAGGGTCGGGACGGCGCGCGGCGCTCAAGCTGGCGCTGCAGGCAAACGAAAAGACAAAATACAGCGAGTCGTATGCGCTGAGTACCCTCGGTGCGGCGTACGCCGAAACGGGGGACTTCGAAAAAGCCCGAGAGTTCTCGACCAAAGCAGTTGAATTCGGCGAAAAAGAGCAGTCGAGTTCGCTGGAAAGTTTGAAGCACGAACTCGAATCCTACAAAGCCGATAAGCCGTGGCGCGAACTGTTGGCTAAGGACTGCTCCGACTCCGAAGGGAGCCCCGCGATCGAGGCTGCCCGCAAAGAATTGGAATCAAAAGCCGCCGGCGATGCCTCGGCCAGCGAAGAGAAATCCGACGCCGAGAAAGGCAATACCGAGAAGATGAACGCGGAAAAATCAACCGGTGCCGCCGACAGCGCCCCCCGCACCGTCACCTTTGCTAAGGACGCCGTCGATAAACTCCCCGCCGGGTGGAACGCGGCCCAAACGGGCGAGGGTGAGGGAAGCCTCTGGAAAGTACTCGCCGATGACTCCGCGCCGTCGAAATCAGGATTCGCGCTGGCGCAAACTGCCGCGGGGCCGTCTCGACTGTTCAATCTTTGTGTCCTCGATGACACACACTATCAAAACCTGGAACTCAGCGTGCAGTTCAAAGCCGTCCACGGGGAAACCGATCAAGGCGGTGGCGTGGCCTGGCGCTACCAAGACGAAAACAACTACTACGTTTGCCGCTACAACCCGTTGGAAGAGAACTTTCGCGTCTACAAAGTCGAAAACGGAAAGCGCACCCAGCTTCAAACCAAGGAATCCGTCAAGTTTCCCGCTGGAACTTGGCACACGCTATCGGTCAGTCAAGTCGACGATCACATCGAATGCTCGTTGGACGGCGAAAAGTATCTGGACGTCACCGACGGAACCTTCAAGGAGGCCGGCAAAGTCGGGCTGTGGACCAAAGCCGACGCGGCAACAAATTTCGACCAATTCACGGTCACCGCAAGATAGTTCGCCACGCTCGCGATGAAACTGTTGAAACAGCCGAATTGAAGCTGCCTCGTCTGTTTTCGTTTGGCCTTTGTTCGATGATTCTGCGCAGAGCGAGCGCCCTCTCACTTCGAATTTCCCAGTTTCTCTGCGGTGACTAAAATGACGTAGCGGCCGCGGAAGAATAACGTCGCCTCAAAAACTCGCACTATTGGCCACGATTCGCGGGCGGGTCAGAGGAACCGGAGAGTGAATCCGACCGCGATCATTACACGGGAATTGCATGTTCGATCTTCAAGCTCCATTTGCGCCGGCTGGCGATCAGCCGCTGGCAATCGAGAAACTCCTTGCCGGTTTGCAGGACGGCAAGAAACATCAGGTCTTGATGGGCGTGACCGGCTCCGGAAAGACCTTCACGATGGCCAATGTGATTCAGCGGATGCAATTGCCGACGCTAGTAATCTCGCACAACAAGACGCTAGCCGCTCAACTCTATTCGGAATTCAAGGAATTCTTTCCCAAAAACGCCGTCCATTACTTTGTCAGTTATTACGACTATTATCAGCCCGAAGCGTACATCCCCCAGCGCGACATTTACATCGAAAAGGACGCTTCGATCAACCAGGAAATCGAACGCTTGCGGTTGGCCTCCACCAGTTCGCTCGTCAGCCGCAGCGACGTGATCATCGTGGCCAGCGTCTCCAGCATCTATGGGCTGGGTTCGCCCGCCGAGTACAAACGGTTGATGGTCGCTTTGCATCGCGGGCAACAGATTCAGCGCGAGGAGATTCTGCAGCGGCTGGTCGATATCCAATACGAGCGGAACGACGTCGCCTTTGAACGCTCGAAAATCCGCGTCCGCGGCGATACGATCGAAGTCTGGCCATCGTACGAGGAGTACGCCTTTCGCATCGAACTCTGGGGAGATGACGTCGATCAGCTTTCGTTCATCGATCCCCTGACCGGCGAGACGATCTCTAACCACGATCACTTGTACATCTATCCGGCGAAGCACTTCGTCACGTCCGAGGAGCGGATTCATTCGGCCATCGGGGTCATCAAGCAGGAACTCGCCGAGCGGCTTGAGCTGTTTCGCAACCAAGGCAAATTGTTGGAAGCTCAGCGGCTGAGCGCGCGGACGCGGTTCGATATCGAAATGATGCAAAACGTCGGCCATTGTCCCGGAATCGAGAACTACAGCCGTCCACTAGCGGGTCGCGGCGCGGGCGAAACGCCGGAAACGCTGTACGACTTTTACCCCGACGACTTTCTGCTGTTTGTCGATGAGTCGCACGTTACAGTACCGCAGATTCGCGCGATGTATGCCGGCGACCGGAATCGCAAACTCACCTTGGTCGAACATGGATTCCGCTTGCCCAGCGCGCTGGATAACCGACCGCTGATGTTCGAGGAATGGGAGCGGAAGACGCGCCGAATCGTGTACGTTTCGGCAACGCCGGGCGACTACGAACTCGACAAGACCGAAGGCGAAATCGTCGAGCAGATCATCCGCCCCACCGGTTTGCTCGATCCCAAGATCGACGTCCTGCCGGCGCGAGGCCAGGTCAAACATCTCTTGGAACAAATCCGCCAGCGGCGCAACGTCAGCGAGCGTGTTCTGGTCACGGCGTTGACCAAAAGACTGGCCGAGGACCTGGCGGCCTACCTCTGCGAACAAGGCGTGGCCTGCAAATGGCTGCACAGCGAGTTGGATGCCTTCGAGCGAGTTGATTTGCTGCGCGAATTGCGCGAAGGCAAATTTGAGGCACTAGTCGGCGTCAATCTGCTGCGCGAAGGGCTGGACCTGCCCGAAGTCTCTCTGGTGGCGATCCTGGACGCTGACAAGGAAGGCTTTCTTCGCAGCGAAACGTCGCTCATCCAGACCATCGGCCGCTCCGCTCGAAACGTCAACGCCACAGTCATTCTTTACGCCGATAAAATGACCGAGGCGATGAAAGTCGCCATCGAGGAAACCAACCGTCGCCGCCAACTGCAGCAACAGTACAACGAGGCTCACGGCATCACGCCGCAGACGATCAAGAAGAACATCCGCTTTGGCATCGACCACGACTTGACCGCCCACCGCCAGGCGCAAGAAGTCGTCGCACGCGGGCAGTCGACCGCCGTGGTCACCGACGAGTACCTTGGCGAGCTACAGGCCGAGATGCTGCAAGCTGCCGGCGACCTCGATTTTGAACTTGCCGCCAACCTCCGCGATAAAATTCGCCACTTTCAATCGCGCATCGGCGAACCGATTCCGGCTTACAAAGACGGCAAATCACCCCCGGCGCGCCGCGGCCGACGCAAATCCACACGCCGATAACCGTTCCGTCGCCTTACTAACCATTTCGCTGGTTGAAGGCGAAGTCGAGGTACATGGCCATCTCTGGCCGTCATTAGTCGGGCAAGGAAAACCCGACCTACAGCAAACTACCCCATTACCATTTCGTGCATGCCGAGTTTGAATCCGCGTTGCGCACGGAGGCATCTATTTGATCTTCGATAGCAGGATCTGGTCGGAGATATCCGCGTCTTTTTTGGGGTCGTTGAGAAAATGACCGTCGACGCGATCGCCCGCCAGATGGTCTTTGACCAGGTTGATCGTATGTCGCACGGCAATCTTGTCGTCGAGCCGCACCATCACATACCCTTGCAAATGACTCAAGTCGGACTTTTCCCAAGCGTCCGAAACCCAAGTCCAGCGAATCTTCTCCTCCCACTGCTGGCCGTTGATGCCGACTTTGAGAATGTCTTGGCCCGTCCCGTCGTCCACCCACTTCTTGCGCAACAGTTCGAGCAACGCCGCGCGGTCATCGCCTTGGTAGCGGTCAGGCGGAACTTGATTCGCCGCGATAATGTCCCCGCGAAGTGCCGCTTGCAGCGTTTGCACTTTTTTTCGAGCGTCAGTCAGCTCCTCGGCCGCTTGCCGTGCCGCGTCGGATTTTGAGTCAATCGCCGATAGCACTTCCAGTTTGGTCGTCGCCCAACTCAAGCGTTGTGCGACACCACCCTCGGGTCCGAAGTACAGCGGGTGCTTTTCGGAGACCGCTTGCTCGGCCATTCGCAGTGCTTCGGTAATGTCGCCGTCGATGGCCGCCGGGGCACCTTGAGCAAAGTCGTTCACGGCTGTTTCAAAGGCTCCCAGTCGCTGTTCGAACAAGCGCAGGGTGCTGCCCAAGTCCTTGTACGGTTGTGCTCGCTGTTGCAGCAATGGGCCAAATTTCTTTTTGATGCGCTCCGAATCGTGTTGCAGGCCCGGTAAGAGTTTGACCGCCTCGATGGCTTGTTCCGGCCGATCGCGGAAGATCGCCGGGTTGCCGATCTGCACGTTGACATCGCGCAGCCGCAGCAGTTCGTCCTGGGCGGCCTGCGCCAACTCAGGACTTGCAACCTGGGCCATCGATGAACGCATCTGACCAAAGATGACCAGCACGATCCCTGTTAATAAACAACAAGCCTTATACATCCAAAGATCTCCACAATAAAATTGCGTTGTTTGTTCGATGGGCAAAAGCGTTGACGGGTTGTCAATGCGTCGCCCACGTTTTCAGGGAAACGTTTTCAGGGGGGTTTTCAGGGGGACAGGCACATTTTCGGCGGCTCATGCGACATTCACGTACCAATTATTGGGCCGAAAATGAGCCAGACCCCGGCTCGTGAACAGTTACGTTCGACGGGCCACAACCGCTTCTCCATCTTAACTAACATCGCCTCGCCCCCGGGTAGTGGGCCAATTCGCGGTAGAACGGCCATCTCTGGCCGTCCTTGGTTGAGCAAGGAAGCCCGACCAACAGCAAACGACCCCTCGACTCGCCCCGCCATCCGTCGTCAAAAGCTGGCTACGAGCATGATCGGCGACGCAAGATCCCAACGTAAACAAACAAGAACACAAATCCAAACGACCACGGCAAACAAGCGACGCAATGATAGCCTCGACCTCAAGGCTATCGTACTTACACCTACGACCAAAAAAACTACGGTCCGATCAGACCCATGTTGGTCTCCGACGGATCTTTGAAATAGCCAAAGCATCCGACGCCGGGCATCCGCATCGGCTCCCTGTTCCGCTTGCCGCCGGCCGCTTCGATTTCGATTAGCTTCGCCTCGACATCGGTTGTGTAGATGTACGCCACCGCCGGCATCGCGGGCGTATGCGACTGGAATACACCACCCAGGCCCGCTCCGGGATCGAACGCGATGTACTGTGGCATGGTGGCGAGCGTTCCCCATCCGAACGCATCTTGGAAGAATTGGGCGGCAACGGCTCCGTCGGCGGAATACATCTCGACATGGCAGATCGCACCGTCGGGGGGCTTCGGGTTCGATCCGATCGGCATCGGAATGCTCGCTGATTCAACTGGAGATAGCGCTTCGGACAATCCGTAGACCGCTCCGGTTGGGTCTTTGAAACGCGCCAGCTTGCCAACCATTGGCACGCTCCAGGGAGCGCGTTCGATCGCCCCCTTCTTCGCCACCAGTTGCTGAAGCATCGCGTCGATGTCGCGCACGGCGATATAAGGGATCATTCCTGGTGATCCGGCGGGAACCTTGGAACGCAAAGCCCCGCCCGGTCCAGCCGGTGTGACAAAGCCACTCAATTCGGCCGTCATCGGTTGGACGCGCCAACCGAATACTTGGTTGTAGAACTCACTGGAGGCAGCCATGTTGTTCGCCGAAATGACGACGAAAACCACCGGATATTCCCCGCTGCCTGCCGGCACCTTGGGCATCTCAAAACCCATTATTTCCCTTCGTTGTTTTCCTTTTTAGACTTAGCTTTCGCCCATTCTGGCAGCTCGGGTTCCTTCACCTCGGTGCCATCGGTTCTGAGTTTGAACGCAAGGGGAGAGTCTGCTTTGCCGCGCGCGGCTGAATCTCGTACACGGTCACCGGACGCTCTAGTTCGACGAACCGGAGCTCCGCGCCCGTCTCCGACTCGCTGTACGATTCGACCTGTCCGCCGGGAACCTCCTTGGCCAGCAGCTTCGGCGACCGCCTTGGGAATTTCATTGGCTGGAACGACCTTCCTGTAGGCGATCACCAAACCATCGGGTGTTGCGTCGACCTGGTGCTGAACGCCGTCGAGAAAGAATTCAACTTCATACCACAGCATCACCGTAGTCTGCGTCGTCGAGTCGATATACGGGACTTCCTCAACGAGGTCGAAAACCATTTTAGGGAATATCTCGCGCACGGCGTTGACCGCTTTCGCGGCTTGCTCGGGAATGGGGCCATCCTCTTTCGGAGCCTTCGGATTGGCAGCTGCGAGCGGCCTCGCCGGCTTGGTCTGGAGCACGGTTCCGTCCGGAGCGATCGCAACGCTGAGCGTCTGGGCACCGTCAACTACACGCGCGGAGTATTGGACCTCTGGCGTCGACAGCGGGACATACCGCACAATGCCGAGCGTCTGGAGCTTGGTGATCTTCGCAGCGCCGTCGGGCGCAACCTTGGCCAGTCCATTGCTGACCATGCTGGGAAGATCCTTCGTTTCCACCGACTTACTTGCTCGGACAAGCACCCCGCCACCGGAGACGGTCAGTGTTCGCCGACCGTCGCCGTTACGCATTTGGATCGTCCACAATGCATCGTCGGGGCCGCCGATGCCCATTGACTTACTTGGCGTTGCTACTTGTTCGACGACGGCTCCCGGGGAGGCCGCCAGCGCTGCCTTAACTGCCTTCTCGGCCCCGACCGGCACCGGCGATTGAGTCTTGGGCGGCTGTGACTCTCTTGACTGCGACCAAGCGGTGACGTTGAATGCCAGGAGTGCGATCAACAACAACGGCGGCAACGAAATCCGGAGCAGCTTGAATCGGACCATTTTGAACTCCAAAGCAAATGAGACAGAGCGGGCCAATGCGTACATCAACCTATTGCAAATTCTGACGCTCCAAACTTGACGATGCAAGTCGTCACATCGTGGGGTATGGGAATAGGCTATCGGAAACAATCAAGTGCGAGAGCCCAAGCAAAAGGAGTGCCAACGGTGAAACCGGGGTTGAAAGAGGCGAGCCTGGTTGCGGCCGTCCGCGCGGCGGTCGAAGTCGTTCGTCGCATCTGGTTCGGCAAGAATCGTCAGCAACCGACATACAACATAGCCGGGGCGATCTTTTTGCGACTGCTCGGCTTGGTTTACCTGATCGCCTTTGTTTCGCTGTGGACACAAATCAGCGGACTGGTCGGTGACCACGGCATTCTGCCGGTTTCGGATTTTCTCGACGGCATTCAACGATATTTTGCCATTCAAGATCCACCTGCCTCCGCTGTATGGAATGTTCCCACGTTGCTCTGGATCAGTCCGCACGATGGCCTGCTCCATTTGCTTTGCGCGGCCGGCACGCTGCTCTCGCTAATGTTGATCGCGGGCCTGCTACCGATGCCGTCGCTGATTCTGATGTGGTTGTGTTACCTGTCGCTGTTTCATGCGGGCCAGGATTTCCTAAGTTTCCAATGGGACATTTTGCTACTGGAGGCCGGTTTCATCGCGATTTTCCTAGCGCCGTTGGCGTGGCGCTCGAAATGGCTGGCCGATCGGCATCCGTCGCGAGTGGCGATGTGGCTGGTCTGGTGGCTGCTGTTTCGTCTGATGCTCGAGTCGGGTGCCGTGAAACTGACGTGGAACGACTGGCAGTTGGGACTTGACGGTTCGCCGGTCCCTAATACGTGGGAGTCGCTTACGGCGCTCGATTATCACTACTGGACACAGCCGCTGCCGATCTGGACGAGTTGGTATGCGGCTAAGTTGCCGGCGTGGTTTCAAAAGCTGTCGGTGGTGTGCATGTTCTTCGTCGAGTTGGTGTTGCCCTGGTTTATCTTTGGCCCGCGTTGGCTGCGCTACGTGGCGTTCGCCGGGATCAGTTCGCTGATGTTGTTGATCGCCGCCACCGGCAACTACAACTTCTTCAATTTGCTTACAATCGTGATGGCCCTAACACTGCTTGATGACAGTGTTTGGCCACGGTTTCTGCGGCGCCGCATTCAGATCGCGGAGCCGTCTGCGCGGGCGCGCCGTGGCGTTGGAGGAATATTCTGCTCGTGCCGTTTGCCGGTTTTGCGATCGTGTTTGGCACATTACAAGTCAAGGAAGCGGCTGTGCCGACCTCGCCCCCGCACGCCTCGCTGGAATCCAAGCTGCACATTGCTCAGTTCGCGTTGGTCAACGCATACGGATTGTTCCGCCAAATGACGCAGACGCGGCCCGAAATCGTCATCGAAGGGAGCGATGACCGGACGACCTGGAAGCCGTACGAATTCCGCTGGAAGCCGGGCGATCTTTCGCGGCCGCCTCGCTTCAACACGCCTCACCAGCCGCGTCTTGACTGGCAGATGTGGTTCGAGGCACTGCAATTGGAACGCGTACAACAACTCACCGGGACCATCGAACCGCGTTACGCCAGTCCGTGGTTTCTATCGTTCATCGAAAAGCTATTCAGAGGTGAGCCGCAGGTGCTGAGCCTGTTGAAACAGAATCCGTTCCCCGCCGCACCGCCCAAATTCATTCGCATCGTGCTGTACGAATATCGCTTCACAAGTCGTTCCGAACGAGCGGCCACTGGCGACTGGTGGCACCGCGAACAAGTTTGGGTCGGGCCGGCATGGTCATTGTAAAACTAGTCGCAACATCGAGTTTCCCCGTGAATCGTGTTGGAATTGGCGGCAGGAGTTCGGGGTTGTTTTGAAAGGCGGCCGTTCACGAGCCGGGGTCTGGCTCATTTTCGGCCCAATGATTGGTACTAGAATGTCGCATGTGCCGCCGAAAATGTGTCTGACCCCCTAAAAACGTGGGCAACGCATTGGCAACCCGTGAACGCTTACCGTATCGACAACGCGTAAACGCTTACTTTTGAATAGCAGACGCTCCGCTAAAATGAGCGAGGTCGGTTGCGCCCCCATGCGAATTCACCGCTCGTCATGCCGCCACAGATGTTGGAAAACCAATTTTGGAATGCACCATGCCCGTCCCTATGAATCGACGCCAATTGCTTTCTGCCGGCGGCGCTGGCCTGGCCACCACGCTCGTTACTACTAGCACGAACCCCGCGCGTGCGGAGGAGCCTATGCCGTCGGAATTCAGATTTTCTCTGAACACCAGCACGATTCGCAAGTTCGATGGGAAGGGGGGGACGCCGCGGCCGATTACCGAGCAAGTTGCCATTGCCGCCAGCGCCGGCTACGACGCGATCGAGCCGTGGGTCGCCGATCTGCATCTCTACAAACAAAACGGTGGGAATTTGAAGGACCTTCGGAAACAGATCGCCGACGCCCGGCCTGACGGTGGAGAGTTCGATCGGGTTTGCGACTTGGATTGTCGACGACGACTCGCAGCGGGCCGAGGGCTTGGAGACTACCAAACGCGATATGCAACTGCTTCTCGAAATCGGAGGCACGCGTCTTGCGGCGCCACCGGCCGGTGCGACAAATCAAGCGGATTTGAATTTCTTGGCGGCAGCCGAGCGATATCGAAAACTCTTGGAGATCGGCGAAGAAATCGGAGTCGTGCCCGAACTAGAACTTTGGGGCTTTTCCAAATCGATAAGTCGGCTTAGCGAGTTGATGTTCGTGGCGATCGAGAGCGGGCATCCTTCGGCTTGCATTTTGCCCGACGTCTACCACATTTACAAAGGAGGCTCGGACTTCAACGGGTTCCGATTGATTGGCGGGCCGGCGATTCACGCCTTTCACATGAACGACTATCCCGCGAACCCGCCGCGGGAAACGATCGGCGACGAAAACCGCGTCTATCCGGGCGACGGCATCGCGCCGTTGGGCGATCTCCTGCGGACGCTACGTTCAACGGGTTGCCATTGTGTGCTGTCTTTGGAGCTATTTAATCGCGAGTACTGGAAGCAAGACCCCGCCGAAGTTGCAAAGTCCGGTCTGGCGAAGATGAGAGCGGCAGTTGACTCCGCCTTCTCGCACGCGGAACGCTAAAGATTCGTCACGCCTATCCGACACCGCTGACGCTGCCGAATTGGGTCATGTCCAGGCAAAAGTGTAGACACCAGAACCAAGCCACGTCACGTGATCGTTGCAGGACGAGTATCGCCGCAACCCCTAGCCCGGCATCACGCAGCAGCCCGGCCAGTTCGAACCATGTTGCGCCCTGAGCTACCATCGCCGGAATGTGCCCCACCGCGAACAGAAATGCCACAATGACTATGGCCCAACGACCGCCAATTGCGCCGGCCAGCGCACGAACAAAATGGCTATCGTTAAGTCCTCGAGGAACACCTGTGTCATCTTGTCGAGGTTCTCGTACCGCCAAATGCGACACAAGAGGAACCAAGGTGCATCAGCTCCCGCTCGCAAGAGCGAGTACGCAGTAACCGCGAGGCTCGCCAGTACAAGCCCTACACTGAATCGCAACAAGATCCTACGGCGCGGAAGCCATGCCGTGGTCCACGACTGCCGACGTAGTAACACCACGAGGAGAATGGGAGCGAAGATCATCACTTGGTTAATCGCACCAAACACTGGGCCGAGAGCCCCTCGCTCGGGCAGGCGAATCCCGCGGGACCATAACTGACCAGTGGCTAGGATGCCGATCGCACCGATCAGCGCGAACACAAACTCCATCCAGGGTCGCGCAAACTTTTTCTCCGATTCTCGTGGCCAGATCCAGGGCCAGAATCGGTTGGCAACCAGCCATCCACCGAGTCCCACGAGATACCCCGCGATCAAGGGCGGGTAGTGCTCCTTAAACACGCTTGCATCTCCTCATGTCATGAACCGTTGTCTGGAATTTCAGAACGGCCGCACGATCGTCGCCACCGGGTGGCGATTGACTTTGATTTCACGAGATGCGGCCGGATACCGTAATCGTTCACGAGCTGCGTCCACGGCAATGTACAAAGTGACTGAATGTCCCGCCGCTATCTCTTTTTCCCAGGACAATGCGCCAGTTCGCATTGCGCCGCGCAAGGAGAATTTTCCGCCTTATTCGCCTTCGCGTTCGGCCTCTTCCTCCCCTGCAGCGTCTTCCCCGACGACTTCCTCGTCAATGACGGCAAAAGTCCACGGGCTGATTTGGCGTAACCGACCACCTCGTGGAGGCGGTCGCCCGGGGGGAAGGAGTTTAATGGTGCGGCCGACCGTGGGAGCATTGCGCAGAATTTCCAATTGCACTTCTTCTAATCTTTCCTTTTCTTTTTTCACTTCGTCGAAGGGTTCGCCGGCGCCGGCGAGAATATCTATAAGAGCTTTAACAATTGCTTCCAGAACGACCTTTGACGCGTGTCCTGCCATGGCATGGCGGTACGCGCACTTCATATACTTGGGCCGCGTAAATATTAGCCCTGCGACGGTCGCTCTCCGAGAATCCCTGCCCCATCGTCGGTGCCGGCACGGGTGGTGGGCTAATGTACGGCACATCGATGAACGGCTCATTGTATATCCTGCTCAGCATTCTAGGGGCCTCGAAATCCCATCCCTTGGTACGCGCTCTTTTTGAATGCTTCGCGGATGACGCGATCGTCCACCCTTGCCGCCTGCAATTTCTCAATGACCGCCTCCGTCCATTCCTGGGGAACTTTGCCTCGAAAGCAGGGTACGTTGTCCGTCATCCAAGCAGCAACTGCGTCTGGATTGTTCATTGAGTTGTAGGAAAGTTGCACGATCCCAAGCCTTGGAATCCCCATAAACAGTGCTCCTCATTACGACCTGTTAATCG
>CAWDMH010000016.1:0-23268 GCA_963803365.1 uncultured Planctomycetaceae bacterium
TTCCCGCGCAGGCGGGAATCCAGGTTAGTGTACTTGCTTTCGCCTTATTCCCCGTCCGTGGAACTGGGTTCCGGGACTCAGCCCGGAATGACGATAAGCACTTGCAAGCAGTCATTCCCGCGGAGGCGGGAAACCATTCAACCCAACACCCGAACCGTCATTCCCGCGAGGCGGGAAACCAGGTGTTGGTACTTGCTTCGACCTTGCTCTCCGTCCGTGGAACTGGGTTCCGGGATTCAGCCCGGAATGACGATGGTGCGCTGAATGACAACTTGGCACCGAGTGAGACCGACCGTTTTTTAGCTGTGCGAACTCAGGTGGGTCCGCACGTATAATGGCTTTTCCCACAACAATCAACTGCGGCGGCAACCATAGATGACGCACGCGCGATTTGGAATTTGCAACGAATTGTTTCGCGGTTGGAGTTTCGCACGGGCCTGCGATTTTGCAGCGGAACTTGGCTATCAAGGGCTTGAAGTCGCCCCGATGACGCTGTTCGACAGCGAAGGAAAGATTGACGCGAGTCGGGTCGAGGAGCTGAAAACCGCAGTTGCTCACGCCGGACTTCAATTCATCGGGCTCCATTGGCTGTTGGCACAAACGCACGACGTGCATTGGACCGACCCGGATCCGAGTGTGCGTCGACGCACTGCTGAGTATTTGTCACAACTGGCGGAGCTGTGCCGAAGCCTCGGCGGCGACGTCATGGTTTTGGGTTCGCCCAAACAGCGCGACTTGGCGGCGGGAATGTCGCCAGCCGACGGTTTGGATGCCGCGCGGCGCTGCCTTGAACTGACGTTGCCCGCGCTCGAAGCAAACCGAGTGATCGTGGCGGTCGAGCCGCTGGGACCGGAGGAGACGAACTTCCTGAATACTGCAGCCGAAGCCGTCTCGCTCATTCGCCTGATCGACTCGCCCAACATCAAGCTGCTGCTGGACGTGAAAGCAATGTCGACTGAATCGTCGGCGATCCCCCAGATCATCACGGACTTCCGATCTGAGCTGGTGCATTTTCACGCCAACGACCCCAACCGCCGCGGGCCGGGAATGGGCTCGATCGATTTCGTCCCGATTCTGCGGGCACTGCAAATGATCGACTACGCCGGATGGATTTCGGTTGAAGTATTCGATGAAACTCCCGGCATCGAAACACTGGCCCGATCGAGCATCGACAACCTCCGCCGCGACTGGCCAGGAAAAGGGGACGCAGCTCATTAAGTCGTCTTGAGGCGGCCTCGTGAACGAAGCGTGTGTTGTAATTGAAGTCTGGCGGCGGTTTGCGTCACGAACTCGAGGGCGCCATGAGACAAGCGGTCATCATTTCACCACACTGCCCGCGAAAAGAGCTGCGTCCCCTTTTCGGCTCAGCGGCTAAAGAATTGGCTGAGGATAACGCCGATGACCGAGCCGATGCCGATGCTGATCAGGTTGGTGATGACGAGCCAGACGATTCCGAACTGCAATTCGTCCGTGGGCAAGCGGCCGGCTTGTTCGAACTGGCTGATGACGGAAATGGGGGGTGGGGGCGGAACCACGGGGGACGATTTGGGAACCGGGATTCGGCTGGTGTCGACGCCGGAATCGGTGACAGCCAAAGTCCCTTGCGACAGATCGCCGCTGCCGCTGCTGCTTCCCAATTCGCTCATGGCCATTTCGGCGACGTCGTTCATGCCGGGATCGGTGTCCTGGTTGCCGTCGACCGCCGCGGACGGGATGTCCAGCGAGGCGGGCTGGCGATCGGCTCGATCATCGGACTGTCGTTGGCGGCCCACGGCGCCAGTCGCTCACCGACTTCGGCCGCAGACTGAATTCGTTCGCGGGGGTTCTTTTCCATCATGTCGCCGATGAGATCGACGAATTCATCGCTGACTTCGGGATTGAACCGGCGCGGATGCCAAGGAGTTTCTTCGAGGTGGCGTCGGGCTTTGCTTTTGGCGTTCCCGCCAGGAAAGGGAACCTTGCCCGTAATGGCGTAGTACAGCGTGCAGCCCAGTGCGTAGATGTCGGTCACTTTGGTCACGTCGAGCGGCGTGCGAATCTGCTCCGGCGCCAAATAGTCGGCCGTGCCGACAATCTTGCCGCGGCGGTCGTCGGCTTCGTTCAGGTGTCCGGCCAGTCCCAAGTCGCTGACTTTGGCAATCCCATCGTGCGTGACCAGAATGTTTCCCGGTTTGATGTCGCGGTGAATCAGTCCGCGCGAGTGAGCGTGCTCGAGTCCTTGAGCCGATTGCATGATGATGAACGAGGCCTGTTGAATCGAGAGCATTCCTTTACTGCGCACCAGCCGCCGCAGGTCCGTTCCCGGCACGTATTCCACGACCATGTAGTGGACATTTCCGTCTTCGCCGGCGTCGTAGGCGCGGACGAGGTTGGGGTGGTCGAGTTTGGCCTGAGCACGAATTTCGCGGCGGAAGTTGTCGATCGCTTCTTGAGTCGACTTGTGGAGCGGCAGGACTTTGATCGCCGATTCGCGACCGAGCATCTCGTGAACGGCTTTGAAAACTTGCCCCATGCCACCCTGGCCGATCCAATCCGTGATAATGTACGGCCCCAAGTGGAGTTTGGTGCGTCCCGCCAACAACTGATCGGCTTGATAGGCGGTGAGGTGGCCCAAAGAAACCATTGTGGCGGCCAGTTCACGGTCTGGAATTTCGGTCGCGGTCGCCTTGGCCGGGCCGACTTTCTGCATGATCTGCGCCACGGCTTCCAGCAGTTGATCTTCGGTGACCAAGCCGCTGAGCAACGCCGAATCGCGAAAAATAGAACGCTTGCTGGACACAGCCTTGCCTGTGGGAGATGCGGGAGACGGGAGTTTTGCTCGCACCTCTAAAATAATCAATTTCCGTCTGGCACGAAATTAGTTTTTTGGACAATCCTCCGTCAAGAGCTCAATTCGCTCATGAATAATCGATACCAAACGACTCCGGCCGCCAATTCGGCGGTGGTACGGCTTGAAAGTGCATCGGTGTTTTATGAGTCGGATGCTCGAACCCGATGCTCCGGCCATGCAATCCGATCGCCCGTTCGGCCCAACGTCGCCGACTGCCGTATTTGCGGTCTCCCAAAATTGGCCAGCCTCGACAAGAGAATTGTACGCGAATCTGATGTTTGCGTCCGGTCAATAGTTTGATTTCCAGAAATCGGTCGTCACCGCGCTGACCGATCACGCGATACTCCAGTCGTGCGATTTGAGCCGATGAGCTCGGCGGAACGACAATCATTCTGTGTGCGGCCTCATCCTTCTGCAGCGAATCCACGCAGGACCCGCTCGCCGGGATGTCTGTGCCAGAAACGACGGCCCAGTAAAGTTTCTCAACGGTGCGCCCGGCAAACTGGCGGCTGAGTCGGGCGGCGGATTTCGATGTCCGCGCTAAGACGATGACGCCAGAGACGAATTCATCGAGTCGGCTAACCGAGGCCAAGAAAACGTTGCCGGGTTTGCGATATTTCTTTTTGAGATAGTCCTTGGCGAGCTCCAGCAACGTCAACCGACCCGACCCCGCACCCATCGTGGCCAGACCCGGCGGCTTGTTGACGACCAACAAGTGATTGTCTTCGTACAACACCGACAAGGGGAGAAACGACGCTCGCTGACGGTCTTTCATGCCCACCGCTTCTCGGCTCAATCGTCGAACCACCGAATTGGACAGCACCACGTTGCCTGCTACCTTCGTGGCAAGTCGCCTAACAGACTATTGAAAAATGTGTGCACAAGTGTTTTTGAAGCAGGCGCAAGCCGCCCGGTAATCCGCCGTGTGGATGCCAACGCAACCGGACGGCTCGCGCCGTCTCGCTACTTTTTCAACGGGCAACTAACTGTCTTACAAGTCAGTCGGTCGATGCGACTACTGCCGTGTCAAGTCTTAATTTTGGGGTGCCACTGGCTGTGCCAGTGTACACGAGCGTCGTGTATTGCCGACCCGCACTGGCGAAGCCAGTGGCACACAACCCCAATTCTAATGCCTGACAAAGCACTACCTTAATCGTCTTCCAACTCTTTGGTTGACGGTTCCTTTAACACGAACGACAACAGGAATCCGACCAGGCAGTAGCCACCTGCGACGATACCGCCGACTAAGGCGATCTTGGTGGGATCGGGCGGTTTCGAAGCCGAAAAAGTCAGCGTCAACCAGGCCGCCGCCGTTCCCAAGATGCGCCCGCCGATATTGGCCGCAAAACTTTCGCCGGTCCCGCGAAGGTGCAGCGGAAAAACTCTTGGAATATAGTTCCCCCAAAAGCTGAATTGGCTGACGGTGAACAATCCAGCAAAAAAGATGCCGATCTTGATCCACAACAACGGGTCCTCATTGTTAAGCGATCGGCTGATCCACCAAAACAACAGCGGAACAAAAATCAGCGCGGGGATTTGGAAAATCCGCAGCAAATTGCGGCGACTTACGATCTGAACGGCGGCAATCGCCAGCAGGAACCGGCCCACGAGGCCGCCGATCTCTTGCCAAATCGTCACCGCCGCAACGGCCGCGTCTTGTTTGCCTTTGCTGATTGCAGCAATCTTTGCTTCCGGTACATTTGGATTCTCCTTTTGGGCTTCCGCCTTGGCTTGAGCGACGATTGCTTTTTGATCACGCAGGATCTGCGGCAATTGTTGAATGGCGCCGAAAGCGATCCCGTAACTTGCCGCGAACATTAACGTTGTGACAATCGTCGTGCGCGCCAGTTCCGGGCTGAACAGTGCGGCGACGCTGGGCCGCTTCAAAGTCCCTTCCTTGTAACGTTTTTGCCAGCGAGGAGATTCCGGTAAGAATGGGCGAATGACGATCAAAGGGATCGCCGGAATCACGCCGGCCATCAGCGTATAACGCCAGGCCTGGTGACCACCGTAAACCGCCGGCAAATGAATCGAAGACTTACCGATCCAGTAGAACGCGGTTCCTACCAGCAATCCGCCGAGCGACGAAAACGCCTGTGTATAGCCGAGAACTTTCTCCCGCTGTTTCGGGTCGTCAAACAACTCGGCCAGCCAGGCCACCGCCGCCACGAACTCGACGCAAACGCCGACGAAGATCAGGCATCTGAGAAATAGCAACTGCCAAATTGTCGTTACAAAACCGGACGCCGTCGCCGCTACCGCATACAACAGAATACTCCACGTCAACACTCGGCGACGGCCCAGTCGGTCGGTAAGATAGCCGCCCAACAGACCAAAGATGCCACCGACCAATGCCGGGAGAAAAAACAATGTCCGTGCCCAAGCCGCGTACTCGGGTGAACCGGGTGCATAAACCAAGGCCCCCGCTGCCGTCCGTCCGCCGAGTTCGGCCAATGCCGGCTTGAGAATGAGCGGCAGCATCAACAACACGAAAATGTCAAAGGCAAACCCGATCGCGGCCATGATGCAGATCAACCACTGCACGATCGTCAGCCTTTGGGATTTTTGAATGTCGATCATCGCTTTTTGCCTTTGACTTCAGGGGTAAGCGTTCACGGGTTGCCAATGCGTTGCCCACGTTTTTAGGGGGTCAGGCACATTTTCGGCGGCTCATGCGACGTTCACGTATCAATAATTGGGCCGAAAATGAGCCAGACCCCGGCTCGTGAACAGTTACGCGTCAAGGAATTGCCGAACGATCACGATACCGTCGAAGCACGTTTCTTTCATCCCCCCGACCCATTAAAGCGAGGACACATTCAACCACGATGGTCGGATAGAACCTCAATCAGAATCGGCGTTCCGTCGAATGGCTTACGTTTCCGCTTCGACAAATCGCTGCATTTCGCTTGGAGACGCGCAAACAAGCATTCGACCAGAGGAGTTTCTGGTCATGGGAAAGTGTTCGACGTCATGTTGAGCTTCGATCCAACCAACTCCGCCACGGATCTCAAATCGCTCGATCTTCTGGCGCTCAAGTCGCTGGCGAAGCGTCGAATCGAACTGGGCGACCAATTCACCAAACGCCGTGACGTCCGATTGAACTCGGCGGGCCACAGCCGCAAACTTAGCTAACGAAAATGCATCGCCGTCCCAAGTGCTGATCAGCTTTAGCGGATGCGCATCGAATAAGGCTTCGCACAGGCACGCGATCGCCATTTGACCTCCGAGGTCCGCAACAAGCCCGTCCGGCGCCAACCGGCTCTGGCCACTCGCGGAAAATGAATCGTCGCAATATCGATAAAACATCGCGCCGGTTTCCTGGAACACGACTGGCACGCCCGTCGCACGACACCGGGCTACGATCCCTGCAAGATGTTCGACCGGCACTCGCTGCATTTGACAACTGACCAATGGCTCGACAAACATCGCCAGAACGTCGTCGTTGACGAGCGAGTCAAATTCGCGCCACCAATCTGCGGATGCCGTGGATTCGACCGGCGGCAGGACTTCAACCTCAAACGCACCTTCACCGATTTGCGACAACGATCGAGTCAACATGGTCCCGTCCCCGAACCAATGTCCGGCGATTGCCACCAGCCGACGCCGCGGGGCCCGCGACAAGTAAATGGCCTTGACGATCTTGTCGACAGCCTCCGACAGACTACTAGCTGTATAAGCATGACGCAGAGCCGGTGGGAAAAGTTCGATCACATCGGCGAGGTTCCGCACGAATTCTGGATCAACAAAGTTCGACAGCGTCAGTTTGGTTGTGGCGGCCGACAGATTCGCGCGGACAAATTCGGGCGTCAAGTCGGCAAGACTAAACGGTGCGCGACAGCCGTCCGACAGCCGAATCGGCGGCGTATCCCAGCGAGTCGATGCTCGATAATACAGGCAGTCGCGATGGGCATCGTTGTCATGGTAACTGTCGACCAAATACTGTGTTTCGATGCTTCCCAGTCCCAAGTTGATTGCCCACATTCCGCGTGCTAAGCGATCCCGGTTTCGGCCGACGATCCAATGGACTCCGCGTGCGGCCGCCAACCGCGTCAGCGCTTGTTTCAACAGCCGCCCCAGCCCGCCGCGAAACTCGGCCGCGACCGTCACGTCCACCATGTAAACCGTTTCTGGTTCGTGGCCGTGGGGGTCGGACGCGATCCCGCCGACGTGCTCGAATTGGTCGATCGAACCCGCGAACGCCATGCCGATGATCCGGCCGTCTTTTTCGACCACGATTCCCAGCGGATGTCGCGACGCAAACACGCGGTCGAAGTCGCTGCCGGGCGTTTGCCGCGAGGGCTCATAGACTTCCGCTTGAATTCTTACGATTCGATCTCTAAATCTGGGATAAGTCATCGCGTCCAGGGCATAAACCTTGACGCCGCTCTCTTCTCCCAAGTCGATCGTCGCCAGTTGAGCGGTCAAAAGCCGAAGGACATCCGAATCGGTCGTCGTCGTCAACCCCTTCAGTGACCGAAGTTTCCCGCAAATTAGGTCCGCGTGGAAATCAAACACGGTGGCGTTGCCGGTTGCATAAGACGCCGGCAACGGTACGTCTTCCGACGGTGTTTCTGGCGAGGATTGTATTCCGAAAGGCGGCATCGATCCGCCGTGCCGACTTGCCAAATCTCGAAGAACTCGATCGAGCTGCTGAAAAAGTAAATCGAGTTCGGCGGCTCGAAACGCCAGCGAAAGGCGGCAGCGGATACTCCTTTTCCCCGCCGAATAAAAAAGGAGCCCGTGCCGAAAACGAAGGTTCACTAGTGTTTTGGCAAGCTCTTCGGTCGCCGCGTCGAAGGCGAAGGCCAGCCCGCAACACCGCGGTCGGCCGATCAAATCGGCATGTGCGGCAATCAACGTTGCCAACCGAGCCCGGACGTGGTCCTCAAGTTGCCGAATGTCATCCGAATATTGATCCACCAGCGAGCCTTGGATGTAACCTCGCAACAGCGATGTGAGATTGGGCTGCGATTCCACCGTCAATGCCAATCGCGTCATCACAATGCCGATTTGGGCCTTTTTAGCGCAGACGATCACGTCCGGGATCCACGGTTGGCCATCGCGATTGACCAACTCAAACTGCTGGTGCCAAAAAAACGACCGTCCCAAGTGAAAACCGGTTTGAATCTCATCGTAAACCAACGGTATGTAAAAGAGTTGGCACAGCAGTGCGAGTCCTTGGTGGAAGCGGGCCGAACTGTAGCGCTCGCCGCCTTCGCATTGCATCGGTTCGATCAGCACGGCGAAGATGTCGCCGCTGGCCAACGCGGTACGGACCGAGTTAAGCGAGGCGATTTCTTGGCGGAGCGTGTCGTCCAGGCCTCGTTGGGTGAGGGTGTCGATTGCCTTTTCGAATTCGGCGTTGTCCGCAATCGACCACAGCGTTCGCCACGTTTTCGAGTCAACGGAAGTATCGTCGGGACTCGAGATCGCATCGTCGGCCAGTTCTGGATAGTCGGCAAAGACGGCTTCGTGCTCAGGCCAGCTAAACGGCAGCCGCTTGTCTGGTCCCCAAGTCGCCTGCAGCACCACTTGGTCCGGCCGTGAAAGGCCCCTTCGAACGCCAGAAGCTTTTTTGCCGACCGATTTCCGCGGTTCTCAAAACACGCAGCTAACGCGAGTTCGATCGCCTGGCTGCCGGAATTGCACAAGTAGGTGTTGATTGCTGACGAGTCGGGAGACGCTGGACGCCTAGATAACTTTCGCTGCAGCAACTGCCGAAACGCTTCGGTGGCCATTTGGCCGATCTTCGACGACGGCCAATCGATCCACGCTTCCAAATGTTGTGCCGCCCCGAACAAGGCCTGATGGTTGAATCCGACCGCCATCGTGGCGATCTGCGACGCCCCGTCGAGGATGAACTGGTCGTCGCCGGCGATGGCCAAAAACGGCCCGTCGCAACGATCGAGGTCAATCAAAAACGGCTTTTTCTCGGCCGCTATGTACCGTTGTGAGTACAATCGATCGAGGGCCGCTGATGAACGACTGTCCTCTGAGCTGGAGACTAAACGTGGCGGCACTGGCGGGTCCCTTGATTGCATGAACCGACGCTGCCGATTATGTTCGATGGTCGTGATTCAACCAAGCGAGATCCAACATGCAAATCCACTTTAATAACCTGCTGGTGGCGGTCAGTTGCGCAGCGTTTATGCTGGCCGGTTCCATGATTCATGCCCAAGACGATACGCCAAAAATCAACATGATCAAGTATGCCATTGCGATCCACGGCGGCGCCGGCCCGTCTAGCAAACAAGCCTCAGACGAAGCCAACAAGAACCGCGTCGACTCGATGCAGAAAGTGCTGGAAATCGGCAAAGGCATCTTGGCAAAGGGGGGAACCAGCCTCGACGCAGTCGAAGCCGTCGTCATGTTCATGGAAGACGATCCCAAGTTCAATGCTGGCAAGGGGGCGGTCTACACAACCGACGGCATTCACGAACTCGATGCATCGATCATGGACGGCAGCGACAAATCTTGTGGTGCGGTCGCCGGAGTGCAAACGGTGAAGAACCCAATTCATTTGCGCGGCTCGTGATGACTCAGACGCCGCACGTTTTGCTGGCGGGTCGAGGGGCGGAGGCTTTCGCCAAAGTGCAAGGGGTCGAGTTGGTTGAGAATTCGTACTTTGATACACCCGAATCCCGTGCCCGATGGGAACGCCGCAGGCGCCAAAAGCTCGACAAACCACAATCGCAAATCCAAATCGAAGACGTCACGGCCTACCTTGGCACCGTGGGCTGCGTCGCTCTGGATTCCAAAGGCAACCTGGCGGCTGCCACGTCGACCGGCGGCACGACGGGAAAACAATTTGGCCGAGTTGGCGATTCCCCGATCATCGGCGCGGGGACGTACGCCGACAATGCAACGTGCGCCGTGTCGTGTACTGGGATCGGCGAAAAGTTCATTCGCAATTCCGTGGCCTATGACATTTCGGCACAAATGAAGTATCTCCATCGCCCGCTGGACGAGTGTGTGCAGTTTGTATTGGAGAAAACGCTCGAACCGAACGACGGCGGGATCATCGCACTCGACCGGCAAGGCAACGTCAGCATGCGGTTTAGCACGCCCGGCATGGCCCGCGCTGTCGCCGACAGCACCGGTCGCTTCGAAGTCTTGTGGACGGAAGATTAGAGAGGCCGGTCGAAGTTATGTCGCTTTCTGAAATGCCCGATACGCTCGCCGATTTGGTCGGACGTTTGGGTCAAATTCCGCTGACGCGAATTCGGTCAACCCCCGCACCAGGTACGGCGACCGAAGCGGACGTGATTCGGCTTGAACAAACCGAAAATCGACTGTTTGAGTTAGTCGATGGCGTCCTTGTGGAGAAAGGTATGGGTTTCCGGGAATCGTTGATTGCCATGACATTGGGGCGAATTCTGGGGAACTTTGTCACGACGCATAATTGTGGATTGGTCACGGGGGCTGATGGAATGGTGCGGCTTTTTCCAGGACTTGTGCGAATTCCGGACGTGGCCTTTATTTCGTGGAGCCGGTTGCCGGGCGGACGCGTGCCAAGCGCCTCAATTCCGCCGATCGCACCGGACCTGGTGATCGAGGTATTAAGTGCGGCCAACACCCCCGCGGAAATGGAACGCAAGCGCCGTGAATACTTCAGCGCGGGAGTGATTCTGGTTGGGATGGTTGATATCGACAATCGGACCGTAACCGTTTACCAGTCGCCAGATTCGTCTCAGGTTTTTTCAGCGTCCCAAACCGTATCGGCGGAACCAGTTTTAGCTGGATGCTCGATTGAACTGGCGCAGTTATTCGCCGAACTTGACCGAAAAGGGACCTAGGCCGACTGTTGAAAAATGTGTGCACAAGTATTTATTGAAGCGGATCGGCGCAAGCCGCCCGGTAATTCGCCCAGTGGATGCCAACACAACCGGACGGCTCGCGCCGTACCGCTAAGGTTTCCACGGGCTGCTAGGCCGACTCACGGCCGTTTGACAACCAGCCTGTCGACATGAAAAAGATCATTGCAATTGCCGTTCGCGAGTATCGGGCGATGGTGCAGACCAAGGCGTTCCTGCTTTCCATTACCATCATGCCGATCTTAATGTTCGGCGGCATCGTCGCCATGAACCTGCTGAAGAACATCGGACGGGCAGAAGAGCGGACGATTGCCGTCGTCGACGGGACCGGCAAGCTGTTCGAGCCACTCAGCGCCGCGATCAAGCAACGCAACAAGATCATGAAATCGCTCGCCGCCGCTGACGACGATCAATCCGATAGCCACGACGATGCGTTTAACCAATCCGATATCAATACATATACCTTGGCACGTGCGCCGCAGTCCACGCTCACCGACGAGGAGCGCTGGGATTATTCGAACCAGGTGCGCGACAAGAAACTGTTTGCCTTTGTCGAAATTCCGACCAACGTACTTGAGACTCCGGAAATTGATCCAAAGAAACTTGAACGAGGCGAGGCGCCTGCGACGGCTCATGTCAACTTCTATTCGCTCGATTCCGGCTTGTCCGAAGCTCGCGGGACTGTCAGCGCCATCATTAACAACGTCGTTCAGTCGCTTCGTTTGCTAAACGCGAAGATTGATCCGGTGCAGGTCAAGCTGGCGAGCATACCGGTTGAGGTGGATGGACTTGGCCTTGTCGAAAAGACGGCTGGCGGCGAGTTCAAAGCGGGTGAGAAGAAGAACGAATTCCTCGCGATTATCTTGCCGCTGGGGGCGATGATGTTGATGTTTCTGGTCATCTTCCTGGCGGCCCAACCGGCGCTGGAAAGCGTCCTCGAGGAAAAATCTGCGCGGATCGCCGAGGTCCTTTTGGGGTGCGCTAGCCCGACTCAACTGATGGCCGGCAAACTCGATTGGAACCGTCGGCGGCTCGCTGACCGTTTTCGGAATCTACTTGGGCGGTGGATTTGTCTTCGCTAGTAGCCGTGGCTTAACCAGTATGATTCCCTACCAGATGTTGCCGTGGTTCGTCGTTTTCCAGGTTCTCGGCGTCATGCTTTTTGCCTCGGTGTTCATGGCGATCGGCGCTTCGGTGAATCAACTCAAGGAAGCCCAATCAATGCTGTGGCCGGTGTGGATCATGATGATGCTGCCGTTTTTCATTTGGTTTCGTATCATTCAGGAACCGAACAGCCCCATTGCCGTCGCGTTGTCCTTCTTTCCCCCATCCACGCCAACCATGATGGTCTTGAGAATGGCAACCGGCGCGGCGGTTCCGCTCTGGCAACCGTTGCTAGGGATCGTGCTCACGCTGCTCACGACGCTGGCGTGCGTCTATATCGCCGCGCGGATCTTCCGCATCGGGTTGTTGTGGCAAGGCAAAACTCCCAAGCTGCGTGAACTCTTGCGTTGGGCCTTCAGCGGCTAGTGCAAGGATTCGTCGTAAGCGTTCACGGGTTGCCAATGCGTTGCCCACATTTTTAGGGGGTCAGGCACATTTTCCGCGGCTCATGCGACATTCTAGTACCAATAATTGGCCCGAAAATGAGCCAGACCCCAGCTCGTGAACTGTTACGGATTCGTCATCCCCGCGAAGGCGGGGATCCAGTATTGCAAGTGTTGATTTCCGCTGGAACTCCGCCTACGCGGGAACCACGTTCGATATGGTTGTTGAAATGAGTCCAATCAATGGGCTGCTAGTGCTTTGTCAGGTCTTAGAATTGGGGTTGTGTGCCGCTGGCTTCGCCAGTGCGGGTCGGCAATACACGACGCTCATGTACACTGGCACAGCCAGTGGCACCCCAAAATTAAGTACTGAAAGTGCACTAGGTCAATGGAAAAGGGTTGACTGGCGGCTTTTGAACTTGTCCGACCGGTTGCGACCGCACGGTATTAGCGATCGAGAGCCTTGAAGGGAAACAGCGTGGAAGGAGTGTGCTCCCGGGTCGCGATCGCGGTGACTTGTTCGATCACTTGCGGATTATCGGCCGCGACGTCCTTGGACTCGCCGACGTCGATCGCGAGATTGTAAAGCTGAAACGGCGAGTCGGGCTGCTTGTGAAGGTTTTGTCGGATTGCCTTCCAGTCCCCAATTCGAATCGCTTGTTGGCCACCGTAGCTTGGGAACTCCCAATAAAGAAACTCATGCGGACGCTGTTGTTCAGCCTTTCCCAACAACGTCGGCAGAAAACTGATTCCGTCCAAGCCATCCGGGACTTTGACACCGGCGGCTTCGCACAACGTGGGTACGTAGTCCCAGAACGCACAGATATGTTCGCTCGTTTGACCCGGCGCGATTTTTCCCGGCCAGCGGGCAACGAAGGGAACGCGAATCCCGCCCTCCAGCAGAGATCCTTTGCGGCCGCGTAGCGGCCCGGACGACTGGAAGAAATCTGAATCGCTGCCGCCCAATCGGTCGTACGTCGGACCGTTGTCCGAGGTGAAAATCACCAGCGTCTTGTCGTCGATCTTGAGTTCGGACAGCTGATCGAGGATTTGTCCGATGCCGCGGTCCATATGCGAAATCATCGCCGCGTAGCCGGCCCGAGGCTTTGGGTGTTGGATGTAAGCGGTGTGTTGGTAATCGGCCTCGGGAATGACATCCGCGTATTCGGCCAGAGACGCCTCGGGGACTTGGATCGACAAGTGGGGGATGATAAACGGCAAGTACAAAAAAAACGGTCCATCGCGATGGTCGTTGATGAATTGAAGGCCTGTCTCGATGAACTTGTCTTGCGAATACGTTTGTCCGGTAGCACCCCGGTCGTTGCCGGGCAGCAATTCTTTCACGCCGTTGCGGAAGAGGAACCGCGGATAGTGATTGTGAGCGTGAACTTGACAGAGGTAGCCGTAAAATAGGTCGAAGCCTTGGCGGTTGGGGTCGCCGCTGGAGCCTTCGTAACCCAAGCCCCACTTGCCCGCCGCGCCGGTCGCATAGCCCCGCGACTTCAACAACTCGGCAAGCGTCACGGTTTCGTCGGGAATGGGATATTGCCCCGGAAAATAGAGTTCGTCCGGTGCTGTCTTCTTCACTCGCTCGGGCGGATTCCCGTTGTCGCGGATGTAGGCATGTCCTTGGTGGTAGCCGGTGAGCAGACTACAACGTGACGGTGCGCAGACGGCTTGACCGCAATAATGTTGCGTGAAGCGAATTCCTTCCGCCGCAATCCGATCGATGTTCGGCGTCTTGATCCAGCGCTGGCCGTAACAACCGACTTCGCCATACCCCAGGTCATCGGCGACGATCAAAATGATATTGGGGGGTGCGGGCTGTTGCGCTCGGGCCAACGGCGGGACCAACGTCAGGACCGCCCAGGCAAGTAAGTTGAAAACGAGTCGCATCATTAGCCCCCTCCGCTAATTTTCGGGCTCTCCCTCGACGATCACTTTACATTTGAATTCGCCCGGATATTGATAACTTTGATTCGCATATTCAGCTTGAATGGCAATCCCCAGTTGCAACAATCCTGCTTTGGTCGCAGTGAAATTCGATTTTGAGCCAACCTTGACGTAGTCGCCACTATCGCCGATCCGAGCCAGCAGCGTACCGCCGCCGTAACCTTCGAAATTGCCATACTGCGGGTTGCCATCCGGATTGACGACGGCCTGATTCCCCCAGGGACTCATCGTGATGCTTCCGCTGGCGCGAATGGAAATACGATCGCCTCGATTGACTCGGATGCCGGTGGATTTCAAGTCCGATTGGGCGTAGTTCTTTCCGGTCACCGAGACGACTGTCCGCCGCACGACGTTTCCTCCTTGATCGCGGTCGGCATAGCGAATATCGGCGAGGTTGACCGTGAGCGCACCGTACTTGCTGGAGACGTTGAACTCGGACTGATCGATCTTGCCAACGATGACAAAATCGCGCGTTTCGATGCTGTCGCCTTGGATCAGCGGCGTGTTATCATCGCTGTCGATAAACTCTTCGTCTTCCAGTTCGTCCATTTGTTGTTCGAACTCCTTGCGAATTTCTTCCAGTTGGCGTTTGCGTTCGGCGTTGTCGCCATCTTGGAAACGATAGATTTCGCGGTGCAGCAGTCGGCCCATCGAAATCAACTGTCTGCGAGCGGCTTCGCGGGTCTTGAAATCGGGTGATCCCAGTGAATCAACCCATTGGTCGATTTGTTGGCGAAGCTTGGGAAAGCTATCGAGCCCCGGCCGAAAGCTGACGATCTTGGCCACCGGGACGCGCAGCGGGCCGAATTCAGTCGTCACTGAAACGTCCTCCACATCCAACTCGCCGTTAATCACGTTGCCGTCCCACAAGTGCAACCGGATCTCGCGTGGATTTGCCGCAGGAGAATTGCTGGTCGTCTCGACGACCGACGGCGTATCGGGCGCGTCGCTGGATTCTTGTTTCGCTGCCGGGTCCTGACGAAGCTGGAGATTGATCGCAGGCATGACCGCGGCGTCGGGCCGAATGGGCATGCGTTGAGCCGTCGCGGCGCCGTTCATCGGAACCGACGCGAGAACGATCAAAGTCAATATCGCCAGCAAGTCTTGAGATTTCATCGCAATATCACAATCGTTTCGTTGTCGTCGTTTTCCAAAAAAGACTCCGTCAATCATCCGGCATTGGAGTTGGACCGGTTGAACGCCGCTCAAGGCTGCCGTTTAATATCATATCGCGCCGGATGGAAAACACGAAACGCCCGCGGCGGCTTGACGACAGGTATTACTCGTTGGACGCTGCCGTCGCATGTTCGTTCCATTGGCACCGAAAAACCGATGTGCGCAGTCGCGCCAAGCACCCGGCCGTCCACGTTTGCCGTCGTCGGGTGCGCGTGACCAGCTTGTTACACAATTGACTTGTTCTGCGAGGTCTCCATGTTTGATTTGTCGGCGATTGCCGCGATGCTCAAAAAGTTTGAAATCCCCGCTTGGCTGCTTTACGATTTCCGAGGGTCGAACGTTTTGGCCTTGCGAGTGCTGGGGATTCCCGAGTCGGAGGTCAAATCGCGAAGGTTTTTTTATTTGATCGCGGCCGACGGAACGACCAAGAAACTGGTACATCGCATCGAGTCCACCGCGCTCGATCACTTGCCCGGCGACGACAAAACCGTTTATCTCACCTGGCAGGAACTGGAGGCGGGAGTCGCGTCGCTGCTCAAGGGCATCAAAAGAGTCGCGATGGAATACTCACCTCGCAATCAAAACCCCTACGTCTCCAAAGTCGATGCGGGCACAATCGAATTGGTCCGCTCCTGCGGTGTCGAAGTCGTCTCGTCGGGGAATTTGATTTCCTACTTCGAGTCCCGATGGACCGAGAAACAATGGCAGCAACACCTGACCGCCGATCGACTCAATCGGCAGGCATTTGACCTGGCTTGGAAGTTCATCGCCGATCACGTGCGCGGCGGTGATTCGATTCGGGAGACCGACGTTCAAAAATACGTGATGGAGTTCTATCACGACCACAAGATGACCACCTATCATCCTCCGATTATCGGCGTCGGTCCTCATAGTGGCGATCCGCACTACGAACCCCAATCCGGCAGCGATGCGGAGATTCGGGAGGGGGACTTTGTGTTGTTGGATATGTGGGCCAAGATGGACGAGCCTGGTGCGGTGTATACGGACTTGACCAAAGTCGGTTTCATCGGCAAAGAGGTTCCCAAAAAATTCACCGAGATCTTCAACATCGTGGCCGCGGCCCAGACGCGGGAATCGAGTCGGTCCGCAAGGCATTTGTCGCCGGAACCCCGTTGTACGGCTGGCAAGTCGACCAGGCAACGCGTGACGTCATCGAAAAGGCTGGATACGGCAAGTACTTTGTGCACCGCACGGGACACAACATTGGCCAAGAGACTCATGGCAACGGCACGCATATCGACAACCTGGAAACTCAAGATGGACGGTTGATATTGCCCGAAACGTGTTTTTCGATTGAGCCCGGAATCTACCTCGATGAATTTGGTGTGCGCAGTGAAATCGACGTCTTTATCGGGCGCGACAACACGGTTCATGTAACCGGCGGGATTCAAACAGCGGTTACGCCAGTGTTGGCGGAATACTGAGGCACTCGTACGCCGCAACGATCGGGCGAAATCCGTCGTCGAACTTGAAGTCACTAGCGATGAGCCAGACGCCTGAGTCCGAGCCCGAACGGCAGCCCTTGCTGGAACGGTTGCACTTGCAGTTTCGCCGGGCGGACCAACCAGCCCTGGCATTGGTCTTGGTCGCTTGCCTGGCAGTTTTGGGCTTTCGTGTCTACCAGATCTGGCGAGTCAGCCACCGGATCATTCGTCTAGACGACGCGCCAATCCAGAAAGCTCAACTTGAAGTTGATGTCAACGCCGCGGATTGGTCTGAACTTTCGGCGCTACCAGGGATCGGGGAAGTGTTGGCGAGGTCAATCGTCGAATATCGCGACCAACATGGCCCGTTCAGTGCGGTCGAGGACCTAACCGCCGTGCAAGGCATTGGCGAAGGACGGCTCAACGAAATCAAGCCTTACGTCGTAATACGGAGACCATGATGGCGCACGCGCCAAAAAAACCAATGACTAGACCCAATCAAAACCCGTCATCCGTCTGATTTTTTCTTCAAAGTTGCCCAGTAATCCGCCGATCACGTCCCAGCGGTGCGGCCGCCGCACTTCGATGTCCCCGTGTTGATTCACCCGGACGATCGTCGCGGTGTCGATCCCCGCGCTTTCAAGTCGCGCACCTGAAGCTCTTCGTCGCTGACGATGTGTTGCAGCGTCTCGCCCGTCATTTCAATAAACTTCATCGCGGCTTCCTACAACCAACGGTCCGTTATGCAGTTTTCATGACACAAGCATAATCAGCGAGCAGCCGTTTGAATACTCCCGATGAGAGTGTCCGCACACCGGCGGTAGGCCTGACGGCAGAGGTTGATGGCGACCAGCAAATCTTCTTTGGAACGAGCGAACACGAGACGGCCCGTGGTCAAAATCCATTGGCTTGACGGGCACTTGAGGGAAATATGATGATTGAGAATTCGGAACGAACGTAAATGCCGATTGTCCAAGACGTATCGGGGTCTATCGTCAATCGTCGACGGGGCCGGCACGGCAATCGTTGCGGCTCTCAGGCCACCCGTATAGACTCAATTGAACAGGAGTTGCCGACAAACCTCAAATCCAGTGACAATCACTTCTTTCAATTTCTCGTTGAGTCGGTGCGAGCCGTTGCGTGCGCGATCGGTTACAGTTCACGAGCCGGGGTCTGGCTCATTTTCGGCCCAATGATTGGTACTAGAATGTCGCATGAGCCGCCGAAAATGTGCCTGACCCCTTATAAACGTGGGCAACGCATTGGCAACCCGTGAACGCTTACGCGCAGATCGCAGCGTGAGACCAAGGCAGGTAGGACTATCAGCATGAATTTTTTTTTCAAAGCGAGGTTGATATGACCGTCAAATGCGCATTCCGGTTGGTTGTTCTGACGCCCTCACGGTTGCCCTTAACCACGTTAGCTTGACCTCGGCACAAGACGTTTTGTCTGGAAGTTTGGTGCCACAACAGGGCGATCCGATCTTGAAACCCGAAGTGACCAAACAGCCGACCAGCACGGCCATTCCGAAACCGCTTTCCGTCGAAACGCAGTCCATTCCCGCGATCGCGCTCCCGTTGCTCGACAAATCGAACCGGCAATTGTCTACGAGCCATCCGATGCTCGACTCTCTACTCAGCACCTCGGAAGCAACGCCCGCCGCGACCGATTCGACTCGAGGTGATGCCGGGTTGTACGTTGCGGAGAACGACCGCGATGCAATGGCGATTCAAAAGCTGAGTCAAACGATCAAGCAAGTCGATTTCGAGGAAGAACCCTTGTCGAGCCTGGTGACTTGGCTTTATGAAAACTTCGGCTTGACGATGGTGTTAGACGTCGAGGGTAATCTCCAAACCGAAACACCGATCACTTTTAAGATCGAAAACATATCACTTCGGACGTTTTTGGAAATGGTGCTCGAGGCGCACGATTCGACATTCTGTGTCCGCGACGGATTGATTTACGTCAGCTCTAACGATGCCCCACTTTGTGCGACGCGCGTATTTTCAATCTCGTCAAAGCTTCGCGCCGAACTGGAAGATGCTGAGTTGATTGAGTTGGCGCGATCCGCCGCCGGATCCGACTCGTGGAGCAATCACACCAACCTGAAGATGGTCGGTTCGCTGCTGATCGCTCAGCACACCGAACCTCAACTGTACAAGATCGGTCGGTTGATGGACGAGTTGGAGGCGAAACTTACGACCGAGAACCGGTAGGCGGCGAAATGGCGATTGCGAACGGACTGATCCTGGCGGTGGGCGGATTGCTGATGGCCGTGCCGATCGTTCTGCATTTCTTGATGCAGCCTAAGCCCAAGTTGATCACGTTTCCGGCGCTGCGCTTCGTTGCGCCGCTACAACGAACGAATCGACGTCAACTGCGGCTGAAGCATCTGTTGCTGTTGCTGTTGCGAGTTCTGGCCATTCTGACGGTGGCCGCGGCGCTGGCACAGTTGAGCGTCGTGTCATCGCTGTTCGGCATATGGCTGACGCTGGGCGGAGTCGGCGCGACCGGCGCGATCGTGGCGGTTCTTCTCGTGGCCGCCTTGGTTTGGCTGCGGCCCGTCAACCGAATTCTCGTCGCGGCGTTGGCCGCGGTGCTGCTCGCTCACTTGATCGCGGCGGGACTTCTGGCAAGCCGAATCGGGGCAAATGAAGCGCAACCGATCCTAGGCGACCGGTTGGCGCCGGTGGCCGCCGTCATCATCGTCGACGACTCGCCGCGGATGACGTACCGCTATGAAAACCGGACGTTGATCGAACGGGGCGCGATTTGGGTGACTGGTTAGTCGAACAATTCCCGCTCGATAGCCGGGTGGGTATCGCCACGCCGCACGGCGATGAGCCCTTTTTTTCGTTCGATCTGAATGCGGCTAAGAAGCGGCTGCAGACCTTGACCACCGATTACAGCCGAAGTTCGATCCCGGCAACGATCAAGGAAGCAGTCCGATTGTTGGCCAGCGCCGAACAGCAACGCAAGGAGTTGTATGTGATCACGGACCTGACCCAGCCCTCGTGGGCCGAAAACGACGAGGCGGTCCGGCAACAACTGGCGTCACACAAGGAAATCTCCGTTTACGTTTTGGATGTCGGCGTGCTCAAACCGCAGGATGTCCGCCTCCAATCGCTCAAGCTTGCCAGTGCGTCGCTGACCGGAGCAGACTCACTGAATGTCGAAGCGACCATCGCCAAAGTGGGGGCTTCAGTCGACTGTACGGCGATGATGTTCGTCGAGCAACCCGACCCGGGTCGGCCAACTCGGAAGGATGGTCGGACATTGGTCCCGGAGTCCTTTTGGCGGCGGCCGCAACCGCTGCATCTCGATGCGGATTCGACGCTCGTTGCCAACTTCCAAGTCTCGCTGGAGTCGCTCGAAGGACTTGGGCCCGGCGTGCACCACGGCTGGGTCGTAATCGAAGGCGACGACCCGTTAGCGATCGACAACCGCCGCTGGTTCACTTTCGAAGTCCGGCCCGGCTGGAAAACGCTTGTGATTCACCCCGACGACGTCAAACCGAACAACTTTGTCGACGGCGTGACAGTCACCGGCGCTTTTGACCAAGACGTGCGAACCCAAGATCAACTCGGAACCGTCGCGTTCTCCGACTACCAACTCGTGGTGTTGCTAGATCCGATGCCATTGTTGCCGACGGTCTGGGAAGCGTTGCACAAGTACGTCGACGACGGCGGCAGCCTGGCGCTTTTCGCCGGCCATCACGCCGTCGACAACGGCCGCGCCGAAAAAAACTTCGTGTCGCCCGAAGCCTTGGACGTCTTGCCCGCGGAACTCGATCTGGTCGCACAAGGTGATGACATGTTTCTCAGCCCCACCGATTTGAGCCATCCGTTGCTGGCTCCCTTTCGCCAGCAGGCCACATCGGTCCCTTGGAACAAATTGCCGGTCTTTCTTTATTGGCAAGTGACCCCGCCCCCCAATCCGAACGACGATCCGATCGACGTGGTAGTGCGATTCTCCAATCGGCGGCCGGCATTACTGGAACGAGCCATCGGTATGGGAAGAGTGATGTTGATGACCACTCCCATTACCGAACCGCCAAGACCGCTCGATCACAATTCTTGGAATGCGCTCTTTTACGGCCAAAGCGATTCACGAGCCACCTGGGCCAGTTGGCTGCTGGTCACGCAAATCGCGAAATATCTCGTGCGAAGCGATCAACAATCGCTGAACTTCGACGTCGACCAAGTTGCCACGATGATCGACCAGTCGGCCGTCGCTAACCGGGAATACTGGATGTATTCGCCGCGCGATGAAGAGCCGTTCCCTGTCGTCGCCGATCATCATCGCGTCACCTATCGTTTTACCGATACGCCGGGAAACTATCGGCTGCGCACCTTGGGTGACGTCGACGAGCGACTGGGGTTCAGTGTCAATCTCGATCCGGCCGCCACGGACCTGTCGCGAATCGGCCCCGAACAACTCGATGCCAGTCTTGGCGCCGACCGTTATCAACTGGCGCGGGACCGCAACGAGATTCAGCGAGCACAGGGCGTCGCGCGGATCGGTCAGGAGTTTTATCCCGTGTTTGCTTTGTTGGCGGCGGTTATCTTGGGCCTTGAGTATTTGGTGGCCACACTGTTCTATCGTCCGTCCGCTGCAGCTCAGGCGACTTTGGCCGGCACCAGCACGCATACCGCCGGCGGCGCCCAATCACCAGTCTCCGCTGCCTAAAGCGCCGCACCCAATGACGCGGTTCCAGTACGCATGTTTCGAGGCACTAGTGCCGTGTCAAGTTTCGATTTTGGGGTACCACTGGCTGTGCCAGTGTACATGAGCGTCGTGTATTGCCGACCCGCACTGGCGAAGCCAGTGGCACACAACCCCAATTCTAAGACCTGACAAAGCACTAGGCTTCCAGAGAGGCTCCCCACCGGACTTGTTCCGGCGGACAATGGTTTGGAAACTAACGACCGGCACACGAAGTAAAACCCACCCCCACCGGACTTGTTCCGGTGGACAATGGTTTGAAAACTTACGACCGGCACACGAAGTAAAACCCACCCCCACCGGACTTGTTCCGGTGGACAATGGTTTGGAAACTAAGCGACTTCACTCTACCGCGTTTTGCAGTTTCTCAATCGCCGCGCGAAGCGGGTCGGGGATGGGAATGGGTCGCTTCGTCCGGTAGTCGTAGAAAACGACGATCGATTCACCATCGGCGACGATCGCTTGTTGGGCTCGACTGAAAACGACTTGGGAGATGTGGGCGCTGGTCGTGCCGATCTTGGTGACGCGCGCACCGATGCGGACGGTGTCGGGATACTTCAGTTGGCTGCGGTAGTTGCAATGCACCGCTGCCAGGATGGGGCCTTGGCCATCGGCGCGGATTTTGGCCGGAAAGCCAATTCGCTCCAAGTACGTTATTCGTGCGGATTCGAACCAGCGGAGAAAAACTGTATTGTTCACATGCCCGAACGAGTCTTCATCGCCCCACTGAACAGGCCAATCGATGACGACGGGATAGTCGGCCAGCGTTGCGATGGACATAGGGGAATGCCTTCGGTTGTATGCAGATTGGCGGGGGGCACTTGTGAAGTCGGTGAAACATGACAGAAGAGTCGGCCGCGGCCTAGCGTCGGGCGTCCACGGTTCTGGCTTGTTCCGGCGGCGCTGTTTGAGCTTGCGGTAGAGCGTCTTGCGATCGACCCCCAGAATTCGAGCCGCGCGAGTCTGGTTGCCACCGGTTGCGCCAGGACATGATCGATGTAGCGGCGTTCGATCTCTTCCAGCGATTGCAATTCCTCGGGGTCGTCGCTCCCCAGTACGACGCGGTTCGATTTGTACTCGCGGATTTTTTCGGGCAACTCGTCGACGCCGATCTGGTCGAACTGGGTGAGCGCGACGGCACGCTCCATGACATTACGCAACTCACGGACATTGCCGGGCCAGTTGTACGCCAACAGGCGTTCGGCGGCAGCGGGCGAAATCCCGGTGACCGCCCGGCTCATTTTCTTGGCGAACGACGTCAGGAAATGTTGCGCGATCAGCAGCACGTCGGCACCGCGCGTTCGTAGCGGCGGCAGTTCCATTTGGATGACGTTGATGCGATAAAAGAGATCCTCGCGAAAGGCCCCACTCTCGACGGCTGCGTCCAAATCCTTGTTGGTGGCAGTGATGATCCGCACGTCGAAGCGAATGTCGCGCGAGCCGCCGACTTGACGAACCACTCGCTCCTCCAGCGCCCGCAACAACTTGACCTGCATCGCCGGGGGCATGTCGCCGATTTCATCCAACAGCAACGTCCCGCCCTCGGCTTGTACGAACAGGCCATCGCGGTCGCTGCGGGCGTCGGTGAAGGCGCCTTTGGTATGGCCGAACAACTCGCTCTCCAACAGTGCCTCCGGCAACGCGGCGCAATTGAGCGCCAGGAAGGGACCGCTGCTGCGACGGCTGCGGCGGTGGATGCAGCGGGCGATTAGTTCCTTGCCCGTTCCGCTTTCTCCCGTCAACAACACGGACGAATCGGTTTTGGCGACTTGGAC
>CAWDMH010000017.1:0-29128 GCA_963803365.1 uncultured Planctomycetaceae bacterium
TCCCCGCGAAGGCGGGGATCCAGTCCTACAAGTGTTGACTTCCGCTGAACATCCCCGCTCGGCCTCGGAAAACTCAACGTGCTAAGGCAGTTGCTAGCGGCGTGGAGCCGGGACAGCAGTGCAAATTGCACGATTCAAGCTCTCTGGTCACCCCCCGCCGAACTTGTCATACTCCGCGCCAGTTGGCGAACGAGTTGTTGGCCCCGGATGTTTTAGACTCTTAGGATCGCACGCAAAAAGCT
Organism: uncultured Planctomycetaceae bacterium; assembly: GCA_963803365.1. Lineage (GTDB taxonomy): Bacteria > Planctomycetota > Planctomycetia > Pirellulales > Pirellulaceae > JANMEB01. The sequence continues at coordinate 243 of CAWDMH010000017.1, forward strand.
TCGCCCTAAATCCTCGCCCACACGGGAGAGGTTAGGAGAGGGTCAAAACAACCGGGAAGTTATTTTGCGTGCGATCCTTAAACACCCTGCCTTTGGAATTCAAATGCGTTCGATAGCGATCATCAATCAAAAAGGGGGCGTGGGCAAAACCACGACGGCGGTCAACTTGAGCGCGGCGCTTGCTGCGTCTGGACAACGCGTATGGCTCACCGATCTGGATCCGCAAGCTCACGCCTCGCTGCACCTGGGCATTGTTGCGGACCAAGGACAGCCGACGACGTATAACGTGTTGACTGGGACGGCGGAGATCCCGGCCGCTCGATTTCAAATCGCCGACAATCTCTGGCTGACGCCGTCGCACATCGATCTGGCCGCTGCCGAAATGGAATTGGCCGGCGAAGTTGGCCGGGAAACGATCCTGCGCGACAAGATCGATTCGCACCGCGGCGACTTCGACTACCTCCTGATCGATTGCCCTCCCTCGCTGGGCATCCTCACGCTCAATGCATTGACCAGCGTCAGCGAAGTCTTCTTGCCGATGCAACCGCATTTCCTGGCGTTACACGGGCTCAGCAAACTGCTGCGAACGGTCGATCTGGTAACGCGGCGACTCAATCCGCAGCTTCGACTGTCGGGAGTGGTGTTTTGCATGTGCGACAATCAGACTCGGTTGGCCAACGAAGTCATCGGCGACGTTCACGAGTTCTTTGCGCGACAGAAGGAAGCGTCCCCTTGGGAAAATATGTGCTGTTTCCAGACCCGCATCCGCCGCAACGTCCGCCTGGCCGAAGCACCGAGCTTCGGCCGCTCGATCTTCGAGTACGCTCCTCAATCCCACGGCGCCGAGGACTACCGGCAACTGGCAAACGAAGTCGCCCAGATGCGCGCTCACCCATTCGCGATCCCCCAAACCCGCGCCGCTTGAGGAAAAGGGGATAAGTCCAATTATTGCCCGCCGGAGTTCGTTCGTCGCCGACGACTTCGCCAACCGAACGCGTCGCGCCGCGACATGAATCTCATGTCCTCAATCCGACCGAAAATCGCGCAGCGGACTTGCCATAAATTGCACTTATCTCCTTTTGTCTTAACCGGGCCAGTGTGACTGGCTAGGTCTTCACTGTAGGACTCTTTCATTCCCAACTTCGAACCGGTTTAGCCCGGCGCTTTCATTGAGTCCCCATTCATGTGTCCGCTTTCGTGCGTCAGGCGTGCAAAAGCTCCCGCAACGTATATGGGGTGATGCCAAATTCAGCGCGAAAAGCGGCTGTGAAATGACTGTGGTCATAGAAGCCCGACTGCAAAGCCAACGTGGTGAAGTCGTCGCACTCATCCGCGATAATGCGATAGGTGCCATCCATATACTGGTTTGTTCGCGTTGCATCGCAGCCCAAAGAGCCTTACCCAAACTCAGCATAACCGAGAGCGTCAGGAGGTCTTGAAGATTAGCTGGCCCTTGGGGAGCGTTGGTGTCGGGACTCGGCTTGGCGTCGGATGGCTGGAAGGAGTAGCCAGCGGATGGTGTGTATCCCAAATCTCGCCCAGCGCCAGTAGGCACGGAAGCGATGCTGAGCTGCGGTGTCTGTGGCCACTGCTCGGGTCTCGGTTGCAAGTACGGCGCGACTCTCGGACAACGGATCGACCTCAAGCGTCCAAGCAATTTTGACTTGGCCTGGCTCAGCAAAAGAGCCAAACGAGGCCCACGCGAGCGGGTGGAACACGCCGTCGGGTGCGCACGGCTGGCAATGGCTTCGCATCCAGAAGATCAATTTGACGAGCGTCACCGTGAGAGAAAAAGGGGATAAGTCCAATTATTGTCCCGGCAGCGTTTGTTTGTCGTCGTCGACTTCGCGAACCGGAAGCGTCGCACCGCGGACTTGCCATAATTGGACTTATCCCCTTTTGTCGACGAACGTGGAATCGTTCGCGGACGTCATACACTGGAATCAACGACTCAAGGCTCGAGAAAAGAGCTGCGTCCCCTTTTTCGTCCTTTTTCGTCTTTCCTGCTGCCACGCGAGCCAAGTGTGAATCTCCGCTTTTATTGAATCACCATCGGAAAACGACGCACCGTGAATATCACGCGCGGAATTTGTCGATGCACGCGCGTGATTAATCAACTGGTCGTTGTCCGCAATAAGCGATTGAAGAAAGTGTTCAAGCTTTCCGTCATTCTGGTTATCCGGCATTAGCCACACGCCGACTCGCGCCTTGAACCGTTCGGATTCTGCAATGAAACCATTCGATGGGGGGATTGCGGGCGTTTGTATGCCGAGTTGTTCAATTCGGTGTTGAACGGCCTGCCATCGACTATCCAACGGACTATCTGCATCGAGAACGAATCCAATCGCCCGGCCGGAACTGACAGAAATCGCTGTTTCCATTCCGTCGAGAATCTGATTTACGCTGCCAATGGATTCGACCTTCGGAAACCACCATGGCCATGGTTTCGAATCGTAGTCAATGCCGTTCCGCATGAGCAGATGGATAACCGAGTGAAAGTCATCGGTTCCTTCAACGTGGAGGCTTGAGCGTTCATCGGCAACGACCATTACCGCACCTCGATGCCTTGTTCGGCCGCGATCACGATTTTGTCTGCATCGAGTGCAACCGCTTCGTCAAGGTTCACATCTATTTTTTGGAGAGAAACTTCGTTGCGAAGCTCTATCTCGTTTTCGCAGAGCCATGCCAGTCCACGTACGCAATCGAGACTATGCGTCGATGCGAATATCTGGACATTTGACTTCACGGCTGCACCCACAACGAGTTACCACATTTCTCCCATAATAGAATAGTGGAAGCCCGTATCAATCTCGTCGACCAACAAGAGCCCGCCGTTTGTCTGGACCCAGGATAGCGAAAGTGCAAGCAGTCGTCGCATGCCGTCGCCGTACGTCCCAAGTGGCGTCCTTCTTTTTTCGTCCTTCAGTCCAATGACGACACCTCCGCGGTGACCGGACCGAAAAGGATTGGGAGATGTCAAAAACTGAACGTTGGAAAGTCTTGGCTCGAGAATTCGCATTGACGAGTTCACTTGCTCTTCTTTGCCCTCCACCAGAACCCTGTCCCACATCTGACTCATTGGCAACGGTTCGAGTGAATCCGGCGATATGAATTGAACCGGCATTGCGCCTTTCTCAAGTTCCCGAACGCTGGAAGGACGTCGCGTTACTCTGGGAGAAATCGCCCCAGTCTCCGCAACGGGTACGATAAATGATTCGGCACCCGATGAATGATTAGTGCGTTCAAATCGCAGGGCGTAAGGCGAAACAGCTTCCTTAAGTTCATCGAACAATGGACGCGTTTGGTCAATATCCTCTTTAGTAACAACGCTTATGGTAATTGTTCCAAGGTCATTCTCCGTTGCGATTCTAAAGAATGACCCCGATTGAAATTCATGACCATTAAAAAAGTGTGATAAGTCGGCAAAAACGGTGTTCCTCGTTCCGTAGCGCTCTTCGTCCTCATCGACCGATAAGATCTCACCACGTTGGTACGCCATTTTGTACAGCACACTCGGATTGCCACCAGATGCCAGCAAATGAATTGCCTCGAGAATCGACGTTTTACCGCAATTGTTCTTGCCAACCAAAAGGTTTATTGTGCGAGGACTTTGTGAGTCGATAGCGACGGAATCCACGGTAGTTTTCCATTTCAACGGACTTCAACATAGCCTTGTTCAATTCACTACTTAGGGGACGTTTGCGTTCAGCGTAATGACCGATTCATTTTAGCAAACCGTCTTGGAATTAGCATTTGCCCCCTTTGGGCCCGGCAAATCGTGGTTCCTGGCTTGAGGAAAAGGGGTGAGGGGATAAGTCCAATCATTGTCCGGCTGAGTTTGTTTCGTCGTTGACGACATCGCGAACCGGAAGCGTCGCACCGCGTACTTGCCATAATTGGACTTATCCCCTTTTGCTTTTGTAGATCAGTCGCAGCAATGTGATCGGCGAAAGCGAAATCGCCATGATGATGGCGAAACACAGTATGCGGTGGTTGAGCGTCCCAGTCCAACCAACTCTGGTAGGTTTCCGACTTGGCCAATTCCCGGGCTTGGTTTGTGTTGGCGAATTCGGCCAACGCTGCGCCGCCGACCGCGTAGTCATGCGCTATTGCGGCGCCGCCGACGGCGATGTGGTATGCGACCGCCGCCCCGCCGACCGCGGAGTGCCAACCGATCGCCATGCCGCCGACCGCATCCCAACCGGCTCCGAGCCCACCCAGCGCCAAGTACCCCACAGCCAGTCCGCCCAGTGACAACAGTCCAAAGGCGCAACCACCGATGCTAACCGCTCCCAACGAAACCCCACCGAAAGCGGAAGAGCCCGATCGCTCGCCCACCCACGGCCAATAGGATGCCGCCGGCGCGGTCCCCCAGCGCAATCCAACCGATGGCCGCTTTGTTTCCGATCCGCGATTTGTCGCTCGGAAACGATCACGAATTGAACGTCGATCAACGGAACGCCTAACAGAGTCCAGCGGCTCGTAAACGAACGGCCCCTAAACTTTGCGGCTTTTGCTCGCAGCCTTGACGGATTCGGATCAGCATCCGAATCCAATTGTTGGCGAAGCTTTTGTACATGCACGTTGGCTCGAACCGAGACAATGGTTACATATGCGGCGAACACGATGGACGAGAGCACAACCAGGGCGACGTAGAGAATCCACCCAAATTTGACGAACAACAGAGGTGTCAGCGCCAACAAAAAAACTGCATAAAGCATCGACATGAACAAGACTCGTCGGCCGATGCGGCGCAAGTAGTCACGCTCGGTCATTGTCGGGGCGAGTTCGCTGGGCAGCCACGTACCGAACCAGTGCCGGCGAACCCACCGGCGACTCCCGCCGCGGCGCCTGCCGCGCCGACGGATGCCGTGCCGAAGACGCCTTTGGTGCCGGGCAGCAACGACGGAGCTGGCAGCAGTTCCCGCGGCCGACGCCGTTCCGGCTTTCAGCGCGGCGGTTCCGCCGACGATGCCCGCCATGACCTTTGCCGTAAACGACTTGCCGGGTCGGGACCGATCGAGGACGTCACCCACCAACTCGGCAATGTGATCTCGCAACAAGACTCGCCCGCGCGACAATCGTTGTCGAACCGTATCGGCGGAGATTTCGAGCGCCGCGGCTACCTCGGCAACCGATTGGCTTTGGCGGTAGAACAGTACCAGCGGCTCACGATAGAGTTCCGGTAATTCGCTGAGCGAACTCCACACCAAATCCGCCTCCTCAGCGGCAATCGTCGCAGTCGCCGGGTCGATGCTTGGATCGTCTTGGGATTCGGCCGAAAAATCCAGCTGTCGTGTGCTTGGGTCCTGCTGTCGGAGCCATTGCTTGGCCAGATTGCGAGCGATTCCGCAGAGCCAGCCGCACAGCCGATCGGCGTCCAACAGCTTCCGACAGTCGTTCCAGGCCACCCAGAAAGCCTCTTGAGCCACATCCTGGCAAGCTGAAAAATCGCCGAGAACTCCGTACGCCACCGCCGTTACCGCCGATTGATGCCGCTGCACAATGGTCCGAAAGGACTCGGCATCACCTCGGCAAACTTGGGACCACAATTGCCGGTCCGTTTCGGGGCTTGAGCTGTTTGACTTCACGGTTTGACCTTTCTTGGTACATTCATGCTAGGATCGCACGCAAAATAACTTCGCTCTAAGTCTTCGCGCTCATGGGAGAGGTAAAGAGAGGGTAAACAAAACCGGGAAGTTATTTTGCCTGTGATCATTAGCCGGCCACGTCGATCGGCTTGCAAGAATGGGTTGCAAAAAGTTCAACCGTTGTGACAAGAATTCGCGGCAGATGGCGAAAAATGGCGTGTCAATACTCGTTGCCCTCCGACCGAGTATGGCGCAGCTGAGTCGGTGAGGAGCCCTCCCCGGACGCTGTCGCGTCCGACCCTCCCGAACCGGGAGGGTGATGATCAAAATGGCTTTGTGAGAAAGGGAACAGTGCTTTGTCAGGTCTTAGAATTGGGGTTGTGTGCCGTTGGCTTCGCCAGTGCGGGTCGGCAATACACGACGCTCATGTACACTGGCACAGCCAGTGGCATCCCAAAATTAAAACTTGACACGGCAATAGAATAAAGAACCGCACGACTGCGAGTAGCGGGAGAATTCCACGTGGGACGGCCATCCTTGGCCGTCATTTTGTCGGGAAGAGACTGCCCGACCTACTGCAAATGACCTCACTACCAATTTTCTGTGGAACGAACGTAAGCGTTCACGGGTTATCAATGCGTTGCCCACGTTTTTTTAGGGGGTCAGGCACATTTTCGGCGGCTCATGCGACGTTCACGTACCAATTATTGGGCCGAAAATGAGCCAGACCCCGACTCGTGAACTGTTACGGAACGAACGCGTTTTGATCGATCATGGCTAAACACACGATTCGCGAAGAAATGAAATGGGTGGTGCTCTTTGTCGGCGCGATCTGGGTCGTGTTTTTGCTGAATTGCCTGCCACTGCCAATCAATTTAAACGATTATGGACTTCGCCCTCGGACGTTATCGGGGCCTGGAGGGAATATTTACGGCGCCGTTTCTGCATCGCGATATTTGGCACTTGGTCAGCAACACGGTCCCGTTGTTTGTCTTGCTCAGCTTGCTGGCCGGATCGAGAGCCGCGTCGCATTGGGTGGTGATCTCGCTGGTGACGTTGGGGGGCTGTTGTTGTGGGTGGGGGGGCAACCGGCTATTCGCATCGGCGCGAGCGGCTTGGTTTTTGGGCTGATCGCGTATCTCATTTCGGCGGGCTTTTTCGAGCGGCGTCCGCTATCGATTTTGATATCGGTCGTCGTCCGGCACTGTAGGAAGACGTTGTTCTTTGGCGTATTGCCGCGACCACAAAGCGGAATCTCGTGGGACGGGCATCTGTTCGGTGCCCTTGCCGGAATCGCCGTCTCGTACGCTTCGGCTCGCCTACAACGGGCGAATTCTACTCGCGACACTCGCTTGGAAGCCAAGCCGAAAGAGGCGACGTAGTGGATCTCATCGGCAACCAGGATCTCAACCGTCGTACCGAAAGTCACTCCCGCGAAGCCTTGCTCGCAGACGGTTGAAAAATGTGTGCGCAAATGTTTATTGAAGCGGAGCAAGCTTCCCGGTAATAATTCGCGGTGAGGATGCCGAAGCAACCGGACGGCTCGCGCCGTTCCGCTACTTTTTCAACGGCCTGTTAGGGGTGCCAGTGCACTACTGGGCTTCCATGACCCCCTCGGTCAATTCGATTTTCTGAAAGTCCGCGGTATCGTCGAAGGAGCCGACACCGATCCGACCGACGCGAAAGGTCGTGTCCTTGGCCGTCATCGCCGCCTGGGCCATGTCGTCGAAATAGACCTCAACCAAGCCGGAGGTTGGATTCCGTTTGAGGCGGACGCGATGCCATTGGTCATCCCATTTTGTACCGCCGCTGGTCATCGTGCTGATCTTCGTGCGGTCGGCTTCATTCACGATGAAGATCTGATTCGCGTGCTCATCCATTTGTTTGCCGAGATGCACGTAGTAGTAGTGGCTTTTGTCTTGAAAATCGAAAAACAGGCAGACATCGCGATGGGCGTAGTCGGCCTGTGTGCTTTTGCAGATGACGTCCAATTGAAAACTGCCGCCAACCTCACGTTTCCACAGTGCGATGTGCAGCGGGCTGCGAAACGGCGGCTGGTAGTTGGATTCCTTTTTAACAAGCCGCAGTTCGGTCGCTTTGGCCAGTTCGGCCGCCTTTTCGACCTGGACGAACTGCCATCCGTCGTCGAGAAACTCCCATTGGGCCTGGCCCTCCGGCGAAGTAAATTCCGCCGTGGTGATCTTTGTTTTGGCCGATGGATCTTGAGCCCTAGCGCTGCAAGCGTACCGAGCCGACAACGACAACAACCCCGCTGCAGCGACGATCTTCGCAATTCGCCGCAGCATTCGATTTGGCTCGCCTTGATTCGTTCCGTTCATTTCATTGCACCTTGCGTCGATTGAGTGAACGTGTCAGTTCCAACAATGTATCTTGACCGCGAGCTCAGTGGTTGTCGAGTCCTCGAATTCGATCGAGACGTGCAGTTCTTGTTCGTGGCTTTTGGCGCAAGTCGCCTGATCGCCTTGGACGGATATCAGGACTTCGTCAGCCAATTCTGACGGAGTTTCGATCTGCAATTCGGCCGCCGCGCAACACTCGGCCGACGTGACCTTAAACCGCTGGCCGTTTTCCGATCTCAGCCGGATGCGAGCGGTCGCGTGGACTGTTCGCCGGAGCCGCTCAAGTCAATCTCCGGCGGCCAAGCGGAAACTGACGGCACCGCGATTCCTGAAAAAGGCACCGTGACCAATGCTGCAGCGGGCGAGTTCGTTTTGATTTCACGCTGCCCGCAAGCGGGCCGAGCGAATTCAAGCCAGCGTCGCCAGTTTCCAATGTCACGCGCCAACAGTTCTCATCGAAGCCGATCGGCGTCAAGTCACGAATGTTCAAGGACTGCACCACGCTCACGCGATCGGTTACTTTTTGAGCCGCGGCGACGAATCGTGGGTCCGAACACGAGACGGCTGTGACTTCACCCGTCGCGGCATCGTCCCCTTGAAACGTGACGATCAGTTCGGCGCGAGTCTTTCTCCCGATCGGCGCCGCACCCAACTGAGTCGTTTGGGTTCGATGAAAATTCTCGGCTCGTTGTTCCCCGAGATCGTCAGCATCATGTACGGATACGACGGATCATTTGTCTCGACGGAGATATTGTTTTGAAACGGCCCAGGGTGCCGCGCATTCCGGATATCGTAGCGGGCGACAATTTTTCCCGTTTGTCCTGGTGCAATTGCGGGAATGGGTTGATCGACAGTGATGCAGCCACAGTCCGGGAAAATATCGCCGAATTCCAATGGCTTCTTCCCTACGTTGCGAACCGAAAATCGAAAAAACACCACATCCTTGGTGACGACCAGTCCATAGTCGATGAATAATTGCTCAAACTGCAGGGCCGGTGCGTCGGCGTTCTGGCGTTGGGGTCTGAAGACGAATCCAGGAGGCTGACGAGCTTCCAACACCTCGCCCGTCCATCGAGCTTTCAGCTCGGCCAGCGGGATCAACCGCCGCCAATCCGTCAAATCCACCACGAGCTGCCCATTTTCGGGGCTGTGCTCCGCGACAACATACAGGTCCGGGTTTCGCAGGCGAAGAATCAACGCGCCGTCCGCTTCACTCAATTTCTCCAACGGCAGCGTAAGCAATGTAGAATTTAGACCTTGAGCCGAAAGGAACTTCATCAGTTCGTTCCAGGTCGGTTCTACCGACGGCTGAATACCGTTCAAGACCATGTCGATCGAACTTGGCACGCCGTTCAATCGCAGCATTCGAAAGGCGCAACGATGGCCACTTCGGACATCGTTGGCTTCGAGCGCGGCAGTCCGTTGCAGCGTCCGAGCACGCTCGAATCCCCGCCAACTAACGATCGCCATCGAAACCAGTCCGATCAGCAGCGGAATCAGGATTCTTCCAGCGCGATTCATACTTATTCCTTGCGATTGCCGTGGCGATTCCGGCCGGTCCACCGAACGACAGCCGATACCAAAATGCTGGCGGCACCGGCTAACAACAACAGCCGCCGCAGGACTAACATTACATCGATCTGGCGGGCCGGTGCGTTGGCCGCGAAACTGGCGGCTTGCTTGTGACCGATGGCCACCGATTGGCCATTTCTACCGCTACGGTATCGCTGCGCAGTCCGGCGATCGGTGATTTGATCTCCCGACGTCACACCGATGTATTCGGCGGTGAATGCGGAATCCTTAAGGGGCTCATTCACCTGTTGTGATTCAAAGCGAATTTTCCGCGAGATGGATTTGTTTTCATCGTCGTGGCGGACCTCAAGCTGCAGCGATTCCGGAAGCCAGATGCCTTCGATCCTTTGATAGGAGTATTCGCAAGTGGTCTCCGCCAACGGACTGACGTCGTGATAACGGATCAAACTGCCGGACTTGGCGAGGTCAAACGACCACTCGCTAAAGATACTCGCGACCAGGGCGTTGGATTTCCTTATCTCAACCACATCTCCGTTTTGACGGAGGTTTACCGGAGTGCGTTGATCTGCGACCTCGCGACGCAGCGACGCAATGACTTCAGCCGTGGGTCGGTCGCCCAATTCGAACCGTAAGACCGGCATCAAGGACTTCTCGATGACTTGCGGATCCACTGTCGAGACCAAATCGATCTCCCAATGGCCCGCCGTGACTGAACCTTTCCACATCGGGGGGTGTAACCATAACTCGCCGACCACCAACTCCGAACGCAGGGAGTCGTCCGTCGCGTCGTTGGCCTGCGCGGCGGAGTGCTCGACGGCGATTGAGACTCGCCGGGAGACGTTGTCGACGCTAAAGATTGCCGCTTCCGCGCGAAGCGATTCGGCGGCGCCCGCTGAACTACGCGACTCGCACGTCGCCTTGCCCTGCCAATACAGAATCGACTGTTGGTTGGCCTGCCGCGCGATCTCGATTCGATCCAAGGTCGCCAAGTCGTCCTCGGTTCGCGTGACGGCGCCGGCAATAAGCACCGCTGCTAGGACCATGCTATTCATTTTTTGATCTCCGCAGCGGTCAGCGAATCAAAGTCGGCGCACGCCACAACCACGTCGTTCACGACGTACACCACCAGCGGCGTCTCGACCACCCAGCGAAACGTGCTCGTCAAGGCGGTCTCGACGGGCGGTGTGTCCGATTCGAATATCTCAGGGTGTTCCACGCGCAATGGCGGTTCGCGGCTAGTCACCACGTCGACAAAACAAACTCGAAATGTCGGGCCCGCGTTGAAGGCACTCATCCCTTGGGCCACGAACCGTTCGATGATCTGGTGGCAATGGCTGCAGTCGGGACGCTTGAACATCACGACCCAACTTCCGGTCCGAAGCTGCTGGCCCTCTTTGACATGGTTCGCCAGGTCGAACGGCCGGTCGATCAGTTGTCGAGGGTCGATCGCGTAAAACGTTCGCTCGCCGCCAGACGGTTCGCCGCCAAATTGTTGAAACAGATCACTGCCCGTCAACCGCAACGCGTCCCAATGTTGCATCGAAGCGATAAGTCCGGCGCCGCCCAACAGCGTGATCGCCGCAAAACAACTCGTAGCGAGCCACGACATCGATTTATTACCGGATCGAGCATATCGCCTGAACGGCATCCAAAAGGCCGCCTGAACAATGCCGATGTCCATCAAGAAAACCCACAGCGGATCGACGGACACATTCCCGAAGCAGCCGCAAGATTCGGCGCCCCGCCAAGCCTGAAACCCGCTGACTCCCGCGAAGATCGTAAAAACAAAGATCGTTAGCAAGCGGCTCAACCGTGGAGCGATTCCCGAGATCAGAAACGCGCCAAAGACGATCTCGGCCTGAATCTGAATCGCTTCCAGAGAATGGCTTGTCAGCCAAGCGTGCCCCTGAATCGGCGTGTCCAACAGTTGCCGCACCTTTAAGCCGGCGGCCACCAGCACGACTCCACCCACAAATCGAAGAAACAAAAACGCCACTGCAAACCAATTTCAAAATCGTTTCAATACGGAACCCATATCGCCAAGTACGCTACGCGAAAACGGAAGTCATCTTGGACGAATGCCGCGGCCATCGTGGAGGTTCGTTCCCAACGCCCGGTTCGTCCAACCCTGTAAGCCCTTAATTTAACAGCAAAACTCGCTACCGGGGCGGACCATCGCCAAACGACTAGTGCTTTGTCAGGTCTTAGAATTGGGGTTGTGTGCCACTGGCTTCGCCAGTGCGGGGCGGCAATATACGACGCTCGTGTACACTGGCACCGCCAGTGGCACCCCAAAACTAAAACTTGACACGGCACTCGTGCGGGGTAGCTAGCCGCACTCGATAAGTAACCGTTCGTGTGGCTTTGCACTGTGTCATAAACCGGCAAATGGGCCGATCGCGAGCGTCTCGCCGCCTTGCTACAATCGCGCCTTCGCGGGAATGACGTTCGGTGCGGTTGTTGAGTTGAGTTTGTTTCTGTTGTTCAATCGAGCATTTTTCAACGGGCGACTAGCCTTTTTCCTTGCTCATGTCCGATTCGATCGATCCGATCAAATTGCTTAAGCCGCGGCGGAGAATTCAAGGAATCTCGGCCAGCTTGTTGCCGTTGACCGAAGCCGGCGAAATTGACTGGGTGGGCTTTGAACAGCACGTGCAGCGGACCGCTCTTTGCGGCTTGATTCCTGCTGTGAACATGGACACCGGCTACGCTCCGTTGTTGACGTCGCAGCAGAAACAAGAAGCCCTGCGCCGAGCCCGAAGCACTCTGGGTGGCGGTCCGCTGATAGCCGGAGCGTTGGTGGCGGATCAACCCGGTGACCGCTTCGACTGGGATGCCTACCGACGCTGCATCGACGAAGTCCATCACTACGAGGCGACGCCGATCATCTTTCAGTCGTACGGATTGACCGGTGGCGAGGATGTGCAGGTGATCGCGAGGTACGAGCAACTCGCGGGGCATTGCGATCGATTCATTGCGTTTGAACTGGGGCAGCAGTTTGCTCCGTTTGGAAGTATCTATTCGCTGGCGTTATTCGAGCAACTGGTCCGAATCAAACAATGTGTGGGCGCGAAACATTCTTCGCTCAGCCGCCGTCTGGAATGGCAACGGTTGATTCTCCGCGATCGAGTTCGGCCCGATTTCCAGATTTTTACCGGAAACGACTTGGCGATCGACATGGTGATGTATGGCAGCGACTACTTGCTCGGTCTCAGCACATTTGCTCCCGACGCGTTTGCCGTACGCGACAGGTTGTGGTTAGATGGTGATGCCGCGTTTTACGAACTCAACGATCTGCTGCAAACCCTTGGCGGCATCGCCTTCCGCAGTCCTGTGCCAGCCTACAAGCATTCGGCGGCGATGTTCCTGAAACTACGGGGCTGGATCGATCACGACCGAACTCACTCGGCCAGTCCGATGCGTCCAGATTCCGATCGGCAACTACTGGAAGAATTCCGGGTAAGACTGCAGACAATGTTGGAATCGATTCACGGCTAACAGGCCATTGAAAAAGTAGCGGAACGGCGCGAGCCGTCCGGTCGCGTCGGCAACCACGCGGCGAATTACCGGGCCGTTGAAAAAGTAGCGGAATGGCGCGAGCCGTCCGGTCGCATTGGCATCCACACGACGAACTACCGGGCGGCTTGCTCCGTTTCAATAAACACTTGCGTACACATTTTTCAACGGGCTGCTAAAAGATGGCATATCCGAAAGTCGCCAGTTTGAAGTCGCCCGAACAGTTTCGCGCCCGACTGCGCGAGTTGCAAATCGAGCTGCCCGTCGCCGACTCGGTCCAATGTGACGACGACGCCCCCTTGTCTCGACCGATTCGATCGCGACGGTTTACGATTGGGAATCGATTCGCAATTCTGCCGATGGAAGGATGGGACGGGACGCACGAGGGCAAACCGACCGAGCTGACGGCTCGCCGTTGGACTCGCTTCGGCGAAAGTGGCGCCAAGTTGATCTGGGGTGGAGAAGCCGTTGCGGTTCGGCATGACGGGCCGCGCGAATCCAAACCAGCTTTTGATCAGCGAGCAAAACCTCAAGCCACTTGCCAGTCTGAGAACCGCCCTGATCGCCGCTCACGTCGGCAAATTTGGGTCGGATCGTGAATTGGTGCTCGGCTTGCAACTAACGCATTCTGGAAGATTTGCCCGTCCCAATCCAGATGGCGAACTCGCATCGAGATTGATCTATCGCCATCCCGTCCTGGATCGGCGATACAATCTGTCCGCGCGGAATTGCCAGTTGTTGACCGATTCCGAGTTGTGGGTGTTGATCGACGATTTTGTTTCTGCGGCCAAGCTCGCGGCGAAAATCGGTTTTGACTTCGTCGACATCAAACACTGTCATGGCTACTTGGGACACGAGTTGCTGTCGGCGTTCGGTCGCCCCGGACCGTTCGGCGGATCGTTCGAGAATCGAACTCGTTTTTTACGGGAAATCGTCGCCAGGATCCAATCGCAATGCCCTGATTTGTCGATCGGCGTGCGGCTGAGCGTTTTCGACTTTTGTCCGTTTCGCGCCGCCGATTCGGGAGTCGGCGAGCCCGATTGCGACAGTCAACCAATGCCGACGTTTGGCGGGGACGAAACTGGAATCGGGATCGACTTGTCCGAACCCAAACGTCTTTTGCAGTTGTTGACTGATTTGGGAGTGGATCTATTGTGCACGACTGCGGGCAGTCCGTACTACAATCCGCACATTCAACGGCCGGCATTCTTTCCGCCGAGCGACGGCTATTTGCCGCCTGAGGATCCGCTGATTGGCGTTGGGCGACAACTGAATGCCACGCGTGAACTGAAGCGGTCGTTTCCCAACTTGGTCGTGGTCGGTTCGGGCTATTCCTACTTGCAAGAATGGCTTCCCAACGTTGGACAAGCGGTCGTGGAAAACGGCTGGGCCGACTCCATCGGCTTGGGACGCATGGCGTTGGCGTACCCAAACTTGCCCGCCGATATATTGGCCGGACATCGCTTGTCGAAATCGCAGATTTGTCGGACGTTTAGCGATTGCACAAGCGCTCCGCGAAACGGATTGGTGTCCGGATGCTTTCCATTGGACCCGTTCTACAAAACGAGGCCGGAGCGGAAAGTGCTTTTGGAACTGAAGGGACTGCGGAAGATCACTCAGAACGGGCACTAAACGCCCGTCGAAAAAGTAGCGGAACGGCGCGAGCCGTCCGGTCGCGTCGGCAACCACACGACGAACTACCAGGCGGCTGAAAAGGAAGCGGAACGGCGCGAGCCGTCCGGTTGCATTGGCAACCACAGGGCGAATTGCCGGGCGGCTTCGCCGCCCCGCTTCAATAAACACTTGTGCATACATTTTCAACAGCCTCCTAAACGCCCGGCGACCTACGTCATGCAGCAGCCTCCGCAATCCCTCGAAAAATTACACGAGTTGGCAAGTCGTCCGACACCCGGCGTGTTGGACGCGTTGCGCGGCGTCGATTCCGATGTGCTCGTGATCGGCGCGGGTGGAAAAATGGGCTATCACCTTTCGGCGATGCTACATCGAGGCTTGCGGCAGAATGGTTCGCCGCATCGCGTGGTGGCGGTTTCGCGATTTGCCAAGCCCGGTTCGACGCGGCTGTTTCACCAAGCCGGCATTGCCACTCAAGCCGTGGACCTGAACGCCAACGGCGCAGTCGATCCGTTACCGGCATCAAGTTTTATCTACTATCTGGCAGGCGTCAAATTCGGCACGTCGGGCAACCCGGCGTTGCTGCAACAAACCAATGTGGTGTTGTCGCGAATGATTGCCGAGCGATTTCAGACTTCGCAAATCGTTGCGCTTTCAACCGGCTGCGTCTATCCGTTCGTGCCAGTCGCCGGACAAGGCTCAAAGGAATCCGACCCAACGAGGCCGATTGGCGAGTACGCCGAGTCTTGCTTGGGGCGGGAGCTGTCTTTTACGGCATCCAAGGCGCGCACCTGCCTGATCCGCTTGAATTACTCGGTCGATTTGCGATACGGTGTCCTGGTCGATATCGCGCAAAGAGTCATTCGGCGTCAACCGGTTGATGTTTCGACCGGATACGTCAATGTGATTTGGCAGGGAGATGCCATCGCGTACATTATCCAAGCGCTGCAGTTGGTGGCGTCGCCGCCATCGATATTAAACGTGACCGGAGCGCGAAAGTTATCGGTGCGCGATATCGCCGACCGGTTTGGAAGCAACTTCGGCGTGCCAGTCAGCGTTGTGGGCAATCCGGCGCCCACCGCATGGCTCAGCGACGCGGCTCAATGCCATCGGCTGTTCGGCCCGCCATCGGTGGATGAATTGCAGCTTATCGACTGGGTTGCCGATTGGGTTCGCGCCAAACGCCCAACGCTGGACAAACCGACTCATTTTGAAACGCGCGACGGCAACTACTAGCAGCCCGTTGAAAGAGTAGCGGAACGGCGCGAGCCGTCCAGTTGCGTTAGCATCCACACGACGAATTATCGGACGGCTGAAAAACTTAGCGGAACGGCGCGAGCCGTCCGGTCGCGTTGGCAGCCACACGACGAAATATCGGGCAGCTTGCGCCGCTTCAATAAACACGTGTGAACACATTTTTCAACAGTCTGTAGGCGGATTCAGTTCCGTGAATGAATGAACATCGATACGATCAGACGATTACTGCGAACCGGGCTGGTCATTCCGGCGTGTCCGCTGGCGCTGACTCCGGACGGCGCCTGGTCCCGGCGCCATCAGGTGGCGCTGGCGCGATATTACTTCGCCGCCGGCGCCGGCGGGGTTGCCGTCGGGGTACATTCGACTCAGTTTGCGATTCGTGCGCCGCAGCATAATCTGTTGCGAACCGTGCTACAAGCTATCGGCGATGAGATCGAGGTGCTGGCCGCAAGTTCGGGTCGCACGATAGTCAAGATCGCCGGCGTTTGCGGAGAAACGGCGCAGGCGACTAACGAAGCCGCGTTGGCTGTCGAGCTTGGATACCAGCCGGCTTGCTGAGCCTGGCCGCGCTAAATCGTGCCGACGAAGCCACTGTTCTGCGACATTGTCAAGCTCTTTCGCGGAAGATTCCGCTGTTCGGCTTTTACCTTCAGCCCGCCGTAGGAGGCCGCGTGTTGAGCTATCGGTTTTGGCGATCGTTTTGCGAAATACCGGACGTTGTCGCCGTCAAGATCGCTCCGTTCAATCGCTACCAGACTTGGGACGTTGTCCGCGCGGTGATCGAATCGGGGCGCGACGACATCGCACTCTATACAGGGAATGACGACAACATCATCGTCGATTTGTTGACACCTTTTTCGACGATCGTCGACGGCGAGCCGAAAACTCGCTTTTTCGACGGCGGGTTGCTGGGCCAATGGGGTGTCTGGACCAAGAACGCCGTCGAATTGCTGACCGCAATCCAGTCGGCTCGAACTCAACCGCAACTGGCGGCCGCCTGGCTAAAGGCTAATGCAGCGCTGACCGACGCGAATGCGGCGCTATTCGATGCGGCCAATGCCTTCGCCGGATGCATTCCAGGAATCCTGGAAGTGCTGCGCCGTTCCGGACTCGTTCCTAGCTGCCGATGTCTCGACCAGCGCGAAGTCCTGTCGCCCGGCCAAGCCGCCGAGATCGATCGGGTGATCGCGGCCTATCCCGAACTGCAAGACAACGACTTCGTGGTCGAGAACCTGGCAAGGTGGTTGGCATAAGGGGGGCCACGGCATAAGGAAGCCACTGCCTGCGCGAGTTTTTCGAAGTGTGAGTCGGCTGCAACTGAGTTGGCGTGCAACGTTGTACGGTTGCCGGGGCGTCTTTTCACGGAGTGAAAAGCTACTATGAAAGGCTACGTGGCCGTTCACTCCGTGAACGGAATCGGCACAGTGAGTACTGTCAATGTCAAACAGTCCACCACATAGAACAGGAATATATCTATCGTAGATTTCAACATAGCCGTCCGGCTACTGTATAATGCGGGCTCGGTGCGTAAGGATCGCACGCAAAATAACTTCGCCGTAAATCCTCGCCCCCACGGGAGAGGTCAGGTGAGGGTCAACAAAATCGGGAAGTTATTTTGCGTGCGATCCTAAATGATTCGTCTCCAAGAGCCAGCGGCTTGTGACCATTTCGGTTTAGCAAGCCGTTCGTGAGATGTTACCAAGTCGCTTGGTAATTCGCCGCGTTGATGCCAACGCAACCGGACGGCTCGCGCCGTTCCGCTACTTCTTCAACGAGCTGTTAGGTGGGCAAGCTGGAAGTCTGCCCTACGTTTGGATATGATGGCCAATCATTCCTCACTCAACATGCGGTGATTTATGAAGCTCTCGTCTGTACAACAGTTAAAGAAATCGTTGTTGGGCGCCGCGACGGTTCAGAGGGCCGTCTTCGCGGCCACACTGCCGGCACTCCGCTCGGTGACCGCTTCGTCGGCGGCTGGAGCCGCTAGGGCGCCGGTCGCGCTGGGCGTGGTCGGCAAAAAGGGCGACTATCGATTGGCCGTCCGCATTCAAGATCGGTCGCCGGGCATGGACGCGCTGCTTCAGGAAATCCACCAGTGCGCCAAGGGCGAAACCGACGTCAAGATCATTGGAAAAATCGTTAAGCAGAAGAAACCGTGGCATCAGTCTCGCAACCGTCCGTTGCGAATCGGCGGTTCGATCGGGCATGTCGATATCACAGCCGGGACGCTGGGTTGTTTTGTGACCAAGAACGGCGCCGTCGACTACGTACTCTCGAACAACCATGTCCTGGCGAATGAAAACGCGGGCAAAGTCGGCGACCGCATCATTCAGCCTGGAGACTTTGACGGCGGCCGCAATCCCGCCGATACGATCGGCCGCCTCGCCGCCTTTACTCGCTTGAAGAAGTTGAAAAACCTCGTTGATTGCGCGATTGCATCACTCGACGAAGGGACCGAATACTACTTCAACGACCTGGAAACGCTGGGGCCGATTACCGGCGTGCGAACCGAACCTCTCGACGAGGGAGACATCGTATTCAAAGTCGGCCGGACGACCGGTGTGACAAAGGGCCGCGTGTCGGCTATCGAGGTCGATCAAGTGGACGTGCAATACGATCAGGGCATCCTTTCGTTCGACGATCAACTCGAAATTGAACCGGTTGGAAACAAGCCTTTTAGTTTGGGGGGAGATAGCGGCTCTCTCATCGTCGATCGAGACTTGAAAGCCGTCGGCCTGCTTTTCGCCGGCAACGACGTGAATGCAACGTACGTAAACGCCATCGAAAACGTGTTGAAATCGTTGAAGGTCAAACTTGTCTTTTGACCGCACGGTGCAACACTTATCGATGTCATTAAACGCATCCTAAGCCGGTCGCTCGCCAAGGTTGGTCCCGGTGAGTCGCCATCAAATAAGCGGTCGGAGCCTCGGTGACCATGACAGAAAACAAGGAACTTGAACGAGCCCGCGTCGCGAAACGCAAGGCGATCGACCTCTATGCCTTGCTGGACAACGTCAACGGGATCGGGATTTCTCGGCGCGACGGCCAGTACGCGGTTAAGATCAATCTGCTCGCACCACCGGCAGAAGATCAGCGGTTCTTGACGACTATTGAGGGCGTCCCCGTCGTCTTGTCGGTCGTGGGCAAGATCACCAAACAGCAAGGTTGATGCCCTACGCACGCAAATCGTTTTGCCAGCGAAATTCGTACCGAGGTTTCACTCATCTATTCGGACGATGCCACTTGATTCGCTCGCAATCCAAATGTGGCCACGGTTTGCCGAAGGCCGTCGATTTGGGCGTCGTTCAATCGCGGCAAAGGCAGGCGCTGGTCCAACGGGGATGCCGAGCATTTCCATAACGGATTTTGATGCGGCGAGATAGTTGAATTGGGACAACGTGCGGATCAGCTCGATCGATCGGATTTGTTCGTGCCGAGCGGTTTCATAATCGCCTTTCGTAAACGCCGACCACGTTCGGTGGTACATCTCCGCCGCGAAGTTGTAGCTGCTGCCGATCGCTCCTTTGACGCCACAGGCCAGCGCCGGCAGTAGCATTTCATCGACGCCCCATAGTAAATCGAATCGCCCATCGCACTCGGCTTGGCACAATTGGAACTCAACGAGATCGCGATCGGTGTACTTTACGCCGGCGAGATTGGGGATCGCCGCCGCCGCGTTTAGGAACTCGGACATGCGCAGTGAAATCCCCGTCCACGCCGGAATGTGGTAATAGTAAAAAGCCGTCAATGGCGCAGCCGCTGCGACTTGCGCAACAGGCCACGAGCGACTCGACCGAGTCCGGCTTGAAATACGAAGGAGCCATCGCACCGATCGCCGCCGCGCCATGCCCTTCCGCGTGGCGGGCCAACGCAGCAGCGTCAGCCAGGCAATTGGCACCGACATGCACGACGACCTTCAATTCGGTTCCCTGCGCGATCGCCAGCCAGCGGGCTGCCAATTTCATGCGTTCGTCCACCGTCAACGAATGGCTTTCGCCGGTCGTCCCACAAACAAAGACCGCGTGCACTCCCGAAGACTGCAAGTATTCTGCCTGTCCCTCCACCACGTCCAACCTCAACGAACCGTCGGCGGCAAACGGTGTATGTACAGCAGCAATCAGTCCGCAAAGCTTCCGCTTCATCATTTGATCAATTCCCTTTCCTGGTCGATCAGGCCTTGGCGAGGCCGAATCAGCAGCACGAGCACTACTGAGAATAACGCCGCGCTGGCGAAGACTCCAAAAATCACGTTGAGCGGGATGTGCCGGTCGCGCATCGTCCCAAATCCCCAATCCGCCAATCCGCCGCAACTGATGCTCACCAGGTTCATTAATCCGTAGCCCGTCGCCCTCAGATCCGAGCGCACGATTTGAGCCAAAATCGGCATGTTGTTGCAGTCAAAAAAGCCCCAGCCGACTCCGAATAGAACCAAGTAGGCAACGGCCATCCACAAGAAACCGGAGTTTCCCACGCCAAACAACGACGGAATCAGCACGCACATTCCAATTGCACTGACATAAATCCGGCCGCGATTCGTCTTGCGCATCCACCGGTCGGCGAGCCATCCGCCCGCAAAAGCTCCCGCCAAAGACGCCAAATTCACGTAAAGCGTCGCGGACACGCCCGCCATTCCTTGCCCGATTTCAAATCGCTCCTTCAAAATTGCCGGCATCCAATCCTTAACGACCCAACCTGCCAGCGCTGGCAGCGTAAAGTAAAACACCAACAAAACAAACGAACCGTTGGACAACAATTCTTTGGCGGCGCTGGCAATCGACGGTTTGCCGACGACCGGTCTTGCCGGATCGATTCGCTTGGGTGCATCTCGCAACAAGAGCAACAGGGGGAGTGCATACAAGACGCCAACCAGGCCGATGATGTCGAATCCGATTCGCCAACCAAGCCGCGGTTCGTCGGCCACATATCCACTGAAACCTCCCAGGATAATTCCGCAATAGATGGCGACCTGATGAACTCCGATCGCGCGGGATCGCGTTCTCCGGAATGGTAATCGGCGATCAGCGCCAAGGCCGCTGGGATGTAAAATGCTTCGCTGATCCCCATCAACGTTCGCGTCCACAACAGACCGTGATAGGTGGTCACGTGTCCAGTCGCCCACGTCACGGCGGACCAGACAAATAGACTTGAACAGATCGCCCATCGACGGCTGAACCGATCGGCCAGATAGCCTCCGATCGGGCTGAGAAATGCGTAAACCCATTTGAACTGACCCAGCATGTAGCCCCAATTGGCCTCCAATTGGATACTGGGAATATCCGCCATCACGGAGAATTTCATCGAGGCCAGCATTTGCCGGTCAAGGTAATTCAATAGCGCGACGGGCCACAGCAACGCTACGATCAACCACGCGTGGCGAAT
Organism: uncultured Planctomycetaceae bacterium; assembly: GCA_963803365.1. Classification (GTDB taxonomy): domain Bacteria; phylum Planctomycetota; class Planctomycetia; order Pirellulales; family Pirellulaceae; genus JANMEB01. The sequence continues at coordinate 21,511 of CAWDMH010000017.1, forward strand.
CAACGTCGACGGCGTCCGATCTAGCGTCGCAGGCGGAAGCATTGTTTTCTTGGTCCGTCCAGTTAGCTGACTGTTGAAGGTTTGCGCACAAGTGCTTTTTGAAGCGGCGCGGCGCGAGCCGCCCGGTAATTCGCCGTGCGGATGCCTACGCAACCGGACGGTTCGCGCCGTTCCGCTACTTTTTCAACGCGCTGTTAGGTGTTCGAGAAGCCGCCCAAACCTCCGGCGAGCGCACTCCAGGCTGGATTTCTCCACTGGGAATCACCCAGCGTTCCCCCCAGAGAACCACCGGCGTCGTAACCGGTGCGGCCGGCAATTCGCCGTCGACGACCCATCGATTCGCGTCTTGATCGTACCGCAGGATCTGCCGTGAGAATCCGCGATGGTGCTCAGGTGCCTCGTCGATTTGGGTTCCGTCGTCGCCACCGAGGATAATGGGGCCTGTGCCGATTCCCCTCGTCGGCGATGGTGCGGCCACCACCGCGCGTGGCAAATCGGCGAGACGATTCCAACCCGACTCTTGGTCAAATCGATACGCGTCTCGCAAGTAGCGTCGTGCGATCTGGCCATCAGCGCCTCTCGACAGTTCCGCCCCGCCAATGAGCCAGAACGAGTTGTGGAAGTTGCAGGCCGTCGCCAGAATCCGGCCTGGTCCCGGCCAGCCGTCGATCTCTCGCCAACGACGATCGTCTGCGGAAAGATTCAAAACGAATACGCGGTTCAAGGCAACCGGCGAATCGGGTTTGTCTTGTCCACCTGCAACAAACAGTTCATCTCCGACCAACGCTCCACAGGCGTTCGCCAACGGCAACGGCAGCTCGGGCAGGACCTTGGTTGTAAGCATCCCATCCTTCAACGCCAATTGAAAACAGCCCGCGAAGTGACCCTCGGAGTTGCTGCCGCCGACGCAGATCACCCCATCTCGGTAAGTCACCGACACGCCATAGCCGAGTGGTCGCGGCAGATGTCCAACTTGCGTCCACGTGCCATGCGGTTCATCGAGGGCCCAAACCGAGTCGTACCAACGCTTCGCGCCCCCTTCCCAAGGCCGCCCGTTGGGGAAATTCGCTCCCCCGGCGACCAGTAACTGACCGTTGCTCACTCCCGCAAACATGCCGGCGAAGCCCTCGGCATCCGGGATCGGCGACAGTTTCTCCCAGTGCAACGAATCATCAGGCTGGGCAACACCTCGATTGAACAACAGTAACACGCCGAGCAGTGTGGTGGCTACGATCCGCATGAACTCCTCGCCCTGCACAATGTGCACCGAAAACATTGAATAGCCGAAGCGTCGCTTGTTCGCCAATTCACTGGCCTACTGCCGTTCACGATTTCAGATCCTCGAGCCAGACTTCCAAGGGCTTCATCGTCTCCCAAGCGGGCGGATCGGCCACTCCAAGGCCGGCGCATTGCAAGCCGGAAACGTCGACCAAACCTTTGCGGATATCCAGGTAGGTGCGGCCTTCGCTCTCGACGTACATTCGCCGATAGTCTCGCCGGGCGACGGTTTGTTCTCCGGGGTCAGGTGCGACAACCCCGCGAAGTAGTGATGGCCGTTCCGCTCGACATGCGTCAAGCCCAACGCTGCCACGACCGCCAGGTCTTGATTCAGCGCGACGATCGGCAAGTTCGTCAGATCTTCGGCGCTCTGAAACAGACGGCCGCCGCGCTGATTTCGAAAGCGCAGAACACGGCATTGGCCAGCGACTTGAAAACGCCCTTGCAGTTCTTGTGAGAGACGCCGCGAAATCCGATGGCGACTGCATCGCGAAACGCGCTCAAGGTCCCATCCGCTTCGTCGATAATCATCGGAATCTGCTGGGCAACTTTGTTGATCGCGTCGGCATTGGCCTGATCGAACGTCGCCGCACGCGGCAGCGGTTGTTCTAGAAACAGCGTCTGTTGGAATAATTCCGGCAGGTTATGCTTGAGTTCATCGATGAAACGACTGAGTTGAGCAACGTCAGAAAACGACTCGTTTCCGTCCAACGTGACTTGTGCATCGTTTTGGCCGATGACTTGCCAAATCCGTTCCAAACGTTGCAGGTCGTCGGACTGCTCGCCGCATACTTTGATCTTGAAGTAACGGATTCCTTGCTGATGGACATATTGTTCCAACGTTTGTGGCAAGCCATCGCCGATGCGGTTGCCGTCGTTTAGTTCGTCGTCGCGGATCAAGTCGGTCAGTCCCACCGTGTGGCGAACGTGAATCTGTCGCAACGGCGATTCCGGCAGCCAATCTTCCACCGGGATTTCGATTGGAACGCCTGGGTGAATCCGCGACGGATCGAAGCCCAGACTTCCGGTACGCAACATTTCGAAAAAGCTGCGGTCATGCAACCGGCAAACGGCGTCGATCCAAGCCCGCTCCAAAAGCGCCGAAGCGAACGCCGCACACAACGGAACCGCTTTTCGCACCGTCTCTGCTTTTCGAAACCGTTCGTGAACGGTCCACCAAGCGCCGAAGGCCGATGCGCTCGGCGGCTGACCGACCCATACGTCGCGAGCAAGCTCGACCAATAGCAACAATTCCGCGAGCTTTTGCTTTGGCGGCACGTCCGGCCGCTTGTCCAGCCAACCCACCGAAGGCCAATCTGCCGCACAGCCCCAACTCGATCGACCATCGTCGTTTTCGATCACCATCCGAACTTCGACGTTGACCCGCATCCATTCTGGAAACAACGACTGCCCGGCCCCAATCGCAAACTCCATCCGCGGGGGTGGAATGGTGCGAATCAATAGATCAGCGGTCTTTACTAAAAATGCCATCGTGAACGCCGCGACCTTCTGCATCCTCCTGTCCTAACGCAGGCCAACCGTCCAGCTTGTCCGCCGCAACTAGCACGAGCGCACGCCGACAGCTTGTGGCGACGAAACCTGCTCGCTTCAGGCTCGCACACTCGGCGAGAAGACGACAAAGCGCCGAAGAAAGCTCAAGGGATTCCCGGTTGAGTCCCGGAACCCAGTTTCTGGGGCTGCCCGACCTACAGCAAATTAGCCCAATACCGTCCGCCTGTCGCCATTCTATTCTGGCGCGGCGTTTGACATAATCAGGGCTGCGATGTAACAGTTCACGAGCCGGGTTCTGGCTCAATCCGCCCAAGGCGGATGTGCCTGACCCGCTACAAACGTGGGCGACGCATTGGTAACCCGTAAACGCTTAGGATCGGACGCAAAATAACTTCGCCGTAAATCCTCGCCCTCACGGGAGAGGTTGAGGAGAGGGTCGACAAAACCGGGAAGGTGTTTTGCGTGCGATCCTTACGGCTGCGATGGAAATACCGCGTCGGCTTATTGCGGCACACAACGAACCCCATCCGAAAGGACTAATATGCCAAAATACATCATTGAGCGCGAAATCCCAGGTGCCGGCAATTTGTCACCGCAGGAATTGAAGTCGATTTCCCAAAAGTCGTGCACCGTGTTGAACAAGATGGGACCGCAAATCCAATGGGTACACAGCTATGTCACGGCCGACAAGATCTATTGCGTCTACAACGCCCCCAACGAACAACTGGTCCGCGACCACGCCCAACAAGGCGGATTTCCCGCCAACCGCATTTCCCAAATCACCACCATCATCGACCCCACCACGGCTGAGTAGAGCATTCGGCTTCGACCGTTCGCGTTGCACATTCACAGAGCCGGGGTCTGGCTCATTTTCGGCCCAATTATTGGTACGTGAACGGCGCATGAGCCGCCGAAAATGTGCCTGACCCCCAAAAAACGTGGGCAACGCATTGGCAACCCGTGAACGCTTACGATGGATTCACCCAGAGTCCGGCGACCGATGTAATCCCCTTAACAGTTCGGCAATATTGAACGACGTTACGGTTACGCTCGTTACGCCTAACGAATCGATCAAATCCGAACTCACAGTCCTTTAGGATCGCACGCAAAGTAACTTCGCCTTGAATCCTCGCCCTCACGGGAGAGGTGCGGAGAGGGTTAACCAAACCGGGAAGTTGTTTTGCGTGCGATCCTTAATTGGACGTCAAAATGGATCTGGCCCCGATTCAAGCTGGTATTTCGCGGAAACAAATGAGCATGCAACCGATCCCGTCGTCAGTGCTACCGGCGATAGCATTTGTCGAGACGTTTTTTTCGAGCCGCAAACGTACCATGCCGTCGGCACGGCCGCGCTGGTCGGGCCGAGGCTCTTGCTGACTGCGGGCCACGTGGTATTTGATCACTATCGACAAATCAACGGATATAATAACGGCATTCCATTTTTGACCGATCGAGGCGAGCCATATCGAATCCGAGTCACATTTGGCAATGGACTGCCGACAATCAACGCTTCCGGATGGCTGTCTAATGATCAATGGGTCAATAATCATTCGCGAAGCAGCAACGTTCAAACCAGGATTACCTCCGCGTTTGACTTCGGCGCGATCGTTTCGCCGTCACCGATGATATACCAATCGGCCAAATGTTCATGGTCGAAACGACACCAAGTTCGGTTAGCCTCTCGGCCGACGTTGCCGGTTTTTCGGCTGACGATTATTTCCGTTCAGGTCGAATGCAGTTGTATGCGTCGCCTGCCACCAACTGGCACGAGGTCAACAGCGATCGAAGCGTGTATTCAGTCGACACATTCCCAGGAATGAGCGGGGGACCCGTGTGGACCGCCTCGCCGGGGGCCGGTCGAACGATCCGAGGCATCCACACATCAGAGATCAGTCCGACAGGTCCCGGTTCCGCGTTGAATATGACTGCATACGTATTGGAACACTTGGATCAATGGCGACGACAGACGCACCCCTCGGTCGACGCCTCATAGTCTTTCGAACTCTAGTGATTTGTCACGGCTAAGAATTAGAAGGATACAACGATGTTCAATGATTCAACTATCTCGCCCCAACAATTCGCCATGCTGCGCCATTCCCAAATGTCGAACAGCCCTCTGGGATGCAAGACGGCCCTGCCGAACAATTCCTCCTGAGCCTGATTCGTTTCGTTCAATTCGCCACGAGTAAAACAAACCCTTCAACGTTCGAGCGCGCGTTGCTCAATCAAGCAAAAAGCGTCTTTACGCAATTGGCAAAACAGTGTGAAATCAGCGCAGGCTCACGTAAATCATCAAACCCAACCGCGGCGATCGACGAGCTAACAATCGAACCGTTGCCCGGCAATTTCAAATTTGAAAAGGGCACCTATACCGAACAATCACCTAGAAACAAGAAAACGTCAAAAAAAACGCCTTCCAAGGACGCCAAAACACGCAAGACAACCGCTTAGGATCGGACGCAAAATAACTTCGCCGTACATCCTCGCCCTCACGGGTAACAGTTCACGAGCTGGGGTCTGGCTCATTTTCGGCCCAATTATTGGTGCTAGAATGTCGCATGAGCCGCCGAAGATGTGCCTGACCCCCTAAAAACGTGGGCAACGCATTGGCAACCCGTGAACGCTTACCTCGCGGGAGAGGCTTAGGGAGGGGGTCGACAAAACCGGGAAGTTATTTTGCGTGCGATCCTTAGTGCGAGTTTTCGTCAGCGGGGACAGGCACAGTCGCGGGTGCCGTGGGCTGATGCAGCACCGGTTGGTTCAACACCGGTTGGTTGAACAGTGCGTGGTTGAACACGGACCCTTCAAACTCTGCTCGGTTGTTCCCAGACAGTTCTCCACCGGCTTGTACCTGCCCTTGGAGCTGATGGATGTAGTCTTGATGGGTCTCCGACGGAATCGCAAGTGCGCTGGACGGCGCGACTGCTAGGGTGGAAGCGTCACCCGTCTCCGCACCACCTTTGCCGCCTCTTTTTTTCTCACGTGCAGGAAATCAAACAGGTTGCGCCTGGGGAACGAGGTTCTCATCTGGTTTCGCCGTTGGGATATACCACATTCACCTGACTGACTCCCCAGCGACCGGTTGACTCATCTCCCCCCGATTGCAACGCACCACCGATCGATCGTATCGCAGGTGAATTGGGATGATGCCAAACACAGATGCAATTGCTCATTGGGCAATGGAGTCAGACATCGTTCCTGTGACTCCCCCGATTGCAATCCTTCACCCGAAGTCGAATTGGCGATCGGCTGCGCGATTCTTTGTTTGTTTCCTTAGCTCCGCATAAGCACGATTGAACGTGCAGCATGTGATTTCGTTCAGGTCATCATGCTATCGGGACCGAAGCTCGGCTCGTATACAGAATCTCGGCAAAATCAGGAATGAACATAGGCTCGGATTGTGTTGGAAGTTCTTTCAGTTTTTCCGAAAGTTTGACCAACCGAGAGTCGGACATGTCCAGCATTCCCCCAGCGGTGTTTCGCTGCCCGGGAGGGAATTGTCCAAGTCGGTAACGCTGGAAATGACATTCTTTGCAGCTTGTCTCTAGTCTGGCTGAGATTCCTCGAGACAAGATGTTCTGGGCAGAGGATTATCCTTGAAAAATATCGGCCCAATGCCGGTGTACGGCCAGCCATTGACCAGATTCATTGCCGCGCGAATTTCGCCTGGTCCGCCTCTGATGGCAATCCATATTTCTGTGCAAGATCTGAGAATGAAAACAATGTGGTAAGTGTAAAACGTATCGGGGGTCAAACCGTCACTTGGTGTTTTCCCCGGCGATATTGGCGAACCGGATTGGCTGAAAATGTAAGGCGCTGATTTTGTTGCTGCGCTGAGTGACCCCAGTCGTGGTTGTTCCCCGCTGCCATTGCCGCCATCGAAATTGAGATTGGTCCGAGCGTTGACATCGACATATTTTGACTGATCGTCATAGGACTCCGGAATCTGCGCTGGAGCAGTCAGTCCGACTTTCGCTTCCTCAAGAAACGGAAGTTCTGGAACACGATCAACAACGGCTTGGGAAGGTAAAACGGAATGCCGGACTCCATCCCCCAATGGCAGTCGTTGTTCAGCGAAACGGCAGGAATGCACGCTTTATGGTTTGCGTGGCAGCCCAAGAAAGCCAAAATACAAACGGCGGCGAGCACCGAAAGGCGCGGTTTCATGGAGGCACTCCTGACAATGAGTATTCCTGCCGGGTGCGAAGGGCCCGTGCACGAGCCGGGGTCAGACCCATTCCCGCCAGAATGCGCGACGCCAAACCAGAGTTGATCCACCAAAAATGGGCCTTTACTCCGCTGAAGACGGATCAACTCAACAACGGATCGTCACCCATTAAGTACGAACGGCGAGAGGTCATGATGTTATTCGCATTTGGTCTGTGATTGATGTGACGGTAATTAGGTTTTTCGGGAGTCATGGATTGTGGCGATTCGGATTGGTGACTATCAGATAAAGTTCTCGTGGCGGGAGCATTTTGAGCGTTCATGGGTTATCAATGCGTCGCCCACGCCTTCAGGGGGTCAGGCACATTTTCGGCGGCTCATGCGACGTTCACGTACCAATTATTGGGCCGAAAATGAGCCAGACCCCGGCTCGTGAACAGTTACGGAGCATCTATCCTTGCCGCAAACTGACTTTGCTATGCAGTCGCAAGACTGCCACATCGATAGCCATCTTGGATAGCCATCTTGTGTCGGACAGTGTTTGCCCCGCGTACTGCAAATAGTGCGCACTGCGACAGCACGTACGCGCTATGCCGCGGGATGTCTCCTGGGCCGGCGGCGGGCAGGATCGCCGTGTGTCGAAATGGCAGTCAAGCTGCCA
>CAWDMH010000018.1:0-32720 GCA_963803365.1 uncultured Planctomycetaceae bacterium
GTTGAGCCTCGTTAAGCCGGTGCGAGGCGATTCGCAATCGTGCGTTGAACACAAGTTGACAAACCGATTGCGTAAATTTCACAGTAAACGGGGGCGACGATCTTTCAATAGCGACTTTGGTTTTGCAAGAAAAACAGCCAAAAAAGCTGGGGTGAGCGACGTGGAAGCGGCGGAACAACTGACAAAATCGGTGAAATCGAAAGCGGTCGAACTAGGATTCGCCGCCGTTGGTGTTTCGTCCGGCCATCCCTCCTGCCAGCTTGGATCGCTTGGACGAATGGCTTGCCCGAAAGTATGACGGCGAAATGAGCTACCTCCGCCGTCGCCGATCCGCGTACAACCATCCCAATCAAGTTTTGCCTGGCGCACAAAGTGTCGTGGTTCTGGTAACGGCCTATCGCAACCAAGAGCCTCAAACGCCGGGTGATCGGCCAAGGACGAGTATCGCGGTATGCCTGGAGTGGCTGTGATTACCACGACGTTATTCGCCAAAGGATGCGACGACTGTCGGATTTCTTTCGGTCCATCGCCCCAGCGGAGCAAACTCGTTGCGTGGTTGACACGGCGCCGCTGATGGAGCGCGAGTTGGCGCGGGTCGCCGGACTAGGCTGGCAAGGCAAAAACACGCTGCTGCTGAATCGCCAATGGGGGAGCTGGTTTTTTCTTTCGGAGTTGTTGACGACCGCGACGTTGGGCTACGACTCGCCGACTCAGACCGACCATCTGCGGGACGTGCCGGGCTCGCCTCGACGCTTGTCCGACAAGCGCTTTTGTACAACCCAATCTGCTCGATGCGACCCGCTGCATTAGTTACTTGACGATCGAACACCGTTCGCCGATTGATGTCGACTTGCGCGAATCAATGGGCGATTGGGTTTTGGGTTGCGACGTGTGACAGGAACGTCTGCCCTTGGAATGGCAAAGCCCCCGTCGTCAACGACACGGCGTTCGAGCCGAACGAAACGCTCAACCCCATCGATTTGCGGGGAGCTCTTCACTTTGAACGAACAACAATTTCGCGAGCGGTTCGGACAAACGCCGCTGATTAGCCCGGGACGAAGCGGTATCTTGCGAAACGCAGCGATCGCCTTGGGAAACCAGCGCGATGAAGGGGCGATCGCGGTGCTGAAAATCGGACTTGCCGATTCGGACCCCGTTGTACGAGGTGCATCGGCCTGGGCGTTAGGCAAACTAGGTACGCCGGGACCGCCATGCGTGTACTAAACGACCGCCAACTCGTCGAGCGACACGTTCAAGTCCGCGAAGAGATCCAACTTGCCCTGGATCGAGATTGAGCGTGATCGAACCGGAACTGATTTCTTCGCAAATCGTTGCGATTGATTCTTGAGACGGTCATATTGGCTCGCCCGTGGCAGCCCGTTGCAAAAGGGTCTGTCATCCCCGCGAAGGCGGGGATCCAGCATTGCGGGAGTTATTTTCCGCTGGATTTCCGCCTTCGCGGAAATGACGTTCGGTCCGGTTATTGAAATGAGTCGCACTTCCACGGGCTGTTAGTTGGCAATCGAAGCGTCACATCGGCTTGCAACGGCGAGGAAGCACGAACGTCGGTCGGCAAGACCGAACGATTGAGTCGATCAGTTCCGTGTATCGAGAAGCCTGCCCAAGCTGCTCGGCCGCGATCCGAAACAACGTATCTCCTTCACAAGTACGATAGCTGTTCGAGTTGACAATCTCGCGTAGATGATCCGCCGAGACGCTCGAGCGCAATTCGTTGGCAACAGGCTCGCTTGGTGAACTTTCCGGGGTCACCGCGATCTGTGCAGCATGGATTTCATCTTGCGGCGGGGGGTGCCCAGGTTGTCTGTTGTATGTCCGTTGCAATCTCATGTCGAATCGGCAACGTCGACGTCGATGGGTTGAGTTGGTGTGCGCTTTGTTGATTCCTTATTTCGGTAAGCCGATCGGTGGGCGGTTGAATGAGGAATTGACTTCCATCATTGCTCGGAGGCGTAGTGGGGGCACTCAAGGTGGGACGGCCATCCTTGGCCGGCATCTGTCGCGCAGAGACTGCCCGACCTACCGCAAATGACCCCGCTACACTCGGAGGCTGCTCAGGATTTGGCGTCGGACTAGGTCGCGGCGATTCATCATGGAGTCTTTCGCTGATCGACGGCGCGTCCAGCTTGCGCGTCGGCAGGCGTTCCACGATTTGCTGGTCGCCAGACGTTGATGTTTTGGGGTGAAAGGGATCAATCTCGAATTGCGCGACTGGCGTAGCCGAGTGTCCGGAAGGGTTTCGCGACCGTTGGCGAGCGGGGCTCTGTTCGTCGATGGATCGAGCGAACCGCTCACGCGAAGGTAGGCGACGCACGCAAACACGCTGAGGGCCAAAACGATGGCAGCGACGCCGATTCGAGCCTCGCGGCGGAATTGGTGTTCAAGTTGTTCCCGACGATCGGACATGATGCTTCCTTGCACGCCGACTGCAAACACTCGTTCAGACCGCGTTATCGCTGCGTTTTTCTGCCACTCGCAAGCGGCTGCTTCGCGAACGCGGGTTCGACGTCGCCTCGACATCACTGGCTCGAACGGGCCGTTTCGTAATCACTTGTAGCGACGGGTCGTTGCGAAAAGCGTGTTTGACCAGCCGATCTTCGAGCGAGTGAAAACTGATCACCGCCATTCGGCCCCCCGCTTTTAATCGAGGAGCAATCGCTCGAGCGCCGCTTCCAGGCATCCCAATTCGTCGTTGACGGCGATCCGCAACGCTTGAAAAGTTCTCGTAGCCGGATCGATCTTGTTGTGCCGTGACCGTGGCACGCATTTCCGCACCAATTCGGCCAGGTCCTTGGCGGTCCGAATCGGATGTTGTCCTCTTCGCTCGAAGATGCGCCGAGCGATCCGCCGGCTGCATCGCTCTTCTCCAAACTTGTAAATCAAATTGGCCAGCGACTCTGGATCGAGGCGATTAACGAGTTGCCAGGCCGGCTCGCCGGAACTTGGGTCGAATCGCATGTCCAGCACTCCTTCGCTCTGGAAACTAAAGCCGCGATCATAGTCGGCGAGTTGATCGCTTGAAAGTCCTAAATCCAACAGGATGCCATCGACCCAATCGATCGAGAGTTCGTCGAGAATCTGCGGCAAGTCGATGTAATTCGCGACTCGCAACTGGACGTGGGCGGGCCATCCCATCTGGCTCCCGCGCAGGACGGCCTGGGGGTCGCGATCGAGGGCGAGCACGTGGCCGGAGGCGCCACCTGACCCGCTCAGCAGCCGAGTGTGGCCGCCGCCGCCGAATGTGCCATCGACGACTGTCATCCCCGGAGCCAATCGCAACAGCTCCTCGACAGAGTGGGCCAAAACCGGTTGATGAATTGTCATCGACGCGAAATAAAAAAACGACCCAGGCACATCGTGCACCTAGCGGGTCGTCGCCGCGGACCAAACCAATTCTGTTCAAGTCGCTCTGCGGGTGAAAGCGCTGCCTGCGCCTCGGCCAGCGTGCCGCCACTGTGGGAGGCAGTACACGTGGTAGCCACAGAATCACGGAAGGACGCATGTGGAAAGAGAGTTCCACCCCAAGCTCACCGAGGGCGCGCCGACCTGTTTGAAAAGCGAATTGTGGGATTCGCTTTTGTTCGCTAATGCCGAACAATCAAAACAGCCGGACGCCGATGGTCGAAGTCTGGACCCGCAAAGATAAATGGTTCCGGCCGCAGGTCAACGCACGTTCGGTTGAGATTTTAGAAAAATCGAGCTTCAGCAACGCGATTTTGCCCATTTCCGCCCAGAATTTCCGCCAAGAAAAATGTTTTCCACGGTACATGCCGGTGCCGCTAGCGTCCAAAACGACTTGATTCGCCGGATTGTCCGCAATTTGTCCCGGCTTTAATCAATTGGTACGACGTGTTATAACGCAGTCGATAAGAACCAAAAACGCCTGAGTGTTTCATGACAATGTCGACAATCAAATCCGAAGCCCTTGCCAGCGACTACGACTACGACTTGCCGAAGGAACTAATCGCACAGCAACCTCTGGCGGTCCGCAGCGACTCGCGGTTAATGATTGTCGATCGGCAACGGCAGTCGATCGAACATCGGTTCTTCCGCGACCTGCCTGACTTCTTGAACGAAGGGGACGCACTCGTGCTGAATGACTCGCGAGTCGTTCCAGCCAAGCTGACGGGCTATCGCAAGGAGACTCGAGGCGCTGGCACGGCTTATGGTTGGAGAACGAGACCGCACCGGAAGTCGAACCGAATGTCATTCGCCTACTTTGCAAGAGCCGCTCGCAGTTAAAGCCAGGTTACGTGATCGTCTTGCAAGACCGTCATGGTCGGGACTTCTGTGAGATGACGCTGCTGGCCAAATTTAACGGCAGCGCCTGGGCCTGCGCGACTGAGCACGGAGTTGCCGGTCGAACAGGTTCTCAAGGAAATCGGGCGCGTTCCCCTGCCACACTACATTCGCGGCGGCAACATGATTGACGACGATGTGTTGAACTACCAAACGGTGTTCGCCAAGCATCCGGGTTCCGTGGCGGCGCCGACCGCCGGCCTGCATTTGACCCAGGCGATGGTGCGACAACTCGTCGATTTGGGCGTCGCGATTTGTCCCATTACTTTGCACGTCGGCGTCGGCACGTTTCGACCGATTGGCAGTGAACGATTGGTCAATCACGTCATGCACTCCGAAGCCGGGGTGATGACCGCCGAGTGCGCAGCGCGGCTCAATCACGCACGTCAGTCAGGACACCGGATCATCGCCGTGGGAACGACGTCGGTTCGCGTGTTGGAATCAGCGATCGCTCCGGATGGCCAGTTCCAAGCTTGGCAAGATCGCACCGACCTGTTCGTTCAACCGGGGTTTGAGTTTCGCGACAGACGCATTGGCGACGAACTTCCATCTGCCGCGATCGACGCTGTTGGTCCTGGTGCGGACGTTTGGCGGCGACGCCCTGATCCGACGCGCCTATCATGAGGCCATCCAACAGCGATATCGCTTTTACAGTTATGGGGATGCAATGTTGGTACTTTAGGACTGCACGCAAAATAACTTCGCCCTAAGTCCTCGCCTTCACGGGAGAGGTAAGGATAGGGTCAACAAAACCGGGAAGTCATTTGGCGTGCGATCTTTAAAGGACGAGGTGGTTTAACGTGACGAGACCGATAGACATCAACGAGGCCTCCTGGCCCAACGAATATCGGCAACTATCGCCTGGCTACGAGCTCATCGGCTCACGACGGCGAGTTGGAGGTAGCATGAGGGTCGATCAGAACTTGATCTTTGACGTCGGCGTGAACAAAGGAGAGGATACGTCGCTCTATCTGGAAAAGGGATTTCGCGTCGTCGGCATCGAAGCCAATCCGCTGTTGGCGCACGACCTTCGCGCGACATTTGCCGATCCGATTGCCCGGGGCGATTTGATTCTGCTCAACCTCGGCGTCTGGTCGGAGCGGACCAAGCTAACGTTCTACCGCAATCTGGACAACGATCATTGGAGTTCATTCGATCCGGTTTATGGCTGCCGCAACAACACGCGTTTTGAGACGAGCGAGATCGAGTGCGTGACGATTCTGGAATTGATCAACGACTACGGGCTGCCTCGTTTTTTAAAGATCGACGTCGAAGGGGCCGACCGGTTGATCGTAGCAGACTTGGCCAAACACCAGTTGCAGCCGCCGTATGTGTCCGTTGAAGAATACGGCGTGCAAGCGATCGACAACTTGCACGAGGTCGGCTACGAGAAATTCAAGTTCGCGGCGCAGCGCGACAAGAGTTGGGCTGTTCCTCCGAATCCGCCGTTGGAGGGCCGATTCGCCACCCGCGATTTTTCCGGTTGGGATTCGGGATTATTTGGGCGAGAACTTCCGGGCGACTGGATGCCGTACGAACAAGCACGCCAAACGTTTGTCGATTCGATTCGCCAACCCAACGGCCAATACGTTGGACCGGAACATGAATGGTACGACATTCACGCCACGACTGAATGAGAACGACCCTTTCGTCCATCGCTTATTCCCAGTAGGTCGGTCTGTCCCCAGACCGACAAAGATCACAATGCGTCGGTCTGGGACAGACCGACCTACTGTACCGCTATTTCACTCGTTGATAGTCGGTCTCGACGGCTTTCGCTTCGCGACCGTCGGGCATGACGTTGTAAGCGGTGATCTTTAGATGGTCGTCGCTAACGAGTTCGTAAACCGTTTTCCAGCCCCATTCCGGCTGGCCCATGCCGACGCTGTAGTTGCCCTCCACGACGAAACCGCGGTCGGTCCCAGCACCTTTGGAGTACATGATTCCGTCGTTCATGTGAAAATCGTCGATCCAGGCAATTTCGAATTGTCTGGAGAAAGGGTTAAAGGCAATGGTTTCTTCGCCGTGACGCAGCTTTCCTTGAATGGTTGACTCGTAAACGTGGCGGACCAATCGACCGTTCAGCAAAGGCTTGAATTCACCCGTGATCTTGGTCTCGTCGGCCAGCTTTTCCGGCTCGAACCAGGTTCGGCACGTTCCTTCCCAAGAACCGACCAGCGACTTGAGAAGTTCCTTCGGCATCGGATTTGTGGCCAGCTCCGTTTCCGTTTTAGTGGGTGGGGCGGTTTGCGCCCACACAACAACTGTCAGCGACATGATATACCAAATCAATACGGTCGACAGTATTCTGCCCATGATCAGATCCCAGCTCTCAGTTGTGAATCGACACTAGTGCTTTGTGAGGTCTTAGAATTGGGGTTGCGTGCCACTGGCTTCGCCAGTGCGGGTCGGCAATACACGACGCTCATGTACACTGGCACAGCCAGTGGCACCCCAAAATTAAGTACTGAAAGTTCACTAGCCAATGGACCGTTTGTCCTGCGAGTTGTAAATGGGACCTCTGTATTGCTGATAGGTCTGCAGAACGCGGACGGCGCGGGCCCGTTTGATGTGACACAGCACTTTGACCCCTCGTGAACACAATTCGGCGACCGGCCCTGTTACCGATCAACTTTCCTCGATCCAACTTCGCTGTCGCTTACGTCGAGCGACTCGGTTGCGGAATCCGGCTTGGTCTCCCTGATCCAGCCACTGGCTGCCGAGAACGCGGTAGAAGATCAACAAGGCGACGGCCCCGGCGACTCCGACCATGAAGCCCTTGCCGCTGACCGGCTGCACCAATTCATCGCGATAGAAGTACTTGAGCAGTGCGCAGCCGATCAGCGCGCCGACAATCGTCATTGAAACCGCCGCCATGCTGCCGCCACGATCTTGGCCAGGGAGCGCCGCCAACGTAATCAATCCGATCACGGTGCCAAACCCAATCCAAGTCAACGCTTGATTCGCGAAATCCTGTAGAACGGCGATTTCCATAGACAACTCCCCTGCAAGCTGATCGGTTGCGACGTAAGCGTTCACGGGTGACCAATGCGTTGCCCACGTTTTTAGGGGGTCAGGCACATTTTCGGCGGCTCATGCGAAATTCCAGTACCAATCATTGGGCCGAAAATGAGCCAGACCCCGGCTCGTGAACCCTTACGGTTGCGACCGGCATCTTACCGGATCGAACGGTGCCAGCTAAAGATCAATGTCCCGATTTTGCTGGCAGGCAATCACGCCGTTTCAGATTCTCCGCGAATGGGTCGAAAGAGCTTGGTCTGTGGATTCATCGATTGCTGGAACCGCCGTTGGAATTCTGCGTACAGCTCCTCTTGGCAGCGAAAGCGGCGAGTCTTCTTTGCGGGACGGCGTCGGGTGTACGTCCCGTCCGATTTGAGTTCATAGCTGTTCGTGTTGTCGGCAAAGTAATATTCGAGGATCGATAGCAACTCCGTCTTGCAATCCGGGTCGTCGACGCGAAGCAAGATTTCCACTCGGCGGTCGAGGTTGCGCGGCATCAAATCGCTGCTGCCGATCATGACGACGTCATCGCCGTTGTGCTCGAAGCGGTAGATCCGTGCATGTTCCAGGAATCGGTCCACAATGCTGACGACTCGGATGTTTTGACTCATATTTTTGACGCCGGGTCGCAGACAGCAGATGCCGCGGACGTTCAGGTTGACTTGGACGCCCGCGCAGGAAGCGTCGTACAGCGCGTCGATGATCTGCCGATCGACCAACGAGTTGAGCTTGATGTCGATTTTGGCAGACCGTCCCGCGGCCGCCGCAATGGTCTCGATTTCGATCAGCTCCAGAATCCGTTCGCGCAGCCCGATCGGCGCCATCACGATTTTTTGCATCGGCATGGGCGCCGAAAAGCCGGCCACGGCGTTGAAGAATTTGTTGGCGTCGTCGCCGACTTGGGGTTCGCTGGTGAACAAGCTGGTGTCGCTGTAGAGCCGCGCGGTGGCTTCGTTGTAGTTTCCGCTGCCGATGTGAACGTAGCGGCGGATGCCAGTCGGTTCGCGGCGAACGACGATGCAAATCTTGGCATGGACTTTCAAGCCGCGAATCCCGTAGATCACGTCGACGCCGGCCGTCTCCAGTTGGCGAGCCCAGACGATGTTGGCGCCTCGTCGAATCGCGCCTTGAGTTCCACGATCGCCGTAACGCTTTTTCCGGCCCGCGCTGCCTCGGCCAGTGCGGTGACGATCGCGCTGTTGCGACTGGTGCGATACAGCGTCTGCTTGATCGCCAAGACGTCCGGATCGGCCGCCGCTTGACGCACCAACTCAACCACCGGTTCGAACGACTGATACGGGTGGAGCAGGATCCGGTCTTGTTGCGAGATGACTTCGAAGATGTCGCTTCCGGAGACAAAGTCCGCCGACGGCTGCGGCGGCCACGGCTGATCCTTCAATTCCGCATGCCCTTGCAACTGACTCAACCGCATCATCGCCGACAAGTCGATGGGGCCGGGACACTCGTAAATGTCGGATTCGGAGATGCGAAGCGACCGGCGAAGAAATTCGCGGACCGACGACCCGGCAGATTGTTGAATCTCCAGCCGCACACAATCGCTCACCTTGCGGCTTTCCAACAACTGTTCGATTTCTTCCAATAAATCGCTGACACCCAACTCGTCGAGTTCAAGGTCGGCGTTGCGCGTCACGCGAAACGTCACACAACACTTGACCACTTGCTCCGGGAACAAGCTGCCAACGAACGCTGCGACGATGGTTTCCAGCAAAACATAATGAAAGCCAGACGCCGACGGCAGCTTCCAGAATCGGTTCAAGCTCCGTCCGAGCGGGATCACAACGAAACGAGCAGCACTGGGTGCGTTCAAAAGTGTATTGGCATCGGCTGAGCGAACTTCCGGCTCCGCCAACAACGAACTCGATTTTTCCAACTCGACGCAAATGCACAGCGGAGCGCCAGCCAGCAAAGGAAACTCGTCTTCCCCGGTAACCCCGATCGGAGATACCACGCTGCTGATGACTTCCTCAAACTGTCGCTTCAGGAAATCGAGCTGGGTTGCGTTGAGGTCGGCAATATCCAATCGCCGGATGTCGTGTTGGGCCAGAGCCGGCTCAAGTTCCTCCAATAGAATGCGATATTGCCAGTCGTAGAATCGCCGGACGCGAGCTTTTAATGCCGCCAAAGCGTCCCCGTCTGCCGGATGCCGCTGACCGTCGTCCGCTAGAGAACGGGACAACAAGAACTTCAGGCTGCCAACCCGAACCTGAAAGAATTCGTCCAGATTCGAGCCGCTGATCGCCAGGAACTTGAGCCGCTCCAACAGCGGATGATGCTTTCCCCGCGTCTGGTCCAAGACGCGGTCGTTGAACTCAAGCCAACTGAATTCGCGATCGATGTAGCCTTTGTCCGTCATGTCATTACCTTAGCGGATTCGTTCAGCGGTGGGCCTCGCATTCAGCCGATTCGATGGCGTGGATCTTGTCCACACGTCGTTGATGCCGACCACCTTCGAATTCAGTCGCCAACCAAATCCGCAGCATATCATCGCGAACCGTCGCGTCCAAATCGTCGGCCGACATGCAAAGAACGTTCGCGTCGTTGTGACGGCGGCTCATTTCAGCCGTGTGGCGGTCGTGGCACACGGCCGCCCGAATGCCGTTGACTTTGTTGGCCGCGATCGCCACCCCGATCCCAGTTCCGCAAAACAACACGCCTCGGTCGGCCTGATGTTGAGCCACGCGTTGGGCCACGTCCAGCGCGATGTCGGGATAGTCCACCGGTTCGGTCGAATCGGTGCCGCAATCGAGCACGTCGAAACCACAGTTACGAATAAAGGCAATCGCCGCGCATCGGCATTCGACGCCACGGTGATCGCCGCCAACAGCGATTCGCATGGTGCACCTCTGTAGGTCCAAGTGAAAGGGTTCACCGATTATATATGGGTTCGTCCATGCTCACCGGGTCGAGGCTGTTTTTCAGCGAAAGCAATTTTGCTTGGCTTGGCATCGTTTGCCCGAAAAAAGCGGCATGCCCCCAGCGAGTTCCCGGATCCGCTGCTAACCCGATTGGCCCAAATCCGGCGGCTGTATTCGGTCGACCCAACTCTTAAGTCCCTCTTCGATCTCCTCGGCACATCGCGCATACGCAGAAATCGGTTGGCCGATGGGATCCGAGATGTCTTGCTGATCGGGCATGACCAGAAATGTCCGCTGCGCTGCGTCCGGCCACTGACTGATGACCGCCTGGCGATGTCCGGCCGTCATCGTAAGTATCAAGTCGGCGTGCCGCACAAGCCGCTCCGTCAACGGCTGACTGGAATGGTCCCCCAGTTCCAATCCGCGCTCGGCCATGATCTCGATGGCTTCCCGCGACGGACGCCCGCCGGGAAATGCTGCAATCCCCGCGGAGATGATCTTGATTCCTCGCTCGAACAATTCGGCCGCCGGGCAGCCAAGCCGAGCAGCAACCTGCCGCTGCAGAATCCGTTCCGCCATCGGGCTGCGGCACGTGTTCCCCGTGCAAACGATGAGCACCATGAACTGTGACAATTGCTGAATCACCGCCCGGGCCACAACGCCCTCGCGAAGCACCGTGTAGTGGTTGTTTTGAACTTTGACGACGGACGACGACTGGCCAAACCGGCACGGTCCCGTGTCGACGATTAAGTCCACCTTCGAGCGAACTGTCTCGTCGATCGAATTCGCGTCGGTGGCGTCGGGCTGTCCGGAAACGTTGGCACTCGTTAATACTAACGGTCCCACCGTCAACCGCAAGATTCGCAGCGCGATATCGTTGGCCGGCACGCGGAATCCTACCAGCCCGTCGTTCAGTACCGCGTGTTGGACATCGGGCGGCAAGCGAAAAATCACACTGTCGCGGTGGGCGTCGTCCAGCACCAACGTCACTGGACCGGGCCAACAGCGTCGAGCAAATCGCCGTGCCAGCGGCGTCATTTCCGGAACGTAATCCAAGACGTCTTCAGCGCTCTTGACCGCCAAGGCGAACGCCTTGCTCGCCAAGCGGCATTTGATCTCCATCAGTCGCTTGACCGCTTCCGCATTCAAAGCACTGACGGCAAATCCGTATACGGTCTCCGTCGGGATGGCCACGATTCGACCGACCGCCAACGCCGCCACGGCCCGGTGAATGGCATCTTGCGGATCATCTCCGGACTGCAATGAAACGACGACTGGCTGCATATTTTGAGCAAGCACCAAAGTTCGAGCGAAAACCAAGTGACAAAACGATTTGAACTCCAGTCTGTCATCAGCATCAATTCTCAAGTTGTACCCTATTCGGCCAAGTTTTGCGACGGTCAAAGCCACGCCCCTTCACGCGATTCGCCGTGGTTCAGGCCGACGTTATACTGTTGAGCATGGATCGCGATTCTCCTCAACTTGCCGATCACCCCGATCTCGGTCGTCGACTGATGCTGTTCGCCGTCATCGCGATCACCCTCTTGTTGGGTTGCGTTCCCGCGTCGGATTCGCACAGTGTGCCCCTGGCGGTTTGGGGCCGACACGGCATGGACAAAGGGCGATTCATACGTCCCCGAGCCATCGCGATCGACAGCCACGACGAGCTCTTTATCGCGGACAAGACCGGCATGATTCAACGCTTCGACCGGACCGGCCATTTCATTTGCAGTTGGCGCATGCCCGAATGCCGGATCGGCATGCCATGCGGGCTGGGCATCGCCAACGACGGAAATCTGCTGGTCGCGGACACGCATTATTATCGCATGCTGACGTTCACGCCCAACGGCGAGCTGTTATCGGACCGAACGATCGGCGGGCAACGCGGCTTGGAGCCCGGCCAGTTCAGCCTCGTCACCGACGTCATTCAAGACCCCGACGGAAATTACTATATCAGCGAGTACGGCGAAAACGACCGAATTCAAAAGTTCGATCGCGACCGGAAGTTTCTTCTCTGTTTTGGTTCTCACGGCAGCGAACCTGGCCAGTTTCTCCGGCCACAGTGTCTGGCGTTTGACTCCGACGGGCGACTCTGGGTATCCGACGCTTGCAATCACCGCATCCAAGTCTTCGACGTCACGGCCACCCCGCCCACAGTCGTCAAGATTCTCGGTGAAGAAGGAACCGAGCCGGGGAAGCTTCGATATCCATACGGCATCGCCTTTGGACCGGACGGCAACTTGTACATCAGTGAATACGGCAATCACCGAATTCAAAAGTGGACCCCCGACGGCCAAGTCCTCGGCGTCTGGGGAAGCGTCGGCAAAGGGCCAGGGCAACTCGATCAACCGTGGGGAATCGCCTTCGACTCCTTAGGCGAGCTGCATGTGCTCGATACCCTCAACCACCGCGTCCAACGCTGCAAATTCTGAACACACATTGTAGTAACGCTTGGTTGCGAGGAAGTCCAAGTGGATGCCCTGGGAACTAGGGTTCAAGGACGGCGATCCGAATCGCTTCAAACACGCCGGCCGCTGCGCGGTACTGCCGATCGTAGATCAATCCACCAGCGGATTTCAGGGCCAAGAGTATCTCGGACTCTACCCATGTGCTGAAGAAATCAATCAGCAATTGGTCCTCACCGCCCAGCCGGTGACAACTTCCTCAAACCGCATTCCCTACGTCGCTTGGTGCCAACACGGGAAAAATCCATGAGTCCGAACGTTGCGCCGCGTGAAAGCCTCGTGAAGCGCAATTGTTCTGTCTAGCCAAACTTGCCGCCGTGAAAAGCCGGTTTGGCAACCACACCACATGTGACGCAATTCTTTTACCCCGACCGGCCTTGTGCCGGTGGATGCCGGTTTGACAACTACATCGCGGCTTCAGGCCGATTCGACAAACTGCGCGGCTGTACCAGCTCGGTCGACGGCCGCCTGAGAGTTCTGGTCCAGCAGCGCATCGCGAACGAGTTGACTTGGCAGCCCGTCGACGTTTTTGTTTGAATGGAGCCTTGAGCGAAACTCCGCAATGATCGCATGGGCCTGCTCGAATCGCTCGTTGAGCCGTTTGCGAGCCGCATCCATCAGCAACTCGTCACGCTCGGTATCCGCACACGCTTCCAGCGAGAGTTGCTCGGGCCAGCGCGCACCAGGGTCCGCCAAGTATTCCGCCAGCAATCGCGAACAGCCCCCAAATCCGCCCAAAATGAGAATCGGCTTTCCATGAGCCAGCGAGAACGCGACCTCTTCCAGAATCCCCGCCATCCACCCCAATGCCTTGGCGATCTTGCCCGCCCACACGATTCGCAAATCGATTTCCTGGGAGGATCGATCACGCATCACCGTCAGGGCATCGGCGGCAAAAAGCCGGGCTTGGGGATGCTTGATCCACTCGGCGGCTACATCGTCCAATTCACTTTTGGCAACGCCGTTAGGGTCGATGTCGATAAATCGGCAAACTCCGGCCAAGCTTGCTCGTTGGTCCTGGGTGATTCTTGCGTAATTTGGCCAAGGTCCATAGTTCACCAGCGGCCAGGATTCAGGCTCAGAAGCCTTTGATACTTTGGTCGATTCCCCGTCCATCCATTTCCGCGCCGCATCGATGAGATTCTGCGTCAGTTGCTTGCCCGGATCGCCCAACGTACCGCCGAACGCAAGCTGATGGCCGTCGCGGAGCAGTCTCGTCGCCATCCGCACCATCAACGCCTCGATATCCTCGATGCGTAACCCCTGCGCCGCTAACTCCTCCGGCGACCCGCCCGCCGATAAACCAATCAAGATCCCCTTCGATGTTCCACCCATCTCTCAGCCTCCTCGTAGTTAACCCGTCGAGCATTCGTTTGGATTGACCCGAACGTTGGCATCAATTTTGCCAATCCTGCCACTGAAATGCTATACCCAGAATGAGAGGTCGCAAGGTCGATTGTCGCAGCTCAGCACCCGGCTATTTGCCAGCTATGCCGGCACTGCGGTGTTGACCCAGTCGGAAACATCGGCACTGCCATCGAACACGGCTACGCAAAGGGGAAAGACAGAAACATTGATGACAAAAAGATGAAAACTGGGAACGATTTTTCTGTCATTACTTTCCAATTGTCGTGAAGGTGACCAGCTCTCTGGTAACATTGATCCAATGCAGTCCGTGCAGAGCTGTATGGTTCAGGAAACGCCGGGCGTGGTCTTGGAAGATAGGTACGTCTGTTTCTTTAATGGTTGTGACCTTGAAGGCCCAATTTGGGGCGGCCAGGCGAACTGTCTGGCGCCCTAGTTTATGCTGTCCGGCGAAAATGTCGATTTCTCGCAGCACCGCGTGCTCGCCCCCAAGCAAGTGTGACACCGCCGCTTCGTACAAATGCACGTCCAGTCCCACGCCAACGTCGCGCAGGAAAGCGACTAGCCATGGTTCGAGCGACTGATCAACTCGGCCAGGATCTTGCCAGTTGCGTTTGACAACTTGAAACCCCGTGCGATCGGTTCGTTTCAGCTGCGTATTGACGAATTCGTGCTCGACCAGCCTGGGGCGGAAATTGATCAACTTACCGTGTGACAATTCGCACAGCAGCAGATACGTCAGCAATTGCGAACGCTGGCTGGCGCCAAGCCTATTCAACGTCTTCAATTCAACCACCGCTCCTTGCTGCACAAGCAAATCCATGTAATATTTTTTGCGGAAGTCGTCGAATAGCACTTCGATGAGCACTTCTGTTGACGATTCGGCAACGCGGGCCGCGACGGCGTCTCGGTAAATATCGTCATTGAAGAATCGACCCAATTCGTTATGAATTGCGAATGCGTGATCCATGACGTGGTAGGCAATTTGCCCGAATTCGTCTTGATCCAAATGGCGGATGTCGGCGTGAACTTTCACGGGCATTGAGTGGCTTCCTTTTTTACAGAAACATTGATGACAGAAACATTTCCTGAATTCACTATTTTTGTGGGTCATTGCGGTCTGTCATTTGGTTCGTCCACATTCAAACACGCAGATCTATTTTTCGGTAGACGAAGACGCGCTTCTCGTCAAGTTTCTTATCCGAATGTGTTCCTGACTCCGGCTCATGAACGGTTACATTTTTCTGTCATCAATCTTTCTGTCACGAATTTTAACCGCGGGGTACAGCCTGTAGACCGTGCAGGATGAGCGTTGCTATAAGGGCGGGGTCGCGAGTGCGGAAGAGGTGGTGATTTTGGGAGATGGTGAGACCGTTCCAGCGGAGGGACGCTGCGTCGCTGGCAAGTAGCGGTTGTGCCGCGGTGCGCAGCGCATCGGCGAGGTCTTCCGGACGAAGGGGCAGGCCCAGTCGATCGCGATACGTGTCGGCGTCAATGGTGGCGGCGTTGGACACGAAGAACTGATTGTCGCACCAGGTGCGATCGAGCAATTCAGTTGGCGTCTCTTTGCCCTCAAGAATGTCCGCAACAAGCGCAGCGGCGCCGCCAAATCCACCAACGACATAGAGCGGTTTTTTCGCTTCCAGTGTCCGCCAGGCTTCCTCGACGACACCGGGGTATCGTCCACCGTACCCGGGACCTTTTTCACCGGTTCGTGGCTGAGTACTGCCTCCCAGAATGATTCGCGCCGAGGTGTGCTGCGCCATAACGCGCCGCATGTCCGAGAAGTATAGAGAGCGCGGATGACTGGCCGCATCGGAAATCGGCGGCATGATCGCGTCGGCGGCCGCATCATCGGAACGCGCGAGATGGTGAACGATCAGCGGCATCCCCTGGGCGCGTCCGCAAGTTCGATCGGCGCCGCGAGATAACTATGCAAATGCTGAGCGGGACGAGTCGCGGTTTCGTTGTAAGTTCGAATTACCTCAGCTAACAAGCGTGTGAATCCATTTGTACGAAAGTCGCCCCCGTAACCGATCGATGCCCCCGCGCCGATCAGTGTCCGAGCCAAGAAAACTGTGGTGTCGATAAAATCGTTCGCCGCGGATGCCGCGGAGTCGCCGGAATCGACGATTTCGGACAGGGACATCGCGATTTGAAGTCCTTCCAGCGGGGCGGTTTCGAGGACTTGACGCACGGCACGAGGTGTCACCCGAGTGCGCTTGGCCATTTGCATTACGCCGAGCGTGGAAGTCGGAGGAGACTTCTGATTGCGGTGCGCTTGAGTTTCAATGACGTCGGCCACCGCTTCTGGCAGCCAGGCGACTGACGGCGCTCTGCGCGAACCGGCTTAGGATCAATTGCGGGCGAATCGACATCCTCAGACGATCGTGTTGATTGCGCAATGATCTGATCGAGAAGCGAGCCGTCGACAGCCGAATCCAGACGCCGGGTGCTGAGCGTTCCACGCAGCGGCGCCGGCAACTCGCTCTCGAGCGGCCGCCAACTGGTGAACGCCGAGTCCGAATAGAGCCGCGGCGAAACATCGTTCAACGCGCTCCCGTCCGGAAGCACCTCCGGGTATTCGGAGGCAGCGCGAATCAATGCACTCGAAGCGATTTGCAACATGGGGACCCGCCCAATCGGCTGGCGAGGAACGTTGAGTTCGTATCGGATCGCATGCGCAATGCGCAGCGCGGCCGCATCGGGCGAATCGGGCAAAAGGCTTTCAAGATTGAATAGCACTTCGTCACTGAGGGCGCGTCGCGATTCATAGTCGCTCAGTGCCAACCAGGCGGCAATCAAACCCAGCATTGGATTGTCGAACTTGTCACCCAGCATGATGTGCCGGGCCTCGGCCGGAACCGCGCCTCGGCCGTTAACCAACACCGAAAGTCCGAGATCCGCAGCGCGAGCCCAGTCGTCGTTTGGCAAGAACCCGCGACCCCTCTTCGCGAAAAATACGCGAAGCGTCGGATGCAGTATTCCCCGGTCGAATGTAAAGAACATTTGCGTCTGCCAACCAGCAAAGAGCGTGATTGGCGTCGTTCGCGGTTCGTTACTGAGATCGTGCAACCGGTAATCGCCTGCCGGAGCCGGTGCCGAGAACGCCAGCCAACCTTCTGGATCGATCTGGCAATGCGAAGCGAACGGAACGACTTGTCGCTGTGGCGTTTCGAGATGCAATTGGTCTGCGGCTTGTTCCAGTCCGCCGCCCGAGGCAACGTACGATTCCCGATTCGGAGCGCGTAAGAAAGCGAACAACCAAGGCTCGATACTCGGATCCGCTCCCAGAACATCGGTTGTCGGTTGCCGACTAGCATCGGAAGCAGGGAAACTGTAGTACTCGTGGGACGATTCGACCCCTTGATACGCAGCCGAGGTCGATCTTACGGGAACAGGGGCGTCAATCTTCGTATTTTCGTTAACGCGAACGATCTGTTCCAGTTGTTCGCCGCCCAGTGTGCCGCGCACGACGTACAGCCCGCGCGGCATTGTCACGTGGATTAGACTCCCGTGCGAAGTGTCTTGAACCACTCCGGTCGCCCAAGCCAGTTCGGCAAACGGCGCTGCCACGACACGATCAAAAGCATCTCGCACTTCAACGGCGACGTCTTCGTTTGGCCGGTCGATGGTGAGCAAGAATGACGCGCGCGGTCGTTCAGAAGTCGACATGGATTTCACCTTGGGTTGTATCGCGCGATAGCCGGAGCGTCTTGCCAGTTGTCTTGTCTTCAAGAATGTGCAGCCCCGCGCCGACCGCGATTCGCCAAGGTTTCGATCCGTCCCACGGCGTTTCGACTGCGTCGGGGTGTACCAAGACGATGGCGCGATTCGCTCCGTTTGCGACGTCGACCCGGTAAACAAGCTTGCCGCCGCCGGCCTCCAGCGGCAGTGCTGAGCCAAACACCGGTTCGCTGGCGACAGGAAAACCATTGAACACGGTCGGCGTCTGCCTTTTTCCGGCGAGTTGTGCCAGCCGAGTCGTCTCTGATTCCAGAAATCCCTTCAAACGCTGCGCGGGAGCGCCCCCATTCGGCTGACAGGCCCCACCTCGCAATCCGGACAGCAGAGCGCGCGTAAAAAAGCTGTGGCCGTCGATCGTCGGGTCTTCAAACGCCGACTGGAGGTACTCCGCAGCGAATCCAATGAACAATCGCGTTTGCGCCGCGTTCTTATCGGGCCGGGCCATTCCCAACGTCGATGGCACGCCGCCGACGTTCGGCTTATACGTCCGACAACAATCGAACAAGCAGACGATCTCTTGAAAGTGTCCCGTTTCCGCAAGCATCAGCCAATAGTCTTCGGAATCAAGCGCCATCCTGCGTCTTTGATTCGACCATTTGGGCAAACACAAGTACGCCTGCAGCAGACTGGCCGCCATGCCATGCCCGCTGAAGTAAAAATAGAAACGCCGTGCGGGAGCTTGTTGCTTCGCTTGATCGAGAATCCCTTCGAAGGCATCGTCGATCTCCGCGTTCACGGGCGCGCCCGAATTTGCTTGAGACAAAATTTTCGGGCAATTTTGCGGCAGGAGTCCTCCGCCATCGTTCGGGTCCAAAAGCCACTTTTCTATTTCGTCGGCGTCGCGAACGGCACTCGACAACGGCGCCAAATCGCCGGACAAGTAGTGATCGATTCCGATCACCAAGGCGTAATCTCTTGGCTCGATGGGCATGCGAAGGCGGTCCCCGTCTCGATCACTTGATAATCAACTGGATGCTGTCCAACGTGGGTCCGTCGGCGGAAAAAGCTCCGTGCGACGTCGCCCGGCTTGCAAGTTGACCGACGGGAACCGGGCCATCCGCCGCTGACATGGTCAACCGCCGCTTGCCTGGGGTCAACAAATAGTCGCGGACTTTTTGAAGCTTTTGTGAATCAAACGGCGAGGTCCCCGTATTGAATCGCAACATGCCCAGCAGCGGCAAATCGACTTCTTCCTCCAATATTCCCGACACCACGTACAACAGCGAACTCGGATAAACCACCGCCAACAAACTGTTCACCGCCGCTAGTACGGCGTCTTGTCGTTCGAGTTTGTCGGGCATCGTGAACATGTACAAGTCGCCGAACTCCGACTGGTTCTTGAGCATGTTCGTGTAGAACAATTGCGATGTTACTGCCGGCGCCAGAAAGATCACGTTGCGGATCGGCAGCTTGCCGTGATACCGCCGGCTGATCGCCGCGAACAGTTCACAAGTCACGATGGCGCCCGCCGTGTGCCGCCACGATGTCGACGATGAGGTTTGGACGACGCTGCCGCAGTGCGATCAGTTGCTCCCAAAAATACGTCCCTGCGTGTTGAGAAACACCGCTGAGTCCATCGTTTGGCAGCCACATGGCGCGGGCGCCTCCTTCATATTGTCCCACTCCAGCGTTTTGACCAAGTCCGCCAAGTAGAATTCGCGCAGCACTTCCTCGAACGCGGTTGCATGCAAACCGTGGTCTCGGCCGTTCCAAAACCGTTTGGCGATGCGCCAAGAGATTGTCGCGATTTTGGCCGCAACGGTCAGCCAACTCAGCACGGCCTTCGCTTGTGGTGCTTGAGGATTGGCGTCCGCCGGTTGCGAGGGATCGTCGAAGAACCGAGTACGCTCGTCCGGATCGACGTACAAGTCTTGAAATTCGTCGTCGCCATCGATTTCTGTCTCAAGTTCTGCCTCGAGTTCCGTGCGCCAATCGTCAAGATTCTTAGCGGAAAGCTGCTCGGCGCGGGCTCGCGTCTGGTCGGCAAACGCGGCGTCGACTTGCGGATCGCGGATCAAGGCTTCGGGCTGAACGTCGGCGCCTCCAGGTCCTTTGGCACCCAGCCCCGTGAAATGGCTGGCGACTTTCTCGATCACCTTTTTGACCAGCCATCCGAACAATTTGGTCGAGCCGATGTCGCTCAGATTTTTTTGGATCGTCTCCCACCAACCGGTTTCCCAAACGAGGCTGATCCCGTGGACCTTGGCGCCGGCAAACACTTTCCGAAAACGCTCAGCGCCGACCATCCCCGCGGCTTCGCCCACCAATCCGCCATGAAAATAGAGGCCGACCCGGTCGAGTTTTGTCTTTTCCAGATGCGCGATAATCGCATCGACATCCTTCGGCTCCGAAGAAACCGCCCCCGACTTCCGAAACGTCCCCCCCGGACCGACGTTGATATAGTGGAGTGGGTCCATGTTCAATACTCCTAGCGGTAAGCGTAGTATTTTGTGTCGGTGGGATTCTTGAATAGATTGATTGAAGCGGAGAGGCGCAAGCCGCCCGGTGATTGGTCGAGTGGATGCCAACGCCACCGGACGGCTCGCGCCGTTCCGCTACCTTCTTTGACGGCGGATCGAGTGCCAGGTGGCCTCGCCGTCGCACACGACCCCACCGGACCTGCCCCGGTGGCTTGCTGGTTTGGCAACTACAAGACTGTGAACGGCTTTTGACTCTCGAACGCGCGGTTGGCCGCGCCGATCACATAGTAATTCGGCGTTTGCGTCGCTGGCATACGAGTAACGATCGTGTCATAGAACCGCTTGTACCCATACTTGAACTTGCCGCCATTCCAGACATCCTTCAGTTTCTCGGTGAACAACCCGTTTTGCACGCCGTCCGACGAGAACTGGTTATCCTGGCAACCGGAAATCAACAGCACCGTGGCCTTAAGGGCGACCGATTCGGCACCTTTATTTTTCTTTTGAATCGCATCGTACGTCTTTTTGTTGTTCTTATAAGTCTTTTCGCCGATGTCGGCCGGCATGGCCTTGACGGCCGGTCCACGAGCGTTCCGGGTTGGCATGGCACGTGTGACGGTCCCGCTGTGGCAGCTATCGGACAACACAAAAACGCGCACGCCGCGTTTGAACTGCGAATACAGCGTGTAGAGTTCATCGTCGACAAATTGCCGATCGTACAGCACCCAGGTTTCGTCTTTTCGGTCGGCTTCGTCGTGGTTGGTGTCGGGAACCTGCCCGCCATGCCCGGAATAGGTTAGCAAAAAGATGTCGCCCTTGACGAGTTTCTTCGCCGCCGCTTGGATGGCATCGGTGACCGCCGTCGTCGTTGCTTTTTTGGTAAGCAACGTGGTATTCTGCTTGAAGCGTTTCTTCGTCGCGATCGCCGCCATATCCTTGGCGTCGAACTCGCAAGCCGCCAGCGTCCCATTCCATCCGCTATAATGCCCCGGATCCACTTGATTCAAACCGATGTGCAATGACATACCTTTAGCCATAATGCCTTTCCTTTCGTACATGAATTTCTATCCGCGCTCGAAAACGTAAGCGTTAGCTTACCATAGCGTTCTCCAAAACTGATGTAACGACGAGAGTTTTCCGTCGAATTTGCCCATCGTTTCAAAGCGTCAAGGAGACGATTTATCATCGTGACTTTAGCTGCCGGATTTGGACATTGAGTCGCGTTTGGAAAGGGGAGCGATCGTGCCAGAGTTCATTGAATGGTTGTCGGAATCGGGTTGTCAAAACCTTGCCGAGTGGCCGGATGGCATGGCCCATCATGAATTCACGCCTACCAAGGCGGACAAGGACGCCGCATGGGAATTGTACACAGAACTGCGGTCGAGAATTACCACGCAGCCGCTTCACTATCTTCACGGCGATGAAAAAGCGTCGCCAGCGATGTGTTCGCCGATGAACTCCTTGGTCCAGCCCCACCGACCGAGCTGGCCGATTGGTTTCAACGAATCCGAGTTCACTTGCAAGACCCCGCGTCGCAATAGCTAGGCAACTGGGCGACGTCGTTGAAAACGGAGACAGCTAAGTGAAGACTCGTTGGACACTGCGACAGATGCTTATTGGTACTTTTCTCATTGCCTTAATCCTGCCGTATGTGGTGTCATGGCTCCCAATTAGTTACAATCGATTCACCTCTTTTGGTATCACCGAATCGGAATTGGGCGCTTGGCTTCGCGAGATTGATCCAGGCGTTGAGATCAGCCAACCATCTGGGTCTCAGTCTAAGTATCCCGATGCCGTGGCATCCGATTTCGAGTATACGATTAGGTACAAGACAGCAACGGCGAGCCAACTCTTGGCCCATATAAACGACAGGATGCGACAGTATTTTGCCCAGGCGTCGTGGACGATTCGGGAAGAGCCAATCATTGAAAATGATTCATTTTCATTTTTCATTTCACGTGGTTATTCCCATTATCGGTTTCGTGTGTCGAGGCTTCCGCAGGACTACTCGAGCATGGATTCGCTTAAGGTCACGAAGCAGCAAGAGCTACGAATTCAGGTACTCCAAGATGGCCATTTGGTGCACTGATATTGCGGAATTGTCGGTACCTCATCGGTTTGCTCGGAGCAACCCCAGTGCGCGCGCACCATTGACTGATCGTATATCGGAACGGATGGCATATGCGAGCAACCGAGTTTGAGTTTCGCAACCGGTTTTGGATCATTGCGGCCATTTTCTGTGTAGCGTTTTTGTGCTACGAGTTTGATGGCATGTCGTTTGCCAATGCCGTCGTTCGGTGCCTGGCAACCGTCTTGGGATGGTCAAGCAAAGCGATTTCGGTCCGCTGGGTGTTAGTCGTTGGCGCCGGTTTGACGACGCTGGCCGCGTGGTTGCGGACTTGGGCCGCGTCGTATATCGGTAGCGACGTAATTCATGACGCCGAGTTTCGCAGCGAGCGATTGGTCGCCGATGGGCCCTACCGTTACGTGCGGAATCCCTTATATCTGGGCTTGATTCTGCTGAGCGTGGGGATTGCGCTGAACGCGAGCCGCATCGGATTCGTAATCATCGTCGTGGGAGTTGTCGTTTTCATTCTGCGATTGATCGCCGCCGAAGAATCGGTGTTGGCCACCGAACAGGGTGAACAGTTTCGAGAGTATCGCCGCCGCGTACCAGGTTTATGGCCGTCTTGGTATCCTCGTATTCGAGCTGCGGGCCGCAGACCACACTATGTACAAGCCGTTTTGGGCGAGAGCATCTGCTGGATCGCAGCGCTGGCCACAACCGTATTGGCGATTAGCCTCGAGGGAAGTTGGGCCGCCATGATCGCGATCTGCGGTGGGGCGATCTCTTTTGTGACCACCGTGATTTCGCGGCATCTAAGCTTGGCCAACGGCGACGCCGCCCCTGCGGTTCACAAGTCAAACGGCAATCCGTAAGAATGGGTCGGGCTTTCAGCTTGCCAGCGACGACAATCGGCAGACGTGCAAGAAGTTTGACCGCAACGGTTAAGATAATGACATCTAGGCAGCTTGTTGCAACCAGAGTTTGTTGCGTCGAAACATGCGCTTCACGCGCGAATCACACGACGATACACCCTAGACCGCGCGCCCCTCCAAGCACAAAATGGAAACCACGCGATGGTTGTCGCAGCGACTCGAGCTCGCATCGGCATCAAGAACTCGATCGCGATACAATTGATAAGTGCCAACAAACGTGAGCCTTGACGCGGAGCAACGCATGAATACGAAGGACGACAACCTCACTCAGAAAAAACCCGCCAAACCACGCCCATTGAAGCTGCTGCGAATTTGGCCGGCGGCGCTGTTGCTGATCGGCATGATCGTGACGCGATTGGCTCCGAGCTTGATAGAGAATGGCCCGCCTGGGATTTGGATCGTCGCCGCCTTTGGACCGGCATTTTGTGCGATCCTGGTCTTGCTTTGGTGGCTTGCGCTCAGTCGTGCGACCTGGATCGAGCGGTTGGTTGGGGTGTTTGGTACGATACTTGTTGTTGCGGCCACGTTGCTACTCATCGACAAATCGATGCTCGGACCAGCCGTCACTGTACTGACGATTCCAATGGGGATGGCTGGGTTTGCCATCGGCGCAATTCTGTGTTGCCGCATGTACTCGTTCCGAAGGACCGTGGTCGCGATCATTCTCGCGACACTGGGATTTGGCTATTCAACGTTGGTGCGAAGTACGGGGTTTTGGGGCAATTTTTCGTTGGCGCTCCAATGGCGTTGGGTTCCACCGAGCGACGAGATGCTGTTGCGGGAGGCGGATCGCCGCCAAGCGGATCATGTCGATTTGGCGGCGTTGAAAGCGGCCTTGGCCAATCCGGAGTGGCCTGGTTTTCGCGGACCGAACCGCGATGGCATCCAACACGGGCCCAAGATCGCCACGGATTGGAAAGTCAATCCTCCAGAGCCGCTTTGGAAGATCGTGGTGGGACCTGGCTGGTCGTCGTTTGCCGTTGCGGGCCACTGGTTGTTTACCCAGGAGCAGCGAGGTCCGCGCGAGACGGTTGTTTGCTACGACGGCGACACCGGCCTTGAGGTGTGGACTCACGAAATCGAATCGCGTTTCGACGACCCGTTGGGTGGACCGGGTCCGCGGGCGACTCCCACATTGGCCGATGGCGGGCTGTTTGTCATGGGTGCCAAAGGCAATTTGGCCAGACTCGATCCAGCCACTGGGGATGTCGTCTGGGAATCGGATTTGCGCAAAGTGGCGGAACGCGAGCCACCGACATGGGGCTTTGCTTCGTCGCCGCTTGTGGTCGGTACGTCGGTCATCGTCTATGCGGGCGGCAAAGGTGACAAAGGGATTCTTGCCTTTGACATAAATACGGGCGATCTTCGCTGGTCGGCTCCGGCTGGCGATCAATCCTACAGTTCCCCGCAACTCGCAAAAGTTGACGGCGAGCAATTCGTGCTTTACTTATCGAATGCCGGACTTGAGTTTGTCGATCCGAAAACGGGTGATTCTCGACTGCGGTACAAATGGGTCAACCCAATGTATTGCGCGCTGCAGCCGCAAAGTTTCGGCCAGGACTCGGTCGTGATCCCCTCGAGCATGGGTCAAGGAACTCGTCGAATCCGAGTCACCAAGGACGCCGAGGGCTTGACCGCCGAAGAATTGTGGACGTCCCTTGATTTGAAACCGGAGTTCAACGACCTCGTGATTCTGGACGGGAATGCGTACGGTTTTGACGGCTCCGTGTTTTCGAGCATCAATCTGGAAACGGGGCGTCGAAATTGGAAGGCGGGTCGCTACGGAAAAGGCCAGGTTCTGTTGCTGCAAGACTCGGCGGAGTTGCTGGTCGCAGGTGAGCATGGTGAAATCGTTTTGCTGCGAGCGGATCCCAAAAAGCCCGAAGAATTGGCTCGGTTTCAAGCGTTGACGGGCAAGACCTGGAATCATCCGGTAATCGTCGGCGATCGACTGTACGTCCGCAATTCACAAGAGGCTGCCGCGTTTCGACTCCCCTTGAAAAAATCGGCTTCGATAACGGACGTGAACGCAAGTGATCATTTCCACCATTAGTAGCACGTTGAAAAAAATAGCGGAACGGCGCGAGCCGTCCGGTTGCAATGGCATCCACACGGCCAATGACCGGGCGGCTTGCGCCGCTCCGCTTCAATAACATTTGAGCACAATTCTTTCAACAGTCGGCTAGGTCGGTACTTCCCCGACACAACATTGTTTTCGCATCTTGCTCCGCGACAGCCCCTTGACTCGACAACTATCCAGTTACGATCAGACTCGTTGGACAACGGACATCGACGAACAGCTGGCGTCGCTGACGATTTCTGATGCATCTCGCCGGTTCGGCATCGAGCCGCGTGCGATTCGCAAACGCCGCAGATATTTGCAAATCGTTCCGGTCAAACGGACAAAGCCGCTGCGCTGGACGGCCAAGCGCGAACGACTGTTGGGAACGATGCCAGACACGGAACTGGCGAAACGACTGGGTGCCTCCAAGTATTCAATCCGCAAGCGTCGCATCGAAATGGGCATCGCGCCTTATGAACTTGAGGACGCTCCGGAGTCGCCGTACGATCGACGCGCGAGACATCGCTGGACCGCCAAAGAAGAAAGCTTACTGGGAACGCAACCCGACCCGGTCATCGCCGAACGATTGGACTTGCATCCCACCACCGTCACTCGCCGACGACACGAATTGGGGATCGAGTCGTTTTACCCTGGAGCACCGATCGAGTGGACCACCGGCATGTTGAATCTGTTGGGTGAAGTGCCCGACTCGCACGTGGCTGAGGAATACGAAATCAGCCGCCACGTCGTCAAGATCAAGCGAATCGAGCAAGGCATCAAGCCGTACAAAAAGAGACACATGGACCCGGAACCCGATTTGCCTCGAGTCGTCATTGCTCGAATCGGCAAAGTTCCCGACAACATTCTTTCGGCTCGCTTCGGCGTTCAGCGTTTTCATATTCGCGTCTACCGGCGCTGCATGGAATCCCCTGCGCGGACTACGAACGGCCAACCGACTATCGTTGGAAAGCGAGTGATGAGAAGCTGCTGGGGACGATGTCGGATCGCAAGGTCGCCATTCGACTGGGGATTCCCCCGGGACAAGTCGCCTTTCATCGATCGAAGCTGGGAATCCCACCGTTCGGAGTTGATCGGACAGTCCAGTGGACCCGACAACGGATCGCCGAACTGGGCCGACATTCCGACTACGAATTGGCGCGCCGCTGGCGTTGTTCCCAAGTTACCATCCGCAAGAAGCGGGAAGAGCTGCGGATTCCCCCATGCAAACGCGTTGCGTTGCAGTTGACGACGAGCCAGAAAAAGTTACTTGGGACGAAACCGGACACCGTGCTGGCTCGTGAGTTCGGATGCAGTTCATCGCTAGTGTTTCATCGCCGGAGAGAACATGGGATCGCGCCCTTTAAGTCGTCCGAGAAATACCGCTGGAAAAAGAAAGTGCTCGCTCGGCTGGGCAAAGTCAACGATCAAGATTTGTGCATCGAACTGGGGTTATCTCTGAATTTCGTGGCGGACAAGCGGCGCAAACTTGGAATCCCGGCCAAACGCCCCGTCAAAAAGGTGGACTGGTCCGACCCGAAAATCATCAAGCGGCTGGGAACGATATCCGACGCCCAACTTGCTCAGCAGCTCGGCGTAACTCCCGGCGCCATTTCCACCCAACGCCGCAGCCGCGGCATCCCAGCATTCGATCCCCGGTAACCCGTGAACACTTAACATCGGACGCAAAATAACTTCGCCGTAAATCCTCGCCCTCACGGGAGACGCTTAGGGAGAGGGTCGACAAAACTGGGAAGTTATTAGGCCTAAATCAAACGACTTTTTCTTAACACCTCTGAATTCCGTCACCGCCACCCAACTTCAATCTTGATTGGCATTTCTTTTGCTACGGCGAAGAATAGTTGCAAACCAGACAATCCCAACTAGGATAAAGGCTTCACAAAGTGTGTTTCGTCTCGTTTGCCTTTTCGTTCAATACATTTTAAGAAAGGAATTCCCATGTTGTCTGCTCGTCGATCGACGATGTGGTTATTCGCGATGGTCGTGTGTGCAGCGTCATCGACATTGGCGGTTGCGCAAACTGCCATAATGCCACCTCAGACAGGCACCTTTAATGGCAACACTCGAGGTTATTGGTTTACCGCTCCATCGTCGTTTATCATTACTGGAGTTCAGGTACTTCCGCAAACCGGTCAAACTCCGCCGTTTCAGAATTTTGCAATTCTACACTTTGACGGCAACGTGCCGCCTCCGGTGTTTTCAGCAACCACGAATGCGTTCACTCAACTCGCCTTGGGGTTCGACATACCAGCAGGGGGCTTTAGTCCGGTCAACGTCACGGTTAATGCGGGCGACGTGATCGGAATCTATGGAAATACGGCAACCGGGGTTGGAACGACAACTGGGATGAATTCGTATGGCAACGGCTCACTAGGAACGACGATCTTCGGCAATAACGTCTTGTTGAATCGATCGGGCATGCAATTCCACTTGGGAAGTGCAACTTCGTCCGGTGGCATGCACGATGTTTGGTCCGAGCCGTCGTCGACAAACATTACGCGAATTGAATTTACTTATACCGCCGTTCCAGAACCATTTGGTTTGCCGGTTATCGGATTGGCCGCGGTTGCGTTGATTCGCCGACGCAAAAGAGTTTAAGTTGAACGTGTGATCGCCAAGCCCCAGCCTTTCAGTGGTCTGGGGCTTTTTTTTTCGCCGGTGTGCCACAGATACCTGTTTTCAGAGAGACGATCATCTCCTTCCCTTAAGATCATTGTCGAGGTCAAACAGCGACTCCAGCGACACGCGCTATCGACCCTTGGACTCGTGTAGAAACCGATTGATCGCTGCAACGACTTTCGTGACCACCTCTCGGTCCGTGGGGAAGTAGTGGCTGCCACTGGGGAGGAGCACGAGTCGCGCGCCGGGGATGAGTGACGCCAGGAGTCGCCCCTCCTCGGGTTTGATAATCCGGTCGTCCCTGCAGTGGACGATAAGCGTGGGGATCTTGACCTTAAGGAACATTTCCCGACCATCACCACGGGAATGGCATGACTCTTCGTAGCGGGCGGCCGTGTCCGGATCCGCAGACGCGCGTTGCATCTCGTTGAAGTGAGCGATCAGACCGGGTTCGGCATCGGGAGCAAAAAACTGGCTCGTAAAGATCTGGCGGAAGGCTGTCGCGTCTCTTCCGTAAACGCACTGGCGTAGCGATCTGAGAGCCCGATCCCTCGGCCATCGTAGCGAACCACCGAATGACCCTCGGCCAGACGACCCCAGAAGAGCCTTAGGTCGGGCCACTCCCACTCCATCTCCAGGTGTGTGAAGTGGCCGAGTACTCGAACGAGCACCGGGCCGGCACCCACGACCGAGTACGCAAGACGCACGCCGTCCGCGGTGGTACAAAACCGTATCTCCTGCTGGCGAACCGTCGAGACAATGGCTGCCGGAACCGCAAAGTTTGTTTCGTCTATCTGCGGGCCTTGATTTGACGAGGCGCTTTGCAGCGCACTTGCAAGTTCCCTTCCGCTGCGAAAGCGATCTTGTGGAGCTCTCGCCAGACAACGCTCGACGAGCGCGACCAGTGCCTCGGGAAGGTCTGGCCGCAGATCAGAGAGGGGGACGTGGCCGCCGCTTACGATCGCGGTCAGCACCGGCCCCGGACCGTCGCCTCGGAACGGCGCAGGCCCGTCAGGAGTTCGTACGCCATGACGCCGAAGGAGAAGACATCCGAAGCCGGCCCGATCTCGCTCCCGCAGGCCTGCTCCGGCGACATGTACGCGACCGTTCCAACTGTTCCAGCGGTTCGGGTCACATCTTGGTCGAGGTCGCGGAACTTTGACAGTCCGAAGTCTAGCAGCTTTACACGGCCGTCGTGCGCGACCAACACATTCGCCGGCTTCACATCGCGATGGATAATGCCGCGATCGTGCAACGCGCCCAGGGCCTCGGCTACGAAGCCTGCCACACGAAGGAACTCGCCGGTCGGAAGCGGACGCGGGAACGACGTGTCGTTCAGCGCCCGCCCATCGATCCACTCCAGAACTAGAAACGGAACGCCATCGAGTTCGTCGATGTCATGAATGATCACGATACTGGAGTGGTTTAGCGCGGCGAGCGATCTTGCCTCGCGCCGCAGTCGATCGCCCAGTTCGGGATCGGACCGGCCCAGTTGCGTCAGAAACTTGAGGGCAACGTCACGGCCTAACTTCGTGTCGAGCAGCTCGATACACGACTCCCATGCCCCCTTCGCCCACCTTCTCGACGATCCGAAAGTGGCGGAAGTGATCGTCTGCTTTCAGGAGCATACGTCCTTCCTTCGCGTTTTCGCCGCTGAACGCCGGGTTCATGGGCATCCCAAAGGATTTCAAATCCGTGTTCCCGAAACCATCAGGTTACTCTCGACTTGTTAAAACGCATGCAAACTCTGTCAACAGCCACACCAATTCTACTGCAGCGCGGATCCTGATCTAACGGCTCGCCGTAACTGTTCACGAGCCGGGGTCTGGCTCATTTTCGGCCCAATAATTGGTGCGTGAACGTCGCATGAGCCGCCGAAAATGTGCCTGACCCCCTAAAAACGTGGGCAACGCATTGATAACCCGTGAACGCTTACCGGCTCGCCAAATAGACAACCACTGGCAAACCTAAAAGAAAAAACCAGCCCGCAATTGAAATCAAAATCGCCGGTGTGGGCGTGTCCACTACCGTGTAATTGCCAGCCATGTAACCTGTCGCCTCGCCAATCTCATCGGCAAACCAAATAAGCGCAAGAGGAAGCAACAATACGACCGAGCACTCCAACCCCTGGAGGCCACCAGCGATAGTCGCCACAGCCGCGTAACCGAAGGCAATCACCAGACTCGCAATCTTGCCAATGATGATTTCTATCATAACCTCTGTGCACCAATACATTTTACGACAAAGGCAACCGGATCGGCGGACCGACGACCTGAAAGCGCCGCCCCTGAAATTGTAATCGAAATCATCGGCAACGGTTGTCCTTCAGGTGTACGTGACGAATTCGTCATTTCATCCGCCAACACAGAACCTTGTCCGCCGTAAGACTTGGGTTCCGCCGCGTCGTCCACTCCACGAGCTTCAGGATGGCTAGGGGCGGGTCGACCTGACAGACTAGTGCCGTGTCAAGTTTTAGATTTGGGGTGCCACTGGCTGAGCCAGTGTACATGAACGTCGTGTATTGCCGACCCGCACTAGCGAAGCCAGTGGCACACAACCCCAATTCTAAGACCTGACAGACTAGCCGCGGGCTGAAGACTTATTCAAGGCAATGGCGGCCCGAATGAGCGCCTTAAATGCCTTCTCATCTATTTTGTCGCTTTCGCGAAAGTCGATGGCGCGCCTAATTTTACCTATGAGACTGGAGTTGAAGAGACCCGACGGATCCTTTAGGGAGGCTCTCTTGGTTCGGCTCTTCGTCATGTTAATCCGCTGATTGATTACCCATCACGCAATATCTTCTCAATCTTTCGTCCTTTCGCTAGTTCATCCACTAACTTGTCCAAGTATCTAACCTGCTGAGTTAGCGGATTCTCAATCGCTTCAACCCGATAGCCGCAGATTAGGCCTGTGATAAGGTGTGCATTTGGGTTCAACTTGGCATGCTGAAAGAATTGTTCAAACGTCACTTTGTCCTTGATGTGTTTCTGCAGCGTTCTTTCATTGAAACCCGTCAGCCAGTGGATCACTTGATGCAATTCTTCTTTCGTTCGTCCTTTCTTTTCGACTTTTGCAAGATAGTGTGGGTACACGGAAGAGAATGTCATTTTCGCAATTCGTTCGTCGTGGTTGTTTGCGCGACTCATATTTTGCTACTGACCGACCTACAGGGGAACGTCGATTATTGGAGTAGGAAGCCGGGAGGGAGTTGAACGCTTTTGTCGACGATTTCGATGGGGATTTGGCGGCGAAGCTTGTTGATGTAATCTTCTAGCTGTTTGTTCCGATGTTGCTGGATCAGCTTTTCCTTGATATCGACTTGAGCTTCGTGAAAGGGAGTTGTGCCGGCTTCATTCCGCTCTAACACGCGCACGATGTGGAAGCCGATCTTGGTTTCGATGATATCGCTCAGTTCGTTAACGGGAATCGTAAAAATCGCTTTGTCAAGTTCCTCGGCGGCCAAGCTGCCTTTGTTTACCCAGCCTTGCTGACCGTCTTTGTCGGCGTTGAGATCCTGCGAGTTATCGCGCGTGACCGCTTCGAACGACGCACCGTAGACGACCTTGTTACCCAACTCGGCGATCATTCGGCGAGCCTCAGTCTTGTCGGGGACGCGGTCAAACCGGATGAGCAGTTGCTGCCATCGCGCCCGAGCGGCATACGAATATTCGGTGAGGTGCTCTTGGTAATACTTCCACATCTCAGCGTGGGTGGGCTCGTAATTGGATTTGAGTTTCTGGCTGACAAAGTATTTGACAAACTGATCCTCGATCCAGGCTTGGCGAAACTGACGGAGCGAACCGCCGAGTTTGCGAAGATAGACATCGAATTCGAGAGCCGAATTGAACGACTGTTTTTTCAAGAATTCGGGCAGCGCCTCTTGGTCGAAGCTTTTGCCGATACTCTCAAACATTTTGTCCAGGTCGGCTTCCGGCGGCAGGCCCTTGACCACGTCGACGTACAGCAGTCGCTTGTCGATCTGAGTCGGTAGAGCAAGCGAGATCAGTCGTTCTCGCTGTTGAGCCTTGATCGCATCCGGAGCGTCAGGCGCGGCTCGCTCGATCCGTTCGTTAATATCGAACAACATGTCGCCCACCAAGATCGGTTTGTCGCCGACAATCGCCAATACGCGGGCCGGTTGAAACAAGTCGCCTGGGACCCTTGCGTCGGCGGCATTCGTTGGGGTAGACGGTTCCGAATCGGTTCGATCCGCTGCCGCCAGCCGTTCGATCAACCCGGTACTAATGTCGGAGGAGCCTGCCGTGTGTGAACCGCGTGGCGTCGACACGTCATCAAGTCGCGGTTGCAGATTGGGGTCACGAGTCGCTAAATGGTCCGCCGTGGCCGATGTTTGCTCGATCGTTGAATCGCGGGAGACTTTTTGAGTGGGGAGTCCGTCCGGCCTTGGCAACAATTGATTTCCCCCGTTGCCCGAAGAGCTTGGACCGAGCCTGCCGGTGAACTCGGAACCGTTTGCGGTAACCGAGCTGTTCGGCATCAGTTGGCTTGTCGAACCACTCAGCGGCTGGGAGACGCCGAAGTTGAATCGCCGAAGTACGGATCGCCTGATTCGCTCGGCGGCGTCTTGTCTTGACCCGTGGCAAATGCGGAGGCGGCGACAACTAAAAGCGTCCAGGCGGCAATCGTTCGAAGCAATGGCATGTTGAGAAAGCCGGTCTGGGGCACGTCTCCGTCAGTATGATATTATCATTGGCCGCGGTCAGCGAATGAATGGTTAAAGCTCTAGTGCTTTGTCAACGCTTGATCTTGGGGTTGACCATGTAGGCTTTCGCTCCGCGAAAGCACATCC
>CAWDMH010000019.1:0-133219 GCA_963803365.1 uncultured Planctomycetaceae bacterium
ACGATGCCAACATGCAGCAAGAGCACTGACTTCTTCTTCTTGTTTTCCACCATCCAATTGGTCTGAATGATGAAGTCCCCAAGGAGATGTGCTGTCAGTATCGCTAGGAATGTCTCAGGCATTTTTTCGTGACAGCCCTTCAAGGTGCCAATCTGTTGAGTTTCACGGGTTTTCGCCAATGCAACCGATTTGAGTTGCCACACGCCATGCAACCTATATGGGTTGCATAGAGAAATATTCGTTTTTCAACCACTTTGTTCTTGGAACAAAGCGGCCCAATCTGTCGTCTCAAATTGCCGGATTGCAGATCGAACAGAATGCCAGTTGGCACCGTCCAAAGCCTTGGTCACAGCCTGCCGTGAAACTGGAGGGTCAAGAATCTCGGCAATTGCTTCTTGGGTTGGTTCCTCAGGTTTCACAGCAATGCAAACAATCTCTGCTTGCCGTTCAGTCCATTGATTGATGAGCGAATCGCAAAGATCGCCAACAACCGGCAACCAATCGGAGATTGCTCCCGTAGCTTTCGGAATCTGAATTGTCATCCTCGAATACTGAGTCAATCCGTCCAAACCGTGGCCGGATATGATGAATGCCTGCCCTGTCGAAAGCGATATTCGACGTGATGAAATACTTTCGACTTTCCCCAAGCCAATGGAAATACGGCTGTCGGCCTTTCCTTCCGCTAAAAGAGAGGCTCGCAAGAACACTGCTACCCGAAGAGCCTTTGCGGGGTTGGTTAAAAGCACTTGCCATGCATCCCCACGAAAAAACTCGGCATTTCCTTTAACCAAGCCTCTCTTCCAGTTCATAACTTCACGGACAGCATCTAGCAACCTGCTGCGAACCAACTCAAATTCGGCCTGTGGAAGTGAAGTTGATTTGATAATATCACCGGTCAGTACGGCATATTGCTTTTCTTCGTTCATCTGGTTTCCCTATACGTCCTGCACGTCAAACATGAGCCGTCCGAATTCTTCTTCGATCAGTCGGACTTTCCAGGTCTGGTCGGACGGCGGAGATTTTCGAGGTTGTTGTCGCCGTTGACGTAGAACAGGTCGTAATCCTGTCCGTAGTGTTGTAGTCCTGCTTCTCGAACCACTTGTCCAGGGCGTCGTTGTCCATCTCGTCGATGTTTCGCCAGAGCACCAGACACGGTCGCCGTCCGGGTTCGTGCCTTCGACGACTCGCACGCCCCGGATCACGTCGATGTGCTTGACGGTCAGGCCCAAGAGCCAGTTGAAGGTTTCGACCAGATCGACATTGACTAGTTGCGTCTCGCCGTTGCGTTCGACCCGCAGCTTGTACTGGTCGGGGTTGCGGAACGACTCGACGTTCAGGAGCGACTGGCTGCCTCGGCTTTCCACGTCGAGCATGTACGAGAGGACGTACTGCTCCCGCAGATCGTCGTCCTGTTCGAGCAGCGATGCCTGCTGGCTCGGTGCGTTTCAGTTCGAGGTTGTTCAGGGCATCCTCGTAGGATTCGAGCCGCATATACTTGAACAATTGGACTTCACGCCATCCGTGCAGACTGGCTTCCCGTTCTTCCATGTCGATGAGTGAATGCCGCACTATTCGACTGCTGGGCAGGAGAACCTTGTCAAAGTAGTCGCCAATTTCGCACAAGACGAATTTACGCTCGCCCTCCATCCTCGCGTTTGAGGTTCATACACGGCGTGTCCAGTCGTCCCTGATCCGGCGAAGTAGATCGAGAATACATCTGACGTCGTCTTGGCAGTCCCAATGGCTGAACATGCTCGTCGGATCGGTCGTGATTGGCTTTCGGACCGTATTAGGAACATCGGCATTCTCCTCGCCAGAGTACATATCCCGAAGCAAGTCCCTTCGGCATCCTGAGTATCGCCCAACGTCCTTGCAATCCCGGCGTGCTTGCCGGAACAATCACCTGGTACACTTGACCTCCAGCAAGAAATCGCTTCAGGCGCGGCATATGCCTCAGCCTCTCGACGCCACCAAATGCGATTCTCTTGGCGTCGAGCTGAGCGAACTTCATGCTTGAGTCCACCCCGTCCAATAGTTTCCGATCGTCGGCGAGACGG
The DNA here is from genome assembly GCA_963803365.1 of uncultured Planctomycetaceae bacterium. Classification (GTDB taxonomy): domain Bacteria; phylum Planctomycetota; class Planctomycetia; order Pirellulales; family Pirellulaceae; genus JANMEB01. Next base: position 2,058 of record CAWDMH010000019.1, read on the forward strand.
TTCTAGCCCGATGGATGGTAATTAGTATTCAGCCTTCGCGTAGTAATTGCGACAGGAATTGTCACTCGAGCCACGGACCCGTCCTCAGTCGCTCATCTGTGGTTCCTCGTATCGTGCTTCAAATGCTCGCGTCACTCCATTTCGTAAGAGACGATTCGTCCTGCAATAGAGTGTATCCGGTCTCGTGCAACACACACCAGCATGTACTCGTGGTCGTCAGCAAGAATCTTTGCATCGTTCTTCGGTGACGATACTACAACATTTGCCAAACGCATTGCTGCGCAAATGCCTGCCGAACGTATCCCTCGCATGGCTCGAGTCGCATGTTCGGTGTCGTCAATGCTAACCACAACGTGCCATCCTCAGCCAACATCCGAAGCTGGGGCCAAGACGGTTTTCAGCATCGAGAGCCAAGAAGAGTGCTGGTAACCATCCTTATAAGGAACTCGTCAGTCTCCGGTGTTGTAAGGCGGGTCGATGTAGATGCATCGAACTGACCCGGTAATCGTGGAAGTGAGTCAGCAAGCCTGAGCATGAAAATTGTCGGAATGCACAAGCAGCCCATTCGTACGGGAATCGAAATCGTCGAGTTTGCAGAAGGCGGTCTACAAACGGTCGGTGAAAATATGCTGGTGTCAACGACAAGGACTGATTGGCCTTCAGGAACTCGACCGTCAGCGGCTTCGAGTATCCCGGCCCGTTCAGGTCTTTCTCGATCTCGTCGATGGCGAACAGCCGCACCCACTCTTCCCGCTGGGCGTCGTTGGCGGCGATCTCCGGGTAAAGCTCCTCGGGCACCCGGTCGAGCGTGATGCAGTAGTTCGTCTCCACCACGAACTTCTTCTTGAGCCAGAGCTTCTTCTGAAAGTTCTCCAGTTGTTCCAGGAACTGGATGATCTTGTGGGCGATCTTGCGGATCACCTTGATCTGGCTGAGGTACTGCTCGACCTTCGGGGCCGACTCGTGTTCGATGTCGTCGAGGTGCATGACCTCGTTCTTGATGTAGAAGTCGAGTTCCCGGCGCAGGAAGCCGCCCAGGTCCTTGTGGATGAAGTAGTCGAACGTGTTCCGGGCGGTGTACTGCGTGAGATGCTTCTCCAGCACCGTCCGGTTCGGATTCGTCTTCGGTGGGGGCAGGCTTCGCTAGCTCCCGCCGTCCACTCCTCGAAACCCTCGGCTCTTGCAGGACGGCGTTCGATGGCCTGTCTTGATTCAGGTCGTCCTGCTTTTCCTTGCCGTCGTCGGGCCGGTACTCGAACCGGATGAAGAGTTCGCCGTTCTCCTCGTAGATCGGATCGTCTGCCAGATGATGAAGCGGCGTTCCTTGCCGGGAGCTTCCTTCTTGTTGTCTTGCTCGGTCGAGGCGGCGACGAGATGGACACGCACTCGCTTGCCCGACGGCATCTTGAAGATGTAGTCGCGGAAGTCTCGCTGCTCTTGACGTAATACTGGTCGGCGTTGGCCCAATGGAGCTTGACCTCTTCGCCCTCGTAGGGAATGGCGTAGACGCCTTCCTTGTACCGCCGCAGCGAGATGAAATCGCCTTCGCTGTAGTAGCGGCGGAAGAAGTTGAACAGGTGCGAGAAGACTTCGTTCTCCAGAGCCGTGACATCGACGGCTGGAGTCGGCGATTTGCTGGCGCAGTTCCTTCACCTTGGGTGATTCGTCCGGGTTCATCCCGGCGCTTTGACGCTTGCTCGACGAGCTTGTCGAGTTCGCTTCTGAAGCGCGGCCTTGTCCGCCGACTTGTAGTGGCTGAACGCTTCCTTGACCTGCGGCAGCAAGTCCTTGTCCAGAAAGCGGACGACCTCGTCCCGCTTCTGGTTCATGATCCGGTAGATGCCGAAGTCCAGATCGGCCTGATCCAGTTGGAACAGTTCCTCAAGGAGCTTCTGGAGTTTCTCAAAGTTGGTTGCCATCACTACGTTCGTTTTTCTGCTAAATCACCGGTCATTATTGAATCGTTTTTTCTGAACGGACAAAACTGAATTGTTGACCTCCACCGTCTCGGTCATGTCAACCGTCCTGCCCGGCGGATTCGAGTCGTGCTCGAAACTGGGCAGAGTCGGCGCTCGTTGCGATGGACCAATTTGTCGCCGCGGTTGAAACGTCGGCTTCTCGTGGCCCGTCATTGGGCGTGGAGAGCTCAAACTTCAACACCACGGCGCGCCATGCAACGCCAAAATACTCGGCATATGCGGTGTTAATCCTATCCCTCAGATCGATGAGAAAGTCCTTGTCACGCAGAATGTTGTCAGGGATATCGCGTCCCACTTTCGAGGCACCATCAATTGCGGCCTCAAATTTCGGAACATACTCATCTGCCAGTGCCAACAACTCACGATAGGTTTTGTCGCCGCCTTTGAGAACCAGATTCCACCAATCGCGCTCCCCGCCTTTTCGCATCAACCCTATACATGATTCGCCGATAAACGTCTTGCCGGATTTCCTCCTCCGTCGCTTCCCGATCAACATTGCGATATTGCTCGAATCGTGGAACAGCATCGTCCAGTAGTTCCGACTTAGTTGGCCGCTTCCCGTTGAAGCTTAAGACAATCTTGTAGACGAGCTCATCCGCGTCCTCCCGACCAATGGCAAAAATTGGATTTCTCTTACGTCTGGCCATGAATCAGACCATTTCAAAAAACAACGATTTGACTAGCTTGCAGTGTGCCACCGTCTCTCCCGAAAGGCTTCGTCATGGCAACCTTCGGTGACGACAAGGAGCCGTGACCAAATCGGGCCGACCAGTTGTACAAGCTCCTAACCAAAAGAGCTTGGAAGTTTCCCAAAGGCTCTGGCCATCTTCTCGACTTTTTCAGAAAACGACGCAGTTTCACCGTTAATCTTCAAAACTCAATCGAATCGTAAAGCATGCTTGAACTTCAACGTCTTCAACGGTAAGTAATGTGATCAAAGCGGGGCAAAACTCGGCCTTTTTTTCTATCTGAGCTACATCGATTGCCAACTCTTCACGCAAACGACTACAACACATTCTCGCGACGTGATCGAAAGCCTTAAAATCCGGATCGGTCATTTCAAAAAAGCGACGGGCAAACCTGGTCGTCCTGCCAATGGCCCCTAAGTCCTCCTTACTTTCTTCCTCTCGCGCATCACTCATTCGAGCATATTTGTCTTGACTATAAATTATCCAACTCCGGGCCTCACCGACCCTATTCAAAAAACCATCTCGTGCGAACACTTTATCGTCATCGAGCGTTTTTGCGTCGTTGTCCGGCATTTCTGTGCAGATTCCACTGTACCGAGCGTCGGCGGGCGATATTTTAATTGCCCAACGACTTTGACTGTCAATGATGCCATCTGCAAACCCCGTGACATAAAGTAACGCTGGCAACTCGTCGTGATTCGGAACAATTGTTAAATACCGAAGCCAACCCGGTGTCGCGTCGCCATCAATAGACCATACTTCTCCAATAGCGGCTTTCTTTAGGCAAATACGCCATACTTCATGGGCATTCTGTTACCTGCCTCTTGCCCAAGTTCATTTAAGCCATGGCGCCGAAACAGATCTCTCCAACGCGAAACCAATGACTGTTCCTCGTCACCGATCGGCGATAAATGTTCAAAAATGCGCATCAACGGCGTGACCACGGCCATGTGCCTCCCTGAAGAGAGTATCTCGTACGTCGCTCACGTCGAGCTTTCGTTTTCATCAGACTACCTCCCACTGGATGGTAAAAAGGAGGGTGCTGTGTGACTTTTGTATCATCCGTCGTTGTAGGCCATCGATCAGCGAGTCACGCTTCTGTGCGATCTCGTCTTCAATCTCGAAGATTTGCTGACGCTGTTTCCGCTGCTTCTTCTCCAAATCACGGAGCTTCTGCTGGAGTTCGTTCTGTTCATCTAGCGTGGTCGCCAAGCGTGACTGCCGCCGCACGGCCTTGATTTGTGCCTTGGTGTCGGACAAGTCCTTCTCGGCGGCGACCACCATGTCATCAGCCCACTTCTCCAGCCGCTCGCGTTCTTCGGCGAAGAGTCGGTTGTTGTCTTCCAGCGAAACCGCCATTGCAGCATCGCGGTGAAGCTCGTTCCACCTCCAGTCGGGTCTTGGCCTCTTCAGGACATGCTTCGATCGGTTCAACAGTTGCCGAGCAGTGAAACAACCGTTCGCAGGTTTCCTGATCGAGTGATTTCCCGGAGCCGGTAAACGCCGAGAAGAGAAGGTAATCTTCCTTTTCGAACGAGTCGATGGCAAGGTGCTGGAGGGTGAGCCAACCCGATTGGCCTTTGATCGCCTCGACCATCGAAAGCTTGGCTGGATAATGGCTAACATCGAACGTGGCCCTGGCCACGTGGCCCGGACACGCTTTTCCGCTGTCGATGACCCATTCCCCCAATGGATGGGACAGTCGATACAAGAATTCGCCCGGCAAGTTCATTTGGCGTTTGTCGATCAAATGATAACGGCCGGGCTTGAAGCCATCGGTCGGCGGCTTGTCCAGTTCAAACGCCAGAGCGTCGTCATGAAACTTGGCGTGACGCCCAGAATGAACTTGGTGAGCGACCAGAACATTCGGCTTATCCGGTCGAGATTAGCCTTCGTGTCGGAAAGCCGCGTCTTGAGGCGACTGTGGACATCTTCGTCGAACTGTTCGAGCAGCACTTTGCGAGTGTCGTCCATTCGGGTCTCAATGGTCGCTTCCATTTCCTGTTGCAGTTTGCGGAACGCGGCGTTGATTTCGTCGGGCGTACGGCACTGCTGGTAGATTGCCAGGACTCGGCGTTCGAAATCGACGCCAGACTCGATGCTTCCCAAAACTTCGTCGGAAGCGCCGAAGACACCGCTAAACAGGTTGACCTTTTCCGAAAGGAGTTCATGAACACGACGGTCGGCTTCGTTTCGCTCGTTTAGGAAGTTGATGACCACAACATCATGCTTTTGACCGTAGCGATGGCATCTCCCGATTCGTTGTTCGATTCGCTGGGGATTCCACGGTAGGTCGTAGTTAATTACCAGCGAACAGAATTGCAGATTCACGCCCTCCGCCGCCGCTTCCGTGGCGATCATCAGCGTCGCATGGTCGCGGAAATACTCAATCAGTGCCGTGCGGCTATCCACGGAGCGTGAACCGGTGACCCGTCCGCTGCCGGCATTTGCTTCAATCCAGCGATCAATGACTTGGCGAGACGGCGGATCGGCATTCGTACCGTTGAACAAGACTATCTGGCCGCCATAACCGTTGGCCTCTAAAAAGTTACGAAGGTATTCCTGGGTGCGGCGGGACTCCGTGAAGATGAGGGCCTTTCTCGCGGCTGCCATCTTTTCCATCTCCACGAGGCCGACCTCTAACGCCTTGAGCAAAGACCGGCTCTTGGTGTCGACGCCGATGGAAAGCCCACTGCGAGTAGCGAGTGAGTTCGTTGATCTCCGCTACAAGCGATTGATGGTTAAGAATCTCGTTATCGACCGGCTCCGCCTCGACAGCAGATTCGGTGTCGCCCAGGATTTCGTCAAGCAAGTCTTCTTCGATCTCTTCGCTCTCGATCAGGTCTTCAGCCAGATGTTCGGGGACCGGCAGGCCATCCCGAAGTTGCATGAGTCGGGACTTCATCGTGTCGAGGGTGTTTGCAACCGCATGGGAAGATGATGCCAATAGCTTTTCCGGCACACTCTGGTGAAGAACGTGATTGTGGCTGCCCCACTGGCTCTCAGATAACCGGACAGTCACCTGAGTTTAGAGCACAATTTAGCCAGTTCTTTCGGGACTGGCGGATTAAGACACTGGCGGCTCCTCAATTGCCGTGGCCATTGGGGTGGCAATGCCCTGCGCCGGTCATGGACGACAGCCGAGAGCTACTAGCGTCGTGCGGCGTTACTGTTTTTATCCCGGACACCAATCCCCTTCCCGATAGAGACCAACTTCGGCTATTAGTGGCGGATGCCCGGGGTGCTTCGCAGGACCGGGAACATCTTCGGGATTGGCTCGAACTTGTTGACTCGGGCAATAAGTCCAAGACCGGATTAGAGCGATATCGACGGGTATTTCTGATCCAACTCTTTTCCAAGTTGTTGTATCATGCGCCACGGCGGCAATTTGACCAAAAAGAAATCTTTGTTGATTCAAGCATTCGCCGAGTTCCTAGGTGTGTCTCCTGACACTATTGAAGCACGACTTAGATTTGATCAAGCAGCGGCTACGGTGCAACCACTGGTACGAGCATCCTTGATCGAAAGATCCCGCTAGGACATTTGAAGGTCCAAGGCGCTTGATGCTTGCTTTCGGATTACCGCAAACGTCTGACGATCGATTGCGGTGGATTTGGCATTTCGAAGGGCGTAACCTTTGGCCACCCAAATGGAAACGCCTTATGAAATCGCAGCTGCTCACGCTTGAACAAGTTGCAGAAATCTATTGCTGCTCTATCAAGACGATAAGACGTCGAGTCGCAGACGGATCAATTCCTGCAATTCAAATTGGTGGGCAACGGAAGGCCATCCGATTTGATCCAACCGTATTGGCATGCTCCTTAATGAGCACAGAACGTCAGCTGGTGGCGCCGTCAAGTGTCTACCGGGCCCCCTGCCAAAATGGAGAAAACTCATTCCGTACAACATCCATGAATAACCCATGAAGAACGAATCCAAACAAATTCAATGTGCCAATTTTCGTTGGCGCATTTTCCGTAAGGGCGGAGTCTATTACGCCGATGGTCGAGGGCATGGACATGGTCGCATGTCGCTCAACACAAAGGACTTTGCCGAAGCAATGCGACTGATTGTTCAGCTTGATCAATCAGTTGTAGAGCAGAATCTAACGCAAATTGTTGGCGCCGAGACCGTCAACAATGAACCTCAAGGACGACGTGTTGGAATTTCGATTACCGAAGGTTGGGAGCATTTCCTGGCCTCGCGCGACGATCCCGATTTCTTGGGCGGGCATGCCCCGTCGACAAAAAAGAAATATCGGGCGATGTCCAATCGTTTCGTTGCCTATTGCAGCGCAGGAGGAGTAACGTGCTGGACCATGGTCGACAAGCGGTTGCTTCAGCAATATTGCAAAAAGCTGCAAGAGGATGGATTAGCCCCACGAACTATTCATCATGAATTGACGATGGCGATCAGCGTCTCAAACGCCCTCATTTTTGACGGCGTCATTCCCGAGACGTGTAAAATACGTTGGCGGCTCAACAAACCGAGTAGATCAGAGCGGTACTGCTACACCGAGACTGAAGTTCAGCGAATGCTCGAATTCGCCAATAAGAACGCAAATACCAAATGCTTGGGGATGTTAATTCTCGTTTTGTCGCGAACGGGTCTGCGTTTGGGCGAAGCGTTGAAACTCCGAATCAACGATGTTGATCTAAAGAACAATTTCGTTTGCGTTAAAGATGAGAGATTTTCGCGACGACGCGGACTCGAAAACGACGATAGAAAACTGAAGGATAAAAACTCAAGAATCATTCCGATCCATCCGGACTTGGCTGAAGCGTTGGCGGAGTTGCCCCGACGAGCCGGCCACGTCCTATTGTCACCAAGCGGTCGACCGCTCAACGCGAATTGGACCCGAGATCGATTTATTAAGCTGGTAATCAAAAAACTGGAATCCGAGTTTCCTTCTGCCAAGAATGAAGTCGGCTTCAAAAATGGACGCCTCCACAGCTTCCGACATTACTTCGTCAGCCAGTGCTTTGTGGCCGGGATTCCCGAAACGGACATTCGCGACTGGGTGGGACATTCAAGCAGCGTTATCGTCGAACTATACCGACATCTTCGCCACGACGTTGCGAGGCAAAACATGAATCGAGTCAACTTTGGTCATACGACTATCATGAGTCGACCTGTCGTCGATTCACGAACAAGTTGACTCACCATCAATAGGAGTTTGCGTTGATCGGCTGTCCATTTAGGGAGTTGATTTAGACTGTTCGCAGTTCGATTTTGGCCCAGTTTTCTTCGTTTTTTGGCCCAGTTGGAATCTCCACTGTGTCAACGATTTCCTAAGCTGTTGTGAAATCAGCGCTTACGGCAAGTCGAAAAAAAGTCAGTGGAGATGATGGGGATCGAACCCACAACCTCAGCATTGCGAACGCTGCGCTCTCCCAATTGAGCTACATCCCCAAAACCAACACGGCTACGGTGAAACCATCGTTGACAACAAACAGACTCAAGCATTCTACGGCGGACCGCAGGGCATGTCCATTGCGGAATCAGTGGCATCGACTCCTGTTTGTCTAACAAGGCTTGGCAACGTTCAAAGTCGAGGTAAGTGCTTTGTCTACACTAAGAATTTGGATTGATTGTCAATGTGACGATCCAATTATTGTCGCCTTTCGCGCCGTGAAAGGAGGTGCTTTCGCAGAGCGAAAGCCGACATTGTCAACCCCAAGATTCAGCGTTGACAAAGCACTAGGCCGGCATCGAACCGGTCGAGTGCCAATCGCGATACGGTCGATTCGTCGCTGCGAACCTGGGGTGGCTGTGAATCGGCGGAATTGGCAGAATGGTTATCGATATTTGCGGCTTCCCGGCGAATATCGATTACTTAGGTCCGCTGGCGAAACAACGTCGCCTGTTAGCCTCGCCTTCACGAGAAAGGTTGCGTGAGGCCAACAGAAATGGCAAGTTGTTTTCCCGGCGATCCCTAAAAACCTAGGGTGCGTCGCTGCGAATCATGTGCTTTCACCCATGTCTCCGCTAGGAGGCGGGATCCGAGAGAGAGTATTCTCGTTCGTGATGCTGACCGCGAATTGTCGCGGACCCATGCGAGGAATCTGCTTTGGCAATCGAGTTCAAATGTCCGTCGTGCGGTTCGACGTTGCGCGTGGCCGACCAGAATCGGGGGAAGTTGGCGCGTTGTCCGACGTGTCAAATGCTCGTGCCGATTCCCGGGGAATCGATGGCGTCCGAATCGGACACATCAGCGCCAGCGCATTCAGAGGTTCAGCGCGGCTCTGATGCGCCAACGGCAGCGCATTTGCGCGAAGTGCGGTATTTGGTTCGAACGCCCGACGGCGCGATTTACGGACCGGCTCGAATTGAAGAATTACACACGTGGCATGCTGAAGGCCGTATCATCTCGACATGTTTCGTACAGCTAGTCGGCTCGACTGAATGGCAACGGGCGGATTCGTTTTTTGGCGCGATTGAGCCGGCAGATTCGCCCACAAGTTATACGCCGGTCCTGCTCAAGGGATTGCCGGTTTATGAATTGCCGGGCCAATATCGCCGAACCGTTCATTCAACGTTGGTCTGGATCCTGGCCGCGTTGGGTCTGTTCTTCTTTCCGCTGGCGATTGCCGCCATTGTCGTTGGTTATGAAGACTTGCGTCGTATCGACCGAGGCGAAGTGGACCCCAGGTATCGTGGATCGATTCTGGCGGCGGTGATTCTGGCGATCATTTTTTGCTTTGTCGGTCCGTCGTGCTGTTGTTGCATGCGTGGAGCGATGAGATTCGGCCCGTAGTTTGTGCCTCTGGACGGCGGTAAAATCTTTGCGGGCGCTCACTGACAGGGAATGGGAAAAGGTGGGGAGAACTATTTGATCAAGCTTGGGGTGCACATGTCGATCGCCGGAGGCTATTATCGGGCCGTCGAATTGGCTCGAACCGCCGGTTGCGATTGCGTTCAGTTGTTCACCAAGAACAACAATCAGTGGCGGGCCAAGCCCATTGAGGCGTCGGAGGCGTCGCGGTTTCGCGAGACGCTGTCGGAACTCGAGATCACTGATCCACTCTCGCACACTTCGTACTTGATCAATCTGGCCGCACCGGACGCGGCGTTGCGACGGCAAAGCATCGATGCGATGGTGGTCGAACTTCAGCGTGCCGAACAGTTAGGTATCCCGTTTGTCGTCGTTCATCCTGGATCATTTACGAGCTCCGATGAGTCGACGGGGTTAAAAGCAATCGCCGCCTCGCTAGACGAGGTGCATCGGCAGACGGGGAAGATCTCCGCGCGTGTGTTGTTGGAGAATACTGCGGGGCAAGGAAGCAATTTGGGTTGGCGGTTCGAACAGCTCGCCGAAATCATCTCACGCTGCGCATTTGGCCAGCGGCTGGGTGTGTGCATCGATACGTGCCACACACACGCAGCCGGATATCCATTATCTCCGGCGGCCGAATTCGAGCGGACGGTCGACGAATTCGATCGAGTGGTGGGAACAAGTCGGGTGCATGCAATTCACCTCAATGACAGCAAAACGCCATTCGGATCCCGTAAAGATCGGCACGAACACATTGGGCGCGGCACGATTGGCCTGGCGGGGTTTTGGCTGCTATTGCACGAGACGCGCCTGAACGCGATTCCGATGTACTTGGAAACACCCAAGGAGGTGATTGACGGCGAAGAAATGGACGTGACGAATCTGAAGACGCTTCGCAGGTTGGCCAAATCCAAGCGGATGCCGCGCCTCGGTCCTATTTTCCAGGCGACGCCGGAGAAGGCGACCCGCGCAGCGAAACGCAAGCCGGCTCGAAGGCGAAGTAATGCTTGGCCAGCCTGTTGGCGAGCGCGATTACTTGATCATGATGGGCGGTGGCGAGACCAGTTCGGGCACTTCTTCGTCCACCTGTCCCAAACCGGTGACGAATTGCAAGTCGTTCATCGTCCGCTCGGTGTCGCGCATGCTATGAGCAACGGCGTCAATCTGGCTTGAGATAAAGTTGGGTTCTTGGCGGTTGACGGCCATTTCCGCCAACGACTTGATCTTGTTCTCCAGTCGATCGAGTTCCAGCTTCACGAATTGGTAATTGCCTTCGGCTTGCTTGAAATTTTGGATGCGTTCGGTGACCGTCCCAATGTTGTCGTCGAGCGTGCCGCGAATCTTATTGGTGTGCTCGCTCTTGTCCGAGTCATCGAGCTGCGACCGCTGGTCTTTAAGCCGCTCCAAATCGGCATTCAGTTTTTCCTCGGAAATGGTTTCGAAGAACCGTTCCAGCGAGTATTGTGTGAACTGCAATCGCAAGAAGACCCACAACAAGCGGTCTAGCCCGGCGGTTTGCATCGATTCGAAGCTGAGGGGGTTATCGTCGGCCGAAGGGTCTTTGAGGTCGCCGGCGATTTGTTGCAAGTCGCGGCAGCGTTGCCGCAGACGCTCGTAGCGATCGTACAAGTTGGGCGGCAGGGACTTGAGAATCCGTCGCAGCACTTCCTGGTTGTGGACCGAGGTCGCTTGGCGCTGAGATTTTGCCTCTTGCGCGTTGACGTACGCTTGGAACTTGGGATGCGTTCCGAGGAATCCCAAGTAGGCAGTCTCTGCCGCCAGCACCATCGGGATCGCGATGTCCGGCACGCCACAGATCGCAGCAAATCCGAGGCCGCCAAAAAACAGCAGCAAGTTCCACGAATTGGTAAACGCCTTGCGTAGGTATTTGAACACGGGGTTGACTGGATACAACTGGGCTGGGGACGCTCGATTATGTGCAAAGTATACAGCGAGGCTGAGGACGGCAATAGCCTCGAACGGCGTTGGGTCGGGGCACCGGAGCGCCGCTGCGAAGTTCAGTTCTGCTAGAATAGTCGGCCGCTTGTGACCCGAATCGTGTCAATTTTTTCTGTCAGGAAACGCCTAATGAAATCCCGTGCCCTTGCATTCCTTGTTTGCCTACTAGTTTCAAGTTTGTCCGCCGAGTTGGGATCGGCTCAGGACACCGGACTGATGAATGTCGTCTTTCTAGGCGACTCGATCACGCAAGCCGGTGCGGCTCCAGACGGCTTCGTGACGTTGATCGCCGACGCGTTGAAGCAGCGGCACGAGAAGTCTGCAATTGAAGTCATCGGCGCGGGTATCAGCGGGAATAAAGTCCCTGATCTTCAGGCCCGTTTGGAACGCGACGTGTTGTCGAAGAGCCCTGGCCTCGTTGTCATCTATATAGGCATCAACGACGTCTGGCACTCGCTTCAAGGGAACGGCACACCCATCGATCGGTATGAGTCCGGGTTGGACGATTTGATCGATCGCATCCATGCCGCCGGCGCCAAAATCATCCTGTGCACGCCCAGCGTGATTGGTGAGAAAACCGACGGCAGCAACCAGTTGGACGCCAAACTCGACGAGTATTCGGCCGTCAGCCGCCGAGTCGCCCAAAAACACGCGGTGATGTTGTTGGACCTGAGGAAACTGTTCCTCGCTGAACTAAAGAACCGCAATCCGGAAAACGCCACCAATGGCGTGTTGACCAGAGACGGCGTCCATTTGACCGACGCAGGAAACCAGTTCGTCAAGGACTGCATGCTGCCGAGCGTCGAGTCGGTGTTGTTTGCCCAAGCTGTTAAACACGTGGTGTTGGTCAAATTCAAACCGACGACGACGGTCGCTCAGATCAATGAAGTCTGCGATTCGTTTGCACAACTTCCAAAGCAGATCGACTGCATTCAACATTTTGAAGGCGGAACGGACGTCAGCGTCGAGAACCGCGCTCAAGGATATACGCACTGTTTCGTATTGTCGTTCGCCAGCTTGGGTGATCGAGACACTTACATCGTTCATCCCGCCCACGAGGCCTTCAAGAAGACTGCGTTGCCCTACGTCGAATCGATCTTAGTGTTCGACTACCTGGCACAGTGAACGGATCGCTGGGTCGGGAGTTCGATGACAATCATTCGAGTTCGACGCCGATGGCATTGTGGTTAGGCGTCTTACGACGAAATCAGAGGCCAACGTGACGTTATCCAATGAGGACCCAATGGAAACTAACTTCGGTCTAATTGATGGCGCTGGTAACGGTAGCTGACCACTCGTGATCCCGCCGGGACAGGCCCGACGGAGATCGGCAAGGGCTTGATCATTGACGCGTCACGGCGGCGGCATCGAAAGACCTGGCAATTCTGATTCTACCGATTAAGCCCGATCTGCGGATTTTGCGACCGTCCGGGATCTGGGCAAAGTATTTCTATTAGGCGATCGATAACGATAGCGGGCGAAGCGTGCGCTGGCGTTTTGCCGCAGGAAAAACTGTGGACCAACGGATTGGCATCGCGACCTTCAACTCGGGAAGAGTCAATCCATGACCGGCCTTACAAATCCAGTACTACTGGTGATCGATTCCGATCCGATTTCGCTGACGGCGACGGCGGCGGTCTTACATTGTTCGAATTACGAAGTTCATTGCGCTCAGGATCGGCAAGCGGCGGTGAGCGCCGCCGCCGATTGCGAACTCGACTTGATCCTTTGCGACTTGGACATCGGGGGAACGGCGGGCAACGAAATCGTCGACGAGATTCACGCACTGCGAGATCGCGGCGACGTGCCGGTGATGTATGCTTCGGCGTGCCAACTGCCGGAAGTGATTCTCAAGAGTAGTCGTGGCGGCGGCGTCTATCACTTGCGCAAGCCGTTTGATCCGCAAGTGTTGTTGGAGCTTGTTGACAAGGCATTATGGATGCCGCATTTGGTCACGAGCCACATCAATCAACCGCATTTCAAGATGGTTCGGATACCCGCGGTCACTCCCATGACGCATTCAACGCCTAGAGGATCGTGAACCACGTATCCGATTCCCGGACATTGCGGGCGGCGGCGTGGGCTAATTTGACCAAAGCCGCTACATTTTTTGACAATGTCTGTCGGGCAGGGACTGCTCGACCTACCTCAAATCAGCTCACTACCGAAGGCGGTAGACGGCTTGCCGAAACGCGGACCAAGTCGTACCATCGCGTTCTTACCGTTTTTGTACTTTAGCGGGCTGCGTGCAGAGCGCCGACGCACAAAAGGCCGGGAAACCGGATGCGAACCGCCGTAGGACGCGGCCATTGACGCTGGCTTTTGTTCTCGTTCGCGAATGTTCTTCTGCCCAGCTTGTTGACCTTCCCTTGGCCATTCCGGCACGGGGCGCTGATCCAGTTTTCGGCCATCGATGATCATCGGAGTAGTCTGCGAAACTCACGAAAGCGAATCCCGGGTCGCCGCCACGCCGGCATCGGTGGCCCGGCTGCGCAAGCTTGGTTACGAAGTGCAAGTCGAATCGGGCTGCGGCGAGAAAGCTCACTTCTTCGACGAGGCGTATCGCGACGCTGGGGCCAAGATTATTGAAGCGTCTCAGTCGATTTGGACCTCGAGCGATATCGTGTTGAAGGTCAATCCGCCGACGACGTTTGAAGTCAATCAGTTGAAGCAAGGCGGAACGTTGATTTGCCTGTTATACCCGGCGGTGCAACGGACCGTTGTTGGATGCCCTAAAAGCTCGCGGCGCAAATGCGATTTCGATGGATTGTATTCCGCGGATTTCGCGGGCGCAGAAAATGGACGTCCTCAGTTCGATGGCCAACATCGCGGGTTATCGGGCGATCTTGGAGGCGGCGCAAGTCTACGGGGGATTCTTCACCGGCCAGATTACGGCGGCTGGAAAGGTCCCGCCTGCCAAGGTATTAGTGATCGGCGCCGGCGTGGCGGGGTTAGCTGCGATCGGGGCCGCACGAGGCTTGGGCGCCGTGGTGCGTGCGTTCGATACGCGGGCCGCGGTCAAGGATCAAGTCAAGAGTATGGGGGCGGAGTTTCTGGAACTCGACCTCGCCGAAGAGGGAGAAGGAGCCGGGGGCTATGCCAAACAGATGAGTCAAGCGTTTATCGATGCGGAAATGGCCTTGTTCTCGCAACAAGCTCGCGACGTCGACATCATCGTGACCACGGCACTCATTCCCAACAAACCCGCGCCCAAACTGATCACGGCAGAAATGGTCCACAGCATGAAGCCGGGAAGCGTGATCGTCGACATGGCGGCCGAGCAAGGCGGGAATTGTGAACTTACTGAGCCGGGCGGCGTTTGCCAGAAATCCGGGGTAACGATTATCGGCTATACCGATTTGGCCAGTCGCTTGCCGACCCAAGCCTCGACCATGTATGCCAACAACGTAGCGAACTTGATCGCCGACCTAACGCCTGACAAAAAAGGGAAGATTCAGTTCAATCGCGATGACGACGTCGTCCGCGGTTCATTGGTTGCTTTCGCCGGCGAGATCAATTGGCCGCTGCCTCGAATTCAGCCTTCAATCGCCGCGACCAAGCCGGGCGGCAACGAGTCGATTGATTTTCGCGAGACGATGCCCATGCCACGTTGGCAGCGGTGGATGATCAACGCCGTCATGTTGGCCGCCGCGATGTTGATATTGTTGCTGATCGGCCGTTATTCTCCGGAAAAGTTCGTTTCTCATTTGACCGTTTTTGTGCTGGCCTGTTTTGTTGGCTGGCAAGTCGTTTGGAACGTGACGCCGGCGCTGCACACGCCGTTGATGAGTGTGACAAACGCCATCAGCGGCATCATCTTGATCGGCGCGATGGCGCAATTCAAGACGCCGTGGAGTTCGGCGGAGACTCTGTTGGCGGCGTTGGCGGCCTTGATTGCGTCGATCAATGTCGCGGGGGGATTCCTGGTCACGCATCGCATGTTGGGAATGTTTCGCAAGGGCTGAGCCGATGGGACAGATCCCGATCATTGCATATCTGGTCGCCGCCGTCTGTTTCATCTTCAGCCTCGGCGGGCTGAGCCAACATGAAACCGCGCGGCGTGGCAACTGGTTGGGGATTGCCGGCATGCTGCTGGCGATTTGCGCCACGTTTTTTACCGGGTACATCACTGGCGGGTATCTATTGTTGACCATGGGCTTAATGATCGGAGCCGTGATCGGCACGACATTCGCGGTTCGAGTCGAAATGACCGCCATGCCGGAACTCGTGGCGATCCTGCATAGTTTTGTCGGTCTGGCGGCGGTGTTGGTTGGCTTGAGCAATTACTTTTCGCCGGTCAGGCCGGAACTGACGTCGGCCGAAAACGTGATTCACCAAATCGAGATTTTCTTGGGTGTGTTTATCGGCGGCGTGACGTTCACCGGATCGGTGATCGCTTGGGGAAAGCTCAAGGGTCGAATCACGAGCAAGCCGGTTTTGCTGCCGGCTCGACACCTGCTGAACCTGACCGCCATTGCCGGATGCATCTTGTTGGGCGGCTGGTTTCTGACGACGGCGTCGAGTGGTTGGGGACTACTGCCGCTGCTGATCATGACGCTGTTATCCTTTGGCTTGGGAGTCCATTTGGTTATGGCCATCGGCGGCGCCGATATGCCGGTGGTCGTTTCGATGCTCAATAGTTATTCCGGTTGGGCCGCAGCAGCCACGGGGTTTCTGCTGGAGAATGACTTGTTGATCGTCACTGGCGCACTGGTCGGCAGCAGTGGCGCCATCCTCAGTTACATCATGTGCCGCGCGATGAATCGATCGTTTCTCAGCGTGATCTTGGGTGGTTTCGGCGTCGAAAGCGGCGTGTCGGCGTCGGCCTCAAGTGGTGGCAAGACACACACCGAGACATCGGCAGACGAAGTGGCGCAGAATCTTCTTCAGTCGCAGCAAGTCATTATCATTCCCGGCTACGGGATGGCCGTCGCCCAAGCACAACATGCGGTCCGCGAGATTACGGATTTGTTGCGCAAACGCGGAATAAAAACTCGTTTTGCGATCCATCCGGTCGCCGGTCGCTTGCCGGGACACATGAACGTGTTGCTGGCGGAAGCCAACGTCCCGTACGACATCGTGTTTGAGATGGATGAAATCAATGAAGATTTTCCGGAAACCGACGTGGTGCTCGTGATCGGAGCCAATGACATAGTCAATCCTGCAGCGTTGGACGATCCCGGGAGCCCTATCTACGGCATGCCCGTGCTGGAAACTTGGAAGGCCGCCGAGGTGGTGATTCTCAAGCGCAGCATGGCGACCGGCTATTCGGGGATCGACAATCCACTATTCTACAAAGACAACTCGCGGATGTTGTTTGGCGACGCCAAATCGAGCGCCGAAGCGATCTTGCAAGGTTTGAAACACCGCGTCCCAGTTCGGGCTCTAGCCAGTGCCTCGAAATAGTGCGAAGGATTGCTCCCAGAATAACTTTGCCCCGAATTCCTCGCCCTCACGGGAGAGGTTAAGGAGAGGGTCGACAAAACCGGGAAGTTACGATCGCACGCAAAATAACTTCGCCCCGAATTCCTCGCCCTCACGGGAGAGGTTAAGGAGAGGGTCGACAAAACCGGAAAGTTACGATCGCACGCAAAATAACTTCGCCCCGAATTCCTCGCCCTCACGGGAGAGGTTAAGGAGAGGGTCGACAAAACCGGGAAGTTATTTTGCGTGCGATCCGGAGGCGTATGTAACCGACCGCGTCCGAAAAAAAAGCCGGCTCGATTCAGCCGGCGTGTCGGAATGAATGTGATCGATCGCGTGTTATCGAACCGTCTTACCCGTGCGGGGCGTCGTGGTCGAACCGTTGCCCGTGCCGCCGAGGTTATTTACCGAGGGCGATGGACGCGCAGTTTTTCCACCCTTGGGCGCTGGGAAGGCGACACCGCCCGGGATGTCATCGGTGATGCCTTTAACCTTATATCCCAAGTCGGCAAATTGTGCCCACGTCACCTCCGAAACGAATGGCGAGTCGGATAGGTAGGGCGTCATGAGTTCAGCGGCCAATGTATTTGCGTTGAAGAAGAATGGATCGTTCTCGTACCAGTGTCCACCGGGAGTTCCCGTGGTGGTCTGTTGCGTCGGAACGAATTGGGCCAAGGGTTGACGTGAGTCATGGCGATACTGTCGCAGAGCGTAATAGCCGGTGTAATTAAAATAAGACGTGTCGTTAAACGCGTCATCCGACCAGAGAGTCCCAAAGCCAAGCACGTGGGCCATTTCGTGCGTGGCCACGTCATCTAGCAGCCCGGTTGCCAGCAGATAGTTCAAATCCGCTGTATCAAAGGTAATCATCCCGGCTTGAGAGATATTGAGGTTTTGGGCGCTGGTGTGGTAACGGAACACATCGCTGGGGCCGGCAAACGCGAGAATTCCGCCGGCGCCGTCAATGTCGGCGACAATCGCCGAGATTTGGATATTGTGCAGTTTCGACAGCATGGCACGTGGAATGACGGCGCTATACCCGATGAGCCGCGTCTCCCAAAAATGCGAGGCTTGAACAATCGCCGCTCGGGTGGCGACCGGCATCAGCGACAGGTCCAAGTCGATCAGGTCCGCCCGGGCCGATCCATTCAGCAATGACAATGATAGACATATCGCCAGCGACAGGCGCCAGCACGAGCACGCAAAACCGATTTCAAAGATCGATACATAATTAGATCCTCGTTAAGAGCTTCCCATCGGCAGGTCGCCGACGATCAACGGAAGTAACAACCGCCCCTGAGCATGATTCAATAATTCCAAGGTTAGCACCGGCAAAAAAGCGCCGGAGCTTTACCGACTATCCAAGTTAATCAGTTTGCGTATCTGCCGCAACTGATTTTCGCGAAAAGTGTGGGCAAATTCGCGGCAAGACGGTCATCCCTGACCGTCATTGGTCGGGCTCGGAAGCCCGACCTACAGCAGACTACCCTACCATGTCGCGAAAATCCGATTGAAAAAACTTGTTAAACCCATCGCAAATCGTAGGCCAAGTACATCGTCAACTACGTGAATCGGGCTAACATCCCGATGCTTGTGTTCTCGCAGGTTGTTGTGAACCGTCGAAGGTTTTGCGACCAAACACTGCCTAACCCAAGGCTCCTCAACCCGAAATGTAAGACGTGAATCATCATCAAGCCGACTGCGATCGAGGCGCGAATAGCTGTTTGGTAACTGTCGACAAAGTGGGCAGTTCCCGTCGAGTCGGTAAGCCAAACAAGGAACAAGCTGACCCGAGATCGTTAGGCAGCAACCTTATTTCTTGACGTTCAATTGCCCGATTCCCCCCGCTAAATGGGGTGCTGATCCATCCGCTTTCCGATCGCCAGATAGGCAAAAGGGTTTTGCGATCCCATACGGGAAATCGGCATAACGGCTCATCCTTGACTTGATTTTTTGGGGATCCCAATTGGACCGGCGAATCCCCTGTGGTTTCTGCAATCATCAAAATGCTACTGCGACGCGGAATGTGTCGACGCCAAAATCCGAAGCTTCGGTAAATTTTGACTTTCTTGTTCAACCAACATAATCGTGCTTACCGATATAGCCAGTGACGACCCTGTACATGCAACTCTAACGGTTCACAAACACAGGAAACTAGGAAATGCGGTTCTTCAAGTTCCTGGCATTAAACGCGGCCATTGCGGCTTCGCTTTGCTGCTCGTTTGCCTTCGCGCAATCCACCGATGTTCCGAGTGCTCGATTCCGCCCGCTGCCGTGCGGAGACGACGGACGCGACCAACCCGTTCGTTGAGCCGGGGTACTTCGACTACGATGTGCAATGTTTGCGCCGTACGACTTCCGCGACTTGGACGAACCTCGTCCGCCGGTCGGATTCTATTTCGCTGTGGACCGAGTCAGCATGAGCGTGTCTCGGCCGAGTCCTCAACCGGAACAGGACGTATCGCTGTATCCGCGCGGCAGTGACTTCATGTGGGGCAACCGCTTTGAGGGCGGCGTGATGTCCGAAGCCGATAGCGGCTGGGGATTCCAATACACTCGCGTCAACGGGTCCTTTTTTGCCTGGGGCACCGATGCGATGATTGCTCAACCGTTTTTGACACAAACTGCGGTCAACAACCTTGAGTTGAATCGCATCTTTCGCCAAAGCCTCAACAACGGCGGTTGGGTCGAGCCGTATTTTGGCCTTCGATACTTTGGAGTGAGCGATCATACGATTGAAGACACTGTCGTGACGCTCAACACGACCACCGGCGACAACCGGTTCAAACAAGATGTCACCAATTCCGCGATCGGCGGGCACGTCGGCATGCGGGTGGTTAAGAAGTTCGGGCGATTCGGAGTTGCATCGGACGGTGCATTGGCGGCGGCCTACAATACGCAGTGCACGCACGCCACCGATTTGTTCTTTACGGCAACGGCGGTCAACATCTTTGAAACCAACGATGAGAACACGTCGTTGATCCCGGCGCTGGACTATCGCTTCGACATGTCGTACGTCATCACTCGCGACTTGGCGTTGCGAGCGGGCGTGCAGGTCTTGTATATGTGGGATGGGGTCAATCGTGCCAATACGTTGACCACGACCATCAATCCAAATTCGGCGTTCGGCTTTGGCGGGCCAGGCGGCACGTTCAGCGACTCGCTGTTGACCGCCGGATTCAACCTCGGGATTGAATGGCGCCGATAAACGGCCGGGAATCAAATTAACTCATTGCGCGGGAGTCGGGCTCTGGGATCGAACTCCCGTTTTCTTTGCGCCCCATGCAACTCGACCCGTCTGACGCGACTATTGGACCGTGAAGACGGTGGATGCGGGACTCGGATCGAAATTCCCCGCGACATCAAAACTGCGGACCCAGACGCCGTAATGTCCCGGTGGGAGTTGCAAAAAGTAATGCCAGTTCCCCTCGATCGAAGTCCGCACATCGATCGTCTGTCGCTCGACGCACCAGATCGAGCCGTCCCAGTATTGGCCGGATTCCAAATCTCTGAGCACGATTTGCACCGACACGACTTGGCGATCGTCCGTAGCGCCGCCGTGGATTCGGACTTGTGACGGCGAACTCGAATTCCGCTGCGGCTTAATGAGAATCGTTTCGGGCGGTTGGGAGTCGACCTCGAACAATGTCGCCTTGGACGACTCGGACAACATGCCGTCGACATCAGAGGCGCGGACGGACACGGCGATTTTAGGCACATCGGCGACTTGATTTTGGCTCCAATTGAAATCGTAACGCCATCCGGTGATGACGCCGCCGGGCCGTAAGATTTGCGGCTCGAGCTCGCACGTAAGTGGACTGCCAACTCGCTCCATCCCAATATCGATTCGTCAACGGATCTCGAACGATCAAGGCAATCCGCTTCAAGCCCGTATCGTCCGCTCCGTAGCCGAATATTTTCGAATTCAATCCCAACAACGAGTTGCCGGGAGAATTCGACCGAACCACAGTCGCCAGCGGCGGAGTATGATCCTGTTTCATGATTCGCATCAAACCGTCAAAAAGCTCTTCGGCGGTGCTTGGCAGCGACTCAATCTCGTTTTGCAATTCGCTCGGATCGACCCGCAGGTCGTAGTACTCGTTTTCGCCGTCGGCCCATTGAACATACATTTGGTCGTAAAGTCGAAGTGCTGTGTACGTGGTGTCGGCCGGAGTTCCGCCCAAACTGACCGATTCCCAATGCTCGATAAGAATTCCGGTCCGCCACGTTTCCGCCGGAATGCTGGCCGCCGAAGTGAGCAGCGGCACAAAAGACTTGGCATCCAAGTTGTCGGGACGCTCGGCGCCGGCCAACTCCAAAACGGTCGCAGTTACATCGAAGTGCGCCAGTAAGTGATTGGCTTCTTGCGCCGGGGAGACGCCAGGTCCGCAAACAAAGAGTGGGACGCGAGTCGATTCGTCGTAGGCCACATCTTTGCCGATCACGCGATGCTGGCCCAAACAAAATCCATGGTCCGAAGTTACGATGAAATACGTATTGTCCAATTGGCCCAGCGACTGAAGCGTGTCCCAAATCTGCCCCACCAGGGCATCCACGGATTTAACGGTCAACGCTCGTTGCCGATATTGTTCATCGAGGCGCAGTCTCTTGCTCGGTCGTCAACGACGGCAGAGAGGCAATCGCCGACGGCTTGTCAGATATGTCGGGCTCATTGAAGTTAGCTTCGCGAGGCACGTGCAGATCGGTCCAGTCGTCCAGGTTTTGGGGAGCGATCGCCGGCGCATTGGGTGCAGGGTCGTGCGGCGCCAACGGGGCGAGGTACAGAAAGAATGGTTGACTTGACTCGGTCGGAGATAGCACATGTTGTTCGATTAGCCATTGAGCATCATTGGCTTCGACCGTCGTGCGATATTCATCATCGGGGAGCCGAGAATGGCTGCCGGTCGCTCGAAGCTTGGTGGTAAATCGGCTCGTGCCGAAATACTTGTTTCCCAAGGAACAATAGAAATCGTCCCAACCCGGCGGGACGACAAAATCATACCCGTCGTGTAGATATTTGCCGACGAGCATCGTGTGGTAGCCGGCCCGCTGTAGCCAAACGCTCAAATCATCTTTTTCATATCCGCCCGCCTTGTACTGCGCCGTAGCCACCAGGAAATCCGTTCGCGGCCGGTATATCGGGGTTGTTGACCATCACGCGGATCTTGCTGGCGTACTGCCCGCGAAAAAACGACGCCCGCGAAGGACAACACAAAGGCGTCGTTGCATGACAGTTTGTAAAGCTGATCCCGGCGTCGGCAACCCGAGCGATGTTCGGATATCGCGCTTGGAAACTTTCGCGAGCAAACATGGCCTGGTCGGCGTCATCCATGACGATCACGACGAAATTGGGCTTCGCGGAACGTCGGTATCCCGATCGGTGTGCTCGTTTCGCGGCTACGGAGCCGCTGACGGCAAACCCCAGAAGTGCTGCCATCGTGGCGAATAGTCCCAGCCTGACATACCGTTGTTGCATCGCCGCTGTTTACAATGAAAGAAAAACGCCCGCCACTGCCCACTGGTTCGCGGCTATTCTGCTTGCTGGAGAAACCGAAGACAAGTCGAAAAACCCGTCGATTCCGTTAAGTTTAGCTGTTTGGCAATCGGCGGCGTCCGAATCGACGCAATTTTTCGAGTTTTTGGGCAACGCTCTGAAAGATTGAATGCCAAGAGCCGTGAGACAAATGAGCGACCAACCGCAAACCAAACGCCGATGACCGAAGCACCCGAGACCTGCGCCAGCTTGTTGATCCGCATTCGGCATCCGGACGACGCGGACGCCTGGTCGGAGTTCTTGGAGATCTATCAGCCCCTGATCGGTCGAATCGCTCGGCGACATGGATTACAGCACGCAGATGTCACCGAAGTAACGCAGGAGGTATTAACCCGCGTGGCCAAAGCGGTTCAGAACTGGCAAACTTCCGGAAGAAACGGGTCGTTTCGCGGCTGGATTTCCCGCGTGACCAAAAACCTGGTCATCCAGTACTTTCGCGACCGGCGACGCATTCCGCAGACCGCTGCCAACTCGGATCTGCGGCGGGCTATCGAGAACACAGTCGATAGCAGCACACTCAATGAAGATGCTTACAATTTGGAATTGCAGCTGCCAACTGTTTGCTTGGGCCGCAAGCCGGTTGGAGAGTCGATTTGAACCCAACACGTGGCAGGCGTTTTGGCGGACCGCAGTCGAGCATGCAGCCATCGAACCGGTTGCAAGACAACTGGGCATGACGCGGGGCGCCGTTTACGTCGCACGCAGTCGCGTGATGAGCGCCATCACGTGCGCCATCGAACGGAAGATGGCGGAACTTGAACAACCGGGAACGGGAAGCATTCCATAACGAGCGTGCAACGAGAAACAGCGATGATTCAGGAACTTCACATTGACGTCGACCAGTTGGAGTCGTTGCTGGACGATTCTTGCGATCCTCAACTCTATCTGTGGGCCACGCGGCATCTGGAGAGTTGCGATGCATGTCGCGAGCGGCTGGAAAAGCGTGCTGCCGAAGCGAGTTGGTGGTCGTGTGCCGAAGGAATCGATTTCGACGTGCATGCCGTTCCCAGTACGATTTCACCCGTTTCCGCGGCACGCGCTGCGGCGCCTGCGCGCTGAGGACAAACAACCGCTCAATTTTTCGGTGCCCAACTATTCTGCGTTGCGCGAGGTGGACGGCATTCTGCAACCGCCCTCGCATCCCGAACTGCTGGGCCAATTGGGCGATTACGAAATCGAACGCGTCATCGGCCGAGGCGGGATGGGGATTGTGCTCAAGGGCTTCGACCGTGAACTCCACCGGCCCGTCGCGATTAAAGTCATTTCTCCGCACTCTGGCGCACAACGGCACCGCCCGACGCCGATTCGAGCGTGAAGCCCGCGCCGCCGCCGCGATCGTACATCCCAATGTGATCCCGATCCACAGCGTTAATACCTCCAAGGGTCATCCGTTCATTGTCATGCCGCTGGTTTCCGGGCGTTCCCTGCAAGCTCATATCGAGCAGAAGGGCCCGATGGAAACCAAAGACGTCGTGCGCGTCGGAATGCAGATCGCCGCCGGGCTTGCCGCCGCCCACCAGCAAGGGCTGATTCACCGCGACATCAAGCCGGCGAACATTTTGATCGAGCAAGACGTCAGCCGCGTTGTGATCACGGACTTTGGTTTTGCGCGGGCCGCTGACGACATGGCAATGACCCAAACCGGGTGGCTGGCGGGAACTCCACATTACATGTCGCCCGAACAAGCTTCAGGCAACTCGATCGATCCGCGCAGCGATCTGTTCAGCTTGGGGGCCGTGA
Organism: uncultured Planctomycetaceae bacterium; assembly: GCA_963803365.1. Classification (GTDB taxonomy): domain Bacteria; phylum Planctomycetota; class Planctomycetia; order Pirellulales; family Pirellulaceae; genus JANMEB01. Next base: position 26,178 of record CAWDMH010000019.1, read on the forward strand.
TGTACTTTCTGGCCACGGGCCGCGAGCCGTTTCGGGCCGAAAAACCTGTGGCTGTCTTGCATAAGATCGTCAACGAACCGGCGATTCCCGCGAACCAGATCAACTGTGATATTCCACAGACGCTGTCCGATATCATCGAGAAGCTTTTGGAAAAGCAAGCACACGATCGATTTGTATCGGCGGCGCGTGCCCAAAAAGTGCTCGAGGAATATTTGGCCTGCTTGCAACAGCCGCAACATCGGCGATCGACGGTTCGTGTTGTCACTCGACGAATGCGAAAGCAGCGACAACGGTTGGCCGTTCTGTTGATCGCACTCACCATGATTCCAGTCGGATTTTGGGCCGGTCGAAGTATCGGGTTTGGGGCCGTTCCGATCGTCAGCTCCCCAAAATCGGATGACGCACTGAAGACAACTGCAGGCAGCGACAGCTTTTCGGCTTCGGCTGAAGAAAGCAACCGATTTGCATTTTCGATCAACGACGACTCGCCCTCGACCGACAGTTTCGTCAAACATATAGAAACGCGCGTGGCGCTGATGCGCAAAAGGTACTCGGGAATCATCTCGTACGATTTTGAGCACGAGCTGCAGTCGTTGTGGTCTCAAATTCATCAAATGGAGGATCGCCTACAGCCCAATAGTGCCTGGGACGATCTAATTCCATTCGATGCAAACACGCACGAAACAAAGTTGGCGCCTAGCGAATCGATCAAGACTGGCAGAATGGAGATTGATCTGCAGGGCGGCGCCGCCAAGCCGTCGATCGACCCTTGTCCAACCGATTGCGATTCAGATTCCGACGAGTAATTAGTTTTCTTAGCCCGACATTTTTTCTTAGGAGATATCGAATGAAGATTGTTGCACTTGCGTGTGCTTTTCCTGCCGCCATCGCGTTTTGGTTTCGGGCGAATACCAGTCCCGCCAATTCAAATGGTATTCAAGATCCCGACGAAGGGGACGCAAAGATCCAGCGGGAAGTGGTGGTGTTGAATCAAGACGAAGACGGAGCACCAAAACGCTCTTCGTGACTCCGTCGACTCCATTGGCGGCGACGGCCCCCACGGCGGCGGCGTTTCCCGCCTTGATGAGCGTTGAAGGTCTCCCGGCAATGCCGCAGGAACTGTCGGTAACTCAAGTTCCCGCTGCACCATCGGTTGGCATAGCAACTGTTGTGGGACATGGCGCCCACATGATTCAAGGTCGACTGGGCGACGACAAAACTCGTAAGGCCTTCGAGAAACTAAAGGCCGCGGGGACCGACGAGGACAAGGACAACGCGCGTGATGACCTGCGATCGGCGTTGGAATCCGAATACGATAAGTATCTAGAAACTCAGGAACAGGAACTCAGCAAAATGGAGGACAAGCTGAAGGAGTTGCGCTCCCAATTACGAAAACGCCGCGAGGCCAAAGACGACCTCGTTGAGCTTCGCCTCAAAACTTTGGAAAACGACGCCAGTGGCCTCGGTTGGCCCGGTGGCGAATCGAACAATCTCTTTTGGCATGTCGCTCCGGCGTCAGCCCTCGGCGGTGGCATGACGTGGAGCTCTGAAGCGCCCAGTGTCGCCAGCGGCCAAGCCATGAGCGGCAGCCATGGTGTTACGGGCCGCGCTGAAACAGTGATCGTATCTCCGAGAAGGTCAGCGTCTCCGTCGGTCAGTGCCGCGGCCGGGCCCATTCGAGAGCGAATCGAGATCCGCGAGCGAAACAGCGGTGACTCCGCTACTGTGGAATCCGCGTCGGACGAAGAAGCCGAAGAAGCGCAGGCCGACAACGAGAAAAGCGAGTCCAAGAAATCCAAAGCGAAAACTAGCGAGAACCGCCGCCGCAAATCCCGCGACGACGACAACAACTAGGCCTGGGTTAATCCAACTACAGCGTGCTATGCGGAAACGCCGGCTTCAACCAGCCGGCGTTTTGTGTTTCAGTCGGCGGCGAACGATCGCACGCAAAACAACTTCGGTCTTTGTAATTGCTGTGGTGGTGTGTAGCCGGCCAGTCGTGATCCCGCCGGGACAAGCCCGACGGAGATTGGCAAAGGCTTGTTCATTGAGGTTGCCTCTGGTAGCTAACCAATAAGCCTTTGACATCGCGGCTAGTGGATGGAGGGTGTGAGGGGTTGGGAGATGTGGCCGAAGGAATGGAGGGTGAATCTTCATCGTTGCTCCGCAGGCGGCGCAGCGGACTTTGGGGAAAGCGGTCGGCGTTGGCGGTGGCGTGTGCGCGGTGGCTGAGCCAATAGACCCAGCCGAGCGAGAACCAAGGCCAACCAGGAGGCTTGAGGGGCGAGGCTGGAGGCGGTAGGTTTTATGGCACAGAACGACCAGGATAATCGAGCGCCGACGATCGATTGTCCAATTCAAAAAGGTAACCAATCGGCATTTCGATTCATCCGTTAGCCAGATTTCTTTGTGCTCATTGTACCGCGAGTTCTTGAAGGAATTCGTGCAGCCTTCGAGTACGTCCGTCAAGCGACTTGGACAGCTGCGACCGTACTGAGCCATTACCATAAAACACCATGCCGCTGAAATCGCTGAGTCGGACCTCGTAAGCGGGACCAAGATGGTCGCGTAGGTATTGCGAGGTGCGATCGACCCATCCATTGTGATCGGCGATAGGCAACGGGCCCTCATCCAATCTGCCACGAAGTTGCTGTGCTTCGGTCTCGACTTCAGATTCGCTGGAGACGCCCGAACGGATGACAATCGTCATGTGACATCGAGTGTGGCTTGGCTGATGGATCTGAAGGAAGTAGTGAGCCGCGCCTGTTCGTGGTATACAATGGTGACGAAGCGGACATGTTGAAGTAGTCCAGGCTCTTAGCCGATATCGTACGCGTAACGCTCTTGGTTGACATCCTAAATAATCAGGGGGGCTTTGAACCCGACCCGCAAGAAGTCCCACAAAATCCGAAAGGACGATAGGGCCAATAAGCGGATGCTAACGGCATGCTTACTCTTTGGCGGGGCCATGCTCTGCGTGCTCGCGGCGGCGCTTTGGACCATCCTGTCGTCGGGCGGTCAAGGCGGCGAGGCGTCGGGTGCCCAGTCGCTTTCCGTTATCGTCTCGCTGCTCTGCGTTTTCGCCTCGGTCGTGAACGTCTTCGTCGCCTACGGAAAGCTTTGCTGGTTCTACCGCTGCCCAACATGCGGCAAGCGCCTCACGCGGTTACGGAGTGAGCTCGGGGCAATTCAGTATCCGTGCGACTCCTGCCGCGTCCTTTGGGACACGGGTTGGGAGGCCGGACCTGGGGACTGAGGGAGCACGAGGGAACGAATCGGGGGGAACGAATCGGGGACATTCATATTAACCTCGACGCACGTCGGAAACTGCATTTGAGCAACGGCAAGATCTCGCTGAGACCGATGCAGGCCGCTCACAGTTTGAGCTGGGCCAAACGGTAGTCAGTGTGTCGGCCCGAAGCAGATTGGCGTGATCACCGCATCGGCAGTTTCCGCGATCGAAGCAGATGGCCCAAGTCAATCCTATTTGGCGACGGATCGATACGCGCCCTTGCGGAAAATAATGTGCTTTTCAGTGAACCTTCCCGGGTGTCTTCCGTCTAACCTAACAATCACACGATCGAACTCGTCGTACGAAAAAAGGGCACCAAAGATTATGACTTTACGGTTGAATTCCACATCCATACGAAGAGCCAAAGGCATCCTCGCCGAACAACCGGCAGGTACCCCCGCTCTCCGTTTGCACTTGTGACGCTCGATCGAGTTTTCACGGAATCATTTTGAACCCGGTGTCACAAGTGCAAGTGACGTCGGGTTTTTTTGTGTCCGGACATCCCCTTGGGCTGGTAGCGGAGACGCGGCGCCGCCCGAAAGTTGGTCGACGGCGGTCTGAAGAACCGCAGGCGAGGATGCGAGTGCCTCCTGGCCCACTTTGGGCTGGAGCAGCGCATACACCATGGCCCGTTCGTCTATCGGTGCAGGATACCGCTCTTTCAAGGCGGCGAGATGGGTTCGATTCCCATACGGGCTACTGACAACTTGATGAATCAGAAGGTAGCGAAGCATGTCATGGAGTTTCTTCCTAAGGCCTACCGTCTCGAGCCTACAGCCTAACAAAGGACTAAGGTGTTAGCGGCAGCCGACCCAACACATGGCTCCGCCATGTGCCGGGTGCCCCGCGGCTCTTAACCGGTGAGGTCACGGTTCAAGTCCCTGTGGTCCTACTGAACAACAAGCACTGGTCGTCTAGCGGCGAAGACTCCGCACCCCGGGCACCGACCGACAGGTTGGTCGGCGGCGACGTCGGTTCGATTCCAACGCCCGCAGCTTAATCAGATCAATGGACGGAAGTCATCCGCCTGGATGAGGACCCTGCTTGTGAAGCAGAAGGTACGGTTTCAACTCCCGTCGGTCACCCTTCGGAACAGAGAAAGGAATGCATCATGGTTTCCAACTGCCGGTTCAGTCTACATCAACTTTGAAAGCTGAAACGTGTCCGAACCTACCCAGTCGGGGCGATGCCACCGGCCCTACTTGGCCGATGCCGAACGAATGACCACGGGCCCGCGGCCGGTCGCGAACGGCACGCGATTAAGAGCGATGGCTTCTTCGATCAGGCTCGAGACATCCGGACGAGCGAGTGCGGACGCGCCCACCAGGTGCATCCAGCGCGTCTGCTTGCCAGACCCCTGCAACAGTTTCTCAGGATCCGGCAATTCCTTACCACTATTGAAGTACAGTTTAACGCCGTCCGAGTTCGCGCGGATTGAAAGAACGCCTTCGTACCCATGTTCGTTCGGTGAGTAGCTGATGACGATCCAGTCGCGATATTCATACACCAACTCATGGGCGGTGGGCAGACGCTTTCGCAGCCACCGTCGCACTGCGCCTATGAGCCGTAGATGCGTGGACGCGAATTTGGCAATAAGCGTACGCACCTCGACTTCTGCCGAACGTCGCTCCGCTGCAGACTGGGTGCTCGGCTTTGAATTACTCATGACTGGAACATCCGCCGAACGACGGCGGAAACCCGGCCGCCGCGAAGAAACAATGATATCAAAACCCGCGTGATCGGCAGCTCCGGTTCACGGCCTCCGGTTCACAGACTTAGCTTACGCCCAGCACGGGCGTGATTTTATGGGGTGCAAGTCCCCTCTGCGAGACTGGGAGTCTTAAGGAGTTCAGAATACCAAATGACAACTCCGATCGACAAAGTACGAGGCGAAAGCAACTGCGGGAGGGCGACCGATCGTGGACAACGACGAGCAAATTCGCGATCAGCGCCAACTTCAGCGGTGAGCCCTCCGCAAACACACCGCCTGCAATTCCCCGGGATCCTTGGCCGCGCTGGTCGATGCAGACCGCTGCCGCGACGGAAGCTGCGAAACTCGCAGAGGTCAAGATCACCGAAGGCAGCTTTAGAGGTTGCACGTATGTGTCTCGCAGCGTCCGCTGATCGTCTGGTTCTCGCTCGGCTGGGTCTACTGGCTCAGCCACCGCGCACACGCCACCGGCACCGCCGACCGCTTTCCCCAAAGTCCGCTGCGCCGCCTGCGAAGCGATCATGAAGGTCATCGGGATCACGAAGCCGAAATTGCAAAACCCATATCGGGCGTCCGGGCTTCTTGAACAAAGCCCTTGAACATCGGCTCTATCTCTCGGCGATTCACCCTCCATCGCTTCGGCCACACAACCTAGCCCCTCACACCCTCCATCCACTAGCCGCGATGTCAAAGGCTTATTGGTTTGTCGCGATTGCGTCGTACGCGTCACTCAGAACTTTTCCCGGAGTTACCCCCGAAGGTAGTAAGCACCCGGACAGCCACCGCGTCCTCATCCTGTAGTATACCAATCAATAAATGTATTGGTAAAACCGTCTCATCATTTTTGTGCTTCGGTAACTTCAAGGCAAACTCTATAGCCCGTTTGGCACAGAGATTTCGCGGAACCTTACCAACAATTGATCGGGGTGCCGATTCAGCAAGGTTGTCGACGCCACGACGGGCCAATTCGAGATCACAGTGAATATGGACGAATCGGTCGCCTGCTAATCCATTGCCGTCTGCGATCAACGCCAACAAGATATGGCCTGTTCCAATCATTTCACTATTCAATCGCTGCGCCTCGACCGTCGCAAGCTGCATAATTTTGCGTGCGTGCGGATCAAACAGTGGGTTCATTTGTCATCGACATTTTAGTTGTTAATCGCTTCCAGAAACGAAGACGACGACAAGCGACATAACGTCACCGATCACGAGGCGGCGACGATTGACTTTCCATTGTTAATCCGCCTGACTTCGCCGTTTCAATAAGCACTTGTGCACAAATGTTCAAAGGGCTATTAAATCACTCCTGCAAGTTTTCGACCGACCCAAAATAATCCTAATAACAACAATAATGACGCCGCCGCTACAGGATTCGCCCATAATCGAATTCGCCTGAGCTGCGGCTCTGGTTCCGGGATCGTTCCTACGTCCGATATCAATTCGTCAATCGCGTCCATTCTAAGCGATTTTCCGCGCGAAATAGCCGCAATTTCTTGCAGGATTTCAGAATTCACGGGCTGACCAATTCGCTCCCGCTGCTGTCCCTGTACACTAATCGTCGTTTCCAACGTGGCGCCGGACTCCTGACAAGTCAACAGGGCTCGGTGTTGGCCCCGTTCCTCAGGCATAAAGGACCCCGTAAACAACCCCCACGTTTCTCCAGTGGGGTCGGGCGACAACCGGACCCTTTCCGTGTTCCCCGACGGCGTGATGACCTGGACCGTTACATTTCCATGTTGCAGCGGCTCGCCGGTTGGGCCCATTACGTTCGCGTTGAGTGACAGCGTTTGTCCCGTTTTCGGCCGGTCGGGCGAGTAGAACAAACGCATCGTTTCACCGCCGGCCATATTGCGTTGATACGCCATCCAACGAGCGACCTGTCCCCAAAACCGATAGTGATATTTGTCCTCGACTCCTTCGCGCCATCGCCAAGCGCCGTCGGTTCCCATGAACAGGATTTTGCCGGAACCGTAGGTCTTGGTTACCAGAATTGGAATCCTTCCCGATTCGTTGGACTCGCTTGCGTGAACCGCCAAGACTTGCGAACCGACTTTGGCTCGCAACACGGCGGTATACCATTGAAAGCCGGGAAGACTTCGCCACACCGAACGATTGGCCTCAGGCGAATCCGCTAACTTTGTCAACAAGCTCTCGCTGCCGGCTTCGGTCAACTGAATTTGCGCCGGAATGACGTTGCCCCATCCCTTTTTCTGACTCGGATCGAGCACCACCGGAAACAAGTCCGCCAAATCGGTATCCATCAGCGAAAGCTGGTAACCTCGAAATCCCGGCATCAAGATCAAGCCCGTCGCCTGACTCTCGACCAGGCCCTTAATGCGGCGGCAGTCTTCGGCCGTCAACTGATCCTTTTCCACGCCCACATCACCCAACAAGATCACATCGAATTTCGAGAGTTGATCCAGCGCCTGCGGGAATTCCTGAATGTAGTCTTTGCCGCCGCCGCGGGCCTCCAAATCGGGATGAAACATCAGGCAGGTGACGTCGACACCCGGATCGCGGTCCAAGGCGTTGTGAATGTATCGATACTCCCAACGCGGATACGAATCGACCAGCAACACCTTCAGCGATTCGCGGCGAATCGAAATGGGCGCCTTGATCGAATTATTGGCGACGATCCGTTCGCCTTCGCTTTGGGGAATGGTCATCGTCAACTCGTACTCGCCGACCCGTTTCGGATTCCACACAAAGGCATCTTGCGAGACCTCGTTGGCGGGGATTTCAAACTCTCCCTGCAACTCGTCCCCGTCATTGGACGTCAAGCTAACGCGTACCGTGACACTGTGTGGCATTGTACTTGTGATCGAAAACGGTATGCGCGTCGGCTTGCCGACCACGCCAAACGTCGGGGCATCCAGCGACGTCGCATCGATGTCTGGCAAAGGCGTCTGACTGCCGACTGCAACCGAATACACCGGGACGTGCCGCATTCGAAACAGCGTTGCCGCCTCGGTCGGCGAGTTCCCGACGTTCCAGTTCCCGTCCGACAACAGCACGGCCGCGCGAGATTCTTGTGGCGCTGGAGCGTATCGGACAGCGCCTGGTTCAAATCCGAACCGCGGCGCGGGTCCTTGAGCTTCGAAGAAAACGGCTCGATATCGACCTTGAATCGTTCGGAAAACGCCGACCAACGATCGGTCTTGGTCAGCGGTTCGATCGCAGCGTGACGGCTGACGGTTGGCGAGCTTGTCGAACTTTCGGACTCACTCACGTCCTCCGTTTCCATACTCGCCGACTCGTCACACAGAATCGCGATAACGGGATCCTCTTGCGGCACAAATCGCTGCAGCCATTCAGGTTGATTGAGCACGATCGCGACCAACAACACAATCCCAAATCGCAACGATTCCAGCAGCAGGGTTGCTCGTCGAAAGCCGGATCGCTTCATCGCCACCCAGGCTAATACTCCACAGACGACGACCGACAACAGGCCGAACACAACCGAAAACGGCGTCGATATCAGCGAAAACCACTGCGCGTCGATCATGCGGCCGCCCTTGAAGGAAGGGAACTCGCTGCGGACGATTGCCGAACTCGATCCGGCAAGCAAAACACCGCTTCGACAAGCAATGCCAACACAATGGCGACCGCGAAGAACTTCCAGATCTCACTGGCCAGGGAACGCTCATTATCGAGCTGATCCGATATCAGATGGAAGTCCAACCCGGCAAACAGCCTATCGATCACGTCTTTGCCTAAAAGGGGTGCCTGCTCTTCGGCAACCGGTCGATTGAGCGCCACAAACTCGTCGCGACCGCCGTAGACTCCCGCCAGAAATGGCTTGAGTTCGCTCATCATCGGCAAGCCGGACCTCTCGCCGGAATGGTCCGTCGATCCGCTGGCCAAGACCGGCAAAACTGCAACCCGCATCGCCGGCGACGAACCCGCTTCAAATAACTTGGCCTGGCCTTGTGACTCGGCGCCGGCAGCCAACGCACGTTGCACCAGCACGTATAAGGTAATCCCCTCGCGATCCAGACTGGAATGCGTCCCAACTGGAAGCGTGGTCAACGCGTAAACTGGACCAGGACTGGCCGTCATTCGAATCAGCAGCGGATCGCCGTTGTCCATTTTGGCCAACACGCGCCCGGATCCGTTCAGCTTGCAGTATCGGTAGATCGACAGCTCATCGACCGGCAACGCTCGCCCGTCGCGCGTCCGCATCAGCAAGTCCGCGTCGTTGTTCCAATAGCCCATTTTTTGCGCGGTCCCCTCGGTCTGTTGCCATTCCGACCAACTCCAACCGGCGAACGATGTTCCATCCGGATTCTCCGGCGGCAGGAATATCACCGCGCGGCCGTTTTCGATAAACCGCGTCAGACGATCGGCGACTTCCCCCCGCGGCATCGGGCCTTGCCACACGATCAGCGAAGTCTTGGCCCAATCGATTTCGTTGACTCGATCGGGGGTCACTTGTGCTGCCATTGCCTTTTCGTTTTTTCCAGCCGCAACCGCAGCGGCTAACTCTATCGCCCGCGCCTGCTCTGGCCGATCGGTGATCACGATCGCCTGCAACGGTTGCGACTCGGCAAACGCGAAATAGTAACGATTGTCGATTGGGTTGGCGTCGGCAGGGATCTCCACGCTTCCCCAGCCAGCGGTAGTCGTTAGATCGAGCGGAATGCGTTGGCCGGTAAGCGTGGCCGCTTCGCCTTCCAAATTGACTTTTACCACCGAGCGAACTCCTCCGATGTCGATCGTTACGGGGACTTCCACCGGCTGCGTTGCCGACCCGGTTCGTCGAATCGTTAAGTCCATGATCAATTCCGGCTGAGTGCCTTGTGTCACTCGCTCCCAGTGATCGACGCGAATCGACAAATTCTCGGTCGGCAAGTCCGAATAGTTGAGATAGTGAAATCGGATGCCTTCCAGTTTTGAAAAGCCGCTATTCAAGGCTTGCCAGCGACTGCTGTCCGGTGACCAATCGTTTTCGGCGCCGTCCGAACAAATCCAAATATCCGTTCGACCCGTTTGGTTGTTGGTTACAAAATCGAGGGCCGTTTGCAACATCGTCGGCAAATTGACTTGGCTGTCTGTCGAGGTCGCCTCAGGCAAGTCCAACAAATCGCGCGGCCTGGTGATCGGGATAACGTTCCCAAAGTCCGAACCGCTTGCGTTTGGCTCGATGCGGGACGGATCGTTAGTCGAATCGCCGAGGGCAGTGGACGAATCATCCGTCGTTGAACTGACGTCGTTTGAGCCGTTTTTTCGTGTCGGCGAAACAGGTCGTAAGGCGTCGACGAGATAGATTTGCGACGTCGCGCCCAACGTTTCCAACGCGGCAACGATCTTTTGAGTGCCAGCTTGCAGTTTCGATTCGCCCGAAATCCCCCGCTGCTGCTGCATGCTGGCCGAGCGATCGAGCAGAATCAAAACAGTCTGCGGCTGACCGCTGCTCAGCATGCCCAGCCAGCCGGTCGACAAGGGTCGCGTGACAATCAGAATTATTGCCGCGACTGCCATCATCCGGGCTGCCATGATCAGCCAATGTCTCAGGCGGGCCAACCCGCGACTCATCCGCTTGGCCGACAACAGGAACTGCATCGCGCCCCATTGAATGGTCTTGTGTCGCCGTTGATTCCACAAATGAATCACAATCGGCAGCAGCACCAACGGCAGGCCCAACAACCAGATTGGATAAAGGAAGCTCATTGCGGGTTTTTTCTGCTCGCTAGATTCGCGATTCTCCCCACCGGGGAGAGTTTGTAGATTCTACTCGATCTACTCGATCTACTCGTTTCAACTCGCTTCAACTCGTTATCACTGCCTCTCACCGCTGACTCGCCGATGCCATTTCTCACGATACTTCTTGGCCAAGAAGACTTGTTTCTTGATCGCCACATTGGGGCTGGCTTCGAACCACTTGTCCAACGTCCCCTCGGCATCGGAATTGTCCAGTACCGCGACCAAATAGAAAGCCCGCTGCAGTTGCCACAGCTTCTTGTGGATATCGACCTGGATCGACTTGAGCAACCTCGTCCGCTCCGAATCTTGTTGGTCTTCGCCTACGTCCGACACCGCACGATCGATGTCTGCGATCACACTGATTCCCAAGCTTGTCAGTTGTTGGGCCGCCGCTTCGCGACTCGCTGCCGAGTCGGAGCCCAATGCGGACAGCAATGGTTCAATCTGCGTATCGTCTGCGGGAATGATTTTCGAAAACTCAGCTTCGACGACGTCGCGAATCGGCCCTAATGCTTCGTCAGGGTGTTCGGCCAGAAATTGAAATGCTGCAAACGCGACCATCGCATCCGGGCCAACGACGTTTTGAGCAAGGTCCGTCCAATTCACAGGCACATCGGTAATTTCCGAATTCAAGTCCCACAGATAATCGACGCCGTCGTCGGCGCCAGTCAGCAGCGTTCGGTCCTCTGGACCGAATTCCACGTTGTAGACATAGCTGTCGTGCTTGGCGCGATCCCACAACAATTCGCCCGAACTTGCGTCGAATATGGAAACCGTCCCATCCATCGCGCCGACTGCGATCCAAAGCCCATTCTTGGAGAACTGAAAGCTGCCGAAGACCGCGTTGTGTTTGATATCAAACTCAAACAACGGGTTTAGCTCTGTGTCATAAACACCAACGGCCCGGTCCATTCTCAAGGCGGCCAAGCGTTGTTTGTCCGGCGAAAACACAACTCCGTACATCCGTGTATCACCCTGTTTGTTATTGCCCACCTGAAGTTCTTTCAGGCAATTGCCGTCGTCACAGTTCCAGATTCGGATCGTTCGATCCCAACCGGCGGTCGCCAGAAGCTGTCCGTCGGGGTGCAGACTGAGACCATAAACTTGGCGATGGGGTAGTTCGGCGATTTGCTTGTCGCTCGGTAGATCGAATACGTAGCACTTCGACTGCCGGAAGACGGCCGCGGCAAGCCTCCCGGCGTCGGCCGAAAGGCTCAACGATTCGACCGTCGAGTGAACGTCGCGGCCCTTGGGCCACTGCCAATGATGCAGTTGAGCGCCTGTGGCTGCGTCCCAAACGTAAACCTGAACGTCAGTCGGGTTGGAGCCGCCGCCGGCGAGCTTGGTTCCGTCAGAGGAATAGACGAGTTGATTAAACACGACATCGGGCAAGTCGAACGTTCGCTGGCGCGCTCCGGTCTGAGAGTCCACCAAGTGAACGGCTCCTGCATCGTCTGCAAACGCCAGCGTCTTGCCGTCGGGCGACATCGTGCAGACGCCGCTGGCCCGTTCCGAATTTTCGACCCGAATCTGTTCCTTCTTTGCCAAGTCCCACACGCGAATGACGCCGTCCCAGCCGGCCGAGTACAGCCGATCGCCGCTCGAATTAAACTGCAGGGTCCACGGTTTCCAGGTGTGTCCTTTGAGTTCGCCCCGCGATTCGCCATTTTTTGGATCCAATAATTGAATGCGGTAGTCTTCGCCAATCGCCGTGCCGACGGCCAACGATTTGCCATCCGGCGAATACAAAACGTCGGACGTGTATCGCTCGTCCAGTCCGGGAATCGAGAAGATACGTTCCCACACGCGCACGTCCCTGCTTCGCAGTCGTACAGCCGAGCTGAAATGTCACGCTCGGTGGTAGCGATGAAGCGGCTGTTGCTTGAATAACACATTCGCACGACCCGATCGGTGGTCTCAATTGTCCGGATGAGCTGGCCGGTTTCGGCGTCTAGAAACTGAAGCGATTTCGGCTTTTCGCTGTTGCCCCCCCCATGCCCGGCATCGATTTGCTTGGGAGTCGCCTGCTTCCAAAGCTGCTTTCCAGTTTTTGCCTCCCATCCGACCAGTCCTTTGCCCAGGCTTACAATCACCCGGTCGTCTCCAGACAACGCGATGGCAGTAACCGACGTGGGGCAAAACCTCTTGGTTCCCAATCGCAGCAGAGCGTGTTCAGGCAGCGGATCACCCAGAAAATCCACTCGCGCAGACGGCTGGGATTCCTGGGCCAAACAACGAAATTGTGGGGTTGCCGTCCAAAACAAAACACCTGAGATCAGGAAAAACAAGAGGATGAAGCGGTTCGTCATTTTTTCGCTCCCAGGTTTTGTCTTGGCAACGCACTGGACCTTTCTCGTTCAATCACAATCACTTGATTTTGGCATGCTTACGTTCGTTTCCGTCGGATTGTTTGCCCGCATCTTCCGTTGCCTCAGCCAGCACTTCTCCTCATGTGAATGGTTACCTGGGTGACCTCTTGATCGCTCATTTTTAGCGGCCACGATTCCCCGGCGTTGATATCCGCCATTTCGTAGTCTTTGCGCCGTGCGTAAATTCCCAACGAATAATCCTTGGGAAATCCTTCGATCATCACCGTGCCGTTTTGATCGGTTTGCTTGGAAAACCGTTTTGTACTTTGGTAATGAGAAAGCTGATGTTGCCGCGCGTGCCTCGAGCATCTGTGACCTATCGAGATGATCGCCCAACAGTTGCGAGCCTCCGAAGAACCAAACTTGATTCGGCCAAACGCCCACTTCGACATCGCTGAGCGGTTGGTCATTTTCGTCGACGACTTTGGCAGACACCGACTTTCCTTCGATCATCTTTAATTCGAGATGAACATCATCGTCGTCGAGTCGAATGGGCGTCGGGAGCGAATGCATTCCGAAGGTTTTGAGATCTGGAAAAAACTGGAGCACTTCCTCTTTGGTTGGATTCTGGGGCACCCATCCGTCGCAAAGCGGAATCAATTGAATGACGTCTCCGGCGGGCAAGCCGTCGATTGTAAACGACCCGTCGTCGGCAATAACACTATCGGTGTACCACAGCCAGCTTTCGAGACTCTGACGATCCTGGCCGCTCGTTGGGATGATAATGTGAGCGGCCACGATTCCGTTTTTGACGGGACGCGCCACGTTGTCCGACAGCTTGCCAGACAACCGCACGGAGGGATGAAGTTCCACGTTTTCCAGACGAACGCGCATTTTTCCGGTCGGGTCTACGTGAATAATGTCGCTAAACGCTTTGGCCCGATGATCGACGACCTGGACCAGACGCACATCGGATTGGTTGAAATCGAAAACAGGCGATACCAACGTTCCATTTTCATAGAGCTTCCAATCGCGGTAGTCGTATCCACAGACGACGCCATACAAGTTTTCCTTGATGGGTTGCTTGGTGACCGAGTCGACCGCGGTCGCGGCAATTCGGAACCCTCGCACCAGTTTAATTTCGGCCGGATCGTCGTCGACGCTTCGATCTTCTCGAAACGGCACAAAATCGGGATGGTCGACCGACCAGGTGACTTGCCCAACCTCCAGCTTATCCTCCAAGAAATGAGGGTACTGCATCGTGACCCGGCCATCGGCGTCGGTGGTTCCTCGAGGAGATGGTTCGTCACTCGGCCAACCCCAGTGGCTCCCCGGCTCTTGCTTGGTTCGCAACCCCGTGCAGTAGACCGTGGCTTCGGCGACGGGATTCCCTTCCGGATCGAGCACGCGGATATTGGCCGAAGCCATTTTCAGTTCGGGCAACCTGTCCTGAGCAACAACAAGTGGTCCAATCGCCAGCGACACGAGCAAAATCGTTTCGAGTGAAATTGGTTTGGGGTACACTGCTCGGTCCTCTCATTGATCGGTTGTTAAAGTCTGCACGGGCGGTTATTAAGGGTCCCACCCAAGAATAACTTTGGTCGTCGTAATTGCTCTGGTAATGTGTAGCCGACCAGTCGTCGTCCCGCCGGGACTAGCCCGACGGAGGTTGCAATGAATGCCGAAGTCATTTTGTGTTGGGTCCTAACCTCTACGTTTGGGTGCACGTTCCAACAAAAACGTGGCCAGGATGTCGCCGTAGTGTTGATCCAGAGTCAATCGCCGATAATCCACAACGGCATCACGCATAGTTTCCTTCAGTGCTCGCAGGTAGTGCTGGACCGCTTTGCGGTATTGGTTCGCCACGATACTGGGGTCCGCCAGAACCGGCGAACCTCCCTCCAAGTCGACAAACCGCATGGGGCGATCGAACTCGAAGTCAATCTCGTTTTGTTCCAACAAGTGAAAGACTACCGCGTCGTGTTTGCGGAATCTCAAATGCTGAAAGCACCGACTCAGCTCTTCGACAGGCATGAACAGATCGGATATGACTACCACCAAGGCGCGTTGACGGATTCTTCTCGGCGGCTTCGTGCAAGGCCGCCGGCAAGCCGGTCTCACCCTGCGCTTCGATCGCCCCCAGCGCATCCAGAATCACACGCAAGTGAGCGGCGTTTCGCTTGGGTGAGATCTCCCGGTGAAAGGTTTTCCCGGCGCAATACAAACCGACTGCATCCCCTTGTTGGGCGGCCAGATAGGCCATTGTACCCGCGATCCGCCGCGACAACTCGATCTTGCTCTGGCCGCCATTGGCGTAGTTCATCGAGCCGCTGGTGTCGACGATCAAACACAGCCTCAAGTTGGTGTCGGCTTCGAACTCCTTGATATAGAACCGGTCGCTCCGCGCGTACGCCCGCCAATCGAGTCGGCGGGTGTCGTCTCCGGGGACGTATTTGCGGTACTCCGCGAACTCCAGGCTACTGCCGCGATGCGGGCTGCGATGCATCCCGGTAACGCTGCCCAACATCGGCAGACGAGCGTGCAAGGGGAGCGATTTCAAGCGGGATATGACGCCTGGCTCGATGAATTCTCGTTGACTGACCATCGTTATCCCCTCGTTGCCCCATCACAGGCGCAATCGTTATTCGCGCACAACAGTTCACGAGCCGGGGTCTGGCTCATTTTCGGCCCAATGATGGGTACTAGTATGTCGCATGAGCCGCCGAAAATGTGCCTGACCCCCTAAAAACGTGGGCAACGCATTGGCAACCCGTGAACGCTTACCATTCGCGCAAAGGCGGGAAACCAGGAACGTCGACCCTTGCGTCGACGGTGCGTATGTGATTCACGGATCCCATCAAGTCTCCTTGGACAATTGTTCCACTAACCGGCGGACGATATCGCGACTGCGAAGCCCTTCGGATTCGGCGGCGAAAGTCGTCAACACCCGGTGCGTCATGACCGGCTCGGCGACTTCTAAGATGTCCTCCAACCGCACCATGTAACTGCCGTGAAGGGCCGCACGGGCTTTGGCACCGAGAATCAAATACTGTACCGCTCACGGGCCGGCGCCCCAAGCGACCAGCGGCTTCAACCAATCTGGAGTCCCGTTCGAGTTCGGTCGAGAGCGTCGGGCCAGATCGACCGCGAACTCATAAATATGATCGGGAACCGGCACGCTGCGAACTAACGATTGAAATCGGATGACATCGGGCCCGGTCAAAACATGTTCCAATTGCGGGAACGCACCACCGGTGGTCGTGCGGGCAATTTGAATTTCCTCGTCCCGACTCGGATAGTCGACTTCGATCAAAAACATGAACCGATCGAGCTGTGCTTCGGGCAGTGGATAGGTCCCCTCTTGTTCGACCGGGTTCTGAGTTGCCAAAACAAAAAACGGAGGATCGAGTTGAAACGTCTTGCCGACAACCGTCACTCGGTGTTCCTGCATCGCTTCCAACATCGCCGCCTGCGTCTTGGCCGGCGCCCGATTGATCTCGTCTGCCAAGACAATGTTGGCAAACACCGGGCCTTTGACGAATTCGAAATCTCGACGCCCTGCGCCGGAGTCCTGCAGAATGTCGGTGCCGGTGATATCCATCGGCATCAAGTCCGGCGTGAATTGAATCCGTGAAAACTTCAATGACATGGTCTCTGCCAGTCGGCTAATCAACAAGGTCTTAGCCAGGCCTGGCACACCCATCAACAGTGCGTGTCCTCGCGCAAACAAGCAAATTGCCAACCGATCGATCACATCATCTTGACCCACGATAATCCTGGCGAGTTCGTTTTTGAGTCGCCGATAGATCTCACGCAACTCGTTGATGGCCGCCACATCATCTTGAGCCAGCTTGTCGTCGTCAATGATTTTCGTGTCCATCCGCTTCTCTAGTATTTCGTGTTATATGGCGAGCTATTTTTAGACACGCACCGGCGAAAAGCATTACGAATTGCCAATGCGTTGACCACGTTTTTGGGGGGTCAGGCACGTTTTCGACGGCTTATGCGACATTCTAGCATCGCACGCAAAATTACTTCCCGATTTTGCTATCCCTCTCCTGACCTCTCCCGTGCGGGCGAGGAATTAAGGCGAAGTTATTTTGCGTGCGATCCCTAGTGCTTTGTCAAGTTTTAGAATTGGGGTTGTGTGCCACTGGCTTCGCCAGTGCGGGTCGGCAATACACGATGCTCATGTACACTGGCACAGCCAGTGGCACCCCAAAATTAAAACTTGACACGGCACTAGTACCAATAATTGGGCCGAAAATGAGCCAAACCCCGCTCGTGAACTGTTACCGCACCGGGAATCAATTGGAAGTACAGCATACCCGCGCGACCTTGGATCAAGCTAGGAATAACTTAATCGCAACTACTTATTTTTCGTTGCTTGGTTGAGAATTCAATCAGACGGGGCAATAAACCAATACGTCGACACGCTGCAAGGCCGTACAGGCAGTCTGTCGAATATATGTGCACAAGTGCTCAGGGAAGCGGAGCGGCGCAAGCCGCCCGGTAATTCGCCGTGTGCATACCGACGCAACCGGACGGATCGCGCCGTTCCGGTTGCTGGACCTACCGCTTTACTGCGGGATGATTTGGAGATTGTTGACGACGTCTGAGACGCCCGGTTCCAGCAGCAATTGTCGCTCCAAAAGCGACTTTTGTTCTGAGTTGGCCACAGTACCCGAAAGCGTGGCGGTTCGATTGTTCATCGTCACATGAAAAGGTCCGACGCCTTGGAATTGCGGAGTTCGTTGGATGCGACTCTCGAAGTTGGCAGGTGCGGCCACCGAGACGGCGGCTAGATTTGGTGAAAACGTGTATTGCATGGCGGTACGCACGCCCCGTCGCGGCAACCCGGACGAGGCTGAATTGCCGATAGCTCCTAAACCAAAGTTTTGACCACCAAATTGATTTCCTCGCAACAGCGACGCCAAGGGATTGGTTTGCCGAGTTGTTCCCGTGGACCGAGTGGTGGAACCTGATCCGTTTGTTGCGGTGCTGGCCATCAAGCTGCGCGGGTGTGTGACGTTTTCCGACGAAGGACCGACAAACGGCTGAATCCGCTTGTTTTCAAAATCGAACGTGAGCGGATTCTGTGACAAGTCGAGTCCGCCGTTACTCGACGAGGTGTTGTTATTTGATCCGGACGAGCCAAAGTTCGATGAACTTGATGATTGCGACCCAAACGTCGAGGTGGAATTCGTCATGCCGGAATTTGTGGATCCGGTTGACCCAAAAAGCTGATTCAAATTCAAACCGCCCGTCGTTGACCCTCCTCCGGTCCCAGCGCCGCTGCCGCCGCCGCCGGTCCCTTGAGCCAATCCAGGCGTCGAACACCAAGCCAAAATGGCGCATGCGACGATTAAACCGAAGACTGTTTTGTAGTGGTTCATGATTCTCGTTTTCATGTCGTTATTTTGGCTGGTTGCAAGCTTGTTGCCACGTTGGACAAGGCGATGACGCAATGACAATTTATTCAACCCTGATTTTACCCAAAAGTTTCGCAAGGATACAACGTCCGGTGGAGTGCGGTTGTTGCTTGAGTTGAGGCGGGACGGTCATCTTTGGACGTTATCTGTCCGGCTGGGGACAGCCGGACCTACAAGTTTGGCTGTTATCTGTCGGGCTGGGGACAGCCGGACGTATAGTCTACGCTGTTATCTGTCCGGCTGGGGACAGCCGGACCTACAGGGGACAGACGGACCTACAGGGGACAGACGGACCTACAGGGGACAGACGGACCTACGGGGACAGACGGACCTACAGGGGACAGCCGGAGCTACGGTCCCTGCAATGCGTATTCGGTTGGGAACAATCTTTTGTGCCAGCCAATTTGTTTTTTTAGCCGCAAATCCTGGGACTTGTCGAGCGTCGACAGCCCGTTGCAAACATCGCTAAAATCACGTAAACCCTGAATAATTGTGAAACTTGATGGGAAATCCGAGGTTTGACAGAGGGCGAGTCCGCTGGAAGTGTTCGTCGACTCTGACAGCCCGTTGAATAAGGATCGGACGCAAAATGACTTCGCCGAAAATCCTCGCCCTCACGGGAGAGGCTTAGGGAGAGGGTCGACAAAGCCGGGAAGTTGTTTTGCGTGCGATCCTAAGTAGCGGAACGGCCCGAGCCGTCCGGTTTCGTTGGCATCCAAACGGCGAATTACCGGGCAGCTTCGCCGCTCCGCTTCAAGAAGCACCTTTTGCACACATTTTCAATAGTCTGCTAGGGATCGGTCAACGTTCGAAATGCATTGTAAATCTATCGCGTCAATGGAGCGTAATGTGAAGACCAAGAGATCATTTGTTTGCTGGATTACGGCTGTCGTTTTGTTGGCCAGCGTCTGTGCGGCTCAAGACAAGCCGGTGGTAACTCGGCCTGCGTCAGAGAATTTGTTACCCGAGAGCACCGTTGTCTACATCCAAATCCGGGACGTCCCCGGCTTCATCGAGCAGATGGGAAAGACGAATTTGGGCAAGTTCCTGGCGCATGAAAAAATTGCACCATTGGTCCAACGGCTATGGGGCTCGGTTCAAGATCAATACGAAAAGGTACGTGACAACGTAGGCGTGTCGCTGGACCAGTTGCGAACCCTGCTGACGGGTGAACTCTGTTTTGCAGTCGTAGATTTCAAAGATCGTAAACCGGGTGTGATGTTAATGTTCGATTACGATCCCAACGCCGAAACGCTCGACACCTTGGTTCAGCGAGGAGAAGAGTTGGCTGATGGGGAGGGCCAACTTGGGGAGCCTGAGACCGAGGGCGATGTTGAAATTCGCTCAGTCAAGACCGGCGACGGTCCCGACATCTACTACTTCAAGAACTCTGGGACGTTTGTTGGCACCACCGATTTGGATCTGGCCAAGGAAGTCTTGCGCGATGGCGAGGTGAGGAAGTTGCCAAGGTCCGTCCTTTGGCCGAGAACCGCAAGTTCATCACGATCATGAACCATTGCCGTGGGACGAAGATGCGCCGCCGGACATGCGGGCGTTTATGGATCCGATCGACTTGGTCAAGGGAATCACGCGCGGCAATTTCGGAGCTCAAATCGTGATCGGACTGCTGCCGACGCTGGGATTGGACGGATTGTTGGCGGTGGGTGCCAGCGCCATTTCTGACGAGGAGGGTTACGAATCGATCACGCATTTGCATATTTTGATGGCCAATCCGCGGGCGGGGATTCTACAGATGATTGCTGTGCGTCCAGGCGACTGCACGCCCGAAGCGTGGGTTCCCGACGACGCTGCTTCGTACATCACCGGCAACCTGAAAGTCGATCAGTTCTACGAACACCTTCAGAAAATCGTGGACACCATTCAAGGTGAGGGGACGCTGGACGGTCAGGTGCAGAAGAACATCAACGACAAGCTCGACCTCGACCTGCGAACCGATATTTTGGATGGACTGACGGGCCGAATCACGTTGATCAATTGGATGGAGAAGCCTTTCCGGATTAACAGCCAATGCTCGGCCGCGGCGGTCGAGTTGAAGGACCCTGCGGCGTTCGAGCCGGTGTTGGAAAAGGTGATCGACAAACTGCTCGAACTGCGCAAAACGCGGCGCGGCAACGACGACACCAACAAACCGGAACCCGAATTCAAAGGAGACTATCGAGGGGTGACGACTTGGAATTTTAAGGACTTAGTTGGTCCCAACCGCCGCGGCGGCCGGATTCGAGTCGATATTAACGGCAACCAGTTGGGGAACGACGATTCGGACAATGACGAAATAAAGCTTCGTGAACAGTATCCCAACGTCGCCATCGTGGGCAATGACCTGGTCGTCTGCGACAGCCGTGCGTTTCTCGAACGGGCGATCGATACGTTCAAGGGCGACAACACTCCCCTGTCCGAGGACGAGCAATATAAGCGCGTATCTCGACAGATGCAGCGAATGTTGGGAACGACCGTTCCCGCGGGCGCATTGTACACTCGACCCGATCGCACGTTGGAACTGTGGTATGAAATGGCTCGCTCCGAGGACGCCAAGAAGTTGTTGGACCGCAATTCCGAGGACAACGATTTCGTCTCCTCGATCAAAAGTCGCCCTGGAGGACAATCCGCTGCCGGACTATTCGGAAATCAAGCAGTTCTTTGCACCGGCTGGCGGCTATGTCACATCCGACGAGACCGGCATTCACATCCTTTCGTTCCAACTCAAGAGCGAAGACAACCGTTAACGGCCGGTCGAAAGAAGACTGATCTGAACAACCGTTCCGAACGCCATTCCCGCGAAGCCTGTCTGCAGAGAAGGCGGGAGGCCGGAATTCAGCGGAAGTCAACACTGACAATACTGGATCCCCGCCTTCGCGGGGATGACGAATCGTTTTCAAAGGGCTGTAAACGGGTTCATCTATTGCTGATTATTGTCGGTCAGGGACTGACCGACCTACTGTAAATTATTGTCGGTCAGGGACTGACCGACCTACTGTAAATTATTGTCGGTCAGGGACTGACCGACCTACAGTGGATTGGCCCAGGGCCGGGATTTGCAACGTTGTTGGCCGCCGTTGGAGATGATCCACGTCAGGTCAGCACCAAGATGCTGAGTCCCAGGACGATCGAGTTGTGGGCCGCGTGCATGGTCATCGACGCGATCAGAGAATCACGCCACTCGCGAACCAGTGAGAAGTTGAACCCGATGGCGGCCAACGCGGGCACCGCGATGAGTCCTTGCGGATGAATAATCGCAAAAATCAGTGCATTGAAGCCGGCGGATACCGCCACACTCAACCATCGCGGCGCGCTCGCGAGGTTGTTTTGCGCAAGTGCCGGAACAAAACGCCTCGGAAGAAGGTCTCTTCGATGATCGGGGCACAGACGCAGGCCAAGATAAATGCGCCGATCAAGACAACCGGGTCGCCGCTCGTCAGTTCATGCGCCAACGGATGTGTCGGCAGGCTTTTATCGAACGCCAAATTCCCGGAAACGAGTAGCCCCATACCTTTGCTTAACCAGACTCCAACGATAACTAGTACCATGCCCAGCATGACGATCGGAAAACAGCAGATGTAACCGACGATTCCACAAAGTGCTTCGACTAACGGATTCTGTCCTGCCGTCCACCCGATATCGCGACGGACTTGCTGGAAGCTTATCCCTCGCAAAACCGGCCAGCCTAACGCCACCAGCGACCCAACGAACGCACATCCGGCCAAAAACAATTGCATCCGACCGCCGCTCAGCAGTTGGGCTGTCAACTGCAGCAAAATGAACAGGATCAGCCAAACCGCAAACGTTTCGGCATAAATGTGAGCCGACTTGTATCGCGAGCGAAATCGGAACGTCAGTTGTCTCGACGTGATCGCTAGAATTGACAGCACAAAACCGATCATGCTGCCAACCACCAACGCCAGGCCGGCCAAAATAACCAGGCTCGCAATCACAACCGCTATTTGAGCGCCATTTCAAGGCGTTGACGCGCGTCCGTGTTGGGAGATTCTCGCGGCGTCAGCGCCAATCGACCGCACCAGCCAAACCGCCGTCGCAAAAACTCCCGGTCGGCTTTCGGGACGGAATCCGAGGACCAGTCTTCAGCGGCGTAGTTGCGAAACAGTGCTTGTAAGACATTGGCTGCTCGTTGTTGATCGCGGGACAAGTCCCAACGCAGTGGATTTCCCCGCAGTTCCTTGATCACATCCAGACCACTGGCGGGGCCGGAAAGCTCGTTTTCCAGAATCGCTCGACACAATTGCTGATCGACGTTGTCTTCCTCCAGCGGAAGGCTGCCGAGGCTTTGGCTCTGTTTCGACAGTTCCTTTATCCCCACAAAAAGCTTGCCAACAAAGTTCATCTGGATCACGTCGAGGGACGGCCCTTGCAGCGTGTCGTCTACTTCTGGCCTGATCGCGTGCAGCACGACCAAAAGCGCGACGAGCCCACAAATCAAAAACCAACTTATTGCCATCGACGGCACGCTGATTCCCAGAGACTTTGCAGGAGGTCCGGCCACAAGTTCCGCGACGATCGGGGGAGGCGAAGGTTGGTCGGATTCGAACTCGTCCGGTCCGTTGATTTCAGAGATCTCGTTCAAACAGGTATTCCATAAATAAGGTTGTCGATGCTCAAATCGGCCGGACACTCACGGGACATCGAGCGGTTAGCGGACTGTTGAAAAATGTGTGCGCAAGTGTTTATTGAAGCGGAGCGGCGCAAGCCGCCCGGTGATTCGCCGCGTGGATGCCAACGCAACCGGACGGCTGGCGCCGTTCCGCTACTCTTTCAACGAGCGGCTAGTGAATAACATTGTATCGAATTATTGAGTGCGGGCAGACATTTCGCTGGCGGCTGTAGCGGTCTCCACCCATTTCCGCGCGACCGCCAGCACCTGGTCGAGCATGTCTTCGGTGAGTCTTCCGGTAAACGTGTTTTGTTGACTTGGATGGTAGCAGCCGATCAAGCGACGCCCTGCACTCAATTCGATAACAGCGCCGTGACCGAATTTGTGGCGGCGGTCTAACCAGTTTCGCCGAAGGGCAAGCGCGAGCATTGCTTGCCAGGCGATCTGACCGAGCGACAGAAAAACGCGCGGCTGTGTCAAATCGATCGTGCGTTCCAGAAAGCTGCTACAGTTCGACATCTCGGTCGGTTGCGGCTTGTTGTCGGGCGGCGCACAATGACAAACGGCGGTGATCGCGCAATGATGGAGTTGCAGTCCGTCCTGGACATCGCTGGAATGTTCCCCGTTGGAAAAACCCGCCCGATGCAACGCGCGATACAGCCAAACGCCGCTTTGGTCCCCGGTAAACATCCGTCCGGTCCGATTCGCTCCGTGTGCGGCTGGCACAGACCGACAATCAACAGAGTCGCCGGCGATTCCCCGAAATTGGGTACCGGTTGTCCCCAATAGGTCCAATCGAGATACGCCTTCCGTTTTTTCTCTGAGACCGTGCGGCGATATTCATTCAGGCGAGGACAGCGACGACAGGCGATGATTTGCCGGTTAAGTTGCGGCCAATTGTCTATCGTGCTGCTCTTTTTTCGAACCAAATCGGACTCCGCGTTTTGGCTGCACAAGCGACCTTCGTAGTTGCAGTCAGCCAAAGGTGCTCTAGCAAAACCTGCCAAAATCATCAAAATACTTCAATTCCAGTTCAATTCTAAACAACCGACGGGCACTCGTGGATCAGCGACTCACTCGATTCCTCGTTATCGCCAGCATGGCATTCTTGATAACGATGGTTTTGCAACCATTGATTTTCCCGCCAGCTCATCCGAATAAGCCGAATGTAGCCGCGACTGGCCAAGATCAACAGGATGCCGCCAACGACAACGCTGGCAAAAAGCAAGACGATCAGTCCACCGATCAGTCCACGGATCAGTCCACGGAAGGGTCCGCCGACCAATCCACGGAAAAATCCAAGGAGAAATCCGCAGAAAAGCCAGCCGACAACTCTGACACGGACACCGCGGACACTGGCAAAAACGCGAATCAAGGTAATCAACAGGCGAACGCTGACGCACCACCCCCTGCGGCGGTTCCACGCACCGAGTATCCCAACCGGCTGATCGTCCTGGGAACTTACGGATCGGCGAGTCCCGACAAGTTGGTCGTGACGCTCAATAGCAAAGGAGCCGCGATTCACCGGATCGAACTCAATTCCCGAATGAAGAACGGCCGACTGCGGTACAAGGCGTTGGACACGGATGCAGCCTACATCGGGCAATTGGAATTGGAAGACAACCAGGGGGCTTGCACAGTTCGTTGCGTCACACCGGGAACACCCGCCGAAAAAGCCGGAATTCTCGTTGACGACATCATCACCCGATTTGGCGACGAGCCAGTGGCCACGCCGCAGAAGTTTTTCGACGAATTCGACGAAGTCACCCCTGGAACAGACGTCAGCTTGGGTATTACCCGCATGGTTGGCGGTCAAGCGGTATCGCAGACCCTGGTGGTCCACACCGAAGACAAACCAATGGAGATCTTGGGACCGCGCACCGGTCAAGTTTACGACCCGACCTCCACCGTTCCGGAATCGATGCTCGTCACGCTTCGCAAAAAAGTTACGGGGGCGTGGCCGGAGCTTGATCCGATGTTGCAGACGGTCGATTGGAAAACCGAGGACCACGTCGTAGAGGGTAAGCGAGTCATTGAATTCTCCTACGAATTGGCTGCCAACGAAGTCGCCAAGCAAGGCTACACGGGCACGTTCAAGGTCATCAAACGATATTGGCTGCCGGATCCCACCGTGAACGATGACTTCGAGCGAAATTTCCATGTTGGACTCGAAATCGAAATCCAGAATCTGGCGGACGTCGCCCAATCGGCCGCGTTCGAACTGATGGGTCCCACGGGCACCAACATCGAAGGCTGGTGGTATCAATACAAAATCCACGGGCGATCCACGGCGATCGGCCAAATTGCTGGAGCACGGGATATCGTATCCAGTTGCACCGGGCGTCCGTACTACTTTTGGGGCGGACCTGAGATCGTTAAGAACTTCATCGGAGCAAAAACATGGCAGGAAGTCTTTCCACGGAATGTCCCGCGTCCCGAAGACAAAACCATGCACTTTGTTGCCGTCGACACGCAATATTTCTCCACCGCACTGTTGCCGGACAACAAGGCGGCAGATTCGGCAGCGGGCGGAGACCATCCATTTCGGCCGTTTAGCGCGTTCACGCATGTCATCGACAGCGTGCAGGCGATTAACGCCAACCGCAAGATGCAGAAGGCAACCGATCTGACATTCCGAATGTTTTCAGACGAGATCCCTTTTGGGCCGGCGGGTCAAGCCGCCGCCGGCGACGGGTCGAACACGTATGTACAAGCATTTGAAATCTTCGCGGGCCCGAAAGAACCTGCGGTGCTTGCCAAGTACGGACTTGACGACTTGCGGACATACGGTTGGTTCGCATGGATTTCTCAATTCCTGCTGGGTTTTCTGGAATGGGCGTATTGGATTTTCGGCAATTATGGAATCGCCATCATTTTGTTGACGGTTTTTGTGCGGCTGGCAATCTTTCCAATTTCCCGGCGAGCTCAACAGAATGCGGCACGCCAGGCGAAGATCATGCAAGTGCTGCAGCCGGAAATCAAGAAGATCCAGGAAAAGTACAAAGACAATTTGGAACGTCGCGCTTCGAGCACAGAATGAGTTGTTTGCCCGATACAACTACAGCCCCTTGGGCATGCTGGGCGGCTGCCTCTTGATGTTTGTGCAGTTGCCCGTATTCATGGGACTGTATCGCGGATTGTCGGCCGATATTGCGCTGCGCGGCCAGCCGTTGATTCCGGGTTTGCACTGGTGCTCCAACCTGGCGGGTCCAGACCAGTTGTTGAAATGGCAAAGTTGGATGCCGTTTGGGCTCGGCGAACAAACAGGCTTGTTGGGGCCGTATCTCAATATCCTGCCGCTGTTGACGATCGTGCTGTTTGTGCTTCAGACCAAGCTATTTAGTCCGCCGGCAACCGACGACCAGCAGAAGACCATGCAGCGCGTGATGACGATCATGATGTGCTTCATGGGAATTCTGTTCTTTAAGGTTCCAGCCGGACTCTGCATCTACTTTATTACGTCGAGCATCTGGGGGATTGTGGAGCGGAAGTTGATCCCGAAACCGGTTATTCCGGAAAGCCTCGCCGCATTGGATCCGGAAAAAAAAATGCCGGATGCCAAAAAAAAACTCGTGACGACCCCTGAGCCTTTGCCATCCAACGATAAGGCTCGCGAGGATCGGCGCCGCGCCGACCGCGAACGGCAGCGTCGTCTCCGTCAAAGCCAAGAATAAGGGTTCGCGAAAAAATCAGTTGATCAATTCTTGCGAAGGCGAACTGTGTAGTTCCATTCGTCATGAAACGGCGAACGCTTCAATTGGACTTGGGAGAGTTCTTCGTCGCTGATTTCTATTCCTGTTTCGTATTCGTTTTCATCCTTCGCAGCCCGGGCGATCAATCCAGTGTCGGTGGCTGTGGTAACTGTTCACGAGCCGGGGTCTGGCTCATTTTCGGCCCAATAATTGGTACATGAACGTCGCATGAGCCGCCGAAAATGTGCCTGACCCCCTAAACGTGGGCAACGCATTGATAACCCGTGAACGCTTACCTTGTTTGGTACAACGAATGGAAGCAAAATGCCAGATAACGCCTTGAACCGGAGCCTTTGACTTCGCGGAGCAACGGTAGGAGCGGAGCCGATGTTCAAACATCTACATGGCCCGTTGTCGGTGCATACGTTCATTCATCACCGGCGAAAGCGCGACATGCCCCGGCTCGTGAACTGTTGTCGAATGGCTGGCCGCTACCCCTAAAGCTACCGCTGCAAGTACGGAATCGACTTTCCATCGGCGGTGGCGCCCGTTCGGACAACGGTGGGCGTCAGGCCGCCGGAAATTTCAATGTTTTTTGCGGAAAGCTATTGGGCCTCCTTCCGACGGATTTCGCACTGTTGTTTGTAGGGTTCAAGTTGCCGCAACGGCTTTTTTGACAACCCTTCACAACTCGCTGAGGAAAGTCCTTATGGATCTCACAAAGTACCAGATCACGATCGATCCCAGCAGTCTCCCCAAGGTCCGTGACCGAGACGTTTACCGGCGTCAGGTTTCCGAACACCTGCGTTGGATCTACTTGACCAAGGCGGGAAAGATCCTGCTGGATTGTATCCGCTACCACGGCAAGCAGATCGAGATTCGGCCTTATGCCGGCGCCGGTTGCAACGCATCGGGGGGGTGGACGACGGTGGCTGGTGTGAGGAAAGGCACTGTGAATTACTCGCCTGGCACGTATAGCCCGCACAGCGGCACCTGCTCGGTCCATCGAAACGAAGGCGGACGCGGTTTGATTTTCGATGAGGTTCTCTTTCACGAGTTATTTCATTCGTTTCGCGGCGTGTCCGGGAAGTGGCACCAAGTGCCCCTCAACGGCGCCTTGTTCAATTACACAGATACTGAAGAGTTCTACGCGGTCCTCGTGACAAACATCTATATTGCGGATAAATCCAACAAGATCAAATCGGGATTGCGAGCCTCCCATCAAGGGCATCTACCGCTAGGACATCCCTTCACCGTTCCCTGGGGCTTTTTTACCCGAGGCACCGATGTGTTCGGTCTAATCGACAAGCTGTATCACGACAACTATGGCTTGTTCATCAAGCTCGGCAACGAAGTCGACGCGGAATTCAATCCCATCTTGGATTACCTGGCCGATAAGGACAAGGCAAAGAAAGCGTCGGAAAGCGCCAAGTCAGCGATTGGTGTCGCAAAGATCACCTTGGAGCTGCTCGGCATGCTGAAGTAGCGCTACGGCGGGTGCCGCGGTTCCAGCATTGAGTCACGTCGAACCAGCCCTTGCGCGGAATGTTGCAACATCGCCGCATACACGGTAAGCGGTCACGGCTAAAACACCAGCGGTTCCTCGGCCAGTTGCCGTTCGTGGCGCGTGAGGTGATACATGTCGTGTAGAAGCTGAATGTCACACGGGCGTTGAGTGACATTGCGTCGCGCAAACATGCGGCTTTGCGTCGACTCCATAATCGACGGCGGCAACTCGGTAACCTGGCCAAAGGACCGAGCGTAATTGACGAAGCTGGGTACGTTGGTCGTCACGAATCCGTAGACCATGCTGCACGTCCCAATGATCTTGCCGGTGAAGATGCCGGTGTTGATGGCGGTTTTGGCGTAGTCTCCCATCATGCAGCCGATGAACTGCATGCCGGTGGAGATCTTTTGGCCACGAAATTCCAGTTTCACTTCGCCGTAAGTGTTTTTCAAATCGCTGTTGCAGGTGCCCGCTCCCAGGTTGATCCAGCTGCCGAGGTAGCTGTGGCCGAGAAAGCCGTGGTGCTGTTTGTTGGTGAACGGTTCGATGATGGACGCCTCGATTTCGCCGCCGATTTTGGTGGTTCGGCCGAGGGAGACGAAGTCTTTGATCGCCGAGTGTTCGATCACGCGGGCTGCGGGACCGAGATACGCCGGGCCCCGCAAGAAGCAATACGCGCCGATGGCCGCCTCGCTGTCGACGACGATCGGACCCGCCGAAGTTTGGCTCACGACATAGTCACCGACCACGGCGTCGTCCGCCACGTACAGGTCATCGGCGAGCTTGCGGTAGTGGCCATTTTCGATCCGGAACGACAGGTTCTCAACGAACGCCTCCTGATTGATGCGGATGACGTCGTGCGGGTATTCGAAAAGCTTCAGGGGAAGTTTTTTGGCTTCCAGGGGTTCGGCGGTACGACTGCAGATCAACTCGATCGACTTCAGCAGCGTCAAGTCGTCCTTGGCGGCAAGTTCGCCGGTTGGCAGAACCGCTGCCGCCAGCGACCAATCGTGACGTACCAAACACGGCCGCCCGCCCGCAACCAATTGCTGAAGCAGACGAAAGTTGCTGAGCGTTGGCGCCGTCGCGCGCGTTGACCACTAGCGTCATCGGCTCGGCCATGTCAATCGGCGACGCCAATTCGGGAAAGTCCAACAGTTGCAGCGTCTGCAAATGTTGCCGGACAACTCCCCGCACAGGGCGTTCCAACAGGTTCAACCAATCGATCAAACGGTACGAGCCGCAAGTGATGGCATACGCCGCGCGGCCGGTGGTGATCGGATAAAGATTGTCGACCTGGGAATCTTCAAAAACAAGAACGTTCATTCAGCGCGCGACTCTGCGGAGAGACTCTGCAATTGTGCAATCGGTTGAGCGGCAGTTGGCGGCGAGAAGCATACATGGTAACGGTAAAGCACGCAAAACCAAAGCCGAAACTCTAGCCTTTGGCTTGCCGCAAGGCTGCTTGTGCGGCGGCCAATCGCGCGACGGGAACGCGGAACGGCGAGCAACTGACGTAATCGAGCCCGATTTGATGGCAGAACGCGATCGAACTGGGGTCGCCTCCGTGTTCGCCGCAGATACCGATTTTCAATTTTTCGCGGGAATGCCGCCCTTTCTCTACGGCGGTTCGCATCAACTGACCGACGCCTGTTTCGTCGATCGAGGCGAACGGATTCGTTTTGATGATTTCGAGTCGCTGGTATTCAGCTAAAAACGTGTTGGAGTCGTCGCGGCTCATGCCGAGACACATTTGAGTCAAATCATTGGTGCCGAACGAAAAGAACTCGGCGGTCTCGGCGATTTGGTCCGCGGTCAACGCTCCGCGCGGAACTTCGATCATCGTTCCGACCGTGTACGGAATTTTTTTCCCAGACTCCTTCATCACCTCTTTGGCGACGCGATGAATCACCGCGACCTGCAGATCGAGTTCCCGTTTGAAGCCGACGAGCGGAACCATAATCTCGGGTTTGACTTTGACGCCATCGTTGAGCACGCGGGCGGCGGCCAGGAAGATTGCACGAGCTTGCATCTCGGTGATTTCCGGGCGAGAACACCCAGTCGGCAGCCGCGGAATCCAAGCATCGGGTTGAACTCGTGCAACTCTTCAACGCGCTGCGCCACTTCCTCGACGGAAACGCCCAATTGCTGGGCCACTTCTTCCTGGCCGTGGCGGTTGTCCGACTGGGGCAGAAACTCGTGTAATGGAGGATCGAGCAAGCGAATGCAGGCGGGCCGGCCATCCAGTGCCTTGAAGATTCCTTCAAAATCGCGTTGTTGGTACGGGAGCAGCTTGGCGAGCGCGCTGCGCCGGTCCTCCTCGCTTTCCGACAAGATCATCTGCCGCACGGCGATGATCCGATCGCCTTCGAAAAACATGTGCTCGGTCCGGCAGAGTCCGATTCCTTCGGCCCCGAAAGCGATCGCGTTGGCGACTTGATCCGGTTGGTCGGCGTTGGTGCGAATTCCGAGCTTCCGGTATTTGTCGGCGAGCTTCATGATGAACTCGAAATAGCGAAAGGTCTCGCTCTCTTTCGAATCGAGGGTCTTGGCAACGAGTACTTGTTTCAATTCGCTATCGGCGGTTGCAATCGCGCCGTCGAAGACTTCGCCGGTCGAACCGTTGATGCTGATCGGATCGCCTTCCTTGAGGGTGCGGTCTCCGCAACGCAGCGTTCCAGCGTGGTAGTCGATTTCGATGTCTCCGGCGCCGGCCACGCAGACTTTGCCCATTTGACGCGCTACCAAGGCTGCGTGGCTGGAGACGCCGCCGCGACACGTCAAAATGCCGTCGGAGGCGATCATTCCGCGCAAGTCCTCCGGGCTGGTTTCGATTCGGGCCAAAATCACGTGACGACCTTGAGCCGCGAGCGCTTCGGCCTTAGCGGCCGAGAAAACCACGGACCCTGAGGCGGCTCCGGGACCTGCTGCCAATCCGGACGCCATCAGCCGGCCGTCGGACTTGGCAAGCTCGTAATCGTTGCGATCAAAAATCGGCTGCAGCAGTTGGTTCAGCGATTCCGGATCCCCCGATCGAATGGCGTATTCCGGCGTCATCAGGCGGTCCTTGACCATGTCGTGGGCGATCTTGACGTAGGCCAAGGCCGTCCGTTTGCCATTCCGCGTTTGCAGCATGTACAGCTTTTTCTTTTCAATCGTGAACTCGAAATCTTGTACGTCGCCGAAGTTTTTTTCCAGCTTCTTGCGAACTTGAACAAGCTCTTTGAATGCGGGTCCGATGTGAGGGTCGTCCGCCATGTCGGCGATTTTCAGTGGCGTTCGGACGCCGGCGACGACGTCTTCGCCTTGGGCGTTGACCAGGTATTCGCCGTAGAACACGTTCTGGCCGGTGGCCGGATCGCGCGTGAAGGCGACGCCGGTGGCGCTATCTTCACCCATGTTCCCGAAGACCATGCTTTGCACGTTGACGGCCGTTCCCCAGTCGTCGGGGATGCGGTATTTTTGGCGGTAGAGGATCGCTCGTTCGTTCATCCACGAGCCGAAGACGGCGGAGATGGCCCCTTCGAGTTGCTTCAGCGGGTCGGTTGGAAACGCCTTGCCGGTCCGCTCCTTAATCAGTGATTTGAAACGACGCACCAGATCTTGCAGGTGCTCTTCGCTGAGATTGACGTCAGTCGTAACGCCGACCTCTTTCTTCAGCGAATGCATCACGTCCTCGAAGGGGTCGTGTTCATTTTCGTGACGCTTTTGGACGCCCATCACCACGTCACCGTACATCTGCAAGAAGCGCCGATACGAATCCCAGGCAAAGCGGCCGTTGCCTGTGGCTTGCTTTAATCCCTCTGTCGTGTCGTCGTTAAGGCCCAGATTGAGAATCGTATCCATCATTCCGGGCATCGAATCGCGAGCTCCGGAGCGAACGGAGACCAAGAGCGGGTTCTTAGGATTGCCGAATTTTTTGCCGGTTTCCTTTTCCAGCCAGGTCACCGCTTTGGTTAGCCCATCGGCCAGACCTTGGGGAAACTTCTTGGCGTTCTGATAGTAGTGTACGCAAACATCGGTGGTGATTGTGAAACCGGGAGGAACCGGCAAGCCGATCTTGGTCATCGCCGCGAGGTTGGCTCCTTTGCCGCCGAGCAATGCCTTCATATCTCCGCCGCCATCGGTTTTGGCTTTGCTGAAGTAGAAGATCATCTTGTTGGTTCGCTTTGCTTTTTTTTTCGCCATTCGTACAGATTCCTAACTGAATTGACTCAAATTCGAATCGACGATCGTCGACGAGCCGACTGACGAACTGAACTCGAAGTGCCAAAGCCCAGTGGGTGACCCATCGACCGCAGCCGAATCGGGCGTTGCGTGGCGGTTTGAGAAACTGGCGGCACAGTCCGTTTTTAGATCGAAGAGGATGTCCATTGCCGTTTGCCAATCACCGCAGCCTAAGGATCGCACGCAAAATAACTTCCCGATTTTGTTAGCTCTCCCGTAAGGGAGAGGATTCAAGGCGAAGTTATTTTGCGTGCGATCCTAATGCGAAAAAATCTAGCAACACCGGTCCAAAGCGTCAATCAACCCTGGTCGACTTGGAGCGGCAAGGCAATGATTTGGCAGCAGAAAAAAAACCGCCGACCAGATTCGCCCGGTCACCGATAATGCGCTATTGGCCGCTTCGTGCATCAAAAGGACCCGCAAATCACACACGTTCGTATGGGTGGGCCCGGTAATAAACAGCGCGGCAATTTTCTCAAAAAAGTGGTAGGCGTCATTGCGTGCCAAGTAGCGGTTGGGATCAAGCCCTAATTGATTTACCGCTTTAATCCCATCCGAATCGATCCAAGCGCCGGCAGCGTCTGTGGGCCCATCTTCGCCGTCGGTTCCGCCCGACAGCAAGCAAAACTCGAAATCCTTGAGCCATTCAATTTCGGCCTGCCGCTGGCGGATGTGTTGCGCCGCGGCCAGTACGAGTTGTTGGTTCCGGCCTCCGCGGCCTCGAGTCTCGGCCGGCGCCAACTCCACGACCGGCTCGCCCCCGGAAATCCAGCATTGGCGATCCGAGCGAGGCGGCGACGACAACATTTCCTCCGCCAGTTCCACGCCCACCGATTCAGCGGTTCCTTCCAAACGAGTCGGTCGCACGGCAGAGGTCAGCCACCCAGCTTCGCGGGCAAACCGCGTTGCTGCGTCGATCGCCGTTTGGATGTTGCCGACGATGTAATTCGAGACGTGTTCTAACGCGGCTTGATTCGAGCGCTCGGATTGTTCCAAGTCCGCTTTACGGGCAAGTAACTCGTGAATTGAACGCGCGATCGCAGTCCGATCCGGATC
Source organism: uncultured Planctomycetaceae bacterium (assembly GCA_963803365.1). Lineage (GTDB taxonomy): Bacteria > Planctomycetota > Planctomycetia > Pirellulales > Pirellulaceae > JANMEB01. The sequence goes on from CAWDMH010000019.1 coordinate 59,734, forward strand.
AAACCGACGCACCAGATTCAAAGCCTCCTTGGAAGTCGATGGATTGGGGCAAGTAGGGCCGGAAGCGATGACGTCCAGCGGGTCGCCGATGACGTCCGAAACGATCAAGCAAACGAGTGGGCAGCGACAGAACCTTGCGAGCTTTCCTCCCTTGACGCCGCTGATTTGTTTGCGAATGGAATTGAGCTCGAAGATATTTGCTTTTCGACTGCTGAGGAAATTGATCATTTCGATTTGTTCGGCCAGTGTTACCGGGGGCTCGGGCAGCGCAAGCAGCGCGGAGCCGCCTCCGGAAATCAAGCAGATGCACAAATCGGACTCGCGGCATTGGCGAACCAATTCGACGATTTGTCGCGTCCCGTGTAGCACGCGTTCGGTCGGCAGATTCATTCCCGGCGGCCGAGCGGCAAACAACTGGACATGAGCGAGTGGCTCGGCGCAGTCATCTGGAACATTCACCCAACCTGTGATCGGGTGGCGATTGACGATCGGCGTCAGACTTTCGATCAAGCCGCGGGACATTCCGGCGCCGGCCTTGCCCGCCCCGACCACGACGATTCGCGCGGATTCGGACAACCGGACGACGTTCCCGCCGACGGTGAGATGATCGCCCTCAGCTCGTACGAATTCCTTCACCAATCGTCGACTGTCGACGCTCTGCAAACCGGCATACCAGATGTTTTGGGCGATCGAGGCGAGCGTTTGAGAAGTAGGGCGTGTCACCCGATCCACACAGTTGGGCTGGACGGTTGCACCTGAAGGCCTTTGTCAATCGCGTCGCTTGAACAACTCGACGGCGTTGCCACGACGATTGAATCGAACGTCGTCCATATAGCAGCGCATCAGCATCAAACCGCGGCCGCACTCGCGTTCCAGATTCTCGTCGGCGGTTGGATCGGGAACCTGGCGCGGATCGAAACCGGTTCCTTCGTCGACGATCTTGACGTAAAAGTATTCGTGATTGGTCTTTACAGTGACATGAACGTGTTTGTCTTGATTGCGGAGATTGCCGTGCTTGATTGCATTCATCACGGCCTCCTCCAAAGACATGTGAATGCCGAAAACGGTCTGCTGCGGCCACTGGCTTCCTTCCAAGTGATCGAGCACATCGCGGATGATTTCGACGCCGAGGTGTGGATCGCTGGGAATTCGGCGATCGTACTGCCAAGTCCAGCTCACGGAATTGACGGCGATTCGTCGACTTCGCTTGCCCACGAGACTACTTTTCATTGGAGGACGCATCAAATGATTTTACGCTTCTTCGGGATCGTCATAGATCCGAAACAAGCGGTCTAAATTGGTGATGGAAAAGACGTCGCGAACTTCGGGCCGCAAACTGGTCAAGCGGATTTGGCCGCCCTGAGACTTGATCCGCTTGTCCAAAACGATCAGCTTGTTGATGGCGGCGCTGGAAAGAAACCGCACGTTCTCCAGGTTCAACAGCAGTTCGCGGGAGTCTGCCTGCTCGGCCAGCTGATTCAGTTCGTCGTTGAGCTGTTGAATTCGTTCGACGTCCATGATCTTGTCGTCGACAAACCGGACGACCGAGACGCCGTCTTTTTCTTCGACAACAATTACATCAAATCTGGTCATGAGTGGACTCGCTTCCTACATGTAACGTCCCAGCAGACTGTTGAAAAATATGTGCACAAGTGTTTGATGAAGCGGCGCAAGCCGCCCGGTAATTCTTCAGGTGGACGCTAACGCAACCGGACGGCTCGCGCCGTTCCGCTACTTTTTCAACGGGCTGCTAATGCCTCGCCAAATCAACAACTGATTCCGCCGTTTTCCGGCGTCCGGATGCCGCTTATCATAAGCGACGAATGGAACCTGTCAAACGTGTGCCCTGGTATCCGACGTGGGCCGGAAGATGAACATTAAGGATCGCACGCAAAATAACTTCCCGGTTTTGTCGACCCTCTCCTTAGGCCTCTCCCGTGAGGGCGAGGATTTACGGCGAAGTTATTTTGCGTCCGATCCTAAATCATAATCTGAAGTGTGCCTTATTGGGCCCATCGTCGCTCTTCCTTTTGCTAAGTTGGCAGACGGTTGAAAAATATGTGCACAGGTGTTTATTGAAGCGGAGCGGTACAAGCCGCCGGGTAATTCGCCATGTGGATGCCAATGCAACCGGACGGCTCGCGCCGTTCCGCTACGTTTTCAACGGCTCGCGCCGTTCCGAGGCTTTTCAACGGGCTGCTGGGGTGTTCCTCGACATCTGCTGGGTAATACGACGCGAATCCGTCGTCGGTTCATCGAGAATTCGCCTTTGCGCGGCCGAAGCCTATAAAACCGGACAAGTGGGGCTGGAAATCACAACCCACACAAGTCATTCTATAGTGAAATCTCGTCGCTTTAGTCCCGTTTGTCGTCGCAATGACTTTACGCTCACAGATGGAGGGGGGCTTGGACTCCACTCGTCTCCATCCCGGACGTTCGCCATCTGGCGAATTGTCGTCCAATTCGTGTGTCGAGCCGCTCCCCAGTTCGAAGCTGTGGATCGTGCTTCCCGCATTTAACGAGGCGGAAAACTTGCCGCCGTTGTTGGAGCGGATTTGCCGAACAATGACCGAACATGACTTTCGGTACGAAATCTTGTTGGTCGACGATGGCAGCACCGACGCAACGCCTAATGTCGCGAAATCCTTTTCGGAAAAGATGCCGATCGAAGTCATCGACCACTCGTTCAATCAAGGATTGGGACGATCGCTGCAGACCGGCTTGCGGACCGCGTGTCGATACGCCGCCGCGTCCGACGTCATCGTCACGATGGATGCGGACAACACCCAGCCTCCGGAATCGATACCCCACATGGCCGAGTTGATTCGCGGAGGACGGGACTTGGTGATTGCCAGCCGGTTTCGCCGCGGCGCCGCGATCACCGGCGTCCCCGCAAATCGAAACCTGATTAGCTATTTCGGCCGGTTCCTGTTCAAAGCCGTTCATCCGATCCCTGGGGCGCGGGACTATACGTCCGGATTCCGCGCCTTTCGAGCGCGATTGTTACAAGATGCCTTCGACCGCTACGGCGACGGATTTATCTCCGAGGCTGGTTTTGCCGCCATGTCAGAAATCCTACTGAAGCTGCGTCCGTTGCATCCGCGGGTCGGGGAAATACCGTTGATCTTGCGCTACGACTTGAAAAGGGGAGGGAGCAAGTTGAAGCTCTTTCGCACCGTGTGGAAAACGATGACCGTGATCCTTCGCCGCCGAATTGGAATGTAAGCGGGACGGTCAATATGAATGCGCCTACTCAAACGTGGGGAATCGTCGGCGGCGGCATCCTGGGCATGACGCTGGCATGGCGACTGGCGCACCGAGGTCAACAGGTCACGTTGCTGGAGAACCGTTCGACGCTGGGCGGTTTGGCGACGCTTGGCGACTAGGAGAAGTGACGTGGGATCGGTTTTATCACGTCGTGTCGCTGTCCGATGTCCAGCTGCAGGCACTGCTCACCGAGTTGGACCTGGCGAGCGAGCTGCGTTGGGTTCAGACTCGGACCGGATTCTTTTCGGGTGGCCGGATACACTCGATGTCCAGCGTGTTCGACTTCCTGCGATTTCCGCCACTCAATATGTGGCAAAAGTTGCGGTTGGGGGCGACGATATTCTACGCTTCGAAACTGCGAGATTATCGCAAGCTGGAGGGGGTCTGCGTCGAGCGTTGGTTACGGCGCCTTTCGGGGAATCGGACGTTTGAAAAGATTTGGTTGCCGCTGCTCAAAGCGAAGTTGGGCGAGCTGTACCGGGAGACCTCGGCGGCCTTCATTTGGGCCTATATTTCGCGCATGTACCAGGCCCGTCGCACCGGGTTGAAGCGCGAGATGTTCGGGTATATTCCCGGAGGTTATGCACGGACTCTCGACCGATTCACCGAGCGGCTGAAAGCGGCGGGGGTTGAACTCTGCACCGGGTGCGCGGTAAACAGAATTGTGTACTCGAGCGAAAGCAGTCGACTGCAAATCGATTTTGACTCGGCTCCGTCTCGGACCTTTGATCGCGTCATCGCCACGGTTCCGGCGCCGGCGATTAGCGCGATCTGTCCGCAACTTCGCCCCGACGAACATCAAAAGCTCAAGGCGGTCAAATACCTTGGCGTGATTTGCGCGTCGCTGCTTTTGACTCGGCCTTTGGGTGGCTACTACGTGACGAATATCACCGATCCCGACATCCCATTGACTGGCGTGATCGACATGTCCACGATCGTCCCGCCAGTAGAACACGGAGGCCAGCACCTAGTCTACTTGCCCAAATATGTTTCATCGCAGGACGCCGGCGCGTTTGGTGAAAGTGACGCTGCGATTCGCCACCGATTCGTAGGCGCCCTGCAAAGACTTTATCCCGACCTGAAGTCGTCGGAAATTGTCGAGTTCAAAGTCGCGAGGGCGAGATACGTCATGTCCCTGCCGACTCTTCATTACTCGGATCATTTGCCGCCGGTCAACTTGTCCCTGCCCGGCTTGTTCGCCATCAACTCGGCACAAATCGTCAAGGGAACTTTGAACGTCAATGAAACCATCCAGATCGGCGATGAATGCTTAGGTCGGTTCGTTTATCCGATTCTCGATTCGTCATCGCCAAGTTCAATCCACATGCCACAGCAATCGTCTTCTTGTATTGGATGCGGGTGACGGCGCGTGAAGCTTTTTTACAGCGATACATTCGAGTTGCCGTTGCCGGAGGGGCATAAGTTTCCGATGTCGAAGTATCGCTTGTTGCGCGAGCGGATCGCGAATTCGCGTTTGATGGAATCGTGTCAACTAGTCGTCCCGGCGGCGGCGAGCGATGAACAACTTTGCCGGGCCCATACGGCCGAGTACGTGGAGCGCGTCAGCCGGGGCCGGTTGAGTGGCCTCGAGCAACGACGCATCGGATTTCCGTGGTCGCCCCAGATGGTGACCCGCGCCCGGCATTCGGTCGGCGGGTCCATAGCGGCGGCGACCGTAGCCTTGGCGGACGGTTGTGCCGTCAATCTGGCCGGCGGCACGCATCATGCCTTTGCCGACAGCGGTCAAGGCTACTGTGTGTTCAACGACGTCTGTGTCGCCGCACGCTGCTTGCAGCAACAGCGACCGGCCTGGCAGGCTCTCGTCATCGATTTGGACGTACATCAAGGGAATGGAACCGCCGCGATCGCAGGAGATGATCCAAGCATTTTCACGGTTTCGATTCACTGCGCCGACAACTACCCGTATCGCAAAAGTGCCGGGGATATCGATATCGCCTTGCCGACCGGGGCGGGCGACGACGAGTACCTGGCGATCTTGGACAAGACGCTGCAGACGGCTTTCGCCAAGTGCGATCCGGACATCGTTTTTTACGTGTCCGGCGCGGATGCCTACTTTGACGATCGATTCGGCAAGTTGCGGCTGACGAAACGCGGGTTAGCCGAGCGAGACCAGCGGGTTTTCTCCGTCTGCCGGCGTCATGGGGTCCCCGTCGCGGTCTCCATGGCCGGCGGATATGCTCACGAGGTGAATGACATCGTTGATATTCATTTTCAAACGGTGGCCGCGGCGACCGAACACGTCACTTCGATCGAGATCGAAGGCGGGTTGACGACAAACTCTCTTTGACGGACGTGGCGTTTGTGCGCGTGCGACGGGCGACCGGAGTTCACACGTGCGGCGGCGAATCGATCGCCATTTGTTCGGCGATCAAGAAGGCGATCTCCATCGCCTGGTTGTAATTCAAGCGAGGGTCGACGGGGCTCTTGTAGTTTTTGGCCAGATCGGATTCGGAAATGATACTCGTTCCATCGATGCACTCGGTGACGTTATCGCCGGTCAGTTCCAGGTGGACGCCGCCTAGTCGAGAGTGGTGTTGCCGATGAAGCTCGAAGGCCAATTCTAGTTCGGCAAAGACTTGGTGATAGTCTCGGGTCTTGGTGCCCGCCGCGGTCTGATAGGTGTTTCCGTGCATCGGGTCGCAACACCAGAGTACACTTAAACCGGTTTGAGAGACTGCCTGAATCAATCGTGGCAACCGCGCGGCGATTTGGTTGGCGCCGAACCGGTGGATCAAAGTCAGACGGCCGCCTTCGTTGTCGGGATTCAGGACGCGGACGAGCTCGAGCAATTCGGCTTCGGTGACGGTCGAATCAATTTTGATGCCGATCGGATTCTTGATTCCTCGAAAATACTCGATATGGGCTCCGTCCAACTCACGGGTTCGATTTCCGATCCAGGGGAAATGGGTGCTCAAGTTATACCAACCGTCGCGGCGTGGTACGCGGCGCGTCTGAGCCTGCTCGTAGATCAAATGCAAGCCTTCGTGCGAGGTGAAAAACTCGACGCTGCGGCTGGTTGCCAGCGAACGATCCACGATCATCTCCATAAACTGGAGGGATTGCGTAATGGACTGGACCATCTGCTGGTATTTCTCGCGGTGCGGCGATTGCTGGGCGAATCCCAAATCCCAGTTTTCGGGATGATGTAAGTCGGCGAAACCGCGGCTGGCCAGAGCGCGAATGAAGTTCAACGTGAGCGCAGCCCGCTCGTATCCGCGCACGCAGCAACTCCGGATTGGGCTGGCGGTCGGCCTCGCTGAATCCGGAACGGTTGATGATATCGCCGCGATAGACCGGCAAGCTGACTTCGCCCCGGCGTTCGAACGAATCGGTGCGCGGCTTGGCGTATTGACCGGCAATCCTGCCGACTCGGATCACGGGATGGCGTCCGCCGTAGGACATGACGAAGCTCATCTGCATCAGAACTTTCAATTGCCGCACGATCGATTCGGTCGAGCATTCGTCGATTTGTTCTGAACAGTCTCCCCCCTGCAGTAAAAAGGCGTGGCCGCGCGCCGCAGAGTCAATCTGCAACTTCAAGTCCTCGACTTCCCAACTGGTCACCAACGGTGGAAAATTGCTCAGCCTTTTGACGGCGTTTTCCAGCGCTGCGGCATTGGGGTATTCAGGTTGTTGTTTTGCAATCCGAGCCCGCCAGGACGCGGTCGACCAATTCATCGATGGCACCTGCTGTTGCTGTATGCGCATAAAATACCCGGGCGACCCCGCGACAAATACCCGGGCGACCCCGCGACCGACTTTTGAATTCTTGCCGGAAATCACGTTCTTGCAAGTCCGACTAATCCGATTGGGGGACTTGGCAAAGCGGCATTTGCCGCAGTCGTCCAAACCGGATCGCGGCCACAAAACCTAGCGCGGACGGACGCCGAGGGCACGGTCTGCGGCGTTGGCAGCGATTGGCCTCTAAGGAGACCGATGTCTGAATCGGATCCAAAATGCCAGAACGCTGCAAGTTCACCTGTTCAAAATCCCCGACGATCGGGTACATTGTCAATGGCATTTGGTAAGTGGCATTTTTCGGCGCCTCATCCGTGGGGCTTTTGTTGGACATCGACACCGTTTCAGACAAATGTGCAAGATCTGGTCTATCGCAGCGTGGTCATTGACGGCAGTGATCTGCCACGTTTCCTTTGCCCAAAACTGGGCACAGAAAATGTTTTCTGAGACCGAACACGATTTTGGGGTGGTCGCCCACCGAACACCGGCCGAGTATCGCTTTGAGTTTGTCAACAAGTACAAGGAAACCGTCCACGTCCACAGCGTTTCGGCCAGTTGCAAGTGCGTCAGCCCTTCGGTGACGGTCGATACGCTGAAGACCTGGGAAAAATCGGAGTTGGTGTGCAAGTTCGAAACGGACAAAAATTTCTTTGGCGACCGCAATGCCACGATCACCGTTCGTTTTGACAAACCGTTTTGGGCCGAAGTGCAAATCCAAATCAAAGGGACGATTCGCGGGGATTTGGAATTCGATCCACCCAAACTGGAATTTGGACAGATCGAACAAGGCCAGCCCGCCACGAAAACGGTGCGGGTGATCCATCACGCGCGTGATGTGCAGTGGCGAATCGTCGATGTCGCCAGCACATACCGGTCGGTCAGCGTCCGCAAGTCAAAGCCGATGATCATGCAAGACAGCGTTGTCTACGATCTCGAAGTGACGGTCAAAGACGATGCGCCTGCCGAGGCAGTCAGCAACGAATTAATCGTGTGCACTGGGCACGAAGGTTTTAATCCGGTCGAGGACCGCATTCCGCTGGCGTTCACGGCGAACATTACCGGCCAATTGGAAATCAGTCCGCGGATCGTTCGTTTCGGACCCGTGAAGCCAGAGGAAACGGCCAATGCCAAAGTCATTCTGAAAGGCAAGAAACCATTCACCATCAAAGACGTCTTATGTGGGGACGACAATTTCTCGGTCACGGCGCAAGAGCCCGCCAACGGGCGACTGCACGTACTTGACGTGTCGTATGTGGCCAAACAAGCAGAGGCCGGCGAAATCAAAAATTCGATTAAAATCTTGACCGATTTGGACCACCAGTCGGAAATCGAAGTCCCCGTGGTAGTCACCATCGCCGACAAGTGATTCGAACCGGCACTTTAGGTGTTGGTTATCTAGTTTGAATGCTTTATCCGATGCGACCCAATGCTAACGGTTCTGCGTCGATTGGCGTAGTTCAGCGGATGCGCATGTCGTGAGCTAGGTTTGACACGAGCATTCATTGGGATTGGGTCTTGTCGAGGATTCACCGGTGTCATCCACTCTCGCCGAGCGTCCGTTGGCGTCTCCCACGGCCGACTCACCGGCTACAGCCGTTTTGCACCTCATCAACGGCGAACACTTTAGTGGCGCCGAACGTGTACAAGACCTATTGGCGGGGGCGTTGCCGAGATTTGGCTATTCGCTCGGATTTGCTTGTCTAAAACCCGGCCTGTTCGCGAGCCACCGGCAGCACCGAGAGTCCGCGCTTATGACCACTGAAATGCGGTCGCGATTCGACGTTTCGGTCGCCAAACAGATTGCTGAATTTGCCCGTCGCGGAAGTTATCGACTGCTTCATGCACATACTCCCCGTTCGCTGATGATTGGCTGCCAAGTCGCTCGCCGGACGGGACTTCCGTTGGTCTATCATGTACACAGCCCGGCGGGACGAGATTCCACTCGAACGTGGTGGAACCGGTTCAATTTGTGGCTGGAGACGCGAAATCTGCAGCGGGCCGCCCGCCTGATCTGTGTTTCTTCCAGCATCGCGTATTACATGTCGCGACACGGTCATTCGATTGAAAAGATCCGCGTGGTGCCCAATGGCGTTCCGCAACAAGCGTTCCTCCAACGAAACCGTCCTGCCGGACAATGGACGATCGGCACGATCGCATTATTTCGCCCGCGCAAAGGCGTCGAGGTGCTACTGGAGGCGCTGGCGCTTACAAAACGGCAGGGCTTGTCGGCTAAGCTCTTGGCGGTCGGGCCCTTTGAATCCGACGAATACGAGCGACAGGTTCGCCAGCGAGTGGAAAAGCTGGGTATCGAGGAGTTGGTCCAATGGACCGGCTTTTGTCATGACGTCGACGCGCGGCTGCGAGAAATGGATGCTTTCGTTCTACCGAGTCTGTTCGGCGAAGGTCTCCCAATGGTGGTTCTGGAAGCAATGGCGATCGGATTGCCAGTCATTGCCAGCGATGTCGAAGGGATTCCTGAAGCCATTCGCGATGGCCAAGATGGTCTCCTTTTCGCGGCCGGTGACGCTCAGGACCTGCATGCCAGAATCGACGATCTGACTCGGGGGCGATGCGACTGGTCGGCGATGCGGCAATCTGCGTGGAATCGTCAGCGCAAATGCTTTTCCGACGTCATACTGGCGGAGAAAATTGCTCGCGTTTACGACGAGTTGCTGCAGCAGTAACCGTGCAGCGCAACGCCCGTCGCATCGAATTCAGCCGCCAGTCGGCGTTCACCGATCAATCGAAGTTCTTGCGGATTGGCTCGGATCGCGTCGGATGGTCGTCGCGGGCAGGCGTTGATCGGCGTTCCGAACAACTCGAAAACCCAGGTTGTTGTAGCTCATCGTAGGCAGCGCAGTAACCGCGCCCGAAGATTGCGGGTCGCCGGAGTAGGTACAGATGCCGCCGCCCCGATAGACGAGGCCGCTGGCATTGGGGGTGGTGGACCGAGGATCGACTTCCAATGAATCGGGAAACTCCCGCATCCAGTCGTCAGTCCACTCCCAGACATTTCCGTGCACGTCAAACAAGCCCCCGCGATTGGGCATGAGCCAACCGCAGGTTTCGCAGGCCACGCGGCGGTTGTTTGACCAAGCGCCGTAGAATTCCAGATAACGGCGACTATCGCCAAACGAATAGGCGGTTTCCGTCCCGGCACGGGCCGCAAACTCCCATTCGGCTTCACTGGGCAAGCGAAATCCGTTCGCCGATTCATCTCGCTCCCAAATCTCAAGCTCGAGAGTTTTCCCATGCTCGACGGCCACCGTCGCCTTGTCCCGCTGCACATAGCAAGGTTGGAATCCCTTGCGATGGCTAAGCCAATTGCAGAACGCCACAGCGTCGAGCCAACTTACCTGTTGAGCCGGGTGTTCGGAGGTTGGGCTGATGACCTCGTCTGGCTGCCAACTTGCGAAGTCATTGGGTTTTGAACCAGCGGGATAATCCGCGTCGGCCAGGAACGTGCGATACAACCCGACGCTCACTTCTCGATCGGCAATACAAAAATCGCGAGTCAACCGCACCGGATGTAGTTGGCGTCCGCTGTATTGGACCGCAGAGTCGCTGTTGCCCATTTGAAACTCACCCGCCTGGATGGGAATCATCTCAAAGCCCAGGCCAGTCTTCAGTCCGGGAATCGAGCGATCGCCTTGAATCGACGAGACCGGCATCCAACCGTTCCGCCGCATCAGCCATCCGGCAGCACTGCGCATCTCTGGCTTCGACGATTTGGCGTAAAGCGACTCCAATCGTTGACGAAGTTGTTCATGTTGTTGAACAGTGAACGCATGCGGATCAATGAGTCCCAGGCCGAGGCAGACCGCCATGGCGACCTGACTTGGCGAATCCGAGTCGATGATTTTGAGCAAGTGGTTCAGTTCGCCGTGCCAAGTCGCCAAACGATGAATGAACTCCGTACGCTGATTGGGCGATCCATCGGGTTGTGTGATTTGAGCGACCAGCGAGAAATCTCCCAAATCCAGCGCCACGATGGCTAGTTTGACTTGCTCGTCCACGTCGTCAGATGCGGCAAACCGTTTATGAATTGACGTCAGGCTGGCGGCGGCTTGCTGGCTGAGCGCTGCGCAAACGGTCTTGCACTGCCCGGGTGAAGTCGCCACGTCCGGAATCCTTTCGAGAATAAAGTCGATGTAGTCAGCCCCCAGCGCCGTCATGGCGCAAGCCAGGTTGATTCGTTCGCGCGGTTGACGACTGCTGTTCCAAAGTTTCCGGAGTTCGACCACGGGTTGATCCATTTGATCGCGCAATTGCGCGATGGCGACGGGTAGCGTTTCCGGTTCGGCGTTTGCGATGCGGGCGCACAACGCCTGGTTGGTCTGTTGTTGTTGACGATCCAGGGCGACGTTTTGGCGCCACAGAATCGACGCCGACGCCAGCGAACCGACGACCAGGATCCCCAACAACAAAACCACACCCGCCAGTGCCGCGGCCAGTCTTCGGTTGCGACGAGTCCACCGGTACAGCTTTTCCCAACCTGCAACGGGGCGGGCAATGGTCGGTTCGCCGCGAAGGAACCGCTGTAAATCGGCGGCCATATCGGCGGCGGCACGGTAGCGCGCAGCCGGCTCTTTCGCAATGGCCTTCAAACAAATGCTTTCCAGGTCCCGCGGGATTCGATCGTCAAACTGGCGAGGCGCGATCGGCTCGCGCGACTCGATTTGCCGGGCAATCATGTGCGGCGCACCGCGAAACGGCGGTTCACCTGTCAGCGCGGTATACAGCGTAGCGCCCAGCGAATAGATGTCGCTGCGTTCGTCAACCGTCTGGGGGCGAAGCAATTGCTCCGGACTCATGTAGGGCGGCGTACCGGCAAAGACGTGATCCAGGGAACGCTCGGTCCCACCCGTTGTTTGCGCCAAACCAAAGTCGATGATTTTCGCTCGCCACGGCGAATGCTGTCCCTTCTGTCGCTGTAACAGAATGTTCGCGGGCTTGATATCGCGGTGAATCAAGGACTGAGCATGGGCGTCGCTGAGTCCGACCGCAACCTGGCGCGCAATCTCCGCGACAAAGCGGGGCGGCAATCTTCGTCGCCGCATGATGAGCGCCTTCAGCGATGGGCCACGAATCAGTTCCATCACCAGGTATGGCGCCAACGGGTCATTGCCGACCTGGTAAATCGGCACTATGTGATCGCTGTGGATCTGCGCGATCGATTGTGACTCGCGAAGAATGCGACTGCACGTACTTGGGTCAAGGTGGCGCTCCGGGATCAGTTTGATCGCCACCGAACGCTTCAAGGAACGATCGAATGCGTGGGCCACGGTCCCCATACCGCCGCGCCCGACCAGTCCTCGATATTCGAATCGGCCGTCCAAAGACTCGATGATTCGCGAAAGCTCGTGTTCGCTATATTCGGGCCTGCGGACTTCGCTGCCTTGCGTCGCGCCTGCCTTTTCCGGACGACAATGACCCGACAACAAGTCCATCGCGTGTTGCAGGGCGGACGACAAGTCATCCGAGGGAGCCAGATCCAGCCAGTCGTCGTCCTTGTAATTGGCGATCAGAGATTTGACTTCGTCGGCAATCGCGGAGTCATCGCCGGCAAGCCGTCGTATCAACGCCGGTCGGTCTGCGACAGGCCGTTGAATCGCCTGATGGAAAATCTGTTCAACTTTTTGCCAACTTTCGGTGTCCATCTCGGCATCGATTGACGACGATCGTGTTCGTACGTTCAACAATAGGCGTCATTGCGCCGGAATTCGGTCGATAGAATTTCGCGAACCCCGGGAAATAGGGTCAATCCGCCGTCAGGAGTCCTGTCCCAATTCGCGCGACAGCCAGGCTTTCGCCAAAGCCCAATCCCGCTTGACCGTGGTCGCCGAAATACCAAGAATCCTGGCGACCGAATCGATGTCCTGACCGCCAAAAAATCGCAATTCGATAATCTCCGCCTTCCGTGCGTCGAATTGGTGGAGCTTCGAAATCGCTTCGTCCAGTGCCAAAAGATCGACATCCGGCGGTGGGTCGACAATGCCGTCAAAATGGCCGGTCGGTAGCAAGTTGTTGCGACCAGGATCCCGTTTTTGGGTTTGTTTGGCCCGTGCATAATCAATCAATACACGTCGCATGGCGCCAACCGCTGCCCGCAACAAATGATCCTGATCCGACCAGTTGATTCGGTTGATATTCGCCAATCGAACGAACGCCTCGTGGACCAAATCCGTAGTTTGCAGCGTATGATCCTGTCGCTCCCTGTCGAGCGCTTTTGAGGCGTACCGCCGCAGGTCGTCGTACACCAACGGCAGGATTTCGTCCAATCGGACTCTCGGCGACGTGTTTTGCATCTAGCAGACGAGACGAGCTAAAGGCGAGTGATCGATAGGTCCATCGTACAAGCGAGCGGCATATGAATCCAATTCTTAATCCCTAAAAACTCAAGAACGGACACGCCGAAGCGAGTCGGCTGAAGGAATTCGGCCGATTTTTTTGCCGAATTCCGATTTTCCATTGCCCAAGTTGCCATGCTTCACGCCTGAATGATCGACAGATCAGGCATCGTCTACATCGAACAGAAGGCACCACCCCTCCCTAGGTGGGGTATTTCCCCGATGATGTCGTTTCTGACTTATCCATCCTATTTTGCCTATTTTACCGCACAAAAGATGTGGAGGTGAACTGTGAGCTGTTTCTCGTCGTCGCGCTTTTCTCGTTTCCACGCTACCTTGGCATTGTTGTTTGGCCTCGTTGTCCTGTGTCATTCGGCAATGGGACAAACCAATATCGTTTGGAATCCCGGAACCGGCTTCTGGGGCGTTCCGGGCAATTGGGATTTGAATGCGATTCCCAATAATGGGAGCGGCATCTTTTACAACGTCTTTATTGACAACGACACCAACACGAATTCGGTGGTGACGATTCAAGCAGGCCAGACGTATACCATCGACAGCTTGACCATCGGCGCCGGTGACACGCTCAATTTGGAAGACAACTCCAAATTGATCATGGCGTTTAGTGCGTCGCGTCCGATGAGTGGCCAGATTCACAATTCCGGAACGATCAACCTGAATTCTGTCGGAAATGCTACGGACTTGGTGTTTGACAATGGAACGTTTACGCTCGACGGCGGTGGAGTGATTTCGCTGAATCATCCATCGGCACGACTTATCGATGGAATTGGCGCACAACAACGGGAACTTGATTAACGTTGACAACACGATTCAAGGCGTGGGGAACATTGGGGTCAACACTCTGCAACTTGAGAACCAGAGCGGTGGATTGTTCGATGCGAACGTATCGGGTGGGACATTGGTGGTCGATCCGAGAAACGCAACGACCATGTTAAACGCAGGTACGATGCGGGCCAGCAATGGGGGAACTCTGAATTTAACCGGTAACGGCGGTGGGGACTTTGACAACACTGGCGGGACGATCGAATCTCTCAACAATTCGGTGGTGTCATTAACGAGCAGTGTGTCGATTGCTGGAGGTCTATTGACGACGTCTGGAACCGGCGAAATTCGCGTCCAAGCGGGGAATACGGCTTCGATTTCCGGTTTGACCAACTCGGGGATCATGCGCCTTGAGGACAATTCAAATCTCGATCTTAGCGGTGCGATTGTCAATTCTGGAGTGATTCAGGTCGATTCCGGAGGTAATTCGACCGATTTGCGTATCGACAACACGGTGGCCACCTTGACCGGTAGCGGATTGATTTCGATGAACCATAACGCTGCCAGATGGGTTGACGAAGTCGGCTCGCCCAACGGATCGCTGGTGAACGTCAACAACACCATTGAAGGCATTGGGAACATCGGGGCCAATACACTGCAATTGGAGAATCAGGTCAACGGACTAATCCACGCCAATGTGTCTGGCGGGACATTGGTGATTGATCCGCGCAATACAACCTCCCTGCTTAATTCGGGTACCCTGCGCGAGCAATGGGGGTTTTCTCAATTTGACGGCGCGGGGGGCGGCGTCTTTGACAACTCGGGCGGAATCATTGAGGCATTGGCCGGATCAGCCGTGCAGTTGTCGTTCAACGCTTCGATCACCGCCGGGACTTTGCAGACATCGGGAACCGGCGTCATTCAACTCGTGAATGGTCAGTCAGCGATTTTTGCGGATCTCACTAATCTTGGCTTGGTGCGACTTGAGGACAATTCAAATCTGGATCTATTTGGGACGATCGACAATCAAGGGACCATTCGATTCGAGTCGTCGGGCAACAACACTGACCTGCGTATTGACAATACCATCGTCACCTTGACCGGCGGCGGTACGCTTTTAATGACGCAGCCACAAGCGAGGATACTCGACGAGACTGGCGCCAACAACGGAAGCCTGATCAACGGAAACAACACGATTCAAGGCGTTGGAGATATTGGTGCCAACCAATTGGAACTGTCCAACCAAGCGGGCGGCTTGATCGACGCCAACGTGAATCTTGGGACGTTGATGATCGATCCACGCAATGGCGCATCAATGACGAATACGGGAACCATGCGGGCCACCAACGGAGGCATTCTGGCGTTGACCGGGACTGGACTTGGAAATTTCGTCAACGCCGGAGGCCTCATCGAGGCACAAAACGGGTCGTTCGTCGATTTGATTGTAGGCGCCGATGTTAGCGGCGGGACGTTGCAGTCGACTGGAACCGGGGAGGTTCGGGTTCAAAGCGGTCAAAGTGCAGTCATTCAGGATGCCACGATCAGCGGTGTGCTGCGGCAACTCGACAATTCCAATTTGAACATCATCGGCACGATCCACAACACCGGAACGCTGCATTTGGATTCGGTGGGAAATAACACGGACCTTCGCATCGACAATACAACCACGCTGTTGACCGGCGGAGGTACGATATCGATGAACCATCCCCAAGCGCGGATTCTGGATGAGGCCGGCACCGGCGACGGCAACCTCACGAACGTTGATAACACGATATCCGGCGTGGGGAATATTGGAGCCAATCAACTGGCGATCTTGAACCAGGCCGCAGGATTGATTGATGCCAACGTGAACATGGGGAGCTTGGCGGTGGATCCGCGCAACGGTGCCGCCATGACCAATTTGGGGACGATGCGAGCCAGTGGCGGCGGAACTTTGGTTTTGACGGGCAATGGACTCGGGAATTTCGTCAATGCGGGGGGCCTTATCGAGGCACAAAACAATTCGTTTGTCGATCTGATTTTGGGAGCCGACATCAGCGGTGGCACTTTACAGTCAACTGGAACAGGCGAGATCCGAGTCACGAGTGGACAAAGCGTCTCGCTTACCGATGTAACGATTGACGGAGTGTTGCGACAGTTGGACAACTCTAACTTGAACATCATCGGCACGATCCACAACTTGGGTACCATCAATCTTGATTCGACGGGAAACAATACGGACCTGCGAATTGATAATACGACGACGACGTTGACGGGTGGCGGGACGATCTCGATGAACCTGGCCCAGGCGCGGATTCTGGATGAGGCCGGCGCGAGCAACGGGAATCTCACGAATATGGGAAATACCATCTCCGGCTTGGGAAACATTGGCGCCAATCAATTGGTAGTTACGAACCAGGTCGGAGTCATCCACGCCAACACGGTGGGAACCTTGACGATTGATCCTCGTAACGACGGTGGCGGCATCGTCACATTCCTTAACGACGGTACGACCCGGGCGTCAAACGGAGGCGTGTTGTCATTTACCGGCAACGGCGGCGGTGAATTCGACGGTAGCGGCACTTTTGAAGCACTCGATCAGGGCGCCCTGGCATTTGATTCGTCTGCGATCGTTCACAACATTGATGGCGGCGGCAACTTGGTATCCGGCCATTGGCGAGCGATCGACGGCGGAAACGGCGCGGTCATTCGCGTGCTGAACAATGCGACAGCGAACATTACTCAAATAGGGCCCAACGCGAGCGTCGAACTTCGTGGAAGCGGCTCCAGCTTTTCGGTGAAGGCGAGCAACACGGCCATCGATTCGACATTGGTAGCCAACCACGGTTCCTTCACATTGGGCGATGGTCGCCTGTTTACGACAAGTGGCAGTTTCGACAACGACGGCAGTCTGATCGTCGACGGCTCGTCGACGCTGTTCGATGTCGTTGGAACTTATTCGCAAACCGCCGGGCAAACGACGCTTGTTAACGGAGGCGTGATTCAAAGTCCGACGATGTTGACGGTGAGCGGCGGGCTGTTTGCTGGTAACGGCGACATTATCGGAGATGCGGACTTCGGCAGCGGTTCAACGGTCAGGCCCGGTCTGTCGGCCGGAATCATAAACGATTTCGGCAATGTGTCGATCGCCGGCGGAATTGATATCGAATTGGGCGGTGTCCTAGTCGATGGTGCGGTCCCGGTGATCACCCAACTCAATCGGGGTCTGAATTATCTGACGACCGACTACGATCAATTTCACGTGCTCGGAGATGGCGACGTCGTTGACGGATTGGTCCTCGACGTCAGCTTGATCAACGGCTATTTGCCGAGTGTAGGAGATTTCTTTGACATCCTTAGCGGCGACACGTTGACGGCTGATCTGAACCAAATCGTCGTCAATCTACCCACCGGGTATCAAGCATCCAGCGAAATCGTGAATCTGTTTGACCCCACCACCAACAGCAATCGAGATGGTCTGCGATTGACGATCATAACAATTCCTGAGCCAGCGTCGTTGTGTCTGCTGCTGGCGATGGGCTCCAGTCTCCTTTGGACGCGACGCCGCAGGTAGTAGGGTCATTCCACGCGGGACGGAGATAGATGGCTACGTTTTGTGGGTCAAGGGACTGACCGACCTACGGGGCAAGATCTGTCGGTCAGGGGACTGACCGACCTACGGCAATCGACCCCAGTGAGAAGGCGCTTGGTCGAGTCGACGTGTCAGAAGACAAACGCTTACTTCGTGGAATCGTGAGGTGCTTCCAAGTCTGCCACCACTTGCACCGGGCATCCATCCGGCAAGCCGTATCCTCCCGCGGTCGCGATGACGTCGCCGGGCGACAGGCCGTTGAGAATTTGAACCTGGTCGCCGGCTGTGATACCCAATTTGACTTCCGTTTCATAGGCCTTCCCGTCTCGAATGATCGTCACGACAGATGTTCCGGAGTTGTCGCCGACGGCGGCGACCGGGACGACGAGCGTGTCGGGTAGTTCCGGCAGGGAAACATGAACTTGACAGTTCAGGCCAGGGCGCAGAACCTTGTCATCGTTCTCAATCGTTGCATAAACGAAGACATTGCCCGTTGTCGGTTCGGCCTGACCGCTGATTCGAGTAACCTCTCCTGGAAATGATTTCCCTGGCAGAGACGAAAGACGAATCTCGACCTGCGTGCCCGGATGGTCCTTGGTGGCCTGATGCACTTTGGTGAACTGGCTGTTGGGAATTGGAATCTGAACGAATACCTCCGACAAATCCATCACTGTCGCCAAAGGCACAGCACGATCGAAGAATTGTCCGCGTCGCGCCAGCAGTTGCACCACGACACCGTCAAGCGGGCTGGTGATCGTACACCACTCGAGCGTCAGCTGAGCTTGTTCAAGGTCGGCTTTGGCAGCATCGAGCAAACCCTGTGCTTCGGCGATGGATTCAGGCCGCGTGCCGGCTTCCAGTAGCTTGACGCGTTCATTGAGTGAAGCCAGTGCGGCTTCCGCGGACTTTAGCGCTTCGGTTTTCGTTTGATAAACGACATTTGATAATTCCTTTTTGTCGAGCAAGTCCTTTAGCGCGGTAAGTTCCGTCTTTAGCGCATCGACGGTGGCAGCGGCGTTGGCCGCATCCTGACGGGCACCGGCAATCTCTTGCGGCAAATAACCATCCGTCAAGCGTTTGACCGCCGCGGCCTTCTCGGCCACGATCGCGGCAGCTCGCTGAACAGCGACTTGGGCGGATCGTCGATCAAATTCCACCAGCGTCCCTTCGGCGTCAACCGATTGTCCTTCCACGACATTCAATTTACTGACCCAGCCACCGAGTTGGGGCGAGATGACGGCGGTCCTTTCTGGAATAGCCACAATGGCCCCAACCAGGTCGAGCCCCGGCTGCAACGCGGTAGTCTCTGCACGAGCCACTTCAACGGATATAGGTGGTTGCGCCGGAGCGTCGTCAACCGACGTCGACCCTTCAGGCGTGGGTTGTGAACAACCAACGATGACAAGTAGTAACAAGCTGCTGCCGATTATCACTCGTTTAGAAACGCGTGATTCATTTCGTTCTGAAAACACTATTGTTCGACTCCCGTTGAGGGTTGTTGTGGATCAATGGCCAACCGACTTGACGTGGACCAGCGCGCAACGCGATCCGTGAATCGAACCATCAAATAGTAAAAGACCGGTGTGGCGATGAGCGACAGCGCGAGTGACGTGCACAACGATCCAATCACGGCGATGGCCATCGGCCGAAGCATATCGGCGCCGGCTCCAACCCCGTACGCGAGTGGCAACAACCCGAGAAATGCGGTGAGTGACGTCATCAGCACCGGACGCAAACGGCGGCGGCCTGATTGGATGAGTGCCTCGTCCAGTGCCATACCATTGTCGGTCAAATGTTCGACGTAATCCAGCATCAGGATGCCGTTTTTAGCCGTGATCCCGATTCCAATGATCACTCCCAGAAACGAAATGATATTCAACGTCGTACCGGTCATCCACAAGGCGACCGCCACACCGACCATCGCCAACCCCGAACCGGCTAGGATGGCCGTCGGCTTCAGGAATCCTCGAAACTCCAAAATCAATACGGCGAACACAAGTACAAACGCCATCAACAACACCATCGCCAGATTGCGAAACGATTCCTGTTGTTGCTGGTAAAGTCCTCCGAATTCGATGGAGGCCTCCGGGGGGATCTGAACATCCCGGGCCAGTGTCTTCTTGATTTCGTCGATGCCATGTCCCAAGTCGATATTTTCAAAACGCGCCGAAACGGAAACCAACTGCCGCAAGTCTTCGCGGTGCAATTCCAGAATCCCCGGTTCGTGGTCAATCTGAGCTACTTCGCCCACAGTTAAATTCGCGCCGCCGGTGGTTCGAAGCGGCATCGTCGCCAACTCTTGCTGGCTGCTGTGCGACTGTGGAGCTGCCATCACGCGAACGTCGTAGGTTCGATCGCCTTGCAACACGTACGACGAAACGGTGCCGAGCATCGTGGCTTGAATTTCATTGCCCAACGAACGCGGCGTTAACCCAACTCGAGCCGCATCTGCTACATTCGTCTGCAGTCGCATGGTCGGCCCGGCCACAACCAACCCGTCGTTGACGTCGACGACGCCTGGGATTGTTTCGATCGAATGCGCAATTTCCGCCGCCTTGGCTTTCAACAACGCGGTATTGGTCGAAAAGATCTTGATCTCGACTGGGTTGGGTGACCACGTCAAGTCGCCGATCAAATCGCTCAGCACTCCAGGGAACTCGAAATTCAACGCGGGTTCGGCGGCGTTGGCCTTGCCGCGCACGTCCTCGATCACTTGCGCGGTACTCCGCGTGCGATGCTGTCGAAGTTTGACCAGAAAATCTCCCGTGTTGGGTTCGGCAATAGCTAGTGCGAGTCGAGCACCCGTTCGACGGGAAAAGCTCTCGACCTCCGGTATTTCGCGCAGGATCCGCTCGATGTGCATCAGCATGCGGTCGGTCTCGGTCAAACTGGTTCCGGGCCGAGAGTAGTAGTCGATAACGAACGCGCCTTCGTCTTGGGTGGGCAGGAAATCCGATTCCAATTGCCCGTACATCCAAATGCCACCGCCGGCGATCACTGCAAAGCCAATGAGGGCCAACAGGGACCAGCGCAGGATTTTTCTCATCACCCAATCGTAGAACGCGACCATATGGCGCAACATCGGCCCGGCTGGGTCGCCTTCCGCCAATGGTCGAGCGTCGCGTTCGCCAATCGAACCCGTGTCCACCTCGGATTGTCGCGTCCTGGTTTGCCGTCTGCGAATTAGCTTATGCCACAGCAATTGCAACACGATTGCCAGTTTTCCCACCCATCCACCGCGCTTATTTGCGCGGATCAGCAGCCCTGCTGTGACCGGCGTCCACGTGACCGCCAGGAGCAGAGAAATCAACAGCGCCAACACCATCGTGATCGCCAAAGCGCGGAAGAAGACACCCGCGACCCCGTCCAAGAAAGCCAGCGGGATAAAGACGACGACCGGCGTCAACGTGCTGCCTACGAGCGCCGGGCCGACCTCTGCAATCGCCTGCTTAACGGCGTCCGTCGGTCGCCAACCCGTTTCGACCTTTGCATAGATCGCCTCGACCACGACAATTGCGTCGTCGATCACCAGACCCACGACCGCCGCGATGCCGCCTAACGTCATCAAGTTAAAGCTCATTCCCATCAGCTTTAGACCCACCAACGTCAGGAGCACGGTGACGGGGATCACCAACACGGCGACCAAGGTCGCTCGCCAGTTTCGCAGGAAAACGTACAGCACGACGACCGAAAGCAGCAAGCCAATGATGATCGCGTCCCAAACGCTGCGAACCCCCTCGCGCACGAACTGCGATTGATCGTAAAAGAACGCCATTCGCATGTCCGGCGGAAGTTCGCGCTTGAGCTGCACTAATTCATGCTGTAGGTCCGCGGTGATTTGCAGGGTGTTGCAATCGGGTTGGCCGTAAATGTTCAGGAGCACGGCTTCCTTGCCGTCGGCCGTGACCCGATTGAACTGTGGCGCCGAGCCTCGCTCGACCGTAGCCACATCGCGAATTCTGACGGGAGCGTGATCGACCCACGAGAGAATGACGTTCTCGATTTCCTGGCTGTTGTGCAATCGATTGTCGACGGTGGTCAGGTAGAGTTGATAGTTTTCTTCATGCATCCCCGCCGGTGTAAACAAGTTTGTATCGGCCAATGCTTGTGTGACCTGCGCGAAATCGAGGTGATTGCGCGTCGAGTCGATTGGGATCAACCACAACGTGATACTCGGGTACTCGACCGCCGACGAGTTTGATTCTGGCGACTCCTTCAATCCGCAAAAAACGAGGGTAGATGTCGTAGCGTGCGGTCTCCCACAATTCGGTGGGCGGTCGCGTGTCGCTGGTCAAGCTGATG
The DNA here is from genome assembly GCA_963803365.1 of uncultured Planctomycetaceae bacterium. GTDB lineage: Bacteria > Planctomycetota > Planctomycetia > Pirellulales > Pirellulaceae > JANMEB01. The sequence goes on from CAWDMH010000019.1 coordinate 81,766, forward strand.
CCGAGAATGGGAAACGCCAAGAATGTCAAGCGGTGGACTTGGATCGTGGCGGTCGCTGGCAGATTCGCGAATCTGAGCCAGACGCCCCAACACGTATTGCTCCGCTTCCCCCATATCAGTCGACCAATCGAAAAAGACGTCGATCGCGGCCGAACCGCGACCTGTGGTGGAACGGATGTTGGTCGTTCCCGGAATGTCTTTCATCGACTCTTCGACGGGACGCGTCACGGTCGCCATCATCTCGTCGCCCGGCATGACGCCGTTGTCAATCAGAATCACCACACGGGGAAAGTCGGTCTGGGGAAAGACCGATGAAGGCAATGTCAACCCCGCATAGCCGCCCGCCAGACAGAGCGACCCGATCAAGAACAAGATCGGCTTGCCAAATCGCAAGACGATGTGAGCCTTCTGACTCGTGTCGATGGATCCCGTTTGCCGGACAGTCATGATTTCGGGATCTCTCGAATCGAATCGATCATCGGCGGCTGGCGTCTTGTCGCAACGTTGCTTACTGGGGTTGCGGCGGTCCAGTCGCATGTATTCCACCGCGCTAACCGGTGGACGAGGTTCAATGGCTCGTCAAGTATCCACGTTGTCACGTTTCGAATCCGCTTGAACCATCCAAATCTGTAGCCAAGAACAGCACGACGTCGAGCACATCTCAGATTTCGTCCACACCCAACCGATACAACAAGGTCTCTGAGTTACCTACGTCTTTCCAGTGTACGCCACACTTGCCCAAGTTCAATGAAGAAGTCGCCGAGTGCAAAAGCAATTAAGCGGCAAAGACGGAACTCGATTTCAGCCATGCGGTTTGCCCGTAGGTATTCCAGCTGCTTTGGGCATTTCGGCCGGGACGTGGTTGATTTCCCACGGGCAGGCCGGGTCGGGCCGTTTCAGCCCGACCTATGGCGGCCAAGGATAGCCATCCCAGGTGACACGCGCCCCACTACCAATGTGGACAGTCGCTTGTTTGCGTTCAAAAATCAAAATTGACAGAATCTCACGGAACCGGTACGTTGAGCTCCATCATGACTTTCTGTCGCCAAAAAAATTCGACGCATCAAACGCGATTGCTTGCCACGCTACTCTTGGCGATCATCGCGGTTTGTCCAACCCATTGCGGTTGGGCCTGTTGTCCGACCTTCCACGACTGCTGCGCGTCGGATCATCCAGGTTCTTTGTCGAACCAATGCGCGACTCAAAACGGGTCATCGTCGGTGTTCGTTGTCGACGTTGCCTTGGATTCCCGCCAGCGAGACAAATCTGACACGCGGGAGGGGCACCCTCGGTCGTGCCGGCCTGGTTGTCGAGGCTTGCTTGCGCTGCACGTTTGCCATCATATGCCAGCTCGACCACCGGCAGCCTGCCCATTGCAATCCGATTGTATTTGCCAAGGCGCGGTTGCCGTGTCGCCGGGCATCGCCAGCCTTAAGGCAGACACTGTATCCCTTCATTTTCTCTGTGATGGCAACGGTGAAATCAAGAGTGGCCGAACCGCGGCGACAGCCGTTCCGTCGATCTTGGCCTCGTTCTTAATGGCAGGTGGCGACGTTTGTTCGCTCGAATGTCGTTGGCGCAAATAATCTAAGGCCATCCTGCCGATCTTCTGTAAGCGGCTGAAGGCAATTGCTTTCGGGCGCTTTTCCTCCTCGACGCGTCCACCGTTGTTGTGGGCGAAATGCCATGATCAAGCGACTTGTTTCGAAATTCGTTCAATGCTTCCCGACTCTCGCGGCAGTTTTCATTTTGGCGGTCATCGGTTATTGGGGGCAGCATACGGGATGGCGTTTGCCGAAGTTGTCCGACTGGATTCAGGGGGAAAAGCCTCCCGCCGTCCTGTGGTGCGACGCCCATAGTGTCCCCGAGGACGAGTGCGTCGAATGCCAGGGCGGCGTCATCGCACTAACCATGCGCCGTGGCGAATGTCCTCGGCCCGATTCCAGATTACGGTTGGTGTTCCGAACACGGCATTCATCAATGCCCCCATTGCCATCCCGAACTAGTGCAGGTGAAGGACGACTACGCATCTTCTGCCGAAGAGCTGGATCGGATTGCGCGGGCGTTGGCGGTTCGGCCGCGTCACCGAAACAGCAACGACTGTCAACTCTATCAACGGGTCGTCCAATTCGCCACGATCGAGGCTGTCGAAAAAGCGGGGATCCAAGTCGACGTGGCGCAGCGTCAAGCTTTGACCGAAGCCATCACGGTTAACGGGGAGCTTACTTACGACCCGACCCGTGTGGCACACTTGTCGTCCCGAGCCGAGGGAAACGTGTTTTGGATTGGTGGGGACATTGGTGACAAGGTGCAGCGAGGGGACGTGCTGGCCCTGATCGACTCAGCCGAAGTGGGCCGGGCCAAATCCGATCTCAGCAAAGCGGCGGTGCAAGTCCGGCTGCATGCCGCAACGCTTCGGCGCATTGAGCCACTAGCAGCGGACGGTGTCGTTTCCCAAACCGAATTCTTGGAAGCTCGAGCCGCGCTACGAAGAATCGCTCGTTCAACTCGCGGCCGCGCGTCAGGCACTCGCCAATCTGGGTTTGCCCGTCGAGCTGGAATCGCGGGAAAGCCTGAGCGACGCGGAACTCGCCGAGAGACTGCGGTTCGCCGGCATTCCTTTCGCCGTACGCGAGCAGATTCAGCCGACCCAAACGACGAATTTGTTGCCCGTCGTGGCGCCAATGGATGGAGTGATTGTTGATCGACAAACCGTGGTCGGGGAGGTGGTCGACCTGAAAACAATGCTGTTTGAAATCGCCGATCCCTCGCACTACTGGCTGGAGTTCAACATTCCCCTGGAAAGCGCATCGCTCGTGAGGCTTGGACAGACGGTGCGATTTCATCCCGATGGATCCGAGCGCGAATGCGAATCCAAAATCTGGTGGCTCAGTACGTCCGTCGACAAGCAAACCCGGACGCTGCCCGCTCGAGCAATGATTGCCAACCTGGATGGGAGCCTGAAGAACGAGATGTTTGGTTCGGTTGACGTCGTCTTGCGCGAGGATTCGCAGGCCGTGGTAGTGCCCTCGGCGGCTATTCAACGGGACGGGAACTGTTTCATCGTTTTTGTGCGCGACAAAGACTTCCTCCGAAGCAACACGTCACCCAAGTACTTTCACGTTCGGTCGGTACGAGTGGGCGTGGCCGACGGCGACGATTCGGAGATCATCGCGGGCGTCGTGCCCGGCGAAGTCGTGGCAACAATCGGTAGCGACGTGCTGCGTGGGCAACTGCTGAAGAGCGGCCTCGGCGACGGTTGCTGTCAATAACGATCTGTGACGTGAGACGACCTCGACCGACGGACGAAACTGGGTTTAGAATTCCGCCAGGCAACACCATGCTCGAATGGATTATTGATGGTTCGCTGCGGCATCGAGGAATCGTCATCCTGGCGACCATAGCGTGCATCGCGCTGGGACTGTATTCTGCTCGGTTCATCAACATTGATGCGTTCCCGGATACGACTCCCGTCCAAGTTCAAATCAACACGACGGCGCCGGCGCTGACTCCCGAAGAAGTCGAACAGCAAATCACCTTTCGTATTGAACAAGCCATCTCCGGACTGGCCGGCCTGGTAAATGTACGGTCGGTCTCCAAGTTTGCCCTGTCGCAAGTGGTCGTGACGTTTGCCGACGACGTCGACATCTATTTCGCTCGACAATTGCTCAACGAGCGACTCGCTACGATCGACCTGCCTCAGGGAATCGAGCGGCCGAAAATGGGGCCAGTGGCGACCGGCTTGGGGGAAGTCTTTCACTACATCCTCCGATATGACGGGATCGACATGTCCCAGCTCTCGGCCGCCGAACGAGAGAAACGCCTAACGGAGCTGCGGACCGTACTCGATTGGGTCGTCAAACCCCAAATGCGGACCGTTCCCGGCAACGCCGAAATCAATAGTTGGGGAGGCTTCGAAAAACAGTATCAGGTTCGAGTCGATCCGGTCAAACTCATCAAGTATCAGTTGACGTTCGACCAGGTCGCCTCGGCGTTGCGATCCAACAATCGCAATGTTGGCGGCGGCAAGATCGTTTACGCTGGCGAAATGTGGCTGATTCACGGGGTCGGGCGCGTCCATGACGTTGAAGAAATCGGACGCATACCGGTGACCTCGATTCACGGAGTCCCCATTCGCATCGCCGATGTTGCCGACGTCGAAATCGGCCATGAGGTGCGCCGCGGCGCGGTAACAGCCGACGGTCGCGGCGAAGTGGTGATGGGACTGGGTTTCATGCTGATGGGCGAAAACAGCCATCGAGTCGCCCGCGCCATGCGAGCCAAGCTGGATGCCATCAGCGAATCATTGCCGCCGGGAATGAAAATCGAGCCGGTGTACGATCGGACTAAACTGGTCGATCAAGTCATCGAAACCGTGCGTCGAAATCTGTTCGAGGGCGGCTTGCTGGTGATCTCCGTGTTGTTCTTGTTTCTCGGCAGCCTGAGGGCCGGGCTGATCGTCGCGTTGGCGATTCCATTGTCGATGATGTTTGCATTTTCCGGAATGATTCGATTTGGAATTGCTGCAACGCTATTAAGTCTTGGCGCCATCGACTTTGGATTGATTGTCGATAGTTCGGTCGTGATGGTCGAAAACTGCGTGCGCTGCCTGGGAGCGAACGCTGGCTGTCGAAGCCGACTGGCGGTGATTCGCGACGCCGCCATCGAAGTCCGCCGGCCGACGTTGTTTGGCGAGTTGATCATCATGATCGTGTATCTACCCATCCTGACCCTCGAAGGAATTGAAGGAAAGCTGTTTCGCCCGATGGCACTGACGGTTGTCTTTGCCCTGGCCGGGTCGATGCTGCTGTCGATGACCTTGATGCCGGTTTTGGCAAGTTGGCTGTTACCCAGGCAAAGCCTCTCGGCCGAACCGCTCGTTTTGCGGGTTTGCAAATGGATTTACTCGACCGGTTCTTCGTTGGACGATGCGCCACAAGCTGGCTGTCTGCTGCCTCGCCGCAAGTTTGCTGATCATTGCCTTTGGCTGGATCGCGCCCCATCTGGGTTCCGAGTTCACCCCCAAGCTTTCCGAAGGCTCCATTGCAATCAACATTGTGCGGCTCGCCGGGACCGATCTCAGCGAGTCCGTCCGCTACAACACCCAGATCGAACGGGTTTTGCTTCAAGAATTCCCCGACGAAATCGAGCACGTATGGAGCCGTTGCGGCGCCGCCGAGATCGCCACGGACCCGATGGGGGTCGAACTGACCGATTTGTTCATCGACTTGACACCTGTCGCCCAATGGAAAGCCGCGCAGACACAATCCGAATTGACCGAACGCATACAGCAGGCCTTGCGAGAGCTGCTGGGTCAGCATATTGCCTACACCCAGCCGATCGAATTGCGGCTCAATGAAATGGTCACCGGCGTCCGCAGCGATCTGGCCGTCAAGGTGTTCGGCGACGACTTGGACGTATTGATCGCCAAAGCCCACGAGATCGAATCGATCCTTCGAAGCATTGACGGCAACCAAGACGTTGTCGTGCAACAAATCACGGGACAACCCGTTTTGCGAATCAAGATGCTCCCGGATCAACTTGCCCGATACGGTTTGTCGGCCGACAACGTGCTGGACCTTGTCGAGTCGATGGGCGGCAAGACGGTGGGCGAAATCTTCGAAGGACAGCTTTGGTTTCCGTTGGCCATGCGCTTGCCTCAACATTCTTATCTTGATCCCGATTCGATTGCCGACATAGAAATCTCCACCGTCGCTGGCGAACGAGTTCCGTTGGGACGCGTGGCCAAAGTCGAATTGGCGACCGGCCCGTCGACGATCGAACGCGAGTGGAGCCAACGCCGCATCGCCATTAGTTGCAACGTTCGCGGCCGCGATATCGGCAGCTTTGTCGCCCAAGCGCAACGCGCGGTCGATCAGGTCCGTCTGCCGAATAGCCGGTACCGCGTCGAATGGGGTGGACAATTCGAGCACCTTAACCGGCGCGGTTGCGGTTGATGATCGTCGTGCCGTTGTCGCTGGCGTTGATCTTTGGGTTGTTGTATTTGACGTACGACAATTTGTTGGACGCATTGCGCGTTTTTACCGGCGTCCCCTTTGCCTGGACCGGTGGAATCGTGGCGTTATGGCTGCGTGATATGCCGTTTTCGATTTCCGCTGCGGTGGGCTTTATCGCTTTGTCAGGGGTGGCCGTCTTGGATGACATGCTACTGGTAAGCTACGTCCGGCAACTGCGGGACCGAGGCATGGATTTAGAGAGCGCCGTCGAAAATGCTGCCCTAACTGCGCCTTCGCCCCGTATTGATGACCAGTCTTGTGGCGAGCCTTGGATTTTTGCCGATGGCATTCAATCAAGGAATGGGCGCTGAGATCCAACGCCCCTTGGCAACCGTCGTTATCGGCGGCGTGTTTAGCGCCATGATTATGTCGCTGCTGGTGTTGAGAGTGCTCTACGTTATCTTTCGTATCCCCGGTGGACAACCGGAGTCGAATTCGCACTGACGCTCGAGGCAAGTGAAGTTTTGCCCAGGTCTTCGTTTTGCGCCAGAGGATTCAACGCCGGTTAGAAAACGCGAGAGTCTCCCGCACGGGGCTTAGCTCAAGCAGCGTTTCGTGAATCGGCCTCGGCTGGCAGCGACTCGACGGATAGAGCCGCTGTGTCGTCTGGGGCTTGAGGTAGGGCGTGGTTGAGTTCCCATAGGCGGGCTTGTTTCATGAACGAGTAAAGTGCGGCAAGCCAACTGAGTTGCAACCCCTTCTTGCCGTCCAGAATGCCGCCTTGGAACAGGTATTCGCGAAGGAAACGCCAAACGGGACGTACCAACAGTCGAAAATAACTCGTGTCGCGACCGGCGTCGAACCACTGCTCGGCTTGAAACTTGGTGTAGCGATGGTGCTTGGCCATCAGTTGATCGTAGGACCAGAATGAAAAGTGAACCAGTTTGTTTTTCAAGTAGCCGACGCGGCCGGAATCGACGTGCACCTCGCCGTGATCGCTGGGGCCTTCATATCGACAACCGGTGCGGCGAAACAATCGGATCACTTTGTCGGTTCGAGCATCGCCAAACCGCAGCGGATGGCCCATGAAATGATTGAGTCGATACATCCAATAACCGTCGAACTCTGGCCCCCGCGACAAAGTCATTTCGATCTCGGCGCACAATTCAGGCGTCAGTCGCTCGTCCGCATCGACCAACACGATCCAATCGTTCAACGCTTGCGGGATGGCCCAATTCTTGAAGTCGCCCGAAGAAACGTACTCTCTTTCGATAATCCGCACGCGCGGATGTAGCCGGGCAATTTCCAAGGTGTGGTCGACCGAGCCGGAATCGGCCACAAGAATCTCATCCGCGATCGAATCGCAACTGGCGATACAATCCGCGATGTTCAACTCTTCGTTCTTGCAGGGTATCAGGACGGTGATCGGACGTTTCATCTCAACAATCAGCGTGCAGTCGGTCAAGTTGCATGTGGAACACGTTGTCTCGTAGTCCAAAATCGCCAGGCTCGCCCAGGCCATCCCATCTGCTAGTCCCACCAGTGTCCGGCGCGTGCCGGTATCAGGCGATCACAAGTCACCGGGGCGAACGAGCGCATTTTTGATTTCGGGGCTACAAAGAGGCTGGTTCGATCGAGTATAACGTCGAGAAGCTAGTCGTTTATTGCAGCTGTTGTCAACGCCGATCGCGGTCGACTTCGCCGTGAATGGTTGCGTTTGGCCGAAACGGTTCACGAGCCGGGGTCTGGCTCATTTTCAACCCAATTATTTGGTACTCGAATGTCGCATGAGCCGCCGAAGATGTGCCTGACCCCCTAAAAAAGTGGGCAACACATTGGCAACCCGCGAACGCTTACCGTTAGCTCGCCAACCGTGAAAAGCATTTCCGCTCGAAGAATATTGACGATCGAAACGACTTGCGATGAAACTGCGGCGGCGGTCGTCGACGAGAAACTATGCGTGCTTGTGAGCGTTGTGGCCTCGCAATCGCAACTGCACAGCCGCTACAGCGGGGTCGTACCCGAGGTCGCAGCCCGGGCCCACGTCGAGCGCATTCTGCCGGTCATCGACGAGACGCTCTTGGCGGCCGGCACGAAACTGACAGAGCTGAGTGCAATTGCGGTCGCCGTGACTCCGGGACTTGCCGGTTCGTTGCTAGTGGGTTTGTCCGCGGCCAAGGCATTGGCGTTGGCGATTGATGTACCGCTGATTGGCATCAATCATTTGCATGCACATATTTATGCTTGTCGGATTGCCAGCGGCCGAGAGACGTTTCCGTGTGTCGGATTGATTGTCAGCGGTGGGCACACGCATTTGTACGATTGTCAAACGGCACTGGACTTTCGGTTCCTGGGTGGGACGATTGACGACGCTGCCGGCGAAGCATTCGACAAAGTCGCGACGATGTTAAGGTTGCCGTACCCTGGAGGCCCATCGATTTCGCAAGCAGCCATTGCGGGCGACCCGACAGCTTTTTCGTTTCCTCGGGCGTTGATCCACGACCGCGACCGTCTCGATTTCAGCTTCAGCGGCTTGAAGACGGCGGTACGGTATGCGGTTGCCGGTCCGGGGCGACAGGACTTTTCCAAGCTCAATCTCTCGCCCCAAATCGTGGCCGACGTTGCAGCGAGCTTTCAACAAGCCGTCGTGGATTGCCTGGTCGCGAAAGCACTTCAAGCCTTGCAGACGACGGGCCATCGCAGATTGTGCGTCGGAGGAGGCGTCGCCGCAAACCGTCTCCTTCGCCAGCGGTTGTCGGTCGGAGTCGCGGCGTCGGGAGCAGAGTTGTTGATCGCCCCGATCGAACTTTGTACGGATAATGCGGTGATGGGGGCCATCGCTTTTGAACGACTCTCGGCCGGCGACGTCGACGACCTGAAACTCGACATCGCCCCGGGCCTAGTGCGCCCAACTCGTTGAGCAGGGGTATTGAACGCAGCGGGTGCTCGGGGGCAGAGGGCCGTCATCGTTGATGAGATGAAATGGTTCCGACGCCGCAGCCTTTCGGACTCACATGTAAGTCACCCACAATGGGCCTGGGAATAGCCACGACAGCCCGTCCCGCAGCCGATCCCGCCAGCTTTCCCAGTTGTGACCGTCGCGCGACTCTGAGTAACAGACTTCGACTCCGCTGGATTGCAGGAAGGGGACGAGCGACCGGTTCTCGTAGATCAAGGACTCGTAGATGCCGCAACTGACGAAGGCTCGTTTGACTGGCTTACCGGGACGGTCTCGAAAGTCATTCATGAATGCCACGACCGGATCAAACACACTGCTCCGAGAGTGTTGGCCGATATCGGTGAAGGCAAACGAGCCGGACTGCAGCAACAGCGAATCAAACGTCCCGGGAAATCGCCATGCGGTGGAGAGCGCTGCGACGGCTCCGAAGCTTGCCCCCATCAGACAACGCCCCGACGATTCGCCGATCAGCGGAAACCGTTTCTGTAGCGCCGGTAGGACTTCGCGAACGATGTGCTCAGCATGCTTCGGATCCGCCGCGTACTCGTTCAATCGAAAATGCGGGTTGGTTAGCGCAACGATCAGCGGTGGGACCTCCAAACGATGGATTAGATTGTCGAGTACGACCGTCAGGTTGGAGTATCGCAGGTAGTCATCGCCGTCGTGGACGACTAGCAGTCGATATCGGCGATATTTTCGAAACGCCGCCGGCAAGTAGACTCGAATCAAACGTCGGTCTCCAAACGCGCGGCTCATCAAATGCAACTCTTGAATCGAGCCACGCGGCGTCGTTGGATTAACGCTCGCCCAATCCGGAACGACGTACCCCGGAGCGTATACGACCGAATTGCCGCCGAACGGATCCATCGCGATTCGCGGATTCTTCGGATCGTGAATCCATTGTTCGTGTCCATTCCGGACCACCGCGAATTTGTATTCGATTCGCGACCCCTCGGGAAACCGCATCGTGCGCACCCAAATGTCGCTTTGGTCGACGCGGTCCATCTCCAAATTTGACGGCAAACCGTAGATCCAATGTCGGATGAAAACCTGATCGGCATTGCCTTGAAACACAAACGTGATGCCGTCGCGGTTGACCCAAGGAAGCTCCTGTGTCGCGAGCAGCGTTTCGAACTCTTCCAGGGTCCGCGGCGGCGCGATCGGAGAGGAGGCGTCGTGGGGCTGAATCATGCGACAAACCTTTCGGTCGATCCTTCTCTCGTCAGCCGTTTTGCCGACTCGCAAGCAGTCCAGGTTCCGTCGACGCGGTCTAACCAAGTCTCCGGATCGAGAATCACGCAATCGTAGGCGTCAAACCGATCGGCAAACAATGCCATCCTCGCTTGGTTATCGAGCTGCAGCCGCCGGCTACCGTCAGGAAGCGGGAGTATCTGGTTGACCAAACCGATCCCAGCGCGGAGTATCTCCGGGTTGGTATCCCCTTGCGGCAGCCCATCGTGAAAAAAAACTACTTGCTGGGAAATCGCCATCGCACCCGCCGACCAGGCAATCACCGGCATTTCGTTGTTCAGGCCCAGCAAATCAAAAATCCGCAAACGATTGAGAACGATCGCCGCGTGGCCTCCCGCAATCACTAACGCCTTCGCGGAATCAATGAGTCGCTTAATTTCCGCCCGATGTCGTGCAATTCCAGGGCGATGATCCATATCGAGCCGTCGGTCATACTCGTCGCAGACTTGGCTGGTTCGCAAAAAATATTGGCGGTCCAATTGGCGGATGATTTCGATCGCCGATTGTCGCTCCACCGAAAAGTCGACCAGGTCGTTTCGAAACTCGGAAATCTGTCGAGCGGCTCGCAGGGCAAGCGCCAGTCGCATCCGATAGACGTCGCGCAAATGCCGCAACTCGTCCTGTCGCCGCTGCAATTGTTGAATCACCTCAGGATCTTCAGCAAAGATTTGCTCGGTGCGACCGAACAATCGAAGGTTCACCGATCCGGCGGGCAGGATCGTCATCAACGCGGCGTCTTCGCCCTCGTCCTCTTCCCAACCCGCTGTTACGACCGCCACGCGTTGGCCAATCGACAGCCGCCGAAGCGTCAGCCGCAGCGATTCGAACTCGGGCTGCGGTCCCAAGAGCACTGTTCGCCGGATTGAGGATTCCAAATTCGTCATGGATTGCGGTTGTCGGTAAAGGCGCATCAACAACAACGCCAATGCCGCAGAATCTGATTCAAAGGTTGCCCGAAGGTGTAAGCGTTCACGGGTTGCCCATGCGTTGCCCACGTTTTTAGGGGGTCAGGCACATTTTCGGCGGCCCATGCGACATCCTAGTACCAATCATTGGGCCGAAATTGAGCCAGACCCCGGCTCGTGAACTGTTGCCCGAAGGTGTCATGAACTCAATATCGCTGCCCATACAAACTCTCGATTGTGGATACACCTACTCTAATCTCCTTGGGTTGGATTGCTTTAGGTCGGGCTTCCTTGCCCAACGAATAACGGCCAGGGATGACCGTCCTACCTCGAATTGGCCCATTACTTTAGTTCAAAACCGGGCAGCCGCCATACCAGGTCTCTCAACGCTTTCGTACGGACCGGCTTAGTGCCGTGTCAAGTTTTAATTTGGGGGTGCCACTGGCTGTGCCAGTGTACATGAGCGTCGTGTATTGCCGACCCGCACTGGCGAAGCCAGTGGCACACAACCCCAATTCTAAGACCTGACAAAGCACTAGGATCGCACGCAAAATAGCTTCGCCCCTAATTCCTCGCCCTCACGGGAGAGGTTAAGGAGAGAGTCGACAAAACCGGGAAGTTATGTTACGCGCGATCCTCGCGTGACGGCATATTCTGACTTGAATGTTGTGCTTGAGGGCTGCGCACACGACACACAGATGTCCGATGCCGAAGTTTTCCTGGTTGGCTTGACGTACGTAGGCTGCGAACGCCGAGATGTCGACGGTGCCGACGCGGTTCACCTTTGGCATCCATTTTGACTGACAAGTTTTCCACTTCGCCACAAAAAAAATAATCGTAACGAACCACCAGAATTCCGAGATCGCGGCGAGAAACTCACCCAAATTCGAGCAGCAAAAAAGTCAAAAAAATTTGAATGAAGATTTCTTGAAAAGGGATTTGACAAGTTCGCTGAGCATCTTTAAAATCGGCGTCTCGCTTGTCGGTTATCTCGATTCGACAAACGAGAATGTTCGGCCAACTAGAAATACAACCGCCTCTCTACCTCGAAGCTTGGACGAAAGCCGATTGGTTCTACAATCGGCGACCTATTGGACTGTCGGGGTCGCGGTGCGCACAGGATGCAGCAGGACGTGACAGCACCCATTACGGATATCACGCCGATTCAGCACGCCCTCGCAGCGAATATCGGCAGCGAACGATTTGAATTGTGGTTCAATTCGCCTCGATGTCTTTCCATCGAAAACCAGCAATTGGTGGTGCAGTCGGATGCCTTCTTGCTGGATCGAATTCGCGCTCAATTTGCCGCCGACTTGAATCGACTGGCATCGCAGTTTCAATCGATCGCCAACGGGGTCGTCTTCCGGCCCACGGTAGTGACGAAACCACCTACAGATTCGTCGCCAGCATGTTGGGAAAGCAAAAACGGCAAGACCAGTTCGGACTCGGTGAAATCAAGCCCTTTGAAAAACGCCTCATCAGGCGACCGAATGGGCGGACCGGTCGATCACATCAAGGACGCAGGCGCACCGCCCGCTGCCAATTCCGCCAGCCATTTGCCGCGAATGACATTCCATTTTGGGCGCGACAACTCTCTGGCTGAAACGGCGGTGAAGCAAATCATCGAACGTCCCGGCGCGATTACGCCGTTGTATTTGCACGGCCCGTTAGGCTGCGGAAAAACGGAGCTGCTCACGAATTTGGCGAAGCCCAATCGGTCATCCACGCAGTTTCGTCGCCGAGTTTACGTTTCCGCCGAACAGTTCACGACGTTTTTTGTCGAGGCGATTCGGGGACGCGGCGTGCCGAGCTTTCGCCAGAAATTCCGGCATCTCGATGTTTTGGCGATCGACGACGTTCAGTTCTTCAGCAACAAGCGAGCGACATTGGTGGAACTGCAATATACGATCGATTCGATGTTGAGTCAGGGGCGACAAATCATTTTTGCCGCCGACCGCCCGCCGCAAGAACTCTCGCTGTTCGAACCGGAGTTGATCAACCGATTGCAAAGCGGCCTGGTTTGCAAACTCAACTACCCAGACGAAGCGGGGCGGACCAAGATCTTGCAGTCGATTTGCCGCGAGCGAGACTGCACAGTCGCCAAGCCCATTCTCAAAAGCATCGCGCGCCATTTCGACAATGACGTTCGCCAATTGCGCGGCGCGGTGGTGCGTTTACACGCTGCCGCGCTGTCTGGCGTCGACATTTCCACGTGGCAAAGTGTGGAAAAAATCTTGGATGATTTGCTTTACAACCATCGTCGTCCGGTCTCGCTCGCGAAAATTGAGCACGCGGTCTGCGAAGTGTGTGGTGTCGCAGCCGATGACTTGAAGTCGACCAAACGCGGCCAGAAGATCAATACCGCCCGAAATTTAGCGATGTGGCTGGGCGCAAGTACATCGGAGCGCCCTACTCCGATATCGGCCAACACTACGGTGGCCGAAGTCATAGCACCGTTATCTCAGCTCAGAAGAAAGTCAGCGCTTGGCTGTCGAGTGACGAGCGAATTCCGATCGCCGCCTGCGTTTTGTGCTCGGCCAGCCACGCCGTGGACCGAATTGAAAACCGCCTCAAGACGGGATGACACGTTGAAGTTTAAACTGCAGCACAAACGCCGCCCCAGGGCCGGAGGTTTCCGCGGAAAGCCATAGCTTGCCGCCGAGATCCTGGGCCATCCGCCGACAAAGTGCCAACCCGAGTCCGACACCCTGCGCCGTGTTGGCCGCCTCTTGATCCGATTTGCAGAAAGCTCGAAACAGCCGTCGCCGCTGCTGGCCGACGATTCCAGGACCGTAGTCGCGGACGGTAAATCGAACTCGGCGTGCCTTTCGCTGCACCAACAGATCGACTTGGGGTCGCTCGCAGGGGCGAGCGTACTTGCATGCGTTCTCGACCAGGTTGAACAGAATCTGTTCCACGGAACTGGGAACCGTGATCAGTACCGCTTGATTCGCTTCCGCATCGACTTGCAAATGGAGCGACCAGCCATCTTGTTGAGTGCGCTCGCGAAGCCGCGCTTCGCAACGCTCGACTAAGTCATGCACTGTGATTTCGGCCAGCCACTGGCGATTCGAGCGATGCTCCAGCCGAGCAAACTGCAAGACGTTTTCAACCAGGTGTCCGAGGCGGTCGGCTTCCTTTTTCATCGTCCTTGCATAAAGAAGTCGTTGTTCTTCAGACGGAACCATCTTTTCCGCCAACATCTCCGCGTACATCCGAAATGTAGTCAGCGGAGTCCGCAATTCATGCGTCACGGCTGAAACGAACGCACCTTTCCGCTCGCTCAATCGAACGACGCCACCTAACAACAAAGCGATTGCCAACAGCCCCGCTGCCAGACCGATCCAGGCTAATAACAACGATAAGCGAAGACCCGAAATCGGTTGACGAACCGCCGTATTCAGCGGCTTGATCGCCAGGTTGGCCATCAGCTTGGGCGAGTCGACCACTAACTGCACCGGCAACGTCGCCAGCCGCGGAACAGAACTGTCCAGTTGCTGATCGGGTTGGATCGGCAACAGCTCAAGCTCCGGCAGCAACTCGTCGACCTCGGCGGTAAGTACGCTTCGAATCTTGTCCCAATCCAACCAACAGCCTTGGACGATCGACTGATTCCCGGAGATGACTTTCCGAACCAGAATCAGGCGGTCGCCCACCCACACCGAACGCATTACGCCCATGCGCACTAACGGAGTCACGATCGACGACGGCGCCACTTGGTTTTGTGCAAGCTGCCCGTAGGCATAGGCTTGCATCGCCTTGCCGCGCTGGCCGAATTCCTCGATCGTGCGGTCGTCGCTGCGTTGGCGTTGTTCGACCGAGATCGGTTGTTGCTGCGGTGATCCCGATGGACGAAGCTTGTCGGTTTGGGGTGAATACTGGTCGTTGTCCACCATTTTTGGCGCTTCTTCATCCCGGTAGTTCAATGCGGTTTGCTGGTTCAACCGCTCATTTTGCCAATCGGCTAGTGCCAAATCCACTTTCGGCAGCGATGCGGGCGAGCAGACCGCCGCGAGTTGCTGGTACGAAAAAACGCTTTCGCATCCCTGAATCAGTTTGAGATTGTCCGTCAGCGTATCGGTCGTGATTCCGCAATCGTGGTTAGCAATGGTCCGTTGATCGCCTTGGGGAACTTGCGGCGAGCCAAATTGATTGTCGGCGTCAATTTGGAAGTGAAGTTTGATGAATTCCGATGGCTGCAAGAGAATCGGTGATGGACGCAGCCCCATCGGCGACTGCGTCGCGGCTTCCTGCAACTTGGACTCGCTCGCTTGATAGAACGACTGGTACATGTAACTTGGTCGGGCGGCCTCTTGCGCGACGACGGGAATCAGAATCCAATCCATCCGCCACAGCGCACTGTTGATTCGCTCCTGCAATTCGGCGTACCGACGGGCAAGCTCGGTTTCCTGCCGATCGATCTCGCGCGCCCGGTCAAGGCGGAGCGTCGTGACGGTCAGCCACACCATCGCAGGAATCACGGCGGCGACACAAAGTCCGTACAGGCTCCAGATTTGCCAAGGTCGTTTCATGATGGGCAGCTGGCGAACATGTAGCCTTTTCCGCGGACGGTGATCAAGACTTTCGGTTGGTTCGGATCGTCGCGCAGCTTCTGCGCAGCCGAACGATGTGCATGTCGATCGTGCGCGTCGGCAGGCCTTTGGCGTTGATCCGCCAAACATTACTCAATAATTCGTCGCGGGCGATTGCCCGGTTGCTGTTGCACACGAGATACCTCAACAGTTCGGCTTCGCGCTGGGAAAGCTCGATGCGATCTTGGTCGGAGAATCGCAGTTCGCGGCGGGCAAAGTCGGCGGTGCCACCGGGAATCGCCACTTCTTGCAGATCGACGGGCCGTTCGGGCGAGCGTCGCAGAACCGCTTCCACACGCGCCGCCAGTTCCTTCACGCTGAACGGTTTGACCACGTAATCGTCCGCACCGGCGTTTAATCCGGCGACCCGATCGTCCTCATTGCCTTTGGCCGTCAATATGATGATCGGCAGCGTGGGCCTTGTCCGCCGCACGCGTCGCAGAATCTCCAGCCCCGTGACCTGGGGTAATGCCAGATCGAGCAATAGTAGCTCGTAGTCCGCTGAAACCGCCAAATCCATCCCGGTGCGGCCATTACCTGCTTGAAGGACTTTATAGCCAAAGTAGGTGAGCGCATCGCAGATGCCCCGCCGAATGGCTTCGTCGTCCTCGATGGTCAAGATCGTGCGCGCAGTCATCTTGTTTCCAGTCAATGTGGCCTTGTGAATAACATTCTACTCGACGGGCGTTTTGCGCGGTTGTAACGCCGGTGTAAAACCCATTCGAATACTGGAGCGCGGTCGTGGGGGCATTCACTGTGGGTCGGGCAGTCTCTGCCCGACAAAGACTGGTCAACGATGTGGCCGTCTTTTGTCCAACCGATTTGATACGTCGAGCAACATGAATTGTGCCACGAATTTCGCCGTCCACGCAAAAATTGTTTATATTGTAAACTTGCGTCCGGCGCAACGACGCCGCTGCCGCCAACATTGAATGTTCGGAGAGGAACCGTTGTGTTGTCTCGATTGGAGCGTTTGCATGCCGTACTCCCTTCGCAGATACCGATGACGATCCATCAGTGGTGGCACGCACTCCTGCTGGTTCTCGTTTTAGCGGCACAGGGATTTGCGTCCTCCCGGCAAATTGCAGAATCGAACCCAAAAGTCCCCGAAAAAATTCGCGTGGGGCTGGGGAAAATCGTCCAACTCAAGCTGGTCACGGACCAGCTCAAACCGGACATCTGCCACAGTTCCAATGAGGCCGCGGACGCCCTTCGCAGTATGGCCGGCCAGGGTGGCAGTTCGATGAGTAGCGGCTCTAATTTTTGGATGACTTCAGCCACGACGGGCTCGATCGCCGTCCAGGCGAGTTATGGGGACCCCTACCAGAACCTGCGTGGTGACGTGGACCCACAGCTTGACTTGAGAATCGTTCAACTGAGCGACGATGGTTGGCGGTGTCACGTGCGCGGTAACGACAAGGGTTTGTTCTCGCTGCAAGCCTTGCAAAAACAAACGAACGATTTGTTGCTGGTGGACCAATCGGAAGACGGCCAATTCAGCGTCGTTGCCATCGACGACGATGGGATTGTTTCGGCGGGCGCCAAGAGCTTTGGCGAGTTGGTGAAGGAATCTCCCGACCTGGTCTCAACAACGGTGGATCCGCAGCTGCGCGCTTGGGGGGTGTACAAGATCAATTCAAGCTATTCGTCCACCGTCCGCAATTTCGTGTTGCAACAACTTTGGTCGACGGATGATGATGCGGAATTCAACGAAGCCTTAGTGGATTTGAATTCGCCCAAATTTGAGACGCGTGAAGTTGCGACGAATCGATTGATCAAGAACGCGAAAGAACATGTTCACGCGATCGCCGTCGAGTTTACCAAAGCCAACGTGAACGCCGAGGTAGCTCGCCGCTTGCGCACCGTGCTGGCCGCTGCGCTGTCCGATGATGAACTCGAATCGTTCAACTATGCCGTAGACAAAAAACTGACCGATGATCCGGCGTATTTGTTTTGGTTAATCGGACAACTCGACGAGCCGCCCGCCCAGTCGCCACCCGATGAATTGATCGATCGGTGGAAGCAACTGCCCGACTGGATCAAGAAGAAGAGTTTGGCGCCGGTCCTCCAGGCACACTTGTTCGAGCGCTTGGATCGCCTAACCGGCGCCGCGTTGGGATCGGATCGACGGGCCTGGCTCGCGTGGTTGAACGAACATGGTAAGTCTCCACAACCACCCGAGAAGCCGGTGTTTGACCCGAACGCGAAACCGCCGAAACTGGAACCGGTCGATTGTACGTTGGCCAAGTTGAGCGAGAAGTTTCGCGTGTTGTTACCGTTGATGATTGAATCGGGCTCGATCCGATTGGACCGAAAGTACTGGGCTGGTCTGTTCAACAATCGATCCGTTTCCCAGTTGGCCGGCGATCTCAAAGCATTTATGGAACAAAATCATTTGCCCCCGAGTTGGCGGGCAATCGACGACGAATCAATTAAGAACATCGACTATCCCCAATTGTTGATGCAACGACTTGCTGACGAACTGCCCGACAAGTCAGCGGACGACCGCGTCGTTATGATCCAGCGCCAAATTCAATGGAACAATCGGTCGGGACCG
Source organism: uncultured Planctomycetaceae bacterium (assembly GCA_963803365.1). Taxonomy (GTDB): domain Bacteria; phylum Planctomycetota; class Planctomycetia; order Pirellulales; family Pirellulaceae; genus JANMEB01. The sequence continues at coordinate 99,987 of CAWDMH010000019.1, forward strand.
CAACACCGAAATATGACCCTCGAAAACAAATCGATTTTCGCCACGCTGGAAGTCGATGAAGGCTACCTGCCAGACCCTTGGGGCCGGATTTCGAACGGAGAACGCAAATCGAGCAAGAGCGACGTCTACATCATTCAGGTTTCCGAGTCCGACGAATCCAATCATTGGTTGCTGGTTGGGTTATGGCCCGACAACTCCGTGCGCATCGTCGTGCGGCTCGACGCAACTTTGGTGCAAGTCTTTCAATCCGCCGATGGTAAGTGCTGGTGGGATGGCTGCGATCCATCGGGTACGGTTCACCGCGTGTTTGACTCGGCTCAAGAATTGATCTCGGATGGACAATTCAAAAAAACCGCCGCACCATTTCTGAGCTCGGTGGGAATCGCCTTAGGATCGCACGCAAAATAACTTCCCGGTTTTGTCGACCCTCTCCCTAAGCCTCTCCCGTGAGGGCGAGGATTTACGGCGAAGTTATGTTGCGTCCGATCCTTACAATGACATTCGAGTCGCGTTGCGTAGTGAGTCATTTGCTGCGGGTAGTGCAGTCTCGTTCCTCCTTATGAGGGCTAACGATGGTCGTCCCTCGTGGAATTTCCTTACGACGTGTCGTTGAGGGCCGTTGACGGCTCCAGTCAGTCCATCGCAAAAAAAAACCCTTGCTCGCTCGAGGCGAACAAGGGCAGAGGTTGAATGCGATCTAGGTTTGTCAATAAGCCCAGCGGCTCCGACGATTATCTACGGCGATCGTTGAAGTCCAGGAACCACCAGCCATCGTCCCATTCCAAGGTGACTTTGCGCCATCCCAAGGGGACCTGTGGGTATGGATAGAACGGACCAATGTACGGCCAGGCTGATGCCGAGTATTGTCTCGGATAGGTGACCGCGGCGTAGTTCGGCGCCGCGGCGTAGGATGGCCAAGCGTAGCCGGGCAATTGCGGATTGTCGGCAGTCACGCCAACGCCACCGTTGTAAGCAACTTGAGCGACTGGCATTGGGTTCCCCATCTGCTGAGCCATCGCCACGGGCGCTTGGGAAATGGCGGTGGGACCAACCGGTCGCGGCGTTGCGTCCTGGTTGTACGAGACGGGCAGGGCTGGCTGTCGGCCGTACGACTCGCGGGCCGGAATCAACGTATTGGAATTGGACTGGACCGGAGCCATCGCCGTGGTACCTCGGACGTCGATATCGTCCACCACTTGGACCACTCCCAAGAATCCGGCTTGTTGGGCAGTTCGCAAGATCAACTGCTCTTGGGCTTCGTTGGCGACATAGCCCTTGAACCAGACGGTTCCCTGATCGACGCGAAGGTCGACGTGGAAGCCCTTCAGGTTGCCCCGTTGTTGTTCGATTTTGAGCTTTTGCACGATGTGCTGGGCGATCTGGTTGTCGTCCGCCGATACCGACTGGGCAGCGGCAACCATGATAGCCATCGCCATGATTAGGCAATAACGACGCATTTCTTCCCTCCTGATTGAAACAGACGTCTTTAAAGCCATCTGGTCGGTTCGCTGCTGTCTGGGTCGCGATCCGCTCGATTGACTTCAAGTACTCCAGAATGTGGTTCGGGTTCGAATACTTCGAAAATCCGGAACGTTTATTGACGGCGGGCCGCCAAGCGAATGATCTGGTTCGGATCGGGCTGGCGAAAAACAGCGCACGATTGAAGTCAGATATTTCTTTCGAATGATATCGGTCTTCGGCGATCGGATTTTTTGGATTTTATCGGTCTTCGCAAAAAAACGACTTTGAACGACCGCCAAAGTGACAGCAGAATGCTCGCCCGGCGTTAAACTGTTCCGGTCAGCGAGAGAATCCGGCGAGCGCACTCCGAATCCAGTCGCGTCCCACGACAAATGCGTCCCGCCCCACCGTTCCATTCGGTCGACGCGTGTGTTAGGTCGACATCGGAGCCAGTTGGGGAGTGAGGTTGGGGGGGCGGATAGACCGCCATCCAGCGTCGCAGCACCTCGGGGCCGCTCCCGCTCTGGGCCTGGTCCGGGTCCAGCCGACACAGCACGTGCAGGTGTTTATCCAAGATGGCAAACCCTCCGACCGCAATGCTGAAGCTGTCGGCCAGCTGTTGCAATCGATCTTCGATCCATTGATTACGTCTTGCCGAAGCAGACGAGGCAAATATCGTCGAGTTGCGGTGCATTGCCGACGTAGGCTTTGACTTCGCGGATAATTCGCCCGCCGATTTCGGCCGGCGCCGACGACGAGACGGCTTCCACGAGTTCTCGGACGCGACTGACGCCAAACATCTTTTCATTCTCGTCGGCGCATTCTGAAACCCCGTCGGTGTACAGGACGACGGAATCGCCGCTGTTCAAGTGGGTGGCGAAAGGAGTGAAGGAGATGTCCGGGTCGATGCCGATCGGCAGTGATGAGAAGTTGGAACCTGGCTCGCTGCAAGTCCCGTCGGCGCGGCGAATGATAGGCTGCATATGGCCTGCATTAATGATGGAGACGCTGTCGGTGGTCAAGTCAAGCATCGCCACGACCAAGGTGACGAACCGATCCAAGTCTAAACCACCAATGGCCCGGTTAACGTTGGCAACTGCTTCGGCGGGATTGGGTTCGGTGGCGATGGCAAACCGGACTTCGGCGGCCAACTTGGCCATCATCAAAGCTGCGGCGATGCCGTGACCTACGACATCGGCAACGATGACGGCGATACGCCCGTCTTTGAGGACGACATAGTCGTAGTAGTCACCTCCGACTTTTTGCGCTGGCCTGTAGTAGTCGTAAAACTGGTAGCCGGGGATTTGAGGGCGCGTGTGGGGAAGCAACCCATGCTGCACTTCGTGTGCCAACTCGAGATCGCGTTCCATTTTTCGTTGGGATTCCGCGACGTGGTACAGGTTTTCATTGTCGATTGCCAAACTGGCCTGCATGGCCACGACGGAGAGGATCTCCAAGTCCTGGTCGCTGAAACCGATCGTACGTCGCAACGTATCGAGTTCGATGACTCCCACTGAGTTTCCGTCGGAGTTGAGCAGCGGCGCACACATCAACGAGCGGATGCGAAAATCAGCCACGCTTTGGCTCATGTCAAACCGCTCGTCGGTGCCGGCATCGGCACTGAGCACGGCTTGCTTTTGCTCGAGCACGTAGTCGACGATCGTACGGCTGACACGAATCAGCTCGTCATCCTGGGGATTGCGGACTTCGACCGCGACGGAGTTTAAATTCCCTTTTCCGTCGCGGAGTACGACGAACCCGCGGTCGACTTGTACAAATAGCTGGAACAGGCACTGCAGGATCTGTTGGCAGATGTTCTCCATCCCAACCGCTTTGCTGAGCGCTCGGCTAACATTGACCACTGTATTGAGCCGTTGTTGAGGCGTGATGGCAAACGCCTGATCGATCGAGCTGTGATGCGACGACAGCTCCAATTGCGCGACGAACGAGCCGACGTCGACGGAATGGTCGTCGAATTGAACGGAGTCGCCACTTCGCTTGCTCCCGCGCTCCACGGCGGTGATACGAGGTTTCGAAAGCCCAGAAACTTCGTCGATGTGGAAGGTGAAAAACTGATCGCAGATGCCGATTTGATCGCCATCAAAAAGCCGCATGGGCTGATGAATGGCTCGGTTGTTGACTTCGGTTCCATTGCGGCTTTGTAAGTCTTCGACCAGATAACTGTCGCCTTCGCGAAAAATCCTCGCATGGCGACGACTCACCGCGCCTTCGTCGATAATGATCTCGCAATCGGGATGGCGGCCGAGGACGATTTCCGGACCGTCGATCGCAATCTTCCGGATTGCATTGTCGGTATCTTCGGTTGTCAAGAAAGGCATGCCAAACACCAACTGCGAATAACTTCAGCCGCTTCGAGTTGGCATTGTACTTTGCAGGGCCGACGTCCGTCAACGAAACCGAGAAACCGATCCCGGATACATCATCCGGTCGAGATTGTTCTCATGGGTTATGAATGGAACCGACATTGTGGTTGACCATTCACATATTCAGGTTCGCCGGGCGAGAAGTGATTGCGACGACCGTTGACGTCGGGTCTTGAAAGACGCGAATCCTATGGCCGATTTTCCAATTTTGGCTCGTCGGCATCTGGGGGCGCGATCTCCTCTAATGGCGGCTGATTGTCGAGCGGGGCGTGAAGCGTCTGTTCGACCTCAAATGTTTGTGGCTCGACTTCAAGCGCGTCGCTGCCCGCCGCCCCACGTCGCAACACTTTTCCATCCTCGTTCCAATAGACCCATTCTCCGTCCGGAAAGTCATCCTTGTATGAACCCTGAACGGACTGGATTCCGTTGGCGTGCCACCACGTCCAGACCCCGGCTTTGTTTCCTGCTACGTACTGGGCGACTAATTGCTTTTGGCCGTTCGGATGCCACCAAGTAAACGTTCCGTCTCGTTGGCCGTCACGGTATTGGCCTGACATATGAAGTTGTCCGTTGGAATACCAAGCTTGAGCAGCGCCCTGTCGCACCGACGTGCCAACCGATGTGTACGAAGCGGGCATTGCGTTCCACCAATCGTCATCCCCATCGATGACAAGTTGAGCATCCAGGTAAAAGTCTTCCGTCTGCTTTCTCTTGTCCGCGTACCACGTCACTTGCGGATAGACGCGGCGGCCCCGGATGAAGGTCGTCTGTTTGACGGGGCGATTGTTGGCGTCATACTCTACCAATTGGCCGTCTATTAGACCGTGATCGAACCGCATCTCTCGAATCGGTTGCCCATTGGCGTGCCACCACGTCGCGGGTCCATGTCGAACGCCATCGAGATAATGAATTTCAAGAATCTTCTGGCGATTTCGGTCGTAGATGATCCAAGAGCCATCGAGCTTGCCGTGAACAAACGTGGCGACGGAAAGATAGGGTCCGGTACGGACGTTCGTTTGACATAGCTCCCGAATCCTGGGGTCGTCATCCGCATGCCAACGACTCCAGGTGCCATCCATCAATCCATCGACATAGTTTCCTTCGGCCATCACCTGTCCGCGACGGTTGTACAGTTTCCATGAACCGTGATTGACGAAGTTGCCGTCGGCGTCTTGACGGACGTGTCGCAGAACCTGAGTCTTTCCGTCGGGGTACCGTTGTCGAATTTCTTCGCCGTCCAAACCGGCGTCTGCCGAGGTCCGTTTGGGAGAAATGTCCTCCAAGGATTGCGCCGAATCACTAACCCCTTGCTTGGGCGGGGGCAGTTGCTCGTCTTGGACTCGACGGCCAAAGCCGACCAGGACGTCGCGGCGCTGACCTTGTTCCGCCACTGGATTGATCGGGACCAGATCGGTGACTTGAACCGCGTGAAGCCGTATGGCGATCCAACCCATCATCAAGAAAAAGCTGCCGATGCGAATCGATGATCGAGCCATCATGGCACTAATAGCGAGACCGATGTTCCCGCGCGGAAGCGTGAAGTTTTCCAAACGATTCTATGTTCGTCGCGAACCGCCGTGTCTCTTTGGTGGCAACGCTCCGCCTTGCGCAATCGCTGCAAATCTCACTAGCAATCCGAGGAGAGTCGGTACGATCGTCGCGACCGGTTTTGCGGTTCGATCACATCGTGTGGGATTTTCAGGTACAATCAGCGGGTAAGTGTTCACGGGTTGCGAATGCGTCGCCCACGTTTTCAGGGGGTCAGGATCGCACGCAAAATAACTTCCCGGTTTTGTCGACCCTCTCCCTAGGCCTTTCCCGTGAGGGCGAGGATTTACGGCGAAGTTATTTTGCGTCCGATCCCAAGGCACATCCGGCTTGGGTGGATTGAGCCAGACCCCGGCTCGTGAACAGTTACAATCAGCGGCATGGACCATTTCACAATCGATCGGGAGGTGAACCATGAACTGGGGACGTTGTTGGAAACCGAACGCCTGGATCGTCATTTGGACGGCGTTGACGGCCGCCGCCGCGATCGTTGACGGACCCGGTCAAGTTGCGGCGCAAGATACTCGTCCGAACATCGTTTTCATATTCGCCGACGATCATGCCTATCAGGCGATTAGCGCGTATGGCTCCAAGTTGATTCAAACACCGAATATCGACCGGATCGCCAAAGAGGGCATGCGCTTCGACCGCTGCCTAGTGACTAACTCGATATGCGGTCCGTCGCGAGCGGTGGTTTTGACCGGAAAGTATTCGCACGTCAACGGCTTTCGGGACAACGCAAGCCGCTTTGATTCGAGCCAAGACACGTTTGTCAAGCAGCTTCAGCAATCGGGTTATCAGACCGCGATTTTCGGCAAGTGGCATTTGGAGTCCGATCCAGTCGGCTTTGACACCTGGTCGGTGCTGCCCGGCCAAGGCCGCTATTACAACCCGATTTTTTTGGGGCCCGACGGCAAACAAACCGTCGACGGATACGTGACCGATGTGATTGCCGATAAAGCGCTCGAGTGGCTGCGGAATACCCGCCAGGCCCGGAAGCCGTTTCTGTTGATGGTGCATCAAAAAGCACCTCATCGCGAATGGCAGCCTGGACCGGCACACTTGAACGACTTCGCAGACGACTTGCCCGAACCGACAACCCTATTCGACGACTACCACGATCGCCCCGACGTGATTAAGGACCAGGCGATGATGATCGCCCGCAACATGCGCATGGGGTTTGACCTGAAGTATTTCACCGAGGGAGCCACGGATGAAAAGGTGCGAAACCAATTCTTCAGCTCCTACACGCCGGAACAACGCGCCATTTGGGAAGCCGCCTACAATCCGCGCAACCGAGCATTCGACAAGGCCAACCTGTCCGGCGACGCGCTGACTCGCTGGAAATATCAACGATTCATCAAAGACTACTTGCGGTGTATCGCATCGGTCGACGACAACATTGGGCGATTGCTCGACGAATTGGATGCTCTGAAACTTTCGGAAAACACCGTGGTCGTCTACTCTTCGGATCAAGGCTTTTACTTGGGTGAACACGGTTGGTTCGACAAACGGTGGATCTTCGAACAGTCACTGCGAACGCCGCTGTTGGTTCGCTGGCCCGGCGTGACCGAGCCTGGATCCACGTGCAATCGGATCGTGTCCAATCTCGATTTTGCCGAGACGTTTCTGGACATCGCCCATGTCCAGGCATATCCAGGCATGCAAGGCCGATCGCTGATCCCACTTTTGCGGCAGCACGTTCCTGAGGACTGGCGGAAATCGTTCTATTACCATTACTACGAAACGACGGTCCACAGCGTCCCAGCCCATTTCGGCGTCGTGACCGACCAACACAAGCTGGTTTGCTATTACAAGTCACCCAAGGCGAGCGGCGAAAAAGACATCAACGAATGGGAACTCTTGGATCTAAAAGCCGACCCCGAGGAGACGCACTCGTTCCTCAACGATGCCGGATACCGGCAGGCGCGTCAGCGACTGTACGCCGAACTCGTCCGCTTGCAAACCGAAGTTGGCGACACGGAGTTCCAACGGACGTTGCCGCCCGAAGAATAGTTAGCAACGTCCAAAAAACTGGAGCAAGTTCTTAGACGACGATGTTTACGCCTGGCACGGGGAAAGCACTGCAGAACGAATTGACCTCACTGCGAATCGTCGACAGCAGCGACTGATCATCGGGCCGGTGAAGGACTTCGATAATCCAGCCGGCAATCTGCTGCATGTCGGACGTTCCCATGCCGCGAGTCGTCAAGGCAGGGGTCCCAAGCCGTATGCCGCTGGGGTCGAGCGGCTTTCGCTGGTCGAACGGAATCATGTTCTTGTTGACCGTGATGCCGCAGTGGTCGAGCGTCTCCTCGGCGATCTTACCGGTGATTCCCAAGGGCGTTACGTCGGCCAAGATCAAGTGATTGTCGGTCCCGCCGCTGATCAAACGCACGCCACCGGCGGCCAAGCTGTCCGCCAGTTGCCGGGCGTTATCGATAACTTGTTGCGCGTACGTACGAAACTCAGGCCGAGAAGCCTCCGCCAGACAAACCGCTTTGCCGGCGATCACATGCATCAGCGGTCCGCCTTGAAGTCCAGGAAACACGCTGCTGTTGATCTGCTTCGCATACTGTTTGCGACAAAGAATCAGACCGGCCCGCGGCCCCCGCAAGGTTTTGTGGGTCGTGGTGGCCACATAGTCGGCCACGGTCACCGGATTGTCGTGCAAGCCCGCCGCGACCAAACCGGCGTAATGTGCCATGTCGACAAACAGGATGGCGCCGACTTCGTCGCAAATCTCGCGGAACTTCGCGTGAGGAATCTCGCGCGGGTAAGAGCTGGCGCCCGCGACGATCATCTTTGGCTTATGCGTCCTCGCTAGCCGCGCGACTTGGTCAAAATCAATCCGATGTGTGTCCGACGTAACGCCGTAATGAAAAAACTTGTAAAGCTTGCCCGACACATTCAATCGCATGCCGTGTGATAGGTGGCCGCCGTGCGCCAAGTCGAGTCCCAGCACGACGTCGCCTGGTTGCAAGGCGGCAAAATACACCGCCTGATTCGCCTGCGAGCCACTGTGGGGTTGCACGTTGGCGTATTCTGCCCCGAACAGTTGAGTCGCCCGGTCACGGGCCAGATTCTCGATCTGATCGACGAATTCACAGCCACCATAATATCGGCGGCCCGGGATGCCTTCAGCGTATTTGTTTGTCAAAACACTACCGACGGCTTCCATCACAGCCGGGCTGGTGTAGTTTTCGCTGGCAATCAACTCCAAGCCGTCTAGCTGGCGGTTAGCTTCGTCGACGATCAATTTCGAGATTTCGGGATCTTGCGCGTCCAAATGGCTCATGAGTTAGTCCATCGTTTGAAATTCAATCGTCAACAGAATTGCATGGGCTCCAGGTCAAGCGTGATTCGGACAGCGGCGGATCAACGGACCGGTCCAATCGTGACTTGAACGCCCCCCACGTTGTCACCCAGTTTGGCAGGACTGTCGTTGATTCGAAGTGCCAATACGCCGTCGGAGGATGCTTGAATGACATTGTGTTCGCCGACGTCGAACACCTCAAGCGTGCTGGATCGAGTCGCGGCAAAGTCGTTGGGGAAAACAGCCGCAATCATTCGCCCGATCGGCTTGCCCTGGTGATACTCAATCGTTACACCGTTAGCCCGTGACGGCCAAGGCACGCCGTCGTTGGCAATTTGGAACTCCCCGTCGGACGTCAGCGAAACGCGTTGGCCAGATCGCAACGAGATCGACGTCAGCTGCCATCCAAACTGGCTGCTTACGTCCAACGTCTGTGTTTGATTAGCCGCATCGCTCGGATTGCCGACCTTCCGCAGAGCCATTGCCCGGACGTCAAAACCGTAGTCGATTTCGTCCAGGAATAACGACCACTCGAACTCCAACTGGTCCCAAACGGAGTTCAATGAATCGGTCAACGCCTGGTTGAATCGTTCCGGTGACTCCGATACACGATCGGGAAGCTGCCGAAAGACTTCGGCCGACAACGGATGTTTCGAAAGGAATTCGCAGGCGGCCCAAGCCCAGGCGTACGAATCGACTTGGCGAAATGCGGTTGATTCGATCGAGAGAACGTCGCGCAGCGACCGAGATTGACCTGCGTCGACCGCGTCTCTAAGTAGCCGGACTCTCCCCCAGTCCGGCACATCATCTCGTGACTGAACGTTGTAGGCCAACGTCAACTTGCCATCCCGCCAACGATTGAGGGCGACGAGTTCCGCCATCCCTTCGCTGTACCAGGGTGGTCCAGTCGCACCCAAAAAATGCAACATGAAGGCGTGCGTTCCCTCGTGCAACAACAAATGCCGAACGTAGTACGGCGGCGGCTGATCGTATATCCAGGTTTGGCCACCGCGTTGAAACCCGGCAAGGAACTGCGGCATGTCGCTGGGAAACAAGCCCGCCCGCTGAAATCTTGCCCGGTCCGAGATGATGCATGTGTCGACATGCCACGTCCGTGCAAGTTCGGGATCGATGTTGAAGTACTTGCAATATTGTGGAACTGCCAGATCAAAGACCTGTGGCAATTCATCGACGTCGCTTCGACCGTGAACGTCGGTAAACACGGTAACGTGCCGCCCGGAAAGGACTGTGATTCCTTCTGTTTCGACAAGGTGTCGATCCACTTGTAGCGGCGTTGTAGACTGAGGCGTCACGTGGCGATAGTCACGTTTGTCCGGTTGGCAGAACGCGGGTCGCGGCACGGCAACGAAAACGATCGCCATCGCGATCATGATTCCGGTGCATTTTTGGGCGCTGGTCCACCACCAACTCCGCGCGCCGCACATGCGGGTCGGATGCGTAGTGGAGTCATTCGCTGTAGATCGGGCAGTCTCTCCACGAAATACGACGGCCAAGAATGGCGGTACCAAGTGGATTTCACCCACGTCCGCCGCAAGTTGACGGGTCGCATTCGAGCGTGCAAAAGATACGATAGGCATATTCGTTTAGTGTACGTCAACCGGCGGTGATGAACATGCCCTTGCACGAGCGGACTAAGGATCGGACGCAAAATAACTTCGCCGTAAATCCTCGCCCTCACGGGAGAGGCTTAGGGAGAGGGTCGACAAAACCGGGAAGTTATTTTGCGTGCGATCCTAAGCAATTGATTCGCGTTCCATCCGAGCACCGCCCGCACTGCGGGCCAATCGGTCGCGCCCGCCGTGTTGCTTCGCGTTTTGTTGCATCCCTCACCGGTCTGGCTTGCTTGTTGACGATTTGTGGTTGCGTTGGCAAGTCGGAAAACGAAGTCATCGTTTACTGCGCTTTGGACAAGGAATTCGCCGCACCCGTCTTTCAGCAGTTCGAGAAAGAAACCGGAATCACCGTCCGCGCCAAGTATGACCAGGAATCCAATAAGACGGTTGGATTGGCAAACGCCATTCTGGAACAAGGCGACTCACCGGTTTGTCAAGCGTTTTGGAACAACGAAATCCTGCACACGCTACGGTTGCAGAATGCCGGTCGGTTGTCGCCACTGCAATCGGCGCGGCTCGGCAGTTTTCCCGAAAGTTTTGTTGACCGCGACAGGCAGTGGTGTGGTTTTGCGGCCTGCGCCCGGATCTTGATCGTGAACACGAACTTGTTGCCGGACGAAGCGTCGCGTCCGACTCGGGTCGCCGATCTGGCCGCTGCGAAATGGCAAGGCCGCTGCGCGATGGCTCGTCCGCTGTTCGGCACAACCGCCACACATGCGGCTGTGCTGTTTGACCGCTTGGGCGAAGACCAGGCGCTGGAATTCTTCAAAGCCGTCAAGCAAAACGCGGTCATCGAAGGGGGAAACAAACAGGTCGCGCGGAGAGTCGCTCAAGGCGAATTGGCTTTTGGGTTGACCGATACCGACGACGCGTTCGGTGAAGTCGAACAAGGGATGCCTGTGACGATCGTTTTTCCCGATCAAGGCGCCGACGAATCGGGCACCCTGTTCATTCCCAACACGGTGGCCAAAATCAAAGGGAGCAAGCCGTCTCCCACGGTGGATCGACTGATCGACTTCATTTTGTCAGCGCCAGTCGAGCAGAAACTCGCGGCAGGAGACAGTGCCCAAATTCCATTGAGCAAAGAACTGCGAGGCTCACCGCATCGATTGCCCATCGAGGGAAAGCGGATGATGGACGTCGACTTCGCCAAAGCGGCCGAACATTGGGATGAGCGGGCAAAGAAACTCGAAGCCATCTTCGGCTTTTGATCCAAGCATCACATCCACGCGCTCCATCGGACGCACGCGATTCGTCGCGAATGGGTACGACAGCGTAACTGCCGTCACTTCTGAAGGGCCTCGGAGAGCCCCGGAATCTGTTCGGCCCCGGCGGGCACCTGCACATTCGACCCGGCGAATGCGTTGCCAACCGATTCCGTTTGTCCTCCAAGATGTTTGGCTAGGAAATGTTCCGTGACGGCGAAAAACGACAAGTTGTTTTCCGGCCGGTCGAACCCGTGGCCCTCTTCCGGATACAACATGTACGTGACTGGGATTTGCTTGGCTTTCATCGCATCGACGATTTGGTCGGACTCTGCCTGTTTGACGCGAGGATCTTGAGCACCTTGGCCGATCAACAACGGCCGCTTGATTTGTTCGACTCGGAACAAAGGCGATCGCGATTGCAAGAACTTTCGGCCCTCGTCGGTGGTCCAGTCGCCCATGCGCTCCTTCATCAGCGGCATGAGCGGCATCCAATACGGCGGGGGATTCTCCATCAAGCTGATCAAACTGCTGGGTCCCACCAGGTCGACGCCGCACGCGAAGAGTTCCGGGGTGAACGTCAACCCGACCAACGCCGCGTATCCGCCGTAACTGCCGCCCATGATTGCAATCTTCTCCCGAATGGCGATCCCTTGTTCCACGGCCCAGCGCACCGCGTCGACCAGATCGTCGTGCATTTTTTCGGCCCACTCTCGGTTCGCCGCATTGATGAAACGCTTGCCAAATCCGGTGGAGCCGCGATAGTTGACGGACAATACCGCATAGCCGCGATTGGCCAACAGTTGGTGGAGCGGATCGAAGCCCCACTCGTCGTGCGCCCAGGGACCGCCGTGAACGAGCAATACCATCGGCAGAGGCTGTCCCGGACGGCTAGTGCCCGCTTGGCCCGCTCCATTGGGCAACGACAGGTAGCTGACCAGTTCGAGCCCGTCGCGTGACCGAATCACGACCGGTTGCATGGTCGCCAACGGCAGTGCCGACAGTTCCGGCCTGTTACTAAAGAGAAATGTTGCCGTCTTGTCGCCACGATCGTATCGATAGTACTTGATCGGCGCGTTGTCGGCGTCATAGAACACGATCCAAGTCTGGTCGTCGAGCGTGCGACTGGAGACACTAAAGTCACCGCGATCGAGTTGTGCCAAGAACTCGAAATCGCCGCGAATCGATTCATCGAGAATATGCCAGTTCGGCCGATCATAGTTGTAGCCCACGGCTTGAACCGTATGCCGCGTCGGATGTCGCAGCATCTCACTGACGTCGGCGTGGTCCGAGGCGAACACCACTTTCAAATCGCCGGTGACCAGGTCGAGCGTCTTGAACGCTGTCGTGTCGCGGCCTCGGCTGTCGAGCATGAAAAGGACTTGCCCGCTATCGTCAAAGCCCGCCGGACCCGTCGTCAACAAATCCTCGGATTCGATCGTCATCAGCGGCGTCCATCCTTGCTCGGCCGAATCGTCGGCACGATAAATCTCCATTGTGCTGTTCGGCGTAATCGCCAGTGCCAGTCGAACGTTGTATCGATGATCGGCGACGAAGCCAGCGAAGCCGTCGTTCTGCACCAACAATTGTGTCTCGCCCGAACGAATATTCACTCGATAGACATCGTGGAAATAATGCTGATCGCGATCGTTGATCCCCACCAGGACTTCCTGAGGAAAATCGGGCGAGACCGCAATCAGCTGGGCCTTGATCCCGTCCAACGGAGTCAGATCGCGTGCCTCACCCCCCTCCCTGTGAACCGCGTACAAGTGATCGTCTTCGTTGCCGTTGACGTCCTGCAAGTACAGGATGTGGTCGTTGTCGTACGCCCAGAAATACTCTGAAATGCCCGTCGTGCGGTCGTTGGTGATCGCCATCGGCGAGTCCAATTGGTCGAACCTCGCCACCCAAACGTTCATCACCCCGTCCCGCGGCGCTCGATATGAGACGTACTTCCCGTCCGGACTGATTCGGGGAGAAGCCTTTTCCGGATTGCCAAATAGTTTCTCTCGAGGGATCAAACCGCTACCTCCGTTTCGTTAGCGTACAAACATCGTGAACCCAACTTAAAATTCTTGCATTCAAGCTGCATCCCAATGCCCGGAACTGGTTAGCGTTCACGGGTTGCCAATGCGTCGCCCATGTTTTCAGGGGTCAGGCACATTTTCGGCGGCGCCTGCGACATTCGAGTACCGACAATTCGACTGAAAATGAGCCAGACCCCGGCTTGCGAACGGTTACCTGGAACTGGGGCCGCAGTCTCAGTGCCAAATGATACCAAGCTCCGATCTGGGTGACGAGCGAACAGTTATATCAAGTTGGCGATCAATTCTCGACTCGGCAGGCAAGCGTTCACAGGTTGTCAATGCGTTGCCGACGTTTTTAGGGGGTCAGGCACATCCGCCTTGGGCGGATTGAGCCAGACCTCGGCTCGTGAACAGTTACCTTTGTTCACTCGGCAGGCACCCGCATTCGTTATGGAATTCGTTCATTGGACGCTGAACTTGGCTGTGGTGGTCTGCAAGAGCACCCCGTTACAGTGCGGGCGGCTGATTTGCTAAGATAGCGTGATGGATCGTTAGGATCGCACGCAAAATAACTTCGCCCTAAATCCTCGCCCTTCCGGGAGAGGTTAGGTGAGGGGTCAACAAGACCGGGAAGTTATTTTGGGCGGAATCTTATCGGAGACTTGAGTCACGCGAGTCAACAGATTGTGGATGGGATTGCCATGAGACGTAAAGCTTTTCTTGTCATTGCGCTTTTGATTTTCCCATCGGTTACCGAACGGGGTTGGTCGCAATCCGTCGAGACAACCCCTAAACCCATTCCCTCCCAATCAGCCAACCAGACTTGCGAGGTTGACGAGGCGGCTCTGGGCGGGACGAAAAATGTCCATGTTTACGGCAATCTCTTCTTCTCCGGCCAATTCGGCGCGGATGACATCGCGGCCATCAAAGCCGCCGGGGTCCAACGCATCATTTCGTTGCGAACCGAAGGCGAAGTGAATTGGGATGAAAAAAAAGCCGTCACCGACGCCGGCCTGGAATTCTCGAACGTTCCGTTTCGTGGCGCCGATGATCTGACCGACGAGCTTCTCGGCTCGCTCCGTCAAACTCTGCGAAAGTCGGCCGACACCAAGACATTGTTGCATTGCGGGTCGGCCAACCGCGTCGGCGCCGTTTGGTTGGCGTATCGCGTCCTCGATGAAAAAGCCCCGCTCGACAAGGCTTTGGTCGAAGCCAAAACGGTCGGCCTAAGGAACCCGGCGCTTCAGGATCGGACGATTGCTTACATCCAAAAGGAAGCCGAAAAAGCCGGTCGCTCCAACGATGCAACGCCCCAGGGGGACGATATCGGCGCTCGCCCCGAGATAAATGCACCGTTCCTCGATCCGCATCTGGACGTACAGCAATGGATCGATCGGTTCGAAGTCGAAAGCCGCGAAATCTATTCGTCCCGCTCGGAGATTCTTAAGACCATCGATTTACAACCGGGGCAAACCGTCGCGGACATTGGCGCCGGTACGGGACTGTTCACGCGGCTCATGTCACCGATGGTTGGCTCTTCCGGTCGCGTGTTCGCCGTTGATATCGCGCCGGCGTTTCTACAACATATCAACGAAACCGCGGAAAAAACCGGGCTGCAAAACATCACGCCAGTCTTGTGTTCGCGGCGTTCGGTTTATTTACCCAGGGGAATCGTCGATGTCGCATTCGTGTGCGACACGTACCACCATTTTGAGTTTCCTCGCGAAACCCTGGCGTCCATTCTTGCTGCCCTTAAACCTGGTGGGCGGCTGGTCGTCGTCGACTTCATTCGCGAAGAGGGAAAATCCTCGGATTGGATTGTGGGGCATGTACGTGCCGGGAAGGAGACGGTGCGAGCCGAGATAGAGACGGCCGGGTTTGAATTCGTCTCCGAGCCCGCCGTCGCTGGACTCCAAGAGAACTATCTATTCGAATTCAAAAAACCTGCAATCCAGTAGCGGTGAGGAATCATCCCGCTTTGCAGACGGTTGAAAAATGTGTGCGCCAAGTGTTTATTGAAGCGGAGTGGCGCAAGCCGCCCGGTAATTCGCCGTGCCGATGCCGACGCAACCGGACGGCTCGCGCCGTTCCGCTACTCTTTCAACGGCTGTTAGGACCCAACGCAGGATAACTTCCGCATTCGATCCGATCTCCGTTGGGCTTGTCCCGGCGGGATCATGACTGGTCAGCTACACATTAGCAGAGCAAATAAAAAGACCAGCGTTGTGCATGCCCTCCCTACCGCCAATGATAATGCGGGTACGGAAAATGGTGAGCTGGATGGACAATCGGAGCCGGCACGTAAGTCCGTTGAAAAATCACCGTCGGCGGCGCAACGATCGCTGAGGGCGCGAGGAACGCGGTTGGAGGAGCCGGTTGCAGTTGCGGGGCCAAGGGAGCTGTCTGCATTGCATTGATGACGTTCTCGCTGACTCCTTGTTGGTGGAGTGCGATGATATCGTGAACGTCGATTTGACGATCGACTCCATTTGTTTGGATCTGATTGATGATGACGGAATCGCCGACCCCATTGCGAGTCATATTCATGACGTCGCCCATGGAAACCGCCCGAGCCTGCGCGAGTTGCTGCTGTCGGGCCATTTGTTGGCGATAGTATTGTTCACGCACAAGCCGTTCGTCTTCGGCGCGGCCGGTAAGTCCCCCTGCAATAGCACCCACGGCACCGCCAATCAGAACCCCTTCAGTGGTTTTGTCGTTCTGATGACCAATCACCCCGCCAATAATCGCTCCCGCTACGCCGCCGGTCGTCGCGCCATTTTGTGCATTGCCCTGGGCCCACAAATGCGACGGCGACCACAATGCGGCGATCGAAAGAACCACGAAATAAAAATACAAGCGGCGCATCTTAGAGTTCCTCGGTGGTTAATTGTTTCGAGTGCCGCGTGGCGACACGTCGGTCGCAGCGCAAGCGAGGACGCTTCCGCCACGGTTGAATGGACGGGCGCATTTTATCATCGGCAGAAGTTCGTCGCGGGATTGAGGGGGAATGCCCCCGACACGCTGTCAGTTCGAGCACTGGGATAATTCGGCCATTCCACGGGAGATCACTATTTTTGGCCGTCATTTGTCGGACGGAGACAACCCGACCTACAGCAAATGACCCGTCGACGCCTGGTAGTGCATGCTTGACAGCGGCCATGGGAATCACAAGAATCCCCGATGCGGACCAATCTCTTCGGATTGCGAAACCGCCTCAACCGCCTAACGCGTAGCTCCCGATGATTCTTACCGGCCAAGAAATCCGACGCAACTTGAATCACGACATTATCATCGAACCTTTCGATGGACGGAACCTGAACCCGAACAGCTACAATCTGACACTCCACGACGAGATACTCATCTACGAAGAAATTGTGTTGGACATGAAAGCGCGTCAACCGCACGCGCCGGCTTGTGATCCCGGAAACGGGCATGGTCTTGGAGCCGAACCGCTTGTACCTGGGTAGGACGGCCGAGCGGACTGAAACGAGGAACTTGGTTCCCATGATCGAAGGCCGTAGTTCCATTGGACGTCTGGGTCTATTCGTTCACGTCACAGCCGGTTTCGGCGATGTTGGTTTTTGCGGATTTTGGACTTTGGAAATGTTTGCCGTTCAACCGGTGAAGATTTATCCGAACGTCCCCATCTGCCAGATCTTTTATCACACCATCATCGGTGAAATCACCGAGTACCGCAGCGACAAGTACCAAAACAACCATGACATCCAACCGAGTCTGTTGTATAAAGAACTCAATCCGGGAGCCGAAGAAGGCGACCCGCAACTCAAGCTGAGCTTTAACTAACGATCGCGAAATTGCTTCCGCGATCTTGGCAACTCGTGAGACTAACATGTTTTCGCTTTTGATTGCCCAATCGATCGCCTCGGCCCAAATCTGGTATGCCGTCCCCCTGATCGTTGTTATTAGCCTGGTATACGGCGGGACTCGCCATGAACATCTGCCGGAAATTCTCAACCAAGCCGGCCGCTCGGCGATTTGGATTACGGTCTTCATGGGAATCATCTTTGTCGTTGTTTGGCTTGCAGGATACGGCGTCACCTGAGAGTCACCCTCAAAATCGCCAAATCCGTAACATCCGTAATAAACGGACGCTTACCTCGCCAGATCCGGCTGTATCGATCATCTGGGACTGGGTGAATATAACGAAAATGCCGATTCAGCTTTTGCGTCTCGGATCCAGTCAGTCCCTGACCGACAAACATCGGCTATAGATTTGATGCAATGGTCAAATTCAAGTTCCACTTTTGGGTTGTCCTGGCACTCGTCGCGTACGCAGTCGATGTTACCGCGTTAGCTCAGTCAAAATCGATTCCGGGAGCCGTTCGGGCAATTGACTCATGGACCGAAAACAACTCATCGTGGCAACTCTTTCAGCTACCCAAAGCCCACTTCGACCAGAATTACTTTCAAGCCAACGACGACTGGGGCATCGAAGCCGATTTGCGTACACCACTGGTCGCCGAACGCATCGCCGTCGAACGTGCGCCCGAAGCGGCTAATGATCGGACGCAAAATAACTTCGCCGTAAATCCTCGCCCTCACGGGAGAGGCTTAGGGAGAGGGTCGACAATACCAGGAAGTTTTTTTGCGTGCGATCCTAAAGAGACCAGCGGCCAGTTCGCGCGTCGACTTGCTGCAGAAACGGATTGTGAAGCGGTCTCATCACAACGCGCTGGCCGCAAATTCGCTGCGGAACTGATACCAACTCAAGATTTAGCAGAACAAGCGTTGAGCGAGCCCCAACTCGGTGGCAGCAGTCCTTGGCCAACGATGAGTCCTTTGTCGCTCGACCCACCGTCTGGTTCGAAGTGAATCCCAATAGCTTCACCGCCCAAAAAGTCATCAGCGCCGACGACGAACCGCCCTCGTTCCTGAGCGCCCAGCTAATCCAAACAATGGCAAGCGACCAGCCGCGTTCCGCACTGGCTGAGATCAAGTTTCAGGAACCGACGTCGAGCCAACAGAGCCCGGACCGCAAACTTTCCGCCGACAATTTGAATGATGCACTGCCGGCAATGGTCGAGGTTCCGGTGACCACCGCACAGCGGCCCAGCTTTGCACCACGCCTGGTTCAGTGGAAAGCTGCCAATCTGAGATATCGGCGGCCGTACTTCGAAGAAGTCATGCTGGAGCGACACGGTTTGAGCTACGGTCCGGCTCTTCAGCCAGCATTGTCCGCTGGAAGATTCTTCGTCACCGCAGCGTTTCTGCCAGGTATTCGATACTTCCGTCACGAGAACGATTTGTTCGACCACCGTGCGTTTGGCAACGCGGGCACTCCGTTGGATCATACCCATGCAATCGATCCAACGTTCGTGCCAGTCGAGTCGCCAGCACTCACCGAAACGCCTGCCAATCCGCCGACGATGCCGCCATACACTTCCCAGAGACTTGAAGCGATACCGTTCATTCAGCCGAGAACGACAGCAATCGAGTCAACCAGCGAACCGACGCTGGACTATACTTCCGAGGGCTTTTGGTCGGACGACCAATAGTAGGTCGGTCAGTCCCTGACCGAAAAACATGCTGGGTCCCCGCCTTCGCGAGGATGACGTATCGTTTTTCGAGGATGACGAATCATTTTGCGATGAGCCGCTAATCCTACGGGAGTACGTGACAATTGCACTTCGTCAGCGCCGGCGCATCGCGTAGAATATGCGGTACATGGTTGGTGTGTCACCGCATTCAAAAGCGATTGACCGGTTGCGCCAACTGCCTGGGCTCCTTGCCAGCCAAACGGATTTTCAATCGGCGTTGGGCGACCTGGTTCGTCAGCGGACGGTGGTCATTGACTCCGTCTGGGGTTCGTTCTGTGCGCTGACGGCGGCGGCATTTGCTCGAGCGACGCTCGACGCTCGGCATCTGCATTCTTCGACCGAAATTGACGATCAACTTCCCTGCGCTCGATCCGTTGCGACGACCGGCGCAGAACAAAATGGCTCCTCGTCTGGGACGACGGATCGCATTTCCCAACTGTTGATCGTTTGTCCTAGCGATCAAGCGCTCGACAGTTTTTGCGACGATCTGGAGACCTTCTGGCCACAACGATTCGAGCGTTTTCCGGCCCACGAATCGACACGGAACGCGGACGACCGCATCGATTTGTTGCTGGGCGAGCGTATCCGGATTCTCAAACAACTCGATTCGCCTCGGCCGCCGGCCGTCCTGGCGACGTCGATCCAAGGGCTCTTGCAAAGAGTTCCGGCACCCGGAGCATTGACGGCCGGTTCGCGGTCGATCGTCTTGGGCCAGCGGCTCGATATCGAACAACTCAAAGCGTGGTTAATCGCCGCCGGTTTTGCACATGTGTCCGCAATCGAATTGCCCGGTGAATTCTCTGCGCGGCGGCATACTCGATTTGTTTGCGCCCGATTGGACTCAGCCCGTTCGGATCGAGTGCTTTGGCGACGAGATTGAATCGATTCGCCAGTTTGACATTCAAACTCAGCGCAGCGTGGCCCCGCTGGATTCGGTCGAGATTACACTGCTGGACAATGTCGCGGGGGACACCGAATCGCTGTTGTCCTTTCTCGATCCGAACTGCTTGTTGATCCTGATCGAGCCGGACGAAATCCAACGGAACGGCCGTCAGTTCTTGGAGCGACACGACGACTCGACTGCGTTGGACTCGATCGCCGACGTGCAAACTCGTTGGGCCCGATTCCGGATCGCCAGTTTACACAGGTTGGCCGCTGGCTCGTGGGACAACACGTTGCGGTTGGACGTCGAGCCACTGGAAGCGTTCCAGGGCGATTCGACAGAAGTCCGCATGCAAATCGACCAGGCCTCGAGCGATGGCGACGCGATCGTTGTCGCGAGTCGACGGTGAGATTCCCGCCTGCAGGAAATTCTACAAGCGACCACGATCGCCGCCCGCGGCCATTTGCAGTTCGCTGTGGGCAATCTCCACGAAGGTTTCCGTTGGCGGAATCAAGCGTTGATCGTGGTCGGCTGCGACCAGATGTTCCATCGCGGACAATTGCGGCGTGTTGCGAAGCGGAAACTGGGCCGTGCGATCGACAGCTTTCTCGACTTGCGTGACGGCGACTCGTGGTGCACTTCGCGCACGGAATCGCCCGATATCGCGGCTTGAAATTGATCGAAAAAACCGGATTGTTGACCGAACATCTGGAGCTTGAATTTCACGGTGGAACGAGAGTATTCGTCCCCGCCACAAAAATCGACCTGGTGCAGAAGTATGTCGGCGGCACAAAAACTCGCCCGGTCCTGGCCAAAATCGGCGGCAAATCCTGGGTTCGGCAAAAGGAAGGTCACCCAAGCCGCGATCACCGACATGGCGGCCGAAATGCTGGACGTTCAAGCCAGCGGACGGGGCGAAACGGGATTCGCCTTTGCAGCCGACACGCACTGGCAGCGGAGTTCGAGGCGCGTTTCCCTACGCGAGACCGACGATCAGTTGCACGCCATCGCCGACATCAAGGAGGACATGCAAACGCGCGGCCGATGGACCGGTTGATCTGCGGCGACGTCGGATACGGCAAAACCGAAGTCGCGATGCGGGCGGCGTTCAAGGCGATCGACGCCGGCCGGCAAGTCGCGGTGCTGGTGCCGACGACGGTGCTGGCCGAGCAGCACTTCCGCACGTTTCCCCGAGCGGATGGCCGAGTATCCCGTTCAACATCGAGACTCGTCGCGTTCCGCACAGCGCGAGCAGAATGCGCGACGATCTGAGCGGCTGGCAAACCGGCGTCGATCGAATGGTCATCGGCACGCATCGGCTCGTGCAGAAAGAGACGTCGCGGTTCAAGGATCTGGGCCTGTTGATCATCGACGAAGAGCAGCGGTTCGGCGTCGAAGCGAAGGAGATGCTGAAGACGGGTGCGGCTGAAAGTCGACGTGCTCACGATGTCCGCCACGCCGATTCCCCGCACGCTGCACATGTCGTTGCTGGGCGTACGGGACATTTCCAACCTGAACGCCGCCCCGCAAGATCGGTAGGCGATCGAAACCCGCTGTCACCCGCTGGGACGGCGAGCTCATCCGCCCGCGATCGTGCGGGAATTGAACCGCGGCGGGCAGGTCTACTTCGTGCACAACCGCGTCTACAACATCCAGGCGATCGCGGAGCGGATGCAGGACGTCGTCCCCGAAGCGACGCATCGGCATCGTCCACGGGCAGATGCCCGAGCGATGAACTCGAAGAACGTGATGACGAGTTCGTCAACGGAAGCTTCGACGTGCTGCTGTCGACGACGATCATCGAAAGCGGGCTGGACATCCCCAACGCGAACACGATCTTCATCCACCAGGCCGACAGGTACGGACTCGGCCGAACCTGCACCAATTGCGCGGCCGCGTCGGGCGGTACAAGAATCGCAGCGTACTGCTATCTGTCTGGAAGCGGGCAACGGACACATCAGGCCCGCAGCCGCAAAGCGGCTGCAAGCGATCGAGGAATTCAGCGAACTCGGGGCGGGTTTCACAATCGCCATGCGGGACTTGGAAATTCGCGGCGCCGGAAACATGCTGGGGACCGAACAGAGCGGGCACATCGCGGCGGTGGGGTATGAACTGGTATTGCCAAATGTTGGAAACTGCCGTTCGCCGACTCAAGCACCTGCCGCAGAGGATCGGCCGTGCACGTCGATATCGATTTCCGCCAGGCGATCGCTTATCTGCCCGACAACTACATCGCCGGACCGGCGACAGAAAATCGACTTCTATCGCCGGATGACTCGCGTCGAAAGCTTCGACGAAATCAATCAACTGCGCGAGGAATTGGTCGACCGCTTCGGACCGTTCGCCTCGGTCGATCGATTGTTGGCATTGGCGGAAATCAAGTTGGAAGCGGCGATTTGGCAAATCGATACGATTTTTTTGCAACAACGATTCTTGGGGTTCAAATATCAAGAGCCGCAGACGAATCGAACAGCTCGCTAAACGACTGCCCGGCAAACTGCGAATCGTCGACGACCAAAACGCCTTCCTGGAACTCAAGTCCGCCGGCCTCCCCCCGAACGGTTGCTCAGCTCTCATCAAAGCAATCTTGAATCCGCGCTAGCGATCGCCTAAAGTCGCCCCGGAGCGCTTCGGCGAAAACCTTAAGGATCGCACGCAAAATAACTTCGCCCAAACAGACCGTTGAAAACGCTATCGTCATCCTCGCGAAGGTGGGGATCCCAACATTGTCGCCTTTCGCTCCGCGAAAGGACGTGCTTTCGCGGAGCGAAAGCCGACATGGTCAACCCCAAGATCAAGCGTTGACAAAGCACTAGAGCTTTAACCATTCATTCGCTGACCGCGGGCCAATGATAATATCATACTGACGGAGAGCGTGCCCGGAGCCGGCGTTTTCTCAACATGCCATTGCTTCGAACGATTGCCGCCTGGGGACGCTTTTAGTTGTTCGCCGCCTCCGCATTTGCCGCGGGTCAAGACAAGACGCCGCCGAGGGCGAATCAGGCGATCCGTACTTCGGCTGATTCAACTTCGGCGTCTCCCAGCCGCTCGTGGTTCGACAAGCCAACTGATGCCGAACAGCTCGGTTACCGCAAACGGTTCCAACTCACCGGCAGGCTCGGTCCAAGCTCTTCGGGCAACGGGGGAAATCAATTGTTGCCAAGGCCGGACGGACTCCCCACTCAAAAAGTTCTCCCGCGATTCAACAGATCGAGCAAACATCGGCCACGGCGGACCATTAATAGCGACTCGTGACCCCAATCTGCAAACCGCGACTTGGAAATGACGTGTCGACGCCACGGCGGTTCACACACGGCAGGGCTCCTCCGACATTGAGTACCGGGTTGAACTCTGAACGGCTGGCGGCAGCGGATCGAACCGATTCGGAACCGAGTCTACCCCAACGAATGCCGCCGACGCAAGGGTCCCAGGGACTGGACTTGTTTCAACCGGCCCGCGTATTGGCGATTGTCGGCGGACAAACCGATCTTGGTGGGCGACAGTGTTGTTCGATATTAACGAACGGATCGAGCGAGCCGCGCCTGACGCTCCGGATGCGATCTAAAGGCTCAACAGCGAGAACGACTGTATCTCGCTTGCTCTACCGACTCAGATCGACAAGCGACTGCTGTACGTCGACGTGGTCAAGGGCCTGCCGCCGGAAGCCGACCTGGGACAAAATGTTCGAGAGTATTGGCAAAAGCTTCAAGAACCAAGAGGCCGGCCGAATTCTTGAAAAAACAGTCGTTCAATTCGGCTCTCGAATTCGATGTCTATCTTCGCAAACTCGGCGGTTCGCTCCGTCAGTTTCAGCCAAGCCTGGATCGAGGATCAGTTTGTCAAATACTTTGTCAGCCAGAAACTGAAATCCAATTACGAGCCCACCCACGCTGAGATGTGGAAGTATTAACCAAGAGCACCTCACCGAATATTCGTATGCCGACTGAAAGGCGCGATGGCAGCAACTGCTCATCCGGTTTGACCACAGTCCCCGACAAGACTGAGGCTCGCCGAATGATCGCCGAGTTGGGTAACAAGGTCGTCTACGGTGCGTCGTTCGAAGCGGTCTGCGCGATAACTCGCAGGATCTCAACGCCGACAAAGACGGTCAGCAAGGCTGGGTAAACAAAGGCAGCTTGGCCGCCGAGGAACTTGACAAAGCGATTTTTACGATTCCCGTTTTAACGAACTGAGCGATATCATCGAAACCAAGATCGGGGACTTCCACATAGTGCACAGTGTTTTAGAGCGGAATGAGACCGATCTCTGTTTCGATGATATCACTCAGTTGGTTAAGACGGGAATCGTAAAAATCGCTTTGTGGAGACCCTCGGCGGCCAAGCTGCCTTCTTACCCCAGCCCCTTGCTGACCGTCTTTGTCGGCGTTGAGATGCCTGCGAGTTATCGCACCGCAAAGCTTCGAACGACACACCGTAGACGACCTTGTTCCTAGGCGATCATTCGGCGAGCCTCAGTCTTGTCGGGGACGCGGATAACCCGGATGAGCGGTTGCTGCCATCACACCGAGCAGCGGTATACGAATATTCGGTGAGATGCTGTTGGGTAATACTTCCAGCATCTCAGCGTGAGGGTGGGCTCGTAATTGGATTTGAGTTTCTGGCTACACAAAGTATTTGACAAACTGATCTGCGATTGGCTTACGAAACTGACGGAGCGAACCGCCGAGTTTGCGAAGATAGACATCGAATTCGAGAGCCGAATTGAACGACTGTTTTTTCACAATTTGGGCAGCACTCTTCGGGTCAAGAAGCTTTTGCCGATACTCTCAAACATTTTGTAGCCAGGTCGGCTTCCGGCGGCAGGCCCTTGACCACGTCAACATACAGCAGTCGCTTGTCGATCTGAGTCGGTAGAGCAAGCGAGATGCTGTCGTTCTCGCTGTTGAGCCTTAGGATCGCATCCGGAGCGTGGGCGAGGCTCGCTCGATCCGTTCGTTAATATCAAAGCGACCGTGTCGCCGGCCAAGATGGTTTGTGCACCGACAATCGCCAATACGCGGGCCGGTTGAAACAAGTCCAGGCCCTGGGACCCTTGCGTCGGCGGCATTCGTTGGGGTGGACTCGGTTCCGGATCGGTTCGATCCGCTGCCGCCAGCCATTCCGATGCCGACCGGTACTTAATGTGGAGAGCTCTGCCGTGTGTGAGAACGGCGTGGCGTCGACGCGTCATATCCAAGTCGCGAGTTTGCAGTTTGGGGTCACGAGTCACTAGGAATGGTCCACCATGGCCGATGTTTGCTCAATAAGTTGAATCGCGGGAGAACTTTTTGAGTGGGGAGTCCTCCGGCCTTGCGCAACAATTAATTTCTGCCGTTTCCCGAAGAGCTTGGACCGAGCTTGCCGGTGAACTCGGAACCGTTTGCGGTAACCAAGCTGTTCTGCATCAGTTGGCTTGTCGAACCACTCGAGCGGCTCGGAGACGCCGAAGTTGAATCCACCAAAGTACGGATCGCCTGTTTGAGACCTCGGCGGCGTCTTGTCTTGACCCACAGCAAGCGGAGGCGGCGAACAACTGAAGGCGAGCCCAGGCGGCAATAGTTCGAAGCAATGGCATGTTGAGAAAACGCCGGCTCGGGCACGGTACACCGTCAGTATGATATTATCATTCCCACACGGTCAGCGAATGAATGGTTAAAGCTCTAGTGCTTTGTCAACGCTTGATCTTGGGGTTGACCATGTAGGCTTTCGCTCCGCGAAAGCACGTGTGTTTTTCGCGGAGCGAAAGGCGGGAATCTGGGATCCCCACCTTCGCGAGGATGACGATAGCGTTTTCGACGGTTCTGTTTGGGCGAAGTTATTTTCCGTGCAATATTTAAGGTTTTCGCCGAAGCGCTACGGCGCTTTTGTAGGCGATCGCTATCAAGATCCGAGTTACTTTGATAACAGCTCACAGGCGATGGAGTCGATGCAGTTTGACTTGAGTGCCAGGAAGGCGTTTTGGTCGTCGACAATTCGCAGCTTGCCGGGATGTCGGTCGGCCAGTTAGGGGGCCTGGGTCTTGATAGTGAAAGCCGAGTACCGATCTTGCAGAAAGATGGTGTCGATTTGCCAGGATTTGCCGCTTCCAGTTTAGATCTCGGCGAGCTTCAGCAGGCGTTGAACGGGCAAGACGCCGAAGCGGTCCACCAATTCGAATCAGCAACTGTTCGATTTCGTCGAACCGTTCGACGCGGGTCATGCGGCGGTAGAAGTCGATTTTTTGCCGCCGATCCTGGATGTAATCGTCCGGCAAATAAGCAATTGATCCCGGGCAGGAAAATCGATATCGACGTGGACGCTGATCTTCTGCGGCATTTGTTTTAGGCGGCGAACGGCCGCTTCCAACATCTGGCAAATGCAACTCTCATTAACCTACTGCAGCGATACAGGCCGCTCTGTTCGGTGCCCAACAGGTTCCCGAGCACAGCGAATCTTCCAAGTCGCGACCATGGCAATGGCAAAACCTGCTCCCAATTCGCTGAACGTCTGGATCAGCTTTCATTGGTTTCGCGGCTGTGGGACTGATGTGTTTGTTAGGCCGAATCAACAGGTAGCAGTACGCTCAGTGCTTGTAAAACAGCCGACGCGCATTTGGTGGAGTTCAGAGAGTCCGAACCGGTCGGCTTCAGTCGACGATCATTGTGGTTTGGCGTTGGGGATATCTAAAGCACTTTGGACCAATCGTCGTCGTCGACAGTAGAACATACCAAACATGCATCGATGAAATCGGTCATGACAGCATCGAGATCTTCATCGGGCATTTTGGTGCGGCCAACGCGGATGGTTGCTTCGGGCACGACGTCTTGAGAAGTTCCTGCCGCAACGCCTCGACATTGTCGTTGACGCGATTGTGACGAAATGAGACCTAAGAGCGCCTCGATTGAGTTCCCGCAGAATCGCCGAGCGGATGCAACGCGTGGTTGTGCCAGCGAGTGCAATGGATTTCGGATCGCGACGCGATCTTCGGGGGGCATTTCCAAGTTGGAAATATCGCGCACGCCCACCAGCGGAGCATGTGCAAGGTGCGTGGAATGGGAGTGGCGGACATGGTGAGAATGTCGAGCGTCAGAGCGCAGTCGGGTCTTTGAGTTGGCTACCCTTATGATGAACGCCGAACCGCTGCTCTTCATCAAAGAGTAAGATCACCAGTCCCCAAGTTGTGAAGAGCTCAAGAACATCGGTTGAAACCAGGCGATGAGTTCCGATCGCCCGCGTCCGATCTGACCCGACTTGAGGCCGCCAATCATCAAGCAATTTGGTCAGATGTGCTAAAGCGGCTGAGCTTCGGCGATGTCGAAGGGGAACTCCGCCATCCGCTGGAAAAACTTCGAAAGTGCTGTTCCGCCAGGACGGCTGTGGGTACAAGCACTGCGACTTGATAGCCGTTTTCGACCGCTTTGAACGCGGCCCGCATAGCGACCTCGGTTTTGCCGAAGCCGACGTCGCCGCACAACAATCGGTCCATTGGCCGCACGTTTTGCATGTCCTGTTTGATGGCGGCGATGGCGTGCAATTGATCGACGGTCTCGCGGAAGGGGAAACTCTGCTCGAACTCGTGCTGCCAGGTCGTATCCGCTCCGAAGGGAATTCCGTTTCGGCCCGTTCGCTGAGCTTGAACGTCCAGCATCTCGGCTGCAGGTCCGTGATCGCGGCTTGGGTGACCTCCTTTTGCCGAACCCAGGATTTGCCGCCGATTTTGGCCAGGACCGGGCGAGTTTTTGTGCCGCCGACATACTTTGCAGCGAGTGGATTTTTGTGGCGGGGACGAATACTCTCGTTCCACCGTGAAACTCAAGCTCCAGATGTTCGGTCAACAATCCGGATTTTTCGATCAATTTCAAGCCGCGATATCGGGCGATTCCATGCGCCAAGTGCACCACGAGATCGCCGTCACGCAAGTCGAGAAAGCTGTCAATCGCACGGCCCAGTTTCCGCTTCGCAACACGCCGCAATTGTCCGCGATGGAACATCTGGTCGCAGCCGACCACGATCAACGCTTGATTCCGCCAACGGAAATCTTCGTGGAGATTGCCCACAGCGAACTGCAAATGGCCACGGGCGGCGATCGTGGTCGCTTGTAGAATTTCCTGCAGGCGCGGAATCTCACCGTCGACTCGCACGACAACGATCGCGTCGCCATCGTTCGAGGCCTGGTGAGTTGCATGCGGACTTCTGTCGAATCGCCCTGGAACGCTTCCAGTGGCTCGACGTCCAACCGCAACGTGTTGTCCCACGAGCCAGCGGCCAACCTGTGTAAACTGGCGATCCGGAATCGGGCCCAACGAGTTTGCACGTCGGCGATCGAGTCCAACGCGGTCGAGTCGTCGTGTCGCTCCAAGAACTGACGGCCGTTCCGTTGGATTTCGTCCGGCTCGATCAGGATCAACAAGCAGTTCGGATCGAGAAAGGACAACAGCGATTCGGTGTCCCCCGCGACATTGTCCAGCAGTGTAATCTCGACCGAATCCAGCGGGGCCACGCTGCACTGAGTTTGAATGTCAAACTGGCGAATCGATTCAATCTCGTCGCCAAAGCACTCGATCCGAACGGGCTGAGTCCAATAGGGCGCAAACAAATCGAGTATGCCGCCGCGCAGAGAATCACCGGGCAATTCGATTGCGGACACATGTGCGAAACCGGCGGCGATTAACCACGCTTTGAGTTGTTCGATATCGAGCCGCTGGCCCAAGACGATCGACCGCGAACCGGCCGTCAATGCTCCGGGTGCCGGAACTCTTTGCAAGAGCCCTTGGATCGACGTCGCCAGAACGGCCGGCGGCCGAGGCGAATCGAGTTGGTTGAGAATCCGGATACGCTCGCCCAGCAACAAATCGATGCGGTCGTCCGCGTTCCGTGTCGATTCGTGGGCCGGAAAACGCTCGAATCGTTGTGGCCAGAAGGTCTCCAGATCGTCGCAAAAACTGTGGAGCGCTTGATCGCTAGGACAAACGATCAACAGTTGGGAAATGCGATCCGTCGTCCCAGACGAGGAGCCATTTTGTTCCGCGCCGGTCGTCGCAACGGATGGAGCGCAGGGAAGTTGATCGTCAATTTCGGTCGAAGAATGCGGATGCCCAGCGTCGAGCGTCGCTCGAGCAAATGCCGCCGCCGTCAGCGCAAAGAACGAACCCCAGACGGAGTCAATGACCACCGTCCGCTGACGAACCAGGTCGCCCAACGCCGATTGAAAATCCGTTTGGCTGGCAAGGAGCCCAGGCAGTTGGCGCAACCGGTCAATCGCTTTTGAATGCGGTGACACACCAACCATGTACCGCATATTCTACGCGATGCACCGGCGCTGACGAAGTGCAATAGTCACGTACTCCCGTAGGATTAGCGGCTCATCGCAAAATGATTCGTCATCCTCGAAAAACGATACGTCATCCTCGCGAAGGCGGGGACCCAGCATGTTTTTCGGTCAGGGACTGACCGACCTACTATTGGTCGTCCGACCAAAAGCCCTCGGAAGTATAGTCCAGCGTCGGTTCGCTGGTTGACTCGATTGCTGTCGTTCTCGGCTCGATGAACGGTATCGCTTCAAGTCTCTCGGAAGGTATGGCGGCATCGTCGGCGGATTAGCGAGGGTTTCGGTGAGTGCTGGCGACTCGACTGGCACGAACGTTGGATCGATTGCATGGGTATGATCCAACGGAGTGCCCGCATTCCAACGCACGGTGGTGGAACAAATCGTCCTCGTGACGGGAGTCTCGAATACCTGGCAGAAACGCTGCGGTGACGAAGAACTTTCCAGCGGACAATGCTGGCTGAAGAGCCGGACCGTCCGCTCGAACCGTGTCGCTCCAGCATGACTTCTTCGAAGTACGGCCGCCGATATCTCAGATTGGCAGCTTTCCACTGAACCAGTGGTGCAAAGCTGGGCCGCTGTGCGGTGGTCGCCGGAACCTCGACCATTCGGCGGCAGGGCATCATTCAAATTGTCGGCGGAAAGTTTGCGGTCCGGGCTCTGTTGGCTCGACGTCGGTTCCTGAAACTTGATCTCAGCCAGTCGGAACGCGGCTGGTCACTTGCCATTGTTTGGATTAGCTGGGCAATCAGGAACGAGGGCAGTTCCGTCGTCGGCGCTGATCCTTTTAGGGCGATGAAGCTAGTGGGATTCACTTCGAACCAGACGGTGGGTCGAGCGACAAAGGACTCATCGTTGGCCAAGGACTACTGCGCACCGAGTTGGGGCTCGCTCAACGCTTGTTCTGCTAAATCTTGAGTTGGTATCAGTTCCGCAGCGAATTTGCGGCCAGCGCGTTGTGATGAGACCGCTTCACAATCCGTTTCTGCAGCAAGTAGACGCGCAAACTGGCCGCTGGTCTCTTTAGGATCGCACGCAAAAAAACTTCCTGGTATTGTCGACCCTCTCCCTAAGCCTCTCCCGTGAGGGCGAGGATTTACGGCGAAGCGATTTTGCGTCCGATCATTAGCCGCTTCGGGCCAGTTCGACGGCGATGCGTTCGGCGACCAGTGGTGTACGCAAATGGGCTTCGATGCCCCAGTCGTCGTTGGCTTGAAAGTAATTCTGGTCGAAGTGGGCTCTGGGTGGCTGAAAGAGTTGCCACGATGAGTTGTTTTCGGTCCATGAGTCTATTGCCCGAACGGCTCCCGGAATCGATTTTGACTGAGCTAACGCGGTAACATCGACTGCGTACTCGACGAGTGCCAGGACAACCCAAAAGTGGAACTTGAATTTGACCATTGCATCAAATCTATAGCCGATGTTTGTCGGTCAGGGACTGACTGGATCCGAGACGCAAAAGCTGAATCGGCATTTTCGTTATTTCACCCAGTCCCAGATGATCGATACAGCCGGATCTGGCGAGGTAAGCGTCCGTTTATTACGGATGTTACGGATTTGGCGATTTTGAGGTTAATTCTCAGGTGACGCCGTATCCTGCAAGCCAAACAACGACAAAGATGATTCCCATGAAGACCGTAATCCAAATCGCCGAGCGGACCGCTTGGTTGAGAATTTCCGGCAGATGTTCATGGCACATCCCGCCGTATACCAGGCTAATAACAACGATCAGGGGGACGGCATACCAGATTTGGGCCGAGGCGATCGATTGGGCAATCAAAAGCGAAAACATGTTAGTCTCACGAGTTGCCAAGATCGCGGAAGCAATTTCGCGATCGTTAGTTAAAGCTCAGCTTGAGTTGCGGGTCGCCTTCTTCGGCTCCCGGATTGAGTTCTTTATACAACAGACTCGGTTGGATGTCATGGTTGTTTTGGTACTTGTCGCTGCGGTACTCGGTGATTTCACCGATGATGGTGTGATAAAAGATCTGGCAGATGGGGACGTTCGGATAAATCTTCACCGGTTGAACGGCAAACATTTCCAAAGTCCAAAATCCGCAAAAACCAACATCGCCGAAACCGGCTGTGACGTGAACGAATAGACCCAGACGTCCAATGGAACTACGGCCTTCGATCATGGGAACCAAGTTCCTCGTTTCAGTCCGCTCGGCCGTCCTACCCAGGTACAAGCGGTTCGGCTCCAAGACCATGCCCGTTTCCGGGATCACAAGCCGGCCGTGCGGTTGACGCATTTCATGTCCAACACAATTTCTTCGTAGATGAGTATCTCGTCGTGGAGTGTCAGATTGTAGCTGTTCGGGTTCAGGTTCCGTCCATCGAAAGGTTCGATGATAATGTCGTGATTCAAGTTGCGTCGGATTTCTTGGCCGGTAAGAATCATCGGGAGCTACGCGTTAGGCGGTTGAGGCGGTTTCGCAATCCGAAGAGATTGGTCCGCATCGGGGATTCTTGTGATTCCCATGGCCGCTGTCAAGCATGCACTACCAGGCGTCGACGGGTCATTTGCTGTAGGTCGGGTTGTCTCCGTCCGACAAATGACGGCCAAAAATAGTGATCTCCCGTGGAATGGCCGAATTATCCCAGTGCTCGAACTGACAGCGTGTCGGGGGCATTCCCCCTCAATCCCGCGACGAACTTCTGCCGATGATAAAATGCGCCCGTCCATTCAACCGTGGCGGAAGCGTCCTCGCTTGCGTGCGACCGACGTGTCGCCACGCGGCACTCGAAACAATTAACCACCGAGGAACTCTAGATGCGCGCTTGTATTTTTATTTCGTGGTTCTTTCGATCGCCGCATTGTGGTCGCCGTCGCATTTGTTGGCCCAGGGCAATGCACAAAATGGCGCAACGACCGGCGGCGTAGCGGGAGCGATTATTGGCGGGGTGATTGGTCATCAGAACGACAAAACCACTGAAGGGGTTCTGATTGGCGGTGCCGTGGGTGCTATTGCAGGGGGATTTGGGTGCACGAACACGAACGGCTTGTGCGTGAACAATACTATCGCCAACAAATGGCCCGACGGCGCGACTCGCACAGGCTCGGGCGGTTTCCATGGGCGACGTCATGGATATTGACTCGCAATGGGGTCGGCGATTCCGTCATCATCAATCAGATCCAAACAAATGGAGTCGATCGTCAAATCAACGTTCACGATATCATCGCGCTCCACCAACAAGGAGTCAGCGGAACGTCATCAATGCAATGCGGACAGCTCCCTTGGCACCACAACTGCAACCGGCTCCTCCAACCGCGTTCCTCGTGCCCCTCAGCGATCGTTTCACGCCGACGGTGATTTTTCAACAGACTTACGTCCCGGCTCCGATTGTCCATCCAGCTCACCATTTTCCGTACCCGCCTTATCATTGGCGGTAGGGAGGGCATGCACAACGCTGGTCTTTTTATTTGCTCTGCTAATGTGTAGCTGACCAGTCATGATCCCGCCGGGACAAGCCCAACGGAGATCGGATCCAATCCGGAAGTTATCCTGCGTTGGGTCCTAGCAGCCGTTGAAAGAGTAGCGGAACGGCGCGAGCCGTCCGGTTGCGTCGGCATCGGCCGGCGAATTACCGGGCGGCTTGCGCCGCTCCGCTTCAATAAACACTTGGCCACACATTTTTCAACCGTCTGCAAAGCGGGATGATTCCTCGCCGCTACTGGATTGCAGGTTTTTTGAATTCGAATAGATAGTTCTCTGGATTCCAGCGACGGCGGCTGGGAGACGAATTGAAACCCGGCGATCTATTCGGCTCGCACCGTCTCCTTCACGGCACGTACATGCCCCACAATCCAATCCGAGGATTTTCCCTCTTCGCGAATGAAGTCGACAACGACCAGCCGCCCACCGTTTAAGGGCAGCAAGGATGGAACACCAGGTTTTGGCGGAAAAAAAATC
>CAWDMH010000020.1:0-203921 GCA_963803365.1 uncultured Planctomycetaceae bacterium
CAGCTTTGGGATCGGTTGCAACAACAAGGTGAATTGGACAATACCATTTTTGTCGTCACCGGAGATCACGGCATGCCGTTTCCGCGTTGCAAAGGCAATGTCTACGACGGTGGAACGCGAGTTCCATTGGCAATCTGCGGGCCGAAGATACCCGCCCACCGAACGGTCACCGACTTCGTCTCCTTGACCGACATCGCACCGACGTTCTTGGAAGCCGCCGGCATCCCCGTTCCGGCCGAAATGACCGGAATTAGCTTGTTGCCGATCTTGCAGTCGGACAAATCCGGTCAAGTGGATCCAACTCGTGATTACGTCGTGTTCGGGCGCAAGCGACACACGATTGCCCAGGAACGACCCGACCGAGGCGGCTATCCTGTGCGAGCAATCCGCACCGATCAGTTTCTGTACGTTCGGAATTTCAAACCCGATCGCTAGCCGGCAGGAACGCCGAATTACAAACTGGCGGCTTACCAAAAAGCCTGGCTGGCCGATTGCGACAAAGGACCCACCAAAAACGAAATGTGGAAACTTCGGGACACCGAACCAAACAAATCGAAGTACGAGCTTTGCTTCGCCAAAGCCCGGCGGAGGAATTGTACGATTTAAAGCGCGACCCCGACGAAGTTCACAACGTCGCCGCAGATCCCGAGTACGAAAAAACCCGTAGCAGGAAATGGCAAGACTGATGAAGTTATTGACCGAAAGCAAGGACCCACGCGTCGTCGGCGGCTTCGATTTCGATCACCAACCCTATCTCGGCAGCTCGCCGCAATGGGAAGGCGAACAATAATCCGACACCCGACGCAAAAAGCTTTCGGCCGAGCGATTCATACCCGCCGGGCCACCATCCAGTGTAATTAGCCCAAGAGTTTCCCGGTCTAACTACATCTCCAAATATGCCAAGACTGCATACCGTTGCACGTCATCTACGATCCAATAGGCCGGGCAGGATTCGAACCCGCGACCAAGGGATTATGAGTCCCCTGCTCTAACCGACTGAGCTACCGGCCCGAGGGCGGGAAGCGGTTTCAAAACAGTCGCTGAATAAGTTAGGTCCCTGACAAATCCGTCGCTGAACTCACAAGACCTTATTTCGTCAATTGAAATCCACCGAATCCTTCCATCGAATTGCGACGGGCTGATTTTTTTGCGAATTCAGCTACGGTCAAGGGGTTTTGAAACCGGTTCCCGAACGTCGTATTTTAGCGGGGAATCGCTTGGGCTGAAACGCACAGTTCAACTCGGCATCGGGTCATTTGTCGTAGAACGGTGACCCTTCTCGGTGATGGAACGGGTAAGGAATCCCGACATACAACAATCAGACGCCTGCGTGCTTAGTTCTCGTCCGGTTCGACGACGTCGATTTGGACATCAAGGTGCTTGTCGGAGCTGAGCGAATTGGTGATGAAGCAGGTGTGTTCTGCTTTTTCCAACAAGTTTTTGGCTCGGTCCAGCGGTGAATCAGGGGGGATCTGTAAGGAGGCGTGGATTTTGATTTCGGTGAAGAAGACTTTGCGATCTACGCGATCCAGCTTCCCGTTCGCCTCGCATTTAAGACTGATCCAATTGAATTTGGAGGCGGCGGCAATGGCCCGAAAGGACAACACGAAGCAGTCGGCAACGGCGGCCATCAACAGGTCTTCCGAGCCCCCACAGGTCGCCAGGTCCACCGAATTCCGCTGGCGCCGCCGAATCCAATGTTGGCAGTCCATCGCGAGTCAGACTTACCTCACCGTTAACGGTGGCGCTGGCGGCGGCGGTATAGTGGTGCGGAAACTGGCTCATACCGGTCCCTTCAATGGCGTTGGCCGCAGACATCCTAAGGATCGCACGCAAAATAATTCCCGGGTTTTGTTGGCCCTCTCCGTACTTCTCCCCTGAGGGGAAGGAATGAGGGCGAAGTTATTTTGTGCGCAATCCTCACGGCTTCCGGGTCGACTGTGAGAGTTGTTGGACGCCACGAATTTGTCGCATTTCACCATCACTGTCAACTAGACGGCGGCAATCAACCAGACGACCGCGATCACCCAATGACCGAGAATACCGGTAGCGGGCGAGTTCCACGTGGGACGACCATCCTTGGCCGTAATAGGTCGGGCAGAGACTGCCCGACCTACCGCAAATGACCCCACTACCAGAATTCTCGACAGGATTGAGCCCGCGGGCCATCGGCGGTTATGATTGATCATCAAATTTTCCCGCAGCCCGGCTTGCCAAACGCGTGTCGGATGAAACGTCAACCCAGGAGCGAGTAATGTCCGGACCCAAGCTTACCAAACGGCTGGCCAGCGTGATGGCTATTGTTTGCGTGCACCTCGTGGCCGCGCAAGCGAACGACGACTGGCCTCGCTGGAGCGGCCCCAAGTTTGACATGATTTCCACCGAAACCGGCTTGTCGTTTGATTGGGACGCACATCCGCCACAGCGACTTTGGACGGCCGAACTGGGCACGGGATTTAGCAGCGTCAGCGTCGTGGGTGATCGAGTGTTTACGATGGGCCGTGACGGTGCGAACGATGTCGTGTATTGCCTCGATGCAAACACGGGCAAGACGCTATGGTCGTACGCCTATGAAGTGCGCGCTGGTGGCGGTGCAGCACGAGGGGGGGCCGGGTTCGACGCCGACCGTAGCCGAAGGCCTGGTCTATACCTTTAGCCGCGAGGGCCATGCGTATTGTCTGCGAGCAGAGGATGGCAGCGAAGTTTGGAAGGCGTTCATCCCCGACTTGACCGGGATTAAGAAGCCGATTTGGGGCTTGACCGCATCCCCGTTGGTTTTGAATGACAAGGTCATTTACGAGGAGGGCTCGCTGGTTGCGTTGAACAAGCAAGACGGCTCGCTGATCTGGAAGACTCAGAAGCGTCGACCGGGATACGGATCGGCGATCGCATTTGAATTCGACGGCAAGACGCTGGTGGCGACGCTCGACAACGAAGGTCTTTTGATCGTCGATCCGAAGGACGGAAGCGAGGTTGCATTCACCGAGTGGAAAACGTTTTTCGATACCAACACGACGACACCGATCTACCACGACGGCATGTTTTTCTTGTCGACCGGTTACAAACGGGGCTGCGGGATGTTTCGTTTCGACGGCCAAACGTTGAGCGAAGTCTATACCAACAAGAATCTCAGCAACCACATCAACAACAGCGTTATTTATGACGGCCACATCTACGGCATTGATGGCAATGCAGGCCAGAACTGTCGGTTGGTCTGTCTCGACGCGGCTTCCGGAGAGGTGAAGTGGAGTGCGTCCGGCAGTGGTTGCGGAAGTCTAATTGTTGCCGACGGACATCTTGTCGTCTTGAGCGAAAAAGGCAGGATGGTCTGCGGCCCCGCTTTGCCCGACGAATTCCACCCCTCTGGGAAATTCGAGGCGGTGGACGGCAAGTGCTGGACTGTCCCCGTGTTGGCCAACGGCCATCTCTACTGTCGGACCGCCAAAGGAACACTCGCCTGCTGGCAACTTCCACCGAAACAATCGTCCGCGGGCGATGAAAAGTAGTTCATCGTCGCATCGGCCGTAACCGGTGACTCAGCGGGTATATCCCACATCGAGTCGGACGCAACTGAAACGAGAACGGCTCGAGCGAGCGCCCGAGCCGTCTCCCGATATTGCTATCGAAGCAGTCGACAACCTGGAGGGTGCTGTCGACAAGAAATGATCCATTCATTTCAACATGTTTGTCCACCGGATGCAACAAAATCTGGACGCGAGTATTGGGCCAATTCGAGGTAGGACGGCCATCCCAGGCGGTCATGGGTCGGACCCAAGTGTGTCGGGCAAGGAAGCTCGACCTACAGCAAACTACCCACTACCTGGATGGAATCAGGCGGACAGGTCTCGAAGAATTCCGACAACCTCGCCGGGCTCCGGAAATCGCCCTTTGTCGTGTTTCGAGTAGACCAACTGGTCGTCGCGATAGACGTTGAATATTCCCCCGCTTAGCTTGACTAGTTCGGCATCGACGCCGAACTCTTGTTTCAGATCTGCAGCCAAACTGGCCGCCCTCGGCAAGTAGTTTCACATGCCGCAATACTCGATCTTGATTCTCATACCTCAGCAACTCAATGATCGTTCGCAATCGGTCGATGGTCGGGGCACGACCCCGGCTACCATATTGTCGCGGATCGGTTTATGTTGAGCAACCGCCCTAACAGACAGTTGAAAAATGTGTGCACTGGTGTTTATTGAAGCGGAGCGGCGCAAGCCGCCCAGAATTTGCCGTGTGGTTGCCAAAGCAACCGGACGGCTCGCGCCGTTCCGCTACTTTTTCACCGGACTGCTCGCGCCGTTCCGCTACTTTTTCAACGGACTGCTCTCGGGGCATCCTTGCCGACACACGAAGCATTGATGTCGGCCCACGACTCGGTTGGCACGACAGCGGAAATGAGCGGCAAGGCCGAGTCGGGTCCGATAAAGACGAGGTGGAAGAGATGAATCAAGCTGTTGCCGATTTGCAGCCGACACAACTGTGGACCAACTTCGAGCGGTTGAACGAAGTGCCCCGCGCTCGAAAAAAGAGCAGCGGGTCATCAAGTTCATGCAGCAATATGGCGAGCACCTTGGCTTGACAACCGACGTCGATGCCGTGGGAAACGTGGTGATTCGCAAGCCGGCGACCTCGGGAATGGAAAACCGCGAGCCAGTCGTGTTGCAGTCGCATTTGGATATGGTGCATCAGAAGAACGCCGACACTCAGTTCGACTTTGCCACGCAAGGGATCCAGTCCTTCATCGCGAACGACTGGGTCAAAGCTCGCGGTACGACGCTCGGCGCGGACAACGGAATCGGTGTGGCCGCGATTATGTCGGTGTTGGCTGCGAAGGACGTCGCGCACGGCCCGCTGGAGGGCTTGTTTACGATCGACGAGGAAACGGGGATGACCGGCGCGTCGAACTTGAAACCTGGCTGGTTGCAAGGGCGCATCCTCTTGAACTTGGACACGGAAGAGCACGGAGAACTGTGTATTGGTTGTGCGGGGGGATTGGACACTGTGATTACGCGATCTTTTTCGATGGCTAAGCCGGTTGGTGACAAGGGTCTGCGGATCGAGGTTCGCGGGCTTCGCGGCGGCCATTCGGGCTGCGACATTCACCTAGGGCGCGGAAACTCGAATAAGCTGTTGAACCGGCTGCTGTATTTGGCGTCCAAGGAGTTTGGCGCGGGCATTGCCAAAATCGATGGGGGCGGTTTGCGAAACGCGATTCCGCGCGAGGCCACTGCGACGATTGCGGTGGCATCGAGCAAGTTGTCGGCAGCGCGGCAGCAGCTTGATGAGCTGGCCGATGCCATCGTTGCCGAATTCAAACGTGGAGAACCCGACCTGAAGATCTCGATTTCCGACGTTGCGGTGCCCGAAACCGTGATCGAGCCGGCGGTTCAAAAGCAATGGATTCGGGCCATTTACGCGGCCCCCAACGGCGTCTTCCGGATGAGCGAAGAAATGCCCGGCCTGGTGGAAACTTCGACCAGCCTGGCCCGGGTCGTGGTTGGCGAGGGGAAGGCCCAGGTCGAATTTCTCACGCGAAGTTCACTAGAGTCCGGCAAGCAAAACCTGGCCAACGCAATCCATTCCGTATTTCATCTGGCAGAATGCCAAGTCGATGACGTCGGCGGCTATCCCGGATGGAGTCCCAACGCGGACTCGAAGATCCTCAAGCTGATGCGCAATACGTTTGCCAAACTTTTCGGCAAAGAACCCAAGGTCAACGCGGTCCATGCCCGGCTTGGAATGTGGCATCATTGGCAGCCATTATCCCGGCATGGACATGATTTCGTTTGGTCCCACGATTCGCAATCCGCACTCGCCGGACGAACAATGCGAAATTGGAAGTGTGCAGAAATTCTGGGATTTCCTTGTTGCCACGCTACGCGATATTCCGGTTAAGAGTGCGTGATCGCGGAATCGATGTGCCGGGACAGATCACAAAAATCGGCGAGACCATCTTTCTCAAATTCACATGTCGCAACCGGCGGTCTCCTTTGATGCAGTGGTCGTGGGATCGGGGCCAAACGGTTTAGCGGCAGCGATCGAGATAGCGGCGGCGGGCCGAAAAACCTTGCTGGTCGAGGCGCGGGAGACTCTCGGCGGAGGTGCTCGCACCGCAGAGTTGACGTTGGCCGGTTTTCGGCACGATGTCTGTTCGGCGATTCATCCGCTGGCGATCGAGTCGCCGTTCTTTCAGCGCCTATCGCTCGCCGAATATGGCTTGGAATGGATTCAACCGGAAATCGCTGTGGCGCATCCACTGGAGGACGGTTCGGCGTTGGCGATGCCCCAAAGCTTGGATGCGACCGTCGAGCAGATGGGGAGGGACGGCGCCGCCTATCGACGTCTGATCGAGCCACTGGTTGAAAACGCGAGTCGGTTGTTCCCGGAATTCTTGCGGCCGCTTCATCTACCCCAGCACCCGATCTTGCTGAGTCGATTTGCCTGGCGCGGGGCGGGCTCGGCCGAGCGGTTCGTACGCACTTGGTTTCAGACCCCGCTGGTGCAAGGCATGTTTGCGGGGATGGCAGGTCATTCGATCATGCCGTTGAATCGTCGATTGACGGCCGCAGTGGGGCTGATGTTTTGCACGACTGTCCACTGCAATGGGTGGCCGTTTCCACGCGGCGGATCGCAAAAGATCGTGGATTCGCTGGCGGCATATTTCCGCTCCTTGGGTGGCGAGATTCGAACGAGCCTTGAAGTGAAGTCCTTGAGCGACTTGCCCGCGAGTCGAGCCGTGCTGTTCGATTTGACCCCGCGGCAAGTCGTTGCCATCGCCGGCGACGAATTGCCCAATCGATATCGTCGAAAACTCGAACGATTCCAGTATGGGCCTGGCGTGTTCAAACTCGACTACGCGCTCTCGGGTCCGGTCCCCTGGGCGGCAGAAGCATGTCGTCGCGCCGGTACAGTTCACTTGGGAGGAACAGTTGAAGCGATTGCCCAAAGTGAATCCGCGATGTGGCACGGCGAGGTTTCCGACCGCCCCTTCGTGTTGGCCGCCCAACAGAGCTTGTTCGATGATAGTCGCGCCAACAGGCCAGCATACCTTGTGGGCCTATTGCCATGTGCCACACGGGTCAACGATCGATATGACCGAACGAATCGAAGCACAGATCGAGCGGTTTGCACCCGGATTTCGTGACCTCGTCTTGCAGCGCAACGCGATGCCGCCGTCCAGTATGGAATCGTACAACGCGAATTACATTGGCGGTGATATAACGGCCGGGACGATGACGTTGTGGCAGACGATTGCCAGACCGGTGCTAAGCCGCTGCCCGTATCGAACGCCGAATCCTCGGTTGTTGATTTGTTCCGCGTCGACTCCTCCGGGACCTGGCGTGCACGGCATGTGTGGCGTCCATGCCGCACGAGCCGCATTGCTTGGGCCTTTGGCGTGAAGTTACCAGGCCGTTGAAAAATGATTCGTCGTCCTCGCGAAGGCGGGGATCCAGTATTGCGCGTGTTGAATGCCACTGGATTCCAGCCCCCGCCGTCGCTGGGGACAGGCTTCGCGGGAATCACCTTCAGTACGGTTGGTGAAATGAGTCATTTCAACAGGCTGTGAGGCGCCAAAACCGTCGTTGCACGAAGTGTGATAGCCAGATTCAATAGAAATCAATGGTGACGTGAGTTGGTCCGCCACCTATAATTCCGCGAATTCTGGACTTCAATTGTTGCCATCTGTTGCGAGGAAATCCGTGTCGAGACGATTGGCCTGTTCGGTTGTATTGTTCTTGATTGCCGTTGTGTGCCCGGCGGCGTCCGCCCAAGATTTTCAGCTTAACGGATTGGCAGACGACCTTCCGATTCAGTTTTCCGGTGAGTTCCGTTTGGTCGAACAGACGCGAACCGGCAGACTTCAAGTCTCGGCGACCATCGCCGATCGTTGGCATGTCTACTCGGTAACGCAACCGGACGGCGGGCCGACTCGAACGGTGATTTCAGTTGCACCCAATCCTGGCTTATCGATCGAAGGTCCCTTCAAGCCGGATCGGCCACCCGAAGTCGACTACGACGATTCGGTTTTTAAAGTCACCGTGGAAGAGCACCAGCAGGCGGTCGTTTGGTCGGCGCCAATTCGGTTGGCTGACGGCGTCGACCCTGCGTCGTTGACGATCAGCATCTCAGTGACTGGCTTGGTATGCAAAGGCCAGGAGATGTGTCTTCCTTTCACCAAGCAACTCAAGGCCAAATTTGGTGGTTTCATCTTGGCCGATTCGCTGGGGCAAACGAAGAGTCTTGGGGCAACCGACCGAATTGGGACCGCAACTCAAAAGGCGGATGCCGGCATCTGGAAGTCATACCCCATCGCTTCAGTGTTGCTGTTGGCTTTCTTGGCGGGCTTGATTCTCAACGTGATGCCCTGTGTCCTGCCGGTGATTGGAATCAAGCTGATGTCGTTTGTGCAGCAATCCGGATCGAGCCGGACTCGGCTGGTGATGTTGAACCTCGTGTTCTCGGCGGGGATTGTTTCGGTGTTCATGATCCTGGCGTCCTTAGCCGTGTTTTTTGGTTACGGCTGGGGCGACTTGTACAAGCAGCCAACGTTCACGATGGTGATGGTGAGTGTCGTGTTCGTGTTTGCCTTGAGCTTTGTCGGCGTGTGGGAGATTCCCATTCCGGGTTTTGTCGGCAACGTCGGCGGAAAGGTCTCGCAGCAAGAGGGATTCGCAGGCGCGTTCATCAAAGGCGTATTGACGACGCTGCTGGCGACTCCGTGCAGCGGGCCGCTTGTCGTGCCGGCGGTGGTCTGGGCGATTGCTCAACCGGTCGGTGTGAGTTATCTGGTCTTTGCGGCGATGGGTTTGGGCATGGCAGCGCCCTATTTGTTGCTCGGCTTTGTGCCAGGCCTGTCCGGACTTTTGCCGCGTCCGGGACAGTGGATGGTCACATTTAAGGTCGTAATGGGATTTGTGCTGTTGGGAGCGGTTGTGTTTTTCCTGGGTTCGGTCCCGGAAAAATACCGCCAGCATGTTATGCTTGTTCGTTTTTCTGGGCTTTGCTTGTTGGCGAGTCGGTCGAACGCCGCTGACCGCTGAATTCAATGCCAAATGGCGGGTCTGGTCCGTGGCGGCCAGTATCGCGATAGCGGGGTTGTTGATTTCATTTTACGTCTTGGTGCCGCGGCACGAGTTGTCGTGGGAGCCGTATTCGAAGTTTGCCTTGGAGAAATATCTCAAGGACGGACGTCCCGTGTTCGTAGACGCGACGGCGGATTGGTGCGCGACGTGCAAGGCCAACGAATGGATCGCGCTGAATCGCCGGCCCACCGTGGACTTTTTCCGCACCAACGGAATCGTCGCGCTCAAAGCAGACAATACACGCGAATCGGTCGAGATCAACGAACTGCTCGACCGGTTGGGCAATCGGAGTCACGGGTTGCCGTATTACGCGCTGTTCACGCCTGGCGAAACCGACCCCGTGCATTTCAATGGCGCGTTTATCTCGGCGCGGGGGTTCTTGCAGAGAATTGCTCAGCCGATTCAAGCGTTAATGAGCCGAAATTCCACAGCGGTTGGGTCGGCCCCGAATCGTGGATATCGGCGCTGACCGTCAGCATTCGGGCAAGTCTGATTGCGACAGCAATGCGGGCTGGTCAATGGGCATAGACGGCGGCAAGTTTCTCGACGATTCGCGTCATGGCCTGGCGAGCGGAAGCGGGTTCGAGGATTTCGGCCTCCGCCCCCATCGACAGGACCCGCTGGATGACTTCGACGTCGCCCACGGCCTTGAGTTCCAGTAAGAAGTCTCCGCTGGGCAGTTTGTTAAGTTGTTGTTCAGGGTGCCAGGGGTCCTCCATCAGCAGTCGCGCGGCTTCGGGCTTGAGTTGAATCTTGAAATGATGCGTCTCGGTACCGAAGAAGACCCCAATGCTATTGCCGACGAACTCGTCGATGTTTAGATCGTCTGGCACCTTGAACCACACGTCCAGGATCGTGGCCTTTTCCATGCGGTCGATTTTGAACGTCTTGATTCGCAGCTTGGGATCGTCTACTTCGTGATCCGCGGCGATGACGTACAGGCTCGATTGAAACAGAACGATCTGGTACGGTTCGATCTTGCGTTCGGACAGGGGCTTGGTGCGACTCGCATACTCAATCTCCACGACGCGGTGTTCCAGGATCGCGCGGTTGATTGTCTTGATAATGCCGTGATGGCGTTCGTAGGATTTGTCGGTAAGCCCGCTCACTCGCAACGAGGCCGAGTATTTCTCGTAATGGTCCAACACGGTGGCCGGGAGTTCTTCGCGGACCTTGTTCCAAAACGACTCGATCCCCATCCAAAACGGCGTGCCCGCCAACGGGTGCAATAAATCTCGCCCCAGAGACAAGGCAATCAGTTCCGAAGCGGTCGCGGTGATGCGGTGGTCCGAACGGTGTCGCGGTCCGAGCCTCCAGACTTTGCCACGTTGCTCGTCGTGGACGTCGACGTCAATTCCGGCAGCTTGAAGCGCCTCTAAGTCGCGGCGGACTGTGCGTGGGTGCAGAGAAGTGAGCCCAAGTTCGTCCACGCAATCCTGAACAAGCTCCTCAATCGTTTTGCCAAAGCGGACTCGTTCCAGGATTTGCAGAATCTTATGCTGACGAATGAGTTGTTCGTTGCGGGCCATGCTTGTAAATTGAGTTCTGGCAGAAGGATGTTCGCAGAGGGTCGAGGCAAGACAATCGCCTTGAGACTGAATCGCGAGCGACACTCGGACTTGGCGAAACCGCCGATTATCGGTTGCTCGGCCAGCTTCGCCAAGCCGGATTGTCGGCGAATGAGGAGAAGTGAGCCAAGACAAGACTCATGTGCAGGCGGGACTGGGAACCCAATACTGAATATCGAGTACTGAGTACTGGGTACTGGGTACTGGGTACTGGGTACTGGGTACTGGGTACTGAATCGTGTGTTCGGTGGCAGATGGTCCGTTCACGGTGCGTTGCGTATCTAGCAGCCTGTTAAAAAAACCGGTA
The DNA here is from genome assembly GCA_963803365.1 of uncultured Planctomycetaceae bacterium. Lineage (GTDB taxonomy): Bacteria > Planctomycetota > Planctomycetia > Pirellulales > Pirellulaceae > JANMEB01. The sequence continues at coordinate 10,956 of CAWDMH010000020.1, forward strand.
CGGCGCGAGCCGTCCGGTTGCATGGGCATCCACACAACGAATTACCGGGCGGCTTGCGCCACTCCGTCTCGATAAACACTTAGGATGGCACACAACATAACTTCGCCTTAATTCCTCGCCCGCACGGGAGAGGTCAGGAGAGGGTTAACAAAATCGGGAAGTTATTTTGCGTGCGATCCTCATGCATCCATTTTTCAATAAGTTGCTTGGGGGGCCGGATGAGACGGGAAGGGTTAGACGCCTCTCGGCTTTGCACGTCGACCGGCGTGGACGGTTTAGCCATTGGATGCCGTGTTTAACATCGTCGATCGAGATTAGAAGCGTTTCAATGCGAACGGGGTCGTTGATTCGAATTCACTTCGCGCTTTGTGCCAGACATGACTTCAATCGATCATAAGTTCGCGGTCGTTGCGGCGAGCGGCGGGATGGACTCGACAGCCTTGTTGCTGCATTTGCTGGCCGAGGGATATTGCGTCCACGCCGTCAGCTTTGACTACGGGCAAAAACACCGCATCGAATTGCAGCGGCTTGGACAAAACATCGCGTACTTTCGGGAGACAGTGCCGCTATCGATTGAATGGACTCAAATCGATCTTCATATCCTCGGGTCGCTGTTGGTTTCGGCGCTGACCTCCGCGGATCAAGTCGTTCCGCTCGGTCACTACGAACAAGAGAATATGCGGGCAACGTTTGTTCCCAACCGCAATGCGATTTTTGCGTCGATCACTTTTGGCGTGGCGTTGTCAATGGCGGCTAAGCACTCGACGACAGTCCGCATGGCCTTGGGCGTTCATGCGGGTGATCACGCCATTTATCCGGACTGCCGGGCAGAGTTTTACGAGCAACTGTTGAGTGCATTTCGTCTGGGGAACTGGAACTCAGAATCGGTCAAATTGTATTTGCCCTATTTGAAATTCGACAAAGCGGAAATATTGGCCGATGCACGGAAATCCATTGAGGTCTTGGGATTGGATTTTGATCGCGTGCTTCGCAACACGTGCACCAGTTATCTGCCGGATGCCCAAGGGCGAGCACACGGGCTGACCGGTTCGGATGTTGAACGAATCCTGGCATTTGCCAAGCTCGGGCTCGAGGACCCGCTGGACTATCAACAAACTTGGTCGGACGTCGTAGCAAGGGCCCAGCAGGCCGAACGCAATTTTCGTTCGCGATGAGCGACACGCAGTTGGTTTCTTTCAATCATCCAAGCCGCGGATTCGATAGATGGCTCCATTACGATTGGAGGAATCGCCTGCCGGCGCGACAGACGCGTACGCGACACCGTTCTCGGCAAAGGCGAGCCCGGTGATGTCTTTTTGAGGCAAAACAACTTTCGATTGGCAAGCATTTGAGTTTTTGGGATCGACCACGATTTTGTACAGGCCTTTCGTGGGACACGCGGCAAACAGCCGCCCCAATTTGGGACTGAACGCGATCGCGGAAATTGACGGCAGATCGGTTGCGAATTGCGCGTAGAATTCGTCCCTCCGCGGGGTCGAAGAATATTAGAGCGGCATTCGACTGAGTGGTCGAATCCGTCCCGGCGACAACGACTTCCTTTTGGGGTGACAAGCATATGGCATCGATGTCCGAAATTGGCGAATGCGCGTCGATTTGAATGAGTTTCGCAAAATCGCCAACGTTGCCATGCACAACGATTGAACTCAGAACGATGGATTTTTGTCCGGAAACTGCCACGCGCAGGAAGATTCGATGCAAGTCGCCGATCAACTGACGGACCGATACGCCCTGGATATGATCGGACGCCGAGGCTGAAGCGATCTTGTGCGAGCTTACGAAACCATCTGCCTGCAGCACAAGCTTTGGATCGTTCGCCAGGCGGTAGACGCGCACCAGTTCGTCGGACACATTGCTTGCGAAACCGACGGCCAAGTCATTAGGCGAGAGGAAAACTGCCGACCGCGGAACGAACTCCGGTTCATCGACGTGGGTGATGACCTCGGCCATCGATCCGTGATCCAAACGGCCAACGACCAGCGCACCGGTATCTACATAAAAGATCGATTCGCTTCTTGGCCGAATACACACGCCTTGGGGTGACTTCAAGTTGCCCAGCGCGACGTCGGACCGGACCTCAAGCTCTGCCGGCGACTTGCCATTTAGACATAGCGACATCACAACGGCGCTAAGCATTCGTAAGCAGACAACCAGGCAAGCTCGTCGATCGATGCCGAGCGGCGCCGATCGCTGTTGGGTCGCGAGCCGGTCTCTGGCGTTCTTACCCCGCGGCATCTTAGCGACTCACCGGGTTGTAGCCCCGATGGCTCTCGAACGCTTCGATCTTGTCGAGCCGTTGCATCGTCAAATCGATGTCGTCCAGTCCCTTCAGCAATAAGTGTTTGCGATGCTCGGTAATCGGGAACTCGGCGTCGAATCCCAAATCATCCGACACCGATTGCCGAGTCAAGTCGATGGTGAGGCGGTAGCCCGACTGGTTTCGGACATTGTCGAAGAGCTGCTCGATCTGTGTGGGTGAAAGTTGAATTGGCAAGACGCCGTTTTTGAAACAGTTGTTTTGAAAGATGTCGGCAAACGACTCGGCGATGACGGCTCGAAATCCATAGTCCGCCAACGCCCAAACGGCGTGTTCACGGCTGCTGCCACTGCCAAAATTGCGACGAGAGAGCAAAATCGTGGCGCCTCGAAACTCGGGCCGGTTGAGTTCAAACTCCGGATTCGACTGGCCGGGGCCTAAGAACCGCCAGTCGAAAAACAGGAACTCGCCAAACCCCGTTCGCTCGATCCGTTTGAGAAACTGCTTCGGAATGATCTGATCGGTATCGACGTTGGAGCGGTCCAGTGTCGCCACCAAACCTGTATGGACAGTAAACGGTTGCATTGGACCAACCCACGATCAATTGAATTCGTCGTCGATGACTTCACGGCCGTTGCGAGTGCATAGTGCTCTGTATACTGTCAGGTTTATCGAGTTTCCGATCAAGTGGGTGGATCCATCGGCGCAGGCAAAATGAACGCCCACCTGATGATGGCTTCGAAAAACCTCGAAGCGGCCGTTGATTCGGTCGTTGGGGCCGTCAATCGACGTGGCCAGAATCCGCGCCATGGCGTCGTCGGCACCGTTGACCACACCGACCCAGGTGACGCTTTCCACTTTGTTGCCAAGCGAAGTATCGAAGTCGGAGCTTCGCTCGCCAATCATCAGCGTCGTGCTCAGGCCGTCGCTGATGTCGTACGATCGGACATGGCTGTTGCGAAAGAAAATTCCTTCGCCGGCATCCGGAAAGCGTTCGATCCCTGAGACGCCAAACACCCCAGAGTAGTTTCCACGGGCGACTGGATAAGGAATCATGGGTAACGCTGGGCCCGTGAGTTCGCCGACTTCGTTGTGCGGATCGGACGGGCACAGAAACGCCGAGATTACTTGTGTCCTGGCGCCAGCATTGGCCGGAGCGCCGATCGCCAGCTTGAAATCGATCTGATCGTACAGATTGCTTTGTTCGATATAGGGCAGAATGCGACTGGCCCATCCCCATCCCGGAAGGTTTTTAGTCGTATCGCCGATCCAGCCGCTGGGAAATCGCTCGAATCGCGTCTCGTAGTTTTGAATCGCCAACGCGATCTGACGCAGGTTGTTCTTGCAAGTCGTTTTTCGCGCCGCCTCGCGAGCGCTTTGCACGGCTGGCAACAACAGTCCAATCAAAACTCCAATAATCGCTATGACAACCAACAGTTCAATGAGTGTAAAGCCGAACGACGGGCGATTCGACGGTTTTCGATGAGTATCCATGAGGGTCTCCCAAGATGACGATTCAATGCGGATGAGGAAAAAAGGCGGGGTCTCCATACGCAGGCGCGTCAGTGTTATCAGCGGTTAAGGTGCGTCGATAACAATGCGAAAGGTGAGTCAGCGCCAGGGCGAACGTTCTCGGTCAAAAGGCTCGAACGGATCGGACCAGGGTGGCGCCCTATTTCTATTCTTTAAGGAATCTTCAAACAGTGAAGTCTGTTTTGTGGAAAAACCGCAGTTTTTGTGCGCGTCCGGTGCGATTCGGACCGTCACATGCGGCCGGTGGTCCCATTAGAAGAGCGGAATCGAAGTATTGCCCACGGAATCCAGACGCCGTTTCAGTAGCGAAAAACCGGGGGTAGGGCTCATCGGCTAGTGGTTTGTTATTGCTTAGGATCGCACGCAAAATAACTTCCCGATTTTGTTAGCCCTCTCCTAACCTCTCCCGTGAGGGCGAGGATTCAAAGCGAAGTTATTTTGCGTGCGATCCTTGGCTTACGGGTTGGTTAAGGGGTCAGGAGTCAATTGCCGGAACGGCCCTTCGGGTGCTTCGCACAATTGACTTCAGACCCCTTAACCCCAAACTCAGGAGTCAATTGCCGGAATGGCCCTTCGGGTGCTTCGCACAATTGACTTCAGACCCCTTAACCCTAGCGTTGCGGCAGGGCACTACGACTTGAGCGGAACGAAAGAATCCGACCGTTCATCAGAAGATTCGGCTTGAGCCATTTTGCGGATGTCTTCGGTAATCCGCATCGAGCAGTATTTGGGCCCGCACATGCTGCAGAAATGAGGCGCTCTTGAAGGTATCTTGCGGCAGCGTTTCGTCGTGGAATTTCCTCGCGGTTTCCGGATCGAGTGCCAAGCGGAACTGCTCATTCCAATCGAAGGCGAAACGGGCTCTTGAAAGAGCGTCGTCGCGGTCTTGCGCCGATTCGGCCGCGGGCGACGTCGGCGGCATGCGCGGCGATTTTATAGGCGATTACGCCTTGACGAACATCTTCGTTATTGGGCAAACCGAGATGCTCTTTGGGAGTGACATAACACAACATCGCAGCCCCGTGCCAACCGGCCATCGCGGCGCCGATCGCACTAGTGATATGGTCGTAACCGGGAGCGACGTCCGTGACTAGTGGGCCGAGCACGTAAAACGGCGCGCCATTGCACGACTCAACTTGTCGCCGCACATTCATTTCGATTTGATGCATCGGAATATGGCCGGGGCCTTCGACCATGACCTGAGTTCCCATCGCCTGACCTCGACGAGTCAATTCGCCAAGAACATCCAATTCGGCAAATTGCGCGGCATCGCTGGCGTCGGCAATGCTGCCAGGCCTCAACCCGTCGCCCAAGCTCCAAGTCACGTCGTATTGACGCATGATTTCACACAGTTCGCCGAAGCGTTCGTACAAAGGGTTGGCCCGGCGATGGACCATCATCCACTTGGCGATCAGAGACCCGCCCCGCGATACGATTCCGGTCACGCGATTCATCGTCAAGTGCAAGTGCTCGAGCATCACGCCACAGTGGATCGTCATATAGTCGACGCCTTGTCGGGCTTGATGCTGCACCATGTCGAGGAAGTGCTGCGGTTGCATCTCTTCAATGTTACCCCCTAACTCCTCCAACATTTGATAAATTGGAACGGTACCGATCGGGACGGGGCTGGCATCAATGATCGCCATGCGAATTCCGTCAATATCTTTCCCGGTGGATAGGTCCATGACGGTATCCGCGCCAAAATGGACCGCCGTGTGGAGCTTCTGCAGTTCCTCGTCGACGTTACTGGTGACCGCGCTGTTGCCGATATTGGCATTGATTTTGCATTTGGCGGCGACGCCGATGCCCATCGGGTCCAGTCGCTTGGACAGGTGGATCTTATTGGCAGGGATGACCATCCGCCCCGCGGCGACTTCATCCCGAACGACCTCAGCGGGCAGATGTTCCCGTTCGGCGACGCGTTGCATTTGGGGCGTTAGCTCGCCATCTCGCGCGGCCAAGATTTGCGTATCGTGCATGCCAACTCCTAGTCGAAGAGTCCTATCAGGCGGCCATCAGTCCAGACTTCCGACCGCAGCGGTCATGAAGTGACTGCTCACCGGCATTGTAGCAGAGTTGGACGCCTAGTCGATCTGTTCGACGAGCGTTGAATGGTTACGGCGCAGAGTCTCCGCGAACTTGGGCCGCGGCGGTTGATGTCGCTCAACTTCGCGGTTGCGGCGGCGCATGAAAGTACGAAACAACCAGCGAACCTGTTCGGCCGACAGCATTCCCAGCTCGACGATTTTTTGTCGCATCGACGGCCGCGTCTGCAGTTGCTGCCCTAACAGGTATCGCAGATCGGTGTCGTCAAGCAAACCGAGTTCGAGGGCGATTTCGCCGAACCGTTCCTGTCGTGTTTCCTGAAGGTCCAGGATTTTCATCACTTGGTGGATCGTCAGGCGGTTCGTTCGAATGGCGACCGCACCGAGAGGAAGCTGGTCCGCCGAAACGGCTTCGGTCAAATCCACAAACTGCTGGGCGGCCAGGATGTGTTGTCGTACGAGGTCAATCGCGAATTCGGTGCTCATGGACGCTGAAAGGTTGAGTGCCCGAAGCTGTGGAAGGTGGCACTCCCGCTGGTGGGAATGCCCAAGGTGATTTCGGGAAAACGTACGGCGCGCCTTCGAATTACCAAGTCGATTCGGGGGAAACCGACGTCGAATTTGAGGCCTTATCGTCCACGGAGTCGAGTTTAACGGCAAAGCCGCTTTTACGGAGTCGGTAGCTTCTTCCGGAAACGCCACGACGCGGGCCAGGGGGGCGAAAGGGCTTTTCACAATTTTTCATGCGTTGCTTAACCGCGACCTAGATTTTCAAGCAGATCGAAATCGCGTCCGTGAATTCAAAGGGTAGTCAAGTGAAAGCCAACTCACAGCGATCGCGTCGACAGAATCTAGTCGACTCACATGTTCAAGGCCTTGTGCAAGAGAATCTTCTGGCATTGGTGCGCGTTTTTCGTGACCACGATGTTCGCCATCGTGGGGTTTCAAGTCCTGCTGGGCGATCCCGGTCAATCGTTGACGCAACGAATGGGAACGCAAATGGGCCACTTCGTTTTCCTTACGGTTGTGTTGATTTCATTGCTGCCGGCGTTCATGTTGGACACGGTTCGCTTTAGCAACCGCTTTGTCGGTCCGTTTGCACGGATGCGTCGATACATGCGGGAATTGTCCGAGCATGGCAATACCGAAGAACTGCATTTCCGCCAAAACGACTTCTGGAACGAAGCTGCGGTGGAGTTCAACAATCTGCGGCGCAAGTATCTTGAGTACAAGCGGCTGTGTGACGAGCACGACTTGACCCCCAACCCTCAGTTGGTGGGGAACGAGTCGAGTCATTAGTCGTTCCCCGCGCGGCCTGGTCCTGACACTCAGAATTCATTGGGCGGCTACCGTCGACGGTGGCCGGCACACTTCGCACCATGATTATGAATCGACGAATTCGATCGTCTGGGGGCCGTTCCATGCAACACGTACGGCGAGGCGCTGCATTTGTTGAACTGGCGATTTGTCTGCCGATATTGTTGCTAATCGCGCTCGGCTCGATGGAAGCCGCGAATCTGATCTTTTTGCGACAAGCTCTGGTGCAGTCGGCGTACGAGGCCGCCAAAGTCGCCAGCAAGACGGGTGACGAGACGCTGGCTCGCAACGCCGCTATGGACGTCGCCGACGGGCGTCAGATCAAGCAACTCTCTTTTGCATTCAGTCCAACCAACCTGAAGGCGACGAATCGGGGTGAGAAAATCACCGTAACGATCTCGGCGCCCGGCGACTCGAACAGCGTGATTCCGTTTGGTCCTTTTACGGGGAAAACCGTCGCAGTCAGCGCCGTGATGGTTAGAGAATAGAGCAGAAGCAAAACGAAGTCGGCGTTCACAAACGAGGACTCGGCGTTCACGTTTCGGGGCCGGAAAGACCATCTTGAGTCACTCGTTCACCACGAAAGTACGTATGAGACGCAATCGTCGCCAAACCCGTCGAAACTGTCGCCGCGGGGCCATGCTCGTCTTTATCGCGGCAACCATTGTCATCTTGTTTGTGGCCGCCGCGTTCGCGGTCGATGTGGCCCACATACACATGGTACGCGCCGAATTGCGGACGGCGACCGACGCGGCGGCGCGGGCCGGTGCGGAAGCGCTCGGCCGTTTGCAAAACAAGCAGGCGGCGATCGATGCGGCGATCGCCATTGGTGGTGAGAACCTTGTGTTTGGTAAGGCGCTGATTATCGACCGCTCCGACGTGGCAGTCGGGCGAAACGATCCAAACGGCAGCGGCGGATTTTCCTTCGTGGCCGATGGTACCCCGTTCAATGCCGTGCGTGTTTTCGGCAAGCGGGTCAAAGGTTCGCCGTCCGGCCCGGTACCTCTGATGTTCGCGCCGCTGTTCGGCGTGACGAATTTCGAACCGATTCAAGTCGCTACGGCTGGCCGGTTGGACCGCGACATCGCACTAGTGTTGGACGTTTCTGGTTCGATGGCCCAATTCGGTCGGTTTCAATCGCTCAACAATGCGCTCAACGTCTTCTTGGCCCAGTTGCAACAAACCAAGCAAGACGAATTTGTGTCACTGACGGTTTACGCCACGACACCCACGAAGCTGCACGAACTGACGCCGGATTTGGCGGCCATCCGCAGCGCCTTCGGCAATTCATCACCCAACGGATTTACCGGGATCGGTCGAGCGCTCCAAGTTGGAATCGACTCGGTATTGCACGATCCCCAAGCTCGCAGCTTGGTATCCAAAAGCGTCATCATCATGACCGACGGCAATCAGAACACCGGCATCGACCCGATGCAAGTCGTGCCGTCCGCCGTGGCACAAAACGTGGTCGTTCACACGATTACCTTTACGCCGGCGCCAATCAATCGTTGATGGAATCGGTTGCGAGCCCACCGGAGGCATTCATTTGCACGCCAACAACAATCAAGAACTGATTGACGTTTTTCGCGAAATCGCTCTGGCCGTCCCCGTAACGCTGACCGAATAGCGCTTGCCATCGTCCCTGTCGATTCACTCCACTGCGCACGAATCCATGAGAACAAATCGAACCCACCGAGCCGGAGCCGTTGCGGTCGAAATGGCGATCGGATTGTCATTAGTGTTGTTTATCCTGTTCGCCACGTACGAACTGGCTCGCGCGAACTTCATGCGTCACGCCGCACGAGCCGCGGCCTATGAAGGAGCTCGAATCGGCATCTTGCCCGGCACCGACGAAGCCAAGATCCGTGAGGGCGTCGATTTCGTCCTGCACACGATGGGGGTCCGCCAAGCCGATGTCGTGATCACACCGGCGACGTTTGACGTGAAAACACCTCGAGTGCGAGTTGACGTGACCATCGACGCCAACAAGAATCTGTTTTTTGCACCCTTCTTCATGAAGAACGCACGCTTCGTCGGCAATTGCGAACTTAGCCGAGAAGTCCTTTGACGCGGTACTCAGCCACATTGAAAAAGTCGTTTGACGACGGATAATGCATTCCGTTTGCGACAGGTCACCGACTCGTTTCCTCTTCGGCCCGGCGCGATGGAGTTTCGTAGTTTCCTGAACACGGACGTTCCCGAAATCGTTCGCTTGTGGAATCAACAAGCGATCCGTCCGGGACGCTACGCACGGCTTACACCCGCCATTCTGGAAACCCATGTACTGTCCAAATTGTATTTTCGGCCGGATGGATTGATCGTCGCCTGCGACGGACCGCGGTTGTGGGGATTCACGCACTTTGGTTTCGCTCCGACACCGGATGAAACGCGGTTGGATTTCGAATGCGGCGTGATTTGTCTCGTCATCACGGACGTCCAATCGTCAGAAGCCGTCTATCGAGATCTCTTACAGCGAGCCGAAAGCGATTTGGCACATTGCGGTTCGGCCACAGTGAACTTTGCCAGCCGATTTCCGCACACGCCGTTTTACAAGGGCCTGTTGGGCGGGACGTTTGTGCCGGGCGTCGATACGAATGATCAACGACAGATTCGTCATCTGGAATCGCTCGGCTTCGCGTGCCAGAACGTGGTTGACGTCTATACGCTGACCACCCTAGATTATCGGCCCCCGGTCGATCGCCAAATCGTCATGGCGAAACGAAAATATGAATTGCGCGTCATTACCGACCCGTCCCCGGCGTCCTGGTGGCAGGCGAATCAGTCGGCGTTTCGCTACCAGCTCGATTACCGAATGGTCGATCGAAAGTCCAATCGGGAGTGCGGTTACGCTTCGTTTTGGAGCATCACGCCAACCGAAACGGCGTGGGACTCAACCAGCGTCGGAATGGGGCGCATCGAAATCGGCGAAACGTACCAACGTCAAGGGCTAGGAAAGACGCTCCTCACCGAGGCGATCCGCGAATTGGCGCGACGCAACGTCGCCACGATCGAAGCTCAGGTTCCGCGCGACAATCTTGCCGGACAAGAACTCGTCACGCGAGTCGGATTCCAATTGCAGTATAGTGCCGTGCAGTTGGGAAAGAATCTCAAATCGACTCGAGAATCAAACCGACACGGTTGACGTTTCCGCTTCCGCGTTCGAATACGTATTCATCCGCACCAGCGGCGGCGAGTAGATGTGCAGCGTGATCAGGTCGCGACCGCCGCTTTGAAAATTGCTGATCTGGTGGATGTCGCGATCAACGGACCCGCAAATATGTCCGAGCGGATATGTTTTCGTCCGCAAGGGTCGCGCGGAATGCTGATCGGCTTGTTCGAAAATGGTCTCGGTCATTTCGCCTTCGACAACGCGGACGCCACATGCCGAGCCCGTGTGGTCGTGCACTAGGCTCGATTGACCGCTTTTCCAACAAATGCACAATAGTTCAAAATGTTCCGTGGCGACCACCGGATTGCGCGAATAACAAAGGGGATTGAAGCGGGCAAAAGCAGCGACGTCAGATCGACTGACGGAAACGCTGGAGAGAATCGACTTGAGGTCGTCGATATTTGCGGTCCGTTTCAACGCAACCAGTCGATCGACGATCGTCTTCAATGGGGCCGAAAGTTTTTGTTCCATTTCCCCCTCCAATCATGCAACAAAGGTGTCTCCCAAAGAAACCGCCGCAGCGGCCTGCGTAAGGGTGTGTCGATTGCAGCCTGCCAGCTTGAATTATGGCCTGGAATTGCAAAACTTAAAGTTCAATCGATGATTCGGCGCGATTTTCTTGCTGAATCTCAGAGAATTCATGACCGGAGTTTAGTTTGGCACGACCGTTGCTCGCGTTAGAATATGGAGCGCGGAGCCTGACATGCCGCTGCGCCGTTGCTACTTTCCAGAGGTTTTTTCGTCGAACGCGGCAAGGTGAGAGCCGAGCATCGGCTTTCAACGGGGCGGTCGCGAAAGATGTCGTATTGGCGGATCGCAGGAACGATGCTTGGCGATTTGATTGACCGTGGACCAACCTCTTCCGCGGATACGAAGAATCAAGGCGAGGTATCTGCTCCGATCGTAGTTTGTTAGGCAATAACCACCAACCGGAAGGGAACTGAACGCGTGACTTTAGCTGGTTCGTTGGCGATCGCCACTCCCAAACTGGACGCAACGCCCTTTTCTCGGGCGGTTGTTTTGGTGATCCAACACAACAACCAGGGTGCATTCGGCGTGGTGCTCAACCGTCCGGCGAACGAACAGATCAAAAGAGTCTGGGAGACGATGACCGGCACGGTCAATGATTCTTATCGAAATATTTCGCTTGGTGGGCCATTCAGCGGACCGGTTTTCGCGCTGCATCAATCCGAGAACCTGGGGGATCACCAAGTTCAGTGTGGCCTGTTTTTTAGCGCGAGTAAGGAGAGTTTGCAAAAGCTTGCGCGAATCCGTTGCGCTTATCGGATTTTTTTTGGTGCCGCGGCCTGGACTCGAGGACAGTTGGAAGGCGAGATCGATGAAGGTGCTTGGATTATCTGTCCCGCCACGGAAGAGATCATATTCGCCAATCCCGATTCTCAGTGGGAAAATGCGATTCGACATTTCGGACGCGAGATGTGGCGCGCGCTAGGCATACGCCATTTTCCATCGAGCCCGTTAAACAATTAGGAGCAGGGTTAAGGGGTCAGGAGTCAATTGTGCGAAGCACCCGCAGGGCCGTTCCGGCAATTGACTCCTGACCCCTTAACCGAGCAATTGTGCGAAGCACCCGCAGGGCCGTTCCGGCAATCGACTCCTGACCCCTTAACCAACCCGTAAACTAAGCAGTAACAAAGCACTAGGGACTTGCACGAACAAACAATGTCGTCCAGACCGATGAACGAAATGGCCCGCGCACTCGATCCCGTCAGCGTCGCGTTGTCGCCGCGGCAGCGGTTTGACGAGTATTTGCAAAGTCGTGGAATGAGGAATACCGAGCAACGACGAATTCTGCTCGATTCCGTCTTCGACGAGCATGACCATTTCGACGCCGAACAGCTAATTGAGCGACTACCACGCAAGGGGAAAAAAGGCTACGTCAGCCGGCCAACGGTGTATCGGACGTTGAACGAGTTCGTCGACGCGGGGTTATTGAGAAAGTTCGACGTTGGGGGGCGAACCATCTACGAGCACGACTACGGGTATCCCCAACACGAACATCTTTACTGCTCGACGTGTGAGCGGTTATTTGAGTTTCAGAGTACCGCATTGATTCGTCTGCGCGATCAGGTCGCCATCGAGCACAATTTTCAAGTCCGCAGCCACCGCTTGATCATTTATGGCACGTGTGAGACGTGTCGCCAGCGCCGTCACCGGGTCAAGCGTCCAGTCGACTTGATCTAGTTCACTGGCTGATGACGTCGTCGGCAAGTTCATCCCAATTGACGTCGGTTAACGTCTGGAACAACAGATCGCGGTAGACGGGTGGGAGTTCTGGTGGGATTCGCCCGACGAACTCGGCTTTCATTTTGTCGGACAGGCGACCGATCGCCTTTTGCTCGATCGCGGCGATATTCCCTTTGGCCTCTTGACTTGCCCTGCTCAGTTCGGCGCGACCCGGCGCCGCCCAGTGATCGGCTTGCTGGTCGTCGGAAGTGATGTAATCGCTGAGCAAGTGCGTCGTCGCGCTATGGTCTTGGTCGGTCGAAAACGAACGTCGACCCATGCCCAAGTTGATCGCTTCGGACTTGGGAACTTCGCCATTGTTGGGGGCATTGAAGATATTTCCGCGTCGATCGGGGACGGGAGATTCGCCGATCGGTTTGACGCCCAGTGGATTGTTGAAATAGCGGGCGATGGCCTGTTTGATCTTATTGTCCTGACCGCAAATCCACATGACCAGGAAGAAGGCCATCATCGCGGTAATGAAATCCGCGTAAGCAACTTTCCACGCACCGCCACCCTTCGCCATAGCCTATTCTCACTCCGTGTTGGTTCGCAATTGAATGGTCCCCGCGTGCCGACGAGGCGACTCGCTTCCGATTACTTGTCGCTACCGTAGATTTCCTTGAGATCGCTGGCGTTTGGCCGACAGTCCGAACCGATCTGCCGCAGCGCGCGGTTGACGACTTCCTTAGGGCTGCCCCCTTGTTGGATCGCTGCGGTGCCGACGGTCACCGTCTGGAAGAAAAACTTCTCGTCTTCCCCGGCGACTTCCATGCGACCGGCCATGGGAGCGAAAAAACCGTAAGACAGCAGGATTCCCAAGAACGTTCCGACCAAGGCCGCGCCGACCTTGTGGCCGATCTCCTCCACGGGTCCGTCGATGTGGCCCATCGTAACTACAATCCCCAGCACGGCGGCCACGATGCCAAATCCAGGCAGTGCATCGGCGGTTTTCATGAGGGCGTTGATCGCCATGTGATGCTCGCGTTCGATGACTTTGATTTCGTCGTCGAGTGCATCGGTCAAGGCTTTGGCATCCATCCCATCGACGATCATCGCCAGCCCGTTGGTCAAAAAATGCATCGCGTGCTGATGCGCCGCGAGTTTGGGAGTTTTTTGAAAGATCGAACTCGCCTTCGGGTCGCCAAAGTGCGCTTCCAACGCCAGCAGGCCATCGCGGCGGACAACGGCAGCCAGCGAATACAGCGCCTTGAGCAAATCGATGTAGGTCGCTTTGCCGTAAGGCGAACCTTTCAGGAGTTGTAACGTCGCCTTGAGGATATCCTTGATGACTTTGGGCGGCGACATGATGATCAGTGCTCCCATCGACGCGCCGCCGATGGTGATCAATTCGGACGGATGCAACAGCGCCCCGACTTGGCCGCCGGCCATCGAGAAACCAGCCAGCACCGAGCCCAGCACGACGATGAAACCGACGATCAAGATCATATTTCAAAATCGTTCCGCAAAAATGATTCGCAGCCGATCGCAGTCTTCGGCGAATGGCCCCCGGCGTTTCGGCCAACCGACGTGAGGCCAACCCAACGGTTTGCCCGCAGCGCAATCTGAGCGCGGACCTACATTACGAGCATCGACGCGACTTCCTGTGGCTTGCCAACGACGATTTCAAGATTCGTTGACGCCGACCAACTCAGATCCGATTTTGTCGATTGGATAAACCTAACCGGTTACTCTGCAAATCGAACTTGCAGGCGGACGATGACCGGTTCGATTTGGGCTCGCAAGCTACAACGGGCTCCCGGTACGGGTCAGGTACCTGAACGAGCAACGGGCGCAATTGGTCCCACGTCCGGGCCAACTGCTTCAAATCGTCTGCGTCGATTCGTTTCCGACTCGGCTCTCCCACCGTCGTCGTCCGATCTTGGATGGTATGGGCGACCGCGTTCAACTGCGCAGCCAATTGGACGATTGAGCGGCGAAGACTTTGTTCCTGGTTGCGGTCCCGCGACAGGTTGCCGGCAAGATCGACGAATTGCCGAGTCAGGACGTTCAATTGCGCGATGTCGTTCAACCAGTCCACATCATCGGTCATCGTTCGATTGCCCAACATCTGTCGCAGCAGCTCAACCGAAACGCCGGCCGCGGCCAGACGGCGATCAACGGCCGTCACCTTCAACGCCGAAAGCTGTTCCCGGAGATCGTTCCAGCGCACGTCGAACGTCAGTTGTTCCCACACGATATCTTCTGGACCGAGCGCATTGGTCGCGACGGCGCCCAAGTTGACACAGGCCGTTCGAAAGTCACGGGCGGCCTGGACGATCCGCTCGGCGGAATGGGTCTCCAGCAAGTCCTTCAATGAAATCGTCGCCAACAAGTTGTCGACATCTCCCTGAATCGCAAACATCAAATCGACGAGGTAGTCCCGGTCGAACTCAACATTCATCCACAACAAGTCCTGAATCGAGGCTCCAATCTGCTCGATGTTCACGACATCCTGGATCACTCGTTCCGGTGCTTGCCTCCGCAGGTCGAGGCAGAAAACGACGCCATTTGCTACTCGCCGCCCGATAATTGGCGACGATCGAGTCGTAACTGCCGCGGTCGATCTGCGACATTGCCGCGCTGATTTCCGAGTACAACGGCTGAGCCTTTCGATAAAGCTCGTCGAGCCGCGGATTGGTGCGAGCTTCGTAACGCAGATCTTGCAAGAGATGTTGGAAGCTAGTTTGCAGCGTCGCCGCAAGTCGGATGAGTTCCGTGCGATTCAATTGCGGTTGTAATCCAAGCAGATTGCAGATCTGACCCTCCTGTTTGGCAAGTTGTTCGACCGACCGACGCATCTCTCGGTCCATCCCCGAAACTTGACGCATGCGATAGTAGAAACGCGCCATTGTTGATCGACGATGGCAAAGCTCGATTTGACCAGCCGCACATCTCTGGTCGAGAATATTGTTTGTGACGTGACATCTGACTCGCACTTGATTTGCAGGGCGTCGGCCGCCATATTGCGCAACCACGGGGCACGGTCGGATCCCTGATACAAGGACCGAACCAAGCCATCGACACTTGAACTGAAATCCTTCACGGCGCGACTAACCTCGATAAGATTCGCCGGAAGTGCTTCGCGCCGGTCGTCACGAGGCGGGAATCGATCGCCTCGAGGATGGTCTTTCTCGGAGGGCCCCAAATCCAATTGAGACTCCACCAAATCCTTCAAGACTCCCTCAATGAATTTGCGCCGTCGGTCCCGTGCGTCGTCTTGCACCATGGCCGAACGGCAGGCCCCGACGAACAGCATCACAACACTCATCACCAGCCAAACGCGCAGCACAAGGTGATTCGGAAATCGCCGACGCGGGGCGCCGCGTTGCGGTGGGCGGTATCGTCGCATGCCGACACTAGCCTCTAACGGATTGCGAATTGATCCGAGTCGCGAGGCAGGTGTACGTACGTAATGATGCATTGGTTGTCCTTCCGATGAATCGCAGTTCTCGAACCGCCGATTGTAGCAAATCGGAGCAGCACGTTCGATCGATTGCCTTGAGGCGTAGTGAGGTCATTTGGTGCAGGTCGGGCAGTTCCTCCCCGACAGGTGACGGCCAAAGATGGCCGTCCCACGTGAAATGCCCCGACAATGCCTTAACGGGATAGCGAATTTGCGTTTGGATAGACTGCCGTCTCGGTCAATACTGCATGCATCGATACGTCGTTGGGTGTTTGAGGGACCGAATCAAACATTTGGCATTCAAATGCGACGCCCAATCGAAACGGCCTTTCGTCCGCCGTGCAAAACAATCGGTCATAGTAGCCGCGAGCGTTGCCGATTCGCGTGCCGTCGCGGCCAAACGCGACGCCTGGGACGATCGCTAGATCGATCGCATCGACTGGCGAAAATCGCCACGCATCGTCCCACAATTCGGGCGTCGGCTCCAAAATCCCGAATGTTTGAGTCGCGAGTTCATCCATTGAGTTGAGTTGGAACAGCCGGAGCTGATTCCCCACGCATAAGGGGACAAAGATCGTTTTATCCGATTCCAACGCCGCCCTCAGGTGATCCCGCGTGTCGACTTCTCCCTGCAGGCTGACGTAAAACAACACGCGCTGGCTGCCAGAATAAAGGTCCGTGGCCATGAGCCGATCCAGAATCCGGCGACTGATTTCTTGCGGCTGGACGACTGCCAGTCGTTTGGCTCGGGCGGATTCTCGGATGCGGGCTTTTGCATCGGCCAACGACATAACTGCTCCAAACAATCTGCAACTGAATCCGATTCAGACTGGATGCAATCATCGGAACGCGGCTCATCTTGCGACGCATCTGAACCGCACCAGTCGGGTCTAGATCGGCGGCTCAATGCCATAGTGCTCCAAAACCATCCCGCATAAATTGACGTCATCGATGGCATCGGACGTCGTGGCCATCGAGTTTGGCAGGATCACGATGCTTTCGGCTCGGGTGGCGTCACTGACGGCGCCGTGGGAGCCGCGATTCAGACTGGCATCCAACGGAATCGATTTAGTGGCCAGATCCAAATGCAGTTCGATCGGATCGTAACCTGGCTTGCGGTGGATGTCGACCGTGCGAGCAAACGCCGGTGCGTCGCGGTCATCCAACCAATAGTAATACGCCTGCCAACTGTCCGGAGTTGAGATCAAAACCAAATCACCGGTTCGCGAGTGCCGGATCCCCAACGATTCTTGAGCGCTGCGATCGAGGACACTGTCGATTCCGGTCTGGCCCAAAAATAATTGCGCGAGTTCGGCAATCGAGCTATTGGATGAATCGCGGAGATAGATGTGGGAAAACTGATGGTCGACCAACGCGAAGGCTCGACTTCCGCGAATATCCAACAACTCGCCGTCGTCTGTTTTAAGAACGTTTAGCCATCCATGCTCACGCAACACGCGATTCGGGAAGCTCACATGTCCTGTGGGAACGATCACGTATTCGGTGGCGACGATCCAACCAAGTCTTCCAGCGTAATGCAGCGCCATCTTCTCGCCAAATGCTCCCAAAGCGTGGTCCAGTTCGCTCAAAGCGTGCTTCGCTTGCAGACTATCCGGACCATGCTTTTGAGCGGCATAGTCGAGGTGCGGCACATAAATGTAGAAAAAGTCGGGACTGAATCGCTCCGCAACCAACTCCGCCGAGTCGAGAATCCACTGTGTCGACGTAATGTTGGCTAGGGGGCCCCAAAAGTTTCGCAGTGGAAATTGCCCCAGCCGCTGAAGCAATTCGCCGTACAGTTCAGTCGGCTTGCTGTAGCACCAAAGGGATTCGCTGCCATCTGGATTGTGAACCGGCGCCGGCATGCAGACGTAGTCCGCACCGCACCGCTTGCTGAGCATCGGAAACCAGGCTGCGCTGGTCAATCCTCGGCCGGCGGATGTCAGGTGATCCCAGATTTGGGGTCGTTCGATGACCTCATTGCCGGCTGTCCACATCTCGATCGCTGACTTTTCCCGATGAAAGATGCCGTTGGCGACAATCCCGTGCTGGCTCGGCAAAGCGCCGGTTAACATGGTGGCTTGCGCCGGCCAAGTTACGGCGGGGAAACGCTGGCTGAGAGATCGCAGTTGATTGGCCTGGACCAGCGACCGCATTCGCGGCATGTCCGCCAGGTCGCGGCGACGAAGCCCCGGAATCGACAAGAAAACAAGCGGTGAGGACATCGTCAATCGGGTTCTTGGGGTGTTTCAAACATCGGCGCCAGAAAATCGAATGCCTGCTGAGCGGCTCGGACACCATCGTGACTGTGTTGGCTGAGTTCCACATGCACGCCTCCTGCATACTCGGCATCGCGCAGGGCTTGGATCACCGGCGGAAATCGAATTTCGCCTTCGCCAAACATCAAATGCCGGTGTACGCCGGCCTTCATGTCTTCGATGTGCACGTTGCGAATCCAATTCCGCCAGCGAGCGATATAGTCGGCGATGGGCACTTCGCCTTGACAATACAGATGTCCCACGTCGAGCGTCAGTTTCAAGGGGTCGTCGTCGAGCCATTGCAGCAAGCGGTGAAAGCTACTCATGTTATCGACGAACATGTCCGGTTCCGGTTCGAACGATACATCGACGGCGTGAACCTTGGCGTAGTCCAGCAGCGACTGCAATCCGGCGGCCAGGCGATCCAACGCGACTTGGTCGTCGCAATCGGCGGGCTTGACGCCCGACCAAACCGACACGCAATCACTATCGAACTCGGCCGCCAACTCGACACAATACTTCAAGAAATGCAGGCGCTTCGATCGTTGCGCCGGGTCGCTAGACAGCAACGTCGGTTGGTGTTTCTGGTTAGGGTCGAGCAAAAATCGTGCGCCCGTCTCGATCACCGACCGCAGTCCACGTTCGGACAGCAGCCGGTGAACGGCGATTCGCTGTTCGGACACCAACGGCCGATGGGGGCTCAACAGTCCGTGGTCAACCGTGATCGCAATGCTCCGATAGCCGATGTTAGCCAAAGTCTCGATGGCGTCCAATCCGTCATGATTCGACAGTCCGTTCGTGTTATAACCCAGCAGCATTCGGCCCTAACAATCGTGAACCTCACGGAATCCGCCAGACGTGCGACGCGGGAATGATTGACCGCCGACGATCAAGTCGCGTTGATTCGTTGTCCTAACACAACACTGAATGCCAGCAGGGCGAGCAATACCGCAACCGGCAACACCTGACCGCCACTCGCACTGCAGCATAGTATGGCATCAATCACAGGCAATGAAAACAGACCCGTTCGGACAGCGGCTTGAAGCCGCTGAGGTGTCGGGTGCACCCATGCGGCAACGATTCGCAGGCACACCACGGCGCCCAATACCAGCAGCGTCCATGTAGTCGATTGGCGGAATGAGTCCACCCACGATGGCCCCGACGGCCGCGACCAACCGCCGATCATGTACAACAGTCCGCATAGCGCGAAAACCATCGCCAACAGTCCGATGAAGATTGCTCGACGATTCGGCGCCGCCGGTTTCCTTGCGGGCTATCACAGTGATTCCTGTCACGTAAAGACCCACCGCAGCCGCGACGCCCAAGCCCATCCAAGTGAATCCCAGCATGCCGCCAACCGCCGCCGAAGTGCTCATGGCGAGAGCAATATTGATCGACCGGCACAAACCCATGTTGACCGGTCCCCACAACGTTTGTTTGAGTCGAAAGTCGTAAGCGACAACGGCGACGACTAGCGCGAACACCGTCAATAACGTGCGACTCAAATCGCCGTGCCCAGTCGACCGAATCGCCAACCAAGACGCGGCGACGGCCGATAAGATCCCACAAAGTAAAAGGATCCAGCCGCCCGTGACGGCGGAACCTAGGGAAATTTGACCGCTGGGAATCGGCCGTTGGGGACGCTCGACGCGATCCTGCTCGACGTCCGCTACATCATTCAGAACCATGCCGGCGGAGTAAATGCACGCCGACGAGCACACCAGCAGAATCAAAGGACCGGCCGGCAGCCACCCGTCATGGGCGATCCAGTATCCCATCAGAGTATTGGAAACGACGGTCGGTGTGGCCGACAACCGCACCAATCGAATCCAGGCAAGGCGTTTGGACATGAATCTAAGGTTGTAAAGGTCGCGGGCACTTTTGCCCAAATTTGTGGCGCTCAAAATGGGCCGTTCAACCAAGCCCTGCCGACCTTCATGATTCTACTGGCTTGTGCCAGCTAACTCTTAGGGTTAAGGGGTCAGGCGTCAATTGTGCGAAGCACCCGAAGGGCCGTTCCGGCAATTGACTCCCCCCTTAACCAACCCGTAAACGAGGCAGTAACAAAGCATTACATTTGACGTTTTCGACAGCAATCACGCGCTGGCTCTCAGGTGCGCAAAAAAATAGTCCGGACGGCTGTTGTCAGCCCTCCGGACTTCCCCCCTGGTTGTCCTGTGGAGCGAGCGGAGTCGGACTCCACGGTCAAACGCTGATTGAATATGTGTCTGTATCGGCAGGCCGACCGCTGCACTTTGGCGATTATTGCGATTTTGTCGAGCTTGCCGATTTTGCGGCCACCCATTTGACAAGCCGGAATCGATCTTGAAAGTTTCCCTCAATCGGTGCTTCGGAGTTTGCCGATTGTGACGATTAGACAAACTACCGACTGTTTCCCTCTGTTCGCGATTTGATGTTCTCATTTGCACGACGAACGCGTCGATTGCGTCATTCCGCCGGCGTCATCTTTCCGACAATCGTTGGACTGACGGCGTTCTTTGTCTTCATGGCATTTGTGGAAGTCAACGCCAATGGCTTTCCACTTGTGCATCGTTATTTCGCGGGCCACTGGGTTTCCAAAGTGACCACGGCGATGGCTTTGGTCGGTCTGGCGGCTTTGGCGGCGAACGCCCTCAACGTCGTTGCACAGCGGCGTGCCTGTTTAATGTTCGAACCGATCACCGGCGACTCGGCGGACGATTCCGAAAAGGCCAACCGACTCCTCGACCAGTGTCTGCAGATTCCTCGGTCCCAACAGACCCATTACCGCGTTAGCCGCTTTCGCGCGGCGCTGCGGTTCATTCAGCGGACCGGTGCGGCAGACGGATTGGATGATGAACTCAAGTACCAAGCCGACGTGGACACCCAGCGACAGTCGGACAACTATGCGTTTGTGCGAATTTTGATCTGGGCGACGCCGCTGTTGGGCTTTCTGGGGACCGTTTTGGGCATCTCGCAGGCGCTGGGCTCGATCCAGTTGGGGCCGGGGAACGACTTTCAACAGATGATGAATTCGCTCCGTAGCAATTTGTACGTGGCCTTTGATACAACGGCATTGGCGTTAACGCTGTCGATTGGATTGATGTTTGTCCAGTTTGTCGTGGTCCGCTTTGAATTGGATCTGCTGCAACAGGTCGACGAGGAAGTTCGCAACGAATTGGCTCATTGGTTCCACGTCGGCGGACAAGAGCATGATGTGTACGTCAAGACCATGCAGCGCATCGGCCGGAGCATCGTCGCCGCGACGCACGAGATGAGCCAAAAGCAGATCGAGGTCTGGCGTCGATCGATCGAGACCGCGCAAGCTGCTTGGTTGCAGTCCAGTCAGATTTGCTACGATTTGGTACAAAACAACTTGTCTCAGACGCTCGATCAGTCGTTGCAAAAAATGTCATCCGAATTGTCGGCGTCCATCTTTCGGCTGGATGCAGCCCTCGGCGAGCGCGCTCGTCAATGGCAGGACAACCTGGTCGGCGTTTCCGAGCAAATCGTGGAGCGTCACCGCCAGTCGTCGTTGGACAATCAGCAGACTGCGGAAATCTTGAAGCAGGCCGGAAGGTTCGACGATGTATCGCTGAAACTGCGGCTGGCCGACCTGGTCGATTCGCTGAACCTATTGAGTTCGCGGTTGGTGCGGCTGGTGGGCCCGATCGACGACGCTTCTCAACGCGACGCACAACCAGATTCGGGCGGACGGCATTTGCGAGTGGTGCGAGAGGACTTGGCGGCATGAGACGTCGCGGCCACGATTCGACTCAGGCGACCGTCTCGCTATTTCCGTTTCTGGCAGTCTTGATCTGTACGATGGGCGTTCTGCTGATGCTGCTGGTGATTGCCAGTCATGCGGCCGACGAAAACGAACGCACCAAGGCTGCCCAACTGAGCGTCGCGGACGACGAAGAGTTGGCGAACCTGAAATTGGCGCAGGAGTCAAGTGAATTGAAGACCCATGCAATCCTCGCCGCCCGCGACAAAACGCGAAGCGAACTGGATCAAGCGGCGCACGCGGCGCGAAATCGTCGAGCGCGACTTATCGGAATTGAAGTATCGCTTTGAAGACGTGCAGCGACGGGCCGCCGATCTATCGCCGACGTCCAACAGCTCGACACAAAACGCATCGAGTCGGACATGGAACAAGTCCGCTACGCAAATTCAGTCCGCCTCGGCAGAGTTGAGTGAGGTCGAGAAAGAAAGCGCGGCTCGACCCGTCATGTATGCCATCGTTCCGCATCAATCAATCCACGGGACCTTTCGCCGCCCGATTTACATCGAGTGTTTGGGGGACGGCGTCGTGCTGCGTCCCGGAGACATCAAAATCGGCCTGGATGAGCTCTCTCCGCCCGTCCTCCCCGGTAACCCGCTTGGAATCTGCATTGTTCGCCGTTCGAAACTACTGGTCCAAATTCCACATCGCGGGCAACCAGGGCGAACCCTATCCGCTGTTGATCGTTCGCCCGGATGGCGCCCGATCGTACGCCTTAGCCCGCCGTGCGATGGAGAATTGGGACGATGAATTTGGGTACGAATTGGTTGAGGCAGAAAAGCTGTTGGATTTCGGCCGCGAAGACCCGCAGTTGGTGGAGGAATTGCGATCGACGTTGAGGGTAGCCCGTCTCCAATATGCCGCCATTCGTGAGGCAGCCGCTCGGATGATCGCACACCGCGAGGCCGCGGCAATGGCCCGACAGCCCGCGGGGCTTCAAGCCTCGCTCAACGGCGGTTTCGTTCAAACCGGGACAGCAGCGACAATCAATCGCGCCGACAACGATGACAACCGAGCCGGTGGATCGATTGGCGGTTTCGGCCGAACCGCGGCGGGCAAATCGTTCAATCGAGCCGTCGACGACAACGGTCAACCCCCAGGCCGCACCGACCACGCTGTCGGCGATTTGGACTCGGCGAGTTCCGGCGCCGCATCGTCGCCGCCACCGACTTCGTCGCCGCCACCGTCTTCATCACCTTCACCGACCTCGCTTTCGTCGCTTTCCGCCAAGGACTTTCCGATTTCGCCCACGGCCATCGGTCAAAAGGGACTGGACCCAAGTGGTCTTGCCGGCGGCTCAACGAGCCGGTTGCAATTTGGTTCGACGCAACCATCGGTCCAACCGCTTTCGGAAAAACGGGGTGAGAATTGGGCCCTGCCCACCTATCAACCCAACGCCACGGCTTACCGTCGCACTATCACGATCTACTGTTCGGCCAAGGAATTGACCGTGGCGGGACACTCCAGCGACCTGCGAATGACCGTCCCGATCAGCTCTGACCCGGTAGCGAATATCGATCCGCCTGGTCCACTCGATCTGGAAGCTGATGGAGGGTTGGGGGATTGCCGAGCGAAATGGCTATTGGAAGCCGGATCTTCGATTCGTCGTCATGTCCGATGGTGCGGCCACCTACGAACAGATTCGGCAGTTGCTACTGAACAGCGGTTTTGACCTGGCAGCGGAGGCCGAGCAATGAAACGAAGATTTCGTCGGCCGCCGTCGATCGACTCCATCGATGACGTTGGGCAAGACTCGTTCTTGGACACGATCGCCAATCTGGTCGGCGTGCTCATCATCTTGGTCGTTGTCGTGGGCGCTGAGTCGAGGAATGTTGTCGCCGCCAATCGGGAGCACTCGGCAACGAGCGAAAAGTTGGCGACGGCCCGTGCCGCCGCGGACCGCCAACAGACGTTGGAAAACAGCGTTCACAGCGACTACGAAAACCTGCAATACTTGATCCGCCGCGAAGAAAAAATGATGGAACTCCGCGCTCACGAGCGACAAAGCATTCTGGTGCGGCTCGCTCTGGCCGACGAAGCGTTGAATCGGCGTCGCGAACAACTGGCGGAAAAGGAACAACACGCAGTCACTGCGGCTGCCGGACTGCACACCTTGTATCGCCAATTGGGCGACCTTCAGCAGCAAATTGCCGCGACGAAATCGGCCGGAGGCAAAACGGAAACCATCGAACATTACCCGACCCCGATTGCCAAAACGGTATTTCGCGACGAAGTGCATTTCCGCCTGGGCGAAGGCAAAATCAGTTTCGTGCCGATGGATGACCTGATCGGCTTGATGCCGCAAAAGAGTGGCAAGTCAAAGCAGAGAAGTTGAAAACGGCCAGTCGCACCATCGAAACCGTCGGACCGCTGGCCGACTATCGCCTGCAATATGAACTCGTTCGCAAACAAGTGGCTCGCCCCACTCCGGTCGGGCTTGTCAGTAGCGAAACGATCGAGTTCGAACGATTTGTTATCCTGCCCGCTGAAACCTCTCCAGGCGAACCGATGGCCAAAGCGTTACAGGAAGGCTCGCAGTTCCGCACTCGGATCGATCGACTGCAGCCCGATCGAAATACGATTTCCGTGTGGGTGTATCCCGACAGCTCGGAGATTCAACCAGTTGAAGCACTGGCTGTTCGAACGTGGATCCAAACCGCAACCTGGCCACTTTCCGAAGGCGGCTACATTTCGGGCGGCCCCAACGGCTACCATACGACCGCACAATGATCTACCGGGATCTGCACATCGCGGAGGCATGGACGCCGCGGGCGGGACGCCAGGCAGTTTGTCACTGTTGGTTCTTGTCCCGCTTGAGGAATCAGTTTTGGCTGGCTGATCGGTCTTGGGTGGTTCGTCGGTCTTGGGAGGCTGATCGATCGTTTGTGGTTGATCGGTCTTGGGTGGTTGATCGGTCTTGGGTGGTTGATCGGTCTTGGCACTGTCCGGGTTCGACTTATCGTCTCCCGTTGGTGGTTGATCGTTCGTTTTGGGTTGTTCAGAGGGTTCCGCACCGATGAAGCGAAATATCGGGGGGCGAAGGGAGTTCTTGTGGCGGCGGGGGAACATCGGACGCCGACGTGAGGATGTCGGTTCTCTAGGGGGCTCCTTTGGCTTCACCAAATCGGATGAGAGGAATCTGAAACGATTGGAGGTTTGAGCCGGTGATGACGTACAACCAGGGGGCAAAGCGATTCGTGAGTTGCTTAACGACCTTCTCGCCCTCTTCTTTTCGCGTGTTGTAGTCGGCCAAGTCGGTGTTGTATTTCTCCAAATCGAGTTCGTAGTGCTGTTTGTCGAGCGTGTATTCTTTGATTGCTTCGTCGTACTTGACGAATTCTGGTGGCCGCTCTTGTTGCGGCGGAGTGGGTGCTGGTTCGTCTTTAGATTCGGCCGGCTTATCGGTCTCGGCCGGCTTCGCGGCCTGGTCGGTGTCCGGTTTGGTGGGTTCGGCGGGGACATATCCATCGGGCTTTTTCGGCTCAACGGGTTCGGTTGGCTTGACCGGTTCAGCGCCGAGTGACGCCGTGTCGAAGCGCACATCGACCATCAAGTAACGATTCTTTACGTCGGGCGTCGATTCCTTCTTGTCCTTGTCGGCATCCGTCTTTTGTTGGTCATCGTTGTCCGACTTCGTCTTGTCTTCGTGTGCCTGGTCATCTGATTTGGCCTCGTCTCCGTTTTTGGCGGCGTTGTCGGTGGACGCGGCGTTGTCGTCTTTTGTCTTGTCCGGCTTGCTGGGAGGCGTTCCGATTTCGATTGCTTTCTCGTCGCCTTGGACGGGCTCGCCGAAATACAAGTCGTACAGGACGCCGTCGGTGGTCGAGACGTGCATCTCGCCGTGCGTCGCGTAGAACGTGGTCTTTCCGTCCTGATCGCGGGCCACGTTGAAGCCAAATCCCATCAATTCGTCCTGGAGATCATGAAACGCTTGGGCAAACGCCTGCGGGTCGTCTTTGTAGGCTTTGATGTCCGTGTTGACCGTGAGATCGGCGAGCAGCAGCGGTTGGCCGTCGATTTGCGTTTTCGGTCAGCACGCCGGCGATTTGCAGTCGGTCGAGCAAGCTGGCGATCTCGTTGGCTTTGGTGACGTTGACTTGTTCGGTCTGATCGTTGAGACCTTCGAGTGTCCAAGGCCCGAACTGTTTGTCTCGCTTCAAAACGTTTCGATCTTTGTCGATTTTCCGGATGCGGCGGACTAATCCCTGCGAGGTCAGCTCGTCGTGAGTTTGAAGCTCGTAGTTGTCGATCAGGAGATTGTTGATCTTTGACGAATCCAGCTTGAGCAAATCGGGCTCGATCCAATCGGAGAACTTGCGTGGACAAATCGAGATTCAGGTTGCGTCACGTACGTCGCCGACTCATCGCCCGCGGCGAACATAATGCAGCGGCGGTTCGTTCTCTTGTGTCGAACACCAATCGTTGTCGAACCGGTGTCGACGTCGGACTTGCTTTCCGACGATCAGATCTGCGATCGGCTCATCCTGGGCGTCGCGGAGAACGATTCGTTTGCCGATCTCGTCGGGTTCGGCCGAATTGGCTGCATCCTCGCTGTCCGGGAGCGATGACGCCGCAGTCGTTTCTGATCGACGGAATAGCGTCCCGCCATCGACAGTCGGTCCAAGCCGAACAGCGACGTGGCGCATTTGGCCAACCGCTCGGCGGCCTCGGCAGGATAGTTATGATGCGAGGGGATCCGCCAAACGCCGTCTTTGTATTCAACCTTGAAGTCGCCGGACCTCGCGGCTGACGGGATCGCGGGCAATGACCTCCAGACGATTTGACGTCGGCCGGATCGAATTTCTCAAAAAGCGGCGTGCCGACCAACTCGGAAATCCCGCCGGTCTTCGGCTGCGTCAAAAAATGAGTCCCGACGGCAACTGCTGAAAGCGCCAAACCGACTACCAGAAACACACCTGTCTTTGTCCAGTCGTTCATCGTTCGTTGCCCTTGAATGACTCGCGATCCTTAGATTCTTCGCTCCGGCTTTATCTGGCTCTTTTCCTTCAAAAACCGAGTGGTTAATACAAATACTCCTAACGCAATCGCCGGCAGCGGCGCCAAGCCTACCGCCATCCACCGCACCAAGTTCTCGGTGTGCGAGATGTGCTGCAGCTCTTCACCTTTGAGCTTGCTGATTTCCTGTTCCTTTTCGCGTTCCAGCCGTCGGCGTTGAACGTCGAAACGCTGCTGTGCCTCGGTCGATTGATTCATCAGTTCCTGGACTTGGCTCACCACATCCATTTCCTTGTTTTGTTGCGATCTTCTTGGTGGCTTTGTCCAATTTGGCTTGCTCCTCATCCAGTTTTTCGCGGATCTCCGCCTCCTTGGCTTTTTGTTTGTTGATCCGTTCCAGGCGGTACTTCTCCACCAGAACTTCGAACCGAGTCAGCGATGGAGGATTGTGTTGCCGATTTCGCAACCGGACAAACTCACTGTCTCCGGCCAGAACCTCCAGTGCATTCTGCATCAACTTGACGTTGTCTAACGGCTCTTCCAGAGACTTTTGTTGATACGGAATGATCTCGGAGAGGAAGTCGGTATCGGCGATAAACACCACGTTAATGGACGCGGCAGCAGCAGCGGACTTGGCTGCGCCGCCTTTTCCGTCGGCGTCTTTTGCGGAACTGTTGGGCTTGCCGGTGATGTGCGCGGCAATCGTCAACGTTTGATCCCTGGTTCGCAGCGTCGGATTTGCATTGATCGCGACGAGGCTGTTGCCTGTGATTTCGGAGATCATCTTTTGGCCAGGAAACGTTGGATCGTCAGGTATGAAGGTCAATTCGTCCCAATCCAAAGTTCCCGCGTTCGGCATCAATTCGATGAGCGGGACGAAGTCGGTCTTGGCGTCCTTGGCCGGGGATATCGAGCCCGGATAGGCAAACAATAGTCGTCGAAGCCCTTGTGAAATCTCGTCGCGCGGGTTGAAGGGCTGATACGATCCTTGGGGGTGAACGAATACCAGTGCGGCCTTCTGCGCCATAGTAGTTCGGCCACTTGTCGCCCAAATACGGTGGCCAACTCGGAGTGAATCCAGGTAGCGGCTCCAGATCGTGCCAGGCGACCTGCCCACTATTCCATTCGATTCCCAACTGTGCCAGCAGTGGAATCGGGGTTCCGTTGTAAGCCTTTTCCTCAAAATATTCAGTCAACAGCGGGCGAGATTGCGAGCGCATGTTAACCCTCGGTTCGTGCGGCGCATTCAGCACACCCAAGTTATCCGGCGATACAAACGTCCAGTAGAACGGCAGGGGGTCTGCCAGAATCAACGTCGGATGCCCCTGGCCGATGTATTTCACCAAGTCCTCCAAGGCCGGCTGAGGAAGGCTACTGGGGCCGACGACCAGCATGACGTCCGGGGCGGCGGCGCGACCGACTTTGGTGCCGGCTTATGGGAGTCGGGGTTTTCCGAGTCCGGCTGCTTGTCCTTCGCCGTCTTTTCGTCCGCCTGTTTGGCATCGGTTGTGTCGGTGGGGGGTGCCACGATCTTCTTCAAGTCATCGGCGGATACCGGTTTGAACTCGTACGTCTTGCTCAGTTCCTTCAGCGCCCAATTGAACGACCACTCCTCGCGCCTGTCGCGGACCATCGGTCCCATAAAAAACAAGTCGGTCGACAGCACGCCAACTCGGAGCCGTTTCTTTTTGTCGGTCGCATTGGCAATCGCCCGAGTCAACTCGTACTCGACGCTCGATTCGGCGTCGAGCTTGGGTACAACGGAGTCGCCGGCGGGTCCGAAACACGTAGGCGCCCAGGACGACATCCTGCTCGACTTTCCGACCTTCGAGTTCGCCGTTGGTGGTCGTGGCGAGAATTCCGTGGGTGCGTGCTTCTTCCATTTCGGGACTGAACGGCTGGACCGTCTTCACCTGGACGTCGACGTGCGAGCCGCCCACTCGTTCGAATTGGCGTAACAGCCCTAGAAAATAGTTTTTGGCCGAAACGTATTCGCGGGGAACGATGTTGCTGACATAAGCTTGGACGGTGATCGGCTGCTTGACCTCGACCGCGTCATGCAATGTTTCACGGGTGCTTTCATCGAGCGTGTACAAACCGTTTCGCGTCCAATCAAATCGGGTGGGCATCGTCGCGGTCGCCTTTTGTGCCACGTAATTGGCGCTGACCAGAGCCACGGCCAGCCCCGCGGTACGCAACAGAAATTGCAGCGTCATCTCGTCCGTCCGTCCCCGGCTCCAATGACGCCGCGTCACGATGACCATGTTGATGTACAGCGCCAACGCGATCAACGAAACGAAGTACAAGATGCCCGTCAAGGACACCAAACCGAGTTGAAAGTCGCGGAGATACCATTCAAATCCCAGCCGCTCGATCCCCAAGAATCCCTGATAATAACTGCCCACCAAGACGGGCACGGCACAAAACAGCGCACCCAAGATAAAGGCGATAGTGTTGCTCGCCGTCAGTGCCGAAGCGATCATTCCGATCGACAACAGGCGCACCCGGCCAACCAGTAGCCGAGGTACGTCGCCGCCACCACGCCCCAATCCGGCTCGCCAATATTGGCCAGGGCGATCAGTTGCGTCAAACTAAACAGCAACGCCACGGTATACACGGCGACGACCGACAAATACTTTCCAAGTAGAATTTCCAAGTCCGAGGCCGGCAGGGTAAACAGGATCGCGTCGGTCCCTTGACGGCGCTCATCCGCCCAAACCCCCATCGTGATCGCCGGGATCAGGAACAACAGCAACAGCGGATAATACTGACTCAGTTGATCGAGCGTCGCCAGGTTGTCCGCGAAGAACTGTCGATTGAACGCAATCAGTGCGCAAATCGAAACAAAGACGACGATGAACAAGTATCCGATGACACTCGTGAAATACTGTCGGACATTGCGCCAAAATACGGCGCTGATCACGTGCCAGCGAATCATTGTTCTCTCCGGAAAACTCGATGGACAATAAACACGTTGATAGGACCGTCATCCCGAGAAACTGGTCAGGCGATGGAACTTTTCTTCCAGTTCGTCGCGCACGCCCATCTCCGAGAGCGGGCCGTCAAAGACGACACGGCCTTCATGAATTAACAGCACGCGAGTACACAACAACTCCACTTCCTGCAGCACGTGCGTCGACAGCAAGACAGTCTTTTCTTGGCCCAAGTCGCGGATCAATTGGCGGATGCCGACCAGTTGGTTTGGATCGAGTCCGCTGGTCGGTTCGTCGAGGATCAATACCTGCGGGTCGTGCAACAGAGCTTGAGCCATGCCGACGCGTTGCCGGAAGCCACGACTGAGTTTGGCGATCGGCTTGTTCCAGACCTCTGCCAGGCCGCACACGCGCGTCACGAACTCCGATCGGTCACTCCACTGGCTGCGGCTCAAGCCGCGCGCCCGCGACAAATACTTTAGCGCGTCGGACGGCGTCATCTCTTCGTACAAGGGCCCGTTCTCCGGCAGGTAGCCGATGTGCTCGCTGGCGGAGATGCGCTCGCGCTCCATGTCAAAGCCATGCACGCGGATCGAACCGCGTGTCGGCGCGAGGTACCCCGTGAGCAACTTCATCGTCGTCGACTTGCCGGCACCGTTGGGTCCCAACAGTGCGCAAACTTGTCGAGCAGGAATCGAAAAGTTGACATCGCGGACCGCGGCAAACGCGCCGTAGTACTTGCACAAATTCGACGTCTCTATCATCGGCGATCCAGGTTGGATCGCCGATTTTTTTGCTTGCTTTGTATCGAGCAATTGTTCGTTCATAAGAGTTCGCTTCGTTGTTGCCGATTGAGGAGAGTCGCAAACTGAATCAAACGAGTGCGGCGCCCAGTGGCTCCGAGACTGTAAAGCAAAATCGCCAAAGGCGATCTATGCTGAACCAACGAAACCTCAGATCGTTGCGGATGTTATTATTGCAAATCCGTCTTTGCTCTCAACGGGTTGCCATCGGACGAACACACTTTGGCGTTGAGTTATTCGTTACCGCGGGCGAACGCATGCTTCGTGGCGCGGCAATTTGCCCCACACCGGAATGCACTAATTTGAGAGTCGCCGCAATATCCAATTGGCGACGCGCGGTGAGATTGCCAAAATGACAAACAGAATGCGCGCTCGCCAGGGCATTACAATTTCGAGCTTTCGCCGCTCGCAGCCGCGAACAATCTTGCGCACCACGTCGGCCGCAGTGAGACCTTCGATCTTGGCGCCGGCGCCGGGTTGAAGTGCGCGCTCCGGGACTTGATTCCCCGACCGGTCATAGCGAAAACCGGCGTCGTCTCGCTTAATCGGACCCGGACAGACGAGCATGAAATGGACATTCCGGGGCCCTTCCACTTGCAGTTGTTTGGTGAACCCCGAAAGAGCGAATTTGCTGGCTGTATACGGAGCCAAAAACGGCCACGCCGTTTTCGATGCCAGCGATCCAATGTTCACCACGTGTCCGCTAGCCCGTTCCAGCGCCGGCAGACAGAGGCGCGTGAAGTTCACGGCGGAAAGAAAGTTGACTTCTAACAATTCGAGGTAGTCGGCCGTCGTTGCTTGAGTGACCTCGACGCGGGTCGACCGACCAACACAATTGACCAAAACGTCGATCTTGCCGTAACGTCGAACGATCTCGTCAACCGCTCGAGCGACCTGCGGTTCATCCAAAGCGTCCGCGACCAAGGAGTCGGCGACGATCGAATCCTTGCCTAACTCATCGGCAGCGATTTGCAAGTTTTGTTCGTTGCGGCTGATCAAGACCGGCCGAGCGCCGCGTCGGCCGAACGCTCGCGCAATGGCTAGTCCCAACCCAGCGGAACCGCCCGTCACGACGACAATTTTGTCTTGCCATTTCGCCATAGACTTGTTCAATCAAAGCCGCGCGCTGCGGCGAATCCCTGCCTGCGGCCCCGGAAAACGAATGCCAGCAGTCAGCCATCTTTCGTTGGTAACAAGAATAGTGCGGCCCGAGTGATTGCACAATTCGTCGATGTTTCATCGATGTTTTCCGGGATTTCAGCGTGGGAATGACGAATTCCTTCTCAAGGGGCTGCTACACCGACATTGCGGAATGGTTAAAGTTTGCCGGTTAGGAGGACGACATAAAGATTATCAAGCGGGGGAGTGCGTCTTGGCGTTTCGACGATTTTGATTTGTGATGGGAATTGGATCATGACTCCGAGAGTCCATTTGCTCGCCGCTCTGAACATTGCACTGTTGGCTTTCGCCGGTTGCACCACGCTCAATGTCGGCAAGCTGGGAATCACTGGCGATGATGCTCCGCCGACCGGCGCATCGTACGCTCTGGAAATTCACAGCTACGTTTCTGCGACCAAGACGATGTCGGAGCCCTTTCACGATGGAATGACCGTACAAGATGCACTAACGCAATCGGGTGCGTTGACTTTCCACAAAAACGTCGAGATTGATGTTCTGCGACGAGAAGGCAACCAATGGGTCCGCATGCCCGTCGAATATGACGTCGGCAAACGGCACGTGAAATTTGAACAAGACTATGCATTGCACCCGGACGATCGCGTCGTTATTCGTCCCAAGACGACCAATCCGATCGACGCAGCTTTTAACCTGTTTGGCTCCTCCTAAGGATCGCACGCACAAGAACTTCCCGATTTTGTTAGCCCTCTCCTAACCTTTCCCGTGGGGGTGAGGATTCAAAGCGAAGTTATCTTGCGTGCGAGCCTAAGTAGAAGTTGCCGCCGGAATTGCAGTACGTCTGTCGTGAAGAATCGTCGGTCCGTTTTTCTTCCCCAGAGCGAACGAATCATCCGTGAGGTTGCACTAATGTCTGTGGGGAGCGACAATAACAATTCCAAAGTTGGTCAGATGGTCGCCGGGGAATTGTTTCCTCGGAGGAAAGTCCGGGCTCCGCAGGACGGGATGGTCGGTAACGCCGACCGGTCGCGAGACCAGGGAAAGTGCCACAGAAAACAAACCGCCTAACGCGCCGCTGTTCCACATCGGCGAGTGGCAAGGGTGAAACGGTGGAGTAAGAGCCCACCAGCCGGCAAGGTGACTTGTCGGGCTCGGTAAACCCCATCCGGAGCAAGGCCAAACAGACGGCAGTCCGCAAGGCGACTTGCGGCTCGTTGCGGTCCGCAACGTACGACCGTCGGGTAGGCCGCACGACTGGGCGGGCAATCGTCCAGCTAGATAAATGACCGTCACGGCGAGGTCGCCGAACAGAACCCGGCTTATCGATCGACTTTGGTTTTTTGTTGTCGCGACACGTTACTCGTCCGAGCTCGTGACGAGGCGTTTCATGTCGCGAACCGCCTCGATCATTCCGACCATCACCGCGCGGGAGATGATGCTGTGTCCAATGTTCAGTTCGCGGACGTCGGCCATCAGCGCAATCGGTCGAACATTGGAATAGGTCAAGCCATGACCGGCGTGCAAATCGAGACCAAATTGCACCACCGCTTCGCAAGCTCGCCGAAAGACTGACAACTGGTGTTCGCGCTGATCGACGGTTGCGGCGTGCGCGTATGAGCCGGTGTGGATTTCGACTGCGTCGGCATGGACGGCCGCGGAGGCTTCGATTTGTTTCGGATCGGGATCGACAAATAGGCTCAGCTTGATGCCCGCCGCATGAAGCCGATCCGCGGCGGCGGCGATGGCGGCCTTCTGGGCGACGACGTTCAAGCCCCCTTCGGTGGTAATCTCTTGGCGGTTTTCGGGGACCAGCAGCACGTCGTGCGGCCCAATCTGGCAAGCGATGGCCAGCATCTCCTCGGTGCACGCGCATTCAAAGTTCAATTTTACAGTCACCGTATCTTTCAGAATTCGCGCGTCTCGGTCCTGAATGTGCCGCCGGTCCTCTCGAAGATGAAACGTGATGGCGTCGGCACCCCCCAATTGCGCGACGCAGCTGCCCACACAGGATCGGGTTCGTTGGTATGCCGCGCCTGGCGCACCGTTGCGACATGATCGATGTTGACACCCAAGCGGGGCATGCTTTTTCCTCGTCGGTTTGCTAAGGGAATGTGTGGTACACGCCCTGGCCTGCCCACAGCGAAGGCGGGGGCGGGCATCGCGGGGATGACAGGGCCTTTTTCAACGGCCGCTAATGCAAGTCCATCTTATTCGCGCCGTGCGGTTTCTCCGAGACCACGTGGCCGGTCGTGTTGATCTCGGTCACCAATGTGTGGAACTGATCGGGCGGGAACTCGACTCGCAATTGGGCCAACAAGCCTTCGGCTCGGTCGGCGGTAGCTACAACGGCGTAAACCGTGGGCCCCCAGGAACTCTGACCGACACCCTGGATCCCAGCGTCGCACAGGTATTGCACGATGGACTGGATGGAGTCGCTGTGAAAGGGGCCTGACTGGAAGTTGCCGAACGCCAAACCTGCGCGATAACCGTAGTCGTGCAGTGCCCGACTGAATCGGTCGAAGTCGCCTTGCTCGGCCGACGGCACGACCTCGTTGAACAACAAGTCGGCGAGGTCTCGAGACTCCGCCGCAGGAAATGGTTGAAGAACGCCGAACAAGTCTTCTTCCTTTTGACCGCTCAGGCCGACTTGTTCGATCGGACAGACGAGCGCGATCCGCCAATCAGTTGGAAGTTGAATTCGCTTGGCCAATTCTCCCAACGAGTGGCTCGATCGCTTGCCTGCGTCGACCACAAATCCGCCGCCGAAAAAACCGTGGCTTCCCACCGCGGATCGCGCTCTGCGCCCGAACGCGGGGACGTCTTGCGGACCCCAGGGCTGATTCGGCAGGAACCAACGACATAAGCCTGCCGCGATCGACAACGCCATTTGCGTTCCCGATCCCAGGCCGGTGTGGGGCCGCGGCCCCTGAAGCCACGTAATTCGGACAGGAAGCTCGTCCACACGCGCGGGGAAAGCCCCATCGGATCGCGCCGCCATCATGGAATGCCACGCAACGATCGTTTGCATCGCCCGTGGAGTCTCCGGAAATTCCAAAACCAAACGGGCGCTGTCCGTGAATTCGATCGACGTGGCGGGCTGGTCAATCATGAGACCCGCGCCGCCAAGACCTCCGCCGCCTTGACCACCGATCAAGCCAAAGTGCAACCGGCTGGGTGCCGTGACAATCAGCCGGCGCGAAGACATGATGAGATCACCTTTGGAACATGGAAGCTTTTGGTTTCCTTATCCACGTGCGGTGCCCCGTGCGGCGACCGCAACCATGATTTCGGCAGCGCCGGCATTTAGCAACGCCCGTGCTCCCTCATTCGCCGTGGCGCCAGAGGCCATGACATCGTCGATTAACAGAATTCGCAGCTTCGAGAACCGGATATCCGGATGAACCGACATGGAATTGCGGACGTTTTCGATGCGCATATTCCGCGTCAACGTTCCTTGTTTTTGAGTTGGCCGGACATAGACCAACAGGTCATGGACGAGCTTCAAGTTCAGTTCGGCCGCCACACCCTGCGCAACATCTCCGCCGGATTCATTCCTCGGTGCCACACGCGATACCAATGCGTCGGAATCGGCGCCACAAGATCGAACTCCACATTCACACACTCGGCGAGGAGACGGCCCAAAATCCGGCCCAAATGAAACGCCAAGGCTTCCTGATGGCGGCGTTTGATCCGGTGAACGACATCCCGCAACAACAACTCGTAATTGCCCAAGGCTACGGCTCGGGAAAATCGAAAGCTCTCGCCGTGGCACAATTTGCATCCCTTGAGATACTCGCTGGAATGAACACGTGACCCACAACGGCAGCACATCGGGAATTCAGATTCGCCCAGTCGTTGTTGACACAGCTTGCAAACATACGGTGACGCACCCATGATCGGTTGCGCATCGCAAACCAAGCAGACAGGCGGGAATACCACATCGACCAAACTTCGTCCTAACGCACCCCAGATTGCCTGTCTGCTCATCGGTCAGTTTCAATCGCCTTGAAGCTCAGCAAACCGTCCACAAAAGTTTTATTGGACGCTTCGGCAGAATTCAATAGTCTCTATAGTTCCATCACGGGCGACTAACCGCCCGTTGAAAAATGTGTGCACTTGTGTTTATTGAAGCGGAGTGGCGCAAGCCGCCCGCTAATTCGCCGGGTGGATGCCAACGCCACCGGACGGCTTGCGCCGTTCCGCTACTTTTTCAATGGGCTGCTAGGAACGCATTTGGAGTACCTTTTCCGACAAAGTCCCGTATCAAAAAGTGACCGCCTTGCCAAAAGTCATCGACCGATATCTGGCTGCAATGTTCGTGAAGATCTTTGTCATCTGCTGGATCAGTTTGACCGGTTTGTTTGTGATGGTGGACGTCTTTTCGAATTTGGAGGAATTCCTTGATTTGGGAAAACAGGCAGGTGGCCTGTCTGCTGTTTTGTGGGACTACTACACACCGCGCGTGTTTGATTTCTTTGATCGTACCGCACCCCTGTTGGCATTGATCGCGGCGATAGGCACGCTTGTGTGGATGCAGCGATCAAACGAACTCGTTGCAGTCGAAGCGGCAGGAATATCCAAATCCCGGATGGTGTGGCCGCTGGTGGCGTGCATGGTTCTGTTGACGATCGCTTCGGTGGCCAACCGCGAGTGGTTGATTCCACAGTACAAGTCGTCACTCGCCAGAAACGCCCAAAGCTGGGATGGCAACGAGGCTCGCCCGTTGAATCCGCAGCAAGATCAGGAAACCGGCCTGTGGGTGGTCGGCGGCAAAATCACGCTGGCACAGAAGCGGATCGATAATCCGGAGTTCCAACTGCCGCTGGCCGCTCAAGACTTTGGCCGACGGGTCATCGCCGAAACCGCTACGTGGTCTGCGGCGGGGGAGGGGCACCCGGTTGGATTCATTCTCAAGAAGGTCGTAGACCCTGTCGACGCGACGAAGCGGCCCTCGATTCAGGTTGCCCAACGACCGCTGGTGATCTCGCCGAGCGATTCGCATTGGCTGGCCGAGGACGAGTTGTTTATTGCATGCGGAGTTCCATTGGAGGACTTGGCGTTCGGACAAGACATCCAGCGATATGCATCGCTCAATCAACAGATCCTTGGGCTTCGCAACCCGAGTTTGTGGTTCAGTAACCGGCAAAGGGTTCAGGTTCACGCCCGAATCGTGCGACCGGCCCTTGATTTGTTGATCCTATTGATTGGCATTCCCGTCGTGCTGTCGCGCCGGGACGCGCAATATCTTTCTGGCGTTTGGATTCTGCTTGGGTGTCGTCATCGCCATCGAATTGTTTGTGATCGCGTGCCAAAACCTGGGCGCATCTCGAATCGTCACCCCCGCGTCGCTTAGCCGCTTGGATGCCGCTGATCGTCTTGGTACCCGTGGCGGTCGTGTCACTCAAGCGTTTGGACATGTAGGGAGTGGCCAATTCGAGTTAGGACGGCTATCCCTGGCCGTCATTGGTCGGGCTAGGAAGCTCAACCTTTTAGGATCGCACGCAAAATAACTTCCCGGTTTTGTTGACCCCTCACCTAACCTCTCCCGGAAGGACGAGGATTTAGGGCGAAGTTATTTTGCGTGCGATCCTTAGCAAACTTTCCCACTACGAACATGTAACGTCGCGCGGCGGCGCCATTCAAATTGATGATCGGCGGGTCGTCGTGGCGACCTGCGGCGCGGACCGAAGCGTGTCTTGTAATTCGTGTGCAAGTTCGGGCGTTGCGGCCGCGACAAAGCGCGGATCGGAAACGCGAAAGGGACCGCCATCACTATGGAGCATACAGCCACCGGCTTCGCGTACGATCAAACTGCCTGCCGCAACATCCCACGACTTGACGCTGGAGGCCCAATACGCGTCCAAGCGGCCGGCCGCCAAGTAACACAAATTGAGTGCGCAGGATCCCAAACGGCGAACAGACTGAGATCGAAGTAGGACTTCCACGAATTGACCCAATGCTGGATCCTCGCGGCGAACAGCCGACGGCAGACTGGCTGCAACTAGCGCTTCGTGCAGCACGCGACAATGACTGCGCGGATCGCCGATCCGTTCAGCCAAGCACCTCCCCCATCCACGGCACAGAATGACTGATGCAAGAGTGGATCGATGACGATTCCCACGACGACTTTTTGATCCACGACCAAGGCAATTGACACGGCGTATGATGGCAATTGATGCAAGTAATTCGTCGTGCCATCTAGCGGGTCAACCAACCAGAACGGGCGAGGATCATGGGACGGATACGAGCTGCCATCTTCCTCGCCAATCAATTGATGATCGGGGCATTGATCCGATAAGACCTCAAAGATCGCCGCTTGAGACGAAATGTCCGCCTGGGTTACGAAATCGCGATCCGCCTTTTCGGTAGCGTCGATCTTTCCCACCCAATGGGTGAGCTGTTTGGCGCCGGCCTGGGCGGCCAAAAGGCCAACCTCAAGTTCGCGGATCCAGCGATTTTCGTCGTTTATCAACGTCTGAGGCACTTTTATTTCAAAATTCCGCGAAAAACGGGAGTTCCTCGGGACGAAAAACCCGAAATCTGGCGGCTTTTGCCCGGATTGACACTAGAAATTGTGAAAAACTTTTTTTTGGAAAGTCTGGACTTTGGCTCTGCCATTGGTATGATCTGGAGTGACAGAGGGAAGGTCATTCTGCTGCCCCATAACCCCGTTAAAAACCGAAATCATCTTGCTATCATTCGGTTTTGATTTGGCCTCTTCTCTGTTCCGGCCCCGCCGTCATGCTCGCACATGCGGTGGGGTTTTTTAATGCGCCTTGCGCAATTGAGCCAGACCCCGGCTCGTGAACAGTTACGAATGTGCCAGCTAAACTTTTAGGGTTAAGGGGTTAGGAGTCAATTGTGCGAAGCACCCGTAGGGCCTACAGTGTCGCCTTTCGCTCCGCGAAAGGACGTGCTTTCGCGGAGCGAAAGCCTACATTGTCAACCCCAAGATCAAGAGTTGACAAAGCACTAAAGGAATTCAGCGAATGGGTGTTTCCAGTTGCGGGCTCAGTTTTGCCAGTCGCTGTGCCGCGGCCGGGGTGTATGGTAACGGGTGCCAAACGTCCTGATTGTCGACGGCATAAAACTCCAACACGTCGGCGTTGTCCAGCCGAAGGTCATGGACATCCAAGCGAAAGCCTGAGTTGATCAGCCGGTTATTCCCGGCAACCCGAGCGATTTCTTCTCGTTCCACCCGGTGCGAGTCCAAACAGACGATCCGCTCCTCGCCGTTCAAACGAATACCTAGCCGATTGGGTGAAGATCCGGATTCGAAGTCTGCGATCCAACCAGTCAAATGTACTCCGTCTCCCGCGGGTGTCAGACAGTCAATTCGGCCATCCACGGTCACCGGGAAGTGTTGAATTGTGCGGGACTGATTCGTCAACTGTGTCAGTCGAATGGGACCGTTTTGGCCTAATCGGGCTGCAAATCCGTTTTGGTTGACGGCGTAGATTCGCAATGACTGTCCCACGAGGCGGTCGGGGCTCTCCAGGCGAACCTCGATCCGGTGGCGCTCGCTGACCGATAGACTGGTGTCGTAAACAAACTCGGATTGGGACAATTCGCATTCCATAATCTGTGAATTGCTCTCGTTCAACAGCACAAAACGGCGTGGGGCGTATTGATGGATGGAATCGTATGCCCAACCGGAAAGAATCAATTGGTTCCCACGCTGCACAAAGCCGTCAATGCATCCGGAGACAGCATGCGGCATGACTCGCATCGTGCCGTCGGCGGTGACTTCGCTACGCGGCAGCAATTCCCAGCCGCTGGCACCCACGCGCATATTGAGAATGAACTCGCCGCACAACCCGGCCGCCAAAATGGCCAATGCAAAATGAGACGCCACCAATGGAATTAACCGTCGGTTACGCAGATACAACCCGATCCACAGCAGTCCAGCAAACCAAGTCAGGATCATCAACAAGGCATTGGGGAAATGCAACGCCGAGAAAATCGATGTGACGACGATGGCGGAAACGACCGGCCGGCCGGTTTGCCGCCGCACCGCGGGGAAAAGTATCCATTGCAAGACGATTTGTTGGACCAGTACCGTCGGCAACTTAATCGCAATCCAATGGACCAACGACTTGTCAAACAGATGTAAACCCAGGCCGTCCCAGAAACCCAGCCACCTCGCTAACAAGGCAAGTCCGAATCCTGCGGCCAACGTGACGGCACACGCCTCCGACCAGCTTCGCAGGCGGGAACGTTGCATCACGTGCCTCGATGCAACGATGTGCCGCACATTGTCGTTTAAAATCCACAAGCCGCTGACGACGACGATAGCGATTCCGGCCAGCCGCAATTCAATGGCTGACAACCATTCGATCACGATGATGCCGGCGACCAGCGAGACGATTGCCAAGCGCACCGAAACGGCCCATCGCGCTATCGACACGAATCCCGGCTTGATCGTGGCGGCAAGTGATTGCGACATGATTGGGAACAAGATTTGTTAAGATATAGCGATTACGCAGAGAATCCTTTACAACTCATCGACATTTCGAGGCCACAGAATCGACCTGTTTTTTCTGCTTCAACACTCCTCGTAACGGGTTCGACGGGCGGTTCGATGTTGCTCTCGGGTTATCCGCGTTGGCAGTGAATGCATGATCATTGAGGGCTTGATTTCCACAACGTCAGTCGACGGCGAGCCTCATCTGGCGGCGATGGGTGTCAGCGTCGATCATTCGTGGCAGCGGTTCGAGTTACGGCCGTTCTGTGAAACGCAAACCTTTCAGAACTTGCAACAGACTCGGCAAGCAGTTTTTCATACGTCTGACGATGTCGTGTTGCTTGTGCAGATCATTACTGGAGAGCGGCCAAAAATGCAATGGAAACCGGCCAGCAAAATCGACGGGTTTGTCTTGTGCGATGCTTGCCGGTTTTTTGAATTGTCGGTTGCCTTCGCCGACGTGAAGCCGCCGCGAGCCACCTTTGGGTGTGCGGTTTTGAATCAAGCTCAACTGCGGACTTTTTCCGGTTTTAATCGCGCGAAGCATCTCGTTTTGGAAGCGGCTATTCTGGCGACGCGCCTTGACTTTCTGCCGGTCGAAGAGATTCGAAGCAAGTGGGCCTGGTTTTCGCCGATTATTCGCCGCACGGGCGGCGAAAACGAGATTCAAGCCTTTCAACACCTCTCGACGTTTGTCGAAAAGAATATTGGCACGATTCTCGAATGAGGATCGCACGCAAACTAACTTCCTGCTTTTGTTGACCCTTACCGTAACAGCTCATGAGCCGGGGTCTGGCTCATTTTCGGCTCAATAAATGGTATTAAAATGTCGCCTGAGCCGCCGAAAATGTGCCTGACCCCTAAAGACGCTAAAGACGTGGGCCACGCATTGGTAACCCGTGAACGCTTACTCTGCCGGCGGTTTTTACGCCAGAGATTTTGGAATAATGGTTTCGACGAGCGCTAGCTCTTGATCCTCAATGCAGTTCCAATCGAGGGCGGGCATGGTCAAGTGAGCGAGGCCCGCGGTCGGAAGCGTCACGAAGTGGCCACTGATTCGTTCGACGAGTTCTTCCAAACCTGGGTTATGCCCGACGATCAGCAGTATGTCCACGGCGACCGAGAATTGTTTGATTTCGGTCAGATACCTTTTTGGTGGCGCGTGGTAAAGTTCTTTTTTCAAAACCAACGTTGACTGTCGGCCAACGGCATCGGCCACACGGCGGGCCACACAGCGGGCTGTCATCTCCGTCCGGACCGAAGCGGATGCACAGATGCTGTCGGGAACCAACTGATTTTCGTAAAGCCATTGGCCGATTCGCTTCGAGTCGTCTTCTCCGCGCGAGTTGAGCGGACGATCGTAGTCGACCCATTTCGCTTCGTCGCGTGCGGCCTTGCCGTGGCGCATGAGGAGCAAAGTTTTCTTGTTTGTCATGGATGGATCATGGTGATTTGACATTCGAGGAAACTTGAGCGTGTCGTACCGTTCCGCGGCGACCGATATCGGAAGCGGCTCAAGCGAGTGTCTGGAATCGTGTAGAATATATCGTAGTCTAATCTCGGCAGTTGAAAGCTGGTCAGTGCATGGATCTTGAGCGTTCTCGTATCAAAGCCGATCTGAGTGGATTGCTGACGGGCGAGGTTTTGTGCGACGAGGTCACACTCCAGCTTTACGCCAGCGACGCCAGCATTTATCAGATTCAGCCATTGGCCGTGGTGCGGCCCGTCAGCACCGAGGACGTGGCCGGCTGCGTCAAGTATGCCCGCGAAAACCATTTACCGGTTCACGCTCGAGGTGCGGGTACCAGCGTTTGCGGGGCTCCGCTGGGACCGGGTATCGTGATCGATTTCTCGGCCGCCATGCGGCGGGTACTTCAGCGAATGGAGGACCGCGTACGCGTCCAACCGGGAGTCGTTCTGGCCGGCCTTAACCGGCAACTGCAAACGTACGGCAAACTATTTGGTCCCGACCCCGCCCTGCGAAGCGTCACGACGATGGGGGGCGTTCTGGCGACAAACGCCTCCGGAAGCCACTGGTTGCGATATGGTTCGCCTCGCGACAAAGTCATCAGCCTGCAGATGGTCACCGCCGACGCGGAGATTGTGGAATTTCGGCGTGGCCAAATCCCTAGTGCAGAGAATGCCGGGGCAAGATATCACGGAGCGGTGGCAGAAATCCTCAACCGTCGACGCGACTTGATCGCGGCTCAGACTCCTAAGACGCCGGTCAACCGCGCGGGCTATCAATTGAACGATCTGGAACCGGACGGCCAATTGGACCTCAGTCGCTTGATCGTGGGATCCGAAGGGACGTTGGGCATCATCACTCAAGCGGAATTGGCGTTGGACAGCGCACCGAACCACCGCGGCGTCGTGTTGTTCTTTTTTGACCGGATGGAATCCGCCTCGAACGCGGCGTTGGAAGTCTTGGCCGGCGAGGTGGCAACGTGCGACTTGATGGACCGACGATTGCTCTCATTGGCTCGCGAGGATTCTCGCTTTGCACGAATCATCCCGGCCAATGCCGAAGCGATGTTATTGGTCGAATGCGATAGCGAGTTCAAGGACGATCTACAAGCCAAGCTTCAGCGGCTGATCCAGCGCGTCGAACGGCGAAAGAAACTTGCATTCCAATCGCGATTCAGCACCGAAATCGCCGAACGCAACTTGTATTGGCGCTTGATTCGGCGGGTGATTCCGTCCTTGTACCGGATGCGTGGCTCGCGCCAAGCGGTGCCGTTCGTGGACGAAATTGCCGTCGCCCCGGAACGTTTGCCGGAGTTGTTGACCGAAGCCCATGCAATCCTCAACGACTTTGAGGTCACGGCGTCGATGTTCTCTCACGTCGGCCAGGGCGTCGTACGGCTTCACCCTTTTCTGGATTTGTCGCGGCCAACGGACCGCGACAAGATGCAGCCGTTGGCGACCCGATTGTACGAAACGGTGTTGCGATTGGGCGGAACGATCAGTGGCTCGCATGGCGACGGCTTGAGCCGGACCTGGTTTCTGCGACAGCAATACGGCCGCCTGTACGAAGTCTTCAAAGAAATCAAACGCGTCTTCGATCCACAGAACCTGTTTAATCCGGGAAAGATCATCGACGAACCACATAACTTGCTGGTGAACCATTTACGGCCGACCGAGATTTCAACTCAATGGACCGCGCCGGACCAAGATGCGGAGCCGCTGCAGCCGCCGGAAACCGCAGAGTCGCTCGCATCGAAGTCGGAACCGGCCAAAGTCCTGAAGACCATTACGCCGATGCTTCACTGGCAGCCCAGTGAGATCTCGCAGGCGGCGATCGAATGCAATGGGTGCGGCCGCTGCCGGACCACGGCACCCGATCAACGCATGTGCCCGATTTTCCGATTGAATCCGATCGAAGAAGCGTCGCCGCGAGCCAAGGCCAACCTGATGTGCGGACTGCTGTCCGGCCAGTTGCCCGTCGAGAGCCTGTCGCAAGATAATCTCAAGGAAGTGGCCGACCTGTGCGTCAACTGCCATCAATGCCGAATCGAATGTCCCGCCGCCGTCGATATCCCCAAGCTGATGGTTGAGGCCAAAGCGCAGTACGTCTCGATCAA
Organism: uncultured Planctomycetaceae bacterium; assembly: GCA_963803365.1. Classification (GTDB taxonomy): domain Bacteria; phylum Planctomycetota; class Planctomycetia; order Pirellulales; family Pirellulaceae; genus JANMEB01. The sequence goes on from CAWDMH010000020.1 coordinate 54,843, forward strand.
CGGCCTGAAACTATCGCAATTGCTGTTAACGCGGCTCGATTGGTTGTTTTGGTTCGGCGGCCGCTTGCCGTGGCTGACCAATCTGGTCGCGCAAATCGAAGCGTGCGATGGCTGTTGGATCGCCTGTTCGGAATCGCGCAGGGACGCAAGCTACCGCGTTTCGCCTCGACCTCGCTTATTCGTTGGGCAGCCCGGCGGGGGTTGAACCGGCCCTCGCGCCAAGGCGACCGCCGCGTCCTTTATTTTGTCGACGCCTACGCCAACTGGAACGACCTCGAACTGGGTCAGGCGATGATTCGAGTTCTGCAACACAACGGCATTTCCGTGTTTGTTCCCCCCGCTCAGTGCCTGTCCGGCATGTCGTTGATCTGCGATGGATTAGTGGACCGAGCCCGTGTATTGGCTCAAAAAAACGTCGAACTGCTGGCGGATTATGTCCGACAAGGTTATCACGTCGTGGCGACCGAACCATCGGCGGCATTGGCGATCAAACATGAATACCAAAACATCTTGGACGACGAAGACGCAAAACTCGTGTCGCAAAACACCAGCGACGCTTGCAGCTACTTGTGGCAGATGCACACCGTGGGTCAACTGGAGTTGGATTTCCAGCCGCTGAACGCCGTCGTGGGATATCATTTGCCCTGCCACCAGCGGGCGCTGACCGACCAAAATCCTGCGCTCAAACTGCTGGATTTGATCCCCGGTCTGGTCGTGGAGCACTTGGAGCGAGGTTGTTCGGGAATGGCGGGAATCTACGGACTTAAGCGACAAAACTACCGTCGCAGCCTTCGCGCCGGGATCGGATTGATGTCCGCCCTGCGCCGTTCGGACATCATTGTGGGCGCAACCGAATGCGGAACGTGTAAAATGCAAATGGAGCATGGAACGACCAAACCCACGGTTCATCCGATAAAAATACTGGCGTTAGCGTATCGGTTGATGCCGCAACTCGTAGATTTGTTCAAGCGCCAGAGTGGCGTGTACACGCTGTCATGACAATTCGAGTCCTGTTGTTTGCCGAAGCGAAATCGGTCGCGGGACAACCGGCGGTCGACGTGGAGCTGCCGGACGATGCTTCGGTGTGCGACGTCAAAGCCGCACTGCGTGAACGATTTCCAAGGTTGCGGGAACTACTCGACCGAAGTGCGGTAGCTGTGAATCAGGCCTTGGTCGACGGCGAGCATCCCGTTCGTCGCGGCGACGAGGTGGCCTGGATTCCGCCCGTCAGCGGTGGTTGACGCGGATTGGATCGAGAATGAAACACGGAGCGTGATGCTGGAGACTTCGAATGGGTGGCGGTGCGTAAGGCAAAGGTGCTCAGCTCATGATTGAAATCGTAAAAACTTGCATTGACCCGGCTGATCGTCCTGGCTCAGCGTCGGTACGGACAATTGCGGAGCGAGCGTGTTGTTCATCGGTACCACGCGCCGCGACGCCGATGGGCGTCAGACCGAATCGTTGGCATACGAATGCTACGAGCCCATGGCGCTCGAGGCTCTGCGACGTTTGGAGCAAACAGCTCGCGAGCGTTGGCCGATCGGAGAATGCTCGATGGTCCACCGGATCGGCGACGTCCCGGTCGGCCAAGTGAGTGTGGCGATCGCCGTCAGTGCACCCCATCGGCGCGAGGCCTTTGAAGCGGGTCAGTGGCTGATCGACTCGCTCAAACAGTCGGTTCCCATTTGGAAGCAAGAGCGTTATGCCGACGGTACCGTCGAGTGGCAACATCCACAATCCGCATCGGAGGAACCGAGCTCGGCTCGCGTTGAGTGAGATGACTTCTTTGCCGATACTAGACACGTTTGACCGACGCCACACCAACTTACGGATCAGCGTCACCGATCGCTGCAACATTCGCTGCGTCTATTGCATGCCGGCGGAACATGTCGAATTCCGCCCGCGACACGAACTGCTGACGTTTGAAGAGATCGCACGATTTGTGCGCATCGTCGCCGAGATGGGAGTGAACAAACTGCGGGTCACCGGCGGCGAACCCCTGGTGCGGAGCGGATTGGATCAGTTGATCGGTCAACTCTCGGCGATACCAGGAATTGAAGACTTGGCGCTGACCACCAACGGCATGTTGTTGGCTCAACAAGCGGCGGGTCTGCGCCGCGGGCTTACAGCGGTTGAACGTCAGTCTCGATTGCTTGGACGACGACACGTTTTTTAAGATTTCGCGGCGTCGCGGTATCTCGAATGTCATTGCAGGAATTCTCCGGGCGCAGGAATTGGGCTTTTCTCGCATTCGTCTGAACTCGGTGATCGTTCCCGGACTCAATAGCGACCGGATCCTGGATCTGGCCCGTTTCGCCCGACAACACGGTTTGGAGCTACGGTTTATCGAATTCATGCCGCTCAACGCGGCCGCCGACTGGGATAACGGCCAAGTGTTTACGGGGGCTCGAATGCGGTCAATCATCGAAACGGAGTTCGGTACGCTCACGCCGGTCACCGCAAGCGATCCGAGTCAGCCCGCGCGCGACTACGAGTACAGCGACGGAATGCGGATTGGATTTGTCGATCCGGTGTCCGAGCCGTTCTGTTCGGCTTGTAATCGCATGCGGCTGACCGCCGAAGGACAGGTTCGAAATTGCCTGTTTTCCGATGACGCGTGGGACGTCCGCCGGCTGTTGCGCGATCCGAGCGTCGACGATCGTGCCATCGAACAACTGATTCGGGATTGCATTCGCGGCAAAATGGGCCGGTCATAACATCAACACTGATTCGTTCGTCAAACCGCGAGCCGCGATGTATCAGATTGGCGGATGAGCGGAAGGCGTTTCCAATTGAATGTTGTCGACATGAAAGAGCCGCTCGTCAAAGACTCCCGACTACACAACGCTGTCCGGCCAAAATGGAACGAATCTATCTAGATAACGCGGCGACCACATGGCCCAAGCCGCCGTCGGTCCTCGAGGCGATTGCCAGATTCTATCGCCAATTCGGCGCCGCCGTCGGACGTGGATCCTACGCGACTGCCGAGTCAGTCGGGCGAAAGATTCATCGGCTTCGCAATGACCTACAGCATTTGATCGGAGCGCGTCATTCCAGCGAAATCGCATTTGCGTTTAATGGCACCGATGCGCTCAACACCGCCATTTTTGGATTGGTTCGCCCCGGGGATCATGTGGTCGCAACCGAAGCCGAACACAACTCCGTGCTTCGGCCGCTAACGTTTTTGGAGCAAAATCACAATGTCGGCGTGACGATCGTCAAATGTGAATCGGACGGGGCCGTGGACGCCGCAAGCGTGCAGTCCGCCATCCAATCAAACACGCGATTGATTTGCCTGACGCATGCAAGCAACGTTACCGGGGCGGTGAACGACGTCGCCGAAGTAGGGCGACTCTGCCGTGAACGTAGCGTCTCGTTGTTAGTCGATGCCGCTCAGACGCTGGGCTACGTGCCGATTGATGTGGAACAGATCGGTTGTGATCTGTTGGCCGCTCCAGGCCACAAAGGATTGTGCGGTCCGCTGGGAACAGGGTTGCTGTACGTACGGCAGGCGATCAGCCCTCACGTGCGCCCGTTGCGCTTCGGCGGCACCGGAACCCAAAGTCATTTGCCGGAGCAGCCAGTCGCCGCACCGGAGAAATTCGAGAGTGGCAATCTCGATGGAGGTGCGCTGTTCGGACTGGCCGCCGCGATCGGCGAATTGAACATCGCCGGTGCGGATGGCCATGATTGGCGGCGCTCCGAACTGTTCCATCGTTTTACGGAACTCAGCAAGGGACTTCAGCGAATCGAGGGAGTACGCGTGTTGGGACCACAGGAAACAAGCCGGCGTGTCCCCGTGATCAGCATATTGCTGCAGAATCTTGACTCGCGGGAGGCCGCGGAGTTGTTGAGTTCCCGCTGGAACATCGAGTGCCGGGCGGGATTTCATTGCGCTCCGTTGATCTGCCGTCGCTTGGAAACCGAGTCGTCAGGAGGTACTATCCGGTTTAGTCCTGGTCGGTTCACGACGCGCGGCCAAATCGAAACGGTACTTGCCGCCGTTGGCGAACTGGCGACCGCCTTTGTCAACACATGACGCCTATGCCCAACACTCCCTGGTACAAAGACGGCTTGCGGTTCACATGTACTCAGTGTGGCGATTGTTGCACCGGCGCACCTGGTTTTGTTTGGGTCAACAACGAGGAGATAGCGGAAATCGCCAAACTCCTTGGGATCGAGGATGTCGACGAATTCGAGAAGCTGTATGTTCGTCAAGTCGGCATCCGCAAGAGTCTACGGGAATTCCCCAACGGAGATTGTGTGTTTTTCGATCCCGAGAAACGAAACTGCACCGTTTATTCGGCCCGGCCTCGGCAATGTCGGACCTGGCCCTTTTGGGATTCCAACTTGAAATCCGAAACGGACTGGCGGCACACGTGCGAAATCTGTCCCGGCAGCGGCAAGGGCAAGCTCTACACGATCGAACAAATCGACCAGCGGCGAAACGTCATCCGCGTTTGAGCGAGAACCAACCGCCCCGCGTTGCATTCCCCTACGACTCGTGCTCGCATGCATACTCCCACGCTAAGTCTTAATCTTAATCTTAATCTTGACCCTAAGGATCGCACGCAAAATAACTTCCCGGTTTTTTTGACCCTCTCCATACCTCTCCCGTGAGGGCGAGGATGTGGGGCGAAGTTATTTTGCGTGCGATCCTAAGTCTTATTCCTAATCTTAATTCTATTCTTATTCTTAATCTTAATCTTATTCTTGACCCTATTCTGCGACTTGATCCTGCACGTTATCTCAAGTTGACTTGTCTTCCCTGTCAATTGCGTGGTCGCAGCAATATCCATCTCCAACCGGTCACTCCGCCCTAGCAAATCGTTGAAAAAGGTTCTGTCATCCCCGCGAAGCCTGTCCCCAGCGAAGGCGGGGAGCGGGGATCCAGCATTGCGCACGTGAATCCGCTGGATTCCCGCCTTCGCGGGAATGACGTTTGGTCCGGTTGTTGAGATGAGTCGTTTTTCGACGGGCTGCCCTAAATCACAAGACCGAACAGCGACTCGACGTCCAGCGTCAAGTCGTTTCGTTCGAACAGCATTTGGATGGCGCGGCGGTGGATCTTCATTTTGAGTCCGCCGACTCCGATCGCCCCGTAACAGATGACCTCGCCGCGTGCCTTTGCCTTGTCGGCTGGTTCGATCCAGCGAATTCCGGCGGGTGGCACGGCATTCAGATCGACCGCGACTTTGAGACGACTTGGCTCGCAAGGTTGAGAATCGCCCACCAACTCGACGCCGGCCGCGCCGGCGGCGAATAGCACGTCAAAGTTGTAGATCTCGGCGCCGGACCAGCCGGGGTCGAGCGTCCCCAGCGGCGAAATTCTGACGTGACGTTCCGAGATCGATGACTCAAGTTCGGATACGGCCGCTTCGGCGCGAGTTTGGTCGCGCAACGCCAACGCAACTTGCGCGCCTGTTGGGCTGTCAGCAGCGCAATTCGCCGGCCGACTGGGCCTGTGCCGCCCAGCACCAGCACACGGGTTGCTGGATCGCTAAAGGAAATGTGCTGAGACGCGGACCGTACCGCCGCCACGGCGGTTGTGTTGGCGCCATTTGGGTCCAGCATCACGGAGACTCGAAATGGGCCAAAAAACGTCTCTTGAACGTGCTTGAGCAGTCGCTGCGCCAAGTGCACGTCCGAACCACCGATATAAATGGCGGTGTTGTTTAGTTGTTCTGGCCCGCGGGTGAACATCGCCCCGTGAACGATGGATGGCACCTTTAGTTCATCGAGTTGCGAATAGCGCAGCAATTGATCGACGCCGGCGTCCAACGCAACGATCGAATCGAACGAACTGGGATGCTCGTCCGCATCGAGTTGGATTAGGACTTTGGCGTTTTGCATCGCGTTTCTTCAAGATAGGCTCGACGGTAACTGTTCACGAGCCGGGGTCTGGCTCATTTTCGGCCCAATTATTGGTTCGTGAACGTCGCATGAGCCGCCGAAAATGTGCCTGACCCCCTAAAAACGTGGGCAACGCATTGGCAACCCGTGAACGCTTACAGCTCGACGCAATGCCATTCAAAAGCCGCGGAACGGGTGGGCGGCTGAGTCTTTGCCGTCCAGCATTTCGGACACGGTCGGCTTGCCGGTCATCGCGTTGTTGATGGCGTCGTAGGTGGCCTGATAGTTGTATTCGTAGATCTTCTTGTCGTCACTGGCAGCGGGATGGATGAAGACGCCGCAGACGATGACGTAGTCTTCGCATTTGTTTTGCGGGATGATTCCGTTTCCGACAGCATCGGCGACCGCCTTGGCGACGGCGGCCTGGGCGGGGCCAAACATCTGCACGGCCTGTTTCATCCCCTCGATCGTGACTTTAGTGATCATCACGGTAGACGGCTTGACGGCCAGGTTCGGGGTGAGCACGGCCAGCAGGTTGGTATGTCCATGACTTTGCCGCGACAAAGCATTGGCAAACGCGTATCCCACCGGCCCGTCTTTGCCACCGATCAACAAATCGATATGAGCAATCTCATTTCCCTCACCCGAAAGGGCTTCGCCAATAAACATCGTCATGAAAATAACTCCTCTAGGAATGATTGGATGGATCGTGAATCGGTGTGCCCCCGCCACAACGGCTCGTGAGCAATCCGAGGACGCTTCGCTGTGAGATCCATTCGGTTTTACCGGGTGGAAAGAGTTCCCGCCATACTCGGTTCGCTCGGACTAAGGATCGGACGCAAAATAACTTCGCCGTAAATCCTCTCCCTCACGGGAGAGGGTCGACAAAACTGGGAAGTTATTTTGCGTCCGATCCTAAGCAAGTTACCATACCCGGCAACAAAAGCAATCAAGGATCCCGCATGCCTTTGGACAATCTGGTCGACTCGCGGTCCAGCGCACAACTCTCCAGACTCGGTCGTTCGCTGACGAGCCTCAAGCTACTTCGATCGATCAATCTTGAAAACGATGTCGCGACGTGTGTCGCCGCCATTGTCAGCTCGATCCCGGCCGACTCCGTACAGCACGTAACCACTCGCCGTTTGTCGGTAGACGTATGGTTGATTGTTGAATCGGTCGAGCGGAATTTCTCTCAAGAATGCCGGACACAATTCGGAAAGCTCAATGGGATATCGTCCCTGTTCGGCGCGATACGCCTCGCACGCCAGACTCAATTCATTCAGATCGCGAAACGATTGGAGCGCGAGTTCCTGAATCCCCAACTCATACCAATGTGGAGAGACAAACCCGATCAATGGAATCGCGAGTCCGCGACCGCGAGTATGCCGGGTCCAAATCCGATTTGAAACAATCCAATGGGAAAGGGTCATTTGCTTTCGGAATTCGAAGTCCTTTGAAATGAAGCGAGCCTCGATGCTTGCCATTTGACGCATTCGAGAGTTTCGATCCGGGAGACTCATCGCCGAGTCGACTTCATCAAACCACTGATTGCCAACCTTTAAGGCATCATTCCAATCGCTCGACCGGCTGAGTCGCGTCAATAGGCGATTCTCGTGCCAATCCTCTGCGGATTGGTCGGACCACTCAAACGGATGCTCGTCGAGCCCTTGAAGATCGCCGCGCTTGGCTTTGACGAATGTATCCAACGTCAAAAGACGAGAAGAATACCCGCACGCATCGTACGCGGAGACAATCGGCGCCAAATGAAGTTCCGACGATAACGCGATGAATTCGTTCAATTCGGCGTCAGGAATCTGTTCGATCAATGCCTCTTGAAGTCGCATCGTCCCGCCGACGCAAAGTCCCCCGTACCACCAGTCGTTATGAGTTCCATTGTTCATGAGCAACTGGCCCAGGCGGCCAATGGCGCCAACGTTTTCAAGCGCCGCGTGCCAATTTCCCCGACCGAGCTCAAAGAAGCCTTCGGCAACAAGCATTTTCGTAATCAACAAAAGTGGATGGGCAAATCTCAAGTTTCCGTTGACATTCGTCTCGTATCGGTCCTGAATTACCGGCCAATAGCATTTCGGTTTTCGAGAAGCGTCCCGAACGCGCTGCAGTAGGAGTTGGTTGTCCGTGATCCATTGCGCCGCCGTGGGAGCCTCGTCGGCCGACCAAGCGTGGCTGTAGATATGTTGCGATGTCCAATTTCGTTCGTCGCGATTTTCCGGAACGCTCCTCCAATCAATAGCGATTTGAAGAAAGTGGCCGTCTGGTGGAATTGGGGCGATTCCCAATAGCTCGCAGTAGCGTTTGACGTCCTCCGGCGGAAGAATGCTCGGTCCCAGTATCCGCAATAGCTCGACCGCCGCATTCTCTTCCGGTTTGACTCCATCACGCAATCGCTGGTTAATCGCCCCTACGAAGTCGACTTCACCGTCTGCGGTCAGTGGTTCGGTCACATACGTTGTCTCTTTGGAAATGCGAATCCGCCCATCAAACAAAAACCAGTCGTAGATTAACCAACCCAGCATCGCCAACAACGGCGCCGCAACCCACGGGCGACGAAGCTGTCGCACTACGGTAAATGCGAACCGACCGCCTAAGCCTAGGGTGCGCAACAACACGCCGCCGACGTCGATCGGATTGCCTACCTCGATCACCTGGCCAATCTGATCTCGACGCACAATTCGAAATCCCTGCAAGCGCATCAAGCCACAACATGCCAGGCAAGAACCAACGTAGAAGATCGCACTTCCGATCAAGAGGAACAAGTCGCTTGCAACCCACGGGTAACCGCTGCCCCACATGTCGAGAATCCCGATCGCCGTGTACACGCCGACCGATGCGATTGAAATAAATCCGATGGCCCAAAGTGACCTTCTACCCAACGGTTTAGATGACAACGTGAAGTAAGCTAATGAAAGCACCGGTGAAAAAAGCAGTATCGAACCCATAAGTCCAATAAAAAGCACGGCACTCACGTTAGCACCTTGCTCATTCGACGTGTCGGTGGGCTGAATGAGCAGAAATAGCCAGCACAAAACAGCGACGATGACCAAAACCATTGCGATGAACCGAATCCCAAACTGGGCCTTCGTAACAAACGTCACTACGCCTGAACGGTCGAGCAAGACGAGTCTTCGACGTCTGATGCAAGCAACAATCAATGCAAGAGCGATGTTGTACGTAAACGGAGACATCAGCGTGAAAAACATCGAGAAGACCAAATCGTTATCCTGGTCGCGTCGCCATTGAGTATCTATGAATGGGATCAAGGCGCAAACGCATAGCTCGCCTCCGCAATGAGGACGCGCCAATGTGCGGCTGGAGATCCCATCCCCGCCCAAAGCGCCAACACATTGCCCAACGAAAGCAATATAAGTGCACTGAACGCAAAGGCTCCTGCCCGAAGCCATTCGTCCTGCGTAAATCCATTTTGCGTTGTGCCGATGATAAAAGCCGACGTTTCCGCCAGTGCGACAAACAGCAGAATATTGACCCAACTCAGTTTCGTTTGGTCATGGTCGTTTAAGCTCAACGCAGGTCAGGCCACAAAAGCTAACAGCCCGTTGAAAAAGTAGCGGCACGGCGCGAGCCGTCCGGTTGCGTTGGCATCCACACGTAGAAGTACGGTGCGGCTTGCGCCACTCCGCTTCAATAAACACTTACGCACACATTTTTCAAAAGGCTGCGATGCCCATGCAGCCGCGACAACAGATTCGCATGTGCACATCGATCGCTATGGCGTATCGATCGTCTGTATGCAGCATAGATCAGCGCCGATATCAATTGAAGCTAAGCACGAAACCGTCTGTGTTTCGGGTCAATCCATCTTCAGATACGACGGTTACCCTCGCAAGTCGCCTGCGAGTTCCAGGAAGTTGCGTTGCTATTGTGCTGTGACTTTTCTCGAAATTCCCACCTCTCCGTTTCGTCTGTTTCCTCCTGTTTGATCGAATTCGTAGTCGCCAACGTGTCAGGCAAATTGCAGTCATGCAGGCGCAGAGGCTTGTCGGTTAGTTGACGAAACTGGAGAATGGCGGCGTTTTCCTTGGACATCCCCGTCGCTCAGTATGACTAGCAAAACAATGAAACTTGGCTTTGTAGAGCGCGATTCTTCCGGATCTGGATCTTGCCGACTTGTTTGCATTCGCCGCTACCGAGGGATTTGACTGTATCGAGTTGATGTGTTGGCCAGTGGGAACCGCAGATCGGCGATATGCGGGCGTCACCAACATCGATTGTTCGAACTTAGGTCCCCCGGACGTATCCCGAGTCAACGAACTCATTGAGCGCTGGGGTGTGTCGATCAGCGGGCTTGGATACTATCCCAATCCTCTTTCGCCCGATTTGATTGAAGCGGAAGCGGCCATCGGACACTTACACAACGTAATACGCGCGGCGGAGATGTTAGGCATTGGCCTGATCAATACGTTTGTCGGCCGCGATTGGACGCGTACGGTGGACGCGAACTGGTCCAGGTTGCTCGAAGTCTGGAGGCCGATGGTCAAGTTCGCCGAAGACCATGGTGTCAGAATTGGCATCGAGAATTGTCCGATGCTATTTTCCGACGACGAGTGGCCGGGCGGGAAAAACCTCGCGGTTTCACCGAGAATTTGGCGGAGAATGTTTGACGATATTCCCAGTTCGAACTTCGGGCTCAACTACGACCCGTCTCACCTCGTTTGGCAGCAAATGGATTACATCAAGCCGATTCGAGAATTCGCGGACCGCTTGTTTCACGCGCACGCCAAGGACACGCGCGTCGATCACGAGCGTCTCGATCAAGTGGGCATACTCGCCAAGCCAACCGACTATTTCACGCCTAAACTACCGGGACTAGGCGACATCGATTGGGGTCAATTCTGTTCGGCGCTCTACGACATCAACTATCGAGGCGCCGTTTGTGTCGAAGTCGAAGACCGGTCATTCGAACGCGACGACGACTCGCGAAAGTCCTCGCTTCGCCTAAGCCGTGATTACTTGCGGAAATTTGTTGCTCAGTGATGTCCTTCTGTCGATTGCCATCAAACTGGACGACGAATTTCTAACGGCTTCTAAACTCGACGCGATAGCCACTCGGCAAATCGTGGACGATGGGCGCAATAACGTCTCGAACATGCTGCTCAATATCAGAGGTTGGTTGACCGGATGAGTTGGCTGTAATGACCACCGATCGTTTCATGTCTCGGTGGTAGATGCGTGTTGGCTCTCGACTTCGTTGAAGACTCGCCAGTTCCCGGATCGAGATGAGATGACCCGAATTGCGACAGATTGGAGTCTCCCCTAACTCCGGCTGTTCTGGATCGGTATCTGCCGTCATGATCACCAAGTCATAGCTGTGATTGTCGATTGAGACGTGCGTAATCGCTTGTCTTTCAGCTAGATGGCGGAGGTCATCACTCAGCCTTTCGATTGGCACGCCAAGTTCCGACGCCCGTTCGCGATCGATTTGCCAAGTCATCGTCGGTTCATCCACCTCAGGATCGACTCGCCGTCCGGCGATCCCCGCAAACGTCGCCATTCGAGTTCGAATTTCTTCAGCTTTGGCCGTTAGGACATCCAAGTCCGGGCCAACCATCCTTACGTCAACGCCATCGCGTACCGTTTCAAAAAAGTGGTCTCCCGATGCACTCGACGAACCTCGCGCTAAGTACGTGCCCGGTGGATACTCTCGCTGCACTGCTTCGAGTGCTTTGCCGCACAGGTGGTCGTGTTTCGCAGCGATTTTCCGTCCAATGCTGGCCCACGCCGGCAGCTGGCTGCTAACGTCCAGAATTCGCTTGTCGATGTCCGAGTTGACGACTGATTTATTGGCATTGGGTTCTAGTCCAATCGCCAGCAAGATTGCGGACTCGCCATGCATTGATTTGGATGTGTCCTCGGAATCCATTTGCTGGTTTTGTTGAGCGTTCCAACCCACTTGCACCACGGCGATGTCTTGGATCGAAATTGACCCGCCAACGGTTGGCTTTATTAGAATTCGACTGATATCGTCGAGTCGCAGTCGACTAGTGTTCCCAGCGGTCGCATCCGTTTTTTGTGGACCTTGAATGGCCGACGCAACGGCCCCAATCAACTCATCAAGTGTGACATCGTACGCCTGCAGCTTGCTTGGATCGATAACGAGTTGGACTTGTCGGCGAGCGCCGCCATAAACCGCGACTTGGGAAACGCCAGGAACTACTTCGAGTTGATTGCGCAGTGACGATTCCGCCAAGTCGCGAAGTTGGGCCAGTTGTTCAATGGTCGAAATCGAACCGTCGCGTTCGGTGTTGGCGGACAACGCGATCAGCAACGTCACGTCGCTTCGTTGCCGTGCCAATTCGATTTCTGTACCGCGCGGCATTTTTGCGGTGATTGGTTCAATCCTTGATTTGACAATCTGAGCTGCTTGATCGAGGTCTTTAGTCTGTTCGAACCAAGCCCAAATCTCTGCTTCCCCTGTCGTGGAACGAGATTCCAACCTGACTAGTCCAGTGGCGCCGTTGAGAGCCGATTCGACGGGGATCGTCACCTGGTTTTCGATTTCTAGGGGAGACAAACCGGCAAGATTGCATTTGATTGCAACCCACGATTCGGTGCGATCGCGTACGGAGTCAACTGGGCGCTCGTCACCTTGCCCGTTGAGAAACTGAGCGAGGCCAGTCCAAATGACGATGGCGATGCCAATCGAAACCAACCGACCAACGCGAATAGGCATGATTCAGCTCCTCTTCACGCGATTGTAAACTGCAATGCGAATGCAGCCCAGTTCCCCCGAGTCGCTGGCGAGAACTGCGGAATGGTTCCCGGCGTTGGTTGCTTTGGATTTGTCGAACCGACAAGACAGGATAACGGCTATGCCGCCTTCGCTCTAATTGCCCTTGTTTGGCGGACCGGTTTTTCTTTCCAGCGACGATGGACCCACCAGTATTGTTCTGGCTCTTGACGGATGATCTCGCCCAGACGGTCGTTGTACCATTGAGTCAGACTGCGAACGTCCGCTAAATGACCCAATCCGATTTGCGGATCCGCGATACCTAGCGCATCGATTTCAAATTTCAGCGGTTCCTTCAATCGACGGCAATACATCACGATCATGGGTGCGCCGGATGTCAACGTGAACAGCGCCAGTGCTTTGTGGCACGCCGCGGGTCGCCCCAGAAAGTCGACCCACACGCCTTTCGTGCCAGCGTGTTGATCTCCCAACAGCGAAATTGTGCAGCCGGCCGCGAGTACTCGCTGAATCGTTTCGGCACTGCCGTCCTTGGGAAGAATGAACTGTCCCTTGGATTCGCGGAACTGACGGATTAGCCCTTCGATCAACGGGTTGTCCATCGTTCGCGCAATGGCGTAACTTGGGAAGCCCAGAATTCCCAGCGTTACCGCAGCGACTTCGAAATTGCCAAAGTGGCCAGAGACCATTACGGTCGGCCGCTCCTCCAACAAGTAGCGTGCAATCAGACGATTTCGCTTGAGGTGAATGTGTTGCCGCCAGTTGGACTCATGAATCTTCCGCTGCGCTTGAGCGATCTCGGACGTCATGAGCACCAAGTGTTCCCACATTCGTCTGGCGACGTCGCGCCGTTTGCTGGGTGGCCAGTCGGGAAACGTCATCCGCAAGTTTTCGTCGACAACTTTTTCGCGGAAACGGATGACGTCGGCAGCCAACCAGGCCAGCCAACGAGCGAGCCCGGCGCAAGCCGACAATGGCAACACCTGAAGCACCGCCAAAATCGTTCTGGCAACGAAGAATTCCAAAAAATGGCGCAGATTCCGCATGCCCATTCGTCCGTGAATAAACATCGCTGCGATTCTGGCAGCTTTGTCGAAACTTGAGAAGCCGAATTGCGTTCAACTCTTTTGGCGACCGGAACACGTTTCCGTCGGGGGCTTGTTGCCGCGCACTTTCGGTGGCGGCAGATGGCGCGGGCGATATCGGGCGACAAGTCGCTCAAGTTCGCCGGCGAGCCAAAAATGGAATTCGAAAAAAGACTCCAAATCGACTCGCAATTCGTTGTGAATAAACTTGTCGCTGTAGACGACCACTGAAAAACGTTCGGATCGAGGCATGGCTAGAGGCAGTTAAGTGAACGGAGGGCGTCCTGCCGGGGAAATCGAGGTGACCTGTGCAACCTCGGTAATATAAACGGATCAGGGTGCCGGTTTGTTCGATAGCTAGCAGACTTTTGAAAAATGTTCGCACAAGTCTTAATGGAAGCGGAGTGGCGCAAGCCGCCCGGTAATTCTCCATGTGGATGCTCGCGCAACCGGACGGCTCGCGCAACCGGACGGCTCGCGCCGTTCCGCTACTTTTTTAATGGGCTGCTAATGGAAGCTCAGGCACGATTCACTTGACCAAATCGCTGAGCGGGAGGTTGGGATGCTGTTGAACGGTTGCCGCAGTTTACCTATACTTCCAACCCGCATAACCTAATGCGAACGCCGCGACTTAACTTGGCGGAAGTAGTTCCATCAGCATCGAACCATTTACCGCGACCGTTCGTAGTAGAATATGTGGTCAAGGTCGGCGAACTCTCAAACTGAGGAGGGCGATCACCCGTTGGGATTTGGCCGAAGAATTTGAGTCCGGCCGGTGTAAGCGTCAGCCCAAGCAGATTCGTATTTGATCTGCACAACGCTCACGCGGCAGGAACTTACAAAGGCGACCGATCCGTGTGGTCGATAGTGAATCCCGTAAGTCGCTGCGTGGTCATACTTACGCGCATGGATTCACGTCCTCGACAGGGATTGCAGCGATTGAGGATTCGCGTCAGCAGCGCGATGTCAAGCTGTCGGGGCTCTAGGGCACGCGCCCGATACCGACCGCGACATCGCTTGTCGCCGCGGCCTTAAAACCCGCAAGCAAGGAATTTCATTTAGGGACAATGCCATGCAAGTTTTCGGCCCATCTAGTATCCACAACGCTCGACCTATCGCGCAGAACCTGAAAGCGGGTTCGGTTCAGAATTCGGCGCAGCCCGCCAAGTTGGACACGGTCGATTCTGTCGAGATCTCCCGCGAGGCTCAGTATCTGATGCAAGCGCAAAATGCACCCGCGATCCGCGCCGACCGCGTCGCCGACATCCGCTCGCAAATCCAAGCGGGTAAGTACGAAAGTACCGACAAGGTCAGCGTTGCGGTTGACCGTCTGCTGGACGAGTTGGCATAGCGTCAAATACCGGCGTATCCACTGGCATGGTGTTGAGGCTTCCCGGCGCCGCGGTGGACGAGCCGGGCATATATCGCCAACCAGCCGTCAGCCAACCGTTTTCGGCACGAAACACGGTCAGTTGCAAGTCGCGCGGGATGCGCGGATCGCGAAACCGATCCAACGGCAGCAAGTTGTCATACAGTTTCAGTGGTTCGGAATTGGCGCCGGCCGAACCCTGGTCGTTGTTGGGTTGGGCGTGTTCGCGTAGTGATTTGTTGAGAACGTCTTCCAGGAACGACTTGAAGGCGGTTTTGTTGGCAGGCTTGACGCCTTTGCTGACAAAGTCGACGGCGACATCTCCGTCGCGTTCAAAGCGAACGATGCCGTTTTCGCGGACCGGACGCAGGTTAATGCGAATCGACATCGGCTCGTTGACCGGACGGTCGTCTCGCATGAACCGATTGCCGATGATCAGCACGGACAGGCGATTCTCTTCGAACACGACTTGAATAGGTCGCGTCGCCGAAAACGTGATGCTCCAATTGTCTCCTGGATTCTCCTGAAAATTCTCTGGACGTCGCCCCGTGATCGCTTCGATCTTGTCTGCGATCTCCGTATTTTTCACCGTTTGGCGAGCCAGATAAGGCTCAATCCAGTTGTCGATGAACGACTCGTGGACCTGAACAGCGACGTCTGGAGGCGAGGAAAACACAGCGGGTGGGCGGTCCACGGCGCTCAATTGAAACGTATCGGTTTTGAGCGCTACGCCATCCAGCTGGTTGCGATCGGTGTGGATATACATCGAGGGCAACTTGGCAAGTTGTTGTCGATTCTTGGTGAACGCCTCATTCATTCGGTCCTTGCCTCGTTGAATGATTTCGTCCGTTTGAGCGGCAAACTCGTTTTGTAAACGGCATTCTGCGCAGCGCGCAGCGATGGCTTCGCTGGCGCCCTTGTCGCGGAGGTATTGCTGATATGCGATCTTTTCCACAATGCGGATGCAATCGACTCCAGCAAATTGAGAATTGAGATTGGCGGCGGTATACGGTGCGTATTCGATGATGCCGCCGACGTTGGCCAAAACACTTCGGCGGGCTTCGATCATCGCGTGCGAATTTGAATAGGCAGTGATCGGTCCTTGCCGGGTGTAGCTGTTGCTTTGGATGTTGCCGGTTAGATGGATGCTGATATGGGCTTGATTCGGATCGTCAACCAACTCGAGTTGAACCTGGTTGGTGACCGCAGCGGTGCCATAAATCTGTCGTCCCAGGATGTTCTCGTCGACAGGTCGTGTTTGGCATTGCGGCGGCCGGTTGGCGATTTGCTGAATGAAACTGGAACTGAGCGAGAATTGGAGATTGGGTTGCATATACCGACTGCGCAAAGCCCAAACTAACTCGGGTGCCTGACCGGTCGCATCGAGCCATCCCAAATTCAACGCCAATTCACCTTGAATTCGCCGGCCGTCGCTGGCGTTAATGTCGGCAATGTTTTCTTGAAGGCTTTTCACGCGACGTTCAAACAGGTCTTTGGGGTTGGGGTTGATAAACTGCCCGTACTGAAACGTAACACAACTCAGTTGGCGTTGCAGAAGCGGAAAATAGCGGTCGCCGAACTTGGGCGCCAACTCATTGAACGCCAACAGCCGCGTAGCCAAGTCGCGATAGTCCGCCGCTTGATCGGCCGATGGTGTCCGGGCCGCTGGATGGAGAGACGTGTCAATCGAATCGTCTAATTTGGCGCATCAGGCGACTGAGGCTTGGGCGCGGAAAAGTCGAGCTGGTTGACGAGCATTTCCAATTCGTCCAGCTTGAGGTCGGCGATGGGTGAATCAGTCGCTTGGGCCAGCACGGAGTAATACTGTCGCGCCAGGTCGATTTCGTACTTCAGACCAGCGATGCTGCGTCGCACGCGAGCTTCGTCGACCGCCGAATAGGACGCGACGGCATTGGCAAACGCCGCATCGACGTCGCGATTGGCATAGCCGAGTTGGCGGGAGTGTTCGGCCAACGCGTTTCGAACGGACGCAAACACCGGATGCTGTAGCCCCGGCGCATTAGAATCAAATCGTTGCAAGATCATGTTGACGACTTGAGGATCCGCCCGCCAACCCTTGGTCGCTTGCGTCTCCAACTGATTCAACAGCAAATAGCGTCTCCAACCTTCGGCTTGCGGACCCGTTCCCAACCAAGATCGCATTCGATTGACTTGGAGCATGAGATCGATGGCAGAATCCTGAGCGCGGATCGCCGAGCTCGACAGGGTCACTGCCGATAAGAGCAGCAGGACCCACGTTTTCCGGAGAGTAAGCATAGTGGTTTCTTTCTGTGGATATGTTTTTATAGCAAGAGTCGACAAAACGCGTTGGTGTTGCGCAAGAAATCCCGTTCCGCAGACACAACCGCTTCCGAACCGATGTTCGTTAAGGATCGATCGCCGTGCATAACTCAAAAAAATGTTACGAGTTGCATGAGTGTCGGATGCAACATAGGTTGAACCAGGCACGACAAAAAATCAACTTGGCCTGAGCAGCTCGTTGAAAATCGACTCGTCTCAAAAACCATACCAAGTGTCATTTCCGCGAAGGCGGGAATCCAGCGGAAATCAACTTTCGCACCGTTGGATCCCTGCCTCCTGCCTTCGCTGGGGCCAGGCTTCGTGGCGATGACCAGCCCTTTTTCAACACTCTGTTAGGATCGCACGCAAAATAACTTCGCCCTAAATCCTCGTCCTTCCGGGAGAGGTTAGGTGAGGGGTCAACAAAACCGGGAAGTTATTTTGCGTGCGATCCTTAGCGAATTCCCCGGCCGCATGATCGCCCGACTCGTGTACACCATCCACAATCGTTGTTGGCCGAAGCGTTTGCCCGACCATTGATTCACGTGCGATTCCGCCCACCGATACAAACCACTCATTTGACGCTTCAAGGGGAGTTGTGGCCAGGAGAGGCGCGGGACAAGCGGTTCCAAGTCGAACTTTGAGCCCCCCAGGCGCGGTCGCCTTGACAGACTGTTGAAAAATGTGTGCGCAGGTGTTTTTGGAAGCGGAGCGGTGCAAGCCGCCCAGTAATTCGCCGTGTGGATGCCAACGCAACCGGACAGCTCGCGCTGTTCCGCTACTTTTTCAACGGGTTGTTAACCTTCGGTACCGAAAAACACGTTGGTCATGGGGATTACACGGTCGCTCTTCCGTACACGGTATGGGAATCTCGTCCCGCGTCGCTTATTATTCTTCACGGTTCTTGGTAGACCATCATGACGAGGAGCTTTTGCAATGACGAATGACCCTTTGCACGAGCGAGGGCAAGCACTGGAAGATCTGTTTTTTAAGGATGTCGACGCCAAGTTGCTCGATCAGTTGAAGTTCGACGTGCGCAGCAAAGACGACCGCAAGGCGCTGGCTAATGCGTCCGGGATATCCGACACCGCGGCCTTGGACGCTTTGCTGGCCCAACGCATTAACGCGCACACGTTGTCAGCCGTGGCGATTGTGCCGTTGATCGCGGTGGCCTGGGCTGACGGTGTGGTGGCGGCGAATGAGCGCTCGGCGATCGAGCGGGCTTGCCGAGACGAACATATCGACCCAGACTCACCGCAGTTCGCCTTGATTCAAAGTTGGCTGGATAAACGGCCGACCGGTGAACTGCTGAATGCATGGAAGGCTTATGTGCACGCGCTGAGACCGCATCTGGATCGAGCGTCGATAAATCAAATGAAAGTCTCCATTGTTGGACGGGCCCGCAACGTGGCTCAATCGACGGGTGGTTTCTTGGGATTGCGAACGAGTATCTCCCCGTCGGAACAGAGGATATTGGAGGATTTGGAGGCCGCGTTTAATTGATGGTCTATCGCCAAGCTTTACCAGACCGTTGAAAAGGTTGTTATCCCCGCGAAGCTTGCCCCAGCGAAGCCAGGGGGCGGGGATCCAACATTGGGAGATTTGATTTCCGCTGGATTCCCGCCTTCGCGGGAATGACGTTCGGAGTGGTTGTTGAGACGAGTCGTTTTTCAACGGGCTGTCTGGGTTCGATCTCATTTTGCGAAGTCTTTGGCGTAAGGATCGCACGCAAAATAACGTCGCCTTAATTCCTCGCCCGCGCGGGAGAGGTCAGGAGAGGGTTAACAAAATGGGGAAGTTATTTTGCGTGCAATCCTAAATCTGGGTTTGACCCTTGCGGCACTCAGGTTTTGGGATTGGCTCAAACGTAACAGTTCACGAGGCGGGGTCTGGCTCATTTTCGGTCCAATTATTGATACGAGGATGTCGCATGAACCGCCGAAAGTGTGCCTGACCCCCTAAAAACGTGGGCGACGCATTGACAACCCGTGAACGCATACGGCTCAAACCATCATCCGCTTCGCGATGGTGTGTGAGACTACTCCATCGTGGAGGTCGACAGCGTCTTGGAGGCCACGCCGCAGAATTGGTCCAAGAAGTTTTGCAGCAGGTGCAGACCGTGTCCTGTTAAGATCGACTCCGGATGGAATTGGAGACCAACGACGGGCAATTCACGGTGCTGGATTGCCATCACGGTGCCATCGTCGGCCCAGGCTGTAACGGCAATTTCTAATGGCATCGAATCGCGCTGTACGATCAGAGAGTGATACCTCGCGGCAGAAAATGGGATTCCTATTCCGCGAAACATTTTGCTTTGGTCGTGATAAATCTGACTGGCGCGCCCATGCATCGGTTCCCGTGCACGCACGATTCGCCCACCGAACGCTTGCGCGATGACTTGGTGCCCCAAACAGACCCCGAGAATGGGAAAACGATGAGCCAATCGCTCGACCAGGGCCAGCGACATCCCCGCTTGATCGGGCGTGCAGGGTCCCGGTGAAATCACGATGGCGCAAGGTGGAGTTCCTGCGATCCGGTCGATGTCGGCTTGATCGTTGCGGACGACTTTTGTCCGACGTCCGAGCATACGAAAATACCGCGCCAGATTGTGGACAAAGCTATCGTAGTTGTCGATGAGCAGAATCATTTCGTGGCGTTGGAGACGGCCCGGAGCATGCCGGCCGCCTTCGTCCAGGTCTCTTCATATTCTTTGTCGGCTGACGACAAGGCAACGATACCGCCGCCGACGGGAATTTGCCACCAACCCTTGGCCGCGGTGATTGTACGTATCAGAATGTTGGTATCGCAACTCCCATCGAAGCCAAAATAGCCGAGTGTGCCGCAATACGCGCCGTGCGCCGTCGGTTCCAACTCCGCAATGATCTCCATCGCCCGGACCTTGGGTGCACCGGTCACCGAGCCCCCCGGAAACGCACTGCGCAAAACATCGATCGAGGCCATCCCGTCTCGCAACCGTCCTTCAACCGCAGAAACGAGATGCATCACCGAAGCGTATCGCTCTAACTCACAAAGCTGTCGGACCTCAATCGAATCGTCATCGCAGCAACGCGACAAGTCATTCCGCAACAAATCGACGATCATCACGTTTTCGCTGCGGTCCTTTTCATTGGCCATCAACTCGTAACCGGCAATCAAATCCGACTCGGCAAATCCGGTCCTTCGTCGGGTTCCCTTGATCGGACGGGTCTCGACTCTGCTGTCACGAACCTGAAAAAAACGCTCCGGAGATGCACTGGCGATTTGAAAACCTTGGCCCCGGTAGAAGCCGGCAAAAGGCGCCGGGTTGACGCGGCGAAGTTGCAGATAAAGTTGTATCGAATCGGTTCGTTGGGGATGCAGCAGGCGTTGCGAAAGATTCACTTGAAATACGTCGCCGGCGAAGATGTATTCGATCGCCCGTTGGATGGCATTCAAGTATTCCTCCGCCGAGAAATTGCTTAGTAATTCGCCGTTGCCCAGTCGAACGCTGGGCGATAAGTCCGAAGTGGTTAGCACCTCGCTCGGTAACTCGTCGATGCGGGGCGGCGGCTGTTGTAAATACTGAAGGAACTGATCCCTGCGCAGCCCCCCTTTGACGCTGTTTCGATGCGTCAACTTCGGGAAATCCATGCGAGATCAGCCAACAGCGATTTTGTACGTGGTCCCACGCGAAAACGACGTCGTACAACCCCGCCGAAATCAAGGGGAGTTGGAATTCATCAAATCTAGCCGCTCCAATCCGTTCCAGCCGCTGGTTCAGATCGTAACTGAAACAACCGGCCAGACCGCCTTGGAAGGGAGGTAGTTCGGGGACATTGGCCGCCGGGAATTGCTCTAGGGCCGCTTCGATTTCTGCAAACGGATCGCTGCCGGGACCTGCCCGATCCAACGTCTGAAAGGGATCAGCCGAAAGAAACGAGTACCGGCCCAAGGTAGGGTGCGACATCGCGGTGTCGAAAAAAATGCATCCCGGCAAGTGCGCCAGATGGCGAAAGGCAGCCTCAGGATCGGGGACGCGGTCCAACTCGAAAACTAACGGTGCGGATGGAGCCAGCGTCATCGATTGAACTAATCGGCGGGGTGTTTATCCAGGGATACTCGATCGGTCACCTCGGCTTGGGTGAATACGAGGTGCTGGCGATACATTTCAAGTCGCTGTTTGGCGGCCGCGGAGGCGTCGTCTTTGGTCAATTCAACTGCTCGCTGCTGATTCTTAATCGCCAAATCGAATTCGCCGCGTGCTGCTTCTGCGGCGGCGAGCGCTTCGAGATTCGCCGTGGTTTGACCGTCGAGTTGAATCGCGCGCTGGGCCAATTCTGCCGCATCATCCGGTCGATGATACTTGGACTCCGGACACGTTGCCAACAGCCAGGCCGTGCGGCTGAGCACACGCCCATCGTCGGCAATTTTCCCGGCGGCGTCGTAGTCTTCGTAGGCATCTGACCAGCGGCCGAGCGCTTGCAGCGAGTCCCCGCGATTGATCAAGGCGGCGGCGTTGTCCGCCATGATCTTGGCGACGACGTCACAGTCCGCCCACGATTTCTCGAACTTGCCCAATGCGAAAAACGCATGAGCTCGCCCCGTGAGTGATTGAAGGTCACCCGGGTCCAAAGCCAAGGCCTTACCGAAGCAGACAACGGCTTCATCGTACTTGTGTAATGCGTTATTGGATTCGCCCGCGTTATACCAGGCAAGGGACGAATCCGGTTGAAGCCCACTTACGTGCTGAAAATCCGTCAACGCCGGTTCATAAAGGCCGGCCCGGGCCAACAAGATTCCTCGATTGAGGATCGCTTGCCAGCGGGTCGGATCCAATTCGATGGCTCGCATGGCATCGGACAATGCGTCATCGGATGATTTGGATGCTTGTTCCTCGTTTCCTGCGTTCAATAAGTATTCGGCAGTTTCCATGCGTGACTCGCATCGACGATTGTACGACCAGGCGGAAACCGCCTTCAAATAGTTTTGGTCCTCCTCGGCAAGGCCATCGGTTTCCAGGGCTTCGTGGCACCGATCGATGATCGCAGAAAAATCCTTCGCCGCCCGCGCCGTCTTCGTCAACTGGTGAATCGCCGTGATTTCAACTTTGATATCAACCTGTCCTTTGGTCTGTCCGCTTGGGTTGGAGGATTCCGATTGCCCCAACAGCGTCCCACAATAGGTCAAAAGGCAAACGACGAGGGCCTTGCTTAGCGTCGAACTGAGAGAGAGAGCTTTTCGCATGATTGCACTCGGTAATCCGTTAACATGACGATTGATTTCCTGGCAAACTGACGACTCTCCAGCAGGGAGTGGGGGACTTCCACGTGGGACGACCATTTTTGACCGTCATTTGTCGGGCGGAGACTGCCGGACCCACAGCAATTGACCCCACTACACTCCAGGAGCGCCCAGCCGGTTTGACTGAGATTTGCGGCGAATACTAGCAAGTCCCCGCACGCACTCCAAGGCGAACTTTAGCCGCCCGTTGAAAAAGGTTTTGTGACCCCCGCGAAGGCGTGGATCCAGCGTTGCGGGAGCTGATTTCCGCCGGGTTGCCGCCCTCGCCTTCGCTCGGGACAGGTTTCGCGAGAATGACGTTCAGTTCGGTTGTTGAGATGACTCGTTTTTCAACCGGCTGTGTTAAGCCTCCAACGTCACCTCATCCGATCTCAGACCCCCGGACCCGCACCAACGCCTGTCCCCTTCAGGTCCAATTCTCCTACTCAGGTCGCTTGACGTTTTCGCCACCGGAATTGACGAATCGCGCATGGATTGTTCGAAACACGGAGTCACAGAGGACACGGAGATAGGGGCTGCGATTTCAGTGTCTTCCGCGTGTCTCTTTGCTTCAGTACTTGAATGCTAAGAATCGCACGCAAAATAACTCCCCGGTTTTGTCGACCCTCTCCCTAATGCCTCTCCCGTGAGGGCGAGGATTTACGGCGAAGTTATTTTGCGTGCGATCCTAATCGATTTTTCGGCCACCAAGTGCCTTGTTATCTTGATTGCGTCGAATGGGCTAGTGCTTTGTCAGGTCTTAGAATTGGGGTTGTGTGCCACTGGCTTCGCCAGTGCGGGTCGGCAATACACGACGCTCATGTACATTGGCACAGCCAGTGGCACCCCAAAATTGAGTACTGAAAGTGCACTCGACATTAGCGATTTTTTCCGGAGGGCTGGGAATTGGCGGAGGTGTGAGCTTCGATGTCTTTGACCAGGCGTTGGAGCGGTTCGTTGATACCGGGGAGAACGGTTTTGTGGGTCTGCGGATTGTCCAGCTCGCCGTCGACTTTGATGTGCAGGAATTGTTGGCTGCCGGCGCGATACAAATCGGTAATCAGCGGAATGTTGACCCGATTTCTGCCGAGAATCGTATAGAAATCCAAATCGATTTGGCGATTGTGGTTGATGCGGCCGTTTCCGATCAAGCTAATGGGTCGGCCGATGATCTCAATCTGATTCATATCGACGTTTTCACCGCGGATTTCGAACGCAACGTTGCTCTCATCGAAGATCGTGCGGTCGAATTCCGCGTTGCGCACCACCTTGCCGAGTGCGGACATGAGTGGGACTTCGATGCGTGCGTTACGCAGAAAGAGTTCACCCTCTCCTCGCCACGAGTGTTTCCCGGACGCATCGCCGGTCAATTGGACCTTGGCGAATCCGGTTCCCAACAAATCCTTGTGCTTGGGCACGATATCTTCGGAGATGCTTTCGATATCGCAGTCAGTAAACGTTGCGTTTAGCACGAACGGGTGTTGACCGTCGAATTCCATTTGTGCGTCGACTTGGATTTGTCCGCCGCAGAAGTCGCTCGTAAGCGGCCGAATAGTTTCATCGCCGGCTTTGGCCGCCGCCGTCGTGCCCACGCACACGGCGTCACTGTTGAGATAGATGGGGCCGCGAATGTGACTCAATTGGCTGCGGGCAATCATGGCGCGATCCATATCCAGCGCCCCGCGCAGCGAAGGCCGTCGCCGACGAGTTGCCCCTGCAACCTCGCCGAGCCACACACGTTATCCAGCGGAAACCCGACCAGGGCCGACATATCGTCGAAGTCCAATCGGAGATTCCAAGTCAGAGTGGCAGACGAGGCGGAAAGACTGGCGGGAAAAGGAGTCAGTCGCGGATGGCCCGAAGTCGGCTGGGCAATGGTCTCCAAACTCCGCTCGCCGCCAATCCAACTCACATAACCTTCGCTCGAAGTCTTGAGTCGTTCTGTGGCGGCGATTTCGGTCGAGGCCGATGTCTGGCCGTGAATCGACAATTCCCCGCTGACGTTGAGCAGTCCGCTGAGACGGACTTTTTTAGCAGCCGCCGCGAGCGAAGCGGGCAATGCGTTGAGCAATTGTTCGTCGGGTTCGAGCCCTCCGATGAACAGATCTTTCAAACGCAATTCCCAGTTGTCGTCATCGCAGTTCCCCTGGCCGTTGAAGGAAAACCAGGTCGGACCGTGATCGCCGCGAATGGATTCCAACGTCAAGCTGCCATCGGCAATCGTAATTCGTCCAGCCAGGTTGTTGATGGGGTAATTGAACCAGGTTGGTTGCACGGAAACAGGGATTCCGTGTCCGGCTTCGCCACCGAACAATTGCGCCTCAATCTTGATGCTGGGCTGCCGTGTCCCGGTGGCTTGGCGCATTTTGACCTGCACGACATCGGCGATTCCTTGGGGTCGGAGTTCGCTCCATCGGGCGCGAGCCTTTGGCGGGAGGGCGGCCAACAGTTGATCGTCGAGACTGACGCTGCGGGCGATGAAATCCAAATCGAGCCCATCCGACTTCGACCATTGTCCATCGCATTGCACGATGCCGTTGCCGTGAACTCCGGCGACTTGTTTAACGTCGACGCGATCGTTGGTCAAACGCAATTCGCCGTTGACGTTGTAGAACGGGTAATCGAAACAGTCGTGACGGACGCTGCAGTCCACCAACTCAATTCGGTAATCCAGGTTCGGCCGTTCGTTGGCGGGGTTGGACCGTTCGATCCGTCCTTTGAAGCGGAAATTGCCAGTCGGGCTGAAACGCTTAACGACATCGGCCGTCTTGGGTTGGGCCGCCAACGCCCGGAAAAGTTTGGCGTCGACTGGAATCAGGCCGTCCACGTCGATGTCGATTTGGCCCGTGAAGTCCTTGCCGGGATTGCGGACGTTTCCTGTGATATGGACCACGCGGTTTTCGTCCAAGGCGCGGATGTCGATCTGGCAAAGATCACCCTTGATCGAAACGTTGCCAACACAGTGCTCGATGCGATAGGGGAATCGTTCAAACTCGAAACTTGCGTCGATCACGGCGGCTTGGACCACCGGATAGAAACTGGTCGCACGACGAGTCAAATCCACCTGCAGGTCCACCAATCCGCTGGGAGTCCACTTGGAGTAGAGCCGTTGCCAGGTCGGAGGCAAACGATTGATGACGCGTCCGTCAATGGAAAGGTGACGGCAACCGCCCACCAGCCGCCAGTCGCCGTCGAACAATCCGTCGCGGTGGAATTGAAAATTGAAATCACCTTCTTCGGTGGTTCCCGAAATGTTCCAAACGTCAATGGCCGATTGGGTCAAACGAAAGTCGGCTTGGCCTTGGTGGATAGAACTCGGAACCAGCGGATCGCTGATTTCGCATTCCCTCAATTCTCCATCCACTTGAAAAGCATGAATTGCCGGCGGCCGAATCGTTCCCGCGGCAGAACACTGCACGTCCAGGACGCCTTTGAAGTCGGTCTTGCTGGGGACCGGATCGCCTGCGAACTCGGTGACGGCCGAGAGCATATTGGAATCGATGTGGGCCGCCGACGCGGCGATTGCCGCGCTCCAGGACTGTTGCGTTGCGTTCCAATCCAGATTGAACGCGAGTTGCTGCATGCTGCTGGCGGACAAGCCACCGCAAATATCCCAATGGTTCGATCGAGTCGCTGAATCGGTTCGGGGCGTTGCCGAAAGATGTATTTCGCGGAGCGTGTAGATCGCGGTTTGTTTGGCGCCCTTGACGCGGAATTCGACCAGGCAGTCTTCCAACTTAGTCGGCACCCAATTCATACGTGAGGCGGCGGTTCTTTGAGACAATTGGTGGACGAGCGGTTCGATGTCCCACTTCCCAGCGGTATCGCGGGACACGAACAGATGCGCGCCGGCGACCTCGATGAGTTTGGGGTTGATCTTATTCAGCAATAGTTGTTGCCACGAAGCATCGGCTCGGACCATGATGCGGTCAATCTTCAACCGGGGGGCATCGGCTTGGAGAAGTGTCAGCCCGCGAAAAAGAAAGCCACGATCTGGAACGAAGTGAGCATCTTCGAGTTCGACCTTCAATCCCAACGGGCCCAACTGCTCTTGCAGGACGTTAAGAAAACGGGTTCGAACTTGTTGGTCGACGGTCTGTCGTCCGACCAAGACGACGACCATCAAAACCAGACCTGCGATTGCCAAAAACAAGGCAAAGCCGCGAAAATGGGTCAACCCCATATGGAGCGGCGATACTCCTCGAATCCGTCGCACACGAAAATTGTCGCTGATTCGTCCGTGCATGCGTTGGTTGTTTTGGCGAGGTTGACATCGGCAGCGGTAAACGGCGCCACGTTCGTGCAAGGCTTGGTTAGGATCACACGCAAAATAACTTCCCGGGTTTTATGACCCTCTCCTTTCTTTCCTCTCGCGTGGGGGTGAGGATTTAGGGTGAAGTTGTTTTGCGTGCGTTCTTTGCCAAAGCTTTCTCGGAAGCATGGAAAACGGTCGCGAGTTCCAACCCGCGAGATGTGACGAATCGACGCCGAAACCGCCTTCGCCAGTAGCATTCAGGTGCAACCGCTAAACTCTGTCTAAAAAGAATCGCGGGATCATAGCGAAATGAGTCGTTTGGTAAAAGCCACTTGCCAGAAGTGCTGTCATTCGTGCAAACATTGCGTAAACTAAAGGGGCTGTCGACCATGTCGGCGGTCGACAGCGTGCCCCGATTCGATGGCGGGCGGCATCGAAGTTTGGTGAAGAACATGGGATGTTGAATGGCGGTAAATCGCGTAACCATGCAGTTACGAGTGCGAGGCGAACCGCGACAACGAGTTTGGTTGCGGTTGGGCCAAGTCGTCGAGGTCGGCTCGTCTGATGCCGCGGACGTGTATATTCCGGATGATCCGTTCGTCGAACCGTTGCATGTTTCGATCGCGCATCAGCCGATGGGCTGTTTTTGTGAGTGCCTGGTTGAATCGGCGGAAATGAGGATCAATGAACGGCGCTTTTCGCGAAAGCGGTTGAAGGACAAGGACGTCGTCTCGGTGGGAAACTGCGACCTGGTAATCACGATTGAGCACGAGGCGCCGCAGCTTGTCGAACCGGCGCTGAATCCGTCGCCAAACGATACGCACGCTGCTGGCAGTTTGCCGCATTCGCAGTTTGCCCCGAGTCCGTCCGAATCACCGATCATCACAAATTCGCCGATTGACTTCGGTCCGGTTTCGTCGCCGTCGTTCAGTTCACCGATTATCCTCGACGGGGGACAATCGCCGATCATGACGCCGCGCGAGTCGTTGCAGCAAACGCCATCGAGCGAAGCGGTGGATGGCGGCGAAGCGGTGGATGCCATGCCGCAGTCTGACTCGGCGTCAAGGGACGAGACATCGAGCCAGACCCATTCGCCGTTTCCAGTGCAGCCACCTATCGGTTCCGAACCGCCATCGACTGAACCGACAGTTG
This sequence comes from uncultured Planctomycetaceae bacterium, assembly GCA_963803365.1. Classification (GTDB taxonomy): domain Bacteria; phylum Planctomycetota; class Planctomycetia; order Pirellulales; family Pirellulaceae; genus JANMEB01. The sequence goes on from CAWDMH010000020.1 coordinate 82,838, forward strand.
ACCCGGCCGCAACCGCTGACAACACGGACGGCGTACAGAGTGGTGGAAAGGAATATGTTGCGGACAAACTGGCTGCCAATGTCTGGCGCTACCACCGTGCATCGGACTTGGGGCTCGATCTGGAAACCGTTGTGGGGCGTTTGGCTGAATTGTTCAATATCTTCCTGGTGGTGCCTCCCCCGACCGCGGCTCGACTGTCCAACCAGGGAATCTTTTCGGCTCGAATTGCCGAGATCAATGTGGGGATCAGTTTGATCGTCAACCCCGATGTCACGTCGGTCCTCAAACTTTTGAAGGACTCGTCCACGCGAGATGAAGTCTTATTGATCGCGTCAAACAGTTCGCTGGATGAGTTGTCGGCCAGCGTGCAACAACATTCGTTTACGTTTGGACGCCCCAGCATTTTCACGACGCAAATCCTGGTTGCCAACCAGAGTTTGGCGGACGAAATCTTGTTGGGCAAAATCGCGATTCTATCGACCGAGCACGGTGCGTGGGAATTATTCTCGACGATCGATCCGGACGCTGAGTATCAGTACTTGGGGTTTGATCGTGCCCCGCGCCCTTTGCCTTGATTTTTTCGGTGTCGCAAAGATACTTTCGATGACGAGGTACGCTTGGTCGTAAAATCGATTCGGTTAAAATGATTGGCGTGCCGTCGTTTTGTGGCAAACGGGTTGCCTCGCCTGGAATTTACACGCATTGAGTGGATGGTTACGTGGGTCGTCGCAGGTTATTTTTGCCGTCAAGGGGAGCTAGATGATGTCTCGAGGTGCAGCGGATTCGGAGGGGAATCGAGCTGCGCCCGGCCGATGATACCGCGCGGTCGAAGTCGGCGAATTCGGAAGCCGACCAGCGAAAGGGCTCGGCGAAAGATCCCGACTTGGCGGGCGAGTTGCTGGAATGCGTTGTCCGTGAGACCATGTCGGCGGTGAATGACGATGCCACGATTGAAAAGATTAAGTCGTTTGTGCACCGGAACCAGAGGCGTCATGTGACGGATCCGGAGGTCGCCGAGGAGTTGATTTCGATCATCGTCAAATCGCGGTTCGGCAAGCTTACGTTGCCGAGCGAATTACCGAGGTGGATTGCCGAAACGTTGCTCGATGACCCTACATCGAGCGAGCGTCTGCAAGCCGTTTGGACACAGGCCCAAATGAGCCCGCCATGAATGTTGATTACAAGACACCGCAGAATTTGGTGGACGAACACCAAGGTTTGGTGATCTCGATTGCCAAACGAATCTATCGCCGGCTACCGCCGTACATTCGCTACGACGACGTGGTCTCGTACGGGCAGCTTGGGTTGTTGCAAGCGGCGCGTTCGTTCAACGATTCGATCGGATCCAGCTTTGCCACTTTTGCGTACTATCGCATTCGTGGAGCGATGTACGACGGATTGACAAAGATGGCCTGGACCAGCCGGTCGGAGTACCGGAAGGCGAAGGCCGGGCAAATGGCCGGCGAGTTGATCGAAGCGGATCAAACGGACTCGACCACCGGCGCCCCGACGGATGACTTCCGCTGGCTGATCGATTCGACCGATCGTTTGGCGATGGTGTATTTGAACTCCTATTCCGGGCGGGATGAGTTCGGCGACTTGGAGGTTGTCGACCAGAAAGTGGGAACACCTGACGAGGATTTAAGTCATCGCGAGACAATCGACGCCGTACGGAAACTGATGAATGCGCTGCCGGAACCTGAACAAACATTGATCAGACTGACTTATTTTGAGAATCTGTCGCTGGCTGAAGCCGCCGAGCAACTTGGAAAAAGCCGCTCGTGGGGAAGTCGAGTTCATAGTCGCGTCTTATCTCAGATGGCACGATCGTTGCAAGCTATGGGGCTTGAAGCCGTCTGATCGATGCTATGAACGTCCCACAGGGAATGACCCCATGACCGGACGACAACTGGAAATGGCGTATTGGGCTTGTTTGACAAAAGACGACCGCAGCCATTGCCCATGTAGATCGGGCAGAGATTGCCCGATCTCCCGCAAACTGGCCCACTACCGGAAATGGGCGATTATTGTGAGTGAGTTTGTTTTCAGGTATACTGAGCGGCGGCTCGGACAGGTGGGGTAATCACCCTAGGACAGGTCTAGCAAAAACCGCGGACGTAGGCCAGTGTTTTGCAACGACGTTGGAAGCTAACACGCCTCGGCGTCCGGCGTGAGTTCATTGGAGTGGGGCGGGACAGTCGGCTGCCAGCGGGCGACTCTTAGCGGCCTTTTCCAACGTTGTTTTTGGGTATCGCGACATGGGGACCAAGCCGGTTATCGACGTTGAAGCGCTGTTGCACCCGATTTCGGATGCCAGTCCGACGGGCGAAGAACTGACTTCGATGTCGTCCGAATTCGACGCGCTCAAGTCGTCTTTCTCTTTGGCCAAGGTTGCCGAGAGAAAACTTCGGGAAGAAATCATTGCTTCCGGATCGGAGGGCGCCGGATCGGTTGAGCCGCCTAACTGGGGTGTCGTAGTGGATTTGGCGAGTCAACTGTTAAAGGAACAATCGAAGGATTTGCGGATCGCGGCGTGGATGGCAGAGGGCCTGATGCGGCAGCACGGGTTTTCCGGCATCCGCGATGGGTTACAGGTCTTTTCCGGACTTTGTACGAAGTATTGGGATTCGATTCATCCTCAGCCGACGCCCGACGAGGGGCACCGCGACGCCGTTTCACAGTTTGGCGGTTTGATGGGCGAATCGTCGTTAGTACCGCTAAATGAATTACCGATCTGCAAGAGTTCAACGGGCGAGTCGTACAGCAGCATCGACTACGCCGAAGCCAGCGAATTGGAGTCGATTTCCGCAGCGGACGTGCGCGAGAAGCGGCTGGCCAATGGGGCGATTAAGTTCTCGCAACTGGAAGACGCGGTGCGCAAGACCGATCGGTTGTTTTATGTCAACTTGGTAGACGACATCAATCAAGTGCTTGCGTTGGTGAATGACATCGATACTTTTTTAAACGATCACTGTTTACCGGACGAGTATAGCGACCCGACAGCCCCCAGCGTCAGCACATTTCGGGGCCGGGTTCAGGAGATTCTGGACAACGTCTCCAGATTGGCTGCCGACCATTTGGCTGAGCCGGAGGTCGTGGAGGGAATGGTCGAGGGCGCCAATGGCGAACTGATCACCTCGGGCGGCGGCCAGGAAATGCGGATGCGCATGTCGACGGGCGTGGTGGCCAGCCGCGACGACGCATTGGAAGTGTTGCGCAAGGTGGCGAATTACTTCGAGCACGCGGAGCCGCATTCGCCCATTTCGTTTGCTTTGCGGCAGATTGTCAATTGGGGCGGCATGTCATTGCCCCAGTTGTTGCGCGAATTGATCGAAGATGACAGTGTGATGCGGAACTTGGAAAAACGGATCGGCCTGCCAAAAAATGAGGAATATTCGTAACGAACCCGGATTCACCGGGTATTGACTATTTGTCACATTAACTTGTTTCACAGGGATTGACCATGGTTGAAAGCTCGCAACAAAAGCTCAATCGGGTGCGCAAACCGCGCGTCCATATCACGTATGACGTGGAAACCGAAGGCGCGGAAGTCGAGAAGGAACTTCCGTTCGTGGTGGGTGTCCTGGGAGATTTTTCCGGCAATCCGACCGAGAAGCTCCAGCCGCTGAGTGAACGAAAGTTCGTGCAGATCGATCGAGACAATTTCGACGATGTCATGCGGCGGATGAAGCCCGGCTTGAACATGCGCGTGGAAAACACGATGAAAGGCGACAGCAGTGAAATGGCGGTCGGTTTGAAATTTGAATCGTTGGATGATTTTGCGCCCGCCAACGTCGCCAACCAGGTCGAACCGCTGCGCAAACTTTTGGAAACGCGCGACAAGCTCCGCGATTTGACCACCAAGATCGACCGCAGCGACGAATTGGAATCGGTCTTGGAAAAGGCGCTCACCAACGCCGACGATTTCAGCAAGCTTTCCTCGGAACTAGGGGTGGGTGGATCGTCCGCAACGTCGAAATCCGATGCATCCGGTGACAATGAATCTGGAGAACAAGAATAATGTCTACTGAACGGCAACAAGAAAAACAGACCAAGACATTGGAAGCCGGCGAGAGCTTGTTGGAGCAGGCGATCACGGCGACCAAACAAACCGACCGCGACCGCGCTCAGGATTTGATTCGCACGCTGGTCGAGGAAGCGAACAAGGGGACCGTCTCGTTCGACAAGGACGTGATGCGGACGATCAGCAAGGGGATTGCCGCCATTGACGAAGTGGTCTCCAAGCAGTTGGCGGCGATCATGCATCACTCCGAATTCCAGCGGTTGGAGGGGAGTTGGCGCGGCTTGAACTATCTGGTGATGAATTCCGAAACCAGCACGACGCTGAAATTAAAGGTGTTGAACGTCGCCAAGCGGGACTTGTTCAAAGACCTCGACCGGGCGGTGGAATTCGACCAAAGCCAGTTGTTCAAGAAGATCTACGAAAACGAGTTTGGCATGCCAGGCGGGGAACCGTACGGGGCGCTGATCGGGGACTATGCGTTTTCCAATCATCCCGAAGATATCGACATGCTGCAGAAGATTTCGGGTGTCGCGGCCGCGGCGTTCGCGCCGTTTATCACCACCCCGGCGCCGGACTTGTTCGGGTTCGACCAATGGACCGAACTGAGCAAGCCACGCGACTTGGCGAAGATCTTCGACTCCAAGGAGTACATCAAATGGAATTCGTTCCGCGAATCGGAGGACTCTCGATTCTTGACCATGTGCATGCCGCGCGTTTTCGCGCGCTTGCCCTACGGTGCGGCGACCAAAGCGGTTGACGAATTCAACTACGAAGAGGTCGAGCTGGGGGCCAAGAAGGAATCGATCGCCGTGGCCCACGAAAACTATTGCTGGATGAATGCCGCCTACGTGATGGGGACGAAGCTGACCGATGCGTTTGCGAAATACGGTTGGTGCACGGCGATCCGCGGCGTGGAAAACGGCGGCAAGGTGGAAAACTTGCCGACGCACATCTTCACCAGCGACGACGGCGACACGGATGCGAAGTGCCCGACCGAAATCGCAATCACCGATCGCCGCGAAGCCGAGCTCAGCAAACTTGGGTTTTTGCCGTTGTGCCATTTCAAGAACACCGACTATTCCGTGTTCTTTGGCGCCCAAACGACCCAAAAGCCGAAGAAGTACGACCGGCCGGCCGCCACCGCCAATGCCGCGATTTCCGCGCGCCTGCCGTACATCATGGCGAGTTCGCGGTTTGCGCATTACCTGAAGGCGATCGCGCGAGACAAAATCGGTTCGTTCAAGGAACGTGAGGATGTCGAGGATTGGCTAAACCGTTGGATCGTGAACTATGTCTCGGCGGATGAAAAGCCGAGCGAACAAGCCAAAGCGAAATATCCGTTGCGCGAGGCCCGCATCGAGGTGAAGGAAGTTCCCGGTTCGCCGGGCGCCTACAACGCCGTCGCGTACTTGCGGCCTTGGCTGCAGTTGGAAGAACTGACGACATCGTTGCGAATGGTCGCGAAATTGCCGCAAAAGGCCAGCTAATTATTCGTCGGCAGGCATCGCTGTCGAATTATGACTGAAAAAAATGTTTCGCAAGCCGATTTGCCGCTGGCGTTGACCGCGGCGCAATCCGGGGCGGCGTACGTCGCCCCGTTCACGGAGGCGGAGGCGTCGACGGTCCGGTCGCTGTTGGACGACGTGCTGGACCAAGGGGTCGGCGAGTCTTCCGGAATCCGCGGCGGACCGCAGGTCGTCTCGCGGTTGGAGCAGTTCTTGACGGCGGCAACTGTCAAAGCGGCGCTCGACGGTTGGTTTTCCGACTATTCTCGCCTGGACAAGGACGAACTGTCCAGAAATCTGAACTCGGATATCGCCAAGATCGATGCCATCGTCGAAACTCAACTGAACGCAATCCTTCACAACCAGAGCTTTCAAAAGCTCGAGTCGGCCTATCGCGGCTTGAAGTACCTGGTTAATTGCAGCGCCGCCTCAGGAGCCGGGAATTCGGTCAAGATCAAGGTTCTCAATTGGCCTTGGCGCGACTTGGTTCGCGACCTCGACCGGGCCACCGAGTTCGATCAGAGTCAGTTGTTTCGCAAAGTCTATGAGAACGAGTTTGGAACGGCAGGGGGTGAGCCTTTCGGCGCGTTGATCGGCGATTATCAAATTCATCCGCGGCCGTCCAACGATCATCCAACCGACGACATCTCGGCGTTGACGGGGTTGTCGCAGATCGCCGCCAGCGCGTTTTGTCCGTTGATCACCGGCGTGCATCCCTCGATGTTTGGGTTGAACAGCTACAACGGATTGGAGCGTGTCGAAAACCTGGAACGCGGATTTGATCAACCCGAGTTCATCAAGTGGCGTTCCTTTCGCGAAAGCGAAGACGCGCGGTTTGTCGCGTTGGCTCTGCCGCGCGTGTTGATGCGGCGTCCGTACGAAGACCAGTCGTTGACACCCAACGGGTTTTGTTTCAACGAAGATGTCTCGGGGAACGAACGCGAGGACTACTTGTGGGGGAACGCGGCATTCGCGATGGGGGAAGTTTTGATTCGGACGTTTGCCGACTTTGGCTGGCTTTCCGAAATCCGCGGCGTCACCAGAAACGCCGAGGTGGGAGGTCTGGTGACGCGGCTTCCGGTGCACTATTTCGGCACCGACTCGCCGGGCGTGGCCCCGAAGGCGTCGACCGAAGCGGTGATCACCGAAACCCAAGAGGCTCGGCTGAACGCGCTGGGTTTCATGTCGCTGTGTCATTGCTACGACACCGAGTACAGTGCGTTTTACACTTGTCCGTCGGTCCAAAAGCCGAAAACGTACGACCGGGAATCGGCGACGCAAAACGCCAAGATTTCCTCGATGTTGCATTACATGTTCTGCGTGTCGCGGTTTGCACATTATTTGAAAGTCTTATCGCGCGACCGTATCGGTTCGTTTAGCGAAGCGGAGGAGACGGCAAGATATTTGCGCGAGTGGTTGATCCAATACGTCACCCCCGACGACTCGGCCAGTCTCGAGATCAAAGCGCGTCGTCCATTGAGGGAAGCCGATGTCCAAGTGGTGCCGGAACCAGGAAAGCCGGGCAGCTATTTGTGCACGTTCCGCCTGTCGCCGCATTACCAATTCGATAATATCAACGCCTCGATCCAACTTCGCACCCGGGTGTCGTCGAAGGGTATCAACCAGACCTAAACCAAAGGAGTCAGCATGGCGACAATGACCAGCACGAAGGACGTCGTCTCGGCGTTCAATCAGGGTAAACTGAATGAATCGATCGACTTAGCCACGCAGTTGGTGAAGCAGCAGCCGGGTGAGGTCAACCACCGAAATCTATTGTGCGAGTTGCTAATATTCCGCGGCGAATTCTCGCGCGTCGACAAACAGCTCGAGACGGTCACGCTCCAAGACACCAATTTGTCGGTGGCGATGTCGTTATTTCGACAGTTGTTGCGCGCAGCGATGGCTCGGCAGGAATGCTTCGAGCAGGGCCGACCGCCTGAACTACTAGGCGAGCCGACGGACCTGGTTCGCAAGCAACTCGAACTGTGGCTCGCTCGACGGGAAGAGCGTGCGGCGGACGTCGACCGCTTGGCGGCCGAGGTCGAAGAATCCCGGACGCGGCTGACGGGTACGTGCAATGGCCAGCGGTTCGACGAGTTTCGAGACGCCAACGACTTCACTTGTTTTTTCTTCGAAGTCTTGACCAGCACCGGCAAATACTATTGGATCCCGTTTGACACGGTGGAATCGGTCGAGTTCTTTCGTCCGTCGCGGCCGCGGGAAGCGCTGTGGTGCCGCGCCAGGATGATCGTCAACAACGGACCCGATGGCGAAGTCTACATTCCGGCGATCTATCTTGGTTCGGCTGAGACGAACAACGAGGCGATCCAAACCGGACGAAGCGTTGATTGGATTGGCAACGAATCCGGTTGCGTGCAAGGGATCGGTCAGCGACTTTTCTTGGTGGGAGATACCGATCACACGCTGCTGGATTTGAACGAAATCGTGTTTGACAAGGCGGCCGGATGAGCGACAAGACCGAAAAGCGGTTCATACTTCCCAGCTTGCTCGATCGGCTTTCCGGCAACATCGACAGTCGCAACGGCGATGACCTGGCGCAATCGACCGCTCAGCTCCGACAATCGGTTCGACGAGACGTCGAGAAGCTGTTGAATACTCGTTGGCGCTGTCTGCATTGGCCGCCCGATTTAACCGAGTTGGATGATTCATTGGTGAATTACGGCATCCCCGATTTTTCCGGCGCGGCGTTCGAGCGCTCCCGATAACCGCGAATCGTTGCGGCTGGCGATCGAGCGGGCGATTGAGCTTTACGAACCGCGATTCGCTCATGTGCACGTCATTCTTTCGGATTCGGACATGACCGACCGAACGTTGCGGTTCCGCATCGAAGGCGAGCTGCGGGCGTATCCTCATCCGGAGCCGATTGTGTTTGATTCCCAAGTCGATCCGGCCACCCATCATATCCGCGTCCAGCGATCTGGCCAATGAGCGACGACTTACTGCGCTATTACAATACCGAGCTGGAATACCTAAGGCGAATTGGGGCCGAGTTCGCTCGCACGCATCCGCGCACCGCCGGCTATCTGAATTTTGGCGACGATGAAGAGTACGATCCGCACGTGGGGCGATTGGTTCAAGCCTTCGCCTACCTCAACGCCCGAACCCGCAAGAAACTAGACGACGACTTCCCAGAGTTGTCGGAATCGATGCTGGATATCTTGTATCCGCACTACTTGCGGCCGATCCCGTCGATGGCCATCGTCCAGTTTGCCTTGGATCGCTCGCAGTCGGATATGACGGCCGGATACGAAATCCCACGAGGCACGCGGCTGGAATCCGAGCCGAGCGGGGGACAAACCTGTCGTTTTCGAACGTGCTACGACGTGACGTGTTGGCCGTTTGTCGTGGCGGCGGCCCGATACGACGGTGTACCGTTCACGGCACCGGCCACGCGGTTTTCCCAACGGGCACAATCTCTTCTGAGTATTCGCCTCGACACGCTGGCCAAGGAACTGACCTTTGCCGGGATGGAGGTTCCGCGCGTGCGGTTTTTCTTGCGGAGTCAGGCTTATTTCGGGCACTTGTTGTATGAATTGTTGATGAATCACGTGTTGGGTATCGCCGTTTCCACCAAGCCTGAAGGGCCGGCCAAGGCGATCGATCGCCAACGCTTGCTGCCGGTTGGTTTCCGCGAAGAAGAAGGCCTGATCGACTATCCCGCACGCTCGTTCTTGGGGTATCGCTTGCTGACAGAGTTCTTCTGTTTTCCGGACAAGTTCCTGTTTTTCGACGTCGAGTTGTCGGGTGAATTGGCTTGCAAGGAATCCAGCCAAACCTTGTACATCTACCTCGATCGCTATATCGAGGAATTGCAGCCTCATGTCACAGCGGCGACGTTTGCAACAGGCTGCACGCCCATCGTCAATCTTTATCGCCAACGCGCCGAACCGATCCGGTTGACCCATTTCGAAGCGGAACATCGACTGATTCCAGATGCCCGCCGTCCGTTCGCACACGAAGTCTACAGCATCGATCGCGTCGTGGGCCTCGACCCGTCCCGAAAGCAGTTCGAGTTTCACCCGTTCTATTCAATCCATCATGAATCGGGCAATGACGTACGGCGTTACTGGCAAGGAACTCGGCATTGGAACGGCGGCGCCGACCCGGTACGGCAAGGAGGAAACGAGGTGCAGTTGTCGTTCGTCGATTTGGACTTCTCCCCCGCGGAGCCCGCCGAGATGACGATCGACGTCGATACCACGTGTCTCAACCGCAATCTTCCGAATTTTCTGCCGTTTGGCGGCGACCGTCCGAAATTCGAGTTCGAAGAGGGGAGCGCCGTCCGCAAGATCGCTTGCTTGACCAAGCCGACAGCGACCTTGAGACCGGCGTTGGGTCAGACTACTCGCTGGCAATTGGTATCGCACTTGGCCCTGGGACACTTGTCGCTGACTGGGAGCAAGGGGCTGGAGGCGCTTCGCGAAATCCTGCGGCTGTACAATTTCAAGGAATCGCCGGAGACACAGAAGCTGATTTCGGGCGTTGCCAAGATCGAGACGCATCCAACGCTGGGACGGATCGGAGGGCCGGCAACTTCGGGAATCTGTCGGGGCGTCGAAGTGGCGGTTTCATTCGATCCGGAACAATACAAAGAGGGTGGGATGTTCTTATTGGCGTCTGTCCTCGACCGGTTCTTTGCACTTTATTGCAACATCAATTCGTTCACGCAGACAGTTGCCAAGACGACCAAACGCGAAGGAATCCTCAAGCGATGGCCACCCCGGGCGGGAGAACAAACTCTTCTGTAATCGGATTGCTTCAGCGAAACCCTCAGCGGTTTAGCTTTTTTCAGGCGATTCGATTGCTGCAGTTGTACTATCGGCAGGCGGCCGAGGGTGGCGCAACACGTTTTCCCTTGGGCTACGACTACGCGCCCGAGGCGGAGGTGGCTCGGCTGCACGCCCAACCCTCGCTCTCGTTTCCCGCGAGCGAAATCGGCGATTTTGACTTCGAACCGACTCCCGCAGAGGACCAGCCGGAGCAGCCGTCGCCATTGACCGTCACGTTTATGGGCTTGTTCGGTCCAGCCGGCGTGCTGCCGACGCACTACACGCAAACGGTGATCGACGAACACAAGGCGCATAAGGCTGCGCCGAGCGCGACTTCTTTGACTTGTTCAATCATCGAATCATCTCGTTGTTCTATCGAGCGTGGGAAAAGTACCGCCTGCCCATCATGTTTGAAAAGGTCCACGCTGGCCGCGAAGCCGAATCAGCGCTGCGATCGGACTCGATATCCGAATGCATTTTCGCCTTGGTGGGGATGTCGCCGTTGAGTACGCGTCGGCGGCAACTCATGCCCGACAACGCATTCTTGTTTTATTCAGGTCATTTCTCCAAAACGCCGCCGAATGCCATCTCGCTACAACGCATGTTGAACGAGTTTTTTCGCTTCCCGTTTCGAGTTTTTCAATTCCAAGGCCAATGGCTGCAGCTGAACCTCGACCAAATGTCCCGCATGGGTGGAAGCGGTGCTTCCAATAATCGGCTTGGCGTCGATAGTCTGGCGGGGGCCCGAGTGTGGAATCTGGAGAGTTTGGTCAGGTTTCGGATCGGCCCGGTTTCATACCGGTGGTTTCAGGAGTTGATGCCGGGCAAGAAAAAGTTGCTTCAGATCGCGCAATTTGTCCGGCAGTATGTTGGAATTGCGCTGGAAACCGAGTATCAAATAGTGTTGGCCAAGGATGACGTTCCACAGTTGCGGATACCCGATCGCGATTCGACGCAAGTTGGGCCCATGCTGGGTCGCAACACATGGCTGCTGTCCGGCCATTCAGCGGACGATCGCGACGAGGCGGTTTTTCGCTGCAGTGGTTCGCCTGATATTGACATTGTCTCTGCCTCATAGCATTTTTGCGAAAGTACCATGCTCTCAATCAACCTCAAATCGCTGATTGGAAAACTCAATCCCATTTGTCGTCGGACGCTGGAAAGTGCCGCGGGCTTGTGTGTTTCGCGGACCAACTACAACGTCGAAATCGAGCATTGGCTGTTGAAGCTGTTGGAGCAAAACAACACGGACCTGGCGGCCATTTGCAAGGCGTATGAAATCGACATTTCAACGCTGACCACTCAACTCACTCGGTCTTTGGATCGTTTGAAGACCGGAAACGCCCGCCCGCCGGCGCTCAGTCAAAACGTCGTCGATTCGGCCCGTGACGCCTGGCTTTTGGCCTCCATCGATTTTGGAGAGGCACATGCCCGCAGTTCGCATCTGCTGCTGGCGTTACTCAGCGACGACGCCATGCGGGCGATGACCGTGGGCGCGGCCAAAGAATTTGAAAACGTGAGCGTGGAATCGCTGCGACGCGACCTGAATTCGATTTGCAAAGGAACCGAGGAAGCCCAGACGGCGATGTCGGCGCCGATGTCCGGGGCGACGAAGTCTCCCGATGGACGGCCGAGCGGCCCTACCAAGACACCGTCGCTCGATCAGTTCACGATCAATTTGACACAACGAGCCCGTGAAGGGCACATCGACCCGGTACTCGGCCGCGACGACGAAATCCGACAGATCATCGACATCCTTTGCCGGCGGCGGCAGAACAATCCGATCTTGACGGGCGAAGCCGGCGTGGGCAAGACGGCGGTGGCGGAAGGGTTCGCCCTGCGAATCGCCAGCGGCGACGTGCCGCCGATGTTAAAGGACGTTGCCATACACGTCCTGGACCTGGCGTTGTTGCAAGCGGGCGCGGGCGTGAAAGGGGAATTTGAAAACCGGCTCAAGTCGGTGATCGAGGAAGTCAAATCGTCGCCGCAACCCATTATTCTGTTCATCGATGAAGCGCATACGATGATCGGAGCGGGTGGTCAAGCCGGTCAGGGTGACGCGGCCAACTTGCTCAAGCCAGCCTTGGCTCGAGGCGAATTGCGAACGATCGCCGCGACGACGTGGGCGGAATACAAGAAATACTTTGAACGCGATGCCGCCCTGGCTCGCCGGTTTCAAGTCGTCAAGGTGGAAGAACCGGACGAACAATCGGCCGTCGAGATGATGCGCGGCCTGGTCAAGACGCTCGAAGCACATCACAAGGTCCGTATTCTGAACGAAGCAGTCGAGGACGCCGTCAAGCTCTCCAGCCGCTACATCTCCGGTCGCCAGTTGCCGGACAAGGCCGTCAGTTTGCTCGACACGACTTGCGCCCGTATCAATCTCAGTCAAAACTCGATTCCACCGGCCATCGAAGATTGTCGTCGAAAGATCGAACAGAACAAAGTCTCGGTCGAGATCCTTCAAAGAGAATCGGTGGCAGGAGTCGACCACAGCGAACAGATTCAGTTGCTCAATACACAGCGCGAGTCCTTGGAAAAGGAACTGGCCGAATTGCAGCAGCGTTGGGAAGACGAAAAGGCACTGGTGACGACGATCAAAGAGCGTCACCAACAACTGGAAAAAGCGATCGCGGGCAACGGCGCCGCTGTTTCGACAGCAGCTCCCGAAAAGGCCTTGGCGACGGTCGGTGCCCAGGCGCATTCCGGTTCGGCGTCCGCCGCTTCCGCGCCTGCCGAAAAAACGCTCGACGAATCCGATCGTCGCCGAGTCGAATCGGAGCTGGAGCAGGCTCAAAACCGGTTGCGCAAACTGCAAGGCGAACATCCGTTGATTCACGTCTGTTGCGACTCGAACGCGATCGCCGAAACGGTGGCAGCCTGGACCGGAATCCCCGTGGGACGAATGGTCGCCAACGAGATCAAAACAATCTTGAACCTGCGAAATATGTTGGAAGAATCGGTGGTCGGGCAGTCGCAGGCCCTCAGCCAAATTGCGGTGAGTATTCAAACCTCCAGAGCCAAGCTGACCGATCCCAGTCGTCCGATTGGCGTCTTTCTGTTGGCCGGGACCAGCGGCGTCGGCAAAACCGAAACGGCGATCACGCTGGCGAACTTGTTGTATGGCGGTGAGCAGAACTTGACGGTGATCAACATGTCAGAGTTCAAGGAAGAACATAAGGTTTCCTTGCTGATGGGCTCGCCGCCAGGCTACGTCGGGTACGGCGAAGGCGGTGTCCTGACCGAGGCCGTTCGCCGCAAACCGTACAGCGTCCTGCTGCTGGACGAAATGGAGAAAGCGCATCCCGGCGTGCAGGATATTTTCTATCAGGTGTTTGACAAGGGACACATGAAAGATAGCGAGGGTCGCGACATCGACTTCAAAAACACAGTGATCATTATGACCTCCAATGCCGGGACGGACTTGATCAAGAATCTTTGTGCGGATCCGGAAACGATGCCCGACGCCGAAGCGCTCACCACGGCGATGCACCCCGAGTTGCTGAAGACGTTCAAACCGGCGTTCCTCGGCCGCGTCACCGTGCTGCCGTTTTTCCCGCTTAGCGACGACGTCATGAAGCAGATCATTCGACTCAAGTTGGGTAAGGTCAAACGCCGCGTTCAAGAAAACTACAAGGCGACGTTTGACTACAGCAACGACGTCGTCGACACGATCGCCTCACGCTGTACCGAAGTCGACACCGGCGCCCGAAACGTCGACAAGATCCTGAACAAGACGCTGTTGCCGGAAATGTCCGCGGAATTTCTCGGCGCGATGGCCGACGGCCGCTCGATCCACTCGGTCGTCATCGGAATTAAGGATGGACAGTTTGAGTATCAATTGAATTAGAGTCGATTCGAGCTTGTGCGGCTCGGCGCCAAGCGGTGCGTCGTGCGTTGCAATACAGCCGCCGGAATACGATTGAAATCGGCGAGATGCAGACGGGCCGCTAGTGGTTTGTCACAGTCAACATTTCGGATTACGGGGGTCAGGAGTCAATTGCGCGAAGCACCCGGAGGGCCGTTCCGGCAATTGACTCCTGACCTTTTAACCAACCCGTAAACTAAGCAGTAAGGATCGCACGCAAAATAACTTCCCTGTTTTGTTGACCCTCTCCTCAACCTCTCCCGTGAGGGCGAGGAATTAGGGCGAAGTTATTTTGCGTGCGATCCTAACAAAGCACTAGTGAGTCGACATCCCTTGGGTTGTGGTAATTATGCGAGTTTTTTTGGAAGCAATTTCGGGGCCTGGCCAAGGTCAGCGAATCCCCGTGAGCAAGAACCAGATCGTGACGATCGGGCGCACCGAATGGTCCGATCATGCGATTCCCAACGACCCGCAGATCTCGGGCAAACATTTTCAGGTCGAGAACACCGGGGCCGAAGCGCAGCTTGGCGGACCTGAATTCCACCAACGGGACAATGGTCAACGGACAGTTTGTCAAGCAAGCTGTGTTGAAGTCGGGCGACCAAATCATGGCGGGTTCGACCACCTTTGACGTCAAAGTGGAACAAACGTCGGAGGCTGACGGGGCCCACGGCGATGTCAATGCGCCCGCTCGGTCGAGTCCAATTGCCGCCGCGAATTCGCCCATCCAATACTCGGAAAGTCCAGCACCGATGAATCCACAACAACAGGTCTCGACCAGTAGGCCGTTGTCTGGTGTGCCAGCATCGCCGACCGATACACCGGCTGGATTTCAAAGCCCCATTTTTATTCCTCCCGACGCACCATCGCCAAGCCCGATCCAATCGCCGTCCGGACCCCCATCCAGCGGCGGCCAAACGCCATTCTCAAGTCCCATTCAAATGGAATCCGGTCGCGAAGATCAAGTCACCGCCGATACAGGCACGCCTCAAGCTGCTGAACGCGGCGCTGCCGCAAAACCGCCGCGATCTCCCGTCGTTCAGACCGATTCGCCTTCGATGCGGCAGGACGTTGTGTTGGATGAGCGGCGTCAATTCATCGCCACCAACGAACACAATTCCCGATTATTCCAACTAACGAAATTTGAAAATGGAGCCGTGCTGGCGGAGAGTTTTCCGCCGCCGGACCCGGAAAAACCAGGTGCGGCGGGCGTTGCTCTGCAACTGGCGCAAATTGGACATTTTGTGGTCATCACACATCACTCCAAAGCATCACTACCGGTTCCGGAAGATTTGAAGGGAACGCCGTTGTTTCATTGGTTGCCTCCGGAAGCGTCCGAGGCCTACGGTCCCCTGCTCATTTCGCCCACACCCGAAAACACTCACCTGAAGCTGCTGGATGACCTTTGGGGAAACGATGCCGTGTTGGGAGTGTGCGGTCCCGACCTGAATCGGCTCAAGGACCACTTGCTAAAACTCATCCAATACGACCCCATGGGTTACGCCAAAACCAAGGCAGTCTTTGGCTATTGTTGGCCCATTGGACTGCGCCAAATCCTGCAGAGTTCGCAAGCCAGCGTAGTCAATGATGTCTTCTCGGATTCTTTAACCTTCTTTTTCGCCGAAAGCCCCACGCAACCCGGGGCTTGGACCATACTCGGTCGTCCCGGGATCGAATCGACGCTGCAGCAACTTGGTTTTCAGGAAATCGCCGCTCCAGAAGCTCAAAAGAAGTAGCCGCGCTTGGACCGCGCCCAAGAGCCCGTTGAAAAAGACTCGTCGCAACTTTGCCAGCTCAATTTATCTTGTAGTGGCGACGATTCTTTTCTTCCGGCGAAAGCGGCTTGTCCGGCAAAGGAATTTCGTTGAATTCGAATTTATTGGCCTGGCCGGGGGGCAGTCGGTTATCCGGCACCGCACCCTGACGCCTTCCCGGTTGCGGCTCAACGCTCGGCACCGTAGCTCCGCCGGCGTCGTCATGGTTTGACGGCGCATGATCCAATGGAAATTCGTCGGACTTTTCGTCGTCGGCTTCCTCGGTGTTGTCCGCGGCGACAGCGGCAACCTCTTCTTCGGGGAATACGTTGTTACGCGTGATGCGGACTTCGACCGCCATCAAGTTAGTCTCATCGATCGAATAGCCGCGCACCAGGACTTCATCATCCGGCCGAGCGGCGCAGATCGGTCGTGTGGAATCGGACCCGCGTTTGTTGTGGATCGATGGCGATCGTGTACTTGACGGGTCGGCCGCGGTCGTCGTCAACCGAAACCGCAATCGAATTCCGAGCCAGATCGACATTCTTGATCGGCCCGGAATAAACGAACTTGTTGGCGTCGTCGGCGCCATCAGTCGGGGCCAGTTCCTTTGGGTTGCCGCGCGGTTTGCTCCAGTCCATCACCTGACCGTGTGGGTTGAACGGCAAGCGGGCACTCGTTCCGGTGCTTTCCGCGGCCGACGCGAGTATGTACAAGATCGTTTGATTCGGCGCACCGTTTTCATCAGCCGTGGAAGCGAACTGGATGAACATCTTGGGCTTGAGAATCGCCACCTTGTCTTCGCCACCGACCAAGATCGACGTTGCCGGCAATCCATTGCCGCCTGCCGAAATCCGCACGCTAACCGGTGTTTCGGCAACCTTCATCAACAACTCGGTTCGATGGTTCACCTTGATGACCCGGCCAACGAATTCTTCCAATTGAACATCCTGGGCAACCGCGAATTGGGTTGTCAAAATCATGAGAAAAGCGGCGGCCCACTGGAGGCACGGGCGCCAAATTGTCGAGTCGTTCTCGATACACGGAGTTCCTGGAATCAAACGAGTTTTCTTCGGCCGCCGAGTGAGCATCGACCGATCGATTGAGTCGTCGCGTTCGCACCACAATTTCTGGATTCTGCTAATTTGCATGGCCACGTCTAGCAAATGAACCGCAACCTGGCGATAAACCAAGTCGATTGCCCCAGGCAGTTTATTATACAATCTGAGACCATCACGTTTGGCATCATTCCCAGCGACGTACAAAGATGAGGAAATCCTCGATTCGGATTGACAAGCGATTATGGCAATCGCCCCAGTTCTATCCGCTGTTGTTACCGCCGGTTCTGCGCAGTTTGCCACCGGACTCAATCAAGCGTTCATGGGAACAGTGCTTTGTTGCGTCGGAATCCTGATGTTTTCTGTCGGGCGGCAATTTCCGCCCTTGATGATTGCCGCGATGTTGTCGTTCGTTGGTGGATGGATTGTCGTGCTGATGAGCAAGCGTCATTGTTATGGGTTTGCGGCGCCGATCGCCGGACGATGGTACATCAGCTTGGCATATTGGTTGGACATGGCGGCGATTGTCGTTCGCTTGTTTCGCGGGCCGCCGCTGGCGACTTTGCTGCTGACGGTGTGCGGCGAGTTTTGCTTTTTAGCGTTCTTGATTCGCCTGAACAGTATCACGCAGCGCCCCAAGCTCCAATGGCTTGGCATGACAATCCTGGTTACTTGGTTGGCGTTTGCCACGGCGATGTTTGCGTTGCATGTCGGGCTGCATCGCAACGGCGGTCCACTCATCGCCTTGTTGATACTCTCGGTGTTCCCGTTGACGTTGACCAGCTTCATTGCCTTCATGGTGCTTGTAAGGCGGACGGCAATGTCGCTGGTTGCTTTGGCGGCATTTTTGGATTCCGAATCGGCGAATCCCGCGTCGACGGATGTCTCGGACGACGCCGAAGCGTTCGTGGGCGAACAACTTTGATCCTGGAATAAGGCGAGCGCGATCGCGGCACGCAGTGGCGGCATGGGATTTCGAGCCGTGCCTGGTTAAATCGCAGCCTTGGATTTTTTCTCGTGGGACGCGATCAGTTCACGAATCGAATTGACAATGTCGATAAACTTGGACTCGCACTGCATTTCCATCGCGGGTCGGTCGGGGGATGGCACATTGACCCGCTGAACGATGGTTCCCGGCGAACTGCTAAGGATAAAGATGCGGTCGCCCAGATAAACCGCCTCTTCGATCGAATGCGTGACGAAGAACACGGTCGCGTTGACCCTGCGCCACAACTCGACCAACAGGTCCTGCATGTTGGTGCGAGTTTGCGGATCGAGCGCCCCGAACGGTTCGTCCATCAAGATGATTCTCGGTTTCAGAATCAAGGTCCGCGCGATGGCCACACGCTGCCGCATGCCGCCGGAAAGTTCATGCGGGTATTTGTACTGATCGGTGGAGACGTTGAGTCCCACAGCATCGATCCAGTACCGCGCCAACTCTTGGCGGACGGTTCGCGGAACGCGGTGACATTCCAGTCCGAAAGCAACGTTGTCGAGCACGGTCCGATGATCGAAACTCGTGTAGTCTTGAAAGACCATGCCGCGGTCGGGACCGGGCCCGGCGACTTGCTTGCCGAGTACTTTGACGGAACCGATCGTCGGCGGATGTTGCGGTTCCAGGCCCGCGATCAGCCGCAGGATGGTGCTCTTGCCGCATCCGCTGGGTCCCAAAACACAGATGAACTCTCCTTTGTCCGGCAAATCTTCAATCGAAAAGCAAATATCGCGAATCGCAGTGAATTCTGATTTCTTGCCCACGTTGTAGGTCTTCGTGACATGCTCAAAGTCCACGACCGTGGGAGCCGAAGCGGCGGTCGGAGGCTTTGATTGCTCGGCGGTTCGAAAGGGCTCGCTCATGGCCGCCACCGATCCCGCCATTCGGCGGACGTGGACGGATCAACCGAGACGATTCGTTTGGCTTCGTCGGGAATCAGCAGATGATCGTACGGCGCCACCGGTTTCAGCAGGATACCTTTGGCGTCTTCCCACATGCCGAATACCCATCGTAGAGCGATTCGGAGCCAGCCCGCACCACCAAAACGATATGGAAACAGTTGGCGTTGGCACCAAAACAGAAACCGATCGATCAACAATGCAACGACCGGAATGATCAAGATGATGAGAATGATGTGGCGCTCTGGGACCAATGCGTTGCGAGGTCAAGATCAGATTGCCCAAGCCGCCTTGCTCATTGCCCAGTTTAATGGTCTCGGCCAGCATGATGTAACCGAAAGCCAGTCCGAACAGAATGCGCATGGAATCAAACACGGTCGGCATCGACAGCGGTACGAGAACTTTGGCGATCACAGGCCACCGCTTTGCACCCAATGTATAAGCCGTGTCGATGTACTGTTGGCCGACGTCACGCACGCTGGCAGCCGTATCGGCAACGACAAACGCCACACAGGCGAGGAATATGAACATCACTTTTTGAAAATCATTGATTCCGAAAAAGAAGAACGTCAACGGTATAAGCGCCGCGATCGGAATATTTCGGCCAAAGAGAATGAGCGGTTGCAGGAACGATTGCGCGGCCGGGAAGCAGCCAGCCAGAACGCCGAGTGGGATTCCAATGGCCGCCGCCAACGCGAACCCCAATGCAACACGTCGTAGCGTGACGAACGTATTCGCCAAAAGCAAACGTTGCTTCCACAACGAAGGAAAGCTCGAAAAGGTCTCCACAGGGCTCGGCAATGCCGCCGGGCTTATCCAACGTTGTTCAACCTCGCCACGCGTGGAGACCCACCACAGGCCGAAGCATACCAGCAAACAGAACAACCCCAATCCAATGTTGGTGACGGGTCCAACGGGACGGCGTATGGCAAACCACGGACGGTGGCCGACTGTCGTCGGATGCCGATTCGTACTTGCACCCGCGAACGAATCGGCGTCAGATTGACTTCTCGATTCCGCCATCGGCTATTGACCCGATTCGGCAGGGTAGATCTTAATTTCGACCCGACGATTCTTGGCTTGATTGTTTGGATCGTCTCGATCGGCGGGCTGTTCCCATCCCATCCCCTCGACGTTGAATTTATTCGGATCGAGTTGGTACTTGTTGACCAGTGCCTCCTTGACCGCGTTGGCTCGCCGTTCCGACAACTCCTTGGTTAGGCTGGCGGGAACTTTGTTTTTCATCGAACTGTCGGTGTGCCCCTCGATAATGATTCGGGCGGTGCCGAATTGTCCCGCGAGTTTGGCGATTTCCTCCAGGACCAGGTCAACACCGGGGTCGTACAAACGCTCGACGTCTTTGTCTTCCTCGCGCGTTGTGATCTTATGAAACAAGTCATGACTGTTGGGATAAAAGTGGATCACGACCGTATTGGTCAGAATCTCTTCTTCGGCCCTCGAATTTCAGACGTCGCCTTGGGGACAAACCGCACGCTGTACTCGTCCACTTGGCTGGCGTACTTCGGTTCCTTTCCTAGTTTTTCAATAATTGAGAAATCCATCACTTGATCGAAAGGGACCGGAGGCTGAGAAATCTTCCGCATTTTTGTATACAGATAGTACGCTTGATTCCAAACTCGTTCGAAATTGGTTGCGTTGTTTTTGTTCATGAAGAACTGGTAGTTCTCCGCCCAATTCGTGCTGTGCGCGTCGCCCAGCATTCCTTTGGCGTCGGATGCGGGTAGTCCATAGCCAACCGACATTAACTGGGCGACCCGATCCTTGGCACTATCTTCCTTGAGACTGGTCATGCCGTCAAAGATGCCGCGCACCAAGCCCTCAATGATCCCAGGATGATCTTTGGCAAAGTCCGCGCGGGCGAACCAAACGTCGGCGATCAGCTTGTTAGCCGTTCCCGTCGTTACCAACATTCGGTTCCCCTTGACCTCGGACAATTTGTAAATGTCCGGCGCCCACGAAACCGCAGCGGAAATCTTATTGTCTGTATTGAAAGCTGCAGCGGCTTGGAAAGCGTCTCCGGTGTATCGAAACTTCGCCGGGTCGGGTTGGACGCCACCGGAAACGAGCATGTTGAGCAAAAAATATTCCGAAGGCGAATTCTCAGCGAGAGCGATTTCTTTGCCTTTAAGATCGGAGACATGCTTGATCGATTCGCGAACCACGATCCCGTCCCCGCCGTTTGACCAGTCAACCTGCTGGTAAACTCGGGGCATGATCCGACTATCTTTCGTCTCCTGGATCCCCTGCAGTAGCAACGGGAGCATGTCCAGCGTAGCCCATCCGATATGGACGTTCCCCGCGGCGTACGTATCGCGCATTTGAACTGGGTCATCGATCAACACCAATTCAACTTTGAACTCTTCGCCATCGGGAGTCTTCCAGATTTTGCCGGCGCTGAATCCGTCGTTGGCATAGATGATCGGAGCCCATCCGGCCCAAACATTGAGCGCGAATTTGACCGTGTTGTCCTCCATTTTGGCGTAAGACGCGGTTCCCTTCACCGGCGGCAGGTGTTCGGCCGGCTTGTACTCGTAGTTCTTGACCGTGGTGATGGAATTCGGGTCCTGGGCCTCAGCGTCGTCCTTGCCACCCTCACCCGTCTTTGCCGCCGAGTTGCCTGAACCGCCTTGCTTGATCGCCAACTGAGATGGGTCAATCTTGATGTCGTTGGTTCCCTTTTTGTTGGAATTCGACGCGGTTGGCGGCTGCTGGCCCCCTTGGTTCAAAAACCGATACCGGCAAAACCAATCAAGCCGACGACTATGAGCAAAAGTACGACGTAAAAAATAGGTGTTGGCTTGCCTGACATCGTCAATCTCCTGTTTGCCTTGTTCGATGGTGATGATTTCGTCGCTTGTAGTTTGAGACGTTACGCCAACCGTCTTCGAGGGCCATCCTCAATGACATTGCGTTCCCAAATCGGGACCCGTTTTCGAATGCTCAACGTCTCGGACCGATGCTACTCCAGTTCAGTCACCGGCTAGGTCGACTGGGTGCCGTTGCTTAGCCGACGAATTTCGTTTTGGGTCGTTGGCTGGTCATTTCGTGCAACATTTGCATGACGTTAAATGCCGACAGCTCGCACAGCAATTGCGTGACTTGATCGTGAAGCTTGTCGTCGAGTTGCGGCTCGACGCTCTTCATCAAATCGACGAGTCGCTTCTCTTGAGCGTCCAACTCGTGTTTGTCGACTCGGCCGTCGGCGATCGCCTCGACGAAACTGCCAAGCTTTTTCGCGTAGTTGTCGATCAACGTGGTTTGCCCGTCGTCATCCAGCCAACTGGTGCGTGTCATATTCGATCGTCTCCGAATAGTTGAATTCAGGAATTGGTTTTTTGATTTGGAAGGTCAGATCTCAGAATCTCAAAACTTAGATCTCAAATTTCAAATCTCAGATTTCAGATTTCAGATTTCAAATCTTAAATCTCAGATTTCACGGTCTTAGATATATTGTTGTTCGCGGCAATCAGTTAGTCCCGATCGATCAATTCGCGAATCTGGACCAATTCACGTTGCAGTTTCGCTCGCGACTCGGGCTGCTCCAATTTCTTTCGCCATTCCTCAGGCAAGAATCGCATATCCGTGCATTCGAGGACCGCCGAGAGTTCTTGCAGCGATTTCTCCAAACCTTGAGCCGACGGGATGAACGATTTCAATGCCTGTTCCAAGTCGGCGCGATCCAACAGCGATTTCCCAGCCGACATCATCTCGCGCTTGGCTCCCAACACAACACTTTCGATATCCGCGCCGCTCAGATTTCGCTTCGGATCGACGTCGGGGATCGCGCCGTCGGCCAGTTTGACATTGTTCTTGGCCGCCATGACGCGAAACATCTCGTGAAGTTCCGGTGCGTTGTCCGGATAGAACAAAGGGATATGGACCTCCGCCCGGCCTTGCCGTTTCAAGTCGATCGGCAGCAGCTCGGGTCGGCTCGTCAGCAACATCCAAATGATCCGCCCGCGGTACTTGGTGTTTCCCATTTGGCCGGCGATCATGGAAAAGACTCGGCTGCTGGTGCCCGAATCGCCACCCATCTCGCGGTTGCCCAGCGCCGCGTCCGCTTCATCAATAATCACCACGACCGGACCGAGCGAACGAAGCACCGTGAGCACTTTCTCCAAATTGCCCTCGGTCTCGCCAACGTATTTCGAGCGAAAGTTCGCAGCACCAAACACGGAATGCCAATCGAACCCGCGTAGCATTCGGCGAGAAACGTTTTGCCCGTTCCGACCGGTCCGCAAATCAAGTAGCCCATCGGCGTGGCGTCCAATTGGCCTTCGGTAATCCAACGAGCGTCTTGTCGCAAGCGGTCGATGGCGGCTTCGTGCCCAACCACCATATCGAGTTTGTGTTGTGGCTCGACAAACGTCACCAGGTCATGGCACTGTCGCTCGATCAAGCCTTTTTTGAGCTTGCGGAACTGCTGGATGTTGACGCCGGAGGAGTCCGCAGGCGCTGCCAAAGTGCAACATTTAGGTTCACCAGATTCAGACCGTTGGATAATTGAGTAACGGCGTCGACCGAAAGTTGGCCGCCGATCACCGACGGGCCTTTCACCGAGATATTGAACTCGGCGGGCGCAGTCGCCGGTAAAGGGGCCGGTGCGGTGATTTCTTGCTTGGTGCTGATGTCGACGACGGCCGGCGGGATTGCCGGTGAGTCCGATGTGGAGACCTTACGGCTAAACCGGCTGGCCCACTGCGACTCGACGAATTTGCGCCGAATCTCGTCGGTGGGCAAAGGAATTTCGATCGTGGCCACATGCGGGTTTTGCACTAGTTCATCGCTGACTTCGTTCAACGTTTCGGTGACCAGGCAAAATGCCATGTTCACGCGTTTGATGTATGGGTTCTGCGCCCAGGACAGGAATCGCACCAACCGCGCCGCCTGTGTTCGCGCCAGCGTCGCATGGTCCCCGGAAGGAACGAGGTACTGAGAATACGGAAACAAAAAGGCGATCCGTTTACGGTTTTGTAGATTGTCTTCCAACAAGTTTCGCTGGATCAAGCGATCGAGCGCCGTCAGCACGACGTCCGGATCGCGCGACCAAGTCGCCGGACTTCCGAGCGTGCTGGTCAAATACTGCATCATGTCCTTGAGCCGTTTGGAATTGGTTCCGGCCTCGGCTTGGATTCCGCGTCCCAGATCATACGAAATCACGATATCCCAATTGCCAAAGATCTGGTGTGCGACAAACTCGGTCAGTCCGCAAAACAGATCCGCGACCGGCAGCGTATGATCTGCCGCAACACCGGCGTCCGGGCATTGGCAATAGATCAAGTCGTTGACGTTGCCGTAGAGGATGAAAACGCACGTGTTGGCCGTGAAATACAAGTCGGCCATCTCCCGAGCCCAATCGGGAAACCAATCGGGGACCGTCGACGTGCCGCCCGTCACCGGCACTGGCGCGGCTCCAGCGAGCATATCGTGGTCTTTCTCAGTCAACGTCCCGGTCGCCATGAAGATAATCTGCTCTGCACCAACTACTGCGTTTCGACTTCTTTCGTCGCAGGACCGAGTTCTTTGACGTCTTCCTTGACACCGGCGGTTTGCGGCGTAACCAAACCCATATCGATTTCAAATCCACGAAGGGCATCCTCGGCCTGCACGGACTCCATACGTTCTTGCTTGTCGATGTCTTCCATTCCTTCCTCGGAGAGGTCGGCGGCGACGCGGGCCTTGGCGCGGTTGAGCGAGATCTTGTCCTGGATGACGGACTCGATCTGACCGAAATCGGTCGTCACGTCAAAGTCGAATGACTTGGCGAGCTCGGCCATTTCCGCCTCGGCCCGGCTCATCTTCAATTCGGCGTCGTATTTGCTGATCTTGTCCTTGACGTCGGACAACTTTTTCATCGCCGACTTGATCTTGCGGACGTTGTTGTCGTACGCCTTTTCGTGCATTTTGAGTTGGTTTTCATTTTCCGCCAGTTCATTTTTTGTCTTCTGCAGCTCAATCGCAAACTTCCCGGCGGTCTCCCGGTCTCCGGCTTGCAAGTAGGCTTTGATTTTTGCTTCGAGTTGGCCGATGTGTTGCTTTTCCCCAGCAACTTGACGAGTGACTCGTTCGACCAGGGCTCGATACTGTTCCAAACCTTCCCGGCCGCCCTTCAGCTCCTCGACGGCTTTGTCGTACTCGTATTGCATCTGAGCGATCGGGTCGGCAGTCCAAAAAAAGTTGGCCAGTTTATTAAGTTGAGCTTTGAAAGCTCGCCAAATCTTGCCAAAAATCATGATTGCAATCCCCCTCAATGGCTGAGACCGTTAGAGAACCGCGACGACACATCCCCGAGAGCCGTTGTCATCGATCGGTGAAGCGTAAAATCAATGCGGGAAAGTACCGCTATCTTATGCGATTTGGAATTCGATTAAAACAAGGGCAGCTTGGCAAAAAACCAACTCGACCATGTGTGGTTCCTACGCGGCGGAAATCAAAGCGAAAAGTGTCGCATCGCGGCCATTCAATGAACTGCGGTCGCCTCAGTTAGGTTCGCACGCATTATGACTTCGCCATAACTTCGCCATAATTCCTCGCCCTCACGGGAGAGGTTAAGGTGCGGGTCAACAAAACCAGGAAGTTATTTTGTGTGCGATCCAAAACGGAAAGGATACTCGCATGAACCGGTTGCCGCAGGAATTAATGGCTTGGTTGGCGAGTCATTGCGGAGGCCACACGGCTCCGTCGCGGATCCAGATTGCCCGGCGAGCCGAAGTCGATAGGCGGAGTCGTTTGTGGCTCGTTTAACCCGTTGCACCAAGGACACCTCGAAATGGCCATGGTGGCCGAGCAAATCTTGGGTCGACCGGTCGGCTTTGAGTTGGCAGTGATCAATGCCGATAAGCCGTCGTTGCCAGCGACGGAGCTTGCCGCCCGAATGACGCAAGACTTTGACGGGCGACCGTTGTGGTTGACGAACGCCGCGATGTTCGCCGAGAAGGCGAGCTTGTTTCCGTCGATGACATTTATCGTCGGGGTCGATACGATCGCCCGCGTCGACGATTTGCGCTTCTACAGGAATGATGCAGCGCAACGGCTCGCGGCCATGCGGGCAATTGCCACGCAACAGTGCCGGTTTCTGGTATTTGCTCGACGAGTCTCCCAAACAGTCCTAACGCTGGCAGATTTGTCGTTGTCGGAGCCGCTGAGAGAGCTTTGTTCTGATGTCTCTGGCGACGACTTTCTGATCGATCTTTCCAGCACCGAACTTCGCCAGCAAAGGCCAACGTGATTTCGGAAAGGTTGGGAGCGAGTAGCGACTGCTATCGTCAACCTGACAGCGTCGATCGCTAATGTTTAACCGCCCGTTGAAGAACGACTCATCTCAACAACCGGATCGAACGTCATTCCCGCGAAGGCGGGAATCCAGCGGAAATTAACTGCCGCAATGCTGGATCCCCGCTGCCCGCCTTCGCTGGGGACAGGCTTCCCGGGGATGACAGAGCCATTTTCGACGTGCTGTTAAGCCAGCGCGTGGGGAAAAAATTTCGGATTTGTAAAAGTTTAACGGTGCGGGGGTCGATACGAAACATACCGGATAATCCAACTGCGCCGATATCGCCGTTGAGTTCCGGAATCTATAGGGGGGTTCGTCGTGGATGGCGGTTGTCGCCATTCCGACCAGGCTCGTCATGGTCGCCCGGCTCACGAACTACAGCAGGAATGGATTCCGATGAGCTGCCCTCTTCCCCGAAAATTCGCATTGGTCTTGTGCCTTGCGTTGGCCGCCACAGGCTGCTTTCAGAACCGACCGGCGTATTGGAACGACCCCGGGGCCTTGTCACATTACTTGGACCAGGCGACCGAACTTGAGCACCCGGACGTCCATGCGGCGATTCTGGACGAGGTGACTCAATCGCGACCACCGATCACCGCCGCCGATCCAGCGTTTGACGCATTTTGGGATTTGACGCTGGAAGAGGCCGTGTCGATCGCCCTTCAAAACGCCAAGGTGATTCGCGGATACGGGACGCCCGGGCTGCAGGGGAATCGTGTCGCGCCAGGCGTCGACAACCTCTCAAACGGTCCAGCCGGCGCCGGTACCATGTACAACATCGCGGTGCGCAAAAGTGAACCGGGGTTCATCAGTCAGCCCGGACAAATCAATTCACCCGGCGCAGTATTTTCCAATACGTCGTTGGACGCGAATCAAGGAGTCGAAGCTGCGCTGGCCGACTTCGATGCTCAATTCACAAGCAGTCTGTATTGGGACCGCAGCGACACGCCGAGGAATACATCGCCGGACCAGATCATCCCCGGCAGCACCGTCTTTTTTCAGCAGGACGCGGTGAATCTGCAATCGCAGTTGGCCAAGAAAACCGCCGAAGGGACACAATTGTTCCTGCGCCAGACGACGTCGTATACGGCCAACAACATTCCACTGGCACCGGTCGGGTTCCAAGCCTTGAGGAGCGTTTGGCAAGCGGCGTTGGAATTCGAGGTCCGCCAACCGTTGTCTGCGCGGCGCGGCGCGTTCGTCAATCGTATGCCGGTCGTGATCTCGCGAATTGGCACCGATCAGGAACTCGCGAATCTGGAAAGTCAGTTGCAGAATATGGTCACCAACATCGAGGTCCGCTATTGGGATCTGTACGCGGCCTATCGCGCGCTTGAGGCCGCCAAGGATGGCCGAGAAACTGCGCTGGCCACCTGGCGAATTGCACAAGACAAGCTCAAAGAAAAGACGGAATCCATTCAGCCGGAAGCCCAGGCTCGGGAGCGCTATTTCTTCTTTGACGCCGAAGTCAACCGGGCGTGGGCGGAATTGTTGGATGCCGAATCCAATTTGCGATTCTTGTTGGGGATCGCCGCCACCGACAGCCGATTGATTCGACCGATCGACGAACCGCTAAAAGCACCGGTGGAGTTTGACTACGGCACTGCTCTGGACGAAGCGATCACGCTGCGGCCGGAATTGCGACAGGAGAGGTGGGAAGTCAAGAAACGTCAATTGGCCCTCGCTTACTCGAAGAACTCGCTGCTGCCCTCGTTAAATGCCGTTGCCCAATATCGTTGGCTCGGTTTGGGCGACAAATTGGTATCGTACGACGACGCCACCCCCAATTTCCCCGCCGCTGGTTCCGGCGCGGTCAACGACTTATTCGGTGGCAACTTTCAAGAGTTCCGGCTGGGGTTAGAGTACGCCGCGCCAGTCGGTTTTCGCCGCGAAATGGCGAACGTCACCAACGCCGAACTCAAACTGGCACGAGAGTTGGCGCGGTTGGAGGACATGGAACTCGATACGACTCGTGAACTGCAGCATGCGTTGCGGGCACTGAAGACGAATTACACGCTGGCCCAACGCAACTTCAATCGCTGGATAGCTGCGGATACCGAAGTCGAATCGGAGACGGAAACTCACAACAAAATAGGCAAACCCTCGCAGTTCGAACTTTTGGAAGCCCAACGACGGCGATCCGAAGCCGAATTGGCGTACTATCAATCGTTGGTCGAGTACAACAAGGTCATCGCCCTGATCCATCGTCGCAAGGGAACCTCGCTGGCTTATTGCGGCGTCTACTTTGATGAAGGTCCATGGGCCGGAAAGGCCTATTGCGATGCCGCGGAATACGCGCGGAAACGATCTGCCAGCCTCGAAATCAATTATGGCTGGTCACGTCCCGAAGTGATTAGCCGCGGCCCGATGTCCGCCGAGCCGACTTGCGATTCAAATCAGACGATCGATGGCGAGCCAACACCCGCAAACGCCGAGCCGCGCATGGATCAGACCATTCCCAGTCAGGGATCCGATTACTACGTTCCGGGGGAATCGCTTTACGGGTCGCCCACTGACGCCACGCCCTCGACGAACGACACCTCGGCCGACCGTTTGAGGGATGAACCGCGATTGAATTCAAGTGCCAACAACATATCGCCAACGGAAAGGCGACACAGCACGTCGGCTTCCGACCGGGCTGCGGATCCGGCGAGTCGATCTCGGGCTGGTACGATGACGGCAGCGGCAAACATCGTACGCATCGCCGGCGGAGACCTTTCAGCGCCCGTGATCACACCGGCTAAACCTCATGAAGCCAACGGATCGATCGCCAAGATCAAGTGGAAGGAAATCGATAAACCGCCGTCCACCGATGCCGCCAATAGCGCCTCGGCCGTCATTCGTCAAGTCAGCCACGAAGAACAATGATGGCGGACGCGATCAAAAGAAACGCTAACCATCGAACTGAGCAGGAACGAAATCATGCGTCGTCAAATCGTGGGACTTTCGCTATTAGCATGCCTTGCCAGCGTGGCCGGATGTGCCATGTGCTGTAATTCGGGACTCTACGACTATCCGACTTATGGCGGGAAGTTCGAACGAGTCGATCGGCAGCATGGTCGCGTCGGTTCGATCTTTTCTGACCCGACCACGAGCCCGGGCACGCCAGCGCCGCAAACGTCCGGACCCGCGATGCAGAATGAACCAACCAATTCCCAGAACTTCGAAGAATTGGAGCGGCCAGTGCCCAAAGCCAATCCGCCGTCGACTCCAATAAGCAATAACGATGCACATCGGCAGAACATCCCACAGCGATGGCGATAACGTGACTTGTCATGGAGATGTCAATCATTTCGGTTTAACGGCTGAGAATGGGGAGTCAAAATCTGAGACTTGAGATTTGAGATTCCACAGCTTGCGTACCGGATTCGGTCAGTAAGAACAGCCACTGACTTCAACTTCATTTCATTGCGATTTGACGACGATGCCGCTGCTCCGCCAAGCCGCCATTTTGCTCTCAGCACTTCCAAAGCCACAATTGGCAGCGATTCTCCAGCGGCTGTCGCCGGCACACGCTGCGTGCTTGGCCGATCAATTGAGGCATTTGGATGGGATTGATGCCGCTGATATGAACATGGCGATTCAAGCCTTCCTGCAAGCGACAACCCGGTGCCAATGACGATCGAGCTATCGGGCTAGCCGCCGGAGCTCAAACAGTGAACGCCAGCAGCTCCGATGGCCCAATGCCACCCCCCTGCCCCGAGTCCTTGACCCATTTCCAGACAGCATCTCGCAATTCGGATCGGAGCGGCGAAACGGACTCAGTGTCCACTGCCAACTCGACTATCCAGCGAGGCCACACCGGCTCGGACGACGAGCGGCGTAGCCTTACGTTACCCTTGCTCGAAGAGGCGACGTTGGACCCTTGCCTGGAGTTACTCGACGGCGAAGACTCCGCGTTCATCGCGGCAGTACTCTTCCTACTCACGGCCAAAAAGGCCGCGGCCATCGTGGAGAAAATGTCGCTTGGCCGCCGCGTCGCCGTTCTGCAACTCTTGGCCGGCATCGATCGGATATCTCGGGAAACCGTCGATCAAATCCAGCGGCGATTGCAACGGAAACTAGAGTTTTCGAGCGGCATCCACAGTCGACCCGAAGGCTTGCACCGTGCGCGAACACTGCTGGAACAGCTCAATCCCGGCGTACAGCGGGCGATTGCCGACGCGCTGGTGGCACGAAACCCGGCATTGGCCAATGAGCTGCACCGCCACGTATTCCGATTCAATGACATTACTCGGTTGAATCGAAGAGGACGTCAAGAAAGTCCTTGACAAAGTACCGGCAGAATTGATTCCGCCAGCGCTTAAGTTTGCGGAGAATCGGGTGCGTGAACACATTCTCGGATCGATGCCGCACGACAACGCCC
Source organism: uncultured Planctomycetaceae bacterium (assembly GCA_963803365.1). Classification (GTDB taxonomy): domain Bacteria; phylum Planctomycetota; class Planctomycetia; order Pirellulales; family Pirellulaceae; genus JANMEB01. Next base: position 113,390 of record CAWDMH010000020.1, read on the forward strand.
AGCGGATTGTCGAGCGAGTTCGACAGCTCAGCGAGTTGTCCGTCGACGATGGCAATGCGGCCCAACAAGAGATCGTTGACGCGATCAATGACCTGTTCCGCAAACGCATGATCAAACGCCCGATCCCTGTTCCATCGATCAATCCGCTCGCAGCGTGATGACCCCTTATCGCGGTTCCGACGAATAAGGAAACTGGATCAAGTTCTCGTCGGCAAAAACGCTATGCAACCTGCTCAGGCCGACTGCAATCCTACCGCTGCCGAGATCGCCGGCGAGCGTGAAATCGTGGACGACAAGTGTGCCGTCGGTTTGAAAACTGCGGACGATCGACTTGATCGACTTGTTGTCGGTGCGCTGCCACTGGCCGTTCCGCCAAATCAGCAAGTCGACCAGCATCGTTCGCAATTTGTCTGGATCACTGCCACTCAATTTGGCTTCGATGGATTGGTCGTTTTGTACAATCATGACATCGACGTCTTCGTACTTTCGGGTGATCGATTTGTTTTCGCCAAGTTCAAAGGCCTGGTCGACCGCCGCTGGTTTTTCGCTGAACGGCAGCACCCACAGCTTCAGCGTGTATTTTCCGGGCAGCAAGTGGATTTCGGAAAACTCGACGACCGGAGACTGCTTGTCGAACTCATAATTGTAGTCCTGCACGAAATAGGGAACCTGGTCGGGAATCCCGTCCGGGATGGCTTCGACGGCCAGCCGCTGCGGTCGGTAGCTAAAGCTGCGATCGTCTTCGTTGGTAAAAGAAAAGCGGAGCGGTGTCTCCGGGCGATGCGTGTCCAAATGAAGCAGGCCGATCCAATAGTCCCCCACCACCTTTCCGGAACCCAGCGAGTGAAGTTGTCTTGTAATCGGCGGCTCAAGGTTGTCGGACCGTAGAAAATGGAGTGTCCGATCCTGGTCAAATTCGAGGACGACCTCTTCTCCTCCTTCCAAATAGAGTCTTTCGTTCACCTCGGCCTTGGTCAGTGAAACGGTATAAAAGCCCGGTTGGAAGCTGTCCGGGTCCGGCGACCAAGTCTTGCCCATGTTCAGCGGCCCGCTGTCCAGAGGGCCCGCATCGGCAGTCACCCGGAACGATTCGGTATTGATAATCGTATCAAGGTGCTTTTTCAATTCGTCCATAGACGACGGATAAACGACTTGCCCCCCACTCGCTTTCGCGATGAGTTCAAGTTGGGCCAACCGAGCATCAAACGTTCCATGCAAAGCTCGCTTTTGGTCGTCCGTCGAGCTCGTGTTGTTATTTTTCATATCAAATCCGATAACCTGCACTTGAATCCCATTCATGACGGATGTCTTCACCCCGTCCCGCACCAATTGAGCGAAATAGGCGCCGTCCTTTTGGTTGGGAGTGTCGGCCGACCGCAAAAACGTCGTGTTGTTTATCAGATCGTACGTTTGATCGACGCCGTCAGAGAGCACGATGATCTGCCGCGGGATTCCGGAATTGTCGTACGGCGGGAATGCCCGTGCAGCTTCGAGGATGGCGAAATAGAGCGGAGTTTGACCGAACGGCTTCAGGCTCAAAAGGCGGTTTTTTAGTTGACGGTATTCGTCATGGCTGGTGGGGCCGCCTTGGGACAAAGGAATCAACACTTCGGCATCGGTGGACGGAACCACATTTTTCCATTCGGTCTTGCCTTTTTTAGCATCGATGTACTCGACCACTTGCTGTCCCAGTTCGCCAGCGTGTTGGACGCGATGTCCGAGGGCGGCCAGTCCGACGCGGTAGGCGCCTGCATTCTCCATCGTATCGAACAATTGAAGGATAGACGCTCTTCAACTCATCTAACCGCGATCGTTTGCCGCCGGCTTCGCCCTGGCCAGGGTCGATCAATTCTTCCATCGATCTAGAGCAATCGACCAGAACGATGATGTCCGTGACGTTATTTCCTTGCTTGCTAACTGCAATCTTGGTGCGCGAGTTTTCTCGGGTCGTACACGATCACTTTGGATTCGGGTGTCGACTCATGACTCTTGGCTGAGGCTGAACGATGAACGATTTTTTTCTTCCATTGCCACGAAAAACCAACGTGGCTTGAAGGTTGGCGATCGAATGCTGGGGAAGCAATATCTTCTGGTTCTGGATATCGACGAAATACTCCAAGGGCCGATCTACCGCCAAACCCGGTTCGTTGGCTGCTGGCAGCGGTAGCTTGAGCTTGTGCAGAGCCATCGTTGGCAAGTTCCAGTTCGATCAATCTCGTCGAGTCTGCGACGTCTCGGTCGGCCGCGGCGGCAAATCCGGCGGGCAATTCACTGGGCAAGTGCACAGTTATCGAGTGTCGCGTTTTCGGCGTGCCCGTGTCGTACTCCATCGTCCCGGCCTGCAACGACATTTGCGACACCGCAGCGACCCGTTGCGACAAGCGATCGAGCCGACTACGGATTTCGCTCGACTGTTTGTATGCGTAGGGATGCATCCGATCGATGTACAGTTTGGCCAACCGCGAGAAATAAGGCTCGTCCGCTGGATCTCCCACGGAGAAGAATTCGTTGTCCCCCCAGCAGTCATCGATCGCCCGATCGATTTCGTAACACGTCTGCAGACCTTGCTGAAAGTTGTCAAGGTCGCCCGCGACAAACCGCGTAGCGTTGCGGATTCCCTCATCGCCGCGGTGCGGAAGTTCGGCAAGGGAATGAGCCACCCGTCGCAAATGTCCATCGATCGGCAGCAATTCATCGCAAGACTTCTGGAGTTGTATTTCGCTGGCATCGGAAACGGCCGCTTTCTGGACAAGACTCGCGAGTTCTGCCGGGTCGACAATCTGGTTCCAATTCCGGGCGAACGAATGTTCGGTCAAGTTCTTGATGGAGCTGTCGACGCTGGCGATCGTGGCCTCTTGAACTTGTTGAATCTGCTCGTCAAACGCCTTTGAGGTTTCGAGGGCGGTCGACTTGGCGTCGCCGAATTTCTTGAACTCGGCGGTCGGCTGGCCGGCAGATCGCACCAGGATGGCGGCGTATCTGCCGCGAAGCCTTTGTCGGACATCACTGTTGAGAATCGGGTTGAGCAAAGCGTTTTCGATATCGACCAACGACTTCACGTCGTCGCTGCTGGCTTCCAGCGCTTGAGCAGAGTTGCCAAATTTGTCGGTCAGGAATTGGAGGTTGTCCTCTACGCGTTTGGCCGAAGCCTGTTCGGATTGTCCCCATTGGGTGAGCGATCGAGCCGACGCCTGTCCCGACAGAGCCGTTTCCAGAGTCGTCAAGTCATTCATCATGGATTGCCAGTGCGGCAGTAGTTCTTTCCATTGGTTGGTGCTGTCGGAAGCTTCGCCGGTGGCTGCCGATCGCGCCCGGGCAGTCGATTGCTGGCGCAGCGCCCAGATCAACAAATAAGGGGCGTTGCGGCACGCGCGATCTCGAATGTCGATCGCGGCGATGACCTCATCAAGCCCATTACGGACATGTTCTAGCTGTTTGCTCACGTCATTAAAGGCTTGCGTCGAACCGGAGAAATCGTTGCACATCAACTGATCCTCTGCGAACCGACGGCGCTCTTCGGCCGCTTGCAGAGCATCGATAATCCACGGTAGCGCATCGGGACGCTGTCGCGTTTTGTATACGATCTCCTCGGACAATTCGCGACACTTCAACGCCTGTTGGAAACAGCTCCCAGCCTGCGGATGGTCGAGTTTCCAGTCGACTTGGGCAGACAGCATCTCCAACAGTTGCACTTCGACGGGCCGAACCGGGCTGAATGGTTTTTGCTTAAGCAGCTCGACCCAAAACTGGAGGTCTTCCGGGGAAAACGCGCCGACGGGCGACGACGCCTGGTTTCCCGCCGCGGCCTGTGCCATCAGCCCGGTCCAGATCAAATCCAACCGTTGCCAGGCGGTCAACTCCGAGACCGGACCCGAGTGGAACGTCGTAATATCAACCTCAATCTTTTTTAGTTGTTCGCCACTGACGTTGGCTCGGTCGGTCCGCAGTTTGATCCATTCCGCCCAAAGCTTGTTGCACTCGTCAGCGCAGTTTCGCGTCGGGTAGATTGGAACTCCCCTGCAGGCGAGACATGATCAAGCTGGTATCGGTGATCGCGGGCAACGACGGTTCCATCTGATTGAAACAAGCTTTGAGCTTCGAACTAACATCGTTGAATTCGGCGCTGTCCTGCTCGATCGTCAACTGTTCCAATCGCACCAGCATGGCGGCTGCATCGGCGGCCAACATGGGAAAACGATTGAGGCGGCCGTTGTTCTCAAAGTCCTTGTAGATGCGCCATGAGTCATCGAGCGCTTTACCACGCTCGCGGATCCGCGAATCGAGTTCGGCGGCAATGGATTGGGAATTCGGTTTCGATTTGACCCATTTGGCGAATCCTTTCGAATCGACATACGCGACGCCGAAATCCGCCTTTCCGGCGGCCAATTCCATTGAATTGGTTTCTGACAATACGGACGACAGAATCAACGGGGTTTGAATGGATTGCCGATTGTTGCGGACAAATCCGTACAATCCACGTTGCAAGTATCGAGCAAACTCCAGAAACGAAACCTTACCGTCGGTGTCGCTCGAGTCGCCGGTTTCGGCGATGCCGTCCGCATCTCCCAGCAACGCCCGCTCGACGATATAGCCAAACGCCGTCATGCCGAATTCTGGCATCAACCAATTCTTTTGGCCGTTGCAATGCGAGACAATCACGTGCAGATTGCTGATCCCCTTCGTCCCCAACTCGTTGTACGCGGTCTGTACGGCTTCAGGAAATCGGTCGTACAAGACGCCGGGGCTGCTGATCGGCTCAACCCGCAAGGCATCGATCAGGACAAGCACATGGGCGCCGTTACTCATCGGCGGGGACGACGAAATCTTCTCCAAAACCGCCTTGACGCTAAACCACTTTGCATCCGCCTCCAGTGGATTTCCCTCTTGGCCATTCGGCAGAAAATATGGGGTCAACGCATTCCCTTCGAACTTCACTGCAGTCGGCGAGGTGAAATAGTAAATGATGAGATCCTTGTCCGGCCCCAACAGTTTGAGACCGGTTGTATCCCAAGACCCCTCGGGGTTAAGAAAAGCGTCGGTATCGTTGAGTCTAATGTCGAGATTCTTGTTGAACTCCTTCGAATTCTGAAAGCTGGACCTCGTCAATTCGACAAAGTCTCGTGTGGCTCGCCAGGTGCCGTGGCTGTTGTCGCGAGGCGCCACGACGATGAATTGCGTCTGCTGAGGTCGTCGCGCCAAGATCCAAATGAAAACCGTTATCAAGACGGCCAACAGAGCCAAGATCCCCATCAGCCGCAGACGATACGCGACCCGGCGAATCTCGGTCGGATCGACCGGTTTGTCTTTCCACGTTTCGGTTTGCTTGCGCGAGGCCGCACCGCGCACCAACGACTTCTTCGACCGCCAATCCGCGCGAGGCTCATTGGATGCGGGCAGCTGCCCGGAGTCTCTCTTGGATTGCGGTTTGGAAGATCGCTTTTCCTTGCCATCTCGCCAATTCATAATTGTTTGCTCAACCGAATAGAGGCTATCAACGTCGAATCATTATACAGGTCAAGCGTCGTGACGCGCAGCGCCATTGGCACGGAGGCTGTCGATCGACGTTTTGTCAATTCCGCACGCTAGGGCTGTTCGCGAAGTCGCTGAGCAAACCACCAATGGTGGCCTTCGGGATCGACCGCTCGGTAGCCGCGGTCGCTCCAGTGCTCAGGTCCGTAGTCGTGCGTTTCCAGCTCGCTGGCAATGATGGCTCCGTTTTCCCGCGCCCGTCTACAGTGAGTGTCGACGTCGTCGACGTAAATGAACAAGTTCTGTGTGTTGGCTCCGCCAATCGACTTCGGGCTGCGGCCGGGGTTCGGGTTCGGGCGCTGCTGATTCAGAGTGAGCCGGCGTCGGCAACCATGATCACGCCTCCCCCAAATTCCAATTCGGAGTGAAGCACCGCGCCGTCCTCGCCAGCGACCTTGATACGCACGCTAAATCCGAAAGTCGTGCATAACCAATCGATCGCTGCGGCGGCATCGTCGTAAAACACGGCCGCTGAAATACGGGGCCAATTCTTGGGGGCTGGTTTCATGCGATTCTATTTCCGAAACGGTTGATTTCTTAGGCCGGGCACGCAAGAATTCAATTCGTGCAAACCCGCGTCGAATAGCGTTCCACGCTTGCGACGTCGACCATCCTAGCATGATGGAGTCGTCCCCGGCAACAAGAGTCGGTTGTGGGATCATTCCACGTGGGACGGCCATCGTTGGCCGCCACTTGTCGGGAAGGGATGGCCCCAACGACAGCCCATGACGCCACTCTGCACGAGCCTCTCGCATGCAACGCGTGTGACGATGGCGAATTGCCGAAACCGACCGCGATTCGTTCGCCGTACATGCGAGCGGGAGAAATGAATGGCCCAAATTTTTCAACCAGTTGTTGCGTATACTACATCGAGCGAATCCGAAGCGCTTGCCGTGCAATTCCGTTTGCAAGATGCCGGAATTGAGGTTTTTCTCAGCGATCGTTTGCCAAATACATTCGTCGGTATCCCGGTGGCCCACAGGCTTCAAGTTTGGGTATCGAAACACGACGCGACGCGGGCGACAAGAACAATAGAGGCAATGAACTTGATTTCCCATGCGCGCCGCTTGCCGTCGAGTGATTCGCGCAAAGATATTGAAATCGTCTGCCATCGATGCTCGACGCCAAATCGATTTCCGCAAAAGCTGATTGGCACGATCCAAACGTGCGCCAAATGCAGTGCGTATCTTGACGTGGGCGAAGTCGACTGGGGAGACGAAGCGGGCAAAGCGTCGACGGAAACGGAGCCGACGTTTCGCTGGAGAACGCGGTGGTCGGTCAAGGTGGGACTGATTGTCTTCGAAGTGGCGGTGGCCGCCACGTTAATGACCGCGGCGATTGAACATCGTGGATTTGCCGCGGGACTGAATGTTTGGACGCGGATCTTTGTCGTCTTGTTTATTGCCGCATCGATCGTGTTTTTTGCCCTCAATCTGCCGCTGCGCAAAAAGCCCTCTTAGTTCGGCAGGATTGGGACAACGTCAGTTTCTTTGGCGCGACAGTTCTGGCCGTCCCAATCGGCACGGAAGCCCTCACCCGAAACCGTCCTGCCAGTACGATGTGTCCTGAGCATGCGTTGGCCAGCGTTTTTGCTATGCTATTGGATTGAATTCTTCAGGTGGCACGCCATTCCGATATCCAAGCGAACAAGCCGGATGAAATCCAACTTCCAACTGCGTCGCGCACGGCTGGCGCAAAAACTAAAGGGTTTAGACGCCGCCGCGGCATTGATTACGAACCCGGTTAACGTTCGGTATCTGACGGGGTTTACCGGGGATTCTTCGTACCTGTTGTTGTCGGACAAGCGGCAGATCCTTCTTAGCGATACCCGCTACCAAACACAGATCGCCGGAGAATGCCCGAACCTGGAGGTCGAGATTCGCGACGCGTCTACGACGACCGACGAATTGGCAGGGAAGGTAGTTTCGAAACTGGGAATTCGCTCGTTGGCTGTGGAAGCCGATTCGATAACGAAAGCGGCATTTGATAAGCTTGCCGAACAGTTGAAATCGGCGCAATTACTGGAGACGATTGGCCTGGTGGCGGAATTGCGCCCCGTCAAAGACGCATCGGAGATCGCAACCATCCGCCAGTCGATCCGGGTGGCAGAGCGCACGATGCAAGTTATCTTGGCAGAACTCTCGGACGAGCAGACCGAGTTGGAGGTGGCGCACAATTTGGAGCACAAGATTCGGCGGCTTGGCGGAGGTGGCTGTTCCTTTGAGCCAATTGTTGGAGTTGGAAAGAACTCGGCGCTGCCCACGGCCGGCCCACAGCGGCGCGAATCGGGGAATCGACTTTCGTCCTAATTGATTGGGGGGCAATGGTTTCGGGCTACGCGAGCGACTTGACGCGGGTTTATATGACAGGTAAAATTCCAGCCAAATTGGAGCGAATTTATCGCACCGTGCTGGATGCTCAAATGGCCGCCATCCAGCTTGTGCGCCACGGCGCCGAAATCCAAACAGTGGACGCAGCTGCTCGCTCGGTCATTGCTGACGCCGGTTTTGGAAAGTATTTTGGTCACGGTTTGGGTCACGGATTTGGGCTCGAGATCCACGAGCCTCCTCGGTTGTCTCCGGCGACCAATGGACAGCTGTCGGCGGGAATGGTCGTCACGATCGAGCCGGGAATCTACTTGCCCAACTTTGGCGGCGTGCGAATCGAAGATGACCTGTTGGTCACCAACGACGGTTGCGAAGTGTTGACGACGTTGTCGAAAGAATTGGGACAAGTTCACGTGGATTGTTGGTACCATGGCGATCGAGTTTTCGACGTGAACGCTAAGCAGTCGAAGCGGTTGCTTGAGGGATCGGGTACGTGCTCGGTTTTTGGGTAATAGTTCACGAGCCGGGGTCCGGCTCATTTTCGGCCCGATGATTGGTACTAGTTTGTCGCATGAGCCGCCGAAAATGTGCCTGACCCCCTAAAAACGTGGGCAACGCATTGGCAACCCGTGAACGCTTACGGTTTTTGGAGACATTCATGAGCGACGAATCAATCGAACCGAGCGAGGTTTTTGAGACCAAGCGGATTCGCGAGCTGATCGAATTGATGCGGGAATACGATTTGAACGAAATCGATCTCAAGCATTCGCCACGGCGAATTCGGTTGCGGCGCGGTTTCGAGACGCTTGTCAACTCGATGCCTGCTGGAGCGTTTTTGCCCTCCGGGGCGGCGCCGATGGCAACGGCGGCAGGATCTCCCATTCCCGCTCCGGCTGGAAAGCCTGAGGCCGCGGCCGACAATTTGCAGATCGTGCGAAGTCCCATGGTCGGGACGTTTTACGCACGGCCCAAGCCGGACAAGCCCCCGTTTGTTACGATCGGCGATCAAGTGGCACCGGAAACCGTGGTTTGCATTGTTGAAGCCATGAAGATGTTCAACGAGATCCCGGCGGGTGTCAGCGGCAAGGTCGTCGAGATTTGCGTCAAGGAAGGCGAGTCGGTCGACGTCAACAAACCGCTGTTCAAAGTTGCCCCGTAGTCAGCACCGATCGCTGGCGGGTCGGACCGCTTCGTCTTCAGATGTTGGCTGCCGATGTACAACCGAATTCTGATAGCCAACCGTGGCGAAATCGCCTTGCGAGTTATTCGAGCTTGCAAGGAATTAGGGATCGAGACCGTCGCCATCTTCAGCGAAGGGGACCGCGGCAGCCGCTATCTCGAACTTGCCGACGAAGCGTTTTGCGTCGGTGGACCCAAGTCGGCCGACAGCTATCTCAAGATCGATCAAATCATCAGCGCCGCCGAAGTCGGCAACGTCGAAGCAGTTCACCCGGGCTACGGATTCCTGGCCGAAAATGCGCATTTCAACGAAGTTTGCCGAGACTGCAACATCGACTTTATCGGACCGACCCCGGAGGCGATGCTGCTGCTGGGAGACAAGAATCAGGCACGCATTTTGGCCCGCAAAGCCAAAGTGCCCATCGTACCCGGCAGCGAGGGCTTGATCGAAGACGAAGTCAGCGCGCTTCAACTCGCTCACGAAATTGGCTTCCCGGTCTTGATCAAGGCCACGGCCGGAGGAGGGGGACGCGGTATGCGCGTCGCCGCCAACGACCTGGTCCTAAAGTCGGCGTTGCAACAGGCGGCCAACGAAGCACTGGCAGCGTTCGGCAACGGAGGCGTCTACATCGAAAAGTACATCGAGCATCCGCGTCACGTCGAAGTCCAAATGCTGGCCGATGCGCATGGAACCGCCGTGCACTTGTGGGAACGCGACTGCTCGACTCAACGGCGGCATCAAAAGCTGATCGAGGAAAGTCCCAGCCCCAGCATTCCCAAGACCGTTCGCAAAGCGATTTGCGACGCCGCCGTGCGACTCGTTCAAAACGCCGGCTACACAAACGCCGGTACCGTCGAGTTCATCGTCGACCAAGACAACGATTTCTATTTCATCGAAGTCAACGCCCGAATCCAGGTCGAGCATCCGGTCTCCGAAATGGTGACAGGCATCGATCTGATTCAGCAGCAGATCCGGATCGCCGCCGGAGAAAAGTTGCACTTTCAAACAAAAGGACATTCCGTGCAACGGCGCGGCCATCGAGTGCCGGATCAACGCCGAGGATCCGACGAAGAACTTCCAACCCTCGCCAGGCCAGATCAGAGTATCTTTGTCCCAGGCGGTTTGGGAGTTCGCTTCGACTCGCACGTCCACGCCGGTTACATCGTCCCGCCCTACTACGACTCGATGATCGGCAAGTTGATCGTGCACAAGCCCACCCGGGTTGAGGCAATCAACTGTATGCTGCGTGCCCTCGCTGAACTTCGTATCACCGGTATCAAAACCACAACCGATTTTCACCGCCAGGTGCTCAGTCACAAAGACTTCGCCGAAGGCAAAATCGACACCGGTTGGGTCGAACGGAATCTGACGGCGCGGCGCCTGACCACCGAACGGTGGGGCCAAATGCTTCGTGGAATTTGCCGTGTAATGATCCGCGACTCTAAACAATTCAGTTTGACCGCGCTTTTGTTTGGAACGGCGATGGTCGCCGCCGTCGTTGGAGCGGGTGTCGCGGTTTTCGAGGGTTTAGGAAGGGCATTGCTGGTAGTGGCGGCGCTTGCCGTCATCGTTTCCGCCATCGTAGGCGGTATATTCGGCTTTCGCCGATGGTGCGGCATGGAGATCAGCGCCATCGCCGCGTTTGTCGCAACTCTCATCGGATTGTGCACAATCGCAGGACTAAAGAGCTTCAAGTTTCAGCCGGATATCGGGCTTGTCGACTTGTTGTTGTCGATTTGGCCTTTCGTTACGCCCGGCTGTGCATCGAGTTGGTGGCTTGTGCCTTGGGAGTGTCGGTCGGAGCGTGCTGCGCTCGTCGCCCGCCGTTGTTGAGTATGGCTTTGATCGGGCTCCAAATCGTCGTTGCGCTCTATTTGGTTCTCACCCTGTTTTGGAGCGGGGAAAGTTAGGCGGGAAAGTTAGTGCCATCCATATTTCGGAGCCAAACGATTAGAGCTGGTGCGGGACGATTCTTGTATGCAAGCGGCTACGTGTGACTTGAAGCGCTTGTCTCAGCGGCCAAGATTGGATGGAAGTCGGGCACGCCGATTGCGTTTCGCGATGGTTTGCGGCAATTCGAGGTTTTCAGCAGCTTCGCTTAGCCACAGCGATGCTACAAAAATAGAAGCCTGCTATCGGTGGACAGATCACGATTCAAGCAAGCTCAAATGCTTGTGATCGCTTGCCCGATAAAGAAAATGGGAAAATTGATGCCATCCATTATTTTGGAGCCAAACGGAAGATTGATGCCATCCATCTTCTGGCAATTTGGACTCCACTTGCACGGAGCGAATCCGGAGGAATAGAGCCGTTACGAATAGTGCCATCCATCTTTTGCCGATCTTTTGCCAATCTCTGGAAAGTTGGGAGCCGTTACGAATAGTGCCATCCATCTTTTGCCATCTTTTGCCAATCTCTGGAAAGTTGGGAAAGTCAAAGTTGGTAATAGGAAAGTTAGTGCCATCCATATTTCGGAGCCAAACGATTAGAGCTGGTGCGGGACGATTCCTGTGTGCAAGCGGCTACGTGCGACTTGAAGCGCTTGTCTCAGGGGCCAAGATTGGATGGAAGACAGGCACTCGGATTGCGATTCGCCATGGTTTGCTGCAACGCAGGGTGCCCAGCAGCGTCGCTTAGCCACAGCGACGCTACCGAAAGGCCTGAAAGGCCTGAAATGTGCCATCCATCTTCTGGCAATCTCGGTCAACTTGCTCGGAGCGAATCCGGAGAATCGGGCGGCGCGTATTGAAAACCTGCGCTCGCCCGGAAGTGTGTAGCGTAACCGCAGGGTGATAGCGCGGATCGAAGGAGATGGTCAGGTGTTGGCCTGCGGTCCGGGCGCGTGAACGCGGGTAAAGACTCGATCTATTCGAGCGATTAAGAATGGATATTGGATGCTGTCGAGATTGTAGCCGTTAGGCGAAGCAGACGGCTGCGGCGCGCTGGCCGCGGGTCCAGTGGCGGCCTCGGCGGGCGGCGTCGGCTTGCAGGCTGGCCGGGCTGCCGGCGCTGCGGCCGAAGTATCGCTTGAAGTTCCACACCAAGTCGCACCACATACTGCCCTCGATCCCCAATCGACTCAGGATCGACTGTAGTCCGCTGGGAATCTGGCCCCGTTTGTCCTTGCGGCCTTGGCGACCCGTCCAATCGAGCAACCGCAGATAGTCCCGCAGGCTCATCGACAGGAAGCCCTTGTCGCTGGCGCGAACCCCACTGCGACTGGCTTGCGGACCCGGGCTGGAACGCTCTTTCAGCTTCAGCGGCGAAAGCCAACCGTCACGTGGAATGCGACGCCGTCCGGTTCGCTTGACTGCGGCTGCGACGGTGGAACGACGCTCGACCGGAGTGTTCTTGATCAACTCGGCTGCTTCGTCCGTGGACATCGGAACAAGCTGGCTGGCTGCCGAGTCGACTTGGTCGCCTTTGAGGGCCCCAATCCGATCGAAGGCCGAGGTGTGACGACTCTGTTCAGCAGTGGCGGCCATCGCTGCCCGGATCGGGTTGAGGTCGACGTACATCGCACAGGCCAACAAGCCCGATTCGTCGGTGATTCGCTGGGCTTTGAAGCGTCCTTCCCAGAAGCGGCCGGTGCATTCGTCTTGTTTGTTGGCCAGTCGGGCGATCGGCTCGCTGACGCTCCGCATGAACCAGGAGATGTCCGATAGCCGCAATCGGACCGTCGCCAGCCGTTTCTTGTTGCGCACCAGCGTCTGGATATCGTTCTGGGTGGGTTGGCCGAGGTGTTCATCGAGCCGGCGTCCGGGAAAGACTTTCAGCCAGCGTTCGGCGACATCGCGATCCGACCAGGTTTTGACCACGTCCGGGCGGTTTCTCAAGATCAAGTGCATATGGTTGGAGAGAATGGCGTAGGTCAGCACATCGACCCCGAAAACCGCAGCCAGGATCTCCAGTCTTCGGCGGATCCACTCGCGACGGGCGTCGAAGTCTTTACCGGTTAAGGGGTCTTTTCCGGCCAGAAACGCCCGTCTGACGCATCGCTGGACCGTATGCACAATGCAGACTTCGGTCGCCAAAAACTGCTCGCTACGTGATGGCCGTGGCATCGCAGACCCCCTTTCGATAAACAGACTCTCGGATCGGAAAAGCGTGAGTTTACCGCAAATTCTGTGTACGTCAATGAATGGATGGCACCTTTATTGTTTTGTTCCAACATTCTTTCGGCCGAGCGGATCGCACGCGTGTTTGCCAAACATGGTTGCCGATTCGGAATGCAGGGCGTTTACACGACGGCCCTGATGGTCTGGTCGTTTCTTTCCCAAGTGTTGCGCGACGGCAAGGAAGCTTCCTGTCAAGCAGCGGTGGCGCGGGTCGTCTCCTACTGCGAGCAGGCCGGCATCGCGCCGCCTACCGAAGATACGGGCGATTACTGCCGAGCCCGTGCGAAGCTCTCCCAAGCGGCGCTGCACGAGCTGAGCAACGAAGTGGCCCACGAGCTGGAGCAGGTCGCCGAGACGCGTTGGCTGTGGAAAGGCAAGCACCATGCCAAGTTGATCGACGGCTTCACGTTCACCATGCCTGATACACCGAAGAATCAGGCAAAATACCCGCACCCCAAAACGCAGAAGCCCGGCGTGGGGCTGCCGATCGCGCGGGCGGTGGCCATCGTGTCATTGGCCACCGCCTGCGTCATGGACCTAGCAATCGGACCTTACAAGGGAAAAGAAACCGGCGAGTCGGCTTTGCTGCGAGCATTGTCGGGAAGCCTTCACCACGGCGACCTGGCCGTGATGGACCGCTACTACTGCTCGTTTATGATGATTGCCCTGTTGCTGGGTCAAGGCACCCAGGTCTGCGCGCGAAAGCACCACAGGCGACACTCGGACTTCCGCCGCGGTCGGCGGTTGGGCAAGTACGATCACGTCATCCTCTGGACGCGTCCGCCGCGGCCGGAGTGGATGGACGAAGCGACTTATGACCAGATTCCCCAAGACGCTCGAGCTGCGTGAGATCCGCTACAACATCGTCGAAGGAGGCCGCCGCACACGGACGATCGACGTCATCACGACACTGACCGACGCCGACGAGTTCACCAAAGAAGACATCGCCCAGTTATATGGTTTCCGCTGGAATTCGGAGTTGGACATACGAAGTATCAAATCGAACTTGAATCTCGGCCATGTCCGCTGCAAATCGCCAGAGATGGTGCATCGCGAAGTATGGACGACGGTCCTGGGCTACAATCTGATTCGTACGACAGCCGCCGGCGCGGCGCTGTTGCACGACAAGCAGCCGCGCCAAATTAGCTTCACCAGCACTTGCCAATACGTGTTAGCCTCTTGGATGCAATTGTCGTGCGGCTTGATCCCTGCCACGTCACTGGCGGCTTACTTAAAGTTAATGCTCAAGCAGATCGCCAGTTGTGAGGTAGCCAATCGACCCGGCCGATTGGAACCCCGCGTGCTGAAACGCCGCCGCCACGGTTATCAGCTCATGCAAAAGTCCAGAACCGAATTGCGGCGCGAAATTCGCAAACATTGCACATGAAACAACTTACATCTCGACAGTGCCATTCGAGCCAGACACCGGCTCGTGAACAGTTACCTTTGGTTCCGCGTTCACATCGTCATTATTCCACGCCCAATGCGAAACGGACGCATGTCGAAATCGACGGTCTCGCCACGAATGAGCTGCGACACCAAGACTGCGGTGATGGGCGCCAAATGTATTCCGGCGCGGAAGTGTCCAGTAGCGACGATCAAGTTGCGCCAATTCGGGACGCGACCGATGAAGGGGAAGCCGTCGAAAGAGGCCGGTCGCAGTCCGCTCCAAGCAAACGTTGGCGTTCGGGCGGCCAACTCAGGCATGATCGAGGCGGCAAATTGGCTCAACGAACGCATGGCTGATTCGGTGACCGTTTTTTCAAAACCGGCTTGTTCGACCGTCGAGCCTACCAGCAGCAATCCATCTCGACGGGGCACGATGTACTTGGAACCTTCGTATATGCAAGGGACAAATGGTCTTTGCGCAAGTTGATACGCAATCACTTGTCCTCGCATGGGAACGACGGGCGCCGAAACGTCAACGGCTTCAAGGATTCGCGTCGACCAGGCGCCGGCAGCGACGCAAACTTCGTCCGCCCGAACGCGTTCGCCGCTGTTCAGAACGACGCCGGTGATCGAATCCCCGTCCGGCAATAACGAAACTTCACCGGCGTTTTCGACTATTCGAGCGCCAGAAAACTCAACCGCGCGCCGCAACGCTTGTAAAAACCGAGGCGGGCGCAACTGAGCATCGTGCAACGAGAATAGGGCATGGACACCTTCGGAAAATGTGTTCGTGCGTCTCTCCGGTGGATCGACCTCGGACGCAGAAACTGTGGAAACCATGCTGGCGCCAACTCGCGCTTTCCGAGCCAGTCCGACACGGGCGGCACCTGGCCTCTCAGGGGGTTCGAGTTCAGCCGCGGCTAGACATGACAGCAGTTGCCGCAATTCGCGTTCACCCAAAACCTGGTGGTCGATCCTTTCGTCGATCCAAGTTTGCCGTAGGCCCACGAGACTCGCAATTTCGGACTGACTGCGCGCCAGATAGACGGCGCCACCGACTTCCAATTCGTAGTCGATTTCCGTCGCGTCTCGCAGTTTTTCGTACCAGCACAAGTGCAGAGCGTGACTCGCGGCCGCCAGCGCCATCGATTGGGTGTCGAGCCGTCTTGGGGTTGAGGAACGGCAATAACCCGACCGCCGCCCACGATGACTCACGACCGATATTACCTCGTTCGACCAGCGTGACTTGATTGCCGTCGCATGCGGATTGCCATGCGATCGAAAGTCCAACGACGCCTCCACCCACAACGACTATTTTTCGGCTCATCCTCATTGGTCCGGTAGACGTCGATGGCACAAGTTAACAAGCAATCAATTGTACCAATCACCGATTTAAAAGCATTGTCTGCTGGCGTTAGAGTCAGATTCCAGCAGGCTGCAGCGGATGGCGAATGACGCGGTGAGCCCCATTGGCGTGATTTGGCAACTTGGCCCAATCGACTAGAATGAATGAGGGGAAGAATCTTCCAACGCTGGCGTTGTAGAGGCGAGTGGAATGGTGGAACAGAGTCCCAAGCAGTATTTGGCGATGGTGGAACGAGGGGGCCTCGTTGTGCCGAGCTGCTGTTGGAATCGGTGGCCGAGTTGCAGAAGCAACACAACGAGGCGGTCACACTGGAACAGATCTCACAGCATTTGATTCAAGCCAAGCTGATCACGGTCTGGCACGACGAGAAGCTCCGGGCAGGCCGATACCGAGGTTTTTTTCTGGGAAAGTACAAGCTGTTGAAGTTGATTGGCAGCGGCGGCATGTGCAATGTCTACCTCGCCGAGCACAAAATCTTGAGGCAACAACGGGCGATCAAAGTTTTGCCGCGTGGCCGGGTTGCCGACAAAAGTTATCTTGACCGATTTTACCGCGAAGGACGCGCCGCAGCCGCCCTGAACCATCCGAATATCGTCCGCGTCTACGACATCGACCACGAAGGCGATTCTCATTATTTGGTCATGGAATATGTCGAGGGTTGGAACCTGTTCGACTACGTCAAGGAACACGGTCCACTCAGTTATCGCGATGCGGCGGAATACACCTTGCAATCGGCGATTGGCCTGCAGCATGCGCACGAGTCCAAGCTAGTTCATCGCGATGTCAAACCAGCGAATCTGTTGGTGACCGAAGCGAATCTGCTCAAGATCTCGGACTTGGGACTGGCACTCTTTCGGGAGGACGATTATTCGTTGACGATGGCGTACAACGAACGAGTTTTGGGGACAGCAGACTACTTGGCGCCCGAACAAGCTGTCAATAGCCACACCGTCGACCACCGAGCGGACATTTATGGTTTGGGTTGTTCCTTATACTACCTGTTGACTGGTCAGCCGCCCTTCCCCACGGGGACGTTGGCCCAGCGGATTGCGATGCATCAGTCGAGCCAGCCACAGCCGCTAGAGGATTACCGGCCTGATTGCCCGGAATCGCTGCGGCGGATTGGCGAACGAATGATGCGTAAGTCTCCTGACGACCGATTTCAGAATTGTCGTGACTTAGAGATCGATTTGCGCGAAGTGTTAAACGAGTGTGCGGCGCAATCCAGTCAGTCGACGCAGATGATTTCGAGTCCTTCGATCGTTACATCGCCGAGGGACGTCGCTCGAGGTTACGCTGCTGTGAATTCGAAGGCGGTTGCCGGTGGCTCAAGCAGGAAGACCGGTTCGAAACCGCCTTCGAATGCAGGCGCGGCAAAGGGGGTTCCAGCGGCCGCGGCACCCGTCGAAGCGCACGCGATTTCTCAGTCCCTGGCTCATTCCAATCAGGCCTTGGCCGCACCGACGACGGAAACGCGTTCGCAATCCAAGTCCAACCGAAAAAAGCTTTCGCCGCCGGAGAACAAGTCTGCCGGGCAGGGAAATCAAGTCGGCAGTCCGTTGCAACGGCCAATCATCGCTCAGCTACAGTCTGCGAAATCACCGGTAGCCGTTCGTCGCGAAGAGCTTGTCGGACTTCCAACGACCTCACGCATCGTCCGTCGTCGTGCGAAGAATCGAGATGTTTGGATCGTCGCGGGGCTGGTCGTCGGCTTGGGCCTGCTGCTGGTTCTGGCGATATTTGTGGCGTTTCGATTGACTGTTTCGGCGGACGCCCGGCCCATTCGGCAATCCGATCAATGGCCAAGTCAGACGAATGGCGGGTTTTCAGCGGTTTCCGCGTCCAATAGCCGGAATTCGGGGTACGGAAACGACGATCGTTGGCTTTGAGTTCTGTGTTCGAAAATCTGGCGGATCCATACTATGAAACTCGTGCCCTTGTTATTTGTGCTGATGCCTAGTTGGTGGGTGGGTTCCGTTGCCGCTGACGAACCGACATTTCAACAGTTGGCCGAACTGAAACGGATTGGACGAGATTTGCAGCGGGCGACAGATTTGTTGGCTGCAGATCGACCTCGCGAGGCGGCGAGCTTTTTCTTGCGCGGATCAGCGTCTTTATGGACTGACAGAAAACTTTACACCCGCTACGTTGCACTGGGCGAGAACTGAAATCGAACAAGTGAAAATGGTTGCGAACGATCTGGCCAATCGCGGCGTCCAGATCGACACGTTGACCGATTGGACGCAATTGGTGGCAGCAATCGACTCGGCGCCGCAGCCGCAGCCGACGAACGCGACGATAACGCCATCGGCAAACGTCGGCGAAAAACCGCTAGACAAGTTCACCGTCTCGTTCAAGGACAATGTGGCCCCGATTCTGGTTGCAAAGTGCGGGAGATGCCATGTTCAAGCGACCCGAGGCAAACTCAGCATGGCAACCTATGACGCTATCATGAACAAGCCGAACCTCGTTCTCAGCGGCGACCCAGACAATAGTCAAATGATCAGCATGATAGAATCGGGCGAGATGCCACGTGGCCGACTCAAAGTGGAGGCGCAGGAATTGGCAACGCTGCGCAGTTGGATTTCGCAAGGCGCCCAGTGCGAGGACTCGCAGCGGGCGACGAGCGTGAACGAACTGGCTGCATCGGCAAAACCCGCGGCCGAAGCAGTCGCTGGCGACAAAACCGTGGCGGGTTCATCGATGCCCGCGGACGACAAAGGAAGTGGCGGACTGGTGAGTTTTTCCAAACAGGTCGCCCCGGTCTTGATTGAATCCTGCGCCGCTTGCCACATGGACGCGCGGAATGTTCGCGGCGGACTGAACCTGGCGACCTTTGCGTCGTTGTCGTTGGGTGGCGACAATGGAGAGCTGTTTACCGTGGGTGCCGGCGAGGATAGCCTGCTGGTCAAGAAACTGCGAGGGACAGGAGGCGGGATGCAAATGCCCGCAGGGCGCAATCCGTTAGCGGCAACGACCATTCAGACGATTTCCCAATGGATCAACGAAGGAGCGAAATTCGACGGGTTTAGTCCTTCGGCCAACTTGAGGGATGTCTTTGCTCGCGCCCGGGCAGGTGATGCGACGCACGAACAACTGGCGGCGGAGCGCGAAAAACGAGCGATCGCCAATTGGGATCTGGTTCTCGGGGGCAAACAGCCGCTCACGGCATCCACCGACAATTTTATCTTGCTAGGAACCGACGAGTCGGCCCAGCTAACCAGGTTCGGCGAGGTCGCCGAGTCGGTTCTCAAAGACGTCGCCAAGCAATTGAAGTTGAGTGGCAAAGAGCCATTTGTCAAAGGCAAGATCGCGGCCTATCTATTTCAAGTTCGATACGATTACAGCGAGTTCGGCAAGATGGTGGAGAAACGCGATTTGCCCCGCGAATGGAGCAGCCATTGGGGAAACACGACGCTCGACGCTTACGTCGTTTTTCAAGCCAAGCCATCCGACTACGACGCGCTCAAGCCGTACTTGGCGAGACACTTGACGGCGATTTATTTGCGCGGGCTGGCTGCCGACGTGCCCGACTGGTTTGCCAATGGCTATGGCATTTGGATCGCCAGCCGCGTTCTTCCTGGAGACGAGTTTGTCAAGGTTTGGGACAGCAAATCGATGGATCTGCTGAAAAACCTGCAGTCCAAGGATGACTTTCTCACCGGTCAACTTTCCGACGACGACGCGGCGTTGATCGGTTATCAATTCATCAATTACTTGAAAGCCAACGGATCAACACAATTCTCGAAACTGCTCAAGGATCTTAAAAACGGCGACAGTTTTGACCGCGCCTTCAACGTCAGCTTCGGCCACTCACCGCAGGAAATTGTCAACGCCAACTCCCCAAACACTTCCAATCCTGGCGGTAATCCAAATAACCCCAATCGAAACCGGTAGCCGACCGTACGCGGTATCATCTCGCATCAAGTGGATTACGCTGATCTTGGTTAGACGTGCGAACTTGATTTGTAAGCGTTCACGGGTTGCCAATGCGTTGCCCACGTTTTTAGGGGGTCAGGCACATTTTCGGCGGCTCATGCGACATTCTAGTACCAATAATTGGGCCGAAAATGAGCCAGACCCCAGCTCGTGAACTGTTACACTTGATTTGATAATCGCCTCAGGGGAACACGATCACAACAACGGAGCGTACTATGCAATCGATGCGGAACCACATTTTATTTCAGATGGGGATTTCACTTCTTATGCTTGGTCTTTTTGGCGGCCAGCCGCTCGCGGGCCAAATGGCGGGCAGTCGCAGGAACGAGGATCGCAGTCCGCCGGGGGCGGAACAAGCTGAAAGACAATTGTCGCCAGAGGTCGCCACAAAATACATCGTCGTTCAGGGAACCGCTCAACGAAACGTTCGTCCCAGCGAACTGCGTTTAATTTGGGCCGTGACGGCAGAGGATGCCGAACCGGCTCGCTGTCGACAACTTCTGCAACAGCAAATCAAAACGGTCTGCGATGCTTGGAACGGGATCGGCATCAACGCCAATGACATCGTCGAGGACTTTATATCGGCGATACCGAAGTACGAATGGATGGATGAGCAACGTGGCGATAAATCATTCGTTGTGGAAAAAAAGACGGGGTATCGCATCCAAAGTAATTTGCACGTACGCGCGGCAAACGAAAAGCAAGCTCTCCAAATCGTCGACGCGGCACTGTCGGCCGGCGTGACCGACCTCATCGGAGTCGATTACATGGCCGACTTGAGTTCAATCCAGGTCGAAGCCCGTACGGCAGCGCTGGAAGCGGCCAAGAACAAAAGCTCGCAATTATTGTCCTTGGTGTTCGCCAAAACACCGGCGCCGATCAACGTCTCCGAAACATCGATCGTTCATTTTCCCCCGGAGCTGTACAAGTCGTTTGAGAACGTGGCCTCGGAGGAATATACAACCCGCTACGATGATAATCGCAGCAGGATCTTTGCCTACCGGCCAAAGAACACGTATTATCAAGGGTTGACGGCAGCCGCCGACGATCGGCGCTATGAACTGCCGATGTCGCCGGAAATCATTGTCGAGTCGACCGTGCAGCTCTACTACCTGTCACCGGCAGCGACTCAACTGGGCGACGAAAAACCAAAGGCTGCCGAAAAGCCGCCGCCGCAATAAGATGAATCGATTCGGACGCTTGGCAACGAGTGAACGCACCTCAACAGTGTGCCTGGAGAGAAGCTCCACGAGTTTGACGCCGCCTCCCGAGAATCTCAGCTTCGCGGAAAGGCGCTTTTCGACGTAGCTTTCGTCTTCGCTCGGTTACAGGGCCACGGTGACTGTCTTCGTTTCCGTGTAGGCTTTGAGCCCCTCGGCGCCGAGCTCGCGACCCATGCCCGACATTTTGTAACCGCCAAAGGGAGCGGCTGCGTCAAATACGTCGTAGCAGTTGATCCACACGGTTCCCGCCCGGACTTCGGCGGCGATGCGATGCGCTTTTTGAATGTCGCGAGTCCAAATGGCGGCGGCCAATCCGTAGATTGTATTGTTCGCCCGCTCGATCATTTCGTTCTCGTCGCGGAATTTTAGGATCGACATGACCGGACCAAAAATCTCCTTTTGGGCGATGTCCATCTCGTCTTTGACATGGGTGAAGACGGTCGGCTCGACAAAGTATCCCTTGTCGCCGTAGCGGTGTCCGCCCGTGACACATTCTGCGCCTTGGGCGTTGCCGCGATCGATGAAGTGCATGACCTTGTCGAACTGATTCTTGTCGACCTGCGGACCCTGTTCGGTCGACGGATCAAGAGGATCTCCCAACCGACGGCTTTCATTGTACGCGACCATGCGATCGACAAACTCGTCGTGCACGTTCTCCTGCACAAACAGTCGACTGCCAGCACAGCAGCATTGGCCTTGGTTGAAGAACAATCCTAAATGCGATCCGGCGACGGCGGCATCGAGATCGCTGTCGGCAAAGACGATATTGGGGCTTTTGCCACCCAGTTCAAATGTCATTCGCTTCAACGTATCCGAAGCGTCTCGCATGATGATTTGCGCCGTGAGATGCTCACCCGTAAACGCGATTTTGTCGACACCCGGATGCTTGACAACCGACGCGCCGGCGGTGGGTCCGAAACCTGGCACGACGTTGATCACGCCATCCGGGAACCCAGCTTCCTTAGCGAGTTGTGCCATTCGTAAACACGTCAGCGGTGTTTGTTCTGCGGGTTTCATCACGATCGTGCAACCCGCTGCCAATGCCGGCCCCCACTTCCAGGCAACCATCAGCATTGGAAAGTTCCACGGGATAATTTGGCCGACTACTCCGACCGGTTCCTTCCGGGTGTAGGTGAAATAATTCCCGTTGACGGGTATGGTCTCGCCGTGAATCTTATCTGCAAAGCCTGCGTAGTATCGCAAGCAGTCGATGGTTAGTGGGAGATCCGCAGCTCGGGAGTCCTTGACCGGCTTGCCGTTGTCGAGCGATTCGAGCGCCGCCAATTCTTCGGTTTCTTCCTCGATCAAATCCGCCAATCGATTCATCAGCTTGCCGCGATCTCGAGCGTTCATTTTGCGCCAAGGGCCTTTGTCGAACGCGTTCCGAGCTGCTTTGACCGCGGCGTCGACATCCGCCTTGTCCCCCTCGGCGACTTCGGCGATCACGTCCTCGGTTGCCGGATTGATCGTCTCAAACGTCTTGCCGCTGGCCGCCGGAACCCATTTGCCATTGATAAAACACTCGGTATGCTTGACCTTCGGATGGTTGACGGTTTTTGTAACGGTAGCCATGGAATGCTCCTTTTTCGTTGTTCGGAAGAACAGATTGGTCGTTGATGGCGATCCGATTTACCCTGCGAGAGACACGTCCCCATTCTAGTGAATTCGTAACGCGACATCAATCAATCGCGCCATGGGGAGTGGGCCGATTCGAGGTAGGACGGCCATCCCTGGCCGTCATTGGTCGGGCAAGGAAGCCCGACCTACCGCAATCTACCCCATAACCGCCACGGAGTAGTGAGGAGTTCGAATGCGGGTGCGACGTTGGTGCTAGACGAGACTCATGCGTGCACGCTTGAGCTACGACCGAAATGCGAAAACGAACGAAATGGGAACACGGCAGGCCATTTTAAATGCTCCGCGATTTGATGCACCGACTGAATCTTATGTCCATCGTCATTTTTTTGGCGGTGTCGTCCATTGCTGGCATGTGGCTGTCAGGCCAAGAAGTTGATCGCGTAGAGCAATTGTTCGGCAAACCGAATCTAGTCGCTTGGTGCATCGTCCCTTTTGATGCGATGCAGCGGACTCCGCAGCAGGCGCACAGATGCTGGTCGACTTGGGCATCCAACAGTTCGCCTATGATTGGCGAGACAAAAACATTCCGGAATTTGAAACGGAAATCGAAGAGCTCACGCAACACAACATCAAACTGACCGCTTGGTGGTTTCCTCAAACATTGGATGACAACGCCCGCCAAATTTTGCAACTATTGGAAAAACACGGACAACATCCGCAGTTGTGGGTGATGGGCATGCCGAACCGGCCGATTCGGACGAACAGGCGCAACAGAAGTTGGTCTCTCGGGAAGCTGCCCGCATCCGTCCAATCGCCGAGGAGGCTTCCAAGATCGGCTGCGCGGTTGGGCTGTACAATCATGGCGGTTGGTTCGGCGAACCGGAGCATCAATTGGCTATCCTTCGCGCACTTGACTTGCCCAATGTCGGGATCGTCTACAACTTGCACCACGGACACCATCACCTCGATCGATTTGCAAACATCCTTGCCAAAATCAAGCCCCATCTGTTGTGTCTCAATCTCAACGGCATGACTCGTGGAGGCGATGCCAACGGCCAAGCCATCCTGCCGATTGGCGCGGGTGAGTTGGATTTGCAGTTATTACAGACCATCCTCGACAGCGGCTATCAGGGGCCGATCGGGATTCTCAACCATACAGACTTGGATGCGGCTGCCCGGTTGCAAGACAATTTGGACGGGCTGTCCTGGCTGTGTGGACGGATCCGCGGCGACACCCACGCGAGTCGTCCGGTTTATCGCACATGGCCGCCCATGACGAATGAGGAATCAAAGCAGGTTGACCAACTCCTGTCCGACGCCAACGAATTGGGAAACGCCGAACGCGGTTTGTCGGTCTTTAGCAGTTTGACGACGTCGTGCTTTTCGTGCCACAAAATCGCAAGTCATGGCGGCACTATCGGGCCTGAATTGACAGGAATCGCCAGACAGCGCACGCCACAACAAATTGCGCAATCCTTGTTGTGGCCAAACCGCGTCGTCGAAGACAAGTACCGAGCGACGATCGTCGAGCGCCTCGATGGAACCAGCGTTCGTGGTTACGTCGTCCGGCACGATGAGCAGACGATTACGCTCAAGGATCCGTCTGACGGTGTCGAGCAGATTATTCGACGTGACGAGATCGACGAACAACGGCAAGGCAATTCTCTGATGCCGGAGGAACTATTGACCGCGTTGACTCGACAGCAGCAAGCCGATCTGCTTCGACTGCTGTTGGAAGTTGGCACCAGCGAGCGGTTTGACTTGCAGTTGGCCGATGCAGTTTTGGCGCACGCGGTTTCGCACACACCTCAGACTTTTCCATACGATCGGACGCCGCTGGAACCGAAGCGCTGGCCCGATTGGCAACAAGCGGTCAATCGCGATCGGGTGTATGACTTTTACACGAAGCAAGCCGAGTATTTTCGTACACACTCGCACGGTCCGCTGTTGGCGTCAGCACCGGAACTCGACGGTGGAAAATACGGCCATTGGGGAAATCAAGACGAGGATACTTGGCGCGGCGGCGAATGGAATGACGTCCAACTCGGCTCAGTCCAATGCGGTGTCTTTCATGGAGATGGCGTGCAAGTGGCCAGGGCAATCTGCGTTCGGTTGCGAGATCAAGGGGACGCCGCGGTCTGCTTCGATCCTGATATGCTTGGCTATTCGTTGCTTTGGAAAGGGGGTTTTCTTAAGTTCTCCGATGTGCGACACGGGTTTCTGAACGGAATCACCCAATCCGGTAAAACGGTGGAACGGTTTGCCGCATCGCCACCGGACGAGCCATTCGTGTACCGCGGTTTTTACCGTCATGGGAATCGTGTGATCTTCGCATATCGAGTCGGCTCAATCGAGTATCTCAACTCGCCGCGGTTCGAAAACGGCAAGTTCATCCCTCGCGTCGCCCCGCGCGGACAAGATGAGTTGAGCCGAATGATCGCCGGCGGCCAACCGCAATGGCCGCAAACGTTGACCACGGCGATTCATTACGGGAACGATTGGCCCTACACGATCGACTCGATTGAGCTGCCGGTCGACAGTCGTTGGAAGGCTCCGATGTTTTGTAGCGGTCATGCGTTCTTGCCCGACGGGTCGGCCTTGGTGACGACAATGCAGGGCGATGTGTGGCATGTTTCGGGATTCGCCTATAACGGATCGAAACCGCTCAACCAGCAGCCACGCACGGCAACTTGGCGACGCTTTGCATCGGGATTGCACCAGCCGCTGGGGATTTGGATCGACAAGGAAGGCATCTTCGTGATGTGCCGCGATCAGCTGATGCGGCTGCACGATTTGGACGGAGATGGCGAAGCGGATTACTACGAATGTTTTAGCCATGCGTTCGAAACGTCGCCCGCCGGCCATGATTTTATTTGCGGTTTGGAGCGAGACGGGCACGGTCGCTTTTACACGTCGAGCGGCAATCAAGGATTGGTGCAAATCGCAGCCGATGGAAAAACGGCCACCGTCGTGGCCACCGGTTTTCGAAACCCTGACGGAGTCGGGTTGTATCCGGACGACGTGGCGACGGTTCCTTGCTCGGAAGGAGATTGGACTCCCGCGTCGATGATCTGCGCGGTTCGATGTCCACCCGCCGATGCGGTTTCGTCGTCAGCGACGCCACACCAGTATTTTGGACATGGTGGACCGCGTGATGGCGTTGCGCCGCAACTCCCGATGGTCTACTTGCCTCGATTGCTGGACAACAGCTCTGGCGGCCAAATCTATGTCAGTTCCGATCGATGGGGCCCTCTCAAAGGTCAACTGATTCATTTTTCATACGGGGCTGGTTCGCACTTTCTAATTCTGCGAGATGAAGTCGACGGCCAATTACAAGGCGCCGTGGTCCCGTTGCCCGGTTCATTTGCGGCAGGATCTCATCGTGGAAGGTTTTCACCCGTCGATGGACAGTTGTACGTGACGGGCATGGGCGGCTGGGGCACGTACACTCCGGCCGTAGGCTGCTTTGAGCGGGTCCGCTATGTGGGGGGGCCCGTACAGCTGCCAGTTGGCATTCATGTTTATGAAAACGGCGTCGCCGTTACATTTACACAGTCGATCGATACGAGCATCGCGGAGAATACCCAAAGCCATTTTGCGCAAGTCTGGAACTACCGTTATAGTGCGGCGTACGGCTCGCCGGAGTATTCGACCGGGCATGTCGGAGTGATCGGCCACGACGCGCTACAGATCGCGTCCGCACATATCTTGAAGGATGGTCGTACGCTGTTCTTGGAACTGCCGGAACTTCAACCGGTCAATCAACTTCACCTGCGGCTGCATGTCGACCGTGGATCGGGGCACGATCTATTTGTCACCGTCCACCATCTCGACCGGCCGAAAACGGACTTGCCCGGGTACCATGCAAGTGTCAAGCAAATACGCCCGCACCCGATCGAGTTTGATCTCGCGTTAGCAACTCGGCGCACGCCGAATCCGTGGCGCGACAAGATTGCTGGCGGTGCGTCCGCTGGAGATTGCGGCGGGGCAAAACCTTTCTTACACAAAGACTACGCTCAATGCTCGCACCGGAGAACTGCTTGCGTTGACAATGAAGAATCCTGACGTCGTGCCACACAATTGGGTTTTGCTCAAGCCAGGCACGTTGGAAACGGTTGGCGGACTGGCCAACAAGTTGGTTGGCGATCCCGACGCCTATCTCAATCAATATGTGCCGCAGACAGACGACGTGCTGGCGTACACCGATATCGTCGAGCCGCAACAATCGATGACGATCTACTTCCGCGCCTGGCGGAGGCAGGTCGATATCCCTTCCTTTGTTCGTTTCCTGGCCATTGGATGGTGATGAATGGGACGCTGATTGTCGAGTATATAGACAAGCTCCCCTAGCAGCCCGTCGAAAAACAACTCTCGCAATGTTAGATCCCCGCCTTCGCGGGGATGACGAGACCTTTTTCAAGGGTCTGCTAGGCAGGGGTAGCCGGGTCATTCCCATTGGGGCGGCCATCGATGGCCATGATTTGTCGGGCTGGGACAGATCGACCGACAGCCAATAATGCCACTCTGGACGCTGGCGGTCGAATACGACTTATTTGCGATCGCCCGCGCGATTGCGGACGCGCTCATCAACTTGTCGCGAAGTCCGGAAAGTTTCGTTAGCCAGGCGTTGTTCGCCCTTTTTTCGAAAGAGTTGGGCCAGTGACCGATAGCTCTCGGCCAAAAAGCGATCCACGCGGCCGAGTGCCAGGTTGCCCTTCTTGGTGGTAAGCGTTTCCAATTCGTCGTTGGCCGCGTTGAAATCGCGGAGCGCTCCCTCCAAGTTTTCTTTCTCCATTTGCATTTTGCCGCTCTGCAAGTTGACCTTGACTTTTAGCTGTTTGTATTCCAGGACGTGTGGACTTTTGGCGACCAAGTCGTTGGCAATGTTGCGCCAATTGAATTCGATCTTCATTGTTTTCGTCCGAGTTCCAGTTCATCGAGTAGGTAATCGCCATAAAGTAGCGGTATTCCAAGTCATCCGGGAATAGTTTGACCAGCCGCTCAAACTGGCTGATGGCCTGGTCTAGTGCGGCGTCCGCTGCAAGCTTGTCCGACATGACAAGGTACGCCGCCAAAAAACTGTAGCCCTTCGCCAACGTGAATAAGTCATCCGCATTGTCCGGCTGCGCCGCGATCAGCTTTTGGGCAATGTCGATCGCTTGATGAACCTCTTCCAGCCGGCGTTGTCCCATGGCATCGGATAGGCTTCGCGACTGCTCGATTCGTTCGAGACGTTGAACGACTTGTGGGTCCAGATTGTTTGCCATTCGGGCGAGCAGACCGGGACCGGCTTCGGGGACGCGACGCAATGGATTGTCGCTTGCGGTAAGGAGAATGTTGTTGGCTCCAATGGCCAGCAGAATCTGGGCCTTTTCCAGTTGCATGTCCGGCGTTTCTCGCTGTGGATGTTCGTCGATAAGCTGGACGCACTGCCGGATTTGTTGAGTCGCGAGGCGAGGTTGTCCATTGGATCGCAGCGCCGTGCTGAATTCGGACTTGGTCCGCACGAGATTCATCAAATCCGCGACGGAGTCCGGATGGGACCGGCGTATGTCGTCATAACGGTCGACCGCCTTCTGATACGCCCGGACGGCGGGCTGAAACTCGCCGACCAGGTGATAGATGTTCGCGACGCGCCGGTAGGCCCGAGCCAACTCAGTTTTTAGCCGCTCGTTATCGGTGTTCTGCTGTGTGAATTGTTCGTAAAACGTGAGTAGACGCTTCAGCCGTTCGGCGTCTTCGGCGGTTACGGTCGTCTCGATCCCAGCCAGTTCCGTGAATCCGTCGATGTCGATTTCGTTTTGGACTTTGGAGTCGCCGGAGATCACCGCCTTGAACATATCGTCGAACGCTTTCATCGTGAGTTCGACGTTGGCTTCGGCGCGTTCCCAGTTTGTCAGGGCCAGTTGTTTTGCGGATTCAGCTTCGCGCTGTTTCAGCGCCAGTGAAGTCGCCTTTTCCGAAAGCCTTTGGTTGGCGTTAGCCGCGTACAGGTAACCGATGGAAGCGCCGGCAGCCAGCAAGACCAGCAGCAAGATGGAGACGACGGCCAGCGATGCCGCCAATGGATTTTGACGGCTCCAGCGGGCGAGTTGCTCGGTTGAACTTGGTTTTCGCGCCGCGATGGGGCGATCGTCGCCGACCGCGAGCAAGTCGTCCCGCAACTCCGCCGCCGTTTGATATCGGGCGTTAGGATCTCGAGATATAGCCTTTTGAATGACGGTCTCCAAATCGCGAGGGATGCGCGGTTCGAGCTTTCGTGGCAGGATTGGGGATTCGGTCGTGATTCGTCGCACCAGATCTGCGGCCGAAGTCTCCGGGTAGGCCGGTCTGAGCGTCGCCAGTTCGTAAAGAGTCAGGCCCAAACAGTACACTTCACTGCGTGCATCGTATTGCGAGTGGAACGATTCGGGAGCCATGTACTGCGGTGTGCCCAGCAGGTCACCGGTTTGAGTCAGCCCCAGGTTTTCCGTCGACTTCACCAACCCGAAGTCCGTGAGCCATACGATGCCGCCCTCATCGAGCAACAAGTTGGCAGGCTTGATATCCCGGTGGAGGTGACCTTGATGATGCGCGTAGGCCAGCGCATTGGCGATCTGCGCGCAATTCGAGCCACCCAACGAAAGCGCTGCGAACCGGTAGGCAACTGCTTTTGGAAGCGGTCGTCGGTCGCGGTTGGTCCGGTCTCGCCGGTTTGAGCTGACGCCGACGACGCGAGATGATCCTGAACCTTGTCGTTGACACGTTGTTCGGCGCGATCGTCGCGCGCAAACGACGCGCCATGTGTTGAATCGTGAATGGGCGAGTCGAGGCGTTGAGGCAGTACACGTCGGACGTCCAGCTTGGTTTCTGCTGGAGCATCGGTGTGGCCGATATCGTGATGCTGACGGAAGACCGTCGGGAGGCGAACCGTGCCGGAAAGCGATCGCATCACGCTCTTGAGGCTACAGCCGCGCACCAGTTCCATGACGTAATAATGCCTCCCTTCGCAATGACCGACGCCGAAGACGCTGACGATGTTTGTATGGTGAAGTTTGGCGGCGGCCTGGGCTTCCCGAGAAAATCGGGCAATGTATTTTTCATCGCTGCTATGCCTGGGGTGCATTAGTTTGATGGCGACCCGACGACCAAGCGACTGATGGACGGCCTCAAAAACAACACCCATCCCACCGCGGCCAAGCTCACGAATCAGCTGATAGTCGCCGAGTTGCTTGATATGCAAAGCATCGCGGTCTTCGCGCGACCGAGCCTGGGTCGAATCGGATTCCTGCTTTAGTCCCTCGATCATGGCGACGGATGACAACAACTCTTGCAATTCGTCGGCCTGGTCCGGGTACTTCCGCAGATAGTCGGCAATGACGGGTTGCTTTCCGTCGCGGAACGCTTGAGTGAAATCGGCGACAATCGCTTCGAGCGATTGTTCTCGCGAGAGGCGTGAATGCATGATGGGGGGACTAGACGACGTTGTGGGATTGTACGATTTCGCGCAGCCGCTTCAGTGTGCGCAGATAGCGCTTGCTGGCGGCTTCGGGCGAGATTCGCAGGACTTGAGCCGTTTCGACATTACTGAGTTCTTCGTAATTGCGTAGCGCGATCACTTCGCGATCGAGCTCATTCATTTCATTGAGCGACTTTTCCAAGGCTTCGATCTGCTGGGCTCGTTCCAGAATTCGACTCGGCGAAGTCCATTGGCCGACGATATGGGCCGCCAGCGCCATCGAGGTTGATCCGGATGCCGGCTGGGACGCCAGATTGACTTCGCGGCGGACATCTCGCTTTTCGGCCAACAAATGGAAACGATGAAGTTCTTGTAGTTTTTGTGTCAGTTCCATGCGCAGCCAAACGAAGACCGGCACGTCCGGCTGAGACAAATACCCATCCAACCGGTGGGCGGCGCGGACATACGTCTCTTGCACGACGTCCGATTCAGAAACCCGGCCGCGCAATCG
Organism: uncultured Planctomycetaceae bacterium; assembly: GCA_963803365.1. Classification (GTDB taxonomy): domain Bacteria; phylum Planctomycetota; class Planctomycetia; order Pirellulales; family Pirellulaceae; genus JANMEB01. The sequence goes on from CAWDMH010000020.1 coordinate 143,988, forward strand.
GTAGTCCAAGCGGAAGCAAGCGATCCGCTTCAACCGCTCGCGGACTTGCGAAAAATAATTCGCCAAGGCCTCGGTGCGATGTTGGGCCAAATCGGCGTAGAGCTCCTTCGCGTCCGGATTCGAATTCTGGGATGGCTGATCGATAGAGCTCACACGAATCCTCAAAAAATCTGGAGAAAACACCGCCATCGATGAACGTTGGGCATACACTTTTTCAGCCGTTTTTCGCCCATTTTTAGCGACTGAACGGCGATTGACATAAACGGCGGAAATTCTTGTCCTGATCCGAATTCTACTGCGTGATTGAGTCTAGGACACTTACTAAACTCAACCATGCATTTTGCAGTTTCGGAGAAAAGTCAATGAAATCGACAATTTTCGCCCTGATTACAGCGGGAATTCTGTGCACACCAATGCTGTGCAGTGCTCAGGATGAACAAGCTGCCGGCGACTCGACAAGTCAGAAATCGGTTGTTGGCAGTCAAGATGATACGGGCCAGCAACAACCTCCAAAGCGAAGAGAGGCCCCCGGAGACCGCCGCCGAGCTGGTCGACGGCCTGGTCAAGGCGTTCAGGGAGCCAGCCCCGCAGAACGGTTGACGGCACTAATTAAGTGCATGGACAAGAATGGCGACGGCGTCATTTCCAAGGACGAAGCGCCGGAACGGATGAAGGACCGCTTCGATCGTTTGGATGCCAATGGCGATGGGAACATCGACAAGTCGGAGTTGGAGAATGCAGCCCAGAAGCTGATGGGGCGTCGTCCGCCGAACGGTGCACCCGGTGAACGGCGTCCGGGACAACCTGGAAATGCAAAACAGCGTGGGGACGGACCGCAGCGCGAAGGAAATCCGCAGCAATTGTTTAAGCGATTGGACAAGAATGGTGACGGCAAGTTATCGAAGGACGAAGTGCCCGAGCGACTCGCCGAGCGGTTCGAGCAAATTGATCTCAACGGCGACGGTGAACTCGACGATGCCGAACTTGGCGAAATGAGAAAACAGGTCGAGCGTTATCGTCCTGAGATGAATCCGACCGGCGAAGAGAAACCCGACGACAAGAATGCTCCGGTCGAACCAAAGCGGCCGGGTAGGAATGGTGGTAAATAACGGATTGCACAAGTGCGCCTCTGAATAGTGCAATTGCGTATGTCAACAACTTGGCGGCGAGTCAACAATCAAAGGGAATAACGTGATGAGATTTGGCAAATCCCTTCGTTATGTGTTGGTTGCCATCACAGCGACCGCGGTCGGCATGGGGATGCAAGTCGAACTGGTGGCCCAGAAGCTCTCGACCGAGGAAGTGAAGTTCTTTGAATCGAAGATCCGCCCGGTGCTCGTCAAAGAGTGCTACGGATGCCATTCTTCGAAATCAGGCGAAGTGCGAGGAGGACTGCTGCTCGATACTCGCGATGGAATGTTGGATGGCGGCGAATCCGGCCCGGCGATTGTTCCGCGGAGCTTGGATGAAAGCATCGTGTGGTCGGCGATTAACTACGAAAGCTACAAGATGCCACCCGGCGGCCAGTTGTCCGGTCAAGTCATCGCCGATTTCAAAACGTGGATTGAAATGGGCGCTCCCGATCCTCGCGTGACACAAGTCGTTAAGGTCAACTCGACGATTACGCAACAGGACATCCAAAAGGGTCGCGAGTTTTGGGCGTTTCAATGTCCGAAAAAGCCTTCTTTGCCCGAGGTCAAGGAGCCGCGCTGGGCTCAAACGCCTATCGATCGGTTTGTTTTGAAAAAGCTTGAAGATAGCGGCTTGGCTCCGTCGTCGGACGTCGATGCAGACACCCTACTGCGGCGTTTGACGTTCGATCTAACCGGACTCCCGCCGACCGCTGAGCAAATGGACGAATTTGGAAAGGCATGGCAAAAGGATGCCCAAACGGCGCTGGAAAGCATGGTCGATTCGCTTCTGGCCGACCCCGCGTTTGGAGAGCGTTGGGGCCGGCACTGGTTAGACGTCGCTCGGTATGCCGAGTCGACCGGCAAAGAGGCTAATCTGACGTACTCCGAAGCCTGGCGATACCGTGATTATGTGATCGATTCATTCAACTCGGATAAGCCCTACGACCGCTTTGTCCAAGAGCAGATTGCCGGCGACTTGTTGCCGGTGAAGACGAATCAGCAGTGGGCGCAGAACTTGATTGCCACGGGATTCCTGGCAATGGGTCCGAAATCTTTGGTTGAGCAAAACGGTCGCCAGTTTCGTCTTGATTTACTTGATGAACAGATCGACGTGACGACTCGGGTGATCCTCGGCGTCGCAGTCGCTTGCGCCCGCTGCCACGACCACAAATTCGATCCGATCCCGCAAACCGATTATTACGCAATGGCGGGAATCTTTCAAAACATGACCACACATTATGGGACGGTAGATACGCGACAGAATCGTCGAAGCAGCAATTTGATCATCCTGCCGATCGATGATCCCGTGCAGGAAAAGCTCAGCAAGTCCGAACTTCAAGAATTGGAGAAGCTTTATGATGAAGCCAAAGCGGCTCTCGTCGACGCGCAGTGCGCGGCGCGAAACGGTGCGAAGCGGCAATCCTCAACAATCCATTGCGCAAATCGCCACGGCTCAGAGTCGCGTGGCGTTGATCGAATCAAAGTTGAACTCGTACGACCAGAGTGGGAACCCGAGGTCGTTCTGTATGGGAGTTCAGTCGGTCGACGAGCCGCGAAATGCCCGCTTGTTGGTTCGTGGTGAATTCAATAAGCCGACCGACGCGGTTGAACGCGGAGTTCCGCAAGTTCTGACGGATCATCCGATTCGAATCAAGGAGAGTTCGTCCGGCCGCCTGGAATTGGCAAAATGGATGACGGACGAGAAGAATCCGTTGACGGCGCGGGTGATGGTCAACCGGATTTGGATGCATTTGCTCGGAAACGGGATCGTTCGTTCGCCAGAGAATTTCGGCGCAACGGGTACTGCCCCGACACATCCGGAATTGCTTGATTATTTGGCGTTGGAATTCATGGACAACGGTTGGAGCGTCAAAAAACTAATCCGAGAAATCGTGCTATCCCGAATCTATCGGACTAGCAGCCATTTCAATCCGGAAGCCTTCGCAGTGGACCCGGAAAATACCCTGTTTTGGCGGATTGACCCCAAGCGTTTGGAGGCCGAAGCAATCCGCGATGCAATGCTGGCGGTAAGCGGTGAATTGGACCGCCAGCGTCCTCGAGCCTCCGTAGTTGGAAAGGCCGGACCGGGCATCGTTCGCAACGGAACCGTAGAAGCTGGCCCGCCATTGGCCTCCGTCTTGGGCGCCATGCGGGCCAATGGGGCCGGCATGATGAATGATCGAGATTCGATGAAGTCCGATCGAGATGACCGAGCCTCTGGAAATCGCGGTGCAATGGCCAACCGGTTCAACAATCCGTTAGGCGGGTATTTGCGGAATCGAGCGAACAATCAACTCGATCAAATGAGTTTGTACCGGAGCGTTTATTTGCCAATCGTCCGCGATGAATATCCTCGGGCGTTGGAGGTCCTTGACTTTGCGGATGCCAACCTGGTGGTAGGTAAAGCGCGACACTTCAAACACCGCCGATCAAGGCTTGTTCTTTCTCAACGACGAGTTCGTGATCGAACAGAGCGACGCTATGGCTCGACGATTGATGGATGAAGCTAACAACATTCGAGCGCAAATCGAAATGGCGTTTAGGTTGGCATTGAATCGCCCGGCGACGAACGAAGAACTCCAAGCCAGCGCGGATTTTCTGCGCAACTTCCAGCCCGGAACAACCGGGCGAAATCGGCGAGATGGTTATGCTCGCCGCTTGAGCGCTCTTTGCCAATCGATTCTCGGTTCGGCCGAGTTCCGATTCTTGAATTGACCCTACTTACATCAGGAGTGTTGCCATGTTAGATCGTATCGAGACGTTTGGTCCGACTCGGCGGAGCTTGTTAAAAACGATTTCATCAGGTTTTGGCTATTTGGCATTTGCCGGCCTATCGTCTATGGCGAGTGGCCAGTCGCAGGACCCGGAAAAGAGTCACAATCCTCTGGCACCAAAAGAACCGCACTTCCCTGCCCGCGCCAAGCGAGTCATCTTCATGTGCATGCGTGGCGGGCCATCCCATTTGGATACGTTTGATTACAAGCCGCAATTGATCAAAGATCACGGAAAGTCGGGACAATTCCGTGGAACGTTGCTCAAGTCGCCTTGGAAATTTACGCAATGCGGTAAAAGCGGATTATGGATTTCTGAATTGTTACCCGAACTTGGCCGAATGGCTGACGAACTTTGCCTGTTGCGCGGCATGAACTGTGATCAACCGGTTCACCCGCAAGCGATGACCCAATTGCACACCGGGACCGCACAGTTTGTTCGCCCGTCGCTCGGCGCTTGGACTTTGTACGGTTTAGGCACGGAAAACGACAGTTTGCCAGGGTTTGTTTCCATCAATCCGCAAGCCGGTGCCGCACAGAATTACGGCAGTGCATTTTTGCCTGCGATCTACCAAGGAACCAAACTTGGTGGCGGCTTGCGGGGTGGACGAGGTCGAGTTGCTCGAAATCGGGAATCCGTCCCGGATATCCGAAACCCTCGCTATTCAACGGCCCAACAGCGCCAACAACTGGACTTCGTCCAAGAACTCAATCACTTACAGCTCAAGCGAGAGGAAGACCATCCCGGAATCGAAGGCGTGATCGAGAGTTACGAGTTGGCGTTTCGCATGCAGTCGGCGATTCCTGATTTGATGGACTTGTCGGGTGAAGAACAAGCGACTCTCGACCTGTACGGAATCGGTGAGGGTCCCTCTGACAATTTCGGACGGCAATGTTTACTGGCGCGACGATTCGCGGAGGCGGGCGTGCGGTTCATTGAAATCGCGCACGGCAATTGGGATACGCATTTTAACATGACTAACACGTTGCCGAATTTGTGCAGCCAGATCGATAAACCGATCTCGGGATTGCTCGCCGATCTCAAGCAGCGAAACCTGCTCGACGATACTCTCGTCCTTTGGGCAGGAGAGTTTGGACGCACTCCGTACGCGCAAAACGGCGACGGTCGGGACCACAATAATAAGGGTTTTACAAGCTGGATGGCTGGCGGCGGCGCCAAAGGAGGCTTTAGCTTTGGTGCAACCGACGAATACGGCCACGAAGCCGTCGAGGGCAAATGCCATATTCACGATTGGCACGCGACGATTCTGTATTTGCTGGGGCTCGATCACACCCGACTCACCTATCGCTACGCCGGCCGAGATTTCCGCCTCACGGACGTCCATGGCAACGTGATCAAAGACATTGTCGCTTGATCGGCAGTCTCCTCTGATACCTGTCAACGTAACAGTTCACGAGCCGGGGTCTGGCTCATTTTCGACCCAATTATTGGTACTAGAATGTCGCATGGGCCGCCGAAAATGTGCCTGACCCCCCAAAAACGTGGGCAACGCATTGGCAACCCGTGAACGCTTAGGATCGCACGCAAAATAACTTCCCGGTTTTGTCGACCCTCTCCCTAAGCCTTTCCCGTGAGGGCGAGGATTTACGGCGAAGTTATTTTGCGTCCGATCCTTACGGCCATCTCGCTGGATCTGAACGGGTCACACGTTCGAATTGTGAACTTATCGCTTTCTTCGTGCTCAGCGGTATTTCTGCGTTGCGATTGACCCGTTTTCGGCGACTTACCTACAAGTACGACTTGGCCCCGTCATGGATTGTTTCATATCTCGTCCCGACCGCTACGAATATGACCATCTCCGACAACTCGAATGTTGTGATCCTTCCCTACTATTGTGATGCGGAGATCGCGAGATACTTGACCATCGCGTCCTGCTTGTACCAACTTGGGAGTGGAAAGACCGACTTCGCATTTCTTTTGGCGGCAAGCCCCAAAATTCCGATCTGCTCGCGATTGCACAATGCATATTCCCGCATTGCTCCGACCACAAGCTTTCAGTGTCCGACAAAGGTTTTCGGATATCCGCAAGGTCCAACCGCGATGTTTTGGGATTGCATGGACTATGTTGCCGACGAAATGAACGGGCGACCGGGGTTCAGCCTTTGGTTCGAGTCGGACATGACGGTAGTCAAGCCAAACTGGATGGATCGGCTGAATGATGAATGGTTGTCAACCCATCGTGGTGGCTCAAAGCTGGTAATGGGAAACGTAGTCCCGGACGTCTATCGGCATCGGCTGTTTCGCCGTCGCAAGCGATTGCTGACGGCGCATGTCAACGGCGGCGCTTGTTACGCCAAGGACTTTGCCCGCCGTATGCCGGCCGAGGCGCGGCAAGGAGTATTCGATATGACTATCTATCAATTCGCCATGGCCGCGGACGGTATCCAGCACACCGATCAAATCTGCTTTTCAACGCTTGAACGAGTTCACCGCGATGCCGCCGATCCAATCAAAGTCATTCTCCACGGCTATATGCAAGACAAAGATCTGTTTGTTGAGCGTTGCCGTACAGCGGTTACTCAAGGTCAACCACGGTTATCGATTTTCGATCCTTTGGCGCAACGATTCGAGACGTTTCGGCGTCGGGTGCGAGTGCGTTTTGTCAAACGCGGTCCCCGAGCGATGTTGGAAAACGTGCTGTTGAGTCAGGACCGCTCGCGCAGCCGGCGCACGGCATGACTCTGTGATCGATCCTATGTTGATTCATCAGTTTACGACTTTTCCCTTTGGCGGCGCGGGCACCGCGGCAATACGCCACCACCGAGAATTGAGGCGGCAAGAGATTGATAGCCGCATGTTCGTTAGATCGGTCGGGGCGGACAACAAACCCGAGACGCTCCCACAAACGGTTCTGCGTAACGACGCGATTTTTGAATGCGATTTTCTCGACATGCCGGGGACGAAACCGACCGGATTCTTCGCGGCAATTCAAGAGCGTCGTCGACGCAAGCGGATTTGTCACGAGTACGAAACGCATTTGGCAACTAGATCGAAGGAATTGGAGACTTTTTCGCAAGCTGAACTTTACCACCGAACGCGACTGCGAGCGGGACAGGCACCGCATATCCTTCATTTGCATTGGATATCTTTCCTGATTGATTATCCAACGTTTTTCGGAAGTCTACCGCAGTGGATTCCAGTCGTCTGGACGCTACACGATGTCAACCCATTTACTGGTGGCTGTCATTTCCCAGGTCAATGCGAGAGATTTCGCCTCGGTTGCGGGCGCTGCCCGTCAGTTCCCGATAATGGTCCGTACGATTTGACTCGCCGCGCCATGCGGACAAAGAGCCGATCATTGGCTGGACGGTGCATCCATGTTGTCTCTCCGTCCCGTTGGATGGATACAATTGCCAGGCAGAGTCCGGTTTGGCCGCACGGAACCTCGTTTCACGTCATTCCGTACGGGATTGACGGTCATGCCTTTCGGCCGGAACATCGCGAGTTGGCGCAACAGCGCTTGGGCTTGCCAAGTCAGGCGGCCTTGATCGGCTTCGGTGCAGACGATATCGGCAATCCGAGAAAGGGATTCGCCGTCCTTCTTAACGCGATTCGCCGCGTAGTTGTTGAACGACCCGTCGAATTAGTGATCTTCGGACGTACAGAAAGGACAATTCCCCGTCAAACGTTTCCAATTCACCAACTTGGGTTTTTGGACGGACCAGGAAAGTTGGCCAACGCATATTCGGCCGTAGATGTCCTAGTTCTTCCCAGCTTGGAGGATAATCTGCCTCAGACCGGCCTGGAGGCAATGGCGTGTGGCACCCCTGTGGTTGGGTCTAATGTCGGAGGAATCCCTGACTTCGTATTGCCGGGACAAACGGGATTATTGGCCCGCGGCGGAGATCCAATCAACCTGGGGCGCCAGATTGGCATTTTGATCTCGAATCCAAAACTGCAGCAGCGATTCTCCGCCAACGCGAGACGACTCATCCAACAAGAGTTTGAACTTGTCCGGCAAGTGCGCCGCCACATCGATCTCTATGCGGACATCATCCGGCAATCGGATCGCGGTCGTGGAAATTCAAAAGTAGCTTAGGATCGCACGAAAAATAACTTCCCGGTTTTGTCGACCCTCTCCTTAGCCTCTCCCGTGAGGGCGAGAATTTACGGCGAAGTTATTTTGCGTCCGATCCTTAGGCTTCCGTCTCACCGTCAATGGTGAATGCCAAGTTCGATTCGGACGATTCGAATCGTGCCGGGTGACCCGTCACCCCAAATCTATCGAAGCCGGTTTTGACCGTGCATTCTGAGGTCGTAACGTGCGCTATTGGCGTAAGGACTCTCGCCTTCGACAAGACGGAGCACAGAAAAAAAGGCAGGAGTTGTTGTGGGGCAACTTGCGGTCGACGCCGTTTAGTGCCTGTGAACTGATTTTCGGTTAGAATAACACCGACGAATTCAGACTGACCGAGGACTGAAGGAATGATTCAAGATTCGCATCTCTTGCGTTTACTAACAATTGCATTTTGGCTACTTGCAGGCACCTTGTCGGCACAAAACGAAAATCAAAAGGAATCCGTCGCTCGGGAATTTGCGACGAGACTGATGAAATCTAGGCAAGACGTTCCTCCCTTCCCGCCGAATTCCACGTGGTTGAACACCAAGCGACCGCTGACGACCGAATCCCTGCACGGGAAATTCGTCCTCATCGACTTTTGGACATACTGCTGCATTAATTGCATGCACATTCTCCCAGAACTGAAAAAGCTGGAAGAGAAATTTGACCGTCAATTGGTCGTGGTGGGCGTTCATTCGGCAAAGTTTGAAACGGAAGAGGATTCGGATAATGTCGCGGAAGCTGTAATGCGATACGAGATCACCCACCCGGTATTGGTGGATCGGGACATGCAAGTCTGGAATGCTTTTGGGGCCAGCAGTTGGCCTACCGTGATATTGCTCGATCCGGAGGGAAAAGCAGTCTGGGGAACGCGCGGGGAAATTACCGCCAACCAGGTGTCATCGATCCTTGAACCACTAATCCTGTTGTATCGCGAAAAGCACTTGCTCGACGAATCGCCCGTGCATTTCGAACTCGAATCCAGTTCGTTGCAACCCACACCCCTGCTTTTTCCGGGGAAAGTTGTTGCGGATCCCCACAGCAAGCGCTTATACATAGCCGATACCAACCACAATCGCATCGTTATCGCGTCGCTGGACGGGAAGTTGATCGGGACCATCGGCAGTGGACAACCAGGCCAATCCGACGGCTCGTTGTCCGACGCCACCTTCGACCACCCGCAAGGCATAGCCATTTCTGCTGACACGATCTATATCGCGGACACCGAGAACCATTTGTTGCGTCGCGCCGACCTTTCAACAAACAGAGTGGTGACGATCGCTGGTATCGGCCGTCAGGGGCGAGTTCCGTATCCAACCGACCCCTCGAAGCCCAGCTGGCAATTTCAGGTCTCGCGCGGCACAAACGTGTGCGTTGAACAGTCCCTGGGATTTGTGGCTCAGGGCCGACAAGCTTTACGTCGCCATGGCCGGCTCGCATCAGATTTGGCGGATGGACCTATCGACTGCCACCATGGAATTGTTTGCTGGAAACGGGCGTGAGGATATTGTCGACGGCCCGTTGCGACCGGCGGATGAGCCGTATCAACCCGGATTTTCATCGTTCGCCCAACCGAGCGGATTGTCCTCCGACGGACAGAGCCTGTTTGTCGCCGATAGCGAGGGTAGTTCCATTCGCCGCGTCCCGTTTGAACCGACGAAAATGGTGCAGACCGTCATCGGCACCAACGAATTGGCCCGTGCGCGTCTGTTTACGTTCGGTGACCGGGATGGCGAGCGAGCACGCGTATTGCTACAACACCCTTTAGCCGTTGCTTTCGAATTGGGTCGGCTTTACGTGGCAGATACTTACAACAGCAAAATCAAAATCGTCAATCCGCTAAACGGCAATACGGCGACGCTGCCTATCAAACCTCCCGCGTCGGATGCGCGTGTGCTCAATGAACCCAGCGGACTGACCGCAATTGACCAAAATCTGTATGTCGCTGACACAAACAACCACCGAATCGTCTGCGTCAACGTAAAGTCGCTGACGACATCAACGTTTGTCATCGATGGGCTCCAGCCGCCCAAACGGCCCAAAACGAAGCCGAATTTCGATGATGCATTACAATTGACGATAGACCCCAAAACGATCACTCCCGACAACGGTCGAGTGACGTTCGAAGTCGGTTTGAGATTCCCGTCCGGCTGGAAGCTCAATCGAGATGCTCCGCTGCGGTATTATTGGGATGTAACCCATGGCGACGCGATTGGCGTTAGTATGCAGCCCGAAGGACTTATTGACGTCTCCCCGCCCGGTGAATCGTTTTCCGTGGTCGTGCCAGTGAAATCCAATGGCGACGTGACGGTTCGGATTGCTGTCTCGTACTATTATTGCCAAGAGTCGGGCGTGGGCCTCTGCAAGGCCGGGCAGGTTCGTTGGACGATCCCTCTAAGCGTCGGCGATTCCGGAATGTCTCAACCGATTACTCTCGCACACGAAGTTGAAGCGGTTGCTGGTGGCGAATGACAAACGGCCAAATCGCCAAGTCGTTGGAAATGTTGGCGGATTTGTTGGAGTTTCAAGGTTCCGATGCGTTTCGTTTGCGAGCCTATCGAAATGCGGCGCGGGCCATAGTGGACCATGCCGAATCGTTGGAGCAAGTAGTTGCGGCCGGCGGCGACCTGACAAGAATCCAAGGGATTGGCAAAGGCGTAGCTGAGAAGTGCAAACAACTCGTCCAGACCGGTTCGCTTCACCAGCTTGATGACTTGCTGAAAAGCATTCCGAAAACCGTGTTGGACTTGCTTCGCGTCCCGAAACTGGGGCCCAAGAAGGCAGCGCTATTGTTCAACGAGTTGAAAATCGAAAATCTTTCCCAACTCAAAACGGCTTGTGAGACGGGTCAAATCCGAGCTCTTCCGGGCTTTGGCGAAAAAACGGAGCAGGCGATTCTCAAGGGTATCGACATCGCGGCCGCCGCCAATGAGCGAATCTATTGGTCGGAGGCCGACATTTTGGTAACGGCTCTCCGCAAACAATTGGCGAGTTGCGCCGCAATCCGCCATTCGGAATTTGCTGGGAGCTATCGACGCGGCCAAGAAACGGTTGGCCATCTAGACATCCTGATCGTCGCCGACGATGCTCAGGAAGCAATGGACTGCCTGGCGATGTTTCCCCAAGTCAAGTCGGTAACGGATCGCGGACCAACCTTTATTTCGCTACAGTTGGCGGATGCGTTTCAAATCGAAGTACGTGCTGTTCCGGCCAACTCGTTTGGTGCGGCTTTGATCTACTTCACCGGTTCGAAGGAGCATAATCTCCACCTACGCGGTTTGGCCAAGGACCACGACCTCAACGTCAATGAATGGGGCGTCTTTTCGACGGATGATTCTACAACACCCGTTTGTGGAAAGTCCGAGGAAGAAGTCTATGCGTCACTCGGCATGGCTTGGATACCGCCGGAATTGCGTGAAGCACGCAGAGAATTCGAATGGGCGACCGCTAACAAGCTGCCGAAGTTAATCGAAAGAGGCGATTTGGTCGGTGATTTGCACATGCATACAACCGCTACCGATGGATCAGCGTCGATTCTCGACATGGTCGCGGCGGCAAAAGCTCAAGGTCTTAAGTATATTGCGATCACCGATCATTCCAAACGTGTCGCAATGGCCAACGGCTTAGACCCTAAACGTTTGAGAGCACAGTGGAACGACATCGACCGAATCAATCAAGCATTGGACGGTGAGTTCTTTGTCTTCAAGGGGGTCGAATGCGATATATTGGAAAACGCAAAAATGGACTTGCCCGACGACGTATTGCGAGAAGCTGATTGGGTATTGGCTAGTATCCACTACGGTCAAGAGCAATCAAGACGGCAACTCACTGACCGGATTATGGCGGCAATCCGACATCCATGGATCACCGCGATCGCGCATCCGACGGGTCGCTTGATCAATCGCCGTAAACCCTATGAAATCGATATCGACGCAGTCATGCAAGCCGCGGTGGAACACCGAAAAATATTCGAGCTCAATGCAAATCCGGCACGGTTGGACCTTAATGATATCCATTGTGCAATGGCAAAAATGCGAGGGATTAAAATCACCATCAACAGCGACGCGCACAGCCCACACGGAATCGATGTGTTGAAATATGGTATCATCCAGGCCCGCCGTGGCGGTTTGACAAAGGATGACGTGGTCAATTGTTTGCCGCTTAGCCAAATCCGCATTCGCTTAGCCAAAAGCCAATGAGGCAAAGGAAAAAAGCAGTCTCACGCAACTAACGATCGCCTTTCTTGTAGGACCACTGCACGAATTGACGGCAAGCCTATGTCGTTGCATCGGGTTGAGATCGTCGATAATGGACTTACGAGTGTCTGGTCTTGGCGATAGTCGAGAGGGCTTCAGTCCAAATGAATTGATTGATCGCAACCGGTTTGAGGATGAGCGGTCGGACGTTAAACTTGAATCATGTGAGGAAGTGTCTGCACGCCTGGTGGCGGCCGCGGTCTTCAAAACCGTTGGAAGGCAAGAAAAGCTTGCCTTTGGTGGGTTCGATTCCCATACACTTCCGTTGCAAGGCGTGAGCCAAGTTGTGAGCACGACAGTCGCAGCGGAGAATTCAGGAGCCAAGTAATGGTGCATCATGATGGCTACACGGGCTCGCCAATGATGCATATGAGTTTTTCGTTATGACGCGTGATGACTAATGTCAATGTGCGCGCTTCAAAGGAAGGGATGGTGCCAAGAAATGAATGAAGCAGGGGGGCAACCATGCGGCTTGAGTTCAGGTCGGGCCGAATTCAGGGAAGCAAGAACGCTGCGAATCACTTTCCCTCGGGCAGGAATGATCTCGATAATCGTCCAGCAGCGGCATAGGGATGACCGGACGAGTTGATTCGAGAAAAAGAAACGTTCCAGATTTTCCACTTTGAAAAGACCGAATCGCAACGCAAAATCAGACTCCAACTTCGAAGCACGGATCGCAGAGTGTGGCTCGATCAAGAATTTACCTAAGGCGCTACTGACTTCCACTGGTGACGTGTTGGTTGATTCGATGATTTCTTCGACGTGGTCATTGCAGTCAACAATCGTGGCGACTCGCTTGCTGGGATATCGAGCCGACTTGCCAAACCAGGCGATTTGTTGTTTGCACTCCCGATCATGGCCGAGCCATTGACGTTCCGCCGCGATTTTCCAATCTCGAGGGACATCCGTGGCTGGGGCCAGCTTGATCGCACACGACTCGGCCGACTGTGTGATCCGTTGGAGTTCGATCTCATTGGGGCGATAGTCCTTCAGTGCTATTGTTCGTTTTCCCTGTGCGCGCCGATCCGGGTCAATGTGGATCGCGGCCCAGTTCGTCAAATCCATGGATCGTGCATCGAGGGTGATCGTCGAGGCGTTGACGCGACCGTACACATCGGCGTTGTGTCTTGCAAAGCATGTTAAATCCAGATCGAGATCGACTCCAAGACAGCGTCGATTCCGACTCAGTCCGATTAGATCGCCTCCAATTCCGCAACACAAATCGACGATGGGGGTTTCGTCGAATCGGCCAGATTTGTATCTTCCAATTGGTTCCGAAGTGGCTTGCTCCAGGCTTCGGCGGGTAAAAAGCATCTGACCCGCTCGCAAAAACTTGCGACGGGCTCGCCCACGTAACGCGACCTGGTGAGAGATTGCTTCGGCTCGTTCTCCCGAAAGGTTTCGGCGAAGCCACGTCAAAACGGTTACCCATTCGCGACCTTCGTTGCGGCGCGCTTCGACTTCTTGCATTCGAAGCTTTGCTTCGTCGCAAGTCAGCCAATGGGCAAGCTCGTTAGTAATCCTGGCCATGGTATCGGCGTCGTCACACGCGGTCCACCTGTAATGATTTAATCGAATGGGCTGTTTGAGGCAAGTCGCCCTGATTTCGAGCGAGCAACTGACGATGGAATTCAGGAAAGGAGCATTCCATGCTGGCTCGTAAAGTAATCGTACCGGCGGCGATTACGGCCGCAATTGGGTTGCCGTTGATCACATCAACCCAGTCTGGTCATGTGGACTACACGCGTTCCCACGCCGCGGACGAGGCAGTTTCAATCGAGCGAAATCCGTTGGAATCATTGGGCGATGCTCGACCGATGCTGCAAAGGCCGATCGCCAATTTGGATGAGATCCTAAGATTCGATATTTACCCTAATTGGGTCAAAAGCCGATGGTCGCGAGTGTCGACGGCTCCCCTGCAGGATGGTTTACAAGGCATGCGAGTCGCATTGGTGACAGGTGTCAACGCGTGGGATCTTTGTGGTTCGCTCACTTACTATTTCGATGACCGACACCGCGTACAACGAATATCGCTCGTCGGAATCACAGGAGACGCCGAGCCGATGGTTCAATACTTGGCCCAGCAATTCGGATTCAAAGCCCATCGCTCGATGGCGGCGGGTTTCTACACGGCGTCGCGGCGAAATCACGTGACGGGATTGTTGCGAGTGGATCACTTTGACATCATCGACGCCGCCCATCCCAACGAACAACTTTCGTTCGTGCTTGAGATCAACAAGCCGGATGGACCGTTCGTCTTGAGCCAAAGCACCGCTGCAGCGGCCACGGCGCGGCCGTATTAAATGTTCTCGTCAGAGTTCGCGCACGACGTGGATGCCCAAAATCGATGGCCTAGCGAGACGACCATCCCTCAACAGCCTGCTAGCTTCCGTTTGTCGCCTGCTCGTCTTCATCAGGCTTTACATTAGTCTTGAAATTCTGTTCACCGCGTATTGGCCCTGGCGAGTGATAAGTGATTTGCCGATCGGAATGCCGATAAACACGATTGGCCAGCGCCATGTCAAGCTGCGCAATATGGGTGTTGAAAAAGACTCCGACCAGCAAAACGACGAGCTGACGAGTACTCATGCACGCCTCCTCAATATCAAGTTAGCGTCTGAACTAATGGTTGATTGTCACCATCTAGAGACTGATGTGATGCGGTTGTATGTAGTCCCTTAAACTATATAATTGATAACGCTTCACAAGTGCCTTGGTCGACGGTGAATAGGCGATTGCCACACTAGGTAGACTTATTATATAAGAATAAAGGACTTGATGAGCATGATCCGTTGTTGACCAAGAAAATCGCGCAGACGGTTGTCAATCATCGGAAAAAAGTGAATTCGGAATGGGCGAAACGTCGAGGCTTTGATCCCGGTCGAAAACGAGGATTTGAGCCGAAATGCCTTTGGCAACCGTTCAAGAATCGCGGCCAACGATTGTAATGGTTGCTCTGCGCCGATCACCGCGATTCTATTTCCTGCAGTTAAAGCATTCACGGATCGATCAACTAGTTCGTCGGTGGGTTGGTGCCGATTCGAAACCGGCAAAGCATTCCCTAACAACTCGACCGGTTCGAGGATAGCTGCATAATTGGCCATCAATCGCATCCAGCCCATGGACATTGCGAGATTTGCTCAGCCGTAGCGGATTGTCGTCATAAAGTTCGAGGTCGCTTAGCCTACCAACCAAAATGGAAGTCACGGTTTGTAATGCGTTTCGGCCGCTGTATTCGGCGCCGCCAATAATGGATCGAGAGATGCCGAAGTATTCGCCATCGATTGGAAAGTAGTTCAAACTGGTTGCCGTTAATTCCGTATCGTTCAAGCCGTTGTGGGTTGGGCTCCATTGGCAAAGGGCCTGGGCGATGTCATCGTTAACCCCGGGTGAGTGCGCGACAAGGTGATAACCTCGCACCGATTTCGTACATGCTGACGTGAAGACAGCTCGCTCGAAACGAATTGGGACGACGATTTCCCGGTTCATTTTCGGCGCTCCATTTGTTTCATGATCCAATGTAATGGTTCGATGATTCCTCGGGGTTGCACGTGCAGCGGGACTTGCATCTCTGAGCCGAATTCATCGGCCGTACGCATGACGCTGCCGACAACGCTGGCGGCGTGGACCGAAAAATTCGCTAGACGCTGTTTGCAGAATTGCATCGTTCCTTGCAAGTGATTTGAGGCGAATCGATCTGTGTCGTCGGCAGCATCCAAACAGCAATCGGTTTTTGTAAGTACCAAACCGATCGGCAATCGGACTTTTTTGCGACGTTCCTTTGGGCCTAACGAATGCAGGCTGCAAATGTACGTTAGGAGCTTGATGCCAAACATGTCTTCAATCCGACCCGCGTCGCGGACCCGTTGTGAATCAAACAGAATTAGTATGCCGCGCGAGTTGCTGACCAGGCTGCGAATGGTGAAATAGGTATTCGGTTGTTCCAGTTCCAGCGCCAGGGCCTCTCCAGCCAAGTCGGGTGTGATGAGGTCGATTCGGGTTCTCGGCCGACGCTGAGAGAAGGCCTCGCAATGGACCCAGTTCCAACGGTCTGGCTCGGAGGCCGTTTTTTGTGGGAACCGACGCTGTTCCAGGGCCGCGATCGTTTGCTCTTGGACCGACATTGAAAATGCGCCGTTTGGCAAGCCGCATAGGTCCTTGCACCCCTTGCTCAGGATGTCCAGTAACATTCCCAAATAGACCGTTTTGCCGGCGCCACTGGCCCCGAGTACGGAGACCAGCTTGCCAGGTGCTCCACGGCGGGCCACAGTGCGGGATAATTCCACCGGCGCATGGCAAGCATTGCAGTTGCCAGTGCTATCCAGGATAGTGCCACCACAAACAACGCACTCGATGTAAGATTGTTCTTGGAACCACTGAAGCGTTCTCATAATGTTCTCGTGTCAGTTGTCATCATTGGGATTGTGTTGTCGCGACTCCGGATTGTTATGAAAGCGCTGTTGAACCGGGCGCGTTTTTCAACTCGGAGACGGCGATACAACAGCGGAAACCGACATTGGCGCCGCGGAATAATAGCGGCAAACCGGATCGAAACTGACAGCGCAGTTTGACTTTCAAAATAGGTGTCGAACGCGCCGCCACGTACCTCGGCAAAACCAGCCAACAAGTGGTCGTCGTTCCACGGGACGGCAAACGCTTCGTCAACCCATTCCCAGACGTTGCCGATCAACTGATGCACGCCGTTGGGGGTACACCCCTCGTAATACTTATCCGCTGCAACAGTATTGCCCACACTGCTACTCCACGTATTGGCCCGAGAAGACTCAAACGCGTTTCCCCAAGGGTAACTGAGCGCTGTCTGTTGGCCATTCTGGCCCGTGTGCCAACTCGCCGCGCGTTGCCACTGTGCCGCATCGGGTAACCGCTTGCCAACCCATTTGGCAAATGCCATTGCTTCGTACCAACAAATGCCTACAACGGGGTGATTGAGTCGGTTGCGGGGAGGCCTTCCGCCAGTCCACGATTGAGGTCCTGGCACGCCACTATGGTCGACAAATTGCAACACATGCTGCCAAACCTCGTTCGGCCAGTGCTCCATATCGTCGTACACCCCGGCAGCAACAAACTCCGCATAATCCGAGTTGGTGACGGCGAAGCGGTCTACATAAAATGCGTTCACATTGATCACCGTATTCTCTCTCCGATCGTCGATTAATGAGTTGGGTTCCAGCAAAGTTGCGCCGGTTGGAATCAACGCCATCGTTTGCTGCAAACGTTTCCATGCGGTTGCGCCCGCATGGCCATTTTTCTCCGATTGTGGTCCGTCGATGACGTTGCAAAACCGCAAGTCGTCGGCCGTCCGAACGGGGCCGATGGAGAATCGGCTGGTAGATGTCACAGTGCTTGTATTGCGACGGACAAGCGAAAACAAACTCACGGTTGACTCCTGACAGAGATGGCTTGTTACTTCATTCGGATGGTCCGATTCAATCGCCTATCACCTTCGGCGGTGTGCGTGATCGAGCATATCTCTTTTCAACATCTGAATTTCAAGTAGCGTCGACTCAAGTTTTTCAGGTTTTTTGACGATGGCCGGAAAATCATTGGGTTTGCGGTTGGCGTGGCCACTTCCCGCCGAGTTCTTAGCGGAATCGCAACGTCGTTGTTCCAACAACAACGCACGCTGTTGTACGTCGATTTCTTCCCAAGCGCGAACCAAATTCTCGCTCGCCCTTTGTAAACGGTTGATTTCGGCTTCACGTTGTGTTTGCCATTGTTGTCGATCGGATTCGAACTGGGCTAATAAGCGATGGACGGTGTCGGCCTCGGCCTTTATTCGTGCATAGACCTGTAGTGCGTCCGACAGCTTTTGGAGTTGGCCTGCAAAAAACCCGTCTACTCCGCAGGCGATCAACTGCAACCGGCGCGCGACGTCGGTTAAGTCGTGGATATTGGGCTCGGTCGGAATCGAGTTTGTGACAACAGTCATCGTTGACCTCGTTAGTGATTTCCAAGCGTTTGAAAGCGATGTTTTTTTGACAGATTCAGTGGGAGTAGGCACGAATTCGTGATGGGTTATCGGTCACCATCCATCCGTTGCCATAACCGGGCGATCCGAGCCGTTAGCCGACGACTCTTGGCCTCACGCTGTTCTTGTTCATGAATTCCCCGTAGATGCTCGCGCAATGCTTGAAACCGCCCGTCGTTTTCGTCGGCATGTTTTGGCGACCGCGGTAGATCCTGATCGTCGGCACGCTGGCGATCGAGTTCTGCGCGTTGTCGAGCTAACGATGCCCGCTCTTGGGTGATTTCGACCTCGCGTCGCGCAAAAGGTCTTCAAGTTCGCGAATGCGTTGCGCTTGTTCGATGCTCTCATTGGCCTTTTCAACGATGTTTTTCAGCCGAGCCACTTCTTCGTAAGCGTTGTCAAGTCGGTCCAGAGCCTTATCGTATTTACTTTGCAACTCGACCACCATTCTCTCAGATTGGCCATTTCCGGAGGATTGAATTGCGTCGGACAGCGACTTATCGGCCAGCTTGCGGTGGGCAACTTGTTCGGTAATTCGCGATTCCAGTCGGGTTCTTTCGGCATTCCACGATTCCTCGCGTTCGGCCACCCGTTTTTCGATTTCTGCGACCCACTTTTCTAGCTGTTCGCGTTCCTCAATTTCGGCGCGATGTTCATCCGCTGATGAACGAAGCAAGTCTTGTAATACAGTCACGCGACGGTCGGCTGATTGCAATTCGTCCAACAGTTGTTCTAGTCGCTGAACGAGCGATTCGGAGTCGACGGTCTCTGAGGATTCTATTGGGTTGGTTGTTGCACCCCAGCCCGAAAGCAATGCCTCTTCGCGTTCCGCCAACTCGGATTGCAACTGAATGACTTCTGCGCGGAGCATTTCGATTTCGTCGCTCGCTGGCGACACAAATTCAGGTTCGGCAGTGGGTGTCGCGACCGATAACGCCGTTTGAAGCTGGCTCTCGAGTTCTTGCCGCAAGAAAATGACGTCGTCCTTGGCTTGAGCCAATTCGATTTGCAGCCGGGCATTGGACGGCCCATCGCAATGATGACGCGAATTCTCATCGAAATCTGGAATGACGATTGGATCGGGAATCGCAAGTGCCTGCGAATACGGCGATGATCCGCTGTTGTCGTCGCGCGCGGTTTCCGAGCCATCAATCGAGGCATCAACCGCTTCTGCTGAAGATCTCGGCTTCGCTAAACTGGATGAGTTTTCGACGATCGCGCCGAGGGTCGAATGGGGTCGCTTCCAAATGATTTGGATTAGGTGGTTGCCCAACCGCAGAGCATCGCCGTTTTCCAGTCTAGTCTCTTCAGTAATCCGTTGATCGTTAACAAAGGTTCCGGATTCGGAGTACCAATCCATCACCGTAACGACGCCTTCGGCCAGGCGGACAACGCAATGTTTGGCCGAAATACTATCGGCGTTGATTCGCATGCCGCAGCGCTCGTCACGGCCGATGATAATGCTGCCATCCGGTTGCAATTGATGCGCAATGGTCGCTCCGTCTGTTCCGGCGAATGCCAACACAACTGTCTGAGGCTCACACATTTCACACTTGGGATTCATCTCGTTTTTCGAATGGACAGCTTCGTACTCTTGTTGAGAAGCAATTTGGTCGCCGCGTTCTCAGGCACAATCCTTCCAAGTCGGACTGGCAACCTGCAAAACGATCGATTTATCGGTCGATCAATTTTTGTGTCAGTTGTACCGGGTCATTATTGCTGGTCGGCACTTGCCGATTAACGATTGTGCACGAGTTCTGGCCTGGACGCCAATTCTTGGTCGCGGCGGTCGACCAAGCCTATGCATTCGACTACGTCGTCCGCGAATCTTTGCCAGGAGATCACTTCATCTATGTTCAGCCCTTCGTGATTGGCCTCAGCGTTATGCGTCACTCCCACCCACCGGGCTTGAGCGACATGTGCCTTCAGTTCCACTTGCACTTGCTTGGCAAGTGCGACCAAATTCGGAGGATCTAGATCGACCAAAACATGATCGGGCTTTGTGCGGCGCAAAATCAGCTTGACTGCCAATGCATCGCGGACGACTTTTCCTTGGACCAGATTTTGATTGGCTTGCAAAAATTGATTTACGACTTGTGCCCGCTCGGCGTCATCGCAGAGAACGAGCAGCTGATGTTGCCGATTGGGTTGCTGGATGTTAACCAGGCCGGCAGATTGAAAGCCTCGCATTACGCGGCGTACTTCGTCGATGTCACAATCCGATTGGGCGGCCAATTCGTCGGCAGTTTGCGGGTGGTTGAGCAAGGAAAGGAGCTTCATGTGCCGACCGCTCAAACCGGCGCGGTCGAGATTCTGGCCCCGAATCGTCTTGCGTGAATACTCCAGTTGATCGTCCACATCCCCAACCGACTTGCTCAGCAGGCACGCGTCGACAAACAACGCTAACAAACTGATATCGAGCGGAAGCTTTGCGAAAAGAGTTGGTGCGGACTGACTTGCGTCAAAGCGAAATGACCCGGGGTGGCTTTGACCACAGCTGGCGAGTAGGACTGCCGCCTGATGGCGAAGCAGTTGACGAAGCAACCGTGCGTCAAGCACTTTGTTGTCGAGAAGTTCGACCAATCCATCTAATTGCGAGTTTTGGCGGCCCGCGATCGTGAATTTGATCATCGGCGCCAAGTCGCTAAGCGATGGCGGGAGTGTTTGAGCGACGTCGGCAGGATCGATTCCTGAGGCGGTCACGGCTTGTATACGGCCGTTATCGAGAAAAACATGAACTCGGCTGCGGTCGCAATCGATCTCCAACAGGCCGTGTTGATTGCCGTTATTGAGAAAGTCGATTAGTTCGCGCGGCGTGAAATGAATGAACGTCCCCTGCAAATCCGCTTCGCCATTCAACTCGATTACTTCGGGGACCGTGGACCCGCTGGTTTGTGATTGAACGATCATCGAAGCGGTGTCTAGCGCATTGGCCACGGTTGTCCGCAACAAGTCGCCGGTGTATGGTTTGGGGAGCATGTCGACAACGTTCGAACAGTCGGTGTACTCGGCATATGCCTTTTTGCGTAGCGTCGAACTGACCACAACCGGAATCAGTCGCATTTCGGAATCGCTCAACAATTGCCCGCAGACATTGAATCCCGTCGTGCCGGGGAGTTGGTGGTCCAGCAGAATCAAATCCGGTTTTTCGGCTTTGACTGCTTCGATCCCTTTCTCAGCGCTTTCCGCCAACATAACTCGATAACCTGCCGCGCTGAGCTCTCGATCAACCAGTCGCCGGATCGTAGAGCTGTCGTCGATAACCAATATTGTTTTTTCGCTCATCGGGACCTCGTGTTCACACTTCCAGTAATTGGAATTGTTGTAATAGTTGGGACAATGTCTCGTCAGAAACAGGCTTGTTGAGGAACGCTCTTGCGCCGTATCTCAAAGCGCGATTGCGGATATTCTCTTCGGTGCGACTACTAATAACGACCACCGGCGTTTTGACGAGTCGACGTTGACGAATCTCGCTCAACAGTTCCAGCCCACCTAGTCGCGGCATATCAAGGTCGGTGAAAACCATGTCGAACGAATGAGTCCGAATATGATCGAGAGCCTCCATACCATCGCAAGCTTCAACGATTTCCATGCCGTAACCGTTGAGCCGGCGGGTCAAGCTGGTCCGGGCACTGAGCGAATCGTCGACTACGAGAATACGCTTGGCGGCCGCGATCGGGTACGACGCGGGGCCAACACGGCGACCTTCTAATTCTATTGGTTCGGCATTCAACAAAAGGCCAAGGTCGCATAGGCGAGACGGATCGACCATCAATACAATCTGGCCCCCTCCCGACAGGGTCATTCCGCTGACAAACGGATGATCTTGAATCGCTCTGGGCAACGCTCGCACGACAACTTCTTCGCCACCCAGGATCTCGTCTACCATTAAACGAATGCGCTGCCGCGGCCCTCGATTTCCCGTGTCCAACTCCAGCGCTAATTTTGCTGCGACGTTGGCTGGTTCTTGATCCGGCGTATTGGAGAGTTGGACCGACGGAATGGCCAGTTCGAAATAATCCGAATCCAGGTTGTGACAACCGTTTGAATCCATCGGATCGGATTGGTTTTGCGCCGCACTAACGGCATGCATTGGAATGGCGAATAACAGTCCACTGCGAAATACCATTGCATGCTCTATCCCGCTACGTAAAGGTATCGACAAGCGGATCATAGTGCCTTGTCCCGACACCGAATCGGTTTCAATACGACCATGCATCTGATCGATGGCGGTGGCGACGACGTCCATGCCTACGCCGCGACCGGAAATCTCACTGGCGGTATCCCGAGTCGAGAATCCCGGGTGAAAAATCAGTTTTGCAAGTTCTTGATTGGACGGCGAATGGTTGGGTGACAATAGGCCTCGTTCGTAACCGCGGCGGCGCAACGCATCGTAATCCAGTCCGCGACCATCATCGGCAATACTAATCACCAATAGGTTCGCACTAGAACTCATTTGCATCGTAACCCTACCGGCGGCCGTTTTGCCGCGAGATGTCCTGACGTCGGCGTCTTCGATACCGTGACTGACAGCGTTGCGGACAATGTGCAACAACGGTTCGTATAGCTTCTCTTGCAGCGACTGTTCGATAGCGGTTTGGTGGCCAACGAATTGTATTTCAACTTGCTTCGACTCGCGCGCACAGCATCTCGAGCCGCACGTTGCAGTCGTTGAAACAATCCGGATACGGGTTGACGACGCAACTGCAACAGTTCCTGGCGAAACTGGCGGATAACGTGTGTCAGCGTGCTATTTTCTTCGGCAATCGGACGATAAAAATCCCGGATACCGCGCGAAATCTCTGTCAGGTCGTTGCCAATCTCTGCGATTGCCATTGAACTGCCGAGATCCAAACCGAGCACAATTGTCCGAACTCAGATGATTCGTTTTCGAGGGGATGTGTTTTGCTAAACTCCGACATTTGGTCGGAAAACTGTTTCAAGCGACTCACACAGTGTTGCAATTCAAGGTTTAGTTGATTGAGGGCGCTGACTTGCGTTTCCCGCCTGTTGCGAAGCACAACAAGTTCGGCGAGCAAGTCCATGAGGCGATCGAGTTTGGTGGTACGGACGCGCACAGAACTTTGGCCATCGCCGTCAGCGGAGTCGTTCATGCGTGGCGGCGGCGACTTTACTCCCGGCGGTATCGAGTCGACCATTGTACTAACCGTCGCCGCCTGATCGGTTGAATTTGTTGTGTCCGGCGGAGACTCCGAATTCAGCGGTTCAATCTGGCGGCGGACGGCGTCCACCGCTTGAAGCAGCATTTCCACATCCAACGTTCCATTGGCATCGGATTGTTGTTGCACTGCCTCTTCGACCAGGTGCATGTATTTGGCCAATTGGCCAAGACCGACGCTGGCCGAGGCGCCCTTGAGCGTATGTAATTCTCGGCAGATTTGTCGATGAAGATTCCGATCTTCAGGTCTGGACTCGGATTCCAGCACGGCATGTTCAATTGCTGCTAAGCAGCGACTGGCGTCGTGCAAAAACGCTTCGCGAAGATCCTCATCCTCCAGAATCTCAGCAATCGATTCCGCGGTCGATGATGACTCCAAAGACTGCGAATCAGTTATCCGGACTTGTTGTGCACCGGGTTCAGACACAAATGGGTCAAGTTGCCCGTCAACGTCTGACTTCTCCAACGTCGACAAGATCAAGTCGATTTGTTCTTGTACCGGCGCCGCCGATTCATGCCCGTTTGACCCATCGTTGCTGTCGACACTCTGTCCGTCTGCCAAGAACTCGTCGAAGGCGTCCAACGTCGACGGATTATCTGTTCCGATGACCTTGAGACTCTCGCCCCAACGGCAATGTGCTTGCTCGATCATGTCGCGAAGTACCGACTCAGGAGTTGAGTCGCTTTCAACCGCATTGACGATGATTTCCGAATTGGTTTGAACGAAAACCAACAGGCTCGTAACATCGTCGTCCGGCGCGAACGAGTCGGCAATTTGGATTTCTGCAATATCAAGTAGGGTCAAGAGTAATTGTGCAGCTTCTTGCAAATCGCTTATGCCAGCATGCTTGGCGGACTCAGCGATCTCCTCCAGCGAAGCACGCGCTTTTTTCCCAACTCGACGGTTTACCAAGGTCCTTGCCAAACCACTGGCAGACCGGTAACAACCGTCGCAATTTCGATGGGGACGTGTAGTCGTCGTTCATGGGAAACGCGTGACTCAATGGGCCGATTCGGTCAATTCGATGGAAGATTCCAGGTTTTGCGTCAAGCGATCAATGACGTCAGAAGAGCCGCGATCATCGGCGACGCCCGGTCCCAACTTGATGCCGGATTCGCGAACTGTGTCTGGGTTCAACAGGCGGATCACCCCGTCGAAATGTTGCGTAAGTTTATCGAGCGACTTGGTCGTCCAGCGAACTCCCTCAATGTGGCTTCGACCGCCTCGGTTAGTTTCAGAGATTCGCTGCATGACGTCGACAAATTCCTGGGTGAGGCGCAATTGTTGCTCAGTGAATTGCGACACGTGTTCGGTTTTGAATGCGGCCTCTTGCGTCGATTGGCCGATGGATCGCAACGATTCGCCCGCTTTGGTCAACCTCTTGAAAACGGCCTTGACTTGAGTGTGTTCGTCGTCGATCACCGCGATGGACTGCTGTGTCTCGTTCTGAATGGTCTCGATTCGTAGGGCGACGTCGCGTGATGCTTCGGCAGATTGCTCGGCCAAGCTTCGAACCTCATCGGCGACGACTGCAAAGCCTCGACCGTGTTCGCCAGCCCGGACGGATTCAATGGATGCGTTGAGTGCGAGCAAATCGGTTCGCGAGGAGATTTGTCCGATCGTCTCGACGATAAACCCGATTTCGCGGGTGTGCTCGCCCAGGGCCCGCAACCGTTTTTCTCGGCTTGAGACCAAAGATTGAATCTCGCCCAAATCGTTGAGCAATTCTTCAAACTGTTGCATGCCCTCGCGACAGACTTCATGAGCCGATTGTGCCGAAGTTTGGGCTAAGTGCGACATTTTCCGAGACGGCATCGATCAAGCCGGAAATGTTTTCGATCATACGAGCCGACTTGCCGACCGCAGTTGATTGGTCCTGGCTCCCGACCGCAATTTGATCGACGCACCGCTCAATTTCGCGTCCACATGCCTGGATCTGTCGCATGTCTGAATCGATTGATTTTCCCAAGCTCGACAAGATTCCGCGCAACTGTCGAAGTGGACTGGCGGCTCCGCGATTGTCATTTCCACGACGACAAAGCTCAGCGACGAGCCTATTCAATTCGTCAAATTCGGCCTGTACGTGATTCGCCTGATCTTGAGCGGCCTTGTTGCATCTTTGGATTTGCCGAGCGATATCATCGAATTCCCTCAGTCCGGTTTCACCAGTTCCGTTCGGATTCTCGATCTGCTGTTGTAACCGACGCAGTCCCGATCTGAGCTTGTTGTGGAATACAATGACGACAGCGACGGCACCGATGAACATCAACGCCGCGCTGGCAACGACAACTTGGTTTACGTAAAACAAGCCAACCAGAAAGCCTGCCAAAAGGGCGGCGATCAAGCTGGTGTATTGTATGAGGACGAGTTTATGAAAACGCATGCTTCTCATGGTCTAATCGACGGTGACAGTTGGCGGTGCGGACAACGGCGACGTCCCCCGCGATTCATGGGCTTGGAGACGGACGTGTTTCCACGAATCGTTTAGCCGCCTTTGAAGAAAGTCATTGAGACTTTGGGCGTCAATCGCGGTAACAAACTGGTCTCGAAACGACGTCGATCCAATTGTTGCGCCCGACCAACTAGCAGGTTGTCCCCGCTGTGCATTGAGCGACAATTCGAGAGTTTCCAAGCCAATGACTTCGTCGACCAACAACCCCCAGGGACCAGCGTCGCCCGAAACTACCAGCATCTGTTTCTCTTGATGTCCTTCGTGAGAGAGTCCGCGGGCGACGCCGAAGCTAAACAACGGAATGAATTCACGTTGTTCGTGAGCAACCCCTTCCAAAACTGCATCGGTCATCGGCAAGGGGCAAATGGTGCCGGGACGAGAACTGACGTAGCGAATAGCTAGCGCCGGGCATGCAAAACCGATCGTTGCCACTGCGGAAGATGCAGTACTTTTCGGTAGGATTGGAGTCACTTGATTGCATGATCGTGGAGATCAATTTGCATGATCGTTGAAACTAAAACGAACGCCCAGTCGATGGCTTAGGAGCGTCAACCGAGTCGCTGACTGAGATGGGCTTAGTTACGTCCATCGGTCCGGTAGCAGTTTGTGGTGCTTCGAATGATCGCGTCGCTTGCAAACCACCCACCTGTTGAGACCTTAACTGGCTCGCAAGTTTGGATTTAATGGATGCCAGAGGCCCACCTGCCCCTTCTGGACTGTAATTCATGTTGGCGGTGAGACTAGTCGCTTTTGTTTGATCGTAACGATTCGTCAAAGCCAGATTTAGCAGACGAGCAACGTCATCGAGTTCCGACTGAGTCTCCTGTTTGAAGAGGTTGATTTCGCCTAGCCACTGATCGAAATCGGGCAGCGACCCGTTGTTGTTATTTCCGGTCCAAGCCGGCCAAGCATGATCGGAATGTGACATAGCGCGGAATCGTTGAAACCAATGGTGAATGATGCAAGTCGTCGGTCAAATGGCGCTGGATTTAAGCTTCTTGCAGCCCAAGAGCTATCTGCTGTTGTACCGCCGCCAGCAAGCGTTCAGGTTGAACGGGTTCTCAGAGTACGCCCCGTAAGCATTTCCCAATAGCTCGAAGCGCCTTGGAGTTAACACATGTCAGGAAGACGATCGGCAGTTGGTCCCACGGTGGGCCCATCGCCTTGAGCCGCTCGCAAACTCCGTAACCGTCCAATCCTGGCATCACGATGTCCAACACGGCCAACGACGGTCGATGCTCGCGAGCCAATTCGACCGCGGCCACACCATCGGCGGCTGTGATCACGTTATAGCCGGGCTGTGTCAACGCTCGGCCGACGACGGTTCGAACGGTTTTGCTGTCGTCTGCGAGCAAGATGCGATCAGCGGCCCCATTTTGTGCACTCCTGACAAACGAGGGTGGTTGAAGCTTGGCCAACGACAAAGAACTGGCCATTCACCCAAGTTGAAACTTATGTCAAGAAAAGCTTGACGCTGCGCCAAAAACAATTGATTCGGCGAATTTACAAGAATGGCCAACGGAATCCATTTATCCGGCCAAGACGGAACAAGAATACATCTCCTACGATCAGTGCTTCCGCTCGCAACGATCGGATTGTTCGAACCGATTTAACCAACAACAATAGCCGGAAGGCTTCCCGGCCGTAAGCTTGACCGAAGCGAATCGCGACTTGGCGAAAATGAACTTGTTTTACCGGCGGCTCGACAACCAGTCCGCGTTACGATCGACTGAATGTTAAAGCAGATCGCGTCAGACATTCGATCGCCTCCAGAAGTAAATGCTGTGAATTCTCGGGGCAACATTCCCACAGGGGAGACCGACTAGCGCAACAAGGCTGTGCCCAATTCGCGGCTAAAAGACAAAACCATGCGTCGAGCTGCTGTTTTCGGAAAGTCTTCGAATCATTGAAAGAATGCCAGGCAACGGCGATAATGTCGAACTTATCCGATCGCCATGCCGCAGTCGGTGTGATCGATCCATGCAATCGTCCGCTTGAGAAACCGAAAGTCTTGAAGCTATGAACCGCAACATCTTGCCGATTGCCATTACGTTTGACGACGTTTTACTGATTCCCCAAATGAGTAGCGTCGTG
This sequence comes from uncultured Planctomycetaceae bacterium, assembly GCA_963803365.1. Classification (GTDB taxonomy): domain Bacteria; phylum Planctomycetota; class Planctomycetia; order Pirellulales; family Pirellulaceae; genus JANMEB01. The sequence continues at coordinate 171,945 of CAWDMH010000020.1, forward strand.
CCGTCGGAGGTTAGCGTAACGACACAACTGACGCGTGGAATTCGGCTCAACATCCCCCTCCTAAGTTCGCCCATGGATACCGTAACGGAAAGCGCCATGGCGATCGCGTTGGCAAAGGTCGGCGGCCTGGGAGTGATTCACAAGAATATGCCAATCGAACGGCAAACCGAAGAAGTCTATAAGGTCAAACGAAGTGCCAACGGAATCATCGATGACCCGGTGACACTACCCCCGATGCGCCTGTTCACAAGGCCCGCGAAATCATGAGTCAGCACAACGTATCAGGCGTTCCGATTGTGCCAGCAGATGGCACTTTGGTAGGAATTCTGACGCGGCGCGATCTGCGGTTTTTGGAAAGTTCTGACACGCAAATCTCGGAGGTTATGACAAAAGAGCCGTTGGTAACGGTTACGGGGAAAGTATCACTTGAGCAAGCTGAGAGAATTTTAACGGATAAAAAGGTGGAGAAACTTTTGCTGGTTGACGAATTTAAGAAACTAACGGGACTGATCACAATCAAAGACATCGACATGATGAAGCGGTTCCCGAACGCTTGCAAAGATGCGCACGGCCGATTGAGGGTGGGTGCAGCGGTGGGCGTTCGCGATTACCAGCGAGCAGAGCGACTGATTGAAAACGATGTCGACGTGTTGATTGTGGACAGTGCTCATGGGCATTCCATCAACGTCATTGAAACCGTCAAGGAGATCAAACGCCGTTGGAGCATCGATGTCATCGCGGGCAATGTGGCAACGGCCGCGGGTTGTCGTGCTCTGATCGATGCTGGCGCCGATGCCGTCAAGGTCGGAATTGGACCTGGATCGATTTGCACGACACGTGTGGTTAGCGGCGTGGGCGTTCCGCAAATCACAGCCATCATGGATGTGGCCGAGGTTGCCGATCCGCACGATGTTCCAGTGATTGCCGATGGCGGCGTCCGCTATAGCGGCGATATCACCAAGGCCATTGCGGCGGGTGCTTCGAGCGTAATGATCGGCGGGTTGTTCGCAGGCTTGGCGGAAAGCCCCGGAGAAACGATTCTATACCAAGGTCGATCGTTCAAAGTATACCGCGGGATGGGATCGCTCGGTGCCATGAACCAAGGCTCGAGTGAACGTTATCGCCAGAGTGCTGACACTGGACCTGGAAAGTTTGTTCCGGAAGGCGTCGAGGGTCGAGTCCCGTTTAAAGGATCCCTCAGTGACTTTGCTTATCAATTGGTGGGCGGCCTCCGGGCCGGCATGGGTTACTGTGGGACAGAAACGATTGAACATTTACGCACCGGCGCGAGATTCATCCAAGTCTCGACCGCCAGCGTTCGAGAAAGCCACCCCCATGACATTGCAATCACTCAGGAATCTCCCAACTACAGCGCCGAACCAACAAGCGAAGACGTATGTTAGGCGGATTGGAACGCTTGCCCTCAGGAATGCCATCGCGTTGACAATTGCTTGGCTGGCTTACAAACCACCAACAATGTTGGCACAGCAATTCGAGGCTCCGCTTCGTCTTAATCAGGCGCCGGTTCATATCACGCCGGCGAGTTCCCCGAATGCGCTCTGATCGCGCAACGTGAACGATCGACAGATGGTCGGACTCAGGGGAATATCTAGAGCCGATTCGTCGCAGGACAACGATCGGGAACCTAGAATTCGTTGGCAGACGCCAAGGTTGGGCGATCAAAAGGCCGTAAGCAATAACGCCGTCTATCGAAAACCGCGCACAGACGGCGGACATTCGACCATTCATGGTCAATTACTCTCTCAGTCGATCGACGTTGGTTTGCGCGATACAAGTCAGCGCGATTCAGATCGGCCTATTGACGACCCATTCGGCGACCAAATTCCAGCATTTCGAAATCAATCTGAGCAGAGAGTTGCACCTGATATCGGTGAACAAACATCCCGTGATCGCAACCAGCTGACACTTGATTCCGGCTATACAGGCCGGCCGAATTCAAATCCCACGCAACAGGACCCGCCGGCCAACGTTTCATCAAATTCGGATACGAAAACCAACGCTTCCATAGTCGACAAGAGCTGCGATCAATTTCGCGCTGAATTGCTCGGTAGCTCGATTTCTGCAGTCGACGTGAATATTAGCGCTGGGCGGCCCAAGCTACAGCAACGTCAATCGCTGTCGCCGCAACCGCGCACGTGGTCGGACTCAAATGGTCGAACGCTGGCAACCGGAACCCTGGTGGACTTACATCACGGATACGTCGTCATCCAACGTGGTAAGGTGCTACAGAGAATTGCCGTATCGCGATTGAGCGACTCTGATTTGGCGGCGATTGCGTATTATTGGCGATTGCCTTCTGAATGCACGTTGGGAGATTATTCACCGGTGTCGAGATGCTGGTTACCGCAAACCGTTACTTGGAAGGCATCAAATCTTTGCCACAAGCCGCTCTATTTCGAAGACGAGCAGTTGGAACGATATGGACATTCTGCCGGTCCGATGATGCAACCGATCAAATCGACAGCGCATTTCTTCGTCCGCTTTTTAGCGTGGCCGTATGCGACAGCCATTCATCCGCCAAACGAATGTCAGTACGCCTTGGGCTTCTATCGACCAGGGAATTGTGCCCTTGGCTGCTAGATCCCCTTCCGATCAGTTTGGCAGGGTCGCGCCGGGAAGCTGGTGCGATCACGGCAGCAGCCTTCATCTTCCCATGAAACCTGTCATACGAGAGCGATTGGCTCGCGGAAACGGTCGTGCAAATGTACGACCGTTTCTAGTTTTGTTCAGTCAAACCGGCATCGGCCGTTGTCGCATTGTGGCAATCCACAGCCTCCGCTATCGCCTTTTTGAACAGGGAGCGACTTCTCAAACGACGTCAACGACGCTGGAACGCTCAACAGCTTTTGCAATTTTCGGTTGTCACAATGGGGGCAGACTTCATCGCTTGCATTGCGAATCAAGAGTTCAAAGCTGGCCTGGCATTTGGAACAGGTGTATTCGTAAATCGGCATGTTCAGCTGTCTGTCTGAGAGGTGAACGCATTGATAGCAAATGAATGAGCGATGGACGACAACTCTGTTATTGTGAAGGACCGAGTCCAATCTGTCCAGCGAGACACGATGTCGGTCATTGCCATCGGGGCTTCGGTCAGCCGGTTAAAAACCGAATTCAACGGGCTACCAATTTGGGTGGGTTTTGGTCGGCGAATTTGGCGCGAATCAAGCGGATGTCTTCGAGTCGGCAGATAAATGCTTGAACAATTCCGGGGTCAAACGCCTGACCACTCTCTGACAATATGATGTCAACGCTATCCTCGTCTGAGTACGACACCTTGTAAGGCCGCTTGCTGGTCAGTGCGTCGAAGACATCAGCGACCGCGGTGATGCGGCCCTCAATGGGAATCATTTCCCCGAAAAGACCCCCAGGGTATCCCGTTCCGTTCCACTTTTCGTGGTGGGATCGAGTGATATTGGCCGCCAACGAAAGCAACGTCGCGTCATGATCATAATCGTCTCGTGCGGCTTCCTGAGGACCTTGAGGTGTGGGCCAAAACTCCTGTTGACTTGGCGAACGTTCGACAAGGCGATCAACGATATGGCTGCCGATCCGGCAATGTTGCTTCATGATTTCGAACTCTTCCGGGCTCAACCTTTTTGGATTAAGCAGAATGGCATCGGGAATGCCGATTTTTCCCACGTCGTGCAACTGCGCGGCGAGTTCAATTTGCTGACAATACTCCTGGTCAAAGCCCAATTCGTCGGCCAACAGCGATGCGATCTTGCCAACGCGAATGACATGCATGCCAGTTTCATTGTCGCGAAATTCAGCCGCTTTGGCCAGTGCGTGGATGATCTGTTCGCGAGACTTTCGCAGTTCGGTCGTACGGCTGACAACCAGAGACTCCAGCGCTGCACGCTGATGGGCCATGTGATTATAATGAGCGCGCACAAGGAGGGCATTTCGTACTCGCGGAATCAGGTCGTTGGGATCAACCGGCTTGCTGAGGAATTCAGTTGCACCGAGTGCCAGCGCTTGGCGTTTTGTTTCAGCATCCGATGAAGCGCTGAGAATGATCACCGGCAGGAAATTGTCACACGATTGTGCCTTGATCGGCGCAAAACATCCAACCCGTCGACAAACGGCATCATAATGTCCAGGAGCACCAAATCGGGTTTGAACTCAGCCAGCCTAAGTGTGGCCTTGCGTGGATCGGTTTCGCTAGTGATATGCTCGAAGCCGTTAGATTGGAGGAAGCGGCTTACGACGCGAACGATCAGCGGCTCATCGTCGATAATCAGGATTCTGGCTGCTTTGAGACTGTCATCTGTTACTCCTTTGTCCGCAGGAATTGCCAACGCGGCACCGATGACGTCGTCTGCCCTAGGCAGGGCGGCCGCATTGGTTGTTGGAGTTAACAGCATTTGTGATGTCCTGCCTCAAACTGTGCGCGGCAAGTTCATGAGGTTATGGGGCTTGCGTCTGCGGCGGCATAGCGATATCCCAAAAACATAGCATCTGGTTCCAACCGCGGCCCTGGACCTATGAGGAATTCTGCACGGTCTGGCTGAGCCGAAAAGGATTGCTCGGATTCCAGCGAGATTGCAGGTTAATGCGGCGCAAAACCCAAGAAGTCACTTCGTGATCAACTGCGCCAATTGTTCGAGGCGATTTAGCAATCTTTTGGCTGCCTCGGCATCCGATGAACGGCGGGCCAGTTGTTCCAATTCTGACGCCGGCGACACGAACTCATCGAATCCAACCGTTCCTCCGGCACCTTTGAGCCAATGGGCTGACCTGGCAACGTCCTCCCATTTTCCCTGATGGATGAAGCTTCGAATTTCCAACAAATGGCGATCCAATTCAATTTGAAATTCGCTGACGATCTCCTGAACGTCGTCTGGGTCGAGCGGCAATCGTGAGCGAAGTAAATGGTGTTTCGTTTCTTGTAGTTTCATCGAGTCAATATTCGTTGGGTTGGTCGGGACGCCGTTCGAGAGAATTCCTGTCGCTATCGTTTGTCCAAGGAAGGGATACGCGCACGACAAAGGACGATGCGTTGTAATCGGCAACGCCGCGGGCACACTTAGTGGATCCCCGATCAGCTCACGCCGAGGTGGGCGACCAGATGTGAGCGACCGGTTTTCCGAGGGAATTCTGTCGCATGTCTTCGAGTCCGCCGCACATTGCGTCTAACGACGGAGAAGAATCACAGAATTGACTCGTCCGAAGACGGACATTGTCGAGATTGTCGCTAAGGCCTGATGAATCGAATAATCGGGTTCCGAGAGATTTGCCAACGAGGACATGCGTTATCGGGAACCGCCGAAATCATGGAATCCAGACGCATGTGGGACAACGACAACCCCCCATCGTATTAGACTTGCACGACACATGGATGTTCATGAATCACGCAACACCACGCTGGGAATCTGAATCAAGTTGGTCCTCGGCGGCTCGGTCCTCGGCGGCTCGGTGGATCTCACCGTCTTCACCAACGTCTTCGAAACGAACACTAACACGTTTCGAGATCCCGGACTCTTGCATCGTCACACCGTACAGAGTTGTAGCTGCGGTCATGGTTTTCTTGGAATGCGTGACGATGATGAATTTGGTCCATCCCAGAAAACTCTTGAGAACGTCGATGAAGTGCCCGATGTTGGCTTCGTCAAAAGGCGCGTCGACTTCGTCCAGCACACAGAAAGGACTTGGACGAAACTTGAAAATCGCCATCAGCAGAGACACGGCCGTCAAAGCCTTTTCACCTCCACTGAGCAACGTGTTATTAAATTCTGGTTTTCCGGGGGGGGTGGCGACGATGTCCACGCCGGCATCGAGCACGTCGACGCCATCTTCCAGAAGGATATCCGCGCGACCGCCGCCAAAAGTCTGGCGGAAGAGTTGCTGGAAATTGTTACGAATAGCCTCCAATGTTTCCAGAAACAGTCGTCGGCTTTCGAGGTTGATTCGGTGGATGACTTTTTCCAACGCGTCTTTGGACCGCGCCAAGTCCTGGAATTGTGTGTCGAGCGATCGATATCGTTGTTCCAGCGAGTCGAGTTCTTCGAGGGCATCCATGTTTACGGAGCCAATATTGCCGAGTCTTTCACGCAGGGTAGCGATTTCCGCATCGATCTCCGCCCTCTCAGCGCGTTCTGCGGCACTTTCATGGGCCTGATCTAGTTTGGCCAGATCGATACCGTAATCCTCTCGTAACCGAAGCGTCAATTGTTCTCTTTCCAGCTGAAGTTTCTCCAAGTGCAAGTCAAGCCTGTGCATTCGATCGAGTGCCCGTTCAAGTTGTTCACGGCTCTGCTGAGTTTGTTGGCGCAGCAGGTCACGCTGCTTTTCGAGCGTGCCAAGGTGAATGTCAGCCTGCACCTTCTGATTTTCGATTTTTTGACGAATCAAACGGGATTCGCCTAAATCGCCGTTCGCCGAACGAATCGCCCGACCGGCTTTGCGAATCGTCCACAAAGCAGTAGCGAGTTGGGATCGTTGATCCCGAATACTGTCACCCAAAGCCGCCAGTTGCTGTGTATCGCTGGTGAAGAGCAAACGCTGCGATTGCAAACGCTGTTCTGCTTTGGCCAAATGCACTTTGAGTGATGTCATCGATTGACGTTTTTCGCCGAGCGTACGTTCAATGTCCTTAAGTCGAGAGTCCAGTTCGCGCGTCGAGTCATCGATGTCGCCTGCTGCCAATTCTTGCTCGGCCAGCAAATGGCGTTCGGCCGCCAATTGTTTTTGCAGGTCTTGGTTGGAGGTTGAGACGTTTTGATGTCGATGATGTTGTTGAGCCAGCGCGTCTCGGGCGTGAGCGAGTTGCTTTCGCGCGACGTCTGCGAAATTGTCTTGTTTCGCTAATAGCTTGGCGGTTTCGGTGTGTCTAGACAGCCACTCTTGGATTTCTGCGTCACGTTGTTGAAGTTGGGCGGACTGTTGGTTGAAATCAGCCGATTTTATCTCGATCAGTCTACTCAACCGGTGGATTTCCCGATGAGTAGCTCGAAGTTCGCTGCGGCGCGAAACGATACCGATCGTTTGCTGCCTGGCACCCAAAAGGATGGAGCCATCGAACTCGACCACGTCCCCCTCGAGTGTGACGAAGCGAAGTTGACCCGCAAATTGTTGATAAAGATGCAAGGCGTCCGGTAATCGTTTGACAATCCACGTCGAACCTAGGAGGCAGCGGATCAATTCCCGATGGTCCGGTTTGGTTTGGACCAGTTGGTCAGCACGCCCGATCACTCCGGCAATTCCGGCAAGACTGAGCCGGCTTCCCGGTGTCGACGGCAACGGTTCGGCGGATGAGTCCGGCCCTCCCTGCAATACGTTGTCTTCCATCCACAATGGCGCGAATCAAGTTGTCACCTTGGACAACCACATATTGAGCGTAATCTCCCAAGGCGATGTCAATGATCTCAGCATGCTCCACATTCACCTGCACCAAATCGGCCACGAGGCCAATGACTTCCGACCACAGGCCGGCGCCGTCTGATTGGGCTTGTGCCAATATGTAGCGAGCACCCTGGTTGATCCCCTCAAGTCGTTGTTCGACTTCGTCAATTATTTCCGCGCGATGTTTCAAACCGGCATGATCGCTGGAGAGTTGGCCGATTTCTGTCTGTAAGGCTTGCAACGAGTGCCGTTGCTGCTCAAACGATCGCCGTGCAGCGGCCAGGTTCCCGTCAATGGATTCTGCGCTGGAGCGAAGTCGTTGCTGCTCCAAACGGCATTGGTCCAAATCCGATTCGTATCGCGTAACGGCGCCGACGCCTTGTTCAATTTCAGTTTCAATATGACGTTGAGTTTCAGTGGCTGCGGAAAGTTGCGAACTCATTCCACTGATTCGTCTGCCCAGGTCGATGATCGCCGCGGAAATCTCATCTCGGCGGTTGTTGTTTTGCTGAAGTTGCCGGTGCGTTTGTTGCGCTTGCGACTCGACGGTGGTGATGGATTCTTCGAGACCAGATAACGCCAACCTGGAGCGTTCGAAATCGGTTTCGGCAGCAGCCACGTCCATTTGGCAGGCCGCGATTTTTGATTTGAATCCGTTGTGTTGATGTTCCAGTCGCGCGAGACCATTTCTTAGCACGTCAATTCGCTCGGTCAACTCGGATTGACGTATTTCGTTGAGAGCAATTCGCGATTCGGCATTGGCAATTGACTCTCGGCACGTGGCGAGTTCGTTGTGCCAAGTCGTTACTTGACTGCTGACCTCGGACCAGCGCAGCTCGGTGTCTTGAAGTTGTTTTTCACCGAGGTCGGCCGATGCTCTAAGACTGTCGATTTGGGATCGAAAGGCGATTTGTTCGCGTTCTCCTTCGGTGAGTTGACGAGAGAATTCCCGCCAATCGTGCAAGCCGACATCCGTGCGAAGCTGTTGAAGTCGATGCGTGTATTCGCGGTATCGGCCTGCTTTGGCAGCCTGTGACTTGATCGTCCGGTAGCGGGCGCCAACTTCTTCGACGATATCGCGCAGCCGCAACAGGCTTTGGTCGGCGCGCACTAACCGCCGTTGGGCTTCAATTTTTTTGGCGTTGAAACGGCTGATGCCGGCCGCTTCTTCGAAGATCGCGCGACGATCCTTGTTCGATGCCTGGAGCAACCGCTCTACCTTGCCCTGTTCGATGAGGCTGTAGGCGTCGACACCGACGCCGGTGCCCCGAATCAAATTGCGAATGTCTTTGAGCCGGCAGTTTTCCCCGTTAATCAGATACTCGCCCTCGCCACTGCGGTAGACTCGGCGCGTAATGTGAACTTCGTCGCAATCCAATGGCAGTCGGCGGTTCAGATTGTCTAACACAATCGTGGCTGAAGCACTACCGGCAGGTTTGCGGCCACTCGCGCCGTGCGTCCCCTTGAAGATCACGTCGGCCATATCCTTGCCGCGCAAGCTCTTGGCACTTTGCTCGCCGAACACCCACTTGATTGCGTCGACGACATTTGATTTTCCCGAGCCATTGGGCCCCACGATGACAGTGATCCCCGGCGGAAACTCGAAGCGAGTTTTGTCGGCGAAGCTCTTAAAACCGACAAGTTCGATCGCTTTAAGCATTGATGTGGAGCCTGTAATGTAATCGCACTCAAGAGCCACGATCCGGCGCCGTGCGAGAATAAAACTCAATCGTGGCGGATCCATGATGCCCGACAGGAAGCGCACTGCAACGTCCTAACTCAATACCTTCCGTCGCGCGGGATGTCGGTTCTTTCGGCGCCGGGTCCCCCGTTTATTTTTCGTTGAACCAACCTTGAATTCTACCAAAAAACCCCTTCTTTGGTGGTACTTCCGGATCGACATTGTCCGCCGGTTGATCCAAGTCCTTCGATTCGGTCGGTGGCGATGCAAACATCGTGGGCAATGAATTGTTTGCCGTCGCCGAGATTTCCTGTCCGGTTTCCGAAAGATCGCGCTCATAGAGCCGGGTCGGATTGACGGTCGCATTGACGACAATTCTGGAGTTTAACGTATTCGATTTCTTGGCGTCCTTGCACATGTGTAACACCGTTCCATAATCGCATCCGATCTGCGTCATCGCGGCATCAAGCTTGCCGTCGAATTGGGGCAACGCAACTCGGTCTGACCGCTTCCGCTGTTAAAGCGAGTCAATTCGATCATGCCATCGTCGGCAACTCGAATCGTCAGACCCCGCTCGATAAAAAGGAAACTTGCTTCCAGCGGCTCGTCCCCGCCGAATACAACGATTTCCGGGCGGTTCTGCGTAGCGAAATGGATCAAGCTCGATGCTGTCGTCGGTACGACATGCAAGTAGAAGTCTCCGGAGGCTGGGTCGGCAGCGACCAATGGATCCTTGGGCGAACGCGTGAGCATGCTGCGAAATGCCCCATAACGAGTTTCCGGGCTCTCGGCGTGCATCAAGTCGGACAGCGCCATGCCAGCTTCCACCTCGCTTGACGAAGCAAGTGCGGTCAGAGCGTGCCATCGGAAATCTGGCTCGTTGAGTGCGGCCTTCTCCAACTCGGCGATACCGTCCGGTTGATCGAGATAGGTCAGCGCCTGTGCTGAATGAAAGCGGACGTCCAGGTCCGAATTGTGCAATCCCCGCTGGAGGGCTGGCACGGCATCCTTACCAATGGCTTCAAGCCGCAAGGCGGCCATCATGCACGATGCCGGGTCGTTCAATTGTCGTTCGAGACGCTCGATTCGATTTAGCCGCTGTTCGCTCGTTTCCTCGTAAGCGCTATTCCTGACGATCTGTAGAAAACGCCCCACGTTGTGGCGGTATTCCTCCGGTATCCGAAGGTTGATTGTGCGGTCGTTCTTCGGGGAGGCAATTCCGATTTTCGACGAGGCATCGTAGGTGGAGAATCGTCGGTTGAGAGCGGCCGCGATGGAGCGCGCAGGATTTGATCGATACGAACTCGTCTTTTAAGGCGAGACCGATGGGGCGATCCTCCAAGACAAGTCCGCCGCCCAGTATCACGCCGCTCTTTTCCAATGCACTGTCGTCTCCGGATTTGATGATGGCATCGACGAGGATGCGACCTTTGGCCGAAGCGAACACCCTGCCTTCCAACTCGCGATTGCCGAGAAAGGCGATGGGCCGCATCATCGATTGCATCACGAACCCACCGCGCAAACTGCTCCCACAGTTCGGGAACATTTGTACTTCAACGTCAAAGCGGTCTCCTTTTTGGGCCCCAGGCGGCAAGAATCCGACCAGTTTCGCAATCGATGTGTTTTGGCTGGCGAGAATTTCATTAGGATTTGCCACGTTGTGAACTTGCATGTCTTTAATGACAGTATCTCGATAACTGTTCAGCGGCGGATCGCCCCCCGATCCGTCGAGTTGCGTGACCAATGCAAGTCCGTCGACTTCGGCAAACTTCCAACCCCATGTCGCCGTCGATTGGTTGATATACTTGGTGGTGTCCGGCTTGTCATTAAACTTCATCGCTTCGTCGTCGACGCTTTGACCCCGCCAATTCAGATTCTGACAGCCACAACTCAAGAGAAAGATAACAACCCACCCAAAGATCTGCCGCCGTTCAACTCGGATCCAAGTGAACACATGTGCCGGGACCATTAGTTTATCCTTTGTGGTTCGATCCAAAACTGTGTCAAAGCTCTACGCCAATCCAGTTGCGGTTGTTGGATAATCGCAGCGGGCGGTGGCTCGTGTATTTATTTCGTCCGGGCGGACGACAGCGATCCTGCGCTATGCGTCGTTCTCCGGCGCAGGATTCAAGCTGACGTCATTTCGAGGCACTCATGTGCGTTCTGTGTTCCGTCGAGTTCATTCCCGCTCGCGCGGTATAGGCGGCGAGGAAGTTAGCTGGCAACGGGTTTCAGGTCAACGGCGATTGAATCCCGTTAAGCGTCAGAACCGGTTCACTCCTCGCGACGACTACGATCGTCGTCCAATTCGCATATCCGACGGCACAGCAAGCGGTTGGACCGAGCTATCTTTGGGGGCTCAAGACTCAAGCCAATTACATCCATTACAGTTCACGAGCCGGGGTCTGGCTCAATCCGCTCAAAGTGGATGTGCCTGACCTCCTAAAAACGTGGGCAACGCATTGGCAACCCGTGAACGCTTGCATTGCATTTCGATCACCCGGGGACCAGCGTGTCCCGTGCGAGTAGCTCAGAGACCTCGGTGACCCAAGACTCATTCAAACAACGTCTATCGCTGCATGACTGCTGGGTAGCCCTCATTCCGCTGGCAGCCGCTACGGTTGTTTTATTGCTATCACCCAGTTATCGTCGCGGGTCCTACGAGCGCGAGTCACCGCCGGGAAGCGACTTTCTCCAAGAGTGGATTGGCGCTACCATCGTGCTGCACGGCGACGAACGTCGCTTGTACGACTGGGAGTTCGCAAAAACGCTCCAGCATGATTCATCACTAACAGGCTTCCAATGGCCGGACGGTCAGTACTACCCGATGGTCTACCCGCCTTTTTACTATGTATTGATACAGCCCCTTGCGGCGATCGACGTGTTCACCGCGTCTCGAATCTGGTGTTTGTTCAATGGAGCGGCATTTGGATTGGCATTCGCCATGCTTGCGCGTCATTTGTCACGATTTGGGCGGTCGGCATTGTGGTTCATGTGGGTCGCCGCGGCCTACAGTCCGGTGCTCCTTTCATTGAATATGGGACAAAAGTCGGGATTCATATTTTTGATTTTTGTCGCCAGCTTTCATTTTTTGGCAACACGCCGCCCGATGCTTGCGGGGGCCGTGTTTGGGGCCCTATTGTTCAAGCCGCATTTAGCCGTGATCGTCCTGGCGGCAATGGTTTGGAAACGGCAATGGCGTTTCGTGTGCGGTTTTTTCGCCATCGCCTCAGTCTTTTGTTGGGTGTCATTTTCGATGGGAGCCAATACCTGCCTGGACTTTGCGAAAATTGCGACGACCGCCGCCGGCTACATGAATCACGACGGCTATCGCTTGGAGCACGCGCAAAACCTTTGGTGCGCCGTTTGCAGCCACGCCGAAATCATCGGTGTGTCGACGGGACCCGTGGCATTCTGGCTCATTGCCGCGATTCTGATTTGGGGTCTTGTTGCCGCCATGAGCGGTCCGATAAAGAACGATTCGTTTCGCTTTGCTGAGCAATACGGTTTCATGATTCTGCTAACGGTTCTGTTGAGCCCACACTTTTTTACCTATGACTTGAGCGTGCTTATCTTTCCGATGGCGGTCGCTCTAGCTCGAATCGGTGGCTGCCATTGGAGGTCCCCCAAAATACCAAGCAGCAGGGTATCCGACGAAACCAGATCACTGGGCCTGATCGAATCACTTCTGACAGCCGAGGTCGCGGTGACGTTTCTGTTTAGCGGATGGTTTCCCACGATTGCATTGAGTACGGGAATCCCACCGGCGTCGATTCTTATGACGGTGTGGGTCCTGTGCTTGTCGCGTTGCTTGAAATCGCCCAGAATCGACGTCGACCAAACCGAAGGCCGTAATCTAATGGTGCCAGCGGCAATCGCGCGGTAACCAACGATCGGCCACAGTTTTTGCCAGCGGATGGGTGGCGTATGATCGAGCAAAACATCGGCTTTATTGGTGCGGGTGAAATGGCTCGGGCACTGGCTCGCGGTCTGCTGATGCAGAACCTAATTCGCCCTGACCGACTCTTGGTGAGTGATCCGAATTCGTCCGCCGTCCAGCGGTTCGCCGAAAGCGTGCATGGGTGCAGGGTCTTGGAATCCAATCGCGCTTTGGCGGACGCGGCCAACACGGTGATTTGTGCCGTCAAACCGCAACATCTGGTTTCTGCTATGGAAGATATTCGCGGACGAGTCGCCGACAAGTTGTTCGTTTCTGTGGTTGCCGGAGTGACCATGGAACGCATTGCAGCCCTGATCCAATCAAAGCGCCTGGTGCGGGTGATGCCCAACACGGCGTGCATGGTCTGTGCTGGCGCAAGCGCTTATACGCGCAGCGAACATGCCACGACTGAAGACGTGGCACTCGTCGACGAAATACTTTCTTCGCTAGGAATCGCCGTTGAAGTGGCGGAGGCTCAGTTGGATATCGTCACCGGGCTTTCGGGATCTGGCCCGGCATACGTTTTTACATTTGTCCAGGCGCTTGCCGATGGCGCTGTATTAATGGGGCTACCTCGAACGACTGCTATGGCATTGGCCGTGCAGACGGTTTTGGGCGCGGCCAAGATGCTGAGGGAATCGGGGGACCACCCGGCACTGCTGAGCGATCGTGTTGCGAGTGCCGGGGGAACGACGATCCACGGTCTAGCCGCCTTGGAAGAGCGTGGCTTTGCGCGGCCGTAATGTCGGCGGTCCGCGCGGCCAGCGTACGGGCAGGCGAATTGTCTCGACAATGAGCCACCGGCATCTTCGAAAGCGACCAATGGAACTGACACGACTGATGTGATGGCGTTGTGGGCCCAAGGGCTGCAAATCGGACAGTCTTTGCCCGACCAACGTCAACGGTCGGCGTGACGGACTTTTGTCAAACTAGCCCATTCCGTGCGATGGGCGTACACTTTTTCGGGTCAGTCGCCAGTTGCGTTACACGCCAATGGGCCGCGCATTCAAGCGTTGCAGCGCAAACGCCAGCCATCGGCCAACCGTGAACCTTTGATCACGATCGGGATCCGATCGCGGATTATGCATTGTTGGTCATCGCTGGTACCGGCTTCAAGTTGCCGGTCATTTTGAATGACAACATTGCGGCCAATGCGACAGTTTTTGTCGACAATGGCGCCGTCGATCAGCGAGCCTTCGCCGATCGCCAACGGGACGCTACCCGCCAAATGTTTGCCCGGCTCTGCGATTTCGTCTTCATAGTAATCGGCGCCCATGATGATTGAATTTCGCACCGTCACGTTCGGTTCCACCATGCACCTCAAACCGATGACGCTATTCTCGATCACTGCTCCTCGACCGATCCGACAGCCGTCGGCGATTAAGCTGCTGCGGACATTGGCATCGCCGATTCGTGTCGGGGGCAAAAATCTGGGTCGCGAGAAGATCGGTGCTGATGCGGAGGAGAAAACGAGTGGAGGCGTATCGCTTGCCAAACTCAAATTGGCTTCGTAGAACGATCGAATCGTGCCGATGTCCTCCCAATAGTCGTCGAACAGATAGGTTTGAACATTTCGCGTGCGCACGGCGGCCGGAAAGACCTCTCGTCCAAAGTCGGCGTAGTTTGTCTTGGACAAAGCATCCACCAATGTCTGTCGGTTAAATACGTAGATGCCCATGCTCGCGAGTAGATCGCGACCGTTGCTCGGAACGCCTCGGCTTTCAATCCATTGCGGGTCCGTATGAACCATATTCATTTCGGCATCGGTTTTCGGCTTCTCCAGAAACCCAAGGACTCTCCCGCTGCCGTTGGTCCTCATGATCCCAAAGGATTGGGCCGCCTCTCGAGTCACGGGCATACAGGCGATCGTGACGTCGGCATTGGTGTACCGGTGCGTACGAACGAGTTCACGGTAGTCCATGCGATACAATTGGTCGCCGGACAAGATGAACACGTAATCGACCCCGTTTTGTTCGATGTGGTCCAGGTTTTTCCGTACGGCGTCGGCGGTCCCTTGAAACCAGTCCCGTTTACCCTCCAACGTCTCCTGTGCCGCCAGAACGGTGACAAATCCGCCGTTAAAATGATCAAACGAATACGTCTGCCGAATGTGATTGTGCAAACTCACCGACATGAATTGTGTCAGCACGTAAATGCGATTGATGCCGCTGTTGATGCAATTGGAAATCGGAATGTCGATTAAGCGATACTTGCCCGCCAGTGGCACGGCCGGTTTGGATCGGATCGAGGTAAGCGGGAACAGGCGAGTCCCTCGGCCGCCACCTAGGATGAGCGCAATTGCATTCCGCATAACGTTCCTGAAGCTAGACGTGAGCCATTCCTAATGGAAAAACTAGCCCACATGCCTTCGCAAAACAAGCCATCCACTCATGCAATGGTCTCGCCATCCGCGTCTGATGAACGACTCACGCATGGCACTAACACGTCGCGTCAGATCGACGTCAGCGAGAGAGAACAGACTCAACAGCAACGATCGTGCCACGAGGAAGTCTCCCGTGGCAAAAAGACCGTGCACGATTGGCGGCACAATCCGCGCTCATGGAGTTGCACACGCTTTAGCTTAGATCGCCGTGCGCGCAGACTTGCCACCAGGACTTTTTCGTGGCGGCCTTTTTTACAGCAGCGGCTCCCCAAGGCTTGCCGTTGGTGCTGATACTGCCCTGCAACTTGGCATAAGAAAAGTTGCGCCCTGAATCTTAGCACCAGTCATATTTGCATTTTGGAAGTTGGCTTGGGTCAAATCGGCGTTCGTAAAATCAACTCCGTAAAGATTTGCATTAGCGAAGTTCACATGCATTAAGATTCCGCGCATCTCGGCGAAACTGCAATCCGTATCACCCAAGTCTGAGTTCGTCAAGTTTGCGTTGTTGAGCTTAGCGTGTCGGAAAACCGCTCGCATTGCGTTGGCCCCGAAAATATCACACGCATCGAGAACGACGTCACTGAAATCGGCGTCTTCCATGACCGCGTCAGACAAATTGACTCGCTTGAGAAGCGAATTAGGAAATTGCGCGTTGGCAAAAATGGCTTGTCGGCAATCCGCGTCTGTCAGATTACAACTCTTGAAAATGGCACCGCTGCAATCAATGCCTTGCATGTCCGCCGAACGAAGATCCACACCGTGCAGGCGCGCATCGACTAACGACGGAGCCTCCAGCCGAAAGATTACCTTGCCGGTTATTTTGTGCTTGATCTCTACCATAGCATTCTGCCTCATCAAGACTTGTCCATCGAAACCCATGCCGACCGTCAAACGGCGGCGTCGTTCCCAATGACTCGCCCTAATACCATCTGGTTCGCAACTCCAGATGTCGCAATAACACAAGACGTCTTATCCGCGAAACGGCGAAACCGACGCAAGCGCACCTTAGAAGCCGACGTGATCACACGTCCACACTTTGCCTGCTCTTCGACTGTTCCCAACCGCCGTCGCATCTTGCCAATGGCAGTACCTTAATTCTCCATCTGTGAAGCCACATACACAACAAAAAAACGGCGATTTTTCGCAAAAAAGTCTCAAATTGAGCCTTCACCCTCTAGCGATCGCCGGGTTCTCACCCAAGAGGCACTTCTGATTTCGACGACCAAGCCTCACCGAAGTGAATCCACAGACCGATTCAATGTCCGCATTGTGATTCGTCGTTGCAATGGATTTATTGGAATTCAAACCGGTCCGTCCGACTCCCCAACGTCCCGCCAGCACAAACCTTTCAGCAAACTAATGCGCAAAAACTGGCAGCCATCGATTTCGATACAACACACCCTAAGTTAAACACGGATTGGACATCGTCGGACCCGCCAAAACTTGGTTGAATTCTGATTTTTGCAATTTCGGCCGACGAATGGAATTCGATCCCTGCATTTGCAGCGTCTTCCGCGGTTGCACTAAATGACCTGTCGGCTGGTTGAGACCCCTAACGTTGCACACTTGAATCGGCCGCTTGAGAAGTTTCTAGCCGTCGAAAAACTCCCAGCGTTGTTTCACTGAACTGTTTTGCCAGTTTGCCTGCTTGTTCAATCTTCTGGCGATCTTGATCGGACAGCGACCACATCGCGGAATGTTTGCTGGTGGCAGTGATTCGGTGGTTTCCGAGTCCCGAGCGATCCGGCATATCCAACGTCATCGCAACCTCGGTCGGCATGAGTCGATGGGCCTTAATCGCCTGATTGAGAAACATGTGCGCAAACGGCGGCAGTTTGCGCGGGTCTGTCGCGTTAAGTTGCGTGTACGCGTCGACAAACTTTCCGTACGCCTTCCACACGTTGTCATCGCGAATCGGTTCACCTTTGACGCGATACATGATTTGATTGGACCGAAGCTCCAAAATATTTCCGACGGCGTCAAACTCCTCCTTGAAGGCGGGCTGAACCAGAAATCTCATGTCCTCGCTGAACGATTCAGACGATTTCATCGTGGCGAGCAATTGCGTCAAATCAGCTTGGCTGAGTTCGAGTTTCAGGCGGCGCAACGTATCGAGTAGCGTAAATCTCTGGTCGGAAAAATCGAAAATCACGATCTCCGAGACTTTCGTCGGCTCGCGCGGCAGCAACATGAAGTCATAAACCTTGTCGCCATCGAACAAAGTCAGATTTTCCGAGGCGACTTCGTTCGAATCACCGGCGTAGACCATCGATTCGATTCGAAATTGTTGGCCGACCAGAGTCGGTGGTGTCGAAAGAAAATGCACGATTGTCATCCCCAGCAAAACACAGCTCACTCGCATCGAAACTCCCATCCTGTGCGGCGCTTATCTCCGTTGATACGGGGACGAACCCTAGCGATTCACGACCGACGCGTCGAGATCAAGTGACGCTTGCCGCAATTTGGGAAAGGGACGACTGAATCTCAAGCTGTCAGTCACTGCCGGAATCGTCGTGGCCACCGTGTAACAATCGTCGAGCTATGCTCTTGGCTGGCACGGGTTTGACATTCGCTGTAACGGAGATGTCCGTCCTCAAGATGTCGGCGATATCACGCGAAATTTCAGACGTGGAGAACTGGACGATGTAGGCTCCGATTTGCACACCCTGTTCGTTGTATTTGGGCGGCCAAAACTCTTGGGCATGCTGCGCAAGATGGCGGGCCAAAAACCGCGTGGCGCGACCGGAAAATCCAGCCAAAACCATCTCCAAACGCCCTTGTGATTCCCGATAAATGTAAAACGCTAGCGCGGTTTCGTGTTTGCCGTCTTCGGTTCCCGCCGCCACCCAACGGCCGTGCCCGTCTTCGTAATAAATCCCCGGCGACAGGTGCTTGGACGATTTGTCCAGCTTCAAGCCGGCCATACACGAATCTGGATGAGGGTCCTGATCTCGGTAACGAATGAAGAATGGGCAATGTCGCTGTTTCGCATCGGTGACGGCGTCTTGGGACACAAAAGGATCGCACCCAAAAGCGTTCGCCACCACAATATCGACGATGGAATTACTCTTGTTGCTGCCCAAACAAACCAAGGCTTTGTCACCGCTCTTGCCGTCAAACGTATTGTACACTTCGAACGCTCGTCGCTTAACTTCGGCCTCCTCAGCTTGACCGGGACTCCAAACCAAGGATTGCTTGATCGACTCTCGCTGCGGTATTTTCTCCCCCACCGATTGGGGTTCATAATCCGCCCGTTGTTGAAGTAGCGCCGTGCCCCCCATGGTGGTAACGCCATTGAGCAATTCACCCAACAACACCGCATCGGAAGCAGGCACATACGAAACTTCCGGGTTTTCCGCCTCGACGTTTCGCCGGACACCCAAACAAATCTCCAAACGTCGCCGCCGCGCAAGCAACTCCCAGAAGCTCTCCGGCTCGATCGCAAACAACGCTCCCGGAAGCTGTTGCGCCGTCGCGTGGCCATGCTCGATCAAGTAGTCGCACAGCCGAGAAAGGGCCTTCAGCGGAACATACTTCATTTCGTTTTTCAGCAACGCGGCCACCTGATGCCGATCGAGCCCGGTGTATTCGACAATGGCTTTGATCGTTCCAGGGCGCTTTCGCGGGTCGGGTAAGTGGCCCAGTAGCTCCGCAAGTCGAAATGAATAATGCATAGATCGCTGTTACCGGTCCTTCGAATTCATGGAGGGGCCTCGATCGCAAAGTCAGCATAAATAGCTTAATGGAAAAATCAACCCCCTTATTCCAATCGGTAGCTTGCCAGCATTTCGGCTCTTGCGCCGTTTGAACCGAGCCACGCGCCGCAGCAAATTCGTCTTGGATAACCTCGACGATTTGAGTAACGTTCGCCCACACAACTCGCGACAGGTCGCCGTTTCTCAGCCCGAGCGTACGGCGCGAACGAATATATCAATGGCAGACGGAGACAAAAATGGCGTTGCGTTCCACTTCCATGATCGCAGTCTGTTTCACCATCCTCCTCGGTACGTTCTCAATCGCCTCGGCGCAGCCCTTATTATTCAGACATCGTGTGGAAGCCGACGACAACACCACGTATTGGCTCACCGACAAAGACGGTCCTTGGCTCATCAATTGCGCGTCTTTCAACGGTGAGAATGGGTTCCACCAGGCCAATCAGCTGGTGTTGGAACTTCGCAAGAAGCACCGCCTCAATGCGTACATCTACAAGCGGGAATCGTCCGATCCCGAATGGGTACCCGGTCTGACTTGGGAGTACTACATCGATGAATTTGGCCAACGCCAACTTCGCAAGCAACGCATGCATTTTGCCAACCCGGAGAATTACTCAGAATTCGCCGTCCTAGTTGGTGATTTTCCAACCATCGACGATCATCGTGCCGAGGACACCTTAAAAACGATCAAGTATCTCAAGCCGGAGGCGCTCAAGTTTGACGCCTCAGAACAGTCCAACCAAGCGTTGGCGAGATACCGGGAGTTCCAACAAATCGTCTCCCCGAAAAAGGAAATGAAAGAAATGGGCCCGATGCGTCAGGCCTTTCTGATCGCCAATCCGCTGTTGCCCCAAGACTACTTCCATCAGAATCTATACGACAAGTTGATTATCGATCTCAATCGCGATCTCGACTACAGCCTCCTCAAGTGCCCGAAGCCATACAGCGTTCGCGTGGCAACGTTTCGAGGAAAAACGACGTTTAACATCGCCGACATCGAAGCCCAAGAGCGCCAACAACAACGCGATCAACAGCGGTTTCTCAAGCTAGGAGCGAAGCTGACTGACAGCAAGTTGGCCGAGGCCGACGAAAAAGCCTCGCGGCTGACCGGTGCCCTTAGAAAACATGGGATCGAGGCGTACGAGTTTCACGACCGTTACGAAAGCTACGTCTGCGTCGACAGTTTTGACTGGGTTCTCAAAAAAAACGAACTCGGACAAGATGTTTGGAACCCTGAAGTGGCCAAAACGGTCAACGCCTACAAGGCGACGACTGAAAACGTTGGCGGGTATTCCAATTTGGTGCGCCCCAAGACACTCCCCGAACTCAAGGGAACCGGCATAACATTTGACGCACAACCACTCCCCGTTCAAGTTCCACGGATCGCTCCGGGACATTGATCACCATCCGTCGATTCCGGGCAATGGGCTCGTCGGTAGTTCGAGACTGCCCGCTTCCAACGCCGCGATCGGATAGGAACAATAGTCGGCCGCAAAATAACCGCTGGGGCGGTTGTTTCCACTCAGCCCACATCCGCCAAAAGGGAGTTTGCCGCTGGCCCCTGTCGTCTGTCGGTTCCAATTCACGACGCCCGCGCGAATCCTGGAAATAAATAGATCGTAGCATTCGCGATCATCCGACAACAAACCAGCCGACAAACCATACGCGGTGTCGTTCGCCAAGTTGATCGCCGCGTCAAAGTCGGGCACACGATACAACTTTAGCAACGGGCCGAAGTGTTCTTCATCGACAGATCGGATCCCGGTCATGTCGATTAAGCCGGGAGACAACAAGGCCGGGCAGTCCCTTTGCGGCGCCATGCGGGCCAAGACGATTCCGCCACTTTCCTCCAAATCCGTTTGTGATTTCAGCAACCGTCGACCGACCTCATGTGAAATCACCGTCCCCATGAACGGCTCGGGAGAATCCGTGCAAAACCCTATTCGCAAACGACCGATCATCTGAACCAATTCGCCGACAAAGTGTTGCTCGAAGCCATCGGCGACGATGATCAAACGCCGAGCACATGTGCATCGTTGACCCGCGGTCAAATAGGCCGAAAGGACCGTGTGATAGGCGGCCGCCCGCAGATGACTCGCGCGAAAAACAATCAAGGGATTATTGCCTCCCATTTCCAGCGCCAGCATCTTTTGAGGCCACGCCGAAAACAGTTGGTGCAAGGCCCGTCCTCCAGCGCTGCTGCCGGTGAACAGCAATCCGTCCAGTTCCGGATCGCTGGCCAATGCCTGGCCGGTGCGCGGCCCCCTTGTACCAGGTTCAAAACACCAGCGGGCAATCCGGCTTCGTGCCATCGGTTAACCATCCAAGCGCCGACCGCCGGCGTGTGTTCGCTCGGCTTGAAGACCAACGTATTGCCGGCGAGGAGCGACGGGGCAATATGCCCGTTGGGAAGGTGTGCAGGGAAGTTGAACGGTCCCAAGACGGCAATCACCCCAAACGGCTTGTAGCGCGTCACCGCCGTTTGTTCGTTCTGCGCGAAGCTTGTCGTGCTGCGTCTCTGCCGCAGCGCATCGACGGACAAGTCCCCCTTGGCGACGACGGCGGCGACTTCGGTCTTGGCTTCCCACAATGGCTTTCCGGTCTCGCGGCTGATCAGCGTGGCAAGTTCGTCGCCCCTCGAATTGACCAACTCCGAAAAACGCTTCACGATCTCGATGCGCTCGCTGACTTCCTTTAAACACCAGCTTGCGAACGCCGATCTGGCTGACGCGGTGGCTCGTGCAACATCGGAGGCGACGGCTTCGCAACCCAACCAAACAACCGATTGATCGGCTGGATTGGATGACTGGAATTCGGGGCCCGAACCGGCGGCCCAAGCCCCATTGATCCAAAGACTCGCATCGTTTGCCATCTATTTTGTCTCGCTTCGATCAGGCCTCAAGTTGCAACTGCGTATCTTGTCTCCGGTCTTGACCTCCAATTGCAAGGCCGTCACCTGATCCAATGTGGCCGTGTCGGCGGTCCACTGGATGCAACCCAGACAGGCTCGGAAATCCAGCGACGCATTGGAGATCAACTGCTCGTCGACCTCCAAATCGGGAACAATATCGTCAACGCGGCCGGCTCGACTTTGACGCACCGTGCGAATATTCGCGGTTTCGCAAATCACCGTCGCGCCGCCGTCGAAGATGTCGACCATTCCGGAATCGTGAAAGCCTTCCTTGAGCAACATCGCCAACGCCGGTTCGGTATGCTTGTGCACCTTGCCGATCGCGTCCTGGGCCCCCTTGGGCAACAACGGAATGTAAATCGGATGCTCTGGCATCAGGTCTGCGATGATCGATTTCGACTCGTTCGTTAGAGTCTCGGCCTTGGGAAACTCGACTTGAAAAAAATGCGAGCCAATCGCATCCCAAACCGGTGAGCGGCCATCCGCGTTGACGATCCCCCGCAACTCCGCGATCGTGTTTCGATCAAAGCGACCAGGGAATTCGGCCATGAATATGAATCGTGACATTGACAGCAGCCGCCCGTGACCCGCTCCCCAGTAGTCTGGATCAAGAAACAAGCTGCCGATTTCGGTCGGCCCGTTGTGCTCTTTCTTCAAATGCAGAACGTCGATCTCCTTGCGGATCCCCAGTTGTTTCGACTCGTGAATGGACTTCTTGATTTCGTATGAGTAAAACGGTTCGTAACCGCCCACTTTGCTGTAAATCGCACTGGTCCCCACAATCGAGCCATCGGTCAGATCCTCCAGCACAAACACGTAGGGCTGTCCGGCGGGCTTCGTTTGCCGCTCGCCAAACGAATGGAGACTTGCGCGGACCCTGTCTTCCAACAAGTTGCGCGAAACGTTCAAAGTCGTCAATCCATATTCGGCTTGTCCAATCAACGAAAATAGACGATCCAAATCTTCGAGTCGGACTGGGCGAACGACTTGCATGACATCCGCGGGTTGTTCGGCTATTGGCCGCTCATCTGACGTGCGACGGTTTCGACAATCCCGCAAGCCAAGTCGATGTGTTCGAACTCGGTGCTGCCCAACGGGACCAGGAACCGGACGCGTGTCGGATTCGAGCCGGCGATAAAGGACATGACTCCCGCATCGAACAGCCGCTTAACGAATTCCTTGGCCGTCTCGAGTTTTCCGTCGCCAGGCGTAAATGCGATCATCCCACCCACTCCGAACGGACCTTTGATGTAGCCTTGCGTGTTGTCGGCGATGGTGGCAAAGTTGCTTGAGAACCGGTCAAAATATTCCTGGTTCCGGCCCGACTCACCGAAATGTCCGCCGTCGATCAAGCCTTGCAATATCGTTTGGCCGGCGAGAATCGCAAAACTGCTCGACGTAAACGTCTGGCTGATGAGACCGGGCTGCGGTTTGTACTCGCTACGGAACAGCGTCGCGCACGCCTGGGTGATTTTCCCGATCGTGACGATGTCGATCAGCGAATCCAATTCGAAGTGTTGAAAGGCAAACGGCCGCGACGTCCGCCCGAACGTTTGCACTTCGTCCGCGATGACCGCGATGTGGTTCTCCCGCGCAATGTGGATCAAGGCCTTAAAGTAGTCGGTAGTACCCGGCCAATACCCGGCTTCCCCTTGAATCAATTCCAGCCACAAACAGGCGTGCGACTTTGGAAACCTGGCGATGTGATGGCGCAATTGTTTGACGGCCGCTCGGGTGCTCTCCTCCGGGCGCGTGGCGTCGTAAAACGGTAACAAGTCGACGTCTAAAACACTGGGAATGCCAACGCGATAACTCGCCTTGTCTGTCAGCGCCGCCAGCGCCAACGTTCGACCGGCAAAACAATGTTCAAACGCCAAGATGCGATGGGCCGGCGCATTTTTTTGGAGGACAATCTTCAACGCGTTTTCGTTGGCCATCGCCCCGCTGGATGTCACAAAGCAGTGATTCAATTGGGCGCCGCTCTCGTTGGCGGTATCGACCAATAGCTTTGCGAATTCTATCGTCTCTGTCCCTTGTTGCAGATTGCCTTGCATCAAAGTGTCGTTGACGACCGCGTCCACACCGGCTTCGATCAGCCGCGCGTCGCTATGTCCAAACCCGTGGACGCCAATCCCCGTGATAAAGTCCAGTTTCACGCTGCCGTCGGCCAATTGGACAAAGGGCCCGTTCCCAAGCCCGCTGGAGAGATACGGGAAATACAGATTGCCTCCCCGTAGTTGTCCAAACGCTTCCAACATCTGGCGATACGGCTCGGCGCGGGCAGGGTCCGCCGATTGAATCCGCCGGATCGCCGCCGAGTGCTCCCGTACCGCGTCGATCAGCAGCCGCTTGGCTTGAGCAATTCGGGAATCGGCTGCCAATTGTTCGGCCGGAAGCAGAGGTAACGTTTTGGTGCTAACAGTCATCAGGGTACTCATCGGTTACGTTCAATTCGTTCCACATAGATTACCCCACAACGCCGACCGAGTTCAAATCCCCCTCCCAAAGTTGGCGCCGATGTCGATCGTCCTACAGCCAGTTTGCGAATCTGATCGACACGATTGGCCGTGCAGCCGCTAGGGGTCGTCGCGGTCGGTATCGTCGGCACGAGTCCTTTCCGCCGCCGGAGGAGTTTCCGCGGCGGCCATCGGACTGGGCTCGAGTTTGGGTCCAGGAATCTTTGGCGATTTCAAGTCGAAATGCTTGTTGACGGCATTGACGGCAATGTGCAACCCGACCAGCCGGGCAATCAGGACCGCCAAGTACATCTGGCCCAGGATCGCTTGAATCGCGCTCAACGTTCGCGCGGACGCCGTGATCGGCCGAATATCTCCATAGCCGAGCGTCGATTGGGTGACAAAACTGAAATACAATAACAAGCTGGATCGCTCGTACCAGTCGATCGGCTTGCCCGACGCATTGCGTTTCAAGGCCTCGGAAAACTGAAACGAATTCGGATCGATGTGAGCCAGCCCGGAATACACCAGGCCGCCAATCAATCCAATCAGCAGATAGACGCTGATCGCGCCGCACAAGATGTTGATCGTGATCTTTTCGCTTCGCATCACGTACCACAAAATGAACGATGCGATAACGCTCATGAATCCGGCCATCAAGAAATGCCGCCCGCCGTCGAATAACGCCGCCGAAAACACTTGATGGACGCCGGGAAGCTCGGACGCCCAGAATAGAATAAAGGCCGGCAGCCCCAGCACCGTCGCCAGGATCAACGTCAACCGCGATTGGCTCACGGCAAAAAGCGACGCCACCAACACAATGTCAAAGATCACGTGGTAGTAGACGCGGGCGTTTCTCCACGACTCGAATATCGGATGCGCGATCAACAAACACAGCAGCACCACGACCACCACCACCAGCCGCTGCTCGTGAAGCCGTTTCAAAAGTCCCCAGAACACGTTGGCAATCTATCACAGACCCGTGGTATTTAATATTCAAGACAATCCGCGAAGCAGTAAGCGTAAACCGTCGAAACATCCTGCCTGAAAACCTGACAAGCGTCTCGCTCGCGTTGGTACCAGTAACAGTTCACGAGCCGGGGCCTGGCTCATTTTCGGCCCAATTATGGGTACCAGAATGTCGCCTGAGCCGCCGAAAATGTGCTTGACCCCCTAAACACGTGGGCGACGCATTGGCAACCCGTGAACGCTTACTGTACCAGCAACGATTAGACCACAGATGTACGGCATCGGAAAGAGAATCGACATTCGCGTCGACTCCTAATCTGAATAGGGCGTCCCGCCGAGTCAATTGAGTCGGTCGAGTCCTGGACCGTTCGGCAATTTCGGTCGCTGTCGGAACGTGCGGTATCGTCGGCGCTGGAACGACTTCGAGCAAGCCGACTTCAATTGGTCCGTAAACCGGGAATTCAAATCCGGACTTGCTCGCAACCGTGCAGAACGCCTTGCTGCCCTCTACGAACATCGTCAACATCGTTGGTTCCAAGAGTCGATCAGCCAGTCGGATCCGTACATATTGGCCGGCGGTAACCTTAGTCTCAGATGTTTTCTTCGCGGCCATAGAGTGCTCCAATGTCAGGGGAACCTTCGGACCAAAAAAACGAAGGTCGGTTCAACTGAATCAGAGCAGCAAACACGTGATTTGCCGCGTTAAAAGATTCAGTCAGTACACCCGACAGGGCTCGAACCTGTAACCTTCGGTTCCGTAGACCGATGCTCTATCCAATTGAGCTACGGGTGCTTGGCTTGCCGACTGGATATCTTAGCGAAACCTAACGACAACTTCCAGGGCGACGTGGGGGCGGGCTCATTTACCGTACGGCACCGATGCCCGGTCTACAGCCAACGAGCCCGTCGTGAGCGGCGTGGTTCACTCCGGCCGCGATTAACAATCAACAGCGACCAACGCGACCAAGCATCAACAGCGTCCAACGCGATCAAGCATAATCAGCGACCAAGTAGTCTCGTCGACCAATTAAAAAGGAGCGTCATTGAAATGACGCTCCTTGAATGGTAACAACGATCTTCGATGGCTACTAAAACGATCGAAGTCTCGGCAGCCTGACCTTAGCCTCGTGGCCGACCCAGGATTCGGAATCGACGGTTGCGACAGGCAGTGCCGCAACTGTCCCCGCAACCATAATCGGCAGAACCGCATCCGCAGGCGTTTCCACAGCCGCCGCCACAGCCACAGCCGCCGCCACAGCCGCCGCCACAGCCGCCGCCGCATCCGGCGTAGTTGCCACCGCTGGTGGCCGCGCCGCCACATCCGCACCCTTGCGGGATGCACACAGGCACTTGAATCGTCTTGGCGACGCGATGGCAAACCGTCACCGGCACTTGTTCCGTATAGTTTTCAGGAACTAATACCGTGTACGTCTGCGTTTGAACTTGTGGCTCGCAACGATAACTCGTGACGTTGTAGGTTTGTTGATGTTGCGTCGGAACCATCACGGTGCAATTGATCTGGCGGGTACGCTGCTCATTGCGGACGCGTTGAACCGCGATCGTGGCGACTGAACCTGGTTCTGGTAAGTCACAACCGGAATCGTTCGCGTTCGAGTTTCCTGCCGGCAACGATTGACGGTCACCATGCAGGTACGGGTTTCTTGTCGCACGCGGGTCACCGGAACCTGACAAGTGCGGGCTTCGGTGCGGCAACGGGTGACTGGAACCTGACAGGTGCGAGTCTCAACGCGACACCGATTCACCGCCAACGTTCGCGTGCGGGTTTCTTGACGGCAACGTTGCACAGCAACTTGACGAGTTTGCGTCTCATTGCGATATCGCGTCACGTTGGCCATTCGCGTTTGCTGCTGAGGTTGAAGGACCGTCACGTTGTAGGCGTATTGTTGCGGAACCTGACGGTATCGAGTCACGGTATAAGGAACTTGTTGTTGAACCGGGTTCGGAACCCAAACGCGGCGCTGCACCACTTGATAGCTGGGGCCACACGCGCAAGGGGTGTTCATCGCTACGCCGCAGCCGCCGCAGGACGAGCAACCGCCGCAACCGCCGCAGGCGGATCCACATCCGGTCGAAACCGGAACCGACTCCTGACGCACTTCCCAATGACCGGCGTCACGGCAAACCGTCCGGTATTGCGTTTCGGTATATGGCTGACAAACTACCCGCGTCGCCGTCTGCTGCTGTTGCACGGGGACCATCACCGTCACGGTCTGTGCGATTTGTTCGGTGTATGGAACGCAAACGGTGTATTGCTGGTTGATCATTTCCGTATACGGGACATTGACCGCATACGCTTGTTCAATGTTTTCGGTGTAAGGAACCGTCACGTTGTAGGAACGCGGGACCATTTCCGTGTAGGGCACGTTGACGGTGTACGTCTGAGTTACGTTCTCGGTGTAAGGAACGCAAACCGTGTAGTTTTGAGGGACCTGCTCTTGGTAGGGAACGTTTACCGTATACGATTGAGTTTGTTGGGTCGTCACTGGAACCGCGCAGGTGTAATGCTGCTCGATGTTCTCGGTGTAAGGAACGCAAACCGTGTAGTTCTCGGTTCGCGACTGTTGCTGTGGAACCAGAACAGTTACCGTGCGTGTGCATTGCTGGGTCACCGGAACCTGACGTAGCGTCGTATAGTTCTGCGACCGCGTTTCGGTACGGTACCGAGTGCGAGTGACCGCTCGCATTTCGGTGACGAATTGGTTTACGTAGACGGTCTGGGTCTGGTATTGAATCGTGGAACCACAGCCGCAATTCTGCGGCACCCCCGCACGGACTACAACAGGCCGAGCCACAAGGGCTACCGCATGGGCTCCCCATTTGGCCGCAGCCACATGGATAGTCGGCATTTGCGACGCCGGCGACTGCTACGGCGCAGACCAGAGCAAATGCCTTTGTCAGTTTTTGAACCATGTACACATCCTCCTCAAAGATTCGAATCGAAGTGAACCTAACTTTACTTTTGAAACGGGCCACTGACCACCGGACATCACTGCCTATCGGACATCACGTCCCCCCAGACATCTATTCCGGACAACAGCCCCGAACAACTCCAAACGCATGAACACACAGATCAGCCAACAGGATCTTTGCACCGTGAAAGGGATCACAACGAAATGAGGTCACAATCGCTGCACTAACGGCGTTCGACTGAAAGCGTTCGTGAGTCGCTCCGATGGCGGTCCCCCCCGATTTTAACACGCGCATTGTATTTATGTGAAACTACCTGTCAATCACGCTACGCCGCCAAAAAACGCAAAAAAGCGTCTGATTTTCGACCCAAATCAAAGCGGATGAACGAGTCACCAGCCGCCGGTCAAAATGTCGCAGGTGAGCGCCGTCGCACGCGGTGTTAGTGGGCACATGTCACTTGGGAAGGCCATTTTTGGCCATCAAAAGTCGGGCACAGACTGCCCGACCTACAGCAGGTGATCCTCGATTCACCCGGCCGAAGCGATCAATCTCCCCAGGATTTGATGAGATTCGCGCGAAAACTCCATTGTGCGCCGTTTCAGATCGCACCGAAGCATCCACGAGAACGGACTCGGCAAGCAGCGAATCACCGATGTTGAACTTACTCGTTCTCGCCGCCACCCATCATTTCAAGAAACTCTTCCAACTCCTCCTCGTCGAACTGTACATCGTCGCCTTGTTGTTCGGCGACCTCGACATCCAGCTTGGTTGGATCGGCCAACACTTCCAACGTCTCGGCTTGACGAAAAGAGCCGTCGATCACGAAGTCGACAACGTAAGTGCCAGGCCGTGCAGCGTTGCCACGGAAACGCCGACCGCGTCCACCGATCGGTGTATCCCCGACGGAGAAATCCCAACGCACCAAATTCAAACCGCGTTCGGTCGAACCCGTCAGCGTCTTGAGCCGCGTGCCGTCGGGACGGCGCACCACGAGTTCCACCTGGCTGGCGTTGCTGTTGAACACGTAAGCGAATGTTGCGTCGTTGGGCGGATTCGTTCCGACAAAACGTCGAGTGCCACTACTGCCGCGGGTCGGTTCCCGGAACCATCGGACCATTGAGTTCGGCTTGAGCAATCGATCGCCCGATGCGAGATCGGTCGGCGTCAATTGTCGCAGCCAGGAAACATCGGCGATCCACAACGAGCGGCCATGCGTCGCCGCGACGACTTCGCCGGCGGTTTCATGAATGGCAAACTCGTGCACCGCCACGGTCGGCAATCCACTGATTTTCGTCCACGACTGACCGCGGTCGATCGAGACCCAGGCAGAGAATTCACATCCCAGGAATAGCAGGTTTTCGTTGATGACGTCCTCCCGCAGCACGCGCACCGAGCCGGCGGCGTCTGGCAGATTGGACTTGAGGCTCCGCCATGTGGCTCCGTAGTCTTCACTGACAAACACGTAGAGCGCGTCGTCGTCGCTGCGGTGGCCGTCGAGCGTGGCGTAGACTCGCCCCGGAGCAAATCGGTGAGCCGACAAAGAACTCACCCAGCGCGGACCGGGAACCAGCTTCTCCAGCGGGTCTCCCTTGGGAAGATTGGCGGTCTGGTTGCCGCCCCGACTCGCCTCGAACTGGATCTCAAATCGCCCGCCTCCGGCAGTGAACGATCCTTTAAGAATTCCATTTTCCAATTTGGCGTTGATCTCCATCGTGGAAAATTCATTTTCGCCATCCAAATGCAACGCGCCGGTCTCCTCGTCAAAAGTACCACCGGTAATCTGCGTATCGCCGCGTCCGGTCGACATTGAACCGGTGATGTTGTGTTTGGCGTCTCGCTTCAGAACGAGGTCGAAACCGGCTGCGTTTCCTCGAAAATTGCCTGCGCCGCTAAACTCACCGTGCCAGGTCCCCGAGAGCTTGTCGTTCGGGTCAACCGGTGCAGGTTCTTGATTGGCGGCGGCTTGTGCGTTATTCGCTGCCGAAGATTGTCCGGACCTTTCGCTGCCGGGCTGATCCGATGCCTGTCCCGGCCGCCGACCCGCAAAATCACCGCGTCGTCGTCGATTCCGCGGACGAGACTCTCCAGGCGGAGCTTGTGGCTGTTCCCCCGCCGAAACCGACGGGGTATCCGAAGCCGACGGGGCATCTGACTTCGGGGGCTTCGATGGTGACTCGTCCTGAGTTGGCTCCTGGCGGTTCGCCGTGGGAATTTCCCCGGTCTTTGATTGCCTGTCCCGCTTCACGCCGTCCAACCTAATGCCCTGGGCGCTTTGAACGCTGGCTCCGAAATCCACATTGATTTGTGCGCTGATCGTGGCGTCATTGATTTCGCCAACGACCTCGTAATCGTGTTGGTCATTGCCGGCGTACATTCGCAGTTTGCCGGTAGCCGAATCCAAAAAGACTTCACTGGCGTCGAGCTTCTGACCATCGACTTCCATCGATCCGGATAGTTTGTCATCGCCGGCGGCTTCAATTTGAAGTACAACCGTCGACGGACTGTGTTCGTCCGAGACTCCGGTGTCAATTTTCCAACGACCTACAGCCGCCGACGCCTTTGATGCGCCGCCGTTTTCATTGGCGGAACCATTGCGATCGGCCGCGTCCGACGAAGGCTGTGTCTTCTGGGAGTTGGACGATTCAGGTGAATCCGTGCGCGGTGCCCAGTAAACTCAAGCTCGGCCCGTTGTCCCAATGCGATCGTGCCAGACATCGTGGCGCGATCGGTCAGCGTGGAATTGATCTGGAATGTCGTTCGCTCGTTCTTGCCTTCCAACACCAGCTTGCCAGTCGCCGGATCGTACGATCCGCTTTCAATCTCCGATTCACCGCGCGGTGAAGTCAGGATGCCGCTGATCTTGTTTTCGGCGTCGACGGCGACTTCAAATTTGAAGCTTCGCTGCGATTCTGGAATGGCGTCCCCGGAGTACTCACAGTTCCAGACGCCGGCCAATTCGCTGGCCTTGGCGGGCTTGGCGGAAGTCGCCGGAGGATTCTTGTTACCCTCGGCGCCTGCCTCGGGCTTTTCACTGGCCGCCGGATTTTCCTTGGCGTTTGCGTCGGCCGGCTTGGGTTCCTCCTTCTTGACGTAGATCGGCGTCCAGTTCGCGCCGTCGTCTTTGGAGGCCCAAAGCGCCCCGTCGGTCGTGCCGACATAGATCACGCCATATTGCGACGGTGAAAGTGCGATGGCACTGCCGCTGCCTTGATCGGTGTTGGTGATTTCTGGAGAGATCGCACCGATGCGTTCCCCGTCTGACATCGAACGAAAAACGTAATTGCCGACCGAATACAAAATGTGCGAGTTCTGGGGACTCAGCGCAAACGGGGTTTTCCAGTTGAAGCGATACCGCGTACCTTGTGGCGGACGCGGCGAGACACCGGATCGGGAGCCCGTCTTTAGGTCGTATCGTCCGATGGCGCCATTTTGGCTTTCAGTAAAGATCACGTCGGGATTCGTCGGATCGACCTGGCAAACAAATCCGTCTCCGCCGCCAACGCTGATCCAATCCGAATTGACCGGTCCTGGGGTCGAAGCACTTCGAGAAGGGCCTCCCCAACTGCCGTTGTCCTGCAAGCCTCCATAGACCATATAATTCCGCCGCGTGTCGATGTCGACGTTATAAAAC
>CAWDMH010000021.1:0-29433 GCA_963803365.1 uncultured Planctomycetaceae bacterium
GTACGACAGTTTTGGTGCGAGAGCTGGCCAGTCGTGCAATTTTTGAGGGCGTTTAGAAACGGCGGCCTGGGGCGGCCGACATTATTCTCATCGACAGAGGCGCTGCTTTATCTTCTTCTCCCTCTGGGAGAGGATTGGGGGGGAGGGTGGAGCGTCGAAAGCCAAGATTCCCTCACCCTGCCCTCTCCCAGAGGGAGAGGGTTTTTACTTCGCTATGACGGTCCCAGCGGTATCAAATCTCACCGAGACCTCGCTGCTCGGCTACGCTCAGGACCACTTGGCAATCGCCGAAATCAAGCGACGATATGCCGAGACCTCGACTGGCGATTTGGTCACGGTCGCGTGGCGGATCGCCGAGTGCTTCTCCGCCAGCAAAGCGATATTAGGCGACCTGCCTAAAGATCCGAAAGCTTTTTCGGAAAGCTGCTCGGAACAGGCTGAAATCTCGACAAAGGCCGCGCTTACACTGGTTCTACCGGCGAGCTTGGTGGCAAGCTCCCACTTTCGAGGATGGCCTCGAATTGTTTGCCGATGCGGTGAATGTCGAAATTCGCTTCTGCATATGCGCGAGCGGATTCACCTGACTGGTCGCGGAGTTGCGGTGAATCAATGAGTTGTCGTGCCGCGGAACAAAAGCCGGCGATGTCGTTCGGCTCGACGACCAATCCCGCGTGTGATTGCACGACGAGTTTGGCGGCCTGATTCTCCTTGGGGACCGCCAGCAGTACGGGGCGGCCGTGAAAAAGTAGCTGAGGACTTTCGACGGAACGCTAAAAACGCCTGCGTCGGCCTCAAGGATGGCGACCAGGACTCCGCGCTGCCCAGTACATCTGGTAGGGACTCGAACGGTTGAAAGCCCATACATCGCAACGATTTTATCTTTTGCGCGGCAGCCTGTGCTGAAAGCCATTCCACGCCAGGCCCTTCTGAAACCACTACCAGTTCGCCCCTCGCAGGGTGTTCAAGTGTGCGTGCCAATTCCATCAACAGGGCCGGATTGTGCTTCATCGCCAACGTTCCCGCGTATAGGAATCGTAGACCGATGCCAAAATCTTGCGATCTGACCAATCGTTTTCGCGAGGCCGCCGTGGCATTTCATCCAGCGGCGCCCAATTGTGAATGACGTGAATCCGTGACTTTTCGATTCCCCAGCCGCGAAATACTTCGCGGAAGTCCTCGCTGATCACGATGAGCCCCGCGCTATGACGGGCGGACCACTTATCGAGCCTAATGAAGTATTGGCCCACGATATGCCCGATGACCGGCAATTTCTTACTTAGCAGGCGGTAAGCTGCCAAACCGTAGATATCTTGGATCCAGGAAAATAATCGGACATTTCCGAGCCGGCACCAGCGGGCCAAACGATGCTCTGGAATCGACGGCGTGTTTGCAGAGAGGACCGCCGCGGGCTGAAATTGGTCGCAGACGGCAAGAAGCTTGTGAGCGTATTCCGACTCGAGTTCGAACCTCCGAAAAAAGTTCGTTTTGGGGATTGTCTCCGAAAGTCCAACCCCACAGATATCGAATGTGCTGGGGTCGCTCCTCGAGCGGCTCAAGGCACCGCGGAGTATGCGTGGATTCACAATAGAGATGCAACACATGGTGACCGAGAGCGGCCAATTCGCGGCTAAGCTGCACCTCAAATGGATGTCCCGCGTAGTCGTGAACAATAATTCGCATTGTGAATTCTAGACAGAGATGCACGCACCATCGAAAGAACTATAAAGCGACTGCGGAATCGAACAGCCGGTGTGCCGTACGGGCATCAGTTGTCCTGCTTTTGAGGACTACCTCAAACAACAGCACTATGACTCTAGCCCAACAGGAAGGCCAGACGCGCCTTTTGCCGAACGCAAAAAGCACCAAGGCTACCAATGCAAGGCTGACGGCAAGGGGTTCCGGCACGACGTTGGCGTCGCCGTCGAACGGCAATTGACCGGCAAAAAGCGTATTGAGAGCGGCGGCGCCAGGCTGCCCGCTTAGCGCGCCCCGGAACAAGAAGAAGTCATTGGCATCCGTCTTGCCGTCGTGATTCATGTCGCCATGCGTCCAGGAGTTGTAGTCACCAGCGCCAGCGCCGTTATCAAAATTCCACCCAGCAACGAAAGCGGTCACGTCGTCGGTTTGCGACGGCCCAGTTCCATCACCTGAAACACTGCCATCGAGATTCACATCGCCGACGATCGAGTAGTTTCCGCAGCTCTTCATGACGTCGCAAATACTTCCTTGATACGGTTTGTTGTAGTACGACAGGTCGGCAAAGGTTGTCGCGTCGGTGTACACACCCCATAACGTGGATTGATTGTTGTAGGTAAGAACCGTATTGACGATGCCCGCCAATTGCCACTGGCTTCCATTGTTGTAGAAGACGGCGCTACCTGAGTTTCCAGATACGGCCTGGGATTCGAACGACAAGGCGCCGTTCTGCCCCTGCTGGTCAAACAACGTCAGCATGGAAATCACATCGCGGGTGACGTTATCACCGCCTTTGATCGACTGCACGGCGGTGGTATTACTCAGAGTGCCATTGAAGACACTTTGATATATCGGGTCGGCAGGACTGGCTAAGCGGTTGGTTCCCCACCGCTTGACGGACGGGCCGGTCGTCTTGTAGCCGTGATAGTTGCCGCCGCTGGGCACTTCCGTCCAGATCCAATTCTTAGAATCGGATTGATTCACCTGCCAGTTCGTTTCGGATGCAAGTCGCGTCGGACCATGCCCCACAAACATAATCTGCGAGCCAATCGCGCCGACATTCGGCGGCGACTGCGATGCGATCGTCAGTGCTGGCAACCCCGGGTCGGCGTTAAGGCGAATTAGCCGCAAATCGGTTTCCGTGCTAAGCGAAAGTCCATTGGCTAACGCTGGCGGCGGATTGTGAATCACGTAATCCTGACCGGCAATCGGCGTAAACGTGCCGGTACCGAAGATCGCGTCGCTGACGCCGACGTGCCGAGCGGATAAAATCCACCGGTCGCCAAGATAAACGTAATTGGAGCCAGCTTCGGTTACATTCGCCCATCCTGGATCGCCCTGCGTCCAGTCGGGATAGGCTGCGGGGTTCACCGTCGTGCCGGTCGCCGCCACGATTAGTGCCTGAGCGGGCGCAGGAGAACAACCATATTGCAGTGGACGACAACAAGGCGACGCCAATTTGCGTGCTCCGCTGCATTATGTTTGGTCTGCTGATGTCATTATTGTCCATCTTGAATGGCACCTTCAGATACGAGCAGCTGTAAAGAGCATCAAGATGGGAAGACGAATGTCGGTCATGCTATCAGGCAGAAGTCTGTTCCCTGGCCTTCAACTGACGTGAAGGAGCGAGCACCATATCATCATCTAATTTATATGATTTTGCCAGGAAAGTCCATAAAATTGTTCGGAGCTTTGCGGGATAGTCACTGGTCGTTTTGAGCGGACGGTTGCTATGGGACTACTTTTTCCGTGCAGTCATCCCCTACCAGTTCAGCTTTATTCGAGAGCGTGTAGTGCCCCCCCGGTAGGCCGCTGCAAATTCTTCGCCGATGCGACAAATCCTAGATGCTCTCTTGCCGACCGAGGCACGACCGAAGCCGAAGTGTTGACATACAAGACATCGTCCATGTTAGGCCAAATTTTCAATCGCCTTGACGTTCTCGAACCTCGTTCAGAAAGCGGTTCGGTATTACTGCCATCCAGGCTGTGATCGAGGCAACAACAGACATCCGATAACAACAATTGATTTACCTCCCGCGAACAAATCAAATCATTCGGTTGCAACGCGAATACCGTGCGTTGAAGAAGGCTTTGGTTGGGTTCGGCCAATTGGACGCACTCCAACGGATGGTGTAAGCTTTAGTCTTACACGGCCATTGAGTTTCTGGAATTCGATGCGGGATCGATACGATTTATGCGGATACTGCACATCACTCCGCAGTTCCCGTATTTTGGCGGCCGTACGGTAGTTGGGGGGCATGCTTCGTGCGTAATGTCACTTGCATTGGCGCAGCATCAAGCCGGCGAAGAAGTGACCATTTTATCGTACATCGGAGGTCACTGTGGTCCGGTCGAGATCAGCGATGGTCCGACGGCTTACAGCTTGTTTGCCCACGCGAAAACGCGAACTGTGCGATTTGGCCTCACGCTTTGCCGAGCGGCCGTCCAATGGGTGAGGCAGCGCCGCGATGACTTTGATGTTGTGCACGTTCATAGTGGATTTGCCGATTACTATCTGATATCGGGCCGACTTAAGTCGAAAGTGGGATTGCCCACGCTTCACACGATGTATTGTCCGATTGCGCCAACTGGCAGATGGCGGCTTCCCATTGTCCACGCCTTGATCAAGCGCTGGGCGAATGGCCTCGACTGGCGAGGCGCGGTCAGCAACAACACGGCCACGTCACTGGCCGATTATGGAATTCGGGATGTGGAGGTGATTCGTCCCGCGCTAGACGCGGAGCGGTTTTCGCACCCGGTTGAAGGGCAGACAGCGCGACGGGAATTGGGGATCGCCGACGACGAAATGGTCGTGCTCTTTGTCGGCAACGCCAAGCCGCAAAAAAACGCTATCGGCATGCTGCGGGCAATTCATCGATTGCGGCACGAATTTCCCAATATCAAAGTTATCATTACGACGGAACTGAAGCATACTGCGTCGGACACCGATCTTGCGAATTTGCGCAGGCGGTCCATGATTTGAAGTTGGATTCCTGCATAATCCAAAAGGGAATCGTGAACAACATGCCGGCGCTGATGCAAGCATGCGACCTGTTGGTGGCGCCGTTCCTGAATTCGTATGGACCGTCGGATTACTTCATGGCCGTGTTGGAGGCGATGGCCAGCGGCAAACCGGTCGTCGTCTCGAATGTAGGCGGGATGCCCGAAGTTGTGTCGAACAACGTGGGACGGTTGGTGGATCCGCACGATGATGCGTCGATCGCGGCCGGGATGCGCGATTTTCTCGCGGACAAGGTACTGCGACTTAGAACCGGAGCCAACGCTCGGGCCTACGTGCAAGAGCATTTTTGCCCAGTCTCGATTTTCAATGCTCAAGAAGCAGTCTACCGGAGGATCACATCGTGACAGACGGCGCACCAATCGGCGAATCGTCGAACCGCTCGTTTTACAACGTCGATAGCAAGACGTATGATCGCCAACGCTGGGCCAGCAAAGGTGGTGCGTTCACGAATCGTGCCCAACAATTGATTCTGCAATCGCTGTGCGCTGATTGGCAAAATGGCTCCATATTGGAGGTCGGGTCGGGTACCGCGAGGTTCTCTATACCCTTATTGCAAAAGCATAATCGGTTAACGTTGGCTGACATTTCACCGCAAATGCTGGCTGAAGCCCGGCAGAAAATTGTCGAGGCCGGAGCCGGTGATGGTGTGGAGGCATATGTCGAGGGATCGATTTACGAATTGCCCTTCGAGGACAATTCCTTCGATCACACGATATCGCTCAACGTATTCAACCATTTGGAGCGACCGGGCGATGCGTTGCAACAACTGGCGCGTGTGACCCGGCCCGGCGCGACGCTGCTGTTCAACCATGCCAATCTGCACAGCTTCTACTGGCCGGCTGCACAAGGATCAACAGCGCCGCAAGGCGATTGCGCAAGCTGTCTATTCGCGGTGGGAACGCCCGACGGAAATGCGGCGTTGGATCGCCGAGGCGGGATTAGAGTGCGTGCAGCAGGTTGGGCATGTTCACGTGCCGCGTGCGTTGTACAAATATCCGGTGCTGCCAGTGGTTTATATCCTCGACCGTGCTTCCCGCCGCGGGCCTCTTCGCCGATTCGCGCCATTTCAGTTTTGTCTTTGTCGCAAGCGCCCATGAGCGACAAAAACGGGGCCGTTGCGGCATTTTTTGGTCATGAACGGAGTCGTCATGCCGTACGTTAATCGGGGCATCGACCGGTTTTGCTAATCGAAAGCACCCTGCTGGATCAGCGATTTCGTAAAGTCTTGTGCACCAGAACGGTTCATGTGCACGCGATCGGCAAAGTGGCTGGACTGATTCTCGCGCGAACAATCGATCGCACCCAGGCCAGTTGCTCGAGTGAACTCCGCTAGAAAATCGTCCAAATTAGTGATCCGGTTAGCATAAGCTGGAAAGTACGGTGCCAAGACCGGTCGGACAGTCACGCCACTCTCGCGCGCAGTTTGGATCAATTCTTTCAGTGCCGCGAGCTCCTCCGAATCAATTTGCAGACGAAACGGCTGCAATTCTTCAGTTTCAGCGATGAGATCGGAAGTTATTTGAAAGTTCATGAAGCCGTTCTGATCGCTCTTGCCGCGAAGCCAGTAGTAAATGGCGCGAAAGTACATCTCGCTGTTATATCGATAGAGATGCAGAAGACTGCACGCGATGATAGAATCGCTGCTAAACATTTCGCCAAGCTCTCGCAAGCGTTTGGATCGATTCCAGAATGGCTTGTAGTCGAGGACTGTTGCGGAAGAAGTTTGCGAGGTCAGGAAGGATAGTTCGACGATGAGAGTTTTTGGTTTTCGGTTGTGGGCCAGATAATCGGCGAAGATTGCGCGGGCAATCCGCGGCGTCATCCCGTTGTGGCTGAGGTTCACTATTGGTCGGCCGGTACGCTCTTTAACCAGCTCCAAATCAAACCCATAAAGCCCGCGAGAATTTCCAATACAAACGACATCCGCGTCAAAATTTCCTTCGTACATCGATGGAAAACGCTGCGGGCTTCTGTAGAGCAATCTTTCCAAAACGTAGGCCCCAAGTCGATCGCCGACGAAAAAAGTAACGATTGTAAGGAAAATAATTCCCCAGCGATTCATGGCAAGGTGCTCAGAATTGGAAGTAAATGAATTGGTTGTTCCCAAAGACGCCGAACAATACGATCGACCAGAGGAGTGCGGAGAACGCCAAGACACAAAAGGCAGGAGATCCCAGCAGAAGCTTGCGGAGGTTAAATCGCCGATTCGCAGATTCCGCGACTAGGAGTAGCATGATAACGAATAACGATTTGGCAACTAATATTTGATTTCGGATTGATGCCAAGCGAAAATCTTCCAGCCTGACAATTCGCGTCAGCATTTTCCAGGCGTCGGCCGCCGAATCCGCCCGAAAGAAAAACCAGGCAACGCAGGTGAGAGAGAAGACGAGTATCACAAGTATTGCGTCGTTAAGCCAATTGGGCAAACGCAGAGCATACTTAATGCGATGCCAGAAAGCGCCGGTGAAGCGTTGGAGCACAAGATACGTACCATGAAGTCCGCCCCAAATAACGAACTTCCAGTCGGCGCCGTGCCAGAGCCCTCCGAGCAGCATGGTAATCATGAGGTTGCGGTACGTGTTAAACCTACCATGACGGTTCCCGCCCAGCGGAATGTATAGGTAGTCTTTCAGCCACGTCGAGAGTGAGATATGCCAGCGCTGCCAGAATTCACTGAAGCTCGTAGAAATATACGGGGTTAGGAAGTTGACAGGGAAATCGAAACCCATAATTCGGGCCAACCCAATGGCGATATCCGAGTAACCGGAAAAGTCGCAATAGATCTGGAACGCATATAGCACAATTCCAATTATCAGACTCAGCGACGACTGTAACGAGGGATCGGCAAACACACGATCGACAACCAAAGCTGCACCGTCCGCTATCACGATTTTTTTGAAATAGCCGACGAGCACCAGTCCAATGCCGGAGATCGTTCGCTCCCAATCAAAAGGATGGTCCACGTAGAGCTGGGGTATGAAATCACGCGCTCGCACGATTGGCCCAGCGACAAGTTGCGGGAAAAAAGCCACAAAGGTTGCGAATCGCAGTAGGCTGTGTTCGCGCGTATTTCTTTGCGGTACACGTCGATGCCGTAGCTCATTGTCTGAAACGTATA
The DNA here is from genome assembly GCA_963803365.1 of uncultured Planctomycetaceae bacterium. Lineage (GTDB taxonomy): Bacteria > Planctomycetota > Planctomycetia > Pirellulales > Pirellulaceae > JANMEB01. The sequence goes on from CAWDMH010000021.1 coordinate 7,836, forward strand.
GAAGGAAATTCCGACTGGTAGAATGATGTTCAACGTCGAGACATTTCCGGCGAGGCCCAGTGTTTGAGCGACGTGGTAAAATGAGACAACAAAAAAATTGAAGTACTTAAAGAAACCCAAGAGGCCCAGATTTGCGCAAAGACTGAGCGTGATTTGCAGTCTTCGCATCTTCGGGTTCTCCGTACGCTCAAGCCCAAGGCGATGAAATAGTCAATCAACGTTGAAACGATGATGAGCGTAAGAAATCGGTAATCCCACCAGCCGTAGAAGGTGTAGCTACCGGCCAGGCATACCGATAGACGGACGCTTCCACGCGTGGCGAAATAGCAGGCGAGAAAGATTCCGAGAAAGATGAGGAAAGTGAAGCTGTTAAAGATCACGCTGCCGCTCCCTCGCAAGCGGTCCGAGAGGCACCGTAGATCCGGTTCACTTCGGCTTCAAAAGAGGCTTCGCTTAGGATATTTCATTATGAATTAATGGCGGGGCCGCGTCAAATACCAGCCTCGTGCGGGTCTGCCCAAACATTCTGGCGGTGGTTAAGCGGCGGCGGTAGAAGGGTTTGGGAAGTAAATGTGCCATTGACCGCTCCGTTCGAGTGAATCGAGGGCAGTCACAGCGGCTGCGTTGGGCCGATCCCAGCGCCGCGAGCGACCTTTCAAGCGACCGACGGTCAGTTTGCATTGGGCCTCGGTCGGGCCAGAGCCGATTTGCCAACCGCGCTCGCGGAACTCTGGGTAGCGAATCATCTCCCGAAGCGAAGCAACGTATTCCAGCAGCCGGTCCGCAGCCTTGCGTTGGCGTGGTAAACGGGGCAACTGAGGTGGACCCCAAAAACTGGGCGCCCTGATAAGGTATAAAATCCCCGCTGTGGGATGGCCTATCAGGAGGTTCGGAGGATGGCTCGGAAGCGACGGAGTTTTAGCGGTGCGTTCAAGGCGAAGGTAGCACTGGCGGCGTGCCGGGGCGACAAGACCACAGCTCTCCGGCGCGGACAACGACACGCTGTTTAAACGTTGGCCGGCGATTCCGATACTTCTGACTCTGCGGACCTCAAATGCTCGACAAACCGGTCGAGCGTGAGATCCCCTTCGCGATCAAGAGCATCGGCTCGCTCGACAGCCGCCAGCGACGCAGCGCGATACGTTTCTGGATCGCCGATCCAATGCACGATCTGCTTGACAGCACGCGGCACAAATTCCTTGGGATCGTCGATTACGAGGCCGGCATGTTCGCCGACTTGGGTTGAAATACAGCCGTGCCGGCTAGAAATGACCGGCACACCGGCAGCCATAGCTTCATTGAGCACGATGCCCCACGATTCGCTGCGCGACGGAAACAGGAAGCAATCGATCGCACTGAAGAAATCAAGTTTTTCGCGCCCGTAAACTGGGCCCAGATACTCGATGTGATCGGGAAACTCTCGCAACGCCTCATTGACCAGTCGCTCGGCAGCAGCGGTGAAACAAGGGCCGGCCAGACGGAGTCGGACTTGGCTTCCCGCTTTCAGCAATTCGCGTAACGTTTGTAGCACCAGCTCTAACCCCTTTTCGAGCGACAAGTTTCCGACGTGTCCAAGCCGCATCGGCACCGCTGCTGCCTGGCGCTGCGACGCCAACGGCAATGAAAAAATACTTGGAACAACGTACTGGAAAGAGAGCCTGGTATCGTATTGGGAGCGAAAGTCAGCCGCCATTTGCGGACAATGGACGACATGCACGCCGCGTGCGCCCATAGCACGGTCGATCAATGCCATTCGCCAATCGTACCGATCGATATAGAAATATGTATGGTGATGCAAGTAAACCGGGTATCCGAGTAGCCGCCCCGCGATTACCAGGGCGAGGGTCGTCAAAAGTCCCTCCTTTGAATTGGCGGTGACGTATAAACGGGTGTTTCCGGCGCGGCCGCGCAGCAATAGTCGCCCCAAGCAAGCCAGCGTGCGCAGAAATCGCTTGGCACGAAAGACCAGCCAGGTTGTGATTGGCCCAGGCGTCATGTTCAAAATCTTGACCGGACCGGATTCCCGCAGTCGCTCGACGACTTTGGCGGTGACAAGCGTCATCCCGGTAACGGGCGGAGGAAGCGGTCCAACGGCCACGACAGGGCATCTCACAACTTTCGAAGATCCCGAGGCGGACATGCAAGGGTCGTTAGGCATCGATGTTCCGATCACGAATGCGGAGTTCCAACCCTAGCGCCGAATGATCTGCGCTTAAGACAAGATTGCAAATAGTTGCACTGCTCCGACTGCCCACTTCAGCGAACTCGCCATTGGGCAAAAAAGCTGCTCACGACAAAAACGTTCGCGTGCAAATTGCCGCAGCTGTCTTTGACCGTTACTTCGAAGAGATTCTTAACCGTCAATGCTTCAGAACCTGGCCCCGGGGATTCGAGCGACCCGCTGCCCTGGACCGAAACCCCTTTGCACCGGAGTCTGGGTGGGCAAAGTCACTGATTGTTTTCTGGTGCCGAAGAAAACTCGGCACACTAATCCCAAGAGAACAGTAAATAAAACACTTTGGGCCACATTGGCCACCATAATACCAAGGTCACCGCGTGGCATCGCCACCAAATGAGGCATAGCACTCGCCTGCATGTAGACGAGAAACGGATTGGCCGGTTGCAGTCGTAGTGGTTCGTCCAGAATCCGCACGCCGAAGGCCAATAAGAAGGCGTATAACATCAGTGCGAGAACACCCCCTTCGTAGGCCCCATGACCGGCGATTCCAATTCCCCAATTCGAGGATAGATGGGCCACGTCACGAGGCATCGTCAATCCAACCACTTCGGGTTTGCCGGGCCAAATCTTGCGGGGAATTGGGTAGCAGACGAGGAATCTTAAAGTATTGAGTGGTACGGGAGTCAACTCGCCTCGGGCAATGTACCTTTGCGCCAGCAGCGAATAATGGGCATTACTTTGCGAAAGATAGTTCAGCCGATTTCTTAAAAACAGATCGAATACATCACCCCCTGCCTGAAGCTGACGCAATTGGTAAAGAACTCCAGTGGCCGTTCGATTTTCACGTGTGTGCGCATTGTAAAAGCGAAAATTTGAATACAATACGCTAACGGCCAGTATCAGTACGCCAGCGAATGCGGTCGCCGCCAACACCCGCGACGGCTTCCAATATCGCACGCGGCTCCAATAAAGATACAGTAAGGGTGCAAGAAACAATGCCAGCAAGAGTCGCCGACCACCGCTGACAATCATAGCGTAAACCGCCGCGGAAACGAACACGCCGATAAAGAGAAATAGCCAACCCGGATTAAGCCGATTTCGATCCCAAAGGGCGAAACTAAAGACACATGCGGCGGGTAACCCTGCCACCGCCAAATTAAACGTCGCCGGACCGACAAAGGTAACGCGCCGAAAAACAATTGATGCCGCAATGACAATAAAACAAATTCCGAGTACAAAAAATGTCAGCGGCGCGGTCAACTCGGGCCAATTCCGAAGCCTTTTCTGCGCAAATCTCTTTGCCGGTGAATTAAAGTAGTAGGAGGCCAGTAGAGTCACGATGAATGCCGTTACGGCCATCATGTACCAATGCACTTCCTTCGCGGAAGGTTGAAACCAATTTAATTGTTCAAAACTAAAATAGGGAACACGATTTACCTCAATGGATCCGAGACCCGCAAAAATGATAAAGCCCAGAAGCAGCGTATTCCAACTGGTCAGGAGATCGCTTTTCCGACGAAGAAAAGGTATCGCGATAAACAAGCCAACAATAATAATGATGGCAATACCGAATGGAACTAGTGGGTCGCTATGGGGCATTTGACAGAAGGGAACTTGTATTTATCGTTTATTCAGGTGCGGAATGTTTTAGAACGCCGACGTTGATCAGAGCCCGGCGAATCTCGGCCACCGGATCTACTCTTTGGCGATATTGATGCAAGGCCGCTGTTGCCTGTTGTTTATACGACGCGATGTGATCTTGGTGCGTTACGTCCTGGAGGGCTTGCCCTAGCGATTCGCAATCACCAGTTGCAAAAATCCTGCCACTGACACCGTCGGTTACCAGTTCGTGCGAAGCCCCGACAACGTCGCTGGCGACCACGGTCAAGCCGGCTGCCATCGCTTCCAGCACCACGAGTCCCCACGCGTCTCGGTCGCTCGGCACTACCAAAACCTCCGCAGCATGATACGCAAGGGCGATCTCCGGCCCATCCAAAAAGCCAGTCCAGGCAACGCGCTGCCGCAATGAGACAGGTACGCGGCACTGTAGCTCGTCGCGCAAAACGCCATCGCCCACGATCAGCAAGTCCCAATCCGGCCGCTGGGCAGCGATGGCGGCAAAGGCGTCGATGAGCAAGTCTACGCGCTTTAGTGCCACGAGGCGACCGCTAAAGAGAATAAACTTCCGGTCGGGAAGTAATCCGAATTTCTGACGGAATTGATGTAATCGTTGGGTGTTCACGTGTGCAAAAGCGTCATAATCGGGCCAACAGGGCACGCGATATATCCGGCTCGGATCGGCGCCGTAGTACGTGAAAAACTGGTCGCCATAATCCCCCATTGACATGACACCTGACGAGCGCCGCAACCACCAGGAATAAAGCTGCTTCTTCACGCGTCGTTTCGTAGCCGAGAGCCGCCGGTCGCCGCGGATATTGCTGTCGTTGTTGACGAACAATGGGAGACGGTTTAAGCCGCAGTAACGAATCGTGTGGAGATATGAGATGTAACGATAACCCGACATGATGACGGCCCGAATGTCGTTTTGCCTCAGATACTCGATAAGTCTCCGGCCCTTTCGCCATTCCGAGATCGGCCTGCGAAACATGCGGGCAGTCGGCGAATCATCTTTGGAACCAAAAAAGCGGACATGAATTGATTCGGGCGGCTGTAAATCCCAAGCGAAGTCATCGGGGCCGTGCGTCACGAGCGTCTGAAGTTTCAACTCGGGAATACCCACCGCGATCAACCTATGAAGATTGATGCGGTACGGCGTCAGCACGTTAGCGATTATCGCCAGTCCGGGCCGATTGTCCCGATAAAGGTTGCCGGTCAATATGCACCCCGTGCGCACAACACGATACGGATCGTCTTCAGAAGCAGCACGACATCGATCCACGGCGACCAGTTGCGAACGTAGTAACCGTCGAGCTGGACACGCTCATCGTAGGTCGTGTTGTTTCGGCCGGAAACCTGCCACAGTCCGGTGATGCCCGGCTTGACCATCGTGTACAAACCATAGTAGCGGCCGTACTTGACGATCTCGTCGGTGACGATGGGCCGCGGTCCGACCAGGCTCATATCGCCCTGGATCACATTCCAAAGTTGCGGCAACTCGTCGAGGCTGGTCTTGCGCAGGAATCGTCCGATGCGCGTGACGCGGGGATCAAATCGCAGTTTGTGGTCGCGCTGCCATTCTTCCTGCAACTCGGGATTGGCTTCCAGGTACTGATCCAAAACCAAGTTGGAATCCTCGAACATTGTGCGAAACTTCCAGGCCTTAAAGGACTTGCCGTAGCGACCGATCCGCTTATGGCCGTACAGGATTGGCCCGCGCGACGACAGCTTTACCGCAACTGCCAAATAGAAAAACAATGGAAGCAAAAATAGGCCGCCAATAATCGCAAGGGCAAAATCCATGCAGCGTTTCGTCAACTGCGGCAGCGGCAGCATCAGGTTCTGTTGCAAATGGATGCCGGTGAGGCCATCGAGTTGTTGCGGATTCCAGTGGTCCGGCAGACCCGTCAGCTCGGATAACACATGAACCTGCGGAATCGTATAGAGGTGGTCGGCTAGGTGCGAGGAAGTCGCGGCTGGCTTATCTTCAGAAGGGACCACAACAGCCCAGAATACCCGCCGTTTTTCCGCGATTTCCTCCGTTTCGTTCCACGACCCGGCGTACCATGAGTCGCCGGGACCGACATCAAGCGTCTTCCGGTCACCAATCACGCCGACCGGACGCAACCCTAAATGATGATTGTCGGCGAGCCACCGATAGACGCGGACGGTTGCCGCCTCGTCTCCGCACACGAGCGCCGGAATGCCCCAGCGCGTATACTTGCCAAGCAAATGGCGCAGCCAACTGCGGCAAACGGGCAACACGAAGAGGCAGGCGAAATACACCACTAACAAGAACCAACTTTGAATGCCCAGCGATTGCTTTAAGACGGCTACTCCAACCGCCCAGACGACAAACATGCAAGTTACGGAAACCACCAATCGCCGCAATTCCTCAACCGGACTCAGTCGCACGCCCGGATAGAGACCTAGCTCGAAATTCAGTAGAACGAAACCAGTCGCGATGGGAAACAGGCACGCAGATACGTCCATTCCAACGAGGATACCCATCTGAAAGAACGCGATCCGGCAAGCTGCGATTGTCGCGGTCAGGGCCAGAATATCCATCGCCAGCAGCGGCAGGCTATTGAGAATGACCTGTAAGCTGTATTGAGCGCCAACCTTGCGCGAGAATGCCCGCCATCCGGCAGCGGCCAAACGAACGCTACTTTCGTCGGCCTCGTCCGCCGTCGGACTGTAGCGCATGTGGGATTGGAATAGGCCCCGGCCCACGCCGGATGCGCTCAATGTGGCCGTCCCGATATCATCCTCTGTCGCTTCGGTCTGGGTCTTCACAGCCTGAACTCCTTGATGATCGGCGCCTGCATAACCCTCCCTGCGACCCATGGCCAATCTCCGCCGATTCTTGGTCTATTGCAAAAGATGTCGGTCATGAATCTTGCCGCCTGCCTCAAGCGGCGGGCAATGGTTTGCGTGCAGGAGAATCGCTCCGGAGGACCGAAACTCGGCACACGAATCATGAGTAATATCGTTACAATGCCGTGCCGCAATTCTAGCACTTAGCAATGGCTATCACAGAAAAGGTAATCGATGAAATTATCGGGTCACGGCTGCCGGGGGTGGCCAGAGACGTAGGTTGACCAATTACGTGCCCGAAAGCTTGTGGACCGTAAGAGTGACGTTTCCATCGCCCCGATTGCCCCGCTTAATCTAGGCGAATAGCGGCATCAGCCAATTGCCTCTCGGCTCTGTAAATCCTAGCGGTACCCCAAAACAGTGTCAAGAAATGAGGTGCTTTCACTACCGACCGGGGGCCATCGGATTCAGTCCCTAGTGGTTGTACTGGTCGTGGCACCGACTGAACCAATAGCTTGGTGTTGAAGGGTGCATGATGCTACAATGGAGAAAGCATCCAGATATCAGTGGAAGTGGTAGGAACTACGCACTTTCTACGGCCCGCAATATTGCCGTACTGGAATCATTTGAGTGTGATGGCATTCGGTTCAATCGAAAAAAGGTATTTAAATGAGCGACAAGCTGGTTTTGGTGGCGGGGGGTGGGGGGTTCATCGGAGGACACCTCGTGGCCCGGCTGCGAGACGAAGGTTACACGCACATTCGCAGCGTCGACGTGAAGCCGTTCGACGACTGGTATCAACGTTTCGAAGACGTCGAGAACGTCGTTGCCGACCTCAAGCTGCGCGAGGCATGCCACGCCGCCTGCCGGGGGGTGGATGTGGTCTATAACCTGGCTGCCGACATGGGTGGCATGGGCTTTATCGAAAATAACAAAGCCCTGTGCATGCTCAGCGTCCTCATCAACACTCACTTGTTGCAGGCTGCACAGGAAGCCAAGGTTGGTCGATACTTTTACGCTAGTAGCGCGTGCGTCTATAACGCCGATAAGCAGCGAAACGAAGCAGTCACGCCGCTCAAGGAAAGCGATGCCTACCCCGCAATGCCGGAAGATGGCTACGGTTGGGAAAAGCTATTCTCCGAGCGGATGTGCCGACACTTCCGCGAAGACTACGGCTTGGTGACGCGGGTAGCACGGTTCCACAACGTCTACGGCCCGAATGGCACTTGGGACGGAGGGCGAGAAAAAGCGCCGGCCGCGATCTGCCGCAAGGTCATCAACGCAGTCGAAACCGGCCAGGATGAAATCGAGATCTGGGGCGACGGCAAGCAGACCCGCAGCTTCATGTATATCGACGACTGTATCGACGGCATCCTCAAGATCATGCACAGCAACATCGAGGAACCGATCAATTTAGGAAGCGACGAACTGACTACGATCAACGGTCTGGTCGAAATGGTCGAGGATATCGCGGGCGTAGAGCTCAAACACCGTCACAACCTCTCCGCGCCGAAGGGCGTGAACGGCCGTAACAGCGACAACATGCTCATCAAGAAGTATCTGGGCTGGGCTCCCGGCATTCGGCTCCGCGACGGCATGGAGCGTACCTACCGTTGGATCCATGAGGAATATTCGAAGGTGCAGAGCGGTGAAGCCGTGAGGACTTGAGTTTGCATTCTCGATCCTTCAATAACTTCTCTTATAGGAGACGACTGCGACAAATTGCTGTACTGAAATAGCAGTGACTCGTCGCAGTACGGCCGCCTGCTCAATCGCGCCAGTCTAGAATTCTCGCTGCGTACTATCCGCTGAAGATATTTTTTCTCCGGTTGTTGACTTGGCATGCAATTAGGGTTGATTTACTCCTGCAGGTTGCTCTAATCTCTTGTTGGAAAATATCTGGTCGCAGATCAATCTTCTTGCGCTAAAGCGTTTAGCAACTCGGACGCCTTTTTTCTTAGGCGAAGGCGTAAGTAGGTGTACGGAAGGATCCCGTTCACCATGCGTTCGACAAATGAAGAACGCCGGTGGCCGTTAACTACGCTGCCCCATTGGCGGTCATTGTACTGCGCCCTTTCGTTCTACCGTTCTTATTGTTTCGCACACCTATTGCCTAGATGCAGCGTTCCGCATGAAATCTCTTCGGTATCAAGCCGCTTGGCATTTTAGCCGGGGATTCGAGTTGGCAATTGGTCGCTGACGTGGCTATCGGAATCAAGTTGAGGGACCAGCGCATGAATGTCAGTTTCTGGACTCGCGTACGGAATAGAATTGTCGAACTGTTGTACATCGATTCGAGGCATAGAGAACGACGGCCACGAGACCGATGCGAAAATACACTGCGGCTGGAATGTCTCGAACCACGCCAATTGCTCTCTGCAACTCCGATCAACTTCAATTCTTCCGAAGCAAGCGTAGTAATCCTAGGCACGGCCGATACAGACGCCGTTGAAGTTTGGGATGATGCTGCCAATCTCTATGTCAGCATCGCCACCAATGGTACAACCACAAGGGTCTCGTTTGATAAGTCGACCGTCGAGCTTGTGCAGTTTTCGGGAGGAGATGGTGACGATCACTTCTTAAACACGAGCAATGTGCGTTCATTGGTCTCCGGTGGTTCAGGAAACGATACCTTGATTGGCGGAACCGGCAATGATCAGCTCTATGGCGGCGACGGCGACGACCTGCTGATCGGCAATGAGGGAGACGATCAACTCTACGGCGACGCCGGCCAGGATGTGCTTTCCGGCTGGGCCGGCAATGATCGACTCGATGGCGGAACCGGCAATGATCAGCTCTATGGCGGCGACGGCGACGACCTGCTGATCGGCAATGAGGGAGACGATCAACTCTACGGCGACGCCGGCCAGGATGTGCTTTCCGGCTGGGCCGGCAATGATCGACTCGATGGCGGAACCGGCAATGATCAGCTCTATGGCGGCGACGGCGACGACCTGCTGATCGGCAATGAGGGGGACGATCAGCTCTACGGCGACGCCGGCCAGGATGTGCTTTCCGGCTGGGCCGGCAATGATCGACTCGATGGCGGAACCGGCAATGATCAGCTCTATGGCGGTGACGGCGACGACCTGCTGATCGGCAATGAGGGGGACGATCAGCTCTATGGCGACGCCGGCCAGGATGTGCTTTCCGGCTGGGCCGGCAATGATCGACTCGATGGCGGAACCGGCAATGATCAGCTCTATGGCGGCGACGGCGACGACCTGCTGATCGGCAATGAGGGGGACGATCAGCTCTATGGCGACGCCGGCCAGGATGTGCTTTCCGGCTGGGCCGGCAATGATCGACTCGATGGCGGGACCGGCAATGATCACCTCTATGGCGGCGACGGCGACGACCTGCTGATCGGCAATGAGGGAGACGATCAGCTCTATGGCGACGCCGGCCAGGATCGAGCTTTCCGGCTGGGCCGGCAATGATCGACTCGATGGCGGAACCGGCAATGATCAGCTCTATGGCGGCGACGGCGACGACCTGCTGATCGGCAATGAGGGGGACGATCAGCTCTACGGCGACGCCGGCCAGGATGTGCTTTCCGGCTGGGCCGGCAATGATCGACTCGATGGCGGAACCGGCAATGATCAGCTCTATGGCGGCGACGGCGACGACCTGCTGATCGGCAATGAGGGAGACGATCAACTCTACGGCGACGCCGGCCAGGATGTGCTTTCCGGCTGGGCCGGCAATGATCGACTCGATGGCGGAACCGGCAATGATCAGCTCTATGGCGGCGACGGCGACGACCTGCTGATCGGCAATGAGGGGGACGATCAGCTCTACGGCGACGCCGGCCAGGATGTGCTTTCCGGCTGGGCCGGCAATGACCGACTCGATGGCGGGGCCGACAATGATCAGCTCTATGGCGGCGACGGCGACGACCTGCTGATCGGCAATGAGGGGGACGATCAGCTCTATGGCGACGCCGGCCAGGATGTGCTTTCCGGCTGGGCCGGCAATGATCGACTCGATGGCGGAACCGGCAATGATCAGCTCTATGGCGGTGACGGCGACGACCTGCTGATCGGCAATGAGGGGGACGATCAGCTCTATGGCGACGCCGGCCAGGATCACCTTTCCGGCTGGGCCGGCAATGACCGACTCGATGGCGGGGCCGACAATGATTACCTCCTTGGCGGTGACGGCGACGACCTGCTGATCGGCAATGAGGGAGACGATCAGCTCTATGGCGACGCCGGCCAGGATCACCTTTCTGGCTGGGCCGGCAATGATCGACTCGATGGCGGAACCGGCAATGATCAGCTCTATGGCGGCGACGGCGACGACCTGTTGATCGGCAATGAGGGGGACGATCAGCTTTACGGCGACGCCGGTAATGACCTGCTACTTGGCGGCAATGATATCGATCAAGTTGTTGGTGGAATCGGCAACGACGTATTAATCGGGGCGCAGGTAAAGATAATCTTGCCGGCAGCGATGGCGACGATATTCTCATCGGCGGTTCGACCGAATACGATGCCGATCTCACCAAGCTTCAGGCAATTTCGGCGGCTTGGTCGAACGGAACTCCATACGCGACGCGCGTTCAAACCATAACCGATGCGCTATTCACATCGACCCTGATTTCGGCGGACGATCCAACGGTACACGCGGCCGTAGCGGGCGGCCACCTAATTGATGATCAAGTCTCCGATTCGCTCGGCGGCGGCGTTGGCCAGGATTGGTTCCTCGAAACGGGCTATATGCCCATGTACCTGCCGTCCGACGTTGACGCTCCACTGCAGGCCGAGTTCGCCAACGGAGTAAACCTCCTACAATGCGGCGATCAGGTCATGAATCTCACAAATCAGGTGCCCACGCTCGAAGGCTTCAACCTCTTCGATTCACTCGACACCCTCAATGATCGGCAAACAAACGAAACCCTTACCTCGCTTGTCCCCAAAGCCGATAGCACGTCACTCGAAAAAGAGCACCTCGCGCTGATGCAGCTCGTGCGCTACGACCAGGTAACGAACTATGCCATCCGTAGCGGTAATTGGTCCGATCCCACCGTCTGGCACGGCGGCGTCGTGCCCAGCACTGGAGCTCGTGTGTTGATTCCCGTCGGCGTCACTGTGCAGGTGGATGGGATGATTCCGGCGCGGCTATCGACCGTTCGAGTTGACGGTTCGCTTTCATTCGATCCCACTCACAACGCGCAATTGCAAGTCGATACAATGATTGTGTCCGACTGCGGCGAATTTTACATGGGGACCGCAGCCACGCCAATTGCTCGCGGCGTTACCGCCAGACTTCTGATCACCGATAACGGCGCCATCGACCGCACGTGGGACCCGTATGGAATCAGCCGTGGTCTTATCACTCAGGGAAGTGTGTCGATTTATGGCGCGGAAGTTACCTCCTATGCCGCCCTAGGTGCACCGGCGGTGAAAGGCACGCAGTTGCTCACGTTGAAGACGATTCCCGTGGGTTGGAATGTGGGCGATGAGCTTGTAGTCGCGTCGACTATTGCGGGCACGACACAGAATGAGGTCCGCTACGTTCAAGCGATTGTTGGGAATTCAGTGTTGCTCAATCAGGCGCTCTCCTACGATCACGTTGCGCCGGAGAACGATCTGGACATTCACGTGGCGAACGTAAGTCGCAATGCCATAATCGAATCGGAAAGCACGGTGCTTGACCGCCGAGGTCATGTGATGTTCATGCACAATCCCGATGTGAACATCGGCTACGCCGGTTTCTACCACTTAGGCCGCACGGACAAGTCGCAACCGATCAACGATCCGGTGGTGAACAGCGACTGGACCCTGGAGCCGGGCACAGGCACGAATCCCCGGGCCCGCTATGCGGTGCATTTCCACCGCACCGGCACAAGTATTGATAGTGATCCGGCGATCGTCATCGGAAGCGCGGTCGTGGATAGTCCTGGCTGGGGTTATGTGAACCACAGCAGCCACGTCGAAATGATCGACAATGTCGCCTTCGACGTACATGGTGCGGCCTTTACGACGGAGGTGGGCGACGAAACCGGCAGCTTCATCGGTAACATAGCGATCGGCACGTCAGGTTCGGGTGAGGCCGTCGAGTCGCGCAATGACATCGGCGACTTTGGGCATCGCGGCGATGGGTTCTGGTTGCAAGGAGTCGGGGTCACGGTTGAAAACAACATCTCCGCCGGAAATGCCGGCAGCGCATTCACTTATTTTGCCCGGTCACTCGGCCACAAGCAGTTCAAATCGGCCAATTTGTCTGACCCCTCGATTGCGGAGGGTGCCGAGACGATCGACGTCGGCAAAATGCCTGTGGCCGGATTTGCCAATAATGTTGGCTACGCGTCGGGTGCAGGGCTGGAAGCCTGGTATCTCATGGAAAATGATACGGCCGGTCGGTATAGCGTGATTCAAAACTCCGCGTTTTGGAATAACACGATAGGCATCCGCATTCCCTATGCGCACCAAACGATTCTCGATCAACTCAAGGTGATCTATGCCGACCAAGGAGCAAAGCCTCTGGTAGGCATTGGTGCGAATACGATAACGCAGAATATCATCTTCAATGAGCTTACCGTCCAGGGGTACGGCACTGGAATTAATCTACCTCGGCAGGGTATGTCGATCGTCAACGGTGTGACCTTTCGCAACAATAGTCGAGATATCTTAATCCAATCCGGTATCGACAGGCACGCCTTAATCACCGGTTTACAGGTCTGTGCCGCGGATTATCATGGATCTTGACACGAGAGGCACAATCACGAGCCTCGACCAGCTGTTCTACGACGATATCGTAATCCTCGATTTTGGTCCGTTCAGCAATCAGCGTTTATATTACACCCAGCAGGAGGCGAACACCGTGCTCTTCTCGGCGCCGCGCGAAGGCGTGCCGCCCGAGTACGTGGGTTTAATCAATCAGAAGTTGTGGAAACGCTATGGTGTCGCCTTAGGTGGGGCGCTTGTGCCTGACAACGCGTATACGGCGGCGAACATCACGGGACTAATCGGGCCCTGATCCAGGAAGCAATTCGATCGCAATGCATTGTGTAACGTGAAGAGGAGAATGAAAGGTCGGTGTCACACAGATACGAACGGCGGATGACTTGGTGCTCGGCAAACAATTGTGTTGCAATTGATTATTGACTTCACCGAACTCTGAGTAGTAAAATGCCCGCGTTTGGATGCGCGACGGCATGGAGCGAACTTATCGCTGGACACATCAGGAATACGATAAAGCCCTGGGCGAGGCCGTGAGGGCTTAGCATTTTGATAATGCTTGCGCGATTTGCAGAGTTTCAACGCGGTTTGAACAGTTGAAGGAACTTGGCGACAAATAGCTGAGAGGCTGTCCGAATACATGCATCAAGTTTTCAGGGCCTTTTTTGAACGCACGGATCGGTCGATTTCATCAGACACTTTTAATCAAGAGTCCGCGATTGCTCGCTAGCACTAATTGACTCTGCAATTCCCGAGGTCTAGTTTCCGGACAGCCTCTGAGTTAAGGCGCTCAAGCACCACCACCGGTTTGCCGATGCGAGTACTTATCGTGGAGCCTGACCTAACGGGCCACCACTCGCCGTATCTGTGCCATCTACTCAGCGGCATTGCCGAGATCGACCAGAAAGCTACTGTCCTCACCTGCCATGGCGCAAGCCAAACGCCACAGTTCTGCGCTTCACCTTCAGGATGTTTCGGCACAAGTGGAATGGGACGAGCAATTGCCTCCGACGAGCCACTCAGCCGCCTATGCTCATCAGTTGTTCGCAGAGTTGCTTCGGGCAGTGAGAACTCATCGTGCCGATCACGTATGGGTGCCTTACGCGGACCTTATAACACTTTATCTCGGAGCGCGGCGATCCGTGGGTTGGAAGGCCCGTTGGCCTGCAGGCGTAGAAGCTGAGGGTCTAAACTTTCGCAGCACGTTCGCGTATCCAGCTCCCCACCGGCGCAAACAATTGAGCCGTACTTTGTCACGACTGTTTGTGCCGAAAGCAAATTGGGAGATTCTGCACTTTTTGGACCCAATTCCGTATGAATCGATCTGCCGACAGTACCCTGATCGAGCGCACCACTTTCGACTGATGCCGGATCCGGTAGAGGGCGTGTCACAGGTCGATCCGGAAGTCGCGCGAGCGACATTGGGGATTCCTGCCTCGGGCCGCTATGCAGGGTATTTGGGCGTGTTGTTCGACCAAAATCGTGTAGCCCGACTGCTGTCGGCATATCGACGCGCTAAATTTTCTTCCGACGATCGGCTGTTGTTGGCTGGCCCAATGTCGGAAACCGTCCGAAGCTGTGTCGCAAAAGACTTTGGTGATTTAGTTCGTTCAGGCCAAGTCATAACGATTGACCGTCATTTGACCGTCGAAGAACTCATGTTGGGGGTCATGGCTAGCAACGTCGTTTGCGTTCCCGCAAAATTCCGCATGGGGTCTTCAAGCTTCATTATTCGTGCGGCGGCGGCGGGAAGGCCTGTGCTTACCGATAACTTCGGCTGGACGGGTTGGGCCGTTCGTGAGTTCGATTTGGGTTGGCAAGTCGACGTGGATGATGAACGAGCTTTTGCAACGTCGCTACGTGTTGCAATAGAAAATGCAACAGAGAAAACGCCGACGCCGGCGGCCAGGCGCTTCGTGCGTTTTCATTCAGCGGAGAATTTCAAAGCGCATTGGACTTCGCGATTGCGCGATCGCATCGGGCTACAGCAAGACCCGAACTATTACTCCTGGGACGCTGTATTCGATGAATCGCCGGCCGGTTGAGCAAGGTTGGCAAGAAATACGGACGATCGAGCCCCGGCTGCACTAGCGACTCGATCGGCGGGAAATGAGTGCAACCATCTCTTCAATGATTTGCGGCAAAGAGTACGAAAGTTTCCAATCGGGAAAGTGAGCGTGCAACTTCGTTAGATCGGAATAGTAACAAATGTGGTCGCCAATGCGGTTCTGCTCGTTGTATATCAGTTCCGGTTTTTTGCCAGACGCTTGCTCGATCATATCGACGCATTCGAGCAGGCTCGCGGCATTTCCTTTACCCCCACCCAGATTGTAGACCTCGCCCGGCCGAGGGTTCTGAGCGAACTGCCAGAATGCGTTGATCACATCGTGGCTGTGGATTTGATCTCGCACCTGTTTGCCCTTGTAACCGAAAATCGTATACGGTTTTTGCGCCAGCGCCGTCACCACGAGATAGTTGAGAAAGCCGTGAAGTTCGACGCCGGCATGATGGGGGCCGGTGAGGCATCCGCCACGAAAAATGCCGGTTTTCAAGCCGAAGTATCGACCGTATTCCTGAGCCAACACGTCGCCCGCTAGCTTCGACACGCCGAACAACGAATGAAGCGTGTGGTCGACGGGGAAAGTCTCCGGGATGCCGTTCGCGTATTTAGGATCCGCGTAGTCCCAGCGGCTTTCGAGTTCTTTGAGAGGGATCTGGTTGGGTCCGTCTCCGTAGACCTTGTTGGTGCTCATCAATATGAAGACCGCTTCCGGCGTATGCTGGCGGCAGGCCTCGAGCAAGTTGAGCGTTCCTACCGCATTCACGTCGAAGTCGTCGAACGGCCGGCGAGCGGCTAAGTCGTGACTCGGTTGAGCCGCGGCGTGGATGATCAGATCGCATGGCCGGTCCCGGAACAAGCGATCGACACCAGGGCGATCGCGGATATCCATCTCGACGTGCTCGAACGAGCGGCATTGATTTTCGAGCCGATCACGGTTAGCCGTGGTGTCGCCGTGCGGCCCGAAGAAATCGGCGCGCATGTTATTGTCCACGCCGATGACGGAACAGCCCTGCGCATCGAAAAATGTGACGGCCTCAGAGCCAATCAGGCCGCTGCTGCCAGTGACTAACACACGCATCGCAATCGCTCCGGATATCTTTGGCAAGTGGAAAAATGCGCGTCGCCTAAGAGGCTAAGGTACCGAATTTCGTTGAGTGTACCATGTGTATAAGCAGCGCCGGTATAGCGGTCGAACTCGGCCAAATCACCGGGGCATTCAATATGATGCCAACAACCGCTACGATCGGGCGTGAATTGACGGTTTCTGGATGATCGTTGATACTAAAAATCATCGCGTTTACCAGTCTTCGGTGCAGAATCCGCTTTTCTATTATCCCGCCGATGGCATCGACTCTCAACGAAAGTTTTGTCGCAGCGGCGGGCGCCTATCGACCAACTCTTCTACTCGCGCTGTTCTGCTGCAACTGGCCCATCTGTCTACTGTACTCGAAATGTCTTGAATGTATGCCAAAGCAGTTTCGTTTGCCCGTGTGGCGGCGGGCGACAACCTTTTGGGGCGACGATACGCAGGTGGTGTTTCCGGAGCCGGTGCGATGGTCCTCTACCGCTATAAGTTCTTCGAACGCGGATTGACGCAAATCGTCCTGAACACCTCGAGCCAGGCATGGTGTTTTTCGACGTGGGAGCGCATTTCGGCTATTACTCGCTGCTCGCGTCGACGCTGGTCGGCAAGGCAGGGGCCATCCACGCGTTTGAACCAACGCCGAGCACATTTGAAGTGCTGCGGCGCAACGCAGATGAACCGAATGTGCGCGTGGACAATGTGGCATTGTGGACTAAGCGAAAGTGGCTGGAATTTAGTACGGGACAATGTATTCGGCGTTCAATTCCGTTTGGCAGGGGAGGTTGAAGAGAACATTGAGAAGGCGTGTCAGGGCGCCATGTACAGTGCAGGCAACTTCGGTCGATGTGTATTGCCCATTACGGGCGCGACGACAAACTTTCTAAAGCTCGATGCTGAGCGGGTGGAACTGAACATCCTGGCTGAAATGGCGGAGACGATCCGCCGGGAGCGTCCGATTTTGACCGTTGAAGTCGGTGACGATCTTGAGCGGAACAGCAGCCGCAGTAGGGAGTTGCTCGAAGCTGTAATTTCCCATGGTTATCGGCCGTTCCAAGCCGACGGCGTAACGAGCCGCATCAGCTTCTGCCCAAATACAGGTACGAGAATATACTTTTGTTGCCGAAGTAGCCAGATTGATGGTCCCGCCGGCGGAACTTTCAGCCATTCGCGCGATCTGATTCATGTCGATGAAACGACAACTTGCACGCTGGGCAAAATCCGCCTCACAACTATTGGGGTCGTCCTTCGCCGACGGACAACGCGTATTGGCGAAATGGCTCATTTCTCGAGCGTCTTCACGGATGGGGTTTCGTCCCAACAATATTTTCGGAGGTGGGTGCAACCGAGCAGAATGGGCCCGCATCGCGCGGACCGTCTTTCCCGAGGCGCGTTTTGTCTTGATCGAGCCGCAGGAGGAGATGTTGCCCTATGTCAGAAATTCTGTTCCGAATCAGAAGGAAATGGTGCGAGCTTGCCGCGGCAGGACCACAGGCGGGAGAGATGTTGCTCAACGTGTGGCAGGACCACTTGGCGGGGTCGAGCTGCTGCCAATTCTGGACCGACTTCCGGCCTGTGAAAAACGCCGCGTGCCAATTTAGCGAATCGACTCACTGTATGCCAAGCCCAAGACGCTTCCAGATCTGGTGAAGCTGGACGTGCAGGGATTCGAGTGGAACGCTCAATGGAGCGTCGAAATATTCGGCCACACGCAATGCCTGGTGATGGAGGTTCGGCTGTGCGCAACATCACCAACCAACGGCTGATGGGGTGCGCGTGGCTGGTCTGGACGCGAGGAACTCTAAGGTTTTGGACCTACCTGTCCACCACTTTGCGGCAGCCACCTTCGATGGGGCGCTCGGCGAATGGACTTGGCTTTGGTGCTTTTTTGGGTAACCTGGGTGGGATCCCGGAGTTTGCTAAACGAATTTCTATCGGAGGATTCGCGGGAACTGACTTCGTCCGCCGACGAAGAGCGAGTGGTGCATCCCCCACGTTGGTGCTTGCAGATGGCCGGCGGCGCAGCTTTTCAAAACACCACCAGCCGAAAACTGGGCCGTTGGCTGCGGCGAGAGACAACCGTGGGGTGATGTTGGTGGAGGTTCGCAGGCGGCATTGTCAACGGCGTGGCGTTCGTGCAGCAGGTCGCCCCTGTCGCGCCGTCACTCTGCGAAGAGCGATTTCCGACTTATCGGCTTCAGCGTGTATACCGTCGCGACCCTCTCGTCACACTCTAATGGCAAACCCGGGCGTGGATACCGGTCTGGTGCAGCGGCAGCGGTGATATAGGTATTGGGCAGCGCCACCATTTTGGCCAGTGGCCACGATGGGAATAGTCGGCTGTGGGGTGATGCTCCTACTGGCGCCGGTAGCCGCTCGGATGTCGCGCAACCGAGATTGATCGGATTGATCGCGGTGCTCGCAATCGCGATGCCGATACAGGCGATGCAAGTCGAACCCAAAGAGCAGTTCCAGATGCAGATGCTATTCGGGCCATCGTTTGGTGGAACTGGGGGGCAGTACTTACGGCGGCGCTGACGATTCTTTTTCCGTACTGCGGCATTAAAGCGTATAGCTTTGTCGTGCCGGTGCCCCTCGCACCGGCCATGATATCGATGGCGACCTGCCGATTTGCCCGACCGCCGATCCGCCGCCGTCTGGAGATTTACGCTGGAAATACATATTTGGAAATAGCGTTACGGTGGGTATGACCGATATCCTCAACACGTTTATCAACCAAGCCGACTACATCGCTATCGGTTTGGCCGGCCTGAGTGATGCAACGATCGGCGCGTACGTGTTTGCGTTCAACATCGCCCTTCAACCTCTACGCCTGCTTTCAGGAAATATTACCCGCTGGTCTTGTTTCCAGGTATTAGCCCACTTGTCTCTCGAACCAACGAAGCAAGTTCAGGCGGCGCTGCGAGCGATGCGGCTATTAACATTGGTTACGGTGCCAGTGTGCCTGCTGCAAGTCCTGCTTGCCCGGACCGCTTTTTCGAGTTGTGTTCCCACCGCACTGGCTGGATGCGGTATTGCCATGCCAGATCCTTACTCTGGGCTTGATGATTAACGCCGCGTGCTGGCCGGCCGCAAGTCTACTGCTCGCGCAAGGGCGTTTCCGCGAGCAATTGTCGTTGACGGCGGGTAGTGCGATCGTATTTGTGGGAATTCATAGCTGAAATTGTTCTGTCACACCCGAGCATCGTTTCCATTGCGATCGGAGTTGCAGTTTTTCACTGTTTTTATAGCCCCGCGATCCACTGGCTCGCCACACACAACTACGCCCCGCTGGGCAGCTTTTTTCGAGCCCTATTAAGCCCGTTATTGGCGGGAGTCGTCGCGATAGTTCCAAGCGTGCTATGGCAAGCGTGTCTTCCGGCTAACAAAATTGGTGATTTGGCAGCGATCGGTGGGGGTAGCTTGACGTTTTGCACTGTATACGTATTCGTAGTGTATCTACTTGTGCCGGCGTCGCTGCACGACTTAACCCAACAAGTGGCGCTCGCTTTTGGAGACGCATGCACCGCGAAATGTGGGTTGCCGGCGGTCGACACCGCGTCGCAGGATCAGCCTACTATATGACACAAGATGAGATTATCGGGCGGCACGACCCAGCGAACTGAGTACAAGTTAGCATTTAACACGAAACAGTGAATCTGATTTTCGACAATGACACACACATCCAAATTCCAACGCTTCGTTATGCGTCATCTCTTCTCAATGTCTATTTGTCTTGCGGCCTTTGTGTGGGCACTCTGCTGGAGCACCGTCGCTTCGTGCGATCCACCAAGTGTCGTGATAGTCGGGGGCCGCGAGCTCAAGTTGCAGCGAACTGCTGCCCAGACGCTAGTTCTTGAGGATTCGAGCGCGGCCCGCCGATCTTGACCTGGGACGACTACGGCTGCGTGCCGAACGATGCCGGCGTCGACAATGGACCCATCCTGTCGCGGATGCTGGCGGATGAAATCAACCGTAAGCTGAAGGTCGCGCCAGTCGGTACACTTGCCGATTATTACATTAAGACTCCAATCAAATGGCCGGCCGGTTCGGGGGTGCACTATGTGGTTCGGGCGGCTATACGTATTCGATTGCCGTCAAAAACGTGGGTGCAACGCGGATCATTTGGAACGGCGAATTCGGTCAGCCAATGATCATATATCGCGGTTCTGGCGGGCGAATCGTGCGCTTGATTCTCAACGGTGGGCCACTGCGTCACCCGAATTATCCGTCATTGGCCGGCACAGGCATCGTTGTCGAGGCCCGCATCTCCCCACCTTGTCGCAATCTCGTCACGGATCAACTCTCGATTACGCAGTGCGACGTGGGGCTCCATTATCTGGACACGCCCGATCACAACCACGCGGATCAGCAAAAGCATTTTGCTCTCTTGATGCATCATGTCCGGCTGCCGTACTGGGTCGAAGGCATGCAATCGGCGGTCCACTGGTTGTATGGGTTCGATCTCCGCAGTGGCTGGGAGACCGCTTTCAAGTTCGACCAGGGTGGACCACTGAACGTTTACGGCTGCTACGTCGGCGGGGACAACAGCGGCAAGCCGCTAACGCTGCTCCAGATCGGCCGGTCGAACGACTACGGCGGCTGCTATGAAATCCACGGCTTGCAGGTGGACGGCAGCATAAAAAACCTGCGGCTGGTCGATTACGGCAAGTATGCCTTCCGCGTGCGAATCGACGGCAATGTCGGTTTCAAGACCCAACTGGCCGACCCGTTCGTCGTGGCCCGTGACAGACCCGCGCAGGATATTGCCGATATCAAGCTCGACGTTCGCAATGCGGGAGTAAGCAGAAGTGGATGCCGACAAGTGAACGGATTGGCATCGCGCTCAGAAGAATTACGGGGCATTCTTGAGGGTGGCCTGCCTCTCCCTCGCCCTGTCAAGCACTTTCCAAAAGGCTCTAATTGCCTGTATTGCCAAATTGTCCTTCGGCCTGAATTGCGGAACATCTCCGCAATAACCGGCGTCCCAATATGGCAACACATTCGTTAGAATCACATCCGATATCCGATCTTGTCAGGAAATACGCCGATGGACACTCCCGAAACTTCGCACCGCAAGCGTGCGAAACTCGATAATCAAGCTCAACGGCCAACTATCGAGCACTCTTGCCAACGGTTCGCCTCGAATTCTTATC
>CAWDMH010000022.1:0-25849 GCA_963803365.1 uncultured Planctomycetaceae bacterium
TTGGTTCGCTGCTGCTGCTTCATGTTCTCGTGCTCGTCCTGCTGGCGCTGACTGGAGAACGCCACGGGATCCGATGGTTCGTCGCGGCGACGCGCTGGGTTGACGCACCGGCGATGGTGCTCGCGGCGGTCTACGTCTGCTGGAGAGTGTTCAGCGAGCGACTGCTGACGCTGCGCTCCGCGTGTAGCGCCGTCCTGATCTCGGCGGCATTCGGGGCGGCATGGGTGACGATGCTGCACGCGGCCGGCCTGCAGCTTGCCGGGATGCCCACGGCGGATGTGGTCTGGATGCTGTCGCCGGCGCTGCTGCCGCTGATGGTCAGCGTACTGGCGCCCTGGTCGCTCAGCCTCATTCGCCATTCATGAAGGAGACCTCCACATGCTGCTTCGAAGCGCTCGGCCCACGTACCTTCATGGCCGTCGTCGCTCTTGCGGAGCACGCAGCCGCCTCGATCTCCGTTCGATGACTCCAAAGGCGAGGGCGAAGAGCAACGCCCCGGTCGCACAGTGAAAGGTCGCACTTGCCGGGACGCCCTACTATTGATTCCCTGGCCGCTTCAGTGCGATGCCTGCTCCCGCCGTTGTTGAGCGTCGTGGAGAAACTGCGCCAGCTTCTTATCCCTGGCCGCGACAGCTCAGCCCTCGGCGGCGGCATGCCGGCGATAATCCTCCGTCGTCATGTTGATGCCGCGATCGATGAGAAATTGAATGGCCTCGCAGCCATCGGCTTCCTGTTGCGCGGCGTCCGGTAAGACGGTATCTTACTTTTATGAAGACCACTATATCGTCGAAAGGGCAAATTGTGCTGCCGGCCGAGTACCGGCAGGCAGACGATATCCAGGCGGGACAGGAATTTGAAGTGGAGCGCGTCGACCGTGGTGATTACAGGCTCGTACGAATTACTCCCTTGGCGAATCAGGGGGTCGTGGACTGGCTGCTGTCTTGTCCCGAAAAAGGATTTTTCGTCCCGATTGAATCTGAGAGCACGGAGTCGCTGTGAAGTATTTGGTGGATGCCAATATCCTGAGCGAACCGACGAAGCCCGCGCCGAACCCCGCAGTGACCGCGTGGTTGCTCCAGAATGAAAGAGAGATAGCAGTAGACCCCGTGATTTTGGGCGAACTTCGTTTTGGTATTCTCCTGCTGCCGAAAGGAAAGAAAAAGTCGCGGTTGGAGATGTGGTTTGATCGGGCGCCAAACGTCTTCAATGTCTTCCCTGGGATGCGGACACCGGCCTTCGATGGGCGGAGTTGCTCACGACGCTGCGAAGAAACGGCCTTTCCATGCCTATTAAGGATAGTCTCATCGCGGCAACTGCGCTTGCCCACGGCCTCGTCGTGGCAACCCACAACCGGATAGACTTCGAAAAGTCGGGAGTTCCTGTTATCGATCCATTCTTATCTTGAGCGGCAGCTGAACTGTCGCCCTTTGCTGTTGAGCACGCCATCTATCAGCTCCGAGTGCCGTAGCCGGTGCGCAGCCGAAGTACCCTGGCCCTTCGGTTGAGCGCCGGACCAAATCGGCAAAACAGGCGGAGACTCGCGGTGAATTCCATAGCGGGCTCCGAGAGTCAAGAACAGCGGCTAATGTTGCCCAGGACGCTCAACCTGTGCCTATTCTGAACTACTTGAATCAGTCTTCCGGGAACCACATCTTCACGACGGATCCGACTCAGATACCGGCCGGCTTTACGCTGGTCACGACGCAGTTCTACGCGTTCGACCAGCCAGTCTTCGGAACGATCCCGGTCCTGCGCTTCCACAGCAGGAACTCCGGCCTGAATGCGTGCACGCCCGATCTGACAACGGTGCCCGGTAACCCGGCGGACTGGTCCTTCGACTCAATCGCGTGGTACGCGTATCCGGCTTCGGCTCCAGGAATTTCTCGGTGCCGCCCTACTACTCACAGGGGGCCAACGGCGAAGCCTACTACAGCCTTTCGTCGAACATGGGCGGGATGTATCACTTGGTGACTCGGCAGTCCGCACTCACCAGCGTCTTTGCACAGGCACCGACTGATATCGCATTGTATGCATTGTATGGCTGTAAATATCCGCGCATGTTCTTTCCGTTATCCTTTGCCGAAAGGGTGAATCCGGATTCTTTGTAGAGCGGAAGGAATGGGCGCGGACATCGTGGGCCAGCAGAGACCCAAACCGGTCGGAGTTCGCCAGGCGTACCACCGTTTCCCCGCGGAGTCCCGGTCCGATGCATCCGGCAATCCGGTCGCGGCGCCGCCTCTTCCGCTGGCAGCGGCGCCCGTAAGAGCGAGGGTTCGATGACGCTTTTGACAATCTCTTGACATTCGCGGCCAGAACCGTGCGCCGGACCCGAGCTCGTTATCGAGAAACCCATTTTGTGTAAAGACAATCCGCTCTGAGCCGCTTTGGCCCTGCGTTTGCCTCGAAGGGCATGGCATGGACAGTCCAAATGGAATTCGATTAGTCCTGAATCGGCTCACCCTGGTGTTGACCTTGACGGGAGCGGTCCTTCCGGCGGCCCTGGCTCAGGATGCGGCCGATCTGAGCGGGCTCACTCTGGAGAGCCTGAGGAACACTCAAATCACTTCGGTTTCCCGCCATCTCGAAGAGTTGAGAAGCACCGCTGCGGCCGCGTATGTCATCACCCGGGAAGATATCCGGCGATCGGGCGTGCTGGACCTTCCGGATCTGCTTCGCATGGTTCCAGGTGTAGATGTCGCTCAGATCACAGCCAGCACCTGGGCCGTCAGCGTTCGGGGGTTCAACGCCCAGTATGCGAACAAGCTGCTCGTGCTGGTGGATGGACGCACCGTCTACGATCCGAGCTTCTCCGGCGTTCTCTGGCACCTTCAAAGCATGTCGTTGGAAGACATCGAACGGATCGAGGTGATCCGGGGTCCCGGCGCAACGATGTGGGGAGCGAACGCGGTCAATGGAGTGGTCAACATTACTACAAGGAGGGCGGCCGAAACACCGGGCGGGATGTTCGTTGCCGGCGCAGGATCAGACCGTCCCGGAGAGGGCTCTGTTCGTTACGGCGGGTCTGTGGGCAGGAGAGGCTTTTATCGCGTGTTCGGCAAGCAGACCACGAGTTCCGGTTTCACGACGGACTCCGGCTCCAGCCGCGGCGATTCATCGAACACGACCAGCACCGGTTTTCGCATGGATTGGACTCTGTCGAATAGAGACTCCGTGACGGTCGATGCGGAGGGCTACCGGAGCGTTCGAGGCATAGACTTGAAAACCCTCAGCTCATTGTCTCCGATTCAATATCAACCGGCCGGCGCGCAGGGCTCGACAGGCGGGCACGTTCTGGCCCGATGGAGCCGCTCGGTCAGTGCCACATCGGCCTGGTCCGCTGCAGTTCGCATACGACCGCGCGCATCACACGGACTTTCGCGCCAGAGACGTTTCGATCGTGGATTTCGATCTTCAACAGAATTTCAGTATTGGGTCCAGAAACAATGTGATCTGGGGATTCGGACAGCGGAATACCGGCGACGAATTCAAAAATTATCAATTTTTCTACGTAAACCCCGCCGCCAGGCGGACGGCGCTCACGAGCGGATTCGTGCAGGATGAGATCTCGCTGATACCTCACGAACTGTCTCTGACCGCCGGCGCGAAATACGAGTACAGCTCATTCACGAAGTCGGACGTGCAGCCGACTGTGAGCCTGTCGTGGACGCCGTCGGCCCGCCAATCTGCGTGGCTTTCGATTGCCCGGGCGGTCCGCACTCCGAATCGGCTCGAACGCGGGCTCGTTGCGAACACTTCGACTTTCACTGCGGGTCCGAAGACCGGACTGGTGAACGTCTACGGCCGGGAGAACGCCAGATCCGAAGGCCTGCGTGCGCACGAGGCCGGTTATCGCTACCAGGCGAACCGCCGGCTCTTCGTCGATATCGCCACGTTCTACAACGTGTACGATCATCTCGGCGCCCTCGAAGCAGGTGCTACTTTCCTTGAGACGACGCCCGGTCCGCCGCACCTTGTAATGCCTCTATACCGGGGGAACTCGATGAAAGGGGAAACTTACGGCGCCGAAGCCGCCGTCGACTACCGCGTCGATTCGGGTTTCAGTTTCAAGGCCGGATACAGCCTGCTCCGGATGGCGTTGCACGCGCAGAGCGACGCGGCCGACGACGCCGAGAAGGCCGAGGGCGAAAGCCCGCGGAACCAGTTCTACGTGGGGTCGTTTCTGACATTGCCGAAATCTTTCGAAGCTTCCGCTCAGGCTTACTTCGTGGGTTCGCTGCGTACGCCCGGGATTCCTGCCTACACGCGGCTGGATTCGAATGTGACATGGAAGGGCGCCGAGAACATCGAGCTCAGCATTGCCGGATCGAACCTTCTTGGCAGACATCCGGAATTCCAGGAAGTTCTGGGGAGTATCAATCCGGTCGGCCGGCGCCTCTACGCAAAGTTAATCTGGCTTTTCTGATAGGAAAAGAACTGAAGAGAATTCTTGAAAACGGCAAAGTTCCAGTCCTGTTGTTTTTGAAAGGATGATGTGTCGACGCTAAGCGGTGGAAGAGCTGGACGGCTGCTTGCCGGTCTGTGGTCGGTCCTGCTGGCGCTGTCGGTCGCATCGATCGGACAGACCGCGGACGAATACGCCGTGAAGGCCGCCTTCCTTTTCAATTTCACGAAGTTCGTGGAGTGGCCGCCTGCCGCAGCCGGCTCCGATTTCGACATTTGCATCCTCGGCGACGACCCGTTCGGCTCAACAATGGATGCCGTTACCGCCGGGAAATCGGTTGGGGGAAGCAAGATCCGGGTCCGGAAGCTGAAAGAGCCGGCGGAAGCCTCATCCTGCCGGATCGTTTTTGTCCGGTCTGAGGAATGGGGTAGAGCTGCCAGGCTCATCGAAACCTCCGGGGCAAGCCTGTCCTAACGGTCGGAGAAACAGTGGAGTTTGTCCGGTCGGGAGGCACGATTTCACTGGTCGCCCAGGACGGACGTGTCGACTTGCTGATGAATGCGGAAGCCTTGGAGACCGGCTCTCTGAAATTCAGCGCAAAGCTCATGAGCGTCATGCATCTTTACTGAGGATAGGCCCTTCGAGAGAGGGTAGGCTGGGTAGGCAGTCATTCCGACATCCTTTCGCGTCATCATCGACGTTGGCGGCCCGTGGAGTTGGAGGTGGCCGCGCAGGGCCAGGAACGCGAACCAATACGGACTTGTCCAGAACACTCAGCACGTCTTTTTCGCTCAACTCTCGCACCTTCACAGTTTCGGTCACAGCGGTTCCACCACCCCGGCGCGCCGGCGCCCGGCGGCCGCTCCCGATTGCGGAGTGCCAGGATATAGCCCTACTGAAAATCAATCTATAACCTGTTAATTGATTATCGAAGTACCGGAGGCATCGTTATAATCCGTGCGCAGCAAAGCCGATCCGACAAGACCCATGCGCCTGGTGAAATCGACGAACAGACATGCCCCGTTACGTCGGACATCAAGACGCAACCTGGGACGTCATGTCGTTCCATCCAAGACCGACCTCGCGTCGGCGATGAAGAATGCTTCCTTCGTCGAATCGACGGATCCGGACCTGGCGAAATTGAAGGCACGCGGCGGAAAGCTGTTGCTCCGGAAAATACGATCAACTACGTGGCATCGGTGGGCAAGAACCTCGGTGGCCGCCAGGACGATTGGGCGTCTTTTCCTTGCATTCTCGTGGCCTGGGTGGAAGAAGGTAAGGCTCCCGAAACCTTGTTGGCATCGCACCCGGCTCAGGCCGGCGGCAGTCCGCGCACGCGTCCGTTGTGCCAGTACCCCATGGTTGCCAAGTACAAAGGTACCGGCAGTACGGACGATGCGGCGAGTTTCACCTGCAGCTGAGGATTTTGAAACCGGGTGGGTTCCGCGGCTCACTGCCGGCGTCCGTTGACTTCGGAAGTAGGATCTGACTTGAGGTGTTTATGAATACGATAAAACCTGGTTGGCCGTTTGTGTCGCGTTGCTTATGTTAGCGGGCGCGTCGCATGCAGGAGTGATGATACCGATCCCTGGTGATCCGGTCACCATCGACAGCGGCAAAGTTGCCGGCACTTTGCTTGCTTCCGGAGCCCGTGCTTACTATGGCATACCCTTTGCGGCCGCACCCGTACGCGAACTGCGATGGCATGAGCCTACGCCCGTAAAGCCCTGGCCAGGGGTTTATAACGCCGACTCGATGATGCCGCAATGCATGCAGCCGCTGCGTGCGGCCACGCGTGACCGATACTACGAAAATAATGCAGCAGGGGAGGATTGCCTCTACCTGAACTTGTGGGCGCCGGCAACGGCCCGGCGCGGCGCGCGATTGCCGGTCGTGGTCTGGATCTACGGCGGCGCCTTTTCGGAGGGTTCGGCTTCCTACGTCATGTATGGAGGCCAGGAACTGGTGAAGAAGGGCGTGATTTATGTGTCGATCAGCTATCGTTTGGGCGTCTTCGGCTATCTGGCTCACCCCGACCTGACAAAAGAATCGGGCCATAATGCATCCGGCAATTGGGGAATGCTGGATCAGATAGCGGCGCTCAAGTGGGTGCAGCGCAACATTGCCGCCTTCGGGGGAGACGCCGCAAACGTTACGCTGATCGGCCAGTCGGCCGGCGCCATGTCCATTAATGATCTGAACGTGAGCCCGATGGCGCATGGTTTGTTTGCGAAGCTGATCGGGCTGAGCGGAACATTCATGCCTACGGGTGGGACACCCCATGACACCTTGAAAGAAGCCGAAGCTATGGGCGCCAGGTTACAAGAAGCGATGAAGGCGTCCGGTCTGGAGGACATGCGAGCTGCTCCGCCAGACAGGGTTCTTGCGATCGCACAGCAGGCAGGCGTGCGTGCGTGGCCTGATATTGACGGGTATTTTATTGCTGATCGTCCGGAGAATATTTTTGCAAAAGGGAAACAGAACGATGTGCCGATGCTGCTTTGCTCGACAGCAAAAGATATAGGCAGTAACAATCCGGTTGGCGCAACGAAGTCGCTGGATGATTACAAGCGGTTAGCTGCCGAAGTGTACGGGGCGAAGGCAGAGGCTTTCCTGAAAGCGTGGCCCGCTTCGAGTGATGCTGAAGCGGTTAAGCAGGCTTACGAGGTCGTGAAGAACAGCGGCTTTGGACTTTCCGATCGTGACTGGGCACGCTATCAGGTTCAGGCCGGCAAGCAGCCGGCATGGCTGACCGTCTTCACGCACGTCCATCCCTTCGTGCCCGGTATCAGGTTCTCGGATCTGGATCCCGAGACGGATGGCGCCTATCATACCGGGGATGTTCCCTACTGGCTGGGAACCTACGAAACGATGAACCTTTTTCGGCATACCAGGAATTGGGCAAGCTGGGATCGGGAACTATCCGACAAGATGCAGAACGCGGTGGTGGCTTTTGCGAAGACTGGGAGCCCCGATATCGCGTCACTAAAATTCGTTAAGTACGACCCAAATAATGAACAGCGGGTCGTTTTTGGCGATTCGATCTATGTCGAGAAATTGAATACGCCTGGGTTGGAGTTCATTGAGGCGAACCCCGCCGGTAGAGGTCGGGGGGCGAGAGGTCGCGGGGTCAATTAGCGGCCTTCAAGATTGCCCCTATGCTTGATCCGCATCTCAGTTCTCGGAATGCTCTGCGGTTTTGAATAAACTGCGCGGCACTCGTTCTGCTACGTGGAGCCTGCGTCTACGCCCCCCCGACTCCGCCCGCTGCCCGCGATGGCTTCGCGGCCGCCGCGCATCCAGTTTGGTGTCGCGGGAGTATCGCACGGCTATATCAGAATCGGCAGGCGCTCAACAAGGCAAAGCGCCGGCGGTTCACCTGCCCCTGCCGGGTTTTTCAACGCCTCATGAAACCTGCGGCGTCTTGCAGGCTCAGAATATCCGTGGATTCCCGCTCGTATTGACCGGCCCAGATGAGGGTATCCATCGAGGCACGGATCATTCGGACCATGATCTTGACGGTCCGTTCGCCATCTGGACCGACCCTTCGATCACGGCATATAAAATCGCCGGCCAGCGAGGGATCCGTGATTCAACCCAAGGGGGGATCGGTGATCGTCGAAAAATCTGCATGGCAATCGACGGGGCGCCGACGGAGTTGAACGTGCCCGCGAGCCGGAGGCTGAGGCAGCGGCCGTCCGGCAAAGGCCGAAGAATCCCAACGCTTCATGGCCTGAGCGCGTAATCAGACCACAGCGCCACCAAGCACCGTACAGCCGGCCCTTACAGTTCCCTTCCCAAAAATCAAATGCAACATTTTGTCCGCATCGTTAACCACGATGGCAAATACACGAACGTCCAGAAGGCGCTCCTATACGTGGCGCGCGGCCGCCACGATCCGTCCATCGGCAAGCGCAAGCGATCCAGGGAGAGCGACGGCCGTGCCGTGTGGCGAAGCAGCCATTCCAACCGTCTATCGCGCGCCAATATTCACATGGCTGCAGCTGACGAGCCGGCGCTCCGTCGCGGGCGGAGGCGCCAGAAGAAATCTGTCAGTCTGCAGGCTCGCGGAGCGAGCCTGTCAATGTCCTGTAACGTTGCATTCTGTAAAAAATTGGCCGGGGACGCCAGATCCCTACCCATCGGCGCCTGCGAGCCCTTCGACAGCTCTCGCCGTTTCTGCCGCAATGTTGCCTTCAGGCTTAAGGAAGGTCACAGCGGCAAGGTACTGTGGAATTTCAGCCAATGCCGTCGCGCGGACCATCACCGGCAAGACTCTTCCTTTTGGATGGGGCCATTTTTCCCGGGCAAACTTGAGCTCCGTCAGCGCGTAGCCTCCTGAAGCCACCGAATCCGGACTGATCAGAAAGACCATCAAATCGCTTTCTTCGATCTCCGATCGAATCCGGCGGTGAAAGTCGCCGCCGGCCGGAAGGCTTTCCTTGTCGAAGAATGTGCGATACCCCGCACCAGCGAGCGCCAGCTGGATCTCTTCGGCGTGACGGCGGTCTTCCGAGGCATACGAGATGAAAACAACAGCACCTGACGCCGGAACCGGCGCGGCGGCCGGTTCCCGCCCGAACGACTGGATGAGCGCCAGAACGCCGAGCGATGCGAGCGGCAGGATGAGAGCAGACGATACGCCCAGCAACACCTCGGATCGCAGCCTGGAAGCGTCGGTCCAAATCTCTTCGGCGTGCCCCGTAAAGGCCTTCAAAAGATCCTCGCAGCGCGCGTTCGGATAACGCTGAACGTAGTCAGCGGCCAGAGGCGTCATTTCCCTGCCAATGATCCTGGTCTGATCGTAGTAGCTGCACGTCGAAGTCGCGGCGACGAGGCGATACGCGATCAGCGACGCCGCGGCGCACGTCAGGGAAGCAGCTGCCGCAACCAACCAGTATCGTGCGCTCACGGAACGTTTGCCGCGATGAAGAAAGATCACGAACACGAAACACAACGCCGTCAACAGGCCCTGCGCGAAGCGAGGCCATGCAGACGCTCCGCGTTCTCCACCGAAGCCTGCCGGCAATGGGATGAAAAAAGTAACGGCCGCGGCGGCCACGGCCAGGGTGAGTTGGATCCAGTCGAGATTCCTATACGAAAGTCGGCGCATCAGGGCTGTCAGGGCGTATTGAGATCGACTCGCGTTGAACGATCGGGACCGATTTCGATATCCAGTCGAGTTCCACGCCTCTTCGCGCCTGAGGCCAACGTCTCTTCCACCCACAAAATGTAGAAACCAGCTTCCCGAAATACGCGATCGGCGGGGCTGCTATTGCGCTCAAACCGGCGGAAGGAAGACTCGACGTTCTCAAAAGCTTTGCGCGCATACCACACTTCGTAGCCGCCGACTTCATTGCGCGACTTGTCGCGCGTCACCACGCTTACCTGAACCGACGAGGGTCCGCCCATCGTGCGACACTGGCGGGCATTGATCTCAATGTCACGGCGCGCAGTCTCCACGACAGGTATGACGTCCTTGCGCACGCCGTCCAGGAGCGCCTGAAGCGATGCGGTGGTGTAGGAAATGCTGCGAATGAATCCCTCCGTGTTCTCGCTGGCAGGCCAGGACGGCGCCTGCCCTTCGAGCCACCCGATGTCCGCAGCAAGTTTCTGAAAGATGTCGCGATTATAGAGCTGGAAGCGTTCGGCGACATTTTGGGCGACGCGATCAAGGTTGATTAGCGCGTCGGTCGGCCGGTCGGGGAAAGTCGTAGGAACCGTCTGGGCCCTTAGGCCGGCGACGGAAGCTGCTGCCACGATCAAGACGAGAGCCCACCGAGCAATCATTGCGGACACTATAGTACGCCGCGAGCCGCGTTGCGACTTTCTTCTCAGCCCAACGCCTGGATGAGAGATCGCGACATCCACAACGGGCGGACCGGCGCTCGCGGACGATTTGCAGAGCGTCGCGCAGCGTGCCCTTGAGATCCCCCATCGGAAACATGAAATGCGGCGTTGCCCGGCAGCGGCGGCGTTGTCTGCCCGCGGAATGGGGTTTCCGTTAATCCTGAGCTGGCCCAGGACGGAAAACCGAGTTGATTGTCAAACAGGCGGCAAACATTCAGATTCTTATAGGAGGTCGAGGATTGATCCGAGTCGGCGGGCTACGGCGACGCGGTAAATGGCAGAGGATAGCCCGAGTAGCAAGGCCGCCGGCCTATTTCGTCGGACTGTCACCGCCGGACGAGCCGGCAAAGACTCTTTTACCGTCTGCCATAGTTACGGTCGTCGCATTTGCGAGATTTGAGCCGTCCTTCGCGAGAGAACCGGTCACAGTGACCGTCTCGCCGATCTTAATCGCGTTCCTCGTCCAGCCGCTGCGGACCAGAATTGCGGGCGCGCCCAACTCGATCTCCCAGTTAACGACTTTGCCATCGGGGTCTTTGGCGTCCACGAAGATGCGGGCATGGGGATTAATCCAGTCGAGTTTCGTTACAGGCCCGGTGAGAGTGACCGGCTTGCTCCTGTCGTATTGGGCAGCGAAAGAGTGGTGCCCGCCTGCCAGCACGGTAGATGTAACAAGGACGAAGGCGGCCACGAGAGCAAATGATGAAATGAGTTTCATGCTGTACTCCTCTTCAACTATTTATCTGCCCCTACGTAATGAGTGGCATCGCGATCTTCACAAATGAATTCGATCAATTCGGTATCGGGCATAATCCGCTGGTTCACCTTGACGGTCCAGGGTTTCGTATACGCCTTCGGATCATCAACGGTGATCGTGATTTCCAGATTTCCGTAATTGGGCCGGCGAAAACGCTCCGTCACTTTAGCGGCATCCGTCATCGGACTCCCGCGGACATCGAGCCACTGCCCGTCGTTGAAACCCGTGGTTTCGACGACAAGGGTGTCGCCTTCCCAATGACCGACCGAGTAGCCGTAATACCAAGGCTCCACTTCGTCTTTGTCAGGGAGCTTCCTGCCGTCCATGAATATCTGCCGGAGCCCCTGGTTTGCCTCATAAATGATGACGAGAAGGCCGGGCGTCTGGATCATCTTGCGCGGCTCGGGGTGATTGTGAAATTGAAGGAATCCCATCGGCAAACAATGCGCATCGGGATTGTCTTTGCTGTTGTCGGCCCGGCGCTGCTTCATGAGCTCCAATGCCGCAGGCTGGAACGGCAAATCGTCTTTGAAACCCTGGCCTGCGTTTCCAAACGTCGCGATCGGAATTCCGTCAGGAGGCAACGGCGGTGTGGGTGGAGGTCCTGCCTGATTGCCACGTCGCGCGCCACCGCCAGCTGCCGGAGCTCCCCGTCCATCTTGACCGCGTTGCCCGGCTTGACCGCGTTGCCCGGCAGGCGCAGCACCGCGCTGTCCGCCGCCGCCGCGCAATCCCCAGATGCCGGACAAGTCCGGCTTACCGTCCGGCATTCGAGGGACCGGGCCCTCGAGATCGGGTTTGCCGTCTGCCGTCCTCGGCGCAGGAGATGGGTACGCCGCCCACTGCGCGTTTGCCAGTGGTGCGACAGCCATAATGAAAGCCGCGAAGAAACACCCCTGCAGTATTTTCATTGTCGGATCCTTTGTGAATGTCTTGGCCGCACAACATCCGTGCCAGCGTAGTCTATGATTTTACGGCGCGAAGTTCGCCAAAAAAACTTAAGGTTGCCGGCGATCGCACCCTGGTGCGGGACGACAAGCTTTTCCGACTTACTCGCAGCGTAATCTGACGAATTGTCTTAGACGCCGGCAAATTGAATGGACGAGAAACCTAGTTCTCCGATGGTCGCTCGACACGGTCGATCACGAGCACCTCTTCCTGAGTCGTTCCCGAAGCGAGCTTCAGCCCGAGTTGCTCCTCGAGCGCCGTAAACAGGGAAGGCGCATCGATATCCGCCTGCGCGTTTGTGCCGGTATTGCCGGCGCCAGTGAGCGTGCAGGTTGACGAAGTTCACACCGTTGGGAAGCATTCCCGCGTTTGCCTGCGCCGTACCGAACTATTGCGTTTCACAGAAGCTAGGCAATCCACATCCCAATGGAAACGATGACCCAGTCCTGTCCGGCCTCGCGCAGCCTGATGAGCTGACCGCTCCACAACCCCCCGCGAAGCATCACACGTACGGACTGGTCTGCTTCGCGGATCACGCCCAAAATCGGCCATGTCTCCACCCTGGAGGAAAGTCCCGGCGCGTCCGTGGTTGGATTTGTGCGGAGAAACAGGACAAGCCGGATCAGTTCCGCGTCGTCAAAACTGCCGACGACGCTAAACGGTCGATTGATGTCTTGCTCCAGTTGAACATCGTCGAAGCTCCTCCCGGGAATAGCCACTTGCACATAGGATTGTCCTGGTTCGATCGTCCAGGCACTACGGGGAGCGATTTCGCGCCGAGCATCAATTTCGCGTCCCCGGCGTAACAAAGACGTTGAAGTCGTCGGACGCATGTATACACGGATGAACTCCGAGTTGGCATTTTGCGCGGCTTCTCCAATCAGCAGCCAGGGCTGCTCTCCGGTCGGCAAAGCCTGTCGCAATGCCTCCATATCCGAGTCACTCAGCCGTCCAGCGACATCTCCGATTCGTAGCGGCGCCGGGCCGAGGAACTGACCGAGCGATGCCAGCAGCAAAACAAAATCTAGAACCAAGTATGGCATGGCATGAGGATACACCACGTGAAGGAGCAGAGAGGGCGGGTACATGCGTGTGTCCCTATCAGGACTGGAAGGAGCCACCGCGCATTAAACTGTTGAGGCTGAAGTAAGAATGGAAAAATTCACGGGTACGAACCTTCGCGCTGATTTTCCCACCAAACGCATCTTCGCCGTAATGGATCTCGCAGGCTTTGCCAAAGCGTTTCAAACAGAAAGCGACGAGCGCATGGCGGCGTTCGTGCACGACTACCACGCGGCATGCGAGCATGCTGTTTGGTGAGTTGTCGTACGCCTGTGATAGACGCTCCTTCCGCGCTTACTCTTCAAACGGGCGGCCCCTGGCGGATCCGTTCTCGAAGGGCGTCGAAAGACAAGCTCCCCATATCGCCTTCGACCCACCAGGTGGCGCCCGCTTCGATGAAGGGGCGTGCGGCTTGAGGACCGCCTCCGGTCAGCCCGCCGGCAATGATCTCGAAGGGGCGATTATCAATACGTTGCTCGAAGACGTAATCGTGGATTCTGCGCATCTCGTCGGCTGAGAAGGGCTGCCAGGCCCGGTAGCGCTGCGGAATGATTCCGTCCCACGACAGCGCCCGACGCATGGACTTCGGTTTGTCCCAAACGCCCACAAGCCATATAGGGATCCTTGGGGTCTGAAAAGGACGAGGCAGCATCGTCATGCTGTTCACGTGAAAGTGCTCGCCCGCAAACGTGAAAGGTTCGCCCTTCCACAGCCCGTCAATGATCGCCAATCCTTCATCCACCCGCTGCGCCCGCGTCTTCAGGTCGGTCGCTTCGCCGACCTTGTGGAATCCGCCGTCGTC
The DNA here is from genome assembly GCA_963803365.1 of uncultured Planctomycetaceae bacterium. Classification (GTDB taxonomy): domain Bacteria; phylum Planctomycetota; class Planctomycetia; order Pirellulales; family Pirellulaceae; genus JANMEB01. Next base: position 13,822 of record CAWDMH010000022.1, read on the forward strand.
GTCTGCGGCGCCCATTCCGACTGCGAGGATAAGCCGGCCTCTGGACAACTGATCGACTGTCACGCACTCCCGGGCGAGCTTCCATGGGCGTCGGCGCGAGATCGGCGTGATCATGGTTCCGAAACGAATGCGGTTTGTCCGAACCGCAATCGCACCCATCACGACCCAGGGGTCGAAGAGCGGCATCGCTCCATGCGACGGAATCTCGAGCGCGAGACCGTCCGGAAGGAAGAAGCCGTCCCAGCCGGCTTCCTCGGCTTCGCATGCAAGATCGATGTTGGCGTTGAAATCTTCAAAACCGTGAATGCAATAGGCGTAGCGCATCTGCCAGTTTTAGCAGCGGCAGAGGAAACGGTCTTGGCGTTTTTTGATGCGTCAGGGCCGGCATTTGCCGGGGGATGTTCCGGTGACTTTCCGAAAATCCTGATAGAAACGTCCGGGATCGTTGAATCCGACGGCGTATCCCACATCCAGAATTTTCTCGCCCAGCGAGAGCCGTCTCACGGCTTCGTTCACGCGCAGATGATTGCGATATTTCAGCGGGGTCAATCCGAAAGCGCGTTTGAATTGACGCGTCAGGTGCGCCTGCGAAACTCCCAGTGCGGAGGCAACGGCGGCGATGGAACCGCCGTCGCGATAGGTCTGCACGATGCGGGCTTTGGCTTTTTCCGCAAGCGGCGAAACGGCGCTTGCCGTTTCGATTGATGTATACCGACGCGGCTCGCAAACCATGGCGATCAGTTCTCTGTATGTTCGCGGCAGCGGCCTGTGATCCACATCAAAAATCATGGATTCGGTCAGCCAGTCCGCCGGAGGTTTGCCCGGCCTCGAAAAGCCCACGAAGTCGCCTTTCAAGCGCCCCGCGAGCGCCGGTGTGCCGGTCTGAACGATGCTGAACGGCGCCCAGAAGAGACCGGACAATCGGGACTCTTCGCTTTGAATTACTTCAAGCAGCCAACCCGCGCCGATAACGAGTTGCGCCGTGATCTCAGGCGCATCGCCCAGACTGCCTTCGATCCACATGCCGCTTTCAAGGTTTGTGATGTTGGTGTAGGGAACCGTTGCCGTCACAGCAACATTTATATATCTCATTGTCACCGGACCTGAGAGCGATCCGGGCATCACACATGGTCTGATCGCAAACGCAAGGAGGGTGCAGCGCAAGGTCCGCTCAAGCAAATGCTTCGGGACAAAGCCGTCCGCCTATATGTCGGGGTGAGCGCCTGCGGCAGAGGTCACGGCACGATGTTTCGAGTCTGGAAAGGACGGCTCTTCACGATTCCGGCAATGATGGAAGACCAGGTGTAATTGCCGGCCCGGGCCTCCCGCAAAATTGCGCGGACCGCGGGCTGTTCATAGGGATAAAGCTGGCCGCCCGGAGCGGTGAATCGTTCGCGGCCGAGAGCCTGGGTGAGCAAGCCGGAAGTCACATTCCAATAGTAGGAGTCGCGATATTTCAGTAGTGCGCTCCTCATCTCTGCCGGACCCGAGAATCGGGTCCCGTCCCAGAGTGTCCCCGACGCGTCGATGGGCAGCCCGGCCTCCGTTTCCTGCCATCGGCCGACCACGTCGAAGTTCCCGAGCGCGTCTCCGAGAGGTTCAAACGTCATGTGGCACGAATTACAGGCTGGATTGACGTGGTGTGCCTCGGTTCGAGCGCGCAGGGTGATCAACTGCCCAGCCGTCGAAGGGGGTGTCTGGTCCAGAGGAGGCACGTTCGGAGGCGGCGGAGGAAGGGGGATGCCCAGGAAAGTGCTCCACAGCCATTTTCCGCGCGCCACGACGGACGTTCGAGTGGCAAACGACGTCGTGCTCAGAATCGACAACTGACCGAGCAGTCCGGCGCGCCGGTCGCCGGGCAGGTTGAGGCGCCGAAACTGGCTGCCGGTGATGTTCGATATTCCATATATCGAAGCCAGTTGATCGTTCAGAAAAGAGTAATTCGCCGTCCACAGTTCGAGCGCCGGCCGGTCGCGCTGCAGTTGTTCGCTCACGAATAGTTCCGTTTCGTGGCGCATGGCGCCGAGCAGTTCTTCCGTTCGTTCCGGAAAGAGAGCCTTGCCCCGCGCCATTTCCGCCACGATGGACTGCCGCACTTCCTCCTTGAGCCCGGGGTTGTTTGGCAGTTGGAAGAACGCAGACAGCCCATCGAGTTGGAGCCATCGGGAGAAGAAACCGGTCGTCAGTTTTTCCGCTTTCGATGCGGAGAGCATCCTTTTGACTTGCTGATCGATAACCGCGGCGTCGCGCAGGCGGCCGCGCGCCGCCAGATCGGCCAGAGTGGAGTCCGGGGCTTCGCCCCAGATGAACGACGCCATCCGTTTCGCCAGCTCGGTATCGCTGATCAGTTCGGCAGTGGCGGGAGGATAGGCCGTGTCCAGGGCGGCTTCGAGCGTTGAGACGACTGCAGCGTTTGCCGTCTCGTCCAGAGGGCGCCGCGGAGGCATCACCCTTGCACGAAGGCGCGTGACTACTCTTTCCCAGACAGGGGCGTCCTGGGCGAAATCCGGAGTATTGGGGACGAAGTGTTGCGTCAGGTTATCCAACGAGAGACCGCCGGACGCCCGGCCTTGGGTATGACAAGCGATGCAGGAGTTATCGATGACGGGAGCGACGACGGACACCAGGTCGGCAGCCATCCGCGGCGAAAGTCCAACGGGACCCTGTTGCACGCCGGGCTGCGGCAGTGCGGCCAATGCGGCTTCCGCCGCTGCTACGGGCTGGCGCTGTTCCGGATAACTGCGAGTCAGGATGGTATACAGCTCCGCCGCTTTCGGGTCGCCAAGCCGCCGGTAGCTTTCCGCCTGGCGGAACAGAGCTTTGGCGGCCAGCGCTCGATCCTTGCCTGCGGCCTGCGCCGCTTGATCATAAAACCGGATCGCTTCCTGCAGGTTTCCATACGACTGCTCCTGGACCAGTCCGCGCTGGTACAGTTCCAGCGCAGACTGCGCCGAAAGCAAGGTCGTTGAGAGAAGAGTGAATATCACGAGCCCAGGGACCAATCTTCGCATCGAACTCATAGGCGCCTCCATTTGCGCCGGAGAATAGTCCGCGCCGGCACAGTGCGTCATCACGACTGGGTCGGTGTTTCGCACAATTCTCGTCATGACGAACCGTCGCAAACGAAGCGATAGCCGACTCCGCGAACGGTGCGGATGTATTGAGGATGAGCGGGATCCGCTTCGAGTTTTGCCCGCAGAGTCACCATATGGTTGTCCACCGTGCGGCTGACCGGGTAGGCCTCATACCCCCAGACTTCGTTGAGCAACTCATCGCGCGTCACCACCTCTCCACCGCGCGCTACGAGGAAGCGCAGGATGTCGAACTCTTTATGGGTCAGTTCCACCTTTTCCCCGCTGCGGCGCGCGACATATCGCCGGAAGTCCACTTCGACATCGCCGAAGCGAACTTCCGGACTCGATTCGACGGCGACCGGAGGACGGCGCAGCAGTGCGCGGATGCGGGCGAGCAATTCGCGAACGGAAAACGGCTTGGTGACGTAGTCATCGGCGCCCAGGTCCAGACCGAAGACGCGATCGGATTCTTCACTGCGCGCGGTCAAGATCAAAATGGGCGTGTGGACGCCTTCCGCCCGCAGCTTGCGGCACAACTCGAAGCCGCTCATTCGTGGAAGCATCAGGTCGAGCACGATCAGATCGAATTTTCCGTTTCGCTGAAGCTTGTAAGCGGTTTCGCCGTCGGGCGCCGTGGCTACGGTATAACTCTCATCCTCGAGATTGTCGGAGAGGCCGCGCAGGATCGCGGGATCGTCTTCGACGACCAGAATTTTCGTCATGCGGTCACCAAAGGAAGCCGCACCGAAAATGTGCTGCCGCGGCCGGGCACACTCGCGACCTCGAGCCGCCCGCCGTGCGCGTCAACGATGTGCAGCGCCAGCGTCAGTCCGAGGCCGGCGCCGGTGATGCGATCCGTGGTGTCCGAACGGACGCGATAAAACCTGTCGAATATCCGCTTCTGCTCGGTCTGCTCGATGCCGAGGCCCCGGTCGATGACTTCGATCAACACCTCGTCGCCGGAACGTTTCAGATTGAGATGGATGGCCCGCGACGCTCCAGAGTATTTCATCGCATTGGTGAGAAGGTTCAAAATCGCCTGCTCGATCGCGTCGGCATCCGCAAAAACCGGCGGCAGCCCTTCCTCGATGGCGATGTTTAAATCGAACCCTTTCTGCGCCAGCGGATACTCCATCGCCGCGGCTGTGGAGCGAATGACGTCGGCCAGCGCAATCCACTTCTTCCGATAAATTTTCTCGCCATACTCGATTCGCGACGAATCGAGCAGGTTATCGACAAGCCGCGACAGGCGCTCCGTTTCGTTCACGATCGTTCGTGCGTAGTCGGTCCTCCGCCTGTCGTCCGGCGGCCGTCTTGCCCAGCGTTTCGGCGAACAAACGGATGGCGGTAAGCGGAGTCTTCAACTCGTGAGAAACACTGGCGACAAAGAGCGCGCGCATCTCTCCGATTTGCGCTTCCCTCATCGACGTCTCGCAGCAGCAGGTATCCGGCAAGGATCGTCGTACTCAAAATCAATGCGATCCCGGTGACGTACAGGCTTGGCAGGATTCCCTGGCCGGCTGGAAGCGAAACGATCTGCGGCCATTCGACTTCGAGTTCCAGAAACCTTCGCCCACACGCATACTGGTGGCCGTGTGGTCCGGCGACGAGCCTTGCTCCGGCAGGCGCCAGTTTGTTCGAAGAGACAGCCAGAACGATGGGCGACGCAAAGGAGCCGGTGACAAAATCGTGATCAGCCAGGGTCGTCGCCGTAGGCAAGCCAGGCGGAATCTCCGGCCGCGCGCCAAAGGTGAATTCCGTCCGGAACAATGGAGCGTGAAAGTCCCGCGCGAGCGCGGACATCTGTCCATCTCGTGGATGTCGGAGGAACCATCTTGAGGGACCGCCGGATCGACAATTCCTGATCCTGCATAAGTAGAGAGCGGACGACAGTACGGACTCGAAGAGAGACCGCGGCCTCTTCCCGCCCCTTGCGGACGATGTATTTCGCGCGGCGGAGGATCGCCGGAATCGTTCCCGGCCAGCCGCTCCGCGGCGTACAACGCAAACGGGACACCGTCATCGTCGGACACCGAATCGCAGTCCCGCAGCATCCGCTTCGAAGGTGTCGTCAGCTTCGGTCTTTTTTCCGTCCTTGAAGAGAACCCGTCCCAATCTCAGGCGGTCCTGGCACTTCTCCACATCGCTATGCGCGGCGGAAACCGCTTTTCTATACGCGGCTGCGGCGGCAGCGGGATCGTTTCGCAGGAACTCGTTCTCCTCCCCTCGTGATGCAATCCCATGACCTCGGCGGGTGGCCGGGAACGGGCGGGTCTGTCGTCCCACGGCAGCACGATCCGGTCCTGTTCGAGCCGCGCCACAAAGACGATGGCGGGGTTTGCCGGCGGCAGTGCCCCGAACGACGCCTTGATCCCGTCGAGCTTGGCCGAGAGTTCGCGACGGAGTTCTTCCGAGGCGTCTCGACGGGCCGCCTCGACCCGTTTCGCCGCCAGTTCGGTTTCCTGATGAACCAGCCGCACCGCGAGCGTTACCAGCACGGCGGCTGGAACAAAAAGCGCAAAAACAAAAAGCAGGAGCGGGCGCTTCCACCTGTGACGCATGATATCCGGCGGACATTTTAGATCGCTCCGGCCGGAGGAATGTCACAATTGTGTCACGACGAAATGCTTCGCCGCGCACACCGTCACTGCTCCAGGGGCGGAAGTTCTACGTCGATCACAACTCCCTCTGAAATTAGTGTCCGGATCGCGTTTTTAATCTATGCTGTCGCGATGCGATACCGGGGTGCACTCTTTGTGATCGGACTTGCGGTCCTGGCCGTGGTACAAACCACGGCCGCGCAGGACGACGTTATTCGCGTCAATACGCGGCTCGTCGAAGTCGATGTCGTCGTTCGCGGCAAGGACGGGCCGGTGACGGACCTCTCGAAAGACGACTTCACCGTCCTCGATAACGGCATTCTTCAGCGCGTCGAGCTGTTTTCCATTTCCACAGCCGAACGTTCGAAGCCGAAAGCCGCCGTTGCTCCGCTGCCCGCCGGCGTCTTTTCCAACCGACACGCGAGCGAAGGACCTGCGAGCGCGACGGTCATTCTGTTCGATCGGCTCAACACGGCGGACAAGTTTCAGAGAGACGGATTCCGCCAGCTGCTCTCGTATCTGAAGACCGCCAGACCGGAGGATTACACGGCGCTTTACGTCCTGGGCGACGACCTGAAGCTGATTCAGGACTTTACGAATGACGCCGACCAGTTGGTGCGTGCCGCTTCCAAGATGCCGATCGGCGATTTGCCGGGCGTCGACAACAGAACCGTGCGGGAAATCGCACAGTCGACCGCGGTCGGCCGGGTTTCCCGCCGCGACGTGCGGATGGCGGTGGCGGAAGTCGACTATTCCCTGGCCGAACGGATCGATCCCACCGAAGATGCAGTCGAGTTCATCGCACAACATCTGAGCAGTTTGCCGGGGCGCAAAAGCCTAATCTGGATGTCTGCCGGCATTCCTTTGTCGATCTCACAAGGAACCAGCCGCGACGGCAGAGACTCGCAGCTCCGGCGGGCGACACGCCTGCTGACCGCCGCGAATATCGCCGTCTATCCCGTCGATACACGCGGCCTGCAGGCTCCCGATCCGCCCCGCGGCCGAGGCCGCGGCCGCGGCGGCCAGGAGCCGCCTCCGGACGTCATGATCCGTCTCGCCGACGAGACCGGCGGCCGCGCCTTCTACTTCAACAACGACCTCGAAAGCTCCGTTCGCACCGCGATATCCGACTCCGAAGTAAGCTACACGCTCGGTTTTTATCCGTCGCAGAACGGCTTCGACGGCAAGTTTCATGACCTGATCGTGAAGGTCGCCAGGAACAACGTTGAATCCGGCACCGCACGGGTTATGTCGCCGTAAAGGACGAGGCGCCAAACGACAAGGAACGCATGAAAATGCTGGCCGAACTGCTATCGAGCCCGCTGGACGCTTCTCAGATCGGACTCCAGGGTCGGTCGAGCCGGTTCCGTCAAAGGCCGGCTCTTTTCGCATTGTCCTGGGAATCGCCGCATCGGACCTTCGGCTGGAACGGCGCAACGACCGCTGGACGGGAATCGTGGATGTGGCCATCCATGTGGAATCTTCAAAGCAGAAAACCGTTCAAACGAAATTACTCCAGATCGATCTCGCAGAAGAGCAGTTCCGTACGGCGCTCCAACGCGGCATGGTGCTCGAAGAAACCGTCACCACGGATCGGCCAAAAGACCGGGTTCGCATCGTACTGCAGGACCGGGCAACCGGATTCGCCGGCTCCCTTTGGCTCCCTCTGAACCGGGATTGAGAATTAATCCCTTCAGCAGGGCAACGGCCCTTCCTGGATAATTTCCATACGCCGCAGACCGCCAACTGCGAAGTCGGCCCCTCCTTTTCAGTTCAGACACTCTGCCCAAGGTGATTGGCCCTTTGGCAATACGAGTGCCTGCATAGATCCCAGCACCGCTCGGTAGCGAAAAGTACACGGAGGGAAAACATCATGGAGAGGCTCTCGCTGGTAGTAATCAACGATGTCGTGGACGAACTCAAAACAGCGGCGCTGCGATCGCAAGCAAATCCCAGATTTCAAGAATGTGTGACCGTCGTTCGCGCCTGCATGGAACTTCTGCCTCTGTATCCCACGAACTCGGACTACAGAGAGAAAATGCTCCAAGCACTCACGGAACTGGCCCGTATCACAAGCGATAACCATGAATTCATCATCGCCGCTCGAGTAAGGGCCCTTCTGGCGAGACTGGGTTCGTCTTTCCGACCGTCCGGCGCCAACCTGGGCCGTATCGCACAAATCTCTTCGTGAATTCTTGCCGCAGTGCGAGGAAATTTTCCTGCAGCGCGATCGGTTCAGTTTGTAGACAGCCCGGACAGGGAGTGGACCGTAGTGCGTAACCGATTGCAGGCACAACCAATTTGCCGGACTCTCATTGTTTTCTTTTTGGTTTAATGTTTGCTGGCGTACAGAGTATGGATGCCGGCGACCGCGGACCGCGTTTCAGAGTCGGGGATCAGGTGATCATTATCAGCCCGGGAATCGACCGTGGCCGGCGAGGTGTGGTGAGCCGGGTAAGCGAGCACGCCGGCGACTTCGTTCATCGTTACGATGTGCAATTCGAGGACGGCACGTCAAAAAGGTATTTTGGTTTTGAGTTGAATCCCATTCTGTCCCGAACCGCATAGCTGAGTCCCCCGCATTGGAATAAGCTCGATCGGCCTGGGGAAGTCCTGGTCCCGTCTGCACGTTCATCATGATACTCCACTCGTTTTGGACCTCACGCGGCCATCAGCGCGCCGAGTTCTCCGGAAGCGCCAGCGCGACGAGTTCCGCGGGCACTCCTGCCGCACCCGCCACCTGCACCGACGATGAACCGCCGGCCGCCGGCCATGTACGTCATCGGCAGACCGGTTTCGTTGGCGGGCAATTCCATCTCGTGAATCGTGCGGCCGGTCTTCTTATCGAGAGCCCGGAACTTCCTGCCGCCGCCTCGCGGGCCCGAGGAGAAGAGGCCGGCGCCGTCGCCGGAGAAGAGCAGCGTCTTCGTCACCAGCAATGGAGCGCGCTCGGGGTTTCCTGCTCCGCTCAAATCGATACCGGCCAGGGCGGGGTGCTCGCGCACGTAGTCGGGCGCCTGGCCGTTCGGGACCATCCACTCGTGTTCGCCGGTATTCAGATTGATGGCGGTGATGCGGCCCCATGGCGGTTTGATCAACGGCAATCCCATAGGCGGCTCCACACGTGCGCCGCGGCCGATGTAGCGCATATCCGAGCGTGCGCCGCCTTCACCGAGCGCGCTGGCCCACCAATTGGTACGGACGGAACGTACAGAATGCCGGTCTCCGGATCCGCGGCGGCGCTCTGCCAGTTCGCGGCACCCTGATTGTGCGGCACGGTCAGTGTTCCGAGTTTGCCGTCCGTTCCTTGAACGATCGGCGGTGTGTAGAGAGGCCCCATTTTGTATTGCGAAGCGATGCGCAACGCTTCAGCCTTGAGAGCAGGCGTGAAATCGATGAGATCGTCTTCCGTTACCCCCTGGCGGTCGAAAGGCGCCGGCTTGGTCGGAAACGGCTGCGTTGGAGATGTGTGCTCGCCTGGAACATCCGATTGTGGAACCGGCCGCTTCAACTCGATCGGCCAGACGGGTTCGCCGCTGACACGATCGAAAACGTAGGCAAAGCCCTGCTTTGTGACCTGCGCGACGATCTTCATCGGTCTGCCGTCGACTGTGACGTCCAGCAGTACCGGAGCCGACGCGGTATCCCAATCCCAGATGTCGTGATGGATCAACTGATAGTGCCAGATGCGGCGGCCGGTCTTCGCATCGAGACAGACGATGCTGTTGCCGAAAAGATTGTCCCCGGGCCGGTGCCCTCCGTAATAATCGCCGGTCGGAGTTTCAACAGGAAAGGTAAACGTAACCGAGTATCGAGATCGGCGCTCATCGGCGCCCACACCGCGGTGTTGCCCGTGTACTGCCACGAATCGTCGCCCCAGGAATCGTTGCCGTAGTCGTTTGCCTGCGGAACCGTGTGGAAGGTCCACAGCAGCCTGCCGGTCCGGACATCATAGCCGCGTACATATCCCGGAACGTTGTTCTTCGATCGCGGCGCCGACCCGCTGAGAAGCGCGCCGCCGACCACGACCACATCCCCTACCACGATTGCCGGCGATGACGACCCGATCTGATTGACTTCGACTTTCCTGTCGAGGCCTTCCCAGAGATCCACCACTCCCTCGCTTCCGAAGCCGGCAATCGGCCGGCCGCTCTTCGCATCGAGGGCAATCAGATGGTATGCGGGTGAAATCAGGAGAATCCGTTCGTCGCCGGTCCCGTTGGACCAGTACGCAAGCCCGCGATTGTTCACCCTGGGCACCCGCGCGCCGCGAGGTCCTTCGTCGAACCGGAACGTCCATAGAGTCTCGCCGGTCGCGGCGTCCACGGCCACCGCGTTGCGCCGGGTGCCCGCGGTGAAGTAGAGGACTCCGCCGGCCATCAGCGGTGTGACCTGCCAGTTGGATTCGGGCCTGGGACCGAAGTTATCGGCCTTCCATCGCCACACGATCTCCAACCGATTGACGTTCTCCGCATTGATCTGGTCGAGAGGAGAATACTTTGTGCCGCCGGCATCGCCGCCGTACACCCGCCACTCCCCGGCGGCAGCGCCGCGCTGCGCGTCAGCGGTCTGTATCGCGAGCGCGGCAGCCGCCAGACATCCGAAGATGATTTTTCGCAATCTCGTTTGCTGCATTTGCGTTCCTTCGATTGGCCTTTGGCCTGCCCGGAGTGAATTTTCGGGATGGAAGAAGAACTCTTGAAGTGCAGGGTTTTTCCTCCCTCCCGAAATTCACTCCGGCAGGCCGAACGCCATGATGCTTGTGCCGACCGCGATGGCGATGTACTGCTTGTTGTCGAACACATAGGTCATGGGCGAGGCTTTCCATGTTTGATTGGTTGGGAAATCCCATAGGAGTTTGCCGTTTGTAGGCATCGGCGGCCATGAACGATCCGCTGTTTTCGCCGAAGAACACCAGTCCGGAGGCCGTGGAGATGACGCCAGCCGAAGAGGTTGCCGGGGTGGTCGTCTGCGGCAGGTCCCAGGCGATTTCGCCCGTCTGAATGTCGATCGCGCGAAGCGACTTCATGAAGGTCTCGCCGGGCGCGGGCCTCGCGGTGCCGCCCATGAATCCCTTACCGGCCTGCCATTCCATCGCGCGCTTCGCGAAAAGATTGCAGCGTTCGAGCGCCGAGAAGTAGTACAGGCCGGTTACCGGATTGAACGACGTCGAGTACCAGTTCGCGCCGCCTTGAAATCCGGGACACACGTAGGTCTCTCCTTGCGCGTTTTCCTGAAGGTCGTTCAAAATCGGGCGGCCTTTCGCATCGAGGCCCTTGGCCCAGTTGAGATTTTTCAGGAACTGCTTGCCCAGAAGAAACTGGCCGTTCGTGCGGTCGAGCACATAGAAGAACCCATTACGATTCGCCTGTAGCAGCAGTTTGCGGGGCTGCCCTTGCCATTGCGTGTCGACGAGCACCGGCGGTTCCTGCGCGTCCCAGTCGTGGAGGTCGTGCGGCGTGAACTGGAAATACCAGCGCATCTTTCCGGTCTTTGCTTCGAGCGCCAGAATCGAGTCGGTATAGAGATTGTCGCCCTGGCGCTCGTCGCCGTTGTAGTCAAGGCCGGGGTTGCCGGTGGGCCAGTAGACCAGATCGAGCTGCGGATCGTAGGTGCCCGTCATCCAGCTTGCGCCTCCGCGATGTTCGGTCTGTTTGCCCACCCAGGTTTCCGAGCCTGGCTCGCCGGGATTTGGCACGGTCCAGACGCGCCAGACTTCCTTGCCGGTGGCGGCGTCGTAGGCGGCGATGAATCCGCGCACGCCCTCATCGCCGCCGGCCGTTCCGGAAATCACAAGATTGCCGACAACGAGCGGCGCAGACGTGCCGTTGTAGTTCTGATGCCAGTCCGCCATTTCGGTTTCCCACAGCAGTTCGCCATTGAGACGGTCGAGCGAAACCATATGCGCATTGTCGGTCAGCATGAAGAGCCGGTTGCCGGAAATCGCGACGCCGCGGTTGAATCCGATGGCCGCATTGCCGGAAAGGCCGGTCGTGCGCGGCCGCTGATAGTGCCAGACCTGGCGGCCGGTGCCGGCGTCGAGCGCCCAGACTTCGTTGGCGCTGGAAACATACATAAGCCTTCGACGACGAGCGGCGTGTTCTCGACCTGAGTCATGTCTGGCAGTGGGAATATCCACCGAGGCGCGAGACGCGAGACGTTGGACTTATTGATCTGCGTCATCGTCGTGTAGTGATTGCCGCCGGGATCGCCATGATAGGTCGGCCAGTCGCGCTGGGAGGTCACACGCGGTAGCGCTTCGGGTCTTCTGTCTTGCGCAGAAGCTGAACGCGCCCGTCGTCGGTAAAAAGCTGCAGATCCGACATGCCCTCGTTGAGTACGCGTCCCGTGAGC
>CAWDMH010000023.1:0-51372 GCA_963803365.1 uncultured Planctomycetaceae bacterium
CCAACCCAAACCGTTCTGGAAAGAGTCGCACAAGGCGTGGTACGTCAATCTGCGTGGCAAGCAGACACGGCTTGCTGCCGATGAGACTGAAGCGACCACCGCTTACCACCAGCTAATGGCTGGTCAACGTGACATCGGCCCCGATCCGATGTTCCTGGAACTGTGTGCCGAATTCTTGGCATACATCAAGCCAAAGGTCGCTGAACGGACCTACGAATTCTACAAAGAGCCGCTCGAAGAATTCTACAAGTTCATCGGCACCATGCGGGTCTCAAAATTGAAGTCGTACCACGTTGAGCGCTGGGTTGCGAAAAAGTACCCCAAGACCGACAACGGATCGACAATCCGAAATGCCATCCGCCCGGTACAGCGGGTGCTGAACTGGGCGCGAAAAGAGCGGCCGGATTTTACGCTCACCCCTGGATGGCATGGAAGTTCCGGCTGAGAGCGTGAGCGATTTTGACATCACGCCGACACAGTTCAAGGAACTGCTGGACGCAATCATAGATGCCCCGTTCCGTGACTTCGTGACGATACTACGCGAGACCGGCTGTCGCGTGAAAGAGGCCCGTACAGTCGAGACGCGACACTTCGACACCGAGAACCGATGCTGGACGTTTCCGATTAAGTCGTCGAAGGGCAAGAAGGAGAACCGCGTCGTGTTGCTGAATGATAAAGCGTTCACAATCACCAAGCGATGGGCAAGCCAGTATCCTACCGGCCCGATGTTCAGGAACCGAAACGGCACGCCTTGGGATAAAGACTTGCTGGGTCATCGTTGCCGCCGTCTGTCCACCAGGTTGGGCTTCCGGGTGACGCCTGGAATCATCCGGCATGTGTTCGCTACAGACGCTATCGAGCGTGGCGTTGACATCATCACGCTCGCGGCGCTAATGGGCCACAAGTCACTAAAGATGCTGCAACGGGTCTACAGCAAAATCCACAAGCGTAGCGACCACCTGCGCAAAGCGTTGGTCAAAGCTACCGGAAACACTTTTCCAGTTCCGCCACCGACGAATGGTTCTCGACAGCGGAAGCCCGCTCCAAGTCGGCGCGGTTGATCTTAATCGTGCGCCCGACCCGCGAATGCGGTAGCTTGCCGCTGGCACAAAGTCCGTAGATTGTCTTAGTCGATAGGCCGCTGTGTTCGGCCGCTTGCTTGACGGTCAGCCAGGGGCTCTGCTCGTCTTTGATCGCTGCCAAACATTTCGCCAACACCTTACGGGCGATGGCGGGGCTGATCGGCCCTGGCCGGATCGAACAAGCGGTTAGGCAGTCCGGCAACCCGGCGTGCGAGGCACGGCGGCCGGTCTCGACGACGATGGCGCGAAGTTCGTCCCCCTGCTGTTCATCGAATTCGTCGAATTCGACGTACTCGTCCACGACTTTCAGTTGTTTCTTCAGCCATGCTCGCATAGTGAAGTGTAGCTCGCGGCAGTCGTCATGTGCCGAACGCACGGAGTTTTAATCCGGCGGCCGAGACTGCCAGGATCAAGCGATCATTGATGCGCCGATCACAGCCCATCGGCTACAATGAGATTGAAGCTGCGATTTCTCGCTGGCGACGCTGCTGGTTTGCCGTATCTGCGGTTTCGATGGCCAGTGTCCCTGCTGCCGGCGGCGATTCGGCGAGACTCCGTAAGCAAGGGCGAAGTGACCGACTTGTGCAAACGTGGATCTGCCAGCGCTGGACCGCAACATCAATCCAAGTACCGTGGAGGCGATGTGAGGAGCGATGAGACCGCTCAACCGGGAATCCATCGACACACTTTTCTGCCATCACTCGGCGCTACATGCAATGCCCTTATAATGACTGCGGTGGTTGGCGAAGATCTGGCCCGCGCCTTGAGGGCGACACGTGACTGCCACTGGACAAGCTGTAGCATGGCCAATCTCACGATACTTCACATTTCGGATTTGCACCGCGACCCGTCGCATGAGATCACGAACGGTGCCCTGTTAGACTCGTTGCTGCGCGACCGCGACCGATACTGCCAAGAAAGCCCCGCTATTCCCGACCCCAACATTATCATTGTCAGCGGCGACATTATTCACGGCGTCAAAGCGGACGCGCCGATCCGGAAGGCGAACTCCGTCGCCAGTATGAGCAAGCGGAAGAGTTCTTGATCAACCTTGCGGAAAACTTTGTTGGGGGAGACCGCGAGAAGGTAATTCTGATACCAGGAAACCATGATGTCAGCTTCTTCCATACGCTCCAGAGCATGAAGCAGGTCGAGGTCAAGCTCGACACCAAGGAAGATCGGGCTGCCGCCGTTTCGATGGGGCGTCGCCTGGATGCCGTGGGGTCGGTCGTGCGCTGGTCTTGGAGCGGATTCTGCTTTTACGAGATCGCGGATCTGGCCAAATACGATGCCCGACTCCAAGCGTTCTGCACCTTTTACCAACGGTTCTATGGCGGCAAGCGCAGCTTTAGCCTCAAGGCCGAAGAGCAGTTCGATGTCTTTGATTTCCCCGATTACAACCTGAGCATTGCGGGGCTAAGCAGTTGCCACGAAAACGACCCTCTGAACAAGAAGGGGGCGATCCATCCGGACTGCGTCGCCGCAGCAATGAAGAAGCTGTGCGAGCCAACCTACCGGGACCGCCTCCTGCTTGCGGCGTGGCATCACAACACGAGCGGCGGTCCTACTCAGGCAGACTACATGGATGCCGACATTCTCCAGGTTATGATCGACGACGGGTTCAGCATCGGCTTTCATGGGCACCAGCATAAGCCGCAGTTCATCGAAGACCGCCGTGCGTTCGGCGGAGCGAGGAAGATCACGGTTGTCAGCGCGGGAACGCTCTGCGCTGGGCGGCAGGAATTGCCCACCGGGCAAATGCGGGCCTACAACATCCTCGAATTAGACACCGGCACGTACAAGGCAACATTGCATGTACGGAGGATGCAAAACGAGAACTTTGGTCGCCCGATCTGGGGCCAGGGCCAGTTTCCCAATTCGGGGAAGTGACCATCTCCCCTAAACTTAATCCAGTGGCAGTGAGAGAATCCTGACGGGCCGCAGGCCCGGAAAGGATTCTTGTATGAAGCAGCAGCGTCACAGTGTGGAGCAGATCATTGCCAAGTTGCGTCGAGCGGATGTGGAGCTCGGCAAAGATCGGAAGGTTCCTGAAGTTTGCAAGATGCTGGAGATCACGGAGCAGACGTACTATCGCTGGCGGCAGAAGTACGGCGGGATGGCGCCGACGATGGCCAAGGAGATGAAAGCACTCCAGCAGGAGAATGCCCGGCTGAAGAAGGTGGTGGCGAACCAGGCTTTGGATATGGAGATTCTGCGGGAGGCCGCCAAGGGAAACTGGTGAGCCCCGAACGGCGCAGACGGACGGTCGCCGAGGTCCGTCGTTGTTTGGGGCCTGATCGAATTTCCGAACGAAGAGCCTGCCTGGTACTGAATCATCCACGGGGCACGCAACGTTACCAGGTTCGCCGAGCGACTGACGAGCAGCCGCTATTAAGCGTGATGCGTCACTTGGCTGGCCAACGTCCGCGTTTCGGTTGTCCCCGCATTCATGAACTCTTGTTAGCCAACGGGTGGAATGTGAACCACAAACGAGTCCATCGGCTATGGAAGCAGGAGCAGCTGCAGGTTCCGAGACAACAGCAGCGCCGACGTCGTTTGCCGGGCAGCAGTGAGAACAGCTGTATCCGGCACCGGGCCGAGTGGATGAATCATGTCTGGTCGTACGACTTTCTGGTGGATCGCACCGAAGATGGTCGCCAATTGAAGCTCTTGGCGGTGATCGACGAGTACACCCGAGAGTGTTTGGCCTTGGAGGTGTCACGCTCCTTCACGGCGCAGAACGTGGTCGAGAATTTGCAGTATCTGTTTGCGGTGCGTGGTCGGCCGGAATATTTGCGCAGTGACAATGGACCAGAGTTCGTCGCTCGGGCCGTGCGTCGGTGGCTCGATCAAGCGGAGGTGAAGACTTTGTTTATCGCCAAGGGCAGTCCTTGGGAGAACGGTTACGTGGAGAGCTTCAACGGCAAGCTCCGCGATGAGCTGTTGAACCGGGAGCTGTTCCTGAGCTTGGACGAGGCACGGTGGGTGATCGATCGTTGGCGCTTGGACTACAATCACCGTCGTATTCACAGTGCGTTGAATTACCAGACCCCCGCGGCATTCGCCGCCGCGCTGTGCTGCTTCCGTTCGGGCTACGCCCTCACTCCAGCAGCACACGCGAACCCTTAACCCCGATTCTCTCACTGACCCTGGTACAAACATTGGGGGATAGTCATAATCACGGCGCGCACGTCGTAACCGATCTGTCGCAATTGCCTAATCGGATTGCCAATATCTGCGAAGATTCCGCGATGTGGATAACTACGGCGCCATACAATCGGTGTATCGTCGTGGGGCAACTCCTCTTCGTTGATTCGTTCCCGGTCTTCCAAGATGTCCAACCTCTGGTCGTGATCGCTGTCGCCAAAGCAACCAGCGTTGATCAAGAGCTTGGTAATGAACCGAGTGCCGCTCGACTCGGGGCCAAGCACCAAAAAAGCTTTCTTCATCTCTGGCTCGACTGGATAAAACTGGCGTTTGCAATATTCAGTGTCCAGCGACCATGTAGAATCGATTTGCCGACAGATCCAAACAGGTCAGAAAGAGTAGCCGAACATTGCGCATTCACGTGCGAAGGCTCTTCCAATCTGGCGCGCCTGATAAGGCGTGTATATCGTTTGATACGGCCGCTTGTCAGTTCGATATTCCGATTTTGCTCGGAATGTGAGCGATCCCGGAAATGAAATGCCAAGTGTAACAAATGTGTCAGTTAGATCTTTGTCCAAAGATTCGTACTTCAGCACTCGATCCAGAATTAGTCGGCTAAGATTATTCGGATCGACATACAAATGATGATCCACGCAAAACCTTCTTGCCGTCATGTAGTTTTGAAAACATTCCGGCCATCCAAATCGTTCTTTCATAAAGTAATAATGGGAAACTGTTTTGTCCCATGGATTTCGCTCCACACAGAATTTGAAGTAATCACGCCAATGCTGATGGCTAATTCGAGACCGAACTTCGTGGCCTGGCATATGGTTGTAGTAGCCGTCATGATTTTGGGCCCGGTGAGGTTCAACGTGCCGCGCAATCGGCGTCACGATGTCGTCGGGACCGCAATGCTGCGAAAGGAAAAGCTCGATACTTGTTCCGGCCGTCTTTTGTGTCTTGATGAAAATAAACCGGTATTTGTGCGAGATAATCATCGTCAGATTAGATATGTTTCTGTATGCTGCGACTTTGTCCACAGTCGCAACTGCAATTCGCTGGACGCACGGTACGATACACACTTATCCCCATCACAGTCGCCGGTATCGGCTTGGCAGCGGATCCTTCACCTCAATCCGCTGTTTGCCGATCCAGCTCTTTAGTTTCTAGAGCGCGCCGCATAATGGGTTTTGAGCTGATTGGCCTGATGAAGACCTGTCCATGAATATATCACACACTGATTATGGTAACTCATCAGCGTCGGGCCGACTAAGAGCATTTCGTTGGTGCTATGAGCAGGCACGCGCGTCAATCGGACCTGTCCCGATCGGTAGATCTTCGAGACAGGAACATCTCACAACGTTTACCTTTTTGATTTGAATACCGTTCGAAATAACATTCCGCTTATTCCGCCACAACAGCGCGCCTAACTTCAAGTCCGCATAGCTGCGAAAGAAAGACTTCGATACTGGTGCCGGCAGCATTGCGGGTCTTGATAAAGATGAAGCGATATTTATCCGAGACGATCATACTACCTCATTGCATAGCGCAGCCGCGTCGCACCGACGGTGTACTTCGCCATTGCTTCGGTAGTGAAACGAAACCAGTTGCGAACCTCCTCCACTGTCCATGGATAACGTGAGTGATTTCCCGACCAGCAGAAGTACCCATTCAAATCGATGTTGATGCGCCCGTCATCGGGAACTTCATCGAGCTGTGTTTTCGGAAGCCTCTTATTAGGCCGCGGATCGTTCAGTGCAAAAAGCTCCTGCCCGATCCAAGCAGGTTTTTCTAAACGCGCCCGATGCTTTTGCGCATAACCTCGCGCAAACGCATATTGAAAGAATTGATTACCTAATCGCCCTTTTTTTCCTAAACAAGTAATCTGAACAATGCGGTCCATGATGACTAAATAGGATCTCTTGGCTATCGGTGTGCGCCGTGAGGTGGTGTTTTGTTCAATTGTGACCTCACAAAAGGCCGGAAAACGGAGCGTTGTTGTTGCTAATTCAGGTACCCAGTAGTGTGCTTTAACGACCGTCTGATTAAAACCTTTCCAGTTGGCGGTGGCATCAGCGTCCAGCCGTCGGTCAGCGTGTGGCCGAGCGACATCATTTCGTTTGTGCTGTTTAAGTGTGATTTATATCAAGGCCCATTATAGGTTTTTATTCCCGGCACCTTTTTTCTTCCCTCATTTGGTATACTTCTTCTCCAGAATGGTAACAATTGAAATGATAACACCTAACGCCAGAAAGAAAAATGCGATCCATAGCGGCCGGATGGGAAGCCAATCCGACCCGAAGTAAATGCCGGTTGTCAAGACGGCAAGCAATAGCGCCGCTAAACGCACAAGTCTTAGATATGTTTTCATTCTTCCGCGAGCAGTCGCAGTTATGGGTTCTTGCATCTCAAGCAGTCAAGGCGACAAAGCCCCCATCCGGCCCAGCATATTGCCGAACATTTTCCCAGACAGTCCAAATATGCCGGCCCTGTAATTGCGCAGCCCGTTGTGCAACCTGACTGGCACCATGCAACGGCTAATTCGCAGCGTTTTGCACAAGCTGATTCGCTGCAATTAAAATAGACATCGCAAAAGGTAACTGGCAGTGTTGGAAGCCCGTCTGGATTGTCCGCATGTCCGGTATATGTACAATCCGAACTGGCCCAGAGACCATTCTGACTTTTTGCGGCACAG
Source organism: uncultured Planctomycetaceae bacterium (assembly GCA_963803365.1). Lineage (GTDB taxonomy): Bacteria > Planctomycetota > Planctomycetia > Pirellulales > Pirellulaceae > JANMEB01. Next base: position 6,925 of record CAWDMH010000023.1, read on the forward strand.
GCTTTTTGACATTGGCTTACAATGGTCGAGGTCCCATTTGACCATCTCCCCTAAACTTAATCCAGTGGCAGTGAGAGAATCCTGACGGGCCGCAGGCCCGGAAAGGATTCTTGTATGAAGCAGCAGCGTCACAGTGTGGAGCAGATCATTGCCAAGTTGCGTCGAGCGGATGTGGAGCTCGGCAAAGATCGGAAGGTTCCTGAAGTTTGCAAGATGCTGGAGATCACGGAGCAGACGTACTATCGCTGGCGGCAGAAGTACGGCGGGATGGCGCCGACGATGGCCAAGGAGATGAAAGCACTCCAGCAGGAGAATGCCCGGCTGAAGAAGGTGGTGGCGAACCAGGCTTTGGATATGGAGATTCTGCGGGAGGCCGCCAAGGGAAACTGGTGAGCCCCGAACGGCGCAGACGGACGGTCGCCGAGGTCCGTCGTTGTTTGGGGCCTGATCGAATTTCCGAACGAAGAGCCTGCCTGGTACTGAATCATCCACGGGGCACGCAACGTTACCAGGTTCGCCGAGCGACTGACGAGCAGCCGCTATTAAGCGTGATGCGTCACTTGGCTGGCCAACGTCCGCGTTTCGGTTGTCCCCGCATTCATGAACTCTTGTTAGCCAACGGGTGGAATGTGAACCACAAACGAGTCCATCGGCTATGGAAGCAGGAGCAGCTGCAGGTTCCGAGACGACAGCAGCGCCGACGTCGTTTGCCGGGCAGCAGTGAGAACAGCTGTATCCGGCACCGGGCCGAGTGGATGAATCATGTCTGGTCGTACGACTTTCTGGTGGATCGCACCGAAGATGGTCGCCAATTGAAGCTCTTGGCGGTGATCGACGAGTACACCCGAGAGTGTTTGGCCTTGGAGGTGTCACGCTCCTTCACGGCGCAGAACGTGGTCGAGAATTTGCAGTATCTGTTTGCGGTGCGTGGTCGGCCGGAATATTTGCGCAGTGACAATGGACCAGAGTTCGTCGCTCGGGCCGTGCGTCGGTGGCTCGATCAAGCGGAGGTGAAGACTTTGTTTATCGCCAAGGGCAGTCCTTGGGAGAACGGTTACGTGGAGAGCTTCAACGGCAAGCTCCGCGATGAGCTGTTGAACCGGGAGCTGTTCCTGAGCTTGGACGAGGCACGGTGGGTGATCGATCGTTGGCGCTTGGACTACAATCACCGTCGTATTCACAGTGCGTTGAATTACCAGACCCCCGCGGCATTCGCCGCCGCGTGTGCTGCTTCCGTTCGGGCTACGCCCTCACTCCAGCAGCACACGCGAACCCTTAACCCCGATTCTCTCACTGACCCTGGTACAAACATTGGGGGATAGTCAGTTCCTCGATACACTTGATGAGCGAGGGTTACTGGATTGGGATGAAGTGTTCGTGGATGCCAGCTTTTCGCCGGCTAAAAAAGGGGCGAAAAAGTCGGCAAAACCAAGCGTGGAAAAGGTACGAAGTGGATGGTGGTGGCAGATGGTCAAGGAGTTCCACTGGCATGCCGGACCGAAAGTGCTTCGCCTGCTGAGGTCACGCTCGTCGAAGACTTGATCGATGAAGTGCCCGCCGGTGAAGCGCCGATTCCCCTGATTGCGGATCGAGCCTATGACAGCGATAAACTTCGTACGAGCCTTCTGGCCAAAGGTTGGGACTTGGTTTGTCCGCATCGGCGGGGTCGCACTCGGCCGAAGACGCAAGACGGTCGGAAACTGCGGCGTTACCGCCGCCGCTGGAAGATCGAGCGCACGATCGCCTGGGTCAGCAGCTTCCGCCGTCTCGTCGTTCGTCACGAATACTACAGCTTTATCTATCAAGGATTTATCCACTTAGCCTGCATCTTGATCTGCCTACGCAGGTTTTGAAACGAGCTCTAATAACGTGCTAGATTTTGCGTTGCCAATCATCAATTGCCCGCGTTCGACATTTTCCATTGTCTTATGTCCACTCGACGCAATTGTGCGATCGTTTTTGCGCATCCTCGATACATTTGGGTAGCCGCTGAAGAGAGCAAAGCGCTCAATGGACAGCGGCCATTAAAAACTGGCGTTTCCGGAAACAACCCCCGCGTCGGGTCGCTTCCACTTGCGGACATAGCGATGTCCCTCTTCAAATTCGCAATCGACCCAGCCCGTTTTGTCTTCGCATAACGGCGCGAAGCAGCGTTGCCCGCCAAGGAGTCCGGCCCAGTAGCTAAACGACGAATTCGAAAGGAATAATACTCTCGCCCGCATCAGCGTCAAGAAATCCTGCGGCATGGGATTACCGCTTTCCTCAGAAACCCAAACGGCTTGGTCTGGATTGAACCCATACGTTCGGAGTGCCCTCTCGTACGAGGCGCGATTGATAATGCAGGTCCTCTGAAGGTAGCGTTTGAAATCCCCCTGGCGTAGATGGGCAGCGACGTAATGGCCGGTGGGGATTGGATACTTGGCCACGCTTTCTGGTGTGAACTCAAACCATTTTACAACCTGATCGATCGACCAAGGTTGCCGAGTTCGATCTCCGGACCAGCAGAAGTATCCATGCAAATCAATGTTAACGCGGCCATCGGTCGGTACTTCGTCGAGGTGCGTTTTGGGAAGCGTCTTGCTGGGAGGCGGATCGCGGAGCCCAAATAGTTCCTGGCCAATCCAAGCAGGCGTTTCCAAAATGGCATTGTGCAATTCAGCGTATCCGCGCAAATGCATACTGAAACAATTGATTCCCAAAGCGTCCTTTTTTACTCAAACACGTAATTTGAATAGTGCCGTCCATAGGTATTCCGTTTTTGATGAAGGCCAGTCCGTCAATAATCGCGGATCCGCAGTACATTGCGACTCACATCGCTCGCGCAGGCCGTGCAGATCGCGCGACTAAACAAAACAGGTGCCGAGTCAAATCGCGTGAAAAGGCTCAAATGAAAAGAAGGCTGCAATTTCTTCGAGCGCCTTGAAATGGCGTGCTACAATAACCAGCCCCATCGATGTCGCGAAAGGATCGTGACCGTACATCTCCATTTATTCGCAATTAGTTCTATGCAGTAGATGGCAAATCTGGAAAGTCGCACCAATCAGCGCGCCAAAACTTACCACCAAAAAAATGACCGCCTTTATTGGACTTACGGGCTCGCGATTACTGACACTCAGTCCTATCAATATCGCAATCAGCGCAATCCCAAATAGAAACGACTTAAGATTGAATCTCAAACCATTACGTTCGATGCAGAGGAATACATAAAGCGCGAGAAAAAACGATGCACTGCCGATCAACAAATGAACAATACTCGGAATTAAGAGTTGGTTCACAGTCCCGAAAGGGTCGTTTGCAGGGTACAGCTCGGTTACTAGATTAATCAGAAAGAGATGCAAATTGATGCGGAGCGATACAAAAGATAGGGCAGTAAAAGTTAATGCTCCGATTAACCAAGATCCAAGCAGCGACGACAAGATTTTAGATGTAGGCGCGCTCATTTGATGTTCTTGCACTGAGAATTTGGAGGAGGATCCTTTGGAGCCGCTAGTCTAGTACCCCTGCAACCACCCATCGAAGGCTCGTTGTTTACACAACAATTCAGTCGTTCGAGATCCTTCAGTGTTGGATTGCACTTGGCCTGACAATACTGTTCTGCCTGCAAGTCAATCGGTGCACCATTCTCGTGTGAGCATCGAATGCAGCCACGCATGCAATTGAGCGCTGGGCTGCCTCCGACGCACTGACATACGCATTGGCTTTCATAACAATTCTCTGTTACAGTAACCCCCCAAACACTCAATGTCACGCAAACTTTTCGATTTGGATAGTAGCATGGATCACCTTTTTCCGGGGGATCATTAGTTGGAGGTGGTTGGAACTCCGGAGGACATGGACCGGTCGGATCGCATTTCTTCTGCCAATCCGGAGTTGGAGGAAGTGATGGCGGCGCGGGTTGAGGAGGACTAGGTTGTGGCGGGCGCGGGCGTGGAATGGGTCCGCTCCGACCTCGTTGGAATCCTTTTGCGTCGACGTGGTTTATCGGATTTCCACGGACATACTCGTACAGGTTCCAATCTCCGGCATCATAGCCGATTGGATCCCTCTGCAAGAACCTTCCCAGCTCGGGATGGTAATACCGCATGCGGTACAGATACAAGCCGCTCGCCGCATCAAACCTTTGTCCGGTGAACAGCGTTTCCCAATCGTGGTGGTCACTGTCGGCATAGAAGTCCTCGGCCAGGAACTCCGGCACGCCGTAAGGCGTGTAGGCCACGCGCTGCTCGACGGCGCCAGCGGTGTCGCACAGCGCCACGACGTTCCAGTTGGCGTCTTGCAGGGCATACAGCCGCTCGTCGAGTGAGCCGCTGACCGAGCGATCGCGCAGCACCAGATCGTCGACGTAGCGCAGCCCCCACACAAACTGCCGATTCGCGTCGTCATCATCGTCGACGCGTTCTTCCAGCACCTGCCACTGGTCAGAGTAATAGTAGTGCCGCGTTTCCATCGATTCGCGGTAATCGATTTTTACCGTCCGCCGATTCAAGCCGTCGTACTGCAGCTCGGCCAGCGTCTGCAGGCCTCCCAGGCCGTTGTCCTCTTCCAACAGGACCAGCCGGTTCCAAGCGTCGTAGGCAGCGGTCAAGCCGTCCGTCAATAAGCGCGGATCAGGGAAGAAGGTCGAGTTGCCATTGGCGTCATACTCCGGCGTGGGCCAGTTGGCTCCCACCGTGCGGCTGATACTGCTGATCTCGTTGACGGCATTGTGCTGCGCGGCTCTGAGTCAAGGCATCCACGACCGTCTGATTAAAACCCTTCCAGTTGCCCGTGGCATCCAGGGTCCAGCCCTGGGCCAGCGTGGGTCCGACCGAGATCATGTCGTTGGTGCTGTTGAGCTGTCCGCGGGTCATGCTCGCCAGGCGCTCGAGGGCGTCGTAAGTGTACAGCTCGTCGAAGCTGGCGCTATTGGAGCGGGCCACTTCATCCCGGCGGTACAAACGATTACTGGCCTGATCATAGCCGTACTTCAATTCGGCCAAGGCGGCCGGCGAGCCGCCGGTGGTCTGCCACAGGCAATCAATCGTGCGGCCGAAGAGGTCCAGACCGGCATACGGATCGGCGCCGCTACCGGTGATCAAGTTCCACTGTACGGAGGCTTGCGAATAATTAGTCTGCACGAAGCTCATGAGCCCCAGGTAAGCGTACTGCGCGACCGTTGTGCCGTCCCAGGTCAATTGATTGACGCGGCTCAACAGGTCGCTGGCCGAATTGGTGCTGCCGTAATTGTAAACCAGCTGCCGGCCATCGGGATAGATAATCTTGGTGCGGCGGATCGTGTTGGCACTGCCGCTGGCGTAATTGTACTCCACCACGGGCGAGGTCGACGTATCGACCGCATCCCCATGCTGCTGGTATTCGGCGGTCACCTGGCTGAAGTCGTTGTACGCGTATTGCACGTCGCTGGTTACCGTGCCGCCGCTGGTGGCATCGTAGCTGGTGACATTGGCAGGCCGCGTACGGTTATCATAGGTACGCACGATTCGACGGACTGCGCCATCCACGTCGGTGCCCAGCGTCGTGACGATGTCAGCCGTTTGCCGGCCCAAGAGATCGTAACTGTACTGGTGGACCGAGCCGTTCTGATCGGTCAGTTGGGTGCGGTTCCCTTGGCGGTTGTAGTGGTAACTGACTTGGCCGCTGTCGGGATACGTGACCATCTGCAACAGGTCGTTGCTCGTGAGCTGCGAGCCGCCGCCCGTTGTCACGCCGTAGGTGTACGTCGTCACTTGATCGCCCGTATCGCTGTTGACGGCGGTCAATGTAGCTATTTGACCAGCCAGCGTGTAACTCATTTGCACGACCGCTGTGGGTGAAGAAACATAATTATCGGTGGTTTGCGTGAGCTGGCCCCGGTCGTCGTAGACGGCGCGGATTACTTTGCCGATTGGATCCGTCTGGTCCTGGGTTTCACCGCGGATGTTATACGCGATGGTGCGCACCAGGACCGTGTCGCTGGGGGAAGTCCCCGAGGCATTGAGCGTGCGCGAGGACGCCCCGGCGTTGGCGTTGGTGCCATAGTCCGCCGACTGGGTCGGCCGATTAATGCCGTCGTACCAATTGGCCGTGTAACTGTCGCGGCTCTTAGGCTGGCTGCCGGAGGGGCCGTTGAGTGCGCCGTTGCCGGTGGCACTGTCCCAGCGCTGCTGGGTGGTGATGAAGATTGCGTTGCTGGCTTCATCATACGCGATGTGCGTAGCCTCAAAGATCACGTCGCTGGTGATCGATTGCGGCGTTTCGGTGCCGCTGCCGCTATAGTAGCCCTGGTACATATCCGTAGCGCGGCCAATGGCATCGTAGACGGTCTTGGTAAAGAGTTCTGCGCCCGCCGGCAATGATTCCAGGACATGATCCTCCTCGTCGAACCAGGCATTGTTTGCCAGCGTGTTCCCGGTCGTGCCTGAGCCTGTGATGGCGTACTGCTTGGCCTGATAAACGCGCCTGCGCGTGTCGTAGAACGTTTGGCTTTGGGCAATCAGTGTCGGCGCGCCGCCACCTTCCCGATACGTTTGCACGGCGGTCACGCGGCTTTGGTTATCCAGCGTGTTGACGGCATCAAACACATTGGTGCCGTCGGTGGTGATCGTGGTCGTCGGCCGATCACGCCAGTCGTAGACGTACTGGACCACGCGATCGTGGGCCGACGTACTGTCCACGGGACTCGTGACCTTCGTGAGCAGGCCATCCAGCGAGTTACTCCCCGAACCATAGGCGTTGGTGTCGTAAGTGTTCGCGCTTACCCGCAGCATGTTGTTGCCGCTGGTGCCGCCTCCCGAGGGATCGGTATCGGTCGCCCCGGCGTCGTTGGTGCCAATCCACGTTTCCAAGACCAGGCCACGCGGATCGTAGACCGTACGGCTGATCGTCTGAGTGGGGGAACTCGTGGTGCCGCTGGCGGAGGCGACTCGGTTCTGTCGGCCCGAGGCGTCGTAGCCGTAGTCGCTCTCGGCATAGTTCGTACCGCTGGAACCGTTGCCGCTGGTGGGAATGCTGTGGTAGACGCGGGTGGAAGTTAGCTTGCCGCTGTCGTCGTACTCGTTGTGCGTCCAGCGGGTCCAAGTGCTCTGCGCAAACGTGTCCGATGCGCTCGAGGCGCCGGAGCTTTCCACGCTGCTGCCGCGTTTGGCCTGAATCACGTCGGTCACCCGGCCGCTGGCATCCAGCTGGGTGATCGTGACGGGATTGACCAGCGTATAATCCGACCCCCGCAGGTAACCCCGAGCCGTATAAATCTGGAGCTGATCGTCCAGATAGACGGTCCAATTGACCGTCCGCACACTGCCGCTGCTGTCGATGTCATGCGCCGGTCCCAGCACTGCCGTGGTGCGGCCCTGCGAATCGATCTGATAGTCGGTGACCAAGTCCAGTCCGCCCGAGTCCTGGGTCATTGAGAGCAGCGCCCCCGTGGGATCGTCGTATTCATAAGTGGTCAAGGTCCCGCGCGCGTCGGTGAACTCCACGAACCGCCCTTGCAGGTCGAATTCCGACACGCGTGTATTGCCCGTCAGCCAGGAGCCGCCGTTTTGGCCGCTGCCGACATCGGGCAGGTTCTCGGTGACGCTGGAGAGCTGCGTCGAACTGGAGAAGAACGCGTTGGTGTAGGTCGTATCGACCGGGCTGCTGCCGCCACTCGTGTCACTAAGGTAGATCGTGCGCTTTCGTGACTGGGTAGACGGTGGCCAGCGTGGCCCCGGAGCCCACGCTGTGGGCTTCGTATTCCAATTTGTTGATGGTAATTAATCCACCGTTAGCCACAGTGCCCCCGGAACCGTGTTGCACCTGTTGCTCTTTGGGGTAATTGGGTGCGGTGTCGGTGTCACTGTAGTACGTCGTGACGTTGATCAGTCCGGAGCTGCCGTTGATCTGCACGTTCAAGTTTGCCGCGCTGTCGTCGTACGGCGTCCCCGACATGTTGATCGCCGAAGGGCTGTACTGGCTCGTCACATAGCTGGTGTCGGGATCGTACTGGGTGAAGTGAATCCAGCGTCCGCTGCTGGCTTGGTGATCGACGAGCATGTCTTGCCCGATATGGTTGGCATACACGATCTTCGTCGAGCCGTCGGGCAAGGTGACCGTGGCCTTGGTGCGCCAACTGTTGAAGCCGTCGGCGTTGGTGCTCGTGGTATAGGTGATGCCGTACGTCACGGCGCCAGCGGCGGTCTGGGCTTGGGTCACCCGGCGTGTCGTTTGGTCGTACTGATACGCGAGTACTGGCCACCGCCGCGATCTGCCCATCGGTGGCGCTGTCGGGACTCGATAAACCAGCGTAGGCGCTGGACCCACCACGTACTTGAGTCCCCCCTGGAAGCCCACGCTGCTGTTGGAGGTGTAGTAGCGGAAGTACTTCGTGCCGGTGGTGGTCCAGGTGCTTCCGATCAGGGTCTGCATCGTGATCGTCTTCAAGTCGCCGGCGTTCCCCTTGTCGGTCGTGACCGTGGTATCGTAGTAGGCGAGCTGCAAGCGCCGAGTGGCCGGTAGGGAAGAAGTGGTTCCCTGATAGAGCGTGACTGTACTGACGGCCCGGATGAGTCGTAATCATACGTCCGCTTCTCGACGTTCGAGCCGACCGTGCGAATCGACTGCGTGAACCGCCCATTGGTGTCGTCCCAATCGTACTCCGTGACCTGGCCGCCGGGCGTGGTCATCGACTGGATGACTTTGCGCGTCATGTCGAATTCCCAGACCGTGCCGTCGGGGTCCGTGATCCGCCACGACGTGCCGTCTTGGGTCAGTGTCTGCCGCGCCCATACTTGGGCACATACGTCGACCCGCTCTGCTCGAACCACACACTGCGGCCTCTACGGCCCGGCACCCACACGAACACCAAATCATTGTTGGCGTTGCGGGTCAGGTAGGCGAAGTTGTTCGTGGCCCAATTGTTCCCACCCGTCCGACGAAATCGGCCGGACCACCCGCCTGCCACAGGTTGTACCAGGTCAAATCAAAGTCGCCGTAATTCGTCGTCAAGTAGCTCGTGCCCGACTCCGCCGCACCGTCAGCAAAATTCACCGGACATGGAAGACCGCCGCAGGGACCCGTGGGCGGTGGTCCACCCGGACCACCTTTCGGTGGGCCACCCGGTCCGCCAGGTCGAGGAGAAGGAGGGGCTGGACAGGTCGGTGTCGGTTCCGGAGTCGGTTGCGTCGACATAACGTCAACTCCTTTCGACGAAACGATTCAATGAAACTTGGCAGCCGCAAACATGAGCAATGCAAAAGCGGTTTCTGTCCACCAGGGATCGAACTCGTCATCATTGAGGCACCAGACCTCAATCGGCAGCGTGCAGCCATGCTGGCGCGGTAGCTTGATCAGCACCCAAGCACAAGTGCCATACTTGATTCCGCCGCCGCAGGTCACGATCCCACGGCCGCTGAACGTGCCGGGATATTCTGGAAAAAAGGCGAGCGCAGCGGTCGCCACCTGAGCAGCATTAGCGCGAGTCAGCATCTGCCCCCTCCTCGTAGCCCCCTAAGGAAGTGAGCGATATTATTTGGCTCAGCGCCACCCATTGCAAGAAAATAATTTTCAGCGCGAGATTTTTTGATCGCAACTTCCGCGCCATGATCAACATTTCATTTGACCGCGAAGATGCGCAAACTGCATCAAGATTGCAATGCGATTTCGAGTGTGCATTTCTTAGATGGCGATGAGTTCCGCTAGCATCGGCCGCGGGCGAGCGCGCAATGATCCGCAGCACGCACAAGTCAATTCATCCACCGCGTTTGATAATGCAGGCGCACGATTCGAAAACTTGACATTCGTGCAGTTGCTCTTACGATCACAAGCAGGCACCTCTTCGGCTGTGACAGTCGATTCGCTGTGAGCTTAAGCATCCCCCGCCGAGACAACCTAACAGCATGCGGGGACAATTGATGACGCGGCCCTACGATTATCTGATCGTTGGTGCGGGCCCGTTTGGAGCCACGTTTGCCCGCACCGTGACCGATGCCGGGAAGAAATGTCTGGTGATCGATCGCCGCACTCACATCGGGGGCAACTGTTACTCACAACAGCGCGATGGCATCGATGTCCACATGTATGGTCCCCATATTTTCCACACCAACAACGAAGCCGTCTGGAAATATGTCTGTCGCTTTGCCACGTTCAATAATTATCGACACCGCACAATCGCTCATTATCAGGGACGGCTCTATTCTCTGCCGTTCTCATTGCAAACGCTGTATGAGTTCTACGGGGATGGAACCCCTGAGGAACTCTTGGTACGGCTGGAAGGCGACAGAACGCACTTTGAGCATCCCGACAACTTGCGCGAACAGGCACTAAATTCCGTCGGGAGTCGGATTTACGAGGCATTGATCCATGGGTACACCGCCAAGCAGTGGGGACGAGAGCCGGAACAATTGCCCGCCGCGATTATCCGCCGGCTGCCGGTCCGCACGAATTACTGCGTCGACTACTTCGACGACAAATATCAGGGAATCCCCGTTTCTGGCTATACAGCCATGTTGCAAAACATGCTGGATGGAATCCAAGTGGAATTGGACGTCGATTATCTGAAGGCACGCGGCGAGTTGGGCCAGCTGGCCGGCGCAGCGTCGTCTATACCGGTCCACTCAACGCGCTTTATGAATATTGTGATGGCCGGCTGGAGTGGCGCTATATGGATTTCGAGCATGCGCAACTGGAGTGTCGAAACTTCCAAGGCATCGCGATTGTCAGTTACCCTGATCCTGAAGTGGCCTGGACTCGCATCACGGAGCATAAGCACTTTGCAACGCCGCCGCCAGGCGGCGAAATCACTTGGATCACCAAGGAGTTTGCGGGTGGCGCAAGGCCGAACCGGCATATCCGGTCGAAGACGATGACAATCGAGCCTTGCAGACCAAGTACGCACAGCGTGCCATTTCAGACGGATACATCGTCGGCGGTCGCTTGGCCGACTATCGTTACTATGACATGCACCAAGTCTTTGCCGCTGCCCTCAAAACTGCGTCCATAGAATTAGCTCGTCCGATCGTTTGTTCGGGCCACGCCGTGAGCGTCTAGCCTCGTGAGCTGCCGCAAACGCAGCGCCCTTCTTAATCAACTCCGCCAACATGTCAACTTCCGCCCTCGCCGTGCCAGAGCCAGCCGTTCACGCAGTGAATGTCACTTGTGTCATTCCCTGCAAAGGACGCTTGGGCTCTCTCCAGCAAGCAGTGACGCTGCTATTGGACCAACACGAGTTGGACGGCCTGCATGTTCTCGTCGTCGATTATGGTTGCCCGCAGCAAACGCTGGAGTGGTGTCGCCAACAAAGAAGTCCCAAATTGGATTGCGTGAAGGTTTTGGACCGCACCGAAACTTTTCATTTATCGCGGGCGCGCAATTGTGGCAATCGCATCGCGCAAACCGAATTGCTCGTTACGCTGGACGCCGACTGCCTGCTCAAGAGTCACTTTATAGTGCGGCGGATGCTGGACCCGATTTTACAAGGTCAAGGCGTGTCGACTATCGCAGGCTTGATCGAAGAGGATGGAAAGAGCTATCCGGGGCAGTCCTACATGGCCTACAAGCGCTCGGACTGGCTGAAAGTGCGCGGCTATGACGAGGCGATGGTCGATTGGGGCTTTGAAGACACCGACTTTTTTATGCGAATTTACGCCCTCGGGCCGTGTCAGTTTCTGCGCGCCGAATTTGCAGAATTCGAACGGCTTCAACATTCGGATGAACAACGCTGGTGCTTTTATGCCGAACGGGACTTAGGCCTTAGCTGGCATAAGAATAAAGAGCGTTCGAAGCGGCGGACCAGCGTCAATCCAGAAGGATTTGCCGTCTACCGATATGAATGTTTTTGCGGAAGTACCGGCCGGACCACCTTTGGGCGATTTCCGAAGACGCGCGCACAATCGGATCCCTGAGTCACGCATCTGTTGAGTTTTCGCACCAGTGGCGAGATGCCCCGATCAGTATTTTTTCCACGGCGGTCTGCAAAATAGGAATGACTAACATGTACAAGGGCTACAAAGTCGTCGGCGTTACCGCTTATGGACGACGTCGATATGCGGCACTTCTCTCACATTACCTTCGCGAGGCGCGCAATCTGATCGATGAACATCATTTCTGGGTGAACACACAGGACGCCGGCGATATTGAATGGCTGCGGTCATGTGTGACCACGTTGCCGACATTCTTTCGCACCATTGAGATTCAAGAACCATTCCAGGCCGGCTTTCTGCCTCGGATCAACGCATTTTATCGTGAGTATGCGGTCAGCCCCGACACGATTTTTATTCGCTTCGACGACGATATTGTATGGATCGCGCCGCAGGCGATTAGGCGATTGCTCGACTTTCGGGTTGAGCACCCCGAGTATTTTTTGGTTTTTGCTAATACCGTCAATAACTCGCTCTGCACGCACTTGCACCAACGGCAAGGAATGCTGGGCGACTGTCCACCGGTTGAGTACCACTGCATGGGAAAGTCAAGCTGGTCAGATTGGGAGGTCGCCGCCCGCGCCAATCGCGCCTTATTGGCGGCGCTTCGCGATAATCAGAGTGAGCGATTTCTCTTCGAGCGTTGGGAACTATTCCATTATGAACGGTGTTCGATTAACTGCATCAGCTGGTGGGGCCGTGATATGGCATCGATCGTCGCCGGCATGCACGTGGACGAGGAACAAGCTCTGGCGTGTGAAATTCCTAAGAGCCATGGACGGATCAACTGCATTGCGGGCCAAGCCCTGGTTTCACACTTCGCCTACTTCCTGCAGCGCCCGGGACTGGAGGCGAACACCAAGCTCTTAGAGCGGTATGGAAAGCTAATTCCGGTTTAGAATCCTTCGGCAGGAGTATGACGAATGTCACGGCCTGCGTCTGCGGCGGACAATTTAATCATTGCCTGTGTCGGCGACGAATCGTTGCACCGCTCGTGGCTGCCTGCCGAGGGTACGTGCGGGTTCGACCTATTATTGGTGGAATACGGCTCGGGCGTACACGGTTATCATAGGGATGCGCGCTGGCACGTGCTGGCAAAAGGGACCAAGTGGCCGCTGGTCGCCCGCGTGTACGGTAAGTTCCGCGATCAAATCCGCGGCTACGAGCGAATTTGGATTCCTGACGACGACATTGGAGGCGTGGATTCCTGGCAAATCCAACGACTCTTCCACACCTTCGCCGCCACGCCGTTGGAACTGGCGCAACCGGCAATTCGCGATTACGGCACAACCTACCAAGCCCTACGGCCAATCCCACACGCGAAATGGCACACAACGAACTTTGTGGAAATTATGTGTCCGCTGTTCACCAGAACGGCGCTGGAGCAGCTGGCCTTTACTTTTCGTAGGTCGCGCAGCGGGTGGGGACTTGATTATTGGTGGTCGCACCTCATTCAATCGGGGAAAATCGGTGTCATCGATGCCGTGAGTGTCGTGCATACTCGTCCCTCCAATTGCTCCACGCCTCTTTACCAGTTACTTGAGCGCGAGGGAATTCAACCTGCCGTAGAGTGCCACACAATTCTCAACAGAATCGGCGGGCGCTGGTTCACTCCGGAAGTGTTGGCAGTGCACCATGAACTTCGTGACGATCAGTTCGTCGAATCGGCACGAACCGAGCAGTGCGCAATCACGCAACCGAAGTGCCTGAGCGCTAACGGTTCCGGAGTGGCAAATGAAAGCCACAGTGATGTGCTTGAGACTGAACTACGTCAGGATTCACATTCGCCCGGTCGTAAAGGTCCCGATGCGGGTGCGCGGTTCGTGGGACCTGCAGTTCCGCCGGACTATCTTCGCCGACTGAGGCCACACTTTCAAGATTATGTACGACCGGCAGAGCAGCGGCTATTCCCCGTGAACATGGATGTCAAGCAAGTCGAGATTCTGCGAACGCTGTTGGTCGATGGCATCCGTACGTCGCTGTCGCTCGAAGCATCGGCCACGGCGATTCCCGTGTTCTTGACCAGTGACGTGCATCTTGAGTACGAGTTTCTTCAACGCAGACCGAAACTGGCGGTTTTCCTGGATCTGCACGACGAAGGATTTGATGCAATCTCGATGCCGTTAGGCGTTCTCGATTGGCTCGAACCGAACGACGCGGCGATTATCTACTTGCGACTACAAGTCCACTGCAAGGCAGCGTACCCGGCTCTGAATCCGCTGCCCTCGAAAATCCACATCCTGAGCGTGCCGCTGCTCATCGGCGGGTCACGGTTTCACGTCACGACAGCGCTCGATTTTGACGGGGACGGCCTGTTTCGACATCAACTCGACAGTACTCACCGTTCCACTTATGAATTCGATTGGATCTGGGTCGGTGCGCCGACGGGTCGGCGTCACGGAATTCTGGACAAATTGCAGCAGATTGCAAACCGGGCAAACACGAGGGCGAAGCTCGTTGTTTCTGCGCCAGGTCATTCGGATGCCGCCAAGGCGACTCTCAGCTACTCGGAGTACCTCGATTGCCATCGAGCATCAAAAGTGGCGATCTCGCTCGACGGAAATGGCCCCGCTTGTTTGAAAGATGCAGAAATGTTCACTCAGGGAACCTTCGTACTGCGACAACGCAGTGAATTTGTCTCTACAAACCCGCTTGCGCCCCAAGATGGTAAGCATTGGGTGCCGTTCGATCCTGTTTCTGTGGACGAGCAACTTGCGCATTATGTGCATCACGAAACCGAGCGCGAACGAATCCGTCGCGCGGGAAATGATTACATCCGCGGCGTGCTCTTGCAGGGATACTGGAGCAAGATTTATGCGGCCCGATTGGCGGAATTTCAGCGCTGCGGGTCACATGCGGCTTGGGCAGACCTGCTGATTGATCGTTGAGCTCCATGATCGTGAGATGGACAAGAGTGTGCGGGTGAACGCTTGAGCAAATAGCTGGAGTAGTTCTGCCTGCGGTCACAACGATGATTGATCGTAAATATCAATGCGATTCTCAAACGCTGGACCGAGGTTCTGATCACGTTGCAATTTTGGACGACAACGCATTGGCAGCGATTTTTTCGGGCCGAACAATCTTGTCTCTTCGTTGCCATACAACTCTCGAAGCACACGCAAAGCGGGCCGCCGATTGTAGAGTTCGCTCGTCTGCCGACCGTTTTTCGGTAGTACCCCTCGGCGTGATACCAAAAGGCCTGGATCAACTGCTTGATGAGCAAATCATGCGGCGCCTTGCCGCCGATCGCCAGTGACGCCGTTATCGATTTTCTCTCAGCGCGGCTCGCCAGCGATCAAATTGCTGCTGGGCCAGGGCCGAACCGAACGGTCCGAGGTAATGGCGTTTGCCCTTGACCTGGATAAATGCCTGGCGGCTCGAATGGCGACGCAGTTTTAGAACGCGATCCTTGTTGCGCATAGTGCGATGCTCCCGTATGCAGCAACGCGTGGCCAAACAACTGTCGGTTGGCTAGGCGGACGCAGAGGAACGGATTTCCGATCCGTTGCTCCGCGGTGATGGCCGCTAGACCGGCACGCCGCCGGATATTCGACTACTGGGGCTCACGGAAAGGGCCAATAGCGGCGGAGCCGGTCAATTCAAAGAGGCGCAGTTGCGCCATGGGTGGCATCCGTGCAGGTCTTCATCAGTTGGTCCGGTCCGAGGGGCCATCAGTTGGCGGTGGCGGTCAGGAAATACTTTCGCAGAATGCTCCAGGCGATCGAGCCATTCTTTTCCGGTGAAGACATTCCCCGAGGAGTGCCGTGGACGCCGGGCATCTACCGACGGCTTGCCGCGATGAATATGGGGATCATCTGTATCACCCGCGAAAGCGTGCAATCGGAATGGATCCATTTTGAAGCCGTGCGCTCGTAAAAAAACGACGGATCACGTGTGACCCCGTATTTGCTTGATGTGAGCGTCGACCAGTAAGCGAGCCTTTTCGGACGCTCAATGTGGCTGCTGTCAACGAAGCCGATACTAGAAAGCCGATCGCAACGCTGAACGCCGAACTTGACGACAGGCGGTTGTCCGATGAGGAACTCGAAGACTCTTTCGCCGACTGGTACCCAAAGTTCAAAGAGGCAGTGGATCAAATCCCAGGCTCCGATGTTCCACCGCCGCCGGTGCCCGAGCCGGCGAAAGAGCTAAAGGAGATCAGGCAGACTTTGGCAAACCTGCCTCAATTGATTGCTCGCAGCGTGGAAGGGATTCGAGTCCCTGCAATCGTTGATGATCCTCGGTCGCAGGCTGCGATGTTCGAATCCATTTCGCGGGCCATCCATCAGACGCTTATACCCACGCGAGCGCACTGAGTAGTTCAAGGATCAACTTGTCAGCATCAACTTGAGTGAAGCCCAAAGCGGTTTCCACGCGGATCATGCGCGACACGCTGTGCGTTTCCGGCAGGAGATGGAAACGAAGTGTGGACATTGCTTCATCATAACGTCATATGGCCGTCCTCCGCCGCGTGCACTTCCGAACAGGTCTGCCCACCTATAGTTCATTCAGGCCAGTGAAACCATTTGAGGCCGCCAAGTCGATTTGATCTGCCCCACCCGAAAAGAGCGCACCGAGCGACATGCCGCGTCATCAATGTACACACGAAAACGATACATGGTTAAAGGGCTCGCCGTTCGTGACGCTTGCGAGGCTCGTATCAAAAGTAAGATTTGACCCCACCCCCTACCTCGCACAGGTCTGGCTGTAAGTTCCCTAACAGGGCGAAAAACTGGTCTGAAAATTCGATTTTCAATTCCCCGCCGGGACCGCAAAATCATTTCCCGAGCAAGCTGTAAACAGTCGGCCTTGATAGTGAAGTGACGCGAGCAATCTCGCTGATTGATTTGCCGCTACGATGCAAGGCACGGACTGACGATTGTTTCTGTGCTACATCCCGGTTGCGAGAGCCGGCCGTTCGCCCACCCCAACTCTCGCCAGCGGCCAAGGCCGCTGCAATGCCAGCCGCCTGGCGCTTGCGCCTAACCTCGGTCTCGAAAGCGCCGACACTGGCTAACACATTCGCCGTAAGCCGGCCGCCTGGCGTTGACAAGTCGAGTTTGTCTTTCAGGCTTTCGAGCCCGACCTTCCTGGCGATTAGATCGTCGAACAATTTGGTCAGGCCGCTGGCGGTTCGCCCAAGTCGATCCAGTCGCCAGACCACAATGCGGCTCACGTTCCCAGCGGCCACGTCGGCCAGCAGCCGATCCATTGCCGGACGCTCCATCTTCGTGCCGGTGGCCGTGTCGCGATACCATTTGACTTCGTGGTCTTGAGCCGCTGCCCATCGCTTCAGGTCACCTTCTTGACTCCGCATTTCTTGGCTTTTGTTGCTAATGCGAACGTAAATCGCTGCGAACTTCATAGGGTGAGTGTCACTGGTGGAAAAGTTGTCAAGCGCCAAAAGGCGTCAAGCGCCGCTGCGCCGTCGGCCTCTTCTCCAAGCATAGTTGCCGACGGCCGTTTGTCAAATCTGGAGTACACAATTATATTGACGATTCTGGGTGAACATAAGTCCAATGGTTACGTCGGTTGACGGGAAGGTTTCGCGCGGGACTCCAGATTTTACAAGAGCCGTTGATCGTCAGACGCAACGGTGCCTGTAGATGTGGTTCCGCAGAGACCGGAACGTGACCTGGGCGCCAGATCGGGCGTCGGCTTGAACCTGCAAGCTGCCAAGATGCAATTGATCGCTGCGCTATTGATCGTCAAATGCGACGATCAATAGGTGCCTGTAGGTCGATGCAATGAATGCTCGACGCTTGCAGGTTGCGCCGACACTCGGCAACGTGAACGATCGCGTCACTACGAACCCTTGGCCAAGTGAGATGTGCTGCCGCACCGTGGGCAGGCAGAAGGTGGTGGCTGCCACCTGATTGGCCATACGATTATGTGACGGACAGCTCCATCTGGTGGTCCGCCCCTAAACACCCCATATTGGGCGCTGCTTTGTAACTTAGGCGCTGCGGCCAGGGCCACTAGTCGGGAAGCGCAGCTTATATCCGCAATGCCGCGGCGGAACCGCACGGTGCGCTGCAATCTGACAGTGCGCATCTGAGTCAGCGCCGAAAGCTGAAGATTTCACCTGCAGGAATCACATCTCCAGCGAGCCAACCGAAGCGTTCCGGGTGGCCGGCCGGTCACTGTCAGCCAAAGACTCCGGTTTGCAATAAGGACTTACGGCAAAAAATGACCAAAAATGGGTCAAAAATAGGCCAATATCGGCCAATTATTGGCCAGTTTTGAGGAGCTCCCGTTCTCCATTGGGCCCTCAAAATCGTTACAAATGGGCCAATTTTTGTGTCAAAGTGCAAAGTTTGAGTCAAGTTTGCCGCCTGGCACTCATTTTTCCCGTATGTTTCAGTGGGTGAGGGCCGGTCTCTCACTCAGTTCATTTTTAGGTTTTTCCAATCCTGAAGATCAAACAATACATAAATAAAGCCGACCGACCGGCCACCCCTCACCCAAAGGAATCCATGAACAACTTTACCGACTATCTGGCTAAGTTTTTGAGTGATCAAAATCCCGCTGATCTCATCGGCCGTGTGCTGGCCCAGCCAAGTGAGATCCAGGTGCAGATCCGGCAGGACATTGGCCAGCCCGTGGAGGATACTCGGTCTCGGACCCACGACGGTTTTACCTTTCACAACATCCGTTACCCGAGTAATGCGGCCACTACCCCCGACTGGTCCGACCGTGGGATTAACTACCCGCTTAGTAGCTATGCGGACCGAATCGGCTCGACAGGCTTTACGAAATTAGGTTCTCGGTGGGTGGGTTTTGATTTCGACACCATCGCCGGCCACAAACATGGGCGGGGTCTATCGGATGACAAACTGGCGCTCGTCGCCGATCTGAAAACGGACTACGTGGAGGTACGCCGCAGCACGGGCGGTAAGGGAATTCACCTCTATGTGATGCTGGAAGGTTTCGACGCAGCGAATCATACCGAACATGCTGCCATTGGCCGCGCCATTCTCTGCAAGCTGAAACATGACACTGGATTCGATTTCAACACAGCGGTCGATACGTGCGGCGGAAACCTTTGGTTTTGGACACGAGAGCCAAAAGAGGATAGCTTCCGGCTGATTAAACCTGCCAGCAAAACGCTGACACCGACTGACGTTCCTGATTGGCGCAGTCACCTCGACGTAGTGAGCAAAAAGAGGAACAAGGTTTTCATCGAAGGATTAGACGAGCGCTATGCGCAGCAGCAACCGCCCGTCACTTGCGACGAAGAACATACCAGGATCATTGAAGCGATCCGCAAAACCCACCCATGTTATTGGGTGGAGGACCACAACTGCTACCACACCCACACGGCTGGATTGAAAGCAGCACACACGGCGCTAGAGTTACGTGGTCCATTTGAAACCGTCACCAGCGAAAGTAGCGCCTGCAATTGCTTCGTGTTCCTGATGCAGCATGGTGCCATGCGGGTGGTGCGCTTTGGGACGGCAAAAGAGCACGGCCTATGGGAGGTGACGGCCGGCGGACTCGCGACCTATATGTATAACGCGCCCGTCACACCAAAGGCCGTGGCCCGCGCGGTTCGTGCTCCGTGGAATGGCAAAGGGTTTAGTTGCGGCGAGTTCAAGCAAGCCCGGAATGCCGTCAAGTATTTCGGACATATATTGCCGAAAATATCGGACCGGGAATTCATCTTTCAATTCCGCAGTAATGCCTTCACGGTACAGTGTCCGCGGATGGGAAGTTCTGAAAATGTTCCTGGCTGGGGAATTGCCAGTTCAAAGCAGTTTCGACTGGAGTTTGATTTCGCCGCACCGGAAACCAATGATGCTGCGCCCGATAACCTCGTTCGCTATTTGCAATCAGGTGAACTAGAGGGAATCGGTTACACGATCCGGCATGATGATGGACAATGGGGATACCCCAAGACCTCCGATGTCAGATTCTTCGTTAAATCTAAAATCGGCCGCGACGACAATCCCGAACCCATCTTAGGGCGTGCTGTTGCTAATCCTTGGAGAATAGTGAGCATCCCTTATGCGCCGCGATTCCTCCCCGGCCGACAGATTAACAGGGGCATTCAACTCATCGCGGCAGGCAACCCGGACCAACCGACTCCCAGTTTTGATTCGATCCGGCAACACTGTGGCGAGGGTCTGGATACTGCCACGCAACACAATCAATGGTGCCGGCGTCATGGAGTCCGATCAGGCGCGGATTATTTGCTGTTGTATCAGGCATCTTTGATTCAGCGACCGGCCCATCCATTGCCAGTGATTGTTACTCACAGCGTTGAACAAAACACCGGCAAATCATCATTGCAACGGTCAACATCGCTGCTATTTATCGGTGGAAGCGCGAATATCCAAACGTGCTTGAATGAGCAATTCAACCAGCAAATGGCCGGCGCAGTGCTGTGCTACTGGGAGGAGTTTGGGATCAAGCGAGCCGCATATCTGAAAATCAAGGGCTGGGTCGAAGCGCCGACAATTTTGATTCGGGAAATGCGATGCAACGCCTACTCGTTGAAGAACTTCTGCCACTTCATGGGAAGTCTGAATGACATTTCCCTTCTGGAAATCGAAAAAGCAGATGAGCGGTTTGTGATCATTCCCGTGAAACCATTGGAAACCGTGATCCCGTGGAAAGAAACGTTTGAACCGCTCCTAATAGGCGAAGCGCCACACTACTTGGCAAAATTACAGCAAGTCGCGTTGCCGCCCAGTGAGGGGCGATGCTATTTACCCATATTGGCAACTGATCTCAAACGTGAAGCGATGAATACCGCGAAGGAACATGCGGAAATCGTCCCCAAATTAGTTCAGGCGATCGTCGAATTGATCGATCGGTGGGAGGGTAGCTGGTCCGGAACGGCAGGAGAATTACTGGAAGCAATTGGCACCGGGCCGTGGAGCAATTCACCGGCGACTTTAGCGCAATACCTGCGCGATTCTGTGAGCAACCTATCCGCTGTAAGAATCAATGTACGTTTTAGCGACAAGGTTGTACACGGGTATAAGAAAATCCATATCGGGTGGAGTTGCTGCGTTGACCCTGAGTATTCAGCCCAGGAAATGGCAGAGGACGAGGAAAGAGTTAGTAGAATTTTAGACATCTATGACGAGGCCAACCAATGATTGTTACCAAAAACACAAAGGAAACTGACCGATCGGTCGCCTCGTGTCTCACAACTATCGAATATTAGAGGGAAGGGTAATATGAAGAAACCGCTTTTGCGAGGCACGATTACCACGCTATCCAAATGGCGCGACAACCCCGACAATCCGGATCAAGAGATCCGCGAAGGAGGATTGTCAGTATGGTGTCCATTCTGCCGAAACTGGCACACGCATGGATGGTCGATGAAGCATGATGGCGATCACATAGGGTCACGCGGCGCTCACTGCCGCGGAGAAGGCCATTTCCCCGAATCCTACGAAATAAGTGTATTCAGGCCCACCGACCCTGGATATTCCCTGCATGTTGCGGAACCCGGTGTCGAAATCACTCGGGCCAAGCGCGCTTGACGAAGGTCATAGCAGCAGCTCCGCAGTCCGTCAAAAGTACGCCGGTTTGATTGGGCAGTTGTGTTTGATGGCCGGACGAGCGTGAAGGGTTGCGGGGAGCTACCTCGGACTTCGCAGTAGTCGAGGCGATCGGCTATAACCATAGAAATCCACGCCGACCTTGCTTACGGGGCCGGCCACAAGCTTAGCTGTGCAACCGAAAATTGTCACGCAACAAATAGCCTGCGTGCAAGAGATCAAGATAACCACTGTCCAGCCAACTTTCCGTGCTGACACGCAACACCTTCTTTTTTATCACCACCAGTCCAACCGAAGCGAAGTGGGCAATCACCGTTTCGACCGCTCGATTACGAATGCCAGTCGTGGCGAATGCGGCCTTGATTTTAATTTCCTCGATCAGCAGTAGATCGCTTAAAGGAGCGGCGATCTTTAGCTCTCGTCGGAACACTTTGTCGCGCTCAAATAGTACCTGGTGGATGTCATCGAGGTTGTGCGAATCGAACACTTCAAACAGTTTGACATCATCCCGCACCGCCTGCGCCATTTTAACGACCATCAGCTTGATCCGACCGATGGTCTGATCCGGAACGTCGTCGTCGTCGGCCGCAACAATGATGGAGCCGCCCAATTTCAATGCGTACTGCGATGGGTCGCCATTCAATGGTGCCAGCGGTACGTGGTAATTGAAAACGACTGATCCATCGAATTCTTTCGGTGACATGTCAATGCCTCTTGGTTTTCGATCAATTGGTCGTACGGCCCCGTCCTTCAACGGCGCACATGATCGGTTAAGCAACATCTTCCGTGGGCCAAACGCATTTTAGGACTGGCGAATCAGGAAAATCTGCCTCGCTAAATGGTCCCTCCGGGAAGGGATCGCCGACGAACTCGCGAGGTAAACTCGCTAGGTATTTGTACAGTTCGTCCGGCGCGCCATAGCCCGAATCGGCCGAGAATTTTGCCAGCGCTGCGGCGCGGGCTCCGCGTTTTCCAATGCCGAACGATCTGGTTCTGAGTTTGACCGGATCGTGACCTTCAACGCTCATTGTCACCTGAACGCCTTTGCCGTCCGGCAAGACCACTATTTCCCGAACCTTCCACGCTGGCAGTAGCTGCTGCGGATCGTCCATTTATTCCTCACGTTGCGAATTCTGTGATGTTGATTCAAGGCACGATGTGCTTCTATCCGATAGCATAACATGCCGAAATAGACTAGTCAAATATAGTATAAGCGGTATTAGACTATTAGGGAAGTAATGGTTGTGACGCCATCAACGCCAAAAGACCATCGCTATGACCGTCTGCGTGCCGTGTTAATCGAGGCTCGCACGGCCAAGAAACTGACCCAGGAAGAATTGGGAAAGCGCCTTGGCCAGAATCAGGTATGGGTCTCAAAGTACGAACGTGGCGCTCGTCAGATCGACGTTATCGAACTTGTTGACATTGCCAAGGCTATTGGCGTGGACCCATGTCGGCTGTTGCGAAAACTCGGAGGATGAGAACGATGCGTGACGCATTTGCGATTAGACGCACTGGATTCTTGTCGCCCGCAATAATGTCGTATGCAGGGCCTGGGACGCAACAGGCGATCAATGCGAAAAGGTAACTATGGGTCTGGCGTCGGGCAGTTCGCGAATTGTGATCCGACATGGTCAGGGTGACGCGTCGAATCATGGCCGCAAGTATCGCTCGAACATCTCCAACGGTCATCGCCTGCTATGTATGCTGAGCAAAGTACCCGCAGCAACTAGTTGATCAAAGTGCCTCTCTACCTGCGCCGGGACAGGCCCACCTGATACGAGCAGGCCCAACTCCATGTTGATGGTGAAAGCATATTCAGTGAAGTTGCGCTCGAAAGAAACATTCGGTGTCCGTCAGCGACGGCACACTTGACGTGCAGGATACCGATTTTGCCGTTGTCGTCCTTTAGTCGGTTCTCCTGAGGCCAGAAGTATACGCAGCAGGCCGAGGCCACGTTGTCGCCCAGAGCCAGCAGACAGTCGTATTCACCCTGACCTTCGACTCGATTCGGCGTCTCTACGATTAGCCGAATTTCAACGCCTCGGCTTGCTGCGGCAATTAGGGCATCACGGATTCTTGGAATTCGATAGACGGCGTAGCTCACCACAGTCAACCGTTTCGTTGCTGAATTCACGACTTCGAGTATGGCCTGTTCCGTCTGGCGGAATCGAGTCTCAGCGAACTCTGGGCCGGTCCAGACAATTTCGACCATCTCTACTTGCCGGTGATACAATTCACTCTTAGCCGCCGTCGCCAGAGCCACCGCGACTGCCTCGGCCCCGATGCCGCCTGCGCTGGAATGCCAGAGGTCAAGGAAATCGACAGTTGCATCACGGAAATCGGGTGTCGGCAGACTTTGAAGAATCACTTGCCGTGCTGCCGTCCGTTCCATTTCACCGTTCTGCGCCACGGCATCGGCCACAGCGATCGTCACCGAGTACGGCAGACGATCAGCCAGTCGCACTGCCGCCGCTCCAATCTGATGTTGTTCGTCGTTCATGGCGATTACTCGAAGAACGCTATACCATCCTGCTCGACCGTGGAAACCAGCACTGCTCGATCCAGGTATTTGTTCCCCCGCTCACAAGATGATTCCGGCGCGAACAGACAGGCATGGCAGGATGCGGCGTGAAGCGTGTTGCCGTCTCGATAAGGATGATGCTCGGCGCACAGGGGGTCGCTGGCACAGAGCCGCATGTTGTCCAGCGCTTGATCGAGATGCCGCTCCAACGTCTCCGGCTTGCCAAGTGACACCAAACCGCCTAGTGTACCTTCACTATCCGGCGCTGCCGTGTAGATTAGTACGCCCGCCATCGTCGGCTCATCCTCACCGGGGTTCCGTGAGTAAATGCGTTCCCGGAGCGCGGCCGTGGTGTACCCGCACTCGACGGCAAGTTGCCGAATCAAGGCATGAGCAAACGAGTGCAGCAAAACGAATCGGATTCCAGGATAGAACTCGTGGGGCGGCTCCAGTTTCCGGGCGATGCGCCAACGCTGATGAGCTTCAAGGAAAACGCCGTCAAGGTTTTGAGCTTTTTTGGTCCACTTCTGAATAACGTCCTCCTTGAAATGGAAGAATAGCCCTTCGCCTCGAATCTCCGAAGCCGGAACCCAACTCGGCTGCGTGCGCGAAAGTCTGGCCCGTTGGTTCTCTGGAAATGCTGCCGGGTTGTCGTAATCACTGGGCGACTCGATGCGGGTAAAGCCGACGAGCGCCCGCACTTCCCGTAACCGCTCGGCCAGGACGATCTTCTCGAAATACTTGGCATAGCGTTGCGGCGGCTTGGCGATCCGTAGCTGGAAGTCCCGACCCTTTTCTGCCGAGTCGGGGTCGATGAAAACCTCCCATTCCGGCGTCTTGAGATCGGTCGGCTCGCCACTCTCGTCCGGCACTGCCGCTTTCTTCGCTTGCACGGCTTGCCAGATTTCGGCGGCCGTGTACTCGGAAAGGTCGCGCAATTGCGGCGTCACCTGCTGCAAGAGTTCGATGTTCTGCTCGCTCTGCACTTTCTCCAGGATGGTCCAACGCTCTTCGACAAGCTGCTTCAGCTCGCCGGACGCCTGCGGGATCGCCAGTGCTGACAGCGTGATGCCGAACCATGCGTTCGACGCACCTTGGAGCATGGGCTCCATGCGCATGTCTTGGCCATTCGGAGCCTTGCACCCGGCTTCGTCGTGATCCCGTAGATGAGGTCGACGTGCCTTGCAAACCGGCAGCGCCATCAGGTCCATCTTGAAGGCGTCCGACATCGGCCGAATTGCCTCGCAGTTCTCACCTTCGCATTGAACAAAAATGTTTGCTGCTTCCCCCGTGGCAGAAGGTTCGAGAAGTTTCAGCCCTCCTTTGCAGTTCGTCGGGCCTTGATGCACGAACTCTCTCCAAGGGAAGTCATCAAGATGACCGTTTTTGCAGGCCACGATGAATCGGGCGGGGATCACGGTCGGCGACTTCCCCGGCTTCGTGCAGTTGGAATGGACATATCGAATCTGGTCAGTGCGGTACGGCGTTTCCAGTTTGAACAGGCCGCTGCCCAGCGGGGCCAAGCGCCGACAGTATGGGCAAACCATCCACCGAGGAAATGGAGCGACGGGGATGCCCACCAGCGACGAAGCATCAAACTGATTGACTTGCAGCATGTCCGGCACCACCGGGGCCGAACGAAGTGACTTTACCTGTTGGCCCAGCACTTCCTTCACCGAGGCAAGCAGTCGTTGCTCGCCGATTTCCGTCGTGTCCTTGAGCTGCCAGTCCTCTAAGCCCATGACCATCACCGAAAGACTTGGCAGGTCGATGATCGAACCAATTCCAAACATGGTGAGCGCTTGGCTCGGCCGCAATTCGCCGACCTTGCAACGTTTGCTGTCTCTTGTGGTCATGGGGCGACTCCTGCTTCCTCTTCGTCCTCGCTGTAATCGTCGAGGTTGAAGTCGTCCAGGATCAAGTTCGCCGTTGGCTCGACATCTCGCAGCGAGTTGAGACATGTGAATTCGTCCCACGGCTCGATGCTCGGCTTGCGGAGGAGTCCTACCGTCACGCCGTCTTTCTTCGTCTCGTAGCCAAGCTGGTTTCCTTGGGCCGTTCTCTGCGCCCGCTTCTGCCAGAGGTCCATCTTCCGCTTGAGTTGCTGCCGGACTTCATCAGCCGCGTCCACTCCGGCAATCAACTCAGCCCGCCTTGTAATCGCTTCGATGGCGTCGGTGACATATTGATGGCCCCGCTGACTGGCCATCAGCATGGCCTTGTCGTTCGAGTTGAACTCGAAGCCTGGTTGGCGAACCAGCGATACCAGCAGGGCCGCCAAACCACGCGCGGTGGCTCCTGCCGAGAATGGCGTGACCGAGAGCGCTTCGACATGCTTGTAGAACGTCGCGTGGTAATGCTCGAAGGTTTCGTAGTGGGACAAGTCGCGTGGTCTCGCCCAATTGAAGACCGTGCAAACCAGGCCGGGATGTTTACGACCGACACGGCTGGTAGCTTGGATATATTCCGCCGTCGTCTTCGGTTGACCGGCAACCACCATCAGACCCAGCCGCGGCACGTCCACGCCGACCGAGATCATGTTCGTGGCCAGCAGCACATCGAGCGGTCGATGGATAAAATCATCGCCTTGCTTCCGGTTCTTGATACCTTCGAGAATCTCTGGATCGAAACGACTCTCCAAGAGATCAAGTGTTTCTGGAATCGCCGTCGAACCCAGCCGGGAAGTTAGTTCCTTCACCGTGTCCGGCGTATAAAGAGTGCGTTTCGCCAGCCCACGCTCGTCCATCTTCCGCAATCGGGTCCGAACGTCGTCATCAACGAGCCGCTTCATACCGCCGAGTTCTCGCAAGCTGTTGAAGTAGCCCACGAGCGTCATCCACGGGTCGGCTTCGAGGCCGTACTTATCGAACAACACCTGACCGGCTGATAGGAAGGCGACGTAGACCCGAATGAGTGCCGCCTTCAGACGCCGGCCGGGGCGCACATGCCGATGTACTTCCGCCCCGGCGTTTTCTCGCTCGACTTGCGTTGCAGCGAAAAGAAATTGTCGCCAATCTCCAGGCCACTCGGTGGGAAGGTCGTCCAGCTTTCGCAGGAACAAAGCGTGAACTTGATCTTTGGCATTGCGAATCGTCGCCGTCGATGCCACGACCTTCGGCCGGATTTTCTTGCCGTTTACTTCCCAGGTGCAGAGCCGGTCGATCGCCGTCTCGTACAGGCCAACCAGCGTACCCAGCGGCCCGCTGATAAGGTGCAACTCGTCCTGGATGATCAGGTCCGGTGGCCGCAGCGGATTCTGTGGCAGCACTTTGGCCGAGGGCATATTGCCCTTCGCGCGGTGAACGCCGTTGATCTCCAATTCTTCTGATGACTCCGCCAGACCTGGCGACCGGAAGCCATGCCGTTCGCAGAGGCCATCCACCTGCCCAAACAGCATTTGCACCGATCCGTTCCACGGCATCTGAGCGAACTTATCCACCGTGGTAATCAAAAGCGATGGGAGCCGACGATAGATTTCCTCGTCCACCACCATCACCGGCAATCCTTCGCCCGGAGCTTCCTTCATCGAGAATTTGCATTGGCCGAACTTGGCCCCGCAGTAGATCAGCGTGCGGCAGGCCCCTTCGCTGTATTTCTCCACCTTGATGTGCTTGCCGGGGTCGATCTTCGTTCCGCACCACGGGCAGTTCGTCAGTTGGTGCGGCGATCCCACACCGCCGACCGCACCCATCCTCGGCTTGCCGCCGTGCGACGCCTTCACCGCTTCATCGGCATCGCTGTTCCAGTTGGGCGTGGTGCTGCCGCCGACCCACAGGCCGATGCGGAACGGCGTCTTGCCCCAGCGGTTGTCGCCGTTGCTCATGGCCGTGCGGCGAATGTCCTCGCAGGCGCAGATCAGCGCGGCGGCTCGCTGGAATTGCTGGAGCGTCAGCAGCCGCAACGTGTACCGCATCAGCACCGTCACGCCATTTTCGCCGGAGCGACCTTCGACCGTTCCTTGCAGTCGCCGCAGACCTAGCGTGTAGGCGGTCAGGCCCAGGTACGCTTCCGTCTTTCCGCCGCCCGTGGGGAACCAGAGCAGGTCGGCCACGGCTTCGGGCGCTTCGCTGCGTTCTGGGTGATCGAACTTCGTGATGCCCGGCAGGTTGAGCAGGATGAAGGCAAGCTGGAACGGATACCAGGAGCGATTTTCGGGAATGTCGATGGTTCCCATGTCGGGCTTCTCGTCGCCCCGGCGCACCTCTCTCGGCGAAGAGCGAATGGGTTCGCTGGAGCCACATCGCCCGGTTCATGAACTGAAACGCCTGGGCTGCCATTGTCATCCGCATCGAGCAAGTCCAATCCGGCCTCGATGCGCTTGAGCGTCGTGCGGCATCTCTTGATCGCATGCTTGGGCGACATGCTTGAAGGTCGCCAACCCTTCGGCGGGATCAGTGATCCGTTTTTCTTCCCGGTCGATCCAGTCCTGGTAGGCTTCAACCAGCGGCTTGAGCTTCGAGCGGTATTGCTTCGGGTTGGCCTCGGCCAAGAACTTCATGTCGAGGACCAGTCCATCCAACTTGGCAAACGCCGGATTGATCTCGGCGTCTTCAGGCTCAGGTGGCGTCGTGCGGGGAATTTCGTAACTCGGCACCACCTTGGTGCGCACCCGCACGGCATGGTTCGGGTCGGGCGACACATCAACATGGACGCCGATGCCGTGTCCCACTGCAAATTCAACGTGCCGCCGATAGAGCATCGCCAGCAAATCGTTCTCGGCTTTCACTGCCGGGTCCGTGCCGCTAAGTTCCAGGATCGTGTGCCGTTTATGAATGACTGCCGCACCGTCCACACCCTCGGCCATCAATTCCGGCTGGAAGACCCAGGTCGTGTCTCGCAATCGCTCCGGCTCCAATTGCTCGTTGACCAAGAACAGCGTAATGCACCAGTGATCTTTTCGCTTACGGATTAGCCCCTGCACGACGACATCCGGGCAGTTCGGATCAACGGAGATCGGTTGAATATGCTCATTCTCACCTTCGAGCTTCAACCGATGCGTGCCGCCTCGTGCATATCGCTTCCAAACTCGCCGAGGCTGGCCGGTTTTTTCGCTCATGAGGTATTCGCTAACCTCTTTGACATACTGCCCCCAAGCCGCCGACACGACGATTTCCTTGGCATCGGGATTCACACAGAACGTCATCCCAAACGACGACGGAATCAGGGCCTTGTCCTGCGCCGGTGCCTGATCGGTCGTGCCGTCTTGCGTTGTGTCCCGACCACCGAGGGCCAGTTCGTCGCCATCAAGGATTTCGCCATCACCATCATCAGCGTCATCATCCGTGGGTGGCGGTGGCACAGCGGCAACCTTGGCAGGCGCAGCACCGGCCTTAGCTCGCTTACGAGGAGCCAGCACACCGACGAAGTAGCGAGTGCCGGGCGGTTCGATGATTTCCTCTTGGGCGCTGCCTGGTCCAAGAAGTTCCTTGAGAACCATCGTTTCGAGTTCGTCCCGAAGCTGGAGCGGCGATGGCGTGCTAATCAAAGCGATTGTACTCATGCCTCGCTCCCATCAGAATCTCGTATGAACTCGCGTCTGATCAATCATTTTTTGCGAAGGAACAGCATATCACGCTTCTCGTGTGGCATCATCCGATGGCCATCTCCGAGATCGAGTCCTATTTTGTCCAACTCGTTCCAGGTGACAAAGCCGTTTTGGCGACCTGGGTCCCACACCTGATATTTCACGCCGTCTTTTGCAATAAGTGTCAACATGTGCCACTCCCTTCGGCCGGCTGTGTACGGAGGGACAATTTCGAGTGATGTGATGACCAAGCCGCGAGCCGCAAGCCATTGATCCACCAATTGCTCGGTCGGAGTAACCTTTCGTGTGTTCATGTGATTCCACTCAATCGTTGAGTCACGCACAGAGGCATATTTAGGGACTGTCTTGAAATTTGGAGTCGGCTTCCCGTCGTTGGCATGGTCCTGCAATAAGTCTGCCTCGGTCATCGGAGCATTCCCAGTCAAGTGATTGAATGCACCAGCGACGCTTGCAAATACGCATGTTTCACTCTCAGATTGCATGACCCCGTTGAAAGGAACGCGCTTACCAGAACGCTGCCAGAAATGCGTGAGTGGTGCTGCCGACATTAGATAAGTACTCCATGACGTTTCGTTGCTGGCAAATCTTTTGCACAACCGTCGGCCTTCATGCTCTTGCACTTTTTGTCATAAGGTCTCTGGTGGACTTCCTCGGCGCAATGTTCGTAATCTCCTGGAGGTCTTGATGCGAGAGTGCGTGTCATGGCGGCGGGTCCGACGCTTCCGCCGCATTGACCGTGTCCGTCCAGAGAAAGCCTAAATGCGTGACCAAAAATGCCTGATTTGTCCTTTGTAGAAGCAGTCCCTTCATTACAAGTTCATTCAGAACAGACTCCCAGCGAGCCTCTATTCGCCGATCACCGGATGAATCCCATCTGCGATTTTCGGCACTTAAAACGTGTCCCGCAAGATGAGCTATCGAGTTGATACGCCCATCACCTGCAACCGCTCTTTGCATGATCTCAGTCGCAGTCGATTGGTTGGCTGCGGTTAGAGTTGGAAGCTGTGGTTGAGGCGCGTCCGTGACTCCGGCCGGGAGTTGGTAGTCGTACCCCTCTTGCTTCAGCACATAAAGCGATTCCGACTTCTGCTCCAGAAGTCCGTTCGTGACGAGTTCATCGAGGCAATGCAAATTGAGCGAAATAGCTCGTGGGTCGCCGTCATGTCCTAATGCCGCCCCACCAACACTGACGGACAAACCGCCTAGATGCCAATTGGCCATGATTCTCCCGTTGGAGTTCACGGCTGCTTGCAACAATTCTATCGAATGAGGATGAAGACGAGGCGAGGACGATGGTTCTTCTTGCACTTCTTTAGCCACTGAATCTCGACCTATCGCGTCGATGATCTTGGCGACTACTTGATCCAGGCCAGCCGATGTCGCCACTCCCAGCCGCATCGCCATGAACGATGAGAATTGCTCAACGTCGGCTGTCGTGACATTGTGCCAGACAGGAAGAATCTTCTTTTGCCCCGGACGTTCGAGGGCAAATAGGCCATCCAATTCGAGCTGCGTCCACTTCTTTGCGAAGAAGCTGGGGCTAAGGACAACGATTCCGTAACGACTGGCTGCCAGGCCTTGTTCAATGCTACGACGCAGGTTGTCGCCAAGTGACAACGTGTATTCATCGTACCAGACCTTCAGACCCTTGGCCTGGAGCATGTCGGCCAGCGGTTTCGCAATAGCCGCCTTGTCTTCGCTTGCATGGCTGATGAAAACGTCCCAACTCATGAGTCGTCCTCCTGGAACAACATGGGGCTAGGCTCAGTCTTCGCCTTTTTCTTTTGCGCCTTCGGCTTCTTTTTCTCGTGCAGCCCTTGCTTGACTTCCTCGGCGTATCGCTCGTGGTTCAGCTTGAGCAGGCGGGCGAGGACTTCACGGCGGGCGGCTTCGCTGATCGTGTACCGGACGCCTTGCTTCGTCTCGTGGAAACCGTGGCCCAGGTCGAGGTCGGTCCAGCTATAGGCGGCGGCTACGGCGTTGTCCATCTCAACGTGGAGTTGTCGGAGCTTCTGAATGTCAGCGCTGGTTTCGTCGGAGTCGTGGAAACGGTTGTAGGTCTTGGTCAGCCCTTCTTGACGAACTAGCATGATATTCTGCCGGTGACAGTGGTACGATTCACCAATGTCTCCAAGTAGCTTCAGCTCCGTATCGAAATGTTCGGTCCGATCAATCGCATTCTCATAACAGGCGGGAAAACTAAACGTATTGAACATCGTGCTAGCGGTGTATCTCGGCGTTGGCCCAATGTTCAGGCCGCCCTCCCTTCTCGCCCACGATTCGTGAAATACGGATTGAAGAATGCAATATGTGTCCCAATTTGAATGGCGAAACACGACCAACTGCTGGTCATAAACAAAGCCAGTAGCGACGAAAACAGGTCCCCAATGCTTGCTCGTCTGTGCTGCGACAAGTACCTGATTAGCTGTAACCGCTTGAAAAAAACGTGTTCGGCGATCCCAATGTTTCCAGAAGCATATTTCGTGAATTTGCCTATGCAATTTGTCACGTTGCGGTTTGACGAGCTGAATCAATCGGGCCATTGGTGATTTGAAGCAGCTTGCTTCCCCATAATCCAAGTCGCCAAAGTCAATTACGTATCGGGACGGCTGCTGCTTCGGGTCAGTGTTTACATCATTGCCGATGAGGTATGGTTTCAAGACCTCACGATTCAGCGGCGAATCCTGAATCATTTGGACAAATTCCTCCGGTGACAGGATGAACCCGGCACCAAGCAGCGTCACGCCCTTCGCCGCATTTCCGGCACGACGAACAAGCTCGTGTGGTTCTCCGAACGTGACGCCTTCTGTCAGAAAAGCACTGATAGCCAGGACTGGGCGATCTGATAAATAAATACGGCCTCGCCACATGTTCTTTGTGTAGTGGACGACACATACATCGAGGCTTGCCGACCCAGGCCAACGCAAAGTCGGGATCGCACGATAGAAGGTCGTTCCAAGTTCAAGGAGATGAGCGGGACCACATTTCTGTGTGTCTGCCTCTGTAAAAGTGTCCGTTGCTAGCAGGCCGATACAGCCAGTATTCGTGAGCAACTGCCAAGTGCGTTTGAAGAAATAGACACACAAATCTCCTGCTCCTTTTGCACCAAGGATGTGCTTCCTTACGAAGGAGCAGTAGGCGTCGCCCACTACTTGAACAATCCTTTTTCCTCCGAGGAACGGCGGATTCCCCACAAACGCATCGAACCCGCCCCGTTCGACCATGACTTCCGGGAACTCAAGCGGCCAGTGAAACGTCACCTGACCGGCGAGCGCCTTCTGGGCTTCCCGGCGAAACGTCGGCAGATCGCTGTCGTTGAAATGCACGGCGACCTTGATCGCCGCATCGTCCCTGGCGGCTCGCTTGTCGGCAGCGGAGCCGGGCAGGAATTCGGCGGCGATCAGCATGTCGGCGGCGCACTTGAGCCGGTCGATCTTCTCGTTCGCTTCCCGCAGCATCCGGTCCTGGGCTTCGACATCCTCGACCGTGTTGGCCTGCATCTCGGTGATTTGGCGGCGCAGGGCGATGGCTTCCTTGATTTTCTCGATCCAGGAACTGAGGAACAGCCGGTTGTCTTCGCCCTTGCCGTCGAGGTTGAACTTCCGCAGTTGGTCCAGTGTTGTGAATGCCGACCAGCGAATCGCCGCAGCGGATGGCATGGTCCAGGAACTCGAACGGCTTGTCCTTGGCGAGCGTCAGCAACCACAGCGACAGCTTCGCCATTTCCGCCGCCAGCGGGTTCTTGTCCACGCCGTACAGGCAGCGCTGGGCGACGATCCGCAGGGCGTAGGTCTGCCGCTCGTCGGGATCGTCGGGAATCAGCATCTCGCCGGGCTGTCCGGTGGAGGGTTCGACCTTCCGGCGTGATCCGCACCGTGCCGGGGTTGGCCCGCTGCACGGCATCCCAGGCTTCAAGCAGCCGAGCCGCCATGTAGCGGCACGCCTGCACCAAGAAAGCCCCGGAGCCGCAGGCCATGTCGCAAATCTTGAGGGCGAGCAGTTCCTTGGCCGAGCGGAGCTTCCACTGCTCCTTGGGCAAGCCCTTCGGCGGGGCCGACGTAGACCAGCGGCTCCAGCGTGTACTGCACGATGGGTTCGGTCAGGCTCTTGGGCGTGTAGTGCGTGCCGCTGCTGCGCCGGTCGGTCCCCGCCGTGACGAAGACGCTGCCCGTGGTGATGACGACCGGATAGCCGAAGGTGTCGAGCCGCACCAGCCCGGCGAACGGCTTCACCCGCTTCCACAGCTCCGAGTCCTGGCAGGCGGTGCGGAACCGGCTGACGAGTTGATCGTCAAGCTCGGCGTTCAGACCCTTCTTGAGCGCCGACTCCGACCGGCCCGTTTCGTCCTTGAGGAACTTGAGCAGTTCCTTCTCGCCCTTGGCGGCAATCTTTTCCAGTTCGGCCAGGGCGATTTCCGGTTCCTTGTCCCGTGTCCCCGCCAGGCCCAGCACCGGCTCCGTGGCACGCTTGGCGGTGTGATCGAGCAGGCCCTCGTAGACGTGGCCGATCTGTTCGATGTCGAGCGCCCGGAAACTGAGCTTGCGGGCCTCCGCTGGTCCGCCGCCCGGCACCTTGATTTGCAGCACTTGGAGCGCTTCGAGCAGGTGCAGCACCGTGCGGTTGCTGACCGGCAGCGGCGTGGCCTCGGTGGTCTTCCAACTCGTGCCGCGCTTGCGGCCTTCGAGGAACGGGAAGCGGTCGGGGTTGAACAGGCTGCCGCCGTAGGCCGGGAGCTTGAGCCGGTCGTGCTTGGCTCCGGCGTAGACCGCCCGGAAGCTGGTCAGCAGCCGGGTCCAGGCGTCGTACCGCAGGCCGAGGATTTCTTCGCCGAACTGGTCCGCCGTGACCCGCAGTTGCTCCCGCAGCGTGCTGACGGCGTAGTTCTTGTCGTAAAGGTCATCGCCCAGCAGCAGCAGTTCCCGCTCCTCGGCACAGAACAGGAACACCAGCCGCATCATGACCGTGAGGGCCGACTCGTAGAGAATCTTCTCGTCCACGTCGGCCAGGAGCTTCCGCCCGTGGTCCTGGTCGGCCTTGTCGAGCGACTGGATCAAGACCTCGACCGCCTTGCGGACCTGATAGCCAAGCTGGTCGGTGACTTCCTGCTGGTCGTCGGCGCTCTTGTCGAGCAGGGCTTCGAGGGTTTCGTTCTCCGGCACGCTGAAGAAGCGGTCGGCCCCGAGCAGCGTGCGGAAGGCCCGCAGCGTGATCGGCTCCTCCAGCCAGAGGTTTGCGTACCAGGAGGCGTAGCCGGTCGTTTCGTTCTTCGGGGCGTTCACCAGCATCCAGTGATCGCCGTTGGTGACGATGCCGAGCCGGATGCCGGTGTCGTGCAGCAGTTGCATCATCCGGGTGTCGGGCGAGGTCTTCCACCGGGACGACGCCACCGGCTTCGTGAGCGACTGCGACCGGGGATAGACCTGCACGAGCAGCCGGGCCTTCTTCGTGGCCGGATCGTTGACGATCCAATCGGGCCGCAGCGTCTCGCCATACTCGGCGACTTCGCTCTTGAGCGTCTGCGGGATCGCCTGCCCCTCGGCGAGCAGTTCGTCGTAGCCCAGCGTCTCGCCCAGCACGAACTTGATCCACGCCCGATGAATGCCCGGATCGGGCCGCTTGCCCAACTGGTTGTCGTCCCACTCCTCGAACGCCATGCGCAGCCGCCGAGCGTGGTCCGCATCGTGGGCATCAAGTCCCTGCGGAAACGCCTGCGCCAGCACCGGCAAACTCAGGAACGGGCCTGAGTTCGGCACAAGCGACAGCCATTCGTTGTGGTGGCGGGTGATGGACATCGTGAAACTCAGTTAGGTAGTTCTGTCGGCTTATTTCCCAAGTGTGAAGATTCTTGCCGATCAGATTCACGTTTATCGAATCAACCAATCAGTAATTCAATTGACTCGTCGTTTGGGCGTTCTTTGGTACCCTTGGTTAAGTTTTTAGTCATCCGACGATCGGCATCTTCTTTTGCCGAGGCCTCGGATTGAAATCGCCATGTTTTGCTCTGCAATCGAGAAGACGGAACCACTTTGCGACCGATAACCTCCACAGGTCCCCACCACACTGTTACTGCACGATCCTTCTGCTCGATTTTCCAAACCTTCCAACTTACGCCGCTCAGGTTCTTGGGGTTTCGACCCGTGAAGAAAAGGATCTTCATGTGTTCGCGCTCTAGGTGAATGCGTTTCAAATCGTTGGGGTCTCACAAGAACTATCTCGCCATCCTTTCAGGCACCAGGAACGTCACCGCCACAGGGAACATCCGGGGCTGCGGGTCGGCGTACCGTGACTGGATCGCCGCCGTTTCACGTTCGATCTCGGCGGGGATCGCCTTCGACCTGGCCCGCAGGAAGTCCTCGATTCCGCTCGAACTGCTCCTTTTCGGGATCATCGAACAGCGTGAGTTGCTCGTACTCCGGGTCGTCGAGTTCCGTGTCGATGGCCTTCTTCAGTTCCAGCAGGATGGCCTCGATGTCGTCGGCTTCCTTGTCGGCTCGTTCGGCCAGCTTCTTCTGAAGGCCGCTGGTGCGGTCCTTCATGCGGGCTTCGAGCGACTGAGCCAGAGCCGGGGCGAACTTGTCCCAGAGTTCGAGCAGGTGCTTCTGCATCGGCTCGTAGGCTTCGTCGTTCGTGGCAGCGGCCAGCAACTTGTCCACCTCGCCGACGTTGAGCCGGGAGAAGCGGCCTTCCTTGAGCAGACCGCCCGCCGTGATGATCTCTTCGTGCAGCCGGTGGCTGTCGCCGCCGATCACGACCAGCCGGGCATGGGCGACAACCGCAGGCGTATTGAGGACGTGGTCCGGCACCAGCCGAGCCGTGATGCGGTGCAGCCGCTTGCGGCCCTTGACCGACCAGACTTCGGCCCGCAGCAGCCGCAGGCTCATCTGGACGAGCCGGTGATTCAGGTGGACCAGCACCACGTCGTCTCGGCCATCGGCTGCGGCATGGTCGAAGGTGATCGGGCGGATGTCCTTGGTGTGGGGATGCTCCAGCCCCTCGGCACACGCCGCCCAACTGTGCTTCAAGGCGGGCAGCGTGAAGACCGGCTTGCCGGACTGATTCGTGCTGGGAATCAACGGCGGCTGCTCGGCCAGAGCCAGGCCGACCTCGACCACCTTGCGGATGTTGTCCGGCGACAGCCGCAGTTCCCGTTGCGTTTCCCGGTACTGCTCGAGCAGTTCGTTGATCTGCTTCGCCAGGTCCCGCTCGAACTTGAGCATCTTCCGGACGGGTTCGGCCTTGGTTTCGGCACTGGCTGACGCCCGGCATCGAGTAGCCACGACCGAGCATGGCCTGCTCGACATCGTCGGCCAGCACCGTGCCGTAGCTGCCCAGGTCTTCCCGGATCGTCTCGACCTTCTGCGCCACCCGCATCAGGAACTCCAGGTCGGCGTCCAGGTCGGAGGCCCGACCGGTGAACGCCGACTGCTGCCGCTCCTTGTAGCCCTGGCCGACGAAGTGGTAGACGAAGACTTGCCGCTCGCCGTTGGCGGCGAGGAAGCCCTTCTGCCCGTGGCGGTCGATGCGCCCGTTGCGTTGCTCCAGCCGGTTCGGGTTCCACGGAATTTCGTAGTGGATGAGCCGGGAGCAGTGGTTCTGGAGGTTCAAGCCTTCGGCGGCGGCGTCGGTGGCAAGCAGGATGCGCACCGGGCTGACTTCGGGAGCCGACTGGAAAGCAGCTTTGACATCTTCCCGCTCCTCCATGTCCATGCCGCCGTACATGGTCAGCAGCCGGTCGTCATCGGTGAAGCCCTGCTGGGCGAGGACTTCCTTGAGCCAGTTCTGCGTGGCCCGGTACTCGGTGAAGATGATGACCCGCTCGTGGCCCCATTTCTTGCCGGGGCGAATGTGCGTGTTGAGCCAGTCGATCAGGCACTTCACCTTCGAGTCGAGTTGGCCCGACGCCTTTTCCGCCCACTGCCGCATCTGCTTCAGCAGGGCCAGTTCCTCTTCCGACGGCTCGCTGAACAGCAGCGAGGCGGCGTCCACGGCGTCGGTCGTCGCCTCGTCGTACTCGGTGTCGTCGGCGTAGTCCTCGTCGATCCGGTCGAGTTCCTGCTTCAAGATGCCAATCGACGGCTTGCGGACGGCCTTGC
This sequence comes from uncultured Planctomycetaceae bacterium, assembly GCA_963803365.1. Classification (GTDB taxonomy): domain Bacteria; phylum Planctomycetota; class Planctomycetia; order Pirellulales; family Pirellulaceae; genus JANMEB01. Next base: position 44,475 of record CAWDMH010000023.1, read on the forward strand.
CACGCTTGGCCTGCCGGAGTGATTTCTCGTGCTGATCGAGCGTGGTGAGGAACGCAGCCGGGCTGGAGAAGAGCCGCTTCTTCAGCGTCTTGAGCACGAACTCGGTGGCCAACTTCTCGGCGTTGTCCTGGGCCCGCTTGACCCGCAGTTCGGCGTACTGCTGGAGTGCAGCGTGGATCGCCCGTTCCTCGTCGGTGTACGGAACCTCGATGGGCTCCAGCACCCGCTTCGGAAACCGTGGCGAGCCGTCCCACTTCGGCGGCAGTTCCGACTTCATGCGCCGGACCATGACCGCATTGAGTTGCTTGCGGTCGGGGGTCGTGCTGCGGGCGAACCGCTGGTTGTCGAGCAGTTCGAGCAGCGCCGAAAAGCTCTCCGGGTAGCCGTTGTGCGGCGTGGCCGTGAGGAACAGCTTGTGTTCGAAGTGCGGGGCCAGCAGCCGAAGGGCCTGGGTCCGCAGCGAGTCGGTGGCGTACTGGCCCCGGCCCGACGGGGCGCAGTTGTGGGCCTCGTCCACGATCAGCAGGTCGAACTTGCGGGGGAAGGCTGGCTCGTCCGGCCCCGGCAGGAGTTCCCGGAACAGCCGCAGCGGTCGCTCTCGCTTGAGGAAGTCGATGCTGGTGATGAGCCGGGGGAAGTGGTTCCACGGGTTGACGTGGATGCCCCGGCTGCGGCGAAGATCCCGCATCAGCGTGGAGTCCACGATGCGGAAGTCGAGGCCGAACTTGTCCCGCATCTGCTCCTGCCACTGGATCTGAAGCGAGGCCGGGCAGACGATCAGGATCTTCCGGGCGCGGTGCCGGATGATGAGTTCGAGGGCCACCATCCCCGCTTCGATGGTCTTGCCGAGGCCCACGTCGTCGGCGACCAGCAGGTTGACCCGCGGCATCTGGATCGCCCGCACCACCGGATCAAGCTGGTAGTCCTCGATGTCGATGCCGGAGCGGAACGGCGCCTGGATGTTCCGCACGTCAGCCGAGGAAGACGCACCCCAGCGCACGGCATCGAGAAAGGCGTCGAGCTGGTCGGGCGGATCGAAGCCGGTGGGGTCGGGCAGGGCGACCTTCTCGACGACCCTGGCCCCCGGCTCAAGCTCCCAGATGACCTTGAGTTCTTCGCCCAGGCCGTCGTCTTCGACCGATGACAAGCGTGAGCAGATGCTGCGGCGACTCCAGGCCGGTTTGCAAGCGTTCTGGCGGCAGCGTGCTGGCGGAAACGTCCGTCACCATCCAGTTGCGTGACCGGACGCTGACCATCTGGCCTTGTTCAGGTAGGGTGAGAATCTCTGCCATTAGCCGTCGTTGGCGATCTATGTGTCGGAAATGAAAGATGCTGCCCGCTCAAATGGAGGGATAAGTTCCAATAGTTTACAGTCGAACATTCGAGCCAGCAACTTTCCGCCGCCAGAGGCTATCGTTGGTTGATTTCAGACTGCGCGTTGGAGGAATTTGCAGGAGAAAGTCGAAACGAATGCCAGCGGTGATTGAGCCAAACGCTGGCGGAAATCAGCGAAGCCACGGGCGTCGATACGGGAAGGCTGTCGAGGCTTCTTCGTGATGAGCGGAGTTTGACACTCCCGGCGGCCGATCGTCTGGCCGAGCACTTGAAGTTGAAATTGGTCAAGCGATGAAAGAAATAGAGTTGGCGGGATATTGCCGCCGAGTTCAATCGCCGAATTCGACGTGGCGTGATTCGACTGGGGTGAGTCACTAAGCCCGCGGTGAACGAGACACGTTCTAGCCGCTATGAAGGCCCTAGAAGGAGATACCCTTTGAAGGACTGTCCTTTGAAGAGTCGAAGAAGCGAATTGCTGCGTTTCCTGAACCTTTTCCGCTTAAAGCCGGTCTAACCCTAAAACTCAACCGTGTTTGCGTAGCATTAACGTAAGAATCCGACGATTCGACCGCTTAAATACGTGAGCCAGTTGAATCTTGGTTGACTAGCTTGCATAATTTCTTGCGTGACAACGGATTGCAGAGTTTCGATGAGTCTGGTAGCTAACCCGTCGAAAGAACGGGAAACAAGATACTGCCCATGCCGGAAGCGCCGCTGGTCAAGCTGGTCATCGAGATACGCTTCAAGGCCAGTCTCGATTTCTACGGTAAGATGGACCCCATCGGAATATCGCTTGCTGACGAGTTTCCTGATTGGGAACGCTCTCCTCTGACTCTCGAAATTCGCAATAAGAAGAAGCATAGGCGACTGTTTCTGAGCACAAAACGTGCATTTTACGAAGTAGACGTTCCGAACACGCAGGCCGAATTCTCCTTCGTTCAAAAGACGCTTGAGGCAGTCGTCAGCAAATTGTCGCCCGCCGACTTGGAGCGGGTAGGTATTCGTCAGTGGTTCGCAGTTGATTTGCAGAAATCATTCGCGTTAATGGTGGACCAATTCGCCGAGCGGTTTCTAGCGCGTAATGAACAATTGTCTGGTATCCTCACTGACAAAACTTACGATGTTGGCTATCTCGTTGACAACGAGACGGCAGATGGTTGGAAATATCACTTGCGAATGGGTCCGATGGAAAAATCGCAGTGGTTCGGAGTGGTGCCATACGAAATGGACATCTTTGAAGCACCGATCGAGGGCGACAACGATGCAGCTACTTTCGCGAAACTCCGAGCGGGGTTGCCGGACCAATTCTTGTACATTGATATTGACTCGTTTCGAGAAGAGTATCCCCCACAGAAGCTAGGCGAATTCTTAACCGAAGTGCGCCGTCGAACACACGATTTAGCCAGCAAACTAACTGCATATTGCAAGGGTTAGCTTCAAATGTCACCGATTTTCGTTAATCCCAATGAAGCTACGATGAGCATTTTCCCGGAAAGTGCCTATGTCGAATCAGGAACGTTGACTACTCCGCCGAGACGACAGACCGAGCGGACCTCGAAACGCGTTCTTCGACGGCAGTACACCGAAGTCGATCCTTATGAATTAGGAAATGACAAAGAAGAAGAACGAAACGATGGGTCGGTAAACGGGAAAATTCATCCTCAAGATGTGCAGCCCGATCAAAACGATATTGAGGGGATGCGGCTGCGAAGCGAACTAGCCAGAGACCTAATTCCGAAAATTGAAAGTCTGAAAACAACTCTCGGTGACCCTGCGTTAGCGGCAAATCTCCAGATACTTAAAAGGAATCTTTCACGCTGCTATGATTCGTTGCGTCTTTATCCGCGCGAAGCAGACTTCCTTTCCATCGTCACGTTGGTGGAGTCCGTGATGGCTCAACTCAAATGGAAAGAATACGCAGCGACGCATGTAGATACGTTTCGTGACGTAATTGGTATTGGGTATCGCCAATCGCAGGTTTTGTATTCGGATTACGAAGCCGCAACACAGTTGTTTGCCGCACACAGGATCAACTTGACTCCAAGAATTGATTTGGAGAACTTGGAGCTAGATGAAGTTTCGGATGACGAAGAAACCCAAGCGACGCCGAATTCTGATTGAGACTAGCGGCGTTATCTACAAACTTCACGGCCATACATTGATGATAAAGGCCGTTGAAGATGCTGTGGGCGACGGTCAGGTCGAAGTCTCTAATTTCGTCCGAATGGAGTATCTGCGGGGAGTAATTCTCAACCTGCTAGAATTTTATTTCCTAATCAGCGAAGAGCAGAATGTCTCCGATGCATTGATTGCTTGGTCGCAGAAAGTAATGCAGGATCGAAAACTCAAGGTGGTCTTGTTTACCATTTCTCGTTGGTTGACGGACCACGAAGATTCGCAAGTCAAGGCGAAATCGCAGTTCCGATTGGGGAACTTTATCATTCGATTGGTGCGAGATTTCGACGACCAGTTTCGAGGGCGAATTAAAGATCAATTGCAATGCCGGTTAGGACAAGTGACATTTCCGCGACAGAGTTTTAGCGAAGAACTTCTGCTTGAGTTTTACGAGCGCTTTCAGTTAATTCGATCTAGCGTGCCAAACTGCTCGCTGTGCGAGTTTAAGGCAAAACAGATTCGCACATTGAACGCACGCCATATTGATTTGCACAGCAATCAGCAGCGACAAAACTTTAAGAAGAATAAGGGCTATGTCGCGCAAGCAGAGCGAATTGAGACCATGCTTGCGTCGTCGGATAAATTGCCAAAGTGCCGCTGGTGCGAGCGACTAGGCGACACTGTGTTGATCCTACATGCGCCGGACAAAGCACTCTTCGTGACTGCGGATCGAGCCTTTGACGCTTTCGGGCAGATACTCAAGCACGATGTTAAACTGCTGCCATCGCTTGCCGAATTAAAACGATCATTGGCCGCATCGACGTAAGCGGTTTCGCCGCGCGGTCATCGTGACACTTTTGGATCGGGCTGTTAGGCACTTTACGAGCCGCTGACCGATAGATTTTACCCGGTCGCCATCGGGCTACAAGCGGTCCGCCCGCTAGGCCGTAGGTGGCGCAGCGGACGGAGTCTCTTTTGATTCAATGTATGATTCTCTCTGGAATGCCCAGTGGCGATAAACGCCACCGTAGGTTTGGCCCCAGAAATAAATTAAGCCACAACAGCCAAACGAACCGAGGACGAGCAGTGTGTGTACAAAACTGATTCCGTCTGAAAAGGGCTGAAGTGCCATCCAAAGCAGCCACAACCATAACACCGTGACGTACACGCTTATGATTTGGTTAATCTTTGAAACGGAAAATGATCCTGGACCTGTAAGACGCAAGCGAACGTGTTCCAAAACTGCATCGCGGGGTAGTGGTGACCGCCTCACTACGGTTTTATAAAGCGGCCCAGTACTTTTGTCCTCCAACAAGTCTACATGATTCTCCCAGTTCTCTTGCCATTGCTTGCTACCTCGATTTGCGCAGTACCATCCGAAAGAGAGCACCAAGCCCAAGCAGGAAAGCAAAACTGACAAATCAGTTTTGCTCATCGCGGGAGAATCGGCCTTTGGGCCAGTAGGCGAATCGGGTTTAGTCGTGGTGGTGGTCGTGGTCGAATCGGGTTTCGTGGTTGGAGACCAGATTTGAAGTGCTCCATACCCAGCAAGGCTCGCCGCAATTAAAGTCCAAAAGTACGCAGCACGCTTCCAATAGAGTTCGATCTCGAATTTTCTGATTTCGTGTGCGTGTCTAAGAGCCTCAGTCTCTTTGCCTGCAAACGCGGTTCGATACTGCTGCTCTGTAATACGCGCCATGATGGTCCACCTTGTGCAGAATTGCTACTGAACTCCCCTTTCAATGTAAAGTCCGATGAGGGTCCAAGGTAGCTTGGTCCTGCTTGATCAGGCTAAACAATCCAAATCAGCCTACAATTGACACCAAAGCAGCCAAGATCAAGCACTTTCAGTATCGTGGGTGGGCGCAATTCGTTGTCGTTCCATTTCTTTCAAGACTATTGCCCGACGATCAAACGATTCCTTCGTGCCGATCACTTTTCCTTCGTTCGTCAGCAGAAAATTGAAGTTCCATTTGCCGTCGTCATCCATCTTGAATTGAACGAACTCGGCTTGAAATCGTTGCCGTAATTCATCGATCTGTGGTTTCAAGTCAGCATACTTTGCACCAGTGATAGCCGAAATTACTAAGTCGGCATTGCGAGAACGAGCAACCAATTCGAGATTAGGCGTCCCGTGAATTTGGAACACGTAGGTTACAGGACGGTTCACAGGAATCGCCTTCATGGCCATCTTCTTCGTGGCGGCAATCACGATCTTAAAGAACGCCTTCAGTTCCGGTTCGAGGGCATCGGCCGCTGCTTTGGCCATGCGTAAGCCTAGCCATGCCGCAGAAGCCTTGATTCCAAGTGTGAAAACGATCTGTGGATCGGGCAGCAGTGAGCGGCGTTCTGACAATTGAGTTTCAAAGTCAGCATCGGTTTCAGCGTGTAATTCTTCAAAAAATGCTTGTACTTCCGGATAACCGCCTACCCCCGTTCGATCTGTCGAAACGCAGAACGATGACGATGGATGGTCGAATTCGGCAGCGGTGAATGGGAAACGGTGTTTTTCACTCTCTTGCTCCCAACCATCTTCGCCTGACGGCAGCGTTATTTGCGTCGCATCTGGAAAGATGTCGTAATCAGCCACCAGCGCGTGATGTCCGTCTTCAATTGGAACGACCCGACACGCGACCACCTGTCCCAGCGGCGGACACAGTTGATCGTGATCTGCCGACATACCTGGTTTTCGTTCACGGTCGTTTATACTAGCAGCCGAACTGTGAAGCGCCTCAATCGTCAGGATCATATCACGGACTCGACGTGTTGTTGCGACAATGGGATTGGGAGTTATTTTCGAGTTGTCGTTCGTCATCAGACTCACCATCGGGTAGAAGCAATTCCCTGATTAGATTCGCCGTCGTGCAAAAATGTCAAACGTGGTCAGGCTTGGTCAGGCTAACCCATCGAATCCACCCAAAATTGACACTAATCCAACCGAATGATATGCTTGAAACAGACCGGAAATCCCGGCCTTTTCAGCGTTTTTCGCATTCTTCCAAACTGGCTTTGGGACCAAGAGGCCGAAGGTTCAAATCCTCCCCCCCGGGCTTTGATAGCCAAATAAGCGGATCGGCCGGCAATCCGCTGTAACGGAATGCTGGCCGTTCTCGTCTACCGGCCCATTCGTCGGTAGTCCTCACGAATGGCGCGCCTAGCTCTCGCCGGTAGGCGTGGTTCAGGTAGATACATGTTGCGGACACCGGCAAAGCTGCCAGCGGCCACACTCAAAAGTAAATGATGCTCATGCTTGAATTATGCATCAGATTCAACGGGCGAGAGAAGCATCAACCTACTACGATGTACGTTGTCCCTGTTTGTCCCTGGAACAACTTCCAATACATTCCAAAAGACTCGATTTGACTCCAAATCCGCGGCTTGCTAAAGTGAGCAAATCGACAACATTTACCGAGAAAACAGCGTGTTTTGTGGCGTCGTAGTGTACGCC
>CAWDMH010000024.1:0-93667 GCA_963803365.1 uncultured Planctomycetaceae bacterium
AGATTTTGAAGTCGCGGGGGTAGATGTCATCGATGGACGACCTGAGGAACTCGTTCAGAGCGGGAGTAGAGACAACATTGTCTAACAACGCCCGACAAGCATCTGCATCGAAGACACCGTTGAAGTCAATCTGGTGAAACTGCCATGCAAAGCGAAAGTTGGAGGACGAACGGAGTTTCGACGCGGCCTCAGACAGGTCGATCGGATCGGGGATTCTCGCGATTTGCAAATCGAGTCACAATCCTTCTGTCGACGAACGACCGCCGTCACCGGGCCGCCGGAGTACGCTCTCCATTGGCAAACCGCGCGATCGGCGGCTCCGCGTGCACGGGATTGTTATCCGCACGTACTGTAATGTTTAATCAACATCAAAGCGTGTGTTGCACTTTTGACACGTTACAGTGATATTGTGCGCATCTGAAGGAATGAGCAGTTTCTGATTGCAGCGACAGCAATAGATCATTCGTTTCGAAGGTTGCTTTTTCTCTGATGCTGGAGCTGAGACTATTGCTTGTGCAACCCCTTGGTGAACGAGTCGCCCCAGCCACGCACCGCCTGCAGCCAAGAGCGTAACGATTTTGAAGACAACGAATCCGTGCAGGCGGGACGAGGATGAATTATAGATACCAAAGCAAACTAGCAGTCCAACAACGCCTCCTAAAATACCGCCAATGACAATGAATGATAGAGCAGAACCGCTGCCTGTTGCCGTTGGGAATGACGGCATGAACCAAAAGGAACCTTCAGTGCGGCCATACTGTGCCGACGTAAAATCCCTTGTAACGCGATCAAACCATTGCTCAAGGTTGTCAGCGGAATCCGGGTAATGCTGCGCCTGCTCGTGCATCTGTGTGCAGCCTGGCGCACGTTCTCAGAGTTTGAGGAAGATGTCCTACCGCTACGTTCTCGATCGTATGATTCGCGTTGCTGATTGTCACGAAGCACAAACCATGCCTCATTGACCATGACCATCGCGCGGTGTGAGCCACCGTGGTCAGGGTGGTTCTCGATCGCTTTCCTTCTGTAGGCACGTTGAATAGTGTCTATATCGGCTTCTGGTGAGACACCAAGAATTGCATAGTAATCTGGAAAGTTCACGGCTGTACGTGCCCGGTTGCAATCGAATTGATCACGTTAGAAACGAATCCACTGTGGTCCGCTGCAAGGACTCTTGTCCGATACTTCTGTAAAATAGTCAACGGCTGTAACGCAAATCTCAGCATTTTTGAAAGTACAATGTGAGTTAGGAACTTACATAAGAAGCGTCGATAGGCCTACTAAACCGATTTGCCAATGGTGTTAGGTAGATCATCGCCAGAATTGCTCCTGAGACAAGCGAGCCGACATCTCCTAAGGCCGATGCTAATCCCCATGTAAGCGAAAAGTCAAAAATTGAAATCGGAACGTACAACACGTGCAGCGTGACCGTAGTCGCCAAGTAGAGCCAACGCCCCCATGCCTTGTATAGAAAGAGGCCAACCCAACTTGCAATGATTGCCGGGAGACCAACTACTAAGAATAGGCACGAAAAGCCTGCAACCACTGCCTCTGGGCCGGTCAACTCTGTTGAGCCGCCAGCGTCTTCTATTGCCGCCTCCGCCATCATTCCGCCAAAAAGTGCGATCGGAAGAATTACAACGAATAGCGAAATTTCCGCAACAAGCAAGCCAATGAAGTAATGATGAAGCGTCTTGTTTTCAGGCGGGAATTGGGGCATTTGTTGGCCGTGAGTAGGTTTCTCTAGTTTGAGCGGATAACGACTGAGGTAACCGGGTTGGCGGACCAACGGAGTTGACGTTGGCACACCAAGAATTGTAAACGAAGGAACCGACGTTGAAAAACCGAAAGGCGAGCCAACTCCGGTTCACCGATTTGTTAGCGGGCGTTTGTTTGCCCAGGGTACTTCTGCTCGGCGAGTTTTTCGAGCAGAACAACGGTCTTGTGTAGGAAAGTCAGCATCGAAACCACGTCACCGAATGGCGTGGCAAACTTTGGTCGATGGGTCATTTCGTGGCGAAGGCTATCAATCCGTTCCAGTTCCGCGATTTTGAACTCGAAACCACTGATGACATCTTTGGTCGTTTCGGGTTTCAGCACTTCAAAAACCTTCTGGACTTTCCAGGGGAGAGATTTCTTCGCGGCTTGCTTGAGCCACTCATCAAGCAACGAGGACTGGATTTGCGATACGCTCGATGCGAGAACCGTTTCGAGAGGTACCTTTCTCTTGTCAACGTACTGCACCCAGGGTGTTGGGTCATATTGGACAAGGCGTTTGATCAAGTCGAACACCGCGTTCTCGTAGGCCGAGTGCATGAACACCAAGCCCGCCGCGGCAGCGGCGGTTGTGACATTTGCCTTGATCTGGTCCAGGAGCAGCACAATCCGGGCGGTTCAGCAAATCACCAAAACAACCAGCGAAATCCTCTTTAGTTGCTGCTGCTACACCCTTGTCGGCGACGAGCAGCATAGCTTTGACTGAGAACATGGCGTGTAAATGCTCGCGAATCACACCTCGCCTCATTTCAGCGAACGGGATGGAACTCAACACATCAGCTTCCTCGTGTTGCACGGGACGAATCCTCACGATGGCTGTTGCTCTGGCTGCCGCTCTTCCGGTTTCTCCTCCAGGAAGCCTTTGATGGCAACCATTGCAACGAAGATTGAAAGGCCGCCAACGATCCACGGGAGGACCGCACCATGTTCGCAGCAGGTATTGTATAGTGCATGAGCAATCGCGGTCGGGACAGAGGCAAGCAACAGCATGAAGAACGCATCCGCCTTCTTGTTCTCTAACGCCTTCGGGTCTTGGGGAAGAGAGGTGGCAAGCATTGCACCAACGATCAATGTCCAAGCTCCATGAAGGGTAACACCCACACGGCCCTCACACCGTACCAAAAGAGGCCAGCATCCTCGTGGGCATAGACTCCGAAATACTTCAACGCTTCTCCAGCACCAAACCCCAGACCGGCGATGCCGAATGCCGCGAGTATGGCTCGTCGAAATTGAATCTCCGACAGCGGCTTTGTGTCGAACACCATGTATAAGACGAGCAACCCTGCGGCAGCCTTGGTCAACTCTTCGGGCAAGGCCACGCCCGCAGTCATTGCCGCGAAGCTGCCCCAGAAACCCAGCTTGAGCACCGTAAATGCATAGCCAGCCCCAATGACCAAGAGCAGGATGCATATGACGATGGCGACTAGGCCAGCTTTATTCTTCGCAACGGCTCCGAGGCCGCGCGCACCGTGGATGACCATTGCTGGGCTCGTTCGGCTCGGCGCAGTACTGATTTTGCTCGATGCCTGCCACACTCGCTCGATCTTGGTTTACGTCCGCCGGTCAATTCCAGTACGGTTCCAAAGAACATCAATGAGCTTGTGGTCAGAAGCAGAGTGGACACGATGCTCGAGACGCCCCCAACACCAAGCCCGACGCCGAACTTCTCAGGGGTGACGCCTGGGCTGAGGCGAAGGACGAAGTTCTGCGAGCTTGAAGAGCGTGAATATCATGACAGCTACGGCAATGATTCCGAGAGCGTTGAACCAGCCGAGGAATTCGCTGGGTTCGATGAGGAACTGTCCCGCCCTGTGCATGTTCATGGCCTCCGTCATGGTGCGTCGGCTCGGTCAGTGGCCAAGCCCGCTAACGCCTGAGGTAACGGGGGGCGAGGAGACGACTCTGACTTCAGAACCGACTGCGACGAGCCCTCCCGTTCACCGATTTGTTCTGCGGCATTCGCGTTTCATTTGTGACGACGTCATTGTTTCCAAATGCTTTCCCACATCTGACGCGTGTTGGCACCTTCTTCGGCGCCACATTGGCGTGCCGCCTGTTTCGCTTCGACTTCGACGAACGTGTGATACGAACCGTCAAGCGTCCGAAACACAATATATTGATTGCCGTCGCCGCCGGAAAATGTTTTGGTTTCGAGTAGACGCGCCTTGTTTCTTTGGTTTGAGCACGTTACGTTATCCGAGTGCAACTGCTTGTTAGTGTTCCTTGGGCTTGTAGGCCCATTTCCCATCAATCTCTTGGCGTTCAAAGGCACCATCCCAATCCGATTGACCGGAAGTAATTCGTTGGCTGAACCACGCGACCATGACGGATAACAAATAGTCGGGACGATTAAGTTGGATAGTGTCCAGAATGGCAGATTATCACGCGGAAAACGGCTTGGCAACTGGGACTTCCGATTATCGCGGATAACGCCATAATGGACGCGCCGGATCAGGCCGCCGGCGATTTGTATCGCATTAACGTAATTTGGAGGCTACAACCGTGACTGTGGCACAAATGCAGCAAGCCGTGAAATTCGCCCGGCTCACCGAGAACGACCGCCGCTGGTTTCCCAAACTGCTGGCAAATTGCCGGCTTTCTGCAATCCACGCCGGATGAGCCACTGGTCGCCGATCGGCAGCAAGTGATCGGTTTCCTACGACAAATCAAAACGCGAGGACGAAAACCCTGGCAGCGAGTTCAGGCCGTACGCGCTATCGAGTTCTACCGCGACCGCGTGCTGCAGTCCAATGAGCCCAATTTGTCCGATATTCGCGAAACGCTAGAGCAGGCGGCGCGGCTTGAACGCCCAACGACGGATGCCCGCCAGCCGGACGGTCCGGTGGGACCGATCGATCCGCGCGAGCCAGAGTTGTTGCAAGCCATGCGGCGCGAATTGCGATTGCTTCACTATTCCAAACGGACCGAGCAAGCGTACGTCGCTTGGGCGCAACGGTTCTTGCAGCGTCACCAGGCGCAAACCCGCTCCGACGCAGAGCCGTTGGGCGAGAATGAGGTCAAAGAGTTTTTGGGTGACTTGGCGTTAGAGGGTCAAGTCGCGGCCAGCACGCAAAACCAAGCATTCAGCGCGCTGCTGTTCTTGTTTCAAAGAGTATTGCAGCGCGAGTTGCATTTCGTGGATGCCGTTCGCGCCAAACGCCCAATTCGGTTGCCAGTAGTGCTCAGCCGCGAGGAAATCGCCCTCCTGTTGGCCGAGTTGGGCGGTCGCGACTTGCTGATGGCTCAATTGCTGTATGGCAGTGGACTGCGAATGCTGGAATGTCTGCGGTTACGGGTAAAGGATGTGCTGTTCGATCCGCGGCAAATCATCGTGCGGGATGGAAAGGGCGAGAAGGATCGGGCCACGATCCTCCCCGACGTGACCGCCGATGGGCTGCGTCGACAAGTCGAGATCGCTCGGGACGTGCATCAGCGAGACTTGGCCGAAGGCTTGGGGAGCGTTTGGCTTCCTTATGCCTTGGAGCGGAAGTATCCGAATGCGTCGCGCGAATTTGCGTGGCAGTATATCTTTCCGGCCCACAAACTCTCGCGCGATCCGCGCTCAGGGACTACTCGTCGACATCATTTGCACGACAGCGTGTTTGCAGCCGCTTTGAAGCGAGCTGCTGACCGCGCCAAGATCGACAAAAAGCTAACGGCGCATAGCCTGCGACATTCGTTTGCTACGCACTTGTTGGAGGACGGGAAGGATATCCGCACGATTCAGGAACTGCTGGGGCATAAGGACGTAAGCACAACGATGATCTACACGCACGTCAGCACGCTTGGGGCAACCGGAGTGCGCAGTCCGCTGGATGGGCTGTAAACGAGCCTGGCCGCTGTATTGCGTTCGTTTGATAAAGGGTTGGATAATTGCTTGGCTAATTGATGTCCGTCAGGGACTGACGGACCTACTGAAATGACCAGAACAAGGGTCGGGTGAGGGGTTGGCTAATTGTTGTCCGTCAGGGACTGACGGACCTACTGAAATGACCAGACGAAGGGTCGGGTGAGGGGTTGGGCTAATTGTCGTCCGTCAGGGACTGACGGACCTACTGAAATGACCAGACGAAGGGTTGGGATGAGGGGTTGGCTAAGGTTCGCACGCAACATAACTTCCCGGTCTTGTCGACCCTCTCCTTAACCTCTCCCGTGAGGGCGAGGATTTACGGCGAAGCTATTTTGCGTCCGATCCTAACGACAACCAAATTCGGGCGGACATTAATTGGACTTATCCCCTTTTTTGTCAGGCATTTGTCAATTTGACGTGTCCAGCAGATAATGACAGCCGCTGATTGGAAGCTGTTTTACCACCGGATCGTCTGGCGAATCGAACGGCATGAGCTTGGATGAACTGTTTGCCGATTTCATAACGCGCATCCGCGCTGGTGATAGTGCCGCGGCCGAAGAACTTGTCCGCACGTACGAGCCGATCGTGCGCCGCGAGATTCGACTCAAGCTGACTGATCGGCGGCATGCTTCGTGTGTTTGATTCGGTTGATATTTGCCAGTCGATTTGGTCCAGCTTTTTCGTTCGTGTAGCGGCGGGACAATTCGAACTTGAGAGCCCAGGTCAACTGACCAAACTGCTGGTGGCGATGGCCAAAAACAAACTTGCGTTCCAGGCGCGGCGGCACCGTTATCAAAAGCGTGACGTGGGCCGCATCGACACGACGGGGGCGGCGATGGAAACGTTTTCCGATAACCAGCCCAGTCCCAGCGAATGCGTCTCCGCGAAAGAACTCTTCGTGCAAATGCAACAAAGCTTGACCGATGATGAGCGGCAAGTATCCGAGCTGCGACGCCGCGGACTCGCTTGGGACGAAATTGCCAAAGCACTTGGCGGAACGGCTCAATCGCGTCGCATGCAACTAGACCGAGCGGCGGACCGAGTCACGCGGCAATTGGGACTGGAAGAATAACGATGTCCCCTTCGACGCAATCCTGGATCGATGAATACCGACAGCTCTGGTGGCACACCGATGCCCCCGACGTCGAGCAGTTTATCTCCGCCCGCGGACCGATTCCGCTGTTGCAACTGACCGAGTTGTTGATCCTGGACCAGGCGCTGCGCTGGGAATGCGCGGCTCCGACCGCTTCGGAACAATACTTCCATCGCTTTCCGGAGTTATTGAACAATCCGGAATCGGCCATCGATTTAATCTTTTCGGAATTCCTGTTGTTGGAGCAAACCGAAGCGAATCCCGACATCGAAGCGTTCGCCGATCGGTTTCCGTCATTTGCTGAAGAGTTGCGTCGACAAGCGGCGTTTCATCGAGCCATTCACATCCATTCCATGTCCGGGGAGTCCTTGGAATCTGCACCGACGTCATCGCCCGGCGCCAGGCCGCTTTCAGAAATCAATGGTGCGCCCGAGGTTCCCGGCTATCAGATACTTGGAGAGTTGGGACGCGGTGGAATCGGTGTGGTGTACAAGGTGCTTCACCTGCAATTGAATCGGCTGGTCGCTTTGAAAATGCTGTTGAGCGGACATTTCGCCAGCGCCAATCAGTTGCGGCGATTCTTGATTGAGGCCGAAGCGACGGCGCGGCTGCAACATCCCAATATCGTTCAGATCTATGAAGTGGGGGAACACGAAGGGCGTCCGTTTTTGGCCTTGGAGTATATCAACGGCGGGACGCTGACCGATTGGACTGGCGGACGACCCCAATTGCCTCGCGAAGCGGCGTCGCTGATCCAAACTCTGGCGTCTGCCGTTCAATTCGCACATGAACAAGGTGTCGTGCATCGCGACTTGAAACCAGGCAACGTGTTGGTTCAGCAGTTGGCCCGACTCCGCGACGCGGAAGAAACCGCAATCGCTCCGACGGATTTCGTCGATGGAAATGCTGACCCGAGGAGCGGCCTCAAACCGCCGACGAGCATGTCGGAGGTGATGGACTCCGGAACCCGATCGCGATCAAAGACGTCCGCCCAGCACAGTCTCCAAATGAAAATCGCGGACTTCGGCTTGGCCAAACTGATCGCTGGAGGTTGCGGCTCGGACCCGGGCGCGGCCACGCAGTCTGGTGACGTGTTAGGCACAGCGGCATACATGTCTCCCGAACAAGCTCGTGGTGATGCCGCCCGCCTGTCTGCCGTGACGGACGTCTATTCACTGGGTGCAATCCTTTATGAATTGTTGACGGGGCGACCTCCATTTGTCGGGGTTCAGCCGCTGGAGGTCTTGGGACAAGTCATTTCCGACGAACCGGTGCGGCCATCGCACTTGATTCGATGGGTGCCGAAAGACATTCAAACGATTTGCTTGAAGTGTCTGGAGAAATCGCCTGCACGTCGCTACAGTTCCGCCGGCGAACTGGCGGATGATTTAAGCCGATTCCTGGACGATCAACCGATTGTCGCGCGGCATACATCCACGGTTGAACGCGGCTGGCGTTGGTGCCGGCGGCATCCGGTCAAGACGAGTCTGGCGGGATCGATCCTGGCCATCTTGCTGTTGGTGGCTTCGATTTCAAGTGCGTATTCGATCAAGCTCGGTCAGCAATTGACGCTCACGTCGGAGGCCAGGACCAAGGCGCAGAACTCGAGCGTTCAGGCATTGCACCAACTATGGGAATCGCAGTTGGCTCAGGCGGACGCGATTCGAACCAGTCGACAAATTGGTCAACGATACGATGCTTTGAAAGCGATTGAAATTGCGCGCGGGTTGGGTGAATCGATCACCTTGTCGGCCGACCAAGTCGACCGGATGCGAAACGCGACCATTGCTTCATTAGCACAACCTGACCTGCGAGTCGTGCGGCGCTGGAACGGAGACGGGAACCGGACGCAAGGCCTCGTCGCTGTGGACAAGTCTCAAAGCATGTATGCATACGTGCAATCGGCGGACCTGCGGGTGGAGTGTCGCTCGATCGACGGTCAAGAGATAGTGCAGTTTCCGATTTCCGATGCTGATGCGATTCCGCTTCTAAGTGAAGATGGGAAATGGCTTGCTATTTTGGACGCCGCTTGTCGCGTCTACAAGCTTGAAACGAGCCCGCCGGAGCTTGTCTTTGAGACAGCAAGTCAAGGTGTGTGGGGTTTTTCACCCGACGGGCTGCACTTGTTGGGGACAGGCGGCGACGGCCTGCTTTGTTTGGTCGACTTGACGCATGCCTCTGTCGTTAAGACTTACGGTCCAAGCACGGCGAAAGATGAAATTGCCATTTCGCCCGACGCCCGGCGTGCCGCGGTGTTTGACGGTGAATCGATTCGAGTGATCGAGCTTGATTCGGGTCGTGTCAACCTGAAGATCGACAAGCCGGACATTCGCGGCCGAAAACATTTCGCCTGGCATCCCAATTCAAAGTACCTGGCCATTGGCCCATTCGAGACCGAGGGGATTCAACTGTGGGACGTCGAAAACGATGTTCGACTAAGCACGTACGATTGCGATACCGGCGAACTTTGGATTTCCTTCAATTCGACGGGCGAACTTTTGCTGACCTACGATTGCTGGAGCGGCAGTTTACTCATCTGGAACATCAGCAGTGGCGAGGTCGAACTATCCAAAATCGGCATCGTGTTGGCGGGAGTTTCGGCCGATGAATCTGGCGGATTCCGATTATTGCAACAACTCGACGACAGCGCGATGGTCGAGATCACGATCGACCACCCCCGAATCTATTACACGCTGCCGCTGCTGCATTCACCGGGAACGACACCCTCGACAAACGACTTGGCTTACAGTGCCGACGGTCGTTTGCTGGCCGTGGTCAATTGTGGCGAAATGCAGGTCTTCGACGCACGGAGATTCATCGAATTGGCTCGTCTGGATTGCGGATATTGCTACATCCATTTTGATCGAGACGGATCGCTGTTGACTTCCACGGAATCTGGTTTGGCTCGCTGGGAACTCTCCGCTGAAGCGAATGCCAACGATGAATCCCCGACAAGCGGATCGCCTCGACTATTCAAGCTGGGACCGCCGGCTTACCTGTCGGATGTTGTGGCGTATTCTCGATTCGACGTTAGTCGCGACGGGCAAACCATTGCCATCTCCACGGGCAACGAGGTGCAGATTCAAACGACTGGCCATCCGGAATCGTCTCGAACGATTGGTCCGCATCAAGACATTCGGCGCATTTCGATCAGCCCCGATGGTCGCCGGATGGTTACCGGCGGATGGGGAGGAGGCAAAGCTTGTGTTTGGGAATTGGCATCCGGCAAACTGCTTCACACTTTTGACCAACCCAACTGCTGCCTTGTGGGATACAGTCCCGATGGACAATGGTTGGTTACCAACGCCGACCGGGTTCGAATTTGGAATGCCGAAACGTGGGCTCACGTCGCCGATCTTTCGGTCAACGGCATCTCGGTCAACGGAGTCCAATGCTGCTTTTCGCCGGATAGTCGGATTCTGGCGGTCTCCGATTCATCGGCCCGGATCCATTTGTTCGATCCGGTAACTGGAAAAACGATTCTTGTGTTGACCGATCCGAATGAGCATCGTGCTGCACAAATGGCATTTAGCCCGGACGGCAGCCAGTTGTCCGTACTGTCCGGCGCCATCGGCGCGATCGTCCATGTTTGGGATTTGGCGGCGATGCGCGATGAACTTAGGAAACGAGGCTTGGACACGCCTGCGGATGATTCCATGCCGCGAACTCTTGAACCTAGCGCCGGCGGAAACGGCACGCTCGGCGCCCGGGATTCCGGAATTCACAGTTTGCAAGTGATCCCCGATCAGCGGTTTATGGAGATCGAAGCCTCCCGCCAATACGATTTGCTCAATCAGTCTGTGGAAAGATTTGATATCAATTTGGCTCGAGCGGCAATCGCGAAGATCATTAAACTTCAACCGCAAAAGGCGTTCACTTGTAATAATCTTGCTTGGACTTTGGCCACCGGACCACAACCGTTGCGCGATTCGGCGACCGCTGTCGAGTTCGCACGTCGCGCCGTCGCAGGCGATTCTCTAACCGATGCGGACCGAGCTTTGTTTACCAATACACTCGGTGTGGCCCTGTACCGCGATGACAAGCTCCAGGAAGCAACCGGGATTCTAGAAAAGAGCCTGGCGATTCAACCTGCTGAGGCCAAGCCGTTCGACCTTTACTTTCTTTCAATGTGCAATTCGCGCTTGGGTAATGGCAAAAAAGCCCGCGACCAATTCGACAAAGCGGAAGCCTTGGTCGCACAATACAAAACCGACGTGACGTTTGTCTGGCGAACGGAATTTGCGATGTTTGCCGAGGAAGCCAAAAAGCTGCTCAAGTAACTTTTGCTTGCGGCTTTTTTTCAAGGTTTTTGCATCCGGCTAACCGACATCGGCTTCGATCCCGGCAAGATTCTTTCCAAGTAACTGTAAGCGCTTTGCGATGCCACTGGTGTCGAAAGTCGTTTCTCTGCGAACGGCGAATTTGTAGGACTCCGTAATCCAGCGATTGACGAGTTGTCGTGGCCACCGCCACAGACGATTCGCGCGGAGCAACAGTCCTTTTTCCCCGAGCAAGAATCTCAACCAAGTTTGGAGTCAAAACAATGGACACCACCAAGTGCAACGGTCGTAACCACGTTGTCCAGTCGGTTTCACCGCAACAACGCTCTCACGCAAATCGTCAAGTCCAATCACCCCGAACGGGTGGCAAGCTGACCTCCGTCAAAACCGTACGGCCAAACCAAGTTTCCACTACGCAACGCACGCCATTCTGTCCGGAGCGCATGAAAACATTTACTATGTGTTTTTGGATTGGCGTCATATCGCTCGTGGTGATGGTTGGATGCACATTGGCTGCGTCGATCAGCATGATGGATGGCCTGCAGGAACCGCCCGAACGAGTCTTGCTGTTGGCTGGAAAATCGGCAGAGATAGCTTTTTGCTTCCTCCTAGCCGCTTGGATCGTATTCCTAAACAAGCTGCATCGTGCCTGGATAAGCGTGCAGCCGCTGTGCCGACTCGACTCGCAGTTGCCGTCACCTAGCCAAGCCGTTGGCTTCTTGTTTGTTCCGGCGTTCAATTTCTATTGGATATTTGTGGCTACCGTTGGACTGATTCAAAGCGTCAATCGGCTACTTCGCTGTCGGAGTAGCCAGTCGCCGAAATTTGGAATAGGCATTGCTTTGTGCTTCAGCATTTCCACGATTAGCATGCCGGTAGCCGTTCCTGCTTGCCTAGTCTTGGGTGGCCTAGGACTCATGTTCGCCGTCGCGTTACTGGTTTGTGTCTTTGCCTCATACTACTGGTTCGCCAAACAGCTTACTCAGGCGATCAATGCAATGGGAAGTGCGCCGGCAACTGCATGACAACCAGTTAACCTAGTTCTTTGTCAAGTCAAAGAATTGGGGCAGTGCTTTCGTGCCACTGGCTCTGCTTATGTCGCGGTCCGTTGACGATTCGCCAACGATTCAAAGCGAAGCCAGTGGCTCACAGCCAAGGAAATAAAACGGGACCAAACTCTTGGTCTGTTACGGATCGCGCGGCGACTTCTTTACGGTGGGACGGGGGTCGGGGATGTGAACGGCTCTTGTTTCTGGCCCTCGAAAACCCCTCGAAAACCGCTCCGAAACCGAGCAATTTGGCGGCGGAAAACAACAGTTGGATGATTGCGTCGGAGCGGCTTTGATCGCGGGGCATCTTATGCAAAATTTTGGAGTTGTTGGCCAGCAAACGGGCGGCGAAACCGGTTACTGCGGGACACGCCATCGACGTACCACTTAAATTGGCGTAACCACCCGGCACGGTCGATACGACACCGACACCCGTCCCGGTGACATCGATCTCCGAACCGATGTTCGAGAACGCCGCTATGAAATTCTTGGGATCGGATTTCCCGTACGGTTTGGCCACATCACCGTTCTCGGTGGATTCTTTGAGAAAAGTGCCTTTGCGACCCATCGCCGACACAGCAACAGCGCGTGCATCCGACGCGGCAAATGAAACCGAACTGCGGTCGTCGTTACCTGCGGCCACGATCACCACCGTGCCCCGCGCTCGCGCGTCCGCAATCGCGGATTCGATTGCTTCATCGGGATCGCCTTCTCCCAAGCTCATGTTAACCAAATCGCAATCGGCGGCAATCGCGCGGTCGATTGCTTTGGCGATGGCGAAGTTCGATGCGCCATTTGGTAAAATGACTTGGCATGGTCGTCGGTAAACCGCGAGACGCGTTTTCAAATTGGCAACACGCGTTCTCTCATCAATTCTGCGAAGCAGTTTTGGGTTGCAAGTCGCAAGTGGAAATTATTCTCGCTTCGTGCTGAAACTTTAAGAAACGTGTTTGAACTGGGTACCCGCCCGAGCGCAAAAGACTTTAGGCTGATGTTGGATTCCCACCTGCGCGGGAATGACGGCATATTGTTTCGCGCAGGCCTGATTGTTTGGCGCTGGCTTACTGAATTCACTCAGTTGTGTTTGTTGCAATTATTTTGGACTTTGGAAATGTGCAAAATGCGCTTTCGATTGGCCACTCTTTTTGCATGCACGTTTTTCTTTGCTCTTGGTTGAGTTGTGCGCGGGTGGCAATTTGAGCACGACGTTCAAACCACAGCGGAACAGATTGTCAAGCAATACAACGGTACATACTATCCGGAGTTGGGAATCATTCTCGGCGGGGCTGAGTTGGCGCAGCGGGAGCACGAGATTAATAGGCAGACACGAGCCGAAGTCGCACGGCGGATGAAGTTTGGCGAACGATGGCTACGAAATAACAAAGTCGATTCGGCGTCAAAATGTCAGTGATGCTCGATGGCGTTGAGCGCCGGCGATCAAGTCTTATTCTTAGATTGCAACGGGTGGAGAAAGTCGGTAAGCGTTCACGGGTTGCCAATGCGTTGCCCACGTTTTAGGGGGTCAGGCACATTTTCGGCGGTTCACGCGACATTCTGGTACCATTAATTGGGCCGAAACTGAGCCAGACCCCGGCTCGTGAACGGTTACCCTTTTCAACGGGCTGCTAGGCGCGGCTTAAGACATTTCTCCCAATAGGCTTCCTGCCCTCCAACCGACTCCGCGAAGATACGATATTCGCCTAAAACGCTAACTGCGACCGGCGGAACACAATGTGATGAATTCAGATTCCCGACGATTTTCGAGCGACGCTGAGAAGGCGACCCATCAAGACGATGAGGCCGGCAAGCCTGTTTACGCGCGGCATTTAGTTGAATGTGTCGAGTTCGTGCGGATGGCCTTGACGATCGCCAGCGCCGATGTGGAACTGTCACCTTCGGCGCACGCGGATGCCAGCGGTCTGTGCCGAGTCTTGCTGGAATTGGCGGTCGATAAGTTTGGCGTTAAAGGCAAGGACGTCTTAATGGAATGGGGCATCACCTGCAGCGAAGACGTCGGCCTGATCATGCATCGATTGATCGAAATCGGCATCGTGCAAACCAACTCGGATACGCTGGAAGATTTCGTCGGCCTGTTTGATCTGACGCTCCCGCCGGAAACTTGGAAGCTTCAGTGGTAACGCGCGTCATACGATTTGATGGCCTGATCGTCGCGTCGTGGTTTAGCGATTAGCGGTGACCGCGGCGTCCATGGCGGCGTCGATGAGTTCGTCTTGTTCCATTTTATGTGTTTTTTTCGAGCCGGTGGCGGGGCTGGCGGACTCGGGGCGGAACAGGCCACGCAACGGCCAGCGCGCCGTAAACTCGTCCGAGAACCGGACTTTCATGAAATACCACGCCCCCATGTTCTCGGGTTCTTCCTGTACCCAGTAAACTGGCGTTCCGTCCGGATATTGGTCGAGCACCTCGGCGATTTGCCGCTCGGGAAGCGGATACAACTGCTCGATGCGGACGATGGCGACCGGTGCGTGAGTTTGTTCCCGTCGCTTGAGCATATCCACAGCGACCTTGCCAGTGCAGAGGTTGATTCGTTGGGCGTTGGTCCTGAGTTTCGGTTCGGGATCGTGAAGGACGTTTTGAAACCGGCCGTCGGTGAATTCATCGAACTCGGAAAAGACCATCGGCTCACGCAGCAAGCTTTTCGGCGTCAAGCAAATGAGCGGCTTTCGCCAGAGCCGCTTGACTTGTCGGCGCAGCAAGTGGAAGTGTTGAGCGGCAGTCGTCGGTTGGGCGATTTGAATGTTGTGTTCGGCGGCCAGCGTGAGGAAACGCTCGAGCCGGGCGCTGCAATGTTCCGGTCCAGCTCCTTCGAAACCGTGCGGCAAGAGCAAGGTCAAGCCGCTGAGACGCCGCCATTTGTCTTCGGCACTGGCGATGAATTGATCGACGATGACTTGGGCGACGTTCCAGAAGTCACCGAACTGAGCTTCCCAACAGACTAGCGATTCGGGATGGTCGAGGCTATAGCCGTATTCAAACCCCAGCACGCCGGATTCGCAGAGCGGACTGTTGATAATCTCGACGCGAGCTTGGTCGTCGGCGATGTGTTGCAACGGGATATGCGAGCGGCCATCTTCGGCGTCGATGATTTGTGCGTGACGTTGGCTAAACGTGCCTCGTCCGCTGTCTTGTCCGGAGAGGCGAACCGAGTGGCCTTCGACCGCCAACGAGCCGAACGCTGCCAGTTCAGCGGTGGCCCAATCGATCGGTCGTTTTCCCTCGGCCATTTCGCGCCGCAAATCGAACACGCGAGCGAGCTTTCGATTCAAGTTGAACGCGTTGGGGAGCTCGCAGACCTTGTTGAGCACAAACGAGAGCTTTCCCGCGGGAATCGCGGTCGCCGTTTCGTCGTCTGCCGGTTCCGGGCCGCCAAAGTATTTCTGCCAGTAACCACCCAGCGTTTGCTCGTCCGAACTGAACGAAGATTTCTGGGCGGTCTCAAAATCGCGGTCGAGTTCTTCCTGACGGGCTTTGGCGATCGCATCCGCTTCGTCAGCCGAAACTTCCTTCAGTCTCAGCAGTCGTTTGAGGTAGCTTTCTCGGATGGTCGGTAAGCGGTCAATTTTCTTGTACATCATCGGTTGCGTGAACCGCGGCTCGTCGCTTTCGTTGTGTCCCAGTCGGCGGTAGCAGTACATGTCGATCACGACGTCGCGTTGGAACTCCCGGCGAAAGTCCATCGCCAATTCGACGACCTGAGCGACGGCCTCGGGATCTTCGCCGTTGACGTGGAAAATTGGGATCTGCAGCATCTTGGCCACGTCGCTGGCGTACGTCGTCGAGCGGCCGTCGCGAGAGTCCGTAGTGAAGCCGATTTGGTTGTTGACGATGACATGCAACGTACCGCCCACGCGGTAGCCGTCGAGTTGACTCATGTTCAACGTTTCCTGCACGATCCCTTCGCCGGAAAAGGCGGCATCACCGTGAATCAAAATCGCCAGGACTTTCGATCGGGACTCGTCGTCGATTCGATCCTGCTTGGAACGGCATCGGCCCAAAGCGACGGCGTTGACGAACTCCAGGTGACTGGGGTTAAAACAGAGTGACAGGTGCACGGCTTTGCCGTTGGTGGCCGTCCAGTTGCTGCTATGTCCGAGATGATAAAGGACATCGCCGCCGCCACGGCTTTTCTCCGGCACGGGGTCGTCGAATGTCCAAAAGATATTCTCGGCCCGCTTGTTCATGATGTTGGCCAACACGTTGAGCCGGCCGCGGTGGGCCATCCCCAACACGATTTCAACGACATCCTGCCGAGCCGACTTTTCGATCGCCAAATCCAACAGTGGGATCAGTGTCTCGGCGCCTTCCAACGAAAAGGTCTTGGCGCCGACGTATTTCTTGCGCACGAATTCTTCAAAGATGATCGCATCGGTCAGGCGGCTAAGAATGCGCAACTGTGTGTCGCGCGAAAGTTTGATCCGGTTCTGGCTCTGCTCCATGCGACCCTGCAGCCACTCACGAACGTGATGGTCGTCGATGTGCATGAACTGGGCGCCGATCGAACGGCAGTAGGTGTTTCGCAGCTGGCTGACGATTTCTTCGAGCGTTCGATAATGGCCGCCGGAAATTGTGCGAGCCGAGAACTTCCGCTGCATGTCGCTGGGGAGCAGACCGTACGATTCGGGATTGAGTTCGCGATTGGCAGGCCGAGGCATCTCCAGTGGATCGAGGAGGGCCTCCAAGTGGCCGCGGACGCGAAAGCCTCGCACCAACTGATCGACGCGGTCCTGCAATTGGGCGATGCCGAGTTCGCCGTCGGTGGCTGGCCTGGAGATCGGCGCCGCCTGACTCGGTGACACACCGTTGGACTGCTCGCGGGAGAAAAACTCTTGCCACTCCGGCGTCAATTGAGTCGGGTTGTCGAGAAAATCGCGGTACAGACCTTCTAGATAGTCTTGACTAAAGACGTTGATTCGAGACAAGTTTTCGTCGGCCATCAATGCGGATTCCGATACCTTGGAGGACCACCAATCTAGCGAATTCCGGCGAATTCCGATATCCCGACGAGACTTTTTTCAACGGTCCTTTAGCGCTAACGGATCGCGCGCAAAATAACTTCCCGGTTTTGTTGGCCCTCACCTGACCTCTCCCGTGAGGGCGAGGATTTAAGGCGAAGTGATTTTGCGTGCGATTCTAAGCGACCGCTACGTCAACGCTTCAGAATTTCAGTCGCGGCTGGGACAGGAAATCGTTGACGCGGGATGTGCTGGGGGACAAATGGGAATTGTCGTGCGTGCCGTTTTCGTCGGTCTTGCCCGATCTGGTAATGACGCTCCAAGTATTATAGGTCGTCGTGCGAATCGAGTCTCTTGCAGTTGACGCCCAGCGACCCAGCGTCTGCCGTGTTGTATCCCAGGCGCGCACGGTGTTCTCACCCATTCTCCGGAACAATTCCGGCTGTCGCCATTCAATCGGCTTAGGATTCCACGACCAATGTGGCATCGAGCCAAACAAGCGTGGTTTGGGAGCTTGGTCCGTGAGTTCCACCGGATCCGCATCCGAATTATCTTCGTCGTGCACCGTCGGCCGCGATAGGTTGAACCACTGCGCCGATGCGACCTGGGAGCTGGCAAATAACCCAAGCAACAAACCAAGAGAAACAGTGACAATTCGAATCATCGAATGGACTCCTGCACCAACCATGAATTTTTCGGCGGAGTTTGCCAAAACTTGGCGAAGGCGTCCAGGTCAATTGACATCGTTCCAGTCGACTCGGCAAGCAAAACGCGTGAGATTCTGTTCTGCGATTTGGCGTCCGACGGTTTTGCCGGTGCCCACCAGTTGGCTCGAAGCGATCTTGTTGCTTGCATCGCGATTGAAATGGCGAGCGTCTTGTCAAATGGTGGCATGCCGGCGAAGTGGGTTAGGATCGCACGCAAAATAACTTCCCGGTTTTGTCGACCCTCTCCCTTAGTCTCTCCCGTGAGTGCGAGGATTTACGGCGAAGTCATTGTGCGTCCGATCCTTAGTTTGCCGTAGGTCGCACCTCCTTGTCCTGCCAATGACTGCCCGAAATGATCGTCGAACCTCGAATTGACCTTACAGCTCCTGGCCGAATGCCTACCCCTATTTGCGTGCTTTTTCAGGGTGTAATTCTGGACAAAATCGCGGCTCAACCTTGCAATCTGGGCAAACTGTGCCAATTCTTCGAGTTTTTTGGCCGGTCAACTTGACCGCGTTGGCCGCGAAATTACAATCGAGTGTACCTGGAGGTGCTGCTACCACTTGCCGCACAATATCTTTTCTTGCAACTTCACAACCTGGGTGAGACAGATGAAGCAGAGAATTGCCAAAGACTTGGTACAGGGCAATCGATGGGCCGCATATGCAGCGGCGGGCGCAGCGGTTGCTATGGGCGCCAACACGGCTGCCGAGGCCGATATCCACTACAGTGGCGTCGTGAACATGACGATCGCGGACACGAATGAATTCGACGGGAAGTTTCAATTGTTCCCGTTGTATACCTTGGGAGCTGGCACGCAGATCATGCTCTCCCCGGCTCACGCCGGCGTTTCGAATCTTGGCTACGGAATCGCGGCAATTTGGGGCAATGGTTTTGGCATCAGCGGGACTAATTTTGGACCGGGAGCCGCAGCAGGATTTATTCCGAATGCGTTCCAGTACGTCTCCCGTTTGCCATATGGCCAACAAGTTTCCACGATGAACTTCTTGACGGCTAATCGCCAAACGATGGCGTGGGCCAGTGGTTACACGTACAGCCAATGGTTGACGCCGGGGACCGGTTACATTGGCTTCCATTTCGATATTGGCAACGGCGTCCAGTACGGCTGGATCCAAGCCAACACGGAAGGTGCCGACTATAATCGATGGACGGTGATCGATTATGCCTACGCCGACCCAGGGGAAGGCATTCTGACGGGTCAGATTCCTGAGCCGGGCTCGATGGGTCTGTTGGCCCTCGGCGGTTTGGGTCTGTTGATGTGGCGCAAGCGGCGAGGCTGCAAAGTCACCCCTGCTTAAGTCGAGCGATCCACAATAATGATTGAACTGCGCCCGCGACGCCGCGGGCGTTTTTGTTTCGGTCAGTGCCAGCATCGCCAGAGTCTGAACTCCGAAGACATGGTTCTAGCTTCGTCACTGGAAGCGTGTGCCGAGCGACATCGCAATTGGTTTTCCAATTTTTGGCTCGTCATGCTAGATTCTTCAAATTCGGTTCGTCATTCGCGTGACAACCCCTGCGCCGCGAGTTCGGTCGTGCGCCGATGCACAAAGTTCACCCTAGCTGTTGCGAGTTTTGAATGGACGAGAAGAGAAAGGTGCTATTGATCGGTTGGGATGCCGCCGATTGGGAGCACATTACACCGCTGTTGGAACAAGGGCTATTGCCGCATCTGGACAAGTTGATCAACGGCGGCGTGATGGGGAACTTGGCGACATTGCAGCCGATTCTCTCGCCGATGTTGTGGAATTCGATCGCGACCGGCAAGCAGCCGTACAAGCATGGTATTCACGGCTTTGTCGAAGCCGACCCGCACAACGGCGGTTCGCGCCCGTTCAGCAGCTATTCGCGAAAGACCAAGGCCCTGTGGAATATCTTCAGCCAAAGCGGCATGCGTTCCAACGTGATCAATTGGTGGGCCAGCCATCCTGCCGAACCGATCAACGGTTGTGTGATTACGAATCTGTTCAATGGGATCAAAGTGGAGCCGGGCAAGGGAACGTTTTCGGTTGTCCCCGGTACGATTCATCCGGCCGCGCGCGAGGCCTTCTTCTCTCAGTTCAAGGTGTTCCCCAACGAATTGACGGAAGAGCACCTCTGTACCTTCGTGCCCCGAGCTGGCGAAATCGATCAAGACGAGGACTCAAGATTGGAAGGGTTGGCCAAAGTCATTGCCGAGACCGCCACGACTCAAGCAATTGCCACTACGGTAATGGAGACCGAGCCATGGGAATTCATGGCGGTCTATTTCACCGGGATTGATCATTTCAGTCACTCGTTCATGCCGTACCATCCGCCGCGCATGCCATTGGTCTCGGAAAAGGATTTCGAGATCTTCAAGGACGTGGTGACCGGTGCGTATCGCTTCCACGACATGATTCTGCGCGATTGATCGAGCTCGCCGGGCCGGATGTCACGGTCATCCTGTGTTCCGATCACGGTTTCCATTCGCGAGGACTTCGGCCGTTCAACATGCCGCGCGAGCCGGCCGGGCCAGCGATTTGGCACCGCCGCTTTGGAATTTTCGTGGCTCGGGGGCCGGGCATCAAACGGGACGAGCGCGTCTACGGCGCGAGCTTGTTGGATATCGCACCGACGATTTTGTCTCTGTACGGATTGCCGATCGGCGACGACATGGATGGCCGGGTCCTGTCGGAGATTTTTGAAGAAGAGCCGACGATTCAACGGATTCCGTCTTGGGATGACGTTGCGGGCGATTCGGGCATGCACTCGGCCGAAATTCCGCTGGATCCCGGCGCTGCCGAAGACCTGCTCAAACAATTCGTGGCGCTCGGTTATATCGACGATCCGGGCGGTGACAAACAGGAGCAAGAAGAGGCGGCTACGATCGAAGGCAAGTACAATCTGGCTCGCAATTACAGTTGGCTGAAAATGTACGACGAAGCCATTCCGTTGTTGGACGATCTGGTTCGACGCCGGCCGTGGGAGAACCGGTTCATCCTCGAGCTGGTTGAGAATTACCATTCTGCCGGTTACGTGCAGCATGCGTCCTCAATCCTGGAATCGGCGTTCGTCGTCAACAAGACGACCGACGAGATCGTGCGATTCGTTTGGGCGGGTCTCCAAATCTCACTTGGCAACGTCGATCAAGCCCTCGATGTCTTGTACGACCTGGAACATGGAAGAACGAGTCATCCGGGACTGTTCAACCGCATCGCTCAACTTTACTTGCAGTGTCGAAAGTTCGATCTGGCCGAAGCGGCCTTCAAGCGAGCGTTGGCGGTTCATCCAGAGAATGCGGACGCCCATGTCGGACTATCGACGATCTATCGGCATCAGCGGAAGAATCAACAGGCGGCGGACGAAGCGCTAGCGGCCGTGGGGCTGATCTACCGATTGCCACAGGCGCATTTTGACTTGGGGGTCGCTTTGGCGCGGGCGGGCGACTATTCGCGAGCAATTATGGCGCTCAAGACCGCTCTGAAATTCGGTCCTCGGATGGTCAACGCGCATCGCTGGCTGGCGATGATCTATCGGTCCGCTTTGCAGGACCCGACGCAAGCGGATTTTCATGCGCGGCAAGTTCGCCGTCCAAAAGCAGCTTGCTGAGGAATCCGCCGACTTGAGCCACCGACGGGATCAACGATTTGACATGCCGGATATTCCGCCGGAAAAAGACCGGCTGGCGACGATACGCAAATATCGACCGGATCTCGTCGATCCGCGAAAGCCAACCGGGAAAACGTTTGTCTTGGTTTCCGGGTTGCCGCGGTCTGGAACCTCGTTAATGATGCAAATGCTGCATGCCGGCGGTTTGGAACCCAAGACCGATGGCGTTCGCCAGGCTGACGAGGACAATCCAAAAGGCTATTACGAATGGGAAGCCGTAAAAAAAATTGCCACTCGGCCGCAAATCCTCGATGAAGCAGGATTGGATCAAAAGGCGATCAAGGTGGTTTCCGCCCTGCTTGAAAAACTGCCATATCGACATAACTACCGGGTGATCTTTATGACCCGCCCGATCGAAGAAGTGGTGGAATCGCAAGCCGCGATGATCCAACGACTCGAATCCGAAGGGGCCCGGCTGGGCGTGGACGACATCAAAAAAACATTGGCCAACCACCGGGCCAACGTGATTCGTTGGATGAAGAATCATCCGCGGCTCGAGTACATTGAAATCGATTATCCATCGTTGATCGAGAAACCTAGCGGGCTGATTCCGCGAATCATCGAATTTCTCGGCCCTGAAAGGCTGCCCACGGCATCTAAAATGCAGGACGTGATCGATCAAAACTTGTATCGAAAGCGGACGGGATCGAATACTGTGGCTTAGGATCGCACGCAAAATAACTTCCCGATTTTGTTGACTCTCACCTGACCTCTCCCGTGGGGGCGAGGATTTAAGGCGAAGTTGTTTTGCGTGCGATCCTTAACACCGATCTGAGTGCTTGACTTGGCGGTTGACTTGATGCGCCAATTTTCGCGCATCACTCTTAGGGCGAGCGTCCCAGCTTGCCCGTCTGGCGATGCACCGTCCCGATTTGTCGCGCACGGTACACCCGCTAGTCGCAGCTCTTCGGCTAGTGCACTTTCAGTACTTAAGTTTGGGGTGCCACTGGCTGTGCCAGTGTACCTGAGCGTCGTGTATTGCCGACCCGCACTGGCGAAGCCAGTGGCACACAACCCCAATTCTAAGGCCTGACAAAGCACTAGGCAATTTCCCGCCGCTTAGGATCGCATGCAAAATAACTTCCCGATTTTGCTGACCCTCACCCGACCTCTCCCGTGGGGGCGAGGATTTACGGCGAAGTTGTTTTGCGTGCGATCCTTAGGAAGTGTAGGGTACCCAGTCTACTTTGATTATCCGTATTCAGGCTGACCACTTTAGACGGTACGACAGCGCAGAACGCTTGGCACCCCGCCCCCAAGACGAAAATTCGTTACAATGCTGGAATCGAGAATCGAGCGCTGGCAGTTTTCCTTAACCACGGTGAAAGGCCATGTTGAAAACGTTTCCTGAGTATTCAGATTCATCGGCGAAGTCGCGAGTCACGGCCGCGGGTCGCTGTGTTCTTACATTTTTGACTTTGCTATGGATTGTCGGCGGCGCAAGTTCGCTGCTGGCGGATCAACCGGACGACTGGTCATTCTGGCGCGGACCAGAAATGAATGGTATTTCGCGCGAAAAGAATCTTCCGGAAACCTGGTCCGTCGACGGCAAGAATCTCATGTGGCGCAAGCCCGAATACGGAACGCGCTGCACGCCGATCATCATGAACAATCGCATTTATCTCGTCTGCCGCGACAAACCCGAGACGACTGAGGAAGGCGAGAAAACGGTTTGCCTGGACGCCGACACCGGCGAGTTGATTTGGCAAAGCGTGCACAATATATACCTATCCGACGCACCGGCAGAGCGCGTGGGCTGGTCGAGCGTGGTCGGCGATCCGGACACTGGAAATGTTTACGTCTTCGGATTGGGGTGCTTGTTCCAATGTCTGGATGGAAAGACAGGCGACGTCATCTGGGAGCGCGCATTGAGCGAAGAGTACGGGATGCTCAGCACTTACGGGGGCCGAACCAATTTCCCAGTCGTGTTCGAGAACCTGGTGATTATCAGCGGAGTGATGACGCAGTGGGGCGACAACGCGATTCCGGCGCATCGATTCATCGCCTTCGATAAACGGACAGGCGAGGCGGTCTGGTTTATTAGCACTCGGGTCAAGCCCGAAGACACAACGTATAGCACTCCCGTCTTCACGACGTTCAATGGACAAGCGGCAATGGTGGTTGGCGCCGGGGATGGCGATCTGTATGCGTTCCAACCCCGCACGGGCGAAGTGATTTGGAAGTATGAAGCCTCGCCGCGTGGATTCAGCACAACTCCGCTGGTCGTGGATAACATCGTCTACTGCGGGCATGCGGAGAAGAATCGCGTGGACACGACGATCTTGGGGGCTATCTGGGCGGTCGATGGCCGGCTCAAAGGGGACATTCCCGAAGACAAGTTGTTGTGGAAGGTTAACGGCAAGACGGTTGGACGCAGTTCGCCTCTGATGATGGACGGCCGATTGTACATGATGGAGGATGGTGGCACGTTACTGACGATCGATCCGAGTAATGGAAAGATCCTGCAGGAAAAAAAGGTGGGCCGGGAGATGTTCGGTTCGCTGGTTGGAGGTGATGGAAAGATCTATTGTGGTGAAGCCACCGGCAACTTTTGGATATTTCGTCCGACCGAGAAAGGGCTGGACACGCTTTCTCGCGTCCGCTTGAACCGCGAAGAGATTTTGTCATCGCCCATCATCTATCACGGCCGCATTTATTTTACGTCGACCGCGGCGTTGTATTGCATCGGCGACGCGTCGGCGACTGCTTCAGCCGATCCGATCCCTGCGGCGCCCAAAGAGGTCACCGAGCCGGCCGATACTCAGGTCGCTCACATTCAAGTGGTGCCGGTCGAAGATTTATTGCGTCCGGGCGATAAAGTGCATTACCGCGTGTTGGCGTTCAACGCGCACGGTCAAAAGGTCGAGTCGTCCCCGGCTGCATTTTCGCTGGATGGTCCGGGGTCGCTGGACGGAAACGGCGTGTTGACGGTGGCCTCCGGCAGCGATCACTACGCTCTGAAGGTGACCGCGAAAGTGGGCGATTTGATTTCCACACGCGCGCTCGCGTCGTTCCGCCGCTGCCTTGGAAATTCGACTTCGACGACAAGAAAGTTCCGCTTACTTGGATCGGGGCCGCGTACCGACATCAGCCCAAGGAATTCAATGGCCAGAACGTACTGGTCAAAGTCAGCGGGATCCCCAAAGGGACTCGCAGCCAGTCCTGGATGGGACAAACGGATCTGCACGACTACACGATTCAAGGCGACTTCTATGCAACGGGCGAATCCGCCACACGTCCTGATATGGGACTAATCAACCAGCGATACACGCTCGACATGATGGGCAAGGGTGACCTGCAGATCCGATCTTGGACGCCGCGGTTGGAGCGGCGGTTTGCCAAAACGATTCCATTTGATTGGCAGGCCAACCAGTGGTACACCATGAAGTTCCAGGGCGAAAACCAAGACGGCCAGATTGTGTTGCGTGGTAAGATCTGGAAGCGGGGCGAACCAGAACCGGATTCGTGGCAGATCGAAGCCGCCGACAAGACGCCGAATCGCAACGGCAGCCCAGGTTTATTTGGTAATTCCACGGACGCCGAGTTTTACATTGACAATGTCCAGGTGTACCCCAACAAATAGGGATCGCAGGAGCGATGACTTTGCCAAAGATTTGCCCTAACGCGAAAGGTCGCGCGACGGTCAATGACATCGGAAAGTTATCTTTCCGCGAGTCCTCATGTGAATAGAAACTTTGAAGAATCACCGACAGTGGTTGCAATTCCTGTTTTGAACTGCGGCTGCACGGCTTTTTTGGAGACCCATGCAATGAACCTTTCACGATACCTCGCGACCGTCACGATCTTGTTGGGCGCAGTCGTCTGTGGTTTCGCTCAAAACGACGAAAATCCTGCGCGGCAAATTCGATTGGCCATCGCCGACTTGCAGGACAAGCCGACGGACTATCCCGAGTGGCTGTTATCGCCGCTACGGAACAACGTAGTGGAGTCAGACAAGATTCCTGTGGAATGGGATATTCACACCGGCAAAAACGTCTTGTGGTCCGCGAAACTCGGTTCGGAGAATTACGGCAATCCGATCGTCGCCAATGGAAAAGTCTATGTGGGCACCAACAACGGCAGCGGCTACGTGGCTCGTTATCCGAGTACCACCGATTTGGGCGTGCTGCTCTGTTTTGATGAGAAAACCGGACAAATGCTTTGGCAGCATTCGAACGAAAAGCTACCGACGGGACGCGTCAATGACTGGCCGGATCAAGGCGTTTGCAGCACGCCCATGATCGACGGCGACCGGCTGTGGTATGTCTCGAACCGAGGTGAAGTCGTATGCCTGGACACCGAAGGTTTTCGCGACGGCCAAAACGATGGTCCGTACACCGAAGAGCCCAATCAGAATTCCGATGAAGCCGATGTCGTTTGGAAGCTCAACATGATGAAAGAGCTGGGCGTCTTTCAACACAACATGTGCAATTGCTCGGTGACCTGCGCGGGCAAGCTGTTGTTTGTCACGACTTCGAACGGTGTCGATGAAGGACACGTCAACGTGCCGGCGGAAAAAGCTCCGAGCTTCATCTGTCTGGACCGCTATACCGGCAAGGTTATTTGGACTGACAACTCGCCGGGGAAGAACATCTTGCACGGCCAGTGGTCGTCTCCCGCCTATGCGGTTCTCGATGGAGTGCCCCAAGTCATTTTCGGCGGCGGCGATGGCTGGCTGTACTCGTTTGCACCCGAAGGCGACGGCGGCAAATCCAAGATGCTGTGGAAATTCGACTGTAACCCCAAGATGTCGAAGTACCGATTGGGTCCGACGGCGACACGCAACCATATTATCGGCACGCCCGTCGTGTACGATGGCCTGGTCTACGTCGCAGTGGGCGAGGACCCCGAACATGGCGAAGGCGACGGCCATCTGTGGTGTATCGATCCGACGAAACGAGGCGATGTCAGCCCGACACAAGTTTTCAATTCCAGCGACCCGACAACGCCCATCGCGCCCAAGCGGTTGCAGGCTTGCGTTCCTGAAGACGGCGACGTCGAACGAGACAATCCGAATCATGCCGACGTCTGGCATTACGAGGGCAACGATCCGTCCGATTTCGATTCGACGATGCATCGCACGATCGGATCCGCGGCGATCAAGAACAACTTGCTATTCATCGCCGACTACAGTGGATTGTTCCATTGCATCGACGCCAAGACCGGTAAAGCCTACTGGACGCACGAGACGTTCGGCCACTGCTGGTCAACTCCGCTGATCGTCAATGATCGGGTATACATCGGCAACGAAGATGGAACGATATTCTGTTTCAAGGTCGACAAGAACAAGCAGGAATTGTCGGAGAACTCGCTCGACACGGCGGTCTTCACAACCCCTATCGTTGCCAACGATACCTTGTTCATCGCCAACCGCAACCATGTTTTCGCCCTCCAAGAAGGCGCCCAGTCCACTGTCGAAGTGCCCACCGGGAATTGAGGCGAAAAGGTATCAGAAACGAACTGCGTTGGCCCATGACAATCATCTGATTGGACTCCAGCCATTGGGGAAATGCATTGTCGGCGGCATGAACGACGACAAAACTCCTCCGCCGGCGACGATGTCCACAAATGCCTTTTCGGTTTCCTTCGGCCAAGACGCCCCGTTATAATTGGAGACAATCAGGTTGTAGTCGCTAAATCGAGGATGGAAATCGGGATCGGTTCTATGGGCCTTGGTCCAGGCGATGTCGACGGTAAACAGATTCGGCGGATGACCCTGATCCTAGTGCACTTTCAGTACTTAATCTTGGGGTGCCACTGGCTGTGCCAGTGTACATGAGCGTCGTGTAATGCCGACCCGCACTGGCGAAGCCAGTGGCACACAACCCCAATTCTAAGAGCTGACAAAGCATTAGTGACAATTTATTGTGTTGGGCAAGCATCGCCCGAGCGTCCACGAACCTAAATCTGCGAAACTGGAGAAGAAACATGTTTAGTTGTTGTCCCCGACTTTCCAATTGGGTCGCGTCGCTCGCCGTTTGCGGAGTGGTGTTCGGAGTGGGATCGTGGTTTGGTGCGAACTGGCAGCCGCATCGGGCGAACGGCGAGATCGATTGGTCGTCGGTCGTTCCGGCTCAGCTTGACGACGGACTCGGCGGCCCACGGCAAGTCCATGTCGATCGCCACCGGCAGGATCGATAACGACGTCGAAGGCCTGTTCATCTTGGATCATCTGACCGGCAACTTGATAGTGTACGTGTTGAACGCGCGCAGCGGTCAAGCCGGCGCGATCTATCGCACCAACGTCCTCAACGATCTGGGGGCGCAGGGCAAAGCCGACGCGGAATTGTTGATGGTCACCGGCAGCTTCGATTTCACTAGCATCCGCCGGACCGGGCAGGATCGATACGCTCAGTGCATTTGTTATGTCGCCGAGAGCAGTAGTGGGCATGTCGCAGGTTATACGTTCGCGTTCAATCCAACCGTTGCCAGTCGAGGCGAGCCCCAAACCGGAGCGATCGTCAAAGTTTTCGACTTTACCGCCCGCGACGAAGGAATCATTCGACAATAGGACGCGCCGATCGGTCCAACCCCGATAATCGATCAAGTTTCGCCGTCTCGCGCCCTCAGCGTCAGGTGCGCAGTTGAACCCTCAATTGCCGCGATTTCGCGCGGCGACCCAGTTTCCTGTTCTCTCGAAAGATCTGGAGTGAACAATGTGTAAGCGTTTACGGGTTGCCGATGCGTTGCCCACGTTTATAGGGGGTCAGGCACATTTTCGCTGGCTCATCCGACATTCTAGTACCGATAATTGGGCCGAAAATGAGCCAGACCCCGGTTCGTGAACTGTTACGAACAATGTTGTGCCTGTTTGTTGGAGTGTTCGATGACATCCGTTGGAAAGCTTTGTATTGCGATATTGGTGCTTGGCGCCGCGTTCTTCACGGCGAAATGGCTACATGAAGACCGCGAACCGTCGCTTTCGAGTGCGCCCACGGCGAACCTGCGTTCACGATCTCTGACCTGGCAAGCGCCCGCCATTGACCCCGCCGTATCGGCGGAAAGCCAAGTCGATCCGGCGGTTGAGCCAAACCAAAACGCTCCCGAACAGTTTGAACCAAAGATTCGATTCGCCAACTACGCTGATGCTGGGCTTGAACGCGGCGATGCAATGGACCCGACTTCCGCTGCCAGCGAACGAGTTTCAGGCGGCGGCACGCTCTCCGAGGTTGGATCGAACGAACCCGATCAAACAACCCTGCATGCGAAACGAAAAGCGTTGTTGCCGTTCGTGGCTAAACCGAGAAGCAAGTTGGTTGAGGTGCAACCTGCCGCATCGGTAGTTGAGCCAACTGCCGCAGAATACTCGGAGCATACCGTACAATTCGGCGAGACACTTCCATCGATCGCGGACCGATTCCTGGGGAATCGCGAAGAATACATGGCCATCTATCAAGCCAACTTGGACGTGCTTCAGAATCCCGGAGAGGTCGCTCCGGGCACAGTGCTAAGGATCCCCGTTCGCCGTTGATAACTGAGTCATTTCTGACCGCGGACTTGCCAGGGATACGATTCGGCTTTCTTGTAGGACATGTAGAACACGAACTCGGCGATATTCTTTTGAGGATCGGGAGCCTTTGTGAGGGCCGCACCGTTTTCCTCCGCCCCGGCTGCCAAGAAGACGCTTTTTTCGGTTTCGTTTTTTCGTCCGCGATTCAGACTCGATTCGATGGACTTGGCTTTGCGCATCAAGGACTTGTCGTTCGGGCCGGTTTCAATCAACACCGTCAATGGTGTCGCGAAATTCTTGCCGCTGAACAACGGTTCCTTGAGTGCGGACATTTTCACGCTTTTGTAACTCTGTTCGGGGGAAATCATGACCAGGCTTTTAACGTCCTGGCCTTGTTTCTTGCCGGCTAATGGCGGAAAACTCCAGTCGTGGAACGCCCATTCGACGGCCACGATGTTCATCTTGCCGACCGCCAAAACGGTTAGCATATCGATGTTCAGGTTTCCCTCGTTATTCTGCTGATCTCGCAGATAGACTTTGCAAGCTTCGACGTCATAGCCGATTGACGCGAACTGCGTTGAGCTCATTTTTGCCGGGTCGAAATCGTCGTCGGCAACCTTGCTTTCGCCGTGGCCGCGCAAGTCGGGAACAATTGAGGCGTAGCCGTACGTCGTCTGCAACCAGGCGGCCAAATCGGTCAGATCCTTGCTGGAGCCTCCCAAGTCATGCAGCAAAATCAGCGCGGGAGTCCTTTTCCCCAACATGCCGCCATAAAACGTCGCCGACAAACTGAGGCCATCCGAAGTTGTCAGTTTAATAACGGCGGGCTCGGGGAATTTAAGTTGAGCACGCACCGCCGGATCAATTCCAGTAACGGTCAATTCGACGTCCGGTGCTTTGTCTTGTGCCTTCGGATCTTGCGCACGAAGCGGCGCGAACCCTGTGACGCAAACCGAACAGACAAACAGCCAAATCAAGCTTCTCAAGCGTGGTATCATTTGCGGACCCCATTACCTCAAAGTTGCTTGGCCGCAGCCAAACTCTCCCCGTTTTGTAGAATGTTAAAAGTCGAAGCGGCGATCGTCAACGCGACAAAAGCTTGAGACTGGATTGAATTCCTCGAAAAAGCCGCCCGAATGCACTATTTTAGGGTAGCGAACCGCGAACTGATTGAGTACGAAATGGCATTTGTACGTTATAATGAGGTGGAAAGTTAGGATCGTACGCCAAATAACTTCCGGATTTTGATAACCCTCGCCTGACCGTTCCCGTGAGGGCGAGGATTAAGGGGACGTGATTCTGTGTGCGATCCCTAGTGCTTTGTCAGGTCTTAGAATTGGGGTTGTGTGCCACTGGCTTCGCCAGTGCGGGTCGGCAATGCACGACGCTCATGTACACTGGCACAGCCAGTGGCACGCCAAAATTAAGCACTGAGAGTGCGCCAGGTAGAACTTGTATCCGGCTTGAGCAGTGGATGACGTTCCTTGCGGAGCTATGGCTTGAATCCCATTCGCAGTATTCGTCGCTGGTATCAAGTTAAAAGCGGGAGGCTGGAGACGCCGCTAGACGGCGGCACCCCTTATTGGTTTGCCAGTCTGATATTCCATCTCACGTTGCTGATCTGCCTGTCGTTGGTTCTCATTGCACCACCGACTCGCGAGCCGGTGGAAGTCCAGCTTGAACCGCTGAAGGAAGAGACCGTTCTGGAAGAGATTCCCCCAGAGGTTCGCTTCAACGACGATCCGACCGATGATATTGGCACCAACGCCGAGAATGGTCGCCAGATTGCCGCCAACGTTGCAATCGAGTTTGGCGATCAGAATCATGTGGAAATCGACTCCCAGCTTCAATTGCGAGACACCGGTGAGATCCTGTTCGACGAATCGACGTTGCCGTCGATGTCCGAGAAAATTGACGGCGTGCCGATCAAGGGTACTGTGGGAGTCGCCGCGACTGGGGCGACCGGCGCGGTCGACCGCATCACTGAAGAAATCGTGACCTCGTTGGAGGAGCGAAAGACGCTCGTCATCTGGCTTTTCGACCGCTCCGCTAGTTTGATGCGACAGCGCGACAACATCGCTGCTCATCTGGATAAGGTCTACGATGAACTGAGCATGCTGGAAGCGGCCGGTTCCGACGCTTTTAAGAAATACAAGGACATTCCGCTGCTGACACAGATCGTCGCGTTTGGCGAAACGATGGATTATGCCTTTAAGCAACCGACCGACAGCTTGTTGAAAATCAAGGAGGCGGTTCGAGCCATCCAGACCGACGAATCTGGAATCGAAAACGTCTTTTCCACCATCAACACGGTTGTCGAGGAATATCGCGGGCTGCGCAAGGTCAACAGCGCGGGTGAACCCGAACGAAACGTCATGATTGTCGTCATATCCGACGAAGCCGGCGACGACACTCAAATGATCGATACCGCGGTCAACGCCTGCATGAAGTACCAAATTCCCGTTTACGTCATCGGCGTTCCGGCGCCGTTTGGCCGCGTGGAAACGCAAGTCAAATGGGTCGATCCCGATCCGAATTTCGATCAAACACCGCAATGGGCTTCGGTCCGGCAAGGTCCAGAGTCGCTATACCCGGAGCGGCTCAATCTGCAGTTCTCCGGCGATCCGGACGATAGCCTGGAATACATCGATTCGGGATTTGGTCCGTTTGGTCTGACGCGAATCTGTCACGAGAGCGGCGGCATTTACTTCTGCGTTCATCCCAATCGCAACCGCAGTGACTTGAAGCGTTGGCAGACATCCGAGTATTCGGCGTACCTGTCGCATTTCTTCGATCCTCAAGCGATGCGCCGCTATCAACCCGACTACGTTTCGGTGAAGACCTACCAGGAACAAGTGGCCCAAAACAAGGCACGCCTGGCATTGATCCAAGCGGCTCAACAGTCCTGGGTGACCTCCCTCGATCCGCCCGACTTGGTGTTCGAAAAATTGGATGAAGTGGCATTCGTCAACGAAGTGACCCTGCACCAGCGGGCTGCCGCGACCCTCGAACCCAAGATCAACCGCTTGTACGAAATCCTGAAGGTAGGCGAGGCCGACCGCGAATTGGAAATCACGCCGCGCTGGCAAGCAGGTTACGATTTGGCGTATGGGCATGTGTTGTCGGTCAAGATTCGGGCCGAATCGTATAACGCCATGCTGGCCATGGCCAAAACAAGTCTCAAATTCGAAAACGAAAAGGACAATACGTGGCGATTGCAGCCCGCCGATGAAATCACAACGGGCAGTCAGGCCGAAGCGCTGGCCAAGAAAGCGAAAATGTATTTGCAGGCGCGCGGTCGACCAGAATCCGGGCACGCCGTGGGCGCTGCTGGCCCAAAAAGAACTCAGCACCCCGATCGGCTGGCGGTGGAAGGAAAGCTACACGAAGCCCCCCGAACCGCCGCGCGAACGGCCGCAAAACAACAATAACAACGTCGCTCCCCCACGTGCCGAAAAGTGCAAATGCTCCCCCCACCTAAACCCAAACGCCCGGTTCCCAAGCTGTAATCGAGCCGGTTGCACGATGGAGCTCGATCGACATTTGACATCGCGAACATTTTCGTTCATCCATCATCGGCACGTTCCGCTTTCAGCACTTCTATTGTTACCGCCTTTCTAGATTTGCATAATACAGGCGTATGGGTTAACAGCCCGTTGAAAAAGTAGCGGAACGGCGCGAGCCGTCCGGTTGCGTGAGCAATTACACGGCGAATTAGGATCGCACGCAAAAAAACTTCGCCTAAAATCCTCGCCCTCACGGGAGAGGTTAAGGTGAGGGTCAACAAAATCGGGAAGTTATTTTGCGTGCGATCCTTACGGGATGACGAGACCTTTTCCAAGGGGCTGCTAAAACAACTCGTCAACCGGTCCGCCCTTGGATAGCTTGGGGTTGCCGAACGTCTTGAGGGGATGCCCCATGGCTCGCGCCATGGAGATCCAAAGTCGGTTGTGCGCCACATGATCGAACGACAACGACCGCCCCATCTTGAACCCGATTCCGCCGCCAACTAACACAAATGGGATGTTGTTGAGCGAGTGCGTGTTTCCTTTGCCGAGTTCGTTTGTCCAGATGATCGTCGTATTATCGAGCAAACTGCCATTGCCGTCCGGTTCGGCGGTCTCGGCCAACCGGCGAGCCAACGCGGCGACTTGCTCGCAATACCAGGTGTTGATCTTGATTAGCTTCTCGACTGACTCGGTTTTCTGATCTGGGTCGTGCGACAGTTCGTGATGCCCCTCGTGGATTCCCAGAAATGTCATCCGCGCATTACCGACCGAATTCGTGTATTGCAAACTGGCGATGCGCCAAATCGAAACGGAAACTACTCACCAACAACTCTTGTTGCAGATCGCTGATTTGCGGCATGTTTTCCGTTTCCAGGCGAACGCCCGGCGCCAACACCGGCGGCTCAATGGTTTGCCGTTGGCGGTTTTCCTTTAGGGATTGCTCCGTCTGGCTGATCCACTGTAGGTGGTCGTCGAGCAGATGGCGATCCTCGGCAGAGACTGTCTTTCGCACGCGGGAGATGTCGTCGGCGACGGTATCCAGGACGCTGGCCACCGTTTCGTTGGCGGCCGATTCGCCATAGAGCTTCTGAAACATTCGGTATGGATCGCTGATCGGCGCCACGGGACGATTAGGGCCCGTGTAGACCATTCGCGTCCAAACGTCCGCCCGATTGGGAACGAGCACGCCAAACTCCAACGAACCGAACCGCGTGCGCGTCGACTCCTGCGATTGAAGATGGTTCTTGATCTCTTGATCGATCGAAAGTCCTCGCGGCCATCCCGCTGGCGTGTTCCCGCCTCCTTGAATATTGCCGGGAAACAATTCGATTGCCGTTAACAGGCAACTCATGCCGCGCATGTGATCGTCGCCATCGCCGCGCACCTTGTTGTCGATGCCGTGAAGAATCAGTGTCTGCTCTCGCCACGGTTCCAGCGGTTTGAGAATCGGCGGAAACTCGAATTGTTCGCCTTGCTCGGTCGGCCAAAACGCCTCGGGCACGACTCCGTTAGGACTAAAAACGACAACAAACCGCTGCTTTCGCTGCGTCGTACGCGCAAAACCCAAGCTTGGCAACAAACCAATCAGCGGCAGCGTGGCCGACGAAACGCCCAGCGTCCGCAGTACGTCTCGCCGCGAGAATCGATGGTCGGACATGATGTATCCCATTCTCAATACTTGGAAAGTGCCCTCCATTATAGTCCGATGCGACACAATCAAGAACGGCACCTCATGAGTCGCAGAGTCTTTCCACTAGTGCCGTGTCAAGTTTTATTTTGCGGGTGCCACTGGCTGTGCCAGCGTACATGAGCGTCGTGTATTGCCGACCCGCACTGGCGAAGCCAGTGGCACACAACCCCAATTCTAAAACCTGACAAAGCACAAGGCGGATGTTCCTGACCCCCTAAAAACGTGGGCAACGCATTGGCAACCCGTGAACGCTCACGCGCGGGCGAAGCGTGGATGTCAAATTTAGCATGCGAGCCATCGCTTCGAACCATTCCTCTTCGCTTAACAGCCCGTTGAAAAAATAGCGGAACGGCGCGAGCCGTCCGGTTGCGTTGGCATCGACACGGCGAATTGCCAGGTGGCTTGATGGAGCGGAAATCGCTTGCTAAAGTTGTCCCCTTGTTCCTCCACTTCTGCAGTTCAATGATTGCTTCAACAGATGGATCGCATCCATGTCGATGGTACAGACCGAGCACGTGTTGGTGATTCCGACTAGTTTGTTCGACGAGATCGGCGCTTTTCAAGGGTTTTGCGCTGAGATCGAGCGATATCGTCGGTCGCTCTTCGATCCCCAGCACACTCGTTATCGCCGTCGCGATCAAGTCGAAACCGACCCCAACTTCAAGCAATTGATTCCGTACGTGATCTTTCGTTGGAAGTCGCCAGACGGCCCATTGGTCTTTCAATACACTCGCGGTCAGGGCCAAGGCGAAACGCGGCTTCATCGCCTCCGCAGCATCGGGGTCGGAGGGCACATTTCGGTTGACGATGCCGCCAGCGACCAGCCTTATCGGATCGGCATGCAGCGCGAGCTAGACGAGGAGGTCGTCATCGACACCGAGTACAAGGACGCTTGCGTGGGCCTGATCAACGACGATTCGAATGACGTGGGGCGTGTGCACTTGGGAATCGTTCACGTGCTGGACGTTGAGTCCCCAAACGTCTCTCCGCGAGAAGTCGACCTGGTGAACGCGGGTTTTCAGCCATTGCAGGAACTTGTGGCCGCCATCGATCAATTCGAGTCCTGGTCGCAGATTTGTTTGCGGTGGCTGGACGCTGGTTGAAAACCCGATGAAAAAAAAGCCTCGTCATCCCCGCGGTGGCCCCGTCATCCTCGCGAAGGCGGGGATCCAGCATCGCGAGTGTTGATTTTCG
The DNA here is from genome assembly GCA_963803365.1 of uncultured Planctomycetaceae bacterium. Lineage (GTDB taxonomy): Bacteria > Planctomycetota > Planctomycetia > Pirellulales > Pirellulaceae > JANMEB01. Next base: position 35,217 of record CAWDMH010000024.1, read on the forward strand.
TGGGAATGACATTCGGTTTGGTTGTTGAGACGAGTCGTCTTTCAACGGGCTGTTGACGGGACTGCATAATCAATGCACCGTCGGCTTTGCTCCAAGATGGCTGGTGAGCCACTTTGAAAAAGCATTGAAGCCCTCGAAACAACGCTCGCGCGGCACGAGATCCGGAATCAGATCGAAGCGTTCAAACATCGCCAGCGGCTGACCGTGCACGTCGACAAACACGACGTCGATGTTTCGCGCCGTCAGATTTAGGATGGCGTCCTCCATCGCGTACAGGCCGGACTGATCAACGTATGGAACTTTGTCCATGCGAATGGCAACGACCTGGACGTCTGGCAAGGCGGCGACCATCTCTTGAAAGCGAAACGCAAACCCGAAAAACAGCGGGCCATCCAAGTGCTTGATGAACACTTGGTGCCCAATCTGCCGGATCAAGTCGCCTTCGTCTTCCCAGGGAAGTTCTCGCGAAAACTCTTTCAACGGCGCAAACTTCGTGCGGTGACTTACCACATCGGCAATGTTTTTCATGAAAAGTACGCACGAGAGCATCAGCCCAATCACAACTGCTTGAATCAAGCCGACAAAAACCGTAAGCACCAACACCAACAGCATCACCCCAACCTCCGCACGGGGAAGTTGCCGGATGTGACGCAGGCCCTTGTAGTCCATCACGCCGATTCCGACGGTGACTAGGATTCCCGCCAAGACCGCTGCCGGAATCTTTGACGCCAGCGGCCCCAGGGACAACAACACGACCAACAGCAACACGGCGGCGACCATTCCCGAAAGGCGCAGTCCTGGCGCCGGACTTGATGTTCACTACCGTTCGAATCGTTGCACCGGCACCAGGAATGCCACCGAACAACGCCGCCATCGCGTTTCCAATTCCTTGACCGACCAACTCTTGATTGGGATTATGTCGCGTCTTGGTCATGTTGTCGGCGACGATCGACGTCAACAACGAATCGATCGTTCCCAATACCGCCAGCGAAATCGCTGAGAACACGTATGCAGAAAGTTGCCCGATCTGCAACTGCGTAAAAATCGTGAGATCGGGGACCGGCAAGCCACTCGGGATATCTCCAATGGTCCGGTATTGGGGGAGAAACAACGCGGCCCCCAACGTGACGCCAATCAACGCGACCAGGCTACTGGGTACCGCCGTCGTGATCCGCTTGAACCCGTAGACGATCGCGATGGTGAGCAAGCCCAAAATCAATTCGGCGAACTCCACATGAGCGATGGCGCGTGGCAGCAGATTCAGGGCGCCAACAACTCCCGACGCCCGGTTTTTCGCCAGCGCCCTCGCTTCGCGGTCGATGTCAGTCGGTTTGATATCGGCCGCTCGACGCACGGTTTCCTTGAAGTCTTCCAAAACGAGATGCTTTTCGTTCGCCTCGTCACGCAGTATTTTCTCCAGGATCGTCGCCTCTGCTTCGGGCCGGAATTGCGCCACAAATCCTGGATCGTTCTCAAGATCATAACCCAGCATTGGATGAATCTGAGTGATCAAGATGATCGCTCCAATTCCAGTCATGAATCCGGATACGACGGGATATGGGATGTAGCGGATGTATTGTCCAACCCTTAACGCTCCCAATCCAATTTGAATCGAGCCGGACAACAAAAAGACCATCAGGATCGTCGGAAGCGCCAACGTCAAATCGCCGTCGTTGGCGGCAACGATGCCGGCAATCACGACCATGCTGACCGCTGTCATCGGCGCGGTGGGACCCGAGATTTGCGTGGAAGTCCCTCCGAACAACGACGCAAAAAAGCCAAGGAAGATGGCTCCATAAAGACCCGCCGCGGCTCCCATGCCCGACTGCACGCCAAACGCCAGTGCCAACGGCAACGCGACGATTCCTGCGGTCACGCCACCCAGGACGTCCCGCTTGAGGTTCGACAAATCAAATCCAAATCTCGACATCGCCAGTCAGGTTTCAAGGTCGGGGAACTCATCCACACTTGCTCGTCGAGTCACCCGTTGGAATCGACGGTCAGACGCAATCAAACTTTGCCCCAATTCGCAAAATCCCCGCACAGGTTAACACATAACCTGAAATGCCAAAACCGTTCTGGTATTCCTTCGCCAATCTGATGCCAGACTCGACGCAAATTGCCGATATTGAAAATGAGCTGTCGCGTATCTTAGCAGCCCGTTGAAAAAGGATTCGTCATCCCCGCGAAGGCGGGGATCCCATATGGCGAATGTTAATTTCCGCAGGATTCCCGCGTTTGCCTTCACTGGGGGCCAGGCCGCGTGGGCAAGACGTACGGTGCGGTTGTTGAGATGATTCCTTTTTCAACGGGCTGTTAAGACCACTCGCATGAAAGCCCACCAGAGCACTTGTCGATCGAGTATTCCTCACGTCATGGCGGATTGTGTGAGATTCACACTGATACTGTTCGCGATTTTTTTCACCACCGGATGCCAATGGGCTCGGCGAGGAGATGATCTTGACGCAATTCCGATATCGACAGGGATGTCCAAGTTATCGGGGCGTGACTCCGGGGCGACGCTAGCAAATGACGCCGAACCCAAGCCCGAGCTATCGCCGCAAGCATCGGATGATTCTCAAGCCGATTCCAAACTCAAGCCAGCCAGCGACGACGCTTCATCGACATCGACCGCGGCGCTGACGCTGGACCGCGCCATCCAATTGGCCTTGGCCCAGAACCCAGATCTGAAAGCAGCGGCTGCTCAGGAAGCGGTGAGCCAAAATGCACTTGGCGTTGCGAAAGCCTATCCCTACTCGCCGACTGCGGCGATCGAGGTCGTTCCGTCCCCGCAATTCTCGGGCGGCGGAGTTGGAAAGACGAAGTATCAGATTGCGCTGACGCAAACTCTGGAGTTGACCGGCCAGTCGCAATACCGCGCCACTGCCGGCAGGGCACAGTTGAATCGAACTCGCTGTAATATCCAAATGGTGGCGGTCGCCACGGTCGCTGAAACCGAACGGCGTTATTTTCAGGTGCGCTATCGTCGCGAGTTATTAAAATTGACACAGTCGACGGCCGAACTAAACGAACATTTATTGGGAGTATTGGAGCGTCAATTTACGGCTGGCAAAGCCTCCGCGGCCGATGTGTCGTTGGCCCGAATTGAGACGCGGGCATCGCAACAACAGGCCGCCTTGGCGTTGGCCCAATACACTTCAGCCGAACAGGCCTTGCGAATCCAACTTGGCCTGCCGCCTCAGGAGTTGGTAGAGTTGGAGGGAATCGGGGCCGACGGAACTTGGTCACAACTCGCATTTGACTTTCCGCTGTTGCGCTTTCCAGAAAACAATGAGCAAACTGAAGTACCGCCGGGAGTCGATATTGACGCGGAAGTCAATCACCTGGCGGCGTCACGCCCGGATGTGCTCGCCGCCGACGCCGATGTGTGCGAAGCACAAGCTCAATGGCAGCTGGCGCAAGCGAATTTGACGCCAAACCTACTTCTCGGACCGAAATACGAACGCGATGAAAGCGATTCCCAGTTTTGGGGCTTGATGGCGGAAATGAATTTCGGCAAGCGTTGCACGAGTCAAGGCAACCCGTTGATTCGGCAGCAATACGCCGAGTACCAGCGGCGTCGTATCGTATTGGATCAACTCGTGTTAAAGGCCACTCTCGAAATCGAAGCGGCCGCCCAACGTTGTCGCCAAGCCCAAGCCGCGGTGGCTCTGTATGATCAAGAGGCGCGATCGTCGGTGACGGCGGACGTCGCGACGGTGGCGGATTTGTTTGAGGCTGGACAAGTCGACTTGATCAACGTTTTTGCCGCCCGCAAAGCCGCCCTGCAGCTTGGTGTCAGCCGTGCCGAAGCGCTCAATGAGTTGGGTCAAGCCGTCGCTGAACTCACCGTCGCTGCGGGCCGTTGCCCCGAAGTGGGGTCCATTACTGTAGGTCCGTCTGTCCCAGACGGACACCCGACCCACTGAGTTTCCCGTCTGTCCCAGTCCGCGACTCACTGCATTTCCGCCTGTCCCAGTCCGCGACTCACTGTAGGTCCGTCTGTCCCAGACGGACACACGACTCACTGAGTTCCGCCTGTCCCAGACCGCCCGACTCACTGCATTTCCGCCTGTCCCAGTCCGCGACTCACTGTAGGTCCGTCTGTCCCAGACGGACACACGACTCACTGAGTTTCCCGTCTGTCCCAGACCGACACCCGACCCACTGCATTTCCGCCTGTCCCAGTCCGCGACTCACTGTAGGTCCGTCTGTCCCAGACGGACGCACGACTCACTGAGTTTCGTGCCGTCCCAGACCGACAACCAAGGCCATAAATCTATCCGTCTTTCCTCCAATTACCCCACGACGCGGCGGATTGGCACGGCGTTGATATTAGCCCACAATGACTCGGATCCGAGTGCACCGTCAACAAATCGACCATGACGGCAGGCTCTAGACTGGAAAGATCCGATGAGAATCGCGAAACATCTTGCAAGCTTGCTTGTGCTGCTCATGACTGCGTACGGTTGGACACAGGACTGGCCCTGTGTCGGAAACGACCGAGGATGCATGCGATTCTCGCCGTTGACTCAAATCAATCGTCAAAACGTTTCCGGGTTACACGTCGCTTGGACGTACCATACATGCGAAGGGGACCGGACGATCGAATGCACACCGGTGGTGGTTGACGGCGTGATGTACATTACGACCAATCACCTCCGGGCCGTTGCTCTCAATGCCGCGACGGGTGAACAGATTTGGAGCTTGGATCCATTCGCAACTGGCCCATCGCCTGGTCCGTTAGCTTCGGGCGGTGTCAACCGGGGCGTGGCATACTGGTCCGACGGAAAGCCGAATGGACAGCGGCGAATCTTGCACGGCATTTCCGACGGTCGATTATTTTCGATCGACGCCAGGACCGGACAGCTCGACCCGGAGTTTGGCCAAGGCGGTGTGAAAGATTTGCGTGAAGACTTGGATAGGGATATCTCGAAAATGCCGTACGGCCCCACCAGTGCACCGGCGATCTGGCAAGACACCGTGGTCCTCGGATTCTCCAACGGGGAGGGCCCTGGCCCGGCAGCGCCAGGAGACGTTCGTGCTTTTGACGTGCACACCGGCAAGCAACTTTGGCGGTTTCACACGGTCCCTCGACCCGGCGAAATCGGCAACGAAACGTGGAAAGGCGACTCTTGGGTAAACCGGGGCGGTGCGAACGCATGGGGCGGCCTCAGTATCGATGAGAAACGCGGATGGGTATTTTGTGGTTTGGGGAGCGCTGCATTTGATTTTTATGGCGGAGATCGACAGGGCGAGAATCTCTTTGCCAACTGCACAATCGCACTGGATGCACGGAACGGCCAGCGCATCTGGCATTTCCAGACGACGCACCACGATCTGTGGGACCACGACCTGCCGACTTACCCCAATTTGGTGACCGTTCGCAAAGACGGAGTCGAAGTTGAGGCCGTCGCTCAAGTAACCAAGACGGGTTTCGTCTTTTTGTTCGACCGCGAAACGGGCACGCCTTTATTCGATGTCAAGGAAGTTCCCGCGGCCGCCAGCGACACACCGGGAGAGAGCGCCTGGCCAACGCAGCCCGTACCGGTAAAGCCGCCACCGATCGCTCGACAAATAATCTCCGCCAACGACATTACCGATGTATCCGCTGCGTCGCATGAAGCCGCTATGCAACAACTCGCTGGGCTTCGTTATGGCCAACGATTCATGCCGCCCAGTCTTCAAGGAACGCTGGTCACTCCGGGTTTTCACGGCGGGGCGACGTGGGCAGGCGCCTCGTTCGATCCCAGCACCGGATACTTGTTTGTCAACTCCAACAACGTCCCAAACGTCGTGGCGTTGCAGAAGATGTCATCGGACGACCCACTTTCGTATACGCACAAGGGATACAATCGGTTTTTGGATCGAGAGGGTTATCCCGCCATCAAGCCGCCGTGGGGACTGCTGACGGCGATCGACTTGAGTCGCGGCGAGTTTGTCTGGCAAGTGCCGTTGGGCGAGTACCCGGAGCTAACGGTGCGCGGGATTCCACAAACCGGAACCGAAAATTTTGGCGGAACGATCGTCACGGCGGGCGGGTTAGTCTTCATCGGCGGCAGCAAAGACGAGATGTTTCACGCCTTTGACAGTTCCAACGGCAAATTACTGTGGCAGGTAAAGTTGCCGGCCGGAGGGTACGCCACCCCGTGTGCATACGCGGTCAATGGAAAGCAATTCATCGTCATCGCCGCTGGCGGCGCCGGCAAGCCAGGCACTCCGAGCCGGCGACGCTTTTGTCGCGTTCGCCTTGTGAAAAGGGTGAAAAAGGGGATAAGTCCAATTATTGTCGGATGGCCGGGCCTCGACTAGCCGTAACAGTCCACGAGCCGGGGTCTGTTCCTTGTTACTTTTTTTGTAGACAGCGGTCCAGGGTCATAACCGCGAACGCCGTGCCGTACGGTTTGTGATAGCCATACATTGGAAAATCCCACCAACTGCCGTCTGGCTCTTGATACTGCAAGATGATTTTCGCCAGGTGATCGCGATACGGACCACGTTCTTCGGGCGGAAGCATCTCGATGCAATAGGCAGCATAGTAGTGCCCATAATAATAAAAATAGCCGTGACTTGAAACCAAGATTCGTGAGGGATCGGTCGCTTGCGGCCGATGGCGAGCCAACCGTTGCGGACGAATAAGCGATACAGCCAATTTTTAAGGACGAGATCCGTAACCTCCTTGTCGCCCCACATCCTCAGGGCGGCGTTGCAAGCTTGAGATCGCCCCAGGCTGCCAGCGGGACGGTTGATTCCCAGCATCGGCTTGTCTTTAAGATACTCGCCATAAATGTAGCTGAAGTCGGGTTTTCGTTGGCGAAGCGTCGCTTTGATCGCTCGGTCGACGGTGGTCTGATTGGGTTTGACGCCAATATCATCCGCTTCTTTGAGCGCCACCAACACCGTCGCGTTGACAAAACTCGTTGAATCGCTGGTCGGTTTGCGAGCTTGATATCGGAAGTCGTAATAGCCCCAACCGCCATCCACGGACTCGTAGCGGTCGAGCATATCCATTTGCGAGGCAATCAGTTCGCGATAAAGCTTTTTCGCTTCGTCGGAAACGCCGGGCCTTTGGTGAAGCCGTACCAGGGCCTGGATCGCGTACGCATGACCCCAAACGTTGTAGATTGCGTCGCCGGTCGCCCGCTTCAGTCTCCCCAAATTTTCCTTGAGCCATGTTTCCGCCTTGTCGATCGCCAGCAGCGTCGTCGAATCCTGCTTACCCGTTTCGATCAGCGCCGAGATGCACATCGACGTCACCGCCGTTTTGAATGCCTGGTGGGCGTCGGGATCGGCGCATAAATCTGAAAAGGACGCTGCTCGTCGGCTGAACCCCACGAACCATCCTGGTTTTGATGCGTCAGCAAATACTCAAGCCCCCGATCCATAGCCGCCTGAATTACCTGTTGAGTTGCGCCTGGATTTTCGGCAACACCGGATCGTGCGAAAAGTCCATCGCATCGTCCAGAATCGGTTGACGGACGTCATCTTGAGCGCGAACTGGCGACACGCCGCCGAACCATGCGATAATCACAACGACGACGCCAACAACAGAACTCGAAAGTCTGAAACCCGAATGCCTTAGTCTCTTCCCTAGGCGAATCCGCGCGCCCGATTGAATATGGCATGAGGCGGCGTGGAACTGAGATTGTCGCCTGGTTGGGCCAAAGCACACACTGCAATTCATCATTTGACAACTCCAATACCACAAACCGGCAATCACCAACACCGACTCAGGATCACTCAGGTTTCTTTTTCAAAATCTTGTCGCCGGCGGTCAGGCCGGAAACGATTTCCAAGTCGTCACCGGACGTTTTGCCAACGGTTACGCTGCGGCGTTCGTTCGCGTCGCTTTTGACAACGTAGACAAAGTACGAGATGCCGTCGTCGTCTGAAAAAACGGAAGCTTTGGGGACCAGGATTGCTTCTTTGGCTTCGTAGACCGGAACTTTGACCTCGCAAGTCATGCCGGGCAACAAGTTTACGTTTTCGCCAGCGAACTCCAAAACACAATCGTACTTCGACTCGTCGATGGGGATCGAATCCACGGAGACGACTTTGATCGGGAATTCAAACTGCTCGGTGGCAGGGGATTTGGCGATCCCGGTCGCACCCGATTTGACAGCCGCCATTTGCTTTTCGCTCAGATCCGCGTGCAAGCGGATGCCGCGCGGTTGCACGATCGTGATGGCGACGACGTCTTTGGGAACGGTTGAGCCAACGTCGATCAAACGCGAATTCCCGCCCGTGCTGTTGACCCAGCTGCCACGTTTGCATTGCCCATGATAGACGATCCCCGCGACCGGGGCCTTGAGCGTCATCCGTTCATAATCGGCTTTCAGTTTTTTCAGATCTCGCTGCTGCTTCTCCACGGTGAACTGCTGCTTGGTCAAATCCATTTGTTTGCGTTGGATTTCAACCGGCAATGAGATGCTGGACTTCTTAAATTCTAGTTCGCCCCGTTGGAGCGAGTTCTTTTCGTTCTCCTCGTTGCGGAATGTCCACGTCCAAAGTGTGTTTGACACCGGCTTCGGTCGATTCGAGATAAAACTTGGCTTGCTCGAGTGTTCGGCGAGCGCGTTTGAGCACGATTTCCTCGGATTCTTCGGTTATCTCATCTTCCTTGTACATCTTCTCAAGCTGATCGAGTTCCTCCTGGGCGTTTTCGACCGAGTATTGCGAACTCTTCAAACGCATGTCGGCGCTGCGTTTTGAAAGTGGTTCTTCCACGTCGAAGAAATACTTGACGTCTTGCTGCAAGCGATCCCACGTCCGATCCGCCAGTTGTTGGTCGAGTTGATTGAGTTGCCCGGTCAACGCCAGCTCTTCTTCCGCTTGGTGCAAACCGAGTTGTGAGAGTTGCAGGTCCTGTTCGGCCGATTTAAGTTGATCGTCGATCTTGTCCATCTCAAACTTCAGCACAACGTCGCCCGGTTGGACTTCGGTTCCCTGAGGGGCGACTTGCTCGGTGATCAAACTAGTCCAGACATCCATCGTCGTCCGCAGCTCGGTCATCTTTTTCGCTTCGACTCGCGCCCCGAATGTCTCGACTAGGGTGATCGGTCTGGCTTTGATTTCGATCGTTTCCGGGGTCTGCTTGGCCGTCTCTTTCTTGGCGGCGTCCTCTTGGGCGAACGACGGGCTGACCAACAACAATAGGGCGAGGGCGATGGTTGATTTCATGAATTTACCTTTGACTTAATGGCCGTCTGGCCGCCTTTTCAAAAACAATGCCTCGAGGGAGTCTGCCGTCAGACTCTACGATTCCTGACAAGAGTCTCGATTGCAAGTGTTGCTTTGTGCTGAGTGACATTTTGGCGCATCCGCACAAAATCGTGAAGATGGGCGCGTCGTGGGGTTATTTGTCAGCCGACGGTCCCTTTTGCTGGCGGTGGTTGTCCAGTTGGGGGCTGACGAGGTTAGTGTAAGATTGTCCGTCAGGGACTGACGGACCTACAGGGACTTACGGGGCTTCGGGGAATGGCGGGCTTGCTGCATGGCTGTCCGTCAGGGACTGACGGACCTACGGGGGACGGACCTACGGGGGACGGACCTCCGGGGGACGGACCTACGGGGGACGGACCTACGGGGAATGACGGACCGAATTGGTCATGAAATAAGTGCAGGTTATGGCACCAATCTTTCGCAGAATCCGCTCGATCACCGCTGGCGATACGCTGGATGCCCCGGTTTCACGGCGATAAACGTCCCCCGGCATTTCGCGGTGACTCTGCCGCCGCTAGTTAATTCCCCGTCGGCCACCGCATGCGTCCCCTGGATTTGACCACCCATGAGCGCAATTCCAGCAGGGAATCGGTCGGAGTCGGGTGGATCAGTTTGATCGAGTATTCGGCGGTCAACGTACATGGCGGCTGAGCCGCATCATTTTGCACTTTTAGATGCCAAGCCGCCGCCCAGTTGCAATGGCAATCCAACAACGTGCCGATGATGCCGCCGTTGAGGATTCCGACAAACGCCTGGTGGTGGTCCTGCGGCATCCACCTCGCCACGAGCAGTTCCCCTTCGGGATAGCTTTGCAGCCGCAGTCCTTGCGGGTTGGCTTGTCCGCAGCCAAAACAAATGTCGCGCGGCGCAAATCGCTGTTGCAAGCTTTTATTCATGGCCCTTCGGCGTTGTGTCAGGTGTTCGCATCCGCTTGGTCGCAGGACTGTCTCGGCCCAGCAAGATCGAAGTGGCAATCCCAACGCCGATAATCGCCGAAATAACCAACAGCGAAATCGAGTTCGGTATCGGAAAATGCTCGAACAGCAGCATTTTCGCTCCGATGAACAGCAGCAAGACGATCAACGCCATTTTCAGATAGTCGAACCGGTGGAGCAATCCGGCAAGGGCAAAGTACAGCGAGCGCAGCCCCAAGATGGCAAAGATGTTTGACGTAAAAACGATGAACGGATCGCGCGTCACGCCAAACACTGCCGGGATCGAGTCGACGGCAAACATGACGTCACAACTTTCAATCAAGATCAAAGCCACCAGCATCGGCGTCGCCATCCATTTGCCGCTGCACTTGACGAAAAAACGCCGACCGTGAAACTGGTTGGAAACCGGGAACAGCCGACCCAGCCATCTCACCATCAAGTGCTTGTCGGCGCGGACTTCTTCGTCGCGGCTAAGAATCAAACGAATGGCCGCGTAAATCAACAACAACGCAAAGACATACATCGTCCAGTCAAAGCGCTGATCAGTGCCGCGCCGATCGCGATCATCGTTCCCCGCAGGACGACCGCTGTGAGCACACCCCAAAACAACAGGCGGTGTTGATGTTCCGCGGGCACTCCCATCGTCGCCATGATGACCGCCATGATGAAAATGTTGTCAATCGACAGCGAGTACTCCACCAAATAGCCGACGAGAAACTCGGACACCGCAGTGCCGCCTCCCTGGGTGCGATGGATGAAGGTGGTTTCGAAAACATCGTACTTATATAAAAAATAGACCACCACACTGAACGATAAAGCGATACAAACCCACAACGACGTCCATCCGAGTGATTCGCGAAAAGTGATCCGGTGCGCCTGCCGGTTCAGCACTCCCAAATCCAGCGCGACCAATGCTGCGATCAGGATCAAGAAAACGGTCCAAATCCACCAAGGCATGGCTAATCCCGAAATTCAGCCGCGATCGACTGACGCTCCTATCCAAATGAGGTGCGCGGCTGGCCGACGGCGGCGTCAACCGGCTGACCGATCGGCTGTGCAACGGCCGATGAATGGCGTACAACAAAGCTTGTGCCCACATTCACGTCGACTTGTGGACCACGAGTCAAGAGGACTACTCTAACCGAAACGCGTTGAACTCGTTAGCAGTCTGACGCCACACTTTGATGTCAAGCAAGCGCCCTCAGGTTGTCGTCATCGGCGGAGGTTTTGGCGGTTTGGCGGCCGTCAAGGCGTTAAAGCGTCGACCGGTTGACGTGCTGTTGATCGACCGCCGAAACTTTCATTTGTTTCAGCCGCTATTATATCAAGTTGCCACGGCGACACTCTCGCCAGCCAACATTGCGACTCCTTTGCGAGCCATCCTTCGGCGCCAAACAAACTGCCAAGTGCTAATGGGTTCGGTTCAGTCGATCGATGCGGACGCTCGCCAACTGAAGCTCCGCGACGGGCCCACGATCCCCTACGACGCCTTGATCGTCGCAGCCGGGGCGTCCCACAGCTATTTTGGCCACGACGACTGGGAAAGGTTTGCGCCGGACTCAAAACAATCGAGGATGCAACCCAGATTCGCGCCAAGGTGTTTTCAGCCTTTGAGTCGGCCGAGCAAGCGAGCGATGCGACTGAACGACGGCGGCTGCTAACGTTTGTTGTCGTGGGCGGCGGACCGACCGGAGTCGAATTGGCCGGCGCCATCTCCGAAATCGCTCGCCATAGTTTGAAACACGATTTCCGCTCGATCGATCCCACCGACGCCAGCGTGGTGTTGGTGGAGGCCGGGCCCAAAGTCCTGAGCGCATTCGGACCCTCGTTGGCGGAGAAGGCCGTTCAATCGATCCACCGCTTGGGAATCGACCTTCGGTTAAACTCGATGGTCACGCAGATCGGACCCGATTTCGTAGAACTCAAAACCCCGAGAGGTAGCGAACGCATCGCCACGCAAACGGTACTGTGGGCGGCCGGCGTTCAAGCATCTCCGCTGGCCAAGGAATTGCAGCGCATCACCGGTTGTTCTCTGGATCGCGCTGGCCGCGTCGTGGTCGAGAACGATTTGACGATTGCCGGGCACTCCGATATTTTCGTGATCGGAGACATGGCCTCGTGTATGGACCTTCGTTGCGGCAAACTGTTGCCGGGCGTCGCGCCGGTAGCCATTCAACAAGGCAAGTACGCGGCGCGGACAATTGCCCGGCCGCCTCAAACAGTACCCCGCCAAGCCGTTTCGATTTCACAACCGCGGCTCGATGGCGACGATCGGCAAAGCCGCGGCAGTCGCCGACCTTGGTTGGGCCAGGTTCAGCGGCTTCCTCGCCTGGCTCTTGTGGCTCACGGTGCATTTGATGCTGATCGTCAGCTTCCGCAATCGGCTGTTGGTGTTGTTGCAGTGGGCTTGGAGCTATTTGACGTACGACCGTTCGGCGCGGCTAATCACGGGGATCGCCCGCGAAACGGCTCAGGATTCATCTTCGGCCTCAAGCGATCCGGCGTCCACCTCGCGAGTCAGCGCGTCGACGAGTGCGTGATATTTGGTTAATTGTTGTGAATTCAGCTTAGCCACGTCGATTGATTGAAGCACTTTCAGGCCGCGCGACGGCGCCCGCGTTTGAGGCCGACAATCTGCGCCATGAGCAAGTGAATCGAATCGACCCGTTCCGTAAACCGCTGTTGGTAGATCTCTGCAAACCGGTACGCCTGGTCGAAATCCTGGGACTTGAGAAATCCACAAATCAATTGCCACAAGCGCGGTTCGGTCCATTGCAGCGTTTTTTCGTGGCGCTGCAATTGAGTAAGTTGCTTCAGCGCCGCGTTTAGGTTTCCGGCGCCCAGATGCATGTCAAACGATTTCCAGCCAATCTCGATGCGGTTCTCCACATCGAGACGAGCTTGCTGTTGTTCGGCCACGGCCTTTCGCCGCTTTCGCCGCGACAACGTCTTCGGCTTGTCGCCCTGAATCATGGACAAAACGTCGCGATCGTCGCAGTCGACCCAGTCGCTCTTGAGCATCACAAAACCCGCGATCAGTCCCAGCACGGCGCCCATCAAGTGCCATAGACTCGTTCCAAGTTGAAACGACGAGACAATGGCCATCGTGAACTCGAACAGAAAATAGACAGCGCCCATGATCAAGGTCGGGACGTTGACGAAACCCACGAACCAAATTAGGAAATAAAAGCACTGCACGTGATCTTGAGGCGCCCACAACGCCGCGATCATTATCAAACCGAAAATAGCGCTCGAAGCGCCCAGCGAGGGGCCCGACGGAATCGCCAGGAAGATCATCTGCTCGAAAGCATTTTCGATCACCCCAATGCCGATATACAACGCCAGAAACCACCAAGGGCCACTGAATCCTTCCACGAGCAAACCAAACACCCACAGGAAAACCATGTTGCCCAACAGGTGCGTGACGTTCAGATGAATGAGGAAGGACGTCATCCATTGCAACGGATGCAGTCCGTCGCCATGACTCAATGCGTACGGCCACCAACCGGGCAGAGTCTTGTCATCTTGCGAGCGGTTCAGAATCGCATCGGCCAACGGGTTGTTGTACGGGGCGGGGTCCGCGGCATTCACGGTGGTCGCGATCGGAATTGGCGGAAGCGCGCACTGGATGATATAGATCAGGACGTGAAATCCGATCATCGAAACCGTGGCAATGGGCCAATGACGGACCTCGGCATCGGTCGTAACGGGCAAAAACACAGTGAGTCCTTACAGGATGGCACCACTGAACGAACGCATGCATCATTATATTCGACGTCCGTTCAATCTCAGATGCTAACGCAACCGGACGGCTCGCGCCGTGCCGCTACTTTTTCAACCGGTTGTTAGTTTTCGGGCTGCGTGCCAATCCCGCCCATGCGCACCAGTGCCACGCGTGCGGCAGAATTCGGGTAGAAACGACGAGCTATTGTCCGCCAGGGTCCAGTGGCGCGGTGGACTGCGGCGCCCCGTGCGAATGTCCCGGAAGCATTTCGATTCCAACCGCAATCAGTATTCCCAGAATCAATGCCAACGACAACCAAATCCGGTCGTGATGATGAAAATGAACTTCCGGCAACAGGTCACCGAGCGAAATACACAGGAACACACCGGCGCTGAATGCGAGTGCCGCGCCTGTGACGAGTGAAGCCGTCTCCGCCGACTCGCCCAATACAAAAAACCCAACCGCACCCAACGGCGTCAACAGCGAAAACAATAGATTCGCCAGCGACGTTGAACTCGAACGCCATTTCTTGACAGTCATCAAACTAGTAATCGACATGGCGTCCAACGGCTTATGCAATGCGATGGCCAAGAAGACGCTGAAACCCGCCCCCGACCAATGGCCGTGCGGCTCACTCCAAACCGCGGCACCCAGCGCCACGCCATCGATCAGCGAATGGACCGACATTCCGAAAAACAATCCAAAGCCAGTAATATCACGCGACGACAAGCGTTGTTCGTCAACCGCATGGTCGTGGTGATGGTCGTGGTGATGGTCGTGGTCGTGGTGATGGTGATCGTGGCGGCGACTCTCGCTAGGTTCAGGCGGAGCCCCGGGAGCGGCTTGGGCAACATCGTGTTGATGAAAATGAAAAATCCGATTCAAGAAAAACATGAAGAGAATGCCGGCCAGCGCGATGCCCATGGTCTCTCGGCTGCCCAACAGGTTGGACGCCTGAGGCAACAGGTGAAGTGTCGCGACCCCCAGCATTACTCCGGCCACTAGGCTCAGAGTCAGTTGCATCCGCAAATGCGTCATCTTCAGCGTGGTGGGCAGCCACCCGCCGACCAACGACGAAATCACGATGACGATGGAAAAAACAACAAGCAGCGTCGGCATGGCTCTCCCGGCTGCCAGACTTCGAAACTAGGATCGCAAAAAAAAAATGACTTCGCCCTAAATCCTCGACCTCACGGGAGAGGTCAGGTGAGGGTCAACAAAATCGGGAAGTTATTTGTCGAACGATCCTGACTACCCTAGGAACATGAAGCGGAACCCGGACCAAAGACGGTCACGAAGGCTGCTATCTTATCGCGACGGCGAGCGTGGACAAGTAGCACAGCGGGCCAAGGTCAAGGTCGCCGCTTGGTTCGCGAATCACTAGAGGCTTGGGCAACGTTGAATGAGCTACCCTCCTGAACCGATTCGCGAACAAGGCAGCGAATCCAATCGGGGCCTAGGTAGTGGGTCACTCTGTGCTGACGACCGACCGAATCGCCAACGTCCAGTCGCAGCGGCAAAGACTCGGAAGGATCGGCGTCGTCCACCGTCAGAAAGTTCGCCGAGCCGCTAGGAAGGCGGCGAACAGCAATTCGGTGACATCGGAGCGCCCGATCGATAGAATTGTCTAGTTCCACAATCTCGGCCTGGCTTTCGATACCGCTAAACGGGTTGTCGACACAAATCCACGGCTTCTGCAATGCCGGGGCGACCGCGACGATCTGCAAATCAAACGGCGGCTGACCGGCGCAGGGCAGAGTTGTTCCGCCCCGCGTATCACGCATTGCACGCCAAAACTGAAGCCGATCAATCCGATTGGCGATTTGGACCCCAGCATCTCGATAAAGCTGGCCAGAACTCGCCCTTGTTCCACGCTGCGCTGCGAATTCACGCGATACTCGTGGACTCGGCGAAGTTGCGGATCGGACGGCCAAGACCAAATCACAAACCGCACCGGTTGACGCTCGCGCTCGCTGCCGAACAACGCACCGAAAACCTGCAACCCGCGAGCCTGAGACCACAATTCGTCCGTCCGATTACCATGCACGTAGATCACCGTTTTTGCCGCAGCGCTCGCTCGATGTCGCGCAACCAGATCGTCGAGATTCACCGCACAGAACGCGCCATGTCGGAAGATCTTGCAGTTCAGTTGGTCCGTGCTAAAGCAGCTAATATCGGCGATGTCGCGGCTGGAAACCTCCCAGATTTCGTCGCCCGGAATAGTCGGCAGGTAAGCTAACGAACAAATGATCGAGTTTGGATTTTCAAAGCGACCGTCTCGGACAGTCACATCGGTCTGCTGTGCGGCGGCCGATTGCCCCACAAACAACAGCAATACAAAGCACATGGCTGTTCGAAAGTTCATTGTTCTAACGCGGATGCGATCCTGTTCCTGTTCGTCAGTGGAACGGTTGCCGTGGAATCTTCGGCTGGGGTTCGTGGCATACGTCATGGTCTTGCCTAAGATCATAACCCGAAAAGTTTAGCTGATCGGCTTTCTCGAATTGCTCGGTTTCTTCCCCGGTGAAATTCGCCAGTTCCTACAAAACTCAGCGTCGATTGCTTGCGTCGCGTTACTTGGCGTGTACCTTTTCTCCGGCGTGACAATTGAGGAATCGACCTCAATGTCCCAACGCCATTGAGGGGAGTGGAGAAATGAACAAGAAGATTACAATCGCGATTTTAGGGATTTCATTGCTAATGACGGCGGGGTGCGCCGACGGGCCTATCCGCCGATTCTTCCGTGGCGGCGCCTGCAACTCCTGCACGCCCTGGCTGGGCAATGGCATTTTCGGTTCAAAGTACCGCAATCGTGACGACGACGTCAGTTGCCCAGGCACTGGATGTCCGACCTGTGGCGCAACGGGGTTTATCAAGCACCAGATTCGGTCGGCGGCCTCGAGACAATGCCCGGGGAGTTTGCCGTGCCTGGCTCGACGCCTACATTCGTCGATCCGTATGGCGGTGGGTCGACGCTCCTTCCTCCAGGGCCGAAATAATAGCTTGCAGCACAGTTCTGTAACTGTTCAGGAGCCGGGGTCTGGCTCATTTTCGGCCCAATAATTGATTCGTGAACGTCGCATGAGCCGCCGAAAATGTGCCTGACCCCCTAAAAACGTGGGCAACGCATTGAAAACCCGTGAACGCTTACCACAGTTCTGAACGCCATGCGACAGCGATATGCCTAATAGCTCGTTGAAAAAAGACTCATTTCAACGACCGGACCGAACGCTATTCCCGCGGCGCCTGCCCCAGCGAAGGCAGGGGGCGGGAATCCAGCGGAAATCAACTACTGCAATGATAGATTCCCGCGCCCCGCCATTGCCGGCTCTGCTGGGGACAGGCTTCGCGGGAATGACAGAGCCCTTTTTCAACGGGCTGCTAATTCGTTCCGTCAGTTGGCGCGTGCATGTACTTTCACCGTACGGCCGACGGTGTCGAGCATCGAGCGGAGTTCATCGTAGTCGGGGTGCTTCATCCGAATCCAGGCATTGGCCATGTAGCCCGCGCCGACGGCGTTCGTCGGGTAACTGAGTTCTGGAAAATGACAGTCGATAATCGATTGTCCGAACTGCTGCTGAATCTGATCTAGTCCCGAGTAGCCCGTAATCCAACCGTCGCATTCGGGTCGCAGCGCAATGATCCCCGCGCTGAATCGTCGAGAAGCCTGCCGAGTCGGCTGGCCAGTAGTGATCGCCGACGCCCATTCGAGATACAGGTCCAAGTCGTTGGCGACGTCGTACAAGTCCCAAGCGCGAACGCCGGGAGGGCGGCAACCAATCTCCGAGAACTTCAGCCCCTTCGGTCCAAAAAACCACTCCATGTGAGTGGCGGCAGTCGTGATTCCGATCGCCGAGATGACCTTGCGGCCCATTTCCTTCACTTCTTGATAATGCTTGCCGGAGTCGACTCGATTGGTCGCGATGAATTGCGGAGAGATCCAGCGCGTTCGCATCGCTTCCAACACGTTGGGATAGTAGTGCGAGACGAACTCGTGGACGACGGTGCCATTGATAGTGATTGTATCGTAGAAGGCTTCGTGTCCCTCGATAAACTCCTCAATGGCAACTTCGCCACCGTGGCCGACGCCTGACGCATTGAGCGCCGCGCCGAGTTCTTCGTCCGAGTCGACGCGGCTGGTGCCGGCGGCCCCAGCGCCGGTTCGCGGCTTCACGATTAACGGGTAACCAACGCGGTGGGCAAATTCGAAGGCCTGGGCCGGGTCGCCGCTCCCCAGCGATTGTGCACAAGGAATATTGTGCGCTCGTAGGATGTCTTTCATCGTCGGCTTGTCGCGGCAGGCGAACGATGTCTCGACCGATAGGCCGGGAATCGTGCACGCCGCTCGGACCTTGGCGATCGGCAGGATATGAGCCTCCACGGTTGCCTCCAGCCGGTCGACGTAGACCTTGCTTTGCACGAACTTGACCGCATCGATCATCGCCCGCTCGTCGCACACCGACGGCACTTGGATATAGTCCAACAGCCAGTCCTTAAGCTCCTCGTCGAGCGCATCCTTGGGGGATTCACCGATCGCCACCACGGTCGCCCCGATCTGTTTCAGGCCGCGGACAAAGTCCCGCTGGTTTTTGGGAAAACAAGGTTCGACAAAAACAACGACCATCATTCATCCAGCGTTAAATCGCATTTTTTGTCTCTTCGGATCGCACGCAAAATAACTTCGCCTTAAATCCTCGCCCTCACAGCAGAGGTCAACGGCCTGTTGAAAAAGGTTTCGTCATCCCGGCGACGGCGGGGATCCAACCTCGAAGGAGCTTATCCCCGCCGGATTCCCGCCCACCGCCTGTAACAGTTCACGAGCCGGGGTCTGGCTCATTTTCGGCCCAATGATTGGTACGAGTGCCGTGTCAAGTTTTAATTTTGGGGTGCCACTGACTGTGCCAGTGAAAATGAGCGTCGTGTATTGCCGACCCGCACTGGCAAAGCCAGTGGCACACAACCCCAATTCTAAGACCTGACAAAGCACTAGAATGTCGCATGAGCCGCCGAAAATGTGCTTGACCCCCTAAAAACGTGGGAAACGCATTGGCAACCCGTGAACGCTTACCCACCGCCTTCACTGCGGGCAGACTTCCCCAGAATGACATTCGGCAAAGTTGTTGAGACGAATCCTTTTTCAACCGTCTGTTAATCGAGGGTCAACAAGACCGGGAAGTTATTTGTCGGGCGATCCTTACGTTGTCGAATGCACGCATGGTTCGCGTCTGTGCCGACGCTGATTCTACCCGTCCCAAACGCGGCGGTGGTAGTAGTGACGACTTCGATCGATGCAGCGAAGACCTTTGGATGGCGATGGTAGCGGGCCGTCATGACCTGCACCAAATGAACGCCATCATCGAGCCCCCCGCGAAAAGGGCTGCGTCACCTTTGCATCACTCGTCCATGCGGCTTACACGCCCCAGCAAATCTCCGTCGGCTCCCGCACCGGACCCTGTTCCGATGGACTTCGGGTTTGGCAACTTAGCAAGCGACATCTGGACAAAACAATCCCGCTTCCGCCTTTAGCGCTCCCCACCGGACCTGTTCCGGTGGACTTCGGGTTTGGCAACTAAGCGAGCGACATCTCGATAAAAAAAGAACTCCTGCCTCCGCCCTTAGCGCTCCCCACCGGACCTGTTCCGGTGGAGGCGAGGTTTGGCGACTACCCTGCTACCGAGTCCCGCGAAAAGAGCTGCGTCCCCTTTTTGTTCGCCGTTGAAATGAACTACCGCTGCCAGTGTGTGTCAACGCGCTTCATTCGCCAATGATGCAACGACAAATCCTCAGCCACATCGTTCCGAGTGAACGCGAAATTGGTGCCGAGGATGTTCGTCGGCGGGAGTTTCTCAAAATCTTCGACTGACGCCGCCCGCGTTTCGGGAAGATTGCCTTGCGAAATGCGGACAGCTGCGATCAGGCCGCTAAAAAACCGAGTTCCTTGTTCCGCAGGAAATACGTTGTCTGGCACGCCACCGACGTAAAGCCCTGGGGGCGCGGCTTGAAGCGGATAGTCAACCGGGTCGGTTTCGGCCTTGCGCCCATCAATCCACAGAGACAATCGGGATCCATTCCATTCGCCGACAACGGTTTCCAACTGGCCAAATCGAACGCGCTGGCGGCTGATGACCAATCGGGACTGCTGCCCGTCAAAAAAACAGATGCCCCAGTTGTGGTCACCACCAATAAACAGTACGGCTAATTTATCTCCGGTCCAGGAAACCAAATTGACGGGCGATTCTTGGTAGTTGGCGCAGGCGGCAAGTTCGATGCGAACGGGCGCTGCAACCGGAATCTTGAAATCAGGAATCGCGACGTAACTCGAATAGCCGTTGAATTGCAAACCGCGAGCTTTCGAGTTTGTATTGATACCTTCAGTCAGTCTGGCAGCCGACGATTCTCGGGACGGGACCGTATCCTTGGGACCACTCGCCTGATGTTCAGTCACACCAGACTGTAGTGAGTTATTTATATTCGGCGAAAGTCTGCGATTGAACCATGGATGCCACACGAAAGCGGCAACGACCACGGCGATGGCTACCAATCCAATCGACGTCAGCGCCTTGACACTCGGCCAGTTCGTTCGTTCATCGGATTGTGTAGCGGGTGTGGTTGGCCGCGAAGACATTACCGTGGCGCGGACGTCGTGGTGACGAGTCGAACCGCTGGCGATTTGCTGCTTTTCCTGCTTGATCAGTCGCTCCAGAGTCTCGACGACGATGATCATCGATTCGGGTCGCTCAGTCGGGGATTTGGCCATCATCGAATGACAAAGTTGTCGGAGGCCAGAAGAAACCCTTCTGCCGTTTACTGTTTCAGGGAGTTTAGGTGTCGCTTGTTCCACATGGGCCAAGATTGTGTCAATTCGAGTTTTGCCTTGGTAAGGTGGTTGACCAACGATCAAGAAGTACAGGGTGCAACCGAGGCTATAAATATCGGCGTGAGGACCGGCCGTGAGTGGCGACCGCGCTTGCTCAGGTGCCAAATAAGGCGCGGTTCCTAACACCTGCCCAGATTGAGTCAGCGAAGCATCGGACATTAGGTTTGCCTTGTCGTTAGCGGATAAACGGGCCAAGCCCAAGTCGAGGACTTTGATCGATTGGCGTTCGTCGACAAATAGGTTGTTAGGTTTGATGTCGCGATGCACGATTCCTTTTTGGTGGGCGTAGCTCAATCCCTTAGCCGCTTGCCAAACGTAGTACATGGCTTTAGTCGGTTTGAGGGGGCCTTTGCGGCCGACAAGTCGGCCTAGGTCTTCGCCCTTGACCCGTTCGGTGACAAGGTAAAGTCTGCCGTTTTCCCAGCGGGCGTCGAAAGCCGTGACGATGTTCGGGTGCGAAAGCTGAGCGAGAACCTGGACTTCGCGTTCAAATCGGCGGCTAACGAACGAATCGGAGCGGAGTTGTTGGTGCAAGACTTTAATCGCCACCTCTCGCCCCATGATCTGGTGAACGGCCCGGTAGACTTGGCCCATGCCGCCACATCCCAGTGTTCCGGTAATGGCATAATCCCCTAACCGAACCAATTTCTCCAAGTCACCCTCAGCCCCGGGAGCCTGTCGCGATGTTTTGATTATTTCAATTTGACGGTTCAGCCAGTTCGCATCGACATCGGGAAACATCCGCAAGTATTCGTCGGCGGGAACATCCGATCCGCGACGTGATCGAAGCGCCAGGTCGATCAAAATCAACTCTGGAATGGTTACCGCTCGGTCGTCGGCAGGTAGGGTTTTAACAAACTCTCGTAGCGAGATGTCACAGTTTTGTGCCCAAGCCGCCTCTAACCGGTCGCAATGTTCATTGACTCGGAGCATGACTTCGGGAGACAATTCCGCAAACGTCAGCCCATCGTTATCGTCAGATGTGCGCTCGGTCATGAAT
The DNA here is from genome assembly GCA_963803365.1 of uncultured Planctomycetaceae bacterium. Lineage (GTDB taxonomy): Bacteria > Planctomycetota > Planctomycetia > Pirellulales > Pirellulaceae > JANMEB01. Next base: position 56,975 of record CAWDMH010000024.1, read on the forward strand.
GTCGGGGCTCCCGCAGCGCGCGAATCGCGCACAACTTCCTTTGCACAGTGCGCTGAGTCCAATTAGTCGCTTGAGCAATCTCCGCCGTGGAAAGCCCCGAAATAGAATCAATGGTTTTTTCACGCAGCGTCAAATCACCCGTTTCGTCGAGTGCGTCCAAAAGACTCTCTAACGACTCTTCAGCACGCGCCACGAACTCCAGGGATGTATCGGTCGGAGCGCGCGACTTCCCGTCGTCAATCGCCAGCGGTTGTTGATTGCGGCCGCGTTGCAAACGGTGTTCGCGTAGCAATTGATCGATGGCATTGTTAAATGTTAGCGTGACCAACAATAGCCACAAGTTTTGATCGAAGTGGTAATGATGAAATCGCTCCTGCTGGAATTCGAGACAACAGCATTGGAAGGCATTCAAAGCGATGTCTATTTCATCAAGTGCGTCGCAGCGATTAGCGCCAAGCCCGCGACGGCCAACCAAGACCATTCTTTCAAAGTAAAGCATCCACCGCTTTTCTGTTGCCAGACTGGCGCCATCGCGTAGCGACGCCAACCAGCGATGAAGTGAAGACTGTCGTTCGGTCGAATTTGCCATGGACTCGGCCCTCAGGAGAATTCTACACAATTCGCTCGACCGGTGTATTTTGCTTGCAAAATCAATCCGAAAGAATATGCGAGAAGCAAAGGGGACGCAGCTTTTTCGCGGGGGAGGTTCGCGGGGTGGTGTGATGAAGTGTCGACCGTTTGCCAATTCTGCCAAGAGTATTTCCCGCCAGACATTATCGCTACGACCGGAATCGGGCGGAAGCACAATGAATCCAGTCCTAGCTGATCGCGTTCAATTGCCCGCAAGCCGCCAAGGGAAGCCGAAGGCGACGCGATCCAACAGTGCCTCCAGCGAGGCACGCCGTTTGTCGCCCACAACTGAGTCATACAAACCGTGCCAGGCCCAAATTGCGGCGCACGCTTCGCCCTCTAGGCCTCCCCAACACGACTTCATGAGGTGCGTCTCTTTTCCATCCCCGATTAAGAGCGAGGTTTTGCCAAGCTGCGCCCAAACAAACGGCATGGCGGTCCGCGTTAGGCGTTTGTGGATGGCACCTCTGTTTTATTCTCTGTTTTATTCGGGTGTCGATTCTAGCCGGCCCAAACGCGGCGGTGGTAGTGGTCACTACTTCGGTCAATTCAACGAAGACTTTTGGATGGCGATGGTATCGGGCCGTCATGACCTGCACCAAATGAACGCCATCATCGAGCCCCCCGCGAAAAGGGCTGCGTCACCTTTGCATCACTCGTCCATGCGGCTTACACGCCCCAGCAAATCTCCGTCGGCTCCCGCACCGGACCCTGTTCCGATGGACTTCTGGTTTGGCAACTTAGCAAGCGACATCTCGATAAAAAAAGAACTCCTGCCTCCGCCCTTAGCGCTCCCCACCGGACCTGTTCCGGTGGAGGCGAGGTTTGGCGACTACCCTGCTACCGAGTCCCGCGAAAAGAGCTGCGTCCCCTTTTTGTTGGCTTCTGGAGATGCGGAAGCGCTCGGAGAATTGCGTCGAGAACGTCGTCAAGTTTTTTGCCGACATCTTCCGCCAGAAAACGCAGCACGAAATAACCTTGTTCCTGCAACAGCATGTCCTTGCGGCGGTCGCGGCGATACGCTTGGGGGTTGTCCAAATGTTGATTGCCGTCCAATTCAATTGCCAGTCGGGCCTCGGCGCAGAACAGATCCACCTCCATGCGACCACAGCCATCGAACGGAATGGAAAGCTCCGCGTTGAGGCGAAATCGCCCGGCAGTTGAATCAAGGGTCTGTAAGCGTCGGTAGAGAAACGCTTCGGTAGCACTGCGTGCTCGCTCGCTTCCGTCCGCTTCGGTAGCGATCGGTCGTGCGGCATGATTAAACAAATTCGCCAGTGGCGCATCGACGCCGTCGCGGATGAGCCGTTGGACGCTGGCTGCATAGTCGCATTTCCATTGGGGATCAACGGGCAGCGGTACTTCCGCAGGCCAGCCCGGCACTGCACTCGCCGGGAGCAGAATGCGGTAGCCGGCCAACTCGTAGCCCCGACAGCGCCGGTCGAACATGCGGGCAAGCATGGGGACGTTCAAGTCGGCGTAGTCGTACACGCGCACCTCTCGTTTGCGATGATACAGCCGGTGCAGGCGACCGACGTATTGTGCAATCGTGCCGTGCCACGAGACCGGCAGAGTGAGAAACAGGGTATCCAAGCGGGCGTCGTCAAAGCCTTCACCAAGATATCGCCCGGTCGCGAGCAGAACGCGCGGCTGGTTTTCCGGGATCGTCGCAAGTCTGTCGGTCACCACGTCCGATTTCCTTTCTGCCCATGCCTCCGCGCAACACGACCAGGTGCTGAACGCCGCTCGACAGTCGTTCCGCCAGCATTACGAGATGCTCGTTGCGTTCGGTTAGCACCAGCGGCGAGCGACCCTCGGCTACGGCCGCAACGACTTCGTTACAGATGAGCTGGTTGCGGACTCGATCCAGCGATCAGCTCCGAATACAAGGCTTGAAATTCGACGCGGCGATCTTCGGCCGGAGCGTGAAGCGAACGAAAATCCGTCGGACGGACGTAGACGGTATGTTCAAAGGGACGCACGGCAGCCTGATGTCTGGCATCGACTCGATAGCGAACTGGTCCGCATTGCATGAAGATGATGGGATGATGTCCGTCTTTTCGAGCCAGCGTGGCGGACAGGCCGGTCACGAATTTGGCCTTCGCCTGACGGACGACTTGCTCAAAGCTGGCAGCGGGCAAATGATGGCATTCATCTACGACGAGATGTCCATAATCTCCCACGAGATCGCGCACAAGCCTTTTCGCGACAAGCTCTGAATCAGCGCCACGTCCAGCCGTCCAGTCGGTTTCGTGCGACCGCCACCAATTCGACCAATCTCCTTAGGTGGTAAATTCAGAAATGTAGCCAATCGCTGCACCCATTGTTCCATCAATTGGCGGCGATGGACGAGAACCAGCGTGTTGACGCCGCGCTGCGCGATGAGCCATGCGGCGACCACCGTCTTTCCAAATGCGGTCGTGGCGGAAAGCACGCCGATGTCGTGCGCCAGCATCGACTTTGCCGCGACCAGTTGATCGGAGTGGAGTTGTCCTTGAAACTCGACCTTCAGAGATTTGCCGGTGTAGCGCTCGTCCCGAACGGCAACGGCCATTTTCAGGTCGGACAACGACGATTGCACCTCATCCAGACAGCCACGCGGGAGTGCCGATATGCTGCGGATAATCTTCGGCGCAACGCGATGACTCGTGGCGTGCCGAACGTCGGCAGATGCATCGCTTGAGCCTGATAAAACTCCGGATTTTGGAATGCGGCGATGCGGACCAAGCCGTTTTGCAGACCGGGAGTCAGTTGCTCCTTGGCGATGTAGATCTGATTCCCCAGGATCAACTCGATTCGACTCGGCAGCGGCCCAACGCAGGGAAGACTCTTTCGCCGACCGGAAGATGGCGCCGCCCAAGGTCGAGCGTCGTCCTCGTCCAACGAAACTAACCGCACGCCGAGGATCCGTCCCTTTCGTTCGGCCCGCTCGACGATGGCCTCGCCAGCCGCCTGGTTGATTCGCCGAATCGACGATAGCAAAGCCCATTGGTCGGCGTAGGGCTCGAATGCGTCGTCGAGAAAAACGCTGTTGCCGTGTTTGCGGGGCTCACTCTGCAAGGGGAAGCGCGATCAAGTTGCCGAATCCGCCTTGAGGAAGCGTATCCTGATTCGGAAAGAAACGGTCATACGAATCCAGGCCGATGTTCGGCTGTCGTTCCATCGTTTCGGTCAGTAGGTGCGCGCCGAGTTTGCGGGCCAGCGTGGCGGGAACGGCCTCCTCGAAAAAGAGCCAAAGATGGGCGCCGTTTCCGCTGCGCGATCGCTCCAGCGCCGCCGGCAGACCGAGGCGTCGACACGTCTCCATCACCGCTCGTGCGTCCTCGCGCCAGCTGCGCTTGTCCAAGTCGATCGCCAGGAAAAAACACGTTTCGTCACGCAACATCGGGTAAACGCCCATCACAAAGTCGCGCCCGGTATCATCTTTCCCAGTGAGGTGACAGCGGACGGCGTCGTCGGTCACGGACAAGAATTGTTGGTGCGGGCAAGCGGCGCATTTGATCCGGGGCTTGTCGCACACGCCCCGCACCCATTCGTTGCCGCAGACAGGGGAGTATCCCGATTTGCCTGATCGGTGACTTTCGAACCGACGGGCATAGACATCTTCGCGTCCCCGAAACAGCGCGCGAAACAAAGCGATCTTGGCCTCAGGAAAAGAAAGTCGGTCGACGGGCGAGAGCTGGAGATTCATCGGCGCGTAGTGGGTCATTTATTGAAGGTCGGGTAGTCTCTGCCCGACACATAACGGGCAAGGATGGCCGTCCCTCGTGAAATTCTCCCACTACCCGTCGGCGGTTACCGGCTACTCCTTGTTCTGGAATTCGCAACTCACGTTTCGTCGTCGCCAGGCATCATCTCCCAAAGACCGTTCTGGTGCAGCCAGATGGGGTCTACGTTCGCAGCGATGAACTCGTCGACCGGAAGACCGTCGATTAACGGCGGACGCGGAACCCGCGTCTGTTTTCCATTGACCTAAATGATCATGAACTTCTGCTTTCGCTTGCGGCGAGCTTTCCTTTCAGCGGAAGTGAGTTTGCGCTTCGGTTTGGGCATGTCTGGTATTGCGTTAGCGTTCACGGGTTACCGATGCGTCGCCCACGTTTTTAGGGGGTCAGCCACATCCGCCTTGGGCGGATTGAGCCAGACCCGGGTCGTGAACTGTTACTGGTATTGCTGGCAAAGCGCGAGAACTTGCCAGAGAAGTAATGGTAAATATCGTATCCTGACAAGAGCTAAACAGTCTGTAAACTGGAGGCGATTCGCTCGCGGCTGAGCGATGTCTCGTCGTGGGTGCGGGTGCTGAGCCAGAAATCCTCGCGGCAGGCCAACAACGGGTAGTGGGTCGTTTGCTGTAGGTCGGGCTTCCCTGCCCGACCGATGACGACCAGGGATGGCCGTTGTACCTTGGATTGGCGCACTATTCAACGACGAGGATATCGCAAAAAAGATGTGGCGTCTGACCTTGGGCGGTGCGTGAGATCGATAGCCAGATCCACCATTCGAACAAAACTCAACCCATCTAGTGTTGCACCCGATCGGGTGCAAACAGTGCTCTGCTGTACTATTTTCAAGCGTTAAACTTACAATACACGCATATTGCACCCGATCGGGTGCTATCTATTGATCATAGCTGAATTCACCTCTATATTTGTCGAGAACATGCGAATCTGATCCCGATCAGGGTAACTGTTCACGAGCCGGGGTCTGGCTCATTTTCGGCCCAATAATTGGTACTTGAATGTCGCATGAGCTGCCGAAAATGTGCCTGACCCCCTGAAAACGTGGGCGACGCATTGACAACCCGTGAACGCTTACCGATCAGGAGCGACAAGGAGCTGGTTCATGGACAAGGAATGCGGGGACGAAATTGGACGCTTCGTCCGCCAACGAAGAAAGGCTGCGGGATATTCCCAGAGCGAGTTGGGGGATTTGGCCGGTGTTGGAAGGCGGTTCGTTTCCGAACTAGAACAATCTAAGCCGACCGTACGCATGAACTCGGTCAACAAGGTCCTCGCCGTGTTCGGAAAAAAGCTTGGCATTATCGAAGCTCCCAGGGATCCGACACTATGAAGCCCCGTCAGGCACTTGTGCGGCTCGACGGACAGCGCGTCGGTACGCTGGTCGAAGAGGGAAGGCAGACAACCTTTCGGTACGATGCGGAATGGCTTACCAGCGCCAAGGCGGTCCCGGTTTCTCTCACTTTGCCGCTGACCGATCAACCATGCATCTCAGACGGGCTGCATCCGTTCTTTGAAAATCTGCTGCCCGAAGGCTGGTTGCTGGACCTCACGACCACGGCGTTGAAGATCTCGAAGGACGACGCATTTGGATTGCTGATAGCCACCTGCGCCGACTGCATCGGGGCCGTCGAGATTCTGTCGATGGCGGAGGAGGCCGCATGAGCCGAATCTGCCGAATCTGCCTCGAAGATGTTCCCGCCGAGGACGATTATCATCCCCGCTGCTTAAAACGACTCTTTAATTCGTTTAAATTGCCGACGCTAGAAATTGAAATTGCCAAGCTACATCTTGCCGCGCTGGAGATGGTGGGGCATACATCGCTTTCGGGTATTCAGAAAAAGATCGCTGTCAACTTGGGGCCAGGTCGGGCGACGCTGCGCGTCGCCGCGGACGGAGGGCGGTATATCCTCAAGCCCCAGACGGACACCTATCCGGCCGTGCCGGAGAACGAGCACATTACAACCAGGATGGCGCAGCTCGCCGCGATAGAAGTTTCTCCGAATGGTTTAGTGCCGCTCAAGGACGGTACGCTGGCCTACCTCGTCAAGCGGTTCGACCGCCTGCCTGATGGGCACAAACTACGACAAGAAGATTTTTGCCAACTTGCCGAGAAGTCGCCCAAGGAGAAATATGAAGGCTCCGGCGAACTTTGCGTCAGGTTGCTCCGCAAATATGCCACCGAACCGCTCGTCGAAATCTTGAAACTGTATCGGCGACTCCTTTTCGTCTGGTGGTCTGGCAATGGTGACATGCACCTCAAGAATTTTTCGTTGGTCGCAAGTGAGGACGGCATTCTGCAGTTGACGCCGGCGTATGACTTGCTGTGTACGCGTCTCGTCATCCCGAAAGACTTGCTTGCCCTGCCCATCGTTGGCAAGAACGACAACCTACGACGCGGCTCATGGCGTAGATTCGCGACTTATTGCAAGTTGCCCGAAAAGGCAGCCGAACGCGTTCTGACGAAGCAAATATCCATATTGGACGAGGCGCTGCGTCTGGTCGATCGCAGTTTCCTGCCGCACGATCAGAAAGAGGACTACAAGCATCTCATCGAGGAACGAACCAAGATGCTCTGTTAGTGCGGATGGCCCTTGCCGACCGTCTCTGAGCATCTTGATGTCCAAAATGCCGTCCCCATTTATACCGTGATGGATAGATTGGATCACTTGTTCTGGGTCTTGCTTAGATCCATCGTGCCTGGCATTGATCACACGCAAAATGCAGAAACTCTCGATCAAGTAACAGTTCACGAGCTGGGGTCTGGCTCATTTTCGGCCCAATTATTGGGACTAGAATGTCGCATGAGCCGCCGAAAATGTGCCTGACCCCTTAAAACATGGGCGACGCATTGGCAACCCGTGAACGCTTACCACCGCGCTAACCGCCCAGCGTTCATTATAGTCGGTTTCCCAAAACCAGGACTCGCTTGTTGAACTATCGGATGGACGGCGGATGGCCGCAACGTCGCTCACGGAGAGAAGCGTGAGCGTTCTGATTGTACTGGTAGCGGACCAGTCGTGATCCCGCCGGGGCTGGCCCGGACGGAGATCGGCAAAGGCGTGATCATTGAGCGCGGGCTCGGGTTGCTGAGCCGTAGCGGACCAGTCGTGATCCCGCCAGGACAGGCCCGGACGGAGGCCGGCAAGGGCTTGTTCATAGAGCGCAGGCTCGAGATTGAGTTGAATGCGGAAGTTATTGTGCGTGCGATGCTTGGGTCCTCACACAGCACCGAGGCATTCCTTGCGTGGCCAGGAGAAATGGGAGAGAATCGGTGCGAAAACTCATTTGACCATTTCGTAACCGTTCACGAGGCGGGGTCCGGCTCATTTTCGGCCGGATTATTGGTACCAAATTGTCGCATGAGCCGCCGAAAATGTGCCTGACCCTCTAAAAACGTGGACAACGCATTGGCAACCCGTGAACGCTTACCACCATTTCTACGGATATTCAATTGCGTTTGCCAGCAAGCTTGAGCGCGAGAATCCTGGCGAACATGCATTTGACCATTTCTACAGGTGCCAAACTCCTATGAAATTGCATTTCGTGTTTGTAAGCATATTGTTCGCTTACTTTGGCAGTCATTCGGCGTGTGTCGAAGTGCAGCAGCCGTTGTTGCCGGGCGTGCAGGACAGCGGGGCGATCATGCTGCCGACTCAATGGTTGCTGAATCCGGCCGGCCGACAAATCGGTATCGGCGACTTACCGGTGAACATGGCTGTCCATCCGGACGGGCGTTGGCTCGCCATCTTGTGCGCCGGGTACAACGAACATGAGGTTGTGGTGGTCGATTTGACAACGCAGCGGCTGGTGTCGAGGACCATTTTGCCGCAAGGATTCTACGGATTGTCGTTCAACAAGGCGGGAGATCGCATTTACGCCAGCGGTGGCGAATTCGAAGTGGTGCACTCGTGGTCGTTTGCCGACGGGCTGCTCGGAAATCCCAAGCAGTTGCGTGTCGCACCGCAATCCGAAAAGTACGTTCCGGCAGGCGTCGCGGTTGCCGAGGACGGTAGCACGATCTACGCCGCTTGCCCTTGGGGTCATTCGGTTTGCGTTATGTCTATCGACAACAGCACCCCACCGCGTCACATCGCCATGCCGCAGGACAGCTATCCCTATACGGTGTTGTTGACCGGCCCCAATCGAGGCTTCGTCAGTCTATGGAACGGTTCCAGCGTGCTGGACGTCGACTTTGCCGAAGGTCGCGTGCTGCGAACGATCGCAACCGACTCGCATCCTACCGAGATGAAGATGTCACCTGACGGCAAGCGGTTATTCGTGGCTTGTGCCAATTCGAACTCGGTTTATGTGATCAACGTCGAGAGCGGCAAAGCGGTTGAGGTCCTAACGACATCGTTGTATCCGAGCGCACCGAGTGGCAGTACGCCGTGCAGCATCGATCTGTCGAGCGACGGTCGAGTGTTGCTTGCCGCCAACGCCAACAACAATACGATCGCCGTCATCGACGTCAGCAAGCCGGGCGAGAGCCGTTCGTTGGGTTTCATCCCTGTGGGCTGGTATCCAACGTCGGTAAGATTTGGTCCAGGCGGTCAAATCCTGGTCGCCAACGGCAAGGGAATTTGGCCGAAGAGCAATCGCCACGGTCCGGTGCCAACCAATGGCAAGTTGCCGCCTTTGAACGAGTACATCGGGCGATTGCTTCCCGGTACGCTGGGTATCATCAAACCGCCGAGCCCGATGGAGTTGGCTAAATACACTCGCACGGCGTTCGATTGCAGTCCACTGCAGGACGGCGCCGGCGTGCGCAATTCGACTCGTCCACCGGACAGCCCCATTCCCGCCGATGTAGGCGCTGAAGGTCCGATCAAGTATTGCTTTTACGTCATCAAGGAAAATCGGACTTACGATCAGATGCTGGGAGACATGCCCGAGGGCAACGGCGACAAATCCCTCTGTTTATTTCCCGAGAAGATCGCGCCCAACCACCATGCGTTGGCACACGATTTCGTGTTGCTCGATAACTTTTATGTCGAGAGCGAGGTGAGTGCGGATGGTCATGAGTGGACGATGGCGGCATACGCCAATGATTTCGTCGAAAAGGCCTGGCCGCTGAATTACCGTGGTGGCGGATTGGACAAGATTGGCTATCCAGCGGAGGGCAAATATGAGTTGGCGATCCCCAAGGGGGGTTATCTGTGGGACCGATGTCGTGAGGCGGGCGTCAGCTATTTCAGCTTTGGCGAATGGGTCAACAACGGAAAGACGCCGAACGATCCCGGTACAGCTGCCGTGCCAGCGCTGGAAGGACATATCGACCCCATGTTCCGCAGCTTTGATCTCGGCGTGATGGATCAGAAGCGAGCGGACCGCTTTATTGAGAAACTCAACGAATTCGCCGAGTCGGGAGAATTGCCACGCCTGGTGATCCTCCGTCTTCCCAACGACCATACCTCTGGTACTCGCGTGGGCAAGCCGACGCCGACAGCGATGGTGGCCGATAACGACTTGGCCTTGGGGCGCTGTGTCGAAGCGATCAGTAAAAGCAAGTTCTGGCCGCAATCCGCCATATTCGTCGTTGAAGACGATGCGCAGAACGGATCGGACCATGTCGATGCCCACCGCACAGTCGCGTTGGCGGTTAGTCCGTACACTCGTGGACAAGGGGTCGACTCAAATCTGTATAGCACGAGCAGCATGTTGCGAACCATGGAATTGATTCTGGGAGTGAAACCGATGAGTCAATTCGACGCGGCCGCCGTACCCATGTACGGATCGTTTCACGGACAGCCTGACAACTCGCCGTACGAGTGCCGCACGGTCGAGCACGACCTTTACGAAAAAAACCTGGCCAGTGCCTGGGGCGCTGGCGAGTCTGAGCGGCTTGACCTGGCGAAAGAGGACGCGGCCGACGATTTGCTTTTCGGCGAAATCGTGTGGCGGAGCGTCAAAGGTGCGGACTCGCCCATGCCGCCACCGGTGCGAGCGGGATTTGTTTTCGGCGGTCCGGACGAAAAAGGGGATAAGTCCAATTAATGGCGCGAGTTGTTTCTTTCGAGGAGGTCGATCGAACTTTTTTCCCGAGACAACGGGATGGCTCTGATGTCCAACGACGACGCTGCAAACAGCGAGTTATTCGAGAATCTGGCGGAACAGTTCACGACCTCTTTGCGTCGTGGCGAGACGCCCTCGATCGAAGAAATTGCCGAGCAAAATCCCGTACTCGCTGACCGAATTCGCACTTTGTTTCCTTTGTTGGTCTTGATGGAGAACAAGGGCAACGGTCGCGAACAAGCGACGTCCCAACTCCGGGCGCCGGAGAACATTGAGCGAATCGGTGATTTTCGAATCGAATGCGAGATTGGCCGCGGCGGGATGGGAATCGTCTATCGCGCGATTCAGGAATCGCTGGGGAGAGTCGTGGCGATGAAGCTGCTGCCGCACGGATCGCTCGATCCACGGTTGTCTGAGCGGTTTCAACAGGAAGCGCGGCTGGCCGCCATGCTTCATCATACAAACATTGTTCCAATTTACGGTGTGGGCAGCGACGCCGGATATTCCTATTTGGTGATGCAGTACATCGAGGGAACGGGATTGGATCGAGTCTTGCTCGAGCTGAAAAAAATGCGAGAAGGGCAAGGCGACCGTCCGACCTCGGCCGATTCGGCGTCGGTGATGGCGGCTGACTGGCTTGCCGCGCCGGAAACCAGTTGGATATCGCGGGGCCACGCACACGCCGGAAGACGCCAGTCCAGCGCATCGACCGGCCGGTTTAGTCTAGGTCATGGCTATTGGCAGAACATCGCTCGCCTCGGCATGCAGGTCGCCGACGGATTGGCCCACGCCCACGACATCGGGATTCTGCACCGCGATATCAAGCCGTCGAATCTGTTACTCGATCAAGCAGGCGCGGTGTGGATCACCGATTTCGGATTGGCTCGTCTGGCGGAGAGTTCAAATCTGACGCGAACCGGAGAGGTGATCGGCACGCTGCGTTATATGCCTCCGGAACAGTTGTCCGGCGTATCCAACGAGCAGGGAGATATCTACAGCTTGGGTTTGACGCTCTACGAACTGGCGACCTTGCAACCGGCATTCTCTGAGTCGGACCCGCGCAAGCTGATCGCTCAGGTATCCGAGCCTCGAATGACAGCACCTCGCAAGATCAACCCGCGGATTCCGCGTGACTTGGAGACGATTATTCTGAAGGCTGTATCGTTTGAGCCCGCCAAGCGATACGCCTCGGCTACCAAGATGGCCGTTGATTTGAGTAGGTTTTTGGAGGGGCAGCCGATCCAAGCGCGACGGATTGGCCTAACCGAGCGGTTGACGAAATGGACTCGACGTCATCCTGCCATCGCGAGTTTGTCTGCCGCCGTCATCCTGATCACGATCGCAGGAATCGCCGGCATCACCTGGAAATGGCGGGAGGCTGCCGCGAATTATCAACAGCTGGTTGTGCAGAGCCAAATGCGAGATACCTATCTCAAACAGGCGTTGGCCGCGGAAAAGGAAGCCAAAACACGTGCCACAGAACTGGATCAGGTCGCCAACTTCCAAGCCGCCCAGATCTCCGCCATCGACCCGTTGGTGATGGGCCAGCAACTGCAAAAGTCGATTGTCGAGGCCGCTCCAGAGAACCGTCGCCAAGCCTTAACCGAAGACTTGGGAAAAGTCAACTTCACGGATATCGCTCGAACGGCGTTGAACGAGAACGTTCTAAAACAATCCTTGGCGGCCATCCAACAACAGTTCGCCGATCAACCGGTCGTCAAGGCTCACTTGCTGCAGACGTTGGCCGACACCGCGTTGGCGTTGGGGCTGATCGATTTCGCCGTCGGGCCGCAGCAGGAGGCCTTGAGCCTTCGTCGCAAAGAATTAGGTGACAGCGATGCCGACACGCTCAAGTCTCTGCTGGCGACCAGTTGGTTGTATCGAGAACAGGGAGATTATGAGAAGGCCAAGACCAGTCTGACCCAGGCGTTGTCCGAATGCCGGCGCTACCTGGGTGAAAACGATCGAACCACGCTGGATGCAATCTCCGATATGGGGGGGCTGCTACGAGTCCTAGGCAAATACGACGAAGCCGAACCGTATTATCATCAGGCGCTGGACGGCTATCGCGCAGCGTTCGGCAATGACGATGAGGGTACCATCATCGCCATCAATAACATGGCGTATATTCTGGCAGCCAAGGGCCGACTCGCCGACGCAGAAGTCTATTTCCGAGAGGCCTATGAGGCCCGCCGGCGAATCAAGGGCGAGAAGGATCCCGATACGTTGCGATCGATGGGCGCACTGGCGCGAGATCTGCGGCAACAGTCGAAGTTCGCTGAAGCTGAGCCGCTCTACCGCAAGGCACTTGAGGGACTCCGGATCGCCAAAGGCAATCTTCACCCCGATACGCTGATCGCCGTCAACGACTTGGGGGTCTTTTTGGAATCGCAAGGGCGGCATTCCGAGGCGCTATCGTACTTTCAAGAAGCGGTGGACGGGAACCGCCTCGTGTATGGCGACAATCACCCAAATACACTATCGGCGCTCAACAACATGGGACATGTCTTGCGAGGCCAGGGTAAGCTTCAAGACGCCGAGCCCTACTTGCACCAAGCACTTGTCGGTGAACAGGCAGCCCTGGGAGTCGGACATCCGACAACGATGACCGCGGAATTGAATTACTGTGGATTGCTCGTCGACATGAAACGGTACACGGATGCACTCGAAATCCTGACGCCAGGTGAATCGCGGGCTCGGAAAGTGTGGAGTCAAACGCACGTCAATCGTCTGGCAACATATCTTCAACTTCTCGGCGATGCCCGCGCGGGGATTGGCGATTACACAGCAGCGGAGCCGGTAATGCTCGAGGCCGTCAAGCTACTGCAAGACAAGGGTGAACCAGCGGATCAAGCACAGACAATGGACCAAATCCAGGACCTAATAAAATTCTACGAATCGTGGCACACAGCGGACCCGACGGGCGGCCACGATACCCAAGCCCACCAATGGCGCTCGAAGCTGCCGAGTCCCGAACGCTCGCCCGCAGGTCAGAACTGAAGCGTCAATCGTCGATGGGGGAAAACTGAGGTGCCACGGAAAAACAAAGCTGTCAGGGCAATAGGTGGTAATAGATGGATGGCACCTTTCGTCCTTTTCGCAGGTCAGAACTGAAGCGTCAATCGTCGACGGCAAACGATGGCAATTGGTGGATGGCACCATTCTTCATCTTCCAAAATGCAATTGGAACCAAATAAAACCCTGTAGCCATCTGGAGGGAAAATGGCAAAGGTTAATGTTGCGGCTTCTATTTTAGGTCGTCTGGCTTGTTCGCTTGGGCGACGGGATGAAGCGCCGAATATCGAGTTGGCTAATACCATTAGCAAAAGCAACGATCGAAATGCGGTTGTTGCGCTTGTCGGGTTGATCGAGTCTGGGACGAAACCGGTGCGCAGCAATGCAATCAAGGTTCTTTACGAAATTGGGGAACGAAATCCGGGATTGATTGCTGGATTTGTCAAAGAATTTGTCGCGGCAAGTTTATGCAAGGACAATCGCCTTGTTTGGGGCGCGTTGACGGCGCTAGATGCGATTGCTAAGGAAGACCCCAAAAGCGTGTATGCAAACCTCGATCAGATCTTGGATGCTGCCCACAAAGGGTCAGTAATCGCAAAGGATCATGCAGTTAATATTTTGATCAAACGGGCATCAAAGAAACAATACTCAGCTTTATGTTGCAATCGGTTGTTGCAGCAGCTAAGCGAGGCAGCCAATAACCAGTTTCCGATGTATTGCGAACGGGCGGCTGGGGTGCTTTCACAGGAATTGTATCGAGCCAGGTTTGCGAAGTTGATGAGTGACAGGATAAATCGGCTGGAAAAGGAATCTCAAAAACGTCGCATCCAGAAAGTGCTCAGTCGAATGAAGCCGCGGAGCCAGTAATCGGTTGTTTCGGGCAGGACGAACTCGTTTCGGTCGAAACAGTTCACGAGTCGGGGTCTGGCTTATTTTCGGCCCAATTATTGCTAGTAGAATGTCGCATGAGCCGCCGAAAATGTGCCTGAGGATCGGACGCAAAATAACTTCGCCGTAAATCCTCGCCCTCGCGGGAGAGGCTTAGGGAGAGGGTCGACAAAACAGGGAAGTTATTTTGCGTGCGATCCTGACCCCCTAAAAACGTGGGCAGCGCATTGGCAACCCGTGAACGCTTACTACCAGTCGAATGGTCTGGCTTGCCTTTCGAATCGTCTTCGACGCTGATGGCGCGATCTGACGAACGCAACAACTTCCATGTTCCAAGTCGCAGTTCATCGGGACGTGATGGCTCCCGCGTCGCAATCGTTGGCTTCCTACTTGCCTCGATTGGCTGGTATACGCAAACGCTATCGTGCAATACGCTTCCGGCCTTTGCTGCGACGTCTGTTTGAAGAACAGCATTGAGGCCATCCGATGCGGAGTCGCCCAGTGTCAGATGGTCGCCTTCGATGGGTAGAACTTGAATCTGGAGCTTATCGTCGATGTTCCAAAAGCCTCGCGCGATCTGGTTGACTTCCGGCGCCTTGATGTAGCCGTCGATCTCCACCCAGCGGAACGGATGATTCACCAGTTCTTCGACTTCGACATCAGACAGCGCAGTCCACCGGGAAAAAACGACGACGATTCCGCTTGGCAATCCGCAGTAGTCGATCTGTTGCTGAGCAATGTTGGGAATAGTCCGGGTGAAGCTGACTGCCAGGGCGCCGTTCGCCTCACTGATTCGAGGACTGCCGATATTGGCAAAAGCGCGGTGTTTTCTTTCTCCTTTGAGGCGAATCCAGCCTGTGCCGCTCTCCGCGTCGTAGCGAGTGAACGACGGTCGTTCGACGAGCGATTTGCAATTATTTGGCGAAACCATGATCGCCTGGCGCGTATGAAACCATGTTACAGACGAAACCATTTCCGGCGTGCGGAACACGCTTGACGCAACGTACGGGAAAAGATGTGCGCCGATCGGTTCAACGAACTCAGGTCCGCTGCCGCCCTTTTCAAAATACTTGTGCATCAGGTAGCTGAAGCTCCATACGGTGGCTAGGTCCGTTTCGTAGCCAAAGTCCAAGGCGTGAATGGAGCCATCATGAAAACGATTTTGTCGGTGAGTCAGTAAGTCAACGCATCTCCTCTCTGCCGCACGCGCCCACGGTTGATCCTCTATTGTGCCGAGAAACGCAAATCCCCAACTGTGCTGGACATCGCGCTCCGCCCAATCGATTCCTTGTGGACAGAGCAAATCGCCGTCGGGCATCACAAGCCACTTGAGAATGTGATCGCCTACCTCTTGAGCATGCGCGTGGAACGCTTCCGGAATAGGTCGACTGCAGAGTTCGCAGGCAATGATCGGCTCCGACAGGGCGGCAAAGCCGAGTTGATACGGCAGGTCCCAGAAGTTGTGGTTCTCAAGCGTTAAGTCTGGATAAACATTTGTGGTGGTGACCCATTCTTTAAGAGGTTTGCCGTCGATGATTCGGTTGCTCTGACGGTCGGCAGCGCGCCCATCCATGTTCAGTGCCCAGCGCTTTGCCCACTCATCCCATGTTGGAGCCCGCCGATCGTCGGCGTAAATCGCCGCACACACGCCAAGTATGCCGGCATTCCACGAACAATCGTCGGCCGCCGTATCGCCTGGTCTTGCGGAGGGAATCTCACGGACCGCAGCATCGGCTTCGGCTCCGGCAACTTGCCGGACCAGCGCCTGCGTATCGTTATCGAGTTGCGAACCCAACATCTTCGCAGCAACGACCCAATGTTCGGTCTCCAGTCCCGATTGCCAGTGCCATGTTCGTTTTTTCGAGTCAAACCCGCTCCACTGATTGGTTTTGATCGCTCGTGGATCAGCGCACGTCGCGTTGGTTAGACACAGCCGGCGGATGGCTCGTCGCGTATGCTCAATCAAGGTCTCCCGACTGATCCTGTTTTGCGTGAAGGCAACACGGTCCGGATACTCGGCTAACAACAACGCATTGACAAGACAGACGCCACCGTTCCCGCGAGCCCAGGAGACTCCTCGACCAGCTGCGTCGTAACAGCCGTCAACTTCATTCCAGTGCTGATCCGCAAACCCTGCGAAGTTTTCGATCAGATCGAGATACTGAGAGGCGATTTTGGATTTGTGCTTCTCGTCGGCTCGCATCCAGATCGGGATGGTAGCGACAATCAGAAGGAACAATATGCGGAATGACTGAATGCGTAGGATCAGAGTTCTGCTCGAAAGTTGTGTTTTGTGAAAAAATAAAAAGGCGGCGAATCCTGCTGGTAATTGTATTCAGTTCTTTTACTAGCGGCCCAACGAGAGCAAGAGGAGTACGCCATGAGAAAGGTTACAACAGAACAGCTGTCCGTAACAGTTCACGAGCCGGGGTCTGGCTCATTTTCGGCCCAATTGGTGGTACTTGAATGTCCCATGAGCCGCCGAAAATGTGCCTGACTCCCTAAAAATGTGGGCAACGCATTGGTGACCCGTGTACGCTTACGGCCTGCAGCCACGTGTCGGTACCTTCAGCGATCTTTTGGGCTCCGCGTGAGATACCGTCGGCGCCGGATTTGAGACCACACGATTTGGCGGGAAGTACGCAAGGATTGCCAATAGGTGGATGGCACCTTTCGGACTTTCGCCCCAGACCGTCATATGAGTCCGTCCGATGTGCGGTTTCCGGGGTTGCATCCTCCCGGATCTCTCTCCGTAGGTTACATGCCGAATACTTTGAACATCAGCATGACCTTGTTGTCCGAGCTGGGAACTTCTTGGCCGTGAAGTTTGCTCCAGGCGCCGCAGGTCCGGTCGGTGCAAGAGTGCGTGACGTCAATTGTGACTAAGATCTGCTGTTGCAAGTGGTTGCGGCGCTTGTTGACCAAGTCGACTTGCACACCGATCTCCTTGCTGTACGGTTTGATCTGGCGGGAACTGGGAACAATCGGATGCAGCCGATAGAGGCCGTCGGTCGCCCATTTCGGCAACACCGTTTCCAGGTTCTTGACAATCTTGTCCTGCCAGATCAGTTCGTCGGTGATGTGCTGCGGGGCATCGGGGCCGTAATGCCCTTTGACCTTGAATCCCACTGCGTCCAAGTGCACGTTGCATTTCGATGCGGACACAGCACAGTGCAAACTGGGTGCTCCCTGGCTCGCGGTAACCTTCGCCTTCGGTCGCGGCCGCGGCGATTGAACCGATCGAGGGAATAAACCCCAAATATCGCTCGCGCTTGTCGTTTTGGAATCCAGCGCCGATCAATGCTTGCTCCCATTCATCGGCTAGAAACGGCACAAAGTCGAATCCTTGTTCAAGTCGATGCCCCAACTTCGTCACGTACTCGATGAACTTGTACAGGTCGATTCGATAGAGACTCCAGAATCGATCGTAGATCGCGCGAAAGACCGGGTCTTTGCGGTAAACTTGTTCTGCGATGACTATTTCGGGTGCCATGTCGATTGCCCTCTCTGCGCGAAAAATCACGATTTGAGCGGAATTCTTGCTGCCGCGCCCTTTCGGACGACTTGTTGACTAATAGTGCGTAAAAGGCCGGCGATCCGCCCAACAATTTCTATTGGTACGCGAAAGATCGTTGAATCCACGTAAATCCGACCATTGCAGACCAACACTGGGAACGGCTCACAAAACGAAATCTGGCGGGAAAAGAATTCAAATTGAGGAGCAAAACCTGCGGCACACAGAGGAACTAAGGAGGGACACACGTGTTGCGCAAATCCCGGCGCAACAGGAGAATGTGCAGGGAAAGATGGGTAGCCCCGACGGAATCTCAAGCCTGGAGCCTGGGGTATGGGGCCTGAAGTGGAGCCTGGAGCCTGGAGCCTGGAGCCTGTCACTGGCCTCGATACGAGCTCATTCCAGAGAAATCAAACAACCATTCCGACTTCGTTTCTGCGTACCTAATCAATTCTCAAGCGCGCCGCCGCTGCGTCCACCCTTGCGGCGCCGTCGTAGCATCAATCCTAATCCGCCAGCTGCCAACATCAGATACGCCGGCTCGGGTACCGCGATGAGAGGCGAAACGTCAATCTCCACCGAATTAGCGGTTGTTCTTGCTGCAAACAACCATTGGTTGGGAACAAAAGAGCCATAATCACTCACGGCGAAGTTCCCCGCATCAAAACTGCCGCCGAGAACTGTTCCGGCCGTGGCAATCACTGTATAGCTCCGCGTGTTTCCTTCGCCGATCGCGGTGCGCAGTAGACTCACATCAGCCCCGGATAACAAGCTGAGGTCAAGTCGCAGGTTGGCTCCATTGGCGATGTCGACATCGCCGGTAACGGCTAACTTGCTGATGGCTGTGGGGCCAAGGCCTAAAAGGCTCGCGGTATAGAAGGAATCGTCCCCCATGTTCAGCTTGTCTTGGAGCGATAGCGTCGTAAAGGTTTCATCGATTCCTGCGGTGATCCCTCCACCCGATAGCAAACTTACCGCGCCAGTGATCGTGCCGGCCCCACCTAGCAACCCGGACGAATCGTTTATCAAGCTGCCTCGAAACATCGCTGCGGGCGAGACGATGATCGTGCCGTTGTTCGGCGCCAACGGACCGCCACTCGTAAAGTCCAGAATCCCCGCATTGACTCGAATCAAGCCGCTATTCTCCAGCACGCTGTTGCCAAAAAACTGCAAACTTCCTTGATTGACTTCGATCGTGCCCTGGTTATTCAGCACGACGTTGTTGGCGATCAGGTGTGTCCCCCCGCCGAGCTTGCGCAGGATGCCTCCGGTCTCCACGGTAAACCTGCCGGGAGTCCCAGTTGAACTGCCAAAGTTGGATCCGCTACTCGTAACATCCATTTCGTACGTCGTGCCATTTTGAACGCTCGCCTGGGCGCCGTTATTAAGAAGCAGGGTTGCAAACTTCGTATGCGTCACCGTGCTGGTATTCACGCCGTCACCAAACTGCAGAGTCCCTCCGTTGACGATCGAGGTCGAATTCAGCGTGCCACCGCCGGCCACCTGAAGGATGCCTGCACCGGTCAAGGAACCGCCATTCCAAGTTAGATTTTCGCTGATCGTCGTGGTCGTATTGGCGGACCGGTTGAATATGCCCGAGTCCATTTGCAGGCGGCTAATCGAGTTGTCGGCGTTCGCGTTCAGCATGCCTCCCAACTGCGAAAAGGTGCCGCTCCCGCTAATTGTGCTGCCGGCATCCAAGTTCATCGTGCCGGTACCCTTGTGCACAATCGTACCAGCGGCCATGTCGATCTGACCCGAATTGGCCCACGTCGCCGTACTATTTTCGAACCACAACGTCCCTTGATTCACTTCGATCGTGCCCTGGTTATTCAGCACGACGTTGTTGGCGATCAGGTGTGTCCCCCCGCCGAGCTTGCGCAGGACGCCTCCGGTCTCCACGGTAAAGGTGCCGGGCGTCCCCGTTGAACTACCAAAGTTGGAACCCGAACTCGTAACATCCATTTCGTAGGTGGTCCCATTCTTAATGCTCGCCTGGGCGCCGTTATTAAGAAGCAACGTTGCAAACTTATTATGCGTCACCGTGCTGGTGTTCACCCCGTCACCAAACTGCAGAGTCCCTCCGTTGACAATCGAGGTCGAGTTCAGCGTGCCACCGCCGGCCACCAGCAGTTTACCTGGTCCGGACAAGCTACCGAAATTCCAGATGAACGGACCGTTTGTGGTCAAATTGTTGGTCAACGAGATTGTTCCGCCGCCAAAGTTCAAAGCGTCAATGGTGATCGGCAGATCGACAACCACTGTGCCGGCGTTGATGGTCACGTTGTAGTTGTCGCCACCATTGCCGTTGTTCGGGTAAAGGGGGTTACTATTCCACCGTGTGAAATCCGACCAATTACCCGAGGTGCCGTTCCAGAGCGAGTTCACCTGTCCTGGACAAGAACTCGCCAGGGCCACTGCAACTAAGAAACAAGCGACAACCTTGCGCTTGAATCGATTAGACATGTTGAGAACCTGCCGATTCTGTTTGAAGGCGCCAACACGTTTGCGTTCATTATTCACGCGAACATCAAAAGTTTCAGCGCGGAACCATTGCGATTGAAGAGTCATATGCATACGCCTTTCGGTCCATTCGTCCAATTCAAAATCGTGGAGTCGCCAACAGCCCGTTCAAAAATGTGTGGACAAGTGTTTATTGAAGCGGAGCGGCGCAAGTCGCCCGGTAATTTGCCGCGCGGATGCGTAATCGTTCACGAGCCGGGGTCTGGCTCATTGTCGGCCCAGTTATTGATACTTGAATATCGCACGAACTACAGGAAACGTGCTTGACCCCTGAAAACGTGAGCGAAGCATTGGCGACCCATGAACGCTTACCGCGGATGCCAACGCAACCGGACGGCTCGCGCCGTTCCGCTACTTATTCAATGGGCCGCTGAAGAAGTAATTGCGAACTGGCGTCCAAACGCACAAGTAATAAAGCTTTTGTTGCGATCATTTGCAGAATGCGTCCCATCCCTTGGCCGGCCCTTATCGTTACCCACATTTGCACATCTCCGTTGGGCTTGTCCCGGCGGGATTACGACTGATTAGCTACAAGGCCACGCCGAATGGAGGTCCGCCACCGTCGGGACAGGCCCGACGGTGACCCTAAGTTTGTTCATGCAAGCAGCTAGTAGCTTTTCAATCATGTCTCCGCCGGGACAGGCCCGACGGTGGACTTGTGTGTAACGACGACTGGCATGCGCGGGTGTTGCCAACGGATGCAGGGCGAATTACCTTGGGTCCCAAAGGCTGGCTGTAGCGTTAACCGACGGGAGAAAGACCATGCATCGCCGTAGATTTCTGAAGACTGCCGCAGCCGCTTCCTTGGCGATTGGCGCTGGAGCGAGCGCCAATGGCGCGTCGCAATCCTTACCGGCCCCTAACAAAAATCGCACCAGCGATCGGGTCCGCGTGGGGGCGATTGGAGTCGGAGGCCGCGGCACGTTGCTCCTACAGCAGCTCCCGGAGTCCGCAGAACTCGTCGCTATTTGCGATTGCAATCTACCGCGAGCCGAAGCCTTCAAAGCCAAAGCCCAAGGCTCGTGGCCGGTCTATCAAGACTTTCGACGAATCCTCGATCGAAAAGACATCGATGCAGTCATTATTGCCACCGGTGAGTTTCAACGAGTCTTGCCCTGCATCGAGGCCTGCCAAGCGGGAAAAGACATCTACGCCGAAAAGCCGCTGACGCTGTACATCCAAGAGGGTCGAGTTCTTGTCAACGCGGTGCGGGACCACCAGCGGATCCTCCAAGTCGGAACGCAACAGCGGTCGATGGAAATGAATCGAGTGGCCTGCGAGTTTGTTCGCAACGGCGGCTTAGGAAAAATTCTCGAGGTTCGCGCGATTTGTTACCCGGGGTCGACGCCGTCGCCCGAGCAACCTTTTCCCGCCGAGGAGATTCCGCAGGGGCTCGATTGGAATATGTGGCTTAATCAGGCCGCAGATCGTCCCTACAACTCGCGGTGGATGGGGTGGATGCAATGGCGCGACTTCGCCGGCGGCGAAATGACCAATTGGGGTGCACACGGCGTCGATCAAATCCAATGGGCACTCGGCATGGACTCCACGGGCCCCGTTGAACTAACGCCGCTGTCCGAGGGTTTGAACGGACAAGTCCGAATGACTTATGCCAATGGCGTCCCAGTCAACTTTGTCATTGAAACCGGCAAAGGACCAATGGGTGGAGCGATCTTTCGAGGCGAACGCGGCAAGCTGGAGATCAACCGCAACAAGTTCACTTCGAATCCTCCCGAAATTGCCGAGCAGTTGCGCAAAAACCTGGACGTCAACGAAGAGGAACGCAAATGGAGCGACCAGTTGGCGTTATGGCAGGCGAAATGGCATATGCAGAATTGGATCGATTGCATCGCATCGCGCAAGCTCCCGGTCGCCGACGTCGAGATCGGCCATCGTTCGATCACCGCTTGTCATTTGGTCAATATCACTCGAGCTGTCGGCCGGACGCTTCATTGGGATCCGCAAAACGAAACCTTTGCTAAAGATCAACTCGCCAACCAGTTCCTCACGCGCCAACGCCGCCAGGGGTTTGAGTTGCCAACAAAAAGGGGATAAGTCCAATTAATGACGGTTGGCAGTGGTTGGATTGTCGTTCTGGACATGCCAAAACCGCGCCAGTCGCACTGGGGAATGGTTTTTTATGTCCTAAGGATCGGACATCGGACGCAAAATAACTTCGCCGTAAATCCTTCCCGTCACGGGAGAGGCTTAGGGAGAGGGTCGACAAAACCGGGAAGCTATTTTGCGTGCGATCCTAAGCCGGGACACATTCAAACATAAATGTTGACAGGGACGAAAAGTACCTCGCCGTTTTGCGAGTAATGCCTAACACGTTGGACAACAAGCTGATGCGGATTTTAGTGTTTGCTTGGCCGGTTGTCCGCTGCTATCAAACTGATTGTTTATCAAACTGATTGTTGCGGTTGCCGCGGATCTGGATATCGCCGGTCGACCGCTCGGAAACCACCGCTCGGAAACCGAAGCCGAGTTCGGAGCGCTGAAGTATGTTTGTTGCCCTAGGCCCACCGTTTGGATCCGAATCGTGACAGCAGCGAATCGCCAAACGCTTTCAACTTGAATCGACTTTCTGCAATCGCAGACGGCCGCAACCGAAAAGACTCGACCTAATTGGACTTATCCCCTTTTCGACCGTCCCGAAAACCCAAGACTCCCAGCTAGATCGTGCGTTCGCCGTCGCGGTTTGATACCAATGCTTTGATTCAGCATCGCCGGACAGAGTCAGCTGATCATGCCGGCCATCCACGGACGGCCGATCCGGCGACGAAACGGTTCCAACACCGGCGGTTGCACTTGATGTGATCCCCGGCGTGACGGCATCGGAACTCGAAATGAGGCCAACCAACGTTTCGCCAAATGTGGTCGGCAGTACCGGTATGATGAGCGGACCAAGCAGGATCGAAATTAGACCTATCAGGCCAACCGCGTGTCGGCAGGCGGGCTGATTTCTCCAGAGAAGCATTCCCAGGATGCAAGTCCCCGAGATGACTGTCAACTGGGCCAACAAAAGTCCCAAGTATAAATAAATTGGTGTCATGACTTCCTCGACTTAGCGGAGTCGATCAATTCGCGAATGGACTTTGCCTCTTTGGCAGATATCGAGCCACCATCCAAGAGTGTAAGGACGAGCTTGGACGCGGATCCGTCAAAAAACGTATCCACGAATTGTTGAATCGCTTGGCGTTCAGATTGTTCTTGGCTGGCTGTCGCTTTGTACAAAATCCTCCCCGCCCCTTGGCGGCTTGTAAGCCAACCTTTGTCCTGGAGACGAACCATGAGTGTGTCGATCGTATTTCTGGCGACCCCGCGCCGGGCTTGAATCACTTCCCAAACGTCGGTCACAGAACATTCTCCTCGTTCCCAAACAACCCGCATGATCTCAAGTTGGGACTTTGAAAGTTCTGGCCGTATGCGTTTTTTTGTCATCTCTCGGCTATCCTTGAATCATGTCGCCCACCGTCGACGCACTACGCTAGTAGGCAATGTACCTACGCTTGTAGGCATTTGTCAAGCAGCTTTTTGTCCGGTTTGCGAATTCTTAAGAAAAGACAGCTAGGGAATGGGAAACGGGTCGCAGCCCATTTAGTCGTCTCCTGATCAATGAACTCGATCTTCGAAGGTTGGGGCATTAATGCTTCGGCCCGATTTCGAAACGAACGATAATATCCGGCACGAAAGACCTTGGTAGAAATGGCCAGCGGTTATCATTTCATCAAACGACTCCGCGAAAAGAGCTGCGTCCCCTTTTTCTTTCACGGCTGGCCTCGCCACGCCGCCGCAAATTCGCGTTCTTCCGCGCCCTACTCGGCACAGTCATCGTCCCAATACCGCATCACCTCGTACATCCGGCGGCCGTACACGCTGCCGGCCAGGCCGCTAACCTGCTCGATGAAGTGACGAAAGAGCGTGGGACTTGGCGAAAACGCCATGTGGTCGACGTAGCCGTCCAAAGATTGGTTCATGCCAAAGACGAGCTTCGCCATACGAAAGTCTCCTTCCTAGGCAGTGCGAATGGAAAAGGGGACGCAGCTCATTAAGTCGTCTCCTAATCAATGAACTCGATCTTCGGGGACTGGGCATTGACGCTTCGGCCCGATTTCGAAACGGACGATAATGTCCGGCACGAAAGACCTTGGTAGAAACGGCCAACGGTTATCATTTCATCAAACGACTCCGCGAAAAGAGCTGCGTCCCCTTTTCTTGTTCCTTTTCTTGTTTTGCCAACACTCAGTAAGTGAAGAATCCCAGGTGCAACTCGGCGTGGCGGAGGTTCAGTGCAATTCTATCTTGATGTGACATGGCACCAAACGCGGGGCTATCAAACTTTGCCACTTCATCACTCTGAAGTCTTTCCAACGCTGCCAACAATCGCCGTCCAGCTTCGATGGTCTCGATATCTTCCATACCAACCGTTCCGCCGTCGACTCCAGGTATCCGCACGCCTCGTGGCATTCCATTTCGAAGCATCCTCCGAAGGCGAAGCCGAAGTATCCAGCGAATAAAGAATGGAGGTGGACCAATCGGAAATCCAACGTACGCGTATCCAATCCAGTTGGCGAGGTGTGTCATGATTTCGCCCGGCGTCCAGTTTCCTGTCGCCTTCAAATTTCCGGCTGCGGCTGCGGCGAGAACTTGTTTGACCTCGGAGACACATTCATCGACCGAATCAAACCGTAGCGTCCGGTATCCCGATGACTGGCGAGTATCAATGGCAGGCGTCATGTGAGCTTCAACCAAGATTGTTGCGACTTGCGGGCCATAACGAACAACAGGAATTGCGCCTGCAAATCAATTTTGGTGCACAAAAGCAGTGCACATGGATTCTGATGAAAACAGAAGAACGGCAAAAAACTAATCGGGGTGACAGGATTCGAACCTGCGACCTTTTGACCCCCAGTCAAACGCGCTAATCCAGACTGCGCCACACCCCGAAATATGTGTTGGGTTCTAAAACAAACTCGGCGACGCGCCACATCGGCGACTATCCGCTCGTTGAAAAACGACTCATCTCAACACGCGGACCAAACGTCATTCCTGCGGAGGCGGGGATCCAGCGGAAATTGACTCTCGCAATGCTGGATCCCCGCCTTCGCGGGGATGACTTCAAGCTAAAGTTCCTCGACCGTAACGGAAAAGTGCTCGCAGTGCTGGATCCCCGCCTTCGCGGGGATGACTTCAAGCTAAAGTTCCTCGACCGCAACGGAAAAGTGCTCGCAGTGCTGGATCCCCGCCTTCGCGGGGATGACTTCAAGCTAAAGTTCCTCGACCGTAACGGAAAAGTGCTCGCAATGCTGGATCCCCGCCTTCGCGGGGATGACTTCAAGCTAAAGTTCCTCGACCGCAACGGAAAAGTGCTCGCAGTGCTGGATCCCCGCCTTCGCGGGGATGACAGGACCTTTCACAACGGGCTGCGATGAACGACTTCTGATCCGCTGATGAACGACTTCTGACCCGCTGATCAGCGACTTCTGATCCGCTGACGAGCGACTTTTGACCCGCGGCTGGTCACTGAGTTGCGTCTGCATTCTAACAAACCGAAGTCTATTGAAAAGTCGTTGTGCTGGGCGCACCGGCCTGGCCGGACTCCGGCAGCGGAAAGCGCGTGGCGAACGTAATGAGCACGCCAACGACCAACAGCAGCGATAGCGATATGACATAAGGCAGCAGCACCGCGACTTTCAGTAGCGGGATGGCGATCGCCGAACCGACGATGCGGCCCATGGCATTGACGCTTTGGCCAAATCCCATCACGATCCCTTGTCGCGCGGGGTTGGCGTAGCGCGAGATGAGCGCGTTGATCGATGGCTGCAAGAATGAAAAACCAGTGACGATGATCACCAGCGAGGCGAACATCCAAAGGGTGGATTGCCGATAGATGGCCGCGGTCGCCACGCCAAACCCGACGACTTCGATCACGATGCCGGTCAAGGCCAGTTGGACCTCGCGAACCCGTTTCGACATGGGTCGCACCACGCCGCCTTGAACCAACGCCAACGTGAAGCCGATCAGAGCGTACGTCGCGAACAGTTGCCGCCAGGAAAAGTGAAACGGACTCGCCGGAATATCGGCAGAGCCCATCAGCAACAGCGACAGCGTCGTCTCCAGTTTGGAGAACGAAAACACGAAGGCGAACACGGTCAGGAACAAGAGCATCAACGGTGTCGACCGGCGCACCTCGACGACGGCTTGCCAGTTGATTATGGTTCGGTGCCCCTTAACTCGCTGAGGCAACGACTCCGGCAGCAGAAAGATGGCGGACATCAACGCAAACAGGGAAAGACCGGCGGCCAAGAAACCGGGTGCGGCCCCGGGCGGTTGTCCTTGGGCCGGAACGGCCAACATCCCAAGCAGTGGACCAAGCGTGAATCCCAAGCCGAAGGCCAAACCGATCAGCGCCATACCATGCGTCCGCTTTTCCGGCGGAGTACAGTCGGCGATGTACGCTTGAGCGGTGGGAATTGTAGCGCCCGCGATCCCCTGCGCCAAAACGCGAGATCAGCAACAACGCAAAACTGTGATTCAATGTCGCGACCGCAAACAGTATGTAAAACACCACCGAACCGGAGAGGCCGACCATCAAAATGGGTCTTCGCCCGTACCGGTCGGACAAGTTTCCCCAGACCGGTGCGAAGCAAAACTGCATCAGCGAATACGACGCCATCAACACCCCCAACTGCCAGCCATGTGGATCGACCGCGAACGCGTCGCCATAAACCGGAAGCAACGGGAGCACCAAGCCAAAGCCCAGCAGGTCGATGAACACCGTTAAGACGATCACAAACAACGATCCCGGCCTTCCAACCTTCGATTTTTTTGATGCGTCCTTTGGTTTGGGTTTGTTGCTCATGGATCGAAATAGTTCCTGGTCAATCGTGCTTATCGAAGATGGCCTGCGTTGCGCAGTGGGGTAGTTTGCTGGAGGTCGGGCTTCCTTGCGTGACCCATGACTGCGGGGATGGCCTTTCTACCTAGAATTGGCCCATCACCCGGCGTCGTTGGTAGTCGCAAGAATGCACAGCAACAGGTAACATATCTTGTCCGGCTCGATTCGGGTATGGCGCGGCCGCGCTCGTAGTGGGTTCGTTGAACAAAGGTCAGCTATTGTGGTTGGTTTTTTGTTCGTCGGTCAGGGGCAGACCGAACTACGGCAAATGACCCCACTATTGTCGCGGCGGCGTTCGAGTCGGGATTTGCAAACGACCGTTTATCTTTGGAGATTCATCGTGAAGTCAAGACTCTTGGCGGTGTTGCTAGTTGCTCTGTTCGTTCGATTTGGTCTAGGCCAGGAGGCCGTTCCCGCGCCGCGAACTCTGGATGAGATGCCCGGATACGCGCAAATGAACAGCGTCCGGGAGCAGCTTGGCAAACTGATCAAGGATGCCGGCATTCAAGACATCGAGTGGACCGAGGACGGTTCGGCGTTGATTTTCGAACGCCAAGGTGAGCGCGTCAAAATGGAGGTCGCGACGCTGAAGACGGCTCCCACGGAGGAACATGGCAAATCGAATGCAGCGCGGACCCAACAGGCCTACGCGATGCAGTGGGATGCCCAGGTGGGCCGAGCCAAACAGCGGACGATCGAGAAATCACCGGACGGAAACTGGGAAGCGGTCTACGACAACTTCAACGTCATTCTCAAACCGACCGAGAAAGGAAAGGCAGCGGGTCTGAATCAAGGCGAGGACATCCAGGTCACGACGGACGGGGCGGAGCGCTTGCGGTACGGCACGTGTTGCTGGGTCTACGGCGAAGAGCTCTATCAGAGTCGCGCGATGTGGTGGTCGCCGGACAGCAAGAAACTCGTCTTTTACAAGATCGACGAAGACGGGATGCGTGACTACTACTTGACCACCGGCAACACGTCGGACTACACGGAGATCAACGCGGTCCGTTATCCGATCGCGGGGGCTCCGAATCCAAAGATCTCGCTGCTGGTCTACGATTTGGACTCCCGCCAGACGACGACGTTAAACATCCCCGGGGACGAGCGTCAATATCTTTACCGAATCGATTTCATTCCTGGAGGTGATGAGTTGATGGTTCATCGCACAAATCGGCAGCAGAATGTGTTGGATTTGTTGGCGATTGATATCAACACCGGAAAGATTCGTACGATGGTTGAGGAGGTCCAATCGACATGGCAAGACAACAGTCCCACGATTGAATTCTTGCGCGATCATCGGCGGTTCATCTGGGAGACGGAAAAGACAGGCTGGAAACAATTCGAAATGCGCAGCGTCGACGGCCAGTTGGTCAATCCGCTGTCGCCGCCGGAAGCGTATCCTTGCGAGCAAATCGTTCAACTCGACGAGGATGCCGGATACTTGTATTACACGGCGTACAGCGATTCCAATCCGCTGAACCAGGAACTGCATCGAGTCAAGCTGGACGGCACCGACCATCGCCAATTGACCGATAAGCCATTCAACTACACAGCGTTTTACATCGCCCCGGATCACAAGCATTTTGTGGCCCGCTACGAATCGATCGATACGCCGCCAGCGTATGCACTATACGACGATCACGGGAAAGAGCTTGCCGTCTTGGGAAAAGGTGACCTCAGCGAGGCGGTCGCCGCCGGATTCACGCCACCGGAGTTGTTCAAGTTCAAAGCGGACGATGGCACAACCGATATCTACGGCTACTTATTCCGACCGATGCACTTCGACCCCAACAAAAAGTACCCGCTGGTAGTGCAAGTCTACGGAGGTCCGGCGTCGCGTGATGTGACCAATCGATTTTTTGCGAGAACGTCCCCCGACCGGCCCGCGAGTATCGATCAACGCCAGGCGATGTGTGAATTTGGGTTCTTGGTCGCGGTCGTCGGCAATCGTGGAACCATCGGTCGCGGCAAAGCATTCGAATCGGCGACTTATAAGAATCTGGGCACCGAGGATCTGCAGGATCAAGCCGATGGCGTGAAGTATTTGCGGCAACGAGATTATGTCGACGGCAATCGAGTCGGCATCTACGGACACTCGTATGGCGGTTTTATGGCGGCCTCAGCGATCCTGCGGCATCCGGACGTGTTTCAAGTTGCGGTGTCGGGTTCGCCCGTGACCGATTGGCGCAACTACGATACGATTTACACCGAGCGATACATGCAGACGCCGCAAGAAAACTCCGAAGGATACGCCAACGGCGACTGCTGCAAGTACGCTGGAAACCTCAAAGGCAAGCTACTGCTGGTTCACGGCCTGGTCGATGACAATGTGCACCCCACAAACACCTGGAAGCTGTCCGACGCGCTGCACAAGGCCAACAAACGGTTTGACATGATGATCTATCCCGACTTTGCTCACGGAGTCGGCAGCACGTATCCGCAACTGACGATGGAATACCTGATCAACAATCTCAAGCCGGAACCGCTGGAAGCACCGGGTGCCGAAACGAAATAGCCTCGATTGAGCTTATAGCCTGGGTGCTAATCAAACGACAAGCTCGCGGGTAGGGGCCAAACCCAAATCCACCGGGACGAGCCCAGGTGGGGAGGTGTTCGGAATAGCGCGAAGGATTGCCGGCAGCTTTGGCGGTAGGCGCCAAACCCAAATCCACCGAGACGAGCCCAGGTGGAGAGGTGTTCGGAATGGCGCGAAGGATTGCCGACAGCTTGCGGGTAGGTGACAAACCCAAATCCACCGGGACGAGCCCAGGTGGGGCATGGGCTAGAGATGTTGGGAACTAACGCAAGGCGCCTTTCCGCGCCTCAAGCCGATCTCCGTCGGGCTTGTCCCGGCGGGATCATGACTGGTCAGCTACATGACCAGAGCAATTACAAAGACCGAGTTATTTTTGTGCGCGATGCTTGTGCAGCGAAGGTCAAGCTTGGTACGCGGCCACCACAAATGTTTCGCCAATCGACACGCGATCGGTTTGCCGGTAAGCTTTGTTTGACTTGATCGCCGGCGGCCGCACACCGAATTAGTTGGCGGCCGATTCTACAACGCAAACGGTTTTATTCGCTGAGCTAGAACGGATGTCGACTTCAATGACGGGCGTGGAAATGCTTTCGGTCAACACGATTCGCACCTTGTCGATGGACGCGGTGCAGAAAGCCGGAGTGGTCATCCAGGGACGCCCATGGGCATTGGCGCCGGTGATGTACCAACTCTGGAACCGGGTCATCAACTACGATCCGCGACACCCGAATTGGCCGGGGCGCGATCGATTCGTGCTGTCGTGTGGGCATGCCTCGATGTTGCTTTATGCGACGTTGCACTTGGCGGGTGTACGGCGACCCGACGAGCAAGGTAAACCGACCGCGGAGTTGGCAATCACGCTGGAGGATATTCGAAACTTCCGGCAACTTCACAGTCCTTGTGCCGGGCATCCCGAGCTTGGCGAAGCGCCGGGCATCGAAACGACGACTGGACCGTTGGGACAAGGGATCGGCAACAGCGTTGGTATGGCTTTGGCAGCAAAATGGTTGGCGACCCGTTATGACCGACCGGACTTTGATTTGTTCGGGTTCAACGTGTTTGCCTTTTGCAGCGACGGCGATTTGATGGAAGGCGTGGGAAATGAAGCGGCTTCGCTGGCCGGGCATCTTCGGTTGGACAACTTGTGTTGGGTTTATGACGACAATCACATCACGATTGAGGGAAAAACCGACCTATCGTTCTCTGACGATGTCGCCGCCAAGTTCACATCGCTCCGGTGGCGCGTGATTGGTGTCGACGACGCGAATGATATGGACGCCATTCTCGATGCGTTAACGGCTGCCAAAGCAACGTCGGATCGTCCCACCATTATTATTCTGCGAAGTATCATCGCGTACGGTGCGCCGCACAAGCAAAACACTCATGCAGCGCACGGCAGCCCGCTCGGCGAAGAGGAAGTTCGCTTGACCAAGGAATTCTACGACTGGCCGGCCGACAAGAAGTTTTGGGTTCCCGACGAAGCTCGCGAGGATTTTAATCAGGGAATTGGCACTCGCGGCGGTCAGGCGTTTGGCCGTTGGAACGAGCGATGGACCGAGTACCGCCGGGAGTTTCCGGATGAGGCGGCCGAGTTGGAGTCGATTTGGCGCCGTGAGTTGCCACCTGGCTGGTCGGGCTCAATTCCCGATTTCGCGTTAGACAAGCCGATGGCGACGCGATCGGCCTCCGGCAAGGTCCTGAATGCGATTGCCGAAGGGTTGCCCTGGCTGATCGGCGGCTCGGCGGATTTGGCGCCGTCGAACAACACGCGTCTTGAAAGCTCGCCAGACGTGCTGCCGGGCCGATTCGACGGTCGCAACCTTCATTTCGGTGTGCGCGAGCATGCGATCGGCGCTGATTTCGAATGGCCTTGCGCTGTCGGGGCTGCGGCCGTTTGCGGGTACCTTTTTTGTCTTCACGGATTACATGCGGCCGTCGATGCGTTTGGCGTGTTTGATGAAACAGCCCGTTTTGTACATCCTGACACACGACTCGATTGGGCTGGGTGAAGACGGCCCGACACATCAGCCCATCGAACACTTGGCCGCCTGCCGCGCCATACCAGGGTTCGTCGTATTTCGCCCCTGCGATGCGAATGAAGTTGCCGAAGGCTATCGCCACTTGATTCCGCATCGCGGTCCAAAGGCAATGATTCTGACGCGCCAAAACCTCCCCGTGCTCGATCGCACTAAGTTTGCGGCGGCGTCTGGCGCTCCTCGCGGCGCCTACGTCCTCTGGGAGTGTCGCCCGACGCACAACTGATTCTGATCGGCACCGGTAGCGAAGTGCACATCTGCCTCGAGGCGGCCAAAACTCTGGCGGCAAAGCATCCTGTCCGCGTCGTCAGCATGCCCAGTTGGGAGTTGTTCGAGCGACAACCACGCGACTATCGAGACGGCGTCTTGCCTCCGCGCATCACGGCTCGCGTCGCAGTCGAAGCCGGCATTCGACAAGGCTGGGAACGCTACATCGGAACCGGTGGCGGTTTTGTCGGCATGGATCACTTTGGCGCTCGGCGCCGTATCAACAACTCTACGAGTATTTCGAGATCACCCCGGAAGCGGTCGTCGAGGCTGGCTTGGGTCAATTTTCGCCCGGCAGCTTGACTAAATAGAATGCTCCGGCCCCCAGAGATACGCTATATGGATGCGGATCAAATCTCGGGCGACAAAGCAAAAATGCGTGACTGTCGAAATTCCCATTGAAGTTTAGTCCAGCGAGTGGTAGGGCATTTCGCTGAGACTCTTGTGATATAACCTGGTCCAAAACCTGGAATCCTACCCAGGACGGCGACCAGAGACATGCGGGCACGCCGTTGGCATCGAGCATTCGACGATCGAACCAAGCTGGCAGTTCGGAGTCATGAAACTCGGATGTCGGTACACCCTTTGGCTGGTAGATAAACGGATTGCCCGTCAAAGGATCGATGGTATCGACCGCGCTTTGGTCCCCGAGTTCAGCTAATGTTTCGGGCAAATTGCCGTCATGGTCTCGCGACCAGGCGATCACCGCCAGTTGAACCAGAATGGCCTGGCGATGGCTAAGGATGGCACCGCGTGTCCGGATACTGAGCTGCCGGATTCGTTGACTGATTTGTTCGACATCGCCGGGATCCGTGAAGCCTATCGACGCTGCTTTTTCTCGAAAGTACTTCTGGTACGCCGGTTGATCGTTGAAGCCAGAGTCCGGGATTGGAGTGAAAGCACCCCGGCATTCAACAAGAGCAGCACGCTGCGCCCTGTCAGCTCAAAAGACTCAGCCATTGATTCTTCGGTACGAAGTGCTTACCTTGACTGCCTTTCACCCAAAGATCGTCTCGTTTCGAATCCAAGTAACTGAATCTCAATTGCGCGAAGCGGCTCATGAGCGTCTCGCCAACTTGCTCGAATCGGGCAATTTGAGGAGCCGTGGACATGGGAATACCGGCCACCGCGTCTCGAACTTGCGCATCGGAATAATACGGCGTTTGGAACATGTAGGATGTGATTGCGCTAGTGACCAATGTCGCGGCAATAATCGCTTTGGGTATCAGCCAAAACCAGTTCATGGAAATTCCACGCATCCAAGGCGCAGATCGAACGAACGATTCCAGTAGCGGATAGACAATCGCCGGCAGCACGAACCAGACCACAGTCAACTGAGCGGCGTAGACCGTGCTGATCCAAACGATCGCAAGCAGCGAGAAGGCAAATGATACGGCGAACGAGGTCAGCACCGAACGAAACCTTTGAGAGCACCATTGGCTCCAGGCAAATGCCGCTAACAGGACGAACATTGTTGCCAGGGACAACTCGGCGTTGGACGTTCCAGAGAGATTCGCCCATGCCGTTGGCGAATACTTGAAGACGCTCACGACGAAAACAGAGCAGAACCCAAACGGCGCCAATAATTGTGACAACCAAACTCGATGGGGATGTGCGCCCAAGGTGGTCAAGAATGCAAGTTGCTCGCGGGCGGCATGAAACGTCATCGAACCGATCCACGAGATGAGTCCCAAAGAAACTAGCCAGAAAAGCCAAGCGTTCTCAGGCGTCTCGCCGCCTTTTTGAGGAAAGCTGACTGTCAGTAGGATGCCGATGAGAGTTGCCGCGAACATCGCCCAAAAAGAGCCGCGGTATTGAAACCAGAACAGGCGGCGCCAGTTTCCTGTTCGCACCGAGTCGCGTGCGAGATAAACTAGCGGCGCCCGTACGCGACTCGAAACTCCAGACGAAAGGAAAGAACCCAGCGACGCTCCTGCGAACCAGCGTTTGGTCAGCGGCACAATCGCCGCGATGCCAATCAAGCCCGCGATCATCCTCACTGTAATCGCGGGCCATACGGGCTCAACCGACAATACATCAAAGCGGTCGGTGAGGAGGTTATCGGCAAATGCTGCCACGAATCTCACTGCGAAAACGATGGCCACGGCCTTTACGATCGCCCAAAGCGGCCGTCGCTCAATCAGCGACATCAATGTCCCAAATATCAGGAACTCGATCAGCGTGATCGAACTACTGGCCAACGATTCGAACGGCCGGGCATCGGATGCCGATGAAGCTTGATGAAGCGTGAAAAAGATGGCCCAAAGTGCCGCCGCCATCAACAGCGCCGAGCAGCGCCAAGAGAATCTTTGCCCAGCCGATTTTCCGTCCGCGAATCGGTAGCGCTCGCTGAAACAAGAAGGTCCCGTTTTCATGTTCGCTGGAGAATGAAGTCGCCGACACGGCCAACGCAAACATGATCGGGATAACACCGGCGCACATCGTCATCGCGATCGCGGCGTCGGAGGCGGACAGGTAAAGCTCCAGGGCAACCCCGACCGCCAACAGCACCAAACCAAACGCGCGGTACTGGCGATATTCTTTCCAGATCAGCCGGCGAAATGCAGTTGACGGATTCATGCGCCCGCTTCCTCCGCAAATCCTTCGTGCGAAGTTGTCGATGGACTACCCAAATAGGCACGTAGATGTCTTCCAGCGACGGGCGTTTGGTTTCGAACGTATCGACATAGTCGTTAGCGCGCAGTCGGCTGATCTGCTCGTCCGAAACGTCTCGCATCAGTGCTTGCCATTGACGCCCCTCGCGGTAGCTGCGCACAACGTGGCCATTCATATCCGGCAAAGGCACAAACGGCTCGCGCACGGTAATCGACAATTGGACCAACCGCTGCTTGAGTTCGTCCAGCTTTTCGACGACGACGATGCGCCCGGCATGCATCAACGCAACGTAGTCCGCGACGCGTTCGACTTCGTTGATTTGGTGGCTTGCTAGAAAGACGGTCTTCCCCGTTGCGGCGCGGTCGACCATGCTCTCCAGAAACTCTCGCCGTACCAGTGGGTCCAGGCCCGACGTGGGCTCATCCAAAATCAACAACTTGGGATCGTGCGCCAAGGCCAACGCCAAAGCGACCTTCGCCTTCATGCCTTTGGACAGTTGCTCGATCTTCTTCTCGCGGGCCACCTTGAAATGCTCGATCTGCCGGAGGTACGCGGCAAAATAACCGTCTGGGTAAAAGCCGGCCGCAAACCAACCAATCTCGTCCACCGTCATCCAGGGATAAAGTTGAGGCTGCTCGGCGACGAAACCGACGCGGCGGCGTATCGCCAAATCCTGCCGTCGGCAATCGAGGCCCAGGACTTGGCGCTGCCCGAATTGGGCTGGACCAAACCAAGCATGGCTTTGATGGCAGTTGTCTTGCCTGCACCGTTTTCACCCAGCAAGCCAAATACGACTCCGGCCGGGACGGTGAAGGAAACGTCGTCCAGGACCACCTTGGAGCCGAATCGTTTGCAAACCGAATTGAACTCGATGATGGGTTCCATGTCATTCGCTCTTTTTGTCTAGGTGCTGCAGTTCTTGATCCACGATGCCGCGAATCTGATCGGGGGCGAGACCGCTTTTTTGGGCTTCCACGAGAACCATACGGAGGCGCTGCTGAATCAACTCGGTGCGCTCGCGGCGACAGCGGTTGGCCGCGGCCTTGCGGACAATCAAGCCGGTTCCGCGAATCGTCTCCAAAACATCGTCGGCTTGGAGTTGCAAATAGGCGCGGGCCACGGTGTTGGGGTTGATCGCCAGGATCTTGGCCATTTCGCGGACGCTCGGCGCCATTTCGCCTTCGCGAAGGATTCCGCCGGCGATCGCGTACTTCATTTGGCGGACAATCTGATCGTAGATTGCCAGGCCGTTGCTGGGGTCGATATCGAAGTGCATGCTCTGCGCTCCTGTACTATGCAACTAGTACAATAGTGCATCTGCGCGGCGATTTCAATGGGGGGTCGGCGATCAAAATATGGGAAATCGCGTTTCAATCGGAAAAACCCGAAAGTTCCGCACAACTTAACACGATAAGTAATTTAGAAGTCCAATCACAAGGGATACAACATGCTTGTACGTAGATTCAACGCCACTGCATTGCTGTTTATCGCCGTCTCGGTGACGTTTTGCGGCTGCTTCCCCACAACCGGACCCAGCCTCGGTTTATTGAGCATTCCGATTCCAGTGACGCCTTACATGCAACAGCGTTACGAAGACGAGTATCACATCCACGAGCGTTACGCGCGCGCGCCGATTCTCGGTCCGACGACGCAAGGCACTCCGGCGGTCGCATTGGATCCTCCCTCGGACGATGAAGTCATGCGCGCGTTTGAGCGAGCCAGACAAGTCCAAGGCGGATTGCCGTTTTTGCACGAGACGCAAATCAGCAACGTCGTGATCACCAAAGTGAAAATCGCCGACTACGTCGATCCGCCTCGCGTGGTCCCGTTGATCGGCCCGGCGCAGTTGCATCACGCTCACTACAAGTGCACGGTCCACTTTACCGAACGTCGCATCATCGGTTGGCCCTTCCCTCATACCTTGGTTGACAACGATTCGTCCGAAGTCCTGTACATCGACCACAACCACTTCCACATGGTCGGCAATGTCAATCTGAGCACGCCGAACAGCGTCT
>CAWDMH010000025.1:0-18322 GCA_963803365.1 uncultured Planctomycetaceae bacterium
TTGGGTGTGCGACATATTTATGGGTAGAAGGCTGCTAACTGACGGCACGCATTTCCCAGAACTCCGCCCAACGGCCACTGAGTTGGGCACAGCGGAGTGCGATGATGGCGTTGGCACCGCGCAGGCTCCAGCGCATGCCTGATTGTTTCAAGCGCTGGCCCACAATGGTTTTGCAGCCAGCTTCGATCACGCCGGAGCCGACAAACAGTTGTTGGCGGCGAAAATCAGCATAGCGCATGCGTTCGCGATTGTGCTCGAAGTAACTGATGGTCTGGCGTACCGCTTCCTTAGTCTGCGGCGCAGTTGGCCGGAGCCGCCGCAGACTAAGGAGCAGAGACTCAATCTTGCCCTCATCAAGTTGGGACAAGCGGGCGGTGGTCCATTGCTTGGCTTGCTGACTGGCGACCCCATAGACCAGCTTGCTCAAGACGGCGAGATGTTCGCGGGCGTGGTAGAGATCCACTATCTCGACCGCTCCCGGAAAGTGTTCCGCGGCGAGGCCCCACACCCAGGGCGCTCCGTCGCCACTGAATATCACCTGCGCCGCGCGTCTGAGCCCGCGCCGTTCAGCTTCCCCGTAGATACGCCAGCCAAACTCCGCCGCCGTTTCTATCGCTCCCACGTAAGTAGTAGCAACTTCATCGCGCACCGGACGACCTTTTTCATCAACCGCCGTCTGCGTGAACACACAACCCAACTTCGCTTCCCGTGTGCGCGCCTCGCCGGTCAGCGATTTGCCGCGCCGCCCGGCAGTCTCCTGTTTGATTACCGGCACGCCCGTGCCATCGACGCTCACGTATAACTTCGCTACCGATTTCAGTGGTACTACTTTCTGATCGTTTATCACCACTTGCCGCTCGCGCTGTAAAAGCGTTTCAATCTCTGCTCCCACTGCTTCCGCAACTCGTTCCACCGCTTTGGTTTGCACTTTGATCCCGGCTAACTCCGCCAAGTCTATGCGGCCCTCATTGAATGATTCCTTCCCGCCCACGCGCCCCATTAAGCGCCGCACTCCAGGACTAAACGACGTGCCTACCAGATCGAGCACCTGGTCCTGTGGCAACACTCCCGCGCCACACTGGTCGCAGTGATAGTAGGCGCGCCGAAACTCCACTTGACCGACTACCGTAGTGACCTCTTTGCGGCGATAATCCACCAAAGTTGCGGCATGACCAGCGGCGCATTTCACTGCCGCCTGAGCGCTGCCCGGATCACGGTTGAGCAGT
This sequence comes from uncultured Planctomycetaceae bacterium, assembly GCA_963803365.1. Lineage (GTDB taxonomy): Bacteria > Planctomycetota > Planctomycetia > Pirellulales > Pirellulaceae > JANMEB01. Next base: position 1,227 of record CAWDMH010000025.1, read on the forward strand.
TTCCCCAGCAGCACTCCCCCAACTTCGTGCATCGCCGCCCGAATCGCCCACTCGCTCGCTTCCAGATCCAAACCAGTGGGCCGCAGCAAGCGCCCCAGCAACTGCTCTAACTCTTGCGCGACTTCCTGCTGTACTTCCGCTGTAAGGTTTTTTTTAGCTGCGCTAACTCGTCTTCATCGGTCACTGCGGGCACCGGACGCGTCCGGCAAAGCTGCTCATTGACCTGCACTAATTCACCACACAATTCGACAAAGCGCCGGTAGTTAGCTACCTCTTGCTCCACCTTCTCCGGTTCCGGTCCCAAACGCAGATTCTCGCGCGCGGCTCTTCCCCTGCTGCGTCATGTTCCACAAGTACTGGGGTCCATGCCCGGCATGCCCTGGCTGCGCACAGGCGCAGTTTCGCTTGCCGCACTTGCGATAATTAACCGAGATCATTCCCGGCCGAAAATCTCCAATCGCCGCCAACTGCTGATACAGCCGTTGCCGCCGCTCCTCCAGCCCTGCGAGAGATTCAGGCATCGTTCCAGGCTCCTTGTCTGAATGATGATAAGCATTCAGATTATAGCCTCACTACGCGCCCATGACAATCCCTTCCACAAATATGTCGCACACCCCAAGAAATTCGCCCAGTTGACGGGCTGGTGACGGTCATCGTACGATCCTGTACCGCGTACAGTTCTTCCACGAAGGGGCAGTCCATATGTCGACCGACGCGACCACCAGTCTCTCGACGGAGCCGATGATCCAACGCGCCGACGGGGCGCGGTCGTATGCGATCTCGCCGACGGATCGTCTGCGCTTCCCGTACGCGGCCGGCGCCGACCAACCCGAGTTCTACGAGGAGCGCTGCGCCCGCGGCGACGGGCCACCGATGCATCGTCACCCATGGGCCACCTGGGAGACGGTCGTCGAAGGATCGGTGCGGTTCGTGGTCGACGACGAGGAGTTCGTCGCGACGGCCGGGGACTTCCTCTACACGCCGCCCAACGCGGTCCACACCTTCGTCGTCGAGAGCGACACGGCCCACATGATCGGGTGCAACTTCCCCGACGCCCCGTTCGAGTCGTTCATCAGCAAGGCCGAGGCGTTCATGACAGCCGCGAGCCCCGACATGGCCCGCCTCGCCGCGTTGGCGGCCGAGCACCACATCGAACTCATGGGCCCGCCGTTGAAGCCGTCCGGCTTATGACTCGGTAGGTGTCGAAGTATTTACAGTCTGGCTAATCGGGTATCCGTTGCCGGGGGACAGTAACCAAATGGAGGCTGAACGCTTCCGCCCAACCTTGAGAGGCCGGCTTCCAAAGCTGGCCTTCCGGTTCATACAGGTAAACTATGGGATACCTCGATAAAGACACGGACGTGGTTTCTAACGTCTTGTCGAAACGTCTTAACAACGGGAAGCTCAAAGGTGAGTATCTGTTCCCCGGGCGCATACCCATCGGCATGAAGCCCGAAGATGCCGGCCCGATCGTCAAAGTGAATGCCGCCCAAACAGCCGCAGTCAAGCGCTCAAAGGTTGCTCCCTTCCGGATGTACGACCTACGCCATACCTGGGCCACACGTGCCGCGCAAGACGGCGTTGATCTCGTAACCTCGCGGCCATGTTGGGCCATAGCAGGATCAATATGGTCATGCGCTACGCTCACCCAACCGAAGAACATCAATTCGCAGCACTGGAAAAGCGTCAACGCTACATGGCAAAGTAGTTTCGGACACCTCGGACACTCTATTACCCAAGCCCGTTGTCTTAATTAGGAAGCGAGCTTGTTCTTGTCGGACCGTTTTGACGTGCGTTTTCCATCTCATTCTGTCAGTAGAAATACATAATCAGAAGCCCCAGACTAGCCACACTTTTGGCCACAGTGTGCATGGAGATCACCTTATGGGACCAGAGTGTTTGTTTGTAAGTTATTGAGAAGGCGAGTGTTTTTGGAGGCGGCGATCGGAATCGAACCGATGAATAAAGGTTTTGCAGTTCGACCGGGGCCTCTATCACTGAGTGTCAGGGAGTGTCACAGGCCCGTATTTATTGATCTTTTCTGGAGGGCCTTGTTACTCGGTAATACTCAAAATCGCTCCAGACCCCCCACAAAAGTCCCCACAGTCGATCTCAAGATTTTCTTACGCCGCTTTCGACGTTGGGACTCGTTTGATCCGCTCGTATTCTGCGCCTCGAGCGTGATGCGTATCCCAGAGATCGACATCCTGCTGTAGGCCCAACCACATCTCCGGCGACGTGCCGAAACGCGCGCGCCAAGCGGTGCGCCATGTCGGTCGTAACAGGCCTGCGCTCGTGCAGTATCTCGCTCACAGTGCGTCGCGAGACGCCAAGCAAACTCGCGAGCTTATCTTGCGTCAACCCCGCCGCCGGCAAGACATCCTCGCGCAGAATTTCGCCGGGATGCGTCGGTCGTCTCTTTCGATTGTTTCGCATCGTTCACCTGCAGCTTAGCGAGATCAACTTCCCTCATCAGCGATTTTCGATCAGTTTCAGTGCGCGGATGGCGTCAATGCTCTTAAACATGCGGAACTGATCAGGAATGCGAACGAAGTCGTATCTCTCATACCAGACAGCGAGCCTTTCATTTCGGGCATCGAGCATCATCGCGCGAACGCCCGTCTTCCTTGATATTTCATCAACTCGCGCCTGGGCGTCCATCAGCATCAACTCGCCATAGCCCCGACCCTGAAATTCTCGATCGATACCCAGTTGCCCGAGGAGGATTACAGGGATGGCGCGCTTGATGCGGGGGCGGTCGCCAGGTATTTCTTCCTGTTTCACTTGAGCCATTAACAGAGTGTGATATCCAACGATGCAGTTGGGGCTCGACTTGCTCGTCGACCAGAACCATCGTGCGGCTGAGGTCCCGCTCCTGGTCCTGGAGAGCCTGCTCCTGTAGAAAGCGTGTGACTTCTTTATCTCCACAGTCGAAACGCTTCCGGGCGTGACTTCTGGAGATGGGTTCAACCAGCAAGGCGATGTCTCACACCTTCCCGTCGGCCTCGCCGGTAGCGCGCGGCAGCATCGCGAGACGACTTCGAAGGTTTCCTGCTGCGGTCCAGCGATTTAAGGAAAAAACTATAGTCCTCGGCATCAAGCGTCACGGTATCGTGTTGCTCCAGAATTTCGTTGGCTCTTTCGCTGAGCGCAGAGACGGCGAAATCAGTTAGCCCCTGGCCAGTAATGGCTGCAGCCCTAGCCACCCGCGCCTTAATGTCGGGATTTAGACGAAAGTGCATTCTGTCTTTTTCTGCCGTGCTCACCTTTTTTGCCTTCGCGAGTGTCATTGTCTCTGCTCCTTGACTCCAAGTGGCAATCTGCCACACGCATTATGGCAGGTCGCTTAGTAGAATTCAAGTAGCAGGCGTTGAATAGCTTTCCGGAGTTGAGGCGTGATCGCGGCGTTAGCTCACTGATGTCTATCCAGACCACAGTGTCCGAAGCAAAGCCAAAGAGAGTCCCGTCAAGACGGAATCCGACAGGATGCTCCTCAGCAGCACGGGCCGGCAGCGCCGGTCTCGCGCTAGCTCTATGAACTCCTGCCGTTTCTCCCGCAGCAAGTTCTTGAGTTGCTGACGACGACTCGGCTGTACAGGATCGATCCAAAACATTTCGAACCACGGATAACTAACAACTTGGCGGGCTTGTTCGATTCGCTGTCGCATAATCCGCGCGCGCAAGCGCCTGTGATTTCGCCTGGCTATGCGGGCGGTCACGAGGAGGCCAGCGACGATCAAGATTTCAGTCAGCCAGCGTCTTCCGTTTTCATTCCAGAAAGAGGACAAACGATCCTTGAAAAGCCTAATAAAGAGTTTCGCTCTTGCTGTTCTTGTCAAACGGGGCAGCGGTTTTGGGGCCGCTGCCCAACCGGGCCCGTCGTTGACTGTTCGCGTTGACGGTTGCCATCCATACGTTCCGTGCGGCAATTGATAATTCGGATACGTCGCCTTCACATCAGCGTACGCGACCATTCGCGCGCCCGCGTGCAGGCCCTTCTCATAAATCTCTCGCCAGTAAGGGTTGTAATTCGACAACCGCTCATGACAAACGGCCGCGGTGTAGAGAGCGTCGCGCGCGGCCCGCGTATGTGGGAATTGCTCTGCGACTTGCAAGTAAGTTTTGAGGGCCCGCGCGAGCCGGTCATGCTGTTGTTGAGCATTAAAGAGGATTTGCGATTCGCCTGTTGCCCGATACTTGCCCTCGCCAGCGAACTCTCCCAGGTTGTAGTAGCCGGGCGACGCGAGCGGATTATAAAAGAGCAGACTGCTCGCTTCGTATTGGTAGCTTGCGTATTGATAGAGCGCTTCGGCCCGAGCTTCGTCACCCACGGCTCGATCTGCGGTTCCCTGCAAGGCCTCCAAGTCGTTTGCCGTCTGCACGTCTCGCATTACTAGTCCTGGCGGAATTTGTTTCTTCACCGTCCCGTTTTCGTGGACTTCAAAATCACCGACCTTGGGATCGTTACAATTGACGGTCTTGTTCCCGTCGCAATCACAGGTGCTGCAATAATAGTTGTAGCGAACATTACGATCGGTCTGCACACGAGCAAGAGTCTTGCGCGCATCATCCCAACGATTGTCGCGCAAGTAACGCACGCCGAGGGCGTAAGTAAACTCATTCTGTCGTGGCGAATCAGGATGCTTTTGAACAAAGGCTCCAAGTTGTTCCGGCGTCATCAAATAGTCAACGAGGTAAGCTTCGTCAATGCGGTAGTTGAGCGCGATGTATTGTTCGAGGGCGGCATCAATATCACCTGCGTCCTCAGCAATCATGGCCAACTCGCGTCGCGCGCCTTCAATTAATTGACTCTTTGGATAGTCGTGCACCAACTCAGAAAGACTCTTTCGCGCAGCCTCAAAATGATGAAGGCGGTGTTCTGCGACTCCCACGGTCCAGAGCGCCTGGGCGCGGTCATCGCCACCGAGTCGACTTTGCAAGGCGCGACGGCCGAATTGCACTGCCCCGTTGTTGTCTTCGAGTTCTTCACTAGTCTGCGCTGCGCGCAAGGCGAAGGCGCCGCCTACAGACAACTTCGGATAGTTCACGATCAGGCGCTTCGAGAATTCGAGCGTACGCAGCAGCTCTTTGTGGCTAATGTCAGCCCGCTTGTTTTCCCAGTCTCGACGCGATGCTTCTTCTCTGCGGCGTTGTGCCTCGTAATCGACCTGGCCCCTGTTGTCTTTGATCGTTTCCTCGTTGTAAGGCGGCTCGGCGGGGCCCGGATCGATCGAATAGTTGTAGATGTTGTGATAGGCGTAAGCGAGCGCGGCGTTCGGCTCCTTCTCAAGTTCTTTTTCTACACGCGTCATTTCGTCGTCGGTCGCTGACGATCGCACCAGGGTCAACGAAAACGCTGCCTCGGTTCGCGCGTTCTCGTCACGGTTGTCCGCTAGCAGACGATAGTACTGGGCGAGCGCGGCGGCGAGATCGTGCGCCCGCAAATGCAAATAAGCCTGCCATGCTCGGGCATCATTGAAATATCTTCCGTGAGGATATGCGTCGATCACTTTCTGGAAAGCCTCAAATGCATCGCGCCACGCTTGATCGGTAAACGGCTTATTCCAGTCATCGACGCCATATGAATTTCCACTCGCGGGAATGTAAGCAACGCTCGTCTTCATCGTCGCTAACGCGGCCATGAAAAGCGCTGCCTCGCGTTTTTCCGAGTGAGGATAGAGTCGGGACATCGTGGCAAACACCTTAGCGGACTCGTCGAATTTGTCCTGCCTATAGAGTTCGGCGGCCCTCAGATAAGCAACGTTGTCCTTAAGATTCAGATCGGCTGGAACGAGATCGAGCGCGTGCTTCACATCTTCAGCAACGGGCTTGTCGGCATCGTGAAGACGCGCGCATCGAGATATGCCTTCACAGCGAACGCGCTCGACCCATGATCCAGCGCAGTCATTGCATCCAGCCGGTCCCTGGCTGAGTTACGCCTCTCTTGACGATTCGTGTAGCCGGTCCAACCGTCACGCGCCGGTTCGGTGCGCTTGAGATAATCGCTCAGCAGCTCTCGATCAAGACGCAGGTTGCCGTCTTTCTCGGCAGCTTCCCCGCGATCCCAAAGCCCGTCGACTTCTTTCGCCGGATCTACGTTAACGGAATCATCTTCGACCGGGTCTTCGTCTAATTCCCAGTACTGCCGGGCCTCGTTCATCCCGTTTGCCATCGTCGGCAGCGGCGGCAAACGTCCAATTTCGCGCTCAGTCTGATAGGCATTGAAGCGCACTGAATGCGAAGTGCCCGGCCACGCGCAATTGATCGCGGTCGCAACCGCAGCGATCAGCGACAGCCCTATGGTAATGAATAGCTGCATGCTCTTCGGCAAACTCGCGGCTGGTTTCCTCTTCATTGGTTCACTCCATTTCCAAAACTTCGACCTCAGGTCCGATCGAAATAACGATCACCAGCGTCAGTTTGCGTCTCGACTGAAACCGATAAGACCTGCGGAGGCCGGGTCATAAAGACAAGCGTCGTCTTGAGCATTTGACAGGGCGAAGACCCGCTGCGTTGACACGAATCATGTTGGCGCGACGTGGGCTACAGGCTGCAAAAGTAGGTGTATTGTCTGGGGTTAGTAAGTGACAGATCGTTTCCGCGGATTCGCCGCGTTCCGGAGTGATCGCTTCGATCGTTCCGACATCCACGTCAACGTCAACCCGAGCTAGCGACCGACTCGCCGTCCCGGCGTTCTCAATCTCAAGCAGCCAAGAGTGATCCTCCGCCTCGCTACGCTTGAATCGGACTTGGATGTTCGCGCTCAATCGCGATCTGAGAGTGCGGTCGCAACTTTTCTGCGTTTTTAGCGTCGACGGATCGTCGGATGCGGGCAGCCCAAATACACAGATGCCAAGCAGCTTGTCCCCCGCGAGCTCACGAACGATCCTTGCTGACGCCCTCAGTGATTCGGTACTTGAACATCACACCAGCAGTTCGCCGATATGATACCAAACCGTCGGTCGATCCGTCTGCGCGAGCCCGATACGCAAAACGCCACTCGCTTCCCGCCTTGGCTGACTCTTCGAAAGGTCTTTGATCGATCGGTCGAGATCAGGATCGGCGGCGATAGTTGCCGGATCCATACACCACGCAAAGTGATCAAAGATCCGGCAGCGTTGTAAAGCAGGGACAACTGTACGCCGAGAGCCCCGCGTAAAAAGGTTTGTCGAGCACGCTTGCGCTATCGACGAAACGATCGGTTTTTTGGTGAAGAGATTGGCATAATCTGATCGACCCGCTCGGGGATCTCAGCGCCGTAGAATTGAGGGACCCAGAAATCAACCTGTGCCAGAGTGGATTGCAGTTCGGACGATTGCATCCACGTTGGCAGGCCCGTAATCGACAGTTGCGTTCCCGGCTTTAGCTGACGCCGCAATGCCCTCAGCGTCTTCTCATAACTGCCCAGCAGTCGGGTCGGCACATCAATATCGATTTGCAATCCGACGATGCGCGCGTGCTACCTTTTCGGCTCGGCTGATGTCTTCTTGAAATGCCACCGCGATCGTGGATGCCAGTTCATCCTCATTAACCGTTTCCAGTTGCGCGAGAAGTGAACGTGTCCCGTTATAGACAAGATGCCAGATCAATTCCGGTCGGTAGCGATCCCGTGGCGGCCCGAATGCGGCGCAGCTTCTTATCCTGATAATCAATCTGTCCGGCGCGCAGAGAAAAAGAGCGCGAGCATGAGTCGCTTCAATCGCCGCTCGCACGTCCTTTTCAGTGGGAGATTGATTGCGCCAAGCCCAGAACGCGATGGGTACCTCGTGAATCTGCCAAGGGCGCGGTTTACGATGGAAGTTCGCGATCGTCGCCGCCGCTGCCATCAGCGCCATCGCGCCACAGACCACGCGTGTGTTTCGCGATAACGACAACCTGAGGGGAAGAGTGAAAGACATTGAGCCCGGCCTCGCGCAGATGTTCGCAAGGAGTATTGAATAATTAAGTGGGCCGGTGACACGTTGAGACCATCAGTGGGTTTCAGCGTTTGCCGCAACAGAGAATTGTCGGCAGCCACACTGGCTGTGAACGAATGGGAAGTAGCGGCTTCGACAAGTGGTTCTTGGGGCAAGTCACCGGCGCCCACACGGGAGCGTGCTAAAGAGCGACTACTCTAGGCAGACCTGCTTTCGCGTTCACTGCCTCTCGCTAGGTAAGCCTTCAAGTCTTCATCCCTGACTAGAACCCTGCGTCCGAATCGGCGAACGGGAAGACGAGCGGCGCACTCTGCGCGAAGAAAAGGTACGGATAAACGTTAACTACTGACCTCGTTAAGCCCCCATGCGAGGCGTTGTAAAGTTGTGAAAGCTTCGATCTCATTCAATGCATCACTGAATATTTCCATGCCGTTGCGCCCATCAATTGATGTGCCAATGACGATGGTCGGCCTTCTCGTCGGTAGCCGTTGAATCAGGGCGAGAATCGGCATGGAAACAGGAGTCGGAAGTGCCTCGTCGGTGCCACGCGCGCGACCACCTGTATGTCACACGTGACACCCAAGTGTTCGTACCATACGAACACCCCCCTGTGTGCAAATCATCACAGGGGGATCTTGTGCACCATGCACACCCCCCACCACATCGGCTATCGAGATCGATGTCCTCGTCGTCGTGCGCGAAGCCATTTTCCGAGGAGCAACGCCGGCGAATGAGTCTCTTTAAGCTTAGCCTTTCGCTCCTCAGCCTCGGCTGCCGCCAACAGTTGATCACGAATTTCTCCCGCGAGCCCATAAGCGAATTCCTGACCTTCTGGTTTTTGTCTGCGCTTCAGACAGACTGGCGATCTCTTGCGCGCTTCGGCGCGCGTTCCCGCAGCGATGGCTTGACTAGGGTTTCCCACATGCCGACCCGTCCGGCGCGAGCCTCTGCCAGTGCTTCCTGCATTAGATCTCCAGACTGAGACTTCCTATGCGAAAACCCGTTTCTCCCTGGCGGATTCGCTTCAGCAACAGTACTTGGATCGGGTCTGAAGACTCTCTGCCAATTTCTGGGTGGGCGGCGGCTGCGGAGGCGGTTGAACTCCGGCAGCTTTCTCGTCGGCGGGCGCGCAACGCAGCTCGTCTAACAACATACGGAGGACTGGCAGCTTCTCTCATTCCTGTCCAAAAACTATTAAATAATCTGTTTGATGGCCGGCACTTGGTCCGTGTAGGGATTGAAGCCAAACACCTTCGGTTTGAATAGCATTTGGTTTACTTTTCTCAAGCTCAATCGTTGATTCTCCTTCGCCTCGGAAAAATCGCAAACAGGTTAAGCCGCAAGTCCTTCCAGATCATGTTATTGTCGCTTTTGGTTAAAGATGGTTAAGTAGATTAGCTTAACCTGCTTAAGTCTTAACCTGTTGAATTGAAGGCGATTGGGCTGATGTCGGTCGCTCGAAAATCGTTTCTATCTTGTCTGCCCCTAAGTCATGCACTAACGTATTTTCGTCCTCATCACCTGCCACTTGCTAAAGACGCGACACTTGGCCAGAAATTCCAGTGACGCCCAAAATTTCTGGAGAAAAGTGTGCCTGGTAAGAGCGCGCTCGAACTCATTTGGAAACCCTCAACCCCGGAGCCGGAATAATGCGCGCCGACCACGCGAGCGCAAAGGAGATATCAAGAGAGAATTCGATAGACGCCGGGCGTTTGATAATGCCGATTATGTTGGAGCCCGCAACCGAGATGACGTGGCGCTCTTGCACGGCGGCGCGGCTTGCCCGACAACATCAATCTCCATTATCAGATGACCGTCCGCGCTCGTCGCTGCAAGGCGTATTTCGGTCCAACGAAACGCGCATCGCTGATCGAAGAAAAGGCCTTGTCGGGAAGCCTCAAATTGGTATAGAAGTTGCTGCGTCAAACGGACATTCGTGGCTCGCAACAAATGCCGCCAAGAAGTAACAGCGGCAAAAGGGAAGGAAAGCTCATGGCAATTTACAAGCGTGGTGGTTCGTATTGGTATCGAATTCATCTTTGATGGCCGGCGCATACGCAGACCCGCAAAGACGCGCAGCCGGAAGGCAGCTCGCGACATTGAATCTGCTTATCGCATCAAGCTGGCAAAGGGTGAGGTCGGTTTAGAAACCGAAGCGAGTGCCGACGTTCGCCGCCGCGCTCAAGGAATTTCTCACCTGGTCTGAACATCAGCACGCGGCGCGCCCGAGCACACACCACCGTTACGAAGTGAGCAGCAAGGCTCTGAAGAGATTCTTTGGCGCGACGCCACTGGATCGCATCACTCCCGAGACGGTTGAGAAGTTCAGGACTCGCGCGCGCGTAAAAAGAGTGAAGTGACCGGTCGGCGGTTAAGGCCGGCGACGATCAATCGTGAACTCGCATGCTTGAAAATTCTCTTCGATCGCTTTGAAGATACGGTTCCTAAGAATCCCGTTAGGAAGGTCAAGTTTTTTGACGAAGACAACGAGCAGATGCGCGTCCTCACCGGCGACGAAGAAAAGCTTTACCTTCTCGCCGCGTCGCAGCCCCTGCGAGACATCGCGACGATGATGCTTGAGACTGGGATGCGGCCGGACGAAGTTTGCCGCATTCGCCGCGCAACGTTCATTTAACAGGCTATCTCAACCCGTTCGGAAAGACAAAAGCGGCCAGACGCAAGGTGCCACTCACTGAGAAGGCCACCAGAGTTTTGTCAAGACGCCTTGAGAAGATAGAAGGCGATTTTGTTTTTCCCGGTCGCGCAACTGACCAGCCGATCGTGAAGGTGAATGCCGCTCATGTCGCCACGCTCGCACGGATAAACCGAATAAGAGCGGAGGCAAACGAAACTGCGATTTCGCGCTTCCGACTCTATGACCTTCGACATACCTGGGCCACACGCGCAGCGATGGCTGCATCGATTTGGTTACACTTGCGACGATGTCGGGACACTCTCGCATACAGATGGTCTTGCGTTACGCACACCCAACCGAAGAGCACCAGTTCGCCGCAATGAAAAAGCTGGAAATTTTCCGAATGATGAAATCGTGATTTGGTGATCGACCTACGATGGTTTATTGCGTTTATCTTTGATTTCAATCAGCGCAGGTTGATAGTCTTCAAAAGTTGCGTCCGACAAGAGGCAAATCTACGCAATGTCTAATTCCTTTAACCTTGATCGAGAGTGCACTTCTGCCTCACCGGACGAGGCTGCAGCGGTCGACCACCTTTCGAATGCGGAGCGACAAGACCTGTTGGCTGAACTTGCACGGCGGTTAGATGCTTGGCGAGCACAACTTTCCCAACCGACGCGCGATCAGATGTTGGGAACTGCGCATCAAGAGAATCGAATGCTTGTCGAGTTTGGACATGACACTCCAGAGTTTTGGGATGGCCTTGAAGCAGAGTGGCGGAGAAAACAAAAGCCGGACTTTGCTCATTTTCAGGCGTACGATAGTTGGCCACGACCAAGAGATGGCTAGAAAATCAACAACGCTCTGGACGAATCTTTAAGAACTTCACAGAGGCGAATGACGCCTACTTAGAGAGCAGTGTCTCGAAATTGCCCAGTCAGGAGAGCAAACGTCAGGAGAGCAAACCTTCGAATCTCACGTTGGGGCGGGAGAGCCAAGAAGTGTCGATGACGCGCAAACCGCTGATGACTCCATGATTGATGGAAGTTTGATCGTCCGATTTATAAAGACCCTGAATTTCTCTCTAATTACGTCCATGTTGGCCCTATAGGCCATGGCTTTTTCCGATCGTTACACACTACAAAAAAAAGAATACAGGCAGAAGCGTTGCCGTAAAACAACTGGAGGAGAAATATGCTCACAGGTTCCGAACGCGAAAATAGGCTGATGCAAAAGCTTGCTGGCCACCCTAACATTATTCAGTTGATTGATTATGAGTGCGTGAGTGAACTATCGCCACATTACATTAAAGGCAGATACGAAGTTGTACAAATACATAAAAAGACATAACTCGAACCTGTCACTTCAGCAGCGGGCCACGATATTTGATCAAGTCTTAGCCGCAGTGGGTTATGCTCATTCAAAAAACATTTTGCATCGTGACATTGCGCCTACCAATGTTTTGGTCTTTGATGATGATCACGTTGAAGTTTGCGACTTCGGAATGGAAGGATCTTAGCACACTTTCGAACTACACAACTTCGATAGTGGCTAGATATGGTCAGCTCTATTACGTTGCACCTGAGCAACGAGACAAATTGAAAAACGCCTCAGAACGAGTGATATTTACTCCCTTGGCAAACTTCTTACTTTTGTTCTCACTGGACGCGATCAGAATATTATACACCCCTCCGATTTTAATACAATCATCGAAAAGGCAATTCAATATGAGCCGGATTCAAGGTATCAAACCATCGTTGAGTTTGAGAAGGCTTACAATCGCATAAAATCTTTTCTGATCCCCGACGACATCTTCGCCGACCAAACTACTAGATTTCAAACACCACACCGGGAAGCCGGATTGGAATGAATTACATACTCTAGCGGCACGCGGCGACCATGACGACCATCTCTATTCCGATTACGTGGAACCAATCGTGGAGTTGCTGTCGCGTCCCGGCAACCTGCACGATTATTATCAAAGGTAGGAGATTCGTTTGCCGACTTCTTAAAGATGTTTATTACCAGATTAGGTGAACTGGCAGGGATCACCGGCTGGCCCTTCAGCGAAACTACCACCTTTGGTAGGTTCTTGAGCGATGTCTTTTTTACGGTACGTGAGCCTGGGCTGAAACTACTTCGTTTAAAAGAAATATGGGATATTGCCTATGAACAAGATCAGTGGGGAGTACAGTCCATCATGGAGGCCTTTTATACGGCGACCGTATTCCTGAAGAAATCCAAACAGCCTTCGCGATTCATATCCTTGATTCCTCAGATCAAGTTTGCCAAGTCATTACCAAGGCTAAATTCTGAGAATACTCAAACAGGCATGGTCAAAAAGGCAAGCGAACTGAGTTAAACAACGAGAGATGATTTATAGTCGTATTTGAGATTAAGCGGCGATGAGTTTTTCAGCGTAAAGTCTAGAAACCTTCGCAACACACGGACCATCAAGAGCTCAAGCAACTTCAGGTTGTGAGCATTTAGTAAACTTCAGTATCAAGTGGCAAAAGGAAAAGGAAAACCGTGGGATGCGAATTGGGAAAAACTCTGGCAGCTACCCGGCGGTGGGCAAGGAGAAACTTCGGGTCGTAAAACGACGAGGCGACACGGATGAGGAGTACGTATTAAAGGTATTACGAAAGCAAGACGATGCCGAGCGGCGCCAGCGAATGTATCGTGAAGTGCAAGCCCTCCGGCTACTTCAACACCCTGCAATACCCCGGGTCATCAAGTCCAACACCGATAGTACGCCGATTTGGGAGTACCGTTGTACTTTGTGGTGAATTATGTCGAGGGGCAAACGTTATAGGAGCGGGTGAATCAAGGACGTGTGCCACCTGACGATGCCGTTCGTCTCCTTATTATGATTGCAGATACGTTGTGGTTCTGTCATCAAAAGGGCTTCATTCACCGGGATATAAAGCCGGACAATATCATCCTTCGCGCAGGTAATATTAACGAGCCCGTTCTCATCGATTTTGGGTAGTCATTCAACGGAGAGGATACAGCGCGATCTCCTTTAACTCCGGATGGACAACAGCTCGGTAATCGGTTCCTCCACCTGCCAGAATTACAAATAGGTGACAGCAGTAAACGAAATGTTGAATCTGACATTTCCCAGGTTTGTGGACTGTTGTTTTACGTTATGACAGGTGATGTACCCGGACACTTGGTCGATCATCAGGACTTGAAGCCTCACGAGCGCGCCTCCGCCAAACTAGCGCTTGATCAGATCCCGTCAGCGTCACTCCGCCCCCTCTTTGATAAGGGTTTCGAGCATGTACTGGTCAAAAGGTTCCGTTCCTTTCCAGCGTTTAAGGGTCGCCTCCACGAAGTGCTAGACGATCTTGAACATTCTCAAATGGCCCTCGAAGAAAATGCGGAGACCGTAATACTAGAAGCAATTACACCAGAGATCAAAACTGTTTCATCGGAGGTGCGACAATCGTCTTTGGGATCTCAACAAGTTGAGCCAAAAGAAATGAAATCCAAAGCAAATCAGGAAGACTTGTTGAAGGGAGAGCACGCCGATGCTTTGATGTTGGCGTCTCTTCTCGGAGCATGGGATGAAAGAGTGGAAGGCGACCGCGACGCGATTGCGAGAGCTGAATTGAAGGACATGATTAAAGACAGCGATCAATGGATTTCCTCTATAAGGGAAGCTTCTCTCCTTCCTGATACTCCCATTAAGCAGAAGGACGGACGCTGGAAGATAGCGGAACGTTTGGAGTCATGGAAAGAGGCCGGGCCAAGAATTTTTGATGAGTATCTCGACCGCCTCCAGAAGCTTGCGGTTGATGTGCTGGTTGAGCGAAATCCCCACTTCGAGTTAGCTCCAGACCGGCGCTACGCGGCAAGTATGCACGGGAAGGTGATGAAACACTCGCACCAGTTACGGAGAGGTTTGGCTGAAACTTTAGCGTTCTGGGCAGCTATCCCGAATACCTTAAGTCTTGTTCATACGGGAAGGCAGAGACCACGGCTCGATGGTCCGTTCGTTCAATTCTCGAAGGAGCGGACTGGGAACTGTGGGGAAGTTTGAACGACGTGTTGCCCCTGCTCGCAGAAGCAGCTCCTAAAGAATTCCTCCACGCAGCAGAGAACGCATTGGGTAGTGATCCATGTCCGTTCGATGATCTCTTCGCGCAGGAAGGCCCGGGATTTTGCCGGAGCCTGACCGATCTGCTGTCGGCATCGAATTATCGCTGGACGAAGAACACCTGACGCGTGTCATTATTATTCTCGGCGAACTTGCTGCGCGGGACCCGGGGGGTAACTGGGGCAATAGACCGGCAAACTCTCTCTGGACAATTCTATTGCCGTGGTTTCCTCAGACCGTGGCGTCGAACGCAAAAAGGGTGGCGGCGGTTGCCACCCTACAAAAGGAACAGCCTGAGGTTGCGTGGAAGCTGCTACTGAATCTGCTGCCGCAAAGACACCAGACTTCTACGACGTCACACAAGCCGATCTGGAGGCGAACGATCCCTGCAGATTGGTCGGAGGGCGTCACAAACAGGGAGTATCGGGAGCAGATAGCAGCTTATGCTGAGATGGCGATTATGGAAGCGATTAAGGATCGCTCAAAAATTGCGACACTCATTGATCATTTGAACCAGCTGCCCCTCACCGCGCGACAGAAACTGACCAGTTATTTAGGCTCCGAGGAAGTTGTTTCATTGCCTCGCAACGACTGATTATATGGGAGAAACTGACGGAGTTCGTCGCAAGGCACAGAAAATTCGCAGGTGCCAATTGGGCTTTGGGTTCTGAGGAACGAGACCAGATCACGTCTGTCGCCGACCGGTTGGAACCGGAAGAGCCATCTTATAAACATCGGAGACTCTTCGGCCAACGTGATTTCTATCTTTACGAGAAAACGGACAATTACGTTGAGCAGGCGGAGAGTTCTACGAGCGTCGGAAGGCGGCTGTTCGGGAAGTGTACTTGCTGGGAGGTGTCCAACCCGTCATTAAGTTTGCAAAGACAGTTCCTTCGCCGGGTCAGGTCGGCTTCCCTTTTGGGGCGATGGCGACACCCGCGGACGAGATAGAAATACTTCCAGGGTTATTTGAATCAGAGTCTAATGCAGACGTTCAATTTGCGGTAGGCTACCTTACAGGCAAGTTTAGGACACAAGGGTGGCAGTGGCTTGACGGTGTTGATATGACCACGTGGATCAGCGATCAGAAAGCCGCGCTTCTCGCATACCTCCCGTTTACTGTCGAAACGTGGTCGCGAGCAAAAGAGTTACTGGGAGATCCAGGAAGGTAACTATTGGAGCAAGACCCACGCCAATCCTTATGACGCCAATGATGATGAGCTAGCGCTCGGAATCGATCGCCTACTGGGAGTTGATCGAGTCCTTGCCGCAATCCAGGCGCTTGAGAAGTTGATTTACAGCAAAGGGCCGGTTGAGAATGAGCAGGTGGTTAGAGTTCTCCAGGCTTTAAGGGAATCGCCGGACTCGCTTCAATCTATGGACACCCACGCGGTTGTCCTACTCATAAAGAGACTCAGAGTCATCCGACCACAACCCAAAATGATCTATTTAAAATTGAATGGACTTTTTTAGCGCTTCTTGATGGCAATTTTGGGGTCTTCCCTAGCCTACTTCAGAAAAAGCTTGCTAAGGAACCAGCCTTCTTTTGTGAAATCATCCAGGCCGTCTTCAGATCTGACAAAGATGACGCAGCAGCCAAGAATCTTACAGACGAACAGCAAGCGATTGCTAAAAACGCCTACCGACTCCTCATGGAGTGGAAAACAGTGCCCGGCACTCAAGAGGATGGGACTTTCGATGGGGGCACACTAAATGCTTGGTTTGATGAGGTGAAAGCAAACTGCTCCGAAAGCGGTCATCTTAAGATTGCCATGCAAGAAATCGGGAAAGTCCTGTTCTACTCTCCGGAAGATCCAGACGGCCTATGGATCCACCGATCAGCAGCTGCTGTCCTAAATGCAAAGGATGCAGCCGATCTTCGCCTTGGCTATGAAATCGAAATATTCAATTCTCGCGGTGCTCACTTTGTAGATCAGAAAAGGGAAACCTGAACGGGAGCTGGCGAACCATTATCGAAAGCAAGCTGAGGAGGTAGAGATGAATGGTTACCATCGACTAGCTGCCAGCCTCAGAGAAGCTGCGGCATCATATGAACGCGAAGCTGAACAAATAGGAGAACGAACCCGTCTCGAGGATTAACCAAATTCGAAACCACAACGGCACCCACACCCACTCCCCGAATCTACCCTCTACAATATTTTCCAGTCACGTCCGTCAATAGGAACCGATGAGTGAAGTCGAACGTTACTCAGTATCAAGCAGGTCCGTCACATTCCCGAGATCGTCGTGGAAGACCCCATTGCAGTTGCCCATTTAGCAGCAGTCCACAAAAATCAGGTCCTGCAATGAAATGCGCGGATGATTACTGACCTCCGCGTACTGAGCGAGAGTCAAAGACTCCCCACAAATCTACCCACAGTGAGATTTTAGTTGAGGTTGCTGAGTGCCTGTAAGTTATTGAAGGATTTGGAGGCGGCGA
>CAWDMH010000026.1:0-7813 GCA_963803365.1 uncultured Planctomycetaceae bacterium
ATCGATCGTCACACCGTGACAGATATAGACGTTCGAGTTTATTTTCACCAAGTCGCCAATTTGAACGCCGTAAGCAATTAGCGTCTTTCCGCCGACGATGCAGTGATGACCTAGCCGCGCCCCGCGACGGATGTGGACGCTATCCCAAATCGCCGAGTGGGGGCCGATCTCCACTTCGTCTTCAATGATGGCTGTCGGATGAATTCGAACAGTCGGATCAAACATTGAGTCCCGGTCAAGAAAGCGGCCACGAACCCGATGCAATCGTCAGGAAGGTGCTTTCCCCAAACGAAAACAGCCTTCCCGAATGGCCCAGGAAGGCTGACCAAGTGTTCTATCGTCTTCGCCGCCGAGCGTCAACTGCCGCCTGCTGCCGATAGTGGAGTCATTTGCTGTAGAGGCCGGGTATTCTCTGCCCGACATCTGACAGTCAACGAAGGCCCGTCCCACATCGAATTCCCCCACTACCTTGCAGTTAGGCGTGGGTAGCTGGCATCGAGCGCAGTTTAGTGACAGCCGCAACCGGCCCAGTAGTCCTTGCCACACATGTCGTCCCAGCTATTGGGGTTTCGGCGACCGTGCGACAGCAATCCGAAGCCATGAAAACTGCCGCATCCACTGCGTCCCGAATCGCCGCAACCAGCGTCGCATCCGCAGTTTGTCGATGGAGCGGAGTAGGCGGTTCCGCAATTCCCGCCCGCTCGAGAAAACAACGAGCCACATCGACTGCATCCACCATCGCGATTCAACAAACCACCCGCTTCTCGCCGACATCCGCCGTCGCATCCACAGTCCGAAGTTCGGCCGCGCAGCGATCGGCCGCCCAAGCCGCATCCGGTGCTGCACCCGCATCCGCCAGTGAACGCGCCGTCGTTACCGCATCCACAGCCCGAATTGGCCCCGTAACCAAAACCGCCGCCAAAGCCTTGCGCGGCCGAACAGGTACGGCACTGGCAACCACGACCATGGTGAGGCTGGTAGTGACTGGTGCCCGTTCTGCAGTCCCCCTCGCAGTAGCCGTTCCACAGAAGTTCGGCCGCGCCTTGAGTGATCTCTTGGCCACCCAGACAGCCCGTCACCGAGTAGTTTTGATTGCCTTGGCAACCACAACCGCCGTTCTGTGACATGGGCACGGCGTCTTGGGCCATGGGGGCGGCGACCTCGGGGGCGGGGACAGCATCCTGAGGCGCGGAGGCGGCATCCTGAGGCGCGGCAACTTGATCCTGGGCCGATGCATGGGTCAACAACATGGTACAAATGGCCAGAGCCGCTGCACCGAAAACGCTTCTTATAACCATGATTTGTGTCCTTTGTTTCGCTACCGCTACGTCCTGAACGATCCCCGTACACTGATTGGGAGGCTCGAACCTATTCATCGACCGCGCATTTTTGAAAGGATCAAACGGCCAGGCGACTATTCGTCAGAATTGCCACCAACGCGCACAGTTATTCCTGGCTCCCGCATTGTTCGGGTTGTTCAAGATGCGCGGTGAATTTGCATCGGTTCGATGACGGCAACTTGCATTGCTGGACTCTGCCGGTCGGGTGAACTTTGCCGACTGGGTCAAACCAAGAAGCGAAAGCCGCTGAGCCCCAGCGTCTCGCGCGCCGCGAACGGTTCGCCGTATCGAACGCCGATCGACTTGCCCCAATATGCGGCTTCGTCTCGAATTCGATCGAGAAACGTCGGCGGTTCGCTGGAGCGTCCCGCCATAAACTGACTCTCGTAACAGCGAATCGATTCTATCTTGGTCTCGAACTCGCTGGAGATGTCCAACACGAAAGCCGGTTGAGGGACGATTCGCAAATGAACGCAGAAGTAGTGGAAGATACGGTTGGGATGATGCGGCTCGCCCAGCATGTCCGTCTTCGTGAGTTTGGCCCAAAACCTGGCCGCCTCAACCAGTTGCGTCGCCGCTACATGATCCGGATGCGCGTCGATCCAATAGGGTGCAAACAACCAATTCGGCCGGGTCAGCCGAATAACGTTGGCCAACAAATGCCGCGCTTCCAGCGTCGCTTCCAGTTGCCGATTGGGCAAACCGAGATTCCAGCGCCAAGATAACTGCAAAACCGAAGTGGCCTGCTCGGTCTCTTTGGCACGCAACTCAGGCGAACCGTGCGGCGTCGGCTCGCCATTGGTCAAATCCAATACGCCAACGCGAAAGCCTTGCTTGAGCAACTTGACGATCCCGCCACCCATCCCCAACTCGGCGTCGTCCGGGTGCGGCGCAATGACCAGAACGTCCAATTCCGTAGGAGTAATTTCCATCGTGCAAACACCCTAATGCACCCACGAGATGACTGATTCGTATGAGCGGATGGCGTTCGTTTATCTCAACGGGATCGACCGGCTCGCGTGTATGCGTTCACGGGTTGCCAATGCGTTGTCCACGTTTTTAGGGGGTCAGGCACATCCGCCTTGGGCGGATTGAGCCAGACAGCGGCAAGTGAATAGTTACGGCGCGCGTCAGTAGCTTGTCACATCGACACCAGCCGCTTCACAAATCGCCCGAGTTGCACTGGTGCCCAGCCGCGTTGCTCCCAGTTGCTGGAATCGCATCGCTTGATCCAACGAGCGGATTCCGCCGGAGGCCTTGACGCCGACTCTGGCTGGACACGCTTCACGCATCAACTTCACGTCCGCCTCGGTCGCTCCCACGTAGTTGTACTGCCCGTCGGTTTGTTTGACAAATCCAAAGCCGGTCGACGTCTTGACAAAATCGACGCCGCAGCGGCTGCATATCGAGCACAGTTTCCGTTTCGTTTCGTCGTCGGAGATGAAATCCGTTTCAAAGATTACCTTCACAATCGCTCCCCGCACTTTGGCCGCGTCAACCACGGCGCGAATATCGTGCTCAACGTACAACCAGTCACCGGAAAGCGCTTTGCCGATGTTGATCACCATGTCGACCTCCGCCGCCCCGTGGGAGACAGCCCAGCGTGTTTCGAAGACCTTGACTTCGGTGGGAGTCGCTCCGTGGGGAAAACCGATTACGGTGCCCACGGCGACGTCCGTTCCCGCCAGTTCGGCCGCCGCCAAGGGAACCGCGTACGGCTTGACGCAGACGCTGGCCACGCCAAACTCGACGGCTTCACGGCAGCCGGCTACAATCTCGTCGTCGTCGATCGTTGGGTGTAACAAGGCATGGTCGATCAAACGGGCAATCGTGTTCGCGGGCGACGTCATTGGAGGGGATCCTTTCGCCAGGGAAGGGAAATTGTGGGTAGTGAGGCTGTCTGCTGTAGGTCGGGCGGGGCCGACCGAGTAATGTCGATCTGGGACAGGCTAATGTATACCGAGTGTCGGTCTGGGACAGACCGACCTACAGTGGGATGGACAGCTATCGTTGTTGTAATCTCCAACTTTCAATGACAGAATACGCCTGGCTTGTTTTTAAGCCGGACAACGGTATTCGTGTGGATTGCTTGTCGAATGAAACCGATCGACCCCAGGTATCAAGACATTAGGTTTCGAGACCCCACATTTCGAGAACCCAGATATCGAGACATCAAGTTTCGAGACATCTGGTTCCCAATTCTATTTTTTATGCTAACCCTTACGCTGATGGTGTCGGCGCAGCGCAGCAGCCAGCCGATTCCGTCGTTGGTTTTCGCGTCCCTGATTTCTCGATCGTCGACACTTCGGGATCCGAATTCGCTCTTGCCGCAATTGATTCGGAACAACTGGCGGTCGTCGCCTTCTTGGGAACCGAATGCCCTCTGGCGAAGCAATACGGCCCGCGAATTCAGCAACTTGCCGAAGCACTACCCCAACGTCCAATTCCTGGCGCTGTTCTCGAACGACCAAGATTCGCTTGACGATATTTCAAAGTATGGCAATGAACATCAGCTAACCATCCGTCTAGCCAAGGACGAGGCCAACCGGCTCGCCGACCTCTTCGGGGCCACTCGAACGCCCGAAGTCTTTTTGCTCGACGGCCAGCACACAGTGCGATATCACGGCCGAATCGATGACCAGTTTGGAATTGGCTACGTGAAGTCCGCTCCGACGCAGCACGACTTGCAGTCCGCGATCGACGATCTGCTGGCGTGTAGACAGGTTCAGACGCCGCAAACCGATGCAGTCGGATGTCTCATTGGACGCGTCAAGCAGTCCACTTCCTCGGCTATCACATTGGAAAACGGCGTGGCCAAGATTCTCAATCAACATTGCGTTGAATGCCATCGAGCTGGTGCGATTGGTCCGTTCGCCATGACCGATCCCCATGAAATCGCGGGTTGGGCGGCGATGATTAACGAAGTCGTCCAACAAGGACGCATGCCCCCGTGGAACGCTTCCCCGGCGATTGGCAAGTTTGCCAACGAGCGACGCCTGACCGAACAAGAAAAGCAAGCCATCCAACAATGGGTCCAAGCCGGTGCGCCAATTGGCGATCCCAGCGCCGTGCCGCCTCCGCCCGCTTTCGTCGACGGGTGGCAACTTCCGAGAAAGCCTGAATTGATCCTGCCGGTTTCAAAAACGCCGGTCGAGATTCCCGCTCGCGGCGAAATCGATTACCAGTATTTCGAGTCGGACTACGTATTCGATCACGACATCTGGGTCCAAGCCGTTCAGTTGCTCCCCGGGAATCACGCCGTCGTTCATCACATCTTGGCATTTGTAGCCGATGGTCGCGAAGCCGCATCGATCGGACAAGTTGAAGGGATCGACGGGTACCTCGCCGGATACGTTCCCGGCTTGACCCCGGTGACGTTCCCACACGGAATGGCAAAGCGAGTTCGCCGGAAGCCATCTGTTGTTCCAAGTTCATTACACGCCGATCGGCTCGGCCCAGTCCGACCAAAGCAAGATTGGGCTGGTGTTGGCCGACGAAAACGATGTCCGATTCGAGGTGTTGACCACCAGCGCATTGCGCCGCCAGTTGGAAATCCCGCCGAATGCGGTCGCCCATCACGTCACCGCATTCTCGCACCGTCCGTTAGACGACGCGCTGCTGCTGGGCTTCATGCCGCACATGCATTTGCGCGGCAAGGCCTTTTACTACGAGCTGCAGCGACGCGACGGCAGCATCCAGCCGTTGTTGGATGTTCCCGCCTACGACTTCAATTGGCAGTCATCTTATCGGCTTGCCGAACCGATTCCATTGCAGTCCGGCGACGAGATCGCCTGCGTCGCCCAGTACAACAATTCGTCGTCGAATCCATTCAACCCGAATCCGAACGAGACCGTCCGCTGGGGGGATCAGACGCGTGAGGAGATGATGATCGGCTATTTTGACATAGCGGTCCCGCGCCAGCGATTTGCATCGAGCTGCCTTGGATCTGAAACGCTACGTCGGCTTGGTTCGCATCTTCGACCAATTCGATCTGGACCGAAACGGCCGCGTCTCGGACGATGAAGTTTCTCGGCGATTGCGAGCACGATTCGGCAGCCTAGACCGCAACCACGACGAGCAAATAACCTTTGCCGAATTCGCCGACCAATGGGATCGCTAATCCCGACTCGCATTCGCACTTTTGCTCCACGTACCAGGTTCAACGCCGGTTTGCCACTGGCGCGGCCAGTGCATTGAGCCACACAAGCTTCATGCGTTCGAGTATTCCAGTGCGAGACACCGCTGGAACTCGTCCATTTCAACCTGGCTGCCGACGATCAGCGGAGTGCGTTGGTGAATACCCTCGGGGATGATGTCCAGAATTCGGCTCTTACCGCTAGTCGCCTGACCGCCCGCGTGTTCCGCAATGAAGGCGATCGGATTGGCTTCGTATAACAACCGCAATTTGCCCGACGGAAAACCTTTGATCGGCGGGTACATAAAAACTCCACCGCGAAGCAGCGTGCGATGAAAGTCCGCTACCAGCGAGCCGATATACCGCGACCCATACGCTCGCCCCAGTTCTCCCTGACGCAATCGGTCCAGGAAAAAATTGTAGGCGGGGGCAAAGTTGTCTCGGTACGCTTCGTTGACGCTATAGTATCTGCCTTGACGCGGCATCCGAATGTCTTCGTGACTGAGAAGGAACGCACCCACCGAAGGCTCCAACGTAAAGCCGTGAACGCCGTTGCCGACGCTGTACACCATCACCGTCGACGACCCGTAAACGATGTAGCCAGCGGCTATCTGCTTACTGCCGGGTTGCAATAGCCATTTGATCGGATCGTTGAAAGAAGCATCTTCCGGTCGCCGCAAAATCGAAAAAGTGGTTCCCACACTGACGTTGACATCGATGTTGGACGAACCATCGAGCGGATCGAATACAACTGCGTACTTGGCGTTTTCCGACTCGTGAGGCAAGGCGACCGGATGCTCGTTTTCCTCGGACGCCAACACGCCGATACTCTCCCGCGTGCTCAGATTTCGCATCAAGACATTGTTGGCGTACACGTCCAGCTTCTGTTGGACTTCGCCTTGTATGTTGGTCGAATTGAACTCGCCCAGAATGTCGGCCAGACCGGCCCGTCGCACTTGGGCTTGGATTTGCTTGCACGCCAACGTGATCGCCGAAAGCAAGAACGAGAATTCACCGGACGCTCCCGGAAACCTCTTTTGTTCCCGCAGAATGTGCTGTTGGACGGTCATCAGTCCAAGATCGTGTGCGTTCATGGGTGTCTTGCCTTATGGGGCCAGTCATTGCCTTAGGTGGTCAGGGCGGCAGTATTTACGCCGTTATGTTTATTCTCGTACACTTTGGCACCGCATCAATAGGTCAATCCCCTTCCCGCCAAGGAATCCTGGAAATTGTATGCGGATCACAACCCAAACTAACAGCCCGTTGAAAACGAATTCGTCATCCCCGCGATGGCTATCCCCGTCGCGATGGCTATCCCGGTGACGGCGGGCGGCGAGGTTCCAGCACAAAGAGAGTCAATTTCCACTGGATTCCCGCCGTCGCGGGAATGACGCTCAGTCCGGTTGTTGACATGACGAACCGGCTACCCAATGCGGCGGCAGGTGCAGCGTCGCGGGAATGACGCTCAGTCCGGCTGTTGAGATACCAATAGAATCTCGGCGCACCGAATGTTGCTCGCTGTCGCGAGGAAGACCTCGGTGCCGATTGTTGAGATGAGTCTTTTTTCAATGGGCTGTTAAGCCGTTGTCAAAAGATCCTGGAGCATTTCACCAAGATTGGGGAATCTGAACTGAAAGCCGTTTAGCTCGGCCTTTTCCGGCTTCATTCGCACCGAGTCGAACATCATGCTCGCGAATTCGCCGTAGATCAATCGCAGCGAAAACCGTGGAACGATGAACCAGGCTGCGACGTGAACGGCCTTCGCGAGTTGCCGAGTGAATTCAGCGTTTCGAACAGGATTGGGAGAGCACGCATTAACGGGACCATGTAGGGCGGTCTGATCTCGACAGAATAAGATCATTCGAACCAAATCGTCGATGTGGATCCAAGGCATCCAATGCTGCCCCGATCCGAGTCGACCGCCCAACCCCCAGCGAAACAGCGGAAGCATTTGTCTTCAGCGCCGCCGTGTGCCAAAACGATTCCGATTCGCACCAGGACCACCCGCACATCCAGATCGCGTGCTTCCAACGCCACGGCCCTCCCATCACTGCGCACGCTGGCCAAGAAGCCCGCACCCAACGTGCTGCTCTCGGTGAGCGTCAGATCGCCACGCGAACCATAAACCCCCATGGCAGAGGCTGAAATCAGCGTTTGCGGTCGCGGCTCCATGCGGGCAATCGCACGCATCAGATTCTTCGTCGCCGCGACTCGGCTGTCTCGAATCGTGCGTTTCTGGTTGGCCGTCCAGCGTTTACCGCCGACGGGTTCACCCATCAAGTTGACGATGGTCTCGACTCTCACGGTCGGCGGAATCACCAGCGATTCCGTGGAGCTC
>CAWDMH010000027.1:0-39410 GCA_963803365.1 uncultured Planctomycetaceae bacterium
TCGGCCGGCAGATGGGATTTGGGTAGCCGAGGGTTGGGCTCGAATCGGTCGGTGGCAATGGGTTTTACATTCCTTGCCTCGCTGGCGGCATGCGTAGGCGCCTGCGCGGTTTTCGTGAAGCCGAATTCAGTCGAGAGTTGCGACAGTCTCAAGGTAGTACCCTCCAAGCTTAGAAATGCACGCTCGTTGCTTGCTCCTCCATCAATAGGTTTTTCTGAAACGATACGTCTGCCGGCGGCGAGAGTGTGGAACCAAACTTAGCGTACCGTTTTGAATTCCGCACACTAAATCACCGTGCGTAATTCTGCGACACGGCGGGCGTCATGCGGCCAAGGGATATTCTGCCGCGTGCTGCCGGTTTCGTTGTTTGATGAAGTAGCGAACATTGCTCATCAGCGAATCGATATGTGAACAACTGTGGTTTCGGGTGACCTCGGCGTGGAGGTCTTGCCAGGTGCATTCGATCTTGTTGTGGTCCGGGCAGTAGGGCGGCAAGAAGTGGAGTTCCAACCGCTGACCGTGAGATGTTTGAAGGCTCAGGTGGACTTGTTCGGTGTGGTGGATCGAGTAGTTATCAAGGATCACATGAATCTTTTTCGCCTGCCGATGATTCTGCGTCAATTGCCACAGTAGGTGGATAAATAGCAGGCTGTTTTTTGCTTCTCCCTCGACCCAAATCAGTTCACCGGTCTCGGCGTTCTCGGCTCCCGCCAGATACCGCTTCTCGTTCTGCCCGGGAGTCAGCACTTCCTTCTGCTTGCCCCGAACCATCCAGTCGAGTCCGATCTTCGGGTTAAGGTAGATATCGACCTCATCTTCATAGACCGCGACTTCATCATCTGGCAGATGGGCGACGAGTTGGCGAATCTCACGCAACTGCTTGTTTCGGGCCGCTGGGGACCACGGACAACGGACGGTGGGTTTCGGACGGCCCCGCCGCGCCGCCGATCTGTTTCAAGGCCCGGCTCATGGTGGCCACATCAATCGTCACACCGGTCTTTTGCCGCAATGTTTTCACGAGCATTTCTCGCGTCCAGGTGGGACGCCTCCAGCCGTGATCCTGCGGTCTCGAGGCCACCACTTCGTACAGGACGGCCAGATAGTCGTCATCGAGCTTGTGGCCGCCATTTTCCTCACGGCGATCTACCAAGCCGGCTTCACCATCGTCACGGAAGCGTTCCAGCACCCGGTAGACGGTGCTCCGCGCAACGCCCACCGCTTGCGCTGTATCTTCCGGCGACCGTCCGTGGAGAACATTCACCACAATCAAATAACGCGTTTTCAATTTACCGTCCGAGCAAACATGTAATCTCTTGAGCAATCTCACCTTGTCGCAATGCCGGACCTGCGGCACAATGCCGTCCATGGGAATTCCCTCCTGCGAACCTCGTGTTCGTGGAACCACAACACCCGGGAATTCCCATTTTTATTCCATCCATCATTCCAGCGAATACCAATCTGTTCTCACAATCGCGCACGGTGATTTGGTAGAACAGTGCCCTATGCTGAGTTTCCCGACGATCTGACGGAACACATAGAAATGTACAGCGCATCCACACAACTAATGCAAGCGTATATCGGGTGTTCCAACGTGTCGCGGTTCTTAGGGTTTTGGCAGTCGTCGATATTAAGAGTGCTTGCAAAGCCATTTCCAAACGTCTGCAAGCGGCTGGCGCGAGCAACACCGAGATCGCCTTGTTTCCTCCTGTTTGTACTCGTGGCTCACTATGTAGCTTCAACGTCAATGGCTGAATTTATTTTGAAGCAATCGAAGCCTGCGGTCGGATGTAGCTGATCCGTTTTGGTGCATTCGAGTTATCGCCAAGATTTACTCGTTGCAGGTTAACTTTCGGCAAATCCAGGTGACCAGCAAATGACGATCATTCGGTGGGTTGCATGCTTAGCACTGGCGTGGCTCTCGGCTTGGCAGGCCGCGGCGACAGAGCCGGCGTTTTTTCCGATCATGGCCTGGGACAATCCGCCAAATGACCCACTGGTTCTCAAGCGGATGCGAGAATGCGGGATCACAGTGGCCGGATTTGTGCCGCCGGCGGCACTCGACAACTGCTACGCGGCCGGACTGAAGGCGATCGTTTCCGATGTGCGGCTCAGCGATTACGACTGGGAGAAGGTGGACGCGAATACGGCCCGTGTTCGGGTAGCGGCTGCCATCGGTGAAGTGCGGAACCACCCGGCCGTGTTTGGGTATTATCTTCGCGACGAGCCAAAGACGGCATACTTTCCTGGGCTGGCGACAGTGGCCGGCATAGTGAAGGAATTGCATCCCGGCGCGTGGCCCTACATGAATTTGTTTCCGAATTACTGCCCGCCGATTGCACTCGGAGCACCAACGTATGATGAGTATGTGGAGCAATTCGTGCAGGTCTGCAAGCCGACGATCCTGAGTTACGATCATTATGCCCTGATGGCGGGCACGGCGCTGCGGCCGGGATACTTCGCCAACTTGGAGTCGATGCGGCGAGCCGCGGTGAAACACAAGCTGCCGTTTTGGAATATCGTGCTGGCGTCGGCCCATTTCAATTACCGCGAAGTGACTAAGGCAGATTTCCGTTTTCAGGCGTACACTTCGCTCGCCTACGGCGCTCGTGGGTTGGCCTATTTCAAGTACTTTACGCCCGCAGTTGGTAACTACCGAAACGGCCCGATCGACCAGTTCGGCAACGAGACTCCGACCTGGCATTCGATGCAGTACGTAAACCTTCAGATTGGCAAGCTAGCCGACACGCTGCTAAAACTCAGGAGCGACCGGGTTTATCACTTTGGTGATGTTCCGGACGGCTGCGTGGGTCCAGATGACAAGAGCTTAGTAAAGGCCGTCCGTGGGCCGATGCTTGTCGGCGATTTCACGCACGAGGACGGTAGCCGGTATGTGATGATCGTGAACAAAAACCTTACAGCGTCGGTAACTCCCAAGCCAGAATTTCGTCAGCCCGTAGGCACGCTCCACTTTGTATCGCCGTACAATGGAGGCGCTGGGCGAGTTCACAGGGGAGCAGATTTGGCTAGCGCCAGGTCAAGGCCTGTTGCTGAAGACGTTTAGGCCTTAAAAGAACAAGGACAGATGTGATATGAAAACGCAGTTTCTTGTGGTGCTAATCTGTATTGTCGGATGGGGTACTAGTCCGAACTTAGTGCGCGCTGATCAGAAGTCGCCTGTGACGCCAAAGGTAGCTGACGCAATTCAACCCACTGTCCCGGATCGCGTCGGTGGCATCTTGGGGGAGCGTTTAGACGCTTGGCGGCACGTTCGACTGTGGCGGGTGGTCAACGATCCATTTTTACTGGATGGGTTTCTGCATCCGCCGGGCAAACACCCCTGGCAGGGTGAGCATGTGGGCAAGTGGCTTCACGCGGCAAGCCTGGCCGCTGGCGCAATTGATGATCCGAAACTGAACGATTCACTCCGGGCAGTTGTCGCGAAGTTGATCGCCGCTCAGAAAGCCAACGGCTACTTGGGCACCTACGCGCCGAGTGAGCGATTTTATAACAAGGCCGCAACAGGCGACCCAACGACATGGGATATCTGGACCGAGCGCTATGCCATCTACGGGCTGTTGTCTTATTGCAGTTCGCACGATGATCCGGCAGCCCTGCGGGCATGTGAAGAAGCAGGCGACCTACTGATGAAGTCGGTCGGCCCGCCTTCCGGCGACGTGACTCGATTCGGCACTCGCCACGGCCTCTCCTCCGCCGTGCTGCTGGAATCGATCGTGATGCTCTATCGGCAGACCGGCGACGCTCGATATCTCGACTTCGCCAGATACATCGTCCGCAGCATCGAATGCAACCCGGAGCTGCGAATAGCGGCGGCAATGCGCCTGGCGAGGACGTGACGGTCTCTGGCGATGGCAAGGCATATCAACTCATGGCCGTTCTGTTGGGCTATGTCGAGCTCTATCGCGCGACGGGGGAGAAGGAGTACTTGGAAACGGCGGTCACCGCCTGGGAGAAGATCCTTGACCGCCACGTGAATGTGGCCGGCGGGCCTTGGAGCTACCAGATGAAAAAGACCACAAATCAGGAATGCTTTGCCCCACCGCAATACTTTCACCCAACCAACTGCGTTGAGACATGCAGCACAACCACCTGGATTCAACTTTGCCTTTCGCTATTTGATCTAACGGGCGAGGCTCGTTATGCGAACGCAGCCGAAGTGGCGATCCTCAACCAGCTTCTCGGCGCTCAATCGCCCAACGGGAAAGATTGGGCCTATCACTCGATGCTCAACATGCCAGAGCGAGGCTATGACGACGCGATAACTTGTTGCGCCTCGAGCGGCCCACGCGCCTTGGAAGCCTATGCACGCCATCTGATCTGCGTGGCGAAGCAGCAGGTGGTCGTGAATAGTTATGTACCAGGCGTCGTTTCCCTAGATGGTGCCAGCGGATTGTCCGGGCGCGTGGTTACGGAGGGCAGTTATCCATTCGCGCCTGAATGTACGATGCACTTCGAACTTCCGGCGCCGGCCACATTTTCGGTGGAGTTTCGACTCCCGGCCGGGGCCAGGGGCATGGAAATGAGAATCAACGGCGATCGGCACCAACCAGAAAATTTCGCATCCGGGTTCTTCCACGTCCGGCGAGCTTGGAATCCTGGAGATAGGGTCACCCTACAATTCGACTTCCCACTTCGCGCCCATTTCCAGACCGCGTCCGACGGGTTGCGCTGGGTGGCTTTCAGTTGGGGACCGTTGGCCCTGGCCCAAAGCGTTGTCGCTCAAACCGACTATCCGCAAAACGTCTTGTTGGTCGAGCAAGAATCGGGCGACGGCAACTTATGGTTGGAACCACTCCTCGCAACCAGCAAAGCGTCGCCGCCGTCGGACAATGTGACCGAGGAACTCGACACTAGCCGCGCCTTGGATGCCGCCCTAGCCAAAACAGCGATGCCTACGTGGCGACTGAAGACGCCACGCAAGATCATCATGGTCCCCTACTTTCAGGCCGGCGCCTTAGGCGGCGGCGTCCGGACCATGTTTCCCACGCGACGGCCGCCGCTTTAACCTCCCGAGCACATCACGGATGATATTCAAAAGCTCCCTTGTCCGGTGCGCTGCCGTACGGGATCGAGTAGAATTCAAAATCGGCAGTGTAGCCCAGATTCTGGCCCGTGTTTTTGCAGGGGCTATTGGACAGGATTTTGTACCCTTCCGCGTAGGTTGCCGCAATATTCACAAATTTTGCGTCACCGTAGGTCGGGTTGGACCCGGGACCTTCGTCGCCCATGACGAGGCTACCCACCGCGTAGTAGTGGTTCGTCTGGATGATGTCTCCTGGCGAATCGCCCGCAGTTTCGAAAACCTTCTTGTTATATTTGGTCATGATCAAGTTGTTCTTGAATCGATTCTGTTTATTATGGCCGCGCACGACGAAGACAGCCTGTTCGTCGTTACTCTGTTTCCGGCTGAGGACGGTGTTGTTGTTCACGGCGCAGTTTTTCGAGTACCGAAGCTTGGTAAACGCCTGATAGTCGTCACTGACATTGAACGTAATGACCCAGCCGTCGTATGCGGGTGAATAACCGCTGGGAACGTCAAAGACACACTCCAGGAAGCCGCAATTGTTTTGCGTGAAATTACGACTCATCTTGATGTCGTATTTGCTGATTCGCGCGTCATCGACTTCAAACGCACCTCCCTTAATGTTATTGGAAACGCCCGAGCACATGTTTCTGATGGTATTGTTGTTAGCCGTTTGATGGTCATTTCCCATCCAGATGCCCAGCGGCCCCCAATTGCCGGTGTAAGGCACCATCACGCGACTACAGTCGTGGATGTAATTGTATTGCATGACTGTATACTGCCCCCTGGTCCGGATGCCCGCGAGGCAATCGTAAAACTCGCAATTCTGGACGGTACAGTTATCGCAACCGCTTTCGATATTGATCGCGCCCAGTTGCCATACTAACGGTCCGTCGCCTGGCGAATATTGGTCTGGATCGCCAGCGACAGCAGCCGTGCTATAGAAGTAAAGTCCGTCGACCGTCACATAGTCGCCGCGAATCCTGATGCAATTGCCGAAGTTACCCTGGGCGAATGTAGCGTTGGTAAAGGCGGGAGTTGCGCCCGTGCCGTAGACTCCAATGTTGATTCCCGAGTAATCGACGTAATAACATTGGCTGTAACTGGAGCCCCTCGCAAACAGCACCGAGTCCCCGGTAGATAATGTGGTACTCTGTATTTTTGCGATGGTCTTCCATGGCTGCGACGAACTCATACCCGAATTGCCGTCATTACCGTTGACGGAATCGATGTAATACGTCGTCGCGGTAGCGGAACAAGTCAGTAAGCTTATGACCAAAACGAACGCCGCCAAATTCCGAAACGTTGTCATGACCGCACCCTTTCTTACCGGCGATGAAATGGATTATTAGCACTGCAGTCGCCACTGCCGTTGCTATCCGCGTCGATCTCCAATCACACACAATCTCCTCCAACGATCTCATCGATCCACGACACATCGAAACCCAATCGCCCCCGACCGATCTTTTGATGGCGCCATCAATAGGTATTTCCCATGCTGACGGAGAGACGTCGTCGCCGGAAAATACCACTTGGATGCAATCGGACGAAAGTGTCCGCCACCACGAATAATGGCAGCCCGTGTATGCTCGTCCTGGTATTCGTCGGTCCAATGCCAGATATTTCCGACCATGTCCATGACGCCGAACGGGCTAGCTCCTTTCGGATGCGCATCAACGTCGGCGGGTGGCGACATCACACGGGACGTTTCCTCGAATGGAGGCACCGCGGATGAATCGAGGGCGTTACCCCACGGATAAGCGCGCTCGTCCATTCCCTGCGCCGCATATTGCCATTCCCACTCGTGCGGTAGCCGCTTGCCCGCCCAGCCCGCGTAAGCGCGCGCGTCTTCCAGCGAGACCCACGTCACGGGCTTCTTTTCCCAAGCGGCCGGGTAGGTGCCGTTTCTCCAATCGCGAAGGAAATTGTGGTCATCCTTCGGTCGATAGCTGGTCGCATCGAGAAACTCTTTGAATTGTTTGTTCGTAACAGGATACTTATCGATGTAGAAGGCGCCGATTTGCATCTGATTCTCATGGTGCCGGCGGGGAGTTTCTTCCCACGGATATTGCACGTCGACGCCAGGCTCGTCTTTGCCTTCGATCTCGATTCCCGAAACCTTGAACCAATACTTGGCGGCGGGGGGCACAGCAATCATGCCTTCCGGCGCCGTGACCGCCGGATTCGTTTTGGCGATCTTGACCATCTGTTGCGGGAGCGGTTTCCATTCCGACGAGAATTCGCTCAGGTGCTGCTTCGATAACTCCTTCATCGCCGACAGCAGCCTGGTCAATTGTTGGTCTGGTTGACCGCGACTCAGTGACAGCACCGCACCATAACCGTGGGTTTCGATTTCAAAGCTGAGCCGTTGCTCCTTTGCACCGCCCGGTGTTTCTGGGAAGGGAACTCCGTGCCAGAGGTCGAAACATTTGCTGACGGCCGGAACTTCGATTTGATCACCGCTAAGCGCTTTGTCCGTCCGATTGACCAGCAACCAAAGTGTGCGATCCTCTCCAGGAAATCGGCTGGCAAAGACGCCACTCTGGAGAGTCTGAACATGCGGTTCCCACCGGGCGCTGACCAGTAAATCCGCCATCCCGCGCTCAATCGTCGCGATGCGGCGAAGCGCCGCGGCGTCACGCGGCGTGAACTGATTCCAAATCCCCCAGACGTTTTCCCAACTTTCGTACCCAACACCGTTGAAATAGGCAGATTGCAAACCATTGGTTCGATCCCGAGCCCATCGTTCGCAGACGTTCACCATGTGCCGCGGTTCGAGCCATTTGTATTGGCTCAC
The DNA here is from genome assembly GCA_963803365.1 of uncultured Planctomycetaceae bacterium. Lineage (GTDB taxonomy): Bacteria > Planctomycetota > Planctomycetia > Pirellulales > Pirellulaceae > JANMEB01. Next base: position 7,839 of record CAWDMH010000027.1, read on the forward strand.
CACTGGGACTTGTTCATTTTTCCAATATCCCCACGTCATCGTGTTCCAAGCGATCATCTCCAACTCGCGGACAGCGACCTCAGGTTCCAATGCGACGGGATAATGTAGGCGATTCGATGCATCAAGAAAGTCATGCGAGATGCCCAGCATGGTGTCGCCATTGATACCGTCGGCACCGAACTGTTTCATGAGCTCGACCGTCGCCTCGGCGAGTGGCTTGCCTTCATCGCGAGTCCCAGTGTCCCAGGGCATAGCTGGAAACAGCACGCGGACGCCGCGGCGATGAAAATCGCTGACCATCTGTCTCACGCCCGAAACGCCCCCCGGCAGATCGCGATGCATGTCGTGTTGATTGCGATCGTCGATGCCGATGTTCGGATAAACTGGCCAGAGTAAAACGGCATCAATCCCGCCATAGCGTTTTGTTACGTCGTCAAGGTAACGATCGACGGTGTATCTTGCGGCAACCGGATCGTAAAAATAACGATCCTCGACCATCACTTGCGGTTGGACAAACGCCCGTTGTGCCCAATGCAGTTCGGGGCGGCGATACTGGGTATCCTCATATTTGATGCGTTTGAGAGAGACTCGCGCCATGTTTTCATTTCCTCAAACCACGCACCGCGATTGTCCGGATCTTTCGGCCCGTCGATAACTTCAGGGCCAATGCGCAACTCCGCCTGTTCCGCGACGCCCCTGTTCGTGGGAAAGACGCATAATCCGAGGACCAAGCCCGTATAGAGTAGTTTCTTGTACGGCTGCAAATCGTTTTGAGTATGACCCATAACAGCGAGTTGGCATCCCGGAAGATGCTGCCCATAGTGCCGCCACAGTTTTCGTAGCGGTCGACTCTCAGATTGCTTCCCACCCCACTCGAATACTTCGCCAGTGCGGCACACTTCTTGCGCCCGTGTCCAAAAATCGAGCGTCAGCTGCAAAATCGAACGCCTCAGGTCGGCAGCGACTGCCCCGGCGCCGCCGACCATTGCCGCGATCCCGCTTCCTATCCTGGATCAACAAATCGTGTCGGTTGTTTCAGCATTGATGGGTCTACAAAGCCGCCGGAATCTTCTTGTTCTTATTTGAGCGCGAAGGCTGCGGCGGGATCGGCCAATCGGGCGAGTCCGTGCGGGCTGTGTGAATGTATTGATTGAACTTTGCCACGAGGTCCGGATGCGCCGCGGCCACGTCATGCACTTCGCCGATGTCGGTCGACAGGTCGAAGAGCTCGAGCGGCTTCGTGTGTGGCGCCTTAACTCCCTTCCATTTACGCCAGCGGGCTGCCTGCGTCTGCAGTCCGTTCTTGTCATATTCCCAGTACAGGAAACGATCGGACAGTTCCGGTTGATCTCTCCCGGCAAGCGTGGGCGAGAAATCGACGCCATCGATTCCCGGCGGCATTTTGCCGCCGCCGATTGCTGCCAGGGTGGGCATTACGTCCGCAAAATACACGGGCGACTCGGACACTTTGCCGGCGAGAACGTGGCTGGGCCAGCGGGCAATCGTCGGCACGCGAATGCCGCCCTCGTATAAGGCTCCTTTGATCCCGCGGAGCGGGCCGGCGGAATCGAAGAACTTGGGATCGCATCCGCCTTCGCGGTGCGGCCCGTTATCGGAACTGAAAATCACCAGCGTGTTCTCGTCGATGTGCAATTCCTTGAGAAGCGCCAGCAACCGTCCGATGTCGCCGTCCATCCGCGTGACCATCGCCGCGTAACCCTTTTCGGGGTCGGGCCAATCCTGGTTGGCATATTCGCCGTAGTCGGGCACTTCCATGCCCTTGTCGCCCGCCTGATCGTTGGCGTGCGGGATCGTAAACGCGAGGTACAAAAAGAACGACTTGTCCTTGTGCTCGCGGACGAACTTCAGACTATCCTTCGCCAGCAGATCGTGGGCGTACTCGACCTTCTTTTCCGCCACGAGGCCTTTGTACTCAGGATTTGGCGAGAGGACATTCGCCAGCGGTTCCTTCGCTTCGTTACGCCATAAGAAGTCGGGGTAGTAATTGTGAGCGTGGCCGTGGGTGAGGTAGCCGAAGAAATAATCGAACCCTTGCCGCCACGGCAATCCTTGCTCGGCATCCTTCCAATTCGCCTTTATAACGCCGAGACCCCACTTACCGATCATGCCAGTGGAGTACCCGGTGTCTTTCAACACCTCGGCGACCGTTACGTCGCTGTCTTCCAAGTACAGGCCCGGCAGATACGGAGGATCAAGCCCTCGCACGCGGGCATGGCCCCCATGCAGCCCCGTCATCAACACGCAGCGCGAGGGCGCACACCGTGGCGCCCGCGTAAGCATTCGTGAACCGCAAGCCTTCCGACGCCATCCGGTCGAGATTGGGCGTTTTGATCCGCTTCTGGCAGTAGCAGCCCAGGTCGCCGTAGCCGAGATCATCGGCCAGAACGAAGATGATGTTCGGCTTGTTTGCATTGGAAACCGTGGGAGGCGGACTGACATCGCGCAGCCACCACGGGAGTTACGACAAACCACAGCAGGCAGATGATGCGTAGAATATTTGCTGCGTGGGACTCTCGGAATGCGATCGAAGCCAATGTAATCTTGAACACGATGCGCATTATCCAAGAAAGGGTATTAGAAATCGCTACCCACTACTTCCCCGCCGTTCCGCGAACCGAGGGCTCTCCAAACTAGGAGGTCGATGCTGCTGGCCACGAAATGCGTGCTGCCATCGGCGCAGGCCAGATTCACGCCGCCGTTGTGCCGGCTGGAAGCGGTGGTCGCGCCGCCATCCTCGTTGACGGGGATTGCGGCTACTTGGCCGCTGCTCGTCTGGCTGCAACTCTGCGTGTTCGGAGGCATCACGTGGTTGTAACGTGAAGTCGTATAATCTCCGTGCCCCCAATTGCGTCCTCGGCAGGAGAATTGATTGCCGTTGACGTACGCGGAGAAACTCGTTATCGCCGAACAGTCTTGGTACACTTTGTTCACGTCTCCGTTTTGACCAGGAAGGCGGAACCAGTCGCCGGGAACCTCGGCTATCGTATCGTCGCCGTCGCCGCGGATCGCCTCGCAATACAAAGCCGTGTGCGACGCGCCATCTGTAATGTGCTTGAACTTCGCTGCCAGATTGGTGACGAAAATCCCGTTGTTTTGCTCGATTTGGAGGTCGCCGACCAATTTCGACTGTCCCGTATCGCTGCCCCCGTTGCCGTGATAGTTCGTGCGCCCGACGCCCGACCACCTATTGTCGCTCTGGACACACCTCGGAGTTTCCAACCGATCGTCCGAGCTGTCGGAGGGGCAAAGAAAAATCGCAAGTTTTGCCTCCCTAGCACGGAGATTTTCCGGAGCTTCCGGAGCAAAGCTAAAGTCGATCAGGTCGTGGAGCGAAGCATCCTCGACGTACGGCAAGATGAACGCGAGGTGGCCCCATTGTTGGATCGCCACCTTGTTCCCATTTTTGTCGAGTTCGAAGCCTGCCCGGCGGCCGTACGGAAAAGCTTTCTTGGCGGATTCATAATTGAGGGCTGCAATGCCAAGCTGCCGGAGGTTATTCGTGCACTGCGATCTTCGCGCGGCCTCGCGTGCAGCCTGAATGGCCGGCAGCAAGAGCGCGATGAGAATGCCGATAATCGCGATCACGACCAGCAACTCGACGAGTGTGAAACCATAATCGCGTTTCTCCGAAACGCGATTTGCGAGTTTCGGAGAAACTCGCCGACAGATTGTCGCAACGTTGCAAGTGCTTAAATGTCTTTTCCAGGAATACGTTCTCATAGTCGAGTCCGTCCGAGGTTACGCCGCGCGTTTACGCGAAGCGCAGAATGGGATAAGAAATGCCAACAGAAGAACTGTTGCCGGTTCGGGAACGGATACTGGTTCGAGACTGCTACCGCTACCCGGCGGATTGCCGAAGCTGGACCGCCAGAGACTGTAGCGGTCTCCCTGTGTGGTCAACCCGTTGTCGTTCGGCAGCGCGGCATTGGCGGTTTCGTTCTTCCGCCAATTAACGTAGTCAGCGGCGTCTACTTTACCGTCGTTGTTGAAATCGCCCGGCACCCCGGCCACTCCCAGCGTCGTCACATTTAACAATCCGCTACCCGTGATGAGGCTCGAGATATGATCGGCCCCGGCGGCGCCCAGGTACCGGTTGCCTGCGGCACGCCGTCGATGAAAAACGAACGGATCGTATCAGTCGCGCCGAAGTTCAAGTCAAGGGTTGAACCGGTAACCAGAAAGACGTCTCGGTTATCGGCAAGAATCGGATTCGTAATGCTCAGTGGACCACCCGCCAAGAGCTTGGTGTCGCCCCCATACGAATCGAGCGCGTTGCTGAGGATGAGCGTGCCGGGACCGTGCTTCGTGAGGCCGCCGGGCCCGGAAATGACGCTCGAGATCGTAGCGGTTGTAAAAGCTACACTCCCTCCGTTCGGACTGACGCTGACCACGCTGTCGGACTGCAACATGACGGGAGTGTCAAAAGACGTGGAACTGGTGAAATTACCAAGAGAGAAACGCAGCACGCCGTCCGGGTTGTTACCACTCGCTTTCCCGGAACCGTTAAGATTGAGCACGGCGCCGGACGCCAGGCTCCAATTGGAGTTATTGGGGTTGTTCGCATTATCGGCCAGCTTCAACTGGCCCCCGGCGTTGACCGTAATGCCGGATACGTTCGAGAACGGGCTGGTGGCAATCAAACGGATGTCGCCTTGATTAATGACGACTTGTCCCTGGAAGGGTGTTTCGACGCCGGGCAGGGGGTTGTTGTAATTGAACTGGATGCCACCCTGTCCTGTTTTGGTCACTGTTAGATTTGCAGCACCACTGACTAGATTTTGAAAGATCGTACCCGTGTTTAGATTCGGGTAATTGTCCTGATTGATGACGAGATCCGAGAGAATATCGACAGCGGCATCGAACTGGTATTGGCTGTTGGTTCGCCCGCGGCACTACCGTTCGTTTCGGTATATGTAGCCGGACCCGAGGTCGATTGGAATTTCAGATGGCCGGCGTTGTTGCCAAAGAACGTCCGGTAGGCATTGTTATAGACTGAATTGTCAATTGTGATATGGCCCACAGTTACATCGGTGGGAATGGAAAGCCTGTACCCCGGATTGTTTCCTGCTAAAGCCTGCGTTGTTGTCGGGGCATTGATCAGGACCGTTGTATCAGTCCCATTGGGATAAGTGCTTGCGGGACCGCCGCTCCACTGCATCGGATCGTCCCAACTCCCCGTGGTGTCGGTATCTTGAACGAAAGTGTATTGTCCCAGCGCGAACTCCGCACAGCATGCGGTTGCCAGCAGGATTGCCAATGTCGTTCGCGAGAAATGCCAAACCGAGCAGTAAGTCGCCATTGCTATTTCCTTCAGGTGCAAAGTTACTGTGTCAAACAGCCAGTGAGGCTGGTGCCCGGTCGCCGGCTGAACCATCGCGACAGGCCGGCAGTCGCAAACATGCATGCGATTGACCAAACGGTGGACGGCTCGGGAACGGCCGTCACCGACAAGTTGTCGACGCCGAAGTGCGCATTACCGCCGCTTGGATCAACGCCAGTTGTTATCCAGCGGAAATCAATCGACTGACCGTTTGCTAGGGGCGTAGCCAGAGAAATCGATACGGAGAGGGAAGTGATGATGGGCGGGCCGCCACCCGGCGGGGTGCCGCCGGGAAGATTTGCCCCGGACGTTGGCGTGCCCGTCTGCGCAGTGGTAAGCGTCGTTCCAACAATTCCCGCCTGAGTTGCACCGGCGCCGTTGGCATCGTAGTCGAAATCAATATGGGTCGGTCGTCCCCCCTGCGTGTATTGTTCGACATCCCAACTGACGTTGAAATTTGAAATATCCGCCCCCGTTTGGTTTATGAAGCTCCATGCAAGGGTGATTGGGGTCGTGTTGGGCTGGCGCTTGGTGCCGAAGGCACGGTCGGACTGGTCGTCCGTCGAGCTGTAGTACAGAGCGTACAATCCATTGTTATTGGTGTAAGCCTGCAAGGCAGGATTAAAGAGTCCTCGTTCGAAGTTGGTAGCTGAACCTGCCGGACCGTCCGGCGTCCAAGTAAAGTTGGCCGGAATCGATGCGATCGTGCCCTCGAACGTGTCGAAGTTCTCGGTCATAGGTAAATTGAAACTGGAGATGATCGTGGCTGCCCGCGACTCGCCAGGACCTAAATGGATTGCTAATGCCGCGGCAAACAAAGCGCAGCAGCACAAATTCATTCTTTTACTCATTAGTCACTCCTCAAAGATGTCGTTTGACATTCGCGAACGGCGGTGACACGCCGCCAACACGAATATGTCCGATTAGGATTTCACCGAGAAAACGTCGCGGCTCGCCGAAGCCACATAAGGATGAGCTCTAGCCGCCTAAAAATGCCGACAACCGATCTACTCTAATACTAAACCAACCAACCAAAAAACTTCGCCAAAAAGTCGCTAGTTCTGCGGCATGAAAAGTCGCAAAGTGTGTGTTGACCAATTGACAACTTTCCGCGCAGGATAAAATGAATCTATTGATTATTTGCTTGACGGCAGTTATTATGCCAGTGCACAATCGATTGTGCAAGTGAATTTTCCCAAATTTTTCGGATCGGATCTGAGATGGCAACGGGGCCCGTAACGCTGGAGCATGTCGCACAAGTCGCCGGTGTTTCGCCGTCCACAGCCTCGCGGGCTCTGGCCGGGAAGGCTCGCCAGTGCCGCATCAGCGAAAAAACCGAGCAAGCAATCCTGAAGGCGGCCAAGGGTTTGGGGTTTCAGGCCAGCCACGTGGCCCGTTCGCTCCGCACGCAGCGGACCGGTTTGATCGGGCTCTTGGTGCCAGACGCCTCCAACCCGTTCTTTGCCGCGATTGCTCGGAGAGCGACCATCTTCGCGGAACGCCATGGCTTTTCTACACTTTTGGCCGATAGCCACGACTCGATTGAAAAAGAAAAAGACTTATTGACGCATCTCAAGTCGCGGCAGGTGGAAGGCCTGATCATTTGCCCCATCGGCGACTCGAGTACTCATTTGCAATCGCTGCAGCGAACGAATGTCGTCGTAGTTGATCGGTGGTTCCCAGATATCAAGCTTGCAACAGTGACTTCTGAGAACGAGCGCGGCGCTTATGCGGCCACCAGTGCCATGATCGAGATGGGACATCGGCACATCGGTTGTCTACGGGGACGTCCGGGCACATCAGCAAACTATGAACGATTACAGGGCTTTAATCAGGCATTGCAGAGCGGCGGCATCGAGCCGGATTCAGCGCTTATCCGAGGCGACGACTTCAGCGAGGCATCCGGATATCATTCGACGAATGAGTTGTTGGAAATGCATCCTGAGCTCACCGGCCTGTTTGCATTCAGCAATCAGAACGCGCTCGGGCGCTGTGCGCCCTCGGGGAGCGTAAAGTGAAGGTTCCGCACGATATATCGTTGGTAACGTTCGACGATGCGCCGTTTGCCGAATACTTGGCATCGCCGCTGAGTGTGATCCGTCAGGACATCGACGCAATCGGTCAATTAGCGGTAGAATTGCTCATCGAGCAGATTCGCACGGGACGCAAGCCAAAGCAACTGCTCCACCGGGTGCCTGTCGAGTTCGTTGGGCGCGATTCACTCGGAGCACCCAGAACGCGCTACGTTTAGGCTGTGTCTTGGATCCGGGGCCGCCGCTGGGTCCCATGCAGCCATTGAGCCATGACAAATGCAATGTCTCGGTCAGTTGCATCCCAATGCCAACATCATCTTGGAAGGAAAGGATGGGTTGGTCGCCAACATCTATTTCGGCTGGAACGGTCACGATGTAGATCTACGCTGAATTAATTCGGCAATATGGCTGGCGGATCGCCGAAGTTAATGTAGAAACTTGCAATCCATTGGTCAGTAGGCACGCTTAACACTGCCCAGGTATTCGTCGGGCTTTCGTCACTCACTCCGAAACCAAATCTGCTTGGGAGCGAAAGAACAACGACATACTTCGAACCACCGATCGGCGCTAGCAATTGCTCAACCGAATAGTGACTACGAACCCATAAGGTGATCAGCAGCAGGCACGCCATATCCCACTCCACCGACCATGCGATGCGCAGCTTGAGGAATCTCACGCTGCCGCCCGCTCTGAAAGTTCTTTGATCGTCCATACGTGGTCGCTCAACCCGCCGACTATCTTTGGCGTTTGACTTTCAGAAGCTAATGCATCTGGGCGAAATCAGGCCACGTTCATTTAGCAAGTTGATCCTCCGGTTCCACATTCATAACTGTACCCGACACGACCGCTTGTCCAATATCTCGGCCTTCAAATCGCGCGCTGACACTTCCCCACCCATCCGCTTTGAGCGTCCACTCCATTCGCGCCCCCGGTGCAATCTCGGTGTCAGCCGTCCCACCCGTCGCCCCCTCAACGATTACCTTGCCCCGCGCCGCTTTCTCGCCAAAGTTGTATGCCACCAGCCGCAGCCCATTGGTCGCGTCCAATCGAAATGCCGACTGCTTTGCATTCCCTTTCCCGATCAGCTGCAACACCACCGGACATGCCTTGCCATTGCGCCGCTCCGCCTTCGCCGGAGGCGGCACGACTTTCAACTCTTTCGACCCGCCGCGTGGCAGCACCATGAACACTGGCGCACGCGTCAATTCCACTTTTCCCGGGTGCGACATCTCACGCCCAAGATAGTCGCACGCCCTCTCCACCGTACGAATTTTCACTGATGTAGTGATTGTCTCGCTCCACGCCACCAGCGTTTCCCGCTCTGCTCCATCAACGATTGTCCGAAAAACGCATCCCTTGAGTTTCTCGTCGCCGAGGTTCGCGCGCCCGATCGGCACCGCCCCGTTCAGGAGCCGACCGACCGCCGCTAGGGCGACGTATGCCGGGCGCGGTGTCAGATCCGTATGTACCAATCCGAACTGCCACTTCCGTTCGGCCCGGTCCCCTAAGATAAAGTAAAATACCTTTTCCGCCCCTCGCTAAGTGCCACGGCAAACATCTCCTCCAGTCGGTACGCCTGTATTCGCAATTCATCATCCGCGGGCTCCTTCGTCTTCTCGTCCGCCCACTTCACCGGCAGGTTGAACTCCGTCGTCCACATCGGTCGCCCGCCGCTTATCGCTCGATGCCGTCCGTATGCCCGTGGATATTCAGGAAGCTTGACGTAGTGATGCAAATCGTACCGATCGAAATATGGGCAGACGTTATTTGCCCCGAACTCGTCGAGTGTCTCGGCCCGATCGATTGCGAAGGGCGCCTCGCAGACTGGCAGTTGCGGGTTCCCCGCCTTCAGCCCCAGGTACGCCGTCTTTTGAAATGACGCGATCTCGCACCCGGTGTGGCCACCGAACGGGGCGATATCTAGTTCGTTCCATGGTTCGTGTTCTCGGAGGGCGTCGTCTTTGCTAATACGGCCGCCGTGACCCTTTATGACCCCTCCTTTTCGCGAATCTCGAAGTATCCCGTCGGCAGCTTTCCCAACTGAGCCGTTCCGTCCCGGACGGTCCCGTGACCTACCTCTTTCCCGTCCACGTCAACTACCCTCCATGCGGCCCACGTGGAAGGGACATGTACGCCGATGTCAGCCCCTACAACGCAAACGTTCCCCGGATGGTCCGAGCCCAGGGCTGTCTGCGCAAAAACCGCTGATAAAAGGAGGATGAGTCTCATTCCACCAAACTTGCCGCACAATTGCGCTTCGTGGTCGACGCCAATCAGCACCCGCCGTTCAGTTTCGCGCACATAAGAGCGCATTGTTTGCGCGAGTGCAACTTAATGCCGCTAATGAGAAATACCTGCTCGTTGGCGCGATCGGCGGTTGGAATGTGGGCCTTGGAGGTGTTGGTTTACGGAGCCGTTGACTGCGACACCTTTATTGTCATTCAAGAGCTTCTCAATTTCTTTGCGCATTGGCGCGGAGGGTTGGGCACCTATCCGCGTAACCGATATCGCCCCCGCCGCGTTGGCGAATCGCACGGCATCGCCCAGTAGCATCCCTTCTGCCAGCCCCACGGCCAGCGCGCCGTTGAAAGTATCTCCGGCCGCAGTAGTATCGACAGGTTTGACTTTGATACCTGGTACGAGCTGTGTCGACGTAGCCGTCGCTACAAACGAACCACGGGCTCCGAGCGTTATAACGACGGTCTTTACGCCTTTCCCGAGCAAGGCATCAGCAGCGCGGCTACACGAGGCTTCGTCCGTCACTTTGATTCCGGTCAGCAATTCTGCCTCCGTTTCATTAGGTGTCAAGATCGAAACCTTCTTCCATAGCTTGTCCGGTAGCCTCTGAGCCGCGCGGGGTTTAAGATGACGCGAGCTCCGCTCGTACTTGCCAGGTCCGCGGCCGCTTGAACGGTCTCCAATGGTGTCTCTAGCTGCATGATCACAATATCTGCATTCGCGAAAACTGGTTTGGCTTTACGCACATCGGCGGGGGACAGCCTGGCGTTCGCCCCGCTGCCTACCCCAATGCTATTCTCCCCGTCCTTGGCTACGAAGATTAGAGCCACGCCGGACGCGCACTTATCGTATTGAACATGGTCCACGTTAATGCCGCTCTCAATGAAACCGGCAACCGCCTGTTCACCGAACATGTCCTTTCCGACGTGCGCGACGAGCGTTACGTCGCCACCAGCGCGAGCGGCTGCGACAGCTTGGTTTGCACCTTTGCCGCCGGCCGCGCTTACGAATTTTCCACCGAGAACCGTTTCACCTGGCCTCGGTATGCGATCTAACTTTAGAATCATGTCGGTATTTGAGCTACCGACGACGACGATACGTTTCGCCATGCGCACCTCCTCGCAATGAATCACTTCATATTAGCATAGACGATGAGTCCTAGCCCAACAACGAACAGCGCAAACATTAACCGAAGTAAACCGTTGGTACCCGCCCGGGCGTTCTGGAACTCTTTCCATACGAAGACCCCCCACAGGGCCGCAACCATCGTTGCGCCTTGTCCCAAGCCATAGGAAATGGCGTATCCGGCCGCGTCACCTGCGAGAATTGCAAACGACATTCCCACTCCCCAAATCATTCCGCCTGCGACGCCAATCGTGTGTAACCGAATGCTTCCCTTTGTAAAGTAGTCACCAAACGGAACTGGATCCCCCACGAAAGGTTTCATCATTACCAGTGAATTGACAATAAAGCTTGATAAAAACAGACCAAGCGAAAAAATCACCAATGCTGTGTAAGGTGTCAGTTTGCCTGCCATATTGGGATCTGCAATGTGGGCCAATGGCGGCATTGCCTTCGCCACGAATTGAAAGAACTGCCCCATAAGTACACCGCAAAGTATGGATAGAACAATTCCCTTCACATTCGTCTTTTGACCTGACGAGGGAAGCCGCCGATAAGCGATCGCATCGAGTATGATCGCCGCCGCCACACACGCCACGCCAATAAACAACAACACGGGATTTCCCGAAGGGTCAACTCGATAGGTAGTTATGACGCCGATTACAAGTGCCAAACCAATTCCAATCGGAAACGCGACCGCCATTCCGGCGATGTCGATGGCGGCCACCAAAAGAATATTCGCGATATTGAAAATGACGCCGCCGAGCATTGCATAGCCGATATATTTCCAATCGGCCTGCTTCAAGTCGTTTAGGAAGCTGCGTCCCTGCTCACCGGTGCTGCCGAGAGTGAACGCGAAAATAAGCGTCAGTAACAATATGCCGAGACAATAGTCCCAATAGAAGAGCTGAAACCGCCACTCCTTGCTGGCGAGCTTCTGAGTGTTCGCCCATGACCCCCAACAGATCATAGTGACGATGCACATCAATACTGCAACGGGATACGATTCGACGAGTATCATAAATGAAATCCGCCAGGGTACTTACTGCTTCTCACGACTGTCAAATCCGCTCGGCAGGATGCGCCTTGCAAGAGCGATTATGACGCGTTTTAATCTCGTTCGTCCAGCGCCGATTAAGACCGCCAAAATACGACCGGGTGGGTGAGCCCAATTATCCGTCCCAAGTTGCCCGGCTCGGCGTCCTCGCGATGGCCAGTCGGAGAGTGTGCTCGCCCTGCAACCTATCACAGACTGTGAGTCCTTCCGGAAATCGTTATTAACAGTCGCAACTTTCTGCCTTGCCTTTTTCGTCGATCCCATTTGGAGTTCAAAATCGCAAAGATTCCCATCTTCCTTTATGCCCAGCTTGACTCCCGATGACGAGTTTGCCTCAATTTGGCAGCAATCAAACGGATCTTGTCTACTTCCGACCACTTAATGCCGCCCCTTGATAGTTTCCTTAATGCAACCACGGTGACATCATACCTAACCAATGCCCCATTAGTAGCAAAACTGACGCCACCGATGTCCGCGAATTTGCGCAAATTGAGAGGCACGTCCGCATCCCACACAATCCATGTTATAGTGGAGCATTCCCGCGTCTCGACGTATCTTGGACAAATCGACGTTATTTCTGTCAGAGGAGTTTGAAGATTCTCGGCTTGGAAGGTCACCTCCCCAGCCGAGTACCACTTTTATTTGGATAACGTGCTCGTTCGCCGCGCGAACGGTTCGACGGTCGACATTTACGGCGACGGCCAACCGCCAAGGCAACGACGAGCTGCGGCCGAAAGTTACTCAAGCCCAGTTCTGCGTGCAGTTCCCCTAGTCGAGGTCAACCGATGAGAATCATTGCATTACGCCGTAAGTTCGCGGCCCTCGCGGTTTGTTGCCTGATTGTAGTATTGAATTCGGCGGCCCGCAGCGCGGATTCCGTTCTCAAGCCAAACATTGTCCTCATCCTTGCGGACGACTTGGGCTGGACTGATCTCGCTTGCTACGGCAGCAAGCTCTACGAAACGCCGAACATCGATCAGCTCGCCCGCGACGGGATGAAATTCACTCAGAATTACTCCGGCTGCACGGTGTGTTCGCCCACGCGGGCCTCGCTGCTCACCGGCAAGTACCCGGCCCGGCTCCACATCACCGATTGGATCCCGGGCCAGATGCCCGACAACCCCAAGCTGATTGTGCCCGATTGGACGAAATATTTGCCGCTGGAAGAAACGACGATCGCCAACGTACTTCACGACGCCGGTTACGCCACCACCAGCCTCGGCAAGTGGCATCTGGGCGGCGAGAAGTACTACCCCGACAAGCACGGCTTCGATTTCTTCCTGGCCGGAACCGACAAGCCCAACACCAAGCACTATTTCTCGCCGTACGGAATTCCCACGTTGCCCGATGGCCCCAAGGGCGAGTACGTCACCGATCGTCTCACTGACGAATCGATCCGCTTCATCGACGCGAACAAAGAACAAGCCGTTCTTCCTTTATTTGCCCCACTTCGCCGTGCATCTGCCGCTGCAGGCCAAGCAAAAACTGATCGAAAAATATCAGGCGAAAATCAAGCCCGGCGACTCTCAATCGAACGCCACCTACGCGGCGATGATCGACAGCCTCGACCAATCGGTCGGCCGCATCCGCCGCGAGCTCAAGAAGCTCAAGCTCGCTGATCACACGATTGTCGATTTTCGCGTCCGACAATGGCGGCCGCGTGCCGACGACTTCGAATCTGCCGCTCCGCGTCGGCAAAGGTTCTTGCTACGAGGGCGGCACCCGCGTACCGTTGATCGTGTACTGGCCCGGCGAGACGAAGCCGGCAGCGTCTGCGACACGCCTGTCATCAGCATGGACCTGTTTCCAACGTTCACGGAAATCGTCGGTCTCCCGGACGGAGCAAAGACCGCGCTCGACGGCGTGAGCCTGGTGCCGCTGCTCCGGCAGACCGGCGACCTCAAGCGCGACGAGCTGTTCTGGCACTACCCCCACTATCAGCACTATCAAAAGGGCGGCACGACGCCGTACAGCGCGATCCGCAAAGGCGACTTCAAGCTGATCGAGTTTCTCGCCGACATGCGCGTCGAGCTTATACAATCTGCGCGACGACATCGGCGAACAGCACAATTTGGCGGACAAAATGCCGGGCAAAGTCGAAGAGCTTCGCGATCGCTTGCACGCGTGGCGGGAGGAGGTCGGCGCCAGATGCCGACGCGTAACCCGAAATACGATCCGTCGAAGCCCGAGGCCAACCTGACCCCACAGCAGAAAAAGGCTACCGAGAGTCAAGATCCGGCTCACGACAGGGTCCCTGTGACGTCCAAGTCGGGTACGAAATCATGAATTTCAAACTTCGTTTTTGACTGCATACGATCGCCGTACTTGTGGTGATTGCACTGGCGGCAGATTCGACGACGGCTGCCCCGTCAAGGGAATAGATCAATGTCCTTTTCATCATGGCCGACGATCTGAATAATTTTGAAGCCTGCTATGGCGACCTGCGCGTCTCATGATACGGGCGAGGTTTTCGTAGGCGGCCGCTGGCGTATAGAAAGTCCCAACAACTCAACGCTTGCAACGCGTCGACAATCCACGGTTTTAGCCATTTGATGTCAGCGGCCTTTACCGGCACGAAAATCATTCCCAAATGTTCTCGCCAAACACCATTCTCAAGTGTATGCCGCCGCGGCATCCAGTTGGGACCACCGTGCCGCTATTCCGGCGAACCGGCGAGTGGCGTTCTCAAATGATCGTTTGAGAATAGCTCATGTAGAAAATGAATGCGGCAAACTTGATTAAATGGAAGGAGAGAGCGAGTCACTCGCGGTGGCTGCCATCTCCTCACCAGCACATTGAATCGGCAGCGAAGCGATGATACGTTCGATCACCTGACGGTCGATTAGGCCGGCCTCAAGATCGTCCGTTACTGCCGCTACAACACGAGCTCGAATTTCTTCGGTCGAGAGCGGCTCATCCAATGTCAGATAGCCGTTGGCTTCGAAATAGTCGCGCAAGTTTTCTGTAGCTGCCGTTCTCCATCGCTTGACATCGCCGGCCTCCAATGCAGCCAGTATGGCACCCGCATCACCTCGTAAGTCACTCGCCAGCTCGCTGAGCTCGTCGATAAAGTTGTTGCTTACACATCCTGATTCCAAAAGTGCCATCCGATCGACAGCCCTTCCACGTCCGACGCGCCATGCCTCACAGGCAGCTCTGACCGCCTTCATCGCAACAGAGGCACGATTGTATGGCTCACTAGCCGTCATCGAAGTGCGCATCGCCGAGTAACTATACAGAGTACGTAGCTGATTCCACCAGACAATTCCTTTACGCATATACTCATAAAGCTGATGGGCATCATTTAGAAGATGCCAAAGGTGCACACGATCTTGATCAAGAGCGGTCGGATCGAGCCCAGGTATATGCAGGGCCCGTCCGTATTGGCTGTAGTCCATGCCGTTTGGTGCTGGAGGTTCGGGAATTTCAATTGTCGCAACAGGCAACGGATTTGACTCTGCATTAGCGATGCGTCGGATCTCAGCTAAATTGAAAATCTTGTGCGCCACGCCCGTAGCTTCCAGGTGTGAAATCCATTTTCCGACTTCATCCTTTTGTGCAGTAAAGAAGAAGATTTGCCGCCCCTGGCGAGCGATCTCCATTACGGTTTGGATGATCACCGATGTTCTGTCATCGTCGCAAGTACCGAATGCATCGTCGATCAATAGCGGAATCCGAGTTGATTCATTCTGTTCAAGAAAGGCGATCCGAACCGCCATCAGTAGTTAAGCGCACTCTCCGAGCGACAGTTCATCCACAGGACGTCCCGGCTCAGAGTCGCGCTGGGCAGTAAACCTTGGTGGTTCTGAGCGGTCATCCAAGTTCAGATGCAAAAGTCCGTTGGTAAATCTTACGAATAATTCGTTGGCCCGCTGAAATACCTGGGGGCGCGAGCGGCCAACAGCTAGCTGTCTGACCCATTCGGTCATGACACATCCCAAAACTGCGCGACAATTCTCCTGGCGGGCGTCCGATAATTCCGCAACGGCGTCTTCATATGAGTCCAAAGCACACGTGACTTCATTGCCACGCTTGGCTTCGGTGATTGACTGGTTTATTTGGCCAATCCGATTGCTTAACTCATCCCGCTTTCCCGCAAAACTACATTCTTCATCAATCTTCACCTGGATCGTGGGGGTGGCCATTTCAAGTAGTGGCTCGTATCCAGTCAGGGACTGTCGACGATCCGATCGAATCGTCTCCACCTGGGCCAGCATAGTTGTGAAATCCAAATAGTTCGGACGCTGGTTCAGCCAGCTGAAGAGCGTAGCTTCGTCATCCTCCTTAAGGCCGAGCCGGGTAAATAGATTGCGGCGCAGCTGGTCCGTTTCACGAACGCCGGGTTCGCTGATGTCCGTTATCCGTCGCTGTGCCTCGGCACGTTCTGCCAGCGCGGTCTTATGCCTACGGCTTCTTTCATCGAGGTCTTGGATCCTCTCGGCGGCGAGGCCGGACGTGTCGACTTCTGAATACCCGTACGGCGATAAAGCTCGGTTTATTTGGGTACGTAACGCAGCTTGTTGTTCTTCGAGTTCCTTCAGGGCGTTTTTTGCAGCCACAAGCTCATCGTTTTGACGCTGCCAACGGCCGATATTTTCCAACAGCAGAGAGAACCAATCATCCGAGATTTCAAAATCGAGACCGAGTTGTTGCTTCAGCTCCCGTTCTGTCTGCTGAAGGGCGATGGCCCGCTGACTATATGATTCAACGTCGGCTTTAATCGCCGCGAGTTGCCGAAGCCGGTCGTCTTCCCTCGTTCGGATCGCGCTGACTTTAATGAGGTCGCGAATTGCGTCGACTACCTCTTTTATCCGCCAGGCCCGTGGCGCCGGTAAGCCTGTTCGTTCGTAAAGATCTCGATGGATCAACTGCGGATCCGACCCATTGTAATCCTCCGCTACTAAGCACTTCCATCGATCGATGAATAAAGAGGCCAATTGCAAGCAGGCCGATAAGCAACCACGCCCAGTAGCGGACGGCGGCAAGCACGATTGATAACAGAACCGCAATCGCTGCCAGCGTAAATGTTACCCAACTAAATCGAGCGGATGCGTCAACTGCCGTCTTCGGTGATGCTAGCCAGCTGCTTAAAGAGGACACGCCTTCCCAAATTGTTTCGGCCTTAGCCGCCGGCACGTTTTTCGATGGCTTCTTTAACCAATTGTGTCGCTCTCGGAGCACGGCTTCTTCAGCCTTGAGACGATCGGTCCGCCGTGCAAGTTTACTAAGATCTGGGACTTCCACCGTCTGCAACGACGCCAGTTGATTGTCGTCGATATGCTTACTTAAGCGTTTCCGGATCTGACTCGTTTCAGCGTCGGCATCGACGATACATAGGTTATGCTGGCGGATTTCAGATTCAAGACCGCTCAGCTCCCGTTGCCACGCTCGAAGTTGTTCAAGATGCACCTTATCAACACCGTCATCGGGCAGGCATAGTTCGCTTAGGGTCTTTTCCGCCTGACTGATGCATTGCTGCTCAGACGCGAGAGAAGTCTCAAATTGTTTTCGACGAGTCGTGAGATCGTTCAGCTTTTCCCGCTCATCACCGTGCAGCAATGCAATGCCACCAGGTATGGCGTCGATGTGACGTTTCAGTCGCGACCATTCTTCCTCCGCAGCTTTAAACTCCAGCGCCTTTTGGAGCAGATCAAGATTTGTTTGGGCTGTAACGGCCCGCTTATGTTCTGCGATAAACTCATCGAGTTTTGCGGCATCGGACTCAATCTCACGCTGGTGGGCTAATGCAGTTTCCAGCTCTGCTCGCCTCTTCTGAACTTGATCGCGCTGCGTCTTGCAAGACTTCGGCTTTTGCCGGAATCCCAGAGCCTCGGCGACGGATGACAAGTCATATCCGCCCTGACTTTCGCGGGCGATTGAGGCGGCGAAGTTCGCATCGTCCTTCTGGATCAACTCATCTAAGGCAAAGTGGTACCGGCGTCGATTTTCCGCTGGTCCCAGACTTGGGATGGCACCGGCAACTCCGTCGCAAGTGCAAGCGGCGTGACCTGCGTCGATGTCTATAAACCAACTCTGTGCACCGTCGCGAAACTTGCCCTGGACCGATGGTCGCTCCATTCCTGTTCGGCAAGGCCAAAGTAACTCTTGAATTGCGAGTGCCGACGTGCTCTTGCCTGAACCATTCGGTCCGAATATCAAGTTTACGCTTGGCGAAAGTTCGGCCAACTCAAATCCTTCACCTGCACGCACGCGTTTTTCGATACGCTGGATTGATACGGATTCGAAATGGATAGCTTGATCAGTCACGCGGTTTGGCTCACAAGTTGCGTCAAAAGTGCTCGTGCCTCGGACTGCATTAAGTCGTCGACCACCTGCTCCGATACTTCCTGTCGCGGCAATGCTGTAAAATCCTTATCGCGAACAACTTCCTCGAGGCGCGTTTTCGCCTGATGTAACAAGTCGGCTGCTTCGCGTGACGTTTCGCCACGATCCAACTCCAGCAGAAGGCGTGCAAGTATACCTGGCGCCGACTGCGTCTTGGCATACTCCGCAAGGTCCACGAGAGGCACAGTTTCGACATCGATTGATTCGACGCAAACCGTCGCAGAACCTTTTGTAAGGGACAGGTCTTCCACGACCTGCTCTGCCAGCAAACGCACTTTTGGTGCGACGGGCGTACTTCCCACCAAGCTCAGCCGCAGGATAACTGCTGTAAGTTGCGGTCCACATTCGCTGACAACACGCTCGGCCTCGTCGCGAATGCCTCGCAGCACTACACTTTCCACGTCTCCTTCGTTGGTCGTCGAGGTTAGATCAATTTCGCAATGACCGTACCAAACAGTTGAAAGCGGTCGGTGTTGCGGCCTACCAAGACGGCCGCCGTCGATTTCAACAACCCACGGGCCATGCGGTCCAGTTTCGCCAGGATCAAGCGCCTGGGGCGACCCGGGATACAGCACCCACGGCTTGCCATCGTCTGGCGTGAGACGACACGCATGAATATGCCCCAACAGCCAGCCTGCTGGCGGCAGCGATTGTAAGCGTGCCAGCTCCAAAGTCGCATAGGAGGTAACGGCCGTATCGAGATCGCCATGCACAATGCCAAGAATTGGCGCAGATGGCTCAGACCTTAGGTCGTAGCTTGCAAGCGGACTGTCACATACTCGCTGACATGGAAACGACCAACCGTCGATCGATAATACGAGTCGACCATCCTCCTCTATGACCGTACGTTCCCACGTTCCACCACGACCCAGCAATGTGAACTGGTCAGAGGTAAACTGATCAGCGAGGCGAGCCAATACATCGAAGTCATGATTGCCCGCCACGGCAATCGTGCGGATCCCGGATTTCGAAAGTCGCTTAATACCATGCTCTAAGGCTCCGATCGCTTCCCAGAATCGATTGTCATCGTCGACGACGTCTCCCGCTCAAGCACACGACCGCCGCCCGTTCTTCAATAGCCAAGTCGACGATTCGATTCCAGGCCGTTGATGCACGGATGTCCTCACGCCGCACACTCGTGGGTATTCGAGTTGAAGACCGACCGATGTGCAGATCTCCGGTGAGCAGCAATTTCATGCTTCCGATCTCGGTCTGATTACTCTTGCGACGGCTAGCGACGGATCAATTTTGCGTCGTGGAAGAGTTTCAAGGCGGCAGTCCCTTTAGAATTTCCAGTGTAGCTGGATGCGCCGCCAATCGCAATAAATCGCCGTGGGCGATGACCAAGATTCGCTCTGCCCAATACTCGCTAGTCTTTGTGACTAGCAAACCTTGCCAGAATGGCCTCGATCTCCGGCCGTTGATAATCGCTACCTTTAACGGCCTTACCGACGCCTGTATGCACGGCGGGAAGTTTGCTCATGTTCGATCGGTGGATTTCTTGGAACAGATCGGCAAGCGGCAAACCCGTCGCCACGGCGTCGCCAAGCAACAGATAGAATCGGTCGCCGAGGGCGTCTGCGACATCTACCAAATTCGAATTAGCACACGCAAAAAGCCACTCACTCAATTCCTCCAGCACCATCGCTGCTCGACAAAGGACCACATCCTTTTCACCGTCGGCCGATCGCGCCAACTCCTTGGCGAGCCGACGAACTAATACAGTTGCACCTAACGCTTTCCCCGGATGCCCAGACAGCAACGTAGGGTGCTCGGCCACTGGTGCCCCAATATGGCGATGAAACGACCGAACCTGATCCAGTGCAGCTTCTAGCGTCATTGTGTGATCCGTGTGATTAACAAGACGGGTGAATGGGATTCCCCACCTAGAGGTAGGTAACTATGGCCAGAAAGCTGTGGAATATGGTGGGGTATCTGCGATGCGGTCCCAAACGCGAAATTCGCTTTCCGCGTGTGAAAGCGTTCCTCGATAAATCCTGAATCCGACCGTGGCTAATCGTCAAACAAGTCGTCTGCATCGATCATGTAATGCAGATCGGCCTGAGCGGTCCAGGTAGACAACCGGAACAACTTAGCGATCCGCTTCAACGTCACCCCGGACGTCGCATCGCCATGGTAGATCAGCCCTCGCCCAGAGTCGCGCTGCGCAAGAACACGGCCTCTAGGAACCACAAAGTACTCATCGTGCTGCGTCTTATTGAAATGTTGGCAAATCGACTCCCATTCGCGCCAGTGTTCAAAGTCGGAATCGATGAGCGGCAAGCGGGTGCGGACGCTGGAAACAGTCTGCAATATTGCCACGATCGTGTGAGCGTCTGCCCACCAAATGCCGACGAACGGACCTTTGCCCGTCGGTTCCGACGTTCGGGCGCCAGATTCGTCGACATAGATGACATGGCTATGAAGTTTTCCCACATTCGCACTCCAGCCGTTTACTACAAATCCGACGCTGCAATCGCCTCTGCCAAGCGTTTACGCTTTTTGAGCGGTAGATACTCGTCCTTGCACCAAGCGTTGACACGTCCGACGCCGACGCCCAGTTGACGGGCGATGCGAATCTGGCCCCAACCAGCATCGCGAAGTCGAGTTGCTTCCTCGATATCAAACGGGCGCATGCGGTTGCCGATTTGTTTGCCACGGGCCTTTGCGTTCCGCATGCCACAACACGTTCGCTCTTTGATCAATGAAAGCTCGAACTCTGCGAGCAGCGCAAACAGCCCTGCAAGCAGTCGGCCTTGTGGACTGCGGAGGTCAATCGATTCGCGAAAGGAAAGCATCGCGATGTCGAGCTCGGCAAGAGTGGTGAGGATCGTCACCAAGTGACTGAGACTTCGGCCAATCCGGTCGAGGCTGTGTACCAAGAGGATATCAATTTGGCGACGCTTAATTTGTGCCCAGACGTCATTCCAGGACGGTCTCGAATCCTTAGAGCCGGAGCACACGTCGTGAAATTCCCGCACATTGCTCCACCCGCGATTTCGGGCGTACTCACGAAGATCGCGCAACTGGTTCTCGACGGATTGGTCGCCGGTTGAGAC
Source organism: uncultured Planctomycetaceae bacterium (assembly GCA_963803365.1). Classification (GTDB taxonomy): domain Bacteria; phylum Planctomycetota; class Planctomycetia; order Pirellulales; family Pirellulaceae; genus JANMEB01. The sequence goes on from CAWDMH010000027.1 coordinate 29,034, forward strand.
GCGGGCATAGATGGCGACTGACGGTGGTCTGGGCATTTTAGTTCGCTAACTCCTGGCTGTGGAAATTCAGCGGGTTTTAGCCGTAAACCCAGTCCCGGCAAATCAGTGCCGTACCGCCGAACGCACCTTGATACGAACAGATTGAAAAGAGGCACGACTTCCCGCCCCGGGCGTAGCTGCGTTCAACCGGGGGGCCCAGTCATTTCAGTTGTGCCTGAAAACGCGTCACCTACCCTGACTAACGTCACTGGCACGTCCAACTGGAACCGTGACAAAGCCATTCAGCGGCGAACGGTTGGCCCTAATTCGTTGCCGACTCAGTGGTTGAGACCTGTTGCTGATGCCGCTGGGTCTCTGCGTCTGATTTCTTATTTATTTTGATCTCATTTAATTCAGCTATTTGATTTCGTTTTCTTTTTCTATTTGCATTTGTTTTCAATCGTTGATTTCGCAATTGCTAATTGTTTCAAACTTTGAGACTGCATATTTATATGTTTATTGTTGCATTATGCATAGCATTCAAAGCTGTGTCGATATGCGTTTATAAAACAACCGCCACTTCTTTTCTCAGTTGGATCATACAAACGCACACACTACACACCCTATAATATAAGCATATTGTCACATTTTCGAGCGAGGGCGCTGGCCGGCACCGGGCGGCCGAGCAGCGGGTTGGAATTTTTAGGGACGGCCATTGAAATCGCATGTGGTGTCGTATATGCTTGTCAAGAAGTCGCTCCGAGCTAGTCGCGCGGGCCGAAGTCACCCAAGCCTGAAAGGATCCAAGCCATGTCAATTCCGGCCATGTACATCGTCTCGCCGACGGACTCCGGGGTCACGTATCAAGTCGGCGATCGGCTCTTCAACTTCCGCACGGAGGAGCACGGCGACCACCTCCACGCGGATCTATCGATTCACGTCGTTGCACCCGGGGTAAGCCTGGGTGGGGGCCGTTCGCTGCCGATCATGCGTATCCGGAACTTTGGCGCCTGCCGGTTTCGCGTCCCGCTGTCCGAACAGGAAGCCGATCCGACGTGGTTGATGGCTTTCATCGAGTCGGTGCCGTTTCAGGAGTTCGTTGTCGCTCCGCTTGACGATCTGGCCGGCTGCGTCGATCCGAGTCGCTTTGGCATGCTTCCCGACTAGCGAAGTGTCGAGTGCGAGCACGCCCAATGAACGCCGAAGCAAAGGAAGTTGAAATGTCCCCGAAAGATGATATCCAACGCCAGATCGCGGAACTCGATGTTCGACGATCCAAGCTTGTAAAGGCGCTACAGGAGCGTGAAGAGCAGTATCGGTCCGACCTCCGGCAGCTTGTTGAGGCGTCCCAACACGATCGGACATACAAGAACGAGCTGCTGGAATTGCTCGGATTGCCCAATTCCAACAAGCCGAAAACTGGCATTAAGGTCTGGGTCTTGAGAACGATTGGCGGTAACCCAAACAGATTCGATGCGGCCAAATTGCGGCAGCTCTTCCGGGACGAATTCGGTCCGAGTCGTGTACCCTCGCTGCGTCAATATCTGACCAAGCCATTCGGACTGGTCCACAAAACGGATGGCAAATTGGCGTTAACCAAGAAGGGCCAATCCCTGTTACGAAGGCTGCCCAGCCAGACCGCGATTGACCCGTCATAACATTAGTCTCTTACTACCATCACCCCACCTTAAAGGAGCCTAAAAATGACTTACTCAAACCAATCCAATTCGTATGTGTTCGTGGATGGTCCCAACATGGACATGGTTCTCGGCAAGGATATCCTTGGCCGACGACCGAACTGCCACGAACGCCCAAAGTGGGACCGCGTTTGGGCATTTTTTCGCAATGTGCACGGATGCCTGAAGCCGACATTCGTTCTCAACGGTGATCGACTAAGTGGAGGAGGCAGCCCGGCGTTCGCCTTCCGCCGTGTACTGCGTTCCATCGGATATGACGTTCAGTGTCCTCACGGCGTTGAAGGCGACCCAGTGGACGCATTCATTCAGCAGAGTCTCAGAACCATCGCAAGATATAACCGACCGTGCTCAGTAGTTTTGTTTAGTCACGACGGCGGTTACGCGGCGGATCTGGACGCCATTCTGATGCTTGGTGGCACTATCGCGATTGCCGGTTTTCCTGAGGAGATGTCACCTCGACTCCAGCAACTTGCTGATCACGGCGCCAGTATTATCGATATTGAACGTGACTTGGGGCGCTTTCGACTTACCTTTACCACGACTCCGTCCGGTTTGAGTCGACCTTTGATAAAAACGCTGTCGGCGTACACATCGAGATTACTAAAGAATTGGGCCGGTTGTCCGAAAGTGACAGAAGCATGCTCGCGTTTTTTCTGGAAATCCGAATGGCAATACACAACTCATGCAGAGGTGCTGTGATGATCAAGCGATCCAACGAGGACAATATTAAGCGGGTACGGCAGGGCATCGCGCATAGACTCAGGAACGGTACAGCCGCGCTGCAACGCAGCGATTTGTCTCCGACTGAGGACTTGGCGGTGCGGGAGAGACTAGACCGCTGGAGAGAAGTGTTATCTCTCATCGATGCTGGAGAGTGCAAAATTGCGATGAGCTTGGCACGTGAACTTATGCAACGACCAGTGAGCTTGAGGCCGTCACAGCACCTTGCTGAGGCTGATTCCAGCAGTGAGAATTCGAAGCCGTGCTAATTCCTTACTGCCGTGTAGTATCCTTCGGCAACCCGATCTGAGCAATCTTTGCATCTGGTGGCGTACCTCGGACGGCGCGAAGAATCGCATCGGAATGCACAACTGATTCACATAGATCGAAAGTTGTTTGGTTCACTGTCTCGACCGGAAGCAAGCCACCAGTGATCCATCCGCCATCGTTACGATAGCTGGGTAGATCAGTAGTCTTCCGGCATCAGCACCGTCGTCGCAGACCGATCCGCTTCCGTGATCACCCAGAATCGGGCGCCGCCGACTGCGTGATAGACTGAGAACAGTCGAAATCCCTCTCTCAGCGAGAGTTCGTTCTCGTGCCAATCTGTGGGATCACAGTCACCCCAGTCACCGCCAGCGTGTCGGCGCAGAGCAGTCTGGATATCCCCGTCTGTAAGTTGACCGAGCGCGTTCGGTGTCGCCACAATCTGGCCAAGCGGGAAGTTGGCTTTTGTCATCACGCTCGTGGGGTGGTTGAGAAGTGTGTGTCGAACCGCATCGGAAGAAGGGCAGGAAACTCTGCCAGCGGTTTTTGGCTCGAAGAAGTGATCGGATGAAGATTTCGGCAGTCGAGAAATTGACTGCCTCCTTTATATGCGGGATCGCAAGGATTATCCGAGGTTTCCCATACCGTCGGTGCAAAACCTGCAGGGTGTTCGTGGCGGTGGAACCAAAGACTGAGAAGCGATTGGTACAAGCCAAGCGACATTGGACGCGGATCGTTCGGGCCGTTGTCCAGACTAAACCGAGTCACAATTTATCGTTGTCATTATTTACTCTCCTCACACGCACAGGCGCAGTACACATGCGCTATCGAACTCTACTAAAAATGCCGGGGATTGAGCTTCTTCAAATGTCCGAACCGAATTCCTACTTCGCCATCGATTTTGATGTCGAGCGTTGCCCATGGCGGCCGTCGTGTCAGCACCGGCCATGCCGCCCTTACAAATGACCGCCACTTGGACTTGGGCACTTCAAAGAGTAACGAATCATGCACCGTCAAAATCAATCGGCAATCCTGAAACTCATCGCGAAGGCAGATTTCGGTGTCAACACTATTCATGAGCAATCGAAGATGATCAGCGCCTGTCGATTGAAAAATCGCGTTGAATATTTGGCGCTCGGCTTTGGCTTGCCGGGGTAGGTGACGAATTAGTCCAGTGTCGCGCTCTTGCACCCAATGAATCTGCGAAAAGGGAATATTGGCGAATGGCGGATTATTGAAAGTGCGATCACTGATTTGGGCATGAACAAATGCGTCACCACGACGCATATACGCGACTGTTCCATCGGCGTTGCCTTTCATGACCAATTCTTTGGTCTCGTAGATGTAGCACTGCTCAATGAAACACTGGCATCCTTGGCGATAGGTGCCGAGCGGAATGATGTTCGCACGATAAGTGCGAACATGCGACTCTCCATCGGGAGTTCGTCTCCGCACGAATTGGATGGTAAGCGGAAAAGGTCGAGCGAGTTGATGATAGCCATTGATCCTGCGTGGTCTGTTCCAAAGCGTTCGGATCTCACCCAAGTGGACGAGTTCCTTGAACGTCAATTCCTTTAGTGCAGGAATCGTTGGGTATCGACGGAAGAGATTATCGATTGCACGCTTCGTTCGCTCCAACGTCCACTTTAAGCTAGGTGCCAGTGATGCCGCAGTACTGCCATAACCAAGTCGCAAGGAACGCCTTCTTACCGATATACCGATTGTCCTTCAACCACTGCCGCTCATAGCCAGCAGCACAAGCTGCATTATGATTTTCCTCATCAATGGCTTTTAGCAGGGCTTCATACGGGTCGCCGCCATCAGCAAACACACGCCATAGCGGGTCTTCATCAATTTCCGGCCACACGATCGGCTGTTCCTTGAAACTCTTGTTGTCACGGTTTGCGTACATCGCTGCGAGCAATGGCGCGTACCTTTCCTGTCGCAAGCCTTGCAGGCGTTGCTTGGCAGCACGATATCGAGCTGTCTTTACTTTCCAACGCTCGCTGACAAGCCATGGCCAAGTAACGCGGCTCTGCGGCTGACAAGTCGAACGAAACGAGATAACAACCGGGCCTGCGCTACGATCAAATCGCGTGTGCGTTGATGATCGCGGCATTCGACCGGCAAATTCAGAATTGGGTGATCATCGCTGAGTTGGGGCTTTTTCTGGGCTAGCTCGTCAGCGCGGCTTGGCAATGCTTGTAAATTCGGAGAAGACGAAAAACGCGTGGAGGACGTTGTGCTACTAAATCGGTCCACATACAGTCGGCCATTGACGGACTCTTCGGTGAGCGGATTTATGAACGACGAGATGCGTTGCTTCATTAACCACATCGAGAGAAATGCGGCGACAACGTCCTTCTTATGAGTCGATCTTAAATCATCAAACAATTCCTCCAGGATTTCGCGCGTCACGGAAGGATCATCTTCAGTCCAAAACGGTTGCAAGAACGGATCGTAACCGACCTCCTCTTCGAGAGACATGCGGCGCATGACGGCGAGAACTTCTCGTTTCGTTTCTAACGGCAAGCGAATGTTCAGAGTTTGCCAGATTAGGTTGCGGCAGGCTTGGATCGAATGTCTGTATAAAACACGTTGGCACAACGCCTCATCGCAATCAATCCCGACGCCCTGCCACATCATTCTCGCAAGAACCACGTTGTTAGGATCATCAATCGTGTCGGTGAGCCAACGAAGGTCGGGATCATGGTTGAATCGCGCACTGGCGTGTTGGTACAGGAACCAGGTGTTGAGGCAATCCTGAATGCAATAATCGGCAACCGGCTTGATGTCAGCAAACATTGCATTACGATCGCCGGTAGCTTCGGCCAGATGAGGCGGGCGTTCGTTCGCAAGAATCGTGATGAGTTCTTTCAAGCCGTAAGTGACTTTCTTGACGTTGTCATGGTAAGTCGGAGATGCGCTGAATGATGTCAGGTTTTCGTCGGTGCGATGCACATGGATGTACGTGTCACTAACATGGCACCGTGTCTCGATGCCAAGCTTCAAAAAATAACGTAACTCGAACGGCGCATTGTGCATAATGACGTGCCGGTGCAAATCATTCAGAAACGGTCGCAGGGCATTGGCGAGATCGTCTTCGGTGTATCGCGGGAACCGCTCATCTACGGCATGATGGCCAACATTTAGATAGAACGCCTCATCAGAATCAGGCAGGTACGCACCAAGGCTAACCAGCGCGTCGGAGTTCGGCCGAACGCCAGTCGTTTCGACATCAATGACGGCGCGAGGCGTGGCAGCGATCGCTGCGCAGGAACCTCGCCATGTTCGTCACCAGCTTGGCGGGAATGCGCGGCATGGCGTCACCTCACCATAATGGAGTAGTGGGGAGTCGTGGTTCACTACTCGAATTTCGCGGGATGCTGCTCGCGGTATTTACGTGCGGCCGCGAGCAAAATTTCAACCATCGGCTGGCCGGGTTTCTTGGCTTTTTTGATCGCCCTTTTTAGCTCGGTCGGGATGCCAACGCGGACCGGATATCGCTTCGGCGCCTTGATCGCCGGTAAGTCCAGCATGTCAACGATCGGGATCAATTTCAGAAGTGCGTCGTAGCGACTGCATCCATCTTTCTTGCCAAGACCCTGGATGAGGTCTTTGTCCTCCTGGAAAAGCCGCAGGACATGGTATTCGCGGGAAAGTTCTTTCATTTTCTGTAACCCGTGGTGTTGATGGACTTTACGACAAATCGCGGCCTTTAGACCCCCCCCGGACCCCAGGGAATTGTAGAACATTCAACAACAGGGTTGTTGACTGATCTACATTCCCCGGGTAATATGTAGCCAATCAGTCTACAACTGATTTCGCTCTTTGGCAATTTCAATTCCACCTGCTGCCGGCCTCGCGTCGTCGTTTTCCCATCGAAAAGGAGGGAAATATGGACGAACGAGAAATCCGGCTCTTAGATAGGATCAAAGCCGACGACCGCGTAAAGTTCATCGCCGATCTGAGCGGTGGCCGCGTTGTCATTGAAATCCAGGTCGCGGAAATCAAAACCCACGACACGCTCAAGCTGATTCGCGGCGGCGACAATCGCAAAATCGACCACCTTGCCAGGTCGATTAGCAAGACGGGCAAGGACTCGCTGTATTGCATTTCGTTGTTTGTACCGGACGTGCCGGACGATCAGCCGCTGGCGTATTTCTGTGGCGACGGTCATCAGCGCCATCGGTGCCTGTGACCAACAACGCCAAGAAAACGGTCGCTCAAGTCGTTTTGCGTTGGCGGACCGAACGCGAGGCCATGGAAGATTGCGTATCGGCCAACTTCGCACGGTTTGAATGGAAGGAAAAGGACATCTATTCCATCATCCGCAGCAACCAGCTCACTCCGGATCGGCTCAAGGATGCCACGGGCCTGTCCGAGTCAACATTGGCGCGTTACTACAAGGTCGCACCACACGAGTGGCTGACAAAGCTGGTCGATGAAAAGTGTGTTGGATATTCGAAGGCGGCTAAATGGATTGACGCCTGCAACGAGAATCAGGAGAAGCTCGAAGTGCTCGAACACGCGATGACGGCGAAGTACGACAGCGCCAAAAAATCGGCCGAGAAGTACCAGAATGATGAAAACCGTGGAAAACTCGCGGACAACGATATCAAGAAGAAGGATATCGAGTATTGGTTCAACTTCAACAAGGGCGAGTTGGATGACTTGATCTCCAGCCTGAAACGCGACGACGGTGTCGTGAAGGACTCACATGGCAATTGTCAGATTCATGTTGATCCAACCAAGGTCAGCGGAAAGTCTGTTGCTACCATCGGTCTCGACGATGAATGGAAGACGAACCTCGTGCTCAACAACTTCTTTGAGCGTGAGGCTGACGATGTTCCGGTCGAGAGTTACGACAACGTCATCGATGAATGGCCGTCGATCCTGAAAAAGCTCATTTGGCACCGCGATCGGTTGCGACGCCAGGAATATCAGGAGCGGCATCCTTTGCCAGCTTCCGGCGAGCGTGTCGAAGATGAAACGCGACAGGCTCGGCCGAAAGACCAAACTCCAAAATCGGAAGAAATCGAATCGGGCGATCCCGATTCGGAAGAAGCAGTTTCCTAAACTTGGCGATGGCGAGGCCGGCAGCAGGTGAAATTGGGTAGCCGCACCGCCGCACAGCGGCGGCGGTACGCGGAGATTAACATCCGCTGACAGGATTCATTACTATGGTATCGCTTTCAAATCGGTTCTCGTTCTCAAGTGATGATGAAATGTGTCGCCTTGCTCGGTTTCGATCGGACGTTGAATGGCTCGAGGAACGAGGTTGGGAATATCCGACCAACGATGAGATGGAGCAACTTGCCAATTTCCGGGAGAACATCGAATGGCTGGGGGTCGAGAATTTGGAAGATGTTGATGATTTTGAAATGCAACGGATCGCCGGATATGTGGTCAATCTCAAGTGGCTCGCTACCTATGGCTACGACGATGACGAGGATGCATTCGATGAGGCCGAATATCGCATCACAAACCTGCAACGCGTTCACGTTTAGAATGCGTTGATAAAACCGAGGGAGGCCGCCGTGGCGTTGGCTGCGGCGGCCTCCAATCTTTTTGTCCCCGTGAACATTGCTGGCATGACCGACAAGCTGCTCACCGCCAATCAGGTCGCCGACATCCTCAGCGTGTCGATGAAAACAATCCGTCGCCTGGATTATGACAGTAGCAGCGATCGCGTATTTCCTCGGCCGGTCCGGCTTCGCTCCCCGTCCGGTGGCCGCCCACTTAAACGGTGGCGACTGTCGGACATCGCCAGCTACGCGAACCTGAAAGAGGAATAACTTCCTGGCGAACCGCCGCCAAGTTCTGCTGGAAGTTTTTTCTCCGTCTCACCACCCAAAGGAGGCCAAATCATGCTGCCCGATTACAAATTAATCGGACCGCCCCGTGCTTCAAGAACGGACGCGGCGTTCAATCCGCCAGCTTCCTGCAAAGGTTTCGTTTGTTGTCGGAAAAGCGATCGCGGCAAGTATCACTCAAGACGACCGACAGTGCCACCGCGCGGGCGTGCGGTTCGCTACATCGAGGGCAAAATCAGGAAGGAACTGTTAGCAAGCGATCCAACGGTGCGCACTGCGAGCGTGAGCATCGGTGCGGTGCTCAAGGAATACACGGACGATTCGGCCGCACTTGGGAACTCCGAGAAGCAGATAGCAACCGTAACGACGAGAATCAACCGAGTCATCAAAGCAGCCAAGCTCAAGGAATACGGGCAAGTCGATCCAGTTGTCATTACAAAGGCAGTTCGCAAGTTGATGAAGCAATACAAATTCGGAGTGACGACCGGCAACAAGTACATCGAAGCAATGCGGGCGTGGACCAGATGGATGCAGAAACACAATCGTTGGCCGGTCAACAATCTGGAAAATCTGAGCAAACTGAAAGGCGACACGAGTCCGAAGCGGCAACGTGCAATTCTGACGGACGACGAGTTCGCGAAGTTGCTGCAATCAACGAAAAATGGACCGTATCGCCGCAAACTTTCACCCGAGCAACGCATGTGGTTGTGGATGTTGGCAAGCCAAACCGGCTTACGTGCCCAAGAACTCAATAGCTTGACCCCCACAAGCTTTGACCTCGACTCGGAGCCTGCAACTATCACGGTTCATTGCACAATTAGCAAACGCCGAACGACGGACACGATTGTACTACGCCGCGATTTTGCCGAGATGTTGCGGCCTTGGATTCGCAACTTTGAGCCACGCCAGCGGCTTTGGGGAAGCTCGTCGAGTTGGTGGTACAAGGCGGCCAGCATATTGAGAGCCGATTTGGCGGAGTCAGGGATCGATCATTTACGCGGCAGTGCTCAAATCGATTTTCATTCGTTCAGATGCTATCGAGTGACCCGGGCAATCTTGAGCGGCAAGAGCAGCAGGGTTGTCATGATACGCCGTTCGTCTGTCTTCCGAATCATTGCTCGCGAGGTATGCGAAGATTTCACAGCAGGAGGTGGCCGAATGCGTCGATGCTGTGCCGCTGCCACGGTTGCCCATGAAGGTGGTGGGTTAAGCATGTCAGGTATCGATTTAAGCTTGGTGGACATGGTGTTACGCGAGCAGGCACGCGAAGCGTTCGCGGAAGGTGATGCCGCAGGTCTGCTTATTTGCGTGGGCAACCATGATGCACTGGCGTTTGTCACCGGCAACATCGCACCGCTTTGTGATCGCGGAATCTACGAACAAGCACTTCTGGATGCATTCACGGGTGCTCGCTGCAATCATGCACACTGGCCAATTGGCGCTATCCATACGTTGTTCCATTTCGCGGACAGCGAGCGGCTTCGTGGAGCAGGGCAACCATTGCCCGCTGGTGAGAAGTTCACCGTCTTTCGCGGCGTATCAGGTGCAGGACGGCAGCGGCGAATCAGCGGATTGTCATGGACATTGGACTTTTCCCGCGCCTGTTGGTTCGCCGTGCGACTCGAATTGGACGATCCTGCTGTTTACTCCGCTGTAGTGCCGAGGGAGATAGTGTTGTGTTATTGCAACGAACGGCATGAGCAGGAAGTTGTTTGCCGTCCTGCGCCGTCCGCGCCGTTTTTCGATCACTACGCAAGAGTTGAGAGATCGAGCGGCGCAAGTCGCCAAAGCTAATGCAGCTCCGCAACGCCATCTAGTCGCCAATGCGCCGAGCCATGCGCCCGCCCGCTCGATGCTCGTCTTTCTCGTGATGTATGTTTAGAGGCCGAGGCTTCGAT
>CAWDMH010000028.1:0-64170 GCA_963803365.1 uncultured Planctomycetaceae bacterium
AGTGCCACTGGCTTTGCCAGTGCATTTTTTGATCGAAGGCTTGCACGAAATGCTTGAAACTCGTGTTCCAACACTTCAAACTATCGTCGCTGGCTCTGCCAATGCGATTTCAGGCCAGGCCGCACGCCAGCGACGTCCTTGAGGCCGCCGAGCGTGTAACCGCCTCAGCAGGGCGCCACCATTGGTTTGATTCTGTGCCCAATGACGGTTCAACATAAGTTCTAACAACAGAAGCCCTGCGTACTTCGAGATAAAAGCCATCCCGACGCCATCAATTGGACGACACTATTGACTGGGTAGAACTGCGTTTTGCGGATTCACCCCCGCTAAAGTCGCACGAAACGATCCCGCGTCTCCCGACGACGGGGGACGTTCGGTTCGTATGTGAACCAGGCTGTGGCAGTTGTGCTGGTATCGGATATCAATCGAATCCAATGGGCTGAATAGCCATCCTCGAATACGTGCGAGAGAGTCTACCTGGGGAGACGGAAAGAGCTACCGTAGCGTTCCCACTGGCCCGTCCCGAGGAAATCAACCTCAATCGTAAATAGCAACGCTGGTTTCTGACGTGTGTGAGAGATCCAGTTCTTTTGATCGTACCCGGTCATTAGATAGGGGTCGGAGGCGACTCCAGCGGCAACGGCCGAGTCTTTCCAAGGACCGCCCTCACCACGAGGGGCGCCGAACGACCACAAGTCGTCGACGTTACCGAACCAGAGGCCGACGTTCCCGTCGTCGGCCCCAACATAGTGGCCATCGTCGGCACCGCCGTCGATGACGCCGGAGATCACGAGCATGCCGCGCCAGGAGGCGAAGTCGAAGATATCAAGATTGTGCGTAGTAATTGGCCGGATACGTCTGATGCCGCCCCCTTCGAAATCTCTCGGCAGCTCGTAGATTGTGCCGTGTATATTCATGATGCTCCGCTCGGTGACCACCTCACGCTTGCCACGCCGCCAACCTGAGGCGGTTGCCGTATCGAAGGTTGAGTTTCCCTTGGGCAGACGGTAGATCGCACCTCCGTCGTTGACGACGACCGACGCAGCGTCAACCACGAAATCTTGGGTCGTCGCTAGCTTGGGAACGGACGGCTGCCTTCTGCGGCCGGGTCGTTCACGGCAACCAGTTCCAACTGGTAGGTTTTCGGATGTAGTTGTGCCCGGTAGTAGCCCGTGTCGACAACCTTACCGTCTGCGTCCAAAACGTCTGCGGCAAACTCCAGCCCATAGTCGTCGCCGGCCATCGAACGGAGAAGACCTTGCGACCGCCCTGCAGGGGTGCTTGGTTTCGCAATGCTGGCCAGTTGCTGCTCGTTGGTGCGTCGTTGGGCGTTACTCAGGTGCAAGTAGACTGTGAGCGATGAGACCGCTTGCCTCGGTCGGATTCGGACCCATTGGGCGTCGAGCGCCTCGGGAAGCAGGTGGTAGCCGTATCCCCGGCCCTCTGTATCGTTGCCGGGAACGCTTACGGTGGCGTGCGGCGTCCATGCCCCGTCGCCATTCAGGTCAACTTCCACAGTGAATTCGACCGGCCCACGGATTCTCATGTTTGAAGTGGATGACGCGTCTCGTGAAGCCATTGATTAGAAAGGGGGCCGATGCGTCGTTGGCCAAGACATTCGCGTTGAGCCACACGCCGCCGAAGCCTGACGGACTGCCACCGTAGTTGGGTAGCTCTGCTTTCTCGACAAACATAATATTCGAGTTGGCCTGGGCCACGAGCGAGTTGTCAAACTTGCTCGCATCATTGGCCGCGAAGACGATCTGGTCTTCCGATCTCAACGAAGTCAACGATCATCTTGTGGTGAGTCGCGAGCGGTGTGATCCCAGAGGGATTGTCAGCTGAGAATGTCTTGGGCACTAGAAACATCATGCCGTGATGGCTCATCAGACAGCCACCTCGCAGCCCGACGTCACGGATGCGCGGCCACTCAGTGTACCAACCATCGGGATGACCGTGTGTGTAACTAGCTTTGGGCAGGCGGAACTTGGTCCAGCGGCCGGAGGTCGCGTCGCGGACATTGATAAACAGCGACACATCATCCCAGCCTGTCGCCCAGACAGGATCGTTGCTGGCCGGGTCCATGTCGACTGGACCGCGTCGGCTCGTGACCTCCGTGTACTGAGCCTCTTTATCGACGATTGTCCAAGACGAAAGTTGTTCCGGATCGCCGATTCCATCCCACTCGGCCAACACGCCTCGGCCTCCGTCGCCAGCGCCGTTGTTGGTGTACAACAGCACGCCTTGCGCCGTGTACAGGCCTTTGCCATGGACGCCTGGCAGATTGTGCGACCCCCCACCGCCAGAGTCGTTTCCGTCGACGCGCAAGGTTGTGATTACTGGGCGGTCGAGATCCGAGAAATCGACTTCGTACAACCCTTCCTCCATCGTCATGTAGTAGAGCTTGTTACGGTTGGTCAGATGCGCCGCCGTGCCGGTGATTCGCCCGCGGAGATCGCCTGGCTTCGTGACCGGCAGAAAACGGATCGCATCGCGTCGCGTCGATGTATGCGGCGCCACGATGTCCAACTGGAGGTAGGTATCCGACGTACCGATTTGCGTCGGTATTGCCGGGGTAGTCGAGATACGTCGTTTGCGACAAATCGGTCATGTCGACCATGTAGAGCTTGTCGCTTCCGCCGGTCACGAGATGGGGTCCGTATGTCGCGTAGTAGAGCTTGTCACCGCGACGGACAATGCTGCCGATGCCAACCTCGTAGTGCGTGCTAGTCACTGCAGTGTGCGGATAGATGCCACTGTAGGCCCTGGGGTTGGTTGGCGTGATGACCAACGCGTTGAGCCCGGGGGATGGGGATGCCGGAGATGGCATCACAGGCCAACAGTTGCTGCCATTAGCAGACTATATGGAAAGGCCGACGCACGCGGCAGCAAAGGCACTGCCATTGCACAAGAACTCCCGTCGGTTTGTCTTGTCAGACTTCATGCTTGCCACAATCTGAGTTGTACTCGAAGAAGTAGACGAGTTCCAGCAATCACCGAATGAATTCATCGTTCCGGTGAGCTACTGCTTTCTAAGGCCTCACCCAAACCACGCTAGCGACTTCTTCCAACCTCTCACCAACTTCCTGACATGCACCGATTGTCGGCGGCCGGTCGGTCGGCACTTCGGCTCCCCAAAAGTCGCGCCCCCCGTTGTTCCGAATGACGATTCCAGCACCAAGGCAGGGCGAGTCCGGATGCAACCGGTAAGCAGTCAATCGTGCGAGCTGAAGCGGTTCCTCAAGTCTGAGCTTGGCCGACGGACATCAAACGGGGATCGGCATAGCGTCCCACGACCTTGTCACCGAGCTTCTCCTGGCCGGTTGCCGCGACCCACTCGTCAAAGCTTCGGAAATCGCCAACTCGAAAACCACCCTCTCCAATTGACCACCAGAGATTTCCCTCGAACCGGGCAGCAGTGTAATCACCAGTAATATGCTCGTTGGCGGAGACAATGATGTTGTTTCTGAAGACGACTCCTGGAATCTGTTTGCCGCCGAATCCAATGGCTGTGCCAACTTCCGTGTAGATCGTGTTATTGTAGATCTGGCAGCCCGATGCGTTCGTATCGAGGGCGGCGATCCTGAGGGCCGTCTTGTAGTTGTTCTTTCGGCCATCATTTTGACTGATGTTATACCGGATGATGTTGTTCTTCATCGGGGGCGCGGCGTAGAACTGGCAGATGAAGTAGCCCGGCCCATCGTTGTTGTACGAGAGGTTATATTGGAGAATGGCATTTCGCGTACCACCATCGAGGTCGAAACCTCCACCGTCCCACCCCGGGCTGCGGTTGTCATGGGAAACACAGTGCTGGATCGTGATATTATCAGTGTTCCAGCACCAGATACCCACAGGGCCGTTGCCATCGCGGGGCATATCCCAACCGTTATGTCGAGCGACGCAATATTCGACCAGGACATTTCTCGCCCAACCGATCACGATCCCATTGCCACTATGATTGGTCAGATTCTGGGGATCACCAGGATTGTCTTCCGCGATGCAGTGACCAACGTAGAGATCGGTGGACATCTCGCTCTCTCCCGAAGCAATTCCAGCGTGGCCATTGTCATGAGCATGGACACGAGTAATTCGCACTCTTACGAACACCGTCTACGCCAATCCCGTCGAGGCGAAAGCCACTGACTTCCACCCGATCAATTTCTATGTCACAGGCGTTCGTTAGCAGGATGCCCGATCCATTATTGCCGCCTTTCCGCCCTGAGCCACGCAAGATCAGGTCGCTGATGGCGAGATGATCACACCCGTCGGCGGCAAGGCCATCGCCATCTCCGGCGTCGATGATCGCGCGTCCCTTACCGTAGGAACCAATCACGACCTTCTCTCCTCTGGTCCCACGATCGCTCGCGTCAAGCACGATGTTCCCCGCAAACGTGTCGCGCCCCCGAAAGAGAACGCGGTCTCCCGGTCTGAAGCGCCAGTTCATTGACCTTGTCGATCGTCTTCCAAGGGAGCAGCTTCGGTTGCGTCCCCTGAATCATCGCCCTGTGCACTGACACGATAGTCTCGGGCGTTCGCATTCGTAGTTAATACTTGTCCGAGACTGAGCGCGTTTATGAGACTCCCGGCAAACGCCGCCATCCGGCAAAGCGTGTGTCGCCTATTCAGTTTGCTGCTAGCGTTTGCACTCATCTGCACACAACGTCTGTCGTCGATACAACCAGTCATCCGTTTCCAACTGAGGCCAGTTAGTCGTGCCATTCACCAGAAACCGCGACTTGCGAGGGTGATTGGCCGTCACTTCCGAGGATACAGCAGCACAACTGCTTCATGGCAATTGATGGGTCGTCAAGTGTCGGTGGTTCGAAAGGCAGCTTGGGCAACGATTACTCCTCTCGGAAGATTTTAGCGAGGCCGACTTGAACCGGGCCTTGCGACTGTTTGCACAAGGTCATCAGGAGTCAATTCAATCACTGCCACGTCGAACGCCCCGAGTGACCAGGTCCTCGTAGTCAGCTGGCCAGTGAGCAGCTCCTGTTTCTCGGGCGGAACAGACACGATTTGTTCCTGGTCGGTGTGGTTTATAAGGAACAAGAACCCGTGCGTCGAATTACTGCGAACCGCAGCTTCGACTCCGTGCGGGGGTGTGACCATCGGATCAATGCCCGCGTCGGCCAGCAACTTGCCAATCAACTTGTCGTAAAACTCTTGCTCCTCCACGATCGTGCCAACGTACCAGCCGATGCCTTTGCCGAATTTGTTTCGCGTTACCGCGGCATACGTCTTCAGGTACGGCACATTGTAGCGGGCGATCGCGTCGGCCCCTTTCGGCGTGATCCAATCGGCGTAACGGATGGCCGCATAAGGGCCGTCCAATTCGCCGCCGGCACGAATCGAATAGGCAGTCTCTTCCTTGTCCGTGATTCCCAGCCCCAGCGATTCATACTCGTCAATTTCGATTCCCATAGCGGACGACAGCAGACCCGGCTGCGTCCGGGGCGAAATGAGGTTCGTTTCGTCCTTCACGGCCGTGCGGCAATCGATCATCAGCACGCCGCCGGAGCGAACGTATTCCACTAATTGGTTTGCCTCATCGTCGGACATGACGTGCAGGTGTGGAGCGAGCACGAGCCGGTAACCGCTCAGATCGTCGCCCGGCTGGACGATGTCGACGCTCACTCCCGCCCTGAACAGAGCGTTGTAGTATCGCTTAATCGCTTCCACATACCCCGACTGCGACCCCGGATATCCCGGTTGAATCTTCAGCGCCCAAACGCTGTCGTAGTCATAAATGACCGCCACCTGAGAATGTACAGTCGTGCTCTTCAAGAGTGGTGCCAACTCTTGATACTCCTTGGCCACCCGGGCGGCCTCGCGATAGCGTCGGCCCAGTTTCCCATCATGCCCCAGGAGGCCGTGCCAATATTGCTCTCGACCGGCCGTGCATGACCGCCAGCGGAACCAGATTTGTCCATCGGCGCCGTGGGCAAGCTGCTGATAGCAGATCTTGCGGAGCTCGCCTGGCTGTGGCGACCGACTAAAGACGCTCCATCCCAGCGGCCCCGCCGTTTGTTCCATAATTAGGAAGTTCTGCTTCTTGAGCCCGCGCATTACATCGGCGGCGAGTGAGGCGTCGTAGGGAATGGCCGGACTGAGTTTTGGATAGTTGTCCCAACTCACGAAATCGAGCTTTCTTGCCAAATCGTAATAGTTGAGTGAATCGTGGAGCCCCATAAAGTTGTGTGTGACGAATTGAGTTCGTGGACAAACTTTACGTAAGATCGCCACCTGTGCGTTGAGAAATCCAACTTGCATGTCCGACATGAACCGCTGCCAATCTAGCGAGGCGCTTGGATTGCTGATGGCCCAATCACCGATGCGATCGTCGGGAATTGGGATTTCTGCCCAATCGCCAAACCGCTGGCCCCAAAAACGTGTGCCCCAAGCGTGATTCAGTTCGTCCAAACTGCGATATTTCTTCTGCAACCATCGCTGAAAATTCGCGCGGCATTTTTCGCAGCGACAATCCGCCTTCCCCAGTTCGTTGTCGACCTGCCAGCCGACGACGGCAGAATTATTGGCGTAGTGCTCGGCCTGCGCACGGACGACGCCCAAGGCGAGCCGGTGAAAGTCTTCGTCCGAGAAGCAGTTATTCCGTCGACCGCCCCACACGGTCCGCTGGCCGTTGCCGCGCAGCTCCAGAGCTTCTGGGTATTTGCGAGCTAGCCACGCCGGCATGATCGCCGTCGGCGTCCCCATGATCACGTGAATATCGTATTTTTGCGCGAGCTTCATCCAGCGATCGAGCCAATCGAACTGATACTCTCCTTCCTCAGGTTCGAAGAGCACCCATGAGAACTCCGCCACCCGCACAATGTTGAAACCGGCCTCCTTCATCATTCGCAGGTCAGTCTCCCAGCGCTCCTCCGGCCAATGCTCGGGATAATAGTCGGCGCCGACGTACATCTCGCCATCGGCGGCATAGATGCCGTGGTCGGACGATGGCGACTGAGCTGAAACATGACCAGTTGCCTCGAAACCAATCGCGGCAACAACAGCTAAGACTCTCAGAATTGATTCGGTCCAACGTGTGATCGTCATTAAATCTGTCATTGGGGTTAACGGTCAGCCGCTGATTGCCAAGCAGGATTTGGCGTTGGCATCCGCGCCCGACCGACTTGCGCCACTCTACGAGTTTATTGTGGAGGCGAGCGGTGATTTCTGGGTGTTCCTTCGACACGTCATGTTGCTCACCGATGTCACGATCCAAATTGTACAGTTCCAGCCGTCCATCCTCATACCATTCAATCAACTTCCACGGACCTTCGCGAACTGCGCCGCCGGGCGGGCCCCCTTGATTGCTGTAATGAGGGTAGTGCCAGTAGAGAGCGTCGCGCTGGGGAGCCGCTTCTCCACGGAGCAACGGCACGAGGCTGACACCGTCGGAACGCTCGCCTGGTACGCGTAAAATGCTCGCCATTTCCTGAATCGTTGGGTACAGATCGTTGCTAATCACCGGCACGTCACACTTGGATCCCGGCGTGGCGACATGCGGCCAACGGACAAGCCACGGAACACGAATGCCTCCTTCATAGAGCCATCCCTTTCCTGCGCGGAGCGGCAAATTGCTGGTGGGAGATCCTTCGGCCGTACTAAGACCTCCGTTGTCCGATAAGAAGAACACGATTGTGTCGTCCTGCCGGCCCGATTGATCAATCGCATCGAGTAGCTTGCCAACGGCTTGATCAACAGCGTCGACCATTGCTGCATAGACGGCGTCATCCTGTCGCTGCCGATTTTCGTGCGCGCCCTCGGGAAGAAACAACGGGCCTGATTCGTGAAGTTTGGCCAATTTGGCGCGGTACTTCTCTATGAGGTCTGCACGGCCTTCGATTGGTGTATGGACCGAGTAGAAAGACAAGAATAGGAGAAACGGCTGGTCGCCAGCGTTCTTCAGGAACTTGATCGATTCGCGTGCCAGCCGGTCAGGCAAGTGTTCACCGGTGGGACCGTCCGCAAGCCGCGGATTGTCGTAGGGTGAAAAGTAGCCACCCGGCGGCCATCCGATTTCATAGCCCCCAAGGTTGATCTGGTAGCCTTGCTGCTCGGGCAAGAATCCGTCGCCGCCCAGGTGCCACTTACCGGCGATAAAGGTGCGATAGCCAGCGGGTCGCAGCATTTCGGCGAGAGTCTCCGCTTCGAGTGGCAAGTGATCCACGTATTCTGCCGGCAGCAGACGACGACCCCGAAATACTTGCTTCCACTCTTTTTTGACAGCGTCCTCCGGTTGAGGCGCGCCGAACCACTCCGTCGTTCCCAGCCGCGCCGGGTACATTCCTGTCTGAAGGCTGGCGCGAGTCGGCGAGCAGACGGGGCAAGCTGCATAGC
Organism: uncultured Planctomycetaceae bacterium; assembly: GCA_963803365.1. Lineage (GTDB taxonomy): Bacteria > Planctomycetota > Planctomycetia > Pirellulales > Pirellulaceae > JANMEB01. The sequence continues at coordinate 8,347 of CAWDMH010000028.1, forward strand.
CGTTGGTAAATCGCAGTGACTCGCGCGCCAACCGGTCAATCACGGGAGTGTCATAGAAATGGCTTCCAAGACAGGCGGCATCGGTCCAGCCAAGGTCGTCGACAAGTATGATCACGAAGTTTGGCGCACGCGACGGCGCGGGAACTGTCGCCATTACTTGATATGCGCCAGTGAATACCAGCAGAGTGGCGCCAAGCCTGAGTAGTTGCCGGCGAGCGCGAGTCGGGATCAAGCGGATCGACCGGCGGGCAGGAATCATGTCACCCAAATCACTTCGAATTCGGCTCGGCATGCTACGGTCTCGCATGGTATTCGACGTCGAGCAAATCGCGTTTGTCATCTCTGACGACTATCCCCGTAGTTCACAGCCCGGTATCGGAGCCTAGAACAGCATAGCAAGCCACCGTAGAGCTCGGCGATTGGGAGTCTGGTCGTTTGTTCAAAGGAGGCATCGCGCGTAGGCTTACTCCACTCAGTCAGCTGTGGGTGATGCGCCACCGGAAGTTTGCCTGGACATATCGAAATCTGGGATTGCATCCTGGCAAGCCCCAATACTTGGGCGCTGATGTTCCGCGACACGAGCACCCCAAAAATCACGACCGCCGCTGTGCTCGATCGGAATTCCCGCAGCAAGACAAGGTGAGCCCAGCTGGAGGCGATAGGCAGTTAGTTGGGAAAGCAGAAGAGGGTCGCTGATTCGCGCCGTACCGACTTTGCTCAAACGTGGATCGACAAATTGGCCCAGCACTCTGTCGCCTGACCTTTCTTGTCCCGTCGCGGCGGCCCATGCGGAAAAACGATTGAACTTTCCAACGCTGAAGCTCTGACCGCCGAGCGTCCACCACACATTGCCTTCGAACCGCGCGTGACTATAGTCTCCGACGATCGGCGATTCGCCCGCCACGAAGATGTTATTTCGAAAGACAACTCCGGGAATGGGGTAGCCACCAAAGCCGACCGCTGCGCCAGTTTCGCAGTAGACCGTGTTGTGGTAGATCTCACAACCGGACGCATTTGTATTCGCAGCGAAGATGTCAATGGCAGCTTTCCGGTTGGTCCTCCTCCCATCGTTTTGACTGATGTTGTATCGGATCACGTTGTCTTTGAGAGGCGGTGCGCCGGGATATTGGCACAGGAAGAAGCCGGGACCGTCGTTATTGTAGGAGAGGTTGTATTGCAGGATCGCACGTCGGCAACCACCGTCGATGTCGAAGCCTCCCCCATCATCGCCGGGGCTGCGATTATCATGTGAAATGCAAAACTGGATCGTTACGTTCTCCGAGTTATACGTCCAAATCCCGACTGGACCATTCCCCTTTCGCGGCATGTCCCAACCATTGTGTCGAGCGACAGAGTACTCGATGACAGCGTTTCTCACGCGGCCGATCACGATCCCGTTCCCGCTGTGATTCGTCAGATTTTCCGGGTCACCGGGATTGTCTTCCGCAACGCAATGTCCAACATAGAGGTCCAAGGAAATAGCCGCCTTATCTCTGCCGGCCGCAATGCCGGCATGGCCGTTGTCATGAGCATATACTTTGGTGATGCGTGTATTACGCACACCATCCAACGAAACGCCGCAGCCCCGGAAACCGGACACTTCGACATCGTCTACTTCGAGGTGATGGCCATACTTCAGGTAGACTCCCGATCCGTCGTTGCCGTCGGCGCGCCCCGAGCCATGGAACACCAGGTCGCGAACTGCTAGATAGTTGCAGTTTTCTGCCAGCAGCCCGCTGTCGTGCCGCGCGTTGATTGTCGCGCGTCCCTTGCCATACGAAGTAATCACAACCTGCTGCTGATCTCCGCCACTGTCCTCTGCCGTCAACAACAGGCGGCCGTTGAACGTGTCACCCGCGCGAAATGACACGCGGTCGCCAGGTTCGAGGTCGATTTGATTGACGTGTTCGATCGTCTTCCAAGGCGCAGTTTTTGTTCCCGCGTGTATGTCGTCTCCTTCTGCGCTGACAAAGTACTCGCGCGCGTCCGCGCGAGCCAAGTGCAGGGTTGCGGCCAAGGGCCAGCACAACAAAAACGTTGTCCAGCGTTTCATCAATCCGTAGTTTTTCCTCGGCGTGGCAAAGCAGCGTAGGCACACATCTGTTCTACCACCTGCTGACGACCGATTAGTCAACGCAGTCTGCTTTCTTGAGGGATAGGGTTCGGACTTCACCATGCGGCTACTTGCTCGTCAACATAAGCACAATTCTTCTCGATCCGGGTCCGACCTCGACCCCCAGTTCCTTGCCCGACACATAACGATCCGGCAGCTTAATCTGGGGGTGTGAAATGTGCGCTTTGTAGATTCCCAGGCGGACTCCCGGAAATCCTGCCATACTCGCGGGCAGCAATTCGGACGGGATGCGAAGTGGTGCGTTTCCGCTACGACCAGTGGTGCCCTCGGCCGTCTCGACGAAATCGGCGAGGAAAGGCTCGGGGACTAGCTTGACGTCGGCGCCGACCAGCGGCTTGCGGTCCAGGTAGACCAGGCAGTCGATCATCTTCAGACCCGCCCCGCGATCAATGTACGCACGGATCCGATCCGCGATTTCCTCACCCGAAACCTGACCGTCTCCGTTGAGATCAATCCATTTGATCGCAGCCAGGATGCCTGGACAGGCTTTCATTTCATCCTTTGAGAGTTGGCCATCGCCATTTCGATCGTATGCCGCTAGCGCCTCTTCAGCCGCTGCGTCCGGATCGTATGGGGGAACGTCGACACGTTCCACCCTCCGGCAGCCGAGCCCGAGCGACATGAAACACGCCAGCACGTAAGTGCCAATGCGAGCACTCTGAGCAACGATTGCAAGGCGTCGTGTTTCGCGAATAGCCACAGTAAGACTTCCTACGGGTTGCTATTGGTGAGTCAGGAAAAAGTCGCACCTAGTCGACACAGGCAGCCGGCAATTCCTGTCGGCAGGCAAACCCATCCGACCGTGATGGAACCAGCTTCATTGGGTTCCGACCACCTCTCCATCATCTCTCATTCCTTGCCAAAGATGAACGTTCTCATCGATGTCAAAACCAATGCTGGTGACCGAACCATCGCAAAACAACATATTGACCCCACCGGGGTGAGCACTGCCAAACATCACGTGAGCAGAAACGCCAATGCGGTCCGGTTCGGGCGGATAAACGTCTCCTGGCATCTCATTCACGTTGCAGTTACCCGTGTATCTTGTGTTGTCAAAATCCTCGCCCACATACATTGGCAGATTGTCGCCCGGAGGATCATTCGAGTCGTAACGATCCGCTTGAACCAGCTTCTCGCCGACCAGATAGGTCTTCGACGTGCCATCAGTGACTTGCCGCAGTCCAATCTCACTGCGCTGGAACATAACACCAGTCATTTTGCAGCCGAGTTGGCCTGGTGCTGGATTCGGATTTGGCCATCCCCAACTATCTCCTTGATTCAACGTTGGCGGGCCGGTCTTGTCCTGATTCGCGTTCCCCGCTCCGCCGCCATTGGCAGCCGTAGTCGGTCCTGGCGACCGAGAGGTCCAACAGAGCGTCGGTGTTCTGCAATCTGACTTGGGATTGGGGATATTGCCCACGGACCAGAGGAAACGTACCGGAGGTGCGGCGACTTGGACAGAGAAAACTTGAGACTGGCTTCTGACAGAGCTCAGTCAATGCGGCCCGCTGTGCGGCACCTGTCTGCGAGCTGCCAAGCGTGCGAAGACTTTCTTCTTCGATGAACGGCAAGATGTTATATACCCAGCCTCCGGGTTGGCGTTTGTCGAAACCGCGATTGGGATCGCCCACCCAGTTATAGCCCCAACCTCCGGTCGGCAGATGTTTGTGCGCATCGACGTGCAGCATAATGGCCACGCCAATTTGTTTGAGATTATTTAGGCACTGGGCGCGGCGGGCGGCTTCCCGGGCCGCCTGAACTGCGGGCAGCAACAACGAGACCAAGATGCCGATGATCGCAATGACGACAAGCAGCTCCACGAGCGTAAACCCGCGAGCACGCAATCTGATCGGCATGCCTACTGCGACCCGTGTACCTTTGCAGAGAGGTTCTCATATCAACTAACATGTCAATTCTCCACCGAACTCCACGCGGGCAAGCCGAACCCGACTGCGCCCATGCGCCACATGGCATGTTAATAAGCCGCTCACTATGTACATGTCGAAGGAACCTTCCATTCGGATCACAAGCTGGCGTGCGAGGCGACGAAGGACGATTCGGTCACGGTGCTCGTGCGAAGCCACTGCCCCGTCTCGCGAGCCCTCTCAGGCACGGTACCGAGAAACGCATGGCGTCCCGACACTCGGCGTCCAAGGGACGCGAGCGTTCACTCCTGTGTATTATTCCGGCGACATGGCCCGATATGAGGCGGCGAGCTACGAAATCTACGAATTCTTGTGGTTTCTGGCTCAGACGTGTTCCGGTGGCCGGAATACGTTATCAGGGAGAAGCGTTCCTTGGTCTGCCGCTCGCGGGGAATATTGGTCTGATACGGCATTGTGACCGATGGCACTGGCGTGGTCGTTATATCTTGTCAACCTTGGAGGAAAGTCTAATGAAGACGATGAGAATTGGCCCCGTATGGCGGGTGGCTATCGCATTCGCCGCCTTAATGACGCTGATGGCTGCGCCGCCAGCCCGGGCGGCACTGATCGCCCATTACACCTTTGACGATGGCAATTACACACGCACTGGTGACGGCATGGATCCGGGAGCGGGAGGAACTCCCTACAACATGACGCTGACGGACGTCGCAAATGGCAACACGGCGACGAACACGTCGACACAGCTGTCGCAATTGCCAATTCCTCCTGCGAGCGGTCAGGTTTACGGGGCGGCAATCCAGCCAAGCCAGCCGGGGGCACCGGGGTTGGGCCAGTCACACAAATTTTGGCGCGATCCCTCCGTGTTCAGCCTCGCCTCGGCAAATTCAACGTACTACATCCCACCAGGCGTCGTTCCGTCGGGAGCTGCTGCGCGGACCATCACCACTTGGTTCCGCCAGCGGGCCGACATCACTGCCGGCGGTAGCCAGGACCAGTTGTGGGGCTACGGGACCAACGTTGCTGGTGAGGCGCTCAACCTATCGCTGGAGGGCGGGGGCTTGCGCATCCGCCATTTCGGCGGCAATATTACCTACGGCAGCGGATACCAATTCTACGAAGAGAACCCGGACGGCACTCCCAATGTAGGTGCGGATGCAGGTTGGCACAATGTGGCGCTCCGCGTGAATTCCGGCGCGACTACGTTTGCCGACGTCGACGTGTTCCTTGATGGCATGCTGTTGGCGGTATCGGCCACCGGCGGTGCCGGCACGGGCCAGGCGCTCAACACCGTCGAACAGGATACGTCAGGTGCTGGAACTCCTGGTTTCCCGACCCACGGCTTTGGAATCGGCGCGTCGAGCGAGCTTGCTGGCCTCTCTGCCCAGAACGGGTTGGACGGCTGGCTGGACGACTTCCGCGTGTACGACACGGCCCTGTCGGACGCCGAGATAGGTTTGATCGCCCGAATTCCCGAACCAGCTTCGGCACTGTTGATGATACTCGGCTTCACTGGCAGCTTGCTCGCCGTGCGTAGACGATGTAATTAGGCATTTCATGGATTTCCCTGGTCGTCTGGAGGTCCGATGGAATAGAAGGAAGAACGAGACGCGGGCCGGCATGTCCGGACCGCGTCCGCTGTTAGTGGTTTGGCTTCATTCGGTCACTTGCAATGAAATCTCCTAGGCAGAGTCCGAGAGGTCTTCCTGTGGTCCCGATCACTGGCATCTCATCTTGTCGGCGGGCGACGCTGGCAGTCGCCGCAGCACTTGTTTGCGTCACTCCGGGCAGCGCCACACTGGTAGCTCGTTACACGTTTGACAATGTCGATACGACCATCACTGGTGACGGAACGATGGACAATCCGTTCAATATCGAATTGGCGGACGCCAGCGGTAACGGCCATACGGCAATCAACATCGCTACGCAGCTTTGGCAATCCGTCTATGGCGCTGCCATTCAGACGGGCCAGCCAGGCAGGTTCGGCCAAGCGCACAAGTTCTTTCGCGACCCGTCCGTATTTCAAACTGCGGGAGGCGGTGGCACAGCCAAGGAACAGGCCAACACGACTTACTACGTAGATGCCGCCAGCGGAACCGACGCTGGCTCTAATGGAGACATTCCCGATGGAGCGGCTCCGCGAACGTTCTCGCTCTGGTTTAATCAGGAGGTCGACGTTACGGCCGGCGGTTCCCAGGACAAGCTATTCGGTTATGGAGATCAGTTCGCGGGCGAGGCCTTTGACATTGGCCTCAACGGTGGTGGCATTGAGCTACGTCATTTCGGTGGTAGCATAGTTTACGGAAGCGGGCTTGATTTCGATGGAACAAATGCTGGTTGGCACCATTTGGCGGTGCGCGTGAACAACAACGCCGCGACATTTGCTGATGTCAATGTGTTTCTCGACGGTTCGCAGCTGTCGGTTGCGTCAGGCAGCGTCAGCGAAACGCTAAATACGACCGAGAATATCGACGGCTTCGGAATTGGTTCCACCAGCATTTCGGCGTTTTCAGCAGCTCAGAACGGATTCCAGGGTTGGCTCGACGAATTCCGTATCTATGACAATTCGCTCTCCGACAGCGAGATCATCGAACTCGCTAGCCCCGGACCAATCGGCGATTATAACGGAAACGGCGTCGTTGATGCGGCCGACTATACAGTCTGGCGAGATACGCTCGGATCAACAACGGATCTGCGAGCCAACGGCGACGATTCTGGAGCCAGCGTGGGCGTTATTGACCAGGCAGACTACGCACTCTGGAAGATGCACTTCGGCAACACTGCCGGGGGCGCGAGCGTCACGGGGGTCGGTATGGCCGTGCCGGAGCCAGCGGGATGGCTGACGGCGATTGTTTCTGAGCATCTGTTCCCTATTCGCGCGACCAAGTACTAGCGCGGGTGGAGGTTCTCGTGTCCGGCGATGATCAACGCGACCGACTTTCGCACCGCACTGAGGAGTTCTTGAAGCTCTACGGACAGTGTCAGCGTCAGCTGTACGTGTTTACCATCTCCCTCTTGCCCAGCGCCACGGACGCTCAGGACGTCCTGCAGGAAACTAGCCTAGTGTTGTGGGAAAAGTATGGCCAGTTTGATCCCGCCGGGAGTTTCTTTGCGTGGGCACGTGGAATCGCTTACCGAAAAGTGCTTCAGCATCGCGAGAAAATGGCACGACAGGCGTCGTTTCTCCGACACACGACAGTCGAGTTACTTGCCAAAGACTTGGACCGCGCGGAAGACGATGAGGAACAGGATCGGCAGGCCGCTCTGGCGCACTGCCTCGACCGCCTGAGTGCGTGCGACGCGGAGTTGATCAAAGAGCGCTACGCACCCGGAGCGACCGTACAGGTGCTGGCAATGAATCTAGGACGAACTCCCAACGCGCTCTCCCAATCGCTGCGACGGATTCGACAGGCGCTCTTGGATTGTATGACTCGCTACTTGGCCTCCCAAGCCCGAGGTGTTTGACCATGGACGAGCCGACGATGGAACAGCGACGGGAATTGGATCAACTGGTGGGCAGCCTGTGTGATGGCCTGCTTGTCGAAACCGAACTGTTACGACTCGATGAGATCCTCCACGACAAAGCTTCGGCGCGCGAGCGCTACCTGTTGCTGATGAACCTCCACGGCCGACTCACGTGGGATTGTGGTTATCCAAGCCGCAGCGACGACGGGCTGAACCGGCCAACAACAACTGACGCCCGCAAGGAAACCATTTCATGGCCAATAGAGCTTGCCAGGAAGGTGGGCGGCAACACGCATTTTCTGTTTGCCGCTTCATTGATCCTGGTGGGGCTAGTCGGGGCAGCCGGCGGCATCATGTTCAGTACACGTTTCGTATCGCCACACTCTGTTCCAGCCGCCATAGCCTGGCCCCAGTCAAGATTGGTCCCAGTCCAGGCAACGCTAACCCGAGCAGTCAATGTTCAGTGGAGTGGCACTACAAGGCTGCCGGAACTGGGAAGTCCTACCGGGACCTATCTCATGCGGCTTCGGTCAGGCCATGTACAAGTCACTTTTGATACGGGCGTGGAAGCCGTTGTCGAGGGGCCGGCTGAGTTCGCGCAGGATGGATATGGCGGGATGGCACTCAACTCCGGTACGTTGACGGCCAAGATCCCGGCTCGTGGCGAGGACTTCACTGTCTACACTACCAGCGCCAGAATCGCCGGTCGGGGCGGTACGGAGTTCGGGCTCGTCGTCCAAAAGGACGGCCTTACAGAACTTCACGTAATGAAAGGGACAGCTTCTGCAGGCTTGCTGACTGACTCCGTTGGCTTCGCTATGCAGCATCCCATGCAGGACGTAGAAGAGAACCACGCGATTCGCCTCGATCGTGATACCGAAACGATTACGTCAATTAGCTGTGACAAAGAACGCTTCTCAACGATTAGTGCTCACGTCTTGGACATCGTCGACCTCGCCGCCGGAGGCGATGGACTTGGAGGTCATCTTATCTATGGAATCGACGCAGTGTCCGGCAAGCGGTTGATGCCAAGTACATTGCCGCATCCTCAACAAGTCGGCCACACAAAGTATCAGACAGTGGACTGGAACGCATATATTGATGGCGTCTTCATACCACCCGCCGATGAAAGTCCAGTCCAACTTGATTCGACCGGACGGGTATACACAGGGTTTCCCAAGACGTCCGGTGAGTGCTGGCAGGGAGGCATCGCGTTGCACCGTACAGGTTTCGAACAACCACGTGTCGATGACGGGGAGAACGGAGTCTACAATTGGTTGCAGTCGCAGAGTCCCGATGCATTTGCCGGAACGCTCGGTGCCTATTTAGGATTGCATGCCAACGTCGGTGTTACGTTCGATTTGAGGGCAATTAAGAAACTCGTCCCAAACTGCAACCTTGACCACTTCCGCGCAAGGCTCCTGCATCTTCGTCCCGATGGACCTGGGGCGCGACCGCCGGTTCTTTGGCTCCTTCTCGACGGCCGTCTGTATGCATCCTACCGGCCAAACGGTCGTCACAAGCCCCTGGATATCGATGTACCGATCAATTCCGCAAACCAGATGCTCACTGTCGTGGCAACGGATGGAGATGGAGTCATCGACGAAGACTGGATCGTGTTGGCAAATCCAGTGATTACCTGGGTGGCAGAAGAACGAGATAGCATTTGATCCGTCAAACTACAAATCAGGGTTCATGCCCGCAGTCACAGAAGAATCAAAATGCGAGTATTTAGGGCGATCGTCGGGGGACTCGTGGGCGGCGGACTCGGCATCGCCGTGGTTGCTTCAATCAATGCCTTTGCTGGGTACCACGCCGTTTGGCTTGGACTCGCAATCGGTTTGCTCACAGGCTTCTGCGTCCGCTACATCGCGCGCGGATCGGGGAAATCCAACTACGTCTGCGGTGCAGTGGCCGCACTGTTGACGTTGGCGGCCATTGTCCTCAGCGACTACGCAGCCGCGGCGGTACTCAATGTCCGCACTGCACATCTCTCAGCGCCCTCGCCTCCCCCAGCAGACCAGCCCAAAGCAGACGAGGACAACACAGTAGATAAGCCACAAGTTGAAAGAGCCCAAATTAATGATGTAAATCAACGTGTCAAGCCCGCGTTGCCGACAGCGCCAGGACAACCAGCGAATCGGTATGATACAGTGCATGTCGTTTGGCTGAGTCTCGCAGCGGTGATTGCGTATCTTCTGGGCAGCAGTGGATCGCCGCTGCCCACACAACGGGTGAGTGACGTCAACGTCGAAGGGTGAGGTGATTCGAGGGACAAAACCTCGCTATGCTCACGGTAATTCAACTCAATTTATCGCCTCTACCCGAAATCTTGGTTTTTCAGCAGCTCCGCAGGGCAAGTCCACTCGCCGTCAAATTCTTTGGCTGCGGCGTTACCAAACATATTTCAGAATTCAAAGTGCTCGACTGTCATCAATTGGGTAGCCTCTTGACTTCGCCGAACCGAGACCATCGGACGCCTTGTCGGCATGACGTTGATCTGCAGAAGGTGATTGCTGCGTGGCAGTGACTAGCTCTGATTGCCTGTGCCAGATAGTTTGGCAAGCGGGACTTTTTTCCGCGGATGTCGATTGGTCCGAAATCAAAACGCTTTTCCAGGCAACACTCTGACACGTCAGGTCGCGCAGCAGGGAGACGAATGGCTTCGTCTCAGGCGGTGGCCGTTCTCGTCTACCGGAAACTGGTCGCAATTGCCACATCGGCAAAGGTCAATGGGCGTCATTTCGCATGGCCGGATGGAGAGGAGCCTGCGTCCAATCGCCGCCAATTACCAACGCCTTAATTGCCAGGAGGACTACTACAGCCTATGCAATACCGCTGAATCAAATTCTCCAACTTCTTCGGCTGCTAACGACCCAACCCGTACGGATTAGTGTCAACTACTTTGAACCCACCGACGATCACATGTTCCAATACGAGATTTTCGTTCTGACCGACCACAAGGAAGGAATTCACCGGGTTCGTCTTGCTGACGAATGTGAGCGTGATCGATCACGTAGTCGAGTCTATTTCCACCGTTTTCGTCGCCTTACATTTGTAGTGCTTTTTCGAGCATATCCAGCATTTGATTGAGGCTGCGCTTGATCTTGGCCGCTTCAGCGCAGTCGTCCACGAGCGGGCCGGCAGTAACGACGTAATCGCTGAGGGTGCTGCTGAAGTTCCTAACGTCGCTGATCGCATCTTGTGGATCGGCAATCACGACGGTTGGAGTTCCGAGCACTAACGAAATTGAAATGATTGACTTAATAAACTCCCCCATCAAGTCTCTTCAATGCTTCAGCGATCGCGTTCCCGCTCCAGCTGTTTCGCTGCTGCGTCGAATAAGTAGCTTTCTTGGAGAATCGTCTCCTTCTCCTTGTCCGAAAAGCCGCGAAGCCACGGTGCTTTTTTCGCGCTAGCTGTGTCGCTTATACCATCGGACCAACGCGGTTCGTACGTGTTGGTCGAAGGCGTGATTGCGCAGAGAATCACTATAGCGACAAATGCGGCGGCGATTGCACCCATCCAAATCACCATTTTGCGCTCTTCGCGCCTAGCCATCTCGGTTGCTTCCTGCTCGCGAGTTGCCTTCGCCTCCTTCTGAGCAGTGATGACTTCACCAGTCAGCATGAATCCGCAGTGCGGGCATCCTCGCGCCGATTCGCTGATTTGATTGCAACACTCAGGACAATCAATGAGAGCCATGTTGGTTTCTCCAATGCGCAAAAAAACAGGAGCGCCGAACCAGGCCGCTCCCTCAATCCCCGCCAGGGGACCTACAGAACAGCACCGGCCGGCGCTCCCTTACGGGAGCGCGGTTCCAAGTGCTGCCTCTGTAGTTGTCGAAGGTGGTTAACCTTCGCTGGCGGTTTTTTGAGGGAGGCAGATACTTGATGCACGCGCATCAATTCAAATTGTTTGTTGGGCCTAATCTGGCCGTCATAATCTCCAATTCAAGTGATGGACCTACTGCAGCAATTCTAGCGGACAAGGGAGCCAGGGGCACCCCGAGTAGTGAGAATGAGCCTGAATATGAGGTCGGGTTGGTCCGAATGTGGCAGCTTTGACTTCGGGTACAATCGGGGGGCGCGGACGTCAAAAGCTAGCGTCTATTCGCTCGAAGGATTTAGGTCTTGAAAGTCACTTGAATCAACTGACGCGGTTCGCGCTACACTTTGTAGCACTCCATGGCGGCGTCTCGGCTCGTTATCAAATGCAAGACGCTAAAGCGAGCTAGCGACAACTGAGTGCCATTCGATGGTTCATCGTGCGCACAACGCCGTCGCCAGTTCAGTGCAATTGGAGCGGCCTAAGCAGATTCGCCAGAAGGAGCTTCGGCCGGAAAAAACGCTTCAAATCGGTGCCTGCTTAACTCCCAACGAGCAAGAGATTCGTCAGCGACTTTGATTAACTGTCGGTACTGCTGACAGCAGCCCCAATGTGGATGATCATTGCGCCTACATCGAAAAAGGCGCCCGTCTGCCGGCAGCGAAGGACACGAGTCATGACGACAAGCCGATTCCGCTGTATTCCTCGCCAGGAAATCGCGATCGGCTGGGCAGTGACGTGTTCAGTGTGAACGAAGCCAATTCCGGAGATTGACAGGTCTCTGACGATCGCTTTAAACGGTTGACCAAGCGGTTCAAGTTTTTCGTCCAACGTGAGGGCAATTGCCTCTTCGTTGAGTAAGATGCGTTCATTGCGCCGGTTACCGGACGGAACGTGACTGGGGTGGTCCGAAAGCTGGCCCACGACGTTGTGAACCTCTACCGGCGGATTCGGTACCCTTTCCCAATCGATCCATTGAAACGTGGTCGTCAGCCAGCGGTGACGCGGCGCCGACTTCATCAGCAATTGCTCGAGCTCGCGACGGTTGCGATACAATGGCTCGCTAGTCCGAGTTGGCACCCCTGCGATTGCAACGCTCGCGCTACTGTCAGTTCGTCGTCGCAATTGTGCGTTGATGGCGTACACTCTAGCCGGCACTTCAGTTGATCGACGAACTCAAAGTAATTCAATGGCTTATATACGACGTCTGCCACGCCTCTTGCCAGCAGGTCCTGTGCAAGTCGCGGCTCCGTAATTCCCGTTAGTGCCACCACAATCGGTGGATTGGCAAGTTCAAGCAAGGCAACTGCGAGTGAATGGCCATTCTTCTTCGGCATCCGAAGATCCGTCACCACCAACTTGTGCCGATGGTGCAGAAAGCAATCGAGGGCCTCATCGCCGTTGACCGCACAGTCGCATTGAATTCCGGACAATTGGAGAGCTCGGGACAATTGCTTGCGAATCGTCCATTCGTCATCCACGATCAGGACCCGCTCCGATTGACCGTTCATACCAGTCCTCTTTGCCGAAGTGCTATGCTGTGGAGAGTTGCCCGCTTGATTTTATCGCCAGTGCGTGTTCCAACAGTTGATACAGGTCCTCTGTCTTGAAAGGTTTGTTGATCAGCCACGTGTCTGGCAGGTTAATCGCTTCCTGATCGATGAGCGGCGATGCGTAACCAGAGCAAAACACGACGGGCAAATTGGGATTTCGATCTCTAAGACGACGAAGAACTTCATCACCTCTCAGTCGAGGCATTACAATGTCCAGCAACGCGATTTCGATTTCCGACACGTGCTCGGTGAACACCGACACTGCTTCCTCGCCGTCATTTGCGACGAATATCCGATGCCCGTGTTCTTGTAGCATTCGTGTCGTGGTGCGGCGGATGTGTTCGTCGTCTTCGGCGTAGAGGATCGTGGCCGACATGTGCTCTGTCCTCGACATCGCAGTGGGGGTATCGTCCGCCGACGGACGCGACATTTTCTGTGTCACGGGCAGCCAGATCGTGAATGTGGAGCCGTGGCCTAAGTCAGACTCTACGTCAATAATTCCTTCGCAGTCCCTCACGATGCTGTAAACCACGGCAAGCCCCAAGCCGGTGCCTTTTCCAATTGCCTTGGTCGTAAAGAAGGGCTCGAAAATCCTCTGCTTGGTGTCGTTCGAAATTCCATTACCGGAATCGCTCACGGAAATCATCGTATAGCGTCCAGGCTTTGCACCCGGATACTTGGATAAATCGTCTTGACGCATCTTTGCCCGACACGTGCGTATGACCAACTTTCCTCCCTGTGGCATAGCATCGCGAGCATTGATACAAAGATTCAGCAAAGCCTGTTGAAGAGCGCCGGCATCCGCAAGGACAGGTTCCACTTGCTCACCCAGGCGAAGTCGAAGCTCGATTTGCGCGCCAACATGGGTCGCAGCACGGCAGCCAATTCGGTCACCATCTTGTTCGGATCGACTGCGGCAAGAGATTTCGGAGTGCGACGGCTGAAGTCAAGCAGCTGTCGCGTGAATCGTGCTGATTGCTCGATCAGGCCGGTGGCAATCGAGAGGTCTTTCTTCGCAGTACAATCATCCGAGAGTGACCGCTCTGCGAATTGGATCTGGCCGCTGATCGCTTGGAGCAGATTGTTGAACTCATGGGCTGTTCCTCCAGCGAGCTCGCCGAGCGATTCCATCTTCTGTTTCTGGATGAGGTACTTGTCGCGCCGCCTTACGGCCTCCTCCGCTTGTTTGCGGTCGTGAATGTCGTGAATCGAACCAGACATGAGATAGGGACGGCCAGCGGGATCACGAATGGCAAGGCCGCGCACATTGTACCAACGGTATTCACCGGATTTCGTCCGCAAGCGATACTCCACGTCAAATCCGCCGTGATCATAGAGGTGCTTGTCGATTGCGGCGAAGAGTTGTTGTCTGTCGTCTGGATGCAACGCGGACTTCCAGCTCGCCAATACATCGGGAAATTCGTCTTCTGCCTCGTAGCCTAACAGTTGTCGGAAGCGGTCTGAATACCAGACTGTGCTCGCCTCGACGTTCCATTCCCATAAACCACTCAACGAACCGTTGATCGCTCGCTGAAAGCGTTGCTTACTCTGACGCAACTCTTGCGCTACAGCATGCAGACATTTGCGATCTTGGAACGCTGCTGCGCACGGTATTCGTCGAATCAAGGCGATCAATATCAGAGCGGTGCCAATCGCCAATGGCGGCATGGCGACAAGTTTGAGCCACGCTGCGGACGTCAGAACTGACGATGCGTCGAAAATATTAGACCATCCTGCCGCAAATACCAGGACACCGAACAGTGCTATTACCGTGTTGGGTGTCGATTGCCGCCGCGCTCGCATCGCATGAAATGCTGTAAGAGCGACGGCGGTGCAGGAGAGCGCGATAACGGTATCGGCCGTCAATTGCAGCCAAGTCCCAAGTTCCATCGTGCTATTTTCCGATATCAAGGTTGGCGATGAGTCAGTACTGTTTACAGAACGGCGTGTACTTCATCATCGGATTCGTCCGACGAGGGTGTGTCGATCATCTCATCGATAGGACCAGAATAACGACGGAGTACCTCCAACAGTTCGACCTCGTCAAATGGCTTCGTGATGTAGTCATCCGCCCCGGCGCTCATTCCGGCCGCCTGCTCCGAAGGCATTGCCTTTGCCGACACCATGATGATGATCGTATTTCTAAGTTCGGGGGTCGCCCGAATCTGTCGACAGATTTCCAATCCATCCATGCCCGGCATCATCACGTCCAAAAGGATATAGGCCGGTTGAAAGCTTGCTGCGGATCGCAATGCATCCCGTCCATTCTGCGCAAATGCGATTCGGTATTCTCCTGCCAACATCTCCTCCAAGATATTTAAGTTGACCGGGTTATCGTCTACGACCAAGAGCTTGTTCTTTCGGCGCATGTCTTGCCTCATTCTTTGACTCTTTGGGACTACTCAGCCAAGGCTGCAAGCTTGTCTTCGGTGGCGACCGAGTTTTTGTGCACGTCGCAGAATTCTTCGAACATCCGAAGCATCGCAGCGATCACGACCGGATCGAATTTGGCCCTCTCGACGATGGCGATTTGATCGCGGGCCACTTCTGGCTCATAGCTTGGCTTGTAGACGCGCGCACTTGTCAATGCGTCGAATACGTCGGCGACTTTGACGATTCGAGCTGCCAGTGGGATTGCCGAGCCGAGAAGTCCGTCAGGATAGCCGCTGCCATCGAAGGATTCGTGATGCCAGCGGGCAATTTCGGCCGCCATGCGAAAGCAATTTACACCTGGCTCATGAATGGCCAAGCGATTGAGAATCCTTTCGCCGATCAATGTATGTGTTTCCATCTGTTGACGTTCCTCCAGCGTGAGGGGACCCGGCTTGCGCAAAATCGCGTCTGGGATAGCGACTTTACCGACATCGTGCAGCGGACTAGCTCTGTAGAGGTCGTCTAAATAGGAATCGTCTATCTGCTCGCTGTACGGCCCCTGGCGAAGTTCCGCGGCGAGCAAGTGCGAATAAAGTCGAATTCGGTCGAGATGCTCTCCCGTCTCCGCGTCGCGCAAATGCGAGACGAGCTCCAAGACTTCACCAGTCGCACCGCACAAGGCTTCTAACTGACTGCGAATGGTGCCGTAAACGGTCTTGGTCCGGAGGTTCGCACATACCTTTGCATAAAGTTCGTCTTCCTCGAAGGGCTTCGTGACGTAGTCGTCAGCTCCGGCCCGATAGCCTCGGAGACGGTCATCGATGTCCGTCCGGGCTGAAACCATGATGATTTGACTGTGCCGCAGTGTGCGGTCGTTCTTCATCTGGCTGCAGACTTCATATCCGTCAGGTTTCGGCATCATGACGTCTAGTAACACCACGTCCGGCAAAAACGTCGGTGCAATGCGGAGCGCCTCGTTCCCGTCGGCTGCCAGTCGCAAATTGAACCGACCCTGAAATACTTCTTCCACGATCGCCAAATTGGCAGGATTGTCGTCCACAGCTAAGATGCGGTTTTCAGTAGGCATGGCGCTTCCTTGGATTCGATGGACAATGCGGCAAACGAGGAGTTCTCGCTCGTTACTAGCTCCGTATCAAGCAAAGGTGGTTCGCCATTTTCAGGTGAATAGGACGTGATTTCTATGTCGACGCTACGAGGTAGCTCGAAGCAGACGCATGCGCCTTTCGCGGAGGAATTCTCAGCCCAAATCTGTCCGTCGTGTTGCGAAATGATCTCGCGGCAAATCGCTAATCCGAGACCGGTGCCGCCGGCGCCAGTCGCCGTCCGGCTCGATTGGACAAATTTGTCGAAAATCTGTTCTAATTCTTCCTCCGGAATCCCTGGGCCCTGGTCGACGACGCGAACGGTGATGTGACTGTCATTTTGTTGTACGCAGACCGTAATTACTCCGCCTGCCGGCGACACCTTTAAGCGCATTGCCGATCACGTTTCGCACTATCTGTGCGAACTTTTCCCGGTCGACAAACACGCTTGCGTCGTGGCAAGTAGCGCGCATTTGAATTGACACCTGGCGTTCCTCGGCCAGCGCGTTCAACTTGCCAATAACATCGCGAATGACAGTGACTGCGTCGTGGCGCTGCCTGTCGAGTATCATGGAGCGCGACTCGAGCTTCGCTAGGTCCAAAAGTTGATCGACAAGGTGCAGCAAAGTGTTCCCACAGTCTTCTATGTTCTCGAAGTACTTTATGAGCTTTTCTGGCGGCGACTGTGCCATGCGTCGGCGCCCAAATCGCGTGAAGCTCAGGATTCCGTGGAGCGGAGTCCGCAGTTCATGCGACATGTTTGCGAGAAACTCGGACTTGGCCGCGTTGGCCGATTCGGCCGCGTCCTTGGCGTATCGTAGCTCTTCTGTTCGGATTGCGATCGTCGACTCCAATTGAGAATTCTGCGTCTCCAGAGCTTTCTTTGTGATTAGGAGTTGATCGGCGTAGCTTTTCAGATCTCGCTGGTTAATCTCTTGTCGACTCAAATCCTCGACGATTACGGCGCACTCTCCCATCTTTGCATCGGACACCTTTCGCAGTGTCAGACGCACCGGAAATGATTCGCCGTCACGATTCGTCGCTTGCGCATCGAACCTCGGAAGAGCGTTCTCGACTTGTGCTGCTCTAAGGTATTCGTTGATTCTGTTTGGCAAACTAGCGTCGTCGGCCGAAGCGATCAAGTTGGCAATACTCAGCTGCGACATCTGGTCCCAGCGGAGGCTGAAGAGCTGTAAAGCCACGCGATTGCAGGTACGAATCGCGCCTGACTTGTCGACCCACAGCACTGCATGACCCATGGCGCTTTCCAGGACCCCAAGTCGAATCATGGCTTCATTCCGCTGGCGCACCGCCGCAGCTCGCAGCCACTCCAGACCTCCAATCGTGAGGAGTGCCACGCCGCTGCAGATGGTAAGTAAGTCTGCTGACACGCGGGCTATTCCAGTAAGAAGACGTCTTGTGCAGGCGGAAGCAACGTTGACGGGGCAATCGTCGTATCTGTGATCGTCAATACGCGCATAGTTCCTGTCACGAAGCGGAGGTCGTAGCTACCGGCCCCTCCAATGAAAATGGTATGGGCCCACTTCGCGTAAATCGTTCCGGAGATATCGCCGCTACCCACGAGTTGTTGGGCCTCGACGACAATCGGGCGTCGATCGAGCCGACGCTGGTAGATCAACATGCCATTAAATGGGCTGCCTGCATCATTCAGGCCGGATATCCGGGCACTCGGCAAGAGGGAGAGAATTAGCGTGCTGGGCACAAGCGACGTGACCGGGTTCGATTGCGCCGCGCTCGAATCCTCTCCCACATCGGGCTGCCCAGTCGACGCGTCGAAGCCGGCGGAATCCGTGATGTAAAACAATACGCCTTCCGCTTCGACAGGTCCCACAATGCATAGGGACATTTGCGTGATCGGGCTCTTGCTGCGAATGACGTAAGTACCAGGTAAGAATTTCGCCCCGCCCAGCGGCGAGAGCACGGTAATCGAATCGTAGACGCCCGGTTCAAGCGTCGGTTCGGTAAGGAGCGTGGTGAGTTCGGGGATGAGCGGCGTGAAGAGCGGCTGGAGCAATGGCGAAAGCAAACTCAGTACGCTGCTGGTCAACGTTTCCGACTGGGCGATCGAAAGGGCGACGCGTACACTGTGCGACGGTGACTGGACTGTGCTGTTGACGTTGGTTCCGTCGCTCGCTATCGACGGGACCGGCAAGCTCTTGAATGGATCCGCCACCGGAAGGCGATTTGCCTGAAGGGGATTTGACTGTTGAGAGTCAAATGGCTGATAGTTGTCCTGGTTATCGACCCCGCCCACCACACGAATGTCGTGAGCCCGAACCCGTGTCGTTGACAGGACCGGCATGCACGACATGGCGTATGGCGGTCCGGCCTCGGCACCGGCCGGGTCGCCGTTCTCGTCAACTCCGCCCCACTCAGTGTTGACGAGGATGGCGCCATCGACATTCAGCCGTCCAATGCCTTCAATTTCCAGGCCCGCCGTCAGGGTTGGCAACGGCGTGAGTGGAACCGCGGTAGCCGCGTCATTAATTAGGTTGGTGATCGCGGCCGGCAGTAGACTTCCCAACGATGCGTCCGTCAGGTTGGCCGCTATCGGGCCGACCACGGGAATCGAACTTAGATACGCATTTGCACCGGTTTGTGGAATCGCTGCGGTAGTCAATCCGTTGATGCTAATGGCGCCCAGCGTACCGCTGAGGCCGGACAATGATGCGTCGGCCGGATCGGGGTCGAGGACGATGATGGCCGCGCCCGCCGTGGCGTCCTCGACGCCAGCAACAGATCGTGCTTGGACCGTCCGATCCACGATCCTGTCAAGAACGCGCATGAAACGGGACTTGTAGACCTTTTCCGCGAATACCTCCACGTGTCCCGCTTGTCCGGCGTACGGTCCCGAGCTTGGAGGAATATGGACCGTCACAGCGGCATCAGGCATTTCGTTGCCGTCGTGAATGATCTCGTTTGCGGTGCTGATTGCCGTGCTGGTGCTCTTGCCAAGTGCGAGATTCATCGCCGCGGCGGTGGAGGCGGCGTCGGCTGCGTGCTGCAAGTTGCGGTGCTCGTTCATCATCAGTCCGCCGTCAATCACCATGCCGACGATTCCAAACAGGCTCGGCAAAAGTATCGCCAGCAACACAAGCACTTTGCCGGAGCGCGGTGTGAACCGCGCGGTGATCCTGCGACCGGTTATCGTATGGGAATGAATTGACTTACGCATGGCTCCGCCTCTAGTTGACGATGTGCATCGTGGCCACGGAACGCAGTTCGAGCTTTCCCCACGGGCAAATGCCAGGAATCAAAGGATCGTGCTCGTATGAGACCTCGACCTGCACACGGTCGCGGGGTGAATTGTCGTCATCGGGCCAAGTAACGTGGACGAGTACGTCACTGTCGTTCATCGTGGGAATCATCCCGTGGGCGGCGGCCACCACTACGGAGCCGTCGGCCATCGTCCCACTGTATTCGTCCGGCCCCCAGGTACCTGATGAGTCGGGCGCGAGCGAGCCGTGTAGCACTGCCTCGCGGGCTATTCTCCGCGACACTTCCGCCAGCGAGTTGTAACGCGTAGCGGCGATTCCCAAATCGAGCAGCGAGAACAGCACAAGAAACAATACAGGCAGAGTGATCGCGCACTCCAAGATCGTGGTGCCACGACGCGCTGCCCGCGCACTGCAAGCCAGTTTCGGCGGTTGGGTCTCTGAGCTCAACATGTTGGTCTATCGGAATTGTCGAAACTGAATGGTTTTGTGCAGCATGACTTGCGAGGGCAGGCCAGGCCAGGCGACGACGGTGCGGAATGGATAGGTCACGCTTACGTTGATCGTGGCCAGATTGTCAATATCGGTCGTGATTGACAGGTTGTACGCAAGATCCCCCGACTTGAAATCGGGAATGTTTTGCATTTCGGCTAGGACGGCGTCATGGATATCGTTTTGCCAGTCGCTCTGCGTGTAGGCAGTGAATTTGTGCGTGGCACCTGATTCGGCGCCGGTCCTGGCAGCGTTGCATACTACTTCGTAATAGTGCGAGATCCTTCCAAAGTCGGCGCACGCCAACGCCAGCAGTAGAACGAGCGGCAGTGTGACCGCAAACTCCGTTGCGGCCGTTCCCACGCGTGCCGACGGGCTGCTATGTATCATTCGTTGAAAGGCTGTTGAAGATACGTGCATATGCTATTTCGCCCCGAACGCTTCCTGGATCTGGATAATGGCCGGACCTACGAGGACGACGAAGATCGCCGGGAAGATCAGCAGTAGCGTCGGCAATAGGATTTTCACCGACGCCTTCTGAGCGTTCTCTTCTGCTGCTTGTTCGCGCTGCGAGCGGAGCATGTCGGAATGATTGCGCAAAGCGGCTGTGATATTTGTGCCAAATCGCTGTGCTTCTCGGATGAATGTGCTCAACGACCGTACACCTTCGTAATCGGTTCGTGCCGCGAACCATTTAAGGGCTTGGTCTACGGTAGCGCCCAACTCAATGTCGCGTTGCACAAAACCCAGTTCGAGCGTCAGAGTAGGATGGACGATCCGCAACTCATCGCTCACGCGGCGGATGGTCTCCTGCAGACTCATCCCTCCTTCAAGACATACGATCATCAAGTCCAAAAAATCTGGCAACGACTTTCTCAGCTGGAGATGGTGCCGCGCAACGGCGCCGTCGAGCCAAAGGCTCGGCGCGATCGAGCCAAAACCGCCCAGGACGCTGCCGATCAACAACGCAGTCTCCATACGAATCAGACCGAGAAAGCTGGCGGCGATGGCTGCCAACGGAGGGACGACGATCAACAAAAGTCGGGCACCAAACAGACGAGTCAAGGCGGAGGGATGATAGACGCCCGCCTTAATCAGCCGTTGCTGCCATCTCGCCCGCTCACCGCCACGAAACGCGGCGAAGACGCTGGCGAGTCCCGTTGGCCCAGTCCCTCCGCTGACTGCGGCCGCGGAGCGTGCCCGCAAGGCCGTCGATGCCTGTTCGCCGCGACCCTGCAGCTCGTCGATGCGAGAACTAACGCGGGTCCGATAGGGATCATACATCAGCATCAGGGCATACGCGCCGACCGAAACGGCGACAAAGATTCCCATCATAACAAACGCTTCATGTTCCAGCATGCTGTCGAGCCTCGCTCAGTACTCGAAATTAACGATCCGGCGAACCCACAAAGCGCCGACTATTTGGGCGGCGGCAGTTGCGACCAATAGCCACGGTCGATCAACCAAAGCCTTGGCATAGTCAGGCGACAGAAATAGAATCCCGAACATCCCAGCGATGGGCAATACCAGTAGGACCAACGCCTGCATGCGTCCTTCGCCTGTCAGCGCACGCACACGATCTTTGAGCTTGAGTCGCTTCTGAATCATGCCGGCGAGATTATCCAGCAGCTCGACTAGGTCGCCGCCGGACTTCGCTTGGACCAATAGAGCCACGACGAAGATTTCAAGTTCCATAATTCCTGACCGCTCGGCCAGCTTGCGCAAGGCCGATTCGCGGCTCATACCCAGGTTCTGTTGCTCGTAGCACAGGGCGAATTCCTCCGCGACCGGCGGTTGAAAATCTTCAGCAATGATCTTCAGAGCGGCGGGAACAGTTTGTCCGGCCCGCACGGCCCGACTAATCATTTGAAACACTTCTGGGAGCTGGCGAGACAATTTGCGATTGCGGATGTGACGTCGTGCGAGTACAAGGCGAACGGCAGCGGTCGCTCCGACCGGCGCCGCGACTCCCGCAACCCATGTGGCAGCAGAGACCGATGCGGCCCCCGCAAAGAGCCCGCTTCCGATGCTCCATGCACCAAACTGGCAGGGAGCATGTGACCGGTGCCTGTTCAATCAGATGGTGCAGCCGTTCCTGCCAGGTACGTGATGCCAAGGAGTGTCTGACTGCGCAGCTGCGCGATGTCTTTGAACAGCGAAATCGTGTTGATCTTCGCTGGCATCTGAAAGCTCATTCAGCCGGTCCTTTATGGCGAAGTGGTAGCGAAAGACCCAATCGTAGGCCAACATCCCCAGGCTGATCACCAGCAGAGTGGTCGATGCGAAAGTCAGCAAAGTGATCCCGGAGTGAATCATCGAGCACCTCGCAATCGGTCGACCGTTGGATTTCCCGGTCGCCTTCCTCAAACATCGAGCGGTCCACGGCGAACCGCTCGATTCGAACCGTGCCAGGCAATTGGGCACGATACCGCGGGCCTCGAACGTCCCTGGGCGCGATGTTCTTCGTCGACGCCCGTTTGGCGAAACGTGAACACGTCGTGCATGTTGATTGCTTCGCCATGCATGCCCGTGACCTCGGCGATTTGAATGATTTTTCGTTCGCCGCCACTGAGTCGAGCTAGCTGCACGACAAAGTGAATGGCCGAAGCAATCTGGCGGTGAATGAACCACATGGGGAGCTCGGGGGCCGCCATGCCGACTAGCATTTCGAGTCGGCTGAGCGCGTCCCGGGCGTCGTTTGCATGGATGGTGGACATGCTGCCGTCGTGGCCCGTGTTCATCGCTTGGAGCATGTCGAATGCTTCGGCGCCGCGACACTCACCGATGATGATTCGGTCGGGTCGCATGCGCAGCGCGTTTCGCAAGAGTTCGCCGAGTCGTGATCTCCCCTTTGCCTTCCAGGTTTGGCGGCCGGGTTTCCATTCTCGCCAAATGGGGCTGCTGCAATTGCAGTTCGGCGGCGTCCTCGATGGTGGCGATTCGCTCGTCATCCGGGATGAAGCCGGAGAGCACATTAAGCAGCGTCGTTTTGCCGCTGCCGGTGCCGCCGGAAATGAGAATGTTCACCCGGCCCGCACGCAGGCGGCTAGAAATTCGATCATTCCGGGCGTTGCGGTCTTCCGGGCGATGAGGTCACCCGGGGTCAAGCGGCCGCGTGGAAAATCGGCGGATCGAAACCAAGGCCCCGTCGAATGCCAGTGGCTGAATCACCGCGTTCAGCCGGCTGCCGTCCGGCAGGCGGGCGTCGACCATTGGGCTCGATTCGTCGATGCCTGCGTCCCACGCGGCCGGCGATTCGCTGTAAGATACCGAACAAATGGTCATGGTCGCGAAAACGGATTGCAGTTCTCTCCAGCCGGCCGCGTCGTTCGACGTAGACGCAGTTCGGGCCGTTGATGAGAATGTCGCTGATCGTCGGGTCGTGCATCAGGGGTTCGAGCGGCCCAAGACCCAAAGTCTCGTCGACCAATTCTTCGATCAGCCGATTGCGGTCCGCCTGACTCAGCAGGTCGGAGTGCAACCCACAAAATTGCTCTGCCCCCTTGCGCAGTTCGTCGCGCAACACCGCCGGGTCGACCGAACGAAGTACGGCGAAGTCCATACCGCTGATCAGCTGTTCGTGAAGGTCGACTTTCAGTTGCTGAAACCGCCGGTCGCGGGTGGCGGCGTCCACGGTGGCTCGGCTTTGCTCGGTCCCAGGCATGGAAAGGCTCCTGGCAAATTCTGGGCTGACAGTTCACTTATCTGCAAAACGGCAATACGTTGAGTGTGAGCACCGCAGCCGCCCGCAGGCCGGACGACGCCTTTTCTTGGATCTCTTGATCACCAGCACCGGGAGGCCTAACAGCGCCCGCGAGTTTGACTATTGCTTGGGAAATTCTTGATTCCGGCGCTTCCAAAACTAGTGGATTGCCGACGTTGATCGACATTGTGTTGGCAACCGGGTCATCGGGTATGCAATGCACTTCGTTCACGCCGAGCACTTTTTTCACCGAGTGGACCGACAACTCGCCGGTGAGGCCCGTGCTCATGGCGACCAGATGAACGTGCTCTGCCGAGACGTGGTTACGGCGCAGATAAGCAAGATGTTGTTGCGCCGCGATAGAGCGAAACAAGGTCCAAACGCATGGTGAGCACGATGTAGTCACTGCTGGCAAGCATCGCACTTGTTCGGCATGCAGAATATCTTCCGAATTGACAACCACATAGGGGTGCGAGGCTTGGGCCAAACCGAGAATGCGTTGGCAGACATGTGTTTGCATGCTTCCGAAATCACTGAAGAGCGGAGGCCCAGCCAGCAGCCGAATGCCGGATTCATGATTGGTCAGGGCCTGCTGGAACATCGCTTCGTCGACGCTCTCGCGTTGGGTAATCAAGTCGTAGAGCGTATGGCGCGGTGACAGCTTGAGAAGCATTGCCAGATCGCCGCCACGGAGTTGAAAGTCGAGCAGGGCACAACCAGCACCGTTGCGGGAAATAGCAGCGGCCACGTTGACGGCGAGGGTGCTTGCGTCGCTCGGTACCTGACAAGGCACAATCGCAATCAATCGCCCTTTCGTCGACCGTTGGGCCTGTTCCGACTTGAATCGCTCGACCAAATCCGCCAGCTCGTCGTCGAGATTGACGTCCGCATTTAGAAAGTCGCTCGCCCCGGCGCGAATGGCCTTAAGTACGACGGCGTGGTCGGAAACCGGGGCGACAACGACGAGCTTCCTGTCGGCGGCCGAGCGGAGTTGCCGCAATACGCAAAGATGGTCGGCAGAAATGCTTGACGCGGCAAGAAACACGACGGTGGCCTGCTCGGCCGGTCCACTGGCGGTTTGACCGACTGATTCCGCGCTAATGACGCGTGACAGTGGACATTCGATGTCGAGTTTGCGCAGCGATTTGCGAATACGCGCAGAAACGTCGTCGTTATCGCTAATGATCCAAGTATCCATAATGATTGGTCTGCCGGAAGAGATGCTATCTCTTCTACTCAATCAGATAAGGTTTGAGCGATAAGACAAAAAAAGCCTCCAAAGCGCGATGATCGCGCGTCGGAGGCATTCGTGGCCTCATTGAATCGCAAGAACTGCGAGCTAAGAGTGCAATCAAGTCATGGATCGCACCCAAGAAAGCCTAGGCCGCAATCGAACGACGGTCAAATACGGTGGCGGTTTTACGCCAAGGTCGAATATGATCAATTGGCAACCCGACGTATGTACGATCGGGGCCAGTTGGAAGCCTATCAACTACCTGCGATATGACCGGCGACGATGAACTCCGGGCGCACTCCAGGGCAACGACTAGCTGCCGTTTTGTCATAGGGTGTTTCCATCATTACCGGCGATAAGTCACCATTTTGCCGATTTTTCCGCTTAAGACGACGACGAATCCTTCGATTACTACCCATAGGTGTGCGAGCTACGCTTAAATCAGGCCATCGGTTTGTAGGCCGGTCTCATTGAGCATCACCATCGTCACGCAGCTGTGCGACCTTCGCTGGCTCTGATTGTCTTGATACGCCTTCCAGCGTGTGTGGAGAAGGAGGCGGGATGCTTGAGGTTCTATCACGGCTGTTCGATTCCTCGGGCTTTCCGCCGCGATGGTATTGCGGCATCTGGTCGTCCGAGCTGGGCTGGCTTCACATCGTGTCGGACCTCGCCACTTGGGCGGCCTACATGACGATTCCAATCGTGCTGGGCTACACGGTCACGCGCCGCCGAGATATGCCCTTTCCCTGCATCTTCTGGCTCTTTGCCGCGTTTATTCTCGCCTGCGGCACAGTCCACTTGATTGAGGCAGTCATCTTTTGGTGGCCCATCTATCGCTTTTCCGGTCTTATGAAGGGAGTGACGGCAATCACTTCCTGGGTCACGGTAATCGCGTTGCTCCCGATTATGAACCGGGTCCTGTTGCTGCGAAGCCCTCAAGAACTGGAACAAATCAATGAACAGCTCAAACAGCAGATGACGGTACAACAACGAACCGAGCAAAAGTTCCGAATGTTTCTGGAATCGGCGCCCGACGCAATGCTGGTGATCAATCAAGCGGGTCGGATCATCTTCGCAAATTCACAGGCAGATTCGATGTTTCAAGCGTCGGGGGAGCAATTATTGCAGGTGGAATTGGAAGCACTGTTGCCGCAATCGTTTCGCGAACGTCATCGTCTCCATCGCCAAAAGTACTTTGCACGTCCGCATCGTCGACCGATGGGAGCTGGATTGGATCTCTATGGCCTGCGATTCGACGGAACTCAAATACCAGTCGAAATAAGTCTCAGCCCACTTCAGCTTGAAGATGAGCTCGTAGTAGTGGCCGCAGTTCGTGATATCACCCACCGCAAGGCAGTTGAGTCACGACTCCAAGAGCAACAGGAAATGCTGCTTCAGTCCGAGCGTCTGGCGGCGGTCGGAGAGGTCGTAATGGGCTTCGCGCATGAGAGCCGAAATGCTCTGCAGCGTGCGCAAGCCAATCTGAGTCTTCTGCAGCACCATGTCGACGAGCACGCGAGCGAGTTAATTGGTGGCGTCCAGGAGGCCCAAGACGATCTCTGCCATCTGTTCGATCAATTGCGTGCCTACGCTGTTCCTCCAAAGCTTGATAAGACGATATGTCATATAAACGAACTAGTCGAACAATCATGGGCCATGCTGGAGGTCGCCCGACGCAACCGATCTGCGGTGCTTGAGCTACATGGCCAGCTTTTGGAATCCTGCCAAGTTGATCGATTCGCAATGCGCCAGGTGTTCGAAACATCTTCGAGAACTCACTTCAGGCTACTGAAGGGCCTGTGAAAATCGTTGTGCACGTGGACTCGACAGCGCTTGCGAACGGTGATTTTGCCACAATCTCAATTTGCGACGATGGGCCCGGACTGTCTGATGAACAAGCACGCCACCTTTTTGATCCATTTTATACGACCAAAAAACGCGGAATGGGTCTTGGCCTGTCAATATCGCATCGTATTGTGGCGGCCCATGGCGGCAGCATCGAGGTGGACAGCGGAAGCCTGCGAGGTGCACACCTTATGATTCGGCTTCCAGTCCATAGTCGCGTTGAGGAAGCAGCGTATGCTTGAATCCTATCGCATTGCGATTGCCGATGACGAGCCAGTTGTCGTCGCTTTCCTGCGCGACTGTCTGATGCGCGCCGGACATCAGGTAGTCGGCGAGGCGCGAACCGGTGAGCAATTGGTCGAACTCTGTAATAGTGGTGCTCCTGAACTCATCGTTACCGACATCGAAATGGAACACATGGACGGGCTGGCCGCTGTCGAGTCCATCCTGGAAAACCACGAGCTACCTGTGATAATTCTATCGGCCTATCATAGCAACGACTATATTGATCGTGCCAACGAGTGCCACGCGCTCGCTTATCTTGTGAAGCCAGTTCGCGAACAGGATCTGTTGGCGTCGATTCCGTTCGCGATGCAGCGATATGAAGAACTTCAGTCGTTGCGTACCGAAGCCTCCAACATGCGACAAGCGTTGGAAAACCGGAAAGTCATTGAGTGCGCCAAAGGAATCATTATGAGCAAGCTACGCCTCGATGAGGTCTCAGCGTTTCGCCATCTACAAAAGCTCGCTCGAAGTCACCGCCAACAACTGGTCGAGGTAGCCAAGAGCATCGTTTTCGCCGATGCAGCATTCAGCACTATCTCGGCGAACGATCATAGGTGAAGAGCCATCATTACGTAACCACGCAATCTCCGCCCCCGGAAGCGCGCTCCAATGCAAAGAAGTAAGTTTATGTGACATGTATTGCTATCCACAATGTGACTGTCGGCGACGAGCTTGTGGGTGAACCGTTGATCGTCACGCTTTCACGTGAAGTGCTCGTCGTGACTATCGACCAATACGAAATGTCAATTAGCCGTCGCTTCGGCCGAACCGAGCAATGAAAGCGACTCCAGCGCCATAACACCCGACATCGAGGTAGCGGCTCCATACAATCCGACCGATGAGTTGAATGGTGCGGCTGGCATTTTGGAATTGGGTGATTACTGCCGACGAATTGATCTGCGTGGTGGTGACCAGCATTTGGCCATGTCGAGACAGATTTGCCACGACGCCATTGATGGCCGGGCCAGCCAGTTGATAACGTTGATCGAGGCGACGCGCAATTACCTCACGTTGTCCCTTGATACGCCCACTCCGTCGTCCCTCATGGTACGCGCATCGCTGTGAAAGATACGGATTTCGCCAGACGACTTGTAACAAAGCATCAGTAAGGGGGGCAGCCTGTTCCACGTTGAAATGGAGTGCTGCTAAGCGGATGCGCCGAGAGAGCATTCGCATTATTTCTGGCGAGATGTCGCCACAAATATGTGTGTGGCAATCGACGCACTCCCAAAGCAGAGCCTCATCGCTGGGGGCTATCCTGCACAGCGGGAGTCTGCGACCGCAGCCTTCGCAGGCCACGCCGACACCACATTGTGCTAGTGTGGGTTGCGACATCGACATGGTAGGTTTTGGAAAAGAATTACAGAAATCTTACCTCATGAACGGCGGTAGAGGCGGCGCGATGGCGTGATGGCGTGATTTCGCCACTCAGCGTGATCGCAAACCATCACAAATGGCATATTTGATGCAATGTTATGCGATACTGGTCTCGGCTGGCGAGGATACGCAATTTTCTGCGTCTTGCAGCGTCAGACAAGTTCCTTCCGCACCGCCCACACTGCCGCTTGCGTCCGATCTGTGACGCCCAGCTTTCGCAAGATGTGCTGCACGTGTTCCTTGACCGTTTCGTAGCTGACGCCGAGCATTTGGCCGATCTCTTTGTTGGTCAACCCTAGTGCCAACTGTTTGAGAACTTCGCTTTCCCGTTTCGTGATATGAACGTCTAGGCCATTCGCCGATGCCAATGATCCGGTGACCCGTCGCAAGCCGTCACGGGTCCAAAGGTCCTCACCGGCAGCCGCTGATTTGATGGCAGCAAGAATGTCTTTTGCCGTTGCCGTCTTGAGGATGTATCCTTGGCGCCTAACGCGACGGCTCTGGCGATGTAGGTCGGGTTGTCATGCCCGCTCAGCATCAGTACCGGAGCATCGGGTTGCTCCAATTTGATTCTTGAGAGACATGCCAAGCCGTCGCCCGCGATCCTCGTTTCAATCACGGTCACGTCCGGCTTGTGCTTCTTGAATAACTTGAAGGCTGAATCGGCATCGGTTGCTTCGATGATCGTTGCTCTGCCAAGCAGTTGTTTCAAACCAATGCGGACAATTTCGTGGTCGTCGGCGATCAAGACTTTCATGTGAACTCCTGTGGGTTGAGTTCCGCAATCCGCAAGTGATTCTATCAGGAGTGCCCCGTCTCGTTAGTGGGTATTAGTACACTTGTGTTGCCCGCTCATATTGGCCGCGAATCGACCACGGCATAGTCGCTAATGCCTGTTTGTTCGGCGAAGTACGACCGCACATTCCGAACATGCCTTACCTCGCTACGGCACCCGCCTTGCACCATCTGTCAAGCGGTACGCTTTTGAAGGAGGTGCCATGATGAACTCCAATCGACACCATTTGGATTGGTTGCGGGAGAATGTTTTGCAGCACCTGTCATGCGCCGATCGCGCCATCGTCGAAATTCTGCCTACCGATGAGATGGATGTCGGCGTTGAATCGTCCTGGATCACGGAGCTATTCGAGCGGCGGCGGATTCTGCAATCCACGCTCTCTGATTTGGAGCGACAGATCAAGCAACTTTCGGCGTGATATTCGACGCCTTGTTGCACTGGTATTTGAAGGAATTCTCAGGCCGTCTGCTACCGACAGCCGTCGTCGTACCCGATTGGGGATGCGATAGCGATGGATGCTGGCGGCTCGACCGGGCCGACTCATGGCAAGAACGCCAGCATCCTTGTGATTCGCGGATTGGGCTGGTCTGAAATCGTCCGAGCGAGTTACATTCATAAGTGCGACTAAGTGCTTCGGTGACATCGGAGTCAACTATGTCCATGAATCTTGTTCACACCGGAACGTGCGCCCAATGTGAAGGAACTGGTGTAATCCTGCACAAGCGACTCGCACCGTGTCCCATCTGTGAAGGAAGTGGTATACATTCAGACTCGCCCTGCTTGGGTTGCGGTGGGATCGGCACCGTGCCGTTCGACACCGACGAAGTCTGTCCCCACTGCAACGGAACTGGGCGGCAATTTCATTCGTGACGATACGCACGGATCAAACCGCCGCTGGCTGCATCGCATCCATATTGAGCATTGGGGAGTCACTCAGTGGTGCGCCCTCATCCTGCGACGAATCGCCGCCCGATGCCCGTTAGTTGCTCGCACGATGTAGCCCGTACTCCGCGCCGTCAGTCCCCAGCGATGGTAACGCGCGTACATCCGGTGGTCTGTAATTTGCACCGTGTGGCTGCTAATGAGCGCTATCCTACAGATTTCACGGACATCCTCTGGCGGTGAATCAAGCTGCGGCAAGATGGCAACTTCATCACCGGCCGAAAAATCTTCGAGCATGGTGTCCCCTCCATTCAAGAGCCGGATGAAGAGACAGCAGATTGTGTGCCGATTGAACGGCACAAGGCTTGCATTATTCAGTAGGTGATGGACAGAGCCTCTCATTGCCTCCCATGTGCCGGCGACTAGGCCCACTAGGAGCCGGCAAGCGGCACTCGTCAGCCCAATTGGCGAGTGCCGCGTTTTGAATTGACGGATGAGGTGATACTATGGACGCATTGCTAATCCTTGTTGCAGTTTGGCTGCTCTATCCGCCTGTGATTCTCGGCGCTTGGTGTTTGGTGGCGATTGCAAATTCAGTCACCCGCGAACTAATCCGGTCGTTCAAGGGTCTCAGCGTTCGCCAGCCAGCTTCCGAAAGGATGTCAATTGATTTGGCCCAGTTGTCGGCGGGACCTGGGTGAATCGGTAGTTGTGGATCAATTACCGGAAGGCATTGGCCTTTCTTGTTCAGGCCAGTTGCTGCGTCCGCCAATGGCAGCATTGGCGGACGTTTTATTTTGCACGCTGATTCATTAGAATGTCGGCCGGACGCAACCGCTACGGAGCCGTCGCAGGCGGAGTCTCCACATGGGAACAAACCGACAATTGAACGTCGCCGTTGCGGATGATGATCCGGCTGTGCTACGCACATTGGAACTCTTGATTGAAGCAATCGGGCATACGGTCATCTGCACGGCGGCCGATGGCGATGAGTTAGTCCGAAAGTGCATGGACGTGGAGGTTGACTTGGCTTTTGTCGATCTTCAAATGCCCGTAATGGATGGTTTGGAGGCGGCCGAGATTCTGACGACGAACTCCATTCAAGTGGTCCTTGTATCCGGTCATTCGGATGCGAGCGAAATCGTTTTGGAGAAGGAGCCGCTCGTGACGCTAATTCGCAAACCTGCCTCGCTGGAAGATATACAGGCGGCGATTGATCTAGCTATGCGGTCTTGACGACCTTCATCCCGGCTTCGGTCCGCG
Source organism: uncultured Planctomycetaceae bacterium (assembly GCA_963803365.1). Lineage (GTDB taxonomy): Bacteria > Planctomycetota > Planctomycetia > Pirellulales > Pirellulaceae > JANMEB01. The sequence continues at coordinate 39,799 of CAWDMH010000028.1, forward strand.
CTTGAGTGGCTTCGGTCGCTTCGTCGATGGACGCCGGAAAACAGCCCCCCGCAGAATTACCTTTCTGCGTTACAGGTTTCAGACAAGCCGCAATTTCTCTATACTAAAACCCACTCACAATGGACGCTCGCACCCGATATATTTTTCTGGCGCTGATTTTGACTCAAGCGGCGCATTCGATAGAGGAATACAGTTTTCGACTCTACGATGTCTTTTTGCCGGCCCGCTTCCTGAGTAGCTTGGTCAGTGTGAATGTCTCCCTTGGATTCATCGTTATCAATACGGCCGTTGTCTTGTTCGGATTATGGAGTTATTTCGCCTATGTGATGCCTGGTCAACCTTCGGCAGCATTTGGGCTTGGTTCTGGGTGATTCTTGAACTTGGCAACGGTATAGGCCACCTGTTCTTTGCTTTATCTCATGGCGGCTATTTTCCAGGGGCGATCACCGCTTTGCCGTTGCTAATCCTTTCGGTCTTATTGGGCCTACGGTTGATACGGTTTCAAACTAGCGGGGCGACGGGGCCGTAACCAACGGATGGCCGCGCCACTCGACTCGTTTGATGTCGTCGGCTTTCATACCGAAAGAGTAATCGCCCGGCACCTTGGCGTCATTGCGCCTTTTATGTGACTGCGCCAAATTCTTGTGGCAGTTTTTGTGGCCTCGACTAAACTGAACGTGCCCGCGAAAGTGGGAGTGTGAGACTCGATCGGTTGCCCCGTCGGGTTCACGCTGGCGATCGCTACTGGCCGTGGCGATCGCCCTTTTTTATGCGCTGGGGGCAGGGCAATATCCTGTTGAACTCCGTCTTGCTCGGCCATGTGCGACAAAATGCCGAGTTTACCCGGCGTGCGTGACTCGAACAATTTTTGTAGGAGTACCTCACCGGTACCGGAGTGTCGGTGGGAGTATTCTCACCGATGCTGGACGCCCGTTGACTTGGGGTTGGCGGGCGTTCTTTTTGCACCATAGGACGAGATTCGGCGACAATTGCATTCTCCCTGCGTACCTGATTGGACGACATTCATCCCGGCTTCGGTCCCGGCCTGGATGGCTTCGGCCGCTTCGTCGCCTGCTGGATCGACGGCAGCGCTAGTCAGCGTTCCCGACGCCGCTTCCGAGATCAACGACCGTCAACCTATGGGTTATTGCCATTCCCCCGCCAATTGACTTGACCCAGGCAGGTTCGCTCAGTTTTCGCAATGTCAGTGCCAATATGTCGGGCACGAAATAATTGCTTTAACGTCGAGGGAGGGATATTCTGGTTGGAGGCTTAGCTTTTCAGATCCATGCGTTTTCAGTCTCCGCAATTGAAGGTCGCATTGTTTTATTTGCTCATTGACTGGGAGATAGATTAATGCAGTCGAAATTCAGTCCAGCACTTGCTTTAGCTGCATCGCTTATGTTTGGTGGCGGTGCTCAGGCAGCATTTATGATTGAAATTGATACAGACGGCCTTGATGACGGGTCGATTATCTACAACTCGAATTTCAATTTTGGCGGAGATACGACTACGGCTACCACATCCACCGCTTCAACTGCATTTGGTCTGACGCCAGCGGACAGCATCTTCGGCGGTGACGGCATTGCCGTTCCAGATACATACGTCTACCACTACGATCCATCGACCGATGTTGACAATCTAAATACCACTGGTGCCGTTTTGGGCGTCGACCTACTTGGCAATCCGATAAGCGGCACGGGCAAAGTGGGCGGCGCGGCCGGTGGCTACCGCATTTATGCTGCGTGGCCGACAACGACCAACGTCGAGGCGGCGGGGGTTGACTACACGGCCATTTCCGGCACCAACTCATTCTTTGTCCACGTCGATCAGAATGTCCCGGCCTTCCAGGGCGGGTGGGTATATCTGGGCGACATCATCTACGACGGATCGAGCGGAATTATTCTGACGCAGGAGGCCGTTGTGAACAGTTTCGTTTCGATGCGCTCGTCGGCCGTCATGTTCGAGCCAGTTCCCGAACCAGGTTCGGTAATCCTGGCCGGCTTTGCGATGATAGGGTGTTGTGCCGCCTGTGGCCGACGGCATTTGACCGGATCGCAGACGTATTAATTGACTTGCTGCGCCGGGACCATCACTCTACAGTCGGTATTTGGCGTTCCCCCGCCAATTGATTTCTCATCCCGCCCCCTTACAATGGACGCTCGGAGCATTCGCCGTGCGTCTCATCCTGCTTCTCTTCGTGCTCTTCCCGATCCGCACGTGGACAGACTACACCGGTAAATACACGACCCAGGCCGAGCTTCTCGACTTCAAGGGCAACTTCGTTTATTTGCTCCGTGACGGTCGGATCAAATCGGTCTCAATCTCCCGATTGAGCGACGCTGACCAAGAGTACGTCCGCGCTGCGTTTCCACGTCAACAGATGTCGGGCGAAGTCGTCGGCGTAGCTGACGGCGATATCATCACGGTAGTCGAGGAATCCAAGAATCAGCGCCGAATCCGGCTCGCCGGTATCGACGCACCTGAAATACGTCAAGACTTTGGCGTTCAAGCCCGCAAGGAACTCGGCAAGAAGTTGATTCGTAAACGAGTCCGCATCGAATGGACGAGCAAGGATCGGTATGGTCTTGTTGTTGGGGATGTGTTTCTGGAAGGGCGGTGGATCAATCTAGAGCAGATATCGGAAGGGTTGGCGTGGCACCACAACGATTCTGCCGTACTCGCCGACGCCGAGAAACAGGCACGGGAAGCGAAGTTCGGCCTTTGGTCGCAGCCCGATCCTGTTGCACCGTGGGATTTTCGACGCCAGCCGCAGCAACCACCCGGATACGGAGGGCGGTCAGATACACCTATCGTGCCTGTCGATCCCGACGCACCACCTCCGATTGCTGGCACGGTGGTGGATCAAGCTGAAACGGTTTACATCACCGACACTGGCACTCGCTACCACCGAGCGGGATGTAAGTATCTGAGCAAGAGCAGCGTTCCGATCGCGCTTAGCGAAGTGCAGGGAATCTATACGCCTTGCAAAGTGTGTCATCCAGAATTGGTTCGACCGAAGCCGGAGAAAAAGGTTGCGGAGAAGCGCCCGCGACGTTCCTGCAATCGACCACGACCATCAGTTGGCTCGAACTCATACTCGCTTGGCGGCGGTGGTGCTGGCGGTGGCACTGTCCACGTCAGGGGCTACTATCGGAAGGATGGCACCTACGTCACGCTTACACTCGCCGTGCGCCGAGCCGTTAGCTCGCATAGTGTCTGAAAGTTCCACTGCCATGTCACAGTCTGCAAATCCACCGAAGCCTAACGACGAGCAATTGAAGTATCTCGTGGCAGAACACGAATCGTTGACAAATGAAAAGCAAGCAATCCTTTCTCAAATTAACAAGGATCGGTTGTTTGGAATCACGGCCACAGGAGCGATTTGGGCGTGGTTCACGACGAATCACGAAATCTTCTCGGATGCAGACGCTTGGATGAAATCAATGCTTTTATTGCCAACAATGTTGGTCCTTTTCTTATTCATATTGCGGATGCTGCACGGGATTGCTGTATCGCAGGTCGGCAACTATGTTCGATTGGTTGAGAAGTCAATCCTTCCGCCTGAACTGGGCTGGGAAAGCTGGTTGCAGAAGAATCGCACTGAGAAGTACGGCTATGACAAGGGATACTGGATCATTTTGTTTCTAACCAATTGCGGACTCGCGGCTTTAGCATATTGCTACTGGTGAGTGTACAATCACCGTCGGTCATGCCGCCTGCGCGCAGACCGACGATCCAGCCATGCCGTTTCGGCATCAGCAGGCGGCGAAATCGGACCGCCAAACGCTCTAGCTGAAACGTCCATGTATAACTCGCCGATCGCTTGCTGCGCTTCAACCACCAATTGGTAGAGTCGGTCGTCGGGCTGGAATCCCCGCTTCATCATTCGTGTGCGGAGCCGGTACAGGTAGTCCCGCATCGGATCAATCTTGGCTTTGATCGCTTGGGCTTGGCGGCGGGTGATGTCATCGGCTTTCATACCGAAAGAGTAATCGCCCGGCACATTGGCGTCATTGCGCCTTTTGTGTTACCTCGCCAAAATCCTCTAGCAGTTTTTGTGGCCCCGATTAAGCTAAACGTGCCCGCGAAAGTGGGAGTGTGGGACTCGATTGGTTGCCCCGTCGAGTTCACGCTGGCGATCGCTACTGGCCGTGGCGATCGCCCTTTATTTGGCGACTCCTTGCACAACGGCAGGCGTGTCTTGTGCAATCCTTCCGTTTTCCTGTGACTTTAGCCACGCCCTGTGGCATCAGCACAGCAAAAAAAGTGTGATTTTGCCGGAAACATTATTGCACTACTTCATCAATTTTACATAATAGTTGTCTAAATTGTCTTCTGTGCCACGTTGGACTTCGTTTGCACCGCTGAAAGGACAGCCTGATGAGACGAGCTTGGATTGGCCCCGCGTGCGCGATATTCGCTCTTGTGACAGCCGTGCCCGCCGACGCTTCGATCATAGCCGGTTGGGACTTCAATTCGCTTCCTGGTGGCACCAATAATTTCGGACCCTCACCGTTCGCGGCAACGACGGCAGATGCAAACGTTTCCGTGGGCGGACTCACGCGCGGAAGCGGCGTGGGTACGACTGGCACCGGTGCCGCACGGGCCTGGGGTGGTAATGGCTGGGATAGCGCGGACTCTGCTGCGGCGATTACTGCGGGCGACTTCGCCACGTTCACGGTCCAGGCCGATGCTGGCTTCACACTCTCGCTGTCGAGCATTGATCCGTTCGAGTATCGTCGATCGGGCACGGGACCAGCGAATGGACTGGTGCAGTACAGCCTGGGCGGCGCGTTTACCGACATAGCACCTGTGAGCTACAGCAGCTCGTCAAGTTCCGGAGCCTCCCTTTCGCCAATCGACCTCAGCGGCATCGCAGATTTGCAGAACCTTGCAGCGAGCACATTGGTGACGTTCCGAATCGTCAATTGGGGCGGAACTAGTGGCGCTGGCACATGGTATCTCTTCGATGTCGGCAACGATGCCGGCGCGAATGATTTTGCTGTGAACGGCAGCACTGCAATTGCGGTTCCTGAGCCGTCCACTCTTGCAATTCTCGTGGTACTGAGCGGGATAGTTTCCGTCGTGGCTGGCCGACGACGGTAACGATTCCGAATACACTGAGAAATCAATCGCGGCGATCGCTGGGGTCGCCGCTTTTTTATTGTCCAGCGTGAATCGGTCAGCTAAAGTATTACTTGGGTGGCATCTTGGATTTGAGGCTTTGAGGTCGTGGCTCGATTCCCATTGCGTGTCTTGTCGATCGGAGTCACCCTCCTGGTATCCGCTCTGTTGGCGGTTCCCGATCGCCTATTCGCCGACGCCTATGATCCGCCGGCCAATTACTACGCCACGGCAGTTGGTACGGGGACAGACCTCAAGACCCAGTTGCACAACATCATTAAGGGACACACGGCGGCTCTCATACGACTCGGCGCGTACAACGCTTCAAATAACCGATGCGGACCCGAACAATCCGGGCCACATGCTGAGCGTCTACGATCGGTCGTCGATCAACGTGGCAGCAATCAATCCTGGCGGTCCAATTCCCGGATGGGACGCTGGCGCGACGTGGAACCGCGAGCATACGTGGCCCCAGAGCAGGGGAATCACCAGCACAAGTCCACCGGACGGGACAGATTTGTTCGAGCTTCGGCCTTCGTCGTCGTCAACGAACGGCAGCCGCAGTAACTTGAACTTTGGCGGAGCGTTCGGACATTCGTATGGGCGCGTGACGGATGGTGGAGCAACAGTCTGGTATCCAGGGGACGCGGATGCTGGCATGATCGCCCGCCAGGAGTTCTACATGGCCACTCGGTATGACGGCACTGAGTCGGGAACGACCGATTTGGAATTGGCGTCAGGCAATCCCGCGTCGGGAGGATCGCTGCTGGGCGACCTCACGCGCATGATTCAATGGAACTACGCAGGGCCCCCAGATGACTTCGAGCGCCGCCGAAATCAAATCATCTACACCGACTACCAACACAATCGCAATCCTTTCACCGATCACCCGGAATGGGTTTGGAGCGTGTTTGTCGACCAGATGAACGATAGCGAGATTTCGATTGACGGGGCCACCGTAAATGCTGACGGCAGTTCCGAATTGAGTGTTGATCTCGGCCGTGTGTACGTGGGCGGCGCACCACCGGTAAGCCAGATGTTCAACCTTTCCAAACTCGGCAACGATGGGACCTACTTCAATGTTTCTACTAGCGGCGACGCGACTAGCTCGCTCAATGGGCGATATAACGCCTTCCCGCACTGGCGCGACTGACAACCGCACAATCGAAATTGGCTTGAGTCCATTGACAGCGACAGCCGGTCTAAAAACTGGATCGGTGACGATCGACAATCTCGACGTGACGACCGAAGGCGGTACAGGTCATGGGGCCAATGATGGCGACGACATATTCGACTTGAGCGTGGAAGTTGTTGACCATCCGGTAGCTTCGTTCTCGCTGAACGTGCCGGTTGATTCGAGGACGATTGATCTAGGAATTGTAGCCGTCGGACAGCAAGCATCTTACGCGTCTCGATTCACCAACCTTGCCGCCAACGGCGTGCCCCCAATCGTCGCTGATCTTGACTTGGATTCTATTGATGGCAGCGGCGATACGGACGTGTTGCTTACGGACCTTGTCCCATTCAAGAGCCTTGTTCAGGGTGAACTTGCGAGTTTCAATTCGTTTTTCACCCCAACGAGTATCGGGCAATTCAACGCAGTTTACACCCTAAAATTGTCCGACGAAGATTTGCCAGGCGAGCAATTTCAGACGCTCACGCTCAACCTGATTGGTAGGGCTGTGCTGGCGGGCGACTTCAATTCAGACGGTCTCGTTGACGCTGCGGACTATACGACGTGGCGAGACGGGCTGGGGACGATCTACACGACGGACGACTACGAAGTTTGGAAAGCCCACTTTGGTGAGTCTGCGGCTGGAGCGGCCACACGCTCTTCCTTCGTACCCGAACCCACGATGTGTGTGCTACTCTTCTCGCCCGTGATCTGTGCTTTGTCGTGGCGCCGCCGATGAACCTGCATTTGGATTGCACGGAGCGGATCCGGCAACTGTCGATCCAGCGAGGTCAGGGCTCGCCAGAAGGGCCGCTACGTTCGATCAGCTGCTCAACTCGTTTCGGCGCCTTTCGCCGAAAGTCCCGCTGGACCCTGACGTAGCGTTGCTCGCTGGGTCTGAGACGCCGGCGCGACAACAGAGCGTCGCACTCGGAGATTCCCTGCTCGATCCGAGCCAGTAGCCGCATCGCGGCGATACGGCGTTCGGTGGGCATCATGCTTGATATTCCTCCAGCGCCTCGCGGGTGAGCTAAGTGGAGGCAATCTCATCTGGCAAAAGCATTCTTGGATTGTACCAGCCCTGTTCCCGTTTGCTACAATGTTCGGTGACCGCATGATTCGACATCGCCACCATTGCCGGACCACCAATAGAACGGCAGGAAAAAGCGGCTATTGGCTAGCTTCGGACTGAAACAAAGCTTCCCTCGCTTCGTTGGGCGAAATATTTCGCGGAATAAACGGCGCATCGTACGGTTTCCATGGCCATTGCGTGTTCAGGGCCGCCCTCTGCGACGTTCTCTTGAACCACTCCGTAGTAACCGACAACCATGATCTCGTAAGGGAGAGTCCAAGTAAGGACATCCCTGTTGCCGCCTTCGCGGCTAGCTTCCTTGCAGTCGCCAATCCACGAGCGCCAAATTGATCCGTGGGATGCCGAGAACATGAACTAGCGTGCCTTCCGGCAGGTTGCGCGTCTTGATCTCCGGTTCACTGTCCTTGACAAACACCATCCGCCGCTTGCGAACGAGCAGTTCGCCTTCAAGGTCGCAGACCTCGGCAAAGGCAAATCGGCCGTCATCGACCTCCTTCGCTCCCTCCGGGGAAAGTCGCATGGTGAACTCGACGTAATTGAACCCAGCCATTCGTGTGCGAATCACGGTAGAGTTCGTCTTCGGCACAATCTCACACGTGATGTCCTCGTACTTGGTGAAAGACTGCTCAGCGTCCTTCGTGTCGAAACCTTCAATTTCTCGCAGGGTTCCCAGGAGTGACTGGTGATTCAAGTTCGTAACTGGGTGAATCTCAAACACGTGGTCGGGATTCGTTGTCTGGAACGGTTCAAGCGATTCACCTTGAACCTGTCTTGAGCTACCACCGTGTTCACACCAAATGCGCCAAAATCCGGTGAGTGGAACCGTGCTACTGGTGCCTTCGAGTTCATGGATCTGATCGACGGCTTCTGTTTCATCCTTCGCGTTCATGATTTCTGCCACCATCGGCAACTTCACTTCTTCTGCACGTCCGGCGATGTGGAGGTCGCCGTCCTTCGAGGGAGCGTTTGGCCTAGCATGCGCCTTGTCCACAACGAAGTTCACGTCAATCGTGGCCCTGTTTTTGTATGCCTCGATGAATCCGTTTTGAAGCACGATCTCGATCTCGGCGATGGCTGATCTGCCAAGTAAGACGACGAACAGAAACGCAGCGGATTTCAGCATTCGGTTGAACATGGAATCGACCCTATTTCTTGCCTCATACACCTTTTTGCCGCTCTTGCTGTAGTGGTAATGTCCACCACGCGGTCCCGTAAACGTCGGAATGCCGGTCGCCGTGTGCCCCGTCACCGACTCGCCATGCGGGTTGCGATCGACAGACTTGGGAAACGTGTATGCCGGGAGCGAGCGATTGGATGGTGTTGAAGTTGATTGCGAGAATTTCGTGACGCTGTTGTCGGAATGCGTATCACCCAACAACGGCGGATGGCAGACGCTACACGGTGAGTATCTTCTGGACGCCTCACTCAGCGGCATGGAAATGCTACTCTTGCTGAGATACCGACACCCTGCCGTATGGTACTTCGTGCCGGATTTCGTGACGTCAACAATCGGATCATCAGCCCGACGTTCACTGCTTTGACCTTGCGGGGCCAAGGATGATACCGGTGGGCCGCGAGACGTTGCGGGTGGATTCCGAAATCCAAGCCAATCGTCCGAATCCGAATCAGCCCAAATTCCGATCTTCGCATCACGCGCCTTGGTCTCCGATGTTGCCAAAATGGCGGACTCTGCACCCAGCTTATCGTAGCGGCCCCAACCATCGTCGAGCATCTCCTTGTTGATCCATAGGTCGCGGTATTTGACCTGCCCAAGGATCGTGCCATCGGGAGTTCGTCGGCTCCACTCGACTCGCACCGTATGGCCGAGTGCCTTGTCAGTTAGCGCCCTGGTCGCAGCCTTGGCATAAGGTTCGTCGCCTTCCGATCCATCAACACCGGCTAAATCCACCGTCGAAATCACATCGGTGCGTAACACGAGGCTGTTTCCGTCGTTAACGCCCACGACATTGCCGACCCATACTTTCACCGCATCCGCAGATGTTGCATACTCGCGATCCGCTTCGCTGAGGCGTGGCAATGGCACCCTTTTGATCGCATCGCCAACACGAAGGGCGGCGATGCCATCATTAACGTCGACGAGTTCAGCCTTGACCGTGAATTTCCCGGTGGAGTCGGTCCAGGTCCGCGTCTCGGCAAAGGCGGCCGATGAAAGCAGCAACAGGATGAGGAATCGCATGGGGCTACCAACCATTGCGAGCCTGTGAGAAGATGCCAAGCTAGTTTACCGCAAATTCTGTCCTAGTCAAACTGGGTGGGATAATGTCCCCAATATCAATCGTACGGGCACTTTTTCTCGCCTGTTTGGCGACACCGGCATTCGCCTGGAACGCACTCGGCCACAAGGTCGTCGCCGAAATTGCCTGGCAGCAGATCACGCCCGATCGCCGTCAACAGATCGTCGAGACGTTTCGGCACCATCCGCGATTCGCCGAAGATTTCGTAGCGAAGATGCCGCGCGATGTGGCAGCCGGTGACAAGGCGACTCAGGATCACTGGGTTTTTCAACAGGCTGCAACGTGGCCCGATCTGATTCGAGGCAACAAGGAATACGATCAGCCGGTATGGCACTACGTCGATTTTCCGTACTTCATTGGCAAGCGGCCCGTACCGTTTAATCTCTCGATGGAGTATCCCACGAGCATCCCACCCGACGAGTACAACGTCGCACAGGCGACGAAGCATTCTCTGGCCGCGATCGCGAGCGACGCTGGCCCCGACACGAAGGCGATCGCCTATTGCTGGTTATTTCATCTTGTTGGCGACATGCACCAGCCGCTGCATTCGACGGCGCTCGTCTGCGATCGGTTCCCGAACGGCGACAAGGGCGGAACGAGATACCGCTGGTTCGCGGACGGAATCTGCACTCGCTCTGGGATAACCTGCTCGGTCAGCGATATTACATGCGAGACGTGGATCGTGAAGTGGTCGAGTTGAAGGCGAACGAGAAACTGTGGAAAGTGGATCAAGGCGACATCGACGGCTGGATCAAGGAATCCCATGAATTGGCTGAGTCGTTCGTGTACGATCCATTAATTCTGAAAGCTGTTCAGGAACCTGGGCAACTCGCCCCTATCAACGTACCGACTTCGTACATGAAGGAGGCCGGTGCGATTCGCGGCAGCGGATCGTGGCTGCTGGTTTGCGGCTTGGTGGGCTGTTGCACTAAACCGAACCGACAAATGAAAACGAGGTTTCAATGCCGCGACTCGACGGAAAAGTTGCACTCGTGACCGGCGTCTAGTCGAGGCGTCGGCAAAGGAATCGCACAGGAACTCATCGAGGCAGTGAGATCACGTATATCACGGGCCGATCAGCGGACAACATGCAGTACGTTGCGGGACGAGGTAGCGCGATCGTATGCGACCATCGCCAGGACGAGCAAGCGCGGTCAATGTTTCGCAGAATCGCTGATGAACAGGGACAGCTTGACATCCTAGTGAACAATGTGTGGGGCGGCTACGAGAACATGATGGAAGACGGGGAGTTCACCTGGTCGCGGCCGTTCTGGCAGCAACCAGTGTGGCGGTGGGACTCGATGTTTCAGGCCGGTGTTCGGGCCTGCTATGTGGCGAGTCAATTGGCCGCCGAGATGATGGTGCCAAGGCGAAGCGGGCTGGTCGTGAACATTTCGTTCTGGGCTGCGCAGAAATACGTGGGAAACGTCGCATACGGAGTTGCGAAGGCGGCGACCGACAAGATGACGGCCGATATGGCCCATGAACTACGCGCCGAGGACGTGACTGTCGTGTCGCTATATCCCGGTCTGGTACGGACCGAATTGGTCATGCAAGCTGCCCAGTGGTTGGACCTCTCGAACTCTGAATCGCCGCAGTTTATTGGTCGAGCCGTGGTAGCGTTGGCGGCGGATCCGGGAACGATTGAAAAGACTGGGCAAGTTCAGGTGGCGGCCACGTTGGCTCAAGAATACGGATTCACTGACATTGACGGAAAAACGCCCCGACCACTGACCGTGAACGACGTGTGAGCGGCTTGCTCAAGTCAACTCAGCACTCGCAGCTTCGCAGGCCGCAGATTGCCTACGGGCAGACCCACCTTGCCGGCGTAGCCTTACTCAGAAGGGAATCGGTGCAGTTCTGAAGTAGATAGATCGGCCCGCCCCCGATGATTTCCCCCGTTTTTTCCCGCCTCCGTACTCACATCTAGCTGTGAGCTAGACTTTCTCATTCGACAAGTCACGCTCAAGGGGGATTTGACGAGGATAAGCGGGTCCAGGCCAACGCAGGTTCCGTGGAAGTGCGATCACTGCGGAGCGAAATACTTGGTAACGCTCTCTCAGTTTCTGAGTTCAAACAGCGAATCGCGTCCCTGCGCAAAGTGTGGGTACATAATGAACTGGACTTCGGTCCGGCCCGCTGTCCATTTCGATCCGCTGTTTGACACGGCTGAAATCAACGTACAAAACTGACCCGCTATGAAATGCACGACCTTCTGCTCACTTCCGCGTTGATCGTCATACTCTGGCTCATCGTTGCAAAAGTTGCCCCGCAACGTCGGTTCTGACCTCACGGTCCCGCAGATGGCCTTCGGACAGACTCACCGGACCTTGCCGGAATAGCCTCCTTTTGGCGTCAACCGGTGGCGTCACGCGCTGCTTTGATGAATCGGCGAATTGTACGTTCTGATGATTGACGGTTCGTGGGGTTTGGATTGAGCGGCAGGCTACTACCGTTCTTCGGAGGTGCTCCAAGTGGAAATGTCGGATCGCTGTAATCGACAAATGATTCGCCCGAAGCATCAATCGTAAAGAACTTTAGGACGATGCGGTGTCTCAGCAGGTACGAGCGAAAGAACATTAGTGATGGGACAACATCGTTGAGCCAATCTTCCTGAACTGAATCGGTCGCCTCGTCGTGTACGCCGCTGTATCGAAACACGCTGCCGCCAAGTCGCTGCCAATTGAACCGTTCAAGCATGCTGCGTATGTAATGTGCATGGCTCGTTTCCACGTTCGTGAGGTCGTAGCTAATCGTAACCGGCATCATCCACCTCGTTTCAACGTTCTTCAATCTCAGCGCCCAAAGACACGATGCGGTGTGCGCAACTGCGGCTAATCACACTGTTCATATAAGCCTTCCAACGCATCCTCCTTCGACATCCAGTAATCCTCAACCCACACTCGCAGTTCATTTTCAGACGACAAATTGTAAATGTCTTTCATACCATAAGACTCGAAGTCACCTACCAGATTGTCCCCCACATCTGGATCGCTACCTCCGTACCATTCAAGTAATGCAAACCCGCCTAGTGTTTCCACGACAAAGTAGTCGCAACCTGATTTTCGATAGACGACTTCACCCTTTGCGGCAAATGCCGTTTGGACGAAGAGCAGAAGCAATGTTGTGCCGGCAAGCATTCTGCTCATTTGGACTCTGTTTATTCTGAGTAGAATGCATGAGCAAATTTCCCCACAATGCAAGCAGACTCTTCCTCGCATTACGGCAACTCGTTTTCGCATGGGTGGCTCCCTAACGGGGTGGTGTAGTGACCCCACAAGCCTAGCTCATGCAGAGTTTCGATTGTGCCGATTGTGACGGCTGCCACATGACGAACTTGCGACAGTTGCAGCCATCCGTGGGCATAGTCGTGCGATGGTCCACCTATTGCGGAGACGTGGCCCGTCAACGAATCGTCCAATATGACAGTCATTCGCCGAGTTTTCCTAATGGGCTGCCCACGATTTATGCTGAAAACGATAGCCACAAATTGAAAGCTAGGATTGTGGGTGTCCCAAGCCTACCCCGACAAATCCTGATGCCAATTCAGAGGCTATTGCACTGAATTGTCCAGCCCAACTCCTAAAGGGATAACAATGCGAGTCAAAATCAAGGATTTCAAAATCGACATGGATGTTAAGGCAAGCGGAATCGAGTTTGAGGTTCGCACAGCGGATGACGCATCCCAACTTGGCGACTGTTATTTGACGATGACAGGTTTGGTTTGGTGCCAGGGAAGGAAAGGAAGGGCGAGCGGCGTGAAGGTCAGTTGGGCGGAGTTCATTGACATTATGTCTACAAGTGATTCGTTAAAGGCCGCGATCAAGGCTGCGAGGGAGATTTAGTCCGTCGCCGGTAACAATATGTGGACTATCGCAGCGAACGCCACTGGTCGATATTGGAGACAAAAACAATGTCATTCGACGATCCCTTTGCGTATTTCAACGAGGCGGCCAAGAAAGAGGAGGAAGATCGCAAGACAAAGGCGGCATTAGAAGGTTGTGTCAGGCGAGAGGTCGAGCGACGACTATCGCCGATCCTACAGCGGCTGGACGCATTGGAACAAATGGTTGATTTCAAACTGCACCGACATTAATGCCTGCCTCAGCGAGTCCGCCTAGCTGCGGCGGCCAGTCGCCGCTTTCCAGCAGGCTTCGAGCCACGTCTTCTCCGGCTCGTTCAACTTCACATCGACGTGAGGGCCACCGCCGACGCCCATCACGGGGATCGGCCTCCAAGAGGCGTCTCCGCCACGCAATTCTCCAACGCGCTCCTTGATGTCGAAAGTGAATACCCATTGCTCGCCATGCTCGTTCTGAAAATAGCCGACATAGACGTTGCGGTCATCGTCGTTGATCGACGGTGGCTCGCCGCAATCTGGCGAATCTTGTGAGGGTGGGAAAGTGTCAATGTCAAGTTAGTCCGACGAGGCAGTCGGACTGAGACCGAAGGTCAAATAGCTAAATGCGCAATTCTGAGGCTGGATACACCGCAACCGACGTGGCCGCCATTTTATTAGAGCTTGGAAAAGCTATACTTGTTGGGAATTTCGGCCGTTCGAGCTATAGTGAAGGAACTGGTCCGACTGTCTCGATGGAAGTCATAGTATGGAATTTGTCTTGCCCATCGCCACGCTCTTCATCGGCCTTGCTGTTGGCGCTATTTGCACATGGATGCTCTTGAATGTCAAAGCCAAACATGCCTACGACTTGGCAAAGTCAGAATCCATGGACCGAGCCATGCTGACGGAGCGTTTGCAGAGCCGTGACCAGTCGCTCAGCGACGCGAAAGCAGAAATCGACCAAAAGAAGATCGAAATCCGAGAACTTCAATCGGCCGTTACGGGATTGAAAGAGAGGCAAGCCCAACTTGTCCAAGCGCTCAAAGGCGAGCGGGAACAAGCTCAAGAGAAATTAGCCGTTCTGGAGGATGCGCAAAAGAAGCTATCCGATGCGTTCAAGGCGCTCGCATCAGAGGCATTGAACAGCAACAACCAGTCGTTCCTCGAATTGGCCAAAACGACTCTTGAGAAATTTCAAGAGACGGCCAAGGGCGATCTGGAGAAGCGGCAGCTGGCGATCACCGAGCTTGTTAAGCCGGTCAAGGAATCGCTGGAAAAGGTTGACGTAAAGATTCAGGATATTGAGAAAGCACGGGTCGGAGCATACGAAGGTCTGACTCAGCAAGTCAAGTCGTTGCTGGATAGCCAGAAAGAGCTTCGATGCGAGACATCCAATCTCGTCAATGCTCTTCGGCACCGACTGTCCGCGGTGCTGGGGCGAGATACAACTCAAACGTGTCGTCGAACTGGCTGGGATGCTCGAATACTGCGACTTCTACCAGCAAGAGACGGTCGCAACTGAGGACGGCCAATTACGACCCGACTTGCTTGTGCGACTGCCGGGCAGGAAAAACATTGTCGTAGACGCAAAAGTTCCTCTCTCGTGTTTCCTTGAAGCCATCGAAGCTGTTGACGAGGAGTCTCGAAAGTTGAAATTCGAGGACCACGCCAAGCAGGTGCGCAAACACATCGCTTGCCTCAGCAGGAAGGCATACTTCGCGCAGTTCGATCCCGCACCTGAATTCGTGATCTTATTCCTTCCCGGCGAAGTGTTCTACAGCGCCGCGTTGGAACACGATCCTGCACTGATTGAGGTCGGCGTGGAACAGAACGTCATCATTGCCACTCCGACAACGCTCATCGCGCTTCTGCGGGCTGTCGTGTATGGCTGGCGGCAGGAATGTTTAGCCGAAAATGCAAAGGAGATCAGTGACCGTGGGCGTGAGCTTTACAAACGGCTTTCAGATATGGGTGGCCATTTGGCCCGGCTGGGCAAGAATCTGAACAATGCCACGGAAGCCTACAATAAGACCGTTGGGTCGCTGGAGTCGCGGGTAATGGTAACGGCACGACGATTTCAAGAGCTGGGAATCGGGACAGAAGAGATTGAACTGCTTGAGCCAATTGAGCAATTGGCTCGATCGCTGGACGCACCGGAGCTGCTTGCACACGTGGAGAGCGATGGTGCGATCGTCCCGGTTCGGCCGAAATGAGCCCGAGTAATTGTGTCACTGGCAGGCGTTTGTTAGTTTGTTAGTCTCCGGCACGTGGTCCTCGTAGAGAGTGGTTGAAGACTTGCTTCCAGGGGTGGGCCGGAACGGACCACTTTATCGTGTCTCCTCGGATCGCCATGCACACCAACTTCAGGGCTGATTCCTCGTTTCGACAGATTTTGCGGCCACCACCAGCACGCAGGTACGTTTGAATTCTGGCACACCGATTGAATCGACCGGTTCGCCATGCGACAACCATAGGAGTCGGAAATGGAATCAGCATCGCCGGAATGACAGGTGGCATTGAATGCTTCGTTGTGTCGGACCGACGCGCGCATTGCATTTGCGCAAATACGCCTCGATGGGGCGGCCGACGCGGGTCAGTCAGCGAAAGTCGCCATACGTGCGCGGTATCCCCGGCAGAGAGTCACGCAGTGCCAAATGGCCAATGACACGCCCTCATGGGTCGCGAACGTTTAGCCAGAGCTCGGCTTCGATAGCCACGACCGTTTTGTCATCGATTCGATGGCGCAGCTACAGAGGTGTCCTTCACCGCCAGCAGTTTCGCGAACTGCCAATCTGCGGCGGTTTGTCCACCCGCGGGCAGTTTCCGCTATGCCGAATTGCAGCCGATGTGCGCCACCTCAGCAGGAATCGCGGCCACTGGAGGGGCGCGTCGAGCAATCGAGGTGACCTGCCCCCACGGAAAGCAACGGTATGAAAGACCGCATGAAAGTGGTACGCGAACTGCAAAGCGGCATGCATAGCAACTCGAACGGCCTGGCCCGCCAAAAAGTCGGCATCGGCAAACGCGTCACCAACGCCGAACGAACTAAGCTCAACAAGCAGCGCGAGTAAAAGACCCGCAAGCCGAAACGGGAACAACGGCTCGGCGGTTAAATTCCCAGGGCATTTCAAGCATTGCATCGCGGCGTTGGCTGCCGGCGAATGAAGTAAGCCATCAGTTCGCCGCGCAATCGCACGCCGAAATGTCGATAGATCTTGCCCACGTATTCGTGAATCGTCACCCGGCTCAATCCCAACCTGACGGCGATCGTCTTTTCAGTGTCGCCAGCCAACATCCGGGTTAACGTCACTCGTAGTTGGGGCGAGAGCCCGTACAGGCACCGATGCGATTCCGTCGCCAGATCCATGCCGACCAAGGGCGATATCAAGCGATGCAAGAGCGCAAGCTGCCGCTTCGTTCGACCCGTGGGCCGCTGGGTATCGGCCAAATCTTGGCTGACGTCGAGGAATGAGATCACGCCGTCCGGACGGAGAATGGCCGACATCGCGTTGTCGTCAACGCACGCCGGCCGGCGAAAATCGTTGAACACGGCGCTCCGATACCACTCGTCTTGCCGGCACATCTCCGATCGCAGCGCGGCGACCTGCTTGCCGCATTGAAGCTGCGGCAGGAGCCGTTCGGAACCGGGAAAAAACTTGAAAGCGTTCGGATGGGCGGCGGCGGCGATTTGATAGGCGCGTTGGGCGCTGGTGTCACGCCACCCCACGTCGGCGTGGAAAAATGCCGTCCCATTCCCGTCGGCACCGCTGATCGAAAACTCCACGAAATGGGCGACCGCCATGCCCGTCAGACGAGTCGCCCCGACCACTAAGTGCTGCCGCCAGGCGTCTGGATCGGCCCATAGCTCGCGACACTCGTGGATCAGCCGGGATACGGCTTGAACGTCCGACAACCGCAACCGCGCTGAATTACCCACGGCTGGACCTCGAATCGCATGGCCCGCGTCGACGACCCTCTGTTTAGATGGTACCGAGTGGGGGGACGCATTGCTACGTTTGGCCGGAGGGATTCCCGTCTGTAGAGCCAGCCTGGGCGAGTTCGCCGCGCCAGCCAGAACGGAAGGCGCTGCCGACTCAATTTTTTCGGCTAATCCTTACCAACGTCAGGATCTTCTCATGAGAATTCGATTGCAAAGTCGTTCGCGCTTTCAACTTGCGCTAATTCTCGCCTTGATCGCGCCGTCATTTTCGCCGCGTCCAGACTTGAGGGCCGCTAGTTGGTTTGGCGGCACGGGCAATTGGGATGAGATGACGAACTGGATTCCCATGCAGGTTCCCGGCGGCGGTGACGAAGTATTCATTGACTCTGGCATCGCCAGGATCTTCTCCAGTTCTGGCTCCCAGGATGCTCGCATTGCGGGGGTCGTCGGCAGCTTTGCCGCCGTCGAAGTCAAGTCCGCCAACGGATTCTGGCTTAACTCGTCCTTTATCTTTTTGGGTGATGCAGATGGCGCAACCGGTCAACTAACGGTCGATGACGGTGGTTCCGTCAGCTGCCTTGATTTTGGTATTGGCGCAGGCATGGGCGAGATCTTCGTCTCCAACGGTGGCACGTTATCTGTACGGTCCTTGGGAATCGGGAACGGTGTCTTGCGAACCGAAAGCGGCGGACAGGTCATGGGCGTCTCGTTAGGAGTAGGAGGAGCTATCCCCTCCAGAACAGGCGACGCGCTGGTCACAGGTACAGGCTCGGAGTGGAAATTTAGTGGTGCTGTCGGAGTGGGCGGCGGAACAGGTGACGGGACTATCACCGTGAATTCTGGTGCTACAGTCGAAAGTGGCATGCTGCTTATCAACCACGTCCCTGGGGTCTTTCCACCGCCCATTTCCGGGAGCAGTATCACGGTTGACGGTGTCGGTTCATCTTGGACCAGCAGCGACACCGTGTTCGTCGACAATTCCGGCGTATTAAAAACACAGAACGGCGGCAGATTTACGGCCATGGCCAATGTCATGGTCCTCAGCGAGGGCAACTTGGTGGCAACCGGCGACGGTTCCCAGCTCTCAGTCGGCGGCAGCATCACGGTTGGCGGCGGCGGAATGGGCGGAAACATCGCCATCATGAATGGCGCCACCGCAAGCAGCACGGGGGCCACGAGGATCGCACAGGCGATCAATGAAAGTGGTACGGTCACAGTTTCAGGGGCCGGGTCGCATTGGGCCAGCACGGGAATCATCACCGTCGGCGGACAAGGCACGGCTAAGCTGAGAGTTAGCGACGGTGGAACGATCGCCGCCGACTCTGTCAACGTGTTTTCCCCGAGCAATATCGCCAACGTGCTCCACATTGACGGCGGAGATACGCCAGAGACTCGCGGCATCCTCGAAACAACGCTCGTTACGGCGATCAACGCAAATAGCCAGGTCCAATTCGACGGCGGAATCCTTCGCGCCACGGCCGATTCGACGGACTTCATTCGCGGTGCTCCAATCATTAACGCGCGCGGGGCATACATCGACACCAACGGATTCACGGTCGGCATCGGGGCGGTGTTTAGCGGCCTCGGCGGCCTCACCAAACTCGGGGCAGGAACACTTGCGCTGAATTTTCCGGCCATCCAGAATTACGCCGGCGCGACGACCATTGAACAGGGGACGCTACAACTCGGTTTCGGCTTTCCGTCGACCACCAATTTTCTGCCCGTTCAAACCCATCTCGTGATGGGCAATGCGAGCGACGCCGGCTATGCCACGCTCGATCTCCACGGATTCAACCAAGAAATCGCCGCCTTGAGCTCCATCGGCACGACGATGTTGCGTGTGGTCACGAATTCCGCCGCACTCAAAACACTCACTGTGAATCAGTTTTCCGATACCGTTTATGGCGGACAACTAACCGGCGATCTCAATCTCACGAAGCTCGGTCCAGGCACGCTCACCCTGACTGGCGACAATTCGCATGCTGGCTCGACTACGATTGACGGTGGCACCTTAAAAGTCGATGGCTCCATTCTCGGAAATGTGCACGTCAACGCCGGCGGGACTCTCAGTGGAAGCGGGACGATCTTTGGACTGATTGACAATGCCGGTGGAACGGTCAGCCCCGGCGCGTCCCCCGGCACATTGCACGTTGGTGGCGACTATACTCAGAGCGCATCCGGCCGATTGATGCTCGAAATCGCGGGGCCGATAGCCGGCACCGACTACGACGTGCTCGACGTTACCGGCTCGATCATGCTGCTGGGCACGGTCGACGTCGAATTAGTCAATGGCTACGTCCCGACGGGCGAAATGCAGTTTGATCTTCTTAAGTTCGCGGGCACACTCGACGTCTCACAGGCGACGTTTAGCCTTTTAGGAGCGCCGGAGGGCACCCAATTGACGCCGTTCACGCAAGGGGGCATCTTCGGACTGACGATTATCGGCCCTCCGACCAATCTCCCTGGCGACTACAACGATGACTACGTCGTCGACGCCGCCGACTACACCGTTTGGCGCGATCGACTCGGGCAAACGGCGTCGCTGCCGAACGATGACACGCCCGGCGTCGGCCCCGACGACTACATGCGCTGGAAATCGCACTTCGGGGAATCCGCCGGCGACGGTGAGGCTGCTGATTCGAATACCGCCGTGCCCGAACCGGCAACGTTGATGCTGCTTATTTTCGCGGCGAATGGCTGGTGCCTCTGGCGAGGTCAGTCCGCCTAAGAAAGTCCCGAGAACTCAACAACGCGTGACATTGGTCGAATAGCGACCGGTTTTGAAACGCTTCCGCCGGACAATGTTTCTTCCGGCGAACCTGCTTCGGTCACGCCCACATTACGCAGTTCGGCGGTGCGGCGCTGCCAATCGTCGAGGTCGCCATTCGAGCGAGCAAAGCGATCGAGAGGCGCCGGGGATAAACGGTTGAGGCCGTCCCGAAATGCAGCGAAGGTTGCAAATCCTTGGGCTGGTCACCGCTGCGCGAGCGTACCTCCCACGAGTACCATCAATCTCTGGATTTGACGTTTGATGGCACTTTGATTTCCAGCATGAGTTTACAGACGATGGCGTCCAAAGATTCGTCGCCTACTAGACTTACTACGATGAGTGCCGGCAAACCAACCTTTTTTGGATGGCCCCAATCGGATCGTCACGCGCCGGATCACATTGTTGGCGACACGCAATTGACTAGGACGCGACTGCACCGCGATTTTGGCCAGATCGCCCGACTTTTTTCTTGGACTTGCGGTTCATAGGGTGATAGACTGACCTCAAAAGTTTCGCCTCATCCAGACGGGCCGACACGTGTCTCGCCGCCTGCGACATCAATGGGTCATGTCTATTGACCAACTGCGTCGTCCGAGCGCGGAACGGCAAACTGTTAGCTCGTTTCCTTTCCATCGGCAGCTCCGATTTGAACCGCTCGAAGATCGGCGGCTGTTGGCCAACGTTAACGTCACAAATTTTAGCGACGTGGTGAACGGCAATGTCACTTCCATTGCCGCGCTACTGTCCAACACTGGTGGCGATGGCATCTCGCTCCGCGAGGCGATCCTGGCGGCCAACGCGGACGCGGCGGCCGACACGATCGGTTTCATCCTGCTCCTGCCCGGCTCGATTCAGCTTACTAACGTCGGCCACGTGGGTGAGATCCTGATTAGCAATGATCTGACGATCAACGGTCCGGGCGGCGGTGCACTGACTATCAGAGGGTTTGCCGGGACGGCCGCGCTGCGCGATGGCGCACGGATCTTCAACGTCGACGACGGCAACTTTGCGACATTTAAGGACGTTTCGATCAACGGCCTCGTGCTCGCCGGCGGCGATGTGAACGGCGCCGGCGGAGCGATCCGCAACGCCTCAGAGAGTCTGACCATCACCGGCTGTACGATCAACGGTAGCTCGGCGGTCTCCGGTGGCGGCCTCCAAAACAATGGCGGTCAATTGATCGTGAGTGGATGCACGATCAACGGGAACACTGTGCTGGGCAATGGCGCCGGGATCGAAACTCTAGGAGGCAGCTTGAGCGTTGTCCAAAGCACGATCAGCGGCAACTCGACTCCCGTAGGCGGCGCCAGCGGCGGCATCCACAGCTCATCTAGCACTGTAATGATCGACTCCAGCACGATCAGCGGCAACTCGGCGAACTACGGTGGCGGCATCACCCATTCGGGCGTGGGCATCCTGATGACGATCACCAACAGCACAATCAGCGGCAACTCGGCGCGAATCAACGGCGGCGGCGTGTCAGTCGTGCAGGGTGATCTCGTCGTACGACACAGCACGATTACCGGCAATCGAGCCGATTCTGACAGCAATGGGACGGGCAATGGCGGCGGAATCTTTGTCGCTTACAACCCCAGTAATGTGACGATCGACCACACGATTGTGGCGGGGAATTTTCGGTCCACCTCCACGCGCGACGATATATCGGGTGCGGCAACGGCCCGTTACAGTCTGGTTGGAGTCAACTCGGGCGTGACGATCACCGACAATGGTGGGAATCTGATCGGCACGGGCGCCACACCGATCAACCCGCTGCTGGGCCCCTTGTTTGACAACGGTGGACCGACGCTGACGCACGCACTCTTGCCTGGCAGTCCGGCGATCGACGCTGGTGACACGGCGCTGGTCGCCGGAATGGGCCTCGTTCCAATGTTTGACCAACGTGGCGATCCGTTCGTGCGTGCCTTCGGCGCACGAATCGATATCGGCGCCTGCGAAGCTCAGTCACTCAGCCTGGTGGTCGATACGCTGGCCGACGAAAGCGGTGGAAACTTCGGTGTCGGCGATCGCTCGCTCCGCGAGGCGATTGAGTTTGCGCACATCAATCCGGGCGCCGACGAGATCAGGTTTTCGCCCGCTCTCACCGCCGGCGGACCGGCGACGATCGTCCTTACGTTGGGCGAGTTGCAAATTAAGGACGATGTCACGATTGACGGTCCCGGCGCTGAGCTGCTTACGATCGACGCCAACGGCGACCGCGGCTTTAACATCGACGACTTGGATCCTCTTAATCACCTCAATGTGCGAATTAGCGGGTTGACCATCACGGGCGGCGACATAATCGGTTCGGGCAGCGGAATTCGCGCCGTCGAGAATTTCACGCTGGAGCGGTCGATCGTCACGGGCAACCGGACGACAGACATCGGCGGCGGCATATTTCTCAGGGCGGATCCTGGAATCACCCAGACAATTCGCGAATCCATATTGTCCGGCAATACGGCCACTTACGGTGGCGGATTGCACTGTGTGGTCAACGGCGGGACCGTCAGGCTTATCGACAGCACGATCTCTGGAAACGAGGCTGTCCTCGACGGAGGAGGTTTGCGGCCTTACGGTTTCCCGATAGATGCGGTGGGCACCGTCGTATTGTTGCGGAGTACGATCTCCGGAAATCACGCTGAGCGCTCTGGCGGCGGTGTCGCAGCCTTTCAGGCAGTTAACATTTTCATTCGGCAGTCGACAATTATCGGTAACCGTGCTGACGACTCTGGCGGCGGAGTCTTCGCTACCCCGCTTGACGTTGTCATTCAGCAGACGACGATCAGCGGTAACCAAGCCATCTTCGGCGGCGGCCTATTTGGCTTATTCCAGTTAATTAGTCACAGTACGATCACAGGCAACCAGGCTGATGGCGGTGGAATCGCTGGTTACGGAGTACTTGACCATTCAGTTGTGGCAGGCAACTTGCAGAACGACTTGGTCCGCGATGACGTCAATGGAGTCATAGCCGCCCGCTATAGCCTCATCGGCGACAGTACCCGCGCGACGATCACCAACAATGGGGGGAACTTGATCGGCACGGGCGCCACACCGATCAACCCGCTGCTGGGCCCCTTGTTTGACAACCGTGGACCGACGCTGACGCACGCACTCTTGCCTGGCAGTCCGGCGATCGACGCAGGCGATCCGAATTTTGACCCCGCCGATCCGGACGGCGACTCGATGACGGACGATGCGTTGCCGTTCGACCAGCGCGGCGAGCCGTTTGTTCGTGTCTTCGACGGCGACGGCACAGGCGGTCGCGGATCGACATCGGGGCCTTTGAATTCATTCCCGCCGATGCGTTCGACGTCTTGTTCGGCGACTACAACCACAACCGCGTCGTCGACGGCGCGGACTATACCGTTTGGAGAGATACGCTCGGTCAGACCGGCCTCGCGCCCTACAGCGGCGCCGATGGCAGCGGCGACGGCACCATCGGGCCGGAAGATTACGAAGTATGGAGATCCCACTTCGGCCAGACGCTTCCGCAAGCGGGAGCCGGGAGCGCAACCCCATTAGCGTCCGCCGCTACGCCTGCAATCACTAATCTGGTTGCTGACGCGCAATCTGCGAAAAAAGACGTGGCGTTCGATGTGGCCGGTCGCAGTCAACCGCCCTTCACTGTTTCACTCCAAACGATTCCATCGAATGGTCTCCTCAAGGTGCTGCGTCGACCAATTGCGATACCCAGATTGTCATCCCAGGCGAACATGGATGCCGGCTTGTTGGCGTGGCTGGCAGCGCGGAATGATTCGCGCCGTATCGATCACAAAGCTCTAGGCGCGAGTTCGCTTGCGGATCGAACGGGCAAAGCAGAATGCGACACCCGTCTCCATCTGGTCGACGGAGTTTTCGGCTCGCTATCGGCCGACTCGGCCGTTGAATCACCTCGATAACGCATAGCCAGCCGTTTTTTTTCCTGCCGTAAGGTCGGATGAATTGCAATGATCCCATTCCACGACTGCATTTGCGCAGGTTCAGTGTTCTGAACAGCCTCCGCGGGAAATGGCAGATTCTTATGTACGGAGGTGGAATTGCCTGCCGGCTGGGCGGAGCTGCTCTTTGCCGGGGCGGTCGAGTCCAGCGACCGCTGTACGAAGTGAGGGTAAGCAAAGTCATAATGGTGGCGATCGGCGGTCTGCGAAGGGGTGCGTTCGTGACCAATGACGAAC
>CAWDMH010000029.1:0-35299 GCA_963803365.1 uncultured Planctomycetaceae bacterium
TTCGCTCGGCAACAGAAAGCCGAACGATTCGATGCAAACGGAGTTGTAGTTCATCCGGCGGCGCCGATCATTCGAGTTGTTTCAGAACCGCCTCCAAGCGGATTTGGACGGGCTGCGGCAGATACGCGACCAGACACTTCGTGGTGGTCTCGAAGAATATTTGCGACGGACCGATGTCGCCTCCCATGACGCGGTCCAATCGCAGCATCAACTGTTCGGGCGAGTATTTCTGGAGCTGTTTCACGCATGAATAAACTTCCAATTCCGGCCGTTGGCTCGCCGTTTCCGTGGTGGTCAATTCCAAGTATTGCGCGTCGACCGAACGGACAAACAGGTGCATCGAATTCGTCAATTCATCCAAGTATTCTTCGAGCGGCTGGGCTTTGGTATTCCATGGGATTTCGGTCATTGGGTTCCAATCCTCAGTCGAAAGTGACGACCAATCGACAAGAATCTGTGCTCCGAAATCGCGGCCGACCCGGGAAAATACCGCTTCGATTCGCTGTTCATCGAGCAATTCCAAGGTGACTTCGGTTCGACGGATATCGCGCGCCTGACGATACCGAGTGAATAGAACTTGCTGAACCGATTCGTTGTCGGGATCCGTGGTCAGCGTCTGGGCGGCGACCAATTTGCGGTACAGCCGATCGACCAGGCGAATGACGCTTGGCAGATTAACAAAGGTGATTTTGGAACCATCGACAACGGCTGAGCCGGTGCCTCCGCCCGCCTTCCAGCTTGTCGGCTCAAACGTCCTCTGGACGTAATCAGCAAACTGTAGGGGGAGCTTGGGATCGCTTGA
This sequence comes from uncultured Planctomycetaceae bacterium, assembly GCA_963803365.1. Classification (GTDB taxonomy): domain Bacteria; phylum Planctomycetota; class Planctomycetia; order Pirellulales; family Pirellulaceae; genus JANMEB01. Next base: position 803 of record CAWDMH010000029.1, read on the forward strand.
CTTAAAGACGCTCAGATCGACGTCCAGCGTCTTCGGTTTCTCACTGTCGATCACGCTGATCACTACCGACGCATCGGTGACCGCAAAACTGAGTTGGTGTGGCTGAAGCACTTGTTGCAATATTTCGCGGTACGACAAATTCTGAAAGTTACCGTCGATCGGCGAGGTGAGATCGATCCCGTTCGCGCGGATCAAGTCAATATCGCAAGTCATGGGGACGGTGGTGGCCAAGCTGATGGTCCGCACAACGTCGATCAAAGGCCGCTGGGTGAATTCGTACGATGCAACTTGTTCGCCCAACGCCTTATCCATGCCGACGGTCGCTTTCGGCGGCGTTTGCACGAAGACGGTCCCAATTCCGATGGGGCCGCGGTCTTGGAGCGCGGCATCTTCCACCGCTTGAAATACTTCGCGACTCTCGGTGCCCCCGATTAAATCTCCGATGGAGCCGTATTTGTCGAGCAGGCTGTTGCCGGCATTCCCCTTGAGATCTGTCGATGCCGGATTCGTGAAGGCGCCGGGTCCCGACTCGTTTGAGGCATCCGCCATCGCCGTGGACGGAATGCCAAGTGCGGGCGGCGCGGGCAGCGGTGCGATTTCGACCACGATCGGGGCGGAATCCGGGATCGTGGCCTGCTTGTTGTGGTCTTCGCTTTCCGGTGGGTTGTGCGGATTCGTGGCTGGGTCATCGGGCGCACCGGAATCGACATGCGCACCGGAATCGACGTGCTCGGCAACTATTTCATTGGACTGAGGCGTTCCGTTTTTAGGCTTCAGCATCATGTTTACAAGAAATGCGATCATCACGGCGGCAATCAGCAGTAGTGCTGTGACGCTGGAGAACAAAATCAAAGTCTGCTGGCGTTTTCGCGCGGCTGGCGATAGCGTGTTTTGAGGAGTCGGAAGCGATTTTTCAACCACCGTCTTTGTCGGCGTTGCGGTAGTGGCCATTGACTTCGCTTGGCCGGCAGCCATCGCCACGCGACTTGAGGCGAGTCTGTTGGAAGGGGGAACGGCTCCGCTTAACAATTCGTCGACGTCCTCGAAGTCGGCAACCGAAGCGGTCTCGGGCAAGTTCGGGTCCGGAGGTCTTCTTGGCGAAGTGGTGTCTGCGACTGCGGCCGACTCGGAAAGCAATTTGAGAGCAGCCTCCGGCGGCTGCCAATCTGCCCGGCGGCTCGACCTTGATCATGCTCCCGCACTTGGGACAGGCCAAGATTTGACCGATGGCTGAAACCCGGCTGACTTTCAACCGCGTTGCACAGGTCGCACAAACTAGTTTGAAGAGTTCCACGGTTTTATTCTTGCTTGACATACGGCGTTGGCAACGGGTAGTTATTTTTGGCCGCCGCATCGCGCGTGGTGATCAAGATGAGATCCTTGTCATTTTCCGGGCTGCGGGTCACTACCCAAATCAGTTTGCAACGAGGGTCTGTCGGGCCGGCGGCGTTCTTGTCGGGGTTGGCTCCAAACAGGACTGTCGTCAATATCTCTTCCAGCGAACGATCGGCCAAATCCAGAGCGGGAGGGCGTTGGTTGCGAGTGATGCCCGCTTCTTTCAAATCGGTATTGCTGAGCCGAATCTCGAATGGGAATGGCAATGTCGGGTATTGATCCCGCACGATGCTCTGCAAGTTCTCCATCAGAATATTTAGATCGGGAGGATTCTGATCGCGGAGGGTAAACCGGCTTTTGAGCAAGGCCTGCATGTCGCTGGGGGCGGGTTTCGCGTTCGAACTGACCGGCTCGTTTCCTCCGCCGCTGGCTAACAACAACTCCGTCGCGGCGACCAGGTTGTGACCCGCGACGACCGGAAGCCAGACATTGGCCACCGTGTGGTCATATTCGGTTCCGAACCTTAGTTTTCGATACGCGTCACCCACCATATTGTCGAATCGCAGCCGAACTCGGTCCCAGTACGGGCTGGGAGGCAACTGTGCGGCGAACGTGAGAGCCTGATCACGGGCGTCGTGTAACCGTTGGCGAAGTTGCTCGATGAGCGTATTGGATTGGACGTCGACGCTGTGTTCGAAGACGAACTCCGCGTACAGGGCATCATCCAAATGTGCACTGAAGCAAACCGCTCGGATTTCATCCGGCAAGAAAAGATTCAATGGGCGATTGAGTTTTCCGAAGGCGCCGACGAACAGTTGGCGACCTTCATCGTCGAACAAGGCAGAGCGCAAGGCCAATAGCGTGAACAGCCGCTGCTCGTCGGTCTTCTCCAGTAGCCGTTCCATCGGACCCGACAGCGGATTGGCGGTATCGGACGAAATCGCCGCCGCAACCCGATCCGACGATGCGACGACAAACGTGGACACGGAAACCGGGTCATTGCGATCAGTTGTGTTCTCGGCAGTGTCGTTGGCTGCGGACTTTTGACGAACGACACCAACGGCCCATTGATCCTTGATGAAGACATCGCTCGAATCGGACGCGGGCTGAAAACCCTTCGACAGCCACTGTTGGGCCAAGGAATCAAACTGCATGGGTCGATTCAGATGAACGACGAGACACGCTTCGTAAGATTCGTTCGCCGACGGGTAGAACCCAACAATGAGTTGCTCGATCGATTCGAAATCGACGGTTAGTCGATCGTGCAATTGGCGAATGTCCTCGTCGACGTCGGTGCCAAACGCTCGCAGCAACAAGGCCGATTGGGGATGCGCCACCAATTGTGACGGCCGCAACACTGCCACGATGGAAGCTCCAACAGGGAGATGCGCCAGGTTGATGGCGGGGCCAGCGGTGGGTGACTGCCACAGGGTTGCCCCGTCGTCGGCGACGAGGTCTTCGACCCAAAGACGTTTGGCCGTGTCACGTGCAGACTTCAAGTCGGGATTGGGTGAAGTCGATTCGACCGGGTCGGTCACGACCGCCAATGCCGGCGGCTCGCCAGAATGCGATGACGAGTTGCGGGACGTCTCCCCGTCCAAGGCGCCTGATCGTGGCGTCGATACTTTCTGATAGATCATCACGATCGCGATGACGCAAGCGGCAAATGCCACCGCGGTCGCAGCCCACACCGCCAGCGGCATGAGTTGTCGACGGCGCTTGGCCTGCTGTTGACTGCGGGCCAATGCTTGAAGTTCGCTGGTGTGGGGCGTGGCGACCGGTGCGCGAAGACTTGGATCTGCAGGAATTCGAAATCGCGACGCGCGCCGTGCGGCTTGAGGATCGTTGGCGGAGGCGTCGTCCACGGCGGAGACAAAGATGGGACCTTGGCGCTGACCCGTTGAGCCGAACCTGGCTTCCAGCGACTGATGGCGCTGATGAACTGCAATTCGGCGGGTGAACGGGCTGGCAGGCTCAGTTTCTTGATCGTGTTGCCGCTGATCTCAGCCAGACGGTTCGCCAATTCGCCGACTCCTGGATCGTTCGGTCGCCAGTCCCGCTCGGCGAATTCCCGCAGAGTTTCCAACAATCGGGTCGGCAAGCCGTATTTCGACACCCGAACGATCACATCGTCGACAGACCAGGTGCCAGGATGTCGGGTGGCGGCGGTCTGGATCGACTCACCTCGAATCAAGCGATAAAGCAAATTGCCGACGGCGAAACAATCAAGCTGTTGGGCGGTGAGATTCGTTCCTATGTGAGTTACGCGATCCATGTTCGGATCGGCGCCGTCATCCGCCGAGTTCGGCTTCTGGCCGTTGAGCGTGACAACTGGGTTGGGGAGAACGGACGTGACCGGCGACCTCAGCCGCAAAGCGCCATTGGACTCCAGGACGACGGTGCGCGAGTCGATGTGTTGATGGGCGATTCCATGTTGATGTAGTTGGTCGAGTGCGCGAGCCAACTTGCCGATGGCGGCCACGGCGATCTGCCAGGGCATTCGACCTTTATGTCCCAACTTTTCCGCCACCGACGGCGCTTCAGTCATTTCGTTGACGACGAATCGATACTCCGGCAGCTCAACGGTTTCATACGTTTCGAGAAACGAGCGATTGTCGATGGACTGCAGCGTGGCAGCCCGTGAGCAAACCGAGTCCCACGCCTCGAGGTCTTCGGTCGTCGTGCCACTTACGAAGTTCAAGACGACGGGAAATTGTGTTTCGCAGTGAATGGCGGAAAAGGCGACTTCGCTGGATGGCCCGGTACGTCCGAGGACGCGGTATTCGCCAAACCGAAACGGCCCATCGAATCCGGCCAGCAACACTTGCTGCTGCCAAGGCGTGATGAGTTTATTTTGGGACAGCCATTCGACGATTCGAGAGTCGTCGACCGGTCCTGGACCAACCTGTTCTTGGAATTGGGCTTGCAGCGAAGGGACGAGGGATGGAGCCAACAATTCTCTGTCGATCAATCGGTTCCAAAGCGTTAATTCGTTCACGTTTCGATCGACACGGTGAAACTGGATTTCGCAAGACGTAGGGTGATGTCGCACGGCCCCGCTAGGACGCGTTCACGCAGCCAAGTCAAGCGACAGGCATGGGGCTTGATGTTGAAGCCGACGTGACTGCTGGGCCCGCCCGTTGGGCCGTTAAACGTCGTCGTACGTTATTCTAGGTCCAAGTTGAAATCGGTTCTACCTGCAAAAACTGCACGGGTCGCTGTCGACGGGATTCACGCAGCGCGGATCCGCAAAGAAATGGATCACGCGTGAAATTCCGCAATTCCCATATGACGGGAATGCGAAACCGATTATCTTTAACAATAGCAAGACGAATCTGTGGCTGTCGTCCGGCCCCATCCGACCTAGCTGTCTGAGACCAGCGTCAACGACCAACTACTTCATCGACATGACCAACGTCATTGAACCGCAAATCGCTCCTCCGCTAAAAGAAATGAAGGCGTTCGACGTAGTCCAGTACTATTTCGACAAGGCCGCCGACCAATTGGACCTCAACGACAGCATTCGGCGTCTACTGAAAACTCCACGCCGTGAAGTGACGGTCGAAGTCCCGGTGGAGATGGACGACGGTCGCTTGGAGACGCTGGTAGGATACCGAGTTCAACACAACAACTCGCGCGGCCCGATGAAGGGGGGGCTCCGATATCATTGGGAAGTCGACTTGGACGAGGTTCGTGCGTTGGCGTCGCTGATGACGTGGAAGACGGCGGTGGTCAACATTCCCTATGGTGGAGCCAAGGGTGGCGTGCGGGTTGATCCCCGCGCTCTCAGTCGCAAAGAAAAGGAGCGCATCACGCGCAAGTTCGTCGACCAGATTCACGAAATCATCGGTCCCGACAAAGACATCCCAGCACCCGATATGGGGACCAACGCAGAGACGATGTCGTGGATTCGCAACCAATGGGAGAAATACCACGGCTTCAATCCGGCATGCATCACGGGCAAACCGGTGGAGGACTACGGCGCCAAGGGGCGCGAAGAGGCGACGGGCCGCGGGGTCGGCATCTTGTCCTACAAGTTGATGACGCGATTGGGTCGGCGGCCCAAGGACATCCGAGTCGCGATCCAAGGCTTCGGCAACGTCGGTTCTCACGCGGCGAAAATGTTTAGCGAGTCCGAATTCAAAGTCGTCGCGGTCAGCGATCTCAGTGGCGGCTACTACCGAGCCGACGGGATCGATGTCCCGGCCGCGCTGCGGCATGCGCTGAAACATGGCTCGCTCAAGGGGTTCACCGAAGCCGACTCGATTTCCAACCAACAACTGTTGGAGCTCGACGTCGAGATGCTCGTTCCCTCGGCGTTGGGAAACGTCATCAACATCGACAACGTGGAGCGGATTCGGGCCCAATATATTATTGAAGGCGCCAACAGCCCGATCCATGCGATGGCGGACGGCGTGCTGGAAGAGCGTGACGTGATTGTGTTACCGGACATTTTGGCCAACGCGGGCGGCGTGACGGTCAGCTATTTCGAATGGGTGCAGAATCGCCAATACTATAGCTGGGACTTAAACCGCGTCCGGCAACAGCTCGACTCGGTGCTGTCACACGCTTTTGAAGATGTGTGGAGCGAATCCAACGAAAAGAAAGTCAGTTTGCGCACCGCCGCGTTCATGATCGCGATTCGACGTGTGTTTCGCGCGACCGAATTGTCGGGATACTAGTGCATTGTTACTGCTTAGATTACGGGTTGGTTAAGGGGTCAGGAGTCAATTGCCGGAACGGCCCTTCGGGTGCTTCGCACAATTGACTCCTGACCCCTTAACCGTCAACAATTGCCGGAACGGCCCTTCGGGTGCTTCGCACAATTGACTCCTGACCCCTTAACCGTCAACAATTGCCGGAACGGCCCTTCGGGTGCTTCGCACAATTGACTCCTGACCCCTTAACCGTCAACAATTGTCGGAACGGCCCTCCGGGTGCGTCGCACAATTGACTCCTGCCCCGTTAGCCGTAAAAAGTTACGAAAACGCTCCTGTTGTCGCAAGCCGAAGCCCTGTCGAGCTCAATCAAGGCCGCGTACCGAGTCGATGCAAGAAAATGCGGATCCAATGCGGCCGAAGACCTGGCTCGAAGCGGTGGAGCGCTATTCGCGACTCGAAACGGGCTTTGGCGAAAGTATCTTGCGACTAAGTGGTCTCTGGCATCGGCTGGCGTTTCTGCGCGGCGGACTCTTTATTGCGACCGGCGTCGGCGGTTTGGCGATCTGGCAGAATGCGGACGCCCAGCGCACGTTTTGGATCGCGATTACGATCGCCGTGGCGCTGGCGTTCTTGTTGTTGGTGTACCTCCACGATCAGATCGAAGTCCGATTGGCGGGGGCCAAATCGCAGGCGACTTTCTTTGCTCACGGGGTCTATCGCGGGCAACGTCAGTGGAACCGGCTGCCCGTCCCGGCGCTGGAGCCGGTGCACGATTTTCGTTCGATCTCGCGCGATTTGGATCTGTTCGGAAATGCATCGCTGGCGCAGCTTTTATCGACGGTGCAGACCCCGATGGGTTTGGAAACAATTCGAGCATGGTTGTGCACGCCAGCGTCGGTGACCGAGATTCGTCAGCGGCAACAAGCGATCGAGGACCTCGCCTCGGCGACCGATTGGCGCGAGCGATTTCAGCTGACTTGTGCGGCGTTGGCGAAGAGCCCGGCGGGACCCGCCCGTTTCGTCGCCTGGTCGGAAAGCCGACCCTGGTTGACAAAACGATCGGCGATCACTTGGTTGGCGAGAATTACGGCTGCCGTGGCGCTGATCTTAATCGTCGGCTTTTTTATCGGTGGGCTGGCGCCGGAAGTCGCCGGGTTTGGATTGATGGCCGTTGTGGCGGTCAGTTTTCTGGTTTCCGTGGCGTTTGCCGGTCGGGTGCACGAGATCTTCAATCAGGTGTCGTCCAGTCGAAACGAAGTCGAACAGTACTTGCGGTTGTTCCGCTCTGTCCAACGAGCGCCCTCGAATTCGACGTGGATGAAAAACCAACGACGTGCCGCCCTGGGCGAGGCGGAATCGACGCTTGGAAAGCTCGGGTCGCTGTCGCTCATCGTTTGGTTGGGCAATTTGCGACGTCATGGAATCCTGTTTCTGGCCTACATTTTTTTGCAACTGTTTTGTTTGTGGGACGTGCACGTTCTGGCAATTCTGGAGTCGTGGCAGCGTCGGCACGGAAAAAGCGTGCGAGGCTGGTTCGATGCCTTGGCGCGAATCGAAGGGGTCTCGGCGTTGGCGACATTGTCCTACGAGAATCCGGATTGGACGGTTCCAAAGATCTACTTGGACGACCCGCCGCGGATCGAGGCCACGGGGCTTGGTCATCCGCTGCTGCCCAACGACGTACGCGTATGCAACGACGTGCACGTGGGACCGCCCAATCGGGTTTTGCTCGTGACCGGATCAAACATGTCCGGCAAGAGTACCCTGCTGCGGGCGATAGGAACCAACGTGGTGTTGGCTCAAATTGGCAGCGTCGTCTGTGCTCGGACGTTTGGTTTCTATCCGGTGGAACTGGAAACCAGCATGCGGATTTCGGATTCTCTTTCCGAGGGCGTCTCGTTTTTTATGGCCGAACTGAAGCGGCTCAAGGAGATCGTTGACCACTCCGAGTTGATCCGCAAACGCCGCCGACCGGGCCCGGACGGATTGGACGACGGCGAAACCCACCCGGCAATGCTGTTTTTGTTGGACGAAGTGCTGCTGGGAACCAATTCACGCGAACGGCACATCGCAGTCAACGCCGTGATCCATCAGTTGCTGACCAACGGCGCAGATCGGTGCGGTGACCACTCACGATTTGGAGTTGGCGCACCGCGACGGTGGATTGGGAGAGCTCGCGCGGCCCGTCTATTTCACCGAATCGTTCACTCAAGCCAACGGTCGTGACGTGATGACGTTTGACTATGTCATGCGTCCGGGAGTCGCGCCGACGACGAACGCCATTAAGCTCTTGCAACTGGTGGGCCTGAAATGCGATCCGCCGCAATGAATCCCGATGTCGTTCGACGCTGAAGGATTCAACGGTAATCGTCGATGCGGTAGATGTTTGGTTCGTCGGAGACGTCGCGAAAAGCGTGATCGTACAACCAGGCGTGACAAATATCGCGATCGTTCAGTTGCCACGATTCGCCGTCGACCGAGATGAACGGCCGTTCGCCGCATCCGGAGATCAAGACCGCGTCACCGGGACGCGCTTCGCCCAAGGCCACTTCGATGGCGCGAATTCGATCGGGAACGATTTGGGCGACATGTGGCCGCTCGAAGCCGTCGAGCATCTGATGAAACGGTTCGTACAACAATTCGGGCGAGAGCCGCCCCGACGTCAGGATACGCCTGTCCGCAGCCCTTTCGATCACGCGGCCCACTTGAAGCCGATCGTCCGCCGATTGCCGATCTCGATGCGTGCCCACGCAGATGATGCGGCCCGACGTGACTTGCCGCAAGGCGTGCAAGGCGACGGCGAGTTGGTGAGGTGTCTCGGCGATGTCGACAAAGACCCCAAACGGCTGACCGCATTGAATGGCTTCCAACCGCCCGGCGATCCGCTCGGCTCGTTCCAGACCTCGAGCGATGGTTGGCAAGTCGATGTCTTGCACCAACGCCACGGCCGCGGCGGTCAAGCAATTGTAGATGTGATGTTCGCCAATCATGCGCGTGCGGACCGCCACCGATTGATTCCCGGCTTGAATCAACATCGTCTGCTCGGACGACGCCGATTCGAGGACGCGGCCGGTGATTTCGGCGGCCTCGCGAATCCCAATCGTCAGCGTGGGGGTGTCGATCTGATCCAGCAACTGCACAGTGGGGGTCGTCGGCGTTGACCACGCAGAATCCGGTCGGCTTCAAATAATCGAGAATTCGAGACTTGGCCGCGCGATAATTCCGAGTCGTCGTGTGAAAATCCAAATGCTCGCGGCGGATGTTCGTGATCACGGCGACGTCGAGTTCCGAGCCGGAAAAGCAATGTTGCGCGAGCGAGCAACTGGGTGCTTCGATGATCGCGTGGCGATGGCCTTCGAGGACTTGCGAGGCCAACCAGTTCGCCAGAGCCGGCGCGTTGGGTTGGAACGGATGTTCCAAACCGAGTGACGGCGGTGAATCGATCGAGGTCATCAATCCCGACGAAAAGGCCGGCCGCGACAAAGATACTGTGAATCAGATGGGCGGTCACCGTTTTTCCAACCGACCCCGTGACGCCGATCGAAGTGAGTTGAGTGGCTGGCTGGCCCGCCAGAGCGTGACAGATTCGGCCGTAGGCTTGACGCGTATCCTCGACGATGCACTGCGGCGAGCGAACAGCCATCAACCGTTCGCCGACGACGCCGCAGGCGCCTTTCGCAACGGCACGTTCTACATGATCGTGTCCGTCGCTGTCGCTGTCGACGATGGCGACGAACAAATCGTTCGGTTCGCAATCGGACCAATGTCCACAACAAGATCGGACCAAGACATCCCGGGGGCCGACGAATTGACCGTCGGGAAGCAACTGGCGTAAACTGATTCCGGATTGGGCGGTCGCCGCGTTGACCATGACTCGGCCTCCTTGCCGACGATGGGTGAGTGCACTGGCGGGCAAGAACCTATTCTGCGACTGTCGAAGTGGGTCCCCGAACAATGCCGAGTCGGGTCCTTGTCATCGCCGTCGGATAGGCAACTCGTGCCGGTCGGCTGATCCATCAGCCGCATGGGGTCCGATTGTCAGCTTTTGCCCGATAGTGTCAAGACAAATATTTGGAAATGAATGAGTTCGAGGATTTCGACGTTCCCGGCTTGGCGGCGTACTTGCACCTGACCCCGGAACAAGTCCAACGCATGGCCGACCGGGGTCGTTTGCCGTGCCGCCGCATCAACCATCAATGGCGATTTTCTCGCGCGGAAATTCATCATTGGCTAGAGGATCGCATCGGCGCGAGCGACGAGTTGGAACTAGCGGGCGTCGAACGTGTGTTGAATCAAAATCGGCGGCGCGATCAGGCGGAGCTGCGGTTTGCGGATCTGCTGTCGCCAGCGATGGTGGCTTTGCCGTTGGCGGCGCGGACCAAGAATTCCGTTATCGACTCGATCTGCCAGCTCAGCAGCCGATGCGGGAAAGCTGTGGGATACCAATCAAATGGCCGACGCGATTCGAGCGCGCGAGAGCCTGCACCCAACTGCTCTGGACAACGGCGTCGCGTTGTTGCATCCTCGACGTCCATTGCCGAACCTGATCTCCGAGGCATTTGTCGCTTTGGGGATCACTGGCAGCGGCATACCGTTTGGCGGGCCGCGCGGATCGTTGACCGATGTGTTTTTTTTGATCGCCTCCGATGGCGACTCGATTCATTTGCGAATATTGGCTCGCCTCAGCCGGTTGATTGTCGAGGCGGATTTCTTAACTCAATTGCGGGCAGCCACCGAACCGTCGGCCGTCCTCGAAATGTTTCGCGCGGCGGACGAACGGCTTGTTTGACCCTGCGAGGTGCTCAATGGAGAACGATATCATTGGCCAACCCTATCGATAAGACGCTTATCGTAGCAGGTCATTGGCGGCACGACGATTTTGCCGACGTGGTCGCCACATTGCCGGGACATACGAGGTTTTGTGACTCGATCGATGGCCGTATCATGCGGGCCCGCACCGACTCGGCGGACGTTTTGGTCTTGGCCCAGGCCCGACGGCAGGAATTTTCTCGGGAAGCAATCCATTATTTGCGGGCGAGCTTTCCCAACTCGATTCCCGTTCATTTGCTGTCGAGCCATTGCGAAGGCGAAATGCGATCGGGCCAACCTTTGACCGACTGGAATCGCGTCTACTGGTATCATTGGCCCAGTGAGTTTGCGCGAATTTTGGCCGAAAGCAGTCGCGGTGAGGTGACCATTTGGCAATCACCGCCCGTTGACGAAATGCCCCAACGCATCGCGGCTCGACTCAAAGAGCTGCCCGGCGGCCGTTGCTTAACTATTGGGGTCGTTGCCCGTTGCGTGACTTCTTGGAACATGTTCAGCGATGCCTGTCTCGCGTTCGGGCACCAAGTGCTGTCGCTGGATCTCACGAATCCCGGCGTCAAATTCTCCGCACCCGTCGATTCCTGTTTGATCGATGCGGACTCGCTGGATGGCTGGCTGATCGACGTCGCCGGTCGCTTGAAACGTAGCCGCCGCTTGACCCGGATCGTTGTTGCGATGAACTTCGCGAGGCGATTCGAGGTCGATGCACTTCGTCGATTGATCGGCAAACGGCTGAGGGTCGTCGGCAAGCCGTTTGAATTGTTCGAGCTGCAACAGGCTTTCGCCTGATCCATGAACCCACCCGGTTTCAAGTTCGAGTTGTTGCACGTTGATGCCCGTTGCAGCGCACGGTTGGGGCGGTTGACGACGCCGCATGGAATCGTCCAACTGCCGGCGTTCATGCCTGTGGGGACGGCTGGTTCGGTCAAGGGATTGACGCCTCAAATGGTGGTCGAGACCGGTTCGCAGATGATCTTGGGCAACACCTATCATCTGTCGCTGCGGCCGGGGAGTGAAATCATTCGCCAACTGGGCGGGCTTCACCGCTTCAGCGGTTGGGATGGTCCCATTCTCACCGACAGCGGAGGCTTTCAGATCTTCAGTTTGGCGCAGATTGTCAAGATCAGCGAGCAGTCCGCCGAGTTTCGTTCGCACGTCGATGGTCGATTGGTCGAACTGACGCCGGAACGTGCGGTCGAGATTCAGGAGGAATTGGGTAGCGACATCGCGATGGTACTCGATCATGTTGTCGCGTTGCCGGCCAGCGACTCGGTGATCGCCGATGCTTGCCAGCGAACGCTTCGTTGGGCGAGTCGATCTCGTGCAGCGGCCCGGCGAGCGGACCAGGTACAGTTCGGGATTGTGCAAGGCGGTTTGGATCCGGTGCTGCGGCGGACGTGTGCGGAGCAACTTCGCGCATTGGATTTTTTCGGCTATGCCATTGGCGGACTCAGCGTCGGCGAAGATCCGCATGCCATGTATGCGATGGTTGCCGCGACGACGCCCCACTTGCCGGAGCACCAGCCGCGGTATTTGATGGGGGTTGGCCGGCCGGAGGACCTATTGGCCGGCATTCAGCGTGGGATCGACATGTTTGACTGTGTGATGCCGACGCGGAGCGGCCGGAACGCGCTGGCGTTTACGGACGGCGGTCCGTTGCGGCTGCGCAATCAATGCCATCAGACCGATCCTCGACCGTTAGATTCGAGCCTGACGACGCCCTATTCGCATTTCAGCCGTGCGTATATTCGGCACTTGTTCATGTCGGGCGAAATGCTGGGCCCCATTTTACTTTCGTTTCACAACATTGCGTATTATCAGAAGCTGATGTCGGAGGCTCGGGAGGCGATCGCCGCCGACGCATTTTTGGAATTCGCGGCGGACAAGTGTCGTCGATGGAACGCGACGAAAGAAGTGTAAGGAGATTGATTTCCCATTAGCCAGGCGACCGCCGGGCAATAGCACGCCGTTGTTGAGGAAGCAACCTGCCCCCACCGCTATGGATCGCACGCAATATCACCTCCCGGTTTTGTTGACCCTCTCCTCAACCTCTCCGGTGAGTGCGAGGATTTAGGGCGAAGTCATTTTGCGTGCGATCCGAATGACAGTTTCGGCAACAGAGTTGTGAACCGTCTTGAGCGAACGAACGTCGGGTCTGCGCCGTGAAGGTCATGGCGGCCTGGGCCGCGTCGCAGCGACGTGCCCTTGTTCTATAATTGGCAAAATCCTATCATGATCGGTTGCCCAAAATGTTGGCGGCGGCGGTCCTGTGCTGCCGATTCGCGATGATTTTGGTGGTTGGTTCGGAGTTATCGCCGATGGATGGTCGGCTTGGGAAGTTGTGATGTTTGATTGGTTTGCTCTGGCCCGTTTGCTCGCTCAACTCGAAGCCCCCGCCCAACAACAACAGGGTGGCGGGGCAGCCAATGCGGCGAAACCTGGCATTTTTGGCGGTTGGAACTGTTTGCTGCTTGGGTTGATCCCACTGATGTTGGTCTATTTGATGATGATGTCCAAACCGCAGTCGCGCGACCAGGCACGCAACAAGGAGATGCTGGCCAATTTGAAGAAGAACGATCGAGTGGTAACTGCCGGCGGCATTGTCGCATCGGTGGTGAATGTCAGTCCCGAAAGCGACACCATTACGGTCCGCATCGACGAATCCAACAACACGAAAATCACAATTCTCAAGTCGTCGATCGCGAAGGTTTTGGCGGACGACTCTGGCAATGCATCTGACAGTTGAGCGCCGCGACGTACCCAATGGCAATAGAAGCCTGGATTTTTGACGTGGGAAACAGGGAGTCCGTCTGGGGTGATCTCGCAATGCTTTCATCGCAGTCAACACGTCGGGCGACTGCGTGGGATGGACCGGCCGCAGGCCGCAGGCTCGCAGACGAACGCGATGCGAGCGATTGGAAACTCACTTAGGAATCAACTTCGATGTTTGAATTTGCGCTGATCGCCCAAGCCGCCAATGACGCGGCGAATCAAGTTGCTTGGTTCAAGCAAGGGTGGTTCGTTCTGTTGCTGGTCGTTGCGGTGATCGTGATCTCGTATTACTTGTCCCGTTCGATCAGCCGAGCGACGCGGACCGAAGAGCAGCATGGCTGGCGGCTGTGGACGATCTTTTCGATATTGGCGATCTCCGCGCTGCTGGTGGCTCTGTTGTGGCCCCCCCGATTTGGCGTGGACTTGCGCGGCGGGATTACGATTATCGGCCAGCTCAAGGAGGATCCCACCGGCACAAGATCGACATTGCCAGCATGATTCCGCGGCTGATGGCCCGCGTGAATCCATCAGGAACCCAGGAAATCATGATTCGTCCGCTGGGCACGGACAAGATCGAGGTCACGATTCCGGAAGTGGAGATGGATGAAGCGATGCGGATCTGGCAGCGGCTAACGCGGGCCGGTCATTTACAATTTCGCATCCTGGCCGACGAGCGGTTTCATCCCAGTCTAATCCAGCGCACCATCGCGTTGATCAAAGAGGGCGTGAACGACAACATCGTGCACGAAGCCGTTCCGGATCATCCGGCCGACAACCAAACCGGAGATATCGTCGGCAAATGGTTCGAGTTGGGCCGGGAAAACAAGCAAGAATCCGGCGTTTTGCCTTTTCGGTTTCATCCACAGAACACCAATCTTGTTCGAAACGGCTCGACGAAACAGTTGATCGACGCCAATATTTTTACCGAAAGCCCGGTCGCGTTTGCCCAGTGGTGCATCAAGAACAACGTTCGCCAGGTCGAGATTCTGTGTCTTGAGCCCAAGAACAAGGACGACAAGATGGACGTCGAGGGCGAGCATATCAGTGTCGCCCGAGCCGGTTTGGATCAGCAGGGTGGTCCTGCAGTTCACTTTTCGATGACCCGCGAAGGCCGAACGCGGATGGGGACCTTGACCGGCAGAAATGTGCCCGTCAACGACCAGAAGAAGCAGATGGCCATCATCAGCGACGACAAGTTGCTGTCGGCGCCGGAAATCAATAGCCGAATCAGCTCGGACGGGATTATCGAAGGCCGATTCACCGAACAGGAGGTTGAGGATCTCGTCATCAACCTTCAGGCCGGGCGGCTCGAAGTCGCTTTGGCAGAAAACCCGATCAGCGTCGACTACGTCGAATCGACGATTGGCGAGGACCTAAAGCGCAAGGGCATTTTTGCGATTGGCTTGTCGTTCGTACTGATCGTCGTGTTCATGATGTTCTACTATCGGTTCGCCGGTGTGATTGCTTGCGGCGCACTTTTTGCCAACCTGTTGTTGGTGATGTCGGCGGTGATGTTGATCAAACAACCGTTGACGATGACTGGCCTGGCGGGCTTGGTGTTGACGGTTGGTATGGCGGTCGACGCCAACGTGCTGATTTACGAGCGGATACGGGAAGAGATCACCAAAGGGGCGGCGTTGCGGATGTCGATCCGCAATGGTTTTGACCGGGCGTTGTCGGCGATCGTCGACAGCAACATCACTACGATTTTCACGGCGATCGTGTTGTATTTGTTTGGCTCGGAGCAGCTCAAGGGCTTTGCGGTCACGTTGATTCTCGGTATTTGCACTAGCATGTTCACGGCGATATTCTGTTCGCGCGTCTTTTTTGAAATTGCCGAACGCCGCCGCTGGATCAGCCGTTTGCACATGATGCGGATATTCCCGGGCGGCGTGATCGATTTTATTTCCCGCCGGCGCTGGTTCTACGCCATTTCGCTAACATTGATTCTGGTCGGCATTGGCGGCGTGTTCTTGCGCGGCGTGCGAATTCTCGACAACGACTTGCGCGGCGGAACGACGGCGCACATGGTGTTTGCGGAAAACGCCAAAATGAGCATCGAAGAGGTGCGCGACAAGCTCGACAGCTATCATGCCGTGGTCAACAACGAACCCGTCGAGTTCATCGCATCCAGGATTACGTCCACCGACTTCCCGGACCGCGTTTTCAAAGTCGACAGCAACATTGCCGTCCCCGAAGGCGAGCCGAAGCCGAGCGACGTCACGATCGACGACGCTTTGACACAAATCTTCGGCGATCAGTTGATGAAGTTGCACGTCGACTACGATCCTGGAAAGTTGACGGTTGAACGGTTGGACACCGGCCCGGCTCAACCCAAAAGCGAGTCCTCAAACCCCGAATCCCCACAGAGCAAAATCGATTCGCCGAATGCGCCGCCAACGCAAAAACCGACCAGCAGCAATTGGCGACCGCGGAGTTCGACTGGCGAATTGGCTGTCGCGTTGGCGTCGCTGCGACAGTCGGCGGCGTTGTTGGGAGTATTGATTCAAGAGGGCTCCGCGCCGCAGCCGCAAGACGAAACCAAGAACGACAAGCAGGAGACTCAAAAACAGGTTCCTGAGACGAAAGCCGAAACGCCTCAGGAACCGGTTCCGCAGGCCGCCAATCCTCAGCAGCCGGAGGCCAAAGCACCGGAGGTCGAAAAACCCAAAGCCGCGCCGCAGACTCCGACGCCGAATGAAAACGCCTCACAAGTCGTCGGTCGTTTTCGCATCACGGTTCCCTTGAATTTTGGCCAGCCAATCTCGCGCAAGTCTTTGATTGACGCGTTAGTGACCGCCGCCGAAAAGACCAACGAAGTGACGTTGGATGCCGCCGACGTCACCGTTTCAGCCGCGAACGTTGCGCCGGACGCGCCATTGGCGAAATCGGCCGCGTGGACCGTGTCGATGATTTTGGCTCGCGAAGCCGACGGCAAGCGCAGTCTTGGATCAACTCAAATCCGACTACAACGGCAAGCCTTATTTCCCAACGATCAGCGGCGTCGGCGGACAGATCGCCGTGCAGACTCAGTTTCAGGCGCTCGGCGCTATTCTCGGCAGCTTCCTGGTTATCATCGGCTACATTTGGGTTCGATTTCAAAGCGTCGACTTTGGGCTCGCTGCCGTTGTGGCTTTGGTCCACGACATCTTGATCACGCTGGGTGCGGTGGCGCTGAGCTATTGGTTGCAAACCGTTCTCGGGTTTATGCAGATTGAGGGTTTCCGAGTCAGCCTGCCGGTGATCGCCGCGTTCTTGACGCTGATCGGTTATTCGCTAAACGATACGATTGTGATTTTCGATCGGATTCGGGAAGTCCGTGGCAAGCGGTCGGAGTTGACCGCGGAGATGTTGAACGTGGCGATTAGCCAGACGTTGAGCCGAACGATTCTGACTTCGGGCACAACGCTGCTGGTGATCGCGATCTTGTTCTTCCTTGGAGGTGAGTCGATTCACGGATTTGCATTTGCGATTTTGGTGGGGATCATTACGGGCACCTATAGCTCGATCTTCATTGCGTCGCCCGTTTTGCTGTGGCTGATGAATCGTCGGCAAAAGCCCGAATACGGAGTCGAGGTGAAAAAGGCCTCCTAACAACCCGTTGAAAATGTAGCGGAACGGCGCAAGCCGTCCGGTTGCATGCGCATCCACACAGCGAATTACCGGGCAGATTGCGCCGCTCCGCTTCAATTAACACTTGTGCCCGCATTTTTTGACAGTCTGCCAAGCACCGCCTTGAGCCGTCCCGTTTCTCGGTCGGTTCGGACATGAGGGCGGGTCGCCCTCGATCAGCGTTTCGGCGGCATTCGGTATCCGACTGGCGCTTCCCGGAAACCAGTTCGGTTCTAGCGCTTTGTCAGGTCTTAGAATTGGGGTTGTGTGCCACTGGCGTCGCCAGTGCGGGTCGGCAATACACGACGCTCATGTACACTGGCACAGCCAGTGGCACCCCAAAATTAAAACTTGACACGGCACTAGTGCCACGACGTCTATTAAGATTCTTCAACATTTGCCCGCAGCTGCCGAGCTTTCCGTCTAAGACTCCGGCCGATTCAGACCGCACGTAGGGGGTTTCTCAAGCCTCAAACGGTTGAAGGTTCGGGTATTATTATTCGTTTTTTTGCTTTAAAAATCTGATTGGCCGTATTAAACTTAAATCCAAATTTATTCGTGCACATTCCTGACGAATACGCAAGACAACCGGCATTTTTTATTCATCATCGGCGGTGACGTGCGGTTTGTCCATTGTCGCCTTATTGCTTTAATGTCTCGGGAGGGGAAAGATGATCCGTTCGTCGCAACCGTTGCGTCGACAAACTCGGCAGGCCGAGCGGCTGGCCAGTTCGGTCGAACAGATTTTCCAAACGATCAGTTCACTGGATATCGAGACGCTTGAGACGCGTCAAATGCTCTCCTCGACGGTTCTGACGTCGGAGCAATTGGTCGATACAGCGATGGATTACGTGCGGCAGCACGCCTCCGACTATGGACTGACCGCCAACGACCTGAACGATTATGTCTTGACCGACCAATACACGACGGATCATTTGGGAATCAGCCATATCTATTTCCGCCAAAAGCATGAGGGCTTGGAGATTCGCGATGCGAACCTCAACGTCAACATTCGGTTGGACGGAACATTTGTCAGCGCGGGCAATCGGTTCATTTCAGGAATCTACGACGAGAATTTGTCGGTTGTTCCAACGCTCAGCGCCGCACAGACGCTCCGCAAGGTGATCGATGAATACGAGTGGACTTCGTCGACGTTTCCCCTGTTGATCTCGACCGCCAACGACCGGGTGCGGACCAGCGAGTTTTCCACCGGTGATATCGCCGTTCAGAATATTCGGGCCAACCTGGAGTTTGTCGACGTCGACGGGCAACTGCAGTTGGCGTGGAAGTTTAATATCCGCCGGCCCTTTGGCGAAGCCTGGTTGGACTCGTCGTTCAGCGCGGTCGACGGCAGGCCGCTACAGGAGGCCGATTGGATCGATCATGCGATCTACAACGTCTTTGACCGACCTTTGGATGGTCCGTTGTACGGCAACCAAACCTATGTTGTCGACCCTAACGACAAAATAACCTCCCCGTACGGCTGGCACGATTTGAACGGCATTCCGGGGATCGATACGTTTGACACCAGCGGAAACAACGTCCATGCACAACTCGACCGTTTCGCGACCGATTCCGGCACCGGAGCGCGGGCCTATGGCGGTGTCAATTTGGAGTTTTTGGCGGCGTACAACCAGGGAATGCAGCCGGTAATCAGTGCCGATGCCGCGACGACGAACCTGTACTATTGGGTGAACACGCTGCACGACATTCACTACGAATACGGCTTTGATGAAGCTGCCGGAAACTTCCAAGAAAACAATTACGGCAATGGGGGCATGGGTGGCGACAGTGTACAGGCGGACGCTCAATACGGGGCGCGCTTTGGTTACTTCAACAACGCTTTTTTTGCGACGCCACCCGACGGCGAAACACCGCAAATGGCGATGTTGGAATGGAATCTGGGCTATCCCTACCGGGACGGGGATTATGAAAACACGATCGTAACCCACGAATTCGGACACGGCGTGTCGAACCGGCTAACCGGCGGTCCCTCCAACGCCGATGCGTTAAACGACATTCAAAGCGGAGGCATGGGAGAAGGCTGGAGCGATTGGTGGTCGCTGATGGTCAACCAGGTTGCCTCCGACCGAGCCAACGACGCATATCCGTTGGGCAACTGGGTGCTGTACGACGACTTTTTGATGACGCCGGGTATCCGTCGATACCCGTATAGCTTCGACATGATGATCGACCCGTTGACCTTGGGCTATTACAACCTCAGTCAGGAGGTGCATAACGCCGGTGAGATTTGGACGTCGACTCTGTGGGACATGAACTGGCTGTTGATCAACGGACAGGGACCAGGCAGCGGCCAGACACCGTTCCCCGGACATGGATTTGACTCGGATATTTACCACGGTACGGGGGGAAACAACATCGCGTTGCAATTGGTCATGGATGCGCTGAAACTTCAGCCTACCAATCCGTCGTTTCTCGAAGCGCGGGATGCGATCTTGTTGGCTGACCAGTTGGACTACAACGGCGCCAATCAGTTGGCGATCTGGACGGCCTTTGCTCGTCGGGGGATGGGCTTTAGCGCGGTCGACGGCGGCAGCCGTTCGCATTTCGTGGTCGAAGCGTTCGACTTGCCCAATCTGTCACGCGGCGTGGTCACACTGGATGCCAACACCTATGACGTCGGAGACAGCATACGCATCGATTTGTTTGACTACGATTTAGTCGGTGCTGGATCGCAGACGGTATCCTTGGAGTCCAACAGCGGCGACATTGAAAACGTCATTCTGGCGGAGACGGGTGGAGGCTATTTCCGTGGTTTCATCGACTCGGCGGGGGGCGAGTTCTACTTTGGGAATTCCCGAATGGAGTTACGCGGCGGAGATACGATCACGGTCACCTACAATGATTTGGACGATGGGACTGGCGGACCGAGCATCGCCACCGACTCCGCGACGATCAATGGCAGCAGCGGCAGCTTCGTTACGGTCAAGACCTATCCCGCGACCGGTGTGCCGTTGGGCTTGCCCTCGATAGGCACGATCAACTCGAACTTGACGATCACCGATGCCATTCCCATTGCGGATCTCAACGTAACGGTCAATATCTCGCATGCCAGAACCGCTCAGTTGCGGCTGGCGTTAATTGGTCCCGATGGAACGCGAGTCGCGCTGGCGACTAATGTGGGCGGGAATATGGGGCAAAACGCCAATTTCACCAATACGATTTTCGACGACGAAGCGGCGATCCCGATTGGAACTGGCGTCAATCCGTTTAACGGCTCGTATCAACCAGAGCAAAGTCTTTCGGCGTATGACGGGAAACTCTCGGCCGGGGTTTGGACGTTGGAGATCACCGATACCGTCGCCGGGACCGCCGGGACCTTGAACGCCTGGTCGATTACGATCACCAATGCCAATTTTAGTCCGGTGCGGTTCGACTTTGGTCAAGCGAGCCAACCGGTGGCCCGCACGTTTAAAGGGGTCTCCACTGGTAAGTACAGCCCGACGCTGGGGTATGGTTGGGTGTCGGGGAGCACTATCCCCTTGACGCACGCTGTAGGGAGCCGTCTCACCCGAGATTCTGTTTACACGCGTGATGCGAGTTTTGGGGTCGCGGTTCCCGACGGAATTTACGAAGTCACATTTTACGTTGGAGATACGTTGCAATCCCGCGATCAAATGGGATTGTCGTTAGAAGGCGTGCTAATGGACTCGGTCACGACGACGCCAGGACAGGTTGCGACTCGCGTCTTCCGCTCGGCAGTCGCGGACGGTCAATTGACCATTGGCTTGTCAGACCTCGGCGGCGCGACCGCCATCGCTTCGGTCGTCGGATTGGAAATCCGGCAAGTCAGCGAGACCCATTTTGACTTTGGTACTTCCATATCGCCCGTCGCGAACGGCTACGTTCGGGCAACAGCGAGTTTATTTAATCCGAATCTGGGATTCGGGTGGCAGAACGATGCAATTTCACTATCGGCGGTCGACCGCGTTATTGGAACGCCATTGACGCGAGATCTCGTCTTGTTGAATCGTGGCACATTTGAGGCCAAAGTTCCGTCGGGCCAATACACAGTTTCCATTCGATACGGAGATCTAGTCGCCCGCCATGACTTGATGGGAGTGTTTATCGAAGGAACCTACCAGGGAAATGTTTCAACCAAGAACGGCCAAACCGTGAGCGTCGATTACAATGTTTCGGTTGCCGATGGCGGTTTGACAGTGTATTTCGTGGATTTGGGGGGCGGGGACGAATTCGTGGCGGTCATCTCTTTGGATATCAATGGTTCGGGCGCGGGGAGTCCCGCCGGTGCGACGCCGCCCTTTGGCAACGTTGCGACGCTGTCTAACAGTGGTCGCAGTTCGCCGCTTTCGGTCGAATTGGGCTCAGGACGGAGCCCTGCCCTCCGGCACGGCATCGGTGCAAGTTGGGGATGCAAACAAGCCGACTGCACAATCCGTCGTCGATTTCTCGTTCTACTCTCCGGTGGCCATACAAGGCGAGTCGAAGTCCGCTACGTCAACCGGGTTGATCGAAGTCAACGACCCGTGGCAATTATCGGTGAAGTAGGGGAAGGCGTCACCCGTTCGTACAGATTGGCCGCCATCGGCTGAGCCCGCAATATCGATTGGCAAAACCGCTCGTCGCATACCCAGCGAGCGGTTTTTTATAGCGGCTTCCGTCCGCTGCGCCCGGTCAAATGCCAGCGTCTTCGGCAATCGTATCTTTTTGTTCGAATTCGTAAAATCGGCGTCCCAAATGGTCACACAGCTTATTCAGGAACAGTTCCTCGAATTGCCGATCGGTATTTTGGATTGCCGGTTGCCCCGATTTCGGAAAGATATATTCTTCCGGTCCGCGACGAAAACAGACCGTGCCGGTCTGCATGTCAAACACGGTGGTGGATACGGACGTTCGGCCTTTGTACATCGTCTGTCCGTCGTGCAACGAATAACTTGATATCTCGATCGCAACCACCATCTCCGCGTTGACTCCGCGACCGATTTGGTAGAAGTTTTCTTCGTCCCAACCATTCTTGTCTTTCCAATCGTCGATCGCGGACTGGGGCACGATGCTGATTTTCTTAATGTTTTGCTTTAGGCGTTCGGCCAGACGCCTTTCCACGGTGTACGTCAACGTGTTTGGGCCGTACGCCGAGGCGTCGGAAACACAAACGACCGCCACGCGCTTTTTGCGTAAGCCATCGTACTCCGCAGAGACCTTGTGGCCATGTATTACGTACATGATCTGCGAGGGCAATCCGGCGATTGCGGCGCAGCCCAACATGGGAACCAAGGCCAAGAACATCCACAACCGAGGGCGTCTTCGTTTGCCTTCCATGGCATTGCCTCAAGCTAAAAACTGCCGTTTAATCGACCTACCCAACCTGCCAATGTCGTGATGACGACCACGCTGGCGACCGCGATCGCCGCAAACGCCGACGGCTGCACCAACAGCCATCGTCCGCGAATCCCGGACGCAATCACCCAGGGCGCCACGACGGTGACCAGCATTCCCAACAGTAGTCCGCCAGGGTTCGCAAAAAACGCTCGCCCAATGTCGCCGCGCGTGTAGTACGCCCACGACGTGGTCATCCCGCAACTCGGACACGGCAAACCCGTCATGGAACGAAAGCTGCAAGGCGAAAGCATTACAAGCTGTTCGTGCGTCCCAAACCCCCGCGAATCCGGCGTCAAAAATCGAGTGATCGTCAACAACAACAGCAACACAAGGCCGCCAACTATCAATACCACGCGGTCATGACCGGACAGGCGATCCCGGTTGGCACCCAAGAGCGGCCAAGGTGGCTCGGTCTTGGCGCGAACGTTATCAATTCCGCCAACATCCATCAAGGTCAATTGCTCCTTAACCAAGTGAAAAAGCACTCATTCAGTTTACGGAATGCACGACTCGGTTGCCAGCAACAATGCGGGCGATAGAGGGCCAATTCGAAGTAGGACGGCCGTTGTCGATCGCCGCTAGGCAAGGTCTAGCGCAAATTGGGCCGCGTTCGCCCATGGCACTTTTCACGGAGTGAAAAGCCACGTGGCCGTTCACTCCGTGAATGGTATCGCCGCCGCGGCGAAATGTCAGTCTCGAAGTCCTGGCGGAATGTCGGGGCTGGTTGCCGCGGGGGATTTGACTAAAACGCCAAGCCCGCGCAAACCATAAACGTGTCGTCGATGTTGATGGGGGAACCGATCGACTTAAAGAAAAGTTCGCGATCAAAGACGTACCCGCCTTCGATAAACCCGGTTACGCCGCGTGGCCCCATCCACTCGGCGCCGAGCAGGACTCGAATGTCGTTGATGTCGACCTGATCTCCCAAGCCGCCCAAGTGCTCGATCGTCCAAGAACCGCCACCGTACTCGCCAGCGACGTAGCCCCAGACCTCGAAGTTTTGATAATTGGGAAGCCGGCGAGCAAATTTGGGGCGTGGAAAATAAAGATCCAACTTCGTATCCGGTGAGGGCATCATGAACAAGCCGACCGCCGGGAACAGTTTCTTGTCCAAACGATCGAGGTATTCGATACCGACTTTCAACGTGGTGGTGTTGTCTAGGCGGATCCAGCCCAAACCGACGCCGGTCAGCCGAATGCTGTCGCTAGTCGTGTTACGAAAGTCGGTGTACATGCCGATCGTAAAGTTGGCTTCGATACCGACAGGTTGAGTCATGGCCGATGCGAAATCGCTGGACAAGTACGCACTGTAAGCCTTGGAGGGCAAGTCAACGCCTGTGACGCCGGTATCGGGACCATCCCAAAAATGGAAGACGAATCCGGGCGAGATGCGAAGCGGTTGTTGCGACAACAAGAAGTTCGGTAACGTCAGCGTCGTGGCCAGTTCGGTATCGTTGATTCCCAATTCCCTTCCCTTGCTGCCAAACAAATAAGTGTGACGAAAACGAGGGTGCTCGATCAGTCGCGGCAACCACTCGTCGCGGACTCTCGACCAGGCTTGACTCGGCCATGCATTTCCTGAGTTTGGCCAGGCGCCGCTGTTGCCGGGCCATTGCGCCTCGCCGTACGGGTTTCCAGAGAAGGCCGGACCGTAAACGTTGGGCACCGAACTTTGGCCATTAAAGTAGGGAGGCGCAACAGCTTGCGGCGACCCGAGGGGCGGAACCGGCGTGGCCGAAACGTTTGGATTCGGCCCGACCCAAGGATAAGAATTCGGCGGCGGATAGATCATCACATTCGATGGCAGTTGCGAACCCGTTCCCGGCGGTAGCGACGTGGCCGGAACCGACCCGGGCGAGGGCACAACGACACCCCCATACGGATCGATCGGCGGCGCTTGAGTTCCTGCGGGCGTGGGCGTGGACAACTGCAATGGCGGTGGTGAAACAGTCGCTGGCGGACCGCTGTATGGAACTTGTGTACCATACTGGACCTGGGGCATTTGTGTCACAATCGGAGCGACGAGCGGACCGTCGCCAATCCGAATCCTTTGAGTGCATACGCCGCCGGTGTTTGCCAAGACAAACATCGCGCTGCATACTACCGATAATAAAAATCGCGTCATTCAGCGCAAACGAAGATTTTGACGTGACGATTCAGCAGGAAGACTCAGCGCGAGTAGTTACCAGTCCAATCGCCCAGCGTCAAGGTGAAACAGCGTCAAGATGAATTTGTCGCCGCGCGTCCGCTCAGCTGACCGGCATCCCATAGCCGTCGTTGCATTACGATCGATTGTTCGAGCACCGAGCTTGGGACACCAGGTCTTCGCGGTTGAGTTCCGGGAGATAGAACATGCGAAAAGTGGTATTCGGTGGTGCAAACAGTTTGGACAACTACATTGCCCGCGCCGATCACGCGGTCGATTGGTTGATGTGGGGGGACGAGGTGGAGGCCATCATGCGGGAATACTGGAAGTCGTTTGATACCGTTTTGATGGGTCGCAAGACATATGAAGTCGCCGTGCGTAGCGGCCAAGGGGCTGGATCCCCAGGTGTCACAACCTATGTGTTTTCGCGTACGATCGAGGGCCATCCCGCAAGCAGCGACCAAGTCACCATCGTCCGAAACGATGCCGCCGAATTCGTTCGCGACCTGAAACAACGGCCAGGTAAGGACATTTGCTTATTGGGGGGCGGGGAATTGGCCAAGTCACTGTTTGAAGCGGACTTGATCGATGAAATCGGCTTCAATATTCATCCAGTATTGCTCGGTGGCGGAATTCCACTGTTCCATCCGATGAACCGCCAGATTGATCTTCAACTGAACGAGTGTCGTCCATTCAAAAATGGCTGCGTGTACGTGAACTATCAAGTCAAGCACATGAAATCACCCATTCCCACATCCGAGCCCGATTGACCCGTTGTTCCAGGAGTTTGAGACGATGGAAAAGAAAGAGTTATTGACCAGACTCGAATCGTTGCAACAAGAGTTGCTGGAGCAAGCCGATGTCGATCAAAACACGTTGGATGATCTGGGGACGCTTGTCACCACCATGAACTCGTTGGTTGAACACCACAGTTCCGCCAACCGCAACAGCAAAGAAACGGCCTCGTTACGACATCGTCTTGTCAATCAAATCGAACAGTTCGAAACCAACCATCCCTTCGTCACCAAGTTCCTTTCGCAGATGACGGATTTTCTGGGGATGATGGGCATCTAGCGACCGTAACAGTTCACGAGCTGGGGTGTGGCTCATTTTCGGCCCAATGATTGGTACTAGAATGTCGCATGAGCCGCCGAAAATGTGCCTGACCCCCTAAAAACGTGGGCAATGCATTGGCAACCCGTGAACGCTTATCTAGCGACCGATCCGTTCTCAAGTCTTGATGTTGATCTTTCGCGGTTTGGCGTTTTCCGATTTTGGGACGACGATTTTCAACACGCCGTCCTTGAATTCGGCCGCCGTCTCGTCTTCGTTGACCGACATGGGCAACACAACCGAACGAGAGAATCCTCCGAAATACCGCTCGATCCGGTGATATTGCTTCTTATCGTTCTTTTCCACCTTTTCTTCAGATCGATGGCCGCGAACAGTCAAGGTATTATTGTCGATTTGAATGTCGACGTCCTTCGCCGTGACACCGGGCAGGTCCATCTTGATCTCAAAGGCCTGGTCGGTCTCAGCAACGTCCATCGAGACTTTCATCATCTCGGAGAAATCGCCGTTTTCATCGGTAAGGAATTGGTCGAACAAGTCGCCGAACCAGGCGCGCGGCAGAACGTTGCCTAGCGGAAAGCGCGAGACCGATGTTGGCTTACGTGGGGTTAATGTCGTCTTCATGGTTCATCTCCTAACTAAAAGTACCGTTTTCACCGATCAGCGGGGCTTCCGCACGATCAAGTCGACCGGGTCGAATTCAAGTTCTCCGGGTTGCGACTCCGCCGGCTCAGCCAAGGTTTCACCGACCGGACTGGCGACCACAATCTGATTCTCGATGCGATCGATTCCCTTCAGGTCGCGAACGGCCTCCTGGGCAAGTTGCTTTAAATAGAACGACGGAACGCAACCCTCCAACCGCAGACAACGGTTGCGACAATTACAGTGCACCCACTTGCCGCGGCCCCGGAAATGGGGATGACGCTCGAGCCCGGGAAGTCGCTACTTGTTCCACGCGTTCACGGGCGCCGATTTCACGAAGCTGATCGCCGTCGCCAAACGGCGACCCCGCACGCGCTTCCGGGACAATGGACAAAACTGAATTGGATGTTGTCGACATAGCTCGCTCCCGATAATCGATTTGATTCAAACGGAAAATGCTGCAAATCATGTGCCTCAGAGTTGCCATCTTGCGACCCGTCTATCCAACGAAACATGCAGGACTTCGCATTCGCATGTCCACGTACCATCGAATTGTGATCGTTGGGAGCACAGCAAAGTGTGCAACCGGTGCTGAAATAGCACGCAGAATTTCGCCCCGTGTCAGTCAAAATCGCGTCCTGTAAATCGGGCGGCCGCCCCGACAAACAGCGCCAAAAGATGGTCCTCCCATGTGGAATGCATGACTAAGAATCGGACGAAAAATAACTTCGCCGTAAATTCTCGCCCACACGGGAGAGGTTAAGGAGAGGGTCGACAAGACCGGGAAATTATTTTTCGTGCGATCCAAAACAGCCGAGGAATTCAACCGATTGGCATTGGCTTTGCCGAAAAATCAGTGTTTGGCTTGCGGCCATGTCGGTCGATATGCGGTCGTGGTCTGCCTGAACGTTAATCAGCATAAATAGTGGGCGCGGACGATCAGGAAGCAGGTTGATGAACTGTGCGTCGGCGACGGCATGACCGAACGAGCCGTTTTGGTCCGCAGCTTATTGGCGCCAACCGATTTCTCGGATCACGCTTGATCGGCCTTTCGGTTGGCGTGTGCTTTGGTTGACAAGATCGAATCAGAAATCGTCGTCATGCAGGAACTTGACCAACTACGCCTTACAGAGTTCCAGCCCAACGCACGATCTGTTCGGTGGTCATTTGGATCATGGCAGCGTCCTTTCAGACGGTTACAATCGTCGCGGCAACCAACTTTGCTTCGCGGAAAGAAGACTTTGCAGCTTTCCGAATCGTCCGCCGAAGTGTTCACGCGAGGCCGAGGAATTGAGGCCAGATTGGTTCTTCTGACGGTCGCGAGCCGATATTGGCAGTCCGATTACCTCTTTCGTCGGGTACCGCAAATGATGTGCCGGGGTCGTTGCGACATTCTTGAATCTGCGGGGTTTCGAACGTTTCGGCGCGAGTTTTGCAACTTCAACAATGTCGTGGATCGTCTTCCCGATGGACTTCTTTGAAAGTGTACCAAGTTGCTTGCGCTGTAGATTCAACGAGGTTGGTCAGCGTGTCCGGTGAACCGAAGTTGAATTTGATCGACCGATTGATGGATCCCGGTGCGTTTCCACACCGTGTCGAACAACTGGAGCTGAAGGAAACACATATCTCTTGGGTTATCCTCACCGGGCCGTTCGCGTACAAGATTAAGAAACCGGTCAAGTTCGCGTTCGTAGACTATTCGAACTCGGGAAGCCGTGCGGCATTTTGTCGCCAAGAGCTGAGGTTGAATCGACGGTTTGCACCAGATTTATATCTCTGCGTCGTCGCTATATACGAACGCGATGGCAAGTTGCGGGTCGGCTCCGAGCAGGAGATCGACGCTGCCGATTGCTCGTCGATGCAACCGATTGAGTACGCTGTGAAGATGCGCCAGTTTCCCCAAAATGCGATCGTTGCCGCGCACTTGCGAGATCATTCCTTGACTGGACACCTGATCGATCAGTTTGCGAACAAGCTGTTGACCTTTCATCAGTCGATTGAACTCGCGGCGCCGACGTTGCCATGCGTGCAGACTGACCGAATTCGCGCCGACGCGATGGACAACCTTTCGTTGTTGAGTGAAGAGATCGACGATTCATCGCGGCGTGTCGTGCTGGATCGGCTGGCTGTTTGGACGGCGAATCAATTCGACGAGCTGCAGGCTGCTTTTCGTCGCCGATTGCAGGCTGGGTTCGTCCGCCGATGTCATGGCGACATGCACTTGAAGAATGTCATTTACTTCGAGGGACGTTTGATTCCATTTGATGGGATCGAATTCAACGAAGAATTTCAATGGATCGATGTGCTCAGTGAGCTGGCGTTTCCGGTGATGGATTTTGTGGCCCGCCAGCGACCCGATTTGGGTTGGCGCTTGTTGAATGCGTATCTCGAAGGCGGCGGAGACTACCCGGGTCTGGAGGTGCTCCGGTTTTATTTGGTTTATCGGGCAATGGTCCGCGCCAAGGTCACGTGGCTCAATCCACATAACCGTCAAGCGGAGTGCACGGTGTCGGAGCGCCATGCAAATCGTGCGGTCGATCGCTTTGCCGGGCCGTGGGACAAATACCTGGCGACGGCGGAATACTTCGCCTTTGGGCTTCGGCCAACGCTGGCGATCATGCACGGGTTTTCAGGGAGTGGCAAATCGACGGTGGCCCTGCAGCGATTACAGAGACATGGCGGCATCCGAATTCGGTCGGACGTCGAGCGGAATCGGCTCGCGGCATCGCTCGATTCCGACGTGAAATATGCTCGGCAAACAAGCGATCACGTTTATCGAAGGATGTTGGAACAGGCACGGGTTGCCATCCGCGCCGGCTTTCCAACCATTGTCGATGCGACGTTTTTGCGGCGAAGTTGTCGCCATTGGTTTCAACAGTTGGCTCGCGAGCTGAATGTAGATTTCTTTATCGTCCAATGCGAGGCGCCGCTGGAGGTGTTGCATAATCGACTGAAATCTCGCGGTCCGGATCCATCGGAGGCCACTGGCAGTGTGTTAGATTGGCAAATCCGTTCCCATGATCCTTTGACTCAGGAAGAATTGACTCACGTTGTATCTCAACCGCTAACAGACTGTTAAAAAATGTGTGCACAGGTGTTTATTGAAGCGGCGTGGCGCGAGCCGCCCAGTAATTCGCCGTGTGGATGCTCACGCGACCGGACGGCTCGCGCCGTTCCGCTACTTGTTCAATGGGCTGTTAACGCCCGGAAGGAGGAGTTTGATGACAACCAAAAACCGATCGGTTCACAATGCTTTGGTGGCGGTTCTCGACGACTTGCAAACCGCAAATGATGTGATTGAATCGTTGCACAAAAACGGGTTTGCGCTGGAAAAGATCGAACTAGTGACGCGTGACGTCTATGCCGAAGCGCCCGAAGTTGAGACGCCGAAAGTCCACGAGACGACCGGCAGTTCAATCATTCATGGCGCTGGTAAATGGGGCCGATTCGGCGCGGCGGTCGGCGCCATCGCCGGCAGCGTCATGGCGCCGTTTCCCGGCGTCGGACTGGGGATGGTTTTGTTTGCTGGATTGGCCGGCGGCATCACCGGAGCGCTCGTTGGCGGAGTCGCAGGTACCGACGATGCCTCGACAGACGACACCGTCGATCTTCCGACGCTGGATGAATATGAAGCACTCGTTGAAGCGGGCAACAAATTGGTCGTCGTGCTTGGCAACCACGAAGAAGTGATTCGGGCCAAAGCAATCGTTAACGCGCGAATCCAAGCTCGAATGCACATCCATCCCGTTCATGGCCATGCATTCCATGAACACCCAGCACACTCGGTGGAACACCCCCAGGCTTAACTGACTGTTAAAAATGTGAGCACAAATCCTAATTGTAGCGGAGTGGCGCAAGCCGCCCGGTAATTCGCCGGGTGGACGCCAACGCGACCGGACGGCTCGCGCCGTTCCGCTACTTTTTCAACAGGCGGTTCGAGGTATCGCTTACTATGTGCACGCATGATATCTGGGCGAATGCGTCTTGGCGAAGCCCCGTCAGATCGAGTTTAACGTGCTGCTAATCGAGATGGGATGCGCCAATCGTCAGCGCCCACTTCGTCGTCGGAAACAGCACAAACCGAGGGCCAATGCCAACAGGCTAACGCTACCCGGTTCCGGAACAAACGTGATGTTCAGCGTCGGAGGAGAACCGTCCGGGTTGGCCTGCCCTGCCCCGGTCAAGGCCACCGTTGCGTCACCCGGTGCAACGAGCAATCTCAACGTGGCACCGGTGTGTGCAACCGACAACAAATAGGCCAGCTCCGGTCCGGAAAAACTAAGTGGGATGACGGTTGGATTACCCGCACCTGTGGGCAGAAACGCGCCTGTACCCAACAGCGTGGCGAATGACCCGAACGCCGGATCTAACGCGGCAAAGCCATTATTGCCGGTCTGATACGATGGAACGCCCGGCCCCGGATTCGAGGTCACGTCAATCAGTTCCGGCGTCGTGTCGGCGGCTAGATACACATTCACCATTCCGGCGACGGCGAACGCTGCGGGGTCTTCAAAAATCGTCAACGATGCGCCGGGAGCAATTCCCGTGGCGGACAGATTGGTCGGAAGTACAAAATCCGCCACCGCGAATGTTTCAAACGGTGCGTAGCTCGACGCTTCGACATTGAAGTACAGCGTGGAAGTCGCGCCGCTGAATTCTCGAATACCACTTGGATCACCGGTCATGTCGGTACTTGCGCCCCGGTTACTCGTATCTCCGCATTTGTCGAAGCCACGTGAATGTCGGCCAAGACTGTATCACTAATTGCCAATCCCAATGAGATGGCAGCAGCGACGGTCAAGAGAAAACGGTTGGTGAACGTACACATGGTGTTGGCTCCTTTTTTTCAAGAGAAGCGGCGACGTTAAGCGCGCCTCGTGAAAACAAAGCAGGACTGAGACC
The DNA here is from genome assembly GCA_963803365.1 of uncultured Planctomycetaceae bacterium. Lineage (GTDB taxonomy): Bacteria > Planctomycetota > Planctomycetia > Pirellulales > Pirellulaceae > JANMEB01. Next base: position 32,132 of record CAWDMH010000029.1, read on the forward strand.
CCCTCCGTCCTAGGCCGCGTATCCTACCAAAGAAAAATGAATTTCCCGTTAAGAAGCCGCGCTTTTCACCGGCGTACATGCTGGACTTGAATTCGCCGAAGAGCGTCGCCGAAAAACGTCGCCGAAAATCGTTGTCCCCGGATCTGCCCGCTCTGCACATCGATCCTTATCACAGGCAACGAATTTCAAAGGGGAAACAAAATGACGACGAATTTACGTAACGTATCGTGTGGATTTTTAGTATTTGCGGTGGCGGCGATCGCGAGCTACGCCTCGTGCTCGGCCCAGCAAACGCGCGTGGTCCCGCCAGAGGAACTCGGCCAAATCAGTCTTTGGGGCTCGAAAATGAGGTTCGTCGATCTGTCGACACAGTCGAACCAGCCGACCGTGCAAGTGGTTCCCAATCCAGGTGGAGGCAACCGATATCGACATCGAGGACTCAAGGTCACGGAAGTATACGACGGTCCGGCGATGGACGCAGGCTTGGAATACGGAGACATCATCGTGAAGATCGGCAATTACAAGATTTACGATAATTCATCGTTGAGACAAGCATTGTCCAACAACCGACGCCGGAGGGTGCGGACTACCGTGATCAATGTCCGCGATGGCGAATACACCTATGTGGACGTTTGGAATTCAGGCAGGGGCGATGGTTTCGGCGGCGGGAGGGGCGACGACGACAACAATCCACCCCCCATGCAGTCATCTCTGTACGACGTTAGCATTTCGGCGACATCGTTCACGGGTTTTAAGAACACCGAGATCGGAGACGAAGAGTATTGGATCAGTTATTCCGTTTCCAGCCAAGGGAATACGTTGTTCAGTGAATCGAAAACGTTTGAGCACAGCCAGCCGGGTAGGCGCACGGCTTGAACTCCAGCGGGACATTCACCAACCTGGATGGCAATGTGTCAATTCTGTTTACATCCAAGTGCAAAGAACTCGACGCCGGCCTCAATGCGGATGACGATCTGGGCAATGCCTCCCAATCAATGACCGTGGAGCAGTTGAAGAAAAATTCTGTTTTGGAGCTGAACAACCAAAACTACCATGTCATTTACCGGATTGTGGTCAAACCCCATCAATCTCGCTAGACAACCGATTCTGCGATTCGAATCAGCCCAACAACCGCGGGCATCGAAACTGTAACCATTTTCTCAAAGCCCTGTCGACTGGCGGGGCTTTTTTCGTTTTCGCGTGGACCGCAGGCGGCAGCTCCATTGGGTGACTCCGAAGGCCTTTGCTTCTTCCGATGGCCGGAAAAACACCATAATCGATACTGGCAATGGCCGAACTTCCGTGAATCTGCCAGAATGAATCGTAACAGTTCACGAGCCCTGGTCTGGCTCATTTTCGGCTCACTTATTGGTACTAGAATTTCGCATGAGCCGCCGAAAATGTGCTTGACCCCCTAAAACGTGGGCAACGCATTGGCAACCCGTGAACGCTTACGAATGAATGTCCCATGAAAGCGCATCGAAGTAGTTGGAACGCGACGACAGCTCTTTGGCTAATCGCGACCAGTGTGTTTGCGACCTGTGGCTTGAATATCGGCGCCGCAAACCGGTCAGCAGGTCGCCGACGCACGTCCCAATTTGGTGTTTGCGATGGCCGATGATTGGGGTTGGCCGTATGCGGGTGTGTACGGCGATCAAGCGATCAAGACTCCCACGTTTGATCGCATTGCCGAGAAGGGTGTGCTGTTTGATCGGGCATTTGTCTTGGCGCCGTCATGTACCCCCAGTCGTGGAGCGATTATCACAGGCCAGTATTTCTGGCGGTTAAGGGCCGGCGCGAATTTGTATTCGACCTGGCCACAAGACAAGTTTGCGGAATACCCCCGCTGTTGGCCGCCGCGGGATATCACGTCGGACACTTCCGCAAAGCTTGGGGGCCCGGTAAAGCAGAGCGACAACCCGCGGGACAGACGTATGAATCGGTCGACGCTTTTTTTGCCGATCGCAAAGGGAAGCAACCTTTTTGTTTTTGGTTCGGCACCTCGGATCCCCATCGTCCGTACGTGCCAGGTTCCGGGAAACGCGCGGGGATTCCGCTCGAACGCCTCTACATGTTTCCCTGGTTTCCGGACGACGACGTGGTGCGCAACGACGTCGCCGACTATTGTTTTGAAGCCCAGCGGTTCGATCGCGAAGTTGGACAGCTTTGGGATCGGTTGCAACAACAAGGTGAATTGGACAATACCATTTTTGTCGTCACCGGAGATCACGGCATGCCGTTTCCGCGTTGCAAAGGCAATGTCTACGACGGTGGAACGCGAGTTCCATTGGCAATCTGCGGGCCGAAGATACCCGCCCACCGAACGGTCACCGACTTCGTCTCCTTGACCGACATCGCACCGACGTTCTTGGAAGCCGCCGGCGTCCCCGTTCCGGCCGAAATGACCGGAATTAGCTTGTTGCCGATCTTGCAGTCGGACAAATCCGGTCAAGTGGATCCAACTCGTGATTACGTCGTGTTCGGTGCAGCGACACACGATTGCCCAGGAACGACCCGACCGAGGCGGCTATCCTGTGCGAGCAATCCGCACCGATCAGTTTCTGTACGTTCGGAATTTCAAACCCGATCGCTGGCCGGCAGGAACGCCGAATTACAAACTGGCGGCTTACCAAAAAGCCTGGCTGGCCGATTGCGACAAAGGACCCACCAAAAACGAAATGTGGAAACTTCGGGACACCGAACCAAACAAATCGAAGTACGAGCTTTGCTTCGCCAAGTGCCCGGCGGAGGAATTGTACGATTTGAAGCTGCGACCCCGACGAAGTTCACAACGTCGCCGCAGATCCCGAGTACGAAAAAACCCGTAGCGAACTGAGCGCAAGACTGATGAAGTTATTGACCGAAAGCAAGGACCCACGCGTCGTCGGCGGCTTCGATTTCGATCACCAACCCTATCTCGGCAGCTCGCCGCAATGGGAAGGCGAACAATAATCCGACACCCGACGCAAAAAGCTTTCGGCCGAGCGATTCATACCCGCCGTGCGCCATCCAGCGTAATTGCGCCGAGAGTTTCCCGGTCTAACTACATCTCCAAATATGCCAAGACTGCATACCGTTGCACGTCATCTACGATCCAATAGGCCGGGCAGGATTCGAACCCGCGACCAAGGGATTATGAGTCCCCTGCTCTAACCGACTGAGCTACCG
>CAWDMH010000030.1:0-38404 GCA_963803365.1 uncultured Planctomycetaceae bacterium
CGGGGCGGGCACAGCGTCATTTCCGACCAATACGCTGGCCGGATACCAATACGGCGTTCCGGACATCGGTTACGTCATCAGTTCGGTTCCGGAACCGGGGTCGGTCACGCTGCTTCTATTGGGTTGCGTTGGACTTGTCGTGCGACGCCGTCGACGATAACGGGATCGAGCAAAACGAGAATCGCAAAGGAGCTGGAGACAGCTCCTTTTTTTGTTGCACCGGCGCCACAATCTTGTGTCGCGGGCTTTGACGCTCGCTGCTACGCGGAATTGAACCAATGCGATGTCAAGCTTTGGTTTTTCAGTTGTGTGGCACTGGCTTCGCCAGTGTATCGTTGGCAAAACATCGACGGTTCACGACACTGGCCGAGCCGGTGACACCCAAGTGCGATCCCAATTCTTGGAATTGACAATCAACTAGGTATTGGTATCCACAGACGAGTCAGAGGCGACGTTGACCCAGACGTGCACGTGTGGGCAGCCGCGAAAATACCACACGAACGACGGCCCTTCAATGCGCCAGTTGTCCCAAGTCTTATCGTCCCCAATATCGCCTTCGGAGTAGAACGCTAAGGAGCATTTGTCGAGACCACCCAGTTTGGTCAAGCACTCCATCGCTTCGGCGCGGTCGGCTTCGCGATAGGGTTCGATCAGTTTTTGTAGAACTTTTTGGATGAGTTCCTTCTGATCGTGGCTCAAGTCGTTGATTGGAATGCCGGGGAAGGCCCAGCCGGCACTTGAAAAGCCACGTCTTGTTCTCGGGGAACTTTGGCCACCAAGGCACGTTGCCGTTGTTTGCCATCGAGCATCTCAAATACCTTGTTGGCCTCCAAGGCTTGTGGCCAGAAGATATTGCCCGGATGATCCGCCGGTTCGTTGAATCCCGACGCAGCGTGGCCGTAGAAGATGGGTCCGCCAAAAGCGACTCGGTCCGTCGAGTTGCCATCGCAGCGAATCGTCAAGTGTCGTCCGGTCATGACGAACTCGAACTTGTCGCTGCCCGGCTTGCCAAAGATGGCGATGCTCTGTTGTTTGCCATAGCCGCCGGCATCGTCTTGAAGCTGCTTGTCGATTTTTGAAATCCAATCCGGGTTGTATAGCCCTTCGAAGATGGCGCGGATCATCTCCTGTTGATCGGCGGAATAAAAATCGCTGTAAATTGTCTTGTCGGTAACCTGCCAGTTGTTTTCGACGCGGGTGCGCAACAGGCCCTTCTTGTTGACCCCGAGCTAAACGTTTTGACATAGTCCCAATCAAAGCAGACCGCAGCGCGCTGAGTTTCGTTCATCGACTGGTAGAGCTTGGTGACCACCGATTCGGGCGTTCCCGAGGGGCGATCCGCCAAAAGATTCATCGGCGGCAAACTCGGAAAAGCCGCCACCGCCAGGACACTACCGCCGCTGGCTTGCAGAAACCGTCGCCGATCCAGCTCCTGCGCCAATTCGTCGGTTTGCCGTTCACAATCTGGACAACTTTTCGTCGGATGGGTTTCGCTCATTTTCGTTCTCCTTCGAGTGGCATAGGCCTGGGCGTGCGGACGATGTCACCCGATGCGATCGGCGACAAAGAACATCGCACGCAATATCACGCATTATACCTACTTGCGGACTCGGATCGGGTAGGGCGGCTTCTTGTATTCGGTGGGCGGGTGTTCCGCAAGTTGTTGCAAGGCGACTTCGATCGCTTTTTCCAGTTGAGGATCTTTACCGGCAATCACGTCGGCAGGCAACTGCTCGACTTCGATATCAGGCGGAACGCCGACATTTTCCACAACAAAGCCCTCGTCGGTCCAAATTGCCAGATTTGGGGCGGTGACGCCTGCCTCCGTCCATCAATACAGGGAACCCAAGAATCCCGACCAGGCCGCCCCAGGTACGCCGACCTACCAGCGTCCCAATCTGAAGCTTGTGAAACATGAACGGCAGCAATCGCCACCCGAACCGGCGGTCTCGTCAATCAACATGACTTTGGGACCGAAGATTGCGCCCGTGGGCGTGATGAAATCCTTCCCATAACGGGTCGCCCAATGGCTGATGTACGGCCGACGCAACAGGTCGATGTAGTAATCGGCGACTTGGCCGCCACCGTTAAATCGCTCGTCGATGATGATTGCCTGCTTATCAGTTTGCGGGAAAAAATATCGTTTGAAATACTCATGGCCGGCGTTGGTCGTGTTGGGCACATAAACATAAGCGACTCGACCATCGGTGGCCGCTTGCACTTTCTTCAAATTTCCTTCGACCCAATCCCGGTTCCGCAGCGCCGATTCATCCGCGATCGGAACGACGGAAACAGTCCGACGAGCCGATCCATCGGAGTTGGGCCCGACCGTCAACTCGACGATTTTCCGGCGGTGTTTTCCAGGTACGGAAAATATTATCGCTGGCTTTCAAGTCGATGCCGTTGATCGCCAGGATGAACTCTCCTGCCTTAACACGTACGCCCGGCTCGGTGAGCGGCGCACGTAGATCGCCATTCCAATTCAGTCCGCCAAAGACTTTCTGTAGTCGATATCGGTTCGAGTCGATTACATAGTCTGGCCCCCAGTAGCCTCCGGGAACTGTTTCGGCAGTTGTGATATCGTCCCCGCCGCCGACTCGATGATGGCCGACGGACAACTCGGAACACATCCACATGAGAACTCGATTCAGATCGTCGCGCGTGACGCAATGCGGCAGAAACTGTTTGTATTTCTCGCGATCGCCGGCCAATTCGGCGCCATGCATCGCGGGATCGTAGAAATAGTCGCGGTTGATCCGCCAGACCTCGTCAAAAATCTGTTGCCATTCAGCGCGAGGATCGACGCGGACCTGAATCGCATCCGTATTCAGTTTGCCCTTGGCCGTTTCGATCTTGCTTCCGGCGTCCGCGATCGCCCAATTGGATCCCCCCGAGTATAAGAGTTTTTTGCGGTTTGCAGTGAGTTCAAAACCGTTGACGTCCGAGTCGATGAGGGTCGTGGGCTTGCGTGTCTTGAGTGAAAAACTGACGAGCGAACGCTTACCGTCGGCGTCCTGCTTGATGACAAAGAAGGTTCCGTCGTTGCCCGCTTGAAGGTTGGAGTGGAGTGCGGCGGGCATTGGCACGGCCACGATGCGTTGATCGAGGCCATCGAAATCAATGCTCACTTCGGGCGTCGGCACTTTTTTGTCCGCCTTGTCGTTGGCCGTCTCCGGTTTTTCTGACTTGACACCGGCTTCGGCCGCTTGAGCGGTTGCATCGGACGGTTGGTCGGTGGATTTCGTAGCGGTTTCGTCCTTTTTCTCGGTTTCCTCGTCGGACTCTTTCGCTAGAGGATTGGCGTCGCTGTCGCGGAGAACCGCGAGATAGATCTGATTGGTGGCGCTGACGTCGTCGTTGCTCATCGCAAACCAGTGCTTCACTGGGCCGGAATCCGTCGAGGCCAAAAAGTACAAATACTTGCCGCTGGGGTCAAAGCACGGTTCGCTCACTTCGCTCAATCCGTCGGTAATCGGATACGACGTGTTCTCCGCGACGTTGTACACCAAGACTTGCTGGATCAATGCGTCAGTGTTCACGGTGTAGACGATCCACTTGGAATCCGCCGACCAATTGTGATGCAAGCCGCGAATGTCTGGCGGGCCATATTTCGGTTCGCTGCAGATTTTTTCGCAGCGATTGCCCTCGATGTCCAAAACGTACAAGCTCCAGGAGTTGTCGAGGTAGGATATCCGCTTTCCGTCCGGCGACCACTTCGGGTTCCTCAAAAAAACCGTTGCCCACGAGCGTGACCTTCTTGGTTTCACCCTTTCCGTCTTGTGGAGCGATCACGAGATGATATTCTCCACCTTCATCAGAAAAATAGGCGATGCTCCGGCCGTCAGGACTCCAAGATGGCGACCGTTCGTGGACACCCTGGCGAGCGGGTCAAATTTCTGGGATCGCCTTTTTCTGCGGGCACCGTGACGATTTCCCCTCGGAACTCAAACGCCGCCCTCGATCCCGACGGAGAGACAGTGGCGTTGCGGATCCATTTGCTGCCGGAGGCGAATCGCTCGCGAGTTTCGATCGCATCGGTGGCGACTCCGATCTTCAGTTGTGTCGATTTCTTGGTGCTCGGGTCGAACATGTGCAGGTAACCCGCTTGCTCAAAGATGATCGCATCGGCGCACCCGGACAGATCATTGATGGGGAAGTCGCCGAAATTGGTCAACTGCTCCATCTCGTTCGTCGTCGGGTTAAACGAAAACAAGTTAAACTCGCCGTTGCGGTCGGAACGAAAATAAACAAGGCCGCCGAGGAAACGTGGGATTCGTATCGTTGCATCGAGTCTCCGGCTGTGGCACCATCTGAACCGAGTGATCGTCGACATCGTATATCCAAATTCGCGAACAGGTCCCGCCTCGATAGTTTTTCCATTCCTGGAATCGCTCCGGCGATCGGGATATAGGCGATCTTTTTCCCGTCTGGCGAGAACGAGCCTCGAGCCCGTTGGGAATCGGCAATTGAGTCGGTAGCCCTCCAGCCAGCGATACGGTGAATAGTTGGCGGTATCGATTCGTGAACATATTCCGCTGCAGACGCAGAATAAAACGGCCGTGCCATCTGGCGTGAACCCGTCGACGAGATCGGCGGCGGGATGATACGTGAGTCGTTTGGGGAACACCGCCTTTGACGGACACCACGTACACATCGACGTTGCCATCATATTCGCCACTAAATGCGATGGTCTGGTCGTCGGGCGAGAACCGCGGCGAAAGTTCGTTGCCTTTAGACGACGTCAGCCGATGGGCGTTGGTGCCATCGCGATCCGCAATCCACAGATCACCGTCGTAGCAAAATGCGATATGGCGTGCACTGACCGCGGGATACTCCAGCATCCGCGTGTTTTCCGTGTCCTGCGGCTGTGCCTGTGGCGCAAAGCCAAGACAGCCAAGCAAAGAGTCGAAAATCCGAGCAAGCATCGACAAGGACGCACCGTCATGGGATTGCCTTTCTCTAGCTACAGATGGTTATCGATTCGCGGCTATGAGATGCCGTTAGCAGCCCGTTGAAAAAGTAGCCCAACGGCGCGAGCCGTCCAGTTGCGTTGGCCTCTACACGGCGAATCACCGGGCGGCAACAAACAATTGTGCGTAACTGTTCACGAGCCGGGGTCTGGCTCATTTTTCGGCCGAATTATTGGTCCGAGAATATTGGTTGCCGGCCAAAACATTCGCTTTTCAGAATAGTTGGCCGCGCGCGTGAAGTCGAGAAACCCAACCGCCCTTCGCAACCCTTTGTTGGCCGCCAACCCCGCGCCAGTGAAGAAAATACGGCCTATCGGCCCGGTGAGAGGAAAAGGGGATAAGTCCAATTAATGTCGGCCGGGCTTGTTTGTCGTTGACGACTTCGCAATCCGGACTCGTCGCGTACTTGCCATGATTGGACTTATCCCCTTTCCCTCACGCCCCTTGGCCAAATACCAGGTTACCGCAAGGCAAATCAAAGGGGTCATTCGAACGAGGAGGCGAACCATGTACCGAATCGGAACCTGCGGGGGTTATTCTGTCGGATTCCTTGCGATTTTGCCTGGCTTGTTGGCTTTTATACCGAATGTTCACGCCCAGCCTTTAGGCCTATACATTGACAGTCTGGAATGGATGCCGAATGAATGCCCGGTTATCGCCCGGGGCGTCATCGAGAATCTTGAACCGAAGACTCATCTGATTTGGGGATTTGGCGATGTTAAGTTGTGGATTTTGGAACGGCGAAGCTCAGAATCCCTGTCGATTCACGTTGCGAGTCTCTTGCCAAAAAATGGCTGGAAACGAACGACCCGAAGAAGCGACTGACCGCCGCTCTGATGATCTACAACTTCTTTCCGTCCCAAGCAAACAGGCTGTTGGTGACCGCGCTGTTCGACGAGGGCCAAATCAAGGTCGCAGACGACATCTGGCGCCTAAAAGATGAAATTGGCTTTGGGGACCATTACAACTCGATGGACTTATCAGCACTTGCCGAAATATTGTCCGAGCCACAAGATGGATCGCAATTCAAACAGGTCTGTGGAATTGTGGGTTTGCGAGGAAAAGATTCAGCCGATCTCATTCCCATCCTGGAAAAACTCGATCATTCGAGCGAGCCCTGGATACGCCGCGCCGCAGCCCAAACCATCGATACAATCACGGACAGGAAACGTAGGTAATGGCCGCAGCTCTTTGCGGCTGATCGAACCAAAGGTGGAAACAGGTGTCAGCGTTTTTTTGTGCCCGCCCCAAGGCATACCGAGAAAACAGAAAACGGAACGCTAGGTAATCACGGATGAGCCCAAAGGGGCCAGGACTCGTTGTTAGCTCTTCGCGTCAACAAGTCAGAACCCCTGGTATGTGCCCGAGCTCTTGGCAGCAAGAATCGTTCGGGTTTATCCACCTCGACGGCCTCCGATCCGATTCCATTGATCGTTTAGTCCATCCTTAACCTGCCCTAATACGTGGATCGCATTTCTGCCTGCCAATACGTTACCAATCGTGGCAACCTTGAGCCGCGAAACAGGTCACTGCGTAAGCGTTCACGGTTGCCAATGCGTTGCCCACGATTTTAGGGGGTCAGGCACATTTTCGGCGGCTCATGCGACATTCTTGTACCAATAATTGGCCCGAAAATGAGCCAGACCCCAGCTCGTGAACTGTTCCGGTCACTGCATCAAACATCCGGAGAGTTCTCGCTCCACCGCCATCCGCCCGTCCGACCAATATTTGGCACAAAATGCATTTCAGCCCGGCTGAAATGCTGTGTCCCTGACTGGGCTGACTGGGACTACGTGAAAAAATAGCGGAACGGCGCGAGCCGTCCGGTTGCGTTGGCATCCAGACGGTGAATTACCGGACGGCTCGCGCCGTTCCGCTATAGTAAACACTTATGCGCAAATTTTTCAACAGACTGCTAGGAACCCCTGCCGGCGACAGAAATGTCGCCGTTGATTCAGAATCGTTGAGGACCACAAGTTAATGCTGCGATCCGTGCTTTTCTCAATCGGTATCTTTGGCGGTCGGATTGAGTAATAGATAAGTTCCGCTCTTGCCGGCGACAGCGATATCGGTCGACTGATTGTCGTCGAAATGGCCCACGCCCAGTTGTAGTCCAATTCCAACGTGACCTTGCTCGATGATCGATTTTCGAAATGTCCGACTTTTTGAGTCGAATTTGTAATAGCAAATCAACGGCATCTCTTTTCCGCCTGGATCATTGCCGTTATGGGCAAAATACCGCTTCCCAGTAATTAGCTCCCCAGCTCCGTCGCCGTCCAAGTCGGCCCAGGCTAACGTATGCGGCTGCGAGTAACTGTCGTCGATCAAATTCTTTTCGAAGACCAAAGCCCCGTCGCTGCTCGGCTCAAGTTGCCGCCACCAGTAGAGACCGAAGTCGTGACCTTGGCCGACTAAGATGTCGTTCTTTCCATCGCCGTCGACATCTTGCACCAACATGGGAATGCTGGCCTGGATCTGCCAGTCTTTATGGAAGATCCAATTCTGACCCCAGGCATTTTCGGGAGGTTGTTCATACCAACCAGATCCCGTCAACACATCGCACCGCCCATCACCATTCAAGTCGCCGATTCCCATTCCATGCGAGTTTCCGCTATCGGCGATTTTGGCCGCTACGATCTTGAACTTGGCGCCGCCCTCCTGCGTCTCCTCGGTCGCGACCAATCGCCAGGCGACCAACGGATTCTTGGGGTTCCAACTGTTGACCAGCCATTCCGGCAAGCCATCTCCATCCAAGTCCGAAAGCAATTCAGCTTCGTTTTCACTGAGTTTCGTATCGACTAACAAGTGCTTGGGCCAAAGACGCCCCAGGCGCAGTGATTCGTCACCCGGATTCTCGTACCAATAAACTTCCGTGGCTAAGAACGATCCGGCGATCACATCCAACCGTCCGTCTTGATTCACGTCGAACAAGAAGTCGCCATTGCTTTGAACGTAGCCATTCCAATCATCGATCAGTCGTAAAGGATGAGCGACGAATTCCGGGGCCGGATACCAGTTTCGCCCCGCGACGATATCCACGCTACCATTGCCGTCGATATCGCCCACTGCGCAACCCTCGTTAGCGTCCAACGCGAGTGGCCGCACGGTCCAGGAGTTGCTGTCTTGTCCGCGGAGAATCGGTGAAACGGAAATCGACAAGACCCAGCAGGTTCCGATGTGAAGTAACCATTTGTATGTCATCTTCGATTCCCATGTGCTGGAGTTAGGATCGCCCGAAAAATAACTTCCCGATTTTGTTGACCCTCACCTGACCTCTCCCATGAGGGCGAGGATTTCGGGCGAAGTTGTTTTGCGTGCGATCCTTATTCGAAATCAATTTGATCGGGACACGGTCCCATTCGACTATTTGGGCCCAAATCCTTCGCGAATTGTCCCGTCGAGCGAGATCAAGGGCTGGGCATTTTCGACTTTGCCGAGCGGCCGGCAACCCGGACCGATTTCATCGCGGCCAAGGTCGCCGTCCATCTGATTGGCGAGCGCCTGAAGTTGTTTCACAATGTCGGGATTCGAACTGGCCACGTCGCGATTTTCGCCGATGTCGTCATCCAGATCATAAAGCTCGTTATTTACCAAACGTAGCTTCCAAGGACCGCGCCGGACCGCTTCGAGTTTCAGTCCTCGGTAGTAGTAAAATGCCTCGTGCGGGGACTTCGCGTTCTCGGCGCCTGATAGCAGAGGCCAGATGTCGCCACCATCGAGTTTGCGATCGGCGGGGACCTCGCCGCCGGCGAGTTTCACGAACGTCGGCAAGATATCCATCATCCCAGTTATGGCGTCCGTTTCGCTGTCCGCGGGAATCTTATCTGGCCATAAAGCGATGGTGGGCTCGCGCATCCCGCCCTCCCATGTACTCCCTTTGAATCCTCGCAGAGGCGCATTCACGCCTCGCTTGGTGCCTCCGTTGTCTGAGGTGAAAATGACAAGCGTCTTATCCGACAACTGAAGTTCGTCGATTGTCGATAGAATCCGGCCCACGCTGGCATCCACCTCCTCGACCCAATCGCCGTAGATGCCGTTATGCGATTTGCCTTGGAACGCCTTGCCGGGATAGATCGGGAAATGCACCGCCGAATGGGCGAAATAAAGGAAGAATCGTTTGTCCTTGTTCTTGTGGAGGAACTGGACCGCTTCGTCGGTGTAACGCTCCACCAATGTTGTTTGGTCGTCCGCGAGCACGCGTTGAATCACCGTTTCGTTGCGCAGCCAGGGCAGGGGAGGTTGCCCGGGACCACCGCCATCTTTGGGTTTCGGAAGCGGCGCGCCCAAGCTACTCTTGGTGCCGTCGGCGACCGGTCCCATGTCGTTGGAGTAAGGAAGGCCGAAGAAATAATCGAAACCTTGGCGCATCGGTAGAAACTCGGGTTGATCGCCCAAATGCCATTTGCCGATGCACGCGGTAGCGTAGCCTTGCTGCTTCAACAACTCGGCCAGTGTCAATTCGTTCGGTGACAGACCCATCGCATTTCCTGGAAATAGCACTCCCGGGATACTCAGAACTCGCTTCGGATAACAGCCCGTCATCAACGCCGCCCGCGACGGCGAACACACCGGGGCCGCATAAAAACACGTCAGTTTGCGTCCTTGTTGGGCCATTCGATCCAGGTTGGGCGTTCGGTTGAGCGTCGAACCAAACGGCCCGATGTCGGCGTAGCCGAGATCGTCCGCGTTGATCAACACGAAATTCGGTTTGTCATCGGCGGCCAATCGTGTCGGAACGGCCAGCAACACCGCCAACAACAAGCTCCACCCCATCGCACCACTACGATTTGTTATCAGTTGCAGGGGTATTCCTGCTTTCGTCAACGCTCGGTTTGGTGAGAATCCATAAAACGTCCACGCCGACTCCAATGAGAATTGCACCACCGTGCATTGTAACAACATCAACTCGGTAGCTCACCTGTCGTGATACCGCCGGGGCAGGCCCGACGGAGATCGGTTTGAATTCAGAGATCATATTGCGTTGGGCCCGGAATGCGTTTTCGTGCCGATCGCCATCGGCAATGAATACCAAAGGCATGCAACCGGGCTCTGTCGCCATTGTGCGATGGCCGATAGGGCATAAGTCATTTGCTCGTTGGATAGCAAGCGTCGCTCATTCAACATTTCGGCGGCGCTCCTCACCACTCCGATCAAGTTGTCGACGACAGGAGCAAACCATTCGCTGTCGGCATGGGCTCCGTAAAAGATGGTATCGATCTCGATTTGGGCCACACCGGCCTGGTGCAACAGGTCGCCGAGTTTTCGGCCAATCAACGGGTCGAAACCCAATTCGCGGTAGCTTTGCCAGTATATTTCCCACGCCCGATGAAACGGTTTGCATTCAGGCCACAGTCGCAGGAGGTCATGGTCGTCGTCGACCAACACAACCCGACCGCCCACACGTGCGGCGCGTGCCATTTGGCGGACGACCTCGAGCGGATTGGAAACATGTTCCAACAGGAAGCGGGCGTGCACCAAGTCGAAGCTGCCAAGTTCGCTCGCTGCCAGCGGCAAATCAAGGGCGTCCCCTTGACGAAACTCAACCAAGTGCGCGTCGCGTTCCAAGTCGGCTTGGCGGTGCGCCTCGGCCAGTTGGACTGCGCTTTGTTCCACGCCAATCACGGTGCTTGCGGGCGAAAGCCTTTTTGCGATGGCGCGGGTCATTTGACCGAGGCCCGACCCGACGTCCAACACTCGGCGCACGCCTCGCAAGTCCATCGCCGCGAGCTGTCGCTGATTAATCAGCGATTGCATCAACGTCAGGCGAGCCTGCTCTTCCGATGAATAACCGTGAATGTATGCTTCGGGCATTGAAGTCGAGTGGAGGGGTGGAGACGATCACTGGCGATCACCGGTTGGAAATGGCGTAAGGTGATCATGCATTGGGCAAAACACCGCACGCCGTAGCGGCTCGATGCTGCTTTAGGCAATAATCGGTTGAACGACTTCGCCGAAGACATCGGTTAGGCGAAAGTCGCGACCGGCGTAGCGATAGGTCAGTCGTTTGTGGTCAAAGCCCATAAGGTAAAGAATTGTCGCGTGAAGATCGTGGACGTGAACCGGGTTCTCGACTGCCCGGAAACCGAATTCGTCGGTCGCGCCGTAAACCGTTCCACCTTTGACGCCGCCGCCGGCCAGCCACACTGTGAATCCCCAATGGTTGTGATCGCGCCCGCCGCCTGGTTTACCGTTCACCAACTCGACCGACGGTGTCCGGCCGAACTCGCCGCCGCAAATCACGAGCGTATCGTCCAGCATTCCGCGCTGCTTGAGGTCGGCCAACAATGCGGCGATCGGACCATCGCATTCGGCGCCCAACTGCCGATGTGCCTTTTCCAAGTCGTTGTGGCTGTCCCACGGCTGAACGTCTCCGTGATAGACTTGCACGATGCGAACGCCACGCTCGACCAATCGCCGCGCGAGCAATAATTGTCGGCCTTGAACGCCCGAACCATATGCGTCCAGGATGTATTGCGGTTCGTGCGTCAAATCGAACACGTCGGTGGCCTCAGTCTGCATTCGATACGCCAACTCGAAGGCCTGGATTCGGGCCTCCAGCTCCGGTTCATGTTCGCGGCCGCGCTGATGCATCCGGTTTAATTGCATCAAGAGATCGAGCTGGCGGCGCTGATCGCCGCGAGAGACATTTTGGCTGCGAATGTTTTCGATCAGCTCGTCGACGTTGGTCTTTCGAGTGTCGAGATGTGTTCCTTGATAAATCCCCGGCAAAAACGCCGACCGCCAGTTCGAGACGTCGGCCACGGGCAAGCCAGGACACATCGCGATAAACCCGGGCAAGTTCGCGTTCTCGGTCCCCAAGCCATAGGTGATCCAGGAACCCATGCTCGGTCGCGATAACCGCTCGTCGCCGCAATTCATCAACCGCATCGACTGTTCATGGTTGGGTGTGTTGGCATGCATCGAACGAATCATGCAAATATCGTCGGCGAACTGCGCGGTCTTGGCAAAAATCTCGCTGAATTCCAGACCGCTCTGCCCGTATTTGGCGAATGTGTAAGGAGACGCCATCGCGGCCCCGGTATGCCGCTCGGTCGTTAGATTGCCCATCGGAATCGGCTGACCTTGATATTTCTCAAGCGCGGGTTTCGGGTCGAATGTGTCGACATGCGATGGCCCGCCATTGAGATAGATGTGAATGATTGCCTTGGCTCGAGGTCGAAAGTGCGGTGGCCGAGGAACCAACGGCGAAGACGTAGACTCGTCGTCGGCAAGCAGCCGGTTTTCGCTCAACAAACTCGCCAAGCCGACCATGCCCAATCCCGTACCGGCACAACACAGCATTTGGCGTCGAGAAATTGCATTCATTGGTGGGCGCCTTTATTAGTCCACATACATCAGTTCATTCGTCGACATCAAAACTTGAGCGAATTGCTCCCAGGTCGACAGCTTCGAATCGGACGCTGCTGGAACGTCGACGAATTTCAATCCCGCCGCCAACTCGACTTCATTCGGTTCCCGAGCCAAGACGACTCGATATATCTCTTTGATCTTATCGCGAGGGTCCAAAACGCTGGCGACTTCCGTTCGCTGAATGATCGCCTGCGCTTGGAGAACCGCGAACGGGGAATTGAGCGCGAACAACGCCTGTTGGGGCATCATCGTCCGCGGCCGCCGCTCGATCGACTGATCGGGGTTGGCGAAATCGAATGCGGAATACCGCCGGCAGACTTTGCCGGTCCACCAGGCCATACAACGTTCGACACGAACTCGATGGGTCGGATACGATGTCGACCGGCCGGCCCCCGTTGCGCTGCTGCAAGCGACCTGCGACCGACAACAGCGTGTCGCGCATCGCTTCGAAATCGAGCCGCTGGGCGTTCATCCGCCACAACAACTGATTTTCCGGGTCGACCGCGGCGGCCTCCGAAATCAATTCGTTTCCTGGCGTCGACGACATCTGGTAAGCTCGGGAGAGCATGATCCGCCGATGGAGCTTCTTCAGCGACCAGCCATCCCGCATGAACTGGGTCGCCAGGTGATCCAGCAATTCGGGATGCGTCGGAGGTGTGCTGCGACGGCCGAAATCGTTGGGAGTCGATACGAGCGGTTCGCCGAAATGGTACATCCAAACACGATTGACGATGACTCGAGCCGTCAGCGGATTATCCGGCGCGGTGATGGCCCGAGCCAACTCGAGTCGCCCACTTCCGCTGGCAAATGGTTGTCGCTCATCCGGCGTGGCGATGGCCACGAATTGGCGCGCGACGGGACGCCCCAACTGGCTTGGGTTGCCGCGCAAAAAGATTCGCGGCTCGACCGGTTCGGGCTTGTCGTAGACGACCATCGCCCGCGGACAGGCACTGGGCAGCGTGGCGGCCATCACGTCCAACTCTCCCAGCTTTGCCCAGTACTGATCCGATTCCGCGCGGGACATGTGGCGGTATGTCTGGCTGAGCGGTATGTAACACGGGCTGTTGGTCGATGTGATGAGATCCAAGACTTGTCGGCGCGCGGCCGCTTCGAGTTCGCCGACTTCAGCCTCTCGGTGGTTGCCGTCCGCAGAAAAGCTGCGCGACGAAACATCGCTGCGCGGCCCGCCGGCGGCGGTTGTCGCTTCCACATTAGTTTCGGGTGGCTGCTTCGACTCTCCGCAAATCTTGACGAACAAATCGCCGTAGGCGCCTGCGACCTCGGCCCGTGTGTGCGGGTTCGCCGCGCGGAGTGCCGCCAAAACCAACGGGTTGCATTCTCCAACGGCCGTGCCTGGAGGAACCGATGACCACTTTTCAAAAACGGCGGCTACCACAGTGGCGTCGATGTCCGTTTGAATCTCGTTCGGATTCGGTTCACCTTGGATTAGATCGTGCCACAAACCGAACACCGGATCGTTCGCCACCGCGTGTTCCGCCAAGTATCGTCGCCACCGTATCAAGATCGACGGTCGCAGATCTTCCGGAGCCAGCGAAAGAAAAAGATCGCCGTCTCCAAAGGATCTGGCGACTCGGTGGCGATTTTTGTTAAGTAATCCCCGGTCCGCTGTCGGGCCACCGCTGAAAGAAATGCGTTCTGTCCCGCCACGAAAGCGTTCAACTCGTGCCGCTTCCCGTATAAGGCACATTCGGTATCCTCTCGTTCCGGTGGCGCCGAGTCGGTTGGGATGATCGGCAATTCGGGCGGCGCTTCGCTGCTGGCCATGATCCCGTAGAGCGAGTAATAATCCGCGGTCGGTATCGGATCGTACTTGTGGTCGTGACACCGTGCGCAGGCCACCGTCAGCCCCATGAATCCGCGCATCGTCGTATCGATTTGATCGTCGATGACGTCGTGCATGTTGCTGTCGAACTGACGGCCCAACGTCAGAAAACCGAGCGCCGCGAGTTGCCACGGTTCGACCGGCGGGCGGATGAGGTCGGCCGCCAACTGCTGGTGCACAAATTGATCGAACGGCAGGTCTTCATTGAGCGCACGAACGACAAAGTCGCGATACGTGTAGGCGTAGGGCGCAAATGCGCGTCGCCATACATCAGCACACCGTCCTTGGTATCGGCGTACCGCGCCACATCCAACCAGTGCCGCCCCCAGCGTTCACCGTAGCGCGGCGACTGCAGTAAGCGATCGACGACTGTGGCAAAGGCATCGGGGGACGGGTCCGCCACGAACGCCTGCACTTCTTCGTACGTCGGAGGAAGTCCGATCAGATCGCAATAGGCGCGGCGCAACAACGTCCTTCGATCAGCCGCCGGCGCCGGCCGAAGTCCCACCGATTCCAACCGTGCCAGCAAGAATCGATCGATGCTAGTGCGCGGCCAGTCCTTGTCGGCAACCTGTGGGATCGGAGGATCGGCAATCGGTTGAAAAGCCCAATGCTGGCGGTCCGCATCGGTGACGATCATTTCGCCAGTCGCCGGGCCGCCCGTGGGGACTTTCGTTGGCCAAGGGAGTCCCAGCTCCACCCATCGCGTCAGCAAGGCGATTTCTTCGTCTGCCAACTTGCCGTCTGGCGGCATCTGCAATTCTCCGTCGTATCGGATCGCCGATACCAACAAACTTTCCTCGACGTGCTGTGGAGAAGCTGCGGGGCCAGACTCGCCGCCCCGCAGGATATTGTCGCGCGAGTTTAAGCGAAGTCCCGCCTTCGGATCATCGTCGCCGTGGCATTTGAAACAGTGGGCTGCCAGCAGAGGCCGAATCTTGCTTTCGAAGAATTCGTCATGGTCGTCGACGGCAACCACGCGCGTTGCGAGGGCCGCGAACCAAAAACCCGCAAACAGTACCTTGTACACGGCGACTACTCAAAGCAGGATTCACACCATGTCGACGTCACCATTGTAGCAAGAAACCGCTGCGACCATTACGCACTCAGCAGGCTGCCGCGCAAGAGTCTTAGTTCGAAGCGTGCCGCGCCGTACTCGACCGATTTGAGGTATCGTGTCGCATTGTTGATTCGTCGGCACGCCAAGTCGAATTCGCTGGTCGACAAAGGGAGCGATTCCAACAACTCGCGAACTTCTTTGAGCCAGCGATCTCCCAAGTCACCCTGCACGTTGTGAATCAGCCAGTCGACGAGATCGAGCAAACGATCCTGACATGATTGCTGACTCTTCGAGCTGGTATTTGCGTTAATTCGTAGGATTTCCATGTTTCGCTCCCAAAATGAATGCAATGTGGCCTTGAGGGCTTGGTTAATTCGCTTCTTTCAATCGACTGAGTATCGCACGCGAAATAACTTCGCCCCTAATTCCTCGCCCTCACGGGAGAGGTAAGGTGAGGGTCAAAAAAATCGGGAAGTTATTTGGCGTGCGATCCTAAATGGAACTCGTAGCATTCACGTCCGACCCGCCAGGAATTTCGCCAGGATTCTCGTCGTTGGCCCGCGCCTGCCGCCGACTTATAATGTCTCCTGCGGCAGAATCCGGCTTGCGCCAGTGGCCAGCCTGCGTTCACATGACCTTGTGGACGACGAATGATTAGCTTCCGAAAACCGGTAGCGATATGACGTTTATGTCAAACGAACCGTCCGCGGCGTCCCATAGCGACCAATCCAATTCGCAATCGGTCACCGAATGGATTGGTGAACTAAAAGGCTTGGTCGATCAAACCGCCGCCCAGAGAATCTGGGAGCGATACGCCGCCAAGCTCGTTCGCATCGCTTAGCAAGAAACTTTGTCACGCGAATCGAAGCGTTGCCGACGAAGACGACGTCGTCGCCGAAGCGTTTGCCCAATTCTTTCGACGCGCCGAGCAAGGCGGATTCTCAAAACTCCATGATCGTGATGACCTGTGGCAAATTCTCGTGATGTTGACCGAACGCCGATCGATCGATCACCTCCGGAAACAACTGCGTGCCCAAGACCACGTTCACATCGTCGAGCAATCCGCTGCGCAAGCGATCCAGTCGGATGGTCGTTTGGAACCGCTTGGGATGGTCCCCGACGCCGAGCCCACGCCTTTGATGGCAACCTTGTTAGTGGAAGCATTTCGCGAACGACTTCGAGCACTGGATAACCACACGCTGCAGGCGATTGCCCTCGCAAAGTTAAACGGAAACTCGAATCAGGAGATTGCTGAACAACTGGGTTTAGGTCTGCGCAGCGTAGAAAGGAAGCTTGGATTGATCCGCAGCATTTGGCAACGCAACTCTGACGATGAATGACCGTACACAATCCGAACGGATCGATATGTCCTCGGGCGACGATTCACTGGACCGGAAGCGGCGCCTCGACGAAATCGCCGACCGGTTCGAAGAACAGTTGAAGCAGGATCCTCGATTTCGCGTCGAATCTTTCTTGGATCAACTGGATGAAGATGAAAAAAGCGACGTCTTGTCCGAACTGATTGGCGTCGAAATCGAACTCCGCGACGCCGCCGGCCAGTCGATCGATCGCCACGAGTATTTCGATCGGTTTCCGAATTCATTGACGGCGATTGAACTCGCCTTCGCCCACGTCGACGAAGTAGATGTGGTCGTCGCGACTCGAGTTTCGGAGGCCCCCGGCGATGAAGATTTCGATTTGGCCGACACCAACGCCCACGACGTGCCCGGCCGATTGGGCCGGTTCAAGATCGAACAGCGAGTGGGGGCGGGATCTTTTGGCGTCGTGTTCCGGGCAGTTGATACCGAATCGGGAGAAACCGTCGCGCTCAAGTTTCCGAGGCGACGAACGATCGAATCGGCGAGTCAATTGAGGCAGTTCTTGCTGGAGGCCGAACACGCATCTCGACTGAAACATCCGGGAATCGTGCCGACCTACGGCGCCGAGCAGGCCGACGGATTCGTCGTGATCGTTCAGCGGTTTATCGACGGATGCACGCTCCGCGAGCTGTTCAAACAGACTATCGACTTGCGACGCGGCGTGGAGTTGGTCGCCCGAATTGCCGAGGCCGCGGCCTTTGCCCATCAGCACGGATACATCCATCGAGATCTCAAACCGGCGAACATTTTGGTCGACAGCCGCGGCAACCCCTTCATCGCCGATTTTGGCCTGGTGTTGCATATCGATCGGCAGCCCGACGCCCGCGGGGAGTTGTGTGGCGCGCCGGTCTACATGTCGCCGGAACAAGTCCAAGGGCTGGCCCATCGCCTGGACGGCCGCAGCGATATCTGGAGCCTCGGCGTTATGCTCTATGAGTTGCTGACCCACCGCCGGCCGTTTCGCGGCGCACGCGCGGCGAGCTTTTCGAAGAAATTAAGTACCGCGAACCTTGGCCGCCACGAATGATCCGGCCAGAGATCGATTCGCAAATGCAAGCGATTTGTTTGCGCTGTTTATCCAAAGCGTCGCGCGAACGCTACACGACGGCCGATGAACTTGCTCAGGACTTGCGACTGTGGCTCAACGAACCGGTCGCTCCGCCGAAGCCCGTTCCGATCGTCCCCAAAGGCCTTAGATCGTATACGGCGGATGATTCAGATTTTTTCATTCAATTGTTGCCAGGACCTCGAGACAAGAACGGCTTGCCGGACAGCATTCGTTTTTGGAAGTCGCGGCTAGAGAGTACCGACTCACAGGTCGCGTTTTCTGTCGGCGTCCTCTTCGGACCGAGCGGATGTGGGAAGTCGTCGTTTGTAAAGGCGGGCCTGCTACCGAACTTGGCGTCGACCCGTGTGTTGGATGTTTACGTCGAATCGACTGCATACGACACCGAAGTCCGCTTGTTCAAGTCGCTTCGTCAACGATGTCCGGCGATTCCCGATGACGTTTCGTTGCCGGAGGTCTTTTTTGCCCTTCGCACGCGTAGCTACGCGCCGATGGACAAGAAAATCATCGTCGTCTTGGATCAATTCGAGCAGTGGCTTTATTCCACCGACGACTATCAGCACTCGCAGTTGGCCGAGGCGCTGCGTCAATGCGACGGCGTGAATCTACAGTGCGTCGTGATGGTCCGCGACGACTTCTGGGTGGCGACGAGCCGGTTTTTGAATGCGCTGGAGGTCGACTTGCGGGAAGGCGAAAACGCCCGCCGCATCGACCGGTTTGAACTCGATCATGCTCGCAAGATTCTCGCCGAATTCGGCAAAGCGTATGGCCGCCTGCCGGAGGACTTGGGCAGTTTGACGAAAGAGCAGAACGCTTTTCTGGACGAGGCGGTTCAGGACCTGGCCGAGGACCACCGCGTGATTTGCGTGCGGTTGTCGTTATTCGCCGAGATGTTCAAGAGTCGTCCCTGGACCCGCAAAGAACTCGCCGCCGTCGGCGGCATCTCCGGCATCGGCGAAACATTTCTGGAAGAGACATTTTCCTCCGACAACGCTTCGCCGGAATACAAGGTCCATTGCAAGGCTGTTCAAAGAGTCTTAGAAGCACTATTGCCCTCATCGGGAATTCACATTCGAGGGCATATGCGATCTCGCGATGAACTGCTCGCGGCATCGAACTATTCCACCCGACCGGATCGTTTTGATGAGTTGAGTCGGATTCTCGATTCGGATTTGCCCTTGTCACACCTTCGGATCCCGATACAGGGCAGGATGCGACTAACACTGGCACAAAGCTGGACGATTCGAACGCCGCGTTCATGAAGTCGTCACAAAATACGCATTTTCAGCTAACCCACGACTACCTCGTTCCGTCCATTCGCAATTGGCTAAATCACGATCAGCACAAAAGTTGGCGGGGCAGGGCGGCACTTCGCCTTCGAGAGCTTGAGGAATTGAATTCCAGACAGGCGAAGACGCGTTATTTTCCTTCGCTCTTAGAGTTGTTGAAGATATATGCCGCCGTGCCCAGGAAACGTCGCTCTATCACTGCCAATATGCTCCTCCGCGATTCACGATCCCGTTACGCGACGATGGCCGTCGTTTCCTTGATTTGTGTTGCGCTCGTGGGGCTTTGTGTGTCCGCCATCGCCTTTCACATACAAGCCAAACGCTTGGCGTTTGAGCACCTGTTGACGTGCGATGCGGAACAGGTACCAGACCGACTTCGACAAGCGGGGCCGTATTACTGGGAACTCAAAAAGGACCTGCACCGCTTGGTTCATGAATCCAATGATCAACGTAGTTTACGAGCAGCCTTTGCAATCCTGGCTTTTGATGATGCCAAGGATTCCGACGCCATCCTTGCTATCTTGAATCGATTGCCAAGCCTCAGAAATGATTTTGAAAACGCGGCGACTGCCCTGTCGCACGACAAAATGAATTCTGTTCAGGCAATCCAGGAGTTTGCCAAGAGTCACACTGTCCCTCAATTGGATCCGGTGTTGATCTCCCTCGATCTTGGCTTGGATTCGACGTCATTGGTGGAGCAGTTATGCGAATCCAGAGCCAATCCCGATGCGCAGACAGACTTCATGCTTGTCCATCATAGTTTCTTGCGCAAATGCCTTGGTTAGCGAACGAACTCGCCCATTGTAAGAATTCTTTGGTTCGATACACGTTGATCATCGCCGTTGGCTTGGCTCAGCCTGGTACTCTAGGCTCGGATGCCCAAGTTTGGGCGGATATGCCTCGCGAGCGATATGTCAATGATCCAGTTGCAGGAGTTCACAGCGCCTGCAAATGGGCATTAAACCGATGGAAACTTGACTTGCCGCCTCTAAACCCTGACGACATCCCGCCGAAAGATCGCGCTTGGTGTAATCTTCGACTCGGCAAAAGCGTTCTGGAGTTCGTCAAATTGCCTCCAGGGAGTTTCAAACGCGGTTCTGGCAGCCGCCAGAGTCGCCGATACTATGTCAATAAGCTCATCGAGATTCCGCGATCGTTATGGATCTCGTCGACGGAGATAACGGAGGCTGAAGTATCGGCGTGGAATAACGACGATCAAAATCGCGAGAATTTGCTTCCTGCACGCATCAAGTACGTCGATGTCGCCGAACTATGCAATCGACTTACCGCGGAGTTGCGGCAGCGATTGCCTCTGTCCAACGACGGTTGTTTTGAACTTGGCGCTAAGGGTCCTGAAATGCAGCCAGGCCGTGCAGGGATTCGACTTCCAACGCCGGACGAATGGGAGTATGCTTGCCGGGCCGATGTGAGCACGCCGTTTTTTTGGGGGAATCAGGGAGACATCGAAATATGCAAGCATTTCGCAGTATTTGACGCCGGAGGGAACCTAGGTTCCGAGCTTGTTCCTGTAGGTCAACGAATCCCCAATTTCTTCGGCCTGTTCGACCCAACTGGAAACGCTTGGGAAATGACCGTATTTTTCCCGGACGAATATGATGACCCAAACTTCCAGGGCGTGTTCGACTTTCTGAATCGTGGCGGCGGATGGAACGCCGATCGCCAATGGCTCAACATCGGAAGCTTCATGGAAATGGAAACTCCGACGATGGCCAGTGGCGTTCGACTTGTCCTCGACCTAAACGGCGAATGACAGATTGCAATACACGGACACTATCCCTGGCGATGGTTAACGACATCGTCGTACACAAAGCCGGCAGCCGCCCCCCATCCGACCGCGGAAGAACAACCGTCGGCATCGGTTGCCGCAACCGCTCACAACGTCCTGCTCAAAACAAGTATTGCACGGGTAGTATGTCTGGCAACAAGGTCCTATAGGATTCCCGCTACAATAGGTTTGTTTGCACCTTGCAATGCAATCGTGAAGACAATCCGCATTTCCATGACATTGTTTTGCGCAATCGTCTACACATCTACCATATTCAACTGGGTTAGAACAACAAAACGGACTGCCGCCTTCGTCGTTTGAACATCCCCATCCCGTCGGACAATGTATTCCACTGCCTGCCGGACATTCAACCCCAACCTGGGGTTGAGCACAACAAACGCTCGTCGTCGCAAGGCAAGTCGCTAAACATACCACAGCTACGCACATCATATTAACCATACTTAGTCTCCAAATAGTTACTCACAAAATGCAGTCGCACAACACTCTCTCCTGGTCCTTAGTTTACTTCAAATCGCCAAATCCCGCGGCCATAGGTAAACACATGTACGGCGCGACTATCGCTTGAAACCCTGAGCCGGTATACTGCGGCATTGGGGATACCGTCGTGTTTGTGCCAGCGTCTGCCGCCGTTACAAGAATAATAAACACCGAAATCAGTTCCAACAAAAAGCACCCACGTACCATTGCTTCGGCGAACCTGCTGTATCGTGTAAATTGGAAGGTTCGCCGGGAGATTTCCCTGTATCGGGGACCACTGAGGATCCCCGGACGTCGCCCGACTGATTTGAAACAGTCGCGGGTCTGCCGGCAGTCGCGTTGAATAGTCTCCGAATCCGACAAAAATCGAATCTGGATTCGCACAATCTTCGCGATCGCGGTAATAAAGCCGTCTATGGGAGCGTGTCCGATCAATGAAACAATTGGGCGTCCCGCCAGGTTCGACGCATCAGAAATGAAATACGGTTCGGATTTTTGTGGTCCACTTGAAGCCGATTTCCCGGCAAAATATCCCTCGTTATTCACGCACAAAATGGCGTAGATATCTGTGATCGTGCCATTATGAAGTTTCGCCCATGAAAATGCGCCAATCGTTGTCCCCGTCGTTCGCCACAATCCACCGTTCGTCCTGCAAAAAAGCACGCGATAGTCGATTGGGCTCATCTCGTATCGATTAAAATAATTATAACCTTCGTTATTCATATCAGAATTGAGGAGGGGAAGCGCAACCCATGTTGGGTGATCTGCATCCAGCGAACAGGTCAGCCTTATGGGATAAGCGCTGAAAAAGAAATAGGACATTACGGCAAAGCGTGGGTCAGATTGAAAAATGTGACAGTCTCCTCCATCGGTGGGTTCAACAGGGGATTCGGTCGATCCATTCAAAAGCCAAATGCCCCTATCTTGAGTTCCGCCAATCACAAGCGTCGTTTTTTGCGGACCACTTGTTGCGGTTGCCGCATCACCCCCAAGGAATTGGCTCGTAAAGTAGCCATTGCATTGTCCAACCGCCGGTTGAGGCATATTAAGCTGCGACCAATCAAGTTGAAAGATACCATTGTCGCTTCCAGTCAAGAACGTGGCATCCGTGATTGAGACGTACGAGTGAAAGTCAACCGCGCCGATAGCGGAAGCCTTGCGCCATGCACGCGAAAATCGGTCGAATGGTACAAGTCACCGCCGCCGAGGCCGCATACTACCTGACTTGGATCCGCTGAATTGACACCTAGCATCATGGAGTATCGGCCTTGGGAATTAGCGCCAATCCCGGATGCGTCGCGTGGATCCCAATTCAGCGCCGCCGTCGGGGCTAAATAACATGGCCGCCAAACCTCTAACTCCATTCGGCTGTCCAAAAGCCGCGTAAACGCAACATGGATTTGACGGGCATCTTGCAAAAACAATTCTGTCGAATTGAGGCAGATTGCAAGCCGGCGCGGCAGGATAAAACGATCCTCGTTCTCCACTGTGAGAATAGTAAAGGCCGTGCCCCGCCCATCCGGCGAGAACCGAGCCATCATCAAAGACGATTACATCTGTTACCGAACAACCGTCTGCAAGGACGCAATCCCAACAAAGGCCCCCGGTAATACTTCTCATCAGTCCGCCGGTATTGGTGCCGACGTAAATGGCCTCGATATCGCGATGAACACCGACATCGATGCACCAGCAAAAGCGAAACGCATCCCACCGACTCGTAGGGCCGACGGGGAGAAAATGTCGACCGCCATCAAAGCTTTCAAAAATCCCTGCTCCTGGTATGCCGCCGTCGATTCCGTCCCTCCAAGGTTCGCCCGTACAATAATAAATTCGTTTTGGGTTCACCGGATGTTGGCAAATGTCCATGACGCTTAACGACATGGCTTGGTCGTCAATGGGCTGCCAATGTTCGGCTGCGTCGGCCGAATACCAAAGCCCTCCAGATGCGGCCCCGGCAAATATCCGATTCGGGTTCGATCGGTCGACGAGCAAAGCTCGAGTGCGACCCGCAATATGAGGACCAACAAAGGTGGCGGCAGCCACACCCGTAGACTTACTATTGCTATCGCGTCGGAATAAATTCTCCGTTCTGATGAACTGATCACGGTCGGCTTTGTCCGCAGCATCCGCGTCGAACCAACTGCGCTGTAAGCCCGCGGGAATCAAGGGTCTCCGGCCGTTTGGCGGCGGCGGGACATCACTCATGCCGTTGGTTTTGATTCGCTGCCATTGCTCAAAAAAAGCACCCGGGATTTCGGCTTTTTGTTCCTGAACTTGAGCCAACACGGGATTACTCAAGGCCGTGGGCACGGCCAGCAGGGCGGCCAACAGAATGATTGGCCATCGATTGGAAACCGATCCGCCACAGGAACTCGGCATCGGCATCTCCCGAGGTTCGGAAAATGGACCTTCGCTTCAGAATGATTCCTCGTTGAGACATGTTAGTTACCGCCAATTGATTTGCAACCACGGGCGGCTTCTAATGAGATCGGCTCAGCGGCGATTCTAAGTAAACGCGACGCGAAATGCCCTATAACTGGACAATGCCAAAGCAGATTCAGGTAGAAAACTAATTAGACTTTTTTCTAATTTCTTTCCTACAGCGATTTGTAGCGCGAGGGAGGATCGCAGGATTGGCTTTCGTACGCGTTCGGCGCATACGGGCTCTGCGCGGCCATACTGGACACTAGGCCCCTCTCCAACGCGCATTTCGACGAGGAAGCCTTGGGCGACCACTGGATCGACATCACGAATAGATGGTTTTCTCCCTCGGACAAGTCGGTTATCCGCCGTCCAAGGTACTGATACTCAAATCCAAGCGCGAGAGTGTCGCTCCACCGTCGATAGATATTGAACCATCCGTTCTGGAATTTGCGTTGCGCTGTGGCAGGTGCGTCTGGAAATCCATCGGATAACGCGTATCCGTACGCAACGTTTGAATACAGGTTATTGGAGAAATGGTGCTGATACCCGATATAGCTCCCAAAATTGTCGAACGGTCGAAAGATCCCATTGATCGGCCCGGCAGCTGTGGCACTGCCGCTTAATCCAAATAGATACGAACCGATTCCTCGACCACCCATCACGCCCATCCGGATGTTGCTGAGCGTCCTCCGGTTGGTGATATATCGGGCATACGCGGCGCCGCCAAATCCTGTCGCGAAGTGCTCTTGTCCGGCGTCATCCTCAAACCCAAACGTTCGCACGATTCCGGAAAACTGAATCCCATCGAACGACTCGAAACTTGTTGGATCTTCATACCGCGCGTTCATGATGAGTGTCGGCACGCGGCTTAGCGCAACGTCGCTCGAACTAGGCAGGGACATATCGCTGGTAATCGGATTCTCAATGGCCACAGCAGAACTCCAGTCGCCAAGACACATCATCATTCCAAACTGAGGCGTTGGGCTCGTGTAGTTGTAGCAACCCGCGGGCAATGTGTTGCTGATAATGCTCTTTGGGATCGCCCGTGAATCGCCAAATAACGACGGAAGGGTTCCTCCAACAATCGTAAACAGTTCATCGTCGCTCGTTACACGGCCAAAGGCCGTGCGCAGCCCCAAACCCTGATCCGTCTCAGCGATCTCCACCGCCACCTGACCTGCTGCGGTTCCCTCGTCGCCACTTTGCAATTCGAAGGTAAACGAGGTTGTGTTGGCCGCCATTTTGAAGCTGCCTGCAGCTTGCGCTGCCTTGGTTCCGTCCAAAGCGACGGTCGTCGGAGTGTTGCCCACGCCGGTCTGATAAAAGAAGTCGAGATCAACGTTCACCACCGGTCGGATATCCAACGGTATTCCGAACGCGAGTTGAAATTGCCGCGCCGAAGTTGGTCTGGCGGGTCACTTCGTCGTGGAACATGTTGTTTGGGTTAAATATCGGAGGCAATAATGCGGCCTGAGGTCGAAGGTAAATGGCTGCCAACAATCGCTGGTTCTAATGGCGACCCCAATGCATCCTGAGCAAAGGAACCAACGACTGCTGATTGAGCTACCGGCTCATTAGAAGCTAAAGGAACAGTCGTGTCCTGAGTCGCATTTTCTGGGCTTCCTAATGTTTGCCCGAGAAACGTTTGTGGTTCATTTGACCCTGTGGCCGCAATGGAGAACAAGCGCGGACGATCGCTTGCCGGGGACGTGGCGACGGTGGGATCTTGCGCGGACGCTGAACCAAGGATTTGGATCAAGCCAATAAATAGGACGGCAAAGCAATTCGATTGATTCATGACGAGGCCCAATCGAGACGGATTGTGAGGATTTGCAGGATTACAACACGCGTTCATCCGACTCATCGGTCGCCGCTGCAAGAATCCTCACAATCCATGCGACTGAATGTCTCGATATAATCCCACCAATTCGCTTTATATCGGTTGTTCCGATTGGGCAAGCTCGTGGCGTAGATCACCTATCGTCGAGTCGCAAATCGAGATTTAGTTCCGCGGACGCCCAGGCTTTGGGGTCGCGGGTGGAGAGGGATTGGCTGAGGGTGGCGAGCGTGCGGGGGAGGATGCCGTCGAACAAGAGTGCGTTGCCGAAGATGACTTTAACCGGACGGTCGAGGTCAAGGAGTTGGTCGCTGAGCCAGAAGCGGAGTGCGGTGACGCCTTCGGCTTTTTCAATCGTGATCGTTTGGCCGGAAACGGCGGCGGTCACCAGCGATCCGGCGTGTTCGTTTTCCTTGTCGACGCCCAGCCAATAGAACCGCGAATGCGTCACGTCATCTTGCTTCCAGACGACGCGATCGGGAAACGGATTGCGGACAAACTTGGCCATCCAGGGAATCGCGACGGCGTCTTCGCGGTCCATCCAGTGACCTTTGCCGGCATGGATTTGGACCTCGTGCACGTAGCCCTTTGGGTCGGCCTTCTGAAGATCGTCCAACTTTTCCTTCCATTGGGCAGCTACGTGATTCCGATCAAAGGCGTCGTCCTTCTCGCCCACGTGCAGCGTGAATCCGATGTTTCGCAGCCCCAGTGGGCTCGCGTCGTTGGGATGTCCCGCCATCATCGCGGCCGCCGCCAGCCGGTCGGCCATGCGCGGCGCCAATTGATAGACGCCGTCGCCACCGGCCGAATAGCCCATCAAATAGACTCGATTCGGATCGACGTCCTCAAACACGATCAAGTTCTCGATCAACCGAGCGAACATGCGGTCGACGTGCTCTTGGTGCCACATGTTCCAGGCGTCGGTCGGTGCGCGGCACCAGATAAACTCCCTCGTCGAGTTTATATAGTCGCTTTTGATTCTCCCACTGTTGGTCGTTGACTCTTGCTGGTGCACTGCCGCCGCCGTGCATCGAAATATAAAGGCTGCGGCCGCCCGCCGGTTTGTCCCCGAAGATTTTGTAGAAGAATCGCATCTTCAAGTTGCCGTCGACGATTGCTTTGGCTTCCATTTCAGCGGCCCGCGATTGGCGTATCCAAGCAGCGTGATCGGCCCGCAAGAGTGCCATCGCCTGTTTTGTGTCGGACAAGTCGAGCGGCTGGCGAGCGAATTCGCAGTCGGTCAGCGGCGGGCGGCTCGCTTCGGTCCGTGTTCAAATACGTCCGCAGTTGTTCGATCGCGGGAGACGCAGTCTGTTTGGCCTCTGCTGCCGACCCGATGATCCAGAGACAGACGAAGAAAACAGGCTGACAGCCCGTTGAAAAAGTAGCCCAACGGCGAAGCCGTCCGGTTGCATTGGCATCCACACTGCGTTTTACCGGACGGCTTGCGCCGTTCCGCTTCAATAAGCACTTGTCCACTCATTTTTCTACAGGATTACCGGGCGGCTCGCCGCTCCGCTTCAATAAGCATTTGTCCACGCATTTTTCTACAGCCTGTCAGGATCGCACGCAAAACAACTTCACAGTTTTGTTGACCCTCTCCTCAACCTCTCCCGTGAGGGCGAGGATTTAGGGTGAAGTTATTTTGCGTGCAATCCTTACACCGTGCGTAACTGTTCCCGAGCCTGGGTCTGGCTCAATCCGCCCAAGGCGGATGTGCCTGCCCCCCGAAAACGTGTGCGACGCATTAGCAACCCGTGAACACTTAGACCGTGCCTACACATCGAGATTCTTGACTTCGAGGGCATGCTTCTCGATGAATTCGCCGCGCGGTTCGACTTTGTCACCCATCAAGACGCGGAACATTTCGTCGGCCGCTGCCGGCGTCGGTCATGCTGACTCGCAGCAACATGCGGTTGGCCGGATCGAGTGTCGTATCGCGCAACTCCTCCGCGTTCATTTCGCCCAACCCTTTAAATCGCGTGACTTGCAAGCCCTTCTCGCCGGCGGAGCGGACCGCCGCTAACAGATTGCGAAGATCCTCCAAGCCGATTTCGCTGTCTCCTCGTCGCAGCGTGTAGCGAGCGTTCTCGAGCCGGTGCGTTCCTGCGCCATTAGCGATTCGATGTCGAATCCCATCTTCAACAGCTCTTGCAACCCCGAATTGATCGTTTTGACTTCGTGAAGTTCGTGGATCTGAAACTGAATGGCCGTGGGCGGTGAACCATTGTTCGATTCCACGGTTCCAGGCGTGGCCGGGGTGGCTGTTTCTTGCGACTTGGCGAATTCTTCCATTTCACTGCGCGTGGTGAACCAGTGTTCCTCGCTGCCGACGAAGACGTGATAGATCGGCAAGCGATTGGTCTCGAAGTTCATCCGCATGGTGTGACTACGCGGAGGCTGATCCCTCGACGTTCCAACGCCAGAATCGCTTCGTCCATGCCGCTGAGTACTCCGCAAAGCCGCCGGATATCGGCGCCTAGAATCTGCCGCCCGTCGCCCGGATCTAACACCGCGTCCTCCAGGCCGCGATCCAACAACTGTCGTTTCATTTCGTCTTCGGTTTGGACGTAGTAGGTCTCCTTCTTGGTCTTGACGCGGAACAGCGGCGGTTGAGCGACGTAAACGTGTCCGTGTTCGATCAACTGATACATCTGTCGATAGAAGAAGCACAGCAACAGCGTGCGGATGTGCGAGCCGTCGACGTCGGCGTCGGTCATGATGATGATTTTGTTGTAGCGGCGCTTGGACAAGTCCTGATCGTCGCCGATGCCGCTGCCGATGGCGTCGATGATGCTCGGACTTCTTCGTTGGCCAGGACTTTGTCTTCGCGGGATTTGTAAGCGTTGATGATCTTGCCGCGCAACGGCAGGATCGCCTGGTATTCGCGCAGCCGGCCGCCTTCGGCGCTGCCGCCGGCCGAATCGCCCTCGACCAGGTAGAGCTCGCACTTTTCCACTTCGCTGCTGAGTGCAATCGCGGAGCTTGCCGGGCAGGCCGCCGCCGGCCAAGGCCGCCTTTGCGTCGCGGACCAATTCGCGGGCCTTGCGGGCGGCTTCGCGGGCCTCGGCCGCCAGCATGCCCTTTGCGGAGAATGATCTTGGCGGTCTTGGGGTTTTCTTCCAGGTATTTGGCCAGAAAGTCGCCCACGGCCGAGTTGACGATCCCCTCGACTTCGCTGTTGCCGAGCTTGGTTTTCGTTTGCCCCTCGAACTGCGGCTGCGGGACGCGCATGCGAAATGACGGCCGTCAAGCCCTTCGCGAAAGTCCTCGCCGGTCAGGGCCAGATCGTTGAACAGGTTGTTCTTTCTTGCCGTAGTTGTTCAGCGATGCGGGTCAGGGCGCGTGCGGAAGCCGGAGACGTGCGTGCCGCCTTCGGTGCGTGTGGATGTTGTTCACATACGAGTGCACGTTCTCGGTGTATTCGCCCGTGTACTGCATGGCGATTTCAAAGCCGACGCCTTCGGCTTCTCCGTCTGAGGTAGATGACGTCGGGATGCAGCGCGTCGCTGGCGCGGTTGAGGTACTCGACGAACTCGATGATGCCGCGCTCGTACTAGAACTGTATCGCCTTCGCCGTTGCGTTCGTCCTTGAAAGACGATCCGCACGCCGCGGTTGAGAAACGCCAATTCCTGCAGCCGCTTGTACAGCGTGTCTGTAGTCGAACTTGGTATTGGGGAAGATCTGCGGATCGGGCTTGAAAGTCGTTTTGGTGCCCCGTTCGGTCGCTGGCGCCAACGCGCGCGCACGTCGCCCGTGGGCATGCCCCGTTCGTATTCCTGTTGATAGACGTGCCCGTCGCGGCAGACTTCGACTTCGCACCATTCGGAGAGAAAATTCACGACGGTCACGCCGACGCCGTGCAAGCCCCCGGAGGTTTGATAGGCTCCCTTCTGGAACTTGCCGCCGAACTTCAGGACCGTCATCACGCCTTCCAGCGTGGAGACGTCGCGCTCCAATTCGCCGCTGAGCTGTTCGTGGCGTTCGACCGGGATACCGCGGCCGTCATCTTCGACAGTCACCGAGCCGTCGGTGTTGACCGTCACGTGAATGTGTTTGGCAAAGCCGGCCATGGCCTCGTCGATCGAGTTGTCGACCACTTCGTACACCAGGTGATGCAGGCCGCGCGGCGTCGTGTCGCCGATGTACATGCTCGGCCGCTCGCGAACGTGTTCCAGGTCGGTCAACAGTTGAATGTCTTCCGGGCGATATTCGGCCTTGGGAGTTCGCGAGGGCTCCTTTTTTTCTTCGTTGATTTGGCTGTTCATCGATTGGGTCCATCGTTTGTCGGGCTAGTGCGTTGTTACTATTTAGTTTGCGGGTGCGTTAAGGGGTCAGCAGTCAATTGCCGGAACGGCCCTCCGGGTGCTTCGCACAATTGACTTCTGACCCCTTAACTCTCGTTTCTGCCTAATGGATAGGGCCGACCCGCATGCGAAACTTAACGATCGCGTATTGGGGCAGTTGGTCTTGGATCGCCGTCAACAACTCTTGCTGTCGGAATTGCAACTGTTGCAAGACCGCAGAGGTCTCCACGATGATTTCCAGCGTCCCGCGCCGGATGGCACCGGTTTTCGTGCGGGCCGCGAACGGTTCACCGACCAGCCTGCTCCAATGTCTATCCAATTCGGTCGTCGATTGTTCGGCGGCGATGCCACGCAAACTCACCAACCGGTTCACTAACGATGAGGCCTTCTTGGGCTCCGCCCGATACCGTTGCCGTCGACTGAACGTTGTGGCAAACGTCGGCAAAGTCTAATTCGGCTTGAAGTTTTTTCCTGGATGCGTCGTCCATGATCTGTCACCGCCGATCTCGGGATAGCGGCATGATGACATATCCGTACTTGTCATCGGTCGTGCAATAGGCCGCTTGATCTTCGTTGGCGATATCCAGCGTAAAGACCTTGTCCGGCTGAAGCACCTTTAGAAAATCGGCGACGTAACGATGGTCGAGCGATATCGTCAATTCGTCGCCCGTGTACGGTACCGGCATTTCGACTCGCGACTGGCCCACCTCGGCGGTCGTATCCGACAACACTAGAGTTCCGTTCTTGAAGTTAAAGTCGACGCCTCGGCTTTCCTCGCTGGCGACGATCGCTGCTTGTCTGAGGTTTGAGAACAACTGCCCCACAGGGATTTCGATGCGATTGCTGTCATGCGTTTAGGCACCACTTCCCGCCACTTTGGAAATCGGCCCTCGACCAATCGCGTATAAAAAACTCCCCGTGGGTCCCGCAACAGCAAATCGTTCATCCGCGGCGCAAGTGGACCTTGGTGTCGTCGGTCGGCAGCATCCGCTCGATCAATTGCATGGCCCGAGCCGGGACGATGGTCGCCACGCTGCTTGCCGGGTTCCCCACCCGATGAACGACGCCCTCCATCTTGGCCATCCGCCGACCGTCCGTTCCCACAGCCGTTATCGATTCCGTATCCGACTCCAACAGCACGCCACCCAGTGCGTAACGGCTGCTTTCCGCGTCGGTGGCAAACAACGTCCTGCGAATTAACTCGCGAAACACATTTGCGGCAATCTCGTAATAGTCGTTTTCCTCAAACGTCGCAACCTCGGGAAACTCGTCCGGATTCTGACCTGATAACTCAAATCGGCTACGCTGGCCTTGGACAATCGTTTTCTCGGTTGAGGCGTCAATCAGCAACGAATCATCGTTCACTTCTCGCAAGATCAACGCCATTCGGCCAACGGGGATCACCGCGGCACCCGGTGTCTGTATTTCAACGTCCGGGACATTCAAGCGAACGCCTTGTTCCTGATCGGTCGCCATCATGATGGCCTGATCGCCGCTGACGTCCAATTTGATGTTTTGCAGGATCGGCTTGGGGCTGCGCGTCGGTGCCACAGCGGCGGCAAGTTGAAAGACTTGAAAGAACGATTCGCGTTGGATGGTTACTTTCACTCGACGTGCCTTCTGTTCTAGTATTTTTTCTATTTGTAGTAGTTAATAACGCGCGGCCAAGCAATCGATCGTTGACGCCTAACTCGCTGGCGTCTCAGTGTTTACGAAACAATGCGATGTCGAAACCCCGTTCATAGACTGGTGACCGACCGTCAGCGGAAGGTCCAAAGCTTGAAGAGACAAACATTTCAGGTTCGACCATCGCGATGGCGGAAACACGCCAACAAACTTCCGACCTCAAACGAACATCTTTTCCCCACAGGAATCAAGAGCGATCAAACCTTTAATTCAGCAACGTTAACTCTTGGGCAAGTTGAAGTTTCAGTGACTCAAGACAAGCCGCTAGTTTTACATCGTCGAGCAAATCATGAGAGGTCTTGGCATAGGCGTGCATCACCGTAGAGTGATCTTTTCGCCCGCTTAACTCGGCAATTTGTTGCCATGTGAAACGGAACAAGTCACGCAATAAAATCACGGCGATACCGCGAGCTCGTACCAGCGACTGTCGCCGAGAAGCGCCGGTCATGTCGCGTGGTTTGACGTCGAACGATTTGCCGACCGAGCGAAAAACGATTTTTGCCGCCCGTCTTGGCGACGTTGAATTTGAACCTTGAAAATCAACGAAATGATCCATGGTCAACACGGATTCGCTCGGGTGCTGTCGCCGGACTCGCAAAATCAAATCGATCGAACCGGGGACTGAAAGCCATGAGGGCTCAGACAGCCACGCCAAGACACGCGCTTCGACCAAGAAATCTTGATCCTTGACGAATTCGTGCAACAGGCTTTGCTTAATCGGCGGCGACGCAAGCCCTAAACGAATCAACCAGCCCGGCGATAAGGCGCCGCCAATCGAGGTCCACGCTCGCTCATCTCCCAAGGGGACATAGATCCACAAAACAACGACGGCTTGTTCGCCTCGAGTCTGCGTTCCACCAGCGTGGCAAGTGAGCGGTCAACCAATTCACTCGTTGAAAACCGATGCGCCTCGTCGACGACGAGCAGCGGCAATTTAACTAGAGCAGACAACGTCGACTCCAGTGAATCAACAACGACTGCGTGGCGAATGCGTCGATCCAAGTCGGCAGCGTTGAGGAAACAACGTTTGCTCGTAGCGTCGTTCGTGTCCGATTGGCTTAGAATCTTCTCAGCTAAGATCGTCGCTAAGAAAGTCTTGCCGGATTCGGCGGGACCGTAGACAAAGATCGGCTGGAATCGAATCAGTTGCTCTACTTCACCCTCAGCCAGCCATCGGAGCATCGCCGTTTGATGGTCGCCGACAAAACCGTTAGGCCGCCACGACAGTTGATTCGACCGCGAAAATGGCATGCCAATCGGCTGCCCCCCGGAATCCTAAAGGTAGTATCCACGCAAATCGAATCCAAAATCTCAATGGTCAGCAACGACACGACCGAACGAACAATCTCACGCCATCGCAATGACAGATTGC
The DNA here is from genome assembly GCA_963803365.1 of uncultured Planctomycetaceae bacterium. Classification (GTDB taxonomy): domain Bacteria; phylum Planctomycetota; class Planctomycetia; order Pirellulales; family Pirellulaceae; genus JANMEB01. The sequence continues at coordinate 32,890 of CAWDMH010000030.1, forward strand.
CCCAAATTCGATGCGAAAAAAGCGATAAAAGCGGGGCAGTTTAGAGCTGTAATTTTGAACTCAGATTCTATCACTTTTCCGCGCCAAACGCGAGGGCTACCGGAGGGTGAAAGCAGCCGGTTTTGCACGCAGTTTTCGCACTAGACTAACGATCTTTTCCGCAGCCAAAGTCAACTCAGCCTGCCATTGAAGAATCCAAAGCTAATTCGAACCGCAGAGTCCACCAGTTCCTCCGGCAGACCCATAGCCAGCAGCACCGGCGACGGCTCGCTGGATCCGCTGGCACATGCAGATCCGGTCGCGATGGCAATGCCTTGCAAGTCGGCCGCCATCATCAAGGCTTGTCGGTTGACACCTTCAAACGCGACGCAAATCGTCTGCGGAAGGCGATCGTGGCGCTGCCGATCATCGTCACGCCGTCGAGCTGGTCGCGGAGATAACATTCGAACTCCTCACGCATTGACTTTAGTTTGGTTGAGCCTGCGCGGGCGTCGGCTTCTCGGTTACTCAACGCCAAATCCATTGCACGCCTAAGGCGACGTCCTCGGTACCGGGGCGGAAGCCGAATTGTTGCGTGCCGCCGCCCCAGACCGATTGAAATGTCAGATGCTGGCGCAACAGCAGCCCGCCAATGCCACGCGGCCCATGAAATTTGTGGGCTGTAAATGATAACGCATCGACACCCAACTCTGAAAAACTGACGGGGATCTTACCGACCGCTTGCACGGCGTCGGTGTGAAGCGGGACTCCCGCAGCCCGACAGATTTCCACAGCGCGATGGATAGGTTGCACCACGCCGGTTTCGTTGTTCGCCAGCATCAGCGACACGAGCGAGGTCCGTGAGTCAACCACGTCCGCAAGCCGATCGATCCGCCAAACTCCCGTGCGGTCCGCTGGCAGGATTCGGACATCGACGCCCTGTTGACGAAGGCATTTCGCGGGTTCAATCACGCTGGGATGTTCGATCGAGGAAACGACCACGTCGCTGCCGGCAGGACCGGTCAATCCAAAAACCGCCATGTGGTTCGATTCGCTGCCGCCACTAGTGAAGATCAAGCGGTCTCGGCTGGACGCACCAAGCCGTCGGAGCAGATCCTGCCGGGTGGCCTCCAGGATCTTCCGAGCGGTTCGCCCCAGTGCATGTTGGCTGGCCGGATTCGCGTAATGATTCGCCAGATCAGCTCGAAACTGCTCCACGACCGCAGGGTCGATCATCGAGGTTGAATTGTTATCGAGATAGATCGAAGTCATCGAACGAACCGAACGTGGGAAAACGATACACGCCAAGGTAACAGTTCACGAGCCGGGGTCTGGCTCACTTTCGGCCCAATGATTGGTACTAGAATTTCGCATGAGCCGCCGAAAATGTGCCTGACCCCCTAAAAATGTGGGCAACGCGTCGGTAACCCGTGAACGCGTACACGCCAAGTGAGGATCGATCGACAAATAACTTCCCGATTTTGTTGACCCTCACTTAGCCTCTCGCGTGGGAAAGAGGACCTATTGCACTTTCAGTACTTAATTTTGGGGTGCCACTGGCTGTGCCAGTGTACATGAGCGTCGTGTATTGCCGACCCGCATTGGCGAAGCCAGTGGCACACAACCCCAATTCTAAGACCTGACACAGCAATAGGGCGAAGCTATTTTGGGTGCGATCCCAACAGCCCGTTGAAAAAGTAGCGGAACGGCGCGAGCCGTCCGGTAGCGTTGGCATCCCGCCGTCCGGTAGCGTTGGCATCCAGACGCGAATTACCGGGCGGCTCGCTCCGCTCCGCTTCAAGAAACACTCGTGCACACGTTTTTTCAACAGTCTGTAAAGCTGGAACTCAGTGGAATTGGCTTTTGCGAATCCAGCTGCTTTTCGTACAATCGCAGCATCGGCACCATGACTCCACCTCATCGAACACGATTCTATCCAATGAGCCAACCGAACGTACGATTTTGCCTAGTGTTGCACAATCATCAGCCGATCGGCAATTTTGACCAGGTGTTCCGGGCAGCGTACGAAGACAGCTACCGACCCTTCCTGGATGTGTTCGAACAGTATCCAGGGATTTGCATGTCCCTGCACACCAGCGGCTCGCTGATGGAATGGTTGCAACGAAACGGTAGTGATTATCTGAACCGCATCGCGGAATTGGTCGCCCGTGGCCGGATCGAAATCTTGGGCGGCGCGTATACGAACGATCTGACCATGCTCTCCGCCGCGACCGCATCGGACAGATCACGCAGTACTCGCAGATGTTGTCACGACGATTCAATGCTCACGTGCGAGGCATGTGGATTCCAGAGCGAGTTTGGGAATCGGCATTGACCAGCGATTTGGTTAACGCAGATATCGAATACACGGTGCTGGACGATTTCCACTTCGGCTGTGCCGGCCTGAACGGGGACGATTTGATTGGATACTTTGCGACCGAGGACTCCGGCCGGATTCTGAAGGTGTTTCCTGGCAGCGAGCAACTGCGATATCTAATTCCGTTCGCCGACCCGCAGCAATCCATCGACGTCTTAGGCGACAAGCCGAAACTCATCCGGGCTCGGTGATTGTCTTTGCCGACGACGGCGAGAAGTTGGGACGTGGCGCAAAACCCACAACCGTCTACGACGATGGTTGGTTGAAGAATTTCTCGAGCAACTGCAGGCGAACCAAGATTGGTTGCACGTCATCACGCTCGGTCAGGCGATCGATCAGACCCCGCCGATCGGCAAGATCTATTTGCCGATGCCAGCTACCGCGAAATGACGGAATGGTCGTTGCCTGTCGATCGGCAACTTGCCTACCAATCGATGGTTCACCAAATGCACGGCGATCCGCGCTGGCCCGCGATTCGACCGTTTGTAACGGCGGAATCTGGCGGAATTTCAAGGTCAAATACGAAGAGGCCAACGAAATGTACGCGCAAATGATGCACGTCAGCGACCTATTGAAACAAGCCGAACAGGAGGGCCTCGATCGGCAGCAAGTCGACCCGGCGCGGCAACGTCTGTATCGGGGCCAGTGCAACTGTCATTATTGGCACGGAGCGTTCGGCGGATTGTACCTTCCTCATTTGCGGCACGCGGTGTATCACGAGTTGATCCGGGCAGAAACCCTGTTGGAACAAGCGCAACGGCAAAAAACGACCTGGGTAGAAGCGACCGCGGACGACTACAACTTTGACGCCAAGACGGAAATACGACTCGCCTCCGATCAAATGGTGGTTTGGTTGGCGCCCAGCATCGGCGGCAGAATGTACGGTCTGGATGTTCGAGCGATCGGTCTGAATTTGTTGGCGACCATGATGCGCCGCCCCGAGGCTTATCATCAACAGGTCCAAGCCGGCCAAGATGCCCAAGCGGACTCGACGGCCAGCATTCACGACCGAGTCGTGTTCAAGCAACCGGGATTGGAACATCGCTTGCAATACGATCGGCAAACGCATACTTACGTCGATCACTTCTGGCCCGAAGCGACGTCGCTGGCCCAAGTCGCCAACAATGAGGCTGCAGATTGGGCGAACTTGAGGGAGCTGAGTACCAAAGCAAGATTCGCCAAAATCCCGAACGCGTTCAAATCCAATTGAAGCGCACCGGGACCGTCGACGGCCGCAACGTGGCGGGTACCGAGGGCGTGACGCTTAACACAGGCAGCAACGCGCTGGAAATCGCCTACCTGATCGAGGGCTTGAGCGCTTGGTCGGCATGGACGTTTGGCGTTGGATTCAATTTCGCAGGGCTTCCCGGCAGGCGCCGATGACTGTTTCTTTCACATCGCCGATCGGCAACTCGGACCGCTGCAGACGCAACTCGACTTGCCCGCGGTTGAACGCTGGGACTTTGCGATCAATGGCAAGGGATCGACGTCGAATTCGAGTGGCATCAACCGGCGGACATCTGGACGTTCCCCATCGAAACGGTCAGCCAATCCGAGGGCGGATTTGAACTCGTCCACCAATCGGTCGTGGTGGTGCCGCATTGGCGCGTCGTTGGCGACCCGCACGGCCGCTGGTCGACCACCATGCGACTTCGCCTGGACACTCGTGCAGCCACCACGCCGTGCAAACCCCAGTCGGCGCGGCAGCGACATCCCAATGATGTCCAAGCAGCCCGTTGAAAAAGGTAGCGGAACGGCGCGAGCCGTCCGGTTGCGTTGGCATCCACACGGCGATTTACCGAGCCGCTTGCGCACCTCGCCTAAATAATGCTAAATAATAATACTGTGTGAGAATGAAGAATTAACGCGATGGCGTTCGCAAGGCTTTGTTTACACTCCTGGCGCGTATATCCCTGACCGTTCGCGCCTGGAATTTCCGGACACCAGGGACACCAGGGGGACACCAGGGACACCAGGGGACACAGCATTTCAGTCGGACGGCGGATGGCGGTGGAGCGAGAAATCTCCGGATGTTTGATGGCGTGCCCTGTTTCGCGGCTCAAGATAACCACGATGGGTAACGTATTGGCGGGCAGAAATGCGATCCACGCATCAGGGCCGGTCAAGCATGGACTAACCGGTCAACAGAAAGGGCAGGAGGCATGAAAGGGGAGAGCCATGAAAGGGACACGGCAGATTATTCCGCCGAGCGTTGCGATTGCAGTTAGCGGTGCAGCCATGCTGGTCGGCACGCTTTAAAACCCGTTGAATGCGTAGACCGGAAAGGACGACGGAATGCCGCCAGCGCAACGGCTTTGCAGAGAGTCGCCCACGAGCGGTGAAGTGAGTGACATACTTGCGAATCGCCGGCCGTGTTCGGCGAACAGATACGCTTGGGTGAGTCCGTTGCGTGAAGTCGTCGAGGACGTGCGGTACCGGACGGTGGCTTCGCTTGATGCGTGGAGCTTCAGGCGGCGAGCAACTCTCGCGCTTGCCGCTTGGCTTTGTACCGGCGGCGGCCGTCGCGAGAGCGGCGGGCGTCGATCTCGTGGGGCTTGCCGGCCACGGCGTAGAAGAGTCGCCCGAAGTTCTTGACCAACTCACACCAGATCTCGCCACTGATCCCCAAACGTTCAAAGACTAGACGCATCTTCGACGGGGTCGAGCCATGCTTGCCAGCCCGCAGTTGCCGCGCGGTCCAGGCCAACAGCGAGACGTACGCCGCCGTCGGCATCGGCAGGAATCCTTTATCGCTGCAGCGACGACCATCGGTATGGCAGCACGGACCGAGTTTGTCCTTCCGCTCGTTGATCTCCAGCGGAGCAAGATAGCCGTCGGCGGCTTCCGCCGTCTGTTGACTCGAGCCTTTCGATTTGGCTGCCGACTTGATGCTCTGAATCCGCTTCTGCACCGACGTGAACTCGCTTGTCTCCAGCGTCTGGGCCATCGCCGCTCGGATCGGATTCAGATCGACATACGCCGCACAAGCCAGCAGCGAAGCTTCGTCCAGCAGCCGTACCGCCTTGTAGCGAGCTTGCCAGAACTTGCCGACTTCTTCGTCCTCGCGATTGGCCCGCTGAGCAATGTTCTGGCTCAACAGCCGCATCCACCAAGAGATATCGCTTAGCCGAGAGCGGATCGCCTCCAGTTTCTTGCGGT
>CAWDMH010000031.1:0-303914 GCA_963803365.1 uncultured Planctomycetaceae bacterium
TTCAGGGGCACGCTTGGCTGACAAGCCATTCTCTGGAAGCGATTCAGATTCAGGCCGAGATCGTCTTTCGCACGCTTCTTATCTCGGGAATCGCTCCACGGTTGAGCCGCTTGCTAACGATCTTTGTTTTTACGATCTTCGCGGGAGTCAGCGGGTTTCAGGCTTGGCGGGGCGCCGAATCTTGCGGCTGCTTCGGGAATGTGTCCGTCGATCCGCTGTGGGTTTTCTTGATGGACATCGGCATTGTTCAGGCGGCCTTTTGGATGCCGTTCAGGCGATATGCTCGATCCGGTAATAAATCGATGTCGTGGCTCGCTACGAGTTGTTTTGCGGCGATCACGCTGTTGGGCGGCGCCGGACTTATCGCTTCGATGCAACATTGGGACGCGTTGCGGTTGACGGGCAGTGATCTGTTTCAACAATTTGGCGGCGAACCGTCTGGCGGCGAGCGAACGTTTTACGCGATCGACCCTCGACAACTGATCGACCGGCCGTTCGACCTGGCGAACCATGTCAAAGAGGGCCAGCAGCTTCGGACCGGAAGTTGGGTCGTGATGTTAGGACGGCCGACTGCAGCCATTGCCACCAGATCATCGAACGGTTCGTGGCCCAAGGGATGAGTGCCTTCAACGCGGGCCCGACATTTCGAGTTTGTTTTGTCGACGTGGTGACTAGCCGCGAACCGCCATTGCGCGTGGAACACCCTGAGATATTCGAATCGGACACACCGCCCGTCGAGACCGCCTTGACGAGCACGTTTCGCTGGGTGGTCGAGACGCCGCTGGTGGTGTACGTCGTGAACGACGTGGTTGTGGCGTGCGCCGACTTTGATTCGCTGACCGCTGCGGAGATCAAAAAATGAATAGCATGGTCCTAGCAGCGGTGCTTATTGCCGGCGCCGTCACGCGAACCGAGGACGACTTGGCGACCTTCGATCGAATCGAGATCGCGCGGCAGGCCAACCAACAGTCGATTCTGTATTGGCAGGGCAAGGCGACGTGCGAGTCGCGTAGTTCAGCGGCGCTCGCCGAATCGCTTGGCCCGGAAGCGGCAATCTTTAGCGTCGACAACGTCTCCCGGCGAGTCTCAATCGCCGTCGAGCACTCCGCCGCGCAGGCCAACGACGCGACGGACGACTCCCTGCGTTCGGAGTTGGTGGTCGGCGAGTTATGGTTACACCCCCCGATGTGGAAAGGTTCAGTCACGGCGGGCCATTGGGAGATCGATTTGGTCTCGACAGTGGATCCGCAAGTCATCGAGAAGTCCTTGATGCCGGTCTTACGGTTCGAATTGGGCGACCGACCCACGGCTGAAGTCATTGCGTCGCTGCGTCGCGAGGTCGCAGATCAACGCACTCCGGTAAACCTCCGTCAAAACGGAGATGTGGTTGAGATAAGGAAATCCAACGCCCTGGTCGCGAGTATCTTTAGCGAGTGGTCGTTTGACCTCGCCAAGTCCGGCAGTTTGATCCGTTATCACGACGTCAGTCCGTTGGCGGAGACCACTTGCGAATACTCCTATCAAAGGATCGAAGGCATCTGGCTTCCGGAATCGCTGCAGCTTGAGGTCCGCCACGACGATGAAAACAAATCCATCTCGCGGAAAATTCGCTTTGAATCACAACAGGTGAATGAGCCCCTTAAGGATTCCGCATTCACCGCCGAATACATCGGTGTGACGTCGGGAGATCAAATCACCGATCGCCGGACTGCGCAGCGATACCGTAGCGGTAGAAATGGCCAATCGGTGGCCATCGGTCACAAGCAAGCCGCCAGTTTCGCGGCCAACGCACCGGCCCGCCAGATCGATGTAATGTTAGTCCTGCGGCGGCTGTTGTTGTTAGCCGGTGCCGCCAGCATTTTGGTATCGGCTGTCGTTCGGTGGACCGGCCGGCATCGCCACGGCAATCGCAAGGAATAAGTATGAATCGCGCTGGAAGAATCCTGATTCCGCTGCTGATCGGACTGGTTTCGATGGCGATCGTTAGTTGGCGGGGATTCGAGCGTGCTCGGACGCTGCAACGGACTGCCGCACTCGAAGCCAACGATGTCCGAAGTGGCCATCGTTTCGCCTTCGAATGCTGCGATTGAACGGCGTGCCAAGTTCGATCGACATGGTCTTGAACGGTATTCAGCCGTCGGTAGAACCGACCTGGAACGAACTGATGAAGTTCCTTTCGGCTCAAGGTCTAAATTCTACATTGCTTACGCTGCCGTTGGAGAAATTGAGTGAAGCGGACGGCGCGTTGATTCTTCGCCTGCGAAACCCGGACCTGTATGTTGTCGCGGAGCACAGCCCCGAAAATGGGCAGCTCGTGGTGGATTTGACGGATTGGCGGCGGTTGATCCCGCTGGCCGAGCTGAAAGCTCGATGGACGGGCGAGGTGTTGGAAGCTCGTCAGCCTCCTGGATTCGTCTTCAGACCCCAACGCCAGAACGCCGACGCACCGGCCCTGCAGTTTGAGCAATTATTCATCGACTATGGACTGGTCGTCACCAAGGATGTGGTGTTTTTTCGATTTTCGGTTCGCAACGTAGGGAAGAAGCCATTGGAATTCGGCGATATTTTCCCGGACTGTGGCTGCATCACTGTCGATCAACCCATTCCCGCAATTGCACCAGGACAAACGGGAAAAATTGTCGCCCGCTACGATATCCGGAATGCGCGGCACCCTGGGCCGTTTCAAAACAATATCTCCGTCGAGACAAATGATCCGTCGTATCCGTACATGATGCTGACGATCTCGGGGAACAACGAGCCGAGAATTTTCATCGAACCCAAACGACTCGAGTTGGGTGCGGCGCCGATCGGGAGAAAGACTCGCGCCGAACTGATCGTCACGTTTCAAGGGGACGATGCCGCGACGGGTGAAGTCACAGCCGTCTCGTGTTCGGACCCACGATTCGTCGCCGCGGCTCAAAAAGTAACCGATCGCGTGAGCGTGGTGCAGTCCTTGAACATTCGTGACTTGACGCCGATCGGCTTCGATGAGAACTGTTGCGCGTGACATTGGAAACTGGCGACGCTGGCTTGAATTCGCTCGGCCCGCTTGCGGGCAGCGTCGAAATCAAAACGAACTCGCCCGCTGCAGCATTGGTCACGGTGCCTTTTTCAGGAATCGCGGTGCCGTCAGTTTCCGCTTGGCCGCCGGAGATTGACTTGAGCGGCTCCGGCGAACAGTCCACGCGCACCGCTCGCATCCGGCTGAGATCGGAAAACGGCCAGCGGTTTAAGGTCACGTCGGCCGAGTGTCGCGCGGCGGCCGAATTGCAGATCGAAACTCCGTCAGAATTGGCTGACGAAGTCCTGATATCCGTCCAAGGCGATCAGGCGACTTGCGCCAAAAGCCACGAACAAGAACTGCACGTCTCGATCGAATTCGAGGACTCGACAACCACTGAGCTCGCGGTCAAGATACATTGTTGGAACTGACACGTTCACTCAATCGACGCAAGGTGCAATGAAATGAACGGAACGAATCAAGGCGAGCCAAATCGAATGCTGCGGCGAATTGCGAAGATCGTCGCTGCAGCGGGGTTGTTGTCGTTGTCGGCTCGGTACGCTTGCAGCGCGAGGGCTCAAGATCCATCGGCCAAAACAAAGATCACCACGGCGGAATTTACTTCGCCGGAGGGCCAGGCCCAATGGGAGTTTCTCGACGACGGATGGCAGTTCGTCCAGGTCGAAAAGGCGGCCGAACTGGCCAAAGCGACCGAACTGCGGCTTGTTAAAAAGGAATCCAACTACCAGCCGCCGTTTCGCAGCCCGCTGCACATCGCACTGTGGAAACGTGAGGTTGGCGGCAGTTTTCAATTGGACGTCATCTGCAAAAGCACACAGGCCGACTACGCCCATCGCGATGTCTGCCTGTTTTTCGATTTTCAAGACAAAAGCCACTACTACTACGTGCATCTCGGCAAACAAATGGATGAGCACGCGAATCAGATCTTCATCGTGAATGAAGCCGACCGCACGAAGATCAGCACGATGACCAGCGGCGGTACAAAATGGGATGACCAATGGCATCGCGTCCGCCTCAAACGGAATCCAACCTCCGGCTTGGTTGAGGTCTATTTCGACGACATGGCCCAGGCGGCGATGACGGCCAAGGACACGACCTTTCGCGTCGGTCGGATCGGTGTCGGCTCCTTCGACGATACCGCGGACTTTCAGAAAATCGAATTGACCGAGGGGGTCATGGAAGCCCAGTAGTGCACTGGCACCCCTAACAGGCCGTTGGAAAAGTAGCGGAACGGCGTGAGCCGTCCGGTTGCGTTGGCATCTACGCGGCGGATTACCGGGCGGCTGAAAAAGTAGCGGAACGGCGCGAGCCGTCCGGTTGCTTCGGCATCCTCACCGCGAATTATTACCGGGCAGCTTGCTCCGCTTCAATAAACATTTGCGCACACATTTTTCAACCGTCTGCGAGCACAGGCTTCGCGGGAGTGACTTTCGGTACGACGGTTGAGATCCTGGTTGCCGATGAGATCCACTACGTCGCCTCTTTCGGCTTGGCTTCCAAGCGAGTGTCGCGAGTAGAATTCGCCCGTTGTAGGCGAGCCGAAGCGTACGAGACGGCGATTCCGGCAAGGGCACCGAACAGATGCCCGTCCCACGAGATTCCGCTTTGTGGTCGCGGCAATACGCCAAAGAACAACGTCGTTCCGTACAGCGCCACCGACGACGACCGATATCAAAATCGATAGCGGACGCCGCTCGAAAAAGCCCGCCGAAATGAGATACGCGATCAGCCCAAAAACCAAGCCGCTCGCGCCGATGTGAATAGCCGGTTGCCCCCCCACCCACAACAACAGCCCCCCCAACGTCACCAGCGAGATCACCACCCAATGCGACGCGGCTCTCGATCCGGCCAGCAAGCTGAGCAAGACAAACAACGGGACCGTGTTGCTGACCAAGTGCCAAATATCGCGATGCAGAAACGGCGCCGTAAATATTCCCTCCAGGCCCCATAACGTCCGAGGGCGAAGTCCATAATCGTTTAAATTGATTGGCAGTGGCAGGCAATTCAGCAAAAACACGACCCAGATCGCGCCGACAAAGAGCACCACCCATTTCATTTCTTCGCGAATCGTGTGTTTAGCCATGATCGATCAAAACGCGTTCGTTCCGTAACAGTTCACGAGTCGGGGTCTGGCTCATTTTCGGCCCAATAATTGGTACGTGAACGTCGCATGAGCCGCCGAAAATGTGCCTGACCCCCTAAAAACGTGGGCAACGCATTGATAACCCGTGAACGCTTACGTTCGTTCCACAGAAAATTGGTAGTGAGGTCATTTGCAGTAGGTCGGGCAGTCTCTTCCCGACAAAATGACGGCCAAGGATGGCCGTCCCACGTGGAATTCTCCCGCTACTCGCAGTCGTGCGGTTCTTTATTCTATTGCCGTGTCAAGTTTTAATTTTGGGATGCCACTGGCTGTGCCAGTGTACATGAGCGTCGTGTATTGCCGACCCGCACTGGCGAAGCCAACGGCACACAACCCCAATTCTAAGACCTGACAAAGCACTGTTCCCTTTCTCACAAAGCCATTTTGATCATCACCCTCCCGGTTCGGGAGGGTCGGACGCGACAGCGTCCGGGGAGGGCTCCTCACCGCTCGCTGCGCCAACTCGGTCGAGGGCAACGAGTATTGACACGCCATTTTTCGCCATCTGCCGCGAATTCTTGTCACAACGGTTGAACTTTTTGCAACCCATTATTGCAAGCCGATCGACGTGGCCGGCTAATGATCACAGGCAAAATAACTTCCCGGTTTTGTTTACCCTCTCTTTACCTCTCCCATGAGCGCGAAGACTTAGAGCGAAGTTATTTTGCGTGCGATCCTAGCATGAATGTACCAAGAAAGGTCAAACCGTGAAGTCAAACAGCTCAAGCCCCGAAACGGACCGGCAATTGTGGTCCCAAGTTTGCCGAGGTGATGCCGAGTCCTTTCGGACCATTGTGCAGCGGCATCAATCGGCGGTAACGGCGGTGGCGTACGGAGTTCTCGGCGATTTTTCAGCTTGCCAGGATGTGGCTCAAGAGGCTTTCTGGGTGGCCTGGAACGACTGTCGGAAGCTGTTGGACGCCGATCGGCTGTGCGGCTGGCTCTGCGGAATCGCTCGCAATCTGGCCAAGCAATGGCTCCGACAGCAGGACCCAAGCACACGACAGCTGGATTTTTCGGCCGAATCCCAAGACGATCCAAGCATCGACCCGGCGACTGCGACGATTGCCGCTGAGGAGGCGGATTTGGTGTGGAGTTCGCTCAGCGAATTACCGGAACTCTATCGTGAGCCGCTGGTACTGTTCTACCGCCAAAGCCAATCGGTTGCCGAGGTAGCCGCGGCGATCGAAATCTCCGCCGATACGGTTCGACAACGATTGTCGCGCGGGCGAGTCTTGTTGCGAGATCACATTGCCGAGTTGGTGGGTGACGTCCTCGATCGGTCCCGACCCGGCAAGTCGTTTACGGCAAAGGTCATGGCGGGCATCGTCGGCGGAACCGCCGCGCTGAAAGCCGGAACGGCGTCGGCCGCGGGAACTGCTGCCAGCTCCGTCGTTGCTGCCCGGCACCAAAGGCGTCTTGGGCGCGGCATCCGTCGGCGCGGCAGGCGCCGCGGCGGGAGTCGCCGGTGGGTTGGCCGGCACTGGTTCGGTACGTGGCTGCCCAGCGAACTCGCCCCGACAATGACCGAGCGTGACTACTTGCGCCGCATCGGCCGACGAGTCTTGTTCATGTCGATGCTTTATGCAGTTTTTTTGTTGGCGCTGACACCTCTGTTGTTCGTCAAATTTGGGTGGATTCTCTACGTCGCCCTGGTTGTGCTCTCGTCCATCGTGTTCGCCGCATATGTAACCATTGTCTCGGTTCGAGCCAACGTGCATGTACAAAAGCTTCGCCAACAATTGGATTCGGATGCTGATCCGAATCCGTCAAGGCTGCGAGCAAAAGCCGCAAAGTTTAGGGGCCGTTCGTTTACGAGCCGCTGGACTCTGTTAGGCGTTCCGTTGATCGACGTTCAATTCGCGGACCCGTTTCCGAGCGACAAATCGCGGATCGGAAACAAAGCGGCCATCGGTTGGATTGCGCTGGGGGACCGCGCCGGCGGCATCCTATTGGCCGTGGGTGGGCGAGCGATCGGGCTCTTCGCTTTCGGTGGGGTTTCGTTGGGAGCGGTTAGCATCGGTGGTTGCGCTTTGGACTGTTGTCACTGGGCGGACTGGCTGTGGGGTACTTGGCGCTGGGTGGGCTCGGAGCCGGTTGGGATGCGGTCGGCGGCATGGCGATCGGTTGGCACTCCGCGGTCGGCGGGGCGGCGGTCGCATACCACATCGCCGTCGGCGGCGCCGCAATCGCGCATGACTACGCGGTCGGCGGCGCAGCGTTGGCCGAATTCGCCAACACAAACCAAGCCCGGGAATTGGCCAAGTCGGAAACCTACCAGAGTTGGTTGGACTGGTACGTCAACCACCGCATACTGTGTTTCGCCATCATCATGGCGATTTCGCTTTCGCCGATCACATTGCTGCGACTGATCTACAAAAGCAAAAGGGGATAAGTCCAATTATGGCAAGTACGCGGCGCGACGCTTCCGGTTCGCGATGTCGTCAACGACGAACAAACTCAGCCGGACAATGATTGGACTTATCCCCTCACCCCTTTTCCTCAAGCCAGGAACCACGATTTGCCGGGCCCAAAGGGGGCAAATGCTAATTCCAAGACGGTTTGCTAAAATGAATCGGTCATTACGCTGAACGCAAACGTCCCCTAAGTAGTGAATTGAACAAGGCTATGTTGAAGTCCGTTGAAATGGAAAACTACCGTGGATTCCGTCGCTATCGACTCACAAAGCTCGCGCAGATAAACCTTTTGGTTGGCAAGAACAATTGCGGTAAAACGTCGATTCTCGAGGCAATTCATTTGCTGGCATCTGGTGGCGATCCGAGTGTGCTGTACAAAATGGCGTACCAACGTGGTGAGATCTTATCGGTCGATGAGGACGAAAAGCGCTACGGAACGAGGAACACCGTTTTTGCCGACTTATCACACTTTTTTAATGGTCATGAATTTCAATCGGGGTCATTCTTTAGAATCGCAACGGAGAATGACCTTGGAACAATTACCATAAGCGTTGTTACTAAAGAGGATATTGACCAAACGCGTCCATTGTTCGATGAACTTAAGGAAGCTGTTTCGCCTTACGCCCTGCGATTTGAACGCACTAATCATTCATCGGGTGCCGAATCATTTATCGTACCCGTTGCGGAGACTGGGGCGATTTCTCCCAGAGTAACGCGACGTCCTTCCAGCGTTCGGGAACTTGAGAAAGGCGCAATGCCGGTTCAATTCATATCGCCGGATTCACTCGAACCGTTGCCAATGAGTCGATGTGGGACAGGGTTCTGGTGGAGGGCAAAGAAGAGCAAGTGAACTCGTCAATGCGAATTCTCGAGCCAAGACTTTCCAACGTTCAGTTTTTGACATCTCCCAATCCTTTTCGGTCCGGTCACCGCGGAGGTGTCGTCATTGGACTGAAGGACGAAAAAAGAAGGACGCCACTTGGGACGTACGGCGACGGCATGCGACGACTGCTTGCACTTTCGCTATCCTGGGTCCAGACAAACGGCGGGCTCTTGTTGGTCGACGAGATTGATACGGGCTTCCACTATTCTATTATGGGAGAAATGTGGTAACTCGTTGTGGGTGCAGCCGTGAAGTCAAATGTCCAGATATTCGCATCGACGCATAGTCTCGATTGCGTACGTGGACTGGCATGGCTCTGCGAAAACGAGATAGAGCTTCGCAACGAAGTTTCTCTCCAAAAAATAGATGTGAACCTTGACGAAGCGGTTGCACTCGATGCAGACAAAATCGTGATCGCGGCCGAACAAGGCATCGAGGTGCGGTAATGGTCGTTGCCGATGAACGCTCAAGCCTCCACGTTGAAGGAACCGATGACTTTCACTCGGTTATCCATCTGCTCATGCGGAACGGCATTGACTACGATTCGAAACCATCGGCCATGGTGGTTTCCGAAGGTCGAATCCATTGGCAGCGTAAATCAGATTCTCGACGGAATGGAAACAGCGATTTCTGTCAGTTCCGGCCGGGCGATTGGATTCGTTCTCGATGCAGATAGTCCGTTGGATAGTCGATGGCAGGCCGTTCAACACCGAATTGAACAACTCGGCATACAAACGCCCGCAATCCCCCCATCGAATGGTTTCATTGCAGAATCCGAACGGTTCAAGGCGAGTCGGCGTGTGGCTAATGCCGGATAACCAGAATGACGGAAAGCTTGAACACTTTCTTCAATCGCTTATTGCGGACAACGACCAGTTGATTAATCACGCGCGTGCATCGACAAATTCCGCGCGTGATATTCACGGTGCGTCGTTTTCCGATGGTGATTCAATAAAAGCGGAGATTCACACTTGGCTCGCGTGGCAGCAGGAAAGACGAAAAAGGACAAAAAGGGGACGCAGCTCTTTTCTCGAGCCTTGAGTCGTTGATTCCAGTGTATGACGTCCGCGAACGATTCCACGTTCGTCGACAAAAGGGGATAAGTCCAATTATGGCAAGTCCGCGGTGCGACGCTTCCGGTTCGCGAAGTCGACGACGACAAACAAACGCTGCCGGGACAATAATTGGACTTATCCCCTTTTTCTCTCACGGTGACGCTCGTCAAATTGATCTTCTGGATGCGAAGCCATTGCCAGCCGTGGCACCCGACGGCGTGTTCCACCCGCTCGCGTGGGCCTCGTTTGGCTCTTTTGCTGAGCCAGGCCAAGTCAAAATTGCTTGGACGCTTGAGGTCGATCCGTTGTCCGAGAGTCGCGCCGTACTTGCAACCGAGACCCGAGCAGTGGCCACAGACACCGCAGCTCAGCATCGCTTCCGTGCCTACTGGCGCTGGGCGAGATTTGGGATACACACCATCCGCTGGCTACTCCTTCCAGCCATCCGACGCCAAGCCGAGTCCCGACACCAACGCTCCCCAAGGGCCAGCTAATCTTCAAGACCTCCTGACGCTCTCGGTTATGCTGAGTTTGGGTAAGGCTCTTTGGGCTGCGATGCAACGCGAACAAACCAGTATATGGATGGCACCTATCGCATTATCGCGGATGAGTGCGACGACTTCACCACGTTGGCTTTGCAGTCGGGCTTCTATGACCACAGTCATTTCACAGCCGCTTTTCGCGCTGAATTTGGCATCACCCCATATACGTTGCGGGAGCTTTTGCACGCCTGACGCACGAAAGCGGACACATGAATGGGGACTCAATGAAAGCGCCGGGCTAAACCGGTTCGAAGTTGGGAATGAAAGAGTCCTACAGTGAAGACCTAGCCAGTCACACTGGCCCGGTTAAGACAAAAGGAGATAAGTGCAATTTATGGCAAGTCCGCTGCGCGATTTTCGGTCGGATTGAGGACATGAGATTCATGTCGCGGCGCGACGCGTTCGGTTGGCGAAGTCGTCGGCGACGAACGAACTCCGGCGGGCAATAATTGGACTTATCCCCTTTTCCTCAAGCGGCGCGGGTTTGGGGGATCGCGAATGGGTGAGCGCGCATCTGGGCGACTTCGTTTGCCAGTTGCCGGTAGTCCTCGGCGCCGTGGGATTGAGGAGCGTACTCGAAGATCGAGCGGCCGAAGCTCGGTGCTTCGGCCAGGCGGACGTTGCGGCGGATGCGGGTCTGGAAGCAGCACATATTTTCCCAAGGGGACGCTTCCTTCTGTCGCGCAAAGAACTCGTGAACGTCGCCGATGACTTCGTTGGCCAACCGAGTCTGATTGTCGCACATGCAAAACACCACTCCCGACAGTCGAAGCTGCGGATTGAGTCGCCGCGTTACCAGATCGACCGTTCGCAGCAGTTTGCTGAGCCCGTGTAACGCCAGGAAATGCGGTTGCATCGGCAAGAAGACTTCGCTGACGCTGGTCAATGCATTGAGCGTGAGGATGCCCAGCGAGGGAGGGCAATCGATCAGGAGGTAGTCGAAGTCGCCGCGGTGCGAATCGATCTTGTCGCGCAGGATCGTTTCCCGGCCAACTTCGCCGGCCAATTCCATTTCGGCAGCGGCCAGATCGATGTGCGACGGCGTCAGCCAGAGATTGTCGGCGATTTGAAATCGAGCGGCCGGGATCTCCGCCGTCCCAGTCAACACGTTATACGTCGTCGGCTGTCCTTGGTCCGCAACAATGCCCAGGTGCAGCGAGGCGTGAGCTTGCGGATCCAGATCGGTGAGCCATACGCGTTGTCCAGACGCAGCAAGCGCCGCGCTCAAGTTGACCGCCGTCGTGGTTTTGCCCACGCCCCCTTTTTGATTGATGATCGCTATCGAACGCATTTGAATTCCAAAGGCAGGGTGTTTAAGGATCGCACGCAAAATAACTTCCCGGTTGTTTTGACCCTCTCCTAACCTCTCCCGTGTGGGCGAGGATTTAGGGCGAAGCTTTTTGCGTGCGATCCTAAGAGTCTAAAACATCCGGGGCCAACAACTCGTTCGCCAACTGGCGCGGAGTATGACAAGTTCGGCGGGGGGTGACCAGAGAGCTTGAATCGTGCAATTTGCACTGCTGTCCCGGCTCCACGCCGCTAAACTGCCTTAGCACGTTGAGTTTTCCGAGGCCGAACGGGGATGTTCAGCGGAAGTCAACACTTGTAGGACTGGATCCCCGCCTTCGCGGGGATGAGTGCGCCTGTGAGGGCGTTTGATCGGAAGGGTGGAAGTCCCTTCATGGGTCCGATCTGAGCCCATTAGCTGAAAGTAACTGCGTTCTCGCAAGAGGAGGTGGAGAGCAACTGGAAGTGAACAATCGGTCCGCAGGATAACGAACTCGATTCGGCCTATCGTTGTGGTGAGCCTGCTCATTCAAGGCGAAGCCCAAGATGCCATCGAAGCCGGCACACCGGATTACCAAGGTCGCAGATGGTCAGCTCCGGAAATAAGACAGATCGACCCGGAGGCAACGGGGGGTGGTTGGAGGCAGAACGATTGGAAGGTCAAACGCAATAAGCAGGGAACCCCATCGCGGGGCAACTTGTCGAGCGATCACGGGAGCAGCCTCACCCACAGGGCCAGGCACGTTTTCGGCGACACCGCGTTGGAGGTCAGAGCGCCCGTAAGAGCTTTGAAACGGGGTAACGTCCGTGGAGCAAAGGGGCGCAGGGAGATTGATCGAGAAAGGACGAACCCTTGGAAACACAACCTGACTTAATAGTGCCGCCGAGCAATCGGGCGGCGCCTAGATTCTCAGGAGACGACTTGACCCATTGGGCCTGGACGGAACCAAGTGTTTGGACCAATCCGATGTTGGCTACGCTGGAGCAATCCAGCGTTCGAGGAGGTAAATGGCACAGCTTGATGGATAAAGTTTACAAACCGGACAACCTCTACTCGGCTTACCGCGAGGTGGCCGCGAACAAGGGCGCACCGGGCGTGGACAATATCACGATCGAAGACTTCACTGCCGGTTTATGGCGGAACGTGAACAAACTTGAACAGCAACTGCGCGATGGTTCTTATCGTCCGCAGTCGATCAAGCGAGTCCACATTCCCAAGCCGGGCACGAAGGAAACTCGGCCGTTGGGCATTCCGACGGTGCGGGACCGCGTCGTGCAAAACGCACTTCGTCATGTCTTGGAACCGATTCTGGAACGGCAATTCGCCGAGCACAGCTACGGCTTTCGCCCCAACCGGGGTTGCAAAGACGCGCTGCGCCGCGTGGACCGTTTCGTGAAAGCGGGCTACAAGTACACGGTCGACGTCGATTTGAAATCTTACTTCGACACCATCCCGCAGGATCGACTCGTCCAGGAACTGCGCAAGTACGTTGCGGACAACTCGGTGATCGGTTTGGTGGAAAAGTTTCTGCAAGCCGAAGTGTTGGACGGACTGGAGCGCTGGACGCCGACAGCGGGCGCACCGCAAGGAGCGATCATCAGCCCCTTGCTCAGCAATCTGTATCTGAACGAGTTGGACCACCTGATGGCCGCCGCCGGATACGAGATGACTCGCTACGCGGATGACCTGGTGATTCAGAGTCGAACCGCCGAAGAAGCCGCAGCGGCCTTGGAGTTGG
This sequence comes from uncultured Planctomycetaceae bacterium, assembly GCA_963803365.1. GTDB lineage: Bacteria > Planctomycetota > Planctomycetia > Pirellulales > Pirellulaceae > JANMEB01. The sequence goes on from CAWDMH010000031.1 coordinate 13,089, forward strand.
TGCGAACGTGGACCACCGAGCGTGGCCTAACGCTACACCCGACCAAGACCAAGATCGTCCACGTGGACGAAGAGGGCTTTGAATTCCTTGGTTACCGCTTCATCAAACATCGCCGGTATCCCCGGCAGAAGAGTTTGGCGAAGTTCAAGGAAACGATTCGCGGCAAGACCAAACGGACCAACGGCCACAGCTTGCAGGCGATCATCGCGGACGTGAACCGGACCTTACGCGGCTGGTATGAGTATTTCAAACACAGCTGGCCCAGGACGTTCGACATCCTGGACGGCTGGATACGCATGCGTCTGCGGAGCACTCTTCGCAAGCGTGCGGGCCGTCACGGCCCCGGACGCGGGCACGAACATCAACGCTATCCCAATGCCTACTTCGCGCAACTTGGGTTATTTAGTCTAGCAGTAGCCCATGCTGGTGAAAGTCAATCTGCTCGTCAGTAACAATCAACTGGAGAGCCGGATGCGGGAGATCCGCCAGTCCGGTTCGGTGGGGGGGAAGCCGCAACCCAATGCGGCTTCCCTACCTCAATCGGGTAGTACGCGGTTCGTACCAGCCTGTGGGGGAGTGACGATTCTTAACCAAAACGTCAGCTTCGTTTGGGTGCGCCGGCCGCTTGTTGACACTGCAAAGCCCATTGTTCCAGCATTTGGAATTGCAGCAAAAAGTTGTGTTCGGTAACGCCACTGGGGGATTTGAAAAAGCAGGCCAGCCAAGGCATGGAGCCGACGATTCTCAGCCGCATGGCTAACTCGGCGAACCGAAAGAGATCCAAGACCAGCGGCGCGGCCAACAACGAATCGCACCCTTGCCAGATGAACTGAAAGACCATGGGCGTGGCGAGGAAGCCTTGGAAATGAACGTGATCCCAAGCGGTCTTCCAATCGCCGAGGCTGCGAATGTACTCAATGGACACGAGTGTTTGCGGTTCGTAGTTGAGGATTTGCCGTAGCAGTTTGTCCTTGCTGGCGACTTTGGATTTCTTGTTCTCGGGTTCGTCGAGAATCCGGCCGTCCATGTTGCCGAAGATATTGTGACCGACCCAACTGAGAACTTGCAGGTTGCGTGCGGCGAAAATGGGCGCTGAGCGCGCTCTTCATCAATGTCTCTCCGGTCTTGCCGTCCCGACCGATGTGGCACGTCCGCCGGGCTTGAGCCAATTCGTCGAGCGCCGGCAACTCGCTGCCGACCGAGGGAGTGAAATTGACGTACGCCGCGCCGGACTGGATCGCCGCAATGGCGTAAAGACTGCTCGCGGTCAACGGGCATTCACGGTTTCGCAGTATCGGTTCGAGTTCCGACCATTTCTCCGGCACGACAGCGGCGAGGCTCGGCTCGGTTGATGCCACGTTGAGCACGACAACGCGATCGAGTTGGTTGTCCGTTTTGAAGGCGATCAAGTCGCTTTGGATCCGTTCGATCGCTGCGGCCGGAGTCAAATCGGGTTTGACGAAGTCTTTGCTGGCAAGCTGCGCTATGGCGTGGCCGACGCCGTACAGCGTGCCCGGTCGAATGCGCGTGTTGACTTCGGCCAAATCGGGTGCGGTTTGGGTCAACAACTCCGGATCGAAGAGTCGATTGGCAGCGGCAAATTGGCGGGCTTCGTGGCACAGGTCGGATTCACGGATTTCGTGACCTCCCACGATGACTTCATCCCATCGGGCGAAATCGAGACCAGCGAATTGCGGCAATTCCGAAGTCAAACCGACCGAACCGGTCAAGCCGTTCTTGAGGGCCGCCCAACCCAAGCAAACCGTCGTCGCAACGCCGCCACGAGCCCCAATCAGCCATAACCCCAACCGACGATTAGCCATTGTGCTCGATGACGCCTACAGAATTCCCCTAGCAGAAGATAAGCTGATTGTTGCATTGGCAACCGCGATACGTCAAGCATTCGCCGTTTCCAAAGTCGCTTGAACAAACAAAGAAGTCCGTATTATTGCGATTGAGACGTCGATGCCGTGGGCGTGAACGCGATCGGTGTGGCCGAGTCGATCAAACAAAACAGGCAGATCATGTTTCCCCATTTGCAACCGGCGCCAGCGGACTCCATTTTTGGACTCAACGATCGATTCATTCGCGATCCCAATTCGCAGAAGATCAATCTGACAGTAGGCGTCTATCAAGATGAAAACGGGAACACCCCGATCCTTCCGGCGGTCAAGTTGGCCGAGCGACAACTGTTGGGGTGCGAATCGACTAAAGATTACTTGTCGATGGATGGTCTGGATGAATTCAATTCGGCGGTCTCGGCTTTGGTGTTGGGAGAGGACCTGGCCGCGTACCGGGAGCATCGGTTCGCCACATTGCAAACGCTGGGAGGGACCGGGGCGCTGCGACTGACGGCCGATTTGCTGGTCGCGTCGCTGGGGTGTACGGTCGCTGCCATTTGCGAGCCGACTTGGCCGAACCATGTGGGCATCTTCCACGCCGCGGGGTTAGAACTGCGTTCGTATCGCTACTTCGATCCACGAACGAACGACTTGGATTTCGACGGCATGATCGACGACCTGGGCGAAACGCCCGTCGGGACACCCGTGTTGTTGCACACCGTTTGTCACAATCCGACCGGGTTTGATTTGGATTCGACTCAATGGCGAGAGCTGGTGGCATTATTTGCCGAGAGAGAGTTTATCGCGGTCTTCGATTTTGCCTATCAAGGCTTCGATCGCTCGATCGAGGAGGATCGGAATCCGATCCGCTTGTTTTGCGATGGGAGCATCCCGCTGTTTGTTTGTAACTCCTTTTCCAAAAACATGGGTTTGTACGGAGAGCGAGTCGGGGCGTGTACGATTGTGGCCGACAGTCAGGAAACGGCCGATACGTTGAAGAGTCATTTAAAGCATCACGCCCGCTGCAGCTACTCGAACCCGGTTCGTCACGGGGCGCAAATTGCCGCCCGGGTCTTGAACGATTCGCAGTTGCGAAGCGATTGGATTGCAGACCTCAACCACATGAGGCGGCGCATTGACCGCCAACGACGACTATTGTTGTCGACGCTCCAGGACAAGATGCCGCAATCGAACTTTGAATTCCTGGCACGGCAACGAGGCATGTTTGGATTTTCTGGTTTAGGGCATGAAGAAGTCCGGCGTCTGAGAGATGAATATTCGATCTACATGTTGAATAACGGCCGGATCAATATTGCCGGCATCCACGAAGGAAACGTCGAACGATTGTGCGACGCAATCGCCCGAGTCGTGATGCAGAATTCGAAGGCTCGAGCTAGGTAGGGCGTTGAGCGACGTTCAATGTGGTCTTACGGGTGCCTAAGCTGGCTACAGCGGATGACGTTACTACTTGCGCGTGTGTGGTGGATTGAATTCGGGCTGACTGTGTTAGAATGAATCAAAGCGGTTCCTGGCTGACGGCAGTGAGCACGACGACGATTGGCATTGAATGCATTACAAGCTTGTCTTGGTCAATACGTTTCAAGGCTTGGACCAGAAATCCTGGCAGTTGCAGTTGCCTGCCACGATCGGCCGCAGTTCCGATCACGAGGTCAGCATCAATCACGATTCGATTAGCCGAACGCATTGCCGGCTGTCACTCAACGGCGAAGGGGCGCTGGTGATCCGCGACCTGAACTCGATGAACGGCACGTATGTTCACGACGAACGCGTGACGCAGTCGATTCTCATGCCGGGCGAGACATTCCAACTGGGGGCGATTACGCTTCGCATCGAATACACGTCGGACACCGATCCTGGCAAGCCGCGTCAGCAGGCTGCCGCAACCGCCGATCATTCGGCAACGGTTCCGATGCTGCCGATTTCCAAGACACCGCCGCCCACGGAATCGGATGCCGCACCGGCCCCCAAAAAATGGTGGCCTTTTAAGTGATCGCGTGCATCAACGGGCTGTTAGACGTTGGCTGCGGCGCTGCTGCCAGCCATTCGGCTCAACTCGTTGGCACGTCGGGTGCTTTCCCAGGTGAAATCGGGTTCGTCTCTACCAAAATGCCCGCCGCTGGCGGTTTGTCGATAGATGGGGCGGCGCAGGTTCAGGTATTCGATGATTCCGCCTGGAGACAGCGGGAATGCGTCCCGAATGATTTCACAAATCGCATGGTTTGAAATGCGGCCGGTTCCCATGGTGTCGACGTGGATACTGACCGGATCGCTCACACCGATCGCGTAAGCCAACTGAATTTCACAGCGGTTGGCGAGTCGGGCCGCCACAATGTTTTTGGCGACGTGCCGGGCCATGTACGCCGCGCTACGATCGACCTTGGTGGCATCCTTTCCACTGAACGCGCCGCCGCCGTGCCGTCCCCAGCCGCCATAGGTGTCGACGATGATCTTGCGGCCGGTCAATCCACAATCGCCGTGCGGCCCGCCGACGACGAATTTTCCAGTTGGATTGATATGGTATTTAATTTCATCGTCGACCATCTCTTCCGGTAGCAATGGCTTGACGATTTCGTTGATGACGAACTCGCGGATTTGCCGTTGCTCAACGTCGGGTGCATGTTGCGTTGAAACAACGATTGTATCGACCCGGACCGGGCGGTCTCCTTCGTATTCGATCGTCACTTGGCTCTTGCTATCGGGACGAAGCCATTTCACCTGATTGGCGAACCGCGCATCGGCCAGCCGTCTGAGAATCTTGTGGGCCAGGGAAATCGTTAACGGCATGTACTCCGGAGTCTCGTCGCAGGCGTAACCGAACATGAGCCCTTGATCTCCCGCGCCCATGGCTTTGCCAGCCGAGGCGTTTTCGTCAACTCCCTGCGCGATATCGGGACTCTGGCGGCCTAGCGCGACCATGACCGCACAGGTGTCGGCGGCGATTCCCATCAAGTCGTCAGTGTAGCCGACATCTCGGATCACGCCTCGCACCGTGTCTTGAAAATCCACGACCGCTTTCGTCGTGACTTCGCCGGCGACGATCGCGACCCCGGTGGTCACCAAGGTTTCACAGGCAACTCGGCTGAATGGATCCTGTTCCAGCATCGCGTCCAGAATCCCGTCGGATATCTGATCCGCCAGCTTGTCCGGATGCCCCATACTAACTGATTCGCTGGTAAACAGGTATTTTTCCGACGCCACCGGTTGCTCCTTGAAATCGCCTACAAGAAAGACCGCATTGTAGTCAAAAACCAATGCGGCTTAAAGAGTTAAAACGCTGATTCGGGACAAGGATAGAGAGGGAGTCACGCTGCGTTCTTATGGTGGCCGGGAGTCGGCGCGATCAACCCCCGCAACCGATCGATGGTTCGTGCGGCGGCGCCCGATTGCGATGCAACGGCGTCGGCGGCACGCCGGCCCAAGTCAACCCGCCAGGTTGGATCGCTGAGACAGCGCTCGATAAACCGTTGCAACTCGGCGGCATCGGCAACGACGACCGCGGCTTGACGCCGCTGCAGCAATTGCACGACGTCTTGAAAGTTTCTCGTGTTCGGACCGAACGATACAGCGTTGCCAAACGCGGCCGGTTCGATCATGTTTTGGCCTCCTCGATTCCCCAAGCTGCCGCCGACAAAAGCCATCTGAGCCAATCCCCACCAACTGGCGAGTTCGCCAACCGTATCAATCAACAACACCGTCTGATGATCCAACGGCGCCGACGGTTGCAAGTTCGTTCTCCGCAGACATCGCAGTCCGGCCCGGACGATCGATTGTTCAATGTCGTCGCAACGTTCGGGGTGCCGCGGGGCCAGGATCAACCTCAGTTGCGGGTACCTGACTCGCAACTCGCAGTAACAAGCTACGGCCAGAGCCTCCTCCGGTTCCTGAGTGCTGCCCGCCAACCAAATGACGGCATTAGGATCCGTCGCGATCAACCGGGACAATCCCATCGTCCGAGGATTACGTCGATCGAACTGCGCCGCGTCGAACTTGATGTTGCCGGTGATCGCCAATCGCTCGGGCGGCACGCCCAAGTGCAGAAACCGCTGGGCATATTCGGCATTCTGAACGCCGACAAAGCTCACTCGCTTAAACGAAGACCGCATCAAGAAATCGAAGCGGCGATAGTTGCAGAAGCTCGATTCGCTCAGGCGGGCATTGATCAGCGCGACTGGAATGGAGCGGCGGCAAAGTTGACGCAACAGGTTCGGCCACAACTCGAGTTCCGTCAGAATGACCAGGCTGGGCTTGAACGCGCCGTATGACTTGGTCAACGGCCCACGAGAAATCAAACGGAAACCAGAACACCGAATCGGCGCCAAATTTCCGAACCGCGACGTCCCAACCGGTGCGGGTGGTCGTAGAGACCACCAGGTCGTGATGGGGAAACGCCGCTTTCATTTTGGGGAGCAAAGTTCCCAACAGATTGATTTCGCCGACGCTGACGGCGTGCATCCAAATCCGGGGGCGGTCGTCCCGCGGGCGAGCACGCCCGGTTGCTTTAGCCCAAAAACCGGCGAAATCGGTTTTCGACCGAACCATCGTCGCCAAAGAAGGAGCGGACTGAGCAAACCAGCGCCATCAAATAAATCGCATTCAACAGCCAATTCATCGGTAACTCCGTTTACCGTACCGCATCGTGTTAGCCAGCGGGGGGCGGGCGGTCACCCGTGTTGCCGCATATGGCAGTGCTTGTACTTTTTACCACTGCCGCACGGGCAAGGATCGTTGCGGCCGACTTGATCCCCGCGATTTCGAATCGTCTCGATTTTCTTATGGTCGCCCCCTTGCGGATACTCTTCGCCGTCGTTGCCATGGTGCTGGCGCTGCGCGGCTTGTTGCGGCGCCGCTTCGTTGACCGCGGCGGTTTCATTCCAGGTGTTGCTGACAAAGTCTTCGTTGAGCTGTTCGATGCGGAAAGATCATGTCGGTCACGCGCTCGCCGATCGAATTCCCACAGCCGTTCGAACATCCGCATGCCTTCGCGCTTGTATTCGACTTTGGGATCGAGCTGGGCCATCCCGCGCTGGCGCACGGCGGACAGCAGATAATCCATCGCCAGCAGATGTTCCTTCCAGGCGTTGTCGACGATTTCCAGCAGCACCAGCCGCTCCATCCGGCGCATTTCTGGATGGTAGCGATCTTCGACGATCGACTCGAGTCTTGTCGGTGAGATGCCTTTCCGTTCGAGTTGGGCCAGTGGTTCGGGCTGCAATTCGGTAGTCAACGTTTGTCTTGAACCACTGCGGTCGAGCGGTTCGCCGAGCCGTTGCCTTGCGCCGAGCGGGATTCTGCCCGTGGCGGCAAGTTGGTCCAATCTCGCTGATGCAGCGCTGCGAGCCGTCAGCGAGCGACCTGTTGATGTTGGCGGCTGTGTGCGATCAGCACGTCGCGAATTTCGTCGCGTTGTTTGTTCTTGACGTCGTCCATCGTGAGTTCGGACTTCGAAACGTTTGGCGGGCCCAGTCGACCAGCGCCTCGCGGTCGATACGCGACTGCTGGCCGCTGCCGACGGAGAATTTATAAAACCCGGCCATGACCGGATATTCGGCTTCCTTTTCGTCGTAGCCTGGCGATCGGCTCGCTCGGCGCATCGGTTTTCCGTCACGACTTCGGGTTCGCCTCGCAGATCGTCGATCGTGCGAACTCGATGCCGAATTTGCTCTGCACCCAGCGGACGGCGACCTGCAGACCCGTAGTCCGGTTCCAGCATCGGCGCGCGCGCTCGGAGAGATCGACCTTGCGGATCGCCTCGCGAGCCTTTTCGATCAGGAACTCGTCGACGCCGTCGCGGCCGAGCTTCTTCAAATCGCGGTCGCGAAGGTTCAAATTCCAGCGGATGTTGGCCAACTTGGCCAACGCTTCCCAGTTCCATTCGCTTTGGTCTTCGATCGACTGCGGCAGGTTCTCGTCGATGGCGCTCGATGATTTGGGTTTCGGCCATCCGCTCGGCCTCGTCCTTGACCAGTTCGATCGGCTCCGTCGAAATCCAGGCCGCGATAAGTTCTGCGGCTTGAGCGTCGTGCGAGAACTGGGTTCCGGCCCACGCTGGCGAACGATTCCGAGCCGAACGAGCTGGGCCAGAAGCCGTGGGCAAATGATGGTCGATCTGCTTGCGGATCATGTCCAGGATCGAGCTCGCGGCAGTTCACGCCGTCGAGGATTCGCTGGCGAAAGCCGTAGACCCGCTTCCGCTGCTCGTCCATCACTTCGTCGTATTCGAGCAGGTTCTTGCGGACTTCGAAGTTGCGTTCTTCGACCTTCTTCTGGGCGCCTTCGATGCGGCGCGTGACCATGCGGCTTTCGATCGGCCTCGCCTTCCTGCATGCCCAGCCGGGTCGAGGACGTTCTTGACCCATCGCCGGCGAAGATCCGCATCAGGTCGTCTTCCAGCGACAGGTAGAAGCGGCTGCTGCCGGGATCGCCTTGGCGGCCGCAGCGGCCGCGAAGCTGCAGGTCGATGCGGCGGGCCTCGTGCCGCTCGGTGCCGATGATGTGCAGGCCGCCCAGTCGCTTGACCTGTCCCGCCTTCGGCCTTCATCTCCTCGCGCGTCTCGATTTCGCGCGACCAGCGCGTCCCATTCTTCGCTGGGGCACGTCGAGCCGCGTGGCGTATTTGTCTTGCAGCTGGGCCCAGGCCATGGTCTCCGGGATTGCCGCCGAGGATGATGTCGGTGCCGCGGCCGGCCATGTTCGTGGCGATGGTCACGGCGCCCATCCGGCCGGCCTGGGCGACGATCTCGGCCTCGCGCTTGTGATGCTTGGCGTTGAGCACCTCGTGCTTGATGCCGCGTTGTTCGAGCAGTCGACGAGAGCCGCTCGCTCTTCTCGATCGAGACGGTGCCGACCAGCATCGGCCGCCCGCGGCGCTCGATCTCGCTCGACCTTGCGCTCGAGCGATCGTCTCGCTGTTCGGCTGTCGCGTCGGCTGGAACTCGACGCTCGTCGTCGGTCTCCTGCATGATCGTGCCCACGATACTGTTCGCCGTCGTCGTTGACACACGCACGTCCCACTTGTGCATCCGCTCGATCTCGTCGGCGACGGCGTCGAACTTCTCGCGTCTCGGTGCGGTAGATCACGTCGGGATGTTCGATCCGCTGCAGCGGCCGGTTGGTGGGAATGGCGATCACGTCGAGCTTGTAGATCTTCCAGAACTCGGCGGCCTCGGTCATGGCCGTGCCGGTCATGCCGCAGATCTTCTTGTACAGCTTGAAGAAGTTCTGCAGCGTGATCGTGGCCAGCGTCTGCGTTTCTTCCTTGATCTTGACGCCTTCCTTGGCCTCGACCGCCTGGTGCAGCCCGTCGCTCCACTGGCGGCCTGCCATCAGGCGGCCGGTGAACTCGTCGACGATGATCACCGCCGCCGTCCTTGACCACGTAGTTCACGTCGCGCTTGTAGAGGTAATGGGCCTTGAGCGCGTTGTCGATCAGGTGCGGCCATTCCATGTTGCCGGCCGTGTAGAAGCTCTCCACGCCGGCCAGCTTCTCGGCCTCGCGCACGCCCTCGTCGGTCAGGTGGACCGTGTGCTCCTTTTCCTTGACCTCGAAATGCGACGTCCTTTTGTCAAGCTGCCGGGCGATGCTGGTCGGCCTCGGCGTAGCGTCGCACGTCGTCGTGCGCCGGGCCGGAAATGATCAGCGGCGTGCGGGCCTCGTCGATCAGGATGTTGTCCACTTCGTCGATGATCGCGAAGTGCAGCGGGCCCTGACGACTGCTGATGACACTTCGGGTAATCGGTCGTCGCCCCGCGGCGGCCGGCCGCATGTTGTCGCGCAGATAGTCGAAGCCGAACTCGTTGTTCGTGCCGTAGGTGATGTCGCAGGCGTAGGCCTTCTGCCGTTCCTCGTCTCCATGTCGCTCTGGATCGCGCCGACCGTCAGCCCCAGGCCCATGTAGAGCGGGCCCATCCATTCCATGTCGCGGCGGGCCAGGTAGTCGTTGACCGTGACGACGTGCACGCCCTTGCCGTCCAGGGCGTTGAGATAGGCCGGCAGCGTGGCGACCAGCGTCTTGCCTTCGCCGGTGACCATTTCGGCGATGTTGCCCGCTGTGCAGCACCATGCCGCCGATCAGCTGCACGTCGTAATGCCGCATGCCAGGAAGCGGCGGCCGGCCTCGCGGCAGACGGCAAAGGCCTCGACCAGCAGGTCGTCCAGCGTCTCGCCGGCCGCCAGCCGCTTGCGGAACTTGACCGTCTGCTCGCGCAACTCGTACGTCGGTCATCGCCTGGTATTTCGGCTCCAGGGCGTTGATCGCGTCGACCTTAGCCTGCATCCGTTTGATCAATCGCGCGTTGGAACTGCCCCGAAGCGACGTGATCGTGCGTTCAAAGCCGCGCAAGATCCCACCGAAAAACGTGGAGAGGACATCCCAAATGCGTTCCAAGATCTCCATAGTCGGTCTTTTTTAAAACTCTTGTGCGTGGGTAAACTCTGAGGCGTCAGAGATCCTGCCAATTTGGCAAACCGATCAACCGGAGTGCTTCTTCCGCGCGTTCTAGCGAGGTTGGGAACAAAGGGAAAGAGATAACGGATTTCGTGCAAAACTGTTTCCTAGAAAAAGCTTATAATTAACCGAGAACAGGGTCAACCGAGAATTCAGCGCCCCCTCCACCGGGATTCCGTCAGGCCTACTGGCAGTTCGAACAACGCCTTCCAACACAAGGCAACTTTCGTGCCGAGATCACCGCCGTTGGGGCCAGCGGATCAGCCATCATGGGTAAGATCGCACGCAAAATAACTTCGCCTTGAGTCCTCGCCCTCACGGGAGAGGTAGGGTGCGGGTCAACAAAAACTGGGAAGTTAACTTGCGTTCGATCCTAGTTCAATCCAGGTTCGAGGGCGGCCTGTAACTCCTGGCCCGCTATGCAATTTCGCATTCGACGTCCGACGTTGACCCTATCCGTTTAGTGATTTCACGCCGACCACCTTAACCTCGCACAACCGATTGCCAAGCAAACACATCGCAACCAGGGATATTCGGGGCAAACTGATTTTGCTCGGCAGTGGAACTTCCGTCGGAGTTCCGGCAATTGGATGCGATTGCCCGGTCTGCACGGGTGGTCATCCGCGGAATCAACGCACGCGGTGCAGCGCGATTCTTGGCTTGCCCGACGGGAACCTGCTGATCGACACGGCACCCGACCTGCGGCAGCAACTGCTGAGAGAAAAAATCGGGATCGTTCACGCGGTGGCGTACACGCACGAGCACGCCGACCATATTTTTGGGCTCGACGACTTGCGGCTATTTCAGTTCTATCTCGGGCACCCCGTTCCGTTGTATTGCACGCGACAAGTCGAGCAGCGTTTGCGGATGTCGTTTGATTACGCTTTTCGCGACGAGCCGCAAACTCATCTGGGCGCCGTGCCGTCGCTGGAGTTTCATTCGATCGACCGCCAGCCGTTTACGGTTTTGGGGACACGTGTGACGCCGATCCCGTTGTATCATGGCCCGCGTTTCGAAGTCCTTGGATTTCGAGTGGGTAACATTGCCTATTGCACCGACGCCAAGGCAATTCCCGAAACCAGTTGGGACTTGCTCCGAGGATTGGACACTTTGGTGTTGAGTGCCCTGCGGCCCGAGCCTCATCCAACGCATATGAATCTCGACGAGGCCATCGCTGCGGCTCGGCGGATCGGCGCCCGCCAGACTTACTTTACTCATTGTTCCTGCCGCATTGATCATCCGGTGGTGGACGCACAACTGCCTGCCGGGATCAACTTGGGCTACGATGGTCTGACGGTGAACCTGACCTGATGCACGCGGAGCGGATCGGCGCAGATTCATTCCACGCTTGCTATGTCGAACCGGAAGGCTCGTCCAGAACTGCTTGCCAGAACTTTGGCATGCCGGCCAAGCAACCTGGTAAGTTTCTTCCAGAGGAACATTGACGTAGCGCTGGTCGGTCAAGAACAGCGGCATGGCGGGCAATAAATCAGCCAGCGCAACCGATTCACGGTAAATGTCCAAGAGTCTGCCGATAGCATACGACACCAACGAGGCGCGTCCATTCAATTCCGAAGGCGGAGTTACATCCCCCAAGAACCGTCGGCGGATTTCGAAATCCAAGCCCTTGGGTGCGGAAAGGCTCGGAGGAAACAGATCGACGACTAAAACGTGTATGCCGCGTTCCAACGCCGTCACTGTCTTCATCGCAAACTCTTCAACATGTTCTACCCGGTCCTTGTTGGCCGGCGAGACAATTTCCAATAGCGCGATGATTCGATGCGTACTGACATGCCGAATGGTCAAACTTCGGCGCAACTGCCGGGCGGCTAAATCATGGCTCTCGCGAATGGCGACTTGCGGAGGAACTTCCGCAACGGCCAATCCGCCATCACCCGACTGCCGAACCTCGCGAGAGACGATATCCGCCGACGGAGGCGCATGAAGCGTAAGGACATCGGAAATAAAATGTCCCGCATGTTGTTCCGCCAGAGCATAATAGCCGGAGGGGAGGAGCCCTTCGTTCAATGTGTTCCGTATTTCCCCGATCCACACCGTGTGGAAATCGTGGAAGATTCCAGCTTCGACTTTGGTCCAATCGTGCAATGGCATGGGCTTCGTGTGCGCAATGTATGTTCCGGCACCATATCATTTTACAACAAGGAAGGCACGAACGCATCGATTCAGGTATTGGGGAATTCCACGTGGGACGTTCATCGATGGCCGTCATAGGTCGGGCAGAGACTTCCCGACCTACAGGAAATGACCCCGCGACGTCGACTCGGGTCAACTGATTTTGCGGCGGTTGGATTGTCGGGCGGCTGTCAATCCGGTACCACTTGCAAGGTCTGGTTGCGGAGAGCGGCTACGGCGATGCGAAGTTGATCGTAGGAGATGCGCCCATGCAGGGCGTCGTAGAGCGGTTTGAGTCGTTGGACTCCGGCATACTGTGCGACGGCGCGGATCGAGGCGAGGTCGTCGACGTCGATCCACGGCGAAACGTCGCTAATGCTGTGGTGAAGTATGTATTGTTCCAAGTACCGGCCCACAGTGGACTCGGCCCGCGACAGCATTTTGGCGACGACCTCCACCGAATCTCCTTGGGCAAAAAGTTCATACGCCTCCAGCGCCGGCGGATGGGTGGAATCGCGCAGGTTCGAGTCGATCGGCGACTGATCGGCGGCCACTTGTTCACCGACGCAATACGTCTCGATCAAATCGATCAAGTCGGCGCCGAACTCGTCGAGCTTTTTGCTGCCGATTCCGTGGACATTCTGCAAGTTTTCCAGCGACGTCGGTCGGCGGCGGGCCAAATCCCGCAACGTGACGTCGCCGAAGACAATGTACGGCGGCACGGATTTCGCCGCCGCCGTCGTACGCCGCCATGCGCGAAGCTGCTCGAACAGCCCCGTGTCCACGCCCTCCCAAGAGTCGACGATCGCCGCACGCGTCACAGTGGCCTCTCGCTTCAGAGTCTGAGACAGCATCGGCGAGGTCTGTCCGCGCAGGACCTGCCAACCGGCGTCGGTCACTTTCAACACGTTGTACTCTCCCTCGCGTCTCAAGAAATCCTGCGAGATCAGTTGTTCCATCCAATCGCGGATATCGGAAATCCGAAACTCGCGCAAACAATCCGTGAGTCGAAAGTTCGTGGTGGCGGCGAGTCGTGACCTCCTTGTCATGAGAACCATGCAGGACCTTCGCGACGTGAACCGCTCCGAAATTCTCCTTGACGCGCATCACGCACGAAAGGATTTTCTGTCCCAGAACCAAGGGGTCGGTAACTTCCGCGAAGTCGCCCCGGCAGACATCACAAGCATCGCAGCGCTCGCGACTCCAGTCTTGTCCAAAGTGCTCCACGAGTTGGCCGTGTCGACAGCGAGTCGAGACACAATACCCGTGGATCGCTTGCAGCAGCGATTCACCCGCCGCGCGGGAATCTGCCGAACTGTCCGACAGAATCCTTCGCCACAGCAACACGTCGTGACTGGAGTACAGCAGCCAGCATTCGGCGTCCATCCCGTCGCGTCCGGCGCGGCCCGATTCCTGTTGGTAGTTAGCCAGCGATTTGGGCATCCCGGCGTGAATCACGAACCGCACATCGGGCTTGTCGATACCCATTCCAAAGGCGATCGTCGCCACGATGATCTTCGATTCGTCGTGGATGAAGGCTTCTTGCCGCCGGGTGCGTTCGTCGTCGCTCAGTCCGGCGTGGTACGCCGCGCAGCAGTAGCCGAGTTGCTGCAACGAGCTTGCCAGCGATTCGGTCTCGGCTCGACTGATGCAATAAATCAGTCCGGATTGATCACGATGCCGATCGATCACCGAAACGATTTGATTGATCGACTTGCTGCGTTTGGCGACGTGATAGACAAGGTTGGGACGAAAAAAATCTCCCACCAGGACTTGGGGATCGCGAAGCCCCAGCGTGGCGGAGATTTCTTTCTGGACGGCGGGTGTCGCGGTTGCGGTGTAAGCGTGCATCGGGACGTCGCCGAATCGATCCCGCAGCATAGCCAATTCCCGATACTCCGGGCGAAAATCGTGTCCCCAGACGCTGATGCAGTGAGCTTCGTCGATGGCAAAATAACTGATACTCTGGCCGGACAGAAACTCCAGCATTTGCGGCCGGATCAATGTCTCTGGGGCCAAATACAACAGTCGGCAACGACCGCGGCGAATTTGATCGGCGATTTGTCGTCGACCGTCGGCCGATTGTCCGCTGTGAAGCGACGCGGCCGCGACTCCGATTTCGCGCAGGGCGTCGACTTGGTCCTTCATCAGCGCAATCAACGGAGAAACGACGATTCCAAACCCTTTACAACCAACCACGGGCACTGAAAGCACAGCGACTTGCCGCCTCCGGTCGGCAGCACGACCAGCGAATCGCGCCCCTCGATCACGCAAGACATCGCCTCGGCCTGCAACGGCAGGAACCGATCGTATCCCCAAACCGTTTTCAAAACGTCGGCCAGCGCGGTAAGATCGGGTTTCGTCAAAGGTGCTTACTCGGCTGATAAGAATTGCTCCACGCCTATCATAATGTCCGGCACTCCATCACTCTACACAATCGGACATTCCAATCACGATGAATCTCATTTCATTGGATTGTTGCAGCGGCATGCGATCGAAGTCCTGGCGGACGTCCGTTCGCAACCGTTTTCCAAATACTCGCCGCAATTCAACCGCGAATCGTTACAGGCGAGTCTCCCGCGTTCCGGGATCCAGTATTTGTTTATCGGCGACCAGCTTGGCGGACGGCCGTCCGGCGACGAGTTCTACGACGTCGCGGGCCATGTCTTGTATCATCGCGTCGCCGAAGCGGACTTTTTTCTCCAGGGACTGGAACGGATCGAACTGGGCATCCGGTCGTATCGCGTGGTAATGATGTGCAGCGAAGAGGATCCGTTGATCTGTCATCGCCATCGCCTGGTCGCTCGTGTTCTTCGGGCGCGCGGCGTGCCGATCGAACACATTCGCGACGACGGGCGTCTGGAAACGTATGAACAAGTCGAGCCGGCCACGCAGCAGCGGATGCTGTTCGACGAACTGGAGGTGGACGAGTGGAGATCTTTACGATCGGTTTTACCAAGAGCAGCGCCCGAGACTTCTTTGGAAGACTGAAGCGGGCGGGCATCCAACGATTGATCGACGTCCGATTAAACAACACGTCGCAACTCGCTTCGTTCGCCAAACGCGATGACCTGGCTTATTTTCTCGAAGTAGTTTGCGAAGCCGAGTACGTACACGAACCGCTGCTGGCCCCGACGCAGGAAATGCTCGATGCCTACAAAAAACGCAAGGGTGAGTGGGCCGCCTACGAACAGGCTTTCCTGGCGTTGATGGAGTCGCGGCAAATCGATCGCCAACTCGATCCGGACGAGTTTGTCCGACGCCGCAACGTGCTGTTGTGCAGCGAAGACACGGCGGATTATTGCCATCGCCGTTTGGTCGTCGAGTATTTGCAGACCAGATGGCCGGACGTTCGGGCGGTGCACTTGTAGCCAGTCGTCACCTTGATCGAACTCATGCCCCTTTCCATCGATCGGGTGGGCCACCGTGGGAGGGACCGACGATGCAAATCGTGATCAATCACCTCACGCGCATGCAGCCTGGGTATATCTGCACCGCGGGAATTGAGCTGAGTACGGGGTTGCACGTTCGACCAGTCGTTGAGGGAGGACTGCGCCGAGCGATGCTGGCCGAAGAAGGCGGCTACTTGAGACTCGGTGCGATCGTCGACTTGGGAAAAACGCGATTCGTCGGAAGGACCCCGGAGATCGAGGACCGGTTGTTTGATCCGTCGAGCATCGAATTCTTGGGACAGGTCGAACATTCACAGCTTCAGAAACAATGCGAATCGGTCGCCAAGAATTCGTTGGCTGACGTGTTCGGACCGCAATTGAAGCGAGTCGGAATGACTCGCGCGATTCCGGAAAACGGCGGGTTGCATTCCTTGGGGTGTTGCTGGGCGACCGATGGCGAATTGCTCGTCGTCCAACGCGTCGGCGGACCGCGTTTGAGAATGCGTTGGCGCGATCAATTCGACGTGCTCACTACGGCCGTCGCCGACATTCGCCTTTTCGAGTCGGATCACCATACCTTGAGAACTGACGTGATCGAGCGGGCCAACGCCGAGCTGGCCGGTCGAGGCCGAACGCTGTTGGCGGTCGGCCTTTCACGCCCCTACCGCAAGGCGGAGACGGATCCGCCGTACCATTGGTTACAAGTCAACAATGTCTTCGTCAACATTGATTGATCGAGGGTAATGGACTAATTTGACAATAGAACGCTACCTCCATTGCTCATGTAGTTTGCACAGAGACTGCCCAAACTAAAGCAAATCAGCCGCTTAGGATCGCACGCAAAATAACTTCGCCTTGAATCCTCGCCCTCACGGGAGAGGTTAGGAGAGGGCTAACAAAATCGGGAAGTTATTTTGCGTGCGATCCTTACCTGATCGATGAATGAGTTGTAATTGTTGAATGCAATGAATGACGCTGTAGACTCTGAATGGCTCGAATGGTACTTAATGACGCCCCAACAACGGTGGCAGGCGAACCAGGATTTGTGGCAGAGTTTCTTTGAGCTGGGAGGCACTCTTGACGCTGAACCCGATACGCAAAGTCCTTTCTTCGATGAGGACGAATGGCGTGAGTTGTCTTCTGATGGGGGGACAGGCATGCGTGTTGTACGGCGGAGCGGAGTTTAGCCGCGATACCGACTTGGCGATTGTCTCTGAACGCGAGAATCTTTCACGATTGCAACACGCATTGGCTGATTTGGACGCAAGTTGCATCGCCGTGCCACCGTTCGAAAAGAAATATCTGGACATGGGGCTCGCGGTGCATTTTCGCTGCCAGCATCCCGAGGCCCCGCGCATGCGGATCGACGTGATGTCCAAGATGAGAGGCGTCGACGAGTTTCCCGCCCTTTGGGAACGTCGAACCACCCTCGTCGTTTCCGGTATCGAATTGCAGCTTCTTGCCTTGCCCGATCTGGTGCAATCCAAGAAAACACAGCGCGACAAAGACTGGCCGATGATCAAACGACTGGTCGAGGCCAACTACTTTGCCAACCGCCATCGACCGTTGGAGACTCAAATCGTGTTTTGGCTGCGCGAATTGCGCACGGCTGCTTTGCTTCAGCAAGTCATTCGCGACTATCCTCGGCAAGCCGCTGGAATTTCGAGCCAACGCTCGTTGTTGCACGTCGCGGTGACTGAGCCCGAGCGACTCGATGTCGCGTTGCGGGAAGAACAGGACCTGGAGCGCGAGCAGGATCGCGCGTATTGGGCTCCGTTACGTAAGGAACTCGAGCGACTGCGAAACGAACGACGTGCGTAGGTTTTCGGGTGAACTAGTTGAATTCACCACAGGATGAAACCGCGGTTACTGCGGCTTCCATGAAAACGGGGAAGCGGGCAGTCCGGCGGCGTTGACCAGGTTCGGGTTGGCGTTTTCGCTCCAGCCAAAACGGACTTGAATGGGTGCCGCGACGGCGTCAGACCAGCAAACCACCTGATGGCCTTCGATGGTAGCCTGAGCGGGCGAGAATTGACCGTCATCGCCGGCGACGGCAAACTCGGTTGGGGGCTGTCCATCGCGCGTCGTCAAGCCTTGGCCAAACGCAAAATCCAGCCGCAGTTTCGCACCCTCGCGTCGAGCCGATTGGAACAGCGGCCCCGAACAGACGACATCCAACCGGCCATAGGTTTGCGCCAAGGCCCACAGCGCCAATCGCCGTCCGACTTCTTGCTTGTTGGTCGGATGAATATTGTCGTAGTTGCCGATGTCGGTCGTCACGATCATGCCGCTGTAGGGAATGGAAATCGCCGACAACTGGGCTTGCCAGATTTCGGGGAGACCGTCGCCCTTGTTGTAGTGATACGGCGCCAACTGGACATAATAGAACGGTATCAGCTGGTTTTTGAAAACGGCTCGCCAACCTGCAACCAGCGCTTTCATCTTTTCGAAATACTGCATCCCGTCACCCACGTTGGCTTCGCCTTGATACCATAGGATGCCGCGAATCCGATAGCCGACCAGTGGATGGATCATTCCGTTGTACAAAGCCAACGGCGATTGATGATTGACATCCCCTTTGTCGTTTTTTTGGGGAAAGGTGTCGAGCGCATCGCTGATTTCGTGCAATGCCGGGTTCGACCGAAATCCTTCGGGCGGCGTCCAGGGTTCGATCCTGGTCCCGCCCCAATTCGAGCCGATAATTCCAATGGGTACGTGGAGCTGTTTCTGCAACTCGCACGCGAAGAAATACCCCGCCGCCGTGAACTCGCCGACGGTTTCGGGACTGGCAACTTGCCAACCGTTGGATTCGACGTCTTGGGCCGGCTCGGCGGCGGGAGCATGGTTGACTTTGAAGTGTCGAATCTCGGGGTGAGCTCCATGGGCGATCTCTTCCGTTGCGTTGCCGGCCTTGGAAACCTCCATTTCCATATTCGATTGACCGGAACAAAGCCAGACTTCGCCCACCAAGACGTCCGTGATCTTGATCTCGGACGAGCCTTTGACGGTCAACTCGAACGGTCCGCCCGCCGATCGGGGTGGTAAGTAGAGCGACCAAGCACCGTCGGGACCCGATCGCGCAATGGCTCCAGCGCCGCCCATCTTGGCGGTGACGTCGACGCCCGGATTGTCCCAACCCCAGAGATGGACGGCGGTGTTTTCCTGGACCACCATATGGTCGCCAAAAATCTTGGGCAACTTGGTTTGGCCACAAGCAAGCGTTGCGCTGCCCGGCAACCAGACAGGCCGCCGCGAACCATGAACTCAAACGGTGCGTCAACATCATTTGCTCCAATCAAAAACTCGCGATTCAAGTTTGTCCACAAAGCCGCGTGACTCGTACCTCGAACGGCTCCGGACAAGACGACATCAAACCTGTATGATAATTGAAACTGTTTTGCAGTGTGGTATGGATCGGACGCAAAATAACTTCGTCGTAAATCCTCGCCCTCGCGGGAGAGGCTTAGGGAGAGGGTCGACAAAACCGGGAAGTTGTTTTGCGTGCGATCTTAACCTGCGTACAATGGCACTTTTCGACGAACGGATCTCATCGCGAAGGCGAGTTCGGCAACAAAGGAGTTTACGTCATGCCAACGAACGAACAACGCAGAAAGAGGAAATTGCAAGCCAAACGAGCGCGTCGCAAAAATCGCAAGCTCAGGTCCGTTCAGCCCAATAGCTTGACATCGCGTCTGCAGGCCGCTGCACGCTGGCCGGTATATTCAGCGCACGTTAGTCGGGCAACGTTTGAGCAAGGAATCGGATACGCTCTTCTTGGTCGCTGTGCGCCGAACGGCACGATCGCTTCCGCTTTGTTTTTGATCGATATGTATTGCATGGGAGCCAAAGACGCCTTTGTTCGCATCGACGCCGAGCCGGACGCCAAGGCATGGCTGGCCGAGGTATTCCAACGTGGCGACCGTTGGATTGACGTCACCGCCGAATATGTTTGCAAGTTCGTCCAAGACGCTGTCGACTATGCACAATCGTTAGGGATCCCACCCCATCCGGCCGCTGCCGACGGATCGATTCTGTTTGGAGACCTGGATCGAACGCAGTGCCGACAGGTTTTCGAATTTGGTAAAGATGGCATGCCCCTATTCATCGCTGGACCACATGATGGTCCAGGCCGCATCCAGCGAATCATGCAAGCACTGCAACAGTCGTGCGGCGACGAGAATTTTCACTATGTCTTGCCGGTGCGTCGGCCCCTAGAGGTCTTGGCGATGGACGAAATTGAAAACGACCCTCAGATGAATATCGAGGGTGAATTCGATGAATAAGACTTTGACAGACTCGAACAATCGGATCCCGGATTGCGGTCGGTTGTTGGGGGTCGATTACGGGTCGGTGCGAATTGGTTTGGCGGTTTGCGATGTCGACCGGCGAATCGCCAGTCCGTTGAAAACGTTGCAACGGCGAACGTCAAAGCTGGATGGCGAATTCTTTGTCGACTTGGTCCGGGCCGAAGGCATCGTCGGAATCGTCCTCGGATTGCCAATCCATTTCAGCGGCGAAGAGAACGCAAAATCGTTGGAGACACGACGGTTTGCCGAGTGGCTGCGCAGCGTTGACGCGTCTGCCGCTGGTTTTTTTTGACGAACGCTATTCCACCGTGGCCGCCGACGAACTGCTTGGAAACGAGTTGACTCGCAAACAACGTCGGTCACGGATCGACAAG
Organism: uncultured Planctomycetaceae bacterium; assembly: GCA_963803365.1. GTDB lineage: Bacteria > Planctomycetota > Planctomycetia > Pirellulales > Pirellulaceae > JANMEB01. Next base: position 33,601 of record CAWDMH010000031.1, read on the forward strand.
GTGGCCGCACAAGTCATTTTGGCCTCGTACCTTGAATCTGATGGCGCCGGTCGCTGGCAACAAAGTCTCGGCGATTAGGCACGTCGTGTGTCGCTGTGGTGTTCCAAACGCTTCTGAAGAACTTATGAGCCGGGATCGCGGCTTGAAGCGTCGCGACTTCAGCACGCGAGAACTCGATCGTCCTGCAACCTCGATTTTGGTGAACGAAGTCTGCCATCCGGTAATAGCAGGTAGGTACGATCATGCGATTCGGCGAATTGGAGGATGACCCATCGTACCGGTGGCGATTCTTATGAATTGGTAGTGGGGTCATTTGCTGTAGGTGAGGCAGTCCCTGCCCGACCTGTGACGGCCAAGGAAGGCCGTCCCACGTGGAACCCCCCACTCCCAATGAATTGTTCACGTTTTGTCGAAGTCCCAACTGGTTTACAATAAATCCAGTGGTTCACGCCGTTGACCTAGCAGCCCGTTGAAAAGGTAGCGGTACGGCGCGAGCCGTCCGGGGGGTTAGGTGCTGCCCCATTCGCCCCGGTTGGGGTGTTGAAAAGGTAGCGGTACGGCGCGAGCCGTCCGGTTGGGTTGGCATCCACACAGCGAATTACCGAGCGGCTCGCGCCGCTCCGCTTCAATAAACACTTGTGCACACATTTTTCAACAGTCTGTTAACGAGTACTTCTCGGCAGCGGTCTTACAAATCGCTCGAATGTTTTGCATCGGTGACAACGAGCCGAAACTCAAATCCCTACATACGGTTCATGGGTCTGCGATCGTCACATCCGAACAGGCCACTCACCTCCCGCCAAATTTTGGCGGCGGCTCTGGGGTGTCTGTTCGCGCCGTTTTGGTTGGCCAACGCATCGGCCCAATCACAGACGCTGCCTAAATCCGTTCGACAGATCTTTAGCCGTCGTTGCGTCAGCTGTCACAACGATCAAAAGCTTTCGGGGGGGCTATCGCTGACAAGCGTCCAAGGATTTCGGCATGGCGGCGAAAACGGCGAGATTGTCGACCGGGACAACGTCAACGACAGCTATCTGTTAACGTTGATCGGCGGCCCGGATCCGGACATGCCCAAAACCGGCAAACCACTTGCGGAGAAAGAAGTTACTGAAATCCGACAGTGGCTTGCCGACGGAGCGCCATGGTCTGCGTTGGAAATCCTGCGGCCGATGCAGGCCATCGACAAGAATTGGTGGTCGTTGCGTCCCATCGAACGTCCGACGATTCCGTCCATGGACCCCGGTGGAGCGAATCGGTTTTCGAACCCCATCGATGCGTTCGTCCGGAAAAAACTCGGCGAGTTCGGGCTCTCCCCGGCACCGCTCGCGGGTCGGGGTACGTTGATTCGGCGATTGTATTTTGATTTGATCGGCTTGCCGCCATCGCCGGATGAAATCCGCCGGTTTGTCGCTGACGATCGCGAGGAAGCCTACGACGAGTTGGTGGACCGGCTGTTGTCGTCACCCCGCTACGGCGAGCGATGGGCACGGTATTGGCTGGACGTAGTGCACTACGCCGATACGCACGGATACGATAAGGACAAGCCTCGCGAAAACGCCTGGCCGTATCGAGACTTTGTGATTCGTTCGTTCAATCAGGATCGTCGTTGGGACGAGTTTATCAGGATGCAAATCGCCGGCGATGCCCTTTATCCCGAGGCGCCGGACGGGATCATAGGGCTTGGGTTTTTGGCGGCGGGTCCCTGGGATTTGATCGGCCACGAAGAGCTACCTGAAACGAAGATCGATGGACAGATCGCTCGGCACCTCGACCGCGATGATATGGTTCGCACTGCGGTTCAGTCGTTTTGCAGCGTCACGGTCGGATGCGCCCAATGCCACGATCACAAATTCGACCCGATCTCACAACGGAACTACTATCAACTGCAAGCGGTGTTTGCCGCTGTCGATCGCGCCGATTGCCCATACTATGATGATCCTGAGTTGAATCGCCGCCTGCGTGAACTGACGACAAAGAAAATCGATCGGCAGACACGCCTCAACAAACTTGAATCGGCAATGGCCGAACGAGGTGGCGCGGCATTGACCGAGTTGCAAAAGCGTGCCGATCGATTAAAGCAATCATCGGGTCGCAACCCAACGGAATCATTCGGCTATCACAGTGAACTGAGCCCCAGCGAAGACGCCGTCAAATGGGTGCAGTTCGAATTCGACAAGCCGGTTCGGATCCGGCGAATCGTGCTGAGACCAGCCTACGACGACTTTAACCATATCGGTGCCGGGTTCGGATTCCCCCGCCGGTTTTCCATGACGATCGGCAATTCACCCGACGCCAGCGATAGCGAAGTGCTGTTGGATCATTCGACGAGCGATTTCGATAACCCCGGACTGCAACCGCTGACGGTGGAGGGTGCAGACCGAGCCGTTCGAGTATTGCGGATTTCCGCGAACAAGCTTTCCCGCCGAACCGAGAACGATTTTAACTTTGCTTTGGCCGAAGTCGAATTATATGACGAGTCCGGCAGCAACATCGCCGCGGAGTCAACCATCACCGCATTCGACTCGATCGAGGCCCCGCCACGTTGGCAAAGCAGCAATCTGGTCGACGGCCAATTCCCCCAACCGGAGTCGGCCGAAGCCCAACAGGCCGCGAACGAATTACAAGAATTCCGACTGGCCCAACTCGACGACAACGAGCGACAAGCCTGGACCACGTGCCATGAAGAACTCGCTGAAATCGATCGGCAGTTGGCGGAGTTGCCATCGCCCCAGCAGGTCTACGTCGCGGCGGTCCACACGGGTACGGGGAACTTTTCGGGAACGGGATCGCATGGAGGCCGGCCGGGATCATTCATATCCTCGATCGGGGCAACGTAACTCGGCCTCTGGAAGAGGTCGGGCCGGGGTCGCTGGACGTTTTCGATGACTTGCCGGGGGACTTCAAATTGCCGCCGAATCATACCGAGGCCGATCGGCGTGCTGCCTTGGCGAATTGGATCGCGGCGCCGCAGAATCATTTGACTTGGCGGAGCGTGGTCAACCGAGTTTGGCAGTATCATTTTGGCGTGGGTCTGGTCGACTCGCCGGACGATTTTGGACGCATGGGGCAACTCCCGTCAAATCCTGAGTTGCTCGATTGGCTGGCGACGGAATTTCGCGACAACGGACAGTCGCTCAAACAACTCCACCGGATGATTGTCACAAGCCAGACGTATCGACAAGCGTCGGTGATCGACGAAACAGATTGTCCCGAACTCGCCAAGGCCCTCCAGATCGATGCCAGCAATCGCTTGTTGTGGCGAATGAATCGTCGCAAGCTGGATGCCGAGGCAGTGCACGACAGCATCTTGCAAGTCAGCGGCCAATTGGATTTGAAAATGGGAGGCCCCGGATACCGCGATTTTGTGATCGAGCATCCGGAGCACTCGCCGCATTATCGATACGATTTGATGGACCCCGACTCGCCTGAAATCCGTCGCCGGGCGGTTTATCGATTAGTCGTCCGATCGCAACTGCAGCCGCTGATGAATTGCCTCGATTGTGCCGATCCGTCGATCCAGGTTGGCAAGCGGAATGAGAGTGCAACGCCGTTACAGTCGCTGGCGATGTTGAACGATGGTTTGGTTTTGGCGATGAGCAAACATTTTGCCCAGCGCCTGTCGCTCCACGGCCAGACAGCCGCCGACTGTGTTGACTTTGGTTTTTGGGAAGCGATCGGACGGGCACCGACGGCCCGGGAGCGCGCCGCGATGATCGAGTTCGTGGACCAAAATGGATTGGAGAATTTCGCGCGAGTCCTGTTTAACTTGAATGAGTTTGTATTTGTGGATTAGCGGATCGCCAAGGAACTACTTTTCTGAGAGCCATGCTCTTGCAAAGCAGCAGCATCCGAAGTAACAGTTCACGAGCCGGGGTCTGGCTCATTTTCGGCCCAATGATTGGTACTAGAATGTCGCATGAGCCGCCGAAAATGTGCCTGACCCCCGAAAAACGTGGGCAACGCATTGGCAACCCGTGAATGCTTACCATCCGAAAAGCTATTTTTTGGCAAATAGAGTTCAAATATGTGCTTGATCAATAGCTCGCCGTTTCATCGAATGTCGACGCGGCCGCTTAGTTCGCGGCGAGAGTTCCTGCAGTCCGCCGGGGGCGGTTTGGGAGGGATTGCGCTGGCTGCCATGCTAAATGAACAAGCCGCGGCGGAGGGGCGGAGCGGTTCGCACCCAATGCAGTTCCGCCCCAAAGCGAAGCGCGTGGTGCAATTGTTCATGGCCGGGGCGGCGAGCCACATCGATCTGTGGGACTACAAGCCCGAGTTGGTCCGTCACCATGGCGAGCCATCCGATTTTGGCGAGCATGTCGAAGCATTCCAGGACGGTCTCGGTCCCTGGCTCAAGCCGATCTGGGGATTTCGTCCCTACGGCGAGTGCGGCAAGATGATCAGCGATGTCGTTGCACCGCTCGGTCAATTCGTGGACGACATCGCATTTATCCACAACCTGGTGGGTAAGACCGGCGTTCACAGTACCGCAACGCTATTGCAAGCAACTGGGTTCACCCAACCGGGCTTTCCTGGCATGGGTTGTTGGGTCAGCTACGGTTTAGGGAGCGAAAACGAGAATCTACCGACGTTTGTCGTGTTGCCGGATCATCGGGGATTGGCGTCCAACGGCGTCAAGAATTGGGACGCGGCATTTTTGCCGGGAGAGCATTCAGGAACGATGATTTTTCCCGGCGCCGATCCGCCGATCTACGATTTGCGAGCGCACGCTGCTGGAGAGTTTTTGACGCCGTCCTCAGAGGCTGCTTCGCGGAATTTGCTGGCGGAGCTGAATCGATGGCACGCTCAGCGAGGTGCGGTGGACGAACGGCTGGAGACACGCATTCGGTCGTACGAGTTGGCAGCCAAAATGCAGCTAGCCGCGCCTGAAGCGCTCGATCTGTCCGATGAACCAGATTACATTTTCCGCGAATACGGCATCGCCGAACCGGGTCGCCAGTGGCCCAGCGAAATCAACGCCGCCGAAGAAGCTGATTACTTCGGCCGCAAATGCCTGGTTGCCCGCCGGTTATTGGAGCGCGGCGTGCGTTTTGTCCAAGTTTGGTCGGGAAACGACAACGGCTTTCCACGACGCAACTGGGATTCCCACGAGGACGTACAGCGCGATCACGGCCCGCTGGCGCAGGGCATGGCCCGAGGTGCGGCCGCGTTGATCAACGATTTGAAGCGGCGCGGGCTGCTCGACGACACGATCGTGTTTTGGACCACCGAATTCGGCCGCATGCCGTCGTCGCAAGGGGGCAAAGGGCGCGATCACAATCCGTACGTGTTCACCAACTGGTTGTGCGGTGGCGGCATCCGAGGCGGCATCTCGTATGGGCCCAGTGACGCTTGGGGCTATAAGCCGTTGGATCGCGACAGCCCCACGCAAGTCTACGACATTCACGCCTCGGTATTACAGTTGTTGGGCTTTGATCACACCCAGTTGACCTTTCGCCACGACGGTATCGATCGTCGGCTGACCGACGTGCACGGCCGCGTCATTAATGCCTTATTGACGTAGCTATTGTGCGAGCGATCCTTAGTTGGATCGGCGACGACGATGGATCACGACCAGGCTCAACAGCGTTAAGACCAAAGCCGACCCCGGTTCCGGGACCGCGTTCAGATTGTAATTTGGATTGAAAAACTGGCTCAATTGGGCGTTGGCGAAAATGTCGATGGCCGATGGCAGCTTTCGCTGTCCGGCCGACGCGAACGGGTACATTAGTGCGGTGGAAACGTTGATGTGTGCGTTGAGCGTCGAGCCTGAGTTGTTCGTTGGAATCGCTGCCCCGGCAAACATCAACGGGGCCATGACGTCGATGTCGTTGTCGACCAAAGTTTCAGCGGCGTAGCTTGTGTTCGCACTGCTCAAACCGAGTGAATGACCGATTTCGTGAACGGCAATCGAGAACAAGTCGAAGTGCCCGACAGCCGCCCCGGTGGCGCCGGTGAACACCCGGCCCTTGTTCATGACGCCGCCGCCGTAGTCAAAACTCGTTTCGGTAAACGTGTTGTACTCCGAGTTTCCCGTGTTGAGCGGATTGTGGCCGTTTAGCGATCCATCGGCGAAAAAAGAACTCGATCCGTCGTTGTCAAACCGAATCATGCCTGAAATCTCTCGATTCGGCGATCCGCCTTGACTGAGCAAGCTGTGAACACCCAAAAATCAATACTACTACCGCTTCTTGCGCAGGACTTTTTTCTCGATTCGATTTGGCTTGCCGCGGGCGGTCGCGCCGCGAAAGAATGTTTCTGCGCGGTCTGGCGGCCAAGGCGCGTACAGGGCATCGTCTCTTTTCAAAATCCGACGGTGCCATCATGCTTGTGTCGTAACATTTCACGAGCCGGGGTCTGGCTCAATCCGCCCAAGGCGGATGTGCCTGACCCCCTAAAAACGTGGGCAACGCATTGGCAACCCGTGAACGCTTACCTTGTGTCTGAACCTGACATCAACGACCAGTGCTTTGTCAGGTCTTAGAATTGGGGTTGAGTGCCACTGGCTTCGCCAGTGCGGGTCGGCAATACACGACGCTCATGTACACTGGCACAGCCAGAGGCACCCCAAAATGAAGTACTGAAAGTGCACTAGATTTGGAGTACGACAATTCAATACTGGCTGCTTAGTCATTCGGTTTTGATGATCAGCTATGCGCTAGCGATCGTCGGGATAGCCCATCTGTTGCGGCACCGTCGATCACCTGGCGCCACGTTGGCATGGCTAATGGTCTTTGTCGGTCTGCCGCTGGTGGGAAGCGTGCTGTATCTCATGTTTGGCGGACGCAAACTTCGAACGCAGCGACGCATCGCCCAAACGAATTTTGATGCGACTTTGCCGCTTGCCCGGAAACCTTGTGAGTTTGCGGTGACGCTTCGCAGTTATGGTGCGGCGCCGGTGACGGCAGGCAATCAAGTCGTCCTCTGCAAGGGGGGCGTCGCCGGTTACCGTCGGATGGTGGAGTTGATCGAGCAGGGCGAGCATCGAATTTGTCTGGCGACCTTTATCTTTGCCCACGACGACGTGGGCCGTGACATTCTGCGACGACTGGTCCGCGGCGCCAACAATGGGATTGATGTCAAAGTCCTGGTGGACGGCTTGGGATCCATGCAGACGCCGCGCCGTTTCTTTCGGGAACTAGTCGACGCAGGGGGGCGGTACGCGGTGTTTCAACCGGTGATCCATCTTCCCTTTCGAACCATTACGAATCTACGGAATCACCGCAAGATCCTTGTGGCCGACGGTCGACGTTCATTCGCCGGCGGCATGAACATTACCGGCGAAGATATTTACCCGGAACCCACGGCAGCCGGCTCGGCAAGACCTGTCGCTCGGAATTGATGGTCCCGCCGCGGGTCATCTGGAGGAGATCTTTCGCGAGGACTGGCGATTTGTCACCGGTGCCGAGATGACGGAACCCGGCAACTCCTTTGCCCAGAATCGGACCGAATCAGAACAGGTTCAAGTGATCGCGTTTGGTCCAGACGTTCCCAACGACCCGATGTACTCCGGAAGTCTCACGGCGATTTATCGCGCTGCGCAACGAATTTGGATGATCACGCCCTATTTCGTCCCCAACGACGCCTTGGTCGAAGCGTTGACCTTTGCCTGTCAGCGCGGGGTCGATGTGCGGATTCTAGTTCCAGCCAAGTCGAATCATTTGCTTTCGGACTTGGCCGGTGCAAGTCTATTGCGTGAAATCCACGCATCCGGTGGATCGATCCTACGGTATCTAAAAGGGATGGTGCATGCCAAGCTAATGATTGTGGATGACGAGTTTGTCACCGTCGGTTCGGCCAATTTTGACATGCGCAGTCTGTTTTTGAACTACGAAGTGATGCAAGTCTGTTATTCGTCGCCGACCATCCAGGCTGCCGCCGACTGGTTTCGCGAATTGGCCGTCGATTGTTCGGTTGAATTGCATCAGCCCGGTTTTTGGCGGGAACTTGGCGAAGGGGCCGTGCGAGTCCTTTCTCCGATGTTTTGAAACGACAGACCAATTTTCGTCGGCCATCGCCATGCGGCCCACGCCGTCACCGATCACTTACGGCAACCCATGAAGGGCAAGCCACGCGCACAGTCCGCCGCCTAACAGGCCAAGCAATACCAACGACCACACGATTCCACGGCTGCGATTCCAGCCGGCGAAGACGACCGCGTAAATCGCTTTCAACGCGTTGTTCGAGGAGGCCGCAACCAAAATGGCAATCGCCGTCGCCGTTTGATCCAAGCCCGCAAGGCTCCCCTGAGCAACGCTCAGCACAAAAGGATCGATGTCCGTCACACCGACGATCGCGGCCAGCCAATAAACGCCGACGTGACCGAAGTGCCCTCGGACCCATGTTGAGACCATGGAGATCACGACAAACAACATGGCAAACACAAGCGCCGCCGGGAATTCAAGTGGATTCCCCGGCGGCGGAACGCTCGTGGGTTCTCCGTCGTCGCTCCGTTGACCTAGCCAAAGGCAGAGCGCTGCCAGTGCAGTCCCCGTCAGCGCCAACGTAAACAGTGGACCTGCCAAATCGAGCGCCAAGCGGAGATTGAAGATCGCCACGACCACACCCACTCGCAAATACATCAGCGCGGTGGCCAGTACAATGCCTGACTGAAATTGGTGGCGGTCGCGCGGATCACGCTTCAACCGTGCGCGAGTACCACGGTCGTCGCGGTTGACGAATACAATCCGCCGAGCACCGAAGTCAGAAACAAGCTTCCGGTGCGGGCTAGAAGCTTCTGCAGCAAATAACTGCCGTACGAAAGCGTCGAGACGACGACGACGGCCAATCCCGCTTGAAATGGCGTGATCGGAGTCAGCGACGTCACGGGCCGGTTGGGCAACAACGGCAGCAAGACACCCGTCAACACGAGAAACTGTGCGAGCGTAATGATTTCCTCGCCGGGAATCTTCTGGGCCCAACCGTGCAAACGATCGCGAGCGCGCAGCAACAGCACCGCCGCAACCGTTAATCGCGATTGCAAGCCACGGCTCCCCCACCACTGCAACCGGCCCCAACAAATAGGCCACCAGATTGCACATGGGAACCATGATGCCGTCAGCCGTCTCACTGGCCGATTCGTGATCGGCAACCTCATCGCGGTAATACGGATACAACCAGATGGCCAGGACGAGCAGACCCACGCAAAAAGCAGCGGCGTACTGCGGTTCCAAAGCATACAAAATTGCGCCGCTGAGTGAGATGAGCGGAAAGGTCCGAATGCCACCGGGACGGCACCGACCCGATTTCCAATAGAATCCCTCGAACGACAAGCCAAAAAAGAAGGACAGTCCCAATAGGATTCCCAACTTATCGACGGTCAGCAGTTGCATTTGCCTCTCCGCCTTTTAGGGCGCGATCATCCCGTTGGTCAGACAGGCCTGCTCGAACGGAAACACGATGTTTGGATCGGGGCACACAAGCGTTTCGTCCTTGCGCTTGTAATCCAAATGGGACAGGAGGTCCTTGATCGCGTTGAGTCGGGCCGCCGGCTTGCTATTGGCGTGCACGATGATCCAGGGAGCGACGGCGTGGTGGGTTCTGGAGAGCATGATGTTCCGCGCCGCGCTGTAATCGTCCCAATGTTTTTGGGCGACCTCGTCGATCGGGCTAATCTTCCATTGTTTCAACGGATCCTTTCGACGGTCCTTCAATCGCCTTTTCTGCTCATCCTGGTTGATATCCAAGTAGTATTTCAACAGCCGGATTCCCGAACGAACCAGCAACTGTTCGTAGTTGGCGACCGTTTCCAGGAACTCGTGATACTCGTCGTCGCTGCAGAATTCCATCACCCGCTCGACTCCGGCGCGATTGTACCAACTGCGATTGAACAGAACCATTTCCTGGGCGGCCGGCAGGTGCGGCGTGTAACGCTGAAAGTACCACTCGGTGCAATCGCGGTCGGACGGCTTGCCCAATGCCACGACGCGCGTCTCCCGGGGACTTAAGTGTTGAACGATACGCTTGATCAGGCCATCCTTTCCGGCCGCGTCTCGTCCTTCGAAGAGGATCAGGATTTTGGCGTTCGACCGGATGATTTGGCTTTGCAATTTTACCAACTCGATTTGCAACATGCGCAGCGTCTTTTTGTAACTCCGATCCTTTGTTTCTAGCGAGTGATGTTTCTTCTCCATTCGGTCCCCCCTGGTGCAATTCAAGTGTCGATCAGGCGTCGGGCATCGTCCTGAGTTGCGACATGACGTCGAGCCCGATGTGCCGCTCTCAACGTTTTATCATGATTGTCGAAGACCGAACTCACAAGCTCGCGCCACCACGAGCCTTTTCCACGCGACAATATGGAGGAATCGACGCGAGTCTCATTCGAAAACGTACCGCCGTCCGACGAGCGTCCGAGCCCGGACAGGCCGTGAATGCGCCGTGGCTCAGGATTCGACGAGGGTCCGAAACAGGCAGCACAAGTTTCCGGATGCGTTGCGGCCGGCTTCGACGACCGCTTGGCCTGAGGTAGCCACCAACGTCTCCGGAATTGCTACGTTGGTGATGATCGAAGCAGCCAGGGTCGGGATCCTGCAGCGGGCGGCGGCGACCACTTCTACAATCGTCGACATACCAACCGCATCACCGCCAATACGCCGAACCCATTGGTATTCGGACCGTGTTTCATAGGTCGGCCCCAACAGACCCACGTACGTGCCGCGGTGGGCGACAATGCCGGCTGCGTGCGCCGCTCCCAACGCCTGTTCGAGCAGCGTTGGATCGTAACATTGATCGCCGCGAAACGTCGGACGACCCGGACAGCTTGACCGGCCCGAGCCACGCCTCTCCCCGCCGTCGTTTCCGAGGGCCGCCATCGTTGAGGCAGCCGGTGAATCGTTGGCAATGAGCTGTGCGTTATTAGGCAATCGAAGTCGGCCGAAAAACAAGTCGACGTGGCTTTCGATCAACATGATGTCACCGACGGCGTAACGCGGATTGACTCCACCCGCCGCGTTCGAGATCAGCAGACGCTCGATTCCCAGCCGATGCATCACGAGGATCGGAAAGGCGATTTGAGATTCCGCGTAGCCCTCGTACAGGTGAAAACGGCCTTGCATCGCGATGATCGTGCGGTCCAGCCAGCGTCCGCAAACCAAGCGGCCCGCGTGTCCAATTGCCGTGGCGCTTGGAAAGCCCGGAATCTCCTCATAAGGGATCGAATCGTCCGCCGAAATCTCTTCGGCGATTTGCCCCGATCCAGTGCCCAACACCATTCCCACTTCGGGTCGATGCGGCCAATGCCGTTGGATGAAATCGGCAGCTCGTTCGATCGTCTCAGGAGACTCATGCAACATCAGAAAAACCAGATCGATCGTACGTTGAGCTTTGCGGCCGCAAAGAAGGACTTTCCGAAACGACCGTCCCCAAAGGCCATGCGAAGTCTATGATCTCCATCCCTTGTTGGGTGTGCAATACACTCATCCGAGCACACAACTCAACCGAGGCGTTTACGTTCAACCGTTTGATTCACCCGCCAAAACGCCCAGCACCAGCTTGGTCAACCTGGGTTCTGCTTCGTTGGCTGTTTTTATGATCTCATCCACGTTGGCAGGCTGGAGCGCGTCCGGAAGGCACATATCGGTTACGATCGAAAAACCAACGACGCGCAACCCACAGTGGACCGCGACGATCACCTCCGGCACGGTCGACATGCCAACCACGTCAGCACCAATGGTTCTCAAAAACCGGTACTCGGCGCGCGTCTCCAAGTTGGGGCCTGCCACCGCGACAAATACACCTCGATGGCAAACGATATCTTCACGCCGCGCCACCGCGAGGGTGCGTTCGATCAAGCGGCGTTCGTACGGCTCGCACATGTCGGGAAATCGAGGCCCCAGTCGATCGTCGTTGATCCCGATCAAGGGGTTGTCCCCCAGCAAATTGATGTGGTCGTCGATCACCATGATGTCGCCATTGTTGAACAATGGATTCAATCCACCGCAAGCGTTGGAAACCATCAGCAGATCTGCACCGAGTGCCTTCATCACTCGAATCGGCAATGTGATTTGTTTTAGCGAATAGCCTTCGTACATGTGAAATCGGCCTTCCATAACCATCACGGGGACTCCGTTCAGTCGCCCCAGAACCAGCCGTCCACGATGACTGGTCGCAGTCGCCACAGGAAAGTGCGGAATCTCTTGGTAATCCAGCGACTCCTCGACGGAGATTTGGTGGACCAGCGGTCCTAGTCCAGTGCCTAACACGATGCCAACTTGAGGAACGGTCGACCAGCGAGATTGGATGTACTTCACCGAATCAGCGATTTTGTCATAAAGATCGAGCATGATACCTGGAATGAGCAGTTGGGGAGCGAACTGTGGGGGACGGCCAAACACAAGTTCGACGATTGTATCTCACGCGGCCCGATGAATGAATCGCCGATCGATCCGCTTTACTTCTTGGAGGGCGCGTGTTGGCGCAAAGCCTCCGCCGCAAGCGACAGATCGAGTCGATACATGATCTGGTTGTATTCGTAGCGCGGAGTCATGACCGGATTGCCGGAAAACATTTGCGTGTACGTTCCCTCGAAATAGATGATCTTCCCCCCCTCGGCATCCATGAAGCGATGTTGTTGCGGATTGTAAAACGAATACTTCGGATGCGTGGCGACTTTGACTGCCGTCGTCCAAGGTCCCGTGATCGCACCGGCTTCGGCATACCAGATTTCGCCCAGAAAAGACGGCTTTCCCGCTCGATTTGCCTGGTTGCCGATCAGGATCCACTTTTGGCGGTACTCGTTCCAATTGATCGAGCCGCGATGGATTTCAACCTCTGCCCCGGTGTCGACATCGCGAAGTTGATAACGTGCGGCGGCGGTTGCGATTTTGCCCGTCTGAATCAACTTTTTTTCTTCCGACTGGGAAGTCGGCATAAATTGCCTCTGCCACCGGTATTCACCAGCGGCGTCATCGAAGGCAAACGATTCGTATTTTTCGGGCTTCAGCACATCGTCCCACATCGCCCGGACGCGGACGTTGGCAAACGGCTCGCAGAAATACCAATAGTCTCCCGTCGCATCGCTGGCGCGGACGCTGCTGCCGCGCGGAAAACGCCACTTGTCTTGCAAATCAAGGGTGACGGTCTTTTTGAACTCGCCCAGCTCTGGATCGAATACGGCGATCCCCTGCTCGGCCACGTTTCCCAGACTCAAGTTCCGCGAATAGTGCGCTCACCAGTTGTTGTCGGCCTTCGGCGTCGTCTACCGTCAACAGCCCCCACAGCCAAACAGCCCCGGGCTCTGCGACCGGCAGCATCTCTCGAATGCGCGAACCGTCGGGCGTCAAGAAGTACTTCAAGGGAACGCCTTCATCGGGATTGAAACCGTCCACACCGGGTAGCGGCGTCGTCGCCGCAGTGACATGGAAATTCCCCAACGGATAATGCGGTAAGTTGGTATCGCCCCACAGCCAAAACACCTTTCCTCCATACGGCATCGCTTGAACCGAGTCAGAGCCGATGACGCCGCCATTTAGCTGTGGGACGTTGCGCGGAAACGGCTGTTGCAAAAGTTCCGAATCGCGGAAGATCCCCTGGCCGGTAACGCGGTACAAGCGTTCGGCGATGTCGGTTCGTTTCAACTTGATCGTCGCGGTCGCACCAGCTTGGGTTTGCAGTCGGCAACCAACGTAGCCAAATCCGTCCGCAGGATACTCGTAACCGGCCGACTCAATGTGGAAAAAAACTTCGCGATTCATCAAGCCAGGTTCGTTGACGGCGATCCAGCCATTGCTGTCGGTCCAAAACTCGATGTTCCCGGTGGTTCGCAGGCGGACCAATGGAATTCCGCGTTGGGTCGCATCGTCGACGATGTGAATTCCGAAAAAAGGTGAATCGGTAGCGGGATCAGCGTTCGTCGCAGCAACATTTTCAACACGAGCCTGCGAGCGTGCGGGCAGAGAGCAGGCCTCTTCGCCAACCGAGCCATGCCAGCCATCGTCAGCGCCTGGCAAAGAACAATGTCGCGTGGCTGAAACGTGCGCCTCGCGTATTCGGCGAGCGTCCACGGTGGCAGCACGCATGCCGAACATGGGATTAGCGATATCCACAGGCAAAATGCGACAACCATAACAAGCTTCCGGCCAAACACGGTTCCGCATCGCCAGACTATTTGGAATGCACTCCGTCGGAAAGGGGGGCCAATGAATGAATGTTGGGTAGTGCGCCAATTCGAGGTAGGACGCCAACCCCTGGCCGTCATTGGTCGGGCAAGGAAGCCAAACCTACCGCAAGCTACGCCATCACCAGCTTTAGAATTCTTGAGTCCGACTGCCGTCGTCCGCCACATCAGAGATTCATTTTGGCCACATACGAGTTGCTCGTTTCGATGAGCGATTGTCGCCAGAAGTAGACCGAGAGAAATCCCAGGGCACCTTGAGTTACTGGGTTCGACAGGAATTTGCCGACATTGCCCAATGCAGTCGCTTTGGAGGATCCCTGCTCGATTTGGGATTGGATGGCTTGTTGTGTCTGTCGGCTTTCATTCGCGTTTTTCCAGACGATATCCCATCGCTGCGAACTGGAGAGCTGGGGATTGTTCATCGTTCGCAAATCGCGCAACCGCGAAGCCTGATTCAGCGTTTGCGAGGTATTTTTCGCCATCTGCACGTCTTGCATTTGGATAGCGACCTGGTTGTCGATATAGGCGCCGGCACTGCTTCCGTCATGGCGGACGGCACACTCTTGGCCGTGCCGCTGACCACGGCGACTGCATCGGCCTTGCTCCAGCTTTCGCGAGGATCCATATACTTGGCGAACAAGCCGTAACCGATGGGCATGACCAGACGTGCCACGAGGACTTTGCCAAGGCCGCTGACAAGGGATCGACCGGCGTAGGAAATCAACACCGCACTTCCGGTGGGCCATATGCTCAGCGTGATGAGCTACCTCGGAAAAGAACTTAATCGTCTCGGCCGTGGCCAGTCTCCTGGTCAACTCCTGGTCGACCATGTTTTGATTGATTCGAACTTCGATGAATCGTTGTCGGATTTCCTTGACCCATCGGTCGCGGAACATAATTTGTCGCCGCAGGAATTGTTCGGCCGCAATCGGTCCGGTTTCCTGATCGCTGGCCAGGGTCCGGTAGAAAACTCTCTTGAGCCCGATCGCCGTCGATTCAATTTTCTCCCGCCGCTGGGCCAAACCCGGAACGTCGACGTCGTACGAGCCTGGTTTGCCCAGGCTGATGTATCCTAGACTGATTGGATTAAACCCCACGGTCGTGTCGAGGTTGGTGATTGCAGCCCATGCGATCTGGCGGCAAAGTTCAGTAAGTCGGTCGTCGGAAATTACAATCAAGTTGGGAAAGTTGAGCAAGGGAATCTCCTTTGAGCGGAACACGTCTAGGCGGAGTCGAGGAAAGCGATCGATTCGCGGCCCTGCAGTTATGGGTCTTTATTCACAAACTCGTTTTCGTCGTCGTAGTCGCAAGGTCGCAGAGGTAGGTACGACGATCGTTAGGGCATGCGAACGGGACTTTCAAACATATAGGCGTTTTTCAGCGCATGTCGGACCAGGATTAGCGAAAATCGTAATATTTCCGCTAACAGCCCGTTGAAAAAGTAGCGGAACGGCGCGAGCCGTCCGGTTGCGTTGGCATCCACACGGCGAATGACCGGGCGGCTTGCGCCGCTTCAATCAACACTTGCAATACTGGATCCCCGCCTTCGCGAGGATGACGAATCCGTTTCAACAGGCTGTTAACGATTACGTGTTTCAGGAACCCGTCGCATGTCTAATCCGACCAATCCTAATAATTCGACTCCGTGCATCGACATTGGCGCCAATCTGACCCATAAGTCGTTTCGCGGGGATGTCGAGCGCGTGATGGAAAACGCTCGGGCGGTAGGCCTTGAGCACATCGTGGTGACGGGCACGTCGATCGAATCGAGTCGTGCAGCGAGAGCGTTATCCGAACAGCATCACAGATTCCTGAGCTTCACCGCTGGCATCCATCCGCATGATGCAACCACGTTTGATGCGGACTCGATTGCCCGGTTGCGACAATTGGCCAAATCGAATTGCCTGGTAGCGATCGGCGAGTGCGGATTGGACTTCAATCGAGATTTTTCGCCTCGGGATGTGCAACGAGTCTGCTTTGAAGCTCAACTCGAATTGGCAGCGAACATGAAACTTCCTTTGTTCCTACACGAGCGGGACGCCCACGAGACGGTACTGGGGCTTCTGCGTGGCTTTCGTGATCGACTCACGGATGGAGTCGTGCATTGTTTCACGGGGACGGAGTCCGAAGCCAGAGCGTATCTTGAGTTGGACTTGCACTTGGGTGTCACAGGCTGGATTTGCGACGAGCGACGCGGCTTGCACTTGCGTGAATTGGTGAAGATGATTCCGGCTGATCGGTTGATGGTCGAAACCGACTCGCCGTATTTGGCGCCTCGCGACTTGCGTCCCAGAGTCCACCGCAACGAACCGAAGTACTTGCCGCATATCCTGCAGCATGTCGCGGTGTGTCGAGGCGTTGCGTGGGAGTCGCTGGCAGCGCAAGTCTTGGCGACGACGCGGCGATTCTTTCGACTCACCGAGCGGTCGGCCTGTTAAGCTGCCGTCTACGCCGGGCACGGTTTTTTCGTTAAATTGTTCTGTTCCAACTGGCGACCCTTCAACCGACATGCAACGTCTCCATGAGAGTGATCGTTCAGCCCGACGACGAACAGGCCAGCTTGAAAGCGGCGCAGGTTGTGGCTCGATTGATCCGTCACAAGCCCTCATGTGTTTTGGGACTGGCGACCGGCACGACGCCCCTGGCAACCTACCGCGAGCTCATCCGGATGCATCAAGAAGAACAGCTGGACTTTTCGCGGGTCACCACCTTTAACTTGGACGAATACGTCGGGCTGACCGGCATCGACCGCCACAGTTACCGCTACTTCATGCAAGAGCACTTGTTCAATCACATCAATATTCCCCCGCAACAGACGCACGTTCCGGATGGCCGAGCGCTCGATTTCACCGCCAGTTGTCTGGCCTACGAGCACCGCATCAAGGATTGCGGCGGAATCGACTTGCAGATTTTGGGGATCGGTACCGACGGGCATATCGCCTTCAACGAACCGGGCTCGTCGCTGGGGAGCCGCACACGGCTGAAAACGTTGGCCAGCGAGACGGTCAAGGACAACGCCCGCTTCTTCGATTCGATCGATCAGGTTCCCCGGCTGCAGCGATCACGATGGGAGTCGGGACCATCCTCGAATCGAAACAGTGTATGCTGGTAGCATTGGGCGCCAAGAAAGCCAAGGCGATCCACGATACGATCGAAGGACCCATCACGGCTCAGGTCACGGCATCGGCATTGCAGTTGCATCGAGACGTGGTGGTGATATTGGATGAGCCTGCGGCCAGTTTGTTGCGCCGCCGAGATTATTACGACGAAGTCGAGTATTCCCAGCGGCTGCTCGAACAGGGCAAACTGCGGCAACTCGGGATTGGCCGCAGCGAGCCGAACCCGTGAGCCGATGGCGCCGAGGGAAGCATTTCAATGTGAATGATGGATAGACGATGCGGTTGATCGGATCGATTAGTGATAAGCAGCAGATTGAGCGTTTTGTCGCGTACTTGATCACGAAAAACATTTCGGTCCACGTCGAAAACGACGCACACAAATTCCAAATTTGGGTCCGAGACGAAGACCGAGTGGACGAAGCTAGTCGCTTGCTCAACGAGTTCTGCGGGGATCCGGGAAACTCCAAGTACGTTTCGGCCATCGGCACGGCGACGGAAATCCTGAGTGAAAAAAGCCGCCGCAGATCGCAGGCCCGCAAACGCCTGCATACATCGGCCAATATCCGTTCGTCCCCTCGCTTCCGATCGCCGCTGGTGTTGTTCCTGACGGGGGTCATGATCGTCGTTTGGCTCGCCACGGGACTGGGTAGTTTACCGTTCAACGATTCGATGCGAAGTATGCTGTTTACTTCGATCGAACTGCGGAGCCATCCCCAGTTGACGCCACAAAAGGACGATTATTCGTTAAGAACACGCCTCGATAACATTTTTCATGGTGAAGCCTGGCGGTTGATCACACCGGCGTTTATTCACTTTGTGCGCGGCGCATCTGATATTCAATCTTCTGGCCTGGTTGTCGCTGGGACGGCCGATCGAGCATCGTTACGGAATACTTTATTTTGCTTCTTTGGTCTTGGCGATCGCGCTCGTATCAAACGTCTTGCAGGGCGTCATGCCGGTGAAATTGGGTGGAACCGAAATGGGGGCCACTAACGGTTGTCTGGTTGCGCCATTCGGTGGGCTTTCGGGCGTCGTCTACGGGCTGCTCGGTTTTTTCTGGATGAAGTCCGAGTTCGATCCCTCGTTTGGGTTTCGGATGCCCTTGTCGGTGGTGATCTGGGCGATCGCCTGGTTCTTTTTGGGTGTTTCAAATCTCGACGATAAATTGCTTGGATTCTCGATGGCCAATTGGGCACACGGCGCTGGATTTGTTTGCGGCATTCTGATCGGATTGATGGCCAGCACGTCGAGCGCGAAACCTAAACCGAATTCGTCCGAAGACAAGAAATAACATCCCAGCCAACATTATGCTGGTTGTGGCGATCGGTTTTCGTCGCAACGCCGTTGGAAATGGAAGTCGCTTGAGGTCGCGGTCTGAAGGTCTTGGAATTCACTTGTCTGCTTCACGGTTTGGCCCTGAGCCGATAGATCGTGACGACCAACAAATTGAACGCTCCGACGATACAGAACATGGTGGGATATTCTGGCAGATTGATTTGGCGTGCATGTGAAATGATGAAGCCGACCGCCGGAGCTCCCACCAAAACACCCACGTCATACGTGGCCAACATCAAGTTGGTTGCGGCGCCGCGCAAACGGCTGGGATAGAGCCCTGTGCCGCTGGCAATGATCGCCGGATAAAGCATCGCATGGGCCAACCCTGCCGCAATCGCGGGAAATGTCAGGCTCACGACTGTCGTCGCGGAAACGTACAGAAACATGCTGACGCTCACGACCAAGAATCCGGCGACGATCATTCTGGGCAGGCCAAACGTCTCAAACGTGCGCCGCAGAATCAGCCGAAAGCTAAACGCCACCACGTTGTACGTTAGAAAAAACCACGCAATGCTCTTGATATGCAAGTGGACACAAAGTGGTCGCACAAAATTCCCCGGCAAACTGTTGTTGAGTCCCAGGGCGACGCCGACCAACGTCAGCGCCAACGGGTGACGCAAACGCACGAGCGACCAGAACGAGCCAGGGTCGTGGGGTTCGTCAATTCGGTGGACGGGAATGCGTCCGGCTACCCGACACGCCACCACCGAAAACAACAAACTGATCAGGTGCAATCCCGCAGCCAGACCGAACATCCACGCGACCTGCATCGTGCGATCGGGTTGTTGACGAAAAATCCAGTCGCCGATCAACGGCCCCAACGCCATTCCGGCAAATCCCGACGAGCCGACGACGCCGATCGATTCAGCAACTCGTCGTGCGGGGACGCGCAATGTGACAAACGTCATCCAAGACCCGAACACGCCCGCCATCCCTGTGGCGTACAAAAATCGCGCCAAGTAAACTTCGATCGAATGGACGCTCCGAATTTGCAAATGCCACAGCAAACTGGCGATCATCAGTGCGATCGAGAGGTGCCATAACCTCCCCGGTCCGAAACGGTCGATCAGCGCCCCCTGAAAGGCACGACACAGGATAGCTCCCAACGTGCCCAATCCGACCACGAGCCCCAAGTCCAATTCGTCACCGCCGCCCAACACGATGAAGTCCTGGTAGCGATACAATAAACTGACGGCCGTCATCATGAACAGATTGGACACGTACGCCAAAAGAAACGCCCGGTCATAGATGGTCGCCTCAAGAGGCTTGGTCGGGGCATCGTTCATGGCAGAAGGGGGCGAGAGGTCAACCGGGTTCCCTTTTGTTGTAATTCGCGACGGTCGATTCGACGAGGGGAGTGCGTGCGACCGTGGAATGGCGGAATGGTCGTGCGGTCACTTGCCGTAGGTCGGGCAGTCTCTGTCCGACAACCATTGGCTAAAGATGTAGCCGCCCTTTGTCAAATTAGTCCACGACGTTTGTTCGCAACTCGTGTACCGCCGAATTCGCGAGTTGTATTCCTCAGGGGGCACGACCGAAGCAGCTCCAAGCTAACTCCGGGAAAAGGCATTCAGATCGACGTTGCCACCGCTGAGGATCAGGCCGATTCGGCGGTGGCCGGCGCGCGGAAAGCTGTCGCTCAAGACGGCGGCGAGGACGGTCGCCGCACTTGGCTCGACGAGCAATTTGGCGCGCTTCCACAGCAGACGCATCGCCGCTCGAATTTCGTCGTCGTCGACGGTAATAACCTGTGAAACATTCCGCTGTATGATAGGCCAGGTCCATTGGCCAAGGCTTGTCAACAATCCATCGGCAATCGTCTGGGGATCTGTTTGAGGGATTAGTCTCCCGGCTTGCAGCGAGCGAAACGCGTCGTCGGCGCCGGTTGGCTCGGCGGCGAAGACCGAGATGGCAGGCTGAAGTCCCCGGGCGGCCAAACAAGTCCCCGAGATCAGTCCTCCGCCGCCGACCGGGGCGATCACCGCGTCCACGTCGGAGATCTCTTCGAGCAGTTCCAGTGCCGCAGTCCCCTGCCCCGCAATGATAAACGGATTGTCGTAGGGGTGGATCATCGTCGCGCCGGTTTGTTCGATGAGTCTC
Source organism: uncultured Planctomycetaceae bacterium (assembly GCA_963803365.1). Taxonomy (GTDB): domain Bacteria; phylum Planctomycetota; class Planctomycetia; order Pirellulales; family Pirellulaceae; genus JANMEB01. The sequence continues at coordinate 54,268 of CAWDMH010000031.1, forward strand.
GCAACGGTCGATTCCCGGGCTGCAAGCGTCGGCTCGCACTCAACGATGGTCGTGCCGTAACCGCCGACAGCGGCGCGTTTGACCGCTGCCGAGTTCGATGGCATCACCACGGTGGCTGGAATGTCGAACTTCTTGGCCGCCAGCGCGAGTGCTTGCGCATGGTTGCCACTGCTGTGTGTGATCACGCCGCGGCCGCGCTCTGGAGGCGACAAATTGGAAACGGCGTTGTAAGCCCCGCGGAATTTGAACGCGCCCACTTTTTGAAAGTTCTCACATTTGAAGAACAATTCGAGGCCCGCTGTGGAATTCAATTGCTCACAGGTCATCACCGGCGTTCGATGAGCAACCCCCGACAACGTCAGGGCGGCGCTTCGGACGTCTTCAAATCGAACGCTTGACATGGCACGAAATCAAAATGAATCAGCGGCCCGGCCAGCGAACCCGTGGGCCCGCAATTCCGTCAAATAGATTATATTGGAGAAACGTTGCTGGCGAATCATCGGAAGCGAAGCGTTCCACAGCATCGCGTCAACCAATTTGGGTTTGTGGCATTGAGGTTTTAGGAGTTTCATCGTTTGGAAAAAAGCAGTCAAGCCGCAGTCAGTCGGACTAATCCAGAACGAAGTTTGCAGCTTGCGCGAGCCGCCGCGAGCGTGGCCCGAGACAACAACGCACAGGATGTCGTGATCATGGATATGAGCGATCACACCGCAAACTTTGACTACTTCGTCATCGCCACCGGGGCCAGTCGACGTCAGCTTCGCGCCATCAGCGAAGAGATCGACGACAAGTTGGAAAAGGAGCTTCACGACAAACGGATGCACATCGACGGCGTCGACAGCAGCAACTGGATCGTGCTCGATTACGGCACCGTCATCGTTCACTTGTTCGATGAACCCACCCGCGCGTTCTACGGCCTGGAAGCTCTCTGGGCGGACGCTCAACGAGTCGAGTCGTGAAACTCGTCGTCCGATGTGATCGGCTTGATATCATTTCGCTGCCAATAGCCCAAGCCAAACAAGATTGCGGCCACGACGACATAGGCGGTCGCCAGTTGCAAAACCAATTTCAGATGAACGGCGTCCAGCGTCCACGGCAAATACATTTTGTCGTCGCCCACAAACGGTGAATGGATCACGCCAAATAACGTGCACGCGGCGCAGGCCAAAAAGAAGAACGCACCCCGGAAAAGCCGCCGGTCGATAATCTCCGCCATTGCCGAGGCCCACAACAAACTGGAGACGATGAAGCCGCCGGCCAAAATAAACACGACCTGGATCTGTTCCACTGTCTTCGGCTTGAGTTGATCGAACGTGAGGTGATTGGCAAACATCAAGTCGTCAAACAAGACGCCGCTCAACAGAATCGAGACCAACTTGGCGGCTGCTGGCAGACACGCCAACGCCAGCGCTGCATAATGTCGACGCGGCGTGGCGACATAGCTTTGAGCGGTGATCTCCAATCCAACGAAAATCAAGATGGGCAACAACGCAGCTTTGGGGATGATCAAATAGATGTACCCAAAATAGCCCAGCAGCCCGGCGCCGCCGACAAATAGAGCAGTCAACAGCGTATACAGCGAACGAGCTCCCATCATCTTGTACGCCGGATGGCCAATATACGGCGTCGTTTGAATCACGCCGCCACACATCGCCGCCGCCATCGTCGCCAACGCTTCCACACCGATGATAATACCGGTCTTATAGTCGTCGCCCGCGGATGCCGCGCTTTCGGCACAGTCGATGCCGCCAATCACCGTCGTAATCGCGAACGGAATGACATACGGCAAGTACTTCAGCGACGCTTGCAAGGAGGAGATCCATTCCCAGGAAAACACCGACGTCCACTCGCGCGGCATCAGTCCCTTGGCGGGATCGAACTGCGCCGTCGCCGCCGGAACCAGGTCGACTCCGAACGCACGCGACAGCCCGAACATCAAATAGTAAAGCGCGACCGAGACGACAACGGCGCCGGCGGCGCCGGAAGTTTCCACGGTAGCTTGCCGCGTGCGACCAACGTCACCAGGATGACTGCCAGCGATGAAAGTCCCACCACGGGCATGGCGATCACGTCCAACAGCGGCATGAAAGCAATCAACACCAACGCAATCGCGGCCAACGATCCCAGCAACCCAGCCCGCGGCAGCAGTCTTCGCGCTGCCCCCGACGCAAACGCAAAGACGAATTTGATCAGCCCGGTCACAAAAATTGCACAGATGCCAATATGCCAGGCCATCGTCGCTGCTGTCACTTCGTCGAATCCCTGTGCCTTGGCATCCCGAAACGCCGGACCGAGCACAAATAGCACCATGCCGATCGTGCTGGGCGTGTCGAGTCCCAACGGCATAGCGGTCACATCGCGCCCGGTGCGCTTGGCTAGCGGAAATGCCAGCATGAAATAAAGCAGGTCGCCGATCAGTACCCCGATGGCAGTACCGGGGATCATGTAACGCAGTGCAAATTCTGCAGGGAACTCAAAAACCTCGCTCAGCAAGCTGACGGTCAGCACCATGCCAGCAATGTTGTCTAAAGTCAACCCAAAAAAGGCATTTACGTCGCCTGGCGCCGCCCAATTGTATTTTTTTGACTTCACGGATGACTCGCTTGGCATAGGGATTGCAACGTTGACCGACGCATCGCGAGTGTAAATCTGAAAAAAAAGCCTGTCAAACGACCTAACGAGTCAACTGGACTGCGAAATAAGTCATAGAGCACTCGCCAACGAATTGGCCACTCAACATTTCAGGAATCTTAACTTCACGGAGGACGCACGTCGGGCAAAGCGCCTGCACCTGTCAGAAACTCCCTCGAATTTTTGTTTCTGCCGCGAACCTTTCACGCTTTGCTGCGTAAGACTGATGAAAGCCATGTCAAGAACTTTGGAATTACGATCGAATGGGACTTCGGCCCGTCACGGCGGATTGAGTGACGAGGAGCTTCTGATTCGCTATCGCCACACCGACGACCGCGAATTGTTCGCCGAGTTGGTTTACCGCTACGAACGCGAGTTGTTCGCGTATCTGGCTCGTTATCTCGGCGACCGGCAACAGGCCGAAGACGCGTTTCAAGCGACCTTCTTACAAGTCCACCTTAAAGGCGACTCGTTCGAATCGGACCGCAAGTTCCGTCCGTGGCTGTACACGATCGCCACTCGTCAAGCGATCGATATCCGCACGGCGCAACCGACGGCACAGGATGGCTAGTCTGGATGCGCCGCAAACACCGACTGATGACGTCAGTCAGTTGGTGAACTGTCTAGAGAGTAACGAGGCATCTCCGGCCGAGAAAGTCTTGAGTGGCGAGCCGTGGCGATGATTCGCGATACGCTCGATCGATTACCGGAATCGATGACCACCATACTTCATCTGATTTACTATCAGGGCCTGAAATACCGTGAAGCTGCCGAAGTCTTGAACGTTCCCGTGGGTACCATCAAGAGCCGCTTACATTCGGCAATCCATCGACTCTCTGAAGTTTGGGAGAACTCAGATCAGGTAGAATAACCGTGAACACGCCCTCGCGAGAAGATCTATTGGGCTACTTGTTAGGTGCATTGGATGCAACCGAACAAGAGCTCGTCGAGAACCACCTCCGTCAATACCCGGAACTTGAAAGCGAATTGCATGAACTGAAGGCTCACATGGAGCCGCTCGGTTCATATCGCGATCGGTTCGAAACGCCCGCCGGATTGGCCCGCCGGACTTGTGAATACGTGGCCAAGTCGATTCGCGATCCAAGCTATCGCGTCAAATTGCAATCGGCCCAACCCCCCGCGAAAATCAAACGCCAGTTGCGTCCTAGCGACATCGCCTTTTTTGCGGTCGGCTCGCTGCTGGTCTCCTTGGTCCTAACACCCTTGCTGGCCAGTCGCGCCGAAAGCCCCACCGTCGCCGCGGTCTGCAAGACCACGATGCAACCGAGCAACGCACTGGCCGAACCCGTCGTCCAACCCGAGCTCGTCGTCCCGGTACAGGATTCGAGTCCCAGTTTCCAAGCACAGTTGTTCTCGCCGGATGCCACAACATCAGATGCCACAACATCACACGCGTTCGTATCGATTTTTGGTCCACAGAGAAACTTTGTTCTCAACGACAACTCGATCGATTCGCGGCCGACTTATTTTGCAAGTTCGTTCCGCGGCGGTGAACCTGAGATCACCAATCTATCGATGCGAATCGTGCCGACGATGCAAGGCCTCGGCGGATTCAACCAGATCGAAACGAGTCATCGGCGCGTGCGAGTCCATCCACTCGCACAATCACCACTCGAATGCACATCGATTTCGTCCGCTCAAGTACTTTGGCAAAATGGTAGTGGGGAAATTCCACCTGAGACGGCCATCGGTGGCCGTCACATCTCGGGCAGAGACTGCCCCACCTACAGCAAATGACCTCACTACATGATTTTGTCAGCGGTCCACGACAGGAAGCGACGCGGTGGTCGAACGCGAACCCGCCAATGCTCCGTCGGGTTGATTGATTTCTGACTTATCCAACAGTTGCATCAACGAACTGAATCGTCCACCCAACCGGGCGATCAAAGATGCCAAATTGCCTTGGAGCTTCAACGTCAGATCGTGGGGATGAATCGAAAGCCGGATCGGCCGGCGCCGCCATTTCGCCGACACCAGATTGATTCGATTGAAGACACGCAGGAAGCTTGCCCGAAACCACGTATCCGCTTCAAAACCGAGCAGCGGCAGCGCCAAGAACCGGTCCGATCGAGCGTCGTAGAACCCCCGAAGCGTCTCGTAATACCGATATGGCAGCTTTCCTAAGACCGTTCGGTCGATCGCCCCCAACGCCCATGCCCGGCGGGACATAAAGACTGGGCGGCGACAGTCTATGTTCTTCAAACCAATCATAACTGCGGCAGATGATTTCGCTGATTTCACGAGCGGATTTGGATAGATGCTCAGCGACATTCCGCGAAACACATAAGCCGTGCAACCGATGCCAAACGTCCTTGTGGGAACTACGCGCGATGCGTCCAGCCGTGACCTTGCAAACAGAATCCTGAGTCCTCCAATCGCCGCAAGTTGTCCAGTTGCAACGACGACCATTCCGATCCGCACACAACCAGGATGTCTGCCGACTGACAATGATTGCGCCGCAGAGTCTCGGCGATAAAATGCACATCATCAAACGATTTCGCTGTGGCATCATGAATAGAAGCAACCACGCAACCTTCGGCTGCTGGCAGCCAAGACGATCCAGCCGAAGCGATTTGCCGGTCAGGTTCAAGCATGGCATCCTCAAGCAGCTTGCTCATCGACCGAACACACTCCGAATGGTTAGCAGCCCGTTGAAAAACGACTCATCTCAACAACTGGACCGATCGTCATTCCCGCCTTCGCGGGGATGACAATACCTTTTTCAACGGGCTGTTAGGAAGCAAATTTGACGGTACGCATTCCGTGACGCTGAGCGTTCTGCGGCTCCAGTTCGCGGAACATTCTCAGCCAATCGTCGACCGCCGAAGCATTCGCAGAAATCGCGGCAAATCGAGCTCGCTGACTGAATTGTATCCGTTGGCTCGTTGGTAAGTCGGCGATTCGCCGAATCGCATCGCTCAACAATTCGTCCTCTCCGCAGTGGAACAGACATTCGGCCAGCCGCGGCCACGAGCGAATCCCGCAGTGTCTCGAGACGAGCACCAATCGGCCGCGCACCATGGCCTCCAGGGCCACGGTACCAAACGACTCGATCGACGAGGGCAACACCAGCAAATCGGAGTCGTCGATCAACTCAATCACCTGTTGACGATTCAGCCATCCACAGTAGGCGAGATTGTCCACCCCACAACATTCATTTTCGATGCGTTTTCTCAGCGGTCCGTCGCCGGCAATGGCGAATTGGATCCCCGGCAATTCGCGGGCGGCTGCGACAACTTGCGAGGCGTTTTTTTCCTTGGCCAGACGGCCCAGAAACAAGACTCGGCGGACCGCTCGGCGGATTGGCCGCGTCGGCGTGTCGAAGAATTCTTTGGCGACCGGCGTGGCCAACACGCGTACCCCGTCGAAACCGTTACGCCGCAAGACCTCCGCCGTCTCCGCGTTGACCGTCGCAATGGAATTGGCGCAGCGAAGCACGGCGCCCGTGAGTCCTTGTACGATCGGACGCGAAACGGCGGCCACCAATGGATGAAAGTATAGCCGAGCCAGCCGTCCAAAATCGGTATGCTGTACGATCCAAATCGGTCGCCTCATCCGGCGAACTTCCTGAACGCCAAAATACGTGTACGGACCGATGGCCGGGAATACGACTGCGTCGGGATTCGCCTCCCGCAGCATGCGTGCCAGTCGACCCCGCTTCGGCCAGTACATCCGTTGGGTCGAGTCACCCGGGATGGGAAACGAGAAATTTTGATGCGGCTGCGGCGCATCCACACTCGGCGCAATCAACTCGACATAAGCCAAATACCGCTTGAGATGCGCCACCAGATCTTGATAGTACGTGCCGACTCCGTTCCGGCCGCACACGGCGTCCGACACAAATACGATCCGTCGATTGCGAATCCCGTCGATCGAGATGGTTTCCTGGTTGTCGTCAATCACCGATCAGCTCACAAGCGACAAGATCGAACCTGCATAGGATCTCCGCCGTGCACCGGCGGGTCTACTAGGCGGCTGGCCAATTTTCTGCCCCTTTACTTTAACCCAATTCGACGAACGAGGCATCAAGCCTCCGCTCGATTCCAACCAAACACATCGGTGGCGAAACTAAACCGCTCGGCAACCCGCGCCGGCTGCAATTCGAATTGACGAAGGTCGTATCGATGCGTGCTGCGATATTGCGGAACCTTGGCGGTCAACTGTTTGGCAAACTCGTCAAAGTCCGCCGATTTTTTGTAGCCTAAACAATCGTAAAGGTCAGACAGCGCCGCGGCGGGCCGGTTGGTGAGATCGTCCAATCGCAATACGACACTGTGCGGCGGCGAAACCTGCCGCAACTGAACGGCGATCCGAAAGTACTCCTCCAACAAGTTCAGCAGTGGATCTCGCAGCAGGCCGTGATCGATCTGATTGTGAAACGAACTGGCGCCAACGTACATCGAATTGATCAACGAGCCGGCCGTCGCCACCGGCTCCCGCACCATGGCCACCAATCGGCATTCGGGAAAGGCTTCCCGCAGGGACTCGATGGCGCCTGTGAACGTCGGGTTTTTCGACAAGTAAATCCGATTCTTGCCACGAAAATATAAGTGCCGCTGAATGATTCCACGATAAAAATGCATCAACCGCCGTCGTTGTCGCTCATCCAGTGCGCGATCAATTCTGGCTAACGACCAGAGTTCCTTGAAGGGAAACGGTTGGATCAAGATAAAACACGCCGCGATTGGAATCAGCGTCAAATAATCCTCCTCCGGCAGCCATAGCGAGGTGGCGTGAATCGAGCCAAAACCTCCCAACAGCCTTTTCTCAAGCACGCTGGTCAATCGGAAAAGCGGCCGTCCCAACAACCGATCGACTCGGCAACAGCCCCGCATCACGTACTTCTGCACCAGCGCCGGGGCGAGCACCGCTTCCCACAACGGCATCGTCGTGAATTGATTGTCGGCCGCCATCAAGCGGTGCAACAGCGTCGTTCCGCCGCGCGGGACGCCCGCAACGAACAACGGCCAGCGTGGCTCGATTCGATCGAAGCCTGGAAACAGGATTCGGTCGATGAGCAGGCAAATTCGGTGAAATAACACCAGCGGAAAAAGCACCAGCAAAAAGCCGCTCAGCAGCAACAACCGCCGGGGCCGCCGGCTCGCCATACTCCCCCGCGGCGGAAAAAAAGTCCAAACTATCCACTGAGCCAGACGACGTATTCCAAAAATCATGTCGGTTATCTTAACCCATTCCGTGACGAATCAATTCAGCTCGACTCCGCATCCAACGCGATCGGCCGCCGACGGCGAACTCGGCGTGCGACCCGATTTGGCTCGCCTGTTTTCAATCGACTTGCGCAACCTCGCCGCCCTGCGAATGGGAATTGGGGTCGTGATTCTATGGGATTTGTTCCAGCGCATTTCGACGTTCGATTGGTTTCTGACCGACAAAATGTTTTACCCGCGCGAGCTCAGTATGAAAATCATGCCTCCGGCGGCGGGCTTTTGGTCATTGTACTGGCTGGGGAACTCGCCGGGTTGGGCCATCACGCTGCTGATCGTCAATGCGATCGCGGCCATCAGCCTGATTGTCGGTTTGCGAACGCGACTTTCGGCGGCTTTTTGCCTGGTTTTGGCTTGGTCGTTGCACATGCGAATGCCGTGGGTATTAACCGCCGGAGACGTACTTCTGAGAGTTCTGCTCGTTTGGCTCCTTTTCCTACCCGCCGGATGCGTCTGGTCGATCGATTCCCGCCATCGCCCCCAGCCCACCCGCCACAAAGTCGTTTCGGTCGCCACGGTGGCAATCATGCTGCAGTTTGTGGCGATGTACATTTTTTCCGGAATCGCCAAATGGAACGATACCTGGCTTAGCGGCGATGCCGTCTATCTTGCTATGCAGCTAGATATGTACGTCAAACCCGTGGGACGAGCTTTGCTGCATTGGCCGCAACTCTGTTTTCTATTGAGCTTCGCCACGCTGTTGCTTGAGTTGCTCGGTCCACTACTGCTGTTCATGCCGTTGGGAAACCGGTTTTGGCGCTATGCGATGCTACTGGCATTCGGGTCACTGCACTTGGGAATTTGGTTGACGATGTCGATCGGTATTTTCTCGGCCGTCGCGATGATGGGCTGGTTCATATTCTTGCCCGATGACCTTTGGCAGTGCCTCCAGCGAAAAACGGGGCGGCGAGCAACATCCGCGGCGAAACCAGACACGAATGAAAAAGACGAATCGCTGCCAAACTCAACGACAGTCGGATACTTGCCGAAACCCGTGTCGATTCTGTGCACGCTGCTGTTGGTCTATGTCGTCGCACTAAATATCGCCAATGTCAACACGACAAGTTCGTCACGATGGTTCCCGAATCCGCTTCGGGTCGTTGGCAACGTGCTGATGTTGACTCAACAATTCAAAATGTTCGACCGACCCAGCCGCTGGAATTATTGCTGGCGTTTGCTTGGCAAAGACGAATCGGGCCATTGGATCGACTATTTCGGCGGCCAACACACGCGCCTCGCCCATCCGAATGCCTGGCCGACTCACACCGCCATTTACAACTCCTTCCCCAATCAACCGTGGCGCAGAGTCTGGTTTAACTTGGCCTACTATTCCGATCAAGCCGGCGGCCGGGATCCATTGGCCAACGAGGTCAAGCGTCGATTGGGCCAGTGCGTCGCCCAACAATGGGCGCCACCCACAACCAGCGCCCAGCAAAAGCCCTCGGTTGCGCTAGTCCTCTTTCGTCGACCTATCAGCCGTTGGGAGACGGATACGACTGTCTCGTCAGAAGCCTGGTATTCGAAGTGAGCATAGACGGTGGAGACATCCTTACTCTGTGGTTTCCAGAATTGATTTCAACCTCGTTCGCGGAAGTTAGATTGGCCATTGGTTGACGTGCCACGACGTTGGTTGCCAATTAGCAAATCGGCAAACGAGTGTGCTTTGCCTTGTGTGCCACTGGATTTGCCAGTGCATGGTTTGCCGATCGTTGACGGCTCAATTCGCTTGCCAAACAGTCGGCGCCGTGGCGCAATCCAATTCCTAGCGTTGGCTGTTCTCAGCTTCTCGCGCGACGCGAGGTTGCCCAAGATGAATCGTTACGTCGACGGCTGATCCGGGCAGCAACAGCCAATGTCCGTTTTCGGCGCGGTTGTCGACTTCGACCCAAACGTGGTAGCTGCCGGTTCCGGGAACGACGTTGGTTTGGGGAGTCGGACCCGCCCGCAAGTCGCCGTAACCTTGGCCATTGATCGAAGTTCTTTCCAGTGCAATGAAGGCGACGTGGCCGGTGAACTCCTCGATCCGCCCGCGAGCGAATTCGGCTCGAACGGTGACCGGTCGGCCGTCCAATTCGCTGGGATCGTGCTCGGCGGCCTGCACGAAACCCGTCACGCGGATACGGTTCATGCGCACGATCCGGCAAATTGGATCGCCGCTTTGGACCCATTCACCGGCCTGCTTGTAGATTTCCAATATGTTGCCGTCCAAGGGTGATATCACCTGGTGCCGTTGAATGGAATCGTTGATCGATCCGAGACCCGCTGCGCTCGGCGTCCGCGTTCAGTTTCTCGATGAGCAAATCGTTTTGCGATTTTTCTATTTGGAGTTCGGCGCGACGCTTCTCCAGCGCAAGTTTTTGATACTCCGACGACGAGATGTCGCCTCTGACATGTAATTTATTAGCGGAGGCCTCTTCGTTGCTGGCCACGGCGAACTCGGCTTGAGCGTAGTCGACTTCGACGGTCGAGTTGGCTCGTTGATCGGCGGCCTTCAGTTTCGCTTCGGCCTCTTCGCGCTTTACGCTGCCACACCGAGTCATCGATGGAGGCCAGGTTGTCATTCGCCTGAACTAACTGTCCTTCGGTGACAAGTACCTGTTTCAATTGACCCGTCTCGCGAGCCGGGACTTCCACATCATCGATTAGCGAAGTGATGCAAAACGGAAGCTTCAGATCGTCACCCGCGTTGGCCTGCGAACCGCCGTTCTGTTGTCCGAAAATCGACGCGGCGCCACATCCCCAACCAACCAGGATTGCCAACCCACCAAAAAAAGTCATTCGTGTCATCATCGCTGCAGCACGCTAGATAGTGGTTTCCTCAAACAACTCCCTGTGGTTGATCGACCAATTCGTTTCGCCGAATCAAGTTTTGTGCCGCGCTAATCGTGCCGCGCAGAGTTTGCGAATTCTTGGCAAGCCGGGCAAATCAAACGCCAGTCAAGTCCACACGAGTCTTGGCAACTTAGGATCGCACGATCAATAGCCCCTTGAAGAGCGACTCGTCTCAACAACCATACCGAATGTCATTCCCGCGAAGGCGGGAATCCAGTTGAAATCAACTCTCGCAATGTTGGATCCCCGCTCCCCGCCTTCGCTGGGGACAGGCTTCGCGAGGATGACGAAGCCATTTTCAACCGTCTACTAAAACCACATGAGCCAAGTGCCGTAAACCGTTTCGATCAACTCGCGGAACCAAACGTATCCGATGCTTCGCTGACCACATTCGATTTCGGCCGTCGCCCGCGTACCAGCCTTCAACAAGTCGGCGGACATGTCGTGTTTGTCGAACGCGACGCGCACCCGTACGCAATTGCCTTGGTCACTGCGGACTTCCATTCGACGGTCGATCTCGACGATGTGACCGGTGAGTTGTCGGTTGGGCAGAGACGCCAGTGTAAAGTGGATGCTCAACGGCTGATTGGCTTGCTTCGCGGCATCCAGCAAATGGCCCACGCGCCGCTCAGGAAGCTCAAGCTCTAATTCCCATTCCGAATCGGGATCGACGATCGTCATCAAGCTTTGACCCGTCTGAACCGGTCGTTGCAGCAGGCTTTGCCGCAAACGCCAGTTGACCACTTGTCCTCGCACCGGCGCACGAATCTCCAGCAACGCCAACTGCTGACGTTTGAGTTGCAGTTGTTTGGACAAACTGGAAAGTTTGGAATCGGCCTCGGACAGGTCACGTTCGACTTGTAGCTTGTCGATCGAGTTCTTCTGCTCGTTCCAGGAGTGAAACAGGCTTTCTCGCCGAGCCGACCACTGATTCAGTTGGCCTTCCAGGTCCTCGATCGCCACCAGCAAGTCGTTGTTGCTGAGTCGCGCCAGGACTTGACCCGATTCGACCCATTGATTCGAGCCGTCGTCCACCAGGATCTGATCGAGCGTCCCGTCGATCGGTGCAAAGATTTCGTGTCGCGACTGGGGCATCAACTGGCCTTTGGCCCCCAGCGTGAATGGATACGGGACAACCCACAACGCTGCCAAACAGCTCAAAACCACGGCAGAAATAATTGCAAGTTTCATCAATCGCCGGCCTCGCAACAGCGAAGTCCCCTGCCCCAACGCGCGCCACACCGGCAACAAAAAGATGCGGCTATGATCCAGCGATGCGGTGAGCGCGTCGCGGCCGTGATTCGTCACGGTTTCGATTCGCGTTCGCGTCGACGGAGTAATCTGCGAGGCGGTCAAGTGCTCGAAAACCAAGGCGGCGAGCGGGGTGGTATTCGGCGCGGCAAGCGATGTGGACGGCTGTTTTTCACGGTGAGCTGGCTGCCTGGCCACCGGAACGATCACCAGCGACTTGACGTGCGAGCGGTCGAGATACGGATTCAGAGTGCGTTCGATTTGTGGCGGCAAATCTGTCGAATCGGGCGTGTACCACAGGGGCTGTCGGCCGCGCATCGCCGTTGTCACTAGTTGAGACAGAAGCTTGACTTGATCGGCGCGGCGTTCGATGGAATCCAAACCGCTGACGACCTCGATGCGGAATCGACCGCCTTGGCGCAGCGCCACGCTCACTCGATCGCACTCCACCACGCGGCGGCCTTCATTGGCAATCGCGTACATCGTCTCTTGCAGATCCAAGCTGCGATGGATCGAGCGGATGAACTCCTCCAGCCGACTCCACATCTCTTGCTGTTCACTGAATTGTCGCAAGCGGCGGTTCTTGAGATAGCCGCCGGCAATTTCGCTCATCTGCGCGACGAAGCGAAGGTAACCGCGTTGCGTGGTAGGCCCCGCGCCAGACCGTTGAAAGACTTCAATCAGCCCGACCGCGTCCTGATCCAAAGTCACCACGCCAACAACCAACAAATGTTCGGTCGGATTGCCGGCTTCGTCGCTGCTCTCGCCGGAATTCGGTGGAACTAGCGTCGGCTGACCGGCGAGAATTAGTTGCTGCAACATCCGAGAGTGCCGCACTTGAGCCGCCTGGTCGCCGGACAAATTAGTTTGAGCGAGGTTGATCTGGTACTTCAGTTCCAACGTCCCGCTGCCGCTCTTCTGCCAGACCGCTCCGCCGACGCCGCCCAGCGCACCGACCGTCCGCGTCAGGAAGCCTTCGTAAAACGCCTCCAGTTCGCAGTTCGAATTGGCTAGGTCCGTGATCTCCTGGACCAACGCCCGAATCTGATTCTTCGTCTCCGAAACGAGATCCGGATCGACCGCAGAATAACTTTGTTGAAATCGAGGCGGAACCGCGCTGGCGACTTGAGCTGCCGGCGCGTTCTGCGATGCCCTTGTGGATCTGATCGATGTCGCCGCAGAAGGTGCCGACGCCGATTCCGTCGAGTCAACGCGTATGGCAGTTGCTTGTTCGTCAACGCTCGGCGTCGATTGGCTCGATGCCGTGGCTGATTGCGAAGCCGGCGTGGGCTTCACGTCGCCACTTCCGTTGCTGGTCTTTTTGGAACTCGAAGTCATCGTCCCGATCCTTGGGAATTTGGCTGGCAGGTGCGTACCGGGACTTTCGTGTATTTCTCGCCCCAAGACAAGTTCGCTTCGTCAAGCTTTGTTTTTTTGTGGGCAGTGGGGTCATTCCAGTAGGTCGGTCAGTCCCTGACCGACGATAATTAGCCAAGAATGCAGTGACTATTCACTAGCTGCCACGACGCCGCCACGAAGCATGCTCGCTCCATTCGCGCACTCATCCCAAAAAACCGAAACGCGGCGCGCAGCCGCTAGCAATCGTCAGCCGACGGATTGCATTCCGACTTCATCGGTTCGGTCCTTAACGATCTTGGCGTATTGGGGATTCAATTCGATGAGGATCGCGTTTCGATCGCTTTCGATCGCAGCAACGCCGGTCGTGCCCGACCCCCCGAACGGATCCAAGACCCAATCGCCTTTTTTGGTGCCGAGCAGAATGCATCGCCGGGCAAGTTCCCGAGGAAACGCGGCGGGGTGCCCTTTGGTGCTGGCGTCGGGCCCAAGCATCCAGTAGTTTCGCAGATTGGCTCCGGAAGGCTCGCGGACACCCAGTGCGTCATAGAAATATCTTGGGGAGCTTGAGAAAAGGAAGATGGATTCCGTCGCACTCGTGGGACGATTCTTGACACTTTCTGGCATGGCGGTTTTTTTGATCCAGGTGATGTGCGACCGCAAAATCCAACCGTCGGCCTGCAGCCCAAATGCGACGCGCCACGGAAGACCCATCAGATCCCGATCCTTGAGCCCCCAGCAACTTGGGACTTTGCAATTCCGTTTTTGGATTAGTTTTTTTGTGTTCCCGACAACGGCGTTGGGCCCACAGTTCCCCGTCCCTCCGTTTCGAGCGTAACCGTCACCGACGTTTAGCCACAGCGTGCCATCGTTGGTCAGCACACGACGAACCTGCCGGAAAACGGCGACCAGGTTCTCGACATATTCATCCGGGGAATCTTCTGCGCCAACTTGGGACGGATGATCGTAATCCCTCAGTCCCCAATACGGCGGCGACGTGACGCAGCAGCGCCACGGACTCTGCCGGAATCGTTTCAAGCAGATCGCGACAATCACCCGTTAAGATGGTCACCATCCGTTTCGCATTCGCTTGGCTCACAGATTTACGCATCGCAACGCCTCCCTGCCCAAGGCCAACAACACGCGGGATACGATTGGTCATCGTCGGACAGGTTACCCGATGACGTTTCGATGTCAATTTAGCCGACCGGCGGTTACCAGCACGTGTGTCCGCGTCCTTCTGTGGCGCAGACTGTCCCAGACACCTGTAGTGCAGTCTGTCCCAGACTGCGAACGAAAGGCCCACGTCAGGGCACCTTGGTATCTTTCTTCTCGAACCAGCGTCAGTCGGCTTTCGATCATGCTGACGAGTTGCTCCACTGTTCGAAACCGTCCGATCCTCCATTTGCCTTTCCGACGGCGAACCCAATCGATTCCTGTATAATCTGTCTTATCAGCATGCAACCACAATTGCCCCGGTAGCTCAGTTGGATAGAGCAACGGATTTCTAATCCGTCGGTCGCGGGTTCGAGTCCTGCCCGGGGTGCTTGGAAATTGACGATTCTCAGTCGATTTGCGCAGTCGTCGACCTCAAAGAGCCCGCTGTTATCGTGACATTGAACATGATGAGCCGCCGGCTGTGACTGGACTTGGTCTCAGGAGCGGTTACCGGAAATGTCAGTTTAGTCGGAATCAGAACCAAACGGAGATGGATTTGGATGACTGAATTCTTTCGGCGGTTCATGGGCGTATTGGGCTGTTTTGACAAAGTCGGCTGCATCTTTTGCCAATGTTTGTCGGGCAGAGACCGCCCGACCTACAGCAAAATAGCCCACTACCTTCACGGAATGCGAATCGCAAGGCCGACTCCAAGTTAGTATGCTGATAGTTCCACGCCGAATCGGATGATTTCCGAGTGGTGAGGTCATTCCACGTGGAGCGGCCATCTTTGGACGTCATTTGTCGGGCAGAGCCTGCTCGACCTATAGCAAACGACCCCACTACGGATTTCGGCAGTTCAGCGATTCAAGCGGACGAGTATAGTCGCTTGCAAGGGAGAGACATGAAGCGTTGGCATTCCATTTGGATCCTGTCGTTTGTCGCAACGTTGTTTTATGTTTGCCCGATGATCACGCGGGCCCAAGACGAAACGACTGCGGCGTCCTCGTTGCCCAAGTCGATTGAATTCAATCGCGATGTTCGCCCGATTCTTTCGGGCAACTGTTTTTTTTGCCACGGACCGGACAAGAACAAGCGACAGGCCGACTTGCGGCTGGACACGCAGGAGGGGATCTTGGGAAACGACGGCCATGTCGGCGTCGTGGTGCCGGGCAAGCCCGAGGAGAGCGAGCTATTCCGTCGCGTGACGGCGAGCGACGAAGACGAGCGGATGCCACCCAAAGAAACGGGCAAGTCGCTGTCGCCAGCCACTATCGAACTACTCAAGAGATGGATTGAACAAGGAGGGCAGTTCGAAGGGCATTGGGCCTTTCTTCCGATCCGCTCGCCGATCGCAATTGACTCCGTCCAACCAGGCGTTGCAGAAAGCGCCGAAATCGACCGCCTGATCGAACGAAGTCTGGCGGATCATCACTTACAATTCTCGCGGGAAGCGGATCGCATCACGTTGATTCGCCGCCTGAGTTTTGACTTGATCGGGCTTCCACCAACCGAGAAAGAAGTCGCGGACTTCGTGGCGGACGATTCTCCGCAGGCCTACGAACGAGTCGTCGATCGATTGCTGGGTTCGACACAATTCGGCGAACGCCTGGCGATGTGGTGGCTCGACCTCGTACGCTATGCCGATTCGGTCGGATATCACGGCGATCAACCGGTCAGCGTCTACCCTTTCCGGCAGTACGTGATCGACTCGTTCAACGCCAACAAACCGTTTGATCAGTTCACCATCGAGCAACTCGCGGGCGATCTGTTGCCGAACCCGACGCTCGAGCAGCGAATCGCTTCGGGCTACAACCGACTAGGCATGATGAGTGCCGAGGGCGGCGTCCAGGACAAGGAGTACTTGGCTAAGTACATCGCGGAGCGTGTGCGAAATGTCTCCGGAACCTGGCTGGGAATCACGTTGGGATGCGCCGAGTGCCATGACCACAAATTCGATCCGTTTCCGACGCGGGACTTTTATCGCTTCGAAGCCTTTTTCGCCGACATCAAAGAGCGCGGACTCTACGCCGGCGCGAACGATGATGGCAATTGGGGGCCGTCGATCAAGATCCCCAGTGCAGAACAAGCTGCCGACCTCGCCTCGATCGATCAGCAGATTGCCGCAGTTAAAAAAGTGCTTGATACAACCACGCCGGAACTGGCTCAAGCCCAATCCGATTGGGAAAAGACACAGATCGCCTGGACCACGTTGACTCCCGACTCGATGACATCGGCGTCTGGGACCCAACTAACCACGCGGGCCGACGGCGCCATCTTGGCGACTGGAAAGAACCCGGATGTCGATACCTATCAACTGAGTTTTTCCCATCTGCCTGCCGGGGTGACCGGATTTCGACTGGTCGCGCTGCCCGACGACTCGCTTCCGAGCAAAGGCCCAGGCCGAGCGGGTAACGGCAATTTCGTCTTGACCGAATTCAGCGTCGCGGTGAATCAAGGGGAATCGGGCGAAGAGCCAGTCGGCTTGAGCCACGCCACGGCAACGCACGAACAGGCCGATGCCTCGCCCGAGAATCCGTATGGCAAATGGGCGATCGAAGCCGCAATCGATGGTGACACCCGCGGCGCAAAGTGGGGTTGGGCCATCCTGGACAAGTCGGGCCAACCGAACGCGGCCGTGGTCGAAACGAGCTCGGATTTGACGTTGGGAGACGGCAAGACGCTCACGGTCACGCTGGCGCAGAATCACGACAGCCCCGGTCACAACCTCGGTTGTTTCCGCTTGTTTGCCACGACCTCACCTCGGCCGCTTACTGCCACGCAGGAATTGCCGCAGAACCTGGCCGCCATCATCGCGACAAAACCGGACGAGCGGACGAGCGAACAAAACGAGCAGTTGGCGGCTCATTACCGAACCATCGCGCCCGAACTTGATGGCGCTCGCAAAGAACTGGCCGACCTGGAAAAGAATCGAAAAGAGTTGGATGCCGCGATCCCAACCACGTTGGTCACCGAGTCGGTTGCTCCGGCCAAATTCGAGTCCTCAAGCGAGGGAATTGGATGGATGAAACCGGCGAGATCGTGACACCGGGATTTCCTGCGGGCACTCCCCGCTCCGGCGGCAACGGATCGGCGGTTTAACCGACTGGATCTCGCTCACTGGATCGTCTCCCTGGAAAACCCGTTGACGGCACGGGTTGTCGTCAACCGATTATGGAAAGTCTATTTCGGAGCTGGATTGTCAACCAAGTTGGAAGACGTCGGCGCCCAAGGAGAATGGCCCAGTCACCCGGAGTTGCTCGATTACCTGGCCACGGAGTTTCGCAGCGATTGGAATTTGAAACGTCTGATCAAGGCGATCGTGACGAGCCGGACTTATCGACAATCGTCGCTATCGGGCAGTCAACTGCGAGAAGTGGATCCGGAGAATCGTTGGCTCGCGCGACAAGGACGGTTTCGCTTGGACGCGGAGCTGGTTCGCGACAACGCGCTGGCCATCAGCGGCTTGTTGGTAACGAAGTTGGGCGGCAAAAGCGTTTTTCCGTATCAGCCGCCGGGCTATTGGTCTTATTTGAACTTCCCACCTCGTGAATGGCAAAACGGAACGGGCGACGATTTGTATCGACGCGGACTTTATACGCACTGGCAACGGCAATATTTGCATCCCAGTTTATTGGCATTCGATGCACCGAGTCGCGAGGAGTGCACGGCCAATCGGGCTCGCTCCAACACGCCGCTGCAATCGCTGGTGTTGCTAAACGATCCGACGTATGTCGAGGCGGCGCGAGCCTTTGCGGCGTTGATCTTGCGGGACGGGGGCGATTCGACTCGCAAGCGGCTCGACTTTGCATATCATCGAGCGTTGTCGCGGGGCGTCAGCGACGATGAAGTTGCCGTCTTGGAACCGTTGCTTGCCTCACACCGCGCCGAATACGAAGCCGACCCCAAGGCGGCGGCTGAATTACTGGCGGTTGGTGCGAAGCCGGCTCCGGATGATGTCCCGCCGAGCGAACTCGCCGCATGGACGAGTGTGACGCGGGTCATTTTGAACCTGCATGAAGTGATTACTCGCAATTAAGGATCGCACGCAAAATAAACCGCCGGTTTCATTGACGCTCACCTTACCTCTCCTGTGAGGGCGAGGTTTGAGGGCGAAGTTATTTTTGCGTGCGATCATAATCGGACGGAGAACTACCGATGTTTCAACTTCCTATCGAATTAGCGCGGCGAACATTTCTGCAGCGATCCGGCGTCAGCTTGGGTACGATGGCTCTGGCCGGGCTGCTGCCGCAACGACTCCTCGCCGTCCAGGACGATCCAAAGCAGGCGCCTCGCTGGCAAGGCGTTATCCGCCCCCGACATTTTACTCCGCGAGCCAAGCGGATTATTTGGCTTTACATGGCTGGCGGCATGACCCACATCGACACCTTCGACAACAAGCCGAAGCTCGCTGAAATGAATGGACAAGAAATGCCGCAATCGGTCACGCAAGGCCAACAGATCGCCCAACTGCAAGGTCAAAAGCTGAATTGTTTCGGGCCGCAACATGCCTTCAAACAATGGGGGCAGTCCGGCCAGTCGATTTCCGAGATTTGGCCGCTGCTCGCCGAGAAGTGCATGACGACATATGCATCGTACGCTCGCTGCACACCGATGCGATCAATCACGATCCCGCTCATACCTTTATGAATACCGGTACGATGATCGCCGGACGCCCGGCAATGGGTTCTTGGCTGCTGTACGGGCTCGGCAGCCGAATCGGACAACCTCCCTGGTTTCGTGGTGATGGTGTCGACAGGCAAGTTTGGACAAAAACAACCGATCGCCGCTCGCCAATGGCATTCCGGATTCCTGCCGGGGCTATTTCAAGGCGTGGAGTTTCACAGCACCGGCGATCCCGTGCTATACGTCGGAAATCCTCAGGGAGTCAACACATCGCGGCAGCGAGACGTAGTCGACGCGGTGCAGCGACTGAACGGACTTGCCGATCAGCGATTGGACGATCCGGAGATTGCAACGCGGATCAGCCAGTACGAATTGGCGTTTCGAATGCAAACCAGCGTTCCGGAACTCATGGACGTTCGCAATGAACCGGAACATATCTTTGAGTTGTACGGAACGCATGGGGGCGATGGCTCGTTCGCTTCGAACTGTTTGCTGGCGCGACGTCTCGCCGAGCGCGGCGTCCGATTCATTCAGCTTTACCATCGAGACTGGGATCATCATGGCTCGGTCAAAGTGCACTCGGCGGGAACGGCCAAAGAAGTCGATCAAGGCGTTTCCGCCCTGATCACAGATCTCAAACAACGGGACATGCTCAAAGACACGATCATCGTATTCGGTTCTGAGTTTGGACGTACGCCAATGGCCCAAGGCGATGGTCGCGACCATCACCTGGCGGGCTTCACGATGTGGTTTGCCGGCGGCGGATTCAAGCCCGGTTTCGCTTATGGTGCGACCGACGAACTAGGGTATCACGCGGTGGAGAACCGAGTCTCGGTGCACGATATCCACGCAACGCTGCTGTATCTGATGGGCATCGACCACAATCGCTTCACGTACAAGTTCCAAGGGCTGGACAACAAGCTGACTGGGGTCGAACCCGCCAACGTCGTGAAAGACCTGCTCGTGTAGCGGCAAGCCGAATGTTTGCGGCAATGGACGACTCAGCAAGATGACACTGGTCGATGTGAGCGTCAACACGTCATGCCCGCGCCGGCAAGAATCCGGGTCCATGGCCAGCACGTCATTCCCGCGCAGGCGGGAATCCAGAGGAGCGCGTAAACGCCGAAGTTACCATGCGCACGGCGCCTCAGTTTTTTGCCTCCCATCGTTTGGGAACCTTTGCGTCCCAATTGATGCCGTCGTTGGCCAAGCCTCGCCTGCCAACTCAACCGGGCGTCGAATCGTTGCCGACCTTTACTTCGCCTTATCGGCTGGCGGCCAGTTGAGGTGGTGGCTGAGGAATTCGAAGGTGCCGACTCCGTTGATTTTGTGCGGGCCGTCGAACCACTCGATCCGCGTCCGGTCGGGAAGCTTCAAGCGATGCTCATAGAGGTTGCGGACCTTGGCATATTCCCAAGCCACCGTCCAATCGTCCGCGACTCCGTCGGCGTGGCCCCGCTCAACCATGAACGGTCGCGGCGCGATCAGCGCGGCCATCTCGGCGTAGTTGAACGTGCTACCCAAGTCGAATTCAAAGATCTCGTACTCACCCATGTTGACGTATGTCTTGGGATTCAGAGTCGAGGCATTTTTATCGACCCACTCGTTGAAATCCGCCGAGCAGATCGACAGACAATAGTCGGTGACCAGCGCTGGCACTCGCATCGCCGTTTTGCCTCCGTACGACAACCCATAAAAGCCGATCCGTTGACCGTCGACGAAATCGAGCGACCGCAGCCAATTGACGATCTGCTGGTGTTGCGGCGTGATGATCGAGAACAGCGTCTTCTTCAACGGATTCGCCTTGCGTTGCAACGAGCGAAACCGGTCGCCGAAAATGTACGGATTCTGCGGAGCAAAGACGACGAATCCACGCTCCGCCAACTTGGCCGAAAACGCTGAATAGGCGCCTTCCCCCTGCGGGCCGATGGTATCCTGGGGCCGCCCCTCCAAGCCGTGTTGGCATACGATAACTGGCCGCCGCTCGCCGTGCTGCAAATCGTTCGGAACCAGCAGCAGCCCGTACGCAAACACGTCGGGGAATACGTCCAAGACGACTTCGTAACCGGTCCACTTCTCGGTCTGTTGAAAACGCCGCGATTGCGGGTTGGGAGGCAACAGCGGGTCGTCGAATCGGCCAATGACCTCGTTAAAAAAGTAATCGCGCAACACGGCGGCCGACGCTTCATATTCGGCCAGCGAATCAAAATTGAGTTGCGATGTGATCTGTCGTTCGCGGACGAAAGGACTCTCCCGCAAGAGGCGTTGGTTGTGGCGATCCAATTCGTGAATCTGTCGCGTCAGTCGTTCCTGCGAATCGACGTGCCGGAGCACTTCAACCGCGGATTCTTCAGTCGCCAGTGTCGCGTTCGGATCCAATGCCCCCAGGAAATCGCTCAAGACCGCTGTGCCGACGACGGCTGCATTCTCGCCGGAGGTTTCCACAAGTCGCACCCAACTCGAATCTTCCAAGCCCGCAGTCAACGTTTGAGTTCGCGCGAATTCGCTGCGGACCGACTCGATCGCTGGCGTTGCGATCGTCGCTGGAGCGCCTCGACCCCCTGGCAGGGTGATTTCCGGACCGCGGCAAGCTTCGATGATCAAACGGCGCGGCGCGATTAAGCTGGCGAGTTCCGCGTCGCCGAACTGCTCGAGCAATCCGAAAACGTTTCGGTCGATCGGCTCCTGCCAGAGTTTTTGACGCGAATCAAAATACCCGCTGACCAGGGCGACGTCGATGCGTCGATCCAGCGCCGCGGCATACAAGCCGATCAAACCGCCTTCGCCCCAGCCGAGGACGCCAATCTTGCCTCCCTCGGTCGAGTCGGCTCGAAATGCATCGACCGCTGCCAACACCTTTTGGACTTCGTAACCGATCAACCCGCGGCCCAGTTCGAACGCGCTGCGATACAGCCACTCGCGATGACTCAACTGAGGAAGTTGATCCTGGCGATTGATCAACAGTGGAACCAGCACGATGCAGCCGCTTTCGGCCAATCGCCGAGCATACTGGGAATCCGGTGCGATTCCGGGCGAAATGCCTGCCAACTGTTCCGGCGTCTGTTCGCAATCGGGGATCGCGATCACATGAGCCCTAGGTCGAGCTTTCCCGGTCGGGATCAGCAATAATCCTTCGCCGTTGACGTCGCCAAACGCTGGCCATGAAACCGCGAACGCTTCGAAATTCTTTCCACGGGCAACCAACGCCGAGCGCATGACTGTCGCCTGCAATCGAAATTCGGGCTGTTCGGCGCGAGCGTCGCGGACACCCAGAATTGTCGCCAGCCGCTGCCGGTTCGGCTCGACGGATTCGTCGTACGCAGTTGCCGATTCAAAGTCGCGATGCCAAAACGCAGTTCGCCGCGCGATCGACTCATCGAGTTTCCTGAGCAAGAAGCGATCGATCCCATTGACCATCTCCGACGCGAAATCGCCACTCGCCTCTAACGCTTGCGTTTCCGGCAACCGATCCTGCGCGAACAAATCCGATTGGCAAATCAAGAGGCCGACCAACAATCCGGCGAACGTATGCCGTAGCGTTTTCATAAGCGTTCCTTAATTCGGAGGCGTCGTGCTGGTGAGAAATGCGAACAGGTCGCGAATCTCTTCGTCCGTCAGGTGATCCAGCAATCCGGTGGGCATCAACGAGAGTTTCTTCGCGGTGCGCTCTTCGATTGTTGATTTCTCAATGCGATGAGTCTGGCCGTCTGCGCCGCGCAACACCAGGACGTGTTCGTTCTCGTCGGTCTTGAATCCGGAGACCATTTGGCCGTCGTCGGTCATGACCGCTAGCGTCTCGTAGCCCTCGCGAATCTCCGCGCTCGGATTGACGATCGACAGCAGCAACAAGCGAATATTGCTGCGGTCGTAGGACGTCAAATCGGGCCCGACATCGCCCCCCTGGGCAAAGATGTGATGGCACTTTCCGCAATTGGCTTTGTCGTGAAACAGCTTTTGCCCTTCCAACGGCCGGCCGTTTCCGGCCATCACGATCTTTTCGAGAACATCGATCCTTTGATCCAACTGCTCCGCTGTCGATTCGTCGCCGGGAAGAATTCGATTGGCAAGTTCGACTAATTCCGCATCGCGATGCCAACGGATGCGCTGGAGCGTCTCTGGATTCAAGTCCGCCAGGGACAGGCGCCGCTCTGAATCGCCGTCAGCAGTTGCCGACACCAGATGACGCGACTGGCGAGAACCGACTGAGCGGTATCGCGAACCGCTGGCGAGAGTACTTCAAACATCGACAAGACCTGCGAACCGATTTCAGCGCGGTCAAAATGCTGCAGCGCGACCAGGCTTGCCGATTTGACTTCGTCACTGGCATCGCTGCGCAGCAAGTCCAACAGTTGGGGAATCGTCGAGTCGGGTTGCGCGAACCTCGCCCAACGCGGCCAGCACTTGGAGACGATCCGAATCGGAAACGCCCGGGTCGGCGATCGCCCGCAAGCCGTCGGCGATCGAGGCGTCATCATTTCGACGAATTCCGAGAATGACCGCGAACCGGCCCTGGACTTTTGATAGCTCGGCGATCAACTCGTCCGGCATCGACTGCGGAAGAGATCGTCCCTCGAAAGCCGCCATGAATCCGCCCATCAGCCGCTGAACGTCGACGGGACCGCGGGCCAGTTGAAATAACTGCGCAGACCTGGAAGTCTCGCTGAGTTCCTCGCATCGCGTACATTCTCATCGCGTTTTCCGGCAGCTTGGCCGCCACCGCCAGTGGAGAACTCCAAGGCTCGCTGTGACGAAACCACATGGCGACCGCCTCCGTCTCTTTTGCATGGGCCGTCAGCGACCACCAAATCATGTTGGGAATAAGCGGGTCCGCCGCGTCTTCTGCGTGCCCCAACAGCGTCAGCAACCAACCGAGGCGCTGCGTCAGTGGAAATCCGTCCTGCCGAACAGGCAATTTGCAGCCGCACATCGACGCTAGATTCAGTCGCGGCAAGTTGCGTGATCCGCTGGCTCAGATCTGGCTCGATCAAACGTTGATCGCCCAGCAAGCGAATGGTCCAAGCTCGAACCCACGGGTCGCGGTGGGCTAGAAGTTCAGCGGCAGTTTTCGCATCAAGCCCCCCAAGCTGGTTCAGCGCCCACAACGCCTCCAGGGCGAACGGGTTGCCGGAATCGAGAGCCCTCTCTCTCAGCGGCGCAATCAAGCCTTTATCCTGCCGGTCACCGATCAGTCGAAGCGCCGTCTCGCGAAACCATCGATTGGGATGCGACAAGTACTTGTCGATCAACTGTCGACTGGTCGCGGTGGACAAGTCGATCGGCGCGGGGCTCGGTCGAACCCGCCGCTCGCAACCGATAGATGCGGCCCAAGTCCGGGTTGGTTTGCCCTTCGTGGTTGTGGTAATGGTTCGCTTGAACCGAATACCAATCGGCGATGTACACGTTGCCGTCGGGGCCAGTTTGGATGTCCACTGGTGTGAACCAATCCGTCGCGATTGCCGCTGCCGGGCGCGACGATCTTGCCGATATCCAACGTTTGCCGGGTGCTGCCGTCGGGCGAAATCGAACTGAGCATCACGTAATGCAAAATCGGCGAGATGGCCAACAGATGGCCTTGATAACGAGCGGGCAACTCGGTCGATTCGTAGATCTCGAACGTGTGCGTGAATCGTTCCACGGGGTTGTTCTTCATCGCTCCGTAGTAGCCAAACGTGAATTCGTTCGAGTGCGCTCTCGTGCTTGCCAAAGTTCTTCAGGTAGTATCCGCCTTGAACGTAGTGGAAGCCGCGAGTGTCGCCGCCGTTGTGTCCTGAGTACACGCGGCCCTTGGAATCGAATTCGATCCCGAAAGCGTTGCCACCTCCCTCGGCAAAGATCTCATAAATCCGCTTTTCCGGATGGTAGCGCCAAATGTTTTGCCCCATCGAATGAATCGGCGGTTCGTCCAAAGGTCTTCCGTCGAGTCCGTGGCGAACGACCGCGGCGCTCACCGTGCTCCCTTGAGCACCGTAAATCCAGCCATCCGGTCCCCATCGCAAACTGTTGGCGATCGAGTGGGTGTCTTCGATGCCAAAGCCCGACAACAAGACTTGCGGCGTCGGCGAATCGGGAACGTCGTCGTGGTCGGCATCGGCGTAGAACAACAGATACGGCGGGTTCATCACGAAGACTCCGCCTCGACCCGGTAAGGCCGCCGTCGCCAGATTGAGTCCATCTAGAAACACGTTGTGGCGATCGTACACGCCGTCGCCATCGGTGTCTTCGTGAATCGTGATCCGATCGTGTCCACGAAACGGCGAATCGGCCGCGTGTGGCGGCGGAGGTGGAAAAGGAGGATCGTATACGTTTCGCCATACGTTGTCGCGGCTGATCAGCTTCAAACCCGCCGGCCAAGGATACTGCCGATATTGCACGACCCACAACCGCCCACGTTCGTCGAAGGTCAAATATAACGGATTCGCAACAAGCGGCTCCTGCAACATCAAGTCGACGTCCAGATCGTCCGCAACTTGGAGCGCCGGCACCGTTTTCGCCGGTTGCAAATGTATCTCGTCCTGGCAAATCGCTGCCGCCGGTCGCAGAAAGAAACACAAGACGAGAATGGTTGGAAGGATGCTTCGCGGGCTCATTTCGACTCGGCTTCTCGTTGTTTTGCCAGTTCGGACGTCAGCGTAAACTCGGCCGGCGGAGTCATGTCCAACGACCAATAGATGCTGTTCCGCAGCATGCGAACGAACTGGGAATTTTCAAAATCGGCGGGGTGTCCCAGCGACGTATAAAAGGAGCGGCCGCCGTCCGGACGGATATACGTCCAGGCGACGGGCTCGGCCGGTTGGCCTTGAACGGTACCGGACATCAGCACCGTGGCACCGTCGGCGACCGGACTCAGTTTGTATAGCGAGCCGCCCGCTTGAAAATGTGCCAAATCAGAACCTCGCAGGATCGGGTGCCCGCGCTGAGCTTGGGTTGGCGCGATCTCTGCCCTCAATTCGTTGGCATAGTGGCCCGAATAGTGACCTCCCAAGACGTCGGCGTCAAAACTCGGCCAATCGACGTGACCCGTCGGTATCGTTCCGTTGCTGAGCGCAAACGCGTGACTTGCGGTTCGAATGCCGATGATCGGCTTTCCGGAGTTGATGAACTCTCGCAACAGATTCATTTGTGGTTCGGTCAAGAATCGCCGGCGAACACTGATCAACGCAGCATCGGCTTGCGGCAACACCTCAAACCCGGGAAACTCGTCGCGCTGATCCGGCTTCGCGAAAACCGTGCTTACGCGAAAGTCGTTTCCCAGTTGGTACAACGCGAAGCCTGGAAGCGTCTCCGCCGTCCGATATTCGTCTTCGCCGATGATCATAGCGACTTGTCGACGCCGATCGGTTGAAAACCGAAATGGTGCGCCGCCCAAGATCTGATCGCTCGTGATCGTGGGACAGACACACTTCTCGATGTATTCGACGATCAGGTCGGTCCCCGTGTGATGATTCACGAACGGCCATCGCTGCGGATTGTACATCGTGTCGGTCAGATCGCGGATCAACGCGACGGATTTGCCGTGCTTGGCCATTTGCCGCAATCCGAACGGTCGGCCGAGCACACACATGTTCGTGTGAACGCCGGCAAGCAACACGTGATCGATGCCACGCGCCGAGAGAATGCTCCAGATTTCGGTCCCCTGATCGGAAATGAAATCCTGCTGTTCGTCGATCGAGATCAAGTCGGATTGACGTTTCCAAGGCGCGGCCGGATTCCGCCCCATCGCGGAGAGCTCGGCCGCCCAAGCCTGATGGTCATCGGGATCATCGTCTTCGCCCCCGTCGGATTGGTCCAATGGATAAGGGACGGACTTTTCCGCGTCGATCTGCGAACACCAGTTGCGGATGTCGTCGGGCAAGTCGGCAGCGAGTGGAATGGACTGAGCCCGTTTGCGCGGGCGAATCGGCGTACGCTTCCAGGCACTCGCTCGGAGCGTGAATGATCGTGACCCCTTGCCGGCGAGCCACGTTCAGCAGTTCGTTGAGCCGAGGGGCGAATTCCGCGATTCTGCGAACGGCGTTGTGGCAATGGTGCAGGTCCCAAACATCGCAAACAATAATCGCCGTCTGCTGCGGCAACCAGGTTTCAGATCGACTCAACGTGTGAAAGCATTGGCTCCCGTCCGCTATGGGCGTGCGATATCGCAACTGCAGATTCAACGGCTAATGCGCCGGTTGGCAACCCGCAAGCGGTTTCGCGATCGCAATCAAAGAAAAAAAAGCCGCCAACGACAATAGTCGCGCGCGAGTTTGACGAACTGAAAGAATGCGAATCGAATCACGGCATGTTCCTCGCAACAAGCAGCAGTGTTGGTAGAAGGCCGCATCGGCCAGAGTCTATCCTACTTGACCAGCGATCCAACGTGTATGATGCGTCGCGGCATGCTGTGAAACAACTGGCGCGATGCAGCGGTAGAATGGGGTGGGAGCGGCGTTTCGATCGATGCCGGGAGCTGAGGCGGCGATGATTCAAGTTCATGAATTGACGAAAGTATATCCCGGTCCCGTTGCGGCCCTGCGCGGAATCTCGTTAGACATCGACGCGGGGATGTTTGGATTGTTGGGCCCGAACGGTGCGGGCAAATCGACGTTCATGAACATTTTGGCGGGATTGCTCGAACCGACTGCGGGGAGCGTGACGCTGGACGGGATCGACATTCTTCGTCGACCGGACCAGGTGCGCCAGCGGCTAGGATATCTGCCGCAGGAGTTTGGTTTTTACGATCACCTGACCGGCCACGCGATGCTGATGTATATGCTGAAATTGAAAGGGGTTGCTGCACCCCGAGGACTTGGGAATCTGGCAAGCGAGTTGTTGGAGAAAGTGAATCTCGCGTTCGCCGCAAAACGCAAAGTCAAAACGTATTCGGGTGGTATGAAACAACGATTGGGAATCGCGCAAGCCATCGCCGGCAATCCGCGTCTGGTGATCGTTGATGAACCGACCGCCGGATTGGATCCGGAGGAACGACTGCGGTTTTACCGGTTATTGGCTGAAATGGCTTCGAATCGCATCGTGATCCTTTCCACGCACATCGTCGAGGACGTGGCCAACCTTTGTTCGCGTTTTGCGGTCATCCGAGACGGTCGGATCATTGCCGACACGTCGCCGTCAGCGGCCAAAGCAGCGATCGAAGGGACGCTGTACGAAGGCGATGTCGCCAACGAAAACCTTGCCGAGTTCCAATCGAATCATTTGGTGGCTCGGGCGATTCTGGTGGAGGGCCGAAACCGGGTGCGCATCCAAGTGAGCGACGGCACCCCGATTCCCACAACTTTTGTCCCCGTAGCCGCAACACTCGAAGATGCTTACTTGTTGACCATGCACGATGTCAATCAACCGGTGACGAGCGCTGTGGCTTAGCCGTGGCCTAGCAGCCCGTTGAAAGACGACTCGTCTGAACATCCGGAGCGAATGTCATTCCCGCGAAGGCGGGAATCCACCGGGGATTGACTCCCGCAGTCAAACAGTGCCGAACGACACATGATTCAACGCATTGCGCTAATCGCCGCTGCGGATTTTCGCAACTACTTGCGCCGGCCGATGGTTTGGGTGTGGGTCGTTCTCTTGGCATTATTGTATTGGGGGCTATCCACCGGCAACGTCCGGGTCGCGACGGGCGGCGGCGATTCGGCGATTGGTGGAACCAAGCAATTCATCAACAGCGAGTTTGAGATCGCCCGCGTGTTGTCCGCGTTCACGCTGTTGATCCACGGATTCTTCGCATCGGTCCTGTTCGGCATGTCCGTCATCCACGACTTCGACACGGGGACGATGCCCTTGTTGCACAGCACGCGTCTGCGAACGAGCGAATACTTGTTGGCGAAGATATTGGGGTGTGGACTGCTCGTTGCGTTCGTGCTGCTGGCGAACATCTTGCTCCCCATTTTCTTCATGCACGTGCTGCCGCATCCAGAACGCAGCGAGTACATCGGGCCGTTTGCCTGGTCGAACTATTGGCAGCCGGTTTTCAAATTGGTTGTGCCGGCGTTGGTCTTTACGGGGTTGACGGCGTTTGCATTGGGTACGTTGACGCGTAAGTCGATTTTGGTGTTTCTCTTTCCGACGGTGAATCTGCTGGTCTTCGGCTTGTTTCTCAACAGTTGGTCGCCGATTTGGTTGGACGTACGCGTCAATCATCTGCTGAATTGCCTGGATATGTCGGGGATGCGTTGGTTGGAAGAGGTTTACTTCAAGGTCGATCGGGGAGCCAATTTCTACAACGCGCAGCCGGTCGTTTTGGACTTCCCCTTTTTGGTTAGCCGCATCGCGTATGTTCTGGTTGGATGCGGAATCTTTGCGCTGACGGTGCCCGCGTTCCGACGACAGTTGCGCGGCGCCCGCCACGGACGATTAAGTGCTGTCAAGGCGAGCCAGGCGGGTCTCGTTCGCCCACAGACTTCGCCGTTCGAAGCGGCCGGCGCGAAACTCGCGGAATTGCAAATGCAGCATCGGCGCAGCGGTCTCTTGAGAGATTTCTGGAACATTACGCGCTACGAATTGCGCGAGCTGAGACATTCGCCCAGTTTGTACTTGTTTGTTCCGATCATCTTGCTTCAGGCGGCGAGCACAGCGTTCTTGAAAGAAGGAGCCTTTGGCACCTTCAATCTGCAAACGCCGGGGAAACTAGCCGAGAACGAGTACGGCGTGCTGGCGATTCTGGGCTGTATGCTGATGATGTTTCATACCGTTGAATCGCAACTCAGAGAACGATCGCGAAGATTGGCGCCGATTTACTACGCGACCCAAGCCAAAACCTTTGCCGTCTTGATGGGAAAATCCTTGGCTAACGTCGGGATTGGAATCGTGCTCGCGCTGACGACGCTGGCCATGTGTGCGGTGGTCTTGTTGATCCAAGGAACGGTCGCGTTTTCCTGGCAGCCCTTTCTGCTGATTTGGGGCTCGATGCTTCTACCGACGTATCTGGTCTGGACGGCGTTCATCACGTTGGCGGTCGTCTTGACGCGAAGCCGCTACACGGCGTACGCGATTGGCGCTGCCGCCTTGATCGGAACGCTCTACCTCAGCCTCAGCAGCAATATGAGTTGGCCGTACAACTGGATGGGAATCGGGCTGATCAAGTGGTCCGACATCAGCGTATTGGAGATCGACCGCGAGGCGTTGTGGTTGAATCGGTTGCTGATGCTGGCATTGTCGATCCTGTTCACCTACCTGGCGACGCAATTTTTTTGGCGGCGAGGTTCCGATGCCGTGCAGATGGCGACGCGGTTGCGATTGTCGAAGGTCACGCAAAGTATGTTGGCGGCGGCTCCGTTTCTCGTGGTTCCATTGACTCTCGGAATCATCCTATGGCTCCTCGTGGCTTACGGTTTCCAAGGCCGGGCACTGCGGCATCGCCAACACGAGTGTTGGCGGCAAAACGTCGAGACGTGGAAGGGGGTCGAACCGCCGTCGATCTCTGGCGTCAACATACGGTTGCAGATCGATCCGCCAAATCACTCGCTGGCCGTCACCGGTGTGTTGCGATTATCAAACGATTTGGACCAACCGATGAGCAAGTTCGCGTTGACGCGCGGATCCCATTGGAAAGAAGTTAGTTGGAAGTTCACCGGCAAGGCCGTCACCGATGGAGACCGAGCCAAGATCCCGACTGGCGACGATCTTCCCAGCTATCAACCCGAAGACCGAACGGGTCTGTGCGTCTTCAGACTGGACCCGCCGCTGCAACCCGGGGAGGCGACTTTGGTCGAGTATTCCTTTCATGGACAAGTTCCCAACGGCATTACCGCAAATGGGGGCGGGACCAACGAATTCATCATGCCGTCCGGCGTGGTGTTGACCAGTTTCGGAACTAGTTTTGTCCCCTACCTGGGACTCGTCGAGAACGCTGGTTTCAAGGAAAACGAACAACCGGAGTCCAAGGTCTACGATGACAATTTTTACGAAGATAAGCTCCGTCCGTTGTTTGGCGGCGGCGACCATTTTAATGTGCGGACGACGATCACTGGTCCGGCCGATTTCACCTTCAACGGCGTCGGCGTGAAAACAAGTGACCAGGTCAGCGGGGACCAGCGGACCGTCGTCTGGGAAAGCGACAATCCAGTTTCGTTTTTCAATGTCGTGGGCGGCCGCTGGCTGGTTCGCGAAGGCGCCGAAACCGAAATCTACTACGCCCCCGAGCATCCGTACAACATCGAAGAAATGTCACAGACGCTCGACGCCGCCCGAACCTGGTACTCGCGCTGGTTTGCGCCGTATCCGTGGCGGGAACTGAAGCTGAGTGAGTTTCCCGGACTCGCCTCGTACGCGCAAGGCTTTGCGACGAACATTACGTTTTCGGAATCGATCGGCTTTTTGACCAAAGACACTCCGGGTTCAAACGCACCGTTCACAGTCACCGCTCACGAAGCCGCGCACCAGTGGTGGGGAAACATTCTCGTTCCGGGAAAGGGGCCGGGCGGAAATATCTTGTCCGAAGGAATGGCGCACTTTTCCGCAGGTCTGTTGACCGAACAGGTCAAAGGACTTCAGGCTCGCATCGCATTCTTTCAATGGATTGAAAAGTCATACGGCGAACAACGTAGCGTGGATAGTGAACGCCCGATGGTCAAGGTGGATGGTTCAAAGGACGGAGACAACACCGTAATCTACGATCGCGGCGGTTGGGTGTTTTGGATGCTGCTCAATCGAATGGGACGAGAGAATTGTCTTCGGGGCCTACAGAGCTTCATTAAGAAATACAGCGAAATCACCGACGACTATCCGGTTCTGCAAGACTTCGTCATCCACATGCGAGGCTTCGCTGACGATCCCGCCGCCTTCGACGAATTCACTGGGCAGTGGATATTCGACCGTGTCGTGCCGGAGTACAAACTTTCCGAGGTTCAAAAGGAACGCGACGGAGACCGCTGGACAATCACCGGTTCAGTTTCCAACGTGGGAACCGGTAAAATGCCGCTGGAAGTTTGTGTATCTCGCGGCGAACGGTTCATCGGCAAAGATGCCAACCCGAAGTATCAGCAAGCTAAATCGACCGTCGTCTTGGACGCTGGCCAGACGGTCACGTTTACGATCCAATGCGACTTTGATCCGGAAGTCGTCTGTGTCGATCCGGACGCATTGGTGTTGCAACTTAACCGCAAGCTGGCGGTCTTTCGATTCTGAGGAGATTCTATGCTTATACGAATTGTAATGGGTGGGATTCTGGGTGGCGTGTTGATGTTCGCCGCGGCGCAACCGAACACATGGCATTGAAGTGGGTCGACCGCACATTCAAGACGCTCGACAAAGACCAGGAGGTGCAAGACTTTGTCAAGCAGCGGGACTTGTCGCCCGGCATGTATGCGTATCCCGATTTTCCACAGGGCTCCGAGAAAATGTCGGCCGACGAAACCAAAAAGGCGCAAGATCAATACACACAACGCTACAAAGAGGGACCCAACGGCTGGATTATCGTCGGGCCCAACGGTCAAGACCCGATGAGCGCCATGACGCTGTTGGCCGAATTCGGCGTCAATGTGGCGACTTGTTTTTGTGCGGCGCTGTTACTGGCGGTCGCCGGTCCACCGGTTGGATTCGGGCGACGTTGGTTCGTGGTCCTCTTGCTGGGGCCAATTGGTTGGCTGGCAAACCAGATTTCCCATACGATCTGGTATCGATTCCCTTGGGACTTCGCCAAGGACGAACTGATGTGTACTTGTCTAGATTGGGCGGTAGCGGGATTCGTGATCGCGATCATCGTAACCCATCGCCGCGCCGTCCACGACAAGAAAGTCAAGTGATTGTTAGGGATCCGGCAGGCGTGCTCGGCCGCGTGGGCCAAGTTCGACGACGCGGATTCGGTTGAGCTTGGCCGCGGCGATTTCGAACTTGAGCAATGTGCGAACCTGGTGAGTGCCATGATGTCCGGCTGCGCCCGGGTTAAGGTATTGCAAGGAGTACTTCGGATCGCTCTCCACGAGCAAAATATGCGAATGGCCGCAAATCAGCACATCCGGCGGGTTGTCGTCGAGGCCCTTGCGAACTCGGGAGTCATATCGCCCAGGCCGACCGACGATGTGTGTAATCCAGATGTCCAGCCCGTCGATGTTGAATCGCAGATCTTCTGGCAAGCGATCGCGAATCTGTTCGTCATCGACGTTCCCGAAGACAGCTCGCAACGGCTTGAATTGCTGTAGTTGCTCGAACACTTCCAACGAACCGAAATCCCCCGCGTGCCAAACTTCGTCACATTTCTCGAACGAGCGAAAGACTTGCGGGTCGAGAAAACCATGCGTGTCGGAGATCAAACCGATTTCCATTGTCGTCGCCAGGTGAATTGAGATTGAGCCGACAACATGTTACCGAATTGCACGATCGGCCGCAGGGACCGACGTTGACCAGGTGTGACGTTAGCAGACCGTTAAGAATGGTCTCGTCATCCCCGCGCAGGCGCGTCATCCCCGCGCAGGCGGGGATCCAACATTGCGACAGTTGATTTCCCCAGGATTCCCGTCCCCCGTCTTCGCTGGGGCAGGCTTTGCGGAAATGACATTTGGTATCGTTATTGAGACGAGTCGTTCTTCAAGGGGCTGTTTGGGAGCGAAAGTCCAACAGGCTAGACCAACTGCAGGTATTGATCCAAACTGATGTCGACCTTGCGATTGGCAACGTACTTTTTGCTTGGGGTAATCCGATGTACAAACCCACGAATCTTGCTTTATCGTGCACAGCCATCTTGTTGAATTTCGTCGCTGCCACACAAGCTGAAAACTGGGTATGGGCGACGCCGCCATTGAACCTGGGAACGCTGATGTGGCAAGATCCGGCGCTGGCGCCGTTCCGTCGCAATCTCCCTCGTCCATCGATCTGGTCCAAGCGGCGGCAGTATTCAAGGAAGCGGACGAGGTCTTTCGCAACGATGACGGCAAACTTTGGGGTATGAATCTTGTTGGGCCGATGATGTTCGTCGATGCGGAAACGCGCGCGATCGTCGCCAACATGGCCGATGCCGAAGGTAAACTCACTCAAGCCGGTTCCCTTTATGTCGGCGAGCTTCCACCGGAATTGCCGGTCGCCAACACGGCGATGGATTTTGGCGGCGTGCACTGGAGCATGGTGATGTGGCCTTTGCCGGAAGACTCGTTTGATCGACGAGCGCTGTTGGCTCACGAATCTTGGCATCGGATTCAGGAGCAGCTTGGTTTGCCGTCCACCGGACCGGACAACAGTCACCTCGACGAGTTGGCGGGTCGTATTTGGTTGCAGATGGAATGGTGCGCTTTGGCAGCGGCTCTGGCCGCGCACCGAGATGTGGATCGCCGACGGGGAGTCGGCGACGCGATCGTCTTTCGCGCTTACCGCCGTAGCCTGTTCGACGGCGCCGCGAAGTCCGAGCGCGACATGGAAATGCACGAAGGGCTGGCCGAATATACCGGCTTTCGACTCGCCGCCCAGCGTTCCGACCCGGCCCACGATTTGGCATGGCTGCGGGCGGCCAAGGTCCTTGGCGAACGGCCGGGCAAGTTACCCACGTTTGTTCGGTCGTTTGCGTATGTTTCCGGCCCCGCTTACGGATTGTTGCTGGACGAGTATCTGCCTGAATGGCGCACCAAAGCCAAGACTGGCGACTTCGGCCAGATGCTGGCCCAGGCCATCCAGTTCGAGCTTCCTTCCGACTTACATGCGGCGGCATTGTCGCGTGCGTCAGCCTACAAAGGCGATGCGCGAGTCGCGTCGGAAAACGACCGCGAAGCGAAACGAATGGAACTCCAAAAACAATTCCACGAGAAATATGTCGACGGGGCCATCGTTGAAATCCCATTGCGAAAGATGCAAATGTCGTTCGACCCGAATGACATCACACCTTATGGCGAACATGGGACCGTGTATGGAGTGATCGACGTCAGCGACGTCTGGGGAAAGCTAACGGCCTCGCAAGGATGCCTTGTCGGTAAGAACTGGGATCGAGTCGTCGTCGCCGCCGCAGCCGATACGAAGCCGGGCGCGACGGATGGTCCCGGCTGGACGCTCACCTTGAACCCCGGCTGGAAAGTCGTCTCCAACCCAAATCGCACCGGAAGTTTCGTCCTCAAACAAGAAGACGACTAATCGGAGACACATTACCAGAGCATTGCGATGACTGAAGTCATTTTGCGTAAGGCCCTTACCATAAACTGACTCCCTAAAAACGTGGGCGACGCATTGGCAACCCGCGAACGCTTACATCCGGAATCAACAACGCTCACGCCTAACGGTAACAATGCCTAGCGAACTTCGCCGTGCGCACGTATCCGCGCGAGTTCCGCGAGCATTTTTTGGACGCGGTCTGGCTGACTGCTGGCGAGATTCTCTTTTTGACCAATGTCCTCGGACAAGTCAAACAAAGCATAGGGTTGGTCGTTCTCCACATAGCCCTCTTGTTGGTTGACCCAGTCTGGGACCTTCGTCACGGTGCCCGAGGGAGCCGCAATCAACACCCAATGACCGACTCGAATTGCGTAATGATCTTTGTAGGTGTTATGCACAAGGGACGTCCGCGAACTGTCGCCAGCGCCGCCGAGCAATGGCCACTGGTTGTGGCTGTCTTCGGCGCTGCCGGCTGGGATCTCAAAACCCACGATCGACGCCAACGTCGCCAGGATATCGATCTGGCTCATTAAGCCATCGGTGACCGTGTTGGCGGGGATCTTTCCCGGCCAGCGGACGATCATGGGCACGCGATGGCCCCCTTCCCAAATATCGCGTTTGAGTCCGCGCAACGGTCCAGGACTGCGATGCTGGAACTTTCGCATCCGCTCGTAGGCGTAATGCTCGGGGCCGTTGTCGCTGGCGAAGATCACAATCGTATTGTCGCCGATTCCCAGTTCGTCGAGCGTCTTCAGGACTTCGCCCGCCGCCCAATCGCTCTCGACCACGTAGTCGCCAAACGGCCCAGCGCGGGATTTTCCTTTGAACGCGTCGGTCGGCAGGATCGGTGCGTGCGGCGAGGTGAACGGGAAGTAAAGAAAAAACGGCTGCGATTTTCCGGCCGCGCCTTTGAGCCAGGCGACCGCCTTCTCGGTAAGAGTTGGCATCACCAAGTCTTGACGCCAGCCTGGTGCCATCGGTCCGGGCCGACCTTCGGCGGCGCCCTCTTCAGGCTTGGGGTTAGGCACATACGTTTCGGTTGGCGCGGTTAAGATTCGGTCGTTTTCGATCCACGTGTACGGAGGAAAATTTGGCACGTCATCGCCGAAGTAGTAGTCGAACCCATGCGCCACGGCCCATCCGGAATCGGCCGGCTCCAATCCAGGTCGTCGGCCCCGTAAACCTTCGTTCGCCCTTGAAGTCGCGGCTCGACGCCATCTTTCCGCAAGGCGTCCCAATCCCAGCCAAGATGCCACTTGCCGACGCATGCCGTGGCGTAGCCTCGCGACTTCAGCATCGTCGCGATCGTTAGCTCGTCGTGACCGAACACGCTAGGGTCGTACGAATTGACGATTTCATGGAACTTGCGCCAGTGGTATCGACCGGTCAGCAAGGCATATCGGCTGGGTGTACAGATTCCGGATGAACTGTGCGCGTCGGTGAATCGGCGGCCTTGAGCTGCCAATCGATCGAAATTGGGCGTCGGAATCTTCGAGGCCGGGTTGAAACCACCGACGTCGCCGTACCCCAAGTCATCAGCGTACAAGATGACGATATTCGGATGAGCGTCGTTGTTCACTTGTGCGACGGCGACATGCCCAAAAATCAACAAGCCGACGGCAACGCAGCTCAACCATCGCATCGTTGAAGTCTCCATGTCCGGTTTCTGTTCCGCGCAATGGGCTTATTTACTGTAGGACGAACCGTCTCTGCCCGACATATGACGTCCGAGGATGGCCGTTCCGCGCGGAATGCACCATTCCCGTCTCCCAGTGAGAAATATCAGCGTTCCACAAGCCATGTTACAATACTTCAGTTGTCGTCGAAATCGTCTGCGAATCCGAAACAGAAGCATTTTCGGCCCATTCATGGAACGAAATCCATTTATGCGCAGCCGTAAATGGGCCCCGCAAATAAGGGAAAATGCGTTTGCAAAGCCGTTGCCGGTCTCCGTTGGGCTTGTCCCGGCGGGATCGCGACTGGTCAGCTACACATTTGCGCAACAAAAGCAGTGGGGAATCGCCGCCAACGTTCCGTTAGTTCTCGATGGTTCAACATCAACACCGGATCCATTTACCACCCAAACCACGAATGGACACTTCACGACAAGTTCATTTGATTTGCCTCTTGGTTTTCTGCCTCGCCCTTTTGGCTGCCCCGGATCGATCGCTGTCCGCCGTTCAATCGAGCGATGCTGATGATTCCGCGCCAAAGCCTGCCCAAAGCTCCTTGCAACAAGTTGTTCGAGAAGCCTTCGCGGCGACTCACCAAGGCTACAGCGTGGACGAGCTGTTGATTCGCGATGATCTCGATCGGATGTTTGTGGCGGAATGTCGTCGCTCGCTTCCCGACTCCACCGCTCGCGATTTGAACTGGGCTCTGGTCAATCTGCGAAAAGCCGGAAAGTTAAATGTGCCGACGACCAGGCGAGGCGAGCCAGCCGACGCGGGGCTCGAACCGTTAGCTGAAATTGCCGCCCGGACGCTGCAGGATCGGTATGAAATATCGACCGACGAAATCTTCTGCGATCCGGACAAGCGAACCGAATTCGACGAAATCGCTCGCCAATCAGATCCCGAAATCGAAGTCAATTCACTTCGCAAAGCGGCGCTGCGGCTGCGCAAAGCCCGCCAACTGCGCCCGGAGCTGATTACGCGGATCGCCGACTGGGGTCGGAAAGTTACCGAGTACACCGCCGCCGATCTCGCGGCTGACTTGACTCTGGTTCCCGCTGAGCCAGGGATCTATATTTTTCGCGACAAGTCCGGTTACTTGTACATCGGCGAGGCGTCCGACTTGCGGGCACGACTGACCACCCACCTGATCGAATCGGACCGTAAAAGCCTGGCGAGCTATTTGAAGGCAAACGATTATGACTCGATTACGATCGAGTTGCATACGTTCGCTGCCGATTCGCGGATTGGCGAGCTTTCCGTTCGCCGGGCCTACGAATCCGAACTCATTCGTTCGCGACGGCCCCGGTTTAATATCCGGCCCTGACCGCAGCGTCTTGCGCCGCATGCTGGGTGCTAGAGTTGCGCTGGTGTGTCACTGGCTCTGCCACTGATTTTGCCAGTGATTTTGCCACTGGGTCTGCCAGTGCTGTAGACGCGCTGGTGTGCCACTGGCTCTGCCAGTGCTGTAGACTGTCACCGATTCGCCCACAATTCACTGGCGAAGCCAATGGCACACAAAGCCAAAAGCTAAAACTTGGAACAACCCCAGGCGCACATGAACATCCCCCACCGGACCCGTTCCGGTGGTTAATCGGTTTGAGAACAAATTCGTTGATTGATTTGGTTGCAACGAGCAAGCACAGTGGGTCCAACCACAGTCGTTGGTAGTATTAATCGCGCCTTTGCCGCACGTCATTCCGGGCTGAGTCCCGGAACCCAGTTCCAAGGATGGGAACTACAGCCGCGCGTTAGGAATCGTTCATGCTTAGGTACCAGCTTCTTCATCCTGAAATTCTTCAGGCCCTGGCGGCCGCCAGTCACGGCTGCACGGTGTTGATTGGGAGTCGAATTGCAACCGATCGAGCGATTCGGGTTTTACGCCGCCGCCAGCACGCCAGCACATGCGTTGACGATTCAAACCGCCGACCAACGAACATACGCGAACTTACTGTTAACCATCGGTGTCCGAACTCATTGAACTCGGAAGCCGGTTGTTACGGCTTCTGAATCGTACGAGATCAGTCGTATGGCGACGTTATTCGTTTTTGCAGGACTGCCCGCGACGGGAAAAACGTTGCTTTCTCAACGACTTGCGCAGCAGATGCATGCGGTATATCTTCGTGTCGATACGATTGAACAAGGGCTGCGCGACTTGTGCGGTGTACAAGTCGAAGGCGAAGGATACCGGCTGGCATACCGAATCGCAGCTGACAATCTTCAACTCGGCTTTAACGTCGTCTCGGACTCGTGCAACCCGCTCGAATTGACGCGGCGGGAATGGGAACAGGTGGCCAAGAATAACTCGGCAACATTTTTCAATATCGAAGTGATTTGCTCAAACCAATTGGAACATCGGCGTCGCATTGAGTCGCGTCATTCAAGCATTCCAGGACTGCGTTTGCCCACTTGGCGTGATGTTGAAGCTCGCGAATTTCACGAGTGGTCAGCCGATAGAATCGTCATTGACACGGCTGGCCGATCGGCAGATGAGTCACTGGCATCTTTGATGGCGGTGCTTGCGGGTCGGCTAATTTGAGATCAGGTCCACGACTGACACAGGGGGGGCACTTGCCATTGCCAATGCATTTTGAATCGTCATAATGGCGAAACCTCCGCGGGCGGTTAGCTCAGTTGGCTAGAGCATCTCGTTTACACCGAGAGGGTCGGGGGTTCGAGTCCCTCACCGCCCATTGAACAAGCGTACACTATCTGATTTGTGGGGTTTTCCGGAGTCGACACGACTCCCAACGAATCATTGCGAGACCCAACAGCATCGCTTTTCGCATCGCTTTTATCAGCCGAAATTCTCAAGGCTGCATCGCCCACATCCAGGTAATCGGTCTTCTTCATAAGTGCGTAGTTTCGCATCGCGATCGCCGCGCTGTTGCCAATCCAGGCGCAGGCTCTCCGCAAGCCGTATTGGTCCATCAAATCAGTTTCACAACTTGCGCAGGCTATTCCAGAATTTGGGCCATACCGCAATCCCTGCACGTTGCACATGCTTCTGTGCAGTCGTAGCCGCATTGGTGTTGTGCCGTAGTCGCGGAAAAACAAAGCGGACTCCAGTGAATGCAAATGGTTTTTTGGCCGTCGGCAGGCATGAATCGGCGCAAGTCTTAGTCGCGCTGTTGAATGCCAAATTCGGTGTGACCGTCGACTGAATAGTTGAAGCCAAATTGGCCGCGTCCTAACTCTTGAGTTTTCTTACTGGTCGCCAAGGACCATTTGGGCGCCAGTTCATCTCAAAGTCATGGGCGTTGACGATGGCGTCCGTTGGTGGCATCAGAAACGCGCGGA
Organism: uncultured Planctomycetaceae bacterium; assembly: GCA_963803365.1. GTDB lineage: Bacteria > Planctomycetota > Planctomycetia > Pirellulales > Pirellulaceae > JANMEB01. The sequence goes on from CAWDMH010000031.1 coordinate 94,403, forward strand.
GACTCTCGACTAGAGTAGTCGTTCCAAGCCAAATCTGGTCAGCAGAATGGCGAAACTTCATGTTGTTCTCGTGCCTTATTCAAAAGCCGTTGGCGGATGTGCCTCATATGCCGGGCATCCTCGCCACTTCGCGCGGGGGCAATGTCCCCCTGACGAGTTTGTACACTCGATGGTCGACTCGGTCGGCAAGGCAGTCTTTGCAGAGCCTGAACCACTCGATCTGCGACGGCGTTAGTTTGTCTGCGCGCTTGGCCTCCGCAAAGAACCACTGTTTGGTTTCCAAATGCCAGCAAAACAGATCGGGCTCGCCATTAAGTCCCTTCGTGCGGTCTTGAAGCACTTCGAAATCGTCATCGCCCATCATTTCTCGCATGGTCGCCCAGTATTTTTGTTTGCGCGGTAGGTTTTTCGACGTCGTCGAAAGGTCAGACAGCTCGTACCAAGTAATGGATTTGACGTTTTGTTGTTCGCGGAGCAGAAACGTCAGGGAATACTGAGCGAACAGGTCGAGGGTATAGCGCCCTGAGGGCAGTTTTTGCGTCGATTTGATCCAGTCTTCGAACTGATCAGGATAACGCTCGCGCCATAGGCCGATATATCCAAGCTGTCGATATTCCTCTTCCCATTCTTTCGGATAAGTGATTGTGTAATCTGCGTATGTTTGCATCGGCGAGCGTTTCAAGGAAACGAGTGAACGCGAGTTCTAAAAAGGAAATTGATTAGACGATGACTCTGCCGCTCGGGAACACGACATTCTATCCGCCCATGTCCGATTCCAGTTGCAACGACTGTGGACAAAAACGAGACCGGGGCTATACGAAGAAGTTCAAGAAGAAAAAAACAGGTTTTTGGGTGAACCTTTTTGCGACGTGCCCGTCTAATACGGTCAGCCACAAGGGGAATGTCGAACCAGCAAGGGCACGAATAATCATGATTTTACGATCGGGTTATATTTCCGAACTCAACGGCAAAGCTGATTTCCTCAGCCATAGGGGAAATCCGCCTGTGCCGTGTTTGCGCTTGTGACGCTAGAGGAAATCATCTCGCGATGATCAATACCCGGTGCTGCAAGCGGCACCGGGTTTTTTTATTGCTTGATCAACAATTTGGGCTGGTAGCTAAGACGGTCTAGCGGCGGTCTGAAGAACCGCAGACGAGGGTTCGAGCACCTCCTAGCCCACTGATGAGGCTTGAGGTGTGAGACTTGAGGCTTGAGCAAGTCAGTTTGGAGGTGGGATTAGATGTTTTTTGACTCAGGACTCAGGTCTCAAGACTCAGGCCTCTTATGGCTCGTTCGACTTCGGGTGAGGTCATCGGTCTTTCAAGCCGATTAGGTTGGGTTCGACTCCCACGCGGGCTGCTGACAATCGGGTAGAGGTGCAGATGGTAGCACGCCTGCTTTGGGAGCAGGAGGATCTCGGTTCGACTCCGAGGTGCCCGACTGAGCGTCGTCTTTCGCTCCGCGAAAGTAACGCGACTCAAAAAGACACGCAACTTTTGCGGAGCAAAAGGCGACATTCGGTAGTCGAGGGCTGGTCGCCCATACTCGGCTGATAACCGAGTCGTGCTGAGTTCGATTCCCAGGACTACCACTTGAGTGCAACTTTTCGCGAATCAACACGAACCAACAGGAGTCACAAGATGTCGATTGCGTTGTGCTGCAAACGGATATGCCCGACCAACTATGGGGTCGTGGTGTAACGGCAGCATCCCTGGCTTTTAACCAGGTGGGTGTGGGTTCAAATCCTACCGGCCTCACTACGAGGCGTGAGACCTGAGACTTGAGACTTGAGGAAGAGAGGAGACAAAGCGATGGCATTCGTGCGGCAACTGAAACGGGCGCAACGCACCGATCACAGGGTCGTGGTGTAACTGGCTGCATGGCGGACTCTTAATCCGCACGGTGTGGGTTCGATTCCCTCCGTCCCTATTGGCGGGCCTGAGTCCTACGATTTGAGACTCGACGGTTGGAGATGAATGTTCTCTTCCGCCTCAAGTCTCAAGCCTCAGGACTCAAGCCTCGTGAAGCACTGGTCGTCTAGTGGCGAAGATACCGCCTTCGTACCGCGGTGACGAGGGTTCGACTCCCTCCTGGTGCTCTTTGATCTTTGACAATTCGTTAGCCAATTCAGCGCCCATGATGTAGCGGCAGCCTGTCGCCTTGCCATGGCGGACGTGTGGGTTCGACTCCCGCTGGGCGCTTTAGAGAGGCTTGAGACTGGAGGTCGGAGGGATGGCAGGTGCCGTCAGGGCATGGTAACCATGACGCCAGGCTTGTCCTACCTACAGCCTACAGCCTCAAGTCTAACTCGGAAGGGCAAGCCAACTGGCGATGCCACCCCGCTCGAACCGGGACGAGCCCCACGGCCTTGAGGGTTCGACTCCCTCTCCTTCCGCCTCAGCAACCATCAATATCAACGTGCTCTTGGCCGAGCGGCAAATGCTCCAGGCTTCCAACCTGGCGAGGCGGGTTCGATTCCCGCAGGGCACTCTTATGGACTTTGGAACAAAAGGTGGCCAGGGCGACCAACGGAAGCCCGGATTTCGATGAGCAAGGTGTGCAGGATGAGTTTGTATCAACGCGAAGGTGAAAAATTTTGGGTCGGTAGCTCAGCGGCAGAGCAGGTGCCTGTTAAGCACCCGCGCGGGTTCGATTCCCGCCCGTCCCTCTCCATATTGATGCGGGGTAGTTGCTGTTGGTAGTGATACCTGGCTTTGATCCAGGAGGCGTAGGTTCGATTCCTACCCCCGCGGCTTCTTGTGAACCCATCACAAATATTGTCATCAAGTAATACGACGATCATGGCGGGATAGTTACTGTTGGCAGTGACGCCTGGCTCTGAACCAGGAGGCCGTTGGTTCGATTCCAACTCCCGCAACTTTAAGAACATAGTCCCGTGGTCCAACGGCAACGACACTTGGTTCACATCCAGGAAACGGTGGTTCGATTCCATCCGGGACTACTGATTCATTTACCTGCCCAGGTACGCAAATCGGTAAAGCGGTCCGGTTTAAACCCGGGTGATTGCAGGTTCGATTCCTGCTCTGGGTACAAAGAGCAGATGGCTCGGTAGGCAACTGGCAGACCACCTTGGCTTAGAACCAGGGATGCTGTGGGTTCGACCCCCACCTGAGCCACCGAGGCTTGAGACCGGAGGTAGATTCGATCATCGAACTTGCCAGCCTACTTGCCTTAAGCATCCAAGTTAGACGGCGCGGTACGCAAACCGGGAAAGCGGCGAAGCTCAAACCTTCGTGATGGTCTGTGGGTTCGACTCCCACCCGTGCTATTTGAACAACATGCGTCGGTCGGGCATTGGCAGGCCCAAGTGGCTGTAACCCACCCGCTTCCGAGCTCTGCAGGTTCGACTCCTGCCTCGGTCACTTTTCCGATCCCGTAGTCCAACGGCCAAGGCGCCTGCGTGACATGCAGGAGCGACCAATCCAGGCATCCGTGCCTGATCGGTGCCCGTGGTTCGATTCCAGCCGGGATCACTTTTCACTTCGGGCCTGCATGCCGATGGGGGCGACTGATCCTTGCAAGATCGGTGCGATCGGTTCGACTCCGATCAGGTCCACTTTTGTTAGCGGTTTAGGCATTTAGGTTTTAGGAGGACGAAGAGAGCGGATTAGAGCAGCGAGGACTTTTGAGGTTTCGGTTATCAGGGCTTTGAGCGGTTCGAAGTCGGGCAAGTAGCCGAGGCGATGCGCGAGCGAGGCTTGGTACTCCAGTTCGCGAAGGGAACCGAAAGCAATGTCGAGAAACCGAAGGAAGTCGGACGTCGAGGCGCGGCGCATCCTTCGACGATGCTCGACGGTACAGAAACAGCCGCGCGCCGCATTTGAGAGGTCAGACCGAACTGTTCTTCACGCGGGAAGTTGGACGTGCATTTGTACATCGTCAGTGCAAGTTGATCCGCCAGCTCGAACGCTCACAGCTTTGTATGATCGCGCACAGTCTTCCTCCTAAACTCCTACAGACTAAACCGCTACAGACTAACTCGGAAGGTAACCGAACTGGCTAAGGAACCTGGTTGCTAACCAGCTGCCCTGGAAACGGGGTTGGAATGGGTTCGATTCCCCCACCTTTCGCTGATGGCTCGATGGTGAAACGGAAATCATATCTCGCTTCTAACGAGAAGTTCCGGGTTCAAATCCTGGTCGGGCTGCTTGTATTCATACAAACGGAAGGGCAACCCGACTGGTGACGGGACCCGGTTGGAATCCGGTCGAGCGAATAGCCTTGCGAGTTCGACTCTCGCTCCTTCCGCTGAGAAAACGATTGAATTGTACAAATTGGAGGATTTAACGATGAATACTCACTTGATCGACCGACAGTTCACCAAGATTGGTGCACGTGTCAAGGTCCGCGCGCAGTCGCGACGAGTCCGCACCGAGCTGTCGATCGACATCGGCCGCGACGTTGAGGGCGAGTTCTTCGACCTCGCGTTGGCTAAGTCAGATGCAGTCGATGTTAAGGTCTTGGATATTCAGCCGCGGATTCGGCACCTGCTGTTGATGTCCGAGCAGAGCGACGGAAAGCACAAATTTCTTTGCGGGCACGATGAGCGGCATTGGTTCGTTGCGGCAGTGCCGGAACGAGCTCCGGTGTCGAACGTCAAGACAGCGTTTGAAGCTTTGAAGCCGGCGGCCGTGCGTCAGCGTGAGGATCGTCTCAAGGTCAAGTCGCGCAAGCGTAACCGCCGGCGAAACGAGGCCTTCATCCGCCAGGGTGAGTGGTTCTTCGTTCCGGTGCAGAGCTCCTTTGTACCGGTCCAGAGCTGGCGACGTATCAACGAACGACTGATCTTCCGCAACGAACCCATTGCACGCGGTGGTGGAAAGCCGCATATGTGTGAAGAGCTCGTGCGGCTGGGCGGTGAGTTAGTCTATGTCAGCCCACAGCATCCGCAGGGTTTGACGGAGATGCAGCGCCGCCGGTTGATCAGCCGCAACCACAAGCTGCGAAACTTGCAGTGGGTCGCGCAGCGTCGCAACCCGCTGGTATTCGTTCGCGGCAAGGTTCGCCATCCCGATCACAAGACGATTGTGCTTGACGGTTGGCACCAGGTGTTGATGAACACCGAGACACAGTCGGTGGCCATGCGGAACGTGGCGTTTATTGACTGACGATTTTGAGTGGGCCGTCGCACTTCGGTGACGGCGGCCCACTTATATGAAATCCGATGTACACGTGGCTGTGCATGTCTACTGGTGGAGTAGTTAACCTCAGTTCAACTCCGATCGGTGACCGGTAGAAAACGTTGAACACAGGAGTGTGCTTCTGGGAAGCAAGCGGCCTCCAAAACCGTCGAGCAGGGTTCGACTCCTTGCGCTCCTGCTTGAATTGCCCTGCGGGTGTGATGGATGGCATGACAGACTTCGAATCTGTCGGACGGGGTTCGATTCCTCGGCGGGGTACTGAGTAATGCCTTGTAAGTGTGATGGCTGGCACGGCAGTGTGTGGAACCGCAAGACCGGGTTCGATTCCCAGGCAAGGTGCTTTGAGAGGCTTGAGTCTTGAGAAGGGCCAACATCGATTCTTCCTCAAGCCTCAGGACTCAAGTCTCTTTTGTCCTTGGAGTGTGCCGGATTCGCACGCGAGACTGCGAAGCTCGAAGATCAGGTTCGATTCCTGGCAAGGACACTGGAATACGGCGCTGGAGCCAGACGGTAAGGCGGCTGCCTGCAAAGCAGCTCTGAGTGGGTTCGACTCCCACCGGCGTCTTTTGTAAGCAAAGTCTCGATATCGTTTGACCAGCGGCGCCCCGATCCATCCTTACGGATTTGGGTCGGTATGTTCCGAACATGGACTATGACGATGACGATGTGGAGAGGTTAGCTCAGATGGCAGAGCACCAGAATGTAGATCTGGCTGTCACGGGTTCGATTCCCGTACCACAACCCGCGAGTGAAAGCTCGCCCGCCGGGGCCGGTCAGCCCCTCCAAGAGCTCGCGGGAGGCGGGCGTCCGACGGATCTGCCGCCGAGCTGTATTTGTAGCGTGGTCTCTCGACGAGACCCGCCTGCATTGCGGCCGGTGGCAGCATGCACGAACACCTTGTAGTACGTGGATACCGCTTTCGCCCGCTGTCGGCTGACGGCTGCCGGTTCTGGTGAGTGAGCGCGACGGGCCACCGCCTGTGCTCCGCTCAACGGACGACGCAGTCGAAATCCGCTGGTGATGACCGCTCAAACAGTACTCCGTGATTCTTCATGTGATCCGCGAACGTTCCGTCTCCCAAAGGTGTCTCTTACTGATCATTCAAAATCAACAACCAAAGCCCTTTAGCACAGAAAGGAGGGCAGCCCAATGATGCTTTACAAGCGACTCAAGATCCGCAGCTACGAAACGGGGTTGTACTTCCGTGACGGCGAATTCAAGGGCTTGCTGGGCGAAGGTCGACACTGGCTGTTCGACCCGCTGATGAAGGTCCGCGTCGACGTGGCCAACATGCGCGACGCATGGATCGCACACGAGAAGCTCGACGTGATCGTCCGGTCGGGTGCGCTGAAGGACCGCGCCATCGTCATGGACCTCAAGGACCACCAGCGTTGTCTGGTCTGGATCGACGGCCGCTTCGCACACTTGCTGGCGCCGGGCCTGTACGCCTACTGGAACGGTCCTCGCGACGTCAGCGTCGAAGTGATCGATGCCCGCCAGGTGCGATTCGAGCACCGCGACTTGAAGGTCATCGCGGCGACGCAAATGGCCAAGCAGCTGCTGGACATCTGCACGGTCAATCGCAACTGCGTGGGCGTGCTGTTCATCGACGGCCGCTTCGTCGAAGTGCTGCGTCCAGGTCTGTACGCGTTCTGGAAGGGCGCGGCAGACGCGCGAGTGGTCGAGATCGACATGCGTGAAACGACGGTCGATGTCAGCGGTCAGGAGATCATGACGTCGGACAAGGTCAGCTTGCGCATGAACGCGATGGTTACGTACCGGATTGCCGACGCGCGAGAAGGCGGTCAGCTCGACGGACGACGTCCGCCAGGCACTGTACCGCGAGACGCAGATGGCGGTGCGGGCCGTGGTCGGCGCTCGCGAGCTCGATGCTTTCCTGACGGACAAGGACGCCGTGGCTCGGGAGATCGAGCAGGCGGTTCGCCGCCGCGCGGGCGAGATGGGTCTGGAGGTTGCATCGGTAGGTATCCGCGACGTGATCCTGCCGGGCGACATGAAGGACCTGATGAACAAGGTCACGGAGGCCAAGAAGGCCGCCGAGGCCAACCTCATCTCTCGCCGCGAGGAAACGGCCGCCATGCGCAGCCAGGCGAACACGGCCAAGCTGCTGGCCGACAACCCGACGCTGATGCGACTGCGGGAACTGGAAGTCCTGGAGAAGATCGCATCGGGTGGCCAGCTGAAGGTCGTGCTTGGTGAGAAGGGACTTGCCGATCGCGTGGTCAACTTGTTGTAACCCTTAACACCCCTGGTTCGAAGCAATTCGGGCCAGGGAATTTTTGCGCACCGACGGACTTGTACGACTAGGGGTCTCAACAATCGGTCACATCGTTCTGTGTAGACTAGCGGCTTGGACTTGGCCAGCTATATGGGCTTCTTTACCCGGGGACTGTGCCAATCTCGAAGTTCAATAATTGGAGCAAACAAGAACCCGCAGCGACGAAAATGGGGCGATGGATTCCAATAGACTTGGCATCCATAGTCTGCTCGATTGCCAATCGCAAGATCCTTTTCCGGGCCGTAACCGATAGCTGAGGCCAGATCTCAAGGAGAATTCCAAGCTCTGAATCAACAGCATCGCTTTTCGCATCGCCCAGGGAAGATTTCGCCCGATTTCCCGCGGATTTTTGCTGGGGTTCGAGTCCGTCACCGCCCACTGGTTGATAACATACGCCGGAAAATTCGGGGATTTCTGAAATTGGTCCGTCGCCAGTGTCTCCCAGTTTCGCCACGACTGCACCGCTTTTCGCATCGCTTTTTTCTTCGGTGATTTCCATGCCCAGGTCGCCGACGTCCAGGTAGTCGGTTTTCTTGAGCCACGCATAATTCGGCATTGCCACCGGGGCCGAATTGCCGATCCAAGCGCATGCGCCGCAAGCCGTTTCTGTCCATCAAATCTGTCTCACAGCTGGCACGCAGACTGTTCCAGAATTTTGGCCACGTCACAAAGCCGGCTCGCTTTACGTGCTTTTCAGCCGTCGTTGACGTGTTCGAATGCCGCCGCAATCGGGGCAACACGTATACCGCGCGTTCCTCGGCTTGAACTCTAGCCGCATCGAGTAAAGGACGCAACTCCGCGAAGTTTGGAACCAATCGTTCGGACTTGCCTTTGCACGCCGTTTTGGGCGAAAAGTCTCCACTGCTGTTCCAATCAATGCACGAGCAAACTAACTGAAACAAAGGCATTTCCAGGCCATTGTACCAGAGTTGTTAACCACAACGGCTGAAGTAAACTACCGTCTGCGGGGATCCGCGACGGTGGTCGCACGAAGGACTTTGAATTGAATCGCAGGACGAAATTGCAAGCCGGCGCCACGGCTGCCACAATCGTCAATAGGTGAATCCCGATTCGTCGGCGCTCGCAGGTTTTGTGCGATGGAGAAGCGATTCACTGCCAAATCGCTAGTCGCCGATGCCCGCGCCAACCTAACGAATTCGGTCACAAATACGCTCACGTTTTTGCCTAGCGAGTTTCATGTTTGAGCAAGCGTTCAAGAATATCGACGACGTTCTGTGGAAAGAGGCCGGCTGCACAACCGAACTGGATTACACCGAACAAACGTCCTGGCTGTTGTTTCTGAAGTACCTGGACGGGTTGGAGCAGGATCGGGCAGACGAAGCGGCACTGGATGCCAAGAAGTACAGTTACATCCTGGAAAAACAATATCGCTGGGAAAGTTGGGCCGCGCCGAAGGGCAAAGACGGCAAGATCGACCACAACCGGGCGATGACTGGCGACGACTTGGTCGAGTTCGTCAATCAGAAACTGATCCCCTACCTGCACGGCTTCAAGCTGAAAGCCAGTGGGCCGGACACGATCGAGTACAAGATTGGGGAAATCTTCGAGACCATCAAGAACAAGATTTCCAGCGGCTACAACCTGCGGGAAATCATCGACCACGTCGACCAGCTACGATTCCGCAGCCAAAGAGAAAAGCATGAACTATCCGAACTGTACGAAGCCAAGATTCAGCGGATGGGAAACGCCGGCCGCAACGGCGGCGAGTATTACACGCCACGCCCGTTGATTCGCGCGATGGTGCAAGTCTGGGCTCCGCAGATCGGCGAGCGGATTTACGACGGAGCGTGCGGTTCGGCCGGCTTCTTGTGCGAGTCGTTCGAGTACCTGACCGGCACGTCAGCAAATCAGCCGCAGGGCGTAGCCGCGGTTCCGTCGGGCGGAAGAAACCGGGGCTAGCCCAAACGGCTGACCACCAAGGATCTGAAGACGCTCCAGGAACGCACCTTCTACGGCAAGGAAAAGAAGTCGCTGGCCTACGTTATCGCGATCATGAACATGATCCTGCACGGCATCGAAGCGCCGAACATCCTCCACACCAACACGCTGACCGAGAACCTAGCCGACATCCAGGACAAGGACCGCTTTGATGTTGTGCTGGCCAATCCGCCCTTCGGCGGCAAGGAACGCAAGGAAGTGTAGCAGAACTTTCCGATCCGCACGGGCGAGACGGCGTTCTTATTCTTGCAGCACTTTGTGAAAATGCTCAAGGCCGGCGGGCGGGGTGGTGTGGTCATCAAGAACACGTTCCTATCGAACACGGACAACGCCTCGACCAGCCTACGGAAGCTACTGCTGGAAAGCTGCAACCTACACCCGGTACTCGACTGCCCCAGCGGCACGTTCCAGGGTGCGGGCGTGAAGACCGTGGTGCTGTTCTTCGAGAAAGGCGCCCGACCCGCAAGGTCTGGATCTACCAACTCGACCCCGGCCGCAGCCTCGGCAAGACCAACCCGCTGAACGACGACGACCTGACCGAGTTCGTCAAGCTGCAAACGAAGTTCGCCGACTCGGACAAGTCGTGGACGGTGGACGTTAGCCGTTTGGCGTTAGCCCCGGTTCGACGTTCGACCTGTCGGTGAAGAATCCCAACGGCGGCGAGGAAGTAGTGCATCGCACCCCGCAAGACATCATGGACGAAATCGAGGCGTTGGACGGCGAGAGCGCGGAAGTGCTGGCGACGATTCGGGGACTGTTATGAAATTGACAATTGAAAATGGACAATGGACAACGACCGAGGCTCCGCATTGTCAACTGTCAATTATCCATTGTCCCTTGTGGGCGATTCGGGGGCTGCTATGAAGAACGGCTGGCATCCGACAAAACTCGGAGAAGTTTGCAGGCTCATCAATGGTCGGGCTTACAAGAAACCGGAGTTGCTGTCCGAGGGCAAGTATCCCGTTCTTCGCGTCGGGAGCTTCTTCACCAACAACAATTGGTACTACTCCGACCTGGAACTCGACGCAGACAAGTATTGCGATTCGGGCGACCTACTCTACGCTTGGTCCGCGTCATTCGGCCCACGGATCTGGGATGGCGGGAAAGTCATCTACCACTACCACATTTGGAAGGTAGAGCCGCATGCGACACAGATCGACAAGCGGTTCCTGTTTCTGTGGTTCCTTTGGGACACCGAACGAATCAAGGAAGACCAAGGAACCGGAACGACGATGATCCACGTCGCGAAGGGTTCGATGGAAGACCGCGACATTGCCCTTCCCCCGCTTCCCGAACAGCGGCGGATCGTGGGCATCCTGGACGAAGCGTTTGACGGCATCGCCACCGCCAAAGCCCACGCCGAAAAGAACCTCCAAAACGCCCGTGCTCTGTTTGAAAGCCACCTCAACGCCGTCTTCACCCAACGCGGTGACGGGTGGGTCGAGAAGCCGCTTGGAGACGTCTGCGACAGGGTGTCTGTTGGGCACGTCGGCGAGACGTCGAAGTTTTATTGTGACGCGGAAGAAGGCATTCCGTTTCTGCGATCGCAAAATGTTCGATGCGGATTCCTCGACTTGGAAGGCATTCGACACATAACGAGAGACTTCCACCAGAAGCTGAAGAAGTCTCAGCTACGATCAGGAGACTTGCTGTTTGTTCGGGTTGGCGCAAAATCGCGGTGACTGCTCCTTCGTCCCCGATGACTTGGGCGAGATCAACTGCGCGAACATCGTCTTTGCGAGGCCGACGGACGGAAATGCGGAGTACTTGTCACGCTACTGCCAGTCGCCGGTCGGACGCTGTCAGTTATTGGGAATGTCTGTTGGCTCAGCCCAAGGCGTAATCAACACGTCTTCAGTCGCTGAGTTGGTTGTGCCGTTACCGAACAATCGCGAACAACTGCGAATTGTCGAGATGCTCAACACGATGGAAGACGAAACCGAACGCCTCGAATCCATCTACCAACGCAAACTCGCCGCGCTCAACGAGTTGAAAAAGTCGCTGCTGCACCAAGCCTTCACGGGGCAGTTGACAATGGATAATTGACAATTGACAACGAGAAGAAAGGACAATTGACAATGAAAGAGGGGGCGATCCAGACGAAGTCGTTTGCTTTTGCGGTGCGGATTGTGAATCTGTACAAGTACTTGTGCGGCGAGAAGAAGGAGTATGTGCTGTCTAAACAATTGCTGCGATCGGGGACGGCGATTGGAGCTTTGGTCCGCGAGGCAGATCAGGCTGAGAGCAAAGCCGACTTTGTTCACAAATTGGCGATTGCACTTAAAGAGGCGAATGAAACCGAATACTGGCTCGAACTATTGTGCGAAACGAAGTACCTCGACCAGCCGGCTTTTGCGTCAATTCATACGGACATCGTCGAACTTATGAAACTGTTGACAAGCATCATCAAAACAACGAAACAAGGACTAGGCAAATGACCATTGTCAATTGTCAACTGTCCCTTGCCCGTTATCCACGAGTACATGACCATGACCATCCATCAACACGAAATCTGCCTGGAAAGCGATCAGCATTTTGCCGGACGCCTGCCCACCCATCATTTGGGATTCCTGTTGGCCGATCTGCCGGTCGCGATCCGTGGAGCTGTCTCGATGGCGCTGCGCAATCGCAGCAAGTCACCGGGCAAGCAGCCGAATTGGCTCAAGCGGGCGAGTGACCTTCGCTTCACCGGGCACGCAGGAAACGGTGTAACCCAATTGCAATTTGAACTGCCGTCGCTTGAGGATGCCGCGAGCGTAGTCTACGAGCAACAGTTATTGTTCGATTCGGAGCGGCCGGACGGAAATCTAACCGGCTTGGACCTGTTCATGAAGGTCATCCGTGACATCGAAGCAGTTCAAGCCGACAGCGACGCATTTGACCCCCAGCTACTTCAGCAAGTCACGAAGTTCAAACGCTTCTTCAAGGCCGGTCCCTTCACCGGATTTCGGATCGCGGGGAGTGTGCCTGTTACGGCTGGCGAGGTTCGAGTCACTCGGACAACGACCGAAAACTCATTTCGATTGTATGGTCGAACGCCGACACCTCAGCGAGTTCGGCTCGTTGGGAAACTCGACGGATTGGAAGCGAGCACGCAGCGTTTTTCGTTATTGCTTGATTCGGGGGAACGAGTCACCGGGGTCTATCCCGAAGACATCTCCGACAGACTTCAACAACTTTGGCGAAAGCGAGTCTTGGTACTCGGAACCAGCGTCTTTCGTGCTTCGGGAAACTTACTGCGGGTGGAAGCCGAGTCGATCGACGACGGAGCAAACGCATCTTCGCTGTTCTCGACTCCGCCGGTCGCCAGCAGCAGTCGACTTGACGTGAACCGATTGCGAAAGCCGCAAGGCGTACGTAGCGGCATGGCTGCGATTATGGGACGCTGGCCCGGCGATGAAACCGAGGAAGAGATCGAAGAGGCGTTGGAGCGAGTTTCATGACGCTCAGCCCGAATGATCTGCTTTCATTGGACACGAACGTGCTGGTCCATTGGATTCGCCAAAATGATACGGGAACCCAACTGCGCGACACGTATCGTCTTCATGAAGCCCAGATCGGCCCATTTACTCAAGTATTGTTGAAGGCGAGCTGCGGGCGCTCGCGAAGATTTGGAATTGGGGAACCGCAAAGCTGGAGGCGCTCGACGAACTGCTCGCAGAACTCGTTCGCGTTGACGCGGGCTTGCCAGATATTGTGCGGGTGTACGCTGAAATCTACGCAGCGGATCAAGCGGGCACTCATGGCACTGGCCGGAATGACATGTGGATCGCTGCAACCACGAAGGCGGCTGGTGCTGTACTGCTAACCTGCGACGGCGACTGCGTATGGATGAGCCCTGGATTAGTCGTCGTTGAACATGTTCCGACGGTAAAGTCATCTCCATGAACGAAGCCGAAACCCGCGCCGAACACATCGACCCGGCTCTGCAAGCGACCGGCTGGGGCGTTGTCGAAGGTAGCCGCATCCGCCGCGAGTATCCGATCACGCTGGGTCGACTCGAAGGCTTCGGCCGGCGGGGCCGGCCGCTCACGGCCGACTACGTGCTGATCTATCGCAACACCAAGCTGGGCGTCGTCGAGGCGAAAGCGTGGGGTGAACAAGCGTTCGATCATTTGTTGTATCACATGGTGCTGACGTATTCGAATTGGGAGAGTGTGTCGATCTGTTTTTCGGAATCGTTCGAAGCCCTCAGTGGCGGATTTCAAGACGCATTGTGGAAATTGGGTGGCGTGCCGCAGCGGCATCGTAGCGATAGTCTCAGCGCGGCGGTGAACAACCTGTCGGAAGACCGCGAGTTCCGCGGACGCTACCGCGAGCTGATGGCCTGCTGTAGGGCGGAGCGCGTCGATCCGAGTCGTTGGGCGAACGCCTGATATTGCGGATCTTGGTTCAGCAAGGCCTCGAACTTGTTCGCCAGAAAATGTTTCGGATCGCGAATCGCCAACGGCTTTTCCCGCAGTTTTCCCAGATGTTTGGCGGGTTCTTGTAATTCCGCGGCTCCATCTGACTCGAACGCCCGTGGGATTCCTCCACGACTTGCTTAAGTCGATTGAATTTATCGCGCAAATGCGCACGCCCCAGAAAACAACTCCTGGCGATCGCCGACAAACGGGACTTGCAACCCGACCCAAACCTCGTCCATGATGATGCCACTGTTGCGCTCCTTCGCGACTGGGTGTTTCATCCAGCATTAACACACTGGAGGAAGCGCTACAGTTTTTCTCCTTCAAATCAAGCTAGACTGGCGAATCTAGCCAACTTTTTATCAGCCCAGGTCTTAACCGGGTCGGGTTAATGCGCAATTCCGGACGAAGGAACAAGTCGAGGTCGTTGGTTGACGGCGCGCTTCCGGCCACTCTCGAAACATTGTCCGCAACCCGTGTTGGCGAAGGTATTCCTGCTTGAGATAGATCCCGAAACCTCCTCCAATGATCAGCGGCAAGTCTTCATTCCGTAGCTCGTAAAGCAACTCGAGGAGCACTGCACTCAAATTGGGCATCATGTCCATTAACCGCTCCGTGTTGCCCGCTTGAGGATATACTCTCGAACCTGGAACGCCGTCTCGCGATCGCGCTTGTCACCGCGCATCAATTCCAAGTAGGTTTGGACTGGCGACGACCAGTAGAACGACGTGTTTCGGTCGGCATCGTCCAGCTGGCCGTCAAAGTAGACGGGTTGTTCGGTCGATTCAATCAATTCGACGTTGGGAAAGCGGTTTGTTTCGACGCCGCCAAGTGCGTTTTGCGCACTTGCCAAATTGGGGTAATACATTGCTAACATTGCTTCGCACTGCATCGTGGCGTAGCAGTTGACTGAGGATAGCGATCTCCTCTGGTTTGACCTCGAGACGCTTGGCAAGTGCGTCGGCCGTGGCCTTCTGAATACGAAGCACTCGCCCTTGCTCGATTCGTGCCACTGTCTTTGCCGAAACGGCGGGCTCAAAGTCTTCTCGACGTAGACCACGTTGCTTGCGAATGCGACGGACCGAACTGGCGCATTTTATCCCGCCGGGTTTCAAGCTCAAGTGCGATTCATGAATCTAGCTTCTCCCTGTACAAGCTACTTGAAAAGCAACATTCTAAAAGTGGATTCACAAGTCTGTTACTAACCTTTCCGACATTGCTTCGAGAAACAACGGCCAAGGAAGTGACCACAAGCCTCCGACGCGTCAAAGTCGCCGACGTACAACAATGGATCCAAAAGAACCTACCTAACACCTTCGCCTCAAAACGGCAGCGGGTATTTCGCGAAGCAAGGAAAAACACCAATACTAATAGCCAAAAGCGCGCAACGCCAATACGCACAGCAGCTTAGGATTTTTATCAGCCCACCCTAAGCCTTTCTCGCGACGGCGAGGATTTACAGCGAAGTTATTTTGCGTCCGATCCTTATTCTTATTCTTACTCTTACTCCTAATCTTAATCCTTATTCTTATTCTCAATCCTAATCCTAATCCTAATCCTTCGTGTGACGCCCGCACCAAGGCGAATTTCCCAAAGCGATACACTAGCCTCGATGTCCTGCTGGCGTAAGCGTTCACGGGTTGCCAATGCGTTGCCCGTTTTTAGGGGGTCAGGCACATTTTCGGCGGCTCATGCGACATTCTGGTACCAATAATTGGGCCGAAAATGAGCCAGACCCCAGCTCGTGAACTGTTACCCTGCTGGCCAACGCCTTGATCCAGGAACCTGTGATGTTGAAAGGCAAAGACATGCTTAGCCCTTGACGCTGCCCGCGGTGAGACCGCGAATAAAGTGCTTTTGAAAGACAAGAAACAGCACCAGAATCGGCAGCGAACCGAGCACCGACGCGGCAAACAATGCTCCATAATTGGTGCCGGCGATCGGGTCCCCGACCAACTGATATAACAAGACCGTGAACGGCATCTTGTGTGGATGAAACAGGAACGTCAACGGCACCATGAAGTCGACCCACGCCATCATGAACGCAAAAAGCCCTGCCGAAACCATTCCAGGCGCGCCAGCGGCAATACGATTTGTCGCAAGACGCCTCGCCGGGAGAGGCCATCAACCATCGCCGCGTCTTCCAGGTCCGTCGGGATATCATCGAAAAAGCCCTTGAGGATCCAGATCGCCAACGGAGTCGCTCGCGCCGCCAGAATCAGCGAGACCGCCAAGTGCGTGTCGAACAATCCGAACCGCTTGACGATCCAAAACAGCGGCACCAAGGAGGCCATCCCCGGAATCATCTGCGTGGCGAGAATGAGCAGCAGGATGGCCGAAGCGTAACGAATTCTGCCTCGCGACAATACATACGCGGCTGGGACGGCGGCCGCCATGGTCACGATCAATGACGTCGTCGCGATAACCAGGCTATTGAGAATGGCTCTGGCCACGCCCAGTTCGCCGACCGCTAGACGATAATTCTCCGACGTCCACGACGTGATCAGCGGAGGAGGAAACTCGTACAGGTATGTCGACGGCCGAATCGACAACAACACCATCCAAGCCAAGGGCGCCACGGCCCATCCAGCCAACAACAACAGGATGGCGATGGCGATCCAATATCGGATTCGACTGTTCATCGTGAAGGTTGCATCAAGACTCGCCGGCCAAACAACTTCAAATACATCATCGCCAACAAAATATTGATGACGAACAAGACGATCGAGATTGCCGCGCCATATCCCAAGTGGAAGTCGCGAAACGCCTCGATCCACATGAATAGCCCCAGAACCTCGGTCGAATGTTCGGGGCCGCCGAAGGTCAACACAAAAATGATCCCGAACGTGTTCAGCGTAAACAGCGTGATGTACACGAGATCGAGAAACGCCACATACTTGAGTGCCGGCACGGTGATGTGCCGGAACTGGAACGCGGTACTGGCGCCGTCGACAGCGGCCGATTCGTACCAGGAATCAGGGATGCTCTTCAATGCCGCTTCGAACAACAACAGGCTGAACGTCGCCCCCCACCACACATTGACGACGATCACGCAACATGGCGCCCAACCGGTCAACCAATTTTGCGACTGAACTCCCAACAGCGACAATGTGCCGTTGGCAATACCGTACTGTGAATCGAGGATCCGGTACCAAAGAATGCCCGCAACCAGCTCGGACAACGTGTAGGGCAGCAACAGCAGGCTTCGGATTCCACGCTGGGGGCCGGACCCAACCGCGTTCAAACAAATTGCGCCGGTCAAGCCGATCGCGAACTGCAGCAGCACGCTCCCCGCGACAAACACCAGCGTCGCTCGGATCGATAGCCAAAATCGCGTGTCGGAAAGCAATTCGGCATAATTCGCCAAACCGACGATATGAGTTTGCGAGTTTAGAAACTCAGCGTCCGTGAAACTCATCGCCAGCGCTTGGACAATCGGGAACACGGCAAACGTCCCCAGCAACAAGATCGCCGGAGCAAACGCGATCCATTTCCATACAATGCGCACGAATCTGGGTTCCCGCCTGCGCGGGAATGACGGTTTTTTACTCACGGTTTCCACTCACGGTTTCTGTGTTCACTCATATTTTCTGAATTCCCGCCTGCGCGGGAATGATGATGGGGTTTCGATGACAGTCCTTTTGCTTGCTCAGCGTTGTTAGGATCGCACGCAAAATAACTTCCCGGGTTTGTCGACCCTCTCCCTAAGCCTCTCCCGTGAGGGCGAGGATTTACGGCGAAGTTATTTTGCGTCCGATCCTTATGCGTGCCAAATTACTCCTGTTCCAACGCGGTGATTTTTTCGGCGGCATGGCGTGCAGCGTCAGCGGCTGATATCCGTCCTAAGACGGTCGACTCCACCATTTCTTGTAGTACATCAGACATCTGCGAATAGCGGGGAAACACGGGTCGAGTTCTGGCTTGTTTCAACAGGTTTGAGCTTTTGGCAAGAAATGGATGTTGCTGGTCGTCGAAACTTTCCGCGACCGATCGGCGCGGTGCGTTTTGATTCGTGTCTAAGCAGAACTGGTGCATCGCTTTGGGAGAAACTGCGAGCTGTAGAATTTCCATGGCCATCGAACGGTGCGCAGCGTTCTTGAAAACGACGTAGCTCATGCCACCCGCGGTGGTCGCAGGCGAGCCTTGGGGGCCGCCAGGAATGGGGACGTAGCCCACTCGCTGTTCAAACGTGGATTCATCCCAACCGGTAGCCTCCTGGATCATGCGTTTCTCGTACGTTCCACCGACGGACATTGCCACTCGCCCACCGGCGAACAGTTCAACTGCGCGGTTCCATTGATAATCTGTGGCCTCCGGGCTGACGAGTTTGTATTCGGCGACGAGCCGACGCAGGAATTCCAGAGTCTGCACGTTTTGCGTCGAGTTCAACACAATCCGAGGGCCGTCGAAGACATCGCCGCCGTTGGCCCAAAAAAAAGGAAGCAGTTGATACACTAAGGTCTCGCGGGCTTTGGTACCCAACGGCATGGCCAATGGATAGTCCCCCAATCCGTAGTGCCGACGTGCGTCCTGACTCGCAAAATGCCGACCGGCCTCGATCAGTTGGTCCCAAGTTGCAGGGGGCTGGAGTCCTTCGGCTTCGAACCAATCCCGACGATACCACAGCACCGCCATGTCGGTCTGTGTGCGCACGCCCCACAAGTGCCCATCGAATATCTCGCCCGCGTGAAACGCCGGATAGAAATCCGTGAGGTATTCGTGGGCGTACCAATTCGGTGACAACTGATCCAGCACCGCCAGATGCCGTGCTTTGGCGAACTCGGCCAACCAGACAGAATCGACCAGTGCCATATCCGGCACGACATCTCCACCAATCGCAGTAATCAATTTGTTCCGCAGTTGCGGATACCCGATTACCAACTGGTCCAGCACGACCGCGCGGTCCGGGTGCTGCTCGTTCCATGCGTTGACGGCCCATTCAACGTTCGGGGCCCAACGAGATTGATTGATGACGTGGAGGGCGTTGGCCTGGCCGCTGTGTAAAAGGTCCCGAACGTGCCAGACCCCCAACAATGCGACCAGTAACAATGCAAATCCCGTCGTCATCCATGATTTGGCGTTGCGGTATGTCGGTTTCATGATCCCGTCGATTGAGTCCTATTGGCCGCGGGCCCGCTCCAAATGACGGATTTCCCGTCGGCCGAGAAAAGGTGGAGACGGTCCGACCGAACCCGGACAAAAATTTGCGCCGCATCGCGAAATTGCGCCACGACGGCGTCCGGCAGGTAATCGCTTGATCGAGCAGTTGAAGGTACAACAGACCTTCGTGCCCCAACGGCTCCAAGTGCGAGATGCGCGCCGAAATACAATTCTCAGCAGTGGCTTCAAGAAGCTCGATATCCTCGGGCCGAATTCCCATCAAAACGTCTTGCCCCATGTCGATCGCGTCGGGCAGTGACCCCTCGGCGATAGGAAGCGGACCGCGCTTGGTCTCAAGCACCGTTTGGGATTCATCCTGGCGCCACCGACCCGCAATGAAGTTCATCGACGGGGATCCGATAAACTCGGCGACAAATCGATTGCGCGGACGGTCGTAAATGCGGTCTGGCGTATCGACCTGTTCGACGCAACCGCGATGCATAACGGCGATGCGCTGGCCCAGCGTCATGGCTTCGACTTGATCGTGAGTGATGTATACCGTGGTTACGCCAAGCTGTTCGTGAATGCGTGCCAGCTCGCAGCGCATTTCCAAACGCCGAGCGGCGTCGAGATTGGAAAGCGGCTCGTCGAACAAGAACGCCACTGGGCGGCGGACGATCGCGCGCCGATCGCCACGCGTGGCGCTCACCGCCGGACAACTCGCGTGGCCAGCGGTCGAGCAAATGCGAAATCCCCAACAAGTCCGCGGCTTCGTGAACCCTTTGTTGGACCGCAGATTCTGCGGTTCGCCGGGCCCGCAATCCAAAGGCCATGTTGTCAAGGACATTCTTGTGCGGATACAGGGCATAACTTTGAAAGACCATCGCCACGTTGCGACGGCGCGGTTCGAAGTTTGTGCATCGCACGCCGTCGAATAGGACTTCGCCCTCGGTCGGGAACTCCAAGCCCGCAATGATGCGCAACAAGGTTGATTTACCGCTGCCGGAAGGACCGACGATCACGTAGAATTCCCCGTCGCGAATCTGCAGACTCACCTCTCGGAGTACGGCATCATGGCGGCCAAACGTCTTCGAAATGTTGTCGATCCGAATCTCTGCCATGCGGTCTGCAACTTTCGCTGATCACAACCCTAACTTCCGTCGATTCTCCATCGATTCTTGAGAAGGACAAGGAGTCGTTTGCCGCAGTCGCAACAACGTCACGACTTGGGCGGAATCAAGAATCAAGGCAATCCGCTTGAACCTGGCAACGGCGTGAGGCAAATACTGCGCCGATGGAAGCTGAAAGAATCGCTTCCAAATCCGCAACAGATCGAATCAGCCAACGCGACAAGTCGTCGCACAACCGGCTTGAGGTACGACGAAATGTCGGAGTGAGTCGCGTTCTCAAATGCACGTGCGCGTTCCCGACTTTCTAAGGTCGGTGGCCGCTGAAGCAAAGCGTGGTGAGGACCCCATTGAAACAGGTTCTGCCATCCCCGCGACGACGGGGATCCAACTTTTTGGGCGTTAATTTCCGCTGGATTCCCGCCCCCCGCTTTCGCTGGGGCAGGCTTCGCGGGCATGACGCTTGGTCCGGTTGTTGACCATAGTCGTTTTTCAATGGGCTGCTAGAATGTTCGGAACGTAAGTGTTCACGGGTTGCTAATGCGTCGCCCACGTTTTCAGGGGGGTCAGGCACATTTTCGGCGGTTCGTGCAACATTCAAGTATCAATAATTAGGCCGAAAATGAGCCAGACCTCGGCTCGTGAACAGTTATGTTCGGAAACTACGCGGACCATCCGCGTTCATTTATTAAGGATCGGACGCAAAATAACTTCCCGGTTTTGTCGACCCTCTCCCTAAGCCTCTCCCGTGAGGGCGAGGATTTACGGCGAAGTTATATTGCGTCCGATCCTAACTGACTCGAAGATGCTTCACGGCGGTCGGTCACGCAACGACTTTGGACGGCCCACGCGTACAATGTTCTCGTCGTCTTCATCTGCATAACACAAGTTTCAGGCTTGTCCACCATCGAAATGACGGTTAGCGAAAGACGCTTGTATCTCGTTCGTCACGGAGCCTCAGAGGCCAATCTCGCTCGACCCTATCGTCTGCAGGGAGGCGGCATCGACTTGCCGTTGTGTGAACGGGGGCGGCAACAATCCGCGGCCGTCCGTGAATTTCTACGCGATGTGGCGATCGACGCAGCGTTCAGCAGTCCTTTGCAACGCGCGAAACAAACCGCCGAGATCGTTGTTGCGCCTCGCGGTGTTACTATCGAGACAGTCGAATCGTTTCGCGAGTGCGATGTTGGACGCTGGGAAGGATTGTCGTGGGAAGAAATCGATCGAATGGATCCGGAATACGCCTCGCAGTTCAAACGCGACCCGGCAACGGTTTCCTATCCCGACGGTGAGTCGTTCGGTGACGTCCAGGAACGGGTTGTTCCGGCTGTCGAGAAGATACTGGCTGAATACTCGGCCGGAAACATTTTGATCGTATGGCATGCGGCGGTCGGGCAAGTCTTTTTGGGCCACGTGTTGAACCTGCCGTTTCGTCAAGTGGCGCGAGGTACAACTGGACAACGGCGGGATCACGATTGGTCGTATCGACGGCCAGCGCATCGAAATCGTCGCCACGAACCGGACGGATCATCTGCGTGAATTGACTCTGCATTAAACCGCTTTGCGCATCACTGCGCAACATGTGCGGATCCGCCCTCAGACTCAAATAAACTAGTGCCGTGTCACGTTTTAATTTTGGGGTGCCACTGGCTGTGCCAGTGTACATGAGCGTCGTGTATTGCCGACCCGCACTGGCGATGCCAGTGGCACACAACCCCAATTCTAAGACCTGACAAAGCACTAGACGAATCTGGCGGGGCCCGACCTCGACGATGACCTGGTCCTGATCGTCGTACAGGCGGACGTGTTGCGCAAACGACTTACGTGCCGTGGTTTCCAACTGTTGGCGTAGTTGCCCTGTCGGTTGCTTCGCATCTCCACTCGAATCGATTATCAGCTAATGCGTATGTATCACGTTATATGCACGTCCCGATTCTGCCTGTCTGCAACCAAACCTCATTCATTGGAGTCGCGATCTCGGCTGGCAAAGCAAAGCTTGTACCAAGCGGCTCGGCGCAAGCGGTTTTTTTTGGGACGCGATTGCCAAAGTGCCGCACGTTACGAAACCAACCGGCTTCGGTTTCTAACCGTCCGAGTCTTCGATTCCCCACGACTTCAATTTGCGCTGCAGAGTCGGCGCACGGAAATTCCCAACGCTTGGGCGGCGTGAGTTCGATTTCCATTGAATTCATGCAGCGTCTGCTCGACGGCAGTCCGTTGAAGTTCTTGGAGCGTCGTTCCGACGGGAATCTCGACCGTCGATTTAGGACCGCACGCAAAATAATTTCCCGGTTTTGTCGACCCTCTCCCTAAGCCTCTCCCGTGAGGGCGAGGATTTACGGCGAAGTTATTTTGCGTCCGATCCTTAGACGCGGCTTGTTCGTCGATCGCATGCGGCAAATCGTCGAGCGTCAAACGGCTGTCGCGAGCCAGGACGACCAGGCTCTCTAGGCAGTTTCGCAACTGTCGCACGTTGCCCGGCCAGGAAAACTGCTGGAAGAACTTCATGAGACCCGGCTCAATCCACATATCCGGCTTGTCGTTGGCCGCACACAACTGGTTGAGGAAGTGATTGACCAACAACGGGATATCGTCGCGCCGTTGGCGGAGCGGTGGAAGTTGGATGACGACGACGTTGAGTCGGTAGTATAAGTCTTCGCGGAACTCGTTGGCTTCGACGCGTTCCTCGAGGTTGCGGCTAGTGGCCGCCACGACGCGAACGTCGACGCTGAGGTCGTCGTTGCTGCCGATAGGCGTCACACAACGGCTTTCCAAGACGCGCAGCAATTTGGCTTGCGATGTCAGGGCAAAATCACCGATTTCGTCGATAAAAATCGTCCCCCCGTGGGCTGCCTCGAATCGGCCTTGCCGGGCGGTCGTCACGCCGGTGAAGGCACCTCGCACATGTCCAAACAGTTCACTCTCGACCAGGTTTTCTGGCACCGCCGCCATGTTGACGGTCACGAACGGCCCATTCTTGCGCGGGCTGTTTTGATGCACCGCCTCGGCAATCAATTCCTTGCCGGTCCCGGATTCGCCCCTGATCAGGACCGTGCTATCGGCCAATGCCGCTCGGCGCGCCTGGTCGAAGACGTCCAGCATGGCCTTGGACCGGCCCACGAGATTCTCAAAACCGAGGCGCTGATCGAGACGGTGTTGCAACTGCTCAATCGTTTGATCCTTGCGCCGCAACTCCAGACACTTGCTCACCAACACCAGCAGTTCGTCGGGATTGACTGGTTTGTTCAGATATTCCTCGGCGCCCAGTTTCATTGCTTCGATGGCCGAATCGACTTCGCCGTAAGCGGTGACCATAATGAAGGACGTCGCTGACTGATGTTGCTTCCAATGCCGCAACAAGTCGATACCGTTCCTTTTTCCCAACCGCAGGTCGCTGATGACGACGTCCACGGATTCTTCCAGGTAGCCGGTGGCATCGTCGAATCCCGCGGCGGTGAGTACGTCGTATTCTTCCAAGCGAAGAACGCGGGCCAAAGCTTCGCGCTCCGCCGACTTGTCTTCGACCACCAGAATCGTCGATTTTTCGGTCACTATTTGGTTTGCCGTCATCCCAGCAGAACGATCATACATGTCAGCGCGGCAATGTGTCGTCGATTCTGTAATGAAAGTGAATTCGACACCGCAAACCCACACAAAACGCAACCCACACCAATGTGGCCCAGTGACGTCGGACGTACTCGGTAGGACTGACCTTGAATTGTGTGGCCAATATTCCACTCCCTGCAAGTTAGCAAGCAAACCGCGCGCGTGCAACCGTTCGGATTCTCTGGCCACTGGCTTGTTGGCTTGACCATCGCCGATGCTTGTTGTCGGTGAAGGAACGTCGCTAGAATCAATGGCATCGATTCACTGACAACATTAACGAATGGTCCAGTCGAAACTCAAACGAATATGACGACCAGCTTGGTTCCACTGGAACAAATCCTCGGCG
This sequence comes from uncultured Planctomycetaceae bacterium, assembly GCA_963803365.1. Classification (GTDB taxonomy): domain Bacteria; phylum Planctomycetota; class Planctomycetia; order Pirellulales; family Pirellulaceae; genus JANMEB01. Next base: position 118,409 of record CAWDMH010000031.1, read on the forward strand.
GATTGATGGAACGCTACCGGCAACGCGTGCCGGACGTGCGACGCATCGAGCAACAAATGCTCGCAGCGGGAATTATCGAGACGGCGGCGGCGATCGAAAACGACCATATTGCCTTTCGCACAATGGGCGTCGCGCCGTTGGGGATTCGATCGATCGAAAAGATTTTCATTCACTGTGGATATCGACGACGGGACAGGTACCGGTTTGAACACAAAAAGCTGGACGCGCGATGGTATTCGCCGCCGGCCGATCGCTTCCCTCGCATTTTTATCAGTGAGCTGTGCGTTGGCGAACTTTCGGACGAAGCCCAGCGGATCATCCGGTCCTATACCGACGAAGTCGCGTCGGACCCCGTCGATCAACTGGACCTCGACGATGGCCCCGCGGTCGTGGCGTTTTTGCATCGTCCGCTGTGGCGCACGCCCACGTGGGCAGACTACCAACGGCTCGGCGACGAGAGCGAGTATGCCGCATGGGTAATCTACAACCGGTACTATTTGAATCACTTCACAATCGCCGTTCACAATCTTCCGCCGCCGTACAACACGATCCCGGCCTTCAACGATTTCCTGGAATCATGCGACTTTCGATTGAACGATTCCGGCGGCAAGTACAAGACCAGTCCGGATGGATTGTTGATCCAAAGTTCGACCGTGGCTGAAATGGTCACCGCCGAATTCGACAACGGAAGTGGCGGAGTCGAACGGCATTCAATTCCCGGTTCGTACGTGGAATTCGCCGAACGCAAAGCCCTTCCCGAATTTGCTCATTGGCCCCTGGCCCAGATCACGCGACAGCATCGTCGCGACGGTTTCGAAACGGACAACGCGGACCGAATATTTGAAAGCACCTATCGCCAACAAACGCAACGCCGCTGACATCGGCATGGACCATGATGAGCCTGTTGGACAAGCTGAAACTTTGTGCCACCAACGCCGGGGCTTGCACCGGTTCAGGCGGTTGGTTGCTGGAAACCGACGGTAGCCGACTGGCATCGATCAACCCGTCCACCGGACAAGCGATCGCCGATGTTGTATTGGCGAAACCGGCGTCGTATCACCGCGTGGTCGACGCGGCCGTCGAGTCATTCCAAACTTGGCGGAACGTTCCCGCGCCAAAGCGAGGGCAGGTGGTTCGCGACCTGGGCGAACGGCTGCGCGAACTGCGGGAACCGCTGGGTGAGTTGGTCACACTAGAAATGGGCAAGATTCGCGCCGAGGGGATCGGCGAAGTCCAGGAGATGATCGACGTCTGCGATTTTGCCGTGGGGCTTTCGCGACAGCTTTGCGGCAACACGATGCACTCCGAGCGTCCCGGCCATCGGATGTACGAACAGTGGCACCCGCTGGGCGCAATCGGCATCATCAGCGCGTTTAACTTTCCAGTGGCGGTTTGGTCTTGGAACGCGGCGCTGGCCGCCGTTTGCGGAGACACGATGGTCTGGAAGCCTTCGCCGCAGACGCCGCTGACGGCGATCGCGGTTCAGCATGTTTGCAACGATGTCATGTCCGATCATGGCTTGCGCGGCGTCTTTAATCTCGTCATTGGCGGGGACGACGACCTGGCCCCCATGATGGTTGCCGATCCGCGGCTCTCGTTGATCAGCTTTACAGGTTCGACGCGCGTTGGCCGAGAAGTAGCCAAGACCGTTGCGGGCCGACTGGGAAAAAGCATCTTGGAATTGGGTGGTAACAATGCCGTGATCGTGGAGTCCGATTGTGACCTGGAAATGGCCGTGAGGGCGATTGTGTTTGGCGCGTTGGGGACCGCCGGCCAGCGCTGCACGAGCACGCGTCGGCTGTTGGTTCATCGTTCGATTGGTGCCAAATTGTTGGCGCGATTGAAACAAGCCTATGGCCAGGTGACGATTGGCGACCCGATGGACTCGACAACGTTGATGGGCCCATTGGTAAGTGACCGCGCCGTCCAGAACTATTTGGAAGTCATTCAACAGGCGATCGAGCAAGGAGGCGAGTTGATTTGTGGCGGTCGCCGGATCAAATCGCTTCCAGGTCATTTTGTCGAACCGACAATCGTCCGCATGCCGGGCATCACGGATCGAGTCCGTGAGGAAGCGTTTGCGCCGATTCTTTACTTCATCGAGTACGACGATCTCGACCAGGCGATCGCCCTGCATAACGACGTGCCGCAAGGGTTGTCGAGCGCGATCTTCACCAACAACTTGCGAACTGCCGAACGGTTTTTTTCCGTGGCAGGCAGTGACTGTGGCATCGCCAATGTGAACTTGGGTACCAGCGGTGCGGAAATCGGTGGCGCGTTTGGCGGCGAAAAAGAGACTGGTGGCGGCCGCGAATCCGGCTCGGATGCCTGGAAACTTTACATGCGACGCCAGACGAACACGATCAACTGGTCGAACGAGTTGCCATTGGCGCAAGGGATCGAGTTCGGTTGATCATCAGGCGGCTCGCAGAAGCCGAATCAGGTTTTCTGGAATTCCTCGTAGCGAAATGGAATCCGCGACTTCTTGGAGATCGTCGTCGGGCCGACAGAGACTCGCGTCCAGTCCTCCTCCAGCCAATTCCAATCAAAATGGACGTCTCCTTCACACTCGATCAACACACGCGTCAGATAGATACGGTTGGTGGCGCTGACCGCTTCGGCGAAGATCGATGAGCCACCGATCACAAACGCCTCGTCGTCTGCGGACGCGACTTGAACCGCCTCGCCCAACGAATGAACGACGTGCGCTCCCGGAATGACTAGACTTAGGTCACGAGTGATCACGACACTCGTTCGGCCAGGCAGCAATCGCCCCAGCGACTGATACGTGTGGCGCCCCATAATCAGGTGGTGCCCCATCGTTAGTTTCTTGAATCGCTGCAGGTCTTCGGGGATGTGCCATGGCAAGCGGTTCTCGTGGCCAATCACTCCGTTGAGACTCACCGCAACGATCATCGACAAGCTCATACCGCGACGGGCGCCGAAATGTGCGGATAGGGATCGTAGTTCAGCAGCGTAAAGTCCTCGAACCGAAAATCAAAAATCGATCGGACTTTCGGATTAAGGTTCATCCTTGGCAATGGGCGCGGCGTCCGCGTGAGCTGCTGGCGAGCTTGATCGAAATGATTGCGGTACAAGTGGACATCACCAAACGTGTGAATGAACTCGCCAGGTTCATAACCCGTGATCGCTGCCACCATCATCGTCAACAGCGCGTACGAGGCGATATTGAACGGGACGCCGAGAAACACGTCTGCACTCCGTTGGTAGAGTTGGCAGGAAAGCCGTCCATCGGCGACGTAAAACTGGAACAAGGCATGACACGGCGGCAGTTTCATCTGAGGAATGTCGGCGACGTTCCAGGCGCTGACGATCAGTCGCCGTGAATCTGGATTCTGCTTGATCTGCTCAATAACATCACTCATTTGGTCGAATCGTCGACCGTCCGGTCCGGGCCAACTACGCCATTGGTATCCGTACACTGGGCCCAGCTCGCCGTTGGCATTAGCCCATTCGTTCCAAATCGAGACACCGACCTCGTTGAGCGATCGCACATTTGTTTCGCCTCGCAAAAACCACAGGAGTTCGTGGATGATCGATCGCACATGCAGCTTTTTCGTCGTCAACAGCGGGAATCCCTGCGTCAGATCGAACCGCATCTGGTAGCCGAACAGACTGAGAGTGCCCGTGCCGGTCCGATCGGATTTGTCGTGTCCGTGGTCAAGAATTGTTCGCAGCAAATTGAGGTATGCTTGCATGCATCGAATTATGTGGGAATGGAAGTCACCAGAACAAGATGTCAGCAGGTTCTCGACTCTTGCCGCAACGCCATTTTCGATGAACTTCGGCAGTGCCGCCGGTCGAAATATCAAACAGCGTCAGGCTCTTCTCCTGTCTGCCTGTTGAGGGTTAGCGATGCCGCGCCTCTCGATTGTCGTTCTTGCCCGGACCGGCGAATTCTCGTTATTCGAAGACACTTTGGCGGCGATTTTGCGGAATCAGCCCGAGTCGTCTGAGATTATTGCCGTTCACGACGGCGGATATGGCGATCGCCACGATTTGCGAGGCGTGGGCGTCCGTCTGGCTCAAGTTCGCGGCGCCAAATCGCCAGCCGACTTGTTCACCGCCACACTGTCGCATTGCCGCGGGGAATTCGTGCACGTCTTGCAAGCCGGCATGCTGGTCGACGAAGGTTGGTGCGAGGCTGCGCTAGCCGAATTCCGCGATCCCCGCGTCGCGGCTGTCACGCCGCTGATTGTCAGCGAAGCTCACCCGGATCGGCTAGTGGCGGCCGGATTGAGCTGTTCCCGGACGTTCAAACCTCGACTGGTCGGCAAGAATCGAAAGATTGGTGCGGCCGGATCGGGCAAATTGACTCCGCTGGGGCCAACGCTGTGGGCCGCATTCTACCGAATGCTCTCGCTTCGACCGGTTTTCAAGACGCTGCGTGAGATTCCGCGAGATCTGTTGGATCTTGAAATCGCACTTTGCCACCGAGAACTCAAGCTGCTGAATCCATTGAGCGTGCGATCGATCGTGAGCGTGGAGTCGCCACAGGCCTTGTGGCGCAGAATACGCCCCAGTGAGCGGTCGGCGTTCGCAGGAACTTCTGTGGCGCCATCACACTGGTTCGACGTTCGCTGCGCTGCGATCAACCATCTTCGGCAGTGGCATCGAACTTCTTTCGGCCGCAGTCAACCCGCAAAACGCAATTCATGGGTTCCAGCGACTCGTTGCATTCGACGCGTTCAAGCGCCGGCATGAGGACCGCGCCGCGATCAACAAGCTAATCCAAACCTATCGCCGTCCGGCAACCGAGAGCTTGCCCCCACCTCGCCGGGTCGCTTGAAAAAACAACGTCGATTCCGGCGATATCCAACGCAACACGGGCGGGTATAAACTACTGAAGCGTTTGCCTTTTTCGAATGCTCGCCGTTGCGTTATTGTCTCACCCGTCGGGATCGTCGAGCAATTCTTGTAGTCGTCGCTGCAATGGACGCGAGAATCGAGATAACCACGTCGAGTTGATGATTCCAACCGAAATCATGTCAAGCAAATGGACTTGGTCTTTACGGCGAAACGACGTCAGCTTCATGCTCACAAGCGATTCGAGGGGTAGCGTGCGAGCTTCCTCCATCATCACGTAGTCATCAATGCTCGGAACCGGCTCTGGGTACTCCTCACGCACTTTCTTCCCCGCAAATACGACGTGAACGGCATCCCGTGCCTTCGCGTCAGGACCGTCGAGAAACATGGAGACGCCTGCGGAGCGCCGATAGAAAAAACCGACGCGTTCCAAGGCGGCGGTCGCGGCGGCTAAATCACTTTCGTTAAGGATAATGTCCACGTCTCGAGTGTTTCTTACGACCGACTCATCAACCTGCGAGACCCAATGTTGCACCGCATTTCCGCCAATCAGTGCGTACGGAATTCCCGCGGCGTTTAGGGCACATGTGACTCTTCGTTGTCGTTCCCTGACTTTCTCCACAGCACGCTCGATTCTTTCCCAGAGGGCATCACCTGTGTACTTGATTTCAATCATGGAATTGCCTCCATTCATCATTCTACCAAGCATGCCTGCGGCGAGAGCGTTAGCGTTCACGGGTTGCCAATGCGTCGCACATGTTTAAGGGGTCAGGCACGTTTTCGGCGGCGCATGCGACATTCTGGTGCCAACAATTCGGCCGAAAATGAGCCAGACCCCCGGCTTGTGAACGGTTACGGCGAGAGCCAGCCGAGATTCGCAACAGCCTGTTGAAAAACGACTCGTGCCGTGTCAAGTTTTAATTTTGGGGTGCCACTGGCTGTGCCAGTGTACATGAGCGTCGTGTATTGCCGACCCGCACTGGCGAAGCCAGTGGCACACAACCCCAATTCTAAGACCTGACAAAGCACTAGTCTCAACAACCCTAGCGAATGTCATTCTCGCGAAGGCGCGAGTCCAGCGGACATCAACTCTCGCAATGCTGGGTCCCCGCCTTCGTGGGGATGGCGAGACGATTTTCAACGGTTTGCTATCGTGGTGAGTTAGTTAGGATCGGACGCAAAACAACTTCGCCGTGAATCCTCTCCCTCACGGGACAGGATTAGGGTGGGTCGACAAAACCGGGAAGTCATTTTGCGTGCGATCCTTAGTCAAAAGACGGCGACATGGTTTGCCATTGTTCGTCGGTCAGGGACTGACCAACCTACAGCTAATGACTGCACCACTTGTCCTTGCAGCCACATCACTGCGTGCTTTGGCTGTCGAATAATTGCTTTTCTGTTTATTGCTTTTCAACCTTGGCTTCGTTTTTGCTGGTAAGCTTCACATTGATCGCGTCGTCGCGATACGGGGTGTTGGTTTCGATGGCCGAGTTGATGGTTGATTCTAAGAGACGACCGTCGGCCGAATCGAACCAAACGGTTCCGCTCGTGTTTTGGCTAACGATTTCAATCGACTTGCCTTTGTCGGCTACCGTCTCCTTCGGATTGTCCGGCGGGACCAGGCTGAGTTTGGCGACGAAGTCGATTCGATCGGCGGTTCGTTCGCCCAACGGTTGCGGCCCGCGATAGGTGAAGTCGAGTTGACGTTGGAATCGGCCCAGCGAGTTGCCGAATTGCGAGGTCGTCGACCAAGTGGCGCCCGGTTCGACCGCCGATTCGGGAAGCGCCGGCGACGTTTGGCCGAAGAGTTCCTGCAAAGCCGATTCGCCGAACAGGGCTTTCATCTGCATCGCTTGCGGCGCCGAGCGAATCGCGTCTTTCATTTTGTCCGTCAAGCGGATGTCCCCGATCTGACCGCGTGAGGTGACTTCCATCCGAATCTTCTCGCCCAAGATCGCGCGGAGGTTAGCTAGAATCGCCTTTTCCGCCTCCCGTCCATCAGTCGCGGCGTCGGTCGCGGCGGCGTTGCCTGTATCCACCTCGATTTGGCTGGTGGCTACCATCTGCCCGGGTTGATCGCCGGCTTTGGAGATTGTCAACGCAAGTTTGACAGCATCAATAGTCATATCAATTTGTGCGTCGCCATTTTTGGCGACGTCAACCACCGTCCACGCACATTGCATCGATGCCGTCGTCTCAACCTGCTGACGAGCCAAGTCGAATTCGGTCAGCAGAGTGGTCTCTTGGTTCAACTGGATGCCGAAGGCTTGGCCGGCTTCGAATTTCCATTTCAATTCGACTGCTTGACCAAGGACCAACGCCGGCGCCCAAAAAAGACAAATGAAAATCAAACTCACCACTCTCGCGTGGGCTGAAATCCGATCAATCATCGCGTTGTCTTTCAACTAAGAAGAATTGAGATCTGAAATCTGAATATGAAATTTGAAATTTGAAATCTAAGATCTGAAATCGGAAATCTGAACGCTGGATTTTGTATCTGGCCTGCTGGTTTGCAATCGGCGTACTTACTATCTAAGCTGATTCAATCGCCGCTAGGCGATCTCGTGCGATCCGCCGGATTCCAACACGACCGGCGTGGCAGAGGTCTGATTGCGCATCGTTTCCGCCCATGCATTGGCGTTTTGTGCGATCGGCGGCCAGGTGTTGTAGTGGCTGGGAAACACGAGTTTAGGCGAGACGAGTTTCGTCGCTTCGACGCTGTCGTCTATTCCCATCGTAAACAAGTCGCCGATGGGCAGGACGGCGGCGGCGATCCCGACTCTGCCGATCATGGCCATATCGCTGAACAGCGAAGTGTCCCCGGCGAAGTAAATCGTTTTGCCGCCAACCCAAACGATGAATCCGCCGGGATTGCCACCGTAGGATCCGTCGGGCAACTGCGAACTGTGATGCGCGAGGGTCATCTTTACCCGGCAAACGCCTGCATCCGCTTTGCCGCCGATGTTCATCCCGATCGTTTGCCCGACTCCTTGTTGGGTGAGCCATTGGGCGATCTCGAAATTGGCCACGACCGTGGCCCCGGTCTGCTTGGCCAACGCCGTACAATCGGCGATGTGATCGGCGTGGCCATGCGTGACCAAAATCGCTGCGACCGTCTTGAGGTCCTTGACCGCGACTTTGCACGACGGATTGTCCGAGACAAAAGGATCGACGATTATCGTTTGACCACCGCTATCGATTCGCCAGGTCGCGTGCCCGTACCAAGTCAGTTTGACCGACATACGTTGCCTCTTCGGTAGATATTGGAGCGTGCCGTTTTACGACAGTGTAACAAATCGGCCAGTTCGGTGGCCGCGTCTCTGCCAGAGGCGGTAGTGGAGGCATTTCGAGGCAGGTCGGACTTTTTTTTTGCCGTAACCTGTCGGTCAGGGACTGACCGACCTACAGCAAACGCCCCCACTACCCGTGAGGCTCGTAGTCCGAGGTATTTCAAAATGGAACGTTCTCTTTTTGACCGTAACCTGTCGGTCAGGGACTGACCGACCTACAGCAAACGGCCCCACTCCGGTGCGGCGACACCATATCTGGCGGTGGAAATGCGCCGAGGCGTCGACCTGTCGCGTTCACGAAAGGCCGCATTACGGGGTCATTGCGCATCGAGCAAGCGCCGCATGTTCGTTTTGTACTTTTCCACGCCTGGCTGACCGTAAGGGTTGATACCGATCAATCGTCCTTCCACCACCGTAGCCAGCATCAGCATTTGAAACAGTTGGCCGAGATAGAACTCGTCGACTTTCGGCAACACGATATCAGTTGTCGGCCGGCCGTCGTCGTGAAGCGCCTGGTTGGTGCCGACGATGGCAGCTGAAATCAGCTCCGGGTACGTCCGTTGTGAATAGCGATTGAGGTCGTCCTGGTCGCGCGAGCTCATGCCGACCGGGACCGGATCGAACCGCCAGGTGTCGACGATCAAATTGTTGAAGACTTTGTCGTTGCGGCCTTGCTGATGCTGTTGCGCCCGGGAATGTAAGTCTCGCGTGTTGACCGTTGTCAACGGCAAAGCTCCGCGTCCGGCTTTGCCCAAGCTTTCGGCCAGCAGTTGATCGTGCCAAAGTCCGACGTATTCGAGCGACTTGTTCCAAACCGAAAGCACCCGTGTGAGTGCGCCACGCTCTTCTAAAAGGTGATTGACAGCCACGTAATTCAGCACAACATTCTCCGCCGGCTCGGCCGATGAAAAGTGCTCGTTCATGGCGATTGCTCCCTTGAGCAACGCCACAATATCCAGCCCCAAGATTGCCGCGGGCAATAGACCCACGGCCGAGAAGATTGAAAAACGGCCACCGACGCCATCGGGGACCAAGAACCGCTCGTCAATTCCCAAAGCATCGCATAACTCCGCCAACTTGCCGGACTGGCCGGTTACAGGGACGACGTACGGACGAAAATCTCGGTCACCGGTGTGGCGCTGCAGTTCGGCGAGAAACACGCGAAATGCAACCGCCGTTTCCAGAGTTCCGCCACTCTTGCTGACGACGACAATTCCCCAATCGTTCTCCAAACGATCGACGCCCGCCGGCGGCTGCCGCAGCAAATGCAGCAAGCCTTGCAGCGAATCGTTGTCGAGATTGTTCCCTTCAAAATACATGCGAGGTCGGCCTCCCCGATCGCCCCGCGAGAGCTCGTTGAAATACGGCTGGCAACACGCATTCATTAGCGCCCACGCCCCCATGTACGAGCCGCCGATTCCCAGTACAACCACGCGATCCACGACGTCGCGCAGACGTTTGGCAGCACCGAGGATCCTGCCCAATTCGCTATCGACGCGATCAGTGTGATACGCGGAAAGCATTCGCCGCGGCAGCTCGATGAAACCAGCGTCCAGCGGCTGTTTTTCGGCTGGCACCGTACCGGACGTCATCAATGGAAGGTCAACGTCCAGGACTTCACGGCGCACCGATTCGAACCGCGGGACTATTGCTCGAAGATCCCCTTCGGCCAAACCAAACTTGCCGCCAAACGCGCCGCTGAAATCAAATCGAATCAATTCACTCATCTTTCATTACACCTGTAGTTTGTCGTGTTTGCATGGAGCTAGTGGGCTCATCGGGTGTAGGTCGGGCAGTCTCGGCCCGACCGATGATGGCCAAGGATGGACGTCCCACGTGGAATGTCCCCACTACCTGCATGGACGCCACCGTTGACGAAGCGTCCAAAATACTCGCAAATATCCGGATTGGCCAACGATCGCACGCAAGGTAACTTCGCCCTAAATCCCCGCCCTCACGGGAGAGGTTAAGGAAAGGGTCAAAAAAAACATGAAGTTATCTTGCGTGCGATCCTAATTGACAGCGCATCCCACTGAGAATATCCGATGGACATGTTTTCCGGAATCGACGTCCACTCGCTGACCCGTTCGTTGCACATCAAAAACGACAGCAAGATCGTCATGCTCGTCGCGGACGGATTGGGCGGTTTGCCCATGAAACCTGGCGGGAAAACCGAGTTGGAAACGGCGCGGACACCGAACTTGGATGCCCTGGCGGTCCGCGGCATTCAAGGGGGTAGCGTTCCCGTTTTTCCTGGAATCGCGCCGGGCAGCGGGCCAGGGCACCTGGCACTGTTCGGATACGATCCGATCCAGTTTCAAATCGGTCGGGGGGCGCTGGAAGCGACCGGGATCGGCTTTGAATTGCAGCATGGCGACGTCGCGGCTCGGGGAAATTTTTGCACGCTCGACAGTTCCGGAAAAATCACCGATCGCCGCGCCGGACGAATCGCTTCGGAGGCCAGCGCGGCGATTGTCAAGCGGATGCAGTCGATCGAGGTGCCTGGCGTCGAAGTCTTCGTCGAGCCGGTTAAGGAACATCGCTTCGTCGTCGTCTTTCGCGGACTGAGTGGTGATAATGTCGGTGATACTGATCCGCAAGCAACCGGCGTCGAACCGCTCGCTCCGGTTGCGCACGATGAAGCGAGCGAACCAACGGCTCAAGCCGCCACAGAATTCATCGCCGCAGCTCGAAAGCTTATCGCGGCTGAGCCCCAAGCCAACGGATTGACGCTTCGAGGATTTGCCGCGAAACCGAAAATGGAGACCTTCGAACACGTATACGGGCTCCGCGCCGCTGCGATCGCGGTCTATCCGATGTATCGCGGTCTTGCGCGTCTGGTCGGAATGGAGATCGTCGGTTCGGCCAAGACGTTGGAAGAGCAGATCGACGTGCTCACCCAGCGTTGGGGCGACTTCGATTTTTTCTTTATCCATTTCAAGTACACCGACAGCACCGGTGAAGACGGCGATTTCGACGCCAAAGCCCAGCGGATCGAGCAACTCGACGCGATCGTTCCGCGAATCACCGGGCTTGGCCCAAGCGTATTGATCGTCACGGGAGACCACAGCACGCCTTCCTTTCTCAAGAGCCATAGTTGGCACCCCGTACCGACGCTGCTGGTCTCCGAATGTTGCCGGCCCGATCACTGCAAAGCCTTTGCCGAAAGCGAATCGTACCGAGGCGGCCTGGGACTGTTCCCTGCGAAGTACCTGATGCCGCTGGCGCTGGCCAATGCCGGTCGGATGTCAAAGTTTGGCGCGTAAGCGTTCATGGGTCGCCTATGTGATGTCCACATTTTAAGGGGTCAGGCACATTTTCGGCCGGCGCTCACGCATTTGATTGTCAATGATTGGGCCGAAAATGAGCCAGAGCTCGGCTCGTGAACGGTTATGTTTGGCGCTTAACGCAGGGTGCCTGATGCGTCAGGGAATTCGACACGCGCATAGATATCCGCCAGATCGAGGCGGCAACCAATTCGCGCGAATTCGATTTGCGAATCCAATCCTTCGGCGACCGTCAGCAGCCACTGTTGGTTATCATGTCGTGCAAAGTGTTCAATCAGTGGCCGGTGCTGAGAGACGAGGGTGTAACTCAATACCGATTCGATCAGCCGATAATGCTCGAATTTTTTCCCTCGATCATACTTTTCGGTGGAATCCGACAGTACTTCGATGATTAACTCGGGGTTCAACAAGGTGTCTGACTCAGAATCTTCGAATTGAGGGCGGTTGCAAACTACGGCGACATTCGGATACGTATACAAACCGGTGCCGAGGACTTTGACTCGCATATCGCTGGCAAACACTTCACAGGGTCGGCTGGCCAATGCGCGGTGCAAGAGTGACGACAAGTTCACTGTAATGCGGTTGTGATTGCGACTCGCGCCGCCCATAGCGAATACTTCACCCGCGAAGTACTCGTGCTTTTCGTCAGATCGCCGCTCCAACGCCACGTACTGTTTCGGGGTCAAATTGTTGAGCGGCTGTGTCGACATAGGGCGGTCTCTGATTTCAATCCGGGCGAACAGCAAATAATCAAATCGTAGCTAAACTGGGCGTCGGAAAGGTGAAACGATCGCGGGTAATTGCCATCGCGACTTTTTGTCGCGGGCTCATGTATCATGTCGGTAATGGGGGCGCTCAACGTGGGACGATCATTCTTGGCCGTTTTATTTCGGGCAGCGACTGCCCGACCTACAGCAAACGACCCCACTACGATTGTATCCCGGGACTTGCAATCCAACGCAAAAAAAAGTCGAATGAATTATGGCGCTCCCCCAAAGGACTCTAGTGCCGACAACATTTGCAAACGAAGCTATTACGGGCGACGCGCTGGTGCGTTCATTCGCCCGGTAGGCCTTGACCTCAAGCCGCGCTCGATGCGGACACGGCTGGGCACGACGCGTCGCAAAGATCATGGAACCAACGCCTCGACAAGCGAAGATACTCGATTTCATTCGCCGATCGATCACGCGACAAGGATTTCCACCTACGATCCGGGAAATCGGGACGAAGTTCGGCATCAGGTCGCCCAACGGTGTGGAATCGCATTTGCGGGCGCTCGAGCGAAAAGGTTTGATCGATCGTCAATCCCTGAAATCGCGGACCATCGCGCTGACTCCCGAAGCGCAGCCAGAAGTCGGTCTACCGCTGGTCGGACGGGTCAATGCCGGAGTTTTACACGAAGCGGTGGAAGAGACCCCCGAATCGGTCCAGTTGGATTCGTTGTTCAATTGGTCGGGCAGCTATTTGCTGAAAGTTGAAGGAGACTCCATGATCAACGCGCATATCGCCGACGGCGATTGGGTTGTGGTCGAACCCCGTCGTCGGGCGTGCAATGGCGACATCGCGGTGGTCCAAACCGACGACGGGGAAGCGACGCTCAAATACTGGTATCTGGAGCGACACCGCATTCGGCTGCAACCCGCCAACAAGCGGATGCGGCCGATCTACGTCCGCGACGCCAAGGTCGTGGGCGTCGTCCGAGGAGTCATCCGCAAACTATAGGGTCTAACATTGAATCAGCCATTCTTTCGCGTCGTTGCCATTGTCATGTGGTCGCTCGTCTTCCTGGGCGGGATCTACTTGGTTCTCAATCGCCGGACGCCGGGCGAGCCTGCCGCGATCGGGGGCCCAGAATCACCTAGCACCAAGAGCATCTCATGGAATTACTTGCCCGATATCGAGCCGTTTGAACTGACCGACAGCAGTGGAAAGAAGTTCGACACTCGGCAACTGATCGGGCGTCCGTACGTGGTCTCGTTTTTCTACTCGACCTGTCCAACCATTTGCCGACAACTCAACGAGCAAGTGCGACGGTTAACGCAACAGTTTCGCAAAGACGACTTGACGTTTCTCAGTATCACCGTCGATCCGGAGACCGACACGCCGGCGCGGTTGCAACAATACTCCGAGGTCTACGGTCCCGATCCGCAGCGTTGGCATTTCCTCACCGGGTCGCTTTCGGAAATTCAACAAATCGGCGAACAGCAATTTCGCGTGGTCGTCGACAAGGCGATTCACACGGAAGACATTTTGTTGATCGACCGCTGGGGGCGTTATCGCGACCGCTTCAAATGGGACGATCCCAGCGAGATGAGGAGGTTTGACTCGGTGGCCCAAACCGTTCTCGACGAAACGTCGCCACCACTGGGGAAAGTGATCGAGACGCGCAATCTGCTGGCCGGCAATCCGCATGTACTTGGAAATAATCCTCCTTGGTTGCACGAGTTTTTTCTAACCAAGAGTGACGGCACACAGTTCTTTTCGCGCGATCTGACCGGCCAGGTCTGGATCGGCAGTGTTTTCTACTCGACCTGCACGACGCATTGCATCGAGCAAAACCGCTACCTTCGTGATTTGCAAGACCGCCTCGCCGACAAACCGGTCAAGTTCGTGAGTATCACGACCGATCCGCAAACCGACACTCCCAGCGTCCTGCAACAGTACGCGAGAGAACTCAAGGCCGATCCGCAACGGTGGATCTTCCTGACAGGAAAGGACAAGACTTATCTCGACCGCGTCGCCAGCGAGTTTCTCGGCCTGTTCGTGAGCGGGGCCGACCATGCGTCGCTGCTGGTCGTCATCGATCGCTGGGGGAAAGTCCGAGGGAAATTTGATTGGCACGAGGCGACTCAAGAAGCCGCGATGCTCAAACTGATCGACGAGCTGATCGCGGAAGATCGCCCGCCAAAGGAAACCGCCGATCATTCATCTCGATCCGCGGAAGTCGACGCCGATGATTAAGTGGCTGCCGCACGTCGACGCCGGACTGAACGCCATCGCCACCGTGTTATTGATCACGGGCTTCTGGTTGATCAAGAATCGCCGCGAACGGGCTCACAAAGTGGTCATGATCAGTTGTTTCGTGGTTTCCATGGCCTTCCTGACGTGCTACTTGATTCACAAATTCAACGGGGGCATCAAGTTTTTTCCAGATGGATATCCAGCGTTCGTCAAATACAGTTACCTGACCATGCTATTCACGCATGTCACGCTGGCGGCATTGGTCCCGGTATTGGCGAGCATTACAATCTATCTAGGACTCCGCGACCGGAGGGAATGGCATCGACGATTAGCCAAGTGGACATTTCCCATTTGGCTATACGTTTCGATCACCGGCGTGTTGGTCTATCTGGTGCTGTACTGTTTTTGTACTTGAGTGGCATGAACGGAACAAAGCGAATTCGGGTAGTGGGGGCATTTCACGCGGGACGCCCATCCTTGGCCGTCAAATGTCCGTCAGAGACTGACGGACCTACAGCAATTGACCTCGCTACGCGAATTCGGTTTTGGGTACGCGCGGCAAGAGCCTTTGCTCGATCTGGATCGGGATGGGTCGTCGGCGTGACAGTCATCCTTGGTTGGCCCACCTTCGCCGATGCCTGTCCGACTTGCCAAGCCGGATTGGCGGAGAGCGCTAACTTACAACTTGCCTATGCCTTGAGCATCGTTGTCATGATGGTTGCTCCGTTTCTCATCTTGAGCGCATGGGTGGTGGCGATCTGGCGCATCACTATCCGGGGGGCCAGACCATTTGTCGTCCTCCCAAGAGATGAAAATGCAGGTGGTCCACGGTCTGTCCTCCCTGACCCCCGCAATTCATGACCACGCGGTAGCCGGCGTCCAGCCCGAGCTTTTCGGCTAGATCGCGGATGACTAGTAGGATGTGGCCCAACAGAGATTGATGTTCGTTTTGGGCTTCACTGAGACTACGAATCTCAGTTTTCGGAATGATCAGGACGTGGGTCGGCGCTTGAGGGTTCACGTCTCGGAAAGCGAGACATCGATCGTCGTCGTATACAATCTGGGCCGGAATCTCCCCGTCAATGATTTTCTTGAAGATCGTCTTTTCAGCCATCGTTCCCCCCAACCAACTGGTTCGATTGCCGGAAGATTGAATTCCTGATTTTCCAGCTTGCGTCTCAATCGCTTGTAAGCGTTCACGGGTTGCCAATGCGTTGCCCACGATTTTAGGGGGTCAGGCACATTTTCGGCGGCTCATGCGACATTCTGGTACCAATAATTGGGCCGAAAATGAGCCAGACCCTAGCTCGTGAACTGTTACCAATCGCTTGCATGTCACGCGGGCAACGAGTCAAGGTGACGGTGCTGTCTGCGCTGGCTACCGCAAGATGGTCACGTCAGAACTCTTGGATAGGATACCAAAAACGTCGTTGGCGTCGGCATCCGATAGAACCAGGGAATTCGGTAATTGGCTGTCAGCCGTAGAAATAGTCAATTCTCCACCCAAGTCCAGAAACATGACGTTACCGGTCCGCTCATCGACCGAGGCGGACGCAACGGAATAGCGCTTTGCGCCTAGGTTGTCGCAGTTGGCCGTGTCAATGGGAAACCGGCCCGCGTACAAGTCACCGAGAAACAGCGTCAATTCCGAATGCGTACAATCGATTTCGGCGCGGAACGGACCCGGAATGGCTTTGAGCTCTAAGCCGGGAACAAACTGACCGTTGGCTGGCAACTTCGTTCGATTGACGTTCACAATCAGTTGTTTGGGAACGTGCCAACGATTGCTGATCGAATCGAGCGTGTCGTTGGACTGGACGATGTAGGGCGTGGGTTGCAATAGGTTTTCGGTCGAGTAAATCACTTTGGATGCCAGGGCATCAAGCCATTTGAGTAACTCCTCTCGTTGGGCGGCAGGCAATTCCGAACGGTAGAACTGTGTCAGTTGTCTTAGTGCGGAGGTTGCATCGCCGTTGCGAGCCAATGATCGGATGGTGGGCCATGTGGCATCAAGGTCGGCGGCCGTGGGAGCCGTTGTCGACGGTTGCATCGGCGCCCCGGGAAATGCTGTCGCGTCGCGATCGCTCGTGTTGTTGGTTGCCAAAGGATTTGTCGCCGGCTGGGCTGCGGCTCGTGAAAACGGCGTGGAACTGTCGGCGGTGGATTGCGATGGCGGTGCGACGGCGGTCAACGGTCCAGTGAGGATTTTGGCGTTTGCGACGGGAGTTGCAGGTTGTGAGGACGATTCGGCGTTCCCGCGCGTGCTCGCCGGAACAACGCTGCCCGGCAAAGCAGAATTGATGGCCGCGATCAGCGAGTTGCCACCTGGGCTATTCGAGCTGTCCTGCTGCATAGTCGTCGCGTCGGTCGCCAGCGGCGGTGGCGAATCGAAACCGCTAATCGCGTTGGATTGCGCATTGCCGGTGACAGGCGTGTCGCTCGTCGATATGCTGGCCGTCGACATATCGGGTTTTAGTGGCGGTGGGACCGGAAACTTGACGGATGCATCCGGCGTCGACAATTCCGTCTTCGATGGATCGTCGATCAGACGTCGTGGGGGAGTCGTCAGTGACGTATTCTGGCGTGAATTCGAAACCGAGTTGTCTCCGCCAGACTTTGAATCAACCGTGGCGTTCGGTGTTGAACTCTGTGGATTGACCACGAATTGGCCATCGGACGACGCCACCGGGTCGGGCGTGTGGATCACCCGATAGACTCCGTAGGAAACAAACAGCAAAAATAAAACGGTGACCGTCGATTTGATCGAATTCACTTCAGTCCTCCTTGACCGAGTGACCGTGGTTCGTGCAGCTATTGACGTCCAAAGCCGCTCTCGTTGCGCGGCGGATCATAGAATGCGTGTCGATTCCAGGCCATACCAGTTTCAACTTGGCGAACCCACGGCTGCGTTACAGCTTATTTTTCGGATCAGCTGCAGGGTAGCTTGCCCCAGTCTAGCGGCGAATAACCGAGGCGAGCGCCAATCGGCTAGTGCACTTTCAGTACCTAATTTTGGGGTGCCACTGGCTGTGCCAGTGTACATGAGCGTCGTGTATTGCCGACCCGCACCGGCGAAGCCAGTGGCACACAACCCCAATTCTAAGACCTCACAAAGCACCAGTGATCGCAACCCGAACTTTTGACTGTGACAACGCATTTCGGCGTTGGCCAGGGAAAGACAACGGTCTCAGCCAGTCATCTGAGGTGGGGGTAATGGGTAGATTCCACGTGAGACGGTCATCTTTAGCCGTCATTTGCCGGACAGAGACTGCTGTCTCGCAGAGACTGCCCGACCTACAGGAAATGACCCACTACGGAAGTGCGAATGACGATGCGCAGTTGCAACCGCTAGCGGTGGTCGCGACAGATTTCGGCCGAGTAAGGATCGCATGCAATATAACTTCGCCTTTGGATTCCCGCCTTCGCGGGAATGACGTTCGATCCTTAGCTGCGCATTAGCTGACGGAATTCCCAACCGGACATGAATCCGATTTCGGTGAACGGCTTGGACCAGCGACAATCGGCCAAGAAGGTCACGGGGCTACCATTCAAGCGGTAGATCTTGATCGTCATCAACTGCTCTTGCTGGATCGGTTTGAGCGTCAAGATGCAAACGCCGGCAGGCGAGATATTCCGCGTAATTCCGTAGATGACTTGTACCTCGGCGTTCTGCAGATGGTGAGCCAGTTCAACGGGTCGAACCAAGGTTTCCCGGTGCAGCGATCGACGTTCGCTAAGAAAGTACTGGTTATCTTCGCGGAGCAATAAATGAATGATTTGAGCGAATTCGGCGTCGCCTGTGATTTCTTGAGAAGTAAGCATTGCTGCGTCTCGAGGGTCTAGGCTTGGGAACGGCGCCACTCGACGAGTTGCGCTCGCCGCCCAAACCAAAGTCTATTTCAGTTTATTGCAAAGCGATGGAATAAACCGATCGAGTCGTTTTGAATATCGCTTTTTCGGTTTCGTCCGACTGTCAGGGCATTGCGGAATGTGTGGGTTGAAAGACCCAATCTACGTCCGGCCGTCGCGCGTCGCTGGAAGCGAAGTTTGGATGGAACCATTCCCCCGTGACTTACGCCTCGCATTTCAAGATTCATCGGTCATAATGGGAAGCGACGATCAGGCCCTTTTCGTTGGATCGATTGCATCGGTTCTCGATGCTGCGCGTCGTGGTTGGACGTCCGCCGGAGTGCTTTTTTCACGGAGTGCAACGTTGGTTCATGGGCGGTTTGGCACTTGTGAATCGTATTGAGGTTGACGATGAGTTTGCGAGCCGGATTCACTCGGAGCTATCTGCGGCGTTATTTGTTGCTGGCCGGATTGGGCATTGCCTGGACGGCGTACTGTGCCTACGACGGCCTGATCTCGTATCCAAAGAAGCTCAAGATCTCTCAGGCGTACGAAAAGCTGAATGGCCGCGACAGCGGCGCCGTTTCCGATAGCTGGCGTAAAATCACCGAAGAAAAAGGCTGGTCGGACGAGATTCCGCGTCCCTCCGAAGAGATCGAACATCTGATCAAATCACAATATCTGATGGGAGCCATCGGGCTGGCGATTGGCTTGCCGGGCTTATTCTTGTTTCTTCGCTCGCGCGGCTCTTGGGTGGAAATGGACGGCCAATCGATTGCGACCAGTTGGGGCCAGACGATGGACTTCAACAGTGTCCAACAACTCGACAAGACCAAGTGGGCTCGAAAAGGGATCGCCCGGGCGCGATACGCTCAGAACGGTCAGACGCGAACGCTTGTTTTCGACGACTTCAAGTTTGCCCGTGAACCTTTGGGTGAAATGTTGTGTGCGCTGGAAGAGACGCTTTCGCCCGATCAAATCGTAGGCGGTCCACCCGAAAACGCTGTGACCGATTCGGACAGCGAAGACACCGAGGAAGACGAGAGCGACTCCGAGGCGTGATTTCCGACCGCGGCAACACTTGGCGTCAACAAGCGAATTCGATGCCGAATCCCACCGCTATTTCGCCAACGCTTCCAAGTTCGCCGACGAGCCCACTGCGTTTTCACAGGCCTTTTGGATATCGTCGGCAATCGTACCCAAACAGATGACGTGTTCGGGATTGGCAATGGCCAGCATGCCCGGGATGTCTCGCAACTTGAGTGCCCCCGGGAGAAAATTCGGATGGGCAAAATCCTCGACATCTGCAAATCGAAAGCTGTCTTTGAAGATGAATCGGCGAAATCGTCGGTGACTTGCGGCCGCGGCAACGATCGCTGCCGGCACCGCGTCGTCGGTGGAGATTAAATCGACGACGGCATCACGGGCGATCACGTTGGCCAGCACCGTATCGAGATGATCGAAAAAGCGGCACAGATACCGCGCTTCGGTGGCGATGCTGCTGCGGTTGTAGCCAAAGGTATACGCCGCTGCGCCCGGTCGACCGTTTTCGACAAGACGATTTTCTTTCGTGCAGCTCGGGCAGGCAATGGTCAGCACGTAGTAACCCGCTTCGGCAAACGCCTGGGCCGCGTCCGGTGGACTTTGATTTGAAGTCACGAAACAAGCGAGTCGATTGGCCGTGTGCCGGCCTGGCGATTGGGGTTGCCAGCCGGCTTGATGATCGTGAATTCCAAATCCTGTTGCCCAGCGTCCACTCGTTTGAGTGCAGCTCCCGTCAAGTCATTGCTGTCGCCGTGATCTCCCGCCCAAACAAAGTATTGGCGCGGCAAGTCCTTCGATTTCAAATCGACAATCAGACTTCGGGCTGCTGTCTTCAGACGTGGATCGCGGTCGTCAAATAACTTGGTTAATTGACGCGACTGATCTTGTTGCCAATGCCGAGTGATCGCATGCTCGATCGCATCGCCTCCTTGGGGCGGCGGGTGGTCGTCGCCCCAGACCGTCAACTCGTCTTTGGAAAGAAACCGGATCGGCTGCTCGCGAAATGGCGATCCTTCGTCCAATCGCCCTTGGTCGACGGCCTCGAGTTCGGCGGACTCGCCCCCGGGTAGCTGCAAATACTTGGCGAACCAGGCGTACATCACGCGGCGAGCGACCTGGTTGTAGCCGTGGGGAAATGTCAACGATTTTGTTAGAAAAACGCGCTCCGGATGGCCCAACGCCTCGAACAGCTTTTTGAGTTCCGGATACCCGTCTTCCGGCATCGTTTTGGTCCAATCGTTGGCACACGACAGTCCTAACGGCTTGGGGGCGAACAGCGCGGCAATTTCCACATTCCCCGTATCGACTCGCAAGTTGCAGCAGTTCTCGCACGTGCAGCCTCCTTGCATTCCGGTCGACACCATGACCGCCGGAAACGCCGCTGCCGGCCGTGGATCCACCGCGCACAAAATAAATGTCTGCGTTCCACCACCGCTGGAGCCGGTGACCGCAATTCGCTGGGGATCAACATCCGGCAACGAAGTCAAAAAGTCGATCGCCCGCATCGAATCCCAAGTTTGCAAGCCCATGATCGATTGCAAGTTCATTTCGGCCCGAGGGCTGAAGAAGCCCCAACCGTCTGGTTTGTTTTGATCGGCTCGCGGTTGCGCGAAACCGTGCGCGATCGCTTGAGAAATCTGTCGGCTGTCGGCGTAACCGATCATGTCATAGTGAAAGACGACACAGCCCATTCGGGCCAGGCCGTGCGCAACGGGCTTGCAACGGCGAGCGCGCATTCTCTGGGATCGATTCCTCGCCAGCCTGAATCATGCGCGCGATCTCTTGTTCACCGAACTCGGTAAACCGGCCATTGTTGTAGTGGCCGTGCGGACAGAGGATTCCCGGTTTCTTTCCCGCCAGCGACTTGGGCCGATACAAGCTGCCCGTGACGTAGAACCCGGGAAAACTCTCGAAATACACTCGCTCTACCGTGTAATCACCCGCATCGACCGATCCATGAATCACCGCGTTCAGCGGCGTTTTTTCGGGAAGCGGCCATAGACCAAGGCTCATCTGAATGTGGAACCTCAACGATTCCGCTCGGCTCGCCCACTGATCGACGTCAAACAAAAAAGGAAAATGCGAATCGAGTGTCCGCAACTCCTCGCCAACCGGACTCGTCGAGTCCTGCCCGGACGCAGCGCCAATCATTGCCAACATCAACCCGATCAAAATCGTCGTTCGTCGAATCATCATTTCCACTCCATGTGGCAACCTGTGTCAGGGCGCAAGTCGATAGTATACACTTGAAAAGGCAGCTTTTATGCGAGGGATCCACGTCGATGCAAAAGTCTTGGGACGGGACAGAGGCAAACGCCCTGACCACCGCCGAAAAATGGAAAATCTTTTCGCCGTTTCTGAAGCAGCACGGGCACGAAGCATTGGCCTACGCCAGCCTGCAGCACGGCATGGAATACTACCTGGACGACACGCTGGGCTATCTGGCCTACACGTCGGTGCGCCATCCGGTCTGTGCCGTGCGCGGCAAGAAAATCGTTGTTGCCGATCCCATCTGCGCCGCAGACGATATCGAACGCCTTGTCAAAAAGTTCTTGAGCATCCATCGCAAGCTCGTCTTCATGTACATATCAGAACAATGCGCCGATGCTGTTCGGGCGATGGGTTTCAAAGTCAACGGGCTCGGCCCCGACTCGATTCTGGATGTCCAAACCTATAACACCCAAGGCAACTGGAAAGAACTGGACTTGATTAAACGCGCCCGAAACGAAGTCAAGCGCGAAGGGATCACGATCCGCGAAGAACGCATGTCCGACGTGGATCGATACGAAATTGAACGGGTCTCCAGACAATGGCTCAGCGCCAAGATCGTTCACCAGCGCGAAATCCGGGCTTATGCGCGCCAGCCGATTTACTCGGCCGAGCCCGACGTTCGCAAGTTTCTGGCTTACGACCGAAATGGCGAGATAGCCGGTTTCGTTTTTTACGATCCGATCTACCGCGACGGTCGGGTTGTCGGCTACTGCAACAACACGCCACGCTGCGACGAAAAACGCTTCGGAAAACTGCATACGGCTGTCAACATGGTCGCGATGGATCGGTTCAAGGCCGAAGGGATTGGGATCCTCAATATCGGCCTCGCACCGTTCTACCGACTGGATGACGCTAAATACAACGATGACCGAATGACCCGATTCGTCTTTGAAGTCAACTGGAAATTCGGAAACGAAATCTACAACTTCCAAGGTCTATGCCAACACAAAAGGAAGTATCGAGGCCGAATCGTCCACAAATACATGGCCACGAACGGCCTGATTCCCAGCAACGATGTCTACCTAGCGTACCTGTC
Organism: uncultured Planctomycetaceae bacterium; assembly: GCA_963803365.1. Taxonomy (GTDB): domain Bacteria; phylum Planctomycetota; class Planctomycetia; order Pirellulales; family Pirellulaceae; genus JANMEB01. Next base: position 140,974 of record CAWDMH010000031.1, read on the forward strand.
GGCTGATATCGCCGGGAATTACGTTTCAACTTTGTGGCGCTTGACGAAAGGTTTGGCCAAGGGCCTGTTCGCGAAGAGGGGAACACCGTATGGACGTAGAAGACCCGTCGCGCGAGCAAGGGCGTTCGGTGCGGCCCGGACGTTTGACGCAACCCGAAACGGTTACCCAACAAACAACTTAGTCACGTAGTCTAACACGGTTTCGCTACAGAACTCGTAGTCACACAACTGAAGACGATTATCCTGCCAAGGGTACTGTTCGAATGGTTTTGAGATGGACGTTGTTACGAGCCACTTCCTTCTGGGATTTCACTCGCTCCCGCCCCGTCAGCAGGTTTTTGATTGATCTTGCCGCGACCGCGGCTTCGGCCCTTGGTGCCGCATCCCTGTCACTGGCTTGGCAGGGGCAAACTCTGTAATTCGTTCAGATCCATCCGCGCCAATCGGACGGCTGCCTCCAAGTCCTCTTGGTTCCGAGTCATCGCCAATTGATTACCCGAATCCTCAGCATGGCGATAAAGCTGCACGTAGTGTTGGCGCGAGGCTTCGATTTCGGGCAACCATTCTTCTTTTGACAAGCCCTCCAAACGCATCAACCAGGTCATGTAGTATTGAGCGTTGGCCAAAGTCGATTCGACGTCGGCCACGAATTCCGGTTTGGCCGACGGATCCGATACAACTTCCTGGAACAGTTGTTCCAGCGCGCCGCGGGCTTCGGGCAACTGCTTGGCCATCATTTGCGCCTTCGCCTTTTCCAACATCACCTCACGCGCTTGGGCGATTTTCTCGCGGGGCATTTTGGCCAACGCTTCGTCGTACAAGTCGATGGCATCGACCCAATTTTGATCGGCGATGCATCAACGCGCCTCGGTCAGTCCCGCGTCGAGTCGGTCAAGTTTCAATTGGTCCTTGCCCGGACCTAGATGATAGATCAAGCCAGCCAAACCGACGAACAACCAGGCCACAATCAAATAAACTTTCATGGTTCAGTCCTCCGAGCCACTAGTATAAGGGTTCGAGCCGGGAATGCCAAATTCGCTTTTCCACAATTTCCATAAATGTTCGGGGGGTATTAAGTCCGCAGTCGCCTTCATATTCAAGCAACTCGGCTCAAGTCGGCCCCTAACTGCAACCTTTCCGGAAGCGGTTCAAGAACCGTAGCTGAACGTGCAAAGGTTCAGTTCTCCAACGGAATTCTTGCGAATGCGGCTCCGTAAAGGTCAGTCGTTTTGGTCCGCCTTATGGAACGGGCTCGGAGACGCGTCGCACGCTTGTCCTCGCCATCGAAGGACCACGAAGCCCCGGACGCCAACGAGTTCCAAAATATGTCAAAATCAACGGCAAAACGGAATACACCACCGATCCGAGACCGATTGCCAAGAACGACCACTCGCGGCGAGTCCAAGCGCTCAGCTCGTCTACCCGATACGAAGCGTTCATGGCATTGATGACCTGTGACGGAAGATGTTGCTGATTGCCGTTGTGATAAAAGCCACGCAGGCGATTCGCGACCTGGCGAAGCGTGGCCGAGTCTTGTCGCGACTGGTGCCCGTCGATGTACATGCCAGCGGCGGTGTCACCCACTCCAATCACCAGCACGTTAGCCACCGAGTGCGGCAGGTCGGGCATTCCCTTGGGTGGAACCGTGTCGCCATCGGTTAACATAATAATCGTCGTGCTGCCCGGATTCCACGTCTTACACATTTTCGCCGCGGCGGTCAGCCCCGAAAACAAATCGGTCTTACCCGGTTTGAATGCGTGCCATAACGGCATGTCTCCCACGATGTACCGAGCAACCTCGAAGTCTTTCGAGTCTTCCAACATCGGCTTGGCGTCGGAGTAAACCGCAATGATGCTGACGCGGTACTCGCGAATCGGAACACGGTCGAACAACGACTGCAAGACCTCAACCGCCCGATCTCGGCGAGAAGTCTTTCGTTCCATCCCGGCGTCTTTCAACGACATACTCGGCGAAACGTCGATCACAAGAACTAAGTGCTTTTCCTTTCCCGGCGTCATCTCATTACCCGCGTGGATTCGGGATTCGACGACCAGCCACAGGGAAAGAAAACCCCAAGTCATCGCCGATAGCGCCGCGACGCGCAGCCAAGGGCGCCAACCGCGTCCATAGCGCCGGACGGCCCCTGGGCCCAAATGCCAAATGCGCCACGCGCCGCACCCGCCGCCGATGAATCCATTCGGCCAACGCGGCAACGACGGCCACCGTCAACGTGATCCACTCGACTACCATGGCGTGTAGCGCGCCTCCATCAACGACAAAAGGCCAATGCCCACAAACCCCAATCCAACCAAGCAAAACGGTTTGAACCAGTCGATGACCTCCGAGAACGTCCGTTCCATTTCGACCGGCTTCATGGCATCGATCCGGCGAAAGACGTGGTTCAACGCCAACTGATCCTGTGGGCTGAACGTCGCTCCTCCGGTGATCGTTGCGACCGCTGCCATTTCCGGCGGTGCGGCACCGCCGCCGATGTAGATTCCAAACATGGTGATGTTGTCCGCCGCCAACTCCCTGGCCACAATTTCTTCCTGGCCGCCAGTGAAATCCGCGCTGTCGCCGTCCGAAACCAAGATCACCATTCGATCGCCTGCTTCGCGTTCGATCAAAATGTCTCGGCACTTGCGAAGAGCCAAGCCGATCATCGTTCCCCCGCCGTATCCCGACGGCAGGGGATGGGCAGGATTCAGCAAAGGCGTCGAACAGCGGAACGCCGACGCATCCGTCGTCAGCGGAATCCACTCGTTGGCCTTCGTTCCGAAAACCGTCAAGCCATAAGCATCTCCCGGCCGCTGTTCGATGAATCTGTTGATGGCTTCCATCGCCGCCTCGTAGCGATTCCCCGAACCGAATGCAGCTTGCATGCTGCCGCTGAGGTCCAAGCAAAACTCGATGTTCGTTAACTTGCGAACGTCTTTGGGAATCCCCAGCATGCGCGGTTCGGCCAACACAAAAATCGCCGTTGCCAACAACAACGGGGCTACCGAATACATCACGTTTAACAACCCGGCCCAAAACCATCCCGATCGCTGGAGACCGTAATCCTGAGGCAGGACGATTCGGCCGCCGCGTCGACGCCACACCCAAACCAGCATCGCGGCGGGTACGAACAACCCGATCAAGTAATGCCAATGGCCAAATGTCATGTTTTGTTTGTCGCTTCAATGAGCCCTTCGTCTTCGTCGCCACTTGCCGCCTCAAACTCGCGCGCCGAAAGTTGCTCCAATCGGCGCAGCAAGCCGGCCAAATCGAACGCCGAATCGCGATGCGGACTATGCATCCAAATCTCCAGTTGCCGCATCAACGGGCCGGCTTCTTCGTCTGCGCGAATCTGTCGGATGGACTCGTCTGGCGGCAAGGCGCCGAGCTTCAAACGTCGCCGCCAAAACGTCGTCAGCAGCCGCTCCAACTCGGCGTATTGTTTCGCCTCTAATCGGTTCTCCATGGCCGCTTGGAGTCGTGGTCGCAGTAGATCGGCCAACGTGAGTGGCTGCTCGCCCGACGCGCTCGCGGGTTTCTTTCGCCAACCCCACAGAATTAGCGCCGCCAGCACGCCAACCCACACGATCGTGGCAATCGTCACTACAAATCGGTAGCCGCCAAGCCTTTGAAACGTCCCATTGCCGAGCGCATTTGGCTTGATTTGACCCGGTGGCAACAGCGAACGGATTTCGACTTTGATTTCCGGCACGCCAGCCATCGTCGAGCCATCCGCACGTTCCAAATAGTCTCGCAGGTCGTGAGTGCCCGGCGTCATGCCGAAAAACACCAGGTCATATCGAAAACCCAAATCGCCGTGAGGAAAAACGCTCTCGATTCGCAATACAATCGGAGTCCGGTCGTCGGTGACCGGTTTCGCAACCAATTCGGAACCTGGTATCAAAAGGTTCTCGATGTGGCCTGGTGCCCCGACCGTGGGCGAACGGTCATCGTCGCACCAAGCCATCGACGGCGAGAGCACTGCCACAAGGCAACCAACAAGGTCGCCACCGCAATGACATCGCGTCCGCATTTTTGGAATCGACTGCGCACTGTGCTTTGTTATTGCTTAGATTACGGTTTGGTTAAGGGGTCAGGAGTCAATTCCGGCACGGCCCTCCGGGTGCTTCGCACAATTGACTCCTGACCCCTTAACCCTAACTTAACCCTAAAGTTAACTGGCATAAAACACTAGCGTGCTCCTCGGCCCAGCAAACCGCGCAACTTGAAGAAATGCCGCAAGCGATTGGCTACCGGCTCGTCGGTTCTTAACAACAAATGGTCGACCCGGCCCCGCTTCAACTCCTGCTGCAACCAGGCTTGATCGATCCCCAGTTTTCGACCGCGAGTGGCCCAAACCCGCCCGGTCTCCGCCTCTCGAGCCCGCAGAAAACCGGCTCGCCGAATCCCGATCTCCGCCGGATCCTGCAGTTGCAAGGCAGCGACGTCGTGCCGCTGGGCCAGGTTTTTGAGCGTGGCAATCGCTCCCGGTTCGTGCAAGTCCGACAACACGATGAGCAACGCTCGACTGCGCAACTGAGGGCTGAGTTCGGTCAAGCGATGTTGCAGCCGAGTCTCCTCGGACAGCGTGTAATACCTCAGTTTGTACAACCACTGCATGATTTTGTCACGCGATAGACTCGGCTTGATTTTGAGGTCCCGCTCGCCCACGGCGATCATCGCCACGGGACTGATCCGGTCGAGACACGCAAACGCCAACCCACCGGCGATGTGGACCGCCAACGCGTACTTGCTCTTCCGCGTGGAACTGACGACCATCGAGGCCGACGTGTCCACCAACAGATAGCACGCTAGGCGCTTCGGCGTCTCAAACTCCTTGACGTGAAACTTGCGAGTCCGAGCCGTCACGCGCCAATCGATCGAGCGCACCGGATCGCCAGGCTGGTATATCCTGGACTGAACATATTCGGTTCCCGAGCCGCGAAAAGGGGATGCGTCCGTCCCATAGCTCAGACTGTCCGCCAACCGCCGCACCGCGATCAAAAACTGACGTGAGTTCAGCAAGTCCGTCGATTCGAGTTGATGGGTTTGGGTTGACATCAATGAGATTAACTTGACTGTTAGACGTATGTGTGCACCAGTGTGAATTGAAGCGGAGCGGCGCAACCGCCCGGTCATTCGCCATTCGCCGGGTGGATGCCAGCCCAACCGGACGGCTCGCAGCCGTGCCGCTACACTTCAAGAGCCTGCCAACGACAGCTGTTACGTCTCTGCCGGGGAAAGCCCCATCGATTCCATGATATCGCTCAACACCCAAGCACCGCTTTTGCCGTCGGCCAGCGCCTCGTAGCTCAGCCGGATCCGGTGCAGGATCACGTCGTCGGCCAGCGCGAAGAGGTCTTCGGGAATCACGTAGTCGCGGCCGTGGATCAGCGCCCGGGCGCGCGAGCCTTGATCAGCGCGATGCCGGCGCGCGGGCTGGCGCCGAGCTCGAAGTCCGGGTGACGTTCGCGTGCGGTTGACCAATCTCGACCACGTGATCGGTGAACGTCTCGCTCACGTGGACCTCGTGCACCGCCTCCATCGGCGCGACAAGTCCTCGTTGTGCCGACCGGGCCTTTGTCGAGCACGTCGAACTCGGTTCGGGCACGATCGCGCCGCGGTCTTCGCGGCGCACGCCCAGCGCGGCGTTGCGCTCGCAGGATTTCTTTCTCTTCCTCCGGCGTCGGGATAGTCCAGCCGGTGGCAGAGCATGAACCGGTCGAGCTGGGCCTCGGGCAGCTCGAACGTGCCGCTCTGCTCGATCGGGTTCTGCGTGGCGATCACCAGGAACGGCGCGGGCAGCTTGAACGTCTCGTTGCCGATGGTCACCTTCCGCTCCTGCATCGCTTCCAGCAGCGCGCCTTGCACCTTCGGCGCGGCGCGGTTGATCTCGTCGGCCAGCAGCAGGTTGGTGAAGACCGGGCCCTTGTGGACTGCGGAACTCGTTCGTTCGCTGGTCGAGGATCTCCGAGCCGAGGATGTCGGACGGCAGCAGGTCGATCGGTGAACTGGATGCGGGCGAACTGCAGGTCGATCGATCTTCGACAGGACCGAGACGAGCAGCGTCTTGGCCAGCCCCGGCACACCCTGCAACAGCAGGTGCCCGCCGGTGAAACAGCGCGATCAGCAGCCGCTCGACGACCACGTCCTGCCCGACGACCACCGTGCCCACACGCTCTCGAATCCGAGGGATGAACTCAGTGACTCGCGTAAACTGCTCGCCGCCAACGGCGGTTTTAGTCGACATGCAAATTCCCAAATGCGGCAAGAAGATTCAAGCGTGGCAAACCAAAATCAGAGTCCGGCGTCCATTCCGCCGCGGATTTCGGCTTCGCTTGTCGGACCAACGAGTAGCGATCTGATCTTCGGTTGGCCGGACCCGGAACACCATTATAATCAACGACGAAGCTGGGTCAGGTGCATTATTGATCGTCTTTTACATGCAGGGACTTTTTCAATTCCGATACGCATCGATTGATGGTCGTATCCAGACTTTCAACCTTCGGCACCGTAACCGCGACCGACTGTTTTGCCTGGTCAATTTGCACGCTGTCGAGCACGTTTGTCAGTAAGGCGTTCATTGCGCTGTCGTCGGGAATCGCCGAGCGTTGACGATCAGCCAGACGCTTTAATTCTCCCAACGAGGTGCGCACGTCTTCGGCATCTGAACTTGTTTTACAATCGAGTTTCAGTTGGAACGAAGGGTTACTTGTTGAATCCACGCCCAGTGTCAAGAATTCCGTCTTGTGCAATATTTCCCAAACCTGACCAATGGCGGGCTGATTGCTGCCGGGGAACTGGCGTTGGGCCAAGTCCAGAGTTGACTTTAGTTTAGATAACTGAATCACCAACGCGATATCGACATTCTGGCGGATGACATTTTCCCATTTCCTCCTGAAAATTTCATCCCTTGCGACAAAAAGCTTCTCATTGAGTTCGAACGAGCGCGTGCTCGATCCAATCAAAATCTGACTGCCCTGCGAGATGACGGCGGTCTTTCCAGGTGGTGATTTGAATACGAACGTTCGGCGGTCCCCATCGTCCAATATGGTGCTCTGTAAGGTGCCATCCACCTTTTGTCAATCGCGGTCAACTTGCACGGAGCGAATCCGGAGAATCGGGCGGCGCATATTGAAAACCTGCGCTCGCCCGGAAGTGTGTAGCGTAACCGCAGGGTGATAGCGCGGATCGAAGGAGATGGTCAGGTGTTGACCTGCGGTCCGCGCGCGTGAACGCGGGTAAAGACTCGATCTATTCGAGCGCGATTGGATGCTGTCAAGATTGTAGCCGTTAGGCGAAGCAGACGGCTGCGGCGCCTGGCCGCGGGTCCAGTGGCGGCCTCGGCGGGCGGCGTCGGCTTGCAGGCTGGCCGGGCTGCCGGCGCTGCGGCCGAAGTATCGCTTGAAGTTCCACACCAAGTCGCACCACATACTGCCCTCGATCCCCAATCGACTCAGGATCGACTGTAGTCCGCTGGGAATCTGCCCCCGTTTGTCCTTGCGGCCTTGGCGACCCGTCCAATCGAGCAACCGCAGATAGTCCCGCAGGCTCATCGACAGGAAGCCCTTGTCGCTGGCGCGAACCCCACTGCGACTGGCTTGCGGACCTGGGCTGGAACGCTCTTTCAGCTTCAGCGGCGAAAGCCAACCGTCACGTGGAATGCGACGCCGCCCGGTTCGCTTGACTGCGGCTGCGACGGTGGAACGACGCTCGACCGGTGTGTTCTTGATCAACTCGGCTGCTTCGTCCGTGGAGATCGGAACAAGCTGGCTGGCTGCCGAGTCGACTTGGTCGCCTTTGAGGGCCCCAATCCGATCGAAGGCCGAGGTGTGACGACTCTGTTCAGCAGTGGCGGCCATCGCTGCCCGGATCGGGTTGAGGTCGACGTACATCGCACAGGCCAACAAGCCCGATTCGTCGGTGATTCGCTGGGCTTTGAAGCGTCCTTCCCAGAAGCGGCCGGTGCATTCGTCTTGTTTGTTGGCCAAGTCGTGCGATCGGCTCGCTGACGCTCCGCATGAACCAGGAGATGTCCGATAGCCGCAATCGGACCGTCGCCAGCCGTTTCTTGTTGCGCACCAGCGTCTGGATATCGTTCTGGGTGGGTTGGCCGAGGTGTTCATCGAGCCGGCGTCCGGGAAAGACTTTCAGCCAGCGTTCGGCGACATCGCGATCCGACCAGGTTTTGACCACGTCCGGGCGGTTTCTCAAGATCAAGTGCATATGGTTGGAGAGAATGGCGTAGGTCAGCACATCGACCCCGAAAACCGCAGCCAGGATCTCCAGTCTTCGGCGGATCCACTCGCGACGGGCGTCGAAGTCTTTACCGGTTAAGGGGTCTTTTCCGGCCAGAAACGCCCGTCTGACGCATCGCTGGACCGTATGCACAATGCAGACTTCGGTCGCCAAAAACTGCTCGCTACGTGATGGCCGTGGCATCGCAGACCCCCTTTCGATAAACAGACTCTCGGGCTGGAAAAGCGTGAGTTTACCGCAAATTCTGTGTACGTCAATGAATGGATGGCACCTTTATTGTTTTATTGTTTTGTTACCCTTTGCCAACATTCTTTCGGCCGAGCGGATCGCACGCGTGTTTGCCAAACATGGTTGCCGATTCGGAATGCAGGGCGTTTACACGACGGCCCTGATGGTCTGGTCGTTTCTTTCCCAAGTGTTGCGCGACGGCAAGGAAGCTTCCTGTCAAGCAGCGGTGGCGCGGGTCGTCTCCTACTGCGAGCAGGCCGGCATCGCGCCGCCTACCGAAGATACGGGCGATTACTGCCGAGCCCGTGCGAAGCTCTCCCAAGCGGCGCTGCACGAGCTGAGCAACGAAGTGGCCCACGAGCTGGAGCAGGTCGCCGAGACGCGTTGGCTGTGGAAAGGCAAGCACCATGCCAAGTTGATCGACGGCTTCACGTTCACCATGCCTGATACACCGAAGAATCAGGCAAAATACCCGCACCCCAAAACGCAGAAGCCCGGCGTGGGGCTGCCGATCGCGCGGGCGGTGGCCATCGTGTCATTGGCCACCGCCTGCGTCATGGACCTGGCAATCGGACCTTACAAGGGAAAAGAAACCGGCGAGTCGGCTTTGCTGCGAGCATTGTCGGGAAGCCTTCACCACGGCGACCTGGCCGTGATGGACCGCTACTACTGCTCGTTTATGATGATTGCCCTGTTGCTGGGTCAAGGCACCCAGGTCTGCGCGCGAAAGCACCACAGGCGACACTCGGACTTCCGCCGCGGTCGGCGGTTGGGCAAGTACGATCACGTCATCCTCTGGACGCGTCCGCCGCGGCCGGAGTGGATGGACGAAGCGACTTATGACCAGATTCCCCAGACGCTCGAGCTGCGTGAGATCCGCTACAACATCGTCGAAGGAGGCCGCCGCACACGGACGATCGACGTCATCACGACACTGACCGACGCCGACGAGTTCACCAAAGAAGACATCGCCCAGTTATATGGTTTCCGCTGGAATTCGGAGTTGGACATACGAAGTATCAAATCGAACTTGAATCTCGGCCATGTCCGCTGCAAATCGCCAGAGATGGTGCATCGCGAAGTATGGACGACGGTCCTGGGCTACAATCTGATTCGTACGACAGCCGCCGGCGCGGCGCTGTTGCACGACAAGCAGCCGCGCCAAATTAGCTTCACCAGCACTTGCCAATACGTGTTAGCCTCTTGGATGCAATTGTCGTGCGGCTTGATCCCTGCCACGTCACTGGCGGCTTACTTAAAGTTAATGCTCAAGCAGATCGCCAGTTGTGAGGTAGCCAATCGACCCGGCCGATTGGAACCCCGCGTGCTGAAACGCCGCCGCCACGGTTATCAGCTCATGCAAAAGTCCAGAACCGAATTGCGGCGCGAAATTCGCAAACATTGCACATGAAACAACTTACATCTCGACAGTGCCAGTCGTGGATGGCACTGTTTTGTCCTGTTTTGTCCTGGGGGACGTCAAAAGATGGGTGGCACTGTTTTGTCCTGTTTTGTCAAAAGATGGGTGACACTGTTTTGTCCGTTTTGTCATCCGGGCATGACATTCGTTATGGATATTGAGAGGAGGCGTTTTTCAACGGGCTGCTAGATCTCGCAACTGCGCACGTCGAGAGCGACGAATTCTAGCAGTTGGTTGTCGGGCAATTCAGTTAATAAGGTCTCGCCTTCTCGATTTGGGCCGACGATCTGATCGGTCAGTTCCTGCTTGGACCGCAGCATCTCATCGATGCGTTCCTCCAAGGTTCCGCGGCATACAAACTTGTGCACCAGCACGTTGCGCTTTTGGCCGATGCGAAAGGCGCGATCGGTGGCCTGGTTTTCCACTGCCGGATTCCACCACCGATCGAAATGCACCACGTGCGTGGCGGCCGTTAGATTCAATCCGGTCCCACCGGCTTTGAGCGAGATCACGAAGAAGGCGGCGGATTCTTCCTGTTGAAACCGTCTCACCAGTTCCTTGCGACGTCCAACGGGGATCCCGCCATGCAAGATCAATCCGGCTCGCCCGAATACTGCGGCCAAATAGGCCGCCAACGGCTCGCACAACGATTGGAACTGAGTGAACACAAGCACTTTCTCTTGTCGTTGATCGATCGATTCGCAGATCGCGGCAAGCTGCGTAAACTTGCCGCTGTCCTGCGCAGGAAATTCGCTTTGCCCCAAGAATTGCGCCGGATGATTGCAGATTTGTTTAAGCCGCATCATGGTCGACAACACGACGCCGCGCCGCTGAATTCCGGCTTCCTTGGCGGCCCCGGACAGCGATTGCAATTGACCCGACAGTTCCTTCACAGTTTGCTGGTACAACGCCGCCTGGCGTTTGGACAATCCGCACGCGACCCGCATTTCGGTCTTTTCGGGCAAATCGGGAACGATCGTCGGGTCGGTCTTCATCCGGCGCAGCACATACGGTTGCACCAACCGGCGCAGTGCCCCGAAGTTCGGTGCGCTGCCCTGCTGTCCAAGCCGCCGAACCAAATCCTTGAATTGCTTTGCCGAACCCAGCAGCCCCGGACAGCAGAAGTCAAACAACGACCACAAATCGCCAAGCTGATTTTCCACCGGCGTCCCCGTCAAGACGATTCGACACGCCGAGTTCAGCTTTTTCACCGAACGCGATTGGATGGACGTTGCGTTCTTGATCGCTTGCGCTTCGTCCAAGACCAATACGTCCCATTGAATTCGCCCTAGCCATTCCGCCTTGCGTACCATCGTATAAGAAGTCACGACGACCTCGATATTTTTTAAGTCGACGTGAGGGTCGCGCCAGCCGCGTCAGCGTTTCCATGTCGCATTCCGAACGGTGAACCACCAACACGCGAAGTTGCGGCGAAACCGCGCCAACTCCTGTTTCCAGTTGCCCAGCAGCGATGCGGGTACCACCAGCAGATGCGGCCCAACCGAAGCAACCTTTTCTTGGTCGCGGTGCTTATCGCGATCGTCCCGCCGTCGCAACAACAAATCGATCACTTGAATCGTCTTGCCAAGCCCCATGTCATCGGCCAGACAGGCCCCCAAGCGCAATCGCGTCATGAACCATAGCCACCGCACTCCGTCTTTTTGGTACGGGCGCAACGTCGCCTGCAATCCAATGCCCGGCGCAATCGACGGCCCCGGTGGGATCGCGCAACGTCTTCAACATGCCGCGCAACCAATCGCCTGCGGATACCTGAGCCCAATCCGCTAGGGTGTCGGACGCGATGCCGTCGCCATCCAACGGAGCCCCTGCCAGCAACCGCATGCCTCTCAGAAAATCGATGCCGCCGGCATGCTGTTGCTGCAACTGCTGCCAGTGCTGCAGCGCGTCCTGCAGTCGCTGATGATCGACCTCCACCCACTTTCCTCGCAACAGCGTCAGTCCGCTGTCGGCGGCCAGCAACCGCTTCTGTTCGTCGGCCGTCAGGCTTTCGCCGTCCAGCGCGACACCAATCGAAAAGTCCAACAGGGCATCCGCACCCAAGCCGGACGGACTCCGATCGCCAATGCGAACTTGGACTGCCCGGCCGCGATGTCTGTCGGGATCGCCACCAGTTCGGCACACGGACCACCAACCCGCATTGTTCCATGTGCGGCACGTCGCGTAGAAACTGATAGGCATCTGCGATGGTCAGCGCCTGCGGTTGGAACAGACTTCTCGACGACAGCCATTGTTGGATCAACGGACAACGTTCGGCCGCCAGACGAACAGGCGTCAATAACTCGGAGAGGCGCGTTTGGTTTTTTTCTCCCGCGTATTGCCGCAGGGCTTCGGCCAGCGGTAAATGTTGAACCCTCGATCTGGAAGAAAGTCGATGAGCGTACGTCGCCAAAAACGCAAAGGGTCGCGATTCGTCCCGCTTATTTTCGGCCAAGTGAAATGTCACGCGCCCTAGCAACTGCCAGCGCGGATCAACCTCGTGCAGCAGTCCAATCAGGCCACCGCCGGTCGTGGCCGCACGCTGTCGGATCGACTCCCCTAGTTCGTTCCACAGCGATTTGAGGACTTCGGGCGTCAAGTACTCCAGTCCTCGCATCGGGGGCGCCTCGGCAACCAGCACGGCCAGCGCAAGTTCGTTGGGCGGCGGCACCCATTCCGCGACCGATTTGTCCGGCGACTTGCGAGCAAAACTGGCCAGGCTTTGCTCGTCCAAATGGCAAATCGCCTGCAACAGGCTCGAACCCCACTGTTTCCAAAAGTTGAACTCCGGCGCGAGTTCAGCCAGGGATTGCTCGCGTGCTGAGCTGCCACAACCCGTCGGCTGACGACGATTCGAAAGCGATGCGAATCCGCTGAGTCTGCTCGTCTGGCACGCCCTTGGTTTGCACGTCATTTTTCGTATCGTCCTGGGTGATGAGATAGTAGATTCGGCCACTCGGTGACAACGCCAGTCGCAAATTCATCGAAAATATTCTTGATAAGTTTTGTTGCTCAAATCGGCTTGTCAGGATAAGTTAACGCAAATCGGCTTTTGGGATGAAGCCTGGCGAACCGCATTTCGTCCGCTGGGGCACCAACCCTGCACAATTCTGATGCGAGGCAATTGAAATGGGATACGGTTATGGATTTCGTTGGACGCCGTACGTTTCGGTGGGTCAAAAAAAGGCGAAAGCCGTGAAATGGGCGGTGCGCGTCGCGAACAAGCAAAAGCGCGCGCCGGCGCCGGTGCAAATCGACGGACGTGCGATCGCCAAGACTTTTTGGGGTAAGGCGTGGTGCAACAACCTCGAGGTCTACAGCGACTTTTCCAATCGGTTGCCGCGTGGAGCCACTTATGTGCGCAACGGCTCGGTCGTGGACCTGGTGATCAAACCGGGAAAAGTCGATGCGATCGTGGCCGGCTCCGATCCCTACACAGTAACAATCGCGATCTCTACGCTCGCCGCAGCCACCTGGCGCCGAATCAAAAAGGACTGCGCCGCCTCGATCGATTCACTGTTGGACTTGCTCGCCGGCCGGTTGTCCGACGGCGTGATGAACCGCTTGACCGAAAAGAACGGAGGTTGCTTTCCCGCGCCCCGCGAAATCAAGATGTCGTGTAGCTGTCCCGATTACTCGTATTGCTGTAAGCACATCGCCGCGGTCATGTACGGAATCGGCAGCCGACTCGATTCCCAACCCGAGTTGCTGTTTGTGCTTCGCGGTGTGAATCACGAAGAACTGGTGACGCAAGCGGTTTCGAGGGACAACCTGGATCGCGAATTGGCGACCGACCAGACGATGGCGTTGGCCGGCGAAGACCTCGGCGCGATATTCGGAATCGAGTTGGACGAACATGCCGCCTCGAATCCACCAACGTCAAAACGGTCAAAGTCCAACCGTTCGTCGCGCAAACCGCGTCTCCACCAGGATGCTGGCACGCCCAGTAAACGCACCCCAAAACACGCCTCGCCAAAGATAATGAGGAAGCCGGCCACCACTCCAAAATCGAAGCGCGTCAAGAGCGCCACGGACCCGCCAAACAAACCGTATTTCTCGGACGAAAGCGGCGAAATCAGTCGCCTGACGTTTCACGACTGTGCATTTACACCTCGTACTGAAGAGTTTCCAATCCAGTCAGCGTGAATTGGGATAGATGCCGATATGGCTTGGCGCACCTTTACGGTTTTATTTCCGCGGCAAGCGGACCAACCCAATTGCGCATAAAGCCATTATCGACCAAATAGAAAAGGCCGTTGGCTCAGGCACCGTTGGCGGGTGAAATTGCAAGAACGGCTCGTCCAAAGCAGTTCCGTATTGAAAACCGACATTGGTGAATGAATCTGTCAAAGTTCCATTCGCGTTAAGCACCAACGTCACGCTGTTTTTGATCAAGGCAAACTTCCCTGTGACAGGCGTGTTGCCCGTCAAAGGATTGTCACCCGCAGAAGTGATACCATATTGGAGTCCGTCAACGGAAACTGGCCCTTGCAAATTAGGTCCATTAAAGTTTCCTGCGCCGAAAAGGTCCAAACCGGTACTGCTGATCCCCTGTGTACTTCCACCGGGACCACTCAGTCCGCCAGCATACGCCCATTCACCACCTACATTAGGTCCGCTTCCCCCGCTGGGTGCAAACAACACGGTACTGCCTGCCGTCAAGGTTGCGCTTACGGGAGTAAACGTTACGGCTCCCCCGCTATACTTGAAAAACACGGCCGTCAACACGTCGGTTGGAACGAGAACATCGGACGAGGAAATATTGGTCAGCACAACCGTCAATTGACTTCCAGAAACAGAGAATTGAGCTTGGGCACTCAAATTCCCGGAGGTCACAGTGAACAGGGATGCCGGCGCTGAGCCAATCGTGAAACAGAATAAACAACAAATCGACGATGAGGTTAAAACGAAGCTTCGAATGGTACTCGAGTGCATTGAGCAAAGGCTCTACGGAAGGGAAGTGGTTTTAATGGCGGGTACAAGTACCAGTCTATCTGGCCTTCCGACTCTTTCAATGGCTCGCATTGCGCCGTGCAAACATGAATGAAACCGTTGCATTTGCTCGGACGCCGACCGGACTGAATCGTTTCGCAAACGGAATGCAATTTGTGTGTCAAACGAAACAATTGTGTTGGTCAGTTAACACATAGGGACATTTAACCCGTCGTTGTTGGGTGTTCGAATCGAAATTCAGCCTCAGGTGACTGCGAAAACCATAAGCCCGACAAGCCCCCTGAATTGGTTCACGTCTAACATCTTTCCAAGGACAGCCAGGGATTGGGAGTGACAAGAACCTGCCGCTTTTCCCCGTCATTTCTCGAAGCGGATGACCAAGTCATCGCCTTGGCCGGCTTTGCCTGCGTCGAGGCCGCCGTTGTCGATTCCATCACGGCCGACGCTGTACAGAACAAATCCGTCACGATCCCGGCGATACGCCAACGGCTGACCGGAGAAAATGTCCTGCGGAATCTCATTCAGGTAAAGCGGCACCAACTCCGCCAGCGAACCTGGATACTGGCCTCCGTTTTCGGCCCGGAATTGTACCGACGCCATGGCGACCTCCAAATTAAGTTGGTTTTGCCACGACCGATCCTCGGCGCTCTGCACCTGGCGAAACGCGGGAAACAACATGTTAACAAAGACATGCCCCATCGATTCGCTGGCCGGGCTGCGCCCGGTAAGCATCAATCCCACAGCCCATAGGTACTCGTTGTCCGTCCAACGCTTGGATTTCCAATCCGTCAGGTCCCTGTCGAGTTGATCGAGGGCCGCGGTCCGCCTTTGATAATCGTCAATGGTCAAGGCCTCGATGCTGCGGTCATAACACTGATTGCCGTAGCGCATGACAACATTCCAATCGACGCCGAGCCGGGCAAGCATATCCGGCCAAACCGAATGCTGCTCCGTTGTCATAATTCCGAGAGTGTCGCCATTGCCGCGCGAGATCAATTGAACGGCATCCAAATACATGAGTCGCTCGCCGTAGTCAATTCGCTCGGACAAACGTAATTGTGGCGGCAGCACCGCGAGCTGATCTCGATAGCGGCCGACGTCCTCGGAGGTCACTTTCGCGTGTTGCAAAAAGACCTGTTGACCCTTCATCCCGATACCTTCAATCGCGATGCCGACCAAGCCCTCGATCAGCGACGGCCCGCGGCCAACTAAGCGGCCCAAACGCCGGACCGTCAACAGGTCATTCCAAGCGCTTTCGTTGTCACCCGAACCCAGATGCAACATCGCGCAACAGGTGAGAACCCTGGCGATTTCGCGAGACGATTGAACGCCTGGCAACAACACGGATATCAGACCTGCTGCTTGAGCCTTGTCGTCTTTTGACGCTGGTACGACGCACGGCGAAAAGTACTCGGTTCGCCGCGTCGCTTCGTCGATCCGGTTCAAAGGAATCTGGTTGGTCTCGATCCATGCGGCGATTCGAGGGAATTCGTCCCTTTGCCAGGGGCGCGATATTGCGGTTGAATACGCCTCTTCAAGCGCGCTCGAGGCGGAATGATCCGCATTGGGAAACGCCTCGTTGAATCTCTTCAAATACGATCCGTCATCCGCCGGACGCGGCATTCCCAATAGTTCAAAAAACCGATCGTTCAGGCGTACCTTCTCCGGACGTGACCCCAGCGCTTCATACAGGCACACCGCCGCGTTATTCTGGGGCGTCACACCGCGAGAAAAGTGTTGATTGATCGCCGCGAAGTAATCGATCCCGCCCATCCCGTCCAGAGGTTCGGTAAGATAGGTCGTCGCTTTGGAAATCTCGATCGCCCCGACCTTCTCGACAGCGGAGGCTTTGGAACCGGATTGCTGGGCGATACCCGCACGTTGAGTGCCCGAAGCGGTGGCGACTAACGCTGCAACAAACATCAATGATCGATTCATATCTTACCTTTCGGCGTTTGGCAAACTACCATTGCGCAGAAACTTATGCCGTCCGAACGTGGCGCGAGCCAGATCAAGGCATCATTCTAATCGAATCTCGGTTGAGTGAACAATGCTTTTGATTTCGATTGAACTTCACCCGAAAGCGTCACCCGCCCTTAGCGCTCCCCGCCGGCCCCGTTCCGGTAGAGGCGAGGTTTGGCAACTAACGCGAACGACATTGCGACAAAATATCAATCACGCGCCGCTTTCGCGCTGGTGGCGTTGAGCATCTAAATGAGATCCAGAAACTCGGCTACAATAGCTCCAAACAGACAGCTTGTGGCCCACGACCTTCAATCGCTTGAGGAGGCCATGTATCTGGACGACAAGACAAGTTTTCCATTTGCCAACGCCGGATCTGGTAATTCCTATTGCGTGAAGATTTCAAGTAATTCCGACAGCGGAAAAGTCATTATTAAAGAATACGATGACGCCGACGTTTACGATATCGCCGACTCCCTGAGCGATTTCCTGAGTTGGCCGCGACGCGATTAGGGTACCTGCTCGACTTGATGCAAAAGCGACTCTACTTCATGTTCGAGTTCACGAGGATAGATCTCGCGATAGCGGATCACGCCCCGCTGATCGATGACATACGCTGACGGAAACCCGTCCGTTTGCCATCGAATTGTGATCGGCGGCGGAAATCCTTGATCCCAAGTCGTGGTCCAATGGATTTCGGCGTTCGCCGTCGGTTGTTCAAAGGCATCTCGAGTCGGTGCCCGCATGACGTCAATAATCACCAAGGATTGGCGTGAGAATTTCTCCGTGAGAGCTTTGAACGCCGCCGTTGGACCATCCACAAAAGCGATCACGACAACCCTTCCGCGAAAATCGCTCAGCTTGAACGGCTTTCCGTCAACATCCGTCCCGGAGAGTTCGGGAACTGGATCGCCGATATTCAGCTTGTCCACTTGAAATAAAAGCACTCGGCCAGGGTGGCATACGTCGGGTTCTTGGCTTCAGCATCGGAGTCGCACAAAAGGTCCAATCCTGTACCGAAACGCGATTAGCCGTCGAGAGTAATTGCGCCGGGTGTCGTGTGCGGGTCAACCGGATATCGGCATAGTCATTGTCAAGTTTCAAAACGGTCACGCCCAACTCCTCCTTTAACGTCGCCGGATCGAGCGCCTTTAATCATTTCGACCATGCGTGGATTTGCATTGACCTTGTTCCAACCGGATTGCTCCATTGTGCGATACCACAGATATTCAGTCGCTAATCGCTTGGCGTAGAAATACAATGCCGTCGCTCGAACGTGACGATGGGGACTCTTCTCGATCACGGCTTGAAGAAACTGCAATTCACTTTCGTCAAGACTATTGCCACCATCGGCAAGACAAAGATCCAGGTCTGGACTTTGGATGTAGTGCTCGACGATTAGCTCCGCAGCCTGGGTGGCCGCAGTCTTTTCATTCGCCCCAGGATCCGAGGCAGTTGATCGCCATTGCCATGCGGCGTTTAGCGCCATCAACGCCGTAGGTTCCCCGCGATACGTCTTTTCAAAGTCAAATAGTTGGTCGGCAATCAAAGCCGTCGGGTTCAGTTCCGCATGAATCCGGTCTAGCTTTGCCTGATCGGAACCTGCAGCGTGAATCGCGTCAGAGTAATTCGTCG
This sequence comes from uncultured Planctomycetaceae bacterium, assembly GCA_963803365.1. Taxonomy (GTDB): domain Bacteria; phylum Planctomycetota; class Planctomycetia; order Pirellulales; family Pirellulaceae; genus JANMEB01. The sequence continues at coordinate 159,426 of CAWDMH010000031.1, forward strand.
AAAGGCCGAATACCTCTCACGCAACTTTCGAAACTGACGCTCAGGTTCGCTTTCATTCCGGTGAGGCTTCGTTAGGTTTTCATCGGGGCGTAATACCCAGTTAACGTCTTCGATGTCCTTTTGCACATTCTGAAATGAAGCCAACTGCAATTCGGTTCGCAAGGCGAGAGGATGTGGCATTGCAAATGCGTAATTCCAGGCAGCGTCGGCATCGTGTTTTCCAATCCTTGAAACAGACGCCAGTTTTTGGTTGGAGGGGACTTCGACGGTGTATCGTCCCTGTTCGTCGGTGATGGAATTTGAGACGCGGACACCCGTAGGCTCGCCGAAGATCCAACCCGTCGCCATGACTCCCATCGCCGGTTGGCCATTTTCCCAGTGGACCGCACCAGAGATTTTTATCGTCGACGCTTCTTTTAGATCGATGTGTAGTTCAGGTTTCGTTCCATCCAATTCGACAATCGCCGGCACAACCACCGGAGGGGATACCTCGGAGCAGATCGGAACAAATATGGCCGGCAATCCGCGCTCCTGATTGCAACGTTCGACGACACAAATAGCGGATTTGCCCAAATGCGGCGGTAATCGGAATCGCCCCTGAGCATCAGTCTTCACGGACGCTTCGATGACAGATATCGAATTGGGTAGTGAGACCACGTCGAACTCGCGAAGCGTAACGACGACACCCGCAACCGGGTCACCCGATCGATTGAAGACGGAACCATAGACCGACGTTCCATTTTGCAGTTCGATCTCGCCGAGGTCGTCGTCCAGTGGACCAATGCGCGAGCGAGACACGGCTGAGTTGTCGTCAAACGCTGCGACTTCTATCGTGCGGTCCGGCGGCACATAGGCTTGAAAATGGTTGCGTTCATCACAGCCAACGGCACAACGGAAAATGCGATTCTGCGTTTCTTTGCCGGTGTACGCGGTTAGTTGAACTTTTGCGTTTTTGAGCTGCCCCTGGAGGGCCGCGGCAGTTCGGCCCGTTTGATCGTGCCACGGACGAGACGACCTTTCATAAGGGTAATCGTGCCAAGATTACCGGTGGCGAGTGCCTTGTCGGACCGAACTTGAGACTGCACTTCGCAGAATCCATCCGCGGAAGCGTCCACACGCAGCCACCATCTCTTAACATTGGAGTCGATAGCTTGACGATCGATCTGAAAGGAACCGTCGTCGAGTGATTCGACGGTTATTCTCGTCAAAAGTCGGGACTTGGGATAAATCTCAACATCTTGTTCCGATGCGTTCGCAAAAACGGAAAGCAAAATCTTGGCGCCGCTTATCGGATTACCGTCTTCGTCCTCGATTTTGCCGACGAATTTCTCTATTTTGGTTGCAACTGGATAGTCCGTTACGCCGCGAGTTGCTGAATTCCGGGAGTTCACGGGCTCGACAGAGATCGGATCGAACGGCCGAATCGCCGCGATCGGAAGCCACATTGCCGCACAACACAGCCAAACACCGCACCGGAAGCGTAACGCCGCTTCGTTTCGGCAGATCGAACCGTCCAGAATCGCACGAACTCGGCTTTCAATTGGCTTTTGGCCGATTGCGATTGCAGCACCTAAGCGACCGGCAATGCCGGAAAATGCCGAGGCTAGGCACAACAATTCGGCGACGTAGTCAGATGGGCTAGTACCATCGGTCAAGACGCGATCGTCACAAGCCCGCTCCCGCTCCAGGATCATTCGCCGATTCGCCAGCCAAGCCAAGGGTTGAAACCAAACCAGGCACTTGGCCAACCCAGCGACCGTCTGCCATAAGATGTCTCGCCGCTGAACATGCGCAAATTCATGGGTCAGCACAATGGCTTGTCGGCGGTGCGTCCAATCGCGAGCTTCGGCGGGCAAGATAATTTTCGGCCGAATGATGCCGATCGTGGCAGGAAACTTGAGTTCGCGCGAAAACGTGATCGGAACGCCGACAATCTTCTGTTCCGGCGGCGACGTTTCGATTCGAAAGGCCTTCAGATGCTCCCTCAACAAACGCACAAGGAAATATGTGAGGCCTACAAGCCAAATCACGACAATGTATAGAGTGGAATGAATTCGTGAGGTTCCCATTGTCGCGGAGGCGGGCCCCGTAGCGATGGTTGACTTGGCGGGAATGATCGACTGCGTAAAGTCGGATTGACCGGGGGATGCGTTTTCACTGAATCCGAATCGTTTCAAATCGGTTGAATTGGAATTCTCCCCATGCCAATCAATGGTCGTCCGCGGCTTACCAGCTACGTCTTGATTTTCAATAGTCGGTTGTTCGCTCGCGTGGAACCAGCCAAGTGGAAAAGTGGGGATGCAGCAAGCCCCGAACGGCAGAAGCAGCGTTGCGAAAAGCGCCGCGTGCCAAACCGCGCAGCGGCAAGCGGCCGATCGCCGCCGCATTGATCCCGTCACCACAAACGCCATCATCAAGATCAACGTGCTGCCGATTCCAAGAAGGCTCAACTGATTCCACCCGTCGGATTTGGCCCAATTAAGAAATGCGTTCATCATCGTTTACCCTTTCGTGCGTCCTCGATCATGGCGGTCATCCGACCAGTTCATCTTCGGTCATGGTTACGGCGGCTGAATCCAGCAAAGAAGCCAGCGCCTCAGACGGTGAACCGGCGAAGAAAGTGTCGAGCATACGTGAAATCGCGGTTCGTCGTGATTTTTCCTTGTCGCTCGCCGGGCGATACAGAAATCGCTTTCCGTCGCGTCGACGTTTGACCCATTTCTTGCCGACTAGAATTCCGAGCATCGCCCGCACGGCAGAATAACTGGGAGGGTTCTCCAACTGAGCGAGAACCTCTGAGACGGACGCCTCGCCCAAGCGGACGACCGTTTCGACGATTTGCCGCTCTCGCCGGCCCAACTCCAACGGTGTCTTGCACTTCGCCATCGCTGCTCCAATCTGCTAACTGATTAACATGTGCTAATCTATCAGCACTTTGGCAGGCCTGTCAAGATCAGCGAATTGGATGAGAGTCGAGTAGTCAAACCGAGCCGGGGCGACTTGACCTCTCGCTAAAACAAAAGGCTGTTGTGACGGAGAGGTCGGCAAGGGGGGCTGCCCAGGCTTATCGTCGCCGTGCGTTTCGAGTTTGTTTCGATTTCTGCCGAAATCAACGGAAACCGCTCTGACGGCGGCACAAAAGGGGTAAGGCGGATCTGCGCTGGCGTTGATGATAATTCCTACCCTCTTCCACACGCGCCGTCGCAACCGGCATTGTCACTCAAAGCTCTGGACGTCAGCGAACTTTGTTTTTCAAGGTTGGCAGAAATAGTTCCTGGATCGCATCGCAGAAATCATCGAGTTGAAGGTCCGGGCGGCAGTATGGGCTTTCGCGCCATGCGGAGCATGCCCTCACATTTCAACGACGAGAAATACTGGTCCACGATTCGAACCGCCTCAACAAAATTCACGTCATTCTGATGAGGCTTTCGAAGCTTATCGGCGCGGTCCCATTCAAGTTGTGTGGTCGCGGCAAGCACCGCGTAAATATCGATTGCGTGGTAACGGCCGTACTCCTTGGCGAAGCAGCAAATTCTCCTGCTCGAACTGTTGGCGACCTGCCTCCGACTTCGCATATTCCTCACGCGATTGCTCCACGACTTGCTTAAGTCGATTGAATTTATCGCGCCAATGCGCACGCCCCAGAAAACAACTCCTGGCGATCGCCGACAAACGGGACTTACAACGCGACCCAAACTTCGTCCATGATGATGCCACTGTTGCGCTCGTTCGCGACTGGGTGTTTCATCCAGCATTAACACACTGGAGGAAGCACAACAATTTTTCTCCTTCAAATCAAGCTAAACTGGCGAATCTAGCCAACTTTTTATCAGCCCAGGCTGAGCCTCTCCCGTGAGGGCGAGGATTTGCGGCGAAGTTATTTTGCGTGCGATCCTCAGACGGATGAACCAGAAGCACAGGCGCGGTCGTGCTCAATCGGAACAGGACGCGAGGAACAAGCGGAATTCGCCATCATCGTCTCTACCGGCAGTTATTGCACCGAAAGTGCTGGCATGTTTGCAGCGGCTGATAATGACGTCGGAGTTTTGTGAAATAAGCCATCAAACCATCGGTGCTACGACAATTTGTCGTATCTAAAGCGACACACCTGACAGCTTTTCGTGTTTTTTTACGCTTGTCGACGTTGGAATCTTGTGGGCGCACTGTTTGCCTTTGACAGGTGCTCGTTAACAGGGACAATCGATCGTTCGGGCGTGATGTTGGCATTGGCAGCCCGTGGAAACAGTAGCGGAACGGCGCGAGCCGTCCGGTTGCGCGAGCCGTCCGGTTGCATTGGCATCCACACGGTGAAATACCGAACCGCTTGCGCCACATCAATAAACACCTGTGCGCACATTTTTCAACAGTCTGCTAGAGCCAGCGGATGATTCGATGATTCGACGAATTTGACTACCTGGTAGAAAGGAACGTGATCGGAATGTGCGGAATTGCTGGAGTGGTTCAGGAAGATCTCGCTACGACGGGCGTGAGATTGCATACGATGCTGAGTGCAATGAAGCACCGGGGGCCGGACGGAGCAGGTATTGCCATTGGTCGCGAGGTGCGGACGGCCGCAACTCTGGACGAGGTTTCATCCAGCGGATTGGAGGGCCGCGTCGGCTTGGGGCATGTACGGTTAGCGATCGTGGGCGGAATGCAAGGCTTTCAACCGTTTCGCAGCAACGACGGACGCTTGGTGCTGTTGCACAATGGTGAGATTTACAATCACCACGAGCTGCGATCCGAAATGGCTGGTCCCTTTTCCACCAAGACCGACAGCGAAGTGATCATGCGGATGCTGGAAGTCGAATACGCGGGCGAATTGGCTCCGGCGGTTCGCCGGGTGCTTGAGAAACTGGACGGCGTGTATGCGATTGCGGCCAGCGATGGCGAGCACCTGGTGATTGTGCGCGACCCGTTGGGTGTGCGACAGCTCTATCTTGCTCAGACCGAGGACGCTTGCCTGTTTGCTTCGGAAAAGAAAGCGCTAATCGCGGTGGGTGCCGGCGCCGACATCGAGCGATTGCGTCCCGGACACATGGCAGTAATTGACCAAGGTGGGTGGCGTCAAGAGTGTTTTCGTCCGTTGCGTTTGCGAGAGATTCGGCCCGACTTGACCGAACCGGACTTGGCATTGGCGCAATATCGCGAGGCGATCGAGCGGGCCGTGAACAAGCGGATCCGCGATCGAGACCGTGTTGGCGTCATCTTTTCGGGCGGCATCGACAGCGTGGTGATCGCGCAATTGTTGATGCGTGCCAAGATCCCGTTTCGCTGTTACACGGCCGGCTTCGAGGGCGCACCCGACTTGACGGCGGCCCGGTCGATCGCTCAACAACTTGGTTTTCCATTGCAGTCGCGGTCGTTGTCGGCCGAAGCGATCGAAACTTTGTTGCCCGAAATCATGGCGGTCATCGAGGATCGCAGTTTGAACCAGGTGGAAGTTGCCGTCCCCATCTTTGCCTCGGTGCGGCAGGCGTCCGAAGCCGGCGAGCGAGTGCTGTTTACCGGCCAGGCCGCCGACGAACTCTTTGGCGGCTATTCTTGGTATCCAAAGATCGTCGATCAAGAGGGTTACGACGCGTTCGTCGAATATGCCATCACCGACATTGAACATCTTTACAAGGAGACACTGGAGCGCGAAGACAAAATCACGATGGCACACAGCATCGAACTGCGGGTTCCCTACCTTGATCCGGAAGTGGTGCAGGTCGCGATGCGAATCGCTCCGTCGCTGAAGATCTCGCGGGGCGGCGATGCATTGGGTAAGCGCATCCACCGGCGATTGGCGATCGAGATCGGCATTCCGGAACCCTGCGCGAACCGTGTGAAAGAAGCCGCTCAGCATGGAGCGGGCGTCCACGACGTCATCCGCCAACTGGCCGTCCGTCGCGGGTTTACACCGCAGCGCGCCGAATCCGTTGGTTACCGGGCTGGCGAGAATCTCGTCGAGGTGTTGGGGAGCTCCTCCCGCTACGGCCATCGGTACGGCGAGCAAGACAAATGGGAGACCGAAGACCACGTGCAGATGTACCTCGATGGGTTGGCCTGGAAAACGGGACTGTTGACCGAGCGAGAACGGACTTTGCTCGCTCCGATGTTGTCCCCGTTGCCGGCGGTCGAGGTCTAGAGATAGTCGTCAATGCTCCTGATCGATCGAGCCTGTTGAAATAAGGAAACGAGAATCGAAAGGAAGGCAATCCCCCATGCGAATCCAACTTCCCACTTCGACGGAACGCTTTGGCGCCGTCAGCATCCACGGCATACAGCACGTATACGAACTCGATTCCGGATTGTCGAAGGACAGCAATCCCGAATTCGAAGCGACTCAACCGATTCAGTTTGTTCCGTACGACGTCATCAACGAGACCGAAAAGCAAATGGCGATCGTGGTCCCGTGCAAGCAAGAGCGGCTGAAGGTGTTGGAGGGCGTGTTGTGCGGCATTCCGCACGATTGTCTGGCCATTCTCGTGTCGAACAGTTCGCGAACCGGTCGACCGCTTCAACATGGAACGCGAAGCTTTGTTGCAGTTCTGTCATTTGGTACAGCGGCCGGCCGTTTTGGTCCACCAGCGGGATCCGGGTGTCGGCGCCGCGTTTGAGTTTGCGGGTTATTCCGACATCCTTGACGAAAAGGGTTTGGTGCGCAACGGCAAGGCCGAGGGGATGATCATTGGAATGATGATCGCCAAACTTTGTCGCAAGGACTACATCGGTTTCATTGACGCGGACAATTACGTTCCCGGTGCGGTTCATGAATATGCCAAGGAGTACGCCGCGGGCTTTCACTTGGCCCATACGCCGTACGCGATGACGAGAATCAGTTGGCATTCCAAGCCGAAGATTCAAGGCACGAAACTGTTCTTCAATCGTTGGGGGCGGTGTTCGGAGAATACGAATTACTTTCTCAATCAACTCGTCTCGCATTATTCCGGATTTGGCACGGAGATCATCAAGACGGGCAACGCCGGCGAACACGCCTTGAGCATGGCCCTGGCCGAACGGCTGAAACTTGCGTCCGGCTACGCGGTCGAGCCGTACGAGTACATTCACTTGTTGGAGTTGTTTGGCGGGGTGCACGCCTCGCCTTTTCCCGAGGTGATGAAGAAGGGCGTCGAGATCTTTCAGATCGAGACGCGCAATCCTCATTTCCACGAAGACAAAGGAGACGATCACGTGGCGGACATGCAGAACGTGGCGTTGAACGTGCTGTTCTATTCGACGATTTGTCCGAATCCATTAAAGGACGAGATTCGGGACTATCTGCGCGACAACCACGGCTTGGACGAGCGCGGTGAGCCGAGCGAGGTGCGCATCTATCCCGCCATTCACACCGTCGATCAAGATGCGTTTTTGCGTAAGCTGGCCGATAGCGGCGAGACTTTTGAACAAATCGAGCACGTGCTGCCCAAGTCGGTCGCGGTCGAATCGCCGATCGATATGCCTGACTTCAGCAACGCGGAATCCGACGACGAGACGTCTCCACCCAAGCCCAAACTCAAGGCGCGCGAACGTCCGTTGGTCGCGCAAGAGGATTGAGCGCGGGACCGAATTCCTTTTGATTCTCTGAAGAAATAATGAATGAAAACACAATCCAACAGCCGGTCACACCCGTCCACTCATCGGCGCTGGGCGTCACGGCTCGCTGGCGCGAAGAATCGTCGACCGAAGAGCATTTTTTGCGTGAAGATCGCTGCTTGTTCGTATGCAACGATGCAGGGAACATCCCGCTGGCGAGACGACGGATGGGTTTTTATTACCGAGGCATGCGCGTGTTGTCGGGACTGCGTGGCGCTTGGCGGGACAGAATCTTCGGCCGTTGGCGTCATCGTCCGAACACAATTTCAAGTGTGACGTCTGGCTGACGAGCGCCAGCGTGACGCTGGCCGACGGTTCGTTTTTGCCTTCTCGGCTGGTAACGATTCATCGTTCGATGGTCTTGGGGCAGGCATTCCATGAGCGGCTCGAGTTGCGAAACTGCGCGAATCGAACCTTGGAATTTCAACTGGAGCTGGAACTCGCTTCGGATTACCTGGACATGATGGAGATCCGCGGGCTTCATCGGAAAACGCGCGGCCAGTATCTCCCGGTGCAGTGCGACGGTCGGCAGGCCCAGTTCGCCTATCAAGGTACCGATAACATACGGCGCTCGACGGATATTGCCTTCGAGACCGCACCCGACGAGTTCGAGACGTCCGACATTCAATTCGACCACTCGGACAACCGCACTGCCGCCTTCAGTGAATTGTTTGACACGCGCTGGGAAAGCGAATCCAATCCGGAGGGGTCGTATCGCTCCGAGTTCGGATTGGCCGAAGCCGCACTGCCGCCTTCGGAGCCCATGACGCTGATCGCCCGTTGGAATCTTTGCATCGAACCCGGTGAGTATTGGCGTCTGGCCTGGCGTGCCTGTCCCTGGGAACAGCGTCCGCACACGTCGCACACCTCGCTGGCGAGCGTTCACGAACAGATGGAATCCAACTATCGCGACTGGATGGCCGCGGGGACGCAAGTCGCGACGTCGGACGAAGTCTTGAATCGGATGCTGCGGCGCGGATTGCTCGATCTGCGAATGCTGATGTGGCGGACCAACTGCGGCGAAGTGCCGGTGGCCGGCCTCCCTTGGTTTGACGCGGTTTTCGGTCGAGACAGCTTGATCACCGGACTGCAAATGCTGTGGATCTATCCCGATTTGGCCGTCAACATCCTACAGTTTTTGGCGGAGCACCAAGCCGAGGACGACGACCCATGGCGGGACGAGGAGCCCGGAAAAATTCCGCATGAAATTCGCGAAGGGGAAATGGCTGCGACCAATGAGATCCCTCATGGCCGCTACTATGGAAGCGTCGACGGCACGCTGTTGTTTCTCATTTTGTTTGGCGAAGCCTATCGTTGGCTGGGTCCGACGCCCCGTTTGAACTCGCTGGTCCCGGCCGTCGAGCATGCGATCGCCTGGATTGAAGAGCACGGCCGTAGCCCGGAGGATGGCTATGTTCGCTGGCGAGCTCGTTCGCCGGTGGGCATTCGAAATCAAGGGTGGCGCGATAGTCAAACGTCGCTTCGGAGCTTGGCCACGGACCGCGGCGAACTGTCAGTCGCGTTGGTCGAAGTTCAAGGTTACGCGTACAAAGCCTATCGATTGATTGCCGAAGTCATGCAAGGGCGGAACGATGCACTCGCCGACAAGTTGACGCAGTGGGCCGACGAATTGAAGGTGAACTTTCAACGCGATTTTTGGATGCCCGACGTAGGTTATCCCACGGAAGCATTCGCCCGTAACGGAGAGCCGAGTCGGGCAATCACGTCGAATGGCGCCCAGGTGCTGTTCTCCGGGATCTTGGACCCGCCTCAAGCGACCCGTGTCGTCCAGCGTGTGATGCAGAGCGATCTGTTCAATGGCTGGGGGATTCGCACGCTATCCAAAGACGATCCGGCGTTCAACCCAATGAGCTATCACAACGGCAGCGTGTGGTTCCACGACACGGCATTGATTGCAGCTGGAATGCGTCAATACGGTTTCGCCGACGAATCGTGTATCCTGATGCGCGCCTTGTTTGACGCCGGTACGTTTCTCCCGCGACATCCGTTTCCCGAGCTGATTTGTGGGTTCGATCGCAACGATGGGTTTTTCTCGGTTCCCGGCGACTACCCGGCCAGTTGCCCCATTCAAGCCTGGTCGGCCGGTGCTTTATTCCATGGGCTTCAAGCGATGCTCGGCATCCGGGTCGCCAATCGCGGTCAGCGACTGTACGTCTCCCCGAAGTTGCCGGATTGGCTGAAGTCGATCGATCTGAAGAATTTTGTCGTCGGCGGCAATCGGATTCATTTGCACTTCAGCCGAGACGAGCGAGGAAACACCGCGTTCAACATCATGGACAACCCCAATCACGTCGAAGTGGTCGTCGTGAGTTGATCGGCGCCACGCGAATGCCATGTGTGACATCCTGGTCGCTTTGCCCGACTCGACAATCTACGGCGGACTGATATTTGGCAAGAACAGTGACCGGCCGGTTGACGATTGCCAAGTCGTGTATCGCGCCGCCGGTGGACCGCGGGAACCGGGCGAGAAAGTCGTTTGCTCGTACGTCGAAGTTGCGCAGCCACCCAGCATTTTGGCCACGATCGGTTGCCGGCCGTATTGGTGTTGGGGCTACGAGACGGGCATGAACGAAGCCGGCGTCGTGGCCGGAAATACGGCTATCTTCACGCGTGCCTTGTGGGTCGATCGGGGACGCCAGCCGCTGGGCTTGACCGGGATGGACTTGTTGCGCTTGGGTTTGGAACGCTGTCGTACGGCGGAAGAGTTCGTCCGAGTCGTGGCCGAGTTGTTGGAAGCGTTCGGGCAATGGGGCTCCGGCGTGCCAGGGCTAGATCACGAGGCCGGCAGCTACGACAACGCGTTCCTGGTCGCCGATCGAAACGAAGCATGGGTGCTGGAAACGGCGGGGCGGAGATGGGTCGCCGAGCGAATCAGCAGCGGCGTTAGCTCGATTTCCAATCAGCCGACGATTCGCCGTCAATGGACCGCCGCCAGCGAGGACCTCGAACAGTTTGCCGAAGCCCAAGGATGGTGGCGAAGCGGCAAACAGGATTTTGATTTCGCCCTGTGTTACGGCGATCACGAACACTATTCGCGGCAAGTGTCTCAGCTACGCTGGATGCGGTCGCAGCAAATGCTGCACGACCGCCGAGGTTCCATGTACTTGGACGCGATGATGGCGATGCTGCGGGACCACTACGAAGATACGTTTTTACAAGGTCCGCAGTTCCATCCTTTCTTGCCGGACTTTCAAACGATTTGCATGCACGATTCGCCTGCCGGGTTCACCTGGGGAAACACGGCGACTTCGGTGGTCATCGAATTTCCGTCTACGTCGGACGCACTGCCCTTAGTCTGGACGGCTTACGGTCCGCCGTGCTGCAGTGCTTACATCGCTTACTCATTCGACGAAGCGATTCCGGAGACCGCTGCGGCCGTCGGCACGGCCGGGCTGAATGTGGTCGCGGCGGACAAAGCACCGATCGATTCGTTCCAACCGCAATCTTTGTGGTGGCGGCTGCGTCGATTGATCGCGGCCGTCAAAGAGGATCCCCATCGACGGCGCGACGAGATGCGAAGAATGTTTGACGCTGTTGAGTCAGACTTTCTTGAAACCGCCAGCGACGGCCTTCAACGCGGCTTTGTTTCAACGGAAATCGCCCAAGTCAACGAAGTGATCGAGACGCTGGAAAAGCAGTGGGGCCTCCATACCACGACCCCTTAACAGCCTGTCGAAAAAGGGTTCTGTCATCGCCGCGAAGGCGAGGATCCAGCATAGCGGGAGTTGATTTCCGCTAGATTCCCGCCTTCGCGGGAATGACGTTCGGTCCAGTTATTGATATTAGTCGTTTTTTTAACGGGCTGTGAAGACCCAGCGCAGCGTAACTCTCGTATCTAACTCGATCCCGAGACTGCCCCGATGAACAATCGCTTTCCGATCTCCGTTGGGCTTGCCCCTGCGGGATCACGACTGGTCGGCTACCAGTCCAAAGCGTTTCATCTTTCGAGTGCGCGTGGCTTCGTTAAATGAGCAATTCGATTCGTCTTGCCGATGTTGCGCCAAACCCGGACGGTCTCCATTGCGCCGTTGACGATCGGCTGCGTGATTGGCGTCCAGCGACCAGAGTTGACCAAGTGCCGGCGCAGTCTTTCGATGTGGCGGTTGATGACAAAATGGGGGACGAAACTCGCCAATTGTGCCGCGGAATCTGGCTCGGGAACGATCAAGTAGTCGACGGTTGTTTCGGCGATCGCCAACAGCGCCGATTCCTTCTGGTCGTCGTCGCCTCCGGGGACGTCCTGCCAATCGGCAACTGCGGGGCGAAAGAAAGTTTGATTAGGCATCAACTGAACACCGTCGCAAATCGTTCGGGAAATGTTCGTCGTTGCGTCCGGGCGGTCGAACAACAACACGTTTTGCAAACTGGTCGCGTTGAGTTGATAGAGATGCAGCGCAGCGTAACTGGCACTGGTTCTGCCCAACCGGTGCGAGTCGTCGATGATCGATTGTAAGACCTGCTGGTGAGCCTGCATCGAATGAAACGGCCCCGGCAAGTGACGCTGGTACCCGTGAACGAACGCTGCCAAAAAGCAACCCGCGGTGGCGGTCACCAACGACCAACGCCGCCAGCTCGACCTGGGCAGCAGCGACACGTGCGCTAATGGAATGATCGCGGCCAACAGTAGACCGAACGCCGCCGGGATGCTGACATACGGATTCTCCCCTGCTCCGCCGAAAACCAGCATCGCCAGCGGGACAATCCCCATCCACAACGGTCGACAATCATTGGCCGCACACATCCTCGATAATCCAACCCATGGGCCGCGAAGTCTCCTGAACAAACTCGCTTGTGTGAAAATGACGATGTAAGCGATCATCAGCCACACCGCCATCATGGCCCCAATGTGCTTGACGGCGAACTCGACATGTCGAATCGACTGTGCCCATGGAAGTTTGGCCTGGGCGTCGGTGTTCCAAACCGCGTAGTAGTAATAAAGATAGTTGAAATCAACGATGTAAAACCAAAGTGCTACGACACTCGCTGCAATCAGGGACTTCATCAACAACATCGCAAACTGTCGACGACGATCGGACCTTAATAGGTCGAGTAACACGATGGGAAGCAGCGCCGCCAGCAAATAAACCGGGGCCGTCGCGCGAAACAGCGCGGCAACCCCGGCCACGATTCCCAGCATCCAAAAGTCGCGCGGTCTTCGTGTGGAAGTCGCAATCAGATACCACAGGCAGGTCGACGCATACATCAACAACAGACTTAGGTCCATGCGAAAATCTGACAGCCCGCCGCTTTCCCCATACAACCGAGCAAGCGACAAGAATGGCATCGAGAACAATACCGCATAGCCCGCCGACAACCGTTTTGCTGTTTGAAAATAGATGACCAGAGAGCATGCCATCCACATCAGTTCAGAGATTTGAATCCAGACGCCGATCGCGCGCGACGGCGCGACAATGGGCCCCAAAATCGAACCAATCAAAAACGGCATCGCTACGGTGTTGGATCCGCTCAATGATTCGATGACGGCTGCAATGATTCCTTGGTGGCGCACCGTCGACATTGTGCGATAGAGCTTCGAATAGTAGCTCATCGAATCGAAAATCGGCTGCCGATGCTGGTAGACCAAATGGTTTAGCCACACGGCATAGAACCCAATGCCGCAACAGATTGCCACAACGGTGACCAGCGCCCAAGCGGAGCCTGTGCGCGGGGCGTCAGCAGCATTTCGATCTCGGGTCATTGTCGTTTGTGTGGAATTCCGGCCTTGCCCCCTACCGACAAAAAGCCGCACAAGACTTCCCGCCCCCATCGACTTACGCCGCGTTCCGCCGCGCTCCCTCGTCTTGCGAGTCCGTCTTGGCTTGGTCGTCGATCAGAAAGTAGGGCGGCCGACGTTTGACTTCTTCGTAAATCCGCCCGATGTATTCACCCAATATCCCCAACGAAATGAGTTGGAACCCGCCTAGTCCAAGCACGCAGCAAGTCAACGTCGTGAAGCCCAACGAGGCGACTTCCCAGCCCAGCAGGCGTTTTGCGCAGAAAAACGTCGCCAAGACCAAGGCCGCCAAGCACAACGTTGCTCCGAACATCGTCATCATTCGAAGCGGCTTGAACGAATAGCTAAAGACGGCATCGGTGGCGTATCGAAACAATCGTCGCGCGTTTTGCTTGTGCGTTCCGGCGGCTCGATCAGGCCGATCGTATTCGATCGAGCTTTGAGCAAATCCCGCCCGCGCTCGAAGCCCTGGAAAAAACCTGCTGCGCCTCGGGCATCGCGTTGATCGCTGCCACGACGGCGCGATCCAACAAACAAAAAGTGCCCGTATTGGGTGGGATATCCACGTCGGCCAAGTACCGAAACACGGTATGGAATGCTCGCAGCGCGAAGCCTCGCAGACCACGTTCGGCTCGCGACCGCCTGCGCAATCACCACATTGCTGCCGGCGTTCCAGCGATCAAACAACGGAGGGATCAATTCCGGAGGGTCTTGCAAATCACCGTCCATCACCACGGCACAATCGCCCTCAAACTCCGCCAGACCAGCTGCGATGGCCGCCGGCTGTCCGAAATTGCGCGAGAGTCGAATCAGTTGAATTCGATGGTCCGATTCCTGAAGCGACCGAACAAACACCGGCGTCTCGTCCTCGCTGCCGTCATCGATGTAAAGAATCCGCCAACTACAGTCAATCTCTAGAAGCGCCGTGACCAACCGCCGATGCAATTCTGGTAGCGTCTCAATTTCGTTCCACAGCGGAACGACAACGCCCAGACAGGGTTGGGAATAGGAGCGGCTTTGGACGGCGCGGGCCACAGTGACTTCCTTGTCGTCGTTGTGAGCGTGTGCGTAGCGAGGCCATTTACTGTAGGTCGGGCAGTCTCTGCCCGACACACAAGAATCGCACGCAAAATAACTTCGCCTTAAATCCTCGCCCTCACGGGAGAGTCAAGGTGAGGGTTAACAAAATCGGGAAGTTGTTTTGCGGGCGACCCTCACGGCTAAGGATGGCCGCTTACTGTAAGGTCCCCACTACCAGCGTGTGGTGGCAAGTATACCGGAAGCGCCGATAATCTATCCAGACCGATTCGCTGGCGGAATTTCACCGTTCTACGGCAACGAACGATGATTGAACCGCGCCGATCGCTAACAGGCTGTTGAAAAATGTGCACGGGTCTTTATTGTAGCGGCGCGGCGCAAGCCGCCCGGTAATTGGCCGTGAGGATGCCAACGCAACCGGACGGCTCGCGCCGTTCCGCTGTTTTTCAACGGGCGGTAACGATCGCACGCAGAATAACTTTGGCCGAAATCCTCTCCCTTCCGGGAGAGGTTAGGTGGAGGTCAACAAAATCGAGAAGTTATTTGTCGGGCGATCCTAACTCAACACTGAAAGTAGACGAAGTCATGCGGCATTTTCTCACGACTCAGGATTGGACCCAAGTCGAGTTGCAGTCGATTCTGGACGCGGCGGCGGCATTGAAGCGTTCGCCCATTCAGACTTGTTTTCGCAATCGCTCGGTCGCGCTGCTGTTTCTTAATGCTTCGATGCGGACGCGCACTTCGTTCCAACTCGGGGTGCATCAACTGGGTGGTTTGGCGATTGTGCTTCAGCCGGGGAAAGATGCTTGGCCGCTCGAGTTCAATGCGGGTGTGGTGATGGATGGCGAAGCCGAGGAGCACATCGCCGACGTCGCCGCGCGTGCTGTCGCGCTATTGCGACTTGATCGCGCTGCGAGCCTTCCCACGCTTTCAAGACTGGTCGTATGATCGGACCGATCCATTCATTCGAGCCTTGGCCCAACACTCCCAGGTCCCCGTAGTAAACATGGAAACGATTGTTCATCCGTGCCAGGAGATGGCTCACGTTCTCACGCTGCAGCAGCGGCTAGGCGAGTTGAGCGGCAAGAAGTATTTGCTCACGTGGACTTGGCATCCGCGACCGCTCAACACGGCGGTCGCCAATTCGGCGCTGCTCATCGCCACCAAGTTCGGTATGGACGTGACGCTGCTGTGTCCGAGTGAAGAGTATCTGTTGGACGAACAGTTTGTGAACGCGGCTCGGCAGAATGCAGCGATCCACGGTCGTTCCTTGACGATTTCACACAATATTGAATCGGCCTATGCCGGCGCCGACGTGGTCTATGCCAAGAGTTGGGGCGCCCTTCCGCGTTTCGGCCGGCCCGACGATGAGTGGGAATGGCGCAAGGACTTGAGGCACTTCATCGTTGACGAGCAAAAAATGGCGCTTGACGAACGGAGCCCTGTTTAGCCACTGCCTGCCGCTTCGCCGCAACGTTAAAGCGACCGATGCCGTTATGGACGCCGACTATTGTGTGGCGATCGACGAGGCCGAAAACCGGCTTCATGTACAGAAAGCAATCATGATGCGGCTGTTGGATTGTCAAATCGGCGGCGCGTAACTGGACAGCTCCACGTCATTGGCTCGACTAACCGTAAACCCAACTAGTGCCGTGTCAAGTTTTAATTTTGGGGTGCCACTGGCTGTGCCAGTGTACATGAGCGTCGTGTATTGCCGTGTATTGCCGACCCGCACTGGCGAAGCCAGTGGCACACAACCCCAATTCTAAGACCTGACAAAGCACTAGCAGCCCTTTGAAAAGGTAAGTGGAACCGCGCGAACCGTCCGGTTGGGTTGGCATCCGCATGGCGAATTACCGGGCGGCTTGCGCCGCGCCGCTACAATAAAGATCGGACGCAAAATAACTTCGCCGTAAATCCTCGCCCTTACGGGAGAGGCTTAAGGAGAGGGTCGACAAAACCGGGAAGTTATTGTGCGTGCGATCCTAAACGCTTGTGCACGCATTTTTCAACAGTCTGCTAGGCGCCACACCGGTGAATTATCGCAAATTCATCCTTTCAGTTCGCTTGCTCGCCCTGCTGGTTCCGTCAGAAATCGGCGTTCACCCAAACACCATGCCGATTGAATTCTGCGGCTCAAAACGAATAATAGCGCCTGTTCGCGGCTGAGTGTGAAATGAACAACCGCCCTTAATTTGATGAAACTTGATGGCTGAAGCGATTGTTTTGGCGTTTTCCGGCGGGCTCGACACGAGCTATTGCCTGTACGAATTGCGGCAAAGGGGGTTTGACGTCCATACCGTCTTTGTCGATACCGGCGGCGTCAGCAGCGACGAACGACGATACATCGAGCAGCGGGCTTCCGAGTTGGGCGCTGCCAAACATTGGACGGTCGACGCCAGCGAACCACTGTGGAGCGAGTTCGTTATCCCGTTGGTATTCAGCGGGGCAAAAATGTTAGGCCAATATCCGCTGCTCTGCTCCGATCGCTATGTCATCGTTCGCAAAAGTTTGGAAGTCTGCGACGCGGTCGGCACTAGGAAATTCGCGCATGGCTGCACAGCGATGGGCAACGACCAGTTGCGGTTCGATCAAACCGTGTTCAGCTTGGGCGACTATGAAGTCGTCGCGCCCGTTCGCGATTTGCAAGCCAAAACGCAAAAAGCCCGCGAGTACGAAATCAAACTGCTGACCGAAGCCGGCATCACCGTCCGCTCCTCGACGTCGAAGTACTCGATCAACGAAAACATCCTAGGTGTGACGGCATCCGGTGGCGCGATCGACGAGTTTCAATCGCCTCCGGCCGATGTCTGGAAGTGGTGCAAGCCCGCTGAGGCCTGGCCGCGCCGGCCACTGATCGTCAAAATCCGCTTTGAGCAAGGTGTCGCAGTCGCGGTGGACAATCGCGAGTTGCCGGGACCGGAAATTCTGGCTCAGCTTAACGATAACTTCGCCCAATACGGCGTGGGCCGACATATCTACACCGGCGACACGTGCGTGGGACTCAAGGGCCGAATCGCCTTTGAATGTCCTGGCATCACGGCGCTGTTGACTGCCAGCGGAGCCCTTCAGGACGCCGTGTTAACTCGTTGGCAAAATCAATTCCGTCAGACCATCGCTCAACGTTGGGCCGAACTCGTCTACGGAGGCTTTTTCTACGAACCGCACAAGTTCGATCTCGAAGCATATCTGTCGCAGCGCGAACCGAAATGTCGGCGGCACGGTCACGCTCGAATCGTCCGGCGGCAGCGTTTTGGCAACGGCGATCGATAGCCCGCATATTCTCCGTGACAAAGACTCCGTCTACGCCCAATCCTGTACCTGGACCCCGGTCGAGGCCCAGGGCTTCATCAAACTCGTTGGCCAAAGTTCCCGGCTGTCCGCCAAAATCAACGGAGTCCCGCAGCCGTGAGCCAATCGAGCTTGCTCGATCTGCTGGCCCGGCTGGTCAGCTTCGACACGCAGAATCCGCCGCGGGCCTTGGCGATGAGCGATCCACTGTTCGACTTTCTCGATTCGACCGTTCGACCGCGCGGTTTCGACATGCAGACGATCGATCACGGCGCCGGTCGCATCAGTTGGCACGCGACCCGGGGAAAGCCCGACGTCTTGTTCAACGTTCATCTGGATACAGTTCCAGCTGCCGGCGGCTGGAGTGGTGAGCCACATCGGTTACTGATTCGCGACGGTCGCGCGATCGGCTTGGGTGTTTGCGATATCAAGGGGGCAGCGGCCTGCCTGTTGGAGCTGGCCACGACGTCCGAGGCGCCTCTGGCGATTCTGTTCACGACCGACGAAGAGGGGAGCGAAAGCTGCTGCGTTGCGAATTTCATCGACACCTTCACCGGATCACCGCCGCGACTAACCATCGTCGCCGAACCGACTGGCGGTCGAGCCGTTCTGGGCCATCGCGGTTACCTGTCGGTCAAAGGTGATTTTGTCGGCGCCGCATCGCACACTTCGGCTCCCAAATCTCGTCGCCGAAGTGCGGTTCACGACATGGTCCAATGGTCGGCTGCGGCCTTGCAAAAAGTCGAACAGATCGAGCGACAACTCGGTGGCGATGCCGATTTATGCTTTAACATCGGTACGATTTCCGGCGGGATCAAGAACAATATGGTCGCCGATCGAGGTGAACTTCGCTGGAGTGCTCGGCCGCCGGCCGGGATCGATTGCGAGCAACTATTGAGGGACCTTACAAATCTACCGAGGTCAAACGACGTCCAGTGGCAAACCACGTTCCTGGGACCGTCGTTTAGCTGGCTCGGCAGCGACGGGATTCGAAAGGACTCGAAAAAACCTCCGGGAAAGGATAAACCAGCCACCGGCCAAGCGCATTCGACATCTTCCACGGGCAACCAAAGCTGCGGTGACATCACTGCATTACTCGCCGAATGCTCGATCGAGATCGGACCCGACGTAGACTTTTGGACCGAAGCCGCGTTGTTCTGCGCAGCTGGCTGGCCCGCAATCGTTCTGGGCCCAGGACAAATTGCACAAGCCCACACCGCCGATGAATGGGTTAACCTCGAGGAACTCGATGTCACTTTGGAAGCATATCGACAATTGGCTTATTCTCCCGTAATGGGCTAATCTGCTGTAGCTCTGGCCGTCCCTGCTGTAAGTCCGGCAGTCCCTGCTGTAGGTCTGGCAGTCCCTGCTGTAGGTCTGGCAGTCCCTGCTGTAGGTCTGGCAGTCCCTGCTGTAGGTCTGGCAGTCCCTGCTGTAGGTCTGGCAGTCCCTGCCGGACAATAATTGACTAAAGATGTAGCCGCACCATTTGTTAAATTAGCCCCCTATGGCCATTTCGATATTGGGCTAACTCGTTGTAGGTCTGGCAGTCCCTGCCGGACAATAATTGACCAAAGATGTAGCCGCACCATTTGTTAAATTAGCCCCCTATGGCCATTTCGATATTGGGCTAACTCGTTGTAGGTCTGGCAGTCCCTGCAGTAGGTCTGGCAGTCCCTGCCGGACAAAAATTAGCTAAAGATGTAGCCGCCCCATTTGTGAAATTCCGCGTCCGTCTCTATTCAGCGTCGAAGATCCGTATATTCGTGAACTCGTTTTTCTAAAGCCTTTCTAACGAAGTCCCTCTTCCACGATCGTTTCGTCTGTGACTTTAGTAATCTGCCTGTCTTCGTCAGTCAGCCGCGTTTTCTTCCAGCCGCCCTGGGAAAACCAACCCGCCGCGACGATCGCAACGACGACGTTTGTTACCGGAAACGACCACCACAACCCTGCCGCTTGAAGTCCGGTGTGCTTCGAAAGAACGTAAGCCAGCGGAAACTGCAGCATCCACTGCGAAACGAGCGCGAGCACCATCGACGTCAGCATGTTTCCCGAAGCGCGAAAAGCGGCCACCATGCACAGTTGCACGCCGATGCCACCCCAAGTCAAACACATCGTACGAATGAACTGAGCTCCCTGAGCAATAACTTCTGGATCCCGCGGTATGAAAAATGTCACCAAGTTTGGCGCAAATACAAAGGCCAGAATTCCTGCACCCGAAAGAATGACAAATCCGCAAGTGCCGCCCAGTGTGGCGACGCGTGCGGCACGATGCAAATTGCCCGCGCCGATGTTTTGTCCAACCAGTGTCGAGACCGCCATCGACAAGCCCATGGCTGGAATCGTAACGAATTGCAGAATATTCGCTCCGACACCGTACGCGGCAATGGTCAACGTTCCGAAACTCGCCACCAGGAACGACATTACGATCAAACCTAGCGCGCGCGTAGAAAGCTCGATCGATCCGGGAAAACCAAGGAGAAATGCCCGCTTGACGTAGGGCAAGTCGGGCCGAAAATCTCGCCACCTCAATTGAATGCCGTGCCGACCACGCAGAAAGATCGATAATCCCAAAAACGCCGCCAGCCCCTGAGTGGCCAGCGTCGCCAGCGCAGCTCCCATGACGCCTTGGGGCGGAAGCGGTCCCCAACCAAAAATAAACAGCGGATCGAGTACCACATTCAGCAACACCGTCCCGAACACGATCAGTAATGGGACTTTCGTTTGACCAATCCCTCGCATTAACGCTTGAAACATGGCATACAGAAAAACGAAAATGATCCCGATGAACGAAACGCGCATGAAACTTAAAGCGCCTCGAAACACATCCGGGGCCACCCCCAGCCATCGCAGAAAATGCGGCGATAATGTGAAACCAGCCGAGCCCAAAACGACCGAAGTGATAGCGACCATGGTCATCGTCTGCGCTGCAACATGATTCACCATCTGCTGGCGACCGGCGCCCATGTATTGAGCCGATAGCGTCGCACCCGCGATCGCCAACCCCGATCCCAACGTGATCACCAAGAATGTCACGGGAAAACTTACCGACACCGCCGCGACGGCAGCTGCGCCCAGTCGGCCGACCCAAAAAGCGTCGGTCAACTGATATCCAGTCTGCAGAACGTTGCCCAATATGATCGGGACAGCCAGCCGAAAAAGCGCCGCTCCTATGGGCCCCTTCAGAAATAACGTTTGGCGGTCGTGCAACATTTGTCCTTCATGATCCTGTTGAATGGCAAGAAACGAAATGAACGGCGCGCAGTTGTCGAACGGGACAGGTTAACAGACTGTTGAAAAATGTGTGCACAAGTGTTTATGGGAGCGGAGCGGCGCAAGCCGCCCGGTAATTGGAAATGTGGATGCCAATGCAACCGGACGGCTCGCGCCGTTCCGCTTCTTTTTCAACGGGCTGTTAACAGGCATCCGTCAAGCGTAAACGCTGATACTCGGTTCTGGGAGGGGCTCGATCCGCCTGCCGTGGGCGACTCTACTGTAGGTCGGTCTGTCCCAGCCCGACAACGAATGACTAGCAAACTACTGTAGGTCGGTCTGTCCCAGACCGACAAACATTGGCAATAGATGTAGACGACTTTTTTCAAATTAGCCGGCGACGCAATCAAGCGGTTTCCGGGACCTGCCTCGGTTCGCTCGAGTTAGAATGGTGCCAATATCGCAACTCCCCACTCCAGTACGAAAGTCCCATGACGATCCACCGATTTCGCTCGCGATTCCAGAATTCACAGACTTTCCTTTCGCGGACCGATGATCAATGGCTAGTGAGTTGTCTCACCGTTTTGGTTTTAGCGTCAGCGATTTCATCCGGAGGAACTCGGGCTTGGGGGCAGCCGACCGACGACGAGTTGGCGGCGGCGCGGCGTCAATTCCAGGAACAAGAATTGATTCCATCTCGTTTTGGGGGTTGGATTTTCCAAGTCGGCGCGGCGCTGCGCATCATCTGGCGGGATGTTGACGAAGTTCGCCGACTGGGCGGCGACGTCTCGTTCAGAGTGCGTTGGTTCGACGGCGACTTGAATGAAGCCGATGAACCCAACAAGGCGGGCCGCTGGATGGCGTGGGTCGAGGGGACAGCGCCCAACGGGACACCGTTTCACCGATCGCTAACGTTTTATGCGTTTCCAAAAAAGATTGAGAACGGGTTTGTACCCGATTTAACCGTCGAGCTTCCGAATTTCCCCGGCCCCAATGCGCCGCCAGCTTGGCCGGAACACACATCCGAATTCAATGCCGCCGCCAAAGAGTTTCTGACCCGGGGGTTTATCGACAGCGAAAAGGGCGCCATCCTCGCCGCCGGAATCGCCGAATCCAAGCCGCTGGGACATCCGGCCCGATTCGTTGATACGACCGGAGTACTCAACGAGGATTACCGTTTGGCGCTCAAACTAGAAGTGTTGGGCTTGAGCGATCGAGTCCATGCGCTGCAACCACCTCGCGCTCGAGCCACGGCCGCCCCGGTGCTGCACGACGGATCGAGCACCGAAGCCGGCGTGCCTGCCACTGCCAAAAAGACGATCGACCAATTCTGCCAACAGTGGGTTGAAGCCACCGACGAGCCGTTCGTGACGCTAGTCGCCCGAAACGGAGTGATCATCACGCACGAAGCCTTTGGGCACGACGCCAATGGAGTTCCAATCGACAAAACTTATCGTTGCTGGATTGCTTCGCTCACCAAATCGGTCACCGGCATCATGTTCAGCCAGTTCCTCGACCAAAATCTGATCGAACTCGACTCACCGCTTTCGACTGTGTTTCCAGACTATCCCCGCGATGACCCGCACGTGCCGACGTTTCGTCAGTGCTTGAATCACACGGCCGGGCTATCGGGCTTTGGCGAATTCGGCGGAATGCGAAATCCGGATTTGGAGAATATCATTTTGAACGGGATCGACGTCATAACGCCGGGAAAGGAATACAAATATTGCGGCTTGGGGTTCGAGCTGGTGGCCAAGGCGATGGAAATCGTTTCGGGACAGAGCGCCGTGCGCTTGTATCACGATCACTTATTCCAGCCGCTGGGATTTGGCGATGTCGTGTTGGGGAACGCAAGTTCCGGTGGAGAGTTCACGGCCAGGGAGCTGGGGATCTTGGGACAGTGGTTGGCCAATCGTGGCAGTTACGGGGAACTCGAGTTCATCTCACCGGAGACATTTGACGAACTGCTGCCCAAGCCCCTGTCGGTGCCGGGAGCCCCCGAGAGCTACGGCCTCGGCCTCCAATGGATACGTCACCTCAAACCGGACGCTCCGACCGATTCGAAGAATCCTGAAGACTTGTTGTTCAGTCCGCAGACAATCGGGCACGGGTCGTTTTCCGGGTGTATCATGGTCGTCGACCTCCAACAGAATCTGGTTATCGTCCAAGTCCGCCGGAAGTTCGCCGACGAAGACAACGCGTGGTGGAAGCGCTTCTTTCAAACCATCGCCGCCGCCATCGCCCAACCGTCGGATTGATGACCCATTTAGTAGACCGTTGACAAAGGACCAATCATCCCCGCGAAGGCGGGGACCCAACATTGCGAGAGTTGATTTCGGCTGGATTTTCGCGTTCGCTGGAATAACATTCGGTATGGTTATTGAGTCAGGTCACTTTTCAACAGACTATTAACCCACGGGTAGCGCCATCGGCTAACGCAAGCGATAATTACCTTATGCCGAGAGGCTCATAGCCCGCCGAAAAAGTAGCGGTACGGCGCTAGCCGTCCGGTTGCGTTAACATCCGCACGCCGAATTACTGGGCGGCTTGTGCCATTCCGTTTCAATAAACGCCTATGCACATTTTTCAACAGTCTGCCGAACGGAGTAGTTTAATTATTGACGATAAGCCGGGGGTTGGCTATTTTTTGGGAATGCCAAGAACGGCACGCATCGCGCCGGCGGCATTATTTTCGTAACGGTTCACGAGCCGGGGTCTGGCTCATTTTCGGCCCAACTATTGATCCTTAAATGTCGCAGGAACCGCCGAAAATGTGCCTGACCCCCTGAAAACGTGGGCGACGCATTCGCAACCCGTGAACACTGACATTATTTTTCATGACGTGAACCGAACCAACATTCGAAACGAGATGTTCGACAAAAATCGAGGCCATAAATTGGACTTATCCCCTTGTTGCCTGAAGATAAAGTAAAAGCGGAGGTGATCGGTTTTGGCTACAGAGTCCTGTAACGATGACAACTTATTTGATGTGAACCAGCCGCGGCCCGTCCGCCTGCCTCCGATGCCCCCGCCTCCTTCAGACCGTCACGGTCAATGGGTTGGCGAAGTCGGAACACAGAGGCGCATCGATGTTGAGAAGAAGTGGGAAGACGCACTTGCCATCTGGGAAGCGACATTCTTGCGCCATGCCTGCATCTTGACGCTTTATCATCTGCAAAATGCCGGCGTTCAACCTGATTCGAAGCTTGCGCAGGCCACCAGTTGGACGGAATTCTGTACGAGGCTTTGGTCTACACTGTTCCCCATTTTCGATGCGACGCCGGATTCGAAATGGCTGCGTCTGCTACTAAAAGACCTCGTGGAATTGTGCGAAATGAACAGTAGGTGCGGTCACCATATGACCGAGCTATTTGGTCGGAACTTCAGGTACAGATACCAATCCGCCGCGCCCCTCCAGTCCATTGAGGCTGCGCTGCCGCCAAGCGCCCAATGGATTCTACATCAGGCCGCTGCAGATCGACAAATTGACGCCGAACGACTCGACATGGAAGGCTACGGAGCAAGGATAGAATAGCCGACCAGGGGACAAGTCCAATTAACGACGGTTGGCCGGGGATCGCTATCTTTTGGAACTGCCCAGAACGGCCCGTATCGCGCCGACAGAGCAAAGGTGTCAGTAGGCGCTGGTTGTAAGCCGTATTGAGCTTGCGAGGTCGCGGGTATTCCGTGGCCGCGCATTCGCACTTCAATCACTGTTGGAAGAGCAAGGGTACCACATCCAATGGCACCCGGATGCCGGCACGATGACATATGGAAAGCGAGGCGGACCATGGGGCGGGATGTCCACAACGGATTACCATGAGTAAGCAACTCTTCGAGGCGAAATTTCGCTGAACGCTTTGCGGCTGAACCAGAAAAGGGGACGCAGCTCATTAAATCGTCTCGTCTGGAAGTGTGGCATTCGCGCTACCGCTTGATTTTAAACACGGAGAAAAATCCTGACGGGTAATTCAGTTGGTCAAATTGGCAAGCAACCATCATATCTCCTCATCGCTTCGCGAAAAGAGCTGCGTCCCCTTTTCATTTTCCAGAAACTCCAAGCCCCTAATCACCTTGATACGCCCAATACCCGGCGCAAAATGGGATTGCACCCCTTTCGGACAACCTCTTCCATGTTCATCGATCAAGCTGATCGATAATCCATTGGCAATTGAGTACTTTTTCGACGAAGTCCGTGGGCAAATAAAGATATTGATTGGCGGCCTCGAAACCGATGCGTGAATCTTGAGATGTCAAAATGAACATGCGGCGCGCAAGGCGGGCTTCGTCGTCGGCGATCGATTTCATTTGGTCGACGGCAGCTCGTTTCTCTCCGGCGGTCACGTCCGACTTGCTGCATTGATCGCGCAAGGCAACAAACCTGGCCTGGTTGACGACCGACTGGAAATGCAGGCCCGCTGCCTCGGCGACGCGCAAATCCGCTTCGGCGTCGGCACGAAGCTCATTGGGCGTTGCGGCGACGGCTCGTTGAAGACGTTTGAGCCCGTCATTCCACCCGCCAGCAAGCCGTTCGAATTGTCCAATGAAAACGTCAACCGGATAATGACCGCGCCACGACGTGAGATCGTCGTACGGAAATCCGGTCATCGTCGCCGGGTAACCGGTTGGCTGCAAAAACAACAAGTTACTTGGTCCCCGCAGTTGTGGTCCGTTGTAAACCAGGCTTCCGTCGAAAGGATACTCGCGGAATGCCGCACTGAATAATCGCCAGGCGGCCCGCGCATCGGCGGCACCGTCGACTCCATAGTGCTCGCGGGCCAGGTCCATCAATACTGCATCGATCTCCGGCGTCGGTTCCACTTTAAATCGTTGAGCCACCTCGAGATTCGTCGACGGGAAACCGCCCAGCGACCAACTCAACATGATCCCATCGACGCCTGCCAACGCGAGGTTGCGGCAATGCTCGGCCACCAAATCGAGCACCGGCAGGTACGGCACGGCAGCCAATTCCCAGGTGTTATTGAATTGAACTTTGGCAACCGTCTTCAATCCTCGCTGTTTCGCCAACCGCCAATGCTTGAGCGCTCTCGGTCCTGGTCCAACCGCCGACATCGAATATTCACCAATCGCCGAGTTGATGCCGCCACGCTCGATCGGCAAGCCCCATTCGCTGACCGACATAAGCCAAGTCTCTTCGGGCATGACCGCAATGTGATCGGTCGCATCACCGTGTCCATTCCAACCCCAATCCCACACGATAACTTTGGCATCGGGTTTTGAGCGGTGAACGCCATCGCGGATTGCCGTGTTGACTTCGGCAATTATCTTTGCGGCCGATCGGCTGCGGCAATGGGGACACGCATCTTGCTGACCGTGAGACGCACAATTCGTGAGATTTTCGGACGCGGTAATTGTGAACACGCCGGCCAATTCAGGAACTTCTTGAAATACATGCGCTAGCGAATCGCGGAGCCAGTTGCGGACCGTCGGAGAACTTGTGCACATCGCCGTGAAATCGCCTTCGACGACGCCCGCCATTTCGGTGCGGTTCTTGAAAAAGGAATTGGGCATCGCACGCGGTTCATTGATGTACAAATAGACACCGATGCCATGTCGAGCGGCCCGCTGGGCGAGTTTCCGCAGATTGGCCAGCCGAACTTCGTGGTTCTTGCCGAATTCAGGAAAGTCGTTTCCACCCGGCGCAAGGTCGCGCAGCACAACGTGCAGCCATACGCCATTGACTCCGACCGCAGCTAGCCGGTCGAGCAATCCGTCTGGAAACGGATCGATTCGCTCATCGAGCAGCGGGTCGCCGAACGGCGCAACGTACGAGTAGATGAATCGTGGCGAGGCGCTGAGCGGATCGGGCGGCGTGGCTTGTTCGTGTATGTTTGCCGGACGGTTGGTGGCGGTCAGCGGCGCGCTCAAGTCACGAATGAACTGGAATCGAGGTGCGGCCAATTGGGTCAGCTCATCGCCGAATGCGTTGACGACGATCGACTTGATGTGCTCGGCTGCCTGACTCGTAGCAGTGGTCGGTTCCTCGTAGCGAATCGGCGGGCAGTTGGGTTTAAGCTGGCCGAGCTTCACCCAAAAGAAATCGTCTTCACGCAGGATAAAAGCCAATTCGCTGGGCGTCATCTCCAGCAAGTCCAGCAGCTGATCGTATGGCAACAAATGCCAATTGCGGCGGATCACCGTCAAGTACATTCGCTGGCGGTACTCGTCGGGCACTGGTTGGGGTGGCGGCAATCCCATCGACTGGCCGATTGCCGAGATTTGCTCGGGTGTGGCGCCTACCACTTTGGCGATTCGCTGGGTGTCGACGACGTTCCAATTTCGGAATACTAGCGCGTGCAGGCGGTCAGGAAAATGTGGCACTGCAATCGGAGTCGGCGCCGCGCCAACGGGCAACTGCGATCGATCCGCTTGCTGAGCGAACGCACTCACACTTATGGCAAGCACCATTGGCCACAACCAGAAAAGGGGACGCAGCTCATTAAATCGTCTCGTCGGGAAGTGTGGCATTCGCGCTACCGCTTGATTTTAAACACGGAGAAAAATCCTGACGGGTAATTCAGTTGGTCAAATTGGCAATCAAACATCATATCTCCACATCGCTTCGCGAAAAGAGCTGCGTCCCCTTTTCATTTTTTTTCATTTTTTGTCGCCACATCGGGCAGTTTGGCGAGTTCCACGATGAAGGCAGCGGGCTCTCAACACACTTTCCGTTTTTTGTTTAAACTCGTTTATGAATTGGAGAATACTCATGAAAAGCAATTGGACGACATTGATCGCCGGCTTCATCGCCTTGCTGATGGTGGCCGGTCACGGCACCTCGAGCCATTAGTCCCAATGTGGGGGCTGCAGCACTTGAAGTCGTCACCGGAAAATCCGTGCGACAAATCGTCCGGGGTGACATTTCGATTCCGTGTGGATTGGCCACCTTGGTCGCCGAAGACAACGGCGTTCCCAGACCGGCGAGGGTATCTCTTTATACCTTGAACGATTCCAAAAACGTCAACAGCGGCAACAAGAAAATCAGTCGCGACACTTTGAGCTGGAAGGTATTCGGCGGCGGATTGGAAAGTTCCGGCATGGACCTGCTCAAATTCGGAATCCTCCTTTGCGATGGAAAAATCATTTCTCCTGCCAGTCTGAAGAAGATGACAACCCGCGTGGAGTCGGACAAGTCTTTTTGCATGGGGTGCGGTGTCGACATCGAAAACGGCGTCCAAGTGTTTGCGAAAGACGGTGCACAACCTGGCGCCAGTAGCTACATCTGGTGCGTTCCCGAAAGGCGAATGGTGATGGTGGTATTGACCAATCGAAAAGAAGGAGGCGGCGCTCCGGCGCTAGGCAAGCAATTGCGGAAGATCCTCCTGAACACCGGTGCAGCAACGGACGAGGAACCGGATTTGATCGTGGAAAACTTCAAAAAGACGGCCACGCCGACGTACAAGAACGGGAAATGGGAAATTCCATTTCAATTTGATGTGAAAAACATCGGTCACGGTGCGGCCAATATCCAATTTGTCAATGGAATTCGCGTGGGCAATGGAACGGGCTACCAATGGTCCGGGTTCGTGACGTCGATCGCACCCAACGGGATCAAGAAATCGGTGACCGGTGTCCTAAAAGTCGCCGACCCCGCCAAACTTAAGGCCGGCCAACTCATTAAGTTGACGGCGATGGCCGATGCACCCATCGCGGCCGCGGATACTTCGATGTCGCCCGAGGGTCGAATCACTGAGTCCAATGAGACGAATAACGAGATGGCGATTTCCTTGACGCTGCCAGGACAAGGCATCTCCGGTTTCAAGTCAGCGTCGCCCCATCGAGCCGGCGTTCCGAGCACTTCTCCTTCCGACAAGAGTCGAGCTAATCCCAAAAGTCGATTGCGAAGGGGCAATGGAGGCAGCCGACAATAGGACATCAATCTCGTCTTGAATCTTGCGATGAGTGAGGCAGTTGTTGGAACGAGCAATGACCTCACTCTTTTCCAATGCCATTAGATGAATGCCGACTTTGACAATTCCTTTTTCGAGAGCACGAACTCATTCAGTGGGGGCGGACGAGCGACGGCCGAGGACGACGAAAAGGGGACGCAGCTCATTAAGTCCAATTTGGAGTCTGGCGATGGTCTGTTAGTCAATGAACGCCCGTGTCTAGAAGTGTGGCATTCACGCTATTGCTCGGTGCCGGACATAGAGATAATTCCTGATGGGAACTTCCCTTGGTGGAATCGGCAAGCGACAATCATAACACTACATCGCCTCTCGAAAAGAGCTGCGTCCCCTTTTAAACGAAAGATGAAATTGTGTAATGTTTTGACGACGATCTGGGTCTGGGTTGTATTGGTTTTCGTTGCCCATGCGCAAGATGCGTCCCAACAAGTTCTTGAGAAAACGACCGCGATGATTCCGATGCGTGATGGCGTTCACTTGTTCACGCAAATTTTCAGGCCGCGAAACCACACCGAACCGTTGCCATTCTTGATCACGCGAACCCCCTACAACCGAGGTGATGGCCCCACGGCCGAACAGGTTGCGGCCGATGCGACCAACCGTCAACTTTATGTCGGCGAAGGATTCATCCTGGTGTTACAGGATATCCGCGGGCGCAACCAATCCGAGGGAAAGTTTGTCATGTTGCGGCAACCTCACGCCGGCGGTGATGCCGACGAAATCGACGAAGGGACCGACGCGTACGACACGATCGAATGGTTGCTGCAAAACGTTCCCAACAACAACGGTCGGGCCGGCATGGTGGGGACCTCGTATCCCGGTTGGCTGACCGTGATGGCCATGTTGCATCCGCATCCCGCGCTGAAGGCGGTTTCGCCTCAAGCCTCCCCCGCTGATATGTTTTTGGGAGACGACTTCCATCACAACGGAGCTTTCCGTTTGAGTTACGGATTCGAGTATGCTGCCATGATGGAAACCGGTAAAGTGGTCACGCAATTCAAATTCGATCAATACGACACCTACGAGTGGTATTTGGCGTTGGGACCGCTGTCCAACGTCAATCGTAACTATTTGCACGGCGGCATCCCGACTTGGAACGACTTTGTCCGTCATCCCAACTACGATTCATTCTGGAAAAGGCAATCCGTGATACCCTACTTGGAACGGGTGACCGTACCGACGTTAAACGTCGCGGGCTGGTGGGATCAGGAGGACTTTTACGGGCCGCTGAAAATCTATGACTTGCTGGAGCAAAAGGATTCCCAAAATTTGAATTACTTGGTCGTGGGCCCTTGGAACCACGGCGGATGGGGAGGTCCCGACGGAAGCAAGCTCGGAAACATCGAATTTGGAAGTCCAACAAGCCGATTTTTCCGCGGACAGGTTCTAACTCATTGGTTCACTTACTTCTTGAAAGACAAAGGGGAACTTGATCAACCCGAAGCGTTGTTGTTCGAGACGGGCTCGAACAGTTGGCGAGAGTTACGGAGTTGGCCTCCACGCGAAAATGTCGAACAACGCGCGATCTACTTGGGTCAAGGATCGCTGTTGTCATTCGACAAACCGGTCTCGGATTCCCCCAACGACGTCGACCGGTTCATCTCCGACCCGGCGAACCCAGTCCCCTACCGACCGCGCCCGATCGAGCCAACCTACAGTCCCACTGGCTCCGGTTGGAGCACTTGGCTTCTAGACGATCAACGCTTCGTCGACCACCGTCCCGATGTTTTGAGTTGGCAAAGCAACGCTTTGGCGGATGAAATCACGGTTTGCGGAAATGTTACTGCGCACCTGTTTGCGGAGACGACTGGATCCGATTGTGACTGGGTGGTCAAGCTCATCGACGTGTTCCCAGAAAGCTACGGAGAAAATATCAAGCTCAGCGGTTACCAGCTCATGATTGCCAATGAAGTATTCCGCGCACAATTCCGCAACAGTTTCGAAAAACCGGAACCGGTCATTCCCAACAAAGTTGCCGATTACACGATCGACTTGCACGGGGTCAATCATTGTTTCTTGCCGGGACACCGGATCATGGTCCAAGTTCAAAGCACGTGGTTCCCGATCATCGATCGCAACCCACAAAAGTACGTGGAGAACATCTTTTTGGCTAAACCAGAAGACTTTCAGTCTGCGACGCACAGCATTTGGCGATCGGCTCAATGGCCCTCGCATCTCGAACTACCCGTGCGAAAAAAAGGGGACGCAACTCATTAAATCCTCTTCGCTGGACGTAGAATCCTCTTTGTATCCTGCTGAGATCGCCACGGTTCTTCGGGAACGCTGGGCTGCGGAGGGGCATCGGCTCGCGGCGCTGCCCGATGATGCCGCGCTAGTCGTCCTGCTCGACACGATGTATCAAGCGAGCCTGATGCATGAAGAGGGAGATTCCGTGCGCTGCCGGATCATCGTTGCTTCACCAGAAACAATTGCCGACGAACTCGAAGCAGGTGTCGGCGATCTAAATGTGCTTCGCTTTGCGGAGCCCCGTGCATTCACATCCCATGAATTGCGAAAGCTGGCGGCAGCGGCCAGCTACTATCGCGCCATGCTTGCGGTCCATGTTGACCGAATCGAATCGCCGACAATTTGGGGGATGGTCATTACGGGCACCAAGTGGGTGAATCGGTTTGGCGGAGATCGGTTTGACCAGTCGCCGCTGCCTCCGAATCTTGTGCTGCAGGTCCTCACCGGTCATCTAGTTGCGGCGTCGGGATACAATCGCGTCCTGGAATCCTCGGGTGGAAAGCTGCTGCTGGAGGGCCTCGACCCTTTTCAGTCGAATTGGCTTTCGGCGAGGTTTAGTCCTGTCCGAAATTCACTCCTTGCGGAGCTAAAGGAAGTACAGCCTGATCCCGGGTCCACGCAGATCTGCGAATGGTTCGTGCGGGACGTCGCACAGAGCGTCTTCCGGCGGGTGTTTGGTCTGGTGCGGACTCGCGGCCACGGGGGAATGCTGGTTTACTTGCCCACGGGCGCCGGCCGTGAACTGGTCGACAAGTGGTTTCGGTTTCGCGTGCGGTTTGCCGAGGATGACGCAGTACTGTGGTTTCGGAAATTGATCGTTCGCCTGATGAAGCGCGTGCTGGAAGTCGGAGGTGCGCTGGGGCTGCCCGTCTGTACGTGGAACGACTATCGGCAAATGCACGACGCCGAACTGGCCGAACTCGACGACGCCCTGATCGGGTTCGGGCACTTTCTGGCGGATCTCATGAGCGTTGACGGGGCGCTCGTTCTGGACCGCAACCTGCGGCTGATCGGCTTTGGCGGCGAGATTCTTGGTGAGTCTCACGTGATGCAAATCTATCGTGCCATCGACCTGGAGGCGCAGCGGTCGGTTGCGGAAGTCGCGGATTCGTCGGGAACCCGTCATCGATCGGCATACCGGTTCGTCCACAGTGCGCGCGACGCAATCGTTGTAGTGGTGTCTCAGGACGGAGACGTCCGCTTCGTCGCCCATCACAACGATAAGCTGGCCTGGTGGCCGTATCTGCCATGATGCCGCTGGAAAAAGTCTTGGATGCTGAGTCGCGAGCTTGCCGATGTGAATGCACTGGCGAATAATCTCCGTCAGTCAAAACCACCGTTTGTTTCGCGCGAAGGTTAGGATCGTACGTACCATAACGTCGGTCTTTGTAAATGCACTGGCAATGTGTAGCTGACCAGTCGCGATCCCGTCGGGGCAAGCCCAACGGAGATCGGCAAAGGGTTGTTCATTGCGGGCGGGCTTTGGTAGCAGACCAGTCGTGATCCCGTCGGGGCAAGCCCAACGGAGATCGAATTGAATGCGGAAGTCGAAGTGTGCCGACGTGCGCCCATCGGTGGGGTGCGCCCATCGGTACGGGATGCGCCCATCGGTGGGGTGCGCCAATCGGTGCCATTCACCTAATGGCAGTTCTCTCCCACGCTCCCAATGCCTTTCGAAGAAGGACCAACTGGCCCAGATGATAAGCATTGTGATCGGCGACCAGCAGCGCTTCTCGAAGAATCGTTTGGCCGTCGCCGTGGGGAATCTTGGCGAATAGATTAGTGTTCGAGTCGGACACCAAATCGATCATCGCTTGCAAGTCATCGCGAAACGCCTGAATGCTCTTGTTCCATGCCAAATCATCAGGTGGCTCGTCGGTGTCGGGCCAGTAGCCATCGGGGAAGTCCGGCGAAACGTGATCGGGATTGCGGGAAAACTCAAGAATGTCCCATTGGCAGATCCTCAAATGTTCCAACAACCGCCACGGCGAGTGGGGGACACCTGCGACTTTAGCACCTCGGAGATCGAACGGCAGACCGCGGATAGCCTTGTCAAAATCGAGGTGCGCTCCGCCCCCTTGCAGAATATAGATGACGTGTTCTCGTACCGATCTATCTGTCATGACTCGCTCCAATTCTTTGCATTTCAAATGTCGGTTGTCGCCAAGATAGGTTCTACATTGACGTGGAACTTGGACGCGTCATCGATCTTCATGGCAATGTCGACGAGCGCTTCCGTCAACGGCGAATCGATGATTGACCGCCCTGAGCCGTCGCGAAAAGGCTGAATCCAGCGGATGTTGATCGGTCTTTGGCTAAATCAGTTCGCTGGAAACTTTTTCGAAGGCGGTACCACCTTCCCGCTTGTTCGTTTGGGCGTCTGCAATTCGAGCGAGAGCTGCCGCTGGATCAAGACCGGATCGCGATCGTCATGGTGGACAAACACCAATTCCTGAAGCTCACCGGAGTCCACAATGCCCTGGGTCGATCCAGACAACGGGACGCGAAACGTGTACTGATACGTCGTATCGAGCGGCTGTTTGTCGAAGTTGTAATAGTTGCCGGCGGTCATGATTTTGTAGTACGCGAACGGTTGACCGTCACGCTGATCGATGCGTTGAAACAGTCGGACTGGTTTGTGATTGTGAAACAATCCTTGGGCGAGTTGGATGTCCCTCGATTTGCCAATCGCGACCGTACCCACCGTTTCGGAGGGCAGCCCGTCGATGGTTGCTTGAAACGTGTGAATGTCTAGCATCTTGAAATACAGTTGTTGACCCATTCGATCCGACATAAATGGAGCAAAGTCTTTGGCAATGGTCTGAACGGCTTGGCCGTCGCTTTCGTACGCGTAGGAAAACGTCTTGGGAAGCGACGGAATCAACTCCCAAACCGATTGGAACTCCGGCATCGATTCCGGACTCTTGAGATCGTTGCTGTTAAAGGTTCGAAACTTCCCGTCCAACAACGTAAGCCGTCGCTGCGCCTTCTCAACATCAATTCGGACCCGAAGCTGAAGTTCATCAAACCGCACGGCTTGCTGTGGACGAGGGACTTTGTCCTCCTCGGTGGTCACATACGTCGTTTCCGTATTTTCGAAGAAGTACTCCCAGCTTTCACCAACTTGATACGGATGGTGTTCGAGTTTGTCTTGGACTTCGCCAGCGTCCGCCCGCGCCAAAGCTCCCAAATTGGCAACCACGACCCAAAGGACAATCAACGGGATTCGCTGTTTATTGACCTTTGCATGGCCAATCGGCCAAGACGACCAACGGAAGCCCAGGATCCCTGGGGTGACGGCTTGGCTCTCTTCGTACATGATGCTCTGCATCGTAAACCACTTCACTCATTACCTCGTCGGGAAAAACCAGATTTTGGAGGATTATACAGCCATCTCCGAGGATCGTCATTCCGCCCCTTTTCATTTGTCCACGTAGAATTACACGAAGATGACAGGCCGCTGATCCGTCCACCCATACGACGACCGGTCGGGAATGACGCTGCGGAATGCAGAACGATTGGTTGGAAACACAGATACACGGAGAACACAGAGTTGTTTCGACGGCCATTCTCGCTCTGAGTGACTTGGCGCCTCCGTGTTTCAATTTCTCGTAACAGCCGGTCGGCGGCTCCGGCGGCCGCTCAAACAATACAACCTCCAAGCGTCCATCTTGATTTGTTCGAAACACAAGTTGTGATCACCGAATCAAAGGGCACTCAGTGCGGGAGCGCCCCGGCCCTCTTTCACGCCTTCGGCGATCCGGTTGCCAATTTCATGGTCGATATTTCGCCAGTATTCAAAGGCGCGCTCCAGCACGGGTTCGGTCACGCCCTTCTTAAGGTGTCCGACGACATTGGACACGAGCCGGTCACGCTGATCATCATCCATGACCTTGCGCACCAAAGTTCCGGGCTGGTTCCAGTCATCATCGTCCTTGCGCGGCGTGTACGCGGCGCGAATGAACTCGCCGCTGGCCTGCCAAACCTCGACCTGGGGATAATGCTGTCCGTCCGCCTGCGGGCCGCCCTTTGAGTTCGGTGCGTACACAGGGTCTGACACGTTTTCAACACGCATCGCCCCGTCCTTGCTGTAGCTGTGCACGGGACACTTCGGCCGATTGACCGGGATCTGTTTGTAGTTGACCCCCAAGCGTGCGCGGTGGGCGTCGGCATAGGAGAAGAGACGTGCCAGCAACATCTTGTCCGGACTTGGGCCGATACCCGGTACCAAATTGTTCGGCTCAAACGCCGCCTGCTCAATCTCAGTATGGAAGTCGGTGGGATTTCGGTTCAACGTCAGCCGACCGACCTCGTGCAGCGGAAAGTCGCTGTGCGGCCAGACTTTGGTCAGGTCAAAAGGGTTGAAGCGGTAGGTCTCGGCTTCCTTGAAGGGCATGATCTGCATCTTCAGAGTCCAACTGGGATAGTCACCTCGCTTGATCGCTTCGAACAGGTCTCGCCGATGATAATCTGAATCCTCTCCGGCGATCCGATCGGCCTCCTCCTGCGTGAGGAAGTCGATGCCCTGGTCGGTTTTGAAGTGGTACTTCACCCAAAATCGCTCTCCTTTTGCGTTGACCCATAGATAGGTATGGCTCGAGTAGCCGTTCATGTGCCGCCAGGAATTGGGAATCCCGCGATCACCCATCAACCACGTGACCTGGTGGGCCGATTCGGGCGAGAGGGTCCAGAAGTCCCACTGCATGTCGTGGTCGCGCAAGCCGCTGTCGGCTCGGCGCTTCTGGGAACGGATGAAGTGCTGGAACTTCATGGGATCTCGAATGAAGAAAACCGGCGTGTTGTTGCCCACCATGTCGTAGTTGCCTTCGGTGGTATAGAACTTCAACGCAAAGCCTCGCGGGTCACGCCAAGTGTCGGGGCTGCCGCGCTCGCCGGCCACACTGGAAAACCGAATCAAGGTGTCCGTTTTGGTGCGCCGGCTGAAACACCGCCGCCTTGGTATACGCGCTAACGTCCTTGGTTACCTCAAAGTATCCGAAAGCCCCGGCTCCCTTGGCGTGCGGCTGGCGCTCGGGAATCCGCTCTCGGTTGAAATTGGCCATCTGTTCGATCAGGTAATAGTCCTGCAACAGAATCGGTCCGTCGGGTCCTACGGTCAGCGAGTACTCGTCGCTCGCTACAGGAATCCCGGCATCGGTTGTTGTCGGCTTGCGTTCATTGTTTTTCATGGTGACTCCTCCGTCGTATGGGAAGTTGCTGGACTAGTTCATTTTTCGATATGATTGAGTCGCCTGCAACGGTACACACTGCTTTAGGGGCGATCGCCGCACGTCGAGGTTAACGCGTGCAAAAACATGCCGTGCATAGGCGTTTCGTCTCAATCCGGACGAGCGTAGTGGGTTCATTTGCTGTTCGTCGGGTAGTCGCTTCCCAACAAATGTCAGCCAAGGACTGACGTCCCACGTGGGGTGCCCGCACTACCTGGAAAATCGCCCCGGATCATGTGCGAACTG
The DNA here is from genome assembly GCA_963803365.1 of uncultured Planctomycetaceae bacterium. Taxonomy (GTDB): domain Bacteria; phylum Planctomycetota; class Planctomycetia; order Pirellulales; family Pirellulaceae; genus JANMEB01. Next base: position 195,950 of record CAWDMH010000031.1, read on the forward strand.
TCACAGTAACCGGAAATGTCGCGCGCAACAGTGGGCCAAAACACAAGCGGCATTAAACGCGATCGTGCGGTAAGACCTCAGCCAAATCCCGTTGTGCCCTCGACCGATCACGCAAATGGAAACTTCCTGCAAGACTTCGGGGTAGCCGGTCGGATTCGCCGAATCGATAAGGTATTCGGTGTGAGTCTAAGATTCGACCGTCCCGTGGTTGTTAGCGTCGATTTGATTGTCAATAGGTGGATGGCACATTTTGTTTTTTATGTTTTTGTTTTTGTCTTTACGCAGATTTTGTGTCAAGTCGTTTCATTCCCCTCTTGACATCAGTTACATAGTCTGACTACATATATCGTTATGACACAAATCAACGGCGACCAACTCCGCGGACACCTCGATACCATGATCCTCTCACTCCTGGAGCGGGGAGCCGCGCACGGATTCGAGATCCTCAAACGAATAGAACAATCAGGAGACGGACAACTCGCATGAAAGAGGGTTCCCTCTACCCCGCCCTCTACCGGCTCGAGTCCGCCGGACTGTTGCAGGGAAGATGGGAAGATGGATCCAGCGGACGCCGCGGTGCGCCGACGCTTTTATCGAATCACCCCCAAAGGCAAACGAAAACTCCAACGCGGCCGAGCAGAGTGGCACGTGTTCGTCAACGTCGTCGGCACAATCCTTCTGGCCCCAACTTGATTCAATACTTTGAGCGTATCATCCACTCAATCCACCTGGGATCTCCCATGCACGAACTGGAAGTCCACGTCGATCGCATCCTCGCCTCCCTTCCGGCGTCTGCCAAACGCAAACTCGAAATCCGCAGCGAACTCCTCAATCATCTGCGCGCGCCTACGAAGAAGAATTGGCCCGAACCTCCGATCCTCATCGAGCCTGCAAGCTCGCGGTCGAACGCCTCGGCGAGCCCGCCCAACTCCGGCGCGATCTACAGGCTGGAATTCCCTTGGTGGACTTGGTTGTCCGCTCTCTGCGACGAACAGCGGCCGTAATCGCATTTCAGGCTATCGTCTTTCTCCCCTTCTTTCTGATTCTCACTCTCGAACCGGAGATGAGAATCCTCAGTGAATCAGCTCTCGCCATTCGGCGCCTCGCTGGTCTGCCCGTCCTCGTCGGCATGTTCGTCATTGCATTCAATCTCTTCCTCATCGGTCTCTTCATCGAATGGTTTGAACTTCGGACGCGCATCGCGACGCATCCCCTTGCCGGGATTTCGATCAGATCTGCCGTTTCCTTCTTCATCCTTCTGCCGTCCGGATCTCTTTACGCGCTTCTTGCGGGAGCCTCGTGCGACAGCCTGGCTTTTGTGTCTCGCTGGACGACAATGTCCCTCACCGTCGCGATTGCCATTCCCCTTTTGATCTTCCTGCTCAAACGGGAATCAACCCAATTCTGGAACTTGCAGCGAACGCAGACGATCATCGCTGAATGAGTGCCGCGGGCAGCACTTCTTGAAACGCTTTTTCGAAGAGCTCGGCCCACAACAAGTACCCGTCGTGGTTCAGGTGCAACTGATCGGCGACAAACAAATCCGCGCGGGGCTTACCTTGTTCGTTCAAGAAGTGACTCGCGGTTTCGATGAAGTGGCAATTCGGATCGCTTTGCGAGAACTGCGAGATGCCTTGGTTGACCAGGCTGATTTGATCCCATACAGCAAAACGACTGGGGGTTGGCGTAATCGCGACAAAGAAAACTGGCACCTCCGATAGTTTCTTGCGAATTCGTTGGAGCGTGTATTTGGCAAGTTCAACGACTTTTTTGGGCGGGATGTCGCGCTGCGGATCGCCCGAGATGTCGTTGGCGACAAAGACCACCACGGCTTGGGGATGATGCCGGGCGATTAAGCGGTCCATGAAAATCGCCAAGTCGCTGAAGTGCGCCCCGCCGTAAGCGCGGCGAAGGGATTTGCGCCGCGGAAGATCTTGCTGAATCGTCTCCCAAAGCCGAATACTGGACGATCCCACGTACAAGATCGTTTGATCGTCAGCCACCTCCGTCTCATCTTGTTTTTCCAACCGCTGAATGTCGGGTTCCCAGGATTTTGCGGCCTCGCGAAAACCGGCCAGCGGATCCGTTTCGACCTGCGTGATCAACAACAAACCGACGGCGACTCGGGTAATGATCAAGCTCATCAAACTCATAGCTATCTCCTAAGGCTGCACTTCTCGTACGTATCACGTATCAAAAGGGGATAAGTCCAATTATTGCAGGTCGCGGAGGTTTGGATATTCCTGTTTGGGTGCCATCAACCGCACAAGTTGCGCCGGGCAGGTTGGTCTTCCATGTCGTGAAGCAGGCCAATCATCGAGAAGAGATGTTGGAGAAAGACGCGAACTACCTCACCTTCCTACCAGTGATGCGCGACACGTTGCACAACCACCCGGTGCGGATCTTCCTGGAGCGCAGCGCCCGATCGCGCACCACATCGAGCGTGCAGGAGACTGGCGTTGGGGAAGCTATTGGCGGCGTCGACAGCGCGGTGCACGAGAATTATTCGTCGCCATCGGACCGGCCCTGGCCGCGGGCGAACGACTGGACGGCGCTGGGCTACCGAGCGGAAACGGAAGCCAAACTAACGGCGTGACGACAAGCCATAAATTGGACTTATCCCCTTTTTGCTCAGCCGAGTTCCAATTTGAGCCAGGCGCGACAATAGTCCCACAGTCGATAGGCTGTAGCGACTGCGATGCCGAGCGCAGCGGCGGCTTCCTCGATGGAAAGACCGGCGAACAGTTTCAACTTCACTAGGTCGGCCTTGCGTGGGTCGATGGCCTCCAGTTTGTCGATGGCATCACTGAGTTCCACAAGTCGCTGATCGCGATCGTCGTCGATGGCGAATTGGCTATTCAGTTCGATGCGATGTCTGTCACCGCCGCGTCTGGCCGAGCGTTTTCGACGGGCATTTTCGATCAAGATTCGCCGCATGGCTTCGGCCGCCGCTCCGAAAAAATGATGCTTGCCATTCCACGACTTTGAGGAATTATCTCCTACCAGCCGCAGATACGCTTCATGAACCAAAGCGGTTGCTTGAATCGTCTGTCCGAGTGGTTCGCCGGCCAGCTTGGCACGGGCCAATTGTCGGAGTTCGTTGTAAACGATCGGCAGCAATTCCGCGGTCGCCGCCTCGTTACCTTTATCGATCGCTTGCAGTAACTCAGTGACGTCGGACACTTATCAACTCTTGGTTCGGTTCAAGCATTTCTTCGATTCTCTTTTTTTCGCCTTGCCAGAATTCGAGTTTTTGTTCGAGCTCGTCGCTGGGTTCCGCCTGATTCCATAGCCGATAAAGTTGAACGCAACCGTCAACTCGCGTCGCTAATATTTGATCGTAATTGTCTTCCAGATTGGCGCTATAGTTTTGGTAACAGCCGTGGAATCCTTCGAGGATGCATTTTTCTGCCTCCGCAAATCGTTTCAGTCCCAACAGGCAATCGCCGACCAGTCCAATAGCATGGAACGACCAATGGCTGGGGGGCGCGTAGTTGCTGGCCAAGCGTTGCGCCTTTTGCAGGTAGGGCAGCGCTTCGTCAAACCTTCCTTGTTTCATCAATGAAGCCCCAAGTAAGGCGTGCGCCGTGGCGTGATTTTCTGGGCGAACAGGGTTTTCACGTTCTCGTCGCTCGACGTACTTGCGGGCCAATCGTTCGCTGGTTTGATACTCTTCATTCCAAACCAAGACGGTGCAGACCCACAGTCCGCCGCGTAGTTCGGTGAGCGTTCCGGATTCCACTGTCTTTTCGGCCGACTTGACGCACATCATTTCATCTGGGTTTTCGTCGTTTTCGAGTCGCGTTTTCACCAAATCGCGCAAACTGCGAACCGCCTGCCAAAGAAAGACGTCCAGCCCGCCATAGCGAGCTTGATCGTAGATGGCTTGCATCAACGTCGCTTCGGCGCGATCCAAATCGCCGTCTTGTCGTTGGATTTCGCCCAGGATCACGTCGTACCGCCAACGACGGTTTTCTTCCGACTTTTCCCGCAGGCGTTGCGCCAACACGCTGCGCTTCGTCCAATCGGACCAGCGCCAACAAAGAATTCGCGCGAAGTCTTACGACCATCTCATACAAGATGGCTTGGTCGCCCGAATCGGTAGCGCGCTTTTCCAATCGAATGTGTTAAGGATTCCCAGCGTTTGTTCGGCTTCGCCGAAGAAGTACAGGTGTACGGCCATCATAAGAGCCGCTGCGGCGTTGTCCGGATCAGTCTCGATTGCCTTTTTTGTCTGCGCAACGAATCTTCGCTGCACATCGCCCCGGGATCGCTCGCTCAGCAGCATCAAACGATCAAATTCTCGGGCCGCCGTCATGTTGCCTGGCTGACCCAGATGGACTGACTGAGCGAATCGCAATTGCGCCTCAAGCATTGTCGATTCGGCGCGTTGCAAGTCGCCGATTTGGTCGTTCATGCAGGCTCTCGCCAACAAGAATATCGCCTGAACAGGATCGTTGATTCCTCTAAAGTTTTTAAGACCATTGATCTGAATTTCTCGAGTGGCCAGGTCGTCAGCGTTTTCGAGTGTTTTCATGGTGCGCTTGAGTTGGTCCGAATCTCTGTTCGCTTCACCCAAAAACAGTTCCGCCTTGCCTAGGTTTAACAACCAAACATATCGATTCGTTGGACGATAGTCTGCCACCACATCGATTGTGTCGTTGACGGTTTGCGCAATTGTCAATGCGGCGGTGAATTCGCCAGCTCGATTTAAGTCGGATGTCAAGTCAAGCAGGCTTTGGGCGAACTCGCGATCGTTCAGCCCGCCTCGCTTGATTCGCTCGATCTTGCTTTCCGTTTCGGCCCGGATCAGATCGGCGGCTTCTCGATCGTAACCTCCTTGGCGAAGCACTTGCAATGCACTAATCAACCCCTGGTTGTCTCCCAGCTCGCGATAGTTTTCCAAGTACTTTTGGGCAGATTCCTGATAATTCTGTTGCAACAGCAGAATCCGACCCAGGTTGATGCGGGCATTCCGCAAGCTGGTGGTATCTCCATCGTTCGCTAGGCCCTCCAACTCGATCAAGTATTTTTTCGCCCGCTCGAGTTGCCCCAGCTGACGGAGACCGTATCCCACATTGTTCAAACAAGATCGAGTGACTCGATGATTCACTCCCAGCGACTCGCGCAACCACGGTAAGAGCGATTCGCAGATCGCGGTTCCTTGTTCGTAGTTCCCGACACTGAAATACGTATAGGCGCGTTGCCAATTCAGAATCGCTCGCGATAACGTTGATCGGTTGCCATCGGAGTCATTTGTATCCTCAGATTGTTTGACAAGTTCGAGCGCGTAGGATGGGGTGCGGGTGAAGACCGTGGCGGCCGCAGCGAGCGCGAGACAATGTAACTCTTTCGATCCAAGCTTCTCTGCATTGGCGGCAATGTCCAGAAATTCCGCACCGGCCTCGGATCCGCGATTGACGTAGGCAAACCAAAACCGGGTCCACAATGCGATCGGGTGACTTGGTCCGAGCGATTCGGTTACCTCATCCTTTAGTTCGGACAGGTATTTCTTGGCGGGGTCGCGATCGTTGCGCCACAGGAGGTTCTCGCCAATCCGCAGTTTGACGTCAAAGACGGCCGCATCGTCGTCGGGCAGTGCGGACTGGTACAGGTCGCGAGCGATCCTCAGTTGCTTTTCTGCGAAATCAAATTCGCCAAGTTCCGAGAACGCCGTTCCGATGCTCTTTCGTATTTGTGCTTCCACCAACGGTTCATTTGCGAATCGCCCCCCCGACCTGGATTCTTCATCCAGCTTTTTCACCGCCATTGAAATCGTGTCTTTAAGCTTGGCATCTTTGCCTCGGCCCAATTCGTTTGAGGGAGCAACCGCAAGCAAAAACTCTTGGTTCAAGAATTCATTAACCGCTTCGACGATGTTTTGTTGCCGTAGCGCACTTGCGCGTTCACTCTTGGCTTTGTCCTCAGATTGCATCGCACGCACCGCGTTATCTTCCGCCAGTGCGTTGGCTTCCCGCAGGGCATGAACGGCTCGCGTCAATTCCTGAGCGTTGTTGAACGCGCGAATCCAACCGGAAAACGAGACGAAGGTCGCAATCACCAAGGTCGCGGCAAACGCCGCACCGACCCAAAACATGGCCCGATGGCGCGAGTAGAACTTGAACAGGCGGTAGGTCAACGTCGGCGGGGAAGCGGTGACATCCTCATTAGCCAGAAACCGCTCCACGTCTCTGGCCAGGCCATTGGCGGTTTCGTACCGGCGGCCGCGATCCTTTTCGAGCGCTTTCATCACGATCCAGTCCAGATCGCCTTTAAACGCCTTCCTTAACAGATGCTGTTGACTCGAACGATGCCGCGCAACGTCGGTCGCCGTTTCTGCATCCATTGTTTTGAGCCGGTCGGAGGGTTTGGGTGGCTCCTTTTCGCGAATGATCTTGCACATTCCCTCCCAGCCGGCCTCCTCCAGAGTCTTGCCTCAAACGGAGGACGACCGGTCAATAGTTCGTATAGCAGCACGCCGAGCGAATAGACGTCGCTCCGCGTATCGACGTCCCGCTGATTCAGCTTCGCCTGCTCGGGACTCATGTATTGAAGCGTCCCGACAATGTTCAGGCGCTTGGTATAGACGGTTTTTTCGGTCAGCGATTGATTGAGTGCCTTGGCGACTCCAAAGTCGATGATCTTCGGAACCGGTTCGTGGTCGTACTCGGCAACAAGGATATTCGATGGTTTCAAATCGCGGTGAATGATTCCTTTCTGATGCGAATGTTGAACGCCTTGGCAGATCTGCCGAAAGAGCCGCAACCGATCTTTCGTAGACAGCTTACGTTCATCGCAATAATCCGTGATCGGAACACCCTTGATATGTTCCATGACGAAATAGGGTTGTCCGGATTCGGTGGTTCCGGCGTCCAGCACCTTGGCGACATTGGGATGATCCATCAGGGCCAACGCCTGACGCTCGGCTTCGAATCGGGCAATCACTTCGCGTGAATCCATGCCCGGCTTGATAATCTTCAACGCGACGCGCTGCCGCAACGGTCGCTCGCGTTCGGCGACAAAAACGATCCCCATCCCTCCTTCGCCGATTTCTTCCAGCAACTTGTACTGACCAATGCGAGCGCCGACGGTCAATGACGTGCGCGGTGGTCTCGTTTCCGTTCTGTCGATCTGGATCGGTTGATCCAGCAGGCTATCCGTCTGGTGACGGGCCGAAATTAGCGCCTTGATTCGGCGCGGGCTGGCGTCTTTCGGCCGCACATTTCATCCAGAAACCGCTTGCGAGCTTCTGCGTCGTCAATCTTGATTGCGTCGGCAAAAATCGTAAGAATAAAAGGGGATAAGTCCAATTATTGACAGTCGGCGGTGACTGGGTTATCCTTCCGGGCATGCCAAGAACCGCACGAGTCGCGCCGGGGGGCATGGTTTTCCATGTCCTGAACCGGGGCAACAACCGAGGGAAGATATTCGAGAAAGACGAGGACTACCTCGCCTTCCTGCGAGTCATGCATGACACCTTGGACAGCAAGCCGATGCGGATCTTGGCGTATTGCCTGATGCCCAACCACTGGCACCTGCTGTTGTGGCCCAAAAGCGACGGGGACTTAGGGGCGTTTATGCAAGCGGTCACGAGCACACATGTGCGGCGATGGCGACTGAATCGGCGGAGCGTCGGTGAAGGCCATTTGTACCAGGGGACGTACAAGTCATTTCCGGTGCAGGACGACGATCATTTCTACACGGCGTGTCGTTACGTGGAACGCAATGCGCTTCGTGCGAATCTGGTCGAGCATGCGGAGGACTGGCGTTGGGGAAGCCTTTGGCAGCGTCGACAGCGAGCAGTGCCCGAGGATTATCCGCCGCTGTCGGATTGGCCGTTGCCTCGGCCTCGCAACTGGGCGGCGCTAGTCAACCGAGCGGAAACGGAGTCCGAGTTGGCGGCGATCAGGACGTGCGTCAGCCGTGGCCGACCCTTCGGAACCGAATCGTGGCAGCAGCGAACCGCCAAACGCTTAGGACTCGAATCGACATTCCGCTCTCGCGGACGACCGAGAACGAACGCACGCACGCCATAAATTGGACTTATCCCCTTTTTATCTACCCCAGCGACCGGCGTTGACGCCCAAGGCGTGGCGAACGCGCGGATTGAACCCGGTGCTACTCCAAGCCAACCACGGCACCGCTTTGCCGGCGAATTCGCCCAGCTTGTCTAGGTGGCGTTTTGCGGATTCCTCGTCCAACGACGACTGACCGTCGACTGTTTTGACGGCGTCAAGCCGCCGGTACACCTCGTTGACGGCGCGTGCGTAGGCGTCGAGATTTTGCTCCAGGCGATGACCCGCGTGGCGCCTGGCAGCGACCCGCTTGTCCAAGTAGGGTTTGAGCGACTCCACCTCGCGCCGCGCCTCTTGGATTTCAATTCTCAAGCGATTCATCCAAGCTTTTGCCTGAGCCTCGTTGCGGATTTCGTAACCGAATTTTGTCAGTGCGCGTTCCTGTCCGCGTTTGGTTTTTGTCTCTTCGAGCAGCACTGCGGTGTAGGCCTGAATGGAACGCCACGTTTCCTCCTTTAGCCCCGCACGCAATTGGTACGCATGAAACCGCGTCTCGCCCCATTGCACGGCGAGTTCCTTCGCCTTCTCAAATAGCTCGTGGGCCTTTATGGCACTATTGACCATGTCGAGGAGATCTTTGATCGGGGCGATAATTTCCCCAGCGGCTTTGGCATGATCCGACTTGAGCAAGGCGCCGAAGACCTCCGCAAGCGACTTGAGCAAGCCGAACATGGCTACGACACTTTTGTAAGCCTCGCCGGGCGACGAGCCGCCGCCGAGAGCATCCTTAACCGATTTGCCTTTCAAAATCACATCGATCATCGCGGCGATGCGTTCGAATTCGCCGATCTTGGCGATCTTGCCGACCGCCCCGGCAACGCCGGCGGCGTTTCGCTGGTTCAGGTTCTCGGCAGCGCCGAGTGCGTTTTTTAGATTGTCATAGCATTTGTATTTCGCCCCCGCTTGCTTGTACCAAACCAGCTTTTCGCAATGTTTGAGGAGCGATACGACTTTGGCCGCCGAAACGAGAAACTCGGCGAACTTGCCCGCCGCGACAATCGCATGGGCCATTCCGAGATTTGTGGTGTTGTGAACGCAGTTCTCGTTCAACTGCACATCTTCGTCGACGGAAACGCCCAAGGCGTGAAAGCGGTTTTTCAGTCGTTCGGATTTGTTGTACATCGCTACCATTTTGGCGTCTCGCGCCGGTTGATCGCTGAGCCGATTGCGCGTGTCGTCGATCATTCGCGTGGAGACACGCCACGTCGAGAGAGTTTGTTCAAGTTGAGTTCGAGCCTGCGCCGCGTGTTGAAAGGCGCGCGACAAATCGGCTTGGAGTCTGGGTTTGTTGGAATCTGGCATTGTTGGGACCCTTCTGAATGGAGTGCGTTTTCGCGAAGCTTTTTGGGGTTTGACGTTACATCCGGGAACCGCATGTAGTTCGTCATTTTCTTTTGACTTACAATGGTCCTTGCGACCGATGCGCTGCCGGTGTGACACTCCATGTCGAAAAATGACCGGAAAAGCTCCTCCCGAATCTGGATTGACCGCTTACGTGCAATCGTGCTTGGATCGTTTGCGCGGCGGAGATGAAGCGGCTCGCGACGAGTTGATAGAAAAGTCGTGCCAGCGGCTACGACAACTCGCCCAAAAAATGCTTCGAGGCTACGAACGGGTTCGCCGTTGGGAAGAGACCGACGACGTGCTTTCTGGGGCGATGTTGCGACTGCACCGGGCATTGCAAGAGGTCGCGCCGGAATCTCCGCTCCATTTCTTTCGCCTGGCGGCATTGCAAATTCGCCGCGAGTTGAACGATCTGGCCAAGAAACACTTTGGCCCGCTGGGAATCGGGGCGCGGCACGATAGCGTGATTCCGGCACAAGATGGCCGCACCGCTGCATCCGTTGAGAAAGCCGATCCCACGAATGATCCTGTGATATTGGCCGTCTGGACGGATTTGCACGCGGAAGTCGCGCGACTGGCCGAATCGGAGCGTGAAGTATTTGAATTAGTTTGGTACCAACAACTAACCCATGCGGAAATTGCGGATCTCTTACAAATCAGTCGCCGGACGGTGATTCGGCGCTGGCAAGCTGCCTGCCTGCAACTCCACGCGAAATTGTTCGAACATGAAAACGTGTCACCCGATGCCGATGACGCTCGCAGGGATAGTTAGCGGGCCGGCATGACCTCGGTATGAGTTATCACCGCGCGGCGATCCGTGTCCTAACGTGAGAGGTGTTCGCGAGAGTCGTGAAATGAGCCATCCGGACCGAATCGAACAACTCTTGGTTGACTGGGAAAACGCCCGCGACGCGGGACGCCCAGTTTCTGCTGAGGAGGTGTGCCGAGACGATCCACAATTGCTTGGCGAAATGCGGCGGCGGGTCAGTGCGGCTCCAGCAGATGTATGGACTGCTCGAGGCGGACACCCAATCCGCGCTAGGGGCGACACCCGACGAGACCATCTCGGCGGAGGGCGGTCCACCCGGTTTCAAGATACTTGAACCACTCGGCGCGGGCGGCATGGGTGTGGTGTACAAAGCCTTTCAAAAGGACTTGTCTCGAATCGTTGCGCTCAAGGTGGTTCGCGACGCCAACTTCGTTCATCCCCAGCAGATCGCTCGATTTCGCGCCGAGGCTGAATCCGTCGCGCGACTGCAGCATCCCAACATCGTCCAAGTATTCGGCGTCGGTGAATTCGGCCACCGGCCATACATCGTGCTTGAGTATATCGAAGGTGGAAACCTGGGTGAGCGGCTTGGTGGCCGTCCTCAGCCGCCTCGCGACGTGGCGCTGATCATCGAGACGATCGCCCGCGCGGTTCACTACGCGCATCAACGTGGGATCGTTCATCGCGACCTGAAGCCCGCCAACGTGCTGTTGCAGCCGACCGATAAGCTGCGTGGGTCAGAAAACGTTGGGAATACGACTTCGCCGGATGTCAGTGCGGGTCCCGAGGTCGCCACGGATTTGGAACGCCGTCCCGCAGTAAGATGGTGCGACGCTACGCCAAAAATCACCGACTTTGGAATTGCCAAACGATTGGACGTCCATGCTGGGATGACGCGAACGGGTGATTTGATCGGCACGCCCAGCTACATGGCTCCAGAGCAGGCCGGAGGGGACAGCACTGCGCATTGCTCCCTCGACGGACGTCTATTCACTTGGCGCGATTCTCTACGAAATGCTTACGGGCCGACCGCCGTTTTCTGCGCCGACCTTGGTCGAGACGCTTGATCAAATTCGGTTGCGGGAGCCGGTTCGGCCGTCGCAGTTGCAACCAGGCATTCCAGCCGACTTGGAAAATGTCTGTCTCAAGTGCCTAGAAAAGGAGCCTGCGCGGCGATATGGGTCCGCGTGTGATTTGGCCAACGACTTGCGCAACTATCTTGACGGTCGAGCGGTTGCGGCGAGACCCATTTCGGGAAGGGAACGCGCTTTGCGTTGGTGCCGGCGGAATCCGCTAGTGGCTGGGCTCGCCGGTTCGCTGGGGCTGGCACTGCTGTTTGGAGTCGCGGGAATCACTTGGAAATGGCGAGAGACCGTGTTGGCAAACCGCCGCGCGACCGCTTCGTTGGAGCACGCGCGGAGCGCGATCGATCGATCGTTAACGCTGATCAGCGAAGAGATCCTTCTCGATCAACCGGGATTTCAACAGTTGCGTCAGCAGTTGCTCACCGCGGCTTTGGAATACTATGAACAGTTGATTGACAGCCAGCGCGAGCATCCCGAGTTGCTCGTCGATCTAGCCGACGCCCACGCCAAAGTCGGCCAAATCCGACAGCTCGTCGGTTCACTGGAATCGGCTCGCGATCACTTTCAGACGGCGATCGAGATCGAAAATCGGACGCCGGCTCACAACCGCTCCGACGCCGAGCACACACTTCGTTTGATCAAGTCCCATGGGAGCCTCGCCGACGTGTTGTTTCGCATGGGTCAACTGCATGACTCCGAGAAACATTTGGCATTTTCGTTGACGGCCTGCCGGGCGTTGCACGCACAGATACACGAAAACGCCGACGTGCTTGAAGAGTTGGCAAGTCTGTTGCGCCTTCGCGGCGTCCAACTCAAGACGGTTCATCAAACCGACGAAGCCCAGCGGACGCTGCAAGAAGCGGTTGATTTCGGAGAGCAACTGGTCTCGCTCGATTCAAAAAAGGCCAAGTATCAAGATCAGCTTGCCACCGCCTATCGTACATTGGGAGAACTTCGAGCCGAACTCGCCCAATGGGGCGATGCGACGATGTTGTATTCCCGCGCGCTACAGTTGCTTGAAGGATTGATGGCGCGACGACCCAATGCGCCGTCCTACCAGTTTGCACTCAGCAACACGTTGGACGAACTCGGCCGGTTGGAGTATTCCCGCGGCAAATTGCTTGACGCCGAGAGTTCGTTGGAGCGCCTGTTGGAACTCGCCGATCGCTTGGCTGCTGCCAATCCGACTGTTCTCGACTATCAATCGGCGATAGCGAGTCGCTGTCACAACTTGGCGCAGATCTTGAGTTCGCTGCAACGATTTAATGAGGCCGAATTAAACGCAAAGCGCGCCGTTGAGATCCTCCGCGAGGTCTTGGCCGAGCGCTCGACGCCCGACGACCGAGCTGAATTGGCCGTCCATCTCGAATTGCTGGCAGAGATCGAGATGGCGGTCAAAGACTTGCACGCAGCGGAAGGCACGCTGCAGGACGCATTTGAAAAGTGGAAGTCGCTCACCGAAGAATTCAAGGATATACCATCCTATCGTCGCGGCCTGGCGATGTCGCTGTTCCATCTCGGAGTTGCGTTGCTCGATTCCGGCAATCTGCAGGCGTCCCTAGGAGCACTGACGACGGCCACAGAGATCGCCGCCGCATTGCGTGACGAGTACCCGCAGATACCCGATTACCAAAACTGCTATGCATTCTGCTTAGTGTCGCTTGCCAAAGCCCAACGACGCAATGGCCAGGTCGAATTGGCGGAAAAGACCTACCAGCAGGCTGCGAAACAATGGAAACTGCTGTCGGTTGACGCCGAGGGTCAGGCGAGCTACCGCTCGCGCCGATCGGAAACTTGATCAGCGTCGTGGAATTGCAAATGTCCAACGGCGACCGCACGGCGGCACGCGATACGATCGAACAGGCACTCCTGCTTTGCCGCCAACTGGTGCAGGATGCGCCCGATTCACCGGGATACCAGCATCAACTGGGTAACTGTTTGACCTGGCAGGGGATCTTATTCCGGGATCAAAAGCAGTTTGATCGGGCAGAGGCTGCCATGACCGAGGCCATTGAAATCGCTCATTCGCTCGTGGTGCAGCGACCGGACGCACTTGGGAACTGCGAACTCCAAGCAGCGGCGCACCTGAACTTGGGAGTACTGCGACAATTAACGGGACAAAGCGAAGCCGCTCGCGATGAGTTCGAGATCGCAGCCCAACAAGCGCAAGCGTTGTATGATCGCGCGCGGGTGTATGGAGCTTCCGCATCCTGCTTGCCAAAGCTCGCACGAATCGAGGCGGTTTTTTGCGGGCAATCCAAGAGAAGGCGGACGCGATCCGCGAACTCGAACCGGCCGTCGAAACGTGGGAGTCCCTATTGGCCGATTGTCCAAACTCGCGCGAGTGCATCTTCGGGCTCGCCGCCGTCTCAAGTAATCTCGGCCATTCGCTACAAGAGACGGGGCAATCGAATCGCGCCTGTCATGTTTCGATCGGGCCATCGGTGTACTGAAACCGCTCCTCGACCAGCGTCCGGACCATCCGAAAGCTTTGAGTTATCTCGTCAACGCCATTTGGGGCAGAGCGCAAACTCAAAACTCGCTGGGCCGTTATCACGAGTCGGCAGACGACTGGCGGCAGGCACTTGCTCTGGGTCCGTCCAACATGCATCGCATCTTTCGCACCGAATTGGCTCACAACTTGATTAAGGCGGGAGAAATCGACGCCGGACTGACCGAGGCGGAGCAACTGATTCGCGACGAACCCGATGCGGCACAGGCTGCGTATTATGCCGCCCGATTGTTCGGCCAAGCCCTCCTGGCCGCGGACCATTTCCCCGCGACCGCCAAGCCGGAGCCATCGGATGATCGGTATGTACCACGAGCCATTGAGTTGTTGGAACAGGCCGAGCGGCTCGGTCAATTCACCAGCGAAGAGTCGCGCCGCGACTTGACAGAAAATGAGGACTTCGCACCCTTTCGCGACGTCGACGCATTTCAGCAACTCGTTTGCGCGTCGCTCAGTGATTCGTCCATCCACGGAGTAGTTCGCATTTCCACAATGCTTGTAGTGCACGATGCCGGTATTTCGGCCACAAGATTACAGTCGACAGAAGGATAATTTGTGAGTCGTGGCTGACCCTTCGGAACCGAAACGTGGCAGCAGCGAACCGCCAAACGCCTAGTGCTTTGTCAGGTCTTAGAATTGGGGTTGTGTGCCACTGGCTTCGCCAGTGCGGGTCGGCAATACACGACGCTCCTGTACACTGGCACAGCCAGTGGCACCCCAAAATTAAGTACTGGAAATGCACTAGTGCTCGAATCGACACTCCGCTTTCGCGAACGACCGCGAACGACGGAACGCAAGTCCTAAATTGGACTTATCCCCTTTTTCGTAAGTCGGCGGCCCGCTTTTTATTTGAGTTGGCTTCGTGACGCCATTCTTCGGAAGCTTGGCGGAACTGATCTCTGGCGTCGCCGGGCAGGTATGGGGAATCCGCACACTGTTCGTACGCGTGTGCCTCGTGAAGGTCGTAGTCCGCTTCGTCGAGCAGACCTTGCCAGCCTCCAAACGGTCCATAGATCTGGGCGTCGCTGCGCGTTTTTGCTTTGAGCATCCAGTCTTGCAGATCGGCGATTTCCTTTTCTCGTCGATCCTGTGCTTCGCGGTTCATGCGCTCGCGCTCGGCATTCAGCTTTTGCTGGATCATTCGACGTTTGGCCAGTTCGATCCTGGCCAAGACAGCCTGCTCGGCTTGGGAGGCCGAGTCGTACAAATCCGAGTAGCTCATCTGCGCCGCCCGAATCGACGCAACTTTCAGGGCGCAAACGACGTCTTCATCTTGGCTAATCTGGCCGAGACTGGTCGCGGCGTTTTGTTGAAGCACGGGGTCTGGTTCATCGAGCGCGGCCACGAGCGCTCCCTCGGCGTAGCGGGCGGCTGCCCCAAATCCACCCAACAGCTTCGCCACTTTTGCGCGAGCTGAGCCTGGAGCCTGTTTGTCGATCATGACACGCGTGAGTACCTGAACCGTTTGATCGCCACGAGGCTGCAAATCGATAAAGGCGAATGCAGCAGCGGTGCGAACTATGCATTCCGGATCACTTCGCGAGATGGCTTCAAAACGCGAAGGCAGGTCCTTTGCCAAAACCGAATACGTTTGGCCGAGTAGGCTGAGTGTCTGAATGCTCCAATATCGTGTTTGTTTTTCGGACGAGTCGAGGAATCCTTGCAACGCCGCAAAGGGCGGGTCTTGGCTATTGACGATGTTGAAGAAGAGTTCGACGCGAGGGTTCGGCTTTTCTTGCTGGGCCGATTGCTCAACGGCTTGTCGAGCCTCCGGACCGATGTCGCGGAGCGCACAGGCGGCCCAGTAACTGAGTTGTTCATCGCGAATCGCCTTCATCAACGCGGGAATGGCGGCGCGTGCGTTGGCTCCCAGTTTCTCCAATTGACAACAAGCGTTCCGTCGGTACTCGATGGGCTGGCGATCGTTTTGGATGACGTCGATACAAGTTTTGATTCTTTCCTGCCCTTCTTGAATCGCTGATAAAACATGTGCGCCTAATTGCAAGTTGAGAATGAGAATTGTGGTGATACAAATGCTGGTCTTTTTCATCGTTGGATCCTCCGGCATCGTGCATTGTCAATCTCAAGGATTGGGTTCTCACTTGGATGCCACAAGTTCTGCTAGTGTTGTGAAGCGTCAATGTTTGGCCATCGATTCACTGGCGAAGCCAGTGGCACATAAGCCAAAAAACCAAGATCTAACAGAGGGTTAGGGCCTCGAAATATGTCGAAAGCGAATGAACTGGAGCGAGCAGAACGCTTGCTCCAGTGCTGGTTGAAGCGTCATTGGGAGTTGGCCGGCAAATTGCCGCGATGACTGATCTGCGTCAGAGCCCGTTCGGCGGCGTCGCGCACTTCGGGAGAATCGTCGAACGCAGCAATACTGCGCAGGCCGGAGACGGCGTCGGTGTCGTTGGCCACGACGAGCGCTCCCAGTAATTGGATTGCTGCAATTTGGCAGCGCACGTCCACCCAAGTCAGCTTCTGCACTTTTTGGGTCTGTGGGTCGAGACCGGGAATCGGCGTCGAGCTGCTGACGACCTGACGCTTGGCAATATCGACCAAAGTCGGAATTGCATCACGGGAGGCAGACCCATAGGCACCCAGTGCATTGAAGACTTCCTGCGCAAGGATTTGGAATTTCGTCATCTCATTCAAGAATGAACGAAGTCGTGCATCGACCGATGTATCCTCGTATTCAACCGTCGTATGCGCGTAGAAATCGTCGGTTGCCCGATCGCTGGAACCTCCCCACGGGTCGACCGAGTCGGCTTCCATATCCCTCAAACATTCGATGAGTTGCGGAATCACAAGCCGAGGATCGGCGCCGACTCTTTGCAACGCCCATAGGGCACATCGCCGAAGGTCGGTTCCGACATTTTTTGCGATGTCGCCAAAGTCGAGGCCGTCGTCGGTAATGGTTGGGATCTCTGAAGACGTATTGACCTTCCACGGGCTGCCTCGATACACGAACACTTTAAGCAGTTCCGGCACAGCCGATTTGGCCTGCGGCCCAAGTGATCCAATCATGGAGCAAACATAGACTCTGTTTTCCAACGGACTGTTTTCGTCGACGATAAACCGGCGGTACTCATCGAGGTAGCGAATGTCCGGGCGAGGGGGCGCGGAACGGGCCATGGGCTCCTGCGGCGAGGGATTGCCTGGCGAGTATTGCGATTCAAACGGGTCTTGGGGCGACTTGTACGAGACCTGGGCGTGGCTGGGCGCTTGCCCGATAAGGACCACTGTGATGACAACCGGCAACAGGCTGCTGAACTTGGTGGAATGTGCGGAAATCATGATTGTCTCCTATGATTAAAAAATGACAGAACAAGGGACGCTAAGGACTTCATCGCATCGCGCTTACATTTATTCGAATCGCATAACGTCGGACGGAGCCACCAGACCATCGTGTGAATGGATTTTGAGTTGGCGATGATTGGCTGTGTTCCTTTGATGAGGTTGAGTAAGCGCGGAAGCTCAAGCCGGTTTGCGTACGTAGAGATGATCAAGCAAGGATGCTTCATCTAGGGGAATGGGATTAAAAAAACTGTAAGGGGCCGGCGATGAACCCTTAGCAGCCCGTTGAAAATATGTGCACAAGTGTTTATTGAAGCGGAGCGGCGCAAGCCGCCCGGTATTTCGACGTGTGGATGCCAACGCAACCGGACGGCTCGCGCCGTTCCGCTACTTTTTCAACGGGCTGTTAGGCGCGATGACACGGATCGCGAGCAAACCTGCTCAGTTCCGCGGCGTCTGGCGTGCCTAGTACTTTGTCACGTCTTAGATCTTGGGTCGCTTGCCACTGGCCGCGTCAGTGAATTGTTGGCCAAACGTCGACGATTCCAAAACTGGCAGAGCCAATGGGCGCCTCGCGCCATCCCAATTCTCGGAGTTGACGAAGCACTCGTGGCTTTCATCTGCATGCACGCGCCACGAATCCGTCGAGTCAATCCGAATGCGTAATGTTCGTCCATATGGTTGAAGCTTGCTTGGCCTTTTTTCCAACTTGAGGTGTGCTGTGAGAATCCAACAATTGTCAGTAGTAACAGCTTGTATCTTGTTTGCCTGTCCGGTGTTTGCTCAGTTCGGCGATCCGTCGTCTGCGCCGCCCCGTGCACACGATCGGGGAGTCAATTTGTTCGGTCAACGGGCAGTTGAGCCTCAACTGGAAGGCGTCTGGACCCCGTCGGCGACATTTGACGACTCGGGTCGGCGAATCGATGCGAGCCAGGACGAGAAACAATTGAAGATCGTATTTCATGACGGGACATGCCGTGCGAAATTCCCCGACGGCCGAGAGGTAGAGCGGTTCACTTATCGTCTCGGTAAGATGCAAGATGGAGAATCCGGCGCGATCGACGTCGTTTTTCCGGACGATTCCCGCAGCGGATCACTTGGGATTTGGGAAATTGACGGCCAGAGGTTGCGACTCTGTTTTGCCAGGGCGGGACAAGGCCGACGCCCAGATCGTCCCATCGAATTTAAGGGACCAGACGCATACGAGTTGACACGTTTTGTCGACGACGAAAAAGGAATGTTCTTCAAAGAGCGCCGGCCATCTCACGACGACGACAAGTCAGTGGATGACGACGGGCCATCGAAGGCGCCAGAAACGAAGGCAGGAGAACGCCTGCCCGACAATGCGTGGCTTAACGGCGTCTGGGTTGTCGATGGTTACTGGACTGGTCCTGGCGGTTTGGAGAAAGCCCACGACTCGATCTTGAGACTTGAGTTTGCCGATGGAAAATGCACCGTCCACTATCCGCAGCGCGAGGGGTCAGTCTCTGCGTTTGGTCCTGACGGATCAAGTTTTCAATACGTGTTGGGTCCGATGGACTCAAGGGGGATTGGAACGATCGACGTCATTACTGAGCACGAAAACTTGTCCGGAATCTGGCAACGGGAGGGCGCGACGCTGAGAATTCTCTTTGGCTGGAGACCGGGGGAATCGCGTCCGACGAAAATCAGCGGCGAGGGGATGATTGAATTGAAACTTGAAGATGACGGTTCCCGCGACAAAGGCTAGTTTCTTCTTGATCCAGGCGGCGACTCGCAATGTTGGATCCACGCCTTCGCGGGATGACGGCTTGACGTGTGACCTCATTTTCCGCGCGAACATCCATAGACGTTGCACGATTCGCAGATTGCGTTTAATCCGGACGATGATTATAACCGATACAGAGTATATCGTGCACGTTTCGGCGCGCCGAAGGATGTCCCGTGTCATTTTTTTCGCGAATGCGTTGGTTGGCCGTCGCGTTTTTGTTTGTGTTCGCGACTGCGCCTTCGCTTTGCGCCCAGCACCATCACCATAGTAGCGGCAACGACCAAGGCAACTGCGCGATTTGTCGTTGTTTGACGCAGTTGGCTGTTGTCGATGTGAGCATGGTCCCGCTGTGTGGGGCGACGGAAATCCACGATATCGTCGCGTGCAACTGGCATGATCCGGTGCTACGCGTCTTCTACCGTCCGTTCGGGCCACGCTCTCCACCATTCTGACAATCGGAGCCGACGTCGCGAATTTCGAGCGGCGACTCCCGTCTTTTCTGCGCGGTCTTTGTCTGCTTGATGGACAGACTTCGATGGCACTTGCGGCATTGTGAGCAACGGTTCGCGCGCCTTGTCGATCATGGATGTTGAGAGAGGAATAACTGATGGTGGACGAAAATGAAGCCTTGAACAGCGGCATGGTTCGCGCGGCCTTTGCGCCACCACCGCGAGTTGTTGCGATCGCCGCCCTTTGGGTTGTCGCGTTGGCGGCCTCATTGGGGTTCGCCCAGGAATCGGCGATCAGGCCAAGCCTTGGAGGCGGAAGTTTTGATCGGTACCCATTGCAGCGCGAAGCGAGCCTGACAGAAGCCTTGCCCACCGCGAT
This sequence comes from uncultured Planctomycetaceae bacterium, assembly GCA_963803365.1. Lineage (GTDB taxonomy): Bacteria > Planctomycetota > Planctomycetia > Pirellulales > Pirellulaceae > JANMEB01. The sequence goes on from CAWDMH010000031.1 coordinate 215,610, forward strand.
TGGTTTACAGCCGCAAGACGAACCGGGGCAGAGCGCCACGCCACAGGATCAGGAACCCAAGCAGAAATCGGCTTTGGACCAAGCGATCGAAGGACTGAAGGATCAGCAATCGCCGCTCGATAAAGCTGTTTCCGAATTGGGTGGTTCTCAAGCAACGTCTCCGGTTGCCGCCGCCGCGCCGGCCGCGGGTTCGGGTGGCGGACAGCTTCAACTGATGGATATTTCGCTGGACATACTCACGGTGGTCGGATCATCGACATTGCCCGAAGATTCGATCCAACAACTCGAGGGCGGCGATCACGACCCGCACAAACGCGGCTTCACGCTGCAGGGCGCGGAATTGTTCTTACAAGGTGCGGTCGATCCGTATTTCGATGCCGCGGCCGGGATTGCGTATTTCATCGACCCCAACGGAGACACCGTCGTCGAATTAGAAGAGGCCAACTTCACCACGCGTGCGTTGAAACACGGACTGCAAATCAAGGCGGGTCAGTTCTTCACCGAATTCGGCCGCAACAATCCGACGCACCCGCACGCCTGGCATTGGATCGATCAGCCCATTATCAACTCGCGGGTCTTCGGTCCGGACGGGATGCGCGGCCCGGGCGCTCGCGTAAGTTGGCTGCTGCCGACCGAGCGTTTCTCGCAACTGTACTTCGGCATGCAGAACGCCAACGGCGAAACGATGGCCAGCTATTTGGCGAGCCCAAACTTCTATGACGAACGGCCCATCGGCGGGCGACCGTTTGTCGAGCGCAGCGTGCATGGCTTGCAGGACCGTTTGTATTACGCCCGCTGGGAAAACTCCTGGACCGACTGTAACGAGCAGAGAACCTGGCTCTGGGGGACTTCGGCGGCGGTTGGTCCCAATGCGTCCGGATCGCACGGCAGCACGCAGATCTATGGCACGGATTTAACGATGAAATGCAAGCCGGAGAAGAACGAACGTGGTTGGCCATTCATGGTTTGGGAAAGCGAATTCATTTGGCGGGCCTACGAAGCGGACACGTACATCGGTCCCAACCCCGCCAACCCGAGTGTTAACATCGGTCTCTTGCCCGACGTGCTGCACGACTGGGGCTTTTACACGCAATTGCTCTACGGTTTCAAACCGCGGTGGGCTTGCGGGCTAAGGTACGAATACGCCAACGCCATTGGCGATTCGTTCGACGAAGACTTCAATCAGATCCGCCACAACGACGATCCGTTTCGGGACCAGCGACATCGGTTGTCGCCGTTGATCGCGTATTATCCGACCGAGTTTTCGCGCTTTCGACTACAGTACAATTTCGATTACGCACAGCATTTGGAGGGCAGGGACGCTCACTCGATTTGGTTTGGGGCCGAGGTTTTGATCGGCTCGCATCCCGCACACAAGTTTTGACGATGAGGGCGTTTTATGCTTTTCGACAACCGGAATAATCGGCGTACCTTGCTGCGCCTGTTGATGCTGATCGCAATCTATTGGCTGACCGCCTTGCCGGCATCGGCACAACAGGTTGTGGCCAGCGTACCCGAGATTGGGTTCTTGGTGCATGAAATCGGCGGCGATTCCGTGTCGGTGACGGTCTTTGCCAAGGGGACCGAGGACCCGCACTTCATCGAGGCCAAACCGAGTTTTATCAAGGCGGCCAGCCGCGCCGATCTGTTGGTGGTGGTCGGCTTGCAGTTGGAAATCAGTTGGACTTCGGTGGTATTCCAGGGGGCTCGGAATCCTGACATCTTGCCGGGCGGACGTGGTTACTTGGACTTGTCCACAGCGATTCAGCCGCTGGAAGTTCCCACGGTCCGCGTCGATCGGTCGATGGGAGATGTGCACCCGTTCGGCAATCCGCACTATTTGCTCGATCCGCTGAACGGATTGAAGGCGGCTGCCTTGATTCGCGACAAACTATCCGAGTTGCGGCCGCAGCAAAAGGCCGCTTTTCAATCGCACTACGAGGACTTCGCCAAACGCCTGTGCGCCAAGCTCGTCGGCGAAAAGCTGTTTGAAAAATACAGCGTCGAAGACGTTCCCAAGCTGGCGCTGTTGTACGAACACGGCAAATTGGACTCGTTCCTGAAAAGCCAGGGTCAGGAGGAATTGCTCGGTGGCTGGCTGGGTGCGATGTTGCCGCACTACGGCGCAAAGGTAGTCGACGATCACAACTTGTGGCCTTACTTCGCCAAGCGATTTGGACTCAAGGTCATCGCTCACCTGGAACCCAAGCCTGGCATTCAACCGACGACTCAGCACTTAGGGGAAGTGGTTAAGCTAATGCACGACGAAGGCGTGCGCGTGGTTTTGGCCAATGCCTATTACGATCCTCGGCATGCCCAGTTTGTGGCCTCTCAGTCTGGAGCCACGGTTGTCAGCATGGCTCATCAAGGATCGGCCCGGCCAGGCACGGACGATTACATTTCGATGGTCGACTATAACGTCACGCAATTGGTCAAGGCGTTAGAAAAGGGGACATGAACGACGTTGTCGATAACGATTCCGGTCGCGACGCAGGCCGGTTGCTGATCGAAGCTTCTCATTTGCGTCTGGGGTACGGACAACACGTGGTGCTGGACCGCGTGGGGATCGAAGTGCGAACGGGCGAGTTTTGGTTTTTCTTGGGCACCAACGGCGCTGGCAAGAGCACGATGCTCAAAGCAATTCTCGGCCTCTTGCCGCCGCAAGCCGGGCGACTTCAACGGCATATCGGGACGGAACAGATCGGTCTCGTCCCCCAGCGATGTGATTTTAACGCGTCGCTGCCGACCACGGTGCGCGAGTTTGTGTTGTTTGGCTTGGTGGGCATCAAGGTATCGCGTCGCGAGCGCCGACAGCGGTTGAACTGGGCGCTTGATCGAGTCGATCTGCGAGCGTGGGAACACCGCAATTACTGGTCGCTTTCGGGTGGACAACGGCAGCGGGCATTGGTGGCGCGGGCGCTCGTTCGCCGCCCTTGTTTGTTGTTGGCTGATGAACCGACCAACAGCTTGGATTTGCTCGCTCACGACACGTTGCTTGACGTGCTTGCGGAGTTGCACCGTACGCAGCAACTGGTGGTCGTGATGATCGCTCACGATTTGGTGGTGGCCGCACGCTATGCGACCCACGTGGCGTTGTTTCACGAGGGGAAGATTCTGGCGGGCCCAGCCGCAATCGTATTTCAATCGCCGACGCTGCAAAAGATTTATCGCTTGCCCAGCGACTTGTGCGTCAAATTAACTACCATGATCCGCGATCGCGCGGACGCATTGCAGAAGTCGACATGAAACGCGCAGCAGCGACACCCGACAAATCAAGCGGTGCGCTTTGGCGTGCGGGCTGGGTGATTTGCGTTGTGTTGGCACTGGCTTGGGTCTTGCGGCCGACAGCGTTTCATCCTACGCAACCACAGCGTTATCGCCCGGTGTCGCTGCAGGAGCCCTCAGGCAACCAACCTGTGTCGCCTTTGGATGCCGCCGCTCGCGCACTCGAACAATCAACCGAATCGGAGAGTCAACCGGAATACACGCCGGACACTGATGCCGTCCCATCGCCAGGGATCATTCGCGCCTTTTTCAATTCATGGACGCTTTTCCACAACACATATCTTTCCGGATGGCTGATTGCCGCGACGCTGGCCATGGTGGGAGTACTGGTTGTCGCGCGAAATCAGATTTTCATTGGTGCTGCGGTGTCGCAAGCGTCGATGTTGGGCGTCGCCGCGGGCTTGTGCGCGAGCGGATTGATTGCGGGCGCAGCATCGGCCTGGTTGCAATCGGACTATTTTCTTTCGGGCTTGGCGGTCGCGTCGTCGGTGATCGCCGCGTTGTTGACCGCTCGCAGCGGCCGCGCTGGAGCCGAGACGACCGAGTCGATCACTGGCTGGGTGTTTCTGATTTGTGCCAGTGCTTCGGTCGTCGTTGTGACACACAGTCCTCACGGATTGGAGGAAGTCCACCGTTTGCTTTCCTCAAGCATCATCGGATCGACGTCCGTGGACGTTGTCGTCTTCGCCGTTCTGACCGCCTTGACCGCGATGGGAGCGATGATGTTCGGTCGACGTTTGCTGTTGTGTGCAATGGATGCCGAGATGGCTGCCGCCGTCGGCCTGCGCACCAGTTTGTGGGCAGCGATGTTTTGCATCTGGCTGGGCTTGACCGTGGGGCTTTCGGTTCGCGCCGCCGGCATGCTGTATTCCTTTGGAATGTTGGTCCTCCCGGCTTTGATTGCCAAAAATCTCTGCAAGGAAATCTCCCCGATGTTCATCATCAGTCCAATCGTCGCCACGACTATCGCGACCATCGGATTCATGTTGGCGAACAAGTATGATTATCCGCCCGCCCAAATGACCGTTGTCCTTCTCGGTTTATGTCTTTTCGTCGTATGGACGACGGAACGAATTCGCAGCGCCCGCCCGGCGCCGAAGCCCGCCTGACCAAGGATCGCGATCCTGTCCGACCGCTGGACTGCTTTCTTGTTGGCTGAAGTCTCCCGCCTTCGTAGCCGTTGGGCTGGATTCCTGCCCCCTGCCTTCGCTGGGGCAGGCTCCACGGGAATGACATTCGGTATGGTGGTTGAAACGAGTCGTTTTTCAACTGGCTTTAAAGGTGAACACTGCCAACTAGGCTGCAGTCTTCGCTCGGCAACACGTGCTCCACCGTGGTTATCCAAGAATGTTGCATCCGTACAGGTGGCCAGGCATGTCGATGCTTGTTGCCGCCCGTGGATTAGTGAATAATCCGTGAGGTTGTTGCTTGCGACGTTGGCCGGTGGAGGATAGTCATCATGCGATTCGCGTTGAGCCGAGTGTTCACAATCTTCGCGGTGGCCTGCACGGGCGCTGTTGCCCAAGACGACGTAACGACATACCAAGTTGGCGTGTCGAGCATCGAGATCACGCCGTCGTATCCGGTGCGGTTGAACGGGTTTGGGTTTCGGCGTGACGAGGCAGAGGGGACGTCACTGAAGCTTTGGGCCAAGGCACTTGCGATCAGCAATGCGGACGAGCCGCCCTTGGTGCTGATTGCGATCGATAATCTCGGCATTCGCCAAACGATGGTCGATGCCGTGGCGAAGGAACTTCAGGCCAAATATCAGATTCCACGCGAGAACGTCGCATTGACCTTCACGCACACGCATTGTGGGCCTAAGGTCAACGGTGCGTCCGACACGATTTTCTGTTCAGCGATTCCACCCGACCAGCAGGCCCACATCGACCGTTACAGCGCCGAACTGCCCAAGTTTCTAATCCAGGTCGCTGAGCCAGGCCATCGAACAACGCCAGCCCGCGAAGATCGAATGGAGCGTCGGTCAGGTTGGCTTTGCGGCGAATCGGCGAACTCCGGGTGGACCGGTCGATCACGATTTGCCGGTGATGGTCATCAAAGACTCCGACGACCGGCCGTTTGTCGTCTACACCAGCTACGCCTGCCACTGCGTGACGTTGTCGTTCAACCAGTACAGCGGCGATTGGGCCGGATACGCGCAAGAGGAAATTGAAAAAGAGTTTCCGGGAGTCACCGCGTTGGTTTCGATTGGCTGCGGTTCGGACGCCAATCCGTCATCTGGCGTCACCGGCGACCAGGTCGAGGTCGCTCGCGAACAAGGCCAGCAGATTGCCGCGGAAGTCAAACGTTTGATCGCCGCACCGATGCGGCCCGTTTCCGGATCTCTCGTCGCCAAACGCGAATCGATCCAGATCGCACTGAACGATCTGCCGACGAGGGATGACTTGGAGGAACTCGTCAAACAAGGCGGACCCGCGGGTTACAACGCGAGTTGGCAGTTGGCGCGGCTGGATCGCGGCGAAAAGCTAATCTCGGCGTTGGATTACCCAGTCCAAACGTTCACGTTCGGCGAGCGTCTGTACATGGTTTTTCTGGCGGGCGAAGTTTGCGTGGACTATTCGATTCGCCTGAGGAGGGAGCTCAACCGGGAGCGGCTTTGGCTCAACGGATACTCGAACGATTTCTGCGCCTACATTCCCAGCGAGCGACTGTTGAAGGAGGGTGGCTACGGTGCTGGAGCCGAAACGGTGTACTTTGCATTGCCCACGACGCTGCGAGCCGGACTGGAACAGCAAATCGTCGATGCGGTCAAACAGCAAGCGCCGACATTTGCTCAAGCTGCGTCCAGGACGGGAGGCGTGCCGCCGAAAACTCCGGACGAATCGCTACAACAAATGACGACGCACGAGAATTTGAAGATCGAGTTGGTTGCGGCCGAGCCATTAATCGCCGATCCAGTCGCGATCGACTTTGGTAGCGACGGGCGGTTGTGGGTGGCCGAGATGCCCGACTACGCGCGCGGCGTCGACGAGTCGTTCGAGCAGCATGGCAAGATTTGCTTCTTAACCGACGACGATGGGGATGGGCGATTCGACCGGTCAACGGATTTCCTGGGCGGGCTACGTTTTCCGACCGATGTGAAAGTCTGGCGGGACGGTGTGTTGATTTGCGATGCACCGGACGTCATCTTCGCGGCGGATCGGGACGGAGACGGCAAGGCGGAAGTCCGCGAAGTTCTGCTCAGCGGTTTCGCCACGCACAATCCGCATGCTCGCGTGAACAGCTTGAAGATCGGCTTGGACGGCTGGGTCTACGGATCGGGAGGGTTGTTCGGCGGACAAATCGTCAACGCACACGGCGTCGAGACAGATGCCGAAAACCGCGACTTTCGATTTCAGCCGGATACGGGCGTCGTCGAATCGGCGAGCGGCCAGACGCAACAAGGCCGCTCACGCGACGACTTTGGCAACTGGTTTGGCTGCACGAACGGATCGCTGTTGCTGTATTATCCGTTGGAGGAACGTTGCGCAAGGCGTCGTCCAGAAATCGCGCCGCCGAACTCGATTGTGTCCGTACCGTCGGCGACTCACGGTCAGCGGCTTTTCCCGCCGACCGAGTTGGTGCTGTTCAAGTTGTCGGGATGCCCGGGGTTCCCACGTCGGCGTGCGGGGCTGAAATCTACCGCGATCATTTCCTCGGCGATGATTACTACGGCGATGCATTCGTCTGCGAGCCGGTGAACCAGCTTGTGACTCGGTTGAAGTTATCGCGCGACGATGCGGGGATTTTTGTCGGTGATCGAGCCGCGAATGAGCTTGATCGGGAGTTTTTGACTTCGCGCGATCAATGGTTTCGGCCCGTGCAAGCCCGAACCGGGCCCGACGGAGCGCTGTACATCGTCGACATGTATCGCTATGTCATCGAGCATCCACGCTGGATTCCTGACGAGACCAAAGCGGAACTCGACGTGTTTGCCGGACGAGGACTGGGTCGGATTTATCGCGTCGTTCGCCGCGATGAGCCGCCGACTAAAGTACCGCGCCTCGATCGATTGAGCGATGTGGAATTGGCCCAGTTAATGAACTCTGACAACGGGCCGGTCCGCGATCTCGTGCAACAGGAATTGTCATGGCGAGGGGCCGACGGTCGCGACGTGGACGCCGCGCTCGAAGCAGTTGCCCGCCAAGCCGAATCGACCGCAGCGCGGATTCAGGCGATGGCGATGTTGACCTTGCGAGGGAATCTGCCCGAGGACATTCCAACGATGCTGCTGGCCAATTCTGGATCGGAGGCAATTCGCGCGGTCATTCGATTGAGCGAAGAGTTGTTGACTAGGTCCGCGTCCTTTCGCCAAAAAGTGCTGGCTTTGGCGCAGAGTGCACCTGTGGAAGTTCGCACACAAATCGCGTTTTCGCTGGCCGGTGTTCCGGATAACGAATTGGTTCCGGCGATTGCAGATCTCGCGGCCGATGCGGACAACGACTGGCTGCAGTATGCGATCGTGACGTCGTTAACTCCGCGTACCGCATGCGAATTCTGGAAGCTGGCAAGCGAGCGCATTGGCCAGCCGTTGCCGTTGTCGATGTGCGAATCGCTGATCAAGATCGCGGCTGCCGATCAAGACACCGCGAATCAAATCGCAGAACGGGTGTTGGCCGAGGGTGGCGAGGCCAATCCGGTCCGATGCTGGCAATTACTTTCGCAATGGCTGCAGGATTGCGAATTGGCGGAGGATCGCGTTTCGAAATTGAGGCCGAAAATCGAAGCGGAATGCGAACGGGCAACAGACGCCCTTCGTGCGGAGGCGGCCGACGATCCAACAAGAATTGAGGCGATGGAGTTGCTTGTCGATTCGAGTCGACCCGCCACTTCGTCACTGAAGCGAGTGTTGTCGCGGCAAGACGTCGATTTGATCGCGTCGTTGCTGGGTATACAGCATTCGCCGGCGGTTCAATCGGCTGCCTTGGAGGCGCTAGCCAACTTGACGCCGCCTGACGACTCGCCGCTATTCTTTCCTTATTGGGAATCGGCGACGCCGGCGCTGCGAACCGAAATGCTCGATCAGATGTTGTCGCGGACCGGTTGGATTCGAGAGTTGCTGGACGCGATTATCGACAACCGACTGCGGCCCAGCGACTTGAATTCCACCCAACGCCAACAAATTAGTTCGTTAGATCAACCCGAGCTGGTCAAGCTTTCCCAGAAAGCGTTTGCCTCGATCGACACGGGTTCGCGATCGGATGTGTTAACCCAATGGCAGGACGTTTTGAAGTTAACCGGCTCGGTTGAAAAAGGTCGTTTGGTGTTCGCGAAGAACTGTGCGGCTTGCCATGTGTTGGACGGAGCCGGATTTAACGTCGGTCCCGATTTGGCTGCGTTGACGAGTCGGACGGCGGCGGCGTTCTTCGTCGCGGTCTTGGACCCGAACCGCGAGGTCGACGGTCGCTATTTGAACTACACGGCGCTGACCGTCGAGGGCCAAACGTATTCCGGTGTGTTAACCGAAGAAACCGCCGTGAGCGTAACGTTGAAAGAACGCGAAGGAAAAACGCACGTGCTGTTGCGTCGCGATTTGGACGAACTGCGTGCCAGCAAACTATCGGCGATGCCCGAGGGGGTCGAGAAGGACTTCAGCCACCAAGACCTAGCCGATTTGATCGCCTATCTCATTCCGCCACGAAACAAAACTGGTTCCTCCGGCGACGAGTCGTCGAAGTAGCGGTGCTGTCTGCGGGTTTACTGCGCGGGCAACTGAGACTCGGATCGCGCCGGTGAGTGCGTCACAACTTTTGCGGTCGTGCGCGTCACCTCAAACGGTACCCAGTTCGACGAAAAGAATCTTCCTCCGTATGGATAGAAAATCCTAATGGAGTATTTTCCTTTAGGCCATCGGCCAATCGCAGGCGTCAACGTCGCTTGGTACGATTGAAGATTGGACGCGTTGTTTGGTTGAATGGAAATGCCACCAGTCGAGGCTTTGGCCAAATGCCCGGCGGGTACTAAGGGCTCATCGGCTGTCGAAACGAAAAGACTTGATCGATCATAAACAGATCGCAACTCATCGTCCAATGAACCGTCGTTAACTTGTCATACATATTTCCTAAGTCGCCTACCGGCATCGTCAAAAACAGAGACGAAAGACAACCTGAATCTGGCAGCCGCGCCAGGTCACGCAACATCGAGATCCCGTCATTGTTGATAACCTCCACCGAAAGCGAATCCATCCAATTGGGGTCAATCGTGAAAGCTGTTGAACCACCATTTCTGATCACAACTCCAAGGTCGACGATAGGCGGGACGTCGTAGTCGCATACAACGTTGCACGATTTGATTTCGCACGTTATGCCTTCGGCGAAGGGGACAGGTTGGGCGTCGTTTCGGACAAGGTGTTCGGCGTTTCGACCCGGTTCCGCGAATCGGTCGGGCGTTGCGACTTTCAAGACCGTTTTGTAATCGCGATCGACCGAGACGATCCCGGTGGCTGCGTATTTTTCGGCGCCGACTGCACCGTAAATCCAATCTTCGGTCGCAGAATAGGGGGAAACGTTCGCCACGGAATCTGGTTTTCCAAGTAGCTCAAGCACTTGTGCCGTGCTGGTTCCTGGCTTAAAGCTTGCCAATAGATAACGCCGATCATATTGCGGTCCTTCCAAACGCCTGGTTTTTGCGGCAGGCGTCGAGGTGTTCTTCGAGCTTGAAGTATCGATGGGCTGCGGGCTTCGAGGTGTTCGACCACAGCCCCCGACGACTAGCGAAGACATCGCGCATACACCCAGCAGAAAGAACCCCGTCAATGAATTTGAGCATTTGGATTTCCGCGCTCAGTGGCCAGCGTTGTGACAGACGACGCAAGGGACGAGGAAGATCTTGCCTCCGCACGACGGGCACTTTAGGGCTCGGCGAATGCGGTACAGAAAGTCCTTCGGCACGCCGTCGACCGCGGCCCTTCGGACCTCGGCATCTTGGGCTTCGTTGATTTGCTTGACGTTGGCCAACGGCATGCCCAACGCCTCGGCGATTTGTGAAAGATCGGAAAAGCCGCTTTGTATCATCGCCAGCACCGCAAGGGTCTTTTGTGATAGTTTTCGGGAAGTTCGGACGGTACTCATATTATTTCTCCCCTCGTGTTGGGATGGCGTATCTATTCACGGCGCTGGCAGAAGCTGCCGGTGATTATTCGTCCCCGGCCGCCGAGTCTGGGCGTTGATTCCAGCGACAAGCAATCAAATCGCTCAAATCTGTGAGCGACGTACCCGGAAACGCTCCGCCAGCGTTTCGGCGTGTGACTGTTCAATTCTAAGGATCCGGTCAAACGGTTAGCGCGGGAATCGGTGATCGCTTGTACAGAAACGGCGTCCATAGAAACGACACCGTTCGATTTCAGCAGAAACCGTGCCGTGAGCGTTAGCAACGATCACTCATTTGTGATTCGTAGACATTTCGCCTAATACAACAAACAACAGCAATGGGGCAAACTGCCACGGAGCTTTCGTTGCGAGGCAAATAATCTCTAAGGACCGAACGCAAAATTCCGCCGGGGGCAAGCCCGACGGAGATAGGCAAAAAGGTCGAATTGCGTTCGCAAAAGGTTATGTCGAGAACGGCTTACGAGCCGGATGTCGAGGCCTTTTCAGTCGTCTTGCGCCGCTCTTTTCGGGCTTGGGTTCGGCCAAGGCTGCCTCGACCGCTTTGACGACCGCATCGTCTTCGGGCTTGGTTCGCGGTGCGAATCGAGCTACGACTTTGCCGTGGCGATCGACGAGAAACTTTTCGAAGTTCCAACTGATGTCCCCTGCCCCGACCGGCTTGGTTGTCAGCGACGTCAAGTACTTGTAGAGCGGGTTTTGTTCATCGCCGTTGACATCGATTTTCGAGAACATGTCAAAGCTGACGTTATAGCGGGATTGGCAAAACTGTTTAATCTCAGCTTCGCTGCCGGGTTCTTGCCCGCCGAATTGATTGCAGGGAAATCCGAGAACCACAAAGCCTTTCTCGTTGTATTTTTTGTACATCGATTCGAGCCCGGCGTATTGCGGCGTGTTGCCGCAGCGACTGGCGACGTTGACCATCAGAACGACATCGCCGTCATATTTCTTCAGGTCGACCTGATTGCCGTCGATGTCGTTGACTTTGAAGCTCAACGCGGACTTCGATCCGTCGGTCGCCGGCGCAGCCGTTGGATCTTGCGCTCGGATCGACAAAGGAAACAACAACGAAAATGCGACGAGGTAGACAAGCATTGCGGAATTCATCGAGCAGCTCCTTGTTTTTTTGTTGCGAGAATGGTTCCCGCATTATCTTCCAGCCGTGGGCTGCAGTCCAGCGGCAGGCTGATGGCGGAGACAATGAGTTCAACAAAGGATGACTGCAGCTTTGGCTATTGTTCGTCGGTCAGAGACTGACCGACCTCCAGCAAATGACAGCTTTGGCTAATGTTCGTCGGTCAGAGACTGACCGACCTACAGCAGATGACAGTTTTGGCTAATGTTCGTCGGTCAGAGGCTGCCCGACCCACAGCAATTGCCGGCATTACCGCTGAGGGCTCACCAGCACCGCCTATAAAGCCGTTAAAAAAGATTCGTCATCCCCGCGAAGGCGGGATCCAAGATTGCGCGAGTTGATGTCGGCTGGATTCCCGTCCCCCGCCTTCGCTGGCGGCAGGCTTCGCGGAAATGACATTCGACATGGTCGTTGAGATAAGTCGTCTGTTAGCGGACCGCCAATGTGCGACTTTTCACCAGCCAGCTTGAGTTCAGCCAGGCAATCGAGTCAAATTCATTTCGACCGCCTCACAGGATCGATTCGTTGAACACTACCGACATCAAATACCTGGTTTTTGACATCGAGAGCGTCGCCGATGGAAGTCTGGTATCTCGGATTCGCTATCCGGACAAGGGTTATGACTCCGATACAGCCGTCGACCGCTATCGGCAAGAGTTGCTCGACAAGTACGAATCTGACTTCATTCCGTACACCTATCAGATTCCGGTTTCGGTGACGATCGCCAAGGTGAACCCGCAGTTTCAATTGCTCGATGTTGTCGCGCTCGATCAACCGCAATACCGGTCCCACGTCATCGTTGAGAATTTTTGGCGCGGCTGGCATCGTTACGGGATGCCCACGCTGGTCAGTTTCAACGGCCGTGCTTTCGACATGCCGTTGTTGGAGTTGGCAGCGTTCCGTTACGGCGTCAGCGTCCCGTCCTGGTTCAACATCAACGACCGCGCTTATGATCAGAAGCGGAATCGATACAACCAGGTAGCCCATCTCGACTTGCACGACGTCTTGACGAATTACGGGGCGACTCGGCTGAGCGGCGGCTTGAACCTGGTCGCGAACCTCTTGGGAAAGCCCGGCAAGATGGAGGTCGCCGGACACATGGTGCAAGACCTGTACAACGCCGGTGAACTGGCCAAGATCAACGACTACTGCCGCTGCGACGTGCTCGACACGTATTTTATTTTCTTGCGGATGTCGGTCTTGACCGGTCAACTGACGTTGATCCGCGAACAAGAACTAGTCGAGGACGCGAGGCAATGGCTGCAGGAACAGGCGACACGGGTTCCCGTCTACCAGTCGTACTTGGATCAATGGGGCACGTGGGAAAATCCATGGACGGAGGATGCCGAGTCCGAAATCGGCGCCGGCGAAAAACAGCAGGACTGAGCGAAACGCAGCAACGCTGTTCCATGCGTTGCGCCACATTCATGAACTGTGAGCCATTGGCGATGCCGTGTATTGACCGCGCATCTCAACCGCGCAGCGGCTGCGAACGCTTACAGCATAGGACACTCGCCCAACCTGCGTCCTAACGACTTAGCGGGGCTGGACCTGCGCCGCCCGGGCTGCGACGCCAACCAAACAGGATTTGCGGCTTTGATGTTCAGCTCGGGTTGCTAGTTCGAGCCGATAGCGGTGCGGCCGAGACGACGGCGGTCGGCTTCCTTGAGAAGTGCTTTTCGCAAGCGGATTTGCAACGGTGTAATCTCCACCAATTCGTCGTCTTCGATGTACTCTAGCGCGGCTTCCAGCGAGAACTGGCGTGGCGGTTTGAGCAAGATATTTTCATCGCTGCCGGCGGCCCGGACGTTGGTGAGTTTCTTCTCTTTCGTCGGATTGACGGGCAAGTCGTTGTCGCGAGCGTTTTCGCCGACGATCATCCCCTCGTAGACTTCGTCACCCGGCGCCACGAACATATCGGCGCGCTCCTGAAGATTGAACAGCGCGTAGCCCACCGCTCGGCCGCCGGTCATCGAGACCATCACGCCGTTGGTCCGGCCGGCAATTTCGCCTTCGATGGGTCGATAATCCAAAAAGCGATGGTGCAAGATCGCGGTTCCCTGAGTTGCATTGAGCAAGCGAGTCCGCAAACCGATCAGGCCCCGGGCCGGAATCGCAAACGAGGCATGCGTGTATTCGCCGCGAGCGTGCATCTGCAGCAACTCGCCGCGACGTTGGCCGATCAGTTCCATGACGCTGCCGAGTCGATCGTTGGGGACCTCGACGACCAGCGATTCGAACGGTTCGCAGCGGACGCCGCCAATCGACTTGCAGACGACGTGCGGCTTGCCGACGGACAACTCGTAGCCTTCGCGGCGCATCGTCTCAATCAGAATTGACAGATGCAGCACGCCCCTCCCGGAAACATAAAATGCGTCGGAGCCTTCAACCATGCGAACCCGCAGGGCGACGTTTCGTTCCAGTTCCCGCAACAATCGTTCGCGCAATTGACGGCCGGTTACGTATTTGCCTTCGCGTCCGGACAACGGCGAGCTATTGATGGTGAAGATCATCTCTAGCGTTGGCTCGTCGACTTTGATGCGCGGCATTGCTTCCAAGTGATCGACGTCGACCATCGTGTCCCCGATCTCGACCTGGTCTAAACCGACCAAGGCGACAATATCGCCCGCGCTGGCGGCGTCGACCTCGCGGCGGCCAAGCTTGTCGAAGACATGGACGCTGGCGATTTTGGCCGGCGTCGTCGCCTGGTCGGCTTGCATCAGCACGACGTTCTGTCCTTGAGCCACGGTTCCGGAGAAGATTCGACCGATCGCGATGCGGCCCACGAACTCGGACCAATCGATCGTGCTGACCTGCATTTGAAACTTGTCGATTTGACCGATGCGCGGCGGCGGAACGCGCTCGAGAATCGCGTCCAACAGCGGCTGCATACTGGAACTGGGTTGGCTGAGCGAGGGTGTGGCAAAGCCTTGTTTGCCAGACATGAACAAGTAGTTGAAATGTTCCAAGTACGATTCGCCACCGAGTTCGATCATCAGTTCGTGCGTCTCATCGAGGACCTCTAGCGGCCGCGCATCTCCCCGATCGACCTTGTTCACAATCACGATCGGCCGCAGTCCAACTTCGAGGGCCTTGGTAAGCACGAATCGGGTCTGCGGCATCGGGCCTTCGGCGGCGTCGACCAGCAGCAGCGCGCCGTCGGCCATCTTCAACACCCGTTCGACCTCGCCGCCGAAGTCCGCGTGGCCGGGAGTGTCGATGATATTGATCTTGACTCCTTGATATTCCAGGCGCAATGTTCTTGGCCAAGATCGTAATCCCTCGTTCCCGCTCCAAGTCGTTGCTGTCCAGGATCTGATCGCCCCGCAACTGCGCATCGCGAAACTGGCCGCTCTGGCGCAGCAGACAATCGACCAACGTCGTTTTGCCGTGATCGACGTGAGCAATAATCACGATGTTGCGAATGTCAGTTCGAGTCGGTTCAGACATCATCGGCTGGCGCGTCGTTCGATGGATCATCGGTCAATCTCAATTTCCGCGCCGAAAGTTTATTTGTGCGCTGTTCACTTAAGAATGAAGGCAAAGGGCTCAATAGTCAAATCTGCGAAACGCCGGTACGGTTGCGGGCGGCCATGAACGACCAACCCCTCGGGGAGGTAACGGCTGCCACGGCGCAAGAGGGAGAATCGTATCAGATGGGCGGGTACCAGGGCAAGCGAAGCTATGCTAACAACTCCTCGCCCAATGGTTGAATTTCCCGACAGGAGTCGGGCAGCGCCGGGATTGCTTGCGAATGTCCGAGCCCCTCCGAAAGGAACGATTCAAAGAACGGCCTTTTGACGAAAGGAACCACGAAAGGCACCAAAAGCACGAAAGTCAGAGTTTGACTTTGTTTTCATGTTCGTGTCTTTTGTGATTTTTGTGGTTGAACCAAACGAGCGATGATTCCGTGCAAATCAATGAGCCATATCCATCCACCGCCGCCGATGCCTCAATTCCTGGAACGTAAGCGGTTACCGCATTTCTCAAGTCGCCACAAGTTGGTCTCTTAGCAATCGCCGCATAACTTTGTTTGAAGCGGTTCGGGGCAGCGAGTCGACTTCGACGACGCGGGAGATCTTAAACAGCGGGTTGAGGCGCTCCTTCAGGGCACGGTTCATCTCGGTTTGCAGATCGACCGCCCGCGCCTCAGCGGACTTCACGACAAAAACCACCAGTTGATCGGGGCCTTGCTGTTCGCCAACGGCTACTGCGGCCGTTTCCTTAACTCCGGACACTTGGTTGCAAACTCTTTCGATTTCGGCCGAACTGATCTTGATGCCGCCCAAGTTCATTGTGTCATCGACGCGACCACCGGCGATTAAAGCTCCGTTGGGCAGGCGTTTGAAGTGGTCGCCGTGACGACGCAAGCAGGGAACGTCGGCGACTTTCGGTGTTCCAGCATAATACGTTTCGACGTGGTCGCGGTTGAGTAGCCGATTACTCAAACCCACCGACGGCGGAATCAGGAACAACTCGCCTTCATCCGATGGTTTTTCCTCCGCATCGAGAATCACAAAATCGAGTCCGCACGCCGGAGTCGTAAACGCCGACGGGTAGTTTGGCTCGACCACAGTCGACGTGATATACCCACCGCCGATTTCTGTGCCTCCGCAATACTCGATGATCGGGCGCATCCCGGCAAGACTCGACAAATAGAACATGTCTTCCGGGTGCGACGCCTCGCCGGTCGAGCTGAAAACGTGGATCCGCGACCAGTCGAACGATTCCATACAACGACTTGCGCCAGGCTTTGACGAGCGTCGGCACGACGCCAACCATGCTCGCGCCCGAGTCTTGAATGAACCGGCCAAACCCCTCGCCCATCGGAGCGTCCTCGTATAACCCGATCGTAGCCCGATTCAGCAGTGAAGCAAAAATCAGCCAAGGTCCCATCATCCAACCCAAGTTGGTCGGCCAGACGACGACGTGTGCCGAACGAATGTCTTGATGCAAGTAGCCATCGGCCGCGCACTTGATCGCCGTCAAGTGATTCCAGACGATCGCTTTGGGGTCACCCGTCGTACCCGAGGAAAACAATACGTTGATACAATCCTGCGCGTCGGCGATGTGCGGCGCGAACTCGTCGTTGGCGGACAGAAAATCGCGCCAAGCCCGGTCTTGTCCGCGCAGTTCAAGCCGTACGTTCTCGCCGTCGGCGGGTAGCACGATGATCGGCCGATCGGTGCTTTGAACGACCCGCTCGAACAAGCCGATCTGTTTGCCGGCGCAACATGAAATCATAAGTGAAGACCCCAACGGCCTCGGCGATCCGCAAGCGGTTGAAGATCTCGACAGGTGCGAAGCTGTCCGCGATCGACACGACCGCACAACCGGCAGCGATAATTCCCAAGTAAATCGGGACGCTCCACGCCGTCATCGGCAGCACAACCGCGATTCGGTCACCCGGCTTCCAGCCAAAATCGCGAATCGAATTGGCGACTTGGTAAACCTGCCGCTGCAATTCCGCATAGCTCGTCGTCTGGATCGACTTGCCCGGCGCTTGGCTGAGGATTGCGATATCGTCTGGAGCCGCTTGGAACAAGCTCTCCACGATGTTCAGTTTCGAATCGGGGAACCATCTCGCGGTGTTCGGAGCGACGTTTTGATCGAACAGCGTCGTCGATGGCCGCGCGAACAAAATGTTCAACCTTCTAACCAATTGACTCCAGAACGCGGTTCGGTTCGCGACCGTCCAGCGGTGGAATTGCTTGAATTCCTGCAAGCCAAGTTCTTTCATCCAACGAGCCAGATTCGAGTTCTCTAGCGCGTCGCGATCGGGAAACCACATCGGCGTGGAAGCCAGTTGAAGCGGGTCGTCGACGCCGAAAACCTGCCCCCAGGCCGAACGATATTCGGCAGGCGTGGCGGATGACCGCCGCAACAAATCCACCACCGCCGACCAAGCCTTCTGCGGAGCAACCCCCGAATGGCATTGTCGGTCGATCAATTGCAACGTTTCCGAGTCCATCTATGTTGACGCCATCATGTCAAAATTCGTTCTTGTACCCGCACGATGTAACAGTTCACGAGCCGGGGTCTGGCTCATTTTCGCCCCAATCATTGGTACGTGAACGTCGCATGAGCCGCCGACAATGTGCCTGACCCCCTAAAAACATGGGCAACGCATTGATAACCCGTGAACGCTTACGCACGATCAGCCGGTATCAAGGCATTCTATCAAATTTGACCCAACGATTTGCAAGTCAGTCGGCGGCCGACATGCTTAAGATCGCACGCAAAATAACTTCGCCTTAAGTCGTTGTCCACACCGAAGAGATCGGGTTGGGGTCAACAAATCTGGGAATCTACTTGTCGCGCGATCCATAGTGTAACGTCGCGGCTGATTGGTCACCCATTCAGATTCCACATACTCCACAGCGTGTCCAACTTTCCCACCGGACCCGCTTGCAGGTTTGGCGCCCTACTGCGGGTGGCGAATTCAACGCAACACCACCGCTCTGGCCATGACTCGCGCCGATACGTTTCCGACGGTGGTTTCACCATGACTCAACCGCTAAACTGACAACGTACAGTCAAGTCGATTCGCGCCCATTCTCACGGCGATGGACCCCACCTATACACCTTCCAACACGAACCCCGCGTATCAACTGAATTGGGGACTGACTGTGTTTTGGCGAGAAGCTCCGATCGCAGCCGAAAATTGGTTGACGGATTTGCAGCGAGTTACCAAGCCGGATGGAGTCAGGATTCTCAGGCATCGATCTACCACCGGCGGCGCAAGTCAGTTTTTTGTTAGCACCAAGCCCAACGTGGCTCCGTCTGAATTAATTCGTAGCGTCAAAGGCCGTCTTCAATACGTAATCCGAAGCCAATCAGCAAAAGCGTTCCAGCGGAATTATTGCTTGCGCAGCGTCGGCGACGCGACGCGTAAGGCCGTTGAGGATTACGTATCAACACAATTGGGCCATCATCGAATGGCCGATCCTAAAGTGCAAAAGCAATTGGCACGCTATCAAAAGACCTTTCCGCTTATCGATTTGAGTGCGCTATCGTTTAGTTCACATGGTGAGTACTGGCACAACTTGCACCTGGTTATCGTCAACGAAGTGCGTTGGATGGAAACGAGGGCGGACGTTCTCGATGGACCTTGCAACGTGGTGGAAAAGGCGGCAATTAAGCATGGCTATCAACTTTCGACGATCGGATTGTTGCCCGACCATCTGCACTTGACGATGGGCTGTCCTATCGATTGTTCGCCGCAAGACGTGGCGCTTGGATACTTGAACAACTGCGCGTTTGTTTACGGCATGAAGCCGGTGTACAAGTTTAGCTACTATGTCGGCACCATCGGCGAATACGATCGCGGTGCAATCGCGTAGTTTCCAAACCTGAATCCACCGGCACGGAGGCCGGTGGGGAGACAATGAAACTGAAACCGACGCGCGGCACAGGGCCGATGGGGAGACAATGAAACTGAAACCGACGCGCGGCACTGGGGCCGATGGGGAGACAATGAAACTGAAACCGACGCGCGGCACTGGGGCCGATGGGGAGACAATGAAACTGAAACCGACGCGCGGAACGGGGCCGATGGGGAGACAATGAAACTGACAACCGACGCGCGGCAACGGGGTCGGTGCGGGAATTGGAAGTCTTGGGTCAAGTTCGCGCGGGGTGTATGGCCGTGCGGAACTTAGTACGCTTTGGCGAAGATCGCGCGGCGGGGGGCGTCGACGGCGGTGAAGATGCATTTGCCACCAGTATCCTCGTGTTGCAGCGGAAGGCAGCGAATGGTGACCTTTAAGTCCTTCAGAATGGCTTGTACTTCGGGCGTGTCGACGAAATAACATGATGCGAAGCCGCCGTGGATTTCCGGCTGGTCCTCGTTTTGCGGCGTAAAGAAATCGCGAAAATCATCCAGCGAACTGATTTCGCGAGTGTTCTCAGCACGCAGTTTAAGAGCGCGATCGTACAACGTTTGCTGAATCGACTCGAGCATCGCAACGACCTGACCAACGAACTCGTCGCGGCTCATGTTCTTCGATTTTTCTTCGTCGCGCCGTCCGACGAATACCGAGTCGCCCGCCACGTCGCGTGGACCGACTTCCAAGCGAATTGGCACACCGCGTTTGACGTGATGCCACTTCTTGTCGCCGCCGCGAAGGTCGCGATCGTCGATCAAGACGCGAATGCGTTGCTCATAAAGCGATTGACCGTCGATTGCTTTCCGAACCGAATCGACGTACGACATGACTTGAGCGCGTTCCTCATCGTTGCGATAAATCGGAATGATGGCAACATGCTTGGGCGCCAGCCGCGGCGGCAAGCACAATCCGTTGTCGTCGCCGTGGGCCATGACTAGGGCGCCGACCATTCGCGTCGACAGCCCCCAAGACGTCGTCCAAGCATACTGTTCCAGACCCGCGGCGTCTTGGAATTTGATTTCTTGAGCCCGTGAGAAATTTTGTCCGAGAAAATGCGACGTGCCCGACTGAAGCGCCTTGCGATCTTGCATCATCGCTTCGATAGTCAACGTCGACTCGGCGCCGGGGAAGCGTTCGCCGGCGGTTTTTTCACCCTTAATCACTGGCATCGCCATGTGATTTTCGGCAAAGTCCGCGTAGACATCCAGCATCTGCCGAGTCTCCTCCCAGGCTTCTTCAGCGGTCGCATGGGCCGTGTGCCCCTCCTGCCAAAGAAACTCGGTGGTCCGCAAAAACAGCCGCGTCCGCATCTCCCACCTCACGACGTTGCACCATTGGTTGATCTTGATCGGCAAGTCGCGCCACGACTGCACCCAACGGGCGTACATCGCGCCGATGATCGTTTCGCTGGTGGGACGCACAATCAACGGCTCGTCCAACGGACCGGCCGGAACCAGTCCGCCGCCCGGACCGGGCTCAAGCCGATGGTGCGTGACAACCGCACATTCCTTGGCGAAGCCCTCGACGTGCTCGGCCTCTTTTTCCATGAAACTCATCGGGATGAACAGCGGAAAGTAAGCGTTCTCGTGCCCGGTCGCCTTGAACATGTCGTCCAAAGCCCGCTGCATGTTCTCCCAAATGGCAAATCCCCAGGGCTTGATCACCATGCAACCGCGCACCGGCGAGACTTCGGCCAGGTCCGCCGCGCGGATCGTTTGCTGATACCACTCCGGATAATCATCCTGTCGGGTGGGTGTGATCGCGGTAGAAGGTTTTTTGTTCATGCCGGGCATTTTAGGGATTTCGCGACGTTTGTTGAATGCCGCTGGGAAGAGTTGGAGGAGCCAGTCGTGTAAAACATAGACGTAAGGCGGCCGATTTTGTGGCGCTATTTGTCGGTCAGGGACTGAAAGAGCTACGATGAATAGGCTCATGCGCAGGTGATTTTTGTCCGTCAGGGACTGACGGACCTACGATGAATAAGCTCATTGTGAAGGCGCGATCTGTCCGTCAGGGACTGACGGAGCTACGATGAATAAGCTCATTGTGAAGGCGCTATTTGTCCGTCAGGGACTGACGGAGCTACGATGAATAGGTTCATTGCGCAGGCGCTATTTGTCCGTCAGGGACTGACGGACCTACAGACAGATCTACAGATAGACCTACAGATAACGTGTCGGTCAGGGATAGGGGCGACGTACAGCGAGACCGCTTAGAATTCTCCTTGGTCGTCGCCCAAGGCTTGCGTTCCCAGAGCGCTCCAGACGTCCGACGAAATGCTCTGGCTCAGCGCTCGCACATGGCCGTCAACATAAAGCGCGTTCAGACTGCCCGGATGATAGCTGCCAAAGCTGACTTCCTGTTCGTCAAAGCTCCCCTGTTTCAATTTGACGAGATTGATCGGCACGCCAGTTGAACCGGAGTCATTGGGTTCCCATCGCTTTTTCGGTTCGCCCAACGGGCTGCCTTTGTCATCGAATAGAATGTTTTCGCCATTCATCCAGTGGTCGACGACATCGCCCGGATCGGTGGGCGAATGGATCGACAAGTCGAACAACCCGTCGGCAATCATGATCGTGTGGCTGGTGCCATCCAGGACCATTCGCAAATCTGGTCGGGGATAGAATCCGTCGATGGCGATGGCCAGTTCTCTGTCGTTTTGTGCCTTGCCGCTGCGAACTTTGAGATGGGTTACGCCCATTGCTTCCAGAAAAACCACCGGATCTTTGTTAACTTGAAATCGCAACTGCTTGACCACACCCGCCGACGGGCAATTCCACAGATATTCATCGGAGTTTTCATGAAACCTGCGGTCTGGTGATGCGCGGTCATCTCCCTCAGTCGCGTTGTTATGCGCCGATAAGCCGAGCTGACGCAACCGATTCTTGCAATCAAGCGATCGTGCCGACTCGCGAGCTTTCTGAACCGCTGGCAACGAAATCGCCAACAACACTGAAATGATGCCAATCACCGCCAACAGCTCGACCAATGAGAACGCGGACCGATTTCGTTTCATCGCCGACTCCTATTCGCGGACTAGCAGCTCGTTGAAAAACGACTCATCTCAACAACCAAACCGAATGTCATTCCCGCGAAGGCGGGAATCCAGTAAGAATGAACTCTCGCAATGCTGGATCCCCGCCTTCGCTGAGGGCAGGCTTCGCGAGGATGACGAGACTTTTTTCAACGACCTCCTCACGTGCGGGCGCTTGCCAAGCGGCTTGGTTCAGTTCAACCGCCCACTGACGTCATTTGCGGTAGGTCGGGCCGTCCCAGCCAGACAAATCGTTCCCAGCCCCACAAATAATGGCCAATGATGAACGTCGCACCTCGAATGAACCCACTACGTTCAATCGAACACGGATGGGCATTTCGTATCAAAGGATTATACTGCTTTGAGATCGACGAGGCGAATCGCGTCCGCGACGAATAGTGGGCTCGTTCCCTGTAGGTCGGGCATCCTCGCCCGACCAATGGCGGCCAGGGAGGGCTGTGCTACCTCGAATTAGCCAAGTAAAGGCGCGGTGGATTGATTCGAATCAACTAAAGATCGCACACAAAACAACTTCGCCTTAAATCCTCGCCCTGAAGGGAAAGGTCAGGTGAGGGTTAACAAAATCGGGAAGTTATTCTGCGTGCGGTCCTAATGCCATCCTGGCCGTCGTTTGTGCGTCAGGAAGTCGCCAACGAACTGAACCTGTCCCACTGCGGCAAACGTTTGACGTCATCTCATTACCGAAAGCGGCGGGATATTTACGCACATGAGCGAAACAACCATAACCGGCACGAAGCCTCGTCGATTCCTGCGAGAGTTGAGCGACGGCGATGACGTCGACGAAATCTTCCTGGCGTCCGAAAAACAGCTGCGCACCAATCGTAACGGCAATCTCTATTTGCAAGTCCGACTGACCGACCGCACCGGCTCGATTGTCGGCATGTTGTGGAACGCGAGCCAAGAACAGTATGACGCTGTGGCCAACGGCGACTATCTTCGCGTTCGAGGCAAGTCGCAAGTCTACAACGGCGGCTTGCAACTGATTCTCAAGTCGTTGACGGTCGTCGAGAGGCATCGCGTCGATCCGGGCGATTTCAAGAAACTCAGCGGGGCCGACGTCGACCGGTTGGCGGCGGAGTTGGCGACCACGCTGAGATCCATGCGGAATTATCATTTGCGAAATCTCGCGGAGTGCTTCCTCAGCGATGAGGCGTTTATGACTCAGCTCAAAAACGCACCCGCCGGTGTGAAAAACCACCACGCCTATCACGGCGGATTGCTCGAGCATGTCGTCTCATTACTGAAGCTGGCTGTATTTGTCTCTGGACAATATCCGAATTTGGACCCGGACATCATGACGATGGGGGTCTTGGTTCACGACATCGGCAAGATTCGCGAGTTGACGTACGATCCCGAACTGGGCTACACGGACGCTGGTCAGATGCTGGGACATATGGTCCTGGGCGTCGGTCTGTTGGATGAAAGAATCCGCCAAGCGGAACAGCTTGCCGGAGAACCTTTCCCGGAGTCGTTGGCTCTTCAGCTAAAACATCTCATCGTCAGCCATCACGGGCAATACGAATTCGGCAGTCCGAAATTGCCGATGTCGCGCGAAGCTGTCGCGCTGCACCTGATCGACACGCTCGACGCGCGGATGCACAGCTTGAATCAACTCATCGACGAAGACGTCAACAGCGACAGCGCCTGGACCGTCTATCACGCGTCGCTCGGCCGAAAAATCTACAAAGGCCCGCTGGAAGGATAACGCAACCCCTCAATGAATCTATCGCCGCTGGAACAAAGGCTGATCAATCACGTTTCGTCGCCGGGCTATCGACCGGCCAAGCCAAAAACGATAGCTCGAGATTTGGGCTTGGACGAAGAGGAAATCGCGCAGATGCGGCGGTTCATCCGGCGGTTGGTCAAGACCGGCTCGCTTCGATTTGGTCCTCGGCACATGGTGTTGCCGCCTCAACTGGCCGGGTCCGCTGATGCGAGTCAACCGGCAAACGCCTCGCCAGCCGACTCGGTCAAGAAAAACGAAGTCGTTGGACTCTATCGGCGTGCTGCCGGCGGATACGGCTTTGTGACGCCTCAGGCAACCACCTCTAACGCAACCCGCGGCCAGCGCGATCGCAGCGCCGACATCTTCGTCCCTGAATTCAAGTCCGGCGACGCTGCCGACGGCGACCTAGTTCGCGTGCGCTTGTCGCGAAGCCGGGATCAGAGTCAACGCCTTTCCGGTTCGATTGCCGAAGTCCTTCAACGGCGGACGCGGAGGTTCGTCGGCAATTATCGCGAGCGAGCGGGCAAAGGTTACGTGCTGGTCGACGCCGAAGCCTTTGAAAACGACGTCCTGGTGGGTGACGCGGGAGCAAAAAACTGCCGATCCGGCGACAAAGTCGTGATCGAAATGGTCCACTTTCCCTCACCGACCCGCGACGGCGAAGCGGTCATCGTTGAAGTCCTCGGACCGCGCGGACAACCGGGAGTCGATACGCAAACCATCATCCATCAATTCGGTTTGCCCGGCGAATTCCCCAGCGAGGTCATGGAGGATGCACGCCGATCTGCCGATCGGTTCGACGAGAACGACATCTCCGCTCGAACCGACTTCACCGGTGAAACGGTCGTCACGATCGACCCCCAAGAGGCACGCGACTTCGACGACGCCATATCGCTGCGACGCATCGAAAAAGACCACTGGTTGCTGGGCGTTCATATCGCGGACGTCTCGCACTTTGTGCCGCTAGACTCGCAACTCGATATCGAAGCGCGCAATCGCGGTACCAGCGTCTATCTGCCGGACCGCGTGATCCCCATGCTGCCCGAGGTCATCTCGAACAACCTCGCCAGCCTTCAGCCCGATCGCGTGCGCTACACGATGTCGGTGCTGATCGAGTACGACCCGAACGGGCACTTCGTCCGCAGCGAGTTGCACCGCGGCGCAATTCGCAGCGCCCACCGATTCAACTACGAGGAAATCGACGAATACCTGGCCGACGATAAGCCTTGGAAAAAGCGACTGTCGGCCGATGTGTTCTGCCTGTTGCGCGACATGCACGCCCTGGCGATGATCCTGCGGGCCAAACGGATGCGGCAGGGCTCGATCGAACTGACCATTCCCGACGTAAAGATTTTGTTGGACGACGACGGTAGAGTTCGAGGCGCAGAAATTGAAAAAAATACCGAGAGTCATCAGTTGATCGAGGAGTTCATGTTGGCGGCGAACGAGTCCGTGGCTCGGCGGCTGGCGGTGGACGAGTCGCTGAACTTGATGCGTCGCATTCACGAAGCCCCCTCGCCCCTGAAGCTGCGGCAGCTCACCGAATTCGTGGCGGCGCTGGGATTGAAGTCCAACAGCTTGGAAAGTCGCTTCGAGATCAAGCGACTGATCGAGGAAACGGCCGGAACGCCGGAGAGCGCGGCCGTCAACGTCTCGGTTTTGCGGAGTATGCAGAAAGCCATCTACAGTCCGCGCGAAATTGGCCATTACGCGCTGAACAGCGATTATTATTGCCATTTCACTTCACCTATCCGCCGCTACCCGGACCTGGTGATTCATCGCATGGTCGGCGACGTGCTCGACGGCAAACGGCCGCGCGACGATTTCGCCGATCTCGAACGGCTCGGTCAGCAGTGCAGCGAGTTGGAGCAGCGGGCGGAAAGAGCCGAGCGTGATTTGATTCGGCTCAAACTACTCAACTATCTCGCAGATAAAGTTGGCACGACGTTCGATGCAACCGTCACCGGCGTCGAAGCGGTCGGTCTCTACTGCCTGTGCGAACCGTTGCCGGTGGACGGCTTGATTCCGGTCGACATGCTGCCGCGCGACCGGTACTACTTCGATCGCACGGCCCGCGCGCTGACGGGCCATCGCACCGGAAACTCGTTTCGCATCGGCGATCGCTTGCGAGTCAAAGTCGCCTTGGTCGATCCGGACCGACGCGACCTCGAACTCGAACTGGTCGGCCGCCTGGGTGTCCCGCACCGCGCCGTCGCCGGCAAATCCGAGACGGCAACGAAGGGAAAGTCCAAGCATTCGATCCACAAGTCGGCGGCCGGCAATACCCGCACGGGCAATCGCCGCTCCCCAAAAAAATCCGCTCGCCGCAAACGGACGTAGTGGGCCAATTCGAGTTAGGACGACCATCCCTGGCCATCAAATGTCGGTCAAAGAAGCTCGACCTACTGCAAATTACCGCATTACGCAAACGGCGCGTAGCGATGGACATTTAATCGGATCTCCAGTACGCTCCAATCCGTTTCCCTCTGGGCTGCGACGTCGAATCATCGTCCCAGCTTGACGATCGCATGCATCCATCGGCTTCACGCTGTGATCAACCCTAGTGCTTTGTCAGGTCTTAGAATTGGGGTTGTGTGCCACTGGCTTCGCCAGTGCGGGTCGGCAATACACGACGCTCATGTACACTGGCATAGCCAGTGGCACCCCAAAATTTAGTGCTGAAAGTGCACTAGCCCCGTCCGATTAACGCATTGCGTCAGCGATCATCCTTTTCAGCCAAAGCGAGCCGTTTGATCAAATCTTCTTTCGCGAGGTCCGACATTCGCTCCAAAGCACGATCCGGGTTGGGGGTCGAAAGCAGCGAGTGAACGTTGAGCAAGATGAAAACAGGCGTCAGTACAATGCCCAACGGAAAGCTCCACCAACCAAACAAAAGGCAAAAAAATGCCGACGCAACGTTAGCCTTCATCGCGCAACTGCGACAGCTCAATCGCCGACGTTGTTCGTGCGTGCTGACCACCAACAGAGACAGTACACGGTACGTCGCGTAGGCATCGACGGGGCCCGGGCCACTGCAGACAGGGCAGTTTCCTTCGCGCAGGAGCTGCGTGTATTGTTTAACTTCCTCAGGGGAGAGTTGGTATTCTTCCCAATCGACATCGCCGGCGTGAAGGCATTTTTCGGAGCAGAACCGCCCCGTTTTTCCCTTGTGTCCCCCCAAGACAACCGTCGTCCCGCAGTTCTTACAATTCCACATACTCAACGAACGATGCCGTAGTCTTCAATCTTGCGGTACAGCGTCGCGCGGCTGATTCCCAGCAGCTTCGAGGCGTCGGGCACACTCCCGCCGGATCGTTCGAGTGCTTGCGCAATCAGCTTGCGCTCCCAATGATCTAGTTTGAGTGTCTCCAACTGCGGTTCGCCGCTGTGATCCACGATGCCCAAGTCGTCGACCAGAATCTGATCGCCTTCGGCCATGACCACCGCGCTGTCGATCACGTTGCGCAATTGACGAATGTTGCCGGGCCACTGAAATCCGAGCAGCCGTTGGAGCGATTCATCCGACAACTTGAGATTCGATCGCCCATGTTGTTGGCGAAAGTGCTGGAGGAAGAAATCGATCAGCATGCGGATATCGCCGCCGCGCTGCCTCAGCGGTGGAATCACCAACTCGAAAACGCTTAGCCGATAAAACAAGTCTTCGCGGAATTGGTTGTCGGCGACGATTTCTCGCAAGTCGCGATTGGTGGCGCAGATCACGCGAACGTCGACGGTAATCTCTTGAGTCCCGCCGACCGGCAAGAACGGATGGCTTTCGAGGATCCGCAACAGCTTGGCCTGGCCTTCCAATGTCATCTCGCCGATCTCGTCCAAAAACAATGTTCCCAAGTCGGCTCGTTGAAACAAACCGATGTGGTCGGCGTCGGCGCTGGTGAAGGCGCCCTTCTTATGTCCGAAGAGCTGACTATCCATCAAGTCTCGCGGGATCGCGGCACAATTCACACTCAACATCGGTCGGCCGGCGCGCGGCCCGGTTTGATGCAACGCGCGAGCGACCAACTCCTTGCCAACGCCGCTTTCGCCGCGGATCAACACACACCCGCTCGCCTTGGCCACGCGGACGATCTTCGACTTGAGCTGCTTCATCGGTTCGCTATCGCCGATCAACTCGCTGGTTTCCGCCGACTTCTGACTGAGCCGCTGGTGGGCAGCTTCCAACGCCGCATGCCGATTGGCACGTGTCAGTGTGCGCACCAGGATGTTGGCCATCGAGCACGCCAGCTTAAAATGTTCGCCGCAGAAACGGTTGCTCTGCCGGTACAGATGGATCGCGCCGATCACCGATTCATCGGTCACCAGCGGAACGCAAATCGAGTCGGCGTAGGGGCGATTGGGATGATTAGTGTCGTGGTCGACGCGGATCGCACGGCGTTGCTTGACGACCCGTTGCGTCAACTGCGCGTCCAGCTTGATGATCTCCGACTGATCTTCCGGGAAGACGACTTTCGGGTTTAAATCACCTTGGTCCGAGAGCCACAGAAACCCTGCGACCGACGCTTTGGTTTGCTCGAACAACAATTGCATCGACGTCTTGACCACTTCGGTCGGGTCTTCAATCCCTAGCAACTTGACCGTGAGCTGGAACAATCGATAGACGTCTTCGCCAATGTCCAGCTTCCGCAATTGATCCAACGTGTATTGGCCAAGTTCGCCCGTGTTGAACGACTCGTCCAGGACGACCGTCCGCCGCGTCGCGGTGTCCGCTTCGGCAATGCTCTTGTCCGTCTCGTCCCAGGCCGTCACAAACGTGAACTTGGACGAGCCAATTCGCAATTCGGTCCCGTCCATCAATTGCGCAGTGTCAATCAGTTGATCGTTGACAAATGTGCCATTGCTGCTTTGGCGATCTGTAATCCACCAGGCGTCTTCGTCAAACCAAATCGTGGCGTGAATCCGCGAACATTTCGGATCGCTGAGCGCGACGTGGCACTCCCAATCGCGCCCGACCAGATTCTCGCGGTTGGGAAGTAATTCGAATCGCGCCGCTATGCGTCCCGCGGCTCATGACCAAGTAAGCATTCAAGTCCGATCGCCCTCTCCCCTCACCGCGTTTGACGTGCCGGCGATGCCAAGTTCAGTTCCAAATTGTGGCGTTCGTTGGATTTGGCCCGTTCGATCCGAAAGTGCTCCGTCTGCCAGCCCCCAATTCGAGCAATCGCCTACACAATCGGCAAGACATCCCACTTTGCAGCGAATTAAACGGAATGCCTTTGTGTCGCCGACTCGTCCGAACCCACTGGTTGCCCTTGCGCCGACGATAATCCGTATTGTAACATCAATCCCAACAATCGTGCTTTCGCCAGCCCTTTCCCCGCCAGCGGGTCATTCACGTGTAGGTCTGTCAGTCCCTGACGGACAAACAACTGTAATTCTGTCAGTCCCTGACGGACAATCATGAGCCAAGCATGCACCTACCTTTTCCCAATCGACCCACAGGCGGCCCGCTTCGCGGCGCCTGCCATTTCGCACCGCACCGATCGCGGCAAGCGCACCCTCGAACTTCGGCGTCGCCGGGCCCGGATTTGCTCGTACGCCGACGACCGAAGAATCGATACATTCGTCCCGTGGAGAGAGTCGCAGGCGGGACTCGTCGATAGAATCTGAGTTCTCGCAGGCGAAACATCGAAAGAGATGCTGTTGCGAGGAAACAACTTCCAGAAGGCAACGTTCAGCGAGGGGTTGCATTGTCCAGGCAGCGGAAACTAGCGTTTTGTACGGTTGCAATGCGTGGTCGCTTGGATTCAAATCGAACGATAGGACCAGGAAATTGAGGCTCAAACCGACCTTGCCGTCCTGCCAGCCAACGTCTAACATTTCCCAGCCAATCATCTTAGGCTACGCCGCCAAACTTTAGTTTCGGGAATCCCCATGCGAATAAACTACGCTCGTTTCGGCCTGTTGTTCTTTCTGACTGCTTATCTCGTTGGTTTCGTAGGCCGCGTCGCCAACGCCGATGATCGCACGATCAAAATCGTTGACAAAATTGTTGCCAAAGAAGTCGCCAAGCTGATCCAGAAGCGGCACCTGTCGAATCATCCGCTGGACGAGGAAATGTCCCGCCGCGCTTTCGACTTGTACATCAAAGCGCTAGACGGCACCAAGCTATACTTGATGCAGTCCGATATCGACGAATTTAAACCGCAAGCCCCGAAGCTAGGCGACATGCTGTCCAAGGGCGACCTGGAGTTCGCCTTTTCCATCTTCGAACGGTTCCTGAGCCGAGTCGATGCACGCGTGGAGATGGCCGACAAGATGATCGACGATCTGAACGATTTTACGGTCGACGAACAAATGGAAACCGACCCGAAGAAGTTGAATTATTGCGCCACCGAAGACGAAGCGGTCGAGCGTTGGCGCAAACGGCTCAAATACCAGTTGCTGATCCTCAAGAGCGAAAAGGATGCCAAGGTCGAACCCAAGGAGCGGCTCAAGAAGCGGTTCAAAACGTTCGCCCTCCGCATGCACCAGTTCGACAGCGAAGACGTTTTGGAAATGTTTGCTACCTCAATCACCTCCTCCTACGATCCGCACACGACTTATTTTTCCAGTTCGACCTATGAGAATTTTCTGATCGAAATGCAATTGCGGCTGGAGGGAATTGGCGCCACGCTGCAAGCCGGCGATGACGGGCTGACGATCATCAAACGGATCGTCCCGGGCGGCACCGCAGACAAAAGCGGCGAGGTCAAGGTCGAGGACAAGATCGTTTCTGTTGGCCAAGGTGCCGACGGCGAAATGGTCGACGTTACCGATATGAAGCTCGACGATGTCGTACACCTGATCCGCGGGCCCGCCGGGACCGTCGTCCGATTGGCCATCCTGCCGGCGGATGCCAACGAAATGAAGACCATCGCCATCACGCGCGAACAAATTGAACTCAAAGATAGCGAAGCTCACGGAAAGATTTTCGACGCGGGAGCCAAATCCGACGGGACGAAGTACAAGGTCGGCGTCATCGACTTGCCGAGCTTCTATTCCGATATGGAGGAAGGCATTCGCTCATCGGATGCCAAAAGCGCCACCCGCGACATGCGGCGGATTCTAAACGACTTCAAACAACAGAATGCCGATGTCGTCGTGCTCGATCTCCGGCTCAATGGCGGCGGTAGCTTGCGCGAAGCGATCGACACCACGGGGCTGTTCATCGATCGTGGGCCCGTCGTCCAGGTCAAAGATGCCTTCGGACAGATTTATACGCACAACGACACGGTGTCCGGGATGTCTTGGGATGGTCCGCTGATCGTGTTGACGAGCAAGTTTAGCGCCAGGCGCAGCGAGATTTTGGCCGGCGCCGTTCAAGATTATCATCGCGGCCTGATCGTTGGCGATTCATCGACACACGGCAAAGGCACCGTGCAGAACTTGATCGACTTGGATCAAGAGATTTTCAACTCCGAAAAACCCCCTCAGAGGATGTTTGGAGCGCTGAAGATCACGATGCAACAGTTCTACCGCCCGCTGGGCGACAGCACGCAAAAACGGGGTGTCGTCTCCGACGTTGTACTGCCGTCCATTACCGATCACATGGATGTCAGCGAATCCGATCTGGACTACGCCCTGGACTTCGACAAGGTTCCTCCGGCGCGAATCACTTCGATGACACAGGTCAACGACAGCATCGTCAAAGCGCCTGCGCGAACATTCCGAGCAACGCCGCGCCGATTCCGAGGACTTCGCGAAACTCGAGCGACGGATCAAACTTTACGTCGAGCAAAAAGATCGCGATACGGTCTCGTTGTCGGAAGAGAAGTTCTTCGCTCGGCGAAACGAACTCAACGCCGAAAAGGAAGACGAAAAGGCGATCGAACAATCGATCAACCCAGGTCAAATTGAACGAGATTTCTTCCTCGACGAAGTCATGAACATCGCCGTCGATTACGTTCAACTGCTGCGCGACGGCGCATTCGCCAAGCGGTGAGTTTCCGTCACCGCTTCCTGTTTGTGCTTTTCGTGCCTTTCGTGGTTCCATTCTTCAAAGAGCAAACCGCTGAATCATCGTTTTGATTGCCAGACGAGTGGTTCATTGAGTTCAACCACAAAAATCACGAAAGACACGAACATCGCCAGGCAGTCAAACTCTTCCTGTTCGTGAATTTGGTGCCTTTCGTGGTTCCATTCTTCAAAGAGCAAACCGCTGAATCGTCGCTTTGGGATGCGCTCCAAAGTTCACCAGTAACCCCAGCCGATGGCCGGTTGCTTTCAGATAGTTCAACACTTGGGCTTTGTGTTCCGGGGCAATCATCTTGACGGCTTTCAGTTCTACAATGATCTTACCAAAACAGACGAAGTCTGGCTCATACGTTTGCAGAAGCGGTTGCTGCTTGTAGCAGAGGTTCAATTTTGGTTGAGCGACGACGGGTATTTCCCTCGCGGCGAACTCCTTCGCCAAACACTCCTGATAAACGGCTTACAAAAACCCACACCCCATCTCCCGATACACATCAAAGATCGCCCCGTTAATTGAGTAGCATTCCTCTTTGTATAGAATCGCTGGTTCCTGTTCGTGCGTTTCGTGTCGTTCGTGGTTCATGTCATAGCCTCGGCCCGCGGTTTCGCAATGAGCCGCTCAGTAGACTCCAACCGTGGTCGATTCGGCCAATTCATGAAACGGTCGCACGCCGCTGACCCCGTCCCACGGATAGAGATCACAAGGCGGTTCGCGCTCACCCTCGTCGCGTTCCATGAATCCGGGCACGAAAAACTCTCGAGTTAAGGTCGTGAGTTTCACCCGGCCAGTTTGACCGTACTCGACGAGTTGACTGGAGTCGTCAAACCGAACGACTTCGATCGCCGCGCGGGGCTGCGGCGCGTAATAGCTGATCTTGTATTTTTCAGCCGCCGAAATCGGCTTGCTGCAGGCCAAACCCATCAGCGTGTTTCCGTACGTTGGCGTCATATAAATTCCGCTCTCTTCGGGTGGCCCGCCCAACAATTCTTCCACAGCGTACCGCGTCCATTGCGGCGTGAATTCTGTGCCGCCTGAAAAAATGCCGCTCACACCCAACTTTTTAAGACTCGTGCCGCGATCCTCCAACGCCAAGCAAAGCGCATCGAGCAATTTCGGCGTCGCAAACAAACAGCGGATGCTGTGCCCGGCGGTCAAAATCGTAAGCGCCTGGTCGATGCAATGCTTCTTGTACTCCTCCAAGTGCTCCATCCAGCCCTTCTTGATCAGCTTGATCACCCAGCGCGGGTCGAGGTCGATGCAAAAGCAAATGCCGCCCCGGAACTGACACAAGTGCTCGACCGCCAATCGCAAGCGGCGCGGCCCAGACGGCCCTAGCATCAACCAATTCGAGTGCCGTGGAAAATACCTG
Source organism: uncultured Planctomycetaceae bacterium (assembly GCA_963803365.1). Classification (GTDB taxonomy): domain Bacteria; phylum Planctomycetota; class Planctomycetia; order Pirellulales; family Pirellulaceae; genus JANMEB01. The sequence goes on from CAWDMH010000031.1 coordinate 248,643, forward strand.
TCCGGCAGCGTCGCGCTGAACAATTCGTAATCGATGCGGAAGTCGTCGATCACAACTCGACTCTTGGGAATTCCGGTCGTTCCCCCTGTTTCGAAAACGTACGTCGGCCGGTCGTCAAACGCACGCGGGCGCCAACGTTCGACCGGACCACCCCGCAGCCACTCGTCCTCAAACGGTGGGAATTTTTTCAAGTCGGCAAAACAGCGGACATCCGTCCGCGGATCAAAATCAAGCTGGCGTTTTTTCGCCAACCAAAATGGGCATCCGGTCTCCTCCGAAAAATGCCATCGAACCATTTCCACCGTGTGTTCGTCCAGCGCCCGCTGCGATTGATCGCCGCCGACCGCGTCGGTCTTTTGTGCCATCGTCATCTAAACCTCGAACGATCTGAAACAAAGCTCCGCTTCGACAAATCCGGCCCGCATACTCCTAGTCTTAATCTTGTTCTGGTTCTTAATCTTAATCTTAATCTTAATCCCACTCCCACTCCCACTTCTACTCTTACTCCTACTCGAACAGCAGCACCGCCCTAGTACGATTACCCAACTGCCGAGTACGACTACGAATCGCGCGACTGCCTTTGCCGTTCTGCGAACGATTAATCTTACTCGTCTACGATAACCAACTGACCAGCATTCCCAGCTCACTTTCTAGATCATCCGTCGACTCCAACGTCCGCACGACTTCGGCCCGGAGCGAGTCGCGGCATCGCTTTCGCAATCGATGCAGTGCTACTCGCATAGCGGACTCAGTTAGTTCCAGTTTCGCGGCGAGGTCGTCCAGTTTCTGATTTTCGTCGCCGGCGAGGAATTGTTTCAACTCGTCGAACAATTCGGCTTTGCCCGTTGCGCATAGAATTCTCGCACGCGGGACAGCGCGTTTTCCATCAGAGTCAATGCCCAGCGACGGTCGAATAGCTGTTGCGGCGTTTCGCAGTCAGTCGGTTCCAGCGAATACCGCTGCTCGGCGTCGTCAAAATTCAGCGAAACCAGGGTCGCGTCACCCCCTCGCTTTTGAGTTCGTTGGTTTCGCCATTGGTTGGACATAAAGTTCCGCAGCGAAGCGAGCAGGAAATTGCGAAACCGGCCGCGCTCCGGCGAAGCTTTCTGTAACCGGTCGCCGTCCAGCAAATGTGCAAAAAATTCTTGCGTCAGGTCCTCGGCGTCCTCGCGTGCCACGCCTCGTCGGCGGATGTAAACGTAAAGCGGATACCAGTAAGCTTGCACCAGTTCGCCGAACGCGATTGCCCGCAGTTGCGGTTCGCGCCGATCCTGGCCGACGATTCGACTCCAGCGAGTCGTGGCAAACCGGGCGCGGGCGTGAGAACTAGAGGGATGGCTCATGGCTCCATCATAACACAGCCCCGTATTCTGCTCGTCGTCGGGTATTCGACGATTGTTTGGGTCGAAAAATGCGTTGACCATATTCGCTGAAGTTCCGGAAATCCTTGCCCGACAAACGATCGCCACCCGCGCGGCCGTCTTAGGCCCAATTGGCCCACTGCGCGGACGAATTCGTGATAGCCAAAGCGAACCCAGTCCGCTATAATCGCGTCCCAGACAACCGGACGGTTAGCTCAGTTGGTTAGAGCGCCACGTTGACATCGTGGAGGTCGCTTGTTCGAGTCAAGTACCGTCCACTGTTGATTTGACACGCTGAAGGACGGTTATTTCTTACCCTGCGGTGGTCGCAGGTGCAGCGAGTTTCGCAAGCGCAAAAACGGTACATACCGGATTTGCTCATTGCAAAAGGTTTTGCCGGACGAGATCGTGGATGAAATCGCGGCGCTGGTCGGTGAAAGCGTCGAAGTGCTGTCGACGATTCAGGTGCTGCCATGAAGCGTCATGGGAGCAATGCGATAAGTGGGAATAAGGAGAAAGCGGCCAAGAATTCGGATCACGAGATTCCGGCTTCTTCCGACTTCCCTAATTCGCATTCTTCCTCTGAAGCGTCCTATCAGTTTGATTCCACCTGAGCGAATTCAATGTGATAAGCTTGGAATCGGTTTCGGTGCAAGTTGCCTATTCAACTTTCCACTCGAAATTGGCGGCGCCACCGGCGTTGCCAAGATCTCGAAAGAGCGACTTGAGTTTTTCAAAGTTCAGGCTCAACAGCATATCGTCCGTGGCCAAATTGTTATCCAGCACGCCAAGTTGAAACGACGTGATTTGCGAGTTTTCCAAAGTGATCTCGAGATAATTTTGCTCGTCCTTGCCAACCGTGGCGGCACCGTGAATCTGGACCTTGTTAAACAATTCGCCCTTTACCGCTGCCTCGAGCAACTTCGGCAATGCGCGGTCGTTGATGATTCCAATGCTGACGTCCTCGAAGTGCGTTTTCCCACCGACTCGGGCCACCCCTGTTCCACCTCCACCAGCCTTGTGTCCGGCGATGTTGACGCTTGCCGCATTGCACCAACCCTGGTGAAGGTTGTTGTCTGAGCTTCCTTTAATTCCATCGAACTTAACATACCACGACATTTTGGGCTTCGCTCGTCAAGAAACTTGGATCCGCGACCAGCCGCGTATCCCAAGTGGCGGATGCACCAAGAGAATGCGCTGTACGTAAGAGTGCGAAATACATTCCCACGTTGCCCAATTAGAATTCAGAACCGATGGTCCAAGCAATTCATTTCTCACTTCGTTTGTTAACGAATCCGTAAGAATCGTTTGCAGCGCTGCCGTGAGAGAGTGGAGATTATCGTGTGATCAGCCCGTTGTATGGGTGGACTTCCAACGCCAGTGATTTCAATAACTCATAGTGTGCTCGTTTGCTGCAGGCCAAGCATCCTTCCCCGACAAATGACGGCCAAGGATGGATTCAGTCTTCGTGTTCTTCCTGGTTGCGCGGTTTTTCGTCTCGCGACTTCAATTCTGCCTGGTAGTCGTAGGGTTTGCCAAGGAAATCCTTTAGGCGCTGCCGGTTTTCGTTCGAAAGGCTATCGAGCACTCGGGTCTCCGCGTCCTTCCGCAACTTGTCTAGTTTCTCCTCAAGACCGTAAAGGAATCCGCGATCCAAAGCGTCGAGCTGTTGATCTGGGTTTTTACCAGTAAGGTCAAAGTGTCCGCCGTCCGTTACGTCTTTCGACAGTGGAATTTGATAGCCAAGCTGTTGGACGCGGACGCATAAAGGTCACTTTTCCGATTTTTCCTGTTCAGCATCGGGCGATTGGGATTTGCCATTGTTCGATTTTTCCTTGGCGTCGGATTCAAGTTGCGCCACCAGATCCTGGAAGTCCTTTTCGTCCCGCAAATTGTCGAGGTCCGGGTCGTTGTGATATGCATCCAGGCGAACGTAGCCGTGTTTGACGGCCTGGCGAAGCTTTTTCAATGCGTGCTCTTTGTCCCCTTTCAAGCTCAAAGCGCAGCCCCAATTGTAGTTGGCGATGCCACAGGTGCCAGGGAACTTGGTTGCCTTTTCGTGATACACGATCGCCTCGTCCAATTTGCCGGCCGCGTGCAAGGCGTAGCCCAAGCGGTAGCAGGCAAATGCGTTCTTGGGATCATCGTCGAGAATCTTCTTGTAGATTTTCGCCGCCTCGTCATAATCCTCCGATTCGATGAGTTCTTGGGCCTTTGTCAGTTGTTCCTCGACCTCAGCCTTTCCGTCCATTTTGGCAAGGATTTTCGCAAATTCGGTTCTCGGTTGAATTGCAAATAGATCGGTGTCGGTTCGGATGATGTCGCGGTCGCTGAAACCCAATTCAATAGCCGTTCTCAACGTCTCCAATGCCTTTTCCGGTTGGCCAAGCAGCGTCTGGCGCAGGCGATGTTGTAGGTTGCCACTGGCTTCAGCGGCCCGTCAAATTCGGCGGCACGTTTGTGGGCTTCGAGCGCTTTATCCAACTGCTTATCCATGTGCAACGCGTATCCCAGCAAGAACCATGCATCGCCGGCTTGGTCGTCGGCGTCGACGCATTCCTTCAGGATTTGAGCTGCCTTGGCGTAGTCGCCCGTTCCAATCAACTCTTGCCCTTGCTGAATTTTCTCCTTTATGTCGTCAGTCTTCTTGCCGGCATCCTTGTCCTGGGCGACGGCGCCAGCGGCGAGCACCGAAATCGCCAAAAACCATCCGAGTTGAACGCGTTTGAAAATCTGTGTTAACATATGCACTCTCCTCATCGCCTGATGTAGTGATGTCGTTTCGCCCCTGTACCAATGACGACAGAGCCAACGATTGCGTGGTCGTCGAATCGCCGCCAGATAGTATCCCCAGCTCCAACGGTCTTGCCTGACTTATGCAAATTGATTCTGAAATGTCGGAATTCCTTCCGATACCAAAACAATAAGAGCATTGCGAAAGCCAACCAGATGTTCGACGCAAGTCGCTCCATCTTGGAACATCTATTGATGTTCGCGCGGAAAATGAGCTCAAACTTCAAGCCGTCATTCCAGGGGTCCCGGGCTTCCGTTGGTCGCCCTGGTAAGCGTTCAGGGGTTGCCAATGCGTTGCCCACGTTTTTAGGGGGTCAGGCACATTTTCGGCGGCTCATGCGACATCCTACTACCAATAATTGGGCCGAAAATGAGCCAGACCCCGGCTCGTGAACTGTTACGTCACCCTGGCCCATTGGTCGTGCAAAGGTCAATGCTAATGGATCACTGCAGCCAAAATGGCGGGCGTTTGATTTTCGGTCGATTCCCAAACTGCGACGACTGGCCCAGCACCACCCGTTGCAGCGGCGATGACGGGATCCGAGGCCTTTTTGGCGATCTTTCGAGATCGACCGTCGGGATTCAGTAGCCACAAATCGCCGCCCCGTTGACTCAGCCACACTACGTAGGAGCCATCGACAGTGGCGGCTGCCCACGGTTGTTCCCCGGTCCCAAGTAATCGTTCAAGCGACGAGTCCTTCTCGGTGCAGAAAACCTGGTTGTCTCGACGCCAAACAGTCGTCACATTGCCGGGTGCAGCCACCGCAACGCAGCCCCCGTCCATCGGGCAAGCGTCGAGTTTCCAATTGCCCGTTCCCAGTTGCGTCGCTTTATCGAAGGTCGCTCCGTCGTCGCGAGACGTCGACAAATAGAGGTCCCGGTTTCCCTGAAGCGAGTTTCGCCACATGACGTAAAGTTCGCCAGCGGAATCGAAAGTCGCCGACGGGTGGCAACACTCGCAGATGCTGCCATCCGGCGAACGATAGATTTCCCGATTCGTATTCCACGTCATTCCACCGTCGGTCGAGGTGGCTCCGAACAGCTGAGTCTTACCGTTTCGCAAATCGAGCCACGTGCAGAAGACGCTTCCATCGGAACTCATCGCCATTGCGTGCAAGCCTTCGCGGGCGGCGTTCGGCGCGTCGTTGACTTGTGTGGGGCCGGTCCATGTCGCGCCGTTATCGCGGGATTGCCATGCCAGCAAGTTTCCGCTTTGGTGGCCGGCTGCCGTGACGACAACCAGTTCGTGATTGGCGACGATACGAGGTCCGCGTCGTTTCCCCAACGCCAGCTGGGGGACGTCACCAACTTTGATCGGCCGTTCGAACGACGTGCCCAGGTCGATTGATCGACAACAGTAGACGGAGTTTCCGGACCCGAATGCGACAAATATCTCGCCGTTAGCGTTTATTGCAACCTGTGGTTGACGCGGATTTGAAACAGAATCATGCGAGACGACTTGAATGGCGTCTTGCGCCGACGTCGCCGAGAATAAAAGCAGCAGGAGACCAAAACTGATGAAGGCATCATGAAATCGCATATGGATCGCTCGAAATCGCCGATGGTGCTGAGTCGATACAGAATTCAACATGGTACTCTAGCAGACCGTTGAAAACATGTGCACAAGTGTTAATTGCAGCGGTGCGGCGCAAGCCGTCCGGTAATTCGCCGTGTGGATGCCAACGCAACCGGACGGCTTGCGCCGTTCCGCTACTTTTTCAGCGGGCGGCTAGGAAGTGGGGGCATTTGCTGTGGGTCGGGCAGTCCCTGCCCAAAAAATGACGCGCAAGATCGCCGTCCCACTTGGAATAACCCTACTACCTAACTTATGAGGCATGGGACTTTCCACTGGCGACGTAAGCGTTCACGGGTTGCCAATGCGTTGCCCTTTTTTTTAGGGGGTCAGGCACATTTTTGGCGGCTCATGCGACATACTATTACCAATAACTGGGCCGAAAATGAGCCAGACCCCCGGCTCGTGAAACTGTTACAATGGCGACTGCTAGAATGGAAACAAATATTTGGTCGCGACTTGTAACGAAGCACGAGAATCAATCACGCGAGGTCGTCCATGAATGCGAGTCAACGGCTCAGCCAGATTACGATCGCGACGCCATGCCCCGTCAATTGGGAGTCGATGGACGGGGACGAACAGAAGCGCTACTGCAGACATTGCAATAGACACGTTTACAACCTGAGTGCGATGAATTCGGACGAACTCGTAGAACTCATCCGCACCACCGAGGGACAGTTTGGCGGCCAGATTTTCGGCGCAAGGATGGTACGTTGGTGACTTCGGAGTGTCCCAATCCGACTGCCGCAAGCGCGAAACCTTGGCAATTCGGCCTGCATTCTCTGATGACGCTGGCTGCCAGTGTGACGATGATCTTCGGGATTGGCCGCCTGCTGTTTCGCGATCGTCCTCTTTCGGAACAAGTCCCTCCGATCCCGACATCCGCGCCCGTTTGCTCGGCACCACCAACGACGACTTCCAATGTATTGAGCCGTACAGGCGGTGCTATCAGCGTTGGCTACGACCTTAGGCAATCGTTGGACCAATAGGGCGCTTGTTTGCGTAGTGGGCCAATTGAGGCGAGCAAATCGATGTCCGTTATTCGATGGGTCGTTGGGACGTGTGTGGCGTTGGCATGCTTGGCCTGCCATGCGGCGCAACCGGACAAGTCGTCGAATGCGGTATCGGGTCGTCAGCATCCCAACATCTTGTGGATCACCAGCGAAGACAATGGGTCACAGTGGCTCGGTTGTTACGGAAACCGGCAAGCTCAAACGCCGAGGCTGGATGCTTTAGCTCGGTCGGGTCTGAAGTTTACCCGGGCGTATTCGAACGCCGCCGTGTGCGCCGTCGCCCGTTCGACGCTCCTAACAGGGGCTTACGCCGTGAGGCTGGGAACCCAGCACATGCGCAGCCGCTATCCGGTCGACGAACGTTTTCGTCCGTATGTCGAGCATCTCCGCCAACAGGGTTACTATTGCTGTAACAACTCGAAAACGGACTTCAACATTCGCGGCGATGACAAGGCGATTTGGGATGCGTGTTCCAACAAGGCTCATTTTCGAAACCGCCGCCCGGATCAGCCGTTTTTCGCCGTCTTCAATTTGACCGTCAGTCACGAGAGTTCTTTGTTCCCGGCGACGGTCCGAAGAAATCGATCGCAGCATGTGATTCCCGAACAGCCCAGGATTTCGCCTGAGGCAATCGACCTGCCGCCGTATTTGCCCGACTTACCCGAGATCCGCAACGATTTCGCGATTTATCACGACGTCATGACAGCGATGGATCGTCAAGTCGGCGAGTTGCTGGACGAACTGGATAGAGCCGGCTTGGCGGACGATACGATCGTGTTTTATTTTTCGGATCACGGCGGACCGACGCCGCGTGGCAAGCGATACCTTGAAGATACGGGCGTTCGCGTGCCATTGTTGATTCGTATCCCCGAAAAGTTCCGATCGCTGTCACCCTTTGCCGCTGGAACCGATGTCGACGAACTGGTTTCGTTCGTCGATTTCGCGCCGACGCTATTGTCGATCACCGGAGTCGAACCGCCGACGCAGATGCAGGGTCGAGCCTTTTTGGGGAGCTTTCGACAAGAGCCTCGCGATGGGATGGTGTTCTTGTTCGCCGATCGATTCGACGAAATCGTCGGAATGCGTCGCGGAATCACCGACGGCCGATTCAAGTACATTCGCTACTTCATGCCGCACCTGCCTGCGGCTCCTTACAGTTATTATCCGCTGTCGATGCCGGGCTGGCGGGCTTGGCAAGCGGCAGCGGCCGCCGGGGCGTTGTCGGGCTATCACGCCGAGCTTTGGAAGACACCGCAGCGAGTCGAGCACCTGTTCGATCTGCGCAGCGATCCCTGGGAGATCCATAATCTGGCGGGCGATGCGGATTCTCAGCCAGTCCTACAAAAGATGCAATCGCAACTTAAATCAAAAATGATTGCCGTCGGAGATTCCGGCGTGATCCCGGAAGGCATGTTCATTGCGTTGGCGCAGGGGCGACCCATTTCGAAATGGGTGGACGAGCATCCAAGCGAGTTCAATCAATTAGTCGAAACCGCGTTTCAAGTCACGTCGGCTGACGCGGATCGGGTTGCGGCGATCTCGACTGCGTTGGGTTCCGCGCGTCCGGAGATGCGGTATTGGGGTCTGAGGGGATGTTTGACCCTGGGTGCGTCGCCGGCCGAGCTCGAATCGCTTGTCAGGGGCGCGCTGGATGACGCGGAGCCGACCAACCGCATCGTCGCGGCCGATGGGATCTTTCATTTCGGCGACCCGCAGACGGCTCGGAAAATTCTGGCTCGCGAGATCGAGCGACCGATGGACACGGCCTCGTTTCAATTGTTGCTCAACACGATTTCGGATTTGCAATTGGAAGAAATCGTTCCAGAGCATTGGATCGAAGAAACCCTGGCCAATCCTAAGGCCGACCCATACCACCGCCGTTTTGCCGAGCGCGTCAAGCAACAACGAAAGGCGGACTAAGGAGAACGTTGAAAAAGGTGTGTGCACAGATGTCTATAGAAGCGGCGTGGCGCAAGCCGCCCGGTAATTCGCCGTGTGGATGCCAACGCGACCGAACGGCTCGCGCCGTTCCGCTACTTTTTCGATGGGCTGCTAAGGGCTTGTCAACGGTACGGAAACCAAACGGTCATCGACGTTGCACCGCGGTTGTTCCAAGCACAATAAGGAATCAAGACGACCGAAGTTGGCTTGCTTTGAACGTCCGCCGACTGCTTGTCCGTCGCCGCGTCGTCGCCAGCCGATTGACGGCCCGACAACTTGACTTGAATGAACGACACGCCGTCGACCGAGGTTGTGGAGACGGCGGCCTCGGTGGTCTTCGGCAACGGGTCGAAGTAAAGACGTTGCGTGGGAACATCGTTATCGACTCCTTCGGCACACAACACCAAAGGGCCGCGAGTGAAAGCGATCCGATGTTCGTTGGCTTTGACTGCTGGATGACACCGATTGATGCGCACGGGCATTGGCAAATTCACGTGGACATGATCGCCAGGCCGCCACTGCCGATCGATCTCGGCGAACCCCTTTTTTGCCGTCCAATCGACCGGCTGTCCATTCACCGCCATCGAAACCGATTCATGATTGTCATCGACGAAGTGATACAGTTCGCCCGGCACGAATTGGTCGCTCGTCCAAGTGGGGATTCGTAGAAGCAGAGCAAATCGCACCGGTTTTTCCGGCGCGATTTCAATGCCAATTTCTCCATCGTTCGGATAGGCCGTCTCCTGCGTGATGTCGACAGGAACGTCATGCATTTTCAAATGGGTATGACTCGACGCGTACAGCGTGATGTAAATGCTTTGGTCGTCGTGTGCGTACGTCATGCCGGGGACTTGCGGGATCAGTCGAGCCAGATTTGTAGGACAGCAAGCCGTATCGAACCAAGGCGCCCGCTCCGGTGAACCGTTGTTGAATCCCTGCTTGCCGTCGGACGCTAGTGGATTGACGTAGAAGAATCGATCGCCCGCGAAGTTTACTCCCGCCAAGACGTTGTTGAGCAGAGCGACCTCCGCCACGTCGAGATAACGGCCGTCCTTGTGCAACAGGAACATGCGGTAGTTGAAGAGCACATTGCCGACAGCCGCGCACGTTTCATTGTAAGCATCCGCGTTTGGCAGTTCGTACTGAGGACCAAAGCCTTCGATGCCGTGGCTTGCGCCTAGCCCACCCGTGATGTGCATTCTCGTGTTCGTGATGTCCCCCCAGATGCGGTCCAACGCTTTGGCATAACGTGCATCGCCCGTCAATGTTCCGACGTCGGCCATGGCGGAATAGAGGTACATCGCCCGGACGGCGTGCCCGACCGCTTGGGTTTGCTCCAGCACGGGCGCTTGCTGTTGTGCGTATGTCGGGGCCATGACGCCTTCGCCTTTGGGAACGTAGGTCACGCCACGGATTTCAAGAAACTTGCGAGCCATCTCCAAATACAGTGGCTTGCCGGTGGCCCGGTACAGTTTCACCAGGGCAAGTTCGATTTCCTCATGTCCCGGAGCTTGCATGACCGGTTTGCCGCCGTTGTACTTCGGGTCGCCGATGAAGAAGACTCGGTTGATATGCTGGGCGCTTTTCTCTGCGACTTTCAGCAGCTTGTCTTTGCCGGTTGCTTGAAAATACGCGACCGCGGCTTCGTATAGATGCCCCATGTTGTAAAGTTCATGGCTGTGCACGACGAATTCGTACGGTCGATCCCCCATCATGTCGCGCGGTGCCGATGCCGATGGTGTGCGAGGGATACAAATAGCCATCGGGCTCTTCGAGCGCCGGGAATCACATCCGCCAACCCGTCGAGCCGTGACTCCAGTTCAGGATCTCGACGCAGTTGCAACAAATACGCCGCGCCCTCGATGACTTTAAACAAGTCGGAATCGATATAGCGGAGCGGCTTTTGGCCGGTTACGGGTTTACCCGCCAAGAAGTCGCGGGCGGCTTGCAGATGTTCGACCGCCGGTCTGGGCCCGGTCAAAGGCCCAAGGAATCAACGTTGTCCGCTGCCGCTGGAGCCGAATGCGCCAGAAGTCGCTCGTTAAATCGACATCGGTAAAGGGCACGGGTCGCAGCGGATAATCTGCCGCGGATTGTGAGACGCGATCATTCGGTGCGGAATCCTGTCCCCTCGCGATCTCAGCGATCGCAACACAGTTCAAAACAAGTATCGCAAGATATACAAACCAGCGGCACATGGCTCCATCTTAACAGCCGGGTGAAAAATGTGTGCACAGGTGTTTATTGAAGCGGCGCAAGCTGCGCGGTAATTCGCTGTGTGGATGCCACCGCAACCGGACGGCTCGCGCCATTCCGCTACTTTTTCGACGGGCTGTTAGGATCGGACGCAAAATACCTTCGCCATAAATCCTCGCCCTCACGGGAGAGGCTTAGGGAGAGGGTCGACAAAAACGGGAAGTTATTTTGCGTGCGATCCTTAGCCACACATGGCGGCCATGTTATTCTATCCGATCATTTGGGTGCGCCACCGCAACCGGACGGCTTGCGCCGTTCCGCTACTTTTTCGACGCGCACGTTAAAATGGCGGGTGCGAAAACGCCGACGAGTATGAGCCTCCTGGGGTAGCTTCCGTCGTTTCCTTAATCTTTTGAAAGGAAAGTGGCCCCTCGAACAAGAACTACCTGAAAGCGTGGCATTGTTCGCGTTACCCGCAACCCAATAGACACTAGCGTGAAAAAAACTCCATTTCTTAGCAGCGGTTAGTTGACATTCAAATATCTCTGGCTACTTTGATGACCGTGACCTTTTTCTGCTAATAGATGGCTTATTGACGGAGGTTTGAATGACCCATCAGATCAAGAAATTTGGATGCGCCGCGTTATTGATTGCCGCCATGGCGATCAGCGCGAATGCGCAGAGCTTTATTGAAAGCTTCGACACCGGGCCGACCGGATTTAATGACGGCTCGGTAATTACGTTTGGCAACGTCGCCGGTGGTCAAGGCATGGCATTTTCATCCGGGCAATGGTGGGCATTGAATGCCAGCGTCCCGCTTGGAACCACCGGTTGGTTCAACAACAATGGCGTATTTGGAACTCATTCTGGGGCTGGTCAATTGAACGCCAATTTCAACAACACGACCGGGACCAATACGATCAACAATTTCATGATGTCGCCGGTGGAAACGTTTAACAATGGCGACCAGATAAGCTTCTGGACGCGAACAGTTCCCTCTCCAGCTTTCCCAGATCGGTTGCGATTGGTACTCAGCACGAACGGTTCCAGCACGAACGTTGGGGATTTCTCAACGGTGTTGCTATCTGTGAACGAAGGCTTGACCACCGCTGGCTATCCGAACGTGTACACCCAGTTTACGGCGACGATTTCCGGGTTGGGCGGCCCGACCTCGGGTCGCTTTGCGTTCAACTACAACGTGCCCAATGGCGGACCCAGCGGAGCGAACAGCGATTTCATCGGGATCGATGACGTTTCGTACACCGCGGCGGCCATTCCGGAGCCTTCGATTGCCGCTCTTGGATTCCTGGCGATTGGTGCGTTCATGGCGCGATCGCGACGTCGTTAATTTTGCCGATAGTTTCGTCTAACTCGATCATCAAAGAGCGGGCTTTTGGCCCGCTCTTTTTTTTGACTTCATTCGCTTCGCCGAAACAGTCGCGATTCGCAAGGTCACTGAATCCGATGAAACGTCAATTCCTCGTCGAGTCCAGCGAGATTCGGGGGTTGTAAGCGGATCGTGTCGCTGTCGATAAAGGTCACGGTGTGCTCGGTCTTTTGTCCTATCAACTCGCAACGAATGACCGCAGATTTCTGCTCCGGCTCGTAGTACAACAGCTCCCACGTTCCGGATTTCTCGGTGTGAATTTGTCCTTGGTTCGTCGTCGTCTCCAATCGACCGGAGCGATAAAAGGTCAATACGATTCCAGGTGATGTCGTCGAAGCACTGCTAATGTTTTCGTCCGCAGCACCGGCGTCGTCGTTCGGCGTGTCGGCGGTGGGAAGCTGAGTAAACTGCCTGGAGCTGCGCCATTTTCCAATTAGCAAACGTTCGCCGCGCCGAGCACATCCTGCCGTCGTGGCGCCGAGCAGCAAGCACACGGAAACACACAACCACAGTGAACGCCGTCGAATTGGACGAATGATGTTCATGGGACCCGACTCCGCCACTACAAAACAGCAACTCAATGTGTTTCTGACATTTGCTGAGCGACCGCGTTGTTTGTCAAACAATTCCGACTGGGTAATTTTTGTTGATTATAGCGAGATTGACGGTCGATAAGAGAGACGGAGACGGGGAAAGTCGTCCGGTTACTGTTTGTGAATCGAGTCGCGTGAGTCTCGCGTTTGTGGCCGGCCGAATCAATATGAAGATGCATTGTCGAACCGTCGTTGCTTGCGAAACTGCCGTCTCAGGAGCAGTGAGATGAAATTAGTTGCGGGCGCCTTGTTGCTGTTCACCGTTGTGCTGAGCAATGGTTGCATTGCCAGCCGGAATTTCTGCGATGGTTGTTCTGGATGCTCCACCGCCAATTCTTGCGGCTGTGATGATTGCGGTCAGCGCCCGATTCCAAACGGTCCGTTGGAAGAACTGCAGATCATGAGACGCTCGTTGATTTGTGGCGGCGGGTGCGGCGAAGTCTACTATGGCGAGTGGCTGAGCACGCCGCCGGATTGTTGCGATCCGTGTGACGGCTGCAATCAATGGGTCGGCGGCGACGGCTGCAAGTGTTTGCCGTTCGTTCGGTTTCGCGGGTTCCTCACCGGACTTCTCGGCCAGCGATTTCACAGCGACGAAACGCCCGGATTGCTGGACTGTGGCCCCTGGTCGAGTGATATCTGCCGCAACAACGATTCCGGTTGCGGTGAAGGCGGTTGCGAAGTCTCGACGGATTCAGCACCGGCCAGCGGTGGATGTTCAGTGTGTGCGGCACTTCATAATGCGACATCCGGTTCGATTCGGACCAGCCTGTCTACCGGGCAACGCTTGAACATGTCGAATCAGACGGCGCAAGGTCAGCCGACGGCTTCAACGCCGGCCATCCCGGTTCGCCGGTAAGGATCGCACGCTAAATAACGTCGGTCTACATGATTGCTCTGGTATGTGTAGCTGAGCAGTCGTGATCCCGCCGGGGCAGGCCCGACGGAGATCGGCAAAGGATTGTTCGTTCAGGGCCGCCTTTTGTAGCCAAGCAGTCGTGATCCCGCCGGCGCGGGCCCGACGGAGATCGGGTTGAATGCGGAAGTTATTTTGCATGCGATCCTAAACGCCTCGGGATAGCCGTCCTGCCTCAAATTCGCCTACCACCAAATTCCGCACACAGGGGGCGGATTCTCAATTTGCCGCAGTTTTCGGCCATCTAGCTGTCGGTCGGCTCGTTCGACGCCGTGAACCGTTTTGGTAGAAAAGTCTCCAATATTCCGTAGAATGCGGCGAATATCGAGAGGAACCGCCTGATTTGGCAATCGGATATAGGACGGATAGAATAGAGTCGTACTTATTGGGGTGAACGATGACCGAAGCTAGTGCGCGACAAGGAACGAAAGTCACTTTCTTGGATCAGACCGGCTCCAAATCGGTCGACGCTGTTGTGTCGGATACTATCTCGGTCCGGCGGATACTTCCCAACATAATTACTAAGTTGAACCTGCCGGTGGTCGGACCGGACGGTCACCCGATGAGCTATAGCTTGGACCACAAGGAAGGTGGACGGCGGCTGATCGAAGATCAAACGTTGGTGGAGGCCAATGTTTCGGATGGCGATCACCTGATTGTCTATCCGGAGATCGTGGCCGGATAGGTTTCAATACTTGCGGAAAAAAGGAATCGGTATGCGGCAATCCCCGCGCGAACGCAGGCTGGCTGCGGATTATCAATCGCTGGTGGAGTTGCAAAACGAAAGCAACATATTCTCGTTTTTTGCCAAGGGCTCGGCCCCGGAACGCTATGAGATCTACTTTCGTGGTCTCGGTTTGTGGCGGCTACCCGACGGCCACGCGGTGATCCGCGACGAGCACGAAATCCGCATCGAGCTCGGGGCGGCGTATCCTCGCATGATGCCGTCGCTGAGTTGGCAGACGCCGATCTTTCACCCCAATGTTTCCACCGGCGGAGTCGTTTGCCTGGGCGGCTACGGGACGAATTGGGTCCCCAGTCTGAAGCTCGACGAAATGTGCCATATGTTGTGGGACATGATTCGCATGAAGAACTTTGACATCAAGAGCCCGTACAACCGCGAAGCGGCTTACTGGGTGCACATCCAGACGCGTTATCGATTCCCGATTGACCCGCGCAATCTTCGAGATCGAGTTTCCGGTGAATCCTCCGTCAATACGCGACATGTTGCGATTTGCAACGTTCTTCCGCCACCGGTTCAACCCAAGAGCCGCCCCTCGATTTTCCCACGGCTGATCCAATCGTTGACAGGTCGATCCTCGTCGGCGACGGTGCCCGTGGCGGCTGGGCCGGCTCCCGATCGATCGGCCGATGAGATCATCTTCATCGAGTAGCCCGGCCGATGGACCGCGAGTTGTTTGTCATTGATGAATCGGACCGCTACAGCCGCTTGCAGTTGATCGGTTGGTGGGACCAACGACGGTTGTCTGCGGCGCGGGTCTTGGTCGTCGGGGCTGGGGCGCTGGGGAACGAGGTTCTGAAGAATCTGGCTCTGATTGGCGTCGGCCGCATCGACTTGATCGACTTCGACTGCATCGAGAACTCCAACCTTTCTCGTTCGGTATTGTTTCGCGCCGACGATGCCGGTAAACCAAAGGCCGCGACCGCGGCCCGAGCGGTTCGTGAATTGAACCCCGCCGTCGACATTCGCGCCATCGACGGCAATGTTATGACCGAGGTCGGTTTGGGCCGGGTGCGGGCGGCCGACGTCGTGATCGGCTGTCTGGACAACCGCGAGGCCCGCTTGTGGGTCAACCGCATGTGCTGGAAAGTCAATACGCCTTGGATCGACGGCGGGATTCAGGAAATCAATGGCGTGGCGAAGGTCTTCCTGCCGCCCGATGGGCCTTGTTACGAATGCGGCATGACCGAAACCGATTACCGCTTGATCAACCTGCGCTATAGCTGCCCGCTGCTCAAACAATCCGATATGCAACAAGGCAAAGTTCCGACGGCGCCCACGATCGCATCCATCATCGGCGGTCTGCAAGTCCAGGAGGCGCTCAAGCTGCTGCACGGCTTGCCGGTCGGTCCGGCGACCGCGATCGTCTTCAACGGTGTGGCCAACAACTTATATCAAACGCGGTATCCGTTGCGCCCCGATTGCTTGAGCCACGAGACGTACGATCCCATCACCGAGACGGAACTGACTCATGGCAGCACCGTCGCCGAGTTGCTGAGGATGGCGACGGGCGAGTTCAGATCGATGGCGGGCGACTCCGAAATGGCGGCCGAACTTGTGCTCGACCGCGACTGGGTGACGCATTTGAGCTGTGCAGATTGCAACCGCCAACGGGAAGTTTTCCGGACGCTGTTGACCGTCGAAGTCTCCGACGCCAAGTGCGATGGCTGCGGCGAGGTGATGAAGCCCCAGATGATCCATCGCGTCGACGCCGCCAGCCCTTACGCCGCCCGACCGCTGCATGATCTCGGCATTCCCGAGTCGGATATTCTCAAAGTCGAAATGGGTGATCGAGTAAGTTATTATCAACTGGCGGCGGTCGGATAGATGTATCGGTCTGGGATTGTGCATGGTTGACCGTACGACGGATTGAGACGGTCTAGTTCAGTTGTTTGCCTCGCGAGTTTGTCGTGGGCCAATTCGAGGTAGGACGGCCATCGTCGGCGTCATGGGTCGGGCAGGAAGGCCCCACTTACAGCAAACGGCCCCACGACGCGCGAGTTGGCAGGCGACGCGGCGAGTTGGTCGGAAAAAGGTGACATGCTCGGTACCAGACTAGCGCTGGCCGTTGATTCCCGGCCCAGTTGATCAGCAATCGCGTTGGCGGAAATGGGATGAACGACGAAATCAGCTTTGGCGAATTCCGGCAAGCGCAACCGGAGACGGGGTTGCCGCCCGCTGAAAATCCGCATTTTGCCGCGGTGTGGGTCGGATTGGAAGCCAACGATGCCATGCCAATCTACGTCGATTTGGACACGATGCGTGAACTGGAATGCCACGCGATCGACAACACCGGCGTCGAGTTGGGCGGCGTGCTGTTGGGAGAGCAGTGCGTCGACGGTCAGGGACGCCCCTTTGTCGTCGTTCAAGACAGTTTGCGAGCCGAACATTACGAAGCAACCCGCGGGAGCTTCAAGTTCACACACGAAACGTGGGAGGCGATCACTCGAAAACGATCGGCCTTTCCCAAGAACATCGCGATGGTCGGCTGGTATCATACACATCCGGACTGGAGCGTCTTTCTGTCGTCGATGGACATGTTCATCTGCGATCACTTTTTTAACGCGCCGCTCGATCTGGCGCTGGTGATCGATCCGCTCCAAGATGACCGGGGTTGGTTCATTTGGTCCGGCGAGCCGACGAACCCCATTCGCCGAACGCCCGGATTCTATTTGTTTGCCCATCGGATTCGGGAAGAAGAATTGCAACAGGTCGCCGATTACTACAACGAGGTGATTTCCATGAGTGATCCAAGATATCGAACCGCAAGCACATCGGGCGGACCGGCAGTGGTGCACTTGCACGAACGGCCCATGCCGACCGGCGTCTTGGTCCTGGTGACCGTTGCCGTCGCACAACTTGTCCTGATGACCTTGATCATGTGGCGGTCATCGATGACGGGTGAATCCGCGGTCGCGAAAATGGATAGTCAACTGGCCGCCGCCGTCGACCAGCGGAATGCCGAAGCCCGCGCTGAAACCTACCGCGATATGCTCATCGCATTGGCGGAAAAAAAACCGGAAGAGAAAGGACTGGTCGACCGCTGGACCGAAGCCGGCCAACAGAACCAGCAGCTCAAAGCCAGTTTGGAAGGCTACGCGGCCGTGACCGAGAAGCTTAAGAACGAGCAGAAGATAACCCGCGAGCAACTGACTAAGTCTCAAAAGATGAACGATGATCTGGCCAAGCAGGTCGCTGCTCAAAATGCCGATATCGAAAGCCTGAATACCGACCTTAAGACGGCGAACGATGCCGCGAGCGCCGTCGCAACGAAGCCGTCGATTTGGCGCCAAGTCGGAATCTGGAGCATCGCAATCGCGTTGTTGGTCGGCGCCGGCGCGGCAGGCTTTGTCTTCGGTCGCCGTAGCATGATCGAGCCATGGGAGGAATCGACAGATTGAGTGGAGGCTGGAGGTTGGAGGTTGGAGCCTAATTCCTCCAGCCTCCAGCCTCCAGCCTACTTCCTCCAGCCTGAACCCATGGATCCATCAGCGATTTTTGCGTTAACCATCATCGTGATGATCGCGGTTTCTTTGATCGCGTTCATTCGTCGTCAAAGTCTGCGCGTCGCGATCGATTTTGTCGCCAAGCGTTTCGGCGGTGTCACCACATCGGGTCCGTTTGGGCTGCTTGGTTTTCCAACGGCCCACTTCCGTTATCACGAATCGCCGGTGAGCTTGACCGTCCGACGCGACTTGCCGCGATTTGACGGGCGGCGAACGCGGTTGACGTTTGTCTGGCCCGATGCGGCATTCCGATTGGAACTTTGGACGTTCAGCCGTCGAATCAGGGCCAACGTCCGAGACTTGGTGCAGTTCGACAGCCCATCAACCGAACGCTGGCTCACCATTTGGACGAACAATCCCACAATGTGCGCCGGCATCCTGTCGAATCCGGTCCTGTGGCAGCTCGAACAACTTCGGCAGAAGGCCAGACATCACCATTTGTACATGCGGATCCATCACCGCCGTATGACATTGTCGATCGGCGGCCATTTTTTCGCAACGGAACAACTGCACGACGTCATCGTATCGGCACTTCAACTGTACGATCAGATGCAACTGACGCAGCAGCGAGCCGTCGACTTTGTCCAGCCCGATGCGGCCCGCGTCGTGGATGAACTTCAATGCCCGGTTTGCAGCAGCAAGGCCAGAGGGCCGATCGTACTATGCATTCGCTGTAAGACGCCGCATTGTCAAGAATGTTGGCAGTACAACGGCAAATGCGCCACCTACGGCTGCGGCGAAACCCGCTTCGTCCGCTTCTAAAGTTCAAGCTCCCTCTCTCTCTGAGGGTAAGCGTTCACGGGTTGGCAATGCGTTTGCCCACGTTTATAGCGGGTCAGGCACATTTTCAACGGCGCATGCGAAATTCAAGTACCAACAATTCGGTCGAAAATGAGCCAGACCGCGGCTCGTGAACTGTTACCTCACCAGGAGAGGGCTGAGCAGCCCGTTGAAAAACAACTCATCTCAACAACCGGACCGAACTTCATTCCCGCGAAGGCCGCGGCTGGCGCTCCCCGAATCACCCGCCTGGACCTCAACAACCGGACCGAACGTCATTCCCGCGAAGGCGGGAATCCAGCGGAAATTACCGACCGCGATGATATGGAACCTCGCCCACCCGCCTTCGTTGGGACAGGCTTCGCGGGGATCACGAGAACTATTTCAACGGTCTGTTAACCGCGACTCGCAGGGAACCACGTTTATCGAGATTACACGGCTAATGCGTCGAATCGGATCGGCGGCGGTCCAAATTATGGATGGCACCTATTGGAACAGCGCCACAAAAATGGTCGGCGAAGTTGGAGACAATTGCTCAACAGAACGACTGCTGTCGAATGATCGGCTCGCGCCACGTTTCGATCGTCAAATCGTATTCTCGATGTCCCAAGACCAGAATCTGATTCTTGGCTCCCTTGAGTGCCACGTCGGTTGCGCCGCAGCCGATGCTGTGCGAGAACACGGAGTGAAAGTTGCCGTCCAGATAGACGACTCGAACTGCGGCGACCGGTTGTCCTTGAACTGTGTTGCCTGTGAATCGAACGAAGAAGATCTTTAGCGGTCCGTCGTGCGTGTTTGCTTCGCCAACGTACCGGACTTCGGACAACGCCAGCGAGCCGTCGACTTCGTCTCCGTAGAACTCAAACTGGGTTGCGGAAACCCCGTCGATCGCCGACTTCAGCATCGCCGTGTCTTGAGCTGTCGCTTGAGAAACCACAGTCAGCACACCGGCAACCACCGCGGCGGCAACAATCATTTTTGTTTTCATAGCCCGGGCTCCTATTGATGTATTTCCGGCCGATTACTTGTCGACTCCATGGCGATTCCGTTCACGGAGTGAACGGCCACGTGGCTTTTCACTCCGTGAAAAGTGTCGTCACACACTGTCCGACTTTCAGGCTGGGTTCGCAGCGAAAAAACTCAACTGCGACCGCCCGCAATTGCCGCAAACTGCGGCCGGCGGAATCTCGGAAAAACGCATTCACCGATTCGCGCCACTTCCAATCGTAGCCGTCCGTTCCGCCCCACACAACATCGAACTGTGTAATGATTAGGTAACGAGTCAAACCTGCGTGTCACGTCGTTTGAAAGCAATGCGCGGGGGAGTACGCGTATCGTGTCGTGATTACGTGTTGATTCCACCGAATCAGATCGTCGTCCAAATTATGGATGGCACCTATCGGGCGCACCTATCGGGCCCTATCGCGACTCGCAGGGAACCACGTTTATCGAGATTACACGGTTATTGCGTCGAATCGGATCGGCGGCGGTCCAAATCATGGATGGCACCTATCGGAATCGGACCTATCGGAACGGCGCCACAAATCGAGCGGCGAAGTTGGAGACAATTGCTCAACAGAACGACTGCGGCCGAATGATCGGCTCGCGCCGCGTTTCGATCGTCAAATTTTATTCTCGATGTCCCAAGACCAGCGAGTTGTCCCTGCCCGACAAATGACGGCCACTCACAACCGTCCCACGTGAAATGACCCCAAAACCGAACGATTCAGCGAATTGACGGGCGACATGTTGGTTGACTTGGGAACGGTTTCAGCGTAGGCTCAATGGTCGATCGTACTTTAAGTTGATGTTGAACTTGAACAAGAAGCCGCTCATGCAGACTGTTTCCATGCTCGAGTTCCGCCAGAACGCCGAGCGAATCCTGGCCCAGGTCCGCAAGGGACAACGGATTCTCCTCACGTATCGCGGTCAAGCGGTTGCCCGTATAGAGCCGATCGAGGATTGCAGCGTCCGTGTTGACGATCCTTTCTATGGGCTCGACAAATTGGCCGACCGCAAAGGGCGATCGCTGACCAACGACCAGATCGATCGCATTATCTATGGCCGGTGAGACATTTGTCGATACGAGCGGATTCTACGCATTGCTGGTCAAGCGGGACCGCCATCATCGCCCGGCCGTTGAGTACCTGCATGCACAGGGCGCGTAAACAACGCCGATTCGTTACCACCGATTATGTATTGGACGAATCGGCGACGCTCCTCAAAGCTCGTGGCCACGCACACCTGTTGCCGGAATTCTTCGAGATTGTTATGGCGTCGGCTGCCTGTTCCGTTCAATGGACCGATATCGAGACGTTCGAAGCAACCCGCGCAATGTTTCTCAAGCATCTTGAGCACAAATGGTCGTTTACCGATTGCGTGAGTTTTGTTGTGATGCGGCAATGCGGCTTGTCTGAAGCGCTCACGACGGATGAACATTTCCGCGACGCCGGTTTTGTGTCGCTGTTGCGGTAAATTCCTGGCGCGGTTGTTGAGATGAGTCTTTTTTCAACGGGTGGCTGGTGCGAAGTTGTTTTGCGTGCGATCCTTAGTGCAAGAGCCAGTACAGCAGGCCGCCCGTCCCTATCGTGACGATCAGCCAAGCGGACAATTTCAGCGACTTGAAGAAGTCGTCCGATATCGTGCCGTCGACCCACGACAAAATGTCGGGTTTGAGCGCATAGAAGAAGCACTCCAAAAAATCTTCAAACGATCGAAAGAACAATCGAAACGTAATCGCGCCCATCAAGACGGCGCAAACAATTGAAACTGTGATGGCCATTTACGATTAGAGCTAAAGCAAACAAGAACAACGGTCGGAAGCGTTGTATTTATGATTCGTTGTCCTCGGTGATTTATCGTTCAAAAACAACGCATAGCGACACAGTTTTTATGGTGAAAGAACCATTTCTCGCTCGGGCTGTGCGATCGCATTCGAAGCCATACACGAATTCGACGCGGAAGCCGGAACGGAAGTTGATGGATTCAACTAGTGCTTTGTCAGGTCAGAGAATTGGGGTTGTGTGCCACTGGCTTTGCCAGTGCGGGTCGGCAAAACACGACGTTCACGTACACTGGCCCAGCCAGTGGCACCCCAAACTTATCGCTGGGATGGCGCAACGCTTTCGCTGGGATGGCGCAAAGCCTTCGCTTGGATGACGCAACCTTTTTCAATGGCGTGTTAGCGAGTGCGATCGACATCAAGTGGGGCTGTGAGCAATTGCTTCAAGATCAAAAAACTCAGCGTTAGTCAATCCGCGATAGCGTTCGGGGTGGCAGGTTAGCAGAACGATTTGGAAGCGGTCGGCGGCTTCGCAGAGGATGGTGGTGATACGAGCCAGACGGGCGGTGTCGGTGTAGGTGAAAACGTCGTCGAGCACAACCAATTGCCGTTGGCCCGCGAAGGCGACGTCGGCCAAGGCCAGACGAACAGCGAAATGCAACTGCTCACGCTCGCCGCCGGAAATCTGCTCCAGTGAAACGGGCTCCTCGGCGGTCCGTGTCGCCACGCCCTTGGGCAACAGCCATTCGTCGAAGTGGATGTCGCTGAACCGCGATCCGGCGATCCTTTGCAAAGTTTGATTGGCTCGCAAACGCACCGGCCCCATCACCGACTGCATGACTTGCCGCTTGCATTGATTCAGCGTTTCGTACAACAGACGTATCGCGTCGATTCTCAGTTGCTGTCGCGTGATCTCGTCACGAAGGCGGTCGATCTCTTCCTCGACGGCGGCCAGAGCCGAATAGGCGCTTCGGACGTGATTTGTTCCAGGCGGCCTTTTTCCGAGTTCAGCTTGCGGTCGGTTTGGAGTGCTGTCTCACGGATTGCAGCGACCTGCCTCTCCAGCACGACGAGAGTCTTGGCGGGATCGTCGCCAAAGGCCTTGAGCTTTTCGGCAACCTGCCCTGCCCTCCCTTGAGCGGCGTCGCGCTGCATGGCCATCTCGGTCAGCTGCGCGTTTCGCTGGGTGTCGTCCACCCCGTCGGCCGCGAGCGACTTCAGGCGTGTCTCGATCGAGGCGATCTGCGTCTCCGCCGCTTTGATGTCGGCGTTGTGAGACGATTGTTTTTGGATGGCGCGGTTCAATGCCTCCTGAGCTTGATCGTTTGCACTTTCGGTCCGGTCGATGTCCGTGGTGAATTGCCTCTCGATGTCGTCGGCAGCTCGAGCAACTTGTTCCGCGTCGGGTGCATGCTCGCGCCAAGTCGGCTGCGCGGCCACGATTTCGTCAAAGGCGTTGCCCGAGCGGACCCTATTGGCTCGCAAATCATCCGGGGCATGGCCGCCCAACAGCGTCGTCAGCTTCACGTCCGCCCGCTCGATCTGTTGATCCAACTCAGTTGCTTGTGCGTGAAGGCTTTCCAAACGGTCGACGTCGTCTGTACCGAACCCGGCGGTCAGGTCTTGCAACTGTGTGAGCGAGGTTTCCAATTCAGCTCGCAAATCGTCGACGGAGCCGGTGGGTCCAGTGGCGCGAAAGTCGCCGACGCCTTCGATGCGAAAGGCCACTTCGGGTGCGCCCTTGATCGCTTGGGTAAGGTTGGCAGCCAGCGTTTTCTGACCCGGTTCTTCGGCAGTGACGATGTCGATTTGCAATTCCCGATCGGGAGTGACATGGATCGTGATCAAGGCGGCGTCTAGTTTCAACTGAGCGTCGTCGCGAGCGCGAGCGGATTTCTTGATCTTTTTCAACGTCTTTTTGTCTGGAGCGACGATCTTGTCGCGCGAGGGCCTGAGGGCTAACAATTCCGCGTTGACCGAATCGACCGCGATCAATTGCGTTTGGAGTTGGCCGAGCGTTTCGCGCGTGCGATTGAAGCGGTCGGCGAGGTTGGCGAGTTGGCGGGCTCGCGTCACGTCGATTCGCCGCGTCCGGACCGCTTCGACGGCTTGCTTGGCCTTGTCGGATTCGTCGCGCCGTTGTTCGACCAGCTTGGCCTGCGCCGGAGCGTCCTCGCGCAGACGTTGCAACTGCTTTGTCGCGTCGTCGCGTTCCTTGCGGGCTGAATGAATGTCGTCGATGCGCCGCTGAAGATTACGGTACCGCTCTTCGGCGGCGGCGACTTCCTGCTGATACAATTTCTGTTGGCCGAGAAGTTCCCTGTACGCGGCAGCTTGCTCGCGGGATTGTGTGAGAGCGCCGTCAAATCAGATTCGCTGTGTTCGGCCTGGGCGGCTTCATGGCGAAGATCCTCGATTCGGCGGCTGGCATCTTCGAACTCGGCAAGCCGTGCCTGTAACGAAGAACGTTTTCCCTGGGCCGCTTCAAGTTGCGAGACCAGGCCGACGACCGCCGGCGCCGATGCCCCGGTTTTTAGCTTGCCACCCGGCGTGAAGAACTGGGTGTACGCGTCGCCGATTTTCTTTTCCAAAGTATCCGCGCCGGGCCCGGAGACTTCGACACCCAGTGCGTCTTGAATCGTCGCTCGCGTGCCGTCGGATAATCGATCGAGGTGCAGATTGCCTTGAGCGGCCCACAGGATTTGAGCCCATCCCCAATGCCGTTGATCCGTGATGCCGCGGCCGGGAGCTTCACCGGCAAGGATCTCGCGGGCCTGGTCATCGGCCGCGCGGCTTTCGGCAAGCGGAATGTAGCGGCCGTTCTCCAAGCGGCTTAGTTGGGCACTGGGAGACGTAAGAAACTGTTTTTGCAATCGGTATTGCACGCCGTCCTGATCGAATTCGATCGTGACCTTGGGAATGAGCGACCGTCCCCATGGCCGCAACAACTTGATTTGTTCGCCGCCGACGCCGTGGCTGTCGAAAAGTCCGCGTACCAGCGCCATCATCAACGTGGATTTCCCGCTGCCGTTTGGGCCGTGAATGACGTTCAAGCCCTCGAACAGCGGGCCGACCTCGATCGCATCGGCAAAACACTGCCAGCCCTCGACTCGAATCGATCGCAGGATCACGATGCCGTCTCCCGGATCATGCGATACAGCTCCAACAGACTGCGAGCCGCTACCTCGGGCTTCGCGAAATCGGGACGGTCTTCGGTCGCGGCGGGGTTCGAAAGCGTTTGCAGACGCTGCGCGACGGCGCGCATCACGCCGACCGGCACATCAGCCAGCCAGCCGTCGTCGTCGGGTCGCGGCAACAATCCGCTGGCATCAAGCCTTCCAAACAGAAACCTTGCTTGTACGATTTCGTCGAGGCGATCGAGTTCGGCCTCATCTTCTTGTGACAGCAGGCCGCGTGGTCTGATGTCGACAAGCGTGCGACTGGCGTCGCTCATCGCCTCGAGCTCGGCACGAAGCTGGGACAAATCGCCAGCCGCTGCAATCTCTCGCTCGATGACAAGCCAGAGAAGGCCGCCGGTGCGGATCGGCGTGAGGTTTGGAGCACTGCCGCGGGCGGCGATTTCAACGAGCAGCACGTTGCCGCTGTTGCGCTCGCCGAACTTCGTCGTTTCATGCGTGCCGGAATAAGCGGTTCGCACGTCGCCGTTGTCCTGTTCGTAAGTAGCCACCGAATGCCAATGACCGAGGGCCAAGTAATCGAGACCGGCGCGGCTGGCGGCCACACGTGCGATCGGATAGTCAACTTCGCTTTGCGAAACGCCTTCCACAGTGCCGTGTGCAACGCCGATAGCGATGCGGTCTGAATCGCGGGCGTCGATCCAGTGCGTGGGGTCCTTGAGCGAATGTTTTTCGAACAAGGGACAAGGATACAGCCGCACAGCGTTCCATTCCAACGGCTCGGCCTTCGCCAACAGGTGCAGATTCGCGTGTTGTTGCCAGGACGCATGGTCCCAAACCGAGCCTGGCACCAGCGGATCGTGGTTGCCGGGAATGATGAACACCGGTCCGGAAAAGCTGCCGAGGATATCGGCGATTCGTTGCACCAGGACTCGTTCGACGGCGTTGTCTTCAAACGTGTCGCCCGCGACGATCATGAAGTCAGCGTTGTGTTCTGAGGCGACCGTGACAACTCGCCGAGCCGATTCGAGGCGTGCGGCACGCACTTGTTCCGCGACGGCGCCCACATGTGCGGCTTTCATGCCGATTTGCCAATCTGCGGTGTGGATGAATCGAACCATGATTGTCGGCCGTTACACTTCTTCAACTGCACCTATGGTAACAAAAAGCAGCCGGGACCTTATAGCCTCGCGAGGGGTGTGGTAGATCGCGGCGACGGCGTCCGAGTAAGCGGCCAGTTGCGGGCGATAAAATTCGACCTTTTGTTCGAGGGTTTTGTCGTTGTCGATGAAGTCGGTTTTGAAATCAATAATGTCGGCCGAAATCGGCTTGCCGCCAGAATGGGCAGTGACCAGCCGATCGATGCTGCCAGTGATCAGTTGGTCGCCGCAACGGAAGGCGATGCGGCGCTCGTTTTCGACATTGAGCGCGGTGCGGTTATCGTGGGGGTAAGCGGCATGTCGCAGGCAAGCGGCGATTTCAGGCTTTTCGAGTATCCCGCGAAACTCGATCAACAGACGCTCCACCGCTTCGGTCGAAAATGCGAGCTCGGACAAGCCGGCGGCGACTTCGCGCAACCGATCGTCGCTGGGAGGGTCTTTGTCGAGCCACTGGATTTGTTCAAACCAGGCATGGATCAACGTACCGCGAGCCAATGCCAGATCGCGGTCGACGCCGCTTTGGAATTGGGTGTCGCCCAGTCGAACGTGCGTGCCACCTTCCAACCCGGAAGGGCTGATTCGCTGAAGTCCTCGCCAACGACGATCGGCCGGCGCCGCCAGCGATATTTCCAGTGGTGCGAGCGACTCGGATTCAAGCGCGATTTCGGCTGCCGAGTGCGGTCGGTCGGCGCCGGGATTCTTGAACCACTGGGGATCACCGGTTTCGTAAGCGATTTGTTCGGAGTCTAGCCGACCGCCATCGGTCAACGCCGCTCGCAGCAGGCCGCCGAAAGTCTTGTGCAACGAGCGTTCGTTTTCGGCCGACGGAGCGACGATCATTTGGAGCGCGTGTACAGCTCGAGTCACGGCGACATACAGCACGCACAGCGATTCGGCAACGTCGCGATCGTCTGCCTGACGGAATAGCCGCTGCCAGGATTCGGGCAAGAGTTGTTGGATCTCCTTGTTGCATCGGCGGCACACGCGGTCGATTGGTTCGGTGGGTGACGGCCGCCCGACCACCAGTTCGTTGCGTTGTCCGATCAACTCGGCTTCCAATTCGGCCACCACGACGATGTCAAATTCAAGGCCTTTGGCCTGATGCACGGTCATCACACGCACGTCCGCGGCGATCGGGTCTCGGACTTTGGCGGATTCGACGTAGGCGACGAAATCGCTCGACCGCGATGTCGCCGAACCGTCGTACTGGTAGGCCAATCCGATCAGCTTTTCCAGCCGTCGCAATTCGCGGCGATTGCAGGCAGCGGCCAGGCTTCGCGCCAACCCGTAGACGGTCGGTCCGTAACCGGCGTCGGCAAGTTGTCGTCGAATTCCTCGCGCCAGGCGACCAGCGGCCACGTTGCCTCGCCTGGCCGCGAATTCAGCCGGGGAAAGCGACTCGACTTCCTGTTGCTCGTTTTCAGATGGCACGGAAGATTCCCCGGGCGCATTCACTCCGAGAGCATTGGCCAGCGGCGAAGTCCCGACGTGAAACCGAGCAACCAAGTCGTTCGGATGGTCGGCCAGTTGCAAAACCGACAAGATCAATTGGACGGCGGCGGAGTCGTCCAGCGAACTGCCACCTTCTTCGCTGGCCTCGATACCGAGTTCGCGCAGCTCGTAAATCAAACGGCGAACGGCATCGTTGCGGCGCACCAACACGCCGATTGTGAATCCGGGGGCTCGCCTGTGCCACTTGGCAACTTCTTCGGCCGCGAAGCGAAGAGTAATGTTTTGCTGCGAATCGGTTTCGTCGCGGTTGGGAGAACGAGCCGCCTGCAAGCAGACATAGCCGTTGAGTCGCTGTTTCGGTTTGGCGGTGTGATGCTCGTGGAACTGTCGTTGCCAGCGGGTTACGGCGTCGGCGAGATCATCGAGCTTGGTGTGGCGATGCACGTTTTCAAAAATCTGATTGACCGCGGCGATGACGTGCGGCGACGACCGCCAACTCGTATCGAGTGGTTCTTCGTGGATGTCGTGCAGCTCGCGCGTCACCGCGTCAAAAATCTCGGACACGCCGCCACGCCATCCGTAAATCGCCTGCTTGGTATCGCCGACGCAAAAGAACGAGTCAAGCGACTTGGCATCGGTGTTCGGTTTGGCAAGCGAAGCCTGTTCTGCGCCCAATGGCCGTCCGGCCTCGGTTATCCGTTTGGCGAATGGTCGAATGATCGACCATTGAGCCAACGAGGTGTCCTGGAATTCGTCGAGCAGCAAATGATGCAGATAACTGTCAAGGCGAAAGGAATAATCCATTTCTTCTGTCGGGGCGAGAGGGAGTGAGCCATCACCACGGCTTTCTTTCGGCGAGATAGGGAGTAGGTGGTAGGTGATGTCGTCGAAGCGTAGGGCGCCGGTTTGAGATTTCAGGTGTTGGTATTGGAGGTCAAATTTCTCGAGCAGTTGGCAGGTCGCCTCGGTTTGATTGGCAAGTTGATTCAATACGACAGCTCGGGCGTGATCGACGAGCGATTGATAGGCATTGGCGATCGGCGGTGTGATCGGTTTGCGGCAGTAGGTTTGCTCGCCCGCGACGACTTTCCCAGCGATGCCACCTGTGATGAACGCCAGCCAATCGCCGGCCTCGGCCGCCTCGACGTCTTTCGCGTGATTCTTTTCCCAAGTCTTGTGCGGCGGCAACGGGACGGCCCGCAGTACGTCGATGGCTTGGGCCAAGGCCGTCTTGGCCAACTCGCGCAGTCGCGGGATACGATACCAGGCGTCGCGGCCGCTCTCGCGATAGACCGAATACAGCGTCTCGACTTTCTCTCGCACTTCTCGCTCGAGGCTGCGGGTCGTTTCGCCGCGCGTCAACGCATGAACCAGCGTCAGCAGGCTGCTAGGATCTTCGTTGTCCAGCACGGAATCGATCGCTTGCGCTCGCAACATGGCGTCTTCGTGTTCGTCGGCGATCCGCCAGTGTGGCGGCAGTCGAAACTCCAGTGCAAAGCTCCCCGCCAGTTCGGCAAAAAAGCTGTCCAACGTGCCGATCCGCAACCGGTGCAACCGTCGAGCGGTTCCGGCAAGCATGCTCAAACACTCGTCACGGGTCAGAGATTTGTCATCCAATGCGGTTTGTAGTTGGGTCAGCGCCTCCCGATCGGTCGCCGCTTGAGCGAGCCGCAAGAGAACTCGCCCGAGAAATTTCCCCAGCCGCTTTTCGCGTGAACGTCGAAGCTAGAATCTCATCCGGCTCCTGTCCCATCCGCAGAAGCTGAAGGTAGCGGCTGGTCAAGGCGTGGGTCTTCCCCGTCCCCGCCGACGTGCGAATCAATCTATGTTGCAGCGGCTGGATCATAACAATTCGCCTATTGAGCGAGGGCTTTCGTTGTCCCCTCGGCCGGGATGACAGGGGATTGGGGTTTGGTAAATACGCCGTCCATGCAGATCGGCGCGAAGTCCTCGCTGTACAGCGGCGGTGGTTCGGCCGGCGGCCAGAATTCCTCGTTTCGAATCTTCCGAACCACTTCGCAAGCTAGGCGGTCGGCGTCGGCCAAATCAGCATCGTTCCACTCGGCCAACGCCAAGCCGGTGTTTGCCAGGTTCTTGGGCAATAGCACGTATCCCAGTTGGACCGGGTCGCGAATCCCCAGTTCGCTCGCCAGATGGCGATACAAAGGCAACTGCAAATCGATCCAATCCCCGGAACGCGTGCGGTGTGTCCGCTCGGGCGAATCGCCCGCGTCAGAAGTTTTGTAGTCCAGGATGATTCGCTTGCCGGTGTTGGCATTGAGGTCGATTCGATCGATGCGGCCGGTCAACTTCATCGGCACTCCATCGACGTCGAGTGTGCCGGGTTGTTCGGTGAAGGACAACTCAGCGTGTTCGATCCGCCAGCCATCGGCGGCCCAATCGGCCTGCCAACCAGCCAGCGCCTGCAAACGCATTCGCAACTGTTCGACCTGCACCAACAAAGCAGCGCCGGGATGCTCGCCGAAACGCTGCCGCACCAGTTGATTCAGCAAGAGGTTCAGCTCCTGTTGGATGATATCGGCGTCGGTCGCTTGGCACGCGTCGCTGCGGGCGAACCTTTCGAGCACCCAGTGCGCCAAACCGCCGAAGCTCGCACCATCGAGTTCGGTCGCACGATCGTCGATGCGGCTCAGCTTCAACACCCGGCTGAGGTAGAAGCGATACGGGCACGCGAGAAATGTCTTGAACGACGTGACACTCATTCGCGAAATCGGTTTCGACAAAGGCTGCGGGCGCGGGACCTCAAACGCGGATTCGGTGCTCGAAGTAACCAGTGCGCCGGCCAGTGGTCGTTTCAGTTGTACTTTCGGCGACTCGTCGAAAAACTTCAGAGCTCGTTCGGCCACGATTTCGGGCGGTGCGGCGAACAACAATCGGCGAGGCGCGAACGGGTCACCGTCTTGATCGCATCGTGCGACAACGAACGACGTGTCACGCCACGACGCCAGCAGCGTCGCCGCGGCGTATGCATTGCGCGCGTAACGCCGGGTGTTATCGTCCACGCCGAGTGCCGACCGCAGACGACTCGGCAAAAACATATCGGCGCCCGCACTGGAGGGAATGAAGCCTTCATTAAAGCTGGTGACGATGAGTGCCGGTGCGTCGTCCAACGGCAATTCGAGCCAACCCACCAGTTCGATCGTCGCTTCGGTCGCTGCGGAGGCAATCTGTTTCGTACTGACGCAAGACAACAGGAATTCCAGCGCCTCGGGTCCCGAGACCTGTGGCATCAGCGATTGCGGAATGCGGGCGAGTTCTGCGATCGCTTCTTGCAACGATTCGCACGCCGACCAAGTTTGCCGGTCGAAGTCGTGTCCCAAGTCGAACGTGCGGCCCGCGTAGACTTCGCACAAGATGCGTTCGATCGCCGGTAACCACTGATCAAGAGCCAGGGAAGACGAGGTTCCAGCCGGGAGACTTTCAGTCGGGACGGGTGTGCGTGTGTCGGATTCAGTAAGCGGGACACTGGGCGATGTTGTAGGTTGGGGAGGAGGGACATGTTCGGATGAGTTGGGATGGGCACGTGGGACACGTGTGGATGAGTTGGGATGGACACGTGCGACACGTGTCCCTACTGGGGGGGATTGAAGACTGCGTGTTAGACGGCTGATGCCGTCAAATGCGTCGCGCAGCGCGGAAACGAGTCATTGTCGCCGATCCAGACGCCATCGATCCGCCGCGGCAGATGTTCGTTGTAGTAGTCGTCCAATTCCTCAAGCCAACCCGGCAGGATGCCGATTTGCATCAGCCACACCTCGATGTCGGGATGTCTCACGAGTCCCGCGAACTCGGCGTATCGGCCACTCTTCGCAAACGCAGCTAAGTCTTCGAGCATTCGAAAGACATTCATCCCGGCAAGCGGTTTGCCCGGACCGAAACGATTCGCCAGCTTGCATTCATCCAATTGACGAGTTAGCTGCGGCACGATGCGATCGTCCGCCAAACCGATTGTTATCTCGTCCGTGCGAAAGCGTCCGTTGTATTCCGCGATTCGGCGGACGACTGCTTCGCTTTGATCGTTTGGGTTTTCGGCCAGCCGCAGCGATTCGTCCGGAATGTTCAGCGCGACGTTTTGCCAAGCGTCCGGGATCAAGCAGCCATGTTCGTCGAACCGGTCGGCCCAATCGGCCGGAGCATAAACCAAGCTCGTCACCTGATCGGCGACCTGGTCTAGCATCTGCCTCATCGATCGATTCAAGTCAACGGCTCCGACCACCACGATCGGCCGAGAACTGCGGCATTCTTGATGCTCGATGGCGAACAGCCGCGCGGTCTGGCGATCCCATAGTTCCAATCGATCGAGTTCGTCGAGATACGCGCGTTGAATCTCGGTCAACGTCCGCCAGCGTTCCGTCTCGGTAAAGCTGGGTAGCGTCTTGCCGAGACGGGCGACGTCGGCAAAGTCCAAGACGTCGCTGGCTAACTCGCGATGCAACCCTTGCAGCAGCCGCCCCAGATCCAGCCACCGTTCGGTTTCCTCGTCGTCGGGCCGATCGGCGACCAGCCGAGACAGCTTCGACCGATCGAATTGCCGCAAGGCCTCGGCCCATGCGAATTGCTGGACCAGTTCGTCGGCGAACGGGAGTTTCGCGGTGTAGAGTTTTTCGGGGAGTTTCCCGACGGTTGTGATCTCCGGCGGCTTGAGCGTCAACGAGTCGGCCTCCGCGCGATCGACGAGAACTTCGAGCAATCTTCGCCCGGCGCGAGCCCCAGGAAGAACCACGACTAAGCCACCAAGATCGAGAGTTGTCGGCGTGCCGAAGCGGCCAACCAAATAGTCGACCACCGCGACCAGTGCCGGTCGCTCAAGTCCCAGAAACTGTCGCGTAATTGGCATGGACTCATTGTCGCGGTCTGAATGCGACATGAAAGGGGCCGCGGCCTTACAGTCGGTTGAAAATATGAGCACAAGTATTCATTGAAGCGAAGCGGCGCAAGCCGCCCGGTAATTCGCCACGTGGATGCCAACGCAACCGGATGCCAACGCAACCGGACGGCTCGCGCCGTTCCGCTACTCTTTCAAGGGGCTGCTAACCTCTCTCAGAGGGAGAGGAATTGAGAAATCGTTAAAGCGTTTGCTTGCTGCGGGGATAACTGCCGAGAACGTGGAGCTGTTTGCAGTGGCGGCGGGCTTCTCCGATGACTTCGGCAAACCGGGAATCGCGGTGATGGCCGAGTGCGTCAAGGAAAAACGTGTAGTCCCAATTCACTTCGCGGCTGGGTCGCTTGTCGATGTGAGTGAGGTTGATCCCAGCTCGCTTGAAAACGCTCAGCACGTCGACCAAGCTTCCCGGTCGATCGGCAGTCGTGAACATGATCGAGGTCTTGTCGTCGTCGCTCGGCAGTGTCTCGCTTTTCGACAAGATCAAGAACCGCGTGATGTTGCCTTGGCGGTCTTCGATTTGTTCAAACAACACCGGCACGTCGTAAATCTCTCCCGCCAATGTCGATCCGATCGCAGCGCTGCCACAAGCCGGGTCGCGGTCGAAGTCGTTTCGCACGTGACGGACGGCCCGGGCGGTGCTCTCGACCGAGATGCGTTCGACGTGCGGATACTGCGTCGCCAGCCAACTGCGGCATTGGGTGAAGGCTTCGTTACGCGAATAGATGCGCGGCACGTCGTGCGGCTGGCATTGGGTTAACAAGCTGAAGTGAACGGCCAATTGGACTTCGCCGTAGATTCGCAACTGGCGATGATAAGTTAGAAAGGCATCGAGCGCATCGGTGATCCCGCCGCCGATGCTATTTTCGATCGGGACCAAACCGTAATCGACGTGTTCGCGGGCAACCTCTTCGAAGACGCCTTCGATGGCGTGCAGGTCTTCGTACTCGACGCTGGAGCCGAATTGGCGGCGAGCCGCCAAGTGGCTGTAGGTTCCCACGGGACCGAGATACCCGATCCGCAACGGGCGTTCGAGTGCGAAGCTCGCACTCATCAACTCGCGGTAAATCGCTTCGATCGCCCGGGCCGGCATCGGACCCTGATTGTGCGCTAGGATTCGACGAAGCACCTCCGACTCGCGATGCGGCGTATAGATTGGGATGCCTTGATCGCGCTTGATCTGACCGACTTCGACGACCAATCGAGCTCGCTCGTTAATCGCCTCGATGAGTTGCTTGTCGAACGAATTGATCCGATCGCGAAGTTCGGACAGCCGGTCGGTCAGTGAGTCGTCGTCGATGCTCATCGTCAATGCCAGACTGCTGTTTTGGGGTCGTATCTCGAAGCGACTCGCGGTTCGTGGTCAACGGCACCGCGTTCGGCGCACAAATACAAATGTCTCGTGCCGGGGATGCGGGTAATCGCCAGCGGCCAGGGAAGCGCGTTTTGCAGAATCTCGACCGGTTCGTCGCGTGAGACGATCAGTGCCCGCCGTTGCTGAACCAAGAAGTCTCGCATCTGAATCGAATGCCCATCGTCGAATTCCACATATCGATCGTCGCCAAGCCAGATCGACGATCCGTACGATTCGTGACAATAAAAAACCAAGGGGACGTCCGCGAACTCAGCGCGGTTGCGGATCGAGAGCAACGCTCGATGAATCGAATGCCAAGATGAAACGGCCGGAATCAACGTGCAGTTGGCAAGTCCCAAGGTCAACAGGGCTGACACTATGAAGCTACTCCAGGCGACGGTGCGCGAGACTTGAGGACGGCCCGCTAACCAAGCCAGTGTTGCCAACAATGCCGTGGCGGCGATGGTGGCACAGATGGCGAGCATCGATGTCCTTCCCAACCAGCCAACGCAGGCAATTCCACCGAGCGCGACCAAGCCGGTCATGAACCGCGTAGCTCGCACCGGGACTCTTAGTGTCCACTGACTGAGGTCGATGCGCAAACCGTGGGCGAAGACGCGCCGGTCCAAAAAATGTCCAAACAACAGGCAAATCGACGGAAATGACGGCAAAACGTACGTCGGCAGTTTGCATTTTGAAACCGAGAAAAAACCGACAATCCACACTGCCGACATCACCAAAAAACCGACCGACCGCGTACGTTGAAGCCGATCCGCTTCACGATTCGACCATAACCACGTGGTAGCGACGGCAATAAGTACGAAATCGGAAACATCATCAACAACAGGACCGGAATGTAAAACCACCACGGCTCTTGATGGTTGAAGGCTTGCGAAAACCGCACGACGTTATGCTGCCAAAAAAAGTAAAGCAAGAACTCGGGTTGAACGATTCCCGTTGCCAAATACCACGGGCCGGCGATCACTAGAACAATGCCCAGATAGATCCAACAACGACGCCAACTCAGCAGCATGCGATTTTCGTTGAGCGCTAGCGCCGCGATCAAAACCGGCAGCGTCAACACCGCGACGACCGGCCCCTTGATCAATAATCCCAAACCGCCAGCAATCGCCGAAACGATCCACCAACGATACGAAAACCGCTCGCGGTCACAAGCAAAGTAGGCTCCCCAAAGCGTAACGACCGCCGACAATGTTAACGCTGCATCCATCGTTACGTACCGACCACAAACCACAAAACCTGCGGACATGATCAACGCCAATGCGCCGAGCCAAGCGGCGCGAAAACCGACCAGCCGCCGCCCCAAACCAAATGTCACGATGATCATACCCACAGCCGCCAGGTTTCCCGGCAGGCGCGTCGTGAATTCGCTAACCCCGAACAGCTTGTAGCATACGGCGACCGCCCAGGCCATCAGCGGAGGCTTGTCCCAATACCGCTCGCCGCCCAACTCCAGAGACATCCACTGACCGGTGCGAACGACGTTCAAGCTGAGTTCGGCGTTGCGAGCTTCGTCCGGTTCGAAAAGCGGGTAGCCCAAATTGATACATAACACAAAGAGCGTCGCCGCCAACAGCAGCGACCAGGCGAGTAGGCCTTGGCGGCGGCTGACTCTTTGATCGGTAATGTCCGCGTCGGTGGGAGCAGGAAATTTGCACTCGTTCCACCAAAGACGCAGGTTGGCCAACATCGACGGCCATCCCGGAAGCCCATTCCCGGGGCCGCTTGAGCGAGAAAAGAGCCCTGACCCCTTTTCTGACCAGGTCGATTCGACGACGGAGACTTCGGCGTATTGCAAGCGAGCCACCACGTCGGCGACCGAACGAATCTGTTGACTGGTTTGAAAGGCTTTCAATAACAACCGCTTGGGCCCAACGGCGACCGCAGGCCGAAACTCGTTCGCCCACGTCTTGAGGAGACATCGACTCACCAAGCCGTACAGCAACAACCACAACCGACTCAGCCAACCAACGGCAGAAGGCTTGCTGCCGACGATCACACTAACTTGATTGGCGATTTGGCAAGACGGCGCGAATCACGGCCTGGGGGATATGATGGTGTGCGTCGCACAGCACGACTTGCTCGCTGTTGGCCAGACTCAAGGCTGCGGGCAGACTAGTCGCCAGGCGATGCCCTGCCTTGGCCCGCGCATCGCTGCCAGCATCTTGATCGAGGATAATAAGGTCTGGACCGTCGCCGTCGTCGATGCGACCGGGGGACTCGACCGATTCGATGCGAAACAACGGATCGGCGTCGCGGGGCACCACGTGGATGAAGGTCGGCGGCGGGTCGGCCGTTTTTTGAGTATCATCCATGACTTGTGGCTAACTGGGCGTTAAAGACTGGGGGAACGACCCTCGGCTGTCGAACGATCGCGACCGCAGTTTTAGCCCAGATTCGCACGTCGAGTCAATTTCAATCGTAACTGTTCACGAGCCGGGGTCTGGCTCATTTTCGGCCCAATAATTGGTAAGTGAATGTCGCATAAGCTGCCGAATATGTGCCTGACCCCTGAAAACGTGGGCGACGCATTGGCAACCCGTGAACGCTTACATTTCAATCGGGCCGACGTAGCAAGCCATTTCGAAGTAGGACGGCATTCCCTGGCCGTCATTGGCCGGGCGAAGAAGCTTGCTATTCCGATAACACCCTTACGCAGGCCGGAGAGATCGCCGGAAGAATAACTCCCGTTGATCTTATTCCCTCGCTTGCTCTTTCGCACGAGGGCGACGGTTTAACGCGAAGTCATTTTTCCTATCGTCGCAAACGCTATAATCGCATAAGGGCTTGGCATTTTGCTTTGCCGTCTCAACAATCGGTCCAAGCACACATTGGGTCCTAAAAGACAATGGCTCGCAGACGTGACGAATTCGCAGACTACTATGACGACGAGCGGGACCGGGCTCCGACAGTGCCTGATCCGCCACGGTTTTTGCCGCATCTCATTCTATTGACGGCGCTGCTGGGCGGAGCATTGGCGGCGGTTCACTATTTCGCCGGACCGATGATGTTTCGAAAGGTGTTGCTCGCGCTGGCCACGCCCATCGGTGTCGCGTGGGTGCTGCTGCTGATCGGATCGTATTGGTCGATGATCTGGCGGATACGAATTCTTGCATTCTGCAGTTTCGGCAGTTGGTTCCTGCTGACGTTGTTTGGCAATTCGTTCATTGCCAGCTTCATGATCTCGACGCTCGAGCGGCCCTACTTGGCGGAGAACCCTTTCAAACGAGAGGGCAAGTTGGACGTACTCCTCGTTTTGGGAGGCGGGAGCGACACGACGCCAGCCGGCGTGCCCCAGTTGTCGTCGCTCGGTGACCGGCTGGCTACCGCCGCACGGCTATATCACGCTGGCAAAGTCAGTCGGATTCTCGTCTCTGGTCTGCGATGGTCCAAAGCCGATGGCGAAATGGAGCTCTTCGAGGAGTCGGCAAAAATTCTCGCCGATTTGAAGGTTCCCGAAAGCGACATCCTCCAAGTCAAGGTCGGCGTCGACACATCCGAGGAGATTCAGGCGCTCAAACGCTGGCTCGACGAACCGACCTCCGGCGGTCTGCCTCCTGCAGCCAACCCGATTGTCGAAAAGCCACCCGACAGCGATTCGTCGCCGGCCGCAAACGATTCCAAGGATGCATCGTCACCGACCACCCAGTCCGCCGACTCGAACAAACCCGCGGCGAACGAGACCCAAGTCGCGCCGCCAACAACCCCATCGGCGAAAACGAACTTGAGCGTTGGAATCTTGACCTCCGCCTGGCATTTGCCGCGCGCCATGAAGTTAGCCAAGAAATATGGCATCGAGGCGACGCCGATTCCGTCCAACTTTCTGACCGAACCGACACATCGCGATCCGAACTTGCTGATCCCCAGCACGCCAACCTCAACGTCTCACAGTTCGCAATCAAAGAGTACCTAGGTCTGATGTTTGATCGCTAGTGGTTTGTGTCAGCCAACTTTTAGGGTTAAGGGTAACAGTTCACGAGCCGGGGTCTGGCTCATTTTCGGCCCAATGATTGGTACTAGAGTGTCGCATGAGCCGCCGAAAATGTGCCTGGCCCCTTAACCAACCCATAAACTAGCCGTTGACAAAGCACCACTGAAATGATCCCCCTACACGACGATCGGGTTGACGGCAACCTCGGCGCGTGGAGCATCTGTCGCGGCAAATCCAATCCGTTGCGGTTGTCCATCGGCAACGGCAATGGCAATGGAGGGCGCTGACGGGTTTTCCAGCTGAGCATCGGCCGCGTCCACGAGACCTTCGCAGTGGAATTCGTTGCAAATATTGTTGCGCAGCCTTCGCGGCAAACGGCAGCCATCGGCGGCATGAAACACGCAGGAATCGTTGAACGATTCGTCCGGCAAACGTGCGAGGTATTCTTCTTTCAGCGACGACGTTGTGGCTTGAGGATCACCCATCATTTGCCACGCCAAGAACTCGGCCGACAGTAGCGCGGTGGTCTGGCCGGCCTTGCAACAGTATCCTCGGCATGTCGAACAGCCGTTGATCACCAGCAGCGGCGATGGCCGAGCCGATCCACTGGTGCGATGCGAGAATTGAGATTCGATCGCGGTATGTCCGTCGTTGTTGGTGAGGATTTCCGTGGCTTCCGCCAACACTTTATCCAGATGCTCGATGAATTGTCGCCGTCGCTCCGGCGGCAGCGGAACGATCGGGCGATCGCAACTGGGAACGACGACGGTCAGCGTTGCTGGATCGTCCGAAATCGCCTTTGTACCACAGTGCGCATCGCCAACGAATGCTTCCCAATGCTCGCGCATCGACCGGATCATTTTTTGGCGAGATTCCTTGGAAGCTTTCCTGGCGTCGGCCTCGCGTTTTTGCAGGAATGGACCTCGGCACTTCGGATCGCGGCAAACACCCATCAAGGCGTCTTGTCGGTCGGTGAGAGGTCGACCACATTGTGCACAGTTTATCGACGTTCGTAGCATGGCTTGACCGCGAAAAGATGATGGTGGAAGAACGTTACGACACCGTCGCTTGCGACTTGAGCCGTTCGATCCACGGGTCCAAGTCCTCGAAGATCATTCCCGGTTGACCGGCGAACACGCGTCCGATCAACAGATCGGTCAAGTTGCCGCCGTAATGTGGAAACTCTTTCATGAAAGCTCCGAAGCTGAATTCCTTGGTGTAGAACGCGTTCACCAGCTTGCGAATCCAGACGATCCCGGCGTCGAATTCGTCACACCAGCCTCCGAGTTGTTCGGCGGAAAGATTACCGGTCCGAAGCCCCTCGCAAATCGCATCGGCGGCCATCTCTCCCGACTTCAACGCGAGAAAGACTCCTGAGGAATAGATCGGATCGATGAATCCGTACGCATCGCCGACTAACACCCAGCCTTCGCCAGCGTGCTGCCGGGTCGAATACGAGAATTCTTTTGCCACGTGAAACTTGCCGACTTGAGTCGAGCCTTCCAGGCCTTCCAACGCCGGGGCAGTTTTCGACTTCGGCCGCGAATACTGCTTCCGGCGATGTCGTCCGCTTCAACAAAAAATTGTTGTCGCCCACCACACCCACGCTGACCGTGCCATCGCTCAACGGAATGTACCAGAACCAGGCGTCCTTGCTGCGGGTGTGCAGGATACAAGTGACTTCGTGGCCGGGGGCGTTGCGCTGAGCGCCGGCGAAATATCCCCAGATGGCGGCCTTTTTCAATTGCGGATCGATTTTCTTGACGCCCAGTTTGCTGGCCAGCAGCGATTGAAGACCGGTCGCGTCCACGACGACCCGTGCCGAAATCGTTTGTTCGCCAGAGTCGGCGCCCCGCACGCGAACGGCGTTTGGCGATGCATCGCTTAGAAGTACGTCCAACACGCGGGTCCGGTCGCGACAATCGGCGCCGCGTTTAGCCGCCGTGTCAAACATCAACTTGTCAAAGTCGGTGCGCTGAACGTGAAACGTCAACGAGCAATCTCGCGAATCGTGTTCCTCAAAAAAAAACGGCTGCGATTCCTTGTCGTTGTGGTTGACGAATTGAACGCCGTTCTTGCGAACAAAACCGATCCGCCGCAAGTCGTCGAGGATCCCCAGCCTTTGGAACGACCACCACGTTTCCGGCATCAGTGATTCGCCGATGTGAAACCGAGGCATTGAATCGCGCTCGACCAACAGCGTACGCCAACCTTCTTGGGCCACGAGCGCCGCGACCGTGCTACCCGCCGGTCCGGCACCCATCACGAGGCAATCGTATTCGGTTCGTTCGTCGTCCATCGCACTTAAACACTTGTTTGAAGGATAAACGCCTGTTTGAAAACAGCGTCGCCGTTCGCGTTGAGCTTGAGCACCTCATTGTAACCGGCGATAATCGATTTGGCTAAACGGACGAAATTCAATATTCCGAGGAATGATTGATGAAATCACGTCATGATATTTTGAAGACTCTTGGTCATCGACGATCGCTTCTGTGTTTTGTTGTCGCGATTGGCGTGGGATTGACCTGTCTGACTCGCGCCGAAGCGCTTGTGGGTCGCCAACAACCCGATGCAGCCCAGGACATCACTGTAACGGATCCTGCCGAAGCGGCTCGACGCGAAGCACACTTTCTCACCTCGCCGCCGATGCAAATCACCATCGATGGCAGCCGAGCCGGCGAAGGCTATTTCAGTCGGGATGGCAATTGGCTGATCTACCAAAGCGAACAGATGGCGGACAACCCGTTCTACCAGATTTACTTGATGAATTTAGCGGACGGTACATCACGGAGAGTGTCGCCCGGATATGGCAAGACGACGTGCGCCTGGATTCATCCCGACGGAAAACGAGTCTTGTTTGCATCGACCCAGGATGATCCGGACGCCGTGAAGAAACAGCAAGAGGAGCTCAAGGCGCGTGCCGAAGGCGTTGAAAGGCGGTATGCCTGGGACTACGACGAGAACTTTGACATTTATTCGGTGGAGATCGACGAACTCGGGAAGCAGAACCCAACCTACCACAACCTGACCAATGTCAAGGGATACGACGCCGAAGGATCTTATTCGCCCGACGGCAAACTGATTGCCTTTGCGTCGAACCGGAATGCTTACGTCGGTGAGATGCCCGCCGAACAAAAAAAGACATTCGACGCCGACCCGTCAGTGATGATGGACATTTATGTCATGAACGCCGACGGCACGGGCGTCCGTCAACTCACCGACGTCTTCGGCTACGACGGCGGGCCGTTTTTCTCTCCCGACGGCAAGCGAATATGCTGGCGGCGATTCGCTCCCAATGGCATGACTGCCGAAATCATGACGATGAATATCGACGGGACCGATCAGAAGAAGATCACGCGGATGGATGCCATGTCGTGGGCTCCGTTTTATCATCCGTCCGGCAAGTACTTGATCTTTACGACCAACAAACACGGATTCAACAATTTTGAACTGTACATCGTCGACACCGATGGGAAACACGACCCGGTGCGGGTCACCTACACGCCCGGCTTCGATGGTTTGCCGGTGTTCACTCCGGACGGCAAGCAACTTTATTGGACGCGGCAAGTCGCTGAGCACGGGCCGTCGGGCCGAGCGCCGCGCAGATCTTCCGCGCCAGTTGGGATCATGACGCGGCGCTGAAAGCGTTAGGGATCGCGGGCAACCAGACCGCGGTCGATACGACACCGTCTCGCAGCGAAGGCGACATCGCGGCGACCGAAACGTCACCGGAATACTCGAAGACCGACGTCGCACGCCATGTCGCCTATTTGTGCCGACCGGAATTGGGCGGTCGAATGACCGGTTCGCCGGGCGAAAAACTGGCGACCCAATACGTCGCCGATTACCTTGCCCATCTCGGATTGCAACCTGCCGGCGACCACGGAACCTGGTTTCAAGAGTTTGAATTTCCGGCCGGGCCAAGTTGGGACGGGATAACCAATTGATCGTGCAGCACAAGAGCCAAATGACCAAGCTGGCGCTGGATGTGGATTGGCGGCCGCTTTCGTTTTCGTCGGTGGGGGACTTTGATGCGTCCAAAGTAGTTTTCGCCGGCTACGGAATCACGGCCCCGAGCGACCCGGAAAACGCGGCCTACGATTCGTTCGCCGGACTCGACGTCAAGGACAAATGGGTGATGGTACTGCGTTTCATGCCCGAAGGCATCACGGCTGAACGCCGTCAATACCTCGCCGCGTTTTCCACCATTCGCGACAAGGCGCGATGCGCTCGCGACCTGGCGCGAAAGGGGTCATCGTCGTCAGCGGCCCGACGTCACAAGTTCGCGAGCAACTTGTCCCGCTGCAGCACGACTCGACGCTGTCGGGAACCAGCGTGGCCGTGATTAGCGTGACGGACAAAGTCGCGCAGAGTTGGCTGAGCACGAACGACAAGGCTCTCGACGAACTGCAAACCCAACTCGACGCGGGCGAAGCGACACCGGGTTTTGAATTCGACCTGAAAGTCGCCGCCAAAATCGATGTCGATCAAGTTCGGCAAACAGGCCGGAATGTGATCGCTCGCTGGCAAGTCGGACGCCAGCCAAGCGAGCAAGTCGTGGTCGTTGGCGCACACGTCGATCACTTGGGCACCGGAACCTCCAGTTCCCTGGCACGCGAAGATGAAAAAGGCCAGATACATCCGGGCGCCGATGACAACGCCTCCGGCGTCGCGGACATGATGGAAATCGCCGAACACTTTGCGTCGCTGCCGACCGAAGCGCGGCGGCCAATGAAACGCGACGTCATCTTCGCCGCCTGGTCGGGGGAAGAATTGGGGCTGCAAGGTTCAAAACATTTCGTCGAGGTTTTACAGTCAGCCGTCCAGGCCAGGCTCACGCAACCGGTGTCGTCCGACGGCCCCAAAGCCGCGACGACGATTTACCCCCGCGTGGCAGCCTACCTCAACATGGACATGGTGGGGCGGTTCCGAAAATCGCTCGCCTTACAAGGTCTCGGTTCCTCGGACTTTT
The DNA here is from genome assembly GCA_963803365.1 of uncultured Planctomycetaceae bacterium. Taxonomy (GTDB): domain Bacteria; phylum Planctomycetota; class Planctomycetia; order Pirellulales; family Pirellulaceae; genus JANMEB01. The sequence goes on from CAWDMH010000031.1 coordinate 291,156, forward strand.
GGAAACGGGAAATCCAACGTCTGGCCATCGTGACCAACTTGCCCATTCAGCCGTCCGACGACACGTTCTTGCCGACCGATGCAACCTCGTTCTACCTGGCCGGCGTGCCGGTCATCAACGCCTTTACCGGCGTCCACCCCGACTACCATACGCCGCGAGATACACCCGACAAACTCGATTACGACCACGCGGCACAAATCGCTCGTTTCATGGGCATGATGACCGAGGTCGTGTCGCGCGCCGAGGATGCTCCGAACTACATCGAGCACAAGAACGAAGCCCGGCCGATGGCGCAGGCTGGCGCCGTGTCTCGTTGGGTACCATCCCAGAATACTCGGCGGAAGTCGTCGGCGTCCAACTCTCCGGCGTTGGGAAAGACTCGCCGGCCGAAGCCGCCGGTTTGCAAGGCGGTGATATCGTCGTGGAACTTGCCGGGCAAAAGATCGAAAACATCCAAGACTACGCCGCTGTAATCCGCGCGCTCAAGGCCGAACAAACGGTACGAATCGCCTTCCTCCGCGGCGGCCAACGCAAGGAAGCCGACATCACCCCCATCTCGCGAGAGTAATTGGGGCCCCGCAATCCCGGCTGACGCCCCGCAATCCCGGCTGACGCCCCGCAATCCCGGCTGACGCCCCGCAATCCCAGCTAACGTTGTAAGACTTCCGAGTGGTGTGCGGCTTTCCTTTTTCTCCACAAGGATACGGGCTCGCGTTAGATGCTTGCGATCCGTGTTTGCCGGTGGGTGCTATAACGCGCCGGCCACGTTTCTCGGCGGTCGTCAATAGAGGTAGGTCGCCACAATTCCAGTCGTGAAGCGCTCGGAGTCGTACGTTTCGTTGTCTGAGGCAAATCGATCGTAATTCACGACGGCTGAAATCGCCGTGTGCGCGTTGAACTCGTATTTCAATTTGGCGCCTAGACGGCCGGTTAACTCGTCGCGATTGACGGTCCCCGTAAAATCAGGGAAGTTCCGAAAGCCGATGGCACCCGACGGAATAAGACTCAGATTTTCGGTCAACGCAATGGTTGCATCGCCATAGAAACGGATCGATCGATATCGAAAATCATCGCCTTCGGTCGCCGCAGATTCCAAGTCGGCACCGAGTGTCCAGGTCGGCAGGTAACATAAATCCGTAACGAAAAAGCGAGCCGCTCCCACCGAGTACGTCGCGCCATCCAACGAGGTCACCGGCGGATTGCTGCCATCATCCCGGAACTGAGAATACGCAATCGAGCCATAGAGAAAGTCCACACTGGCCCCCGGATGGATCGTCATCAGCGAACTCATCAGTGTATGTCGATCGCCCAAGCGACTGCCGCCAAAGAAATCCAGGCTGTACGAATATTCGACGCGGGTGATGCGCAACAGACCCCCCGCGGAACGCTTCCGTTCAAAAAACGCACCGGGCTGATAACTCGCCAGGTTGTAATCGCTGAGTTCTCCTTCGTTCAGCGTAAAGAAACCGCGGAAGATGGGACCCACGCGAAAACCGCCTTCGAGTTCACTAGTCCGTTGGATCGCGGTTAACTCAAAGTTCGGATTCACAAACCATTGAGCGCTCGCCGCATTGACATTGGTTAAGAAGCGACTTATCGGAGCGAGCGTCACGTTGCTGTTGTACAACGCTCCGGTTTCGATCATAGCGTACAATCGCTTGGGCTCGTCGGACTTCGACAACTCGTTGATTCGGCGCTCGACGTCATCCGACGAATCAAAGGGGTCCACTTCGTAGCTGGCTCGTTTGACCGCCCCGTTCGAGTTTTCCGCGAGCGAAGGATCGAGTTCGGCGTATTCCGCCACGCCGATCACCGGTAGGTGGCTTTCCGGCGTTTGCTGGGGTCCTTCAGCCGGTTGAAACCCCAATTCGGACAGTCGTTGGGCGTACTGGCTGGAGGGCGCAATCGCAAAGACACGTTCAAAATGAATGCTGGCGTCATCGCGATTGCCCTGGGCTCAGCTTGAAATCGCCCAAGTCGAATTGAGCCGCGGCGCTGTCCGGGGACAACTCGACAGCTTTCTCGAAGCATGATTTCGCGCGCTCGGCGTCCCCTTTTTTGCGAAGGATCCTCCCCAACAACCGCCAGGACTCGGAATCGTCGGGGTTTTCGGCGACTTTTTGAGTCAACCACTTGAGCATCCGCTCGACGCCCGGATCGTTTGAATCGGATTGCGCGGGGGCCGATGCCGCCATCAATGCGCAAGCTCCCCACACTAGCAGTCTTGTCCAAACAGCGGTCATTCGAAGGCGAGACTTCACGTTCAAAAGTTATCTATTTCATAACACGGTCAGTTCTGGTACATCTGCAGCCGCGCCAATACGGTGGGCACATGGTTAGGATCGCACGCAAAATGACTTCGCCCTAATTCCTCGCCCTCACGGGAGTGGTAAGGAGCGGGTCAAAAAAACCGGGAAGTTATTTTGCGTGCGATCCTTATCACGAAGTCACGGACGGGTCCATATCGTTTGTGCGCAGAGTTCGGTTGTCCGGTTGTCGCATCAGCCGGCCGATCGTGTCGGCCATCGGAACTTATTCAAGGAGAGAGAATGATGAAGAGTCAAATTGCAACGACTGCGTTCTTGGCAGCAACCGCCCTTTGTCTGGCCGTCTCGTCGGCGGCAGCGCAGACCCCAAATGCGGCGTCTGATCGAGCCTCGCAAGCAGCCAGAGACGAGGCCCAGGCGATCGTGAAACAGCAAGTCCAAGAACAAGCCCAACAACAAGCCCAAGACCAAGTTCGCCAACAGATCGACGATCAAGCCCGTCAACAAGCTCAAGACCAAGCACGCCAACAAGTTCAAACTCAGATCCAACAACAAGTTCAAACCCAATTACACAATGAGATTCAAACGCAATTGGCATTGCCGCCCGACATCAATCGAGCCGCCGATCTGGCGCAGCATGCGATTATGGCGGCGCGTCAGCGGGCGACCGAGGTTCGCCAGCGCTTGATCGAAAACCCCGATGTGGCGGACGCTCAACCGTCAGATCATAACCGGCATGCCGCACAATCGAGCCGACCACGCTTCCCCAAAAGCTCGGCGGTGCACTCGATTTCAAGTTCGAATTCAAATACGAACACCCAGGCCGGCGCTGACGCGACGGTTAGCGCAAGCCAATCCACTCAAACACACGCTGCGGCCAGCGCGAAAGAAGCCACGCCGATCCGTGCTGCGGCTAGCGCGAAAGAGGCCACCGGCAATTTTGGGACCTACGACATCACTGCTGCGGACGTCAAGCTGTACGACACGATTTTCGGCGACTTCAATCCGTTCCGCGCGGGCTCGCGACGAAGAGCCGATTGCTACTGACACGACTACCAATAGCTCCGCTCAATCGATTGCTGGTGATTGGAATGAAGTGCCATACGCCACACTAGCTGACGCGGAAATTGCCTCGAAAACCGACTTGGCGGTCAGAATCGATGCGGCTGTTCAACAACGACGCGCCGAAATCTCGCAGATTCGCGACCACGCACTGGATGCAGCGGATACAGCCATGATGGAATCCGCCGACCAGATGGAAAAGGTCCTGGACACATTCATCGAAGCGCGCCTGCGCTGCCAGAATGATGCACAACGCGTCCGACGCCGGTAATTAAGACGACCAACGCCCCGGTCAATAGCGGCAATTCATCGTCAACGTGCGATGTGCGCGTTATCTGCCCAATGTAGGTCGGTCAGTCCCTGACCGACCTACATTGTTTAACGATGTAGTGCATTGTCACAGCTAGTGCTTTGACAACACGAAGAATTTGGGCTGATTATCGATGTGGCGCTCCAACAAAGTCGCCTTTCGCGAAAGTCGACATTGTGAACCCAATTCGAGGTAGGACGGCCATCCCTGCCCGTCATTGGCCGGGCCAGCAAGTCCGAGCTACAGCAGACTACGTCGCTACCCGGTTGGCTGGCCCGTTGAGTAACAGTTCACGAGCCGGGGTTTGGCTCATTTTCGGCCCAATTATTGGTACTAGAGTGTCGCATGAGCCGCCGAAAATGTGCCTGACCCCCTAATAATGTGGGCAACGCATTGGTAACCCGTGAACGCTTACGCCCGTTGACGAGAGGCCTCGTGTTTCGTTAGATTATTTGCCCTTGGCGATATAAATCGGCGCTATGTAGGTCGCCTGAGTCCTACCGCTAGTGCTTTGCCAGACTTTCGAAACGGAGTGCGACGGGCTTCCTAGTGCCCTGTCAAGTTTTAAATTTGGGGTGCCACTGGCTGTGCTAGTGTACATGAGCGTCGTGTATTGCCGACCCGCACTGGCGAAGCCAGTGGCACACAACCCCAATTCTAAGACCTGACAAAGCACTAGCCTGTCGAATGACGCGCTGCACGTCGGCCATTCTCGGCCGTCGTTGTTTGCGTCGCATCCATTTCCAGTTGGCTCGCTCCACAACTATTGAAAACAGGAACTCTCCGATGATCAAAGGCATATTGGGTCGCAAGATTGGCATGACCCAGATCTACGACGAAGCCGGGAAGGCGATTCCCGTGACCGTGATTGAGGCGGGCCCGTGTCACGTATTGCAAATCCGCGACGCCGAACGGGACGGGTACCCGGCCGTTCAAATGGGATTTGCCGACAAGCCACGAGAGGCGCTGCGCGCAGTCTGCGAGGGCATGTGACTCATCTGGCCAGCAAGCGCGCGAAAGCGCGTGCGGCTGCGGGAATAGCGGTGATCCCCAAAGCGGACTGTGAACCGAAACGGTTTGTGCGCGAGTTTCGCGGCGCCACTGACGGTTACGAAGTCGGTCAGGCGGTCACGGTCGAAAACTTCAGCGACGTCAAAGCAGTTGACGTTTCGGGAACGAGCAAGGGCCGAGGTTATTCCGGCGTGATGAAGCGGCATAACTTCAAAGGCCAGCGCGCCACGCACGGCGTCAAGAAGGTCCATCGCCATCTTGGCTCGTCGGCTTCGCTGGCCGCCTGGCGCGGTGGCGGTCGCTCGAAAAAAGGAAAAAAAATGCCCGGTCAGTACGGGGCCACGCGAGTGACGATGCGAAACCTTCAAGTCGTAAGGGTCGACAAAGAGAATAACTTGCTGCTGATCCGGGCGCCGTCCCCGGTCCCAATGGCGGCATGTTGATTGTTCGAGAGACAAACAAGGTTGGCTAAGCCGTCGCCGAAAAACAAAATCGCCACCTCCGGCGTCGTCCAAGTCGTCGTCGGCGAATCGAAAAACGTTTCAAGGCAAATCTCGGGCTGCCCACGCCGGCACCCAAGTCTTTCATATCGGCGACGATCTGTCCGGAAAGACGCTGTCCGCCGCCCTCCACCAGTTACTCAGCGTTGCTTGGGGACAAGCGCGTCGGCTGATCGATACCCGCCGAGTTCAAATCCACGGCAACCTGGTGTTGGATCCTGCCCGACGTTTGACGCCGGGCGATGTCCTGCACGTCTTGACGCATCCACAGGCGGCGCCGCCCAAATCATCGGACGTCCGAATTCGCTACATCGATCCGCACATCGTCGTGGTAGAAAAACCCGCAGGCATGACCACCGTTCGTCATCCCGAAGAACGCCATTGGCCGGCCCGTCGTCGCCAGTTGCAACCGACGCTGGAGGAATGCCTCAATCGAATCGTCGCCAAACGCGAAAAAAACCGTCGCGGTCCATCAAGTGCTCCGCGCGTTCGTCCGGTCCATCGCCTCGATCGCGAGACCAGCGGACTGATGGTCTTTGCCCGCACCGTGCCGGCCGAACGCGCGCTGGTTCAGCAATTCAGCCGGCACTCAATTTCCCGCCGTTACCAGGCCATTGTGGCCGGCCACGTCAACGCGATGAAAATCGAATCTGTGTTGATTCGCGATCGTGGCGATGGCCGCCGGGGAAGCGGCCAGGACAATGACAAGGGCAAACGCGCCGTCACACACGTCCGTCCGCTTCAATGGCTCGACGGCTATTCGCTGATCGAATGCCAATTGGAAACGGGTCGCACCCACCAGATTCGCATACACTTGGCCGAGCAAGGCCACCCGGTATGTGGCGACACCGTCTACCGGACCGCCAAGTCGTTTGCCGAACCGCTTCCCGATTCCAGCGGCGCCCCCCGATTGGCTCTGCATGCTGTCGAACTCGGATTCACTCACCCCATCACGTCGGAATCGTTGCATTTTGAAATGCCATTGCCGCGCGATCTGACCTCGCTGATCCGAAAATTGAAAAAAGAACGAGTCGAATAATTATTTGATCGGTTCGACGCTGTCGATACGGCCACGCGGAAACAAGTTGGCCAAATCAATCGGGTGCGTCGTTTGATCCCGCGCACATTGCCGGCTTCGTCGCGAGCCACGATCTGCAGGTATACCTTTGATACCAGGGCTTGGTCGGCCGCCCATGCATAGGAACCGGTGTTGCGAATGCCTCGTTCGATTGTCGTCCAGGGTCCGTTCGGCGACGAACTGTAGGACAATTCGATGGGACGCAACGACAATCTCGCATCGGTCGCGTTCCAATGGATCACCAGCTTGCCCGCATTCTCATCCGTTCCAAACGGCGCCGATGTGATATGGACTTGCGGCGGATCAACGTCGACGTGGACCCATTTGTCAGCGTCGTCGCCCGGCTGCGGGATGCGGCTCTTAATGCCGGACTTGGCAACCACCACCAGCCGAAATCCGTACAGGCCGGAGCCGTCGACTTCGACCGAATAGGGACCACGAGGATCGGGTGAGGTTCCCAGTCGCCGCCAACTGCGTCCTAAGTCCGTCGTCACCCAAACCGCAACCTCTTGTAAGTCGGTAACCGCGAGTGTGTCGACCTGGTAGTTCAAGCGAAATCGAGTCGAATTCACGGACGACGCCCGGTCCAATAGCGCCGAATCCGCCGCCAACACGCTGTGCTCGTCTCGATGCTCGTCCCGATCGATAGACGCCGGGGGATTGGAGCCCATCGCCAGACCAGTGTTGTGAAAGTGTTGCTGCGGCGCTTGGCCAGTTTTCCCGCGGTGGGCCTGTCCGAGGCATCGAAAGCACTGGTCCGTGCCGAAATGATTCCTCGGCTTTGCGCTTTCTGTTCGGACGGCACAGGAGCGGAGGACGTGGGCACATCGGGCTCCGTATTGGACTTGGTAGTCCCTCGCGAGACGATCATGCCTGTTGCCGAGTGCCATTGGCTGGCCCAAGTCACCGGACCACCGGGTGCCGCAGGCTGGCTGGGACGTTGCGTTGTCGTGTTCAGTACCGAGTCCGTCGAACGTTGCGGCGGCGTTTGCAATTGGGCGTCGATGACGGACTTCTTTGGCTGAGCGACAGTGCACGACGTCGTTGTCGTTGCTTGATTGCCGGCGCTGTCTTGGATCGAGACGGCGATTTCAAATTGATTACCATCCAACTCCGGCCAAAACGCAATCGAGTCTTGATAAACCGGTCCGGTCGCTTTGTCGGGCGGGTTTTTCAGCGGCAACTCGGTCCACGTTGCCTGGTCCGGTCCGGACTGCCGATATCGGATCTTCAGCGACTCGCTGGCGAGGTGGTCATCGACGGCACGCCAACTGACTCGGATGCGGCCCGCGGCATCGTCGTCCGCCGAAGCGGTCAACTCCGGTTTTTGACGGTCGACCAAAACGATCAGATCGGGTGCAGCGACCGTTGCGGGCGATCGCAGACCGTTGCGATCCACCGTTTGAACCGCAAACCAATACTCGCCTTCCCGTTGGGCCGTGAAGTCGAATTGTTGTTGAGACGCCGCGACCTGCGACGAGAGTTCCCAATGTTGTCCGCGGTCGAAGGACACATACAACTTCAAGCCGACGATGACTTGTTGACCGGACTGCAATACGAATGGAATGGAGAATTGGCGTTCGTTGGTGGCGAAGCGTTGTGCTTCGTCCGCCAATGCATTCGCCTCGGTCGAGTTGTTCTTGAGAAACGAGCGGACTTCCGGAGGACCCTTTTGCGCCGAAAGGGGAATCCCTGTATCGAACGCGCAAATGAACGCGAACAAACCGCATGAACCGGAAAGTATTTGCCAGAGTTTCGGCATGGTCTACAGTCCAAAATCGATTCCGAAGACCGACAAACGTTTACAGTGGGTCGGTCAGTCCCTGACCGACCAATAATGGCTAACACGCTAACCGACCTTTGTCCAACTAAGGATCGGACGCCAAATAACATCGCCGTAAATCCTCGCCCTCACGGGAGAGGCTTAGGGAGAGGGTTGACAAAACCGGGAAGTTATTTTGCGTGCGTTCCTATCCCACTACCAGTCCGCAAAAAAATGAGTCATCTCAACAACCGAACCGAACGTCATTCCCGCGAAGGCGGGAATCCAGCGGAAATTAACTCCCACAATGTTGGATCCGCGTCCCCAACCTTCGCTGCGGGCAGGCTTCGCGGGGATGACGGAACCTTTTTCAACGGGCCGCTACACAATCGTCCATTTTCGCTCATCGTCTTGTTGTGCTGAATCCTTAACAGCTTGCACGGAAGAACGAATTGCACCGAATATAGGGCTCAGCCAATTCGGTTGAGGGCGAGCATCCGCGTCATGGTCGACAGCGTGAATGAACCAAAACAACACGGTTTGCGTAGAGGAAAGAGTCAGACGCGAACCCTAACGTTTAGGTGTGACAGAGCACTAGGGCCAGGATTTCCGAGGAAAATGAAACTTGGCCACCAAAGATTTCGCTCATCTTGAGGTGGCATGGCCGCGACGAACGAAAATCCGGGTTAAGCGATTTGGCTCTTCAGCCTATAATGTCCATTGGCAGCTTGCCGTTTGTGACGGCATGCGCTTCGTCAAGTCGGATTGTTTGGGTTAGGTGCCGCCGGCCCTACCGATGAAGAATCGCCGGAAGGTCGATACCGTACGACACGGGCCGAACCAATGGCACCGAAACGCAACCTGATCCAACGCATTGACGAAGCAGTCGCGGTCGACTGTTGGTTGGGGACTTGACTCAAATGCAAGGTCAATGGCAGCGCTGGCTCAGCGGGTTGCAACACTTGCCGGCCGAAGAGCGGCTAGTGATCTCGCTGTTTGTGCTGGCCTGCATGGTGGTGATTGCCGTTTATTTTGTGCAAAAGGTTCGCGGCCAAATCCGCCGTGCTCCCGATCCGATTACCGACTACCTGGGGGACTTTCGCAAGATGCGGGACGACGGCCAAATCGATGAGGTCGAGTACCGCCAGGTGGCCCAAACGATTTCGCAGACGCAACAGCGCCTGGAACAAGAGCAACAAGAGCAACAAGAGAAGCAACAAAAACTTCATCAATTGCATGGATTACAACCGCAAGTGCAGAACGCTCCAACGACCGATGAGTCGAGCGCGAATTCCCAATGACGTCGGTGGTGGGTCTACACTGAATTGAAGTAGTTTACCGGTCAATCAGCGCATTCCGGGTCGGCCGATGATTCGGATTGCAGCGAGCGACTTCGCCATGTATTCCGTTTACACGAATCATTCGGCGTTAGCGGTTTAATCGTGCACAAGCGATTTGACTACAGATTACCCCTTGAATATACAGAAATTAACTTGGCTCGAAGATTGCGGGCATGGATGCACATCGGGCCGGATTGCGTTATCCGGTCTCGTTTTCGAGCTGCAACTGGGATGGCAAGGCATCGGTTGACACACATCAGGAGAAGACATGCCCGCTGGCAATGACGGAAGTGGTACTCGCCGCCCGGGAGTACCCAAGAAAAACGCGTTTTGCTCGTTCTGCCGCAAGAGTTATCGCGACGTGGGGCCTCTGGTCGAGGGACCGGGGGACGTCTACATTTGCGGCGAATGCATCGAGCTTTGTCAGTCGATTCTCGAGCAGGAGAATCGCCGGCGCGGGCCCACCAAACGGCTATTCACCAAGATCCCTTCGCCCCGGGAACTGGTCGGCAAGATGGACGAGTACGTCATCGGCCAGTCGCACGCAAAAAAAGTCTTGGCGGTCGCGGTTCACAATCACTACAAACGCTTGACAAACGCGCCGGATACCGGCAACGACGTCGAGATCGAAAAGTCCAACATCATGCTCGCCGGCCCAACCGGTTCCGGCAAGACGTTGTTGGCACGGACCCTGGCCCGCGTGCTGAATGTTCCCTTTGCGATTGGCGACGCGACGACGCTGACCGAGGCGGGTTACGTCGGCGAAGACGTTGAAAACCTGCTGCTCAAGCTGCTGCATGCCGCGGACTTCGATATCGAAGCCGCCCAGCGCGGCGTGATCTATATCGACGAAATCGATAAGATCGGCAAGACGAGCCACAACGTATCGATCACGCGCGACGTTTCCGGCGAAGGCGTTCAGCAGGCACTGCTGAAAATGCTCGAGGGCACGATCGCCAACGTCCCTCCCCAAGGCGGGCGCAAACACCCCGAACAACAGTACATTCAGATCGACACCACCAACATCCTGTTCATCTGCGGGGGAACGTTTGTCGGAATCGACGATATCATCCGCCGCCGGCTCGGCCGGAAAACGATCGGTTTTGGACAGGCGGCCTCTATCAAGGAAGAGCGCGAACTGGGCGAACTGCTGCCCATGATCACCAGCGACGACATCCTCGAGTTTGGTCTGATCCCCGAACTCGTGGGACGCTTGCCGGTCATCAGCGCCCTACAGCCGCTGGACGAAGAGGGCTTGATGCGAGTTCTCTCCGAACCAAAGAACGCCCTATTGCGCCAATACCAAACTTTGTTCAGCATGGAAAACTGCGAGCTGAAATTCACCGACGACGCGCTGCGGACTATCGCGCGCAAGGCCAAAGAAAAAGGGACGGGCGCTCGAGGCTTGCGGTCCATCGTCGAACAAATCATGCTCGACCTGATGTTCGAACTCCCCGATCAGCCCAAGGGTTCCAAGTTCGTTGTGGACGAGTCAATGGTCAAGGCAGGCACGGCGTTGTTTTCGCTGCCCGAGTCGAAGAGCGCCTGAGCTTCCGTCCCGAACGTAACAAGAGGTGTCGCGGGCCGCTGAAGCCGGCGCATTGATAAGAACAGAAAAGGCCGCGGAAACGATTCCGCATGGCCTTTTTTTTGTTCACTGGCGTTCGAGGGACACAAGACCCTTCGCGAAGACCACCTGACGACATTTTTGGAGCTCTATGGAAGACGCCTCACGGTTTCTTGATTCACGCCCATGTTCATCATCATCGACGGCTACAACTTTGTGTTGACGACCGGCCTGGCGAAGACGCTGGGTGGGCACGGCAACCTCGAACGGGCGCGAACGCGCTGTCTCGGATGGCTGGCGGCGCATTTGACCGAAAGACAGCGGCGGCGGACGACCGTCGTGTTCGACGCCCAGAAATACTCCGTCGATCATCCGCAGGTCATCTATGACTTCATGCAAATCCTGTTTGCCGTGGACTTTCAAAGTGCCGATCAATTGATTGCTGCGCTGATCGACCGGAATTCCGCGCCGAAGAACTTGACGGTGGTCTCCAGCGATCGTGAAATCCAAGCCGCCGCGCGGCGGCGCGGAGCCCGGCCGTGCGCTGCGATGATTGGTTTGATGAAATTCTGGCGGCTTCAGACTCGGTCGCGCTGGCGGAATCGACACCGCCCGACGCCGAGTCCGAAAAGCCGCTCAACGCTGGTCCCCAACCGACTTTCGATCCCGAGTTGCTGGAACGGCTGCAACAGGAGGTCATTCAATCGACCGAGACCGAACAGTCGTCCTGGTCGGCGTTCGAGAATCCATTCTCCCAAGATGTTTTCGACGACTTGGAACCGGAATGAGCCTTCGTTCCTTGTAAGGATCGGACGCAAAATGACTTCGCCGTAAATCGTCGCCCTCATGGGAGAGACTTAGGGAGAGGGTGACAAAACCGGGAAGTTATTTTGCGTGCGGTCCTAACGGCTCACGGGCCGGGAAAAGTGTAGAATGTGGGATTCGCGGAAACCGGACCGCGGTTTTGTGGAACCCCGCCAACGTCCCCGTAGTTCAATTGAATATTGAAAATACTTCGGCGATTGGAAACACCAAGGAAATGCTCTTATCTATCTCCACAACCCACGAACCGGCGACAGATCTCGGGTTCCTGCTCCACAAGCATCCCGACCGGTGCCAGTCGTTCAATCTGACATTTGGCAAGGCCCACGTCTTTTATCCGGAGGCGAATGACGAGCGGTGCGTCGCGTGCCTGCTGCTCGATGTCGACCCGGTTGGTCTGGTTCGTGGCAAAGGCAACTGGAAGGAAGGGCTGCTCGACCAATATGTTAATGACCGTCCTTTCGTGGCGTCTTCGCTGATGAGCGTGGCGATATCGCAAGTATTCGGTTCGGCAATGGCTGGCAGGTCGAGAGAGCGGGCGGAGCTTGTCGAGATTCCAATTCCGCTCACCGCTCGCATCGACGTGCTGCCGGTCCGTGGCGGCGATGAAATGTTGCGGCGAGTTTTCGAGCCGTTGGGCTACACCGTCGGGGCAACTCGACATCCGCTCGACGAACAGTTTCCCGATTGGGGCGAGGGTCCATACTTCTCGGTGCAGCTAGAGCAAACGACCACGGTCGCTCGGCTTTTACAGCACTTGTATGTGCTCATTCCAGTTTTTGACGGCAAGAAGCACTACTACATCGGGCAGGACGAAGTCGAGAAGCTGCTTTCCAAGGGTGAGTCGTGGCTGTCGGACCATCCCGAGCGGGAGTTCATCACGCTTCGCTATCTCACCCAAAGGCACAGTCTGATTCGTCAGGCATTGGCCCGATTGGTCGAAGAGGAAGCCATCGAGACCGATGATGAGGACACTGTAGCGGATTCGTCAGTCTTGGAACGTGACGAGCGTGAACTGAGCTTGCACGAGCAACGGTTTC
>CAWDMH010000032.1:0-31652 GCA_963803365.1 uncultured Planctomycetaceae bacterium
TGCTCGTTTCGTTGTGATCCCGCTCGGACGGAGCTTGAACCGATTCTGGAAGCTGCCGTCGGCGTCTGGCTTTCATTATGTTTTGCTGGAAACCATCGTCGCAGCGTTCGTTGGCAGCTTGTTCCCGGAGCAAGTGGTCAAGTGTTGTGTGACGTTTCGCGTGACGGCAATGCCGACCTTGAACTCGACGAGTTGGGTGTCAGCGATTTATTGGAATAAATCGAACAGTTGTTGGAAAGCCGCAAGGTGAGCGATTGTGTGCGGCTGGAGATTCAACAATCTGCCGGGTCGTCGGTCCGCGAATTTCTTCGCCGGTCGCTTCGCATCTCCGAATCCGACATTTACGAGTGTCCCGGCCCCATCGACTTGTCGGCGATGATGCGGTTGAGTCAGTTGCAAGGGCATGCGGAATTGAAGGATCAGCCGTGGCCGCCGCAGCCGTCGGCGGACTTTGTCTCCGGAAGCGACATCTTCGAAGTCATCTCGCAACAAGACCGGATCCTGCTCCACCCGTATCAGTCGTTCGAACCGGTGGTTGAGTTGGTGCGTCAAGCGGCGGCCGATCCGGACGTCTTGGCGATCAAGCAGACGCTGTATCGCACCAGTCGCAACAGCGCGATTGTCACCGCACTGGCCGAGGCAGCGCGGGCCGGAAAAAGCGTTACGGCGATCGTGGAACGCAAGGTGCGATTCGACGAGCTGCGGTACATCGTCTGGGCTCGCCAACTGGAGACGGCCTGTGTCTACGTGATCTACGGGATTCGCGGCTTGAAAGTCCATGCCAAGATTTGCATCGTCGTTCGCCGCGAACCGACTGGCATCCGCCGCTACGTTCACATCGGCAGCGGAAACTACAACGAAGCCACTGCGCGGCTCTACAGCGACACCAGCTTGTTCACCAGCGAACCCCAAGTCGGCGACGACGCCAACAAATTCTTCAACGCCGTGGCCGGCTTTTCGGTGCCGATGCCGATGCAAAAAATCGTGATGGCGCCGATCGGGCTGCGCGAAGGATTCTGGAGCTGATCGAAATCGAGACCATTGCGGCGGCCGCGGGACGGTCTGCCAAAATCGACATCAAGCTCAACTCGTTGGTCGATCGGCAGATCATCGACTCGCTGTACGACGCTTCCTGGCGGGCGTCCAAGTCAACCTGAACGTCCGCGGCATCTGCTGTTGCGACCCGGCGTCAAAAATATGAGTCAAAACATCCGAGTCGTCAGCATCGTGGACCGATTCCTGGAACATGCACGGATCTACCGCTTCGAGCACAACGGCGATGACGTCGTCATGATCGGCAGCAGCGATTTGATGCCGCGCAACCTCGACCGCCGAGTGGAAATCTTGCTTCGCGTCGACGACCCGGATTGCAAGATGGAGTTGCTATCGATCCTCGAATATTACTTTGCCGACAACACGAACAGCTATGAACTCAAATCGGACGGGACGTACACCCGACGCCGTCCCGCAAAGAAGACTCGCCGCTTTCGCTGCCAAGAGGAGCTGTACGCAGAATTCCAACGGCGGTTCCAGCAATCGATGAATCCACAGACCAAGCTCTTTCGACCGATTCGCGGAGAATCTGAAACGGCGTGATTGCCTGCCAGCAAAATCGGGACATTGATCTTTAGCTGGCACCGTTCGATCCGGTAAGATGCCGGTCGCAACCGTAAGGGGTCACGAGCCGGGGTCTGGCTCATTTTCGGCCCAATGATTGGTACTGGAATTTCGCATGAGCCGCCGAAAATGTGCCTGACCCCCTAAAAACGTGGGCAACGCATTGGTCACCCGTGAACGCTTACGTCGCAACCGATCAGCTTGCAGGGGAGTTGTCTATGGAAATCGCCGTTCTACAGGATTTCGCGAATCAAGCGTTGACTTGGATTGGGTTTGGCACCGTGATCGGATTGATTACGTTGGCGGCGCTCCGGCCAAGATCGTGGCGGCAGCATGGCGGCGGTTTCAATGACGATTGTCGGTGCGCTGATCGGCTCCGCACCGCTCAAGTAATTCTATCGCGATGAATTGGTGCAGCCGGTCAGCGGCAAGGGCTTCATGGTCGGAGTCGCCGGGGCCGTCGCCTTGTTGATCTTCTACCGCGTTCTCGGCAGCCAGTGGCTGGATCAGGGAGACGAAGCCGGATTCCGCAACCGAGTCGCTCGACGTAAGCGACAGCGAAGTTGGATCGAGGAAAGTTGATCGGTAACAGGGCCGGTCGCCGAATTGTGTTCACGAGGGGTCAAAGTGCTGTGTCACATCAAACGGGCCCGGCCGTCCGCGTTCTGCAGACCTATCAGCAATACAGAGGTCCCATTTACAACTCGCAGGACAAACGGTCCATTGGCTAGTGAACTTTCAGTACTTAATTTTGGGGTGCCACTGGCTGTGCCAGTGTACATGAGCGTCGTGTATTGCCGACCCGCACTGGCGAAGCCAGTGGCACGCAACCCCAATTCTAAGACCTCACAAAGCACTAGTGTCGATTCACAACTGAGAGCTGGGATCTGATCATGGGCAGAATACTGTCGACCGTATTGATTTGGTATATCATGTCGCTGACAGTTGTTGTGTGGGGGAAACCGCCCCACCCACTAAAACGGAAACGGAGCTGGCCACAAATCCGATGCCGAAGGAACTTCTCAAGTCGCTGGTCGGTCTGGAAGGAACGTGCCGAACCTGGTTCGAGCCGGAAAAGCTGGCCGACGAGACCAAGATCACGGGTGAATTCAAGCCTTTGCTGAACGGTCGATTGGCCCCACGTTTACGAGTCAACCATTCAAGGAAAGCTGCGTCACGGCGAAGAAACCATTGCCTTTAACCCTTTGTCCAGACAATTCGAAATTGCCTGGATCGACGATTTTCACATGAACGACGGAATCATGTACTCCAAAGGTGCTGGGACCGACCGCGGTTTCGTCGTGGAGGGCAACTACAGCGTCGGCATGGGCCAGCCGGAATGGGGCTGGAAAACGGTTTACGAACTCGTTAGCGACGACCATCTAAAGATCACCGCTTACAACGTCATGCCCGACGGTCGCGAAGCGAAAGCCGTCGAGACCGACTATCAACGAGTGAAATAGCGGTACAGTAGGTCGGTCTGTCCCAGACCGACGCATTGTACTTTGTCGGTCTGGGGACAGACCGACCTACTGGGAATAAGCGATGGACGAAAGGGTCGTTCACATTCAGTCGTGGCGTGAATGTCGTACCATTCATGTTCCGGTCCAACGTATTGGCCGTTGGGTTGGCGAATCGAATCGACAAACGTTTGGCGTGCTTGTTCGTACGGCATCCAGTCGCCCGGAAGTTCTCGCCCAAATAATCCCGAATCCCAACCGGAAAAATCGCGGGTGGCGAATCGGCCCTCCAACGGCGGATTCGGAGGAACAGCCCAACTCTTGTCGCGCTCTGCCGCGAACTTGAATTTCTCGTAGCCGACCTCGTGCAAGTTGTCGATCGCTTGCACGCCGTATTCTTCAACGGACACATACGGCGGCTGCAACTGGTGTTTGGCCAAGTCTGCTACGATCAACCGGTCGGCCCCTTCGACGTCGATCTTTAAAAAACGAGGCAGCCCGTAGTCGTTGATCAATTCCAGAATCGTCACGCACTCGATCTCGCTCGTCTCAAAACGCGTGTTGTTGCGGCAGCCATAAACCGGATCGAATGAACTCCAATGATCGTTGTCCAGATTGCGGTAGAACGTTAGCTTGGTCCGCTCCGACCAGACGCCGAGGTTGAGCAGAATCAAATCGCCCCGGGCAATCGGATCGGCAAATGTCGCGCGAAGGTCGCGTGCCAACAGCGGATTGGCTTCGATGCCGACGACGCGAAATCCCTTTTCCAGATAGAGCGACGTATCCTCTCCTTTGTTCACGCCGACGTCAAAGATCAAGTTCTGATCGACCCTCATGCTACCTCCAACTCGCCGTCGTGAGCCGATGAGCTCGTAGCCAGGCGATAGTTGCCGATATTCGTTGGGCCAGGAGGCCTCGTTGATGTCTATCGGTCTCGTCACGTTAAACCACCTCGTCCTTTAAAGATCGCACGCCAAATGACTTCCCGGTTTTGTTGACCCTATCCTTACCTCTCCCGTGAAGGCGAGGACTTAGGGCGAAGTTATTTTGCGTGCAGTCCTAAAGTACCAACATTGCATCCCCATAACTGTAAAAGCGATATCGCTGTTGGATGGCCTCATGATAGGCGCGTCGGATCAGGGCGTCGCCGCCAAACGTCCGCACCAGGACCAACAGCGTCGATCGCGGCAGATGGAAGTTCGTCGCCAATGCGTCTGTCGCGCAACTCAAACCCCGGTTGAACGAACAGGTCGGTGCGATCTTGCCAAGCTTGGAACTGGCCATCCGGAGCGATCGCTGATTCCAACACGCGAACCGACGTCGTTCCCACGGCGATGATCCGGTGTCCTGACTGACGTGCGTGATTGAGCCGCGCTGTGCACTCGGCGGTCATCACCCCGGCTTCGGAGTGCATGACGTGATTGACCAATCGTTCACTGCCAATCGGTCGAAACGTGCCGACGCCGACGTGCAAAGTAATGGGACAAATCGCGACGCCCAAATCGACGAGTTGTCGCACCATCGCCTGGGTCAAATGCAGGCCGGCGGTCGGCGCCGCCACGGAACCCGGATGCTTGGCGAACACCGTTTGGTAGTTCAACACATCGTCGTCAATCATGTTGCCGCCGCGAATGTAGTGTGGCAGGGGAACGCGCCCGATTTCCTTGAGAACCTGTTCGACCGGCAACTCCGTGCTCAGTCGCGCGGCCCAGGCGCTGCCGTTAAATTTGGCCAGCAGCGTCATCTCACAGAAGTCCCGACCATGACGGTCTTGCAAGACGATCACGTAACCTGGCTTTAACTGCGAGCGGCTCTTGCAAAGTAGGCGAATGACATTCGGTTCGACTTCCGGTGCGGTCTCGCTCTCCAACCATAAGCCGTGCCAGCGCCCTGGAGTCTCCTTGCGATAGCCCGTCAGCTTGGCTGGAACGACTCGCGAGTCATTCAGCACGAGTGCGTCCCCTTCGTTCAAGAAGTCAGGCAGGTCGCGGAAGAACCGATGTTCGATCGACTGCCGTTGCCGATCGACAATCATTAACCGCGAGTCGCTGCGGACCGCCAGAGGTTGCTGTGCGATCAGTTCCTTCGGCAAGTCGTAGTCGTAGTCGCTGGCAAGGGCTTCGGATTTGATTGTCGACATTGTCATGAAACACTCAGGCGTTTTTGGTTCTTATCGACTGCGCTCTATAACACGTCGTACCAATTGATTAAAGCCGGGACAAATTGCGGACAATCCGGCGAATCAAGTCGTTTTGGACGTTAGCCGGCACCGGCATGTACCGTGGAAAACATTTTTCTTGGCGGAAATTCTGGGCGGAAATGGGCAAAATCGCGTTGCTGAGCTCGATTTTTCTAAAATCTCAACCGAACGTGCGTTGACCTGCGGCCGGAACCATTTATCTTTGCGGGTCCAGACTTCGACCATCGGCGTCCGGCTGTTTTGATTGTTCGGCATTAGCGAACAAAAGCGAATCCCACAATTCGCTTTTCAAACAGGTCGGCGCGCCCTCGGTGAGCTTGGGGTGGAACTCTCTTTCCACATGCGTCCTTCCGTGATTCTGTGGCTACCACGTGTACTGCCTCCCACAGTGGCGGCACGCTGGCCGAGGCGCAGGCAGCGCTTTCACCCGCAGAGCGACTTGAACAGAATTGGTTTGGTCCGCGGCGACGACCCGCTAGGTGCACGATGTGCCTGGGTCGTTTTTTTATTTCGCGTCGATGACAATTCATCAACCGGTTTTGGCCCACTCTGTCGAGGAGCTGTTGCGATTGGCTCCGGGGATGACAGTCGTCGATGGCACATTCGGCGGCGGCGGCCACACTCGGCTGCTAGCGGGTCAGGTGGCGCCTCCGGCCACGTGCTCGCCCTCGATCGCGACCCCCAGGCCGTCCTGCGCGGGAGCCAGATGGGATGGCCCGCCCACGTCCAGTTGCGAGTCGCGAATTACATCGACTTGCCGCAGATTCTCGACGAACTCTCGATCGATTGGGTCGATGGCATCCTGTTGGATTTAGGACTTTCAAGCGATCAACTCGCCGACTATGATCGCGGCTTTAGTTTCCAGAGCGAAGGAGTGCTGGACATGCGATTCGACCCAAGTTCCGGCGAGCCGGCCTGGCAACTCGTTAATCGCCTCGATCCAGAGTCGCTGGCCAATTTGATTTACAAGTTTGGAGAAGAGCGATGCAGCCGGCGGATCGCTCGGCGCATCTTCGAGCGAAGAGGACAACATCCGATTCGGACCGCCAAGGACCTGGCCGAATTGGTGCGGAAATGCGTGCCACGGTCACGGCACAACAAGATCGATCCGGCTACGAGAACTTTTCAAGCGTTGCGGATCGCCGTCAACGACGAATTGGGATGCCTGGAAGCGGCGCTCGAGCGATTGCCTCCTCGATTAAAAGCGGGGGGCCGAATGGCGGTGATCAGTTTTCACTCGCTCGAAGATCGGCTGGTCAAACACGCTTTTCGCAACGACCCGTCGCTACAAGTGATTACGAAACGGCCCGTTCGAGCCAGTGATGTCGAGGCGACGTCGAACCCGCGTTCGCGAAGCAGCCGCTTGCGAGTTGCAGAAAAACGCAGCGATAACGCGGTCTGAACGAGTGTTTGCAGTCGGCGTGCAAGGAAGCATCATGTCCGATCGTCGGGAACAACTTGAACACCAATTCCGCCGCGAGGCTCGAATCGGCGTCGCTGCCATCGTTTTGGCCCTCAGCGTGTTTGCGTGCGTCGCCTACCTTCGCGTGAGCGGTTCGCTCGATCCCATCGACGAACAGAGCCCCGCTCGCCAACGGTCGCGAAACCCTTCCGGACACTCGGCTACGCCAGTCGCGCAATTCGAGATTGATCCCTTTCACCCCAAAACATCAACGTCTGGCGACCAGCAAATCGTGGAACGCCTGCCGACGCGCAAGCTGGACGCGCCGTCGATCAGCGAAAGACTCCATGATGAATCGCCGCGCCCCAGTCCGACGCCAAATCCTGAGCAGCCTCCGAGTGTAGCGGGGTCATTTGCGGTAGGTCGGGCAGTCTCTGCGCGACAGATGCCGGCCAAGGATGGCCGTCCCACCTTGAGTGCCCCCACTACGCCTCCGAGCAATGATGGAAGTCAATTCCTCATTCAACCGCCCACCGATCGGCTTACCGAAATAAGGAATCAACAAAGCGCACACCAACTCAACCCATCGACGTCGACGTTGCCGATTCGACATGAGATTGCAACGGACATACAACAGACAACCTGGGCACCCCCCGCGCAAGATGAAATCCATGCTGCACAGATCGCGGTGACCCCGGAAAGTTCACCAAGCGAGCCTGTTGCCAACGAATTGCGCTCGAGCGTCTCGGCGGATCATCTACGCGAGATTGTCGACTCGAACAGCTATCGTACTTGTGAAGGAGATACGTTGTTTCGGATCGCGGCCGAGCAGCTTGGGCAGGCTTCTCGATACACGGAACTGATCCAGCTCAATCGTTCGGTCTTGCCGACCGACGTTCGTGCTTCCTCGCCGTTGCAAGCCGATGTGACGCTTCGATTGCCAACTAACAGCCCGTGGAAGTGCGACTCATTTCAATAACCGGACCGAACGTCATTTCCGCGAAGGCGGAAATCCAGCGGAAAATAACTCCCGCAATGCTGGATCCCCGCCTTCGCGGGGATGACAGACCCTTTTGCAACGGGCTGCCACGGGCGAGCCAATATGACCGTCTCAAGAATCAATCGCAACGATTTGCGAAGAAATCAGTTCAGGTTCGATCACGCTCAATCTCGATCCAGGGCAAGTTGGATCTCTTCGCGGACTTGAACGTGTCGCTCGACGAGTTGGCGGTCGTTTAGTACACGCATGGCAGACCGGCGTACCTAGTTTGCCCAGCGCCCAGGCCGATGCACCTCGTACAACGGGGTCCGAATCGGCAAGTCCGATTTTCAGCGCCGCGATCGCCCCTTCATCGCGCTGGTTTCCCAAGGCGATCGCTGCGTTTCGCAAGATACCGCTTCGTCCCGGGCGCATCAGCGGCGTTTGTCCGAACCGCTCGCGAAATTGTTGTTCGTTCAAAGTGAAGAGCTCCCGCAAATCGATGGGGTTGAGCGTTTCGTTCGGCTCGAACGCCGTGTCGTTGACGACGGGGGCTTTGCCATTCCAAGGGCAGACGTCCTGGCACACGTCGCAACCCAAAACCCAATCGCCCATTGATTCGCGCAAGTCGACATCAATCGGCGAACGGTGTTCGATCGTCAAGTAACTAATGCAGCGGGTCGCATCGAGCAGATTGGGTTGTACAAAAGCGCTTGTCGGACAAGCGTCGAGGCAAGCCCGGCACGTCCCGCAGTGGTCGGTCTGAGTCGGCGAGTCGTAGCCCAACGTCGCGGTCGTCAACAACTCCGAAAGAAAAAACCAGCTCCCCCATTGGCGATTCAGCAGCAGCGTGTTTTTGCCTTGCCAGCCTAGTCCGGCGACCCGCGCCAACTCGCGCTCCATCAGCGGCGCCGTGTCAACCACGCAACGAGTTTGCTCCGCTGGGGCGATGGACCGAAAGAAATCCGACAGTCGTCGCATCCTTTGGCGAATAACGTCGTGGTAATCACAGCCACTCCAGGCATACCGCGATACTCGTCCTTGGCCGATAGCCGGCGTTTGAGGCTCTTGGTTGCGATAGGCCGTTACCAGAACCACGACACTTTGTGCGCCAGGCAAAACTTGATTGGGATGGTTGTACGCGGATCGGCGACGGCGGAGGTAGCTCATTTCGCCGTCATACTTTCGGGCAAGCCATTCGTCCAAGCGATCCAAGCTGGCAGGAGGGATGGCCGGACAAACACCAACGGCGGCGAATCCTAGTTCGACCGCTTTCGATTTCACCGATTTTGTCAGTTGTTCCGCCGCTTCCACGTCGCTCACCCCAGCTTTTTTGGCTGTTTTTCTTGCAAAACCAAAGTCGCTATTGAAAGATCGTCGCCCCCGTTTACTGTGAAATTTACGCAATCGGTTTGTCAACTTGTGTTCAACGCACGATTGCGAATCGCCTCGCACCGGCTTAACGAGGCTCAACCGCCGCACCCCACAGAACAGAGGCATCGCATGAAAAAACTATTCAACTTGCTCACATTGGTTGCCGCCGCATTGGCCGTCATCGGCACGGCAACGACCGCTCAGGCCCAACTGGACGGATATCGGTTTGGCGTCGGCATCGACTATGCAAACTACCGGGCTTTCGGTCGTCATCAATTTCGGGCGGACCGATTCGGTGCGGCGTTCGCTCCGGCTCCGCGAATCGATCAACCGCCTTTCTTTGCATTGTATCCGCCGGTTTATTATGACCGCACGATCGTTGCGCGGCCCTACGGCGTCAGTCCGTACGCAGTGCCCCCAGGCATTGCCCCCGTCGAAATGAGTGTCCCCACTCCGTTGCGTCAAGAGAATCCGTATTTCGTCGAGCCGAAAAAAGATAAGGATTCCGACGACAAATCAAGCGGGTCCACTGACTCAAAAACGACTTGGATGCACAATCCATACTTCAACGGTCAATCCGTCGCGCAGCAAAGTGGCGACACGAACGAACTCGTCTCCATCACTCGTCAGTAAGCACCTGCACCATACGTTCCCTTCTGCAATCTCTTTTCTCCGCGACGCCGCCAATTCCTATTGGCGGCGTCGTTGCATTAGGATCGGACGCAAAACCGAACAGAATGCCAGCATCGCAATCGTCGTCGTGCTGAGCCAATCTCCGCCAGCGTTTGCGGCAGGTCGTATCGGCTGCGAAGGAAAGTCGCCCGGTCGAGTGAGGCATTTTGTCGATTGGGTAGTTTTACATCCGTCGGCCGTACCGCGTCGGTGCGGATTGCCACGTCTGCTTGGGAATCCGACTAAAGTATTGATGCCGATTTTATCGAAATTAGATAGCGGGTGTACGATTGTACTCATTAAGGCTCGTTCATAAAGGCGAGTTTGAGGAGGGCAATTGGGCATTCAACGGGGGGATTCGATGGCCAATATTTGGTCGTTTGCTTGTCGCGCTGTTTCGACTCAGCATGATTGCGCCCGAGTGTCTCTCCGGCGACTTCTTCGCCGACTGACTGGTAATCTGGATTGGATGAATCGTTTGTACTGCAACGAATTTGCTTTGTTCTGCTGTGCTAACGGATTTGTGCAATCAGAAGAGTGCCGACAGACGATGTCACAAATCAGAGACGAGGCAAAGGATTTGCGGATCGTCTCAAAAAAGCGTTAGTCCCGACCCAGACGTGCGCGAATCTAGCCAGGAATGGACACGGAGGTCCTGATGGCGGATTGGCGGCGATAGGGACTGGCGGTTACACGCACAGCGTACCGCGCGTGTAGCGAAAGACGACTCATTGTGTAGCATGGAGAGCCTGATATGAAGGTGTTCACAACTGGCCAGGTCGCAAAGATCTGCAAGGTGGCTCCACGCACGGTTAGCAAATGGTTCGACTCCGGCCGCCTCAAGGGTTACCGGATTCCGGGATCACAGGACCGTCGGATACCACGCGAATACCTGATCAAGTTCCTGAAAGAACACGGCATGCCTTTGGGCGACCTCGAAGACGAGGCGATGGCCAAAGTTCTGATCGTGGCTCAAGATCAGGTATTGATCGAGAATTTAAAACGAGAGCTCCCGCTTGAGAGATCGTTCAAGGTCGCTGTTGCCGCCAGCGGTTTTGAGGCCGGTATTCAAGCTGAGAGTTTTCACCCCGATTGCATCATTTGCGATTTTTCGATCGGTAAGGTCGAAGCGTTGCAAATCTGCCAAAACCTCCGTAAGAACGTCGACTTCGGAGACACCATTTTGATTGCCTTGTTGCCCGACGACGGTAACCCGATCAGCTTTGATCGGTCGGCCATTAACGAAACGTTCAAGAAGCCATTCGACGCCAGCTTGCTGGCCGAGCGGCTGCGGACCCTAATTAGTTCGCGCAAAGAGCTCGTGTAAGACCCCACATTTCCCGCGGACCTGCCTGATTCGATATTCGCCGTCTTTCGCATAGAACCGCAACGCACTGACCCGCGTTGCGGTTTTTTCATTGAAGCCCCACGCGAATTCTGATACGCTAACGCCAGTGGACAATCCTTAGGGGCTGTTGTCTCCATCGCAAGTCCAGGGCAAGGGACTTTCTTTCGTGAAAGGAGTTACCATGCTCTGCGCAGGTCTCTCACTCAAGCCCGCCAACCGCATCGCCGGGCGGTGTCTCAAGCTGTCTCAATTATCGTGGCCGCGATCATTCTCGTGGCGATGCCAGCGCTCGAAGCCCAGCTGACGATGGCCAACGGCAGCGGTGCCGGAAACATCGTTTCCGGCGGCTCGCGAACGTTCGTTACCGGCGTAACCCCCGTGATTGGACGCAACGGCGTTGTCGGAGGAATCGCTATCGATTCGACCGGCTTGGTTCGCGCGGCGGAAACTGACGTTACGGACAGTTTGCGACGCACGCGCGAGGCGGCGTAAAAGCCGCTGGCAACGTGAGACTTCCCACCAGCGCGATGCGAAAGATTTCGCTGCGTGCGCTCGACGCCGAAATCGCAAGATACGCGCATCAACGCCAACCCTTGCCGCTGGAAATCCAGTTGCTGGGCGGCCTGCAACGCATCGAATATGTCTTTGTCGACACCGTTGGCCACGACATCGTCCTCGCCGGCCCCGCAGAAAGCTGGACGGTTGACAAGCAAGGCGGCTTTGTTGGACAACTCTCTCACACGCCGGGCCTTTGTTTGGATGATTTGATCGTTGCGTTGCGGGCGGACGCAGCCGCTTTACAAGCCGGCCTGTCATGCTCGTTAGATGCCAATCCCGATGGAATCGTCGCCTACCAACAATTCATCAGGTCGAAGCCGCAACCATCGGTCGCAACGACCGCCGAGATCAAACGAAGGGTCGGACCCTACCAAGTCACCTTGGACCGCGTCCCCGTCGACAGTCACTTGGCTGCCGTGCTGGTTGCCGCGGACGTCTCGATGAAGCGATTGGGAATGGGTTTGGACGACTCGCCGACGAAGGATGTTCCAAGTTACCTATACCTACTGCAAACGTCCAAAAAGCGAGTCCCGATGTCCATGCCGCGCTGGTGGATCACGACAAACTACGATTCGATGACTCGCGATGCGGACAATACCGCTTGGGCATTCCGCGGGGCGGGCGTTAAGACGCTGACCGAGGAGAATTACATCTCGCGAACGGGCGAGTCCATTCCGGCAGGAAAGACGAGTAAGTTGGCCGAACAATGGTCCGATTCGTTCACCGAGAATTATGATGCGGTTGCCAAGTCCTACCCGGCTCTGCGAGAACTGCAGAATGCCATGGACCTGGTCACCGTCGCCACCATCCTATCGCAGCATCAACTGCTGCAGCGCGTTGGCTTGACGCTGACGGCGCTGCTGGACGAGGGCATGCTCCAGCCAGGTGAGATGCCCGTTCCGAAAACGACAGAACCGCAGGTCAGCTACGCCAAAACAACCCGGTCTTGGATCGTGACGGCTTCCGGCGGCGTCGAAGTCCGGGCGTGGGATTTGGTCCGTGCCGCGGACATCGACTCGCAACCCGCCAAGGCCGCGCGGCAAAACCTGGCCCACTCAGCGACACGCTGGTGGTGGGATTAGCAGCCGTTGAGAAAGACTACCTTCAATCTTTGCACCGAAGGTCGTTCCCGCGAAGGCGGGTATCCAGCGGACTTCAACACTCGCAATACTGGATCCCCGCCTTCGCGGGGATGACGAATTCGTTTTCAACGCGCCGCCTAAGTTCCAGCTTTGCACTTTTGTCTGGTCAACCGGCTTAAGGATCGCACGCAAAATAACTTCCCGGTTTTGTCGACCCTCTCCCTAAGCCTCTCCCGTGAGGGCGAGGATTTCGGGCGAAGTTATTTTGCGTGCGATCCTAAGTTCCAGTTTTGCACTTTCGTCTGTTCAACCGGCAAGCTAAGCCGTCGCAAACAATGAGTGCGGTCGGGGAAACGCCGCGTTAAAGTTCACCCGGCTCGAAGTCGAGCTGGATTGAGCAGTTATCCGGCTCGATCCGTCCAAATCGCCAGTTAAATTGGATCCATAGCGGCAAACTCTTGGCCCATTTTTTGATCGCACCGCGTAGCTGGTCGGCGTAGGGGCTCTGCTGTTTGCCAAGCTCCGCCAACACGTCCAAACACCCGGATGGTTTCCCGGTCATGAGCAGTGCTGTTGCGAAATTGTGCATTAAGCTCTGTGGTAAGTCCGGTTTTAGCCAGACACCGCCCGAAGCCAGCACCAACGGCCGAAGGACCGTCAGCGCATCATTCGGACGGTTCAGTCGCAACAAACAAACCGACCGCAGATTGACGCATTCCGGCGTCCGGACGTCGGATGATAAAAGATCCAGACAACGACGGTAATCGCCGCGCGTCGCCGCGGCGTGAGCTCGCGCCAGTTGCGGGTCGTGGAAGAGTGTCGCCGTTGCAGGCGGTGCGCCTGAACGTTGGACCGGCTCTTGTGTCAGCGTTTCAATTTGAGGCTTGTCAGTCGAATCAATTTTGATATTGGTCATGAGAATCTCTCGTCAGTTGTTAGGTGATTCGCAGGGGGTGTCGAAATCGTTTCTGGGTACCTGAATTCACACGAATTCAGCTAAAACGGATTCAACGCAGAACGGTGTTGCATGCAAGAAGATGACACCGCCAGAATAGTCGTTTCACAGCGCCGTCACGGCACGAGCTTTAGCAGACTGTTGAAGGGTGTATGCACACGTGCTTTTTGAAGCGGAGCGGCGCAAGCCGTCCGGTAATTTGCCGGGTGGATTCCAATGCAACCGGACGGCTTGCGCCGTTCCGCTGCTTTTTCAACGGGCTGCTAGGCGGGAGCCGTTTAGATTGTCAGCAGCGTGCAAAGGTCCAGCAAAGACGCTGGCGCCGAACTGAAAGCCTGCCCGCAATGTCGATCGACCAACGGTGAACGAGTGGCGGTGGGAAACCGGCCGTCGGCGGTCGCTGCATTCAGACTCAATTTGGAGTGAGCCGCGATCGATTCCGAGATCTCCGCCACCCTGGAATTGTTTTGGTCAGCGTGATGACGAAGCGCGAACGAGTTGTCGGAAATCTGCTTCGGCAGATCAATCGCCGATCCATTCGTTGCCGGCGAACGCCAACTCTCAGGCTTTGCGACCCAGCATGTTCCGCCCGGAACCAAAAGCGTAATGAGCACCGCGGTCGGCAGCGAGAATGTCTTCATATGGGGCCATTAACATCCGACTTAAAATGTAGCGGAACGGCGCGAGCCGTCCGGTTGCGGTGGCATGCACACGGCCAATTACGGGGTACACGTCCAATTACCGTGCGGCTTGCGCCCCTCCGCTTCAATCAGGCGCGAGCCGTCCAGTTGCGGTGGCATCCGCACGGCCAATTAAGGGGCACACGGCCAATTACCGGGCCGCTTGCGCCGTTCCACTTCAATTAGCCTTGTGCGCGCATTTTTCGGCAGTTTGCTACGCCTCTTAATTCTGCCAACCCGCTCAGGAAAAACAATGGGAGATAGATTACGATTCCGTTAGAATTCAGCATGCCAAATGGGCTTCGGACTTTGCCGCACTTGATGACGCCGGCCAATCCAATTGTCAGACGGGAACCGTTGTGTGGCGACGGTGTTACCGGGATTGCGGACAATGGTTTTGAGCGGCATTCCCTTCACGGAGTGAATTGGCCGATTCCGTTCACGGGGTGAACGGCCACGTAGTTGTTCACTTTTTGAATGTGGCGTTTCACTCCGTGAAAAGGAAACGTTCACCGACCTGCGACGGTCCAACCAATACCTTATTTACAAACATCGCAAATGGGCTCACGGGTTTACGCCCGCCGATGCAACCCGCGACATGAGAATGTGGTCGGTGCGATCGTTCTAGAAACGATGCGATACTCGCTATCGGCCGAATGGTTTGGCGCCGCGCGTTGGTTTTTCAATGGCGCCGGTGGTTCTGTGAAACGTCCAAGATACGTGACGAACCAGGTCGATAAGCACGCCACCGCACTTGACCGCGCCCGCTACCATTCCGATCAAAATCAGCAACAGCAAAGCAAACGGAAGCACCGCAGCAAAATACAAGCCCCAGATTAGGACTCCCAAAATGGAGGCTCGCGATTCGATCTCGTTAGGGTCATCCACCATGAAACCACAATTTGTCCGGCAAAATCACTTGACGCGCCAACTCAGCCAGGTTGACGACAGTCACGTTCGCATTTTGATCGGAAGCACGAGACAAAGCACCTGAATTATATCCATTTCATAGCATTCACGGCAATCGAGAATGTGGAACGCCATACCGGGGAACGGGGGTTAATTCAACGGGGACGATCAATTTGGGAATCGTTTGTCGGGCAGGGATTGCGCGGCCTACAGGAAGGGGTGGCCCGACCTAAAGCAATAGCCGTCCGACACAAGACTCAACTGCAATGGAAATCGTCCATAGACGACATAATCTTTTAATGATCTGAAATCGGCCCGAATCATCCGCGGCGACTTCCAGGTGGAGCGGCGAACAATTCAACGTGAACTCTCTTGTTCGCGAAAACAGGGTGTATTTAACAGTTTCGCTCGCGGCGAGAGCCAACGGGACACTTTGGTAACGCGACAAACCGAATTATGGAATCGGTAATCGCTTTCATGTCGTACTCAGATGCAATCCGCTCAAGCCAAATGGGCCTGCTCTTTGAACATAAACAAACGCGTTGGCGAAACGTGAACGCTTATTTGGATCCTTAGCGAATGTAGCAGTTATTCGGGCCGTATCCGAAGGAAGCGTTGGGGTTGTTCAAAATCGATCGGCCACAATCGACTTGGCTGGACGTCATGCGGCGCGCGTCCGATACCTCGAATAACGGGACGCAAGATAGCGAGAGCATTCCACGTGGGACGGCCTTCGTCGCGCAGTGGGCTAATTCGACAAAAGTCGGCTACATCTATTGCCCATGTTGGTCGCGCAGAGACTGTCACGCCTACAGCAAGTGACCACACAACGGTGCTCAGGACAAACGTGAAACAAGTAGTTTTTCAAGTACAATAGTGTCGTGGATCCGACCCAGATTCCTAAAAACCTCAACGCCATGATCTTCAATTCGTACGCTGTCCAGCGTTCATGTCGCAACAGAGTTCGCAGTCATCGGCCTGATGGCATGACCTCGGGAACGGTTCGCCATCCGCCGAACGCCGACGGTCTGGGGCGAGTGACCGCTACGGTTCGATTGGGAAGCCGAACACCGGCCATCGTCATCGGGATAGTGTGCTGTGTTGTTGTTGGTCACCAAGTGCGGGCCGCGGCAAACGCTTTTTCAGCGTTCCCGGGTCTCGCGTTACAGCAAATCGACCTACAGAAACCGAAGACACCGTCTGGCGATGGTCCGTCGACCACGCAAGGAAAGTCATCCAGCGCTGATGAAACGAATTCCGGCGCAACTTCGGTCCCTTTGTCCTCGACAAGATCCTTAGGTAATCCGTTTCACGAGTATTGGCGAGTCGGGTTTTCGCTTACGCCAATGAAAACCGCCATCAACAAGAAGGCTGAGGCGATCTTGCCGATCCCCGGAGACTGGCCGGAACAATACGTGCAAATTCACAGCGAGACCTCGACGCCTGGATTGTCGTACGAACAACGCGATGTCGATGAGGGGTTGCGGGCGCTGTTTGTGAAGATTCCGCACACGGCGGTCTCGGATAAGGTGGAACTATCAGTCGTATACGACATCACGCTAACTCCGCTAGGCCCGCCGTTGAGGCCCGAGTACTGTAAGAAGCCAACCGAGATCGGCCACGAACTTACACGTTACGTCGGATCCAGCGAGTTGATCGAACCGCGATCCTCAGCGGTCAAAAAGTTAGCCACGGAGATTATTGAAGGCAAACCCAACGACTGGCAACGAGTTGAGGCGATGTACGACTGGGTGTTAGACCACATCGAAATGACAAGCGCCGCGGCGGTCGGCGCCCCGAAAGTTTTGGAGACCAACAAAGGCTGTCGGGAAGATCGGGTGAATTTATTCGTTGCGCTTTGCCGCAGTCAAAGGATTCCGGCCCGCTTCGTCTGGGCCAACCGAATCGAGTATGCGGAGTTCTATTTGTTGGACGAAGCGGGTACGGGCGTGTGGTATCCGTGCATGTTGTCGGGGCCACGCGAGTTCGGGTCGCTTGCAAAACCGGTGATCATCGAACAAAAGGGTGACAACTTTGAAGTGCCGGGCAAGCGGGGCAAGCAACGATTCGTGGTCGATCGGCTAGACATCGACGCGCGCGCGGACAGAGCACCGACGATCCAATATCACTTCACGCGCGAGCAGGTTTTTGAACCGCAGTTGAAACAGCAATGAGTGATACGAGCGAAACGGCGATTCGATTGGGCCTCTTCAAGCTCGTCGTGGTATTCGCTGCCGCATTCCTGGCAGGTCGCGCCGCTTCGGTCGTGGCCCAAGATGCGGTGCAAGATGAATTGAAGTCGAAATGGGAGTTTGGCGTCGAAATCACCAGCTCCGGAGAAGCTTCCGGCATCACCGCTGTCTTCCCGGTACCCATTGATTGGCCAGACCAGTCGGTTGTTTTGGGGGCCAATCAATCTACCGACAACGTGGCGCACACCGAGTTCATCGACTTGGGAACCGCCAAAATGATGAAGGTCTACATTCGGCACATGTCGGCTGGTGAAACCGCTCGTATCGTCGTGCCGGCCGCCATCACCAAACGGCGGCTCGACCCGCCAGCCGATCCCAGCCAGTTGTCATTTGCCCCGCAAGGAGACAAGACAATTCGGACTTACTTGCGTCCCAGCCCGCAAATCGAAAGCGCACATCATAAGATTCGTGAGCTCGCCAAGTCGACGGTCGGGATCGACGAGTCTGCAGACGCCTGGGACCAGGTCGAAACGATTTTTCGATGGGTGCGTGATAACATCGAGTATCACTTTGAAGAGACCAACCGGTCTTGCCTCGAAGCGCTCGCCCAAAAACGCGGCGATTGTGGCGAGATGACCGGATTGTTCATCGCCATTTGCCGAGCGCGAGGCATACCGGCACGCGCTGTGTGGGTTCCGGAACATACGTATCCCGAATTTTATCTCGTCGATCGCGAAGGCAACGGGCATTGGATTGCCTGTCAAGTCGCCGGCGACTACCAGTTTGGCACGATGCTGGAGCCCAAACCGGTCCTTCAAAAAGGAGATAACTTCAAAGTGCCCGGCCAGAAAAAGGCGACTCGGTACGCGCAGCCGACGCTATCGGCGACCGAGGCAACGGCTCCGTTAAGTGTGAAGTGGATTCTGCAACGAGTTGACGAAGCGGCTCCGCAAGAATCTGAGTCGCATTAGTGTTTGCTTGACTATTCGAAGCCGGCGACTAGTCTGGAATCTTCTTATCTCGCTTCGTTTTGATTGCCGCATCTGATCGAGCCGAGAGTCTGCGGTCCGATCCCACAGACCTCGAGTGCTCTCCGCCAGAATGTCTCGCAGAGAGTCGCTCTCCAGACACACAACTTCGCTGATCGCGATTTGAGACCCATGGCCCCGACAACATCCCGCGCATCGACCCAAACTGTTTCCTTACCTTCCGATCAGGATGCCTCCGGCAGAACGCTCGGCGACGAAGAAATCAAGCTGCTGGCCGAAGCGATCGATTCCGGGACGCTCACTAGCACCAAGGGAAAATTCGTTCGAGAGTTTCAAGACAGGTTTGCTGGGATGTTGGGAGTGGCCGCGGCGTACGGCGCTTCGCATGGCACGGCGGCGATTCACGCCGCGATTGCTGCTATCGATCCGGAGCCGGGGGATGAAATCATTACGTCCCCGATCACCGACATGGAGGCGCTGACACCCATTTTGTATCAAGCGGCCATTCCCGTTTTTTGCGACGTCGACCCGAAATCCTGCAACGTCACAGCCCAAACCATTGCCGCCGCTCTCAGCAACAAGACCCGAGCGATCATGGTCACGCATCTGTTCGGTTGCCCCTGCGATCTAGACCCAATTATGGCGCTTGCCCAAAAACACAAGCTGCCCGTCATTGAGGATTGTTCGCAAGCGTTCGGCGCAACGTACCAAGGTCGTTTCGTGGGGACGTTCGGGGACATCGGCTGCTTCAGCTTGCAGCAAGGCAAACACATTACTACCGGCGAGGGCGGAGTGGCGGTGACCAACCATCCGGATTTGGCCCGCCGAATGTTCTTGTTCATCAACAAGGCTTGGGGTTACGGCGACGCGAAGCCGGATCACTACTTCCTGGCGTTGAATTACCGGATGAATGAATTGAGCGGGGCCGTCGCGTCGGCTCAACTCGGCAAACTCGCCGACTCGGTTTCACGTCGCGTGGAAATGGCCGATCGATTGAGCGAGCGGCTACGAGACTTGCCGGGAATCCTGGTCCCGACGTCGCCGGCGGAAGGCGTTCACTCGTATTGGAAGTATTGTTTGAACGTCGATCCGAATGTCGTTTCGGGGGGCGCCGTCGGCTTGGCCAAGGTGTTGCGCGAGGAATTCCAAATCGCGTCGGCGCCGCGCTACATCCAAAAGCCGGCGTTCGAATGCGAGATTTTCGCCAGCCGCCGCACTTTCGGCAACAGCCAGTTCCCGTTCACGTTGGCGCGGCCGGAAGCAGTCAACTACCCGCGTGAGCGGTTTCCCGGAGTGTATCGGGGCTTGGCCGAGATTCTTGTCTTGCCGTGGAACGAACGGTACGCACGGAACCACGTCGATTACATCGCCAACGCCGTCCAAGTTGGCTTGCGGAAACTGTCGTCGGATGCCAGGGAGACGGACGATGGATAAGGTTTTCCGACTGGGTTTGATCGGTGCCGGAAATATTGCTCGTACCTATTCGACGGCGATCGAACGGCTTCGTGACGAGTGCCGGTTGGTGGCGGTCGCCGATTGTGTTCTAGAGCGGGCTGTTGAATTGGGTCAGCGCCATCGCGCCGGAGCTTGTCGCCGAGCGGTCGAACTGGAAGCTTTTGATTTGGATGCTGTGATCGTCTGCTCGCCTCCCAAGCTTCATTTTGAACACGTGATGTGTTTGCTCGATCGAGGAATCCACGTGTTGTGTGAAAAGCCGCTGGCCACCTCGGCGGATCTGGCGTTGCAAATGGTCGAGGCGGCACATCGGCGCGACGTCGTTTTCACCATGGCGTCCAAATTTCGGTTCGTTCGCGACGTGATCCGCGCCAAGGCCATGTTGGACCGAGGCGGCCTGGGCGAACTGGTGCTGTATGAGAATTCGTTCACTGCCGCGGTCGACATGTCCAAGCGGTGGAATAGCCAGCGAGAGATTTCCGGTGGCGGCGTCTTGATCGACAACGGCACGCATTCGCTGGACATCATGCGCTATTTCTTGGGGCCGCTCGCTGAAATTCGCGCCATCGAAGGAAAACGCATCCAAAAAATAGACGTGGAAGACAACGTCCACGTGTTTGCCCGCAGCGCCTGCGATGTGCTCGGCAGTATCGACCTATCCTGGAGTATTGCCAAGGACCTGCCGTATTTTGTTTGTTTGTACGGCAGTGCGGGTGCGATTCAAGTTGGCTGGCGCGAGTCACGAGCTAAACTTAACGGCGAACGACAATGGCAAGTCTTTGGCGACGGCTATGACAAGGTAGCGGCGTTCGAAGGCCAGTTGAGGAATTTTTTTCGGACGATTCGAGGCTTGGAAACGCTAACCGTCTCAGTCGACGACGCGCTGCAATCGGTGGTAGCCGTTGAAGCGGCGTATCAGTCGATGGTGGGCGATTGTTGGTCCCCCATCCTGGCCGGTCGCTGAGACCAGCCGACGCCGAGCGATTTCCAGAAAACCCCAACGGGGTGGTCCTATGTCTCAGCCCAGGGTGAAGCGGATTGAAGCGTAGCGGAAATCCGCGCAACCCTGGGTCGATTGTCGGAATACCTTGTTGGCTGGACGATTTTGGGCGAAGTTGTTAGACTTCTTCACTTGGAACTCTTCCAAACTCCGTGCCCATTCTCGGGATTCACCGACGGCGCGATCTTGGCCCGACACCTTGTTGGAAGGCGACGTTGAATATGCCTACGACGAGACCGAATCGTTCGGCTTGAGATGCGAGATTTGTGTAAACGCTTCAAAATTCCTAGAATATCGCGGTTTGCCAGCGTAGCTTCAATTGGCAGAGCACCGCATTCGTAATGCGGGGGTTATGGGTTCGACTCCCATCGCTGGCTTTGGTTGACGCCGCCCCTGATTGGTATGCAGCGGGAGATTCAGCGCCGCCCTGTTTCCGACTTTTTGGGACCACCAGATGATTTCAACAAATGAAAATGCGGAATTGGAACTCAAGGACATTGTCACTTCGAACGCGTCGTTTGGGCCGAACGAAATCGACACCATTTCGATGCTGATTTCCGAGGACTACGCTCGGTTTGGGATCTTGCGGGACTTGACGTTGCAACTAGAGAACCAGGAGAACCGGTCGCCCGGCGACCAACGTCCGCTTGGGAGTTTGTCAGTACTTATTGGGCCGTTACGAATTGGCCTGTCAGGTTTTGGAGAATTCGGACAATGGGGCGATCGCGTTTGTGTACCAGGGCTACGCCCATTTGGCCTTGAAACGTTACGACCGCGCGATTCAGTGCTTCGAGTCGGCTCGAACGGCCGGTTTCGATGCGAACCAATGCCGACTGGCGATTGCGGGGGTGAAGCGGGTGGCCGGGCATCCCCGCGAAGCGATGGACATTTTGGACAATCTGTTTGGACCGATCGAACAGACAGCCGAGTATCTCTATCAGCGTGGAGCGACTATCGCGGCGCTCGCCGAGAACCCGCATGAGGTTGTCGCCTTGTATACGCGTGCGGTTGATGCCGATCCGGGTCACGCCGGTGCTTTGTTCGGACTGGCGTTGGAAAACGACCGGCACGGAAACGACGAGAGAGCGTTGGAGTTGTATCAGCGCGCCTCCAGCGTTTTTCCTGCCAATATCGGATCGCTCTTGAATCTGGGAATTTTGTACGAGGATCGAGGCGATTATCTGCGAGCCCGGCGATGCTACGACCGGATTCTCGAATCGTATCCGACGCATCCACGGGCGCTGTTGTTCCGACGGGACTCGATGGCGTCGATGGACGAGAACTACGACTACGACGAGCATCGCAAAGAAGAGATGCTGTCACAGGTGCTCAAGATCCCAGTCGCACAATTCGAGCTTTCGGTCCGCAGCCGGAATTGCCTGCAGAAGATGGGGATCGTGAGTCTAGGTGATTTGACGCGGATTTCCGAGCAGGAATTGCTCAATAGCAAGAACTTTGGCGAGACCTCGTTGGTGGAAATTCGTGAAATGTTGACCAACAAGGGGCTTTCCATCGGCCAATTCGCCAATGCCAAAGCGGCCACCGAAGAGACCGTCGATTTCAGTGCAATGAGCCCGGACGAACAACTGTTGCTGGAACGACCGATTTCCGAATTGGGATTGTCCGTCCGTGCCCGCAAATGCATGTCGCGGCTCGGTCTGACGACCATCGGCGAGTTGGTACGCAAAACGGGCGACGACTTGTTGGAGTGTAAGAACTTTGGCGTCACGAGTCTGAATGAAGTGCGCGAAAAGTTGAAACAACTCAATCTAAAGCTGCGTGGCGATTGATGGCCGGCGTCCGATTGAGATGTGGGCGGAACGGGACAGACCCGACGCTAGCTGCTTCGCCTTTGCGGGCGGCAAGCGACACTGAGAAGTGATGACACTCTTGGTCTTTTGACGACGTCGGCAATTGATGGGATTCAAACGTACCTGGCCCATGCCCTTAAACTTAAAAGATTACATTCGCGACATACCGGACTACCCGAAGCCCGGCATCCTATTTAAGGACATTACGCCCTTGTTGCGCAACGTCGACGCGTTTCGGCAAGCGGTCGATCAGATGGCCAACCGCTTTGCCCATGAGTCGATTGACGTCGTAGTCGCCGCAGAGGCTCGTGGTTTTATCTTCGCCGCGCCGGCCGCGCTGCAGTTGGGCGCAGGGTTCGTGCCGATTCGCAAACCGGGCAAACTGCCGTACGAGCGGCATACCTATAGCTACGACTTGGAGTACGGCAGCGATACGCTGGAAATGCATATCGACGGCGTCTCCAGCCAACAGCGCGTGTTGGTGGTCGACGATCTGTTGGCTACCGGCGGCACCGTCAGACGCCTGTTGCGAGATGGTGCGACGTTGTAGCGCGACGATCGTCGGATGCGCGTTTCTGGTCGAACTGGCCTTTCTCAAGGGCGCCACCCGGCTCGCGCCGTATCCGGTGTTCAGCGTGATCCAGTTCGACTAACGATCGCCGGATTCGTTTTCTGATGAAGAATCGATCGCTGGAACCGGAGTCGTTTTGATGTCGACCGGCGTCAGGACCCTCAGGACTGGATCGTCTTTACCCGTTTCGAGCTGGTCGTCAAAAAAGTTCCACGTGGTCAGCCCGTCGCAAGACGTCGGCTCGAGCAAATAGGCGGCGAGTCGCCCAAGCGGTTGGGCTGTGCGGATCACGAAGCTGCCGGCCGGAGTCTGACGTGACTCTGTTCGCTCGACGCCCGTCAGCGACAGCATCTTGTGCTTCTGAAAGGCTTGTGGCGCCCGTTTGATCTCGTCAACACGAAAAACACCGACGTCCAATTGTGCCGGTTCCTGCAATTTCTCGACGGCAATCCCGTGCCGACGCAACAAGTCAACTTGGCTGCCAAATTCCTCGGGAACGACGTAGGCGAACGGCAATTCGACGGATTGCGTCGGCTGAAAGTCAGCGACGAATGCCACGTCGTAGTCGTGCGGCTTGCCAGAATCATCCCATGCCTTGATGGTCACGTGCTTCTGGAAGGGGACCATTTTTGCGTCCATCGCCAACGAAAGGGATTGCGGCTTCTCACGCGCTCGCTCGACAAAGTCGCGGTCGCTGTCAGCGATCAAGCGAGCGATATCAACGGCGTTTTCGTGCGCGAACTGCAGACATGCGGTCACGAATTTGTCGGTGGCGACGATTCGATCCTTGTAACTGGCGTGCGAGTACGACTCGGAAAGGATGCCCAAACGGCCGCGCAAGCCGACGTACTCGGTGCTGTACCGCGGCTCAAATCCAAACGATTCCCAACTCGTCTTGTCGCGGTCAAAGTTGCCGTAATAGAAAGTCAGCAAACCGTCCGATTCCAATCGTTGTGTCACCGTCGGCATGTATTTCTCACGCATATAATCGCGAATCGATGGCGGCGAGGCAGGGTTGTGCGGCACGTCGTACGTCAATCCATATTGGTGCAGCGATCCGTCGGTGGTGTGACAGTCGACGAATACTTGCGGATCGACGCGATCGATCAGTTTCACTAGCGAACGGGCTTCGGGGGATTCGAGTTTCATGAATTCGCGGTTGAGGTCGAGCTGTTGCGCGTTAGTGCGGACGCCCATCCCCATTTCTGGACCGTCTTGCTCGCGCCGGTTTCTATTGTTCGGCCCGACTTGATCGTTGCCGTCGGCGTTATAGTTGGGCGCGATCAGGATCACCATGTTGTCGAGCCAAGGGTTATCGGGATGTTGAGCCAACTGCCGCAGGATCATGCACAACGCTTCCTTGCCGTCGCATTCGCCTGAGTGAATATTGCCCAGCAACAGCACGCGCAGCCGGTCGTCGCGGTCACCCAATTTGTACGGCTTCCGCGAGACAATCGCTCCTTGCAACGGGCGATGTTCGACCGTTTCCCCAAACGTGAATTCGGTTACGTGATCGGCCTGGCAGCATTGGCGCACGAAGTCAAGCACTTCCGCTGACAGAGACGTGCGGCGAAATCCGCTTTCCTCGGCCACGGTCAACAGATTGTCAACGCCGTTTTGAACCGCGTTGGCCGCAGCGTTCCATGCCAGACACACCGAACAAAAGGCAATCGTCGAAAAAGCAGTCAGACGGAAAAGACCCTGATCTCGTTGCATTGCGGCCTCTCTCGCGTTTTGAGTTCTCGTCGCGCGTCGACGGTACTTTGTTTTACGGTCACGCTCGTGTTAATGTACAGCTTGTGGCAAGCCGCCACAATTAAGCCGATCGATCCGTAGCCGAATGCAGCGGTGTGTCGTGAAATACAATGTGTGGTTGGTAATCGGAGCGTCATTCGGTTTCCTGGCAGTTGTCAGCGGAGCGTTTGGAGATCATCTGATTGCCCCCGCTCTGCAAACATGGTTCCCAGACGATGCGACGCAGCGCGTTGCCAATTGGCAGACGGCCAGCCGTTACTTGATGTATCATTCGATCGCCTGTTGCCTGGTCGGCCTGTGGGCCAGCCGATGTCCCTGCAAAGCGGCCACGATCAGCGGCGGCATGCTTCGTGCTGGGGATGCTGTTGTTTTCCGGAGGTTTATTTGCTTTTGTGTTGACCGACGTCCGTTGGCTGGTCCACGTCGTGCCGCTGGGCGGCGCGGCGTTCTTGCTCGGATGGCTGGTCTTGGCGATTTCCGCAGCTCGAACAAGAGAGTGACCGCTCGTGCCGACACCCGCTCAATATCCGTTGGCGTATTGCACCAACGTTCACGCCGGGGATCAACTGGACCAGGTGCTCGACAACTTGAAGCAGTACAGTTGTCGGGTTCGAGACTTAATTTCGCACGCGGATCCCATGGGCATTGGTCTTTGGTTTTCGGGACACGCCGCCCGCGAGCTTTCGGAGTCCAATCGCCTGGCCGAACTCGCCAATTGGTTGGCAGCGGAGCGCTTGATCCCGTTCACGATGAACGCTTTTCCACAATACAACTTTCACCAGTCAGTCGTAAAGCGCCGCGTTTATTCGCCGACTTGGGCCGAAGCCGAACGGACCGAGTTCACACTGGCTTGTATCGGCGTGCTCGATGGAGTTCTGCCGCCGGGATTGGAGGGGAGCATTTCGACGCTGCCGTTGGGATGGGGGCGACGCGACGATGTCGATTTCAAACGCGCCGCGGCGCAAAACTTGAAGTCCGTTTGCGAACACCTGGCGAAACTCGAAGCGGACACCGGGCGCTGCATCTATTTATGTCTCGAGCCGGAACCGGGGTGCACGCTGACCACGAGCAGCGATGTGATTTCGTTCTTCGACCGCCACGTTTTTCAACTGCTCGAACGAGAGATGGCCTGCCGCTATCTACGGATTTGCCACGACATTTGCCATGCGGCGGTCATGTTCGAAGTCCAATCGGATGTCGTCAAACGTTATCACGAGGCGGGGCTGCAAATCGGAAAGGTCCAAATCTCCTCGGCCATCGATGCACTATTGCTACCGTCCGATGCCGCCGATTCAACGGCGACTAACAAGAAATGCAGAGAGGCACTAGGCCGGTTCGTCGAGCCGCGATACCTGCACCAAACGACGATTTACGATTTGGATACCGTCGACGTGAAGTTCTTTGAGGATCTGCCGCCGGCCTTGGAATTCGCATCCGGGGCGGACAACGCGCAATTGCGAGTTCACTTTCACCTGCCCGTTTACCTGGAATCGCTGCCGCCGCTGAACACCACAAGAAAGGAAATCCTCGACTGCATGAATTCCACGGCACTGTTGCCGGCGGAGTCTCGCCCCAAGCATTTCGAGGTGGAAACCTACGCCTGGGACGTCCTGCCCGAGTCTTATCGCGTCGAACATCTGGTCGACGGAATCGCCAAAGAGATGACCTGGGTCGACTCAACGGTCATCCATCAAGGAAGCAAGTGAGTGGTGCGGATTCACCGCGCTCCCGTTACGTCGGCTTGATTGACTGTTGTGATGCACGCCAAGGTCCGAACGCAAAAATAACTTCTGCCGTCAATCCAATCTCCGTCGGGCTCGCCCCGGCGGGATGACGACTGGTCGGCTACCGGAGTTGGGATCGATTGAACAGGAGGAAACTGAGTAAACGGAGAAGGGACGAAACTGAAAAAGTTGAGCAATCTCTGGTGCGGCGGCTGGTATCAGGTTCTCTCCTCTGTTCCCTCGGTTGACTCCTGTTCATTGTGGTGGACCCCAAAAACTGGACAGCCTGATAAGGTATAAAAACCCGCGAGGGTAGCCTGTCAGGAGATGGAGGAGATGACGAGGAAACGTCGAGTTTTTGGGGCGGCATTCAAGGCCAAAGTTGCGTTGGCGGCCTGTCGAGGCGACAAGACGACGGCGCAGATGGCTGCGGAGTTTGGTGTTCACGCCAGCCAGATCACAGCTTGGAAGAAGCTGCTGCTGGAGGGTGCGGCGGAGCTATTCGCCGATGGCCGGAGCAAGCGAGACGAGCCTCCCTCGAATGAACAGGAGTTGTTCGAGCAGATTGGACGGCTGAAGATGGAAGTCGAGTGGTTGAAAAAAAAATCGGCCGAGCTCATTTAGGGAATTGAAGGAATGGATCGAACCGAACCATGCGGAGTTATCGATTGCCCGGCAGTGCGAGCTACTAGAACTTGCGCGTTCGACGTGGTACTATTGCCCGCAGCCAGAGAGCTTGGAGAACCTGGCGTTAATGCGGCGGATCGACGAGCAGTATTTGGAAACACCATTTTATGGAAGTCGGAAGTTTGCAGCGATTCTCGGAGTCAAATCAACAGAGAGAGAGCCCGCGTTCCCTCGGATTAGCCTATATGATAATTGGTTGCTTAATTGGTCTAGTAGGTGGATATTTTGTCCCCATGTTGGGCGGAGTTGGTCTAGTGGTGTTTATCGTAGGGCTGGTAATGGTGCTACTTAATACTCGAATGAGTCAACGCAACTGAGTCTACGAAGATCCAAGAAACGCGACGCGAACGTTTGCCAAATTCGGTGCCTCGGCACATTGATGAATTCCTGTTGTTGCAAACGGAAGTAATTCAATGGGAACAGTTTTCAAGAAACGAGTAACGCACCCATTGCAAGTTTGAACGCTTGCCGGACCTCAAAGCTGATGCGTTGCTTTCCTGGTTGTCCACTGAATCTGCCGGAGGACGGTCGCCGGCTGTGTTGAAAGGAACAAAAAAACCCCGCAAAAAAACGTTTTGCAAGGTTTCCAGTAGTCGGGGCGAAAGGATTCGAACCTTCGACCTCTACGTCCCGAAGCATGATCAAGAATGGCCGGTTTTCGGGCTTTTCCCGCAGTATTTCAACAGTTTATAGCAAAACCGGCCCTTTGCAAGCCGTCGCAACTATACGCACGAAACCCGCAGTTTTTGCGGCAGGCGAAAAGCCAAAACGGTAGTTTACCGTTTTGCGCGTGATGGATAGCCGTTCACTGATAGTCCAGTAAGTGCTTTCAGAAAACACAGCTTTTGACAACAGCCCGCCAGTTGATCGCCGGGAGATTGCCTTAATAAATTTCGGTCCTAAATCTTAGCTTTTGACAGCATCTTTAGCGGCTTGACGCCGCGCCTTGTTGTGCGGTACTTCGCTTTGAAGAATGTCGGGGGGTTGTGGGCGAATTTGGTTGGCCAATCGGATCGAAGCATCGGCTACCACGATCGCGGTAAAGCATTCTCCGGCGACTTCGACCATCTGTTGGAAGGCTGCCGCCCTGGAAGTGCTCGCCCTCGCCGCGAGTGTCGAAACGAGAACCGACAGCATCGATTCCCAGCGATTTTTGGCCGCCCGTGTGCGTCGTCAACGGCCGATTCGAGCAGCTCGACTTGTCGTTGCAGTCGCAATCGTTCGCCGTCGCCAACGCTTACGTTCTCGCCGGCGATGAACGACTGGTCGGTATCGGCCTGGGAGCGGTCGAATGCGCGTTGCTCGGTTCGCGCCGCGTTCAGCCGCGAGACAAGAGACGCGAGTATTCGGCATTCCTCCGTCTTTTCGAATTCGAGGCCGACGTCGCCAAAAAATTGTTTGGAGTAATCGCGGGAAGCATCGGTGGTTCGATATCGCCGTCTAGCTGAAACCGCGATTTGGCGCAGTTGGTTCCGCCCGATGTACGGACCGCTCGTGGCTTGATTCGCCACTTGATGCGATGTTGTATCGATCGCTTTTTGCTCATGGTTGATACCTTTTTTTTGAAGTGAAAAGCTACTACGCGGTCGGTCGCTTGCCACGTCGCAGCGCCCAATCGACCAATTCATCGTCCGGCGATCGTGTCGGGCGAAGGCTCATTGTCATGTTGTGCTCGGCGACTTCGCCAAAATCGCCGCCGCATTGTCGCCGAAAACTGCGTTCAACCGCGGCCTCGAATGATCGCATGCGTTATCGTCGGTGGTTTGTTCGCGGAACGCTGACGCCAGCTGGCTAACGGCGTCCAGAATCGACGATTTGAGTTCCTCTGGGGTCGTTGGAACATCCTCTGAAAGCCGGGTTTGTCCGCAATCGCCACTAGGTATGAAGGGTCCCGCGTTGCATGGTTGCACGATCATTTTTAGTGTCATTTCAAAATCTCCATTGCGCCGACTGTGTTGAATAGCTCCCTGGCGTGTCGGCACTGCCTGTGAACGGTTGAACATGAACGCATCGCAAGCGATATACACGGCCAAACCGCCTTGAGTGCGGCCCGAAGTTGCCGGATGCCCTGGGTGTCGGTCTGGTCCGGCATTGGGCGAATGGTCAGTTGATATTCGGTTCGGGACTTGTCTTTTGCGTGTTCGGTTTCATTGACGATGCCCTAGATCGTCCCGCTGTCCGACGATGGTATGGACGCACACCCTATAGGTGTGTGCGTACCATCACCACGGTACGGACTTAATGGCCCGCCAATGGTTCGTACCATCTCTCGTACCATCTCTCGTACCATCGCTCGTCCCTACAGAATCCAAAAACTTCAGTTCGCTTGCCTGTCGATTTCCGCTTGACGGTTCGGCTTTTCAAGTCGTCACCGACTGCGGCAAGTGCTCGCGATACCCTGGCTTCCCCGAATCCAGTCTTTGAGCGAATCTGTCGAACCGACAATTTATTGCTCCCGGCCAACAGTCCGCGAATCTTGGCTTGGGCCTCGCGGTCAAGCGAATCCTGTTTCTGCTCGCCCCTTGTTTTGGTGGATGCCAGTACGGCCGGCGCGTTGGCAGGATGCCAAAGCGGATATTCGTACTGGATGCTAAGCGGTTCGGGCGATTGGAAACTCCGCGTCACCGCTTCCAGAACGAATAGCCCGTCGGTTTCATGCTTGCGAATCGTTAGGTGAGTGTCGGCGCATCGAGATATCGAACCGGCCCCGGCCCCGACGTCGGTTTGGGCCTTAGTCTCTTGGGATCCCTTGCTGGAATGATGCACGATTGCGATTGCCGCCCCTGTTTGTCCGGCGAGCGTGTCGAGCACGTTGTAAACGTGGAGCATATCGCCGTTATCGTTTTCGCTTTTGCCTGGGGGGATGAATCGATAGAGCGCGTCGAGCACAATCAACGCATAGTCGCCGCTAGGGACGTCGCACAACATGCGCGGCAAGTCGAGCACCGATAGATTCCGTCCTCGCAACGAAACGACGTCGAGCGTCGCAACTTCGGGATCGTCAAGCCACGAGGAACGAACCACGCGAGCGAATCGGTGAGCCAAAGTTTCCGGGTGCAACTCGTTATCGATGTAGAGCACCCGCCCCGCGTCGACGTCGAAGCCAAGCCACGGTTTGCCGGTTGCCACCGCAACGGCCAGTTGCATTGCGAGCCAGCTCTTGCCGATTTTCGCGGGCGCGATGATATTCAATGTTTCGCCCTGGCGAATGATGCCATCGACAACCACCGGGCGCAGGTTTTGGAATTCCGCAACCAGTCGAGCGTACTCGAGCGCGTCCAACTTGATTCCGCCATTGTCGGCCGGCGCTTTGGTGAACATAAGTTCCGTCATTGCCCGAATCCTTCCTGCCTCAGATGCCTCGTCGCCGCGCTCCGGTCGCCGCCGAATCGAGTAGCCGTTAGAAAACTCGTTGCGCCGTATGTCTGCGATTCGATTCCGGCGTTTGTCGAGAACACGACTAGCACCAAGTCGCCGCCTTGCGATTGCCGCAACGTCGCCGACGTCCCGCCCGATTTGCCCGGTCGCGTCCAGTTCACGCCGTCGCGGGATTGCCAGCCCTGAGAATGCAAAAGCGCCACCCAGTCCGC
The DNA here is from genome assembly GCA_963803365.1 of uncultured Planctomycetaceae bacterium. Lineage (GTDB taxonomy): Bacteria > Planctomycetota > Planctomycetia > Pirellulales > Pirellulaceae > JANMEB01. The sequence goes on from CAWDMH010000032.1 coordinate 31,011, forward strand.
GCGTTGATCGAAGTCGGCCCACGGCGTTAGCTCGCCTGGTTGCTGGGGGTACAGCTCGCGTTCACGCCGCGCAGTTCGGTTGCTCGGTACTTTTCGAGAACCGCCGCCTTATCGAAAACCCTGGCCGCTTTCCAAAGTTCGACGCGCCTCCGGCTTGGCGATTGTGGGAACGTCGGGAAGCGTCGGCCCCGCAACTTGGACGTAGGGTACGTTTGCGGAATGTGCCGCCGCTGGACTACCCGCCCCGACGACGTAGCCGCCCTGCCCCCGTGTCTCGATTAGTGTTTGCTTTTCTCGTTTTGGGTCGCACGCGATTTTGTGATTGCCGCTGATCTCGGCACAACGATAGTAAACGTGATACCCGCCGCTTGGCGTCTCGACGATCGGCAATCGGCAGACGATAGATTCGACGGCTTGGCGCCACGGCTCAAACAGTTCGCCCGCGTCGAAGTCGATGATTTCAAGTCCACTGGAAACGACGCCCGCGATAACACCCAGCGCCGCCGGTCGCTCGAACCAATGCGTCAGTTCACCATCGGTAGCGAACCGCTCTTGATATGTTTTCCACGATGGTACGGCCGGCGCCTTTGAGCCATCAAGACGAACCGCGATAACCGAGATTCCCGCGTCGACGTAGGAGCG
>CAWDMH010000033.1:0-28835 GCA_963803365.1 uncultured Planctomycetaceae bacterium
AACAGGTTTAAAGGACAAATAGACGAAGTGAGGATCTGGAAAATTGAAAGAACACGAAAACGAGATCAGAGACAATATGTTCCATCCAATCAGGAATGCTCCTTTTCCTGGGCATTTTGACTTTGATAAAAATACTGACGGACTCAAATCAGGTGGAGTAAATAATTTTTCGGAAATTATTTCACCGGTCTTGCTCATATCAGCTCTTCGCATGTAAATAATAATTATGAATTGACCTCCCCTATGCTTTCCGATGACCAGGGAGATTTTGATACAAACTACACCCGAAACAATAAAAGCTTTTTTGTTCCCGATAATAATGTATCAGGCATCACAGATTCTTTTTTTGTTTCCGGAAGTTCTATAATAACAAATCTCAAAGCTTATGTATTATTATCTCATACTTATGTATCAGACATGTCTGTAACATTAACATCACCGGCGGGTACATCAGTTAGACTTTTTAACCGCAAAGGCGGATCCGGAAATGATTTAATGACCATATTTTCTGATGCGGCAGATTCTTCTGCATCCGGTTCTATTGATCCTAACAGCCCCGGTATTACTCCTCCATTCAGTCCGGGTATAAAACCTGAACAAACCCTTTCAGCATTTAACGGAGAAGATCAAACAGGATGGTGGAAAATGAAATTTGTTGACAATGCCGATAAGGATATCGGATATCTTCATTCCTGGGGAATCAATGTCACCGGCTATGACCCTCAAACAATAAATTTGTCAGCTCTGATTCAGGGTTTTTATAATAACACAACAGATAAGATGGTAAACGACACGATAAAAGTTTTACTTAGAAATGCTAATTCACCTTACAACGTTATTGATTCATCTAAATCGGTTCTTGACTCGCTTGGAAAAAGTAAAATAATATTCGGCAATCTTTTATCAAGCCAGAATTTTTACATAGCTGTTAAGCATAGAAATTCAATAGAGACATGGAGCTCAGGGACTTTTAATTTTAGTTCCGGTTCTGTCAACTATGACTTCACATCTGACTCATCCAAAGCATTTGGTTCGAATCAGTTTAAGGTGGATCAGTCTCCGGTTAAATTTGCAATTTATAATGGTGATGTGAATCAAAATGGTATTGTAGATCTTGTTGATGTAATTCAGGTCTATAATGATATATTAAGTTTTGTATCGGGATATGTTACTACTGATGTGAACGGTGATAATCAAACCGATCTGAATGATGTTTTAAAAACATATAATAACTCGGGAAGGTTTGTTCACGCTGTGACGCCATGAAAACTTTACTTAGAAAATTATGAACTGCCTCAAAGACTCAAATCTCAAAGAATAATTTCAATTAATTACTTTGAGTCATTGAGTCCTGTATGTTATGACGTAACCGTCAGACCGCTTTATCAAAATTTTTCAATTGGGTTTAATTTTAGGTTAGCGGTCAGACGGTTGATATTGTGTTTCCCGGTGTTAAAATAAATCTAAAATCCAAAATCAATAGATCTAAATTCGTTGACATTTGTCAACGTTTTTTTTTATCAAACATCATCGTTTTCCGTCCCGGTTTGATTGTATTTTTGTATAGTTATTTTTTATTACAAATTATTTTTCCATAACTTAAAAAAATATAATCATGAAGTACACAGAATTAACCGGAAGAATTCTTTTCTCACTGATCTTTTTAATGACTGCAATGTCGCATTTCTCTTCACAGACAATTCAATACGCTGAATCTGCAGGTGTGCCGTTTGCTTCTTTAGCAGTCCCTTTGTCAGGAATATTAGCAGTTCTCGGAGGTTTAAGCGTTATGCTTGGGTATAAAGTTAAATTAGGTGCGTGGCTGCTTGTGCTTGTTTCTTGTACCTGTAACATTTTCAATGCACGCTTTCTGGAACATCACAGACCCGATGATGAAACAAATGCAGATGGTAATGTTCTTTAAAAATATTTCATTACTTGGCGGTTCACTTGCATTTGCATACAACGGTGCCGGTCCGCTTAGCGTTGATAACAGAATAGCAGCTTCAGAAAAAGTAAAAACATCTCAAGTTAATTTCGGCAGTCCGGTAAAAGTATAGTTGTAAAATATTAGGATTAAATCCCTTACCGTGTGATTAATTCCCGGTAAGGGATTTCCATTATTTAAACCCAGATTTCTCAATAGAAACTTTTTTTACCACTAAGGCACGAAGTGCACAAAGGATTTTAGAGTAAATTTGAATTGTAAGAAAAAATTCTTTGCGATCTTTGCGTAAGTCCTTTGCGGGCTTGGCGGTTAAAAACACTCATAATTTCTATTGAACAATTTGGGTTAAATCAAATGTGATTATTTTTTTACTGACTTTCGCCTTACACGGCTTAAAGTTTCTTTTGTAATGCCTAAGTAAGAAGCAATTATATGCTGAGGAAAACGCTGAAGAAATTCGGGATAAGTTTTTTCCAGTTGCGCGTAACGGTCTTCAGCAGAAAGACTGATGGAAGTGTTCACTCTGCTTAGCAGAGCAATTGAATTTTTTGTGTTTAACTGATTTCTCATTTCCTGAATTGCCGGAATTGAATTAATTTCTTCAAATCCTCCCTTTGTAATCGATCAGTAAATCCGAATCTTCCCATGCATCAACAAAATAGCGTGAAGGAGTTTGCATCTCAAAACTTTCACTGTTCCTGCCCACCAGTTTTCAATTCCCAGATATGTAATATGCTCGGTCCCCTTTTCATCAATTGTATATTGTCTCATAGCACCCTTCACAATGAATGCAGTATATTTACTGATCTCACCTTCCTGATTCAGAAACTGACGTTTCCTGAACTTTTTGGGAATGAATGCCTTCTTTAATTTTCTCAATGTCACTCTCCGACAGAGGAGTTTCAGAATAATTTCCGATGTATTTTATAAGTTGTTCATGCATAGTTAAGTTAATCTCAGTAGTCAAATTATATGTTTCGAATATACAATTCAATTTAGAAAAGAGATCGATCTTACAATCTAAAGTGTCTTAAGTGAGATTTGTCTTTGATCAAGGCAATGAACTTTAGATATTTGATTCTTACAGTTAAAAAAATGTGATTTGACATAAATAAATCTAAAATCCAAAATCATAAAAATCTATTTATACGCTTCTTTATGTACACTCTTAACGCTCTGCCCGATGGGATATTTCTTAGCAGGAGAAGCCTGAGTATCACCGTTCATCGCCATTCTTAAGGATCTTAACTCGAAAAATGAAATTGACGGGGACAAGACTGTCTTTTTTAAAATAAGACTTCCGGTGATATTATCTTAAAAGAAGAATTTGAAGTTATACTCGGTAAGAATTTTGTACCTGTTTTGACAGACAAAGATGAGAAGGGATATTTGTTGGCAGAATTAACAGCGAATTTCTGAAAAAAATGTAACGGACTTCAGTAAATATTTCTATATCTGCGGAACCGCCTTCTTTTTGTCACCGATATACAGGCTATTCTGAAAAATCTTGGTGCATCTGTCGAGAGTCTTGTGTTTGAGAGATAAATTAACAACAGTCTAAGTGCATAATAATCAGTATAGATGAGTAAGTCATTACTTCCTGATCCAATTAATATAATTGTATAAGGATCAAAAATAAAAAAGCCCGTGAAGGAAAATACTCAACAGGCCTTTAGTCATTAATTATAAAGATGAATCTATTTATTGCTTGTTTCTTTTAGTCTTCTGCAATTATTAATCGATCCTGTGCCCAATATTCCCTTAGGACAGTGATTAATTATAAGTTTGATTATCATACCCGTGAATTTAAATGGAACCCTGATAATCCTTGTCATCTACCGGACTGCCGGTATCGACGTCCAACGTTAAAAGTCTCATCCCATGCAACACTGATCGGAAGACTGTTTGGCATTGGATGACTGTCAACAACTGCACCATCCACTTTCAATGTCCCGGTTCCTCCTTTTCCAAGTCCCGGTCTAGTTATATTGCCAGTCAAACTCTATTCGTGTGATTCCCCGGAGTAAAGTGCCTCCTTGCCTGTCCACTTGACACGTGCGAGGGCAACGAGGTTCCATGTAAATACGGGAATCCCTTTGAGCAAATGAAAAACCATATCCTGCAAACCTTCCGCCGTCAGTAACCAGCATTCCTCTGCACCGCCCTTGGGAATTTCTATTTCAGCAGTGATTGTATATGAGCGGTTAAGCAGGTTCGGTGCTGAACCGGTATCAGAGAAAGGAACATTACTCACTTCACCAGTATAGGTAAAGAGAGTTCTGCCAATATTGTAACTTGGTTTTTCACTGATGAATCGGGTCAGAGTAGTATCGTCAAGCGGGAAGACATTATACTTTGGCTCCCTCAAGTATGAAAAGCTGCCTGCATGTCTGGCAGTTTATCTCGGAAACTTAGCTGCGAGGTCGTTTGCTTGTGTCCAGTCTTCATTGAGATTGTACAGTTCCCATTTAAAACCGTTCATTACATCGGACGGAGGAGGATCCAGTGTCAGGTTCCATGGCGGATTCCACGGTACAGTCGATGCTATCCATCCTTCATGATAAATCGCACGATTGCCGAACATCTCGAAATACTGAGTCGTCCTGTGACTGTTTGCATTTGCGTTTGCCTTTATCCCATGTGTAAGCCATGCTCACACCTTCAATCGGTTTCTGTGACACTCCATTCACCATCACAGGTTCGGGCAATCCCGCTGCTTCGAGAATCGTAGGTACAATATCTATCACATGATGAAACTGATTGCGGATCCCACCCCCATCTTTAATACTTGCCGGCCAGGATATTACCATTCCGTTGCGAGTCCCCCCGAAATGAGATGCAACCTGCTTCGTCCATTGATAAGGAGTTATCCAAAGCCCATGCCCATCCGACAGCATAATGTGGATAAGTTTGATCTGAACCCCATGCATCGTAAAACAGCATATTCTGTTCAACTGTAGGCTGCATTACATTTGCCACGGCGAACTCATTGAAAAGCCCGTTCACCGTTCCTTCAGGACTTGCACCATTGTCACCGCTGACATAGATGATAAGCGTGTTGTTGAAGTTTTCCTGCCTCCTCAATAGCCTGTATAACCCTGCCCAATTTCGTAGTCAGTATATGCAAGGTAAGCTGCATAAACTTCAGCCTGCCGGAATAAAAAGTTTCTCTGGCCATTCCGAAGTAAGAGTATCCCATTGCGCTAAAGTATCAGCGTCATTCAGTGAGCTAAGCATTTTGAGGAATGACTCCAAGCTTCTTCTGATTTGCAAAGATCTGTTCACGAAGCTTATTACCATCCCTGATCAAACAAGTGCATGTCACTGATTTTCGTTATCCACTCCGGAGTAATGGGTGATGAACCAGGAGAGTGAGTACCCCCGGAAGCATAATAAATCATAAAAGGTTTGGAAGCTCTGTACATCGTTAAGCATGTTAATTCTATCGATTGCTCTAATAAACCATTGCCGTAATTAGATTAAAGTTTTCCGTCTCAAGCTGCGGATGAATCGGAGATGTGTTGCGAAAGAACATTCCCGGCTTGCCATTGGCTTGAGTCGTCACCGATAAATCCATAGTAATAATCGAAGCCTTTGACCGGTTCCGGTGTGCACAGTTGTGGAAAGGACCGGCTTTAAGTCGCTTCCCACTGAGGAGTATTATGATCCTTATCTGTACCAAGGAAGTATCGTAACCGTTTTGACGGAATCATCTCTTCGATGCAAACAGCTTCCCGAGGGATGACACTATTGTAACCGGGAAATCCAGTTGCCTGGTCAACTACTACACCGGTCGCAACTGAATGGTGATTGCGGCCGCTTAGTACTGCTGCACGTGTCGGTGAACAAAGTGCAGTTGTGTGAAAAGATGTATATCGCATTCCTGATTGAGCGACTCTGTCCATTGCCGGCGTTGGAATCACACCACCAAAAGTGGACGGTGCTCCGAATCCTACATCGTCTGTCATTATTAACAATACATTTGGTGCTCCATCAGGAGGTGTTATCAGACCCCTGCCAATATTGCTTTGAGTCTGTTGCATTAGGTGTAATTTCTCCGCCGAATGGCTTTGCATGATTAGGCAGATATCTTCCGTCTATTGTATTTCTCGCACCGGGAAAGCCCGTCGAATTTGTAATATCTTCTGAAGTACCAGAAACTCCCGGTACTCCTGCGGATGTCTTTTGCTTTGAGTCTGATTGCTTTTGATTCATTTTGTGAACCTCCTTTTCAATATTTTAGATTTGAAAATTATATGTTGTCTATTACTCAGAATTTCAACTAAAAGTTACCTTAACTAAAATCATCCTCCTAGTCTCGATTAAAATTTCCGGTTTCTAATTGTAAAAGTAATGAGGACAAATATCTGCTCTTTGCCGTGCAACTTACTAAAAAGGAAATTCATAAACACTATAAGAACAATTATCAATTTATAAACTATCAAATCATTAAATTAAAAATTACAAATGAAAATTTTATTTAATTAAAGTTAAATCCATTTTAAAACTTAAAGGACGGACAGAGATTGTGACGTAATGCTTAGATCAGCTAAGAGCAATTGACAAAGGACGGTTTCTAAGAACATTAGAAAAAATACCTTAAAGTAAAGGAGCTGCTTTACTTATACCCTTCCTTATGCACCGTCTTCACTGCCCTGCCCGGACGGATCATTTGCATTCTCAAAAGAAACGTCCCATGCAAGCGCTTCAGGCGTGCTGCATGCAACTGATTTAACCGAAGGAACACACAACGCTGCCGAGTCAGACGGAAAGTGCTCACTGAATATTGCACTGTACCTGTATTCTTCTTTCGACATCGGCGGATGGACAGGAAAACGGAATTTTGCATTAGCCAACATCTTCATCTGTGACTTCTTCTTCAGCAACTGCTTTAAGTGTATCGATCCAGCTGTATCCGACACCGTCTGAAAATTGTTCCTTCTGTCTCCATGCAATACTCTTCAGGCAAATAATCCTCAAATGCTTTTCTAAGAATCCATTTCTCCATTTTCCCGTCTGCATGCCATTTTATCTTTTGGATTCAATCTCATGGCAACATCAAGAAATTCTTTATCAAGAAACGGAACACGTCCTTCGATTCCCCATGCTGCAAGAGATTTATTAGCGCGAAGGCAATCATACAGATGAAGCTTACTGAGTCTTTCGGATAGTCTCTTCGTGAAATGCTTGCGGATCAGGTGCTTTGTGAAAATAAAGATAACCACCGAATATTTCATCTGCTCCTTCGCCGGACAATACCATTTTTATTCCCATTGATTTAATAACTCGTGCAAGCAGATACATTGGAGTGGAAGCACGGATTGTTGTGACGTCATATGTTTCAAGATGATAGATCACATCGATTAATTGCATCAAGACCTTCCTGAATTGTAAAATTGATTTCGTGATGAACGGAGCCGATATGATCTGCTACTTTTCTGGCAGCTTCAAGATCCGGTGAACCAATCAATCCAATTGCAAATGAATGAAGCTGTGGATACCATGCCTGTTGTTTGTCATCAGTCTCAACACTTTTAGCCGAGAACTTTTTTGTAACTGCAGATATAATGGATGAATCCAAACCGCCCGAAAGAAGAACACCATAAGGAACATCTGACATTAGCTGTCTGTGAACTGCCTGTTCAAGTGATCTTCTTAATTCCTGTACATCCGAATCGTTATTCTTTACATTTTCAAATTCAGTCCATTCTTTTAATACCATCTTTTCAATTCCTGTCCTTCCTTGCTGTAAAGATAATGTCCCGGAAGAAATTCCTGAATTTTGTTACAGACACCTTCGAGAGCTTTCAGTTCGGAGGCAACATAAAAATTACCCGACTTATCCCAGCCCATGTATAATGGCATTACGCCGATCTGATCACGCGCAATAAAGTAAGAATCATCTTTCTTCATCATATAAAGCAAAAGCAAAGATACCATTCAGATCTTCAATAAATTTGATGCCTTTCTTTTTGTAAAGAGCAAGTATCACTTCGCAGTCGGATTCAGTTAGAAATTCATAATCCCCTACTTCTTTTCTTAGATCATGATGATTATAAATTTCGCCGTTTGCGGCAAGAATAAGATTTTTATCTTCACTGTAAAGCGGCTGTCTTCCTGATTTCGGATCGACTATGGCCAGACGTTCGTGAGCGAATATGACTTTATCACCGCAGTAAACTCCCGACCAGTCGGGTCCGCGATGACGGACTTTCTTTGACATTTCAAGAATACCTGGTCTTAATTCTTTTACACCGTTATTATTACTGAAAACACATACAATTCCGCACATAAATTATTTTATTTTTAATTTTACCGCTCTTAATACAGGGGGTTATAAAAGAGTGTTGGTTTATGTTATTATTAGAAGTAATGGCACCAATTTACCCAATTCTGTAAAGATTTACAATTTAAATTGGTTGATTGGTTGATTGGTTAATTGCTTGAGGATAAACATAATTTAACCAATTAAGTTAATTAAGTTGACCGCTTCCATATTTGAAATAAAAGATAGTCATTAATTTCACGAATTTGCACGAATTTTAAAAATAGTTTGAACACAATAGTGTGAATTCGTGTAATTAGTGGCAGAAAACAGCTTCGCATATTGAAGCGGTCAACTTCAGTAAACTTAATTAATGTAATTAACATAATTAGCATATTTAACATAATTAACTAATTAACCAATCACTGGTCTGAACAAGATACATGGCATTCCCGTCCGGATCAGTGAATGAAGCGAGGCGAACCTGATCATCATCCTGTAACTTAAAAATGACTCCCTTTTTACTCAACTCAGAGACAGACTTATCAATGTCAGTAACTTTAAATCCAATTGAAAGATTATCCCCTTTTTTCAAGTCCTTAGAAGCAGGATGTAGTCCGATTGAAATTCCGGGACCTTCGATGTCCGCCCAATGGTCTCCGTATCTGTTGCCAAGTTTTAGCCCTAATGTTTCGGTATAAAACAAAATGGCTTTATCCATGTTGGACACCATGATAGTAACATTGCTGCTTTCGATGTTTAACATTGTTTTGGAATTTAATTTAGAAAATATTTTTTAAGTTCAATAAAAATAAGTGACAAAGCATAAAAATATAATTCAAATATAATAATTTTAAAAAGTGTTTTGAGATTGTCCAGGTTTAAAACCAGTAGTGTCCAAAATAAATCAAGATTAAAATAAAGTAGTTATCCACTATAAAATTAAATGATATGTTTTGTTTTTCAAAACAACCCGCCTGTGATAAATTGCCGAAAGAAATTCAGAGTATTGGCGAAAGCAAAAATTTCCTGTCTGAGCCAACCGTCAGCGTTTTTCTGACGGTTGGTGAGTTGAAATTTTTGCCGCCAATACGAATGAATTTCCGGCAATTTATCACCAGCGGGCGATTTTTCTTTGCTTCTTTCTTTTGATCGTTCAAAAGAAAGAAGGGTAAATCAGAGTACTCCTGAATTTTTACTTCATTTTCATAAAACGTTTTGGACAGAGTTAGTTTAAAACTTGTTTGTGTTCCTAATTTGTATTGATATTTACTTGTTTACTTGTGATCTTGAAAATAAATAATTTCAATTATGTCTGTACGGAATTATATTTTTATTTTAATATTCTTATTTTTTTCTTTGCAATTCAAAACATTATCAGCACAGTCTGGATGGTTTTGGCAGAACCAGACTCCTCAGCAGATTAACCGCTATGAAATTCAGTTTGTAAATTCCAATACAGCTTTTATCCTTGATAACGGAATATCTAAAACTACCGACTGCGGAGAAACATGGACCTCCATGAATGTCCCGTCTGCTTCTTACAGGGGACTTTGTTTTGTAAATGAACACGTTGGTTATGCAGCTATTGATAATACTTCTAATATAGGCAAGATTGCAAAAACTACAGACGGAGGACTTAACTGGACACTCATACCAACAGGTACGAATTATCAGTTTCATGCTGTTGAATTCATCAATGAAAATACAGGATACATCGGAGGCAACAGGCTTGATCCCCAATCAAATGGCGTAATAATGAAAACTACCAACGGTGGTTTGAACTGGGTTTTGCAAGGTCCCGTGTATAACTACATAATTACTTCATTCAGTTTTCCGGATCCTGACACCGGCTATGCATGTTCCGGCAGTCAGCTTTTTAAAACAACAAATGGCGGAATCAACTGGATCGTATCCAATCTTCATCAGTTTTTTTATTTTGATAAAGTATTATTTAATTCTGTCAATGAAGGATATTTAACCGGATATTATTACAGTCAGATCTGGAAAACCACGAACGGCGGAGTCAACTGGACTATGACTCCCGGGTTGGCAGGAATTCCTGTTTATACTATAACTTTCTTAAACGACCAGACAGGATATGTTTTGTCACTCGGGGATAAGGTTCTTAAAACCACTAACAGCGGGGATAACTGGAACATTATTAACCTTAATTCAACTCTGCGGACAGAATCAATCTCATTTGGAAATCTAAATACAGGAATAATTGTAGGCTACGGAGGATTGCAATTTAAGACTACTGATCAGGGAAATACATGGACCCAGCCGCCTGTACTTACAAGCGAAAATTTAAACAAGGTTTACTTTCCATCCGGCGAAACAGGTTATGCTGCAGGTAATGCAGGAGCAATATTAAAAACTACTAACGCCGGGAATAACTGGGTTTCATTGACTACAAACCTCACGACAGATTTAACGAATCTTCTTTTTATTAATGACAACACAGGATTTCACAGGTGAATATTCAGGTGTTTATAAAACTACAGACGGAGGATTTAACTGGATAATGAGTTCAATCGGAGCCGGTACAAAAATTATTAATATTCATTTCAGCGATTCACTCAATGGTACCTTAATTGATGAACCCGGAAGAGTATTAAAGACTACAAATGCCGGTGATAACTGGTTTGAATATTCAGAGATCCCTGTGTTTTTTTCTGTAAGTGACGTTAGTTTTGTCAATGATGATACCATCTATGCATCTGATTTCGGGATAGCAGAAACAGAATTGTTTAAATCAACAAATGCCGGATTAAACTGGTCAGGGCGTTTCATCTGTTCAAACTATATCTTCAGGCAGTCTCGTGTTTTTTGTTAATAATGATACAGGCTTTATTGCAGGTAAAGAAGAGCCTTTTCATTATCTTGTTCTGAGAACTACAGATGGCTGTAATACCTGGGAAACAGATACTTTGGGAAGTTTCTCGGAATTTAATTCTCTGTTATTTATTAATTCAAATACAGGATATCTTGCCGGAACCGGCGGCACAATATTCAAAACAACAAATACTGGTGAAAGCTGGTATTCACAGCCGTCAGTTACAACGAATCATTTGAATTCAATTTTTTTCAGAGACCCTGATACAGGATATGTTGTCGGAAATTATGGAACGATACTTAAGACCGTTACCGCAGGAGAATATACTTCAGGAATAATTAATTCAGAGTGAGATCATTCCGGATGATTTTTATTTGTTTCAGAATTATCCTAACCCCTTTAATCCTTCTACAACCATTAAATTCAAAGTGAGAGGTAATTCAAATGTGAGTCTTAAAATTTTTGATTTGTCCGGAAAGGAAATTGCAGATCTGGTTGATAAAAATCTTGTGTCCGGTGTTTATTCAGAGGTCTGGAATGCCTCATCATTTCCAAGCGGTGTATATTATTACAGAATTCAGATGGGAAATTTTGCTGAGACGAAGAAGATGATATTAATCAAATAAATAATTTAATTTAACCTATCAGTTTCCTGATTCCATACTGACAGTAAGCCATCTGAACTCTTCGCATCGGAATGTCTGTTTTTTAACAAACTCAAAATGTCAGAATAAAATTTAAGTGCTTTCTCCTGATCATCCACCATAATACTTGTTAATTTAATTTTCATATTAAATTTAATTATTTATTTATTAAAAAGATCAATGACAAAGATTTGATACTCGAAATTGACTATTGACAATTCACAATTAACATTTACTATTCAAACAATGAACAATTAACCAATTAACCAATTAACCAATTAACCAATAACCAATTAACTAATCAACCAACTCAATACATCTTACTCTCCAGCACTTCAATACAATTCTCATTTCCCGGACCGAGATACGGGTTTTTTCCGTCATTAAAATCAGAAAGCCATTTACCGTTCCTTCCGCATTGAAGAATATAGACCGTTTTATTTTTCATTCCGTACAGATTTAAAAATTCAAGCATATAATTGCTCAGCACTCCGAAAAAATATCTTTGCTGAGCAAGCGTCGCTGAGGATGTGATCAGAGATCTTGCTTCCGGAGCATACTTCATGAACTTTTTCCAGTTGAGCGGAATATTACTGCTCATAATGTTGTCAGCCGAATTCTCTATCCTATCCAGCAGCTGCAGCGCCTGAGACTGAGCTGTTACCGGATCATTATTTGAAAGAGAATTTTTGATCTGAAGATAACCCGGAAAAAGTTCACTCAGTATCTTTCTGACATTTTCATTCTGAATTTTTGAAAGGTCTTTTACAGAATCAGAGCTTATTGGCGAACATCATTTCCGTGAAAAGACATATATTATTTGCAGAACTGATATTGGAATAAAACTTAAAACGACAAAGACCGGAATCAGCATGAAGAAAATAAACAGTATTATTATTCATTATCTTCTTCCAGATCATTATGATTGTCACCTCCGAGACTGTAATAATTATTTTCTTCATCTTCACTTCCTACAGCTTCCTCATCATCGTCAAGTTCTGAACCCGGGACGTCCAGATCATCTCCGCTCAGATCATCTTTAAAGCTTTTTTCATTTAAAGCATCCGGATCCATATTCGGCTGCTTTCTTCGAAGAAGGATCATCAGGATTTAACTTTCCTTCCTTGATCCCTTTCTGAAACATGTCATCTGAATCAGGGTAATCAGGATATCCGGGTAATTCTTTATTCTCTTTTTTCTTTTCCTTCTTTTTCATGATAATATTTTTAAGCTTTTAAAATATAATATCTATTGAATACTTTGATCCAGATTTTTGGATCTGGTTAACCCAAACTTAGAAATTTTATTTGAAATATGATAGGAACGTATTTATTATTTTAAAAATAATATCAGTACTATCCAAAATAAATTAAGATTTATTAAAAAAGTATTTTTCCGGCATAAAATCAAATTATATTTTTTGTTTCTCAAAACAACCCGCCTGTGATAAATTGCCGAAAGAAATTCAGAGTATTGGCGAAAGTCAAAAATTTCCTGTCCGAGCCAACCGTCAGTGTTTTTCTGACGGTTGGTGAGTTGAAATTTTTGCCGCCAATACGAATGAATTTCCGGCAATTTATCACCAGCGGGCGATTTTTCTTTGCTTCTTTCTTTTGATCGTTCAAAAGAAAGAAGGGTAAATCAGAGTACCCTAGAATTTATTCTTCATTTCATAAAAGCGTTTTGGACGGATGTAAAATAATATAGAATATATTTTTAAGATAAATTATTTATACAAATTATTTTGAATAGAGTTAATTCTCGATAATTCATGAATACAGAAAGGATAGCTCCGGCATTTGGGACCGGAGCAAATGAAACGAAGCTAATTTTGGTGAACTAAGGGTTTACTGAAAGTTAGTTGCCTTTGAAATTGGTATGTACATGACATTTAAGTTTGAATGATTCAAAAATAGATAAGATCTTTTTAGTATAGAATAGATGTATGCTCATTTTCTGTATAAGTGTGAACACTTATTTTTACTAAGTGGAAACACTCAGAGAGATTTTTGATTTATCGATTTTGGATCTTTGATTTGTGCTAGATTAGTGATTTGATCTCAGCAGGATTTCTTTGAAATGACACTTGAAAAAGCGGATCTGAGGATAAAGATTTTTAAAATTAAAAAACATCGTGGAATAAAAAAATCACAGTCTTCATTTCAATCATTTACCTCATAGTCAAAAATCCAGACTGATCCCTGAACTAAAATTCCTGTTCGGAGCCTGAATTCTTTCCAGCTCCTGATAAGATGCATTAAAAAGATTATTCGCAGCAATAAAAACTGAAATTTTCCCTGTGATGTCCTTGCTTAGTTTTGCATTAAACAGAAAATAATCTTCGGGTTCTTCATATTTGTAAAATATTACTTCATCTATCCCGCTCAGATACCTGCCGTTCAAATTCAAATTAAATCCGTAATAATTGAAGTTTGTCGTAAAATTAAAATTATCAGTAGGCTTGTACGGAAGAAAATCATCCTTTCTGTTAGATGAAAGATCTCTTGCATTCAGATAAGTATAGCCAATGTTGAAGGAATACTCAAAAGGATTACTGTTTAATTTGAAATTCGAATTGTAGTCAATATAAAATTCAAAACCTTTAATCTGTGCATCTGCTACATTCTGAACCTGAAAAGGTCCGTTTATCGCATTACCAACATTTACGTATTGAATGAGATTATTATAACTGTTAAAGAATAAAGCAAAGTCAAATGTGAATCTTGTTCTTGTATTGTTTTCTGAATCCGATCTCAGCTGAAAGCATTTCCTCAGGTTGTAAATCAGGATTATATATAAAATTAAATCCTCCGAATAATTCTTTTTTAAAATAAATTCAGCAATTGAAGGCGCTCTGAAAGCCCTTCCCACCAAACCTCTGAATGCTGTCTCACTGAAAATACCGTTTTTAACCGAAGGGGTATAAATCAGTGAAAACTTCGGATTGACCTGAAAAGACTGAATTCCGGAAATCACTTTGTTAAAATCCACTCTTGCAGCGACAGTAGATGATAATACAGGATTTCCGTTCTTTTCTTTTATTACATCAAACTGATCTTGAACAAATAATCCGAAATTATTCATTTGCTGATCTCCGTATAGAATTTCCTGCGGATCGGATTTTACAATATTCATCTGAAAATCAAATCCTGATATAAGATAATTGCTCCTTCCAAGCTGAAAATCAACCTGCGAAATATTTCCGATATTATAAGAATCAATATAAGTATTTAGTCCCTGACCTGAATCCGCGATACTGAAATGAAACCGGATTATTTGGGTTATAATATGAATTACTTTTTAAATAGTAATAATAAAATCTTGTAGTGTATTTTGAAATTGCATTGGGAATCGCCCTGTAAAACAGATCATAGCTTTGGGTTTCCTTTTTGATCTTATCACCGAGATAGACCTCGGCAACTTTATAAGGTTCGGCTATATGCCCAGCATCCTGTCTCCAGTAATGAGGGAATCCGCTCTTGTGAATTTGTATACTGTAAAGTAACTTCAAGATCACGGTTATTGAAAACATCATAAGTAAATTTGCCTATACCGCTGTAAAACTTATAATCATTCTGCTGGGAATGCCCGTCATTATTATTGTAATTCAGATTCAGAAGATAGGAAAACTTTTTCAAGGTGTTGCTCTGAATAATATCGGCGCTTGAAAAAGTCAGAAGATCATTTGTAAACCTTAAACTGTCAGGTAGCTTTTCATAAAATCCGTAATTGAGATTAACTCCGGTAAAAGGAGTATAAGTAGGTTTTTTTGTAATAACATTTACAACTCCGCCTATAGCACTGGAGCCGTAAAGAGATGAGAATGCACCTTTGACAACTTCCGTTCTTTCAATTATGGAAACCGGAATTAAAGACCACAGTGCGCCTTTGGAATCTCCGGTCAGTGAAGGTCTTCCGTCAAGCAAAAGCAGTACCCTGTTCCCAATTCCTCCTCCGGCAACATCCGATGATCCGCGGATTGAAAGCGAGTTTACATTTATTCCGCTGCTTCGGTTTATTGTAACTCCCTGTACTTCCTCCATTACATTATGCAAATGTCTGAATAATTTTTCCGGCTGATATCTTCAGAACTTACAATGGATATCGAAGAAGGTGTCTGCTGCAGTGTAACCTCGGTTTTTGTTGATGTTATGTTTACCTTCTCAATTTCTACTTCAATAGTTTCCATAATAATATTGAAGATATTCTGATTTATTTCATTGATAATTATTTTATCTGAGTAAGATTTATATCCGATATGGGTTGCCGTAATTTCATAAGTTCCTTTTGTGAGGTTTTCAAATTTATATTTCCCCGAGATATTTGATTTTGTCTTCTGCTCATCACCGGTATCTATGTTCCTGATTTTAACGTTTACTGAGCTTATTACTGTATTTGCTTCTTTATCTATTATATCACCTTGCAGAGAATACTGTGAAAATGAATAGTCCGAAATTAAGAGAAATAAAAACAAAAGCAGAATCTTTTGTAAAGAGATTCTGCTATATGTATGTTAAAAAATTAATATTATATAAAGGATTCATCAAAAATTATAAATACTGTTTGTGGTGTCTGCCCATGATATCATATTAATGTTTTCAACTCCAACATCATTCGCTGATAGTAACACCTGTAGGACTGGCACACAATACTGTATCACATCCGTACAAGCTCAAACCATTGACTGACCCGGTCCGTAAGGAAGTTTTATCCAGGCTACCGTAAGAAAATATGTTCCGTTCGGAACATTTGTGAGCTTATAGTTTGCCTGATACTTGTTTCCAACTGGTATGATTTTTAAAGAATCACTTCTGGCTGGATTTCCCGTAGGAAACCAGGCGGTGAATGCAGAAAGATCATAATATCCTCCGGATGAAATGAAGTTGGTATCCGCGAATGTTATTGTTCCGCTGATTGTGTTTGCTTCCGGACCTGTAACTACAATATTATTATTATTATCATCACTGCAGCTGTACAAACTGATCATTAAAGCTGAAGCAAATAAAAATTTTATTAAAATTGAATAATGATTTTTTTTCAATGTTTCTCCGTTTTATTTGATTTTGTAATTAGGTTAGTTTAAAAAAATCTTGTTAAAAGATATGGAATAAGCAGCCAGAGTAATCCCTTTATCAGAAAAAAAATAAAACCCCATAATCCGATTTTTCTTAATCTTTCTGAAAATATATTTTGAATTTTATCTTGCAATTACTTCGTAAGTTTTAAAATCTGAAGTCATGGGAAGCTCTTCGCCTTTTTGCTTTGCAATTTTTATGTCTTCAAATCCCCTTTTATGTCCTTCAAGAAATTCTTCTGACTTTGTCCACTCTTTAAATGAATCTTCAGAATCCCAGTGACTTACAATCAAATAATCTCCGTTTCCGTCACGTGGTCTCAATACTTCCATATATTCAAAACCGGGCATCCTGTCTATTGCATGAGCCCTGGAACCAAACAGCTCTTCGAACCTTGGTCTTGTAATGATCTTTACAGCTTATGTAATTTATTGCTACAAAACTTTTTTTTTCTTTATTCATCAATGTATTTAAATTTAGTAATATATTTTTTAAATGGTTTTTAAAACATGTTATTTAAACGATTACAAATATAATGCTTATTAAGACTATGTTCAAATAAGATTTCTATGACACACGTAATAAATATCCTTTCAGATATTTCGTTTCGGGCATTTGAGGAATTACCGGGTGGTCAAAGGAACAGTTATTGAATTCTATGATCTGAATTTTTTTCTTTGCTTCAAGCAGAACTTTTCACCAGCATATTTTCAAAATTACTTTCACTTATATGATGTGAACAGGAAAATGTAAACAGAAATGAATTCGGTTTTAAAAGTCTCATTGCTTTGTAATTTAATTCACCATAACCTTTAAGAGCTGTAAAAAGATTCTTCTTTGATTTTGTAAATGAAGGCGGATCGAGTATTATGAAATCAAATCTTTCCTGAGTCTGAAAGAGGTCATTCATGTATTCAAAAACATCTTTGCAAATAAAATTTAAATTATCAAACCCATTTAGTCTTGCATTTTCATTTGCTGTTTCGACAGAATGCTGAGAAGAATCCACTCCTGTGATTTCTGCAGCATCAGCAAATGCTGCATTTAATGCAAATCCGCCTTCATTGCAAAACAGATCAAGCACTTTGCTTTTTTCATTTATATATTTTCTGAGTAAAACCCTGTTCTCACACTGATCCAGATAAAAACCTGTCTTTTGACCTTTCACCAGATCAATTTTGTATTTTATACTGTCAATTGTAACTACAAATGATTTATCAGAATTTTCCGTTTGATCAAAGACTATCTCCTCTCGTTTTTTCAAGACCTTCCAGAACCTTAGTTCATTATCATTTTTTTCTGCTATCAGCATTGCTTTGAAATTCTCGATAAGGATCTCTTTTATTATTTCTGAATATTCATTCATCCCATATGAAAATATTTGAAATGAAAACTTGTCTTCAAATCTGTCAATTATCAGTCCCGGCAAATAGTCACTTTCACTGTTGACCAATCTGTAAACATCACGCTCAGGATTTACTTTCTTTCTTAATGAATTAGCCAGGCTTATTCTTTTAAAAAGAAATGCCTTATTTATTTCTTCATCCTTATCCGTTAAATGCCGGTATGCTATCAGTGAATTTTTATTATAGAATCCTTTTCCTAAAAATTTCTGACCTGCAGTGAACAACTCAACAACTTCTCCGTTCTTTATATCACCTTCAGTTTTTTCGATCTCATTACTGAATATCCACTGATGTCCTGCCATCAGTCTGCCGTTCTTCGTTTTTCTTTAAAATAATACGAGCCATTTGGTATTAGGTATTAAGTATTAGGTATTAAGTATTAAGTATTAAGTATAGGTGTAATATTAGTATTAAGTAATAGTATTAAAATATTGTGTCATGAGTATTGGTATTAACGTATTCTCTTTATATTAACTATCAGCTATTACAATTGACGATTAACTTTTAACTACTAACTGTAAATGACATGCATCTAAAATGTCCCTTCGGGACAACTTTCTCCTTCCTATATGCGTGCACGGTCTGCATTTCAGTTCTTTACTTCAAGAACATTCGATTCCTTAAGCTGAGGAAAAAATCCAAACTCTTTAACTGTCGAACCAAATATAGCAAGTACCTTCTTTCCCTAATGCTTCACTAAAATGTAAAATTGCACTGTCATTACAAATCACATAATCACTGTAAAACAGGACATTAGCAAGTTCACCAATGTCAAGCTTTCCGCAAAGATTCTGAATATTATTACATTTGGATTCAATGTAATCACATATCTTCTTATCATTCTCCGAATTATCACCCACTAATACAAAACTCTTCTCACTTTCAGAATTGATAAAATTAATGAATTTTTCAGCCGGGTATGTTTTAGTAAAATGTCGTGATGCAGGTGAGACTACTATATAGTTACCCTGAATTATCCTGTCTTTTTTAAAAACTAATTCTGATATCGTAAAATCAAGATCTGAATCCGATAAAAACTCTTTGATCGAAAATAAATACTTTTTATAAACCGGGATTATTTCCCTGAATAGATTGAGCTTAAATTTTACAAGTAAAAATTTCTTAAAATTTTCTTTCGAATATCTTCTTACAATCTTTGAATTGAAAGAGCTTATAATATGCTTCTGAAGTTTTTATGTATATCAATTATTAGATCATAATTCTCATTCCTTACCGCCATTCCTCATTTTATTCAAAGGTGCTTCAAAAAGGATAATTCGGTTAACATCAGGATTCAACGCAACAACATCTTTATATTGGCTCTTTGTAAGATAGTGTATTTCAGAGTCAGGGAATTTTTCCCTGAGTTTCCTGAGAAGCGGAAAGGATAAGATAATATCGCCAAAAGAAGAAAGACGGATCACTAATATTTTTTTCAATTCCTGCAAATCTTCACAATTATTCCCCGCCAGCAGAAGCATTAATCAGCTGATGTCCGAAGTCATCAATATTTATCTCATTCATCAGGTGTTCAGTAAATTTCATACCGTACTTATTTATGAAGTAAGTTATGTTAAGTACTCTTTCCTGCAAGCTGTTATCAGGATAAATGTAAAGTAAAACCTTTTGCATCTGATTCGATAAAATATCATTCTGTTTTGCCTGCGAATTAAGGAATTTGTCTTTTGCTACATCCAGAGATTCAAGGAATTGCCTGTTCCTTTTGGTAAAGTTCTCCGTTTGATTTACATCTATTCTTTTCAATTCATTTTCATAGGTGTAGAATATACCTGTAAGCTCTTCTTTCAGCCCTGAGAAAATTTCTTCAGCGCTGACAACTGAACTTTCTTTAAGCAATTTTTTTGCAAGATCCTTTTCATAGAATAACTCATTGAACTTTATATTGTTCTTTTCTAAAAATACTTTAACCCTGTTTTCAAGTATCGTAACGGAAGTCCTCGGATAAATAACCGGCATGGTCATATTAAAGAATTTATAAACTTCTTTAAATTGCCCGAAATAGGATATCTCCGATGGACCGCCGATGTAAGCAATCGTGGGCAAAAGATAATCCTGACAAATCAGGTCTTGTCACAACATTCCAGCTGAACCTTTCCGGATTGGTTTCCAGCAAATTGAATAACTCTTCTTTGGTAAATTTTTGTCTGGAGTGTTTTAAAGCATAAATATCATTATCACGCGGCTCTAATAAATATCTGTTGCCTTCGTGAATGTAAAATAAATTTATTGCTTTGGGTTTTACCTGAACGGCATAATCTGCCTCAAGCTCAACAGATGTATTGATGACTTTTTCACATACCTGCGGCGAGGTATTAAGCTCGGTTTCAAATACCGGTTTCAAAATCTTTTTTACCAAAATATCAGACGGATCAATAAATATCAGCCCTTTATCACCAAGTATTGAATTTAAAAAACGGGCAAAGGCGGTTTTTACATTAGTCCCGGTTTTATAGTTGTCTCTGATGATGCTGAACAAACTGTCACTAAAATCTGTCTTGTTAAATGATTCTTCAAGTTCATTTATGAAAGTACTTATATGATCATCCAGAATTATGCTTCCGGTTGGCTTTAAATATTTTTCCTGTTCCTGTCCCTTTTCAAAATACTTTATGTTCTTCAGTTCATTTTCTTTTGAAATGACATTTACATTATTTATCTCAGGAAAATCATGATCATCAGCTTCCAGCCAGAAGACAGGCACGAATTTATATTCAGGAAATTTTTGTGAAAGCTTTTCCGAAACTGAATTGTATTTATCGCTTTGAGAACAGTGTAATAGGGACCTGTAAGAAAGCCAAGCTGCTGGCCTGTCACTACTGCAAAGGTTTCATGCTCGTTAAGAAGATTTATATTTTCAAAAGTTTTATCCGGGGAATTGAAATTCTTATTCTGCTCTTTAAGTATTTCGGTGATATCATTCCTGAAAAAATTTTTGCCGTTAAGATAAGTCTGCTTTTTCAGTTCAATGCATTTCAGAAAATCTTCATCTTTTCGGTAATCATATTCATAAAATTTCTTTAAACTTTTAAAATCCTCAATGTATTTTAAAAAAAGTTCGCTGTAAGAAGGAAGCGAGTTGTATGGAATTGACATTTATAAGGTTATATTTTGAGATAAATTAGTCATTAATATCCAAACATTAAATTTATTAATTTTGTAAATAATTTTTTATTAAACTAACCCCAATCAAACCATGAAAAAAATTCTATTTATTCTTTTTCTTGCTTTTTCAGTAAATGCATTTTCAAATTATTCAACACCCGGAACCGGAGTATCCTGGAATCTGGACAGTCTTGTCAGTAATTCCGGAGGCAGCGTAACTTTCTCTTCCGGCGATTATCTCTTCAACGATACTCTGACGATCTCGGCAAGCGATACTGTATCCGTTCTGACAAATGACAACAATGAAATTCAAAACAGGAGTGTTCATTGATATTAACGGAATTCTGATTGTCAATCCTCCGGATTCAGCTAAGATAACTGCGCAGGATACAACTCTGAAATTTCTCGGATTAAAATTCGAGGATCTCAGCGACGGTTCTGTCTTAAAAAAACTTATTATGGAATACGGGAATTCGATCAGAATGCTTGACTGTAATATTCTTAATTGACAGCTGTATAATAAGATATAATACATTAAACAGCTCATTTGCCAGCGGGGCAATTTCGTTCTTCAGATCAAATTCAATTGTTTCAAACTGTCAGATATTCAGAAACCGCAGAGCAGCTATAGTATCAGGAGCTAATATTGCATCGTCACCTCAGATACTTAATAATAATATCTATGAAAATGATGTTGACAATGCCAATGTCCCTCAGATAAATTTCGGCGCAACAGGTTCTGATCCTATGATCATTCGGGGTAACACTATAACAGGTCTGTATATTATGTCAGGCGGAATTTCATTCTTGCCGGTCGGTTCAATTCCAAATGCAATTATTGAAAATAACATTATCAAAAAGAACCGCTACGGAATTGCTATAGCCGGAGGCAGTTCGAACATTTACATTAACAATAATATTATCGACAGCAATAATATACAGGGCAATCCTAATCTCGGCGGAAGCGGAATTAATTTTAACGGTTCGGCTACACAAAATTCTATTGTGACAAGAAATATTATCCGAGGAAACCTTTGGGGAATTACAATCCAGGGTACTGCGAAACCAAATCTCGGAGATCTTTCAAGCCCGGATACAACGGACATTGGTTTGAATGAAATTTATGATAACATGAATACAGGAGCCATTTATGATCTGTATAACAATACTCCCGATCCTATCAAGGCTGAAAATAATTACTGGGGAACAGGTAATGTTGACTCGGTAGAAGCTCACATATTTCACAATCCGGATAATCCATCTCTCGGTGTAGTTGACTATCTGCCTTTAAGAAGCATCGTACTGAATTTGAATGTCGGAATGGAGGGGATGGTCAGAGTTAACGGTAATATGGGAAGAACTGATACTGTTACAGTTTATCTGAGAAGCATTTCATGCTCCTTATGATATTCTTGATTCTGCTGAGAGTCCCAATTGACACTGTAACTTATTCCGGAACATATTCCTTTACAAATGCACCGACATTCTGACTACTATATTGTTGCAGACCATTTCAACAGCATAGAGACATGGAGCAAAGCCGGCGGTGAATATTTGGTTTCAAACAGCGCAGTTTCAAATTCATATTCATTCATCTCCGCAGTTACTCAGGCATATGGTGACAATCAGGTCTTACAGGAACAAAATACTGCATGTATACAGGTGATGTAAATAAAGACGGGTTTGTAAATCAGACAGACTTGCTGTTGATACAAAATGACGCTGATAATTTTGTGACAGGTGACAGGATTCCCGAAGATCTTACAGGAGACGGATCGGTTGAGCTTAGAGATATTCTCAAGTGCTATAACAATTCAATCTTATTTGTGAAGAACTGTATCACCACTGAATCCATAAAATATTAGATGTTCTATCTTTTTTGAATTAATGAAATTTATTCAAATAATAAAAGCCGGAGAATTTCTTCTCCGGCTTTTTATTATTGTATCTCGGCAATTTAAATTATGGTTTTTTTACCACAACAAAATTAAAGGAATTATTATAAGCAACAAGTATGTCAGCTAATTCAACAGTTTTATCACCTGTTACATCAGTAACAACATATCCTGACGCAAAACCGGCAACATCATTTGATATATCCAGTACGTCTACTGCGTCAACAGCACCGTTCTGATCCTCATCACCGCTGTAAATTCCAAATACCACCGGAGACGTATCAACCTGCGCCATGTTATTCATGAAAGCTTTACTTGCCATATCAGTAAAATCATAATTCATCACTGTGGCTGCAACGAATGATTCACCTCCTGATTTACTCCATGTCTCAATAGAATTTCTGTGTTTTACGACAATGTAATATGTTCCGCTTGGCTGAGTAAATGAGAACGAACCTGTAAATGTCACAGAATCAATTACTGAAACCGCAGAATCAAGTACATTGAACGGAGTAATGGTTGAATGCAGATATGCTCTGACAGTGTCCCGCATATTAAGCTTCTGTGTAGCAGTGTTATAGAATCCTTCCGGTAGTACTTTTATGTTTATTGTTGAAGAAGGTAATCCGTTACACGAAGCCGGAACCGGCTGGAATCCAATTGTTACCAGATCGTTATCCGTACCGTTTGTCAGATACGGAGCATAATTAACTGCTCCTGTAATTCCTGACATGATTGTTGGAAGATCAGTTGTACCGAACCAGTTACATGTTGCATTCTGAAGAACTCCGGTCTGATCATAGAGTGAGTTTACATTTCCGCTCAGGTCATTTTCATTAACAATGCCGTTAAGAGTAGCTCCGGCATCTTTATAAAAGAATACTGCTGCATCCCAGCCGTTAACTTTATTTTCCGTAGCTGTAGCATTAAGTATCTGAGTTCCCAAAGCATCCATTTCTATTCCGGTACCGTTGGTCCCGTCACTGGTAAGGACGTTTCTGAAGATTTCCGTCGATATAGCTGTGTTGTCAAGTATGTTTGATCTCTTCCTGTATGAAGTTTCAGTAATGTCGAACGGATCGGACTTAGCTCTCGGTTTAGCACCCGGATCAGCATCTATTCCCCAGTAGGATGTGGTTCCGTTATTAGCTGCTGTTGAATTAATTGTGTTCTCACTGATGACTCCGCCTATGTCTATGTAGTAAATTCCCATCTGACATCCGGTGAGTAAATTACGTGAAGTTGTATCCGGACCTGAAGGCTGATAAAGGAGAATCCCACATGAAACAACTGTAGACGGAACATAGGAAATACCGCTTATTATATTGTTTCTGATCGAACCGTATTGCACCTGTACTAAGCTGAATTCCGTTCTGTGCTATGAAACTGACAGGTCCTGCTCCGGTAATGGTATTGCTGTCTACTCTTGCGCTTAGATCCGCACCTGCAAATACTGTCGCGTTTTTCTGGAAATCATAGATGTTATTTCCAGTAACTTCCAGAGTTCTTGCATTGCCGTTATCAGAGAATGCATAAATACCAACACCCGCCTGGACTCCGTCAATAGGAGTATTCCTGATTGCTTTGATCTCACAGCCATTAACTCTGCCTCCTGCATTACGGAATGCAATACCCTGGAATCTGTTATTTGCATTTCCTTTGCCTGCACCGTCAACTGTCAGATCTTTAATAATTACATCGGATGTATCGTGAACATATATCACAGGTTTATTCAAAGGACCTGTAGAAAATGACAGCGGCAGAATATTTGGCGAAAGAATTGTCGTAAGACCGCTCCCCTGTCCTGTCAGTGTTACTGCTTTATGAATTTCAACCTGCTCCGTAAATGTATGCGCACTTACATCAAGTATGTCATTTGCTGAGGCATCATCCACTGACCTCTGAATCTGACCATACACAACATTTGTTTGAGACAGATTATCGATCCATTTGTCATATACATTCATTGCACTTGGAACCGTATTCGGAGAATTTTCAGAGACATGAATGTAATTCATGTTGAAATTATTTGCATCATAGATCACACCTGCATTTGAATCATATCCGAACCCTCCTCCGTCTGTCAGCAAACCGACTTCATTTCCGCTCATTGTATTTGCAAGTGATCCGGCTCCTCCAACGGTTGTAGTGTTACCGGTTGGAGTGTTTGTTGCGTCAACTCCAACACCGGCAAGCAATATACCGCTTGCATCATCTGATACAGGACCATTATACTGGTTACCCGTAACCGTATTGCCTGTTATTGTTCCGTAAGCGCCGTATCCGAACTGGATTCCGTTCTGACCGTTAACGTGCTGAATAGTTTGACCTGTAACAATATTATTTGTAACTATACCATGAGTATTCAGCTCATTGATTATAATTCCCGTCTTCTGATAATCTTCGATCACATTATCTGAAACAGTTACAGTCTGACTTAAGCTTACATCATAAGTATGATTTGCAAGGAATGCATTTCCGGTTTGATTTCCGCTGTATGTATTATCCCTTACTCCGGTAATTCTTGAATTGGAGAACATTCCGCTTGCTTCGAAATAATATACGCCTTCAAACTTATCACCGCCTCTTCCGTCACCGTCAACTCCAATATGGCTTATGTTTACAACAGTTGTCGGACCCGATACATAGACTATCGGCTTGAAGTCAGCGCCATTTGCATTTCCAACTGCATTTAAAACAGCAGGAGCTTTTATCACTGCAGCACTGTACTCCGTCACTGTCAGATCCGATCAATGTTAGTGTTTTATCAATGTTTACCTGTTCCTCATACGTACCTGCATCAACGTATATAGTATCATTTGGATTGGATACTGACACAGCATAGGAAATGGTCAGATATGGAGCTGAAGGTGTTCCGGGATTTGCGTTGCTTCCCGTAATGCAGTAGTGAACACATCATTTGCCGGTAGAGTTATCATTTACATAATGCGCTATGACCGGGAATCCGTTACAAGCTCCGGGTACAGGCTGGAATCCGGCGGTTGGGAGATCATTGTCCGTTCCGTCTGTAAGATAAGGAGAGTAGTTCACAGCACCTGCTATCTTAGCAGCTATTACAAACTGATCAGTTGATACCAAACCAGTTACATGATCCGCTTTGGGTTACTCCGGTAAGGTCATAAAGAGCGAAAGTATTACCGCTCAGATCATTGTCGTTTGCTGTTCCGTTAAGAGTTGCACCGGCATCTTTATAAAATACAACACCTGCGTCCCATCCGTTCACAAAATTTTCAGTGGCTGTTGCGTTAAGTGTTTCTGTTCCCAAAGCATCCATTTCAATGGCTGTACCGTTGGTACCGTCACTCGTCAAAACATTTCTGTAAATGGAAGTACTAATAGAACTTGCGTTACTTCCTACCCTGGAATTTCTTCGTCAGTCAGATTCTCATCATCAAACGGTTGAGGCGTTACTTTCGGTCTGTCACCCGGATCCGCATCAATTCCCCAGTAAGATGTCGTTCCTGTATTAGCTGCTGTCGCAGTTACTGTATTCTCTCTGATATCGCCGCCAACATCAATGTAATAGATGCTCATCTGGCAGGCTGTGAGAGAGTTATTTGAAGTTGTAACAGGACCTGCCGGTTGATAAAGAAGTACACCACACGAAACGACTGTTGATGGAATATATGAAATATTGCTGATCGTATTATTAGTAACTGAACCTGCTGCACCGAAACCAAGCTGAATTCCGTTCTGCGCTATGAAGCTTACAGGTCCTGCTCCCGTAACTGTATTGCTGTCGGCATTAATTGTCAGATCCGCTCCGGCAAATACAGTACCGTTTTTCTGGAAATCAAATATGTTGTTCTTAATGATGTCTAATGTTCTAGGATTTCCGTCATCTGCCTGTGCAAAAATTCCTACTCCGCCCTGTGCTCCGTCAATCGGAGTATTGCGTATTGCTTTTACTTCACAGTTATGAACAGATCCTCCTGCATTTCTGTATGCAATCCCCTGAAACCTGTAGTTTGCATTTCCTTTACCTGCACCGTCAACAGTAAGATCTTGTATGGTAACATTAGAAGCATCGTGTACATAAATAACAGGCTTATTTACATTTGATGTTGTAAATGACAGTGTCAATACATTTGGTGAAATGATGTTAGTTGTCCCGCTTCCCTGTCCGTCAATTGTAAGTGTTTTAGTTATTTCCGGCTGTTCAGTAAAGCTTCCTGATCCGACGTTTACTGTAAAGCCAGGAGAAGCGGCATCAATTCCCCTTTGAACTGAAGGAGTTGTTATTGTCGGCAATACAAAGCTGTTTATGGTTACATAATCATTGTTTGCCTTTACCAGTACAAATCCAAGTCCTCCGTCATCTATCCTGTGCTGGATCTTATCTTCAAGCAAAAACAGATTTGCGAGCGACATTGCATTTGGCAATTCAAGTCCGGCTCCGACGTTGTATTTATTATTTGTAGCATCTGTATTTAGAGTAACTTTACCTTTAGTTGAAATATATGTACCTGTCCAAACAGGATCACCTGAAGTTGATGTTGTCTCATTGTTCAGACTAATGTATTGTTTCACATTATTGTTGAAATTGTTTTCATTGCCTGAATTTCCCAGTACAACTGTTCCGAATGATGAGATGCTGTCGGAGTTTGCAAATTCAAGAGAGATCCCGTCCTGGCTTAATGCAGTGTTACCGTTGAATGTATTATTTGTAATTGCAGCTCCGCTGGCAAATGCAGTTTGCACGGCAGTCGGTCCGCTGCTTTGTATCGATGCGAATCGATCGGAAATTAACTGCAGTAGGGTCCGGTGTAAATGTATTATTGTCAATGGTAACATTGTCCGTCCTTCCCGAGAATATTCCGAAGTTCACATAATTCTCAAATTTGTTTCCGGAAATGGAAATATTTGCAGTTGGTGTAGTGATATTTTTCAATTCGAGTAATGCAAAGTCAGTACCCGAACCATATGCATTTGCAACGTTACAAACGTTATTACTGAAAGTGTGAGTACCTGTACCTAAGGAATTTATTTCAGTCGTGCCAAACAATGAGTCTGCGGTGATATTCAATACACCACCCTGAATGTCCCCTGACTGAATGGAATAAAATCCCCTGATATTGCTGTTCTTCATGTCTCCGTAGCAGTTAAAGGTTTTCACGCCTCTCCCTAATGGCGAAGTACCGGTATGCCTGATCTCATTACTGTCAAGAGTGACCTTGTCATACAATACTCCTCCGAATGTTCCGGCTTGAATACCAAAGCTGTTGAATACCGGAGCACCGGTTATTCCGGTTCCAAACAAACAGCTGTTCTTGACTGTGAGGTTGTTAAATGTACCTGATGTTGCTGCAGCTATACCCGAGTTTACTGTTCCCTGATTGAATTTTACAATCATTCTGTTAATTGTCACATTCGGGACCGTTACGGAAAATGTTTGTCCTGAAACACCTTCTACTACAGGTCGTGAATCAGGAGTTGTACCGGCACCGTCGATCTCAACTTCTTTGTTGACAACAACACTTTCATTGTAGTATCCTGAGTCAACAGTTAAAACATGTCCGTTCAACGTCTGTGCATCATCTATTGCTGACTGGATAGAACAGAACGTTTCGCTTGTATTTTCATTCTTTACAATACCTGACCCTGTACCTGCACCTACAT
>CAWDMH010000034.1:0-206824 GCA_963803365.1 uncultured Planctomycetaceae bacterium
GGAGAGAGTGCTCTACGACCTTCAGTCCTCGTCGCTGCAGAAACCGCCGCGCAATCAACTCGCCCTTCAGGCCTAGCGAATGTGGGCGCAATCCGAACTGAAGCGACAGGCAAGTTCGATCCCACCAACTTAGCATGGCGGCGACCTCGAGAACGGAAACGAAGTTTCGGCGTCGAAGAAGATTGGTTAAGGGGTAGTGGGCGAAGTCGACGTAAGTCGGTTACGTCTTTGGCTATTATTTGTCGGTCAGGGACTGACCGGCCTACTGTGAATGACTGAACTACCCACCGTCGCCATCGGATTGCTTTTGGTCTGTGGTCGAATCACCCGATGGCGGAGCGGGTGCGGGGTCATCAGTTTTGGGTGGCGTCGCATTGTCCGCCGGAGGCGCGGCGTTCTTGTCTGCGGGAGGCGCGGCGTTCTTGTCCGTCGACTTGTCGGTTGCCGGAACCTTCTGCACTGGCGGCACGGTATCGACTGGCGGCGACACCGTATCGGCGGGCGGAATAGGCGGCGGCGACGTCGTCATCTTCTCGGCGGGAGCTCCCTGCGCTCCGGAGCCTTTGCCGGGTGGTGTTTGCTGATTCAATTCTTCTGGAGGAATCGCCAGGCGAATATCGGGAAGTTCCGGAAGTGCGTTGCCGGGCGCCGGTGTGGAGACCTCGAAGTCGTAGTCGCGGAAGGATTTGTGGAATTCTGTTTCTTTGCCCAGCTTGCAGCGCGTCTGTCCGCGACGAATCAGTGAAGCAAATGGTGTCTTCGGCTGATCCTTCAACAATTCGCTATACATCTCGTTGGCCACGGCATAGTCCCCAAGGACCTCGGTCGCGTACGCCAACGAATACTTGGCTTGTTGATATAGGAGATTGGATTTGTCGATTGAGGAATTGACGATCGACTCGTACTTGTCTCTGGCGTGTTCGATCGAACGTTGCGCGGCGTCACGGTCGGTGAGCTGCTCGGAAAGCCCTCGCTCCAAGTACAAGTCTCCGGCCACTTGATCAGCCCACAAGCCGGCTTGCGCATTGGGGTATCGCTCGCCAACGTCCGACAGCGGATCGGGCGAATTGTTATTGAGTGCGTTTAGGAAACCAATGCTGAACTCGTTCCATTGCCGCCTCGCGCCCCTCGCGATTGGACGCCCACAAGGCATAGATCAGCACCACGCCGACGATGATTCCCACGCTGATCAACAGCGGCTTGATATAGGGAATGAGCGGCGCCGAACGGGTCGTCGGACTGATCGGATTGCTTGGCGCTGACGGGCAAGATGGGTCTGGGCTTGTTCTGCGTGGTCATGGCTCTGAAGTCGACGTAAAAACGGCCCGGCCGTCGGAAACGGGGGAAAACTGCTATCAAGAGCTTATACGTTGATCAGCCGATCGGTCAATACGAGACAACTAGTGCTTTGTCAGGTCATAGAATTGGGGTTGTGTGCCACTGGCTTCGCCAGTGCGGGTCGGCAATACACGACGCTCATGTACACTGGCACAACCAGTGGCACCCCAAAATTAAGTACTGAAAGTGCACTAGGACGGAATGTGCGGGGCGGATGGCGGTGGGTGCTGAGCATTGATATTGACCGGATGGTAGGAACGTGTAGGATCGCCCCAATCAAGGATCCGCAAGGCGCCCTGTGACGCTTTGTCTATATGTGAAAGCAGGTAGGACGATGGTCCGAGTCGCTACCGGAATGCTCTGGTCACTTTCATGGGGTTTCGGGCCGAGGGCCGAATCGATGCCATCCAGCCGTCGGTGACGGAGTTGGACGATATCGCGCAAATCATTCGGCATGCGGCGCATCTGTTGCCGGCTCAGGGACCGATCACGGTCTTCATTCATCATAACACGCTGCACGCGTTCGAACATTTACCCTTTCACGAGGCCGTTCGCGCCGGCGCTCGAACGTTTGGTTGCGAGCCGTATCTGTCGGAGCAACAGTATCATCGCCTGTTGGCGAGCGAACGGTTTACGGTTGAAGATCTGGAAGCGTCGTTGTTAGACGACTTGGGAGACGCGGCGGACGTATTGGTGGGCCGCATGGGAACGCGATTCTTTTTGCGTTTGGCCATGCTTCAGCGGCCGCTGCAAACGGCCCGGCAAAACGAACTGAAATGGCATTTGGTGGAGACCGACGCGCTGCGTCGATTTCACCCGGAAACGCCCGCCGCGGTCAAACGGCGGGTGATCGACGAGACTCGGCGATGGGTGATGCGCGATCTACGTCATGGGCAGGCGGACGCGGAACCTCGCGTGCAACAATCGCTGCGAAACTTGTTCGACGAATTTGATGTGAAATCGATCGAGCGATGGGACGAGTGGACTTGGGAATCGTTTTGCCTGCACTGGTTGTGGCTGATATGCCGTCACGGCGCGCACGGTATCAGTCCGTCGGCGAGCCGCCCGGCCCTACCCGTTCGCCACCGCGATCTGTTGCTGCAAATTACCGGCAGCGACACCGATCTACTGGTTAACGAACCGCTGATCAGGCTGTCGGCGGCGTTTCTCGATCAGGGCATCGCACATTGGCCCTTGCCGCATCGATCCGAAGGGTTCTTCGCGGCGTTTGTCCGTTACTATGCCGCGTCTGCACCGCTTTTGGAACGATGGCTACGAGGACTTCGGCGAGAGGTGCGTGGCTTGGCGAGTCGCGGCATGAGCGCTTTGGAGTCGATTGCGCAGTCGCTCACTCAGTTGGGGATTTTCGAAGAGGGGGAGCGTCGCGAATATCTCGAGGCGACGATGTTGAGTCTGCGCGGTTGGGCCGGCATGTTTTGGCAACTTGAATCGCGGGGCGATCGAGTCGTCCACCAGATTCCGACCGGCAGTTTGATCGACTATGTTGCGGTTCGGATGATTCTGGAGCGGCATGCGATCACCTACATACTCCGCGAACAGACATCTATAGCGGGACCGTTGTCGGAAGTGCGGGGAGAACTTCTGCGGCTGCTTCCGCGCGTCCAGCCCCCCAGCGAAAGCCAGCGAGCTCATTTACTGTTTCAACTCGCTCAAGTCTTGGCATGGAAACCGAGCGATCTGTTCCGGCTCGCCAAGCTCGAATGGCAAGTGTTGATTCACGAAATCGAACGGTTTAGCGGAGTCGATCGACGGCGAGTCTTTCATCAGGCCCTGGAACGGCGTCATCGCATCCAGACGCTCGACGCCATTTCGGCTCACCAGCAGAGCGCCCCAGCATCCTGCGCGAAGCGTTCGAGCGAACCTTGTACGGATTGCCGGCCGAGCTTCCAGGTTGTCTGCTGCATCGACGAGCGCTCTGAATCGTTTCGGCGGCATTTGGAAGAGGTTGCGCCCGACTGTCAAACGTTTGGAGTGGCAGGTTTTTTTGGGGTGGCCATGTATTATCGAGGCGCACTTGATGCGCACTACGTCCCGCTGTGTCCTGTCGTGATTCGCCCCCAGCATTTTGTGCGCGAGCAGGTTGCCGTGGACTTCATAGCCGATCATCAGCGACGCTTGAACATTCGTCGCTGGATTGGCTCGACCCGTCATCAGTTGCACATGGGCAGCCGCACATTTACCGTGGGCGCCGTGTTGTCAGCGTTGCTTGGCCCGCCGGCGTTGGTCTTGCTTGTCGTACGGACTTTGTTTCCGCGATTGGCGTCGCGCCTTCGCAGTTTCGTCGGCGGTTTTCTCCGCGCACCGCCTCGGACCGAGTTGCTGTTGGAACGATCCGAAGCGATGACGGGCGACAAGGAGGGTCACCTCGGTTACACCGTTGACGAAATGGCGGACATCGTTCAGCGAACGCTGCAAGATATCGGATTGGTATCGCACTTCGCGCCGTTGGTCCTGATCGTCGGGCATGGTTCAACGAGCCTGAACAACCCGCACGAATCGGCTCACGATTGCGGAGCGTGCGGCGGAGGACGCGGCGGTCCGAACGCCCGGGCCTTTGTTCAGATGGCCAACGGTCGCCACGTCCGCGCGAGGCTGGCCGAACGGGGTTTGACATTGGCCGACGGCATCGTATTTGTCGCCGCTTACCACAACACCTGCAACGATGCGGTTGAGTATTTTGATTTGGACCGAGTCCCCGATTCGCACGCGATGCGGTTACAGCAGGCTCAAATCGCTTTGGAGGAAACTCGCCGACGCGACGCGCACGAACGATGTCGCCGTTTTGAATCGGCCAGCCTGTCGCTGTCACCGGAGGCGGCATTAAAACACGTCGAAGCCCGCGCGGAGGACTTTTCGCAAGTCCGACCGGAGTACGGACACGCTACCAATGCGATCTGCGTGGTCGGCCGACGCCTGCGAACCCAACATCTGTTTCTGGATCGGAGAGCCTTCTTGGTTTCGTACGATCCAACCCAAGACGACTCGCAAAGCGATATTCTGGCCCGGGTGTTGGCTGCCGTCTTTCCGGTTTGTGGAGGCATCAATCTGGAATACTACTTTTCCTACACCGATCCCCCCGGCTGGGGATGCGGGACCAAGTTGCCGCATAACATCACGGGCCTGCTGGGAGTGATGGACGGCGCGGCCAGCGACTTGCGAACGGGATTACCTTGGCAAATGACCGAAATCCACGAACCGGTCCGTCTGTTATGCATCATTGAAACAACTCCGGCAACGATGATGTCGTTATGGCAACGAGACCCAACGATTGCAGCGATGTGTCGAAACGAGTGGGTTCAACTGGCGCTATTGGATCCCCATTCGGCGGCGATCCACTTTTTTTGCCAAGGACGATTCGAGCCGTATCATCCAACGTCGACACAACTGCCGTCGGTTCCCAGCAGCGCGGATTGGTATCGCG
This sequence comes from uncultured Planctomycetaceae bacterium, assembly GCA_963803365.1. Lineage (GTDB taxonomy): Bacteria > Planctomycetota > Planctomycetia > Pirellulales > Pirellulaceae > JANMEB01. The sequence goes on from CAWDMH010000034.1 coordinate 4,781, forward strand.
GTTCGCGCGATCACTTGGGCTACGCCGAGATCGCAACCGCATCATCAGCCGTCGCGTCAGGATAAAAGGGGGCCTTCTTGCCGATTACCGTCGATCTGATTACGCAAGTCCTTGGCATCGCGATTTTCGTCAGTCCCACGGTGTTATTGGGGCTGCTGGGGCTGCCGCTGTTGTTTGGAATGCCGCTGAACGAGCGATGGCAGCGGATTCTCACCCAAGCCGCCGTCGTGACCGGCCTGCTGGCCTCGACGACGATCCTGTTGATCATGTTGTGTGTGGGGACCCGTCACGTCGCCGTCGACTTGGGTGAATGGGTTTCGATTCCGGCCGAGGGATTCAGGTTCAAGTTTGTGTGCGTGTTTGACCGCCTGTCGGCCCCGATGGTCATTCTCACGTTTGTGTTGTGCGGAACCGTCAGCACGTTTGCCAGTGCCTACATGCATCGCGAGCCGGGCTACACCCGGTTTTTTCTATTGTTTGCGGTTTTCAAGCTGGGAATGATCGTTTCGTTGATTGCCGGAACGATCGAGATGTTGTTTGCCGGTTGGGAGTTGGTGGGTCTCTCATCTGCCCTATTAGTCGCCTTCTTTCACGAGCGTACAGCGCCGGTCCGCAACGGACTGAGGGTGTGGATCGTCTATCGGCTGGCCGATGCCGCCTTCTTGATCGCGGCGGTGGTGATGCACCGGCTGACAGGCGAAGGTGAGTTTGACCGGATGATGGGTGTGGAGTCGTGGCCGTACGGTCACGCAGCGATGTCAGGGGCGCAAGCCATGGTGGTTGGGCTGTTGTTATTGATCGCCGCCGCCGGCAAGTCGGCATTGATTCCGTTTTGCGGATGGCTGCCTCGAGCGATGGAAGGGCCGACGCCATCGAGCGCCGTGTTTTACGGAGCGCTCTTCGGTTCATTTGGGAGCGTTCTTGTTGCTTCGCGTCAGCCCCATTCTGGCGAGTTCCTGGTTGCTATCGACGATCGTGGTTGCTTTGGGGCTTGCGACGGTCGCGGTGGGCATGCTGTCGGCGCGGGTGCAAACCGACATCAAAAGTGCGTTGGCGTTTGCCTCGATGACTCAGGTGGGGATCATCGTGGCCGAAATTGGACTTGGATTCCGATATTTGCCATTGGTCCATATGATCGGCCACGCCTGTCTGCGAACGTTACAACTGATTCGCGCTCCGAGTCTGCTGCACGACTACCATGGACTGGAAAACGCCATCGGTGGTCACCTCAAACCCGCTGAGCGGCTTTTGGCAACATTTGCCCGTCCGATTGGGCGATGCCTTGTACCGGTTTGGCTTGGAACGTGGCGGGTTGGATGTGGCGTTGTCCGAATACGTCGCCCAACCCTTTTTGCGTGTGTTCCGGATGTTTGATCGGTGGGAGCGCCGCTGGACCGACTTTTTATCTGGTGGACAGTCTCGCAAATCGGACCGAGTTCAACCGTCGACTCATGTTTTAGAAGAGTTGTTGTGACGTGGAACTGCATTTCTGTTGGTTGACGACGGCGCTGCTGGCACCGCTTTGCGGAGCGATCTGGGTTGCGCGCATCCACAATACCGAGCGTTCGCGCAGAGCGACGCTGTGGTTTTGCGGGGCGTCGCTGATCAGTTGTCTGGCCGCTTGGATCGACTTCAATTTGGGACAAGCCGATCGGGGCTTCGATCGGTGGTCTTGGAGCCAAGCATTGTTTGGCCGCCAATGGCTCGAAATCGATCGTTTCAGCAGTCCGTTGATCGTTCTGGTCAGCGGTCAATTCTTGCTGACGATTTTCGCTACGTTGCGGACCAAGCTTCGGCGGTTTTCGTTTTCGCGAGCTCTGGTCCTGCTAACCGTGTCACTGGCGACGATGTGTACGCGACAACCGTGGCTGCTCATCGCATTGTTGGCCGTCAGTACGTTGGCCCCATTGTCAGAATTGCGCAGGCATGGAGGACAAGCTCGATTATTTGTCGGTCACATGGCGGCATCGCTGATTTTGTTGGCCATGGGTTGGGGCTTGGTCGCACGAGACCTTGAAACCGGGACGCCATCGGCGCCAGCCGTTGCAATAATGACGCTTGGGGTATTGATTCGTTTAGGCGTAGCGCCATTTCACTGCTGGATGACGCATCTATATGAACAAGCGACCTTGGGCACTGCTTTGTTGTTCACGATGCCGATGACTGGTGTGTATGCATTCATGCGATTGGTGCTTCCCAATTCGCCGGAATGGGCGTTGAAACTGGTGGCGGTGTTGTGCCTGGCGACGGCGGTATACGCGGCGGGAATGGCGTTGGTGCAACGAGAGGCTCGCCGGTTTTTTTGCTACTTATTTTTGAGCCATTCGGCCTTGATCCTGGTTGGCATCGATACGATTTCGCCGGTTGGTTTGACCGGGGCTCTTTGCGTTTGGTTCTCGGTGGGACTGGCGCTGACGGGCTTTGGCCTGACGCTGCGTTCGGTGGAAGCGCGGATGGGGCGCATCTCGCTGGCGGACTTTCACGGCATTGGGCAACAAACTCCCGTATTGGCTGTGTTATTTCTATTGACCGGCCTGGCCAGCGTCGGATTTCCGGGAACGCTTGGATTTGTCGGAACTGAATTGCTGGTCGACGGGGCGGTTCAGTTGGCGCCGCAAGTCGGGATCCTGGTGATTCTGGCGGCGGCCTTCAATGGCATCGCAGTGTTGCAAACGTATTCTCGGATTTTCCTGGGGGCGCGACGTTCGGATTCATTGGCGCTGCAGATTCGACCGCGAGAGCGGCTGGCGGTGATTGCCTTGGCCATGATCATTTTGGGAGGCGGGCTGATTCCACAGCCGGGAATCGGTTCTCGTTATCGGGCCGCTCAAGAACTGCTTCGATATCGCGCGAAACAATTTGACGACTTTGACAAGTCTGTTCTGGCGAATTCTTCAACGTGGCGAGGAGGTCATTGAGCTGACGAGGCGGGTATTTGCGATGAATCGGTTTCCGAAACGCCTCCGTCCAGAATCACGATCGAACCGGCCGTCGTGCAACTGGCGAGCTTTCGGCCCGCGGGATCAAACGACAGATGCCAAATGGAGTCGTCTTGCGGATAGAACCGTAGCCAGATGCCTGGGCAGCGCGGATTGATGAGCGCGATTCCGTTCGAGGCAACCGCCAAACGCGAATCATCTTGACTAAAATCGAGTCGAAAGATCGCTTGATCGCTGGCCGAGTATTGTTCGATGGACTTTTGTTTCGCCACATTCCACAAAACGACTCGGCCCTTTGCGTCACCACTTGCCAGGATCGTCGAGTCGTGTGAGAAGGCAACACAGTTCACGCCGGCCGCATGTCCGTCAAACGCGGCGATGCGATCTCCGTTGTCCGTCGACCACAGATAAACGGACTTGTCTTGCGATGGCGTCGCGACGAGCGCGCCGTTTGGACTGAAGTCTGCCTCGGTGAGGGTGTCGGTGGCCTCACGTTCAAACAACTTCGCTCCTGAATCGGCGTCCCAAAGTTGAAGCGACTTTCCGACGCATAACGCAACGTGCTTTCCATCCGCCGACAGACTACCGTGATACACGCCTGCACCGGCGTCAAAGGTTTTGAGCAAGGAGTGGTCGTCCGCCTGCCAAAGTTTGGCAGTCTTGTCCCAAGAACACGTCAGCAACCGGGTGCCGTCGGCGCTGATGGCAACGGTGTTGCACGACGAGTCCGGATGGGCGGTCCAATCTTGCATCAATTGGCCGGTGACTGCACTATATCGCTGAACGTGTCCGTTATAACACGCCAAATACACGGAGCTCCCATCGTTTGAGAAGGTTGTCGCAAAGGTTCCTCCGACCTCGGTTCGAAACGACAAGCCGCCGCCGAATGACTGCGTCGTCCGCCACGAGCGCAATGTCCCATCGGTCGACGCGCTGATGATCGACGTGCCGTCGGGCGTGGTGTCGAAAGCGGTCACCCCCTTGGTATGACCGCGCAAAACCGCGATCGGCTTACCGCTCTCCGAATGCCAACTGCGAAGCGTTCCGTCGGTGCTGGCGGAATACAAAGTCTTGCCCGCGTCACCAAACGCCACTTCGGTCACAAACCCACCGTGGCCGGTCATCGTCGCCAGCAGGGACCCGTCCTCGACAGAGAAGATTTTGGCCGTACGATCCTTGGAGCCGGCCGCGACACGGGTCCCATCAGGGCTCAATGCGATTGCGATTACCGCCGTATAAGCGCCGTCTTCCGGCAATCGAATCTCGCGAAGTGGTTTTCCGTCTGCGTCCAGAATGTGAATCAGGCCATCCCACGACCCGACCGCTATCGTCTGTCCGTCGGCGGACCACGCAATGGAATCGAGCGGCTTGACGCCCACGACGTTGCGCGAGATGACCTCGCCGTTGTTGGGATTCCAAATCCAAACGACGCCAAAAACGCCGAACGGATTTTTTGTCATGAACCACGTGCATGTAGCGACGCGTTGGCCGTCCGGTGAAAACGCCACCGCGGCCACGCCGGGATTGTCGAGTTTGAGTTGGGAGACCTCGTCGCCGGACTCGATGTCGAATACACGCGACGTCGCATCGCGCGAAACCGTCGCCAATCGGTGACCATCCGCCGAAAAGCAAAGATTGTAAACTGAGGTTGCATGGCCGCGAATTTCACGAACGACTTCCAAATCTGGCAAGCGACGCAACCGAACCGCACCGGATAAATCGGCCGTCGCCAGCAGGTGACCATCCGGTGAGATGTCCAGGGCAATCACGTCCTCATCCGTTAGGGGAACGACCAGCGCCGATTCATCGATCATGCGCCGCAAATAGTTCCATTCCCAGCCACGCAAATCTTCGGGAGCTTGCTCGAGCCAATATGCCGCGTCACCAATTTCGTTGAGCCGAATCGATTTCTCGGCAGCGAATAAACTAGCCCGATACAACGGAGTCTCCCAAGTGTCGCTCGAATCGGTCACGACTTGCGCAGTACAAACCACTGCCTACCAGAAATGCTGAAATGAAGACCAGGAAGAGTTTCCGATTCATAATAGCCTTTCAATTGGAAAACGAATCAATGATGGATTCGAGCGAATTCAACTTGTGCAACTCAGGTCGCCGGCGCCGACCAACTCGTGCCGTCGGCCAATAGCCGCTCGACATAATCTCGCAATTGCGTCACGGCGTTGTCGAACGGCTCAAGCGATTTGTACGAACGGGCCAACATGATCCCGCCCTCCATCGTTGTCAGCACAAACATCGAAAGCTTCGGGCGGTCTACTTGCTCGGGTAGGCGATCGGAAATCGCATCCAAACAAGTCTCGATAGCCCGAAACCAACCCGTGAAATTGTCCGCTAACAACTTTCGGACCTTGGGATGCGTGTCGGCAAGTTCCAATGCCAGATTGCCGATCAGACAACCCCGATTACAGTCGGTCATGATCAACATTTGCCGATAACCGTCGAGCACGCCAAAAATCCGTTCAACGGGGTCGGAAATTCGATCAAATACGGGCTGGACAATCTCCGGCCAAAGGTTTTCCTTGCACCATTCCAAAACCGCGACCAAAAGATCTTCCTTTGTTGGGAAAAAGTAATACAAGCTTCCGCTGTTGACGTCAGCCGCCTTGAGAATCTGTGCCACACCGGTCGCAGAATATCCCTGCCGGTGGAACAGGTCGAACGCCGTCAAAATCAGCTTTTCACGTGTTTCTTGGTGTTTTTTCATATTGATTGACCGTTCAACCAAGATGGTAATCGATGCGTTCATCCCAGTCAACTAGCGCTTTCTAACCGGTGGCCTGGTCCTTCCACGCGGACATTCATCAATGGCTTAATTCGTCTCGGGTCTCTCCAGGTGCGATCCAAATCAATGGCGATAATCTGGCGGGCGGGGACTACCCGATCTAGTCCAAATAACAAACCGTCATTCCCGCGCAGATGGGAATCCAGAGATTCGTCAAATCTGGCACGTCGGGTGTGTACCAACAGGTCGCCACTGAGTCGTCGGCAAAGCGTTCACGCTCTGATGTGGGGCACGGCCAGAGTCATTCAAATGCGGAATGCGTTCCTGGGACGTGAACCACGAGTTGAAATTTGGTGAGATCGGCTGGGTTCCCCTGTTGCATTTTCGTTCCCCGGTCTAACATTCGACTTGCGGTCGGGGGGCCTTCGACGTGGGTCGTTTATTAATGGCCATCGTTTGCGGGCAGAGACTGCCCGGCCCATGGCCAGTGATCCCGCTGCGTGACGTTCGAACACGAATGCGCTTCACCGCCATCGTTCTGAGTGATTTCATGAATCCAAAGTCCATGACGCAAACGTTACCTCCACAATTTGTCTATTTTGACTTGGGCAATGTCGTCTTGAATTTTTCTCACCGCCGCGCGGCTCAGCAGATGGCTGAAGTCGTCGGCCTCGATGTCGAACTCGTTTGGAGACTCGTCTTTGAGAACGATCTGCAGCGTCGACTGGAAATGGGAGCACTCACCAGCCAAGAGTTTTGTGCGGCGCTATCGGCAGCGACCGGGCGGCGATTCGATTGTGACGACTTGATTCGCGCCGGAAGCGACATCTTTTGGCTGAACAAGTCGATCGTGCCTCTTATTTCCAATTTAGCGTCAACAGGCCAACCGATGGGATTGTTGTCCAACACGTGCGAGGCCCATTGGCAGTTAGTCTGCACGAAATTCCCGATCGTTCAAGCATTGTTCCGACCGGCTATTTTGAGCTTCGAAGTCGGCGCGATGAAACCGGAGCCTGCAGTCTATCGTGCGGCCATCACAGCCGCCCGCGTACCACCCAATCGGATTTTCTTTGTCGATGATCGACTCGACAATGTCCAAGGCGCCGTGTTGGCCGGCATGGACGCTCACCCCTATGAGTCGGCGGCAAAACTAGCCGACCTATTGCAAAACCGCGGCATCCGCTTCAACTACTAGCGATCAGACGCCAATCCTACGGGAGAAGTCCACGCCTTACTTTGTAGGAATGCATCGATGAGTTTTGAATCACAAACCGTTGAATTGACAAGCGACGATACTTGGAAGCGCCTGGCGGAGTTGGCGGACGAGGGTGACCCGCTGGCTCTGCAGAAGTTTTTGGAGGCGCTGCCGGATTCCGAAGTGCCGCGGGCCATTTCTCTTTTGAACGCGGGACAAAAATCTCGCCTCATTAGCGCGCTGACACCGCACGAGGCCGCCGACCTGGTGAGTCAGTTGTCCGACGCCCAAGCGGTCGACTTGATCGAGTCGGTAGAACCGGAACACGCGGCGGCCATTCTGGCAGAGTTGCCCAGCGCCGACCAAGCCGACTTGATCGGAGACCTGGACCAGGCCGAAGCGACGACGATTCTCGGTCACATGGAGCCGGAACAGGCGGCAAACGCGCGAACGTTGATCGCCTACGACGATGACGTCGCTGGCGGCCTGATGGTCACCGAGCTTTTGCAATATCGACAGAATCTCACGGTCGCTCAAATTATCAGCGATATGCGGCAGCGGGCATACGAGTACCGAGATTACGACATTCAATATGCTTATGTATGCGACGCCGACGACAAACTGACCGGCGTCTTGCGATTGCGCGATCTGTTGTTGGCCGACAATGACGCCGACGCGTCTTCTCAGATGATTCCCAACCCGGTTTCCGTGAGCGACCAGACTCCGTTGGATGAATTGGTTGAGTTGTTTGGGGCACACCATTTTCTAGGCGTGCCCGTGGTCAACGACGCCGGACAATTGGTGGGCGTGGTACAGCAGTCGGCGGTTGCCGATGCCTGGGCGGCCCGGCAAGACAGCGACTACATGAAGTCGCAAGGGATCGTCGGCGGCGAAGAGATTCGCTCGATGCCGTTGGTGGTTCGTTCTCGCAGACGCCTGGCGTGGCTCAGCATCAATATCGTGCTCAACATGATCGCCGCCAGCGTGATCGCGGCTTTCCAAGACACGATATCGGCGGTGATCGCCTTGGCGGTGTTTCTGCCAATCATTTCCGACATGAGCGGCTGTTCGGGCAGTCAAGCCGTCGCGGTGACGCTGCGCAAACTCAATCTGGGTCTGATTCGGCCTTGCGACGTGTGGCGAGTCTGGATGAAGGAAATTCTCGTAGGTTTGATCAACGGCAGTGTCGCATCGGCTGCTTAATCAGCTTGGTTGCCTGGGCCTGGAAAGGGAATCCGATCCTCGGTCTGGTGGTTGGTGTGGCACTGGGCTTGAACACGATGGTCGCGGTTTCGATTGGGGGAATGATTCCTTTGGTCTTGAAGCGATTCAACGTAGATCCCGCCATTGCCTCGGGGCCATTGTTGACGACGGTGACCGACATGTGCGGTTTTTTTCTGGTGCTCGGCCTGGCGACGCTCATGCTTCCCTGGATTGCCTAAAGCGGTCGAGGCGCCGCCAAAGACATTGTGTCAGTTGTTGGGCGGGGTGCGAATTTGTCCAACGCATGACAATCGCGACGTCGCATAATTCAACTCCCCAAATCACCGACGTAGGGGGGCGGGGAGTTGTCGAGTTCAGCCAGCGCGTTGGCCGCCGCTCGTTGTTCGGCATGTTTTTTGTTGGATCCCCAGGCCAGTGCAAATCGACGCGAGCCGACGACCGCCACGACGGCAAACATCTTATTGTGATCGGGCCCCTTTTCCCGCATCAGATCGTAGGTCGGGGATTCACTGAAGACACGCTGACAATACTGTTGCAGTTCTGATTTGAAATTGCGTTCCGTGGAACCGGCCAACGTCTCCTCGATTTCAGGTTCCAGGTTTCGCCCGACAAATTCCTTGACGGCATTGAATCCACCGTCGAGGTAAATCGCTGCGATCACAGACTCGAAAACGTTCGCCAACAACGAGTCAGGTGTCTTGTTGGCCCGCTTGATCCCTTTTCCCAAGAGCATGAACCGTTGTAAACCGATTCGCCGAGTCACACGAGCGCAAGCGGTGCGGCTGACGATTTTTGATTTCACTTCGGTCAAGTCCCCCTCGGAACTTTGTGGAAACCGCTGGAACAGCATTTCGCTGGCGACCATACCTAGGATGGCATCGCCCAGGAACTCAAGCCGTTCGTTCGACTCCAGTCGCGTTCCCGAACTCGAAGCATGCACCAAAGCGGATCGCAGCAATCGCCGATCGGTGAAGTGATAATCCAAGACCGTTTCACAACGCAGCAACATCGCGTGCTCGTCTGAAGTCAGCTCTACATCAGTCGCCATGGGATGAGATCGTGCAAGGGATCGGGTCGATCGGTCTTGCTCGCTGGCTAAGAGAGTGTTTGCAAATCACGCAGGATTTCGGTCAAAAGACCCCAAGGATTTGCAAGCACACTCCAAGTCGGTGCGGAGCATACCTGTTCTATCTTAAACTGGAACGCAAAAAACGCCAGACGAATCGCCGAAGGGAAGTGCGGTCATTTCACTTGGGACGGCCATGTTTGGGCGACATCCGTCGGGTAGGGACTGCGCGACCTACAGCGTCACCTGTCGGGCGGGGACAGCCCGACCTGCAGCATATGACCCCTCAACGCCCTAGCAGACTATTGAAATATGTGTGCACCGCTGGTGATTGTAGCGGAGCGGCGCAAGCCGCCCGGTAATTCGCCGTGTGGATGCCAACGCCACCGGACGGCTCGCGCCGTTCCGCTACTCTTTTCACGGGCTGCTAGGCATCTTAAGCGATTTGGTACCGGTTCGATCCAGCCGATTGCATATCGTTCGGACAAGGTCAGTTAGGATCGGACGCAAAATAACTTCGCCGTAAATCTTCGACGTCACGGGAGAGGCTTAGGGAGAGGGTCGACAAAACGGGAGGTTATTTTGCGTGCGATCCTTAGTCCACGGAACTCCCCGCAGCCGTTTGGTCGCGGTGCGGAACGAACGGGTTGTAGAATAGCCGGCGAACGTCAAATGGACGGTGAATGACATAATCGATGGCACGCCAAGTGACCCGGCGTTGGAAACAAACTCGGATCGATGCCCAGAAATGCAAGACCTGCACCAGCGGGACGAGTACGCAATAGCGGGCCGCCAGCGCAATCGTACTCTGGGGGAAATCCCCACGGTCTTGGCCAGTCAAACCACATTCGTGGACACGGCTCCGAATCCAGAGCAATAGCCCGGCATTGGAAAGTTGCAGTGCGAGGAAGCCGATCAATGCTCGAAGGCCGGCTGTCGCATCACCTCTCGCGACTCCAACGATCGCCAAAACGATGAGTCCCCAGGGGATCACGGCCGACAACAATGCGTGTCCCAAGACGGCCAGCCATTTGGAATGATAGAGCCGCATATCGAACAGTTGGCGGGTGATCCACTGCCGCGCCGAGTAAACCGAACAACGCTCGTTGCACGTCAAAAACAACCCGGACACCGGAACGACGCTCAATCCCCGATCGCGGAAATAGTCGTACAACAACACGTCTTCGAAAAGAGACTTTGACCACGCCGACTCCAGATTGGACGTCCGGAAGGCATCCGAACGAATGGCCAGCGACCCTCCCCAAGCAACGCGATAGACGTGCATTTGCACCATCGCCGCCGCATTCCAAACGTGCCGAACCCACGAGCCGATCGAGCCGCGTTGAGGTTCAAACCACGGGGCTCCAAATACTGCGGCCGCGCCGGTGCTGTCAATCGCCCCAACCATTTGTCCAGCCCAATTCGACGGCGGCACGACGTCCGAATCGATCAGCATCAGGACCTCAGCGTGTTCGAGGTACTCGTCGGACGCGTACACCAGTGAATTGCACTTGAGACTGCAGCGGTCGTTGTCAATTTGCGCGACTCGATGTTGAATGCAAGACTGCGGATTCTTCGCCCGGTGACGGATCAGCGCTTCAACGGCTGGGTCCGATTCCGAGTCGGTCACCAAGACACATTTCAAATCACGTTGGGTTTGTGCGTCGATCGATTCCAAACATCGTGGCAACGACGGATCGGCTCCGCGACAACACAAAACAACCGCCGCCGACAACCTGCCGCTTGTGGTCGGGAAATTCCGCCGCGTGCCTAAGACAAACCAAACAACTAGGAGGAACTGAAAGACGATGAGCGCCGCCGCGGCAATTATGAAGATGGTCGTCATGTTACCAGTGCAACAGTTCACGAGCTGGGGTCTGGCTCAATCCGCCCAAGGCGGATGTGCCTGACCCCTAAGGATCGGACGCAAAATAACTTCGCCGTAAATCCTCGCCCTCACGGGAGAGGTTAAGGAGAGGGTCGACAAAACCGGGAAGTTATTTTGCGTGCGATCCTAAAAACGTGGACAACGCATTGTTAACCCGTGAACGCTTACTTACCAGTCAATCGTGCAAAGCGTTCGACGGCCATCGATGGCCACCGGCGGCCATGGACTTCTCACGTTTGTTGCGGGACCGATCGCACAACGCCGAACCGTTCGGTGTCATTTGCGCCGTGGGCTAGGCAGCGGGCTTGTGCCGTGTCTAGTTTTAATTTTGGGGTGCCACTGGCTGTGCCCGTGTACATGAGCGTCGTGTATTGCCGACCCGCACTGGCGAAGCCAGTGGCACACAACCCCAATTCTAAGACACGACAAAGCACTAGTCTGAAATAAGACCGCAACATCTATTGTCATTGTCTGTCGGGCAAAGACGGACCGACCCACAGCAAGGTTTGTCGGGCAGAGACTGTTCGACCTACAGCAAATTGGCCCACGACCGTCAGTTGACATTGTTTGACAAGAGATCGTGAGGGTGAACGCCTCGGGTGAAACCATCGAATCCAAACGGCGTGGGCTGGTAATCCCCAACAATCTTGACATTGTTCTGTTCCGAGATTTTTTCGCCTTCCCCCAGACACCAAAGGCAGGCGTTGACGACCAACCGTCGGAGGCCGGTGGACAGAAAATCCTGCGACGCTCCCATTGTCGTGCAAAAGATCCTGGAGGGCTTCCCCGACGGGTTGTCGTAAGCTCGTGCCCATGCGATGGGCATCATCGGCTCATTCTTCTTGCCGACAACCGGGGGATCTTGAGGGTCCATGCCAGCTAGGACTTCTCCGCGCAATAAGACCGCTGCGCCCTCCGGCAAGCCATTAATCCCATAGACGTCGGTCGGACCCCAAACGTCCTTCACGCCGCGCAAAATTGGATGGTCTTGGTTCGCCGCTTCGATGACGCCGCGTGTACTTTCCTGTTTATGTGCCCCGTGATGATTGACCCAAGTCTCGCCCAGGACCTGTTTGCCGAATCCGCCCAACCATTTTGGATTGTCGTAGCTGTACGCGGCATAGGCACTGTCACTGTCGGCCGGGTATCGAAATGCGTGGGTCGATGTCCTTAACGCGACCAACGGTTTTCCGGCATCCAGAAAATCCGCGAAGTACTCCATGTCCTTGTCGGGCAAGTGGCGGAAGCGGAGGGCGATCACGGCCAAATCTGCGTCGGCCAAGGCGGCCATTCCAGGGATGTTTTCTTGATTGTTCGGATCGATCGTGCCGTCTTTCGGATTGATCGCGAACAACACCGTGCAGTCAAACCCGTAATGAGTCGCGAGGATTTTGGCCAACATCGGCAACGACTCCTCGGATCGGTACTCCTCGTCGCCGGAAATCAACACGATCCGTTTGCCCTTCCCAACACCTTCGCCGCTGCCGGGGAAATGGCACCACAAGTCGTCTTGGGCTTGGGCCGAACCGACGTAAGACGCGACAAACCACAACACGGCGCCGCATAGTCCTTGGATCCAGGCTGATGTATGACTCATTATTCGATTGAAGTGTAACGGTCGCACGTAAAATAACTTCTCGCTTTGGTTAATCCTCTCCTGACCTTTGCCTTGGGGGCGAGAATTTAAGGCGAAGTTGTTTTGCATGCGATCCTGATTTTTCAAAGGGTGGATCCCCGCCTTCGCGGGGATGACGGGTCTTTGCCGGGATGTTGGGTTTTCGCGGGGATGATGCGTCTTCGCGGGGATAACGGGCCTTTTTCAACGGTCTGCTAATCTTTCTTAATAAGCTTTAGACTGTCGATCATTTTGTCGAACGCTTCTTTGTTCTGGTCGATGGTGTTTTTGGGACCGTAGAGCTTGATGAAGTAATTGCCGACGGTGGGCGTTTCAATGATCGCCCCCAAAACCCGAAAGTTCGGCAATTCTCGGATTGGAGTTTGGGGGCCGCGCTGTTCTAGAAAAGATCCGCTGGCGTCAAAGAACTGTACCGTGACTCCGGCAATCTCTTTCTGTTCCGCCGGCGCATCGTTTTTCGTCGCCGAGCCGTCAGGTTGCATTAGTTGCCGCTGCCAGCGGATCAAGTTGTCCTGGATCGTGCCCCCCGCGCCTCATGATCGTCAAGCGGCCGTCTCGCGAGTCCCCGTCAACTGCCAGAACGGCGAACTCCGCTTCGATAATGCGGGTCGCCGGATCGACCTTTTTCCAAGCGCCCGACGCTGTCAGCTCCAAAGTGCCATCCGCAAGACTTACCGTGATCGGTTCGGGCTCGTCTTGTGCTTTGGCCGGCTTGGTCTCGATTGCCTTTTGCGAACTCGAATCGTCAACACTCTGAGCCCATGCAATTGGACCGGGAGCAACAATCGACGTCACGACGCCAGCCATAATCGCTACGGAAACAAAAAAGCTTGCTCGCATTCTGGCACGTCTCACTTCGTTTCGGCTCAATCTGACCATCATTGTAGTTTGTTTTCGAGGTCACTGACAGAGATATCACACGCAAAATAACTTCGCCTTAACTCCTGATCCTCACGGGAGAGGCCGAGTGAGGGTCAGCAAAATCGGGAGTTATTTTCCGGGCAATCTTAACTTGAATGCGGCACCGGGTTTGTCAGCATCATCAAAATCACGAGCAACGTGATCAACACGAGCACTAGCAAAACGATGGTCATGACCGAGATTCGCATGCGGCGGCGTTTGTCGCGCATGTATTCGGCGGATTTGGAACTCGCCCGACCGAGCTTGACGACTGAGTCGTCCTGAGGCGAATCGCCCAACGTGTCGAAAACACGGTCTGCGGGCAACCAATCCGTCCAATCGCTGCGCCAGACCCAGGATTGCACGCCGACGCGATCCTCGGCAATCCAGCGGCGCATCAACTCGTTGGAGGCCGGACCGTATTGGCCGCCCTCCGGTGGTCGGACAAACCACAACGCTCCTGGCCGTTCGCTAAGTGCCGACTCCGACTCGGAAGCACTCGGCGATGTATCGTCCGTGGAGGGGATCGATGGTTTGAGTTCGGACTCGGGACGTTCGGCCGAACTCAACTCGATGCTGCCGCTGGACACTCCACTGTCGGCTTCCGACGTCGTATTGACGACGTTATCAAGTCTGTCGGGGGCGTCGCTGGATCCGGCGGGGACCAGGACTTCGCCGCGGCAATATGGACAAACGCCAGATCGACCTGAGAATTCTTCCTTGACGTTAAGAGTTTTATCACAGTGCGTGCAATGAAAACGAATGCCCATGTTGCGTTGCTAACTTCTCCGCCTTTTTGAAAGCTGCGCCCCGAAAGCCTCCGATCCCGAAGTCGGCATCCCGCGGCTCCGTCGACTGCTTCCTTCAATTATATTCCGGCCCATAAATTGGCAAACGCTTGCGTTTGGCGGGTGGAAGGGGCAATCTATGGGAGACGGCTATCGTTGGCCGTCATACGTCGGTCACAGACTGACGTTAGCGTTTACGGGTTGCCAATGCGTCGCCCATGTTTTAAGGGGTCAGGCACATTTTCGGTGGCGCATGCGAAATTCAAGTACCAACAATTCGGCCGAAATTGAGCCAGACCCCGGCTTGTGAACGGTCAGGGACTGCCCGATCTACGGTGTCACTTGTCGCACGATGTCGCGGTCGAAATAGTTGATGGACATGGCCGCATCGACGACGATTCGCTGTCCGACAATTCCGGACGAACGCTTACTAAGCAAAAAGCAGGCGGTGTCGGCAACTTCTTGCGTGGAGATGGCTCGTTTGCGTGGAATGACCTGTTCGGCGAACAGATACGAATCGACGTACCCCGGAATTCCGGCTGAGGCCGATGTTTTCAGCAGGCCCGCCGCCACGGCATTGAAGCGGACTTCGGAAAAGCGGCTGAAACTCTTGGTCAGGAAGCAAAGGGACGAATCCAACGCCGCTTTGATCGGCGCCATGAATCCGTAGTTTTCACTGGCCATCGTGGTGGTGGAAATCGAAATGGTGACAACTGAAGCATCCCGCTCAAACAGTTCTTGAAAGGCATGGCTCAGCGTGATCAGGGAATAACAGGAGATGTCCATCGAGCGCAAAAACTGCGCCTTGCCGGTTTCATGAAACGGCTTGATTCCATCGGCGTAATCGGCGAAGGCGATCGAATGAACCAGGCCCGCGATCTTCGGCGCCAATGTTGCCACTTCCTGCCGAACCCGCTGAATCTGCTCCGGAAACTCGACGTCACAGATCAAAACGTCGCGGTTGGGCAGAAGTTTGGCGAGGGAGTCTCGCCGCGATTCATTGCGCACGACGTAAATGACTCTCGCCCCGGCGCGTTCCAACTCCTGTCCGATCACGTAGGCGACGCTCTTTCGATTTGCCACGCCAAAGACGACGATCGCCGCGTCGGCCAAACCCAGAAAATCCACGGGATTACTCGCTTTTTGAAATCATGACGGCGAACGTCAAGCTAACCGCCGGTTTGCCGTTAATCTTGACTTGGGCCGAGAAATATTTTGCGTTGCCCAATTCTTCGTCCAAGGTCACGCTGATATCGACCGTGTCCCCCGGGCGCACAACTTGCTTGAATTTGACGTCGTTGACCCGGGTCAGCAACGGAGTGGCGTCTGGGCTCAGCTTGGCGCCGGCCAGTACCGCGCCGGCTTGGGCGGCCGCCTCGCACAGGATGAATCCCGGAATGATCGGATTTCCGGGATAATGTCCTTGGTGAAAAAATTCGTTTTCTCGAAATTGTTTGCGGCAAAGAATTCGACGATCCTCGAGTTCGACGACGGAATCGAGTAGCAACATCGGTTCACGGTGCGGGATTTTTGACTTGATGTAGTCGATGTCCATGAACCGCAGCAGATCGTTTTTCCGGGAAGGCGTCAACTATTGCTGTTCGTCATCCATTTTTTCCTTGGCCTGCGTCGCGTTGCGTTCGCGAAGGCGAAGGTATTCGTCGATCATCGCCCGGCGTGCCGCATCGGCTTCCGGTCCGTGTTTGAAATGCAACACGCCGTAAAACAAGTCGGCGATTGCCAAAAACACAATGGCTGTCAACAGCAGCAGCAGCACCAACACCGACACGGAAAAGACAATCGGATCGTTGACCCAGCGAAAAGAAGTGATCACGGAGCCGACGACCGCAATCAAGCTTCCCACGATAGCACGGCGCTTGAACTGGCCCCCGTAATACGCGAGCTCGCGCGTGTCGTTCATCGTCATCTGGCGGAGATTCCATTGTCGCCAGTGCCAAAACATCAGCCCGAAGCCGAAAAAGACGACCGGCACGCCAAAGATATACGTGTTCATTGTTGAGCCGTCCGCTTCTTGATCCAGGCCAACAGCACCGATCCGACCTTGGTCAACGATTCCGCCGAACACTTGTCCGGCGTGTCCTGCTGCGTGTGCCAATACAGATTGGAGTTCGTCAAATCGGGATAGTCAAAATCGATGATGTCGCACGTCGGAATGCCGACGGTATTGAGCATGATGTGATCGTCGCGGATATCGTGTTTGATCTCCGAATGGAACTCAGCGAAGCCCATCGTCTGCGCGATCGACCAGATTTCCTCCGCCGTTTGTTTGGCGGTCGGATTGTTCATACTGTTCTGCTCAAAGTACAAGTCCAAGTGCTTATCGCCGATCATGTCCAACAAGACGCCGCAATCGTACACAAAACTAAGTTGACCTTTGTTGCGGCGAAGGTTGTACTCGTTGGCGAATTGGGCGGACCCCACAAACAGCGGATCGGCTCTATCGCCCGCCGTCTGACGATTGTTGAATACATACTCCTCGGCATCGAAGAACACAAAGTCGACACCAATCGGCGCGTTCTTTAAGGCTTGCATTTGCCGCCCCAGCTCGTACAGCAACGCCGCTCCGCTGGCGCCGTCGTTGGCGCCCGGCATGATGCCTCGCTTATTCGTCGAATCCTGGTCCGAATAGGGGCGAGTATCGTAATGCGTGCAAATCAGGATTCGGTGACTGGCGTTTGGGTTCCAAACAACGATCAAGTTCCGTATTGTCGTCCGTTTGCCTCGGCTGGGCGGCGTATACGGAAACTCTTGAAGTTGGACGTCCGCACCGAGTTCTTTGAAGTGCTCAGTCAGCATGTCCTGTTGCTTTTTCATCGCTGGGCTGCCCGATTTTCGCGGCCCCAGAGCGACGATTTGCTCAAGCACCTTCATTGCCCGCTCGCCGTCAAAGTCCTTCTCATCGGTCGGCGAAGAAAGAGTCGCCACAGTGTTGCGGCTCGATGACGCGAGGTGGTTGGCGTCGGCCTCGACTTTTCCTGCCGGGAGAGTCCCCTTCGCCGCCGGCTGCTGACCCGTTGTCCACCCGACGAACACGGCTAATGACACCACGGCGATTGAAACTCGCCCGATCCAAATCCAAGGCTCGTCGTACACTTTCCAACTCCGTTCAGCCAGTCGCATGCGGTCCATAGCTTGTCCCCAGAACGCCCCGTAAAAAGATATCGATATCATACGGCCAATTGGCCGGGGAACCAATTGATTCAGCCATTTTTCCAGCAAAACATCGTTTCCCATCGCGCTTTTCCTTGATTTTTGGTGCTCAAATTCGTGTTGTCCATAAATCGGAATTTGCCATAGAATCGAGACTCTCTTGTGATTCGAGGCCGTCAAGGATGATCCACATGCAAACCCACGCTTTGCAGTTTTGCGATCTGCACGAACAAATGGTGCATCGCTGGCACGAACAGGATTTGGATAACCCGTTTTCAGGATTCGAAGCATTGGTTTGCGAGCAGCACCAATACAATTTTCTGCTCTGGCATCAAGAGGACTTGGCCCGGTCTCCGGAGGCGACCGATGCCGAGATCGCCCAAGTCAAACGGACGATCGATCGTTACAACCAAGCACGCAACGACGCCATCGAGCGGTTGGATGATGCCGTCGCTGCGGAACTCGTTCAGCGTCAAGTCCGGGCTTCGGCCGTGGCCCCCTTGAACACCGAGACTCCGGGGAGCGTCATTGATCGCCTTTCGATTCTCGCGTTGCGGATTTACCACCTTGACGAACAACTCGAACGCCCCGAGGCGACGTTGGAGCATCTTCAATCGGTGGCTCGAAAACTTCAAATCTGTCTGGCCCAAAAGAGCGATTTGGCGGCTTCCCTTCAAGATTTGTTGGACGACGTCTTAACCGGCAAGAAACGTCACCGAACCTACCGCCAATTCAAGATGTACAACGACCCGGCGTTGAATCCCTATCTCAATGGGCAGGCAAAGGGCGTCGCTGTATAATCCTCCGTCGGTTTTCATTTTGGGCAGCTTGGGCAAAACTTTCTAGCTGCAAATGACTTTGGGTCGAGCGCATCGAATCATGCTCTAGGCCTCGTCCAGAAAAACCGTCATTCCGAAAGCGCCACCCGCATTTTACAAGTTACCGAACGACAAGCGGTTTCGCTCTGCTTCTTGCAGCCCATTGAAAAACGTCTCGTCATCCCCGCGAAGACGGGAGTCCAACGATGCGAGAGTTGATTTCCGCTGGATTCCCGCCTTCGCGGGAATGACCCTTGGTTTACTTGTTCAGACGAGATTTTCTCAACGGGCTGCTAGAGTTCGGACGCGCCCGAACCCGCAAGATTTCATCTGTTCAACTGTAGTGTTTATTGCATGGGGCTTGCATTATACTCTGCTTGGCTTGACCAATTCGGCGAGCGGGACGTTTCAGGAGATCGAGACCTAACCATGAGCAGTATTCCTTCAAACTCACTGGGCGAAAAACCGTCGCAACTTATGTTTTGGGGGTGTTTCATCGCGCTGATCACGACGGCGTTCGCATTTGTCACTCGAGCTTTCATGATCAACACACCGGAGATGTGGCCCAGCGACTTTGGATTGGATAAAGTCCAAGAGCAAGTGCTTTTCGGTCACGGCATCTGGCCTTTTGCGGTGAGCATTATCCTGTTTAGCTTGGTGATTGACAGGATCGGGTACCGCGTGGCGATGGTATTCAGTTTCGTTTGTTACGCGGTTTATGCCGCGCTGGCACTGATGGCGTATCACGCGGTTAAGTCGACGGGGCTTGAGGGAGACGCGTTGTTGGAAGCGCGTCATTATGGCTTGAGATTGTTGACGTTTGGGTCCATCGTGCTTGGATTAGGCAACGGAACGGTCGAAGCATTTATCAATCCTGTGGTCGCGACACTTTTCAGCAAAGAGAAAACCAAATGGCTGAACATTCTGCATGCGGGATGGCCTGGCGGATTGGTTTTGGGTGGATTGATTACGCTGGGACTAGGGAAAGCAGCCACAGACGATTGGCGGTTATTGATCTACATTATCGGCATTCCAGCAGTCGTTTACTTGTTGATGCTGTTTGCCGCGCGGTTTCCCGTGAGCGAGCGCGTATCGGCGGGCGCAACGTACCGAGATATGTTGGCCGAATTTGGGGTGATCGGCGCCTTTATTGCCGCGTTCCTCATGTTCAAGCAATTGGGAATTGTTTTCGGCTGGGGAAACGGAGTTGTCTGGACAATCATAGGTTTGTCCGTCATTACCTATGGCATTTATTGCCGATCGCTTGGTCGGCCGTTGATGATTTTTCTGTGCTTGATCATGATGCCGCTCGCGACCACCGAACTTGGAACGGACGCGGCGATCACGGGAATCATGGAGGAGCCGATGAAGCAGGCTGGCAGGAGCCCGCTTTTGGTTCTGATCTACACTTCGGCGATCATGATGGTGTTGCGGTTTTTTGCGGGTCCAATTGTTAAGCGGATTTCTCCACTTGGACTGTTAGCCACCTGCGCGAGTTTGGCCATCGTCGGCCTGTTCTGTTTGTCGTTCACAAAAACATTTTTCACCATTTTTGCGGCGGCCACGGTCTATGGTGTCGCCAAGACATATTTTTGGCCGACGACACTGGGTGTCGTTTCCGAACAGTTCCCCCGAGGCGGTGCACTGACGCTCAATGCCATTGCCGGAATCGGAATGTTGACGGTTGGAATCATCGGCGGTCCGCTCATAGGCAAAATGCAGGAGGATTCGGCAAAAGTCGCGTTGGCCGAAAAGAAACCCGGTATTTACAAGCAGATTTCCAAGACCGATACGTATTTTCTTGGCGACTACACTGCCGTTGACGAAGACAAGGTAAAGGGGCGCGATGACAACGAGTCGATTGAACAAATCGTGAAAACGGCCAAACAAAGTGCGATGGCTAAGATGACGATGTTTCCCGCGGCGATGTTGATCAGCTACATTGTGCTGATCCTTTACTTCCGGTCCAAGGGAGGATATCGGCCAGTCGACCCGAATGCAGCGTCAGGACACTGACGACGCGAACGATTCAGCTTGGGTCGCAGCGTTGCGCGATTACAATGACTTCGGGCGTTGACTTGACGTGAACATTGCCCGGCAAGTTGAGCGCACCGCCAACTGTTCCACACAACACGCTTCGGACTAGGTGGAGCCAGACGCGACGAGACATTTGCTGCTGTGGCCAGTTTTGCGCCGTCCAAATTCGTTGAAATAGGTATTGAAGTTCGAATTCGGTCAAACTGCACACTACGGACCTCGAAATGAGGACCTCCTGGTTGCTGAATTCGACTGAGCCGAACGCCTCGTTGGTGCGCAGCGACATGAACGAAGCAAAATCGGCTGCATTACGGGACAAGTTGTTGAGGGACTCAACAACGGGCCACTGAAAGCTCCCCCGTAGAAATGGAAGAACTTGGTTCCGAATCCGATTGCGAGCAAACTTGATGTCCAAATTGGTCGCATCGTTGCAATACGATTGCTGAGCACCTTCCAAAAACGCCTCGATTGTCACACGATCGATCAGTCGAAGTGGACGAATCAGCGAAAGTTCGTCGGTCAGTCGTCGAATCGCAGGGATTCCAATCAGCCCCGTTAATCCCGTTCCGCGCAGAATCCTGAGCAATACCGTCTCGATGTGGTCGTCGAAATTGTGGCCTGTGGCGATGTATCGAGCCCCGATCTCTTCCGCCACGGATCTCAGACACTCATAACGGGCGTTTCGCGCCAACGACTCAAGCCCTTGTCCCCGGTGAGACTCCGAAACCGCCCGCCGCCCCAAGCGGTCCGGATCGATTCTGCGAACCACTAAGCGAAAGTTCCTTTCGGCCGCCAGGTCGGCGACGAATTGCTCGTCCTCCATCGACGCCTGGCCGCGTAAACCGTGATTGACATGCACCACGGTAAATCGGTTTCGGTCGAGCGTCTGGGAGGCAACTAGCTGCTCGACGGCCAACAATAGCGCCACGCTGTCCGCACCGCCGGAAACGGCCAAAATCGACGAGAACGCCGCCATTTGTTGTAGTGGCCAGATCGATCGAATCGAACGGGCAACGGCGACGGCAGGCGGATCGCTCGCCGACGGCTCTTTGCACGGCAAGTTCGTATTGACTGACGGATGGTTCAAAACTGCCTCACGCATGGCGCCGACTCGGTCTCTGTCGCCAGTTCGCAATAATGATCGATGGAATGCTCGTTCGAGGTCGGACGGCCATCCTTGGCCGACATGGGTCGTACAATCGAGCCCAATCTCCAGGATCGCTCGCACAATAACTTCGCCCATAAGTCCTCGCGCTCAAGGGAGAGGTCAGGTGAGGATCAACTAAATCGGGAAGTTATTTGTCGGGCGATCCCAGCCAACTGCGCTGCACCGTTTTTTCGGCTTGGTTGGCACGCCACTTCTTTTTTGATAATATACTGCCCAGCAACGCTCGAAGGAGAGCGGCTGCGATGAGAAAACATGTGAAGCAACACAGAAATTGCTTCGGGCTTGTTCGTTTGATTTACATCTCGGCTTCAATGCAAAATCGGCAGTGCCAATGAACTGGGTATATCTCATTTTGACGTTGGCGACCGGTTGGTGGCGCAGGTGGTTTGGCGCGGCGGCGGTAGGCGAACCTCCGCGCGCGAACCGAGTGCCGCAACGAGTTGGATTGGCGGGGCGTGGGTTCGTTGACTGCCAGATTGCAGAGAAGCTCGCCGAAAATGAATGCTGGTCGACGTTGGGAAGACAGTTGGAGAAACCTGATGAGATTCGCTGCTCCATTGGACGACTCCTAGGGCACTTTGGGGGATTACACGTTTGCCGCACTGTGATCCCGTGGGCCTTGAAGCCCGCGATCCCGTGGGCCTTGAAGCCCGCGATCCCGTGGGCCTTGATGCCCGCGATCCCGTGGGCCTTGATGCCCGTGATCCCGTGGGCGTTGATGCCCGCGATGCCTGGGAATTTGATGCCCGCAATGCCTGGGACCTTGATGCTCGCGACGTCGATGTTTGCGCCATCGATGCTCGGGACTTCAAATCCTGCGACACCAGTTCTCGTTTTCGGTTAGACATGCCTTATTAGCAATCTCAACCTCTACCGCCGCATGGCGCGTGGAGTCTCTGTTGTTGCTGCCCAATTTGCGGGGAGTGACAGAATGAACTGGTTGCACGTCCTTGCCGGCGGCGTCGTGGGATTGTTGATCGGCGGAGGCGGGGTCTTGCTCTATTCGCGGCTGTTGGCGCAAGCGCGGCGCCAAGGCTGCGTCGATTCTAGACGAAGCCAACCGCAAAGCCCAAGACCGCATCCGCGAAGCGTCGTTTAAGGTCAAAGAGCTTGAATTGAACCACAAGTCGGCGGTCGAACGCGATCTGAACCGCGTCCGCGAAGAATCGCTGAAACAACAACGCGATCTGGATCGGCGACGCTCGGCACTCGACCAGCAAGGCGAAGACCTGAAGAAGCAGGAGCGGATCGTCGAATCCACACAGGAACGACTCAAGAAAAAACTGGAAAGCATCAACCTGCGCGAAGGTGAAATCCAGCAGTTGCTGGAAAAACAACGGGTGCAACTGCACAAGACCACCGGTCTCAGTCGCGAGGAGGCGACCCAACGCTTGCTTTCACTTGTGGAAACTGAGTTGTCGCAAGAAATTGGAACCCGTTTGCTGGAACATGAACGGAAGGTAAAGGAAATCGCTGAAACTCAATCACGCGAAATTCTGCTGATGTCGTGTCAACGATACGCCAGCAAAGTAGTTGCCGAGTCCACGACGACGACGATCGACATCCCCAGCGACGAGATGAAGGGAAGAATTATCGGCCGCGAAGGTCGCAACATTCGAGCTTTTGAAAAGGAAACTGGGGTCGACGTGATTATCGACGACACGCCCGGTGTGGTCATCGTCAGTGGCTTTGATCCGGTACGACGCGAGATCGCGCGCATCGCGTTGAACAAACTGATTGCCGATGGTCGGATCCACCCGGCTCGAATCGAAGAATTAGTCGCGGAAACGCAGCGCGAAATCGAAAAACTGATCATGCAAAAAGGCCGGGAGGCTCTTCAGGAGCTGGAATTGCCGGTGCCTCACGAGCGAATCGTCGAACTCCTCGGCCGGTTGCATTTTCGCACCAGTTATAGCCAGAACGTGTTGCGGCATAGCGTCGAGGTCGCCTTCCTATCGGCGATGATGGCCGAAATGATTGGCTTGGACCCGACCGTGGCCACGCGCTGCGGTCTGTTTCACGACTTGGGAAAGGCAGCCGATCACGAATTGGAAGGCGGCCATCCGAAAATCGGGGCCGATATTTTGAAACGGCATGGCGAGTCCGCTGACGTGGTTCACGCCGCACTGGGACATCACGACGAAATTGTAATCGAGCATCCCTTCACCGTTTTGGTCGCGGCGGCCGATGCCTGCAGCGCGTCCCGCCCCGGAGCGCGTCGCGAGTCACTTGAGCGCTACATTAAGCGGATGGAAGAACTCGAAGCGATTGCCAAAGAATTCGCCGGCGTCCAGCAGGCCTTCGCCATTCAAGCCGGTCGCGACTTGCGAGTCTTAGTCAGCGCGACGGATACCGACGACGCCAAAGCCGCCAAGATCTGCCGCGACATCGCCAACGCTTTCCAACAGCGGTTGACTTACCCAGGCGAGATTCGCGTCACCGTAATCCGCGAATCGCGCTTTGTGGAATACGCCAAATGACCCAACTCGCCGCTGCCGGCGAATCCATTTCCAAAGTTTGCAAGGGAACACGTGCGAGTCTTGTTTGCCGGTGATATCGTCGGGAGACCGGGTGTCGATTTTGCGGTCCAGGCGATCCCGGCGATCCGCCGCCAACAGTCATTGCATCTGGTCGTCGTCAACGGCGAGAACGCCGACTCCGGCTCGGGCATTACCCGCTCGATTCACCGTCGGCTGACAGGGGCCGAAGTGGATTGCATCACGCTGGGAGATCACGCCTTTCGTCGATCGGAGATCATTGACGGCATGGACGCAGCCGTCGGCCTGATTCGGCCTGCCAACTACCCCGCCGAAGCTCCGGGCAAAGGTTGGACGGTCGTCACCGCCAGCGACGGGACCAAGGTCGCTGTGATCAACTTGATCGGCCGCGTCTTTATGAAACCGGTCGACTGCCCGTTTCATGCCGCCGACGCTATTCTAAAACAGATTCCCGCCGAGGTCGTCGTCCGACTGGTTGATTTCCATGCCGAGGCCACCAGCGACAAACAGTTAATGGGCCGCTACCTCGACGGTCGAGTATCGATGGTCCTGGGCACGCATACGCACGTGGCGACTGCGGACGAGCAAATTCTTCCCGGCGGAACCGCCTTCCAATGCGACGTCGGAATGACCGGCCCGCACGACGGTATCCTGGGACGCCAATATGAGCAAGTTTTGGAGACGACGTTGACCTTGCGACCCAAAACCTTCCATGTCGCCAAACACGACGTGAGGCTCAACGGCGCGATCGTCGACATCGACCAGCGAACAGGCCGTGCCCGCAGCATCCAGCGCGTCTCGCTCGACGAAGAAGACCTAGAAAAGTTGCAATCGTCGTACTGATGCCCCTCATCTAATGTTTGCTGCGTTGGGTTCTTCGAAGCCCGCCATTGAACCGTTGGCCAAATGCCAACGGCACCGCACACTGGCAATGCCAGTGGCACACAGAGCAAAACTAAAGCGCGGTGAAGTACTGGATTCCCGCCTCCGCGGGAATGACGGTTTGTGCGATGCAAGTTTACGTTTGCGCTGGAATGATGGTTTGTGCAATGCAGGTTTACGTTGCGTGGGAATGATGGTTTGCAAGTCGCCGTCCGTCATTCCGGGCTGAGTCCCGGAACCCAGTTCCAAGGATGGGAAAGCATTGTGCTTACGCATTCGCCGTTAATCGTCTTCGGCATCGCCCTTTTTGGTCTTGGGTTTCGGTTTGGGGCAGGGAAAAACTCCGGTACGGTAAGCGTACCCATCCCACAGCCGAGTCAGCGTTGCCAGCAATTCGGGACGCTTCGCGGCCAGATCCCTTTCTTCGTTGCGATCTTTTACGATGTTGTAGAGTTCCCATCGCACCGGAAGTTCGCGGTCCTTCGCTTGGCCTTTGGCGACCGCTTTCCAATCTCCTACGCGAACAGCGCGATTGCCTTCGTGTTCCCAAAAAAGGGCTCCGCGATGCAAGGGAAGATTGCGAAAAGCCGGCATCAAGCTGACCCCTTCCATCGGCTGAATGTCGTTACCGTGATAGACCGCAGGGTATTTTGCGCCGGCGACATCGACACACGTGGCCATCAAATCGATCAAGTGCGACGGTTGGTTTCGCAGTTCGTTTTTTGCTTCGATGCCGCTGGGCCAATGAACGATCAGCGGTGTCGAGATGCCACCTTCGTGAACCCAGTGTTTGTATTCACGAAGCGGAGTGTTGGAGACATTAGCCCAGTTTTTCCCGTATCCGATAAATGTGTCCGCAGGTCCCGGGAAAACGTGGCCGCGGCGAACGGGCCAGCCGTCGCGGGTCTGCGTTGGAACGCTCGTAAAATAGTGAATCTGATCGTCGGGGATCGTCGGTAATATCGGATGATCGCCATGCGGGGCGGCTTTCGCAGGATCCGGCGACCGACCGCCGCCCTCGGCGCAGCCGCCGTTGTCCTGCAAAAAGAAGATCAACGTGTTGTCGATGCGACCGGTCTCGCGCAACGCCGCCACGATCCGGCCGATGCCCTGATCCATCTGATCGATCATGGCCGCGTAGACTTCCATGCAAGCTGCTTCCCATTGTTTGTCCGGTACAGATTCCCAATCCCCGGCGCGGTTGGTGATTTCGGTATCCGCGGCGATGACGCCTAACCGCTTCATCTTTTCCAGCCGGGCCTGGCGAATCGGCTCGTAACCGCCGTCGTACATTCCGTGGTATTTGGCGATATCGCGCGGACGAGCGTGCATCGGCCAATGGGCCGCGGTATAGGCCACGTACATGAAAAACGGCTTGTCGGAGTCGTGTTCGCGGATGTACGTTACGGCGTTGTCGCTGAACGCATCGGTGATGTGATACGGCTCTTGTGGTTGGTAGTGCGGGTCGTTGCGGCACGAGATCAACTGGTTGTCGCGCGTCAATGAATTCGGGTCCCACATGCTGCACGCGCCGTTGATCAACGCGTAACTGTGGTCAAAGCCGCGTTGCTGCGGCCAGTTGAACTTCTCGGATTCGTCCTGCGGGTTGACGTGTTTGGTGACGTGCCACTTCCCCACCATGTAAGTAGCGTAACCGGCATCGCGAAGTACTTCCGCAATCGTCACACAATTTCGGCTGAGTTCTCCGCGGTATCCATCCAGCCCAAGGTCCTCCATCATGTGGCCGACGCCGGCCCGATGTGGATACTGCCCCGTCAGCAAACTGGCGCGAGTGGGGCAGCATCGACCGGTATTGTAAAACTGCGTGAATCTCAGCCCGTCTGCCGCCAATGCGTCTAAAGATGGCGTGTTGATTTCACTGCCGTAACAGCCGATGTCCGAATAACCCATATCGTCGGACATGATGATGATAATGTTCGGCCGCGGTGGTTCATCGGCAACCAGCCCGGTGGAAATCGTGGCGAGCATGCAAGCGCCCAGCCAAATCGTCGACGTCCAACGCTTCATTTGAAATCTCCTTTCACCTTATTTTCTTGTCTGCGCTTTGCATTTCTCGTTGCATTTCTCGTCGCACGGCTCGATCTCCGTCCGGGCCTGCCCCGGCGGGATCACGACTGGTCCGCTACACACATTACCAGAGCAATTACAAAAGCCGAAATTATTTTGCGAGCGATCCTAGCTCCCAGTGTTCGGTAGCACAAGCGTCCCCGGTTGTGTGATTTCCTTGACGACGGCATAGAATAGGGGTTCGCCAAAGCCCTCAAGCGATTTCAAGCCACAGCATGTCAATCACCGTAGAGCGCGACGAGATCCTTTCGGTTTCGCAGTTGACCAGTCAAATCAAGTCGCTGATTGAACCGGAATTCTCATGGGTCCACGTCGCCGGTGAGTTGTCCGACGTCAGTGCATCCTCGGCCGGCCACATTTACCTTACGCTCAGCGACGAACATTCGCAGATTCGGGCTGTGATTTGGCGAAGTGCTGCGGGCCGGGTCGACTTTGAATTACAAGACGGGATGCAAGTCATTTGTTCGGGCGGCATCAATCTCTATCCGCCTCGGGGAACTTATCAACTCGTGGTCAGCCGGATTGAGCCGGTGGGCATCGGTGCGCAGCAGCTGGCCCTGCGACAACTGATGCAGCGGCTCAAGGCCGAAGGCTTATTCGATCCCCGACACAAGAAACCGCTGCCGGCCTTTGCCCGGCGGATTGGCATCGTGACGAGTCCCACCGGCGCGGCGTTACACGATATTTGTCAAGTCGTTTGGCGGCGTTGGCGCGACGTGCATTTGTTCGTTTTTCCGACTCAGGTCCAAGGCGACTTGGCTGTCCCGCAAATCACGGCAGCGATCCAAGCAGCCAACCAAATGCGGCCTGCATTGGACGTGTTGATTGTGGTGCGCGGCGGAGGGAGCAGCGAAGACATCAACTGTTTCAACAACGAATCCGTGGTCCGTGCCGTATTCGACAGCGTCGTCCCGGTCATCTCGGCAGTCGGTCACGAAATTGACGTAACCCTGTGCGACCTGGCAGCCGATGTTCGAGCGCTGACCCCCAGTCAGGCCGGCGAGTTGGCCGTTCCCGATGGCCAGCAGCTAGGGCGACAACTGGCACTCGTCTGGTCTCGAATGCGTGGAGCTTTGGCCGCGCGGACGGAGAACGCGCGGCGTCAACTTGCGGGTCTTGCCGAGCGTGCGGTTTTTCGTCGGCCCTTGGATCGGATTCACCGCCAGGCTCAGCGTTGTGACGAACTGGAGCATCGTTTGGCGCAGGCGATGGTGAATTCGGTTCATCGGCAGCGAGCACGTGCAACGGAACTGTCCGGCCGTCTCGACGCGATCAGTCCCTTGAACGTACTGGCTCGCGGTTACAGTCTAACGCTAGACGCCGACGGCAGGATCATCACCGACGCAGCTAAAGTCTCCGTGGGTGATGCGATTGAATCTCAGGTATCTCATGGCCGCCTACGCAGTCGCGTTGAAGCCGTTTCGCCGAAGTCCGATTCCACAAGAATGAAGCCCGATGAGCAAAAAACAAAAGACCGAACATGACGTCGCGGAAAGCTCCGCCAGTTTCGAGTTTCACCTCAAGCAACTCGAACAGGTCGTACAAAAACTGGAAATGGGCCAGTTGGATTTGACCGAGTCGCTGAAGGCGTTTGAATCCGGACTGACGCACCTGCGACAGTGCCATAGGAAGTTGAGCGAAGCGGAGGAGCGGATTTCTTTGGTGATGAAGATCGATCCGGACGGAACCGCCCACCTGCGCGACCTTGAGATGACCGCACAAGACAGATCGGCGGACGACGATGCGAGTCCGTCTCGGGGTAAAAAGAGAAACGCCAAGCCCCCACCCAACGAACAGCGCCCGGATCAATTGTTTTGACGCGTTTGGAAGATCAATGCTGCAAATCGTAACGCGACGGTTGAAAGTAGCATCTGGGACGTGACAATTGAGATTTGAAATCTGAGATTGCGATCTGAGATCTGAGATTTGAGATCTGAGATTTGAAATCTCGACGTATCCCGACCTGTTTTGTGGAGAATCAAAATGAAATACTCGCGCTTTGAGGATCTGCCAGTCTGGCAATTGGCGTCCGATCTAGCCGCCCGGATTTTCCCTTGGTCGCGAAACCCAGTTTTCCGCGGCGTTGGCGATCTGGCCAATCAACTTCAACGTGCGTCGCTATCGATCTCCAACAATATCGCCGAGGGGTTCGAGCGCGGCAGCACGACCGAGTTGATCCATTTCGTGTACTACGCTCGTGGCTCGGCGGGCGAAGTTCGATCGATGTTGGCGATCATGGAACAAATGAACGAATTTGAGCAGATTCGCCAAGACATCGCACGATTCAAAGCAACGGCCGAGTCGATTTCGCGCGAACTGCGCGGGTGGGCGGACAGTTTGCAGAATTCTGAAGTCCGTGGGCAGCGGCACTTGAACGATAAGAGTCGCGCGGCGTACCAAAACAAGAAGGCTCGTGATCGATTCCAAAGCGAGATCAAGGGGGTGATGGAACAGCGACGGGAAAAGATCGAACAACAGTTGCGGGCACAGCGGTCGACCGGTATGCAGTCAGACGAATGCGACACGGACGATCAACCAGATGATGCATAATCAAGGATTTAAGATCTGAGATTTAAGATTTGAGATTTGAAATCTGAGACTTGAGATCTCGAATCTTGCTTTTCCCAACGTTGTTCGTCCGCAGCAGTTCGTTGAACAAGGGTTCTGTCATCCTCGCGCAGGCGGGGATCCAGTATTGCGGGAGCTATTTTCCCCTGCATTCCCGCTCCCCGCCTTCGCTGGCGACAAGCTTCGCGGGGATGACGTTCGGCCCGGTCAATGAGATGAGTCGTTCTTCAACGGGCTGTTAAGTATCGC
This sequence comes from uncultured Planctomycetaceae bacterium, assembly GCA_963803365.1. Taxonomy (GTDB): domain Bacteria; phylum Planctomycetota; class Planctomycetia; order Pirellulales; family Pirellulaceae; genus JANMEB01. The sequence continues at coordinate 34,636 of CAWDMH010000034.1, forward strand.
ACGCAAAATAACTTCGACTTGAATCCTGCTGAAAGCTTGCCCCTGTAACTGGTAACAGTTCACGAGTCGGGGTCTGGCTCATTTTCGGCCCAATAATTGGTACGTGAACGTCGCATGAGCCGCCGAAAATGTGCCTGACCCCCTAAAAACGTGGGCAACGCATTGATAACCCGTGAACGCTTACCTGTAACTGTTGGAAACGAATCGGCGCTACCGCGTGTAGGAATTGCGAAATTGATAGTAGCCGTCCAGGAATGTCCACGAGCGACCGATGTTGCCTTTGGAAATCGAGCGAGGTAGCTGGGGCCAATCCCGCGCTGAGTCCGCGTTGTCTGCGTCGCCGACGTCAATAAACGCATCTTGATTCGACCACCAAAGACAATGTCCGTTCTTCAACAGGCCCATCGAAGCAAGAACTTGATACGGACGACTCGACGAGGGCGCATTGAGTGCGGGATTGGTCCGTCGACTGTCATACATGATCCGCAACAACGTCGGCGAATTCGGATCGACTCGCACATCGCCTCGGTCGAGTTGCCGGTCGATCGATTGTTTCACGTATTGTTCGACCTCGTCCAGCGCTTGGGCATTGAGTTCCTGTTGGGTCGCCGAACTGAGAAAATGTGCCGGCTTGAATTCCAATCGCACATTGCGACCGGGGCCAAAAACGAGCGGTTCCTGTGCGCTCAACCGTTCCAGCCATGTGTTGAGTTGCGGATTGGGGACGCTGCAAACCTTCAACATCAACTGTGGCATCTTCGTCGATACGACAACTCCCACATTCGGCACCACTCCCATAGAGTTGTTCATCGCTGTATCGAATCTCCAAACCGGCGCCTCCAGGCCGACATGAACGATGCAACCTCGGGCGAACTGTGAAATGGCGAGAAACTCGTTGTCGATCCATAGGAATCGCGCGTCGTCGTTGCCGCCAAAATCCGCGAAGTCTTATTGCGGTTGCCCGCTTCGGAAATCCCAGATGCGAAATACCCCGTTGCCGGCGCCGCCGATCAAGGTCCCGTCGGGACTGACCGCAAGTTGCCGCAGGCCACGGTTGGCAACCGGCGTCTTGGCGGCCAGTCGGCCGGTCGCGATTTCGACGGCGACTAGCTGATCGTTAGCGTGCGCCACCACGTATTTTCCTCCCGGTGTGATCGCTGGAACGCAATCCAACGAAGTCGAAATCCACCAGATTGCCTTCCCCGTGACGACATCCCAAGCCACGAGAACACCGTCGTTGCTAGCCGTGATCGCCACCGTGTCGTCGGCAAAATCCGCAAACAACAACTTGACCGGACCCGATCCATTTTGCTGCCGATAATCGGTTCGCAAGATTTTTCCAGCCAGAAGTTTCCCCTGATCCAATGGTTGAACGTTGAGCTGATTGACGGCCCCGGTGAGAAGCCACCTGCCACTGGGGCTAATTCGTACCACGTCGTCCGCACCGCCCGAAATTACCGTATCGGCTTCGGTACACAAATTCGCGACAACCAGCTTGTCACGGCCCAGTCGGTTGATCAGCGCCCAACGACCGTTCCGCGATATCTGAAATTCAGCCGTTCTGTAGTCGTCGTCGGAAACATCAAAACCAAAGTAGTGATCGCCGATGGTTGCTGGGGACGCCAGGAACGGGTCGGGTATCAATTGCCAGCCGATGGATTGGGCCACGTCGACCTCAACCAAGTCTCCGGGCTTGGTCGCCGGTTTGTCACTGTTGCCGCTTCGTTTGAGGATCCATTGCTTGTCGGCTGCGGACAACCGATCCAAGGGAACGACGACTTGTGTCCCGTCCGTCTTACGCAAATAAACTTGGCCGGATTCGATTTTCTCGAATTGCGCTTCGATCTCGAATTTGCCGGTGTCGTCGCGCCATATTCGAATGCCCTGCGCCGTGTCGTTGTCCTGACCGAAGCTGATCGCCAGAGAAATGGCGAAGATCACAGAAGCCAGCGGTGATCGACGGAAGAATTTGAAACTGACTCCGACGCCTGCGTTCGGATCCGCCCCTCGGTCGGAGGACGAGGAGTTTGATTGGCTGGCGGCGGTTTTCGAGTCGATGGACGCTGCGGCGCCGAAGTCTCCCGGCGGGACGCGATCCGAGGCACTTCCGCCGGAAACGTTTCCAGTCTGTATTCCGCCTCGGTTCGGTTCTGCTGCTGCGCCAACTCCGTCACGATTCGTCGCCAATCGTGGCGAAGCCAATATGCTGATGTCGGGAGTCGGCGTATCGGAAATGTTCAGTTTCAAATGAACGCGGATCGGCGCCGTCGGATCCACTCGCCAACCGTTCTGCTTGGCTCGCTCGGTGAAAATCGCGGTCGCGTCGGAAGTCAGATCTTGGAATTGTCCCTGAACATCGCTGTACGTCACGTCGAGATCCAAACCCACGGCGCTTCCCAGCTGAAGGTCCCATTCGACGGCGCGACCTTCAGTAGCCAACATCTGAGCCTCTGACGTCGCGGTTAGGTCGTACACCCGCAAACCCGCTCGCTTGCGGCGCGACACCGAAATCGCGCCGGCATATAGGACTTGTCCCCGGCCGTTGGTGGCAACGCATCGAGCGAATGGAGGTGACGACGTGGAATTCGGATTTGGCAACTACCCTCCCAAATGCAACGACTTTGCCTCGAGCGGTACCGCCACGCAATTTCAAAACCCGAAGGTATTTCTCGGCGAGCTCTGACCAAATTCGAAAAGGACTAGACGAACAAAGAGAGTGTTATCGCCCTAGCCGGTTTTCGGTTACACTTCAAGCAATTCCCGACGAACGTTCCTCGCGCACCTGTAGTCGAATCGAACTTCTTCATGACTCACATCGCTTCGAACAGCGAATTAGTAATGCTTCAGAGCCTCCGCGGGCGGATCGATCAATGGCTCGACGAGTACACCCGCCAGCTCAGTTCAACTCCGCCTCGACTCGTCGAAGCGATCCGATACAGCTTGCTACGCCCGGAAAACGCCTTCGTCCCATGATCGTCCTGCTGGCATGCCAAATGTGTGGGGGCGACATCGATGTGGCTTTGCCGCCGGCTTGTGCGCTGGAAATGGTTCATTCCTATTCTTTGGTTCATGACGATTTACCGGCGATGGACGACGATGATTTACGTCGTGGGCAGCCTACATGCCATATCAAGTACGGGGAGGCGACGGCAATTTTGGTGGGCGACGCGCTGTTGACGATGGCATTTGAAGTTGTTGCGGGGCAAGTTGCCTCGTTCGAAACATCGTGTCGCTGTCTCCGAGTTCTTTCGCGGGCAGCAGGCCATTCCGACTTGATTGGCGGGCAATTCGATGATTTGGCAGCGGAAAATCGGCTGCTTACAATAGAAGAATTGGAAGCGATCCACTTGCGCAAGACTGCTCGATTGTTTTCGGCGGCGGCGGAGTTGGGGGGAATAGTGGCCGGCGCCGCCGACCACGAGCGAACGAGGTTGTCTCGTTTTGGGCTTGCCTTGGGGCTATCGTTTCAGATCACGGATGACTTGCTCGACATTCAAGGGAACGAGAATCGGCTTGGCAAGCGAACGGAAAAAGATCAAACTCGTGGTAAGTCGACTTATCCGAAATTGATCGGCATCGACGCCAGCCGTCAAAAAGCTTGTTCGTTGATCGAAGACGCAATTCGCCAGCTCGAGCCGTTCGGCCCCGCCGCCGATTCGCTCCGGGTTTTGACTCAAATCCTGACCGAACGGACCAGTTGACCTGGTCACATGCCACAATGACTAAGCTTCTCAGTCAGCTCGATTCACCGATGCAGTTGCATTCGATGAACATTCAGCAGTTGAATCAACTAGGCGACGAGATTCGCGAAGCGCTTTGTTCGTTGCTGAGCGTCCGCTCCGCGCACTTCGCGTCCAACCTAGGCGTCGTCGAGTTATGTTTGGCTCTGCACAGCACGTTCGACTTTCGCCGCGATCGTTTGATTTGGGACACCGGCCATCAAATCTACCCGCACAAGCTGGTGACGGGTCGTTACGATCAATTTCCGACGATTCGCACGCGCGGCGGACTGATGGGTTATCCCAACCCGAACGAGAGCGAGTACGACTTGTTCATGACCGGGCATGCCGGCTGCAGCATTTCCACGATGATTGGGATTCGCAGCGGAGACGACTTGCAGGGCGAGTCGGACCGGTTCGCCGTGGCGGTCATTGGCGACGGGGCTTTGCCGTCCGGTATTGTGTTTGAAGCTTTCAATCACGCGGGCGAACTGAAGAGCAACACACTGATTATTTTGAACGACAATGAAATGTCGATTTGTCCGCGCGTGGGCGGCCTGGCACGCTATCTCGACCGCTTGCGAGCCACGTCGTTTTATTCCGGTTTGAAAAGCGAAATCGTCAACTTGCTCAACCGCGTGCCGCTGTTTGGCGACCCAAGCGAACGGCTGCTCGCTCAGATCAAGGAGGGCGTCAAGGCCGGTCTGCACGGCGGGATGCTGTTTGAAGAATTCGGTCTCCGCTATTTCGGTCCGATCGACGGTCACGATATTTCCGTCCTCCGCAAGTATTTGAAAATGGTCAAGGACCTGCAGGGGCCGATTTTGTTGCACGTGATTACAAATAAAGGTCATGGATTTGACCCGGCGGCCAAGGACCCCGTCTACTTTCATACGCCTCCCACGTTCGAACGCCACGGGAACGAGGCGCTGGTCAAATCAAAAGCCAAGACCAAAGCGTACACGGATCACGCCAGCGACGCGATCTTGGACCAGCTGACCCACAATCCCAAGGTCACGGTGCTGACCGCGGCGATGTGCCAGGGAAACAAGTTGGAACGAATTCGCGATCAGTTTCCAGACCGATTCTTCGACACCGGCATTTGCGAGTCGCATGCCGTCGCGTTTGCGGCTGGTCAGGCGAAATCGGGGATGCGGCCAATCGTCGATATCTACAGCACATTTTTGCAACGGGCGTACGATCAGATATTCCAGGAAGTTTGTCTGCAGAATTTGCCCGTTACGTTTATGCTCGATCGAGCGGGCCTGACTGGACCCGACGGCCCGACGCATCACGGCACATTCGACTTCGGCTATCTACGAGTTCTGCCGAACATGGTCGTGATGACGCCAGGTGATGCAAATGATCTGGGCGCCATGCTCGACTTTGCGTTGCAGCAGCATTCACCGTGCAGTATTCGTTATCCGAAGGACAACGCCGCCGAGATCGTACGGGACCTGCAACCGATCGAGTTGGGCAAGGCCGAAGTGCTCTCGTGGGGCGACGATGCAATGATCTTGGTCGCCGGCTCTCAACTGGCGGCCGCAATTGCCGCAGCTCGCGACCTAGCGGACCAGGGAATTCATTGCGGCGTCGCCAACATGCGGTTCGTCAAGCCGCTGGATGGAGAGGTGGTCCGCCGCGCCTTGGAGCAGGCGCGGGTCGTCGTCACCGTGGAAGAAGCGATGCTGATGGGTGGCTTTGGCAGCGCCCTGCTGGAGTTCACCTCGGATCACGAACTGGATGCTGGAAAGATTCGTCGTCTGGGCATTCCCGATCGCTTTATCGAACATGGCGAGCGTGCTGAATTGCTGGCCGACTTGAAACTCGATGCTCCTGGGATAGCGCAAACTGTTCGCGATGCACTTCATCAGGTTGAGACCTCGGCCGAACGATTGACACTTTGAAGCTACCTGGAGCCAACGTCGAGGACTAAGTTCGTTCCCTGTAGGTCGGTCAGTCCCTGACCGACAAAACAATGGCTAAACATGTAGCCGCCCTTTGTCAAATTACCCCACCACCAACGTCCAGTCGGACAAGCATGCCGCGAGAGATTTCGCTACATTGGAATGGCTTGGCGGCGAGGTGCCGGACGTGTTGTCATTAGCGGATCGTATAGCAGGCCGTTGAAACAGGATTCGTCATCCCCGCTCCCCGCCTTCGCCGCGGGCAGGCTTCGCGGGAATGACCTTCAGTACAATTGGTGAGATGAGTCATTTTTTGAACGGGCTGCAAGCTCAAGCGGACATGCAGCTAAAGTTATTCGATTGGGGAAATCGGCGGCCGCGAGTGGTGTTGCTCGGCTCGGGAGATCGACGCCCAGGCATGCTGCCGGTGATCGCTGGCTTGAAACCGTTGATTGATCGCCGAATGGATGTGGTCGTCGAGGATTTCGACTACTCACAAAACCTGGAGCAGCTCGACGTCGATTTGGCGATCGTGTTCGGCGGCGACGGTTCGATTCTGCGTGCCGCCCGGCAAATGGGTCATCGTCAGATTCCTGTTGTCGGTGTCAACTTTGGCAAGTTGGGCTTTCTGTCGGATCTGCTGCCCGAAGATTTGGAATCGGCGCTCGACAAGATCATCGCAGGCCAGTGTGAGATCATTTCGCACTTGATGCTGCGTTGCCGAGTTCGCCGCGGCGAGCGGATCATCGTCGACGAGTTGGGTTTGAACGAAGTCGCAATCATGGGCGGCTCGCCGTTTCCGATGCGGCAGATCGAATTCTACGTCGATTCCGAATTGGCGACGACGTACACATGCGACGGCTTGATCATCAGCACACCGGTGGGTTCGACCGCCCACAACTTGTCTGCCGGTGGGCCGATCATTCGCAAAGACTTGCAGGTCTTTGTCATTTCACCGCTTAGCCCGCATACGTTAACGGTGCGACCTGTAGTCGATTCGGCCGATCGCGTGTTCGAGGTCGTTGTTCGGGAGCCGCTGGAGAATACTTATGCGCTGGTTGACGGGCAAGCGATTCACCCGTTGACTCACGACGACCGCGTCTGCGTCTGCAAAGCCGAACCGACATTTCAACTCGTGCAGATTACGGGTCAGGGCTACTATCGGACGCTTCGAGAAAAACTCGGCTGGAGCGGTGCTCTGAGGAACATGTAAAACCATGCCTCTGTTTCGGCTTCTTCGGCGAATGTTCCCCAGCGATCAGTTGCCCGATACGTTTGCCCTGCGCCGAACGGCTGTGCTCGATGGAGTTGCCACCGTCATCCGCTGTCGCAAACCCAACGAACGGCTGATCGTCGCCGCCCACTTTCCACAGACCTTTTCCGAACTCGCCGGGCACCTCGAAGCCCGTTCGCTCCAGTTTCATATCGCCGATCGCCCGATTCACAGTGCGTCGATTCGATCCGCGTTTGCCGAATCGCCAGTGCTCGTCACGCTGGCAGCGATGTTGCAACCGAGTCTGCCCGGCGCTGCAGCCGATGATTTTGAAGCCCCGGTGTCGGTCATCGTCACCGAGCGTCATCCCTTGTCGGCTCCAGACGATCAAATAGAGAGTTTTGTCAGCGGCATCAACGGACCATCTCGATTAGCCTACTTTTTGTCCTTTGAAGATCCGCTCATTCGCCGCTGGATTCATCCTCGAGCCATCGAAATCCTGCGACAGTTTGGTTTGAACGAGAACGAATTGATCAGCAGCCAGATGGTCAGTCGGACGCTGCGGCGTCGCCAAAAACGAGCGCATCAAAAAATGAAGTCCGAGACCGCTGCCGACTCAATTGAACGCTGGCTTCAGCTAAATCTGCCCGGCGATCGTTGATTTTCAAGGTAAGCGTTCACGGGTTACCAATCCGTTGCCGACATTTTTAGGGGGTCAGGCGCATCCGCCTTGGGCGGATTGAGCCAGACCCCGGCTCGTGAACTGTTACATTTTCAAGGGGTATGCCCTCGATCGCAAAGCACGAGCCGTGCGCCAAACAGCCCGTTGAAAACGTAGCGGAACGGCGCGAGCCGTCCGGTTGCGTTGGCATCCACAGGGCTAATATCCGGGCGGCCTGCACCACTCCGCTTCAAAATTATCAAATGGATCAAATAATGGGATCAAATGGTGCCATCCATGTTTTGAACGGGCGCTTTGGGCAAGGTTATTCGCGCGTTGCGACGATTTGCGGCCTATCATGCTGGGCGTACCAAGAACCGCGTGAGTCGCGCCGGAGGGCAAGGTTGTCTATGTCCTGAACTGGGGCCGCAATCGACGGAAGACATTCGAGAAAAGCGTGGGCTACCTCGCGCTAAGTCGAACGGTCGAGGATGGTCCCAATCGGTGGTTGGCACTTATCGGTCCGCACTTATCGGTCCTCATCCTCATTTCAAGATTTGGTGTTTCCCGTGTAATGCTCACTCGAACTGGGGATCCCCTCCGTTTGGGGTTGTTGCCCCCCTCATAGTAGGGTATATGGCCGCTGGCACGGCATAATATAGTAACGTTTTTGAGGAAAAGCGTTTCCGTAAGAATTGAGTTTCGGATGTCGGCAATTTATTATCAAAGAAAGCGTCGCTTCCATTGCCTCGATTCTCGTCTTCAATTTTAAAAAGGGGGGCCCAAATGAGACGGCTCATTTTAAGCTTGGCCGTTCTTTCTTGGTGCGTTTCGGCTCGAGCCGATTTTTTTTCAGATTTTGAGTCGCCTGCCTACCTCGGGGCGACCTTCGGCATTCCGTTGCCGGGGCAGCAGGCCTGGTACACACCGGCGATTGCCGGCACCAATCCGTACAATGTCTTTACGTATAGCGGCAACCTTTATGACGTGGCGACGAATCCGTTTGGGGGGAGCCAATTCGCCGCGGGGGTCGTCGACCCGGTCGGCTTCGGGCTCGGCCGAGCGCAGCACGACTTCGACTGGAGCACGAACAATTTGTGGGTCGTTCAGTTTGATCGGTTGGGACTCAATCGTCCTGGAATGGCTGCTGCCAACAACCTCGGCAGTTTTTCGTTGCAACCTTCGGGCACGAATATTTACATGCAGAGTTTGTATGCGTGGACCGACCCGAACAATCCTGGTTTGGGCTATCAAGCGCAATATCTCTGGTGGGATGCCGCTGGCGTCCAGCAAGCGTTCACGACGCCGGGAGGCATGTGGGACAATCAGGTGGCCAATCAATGGTACCGCGATAGGTTTGTGATTGACTTTGCGACCAATCGAATTCTTTCGATCTCGATTACCGATCTGTCGACGATGGCCAGTGACACATTCAATCCCACAGACTGGTACATGTTGGGTGGCGCTTCACCGACCGCCCCGTTGCCGACCGCGTTCCGCCTGTTTACGGGAGGATCGGGCACGGCTAACACAGGCAACGTGATGGCGTGGGACAACGTCGGCATCACCGCCACCGCCGTCCCCGAGCCGGGGTCGTTCCTGGCACTCGCGGTGGCCGGATGCGTAATGGCGCTTTTTGCCGGCCGGCGCAGAAACTGAGTCGAGCGCAAGGGTCCAGTGCCAAAACATGCGATGTGTTGCGCTGGCCCGCGTCGGCACCTCGACTGAATTCAATTAAGCTGCCGTTTTGCGACGGCCCGTCGATCGAAACGCTACCGAGGAAGCTACCGGCCGCCGCGCAGCGGTAGCGAATCCCGAGCGCCAGAGATCTAAACCCAGATCAAACGGTGCCATCCCCTTTTGCTCTTTCGCCACAAGGGTTAAGGGCGAACCCGCGTCGGTGCTACGCCTATTGTCGACTTTTCTTGGCAGGATTTCAGAGAGAAACCCGCAGCAAATCAAAGCGGGTTGGTGTCATTTCATTCAAGACCACGGGAAAAGCATATTTTGCAAATTCGCCGATTTATTGAATGTGTTGGACGTTCATCTAGTGACTGGGTGGCCGCCCGCGGCGCGGGGGTTTCGGCGCGCGTGCAGAGTGCGTGCAAACGCCGCCAGGTGGCTCAGGCCGTCTCCGTGGGTCGTGTAAGGGATTGCCGACCGGACCGCCCCTTTCAGCGCCTGACCGCCGACGGCCACGGCGACACCTTGCCGCTCGGCAACTCGATAGAGTTCTCTGTAGGCGCCGATGAACGCCGTTTTGTTCTCCAAGTAGGAGACCGAGAGCCACAGCAACCGCGGCCGCAATTCCTTAAGCGATTTAGTCAGACTTGGCAATGGAGTGTCGGGGCCGAGGTTGACCGCTTCCCAGCCGGCATCCAACAGGACGCACTGAGCAAGAAGGGTCGGAAGGAGGTACGGATCGCCTTCTGGTGCCGCGCCGACCGCCACGGGCCGATTTCGCTCCGCCCGCGCCTCCAACTCGTTCTTCAGGTCATAAAGAGACGAAGCGCAGAATTGGGTTCCGCGGTGTTCCTGCCAAACCTCGATGCGCGAGGTTTCCCAGTCATGCCCCACTTTGGCCATTGCCGGTGCGATGAGACGATCGGCCAGAGTTTCGACCGCCACGCCCGAGCGATAAACGCGGCGGATGAGGGCGCTGACCTCAGTCCCTTGCCTTTCAAGCAGAGCCTTACACAAGCCAACAACCGCCACTCCCAGGTCCACGGACTGATCTTTTGCAGAAATCGGATTGACAGCCGCCAAGTCGCCCAGCGGCAGGTCACCCCGTCTCGCCAGCGCCAAGACCTCAGTATGTAACAGTTTGCGATGACCGCCCACCGTTCGATGCGCCGGGAGCACCCCTTCGTCCACCCAGCGCTTGACCGTACTCACGCTGACGCCGAGGACTTCCGCAGTTTGACGGGTGCTCAGGTAAATGGAGTGATCACGGATTCTCATCAATAACAGTCCTCAGCTCACACCGCGTGCCAGTTTGTTCCGACCAAGCCTTCATCTATTTTGGGCGTTATGACTGGATATTTCAAGACTTTATCGATTTTCAGCATTATTCCCCTTGAATTATCATGAATACACCGTAACAATGTGAACGATATGAACGTTTTGCAAATTGCGGGAGTGCTCTTCCCGGCTGTGCCGGATGAGATCCGAGGTCAGAAGTGGTTTTTGACCTGAATCGTTCAGAGTCGGTGTTTGGTAATTTGTTAGGAGTTGGATCAATGAAACGTGTTTTCTTCAACGTCAGCCTGTTGGGGCTGTTCGCCATCGTGGGCAGCGTGGTCCTTGGGCCCGCAGTGGCTCAGGAAAAGTCTGCAAAAGACATCGTGGACACGGCCGTTGCGGCCGGTCAATTCAAGACCCTGGTGACAGCCGTCCAGGCTGCCGATCTGGTTGAAACCCTGAAAGGCAAGGGCCCGTTTACCGTGTTCGCACCTACGGACGAGGCCTTCGCCAAGATCCCAAAGGAAAAGCTCAAAGCGCTGTTGAAGGACAGAAAAGCGCTCACGGCCGTTCTGACATACCACGTCGTACCCGGCAAGGTCATGGCGGCCGATGTGGTCAAGCTTGATTCCGCCAAGACAGTGCAAGGCAAGTCAATCAACATCGTCACCGAGGACGGCAAGGTCACGATCAACGGAGCCAAAGTGCTCAAAACCGACATCGTATGCAGCAACGGCGTTATCCACGTGATCGACGCGGTCATCCTGCCACCCAAGTAACGGTGTCCGTACGTTCGGGGAGATGTCGGCCTATGGCCGCCATCTCCCCTTTTTTAGTGACGTACTTTCAGGAAGACTATGAAACGAAGAACATTGTTGACGTGGCTGCTGCCGCCAAACAGTTGAATGGCGTTGATGGAACGGGTTATTTATCGAGGGAGCAATGCGCACACGTTGCATCACTGGGATGTCGATTCTTGCGGTACGCCAATGCCTACGCTTGGCCACATTGATTGGACAACTACATCCAGGTAATTAGATTCGTGGATCAACGACTTGTACTACTGACCGGAGCCACCGGGTATGTCGGCGGCCGGCTGCTGAAGAAGTTGGAAGCCGTTGGCGCCAAAACGCGGTGCCTGGCACGACACCCGGAGCAACTTCGGTGCAGGATCGGATCGGGCGTGGAAGTCGTAGCGGGCGACGTGATGAACAGCCAATCACTCGCCGCCGCCGTTGCGGGAGTGCACACCGCTTACTACCTCATCCATTCCATGGGATCGACCGGTTCCTTTGAAGATCAGGATCGACTGGGCACCCAAAACTTCGGTCAGGCTACTCGAGCGGCCGGAGTTCAACGAATTGTCTACCTGGGCGGTTTGGGCGATGAGCAACAGTTGTTGTCCCCCACTTGCGCAGCCGGCACGAGGTGGGGAACATTCTGCGAGCCAGCGGCGTCCAGGTGATAGAATTTCGAGCCTCCATTATTCTGGGGTCGGGTAGCCTGTCTTTCGAGCTGATCCGCTCGCTGGTGGAACGACTTCCAGTGATGATCACGCCGCGCTGGGTCCGCGTACCGGCTCAGCCGATTGCCATCAACGACGTCCTGAGCTATCTCATCGCCGCGTTGGATCTGCCGCATTTCGTACACAGTACGTTTGAGATCGGAGGCACGGACCAGGTGGGTTATGCTGACTTGATGAAGGAATATGCCCGGCAGCGGGGCTTGAAGCGTTGGCTGATCCCCGTGCCCGTCCTGACACCGCGACTTTCGAGCCTGTGGCTGGGTTTGGTCACGCCTGTTTTCGCTCGCATTGGCCGCAAACTGGTCGAGAGCATTCGCCATTCGACGGTCGTCCGAGACCCCGCTGCGCTGACAGAGTTCCCCATCCGTCCAGTGGGTGTTCGACAAGCGATTGCGGACGCCCTCCGCAATGAGGACCAGAAGCTGGCTCAAACTCGTTGGCCGGATGCCTTGTCCTCCTCGGGGCCAGCGCCAAGGTGGTTCGGCGTTCAGTTCGGTCCCCGGTTGATTGATTCCCGGACATTGACCTTAGTGGCGTCCGCCGAAGACGCCTTCACGCCGATACGGTGCATCGGCGGCAAGAGAGGATGGTACTGGGCGAACTGGCTGTGGCGACTGAGAGGAACCCTGGACTTGCTGGTCGGCGGCGTGGGACTGCGCCGGGGCCGCCGCGACCCGGAGCGTCTCCGCGTCGGCGACACGTTGGATTGTTGGCACGTTGAAGCCGTGGAGCCGAATCGATTACTGCACCTGGCCGCGGAAATGAAATTGCCCGGGCGGGCCTGGCTCGAATTTGAAGTGACTGAAGACGACGGCAGGGCCACCATCCGCCAAACGGCGATCTTCGATCCGGTCGGCCTGCTGGGGCGCGCGTACTGGTACACGATCTATCCCCTGCATCAGTATGTGTTTGCCGGAATGTTAAGGGGCATTGCCCACAATGTGACGAAGCCACTTACGTCTGCAAGTCGATTAACACGGGCAAGTTCTGTAACGCAATGGCTTGTCCTGGCCCTACTCCTGATTATCTGTCTCTCAACCGCCGGTCTAGGCGCAGCCTGGACAAACCTCTCCCTGGAAGATTGGTATGCGACGTTGAACAAGCCGTTCTGGAATCCACCCAAATGGGTGTTCGGCCCGGTCTGGACCACCTTATACATCATGATGGCGATCGCGGCGTGGCTTGTTTGGCGAAAGAAAGGGTTGGCGGATGCGCGGTTGCCGCTGCTGCTTTTCGGAGTCCAGTTGTTCTTTAACGCCGCGTGGTCGGCCCTTTTCTTTGGTATGCGCCATCCCGGATTTGCCTTCGCCGACATTGTTCTGCTGTGGGTTGCGATCCTGGCGACCATCATCTCCTTTTGGAGCGAATCCAAACTAGCCGCAATATTGCTGGTTCCCTACCTTGCCTGGGTCTCCTTCGCGACAACCTTGAACTTCTCCATCTGGAGGCTGAACCCATAACTCGAGAAAAAGGGGATAAGTCCAATTATTGAAGGTTTATGTTGACTAAGTGTGGGGAATCAGCAGCCTCTGGTGACGGTGGTAAGAATGGCCGTCACCAGAGGCCGAGCCTGCAGATCCGATTCGTGGCAGTAGGCAATAGCCAAACGCCTGGTACTCGAAATGACGTTTCGCTCTCGGGGACGGCCAAAGAAAAGAACTTACTCGCGCCACGAATTGGTTGGACATCTCCCCTGGTTCTTCCCCTGTATGAACAAGAACACCGAGCCCATCGAATTGCAGCCTTGCCGCTCTGTCTCCCCGTTCGTGGATTTCGTGACTTTCGTGGTTCAATTCATCGCGCCACCACATGCAGTTCTAAAGTTGAGTGGCCCAGCGATTCATCGATTCAATCCCGCGCGACAAATTGGACTTATCCCCTTTTGTCCGTGGCCAATTTGCTTTCCGCGCACACGTTTGTATACTTGTGCTTGGAACACGCTGCCTCTTCCGCTCGTTCAAAACCTTCGCCTAGGGCAACTTTAGGCGGAGATTCGATTCTCTGAACCGCTTCCGGTTTGCTCGAACCTGTCGAGCAAGATTTCATTTTGAGGCAAGTTTGCGATCCTTGGAGCACCGCACGAATCGGGGTTCAGGTTCGCCGTACCAGCAGGGGTTTACCATGTATGCAAGATGGGTGGGTTGTGGTTTGTTGTGCGCCGTCTTCACGTTTTGCCAAGTCACCGAGGCACAGAATCCCAACAGACAATTAAACAAGGGAAAAGGGCCCAAGCCTCAACGAAACCAAGATGCCAATTTGGGAGCTCCGCCAGCCGCGGCACAACCCGCAGGCGGGGGCGGCAATTTCGACGTCGCGGCCTTCACCGCTTCGATGCTACAGCAGTTTGATCAAGACCAGAGCGGCGCTCTCGATCAACAGGAATTGCAAAACTGTCTTGCAATGTTGTATCAGCAGGTCCAGCAACAGAATCAAGCGATCGCCGCAGCGGCCAGACAGCAAGCTCTAACCGGGTTAGCCGGGCGGACAAATGGCTTTCCAGGAACTGGCATCACAACAGGCAATGGATCGCAGGGAACCGGCACGCAAGCAAATTGCGATCAGCAATCGTAACGTCGCAGTACTCAGCGACCACGCGTAATGGCATTGGCCAAGTCAATGGAATGCAACGAACGACCGGCAACGGCCAAGCGGGCGGTGGACGAATCGGTGGCGGCGTGAGCTGGAGGCGGTCGCGGACATTAACTGAATAGCACCAACATGCTGACTTGTTTAACCGCAAGCCCGACGGAGATCGGCCGCAGATTGTTCAATCTGGGCGCAGTCTGCTGTAGCCGGCCAGTCGTGATCTCGTCGGGGCGAGCCCGACGGAGATCGGCAATCGCGAAATCATTCAGCGCCGCCTTAGTAGCTGACCAGTCGCAATTCCGCCGGGGCGTGCCTGACGGAGATTGATTTGAATGCAGAAGAAATTTCGTGTTGGGCCCTTAATCCAACTCGACAATAAAGTAGATCTGCTCATCTACCGGGCAACGCTTGCCGGTTGACCAGACAAAAGTGCAAAACTGGAGCTAAGCCGACGTTTCAGTCACAAAGAATGGTGCATTGACAACTGCCGAAGTTCGAACGGTCACGCTGCAATCTCACAGCCTGTTGAAAAAGGACTAGTCATCCCCGCGAAGGCGGGGATCCAGTATTGCGAGTGTTGATTTCCGCTGGATTCCGCCTTGCCTTCGCTGCGTAAGCGTTCACGGGTTGTCAATGCGTCGCCCACGTTTTTAGGGGGTCAGTCACATTTTCGGCGGCTCATGCGACATTCTGGTACCAATAATTGGGCCGAAAATGAGCCAGACCCCGGCTCGTGAACTGTTACCTTCGCTGCGGGCAGGCTTCGCGGGAATGACTTTCGATACGGTTGTTGCGATGGGTGTTTTTTCAACGGGCTGCTTCGCGGGTGGATGGCGTTTGCCATTGTGGCTTGGGACAACGACTATTCGTAGTCCATTTGGATCGAGAAGACGTTGTCGCCGTTTTCGGTGACCACGATTTCCTTTTCAGCGGCGATTTTCTTGTGCGAGGGTGAATACCCTTTGAGCACGAGCTTGTAAGTGCCCATCGGAACGTCGTCGAATTTAATGTGGGCGCCCGACCGAACTCCTTTGACTCCGGATCCGGACAGCTCGATCGTGTTCAAACTCGCATCGGCATCCAAAGACTTGTTCCCGAGCACAACATCGACCAGGACCTTGAGTTTCGTCGTAGGCCGTGTCGGAACAGGCTCAATGTGCAATTGCGCCGGTCCGAAGTTTGCTCGGTTGCCTGCGGTGTCCTCAGCCGTCGCAAAGAACTGCATTTCACCGGGTTCCGTGAATTTGAGTTCGAGTCCCCAAACTCCATTTTGTAGTTCGAATGGCTTGGGAACGGGTTTGTCCTCGGCATCAACTTTGTCGTTGGGTTGCGTGTCTCGAACCAACTTTACACGCGTGACTTGGGTCAACTCATCCTGAGCGTCGACGCGAAATCGGACGTCCGAGTTGACGTAGGCCGAAGACACGGCTGTCAAATCGGAAAATAATAATTCCCCGGTGGGCGGAGTTTGATCGAAGATGACCGTTTGTCGAGCACCCGCGTTGGCCCCGGTTGCGACAACTTCGCCGATCTTCATGCCAGCCTGGATTTCGAATGCTCCTTCACCCACCGTATCAACGTCGAGGACGTGATCGGAGACATGGGCCTGGATCAGAAACTCACCATCGGCAATGTGCCCCATATATCGGACTTGCCGATCGGTGAATCGTGTCGGTTCTGGAACCGCGCGGCTCGTTTTTGGCCTCTGCACCGAAAGCAGCAGTTCACTTTCGTTTTCTGTGATGAATGGCCAATCGGCTGCGATCGTTGCATGCATACTCGGCGATGATCGAAACACCCATTGGTCTCCCATGGGAATGCCGGGCATCGGCTTTCCATCGGCGTCGATCCCGGTGACGCCGGTGACTCGAACCTGGGTTAATCCGGGCCGCACGTTGCCTCGTTCGGTCCCCAAGTCGGCGGACTGATCAGAAAGACGAAGCAGCGTGGCTCATCGTTGACCGAGATACAAATCTGATTGGCGAAAACGTCATTGGTGTCGTTGATCGTCCGCATCGCTTCCTCGGGGACTTGAACCGTGATTTCGCCGTTGAGAACACTGGGAGGATCTGCCACCCATCGCGGACTGGGTGTCGCGTACGGCGCCGCCGCTTCACATTTGAGCGGAATCTTTTGCCGGAAATCGAAGACGTCGACGTTGGCCGATAGCGGAAGCCGAAACGTACCATCGTTCTTGTCAAACGTTCCCTTCGGATCTCCCGTCACGAGCCGATCGCTCGTGACGCGCCGAAAATTCGATCCAATAAAAGCGATTCGTTTTGATCCCCGCGTCATCGACGATGGCATGAACGATGAAGCCGTGATTGAGATCGAATTCGGCGTTGGGAGGTGGGGCTGGCGGCTGAGCGGCTCCATCTTTCGGTTCGGCGGGAGGCGGCGCCGGTTTGAACGAGATCGACTTGCGCGAGTCGGTTTGACCCGCCGGCGTCAACTCGATTTCCGGGGCGGTGAAAAATGGGGTCAATTGTCCGTCGATGACGGCCTGCTCCAACGCTTTCCGCAACTCCGCATCAACTTTTCCCGATTTCGAATTTCGCCCCGGCGGAAACGAGTCGAAAAACGAGGGACGAAGTTGCTTCACCAATTGCACCGCATAAAACTCGGCAACGATTTTTTTCGTTCGACCAGAATGGTTTTCCAAGTCAAACTTGAAGGAGCTGTCAAAGTTGGAAAACGGTAGCAACTTCATGGCGAGTGCCGACTGATTCGGGTCGATTTGATCGGACAAGTGATAGTCGTTGGGGTTCTTTAGCCAATACTGTTGTTTTGCAAGCAACCAGATCGAATCGGGCGCGGGAGGCTGATTCGCACCGACCGCTTCTTTTCAGGCATTTGATCGACCGACAATTCGACGGTGGCAAAGTCCTCGTCTGAGTTGCTGGTCTGTCTGGCGATAAACTTCAGGTCAAATATGGCACGCCCGTCGCGGACGGGGACCGATAACAAGTCGGCGGGTTGTCCCTCCAATGTCTGGCAGATGATTTTCGCCTGATCCGCCTCACTCATTTGAACTCGAATCGGAAGGGCGATCCGCGTGCCCCCTTCGACATACAGGGTGAAGGTGGCGTTGTTCTCGTTGTCGAGAACAACGTCGATCGGATTCTCATCAAAACGAATCCGCTCCGGCCCAAACACCGTCGTGAAACTCGGCAGGACGCGAAAAAACGGAGCTGCGCCTGGTCCTGTCCACAACGACCAGACGAACCAGGCGCCTAATAGCAGGCTAACAACCATCATCAGGAACAGTGCGACGCGGCTGGAGGGCTTCGTTCGTTGCCTACGCGATGATTTCTTGCGTGCTGTTGTCCGTCGTGACATGACCACATCGTCATCATGAACGACGCATGCCGATACAGTGCTCGAAGATACATCGTGTGTGACCGCGTCAACGTCGGTTTTGAGCTGGCTGGCGGATTGATATCTGCGTTCCGGTTCCTTGGCCAACGATCGCAGTACCACCTCGTCCAGACGCACGTCGACTTGGACTTTGCGCGACGGCGGGTCGAAGATCCCCATCGGCAATTCGCCCGTCAACATTTCATAAAACACAACGCCCAGCGAATACAAGTCAGCCCGATGATCAATGGTCGCAGACCGATCGAACTGTTCCGGGGCCATGTATTTGGGCGTTCCCATGACCTGGTGGGTTCCGGTCAACGAGTCGTTGGCCATATCGGCGTTCATCAATTTGGCCAATCCAAAGTCGGCGATTTTGACTCGGCCATGACGGTCGATCAGAATGTTCTCTGGCTTGATGTCGCGATGTACGACGCCTTGATCGTGGGCAAACTGAAGCGCGTCACAGATTTGTGGCACGATGGCCAGTGCTTCTCGAGGGCTGAGAGTCTTTGCGGCGATCAATTGCCGCAGAGTCGTGCCGTCGACATACTCCATAAGCAAGAAGTAGACCAACCTAGCCGACGAAGCATCGGGCACGTTCTCCTCTGACAACGAGCCGTCATTTGCGTCAACGGCGCCAAAGTCAAAGATGCTAACGATGTGGGGATGATTCAGTCGCGCCAGCGTTTTTGCCTCGCGAGTGAATCGTTGAGCAAACGACTCGATACCGGTGGACTCGGGGCGAATCACTTTCAATGCAACCGGACGATCCAAGCTAATCTGCCGAGCCAAATAGACCGCCCCCATTCCCCCGTGACCGATCAGGCACTCGATGAGTAGTTGAGGGAAATATTCCGCCAGTTCATCAACGCTCAGTGGACGGAATGCCGCTTTGGACGGAGATTGAAACGACTCGGTCGCGTCGTCGATGGGCCGGCCCGTCTGGATTCCGGCACGCATTAGACAAGCCGGGCAGATTCCGGCGGGGGAATCTGACGCAACCGGCTGGCCGCATTTCGGACAAAGGGATGGCTCGGACATGTCAACAAACTGATAACAAAAGCCACGATTGAGTCGCTGTCAGATTTTGACGAATTGTTGGCTTCGCGCAACCCATATTGTGAGGCGCATTCGAGTTTTTTTCAAAATTCCGGCATCTAGCAGCCGGTTGACAAACGATTCGTCAAAATAGTGTACCGAATGTGATTCCCGCGAAGCCTGCCCCAGCGAAGGCGGGGCGCGAGAATTCAGCGGAAGTCAACTCTCGCAATGTTGGATCCCCGCCTTCGCGGGGATGACGAGATTTTTTCATAACGGTCGGCTACCCGCGCGAGTAAGCGTTCACGGGTTTTCAATGCGTCGCCCACGTTTTCAGGGGAGCAGGCACATCCGCCTTGGGTGGATTGAGCCAGACCCCGGCTCGTGATCAGTTACCCGCTCGACAACACCGAAAGCAAATAGTTGATTTCGTCGTCCACCGATTCATCCTCGAGCAGCGTGTCCGCGATCTCGGCTCGCAACAACTGACGGTATCTCTTTCTCAGCCGGCTGGCTGCCATCCTCGCTGCTGACTCCGAAATCCCCAATTCGAGCGCGATCTGCGAATACGGCAATTTCGCGTCGTCTCCCAAAACCGCGGTTTTCAGAAGTTCGAACTGCCGACCGTTTTGAGCCTCGTCCATTTCACCTTCGAGTTTTGACCAAACGTGATTCAGCAGGGTGATGGCCCAACAACGTTCGAATTGTTGTTCGGCGGTCAAATGAATTGCTGGTTCAATCGATGGTTGACTGTCCGCCTGGGCAAAATCGAGCGACACGATCGGTTTCGAACCGCCGCGTTTCTGTGCGTGCCGACGCTCCCACTGTTTGGCGATGAAGTGTTTGAAAGCGCCGATCAGAAACGATCGAAAACGTCCACGTTCCGCGTTCGCTTGTGCAAAGAAATTTTTTTCCAACACTTCGACAAAAAACGCTTGAACCAGGTCTTGAGCATTCTCGACGTTGGATTCATGCCGTCGTGCAAACGCATACAACGGCCACCAATACCGCTCACACAACGTCTCGATAGCAAGCTGTCGATCGACTTCCGAAGCCCGACCCGCTCGAACAACACAACTCCAACGCGTCGTTGCGAACCGACTAGAGCTTTTCATCGGCAGCTCTCTATTTGCCCTTGGGCGGAAAATGAGCCAAGGCGACCAACGGGAATCTTGAGTTCAGCCGCACGTGCTTCAGTGAGCCTTTTTTAGCGTCGTCAAATAGGCGACCAAGTCGGCCAGTTGTTGATCGCTGAGTTGCTGGTGCAAGCCGTCGGGCATCAACGAAACGGTGCTCGTATCCATTTCG
Organism: uncultured Planctomycetaceae bacterium; assembly: GCA_963803365.1. Taxonomy (GTDB): domain Bacteria; phylum Planctomycetota; class Planctomycetia; order Pirellulales; family Pirellulaceae; genus JANMEB01. The sequence goes on from CAWDMH010000034.1 coordinate 54,914, forward strand.
TCAATATCTTTGCTGGCGATGGTTTGCACAATCCCGTCGCTGTTCTTGATTTGAACTTCGGTATCGGTGCGACTGACCAGAAGGCCGTTGACGGTCTCGCCGTCGACCGTCAGCACCTTCCAGTTTTCAAAGCTGTGAGCGATTCCAGCCGAGGGGTACAGCACCGATTCGAACGCCGCCTCCGGGGCCAGCTTCGCGCCGATCTCTGAAAGTTCCGGGCCGACCGATTTCCCGGCGCCGTTGACGATGTGGCACTTGGCGCACTTCGCCTCTTCGGAATTAAACACATCTCGGCCTCGAGCCACATCTCCTCGCAGCTTCAGCAGGGCTTGGATATCGGGGATCTGTCGCGTCGCTTCGTCGCCGCTCATGGGAAAGATTTCATGTGCCTGTTCCTTGACCGGACCCGAAGGCGACATGTATAAGGCAGCGATAATCGCGGGTTCGAGTCGGCGGTCGTACGATTTTCGTTTGGCCCAATCCAGCACGACCTGCGAGCCTTTTTGCATTCGGCCTAAAGCCCGAATAGTTTGCCGCCGACTTTCGAGGCTTGGAGTGTGGTTGGCAACGAACTTGGCTAACAGAAGGGCGGCCGGCGTCGATTGGGACGCCGAGAGTGTGTCTAACAACGCGGTAAATCTCTCGAGTTCGCTCGCACTCCAGCCAATTAAGTGATCGGTCACAAGCGCTTGTTGCTCCAGATCCAACAGAGCTTGAATGGCGTTGACGCGGGTTTGCGGATCCTGCGAAGCGGTGGCTATGTCGAGTAGATCATCGTAGTATCGCGCCGCCTTGAACTTTGCCACCAGACGCGTGAAGTCGTCATTTTTTTGGATTCGGCCTAAAAACGCTTCCAATTTTTCAGTTTCGGATTTCGTAAGCTCGCCGGTCAGCCGTGACAGGCTCTCAATGCCGACGGTTTCCGTTTTGGCGTCATCGGAAAACGTCGTGGAAAAGGATAGCCGGTGCAACGCCGGTCTGGCAGTCGTCGGCTCCCTGAAAATCAAATGCTCGGAAGTACCGAAGGCATCCTGTCACATCGACGTCGTCTTGGGCAATGATCTCGGCCAGCAACTCTGGCGTCTGTTTCGATTGCGACCGCCAAATCAAGTCGCGGATTGAGGGTGAATAGATGTCCCATACCGCAGACCGGCGAAGTTGATTTAAACACGATTCCCAGTTTCCATCGGCGCCGATTCCGAGAGCTTCCAATTGCCAACGGTCGCCCGATCGATATTGCTCCGCCAGTTGCGTCCACCGCGCCGCACGAACATCGGCAGCTTCCGGGGACGGGCGGCAACCGCTCAGCGAGATCGCAAGTTCCGCGCGGACCTGGGGAGATGGGTCTTTGTAGTCGATGCTGGACCAGAATGTCTTGGCAAACTCGCTGCTGGGATGTTCGCAAACAATGCGTACAGCACAGGCTCGCAGTTGGGCGTCGCTCGACCGGGCGGCCGAAAGTATGGCCGATTGCGTTTGGGGATTATCTAAACCGATCGCAGCCAGCGCCACAAGGCTCGCGCGACAAACCACGGATGTGACTCATCACTGGCCATTTCAAGTAGCGGATCGACGGCGGCGGCGGCGAACCCTTGCAATGCCTGCCACGCCAAATACCGAGTCGCTTGATTGGGGCTGTGCAACGCGGCCACGGCCCCGACCGGCGTCGTGAAGTCGTTGGTGGGAATCGCGTACGCGTCTGGCTCGGATTTTGGAACTAGCCGATACAAACGACCATGCAGCGGATCTTGCATGCGATGTCCACCCACGCCTGGATCAAACCAATCCGCCACGATGAGTGAGCCGTCTGGAGCCACACAGACGTCCGACGGGCGGAACCATTGGTTGTGTTCGGAACCGTCCAGGATGTTTACGATCTGGGCCGAGTAACCTGCGCCGTCGTCGGTCAATCGGATACGCGGACGATGTTGGGTCCGGCATCGCAATGAATCACTTGCTGACGAAACTCGGGCGGCAAAAAAGTCACCTTCGTAGAACAAGATGCCGCGTCGGCGAACCGGCGCCGGTGATCAGCAGGTTCGGGACCACGCCCGGGTCATTCAGGTGCCAATGCCGCGAGGGGATATCGGTCTCCAGATTCGTTCGACGGGTTTGCCAGCCGCTGCCGTCATCTGTCGCTACTGTAGCCATAATTGCCGAATGCCATGACGTAATTGATCCGCGTGGCGCGGTTTCCGTCGTCGTCGTTGTCCGATTGCCATAGTCGTCCGAACGAGTCGACGCAGACCTCCCAGTTGTTGCGGAAATTCCAGGCCAGCGTCTCGAAATGCGCTGCCGTCCGAGATCGCAGCGAAAGACCATGCCATTTTGATACGGGCGCTGCATCTCCACCGGGTGGCCGGACAGATCGACGATCGGCTTGCCGCGAGCGTCGCGAGACTGCTGTCCTTCGTTGCCGAAATTGAAGTACAGCTTGCCGTCGGGGCCGAAGACACAGGCGTGGATGCCGTGGTCGTGTTGAATCCCTCCGATGCCAGAGAACAGAACGTCTTTGCGATCTGCATGCAAATCGCCATCGGTGTCGACAAACGAATAAATGTGGTCGCCCACCGACACGAGGACGCGATTTCCCAGTACGCAGATGCCATGCGGTGAATCGATGTCGTGCCCTCGATAAAACGTTGTCTCACGATCGGCTCGGCCGTCGCCGTCGGTGTCTTCGAAAACCACGATGCGGTCGCCGTATTTGATTTGTGGCATGTCCGGGTCATGGACTTGATTCCGATAATTGACGGCTTCGCAGACCCAGACCCGACCGCGTTCGTCGATGTCGATGTTGGTTGGGTTGGTCAACATGGGTTCGGCCGGCAAATAGTTCGGACCGACATTTCCGGGATGGATGTCGAACCGGCTCAACGATGCGATCGGGTCAAAATCCACGCCGCCGTCATCGCCGGAGGACCAGTAGCGTGCGGGCGGCCTTTGGGTAAATACCAGAAATTGAACGCTAGAGACGGGCGGATTGCGTTGATTCGTGCCGCCAGCATCCAATCCAGCAATCGCCGTAAACCGAGTGAACTTGTGGTTGGCGGGCAAGTCGAATTCGATGACCGAGGGTGCGTGGGTTCCAATGCCAGTTTCGAACGATTTCCCACCAACTTGTAGCGGCTGCCCTTGGCAGTTTTTGTTCTGTTGGACCGAACCCCATCCTGCGATTGCTTGCTGCCAATGCAAATCCATCAGCGAACTTTGACTGTCGTCGCCAACGAGTTTAGGCTCGAGCCAGTCGCACCAGTCGCACGAGTTCCCATCCGGCCCGGGGGTCGCCACAAGATAAAGTTTCGTCGCGCCGCCAATATCCGCGGAGATGGCCACTTGATGGCCCAGGGTCTCTCCCGTCACCAATTCCGACTTGAAAACCGGGCTGGAATCCTTGTCAGCAGTTGTTTGACGCCCGGCAAGTGACTCGCCGGGAAGTCACCGAAACCAATAGCGTGACCAAGAAAAAACCGTGGTGTTTCATGGCAAATTCCTAGAATGCGACTTTCGAGTCCATTCTAACTGCAACGTCCTCAAGAATCGACGCGGTTTGGTCGTACGCCGAGGCGTTCGTTGCGATTTCGTTCGTGCTCGCACGGCACTTTGCATCGTTCTTGTTCCAAATTAGGGCGTGTCGGGTCCAATTGGGCGATTCAAATTATCGAAATGTTCACCATTGCATAAACCGTCGACGGCTGATTGATTTTCTGTTGCAGTTTTGATCATTTTCGTTTCGTTAGCCGCAGTTCGCGGAATGGAACTCTGTATAGTACTCGTGCGTTAGCAGACTATTGAAAGATGTGTCACAGAGCTGTTTGGACTGTCATGCCGTGGAGAAAGGAGATTTGCTGGGGGCGTTTTCTTACGAACTTCTGCGCAAGCCGCGATCGACGTTTGTGGGAAACGATTGAACGCAGCAACGAATTGCCTTGGGCAACCTGCTGGGAGGCCGTTGAAAAAAGGGTTCGTCATCCAGGGCCGACGCATACTTTTTGCCGCATTTTCGTGGGTTTTGACGTCGAACCGCCCATATTTCGAAACACTTGCCAGCACGCCATTTTGATTTGCTTGGCGTCACCTTAGATTTCCCCCGAAATAGGCGTTCTCAAACTTACCTAAGCTGCCGAAAGTTTGCGTTGGCCCTGGTTCGTCATCCCCGCGAAGGCGGGGATCTAGCACTGCGAGAGTTGATTGCCGCTGGATTCTCGCGTTCGCGGGAATGACAAACGGTATCTTTGTTAAGATGAGTCGTTTTCCAACGGGCTGTTAGGAGAGGGCTAACAAAATCGGGAAAGTATTTTGCGTGCGATCCTTACTATTTACCGTCCTGTAAGTCGAGGCTCGATGTGACAAGCCTATTATTGTTAATCATGTTGCTGCAGGCTGAACCTGCAGAACTGCAACCACAGACTGACATTGTTATCACCGGAGTAGTAAGGGACCATGCCGGACAACCGATTGCGAATGCCAATATCTTTTTGGCCTTTGTGACAGAATCTTTGGACGAACACCGGCCGATGCCGGAGACAACGTCCGATTCGAAAGGCAAATTCTCACTCTCGGTGAAGCGAGATTTGCTGATGGCCGGGGAGTGCACTGTTTTGGCGATTAAAGATGGGTTTGGGTTTGGCTGTGCTGACCAGCATATTGGCACGACGCACTGGTCTGCGGCGATCACGTTGCAACCGTCCGCCAAGATGAACGTGAAGATTATGGGCCCGGGTGGTGACCCACTACCGAACGCGCGTGTTCGGTTTCATGGATATTACTTTGCCAAGGTTTCCATTATGTTTACTCCGGTTGCCGACAGGTTTGAGCGTAACTGTTCACGAGCCGGGGTCTGGCTCATTTTCGGCCCAAGTATTGGTTCGTGAACGTCGCATGAGCCGCCGAAAATGTGCCTGACCCCCTAAAAACGTGGGCAACGCATTGGCAACCCGTGAACGCTTACGGTTTGAGCACATCTCCGATTCATCGGGACTTGTAGTAATTGACGAATGCAATCGTGGCTCAATGTGCATTCTAGTCATCGAAACCGATGCGTATGGCACGCAAACGTACATCGTATCAAAGAGTGCCAACGCTGGAGCAAGCGACAACTCACTCGTGCGACTGGGTGCCGTGGGAAGAGTCCGAGGCAGAGTGACTGGGCCCGTTGATTGCTCTGTGTCAAATCTGCGCGTAGCCGTGCAAGTGAATTCTGACGGTGGCGGTTACGAGGGATTCGCGACAACGACGACGAACCAGAAGGGCGAATTTGAAGTCCCTGCCGTTCTGGCCGGCCACGCACAGATTTCCCTCGACCTACCAGACGATTTCCCGTTCGACCACCCTCCTTATACATTTGATATCAAGCAGGATGACGTCACGCCGTTTGATCTGAAGTTAGCGCGATTGAAATGGCTTGTTGGCCAATGCCGCGATCGCGAAACGAAGCAACCTGTGGGCGGCGTCGGCGTGCACATTGTCGGGCCAGGAGTTGATCGGAATATTAAGTCGCATCAATCGGGACGCTTTCGCTTCAAGCTGATTCCAGGCAGATATGAACTCAGGATAGCATCGCCTCGCGGATTTGTGGCGCCAGAGTCTTCATTTTCTTATGTCGAAATCGATGAAGCGTTTGACGATGGAGCGACATTGCCAGAGTCGACTTTCGAGCTGGATCGTGGAACGGATGTGACAGGCGTCGTTCTCGATGCTAACGACAAACCGGTTCCCGAGGCAGCGATCAGTGCAATTTGGCCGCCGAGCAATAATCCCTTGACATATCTTCGCGATCGTCAAGCAATCTCCGACGCAAACGGCCAATTTACGCTAGTTGATGTTTGGCGCGGCGGTCCTGTGCGGATCACTGCTCAGACCGATGATGCGGCTACGCTGCAACCCACGTTCTATTTGGTGGATTCGCGGGTGCCGCTAAAACTTCGAGTCTTACCGGAAGCATCGATCCGTGTCTCTGGACAAGTGGTCGATTCGGAAAAGCAAGGAATTGCCGGGGCCAACGTGAGCGTTTGGCGAAGATTCAAAAACGGCGACGACCGGATCATATGGTCACATGTTGTGAAAGGCTGTTTTGGAATACGGACCGATCACCAGGGTTGTTTTGTGGCACCCATCGAACTGTCTCGGTCCGAACCCTACGAGATCGTTGTTGCCGCGCAGGGCTTCGTCTGTTCCGAGTCCACGACTGTGGATATGAGTGGCGCAGATGGTAGAGACCTTCACGTTCCAACCATCAGGCTGATGCGAGATGCGTCGCAGTGATTCCATTCACGGAGTGAACGGCAACGTAGCTTTTCACTCCGTGAAAAGTGCCAGACAGCGGCGCTGCTGTATCCGTAACTGTTCACGAGCCGGGGTCTGGCTCATTTTCGGCCTAATTATTGATACTTGACGGTTGCACGAACCACCGAAAATGTGCCTGATCCCCTGAAAACGCGGGCGACGCATGTAACTGTTCACGAGCCGGGGCCTGGCTCATTTTCGGCCCAATAATTTGGTACGTGAACGTCGCACGAGCCGCCGAAAATGTGCCTGACCCCCTAATAAGTGGGCAACGCATTGATAACCCGTGAACGCTTACGCGACGCATTAGCAACCCGTGAACACTTACATCGAAAACCAGCCATTGCTTGAGCTGTTTTCGTTGTTATCCAGCACTTAAATTTCGGCACGATTTTTGCCGATTATTATGCCAAAGAGCGAGGCTTTTATCCGGTCGACGGGTGAATGTCTCGATCGTCGACTGGCCGGTCTGGTTCTGTGATCTCGATTCTGGGAAACGCCACATGAGCAAAAACGTGTTTGTCACGGGCGGCACGGGCTTTATCGGTATCAACTTGGTCAAGTTTTTGACAAGTCGAGGCTATCGCGTTCGGTGCTTGGTACGTAACCGCTCCAAACTCAATCGATTGAGCCCATACCAATGTGAGACGGTTATCGGCGATTTGCACGACATCAAACCCGACGCGTTAGAGGCGGCGGTGACGAAGCAGGATTGGGTACTTCACTTGGCCGGAAAGACGCGGGCGGTCCGCAAGAGCGAAATGTCTGCGGTGAACGAAGGCGGTCTTACGAAACTCTTGGAGGCCTGTGACAAGTCAGCCGTCTGTCCGACGATTGTTTTTGTTTCTTCGTTAGCCGCCGCTGGCCCCAGCCTCGGTGCAGTGCCGCGAGTGGAAACCGACCGCTCCCAACCGGTGTCATTGTATGGGCAAAGTAAGCTCCGATGCGAAATGATCGCCGAACGCTTTTGCAACCAGCTCCCAATTTCGGTAATTCGTCCTCCGATCGTTTTAGGACCACACGACGTTTGCGGCTTGACACTTTTTAAATCGATTGAAAAAACGGGAATGCATTTAGTGCCCGGCTTTGCCGACCATAACTTTTCGGTGATCCATGTCGAGGATTTGGCCGACGCTATGGTGCGCATAGCGGAACGTGGGCAGCGATGTCGAAGTGGCGACTTTGCGGCGGGACTATACTATGCGTCGGCGGACGAAATTGTTTCGTACTCGGAATTAGGACGCTTGATTGGGCGAGCGGTGGATCGGCGTTCGGTCCATGAGGTGCGATTTCCCATCGGGCTTATTTGGGGCGCTTCGATGGTGAGCGCTTTTGTGGGCCGCCTGAACAATCATGTCCCGTACTTGAATCCTGACAAGGTTCGCGACGCAGTGGCCGGATCTTGGTGCTGTTCCAATCACAAGATCCGCCACGACTTGGCGTTCACGTTACCGGTTTCCTTGGCTGAACGACTTCGGCAAACGGCTGAGTGGTATCGTGCGAACGGGTGGTTGCCGGCGACGCAGCCGCCAACACCGCTACCCAGAAAAGTTGCGACCGGTGGGTCAGTCACAATTTCGATGAGCCATCACTCCAATCATTCGTCAACTACCAGCGGCCACGGGTTGCCAAGCCCGATGTGAAACGGAGCGATCTATCGATCGTTTCAGTTTGTCGCTCCGACAAGAGTTGCGGTTGACCGTTCGAGCCCGAGCCATTCGATCGCCGTGCCTCCCAACAGCCGAGCGCGGGTGCCATCCGACAAGTCATCCATGTCCATAATCATCTTGCCCGGTTCGGCCTCACCCAGGGGAAATGGATAGTCGGAGCCCAAAGCCAATTTGTCGGCCCCCACCAGGTCGATCAAGAATCGGAGAACGTCCGGTTGATGGACCAGCGTGTCGAGGTAGAACCGGCCAAGGTAATCAGTGGGATTTACCGAATTGTCGATGGCCACTAAATCGGGTCGCATGCGGAAAGCGTGTTCGATCCGGCCGATCGACATTGGAAACGAACCGCCTCCGTGGGCAAAGGCGATCTTGAGTCTCGGCAGCCGCTCCAGGACGCCGCCAAAGATCATGCTGCAGATCGCCAAGGACGTTTCGGCGGGCATCCCAATCAGCCACGGCAACCAGTACTTTGGCATTCGCTCGCGGCCCATCATGTCCCAAGGGTGCACGAAGATCGAGGCTTCCAACTCCTGAGCTGCTTCAAAAAACGGAAACAGATACTCGTCCGAGAGATTCCATTGATTGACGTGGGAGCCGATCTGCACACCGCACAAACCGAGTTCGCGCGTACATCGTTCGAGTTCGCGAATCGCCAACTCAGGACTTTGCAGCGGCACCGTCCCCAAACCGGCGAACCGTTGTGGATACTGGGCGACAATGCCGGGAATGTGATCGTTCAGTAACCGCGCCAAATCGTTCGTATCCGCCGGCCGAGCCCAATAGCTGAACATCACCGGTACGGTCGACAAGACCTGCATGTCGACCTGGAGGCGATCACATTCGTCGATCCGCGTCCGAGCATTCCAACAGTTCTCTCGGACTTCGCGGAACACCTTGCCGTCGATCACCATTCGAGGCAGCCCGGTTGGTGGTGCACCAACTGGACGAAGCCGCCATAGCCGAACCGGTCCGCCAGGTCGGGCCAACTTTGCGGCAAAATGTGCGTGTGAATATCGATTCTGGGCAAGGGCGACAACCGCACGCGATCCGATTTCGGATGGCTCATGACGACTTAAAGCAAACAAACCACACAATCACACCTTGGGTGCCGGATTATAGCATGACGGCAAGTGGTTCTCCCACCCGGTGAATTCTTCGAGCTCACAACAATTTGGCAAGTACGGCGTAGTCACGCCCTTAGGTCACAACGCAGCGTAACTTCAGCACTCAACCGGATCTCCGTCGGGCTTGTTCCGACGGGATCACGAATGGTCGGCTACACCGGCCGCCGCCACGTCGATCCGCGTTGCGTTCCGCCGCGCTCATGACCGCCCGAAACTTACAATCCCCATAGGAGAGTCGACTTAGCCACGCTGATTCAGCGCATCGCGAATCTCGCGCAACAAGACAATGTCTTCTCTCGGTTTGGGCGGGGAGATTCCTCATGCCTCTTGACCAACGTGTTCATCAGCTTGACGGTTACGAAAATGGCAAACGCAATGATGATAAAGTCGATAATCGTCTGAATGAACGATCCATATTGCACGATTGGTGCGCCGGCGCTCTTGGCGGCTTGCAACGACGGATAATGGTTGCCATTCATGGCAAAAAACAAGTCCGTAAAGTTCACGTTGGCGGTGAGTCTTCCGATAATCGGCATGATCATGTCGCCGACCAGCGATGAGACGATCTTCCCAAACGCCCCGCCGATAACAATTCCCACCGCCATGTCGACGACGTTTCCGCGCATGGCAAATTCTTTGAATTCTTTGAACAATCCCATGTTCTTACTCCTGTTGACGTTGAAACAATAGCGGACTCGCTGACTTCAGGGCGACGGCGATTGGGTCTAGAATTCACCCTGCAAACGGAAGCTCGCAGTAACAGTTCACGAGTCGGGGTCTGGGTCAATCCGCCCAAGGCGGATGTGCCAAACCCCCTAAAACGTGGGCAACGCATTGGCAACCCGTGAACGCTTACGAACTCGCAACCAACCACGGATGACGATAAGACAACGGCTCGTAGGGTCGCACGCAAAATAACTCCCCGATTTTGTTGAGCCTCACCTTGCCTCTCCCGTGAGGGCGAGGATTTAGGGAAAAGTTTTTTTGCGTGCGATCCTTAAGGCGCAGCCGCACCGTGACGCGCCGCGAGTTCCACCAGCGAACTTACAAAGCAACCGCTCGCCCCGGCGTCGGCCCACGGTTGTGCTTTTTCCAAGAACGCTGGGCCGGCAATATCCAGGTGGACCCAAGGAGTCTTGTCGACAAATTGCTGCAGAAACTTGGCGGCTGTGATTGCTCCGCCCCAGCGGCCTTCGCCGACATTTTTGATATCGGCCACCGGGCTTTTGATTTGCTCGTCGAATTCGTCGTACATCGGCAGTTGCCAGACGTCTTCGCCGCAAGCCCGCGCCGCCGCCAAGACTTGATCGCACCAGGCTTGGTCGTTCGTCATTGCACCGGCGACGTTTCTTCCCAAGGCCACCATACATGCGCCAGTGAGCGTTGCCAGATCGACCAGTCGCGAGCAATTCTCCTTGATCGCGACGTCCAACACGTCAGCCAAGACAATCCGGCCTTCGGCGTCGGTGTTGAGCACTTCGATTGTCTTGCCGTTGCGCCGTGATCACGTCACCCAACTTATACGATCGCCCACTGATCAAGTTTTCGACGCAGCCAATGACTCCCACAACATTCACCGGGATCTTCAAGGCGGCAATCGTTTGCATCGACCCGATCACGGTGGCGCTGCCCGGCCATGTCCATCTTCATATCCACCATCGAGTCGGTCGGTTTGAGCGAAAGGCCTCCGGAGTCAAACGTCACGCCTTTGCCGACGAATCCCAGAGGCGGTTGGCCCGCGGAGCCACCGCGATACCGCAAAATGACCAATCGAGGTGGCCGTTCCGAACCCGCGGCCACGGCCAACAGCGCGTTGCAACGCTCCGCTTGCAGACGCTGTTCATCCCAGACCTCTACCTCGATCGAGTACCGTTCGCCAAGTTCCTGACAGCGGGCCGCGATCGTCTGGGGATAAATGAAGTTGGGTGGGCCGTTCACTAGGTCCTTCGTGCAAGTAACGCCCAGACCGACTTGCTGTCCGCGCACCACGTCTTCGGGTGCGGCCTTGTGCCAAAGAATTCGATTCGGCGAGTAAAGTTTCTTCTCCGCCCGATGACGATCTTGGCCCACCGTCGCAGCGACGCTGCCGGCGATGCCTGCCCACGCGGGATTGACGTCCAAAAAGAATGCCAACGCCTCTCGGCGTTTGCGCGACAATTGCTTTGCCGCCGCACCCGCCGCGCAAACGCCAACCCAGCGTCCGTGGCTTGTTGGTCGGAACCCAATCCCACGACCACCAACTGGCCGGCGTTCAACCCGTGCGGTGCAAAAATCTGTGTGACCGAAAACTTCGTCGTGACGATTTCCTCACGCTCCAGCAATCGGTTTAGCAATCCATCTGAAGCTTGATTCACTTCGGCAACCGGACCCGCCATTTTCCGATCGTCTCCGATCCCGACCACGACGGCATCGGCGTCCACCGTTGCTGCCGAGTACTCGCCTCCTTCGATTTTCATGTCCTCACTTCCCAATATGAAGATTCCAAAGCTGACGTTGGCCGTAAATCCAACGAACGCAGTTCATTTGCAAACAACATCGTTCAATGGCTACCGAGTATATCGTGCGGCGAGCGTTTTGGGATCCATGCCGTCGACGGCAGGTCATGGTAGAATCGGTCGCCACTTCCAACCCCGTCGCCATTCCGATCACGATGAACGCTAGAACTCTCCGCCATTGTGTCGAAGACCTTCGCCGAACGGGACAGCTCGTGGAGATCACTGATCCAGTCGATGCGCGACTGGAAGCCGCCGAAATTCACCGTCGAGTTTTCACGCGTGGCGGTCCGGCTGTTCTTTATTCCAACGTCGTTGGTTGCCGATTTGCCTTGGTCTCCAATCTCTTCGGGACGATTGATCGCGCACGCTATCTTTTTCGAGACACGTGGCAACGAGTCCAAGATGCTATCTCGCTGAAGCTCGATCCGAGTCTGGTGGCGCCACCCCCGTCGCTATCTTCCAGCCGCATGGACCGCGGCTCGAATGAAGCCGATCCGCCGTCGCCGCGCAGCCGTACTGGAGAATCAGATCCAAATCGCCGACTTGCCACAACAAGTCTCGTGGCCAGACGATGGCGGCGCGTTCATTACGCTTCCCCAAGTTTATACGGAAAACGTGTTGCGGCCCGGACCCAGGCATTCCAATCTGGGAATGTACCGGATTCAGATTTCCGGTGGCCAATATCAAGTCAATCGACAAGTCGGCTTGCACTATCAGATTCATCGCGGCATAGGCGTTCACCATCAGTTGGCCGTCGCGGCCGGGCAGCCGTTACGGGTGAGTATTTTTGTTGGCGGTCATCCCGCGATGACACTGGCCGCGGTTATGCCTCTGCCGGAAGGGATGACCGAAATCGGTTTCGCTGGCGCACTGGCTGGACATCGGATTCCACTGACCGAGTATCAGCAAACAAGGATTTATTCCGACGCCGACTTTTGTATCACCGGTACCGTGCAGGCGAATTGCTTATTGCCAGAAGGACCGTTTGGTGACCACCTTGGATACTACAGCTTGCAGCATGACTTTCCGGTGCTCAACGTGGAGCGAGTCCATCATCGGGCCGACGCTTTGTGGCCGTTTACCGTAGTCGGCCGTCCACCACAAGAAGACACCATCTTCGGGAAACTGATTCACGAACTGACGGGTGCGGTGATTCCGGTCGTCTTGCCGGGCATCCGGGCGCTGCATGCGGTCGACGCAGCCGGAGTCCACCCTTTATTACTGGCGATCGGGTCCGAGCGGTACACGCCGTATCGGGAGACGACCTGCCCCCAAGAAATCTTGACGCAGGCCAACGCGATACTTGGCCAAGGGCAATTATCGCTGGCCAAATACCTGTTGATTCTCGACGGCAATAGCTGCCCCAGTGCGGATGTTTACGACATCGCGGGATTTTTCACAGCCGTGCTGGAGCGAGTTGACTGGCAGCGCGATTTGCACTTTCAAACGCGCACGACGATCGACACACTCGACTATAGCGGTAGTGAATTGAATGGTGGTTCCAAGGTTGTGATCGCCGCGGCCGGACCGGCGGTTCGCCAATTGGGAATGGAATTCTCTGTCGATAGCTTGCCCCCCGGGTTTCATCGACCGCTAGTGGTCATGCCGGGTGTACTGGTTGTTTCCGGTCCCCAATTTCGGGCATCGGGGCGTTCGGATAGCCAATTGTCCACTCGATTGTTTGCGGACTCGGAAACGTGGATCGGCGATCGGTTTCCGTTGGTAGTCGTAGTTGACGATAGCGATGACGTAGGGACTTCGCTGGGAGATTTCTTGTGGGTGACATTCACACGCAGCAATCCAGCAGCGGACATTCACGGCGATGGTTCGTCCGTCGATCAGAAACATTGGGGCTGTCGGGGAAGCCTGGTAATTGACGCCCGTTGCAAGCCGCATCACGCTCCCGTTTTGGCCGCCGATCCGGCGACCGCGGCGCGAGTCGACGCCCTTGCCTCGCGGGGGAGACCGATCTCAAGATTCTTATAGGGCGCGAGGCTTGCGAAAAGGCTTGGGTTGGGGGGCCAGCGGACATCGATCTTAATGTTTCTGGAGGCCCGATCGCGAGCTTTGAAAGGTGGTATTGGGGACTGGCAACGGCAAACGGCATCACGCCGCTGCGTGCCTGTCGATTCGATTCGCCGTTGTATTGTCCCCGGCTTGTGGCGTCGGAAGTCGGATTGCCAAAACTTCCGAAAACGCGGACATTGAAGGTGGCTTGGGATCGCACGCAAAATAACTTCACTCTAAATCTTCGCCTTCACGGGAGAAGTATGGAGAGGGTCAACAAAACCGGGAAGTTATTTTGCGAGCGATCCTGAGGCGCCGGAACGGCGTTTTGAGTTTGTTTTGTTCGAACTCTGCCCGATTCGCGCCGACTTCAGAAAACGGAGTAGTGTTCTGTGAATGACATCTCGCTCGAGCAGCGTCTTCAAGAGATCATCGGACATCCCAGTTACCGGCCGGCCTTTTTGGACACCGACTTCATTCGCCGCGAAGACCTGCGGCCGCTCCGATTTGAACTGGAATTGCTCAAGCCGGAGATCACGTTGACCGAACGCGGGATCCGCTCAACGGTTGTCGTTTTTGGCGGGACTCAAATCATCGAGGAACACGCCGCACAGGCTCGTGTCGACAAGGCTCGAGGAGACGCGGAGGCGGATCCGGGCAACGCGAAGTTGCAAAGGGTGGCTCACAGGGCCGAGCGAATTGCGGCCAAGGCTCACTATTATGACGAATGTCGTCAGTTCAGTCGGATGGTATCCGAGCACAACAAGAAGTATGGAGATGGCGAACTCGTAGTCGTCACGGGCGGCGGACCGGGGATCATGGAAGCGGCCAATCGCGGCGCGTTCGACGTTAACTCACCTACGATGGGGCTGAATATTACGCTTCCATTCGAACAGGTCCCGAACCCGTACATCACGCCCGGGTTATGCTTTCAATTCAACTATTTCGCAATTCGCAAAATGCACTTTTTGCTGAGGGCCAAAGCTTTGGTTTGCTTTCCAGGGGGGTATGGAACGCTTGACGAATTATTCACGACGCTGACGTTGCGACAGACCGAGCGCATGCAGGAGATCCCGATCATCTTGTACGGGACCCAGTATTGGCGGCGGGCCATCGATTTGGAGTTCTTGGCCGATGAAGGCGTGATTCGCGACGAACATCTTGATTTGTTCAACTACGCCGACGCCCCGCAACAGGCTTGGAAAATCATCGCCGAATTCCATCAATTCCCAATCCATTAACCAAAAAAAACCCGTTCAAATAAGGTGCCATCCACCTATTGATATCACCGAAGATTGCAGTAAACTCACGCTTTTCCAGCCCGAGAGTCTGTTTATCGAAAGGGGGTCTGCGATGCCACGGCCATCACGTAGCGAGCAGTTTTTGCCGACCGAAGTCTGCATTGTGCATACGGTCCAGCGATGCGTCAGACGGGCGTTTCTGGCGGGAAAAGACCCCTTAACCGGTAAAGACTTCGACGCCCGTCGCGAGTGGATCCGCCGAAGACTGGAGATCCTGGCTGCGGTTTTCGGGGTCGATGTGCTGACCT
This sequence comes from uncultured Planctomycetaceae bacterium, assembly GCA_963803365.1. GTDB lineage: Bacteria > Planctomycetota > Planctomycetia > Pirellulales > Pirellulaceae > JANMEB01. The sequence continues at coordinate 70,044 of CAWDMH010000034.1, forward strand.
ACGCCATTCTCTCCAACCATATGCACTTGATCTTGAGAAACCGCCCGGACGTGGTCAAAACCTGGTCGGATCGCGATGTCGCCGAACGCTGGCTGAAAGTCTTTCCCGGACGCCGGCTCGATGAACACCTCGGCCAACCCACCCAGAACGATATCCAGACGCTGGTGCGCAACAAGAAACGGCTGGCGACGGTCCGATTGCGGCTATCGGACATCTCCTGGTTCATGCGGAGCGTCAGCGAGCCGATCGCACGCTTGGCAAACAAACAAGACGAATGCACCGGCCGCTTCTGGGAAGGACGCTTCAAAGCTCAGCGAATCACCGACGAATCGGGCTTGTTGGCCTGTGCGATGTACGTCGACCTCAACCCGATCCGGGCAGCGATGGCCGCCACTGCTGAACAGAGTCGTCACACCTCGGCCTTCGATCGGATTGGGGCCCTCAAAGGCGACCAAGTCGACTCGGCAGCCAGCGAGCTGGTTCCGATCTCCACGGACGAAGCAGCCGAGTTGATCAAGAACACACCGGTCGAGCGTCGTTCCACCGTCGCAGCCGCAGTCAAGCGAACCGGGCGGCGTCGCATTCCACGTGACGGTTGGCTTTCGCCGCTGAAGCTGAAAGAGCGTTCCAGCCCGGGTCCGCAAGCCAGTCGCAGTGGGGTTCGCGCCAGCGACAAGGGCTTCCTGTCGATGAGCCTGCGGGACTATCTGCGGTTGCTCGATTGGACGGGTCGCCAAGGCCGCAAGGACAAACGGGGCCAGATTCCCGGCGGATTACAGTCGATCCTGAGTCGATTGGGGATCGAGGGCAGTATGTGGTGCGACTTGGTGTGGAACTTCAAGCGATACTTCGGCCGCACGCCGGCAGCCCGGCCAGCCTGCAAGCCGACGCCGCCCGCCGAGGCCGCCACTGGACCCGCGGCCAACGCGCCGCAGCCGTCTGCTTCGCCTAACGGCTCCAATCTTGACAGCATCCAATCGCGCTCGAATAGATCGAGTCTTTACCCGCGTTCACGCGTCGCGGACCGCAGGTCAACACCTGACTATCTCCTTCGATCCGCGTTATCACCTAGCGATTACGCTACGTACTTCCGGGTGGGCACGGACTTTCAAGATGCGCCGCCCAATTCTCCGGATTCGTCCCGAGCAAGTTGACCGAGATTGCCAAAATATGGATGGCACCTTTCACCCTTTCACTTTCAGCCCTCCCGGACTTTCAAGACGCGCCGCCCAATTCTCCGGATGCGTTCCGATCAAGTTAGCCGAGATTGGCAAAAGATGGATGGCACCAGTTTTTCTCTGTTTTTCTCCAGTTTTTCAGTTTTTTCGTTTTTTCGGCACGAGTTTTTTTGTCAATAATCCTATTATCGCTGGTCCAAGAGAGAGAAATCGATGCACGGCACAATGCCCAGCCGCTTGCAGTCCCGAGCCCATGCATCGATCCCACCGGACTTCCGCCACAGCTTGTCGCGGTACCAGGCATTGCGGTTAAGCCAACGGACAGTGTTGCCAATGAGCCAGTGATCTTCGTGGCCGCGGACCTGGTTGAACCACATCGACTCGGTACATAACGACCAATAGCCTTGCTGATACCCATGCGTAGCGGGGGGGATCGATTCCAAAACCACTTCCCGGTTCTGGCTCGCCAGCAGCGATTTGATCAGACAGATCCACTGCCAATCAGGGGAGTCTTCGCCGTACGTGCTGGCGTAGTCAAACGCGATATGCACCCGATCGGCGTCCAGTAACGGCTCGATGCTGGCCTGCATCCGCTGCAGCCACGCTGCGTTGTGATGCCGCGCCAACCGCTGACGCAAGTCCCGGTCGGCTGAGGACCCAATGTAGATCACGAGCTGTAAATCGGGATAGTCTTTGAGCAGTTCGTTTTGGAATTCCGAGTAACTCTTGATCAGTGGATGTTGTTTCAATTCGACCCTCGAATCGATGTCCATCACGTCGCCGATATCCGGCTCGCCAAAGGGCCGGTGTAGGAGTACAACGCGAAAACCTAGCTGATACGCTTCGTCGATTTGTCGTCGCAACGCCTCCCAGCCCCCTTCCGCCAACCACAGCGGGAAATGACCCTGAATGTTACCGGAGTTGTTCGAGGCCAACTCCCAGCTCACCCAGGCACGACGCAAATTCGTCGAGGATGTGTGCTCCGACGCTGAGGCTGAAATGAGTTCCGGAAGCGAAACGAACTGCCAAGGGCCCTCGCCGGCGTTCAATACTATCGTCGCAGTCGATCTGGCGTCACGGATGGGGTCGATCTGCGAAAGCTGCGCGACGTCAGCATCTTGTGCAAAGACCATGGCGCTCATCAAGGTCAACGCGATCACAGTAACTTGTGCAACGAGCATCGAACATCCTTAGAATCCTGGGCTTCCGTCCAGTGCATCTCGGGCGGACCGCGTCAAACCCCGAAACGCGATCAACCACGTGCTCGTATTGAATTTTCAAGAGTCATGTGGGGAAGGCAACGGGCGCCCGTCGAATTGAGGCTTCAACGTACGCCGACTGCTTGCGCCGATTCTTGGACGGGACTTGGGGACAACTGCACACAACTGCACAACTGGACAGGCATTTACGAGCCATTTGAGCCAGAATCAAGCCGCAGCTCGCAATTGGAGTCGTGGTAGGCGGAAAACTCGGTTTGAGCGGCAAAATCCTTGCCGACGGAAATCTAGGTTTAACTCGTCAAAGTTTCGCCAGACTGTAGCTCTTATTGTTTTGGTCCGATATCAGTTCTATCCATGAGTGCGTCCAAATTGTGGCGGCAGTATACGATCGGTGTCTTAATCGCGTTTTGGCTGAGTTCCGCGTGATCCTTGCACGCCGGGCATCGGCGAGTCCGTAGCGACGTGTATTGTGGAGCCCGCCACTTCAGTCCGGGCAGACTGGATGATCGTGCAACCTGTCGAACCGACAGCTTCCCTCCAATTTATCAGGCAAAGATCGAGCCAATGGACACTGAGAAATTAGAAACGTTTGAAAGTGAGTCGTTTCGAGCAGAGGTGGTGATTCCCGCAGCGGAACGACGAAAACCGCGCCGGAAAACCGATGCCCAAAACCCGTTGGAGACGTACCTGCGCGAGATTAACGAAACCCGACTGCTTTCGGCTGAAGAAGAGAGGACACTTGCGGGATTGATTGCCGAAGGTGACGTGCGGGCTCGGGACCGTATGGTGCGTGCCAATCTCCGCTTGGTCGTCAATATTGCGCGAGGCTACACCGGCAAAGGGCTTGGCCTGCAAGATTTGATCGAAGAGGGGAATCTCGGGCTGTTGCGAGCCGTCGAGGGGTTCGATCCCAACGTTGGAACTCGCTTCAGCACGTACGCCAGCTATTGGATCAAACAATCCATCAAGAGGGCATTGATCAACACGGCCAAGACAATCCGAATTCCGGCATATATGGTTGAACTGCTGTCCAAGTGGCGTCGGGCTACCAATCGCCTGGCCGACGAGTTGAACCGTAGTCCGACGCCGGAAGAAGTTGCCCGCGTTTTGGGTGTGCCTCGCCGCAAACTGCCGATCATCAAAAAAGCCATCCAGATTTACAACGCCACGCCGCAGTCCGATCAGTCCGACGTGGGGTGGTCGCTGGGCGAATTGGTGATGGACGAGCGAGCTAAGTCTCCCGAAGACGAAATGTTGGAGACGGACGTCTTGACGCGCGTTGCCGATATGATGCAGTTGCTGGACGAGCGAGAACTGACGGTGTTGCGGATGCGATTCGGATTGGAGAGCACCGAGCCGCACACGCTCAAGGAAATCGGCGAGGCACTCGGTCTAACGCGGGAGCGCGTACGGCAGATCGAGACCTCGGCGCTGCGAAAACTACACGAGGGCCTGCAAGATCCGCGCAATTTTGACCGCATACGGTTTGGGGGCAGGAATCGCTGATCGCGGACTACAGTAATGCTTCAGCGACGGCGGCGCCGCCATCGACTAGCTTGATCGGCCGTCCGACGTTGGATAAGTTTTCGCGCGATGGATCAATCTTTAATGCTTCAAAAACCGTGCAGAACAAGTCTTTGACTTCGACCGGTCGCTCCGTGACTTCTTCACCGCTGGCCGACGTCTGACCGATGACCTGGCCGCCGCGAACTCCGCCCCCCGCCAACGCGACATTGAACGCGCGGGGGAAGTGATCGCGTCCGGCTCGCGGGTTGATTTTGGGAGTGCGGCCAAATTCTCCCATCCAAACCACCAACGTCCGCTCCAACAGTCCGCGCGACTGCAGATCACGAAGCAATTGGGCATACGCCTGATCGAGCTGCCCGCATAAGCGTCGGCATTGATTGAAATTATCTTGATGCGTATCCCAGCCGTTGAGCGTGACTTCGACAAAAGTGACGCCGGCTTCGACCAATCGGCGTGCCAACAGGCATCCGGCGCCAAAATCGCTGTCTCCGTAGGCGGCGCGAACGTCGCCGGGCTCGCGGTTGATATCAAACACGTCCATTTGCGGGCTCAATACCATGTCCGCCGCCTGCTTATACAGATTGTCTTGATCGGCCACGACTGCCGCGCCGGCGTTTGAACCGAATCGCTGGTTGACCTTCGCCAATAACGACATACGGCGATCGAAGCGAGTCCGATCGACTTGCAGCACCGTGTTGTCTGGGACACGCCGTGCGGTGGAGACCATTAGGGGATCAAAATCCACGCCCAGGAATCCAGCCCGCGAATCATTTCGAGTCCGGCCGATGGCGACAAAACTCGGTAATTGGGTCTCGGGTTCGGCAATCTCATGGGCCACGTTGCTGCCCAGCGACGGATACTTCACGCTGGCAGTCGGCAGATAACCGGTGTGCAGCAAGTAGCTGCGCGCGGATGACTTCCCTCTTTACTGGTCATCGATCGGATCACGCATAGTTTGTCTGCCTGGCTGGCAAGTTGCGGGAAGTTGTCGGAGTATTGAACGCCGCTGACGGATGACGAGATGGCCTTCGTTTCGCCGCCGTTGGCGTGTCCGGGCTTGGGCGAAAACGTCTCGAATTGGCTGGGACCACCCTGCATCCACAACAAGATGCACGCTCGACCCTCGCGCCGAAGCTGCGGTCCGTGGGCGCTGACGACATCAGTCCAACTCAGCCCACCAGCGGCCACGCCGACGGCGCCGACGCGCGCAGGAAATCGCGCCGACGGATGCGTCCGCGGCGGTCGACCGTTACATCGACATGAGACAAGTATTTCAGCATGGTTTTTTGTCTCCCCACCACGATCAATAGCGATAAAGGAATTCACTGCTGTTCAGTAACGCCCACACGATATCTTGGTAGCCGTCGGCTGCAGATTCCGCCGACTTCAGATACGTTTGGCAGGTGGCGATCTCGTCGGCCGTGGGGCTGCGAGCGAGGATCTTTAGATACAGATCACGGATCGCGGCTTCATCTGTCGCGGACGACTTGAGAATCTGCGACAGGTCGCCTCGTTGCAAAGAAACGGCGGCCAGTCGCGCCAATTGAGGCGAGTTCATGAGGACCAACGACTGAGGGATCGACCCACCGACCTCGCGACGATTCTCGCTTGGATCGAAACCGAACTCTTGTTGCAAGCCACGTTGTCCGCCGCCTTGGGCTTTGCGATTCGGACCGGACGCTCCACGCAAATCGTTTCCGAATACATGTTGTAGCGAGTTGGCCAACTGGTCCGCTCGCAACCGCTGAACGCAGTTCGCCGCAAACGGGATTCCGTCAGCGTCCCTGCGCGGCCGGGCCGCGCGGCTGTAGGCGGTGGTCGACATGATTGTTTCGAAGAGCCACTTCACATCGTAGCCCCGCTCGGTGAATCCTTGACACAACAATTCCAGCGTCTGTGGGGCTTTGACCGGGCGTTCCGGCCCGATATCGTCGACGCTGTCGTAGAACGGCTCGCCAACGAGTTCGGCCCACATTCGATTGACAAAGGCGCGCGTGAACCAAACGTCGTCGGCACTCGTGATCCACTGGGCCAAAATCGACCGGCGTTTGGCGTCGGAGGAGCCGAACGTCAATGATTGTTGATTCACGAAAAAGACCGGCTGCATTTTCTGCCCTGGCTGGGATGGATTGCTCAAGTCGGGCATAAAATGTTCGGGAGCGCCTTGGTAGAGTTTTCCTGCTTGCCGGGGGTTGGGGCGTCGGCCGCGATCGTTCGCCGAAACGACGAAGGTTCGCTTGTCACCATTCTTGTTGGGGCGCACAGTCAGTCGCGGAAAAAACGCTGCTAACTCGTGAAACTGCTCTCGCGTCCAATCGTCGAACGGATGGTCGTGGCACTGAGCCGCACTGGATTTGAATGCCGAGGAAGACTCGTGAAACTTCCGCCGCCGTTTCTTCCGGCTTTCCCAAATGAGCCAAGATCAAGCCGGTCGCGCCGTTTTCTTCTGGTGCCCCCTTGGCGGTAATCATGTCAATCGCTACGTAACTCCACGGACGATTCTCGTTAAACGCGGCAGCAATATAATCCGCCGTCGGTTGATATCCGACGTTGCCACGTTCTTCCGATTTGCGATAGTAAATGACGTCACGCCAATACCGCCCCCAGTTTTCGCCGAAGCGGTTGTCGTTCAAGAGGTCTTGAACCAGCTTGCTCCGCTTTTCCGGATCGCTGGATGCGACAAATGTTTGAATCTGTTCGGCAGACGGGAGTTCGCCAAGCAAATCGAGCTGGACGCGCCGCAGAAACGTCTCATCGCCGACTAGCGGAGAAAACTCGTCGGAATGGTCGGAAAAATCCAGCTCGTTTGCCAGGGACTGATCGACCTGGGCGGCGAAATTGCCGGCATCTGCCGCCACAGACGCAGATGCGTCCGAATTCGGTCGATCATCTCCGAGTAGGTTTGAACCAGCAGAAAAGAAAATGAAACTTGCAGCGACAACAATCGATGGAGAAAGCGTTTTCACTGGATCCCTCAGTGTGGTCTTGGCCATTGGCAGACTTGCATAAGCGCCAATGATAGCGCCAATAAGGTTGTAACAATTCATAGCCGCCGCGGGTATCGTGTTTTTCGTCATTTCGCGGCGAAACTACAGTTTTTTCTGGGATTCGGTCACCTTGAAATCACCGGCTTTTTTGTCGAATCGAGGTTATTGCTGAGTACATTTGCCGGCAGCCCGGGTAACTGTTCACGAGCCGGGGTCTGGCTCATTTTCGGCCCAACAATTGGTACGTGAACGTAGCATGAGCCGCCGAAAATGTGCCTGACCCCCTAAAAACGTGGGCGACGCATTGATAACCCGTGAACGCTTACGCAGCCCGGAGCAGACTGTTGAAAGATGTATCCATAAGTGCTTATCGAAGCGGAGCGGCGGCGGCTGGCCGGAAATTCACTGTGTGGATGCCACCACATCCGGACGGCTCCCCGGAAATTCGCTGGGTGGATGCCACCACATCCGGACGGCTCGCGCCGTTCCGCTACCTATTGAACGGCCCCTGAGGCGCACCGCTGACATGATTCGTAGGATTGGGTAGATTGAGGAGATTGGAACTGAAAGCAATCTTGGCGGAATGACTATGAGCAGATTCGTTCGAGGACAAATCGTTTTTTTAACGCTGGGAACTGTGCTGATTTTCGGGTGTGCGCAGGCGACCCGCCTGCGCCCCAAACAGTACCTTCGGGCGGCAAACCGTCGGTGCAATCGCCCACACGAGCTCCTCAACCGGGTGTGCCCGGCATGTCGACCAGAGAGTCGCGAGAACCAGCAAACGGCAAGTCGGACCCGCCGCCGCCCCCGCAAAAAGACGCGAGCCAGACTTCCACCGAGCCGTCATCACCTAATCCAGCAACTGATCTACCGCGTCAACCCACGGGCAGTGCAACCAAGATATCCGGCGATTGGCCGATGATGGGAGGCGATCCGTCACGCAACATGTATTGCCCAGCGACTGGCGTGACGCTCGATTTTGATTTGCGAAAAGGAACCAACGTGGCTTGGACCGCGTCGCTGGGCCAAAGCTATGGAACGCCGATCGTCTCTGGCGGCAAGGTATTTATCAGCAGTAACAACGACACACAATACCGCCCCGAACTGGGTGGTGATCGAGGTGTGTTATTATGCTTTGATGTGCAGACAGGAAAGTTCTTATGGCAATTGACTCGCGACAAGTTGGAGGCTGGATCCTCGCAGGACTGGCCGAGTCAAGGCATTTGCTCGACGTCGGCGGTTGAGGGTGACCGCTTGTGGATTGTCACGAATCGCGGCGAACTCATGTGTTTGGACACTGAAGGATTTCACGATGGAGAGAACGACGGGCCGACCACCGACGAAACGAACAAGAACGAAATGGATGCCGACATCATTTGGTCCGTCGACTTGATCGAAGAGTATGGCGTCATTCCTCATTACATGTCAGCGAGCTCTCCGGTGATCGCGGGTGATTTGGTTTGCATACTATCGGGAAATGGCGTCGATGCATCGCTCACGTCGATTCCCAATCCGCAGGCGCCGGCCTTTTTGGCGTTTCAAAAATCAACCGGCAAACTGGCGTGGCAAAAGAATCCGACCACCGACAAGGTACTTGACGGCCAATGGTCCAGTCCGGCAGTCGGTGTCGTCGACGGAAAAACTCAGATCGTGTTTCCGGGCGGAGATGGATGGCTATACGCGTACGACAGCAGCGGCACGGAGTTATGGCGGTTTGACATGAATCCCAAGAAAACCGTTTACGAACCCAATGGTACGGGTGATCGAAACATCATCGTTGCCGCGCCCGTGTTTTATGACAATTCGGTTATTTGCGCCGTCGGCGACGATCCGGAATACGGTGCAGCGGTTGGGCATTTATGGCGCAGTCGATGCAACGAAGCGTGGTGACATCAGCAGCGAAGTTGGCGAACATGGATCGCCGGGCGAACCCAATCCGAACTCCGGCGCCATGTGGCAGTATGGCGGCATTGACGAAGACGGAAGTGTGACTGGAGAGGCGGGTGAGCCGATTTTCTGTCGGACGACGTCGACCGTCGCGGTGGGGGACGGTTTGGTGTTTTGCGCGGACATAAGCGGGCGATTTCACTGTGTCGATTTGGCTACCGGAAAACGCTGCTGGATGGACGATCAACTGACTGCGATCTGGGGCTCGCCCTTGTTGGTTGATGGAAAAGTCTTGATTGGGAACGATGACGGAAAGTTGATCGTTTACAAAGCCGAACGAGCCGAGGCGCAAAAACTAACCGAGTTTGACACCGCGGGTGGCGCCATCAAGAGTTCGCCCACGATTGCGCAGGGCCATCTTTTTCTGGCCGACATGTCAACGGTCTACTGTGTCAAGGTGCAATAGTGCACGGCCAAGCCTTGTCGGGCAGCGACTGCCTGACCTACAGCAAATTAGCCCATTACGTTGCGATGCCTATCTTGCCAATTCGCAGTGCGTTTCGACTATATTATTAGCTCCAAGACTCCGGCGACTGAATGCTCAGTTGGGCTACGGCGCCAAGCGGCATTTGAAAACTTTTGACTTTTGCATTGAAAGCTGATGGATCCAATTTTCTGGGCAGTTGTGTTGATTGTTGGGGGGTTCGTCATTATTGGAATCGAGCTGTTCCTCCCGTCTGCGGGCATGCTTGCCATTTTGGCTGCGACGCTCATTCTGGCCGGGATCGTGGCGGCGTTCATGAAAAGCCTTGTCGCCGGGACAGTCGTGTTGCTCATTACAAGCCTCTCGTTGCCCATTCTTATCGCGCTGGGCATCAAGATTTGGCCGTCAACGCCGATCGGCCGAAGAATCTTGATCAAGGCAATGACCGAGGACGAAGTCCTGCCTCAAGAAGATCTCCACAACCACCTCAAAACGTTGATTGGGCATCGTGGAATCGCCAAGACGAAGATGCTGCCGAGCGGAATTGTATGGATTGAGAATCGCAACTACGACGCGGTCAGCGACGGTTTCGCCATCGAACCAGGCATGCCGGTCGAGGTGATCGCCATTCGGACCAAGCGAGTCGTCGTCCGCCCGGTCTCTGAAGACGAACTGGCTCAGTCTGAACCGATCGACACTGCCGATATGCTTTCCCGACCGATCGATCAACTGGGCATTGAGCCGATCGACGATTAGATGGCTCGCCCGAACAAATCCAAGTCATTTGATTGCCGATACGTATCACGCGTGAAGGCAATTGAAAGAAAGTTTCGCCGGAGCCCAATCATGCAAGTTTACGGACAAGTGCCAACCACACTCTCGCTGATTGTTTTATTTTTTTTACAAGCTTACGAATCGAGAATGACCAATGGTCAGGTCAAGGATTCGCCCGCCATTCCCGTGAACGTGTGGTCCCAGCAGGAAAGCGGCGTCACGGCCAGTCTCCGTGGTCTTTCCGTCGTCTCCGGCGATATCGCATGGGCGAGCGGCACCGGCGGGACCGTGCTGCGGACGATCGATGGCGGGAAGCATTGGAGCAACGTATCGATCGCGGAAGCCGGCAAGCTGGACTTGCGTTCGTTACGTGCGTTCGACAAATCAACGTGTCTTGCCGTTTCCGCGGGTTCTCCCGGTTGTGTGTTTCGGACTGAGGACGGCGGGAAGACGTGGAAGTCCGCCTATCGAAACGAATCACCGACCATCTTCATTGACGCCACGGCCTTTTGGGACGCCCACAGTGGTTTGGCGATGGGAGATCCGCAGGAAGGGCGTTTCTTTTTGATCGCGTCGGACGACGGTGGAAAGACTTCGCGCGAATGTCCAAGCGACAATTGTCCAGAAGCGGATCCGGGAGAAGCAGCTTTTGCGGCCAGCGGAACTTGTTTGATCACCATCGAAGATCAATATGCCTGGGTGGGAACGGGCGGGCAACATCCACCGAATCGCGATCAAGGCCACGGGTGTTTTCGTCCACCGATCGAGGCGAGACCTGGCAGGCGGCCGTGACGCCGATCAAATCGACCGAGTCGGCGGGCATCTTTTCTTTTGGCGTTTGCCAATATCGATCACGGGGTTGCCGTCGGTGGTGACTACTTGGCAGAAACAGATGCGTCCAGCAACGTCGCCATTTCGGACGATGGCGGCCTGACGTGGCGGTCGATCCAAGGTACGCATCCGCGAGGTTACCGAAGTTGCGTGGCGATCCGGAACCTCAATTCCATTTCGTACTTCGTCGCGGTCGGCCCGACCGGCACCGATATCTCCGCGAATTGGGGCAATCACTGGGTCGCTGGCGGGGACGATGGTTTCCACGCGACGGCATTTGCGTCGGACGGCTCAGGAGGGTTTGCCGTGGGCACTCAAGGACGGATCGGACGCTGGGTTGGCGACGCGGTGCTTGAACAACTCAAGGGAACTGCGGAGCAATAATCGATTGCCCTTTCGCCCGATGGGAAACAAACGCGGAAGACGAAGTCCGAAAAAGCGACCGCAACGCCCTTCAACCTCTTCCGCCAAGAGCCAACTTTGGCAGCAGCAAGCGGCCGAGGATTATCGACAGGGCCGATTCGTAGATGCCTTGGAGAAGCTGGATCGAGTCATTTGCGAAGGGCAGCCGGACGCAAAGACGTGGATACTCACCGGATCCGCGTTGATTGCCGTCGGTGAATACGCCCAAGCGATCGATGCCGGATCGAGAGCGGTTGAGCTTGCTCCCGACGACCTGGAGAGCAATTTCAACTGGGCATTGGCTCACTATCAAATGGGTGAGGTTTCGGCGGCGGTTCAGCGGTTTTTGCGAATCGCGGATCGACAGCAGTCGCTGAGTGCATTGGCAAACGCCGCGACGATCATTCCCGGATGCGAGGATTCATCGCCGGCAGATATCTTGCGAGTCCGCAGGGAATTCGGGATTCGCTTGTTGCACGAAGAACAGCCCACAAATCCGCAAGACCCGTTTGCGTATCCATCCGCGAAGCACCAGCGAGTCCGGATTGGCTTTGTTTCAGCTTATTTTCACCAGGCGAACTACATGCGGCCGGTGTGGAGTTTGATCAACCAACTCGACCGAGACAATTTCGCGGTTCACCTGTTTGCCGACGATGCACGCCCGGATGCCATGACTTGGTTTCAAAAGAGTTTGATGGACGAAGTGCACGATACTTCGCACGAAAGCAACGCGGATTTGGCGGCGGCGATTCGAGCTTTGGAGATCGACATTTTGGTTGACCTGAACGCCTACAGTATTCCGACACGGCTGCCCCTGTACGTGTATCGGCTTGCGCCGCTGGTCGTGGCGTGGTTTAACATGTACGCCACATCGGGATTGCCGGGAATCGATAGCGTCGTCGGAGATCCGTGGGTGGCGATGCCTGGGGATGATACGAGTTTCTCGGAATCAATGATTCGGTTACCGCACAGCTACTTGAGTTTTGGAGAGATTCCTCACGCTCCGCCGGTAGCTGCGGCACCGAGTTCGTCTGGTGCACCATTCACGTTTGGTTCGTTGATCAGCCAATACAAAATGACGCGGCTGGTTTTCGACGCCTGGTCCGAGATTCTGCACCGAGTTCCAGAGGCTAGGTTGTTGTTGGGAAATCGAGCCGTCGGTTCATCGGAAAACCGCAAATACATTTTGGACCAATTCCAACGGCGGGAAATTGTCGCTGCCGGATCGGGTTTCTGCCGCCTGGAAACCACGCGGAATTCCTGAAGAATTACGAAAAGATCGATTTGGCGTTAGATGCCTTCCCGTACAATGGTGGGACAACGACGACCGAAGCCATCTGGCAGGGCGTACCTGTGGTGGCGTTGGACGGGGATCGGTGGGCGTCACGTACCAGCAAGACGCTGTTAGCCAATAGTCACTTGGCCGAGTTTGTAGCAGCGGACGTCGCGGGCTATGTCGAGACAGCGGTTCATTGGTCGCGACAAACCCAGCAACTCGCCCAATTGCGGGGCCAAATGCGGGAACGGCTTCGGCACGAGCCGTGTTGTGATACGCGCCGATTGACCCAACACTTTGAGAACGCCGTTTTGGCGGCATTGAACGAAAAACGACGAATGCAGTGCTGACATGTCCTCCATCACCGACGAACGATTTCGTGAAGTCTTCAATATCGTGGAAAGGCACATCGAATCGCGATATGGGATTCCGATCGTGATTACGGACGTGCCGCATCCGTTTACCGGGGATTTGGACGGGGCGGAGATTCAAGTCGATTATGACCTGGAGATTGACGAAGCCGTGTTTATCATGGCGCAGTCTGTTCGGTCACACGGTGCAGTGGAATTTGAGCACCGCATCGCGAGAAATCGGACGGCGCGTGCGTTCAGAATCCGAGCGATGAGTTGCTGGCTCAACTGCGTGAGTACGAACACGAAGCGTGTCGATACAGCGTGCAGATGTTCCACGATGCTGACGTCACCGACTTGGATCAATGGCTGTCGGATTTCGCCGCTTGCGATTTCGCGTATTTGGATCATTTCTATCGCACCGGGGAGAAGCTTCCCTTTCGCAGTTTTTGGCGGGCAAACCGTCCACTCTTGCAGCCGTTGTCGATTCCCGAGTTTCGGCCGCAAGCTTGGAGGTCGCGTTGGAGCGGGATCGTCGTGTAACGGCCCGTTGTAAAAATAGCGGAACGGCGCGAGCCGTCCGGTTGCGTTGGCATCGGCACGGCGAATCACCGGGCGGCTTGCGCCGCTCCGCTTCAATAAACACTTGTGCACACATTTTTCAACAGTCTGCTAACGGTCGGGTGCCAGGATGAGGCAAAATAGCGGTAGATTCCGCTCATGGGCGAACCCAATATGCTCTATAATTCGGTAGCCGTTTCTGGGCGATCGTGATCGGGCACCCTCCAACCATGACGGGATTGTGAGTGTAGCGGAAAAGACATCGATGGAAGACGTTGCTCGTCTGGTTCGAGCCGCCGATTCGCGCACGATGTTGATTCCGGAGCAGGCATGCAGCGCATTATTCGCTTCGAACGGCGACTGTCGACGCTGGAATTTGGCGTCCCGCACAGCCGCAGCTACCATACCACGCGCGATCGGCTGTTGGACTTTACCAGCCGCTACGAGTTTCATCTCAACATCGACCGGGCATCGACCGAGGAAGTCATCCTGCTGGCCCAGCCGGAAGATGACGAACTGGCGAAAACTCCGCGCGACGCTTTGCTGTTCGACTATTGGCGGATGTTGTTCCACATTCGCATCCACATCGCCATGCGGGATCGATTGCCGGAGCATCACGCCGCGGCCGGTCTGTTGCAGGACTTGCAGCAACTCGGCGCACTCCCGTTTGCCGAGGTTCGCAACGTATTGCACTCCGAAGAGTTGCTGCTGCCGCCGGTCAACGATCAAGGGATCTTCGTCGAGTTTGCGGCGACGTTTTTGGAATTGTGGTATTTCACTCAGGATTTGAACTGGTATTTTCCGGCGATCGACGATTTCACGCCGATCATTCGGATGCTGACGCAGTACGTCGATCATCAGAAGATTCAACAGCAGACGCGAATCGAAGGTTCGGCGGAACTCGAACAGTTGGCTCGCACCGAGGATAGTTGGCGTCACGGATTGCCGAATCGGCGCCAGCCGGAGGAGCAACCGTCGATCGGCCGGAGCCGCCCTCGCGTTTTCCGACGACTGGTGTCGAGAGCAAACCGGCTGGGGAAAATCGGGAATTATGCGAAAGCGGCCATTGTTCGGCAAAAATCCATTCGTGCGGCACCACCGGGAAAGGTTGCCGAGTCCGAGGAAAACACGCGGGCGGAACTCCAACGAATCGGCCAACGGCTTTGCAACGTGTTGGGAATGGACCAGGAGGGTGACGTCGAGCGCTGGGCCAATGCGCTCGTCCCCTTGTTGGAATTTGCGGATCGCGGCTTCCGTACGATCGAATCGCATTTGTTGTATGACTTGCAAACCGTTTGTCTGGAATCTGAGCGTGGAGTCTACTCCGTCGATTTGTTGCGTTGGGCGGGGACGCTGGGAAGGCTACCGCTACGACGGCCGCTGCCGCTGCTGCGCCAAGTCTTGGCGGCGCCGATTGCAAGGGGCACTGGAAAAGCTTCGGCTGTCTCGCTTGAGCCGAGATGATTCGCGGATTTTGTCGGACCTGTTGACCCGGGCGGTAGACCGCGCACGAGCGGCTGCGGGAGACCCTTCGACCGATCATCGCCGGCGTTTTCCGCTCCGAAGGCTGTCAACCAAGAAACATTCCAGAGCGGGTTGCGCTGGAAAAAATCATCGAGGAGTTGTTGGATCGGATCGTTCATCACGGTCACTTGAGCATGGGGGTTTTGCGTGACACGATATCGCAAAACAACTTGAAGCTGTCCGACTTATTGCGGCTTCGCGAGTTGCTGACGGGCGACTTGTTATTGCGTCTTGACCGGAAATTGGCGAGCGAACTGGACGGGATTTATCACCGCGGTCCGATCTACTTGCGAGCGTCCCATCGGCTCAGTTCCTTGGCCTTCGGCACGCAGTTCGGCAGAATTCTCAGTCGCTACATCGCCCTTCCGTTCGGCGGCTCGCTATTGTTGGTCGAGACCGTCCGGCACTTGATTCATTTTCTGGCACCGCATCCCTCCGCGGAGTCCACGACGGGAGGCGATGAGCTGGCCGCCGCTCAAATGACCGCGACCACCACCGCACAATCGTTGCCGCTCTGGGAATTCAGCCTGATGATCTTCGGCATCGGGTTATTCTTTTTGGTGCTGATCGAAAGCGCTGGATTTCGCTCGTTGTGCTATCGGTTCCTGGTGAGGCTTGGAAACCGCTTGGTTTACTTGTTCCGGGAATTCCCCAATCGAGTGATGAAGCTGCCGGTCGTGCGTAGCATTTTGGAAAGCGCTGCGTACCGAACTCTGATCAATTACTTTGTCAAACCGGCGCTATTGGCATCGGCCGGATTGTTGCTGATCGACCGGGTCGGCCATTGGTGGGCCTACATTGTCGCGCTGAACACCGCGAATCTGCCGGAGGGGCAGACGACGCCGCCGCCAACGCCACATTTTGACGTCCTCACATGGAACAGGGGCGTCATCGTATTTTTGATTGTCAACTTGTTCTTGAATTCGCCGCTGGGCCGGTATACCGACGCGATGGTGACGGATCAAGTCCGCCGAGGCTGGCGCAAGATTCAAATGCGGGTGTTTTCCGCGCTGTTTCGTTTCCTGGTGGACTCGTTTCAGTGGATTCTCAAGACCTTGGAACAAGTCATTTATACCGTCGATGAGCTGTTACGGTTCCGCTCCGGCGAACATTGGTACACGTTAATGTTCAAGGCGATTGTCGGTGTTTTCTGGTCGGTGATCAGTTACGTCGTTCGTTTTTATATCACGTTGTTGATCGAGCCGCAGATCAATCCGATCAAGCATTTCCCGGTGGTGACCGTGTCGCACAAGATGATCTTGCCGTTCGGCCCGACGCTGTTTCGCGTGATGGTGGCGCCGCTGTCGCCCTTTGTCGGAGCGTTCGTGGCGGGAACGATTGCCACGTCAACGGTCTTTTTGTTGCCCGGCGTGTTTGGATTTCTTGCTTGGGAACTTAAGGAAAACTGGCGGCTGTATGCTTCGAACCGGTCGCGAAATCTGAAACCGATCCCGATCGGCAGTCACGGGGAGACGATGGTGCGATTGCTGCGTCCGGGATTTCATTCAGGGACGGTGCCCAAGCTATTTGGCCGTCTGCGCAGGGCGTCTCGGCGAGCCGTGAAAACCGGCAACTGGACCAGTCTCCGCAAGAACTTCCAGTACTTGCAACACATCGAAGAGGCGATCGGCGATTTCATTGAACGGGAACTCATGGGGCTATTGCGTCAATTGCCGAATTGGAAATTCGTGAGCCTGAGGGTCGCGCAAGTCGACGTCGCGACCAACGAGGTGGAAGTGTTGGTTTGCGCGAGGGTTCTTCAGACGGCGCCCTGACGCTGCTGTTTCAAGACCACGGGGGTTGGATGATTGCGCGGCGGCGCGCCGGATGGACGGTGCAACTCGACAGCGTTCGACAGCGCGAGTTGGCGACCGCGCTTTCGGGCGTGTTCAAATACGCCGGTGTTGATGTGATTTGGGACGAGTTGGTCACGGGCCTGAACCTGGAACCGGAATTCTACGACTTCAATCGCGACGGGTTGCTGGCGTGGACCGGACGCGATTTGTCGTCCACCGTCCAGTTCAAGTTACGAGACTTTGGAGCGACGGTGAATTTGTCGCCCGCGCCTCGCTTCGTCACGGAGCCGCGTCCGATCGAGTTAGCCAAGATTCTGTTCTCGAAGCGGTCGATCTCCTGGCAACAATGGATTGAAACTTGGGAGTCGGTTGCCGCTGCTCGCGAATCGGCGCCGCGACTGGAAACGCCGGAGGCCGACAAGGCGGCTGGACGCGTCTGAGGTTGGGACGGCGACCAGGATGCAGCCGCTGGCGACCCACCCTAGTGCTTTGTCAGGTCTTAGAATTGGGGTTGTGTGCCACTGGCTTCGCTAGTGCGGGTCGGCAATACACGACGCTCATGTACACTGGCACGGCCAGTGGCACCCCAAAATTAGAACTTGACACGGCACTAGGTCGCAAGCAATTTGGAACCGCATTTGCCGAGCAGTTGGCGATCGAGCTGAGCTGACGCTCGGCCATCGCACGTGGTAAGGCCATCTTTGGTCGTCCTGTGTCGGGCAGAGACTGCCCGACCTACAGCAATTGACCCCACTACGAACACGGTTTGACATTCATCTACAATCCGAATATGTTCACACCGACAAAGCTCGGAGAACTGCGGAAGCCCGAAAACGGCGATCTTGATGGACCGGATATTCGGAGTTCGAATGGGTCTCGGCCTGTCGAATGAGCTATTTGTTTGCGATCGGTCGTTCCGCATTCGCGTGACATGCACCGACGATTGGAAACTGCTTGCGGCTGCAAGGTTGGAAGGGAAGCCGTTCGACAAGCTTAATAGCCCGTTGAAAAAGGTTTTGTCATCCCCGCGAAGGCGGGGATCCAGCATTTCGTGAGTCAAATTCCGCTGGATTCCCGCCTTCGCGGGAATGACGGTCGGTCCAGTTGTTGAGTTGCGTTGTTTGTCAACGGGCTGCTACGGCAGCGCCTTCGACGAGATTCTAAATCGTTGCACGGCCTGGTGCTGTCGTCGAATGCGACGATCCTTAAGTTCGTTGACTGATTAACGATGGGCCTGAGATGGCAATCTATGTAGCAATCTGCTTTATCATCGCCTATTTGGCGATTGCCTTCGAACACACCATCAAGATTGAGAAGACGATTCCAGCTCTGTTGGCTGCCGTCGTTTGTTGGTTACTCATATCGGTGAGCGGAGCGGACGTGGTCATTCCGCTGCAACAAGAGCTGGGGCACGATCTGATCGGACACGAGCACGTCACGTACGGGTTGCAGTATTTTTTGGGGAAAACGGCTGAGATTCTCGTGTTTTTGATCGGCGCGATGACGATCGTCGAACTGATCGACTTGCACGACGGCTTTTCCGTGGTGATTCGCTGGATCGGTTCCGCCAGTCCACGTCGGCTTTTGTTGCTCGTCAGCATATTGTCTTTTTTTATGTCGAGTGTATTAGACAACTTGACGACGACGATCGTGATGATCTCCATGCTTCGGCAAATGATCGGCGACCGGGAACAGAGGCTATGGTTTGTGGCGGCGGTGGTAGTTGCCGCCAATGCCGGAGGCGCTTGGACGCCGATTGGCGATGTGACAACGACCATGCTGTGGATCGCCGACAAAGTCACGACGAGGCCATTAATCGTTCAACTCATTCTGCCATCGATCGTGTCAATGGCGATACCGCTGGCGTATTTCATGTTCGCACGCCAAGTCAATCAGCCGGTCACGCCAGTTCCGCCCAAATCCAGCGACTCGCGCTTTGAGCTGGCGAGTTGGAAGAGCAGCCTGATGTTGTGTGTTGGCGTCGGCGGACTGATTAGCGTTCCCATTTTCAAAGCCATCACGCATTTGCCTCCCTATATGGGGATGATGTTGGCGATGTCGGTTGCCTGGTGTTTTTCCGAATTCCTACACCCGGAAAACGTGTTTGAAGACGAGCACCGCCAACACTATTCGACGAATCACGCGCTGTCGCGAATCGAGTGGTCGAGCATCCTGTTTTTCTTGGGTGTTTTGATGGCGGTCTCAGCGCTCGAGGTCGTCGCGGCCGGCGTCGATGCCCAGGGTCAACCGGTTGGTTTGTTACACCGGCTTGCCGAGTTGTTGGACAAGAGCATCCCAAACCAGAACATAGTCGTCGTGCTCATCGGGATGCTCTCTTCCGTCATCGACAATGTCCCCTTGGTGGCAGCCGGTATCGGCATGTACAAGTTTGCGACGGATGCACCGTTTTGGCATTTTTTGGCGTACGCGGCCGGTACCGGCGGAAGCATCTTGGTCATTGGATCGGCCGCAGGAGTTGCCGCAATGGGATTGGAAAAGATCAATTTCTTTTGGTATGTGAAGAATGTTTCGCTGCCTGTCTTAGTTGGTTACTTGATTGGATGCGGCGCCTGCTTGATCGTCCAATTTGTCTTTGGTCAACTCGGATGGCTTGCAATGTGAATGGCGGCGCGATGAGTTGCCGGTGCTCGATGCTCGAGGTGGGAACCAGATGTTCGCCGTGCGTATGCAAACGCAACCGGACGGCTCGCGCCGTTCCGCTACATTTTCAACGGGCTGGTAAGGCCATTCGCGGCGATAACAGACGGCTGTTGACTGAGACTGGCGTCCACTGGCTACTTGGTTCTCGTCAAAAAAGCTCTACGATAACAAGCGTCCGACTGGCTGCTTGTCTATGATTCTGGCTGGACGCCTGCGAAGTCCTTGCATGAAAAAACTTGTCATCATTGATCATCCGTTGGCCAAATGTCACTTGGCGACGATCCGCGACCAAACCACTCTGTCGGCTGGCTTTCGGGCGGGAGTGCGTCGTCTGGCGACCCTGTTGGCCTACGAGGCGACGCGCGGCCTCAGGCTCGATGAAATCACCGTTCAAACCCCATTAGAGTCATGTACGGGGCATCGCTTGGCAAACCGAGTCGGGCTGGTTCCGATATTGCGGGCCGGATTGGGAATGGTCGAACCCGTTCTCGATCTGGTGCCGTCGGCGGAAGTCTGGCATTTGGGGTTGTACCGCGACGAGCAAACGGCGGAACCGATTCGCTACTACAGCAAGCTAAAGCCGAATTCTCCCGTGGAGGTGGCGTTGATCCTCGACCCCATGTTGGCAACAGGTGGCTCCGCCGCCGCGGCCTGCCAATCGCTGTCGAATTGGGGAGTGGGACGAATCAGCGTGCTTTCGATCATCTCTGCACCAGAAGGAGTCGCCCGGCTGCATGACGAGTTCCCCGACGTTGAGATTCTCACGTGTGTCGTCGATCAATGTCTCAACGAATCCAAGTTTATCGTGCCAGGATTGGGTGATGCCGGCGATCGCATTTTCAACACGTGTAATTAAAGTTGAAATTATCGAGCGTTTGCCTGTGAACGGTAACAGTTCACGAGCCGGGGTCTGGCTAATTTTCGGCCCAATGATTGGTACTAGAATGTCGCATGGGCCGCCGAAAATGCGCCTGACCCCCTAAAAACATGGGCAACGCATAGGTAACCCGTGAACGCTCACCTGTGAACGATCCGATTCCATACGATTGACGCAACTCGCAAAACAGCCCTTCGGTCCCTATTTCACCGCGAATAATGCGAGAAGCGTATCGATGCCCTTACTGCTCCGGCCAGTTCGCCGTGGACTCGACGTCGACGGCCACGATATTTGCGTGCCCGCATTGCCGTAAAAAGGTTCAACTTGCGCGTGGAATTCCGCCGCCACCCATTCCTAGAGATCGCGCAGCGGAAACAACCATGTCAGCCATTATTGGTGTCGAACAAGGCGAGCCGAGGCGGTCTTTGGCACCGATCGAACCAAGCTTGGACACATCGGGCGCTCAGCAAAATGACCGGGTGACCGAGACCACCGGTCGCGGTTCAGTCGCTCCTGAGGTTGCCGCGTCCAGCCCACCAGTACCGCGCGGAGATGCAGGACCTCCGGATTCGGTGGACCCGACGACCGATGAGGCTGAACGCCGCCGCAGTGAGCTCGCAGCTGAATTGTTGCCGCCCATGTTTACGGTCCGTCGGGCGTCGCAGGACTCGGATGAGCTTCGCGATGCCGTGCTGATTCCGGATGCCGAGCATGGATTCAAGGTCATCGACGCCCATACGTTGACGGTGAAGCATCGCGGACAAAGTTTCGTCGTGCGACTCGACCGTCCGTCGAATCGTTGGTTCGGTCGCCGAACGACATCCGCCATCTTGATCGTGGCCTTCATTGTCGTCTTATTGGCCGCGTTTTATTTCTTGATGGGCCGCTGACGTCCAGTAGGTCCGTCTGTCCCAGACGGACGTTGCACACTCAACCAACTATCAACGCGCAGATATCGGTTGTTGGCGACAACAGATGCCAGGAGACCCCAACGATCGGCATGGCGGAATCGTCGCGTCGGCTTGTTCAAATCGTCGCGTCTGCTTGTCCGAATCGTCGCGTCGGCTTAGCCGAATCGTCGCGTCGGCTTAGCCGAATCGTCGCGTCGGCTTAGCCGAATCGTCGCGTCGGCTTAGCCGAACCGGCCGGAGATGTAATCTTCGGTTCGCTGTTCACCCGGCTTGGTGAACAAGCGGGCGGTCTCGGCATACTCGATCAGCCGCCCCTCGTACATGAAGGCCGTAAAGTCGGAGACGCGTTGTGCTTGTTGCATGTTGTGGGTAACGATCACAATCGTGTGTCGCTGCTTGAGATCGAAGATTAGCTCTTCGATGCGCCCCGTCGATGACGGGTCGAGCGACGAGCAGGGCTCGTCCATCAGAAGTACTTCTGGACCCAGCGCGATGGCTCGCGCGATGCAAAGTCGTTGTTGTTGGCCGCCCGACAAGGCAACGCCAGGTTGGCGAAGTTTGCCGCAGACCTCGTCCCACAAAGCCGCTTTGCGCAACGCGTCTTCCACGCGATCGCCCAATTCGGAACTCGAAAGCTTGAAGTGCAACCGCAATCCGTAGGCAACGTTGTCGAGAATGCTCAGCGGCAGCGGGCTGGGTTTTTGGAAGATCATGCCCACGCGGCGGCGAAGTTCGAGGAGATCGATTTCACGACTGAGGATATTGCGGCCGTTCAAGAGCACTTCGCCGGTCGCGCGATGATGCGCGTAGAGCTCGAAGATCCGATTGAATACGCGCAAATAGGTGGACTTTCCGCAGCCCGACGGGCCGATGATCGCGGTAACGCGGTTGGCGGCAAACTCCAGGCTCAGGTCGAACACAGCTTGAAACGAGCCGTAGTAGAAATTCAGGTTACGCGAAGCGATGGGTGATGGGGGCGTCACGTTGTTATTTGGCTCTGGGCGGGAAGCGGCAGAAGTCTTGACGATTTTCGCCTCGATTTCAGCTGATTGGTTGTTAGCGTGGCGGTTGGTCGAAGGCGACGTTGGGATGGGAATCACGGTGTTATCCTCGTTTGCGCCGCGTCAGTAGGACGCGTGAAAGGATGTTGGTCAACAGGACGCTGGCGGTGATCAATAGCGCCGCGCCCTACGCCAGCCGCTGCCAGTTTTGATAGGGACTCATCGCCATGTTGTAGATGCCCACGGTCAGGTTGGCGGTGGGCTGATTGAGCGAGCCGACAAAGCCACGTACTGAATCGGTGTTTAGCCAATAGGGACTATTGAGACAAGTGAAAAGCAGGGGTGCGGTTTCCCCGGCGACGCGGGCCACGGCCAGCAGGATGCCGGTCAGCAGTCCGGCCTTTGCCGAGCGGAAAAGCACGCCCAGCGTCAGCCGCCAGCGCGGCACGCCTAACGCCAGCGCCGCCTCGCGCATCGAACTCGGGACTAGACGCAGCATTTCCTCGGTGGTCCGCGTGACAATGGGGATCATAATGATTGCCAGGGCAACCGCGCCGGCCCAAGCGGAGAAGGATCCGAAGGGTTTTACGAGGAGGGTGTAAACGAACATGCCGATGATGATCGACGGCACTCCCATCAAGACGTCCGACGCAAAGCGCACCGCCGAAACGACCCGCGGCAACCCGCGGTATTCGGCCAAAAACACACCGGCGAGCAGTCCGGGCGGGACGCCGATACCCGTCGCCATCAGCGTCATGATCAGCGTTCCGACGATCGCCGGTCCCATGCCGCCTCCGGGCTCGCCAGGAGGGGGTGTCGACTTAAACAAAAAATCCCAGTTCAGCGCCGCCAACCCGCGTTGTGCCAGTACCCATAGGATCCATCCTAGGATCAGACAACCAAAGAGGGCCGCCATTCCCGACGCCATGGACACGGTCAGATTAGTCAGTCGACGACGGGCGTACGAACGCTTCAGCATCAGCGTCCCTCCGCGAGTCGAGCCACGTGCCTCAACCAGAGCTGAGCGAAAATCTGCACCAGCAGCGAGATCACCATCAGCACCAATCCCAGAGCGACCAAAGCGCTGATGTACATGGGAGTCGTGGCCTCGGTGAACTCGTTGGCGATCGTGGCGGAAATCGTCGTGCCCGGCTCAAACAAGGAGGCGGAAATATGGTGGGAGTTGCCGATGACGAACGTCACCGCCATCGTCTCTCCCAGCGCCCGGCTGAGTCCCAGAAACATCGCCGCCAGAATACCGCGCATCCCAAATCGCAACGTCACCTGCGATGTGACTTCCCAGGTCGTGGCACCCATCGCGTATGCCGACTCGCGCAATACGGAGGGCGTCATGCGGAAGACGTCGCGGCTGATCGCAGTCGTGAACGGTAGCACCATGAGCGACAGCACGAAACCGGCGGTCAACATTCCCAAGCCCATCGGTGGACCCGTGAACAATGGGAAATTTCCGGTCCAACGCTGCAGCGCAGGCTGCACATGATGCGCCATGAACGGCGCCAACACGAACAAACCCCACAT
Organism: uncultured Planctomycetaceae bacterium; assembly: GCA_963803365.1. Lineage (GTDB taxonomy): Bacteria > Planctomycetota > Planctomycetia > Pirellulales > Pirellulaceae > JANMEB01. The sequence continues at coordinate 93,830 of CAWDMH010000034.1, forward strand.
GCCGAAGATAATGCTCGGAATCGCCGCCAACAGTTCGATCGCCGTTCCCACCGCCGCCGATAGCCACCGCGGGGCCAACTCCACCAAGAACAGGGCAATCGCCAGGCTCAACGGCGCCGCGATCATCATCGCGATCACCGATGACACCACAGTACCAAAAATACTGCTCAACGCACCGAATTGATTGTGTGCTGGGTCTGGCGCCCATCGCGATTGCGTTATAAACGACAGCCCGTCACGCCGCAACACTGACGCCGAATCGTAACTGAGCACCCAAACAGGCCGACGATAATGAATAACACTAGCATAGCGCCCAAGACGACCACGATGTGAAAAACCAAATCTTGCCACCAATGAACGCGTCCGCTCCTTAAGTGCGATCTGGCCAGCGGCTCGCCGGATACCCGACCGCCGGTGCCATATGAGATCGTCCATTCGTCCATACCGTACTATTCGCTCCAAACTGGTTGTCCGTCGGCGCGAATCTGCGAAGCCCACATCTTCTTGACGAGCGCGACTACATTGTCCGGCATGGGGATGAAATGAAGGTCGTCCGCCATCTGGTCGCCGTTGGCATAGGCCCAATCGAAGAACTTGAGCACCGCACGTCGCCGTCGCCAAGTTCTTTTGCTCCTTGTAAACCAGGATATAAGTGGCGCCGCAAATTGGCCAGCTCTCCGTACCCGGTTGATCCGTCAGCACCATGTAAAAACCGGCGCGTTTGGCCCAATCGGCGTTGGCCGCAGCCGCCGAAAAGTCTTCCGCTTTCGGGTGCGACAAATTCGCCAGCATGGTTACGCAACAGCGTGCTGGTCATCTTGTTTTCGAGGCAGTAAGCGTACTCGACATAGCCGATGGCGCTTGGGTTTGGCTGGAACAATGCCGCAACGCCCTCGTTGCCCTTGCCTCCGACCCCGACACGGCCATCCCACCGACTTGTTGTTTCCGATCTCCTTCTTCCATGCCTGCGGAACCTTGGCTAAGGTAGTTGGTGAAAAATCCAATGTCGTCCCGGAGCCATCCGATCGGTGCACGACTTGGAATGTCTCGCGCCGGAAGCTTCACATCCGGGTTGACCGCCTGGACCGCCGAATCATCCCATCGAGTTACTTTATGCGATATAAATGTCGGCCAACAATCGGGGCCGTGAGACGCAATTGATTGGCTGCGATGTCTGGCAAATTGACAACCAGCACCACCCCGCCCATAACGGTGGGAAACTGCACAAGTCCGACTTCGTCCAGTTCTTTCGCTTCCAAGGGGCGTCGGACGCGCCGAAATCAACCGTCTTGGCCTTGATCTGAGCGATGCCGCCCCCCGAGCCAATCGATTGGTAATTGAGCTTGACGTCAGTTTCTTGAAATACGCGTCGTTCCATTTGCTGTAGATCGGATAGGGAAACGTCGCGCCGGCACCGTTGATGGACTTGACGGTTGCCCCGCCTGTGGAAGACATCGGCGACGAGTCGCTTCCGCTCGTCCCGGAGCGCCTGCCGAGGGCACCTTCTTTTCGCATCCAGCCAGCAGCACCATCAACCCTAGGGTCGCTGCCAACGCCAAACCTCGGCCCAAGCAACTGATCGATCGAACGATGTCCAACATATCTCTCTCCAAGTGAACAAAATGGTCTCGCGGCTCCTCCCACACCAAGCCGGCGTGGCACAATATTTCCGCGATTTGCTTGCTGAGCACTGCCCCTCGGTACGAATTTCGTTTTCCTCTGTCTGAATCTCAAACACCATCAAGAACTTCATCTATTTCCGCCTCCGAAAAGCGCATCTCGGCATTAACTTGCTGACGCAATCCGTTTGGCTCCTGGCTCTGTCCATTCCTGTCGTTGGTCGTTCACAAAGTTTGCCGGTTCATTGTCTCAATATCCTAAGAAGAGGCTACACGAGAACCCAAAATTCGAACGACGCCTAGCGTTGCTGGCTGAGAAGTCAGTCAGATTCCAGGGTGGTCGCCCCACGCCAGCCCAGCCATCACGAACCTTCGTCCGCCTTACCAGCTACCCGTGAACGGCACAACGAAGATTCGCATTGACGCCTCCGCCAAGCAAACAAGCCCCAACATCATGGGCGCCGGACGGTTAACAATCGATGAAGACAATGTTAAGAACTGGTTAAAAACCACAAATCTGGGCCGATCTACGCCCATTTCACGATCGGATTGCAGCTTAGATCGGCGAATTCTGAGACCACAAACTTTGTCGGGGGCTCTGAAGATCGCTGAGATTGGTGAAGAAGTGGCGAACTGAATGATGCCAAAAGGGTAAAAGCCGGTTGAAATTGATGTTCCCCTTGCCGTCATACTCCAACTCCTTGTGCTTCGTGTGCTTTCAAAGGGTGTTTGATCCCAGTGACCATCCCGGCAATAGCCCGCCAACCAACCCACTTCAATTTTGGCATTTTGCCCTTCCGTATTGACGATCTCGCTTGGGATCGAGCAGCCATTTGCCCGGCCCGATTGAGCCGATCGTGAGCCGATCGTGAAATCTGGATGAGATAGTGATAGAATCTCATTGACGGTGGGGATGAATAGGTTTGTACGCCGCGAATCCATAGAGGCTGGTGTTAGGCAGCCCGTTTTAAAATGTGTGGACAAGTGCTTATTGAAGCGGCGCAAGCCGCCCGGTAGTTCGCCGTGTGGATGCCAACACAACCGGACGGCTCGCGCCGTTCCGCTACTTTGTCAGCGGGCTGCTAGTCATTGACTCGTGAACGCTTACGGCCATGAACGTGGGATTCATCGCCGCAGAGTTATTCTGTCCAGTTTCTACCATCGCTATAGGGAGAATTGAGCATGAACGAGTTCGAACAGATTTTCCTTTTGGGTCAACGTGGCAACGGGATCGTGGGGTCATTTTTCACGATCATTTGGTTGGCGATTGTTGTGCTGGCGATCGCTGGCCTCTGGCAAACGTTTGTTAAGGCTGGCCAGCCGGGCTGGGGTGCGATCATACCAATCTATAATATTATCCTGTTGCTAGAAATCGCCGAGAGACCGATCTGGTGGTTCCTATTAATGTTCATCCCGATCGTCAATATCGTGATATGCATCGTCGTGGGAATCGACATTGCGAGAAACTTTGGCAAGGGGCCGGGATTTGGTTTGGGACTGACCTTTCTTGGGTTCATATTCTATCCCATCCTCGGATTTGGCGACGCTCGGTACCGGCCCACGTAGTGGCTCTGGATTTGGAAAGTGTCCATCTTAGATGCGGACCAAGCCAGTCCGATCCTACGGCAGGCCGGAGCCCTACGCCGATACCGTGGAACTCGCGAGGTTTAACTCGAAGGGAAGGATGATGAAACGTCGCGATTTCATTGCCGCAGTCACCACGGGCATGGCGTCGACCAGCGGATTTTTCGCTTGGCTTGACGAAATTGACGATCGACTTAGTCGACTCAAATCCGTGCTCGATGGCATTCATGATGAGCGCGATTACTGGTCGCGAGTTCGCGATGAGTTCCAGTTTGACAAGGAACTCGTCTATCTCAATTGCGGAAGCATCGGAACCTGTCCAAAAATCGTCACTGATGCCCTGATCGGATATGCCCGGCGGGTCGAAACGAATCCGTTTCGAGAGGTCTTTGGCGCGGGATTGGCCAGCAACTTACTCGGTGCGGAGATTGGCCACCGAGTTCTTGGGCGTGGAAATGGCCGAAATTGGGATTACGAACAACACCACGCAGGGCATGAATGCGATTGCGGGTGGTTTGGGACTGAAGCCGGGCGACGAGATTATCACGACCAATCACGAGCATCCGGGGGGAATGGTTTGTTGGCAATACTTGGCAAAGCACCTTGTGCGAAAATCGTCTATGTGACGTTGCCGGAGCAGTTGAGCGACCCGCAGGCCATCGTCGGATCGGTGGCGGACAAGGTCACGGTGCGGACTCGCGTTTTCAGTTTTTGCCACGTCGATACGATTACCGGGATGGTTCTGCCGATCGCGGATATCGCCAGGCTTGCTCGGCAAAAAGGGATCTTCTTTGTATGCGACGGCGCAGCGCCGGGAATGTTGGCCGTCGGCGTCAAGTCGCTCGGCGTCGACGCTTATGCCACCAGCAGTCACAAGTGGATGTTGGCCCCGAAGGGGAGCGGACTGTTGTACATCGCCCAAGACGCCTCGTCGCGTGTTCATCCGATGCAGTTTTATTCCGGGTTCTCCACTTATTCAGCATCGTCGGGAACGTGTGATGTCGCTCGGGTTTTGGCTCACGGCGTGGCCATTCAATTTCAGAACGTGATCGGCCGCCAAAGAATTGAAAACCGAGTCCGCGAGTTGAGTCAACGGTTGAGCTCGGGACTCAGCCATCTCGGAGCGCGAAGACGACTGACGCCGGAACCGCGCGAATTCAGTTCGGGTATCGTCACGTTCGCTGTCGATCGCTCCAGGGCAACCAGCACCGATATTCAGAGCGGTCTGGAACGCGAACACCAAATTTACGTCAAAGCGGCACAGGGGACTTTCGCCGCCGTGGCGGACCCGAAGGTATCGCCCGAGGATTACAATGCGCTGCGCTTCTCGACACATTTCATGAACTCCGATGCCGACATCGACAAGACGATTGACGCCCTCGAACGGCGATTACGATAGTCGCAGCGGTCGACTTAGACATCGGCAAGGACTTGTTATTCTGGATCGGTCAACATGTCCATTCGACGAGAGGTCTTAACGGCCTTCAGGCGATGTCCATGGATTCGATGCCAACTGCGACAACCCAGGTCATGAACACCTCCACCGGAGTCGGAGCCAATTACGATTCGGCAAGTCCATTCCGATCTACTGTTCATCGGTAATGCGATGGATGTTCGCGACTTGCGCCTGTTGTACGACCATCGAATGTCAGCGGTTGTGGATCTCGCCGTCAACGAAGTGCCGGCACAATTGGGCCGCGAGATGATTTACTGCCGAATTCCGCTGGTTGATGGCGAAGCCAACTCGAAAGAATTGATTGAAACCGCCATCCGCATTGTGGCGACGCTCGTCGAAAACGGAATTCGAACCGTTGTCGCCTGCAGTGCGGGGATGAGCCGATCACCCGCGATCGCGGCCGCGGCCGTTGCGATGATGACAAAAAGGTCACCCGACGCGTGTCTGGTCGAAGTTGTCAGGGGCGGACCGCACGACGTGTCGCCCGGGCTTTGGTTCGCGCATCAAGAGCGTTTGCAATCAGATCGCTGGGGCGGAACGTCTCATTCAAAAGCCGGACGAGTTCGAACCGTCGGATCGAGCAGAACCGGCGTAGTCGGATCGGTTCATTTCCGTAAAATGTTTGGTCGAGTCGGTAGTGGAGTCATGTCAACTCTAAGAATTTGGGTTAATTATCTAGGTGGCGATCCAGCATTGTCGCTATTCGCTCCGCGAAGGTACGCGCTTTCGCGAAGCGAAAGCCGACATTGTCAACCCCAAGACTACGTGTTGACAAAGCACGAGCTGATTGCGCACTGGGCGTGAACAGATGGTTGGGTTTTGGTTAGAATGGGGTCATGCCGGGGTCCCAACGAAACTCGAACCAATCGTCAAAATCTCTTCAACGCTATTTCGTGCTGTGGTTGGTCGGTGTGTGTCTGATTTCCAGCCGGACCCTTCTTACAGCGGATGAACCAATCGACTTTGAAACACAGATTCGTCCGTTGCTGACGGACAAGTGTTTTTTGTGTCACGGCCCTGACAGCACGCAACGGCAATCGGGATTGCGTTTGGACGTTCGCAGGGAGGCGGTCGATTATGGGGCGATCGTTCCACATAAGCCGGACGAGTCACTCTTAGTCCAACGGATCTTTGAGACCGACCAGACCATGAGGATGCCGCCGGTCGAATCCCACAAGTCGCTGACGGAGGAGGAAAAAGGAACTCTGCGTCGCTGGATTGCCGAAGGTGCACCGTATCAAGTGCACTGGGCATATCGACCACCAGCATCCAGCGAGACTCCTGTGGTTCACGATGCCAAGTGGCCGCTGAATTGGATCGACAATTACTTGTTATGCGATATGGAACAAGCTGGGGTTTCACCGGCGCCGCCGGCCGATCGGCGGACGTTACTTAGGCGAGTTTATTTTGACCTGATTGGCTTGCCACCGACGCCTGAAGAGCTTCACGCGTTTCTGGCCGACTCGTCGCCAGGCGCATACGAGAAAGTTGTGGATCGACTACTGGCTTCCGAGCACTTCGGCGAGCGTCTGGCGATTTACTGGTTGGACCTGGTGCGCTATGCCGACACGGTGGGTTATCACGGGGACCAGGACCACAACATTTCGCCGTACCGGGACTGGGTCATCGATGCTCTCAACGATAACATGCGATTCGATCAATTTACGCGGGCGCAACTGGCGGGAGATCTGTTGCCCGATCCGAGCGTCGATCAAATTATTGCAACGGGATACAACCGACTTTTGCAAACATCTCACGAAGGCGGCGTTCAGCCGGGAGAATATCGAGCGATCTACGCCGCCGATCGAGTGCGAAACTTGAGCGGCGTTTGGATGGCAGCGACGATTGGTTGCGCTCAGTGTCATGACCACAAATACGATCCGTACACGACAGAAGACTTTTATTCGCTGTCAGCGTTTTTTGCCGACATCGACGACGAAACCCATTTGCACAAGGGGCAGGACACTATCCCGACGTCTCGACCGCCCGAAATCAAGGTGCATACTAGACGCGAGCGCGAGCGGATCGCCGAACTGAAACGACAAATCGCGGATTTGGAAGCGGGGCAAAACTCCGACGAAACCTCCGCGAATTCGCCAGCGCCTGAAATCGCGAAGTTGACCGAGGAATTGACGAATCTGGAATCATCGCAGCGCATGACGATGATTACCAAAGCATTGGACGAACCCAGGGTCACACGAGTCCTGCCCCGCGGCAATTGGATGGATGAGAGCGGGGCCGTCGTGCAGCCGCGAGTTCCCAAGTTTCTGCCGGCGATCACAGATTGTGACCGCCGCAAGACCCGTTTGGATCTGGCGAATTGGCTGATGGATACCGATCACGGAATCGGCTTGCTGACGGCTCGGGTCTTTGCCAATCGCTTTTGGTATCTCTATTTCGGCGAAGGGCTGGCGAAAGATCTAGGCGATTTTGGCGGTCAAGGCTATCCGCCTCGTCACCCGCAGTTGCTCGATCGGCTGGCGATCGAATTGGCGAGTTCCGGTTGGAACGTAAAGCAGTTGATCCGCGAAGTCGTCACTAGCCGCGCCTATCAAATGGCATCGGTTCCCAGCCGTCAGCAACAGGAGCAAGACCCGGAGAATGCTTTGTTTTGTCGGCAAAACCGTTTTCGCCTGGTGGCGGAGTTGATTCGAGATAATGCATTGGCGGTTAGTGGGCTGTTGGTCGACGAAATCGGAGGACCGAGTGCCAAGCCATATCAGCCCAAGGGTTACTATCGGCACTTGAATTTTCCGCCGCGGCAGTACCATGCCGACAGCGACTCGCAACAATGGCGACGCGGCGTGTACGTCCACTGGCAGCGACAGTATTTGCAACCGATGCTCAAGGCGTTTGACGCTCCGACGCGAGAAGAGTGTACGGCCCAACGACCTCGCAACAACACGCCGCTGGGCGCGTTGGCGTTGCTGAACGATCCCAGCATGGTCGAAGCGGCTCGAATGTTGGCGGCGCACATTTTGGATTGGGACGCGAGTTCAACCGATGCTCGCATCGATTTTGGATTCGAGTTGTGCACTAGCCGTTTGCCGAACGATTCGGAACGCATGCTGCTAAAGAGTCTGTTGAGTGAACAAGCGGACTATTACGGTCGGCATCCCGATTTGGCGAGCGAGTCGTTGAAGGTTGGCATTGCCAAGTCGGCGGTGCATGAGCCGGAAGAACTTGCCGCCTGGATGTCGGTCAGTCGAGTGTTATTAAACCTGAACGAAACGATTTATCGAAACTGAGCGATGACTAATCAACGAGCGTTTGTGGATATGTTGAACCGACGCACGTTCTTGAGATGCGGCGGAGTCGGCTTGGGGGCAGCCGCGGTAAGCATGCTGGCGTCTCGATCGGCGGCCGCGTCGAACAGGGCGTTGGATACGTCGCCCGACGTGCGGCCGAACGGTCCGGGGGTCGGCGGATTGCCACACTTTGCGCCGCGGGTCAAGCGGGTCATTTTTCTGTGCATGGCCGGCGGGCCGTCCCATCTGGAGACCTTCGATTACAAACCCGAATTGGCGCGGCTGGACGGACAACCGATGCCGGAATCGTTCACCAAGGGCCAGCCGATCGCCCAACTGCAAGGACAGGCGCTCAAGGCGCAAGGTCCGCTGACCCAGTTCCAGCGATACGGCGAGAACGGTCAATGGGTGAGCGATTTCCTACCTTGGCATGCGAAAATGATCGACGAAATCTGCGTCGTGAAATCGATGATCACCGAGCAGATTAATCATGACCCGGCGCATACGTTTATGAACACCGGTGCGCTGATCAGCGGTCGGCCGTCGATGGGTTCGTGGGTCACGTATGGACTGGGCAGCGAATCGGAGGACTTGCCGGGTTTTGTCGTTTTGACAAGCGTTGGCGGGCGGAATCCACAGCCCATTTCTTCACGCCAATGGAGTTGCGGGTTCCTGCCGGGCCGGTTTCAAGGCGTTGAATTCAACTCGGCCGGCGACCCAGTCTATTACGTAACGCCTCCGTCCGGTGTGACGCTTCCGCGCCAGCGGCGAATCGTGGATACGATCCACGCGATGAACAGGCTTCGGGATCAGCAAGTCACCAATCCGGAGATCGCTACCCAGATCGCGCAGTACGAGATGGCGTTTCGCATGCAGACTTCGGTTCCCGAACTGATGGATTTGTCGGACGAGCCGCAAAACGTGCTGGACCGATATGGTGCGAATCCCGGCGACGGTTCGTACGCCTCGAATTGTCTGTTAGCTCGCCGTTTGGCGGAGCGTGGCGTGCGGTTTATTCAGTTGTACCATCGCGGTTGGGACCATCACGGTGACTTGGTCAAGTACATGAACATTTGTTGCGGGTTGACGGACCGACCGACGTGGGCTTTGTTGCAAGACTTGAAGGATCGCGGGATGTTGGACGAAACGCTGGTGATTTGGGGAGGCGAGTTTGGCCGGACGCCGATGTTCCAGGGCAAGGGTGGTCCGGGACGGGATCATCACATCAAAGGATTCACGATGTGGTTGGCCGGCGGCGGCGTGCAAGGCGGAATCAGTTATGGTGCCACCGACGAACTGGGATACAACGCGGTTGAAAATCGAGTCCACGTGAGAGACTTGCACGCGACGATGCTGCACATGTTGGGGATCGACCATCAACGGCTTTCGGTCAAACACCAAGGTCTGGACACAAAACTAACCGGTGTCGAAACGGCGAGAGTGCTGACGGACATTCTCGGCGTCCAAGCCTAATGCCTTGGATTGGCGTCGGCAGTCTTGTCGCCAATCGCTCTTTGCTGCGAAGTCGCGTCTGCGTTGTGGGGTCATTTGCTGTTGGTCGGGCAATCTCTGCCAGACACATGACGGCCAAGGATGGTCCTCCTTCGTAGAATTTCGCCACTACTCCCGTCTAGCCGAACTGGACAACGGTGACTTCTCAAGCCAGAATCTTGGAGATTCGAATGGAGAGGGTAGTGTGACGGTGCTGGAAAACATCGGACGAACGAGGCTAATCCCGCTGCGCAACACTGTTCCGGAAACAGCGCTCGGATCCTTGTCAAACTGGAATTCGAGAACCCGACGGGGAGTATGAAGGATCGCATGGCCCTGGCCATGATCGAGGCCGCCGAGGCCAATGGCCGCCTCGGGTCGGACGGATCAGTGGTTGAGTACACCGGCGGCAGCACCGGCGTCTCGCTGGCATTCGTGTGTGCCGTCAAACGCATCGGCCTGCAGATCGTAACTTCGGACGCATTCAGCAAGGAAAAGCGAGATCACATGGCTGCGATGGGGGCTCGGCTTGTGCTTGTTCCGAGTCCGACCGGCGGGACGACGAAGGCACTGACTCTGGAGATGATTGAGACCGCCAAAAAACTTGCGTCGCGACCTGGGTGCTATTGGACGGATCAACTCAACAACACGGATCAGCTACCGGCCTACGAACAGATGGGCCAGGAGATATGGGAGCAATCTGATAGTCGGGTGAGCGCTTTTGTGCAATGTGTCGGCACGGCAGGTTCGCTGGCGGGGTCACGTCTCGTCTTCGAGCCCACAGTCCGGCGGTGTACATCGTTGCGGTGGAGCCCCGTGAATCGGCGGTGCTCTCGGGCGGACCAAGCGGCTCTCACAAGATCGAGGGAACCGGCGCTGGATTCGTTGTCCCGATGTGGACCGATTCGATCACGAACGAGATCCAAACGGTTTCGACCGGCGAAGCGATGGCGACCGCTCGGCGTTTGGCTCGCGAGGAAGGCATCTTTGCCGGCACATCTACCGGTGCCAACGTTGCGGCGGCCTTGCGAATCGCCGAACGCCTTGGTCCCGATCACACGGTCGTGACAGTGGCGATTGACTCAGGGATGAAATATTTGAGCACGGACCTTTATTTAGATGTTTAACGGGGAATTACCATGTGCAAACGATTTCGAATATGTTCTCGATGTGTCATTCTTTTCGCCGTCGTCGCCATCGTATTTTCGCAGAGTGGCTGTAATCTTCATTTTGATCCCGCAACAACGGTTACCGTTGAGATCACCGGCATCCGTGCCCAAAGTGATCGTGACAAGGTCTTCAAGACATTAACGGGAATGGTCGACGGATCGAGCCACATGAGTTCATCGTCCTCGTTTGGCGACACGATGACTGTCAAGCTTTCCCCCGTGAGCGACGTTAAGGTATTTTCACAAAAGATCAAGTTCGGCCATGTCAAAGAGATCGACGGCCGCACCGTCAAGGTCCAATATGTCAAGTAGCTCAAGCAAGTCCATAAATCGATACATCGTTAACGCATTTTGCTACGTGTTTTTTGGGACGTCGGCTTTCGCACAGCCGCAGTATGACGTCGTCGTTTATGGTGCAACCTCGGCGGGGATTGTGGCAGCGGTGCAGACTGCGCGGATGCACAAGTCGGTGGTGCTGATTGAACCTGGCCGTCATTTGGGTGGTCTTACGACCGGCGGGTTGAGCTGGACCGACTCCGGCAATAAAGACGCGATCGGAGGCATCGCGCACGAATTCTACCAGCGGTTGAAGAAGCATTACGACAATCCGAGCGCCTGGCGATTTGGCGATCGCGATCAATACCGCAACTACCGGGCGGACGAAGATGCGATGTGGACGTTCGAACCCAAGGTGGCCACCGCGATCTTTGAGCAAATGCTGGATGAGGCATCGGTCCGCGTGATTCTGAACGAACGACTAGACCGCAAGCGTGGCGTGCACTTCCAAGGCAAACGCATCGAATCGATAACGATGGAGAACGGCCACAAGTATGCAGCAAGTACGTTTATCGACGCGACGTACGAAGGCGACTTGATGGCGGCCGCAGGCGTGACATACACGGTTGGCCGCGAGTCCAACGACCGATACCACGAGACACTCAACGGCGTGCAGACGAGAAGAAACGTGCACGCGCATCGGTTCGTGGTCGATGTCGACCCGTTCATCGAGCCAGGCATTCCAACGAGCGGATTGCTGCCGGGCATACGAAAGGATGCTCTTGGCGACGACGGTTCGAGCGACGATTGCGTCCAGGCCTATTGCTTTCGCCTGTGCATGACGGATGTGTCGGAAAACCGCGTGCCGTTCACCAAGCCGGATGGGTACGACAAGCACGACTACGAATTATTATTGCGGAATTTTGAAGCGGGCGACCTGCGGCTTCCTTTGAAGCCCGACCGGATTCCCAACGGCAAGACCGATACGAACAACAACGGAGCGGTTTCCACCGACGCGATCGGGATGAATTACAAGTATCCCGACGCCACGTACACCGAGCGGGCCGCGATTGTCGCAGCACACGAGAACTATCAGAAGGGACTGATGTGGACGCTGACGAATCATCCGCGCGTGCCCGAGTCGATTCGCGACAAGATGGCCCGATGGGGCTTGGCCAAGGATGAGTTCGTCGACAACGGCAACTGGCCCGCGAGATTTACGTTCGCGAAGCTCGTCGGATGGTGAGCGACTACGTGATGACCGAGCAAGACTGCCGTCGACTGAGGCTGACAGAGGATCCGGTCGGGCTGGGCTCGTACAATATGGATTCGCACAATTGCCAGCGGTACGTTACGCCCAAAGGCTTTGTGCAAAACGAAGGGGACGTGGAAGAGTCTCCGGGCGGCGCATATCTGATCAGCTACCGCTCGTTGACGCCACGCCGAGGTGAGGCGAATAACCTGCTGGTTACCTGCTGTATCTCGGCATCACACATTGCATACGGTTCGATCCGGATGGAGCCAGTATTCATGATCCTGGGACAATCTGCGGCAACGGCCGCTGTTTTGTCGATCGATGACGGAGTAGCCGTGCAAGACGTGGGATATGACGCACTCAAAAAGCGGTTGATGGACGATAGGCAGGTCGTTGAGTTGGGCGGCGCCTTTCGGCCGCGACCAGAATCCAACAGCCCGTTGAAAAAGTAGCGGAACGGCGCGAGCCGTCCGGTTGCTTTGCCATCACACGGCGAATTGCCGGGCGGCTTGCGCCGCTCCGCTTCCATGATCATTTGTGCACATATTTTCAACAGGCTGCTAACGATCGAACGCAAAATAACTTCCCGGTTTTGTCGACCCTCTCCCTAAGCCTCTCCCGTGAGGGCGAGGACTTGCGGCGAAGCTATTTTGCCTCCGATCCTTAGGGCCATTAACGGGGGCTTCAATACCGTTGATGGTGCTGCAAGGTCTGTTGGAAATCAACACCGCAATACTGGATCTCCGCTTTCGCGGAGATGACGAAGCCTTTTTCGACGGCCTGCTAATCGTCAAATCTCAGATGCAGTGTTCAGCGAGTCGCATGGACACGAAGATTTGCTTCGTGCGCAGTTGGAATTAGGCGGCGGCGCGGGTGGGTGTTAGCAGGGTTGAAGCAGCGGTCGGCATGCGCAACAATCTGTGCCCAACGGTGGCTTCGACGACACTCAGAACTCGATCTGCATAGTCGGCGAAGCGGTAATGCAGGTGGACGCGGCGAAATGCTTCGCGCCGGATTCGTTCGGCCAACAGTGGTTGTTGAGCGAGCGTTTGGATTGCGTCGGCGGCAGCTCGCAGGTCGGCGAACGGAACGACGATACCGGCTCCATCGCGAAGGGCTTCAGCAGCGCCGCCGGCTTGATCGAAAGCCACGACCGGCAGTTTGGCGGCCATCGCCTCGTGGACGACGCAGGGAAACGGATCAACGCGCGAGGAAAGCAGGAATGTATCTGCGGCCTTAAAATACGGATCGACGTATTGGCGTTCGCCGATGAATTGGACCCGACCGCGGAACCCGGACCGTTCGATGTCCAGTTCGATGTAATGGTGCGCCGAGTGGGTCCAGCGAGGTCCGTCGCCCACCCAAATGAAGTGCGCCGGCCGATCCATCTGCCCGTGGGCCAGTAGTTCCGCACGATATTCGTGAAATGGTCGATCCCTTTTCGCAAGTCGAGCGTCCCGCAACCCAAGACGATGAAGGCGTCGTCGGGCAATCCGAGTTCGTTACAAACCTGTTGGCGAGCTGTTTCGCGGTCCACGCCGGTGGCGAACTGGTCATCCAGGAGACCTTGCGGCAAAACGACGCAACGGTCGGATGGCAACGGGGCCTTTTCCAAAATCGAATCGCGCACGGTGCTGACCGGAAAAATGATGCGCTGCGAAACGCGGTAAACCGCCTGGAAATCTTCGACGTTGTACGACGACGGAAGTTCGTGAATTAGAAAGACAATCGGAAGCTGAAACCGATGCAATTCCTGGGCGATGAATCGCGACTCCATCGAATTGCACAGGGCGATCATTGGACGCCCCGAGAGTTGTCGATGTAGCAATTTGGCCATGCGCCGCTGCAAGTTATCGGACGCCTGTCGGGGCAGATCCAAGCAGTGGACTTTTGAGTACTCCGCGAATTCGCCGGCCAGATGTCCGCCGTTATGTAAAATGGTTTCGCATTGAACGTCAAAGTTTTGGTGAAAATGCCGGAGCAGGTTGAGAATGATTTTGGGTGCGCCGGTGCGCGAAGCTTCGTGGGATACGAACAGCAACCGCGGGACCGTCGATTTGTTTCGGTCGATTCGCTGGCGACGAAGGCTGGCGGCGAACCGCTTCAACGACAAACGCACTCAACTGACTCCAATGCCAATTTGACGCAAAGCAAAAACCGACGACACCGGCCTTGCTGCACGACAGTTCGATTCCAAACCAATTCGTTGTCGAGGAAAGCCCGGTTGAGGGCGCCCCCATTGAGCCGGCAACGCATCATGGCGCGGGATCATCCAGCGCCCATCGGTTGTTGGTGGGCCAATTCGAGGTAGGACGGCCATCCCTGGCCGTCATTGGTCGGGCTAGGAAGGTCCGACCGACAGCAAACTACCCCACCACGCGTCGGTTGTCTTCGGCTCCCGTGTGCCGGACGTTATACAATCGCTGCCGATGACGAAACCCCAAGCACTGACAAAACTCACGGCGCATTGGATTCCGGCCGGCGTCTGCTCAGCAGCGAGCCGTAAAACTCTACCGATTACATCGGCGATTTCGCGCAACCTCTAAAACTATAGGTAGCGGTTGAAGATGTTTTCCAAGAGTTCCTGGCGTCCACTGCTGTTTGGCGCCGCCTCGCCTCTTGCCAGCATCCATTGTTCCAACGAGACAAAGGTGTGCTGTTCGTCGTCGATTTCCTTTCCCAACCCAGCATCCCAACTGGAATAGCGCGACCGGAGGAATTGGTCGAAGAGTCCCTCGGACCGGATTTCGGAGGCGATCAGCAGCCCCCGCGCAAAGGCGTCCATTCCGCCGATATGGGCGTAAAACAAATCGACCGGATCGATGCTTTCGCGGCGTACTTTGGCGTCGAAGTTCACTCCGCCCGGAGCCAGTCCGCCGTACTTCAGCACGGTCCACATAATTTGCGAGGTCAAGTAGAAATCCGTCGGAAACTGGTCGGTGTCCCAACCCAGCAAGGTGTCGCCTGTATTGGCGTCGATCGAACCCAACATGCCTTGCATACCGGCGTATTCCATTTCGTGCACCATCGAGTGGCCGGCCAAGGTTGCGTGATTCGATTCCAAATTCAGCTTGAAGTCATCCATCAAGCCATACATGCGCAGAAAATTGATGCAGGCGGCGGCGTCGCTATCGTATTGGTGTTTGGTCGGCTCTTTCGGTTTGGGTTCGATCAGAAACTGGCCCGAGAAGCCAATCGACTTGGCGTAGTCGACGGCCATGTGCAGAAATTGGCCGAGGTGATCGAGCTCGCGTTTCATGTTCGTATTTAACAGATTCTGGTATCCTTCACGGCCGCCCCAGAAGACGTATCCCGCGCCTCCCAAACGATGTGTGATGTCGATCGCTTGCTTCACTTGAGCGGCCGCATAGGCGAAAACCTCGGCGTTGCAACTAGTGGCGGCGCCGTGGATGTATCGCGGATGACTGAACAGGTTCGCCGTCCCCCACAGCAGCTTGATTCCGGTGCTTTGCTGCAATTCATTGATGTAGTCGGCGACCTCGTTAAGCCGCCGGTTGGTCTCAGCCAGGTTGTCGGCTTCGGGCGCCACGTCGCGGTCGTGGAATGCGAAGAAGGGGACACCGAGTTTATCCATGAACTCGAAGGCGACTTCCGCGCGGCGTTTTGCGTTGTCGACGCTGTCGGAGCCGTCGTCCCATGGCCGCCGTAGCGTCGGCACCCAAAGGGATCCGCCCCCGTTCCCCGAAACGTATGCCAATAGACGACGCTGAATCGAAAATGATCCCGCATCGTCTTGCCTTCGACCAGCCGGTTGGGATCGTACCAGCGAAACGCCAGCGGATTGTCGGATTGAGGACCTTCGTATTGAATCGATTCGACTTTGGGAAAGGCTTGCATGGAATTCGGGGTTGATGGCGATGGTCCGATTGGTTTTTGGCAGACTGCGATTCGCAGTCTGGACTCGCAGTCTGAGGACAGACTGCGCTACTGGGTTGTGGTTCGCAGTTTGAGACAGACTGCGCTACTGGGTTAATGGCGCTGGTCCGATGGATCGTCTGACGAGCGGCTGTTACGTGAGAAATCGCCGGCGGTGACTTCGATCAAATGCTTCAAGTCCACGATTTTACGGATTGCCTGGTCGACCTGCTGCTTGGTGAGCGCTTCGATGCGGGATTCGCGGCGCTGAACGAAGCTCATATCGCGTCCGGCCGTCAGTTGTCCTTGTAACAGCCCGACCAATCGAGTGTCTTCGCTACGGCCGGCTCGCATCTGTTCCAGAACACCGGTCTTGGCATGTTCCAATTCTTCCAGCTCACGCCGCTGTCCAGGATCCGTTGGAACTCATCACCCACGGCGTTGAGCAATTTCTCCCGATTTTCAGGGTTCATGATCGCATACGTGATAAAAGTCCCGCGACGATCGATCGAGTCGGCGCTGAATTGGGAGCCCACAGTGTAGGACAGCCCGTCGTGCTGGCGGACGCGGTCGGCCAGTCGATTCGACAGGGAACCGCCGCCTAAAATATTGTTGCCGATCAACATCGCTTCGTAATCATCGTCGTCGTCTCGGATCGGGAGCATACGCCGGCGGCAAACATCGCGTTGGCCTTGTCGGGCGTTTCAATCGTCACCGAATCGGAAGAGGGTGACTGGGACACCGAATTGTCGATATAAACATACGGCTCGGGCGGTGACCAATCGGCGAACATGTCCTCAAACATCGGTTGAGCTTCTGCTGCATCAAAATCGCCCACGACCGCCAATTCACCGTTTCCGCCGCCGAAGAATTTTTGGTACACCGATTGGACGTCTTCCACCGACAGACGGTTGAGGTCTTCGATTCGCTCGTCGGAAGTCGCCACGTAACGAATGTTGTCCTTGGGAAACGGCATCATTCGCCTTCGCAAGGTTTCGATGGCGCGAGTCATCGGCTCCGACTTGCGGCTTTCGATTTGGGTGGTCTCTTGGCGGCGCATGATCTCGAATTCATCCTCCGGAAACGAGGGTTCTCGCAGAATCTGCCGTAAAATGGCCAGCGTTCCGGAAAGCGTGGAGCGACGGCCCTCCAGATTGAACTCGGCTTCACCCGTTGAACTTTGTTGACTCAAGCTCGTTTTCAACTCGCGCAGCCGATCGACGATTTGTTGATGCGTCATGTTCTGGGTACCGCGAGTCATCAAGTCGGCCACCAGATCGCACGCAGTATTCAGGTTTCCGGCACAAGTCCCTGTTCGTTGCCGAACCTCAGGTTGAGTGAGATGAAGACTTTTTCACCTTTGGTTTTCTTGGGAAGAAATGCGAACTTCAGGCCGGACTTCAGTTTTCCGCGTGTGACGCGGCTTTCGATGTACTGGGCGCTGGTGTCAAACGATTCACCTTCGCTGACCTTTTCACGCCCTTTGTAATCGGCCAGCAGATCGGCAACCGCCGGCGGCTCTGGGATGCGAGCTCGAACCGGACTCGGCGTGGGAATAAACAAGCCGACGGTGCGGTTGCTCGGCAGGAGATAGCTTCGCGCGACGCGCTGTCACATCGGACGAAGTCACTTTTTCCAAGCGGTCGCGGTGCAAAAAGAAGAGCCGCCAGTCGCCGTACCCGGCCCATTCACTCAATTCGACGGCCAACGCTTCGGTGTCGGCCAACAGATCATCGCGTTGCTTTTCCAATTCGGCAACGGCTCGGCGAGTTTCCTCGTCTGAGACGGGTGTCTGACCGACCGATTCGACCGTCCGAAGCAACGCTTCTTTGGCGGCGTCAATGTCGCCGTCCGCGGGAACCTCCGCCATACAAAGCAGCATGCCGGGATCGTGAGCGGCGATTTCGCGAGTTGTCGTCCGGGCGGCCAGCTTGGTCTCCACCAGTTGCTTGTAAAGCCGTCCGCTGGGTCGCATGCCCAACACGTTGCTCAATACCTCAACCGCCGGATAGTCGGGATCTGACGCGGCCGGGATATGGTAGCCGACGCCGACCATCGGAACGTCTCCGGTTCGTCTCAGGTAAACGACTCGCTCGCCGTCTTGAACCGGTTCTTGCGTGTAGGTCGCGGGAAGTTCTGTTGCCGGACGAGGGATGGCGCCGAAGTACTCTTCGACCATCGCAATCGTTTTCTCCGGATCGAATTTTCCGGCGACCACCACCATGATGTTGTCGACGCGATAATACTTGTGGTAGAAAGCTTTCAGACGTTCGATCGGCACGCGCTCGATGTCCGCGCGATTACCGATCGTCATCTTGCCGTAGTTGTGCCATTCGTAGGCGTTGGCCATGATCCGCTGCATCAAGATCCGTCGCGGGTCGTTTTCGCCTCGTTCGAATTCGCTGCGGACCACGGTCATTTCCGAGGCCAGGTCGTCGCCGCTGATAAAGCTATTGACCAACCGGTCGGCTTCCAGACTGATCGCCCACTTCAGGTTCTCGTCGGTCGCCGGCAGCGTTTCGTAATAGTTCGTCCGGTCGTACCAGGTGCTGCCGTTGAAGTTGGTCGCGCCGCGGTCCTTCATCGCTTTGGGAATCTCGCGGTTGGTGGGAGTCCCCTTGAACATCAGGTGCTCCAACAAGTGAGCCATCCCGGTCTCGCCGTAGCCCTCATGGCGCGAGCCGACGAAGACGGTCATGTTGACGGTCACCAGCGGCTTGGATTGATCGGGGAACAACAAGACGCGGCAGCCATTCTCCAGGCGGTATTCCGAGATGCCTTCGATTTCAGTGACTTTTTCCACAGACTGGGCCCAACCGAGATTTGCAAACCACAAAACAAGCCAAACAGCCTGCCAAACTAACGTACGCATCAAAACTCCTCAATGACGAATGACAGAAAGATTTTCAGCCGCCAGCCTTCACTCCGTCCCTCGTTTGCTCGTATATGTTATGTTGCCGGACTAACTAGGAATCGCACGCAAAATAACTTCCCGGTTTTGTTGACTCTCTCCTTAAACCTCCCCGTAAGCCTCTCCCGTGAGGGCGAGGATTTACGGCGAAGTCATTTTGCGTCCGATCCTTACCATAACAGTTCACGGGCCGGGGTCTGGCTCATTTTCGGCCCAATGATTGGTACTAGAATGTCGCATGAGCCGCCGAAAATGTGCCTGACCCCCTAAAAACGTGGGCGACGCATTGGTAACCCGTGAACGCTTACATCCTTACCGAACCGGCAACTCGCATCAACATTAGAACGAAATCTGCGATCGGACTAAAGGTGGTTAGTAACATCAATGAACGTCCAAGATGAATTTCAGGTTGTCAGCAACGTCGTGCGACGCCGCAAAACAGTCAAGGTCATGACGGTATCGCCGCGTCCGTTCGACGAGCGAACGCTGGTTGAATGCGACCAATTGCTCGGTCGCTGCATCGCGGATAGCGGGTGGGCGCCGTTTCATTTCAATCGGGGCGTGGAAGGCCTGCCGGAGCCGTGGAGAATTCATTGGCTGCGGGTCGGGGCATGCCGTGAATTGGCTGCCGTACTTCCGAAATTGGTCTCGGATATCCGTCCAGATAATCGCATGAGCGGGCTGCTGACAGCGTGCGGCAGTGCGTTGCTGATCACGTGGTTGCCGCAAACATCCGATGAAGTCGCCGATGAAGAGAAACTGCGTCAGATGAACGACGAACATCTGGCAGCGACCGCAGCCCTGGTCCAAAACCTGTTGCTGTTGACCGAAGCCGCTGGTTTCGGCACGTTTTGGTCAAGCGGTGGGCTTGTGCGAAACACGTCCGTTTTGTCCTTCTTGCAGGTTCCCGAGGCCGAGAGACTGCTGGCGATGGTCTACGTCGACTACCAGCGAAGCGTGTCCAGTCGCGAAGTTGAATTGATCGAGGGAAAACAACGAGCCAAGCGGTCTGGGATGGATGCCTGGTGTCGCCAACTTGATACGTTGCCGACGAAGTGAATAACGCCGGAAAAGACGTTTACGATCGCGCACAAAATAACTTCCCTGTTTTGTTGACGGTCTCCTCAACCTATCCCGCGAGGGCGAGGATTTAGGGCGAAGCTATTTTGCGTGCGATCCTTACGGACATGAACCTGCCGATTTTTCTGCAAATCTATGGCCCGCGAATGCGAACACCCTTGGGAGGTAACCAGTTGGTTGGGTGACCGCGAACGACTCCCCAAGATGGGTCACGAGCCACTGTGTCCCATTGCAGTGGACTTGTTCCATTGTGGAGCCCGGCACAGAATACAGCGGATTTCGAGTGGTCACATGAGCGTTCACGGCTGGTCACCGCGGCGGTCTACGTCCACGCGTCAACCTATGTCATCGATTTGAGAGGAACCAAGCGTCGTGTCCGCTTCCAAGTCGTCTGAGAAACACGGGACTCTTCCCACCGGGTTAAAGCCGATCATTCTGTACGATCACCTGCCCGGAATTTTGGCTGGCTTTCCGGCGATCGCCTTCTTGATCCTGGCATTTGTCGTCGGCGTATTCGGCAACACAGGAGTGTTGAACGCCAACGGCATGCGTGAATCCGTCGACGAGAATATTGTGCGACACATGTGCTTTTGGATTGGCTTGTCGGTGATGATTGTTTGGTATATCGCATACGGATTCAATATGCCAAAAACGAGGTTCTGGCTGGTATTCGGCCTGTTTGGCACGTTCATCGGAATTCCGGTCGTCTTGGAGGTGACCAAGGTCAGCAAATACATTCAACCGTTTTCAACATTGAAAAAGTGGCTCGGGTCACTTTCACCCAGCATGAATGCGTCCGCCTGGTTTGTGTTCGCAATGGTGATGGGGATTATCTGGCTAATCAATTTCATTTGGAGTCGAACGCACTTGCGAGTGAAGATCGACGAGTCCGGATTGACTCTCAATCGGATGGGAGGCAAGGGTGAGCGGATAGAGTTGATCGGGCTAAAAACGGAAAACGAGCCGCTCGATTATCTGGAGCTATTCATCGCTGGAATCGGATCGCTTTCGCTGAAGACGCGGATGAACAAACCGATCTTCACCATGCGGCGCATGATCGGCCTTTACCGCCCGCCGTTGTTCCCGTTCGTGCGCGGCAAGCTGTCGCGTATTGAGGAGATGTTGAGTTTTCACGGCCATGTGGTCGCGCTGGAGCCGGCCGAACAAGCCGACTTGGTAATGAGCGAGGACGACGATGCCTCGAGCGATTCCGACGTGGACGGCAACGAGGACGCCGATCCGCACAGCCGCGAAATCACTTGATCGTTGTTACCCAACCGACTCGCAGAATCGTACCGCCGATCAATCGCGCCAGCGGCCGAGTGGTTGGATCGACAAGTGGAATTGAGCAGGCGCCATGGTCTCGGATAGTGTCTCACAGCTTCGGCCAGTCAAAATCAAACGGCATTTCACTCGATCGGTTCCGGGAAGCGTGTTGTATCAAGCCGGAGCCACGACCGTCATGTGTACAGCCAGCATTGACAACAAGCTGCCGGCTTGGATGTCGGGTTCCTCGAGCGGTTGGTTGACCGCTGAATACAATATGCTGCCAGGCAGCACCCATCCGCGAAAAGCACGGGAGCGCGGCCTTAAGCTGGATGGCAGGACCACGGAGATTCAGCGTCTGATCGGCCGGAGCTTAAGGGCCGCGGTCGATTTTGAGGCAATCGGCCCAAGGCTGATCACGGTTGACTGCGACGTGTTGGAAGCCGACGGTGGGACTCGGACCGCGAGCATCACCGGAGGTTTCATCGCGTTGGTCGATGCGTTGCATTCGGTTCGACGCGAGCTTGCGGACCCGAGTCGTCTGCCGTTGATCGACAGCGTGGCGGCGATCAGCGTCGGCATCGTTGACGGACGGACAAGGATCGATTTGGATTATGCGGCCGATGTCAACGCCGCCGTCGATATGAATGTGGTGATGACGGGTCGGGGTGAGTTTGTGGAAATCCAAGGAACCGCAGAGAAGGCCACTTTTTCGGACCGCGAACTGGCGGCGATGCTCAAGCTGGCCCGGGACGGAATCCGCAAACTGACTGCGATTCAGATGAAGGCGCTGGGATCCCGGTGGCCTGCGCACTGGACAACGGCTTGATTGGACCGCGCTACTTGGCTCGTTGATTTCGCCGCGAGTCGCTTGCCCGCAACGTCATCGGCGTACGAGTCGAATTCTCCCCACGACTGATTGGGAGTCGGCGGCCTCAATCGCTGTCAAATTCGGATCGTCGACTATCGATAGATTTCGATACCGCCGAAGACGCCATGGAAAAAGGCGTTGTCGTTGTCGTCATAGAAAAGGCCGGTTGGAGGACCCACAAAATTCGTGAAGTTCGCGGCGGACGTGGCTACGTCCCACAATGCCAGGATTTCATACCCGAATCGCGCCCGAACTTGCGGCAGAATCTGGTAGTGTCCGTAAAAGCCGACTTGGGCCGATGCCGACCAGGAGCCGTTTTTGTCCGTGGCGTCGATCGTCGTCGTTGGGCCGTTGAAGATTTGGGTTTGTCCGCGATTTATGTTGGCGTAGCCGGCGACCTTGGTCGAGAGCGAAAACGACAAGCGATACCCGATGTCGTAGAACAACTCCAAGCCGAGTTGAGGACCAAACAAGACGTTCGTGGTGTTCAAATTATAGATACCGGTTTCATTCGACAGGTTTTGGGTGGTCAACCGCCAACGTTCGGCGAAGTAAATGTAGCGGAATCCGAGTTCGGTTTTGACAACGTCCCAGCCCCAACCGGTCCGATTGAATTCGACGCTGTGCAAGGTGGCCTTCTCGAACTGTTGCGCAAACGTATCGTTGCGAAAGGCGCTGATCGACGAGGGCGGAAAGTTGCCGAACACGTTGAAATTACCGAACAGATTTCCAGCCGCGCTGGTCTCTTGGGTCAACGCCTTCCAGGGGTCGAAGCCCATGTACGTGATTTCGCCGCCACTGTTGCAATCCCACCGCCGACCAATCGTGGTCCGCCAGCCGGACACCCCGCCGTGATCGTTGAGCCCGGAGAGATTGGCGCCCAGGAACCTGGAGTTCTCGTAATCCCAGAATAGATAGTCTGCCAACACGTAACGGCAGGCACAACTCACAAAGCCGCAGCATTCGAATTGATGCGCCACTTGATCGACGTCATAGCCCGAAGTCCCGCTGCCGTTGCAATAGGAGCAGCCCGTCCCGCCGCAATGCGGGCAAACGCCTGTGTCCGGTTGGTCGGAGGGATGTTCGAAGACTTGCAGGTGTGGACCCAACGTATCGTCGCCGGGTTGTGCGAGTTGATTGGAGGTATCCGGAACCGGCTGCACGGGGGCGGCGGTTGGTGGAAGAGCAACATCTTGCATTCGACGTGCGAACAATATCGGCGGAGGATTTCGGCGCCCACCGGCATCGGCATCGCGGCCGAAAGAGTTCAAGTCGCCCGGGTAACCGGTCCGGAGAAATGATGGCGTGTTGGACGATTCAGCATCTGCCGGAGATTCGGTTGGCATGTCCGCTTGATGCGCAGACAGCTCGTCCGGCGTGGTAACCGGCGGTGCCGAACCGACTTGCGCGCGGAAATCAAACTCCTCAAGACGAAACGGCGCTGGACGATCCGCCGTTTGCCGATTCGATTCCAACGTCGATACGTGGTAAGCGTTGACGATTGGGGGAACTTGATCGGGAGTAAGTATGGGAATTTCTCTGGACTGTTGGCCCAATGCGGTGGGGCCAAACGAGGTGAGGCTCAACGCCAGAATAAAGGTCTCAAGTAATCTTTTGAATCGCATGGGATTTCAAACATCTAGGCTGGGTCGGGAGTCTGTGGAAGGTCCATGTCTGTTTTCGGATTATGCGAATGAGAATCTTTGACGTTTTTGACGGATTTCGCAAATGTGCCGGATTTGTCACTCGCAATTCTCGGCCGGAACAATCGGCATCTCTAGCAAAGTCGCTCGCGCACCCCCCGTATTTGTTGCGAATTCCAATACGAACTCCTCATCCAATTGCGCGTTCCATAGCGCCGCCGCCCTGGGTTACTCGAGCCCAATTTGAACAGCCTGGCCCTTGGACAAATCTTGCCAGATTGCCCAATCGATAATGATTGCGAAACCGCCCCAACTGCGACGGCTGTCACCCAACCGTCGCCGACTACGCGAGCCATCTAATTGGAAGATTCGAATCAAATTGCGCAAGTTTTACTGAAGTTCAGTGACTGACTGGTTTGCAGAGTGACATTTAGTTAATCTGGAAGGGGAACAGTGCGCGGCGAGCCGAGTCGTTTTCTTTGTCGAGGACACGTGATGTCGTTTGTCTATGGATTGTTGCATACCCTGCAGCAAGTGATCTCGTTTCCAGCGAACTTGATGATTTGGATTTGGTCGCAACCGAAACGGGGACGCTGTTTCGTGTGGGGGATGCCCGCGGTGCTGACGTTGTTGTTGGTATTGCTGATTTCCGTGTGGACTCGGACCAGTCTGACCAGCGAATTAACGCGTTCGTATGAGACGGCGAAAAAGCTCAATGAATCCGAAATTAAGAAATTGGAAAAGACCGTTTCGCTGGTGACCCCGGCCAACCGTCAGGAGCCCAACAACGGTGGTTCGAATGTCGTGATCAAAGACGATATGGAAGGCGATGCGAGCGCCGGCGAGACGCAGACCGATCGCTTTGCCAAAGCCGCGGTGCAAGAGATCCGCAAACACATTGACTTGCCCGTAGCATCGGATGGCAGTGAAACCAAAAAGGTGGCGTATCGTATCTCGCTCGAGCCCGACGGTACGATTGGTTCCCAGATACAACTGATCTCCCCTAGCGGCGACACTCGATGGGACGATCAGATCAAGTCGGCGATTTTGGGAACGAAAAGACTTTTCGAAAGCTTTCGCGGCGACATCCCCGATTCGCTGGATTTGACCTTCGACCTGCGCCAATTGATGATCGACAAGCATCTGGCAGAGTCGCAGATCTACTTGCGCAAGCTGATTGAATTGAATCCGAACGATGCCGAATACAAATTCGAGTTGGCGAAGAACCTGTTTGAGGAAGGACGCACGGACCAGGCAGTAGCGTTGATGACCCAAATCGCGCCCAACGACAAACCCGGTTACGCGCCGGCGCACGTCTGGCAGGCGATGTATATCTTTAAAAACAAGGATGTCGACGTGCCGTATCAAACGCGTGTGGCCGAAGTCAACAAGCAATTGAATCTGGCCCTTCAAGCCGATCCCAACAACTTTGACGCGAGCTACGGGCTGGCGGAACTCAACATGCGTCAAGGGAAATACAAGGAGGCCATCGGCTATTTGGAAAAGCTATTTGCCGACAAGGCCAATCTGCGATCGCTGAACGTCAGCACGATGCTGATCAACGCATATCTGGCAACGGGGGAAATGCAAAAATTCAAAGACCGCGCTACGGAGATTGAAAAGCGGCTCAAAGCCTTTTGGAAAGACGACCCAGACAGCGACGTCTATCTGTTCGACCTCGTGCGAATCTATGACCTCACGCAGCGCTACGAAGAAGCGATCGAGTTGCTCAAACAGAACGTGAACGACAAGAACAGCAAAATCGTCAATCACTTCTTGGGGGACGAGTATGTAAGATGGGCTCAATACTTGGCCTCGCAAAACAAGGAGTTTTTTGACAAACTCGAACAGGCCAAAACGTACGATCCCAACAATGGCATGCTATTGATCATGTTGACCCAATTGGGGCTGGTCGAGAATCCATTTCAACAGCGGGCATTGCAACTTTATGATCCCCAAGCCGATCTGGACGCCGCGCCCGCGTACATCTTGCGAGACATCGCCAGTTATCTGATCAGCCAAAACAAAGCCGACCAGGCCATCGAGATTTTGGAACAATCATACAAGAAGAACGCAAAAGATCCCGTGACGAATAACAATCTGGCGTATCTCATGTTAACCAAAGCCGACCCGGATCCGGCGCGGGCCTTGACATTGGCCAACGATGCCATTCGATACATACCCAACAGCGGCAATCCGACCGCGCTGAATCAGTTGCGATCGAACGTTTGCGATACCAAGGCGGCCGCGCTGATGCAGTTGGGGAAATTCAAAGACGCGATCCCGTTTTTCCAGGCTGCGTTATCGGTACGCCCCAAGGACATAAAAATTCTCACATCTTTGCGCGACTGTTATAAGCAAATCCATTTGCAAGATTTCGTGGACAAGTACCAGCGAGAAATCGATGAGGCTCAGAAAGCACAGTCGAACCCGAAAAACGAAAAACAATGACGTCCGCAATTCCAGTTTCAGCGATTAGGTTGCCCATCGGAAAATCGAAAGGTTGAATGTTTATGTCTCGACGGCGGCGTGATTCTTTCGGCGGGGGATTTTCGCTCGATCGTTTTTTCCGGCGCCGTTTCGTTGGCTGGCGCGGTCCGTGGGTTCGCTCGGTCGGCGGGAGCGGTTTGCTGGCTCTCAACGGCAGGGCACGCTGGGCCTGTTGCGGGACATTGCATTGTTTCCCCTGCAGTTGCTGGTGAATTTTGGCGTCTTTCTGGTTACCGGCTGGGCGAGTTCGCGTTCCGTTTGGGCTTTCGTGCTGGGTTTGCCCGCCATGCTGGCGATTTTCTTCACGGTCATTGCCGCGCTGGTTCACACCTACTTTTACCAACGGTTGACTGGTCGTTACGTATTGAACGGGACGACGTTACTCAAAGAGGCAGACTATCCCACTGCCATCCTCTACTTGCAGAAAGCATGCTTGATGCGTTTCCCGCATGGAACCGCAGGTATTCCACCGGATGAGCAGGACCTCGGTTTTTTCGTTTATCTGGGCGATGCGATCTTCCATCAGGACGGTCTGGAACAGGCGGTTAATCAAATACAGGTTGTCTCACCGCCGGACCACGCCGGATTTCTGGATGGTCATATGTGGATCGTCAAACATTACTTTTCTTTGCCGGGCGGCCCCTCACCCGAACAAATGGATGTCATTGGACGACATCTGGCGGTGGCTTATCAAAAATACCCCGACGACTTTTGGGTGAATTATTTATATGCGACATACTACACCGTGAAAAAGGAGGTTGAGAAATCCCTTGCCTTTTGGAGCCAAGCCGTTAAGGATAACCCAGCATTCTTGCCAGACTACCTCAAGGCGCTTCAGACCCTGGGTCGAACCACGGAATTTGATGAGACGCTTCGCAACGGAACCGTGGTGCTTCACGATCGCGCTACGGCGGACGCCGACAACCCCGATGCCGTTTACCTTTGGAACGCGCTGATCCAAAGCGAGATTTTGGACAAAAACTTCCGCCAAGCCATCTTTTATGTTCGCCAGGCCGAATCGCTGGCCGGAGACAACGATGTGATCGTAAAGTTGAGGGCGATTTCGTCGAGAACGTTTGTTCAGTGGTTCGACCACGAATTCGACCGCAACGATGAGACCAAGTTCAAAAACGGCATCCGTATGATCACCTCTGCGTTGCTCGAATATCCTCCCAACAACGAGGCCGTTGAAAGAGCGTTGGCGATTATTACCGATCCACCGCTCGACGACGAACACTACCATTGGCTCGTGGATTCGGTGGGTAATGATTCAAACGCCACGGTAATTCAAATCCTACTGGGACTGCATGCCTTGTTGACGGACCATGACAAAGGGATCGAAACGGCCCGCTCGTACTGGTCGATTGCCGAGGCCCAGAACAGAATGCTGATCCCCTCAATCATCAGCAATTTCGCGACGATAATGGCGATGAACGACGAAACGAAGATCGACACGGCTGTGCAGATGTTTGATCTCGCCTACAGCAATTCGCCGAATAACAAATTGTACCCGATGAACAAGGGCCGGATGTTCGTCGTGGTTAAACATTGGGCGGATGCGAGAAAGCAGTTTGAGGAATTGCTGCCGGGGAGCAAGAATAAGCTGGAACTACTCAACTTGCTGGTCAAATGCTGTGAAGAGCTTGGCGATCAAGCGGCGGCCGATGAATACAAGCAGCAGATCAGCAAATTATGACAGACCGTTGAGAACGTCGCGTCATCCCCGCGAAGGCGGGGATCCAAGATTGCGAGCGTTCATGTCCGCCGGATTCCCTTCCCCGGCCGTCGCTGGGCGGCCGTCGCTGGGGGACAGGCCTCGGGGGAATGACATTCGGTATGGTTATTGAGACGAGTCGTTGTTCCACGAGCTGCTAAGCATCGGACGCAAAATAGCTTTGCCGTAAATCCTCGCCCTCACAGGAGAGGCTAGAGAGAGGGTCGACAAAACCGGGAAGTTATTTTGCCTGCGATCCTAACTGCGTTCGCGGACGGAATGTGACTGTTCAGCAGCGCGGTCTCTCGCATAAGAACACGGCCTCTGCCGCTTTGCATTGCGGTCGTGACTGCAGCATGCGGTCACTCTCAACCTCGTCGTCCCATCGCCGCTTGTGTCGGGCACATCGAGGCGTATAATTCGCGTTGTCGGCGTCGTTTACAGCCTGTCCGGAAACCGCTGGGGTTTGGCGCTAAGCCGCGACCTTTTTGGCTGACAACAAGTTGCCCAGCGGTCCCTAGTGCTCTGTCACAGCTAAAAGTTCGGGTTGTCATTACTAGCCGATGGGCGTTAGCCCCGGTGATTCGTTACTGAACCGGGGCTAAGCGTCTCTGCACCTGATCCTAAAATTAAGTTGTGACAAAGCACTAGTGCTTTGTCAGGTCTTAGAATTGGGGTTGTGTGCTACTGGCTTCGCCAGTGCGGGTCGGCAATACACAACGCTCATGTACACTGGCACAGCCAGTGGCACCCCAAAATTAAAACTTGACACGGCACTAGTTCCGCATAGCCTTTCCGAGTTCGAGGCAGCCTACATCCAAAGGAGAATCCGTGGCAATTCGGGTCGCAGTCAATGGTTTTGGAAGAATTGGAAGACTCACGTTCCGGAATCTGATGCAACGCAGCGACGAATTTGACGTCGTCGCAGTAAACGATCTAACCGACAACAAGACTCTGGCGACGCTGCTGAAATACGACAGCATCCACGGACGCTACGAAGGCGACGTGCAGCACGACGATCAGAATCTGATTGTCAACGGCGAAAAGATCCGCTGCTACGAAGAAAAGGACCCCCGCAAGCTTCCTTGGAAGGCGCTGAGCGTCGACGTCGTGGTCGAAAGCACGGGCGTGTTCACCTCCCGCACCAGCGGTGACAAGGCAGGTTACGATTCGCACATCGCGGCCGGCGCCCGCAAGGTGATTCTCAGGCGCCGGCCAAGGATGGCGGTGACCTGACCTGTGTCATCGGCGTCAACCACGACAAGCTAACCAAGGAGATGAAGTGCGTCTCGAACGCCAGTTGCACGACGAATTGCTTGGCGCCCGTGGCCAAAGTGCTGCACGAGTCGTTCGGTATCGAACGAGGTCTGATGACCACGATCCATGCCTATACCAACGATCAACGGATTCTGGACTTGCCGCATAAAGACCTTTACCGGGCGCGGGCGGCTGCCGTAAACATCATCCCCACTTCGACCGGCGCCGCCAAAGCGGTTGGTCTGGTGATTCCCGAACTCAACGGTCGAATGACCGGGATCGCGATCCGGGTTCCCGTCAGTTGCGGGAGTCTGGTGGATTTAACCGTCAATCTCGCGAAGTCGGCTTCCGCAGAATCCATCAACGCCGCCATGAAAGCGGCCGCGGCGGGTCCGCTAAAAGGCATTCTGTACTACACCGAAGACCCAATGGTTTCTACCGACGTCATCGGTGATTCGCACAGCAGCGTTTTCGCCGCGGACTTTACCCAGGTAATCGGCGAAGATGGCCGCATGGCGAAAGTCCTCAGTTGGTACGACAACGAATGGGGATATAGTTGCCGCACCGCGGACCTGTGCGCCTTGGTCGGCAAGTCATGATTGGACGGCCTTCTATAGCCTGAACCGTGACGAAGCGCATTTTGAGTGAAGCGGCAAACTAGTGCTCTATCAACATTCAGAAGTAGCGGCCCGTTGAAAAAGTAGCGTAACGGCGCGAGCCGTCCGGTTGCGTTGGCATCCACATGGCGGAATGCCGCAGCCTGTTGAAAACATAGCGGAATGGCGCGAGCCGTCCGGTTGCGTTCGAATCCAGACTGCGCGATTACCCGGGCGGCTTGCCCGCGCCGCTTCAATGAACGCTTGTGCACACATTTTTCAACGGCCCGTTAGGGCTTGTCGAAAGCACTAGCCCAGCGCCGCGGCGGTTTGCTTATTCTGTTTTCGGTGAATCCACAGCAAGAACCCGAACCCGCAGGCTCCGACGGCCGTTACCGCCACCAACCAACCGACCGGCAATGCGTCGTTCCTTAGCGGGAGCCATTGGATGTGTGATATCTCTTCGTGAAAATACGACAAGCTGACCACGGTCGCGTTGTGCAGCGCATGCAAAAACATGCTCGGGATGATTGATCCTGTTCGCCAACAGACGAACCCCAACAAGATGCCCATCATGGTTGACGGCAGCAGCCGATCGGCCGAATTTTCCGCCAACACATGGAAGACGCCGAACACGACTCCCGACAGCACGACCGGTTTCCACGCGCCGGAGGCCCGTCGCAGGATCGCTTGGAGGAAGAATCCGCGGAAGAACCACTCCTCACAAAACGCCGGTATCAGCGCGTAGGTTATCAGGATCCAACCGAAAGGGACTTCGCGCGAACGTTCGATGTACGCCTTGCCTCCGGCAATCAGCCGTTCGTGCAATGCGCTCACCGCATCGCCGGTGCCGAATAGGCTCACGATTTGTTGCCAAAAGGTCACGACCGCATAGGTCAATGGCCAAAGGGAGACGCCCATTAGCAGAATGGCCAGCAACGCCAGCGGCTTGAATCCGCGAAGCGCAAAGCCGCTACTGAACTCGATTCGTTGGTACGCGGCCAGCAAACTTGGGACGAGAAAGTAAAACAGTCCGGTCAGCGCCGCCATGTAACTCAACAGGCTCCACACCGGCTGATCTGACAGACGAGTCAGAACGGCGATCGCAACAAACTGACCGGCAAAAACCAGCGTCAAAGCAAACATTGCCAGCGATGGACTGGCGGCCACCTGAGGCAATCGCGGTCGACGCAGTGAATCTCGGAAACTTTCGTGACTGCCGTACAAAATTGCATCCGTCCCAAAGATTCTCGACGCCAATGACAGGGCCAGCAGCGAGTAGAGCAATGTCGACGTGATGACGATGATGCAAGGGCCAACTCCCACTTCGCCTTGGAAGATATCGCGCCACAGCAAAACGAAGTTCACCATAGGCACAACCGCCAAAAAGCCGGAGATCGACAGGCCTGGCATCAGGCTCACCACGCTGGGCGCCATCGCCAAAAGGATTAAGGGAATCAGGTAGGCTTGGGCTTCTTTGAAGCTTTGCGCCAGGCTGGTCACGGCCAATAGCAGCGTCGAGAAAAATGCCGCATATAGCAGCAGCAATCCGAAGACCTGGAGAATCGCGACGATCGACGGCGAGCCAGTGTGAAAGATCAGCTTTTCTAGCCGAAAAGCCCAAACCGTGATCAACATGCCGATCAAATTGAGCGTCGCGGTCAGCATCGCCACGGTCAACACCGCGAAAAACTTGGCGATCAAAATTCGCATCCGTGGAATTGGAGCGGCGATCAACGCTTCCAAGGTACCTCGTTCTCGTTCGCCTGCGGTCAAATCGATGGCGGGATAAACGGCGCCGGTGATCGTCATCAGCACCAGGATCAGCGGAATCAGGGTTCCAAAGGAGACCGGTTGGTTCTGCTTCGGCGTTTCACCCGCATACAGCTCTTCTTGTACCTGAAGATAAGAATCCGCGATTTTTCCTTCGTCCACAAGCCGATTCCGGTTAATCGCTTCAAGATAATCGCGGACGTACTTCTGCGCGTTCAGCGAGAAGCGGCTCGTCTTGTTGGCCAGCAACTCGATTTCGGTTGGTTGATGTTCAACTGCTCTACCAGTGGGAAACGTGACAATGACCGCGACGTCAATCGTGCCATCGGCAATTTTTTCCTTGTCGACTGGCGGCGGGGCGAATTCGTTCTGGCTAAACCGGGCGTACTTAGGATCGGTGGAATGGAGATAATTCGCGATCAGTGGCGAATCGGACTCTTCCAAAAGTTGCGCATCGTCGATCAATTGATAGAACCAGGCTTCGTTTTGCGCCTCGTCGCCATTCTTGTACTCAAATTGCAAGCGGTATTCGAGCTGGCGATCGGAGGGGATCGATACGGCGCCGGACAATAGAAACGAGCGAAAGATAACGCTGATCAACGGATAGACCAACAGCGGCATCAGCAACAACGTGATCACGGTGCGCCGGTCACGCAATGTTTCGCGAAGCTCTTTTTGGGCCAGGCGACGCAAACGGCCAAAATCGTTCGTGGGCCCGGCGGCCGCTGGCGTGCTCATGAAATGACCTCGCTCCCGGCGACTTCGCCAACTGCGGGGGCAGCCAACAGACTGCCGCTAGGCGGCCGCAACAAATCGATGAACATGTCGACCAGGTTGGTTCGCCCCGTCACCCCTTGCAAGTCGGCCAACGTGCCACAGTGAACGATTCGCCCCTGGTGCAGCAACGCAAACCGATCGCAAATCCGCTGGGCCTGTTCCAAGCTATGCGTGCACAGAATGATTGCCTTTCCTTGTTCGCGCAGCATCTTAATGTAGTCAAAGATGACTTGACTGCCCACGACGTCCAAGCCGAGCGTGGGTTCGTCCAAGAGCATCACGGGTGGATCGTGGACCAACGCCCGCGCCAGATTGACTCGTTGTCGTTGACCGGTGCTGAGCGTCGCGCCACGTTGATCCAAAAAAGGCGCCAGTCCTAACAACTCATTCAGCGCCGCAATCCGCTGTTTGATCCTGTCCAACCCCATGCCGTAGACGTCGCCAAAAAAAGTGAGAATTTCGCGCGGCGATAACCACTGGTAGATTCCCGCGTTGGCGGAAACGAAGCCGACACGCTTCTTGACCTCGTCGGCGGCCTGGTCCGAGCGGAATTGAGCGATCGAGGCGTATCCGGAATCGGGCTTGAGCAATCCGAGGATCATCCGCATCGTTGTCGTCTTTCCGGCCCCGTTCGGACCAAGCAAGCCAAAGACCTCGCTTGGCGGGACGTTAAACGAAACGTCATCCACGGCCACAATCGTGTGGTCCCCGCTGATAAACGACTTGCAGAGTTCGTGAACTTGGATCATTGAGAATTAGTTAGCGGTTTCACCCAACAACGGACCTGCCATTATAATCGTTGGCGAACGATTGCGTCGACACTTTACGAGCCGCTCTCTTGACGACGACCTCAAAGCTCGATGAATTACTGCCCCGATTTGGCTTGAGACAGTTTCGTCCCGGCCAGCGCGAGGTGATTCAAGCGGTCGGCGCCGGGCGCGATTGCTTATGCATCATGCCCACGGGCGGCGGCAAGAGTCTTTGTTACCAATTGCCGGCGGTTGCTCAAGACGGCTTAACCGTCGTCATTTCACCGTTGATCGCCTTGATGAAGGACCAGGTGGACTCGCTGCATCGGCTGAGCATCCCCGCAACCTTCATCAATAGTTCGTTGGAATTCGGCGAACGCGCTCAGCGAACCGAAGACATGCTGCGCGGCGCTTATTCGCTGGTTTACGTCGCTCCCGAACGACTTCGCAGCAGCGCCTTTATCCAAGCGTTGCAACAGTCGAATCTCCAGTTGCTGGCGATCGACGAGGCGCACTGCATCAGTCAGTGGGGGCACGATTTCCGGCCGGACTACTCCCGGTTGGGACAAATCCGCCGCCACTTGGGAATGCCGCAAACAATCGCGCTGACGGCCACCGCGACAAAGATTGTCCGCGACGATATTTCGCAAGTTTTGCAGCTCAGAAACCCCGCCACGTTTGTGTCGGGATTTCGCCGCGAAAACCTCAGTCTGCAGGTCGAGTCCCCCAGTTCGAATTCCGCCAAGGACCACCGGTTGCTCGAATACCTGAACGCGCATCCAGGCTGCGGAATCGTCTATGCCGCTACGAGGAAAAGGTGCGAGTACCTCGTCGAGCTATTTGGGTCCGCGATTCGCCGCCCGACGGCCTACTATCACGCGGGGATGGAATCGGCTCAGCGGAAGAAGATCCAGGACGCCTTCATGTCCGGTCAAGTCGAATTGATCGTGGCGACGAACGCCTTCGGGATGGGAATCAACAAGGCCGATGTTCGCTTCGTCATCCATTACAACTTGCCGGGCAGTTTGGAAGCGTATTACCAGGAGGCGGGAAGGGCCGGGCGAGACGGTCGACCGGCGGACTGCTTGCTGCTGTTTTCGTATCAAGACCGCTTCATTCAAGAGTACTTCATCGAAAACTCCTATCCGGCCCAGGAAACGGTGCGCGAAGTGTTCGATTTCTTGAAGTCATTTACACAGGACCCAATTGAACTGACGTTGCAGCAGATCAAGGACGAGTTGGATCTGGACATTGGCACCGAGGGCGTGCGCGTTTGCGAGGCCTTGCTGGAAAAGGCGGGTGCGATCGAGCGATTGGACTCGCAGCATAACCAAGCCTCGATCCGCATCGATTCGCCGCTGCCGACATTGGTCGATTTGCTGCCGCGTGATGCGAAAGTGCGCCGCAAAGTGCTGCGCGGATTGGAGAAGCAGGTAGGCGACGTGCGGGGCGAACGGGTTTTCTTCAGTCCAACACGCTTCGCGCAATCGGTCGATTTGCCGTGGGAGTCGGTGACGCGGGCGACTCCGGGAACTGATCAAGCTGGACGGAGTGGACTACATACCGCCGTTTCGTGGGCGGGCAATCCATGTGCTTCGTCGTGATGCGGACTTCGACTCGCTCAATGTCGACTTTGCGGAATTGAACAAGCGAAAGCAGTCGGAATACGAAAAACTCGATCAGATGATTCGGTACGTTCATTCGCATCGCTGTCGTCAACTGGAAATACTGGAGTACTTTGGCGATTCTCAGCGGCAGGTGTGTCGGTGTTGTGACAATTGCGGCTTGGGAACAAGCTCCGCCGGGAAGTCGGATGTCGCTCGCATGGACGACAGAAAACTGCAGCGGTTGTGGTACGCGATTCTGGTCGTGCTCAGCGGCGCGGCGAGGACTCATGGCCGAATCGGCAAACAACTACTTGTCCAATTGCTAACCGGCTCGGACTCCAAGAAGCTGAAACGACTGCGGTTGGAACGGATTCCGACGTTCGGAAGATTGCGGCAATTGACGCAGGCACTCGTCGATCAACTGGTGAGTGAATTGCTGCAAGGCGGATGGCTGACCCAGATTGAAAATACGCGCTTTCGACCAGTGATCCAAATTTCCGACGCCGGCAGACGGCTAGTAAAGCAATCCCTCCAACCCGACGTTATCGCGGCTTTGCCGATGGAACTGGTCAACATCATTGCTCGCGAGTTGACAGAAATCGAGACGGCGGAGAAGGTGAAATCAACCAAAGCCGACCCGCGAACCTCGACTCCGTCGAATTCAACGGATCCGTCCGCAGCCGTCAGCGTACCGAAAATTGCGACCTTCGATGAGCCTGGTCAATCGTCCGACGAACCGAGTCCATCGCCATCCAGTCGGAACGCGCCGGCGTCTCCGGCGGCGGTTTCTGGCAAGGCGCCTACCCAGCAGCCATCGGAAAACGTTGGACCGTCTGGCAAGCCATCGTACTATTGGACATGGCGCTTATTTCAGCAAGGGTATTCGGCGACCGAGGTGCAAGAGGTTCGAGGGATCGAGCGGTGTCAAATCGTCGACCATCTGACTGCGGCCGCCGACGCCGCATTGCCTGTGCAAGCGGAGTGGCTGTTGACGGCGGAACAGATTCGTGCTCTGGAGAAACTAATGGGACAGACTTCCGGAGATTCGCTCGTGCACCGCCCGTCGACTGCCGCGCCACATCACGCATCTGGAGATGATGTACTTTTTGAAGTGTCATCCGCGGCAACCAACTCATTCGAATTGACAACCGATGCCTTTCAGTGACACGTGGCCCGCCGGCGAATGGATCGACGATGGTGGCCCGTTACCATTGCCCGCGTCGCCAAACTCGTCTGGTTCCGATAGAATGCCGTGTTTTAACGATCGCCGCGGAATCGGCCGAACCGTTGAGTATTCGAGGCCTTTGAGCAGGATTCGATGACCGAACCCGAAAAGACGGAAGAACAGGAAGCTGAGGGCGCGCCTCGCCGAATGGGGGGCATGGGACCCTGGATTGTGGTGTTGATCGTTGGCGGGCTGGCCACGCTGTTGGTGTACCAGATCGTCCAGCAGATGGCCCCGTCGAAAATTAGCTGGTCTTATTTTGAAAAGTTGATCGACGGAAAGGACTTCCAGGGGCAGCCCTTGCTCGATAAGGATGGCAAAGAACTGAAGACGAATATCGAGAAAGTCACCTGGGGCGGGGAAGAGATTGTTGGCATCTTCAAGGTGATTCCACCCGCCGAACCCGAGGTTAAGGACAACGGCGAACGGACCGAACCGACGACCAAGCTCAAGCAACAGTTCTCGGTCCGCGTCCCCAACGCCAACTCGCAGGCCGGCGCGGAACTCTCCAAACGGCTCAACGAGAAAAACATCGTCGTCGACAGGATCGAGAAGCCTGGATATGACTTGACGACCCTTCTGTTCCTGGGCCTGTTGTTGGCTTTGCCGCTCGCGATCGTGTTCTTTGTGATGCGGCGGATGCAAAATCAAATGATGGGGGGCGGCGCGTTCCTTTCTTCTTTCTCGCGCAGCACCGCAAAACGGTTCGAGCCGACCGAAAAACAAGTAACCTTCGAAGACGTCGCCGGATTGGAAAGCGTCAAGGCGGATCTGGTCGAGTTGGTCGATTTTCTCAAGGACCCGGCGAAATTCCAGCGGCTGGGCGGGCAGATTCCCAAAGGCGTGTTGATGTTCGGACCTCCGGGGACGGGCAAGACGTTGTTGGCGCGCGCGGTGGCTGGCGAAGCGGAGGTGCCGTTCTTCAGCGTCAGTGGCTCGGAATTTATTCAAATGTTCGTCGGCGTCGGCGCCAGTCGCGTGCGAGATCTGTTTGCGACGGCCAAACGTCTCGCGCCGGCGATTATCTTCATCGATGAGATCGACGCCGTCGGACGGCAACGCGGTGCGGGACTTGGCGGCGGTCACGACGAGCGTGAACAGACGCTCAATCAAATTCTCAGCGAGATGGACGGCTTTCAAAAAAACGACTCGGTGATTGTGATCGCCGCCACGAATCGCCCCGACGTTCTCGACCCGGCATTATTGCGGCCGGGGCGCTTTGACCGGCACGTGACGGTGACGCGACCGACGCAAAAAGGACGGCTCGGGATCTTCAAAGTCCATGTTCGCGATGTACCACTGGCCGACGACGTCAACCTGGAAACGCTGGCCAGCGCTACCGCGGGGATGACGGGCGCGGACATCGAGAATCTCGTCAACGAAGCCGCGTTGTGGGCCGCTCGCAACAACAAGACGGAAGTGACGATGTCCGATTTCTATTACGCCCACGACAAAGTGCTGATGGGGGCGCGGCGCGAAGAGATCCTGTCGGATCGCGAGAAACGCCGCACCGCTTACCACGAAGCGGGGCACACGATCGCCGCCTGGTTGCTGCCGGGCGCGATGCCCGTCCATAAGGTCACCATCATTCCCCGCGGCCAGGCTCTCGGTGTAACGCAGATGATGCCCTTGGAAGATCGGCTGAACATGTCGCAAAACGAGTTGGAGGAGTTTCTGATATTCACGCTGGCCGGCCGGGCAGCCGAATTGCTGGTGTTTAATGAATTGACCGTCGGCGCCGAAAACGACTTGGAAAAGGCGACGTCAATCGCTCGCCGGATGGTCGCCCATTGGGGGATGAGCAAGCGATTGGGCCCCGTGAGTTTCAAAATGGCCGACGACGATCCATTTCTTGGTCGCGAAATCCACAAGAGCCGACAGTTCAGCGAACATACGATGGAACTGATCGACGACGAAGTCGCACGAATCCTGCAAACCGCCGCCGACAGCGCCAAGAATTTGTTGGACGAACAACGGGAAAGCCTAGACAAACTCGCCGGCGCATTGATCGAACGCGAGGAACTCGACCAACGCGAAATCACCGAACTCATCGGCCCCAGCGTTCACGAAGATCGCATACGAGAAAATCAGCATGCCATCCAAAAATGATACGCGGTGCAAAATAGGGCGCTCTGGAAACGAATGTGGCCGAACGCGCAACAGCGGCTTCAAGGCTGCTTATTAAAGCGGAGCGACGGTCGGCGACGATTTCAATGGTGAGCCGCCATTCCGCCGCTCGGTAAATTCAAGCGTTCGTCCCCGGGCGAGGTTTTTCAACTACTGAACAATGAACGCATCGCGAGATTGCCTGATGCGTGCGGGGACGCTTGCTTGAGACCTGGACGAGGCCGCAAATTGAATGTTGTGGATTTTCAGCCGCTGGTTCAACTGCGATAATGAACACAGCGGGTCACCGGATTTATTTCGGTAACCGGTATTTGGGACGAACAGGTCGGTCCACCCAAGCGGCGCTTGGACACGTTGTTCAAATCGAGAATCACTCATCGCCGTTGGGTGACCTCAATCGTTAGGGGCCTTCGAGCTCAAAAGTGTAATGAAACTGCCGAAACTCCGATCGCAGATGCGCTGTGTCGTGGGAATCCTAGTCTTCCGTTTAGGATGTCGGTAGTCACTTGGTCGCCGCCCAGTGATGCGTTACCCGATCCACGACAACCGAATCGAACCGGACGACAATGTCGAACTGAACTGTGACGAATCCTTATTCCACACCGTCTACGCCAGCATTAACGTCTCGAACCGAACCCCGATGGATACGTCGGGTGATAGTTCTGAACGGCGTTCTGCTGGCAATTCCAGGGATCATTTTCCTAGCAATATATTTGTGGATTCGACTTGCCAGCGAGTGGGGTAAGCGTTCACGGGTTGCCAATGCGTTGCCTACGTTTTTAGGGGATCAGGCACATTTTCGGCGGCTCATGCGACGTTCACGAACCAATAATTGGTCCGAAAATGAGCCAGACCCCGGCTCGTGAACAGTTACGTACTACATTGAGGGTACTGTCTGGCTTGACGAAACACCTAACCACGAAACTCCAAAATAACCAGTCGTTATGCCGCCGGGACAAGCCCGACGGAGATCAGCAACGGCTTGTTCATTGAGGGCGACTTCCGTAGCCGACCAGTCGTCATCCCGCCCGGGACAAGCCCGACGGAGATCGGCAACGGCTTGTTCATTAAGGGGAGCTTTAGCATTGACTTGAATGCTGAAATCATTTTTGCCTTGCGTCCTGACACCCCCACCGGACCCGTTCCGGTGGTTAAGCGGTTTGGAAACTACTCGCCAGCGGCGCGCATTGCAAATCCCACCGAACAAACCCCCGCCGGACCCGCTCCGGTGGTTAATCGGTTTGGAAACAACCAAAGTGGTTAATCAGTTTGTAGCAGTCGAGGCGGAAGCATTCCCCGCCAAAGCCATCGTCGACAAGCGAGACTTACAGCGTCTTGAGATACTCAAGCACTTCAGCCTTTTCGTCGTCGGTGAGTTCGTTTGGGAAATTGTGCCCCGAGTTGCTTTTGCCAAACCGGCGCGTATCGAAGTACTTGCGGCGCTGGTCGGGACGTTCAACGTTTTTCGGAATCTTGGTTAGCGATTCAACTTGCAAACCGACTTTGTCGCGATCGTAGCCGTCGAAACTTCGTCGCCAGACGACTGGGCGTTGATCGGGATGCAGGACGCCCCACAACGTGGGCACGCTGCCGTTGTGAAAGTAGGGCGGGGAAGCCCAAACGCCGTCCAGTGGCGGGGCTTGATAGCCCTTAGGCTCGATCACCGTGTCGTCGGTGGCGTAATGTGCAAACCAGCTTTCGTGATATCGGCGCCGGTCGCCCGGAGTCAGTGCAGACAGCCGAACCGGATCCGTTCCCACGACATCGAGCGGGACGACCTTCGACGGATAAGTCGAATTCTCGCCGTACGTGCCGTGGCAACGCGCGCAATGGGCCTCGAATACCTGGCGTCCCGCTTCCGCCTTGCGTGGATCGATCGCGTACGGGTATTTGGGTGGGCGCAAAGATTCGATGTAAGCATAGACGTCGTCGAATTTGTCCTCCCAACCGCGCAAGGTTTCGCCGCTGTTCCGCTGGTCCATCACGAACGGAACCAACGCGCGCGGATTCTTCTCGACAAAGCCATCGATGTACAATCGCTTTCGCTTGTGAACATTCCACCAAGGCGGCGCGTCCATATCGTGATGGGTGACGGGCCGAGGCGTCGGGAATAGTTTCACCGATAGGTCTTTCTCCCGAAATGCCATGAGCGCAATCCCAAACACGACTGCGTTTGAAGTTCCGTTGGTGGTGCCCATCGGAACGGCGAGTGCCCCCAGGTCCATTTGGCTCAGCGGGATTTTCAGTCGCGTCTTTGTCTGCCTCAAGTCGTCATACAGCGTCGCCAGGGCGATGTTTGTGTTCGGCGCGCCTTTCGATCGTAGTCCCAGCGACCTGTCCGCCGTGGCACGCAAAACAGGACATCGCATACCACCCGTCCGAGCCGCGAACATATTGAATCGGCCGAGTCGGATCGTCCGGATGAGGCGAAAACCCGTATCGCCGGAACGCCAGCGCGCGCCGTCCTTCCTCGTTGGTTCGTTGCGCTTGCGACCTCAAGGGTTCCGGCCAGTCGCGCCACAATTCGTCAAACGTTCGTTGATCGAAATCCGGCGGCAAAAAGCGAAAGTTGAGCACCAAGTCTCGACCCGCGCCGCCGCGGAAGCATCCCGTTCTTGAGCGCCGCCGACAGCGGGCAGTTCGAGGCAAATCGCAAACACCGAAACCAGCAGGCAAGCAGTCTTCATCACGTGGGCAAAGAAATAATCGCGGCGACTGAACGCTAGATATCATAACCGAGATTCGGCGCCAGCCATCGTTCGACTTCGCCGACGGTCATATGTTTTCGTCGGGCGTAGTCTTCGACCTGGTCCTTGGTGATCCGGTCAACGGCGAAATAGCGTGCTTCCGGATGCGCAAAGTACCAACCGCAGACGCTGGCGGCGGGCCACATGGCCAGCGATTCAGTCAACTGGAGGCCAATCTTTTTCTCGACATCCATCAATTCCCAAAGTCCCAGTTTTTCGGTGTGATCGGGGCATGCCGGGTAACCCGGCGCCGGTCGGATGCCACGGTATTTTTCTTTGATGATTTCTTCGTGCGACAACAACTCCGCGCGGCCGTAGCCCCAATCGCGGCGAGCTTGTTCGTGCAGCAATTCCGCAAACGCTTCCGCCAGGCGGTCCGCAATCGACTTGGCCAAAATCGAATTATAGTCGTCATGTTCCGCATCAAACCGGGCGCACAATTCGTCGCAGCCAAAACCGGCACTGACGGCAAAGGCTCCGATGAAGTCGTCCCGGCGAGAGTCCAGCGGCGCGATGTAGTCGGCCAGCGAGCGAAAATGCACTTGGTCCTTCCGTTGCCATTGTTGACGTAGCATCGAGAACCGCGTCAACTCCTCGGCACGAGTCGCATCGGCGTAAACCAAGACATCGTCCCCTTCGCTGTTGGCCGGCCAAAAGCCGTAAATGCCTCGCGCCGTCAATAGTCTTTCGGTGATAATCCGGTCGAGCATCCGCAGCGCATCGTCGTGCAACCGACGAGCTTCCGGGCCGACGATCGGATCGTCGAAAATCGCCGGATACTTCCCCTTCAACTCCCAAGTCCAGAAAAACGGCGTCCAGTCGACATAGTCCACGAGCCGGCGAATCGGGAAGTTGTCCAGAATCCGCATGCCCGAAAACGCGGGCCGCGCTAACTGAACCGAAGTCCATTCGGTCGGAAAACGAGCCTCCAGCGCGTCGGCG
Source organism: uncultured Planctomycetaceae bacterium (assembly GCA_963803365.1). Taxonomy (GTDB): domain Bacteria; phylum Planctomycetota; class Planctomycetia; order Pirellulales; family Pirellulaceae; genus JANMEB01. The sequence continues at coordinate 135,579 of CAWDMH010000034.1, forward strand.
TACGGAACGAGTTTGATTTGGCGCCGCTGGTAATCGGCCACTAACTGATGCTGCTTGTCGCGATTCTCTTGGGCTAACTTCGGACGCGTTTGGCCGTTCATCCAACGATCGACGACGGGAACGCTTCGCGAGGCGTCCAGCACGTGAATCACGGGCAGATCGTATTTCGGCGCGATCTTGACCGCCGTATGCTTCTCGCTGGTTGTGGCCCCGCCAATCAACAGCGGCAGCGACAAGCCGCGTCGCTGCATCTCCGACGCAACATTGACCATTTCGTCCAAGCTCGGTGTGATCAAGCCCGACAGCCCAACGATATCGACGCCTTGTTCGACCGCCGTGTCAAGTATTCGCTCGGCTGGGACCATCACCCCCAAGTCAATGATCTGATAGTTATTGCACCCAAGCACGACGCCAACAATGTTCTTGCCGATGTCGTGCACGTCGCCTTTGACCGTCGCCAACAGGATCTTGCCTCGATACACCTTCTTGCCTGCTGTGCCGTCCGGGTTCTCTTGTTCCATGAAGGGCAACAGATACGCGACCGCTTTTTTCATGACGCGAGCGGACTTCACCACCTGCGGCAGGAACATCTTGCCCGACCCGAACAAATCTCCGACGACACTCATTCCGTCCATCATCGGGCCTTCGATGATTTGCAGGCAACGTGCGTAATGGCGGCGGGCTTCTTCGACATCGGACTCGATGTACTTGTCGATGCCAATGATAATTGCGTGCTTGATCCGATCTTGAACGGTTTCCTCACGCCATCTCAAGTCCTCGGCCTGAACGATCGTCGTCTTCGATTTGACACTCTCGGCGAACTCGACCAATCGTTCGGTCGAGTCGGCGCGGCGGTTCAACAACACGTCTTCCACGCGCTCCAACAAGTTCTTCGGAATGTCTTCGTAAATCGCCAGTTGACCGGCATTCACGATCCCCATGTCCAAGCCGGCTTTGATCGCGTGATACAAAAACGCCGAGTGCATGGCTTCGCGAACCGTGTCATTCCCCCGAAACGAGAATGAAACGTTGCTGATGCCGCCGCTGATTTTGACTCCGGGGCATCGTTGCTTGACGGCGCGAGCCGCCTCGATGAAATTGACCGCGTAGTTGTCGTGCTCCTTGATACCGGTTGCCACGGTCAACACATTCGGATCGAAGATAATATCCGATGCCGGAAAGCCGACTCGGTCGACGAGCAATTCAAAAGCCCGCCGGCAAATCCGGACTTTATCCTCGACTTCAGTCGCCTGGCCGTTCTCGTCGAACGCCATCACGACGACCGCCGCGCCGTAGCGACGAACGAGTTTCGCCCGACGCAGGAATTCCTCCTCGCCGTCTTTGAGGCTTAGCGAGTTGACGATCGCCTTCCCTTGCACGCACCGCAAACCAGATTCGATCACGGTCCACTTGGAACTGTCGATCATCACCGGGGCGGCGCTGATGTCGGTTTCACCGGCGATCAGACGCAGGAATCGCGCCATCGCCGCTTCGCCGTCCAATAATGCATCGTCCATGTTGATGTCGATGACCGATGCGCCGTTTGAACTTGCTGGCGGGCGACTTCGATCGCTTCCTCAAATCGGTCGTTGCGGATCAAGTTGGCGAATTTCCTGGAACCTGTGACGTTGGTTCGCTCGCCGATCATCAAGAAGTTCGAGTCGGGCGCATCGTCAACGACTCGGTCCCGCTCAAACGCGTCCACGGTTCGACGGCCGTCTTGACATGCGGTTTGACGTTCCGTACCGCCGCCGACATCGCCCGGATATGATCGGGAGTCGTCCCGCAGCAGCCGCCCACAATATTGACCCAGCCTTGCCGGGCGAAATCGGCCATCGTCTCGGCCATCTTGCCGGGCGCCAGATCAAACAGCCCCATCTCATTCGGCAAGCCCGCGTTGGGATGGCAACTGATGTGCACGTCGGCGATCGATGCCAATTCCTGCAGGTGTGGCCGCAACACCGTCGGCCCCAACGCGCAGTTGATCCCCACGCTGAACATCGGAAAATGTGAAATCGAATTCCAAAACGCCGCCACCTTTTGCCCGGAAACGAACGTGGCTCCACCCTGGTCAAACGTTCCGGAAACCATCACCGGCACTCGAATGCCACGCTGCTCGAACACCTCCGAAATTGCAAACAAACATGCTTTCAGATTCAGCGTGTCAATCACGGTCTCCGGCAACAGCAGGTCGACTCCCGCATCCACCAGCCCGCGGCCTGAACGTAATAGGACCGAGCCATTTGCTCGAACTCGATCCCTCGCAACCCGGCGTCTTCCACGTTGGTCGAGATCGCCATTTGTCGCGCCGTTGGCCCTATGGATCCGGCCACAAATCGATGTTGACCGGGATGGCGGTCGAGATAGCGGTCGATCGCTTGTTTGGCGTAACAGACTGCGGCCGCGTTGATATCGCCACCACTTCCTCTGGAAAATCGAACTCGATCAATCCAATCGGGCTCGCGTTGAACGTATTGGTGCAAATGATGTCCGCGCCGGCCATCAAGTACTCGTGATGAATGGCGACTTGTTTGTCAGGATGCACCAATGACAAAAGGTCGACGCAGTTTTTCAGGTCTTTGTGATGATCCGCAAACCGATCGCCGCGCATCGATCGCTCGTCCAAACGGAGTGCTTGAATCATGGTCCCCATAGCACCGTCCAAAATCAGAATCTGATCCTGGGCGATGTTGGCGAGTAACTCGGATGGGGAGTCGACCGTGGTCTGTGACATGGGCGGTGTCTACCTGTTGTAACGGTTGTGACCTCTATCTGGTTAGGATTGTGGCGGGAACAGCCAATGCGTGCAATGCGTTTAAAGGCGATTTCGCGATGCTGCCGATTTCAACGAGGCATGGAAATATCCCTTGATTTTACGCACGTGGACTCGTTTGTCCAAAAGCATGGCGGCGAATATGTTTGTACCTTTGGCTCCCAATAGTGTCGGTCCGTTTGATGCTCTTGCCGCTTTCGACCTGAGTTTCGGTCGAGTGGCCCCCTTTGTTTCGCCAGTTGGACGTCATCGCGGACCCGAGGGGCGTGGCAGCGGCCGGAACCAGTGCTTTGAATTCCGCGGCGCAGACCATCCCAGGCGGTTTGGTCATGACGCAATTCGATGTTTCTGGAATGAACTCATGCATTGAAGAAAGCGAAATCGACGCGGCCTGGGCGGACGAGTTGTTCGAAGGCGTCACCATCGACTCTCTCCGCAAACTTGAACCTGCCACCGAACCGGGCGAATCCGTTCCCAGCCCCCATTTGGATCGCTCGACGACAAGTCCGGTTCTCGCCGAAGTCCCTCAAAGGGGCAGCGGCAGCACGTTCAGCAAAAGCACCGCCGCCGAGGAATTCGATTCTTCGACCACCAATAGCCGTCGTGCCATCGGACCCTCACTCGACACCTCGAATTCTCCCCAAAAGTTCAACGTCACGACAACGTCCGCGGGACGTTCGACCCGGTTCCAAGATCGCGAGTTCGTCGATTCGCCGCCCGATATCGGTTCCGCAAAACCGGCACGCGTCGATTGGCGATGGCCGCGAGTGGTCGACGAGTTGATTGCAACGCAATGGGCGCTGGTCAATCAACTGGGCCGCTCGGCATTGGCTTCGTCGTTGGATGACGTCCAGCGAGTGTCGATCACGGGGCCTCGCCGGGGAGTCGGCAAGACGACGATCGCTTTAACACTGGCCCGCTGGGCGGCGATGAATCGGCAGCGAGTCTTGTTGGTGGATGCGGACTTCGGCCAGCCCAATCTTGCCCGACGCCTGGGTGTGGAATCGTCCAGCGACTGGCGAGATGCACGGGCGACGCATCGTGCGTTGAACAAACTGTCGCAGCATCTGCTGGATGCCGGGCTGAAAGCTTCCTCATCGGGGCAGACCGTTGCCGCGGCAGCGTTCGCCGACAATTACGTGCACTGCAGTATCCTACCCATAAGCTTGTTGCCGCTGTCCAATACGCCGACTCCCGACAGCCTCATGCGAAACGCGATGGAGCAACTTGTCTCCCTGCTACCCCTGGCGGAACAAGAGTTCGATTGCTGCTTTATCGATTGCGGTCCCATTTCGGATCTGGTCGATCAGATCGATTCGGTGTACCGACTCTCTTCGTCCGTCGTCATCGTCAATTCGATGAATTCGGTGCTTCAATCCGAACTCATCCTCGCTTGTAACGAAGTCTGGCGACGCGGCAACCCCGCGATCACCATCGCCGAAAACAAATCGACGAACGTCCCCGCGTAATTCCATCGCGCGAACTGGGCCTCGCACCGACCGATCGATGTGGACGTCTGTCCGGCGCACCCAATTGAGAATCTTTGCAGTCCGTTGAAAAACGGCTCGTCTCAACAACCATACCGAACGTCATTCCCGCGAAGGCGGGAATCCAGCGGAAATCGACCCTCGCAATGTTGGATCACCGCCCCCTGCCGTCTCTGGGGACAGGCTTCGCGGGGATGGCGAGCCCTTTTTTCAGCGGTCTGTTAGACGACAATGTTGACAATGATTCGGAACCGATCTTGCGGCTCAGAAAGACTTTTACGGTTGTGCGCCTAGGTGTTTGAGTTCTTCGCAAGAATCGATCGGGAAAGCTGAATTGATTTCGAAAAGTTTGACGATAGCCGAGACAGAATCGTCATCGATCGATCACAACGCTTGATATCAATCGCCTGTGGGAGCAACCATGGTTGCCAACGTGAAATTGTCGCGATTCCTGCTTTTTTCACATGCAGAACTTCAGCGGTGCCAGGGAGCCGTGCTCGGAAAATGGCGGTTCGTCCTGGACGACTTAAACAGCGAGGTTCGATTTGAGGCATCGGATTGGGAGCCGAACGTTGGCCTGGAACGCCTGCATTTATTGACGGTTGTGCGCGGGCTGGAGGAATTGGATCAGCGATCCGACGTCACGCTGTTTACCACCGGACGCAATGTGGTTCACGGAGTTCATTTCGGATTGGCTCAATGGCGCAAGAATCAGTGGCGCTGGGAACGGTTTGACGAAATGGTCCCGATTGCGGACCAGGACCTGTGGCAACGGTTCGATCGCGCGAGCCAGATCCATCGCGTGTCCTGTCGCACCGCCCATCGAAATCCATTGGGCCAAATGCTCATACCGGGTGAATCGTGGCGAGCCGGTCAATCGGCCGATGCATCGGCAACACGTTTTGGCAATCGAATTGCCGAACGCCTCGACCAGGCCATTTGGCGTGAGGATCAACAAGCCGTTCGTCGGCCGGATCCGCGCGTGCGACCATCGCTGCGATCGAAGGCTAAAAGCCTGGCCCGGCGGCTTGCCAAAGTGGCGGCTCGATCGCACTGTCTAATTGAGTGTGTCATCCACTGCGTCGGCTGTCGGTCCCCTTGGCGTCCTTTGTAGAACAATTGAAATGAGCCCCCTAACAACTGTCGCGAAATCCGGGATCTCCAAACTTATCCGCACCCCACCGGCCACGCCGACGGTCGAGTTGCTCCGCTCGCTGGCCAAGAAACGGAACGCGAGTTACTGGATGGTTCGGTCTTCTCCGACTTCGATTTGCATTTGTTTGGCGAAGGGAGGCATTGGCGGATTTATTCGCGTTTGGGCGCCCACCCTCGCACAAAGGGGACACAAACCGGGACCAATTTTGCCGTGTGGGCTCCGAATGCCCGTAAAGTCGCGGTGATTGGAGATTTCAACGGCTGGCAATCGAATGCGGCGGCGATGCAACCGGTCGGTCGAAGCGGAATTTGGAGCGCTTTGTCCCCGGCGTCTCGTTCGGCGACTTGTACAAGTTTCGAGTTGTCGGTCGCGACGGACACACCGTCGACAAAACCGACCCGTATGGCTTTGGGACAGAAATTCCCCCCAGGACGGCGTCTATCGTCACCGACTTGGAATGTTACCGGTGGAAGGACTCACAGTGGCTGGAACGAAGAGCCGTCACCGATCCGCTCGCTCAACCGATCAGTGTTTACGAAGTCCACTTGGGAAGTTGGCGACAAGACGGAAACGGCCGCAACGGTTGGCTCTCCTACCATCAGATCGCCGAGCAGTTGGTGGCGTACTGTCAACAGATGAACTTTACGCACGTTGAGCTGCTGCCAATTACCGAGCATCCTTACACACCGAGCTGGGGCTACCAGACGCTGGGCTATTTTTGTCCGACCAGCCGATACGGTCCGCCCGAAGGGCTGATGTACTTGATCGATCATTGCCACCAAAACGGCATCGGGGTCATCATCGATTGGGTGCCCGCGCATTTTCCCAAGGATGGACACGGGTTCGCGCGCTTCGACGGATCCGCGTTGTTTGAGCACGCCGATCCTCGGCAGGGCGAGCATCCCGACTGGGACACTTGCGTCTTCAACTATGGCCGCAACGAGGTGGCTAATTTCCTCGTCGCCGGTGCATGTTTTCGTTTGACAAGGTATCACGTCGACGGCATCCGAGCGGACGCGTGGCGTCGATGTTGTACTTGGATTACAGCCGTTCCGAAGGAGATTGGATTCCGAATCGTTATGGCGGTCGCGAGAATCTGGAAGCGATTTCGTTGCTGCGCGTACTGAACGAACAGATCCACTCCCAATTCCCCGGCGTATTGACGATCGCTGAAGAATCAACCGCGTGGAGCGGAGTTTTCCGTCCCACGACGGCGGGCGGGCTGGGTTTCAGCATCAAGTGGAATATGGGCTGGATGAATGACACGCTGCGATACATGCACCACGATCCGGTACATCGCCGCTATCATCACGACGAACTGACGTTCAGCTTGCTGTACGCATTTTCCGAAAACTTCATGCTGCCGTTATCGCACGATGAAGTCGTCCACGGAAAAGGCTCTTTGATCGATCAACTGCCCGGCGACCCGTGGCAGCGATTTGCCAACTTGCGATTGCTGTACAGTTACATGTGGACGCACCCCGGCAAGAAGCTGCTTTTCATGGGCGGTGAGCTCGCCAATGGTGCGAATGGAATTCCGATCACTCGCTGGATTGGCATTTGCTCGAACACCAATCCCACGGACAGATCCAGCGGCTCGTCCAGGATTTGAACCACCTGTATCGCAATCGGCCCGAGTTGCACAAGTTCGACTTTGATCCTCGCGGGTTTCAGTGGATCGATTGCAACAATGGAAACGACAGTCTGTTGGCGTTTCTTCGGTTTGCGGCCGATCCCGCGGCATTTGGTGGTCTGTTGTAACTTCACTCCCGTGGTTCGACACGACTATCGCATCGGTGTGCCGATCAGTTCAAGTTACCGCGAAATCTTTAATAGCGACTCTCGTTACTACGGTGGAACCGATGTCGGGAATTCGTTTCCGTTGCAAGCCGCCGAGCAAGCCCATCATGGGCAACGGTTTTCGCTTGTGTTGACTTTGCCGCCATTAGGAGTTTGCGTGTTGGAACCTGAACGGCTGGAGACGACGAACCGACACAAATAAACTGTGCTTTGCGGTATGGGTTCAATAATCCAGGCGGTCGTTCGGCCTCGACGACGAAAGCTACGGACGAGTTCGCTGCAGATGTCTTGAACCAACGGTGGCGGAGTGCCGAAAACGCTCGGTCCGGCTCGAATGGCAAGCCACGCCCCCGATGCACGCTCGATCGCCTGAAGATCGCGCTCGGTAAATTGTTGGCCGGGACGCGTCGCACACGGGATGACTTCGTGCTCGGGATCGACCCGATTGAACACAACCAGCGGTACTCGAAAGTAATCGAGCTGGTCGGAATCGAGACGATTTGCCAGTCGATCCTCTTCGATCAAGTTGCTATAGACCAATATCGGGTATCCCCGGGTAGTTTCGTCTTGGAACGAATTCACGCGGCGAGACAACTCTGACCAGCGTTCGTACCTTAACGGTCGTTGCAGCGTTCCGTGCTGCAAGTCGCTCGAATGAACAACGAGCATCCAAGCCAATCCCGCCATCAGGCCCGCCCCGATCGTTGTGCGAAGTGTGCGACCACTCACACCGGCAATGGCAATCCCCAACAATATCGGCCAGAGGCCGGTGACCGCGATGATATAACGGTAGTGCGCCACCGGAGTCGTGGCGATGCTCAGTCCAACCGCGGCGGCAATCACTCCCAGCGACACGGAAAGCGCCACGTACCAACGAATCCACAGCGTTGAACAGCGATCGTCGGCCGTAGGGCTCTCACAGGCAACATCGGTTCGCCGCGTCCAACTGCGACTGGCCAGAACTACAGCCACTGGGAGTCCATAAAACAAAGCACTAAAACTCAGCGAGTTCAGAAAGGACGAGATGGAAATGAAACTGTGCCAGTTCGAGCGTACGCTCCACAAACGTTGCAATGGAACGATGGCGGGGCGCAAAAGACCATCCACAGGCCCAATCCCGTTCCAAATTCGGCGGCACGTGATCGAAACGATGGCCTGCAAACCAGCAGGACTGTCACGACGATTCCTTCCACCGCCACTACGAGCGCAGTCGTATAGTGCAAGTAAAACATCGCCGTGGCGACGATCAGCCAACACCAACCCGCCGTTGTCAGGCCGGCACGGCGCCGCCGCTTGCCGCGCGGACAAGCCATATGGTAAATCCAATGACTTGAGCGACTCCGAGCAACTGGACGAGAGCGTAAACGCGGGCCTCAGAGCCATAAAACACGAAGTTCTGATCGATCGCGGCCGCCAAGCCCGCACAAGTCGCCGCCAGCAAAGACCGCGTACCCTGCAAAACAACCAAAACGATTGATATCAACAGCACTCCGCCAGCCACCAACGATGGCAGACGCAGCGTCCACGGCCCCAAACCAAAACAACATTTGGCCAGCCAAAGCCCCCAAAAATACAACGGACCGCAATTCCCCATTTCCGCTCGGCCCGCGACATCCGAAAGGGTTCCGGAAACCGTCCATGACGAAATCAACTCGTCGATCCACAGTTCATCCCTTGCCGCCTCGATACGTAAGACCATTCCCAGCACGAACACCGCCGCCAACAGGAATCCTGCTGCGATCGGAAGTCGTGTTCGAGGCGGATTTTCTTGCAACAAAACACCCAGATCATCACATCGCGTCGGAAATGGTATCACATGATCGCCGAACAGCGACGCTTGCTGTAGGTAATCAGGCGGAGACGTGATTGGTCAGGCTGAGCCGCAATGAGCAGCCCGTCGAAAATGTGTGCACAAGCGCTTATTGAAGCGGAGTGGCGCAAGCCACCCGGTAATACGCCGCGTGGACGCCAACGCCACCGGACGGCTCGCGCCGTTGCTGCTACTTTTTCAACAGCCTGCTAACTCCAATCGCCGTACAGTTCGTAAAGATAGTCCACGGCGCCCAATTCGTCGATTGGATTTGCTCCCGCCAACGCGCACGCCGTGAGATGCTCAAAATTCGTTGCCTGCAGCCATCGTCCCGAATTCGACGCCTGCAGTGTCGAGTTGATTCCGCTCAAGCGATCGTTGGTTTCGAAGTCATTCAGCAGAATGTCATCATAGCCCGCCTGGCCATCGACATACACGCTCTCAAATGCACTGACCTCGATCGACCATCGTATGGTTTGAAATCGGACGCCGGACGCCGTCGCGGTCAACCAGTCGTGAGCTTCCGTACCACGCAAGATCGCTCGGTCAAAGCCGCCACCGCCGTCGACGACGACCTGCTGGACGCCGAAGTACCGCTGGACAAAATGCTCCCCTGAGAAGATCGATCCGCCATCGGTGCAAACGAAATCCTCCGGTCCGGCGGTGCCCACCAACGAAGCCTGATCGTCGCCACCGCCGCCGTCGACCGACAACTTCGCGATCCCGTTGACTTCGATCGAATACTCCGGAGTCGACAAGATGACCTGAGTCGGAGCGGCGTAAATCATGTCGCGCTGGGAACTACCACGAATGATCCCGGCATCATTGACGCCCGCGCCATGGACGATCACCGTCTGGAAACTAACGGCTCGCAGCGAATACGTCGCCGACGAAAGGGTCGTGGACAACGGACCTGCATCCAACCACTCGATCGAATCGCGGCCGATCAACGTGGCCGTATCTGTACCGCTCGTGGCAAACGCACGAACAACCGCGAAACCGTCTGCCCTAACCGAATCGTTGAGGTAAACCGAATCGGGAGTCAACACGACTTGATCGTCCCCAGCCGTATCGTAAACCAAAGCCACATCGCTCCCGCCATCGCCCGCTTTGGCAATCGTCACGCCAAATCCGTCAACCAGTACAACCGTTTCAGCATAGCTCAGAGAGGATCGCGTCTGGCCACCGACGAAGCGATCGTCGCCTGTCGAGCCAACTAGCAGTGCCGTGTCGTCGGCTTGATTCGATATCGCTCAAACGCGCTCAAAGCCGAGCACTCGATGATCAAAGCCGTCACCGGTCAGCCGATTCACGCCGCCCGCAAACGTGAAATGGTCTTCGCCTGCCGAGCCGACCATCAACAACGAATCACTGCCACCACGTCCGTCAACCATCACCTGCTCAAAGCCGATCGCGCAAACCTGGACACTCGAATTCGTCAATCGAACGCTCCCCACATCCACGCGGACCGCGTCTGGGGTTTGGCTTCCATGAACGACTATGCGATCGTTTCCCTCACGAGCAACGACATGAATCGTCGTCACGTCACTGGCGACGTAGGAATAGCTGACGTCATTGACCGACACATAGTACTTGTCTGAAAGATAAACGCCCACGGAATCGTCTCGCCCTGTACCACCTACCGCCAAGATGCCCTGGTCGAGCGAAATTAGGTTGGTTAAGCGATACGTGACCGTTTCGGCTGACCCGAACACCCTAACAAAGAGTGCTTGATGCTGTTGCACTGCGAAGTCGATGCGAGCCTTCTCTGCCGACATGGCGCTGGAAGCGAGTAGCTGGCCCGTCGCGTTGTACAGTTCCACTTGCACGTTGCCGCCGCCCGCCCCCAAGATCCCCTCGACGGTCAACGCACCAGTTCGACTGGCGGTCAATTTGTACCATTGTTCGCCGCTCAACGTTTGATTTTGGAACGTTCGTTGTCCGACTACACCCAAGTCGACTGCACTGATCAATGGATTGATGTCAATTTGAGCTTGATAATGGCCAATTCCATTCTGGGTTCCGAGCTGCAACGCATACGTTTGTCCCGCAACAACGTCGAATGAGAATTGGTTGCCCCTAACGGTAAAGCTAATTCCGTTGGTCGTCAGGTCAGGTACAAGATCGTGCGTTGAATCGACCGTGATTGTCGCCGTTCCGCTTCGGATGGCAGTGAAACGGAAGGCATCCAAGTCGTCGACTTTTCCGATCGTTCCCGAGAAGGCCTTGGCTGTGCCGATCGAGCCGAGGTCGTACGCCGAATTCATTGAGTCGGCATAGTCGTCGCCCACAACCGAATCGATCGCCGCCGTCACGTTGATCTTGCTGTATGACCGCTGCGTGATCGAATCCCAGATTTGATCCGACGTGTTGCGGAAAATGTCGTACAAGCGATCCTGGTTGATGCCGGATTCACCCATGAAATTCAGCGCTCGCGCAACAACGCGCTCGCGCCCGACACGTAGGGCGTTGCCATACTCGTCCCGGAGCCGCTCATGAATTGATTGGTTTGGGTACCGGCGAACAGATGATCGGGAACGGTGCTTTCGATTCCCTCGCCGGGTGCCACCAAGACTCGCCAATCCCGCTGGCTGAAATCGCTCATCTGTCCATGCGCATCGTGGCTGGCGACAGGGACGACGTCCGGACTGTTCGCTGGATAACTGAGGCCCGGCGTCAAGTATTCCTGAAAGCTGTTTCCCGCCGCGACACTGATAAAGATGCCGTCCGCATCCAGTTGTGCAAACTCATCCTGCAGCGATGAAAACGGCGTCGACGATGTGAGGTTCTGGCCATCTCCCAACGAAAGATTGACAGTGGTAATCGGATTCGCAAAATCGTTTCGGTGCGTGTGGACCCACTGCAATGCTTGTTCCACCCAATCGAACTTGCTGGTGCCGTTGTCGTCAAATACGCGCAACGCAACCAGGTCGACGCCTTGGGCAACACCGTGATATTGCGGATCGGCGTTGCCGACGATTCCTGCGACGTGAGTTCCGTGGAATCCGAACGGTCCGTCGTCGTATGGGTTCGTGTCGTTTTCGGCAAAATCCCAACCGCCGACAACTTTGTATCCCGCGCCGAATCCGCCACCCAATGCGACATGGTCCCAAGCAATCCCGGTATCGATGATGGCCACCGTTTGGCCGGCACCATCGAATCCATACTGCTGCTGGATGTGAGTGATTTCTTGAAACTGGCCGCCCGTTGTCTGTGTCGTGAAGGCAGCGGTGTTGGTCACAAGACTAGCTTCGGACAGGGCCGCGTCGATTGGGATCAGTGAATTGGCCGAGAGTACCAAGCGCGATTCAAAGGTCTCAAACGACAGTGTCCGATTTCGATTCGACTTGAGTTCTTTGTGCAGCATTTCGATGGGTCGGATTCGAGGCAAAGTTCGTTCGATCTTTGTATTACGCTGACGGCATTCCCGATGTTCAATTTGGAAGTCAGCCAACCGCGAGACAACGAGTTGCTGAGGCGGTCGCTGCCGACATGCAAACGGGGAGGGCTGCGCGTTAGGATCACAGGCAAAATAACTTCGCCACAAATCCTCGCCCTCACGGGAGAGGTCAGGAGAGGGCTAACAAAATCGGGAAGTTATTTGACGTGCGATCCTTAGGCGGGGACGCTTGACCCACGGGAAATGAACTCTAGGTTGCGTCAACCATCGGCGAGAAGAAAACGGCTCGAGATCACGGCTTGCAACACAACCGACCGCATCACGCGAAGAGCCGAGCCGTTTTGATCGTGCTTTCGTTGGCGGAATTTCGTCGCCCGGCGTTGCGAAATGACATCATGTGGCAGGCAAGCAACGTGCCATAGCTTTCTGCCCAGTCCCGGCAACCTAGCCAAATTGCAGGCTCTGCGCGGACTTGCCAAATTCTGACGCATTCAACCGAGTCTTTGTATTAGGCGCAGTTTCCGGCCGATACGTTAACCAGGATTCGGGCCGTACAGCGCATTGAAAGCACGCCGCATGAAGCGTCCATCTTGGTTATATCGCATTTGGCTTTCCTATTTTGCCAAGCCGAAAGACGAGCGGATCGTCTATCGCGATTTGTTGAAGCGACCGGCATCGCGTATCGTGGAAATTGGCGTCGTTCAAGGCGAGCGAGCCGAACGACTGATTCGGTTGGCACAGAAACTGGCGGGCGGGACGGTCCTTTACACAGGGATCGATACATTCGAAAGCACGCCGCCTGGACGACCCTTCCTGAAACTTAAGGACGCCTTTAAGCGATTGAGCGTCAGCGGATGCAAGACGAATCTGGTCCCAGGCGATCCTCTATCCGCACTGACTCGCGTGGCCAACAACCTGGCGGGAACCCAGTTGCTGCTGATCGATGCGTCGATCCGAGACGACTCGTTGCAACAAGCCTGGTTTTACGTGCCACGCATGTTAACCGACACTTCGTGGGTTTACCGGCAACGTGCCGACGGAACGTATCAACGACTTTCTTCGCCAGAGATCGCTCGCTTGGCCGCCGAAGCCGCCGCCATCAAAAACCGCGCGGCATGAATCGTGACGCGACAATGTAGCCAGTGACAGTGTAGAAAGCGACGATGTAGCCAGTTTTGTGGCGCCCTGTCAGCCCCAGTGGGCGCGAGTTGCTAGGCTGGAGACTGGAGGGTGGAGACTGGAGACTGGGGGGCCATCTTTGAGCCGCGAGTTAGATCGTAAAGCAGGCCGCTGCTGAAAACGACTTTTCACGGAGTGAAAAGCTACGTAGCCGTTCACTCAGTTTGTAGCCGTTCACTCCGTGAACGGGACGACCGTCGAGCAGCAATTTGCCCGGCGATCTTAATGCAAGATGCCTTGCAGCAGTCCGGCGACACATGCGGTCATGCAACAGGCAAGCATACCGCCGATCATAGCTCGCAAACCAAGTTGCGCCAGGTCACTGCGGCGATCCGGCGCAAGCGCCCCGATTCCGCCAATCTGAATTCCGATGGAAGCGAAATTAGAAAAGCCACACAGAGCGTAGGTCAGAATAATTTGCGTTCGCTCCGAGAGCTGCACGTTCGCCGCAGTTCCTTTAGCCTTCATCTCGTCCAATATGCTTCCAAAGTCCATATAGGCTACGAATTCGTTGGCAACCATCTTGGTCCCTAACAACTGGCCCGACGCGTGACATTCGTTCGGCGTAATCCCCATCAACCACGCCAAGGGATAAAACAACATCCCCAGCAGACCGTTCAACGACCACTGATAGTCGACCTGCGAATCGGCGTTCATGAAGCTGTTGACCAACAGCTGGACCCCCTCGCCGCTGAGCCACAACACCGAGTCGATCATCTTCAACAATGCCAGGAATGCGATCAGCATCGCCGTCACATTGATTGCCAGCCGCATCCCGTCGCTGGCGCCTTGAGCGGCCGCATCGATGACGTTTACGGCGTCGCTCTCGAATCGCTTGCTGACGTGTCCTAATGTGGCTGGCGATTCGGTCTCGGGCTGAAGGACTTTGGCGATGACCAATGCGGCCGGTGCCGAAATGATCGACGCCGACAACAAATGACCGGCGCTGATGCCGCGCGTCACAAAAATGGCCATCAAACTGCCGCTGATCGTGGCAAAACCGCCGACCATCAACGCATTCAGTTCGCTGCGAGTCATGCCGGCAATGTACGGGCGGATCACCAACGGCGCTTCGGTCTGACCGATCAGCACATTTGCCGCCGCGGCCAGACTCTCAGCCCCGGAGGTCCCCATCACCTTCTGCATCACCCACGCCATCGCTTCGACGACCCACTTCATCACGCCGACGTAGTACAAAACACTCATTAACGACGCAAAGAAAATCACGGTCGGCAAAACGCCAAACGCAAACGACTTCAACAGCAACAGCGGGTCGGTCGGATCACCCGGCGCCAAACCGCCTAGATTGAACACGAACACCGACCCCGCTTCGACGTACGATCGAATCGCGGCGAAAAACTGTTCCACCAAATAGAACAACACGCCATGAGCGAATCGGGGCGCGACTAGCGGATGAGCAACCAGTATCGCGTTGACGTCCGCCACGTTGACATTGCCGCTGTCAATCTGTTCCGACAGCGCATCAGCAGATGGGTAACTCGTCCCGGCGACCGGCAAGCTGGCGACAAATACATCGGCCGAGGACGTGTCAACTTTTTTTGTCTCAAGGAGCTCCCGAAACTCGGTCCAGTCAGCAAGATGGTACGTTCGGCTGAACTTCCACGACTGGGAGTTGAACAGGACCGCCGCCACGGCGAGTTGCAACAGAATCCCCATACCGACCGATCGCCAACGGATGTTGGCGCGATTGGAACTCATCGTCCATGCGATCGCGACCATTGCGAACAGGCCAACCAGGCTGATTACGTTCAACATTCTCAATTTCGTTGGTTGCAGCAGTAAGGATCGGACGCAAAATAACTTCGCCGTAAATCCTCGCCCTCACGAGAGAGGCTTAGGGAGAGGGTCGACAAAACCGGGAAGTTGTTTTGCGTGCGATCCTAAGCGTTCACGGGTTACCCATGCGTTGCCCACGATTGTAGCGGATCAGGCACATCCGCCTTGCGCGGATTGAGCCAGACCCCGGCCGGTCAACTGTTACGTTGCAACACATGCTCGGGGCTCTTTGAAAGGGCGCACGGTCAACACCTCGCCGAGACGACAACCCATGCACCCTAATTCCCAACTGTGACAGAGCACTCGGGCTAGTCAGGATCCGTGTCGATTTGTGGCCCGGATTCATCGTTGGGATTACTAGTTGCGCTGGCCTCGGGCGCCGGTTCGTTGCTTTCGGACTCGTCGACGGGTTCCGGTTTCGGATTCGGATTCGGATTCGGTTCACTTGGATCACTTTCCTGCGAACTCGATTGAACGTGTGTGTCGAGGGTTGGCAAGTCAAATGAACGCTTCTCGTCCGGTACGTAGATTTCATCCAATTCCGCTTCATCGACGCTTTTCCGCAGCAGCAAGTAGATAGCCGACGCGAGACACCAAAAGTGGCCAAATAAGAAACCGACTGCGACCGTCTTCAATAACGCATTCCAAAAACTCAACACGTTCGCACCGGCGCGCAATGTCCAGGGCTTCTCGGCGTCGGTCGACGGCGTTGCCGCTGCGGTCGGGGCGGCTTCGTTCGCGCGTTGGCCAGCGGCCTGGGCGACGTCGTTCGTGCGCTGGCCATTGGAAACGTTCATGCCCCAAGAGGTCGACCAGCTAGCCATTTGCACGACACCCCTGGTCGTCCCATCGACGACCAACCACGCCAACCCGCCAAACACCATCGCCACCAACGCATAAAACGCATAATGCAAGGGGCATGCAACGTGTAGGCGAATGACCGCGTCAACGCATCGAAGAACCCTTGCCCCTCGGCGCCAACGGCGGCGATCGACAAGGGCCAGCCAAACATCAAACCCAGCAAAATGATCGCCATGACGATCGCCAGAGCTAGAATGATGAAGTAGAAAAGGCTGCCCAAAAACAAACCGAAGTTAAACGCCATCAGCAAGCCCGCAATCCATCCTGGAATACTCAGCAAGCCCACGCCGATCAATGGAACCAAAATACATGCTGCCGCGCTGACGTACTGCTGACACGCATAAGTTACCGCTTCGCCCAGCGACACGCTTTCGTTGCGTGTGTATTTGAGCAAGGCGATTCGCGCAATCGCGGTTCCCACAAACGCCCAGATGGCAATCGTGATCAGGATACCCAGCAAAACGTAAAAGAACTGTGCGAGACCTCCGGAACTCTGGAACAAAACGCGGTACGGATCGACAATTCGGTGAAAGACCAGATAAGGCCCAGTGATGTAGGCGCCCATCGAACTGTCTCCCGGAGACGATTCAAACACGCCTTGCCACGTGCTATGCAACTCATCGGACATCATGCCAACAACGTTATTCTGTTCACGGACCGACTCCCGCAAAAAAATCCACTCGCTGACTCGCCACCCGGCGGCGTTCACGATCACTCCGGCCGTTGCCAAAGCGATCACCGACACGCTGACCGCAGGCCCTAACGACCGGCCGATGAGAGTCCATGGGAACAGCTCCCGCCACTGAATCTTTTGGATCACGTTGTCATTGTTGTCGGTCATCAGGAATTCGCCGATGTAGGGAAATGGAAATGGTTGGACGAAAACGCCTCACGCCATGAACTGAGTTTTTTGGCCCCAATTGCGATGATCGTAGCGACCATTATATGTCGCACCCCAAAGGATTGAAGCACGGTTGCGGGAATTCGAATCGGCTTGATAAAAGAGGCTTGAAACCCGGCGCAACACGCTCATTTCATTTCGACCGGGTTTTACATTTTCGGCTGGGAGGTGAAGTAAATCGGGTGATGACTCCAACGAAGCCGGTTACTCGCTGTCTCAGGAAGGACGATTTATTGACCTGGGTTCCCGCCTGCGTGGGCATGACGGTTGGTGCGATTCGGTTCAGACGAACGTGGGCATGACGGTTGGTGCGCAATGGGTTCCCGCCTGCGCGGGAATGACGGCTGGCGCGATTCGGTTCATGCGAACGCGGGAGGGCGAGGATTTACGGCGAAGTTATTTTGCGTCCGATCCTAAGAGCCTTCTTGGGGTCGTTCGCAACGTCAATCGTTCGACTCCGAGCCTGGAGGGTGGCCAGGCTCTTGATCGCTTTCGTACGGCATCCCAATCCGTTCGTCCAACCAGGCTGCCAGGTCAAGTTGCTGGCAGCGGCGGCTACAAAAAGGCAAAAACCTGCGTTCCGATTCGATCACGGAATTTCCGCATTGGGGACAGCGACGTGGCGAATATTCAATGGCGATAGGAGTTTCTGCGTTCATTCCAGTTTCGCGCGCGCCTTAGCGACGAGGTCTTGGGCCCAGGGTTTGTCAGCGTAGTATTTGACGATCCACTGATAGATCGATTTGGCGACCTGTGAGTCGTCTGTGGTTTGGGCTTTCAACAGCGCCTGTTCGATCTGAGGACGGTCGACGGAGGTTTGCCGCGCGACGTCTCGGCGATATTTGATCATGTACGCTTTGGCCGCATCCAGCACGTCTCGCGAGTTCTGATCCAGGTCTTTGATCGAACCATAGAACGCGATCATGGACTCCAGCTCACCGGCATCGGTGGGCGAATCAAAATCGGTCAACTCGTAGAATTTTTGCTCGATCTGGGATAACGGACGCGAAAACCGCTTTTTCAGCGTCATCTGATTGCGCAGGCGGCAGGCGTCCGCGATTCTTTTTAGTTCAACGACCTCGCCTGCCCGCTCGTGATCGGGATACAGCTTCAAAAAAGTATTCAGTTCGTCGCCGATCCCGATTGGGTCGCCGGCGTGCTGGTCGATCTCAGCCAATAGCTGGTCCGCCGGTGGTTGGCGAAAAACCTCGTAATACAATCCAAATCCGAGCACACCCAACACGGCGACTAAAGCGATCGCAACCGGCCAGATACGATTGTGTTGGCGATCCTCCCCCAGCGTTTTGAATCGGCGTTCGCGGTCGGTTTCGGTCACCGAGCTGTAAAAGTTGGGCTGTGGGGCGGCAACAACCGGCGAATCTCTTGTGGGAGCGTCCGACGGGTCCGGTTCGGCGGTCGGCGACAGGTCGCCGGTGTCGGAAATCGGCGTCTTGCGGCGTAACCGCAAACGACAAGCTGTCTTTGGTGATAGGTGAATCGACGCGAGTCGAGGACTCAACCTGCCGGGTCGATGCCGACGCCGACAAGCGGGTCAGCGACTCTTGCGTGACGGCTTCCGTTTTCGCTTCTGCATGCTCGCGCAGTTCCGTTTGCATTTCGATCAAATACTTGGACAATGCCACCGCCGTGGCAAAACGTTTGCCGGGATCCTTTTCCAACAGCCGGTGAATGGCTTCGGCAAATGGTTGAGGCACAGTCGGCACCAGCGACCGAATGTCGACTGGGGGAACTGAGGTCAAGTTCTTGATCGACTTTTCGAGACTATCCGCGGCTAACGGGGGGCGTCTGGACAAAAGTGTGTACATCACTGCGCCGATCGAATAAAGATCGCTGCGAATGGTGACTTTGCCCGTTTGCGCTTGTTCCGGCGACATGTAGTCCATCGTCCCCAGGACGCTCCCCTCGCCGGTCAACGGCGAGCCGCCGAAGGACTTGGCGATGCCGAAATCGGTGATCTTTACATTGCCCGATTCCTCGCGAATCAGATTCCCGGGCTTCAAGTCGCGATGGATGATCCCTCGGTTGTGAGCATGTTGCAAACCAGCGCAGACGTCCAGCGTGATGCGCAAAACCGCCCGCCAGTCGAACAACACGCTGTCTTTCTGAATCGCGTAAAGACTGCGTCCCTCGACCAATTCCATCGCGAAAAACAGGTTCCCATCCTCCTGCCCGTATCCCAAAATACGGACAATGTTCGGATGGTCCATCATGATCATCGCCTCGATTTCCGACTCAAACCGCTGCCGAAAGTGCTCGTCGAGCGACAGCGTCGGCGCCAAGGCCTTGACCGCCACGACGGCGCCGCTGTCGCTGTCGATGGCGCGGTACACCGTCCCCATGCCCCCTCGGCCGAGAACACTCTGCAATTCGTAGGGTCCCAACTTTTGAACTGTCATAGAACCGGCGAAAACTCGGTTGGCGACTTGAATAATCAAATGTATTGTAAACTTTTTGCGCGGGCGTTCAGGGCCAATTTCTTCGATTCGTTTCCAGTTCCACCGGGATCGTCCAATGTCTCATCCGTCGCGCTACCTCGTGACATGAATCGCCATCCGTCCGAATTGAAAATCGAGTCTCTGCTCCAGCAGTGTCGCGTGCGGCACATAAAACGCGGAGGGCCGGGAGGGCAACATCGCAACAAGACGTCCACGGGAGTCATTCTCCAGCATTTGCCGACCGGTGAAATTGCCGAGGCCAACGAGCGCCGCGACCAGTCACAGAATCTCAGTCAGGCCATGTTCCGATTACGAGTCAATCTGGCCTTGGCTGTTCGAGTCCACCGGACCGACGTTTCCGATTTGTGGCGGCGTCGGTCGGCCTCCCGGCGAATCCGAGTCAACGCAGGTCACGACGATTTTCCAGCGTTGCTGGCGCAGCGCTCGACATGGTTTGGGAATGCGAGTTCGATCTCACCGCCGCAGCCGATCGTCTAACCGTTACGACCTCTCAATTGTTGAAGTTTGTTGCGTCCGAACCCCGAGCGATTAAACTCATCAACTCGCATCGTCAGCAGCGTGGCCTGCCGTCCGTCCGTCCGTCGCAGTAACAAACCGCCGCGCGTGACCGTCAAGAAAATAGCCCGAATTCCGCATTAGCAGAGTGTTGAAAAATGTGGGCTCAAGTGTGTATTGAAGCGGAGTGGCGCAAGCCGCACGGTGATTTGTCGTATGGATGCCAACCTAACCGGACGGCTCGCGCCGTTCCGCTACTTTTTCAGCGGGCTGCTGAGTGTTCGCGTTACAAACTCGTTGCGCCACTGAGCCGGTTCAAAGTGTCAAATAGAAAGGTCGTCGATTAGACTCAATGTCGACCCGGAAACCGTCCATCGCTAACGTCTAACCATGCCGGTTTCCAGAAATCGATTCACGGATCAACGTCGCGCCGTGCGAATCAACCATTTGCTATTCAACGAGGAGAGTTCGATGAGACAATTGCAGTGTTTATTGGTGATGGTGCTTTGTTACGGGTTTCTCTCGATGAGCTCGGTTTCGGCCGTCCTGTTTCCGGATAACTCTGAACCGACGACTGGCA
Source organism: uncultured Planctomycetaceae bacterium (assembly GCA_963803365.1). Lineage (GTDB taxonomy): Bacteria > Planctomycetota > Planctomycetia > Pirellulales > Pirellulaceae > JANMEB01. Next base: position 156,295 of record CAWDMH010000034.1, read on the forward strand.
CGGTGAGCCGCGTCACGCTGTACCGTGGCCAGGCGCTGATCACGCGCAAGATCGACGTCGCAGGGGATGCCGGCAGCCAGGAAGTCGTCGTTTCCGATTTGCCATTGACGATCATCGACGGAAGTTTGTACGCCGAATCGTCGGATAAGATCGAGGTTCGAGCCATTCGCTTCCGGCAACGCGCCGTGGGAGAAGAGCCGCGAGAGGAAGTCCGCAAACTGGACGAAGCAATCGCTACCAAGAAGTCCGCGATCATCTTGAACCAGAAAAAAACCGAGCTGACCCAGCAGAAACTGGCGTACCTGGATCAATTGCAAGCCTTCGTCGCCCCGACCGCTCAAACCGAATTGACCAAAGGCGTACTAAACGCCGACACGCTCAAGGCACTCACTCAGTTTGCCTTCGACCAACGGACAGCGGTTATCGAGGCACAGGTTGACTTGGGCAAGGAAGCCGAATCGCTGAACCAGGATCTCGATCTCTTGAATCGAAAGCGTGCGGAGTTGACCGCGAACGCACAACGGACCGTCAACGAAGCGGTCTTGTTCGTACAAAAACTCGACAACGCGCCGCAGCCGCTCGAACTGAACTACTTGGTGTCGAATTGCGGGTGGTCGCCGACCTATACGATTCGCGGATCCGATGATCGCGAACACGTCGAAGTCGAATATAACGCGCTGATTCAGCAGATGACGGGCGAGGCATGGGATGGCGTTCAGTTGACGCTGTCGACCGCCTCCCCGACGCTCAGCGCCAGCGGTCCCAGCCTGGCGCCCTTTGCGGTGAACCTGGTCGGATCGGATCAAACACCTCAGGCGCAGGCCCCGGTAGCCGACGGCGCCCGATTGTCGGTTCAATACCGTGACAATCGCGCTCAACAGATGGCGGCCAATGAGCAGTTGGGCAACGTCTACAACTTCGTCGACAAGACGAACATCAACTGGTCGATCAACAAGATGGCTTGCCTCAGCCAGCAGATCGAACTGGCCAATCCGATGGAGGCTCTCTCGGCCATTCTTTCCGACGGCGACGCCGCCAACGCGCCCAGTCTCAGCTATCAACTGGCCAGCCACGTCAGTATCGCCAACCGCAACGATCAACAGATGGTTCGAATCTTTCGCGGCGAACTTTCCAGCAAGTTTTACCACGTCGCCACGCCGTTACTCAGCAGCTACGTCTATCGCGAGGCGGAAGTCGACAATGGCAGCGAATTCGATTTTCTCGCCGGTCCCGTGACGGTGTACATCGACAACCGCTTTGTGGGACGAGCGGAAATCCCCACCGTGGCCCAAGGCGAGACGTTTGTGATCGGATTCGGCAGCGACGCTCAGTTGCGGGCTCGCCGTGAGTTGGTAACCAAAACCGAGGGGATTCAAGGCGGAAACAAGGAAATCAAACTGGAGTACCGCATCCAAGTCGAAAACTACAAGAACATGCCTGTCAGCGTCCGAGTATTTGATCGGCTTCCGTTCACCAATCGGCCCAACGATGTGCGAATTTCCTTGAGCGACCCGAGCGTTGCACTGACGCCGATCCAACGTACGTTCGCCGCGAGCGTCCCAAGAACATATTGCGGTGGGACATCGACGTCGACGCTGACGCTTCCGGCGAAAAAGCGTTCGAGATCACTTATGCCTACACGGTGGATCACGATCGAAGCTTTTCCCTCGCCGATGCGTCCAACGACCAGACCGGCATTCAAGAGTTTCAGCAATTGGAAAGATCACGCCAGAAAAAATAGAAACAATCCGGTAAAGCAGGTTAGACGCGCAATGACCCCGTCCGTGGAACTGGGTTCCGGGACTCAGCCCGGAATGACGATGCGCTGCGCCGGCGATAATGAAACCGTCATGCCCGCGTTCGAATGAACCGAAGCGCACCTGCCGTCATTCCCGCGTAGGCGGGAATCCAGTGTGCGTAAGGAGTCCGTCAATAGCGGAAGTGCTTAATCTGCTCGCCCAACTCACCGATCTTGGCCATCGCCTCGATGCCGATTTCCAAATGCGTATCGGCCCACGTTCGAGTCACCTCGTAATCGGATTCTTCGGTCTTGACACCGTCCGGCGTAATGGGAACATCGGAGACTAGCAAGAGTGCACCGCGGGCGATTGCGTTGTAATGCCCGACGATGAAAACCGTGGCGGTCTCCATGTCGATGCCAATACAGGTCAGCTCGTTCAGCCGGTTGCGAAACCGTTCATCGTGTTCCCACAACCGACGATTCGTCGTGTAGATCACGCCGGTTCGGTATTCCAGTTGCCGCTCCACGATCCGGTCCGAAACGAACTTGTGAAGCTTGAAACTGGGCAGCGCCGGGACTTCAGCGGGAAAATAATCCAAGCTGGTCCCTTCGCCGCGGATGGCGGCAATCGGCAAAATGAAATGGCCGATTTCAGTCGAGTTCTTGAGCCCACCGCACTTCCCCAAAAACAGCACTCCGAGCGGGCGCCGAGCCGAAAGCAAATCCATGATCGTCGCCGCGTTGGCCGATCCCATGCCGAAATTGATGATGGTCAACTCGTTTCCGTTGGACGCCGCCTGCATGGGACGGCCCTGACCATAGACCTTGACGCCAAATCGGGCCGCAAACTGGTCGACGTAGTAACTGAAATTGGTCAGCAAGACGTACTTTCCGAACTTCTCGAACGGCATGCCGGTATAGCGTTGCAGCCAATTGCGTGCAATCGATTCGCGGTCGTACTTGTACGCGGCCATCCGTGTTCCTGAGCTGAAAAATCAGCGTGCACCTCGGGTGATCCCGCCGTGCGGCTTTCGTTATCATACAGCATTCGACAATCGTCATGAAAGGCGAGTCAACAAGGGCAATTGGCCACTGTAGGTCCGTCAGTCCCTAAAGACGGACAGATGATTAACTGTAGGTCCGTCAGTCCCTGACGGACAGATGATTAACCGACGCTTGGTCAGTCCCTGACGGACAGATGATTAGCCGACGCTTGGTCAGTCCCTGACGGACAGATGATTAGCCGACGCTCGGTCAGTCCTTGACCAACGAATAACGAATCGAACGTTTGTTCTCCTAAACCCAAGCAACCGAAATCGGGCGAACGTCGCAATGGGCAAATCGAACACTTCGTTGCGCAAAGGTGAAATCGTTCGCCACGGCCCATGCCCCGAGTTCACTCTAGCTGGGTGTGTGGTGGGCTGGGTGATCGGTTCGCTGATCGCGGTTTCCATTAGCTACGCCGCGCTCATTCTCGGCTTTTCGATCGAAGGCTCCGATCTGGCGGCGATTTTGGGTTGGGGAATTCTGCGCGGGGTGTTGCGTCGTACCAGCATTTTGGAGAACAACATCAACCAGACGTTGGCCTCGGCAGTCAACGGCGCCTCGGCGGGGATCATGTTTTCTGTTCCTGCCATATTGATCCTTAGCAAGAAGCCGGCGTTCGCGGGCTTGGACGATTTCAATCGCGGGTTAATGATCCTTTCCTGCATCGCCGGGTGCTTTATCGGCTTGGCGTTTGTCGTTCCGTTGCGCAAGCAAATGATCGACTTCAACCGCTTGGCGTATCCGAGCGGGATTGCGGTCGCGGCGATTTTGAAGTCTCCCGGTGCAGGCATCCGCAAAGCGATGTTGATGATTGGCGCCGCGGTCTTTTCCGGCGGAACCTACTTCGTCATACAGCGAGTATTCGGTGACGATCCCAACCTGGCGATCGGTCAGCATTTTCGATTATCGGCGATCTGGAACCTGGTTTTTTCAATTTCGCTGCTGACGATTGGCGTCGGCTTCTTGTCGGGTAAGGGCGGCTTTTGGTTTGGAGCGGGCGGCTTTATCTGTTATTGGATCCTGGCACCCTTGTTGTCGTTCGTCGGTCCAGCGTCGACGCACGAATTGTTGAATCCACCGATCGAGGCGCCGTCGTTCACTAGCGAGAATCGAACCGATTTGACGAACGAGGTTTCGAATCTCACGGGCTTCGATCCGACCCTTCAGCGTCAACTGAGCGAGCTGGGATTGATCGAGGGTCCGGCGCAGCACCGTTGCCGGACATATCGCTGAAATCGGATCGACTCGGATCGATCGTCGCCGTGATTGAAACGATCAAGTCGGCGGCGGCCGAAACCAACGACAAGAAGTTCCGCGCCCAGATGAGCACCCTCGCCAACGCGATCGACTCGGCGACTCACGCGTCGGCCGGGCTAGCCGCACAAGACGTGATGGGCAATCTGCCGTCGGAATTTGTCGATCGACTGACAACGAATCCCCCCGGCAGCGCGCGGGAACTTAGTCGACTGATCGACTCCTTTCCGTTGACTCCCCAGCAGGCAGAGACGGTTCAGACGGCGACCGGGGCGTTGGCCAAGTACTATTCAGTACCCGAGATTCTGCGAAGCCAACTGTTTCGCCCAACCGGAATCGGGATGTTGGTCGGAGCGGCGATCGGCGGTCTGATCGCCGCTTTCCCATTGATTTACAGTGCATTCACGTCGCTGTACGCGGCGGGCCGCCTTTCGACTGGGGATGGGGGAGGCGATGAGTTGTCGTTGAAGTCGCTGATGCTCATCGTTGCCGTCGGACTCGCCGTGCTGGTCGTTATCGTCGATCGTTCCACCGATGAAATGACTTGGCCACTGGCAATCACGATGGCCATCCTAGGAACGATCTGGGTGTGGGTCGCCGGCGTGATCGTCGCCGAATGCGTCGGCCGCACCAATTGGTCGCCGTTGTCGGGAATGACCCTTGTGGCAGTGACGTTGCTGGTATTCATCGCGAGCCACGGCATGACCAAACCAGCGACCGTACTCAGTAGCATGATGATGGGAGCTGCGATTTGCCTGGCGGTCTCTCAGGCGTCCGACATGATGCTAGACCTGAAGTCGGGTTATCTCGTCGGCGCCATCCCCCGCCGCCAAATCTACGCACAGTTTTTAGGTGCCTGGCTCGGACCCTGTATCGTTGTGTACCTGATGCTGTTGTTGCATAACGCCTATGAAATCGGCAGTTCGCGTTTGCCCGCACCGCAAGCCACGGCGCGGCGCAAGTCATCGAAGGAATCTTGGACAACAACGTGCCGGTTCACCGCTATGCTGCCGGGGCTGGGTTGGGTTTGCTGCTGTCGGTCAGCGGATTGGGCGGCATCGGCGTGATGGTCGCCCTTGGTTTTTACATGCCGTTCAACATCGTGCTGACCTATACGATCGGCTGCATCCTACGGATCTTTACCGATAAGACGATCGGCTCCCGATTTAGTCACGAGGTCGGCATCCCGATCGCCGCTGGATTGATCGTCGGCGAAGCCCTGATCCAGGTCAGCCAAGCCATCCACAAAGTAATTCTCACGCTCGGCAGCGGCTGACGATCATCGGCTTACGTGTTTTGCACTCTAGCACTGGCAAAGCCAGTGGCAAACTTTATGACACGTCCACGACCCGTGGGCCGATGACCTCTGGCTTAGGCGTGACGCCGAGACCCGGAGCAGTACCGGCACGCATAAACCCTTGTTCGCGCTGCGGCGGCCCCGTCTGCGGAGCACACCGTCACGTAACTGTTGAAGTCGGTACTCGTGAAGCGGAATGCCTCTGGTGTGCTGTGCGCCAGATGAGCGATCGCGGCCGTCGTGATGTCGCCGCCCCAACTATCCTCCAGCGTCATGGCAATTCCCATCGCAACACAAAGATCCCGCGCCAATCTGGCTTTGGTTAATCCGCCCAGTTTGCTGATTTTGAGATTGACGACATCCATTGCCGCATCGGCTTTGGCGCGCAGCAGGGCTTCGATGCTATCGATGCTTTCGTCCAGCACGAACGGATGATCCGTGTGACGACGGACCGCCAGGCACTCGTCGTATGACAAGCAGGGTTGTTCGATGTAGACATCGACATCCCGCACGGCGCGGACCACGCGCATCGCCTCGTGCTGAGTCCATCCGGTATTGGCATCGGCCACCAGCCGATCGCTCGGTTCGAGGATCTCGCGGACCGCCCGAATCCGCTGGATGTCTTCGTCGGGATCGCCGCCGACCTTGAGCTGAAAGCGAGTGTATCCCTGCTTTCGATAGCTGGCCACGTTGGCTGCCATGTCATCAGCCGCCTGCTGCGAGATCGCACGATAGAGTCGCACGCTGTCGCCAAAGCGGCCTCCCATCAGCATGCAGACCGGAATCTGCGCGAACTTGCCCAAGACGTCCCAGCAGGCGATGTCGATCCCCGATTTGACGTACGGATGACCTTTGAGTGCTGCGTCCATCCGCTCGTTGAGCTTGCTCAATTCTCGCGGGTCCAGCCCGATCAGATGCGGCCCGATTTCCCGCAGCCCTGCCCGCACGCCTTCGGCATATGCCGGCAGATAAAACGGTCCCAGCGGGCACACTTCACCATATCCGGTCAGCCCCGAATCGGTTTCCACGCCGACGATGGTACTATCGAAAACCGAAACCGACTTGCCACCTGACCAGTTGTACGAGCCCTCAATCAAAGGCAACTCGACGCGATGAGCGAATATCCGCGCAATCTTCATAGTGGCTCCCCGCCGGTGATGAAATTGAGTTCCGGCCATTGTACGAGATTTCCCGGATCATTCACGATTGCGTTTTCACAGCCGCACGATTGTCACGAACAGCACACGAGTCCTCGTCGGCATGTTAGAATTCAGTTCAATGCCGCGCACCCGACCATGCTGATCGATGATGCCTTGCTGGCAGAATTGCCCAGGTCTGCGCTCGATGATCGAGCTGAATGACTGCCTTTTGGAGCACGCAATGCCCGGCGGAACATCACGCCGCAACTTCCTAGCTGCCGTTGGCGCGGGGACCGGATTGGCGCTTGGCGGCACGTCGATCGCCGATTCACCATCTCCCGAAAAACCTCGCTCTAAAGTCGAACGGTTGGGAGTGGGTGCGATTGGCTTGCGATATCAAGGCAGTGTGATTGCGTACCAGGCGGCCCAATATGGCGACATCGTCGCGGTTTGCGACGTCGACAAAAACGTCCGCGATCCGGTCAAAGCGGCCTTCGGCAGCACGCCGCGCAACTTCGAAGACTACCGAGACTTGTTGGCACGGCCGGACGTGGATGTCGTCACGATCGGCACGCCAGATCATTGGCATACGAAGATGGTGATCGACGCTTGCCAAGCTGGCAAAGACGTCTATTGCGAAAAGCCTCTGACGCTGACGATCGACGAAGGAAAGGCGCTGCGCAAAGTCGTCCAACGAACGGGCCGCGTCGTCCAAGTTGGCTCTTGGCAACGCAGCGACCATCGCTTCCGGCGAGCCGTGGAGATGGTTCGCCAAGGACGTTTGGGGCGGCTACAAAGCGTCGACGTCGTGCTGGGAAAAAACGAAGTGGGCGGGCCCTTCGAACCTCGCAAAGTGCCGCTAAATTTCAATTGGGATTTGTGGCAGGGCCAGACCCCGGACGTCCCGTTCATCGCTGAACGTACCCATTACACGTTTCGTTGGTGGTATGAGTATTCCGGCGGTCAAATGACCGATTGGGGCGCTCACCACTTGGACATTGCTCAATGGGCTATCGACAGCACTCCGTTGGAAGTCGATGGGCGGGCTCGATTTCCCGAAGTCGTGAACGGATACAACGTCGCCGTCGATTTCCAAGCCGAATTCCGCTTTGCCAACGACGTGACCATGACCGTGCGGGACACCGGACGCAACGGAATATTGTTCACTGGAGACCGGGGCCGGATTTTCGTGAATCGTGGAACGCTCGAAGGGCGTCCGGTGGACGAACTGGCAAACGAGCCGCTACCGCGGGAACGCTGGCGACTGTACGACTTCGACAATCTCGACCGACCGGAGCGAGCCGGTAAGCTGGACGCCATCGTCAATCACATGGGCAATTTCTTTGATTGCGTCGCGGCGCGAAAGACTCCAATCTCCGATGTCGAAAGCCAGCATCGCAGCATCAGTACGTGTCACATGGCGAACATCTCCATGCGACTTGGCCGCAATTTAACTTGGGATCCCGATGCCGAAGCCTTCGTCGGGAACCCCGAAGCTAATGCATGGCAAAAACGAGAACAACGAACAGGATTCCAAACGGGAGTCAATTCTTGAGAGGCCGTTCGTTGAACAAAACACAACTGACAATGAATCGCAGGACATTCAACGCTTCGGCTGCATCTACTGCCGGCCTACTGCTGTCGGGAGCGGCTGCGGCGGTCGAACGAACTTTTTCGCTGAAGCTGAATTACCTGCTGGGATCGTGCCTTTACGGCTACCAGTACATCGGCGAGATTCTGCCGGAAGTTCACAAGTCCGGGGCGGCGGCGATCGACATTTGGCCAAAAGTCCACGGCGATCAACGCGAGCAACTGGACGACTTGGGCGAAGAGAAATTCGCTCAAATGCTGAAACAACACGACGTGACTCTGGCCTGCATTTCGCAATTCAAGCTAGGTCCGTTCAACTTGCAAGACGAGATGCGGCTGGCACAACGTCTGGGTTGCACGACGATCGTCACCAGCGCCTCCGGCCCCGCCAACTTGAAAGGCGAGGACTCAAAGCGAGCCGTCGCCGACTTTGTCGAGAAGATGAAACCGCATCTGGCTGTGGCCGAAACAACGGACGTCACCATCGCTGTCGAAAATCACGCCAATACTCTGATCGAAACGCCCGATTCGATGAAGTGCCTGAGGGAGTTGGCCCCCGGGAAGCACTTGGCGGCTGGCTTTTTCACCCTATCATCTGCCGCAGGATGCGCAGTCGCTCGCGGCACTCATCGAAGAGTTGGGAGACGCGATTCGAGTTTTCTACGCCTGGCAGTATGGCCACGGTTGTATGAAGAAGCTGCCGAAGGACGAAGAATTGCTGCAAATGCCTGGCCGTGGTTCACTCGATTTCGCGCCGCTATTATCCGCCTTGGCAAAAATTCAGTTTGACGGCTGGACTGAGATCTTCATGCACCCCGTGCCGCGCGGCGTTCCAATTCTGGAAACAACCGACGAAGTCACCGCTGAAATCAATCGCGCTCGCCAATACCTGGAGGGTCTGGATGCTTCTTAGCCGGCTTGCAACGTTCTGGCCGATTCTCGATGCTGCCCGAACCTGGAGTTCGCCTGCGGTATGGTTACCACAACGAAACGAGCACAATTTGATACCGGACGGCTACACCGATTGCCAACGTGTGTCGGGCAGCGACCGCCCGCCCTGCAGCAAATTGGCCCGCTACCGCGAACCACGTGCGCTTCACGCGCAGATTCTACGACGCACAAATCGAATGGAGGTTGGTCGGTGGAGCAAGTACTAATCGTTATCGGTGACGCATCGGAAGTCCTGGACACGATGTATCCATACTACCGGCTGCAAGAGGAAGGTTTTCGACCGGTCGTAACGGCGCCCGAGAGGCGGCGCTATCAATTGGTCCTGCACGAGACCAAACCGGGATGGACGATTACCAAGGAATGGGAAGGCTACACCTTGATGTGTGACGTCCCGTTCAAGGAAGTGATCGAAGAAGACTATCTTGGAATCTTTTTCTCCGGAGGCCGAAGCGCCCGAATACCTGCGATACGATCAGGATTTGGTTCGAATCACTCGGCATTTTTTTGCCGCCAACAAGCCGATCGCCAGTGTTTGCCACGGAGTCGAGATCCCGGCCTACGCCGATTGCGTTCGCGGGCGTCGCATGGCGACCGTGCCGAAATGTCGATTCGACTTGGAAGTCTGCGGTGGTGTCTTTGTTGATGAACCCTGTGTGATTGATGGCAACCTCATCTCTGGCCGCACTTTCCACGATAACGGTCGTTACATTGGCCCCTGGATCGACTTGCTGGTCCGCGCTCGTGCTGCCCGTCTGCCGCCTGCATGAACGACGTTTCGCTCGCGTGCGTTTTTAGGATTGCCCAACAAATAGCGTCCCGATTTTGTGGACCCGCTCCTTACCTCTCCCGTGAGGGCGAGGATCAAAGGCGAAGTTATTTTGTGTTCGATCCATAGCAGCCCGTCGAAAAGTAGCGGAACGGCGCAAGCCGTCCGGTTGCGTTGGCGTCGACTGAACGCGTTCACGGGTTGCCCATGCGTTGCCCACGTTCTTAGGGGGTCAGGCACATTTTCGGCGGCTTATGCGACATTCTAGTACCAATGATTGGGCCGAAAATCAGCCAGACCCCGGCCCGTGAACTGTTACATCTCCGTGTCTCAGTGGCTCCGTGAGAAATCACTTCGTCGATTGAACGTTGATTCGGTCATCGCGCTGCGTTCGCCGCCAAGTGAGTTCGCAGAAACGGGCCGGTGACCGATGCCGGGTCGGTGCCCAGAGCCTCCGGAGTACCGCATGCAATCACGCGTCCGCCAGCGTCTGCGGCCCCAGGCCCCAATTCGATGATCCAATCGGCGTATTGCATGAGCTGAAGACTATGTTCGATGGCAACGATCGAATGGCCAACTGCCAGCAACGAGTCGAAACAGTCGATCAGTTTCACCACGTCGTCCATGTGCAATCCGGTTGTCGGCTCCTCCAGCAAGAAAAGGCACCGTCCTCGGCGACTGCGCCCCAAGTACGATGCGAGTTTCAAGCGTTGGGCTTCGCCTGTGGACAGCGTGCTGACGGGCTGCCCCAGCCGGAGGTAATCCAGGCCGACGTCGAACAGCGGCTTGAGTTGGCTTTGCAGCTTTCGCTGTCCCCGGAAGAATGAAAACGCCTGCCGGACCGTCATTTCCAAAACGTCGAAGATCGAGTTGTCGCGATATCGAATCTCCAGGATGTCTCGCCGATAGCGGCGTCCACCGCAAACATCGCACTCGACCAACAGGTCTTCCATGAATTGCATGTCGATCGTCAAAACGCCTTCCCCCTTGCATTTGTCACATCGGCCGCCAGGGACGTTGAAGCTGAAGTCGGACGGCTTGACGTTGCGCGATTTGGCATCGGTCGTCGCGGCAAAAAGCTTGCGGATTTCATCGAACGCTTTCACGTACGTCACCGGGTTGCTGCGTGATCAGCGCCCCAGCACCTTGCGTTCGACCAGGACCATCTCGTCGATCTGACCAACCCCCAAGACGTTGTCGTAGGGGAGCGGCGTCGGCGCCGAGACGCCTTTACGTTGGGCAATCGCCGGGAAAAGTGTACGGCGGGCCAGCGTACTCTTTCCGGCACCGCTGACGCCGGCAACAACGCACAAGACCCCGAGCGGAAAATCGACCGTGATCGACTGCAAGTTATGGCCTGCGGCTCCGGTCAATTGGATGACTCCGTGATTGTGCGGGCGCCGCTGATCGGGAATCGCCACTCCGCTGCGGCCGGCAAGGTAGTTGCCGGTCAAGCTCGACGGATCTCGTAACAACGAACTCGGCGTCCCCTCGAAGACGATGCGTCCGCCCTCGTGCCCGGCGCAGGTCCAAATTCGACAATCCAGTCGGCGGCCAAGATCAGGCCCGGTTCGTGATCGACGGCGATCACGGTGTTCCTGCGGTCCCGCAGTTGCTCGATCGCGGTAATCAATTGGTTGACATTGGCCGGATGCAGTCCGCTACTCGGCTCATCCAACACGTACAACATATTCACCAGATTCGACGCCAACACCGAAGTCATCAGGACGCGTTGCTGTTCGCCGTCACTGAGCGTACGCAAAGGGCGGCCGAGTGAGAGGTACGGAAGTCCGACGTCAATTAGATACTTCAATCGCTTTAAAATGGTTGTTAGGCTGGCGCCGATCAGTTCCGACTGCCACGCCGGCAATTGGTTTTCAAGCCGCTGAAGAAACTCGATCAAGCCCGCCGCATCCAACTCGCACAACTCAGCAAAGTTGCGGCCGGCAATCGTAAACGCCAGTGCTTCGGGGCGCAACCGCCGACCTTGACAGGCGGGACAACGCCGATATCGCCGCCAACGATTGAGAAAGACGCGGATGTGCATCTTGTAGATTCGCCGTTGCAGCCAAGCGAAGAATCCATCGAGCCCGCCGAATTTGCGCTGCCGGACCCCGCACAAATCAAGTCGAGATGCGGCTGTTCCAACTGTGAAAAAGGGACGTCGGTCGGCAGCCCGTAGTCGTCAGCCAACGCCAGCAACTCGTCCAACTCATGCGAGTACCCGGGCGAGTTCCAGGGAGCGATCGCACCCTGTCGCAGCGACTTTGTCGGATCCGGCACAATCAAGCTCATGTCGAATTCTTGAACGTCGCCGAAGCCTTCGCAGGTCGGGCACGCCCCGACGCCGCTATCCGAGTCGAACAGGCGTGGCTCGCGCGGCGGCAACTCGACACCGCATCGAAGACATCGCAAATCGCGCTGAAAATCGACTCGCCGCCAACCGTTGCCATCGATGGTGACCGGTTCGCCTGCGTCGGACGTGGCGGAATCGGCTAGTTGCTCCACGAAGACAGAACAACTTCCGCCGCCGAAATTCAGCGCGGTCGCAAAGGACTCGCGTGCGCGCACTGCATCAAACTCCCCCGTAACCAGCCGATCCACGACGACAGTTAGCCGATCCGGTGGTTGGATCGTCGAGTGCTGGAGGCGGTTTGCCGGCGCGTCAGGCCGATTGGCTGTCCACTCGGCAATTGGCATGATTTGACAGCCGACCACGGCGCGAATGAATCCGAGAGCGGCTTGTCGAGACGCAAAGTCCGACGCGGTCTCGCCCGGCAGCGGCGTCGTTTCGAAGCAGATCATTAGCTTCGCCCCCGCAGAAACTTCCATCAGCCATTGGGTGATCGTATCGGGCGTCGCACTTTGTAATGGCAAGCCGCATTTGGGACATTGAGCCTGGCCGATCCCAGCAAATAACAACTGCAGATAGTCGGTGATTTCTGTTGACGAACCGACCCAGCTTCGAGCGCCGGGGCGTCCGCTGGCAGCGCGCCACGGCGACGGCCGCGACGACTCCTGAGATTTCGTCGGCATCCGGGCGCGGCATCTGGTTGAGAAACTGTCGGCTGTTCAACGACAAGCTCTCGATATAGCGGCGTTGTCCTTCGGCGTACAACGTATCCAGCGCCATGCTGGTCTTTCCGCTTCCGCTGACGCCGCAAAACGTGATCCATTGCCCAAGATCGAGGTCGAGATCGACACCTTGTAGGTTATGCGTCCGCACGCCGCGCAGTCGAATCGTAGGCCGGGCTGTCAACTTCGCTTCCCTGGTACACCAAGAAATCCCGTATTATCTCAGATACCCCGCCCCAATCGTAGGTGGGTCGCCACCAGTAGGCGGCGAAGCAGTTTCCGCGTTTGGACGAGCATTTCTGTTACAATATTCGTTGTTGAATGTGTACGATGCGGTCTTCGGATCGCACGCAAAATAACTTCGCTTTGCATCCTCGCCCACACGGGAGAGGTTAGGAGAGGGCTAACAAAATCGGGAAGTTGTTTTGCGTGCGATCCTTAGACTCATGCGATTGTCCATGGACTCGCAGTTCGTTGAAAAAAGACACATCTCAACAGCCGTTTGGAAGGTCGTTCCCGCGAAGCCTGCTCCGGCCAAGGCGGGGGGCGCGAATCCAGCGGAAATCAACACTTGCAAAACTGGATCCCCGCCTTCGCGGGGATAACGAATCCTGTTTCAACGGCCTGGTTGGCCAAAACGGTCGGCGAGATCGACGTACAAAAGGAGAGGAAGGCATGACGACGAAACAAGCGGTCGAAAAACATACGGAATCGGTTGATTTCGCGAACAAGGAGTACGAGATTTGTTTCCACACAAATCTGGGGGAGATTCGATTGAAGCTTGATCCGGAGAAGGCGCCGAATCATTGCTTGAACATGATCGGCTTGGTTCGTAATGGATTCTACGACAATCTGACGTTTCATCGGATCATACGCGGCTTCATGATTCAAGGAGGATGCCCTCAGGGGACTGGGACGGGCGGGCCTGGATATCAGATCGACGCGGAATTCAATGACACGCCCCATGAAGGAGGCGTGCTATCAATGGCTCGCAGTGCCGACCCCAATTCGGCCGGTTCGCAGTTTTTCATTTGCCTCGGCCGCCATTCCCACTTGGACAATCAGTATACGGCATTTGGAAAGACCGCCGACGCCGACAGCCTACAAGTCGTCCGGGACATCGGCGACGTCGCGACCGACCGGAATGATCGACCGAAGACACCAGTAACAATTGAAACCGCAACGGTGATCGAACGCGATGTGTAATTGGATTCCCGCCTCGCGGGAATGACGTGCATTGATTGGATGTGAATTGTCATTGAGATGAAAACAAGCGATACGGTTTTTCAGTCGTCGATGCGGACCGTTGTCTTTGAGTGCTCGGGCCGGGCATGATCATGCTGCACATCGGCAGCATGGTTTTCTTTCTTACCGAAATCTTGTATCAGGGGTCGTACACGATGCCCGTGCATTGGATCTTCGGGCTGTTTGTGTTCGACATCGTCCTGATCAGTCGAATCTCGATCATGGAAGGCTTTGAGCGATCCGCGTTGTTCGGCGTGGCATTGTTTGCCGCGGTGATGTTGGTGACCCGACTGGGCATGCACCTTCCTATGCTGTTGGTGGCTTGGTGGGCAGCCAGCAAGCTGACGTGGGACTGCACATTTGTTGACGGCAGCCGGGACGTCACGGGCCAAGGGCTGGTGCAGGCGGCGGAGTCCCGATTTCGAAAGGCGGCGACTTGGCTGTCGGGAGGTCGTGCCGAGAACGACTCGCCAGAAGAATCGGACGAGTCCGAGCCGCAACTAGATCCACCCCAGGCGACGAATTCTGACGAGGCTGCGGTCGCCCGAAGCCGACTGAAACGTCAGTTGCTGGCGATCTTTTGGGAACGACGTAACAAAAACACACCGGGGCTGTGGGCGTTTTTCTTTTTCGTTGCTGGGTTGCCGGTGTTTGCCATAGGCCAGCTCTTCGTTCGCACGTGGGGAGGCGCCCAGTCCAATTGCATTCAGTATTTTGCCGCTTACGTGTTCTCAGGGCTGTCGCTGATGATGTTGACCAGCCTGGTAGGTTTGACGCGATATGTGCAGCTTCGCAACGCCAAGCTCCCCGATTCGATCGCGCGTTCCTGGCTGCTATGGGGGACCGGTTTTGCGGCGTTGATAGTGGCCGCAGTCCTATTTATTCCTTGGCCCAACACCGGGTTCTCCTTGTCGAAGCTGGTGCCGAACTTCAAAACCCACGACCGAACCGGAAAGAGCGTTTTGAACGAACGCGGCAATACTGACAAGGGCGTGGGGGCCAAACGGTCTGATCCCCACGGTGCACCGGGGCAAGCCGACGGACCACCATCGAATAAGGAGGGCCCGAAGGGAATTGCCCGGCGGCACCCAATCCGGCGACCAGCCACAGGGCAAACCCGGTTCCTCCAGCGGCGGATCAAGTCCCGGCGGAAAAACTCCGACGCCCTCACAACCGCAAAGCGACACTTCCGGAGGCGGACAAAAAAAGGACGACAAGAAGGGACCGTCCGCGGGAAAAAGCGGGGACTCGTCTTCCAACCAAGGGCAGTCGCAGCAAGCCGCTTCCAACCAAAAGAAAAGTTCGCAGAGCGGTTCATCGTCCCCGCAAAAAGACCAGCGACAATCATCCGCCTCGAACGGCTCGCGTGGCTCCCAGTCCGGCAGCCCATCATCGAGCGCACGGCCGCCGACCGAGACCGCTTCCGGTTTTTTTGGCCAACTTTTGGCGATGTTGAAGCCGCTATTGTTTTGGATTGTGATATTGCTATTGATTGCGGCGCTGTTGATTGCGCTGGTTGTCTATCGCTCGCGGATACTGCAATCACTCCAAGCGTTTCTGGCGTCGCTCGCCGACTGGTGGGCTCGAAGGTTTGAGAAAAAACAACGTGCCACGAGCGTCATCGAACGCGACGAACATGCCCGAATGCAATATCGTCCGTTTCATTCATTCCGAGATCCGTTTCGGTCGAAAACCGAATTGACCGCGTCGCAGATTGTGCAACATAGCTTCTTGGCGCTCGAAGCCTTTTCGCGCGAGCACCGAATTCCGCCGCGCCCGAAAGAAACGGCTATCGAGTTTTGTCATCGCGTGGCGGCGAGATTTCCGCCGTTGGCCGGCGATGTAAAGCGGCTGGGCGAGTTATACTCGCATATCGCGTACGCTGACGAAAACGTGTCGATGAGCGATGTCGCGCCGCTGCAAGTATTGTGGGAAAAAATGCGTCAAAACGCGGCAGACATACCAGAACCCGTTTCAGTAGTGTAAGAATCTCGGGGGTTGGCCCGGCCCCGAATGCGAATTGACGTAGGAATGAGTTCGATGACGATGGTTAGGCCGACGTTTGAACCGCTGACCGACTTTCGAGAGTATCCGCCGGAGGAAATGGTGCGGTGCGCGGACGAATTCTACCGCGAAATCCGACGCCGCCGGACCGTGCGGGACTTTTCCAATCGGCCCGTGCCGAGCGAAGTAATTGACCGTTGTCTGTTGGCTGCGGGCACGGCCCCCAACGGCGCGTAATTTGCAGCCGTGGCATTTTGCGGTGGTTCATAATCCGGAAATCAAACACCGGATTCGGATCGCGGCCGAGCAGGAAGAATACGACTTCTATTATCACAAGGCGCCGCGCGAATGGATTGAGGCGCTGGCGCCACTGGGAACCGACGAACACAAGCCGTTTTTGGAGACGGCTCCGTATTTGATTGCGATCTTCTCCAAGACGCACGATGTGCTGGCCGACGGACGCATCGTGAAACACTACTACGCCACGGAATCAGTGGGAATTGCCACCGGATTCTTGATTCATGCGTTACACTATTGTGGACTGGCGACGTTGACGCACACGCCGAGTCCCATGAAATTTTTGAACGAAATCCTCCAGCGACCCAACTCGGAACGTCCATTTCTGATTCTGGTCGTCGGTTATCCGGCGGAGGACGCGCAAGTGCCCAAGATCGAAAAGAAGTCTTTGGAACAAATTCGCTCAATTCATTAACCATGCAACGTCTGACAGATTCCAGGGAAAACGACTTCGGCGTTGGGCAAGTCTCGCCGTGCATCATTCGTTGGATTGCATGCACGCTGATTATGTCCGCCGCTACAATCGGCGTCACCGTCCAGTACGCTTGGGCGACAAGACGAAGCCGATGGGGCGAGATTCCTTGACCTACCGGACAACAAACTCCCGGACTACTTGATTCCTGCGAACGATGCGGTTGACGCGGTTGATGCAGCGGTCGATGACCATCGCGACGACGATCGGGGTGTTGCGCAAGTTCGCTTGGGCCGGCGGCTGTTCTTTGAACGGCTTCTGTCGGCGGACCAGACGATTGCCTGTGCGACTTGTCATCGACCGGACCACGGATTCGCCTCGCCGCAGAGAGTCGCGGTGGGAATCGATGGAAAAATCGGGCATCGCAATGCGCTATCCCTGTTGAATCGGAGATTGGGCAAGCATTTTTTCTGGGACGGACGCGTCGAGTCGTTGGAGTTGCAGGCTTTGGAACCGATTCAAAATCCCGATGAAATGGCGAACACCGTGGACGCCGTGCTGGCGAGACTGCGGAGCGATCCGGAATACGTCTCTGATTTTGATAGTGCCTTTGGCCCAACGGCAAAAGGTGATCCGCAACCGTCAACGACAGTGACTGCCGAGAATTTGGGCCGAGCGATTGCCTCGTTCGAACGAACATTGTCGACGGGTCCATCGGCCGCCGACTTGTTTCGAAAAGGGAAGTACGATTCGTTGACGTCTTCGCAGCGGAAAGGCATGTGGATTTTTGAGAGTCGCGGTCGATGTTGGATGTGTCACAGCGGCGACAATCTAACCGACGAAGAGTTTCACAATACGGGCGTCGGTTTTGGCGACGAGCCTCGCGACCTCGGCCGCTACAAAGTGACTCATGACGACGCGGACCGATATCGATTTAAGACGCCGAGCCTTCGCGGAGTCGCTTTGACGGCACCGTATTTTTACAACGGAAGCGCCGCGACGTTGGATGATGTCGTACGTTTCTACAACCACGGCGGTTCGCAGGACGACCCGCAGTTGGATTCAAGGATACGGCCGTTGAATCTGAGCCAGGAGGAGGCTGCGGCGTTAGCCGACTTTTTGCGGGCGTTGACTCCCGAAGCGACGGCAGATCGGTAGAATGGATGCAGTTTCGCGATGCGGGCGTCCCCAAATGCGTTGCCGATCGCGACCGAGCCAAATCATTCGCAGTCACATCATCATGGGAAATCACATGAGTCAAATCTTCTCGTACGTCAAATCGTCGTTGTTGTGCGTGGTCGCTCTTACCTGTTTCGCGTTTGCTGATGATTGGCCCCAGTGGCGCGGGCCGCATCGCGACGATATCAGTCGAGAAACAGGCCTGCTGCAAGATTGGCCAGAGGGCGGTCCCAAGCGTTTGTGGCTGAGCAATGAATGCGGATTGGGCTACTCGGGCTTTGCCATTGTCGAGGGCCGGCTATACACCATGGGACAAGAGAACGATCAGGAATTCGTCCTGTGCCTGAACGCCGAAAGCGGCGAGCCGATTTGGAAGACCAACGTCGGCGGCGCGTACCAAAACAACTGGGGGGACGGACCCCGCTCCACGCCTACGGTCGACCACGGCGAGGTCTTCATGCTGACCGCCGACGGTGAAGTCGCTTGTCTGGATGCAGAAAAAGGGGACAAGAAATGGTCGGTATCGCTTTTGGATTTTGGGGGAACCGTGCCGAATTGGGGATACGCCGAGTCGGTGTTGGTCGATGGTGAGCGGGTGGTTTGCACACCCGGCGGCGCTCAAGGCACGATGCTCGCGTTGAATCGAAAAAACGGCGAGAAGATCTGGCAGAGTTCTGGAATCACGAACGGAGCCCATTATTCCTCAATCGTATCCGCCGAGATTGGTATGAAGCCGCAATACGTGCAACTCACCCCCGAAGATGTCTTCGGCGTTGATACAACTGACGGGACCGTTTTGTGGAAATCCCATTGGGGAGGCACCGTGGCCGTTATTCCAACTCCGATCGTTCGCGACGACAAAGTCTATGTGACATCCGGTTACACGGCCGGATGCACGCAACTGGCGTTTGAGGACGGCCAACCCAAACAGGTCTATCGCAATATGGTGATGAAAAACCACCACGGCGGTGTGATCCTCATTGGCGATTATCTTTACGGATTTTCCGACGGCGCCGGTTGGCTTTGCCAGGATTGGAAGACAGGCGAACGTGTATGGAATGAGCGAAACGCGTTGGGCAAAGGGGCCATTGGTTACGCGGACGGGCGAATCTATTGTGTCGACGAGAGTTCGGGCACGGTCGTTTTGGCCGAAGCCACTGCCGACGGCTGGAAAGAGCACGGTCGATTCACGCTGTCGCCGCAAACCACCCGCCGTAAGCCGGCAGGCAGAATCTGGGTTCATCCGACGATCGCCAACGGTCGGCTGTACCTCCGCGATCAAGAGTTCATCTATTGCTACGATATCAGCAAGTAACCTCCCTCGCGAACAAGGAGGGAAATGTTGTGTTGGGGCTTGATCGAGACGCGACCATGCTGTGCCGATAATATACGGCGCTAGCAGACCGTTGAAAAAGATCTCGTCATCCCCGCGAAGGCGGGGATCCAACATTGCGAGTGTTGATTCCCGCGGGATTCCCGCTCCCCGCCTTCGCTGGCGACAGGCTTCGAGGGACTGACATTCGTATCGTCGTTGATTTGAGTCGTTTTTATCGGGTTGTTAGACGCTCGCACGCTTTGCATCCCGCTCGCTTATACACTTCGCATCTATGTCACAACCGATTTCCGTGATCCTCGCGGCTGGCAAGGGGACTCGCATGAAAAGCGACTTGCCCAAGGTCCTCGTGCCGTGTGTGCGGTCGTCCATTGATTCACTATGTGGTTGATGCGCTGCAGCGGGCGGGGGTACGGCGGCACGTGGTCGTGATCGGCTATCGGGGCGAAGATGTCTGCCGCGAATTAAAGGCTATCGTGGCATCCGATATGTGACGCAGGCCCAGCAACGCGGGACCGGACATGCGGTGATGATGTGCCGCGAGGAACTCAGAGAGTTCGCGGGCCCGGTCGTGGTGGTCACGGGAGATTCTCCGCTGCTGCAATCGGATTCGGTTGTTCAACTCGTCGACGATTTCCGTCGGGTACCGGCGGGTTGTGTCATGGGGACGTTGGTTCACGAGAATCCGGTAGGGTTAGGGCGGATCGTGCGGGACGAAACGGGCAATTTTCGGGCAATTGTCGAAGAAAAAGATGCAACCGAATCGCAACGTCAAATTCATGAAGTTAACATGAGTACGTACGTGTTTGACTGCGCAGCCATGCTGCGTTCGCTCGACCGGTTGACCGACGACAATCGACAAGGCGAATTCTACATCACGGATGTTCCCGGGATCATGTTGCGTGACGGCCTTGCCGTCCGCGCCTTGCCGGTATTGAAACCCTGCGAAGCATACAGCGTGAACACGGTCGAAGACTTGCAACGTGTGGAAGACGAAATCGTGCGGAGTGCGGCGGCCGAATGAGAGAACTTAAAATCTTTGGGGGCCGGGCCAACCCGGAACTCAGCCAAAAAATCTGCCAGTTCCTCGGTCTGGAGTTGGGTGAGTGCACCTTGGTGACATTTCCCCGACGGCGAATTCCATTGCAAAATCGAGGATGTGCGCGGCCGGGATGTTTTCCTCGTCCAGCCGACGTGTCCGCCCGTCAACGACAATTTGATGGAATTGTTGATCATGATCGACACCTGCAAGCGGGCCAGTGCCGAGCGGGTGACGGCCGTGATTCCCTACTTCGGCTACGCCCGGCAAGATCGCAAGGACGAAGGACGTGTGCCGATCACGGCCAAACTCGTGGCCAACATGATTACCCGGGCCGGGGCCGACCGCGTGCTGACGATGGATCTGCACGCCGCACAAATCCAAGGCTTCTTCGACGTTCCGGTCGATCACTTGTACGCCGGACGGGTGTCTCAATTCCCATTTCCGCGCGATGAATATCCCGCAGATCTGAGTTGATGATCGTCAGTCCAGATGAAGGAAGTATCAAGCGAGCGGTCGGGCACTGTAAACGCCTCGGGGGAACGCTGGCGATTATTGATAAGCGTCGCCAAAGTGCCTTCTCGACCGCTCAGGAGAATCTCATCGGCGGCCCGGTCGACGGAAAAGTCTGTTTGATGTTCGACGATATGGTCTCCACCGCCGGGTCGATTTGTGGGGCCGCGAAATTGCTCAAGTCGCAGTGGTGCGCGCCAGATTCACGTCGCCGCGACACACGGTGTGTTCGCCGGTCAAGCCATCGAAAAACTGAAATCCAGCCCGATTGACTCCATCGTAGTCACGGATACGATTCCGTTACCACCGCATAAGATATTCCCTCAGATCAACCGGCTAACGGTGGCTCCGCTGCTGGGTGAGGCCATTAAGCGGATTCATTATCATCAATCGATAAGTGAAATCTTCGCTGAGTGATGCCAAATCTTTTTGAGAACCCCTATCCGGCACTTGCCTTGTGCGCTCGTTGCCGGATGTTGTGCCGTGATGTGGTACACGATGCGCCATTGGTTGCCGGCGTCCATTGGATTTGCGGCAGGGGGCCTGGGGATTTTGCTGGTCGTCATCTCGTTTGCCGTCGTCACCGAAAGCGAACAGATACGCGGAGCCATTCGCGACTTGGCGTCGGCCGTGCAACGGAACGACACCGCCGGCGTACTTTCTTTGGTCTCCCCAAGCGTTCCGGACATTCGGGCCGCCGCCGAACGCGAAATGGGTCTTATCCAGATATCTCAATGCTTCTTGACCGACATCAAGGATCTTAACTTCACGTCCGACTCCACGGCCAGCGTCCAGGCCACCGTCTATTGCGCTGGCTCGCATCAGACTTTGGGTGAGGGAGCGGCGTACGTAACGCTCTATCTCGACTTCACAAGGGATCCAGATCGGCATTGGCGACTTTCCAATTTCGCCTACCGCGTCGGCGACGGTTCGGAATATCGATATGGCGTTGAGCCGCTGCACGAGTAAGGGTCGCACGCAAAACAACTTCCCGGTTTTGTTGACCCTCAAATCGTCAAAACTCCGCGCAGGACCGTCACGGCCCGACCGCGCAGGCGAACTCGTTCGCCCGAGTGCATTACTTCCAGCGCACCGCCGCGACGAGACGCCTGATACGCTCGGAAATCGTTTTTGCCCAGTTGGCCCGCCCAAAACGGTCCTAACACACAATGCGCCGATCCGGTCACCGGATCTTCGTCGATTCCTGATCCTGGAGCAAAAAAGCGGGAAACAAAATCATAAGGATCGCCGTTGCCGCGAGCCGTCAAAATGACGCCACGGACACCCAGAGAACGAAGTCGAGCGTGGTCGACCGAAGCCTCCACAACTTCCTGCTCCGTGGCGGCTTGCACCAGATAATCGAACTTCGACAACCCGACAAACAGCGGTTTGACTCCCAAAGCTTCGACTAAGTCTGGCGGCGGGTCCGCCGGTTGGACGCCGATCGCTGGGAAATCCATCTCAATCGAATCCGCCAGGTGTCGGGTCGTGAGTGTACCGCTAAGCGTCTGAAAAACCGCGGGAGACTCATACGCCACTCGCTTCGATTCCCAAAGAACGTGTGCCGTCGCCAGCGTCGCGTGGCCACACAAATCGACTTCTACCGTCGGCGTAAACCACCGCAATTGGAATTGTGTCCCGTCCGGGACAACGAACGCGGTTTCCGACAAGTTCATTTCGGCAGCGATCTGTTGCATCTGCTGAGCCGCTGGGAATTCGTCAACAGGGCAAACCGCCGCAGGGTTGCCCGCAAATGGCCTGTCCGTAAAGGCATCGACTTGGAAGATCTCAAGTTGCATGGAAGGGATTGTAGCCGCAAGCTGTTTAACCGCGAGCCATCGGCGAGCGCTACTGAATGCGCTGCTACTAAACGCGCTCGCCGTTGGCTCGCAGTTAAACGAGTCAGCTTATTGGGACTGACCGGCTAGGCGGATCTTTCGGGCGATGCGGTAGGCAAGTGGAATGGTTTCACCTTGACCGCTTTGCGGACGGCACCTGTGCGAATGCACTGCACGCAAACGCGCATTGACTTACGAGCCCCATTGGGAAGCGAAACGTTGACGGTTTGCAGATTGGGACGGAACTGTCGTCGGGTGATTCCGGTAATCTTAGTACCGACGCCGCCCAAGTATTTGGCTTTACCGCGAGTTTCCACGGCGTTTCCAATTCGGGGCTTCTTGCCGCAAACTTCGCACATGCGAGCCATGTGTAACCTCGCTTTATTCTCTCAGTGAACGTCAATCGGGGAACGTCAATCATTGAAAAGGCAGATTATAGCCAATCAGCCGGTTCTCGCAACCTAATTCATCCATCCGTTGCGGGCACGCTTCCAGTAGGTCGGTCAGCCTCTGACCGACGAACGATTTACAGTAGGTCGGTCAATCCCTGACCGACAATCATTAGCAATAGATACAGCCGTCTTAAGGATCGCACGCAAAATAACTTCCCGGTTTTGTCGACCCTCCCCCTAAGCCTCTTTCTTTCGCTCTTTCCGCTGGATTCCCGCCTTCGCGGGAATGACGTTTGGTCCATTTGTTGAGACGAGTCGTCTTACAACGGGCTTCTACCCTTGGGACTCTTTCTTTCGCTCTTTCCGCTGGATTCCCGCCTTCGCGGGAATGACGTTTGGTCCATTTGTTGAGACGAGTCGTCTTACAACAGGCTACTACCCTTTGGACTCTTTCTTTTCGCTCTTTTCGCTGGAGATGAGCGGCCCTGAGGATCCCAAGCCGCCTTTTAGATCCGACGGCTGCTTCTTTCCGGACCCGGATGCGTCTTTGGCGTTCGCCTGGCTTTCGTCTTCGTCATTCCATTCGACGCGCCGTCGAGACAAGCCTATCTTGCGTTCATCGACATCGACGCGCAAGATTTTGACCTCTAGTTCATCGCCGACCTTGACGACGTCTTCGGGGTTGTCGACTTTGTGGTCGGCCAATTCGGAAATATGCAGCAAGCCCTCCAATCCGTCTTCGAGTCCCACAAAGACGCCGAAGTTCGTGATCTTGGTCACTTTGCCTTTGACGATATTGCCCGGCTGGTATTTTCCAGGAATATCAGCCGCCCAGGGATCGTTCCCGATTTGCTTCATGCCCAGGGCGATGCGGCGTCGTTCGGTGTCGACCGACAGGATCTTGCACTCGACTTCCTGTCCCTTTTCCAACATTTCGTTGGGGTGGCTGATTTTTCGCGTCCATGACATGTCGGACACGTGCAGTAAACCGTCGATTCCCTCTTCCAATTCGATGAACGCTCCGTAATTAGTAAGGTTGCGGACTTTGCCTTTGACCAGCGAGTCGATGGGAAACCGGTCTTCGATGTTATCCCACGGGTTTTGTTGCGTCTGCTTCATGCCCAGCGACATTTGTTCGCCTTGTTTGTCGATCGACAGCACGGCGACGTCAATTTCATCGCCGATGCGGACCAGATCGCTGGGGTGGTTAACTCGTTTGACCCACGACATTTCGCTGATGTGAACCAGGCCTTCGATGCCCGGCTCCAGTTTCACAAACGCGCCATAGGGCATGACGTTGACCACTTCGCCCTTGTTGACGCTTCCCACCGGGTATTTTTCTTCCACGTTGTCCCAGGGGTTGGGCAACATTTGTTTGAGGCCCAGAGCGACCTTGACCTTCTCGGTATCGACGTTGAGGATTTGGACGTCGATCTCTTGATCGATTTTGACCATGTCCGATGGATGGCTGATACGTTGGTGGGCCATATCGGTGATGTGCAACAAGCCGTCGATGCCGCCGAGGTCGACGAACGCGCCGAAATCGGCGATGTTCTTGACGATACCGCGGCGAATCTGGCCCGGCTTAAGTTCCGCCAACAGTTTCTGCTGGGCGTACAAGCGTTCCTTCTCGATGAGCGACCGTCGGCTGACGACGATATTTCGGCGTTGTTCATCGATCTTGAGTACTTCGCATTGAACGGATCGGCCAATGTAATCGGCGATGTCGCCGGGCCGACGAATGTCGACCTGACTGGCCGGCAGAAACACCGGGACGCCGATGTCGACCAGCAGCCCGCCCTTGATCTTGCGCGTCACGGTCCCGGTCACAATGTCCCCTTCGTTAACTTCGGAAATGATCCGTTGCCAATGAAGGATGCTGTCGGCCTTTTTCTTACTGATCGAAATCAGGCCGGTCGGGTCGTCAACGTTCCCCAACTCGTTTTCAAGGTCTTCGATCAAAACCTTGATATGATCGCCGATCTTGGGTTCCGGCTCGTGATCGTCCCATTCCGAGCGCGGAATGGTTGCTTCGCTTTTGAAGCCGATGTCGATCAGAACCATTTCTGGATCGATGCGAAGGATTTTTCCGTCGACGATTTTATTGAGTTCGTAGGTTTGGTCGTTGGTTTCACTTCCCGTCTGATAGAGTTCGCCGAAGTCCTCGGTTTCATCAGGGAATAGCTTCTCCAGTTCTGCGGAAATGTCGTCGTCTTCGAGCGAGCGAATGAGTTGGCGATCTACCATAAAAAAAGTGACTCTCAGCTTCGTTCAACCGTTTGAACGATTTCGGGGTTGCATAGGACCGAGGTCCAATGACAGGAGAACAAAAAAAACGGCCTACGATTGGCCGATTACCTGACAAAGTTTAACAGAATGCCTCTGGCGGAACAATGTGTTGCCCCCAATCGCACCGACCTGGAAGGCGCGCGGAATGGCCGTCTGGATCCATCGAATCCGCTCCCAGCGTCCGACCGACTTCGACGCTTTCCGCGACACCGCCGATTTCCCGTCGTTCACGACCCCATCGGCTCCGTTCGCAGTTGCTCCAACCGGTGAAGCGCCTGCTGTTGGCGGCCGGCTTGGCCGGTCGAGTCGAAGTATTGGGCCTGGTTGACCAAGCATTGCACGGCGTGGTTGTGCATGCGTCGGCTGGCGAACGCCTGGCACATTTGGTCCTGCAATGCAATTCCCTCCTGTTCGCGCCCTTTGATGAGATAGGCCAGCGCCAGATCTGCCTGCGCCCGCAAACGTTCTTCCTCGGGCCACTGGTCGACGGTCTTGAGGGCGGATTTCAACAGGTTGAATCCTTGGTCGATGCTCCCGTGTTGCAGCTTCAGCGAACCGAGCACCGCTCGCGCTCGATCGGCCACCAGGCCGGTACCGGAACTCAGTTTCAGCAGGATGGGGGATGCCGGTCCGGCCTGTCCGCCGTCGAGCATCGTCACCGCCTCCAACAGCAACAACTGCTGTCGAAGGCCCGACGGATCGGCCACGGCCTCCGCCTTTTTGAAGGCAAGCAGCGCGTTCTGGCTTTCGTGGCGATGCAAACTCTGCAGGCCGACAATCGCCCAAACAATCGATTCGCGATGCGATTCGTCGGTCAGCTCGGATGGAAAACTCAGTCCGTTGCCATCCAGGATGTGCATGAAGTCCTCGACCACTTGTTCGGGCCAAGGTTGACCAGACGGACGGAGGTACGCCGCCTTGGTCCAAAACGCGGGATCGTTGAGTTGACGGGTGCGCATCATACCGCTTTCGCGCGTGGTCGCCGCGCTCCAAGCCGCCTGCCAATTTTGTCGGTCGCCGTGATGCCGGTAGGCTTCACCCAGCAACAGTTGTAGTCGGCTGGCCTGCATCGGCATGTCGTCCTTCGACAGTGAAACCGCGGTCGTCAACAGCTCAATACTCTTTTGACTGTCGCCGGACAATAAATGGGCTGAGGCTTCCAATCGCCGTGCTTCGATTCTGGCGGGGGGATCCCCCATCCGATCAGCGGTCCGCACCAGATTCAACTGCAACGCCTGGTCGGTTTCCCCGTTGGACAAACATTCGAGAAATCGCCGTCGCTTGCCGACAAAACCATCATCACGATTTTCGCCCCCGAGATGTTGCACAAACGCAGACCACAAGCGAGCGCTGGGGCTCATCCAAATTCGGTCGAAAGCATCGGCGACCTCGGCCAATTGAGTCGGATTGAGTTGCTCGTCGGGACCGGCAACCAACTGCGACATGGCGATGTCCGGATACGTCAACAGCAGGAATTCCAACGAGCCGCGCCGCCGCTTGTCAACCACGTCCGCCAATACGTGGCGAAACTCGCTGTCGCTAAACGCCAGGTTGTCGACGTCACCCATATCGACGCCGCCTTTGACGACCTCAACCTTTTCAATGTCGACGGGCTGCACCGCCTTGGTCTTGTCGGGCGATGAGAGCAAATCACTGATCTTGCGAGTGCCATGCTTGTCCGCATCCAATCGCAGCCAAGTGCACCCGGACAGGTAGATCCCCGCCACGACCAGTAGCCCAAGCAGCCATGGCAGCGACGATGATCGGAGCCGCCGAATAACAGTTCTAGCGGTGAACACCTAATAAACTCGTGGTACGACGTTGTGGAATTGAAATGCGCGGTATAAGTCGCAGTCGTTAGGTATGGCTTGCACGACTTCCGATGGCGAAAACGTGTCCAGCGACGGCCGCCCATCGACCGCCGTCGGATGAACGCTGAGCTGTCTCAGCAGATCGGCGCTGAGCGCCGCGCTTTCCGAGGGGGTGTTGAATACGTATGGACGGATCATCACCACCAGCTCGCGCCGCGTGCGGCCAGTCTCTTGTCGCCGAAAGAAAAAGCCAAGGACCGGCAAGCGGCCCAGCGCAGGAACTTTTTCCCGGTTGTCGATCACTTGATCCTCGATCAAACCACCCAACACGACGGCCAATCCGTCCTTGGCGACAATCGTGCCGCTGACCGTGCTGCGGTTGACCGTGTCGACTTCCTGGTTGGTGATGCCGCCCGCCGTATTGAGCACAGGAATGCGGCCGCCGTTGATCACGCGACGAGCGTTCTCCTGCACAATTCTCAACGTCACGGTCCGGTCGGCGTTGATCGCCGGCGTGATCAACAGCGACTGACCGACATCCCTCAGTTCCGTGATGGGCGTTCCGGCAATCGTCGTGTTGTTATTGCCTCCGCTAATTACCTGGGGCGAATTGAAACCCACGGTGAAGGGAATCGTATCCCCAATAAAAATTCGACTCACTTCATTGTTGGCGGTCAACAACAGCGGTGTGTTCAAGACGGTGACGCGATTGTCATCTTCCAGCAATTGCATCCGGGCGCGAAAGCTGTTATTGACGACTTGAAACGTTAAGTCGCCTTGATTGAGGACCGTCCCACCCGGAATCAACGACGCCAAGCGTCTTGCCTCGCCCGTCACGGCGTCGGAGGGAGTCGGCAGGATGTCGCCGGTGGTAAAGCCGCCTGCCGTCGAGCCCCCGTCGGAAAACTCAAAATCAAAGACGCTGCGGAAGTTGTCGTCCAACTCGATCGACATGACTTTGACCTCCAGCAACACCAACGGTGTCGGCACGTCGAGCCGGGCGACGAGTTGCGAGATTTGACGCATCGTGTTCTCGTCGCTGGTGCGCACGACAACCTGGTTGTTGCGACGAACGACCGTGACGTAAATCACCGCCTGTTTTTCCTTGAGCAGTTGGGTGATGGCATCGGATTGCGGCTGCTCCTCGGTGGCTTCAGGCTGTTTGCGCTTCTGGACGGCTTCGATGAGCTTTTGGATTTGTTCGGCAGATAAACCTCGCAGTGGTTGTAGTTCGGCGGCCAGGTTGGCCTGGTTGGCGGGGAATTGCTGCCGCAAGTTGGATGAACTGAACCCGCCCAGGCCGTTCAAACTGCTGCTTGTGTTTCCCCCTAAGGAGTACGCGCCTTGAAACGATCCCAGCCCCAGACTGCGGCTGTCGATCAAGTCAAATCGGTTCAATCGGAACACCAGGTCGAGGATCGAATCTTCGTCGCCGACACCAAAATTCAAGGCGACACGTTCGCCGAATAAATCCCGGATGGCAACCGCCACGTCGACCGGATTGGGATACAACAACGTGAAGACCTGGGTCTGTTCCTCGCGAAAACTCTTCAAGTTGGCTTCGTATTCTTCGGTCGTGTAAATCCGGATAATCCCCGACGCTTCGTCGATGCGAAAATACAAATTGTGCGTCTTCGTCAAGTTCTCCAGGACATCCATCGGCCGCACGTTTCGCAAAAACACATTGACTTTCGTCTTGTTCGCCTCCATCGACGGAACAATGTTCAGTCCAGACTCCTCGGAGAACGTTCGCATCGCTTCGCCGAGCGAAATGTCGCGAAAATCCACCAACTCCAGCATCTTGTTGGGTGGCACAAAACTTGGCGGGTACAGATTGGCCCCGGAGATTTGCTCTTGCGCTCCCGGCAACAGGACGCCGCCTAGCGAGGGTTCGACCGACATCTGAAGCGATTGATCGAAACCGGGCTGATACGTCGGCGGTTCGTCGGTCAGCGTGACCGGCGATTCGGGGGTTTGCCAACCCAAACCAATCATCGGAAACATGGCCCACGCGATGATAAGACAGGCCGCGATCAACTCCGATCGCCGGTTCCCTGGCGACCGGTTGTTCAGAAACGATGCAATAGCCATCCCTGGACTTTCCGAGGCGAACGTGCCTCATGTCCTGGGTTGGATGGCAGCCGGCTGCGTCAATCGTAGAGATAAATGGTGCGATCCAACTCAGGAAACTGAAGTTGGATAAGGTCTTTAGTGATTTTTTCCACTCGCATCAAGACCCAAACGCCTTCGGACACCGGCACGGAGAGTTCCATGTTGTTGCGAATCCGCAATTGTCGCTCCCCGGTTTGCAATACGGCCGATTCGACTCCCTCGCCGACAATCTTCGACTTGATCTCAAAAGACGGCATTTGCAGCAATTGTTTGCGAAGTCGATCGTTCTCCTGCTGTAGCTCCTGGGTCAACTTCGCGACCTGTTGAGTAAGTTGGGCATTTTGCTGCTGCAGTTGCTTGTTCGATTCTTTAAGCGTGTTGTTTTCCTCGACGTACTTGTCAAGTTGGTCGATATCTCGGATTTTTGCTCAGCGTTTGCTTGATGATGTTCGTCTCCTGCGTCGGATCGGACTTGGCCGGTTCTTGAGCCGAGGCGACCAGTGCTCCGAAACCCAAGGTCGCAATCGCCAGAACATACGTTAATGAGTTCGCTTTCATTGGTTGGATCCTCGCTATCACGCTGCAGCGGCAAACAATGCCACAAAAAATGCAATGTACACGTAGCCCACAATCACTCCGATCACAATCGTCAACAAGGGGGTCAAAATCGCGTTGAGTCTTCGAATGCGAGACCGGAACAAATCTTCGTGAAACTCCGCTGTCTCTCGCAGCACCCCATCCAAGTCGCCCGATTGCTCGCCGACCGCGATCATCTGTTTCAACATCGGAGTAAACGCGTCGGAATGCTCGATGGCTTTGGAAAGATTGTTTCCGCGAACGATCTTGTTCCTGGCGTCGGTAACAATTGTAGCAATAAAACGGTTGTGCATCAGGTTCTCGGTCGTCTCCAACGACTCGTTAACCGTCACGCCGCTGCCAACCAGCAACGCCATCGTTCGGGAAAACTGCGCGGTGTCGCACAATCGCAGAATGGGACCCAACACCGGTATCTTCAGTGCGATCCGGTCAATCCAATACCGGCCCTCTCGCGAAAACCAAGCGCCCCCGGCCGCGATCGATGCGACCAAAACAAATCCGATCAGCCCGACATAATTCACGCGCAACCATTGCGAACCATCGATCAAGACCTGGGTCATCGCCGGAATTTCTTTTCCCAGGCTATGCAGATATCGCTCGAGTCTCGGAATCAGGTAGATCACCATGTACATCGTCACCGCCACGGCCATGATCACCACCAGGGTCGGATAAAATACCGCCGTAAAAACTTCGGAACGCGCCGTTCGGCGGCTCTTCATCGACTGCGCCGCGCAACAAAACGGGATCCAAGCGGCCTGTCTTCTCGCCCACCCCCACCAGTTGACTGACAAACTTGGGAAAGCACGAATGCCGCTGGAGCGACGAGGACAAGTTGTTTCCCGATTGGATGTAGTTGCTGATGTCGGTCCACACCCGGCGCGTGGCTATCGAACCCGATTCGGACAAGGCCGTAATCGCGGCCAGCAGCGTCGTCCCGTTGCGTAGCATGATGGCCAACTGATGAAGGTTCAATTCGATATCGACTGCGCGGGGACGCGCCGGCCAGTAGAACAGCGCCGCCGTTTCCGACATCGATTTGTCACCGACGGCTTCCACCTTGGTGACGATCAGCCCTCGGCCTTGGAGTTGAGCGGCGGCCGCCGCCCGGGAACTGGCGATCACTTCACCCGTTTGCCGCAATCCCGAGGAGGTCAGGGCATCGAATTGAAACGTCGGCATGATGTTTCGGCGCTCGACGGGGCTGACTTGGCCCCGCCACGGCGACTAGTAGGGACTGATGACGGCAGCGACCTGGTCGAACGACGTCTCGCCGGCACGCAGCTTGTCGATGCCGTCGTCCAGCAACAACCGCGTCTGTCGTTGCCGCAGTACTTCGTTCAACCGACTTTCAGTGATTTGGTGGGCGACCAATTGCGAAAGTGAGGGGTCGAAAAACACGAATTCGAACAAGCCGAGCCGCCCCAGAAAACCGCTTCCCGCGCAGTATTTGCAGCCCCCCGGCTGAAAGATGGCAGAACCAGCCAGTTCCGGCCGTCCCAGGATGGTGGCTTGCTCCAATGTCATTTCCACGGGGATCCGGCAGCGTACGCACAATTGCCGCACCAAACGCTGGGCCGCGGTCACCCGCGTCACGGCGCCCACCAGAAACGGTTTGACTTTCATGTCCAACAAACGAGTGATACTGCTGGCCGCCGAGTTGGCGTGGAGCGTGGTCAACACGAGGTGCCCGGTCAACGCCGCTTTGATCGCGGTTTCCGCCGTTTCTTCGTCGCGAATCTCGCCGATCATTAGCACATCCGGGTCGTGCCGCAACACACCGCGAAGCGCCTTGTGGAAACTCACCTTATCGCCCGAGTCGACTTCGATCTGGCTGATGCCGTCGATCACACTCTCCACCGGGTCTTCGATTGTGATCACGTTGAGCGGTTTGGCGCGAATCAATTGCCGAATCGCGGAATACAAGGTCGTACTCTTGCCGCAACCCGTCGGCCCCGTGATGACCACCAGGCCGTTGGGGCGATGGATGCACCGTACAAAGGCGTTCAGGTCATTCGGCGCCATCCCCAATTCGTCAATCGAGAACGGTCGTCGATTATTGGCCAACAAGCGCAGCGTCAACCGTTCGCCGTGCTTGGTCGGCATCGCCGCGGCGCGGACGTCGATGTCCTGATTGCGATCCAACGCCAGACTGTAGCGGCCATCTTGCGGCGCTCGCCGTTCGGCGATGTCCATTCCGCAAATGACTTTGATCCGCGAAACGAACATGTTTTGCAGCCCGGCAGGAACGGTGCGATAGTCCTCCAGGACTCCGTCCACGCGCAGACGAATTCGCACATCGGCCGCCCGCGGTTCGATGTGGATGTCCGTCGCCTGCCGGATGATGGCGGCGTGGAACACTTCGTCGGTGAGTGCGACGGCCGCGTCCGGATCGAACTCGTCGGATTGATTCGCCGAGGCAGCCAGTACGACTTGAAACGGCGTATTCGGATTCGAACTACGCCACGGCGCATCCTGGAAGATCCTTTGAATCATCCGCTCCAACGATGCCGATTCCGCTCGTTGGGCAATCACCGGATGCGATAGGTACCGCTCGACAGCCTGTAAACTCTGTGTGTCGTTGGGATCCCGACAAGCGACCAAGACACCCAACTCGCTACGAGTGAACGGCAAAACTTGTTTCCGCAGCGCCAGATTGCTGGGAATCATCAATGCCCAGCGCGGATCAATCTTCACTTGATCCATGTCCAACAGTTCGTTGTCTAAAACAGCGTCCACGTGAATTCAATGCTCTTTAAGAAACCAATTGAACCGGCGACGTTACAAAGCCGCCGCGGGTAGCGGCCGTTTTCGATCGACCACCAGTTGCGGATTCCGCGCCAACGACTGTGCCGTCTGCTGGCCGATGTAGCGTTGCCGATACAACCGCGCCAGGCTGACATCCAACGTTTGCATTCCGTCAGCGGAGCCGGTCTCCATGACCGAGTAGATCTGCTTCGTATTCCCTTGAGCGATCAAGTTGGCCACGGCGGCGTTGGCAAATAGGACTTCGCTCGCCAACACGCGGTTGCTTGGCCGGTTCCGCCGAGGATCGTTCGGACCGGGCCGCGAACCTTCCCCGACCCCATTCACCGCCAGCGGAACCAACAAATGTTGCGCCACGACGGCTCGCAGCACCAGCGACAGCAACCGCTGGATCATCTTTTGTTCGTCTGCCGGGAAAACGCTGACCAGTCGATCGATGGCCCCCACACAATCTCCCGCGTGCACGGATGCAAAGACCAGATGCCCGGTCTCGGCGGCGGTGATCGCCGTTCGGATCGTATCCAAATCGCGGATTTCCCCAACCAAAATGACGTCTGGATCCTGTCGCAACGCATCGATCAGCGCTTGATGGAAACCGGGCGAATCGATTCCGACCTGTCGCTGAGTCACCAGGCACCGCCGGCTGGAATGGATGTACTCGACCGGGTCTTCCAGCGTAATGATGTGTCCGGACCGCATTTGATTGATTCGGTCGATAAGCGTCGCCAGCGTCGTGCTCTTTCCGGATCCCGTCGGGCCCGCCACCACCACCAAACCATGACCGAATTCGCAGACTCGATACAATTCTTCCGTCAGGCCCAAATCCGACAGCGATCGGAAACGGCTTTCCAGACGTCGCAGCGCGATTCCAAACTGACCGCTGCGGCGGTAGGCGTTGAAACGCCAGCGCACTTGATCGTCGGAAGTAAAGGCGCCGTCCACCGATCCCCGCTGTTCCAATATGGAGCGCTGGCCGTCGGGAACCACCTCTCTCAAGACCTCCTGCAGTTGGGCAGCCGTCAGCGCATGGCGCGCTTGACCGTCGTCGACGACGCGTAACTGGCCGTCGACGCGGCAGCGAGCCGGTTCATCGACCGCCAAGTGAACGTCGGACGCGCCCCATCCAGTGCATCTTGCAAGAAGCAGTTGGAAATCGAGCTGCGACTCGCTGGCAGGTTGTTCGGCAGTGGGGACGGACATGACTTCGGTCAAATCAGAAAGACAATGATCCAGTTTTTTTCGTTCCCTTTGTTGGGTGGCAACTTCATCGTAATTGACACGGGGATGATACCCAACTGCTGACTGTTGATCGAATCGAGGAATTGGGTCACGTGCGGAAATGAGCCTTGCAACTCGATCTGCCAGTATTCCAAAGCGTTTTCGGGTCCTTGGCGATTGATAATATCGATCAACTCGCGGTTGTAGTTGGACAGTTCCTGTTCATTTTTGAAACCCTGAAAGACGACGGACAAATCGTGGTCGCGGAGCATTTCCGTGATTTGCTGAAGAGTCGCCAAGCGGTTGTCGGTATGGCGCCAAGCCTGGCTGATTTCGCGAAGTCGTGCGCGGTTGGCGGCGATGTTCGATTTGAGCCGCTGCAAGCCCAACTTGGTATTCTCCAGCTTCTGGCGTGAAAGGTCGGCGTCATACGGTTTGATGGCCACGTCCTGCGCAGCACGATATTTGGCCTGCCGTTCCTGTAGTTTGCGTTGCGCCGGAATCGCGAAGAATATAGAGTAAACCGCCAAAATCAGCGCCGCTGGAAACAACACCAGCAGGAACCGTTCGCGTCGCTTAGGCGATTGTAGGGCTGTCATCGAAACCTCTCCGATTCATTCGTTCTTGGTGACGACTCGTTCGGGAACGACCGGTGCATCCGCCGGACCGATGTCTTGCAGCGTGACCTGAAAATTCCACGGCCCGCCAGTCTCCATCTTTTGTTCCCCCTCTAACCGGTCGCCGGACACCTTCCAGCCAAGTGCCGTCGTCAAGGACCCCAGCTCGTGCGCAAAGTCCGAAACCGCTTTACCGTCAAATGCAATGCCGCCGACAATCAATCCGATCTTGTCCGGCGTGAGTTGTTGGATCACCATTTCGGGAGATCGCAAATCGATCAGCATCTTGAGCAGCTTGGGATAGCGATCGGTCTGGTGGTCCAAAAAAAACTGGACGCGCTTCAGTTCCGTACCGGCGGTGAGGGCGTCGGTCTCCAGTTGCGATTGTTGTTCCAATAGCTTCACGATTTCGGCGTCGTACTGTTTCTTGTCTGCCGCGGGTTGCGCCAGGATCGTTGTCTGCTTGTCAAACCAATCCGAGTAATTCGTAGCCACGTTGCGGTGCCAGTAGCATCCCATCGCCGCAACCACCGCTAATAAGGCCGTAATCATGGGCCGCAGATTGACGGCCGCACGCTTGCGATCCGGCTGAATGATGGGGATGCGCGATCGGTTCAGTGAGGCCAACTCCTTGATCGCGGACGCCAACCCTCGTTTTAACGTCTCGGTATCGCTCAGGTCCACGGACGGTGGAATGGCCAGATCGAGCAAGCCGTCACCGCGCACCCAGCAGGCGTCGGGATCGGCGTTTCCGACGAGGTCTTGTGCGCGTCGGATTTGATTCAACCGCTGCGTTGCCTGGTCGAACTCAAAAACCATCGACCCCCAAATCTCCTGTCGCACGCCGGGCGTGGTCGGATCGAACTGCATGAGCCCCGCCGGGTGGGCGACAAGTACGGACTTGGCGCCCAACACGACGAGCCGTCGCACCAATTCCTGGTACTCTGTCTGTCGAATCGCATTGACCCAAAAACGCGTTTCGCCATCATCGATCAAACTTGCCGGACGCGACGCCAACAAGAGATTCTCGATTTCAATTCCGGCGAGCGTTTCGATTTCGTACTTCATCGCCTCGGACAACTCGTCGGCTTCCATCTTCAGCACCGACGCTGTTGGAAACCCGAGGATTTGCGAGGGCAATTGCGACGTCAGGACAAACAACGTGCGTCCAACAAATCGATGTTCCACGACCGCTTGATCGACCGCCGCCAATAAGTCCCGGCCCGCCTCCACCCGATGGCGGACAAATAGACAGGGTGGTCCGGTCCGATTCTCGAAATCGGTGGCGCACGACCTCGGCTGACGTGATCAAGAAAATCGTATATGCGGGACGCGTGTTCATGCGATCGAAAAGACTACTCCTTGTGGTCTGGCTTGTCGGCCGTCTGCGAGATCGAGGTCACATCGACAATCAACGACGTTCCCCCTTGCGGGACGTATGCATATTTCACAATCGTATGATGCCCAATTTGGACGACAACCGCCCGAAGGCCGATCGAAACATGCGTAAACGTGAACGTCTTGTCCACTTTGTCTTCGTCGGGAAATACCGCCAGTTCGCTCAAGGAGGTCTCCGGGTCTGGGGCCAGGAGACTCACCTCCACGGGTTCGGTGATTTCGACATCACTGATCACGTTGCCGGATAACGAGGCGGCGCGCGGAAGTCAAATCCAAGTCCAACTTCCATTCCGGGTTTGTGGGGGACTGCCAATGCAACTGGGAGATGACTTTTTCGTCCGAAGACGCTGGAAAAACCTGCCCCCATCCGTCGCGAACCATCGGTATTCCCAAACCGAGTTGCAGGTAAGGGCCGCGCCAACCGCACGCGAGTTGGACCTGCGAAAAATCCTTGGGTTCTTTCGGACCCGAGCGAAACTGGTATGGAAATGACCGTGCCAGCGACGACCGAGTGTCCCAGAGTTCATCGAACGGGTCCACCACATCAGAATTCGTCGCGGCCGCGGCGCGGCGCGGCAAACGGCCGACGTCGGCGACAAAGCCTTGAATCAGCGGGGTTCCGTCCGCCTGCCGTTCGGCCGGGTGCGCCAATCGCTGCCAGCCGAATGTTGTCGAGCGTCGAACGAGTCGTTTCGTATCGAGCGTTTTCGGCCCGCGGTTGCAATGCCTGAACCGCTGCCGTCGCCACAATCGATAAGATGACCAGCACGACGACCAATTCCAAAAGCGTCAACCCAGACGCGGAGCGACGCCCCCCCGCCGTACGCAAACCAGCGGCGACCGCCGGACGACCGGGTCGGAGAGACAATCGGTACATTCGAATTGGTTCAAGTTTGACAGAGTTTCGAGTCGTCCATTGACTAATCATTCGCACGTCTCGCCACAGCAACGTTGGTTCGGGCGATCGGCTCGGTTCGCTGAGGATCGCAGGCAAAACAACTTCCCGATTTTGTTAACCCTCACCCAACCTCTTCCGTGAGGGCGAGGACTCCAGGCGAAGTTATCTTGCGTGCGATCCTGAGTCCTTTCCGGTCTCATTGTCGAAAGTCGGGAACTTTCACAAACATGACGAGGTCATCGCCGCATTTGTCCAATGTCAACTCGCGCTGGGTGTCCGATCCGGGTTTCATGTTGTTGACGTCCGAGGGCGTATCGACCGTCCCGTTGGGTCCGGCCGACACAATCCGCATGTACTGAGATTCTTCCTGGTCCACCACGCCATCTTCGTTGAAATCGACCTGCAATTCGATTTCGTTGCCCCAAGCGTCGACGATGGCCGGCTTCCCATCCTTGGATTTCCCAGTTGGATATAAATACGGTCCACGCCAGCCAATCCGAATCGCCGGATCGTATTTGGTTAGCTGGGCGCCGATCGCTCGATGTGTTCGGGCGGTTTGTCCGAAAGCAATTCACTCAGCTTGCGAGGAATTGCGTCCGGGGCATGCGCCAAGTTCTCGATCACGCCGTCCTCTCCGACAATCGCATCGCGAACCACGGTCAACGTGGATTGCGTAACAATCTCATCGGCCGAAAGCGGTTTGCCCTGCGGACTCTCAATCCGCACCGATAGCATCGGTACGACAATAATCGCCGTGGCGGTCAAGATCGTCAAAACGATCAACATTTCAAGCAGCGTCAGCGCCGGGCGCACGACACTGCCAAGCCGCGGCCTCCCGGCGGACCTCTCTTTTTGTTCGTGTAACATGATTCAATTCCAAATGACGAGGATTCGATCCGTGCACGCTCATTCAATCTTTCGGAAACAACAACGATCGATCGGGCCAAGCGTCCGCAGCGTTTTTGACAGCGCCACAAAACAAGTCCGTTTCGATCAGTTTTGAGTGGTGTAGTGTTCCTCCAGTTCGCTGCCGATGGTTCGAAGACCATCGACTGATGCAACACACGTACCGATATACCGAGCGGTTACGGTTCGCTCGGAGACGATGGACAATTGAATAACAAGCAAATATCTCGAGTAAACCGCTTGCGGACTCGAAGCTTGACTCTCGGAAAAATGGACAGGCGCCTCGGGAAACAACGCCTTGTCACCCGCCCCAACCAAGCTGCATTGGCGGCCAATCCCCACAACCATGAACTTCGAAGTCTGATCCAAGCTGATATTCCAGTTTCGGCGTAGGATTTCGTCCAAGTTGGCCCCCGCCAGAACACAAACCTTGGAATCGGCCGCCAGTTTGACCGGCGGCTGATCGTGAGACGAAAATGTCGCGTTGTTTGTCGTTTGAACCGCCGGTACTAACTCGATAAGCCCCACTTTTTTCAAAGCCGCTACATCCGCCGCGGTCAGGCTCGCGGTCGAGAATTGCCCTCGATCCCCTAGATAGGCGGGGACATCCCCGTCCAAAGAATTCCCCCCAATCACCAGCGCGTCGAACCGGTTGCCAATCCGACCTTGGTTCATCATGATGTTCTGCCGGATGCTGTCATCAATCTGAGGCAGATTTGCAGCTGCGGTTGCCACCTCGGTCCGGTGCAGAACTCCCGGTAGAGTGGCAACAACGATGCCACCCAAGGCGATCAGAATGGTCAGAACGACCAACAACTCCAGCAGCGATAGTCCCCAAGCTGCTGAGCCGCGTCGCCCATGTTCAATTGGAACAACAGTCTTCATGCAAACCGCAAGAAACGAGGCAGAAACCCAAGCGGGTTCAGTCCACCGGACTGAATGCTGGCCGCGTTCCCTCACGGCTATTACCGATCAAGTCATCGCCAATTGGCGGATCAAAACCGATATGTGACTTCTCCGTGTCGTTCTCTTCTTATCTGATAATCAATTCCAGTTTGTTTCGCGGTTTTGCTCGGCAAGCCAGATTATAGCCGATTCGCAACCGTTTTTCTCTTTTTTGCCGAATACACCCAGTACGTCAAACTCGATACCACCATTGTTGGCGTTTAATGGAGTGATAATTATCGTTGCGCGGAAAAAAAGTGGCCAAATGCTGGATAATCATTTCCAGTTTTGTTGCCCAGTCGACCGAGCAAAACGTGCCGTTTGCAAAATCCGACTCAACGAATCAGCCCACAGAATCCGCATCAGCACTTGCTTCTGCCAGCTTTCCAGCCAGCTACGTCTGCCATCGCCAAGGCGCCCAATCTGCGACATAGCAACGACTTGGACTTCGAACGCCTACGTGAAATTCGAGCCCCCGCTCGCTAGCTGGTTCGGTGAGTTTGGGCAAGATTCGTGAAATTTTCGGATTATGAAGACTTTTCCAAAAGATCAGACTCTGCCGGTTCCGATGATTTTTCCAGCCACCTGTCCAGTGGGCTTGCCCTGAATTCAAAGGATGAATCCATGAGCGTTAAGATGATTCGGCCAACCTTGTTCGCCATATTGGTCGTCGCGGCCTTCAGTAGCCGGTGTTGGCCACAGGAAGCGAACCAAACTTATGGGAGCCAATTTCGGCAGCCGGCGCCACCGGTTACCGCACAAATGCGTGAATCGTTCATTGGCAACCAAATCCGCAACGGGCAAGCCAAGCGAATCCAAGATGAGCAAGAAGCAGCATCGAATACTAACTTCCTGCGCGTTCCAACGACCGGTCCGGTGGCTCGGACAAGCTATGTTCCGCGGCATCTTCGGCAGGATCCAACACCCGCGCCAACGGAGTCGTTGATCCAACCGCAAGAAGCTCCGGTGATTGGGCCGGTCATATCCGACGAGCTCAATCCGGCGGAAACCCACCATGGGTACCGAACCTGTGGG
Source organism: uncultured Planctomycetaceae bacterium (assembly GCA_963803365.1). Lineage (GTDB taxonomy): Bacteria > Planctomycetota > Planctomycetia > Pirellulales > Pirellulaceae > JANMEB01. Next base: position 195,996 of record CAWDMH010000034.1, read on the forward strand.
CACCGGTTGCGCGAGTTGCGGCGATTCCATCGGCTCCGATTGGTTCAACAATGGCGGCAACTCGTCGTGTGGATGCGGAGTGCCCGGCGACAGCGGTCGGCCTCGATGTTGGCTCGATTGCATGGGCGGGATTATTTACAACAGCGAGTTCTTCGTCGGCTCCCACGCGTTTCAGAGTTTGGGACTGACCGACAATTCTGGTTTTGGCTTTCAGGCCGGTTTTAATACCGGAATGCCGCTGAACTGGCTGACGTGTGGTTTGCTGTCAGGTCAATTCGGCATCAGCTCTTCGCATTCAAACTTCGCGGACAATCCAAACGGGGCGGTAAACCATCAGGTGTTTTATACGACCGGGTTGTTCCGTCGAGTCGACTATGGCTTGCAAGGCGGCGTGGTGGCCGACGTTCTCGACGCCAGTTGGCACTTCGATCCGTCGATCGTTCAAGTCCGGGGTGAACTGAGTTGGGCGTGGCCGGGCCAATCGGTGTTGGGTTTTCGCTTTACAAACGGCGTCCAGGACTTTCAGGATCCCAACAATCCGGACTTCAACCGAGCGGCTTTGGACACCTATCGCGTTTTCTATCGCCAACCCGCTTGTTACGGCGGATTTGCCGAATTTGAAGTCGGGTCGACCGATGATGGCCTAGGAGTCGTTGGCAGCAACTTCGACTTGGCGATGTCCGAACACCTGGCATTGAAGTCGGGATTTACCTACGTCCTGCCGGACGGCGACAAACAAGATGCTTGGAATATCTTTTTGGGAGTTTCCTATCGAATGCGAGGTTCGTGTTGGTACGAGTACTACCATCGACCTATGTTCGATGTGGCCGACAATGGCAGCCTGATTCTGACGCGGGGCGGACAGGCCACGGTTCAATAATTCAACAAGTTGCTCAGTCGGCAGCAAAAGGCTCATCGGAAGATGGGCCTTTTTTTGTTCGCGGCGGGTGAATGAGTCACGTTTTCCGCCAGCGATCCGGCGAGTATAATGCCGGCGCGGGTCTGATGGCCGCAAGTCAGGCGAGTCGGTATCGGAAACGGCCTCGGTGCCGCGTTTTTCGGCAAGCGAAATTGCCGCGTCAGGAGTACGACAGTGTCGAATGATCTATTTGACTATTTTGGTGGGACGGCCGAACGGCCTGACGAACCCAGCGACGAGGAATTGGATTTGTCGGATCTGGAGAACCTCGACGAGGACGCATTGGAATCAACGGCATCGGATACTTCGGGCGTCGACGAACCGCGGCTTGCATCGGAAGACATCAAACTCGAACGGCCCGACGCCTTCGAATTGGATGAGTTGGATGATGAGTTTATTGACGAGGCGGACGACGACGCAACGCCCCTGGACGACGACCTCGATGAATTGGACGTCGAGCGTTCGGCCTCGCCCCGCTGAAACCGCAGATGACGACGCTTCGCATTGGTTGGGTTTGGCCAGTTCATTAGGCGTCGCGATGGATCCCACCGAATTTGAGGAATCGGAAAAGCCCTCGCAGCAAGTTCCGTCTCAACGAACAAGGCATCCGGCAAAAAGGGACCGCCCTCCCAAGAAAATCTTGCCCGTGACGGACGAGGTCGAGGATAATCTGTTTGGCAAAGGTCTGCTGGACGATATGGCGCCGGACCCCGACGAAACGCGACAGGAACAAGTCCCTTCGGACATGTTCGTTCCAGTCGGAAACATCACAGACGCTGAATTTGTCGACGACCGCCGTCCAGACGAAAACCCGGAAGAGGTGATCGAAGAGTCCTTTGATTTCGACACCGACGACGAGATTGTCGAATTCGAGGTCGAAGAACTGTCAAGCAATGTGCACCGAAACGAACCGCGTCGGCCTCGGCGTCAAGGTCGTTCAAGGCCCGCAAGGCAAACAGATAGTTCGGAGGAGACGACCCAGCGGCCACAATCGGCTGAGTCGGACCGCGCCGAGTCGGTCCCGGGCAGCGGCACAGGGGAGCCCCGACGGCGGCGGAATCGACGACGACGCAGTCCAACCCAATCCAGCGAAACCATCAGCATCAGAGGCCCCGACGAGTCGTTCGAGGCCGAGATCGACGAGGAATCCTTAGATCGCGACGATTCCAAACCCGAACGCAAATCGGATCTCAAAAGCGTTAAGTTTCCAACCTGGGTCGAAGCGATCGGGCCGATCGTCGAAGGCAACATCGCCCGGCACAAGAAATCCAAGATCCGGCGGCCCAAACGAGGCCGATAGCGACCAATGTTTTGATTTCGCCATCTGTGGCAAACCAACATTGTAGCCTTTCGCTCCGCGAAAGGTCGTGCTTTCGCGGAGCGAAAGCCTTCACTGTCAACCCTATGATTAAGAGTTGACAAAGTAACAGTTCAGCGCCGGGGTCTGGCTCATTTTCGGCCCAATTATTGGTACTAGAACGTCGCATGACCCGCCGAAAATGTGCCTGACCCCCTAAAAACATGGGCAACGCATTGGCAACCCGTGTACGCTTACGTTGACAAAGCACTAGCGATTGGGTCGCGGTAACATCACAGTCGCCGCCAGCGATGTGACCGCGCCGAAACCGAATGCCGCTAACGGACCGCTGATCTGGTACAGGAATCCGAAAAACAGACTGGCCGGCAGTGCACTCAAACCGACCACGAAGTGAAACCAGCCAAATGCCTGTCCTTTATTCTCCTCTCCCACCAACTGTGTGACAAACGATTTCTCGGCCGATTCGGTGAGTGAATAATAGGCCGCGTACATCGCCAGTAACAAGCACCCCTGCCACCAATAGGTTGCCAATCCGAGACCCAAGTAGGTCAATGCATAAATCGCCCAACCCCACTGGATCGGCAACCTGTGCGCCAATTCGATCCGTCAGTCGTCCCCCGATCAAGTTTCCTGCTCCTTTCAGAACGTGCAGCGCGAACCAAACGATCGGGATCAAGTTGAGACGTACCCCCAACTCCTGCATGCGAACCATCAAGAACATGTCGCTTGAGTTGCCGAGGGAAAACAGAAACAGCGCGGTCAGATACCGTCGGAAAGTGGGCGTGAGGCCCGCTACTGACGTTTGCGTGGCAACGGTACCGGGGCGACCAACGGAAGCCCGGGATCCGCGGAATGACGGCTTGAAGTATGAGCCGATTTTCCGCGCGAACATCAATAAACTCATTCGAAACCCCTGCGGCGCTTTGGAATGGGCCGAACATTCCGGTTTCTCTAAAGCCTTTCTTCGGGGGTCTTGCCCCAGGCCGATCAGCAAAATCATCAGCACGGCCACGCCGGGAATTGCGGTCAGAAGAAACAGACCTCGCAATTGACCGGGCCAGCACAGCAAGAAGGCGGTCGCCAGCAGCGGTCCGATCGCGGCACCAACATGATCCATAGCTCGATGAAAACCAAAGGCGCGGCCCCGCATTCGCACCGGTGTGGAATCCGCAATCAAAGCATCCCGCGTGCGCTGTTCGAACCCCCTTGCCAGATCGATCCAGTATCCGCGCAGCAAACAACTGCCAGGGTGAAGTCACGATTCCTATGCACGGCCGACCGATTGCCGACATTGCGTAACCGAGTCCCACAATCCATTTCCGCTGGCGCAGACGATCGGAAATCTTGCCGAAGTACAGCTTTAACAAGCTCGACCACGATTCGGAAACCCCTTCGATGATTCCCAGTACGGCTCGGTTTCCACCGAGTACTTGAAACAAGAACGCCGGCAGCAACGGATAAATCGCTTCGCTGGCGATGTCATTGGTGAGGCTGACGAGGCCGAGGACTCGAACATTGCGCGGCAGCGGATCTGGAGGAACCCTTCCACGCAACGACGGGTCGGTGAGCGACACCTCCAGCGGACGATTCAGGCTGTCGTTCTCAACTCGCTCGGCGGTGGGTTGGTTCGCGTCGACGTCGCTCATTGGTTTTTGCAGCCCGTTGAAAAAGGATTCGTCATCCCCGCGAAGGCGGGGATCCATTATTGCAAGTGTTGATTTCCGTTGGATTCCCGTCACCCGCCTCTGCTGGGACAGGCTTCGCGGGAATAACCTTCGCCACGGTTGTTGAGGTATGTCTTTTTTCAACGGGCTGCTTAGGCGTAGCGTTCGTGCAGCGCCTAACGGTTGTTCGACATTGCGTCAAACTGGTCAAACCCGGCGGGCTGGGAAACCGATAACGATTTGCGAGACAGGATAGCATCGTTCGGCGTCAGGGATGATGGTGACTTGCGTCTTTAACTAAAAACCACACCCTATGCTTGAACCAAATCTAGGCAGACTGCGAATCTACGTCGAAGACACGGTGGGTAATGACGCGGCCAGCAATCTGGCGGGCTTTACCGAATTAGCCAACCAGTTCGAGGGTCTGACGGGCTGGACGTTAGCCTATCAAGAAACCGCTGCCAGCCAAGTCCGGCGACAATGCGGCGGCGCCGTCAATGCACCGCGAGCCGGAAAGCTGATGATTGACGACATTTCCAAACGCCTTGCGACTGGCGCTCGGCCGCTCAATCGCGGTACGTGTGATGCCTTCGTCGGCTCGCTCAACCAGATCTTGGTAGAACTCGATTCATGTCGCGAACAAATTTGGCGACAAAACGCCTTGTTAGCCACTGGCATCCCCGTTAGCGACAACACGGATTCCGCGGAAAAGCTTGCCGTCCTGCTGCAATCGATCTTGCAAACCGCGGTGGATTTCGTCGGATGCGACTCGGCGGGACTCTACGTTTTGGATGACGCCACGCGCCAACTCGACCTGCGTTGTCAGGTTGGACCTCATGGGGCCGGTGATCTCGAATGCTCTCGCGAGTTGAGCCGTTGCAAAGCCGATCTGGAAGCTTTGTTAGGACACGCGGTCGTTTTGGAAGACGCGACCAGGTACCAGCAGTGGCAGATTCCGCGAACCTGCGGCGCGGCCGTGTGCTTGCCGATTTCATCGGCCAACAATCTGCTCGGAACGATGTGGGTGTTTTCCGCAACGTCCCGGCCGTTCGACGGACGCGAAACAAACATGCTGGAGATTCTTGCCGGCAGAATTGCAGCCGAACTCGAACGGTTTGCCTTGGTGCAGTCGATTCGACATCAAAACCGAGTCGCGGCCGAATCGATCCGGACGCCAGGACCCAGGTTGCCCAATATCCCTCCGCCGATCGATGAGTTGAAGATCAGCGGTCAGACCGCTAAAGGCGAACGCGACGTCAGTTTGGCCGGCGCCGTTTACGACTGGTCGATTTGTCGTCGAGGGCAACTCGCCTTCGTGGTCGGTTTCGCACTCGAGACCACGGGGCTGGCCAGCCTGGCGGCCACGGTTTTGCAAACGGCTTTTGCGCCCACGCCACGCATTGCCGATCGGCGGTCGAGCTATTTGACGCCATCTTTGAGACACTCATGTCGGTCAGTAACGGCGATCAGCCGGTACGGTTTACCTGCGGATACGTCGACCCCTCGACGGGGCTTTGCGAGTTTGCGGGGACTGACGTCGAGGTCGGCTGGTCAACCGATCAGGCAGGTCGAGGGCGATGGCTTCGCGGCGAACAAACTGCGACCGGAGAATTTGGCATCGCACACGCCGGCTGGACCTCGCTGGCGGTTGGCCACCAAGCAAGATTCGCCATTGTCGATCAAAGCTTCAGCGACGCGGATCATGATTGGGATATCACCGGCGGTCTAGAGGTCGATCTGTCGATTGATGAACTCGACGAGGACGAACTTTCATTTCCGCCGAGGCGCGCGCTCTATTCGGCATCTCGTGCGTGTTTGGCCGCGATCGACATCCGAGTGAATGCGATGCGCTCGAACCCATTTGCAGCCGACGAAACGGTTCGATTGGAGATGGACTCCCCGCAACAACTCGACTGAGCATTATTTTGGCCTCCGGATTCGCCTCAAGTCGTTTAACAGCTCTTTGAAAAAGTAGCGAAACGGCGCGAGCCGTCCGGTTGCATTGGCATCCACACGGCAAATTACCAGGCGGCTTGCGCCGCTCCGCTTCAAAAAGAAAAACGTAGCTCGTTGGGTTTGCCGTTCAACCTTACCGCAAACTAGCGCTGTCCCAATGATCTTCAGCGAGTGACCATTTGGTCTCGGCAAATCCAAGCGACCGATTCCTCTTCGCGGAGCAAATGCGACCGGATCCCTTGATCGAGTAGCCGTCCGCTGATTCGCGCGAAATGCTCCAGGTCATAGCTATTGACGATGGCCGTCACGGCGAAGCCGCTGCGCCGCACGATGCCCAGAGCCACGGCAGTTGGCAGCGAAATCTCGCTAACGATGACGATCACCGATGCATCGGCGGGCATCCGCTGAGTCGTCTCGGCCAATAACGAAATCAGGTCCAGCCCGTCGCTCAGCTCGACGCGAGCCAGTGTCTCGATGATCTGAGTGATCTGTCCCGGGCCCTTTCGCGTCGGTACCACGATCGGTTGTAACCGATCGGATGAATCGCTCAATGCGGTATTTTGCCGCGATTCATCGCGAGTTCGCCAGTCCCCGACCCATCCCGTACGGCGAATGCGGTCAGCGGCGTCGACGCCGTTACTGACCAGTCCGAATTGCACGTTCATTTCGTGCAGGGCGTTGGCGATACTGGCGGCTGCGGTCACCGCCAACTCGCTGCGAAACGGTTCGTGCCGGGGATCGAATGCAGCGCGATTAAAGTCCAAAACGATCGTCGCTCCGGAAAGAGTTGACGGCTGATATTGCTTGGACTGCAATTCGCCGGTTCGGGCCGTCGCACGCCAGTGGATCCGCGACAAGGGGTCCCCATTTTGGTACTGTCGAACGCCGGAAATCCGCGTTGGGTCCTCAAACAGTCGGTGCGACATGACGACTTCGCCAATCGGTCGCCGGGATTGGATGTCGTAACCTTCGATCGAAACGACCTTGGGATAGACTAGCAGGTAATTGGGTTGACCGATCACGCGATAACGACGCTGAAAGCCGAAGAAATCGCCCGACTCGATCACGCTCGGACCAATCTGATAGAAGCCGCGAACCTGGCAGCGAATCTCGTAATTCAGCGTCATCGATTGGCCCGGCTTGAGCTTGGCCACTTCGATTCGCGTGCCGACCACGGAGAGTCGCGGGCGAGCTGTATCGAGTTGCTGTTGGGGCAAAAGATCTTCGGCCAATAGCCATGTAATGGTCAGAAGCCCGTCGTTCCGCACAACGATTCGGACCGGTACCAGATCGCCGATGCGTGCGGTCGATTGATCGCAAGTCCGCTCCCCAGAGACATGAGTCGTCCAGCGACGCGTCAGCCCTTGCGTGAAAAAGAAAACCAGCGCGGCAATCGCCACGGAATAAGCCAATAAAGGCAAATTAAAGATCAACGAGATCGCAACGACCGCGATTGCAATCAACAACCATTTCATTGGACGAGTCACGGCACTTGGTTGAACCCGGCAGCCGATGCTTCCGACGCGAGAACCATTCTAGTTTCTGCGCCGACGCCATGTCAATCCCGCAGGAACTAGCAATGTTGCGTTGGGCTATCCATAATAATCGAATCGTATTCGGCTTTGACTCCACGCGACTGAGCGGCGGATGACGGATTGGATCGCGTGCGCCGGCGACACGCTTTATCGGTGACGCCCGTCCGCACGTGCCGTCCGGTTGGATTTAGTGAATGAGTTTCGAGCACGTCGAGGCAACGCCTGCTGCAAGAAAAAAGTTGTTGATAAAGGGTCCAAACATGCGCAAACGGAATGGTTTCACGCTGATCGAGTTGTTGGTGGTTATCGCCATCATCGGGATTCTCATCGGACTGCTGTTGCCGGCCGGTGCAGGCGGTTCGCGAAGCAGCTCGACGGACCCAGTGCGGCAACAATCTTCGCCAAATGGGATTGGCTCTGTTGAACTATGAAAGCGTGGCGCAAAAGTTTCCGGTGGCCGGCGATGTATTCCGGCGCCAGCGGCGATCAGTATTCAGTCCAAGCCCGCTTGTTGCCTTTCCTGGAGCAAGGAAACTTGTACTCGCAGATTGATCTGGACGAAGAGCCCTCGAACCAACTCGAGGTGATCAAGCAACGCATCGCCACCTACATTTGCCCCGATGAAGTCAACGACCACGAGCGGACTACGAGTAGCAAGACCACCTACCCGATGACGTATGGGGCGAACTTCGGGACCTGGTTTATTTGGTCGCCCGTCTCGAACTACTACAGCGACGGCGCCATATCCGTCAATCACTTTAATCGCGCGGCAGATTTCGCGGATGGACTATCCAACACCCTGGCCTTCGCCGAGGTAAAAGCCTTTCAGCCATACGTTCGCGATACCCCGAACCCCACGACAGAGAATGCTCCTCCGCCCGCGGACGCCGCAGCCGTATTGGCCTTGGCGGCAACTGGAACGTTTAAGGGGGAGACCGCTCATACCGAGTGGACCGACTCGCCGTCGTTTCAGTCTTCGTTCACCACCACGTTGACTCCCAACACCAAAGTCCCCTATACGAACGGCGGCACTGAATATGACATTGACCTGGTGACAAAGGCCGAAGGAAAAAGTGCGACGCAGCCGAGCTATGCCGCGATGACCAGTCGCAGCTACCACGCCGGGAAATTGGTCCAAGTCGTCATGGTGGGCGGTTCAGTCCATACCATCAGTGCGTCGATCGATCAGAATACCTGGCGGGCGTTGGGGACGCGCGATGGCAGGGAAGTGATCTCCGATTTCTAATTCGATCTGACCTTTAATGGGCATGCGATCGCGCGCGGCGAACGTTCGTTGTCGCTGAGCACTGCGGAATTGCATTTGTGTTGCGGCGCGTACCGTAGATACCGGGATATCGGTGTCTAGCAGTCCCTTGATAAACGACTCGTCTCAACAACCGTGCTGAATGTCATTCCCGCGAAGTCTTTGGAATGCTTGCGATCATGTTCGATTCGTAGTGACATTCGCCTTGAGTCCCGCCATTCGTCGAAGCGATTGCGCACAATCTTTGCCGCTGTTGACAACATGACTGCAACAATCGGAGCGAGGCGTCGACTCACGCGACAGAAAACTGAGTAGAATTTCGCAGACGGGCTGATTCTTGCTTTTTGATCTTTGGTCGGCGAACCTGGGATTGAAAACTGTCTCTATCGCTGCATATGAGCCTACTCCAAAAAATGATCCGAGCGTACCACCGAGCCTTTAGCGGGCTGCCCGCAAGGGTCTGGATTTTGGCTTTGGTGTTGCTGATCAACCGTGCCGGGTCGATGGTGATGCCGTTCTTGGCACTCTACGTTAGCAAAGTGATGCACTACGGCGACGAGTATGCGGCGTTGGTCATGGCGTTTTACGGTGTGGGCAGCCTGCTGGGCAATTATGCCGGCGGCTGGCTGACCGAGCGAATCGGTGCTTTTCGCGTCCAGTTTTGGTCGTTGCTGTTGAACGCTGCCGGCTTCATCCTGCTGTCGACGATGCGCGGCTACGCCCCGTTTGCGATCACGCTGGTCGGTGTAAGTTTCGTTGCCGAAGTCTTTCGCCCCGCGAATGCGACGGCTGTTACAAGCGCTGCACTCCGGCGACCTTGCGACGTGGGTTTGCGTTAAATCGTTTGGCTGTCAATCTAGGATTCACGGTTGGTCCAGTCGTCGGCGGCTGGCTGGCAATGTACAGCTACCTGCTGCTTTTCTGGGTTGATGCGGCCACCTGCTTGCTCGCCGGGTTGACGTTGTGGTGGTTGATTCCTGCGAAGAAAGTTGCCGGGGAGCGGTCGCTGGACGGCGGTACCAGGGAGCGAGCCGAATCGCCGCTGCGCGATCGCACGTTTCTTCTGTTTTTGCTGTTCACGCTGATCAGCTTCACGATCTTTTTTCAGATTCTCAGCACATTTCCGCTCTACTTGGAGCAGGAGTTTCCGGCTGGTGGAATGGCAGATCGGAACGCTGATGGGAGTCAACACGACGGTCATCGTCTTGTTCGAGATGCTCTTGGTCCACGCGATTGAACGCTGGGACTTGCTCAAGACAATCGCCGTCGGCAGTTATTTGATGTGCACTGGGTTCTCGGTCCTGTTGTTCGGCCGCGGGTATTGGATCGGGTTCGCCAGCGTGTTGGTATGGACGATGGGTGAAATGCTGGCGATGCCGCAGGCGATGGCGTTTGCCGGCCAGCGAACCAAAGGCCCCAGTCGGAGCCGCTTCCTCGCATTGTACAGCATGACCGTTTCGGCATCATTTGTGACCGGGTCGCTGTTGGGCTCGGCGTGCTATAAGGTGCATCATCAGTTGATTTGGTACGTCGGAGTGGTTGCTGGGTTGATTGTTCTTGGTGGATTCTGGACACTCAGCCGCGTCGAACGTCGAACCGCCGTTTCGGACTCGCCGATGACGCTGGCGGAATTCAATGGCAACGAAACTTTGGCAAACGAACGCGCCGATTCGCAAGAGGTCTCGTCGGCTACCCATTGATTCAAGTTGCGCATCGTCCACCCAAAGGACCCAACGCAAAATAATGTCCGCGCTCAACCCGATCTCCGTCGGGCTTGTCCCGGCGGGATCACGACTGGTCCGCTACACATTGCTCGGTCAATCACAAGAACCAGATTTATTATGCGTGCGATTTAAAGTTGCCGGGCAGTCGCGCAACGCTGCTTGTGTCAAATGTGCGGTATTTCGTAGGGTTTACGATATTCGCGGGTGAGCATCTTATTGGCGTCCGGATTGTCGACGAACGTCTCGGATTCCGGGTTCATCGTCAAATCGTGCCGAGTGCGACCGTCGGCTGGTGATCGATGTCGATCCCGTTGGCCCGCAGGTGTTGCAGCAAGCGATCCACCGAATCGGCGAATAGTTTATGGCCGCCGACGGCGCTTTCGATGTCGGCAACGCTGGCTGGCTTGCCCAGGCGATGAGAAACTGAGCCGGTGTGGCACAGGGCACTC